>NZ_JBNDLV010000001.1:0-4437108 GCF_050436245.1 Paraburkholderia sp. MM6662-R1 | reverse complement strand
CTCTCGTCAAAGCGCGGTCAAGCCTTCGCGACTCTAAAGCCAGCGCAAGAGTGTGAGAGGCTCACAGGGCAGCGCGTGTCTCTTCATTGAGCCTCCATCGAATTTACCGGCCTGGGCGGAAGGCAAACAGTCGCACAATTACATCAGGGGAAACCCTAATTCTTGCATTATCCGCTCAAGGCAAATCGTTGCACTTCGTCCGAACGCCGAATGGATGTGTGACGGAAGGGCATTTGCTGTTGAGGAAGGGCGTAACACCAGGACGCATGAGCGCTCCAAGGAAGCCTGGGCGGCGGCGTCCTCTAAGCGTTGACGAAGGGGATTTCGGGGATTCAACTCCTGAAGCATCGGTTCCGCCTTCGGGCATTTCTGCCGATTCCGTCGCTGCGTCTGGACGCGCGATCGACTGCTTAACTGTCAACGCCGACTGAAACCTGACCCACGTTTCGAGGTTTCGCCGAAGTAAATCTGACCCACCCGGGTCCTGTATCACGCGGCTACTTTCGTGCTTGCCCGCGTGCCTGTTTGCCCCGCCTTTCTTTTGTCCTTCAGTCGATAGCTCTCGCCGCTGATTTGCACGATATGAGCGTGATGTAGAAGCCTGTCGAGCATCGCCGCTGTCAGCGTCTGGTCGTCGGCGAAGGCTGTCGCCCACTGCGTGAACGGCAGGTTGCTGGTCAACACGATTGAGCCGCGTTCGTAGCGTTTAGCGACGACATTGAAGAAGAGGTTTGCCTCCTCACGCCCGAATGGCAAATAGCCGATTTCGTCGATTAACGTTATGCAAAACGTTAATTGACCTATGTGCAGCACGTCGTTATGTGCAGTCGGCCGCCGCGGCCACGGTCCACTGGGGCCTTGAGACCGCAGTGCTACACATAACTGGAACGAGCTACTGTGATTCTTCCGTTCACTTGAATGGGAGATTCACATGCTGGAATTTCTCTTTCCCCGCGATTGGCCGCGCTATGCCGCCGGCCCGCAAGGACCGCTAGTCCGCAATTTTGCGGCGTGGGTCGTCGAGCGCGGCTACACGCGCATTTGTGCGAAACGCCACGTCCACCGTTTCCGTGAGGTTCTTACCTATAACCATGTCGCGGCTGCCACCAGCCTCCCGATTACCTCGACTGCGCTGTCCCGCTGGTTCGCACCCTGGTCGCATGAGACGCTGTACCGCGCCACGCAGCGAGCGGCAGCACGCTTCCTTACCGATCGAGGCCTCTTCGTTCCGGTCGCAAAGCCCGGCCGATTCGACCCACTCGTTTCGCAATACCGTTCGCACCTCATTGACCTGCGTGGACTGTCTTCTTCCACGGTTGAGCAGCACCTGAGCACGGTTACCGGCTTCCTGGCGAGCGTCTGTTCGGGGCGCAGGCGCCTTGCAAGCGTTAGATCTGACGATGTCGAGCGCTTTATTGATCAAACCAGCAAGCGTTTTTGCCGTCAGAGTCTTCAGCATACGGTTGCACACCTTCGTGCCTTTCTGAGCTTCTGCGCCGATCGAGGCTACACGAGGAATCGGCTCGACGTCATCGACACGCCCCGTACCTATCGCGGAGAACTTCCACCACGGGCGCTCAATTGGAGGACGGTATGCAAGCTCCTTCATTCGATCGACCGTTCGAGTGTTGAGGGTTGCCGTGATCACGCGATTCTCTACCTGATGGCCTACTACGGCTTGCGCCCAGCAGAAGTTGCTGGCTTGAGGCCCGACTCGATTGACTGGGAGAAGAACACTCTGCGGGTAGACCAGTGCAAGACCCGGTCGGTATTAATCCTGCCGCTGAACGGCCGAACGCGGCGCGTGCTCGAGCGCTATCTACGCCGTCGCCCGCCATTGACGAGCACGCGTCAGTTATTCCTGAGAGTGCGGTGCCCGGCTGGCCCGATCAAGGCTGCAACCGTCGACGACATCTACGCCAAGCGCGCACGGCTCAGTGGTTTGCCCATTCGGCAGACCAGCCCCTACTGCCTGCGGCATAGCTTCGCCATGCGCTTGCTCGAGCGAGGCGTCGGCGTGAAGACGATCGGCGATCTGCTTGGTCACGACTGCCTTGAGAGCACGTGCGTCTATCTTCGCCTGCATGTGGAAGCGCTGCGACACGTCGCCTTACCCGTCCCTTGTTGTGGCCACGCCTCGAGGAAGGAGGCATCATGAACGACCATATCGCGTCAACTGCGCTCGATCCGGTCATCAGGCGATATCTTGCGCACCGTCGAGCGCTAGGACGTCAATACAACATGCAGGAGCGTACCCTGCACTCGCTGACGGACTTTCTCGTCCAGGCTGGCGAATCGGAGCTGAGCAGCAGGCTGTTCGAATCGTGGTGCAAGACCTTCGATTCCCTCACCTCGAACGTGCGCCGCGCCCGTCAAGTTGCCGTGCGCAATTTCTGCCTCTACAGGCAACGTACCGAACCCCGATGTTTCGTGCCGGACATCAACCGGTTTGCGCGACCGCAACCGCACGCCGCACCAATTATCCTGACTCCAGCACAGATCGGCCAATTACTTGAACTTGCGGCCACGCGCGCGGCCACGGCGACATCGCCCCTTCGACCGTATGTCCTGCGCCTGGCGCTTGTACTGCTGTACACGGCCGGGCTGAGGCGAAGGGAGTTGTTACGGTTGACGCTGGCCGATGTGGACGCACACGCTGGAGTTCTGCGCGTACGGGAATCGAAGTTTCACAAATCGCGGTGGGTTCCGCTTTCGTGTGGTGCCCGGCGGGAACTACGCCGCTACCTCGTGCGCCGCCTCGCCACCCCGCTCGACACCTCGCCGTCGTCACCACTACTTTGCAATTTGAGCCATGGTCTACGAGGCTACACTGGAACAGGATTGCGTCGCGGCATCATGGAACTGTTGCATGAGGCCGGAATACGCGATGTCGACGGACGGGTTCCCCGCATTCATGACTTTAGGCACTCCTTTGCAATTGGGGCACTAATGCGATGGTATCGACAGGGCGCGGACGTCCAGTCCAACCTGCCAAAGCTCGCACTTTACATGGGTCACGTCTCAATCGTCTCGACGGCCTACTATTTGCGCTGGATTCCGGAGCTCCGGGATCTGGCCAGTAATCGGTTCGCCAAGCGATTTGGTTATCTTGTCCAAGGAGAGCAGTGATGAAACGGCGCTCTTATTCCGACGAACTCGGTCGGGCCCTTGTCCGATTTTTCCAGAATTATCTGCCTACGTTGCGAGGGATGAGTCGGCACACAATTCATAGCTATCGCGACACGCTGGTACTCCTGCTGAGATTTCTCAGTGCGATGCGACACTGTGGGATTGAACGCCTGGACCTTGCGGCGATCACTGCTGACTCGGTCGGGCAGTTCCTGACATCTCTCGAGCGAGACCGGCACAACGGCATTGCGACGCGCAATGCCCGGCTTGCCGCGATTCATACGTTCGCGCGGTTCCTGGCAACTGAATTTCCTGAACATCTTGCGGCGTCGCAGGCAATCCTCGGCATTCCATTCAAACGCGGCGCCCAGTCAGCGCCGATCGAATATCTCGAGGAGGGCGAGGTCGAGGCGCTGCTTAGTTCGGTCGATCGAACGACCGCCGCCGGACGACGTGATTACGCATTGCTCTCACTCATGTTTAATACCGGAGCAAGAGTGCAGGAGGTACTCGACCTTCGTCTGTGCGACCTGCGCGTCCAGCGGCCGTGCCAGGTCAGATTGCAAGGCAAGGGAAACAAGGTGCGCGTCTGCCCGATCTGGCCGCAGACTGCCAGGTTGCTGCAGCGACTCGTTGAAGAGCGACCGTATCCCCTTGACGTGAAAGCGGCACTGTTTGTCAACAATCGCGGCGACAAGCTCACGCGCTTCGGCGTTTATTACCTGCTTCGCAAGCATCTGGTCACCGCCGAAGCGGTCGCGCCTACCCTCCGGGAGAAACGTATCCACCCACACTCTCTTAGGCATACGACTGCGGTCAGCATGCTAAAGTCGGGCGTGGACTTCCCAACGATTAGCCAATGGCTTGGTCACGCGAGTCTCGATACAACGATGCGCTATTCGAAAGCAGACATCGACATGAAGCGCCAAGCGCTTCTGCAAGTGTTCCCCGACATATTAACGACGGTGCCAACTGACCGCCGAACCTTTGAACGCTTGCCGACTATCGACTGGTTGAAGCGCCTCTGATAATTATGTGGAGTCCGCGTCCTGCCAACCGGCCGTCACTATGCCTCGACCGACCGAACTCCACATAACGGAGCACTGCACATAGATCGATGACGAGCAGCCTCGGTCCTATCACCGCGCGATTGAAGAATTCCCGCAAGCGGTTCTGCTGCCGGGCGGCGGCCAGTTGCATCATCAGGTCGGCGGCGGTGATGAACCGCGTCTTGATGCCCGCCTGCGCCGCGCGGTACGCAAGCGAGGTCGCAATGTGTGTCTTGCCGACCCCGGATGGCCCGAGCAGCACGACATTCTCGGCCCGCTCAATGAACGCCAGACTCGCCAGCTCCTGAATCTGAGCACGCGGTGCGCCGCTGGCGAAGCTGAAGTCGTATTGCTCCAGCGTCTTGATGCCGGGCAGCGCCGCCAGCTTCGTTAGCACCTGACGCTTGCGCTGCTCGCGCGCACCGAGCTCCGCTTGCAGAAGCTGTTCAAGGAAATCGGCCATACTCGAATCGGTCGTCGCAGTGCGTTGTGCGAGCGGCGCCCAGTCGGTGGCGATGCAGTCCAGCTTCAGCTGTGCACACAGTCCGGCAATCCGTTCATGTTGCAGATTCATGCTGCGACCTCCAGCAACGCGTCGTATACCGCCAGCGGATGCTGCAGGCTCTCACGCGGCAGCACGCGACGGTTGTCCGGCACAGCAAGCGCAGGTGCCTGCGCCGGCAACGGCAACGGCAGAAGCGCCGCCTGCTCGGCAGCAAGCCTCACTGCCGGACGCTCGCCCGTCGTCGCATGACGGCGCGTGTTGGCGACCTCTGCCAGCCATCGACCGATATGCGCGTTGGCGGCCTCTACATCCAGCCTCAAGCCCGATGACCTGAGCGTCGCGGCAAGCGGCACAACGAAGCTCTCCTTCAGATAGCGGTTGAACCGTTCGACCTTGCCCTTGGTCTTGGCGCGATACGGACGACACACCTTCGGCGTGAAGCCGTAGGTCTCAGCCAGCGCAAGCAGCTGTGGGTTCCAGCGATGCTCGCCTTCGCCGAATGCATCGCGCTCGATAACCACCGACTTCGCGTTGTCGAACAGCACATGCTCCGGCGTGCCGCCGAAGTAGACGAGCGCCTCACGCAGGCATTCGCACAGTGTCGCGGCATCCTCACGCGCGGTGAACCGCACGAAGCTCGCGCGGCTGTATCCCATCGTCGCGACCAGCGCGAGCAATGGCTCGCGTCCTCGCCGGATAACCGTGAAATCGGCTTGCATCTGCTTGCCGGGCGCGGTCTCAAAGCGCACCACTGGCTCGGCCTCAGAACGCTTGTGGGGCACCAGAAATGCCTTGAGCTGACTGATGCCACCTTCGTATCCCGCCTCCTGCAATTCGCGTAGCAGAACCGTTGCCGGAATCCAGTGCGGCCGCGCGGCGGCGACGCGCTCCAGCAGATAGTCCTTGAACGGGTCGAGCTTCGTTGCTCGCGGCTCACGCTGGCTGTAACGGCTTGCCTGCTCGTTCCTCAGATAGCGTCGCACGGTGTTGCGCGATAAACCTGTCTGCCTCGCTATCTCACGCACCGCCGTCCCGCGCCGGGCCAATACCTTGATTTCCACTGCTTGCTCCTGAGTTAGCATCGGCGGCAAAAGCCGCCATCGTCTCCCAGGTGGGTCAGGTTTACTTCGGCGCCAGGGTCATTTTTACATCGGCGCTAACACTTAACCTTGGGAAACGGGCGTCCGGGTTAAAAGACGGTGGACGGCGGCTCAGGGTCGAGAGTACGCATTCGGCACTCGCCAGACCTGTCATTCGCGACCGCCCACCTGCGAATGTCGGGAAAGCGACAGGTAGCAGCCTGACAGATGCCGATACTCGGATGACGGCTTCGGCCGAGAAGCTGTATTCAGCCTCGCGTCGGTGAATGGCCGCTAGTCGGAATGGCACTTACTTAAGCCTACATGGAGGAGAAGACGCGGGTAAGTGCTTGAAGAGAAAGGGAGGGGGCTGATCCAGGGATTGATACGATGGTTGTTACCAGGCAAACACCGTCTCATTCCAAAGATCAGCCCCCATGGATCGTAATGCACGAAGTCATCACAGGCAAACACGAAGCAGGGTTCAAAGCCGGGCGTGCAGGGCCCAGGCGGTAGACTACTTCAACATACTGACGAGCCCGGGGCTGTTGGGCATAACGGAAGCGTATTTGCCAGAACATCGGGAACGGCTGTATCCGCCGACGGTGACACTGTCGATGTTCATGCGCCAGGCGCTGGAAGAGGACGCCTCCTGTCAGAAGGCAGTCAACGGGTGGGCGGCGCAGCGAGCTGCCGACGGGCTGCGGCCCATGAGTGTGCGTACGGGAGGCTACTGCCGCGCTCGCCAGAGACTGCCGCTGACGATGGTGCGGGAGTTGGCGCGCGAGACGGGGCGCCAACTGCATGAGCAGGCCGAGCCTGCCTGGAAGTGGCGCGGGCGCCCGGTCAAGCTGGTTGACGGCACCGGGATCTCGATGCCCGATACGCCGTCGAACCAGGCCCGTTTCCCGCAGTCCAGTGCTCAGGCCGAAGGAGTGGGCTTTCCATTGGCCTATCTGGTTGCGGTGATCTGTCTGGCAAGCGGCGCAGTACTGGAGTCGGCGGTCGGAACTTACGCGGGCAAAGGCAGCGGGGAGCTGACGGCGTTTCGCATGCTGCAAGGCACGTTTCGCAAAGGTGACGTGATCGTCGCCGATGCCTTGTACTGCCACTACTTTCTGATGGCCTCAATGATCGCCGCCGGGGTGGACGTCGTGATGGAACAGCATGGGGCACGCCGCACCGACTTTCGGCGAGGCCGGTCCCTGGGCACGCGCGATCACATTGTGACGTGGCCCAAACCCCGGCAGCGTCCCGACTGGATGACGCATGAGCAGTACCAGGCCTTCCCCGATGAACTGATGGTGCGCGAGTCCAGGCTGCATCACCGGGTGCTGGTCACCACGATGCTTGATGCACGCAAGACCAGCAAACAGGACCTCTCGCAGTTGTACGCCAGGCGCTGGAACGTGGAACTGGATCTACGTAACATCAAGACGACGATGGGCATGGATGTGCTGCATTGCCAGACTGCCCACATGAACGAAAAGGAGATCTGGGTCCATCTGCTGGCCTACAACGTGATTCGGCTGCTGATGGCTCAGGCCGCCAGTCACCATGCCACTGACCCGAGAACACTGAGTTTCAAACACACGGTGCAGTTATGGACTGAATGGCTGGCCAGAGGTCTGACGGCAACTCACAACCAGAGTCTCCTGTTCAACCTGATCACGCAGTCTTGCGTTGGGAGTCGCCCCGGTCGCATCGAACCACGAATGCGCAAACGAAGACCGAAGTCCTACCCATGGCTGAAAGAGCCTCGTCACATCGCACGTGAGCGCGTCCAAAAATATGGGCACGCTCCACGGGCTTAAGTAAGTGCCATTCCCGCTAGTCGTGGTTGAACAGCCGCAGATCCCGCGGCGCCCCTAACGACGGCAGATGGACTGCAGGGATGATTGAAGACAGCGAGCTGTCGCAGTATGAACCGGGCCGCGTGCCTCGTTCAATCCCGTCTCGGTCACCAAGCCGCGGCACAGCCATACCCCACTGTCTATTTCGGTATCACGATCAATCACATCGCCGCGGGTCCTGCGCCAAACCCTGCCCGGTCAACCCGAGGCACGGCATGCACCCGGCTCCCAGCTCCCCGCCCTTGACCCGCGACCGTAGCCGATAGCGGCCACGCATCAAGGGGCGAGGGACCGTGTTGCCCGCACCCCTCCCTCGCCTTTTTCCTTGACGCCTGCCCGCTATCGGCTCCTCGAGTCGCACGGGCGGGAACCCGGGAGTCTGGCGGCAGCAAAGCCAACCCCGAGTTCCACCGGAAAGTGTCCAGCCGCAACGGCAAACCACATTCCATCGCCCGGTTCAGGTCCTCAACCTTGACTGTGGAGACTGCCATGCAACTCGCTTCCTCTTTCCATTACGGCTCCCCGATGCTGCGCGCTGACTCGCCGCTTTCAGACGATCAGATCCGGCGCGTCGCCCCGTCCATCTTCGCTGATGGCAAGCACGAAAGCCGTTCGGAACGTTATACCTATATTCCGACCATCGACGTCCTGCGCGGTCTTCGGAACGAAGGCTTCCAACCGCTCATGATCTGCCAGACCCGCGTGCGCGATCAGGGCAAGCGCGAATTCACGAAGCACATGCTGCGGCTTCGCCATGCTGATCAGATCACTGGCGAGGAAGCCGATGAGATCGTGCTGCTGAATTCTCATGACGGCACCAGCAGCTACCAGATGCTCGCAGGCACGTTCCGCTTTGTCTGTCGGAACGGCATGGTCGCGGGCGACAACATCGCCGATATTCGCGTACCACATAAAGGCAACGTCGTACAGAACGTGATTAACGGCGCGTTTGACGTTCTCGACGGCTTCGACCTGATCCGCGAGCAGAAGGAAGGTATGCGAGCCGTCGATCTGAACCTCGACGAACAGCATGCGTTCGCCCGCTCCGCCCTCGCCCTGCGCTACGACCCGACCGACGCCGAGGCAGCCGCCCCGGTCACCGAAAGTCAGCTACTGGTGCCGCGCCGTTTCGAAGATCGCCACGACGATCTCTGGACGATCTTTAACCGGGTGCAGGAAAACCTCACCAAAGGCGGCCTGCACGGGCGCTCTCGCAGCGGGCGCGCCATGTCCACGCGCCCCATCACCGGCATCGACCAGAACGTGAAGCTCAACCGTGCGCTGTGGATGCTCGCTGACGCCATGCGCCAGATGAAGGAGTAAGCGCCGCAGGGGCGGGAGCGTTTTGCCTCCCCCGCTCCGTCACATTCCATCAGGACTCCTCTCCGGGTCACGTCCTGGTGGAATCGGACAGCACCCGACCCGGAACCTTTCCTTTCTATTTTTCTGGAGTCAGTCATGCAAGCTCAAGTCGAAACCGTCAAGGCGAACACCGACGAAGCCGTCTCGCCGCTCGAAACCAACTTCGGCGACGAACAGCCGCTCGTCACCGTGCCGTATTCCAGCCTGCAGCCCTCACCGTTCAACGCCCGCACGAAACCGCTGTCGGGGATCCCGGCGCTCGCCGCCAACATCCGGGCGAGGGGCCTGCTGCAAAACCTCGTCGTCCACGACATGAAGCGATCGCGTGGCAAGCAGCGCCGGTATGGCGTCTGCGCGGGCCAGCGCCGGGAAGCCGCGCTCGACCTGCTGTTCGAACAGAAGCATATCGTGGCCGACTATCCGGTGCCGGTGCGAATCGTCAGCGAAGGCGAAGCCCTCGCCATTTCGCTGATCGAGAACAGCGAACGCGAAGCACTCGACCCGTTCGACGTACTGCGCGCATACCGGATGCTGGCCGAGGAAGGGCGTAGCGTCGATTACATCGCGGCGCTTTTCTCCGCCTCGCCGCTCACGGTCAAGCGGCGCATGAAGCTCGCCAACGTATCGCCCAAGCTGCTCGCCAAGCTGCGCGAGGACGCGATCACGCTCGAACAGCTTGCCGCACTCGCCCTCGCAGACGACCACGAAACGCAGGAAAACATCTGGTCCGACGCAAACGAGTGGCAGCGCCAGCCGAACTACCTGCGACAGGCGATCACGCGCGCCGAAATCGATGCGAGCCGCAGCCGCCTCGTCCGATTCGTCGGCCTCGCCGCCTATGAAGCAGCGGGCGGCTACATTCGCCGCGATCTGTTCAGCGACGACGAAAACTCGGGCTACATCGCCGACGCCGAACTGCTGCAGAAGCTCGTCGCGCAGAAGCTCGACGCTGCTGCCGCCGAAGTGCGGGCCGAGGGATGGGGCTGGACGGAAACGCGCATCGAACGCGATCTTGTCGAACTGAACCGCCACGGCAGGTTGCGCCCGGTGCAGCGCCCATACACCGAGGACGAGCAGCGCGAAATGGACGCCCTCACCGCGCAGCAGGATGAACTCGCCGAAAAAATCGAAGCACTGGCGGAGGACGACGAAAGCGCCTATGAGGAAGCCGACCGGCTCAACGACGAAATTGAGCGGGTCAATGCGATGCTCATCGCACTCGAAAACCGAGCGCTCGCATGGGACACGCATCAGATGGCCGAGACGGGCGCATTCGTGATTGTCGGGCCGCAGGGTGAGTTCGTCATCGAGCGCGGCCTCGTGCGGCGCGAGAACAGCGCGGCACTGGACGCGGCAGGCGCAACCGTCACCGGCATCGCCGCAGCCGAAGGCCCGGACGCGCCGTCCACCAAGGCTCCGAAGATCAAACCCGTCCACAGCGCGAAGCTCTGCCAGCGGCTCACGGCGCACCGTACCGCTGCCGTCCACGCGGAACTGGTCGCCCGGCCCGCCATGGCGCTCGTCGCCCTGCTGCACTACCTGACCCCGAAGGCACTGCCCGAGCACTTCGGGCACACGTCTGCGCGCAGCTATCTCACACTGTCCGGCGAGAACAACCACGACAGTCTGCTGCGCGCGGCCGACGACCTGCCCGCCAGCCCCGCGTGGAACGCCATCGAGACGCAGCGGACGCGCTGGATCGATGAACTGCCTGCCAGACGAGCGGACCTGCTGCCGTGGCTGATCGAACAGGACCCCGTCACGACGCTGCTCGACCTGCTTGCATTCTGCACCGGCACCCTGCTCGACGGCATCGCGGGCGAGGAAAAACCGCATGCGATCAACACGCTTGCGAGTGCGCTGAACCTCGACATGACCCGGTACTGGACGCCGACGCGTGCGACGTATTTCGATCACGTCAGCAAGGCACGCATCGCGGAGGTTGTCTCCGCTGCCGTGTCACCGAAAGCCGCCACCGACCTCAACAAGATGAAGAAGACCGACGCGGCAGCCGCCGCCGAGCTTCGGCTCGCAAAGGTGGCATGGCTCCCGGAAATACTCACCGATCGCGAAGCCCCGGCCACGCCGTCACGGGAAAACCGTGACGACGAGGATGAAGACGGCGCCGATGCGGGCGATACCGGCAACGGCGCGGACGACACACCGGAAGACGAAGACGTCGATGCTGAGCCGGATGCCGGTAACGGCACGGAACATGTCAACGATACGCCCGCCGACGCAGAAGCCGCCCCTGTCGCCAGTAGCCCGCTGACGTCGTGGCCGTACCCGACTTCGGACAGCATGAACAGCGCGCAATCCGGCCCCCTCGTAGCGTGATCCCACCTTTCGCCCCGGCAACGGGACGAGGCAGGCGGCAAGCCCGAATGCGCCGCCTGCCAGACTTGAACCGGTGGAACACATCATGACCAACCGCATCCGCATGGCCGTGCTCACCATCAATGCCGAAGGCTCGCCCGACCTCTCCCTGACTTTCGTTGAAGCCACCGATCTGCAATACAACGAAGGCAAGCACTACGACATGGCCCTTGCCCGCGCCGAAGATGAAGGCTACCGGGCACCGATGATCGCCTTCGACCAAAACGACGCGGCTGCAGACGTGCTCCGCCACGCCGCTGAATTCATGGAGGGTGACACCGACGAGGTATAACCCGTGCGGGCACACGGCGACCTGTCTGCCCGCACCCAATGGACGCCAGCCCACCATCCGGCCAGCCCGCCCGCGCCCGCGGCCAGCAGCATCACAATCAGTCCGCCGACGACCAGCCCATAGCACGCCCGCACGAGCCGCCGCAGGGCGACGCGCTCGAATGACGTGAGCGTCGTGTCGATCCGTTTCTGTTGGTCACGTACGGCGACAGCCGTCGCCCCCACGAGCCGGTTACCGGCAACGCGGGCAATGTGATTCGCCGCCCGCTGCGTGAGTGTAGCCAGCGCCTCATCGTTCAGCGCCGCAAGCGCGGCCCGGTAGCGCGCCTCATGTTCATCGATCATCTGCCCGGCCAGTTCAATCGTGGCCTTGCAGCGCGCGAGCGCGTCACGATGCTGCGTCATCAACGCATCCGTCGCTGCCCGCGCCTCCGTCCGCACGACATCCAGACTGCCCGCGCCTGCCTGCCGGATGCGCTCCGGCATGGCCTCGTAGAGTCGCCCGTAGTGCTCGAGCATGACCAGCACAGACCACAGCGCATCGTTGTCGCGGAGGTTGAGCGCACTCGATACCCGACGCATTCGCAGCACACTGGCATCGTCGGGCAATTCGCCCGTGACGTCGAGAAACAGACAGGCGAGCTCGTCCACCGGCCTGCCCTGCCTGCTATCCATCGACCGTTACCTTGGCGAACATGGCATCGCACAACGAACGCCAACGCAATAGCTCGACCCGTTCACCGATATGCATCGTCTCCGCTGCCTTGCGAATCGACATGCGCTGACTGCGAAGCTCGTCCGCGACCCGATCCGCAAGATCAGGAAAATCCAGTGAGTGACCGCGCGATTCGATGGAACGGCGAAGCTGCGACCCCTGATACAGCGTGAACTTGTCCGCCGGACCGAAGTAGCCATTGCGTACGACGTTTATCACCGCGTCCGGGAACGTCTCGTTGAAAGCGCTCAGCAATTCAAGGCTGTCGCGTTGCCGGTTGATCACCCACAGGACAACAAGCCGGCGCCGAAGCTCGCCAAGCGCGCCGGCCAGTGTCGCCCCGAACTGCTCAACACCCGTCTGGCTCCGCGCCGCCGTGTTGACAACGATCGCTGCGTCTCGTTGCTCGTCGCAGAAATTGACAAGGCCGATCCAGCCGTCTGCATCGTCCAGGCTATAGGCAATGCAGCGCATATCATCCTGGACTGCTTTCATCACGTCTGGGTTGGAGGTATCCGTTTCCACAAGCGCCGCATGAATATCCCGCCGTAGCAGATAATCGGCCAGCGCGAGCGCAACAAAACTCTTGCCTACGCCGCCCTTGCTGCCACCAACGAGATAGATGGGGTAAGTCGTCATGTCCATTTGAATCCTCTAAAGGTTCTCGGTGTCAGGCCTGATCTCGAATGAGAACGCGTCACGCATCACCATGCTTCCCGGCCTACTGACAATCTCTCCCGCATCCTGCTTTTGATTTTCTCTGACAGCCTCCGCGCGCGGTACATCGTCCTTGCTTACCTTCTTCGTACGAGGCGATGGCGCGGCATTGTCTCGCGCCGATTCCTTTGCAGACTGTCGAGCTGGTTTGTCTTTCTTCGATGGGTATAACGCGTACTTGACAGAGCCAACGCTAAAATCAACGCCCTTCTTCCGTGCATGTTCAACGATTTCTTCCAGCGTATATCCCTTCTTCCTCACCGCACCGATTACCAGACGCATCTCTTTCATCGCATCGGTAATAGAGACGCGCTGCTCGGCCTCTGGCTTGACCGGCAGTGATTCCAGAGTGCGGACAAGCTCATCCCATTGCGCCCGGGTATAGCTTTTCGCAACTGGCATGGCTCGCTCCGTCGTGCTCTCTTTATCCCATCTTGTTCACTCGGGAAGACCTCGTCAACACCTGTTTTTGGCCGGATTTTCGCTATCGGAACGTCATGGAATCAGACGGATCGCGTTGGAATAAAAGAAATATTTTGGACACGTCTGGCACGAGCAACGGACCGGGCTGATGTCCGGAAAGACGTAGCGAAGGGATTCCGGGCAAACTTCACGACGGCGCAGGCGCAGAACGATCACAGGCAACGGGCTGAATCGTTCTGGCCATCAGGATTCACACAATGGAACTGCGAGCCGATAGAGACACGATAGTCTCGCAGACTATATCCCTTACTCTACGAACTCCCGATAGCCCTGCCTGCATATCTTTGGGAAAGACCGGCGAGATTTTAGGAGATCAACAGCCGCCCGAAGCTGAATCGACGTTGCCGATTCAGCGCGTGCGATTACCGACTTCAGCCGCGGCCCTCGCAGACATCTGACATTCAGGTAGCGGCAGTGGACCAGATCACTACGCAGAAATCCGCCTGCCCAGTATGCAGACTCGTTCAATCGACATCCCGCACCATGAGATACGGTGTGCGGTCGAGCAAAGGAAGAACAGCGGATTCATGGGGTGCATCCCGCGGACGCATCTGGCCGCCTTACGGAAATTCCCGGCCAACCTCGCTGAAAGCGCTTAGCCGGGAGATAAAAACGGACATTGAAACGAGGGATGGCAGGATAGGCTATCGCCGGTTTTGGGCGCCCAATGACCAACGCTTGATTACAGAAATCTATCCGCGCCACATCCACGTCGTGATCATGCTCGTCCCAGTCATCTTGATCGCCGGCGGCATATGGTTGAATGCCCAACACTGACCCCCGGGACAGAAGTCGTTGCAGAGTCTTCGGCAGAAACGCGATCGCTATTGGACGAGTCCCGAAGCAATCGCGAGACGTCTCGCTAACGCACGAGCGGCAGCCCATGCGCGCGCTACCATGCCCTACACCGCAGGCGTCAGGTATGGATTCTCATGGCCCGGCTCATAGGGCCGCGTCTTGATCTCCATGCGCGCAATGCTCTGGAGATGCACCTCGTCCGGGCCATCGGCGAAACGCAGCGCGCGCCCCCAGGTCCAGCTGTCCGCCAGCGGCGTGTCGGGACTCAGGCCCATCGCGCCGAAGGTCTGTATCGCCCGCTCGCACACGGCGGTGTGCACGCTCGGCACGAGCGCCTTGATCATCGAGATTTCTTTGCGTGCCTCCTTGGCGCCCACGTTGTCGATCATCCACGCAGCCTTCAGCACGAAGAGACGAGCCTGATCGATTTCGATGCGCGACTTCGCGATCCACTCCGCAACACTGCCGTGCTCATATAGCTTCTTGCCGAACGCCGTGCGCGCCTGCGCGCGTTCGATCATCAACTCGAGCGCGAGCTCGGCAGCGCCGATCGAGCGCATGCAGTGGTGAATGCGCCCCGGGCCAAGACGCGCCTGGGCGAGCGCAAAGCCGTTACCCTCTTCGCCCAGAAGATTCGAGCGCGGCACGCGCACGCCCCTGAATTCGATCTCGCAGTGGCCTTCGGGCGCCGTGTGATTGACCACCGTGATATTGCGGATGACCCTCACACCCGGTGTGTCGCGCGGCACGAGAATCATGCTTTGCTGACGATGCGCGGGTGCGTCCGGGTCCGTTTTGCCCATGACGATAAACAGCTCGCAATTCGGATGCGCTGCATTCGTGATGAACCACTTGCGGCCGTCGATCACGTAGTCGTCGCCATCGAGACGAATGGACGTGGTGATATTGGTTGCATCCGAAGAAGCCACCGCGGGTTCGGTCATCGCAAACGCCGAACGGATCTTGCCGTCGAGCAGCGGCTGGAGCCACTTCTTGCGTTGGGCAGGCGTGGCGAACATATGGAGCAGCTCCATGTTGCCCGTATCCGGCGCATTGCAGTTGAATACTTCCGAGGCCCAGGAAACTCGCCCCATGATCTCAGCAAGGGGGGCGTACTCGAGGTTGGTCAGCCGCGTGCCGGGCTCGTCGTCGTGCAGATGCGGCAAGAACAGGTTCCAGAGGCCCTCCGCACGCGCCTTCTCCTTCAAGTCATCCATGAAGGAAACGGGATATTGTCCCGCGCTCACTTCTTCGTGCCATTGGTGGATGCGCGGCACGATATGCGTGTCCATGAACGCACGCACCTGCGCGCACAGCGCTTCGACTTTCGGGCTATAGGCGAAGTCCATTTTGCTCTCCCTTGAATCCTTGTGAATGTCGTGCGTCGCGAGCATCAATCGTGCGCCGCTCGCTTGATCAGATCGTCAGTCCGCCATCAACGACGATGCACTCGCCGTTGGTGTAGCTCGCCGCATCGGAGACGAGATACAGCACCGTGCCGGCCATCTCGCCCGGCTCTGCATGCCGGCGCAGAGGAATCTTCGTCATCCACGCTTCGTAGATGGCCTGGTCTTCGAACAGGGCGCCGGCGAATTTGGTCTTGGTGAGGCCCGGCAGCAACGCATTCACGCGAATGCCGAACGGGCCGCATTCCTTAGCGAACGCGCGCGTCATATTGACCACGGCGGCCTTCGTGATCGAATAGATGCCCTGCTTGTCGCCGGGCTGCAGCGCATTGACAGAAGCCGTGTTGACGATCGCGCCGCCGTGCTCGCGCATCAGCTTGCCCGCTTCGACCGACATGAAGAAGTAGCCACGCAAGTTGACCTCCACCGTTTTTTCGAACGACGAAAGATCGGTATCGAGAATGTGGCCGAAATACGGATTCGCCGCCGCGTTGTTCACGAGGATGTTAAGCCGGCCATGCCGCGAGCGGATGTGCTGGAAAACGCCCTGAATGTCGTCGAGACGCCCCACGTGGCACGGGTACGCCTCGGCGCTGCCGCCCGCCTCCTTGATCCCGCGTGCCACCGTCTCGCAGTCTTCGAGCTTCCGGCTCGATACGATCACATGGGCGCCCTGTTCTGCGAGCAGCTTCGCGATCTCTTCGCCAATGCCACGGCTCGCTCCCGTGACCAATGCAATCTTGCCCTGCAGATCGAATAAATGGGTACTCACAACTGTCTCCTCGACATATCCACGTGTATGTATCAACCGCCAGGCGTCAGATGAGGTCGAAACCCATCTGCGCGAGCGCACCGGCCATTTCACCGACCTGACGCGCCTTCTCGTTCGACGCGTTGCCGCCAAGCGCACGCCTCTTCACGCCCTGCGCAATGGCGGCAAGCCGGAAGAAGCTGAACGCGAGGTAAAAATTCCAGTTCTCGATCGCCCCTATGCCCCGCAGCCGGCAATACCGCTCTACGATCGCAGCCTCGTCCGGCACGCCAAGCGCAGCCCGATCCAGCCCGGCGAGACCGACGATATGACCTTTGGGCGGAAGCCGCAGGCACATGCAGAAGTACGCGAGGTCCGCCAGCGGATTGCCAAGCGTGGAGAGTTCCCAGTCGAGCACCGCGCGAACCTGCGGCGTGCCGCGGTGAAAAATCAGGTTGTCGATGCGAAAGTCGCCGTGCACGAGCGAAGGCTTCCCCATTTCGGCCGGACAGTGCGCCGGCAGCCAGTCAATCAGGGCTTCCATGGTGTCGAGGTCTTCGGTCTGCGCCGCGCGATACTGCTTGGTCCACACGTCGATCTGGCGCGAGAAGTAGTTGCCCGCGCGGCCATAGTCGGCAAGGCCAACGGCCACGACATCCACATCGTGCAGAGCGGCCATCGTGCCGATCAGCGCGTCGTAGATGGCGCCGCGCTCGCTAACGTCCAATGCGGGCAAGGACGGATCCCAGTAGATTTCACCCTCTTCGAAGCTCATCACGTAGAACATGCTGCCGATCATTTCTCGGTCCTCGCAAAGGTGCAAGACCCGCGCAACAGGAACCGGCGTACCGCTAAGCGCCCTCAACACACGAAATTCGCGGTCCACGGCGTGGGCCGACTTGAGCAGTTCACCCAGCGGTTGACGCCGCAGCACATAGCGGCCACTTTGCGCTTCGAGGAGAAACGTGGGGTTCGACTGGCCGCCCGCGAACTTCTCGACGGACATAGGTCCCTGAAAGGCAGGTACGTGTGCCTCGAGGTAGCGTGTGAGGGCAACGACATCGAACTGAAGACTTGCATTCATCATGGCGCGGGAATCCGGATTCGAATCAGCCGTAGGTAACGAGTTCGCGCCCCTCGATCTGTTCGAGATGCGGCAACGCGTTGAAGGTGACCAGCGACATCGCGCTGTCGTTGAAGACGTACTGGCTCACGCTGCTGTTGCGGATTTGCATGTTGAGCGCGATGGCCGCGGCCGCGGGTGCGTTCAGGATCTGCTGGGTGAAGACGGCGATCGGCCCCCCCGAACTCACCACCAGAACGCGCTTGCCGCCCGAACGCTGAATGGCGAGACGCGCGTGCTCTACACGCGCCTGGAACTCTCCCCAGGTCTCGGGAATGCATCCCGGCAATTTATCTTCGGACCAAAGCTGCAAGACCTGCCTGAGTCCCTTGTAGAAGTGCTTCATCGAGCTTTCGGCCACGGGACCCGACGCCGGACCGCTTTCTCCCAGCGCGGAAAACAGCGCGTGAAAATTGTACTCGTTCAAACCGGCGTCCTGCACGATCTCTACCGGCTGGCCGCCCATTGCGGTGAGCAAGGCGTCGGCGGTTTGAGCGTGCCGCCGCATCGTGCCGGTCACGACGCGATCGAAGCTCAGGTGCGACTGCGCGAAGTATTCGCCTAGCCAGCGCGACTGGGCAAAGCCCGAAGATGAAAGCTCGTCATAGTTTTCAGCGCCGAAAGACGCTTGCCCATGCCGCACCAGATAGAGTTCCGCCATGCCAACCTCGTCTGAACATGACTGAAACGATATCGGGGCCCATGACATTCAGGAAATTTATTCTGGTGATGGTTCGCCATAACGTTTCGTGACACCCCGTCTACTGCCTCTGCTTGCGCATGAGACGGCCGATCTGCTCGCGCAGCCAGCGATGCGCCGGGTCCGCCGCGACGCTGCGGTGCCAGTAGCCATGCGTGTCGAGAACGGGGAGGTCGAAGGGGAGCGCGAGGATGCGCGCGTCATAGCGCTTAAGCAGCGTGAGTGGCGCAGTCAGGACGAGATCGGTGCGCATCGCGATCAAGGGCGCAACGAGATAGTGCTGGACCCGCGTCTGGATGGTGCGCCTGAGCCCCAGCTTGTTGAGTTCCGTATCGACGAGGCCTGGCCCCTGCCTGCGACTGGACACGTGGATATGTCCAAAGCGCAAGTAGTCGTCGATCGTGAGCTTCTTCTTCGCGAACGGATGATCCTGACGCAGCATGCAGGCGTAACGGGCACGGCCCATCGGCTCCTGTTCCAGGTACGGATCGTCGATGAGAGGCGCATCGATCGCAAGATGGACCGCGCCGCTCGCGAGCGCTTCGGGCACGTCGCGTCGCGTCGTGAAGTAGCTCTCGATGCGGATGCCCGGCGCGAGGTGCTGCAGCACCTCCTCCAGCGCAGGCAGCAGCATCGCCTCAGTCAGATCGTTCATGCTGAGCCGGAAGGTCCGCTGCGACGTGGCCGGATCGAAACGCTCGCCAGCATGCGTGCTCGAATCGAGTAGCTGCAGCGCCTCACGCACGCGGCCAATGATGTTCTCGGAAACCGGCGTGGGCATCATGCCGGCCGGTGTGCTCACGAACAGCGGATCGTCGAATGCCTTGCGCATGCGTGCGAGCGCATTGCTCACCGCGGGCTGCGTGATGAACAGCAACTCCGCCGCGCGTGTGAGGTTGCGCGTTCGATAGACGGCTTCGAACACGACAAAGAGATTCAGATCGACTTTGGATGGGCGCATGTCGCGAGCCTAACCGGGCCATCGCAATGCCGTCAATCGAGGGCGCGAGCCAGCTGATTCGCCAGACCTGCAGAAGACGTCCTGGCGGAGGCGAATCAGGCAGATGACGCGTCCGATAGCGATTGCATGTCGAATACGGCAATGGCGCGCCGCTGGGCGCGCACCTGCTCTTTTAGCGACGCCGCCGCTTCTGCCGCTTGTTGAACTACCGCCGCGTTCTTGCGAATGATCTGGTCCATACGGCCCACGGCCTCGTTGACTTGCCCGATTCCCCCGCGCTGTTCTTCTGAAGCGTCGAAAATATTGTCGTTGATCTCGACCACGCGCTGGATCGCTCCCCGAACGTCCACCATGGCTTGCACGACGCGGTCAGCGTGCACGGCCCCCCCGGAAATCGCCTCGGCGGAGGTCCGGACCAGAGCCTTGATCTCCTTCGCTGCGATGGCTGCGCGCTGCGCGAGGCTACGAACTTCTCCGGCGACCACCGCAAACCCCCGCCCATGCTCGCCTGCGCGTGCAGCCTCGACAGCCGCATTCAGCGCAAGAATGTTAGTCTGCAGAGCGATTTCTTCGATGAGCGCGGTAATTTCCACGATCTTCGCCGAGCTGGCTGAGATGTTGTCCATCGTGCCTCTCATCTGCTCGACCGCGGCCATGCTGGTATCGGCCGCGAGCGACGTCGCGTTGGCAAACTCCGCTGCCAGGCGCACATGATCCGAATTGCGGCGAACCGAGAGGATGAGTTCATCCATGCTTGCCGCCGTTTCCTCAAGTGACGCGGCTTGCCGCCTCGCGCCTGCTGAGAGGTCGGTACTGCCGTCGGCTATCTGGCTGGATGCATTCAGAATCGCGTCGCTTGAAACCTTGATCGTCTGAACGGTTCTTGCGAGACGTCCGTCCATCGCCCGGAGCGCCCGGAGCAACTGCCCAAACTCACCGCGCAAGCGTATCCCCTCGGCGTCCCCCAGCCGACCCTCGGCAATTCGCCGGGCTACTCCAAGTGCGGCCTTCAACGGACTCGTAATCGCCCACACCAGCCACGCGGACGCGGCGGATGCTGCTGCAATACCCAGACCGATTGCGCCAAGCACCTTCCATCGCAACGCGTTGAACGTGGCATTGCCCCGTTCAGCCAACTGCTGCGCCTGCATCGCGCTCAACGCAACGTCGCGGCCGATCGCGTCCGACACCGCATCGCCAGTCTCTGTGAGTTCGT
Source organism: Paraburkholderia sp. MM6662-R1 (assembly GCF_050436245.1). NCBI lineage: Bacteria > Pseudomonadati > Pseudomonadota > Betaproteobacteria > Burkholderiales > Burkholderiaceae > Paraburkholderia > Paraburkholderia sp. MM6662-R1. The sequence continues at coordinate 4,416,594 of NZ_JBNDLV010000001.1, read as the reverse complement.
CGATCGTGAATGCCGCCATCTCCAGATTTCCGGCGCGCAGCACCGAAACGATGTCGTCCGACTGAGTCCGGAAGACCGCGAGTTCCTTCGCCACGCGATCGCCCACTCGACGCTCATCGGCCGTGGCAATTTTCGCCGGGTAATAGTCATGCCAGGCTCGATCGAGCTTTTGCTGCTCTTCGCCGATGCTTGCTACGAGCTCTGTAGCCTTGTCCTCGTCATGCAGCGCCTGGATGTAACGCATCTGAAGGCGGATTTTCAGTGCGGCTGCCTGTACCGAGGCAAGATCTTCGATCGGGACCGTGCTCACCGAATTCATGCTGCCCATATCCGCGCTGAGCCTCGCGAGACCGCGAAGCCCCATCAGACCGATGGACGCCATCAGCGCGACGCAAACGCCTAGCGCCAGCATGATTTTGAACCGGATCGTACCTGTGAATGCGCTCATTTAGACAAGCCCTTTAATTGAGCATGCTTTAATGCGTTACCACCTTGCCAACAGATATCCTGGCTATCTGGTGAATCCGCCGACGGAGTCCACTATGTAGTGTGAACCCGAATCGCTCGCGCCGATCGGTTGTGCGCCGGGGGCGCGAAACGATGCGCGGCATGCACACTTCTTTCGTGTTCGAGCAGCCTGTGTGCGATCAGACCTTTTTGTTATAGGCACTACACCAGCCCTTGCCCGCCACCTGCTTGCCGCCGAAAATCGGGCACGGAGCGAACGCATCATTCGATTTACCCTGATAGAAGGCGCAGTTTCGACAGACCTGACCCGCTGCGTACTTTGCATACTTCGTCTTGTCGACGTTCGCCGCGTCGATCCTGTAACCGAGCGCGAGCGACGTCGAGTCGGCTTCCGACACCTTGGCCTCATCGGCAAAAGCAATGCGAGACAGCGCTAGTCCAGAAGCAATACCTGCGGTAATGGTCATAAAAGTACGGCGCGAATTACTCATGCAAATACTCCTTTATTTGAAATGGCATGCCAATAAGACACAGGGATATCAGTAAATTATGGATAGACAAAGGTGCGTGGATTTGCGCATGGGAAGCGCACATCGCCGCGTTCAGGCCTTCAACACCCCGAAGATCTCACTCAACATCGTCTTCGCATCGCCGAACAGCATGCGATTGTTGTCTTTGTAGAAGAGCGGGTTGTCCACACCGGCATAGCCCGAGGCCATGCTGCGTTTCATCACGATCGAGGTTTTGGCCTTCCACACCTCCAGCACCGGCATGCCGGCGATCGGGCTCGCCGGGTCCTCCTGCGCCGCGGGGTTCACGATGTCGTTCGCGCCAATGACCATCGAGACGTCCGCCTCGGGGAAGTCGGCGTTGATCTCGTCCATCTCCATCACGATGTTGTAGGGCACCCTCGCTTCGGCCAGTAGCACGTTCATGTGGCCAGGCATCCGGCCAGCGACCGGGTGGATCGCGAAGCGCACGTCGACGCCCTTTTCGCGCAGCAGGCTGGTGAGTTCGAACACCGTGTGCTGGGCCTGCGCCACCGCCATGCCATAGCCGGGCACGATGATCACGCTCTTCGCGTCGCGCAGCAGCTCGGCGGTTTCGGCGGAGCTCACCGCCACCACCTCGCCGGCCGGCTGCGCGCCGCCGCCCGCCACCGCCGGCGCGGACGCGCCGCTGCCGAAGCCGCCAGCGATCACGCTGATGAAGTTGCGGTTCATCGCACGACACATGATGTAGGACAGAATCGCGCCCGACGAGCCCACCAGCGCGCCGATCACGATCAGCAGGTCGTTGCTGAGCATGAAGCCGGTAGCCGCCGCCGCCCAGCCCGAGTAGCTGTTGAGCATCGACACCACCACGGGCATGTCGGCACCGCCGATCGCAATCACCATGTACACGCCGAACAGCAGCGCGATCACGGTCATCACGACGAGCGGCATCATGCCGTCCTGAATCGTCTCCGCCTGCAGGAACGCGCGGCCGAACACGATCACCACCAGCAGCGCGGCCAGATTGAGCCAGTGGCGCGCCGGCAGCAGCAGCGGTTTGCCGCCGATCTTGCCCGACAGTTTGCCGAACGCGATGACCGAGCCCGCGAAGGTCACCGCGCCGATCAGGATGCCGACGTAGATCTCCACTTCGTGGATGGCCTTCTCGGCGCCGGTGAACTGCACGGAGCTGTCGATGTAGCTGGCAAAGCCGACGAGGCAAGCCGCGAGGCCGACCAGGCTGTGCATCAGCGCGACCAGTTCGGGCATCTGCGTCATCTGTACTTTCTTCGCGGCGATGAGGCCGATCGCGCCGCCGACGACCAGCGCAGCGACGACGTACGGAATGCCCGCTGCCGATACGCGTGGACCGAGTACAGTGGCCAGCACGGCGATGACCATGCCGATCATGCCGAGCAGGTTGCCGCGGCGCGCGGTCTCGGGATTGGCCAGCCCGCCGAGGCTGAGGATGAAGAGGATGGCCGCGCCGATGTAGGAAACGGTAGTCAGATTGGAAGTCATTGTTGTCGTTCCCTTATTTGCGGAACATCGCCAGCATGCGTCGCGTCACCGCGAAGCCGCCGAACATGTTGACGGCCGTGAGGGCCAGCGCGCCCACGGCGAGGCCAAGGATCAGCCCCGATGGCCGGTCGCCTACCGCGGCCCCATCCAGCGGCGGCGCGACCTGCACCAGCGCACCGATCGCGATGATCGACGAGATCGCGTTGGTCACGCTCATCAGCGGCGTGTGCAGCGACGGCGTGACGTTCCAGATCACCATGTAGCCGACGAAGCAGGCCAGCACGAACACCGTGAAGTGCGACAGGAACGCGGCGGGCGCAAACTGGCCAACCAGCAGGAAAGCCAGTGCGCCGAGAGCAAAGACGATGGCAAGCGTCTTTGCAGACATCGGCTCGCCAGCGCCGTGGCCATGGCCTTTCGGCGTGGCCACCGCAGGCGGCGGCGTCTGAGGCTTCGGTGCGGCTGCCGCCTGCTTGATCGGCGGCGGCGGCCAGGTGATGTTGCCTTCCTTGATGACCGTGAGGCCGCGGATGGCGTCGTCGTCGAAGTCGACATTGATCTTGCCGTCCTTGGTCTTGCACAGTTCTTCGACCACGCGCAGCAGATTGGACGCATACAGCGTGGACGACTGCCGGGCGAGGCGCGAGGCGAGATCCGTGTAGCCGACGATCGTCACGCCGTGGCACACCACCGCCTCGCCGGGCACGGTCAGCTCGCAGTTGCCGCCCTGCTCCGCTGCCATGTCCACGATCACGCTGCCCGGCTTCATCGACTGCACCATTTCGGCCATGATGAGCTTCGGAGCAGGCTTGCCGGGAATCAGCGCGGTCGTGATGATGATGTCCGCGTCTTTGGTCTGCTGCGCGTACATCGCGCGCTGCGCCTGCTGGAAGCCCTCGCTCATGACCCTGGCGTAGCCGCCGCCGCCCGAGCCTTCCTCGTCGTAGTCCACCTTGACGAATTCGCCACCGAGGGACTTGATCTGGTCGGCCACCTCGGCGCGCGTGTCGTTGGCGCGCACGATCGCGCCGAGACTCGCCGCGGTGCCGATGGCAGCCAGGCCTGCGACGCCGGCGCCGGCGATGAAGACCTTGGCAGGCGGAACCTTGCCGGCGGCGGTGACCTGACCGTTCAGGAAGCGGCCGAACACATGGGCTGCCTCGATGACGGCCCGGTAGCCGCTGATGCCCGCCATCGAGGTGAGCGCGTCCATCTTCTGCGCGCGTGAGAGCGTGCGCGGCAGCGAGTCGATCGCCAGCACGGTGGCCCGTTTCGCTGCCAGCTGTTGCATCAGTTCGGGGTTCTGGGCCGGCCACACGAATCCGATCAGCGTGCCACCCTCGCGCATCAGGGCCACTTCTTCGCTACTCGGGAGGCGAACCTTGAACACGATGTCGCTGCGGGCCCAGAGTTCGGCGGCCGTTGCCACGACTTCAGCACCCGCGGCACGGTAATCATCATCGCCAAAGTTCGCACCTGCGCCGGCGCCGCTTTGCACGGCAACTGCGAACCCCAGCTTGATCAGTTTCTCGACCACCTCGGGCACGGTTGCTACACGCCGCTCCCCGGTGGCCACTTCCAGAGGAATGCCAATCAGTAATGTCATAGGGCAAGTTGATTGTTCACATTGGTATCGGCCATCGCAAGAAGGGTCGAGCGAGTCGAGCCCCCTTTCACTTTCCGGCAATCGAAAGCGCAGTGATGCGATGCAGGGATGGCGGCAAGGGCGAAGTCAGTCAGGCCGCGCGATCGGTCAGTCGTCCGCGCAGAAAATCGTCGGTGTGGTATTGGTGAAGTTCTTTACGTCGCCGATGACCTCGGCGGCCTTCGCGGAGGAAAGGGCGTTATCGATCCCGGCCGGATCCCTGAAAAGCAGTATCGCTACGCATGCGAACGGTTGCGGCTCTGATGATGGAAACAGGACCTCGGCCGATTGCAGACCGAACTCACTCCACGCCGAGTGGACAAGCGGAGCATGGGTCGAAAGGTAATACTCGCGGTCAAACGTCCCGCCTTCTGTGCTCGGGTAGCTCACGATCAGGGTAGTCATATTCAATTCCGTGTTGAAATGTATGTGAGAGTAGATTCAAGTGGGCACGCCAGCGCCCTGCAAGCTTGCCGGCAACGTTCGTGCGCGGCGCAGCAACTGCCAGCCGAACAACAACATCCACAACGGCAGAACCAGCACGACGACCATCTCGCTCGCATTCGAAAGCGCGTCGAGATCCGGGAAAAAGCCGAACAGGAAGAAGATCCCGAAAGCCCCGCCGACGATCTTCAGCAGGATCGATCCCTTCCACCCTGCCCTCTTGAGCACGTTGGCGGCAATCGGCGTCCAGAAGAGCACGAGGGGACCCTCGATCCACCAAAGGCCGTTTTGCGTCCCATTGGCTATTGCCGTCCATACCGCCGCCGCGGCGTTTCTCGTGGCATCGTCGCCGCCCGCATATAGGTGCGCCAGCGGGTGAAGGATTGCGAACTGGAGGACCGCGCCGCTCACGCCCACCATGACGTACAGCACGACGGCCATCGCCACCATGTTGCCGAGTGCGCCCAGTTCCTCGCGAAATGCGTGCACAAAGTAGCCACCGATGGCGAGGAAAGGCAGGTAGAAGCCGAACACGTCGGCAGCCATGCTCCAGCGAAACAGGTCGCGGGTCTCCGGTGGCAATGCCAGCATCGATGCACCGTGCAGGACCATATCCGCATCCGAGCCCGTCACCGCCACGGACAATCCAACATTCGCGTACGCCAGCAGAGCGCCGATGATGGCGCTCCAGGCCGTGAAGCGCATTAACCCGCGCGAGGTCTGATTCATCACAAATCTCCAGGAGAAACGTTCAGCGTTGCCCGCGTTTGACTTCCGGTCGCATCGGACCGCGGCAACCGCGGGGGCTTTTGCTCAATTGCCATAAGGAATGGGGTTATTTGACGCCACACTCCTGCTTTGGACCCGCTCCAAGGCGCAATAGCCGTAATAGATGGCTGGCATGAAGTAGGCCCACGTGCACAACGCAAGCATGAAGAAATTGAGCACGACGTTGGTTTCCTCTCCAGGGATCTTGTAGAAGTCGTAAATGCCGGCAATCGCGAGCGATGTCACCAGCGCCACTGCCACTCCCAACGCCTCGAGCATCGCGCCGATGTCCAGTAATCGCTTGACGAAATAAGCGAGATAGATCGACAGCCAGATCCACATCGCCAGATAGAAGTAGGGCAAAACTCCGGAGATGAAATCCGCCCCGACGAGGACGAATGTGAGCGCAAAGGAAGCGACGAATACCACGACGTCCTGGCGAATTGATGGCCTGTAGCCGTGCGTAATCGCCATCAAGCCCGCGACGGCAATAATGGGCATGCCGAACCCACGAGAAAACGCGTCAAAGAAGTGTGCTATCTCATAGGAAACTGCATTGCCAGTAGCAAAAAATCCGATGGCGTTCGTGGCCGAGGTACCGACGATCCACATCTCCAGCCCGAGAAGATAGTTTCGTTTCCTGACGATCTTCCAGCCGAAAAAAAATGAACTCAATGCCAGCACAGCACTGGATAGCATAAGAACTAAGGTTCTGAGGTCCATGACTAAACTCCTAACTCCGGTTGCATCTGATTGGTCAATTTTTCTTCGGCTCCAGGCTTGCCAGATAGGTGGCAATGGCCTTGCGGTCTTCGGCCGAAAAGCCTGTTGCAAGGTTCTTCATGACGCCAGTGGGTTCGCTGCGGATTCCGGAAGCGAACTCGTCGAACTGCGCGAGCAGATAGTCATATCCCTGACCAGCCAGACGCGGAAACTGGTCGTGGCCCGTCAATTGGGCACCGTGACATGCGACACAGTTGCCCGTGGCCACCAGGCGCTGCCCCTGCTCGCGCAGTTGCGCATCCGGCTTGAAGTAGCGATTCGCGGCAGGAGTGACAGTGGAGAAATATTCAGCAAGCGATTTGATCTGCGGATCGCTCATCGTCATCGCGAGAGGCCCCATGTTCGGATTGCGCCGCGCCTCAGTCGCGAAACTGTGGAGCTGGGCTTCCAGGTAAGGCGCTGGCTGCCCCGCCAGGCTCGGATACCCCTGATCGAGCGAATTGCCTTTGACCCCATGGCAGCCCATGCAGACATCGGTCATATGCGGCCAGGCGCCGCCGTCGGCCAGGTAAGCCGTGGTCGACGTCGTGATATAGCTCTGAAAGCGATAAAGACCCAGCAGATCCGAACCGAAAATTGCGAGCAACAGGACGACAACCAAAGGAATGCCAATCAATAGAATTTTTTTCATCGTCGCCTTCCTACGCGCGACGCAGGGCATTCAGCGCCTGAAGCGCGCCATGATGGCCAGAACGCACGGCACCATCCATGTAGCCGGCCCAGATATTCGCAGTCTCCGTCCCCGACCAGATCAGCTTGCCGCACGACGGGCGCAGCGCTTCGCCGTGGGCGCTCCAGAATCCCGGCGGAATCGCGGAAACGCAGGTAATGGTCCACGGATCGGCCCGGCCCCAGTCCTGATCGTGATAGGCGATGGGAGACAGCGCTTCGTCGCCCCATGCCTGCGCGTAGAACTGCTTATGCATGGCCATTGCCGCGTCCCGATCCGACGGGACCATCGCATTCTCGACGAATGCGTTGATGACCCCGATCTCTGCGGCCGGCGGGGAGTTGTCAAAGGCCCAGAGGATCGGGCCATTGAACTGGAAAATGCTGCCGTTCATGCCCTTGTCACGCCAGAACGGGCGGCGATAGACCATGGCCGTCTTCCGTGCAGGGGAATGCGCGGGCCAGGCTCGCTGCAGGGCCGCGCGCTTCTCGGGCAGGGGCGGATCGAATTTCACCCGATGACACAAAGCCGGATGGATGGCCATGATGACGGTCCGTGCCCGCACTTCGCCGTGGTCGGTATGCACGGTGACGATGTCGCCGTCCCAACCGGAAATCTGGCGGACCGGTGAGGACATGCGCACCTTGTCGCCAAGTTGCTGGGCCATCTTGATGCTGAGGATTTGCGAGCCGCCGATGAAGCGGGTCTCCTGGGCGCTGTGCTTGATGGAATCGAGCTGCGAGTAATCGCAATCCGCCGAATTGACCATCGAAAGGAAATGCAGCAGCCCCATCTTCGCCGGCGCTGCGCCGCCCGAAAGCGTGATGCTGCCATTCCATGCAACCTGGTCTTCAGGCTTGATATTCTGCTTTTCCAGCCAATCACCGACCGAGAGCTTGTCCAGTTCGCTGGCCTTCGGGGACGTCCATGGTTCGCCGCAAGGCACGTCGCGCGAGAGCCTGCTGAGCTTTGCCCCGACCGACTCGTCGGTGCCGAACGTGCCCTTCAGATCGACTGCCACGCGACCGTCTCCGCCCAGAATGACCGTATTCCCGTCGTAGTAGGTCGGGAAGGTCCCGACGCCCAGTTCGCGTGCGAGATCCGCGACGGCGGTCTGGCCGGGCCCGATCCATTGGCCGCCGACTTCCGAAACGTATCCGCCGGGGATGTTGTAGTTGAGCGTTCGCCCCCCCACGCGGTCCCGGGCTTCCAGCACGAGAAAGGACTCGCAGCCTGCCTGACGCAGGTCGCGCGCGGCGGTCAGTCCGGCCAGCCCCGCGCCGATGATGGCGACGTCGAGAACGCCGTCCGCGCCTGGCGCGGTCCTGGTAATTGCGGCATACGTCTGTTGCGCACCCATCGCGAGCGTGCCCGCGGCAGCCGAGGCACCGGCATATTTGAGCCATTGCCTGCGCTGCGGGTTTGCAGCGCTGTCCGCGGAAGATTTTTTTGCCATATTCACTCTGTCTACGTGATGAGGGCGCTCCCGCTCCGCGCGGGTCACCGCGACTGCCCGGTCAAAGGCAAGTCTCCATATCTTGTCGATACACCTTGCCGCGCAGCTCATTCGCACTCCTTTGAGAATCACTTGTGCGCCTCAACGGGGAACCGCGAGATCTGTCGCTTCAGCGAACCTAGATTGACGGCGCTGCCCTCACACTAGCTGCTAACTGATAACCCGATCCGAGTGCCATCGAGCTCCAACGCCGAACCGATTCTTCGGCGCCGAAGGCGTGGTTACTCCTTCGTCCACCCGTTCTGATAGAGCTTTCCTGCCAGCACGCCCAGACGCAACGTGAGGTGGTAGTTCTCGCCATCTTCGATCAGTGCGGATCGCACGTCGCGGAACAGTTTCTCGATCGCAAATTCACGGGTAGTGCCGTTGCCGCCGAACAGCTGGAACGCCTCGTGCGTGATCTTCATCGCCTCTTCGGTCACGCTTACCTTTGCCTGGGCCGTCGCATAGGGATGGCTCTTCGGAGACAGACGCGAGAAAGCGAGGCTGCGCCGCGCGATCGAACGCGCCATCTCCAGCCGGCGCAGCATCTCGCCAACCCGCAGTTGCGTCATCTGGTGGTCGATCAACAACGCGCCACCCTGCTTGCGCTCGTGGCAATACGCCAGCGCGAGGTCGAACGCGGCGCGCGCCACCCCCACGAACACCTGACACATGTGTGTGCCTGCGAACGACCAGGTCGAGGCCAGATTGCCGAGATAATCGTCCTGCAACGCAATGGCGAAACGCTTGGGCACCTTCACGTTGTCGAAGTAGATCTCGCCTTGCGGCAGCGAGCGCTGGCCAATCTTGTCGAGCGGTTTGCCGCGCGAGATACCCGGCAGATCGAGCGGAATGATCATGCCCACGCCATTGGTGAATGAGCCATGTTCGCCGGTGCCATAGAAGCCATCGCCATAGTCCGCCGCCATGTACGCGAGCGCCACCTGTGCGACCGAGCCGTTCGAGATCCACGCCGAACTCTGCCCGTTGATGACGATTTCGTCCGCGCCCACCTTCGCCGTGAGGTTACCCACCGGTTGCTTGCCGCCCGCGCCGATCTCGTCGCGGTAGAGAATCGCGGCATCGGTGCCACGGTCGGGCTGCGTGTTCATCCAGCAACCAATCTTGCCCGTGCACATATCAATCAGCTCCTGATTGCCGACTGACTGCGCCATCATCAACGGCGCGGGCGCCACACCGATCGAGATGGCAAACCCGGCATCACCCCAGCCGAGTTCTTCGCCGATCAACGATTCGATCCGCACCGCCATGTCCGCAGGAAGCTGCGCGAGAAGCTGCGGATCGAGGCCGAGTTTCGCGCTTTCCATCATGGCCGCCCAGTACGGCGAACCGGGCGCGATCACTTCTTCCGGCGTCATGCGGTCGAGTTCGCGGCCGACGGGCTTCAGTACGTCGCGTGCGAAACGGTGGACCGTGTCCTGGATCGCACGCTCCTCCTCGCTCATCGGTGTTTCGAAACCGGTCAATCCTGCCAGCGGCAACCCTACGGACTTGTGCAGTCGAATCATTTCGGTACTCCTCCTCTCCTGGATGCATGTCGACCGGACCGCCCTGCAACCCGGCCACCACATTTATAGATCAACATACCAAACATAGGTAACAATACAAAACACTGAGTGAAAAAAAAAGACAGGGTATTCCCCTGTCCTCTTTCTTCACTGGCATGGCGCTGCGGCTGCCAGTGCCTCTACTGGCGTGAGCTGCCCTACGCGGCCTCTGCGTCCACCGTCTTTCCCCATACCAGCTCATGCGCGATCTGAAGAAACTTCGCTTCGAAACCTCGCATGTACGCGCGCTTGGCGCGTGGAGTGCCCAGATGCATTGTCATGCCGTCCGCCATCGAAATGAGCAGCACGGCAATGTGTGCACTCTCGGCCGCCCCACGCTCCGGATTCGCCGCGCGAATGAGCGTGGCAAGTTCGGTCGTCAAGGTGTCGTACCATTCGTCGCGCAACTGTCCGCACTCCGGGTCAGTAGACGCAAACGAAAAGAAATGCCACCACAGCGCGATGTTCTTCGAGTCCTTCGCGTCTTTCACAGACTGATCGAAAATGGCGTCGATCGTCGCACGCGGCGAAACGTTGCTCTGGAGCGCCTGTTTCAGCGTATCGAGATACGTGTCGATGATGGGCGCCATGACCGCCCGCAGGACGGCAGGCCGCGTTGGGAAGTAATACTGGAGGTTGCTGACACTGATTCCCGCTTTGAGGGCGACGGCACGCAGCGAGAAGTCCATGGGACCACTCTCGAGCAAGAGCTTCCTTGCCACACGAATAATGGCATTCCGCGTACGTAAGCCCTGGGCACGCAGGCCGTCCGGGGCGGTTCCCGCGGAGGCTGCCACACTCGACGTGCGCCGCTTACGGGTGCTTGGTTCTTTTGGCACTGTCATCGCTTTCCGTCCTGAGTGAAGTATGACGCCTCGCCGAAGCGAAGCAACGCGGTCACACGAACCGTTCTCTAGGTAAACATGACTATACCTTACGCCAGGCTGAACAACCATCCACATGGAGGGCGCGTGACGCAGCGTTCGTCCCCGCCTAATAGGACCCCTATTCACAGTAGCCAATCATCGAGCGACTCTCCCAATGCTCGAATCGGGCCGCGAGCGGCATGGTCTCCGCAAGCATTCCATGGCGCTATGCACATTACGCCCGCTGCGCTTGCGCTGCGCGCGCCTTGTGGTTTACGCGGTCGTCGAGCGCGTTCACCACGCCCAGCGCCCCGTTGACCACACACCATCGCAAGGGCTCGGGAAGCGTTGATGGTGTCTTGTGATCCAGCGCAGAAAGGAGCGGATTGTCGATGCCGCGAATCCGCCCGGCAATCATGTTTCCCACCATGGATTGGGCGGCCACGCCATGTCCGGAGCACCCGGCACTGTAGAAGATGTTCCGGTGCGCCCCTGTCGCCCCTACAACCGGCAGCGCGTCATTGGCCAAACTGATATAGCCGCTCCAGCAGGCCCGCAACGCAATACCTTGGAGTGTCGGGAAGCGGTCGTGCAGCGCCGTGCGCAGCTCGCGATACGACTCGTAGTCCGGCACGTTCGGCGTTTTGGAGCCGTATGGATAATGTATCCGCTTCGTCGTCACAACAAGCGTGTTGTTGACGGTCAGACGGTGGCTTTCCATGGTCCAGTGTGCCGTCACGATGCCTTCGCGCCGCGGCCAGCCCAAGGTCTTGCGCTGAGCATCGGAAAGCGGCTCGGTCTCGATGGCCGAGACCCGCAACGGTATGACCTTGTCTGCAAGAAGGCCAAGCTGCGGCGTATAGGCGTTGGTGGCCAGCATCAGCACCGGGGCGCTCGCACTGCCTCGTGGGGTTTGCACCTTGATGACCGGCCCCTCCGCGTAAGACAGCAGCGGCGTATTCTCGTAGAGCTTAACCCCGGCTCGCAGAGCCGCGCGCCTGAGACCCATCACGTACTTGCCGGGGTGGAGCGTGCCACCGCGCGGCACGTAGTTGCCAAACAGAAATGCCGGCGGAATACCGCGCGCGCGCATCTCAGCCTGATCAAGAAACTCCGACTGAAAGCCCAGCTCGGCGCCAGTTCGCATGTCCTCGCGTACCTTCTCCTCCTGGGCGGGATCGATTCCCGCGCGGATGATCCCCGTCTGGTTGTAGTCACAGTCGATCTCGTACTCTTTGAGCTTGCCTTCCACGAAGGGGACGGCGTCCTCGTAGTAGCGGACGATCGACTTCCCTTTCTCATTGCCGATGTCCTTGAGAAACAGATCGTATTCGAGCGCGAGCGCGCCGGCCAGATAGCCCGCGTTGCGTCCGCTCGCGCCAAATCCGGCGAACTCACGCTCGAGCACGACCACTTTCGCTCCGTGGCTGACCAGCTCCAGCGCCGCCGAAAGTCCAGCAAAACCGGCGCCGACGATAACCACATCCGCGCTCACGTCGCCAGCGAGTTCGGGTTGCATATCGTCCGGCCTTTCAACCCAGCCGCCTAGCGCGCGGTACTTCTCCATGTCCGCAGACATTCTGCCCTCCGCAACGGGTCCAGCAGAATCGACACGTGAGCATTGCGTGGCCGCCACTGCTGGCACCACCACGGCAGCAGCCGCCGCGCCCTTGAGGAAAGTGCGGCGATTCACTCCGGAGCGCGAGTCGTCTTGCCGCCCTGCCTGGGTTTCCGTCATTTCGTCCATACCTGCTCCGTCAAGACTTGCTCAGAATGTGGACGGCAAGCGCCGCCTCTTCGACGCCTTGAAATCCACCGCCATTTTCCTGAATCGCATGACGCGCCTCAGGTACCTGACGCGCCCCCGCTTCACCCCGCAGTTGGGTAACCAGTTCGTAAAGCTGACCGATCCCCGTCGCACCCAATGGATGTCCCTTCGATTCGAGTCCGCCCGACGTGTTGATGGGAATGCGCCCGCCCAGCGTGAACTCGCCGCGCTCGGCAGCCGGACCGCCCTGACCGGGTGGAACCAGTTGGAGGTTTTCGGCCTGGATGATTTCGCCCATCGCCGACGCGTCGTGCACCTCGGCGACATCGATGTCATCGGGACCGAGACTCGCCTGCTCGTAGGCCTGCAGCGCCGCGAGGCGGCCGATGTTCTTCTGCGGCTCGTCGAGGCGACGATGCGTGAAGCTACGAACCACGCTTGCCGCGACCCGGATGCAGCGGCTGCGGTCGGCACCGATGCGTCGCAAGCCCTCCCCCGTGCACAGGATCGCCGCCGCCGCGCCGTCCGAAACCGGCGCGCACATGGGCAGCGTGATCGGATATGTGATCGGCGGCGCCGCGAGCACCTCGTCGATCGTGAAAGCCTGGCGGAACTGGGAATACGGGTTGTGCACCGAATGCAGATGGTTCTTCGACGACACGGCGCCGATCTGGCGCTGCGTGGTGCCGTAGGTCTTCATGTGATACCGGCACAGCGCGGCATAGACCGACATGAAGCGGCTATAGGGGCGATCCGACTCGGAACCGGGCGGCGGCTCGACGCCTTCGCCAAGCTTCAACAGGCTGGCGAAGTTCTCATCGACGCGCGTCACGTCCCAACCCGCCTCGAACAGGGCGAATGACTTCGCCTTGTCCGCGACGTTCATCTTCTCCGCACCGAGCGCCAGCGCAACATCGCAGGCACCCGACCTCAATGCCTGTACCGCGAGATGCACGGCGGTGCTGCCCGATGCGCAGGCGTTTTCGACGTTGTAGACCGGGATGCCTTCAATGCCGATCTTGCTGAAGACGACCTGCCCCGGAATCGACAGCTGGCCTTGCAACGGCCCCGCAGTGATGCCAGCGTAGAAAGCCGCGCCGATCGCCTCGGCGCCACAATCCGCATCCTTCAACGCGCCGCGTAATGCTTCGCCCGCGAGATCGTCGATGCTGCGTTCGAAGTGCCGGCCGAACACGGTCATCGCAATGCCGGCAATGTAAATGTCGCTCATGGTGTTTTTTCTCTACGTGGCTGACTTAGATCCGGCGGGTTTCTCCCTGCCAGTACTGCTCGCGCAGATCCTTTTTCAGCACCTTGCCGGCCGTGCTGCGCGGCAATGCTGCAATGAAGTCCACGCTCTTCGGTGACTTGACCGAGCCGAGCTTCTCCTTGCACAACGCCACGAGCTCTTCGGCACTGACGCTATGACCCGCGTTGAGCTCCACTACCGCCTTCACGGCTTCGCCCCACTTTTCGTCGGGCACGCCGATCACCGCGCAATCCTGCACCGCCGGATGCGCCCAGATCACCTGCTCGACTTCGCTCGGATAGACGTTGAAGCCGCCGCTGATGATCATGTCCTTCTTGCGGTCCGTGATGTGCAGGTACCCTTCCGGGTCAAGATGGCCGACGTCGCCCGTGTGCAGCCAGCCGTTCACGATCGTTTCCGCGGTTTTCTCCGGCGCCTTGTAGTAGCCCTTCATGACGAGGTCGCCGCGTACGCAGATTTCGCCGGTCTCGCCTTGCGGCACGATTTCACCGCGATCGTTCATGATTTCGACACGGATCAGCGGGTTGGGCCTGCCGACCGACGAGAGCCGGCTATCCGGCGCAAGCTTGCCGTCGACGAAGTGCTCGGCAGGCGTGAGATAGGAGATGGACGCGGGGGCTTCCGTCTGGCCATAGCCACCCGCCATGACCGGACCGAACACCGCGATCGCGCGCTTGAGCTTCTCCACCGACATCGGCGCGGCACCATAGAGGAAGCATTTGAGCGACGAAAAATCCTGGCTCTCGATGCCCGGGATATCCAGCAGTCGATAGATGACCGTCGGCGGCAGGAAGAACTCCGTGACCCGATGCTTCGCGATCGCCGCGAGAAGAAGCGCCGGATCGGGCTTCGGCAGCACGACCACCGTACCGCCGCGAGCGGTGCAAGGCAGCGACAGCATCCCCGCGGTATGTGTCATGGGCGCTGCAGCGAGATTCACCGGGCGCTCCACGCCATAGGGATACGCCATCATGAACTGCGCGAAGTAAGTCTGAAACGCACGATGCGTGTTCATCACGCCCTTGGGCAATCCGGTCGTCCCGCCCGTACCCGAAAGCGTCACGATGTCGTCCATGTCGTAATCGACGCGCGGTTCGGTCGCGGGCTGCGCCGCGCTCCATTTCTCGAGCGACGGCGCCCACGGCAGATCGGCATCGATACAGACCCAGAGCCTGACCCTGGGCAGGCTGGGACGCAGCGCTTCGATCGCCGGTGCGAACGCCTGATGAAAGAAAAGCGCTTCGCAATCGAACGCGTCGAGCAGGTACTGATTCTCCTGCGGTGCGGTGCGTCCGTTCACGGGTATCCACACCACCCCGGCACGCCACAGCCCCAGCGTGCAAGTCCATGCCGTGACGTCGTTGTCGGCCCAGACCGCCGCCTTCGCTTCTTTTTCGAAGCCGGCTGCGAGCAGGCCGTTGGCGATGCGGCACGACAGTGTGTGAACCTCACTGAACGAATAGCTACGCTCGTCCTGAATGTAGGCGACGCCATTGGGGTTGATGCGCCAACCGCGGTCGAAGAAGTCAATGATTGCCATTCCCATGTTTCCCTGAGTCAGTCCGGAATCTGCGCGCGCGGTGCTTACAGCTGCGCGATCGTTGCGCGCGCGAGCCCACGCTGCTCGAGGAACCCGAGCAAATAGCGATGTCCGAATGCCTTCGAACCTGAAGCGAAGCCCACCCTGGCGGTCTCGCCGTCAAGCAGCTTGATGGCACCGGCCGCATGAATGGCGCCAGTGGAGATGTACGGCGTGATGCCGTGCAGGGTTGCACGCACCGCTGCAAGCTGGCCGCGACCGATCGCGAAGTCGACCGTGCGATGAAGCGACGTGCGCTCGCGCGGCGGCATGGCCGGCGTGGTGGAATCGACGAGCTGCTTGAGCACCGCATCCTGGTGCTCGCGGGGCAGGTTCGCGTACTCGGCATCCCACTTTTGTCCGAGCGCATGCACCATCTGCATCGCGTTGTTGTCGTAGAAGCCCACGCAAGAAATGCAGCTGCGCACGCGCGGATCGTGCTCGAAGTACACCGGCAGCGACGTGCCACCCCAAGGGAGCGCGAACACGGGCTGAAGGAAATCGGGGGAGGCAACGTTGAATGAAGCGTGCTTCTCATGCGGCACCAGCTCCTTTTCCCACAGATAGCACGACTCCTGGCGATAGCCTCCGAAGATGGTCGCCGTGGAGCCGACGCTCACACCGGCGCCGGCACCGCGGGGGCCCCGCGTCAAGGTCGCCGTCTCGAGCGCGTCGACACCCGGCGTCTCGAGTGCCAGCTCGGCGGCAATTTCCGCGAACGTGTACATGTACGCGTTCGACGGCGACAACAGCAGACCAGCCTGACGGCACAACTCGCCAAATTGATCGCGCGCCTGGCGGATGAAGTGTTGCTCGCCAGTAGTGTCGAGGTAGTGACAACCTGCCTTGAGTGCCGCCTCTACCGCAACCAGCCCGAAATCGAAGAACGGCCCGACGGTGGTGCACACGACCTTCGCACCTCGAAATGCATTCACGAGCGCATCAACATTGTGGTCGGCCTCGATGATTTCGTAGTTCGCTGATTCGAGGCGCACGACTCGCTGCGCCATCATGTCCTGCGTACGCTTCGCATTGCGCGCAACCGCCGTAAAGGGAATGTCCTGGTCGATGAGCCAGTCCATGATCAACATGCCGGTGTAACCGCTTGCGCCATAAACGACGACGGGGTGCCTTGCCATACCTGCCTCCTGAAACCTGATTGGTGGAATGTTTGCGTCGGCTAGATGCCGGGCTTGCCGCGATAATGCGCTCCGATGTTATAGAACATAATACCAAATATAGGTCATGTTACAAAATACATAGATTTAAAAAAAAGCAGGTTATTTCCTGCTTCTTCCCGACTCCTGTAGCTCTACGCCATAGCGGCTATTGCATGCCTGCGCTGCCGCCTCCCGGGCTCAACCCCGCAAGGTAGCTGGCCACCGCGTGGATGTCTTCGCCGGACAATGTAGCGGCCATCCCGTTCATTGCGCCGCTCGGGTCACGACGTTCGCCCGTCTTGAACGCAGCAAGCTGCTTCGCGAGATAGGCTTCGCCCTGGCCGGCCAGCCGTGGAATCTGTTCCCGGCCCATGAACGATGCCCCGTGGCAGGCCTGGCAGCTTTTCGCCGCGACGAGTGCCATGCCGCGCTGTTCGAGCGCCGGCTGGCCGCGCTCCGCTTCACTTTGGACCGGCATCTGCCGCGAGAAATAGACAGCCAGTGTTTTGATCTGCTCATCCGTAAGCTCCCTCGCAATCGCACCCATGTAGGGGTCGAGTCGCTGCCCATCGGCAAACGCGTGCAACTGCGCGACGAGATAAGCCTCGGGCTGTCCGGACAGCGCCGGATACGAGGCGTTGACGGATTGCCCGTGCGCACCGTGACAGAAGTAGCAGGTCTCCTGACGTTGCGGCCAGGGGCCGCCGTTGGCCACCTCTGTCTTGTCGACCTCGCTCATCGCTTTCTCAAACTGCATGCCGTCGAAGTAATCGCGTCCGTAGAGCGCTCCAACGCTCACGACACCTGCCAGCAAGACGGCTGCGCTCACGATCCATGTGCGTTTCATTCACGCCACCTCGCCGCGTCGAGTGAAGCCGGCCAGCGCCTGCAAGGCAGCGCGGTGGCCCGAACGCACTGCGCCGTCCATTGCGCCGGCCCAGATGTCCGCGGTTTCGGTCCCTGACCAGATCAGACGCCCCACTTCGGGATGCAGATACTTGCCCCACTTCGTCCAGAAGCCCGGCGGCATAGGATTGATGCAATGCAGGGTCCAGGGATCGACCCGGCCCCAGTCGTAATCGTGGAACTGCGTCGGATGCAGCGCGCGGTCCCCGAATGCCTTGGCATAAGTGGCCGACAGTGTCTTTTCGGCCATCGCCGAGTCGTGCGGCAGCATCCCCGGTGCAACGAATGCGGCGATCACGCCGAGCGATGCATCGGGAGGCGAGTTGTCGTAGGCCATGAAGACCGGGCCGCCGACCTGGAAGATCGTTCCGCAGTATCCGGCGTCACGCCAGAACGGCTTGTCGTAGACGTGGACCGTCTTGCGCATGGGGGCGTTCGTGGGCCAGTTCTGCTGGAGTTGCGCCCGTCCGCCGGGCAACGGCGGATCGAAAACCACCTGATTGCACAGGGCCGGATTCATCGCAACGATCACACGACGCGCCTTGAGGACGCCCTGATCGGTGTGAAGCTCAACGACATCACGATCCCAGCCCGCGATCCTGCGCACCGGCGAGGACAGCCTGACCTTGTCGCCCAGTTGCTCGGCCATCTTGATGCTCAGACGCTGCGAGCCGCCGACGATGCGTGTTTCCTGCGCGCCGCCCTTGAACGCTTCGAGCTGCGTGTAGTTGCAGCTTGCACTGTTGATCATCGATAAGTAATGCAGCAGACCCAGCTGCGCCGGCGCGCCGCCCGTGGTCAGCTTCGCGGCTAGTGCGAGGAAGTAGCCGTCCTCGTATTTCACCCCCTGCTGCAAGAGCCACTCGCCGTAGGAGAGTTTGTCCAGTTCCGCCAGATGAGGCGCCGTCCACGGCGCGCCGGACGGCACACCGCGCGACAGTTCGGCAAGCCGGTTCCCGATCGTGTCATCGCCGCCAGTCCCACCATGGAAGTCCTGGGCCACCGTGGCGTCTTCCGCCATCACCACGGTCTTGCCGGTGTACCAGCTCGGAAACGTATCGATCTCGAGTTGACGCGCCAGATCGAAGATCGCCGTCTGGCCGGGACCGATCCACTGCCCTCCGGCTTCGGAAACGACGCCATGCCCGAGGTCATGGTTATACGTGCGTCCACCGACGCGGTTGCGTGCCTCGAGCACGACGAACGAATCACATCCGGCCTGTTTGAGGTCGCGACCCGCGGTCAGTCCTGCTAGACCCGCGCCGACGATCGCGACGTCCAGAATGTCGCCGTTGATGGGCTTGGTTACGGCGGCTTGTGCCAGCGACATGCCGCCGGCGGCGAGTGACGCCGCCCCCAACGCCGTAACACGTAGCAGCTGACGCCGGGTCTGTGCATCCGGCTTATTTTTCCGATCCATGCTTGATGCCCAATTCAGTTTCATTATTTCTCCCCTTTCTTCTCTGCACCTAAGGAGAACGTTCTGACAATGTAGCGACTGGCGTTTCTCAACGTGCCGTCAGCGCCCCGTCCTGCGAAATCAACACCGGTTTTCCGGCGTCATCGATCACTGCAGCGGTGAGCGTCGCGCGATCGTCGCGCTGCTGAACCTCGAACGACGTGCTGCCCTCGCGTTGCCGGAACACAAGGCCATCGAGCCCGACGCCCATCAATCCGTTTCGAGTCGCCACGAGATCGGTGATCGAACTCTTCGTGCCCGAGTCGAGCGCCGCCCACGTCGCTCCGCCGTCGCTGCTCTGGTACAGGCTGCCCAGCAGGCCGCCCACCACGATCCGCCCGTCGGGTAGCGCCACGCCCGTCCACAGCGTGCCCTTGCCGCCCGTCGCCAGATAACTCCAGTTCGCGCCACCGTCCGTGGACTTCAGCACCATGCCTTGTTCCGAATCGATAAAAAGCGCGCCCTGACGGTCCGCGAAGATGTGGTACAGGTTGCGGTCCGCCCTCGTGCCGCCTGGCGGCTTCGGCACGGTCACTTTGACCCACGTCTTGCCGCCATCGTGTGTGGCCAGCATTAGCGACCACAGGCCTACCGCAAGGCCATCCCTCTCGTTCGTGAACAGAACCGAGAACAGCGGCTGGTCCACCGAGAGATTCATGCGCTGCCTCTCCCACGTTTCTCCGCCATCGGTGGTCGCGAGAATCACGCCCCACTGGCCGACCGCCCAGCCGCGCTGCGCATCGATGAACGTCACCGCCGAAAGCGTGGCCGAGACCGGCGCCTGCCGGGCCTGGCGCCACGTCTTTCCTTCGTCATCCGATAGAACGATCACGCCGTGCTCGCCCACCGCCACGATGCGTTTGCCCGCACGCGCGGCGTCCAGCAACATCATGTGGGATGGGCCCGCCCATGCGCGCGCCGGCATCGCCGCCCACTGCGCAACGGTTCCCGGCGGCAGGGCCCAGACTGCCGCACTCGCGCACAGCGCGGCACAGGCAACAAGCATCTTGATCATGACTGCGTCTCCCATGTTCAATGACTGAAGAGTCCGGGCGCGCGCGCCGGTTTGCGCCTCGGGAACCACCGTTCCAGCACCGAAGCCAGTGCGGGCAGCGCCGTCATCGCCATCAGCAGGTTCACGAGGAACATGAACGCCAGCAGTTTGCCCATGTCGGCCTGGAACTTCAGCGCCGAGAAGCTCCAGGTCGCCACCCCGATCGCCAGCGTGATCGCGGTGAAAATCGTCGCCACGCCCACTTCGAGCATCGCGTGCTGCACCGCCTTGACGATGTTCTGCCCACCCGCCAGATGCACCTGCAGCCGGTTGTAGATATAGAACGCGTAATCAACGCCAATGCCCACGGCCAGCACCATCACCGGAAGCGTGGCTACCGTAAGCCCGATCTGCAGTTCCTTCATGAACCAGTAACCGATGAACGTCGCCACCGATAGCGGCAGGCAGCACGCCAGCATCGCGCGCCAGTCGCGGTAGGCGAGGAACACGAGGATCAGGATCGCCGCGTACACGTAAAGCATCATCGGCAGCTCGCTTGCCGCCACTTCCTCGTTGGTTGCGGCGAGTACGCCCGCATTGCCGGCTGCGAGACGCACGGCAATGCCCGGGAACCGATGCGTTGCGCGATACGTCTTCACGTCATCCAGAATCCGGCTGATCGTCGTGGCCTTGTGATCGGTGAGGAACAGATGCACGGCCGTCATGCTGCAATCCGCCTTCATGAAGCCTTTGACACGACCGACGTCCACCGACACCGCCCCATAGTTCTCCGGGTCGATCGGCACGACATTCATCTTCGGATAGTCCTCGTTGTAGCCCTGGTTGTAACGGCGCAGCATCGCCGAGTACGACTGTGCCGATACCACGCCGGGCTCGGTGCGCATCGCACTCGTGAGGTCGTCCTCGTACAGGCCGACCGCCGGGTTATCGCAGCCCTTCTGCGCCGACTCGATCGCGACCGTGAGCCAGTCGAGGCCGATGTCGTAGCTCGACGCAATCGACGCGGCATCGCGGTTGAAACGCGCATCCGCACGCAGTTCCGGCGCGCCCGGCTGAAGCGTGCCGATCACGCGGTCGCGGCTTTGCCAGGCGGCCAGTGCGAACACCACCAGCGTCAATGCCACGGTCGCGCCTGCATAGCGCGGCTGCGCGATGCGCGCGAGCCCCCGCAGCCACGACGAGCGCCGCTCGCCGCGCTTGAGCGCACTGTCCGCATAGCGCTTCGTGAAGTTGAAGCACGACGCCGCGACCGGCAGCAGCACGAGGTTCGTCACGATCTTGTATGCGACCCCCAGCGAAGCCGTGATGGCCAGTTCCCGCACCATCGGAATCGGAATCAGCAGCAGCGTGATGAACGAGACGAATGCGGTGACAAGTGCCAGCACGCCCGGAATCAGCAGACCGCTGAAGCTGTGCCGCGCTGCGTCGAACGAGCTGTTGCCGTGCGCGATCTCGCGCACGATGAAGTTGACCTGCTGCACGCCATGCGAGACGCCAATCGCAAAGACGAGGAATGGCACCAGCACCGCGAGCGGATCCAGTCCGAAGCCCAGCAGCTTGAGCGTGCCGAATTGCCAGACGAGCGACGTCAGCGAGCATGAAATCAGCAGCACCGTGAAGCGCACCGAATGGCAGTACCAGTAGACCGCGAGCGCAGTCAGCAGCAGTGCGATGCCGCAGAAGCCGAGCACGGCGGTCGCGCCATCGGCGATATCGCCAATCTGCTTGGCAAAGCCGATGATCTGGATTTCATAGCCCGCGTCTTCGAACGGCTTGCGGATCTGCGCTTCGAGCAGGTGGTTGAACGCTACGTAGTCGAGCACCTTGCCGTTGCGGTCGCGCTCGTTGAGCTCGGCCGTAATCATGGCGCTGTCTTCGTTGTGCGAAACGAGCGTGCCGACATAGCCGCCGAGTGTGGTCGCGCGGCGGATCTTCGCGACGACGTCCGGCGTGAGCTGGTCCGGCGTGATCGTGCCGGAGATGATCGGCTCTGCGCGGAAGCCCTCGTCGGTGATCTCGTTCACGTAGGCGTTTGGCGTCCACAGCGACTGCACGCCAATGCGGTCCACGTTCGGCAGGTACGAGACGGCCTGGGTCACCTTGTACAGACGCGTAAGGCCCTCCTTCGTCCAGATCGGGCCCTTGCGGGCGCGCACGACCACGGTGATCCGGTTCGCGCCGAGCAGGTCGGAGCGGTATTTCTGGAAGGTCTGGATGTATTCGTGGCCGATCGGCATCTGCTTCTCGAAGCCCGCGTCCATGCGCAGTTGCACCGCGAAAAAGGCCATGACGGCGGTGAACAGGACGATGCTCACGAGCACCGCCGCACGGTAACCGAAGAAGACCCTTTCCAGCGTTTTTACCAGGCGATTTAACACGGCATTATCCCTTCAGGTGTTTCGACGATCCCATACGTGGGATCGCCCTCTGGCTGATGAATCGTCAGAAGTTGCGGGTGACGAACATCCCGACGAAGTTTCGGTCCGCATAAGGCTGTCCGACCGTGTTGTGCCCTCCCCAGAACAGCGTGTAGTTGATCCCCGCCTGCCACACCGTCGGGTTCTGGTTGAACAGCACGTAGAGGTTCAACGACTTCGCCCCCTGCATGTAGTTCGCGCTCAGCGTTGGTGTATAGCCGTACAGGCCATCGGCAAATGTAATGCCCGGCGTCACCTGCCAGCCATGAATCAGAGAACCGTCATAGGTCCAGTTGAAGTCCACCGTGGCGCCCACCGAGCTCGACGTTCCCTGTCCCATAGCGATGGGATAGCCCAGGTTCGAGTTGTTGTTCAGCCATGGGAAATATCCCGCCATCGGCACCTGCGTGACGCTCTGCCCGTTGACCGTGCGCGTAACGCCATTCGAGCCCAGGCCCGGGTAGTAGATCCACGTGAGTTCCCAGGTGAGCGCCGCAGCGTCTGCGCCGATCAGTTTGAGAAACGGATATTCGCTGCGCGTGAGCGCGAGAATGCCGTTGATGTCGTACTGGAATCTCTTTTTATCGGCCCATTGCTGGCAGTCGATGCCTGCCACGCCGTTGGTGTTCAGGTCCAGCGGGCCACCCGCGCCATAGCAGCTCGACAGCGCCACGGCATCATGAGGCCGGTACGAAAGCTCCGTGCCGATCGCCCAGGGACCAAGCCCGAAGTTTGCGCTCGCTCCAAAGAGCTGACGGTTCTGCAGATACGACCACTGCAATGTCCCGTTGGCCAGCGACGAAAGCACCGGCGACTTGTCGGTATAGTTGAGGTAGTAAATCGCGAAGTTTGCGTCAAACGAGCGCGGCGAATAGTTGAACTTCACGCCGAACTGGGGCTTGTACTTTGATGGTGCCTGCCACTCGACCGGAAGGCCAATCACGTTGTACGGCGGCCCGGCGAAAGCGCCGTTGACGAGACCCGTGTAGATGCCGTTGAGCGTGTCCTGGTTGCCGCTGGCAGGCCCGGCGATCGTGCCTGCACTCGGGCCGGCTACGTTGAGGTTGTTGGTGCTGACCGTATATGGCTCCGTCCCGCGGCCGAGGCTGTTGGACACTGACCAGTAGGAACCGACCGGTGGATAGCGGTTGCCGTTCCACCAAAATTGATAGTAACCCTCAGTACTAAAACCATGAGAAAGATCGGCGGCGAAGCTAATCATGGGCGCCGGAAGCAGCGCCTGCTTCAGTTGCGAGCCGGGAATCAGCAGCTTCTGGACATCGAGAGAATTAGTGGCGTTCACGCCACCCATCGCGAAGATACTTTCTCCCCAGTTGATCACCTGATTGCCGAGCCGCACATGCGCGGCGTTACCACCGATCGTAAAGTCCTTCTCGCCCCATAGATCGAGCAACTGCACGTCATAGACGACCTGTGCCGACGCGGTGCTCGATAGCGGGGTTCTGTTCGTATCACCGGCAAGAAAGTCGTACATGCCGGTGCCGCGAATCATGAACTTGAGTCCCTCGCTCGGCATCTTGAAGAGCAGCTCGCTCGTCGCGCTGACGTAGGTGCTGAAGGGCTGACCCTTGCGATAGTTCAGGTTGCCGTTGTCGCCAACGCCCCACTGGTTCACGTTAGCGCCTGCTCCACAGTCGAACGCGTTCGGGTCACCCGTGAGCGAGCAGCTCGGGTTTTTGGTGCGGATGCCTGCGCCCGCCGTGAGGTTGGTCACCCACGAGCCGGTAAGATCGTTGATCCCGGTCGTAAACTCGTAGCCATACGCGCTGGAGGTGGCAGCCGCGCCGGCGATCGCCAGCGAAACTGTCGCAGTCCTTCCTATCGTCTTCGTTTTCATCACCCTCCCCTGCCGCCAATCTCATTGCCAGCGCGCCTCATCGATGCGCGCCGGCCCCCTTTGTGGTTTGCCGAACTTCAGCGCTCGCTCACCGATCGCAGGGATTCGGCCGAGTAGAAGTCCGTCTTGAAACGAGGATCGTTGACCTGCTGGTACCAGCGGACGTCCTTGCCCTGGCCGATCGACGAGGCGTCAAAGACGTAGCGTCCATTGTTGAGATCGTACTGCGCCATCGGCTCGTTATCGCAGGCGCCGCCCAACTCCCATACCGGGATCGGGTAGCTCTCGCGCATCTTCCAGAGCTTGCCCTGCGCGTCATAGTCCTCGCCCACGAGCGCGAGCCAGCTGTCCTCATCCAGATAGAAGACCTTTTTCGAAGCGACGTGGCGGGCCGATGGCTTAAGCGTTGCCTCGACCACCCAGACGCGGTGCACCTCGTAACGACGATGATCGGACGAAATGCCGTTGGGCGTGGCGACGTCGTGCAGCTTGTCCTTGAAGGTGTACATGCCGAAATCGTCATACGGGACGATCATTTCCTTCTTGCCCACGAGCTTCCAGTTGAAGCGGTCGATGGAGCCGTTGAACATGTTGGATTCGTCGATCAGGTACTGGTTTTCGAAGCCGATCAGCGGCGCATCGTGCGTATAGGCCGGCATGCGTCTCACGCGCCGCTGTCCAGGGAAGTAGTAGTAGGTCTCCGAGTCCTTGTCGAAGTACTGGCGTTGCACGAATGCCTGTCCGGCCAGCGCCGCGGGCGAATCGACCGAGAAATAGGCGCCGAGGTTGAACTGATCGACGTCCTGCGGTGTGGTCTTGCCCTCCTTGCCCGCCGGGAAATAGAACGCCTGCGGGCCGATTGCGTCGATCCAGTCACTACTGCCGGGGCGCGGAGAAATGGATGTCACAACCGGTGACCACTCGATACCCTCGCCGCGATAGCGCGTCTCGTAGTTGAGGATCGCTTCGGCGCCGCTCTTCGGCTGCGGGAAAGCCACCCCGGGAAGCACTGCGGCCTGCACCGTCTCACCATCCGAAGCGAGTTTCGCCGTCGTGAGATTAGCCTTCGAATTCTGCTCGGCGAAGTCCGGCAACTGGCATTCGCGGTGGGACGGATAGACGTCCATGCGGTAACCCTTCGACTGCTTGATGAGCTGGATCTGCCCCGGCGCTAATTTGTCGGCGTACTTGTCGACGTTCGACGCATCGATCGTGTACAAGGGTTTCTCGTTCTTGTGCGACCAGAACTCGCCGCGAACCTTGCCCCATTCCCAGCCTGCAGGCGTGGCCTCCCTGCCGGCAAACGCCGGGACGAGCCCGTCCTTGCTGGCCGCTCGCTCGCCGCCGACCGGCGTGAGGTCGCCGGCAGCGGCCACGCCGGCCATGAACAATAACGCCGCCGTGATGGCAGATGCGGCTCCGATTGTGTGCCTTCTCATCATGACTCTCCGTCCTATACCACGTTCATTTGCAGTACATATCGTTTGATTCAAACCAGGCGTCCCGGGACCGGACCGCTCAGCCCTCGCCGCACCCTGCCACCGCCACAGCCCGAATCTCGATGCACAACTCGGGAAGCGCCAGTTGTGTTACGCCAACCGCGGTCCACGACGGATAGCGCGCCGGGAAGTACGCGTCCTTGACCGCCGAAAAGGCCTCGATCTCGCCGCGCAGGTCCGTGTGGAACGTGGTCAGCTCCACAATGTCTGCAAGGCTGCCGCCCGCGCTCTCGAGCACGGCTTTCAGGGACTCGAAGGCAATGCGGGCCTGCGCCTCCATACCTTCGCCGGCTTTCATATCGGGGCCGATGCCAACCTGGCCGGAGACCCAGATCGTGTCGCCCACGCGTGTCGCGGGCGAAAAATGGTAAGCGTCGTAGAACGCCTGGAACGGCGGCGGAACGACCGATTGCCGCCTGGTGGACGTTGTCATGATGTGGGTTCCTATGGTCACACGAGTTGACGGAAACACGGCGCGCGAAACGGATCACCTTCTTTTAACCCGGCAAGGTCATCGAGGAACAGGACGCCCGCCGGTGTGAAGCCCGAGACGCTCGGCTGTGGAAGTGGACTGAAAACCGCGTCGTCGCCGAAGAAGCGCAGCACGAGCGTGTGGCGATCTGGAAATGCGGCGTCCACCGCGCCGCCGCCGTGCAGCACGCCGGGATGCAGCAGCAGGACGTCGCCCGGCTCCGTCGCCCACGAAATGATGTCGTAGGCAGCGGGGTCGACCCGGCGCTCAGCTTCGATATTCGGTAGGCGCGGCCACGCATCGCCGCCATGCAGAGGATCAGTCGGATCTTCAGCATTTTGAAAGGTCGTGCCGTCGTGACGCGGGCCTCGATGCGAGCCGCGCACGATCTCGAGCGCATTTTGTTTGGGTACGGCCTCGAAGCTGATCCACGCATTGGCGAAGTGCAACCCCTCCCATGGCAGGTAGGACGTGTCCTGATGCCACGGCGAGCGACCACTCTTGCCTCCGCTTTTGAGAAACAGCTCCTCCGCGAAATACCAGACGCTATCCGAGCCCCACAGATCCGTGAGCAGTCGGCCGAATGGCAATTCTCCAGCCAGCTCGTCCAGACGCTCTTTCGCAAACGGATTGGCGTTGTCGTTGTGCGTCTTGTGCTCCGTGCCTTCGAACAGGCTGCAGGCCATGGGCCCTGGGTTTTCAATGCCCCAGTCGAAGACCTGCCGGCACCTTGCCAACTGTTGCTCGCTGAGAAGACCTTTGACCAGAACGGCGCCGTCTTCCGCAAACGCCTTGTGCGCGACTTCATCCATGATCGACTCCTGAACCGTCAATCGGCGACCAGGTTGCAAACGCTTCCCGTGGCGCCATAAGTAGAAAATACCACCAAAGTTAGGTCATGATACAAAAGTCAAAAAAAGAAGAAAGACAGGGAATTCCCTGCCTTGGTGAGCGTACGGATCAGCCAGCCACTCCGTTAGTCGCGGGATAGGGCTTTCCGCTCCGGCAGGCGGCGTGGGCGACCGAGTCCCTGCCTTCGATTGACACGGGCCGATGGGCGTACTGTCCAGGCTTCCTTGCTTTATTTTGTACTTTGACCTATCTTAGTCATCCTGTACTACTTGATGAAAATATCCGGTATCTGCGGTCGCGCTGGCCGCGGCAGACGAATGGTGTCGCGTCAGCCGTGTTCCTCTGCAAACATCCACGATCCGGATACCAATCGTAAAGACCGGCTTCTCGGATCACTTTTTAGGCGAAATGGCGGTGTCGATGCGGCGTGCGGTCTTGCTCTATGGCGGTGACGTGCTGCAGCCGCTCGGGTAGCAGCCCGGCACCATGGGATCAGAAGGCGCTAGAACGTGGCTTGGAGCGGGTATGCCGCAAACCAGGCGCGACCAACTAGTAACGGAAAGGGTAGGAGACGGTAATGTCCAACATTCTCAGCAATTGGATTTATATGGGCAGCAACGCATACGACGAATACACGTTTGTTCCCTGGCTGAACCGGAACGTCTACCGTCGGACTGTAGACTTTAGCCGAGTCTGCATGCTGTAACTTCCTGGGCAAAAAGACCGGATAGCGGGTGCGATTTACTGCCCTCGTCCCAAGCGAAATATCGGAATCGTTTCACGGAAACGATAATGCGCCGCTGAGATCTTGGTCTTTTGCGCATACAAGTATCTTGGTCTTTTGCGCATACAAGTGCGTATATCGCTGAGATAGAGAGTAATTTTCTTGCGATTTTCAGAAGGTTACTCATTCAATTCGAGTCCTCTCCCAGAACCAAAACAAGGTTTTCCGTGATAAATAGGAGTCCGATTCATCAAAAACATTTTCGACGTACTACCAAATTCTGTTTCTTGCGGTCCAGCGTCAAACATGGCGATCCGAGTGCAAACGGGTACATTCTTGAGCACACAGAAGTTCGAGCTCAAGAGACGTACTCACGAGTCTTGGGAGGCTGCGCCAACGCTAGGACGCTTGCCTCTGGATTCGTAGCAATCCAGCCGTCCAGCATATCTGCCCACGCCTGGAGCATCGCCCTCCTCTGCTCTGCATACTCCGCCTTGTTATAGACCGCGCGCACGCCACGCTGTTCGTGAGCGAGACATTTCTCGATCCAGTCGGTGTTGAACCCTGCTTCGTGCAACAGCGTGCTGGCTGTCCGACGCAGATCGTGCACCGTGAAAGGATCAAAATCTGCCCCGTCGTCGCGCATCAGCTTGACCGTGCTGTCGATAACACGGTTCAGGGTCGCCGCACTTATTGGGGAAGCCGTCTCATAGCGGCCGGGATGCACGTACGAACTCGCTCCGAAGCACGTCTTGAATGCAACCAGAATATCCAAAGCCTGTTGGCTCAGATAGACAATGTGGGGGCGACCGGCCTTCATCCGTTCCTTCGGAATTGTCCAGACTGCGGCGTTGAAATCTATCTCACCCCACATCGCCAGAATGAACTCGGACTTGCGCACCAGCGTGAGCAGCATGAATCTGATAGCAAGACGCAGCGTAGGCATCGTCGGCGTCCGTTCCAGTGCACTGAAAAAGACGTGGATTTCGGCAGGCGACAGTGCCCGATCACGCGGCTTGAAGCTGGCGATGGCAGACGGGCGGATGGCCTCCGCAGGATTGTCCACCTTTAGTCCCCGCGCCTGCACGAAACGGTAGACCTGCAGAACGATGTCGCGCGCCTGCACGGCAGGGGCCGCGGCGCCCCTCTCCTTGATCTTCTCGCAGCGCGCCATTAGTCGTGCGGGCGTGATCTCTTCCAACTTCAGCCGGCCAAATTCCGACGCGAGATTCCGCTGGTATACCGATTTGCGCATCGCTCGTGTTGAGTCGGCAAGGGCAGTCTCCACAAAGTATTTCTCCGCCCACTTACCAAACGTCAGTGCCTCGGTCGCCTCGACCCGTTTCTCGACTTTCGCACGTGAAGGACTTTCTCCGCGTTGGGTTGCTCCGTAGGCTTGATCGCGTAGAAGCCGGGCTTCCGGGAGGCTGATAGCCATTCCGAATCCGAGTTCGTCTGCCTTGCGTGGCTTCCGTGCGGAAAGTGATGGATCGTACCGACCGATAACCAGGGTTTCCCGGCGACCGTTCAACCGGTAGTCGTACCGGAAGCTCACCGCGCCTGACGGCGTCACCGCCGCATAGAGCCCCCGTTGATCGGTGACCTTATAGATTCTTTCGGCAGGCTTCAGCGCTCGCAACTGCATGTCGGTGAGCATAAGAACTCCTCGAACGTATACCGTCAGCCGATACCGTCATACCGCTTTGACGGTATCGGACGAGGCCGTCCGAGGGAGAAATGACGATACCGTCAACAATACCGACATTTCCTTCGGGCACTGTCCGGATTGCAACGGATCGAATCGGACAGTAACCCCATGTTTTTTAACGGAAAAACAGGGAAAACCGGCGCTCCCGGGACGGCTTGGGAGCAGTCTAAATCATTCCCACTCGATCGTCGCAGGCGGCTTCCCCGAGATGTCGTAGACGACCCGGTTGATCCCGCGCACTTCGTTGATGATCCGGTTCGACACATGCCCGGAAGCCTTGTCTGGCGGGGATTCACACGGCTTCAGTTCCTTCCTGTCCAGGCTCTGTCCAAGGGGTCAGAGCAATGAGTATTCGCCGACGTGGTAGCAAATTCCAGGTACGTCTCGCCGTCAAGGGCCACACAGTCACCCAGAGCTTCGAGACTGAAGTCGAAGCACAGCGATGGGAAACCCATCAGAGAATCCTGCTGGAGCATGGCGTTGGCGAGGCCGGAAGCAACAGGTCAGCCTCGACATCTGCCAGGTTCACGCTGGCCGATGCCATCAACCGGTACTATGCCGAAGTCCTCCCCGCCAAACGAGGGCATCAGTCTGAGCAATATCTGCTTCGGTATTGGACGAGGTCGTCCCTCCGAAATCGTCAGGTAAGTGAGATTTCCAGGCAGGATCTCGTTATCGAAAGGGACAAATTGCTTCGCTCTTCCCTGAAGCCGGCCAGCGCACGCCGATACATCGACTGCCTCTCAGCAGTCTTGACGGTGTGCCAAAGAGACTGGCTAATGCTCGACACCAATCCGATAAGCGGGATCCGCAAGCCACCGAACAGCAAGGCAAGGGAACGGCGCGTCAGTCGCCAGGAACTTGACTACGTTCTTCATGCTGCCCGCTTCGCTCCCGACCTCCAGACGATAATTCGACTCGCAGTTGAGACTGGGATGCGTCGTTCCGAGATCCTGAATCTGGAATGGCGATATGTCGACCTCAGCAAGCGCGTCGTCAGGCTACCACTGACCAAGAACGGCGATACCCGTACCGTCCCACTGACACTGGAGGCGACGAAAACCCTTAGGTCCCTCCCCCGCCAGACGGAGGGACCACTCTTCAGCAAAAACGGCACAAGTTTGTCAGGAGCGTTTCAGCGGGCCGTGCAGCGGGCCCGCCACGCATACGAACAGGAAGCGGAAGAACGCGGCGTATCCGCAAGCGAGGTTAAGCATGACCTTTTCCTTCAGAATCTGCGCTTCCACGACCTGCGGCATGAATGCATCAGTTCCCTGGTTGAAAGTGGCTTCAACCTGATTGAGGTCGCAAGCATTTCCGGGCATCGCACGATGCAATGTCTGAAGCGGTACACCCATCTGCAAACAGGACTTCTGATCGAGAAGCTGGATCGTATGTCCCAACCATCGACAACGACACCTCGTTCGGTCGGCGCATCTTTGAATAGGCCAGCTGAACGACCACCAGGACATGACTAGCCCGAGGTGAAACAGCTATAGGTTTATGAATAGACGCGTGTAGCACCATCGTCGGCAAGCGGCGGCAGGCCAAGCCTCTTCTGGATGTCGCCGTTCCGAACCGGTGGCCACACGTTCGCCTCCCCGATCAATACGGTCGGCGGCTCCTGAATACAAGACACGTATGCGCCTGTAAGCTTGTGGATCCGGTCGGCAAAGGGTTGCGGAACATGGTGTTCGTCGATCCATTGTTCGACATCCGCAGGGAATGCACCCAGCAGCTTTGCAGCCTTCGCGGTGCCGCCCAGCCGTTCAATGTGGAACAGGACGTCATTGTGCATTGCCTTGAAGCGGGGCCTGCCGGTCGCCGGGCTGAGCTCGATTCGATGCTCGAGCACGTTTTTGAGCGTGGTGATATCCATCAACGTGTACCACGTAGCATATGAATATCGATCGCTGACGATTTGGCGACGATCTTCGCCTTGTCGATGTTCGGAATCCGGCCGTTCTTGATCCAGGCGTGAATCGTTGCATTACTCACGCAGACGAGATTAGCTGCACGGGTTGGACCGCCAATTATATCGATTGCACGACGCACAAAATTTTCAGAATTGAACATTTTTCCTCCATTCGGTTATCAATATCAAGATAATTTCTTGACATGTCCATATCTAAATTTATTTTAATTCGTGACAGAGGCTCGAGATAATTTTCGTTAAATTTTTCTATTTTTGGCTTGTTCGTAAATCTCAGCGGGTTCCGCAGAAGTGTCGGCCGAGAAGAGAGGTTTGTGACGGAGTGACGGGGATGTGACGGGGCCGTCAGGGTGATAAACCGTGCTGAGCAAGATTGTGACAATGTGACCTTTGTGACAGGAAAAATATATTAGGCTTACCCGATCCTCGGCGTTCCGAAATTCGGTTCGCCTGGAATCGGTCGACAGTCGATTCACGGACGTCGCCCATCCGCCGCGTCACAAACGTCACAGTGTCACAGTCGTTATGTGGGTTAGGGTTCTTTCTGTCACGTTTCAGGTCTGGCGACGTCACAGCTGTCACTGGCAAGACGTCTGCAAACACATATGTTATTTCCAGTCGCTATTTGATACAGACCTACAGGCTGAGTATCGTTCCTTGATCAGCCCGAAACCACACGCCTCACCTCGAGAACGGAACTCAGCATTCCACGAAAAGTGCGTGCTTTTTTGGTCCGATGACCTGCACTCCCGAAGTTGCAGCCCGAACTCTGACCGCTTTTTTGACTGGCGATCGTGAGCGGGCCGAACGATCGTTCCGTTGCCGCGTATGTAAATAGTTAAATATCGCTTGAAAAAATTATACCGATTCGATTGTTGCGTTTGGCGCAACGAAGCAAGCGCCAGACTTCTCGATTAACCTTGCGCGATAACATCAAGTTTAATATTGTTGAAGGCAGCCTATCGCTGTGGGCGATTGGGGAGAGATATGCCAACCGAGGCTTCTGCCGCCGCGTCTGTCGCCGCCTCTGCCGCAATTGCGGAAATCAGCGGTCGGGTTGAATTCTGGATCACGGCAGTACTGTCTGCCCTCACTGTGCTGTTAGCGGTTTTAGCGATCGTCGGCACTTTTGCTGCCGTCAAAATCTTCGAGCTCAATCGACAATATAAAGATAAATTCGACGACTTGATTGAGCAGCACAGAAGAACAAGTCATCTGGTTATTGCCACTTCAATCCTAGCTTTTTCAACGATTCCAAAAATAACTTTTACTCAGCAGATTCCATCCGTAGTAATTGAATATTTGCGAGCCGTCGATGGAATTTTCAGTGGGCCATCCGGAGAGAAATTCTGGGAAGCCATATCTCAATCTGAGAAACAGACAATTGCCAAGCTCGCCTATTCTAGGGCCCTTTATTGGTTAGGGACAAAAGCAAATTCGAGAAGTGCACTAATCGGTTACTCAGGACAGGTTGATGGCTTAAGTGACCTTGCTAAAGTGTTGGTCGGCAAAATACGACAGCCCTCCCGCTCGACGGTAGAACTTCTTGATATAGCCATTCAAGCGTGTGAGCCCCCAAACCAAGCAGATCTGTTTATGGGAGATCTCCTTGTTCGGAAGTGGCAAACCTTACGGCAAGCGGGGCGCCTGACAGATTTGGATCGGGCTTTCAACGTCACCATTGAGTTAAACGAGAGGTATCGGACGTCCCATCTCGGCCGTCTTAATCTGTGGAGCCCATGGTGCGAGACCATCGTATATTTGCAACGCGCCACACTCGTCGGGACGTCAATGGAACGGGCAGAACTATACAAGAAGGCGGTCGAAGTGTTGCGACCATGCTATCTAAAGTCGAAGAGCGAGTTACCGGGCCTAAGCAATGCTTCAGGCGACGAAATGAATTCGATTGAATATTATATGGCAAAATCGCTCTGGTCATTAAAATTGTGCTCCCCACGAATTTTCGATGCACTAGCGCAAGGTGAGGCAAAAATCGGAAATTTGTTAAAGACATCGATCAAAGAAAGCTTTAAATTGTTTGAAATGTCACGCAGTCACACGCAAGCTGATCCATGCATATGCGCCATATACAATTTTTGTGCATCGTTGATTATTGCGGTGGCGATCGAGCTTCCAGAAACAAACGGGGAAGATGATTTCAAAACTTTCCATCCCGATTTGCGTTCGATTGATCAGGCACGAAACCATGCTATCCGCTGCCTAAAGACGGCTGAAGAAATAGTCAATGAAATTCCTCTTTATCGATCGGTTGAAACGTTTATTTATTGTGAACGGCTAGAGCGATTAGACACCATCTCCACCTTCCGGGGAGATATCGATTGGGTGCGAGGCGCCTTGCAGACGGATGGTTCCACGCCGCTATCAAATTACTATCGTACGTGAGGTGCGACATGCAACTAGATCATTTAAACTCCATCATCAATGCCCATGATGCCTGCACGAATAGGTTCTTTGAATATATAGAGGGCGGCCTCCAATTGGAGGATTTGCGTAAAATTTGTCCAGAATATCTGTCTTTTACATCGGCATTTCCCGGCATCCTCGCGGGGTTAGTATCAAGTACTCGTGGAGGTGTGCAATTTTATCTCGTTTCAATTTTATATTCTGAACTGGGTTCCGGCGTCGAATCGAAAGCTCATAGTCGCCTGTTTCGCACACTATGTGAAGAGGTCGGCATATCTGATGTTACAGACGACGTAAACATAAGACTACCCTCGACCAAAGCTTTGGTCCACGGCCTGCATCAAATTTACCATGACGGCAATCAGGTTATTCAAGGCTTAGGAGCCCAATATGCTCTCGAATTTCAAGCGGATCACATGTTAAAGGAATTTCGAAAGGCGTTCGCTTGGTTTGATTGGCCTGGATCGAAGGGATCCGAAGGATTAATTTTCTTTGAGGTTCACCGGAGCGACGAACCCGACCATAGCGACGCCATGCGAATGGCGTTGATGCGTTATATCAAGGAAGAGGATCAGTTAAAGGAAGCCGAAAAGGGTGCTCGAAAATGCCTCGATCTACTCGCGGGCTTTTGGGAGGGTCTTTATGAAACCGTCAATGGTGGCGCATCGAAACGTTGAATGCGTCGCGGCATCGACATTTCCCACATCCAGGGTCGTCAACGAGCGCACGTTCACGATTGCCTCGGTGTCTCCGCGTTTGCGCGTCAACTCAACGCAGCCCAATCTCATCGATTCCCCGCATAAACTGCTGCTGAAGCCGTCACGACACCCAGTAATGCGCCGAGGCCGACCAGCCCCGCGTACCGAGAAAATCTGACGATAAGCTCGTTGCGCTTCCGAATGCGCGCCTCTTCCTCCGGATCACGTGCAGTCTCCGCTTCGGTTCCGCAATCGTCCGACCACTGCCGCTCCTCCTGACGTCGACGCCAATAGTCTTCCTCTTCACGCTCACGTTCCTCGTCGAGCATAGCTTGGTCTCGGTCCCTCTTTCGCTTGCGCTCTTCTTCCTCAGATCGTTCCTGCTCTTCTGCGTATCGGCGCATTTCGTCCTCGTCGTCGTAACGCGTGAATTCGAGCTCGTCAAAGTCCTGGTACCGCATTTCCGCCTCCACGCATGTGATTCGTCCAATCAAGTGTATGTGATGCCGGCCCGCAGCGACGTTACTTGCAAGACGCACGCTCTACGAAGTACGACGTTCAATTTTCCTCCTCAGCCTTGGTACAAGAACAATACCGGGAACAACCAGCTTCCCCTGCATCCAAGGAGTCGCAAGTGAAGAAAGCTATCATGAGTTTTCTGCTGTTCGTGATCGTCGAAGCTGTCAGTGCGGTCGTCGCTTATGTAACTGACCGATTGATGGGCGATCGTCGTCGCTCAGACGATGGATCGGACTACGATCCCAACTTCGCCTGCTGCTAACTAACGTCTCGCTTTCGTCCTGCTGATCTTGCCGGACGCTTTCCTCTCGATTGCATTCACGGCCCGGTTTCGCCAGGCTGGATGCGCTCGTCCATTGGAGCAAAAAATGCATCTCGTGAAAAACATGGCGTACGTCGGGGAACAGCCCTGGCACGGTTTAGGCAATCAACTCGCCCCCAACCAACCGCTGGAAGTATGGGCTACCGCTGCCGGCATGGACTGGACAATCGAAGAAGCCGAAGTCCGCTTCGTTGCAGGAAGCGCGGGCCTCGGCTCAATTCACGCCTTTCCCGAGCAGAAAGTTTTGTACCGTTCGGACACGAAGGCGCCGCTCTCGGTCGTGTCCAGCCGATATCAGGTCGTACAGCCTCATGAGATTCTTGAGTTTTATCGGGACCTCACGGAAGTCGGCGGCTTCCAACTGGAAACAGCAGGTGTTCTCAAAGACGGCAAAAAATTGTGGGCTCTTGCTCGCACCGGTCAGGGGGTTGCTCTAAAAGGCGGGGACGAAGTGAAGGGATACATTTTGCTCGCCACAGCCTGCGACGGGACGCTGGCGACAACGGCGCAATTCACGTCGATCCGAGTCGTCTGTAACAACACACTCGCCATTGCTCTCGGCGAAAGCGATGCCGCAATCAAAGTCCCCCACCGCAGTCAGTTCAATCCGGATGCCGTAAAGCGTCAACTCGGCATTGCCATCTCTTCCTGGGATGCGTTCATGGTCCGAATGAAGGCTTTGTCCGAGCGGAAGGTCAAGTCCGAAACGGCGGAAGCGTATTTCCGTCGTGTGTTGACGTATCCAGTGAGCGCCACTCAGGGCAATTCGACGACAGCGACGAACGATCGGGCCATCAAGGCTGTTCATGACTTGTACGCCGGCCGGGGAAAAGGCTCCGACCTCGCCTCAGCTTCGGGCACGGCGTGGGGTCTTGTCAATGCCGTGACGGAGTTCGTCGATCACCAACGCCGGGCGCGTAGCGACGATCACCGCCTCGATGCAGCATTGTTTGGTCCGGGCGCAACGATCAAACAGAAAGCCTGGGAAGAAGCATTACGCCTCATCGTCTGAACCACCAACCACTTCCAACGTTGTACTGGCAGCCCAAATCGAACTTCGGTTCACCGGGCTTCTTTCATTCAAGGAGCGAAAGATGAGCCTTACGTCACAAGATGCAAAGCCGGATAAACAGAAGCCTGCGCTTCGACTAATCAACACGTTGAATCTCGACCGTGAAGACTGGCTCGCTGTCCGCAAAACTGGCATTGGTGGATCCGACGCAGCGGCTGCTGTTGGCCTTAACCCGTACAAATCGATGCTGGAACTCTGGCTCGAAAAGACAGGCCGCGATGCCGATCTCGAAAAGCCCGATCCTAACAATACGACACACCCCGTTTTCTGGGGAACATTATTGGAGCCGATTGTCGCCGCAGCCTACACGCAGCAAACGGGCAACCGTGTCCGCAAAGTCAACGCCGTGCTTCGGCATCCGACCCTGCATTTCATGTTGGCCAACTTGGACAGGGAGGTGACCGGCGCTGATGTTCAGATCCTCGAATGCAAGACTGCTGGCATCAACGGGGTGAAGCTCTGGAGAGACGATGTCCCTGAATACGTCCAGTTGCAGGTCCAGCATCAGCTTGCCGTCACAGGAAAGCAGGCTGCTCATGTCGCCGTTCTCGTGTGTGGTCAGCAACTCGACGTGCATCGCATCGAGCGAGACGACGAGCTGATCGCCAAGCTGATTGAACTCGAAGCACGCTTCTGGCAATACGTCGAAAGCGATACGCCGCCGCCAGCGGACGGTACGGACTCGGCTGATCGAGCCTTGCGTTGCCTGTTTCCGAGAGACGCCGGAAGCACGGTCGACTTCAGAGACGATCGAAACCTGTCTGCGACGTTTGCGGATCTGGTTACCGTCCGAGCCGAAATCGAAACGAGGGAAGCGCTCGAATCAAAGCTCAAGCAAAGCATCCAGCAGGCGATGGGCGATGCGTCACGAGCCATCTTCGAAACGGGCGAAGTGTCGTTCAAACGCAGCAAGGACAGTTCCGGCATCGACTTGAAGAAGCTACTCGCCGACCACCCCGACGTGCAACAACAGTACGCCATCACGAAGCCCGGCTCCCGTCGGTTTCTCATTTCAGACTAGAACAGGAGGCTGTATGTTGAAAGGTCTTGCGATCACTCCGCCTGTTATCGGGCGGATTTCGATCGGTCGAGTTGTCGAGAAGAATGGAAAGCGCTTGCCCGAGAAGTCGGACGAGTTTCAGCTCACCAGCCAGGTGCAGTGTCGTGACGGCTGGGTGTTACATCCGTTCGACGAGGCGCTTCGACAGGCAAACGGCGGCGGCAAACTGCGCTCGATTCTGGTCCGTGTGTTGTTCAATGATCCCGACCTGAATTTGCGTGCCGAGTACTCCATGTTCGACCGGCAAACAGGACGACCAGTATGCGTCGGCAACGGCGAATCTTGCCGGCGTATCGGTGACGATGGCGTTGCAACGTTGCCGTGTCCGTCGCCGGACTTGTGTGCGTTCGGCAAAGCCGGTGGCTGCAAACCCTACGGTCGGTTGAACGTCGTTATTGGCGACGATGACGAACTGGGGTCCTTCATCTTCCGCACGACGTCTTTCAACTCGATACGCACTTTGGCTGCGAGGCTTCGGTACTTCAGTGCCGTATCGAGTGGGCTGCTCGCAACGATGCCGCTTGAGCTGAAGCTGAGAGGTAAATCGACGGCACAAAGCTACCGGTCTGCAATTTACTACGTCGACATCGTTGTTCAGTCGGGGCTGACGCTGGAAGAAGCCATTGCTCGTGCCCGCGAACTCGACAGCCAACGCAAGGCTTCGGGATTCGACCAAGCTGCGCTCGATGACGCCGCTCGGGCTGGATTCGGGAATGGCGCTTTCGAGGAGTCGGGGGAAGACGTACCTGCGGTGGTCGAGGAGTTTTATCCGGAAAGCGAAGGCGGAGTCGAGACGGAGGCCGACAACGGTTCGCGGGCGACGGGTCTGAAGGACAAGCTCGAACGGAAAGTTGCGATGCGCGTGGGAGGCGCATCATGATTTTCATTCGAATCATCCTGTTCCTGACCGTAGCGCCGTTTCTGCCGATCGTCGTCGGTTTGGTCTGGCTCTGGCTTGGACACAAAATACTGACCTGCATATTCGGGCGTTGAGGCGCTCGTTTGCTCTTGCTCCGGCAAGGGCTTTTCTTTAGTTCTTCGCGGATTTATTAGTGGACCGCAAAAAGGGCAGCTTATGGTCGGCCATTGGATATTCACGCCTCTTGCCCGCATAGGACGATATCTGCTTGGCCTTATCAGTTGAGGCACCAGAGACGCCAGACGTACATCCGGTAGAGCAACTGGGAGTGACCGGTAGCCTAGCGAACCTGCTAGCATTGTCATAAGAATATATCGGGGGCGTTATGAAGTATGTATTTCGCAGAAATAGTTCAGTAGGCGCAATGGACGCGGAGTCAGACGAGCAGTTTTTGCGTGACTGCTTCCTTGATACCGGCGACCTCGAATCTCTAATCAGCTCCGATGATCCCAAGCGCATTGTCGTCGGTCGCGTCGGCGCCGGGAAAAGCGCTCTGCTTACACGTCTCCTTGAAACGCAAACAAATGCATTCGAGGTGCGAGCAGAAGCGCTCTCTCTGAGCTACGTTGCGAATTCCGACATAATCCAGTTTTTTGAATCCGCTGACGTTAAACTCGACTTGTTCTATCAGCTTTTGTGGAAGCACGTATTCGTTGTTGAATTGCTCCGCAGACGCTATCGAATATCGGAGGGTGATCCCTGGAGTTTCCTAGATCAATTTCGTGATATTTTTATCAGAGATCAGGCGAAAAAACGCGCCGTTGACTACCTTCGCCAATGGAATGATCAGTTTTGGCAGGACACAGAAATCCGCGTCAAAGAATTTACGACGAAACTGGAGAAAAAACTTTCTGGAACAGTCGATGCAAAGGCGTATGGGATCACACTAAATGCTTCCGGCGCAAAAAATCTAACTGACGAGGTGAAATCCGAAGTTCTCCACAAGGCCCAGTCCGTGGTTAACGAAAATCAGGTCCGAGAACTTGGTGAGATCATAACGTTGCTGGCCGATGAAATATTCACCGATCCAAAAAATCGGTTTTACATTGTTATTGATAGGCTGGATGAATCATGGGTTGATGACAGAATTCGATACAAATTGATCCGCGCCTTGATTGAAACCGTTAAAGCGTTTCAACGCGTCCGTTCGGTCAAAATCGTGATCGCAATACGAGAGGATTTACTACGCACAGTCTTTGAATCCACGCGAGACGCCGGGTTCCAAGAAGAGAAATTCGAAAGCCTTATTCTGCACTTGCGATGGAGCAAATCACAACTGAAGCAACTACTTGACCTCCGGGTCGACAAGCTGATTAGGGAACCCTACACGCAGAAGAGGGTGTGTTTTGACGACATCTTTCGCGGCGCAGTGCGTGGCGAGTCTGCTATCGATTACCTGGTCGGTAGAACGTTATTCCGGCCACGAGACGTCATTGCATTTGTGAATTGCTGCATTGAACTTTGCGAGGGGAAAGAATATGTTCCTCCGTCAATTGTTCAGGATGCAGAGAGAAAATATTCCGTCGGCCGCATGCGTTCGCTCCGTGACGAGTGGAGTGGGCACTTCTCCTCCTTGAGCGCTTGCGCAGAGCTTATACGGGGGCGCCAATCCCATTTCAAATATTCGGAAATTACTGAGCACGACCTGATGGAATGTATTCAAGAGCACTGGGGTGAATTTTTAGACAACGATCCACTCAGAATGGTTGCAAATGAATACCTGCAAAATCAACGGAGTGCAAATTCTTGCATCATACAGATGCTGAAGATTCTTTATACTACATCGATAATCGGAATTAAGCCGGAAGCTACAGAGAGAGTAAGCTGGTCACATCTCGACGACCGTGGAATATCTGAGGGTCAATACAAAAAGAGTTCCGCCATATACGTTCACCCGATGCTTTGGCGCGCCCTGGACATTGTCCCGCCCGCGCGCGCAGACCGTCGTCGACGCACGACCGATGAACGACAGAAAAGATGACTGTAAAAAAAGAGCTTAAAGCAGGCGCAAAAAGGCTCGGTCTGCTAGCGGCGGAATATTCATCTTAACGGGTCTTTGCATGAGCCCTTTTTCGGCCGCTTGCGACGATAGGAATGGGCAGCCAGTACGTCGTTTCGTATCCTCCAAATTTGTTCGTTGCGCTATGTGCCTGCACTCGTCTGTCCTGTTACGACCGCATCGATGGACGAGCCAATAGGCGGTTCTTTGAAGGGTCTAGTTAGAAAACAAGTTCGTTTCATTCGACGAGTGGGTCGATTCCCGGCGTAGAAACGGCGCATCCTCGAATTCAGTCAGCATCCGACCCTGCGACGTGACCGCCGAAGCCTTTCCATTCAGGGTAATTTGTAGCCCCGCTGTGGAGCTTGGTAATGACCAGCTTGCGGCAGTCGTTCAAATTCGGTTGATTGCTTCTCATCTTAGGCTAACGGGGCTCATGCCTTCCCCAGGGGATCTGTGTAGCAGACGGCCCCGCAACACCGTTTCTAACTTCGAGATTGCATATTTTTCTTTGGGTGGCATGGCTCAGCTATGCAGAGTTCGTATAATTAGCCGATCGATCATAATCGGGGCCGGCTGTGGCAGCAAATTTCAACGAAATCGCATGGTTCATCTGGTCGGTTGCCGACCTTCTTCGGGGCGACTACAAGCAATCTGACTACGGCAAAGTCATCCTGCCGTTCACCCTCCTGCGGCGCATGGATTGCGTCCTTGAACCCACCAAAGCCGCGGTACTTAAGGAGTTCGACGCCAAGAAGGACATGGGGATTGAGCTTTTCCCGTTTCTAACCAAGAAAGCCGGACAGACTTTCTATAACGCTTCGCCCTTCGATTTCGAGAAGCTACAAGGCGACCCCGCGCATATCAAAGCAAACCTGACTGCTTATGTCAACGCCTTCTCCGAGAACGCGCGGGACATCTTCGACCGATATGACTTCCTGAAGCAGTTGGACAAACTCGACGACAGCAATCTGCTCTACCTCGTCACCCAGAAGTTCGCCGGCATCGATCTTCATCCAGAACGCATAACCAATGCAGACATGGGACTGCTGTTCGAAGAACTGATCCGGCGCTTTGCCGAACTTTCGAACGAGACTGCCGGGGAGCACTACACGCCCCGGGAAGTCATTCGCCTGATGGTCGACCTGCTATTCACGGTAGACGATGATGCGTTGAGCAAGCCGGGGGTCGTCCGAACTGTCTACGACCCAGCCGCAGGTACAGGCGGCATGCTGTCAATCTCCGGGGAGCACCTCCGAAAGCTGAACCCTGATGCACGCCTCGTCATGTTCGGGCAGGAACTCAACGCCGAGTCGTATGCGATCTGCAAGGCGGACATGCTTATCAAGGGCCAGGACGTCGGGAACATCGCTTTTGGCAATACCCTTTCTGACGATCAGCACGCCGGGAAGGACTTCGACTACATGCTTTCCAATCCGCCATTTGGCGTCGAGTGGAAGAAGGTAGAGAAAGATGTTCGTAAGGAACACGAGCAGCGGGGTTACGAAGGCCGATTCGGTCCTGGCCTGCCTCGGGTGTCGGACGGCAGCCTGTTGTTCCTGATGCACTTGCTGGCGAAGATGCGCCCTTATGACAAGAACAAGGATCAGGGTGGTTCCCGCGTCGGCATCGTTCTGAACGGTTCCCCGCTCTTCACGGGCGGTGCTGGTTCAGGCGAGTCGGAAATTCGTCGCTGGATCATTGAGAACGACTGGTTGGAAGCCATCGTGGCGTTGCCGACAGACATGTTCTACAACACCGGCATCGCAACCTACGTCTGGATTCTGACGAACAAGAAGAGCGCCGAGCGCAAGGGCAAGGTTCAGCTCATCAATGCCGCTGAGTTCTACGGAAAGATGCGCAAGTCGCTGGGCAGCAA
This sequence comes from Paraburkholderia sp. MM6662-R1, assembly GCF_050436245.1. Lineage (NCBI taxonomy): Bacteria > Pseudomonadati > Pseudomonadota > Betaproteobacteria > Burkholderiales > Burkholderiaceae > Paraburkholderia > Paraburkholderia sp. MM6662-R1. The sequence goes on along the minus strand of NZ_JBNDLV010000001.1, from coordinate 4,374,357 downwards.
GCGCAGGGAGCTGGGTGAGACCGACGTCAGCACCGTTGTCGAAATTCACGGCCGGTTCGAGGAATTGCGCTATGTCAAGGTGACTGGCAGTTCCGGCGAAGTGCTGTCGGAAGGATTGAAGCCCGCGGACGAAGCTCTGCCGCAGCATCCTGACGACGGCAAGGTCGAAAGCTGGATGGTCTCTCGGATCTTCGACAATGCTGACTTCGGCTATTCGACGATCACGGTCGAGCGTCCGTTGCGGAACGAGCGAGGTGAAATCGAGCGGGACAAAAAGGGCAAAGCCAAGGCTGATGCCAAGTTGCGGGATACAGAAAATGTGCCGCTGAAGGACGACATCGACGCCTACTTCATGCGGGAAGTGCATCCGCACGTGCCTGATGCATGGATCGACGAGGAGAAGACAAAGGTCGGCTACGAAATCCCGTTCAATCGCTTCTTCTATCAGTACACCCCGCCGCGTCCGCTGGAAGTGATTGACGCTGAGCTCAAAGCGGTGACGAGCGAAATTCTGGCGCTGTTGCAAGAGGTGACGGAGTGAAGCTTAAGCCTTATCCAAAGTACAGGCCATCGGGCGTCGAGTGGCTTGGGGATGTACCGACGCATTGGGGAGTGGCGCCGTTTAAGTGGCAGATCGAGCGTAACGACGGTGGAGTTTGGGGCGATGATCCTGTCGCCGACGAGGGTACTGTCGTCCTTCGCTCCACTGAGCAGACCGTTGATGGGCACTGGCGGATTGACGAACCAGCAAAGCGACTCCTGAATGAGACTGAGCGAACGGCTGCCCTTCTTCGTTTTGGAGATTTGCTGGTTACGAAATCCAGCGGTAGTGCGCTTCACATCGGAAAGACAACCATTGTTGATGCAGAGGTCGCTGGACTCAAGTCTTGCTATTCGAATTTCATGCAGCGCATCAGGACTAGGCCCTCGCTCTTGCCGCGCTTAGCTTGGTATTTGATGAACAATCGGCTCGCCAGGTTGCAATTCGACTTGCTCTCGAATTCCACTACGGGTTTGGCGAATCTGAACGGAACGATGATTGGGCGGCTTCTTTTGGCGGTACCACCGATTGAAGAGCAATCGGATATGGTTGGCTTCCTAGACCAAGAAACCACCAAGATCGACACGTTGATCGCCAAGCAGCGAAAGCTGATTGACTTGCTGCAGGAGAAACGTCGGGCGGTGATATCCCATGTTGTGACGAAGGGCCTTGACTCGACTGTGCCGATGAAACCGAGCGGGGTGGAGTGGCTGGGGGATGTGCCCGAGCATTGGCAGGTAATGCGCCTTGCGACTCTATTTCGTGAGGCGACCGAAAGCGGTTCGGCAGAGTTGCCTGTGTTGAGCGTATCGATTCATAGCGGTGTCTCCGATAGAGAGCTTGATGAATCTGAGATGGATCGAATGGTCGCACGAAGCGAAGACAGATCGAAATATAAGCGAGTCAGACCCGGCGATCTCGTTTACAACATGATGCGGGCTTGGCAGGGCGGCTTTGGTACGGTGGTCGTTGACGGCACGGTGAGTCCAGCGTACGTGGTCGCTCGCCCTCAAACGCAGCTGAATACGGCGTATCTAGAGCTTCTTTTGCGTACGCCTCAAGCTGTTGAGCAAATGCGTCGATACTCCCAAGGTGTAACAGACTTCAGGCTTAGGCTGTACTGGGACGAGTTTAAGGGTATCTCAGTTGCATGCCCGCCGTTAGACGAAGCAAATGACATCATGAAGTTTGTCGATATGGAGGCTTCCAAGATCGATACCCTCATCGCCAAAGCCCAGCAAGCCATCGAGCTGCAGAAAGAACACCGCACCGCTTTGATCTCCGCTACAGTCACGGGCAAGGTCGATGTTCGAGAATTGGTCGCACAGAAAGTCGCCGAGGAGAAGGCTGCATGACGGATCGCTTTCGGGAACTGGTCGTGAACGATAGCTTGGTTGACATCCAATACAAAACAGATCCGCCCACGGAAACGGTCAGTCCCCGCGTCACGTATGATCGTGATGACGTACCCCATGTCTACTGCATGAAGAAGACCATACCTCTGTCGGCTTTCATGGAAAGGTATGCCCGAGGCGAGCAAAGAATGTGGCTGGCGGCATATCGTCCCAGCAATGGCCGCCAGACCACGATTACCTTTGCCAAGCACGACCGACTGACATTCGGGAAGCGATTCATAGACGCAGTCGCAGCTGAACGAGCTCATCTCTTTGCACCTGCCCAGGATTCCGATGGAGACGCGTCGGCGCCGCCGCCGATTAGCTCCAAGAAAACTGCCGAGGTTTCAAGCAAGGCAGCTAAAAAAATTTCACTCGAAGAACTCGAGCTGTCGCTGGCTCTGCAGCGGGAGATCGGGCGGTTAGGCGAAGATGCAGCATATCGCCACGAATATGTCCGCCTCCATGCACTGGATTGTCCCAACCCTGCGGAACACATTGTGCGCATCTCAGAAGACGATGTCGGGGCTGGGTATGACATGCGCAGCACCTTCGCCGGCCAGACCAGATACATAGAGGTGAAGGCATCAACGACCCGGATGGATTCCTTTTATATATCCGAGAACGAGCGGGACACCCTTGCGAAGGTCGGGCAGGAAGCGTTTATCTATCTCTGTCGCGTCGATAGGGATGCACCCAAGAACTCCGCTGTCGTCCGGGAAATCCGTGACCCCATGAATCCAGAATCGGGGATCCTCCTGGAAGCAGTAGCGTACAAAGCCAAACTTAGCAACTGACGATGAACCCGCCTAAACACCAAGAAATCCATTTCGAGTCGGATATCGTTGCACACCTCACCCGCCATGGCTGGCTGGAGGGTGATCCCGCTAAATACGACCGTGAACTAGCGCTTTATCCGGAAGATGTCTTCACCTGGTTTCAGGAAACGCAACCCAAAACTTGTGAGAAGCTAAAGGCAGCAAAGAACACTGGGGCGGAAGCTGCCCTGCTTGCACGCCTCGCCCAGGTGCTCGACACGGATGGGTGCCTGTCCGTCCTTCGGCATGGCTTCAAGGACGTGTCGACGAAGCTCGATATGTGCCAGTTTCGCCCCGCACAAACCATCAATGCGGAAACGCTGGAGCGCTACAGCAAGGTCCGTTGCCGGGTCATTCGCCAGGTTCGGTATGGCCTGTCCAACGAGAACGCCATTGACCTTGTGTTCTTCATCAACGGCATTCCGGTAGCTACGGCAGAGCTCAAGACAGATTTCACCCAGTCAGTCGACGACGCCAAGAAGCAGTACCGATATGATCGGATACCTCGTGAGCCAGGTACCAAGCGAGAGGAACCCCTGCTGGCTTTCAAGCGACGTGCGCTTGTACACTTTGCCGTCTCCACCGACGAAGTGTGGATGACGACCGAGCTTAAAGGGAAGAACACATACTTCTTGCCGTTTAATCTGGGTAACCACGGTGGCGCTGGAAATCCGCCTAACCCTACCGGCTACCGGACCTCGTACTGGTGGGAACGGATTCTGCAACGGGACGCTTGGCTGAACATCATAGGACGCTTCGTCCACCTCGCAAAAGAAGAGAAGCGGACGCTAGAAGGCAAAAAGCAAGTCCGGGAAACCCTGATTTTTCCCCGTTTCCATCAATGGGAAGCCGTCACCAAGTTGCTCGCCACAGCGAAGGTCGAGAAGGCCGGCCACAAATATTTGATCCAGCACTCGGCAGGCTCAGGCAAGTCGAATTCGATCGCATGGCTGGCACACCAGCTTTCCAACCTGCACGACGACGCTGACGGCAAGGTCTTCTCTTCGGTTATTGTCATCACCGACCGGACGGTGCTCGACCAGCAACTGCAAGACACGATTTACCAGTTCGAACACAAGGCGGGCGTGGTCTGCAAAGTCACCAATGAAGGCGTCAAATCTGCGCAGTTGGCGGAAGCGCTGAAAGATAGCGTTCCGATCATCATTGTCACGATCCAGACGTTTCCTTTCGTGATGGAGGCCATCCAAAAGGAAACATCACTCAAGAATCGTACGTTCGCTGTGATTGCCGATGAGGCGCATTCGTCCCAGACCGGTGCAGCAGCAAAAGAACTCAAGCGGGTGCTCACTGCCGAGCAGATAACTGAAGGTGAGGAAATTGGCGACGATGAAGTACTCGCGGCAGAGATCGCAGCAAGGCCGCAGCAGAAAAGTTTGAGTTACTTTGCATTCACTGCCACGCCGAAAGCGAAAACGTTGGAGATGTTCGGGCGTCGTCAGTACCCCGATCAACCAGCATCGAAGACGAACAAGCCGGAAGCCTTCCACGTCTATTCGATGCGGCAGGCCATTGAGGAAGATTTCATCCTCGATGTGTTGAAGAACTACACACCATATAAGCTTGCGTTTAAGCTCGCTCACAACGGCAAGGATTACGACGACGAGACCGTTGACCAAAGCGAGGCGATGAAATCGCTGATGCGATGGGTTCGACTACATCCCCATAACATTTCGCAGAAAGCGCAAATCATCGTCGAGCACTTCCGAAGCAATGTAGCCTGGCGACTGGATGGCCATGCGAAGGCGATGGTCGTCACGGCATCCCGCAAGGAAGCTGTGCGCTACAAGCTCGCGGTTGACAAGTACATCAATCAGCAGGGATACAAGGACCTCGCCACATTGGTTGCGTTTTCCGGCGACGTGGATGATCCCGAAAGCGGTCCTCAGCCGTTTTCTGAGAACAACATGAACCCGGGCCTGAAAGGGCGTGACCTTCGGGAAGCGTTCGACACGGAGGAATTCCAGGTTCTGCTGGTCGCCAACAAATACCAGACGGGCTTCGATCAGCCGAAGCTAGTATCGATGTACGTGGACAAGAAGCTTGCCAATGTCGCCGCCGTGCAAACATTGTCACGCCTGAATCGCACCTATCCCGGCAAGGATCAAACGTTCGTGCTGGACTTTGTGAATGAGCCGCAGGACATCGTTGCTGCATTCCAGCCGTACTATGAGACAGCGGAACTGGAAGACGTCAGCGATCCCAACCTGATTCACGCTTTGCAAAGCAAGCTCGACGCTGAATTGATATATACACCCGAGGAAGTTGATGCGTTCATTACGGTTTACTTCAAGGGTCAGCAGAAGGACATGCAGGCGAAGATTGCCCCGGCGGTCGAGCGGTTCAGGGTTCGTTGGAATGATGCAGAGGCCGAGAATGATAAGGAAGCGAAGGATGGACTGATTGTCTTCCGGCGCGACGTTGGTGCGTTCGTCCGGGCTTACGATTTCCTGTCGCAGATTGTCGATTTCGGTGATACGGATTTGGAAAAGCGTTCGATCTTCCTGAAGCACCTGTTGCCGCTGCTGAGAGAGGTGCGCACCGACGTCGGTATTGACCTTAGCGAAGTGAAGCTGACGCACTACAAGCTGTCGAATAAAGGGAAGCTTGACATCAAACTTGCTGCCGGCGCCGAGGATGCCAAGCTGAAACCAATTACCGAGCTGGGATCTGGCAAGCCACACGATCCGGAAATGGTGCAGCTGGCGCTCGTTGTCGACAAGATGAACGATTTATTCGAGGGCGTCAGCGAAACTGACGTACTGCCTTTCGCTCTGCACATCACCGGGACGATGATGGAAAGCGAAACATTGGAGCAGCAGGCCGGTGCAAACTCGAAGGAACAATTCGAAGCCAGCCCAGACTTCAAGAACATCATGATTGAATCGGTTGCGGACGGCTTGGATAAGTATTCGGGCATGGCAAAGCAGGTCCTCAACAACCCCAAATTGCAGGACGAGTTTGCTGCTTTAATTAGCGGGCTTTTGTATGAGCGGTTTGCAAAGCGAAGAGGCGATACTGGCGGATCGAGGGCCGTCTGAGCAATTCCGACCCTGTATGATGCATTTTAATGCTTCACTTCGTCTGCGCCATATTATTCAAGGACACAAGAATGAAAAAGCTTTCGAAGGAGATTGCCGAAATTAAACAGGCCGTCGAAGACTATGAGCGCTCGCTCGCCGAGGGCTTGCTACAGACGGCTGCACACGCACACTTTGAAAAAAACTTTGAATTAGCCAACAAACTGTTGCGAGCCGTTCCTGAAGTAGACAGGTACGCAGTCGCTGCATGGTTTGAGAAAGCCGAACTTGTGGTTTGCCGAACACAATCCGACATTGAGGTATGTGGCGCAAAAGCGGTTGTTGACGTCGAGCAGTTGTTGCGGAAGATGAGGAGGATCCCCGTCCTTTCTGATGACTCTCGTGGCAAAGCACGTTCGGTCTACATACGGATGGTCAGTGGCGGACTGCCTTCGCTGGGAAAACGGGCAAAGTAACGCAAAGGGTTAGCGGATAGGCAAAACTTTAGGAATTTAGTTTCTGCATTGAGTCTCCATGACATCTTCCTCGAACATCGATCAGGCCACTGTCAAAGCTTATCTGGAGACGCACTACCGCGTCGAACATGATGTGCCCATGACCTTGATAGTAGGTAAGCCGAATCCTTCGCTGGCCGCCCTGCACGAGGCAGCTCACGTCGAATCGAGCGCTTTCATCACAGCCTGCAATTCGTTCAGCCGCGTCTGCGACGTTGAGGTTAACGTTCGCCGTCAGGAGGCATTGGCGCGGGAGCTGACCCAGCTCGGCTTGAAATTTATCAACGGCGTCGGACAGCATCCGTCAGGCGACTGGCCCGGCGAGCCGAGTTTTCTGGTCTTGGGCGTTTCGTTGGAGGATGCGAAAGAGCTTGGTGAGCGGTACGACCAGAATGCAATCGTCTGGGTCGGGCACGATGCGGTTCCGCAATTGATGCTACTCCGGTGACTCGTATGATTTCGAGTATTCAGGTTTCGATAGAAGGGACTCGTTGCAGTTTCGGGCTTCCGCTAGCATACGCACGTCGAACAAAAACTTCTAAGGAAACTTAAATGACGACACAGATTTCGGATGTCCTCATATTCGACAATACTCACGTGTACCTATCCGATCTGCTCCTTCCTGCGGCATTTAAGGATCCATGCCACCTCGATAGCGTATTCTCGATGATAAGTACCGCGTGCTCGCGTGGTTATGTTGCTATCTTCGCTGTGTTCGACGGCCGATTGATGCTCGTTTCAATTGATGGCAACGGAAAAGATAGTCGAACGGTAGGCATCCGAGATCTTTTCAATAAATCGATGTTGCAGGCAACATGGGTATCCGGACGGGTGGAAGGACAATTTGGCCGACGTATCGGCGGAGACTATAAGCCAGTTCTAGAAAATTCAATCTCGCTCGTCTTTGACCACGGTGTACTTGAGAAATGCGAAAAGAGAAAGAACGAACCGCCACCACCTTCAAGGCTTTTAGCTTTTCTAAACAGCGAATAGGAGTCCACGCAGCCTACGAAGGCTTTGAAGTTGCGGGGAAGCGGACGCAGCACTGAATCGGCGATCCAATCAGCTTCGCACGTGCGGCACCCCCGTGCAACTGCTCGGACTGCTGGTAGGCGAACAAGAATGCATCGCTCGCCGTAATGCGGGATACCGTTGACGTCGAGTCGAGCTATATTATCGTCAAAACAGGCGACGTCGGGTCATCCCTTTCCGAAGCACGAGCCGTTGAACAACAATGCGCTAAACATCGTGGGAACTGGAGTGATCAACAGAAAGAATTGATATTAGCCACGGTAGGGAGAGCCCCGCCCGCAGACAAGTGGTTGGGCCGACCAGATGTCCACACATGACGAGGATAAAGACCATGACAAACGACGCTGTGCGACAAGAATTGGAAGCGCTGATGACCAATATGTCACTCGAAGAAAAGACGGAATTCGCAAAAAAGCTTTATGCAATGGGATTGGCGCAGATCGCTAGCGGTGAAGACCTGAGTCAAGAAAACATACGCATCTTGAATGACGCCCGAACCGTAATTAAGAAGAGATCAGAAGGCTGAGTCTTCTCATGGACTACATCCATTTTCCCCGGTCTTTCAAGTATCCCGAGGCGGTCGCTCATCGTCGCATGATGCTCGATGAGCCACACATTTCACCTTTAACGTCTTATGTCGAAACACTGAGGGCCAAACACCCTACCTGGGAATTTCAGGACTTTGATCCAGCCGATGGTGGCATAGAGGCTGACATGCTCTTTCTGTTGGAAAAGCCCGGCCCCATGACTTCCAGAACTGGCAAACGCCAAGGCTCGGGGTTCATCTCTCGCAACAATGACGATCCGACCGCTGAGGCCACCTTCTGTTTCATGGCCGAGGCGAACATCGACCGGAGGCGAACAGTCATCTGGAACATCATCCCCGGCTGGAATGGAACGATCAAGGTGAGTTCCGCAGAGTGCCGAGAAGGGCTTGATGAGCTGAAGAATCTCGTTGCGTTGTTGCCTCGGCTGGAAACTGTCGTTCTCGTGGGACGAAAGGCAAACAACGCCGAAGTGTTCGTAAAATCGCTGGGTCTCCGAGTGTTCACGTCGGCGCATCCATCGCCGAAGGTTCGCAGCATCAACCGGCCCATGTGGGACCTCATACCGGAGCAATGGGCGGCAGCTGCTAAATCTGACAATAAAGGAGGCGATTGATGGATATAGCCCCCTTGCCTACCCGAGTTGTAAGGCACCAGGTCAGCGAACGATCAACGGCCACGCCCTGGAACCACCTTTTGGGCGTCGAAGCCCCAACGGTCGCATAGTGCGGCCATGCAAACCTCGATTGGACGATTGAACCGACTACGATACGTTTCTGGTACGTCCGGCAACCAGAGCGTATTCGCGGCTTCTGCTGATCGCGTGTAGTGCGGCACTTCACTTTCTTGTTTATCGCCCTCACGCCAACCCATCACAACGGTCTCATCGTCACCGCGACCGACATATACGTTCTCATAGCCCACTAATAAGGCGATATCTGCGTCCAATTCCGCGCAGCCGTCGGGGTGGGCCGCATAAATGCCCTTCCCGACCAGAGCGGATTTCAGCCACTTGATGACCTTGCGCTCACGTTTGCGCCAATATTGGTCTGCCGCTTGGTCATGCAAGCGCTCCAGCCATGCTTCGGATGCTTGCGCGTCGAACGGGTACGGCCAATCCAGTTGCTGCCCAAGTAGATCGGAGATCGCCTTGCGCGCGGCGTCATCGCCTCGACACCACTCCGAGGCTACTCGATGCTGTCGAAGGCGCAGCAGTATCCACTCTTCAAAATGTCCGGCATTGGGAAACACCGCGACTATCTTGACCGGGCAACCCGCGCGCTGTTCCAACTGCTGTTGACGCTGCTCGGGGTTTGCGCTGCGCCCGATCTTGATAAAGCCATGGGCGTTCTGCATCACGTACAGCATGAGCGTCCGCGTTATGTCGTTGCGCAACGACCCAAGCGTTTCGCCTTTGGTCAGTTTGACTATACGTTTCACGGCCCCGTCCTATACTGTCCTTGGTTATTGACGACCCTGTAGCGCATCGAGAACGTGGGGCTCAGCCACCGTCTCATCGGTAATCATCGGCGTGACAGCCGTGACGACAGTGTGACGACTCCAGAGACTCAAAAAAACCTTGCCAGACAAGCGATGTGACACTGTGACGAATGTGACGTACGAAACAACACAACCTTAAAGGGCTTCAGGAAGATGGGCCACCTGCCTTTGCCGCCCCACGTCCCTGAGACTTGGCATTGACTTTTCCGAGCGTCACATCCGTCACATTGTCACAACCCTTGATTGACAAGGACTTTTGCTGGACAACGGACGTAACGGCTCTGTCACAACCGTCACGCATTACTTCTATTACCCTACCTGAACCTCTACGGCCTCCGCGTGTTGCTGCGGATCATAGCCAATGACCCGAGTGCTGATCACCCATAAACGTTTTGAACCGTCCGGAATACGAGTTGTTTTTTCGGTGCCCCAAAGCAGTAGTCCGTGCTTACGTAAAACCTTTTCAACTACCTTGCGATCTAAGTGCCCGCAAATCCGCTGCATGAACGGCCCCGGCAACACGTAGAAGATTCCTTTTGCCGTATCAACGTACCCGGCTCGATTGTGGACGACCTGTTCATGATCAATCTCGTCCGTCAACGGGCTGATCCGCTGAAACGCAGACTGCCCATGTTGCTCGAAGAACCCCTGCACTTGCCGCAGTGCCTGAAATTCCTCCGCCGCCTCGGTCCCCCCTCTCTGCACAATCCAGGCATCGAAGCAACGCTTCAGCATGGCCGTCGGTGTACCGGCGAGCCAACAAACGATTCCGGCCTCTACCGCCAATTCCCCAGCCAAGGCAAGCACAGCAAACCGCTGAGCAGCACGCAACACCTGTCCGTCACCGTCCGCGCCAAATGAATTCCCGACATCTCGATGCCGCTGCTTCAAGATATCGCAAACATCATCAGCATTGTGTCCGGTCAGGTACTGCAGCCAAGCGTTGCCCACAGCACCGAACACTTCGTCTGCGGCAGCGTTAAGGTGGTTCGCCAAAGCCCGGCTGCTATCCATGCCGGCTAACGACTCGAACAGCCCGAAGCCGCAGCCAGCATCAGCCGGGATGTTCAGTAGCCGCACGTCCATACCGGCACGCACGGTCCTGCCCGCCGACTCGATATGCTGCTGCAACGGGATTTCCCCCGTCGACATGAACAACATACGCCACGTATAGGGTTTCCTGCTCATCGCGGTTCGGCTCATACGTGTCTTTCCCTGCCCGTTTCCGAGCATATATATAGCCTCGCCGGCTTCGTTGGGAGATGCCTGCCCCATCTCGTCTAGCAATAACACTGAGTCGTTCAAGGACGCAGCAACCGCTTCAAGTCCATTCGACGTCGAGCGCCACGAACGGATGAAGTCCGTAGATTTACCCCAGATCGAAGCCGCAACCTTCATCGCGGTGGTCTTACCCACACTGCTTTGTCCTACTAAATGAACACCACCGGACTCCATCCCGAGCAGGCGCAGAAGCGGAGCAGCGAGTGCCACGCACGCCGCAAGCATCAATCGAGAATTGCTCTCACAATACTTGCCGATCTCGTCGTTCCACCGTTCAAGCGTACCCTCGTGGCGAAACGCCGCACTTGCGGGGGCTTCTGGATCAAGCGCCACTGCTTCCGCATTCACCCCAAACACTCGGTCCGCACGCACGTAGTTCATGCCGGACCAGCCGACACTGCGAACGAGTTCATGCGCGTCTCGGGTCTTTGCATGAGCCAGGTAGTCGTTAAACTCGACCCAATTGTAAACGATCACTCCGAGGTCGCTAAACGTCTCCCGAAAAGCGCGGGCGTCGGACAGCGTCGCACGCCGCACGACGATCGTTTGCTGCTGGCCGTCAGGCTTGTGCAAGCGCAGTTCGAGACTCCACCCGCTACTTTCCTGGTCACGAAGCTGCCGAAGAATCTCGACACGGGAAGACACCTTGACGGGCACCAACTCGTCCTTCTGCATTTTCCAGACAGTTACGCCTTCATCGTCCACGGTATAGCTCTTACCCGATGCCCAAGTCACCGAGTCACCGTTCTCAACCGCTACGAGCCGCCGCATCTGCCCGTCGCTCCCCAGCGCGACAGGTACGTCAATCAACGAGTTTTTCGCCCAATCTGCAACGACATCCCCAGCAACGCCAAGTTGGGCAAGATCGGCGACGTCCCACCCGTCCAGATCATCGGCCTTCTCGCCATACACCCAGTCCTGCGCCTGGCACAAGCTCCGCATCACTTTTTTGGCATCGACAAGCTTGATCTGCGTCGAGGGGCCTGCCGCCCGAATCAGTTCAATCACCTGATCCTGATATTTCAGACCAGCCTCGTCGTTGTCGGGCCAGATCACAACCGAACGGCCTGCCAAGGGCGACCAATCGGTCTTGGCAGCCGCCTTCGCACCACCCGCAGACGTCACAACCGGCCTCTGTCCAAGCCCCCGCAGTGCGAGCGCCGCTTTTTCGCCCTCGACCACGAACACCGGTGCGCCCTGATCACCCTCGACCAAATCCCGCAAGCCGAACAGCGGACGAAGCCCGGGCGGCATGCCACCAGTCCAGTGCAGAGAGCCGTCCTCCTTCCTTGTGACCTGCATCGTGCGAAAGGTTTTCGCTCCGTCAGACTGGCGCAAGCGCAACTGGACAAAACACAGGCGCCCGTCCGCATCAACGTAGTCGAAACGCGCCTCAAGAGTCGAACCGCGAGGCACGAATCGGCCCGCGTCGAGCTCCGGGCCCCCTTCCGAAATCGGGCACATGAGCTCGTTGTGACCTGTCTTGCGAACAACCGACTTACGCACTGCCGTAACGGTATGGGTATGCGGCCGCATCTCAGTCTGCCGGTTTTGGAGTTCACCCAGCAAACGCTTGGCCGCCACCGCCATGCCGCAGTCCCAGACGTATGCAGCCAGGGCAATCAGATCCAAGCCCTTGCATTCCTCCTCGCAGGCGAAATCGGCGAAGACGCCGGTCTCCGTGTTGATCGAAAACGACCCAAGACTACGGTCATCACGGCGCGGGTTATAGGCGACGAATTCTTTACCGCGATGCTCGCCATCGAGACCAAGAATGTCTTCGAGAACAACGTCAAAATGGTCGAGCGCAACTTCGGCGATTTGCTTGAAAGGCACCGACGGAATGGCAGCGGTAAGGGCCTGGAGGTCTTTGAGGGTAATCACCTCTGGTTGCGCGTCACGCCAACCATCGACTTGCGAGAGAGTTATGTCGCTCACTTCGCCTCCTTTGCCGGGACGCGCAGAATATGGCGGGTACGGTGCATCTGCATGGCAATGTCCACGCGATGCTGTAGCAGAACGGTGCTGGCTCCAGACTGCGGGCCGAAAAAAATCTGATTCATTTTCGAATTTCCTTTTTGAAAGATCGCAGCGGTGCTGCGAGACCTCCAATGTAGGAAATTCGTCCGATGGTTTCGACAGGCAGGATACCCCTCAGATTTTTCCGGTCATCCTGGATCAGGGTTCGTTCAATCGTCTTGCGTGATTGCGTTCAGAAAGGTGTGGACCGTTTGGCTCAGGAATATCCGACGCATGTCATCACGAAGTTCGTCAAGTGCACTTTTTGACGGTGTCTCGTGCAGCTTTCCCAACGAGGTCTGTCGGGTTCGAGTCAGCTTTTCGACGAAGACCGTTCTAGGAATCTCTTTGCCGGAAAGTCGAGCGAGCATCTGCATGTCAAAGTACGGCACTACACCACGATCTCCCCAAGCCGCAGCTTTCTGCTGCAACGTATTCCCGATTGGTTTTTCGCTCGGGACATGCGTTCTCCACGCCGCGAGCCAACGCCTGAAGTCCTCTTCCAAAGCTTTGTCCGTCGCATGCAGATCGACCTGAAGGTGGGCATAGCGACCCCATACCGGATCATCCTGTTGCACGACGTCGTCAACGCTCGACCGAAAATCGATAGCTTCGCCCGCGTTCCCTCGCGTGCTGGAGACTGCACCGTGATTACACGGCAGGGACTGTCCCAAGGCAAGGTAATGACCCGAGGTCAGTGGCTTGACGCACTTCTGGCTAGCCGGGTGTCTGCGTCCGACCGTCAGATTGAAACCCAACGGGGCGAGCGGTGCTGTCTGCAGCTTTTTGAATTGCTCGGCGACGAACTGTTGTTGCCCGTTATTCAGGAATCGGTTTAACTCGACCCGATCCTGCAGCACGGTCGCCCACAATCGCAAATCCCCCGTCTCGAGTGGAGCATAGTTACAGCGATCGAGCCAGCGAAACTCGTCCCGGTTCATCAAGCGGTGTTTTGGTGTGCGAGCCATGACGAATAAAGGAGGTTAGATATCGGTACTGCCGTGCCTCGACGGGGTATTGCTGACGAGCGTAGAACCAGCAGAGTTGAAACGGCAATGCACGAGTCGGTCGGGAATCGCATCTGGCCCCGCTGATGCTGCCCGCAGGCTGGAATCGCCCCCTTGTGCCCTGAGTTCTGACAGATGGGCCTGGGCAGGGCTTCAACGCGACCTACAGCTTTGCGGTACAACCACACCAATCCACGTGCTTCCCGCAGACAACGCGGAACCCGAGACCTGGCCATGGGCCTCGCTTCGTGACCTATAATGCAAAACAGCCTCGCAACTGCGAAGCCGTTTTTTGTCCAAATCCTGTCCAAATCTGGGCCTGGACGGGGGACGAACTGAACCAGGCACCCGGTCACGGACTATCGCTACATCAACGAATGCGCAATGGCGGGAATGGATCAAGCCCCTGATTTAACAGCGATTTTCACTCCCACTCGATCGTCGCAGGCGGCTTCCCCGAGATGTCGTAGACGACCCGGTTGATCCCGCGCACTTCGTTGATGATCCGGTTCGACACATGCCCAAGCAGTTCATGCGGCAGATGCGCCCAATGCGCGGTCATGAAGTCGAGCGTCTGCACCGCGCGCAACGCGACGACGTACTCGTAGGTGCGCCCGTCGCCCATCACGCCGACGCTCTTGACCGGCAGGAACACCGCGAATGCCTGGCTCGTCAGGTCATACCACGACTTGCCGGTTTCCTTGTCGATCGTGTTGCGCAGCTTCTCGATGAAAATCGCGTCCGCGCGGCGCAGCAGGTCCGCGAAATCGCGCTTCACTTCGCCGAGGATCCGCACGCCCAGACCCGGACCCGGAAACGGATGGCGATACACCATCGAGTGCGGCAGACCGAGCTTCACGCCAAGCTCGCGCACTTCGTCCTTGAACAGCTCGCGCAGCGGTTCGAGCAGCTTCAGGTTCAGCGTCTCCGGCAGACCACCGACGTTGTGGTGGCTCTTGATGGTTTGCGCGGCCTTCTTGCCCTTGCCCGCCGATTCGATCACGTCCGGATAGATCGTGCCTTGTGCCAGCCACTTCGCGTCGGTCAGCTTGCCGGCTTCGGCCTGGAACACTTCGACGAACTCCGCGCCGATGATCTTGCGCTTCGCTTCAGGATCGGTCACGCCGGCGAGCTTGCCGAGGAATGCTTGGCTCGCGTCGACGTGAATCACCTTCACGCCAAGGTGATCGGCGAACAGCGCCATCACCTGCTCGGCTTCGTTCAGGCGCAGCAGGCCATGGTCGACGAACACGCAGGTCAGTTGATCGCCGATCGCGCGGTGCAGCAGCGCCGCCGCCACCGACGAATCCACGCCGCCCGACAAGCCCAGAATGACGTGCTCGTTACCGACCTGCTCGCGAATCTTCGCGACGGCTTCGTCGATGTAGTGGCCCATTTCCCAATCGGCCTTCGCGCCGCAGATCTGCAGCACGAAGCGCTCGAGCATCGCGCGGCCCTGCACCGTGTGCGTGACTTCCGGATGCCATTGCAGGCCATAGAAGCGGCGCTGCTCGTCGGCCATCGCGGCGATCGGGCACGATTCCGTCGATGCCATCAGCGCGAAACCCGGCGGCATCTCCAGCACCTTGTCGCCGTGGCTCATCCATACCTTCAGCATGCCGTGGCCTTCGGACGTGGTGAAGTCGCTGATGCCTTCGAGCAGGCTCGTATGGTTGCGCGCGCGCACTTCGGCGTAGCCGAATTCGCGCAGATGACCGATGTCGACCTTGCCGCCGAGCTGCTGCGCCATCGCCTGCATGCCGTAGCAGATGCCGAGCACCGGCACGCCGAGTTCGAACACGGCTTGCGGCACGCGCGGCGTGTCTTCCTCGGTGACCGAGCTCGGGCCGCCCGACAGAATCACGCCCTTCGGCGCGAAGTCGCGGATGAACGACGCGTCGACGTCGTACGGATGGATTTCCGAATACACGTTGGCTTCGCGAACGCGACGTGCAATCAGTTGGGTGACTTGCGAACCGAAGTCGAGAATCAGGATCTTGTCATGCATGGCAGCGGACGGAATCAGAAGTGAGCGGATACGGAATGCCGCGCGCGAGGCGCGGCGTCGAATTCAAAGCGGTCCGCGCGGCGACGGTCTTGGCGCGGCGCGGACAGCCAACATTACGATGAAGCACAAGGGCGCGGCCAACCACGGAACTCGCCGCCTGTGATGCGCGCGAACGAAATCCGCTAGCTTCGGCAAACGGCCTGGCGCGCGGCGCTTCAACCATGAAACGGCGGGCGGGGTGCGCCGGGCACGTCGTTGCTGGTGTCGCGCGCGGCGCGTTCGGACTCGCTCAGGCCGGGCTCGCTTGCGGCCGGATGAAGCGGCGCGGGAGTGGCAACGGAAGCCGCGGCAGCCGGATTGGCCGGCCGCGTGACCGGCACGACGGGCTCCGGCACCGGCTCGGCGTGATAGACCGGAAAGCCCGCTGAGGCACGTGGCTCGCGCGCGTTGTCGCGTTCGGGTTCACGCTGCCGTGCGGCATCCTTTTCGGCCTCTTTCGCGGCACGCTTATCGGCACGACTGTCGGCCTTGCTCGACGAGGGCTTGATCACGATCCCCTTCTCGCGCCGCCGCACCGCACCCGATAGTCGCACGCCGCCGAGCCCGATCACCACCAGCACGACACCGGCCAGCACCGCCACCATCTGGCCGAAACCGGTCAGCGACGGCGTATGCAGCCCCAGCAGCCAGACCAGCATCAGCACGCCGATCAGCCAGTGCACATGACCGACGACCTTCGCGACCGTCGAGGTCAGCGCCCCGTCGAACGACGCATGCACCGCGAGCCACGCGAGCCCGATCAGCGCGACGCCGAACGCCTGGCCGACCAGCATCGGCTCCGTTGGCACCAGTTGCAACGCGTCGTACAGCGAGGTCCACGGCGTCAGCACGAACAGCAGGCCGAACGCCAGCAGCAACAACGCATCGAGGATCAGTACAACGCGCAGCAGTGGCTTCATGGGCGTTTAGTCCACGTGGTAGTTGGGCGCTTCCTTGGTGATTTGCACATCGTGCACATGCGACTCGCGCAGGCCCGCACCGGTGATCTGCACGAACTCGGCCTTCTCGTTCATTTCGGCGATGGTGCGGCAGCCGCAGTAGCCCATGCTCGCGCGCACACCGCCGATCAGCTGGAACAGGATTGCGTTGACCGAACCCTTGTACGCGACGCGACCTTCGATGCCTTCCGGCACCAGCTTGTCGATGTTGGCCGAGTTGTCCTGGAAGTAGCGGTCCGCCGCGCCGTCCTTCATGGCGCCGACCGAGCCCATGCCACGGTACGACTTGTACTGGCGGCCCTGGTACAGGAATACCTCGCCCGGCGACTCCTCGGTACCGGCGAACATGCTGCCCATCATGACCGCGCTGGCGCCCGCCGCGAGCGCCTTGCTGACGTCGCCCGAGAAGCGCACCCCGCCGTCGGCGATGACCGGCACGCCGGTGCCGTTCAGCGCTTCGGACACGTTGGAGATAGCGGTGACCTGCGGCACGCCGACGCCTGCGACGATTCGCGTCGTGCAGATGGAGCCCGGGCCGATACCGACCTTGACGCCGTCCGCGCCGTATTCGACGAGCGCCCTGGCGGCCGCGGCGGTTGCGATGTTGCCGCCGATCACCTCGACGTGCGGGAAGTTCTGCTTGACCCACTTGACGCGCTCGAGCACGCCCATGCTGTGGCCATGCGCGGTATCGACGACGATCACGTCGACGCCGGCCTGCACGAGCAGCTCGACGCGCTCTTCGTTGTCCGCGCCGACGCCGACCGCCGCGCCCGCGCGCAGCTTGCCGTGCTCGTCCTTGCATGCATCCGGGTGCTCGGTCTGCTTGGTGATGTCCTTGACGGTCATCAGGCCGCGCAGTTCGAAGGCGTCGTTGATGACCAGCACGCGCTCGAGGCGGTGGCTGTGCATCAGCGCCTTCGCTTCGGCGAGCGGCGTGCCTTCCTTGACGGTGACGAGGCGCTCGCGCGGCGTCATGATGTTGCGCACCGGCTCGTCCAGACGCTCTTCGAAGCGCAGGTCGCGATTCGTCACGATGCCGACGAGCTGCGAGCCCTCGACGACCGGGAAGCCCGAAATGCCATGCTGGCGCGACAGTGCGATCACGTCGCGCACTTTCATATGCGGCGGAACGGTGATCGGATCGCGCACGACGCCCGACTCGAAACGCTTGACCTTCGCGACTTCACGCGCCTGCTCAGCCGGCGTGAGGTTCTTGTGGATGATGCCGACGCCGCCCATTTGCGCCATGGCGATTGCCAGACGTGCTTCGGTGACCGTGTCCATCGCGGCGGACACGAGCGGCATGTTGAGGGAGATGTTGCGGGTCAGCCGGGTCTTGAGGCTGGTGTCGCGCGGCAGAACATCGGAGAAGGCCGGGACGAGGAGCACGTCATCGAACGTGAGTGCTGTTTGGATCAGACGCATGGCAAATCCTATAGGCGCAAAAGCGAATTATACGCGATACCACCCCGGTTTTCACTGCGCGAACAGCAGCTTAGCGAATTTCAGACGATTTTTTGCCGCTCCCGCCTGCGTCGATTTCGCTCGCCTGTTCGCGTCGGGTTCGAACGGGTTTCGTTTGCGCGTTCGCAGGCGAAACCGGAGCAGAGCCGGCGGCATTTTCGCGGCACGTACCCTGTCGAGCGGCGGTCGAGCGGCCTGAATGCAGGATCGAACAAGACGTCCTGCTCGCAAAACCGCTATTCTGCCGGCCATTCCAGTTTATCCAGCAGAGGCAGTCGATGCAGCGCGGTGTCGTATATGGCGTCATGGCCGGAGCCTTGTGGGGCATGGTGTTTCTGGTGCCGCGGGTGCTGCCCGACTTCTCCTCGCTCCTGCTCGTCGCCGGCCGCTACTCGATGTACGGCGTCGTGTCGCTCGCCGCGGCGCTGCCGATCGCGCGTTCGCTCGCCAAACGGCTGAGCCGCGAGGATCTGATCGCGCTCGTCAAGCTCGCGCTGGCCGGCAATATCGTTTATTACCTGCTGCTGACCGCCGCCGTGCACCTGATCGGAATCGCGCCGGCCTCGCTGATCGTCGGCGTGCTGCCGGTCACGGTCACGCTGGTCGGCCGGCGCGATCACGGCGCGGTGCCGCTCGCGCGCCTCGCATGGCCGCTCGCGACCGTGATGGCGGGCATCGTCTGCATCAATATCGACGTCTTTACGGTGGCCGGCGCGGCGCCGGTGAGCATCGCGACGCGCCTGCTCGGCGTGGCCTGCGCGGTGGGCGCGCTCATCTGCTGGACCTGGTTCGCGGTCGAGAACGCCCGTTACCTGCAGCGTCACACGCATTTCAGCGGCAATGAGTGGTCGGTGCTGTGGGGCGTCGTGACTGGCGCGCTCGGCGGCGCGTTGTGGCTCGTGGTCGCGGTGCTGCCGTCGGGCGGCCCGCAGGGTGAGTTGGCCGACCCGCGCTGGCACACGTTCTGGCTGCTCAACCTCGCACTCGCGATCGGCGCGTCGTGGCTCGGCAACGGCCTGTGGAATGCCGCGGCAAAACGGCTGCCGCTAACGCTGTCCGGCCAGATGATCGTGTTCGAGACGCTGTTCGCGCTGCTTTACGCGTTCATTTACGACGAGCGCCTGCCACGCCCGCTCGAACTCGCGGCGATCCTGCTGCTGGTGGCGGGGGTCTGGTGGTCGGTGCGCCGGCATTCGGACGACGATTCGTCGGGTGCGGCGCGCATCGAGGGCATGAACGATAAGGCGCAGACGGCGGCGCCTTGAGGTGATGTGACGCGATGATGCAAGACGGGCGGCGCGCGAAAAAGTCCGCCGCCCCCCAACTAGCGCCGCCTAGCGCGAATCCTTGTTCAACCAACGCCGCCCCTCGATCGACCCCGCCTTGCGTGTCTTTTCGACGCGGCGTTGGCGCGACACCTTCGGATCCACCAGCAACGGCCGGTAAATCTCGACGCGATCATGGTCGGCCAGCACCGTATCGAGCGGTTTGAGCTTGCCGAACACGCCCACCTTCTGCGTGTTCAGATCGATCGACGGAAAGCGCTGCAGAATCCCGCTTGCGCCGATCGCCTGTTGCAGCGTCGCGCCCGCGGGCAACTCGACCGCAATCAGCGCCTGCTCGGCAGCGAGCGCATAGCAGACCTCGACCGTTAGCCGCGCGCTCATGACTGACCATAGCGCTGGTTGGCGCGCTTCACGAAAGATTCGACGAAGGTATTGGCGATGTGATTGAACACCGGCCCGATGATCTTCTCGAGCAGGATGCTGGTGAACTCGTAGTGCAGCGCGAATTCGATCTTGCACGCATCGGCGCGCAGCGGCGTGAAGCGCCAGAAACCGGTGAACTTGCGAAACGGACCGTCGGCGAATTCCATGTCGATGCGCGTGGGGCGCTCCATCGAGTTACGCGTGGCGAAATGCTGCTTGATGCCCTTGAAGTTGATATCGATCCTCGCCTCCATGCTGGTGTCGTCCCGGTGACGAATTTCGATGCCCCCGCACCATGGCAGGAACTTGGGGTAATCGTCGACGTCGGTGACGAGGTCGAACATCTGCTCCGCCGAGTGGCGAATCAAAACGGTTTTCTGGACATCTGCCATAAATTGAACAGCGCGTGGCAACGGTGGACGAGCGCCGCGGGCTTTCCTTGCCCCGCTTTGCTAAAATCGTGATTTTAAACGAGTTGGGCACTTTCCATTCATGAGCATCATAGACAACAGAAAAGCCTTCTACGACTACTCGGTCGAAGAACGCTATGAGGCAGGCCTCGTGCTCGAAGGATGGGAGGTCAAGGCGTTGCGCGCCGGACGCGGCCAGATCAAGGAAGGCTACGTGGTGATCCGCAACGGCGAGCTGTTCCTGATCGGCACGCATATCAGCCCGCTGCCCGAAGCCTCGACGCACATCCATCCCGACCCGGTGCGCACGCGCAAGTTGCTGCTGCATAGCGAGGAGATCAGCAAGCTGATCGGCAAGGTCGAGCAGCGCGGCTACACGCTCGTGCCGCTGAATTTTCACTACAAGAACGGTCGCGTCAAATGCGAGATCGGTCTCGCGAAGGGCAAGAAGATGCACGACAAGCGCGAGACCGAGAAGAAGCGCGACTGGGAGCGCGAGAAGGCGCGCTTGATGCGCTCGCCGACCTGAACGCGATTCGTTTCCGGCTCATGCAAAAATGGCCCGCGCATCGATGTGCGGGCCATTTGCTTTTACGTCACGCACTCATTGCGCATGCATTGCCCGTTCGTCAGCGCAAGTCGCCGCGCGGCGGCTCCGCTGCCGCCTTGCTCTTGTTCACGATGGTCAGCGCCGACGCGATCATCGAACTCATGTTCGACATGTCGCCCGGCACGATCAGTGTCGTGCCCTGCCTCGCCAGGTTCGAGAACGCGTTCACGTACTGTTCGGCCACCTTCAGATTCACCGCGTCCATGCCGCCGTTCAGCTGGATCGCCGCCGCGATCTTCTGGATCGCCTGCGCGTTCGCCTCGGCCACCGCCAGAATCGCCGCGGCCTGCCCCTGCGCCTGATTGATCGCTGCCTGACGCTCGCCCTCGGACTTCTGGATCGCCGCCTCGCGGCCGCCCGACGCAATATTGATCTGCTCCTGCTTGCGCCCTTCCGATGCCGCGATCAGCGCGCGTTTCTCGCGCTCGGCGGTGATCTGCGCCTGCATCGCGTGAAGGATTTCCTTTGGCGGCGTCAGGTCCTTGATCTCGTAGCGCAGCACTTTTACGCCCCAGTTCGCGGCCGCCTCGTCCAGCGCGGACACGATGCTGTGATTGATGAA
The DNA here is from genome assembly GCF_050436245.1 of Paraburkholderia sp. MM6662-R1. Taxonomy (NCBI): domain Bacteria; kingdom Pseudomonadati; phylum Pseudomonadota; class Betaproteobacteria; order Burkholderiales; family Burkholderiaceae; genus Paraburkholderia; species Paraburkholderia sp. MM6662-R1. The sequence continues at coordinate 4,352,903 of NZ_JBNDLV010000001.1, read as the reverse complement.
ATCGCGCTCCTCGAAGGTCCGGTCCAGCTCCAGCTTGCCGATGACCGAGCGCAGCGTGGTCTGCGACAACTGCGTGATCGCGAACACGAAGTTGCTCGATCCGTACGATGCCTTCATCGGATCGGTGACCTGGAAATACAGCACACCGTCGACCTGCAGTTGCGTGTTGTCGCGCGTAATACAGACCTGGCTCGGCACTTCGAGAGGAATTTCCTTCAGCACGTGCTTGTACGCGACCCGGTCGACGAACGGGAACGCGAAGCTCAGACCCGGCGTCAGCGTCGCGTGATAACGGCCGAGGCGCTCGAGCACCCACGCATGCTGCTGCGGCACGATCTTGATGGTCTGCGACGCGAGCACGATCACGACGATCAGCAGCACTGCCCCGACGATGGTTGAATCCATATCGCTACCCTCCGATTCTGCTTCGAATAGTTGTGCGCAGGTTGGTCGGGCCTGCGTTTTCAGCTTGGGCGGCCGGCGCTCGGATCGTCAGGTCGCGCTCGCGCGCGCCTTCGGCTGCCGACTCGCGACGACGACGAGGCAACTGCCCCGCAACTCCTTGATCTCGTAGACCTGCGCGTCTTCGGGTTCGCCCGCGGCCAGCTCGATGTCCCATGCCGCGCCACGATAGGTCGCGCGTGCTTTGCGCCCCTGCCAGGCCGGCACGTTCAGCGTCTGCCCGATATCCAGATTGACATCCGGATTGCGCGACGCCTGCTCGCGCCTACGACGGCCGAAGCGCGAGCGTCTGAGCACCACGACCGCCGCGAGCGCAACCAGCGCCGCCACTACGAATTGCAGATCGGTCCCGGCGCCGGCAATGCGCGCAAGCGCGGCCGCGACGAAGCCGAACGCGATCATCAACAGATAGAAGGTGCCGCTCATCAGCTCCAGCACGACAAGCACACCCGCCCCGATCCACCAGAACAGTCCACCAGGCGCCACGTCGACCTCCACAAAGCAAAACACCCCGGTTCTACCGGGGTGTTTATAGCACGAAGCGCACGTGCCTTTAACGCGTGCCGAATGCCGCCTGCGAAGCGGCATTCGCTACCTCGCGAGTTACTGCTTCGCCTTTGCCAGCTGCTGCCACGTATCGATGATCGTGTCGGGGTTGAGCGAGATCGACTTGATGCCTTCGTCAGTCAGCCATTGCGCGAAGTCCGGATGATCCGACGGCCCCTGGCCGCAGATACCGACGTACTTGTCGAGACGCAGACAGGTTTCGATCGCGCGCTTGAGCAGGAACTTGACCGCTGGATCACGCTCGTCGAAATCGACCGCGAGCAGCTCCATGCCCGAGTCGCGGTCGAGGCCGAGCGTGAGCTGCGTGAGATCGTTCGAGCCGATCGAGAATCCGTCGAAGTACTGCAGGAACTCTTCCGCGAGGATCGCGTTCGTCGGCACTTCGCACATCATGATCAGACGCAGGCCCTTCTCGCCGCGCTTCAGGCCGAACTTCGCGAGCAGCCCGACCACGCGCTCCGCCTGCTTCAGCGTACGCACGAACGGCACCATGATCTCGACGTTGTCGAGGCCCATCTCTTCACGCACCTTCTTCAGCGCGATGCATTCCATCTGGAACGCCTCGGCGAAGTCTTCCGCGATATAGCGCGACGCGCCGCGGAAACCCAGCATCGGGTTTTCCTCGTCCGGCTCGTAGCGCGAGCCGCCGATCAGCTTCTTGTACTCGTTCGACTTGAAGTCCGACAGACGCACGATGACGGGCTTCGGATAGAACGCCGCCGCGATCGTTGCGATACCTTCGGTCAGCTTGTCGACGTAGAACGCGCGCGGCGAGGCGTGACCGCGCGCGACGCTTTCGACCGCCTTCTTCAGGTCCTGATCGACATTCGGGTACTCGAGGATCGCCTTCGGGTGCACGCCGATGTTGTTGTTGATGATGAACTCGAGCCGCGCGAGACCCACACCTGCGTTCGGCAGTTGCGAGAAGTCGAATGCGAGCTGCGGATTGCCGACGTTCATCATGATCTTCACCGGAATCGGCGGCAGTTCGCCGCGCTGCACTTCGGTGACTTCGGTTTCGAGCAGGCCGTCGTAGATCTTGCCTTCGTCGCCTTCAGCGCACGACACGGTGACGAGCGCGCCGTCCTTCAGCACGTCGGTCGCGTCGCCGCAGCCGACCACGGCCGGCACACCCAGCTCACGCGCGATGATCGCCGCATGGCAGGTGCGGCCGCCACGGTTCGTGACGATTGCCGACGCACGCTTCATGACCGGCTCCCAGTTCGGATCGGTCATGTCGGCGACGAGCACGTCGCCCGGCTGCACGCGGTCCATCTCCGACGGGTCGTGGATCACGCGCACCGGACCCGCGCCGATCTTCTGACCGATCGCGCGGCCCGTTGCCAGCACGTTCGACTGGCCCTTCAGCTTGAAGCGCTGCTCGGCCTTGCCGCCGCCCTGGCTCTTCACCGTTTCCGGACGAGCCTGCAGGATGAAAATCTTGCCGTCGCGGCCGTCCTTGCCCCACTCGATGTCCATCGGACGCTGGTAGTGCTTCTCGATGATCACCGCGTACTTCGCGAGCTCGATCACGTCTTCGTCGGTGATCGAGAAGCGGTTGCGCTGTTCGTGCGCGACGTCGACGGTCTTCACGCGGCCCGGCTCGCCCGGCTTCGTGAACTCCATCTTGATCAGCTTCGAGCCGATCGAGCGGCGGATGATCGGGTACTTGCCCTGCGCGAGCGTAGTCTTGAAGACGTAGAACTCGTCCGGATTCACCGCGCCCTGCACGACGGTTTCGCCGAGGCCATAGCTCGACGTGATGAAGACGGCGTCCTTGAAGCCCGATTCGGTGTCCAGCGTGAACATCACGCCCGCGGCGCCGACGTCCGAACGCACCATGCGCTGCACGCCCGCCGACAACGCGACTTCAGCATGCGTGAAGCCCTTGTGGACGCGATAGGAGATGGCGCGGTCGTTATACAGCGACGCGAACACGTGCTTCATGCGATCGAGCACGTCGTCGATGCCGACCACGTTCAGGTAGCTTTCCTGCTGACCGGCGAACGATGCGTCCGGCAGGTCTTCCGCGGTCGCGGATGAACGCACGGCAAACGACAGTTCCTCGGGCGAGCTCTGTTGCAGCGTGTCGAACCCCGCGCGAATGTCAGCCTCGAGCTGCGGCTGCAGCGGCGCGTCGACGATCCATTGACGGATCTCCTTGCCCGCTTCGGCGAGTGCCTTCACGTCGTCGACGTCGAGCGTCTCGAGACGTTTGGCGATGCGCTCGGTCAGATCGTTGTGCTGCAGGAAGTCACGGAACGCGAGCGCGCTGGTCGCGAAGCCGGTCGGCACGCGCACGCCGGCTTCGGCGAGCTGGCTGATCATCTCGCCCAGCGACGCGTTCTTGCCGCCGACGATCTCCACGTCGGTCATCCGCAACTGCTCGAACGGAACTACATACGCCTTGTCCTTTGCGACGGTAACTGCGTTAGTCATACAAGCCCCTAAGTGTGAAAGAAATTCACGACTGTGCAAGTGGGCTTGAACACGGGCAGCCCATTGGAAGCCTCGACCCCGTGTCTTGCACAACCTGTTAGATAAGCAATCGCCTGGACGGCGGAGATGCGTTGCATGGCGCGCCGGCCGTGGAGCACGAGGCGGAGCACCGAAGAACGCGGTTGAGCGGACTTACCGCTCGATCTGTTGCGTTCAACGCATATTGACATTAGATAACGTGACGTTGAACGACCGTTCGCGGCAAGTTAGCGGCCAATCGCCTGCAATTGCTTATCCAACAGGTTGCCGCTATTCTACCGTGCCGACTCCTGAAATGTGGCAGTCGGTCGAGAATTGCGCCTCGAATCGCGCGCCGACCAAGCCAGCGGGCTTTTGCGGGACCGCCCGCGCGGGACACGAGCGTGGCGCGCCCGCCGCCGCGCGGTTTGATTCGAGCGCGTTGTCGCGCTCGCGCTTTCCGGCTCATTTGCCTTTCACGTTCACAGCTCCTCTGATGCCGCCCACCGTATTCATCGTCTCAGACGGTACCGGGATTACTGCCGAAACCTTCGCGCATTCGATCCTCTCCCAGTTCGACCAGAAATTCCGCCTGGTCCGCGTGCCATTCGTCGACTCGACCGAGAAGGCCTACGCAACGCTCGAAAAGATCAACGAAGCGGTCGTGCAGGACGGCCGTCGACCGATCGTGTTCACCACGCTCGTCGATAGCTCGTCGAATCAGATCGTAAAGGGTTCGAACGCGCTCGTGCTCGACATGTTCCAGACCTTCGTCGAGCCGCTCGAGCAGGAACTGGAACTGAAGTCGAGCCACGCGATGGGGCGCGGCCACCAGAACGCGGACACCGAGGAGTACAAGAACCGGATCGAGGCGATCAATTTCTCGCTCGCGCACGACGACGGTCAGTCGAATCGCAATCTCGCAGACGCCGACGTGATCCTCGTCGGCGTGTCGCGCAGCGGCAAGACGCCGACGAGCCTTTACCTGGCGATGCAGTACGGCGTGAAAGCGGCGAACTATCCGCTGATTCCCGAAGATTTCGAACGCGGCAAGCTGCCGACGCCGCTACGCGAGCATCGACAGAAGATGTTCGGCTTGTCGATCGATCCGCAGCGGCTGTCGGAGATCCGTAACGAGCGGCGGCCGGGCAGCAAGTATGCGGCGCCGGAAAACTGCCGCTATGAGATCAACGAAGCCGAAACGATGATGCGGCGCGAGGGGATCAAGTGGCTGTCGTCGACGCACAAGTCGATCGAGGAAATCGCGACGACGATCCTGCAGGAGATTAAGCTGGATCGGCCGTCGTATTGAGGGATGGCCGAGCAGGCGTTGCGTTGCCGGGCCAGAGCCCTCGCAACGCCACTTCAGTCTACTTTTTGCGCCCGCGCTGCTGCCGGCACTGCTCGAACACGCAGACCGCCGCCGCGGCCGCCACGTTCAGCGACTCCATACCGCCGGGCTGCGGAATCGTCACCCGCAACGACACGGCATCGCGCCACGCCTGCGACACGCCCGCCCCTTCGTTGCCGAACACCCACGCGAGCGGCCTGCTCAGGTCGCTGTCATAGATCGCTTCGGCACCGTGCGAATCGGTGATGACGATCGGTACCGCGAGCCGTTCGATCAGCGCACGCGCTTCGACATCCTCATGAATCTGCAACAGGAAGTGCGCGCCCATCCCCGAGCGCAGCACCTTCGACGACCACGCGTATGCGGTGCCCGGCGCGCAGAACACGTGCTCGATACCCGCAGCCGCTGCGCTGCGCAGAATCGATCCGACGTTGCCCGCGTCCTGCACGCCGTCGAGCACGAGACAGTTTTGCTCGACGCGCTCGGGCAGCGGTGCGTCGAGCTTCTCGACGAGCAGCAGAATCCCGACCCCATGCACGACATTCGACAACTGTCCGAACAACGCATCCGGCAGCGTCACGAGCCGATGCTCGTCGATCCGTGACACGATCGCCTGCGCTTCGTCGTGACGCAACGCGCCGTCGGTGACGACGCATAGCTCCGGCTGACCTGCTACGTCGAGATACGTGCTTGCGAGATGGAAGCCCTCGAGCAGCGCGTGGCCGCTGCGGCGCTGTTGATGCGTCGAGCCGGCCAGTGCCTTCAGGCGCTTGTAGAGCGGATTGTCCCGCGAGGTGATGGCTTTCACAGGCAGCGAAGGCGGTGAGAAGGGAAAAGGAATCAGCGGCAATCAACGGCACGCAAGCGCGGAGCGCGCTCGAGCCGCGCTGATGGGGTCGGTCACGCGAAGCCGGCTTCGCCGAACGCATCGTCGTCGAGCAGCAGCGCGTCGGCCACGATGACGGCGTCCGCCGACGGCAACGGCACGCCGGTGCCGAACCTCAAATGCGCTTCGCGCACCGGCGCGAACGATCGCCGATGATGCTCGCACGGCCCATGCTCGCGCAGCGCCGCGAGATGCTGCGGCGTGCCATAACCGGCATGCGCGTCGAAGCCGTACATCGGATACGCCTGGTGCAGTTCGACCAGCATGCGGTCGCGCGTGACCTTCGCGAGAATCGACGCCGCCGAGATGCTCTTCACGAGCGCGTCGCCGCCAATCACCGCCTCGCTACGGATGCTGAGCGTCGGGCAACGGTTGCCGTCGATCTTCACGAGCGTCGGCACGACCGACAGGCCCTCGACCGCGCGCTTCATCGCGAGCATGGTGGCGTGCAGGATGTTCAGCGAATCGATTTCCTCGACTGTCGCCGACGCGACGCAGTACGCGAGCGCACGCTCGACGATCTTGTCGTACAGCGCTTCACGCTTGAGTGCGCTCAGCACCTTCGAATCGTCGAGGCCACGGATCATCGGTTTGGCGGGATCGAAAATCACCGCCGCCGCGACGACCGGACCGGCCAGCGGTCCGCGCCCTGCTTCGTCGACGCCGCAGACGATGTCGTCGGCGCTCTCGAAGTTCAGGCCGGCTTGCGCCACTACCCGAACGGTGGCCGCGATCTTCCGGCGAGGCGCGCGCGCGGCGGTCATGACCGCCCCGCCCGCTGCTCGAGAACGCTCGCCACGACTTCGGCCGCGCGCTGCGCGGTGTTCTGCTTCAGCACGTGATGCATCTCCGTGAAGATTTCCTTCAGCGTGCGCCGGTTCGCCTCGTCGCGCAACTGCTTCAGCGTCGCCTCGGCGAGCGCCTGCGGCGTCGCGAAGTGCTGCAGGATCTCCGGCACCACGAAACGCCCGGCCAGGATGTTCGGCAGGCCGACGTACGGCAGATAGCCCTGGCGGCGCATGATCTGGCCGGTCAGCCAAGGCACCTTGTACGAAATCACCATCGGCTTTTTCAGCAGCGCGGCTTCGAGCGTGACGGTGCCGCTCTTCACGAGAATCGCGTCGGCGGCGGTCATCGCGAGTTGCGACTGGCCTTCGGTGATGGTCAGCGCGAGGCCCGGATGCGCATCGACGAGCGGCTGCAGCAACGCGCGCAACGCGGGCGTCGCCGCCGGCATCACGAAGCGCACGCTGGGCTCCTGGTGCTGCATCATCTCCATCGCCGCGAAGAACGTCGGGCCGATCAGGTCGATCTCGGAGCGCCGGCTGCCCGGCAGCACCGCGATCACCGGCCCGCTTTCCGCGAGACCGAGTGCGCGGCGCGCACCGAGGGTGTCGGGTTCGAGCGGGATCTGATCGGCCAGCGGATGCCCGACGTACGACGCCGCGACACCCGCCTTTTCAAGCAGCGCGGTTTCGAACGGGAACACGCACAGCATGTGGTCGACGGCCTTGGCGATCTTCTTGATGCGCCCGCCACGCCACGCCCAGATGGACGGGCAGACGAAGTGCACGGTCGGAATGCCGGCGTCGCGCAGTGCATGCTCGAGCCCGAAATTGAAGTCGGGCGCGTCGACGCCGATGAACACGGACGGCGGTTCGGCGAGCAGCTGACGCTTGAGCTCGTTGCGGATACCGAGGATTTCAGGAATGTGCCGCAGTGCTTCGACATAGCCGCGCACCGTCAGCTTTTCCATCGGCCAGTGGGCGTCGAAGCCCGCGGCGATCATGCGCGGACCGCCGATGCCGTAGTACTGCGCGGCGGCCGGCAACCGGCTGGCGAGGCCGTCCAGCAGCGACGCGGCGAGCAGGTCGCCGGACGGCTCGCCGGCCACCATCGCGACGCGCAGCGGACTGGGTTGCAACGTCATCGGTTAGCGGATGATGCCGCGCTGCGACGCTTCGACGAACGCGAGCAGCGTCTGCACCGGGGCGTCGCCGTCACCGCCGGCCGAACCGAGTTCCTTCAGTTGCACCTTCGCTTCTTCGAGCGACAGGCCGTTCTTGTACAGCACGCGATACGCGGTGCGCAGCACCGAGATCGCGTCGGCCGAGAAGCCGCGGCGGCGCAGCCCTTCGACGTTGATGCCGTGCGGCTCGGCCTTGTTGCCCGCGGCGATCACGTACGGCGGCACGTCCTGCACGAGCGCCGACGCGCCGCCGAGCATCGAATGCGCACCGATGCGCACGAACTGATGCACGCCCGACATGCCGCCGATGATCGCGTAGTCGCCGATCGTCACGTGACCGGCCATCTGCGCGTTGCTCGACAGGATCACGTTGTTGCCGACGTGGCAGTCGTGACCGATGTGCACGTAGGCCATGATCCAGTTGTCGTCGCCGAGCGTGGTGACGCCCGCGTCCTGCACCGTGCCGGTGTGGATCGTCGTGAACTCGCGGATCATGTTGCGGTTGCCGATCACGAGCCTGGTCGGCTCGTCCTGGTACTTCATGTCCTGCGGACGTCCGCCGACCGATGCGTAATGGCCGATGCGGTTGTCTTCGCCGAGCGTGGTATAGCCTTCGATCACGCTGTGCGAGCCGACCGTGCTGCGCGCACCGATCGTCACGTGTGCGCCGATCACCGCATAGGGCCCGACTTCGACGGATTCGTCCAGCTGCGCGCCCGCTTCGATGATCGCGGTGGGATGGATCCTGCTCATGCGTCCTCGCTTCTGATTCTGTTGCGTTGTGTGGATGGCCTTGCCGTCAGGGCCGCCGCGCGCGTGCCTTGCCGCGCCGCGACCTGCCCCGACGCGGGCTTTACGCGTCGTTGTCCGTGTGGCGCACCGCGCACATCAGATCGGCTTCCGCCGCGACGACGCCATCCACTTCGGCGCGCGCCTTGAACTTCCAGATGCCGCGCATGTGACGCTCGAACGTGCAGTTCAGGATCAGCTGATCGCCCGGTTCCACCACGCGCTTGAAGCGCGCGTTGTCGATGCCGACGAACAGGTACAGCGTGTTCGACGGATCGCTCGGCTCTTCCGAGAACGTCAGCAGCGCCGCGGTCTGCGCGAGGGCTTCGAGGATCAGCACGCCTGGCATCACCGGCCGCGTCGGGAAATGTCCCTGGAAATACGGCTCATTGATCGACACGTTCTTCAACGCTTTGATGCTCTTGTGCGGTTCGAGTTCGAGCACCCGGTCGACCAGCAGGATCGGATAACGATGCGGCAGCAGCGTGAGAATCTTATGAATGTCGAGGTTGATTTTTTCGGTGCTCATGGTGTTTCTGCTCACGCATTGACTGCGCGATGATGACTGCGGATGCTGGGTGCAGGTGGGTTGAAAACGCGCACGACCGGCGCCTCTGATGACCGGTGGTCGTTCCACCCGGTCACGGCCACCGGCTTTGCTTCATGATGCTCGACCACTATTTTACGCGGTGCGGATGGGTCGCCGGGATAACTGTCAGATCTTGTTGCCTGCGGGTTGACCTGCGGCGCCGTCAGTGGCATTGCCGGCTTTGTCGACGGTGGCGTTCTCCAGCGCTTTGATGCGATCGCGAAGCTTGTCGATATTGCGCAGCAGCGCGGCGCTTTTGTTCCAGTCCGCGTGGTTCACGGCCGGGAACGCGCTCGTGTACATGCCGGGCTTCAGCAGCGACTTCGACACGCCCGACTTTGCGGTGACGATCACGTAATCGGCGAGCGTCACGTGTCCGGCAATGCCGACCGCGCCGCCGATCATGCAATGACGGCCGATGGTCGTGCTGCCCGCGATGCCCGCGCAGCCCGCGATCACCGTGTAGGCGCCGACCTTGCAGTTGTGGCCGATCTGCACGAGGTTGTCGATCTTCACGCACTCCTCGATGATCGTGTCGGCCATCGCGCCGCGGTCGATCGTGGTGTTCGCGCCGATTTCGACGTCGTTCGCGATCGACACGCCGCCGACCTGCGGAATCTTGACCCAACTGCCGGTGCGTGCGTCGCCCTCGCCGACGAAGTCGGGCGCGAAGCCGAAGCCGTCCGAGCCGATCACCGCGCCCGCGTGGACGATCACGCGCTCGCCGAGCTTGCAGCCGTGGTACACGGTCACGTTCGGATACAGATGTGAGTTCGCCCCGACGCGGGTGCCGCGGCCGATTACGACGTTGGCGTCGAGCCGCGCGTGCTCGCCGATCACTGCGCCCGCTTCCACGGTGACACGCGGACCGATCACCGCGCTCGCGGCGACCTGGGCGGAAGGATCGATGGTTGCGCTCGGATGCACGCCGGGGACTGCCCTCGGCGCGGCCAGGTCGATGAAGGTTTGCGCGATGCGCGCAAAGTAAGCGTAGGGATTTGGCGTGACGATGAAGTTTCGAGCTTCGCGCGAGGCGAGCTTCGCAAGGTCGCCGGCATTGATCAGCACTGCGCCGGCGCGGGTCGTTTCGACCTGCGACAGATACTTCGGATTGGCGAGGAACGCCAACTGGTCCGGGCCGGCCTGGTCGAGCGGCGCAAGACTGCTCACGCGCTGCGCCCCGTTACCGACTACTTCACCGCCGAACCGCTGGACGATGTCCTCGAGCGTAAATGCCATGCCTATCCTGTCTCCAATGTCGACCAGAGTTGGCGCTTTAGCGCTTACTCTGGTCCCATTCAAATCATTGCGAGGGCGCGCGCCGAGGCGTGCGGGGCGACCGTGCGCCGCCCTCAGTCGCCCTCATTGCCCTTAGTTGCCCGATGCCGCAAGTGCCTTCAGCACCTGGTCGGTGATATCGATGCGCGGGCTCACGTACACCGCTTCCTGGACGATCAGATCGTAGTGCTGCGTTTCGGCGATCTGCTTGATGACCTTGTTCGCGCGATCGAGCACCGCCGCGAGTTCCTCGTTGCGGCGCTGGTTCAGGTCTTCGCGGAACTCACGCTGCTTGCGTTGGAAGTCCGAGTCGAGCTGCGACAGGTCGCGCTGCTTTTGCGCGCGATCGGTCGCCGACATTGTCGCGCCATTCTTGTCGAGTGCATCGGACATCGACTTGAGCTTTTGCGCCATGTCGGCGAGATCCTTGTCCCGCTTCGCGAATTCGGCCTCGAGCTTCAGCTGCGCGGCTTTCGCCGCCGCCGATTCGCGCAGGATGCGGTCGGAATTCACCGCGGCGATCCTCGCCTCCTGCGCGTGCGCCATGCCGACCCCGAGGGTCATTGCCAGCGCCAATGCGCACGCTACACGTTTCGAAAACATACCGGTTAGCAAAGTCATCCTCTCGATACTGTAGTTTGGCCGGGTCCGCCGCCGCAGCCGGCCGCCGGCAACGCCGGCCGCCGGGAACACCCGCCGCCCGATCAGAACGCCGTCCCGATCTGGAACTGGAACTTCTGGTACTGGTCGCCAGTGTGCTTCGTGAGCGGGAAGCCGAGGCTCAACTTGAGCGGGCCGATCGGCGAGATCCACGCGAGACCCACACCGTAGCCGTAACGCAGGCCATTTGCGCCGATGCTGTTACCTTCCGTTCCCCACACGTTACCGGCGTCGAGGAACGTGAACACACGCAGCGTGCGATCGTAGCCCGTGCCCGGCAGCGGGAACGTGAGCTCGATATTGCCGACGAGCAGCTTCGAGCCGCCGATCGGGTCGTTGGTCTTCGCGTCTCGCGGACCGAGCGAGCTCGGCTCGTAGCCGCGCACCGAACCGATACCGCCGGCGAAGTAGTTCTTGAAGATCGGATAAGGCTTGCCGCCGAGGCCGTTACCGTAGCCGCCCTGGAAGTTGAAGCCCAGCACGAAGCCACGCGCGAACGAGTAATAGTACTGCGCGTTGATGTCGGCCTTGTAGTACTGCGTGCCCCCGATCGGCGTGCCGTACTCGGCGTTCGCCTGCGTGAAGTAGCCGCGGCTCGGCACCAGCGCGCTGTCACGCGCATCGCGCGACCAACCGACCGTCAGCGGTACGTTGTTCGACACGCGGCCGAACTGGTTCACGTAGTCGATATAGCTTTGCGGCGTATTCGAGTCGATGTCGAGCTGGTTCTGCTCGAAGCCGACGCCGAAAAACACCGTGTCGACTTCGGAGAACGGAATGCCGAACTTCAGGTCACCGCCAATCGTGACGATCTTGAAGCTCGAATCGGTCGAATAGTACAGCGGCTGGTACGTGCGGTAGTAGACGTCGGTGATCCGCTTGATGCCGTCCACCGTGAAGTACGGGTCGACCTGCGTGACCGTCAGCGTACGGTACGTCTTCGCGGTATTGATGTTCACCGAGAGGCTCGTGCCGGAGCCGAACACGTTGTCCTGCGAGATACCCGCCGACAGCACCACCTTGTCCGTCGATGAGAAGCCCGCGCCAAGCGTGATCGCGCCGGTCGGTTTTTCGGCGACCTTCACGTCGATGTCGACCTGGTCGGGCGTGCCTTCGACCGGCACCGTGGTCACGTCGACGTCGGTGAAGTAGCCGAGACGGTTGATACGGTCCTTCGACAGCGCGAGGCGGTTCGAATCGAACCACGAGCTTTCGAGCTGGCGCATTTCGCGGCGCACCACTTCGTCGCGCGTGCGCGTGTTGCCGACCACGTTGATGCGGCGCACGTACACGCGACGGCTCGGGTCGACCTGAAGCGTCAGGTCGACGGTGTGGTTGTTCTGGTCGATCTGCGGCTGTGCATTGACGGTCGCGAACGCGTAGCCGTACTCGCCGAGCTTGTCGACGATCGCCTTCGTGGTCGCCTGCAGCTTTTCGGCCGAGAAGCGGTCGCCCGGCTTGATCTTGATCAGCTTCTTCAGTTCCGCTTCGCGGTCGAGCAGATTGCCGGCGAGGCGGATGTTCGAAATCGTGTACGGCTGACCTTCATGCAGCGTGACCGTCAGGTACATGTCCTTCTTGTCCGGCGAAATCGACACCTGGGTCGATTCGATGCTGAACTCGAGATAGCCGCGGTTCAGGTAGTACGAGCGGACGTTCTCGAGGTCGCCGGTGAGCTTGTCTTTCGAGTACAGGTCGTTCTTCGTGTACCACGAGAACCAGTTCGGCGTGGACAGCTGCATTTCGTCACGCAACGTGCCGGTGCTGAATGTCTTGTTGCCGATGAAGTTGATCTGACGGATCTTCGCGCTCGGACCTTCGGCCACCGAGAACAGGATGCCGACGCGGTTGCGGTCGATCGGCGTGATCGTCGTGGTGACTTCAGCCGCGTAAAAACCGCGCGTCAGATACTGGCGCTTCAGCTCCTGCTCGGCCTTGTCGACGAGGGCCTTGTCGTAGTAGCGGCCTTGCGACAGCCCGACCGCGCGCAGCGCCTTGATCAGATTGTCCTTGTCGAACTCGTGGATACCGGCGAAGTCGATCGTGCCGATGGCCGGGCGCTCTTGCACCTGCACGATCACCACGTTGCCTTCGGTCGCGATCTTGACGTCGTTGAAGAAGCCCGTCGCGTACAGCGCGCGAATCGCTTCGGACGCCTTGTCGTCGGTAAAGGTATCGCCTTGCTTGATGGGCAGGTACGCGAACACCGTGCCCGGTTCGACGCGTTGCAATCCCTCAATGCGAATGTCTTGCACCACGAAGGGCGTCGTTGCGTGAGCAACCAGCCCATGCGCGGCGAACGCCGCGGCTACAACCGTCTTTGGACCAAAGCGATGAGGTTTGAACAACGTGCTTCCCCAGTATGTATAGCTGCATCAGGCCTGGCGGCCGCCCTCGTGAACGCCGCCGGACACTTTAAAAATGGATTAAACGAGCCAGATCGTTGAACAGCGCAATCGCCGACAACGCGACGATGCAGGCAAGCCCCGCCCTCTGAAAAACGAGTTGCCAGCGATCGGAGACAACTTTACCGGTCACAGCTTCAACCAAATAATATAACAGATGACCCCCATCCAATACCGGAATTGGTAGCAGGTTCAGCACGCCGAGGCTAATGCTGACAAGGGCCAGGAACGACAGAAACGCGGCAGGACCCAGACGTGCGCTCTTTCCCGCGTAGTCGGCGATCGTCACCGGACCGGACAGATTCTTCAGCGACGCCTCGCCGACGATCATCCGGCCGAACATCCTGACCGAGTACACCGCGAGATCCCAGGTACGGCGCGCGCCGAGGTGGAGGCTCTCGAGCGGCCCGTAGCGCACGTCGATCGACGGCACCTGGGTCGCCAGCTCCGCGCCGATGCGGCCGATCTGCTGCCCGCTCGCCGCATCGCGCTGCAGCTGCGGCACGATGGTGATTTCTTCGAGCGCGCCCGCCGCATGACCGCCACGGCCCCCGCGCTCCACCCGCAGCGTGACCGGCACGCCGGCGTGCGATTTTACAAAAGCGATGAAGGCCGAGGCATTATCGGTCGGCGTGCCGTTGATCGCGCGCAGCCGGTCGCCGGCGACGAGCCCCGCCTTTTGCGCGGCGCTGCCCGCCTGCACGCCCGCCACCGTCAGCTTGCCGCCGCCGGGCTCGAAGCCGAGGCGCGACATCAGATCGTCATCGACGTCTTTCTCGCCGAGGCCGCGCAGGTCCATCGGAAAATCGGACGTGCCGTGCGCGTCTTTTGCACTGAGCACGATGCGCTGCTGATCGAACGCGGCGCCGAGCAGCTTCCAGCGCAGATCCGACCACGACCGCACCGGCTCGGTCTCATCGCTATGGCCGGTGCGCACACCGACGATGGTCTCGCCGCCCTCGAAGCCCGCCAGCGCGGCCGGCGTGTTCGGCGCGGGTGTCGCGATCACGGCGGCCGGTTCGGTCACGCCAGTTGCGAACACGAGCGCGAACAGCACGATCGCGAGCAGGAAATTCGCGACCGGACCGGCCGCGACGATCGCGAAGCGCCGCCACACCGACTGGCGGTTGAACGCATGCGGCAGATCCGCTTCGGGAATCGAACCGGGGCCGGTCTCGCGCTCGTCAAGCATCTTCACGTAGCCGCCGAGCGGCAGCGCGGCAATCGTCCACTCGGTGCCCGTCTTCGGACTGACCCACTGAACGAGCGGCTTGCCGAAGCCGATCGAGAAGCGCAGCACCTTCACGCCGCACAGACGCGCGACGCTGTAGTGCCCGTACTCGTGGACTACCACGAGTACGCCAATCGCAACCGCGAAAGCGAGCAGTTCGATCAGCAGATTCATAAACGCCTCACTGGACGGCGCGTTCCGTGCGACGGGCACCGTCAGGCAGACGCGCGATGAATTCGGTAGCAGCTCGGCGCGCGGCGGCGTCCGCTTCGATGACGTCGTCGAGCGCGTGCGCGCTGCGGTTCGGCAACGCGTTCAGCACCGAGTCGACCGCCTCGGCAATCGCCATGAAGCCGATGCGGCGCGCGAGAAATGCCTCCACCGCGATCTCGTTCGCGGCGTTCAACGCCGCGCTCGCGACGCCGCCTTCCGCAAGCGCCTTCATGGCGAGCGCGAGGCACGGGAAGCGCGCGTAGTCGGGTTTTTCGAACGACAGCGACGCGATCTCCGCGAGATCGAGCTGCGCGACTCCGGAATCGACGCGATCCGGAAACGCGAGCGCGTGCGCGATCGGCGTGCGCATGTCGGGGTTGCCGAGCTGCGCGAGCACCGAACCGTCCGCGTACGACACCAGCGAATGAATCACGCTCTGCGGATGGATCAGCACCTCGATGCGCTCGCCGGGCAGGTTGAATAGCCAGTGCGCCTCGATCACTTCGAGGCCCTTGTTCATCATCGTGGCCGAGTCGACCGAGATCTTGCGGCCCATCACCCAGTTCGGATGCTTGCAGGCTTCGTCAGGCGTCACGTCGACGAGCGTGGCCGGTTCGCGCGTGCGGAACGGGCCGCCCGATGCGGTCAGGATGATCTTTGAAACGCCGCCATGCAGCGACGCTTCACGCGGCAGGCATTGGAAAATCGCGTTGTGTTCGCTGTCGACCGGCAGCAGCACCGCGCCGTGGTCGCGCACCGCGTCCATGAAGATCGCGCCGGACATCACCAGCGCTTCCTTGTTCGCGAGCAGGATACGCTTGCCGGCGCGCGCCGCGGCAAGGCTCGGCGCGAGACCGGCCGCGCCGACGATCGCCGCGACCACCGTGTCGCAGCCCTCGCTCTTCGCGACGTCGACGAGCGCCTGCGGCCCGTACGTGACCTCGGTCTTGCTGCCCGCTTCGCGCAGCTTCGCGGCGACCTTCGCGGCCGTGTCGGCGTCGCCGACCACCGCCACTTCGGGCGCGAAGCGCAGGCATTGCCCGACGAGCTTGTCGCCGTTGCGATGCGCGCTCAGCGCGTAAATCGAAAACCGCTCGGGATGACGCGCGACCACGTCGAGCGTACTGTCTCCAATCGAGCCCGTGGAACCGAGCAATGTCAGACGTTTTTGCATATCTCTTTCTCTAGCCGAGCAGCAGCATGGCGAGCGGCAGCACCGGCAACAACGCGTCGATGCGATCGAGCACGCCGCCGTGCCCCGGCAACAGGCCGCTCGAGTCTTTGACGCCGGCCTGACGTTTCATCATCGATTCGAACAGATCACCGACCACGCTAAAAACCACCAGCAGGGTCAGCGCGAGCACCGTGCGCAGCGCACCCAGTTGCGCCAGCAGCGCAGAATACAGGGTCGGCTCGAACGCGTGCAAAAAGATCGCCGCGGCGGCGACGATCATGACCAGCAGCCAGCCGCCGATCGCCCCCTCCCAGGTTTTACCCGGACTGATCGCTGGCGCCAGCTTGTGCTTGCCAAATGCCTTCCCGGAGAAGTATGCGCCGATATCGGCGAGCCATACCAATAGCAGCAGCGACAGCACGAACGGCACACCCTGCATGCGCGCGGCGACGAGAGCATGCCAGCACGCGATGAAACCGACGATTCCGGCAAGAAACAGAAACGCGCGCCACGCGCCCTGCGCGAGCACGGGCTTACGCAGCAGCGCGAATGGACCGGCGATCACCCAGAAAATCGCCGCCGCCTGGAAGAACGGCCGGGCAGGCTCGGTGCCGATGCCCACCCGCGTACTGGTGACGAGTCCGAGCGCCGCGACGAGCGCGTACAGCACCGGACCCGCGCCACCGAGCTTCAGCAGGCGCGCCCACTCCCACGCGGCGAACACGACGACGAAAGCGATCAGCGCGCCGAATGCGCCGATAGGCGCGAACAGCGTGACAGGCAGGAACACTGCCAGCAACACGATCGCCGTGATGACACGGGTCTTTAGCATGGAAGCGAATCGACGTTCTGCGATTGCGGCTCGAGCTGAGCACTGGTGCGGCCGAAGCGGCGTTCCCGCTCAGTGTACGAAGCGATGGCGTGACCGAGCGCGTCGGCGTCGAAATCCGGCCAGAACGTGTCGGTGAAATAGAACTCGGTGTAGGCAAGCTGCCACAGCAGGAAGTTGCTGACGCGGCGCTCGCCGCCGGTGCGGATGAACAGGTCCGGCTCGGGTGCGTAGGCCATCGACAGGTGCTCGGCGAACGCGTCCTCGTTGACCTCGACCGGCTTGCCCGCCGCCGCTTGCTCGACGAGCTTGCGGGCGGCCTGCATGATGTCCCAGCGCCCGCCGTAGTTCGCGGCGATGGTCAGCGTGAGACGGGTGTTGCGCGCGGTCTTGGTTTCCGCGCGCTTGATCAGATCGCGGATCTTGTCGTCGAAACGCTCGAGATCGCCGACCACGCGCAAACGGATACCGTTCGCGTGCAGCTTGCCGATCTCGCGCTCGAGCGCGGTGACGAACAGGCGCATCAGGAACGATACCTCCTCGTTCGGACGGCGCCAGTTCTCCGAGCTGAACGCGAATAGCGTCAGATATTCGACACCCCGCCGCGCGCACGCCTCGACGGCCGCCCGCACCGCGTCGACGCCGCGCGTATGGCCCGCCACGCGGGGCAGACGCCGCTGCGTGGCCCAACGGCCGTTGCCATCCATGATGATCGCGATATGTCGCGGCACCGCGGCGACTTCAGGCACGCGCACGGTTGAGCTGGTATAGGTCATGGCCGTCGGGACAGTAATGCCAGTAAAGAAGTGGAAATCAGAAGGTGCTGAGCCGAACGGCGTCAGACCGTCATGATCTCGGCTTCTTTCGTTGTGACGAGCTTGTCGATTTCGGCGACGAACTTGTCCGTCAGCTTCTGGACGTCGTCACCGGCACGACGCTCGTCGTCTTCCGAGATTTCCTTGTCCTTGACGAGCTTCTTCAGTTGCTCGTTGGCGTCGCGGCGCAGGTTGCGCACGGCCACCTTGGCCGTTTCGGCTTCGCTGCGAACGACCTTGGTCAGCTCGCGGCGACGCTCTTCGGTCAACGCGGGCATCGGTACGCGGATCACATCGCCATGGGTAGCTGGGTTCAGACCGAGATCCGACTCGCGGATCGCCTTTTCGACGACCTGGACCATCTTCTTTTCCCACGGCTGCACCCCGATCGTGCGCGCGTCGATCAGCGTCAGGTTCGCGACCTGCGAAATCGGCACCGGCGAGCCATAGTAGTCGCACTGGATATGATCGAGCAGGCCCGTGTGCGCACGGCCCGTGCGGATCTTCGACAGGTCGTTCCTGAACGCGTCGATGGAGCGCTGCATCTTCTGTTCAGCGCCCTTCCTGATATCAGCCACAGACATTTTTAAACCTCCGAACCTTCAAAACGGTGCGAGCCGCCCGGCACGCGGGATGCGGCGGCCCGGGCTCGCGTCAAAGCCCACGTAATGTAAACGAAGTTTACACGTGGACGAGGGTGCCCTCGTCCTCCCCTAGCACGATGCGCTTGAGCGCACCGGGTTTGACGATCGAAAACACGCGGATCGGCAGCTTCTGGTCGCGGCACAGAGCGAAAGCCGTCGCGTCCATCACCTGCAGATTGCGGCCGATTGCCTCATCGAAGCTGATCGTGCTGTAGCGGGTCGCGCTCGAATCCTTCTTCGGATCGGCCGAATAGACGCCGTCCACCTTGGTCGCCTTCAGCACCACTTCCGCGCCGATTTCCGCGCCGCGCAATGCAGCGGCCGTGTCGGTCGTGAAGAACGGATTGCCGGTGCCGGCCGCGAAGATCACGACCTTGCCTTCCTCGAGCTGGCGGATCGCGCGGGGCCGGATGTACGGCTCGACGACCTGGTCCATGCGCAGCGCCGATTGCACGCGCGCCTCGATGCCGGCGTGACGCATCGCGTCCTGCAGCGCCAGCGCGTTCATCATCGTGGCGAGCATACCCATGTAGTCGGCCGTTGCGCGGTCCATACCCGCCGCACCGCCCGCGACGCCGCGAAAAATATTGCCGCCGCCGATCACCACGGCCAGTTGCGTTCCGAGACGGACCACTTCGGCCACGTCCGCCACCATTCGTTCGATGGTTCCGCGATTGATGCCGAAGGCATCGTCGCCCATCAGAGCTTCACCGGAGAGTTTGAGCAGGACGCGTTTATAGGCAGTGGGCATAGGGGTATCCAGATCGCGCAGAACAGGGCAACAACAAGGGACTAATGTAGGGGTGAAATGCTGATTCGGGCAAGCACCGCCAAATTGGCGAACCCTCAGGTTCGCCAGCGGCGGCCGCGCGGCGAGGGTCAACTCGTGCGCGGCCTTGCGGCGCTGCCGACCGCGGCGAGGTCTTGCCTCGCCGCGGGTCCAAACGGTACGGCGGTGAAGCTTGGATAACGCTTATTGTTGCTTTGCAGCAGCGACCTGGGCGGCCACTTCCGCTGCGAAGTCGTCCTGCTTCTTCTCGATGCCTTCGCCGACCACGAACAGCGCGAACTTCTGCACGCTCGAGTTGCCCGCCTTCAGCATCTGCTCGATCGTCTGCTTGTCGTTCTTCACGAACGTCTGGTTCAGCAGCGACACTTCCTTCAGGTACTTCTGCACGGTGCCGTCGACCATCTTCGCGACGATTTCAGCCGGCTTGCCCGATTCGGCGGCCTTCTGTTCAGCGATGCTGCGTTCCTTGGCGATCAGGTCCGCCGGCACGTCGTCCGACGACAGTGAGACCGGCTTCATCGCGGCGATGTGCATCGCCACGTCCTTGCCGACCTGTTCGTCCGCGCCGGTGTACTCGACCAGCACGCCGATGCGCGTGCCGTGCAGGTACGCCGCCAGCTTGTTCGCGGTGTCGAAGCGCACGAAACGGCGGATCGACAGGTTTTCGCCGATCTTGCCGACCAGCGCGAGGCGCACTGCGTCGACGGTTTGGCCGTCGAGCGGCAGGGCTGACAGCGCCGCGACGTCAGCCGGGTTTTGCGTCGCGACGAGTTCGGCGATCTTCTTCGAGAACGCGAGGAAGTCGTCGTTCTTCGAGACGAAGTCGGTTTCGCAGTTCAGCTCGACGAGCGAACCTGCGTTGCCGTTGATGAACGATGCGACGACGCCCTCGGCCGTCACGCGCGATGCCGCCTTGCTCGCCTTGTTGCCGAGCTTCACGCGCAGCAGTTCTTCAGCGCGCGCCAGATCGCCGTCGGCTTCCGTCAGCGCCTTCTTGCATTCCATCATCGGCGCGTCGGTCTTCGCGCGCAGTTCTGCAACCATGCTTGCGGTAATTGCCGCCATCATTTGCTCCTTGAGTTCTGTCTGTCACACGCCGCCCGCATTTCGATGCCGGCGGCAGGAATTCGTTTCAGCGTTTTCGCGCATTTTTTGCGAGCGACGCACCTCGCGTCGCCTCGAGCACTCTGCCAGATGCCCGTTACAACAACTGTCATAGACGTCGCGACTTAAAAAAAGGGGGCCTGTAGAAAGCCCCCTTTTATGCCGGACACTGGGCAGCCTTACGCTTCCGGGTTGACCTCGACGAACTCGTCGCCGTCGCCGCCACGCGCAGCCTGGACCACTTCGTTGACCGCGTTGGCACGGCCTTCGAGGATCGCATCGGCCACGCCAGCCGCGTACAGGGCGACGGCCTTGCTGGCGTCGTCGTTACCCGGGATCACGTAGTCCACACCTTCCGGCGAGTGGTTCGTATCGACCACGGCGATGACCGGAATGCCGAGCTTGTTTGCTTCGGTCACGGCAATCTTGTGGTAGCCGACGTCAACCACGAAGATCGCGTCCGGAATGCCGCCCATGTCCTTCACGCCGCCGATCGACTTCTGCAGCTTGGCCATTTCACGTTCGAACAGAAGCGCTTCCTTCTTGCTCATGCGCTCGGTTTCACCGGCTTCCAGCGCCGCTTCCATGTCCTTCAGGCGCTTGATCGAAACCTTCAGCGTCTTGAAGTTGGTCAGCATGCCGCCGAGCCAGCGCGCGTTCACGAACGGCATGCCAGCGCGCTGCGCTTCCTGGGCGATCGTGTCACGCGATTGACGCTTCGTACCGACGAACAGGATCGTGCCGCGGTTCGATGCCAGCTGACGCGCGTACATCAGCGCGTCGTTGTACATCGGCAGCGTCTTTTCGAGGTTGATGATGTGAATCTTGTTGCGATGACCGAAAATGAACGGGGCCATCTTCGGGTTCCAGAAGCGGGTCTGGTGACCGAAGTGGACACCTGCTTCCAGCATTTGACGCATCGTAACTGCCATGAAATTCTCCACGAGGGTTGGGTCTTAAACCGGCTGCCGTATCGGCCGCGCCCGCCTCTACCTTGGCTGGAACGCGACGACACCCTGGGTGCGCCGGCTTGCGAATTGGTTGCCTGACACGACTTTCTCTCCACTCACGACACCCAACAACCGGGGTGCCGCGAGAAGCCGCTCCGCCCAGCTGCCATGCGCGAATTTGCGGACTCGCGAATAAAAGCGGACTAGGACCGACTTAGCCAAAGAGTATAGCATGCGTCGACCGACTGACTCAACCGGCCCGACCACCGGCCGATGGTCCTACGCACGGGACCGCGCCGCCGGGCCCGAAGCCCGGCCTGGCGTCCTTTGGGCCGCCAATTTGCCGATTCTGGTCGCTTTTAGCCCATTGCCGCCCGATCCAGCGCAACGACCCGGCCCCCACTGCTGTAAAATGGCTCGATTCCGCCACGCGCGGGGGGCGTTAAGGATCGACCGGCATTCCGTGCCCGGCAGACGCCCCTCCGCCCGGCCACCGCAACACCCAGCAAGCCTTATCCAGCAAGGCTTCCGAGGAAACCATGGCTATCACCATCAAAAACGAAGACGATATCGCGAAGATGCGCGTCGCCTGCCGGCTCGCGAGCGAAGTGCTCGACTACATCACGCCGTTCGTCAAGGCCGGCGTCACCACTGGCGAGCTCGACCGTCTGTGTCACGAATACATGCTGAAGGACCAGGGCACGGTCCCCGCGCCGCTGAATTACCAGCCCCGCCCGGCTACCCGCCCTACCCGAAAGCCACCTGCATTTCCGTCAACGACGTGATCTGCCACGGCATACCGGGCGACAAGGCGCTCAAAACCGGCGACGCGCTGAACATCGACATCACCGTGATCAAGGACGGCTATTTCGGCGACACGAGCCGCATGTTCATCGTCGGCGAAGGGTCGATCATGGCAAAGCGCCTCGTGCAAGCTACTTTCGAATGCATGTGGCTCGGCATCGACCAGGTGCGACCCGGCGCGCATCTCGGCGACATCGGCTATGCGATCCAGAAGCACGCCGAAGGCCTCGGCTACAGCGTGGTGCGCGAATATTGCGGACACGGCATCGGCACCGTATTCCACGAAGATCCGCAGATCCTGCACTACGGTCGCCCCGGCACCGGGTTCGAACTGCAGGCCGGCATGATCTTCACGATCGAGCCGATGATCAACGCGGGCCGCCGTGACATCCGCACGATGCCCGACCAGTGGACCGTCAAGACCAAGGATCGCAGCCTGTCCGCGCAGTGGGAACACACGGTGCTCGTCACCGAGACCGGCCACGACGTGCTGACCGTGTCGGCCGGCACGCCGGCGCGTCCGCCCGTGGTCGCGGCCACGGCCTGACCGATTCCGACCACACCGCCTTCCTGCCAATGAGTAGCGTTCCAGCCGTCGCCCCCTCCCATGCCTCGTCGCTCAAGGCGGATTACAAAGTGGCCAAAGCCCAGTTGCTGGAACGCTTCCGAACGGCCACCAACGTCGACGCGTTGATGGCCGCCCTCGCGCGCGCCACGGACCATTCGCTGCGCGCCGCCTGGGACACCTGCGAGCTGCCCGACGACCTCGCGCTGGTCGCGGTTGGCGGCTATGGGCGCGGCGAACTCGCGCCGCACTCCGACATCGACATCCTGGTGCTGTTGCCCGACGCGCGGCTCGAGCATCTGGACGCGCGCATCGAGCGCTTCATCAGTCTCGCGTGGGATCTCGGGCTGGAACTCGGCAGCAGCGTGCGCAGCGTGTCGCAATGCATCGAGGAAGCGGCCAACGACGTCACGGTGCGTACCTCGCTGCTGGAAGCGCGCCGCATCACCGGCAGCACCGCACTGTTCGACGATTTTGCCCGGCGCTACCGTGCGGCGCTCGACCCGAAGGCGTTCTTCCAGGCGAAGGTGCTCGAAATGCGCCAGCGTCACGCGAAGTTTCAGGACACGCCCTACGCGCTCGAGCCGAACATCAAGGAAAGCCCGGGCGGGCTGCGCGACCTGCAGCTGATCCTGTGGATCACACAGGCGGCCGGCTTCGGCAGCAGCTGGCGCGAACTCGAAGCACGCGGACTCATCACCGAGCGCGAGGCGCGCGAGCTGCGCCACAACGAAGGCTTCCTGAAGTCGCTGCGTGCGCGGCTGCACGTGATCGCCGGGCGCCGCCAGGACATCCTGGTGTTCGACCTGCAGACGCCGGTCGCGGAAAGCTTCGGCCTCAAGCCGACCGCGACCAAGCGCGCGAGCGAGCAGCTGATGCGCCGCTACTACTGGGCCGCGAAAGCGGTCACGCAACTCGCGACGATCCTGATCCAGAACATCGAGGCGCAGCTGTTTCCGAGCACGAGCGGCATCACGCGCGTGCTGTCGGATCGCTTCGTCGAAAAGCAGGGCATGCTCGAAATCGCCTCCGACGACGTGTTCCAGCGCGAGCCGAATGCGATCCTCGAGGCGTTCCTGCTATACCAGCGCACCCCCGGCGTGAAGGGACTGTCGGCGCGCACGCTGCGCGCGATCTACAACGCCCGCGACGTGATGGACCAGCACTGGCGGCGCGATCCGGAAAATCGCCGGCTCTTCATGGAAATCCTGAAGCAGCCGGCCGGTATCACGCATGCGTTCCGGTTGATGAACCAGACGAGCGTGCTCGGGCGTTATCTGCTGAATTTCCGGCGCATCGTCGGGCAGATGCAGCACGACCTGTACCACGTGTTCACGGTCGATCAGCACATCCTGATGGTGCTGCGCAATCTGCGCCGCTTCGCGGTCGCCGAGCATGCGCACGAATACCCGTTCTGCAGCCAGTTGATCGTCAACTTCGACCGGCCGTGGGTGCTGTACGTGGCCGCGCTGTTTCATGACATCGCGAAGGGTCGCGGCGGCGATCATTCCACGCTGGGCATGGCCGACGCACGGCGCTTCTGCCGCCAGCACGGCATCGAAGGCGAGGATGGCGAGCTGGTCGTGTGGCTCGTGCAGCAGCATCTGACGATGAGCCAGGTCGCGCAGAAGCAGGACACGAGCGACCCTGAAGTGATCAAGCGCTTCGCCGAGCTGGTCGGCACCGAGCGCCGCCTGACCGCGCTCTATCTGCTGACCGTCGCCGACATCCGCGGCACCAGCCCGAAGGTCTGGAACACGTGGAAAGGCAAGCTGCTCGAAGACCTCTACCGCACCACGCTCGCCGTGCTTGGCGGTGCCCAGCCGGACGAGCATTCCGAGCTGAAGTCGCGCAAGGAAGAGGCGCTCGCGCTGCTGCGTCTCGAAACCGTGCCGGAAGGCGCGCAACGGGCGCTGTGGGACAAGCTGGACGTCGGCTATTTCCTGCGTCACGACGCGGCGGACATCGCGTGGCAGACGCGCGTGCTGTACCGCCACGTAGAAACGCCGACGCCGCTCGTACGCGCGCGGCCGTCGCCGATCGGCGAGGCGCTGCAGGTGCTCGTCTACGTGAAGGACCAGCCCGATCTGTTCGCGGGCATCTGCGCGTATTTCGACCGCAACGGCCTGTCGGTGCTCGATGCGCGTGTCAGCACGACGCGCCACGGCTACGCGCTCGACAACTTCCTCGTCGCGCACACCGAAGAGGACGTGCACTATCGCGACATCGCCAATCTGGTCGAGCAGGAGCTGACCGCGCGCCTCGGGGGCCACGGCACCTTGCTGCCGGGACCGTCGAAAGGCCGGCTGTCACGGCTATCGCGCACCTTCCCCATTACGCCGCGCGTCGACCTGCGGGCCGATGAGCGCGGCCAATACTACATCCTGTCCGTGTCGGCGAACGACCGGCCGGGCCTTCTTTATTCGATCGCGCGCGTGCTGGCTGAGCACCGGGTCGGCGTCGCCTCGGCGCGGATCAATACGCTCGGCGAACGCGTCGAGGACGTGTTTCTGCTCGAAGGACACAGCCTGTCGGACAACCGCCTGCAAATTCAGGTCGAGACCGAACTACTGCGCGCGATCGCAATGTGAGATTTCATGCGAATCAAATTAACAGCGAAGCATCCGCGGCCGGCGGCGTCCGAACGCGCCCCTGTCCGCCCCGGCAGCGCGTCGGCGCGTAAGCCGACCCGTCCAGCGCGGCCGAAGCCATTCGAGGCCGAGGCCGGCGCGAAGCGTGAAGGCGCGGCATCGACGGGTGGTGGCGCGAAGCGGCCTGTCGGCGCGAAGCCGGCGGGCGCCGGTGCACGCGCGCCGCGTGCCGAAGGGTCGGGCGTGCGCGAACGGGGCGCGGCTGCCGCGGGCGCACCGCGCCGCTTCGAAGGTGCGGCTCAGCGAGGCGAGCGCGGAGAACGCGCGCCGCGTCGTTTTGAGGGCGGCGCCGAGCGTGGCGAAGGGGCGCCTCGGCGCGAATTCGGCGAACGGACTGAACGCGCGCCGCGTCGTTTCGAAGGCAACGCTGAGCGTGGTGAACGGGCGCCTCGGCGCGAATTCGGCGAACGGACTGAACGCGCGCCGCGTCGTTTCGAAGGCAGCGCTGAGCGTGGTGAACGCGGGCCTCGACGCGAATTCGGCGAACGGACTGAACGCGCGCCGCGTCGTCTCGAAGGCAGCGCTGAGCGTGGTGAACGCGGGCCTCGGCGCGATTTCGGCGAACGGACTGAACGCGCGCCGCGTCGTTTCGAAGGCAGCGCTGAGCGTGGCGAACGCGCTCCTCGGCGCGAATTCGGCGAACGGACTGAACGCGCGCCGCGTCGTTTCGAAGGCAGCGCTGAGCGTGGCGAACGCGCTCCTCGGCGCGAATTCGGCGAGCGTGCAGAACGCGCACCCCGTCGTTTCGAGGGCAATGCGGAGCGCGGCGAGCGCGCACCGCGCAGTTTTGGTGAGCGCGCACCGGGCCGCGACGCCGGCGAACGCCGTCCGTTCAGCGGTCCGCGTCCAGGCACAGGCAGGCCGTCGGAAGGCGGCGCGCGTGGCGATCGTCCGGTGCGCCGGGAGCGCGAGGCCGCCGACCGTCCGCGCTTCGGTAGCGATCGCGGTGAGCCGCAGGAGCGTCGCAGTGGCGATCGAGGCGCGCGCAGCGACAGCACCTCGCGCCGCTTCGAAAGCGAGCGTGGCGAGCGCAGCTTCGCGAAGCCGGCGAAAGGCGGCTACGGCGAACGCACCGAGCGTCGCGAGCGCCCTGCGCGCGGCTTCGACGACACGTTGCCGGCCGCGAACCGCCGCTTCGGCGACGACCGACCAGCCCGCGCCGCCAAGCCGCGAGCCTCGGCATCAGCAACCGCCCGCCCCGTCGACACCACCATCGACACCCCGCACCCGCCCCGCCGCGATCGCGAAGACGCGCCGGGCATGCTGCGTCTGTCGAAGCTGATGTCCAAGCTCGGCCTGTGCTCGCGTCGCGAGGCCGACGAATGGATCGAGAAAGGCTGGGTCATGGTCGACGGCGAGCGCATCGATACGCTCGGCACGAAGGTGTTCCCGGATCAGCGCATCGACATCGACCCGGCCGCCGAAGCCTTTCAGTCGAGCCAGGTGACCGTGATCGTTCACAAGCCGGTCGGGCTCGTGTCGGGCCAGGCGGAGGACGGCTATCAGCCGGCCATCACGCTCGTCACGCCGGAGAATCGCTGGGAAGGCGACCGTTCGGGGATCCCCTTCTCGGCGTCGCATCTGCGCCAGCTCGCGCCGGCCGGGCGTCTCGACATCGATTCGACGGGCCTGCTCGTGCTGACGCAGGACGGCCGCATCGCGAAGCAACTGATCGGCGGTCACTCGGACGTGGACAAGGAGTATCTGGTGCGCGTCGCCTACGGCGATCACACGGTCGACGTCGAAAGCCATTTCCCGGCCGAAAAACTCGCGCTGCTGCGCCACGGCCTGTCGCTCGACGACGTCGCGCTGAAGCCCGCGCAGGTCAGCTGGCAGAACGGCGAGCAGCTGCGTTTCGTGCTGCGCGAAGGCAAGAAGCGTCAGATTCGCCGCATGTGCGAACTGGTCGGTCTCGAGGTGGTGGGCCTGAAGCGCGTGCGCATGGGCCAGGTGATGCTCGGCGCGCTGCCGCCGGGACAGTGGCGCTATCTGTCGGAAGACGAGTCGTTCTGAGGTCCGTCCAATGCGCCTCCTTGCTGAGAGCGGGCGCATCGGCACAACAAAAAACCCACGCACTTTGGCGTGGGTTTTTTGTTGGCGGCAGCCGTGTCAGTCGTCGCTATTCGTATCGAGATCCGGGAACAGGACCTCCGTAAAGCCGAACTTCGAGAAATCGGTAATCCGCATCGGATACAGCTTGCCGATCAGATGATCGCATTCGTGCTGCACAACCCGCGCGTGAAAACCCTCGGCGACCCGGTCGATCGGATTGCCGAACTGGTCGAAGCCGTGATAACGGATCATCGAAAACCGGCTCACCACGCCGCGCAGCCCCGGCACCGACAGGCAACCTTCCCAGCTTTCTTCCATGTCCTGCGAGACCGGCGTGACGGTCGGGTTGATCAGCACCGTTTCGGGCACCGGCGGCGCGTCCGGATAGCGCTCGTTCGAACCGAAGCCGAAGATCACCACCTGCAGATCGACGCCGATCTGCGGCGCGGCGAGACCCGCGCCGTTCGCCGCGTGCATGGTCTCGAACATGTCTTCCACGAGCCGGTGCAGCTCGGGCGTGTCGAAGTGATCGACCGGCTCGGCGATTCGCAGCAGGCGCGGATCGCCCATCTTCAGAATGTCGTGAATCATCAGTGCCCCTCCAGGAGCTTGCGCATACCATCTTCGTCGAGTACGGGGATGCCGAGTTCCTCGGCCTTCGAAAGTTTGCTGCCCGCGTCGGCCCCCGCCACCACGTAACTGGTTTTCTTCGATACCGACCCCGCCACCTTCGCGCCGGCCGCCTCGAGCATTTCCTTCGCGTCCTCGCGCGACAGGTTTGGCAGCGTACCGGTCAGCACGACCGTCTGCCCGGCCAGCACGCCCTGCGGCGCCTTCGGCGCTGGCGGCCCCTCGGGCCACGTGACCTTGCCCGGCGCGCGCAGCTGTTCGATCACCGTGCGGTTGTGGTCCTCGACGAAGAACTGGTGGATCGATTCGGCGACGACCGGCCCCACGTCGTTGACTTCGAGCAGCTCCTCCAGCGACGCATCCATGATCGGATCGAGCGAGCCGAAGTGCTTCGCGAGATCCTTCGCGGTCGATTCGCCGACATGGCGAATCCCCAATGCGTAGATAAAGCGCGCGAGCGACGTGTGCCTGGCCTTGTCGAGCGAGTCGAGCAGGTTCTGCGCGGACTTTTCGGCGAAGCGGTCGAGTTCCGCGAGCGTCGTGAAGCCGAGATTGAACAGATCGGCCGGCGTGCGCACCAGGTTCTGTTCGACCAGTTGATCGATGATCTTCTCGCCGAGGCCGTCGATATCGAGCGCGCGCCGCTGCGCGAAGTGCCACAGCGCCTGCTTGCGCTGCGCCGGACAGAAGAGCCCGCCCGTGCAGCGCGCGATCGCCTCGTCGGGCAGCCGCTCGATCGCCGAACCGCACACCGGGCACTGCGTCGGCATCACGAACTCGCGCGCGTCGGCCGGACGACGCTCGAGCAGCGCGCTGACCACCTCCGGAATCACGTCGCCGGCGCGCCGCACGATCACCGTGTCGCCGATGCGGATGTCCTTGCGGCGCACTTCATCCTCGTTGTGCAAGGTCGCGTTCGTGACCGTCGCCCCGCCGACGAACACCGGTTCCAGCCGCGCGACCGGCGTGATCGCGCCGGTGCGGCCGACCTGCACGTCGATCGCGACGAGCTTCGTCAGCGCTTCCTGCGCGGGGAATTTGTGCGCGAGCGCGAAGCGCGGCGCGCGCGACACGAAACCGAGCGCATCCTGCTCGTCGCGCCGGTTGACCTTGTAGACCACGCCGTCGATGTCGTAGGGGAGCCTGTCGCGCTTCTCGCCGACCGCGTGGAAGAAGCCGAGCAGGCCTTCGGCGCCCTGCACGACCGCGCGCTCGCCATTGACCGGCAAGCCCATCTCCTTGTACCAGTCGAGCAGTTCGCTATGGGTGGCCGGCATCTCGATGCCTTCGAGCACGCCGATGCCATACGCGAAAAACGACAGCGGCCGCTGCGCGGTGATCTTCGAATCGAGCTGCCGCAAGCTGCCCGCCGCCGCGTTGCGCGGGTTCGCGAATTCGCGTTGTTCGGCGGTGCGCTGGCGTTCGTTCAGGCGCTCGAAATCGCGCTTGAACATCAGCACTTCGCCGCGCACGTCGAGCACGCGCGGCACGCGCTTACCCTTCAGCTTCAACGGAATCGAGCGGATCGTGCGGACGTTTTCGGTGACGTTCTCGCCGGTTGTGCCGTCACCGCGCGTGGAGGCCTGCACGAACACGCCGTCGACGTAGCGCAGCGAGATCGCGAGGCCGTCGAATTTCAGCTCGGCCGCGTAGTCGACGGGAACCGGCGGCTCGCTCGCGTTGTTGCCGAGCGCGTCGCCGATGCGCTTGTCGAACGCGACGATGTCTTCGTCGGCGAAACCGTTGTTCAACGACAGCATCGGCAGATCGTGCACGACCGGCTCGAAACCGCTCGCGGCCTCGCCGCCGACGCGCTGCGTCGGCGAATCCGGCACGATCAGATCGGGATGCTCGGCCTCGATGCGCTCCAGCTCCTTGAACAGCTTGTCGTACTCGGCGTCCGGCAGGTCCGGTTGATCGAGCACGTAATACGCGTAGTTCGCGCGTTCGAGTTCCGCGCGCAACCACACGGCCCGCTCGGCCGGAGCGCTGGTTGCGGAAGGAGGGACGGAGGATCGGGCCATGCTGTCGGAAGCTTCTCGAGAAGAAAGTCGGACATCGGATTATCGCAGGAAGCGTGCCCCTTTACATCGC
Source organism: Paraburkholderia sp. MM6662-R1 (assembly GCF_050436245.1). Lineage (NCBI taxonomy): Bacteria > Pseudomonadati > Pseudomonadota > Betaproteobacteria > Burkholderiales > Burkholderiaceae > Paraburkholderia > Paraburkholderia sp. MM6662-R1. Next base: position 4,322,944 of record NZ_JBNDLV010000001.1, on the reverse strand, counting down.
TGAATCGGGGCGGCCCGCGCTGCGACGCAAGCCGGAAACGACGACGGCCGCACATCGTGCGGCCGTCGTCAAAACGCGTAGAACGCTGCAACAGGCTTACTGGCTGAACAGGCGCCGCGTGGCCGGAGAACCCGCCGGAATACCCGCCTGTTCGAGCTTCGCGTACAGCGTCATCAACTGTTTTTCGATCGCGAGCAGCGCGCTTTCCGGCAGCGGCCGGCGACCGTCGTCGACCACGCGTCCGCCGATGCGCTCGGCCAGCGACTTCGCGTAATCGCACATCAGCCGGAACGGCAGGATGTCTTCGTCGGCGACCGGCACGTCGAGCACCAGCGTGATCATCTCGCCGCCTTTGTACGTGAGGTCGTCGCGCAGGAAGTTGGTGTCGCCGAACTGCAGCATGAACACCGGGCTTTGCCGCGAGTCGAGCTTGACGAAGCGGGTGCCGTCGCGCGACAGCAGCAGACCGTCCTGCGATGCGACCGCCTGCACGTAGTTGGCCGACCACGGCGCGCCGTCCGACAGCACGTTGATCGACAACTGCGCGTCGCACTGGGCGGCAAAGCCGTCGAGCTCGCGCGCCATCGCGACGGTTTCGAGCATGTCGGGGAATTCCGGCGCCGCGTCGAGCGCATCGGCGAACTGCTGTACGCCGGTCACGAACTCGGAAAATTCGAGCTCGTTCAGCGCGCCGCTACGGTTCGCGAGCTGCGCGGCCGCGCGCAGCTCTTCATAGCGCGTGCCGTTCTGCAGCAGCTCCCACGAGCCGCCGCCTTCGGGTTTGCCTTCGATGTGCACGGGCTTGCTGCCCGCCCGACGCAAGCGCTGCGCGAGCGGAAGCACCTTGTCGCCGGCCACGGGGCCGTTCAGCCGGATCGGCACGATACAGTCGATGCGTCGATCGACGATCGCGGGCGGCGCCGACGAAATCGTCGTGGCGGCCGGCAGGATCGGTTCGACCCGCTCGTGCCCGGCGGACGCGGGCTGGGCCGCGGGCGCTTCGGCCGTGGGCCGCTTCGCGTGCGCGCCCGGCGCCGCCGCAGGTTCGCCTTCGCCCACGGTATCGGCGTCCGCCGCTGGATAACCGTTCGGCGACGTCATCTCGGCCTGGATATCGGCCGGTGTATCGAGCGGTGCGGCGCCCGCGCCGAACGTCGGCTCGACGCGCGCCGCGGTCGGGTCCGCGGCCGCCTCGGCGCTCACGCTCGGCTCGCGACGCATGGTCGGCCGGGCCGGCTCGATGAACGGGCTCTGCTCCTCATGCTCGTCCCGCGCAAAGCTCTCGGCGGTGTCGGCCGGCATCGGCCGCGGCAACTTGCGGCGCATCTTCGCGCCCTGCCACGCGTTGTACACGACCACGCCCCCCACCACCACGGCACCCGCGCCGATCAAACCGAGTGTCAACTCGTCCATGCATGCTCCATCAGCAATTCTTCTATCCGCGCGGGCCTGTCGTCCGCTCCACGTACCGCGCGGCGCTCATCGAGGCCGCTGCGCTGGATGCGGATGCCCGCGAAGGCGTTAACTCAAACGATATTCTGGGCGAAACCCGCCGCCGTTTCCATGTCGACCGCGACGATCCGCGAGACGCCCTGCTCCTGCATCGTCACGCCGATCAGCTGCTGCGCCATCTCCATCGCGATCTTGTTGTGCGAAATGAACAGGAACTGGGTTTTGTCGGACATCGCCCGTACCAGATTCGCGAAACGCTCGGTGTTGGCGTCGTCGAGCGGTGCGTCCACTTCGTCGAGCAGACAGAACGGCGCGGGATTGAGCTGGAACATCGCGAACACGAGCGCGGTCGCGGTCAGCGCTTTCTCGCCGCCCGACAGCAGGTGAATCGTCGAATTCTTCTTGCCCGGCGGTTGCGCCATCACCTGCACGCCGGCGTCGAGAATTTCGTCGCCGGTCATGATCAGCTTCGCCTGGCCGCCGCCAAAGAGACGCGGGAACAGCTCGCCGAAATGGCGGTTCACTTCGTCGAACGTGCTTTGCAGCAGCGTGCGCGTTTCGGCGTCGATCTTGCGGATCGCGTCTTCGAGCGTTTCGATCGCGCTCGTCAGGTCGGCCGACTGCGAATCGAGGAAGCTCTTACGCTCGGTCGCGGCCTTCAGCTCGTCGAGCGCGGCCATGTTGACTGGCCCGAGCGCGGTGATCGCGTTGTTGATGCGCGTGACTTCGCCCTGCAGGTACGACGGCTTCATGTCCGCCGTCAGCTTGGCTTGCAGTTCGGCTTCATCGACACCGGCCGCGGCCAGCTGCTCGACGAACTGCTCGCCGCTGATGCGCGCGGCCTGCTCCTTCAACTGCAATTCGTTGATGCGGTCGCGCAGCGGCTGCAGGGCGCGCTCGGCGGTGAGGCGCGTTTCGTCGGCCGAGCGCAGCTTCGCGGTCAGGTCGTCGAGCTCGACGCGCGCGGCGCGCAGCGCCTCTTCTTTCACGGCGCGGATGTCGAGCGCGTCCTGCAGCCCGGTGTGCGCGGTCTGTTCGTTGATCGTTTCCAGTTCGGCGCGCGCGTCTTCGAGCGCGCCCGCGACGCGCTCGCTCTGCTCGTGCGCGACCTGGATGCTGCGCTTCAATTCGTCGATGCGGTTCGCCATGTTGCGCGCGGCGAAGCGCGCGTCGGTGGCGGCGCGGTCGAGCTCGCGTGCTTCGCCGCGGGCGGTCGTCAGTTCTTCGTCGAGTGCTTCGAACGCGAGCTGGTGATCTTCGAAGCGCGCCTGCAGTTCGGCGAGCTCGCCGTCGTGACGCTCGAAGTTCGCTTCCGACTCGGCGCGCAGCGCCCGCTGCTCGTCGATCTGCGTGGCGATCTCTTCGAGTTCCTCGCGAATCTGCGTGCTGCGCTGCGTGTAGCGTTCGTGTGCCTGGGTGAGCCTCAGCACGTCCATCTGCAACGCGTGCACCCGCTGCGTCGCGCGTTCGGCCTGCTGGCGCAGCTCGGCGAGCGCCTGCGCGGCTTGCGTGTGCGCGGCTTCGGCGCGGATCGCGGCGGCCTTCGCCTCGTCGGCGAGCAATGCCTGTGCGCGCACCTGGCGGCCGAGGTTTTCGATTTCCTGCTGACGCGCGAGCATGCCGGCCTGTTCGGAATCGGCCGCATACAGCTGTACGCCGACGCGCGTGACCACGTGCCCCGCCTTGACGACGAACGCGCCGCCCTCGGGCAGCTGCGCGCGCATCGAAAGCGCCTGCTGCAGATCGTCGGCGACGAACGCGAGGCCGAGCCAGTCGGTCAGCACCGCGCGGATACCCGCGTCCTCGATGCGCACGAGCGACAGCAGCGAGCGCAGCGCGCCCGCCGCCGGGGCAGGCTGACCAGCCGCGGGCGGCGCGTAGAACGCGAGCTTGGCCGGTGGCGCGTCGGTTGCGAACGCCTTGACCCAGTCGAGATTCGACACTTCGAGCGCGGCGAGGCGCTCGCGCAGCACCGCTTCGAGCGCGGTTTCCCAACCGGCCTCGACATGCAGTTTCTTCCACAAACGCGGCAGGCTGCCCAGCTCGTGCTTGTCGAGCCACGGCTGGATCTTGCCTTCGGTCTGAACGTTTTCCTGCAACTGCCTGAGCGCGGCAAGGCGCGCGTCGAGCTGATGGATCTGCGCGCTTTCGGCCTGCACGCGCTCCTGCGCGGCGCGGCGTTCACCGTCAAGCCGCGGCAGTGTTTCCTGCGCGTCGGCGAGGCGGCCCTGCGCGTCGTGAAGGATTTCCTCGTGCTCGGCGAGCTGCATGCGCAATTCTTCGAGTTGCGCCTCGTCGGGCGCGTCGAGGCCACCCTCTTCCGATTTCAGCCGCTCATGGCGCTGCTGCAGCTGCTGCAACTGCTGATCGGCATTGCGCTGATGCGCGGCTTCGAGCTTCAGCGCCTGCTCGATCTGCGCGATGCCGCCGCGCTCGGTGTTCAGCTCCGCCTGAGCGTCGCGCCAGCGCGCTTCGAGGGCGGGCAGCGCATCGTGCTTCGCGGCGGCGTCCTCTTCGGCGAGCACGGCTTTTTCTTCAGCGACGGCCAGTTGCTCTTCAGCGTCGGCGATATCGTCCTGCGCCTTGTCGGCCTGCGATTGCCACTGCCCGCGCTGCGCGGTCAGCGCGGCGATCTGCGCCTGCACGCGGTTGCGCGATTCGACGATGAAGCGGATCTCGGCTTCCAGCCGGCTCACTTCCGCGTTCGCCTCGTACAGCGCGCCCTGCGCGCCTTGCATCGCGTCGCTCGCCGAATAGTGCGCGACGCGCAGCGTTTCGAGTTCCGCCTCGACTTCGCGCAGCTTCGCGGTTTGCGCCTCGAGGTCGATCTGCGCCTGCTCGATCGCGCGTTGCTGGCGCTGCTGCTCGCCGGCCGCCTCGTTCTTGCGCAGCAACCACAGCAGACGCTGCTTTTCCTCGCCGTCGCTTTGCAGCTCGCGATAACGGGTCGCGACGACCGCCTGCCCCTCGAGCTTCTCGAGATTCGTGCCGAGCTCGCGGACGATGTCCTCGACGCGCGTCAGGTTCTCGCGCGTGTCGTGCAGACGGTTTTCGGTCTCGCGGCGGCGCTCCTTGTACTTCGACACGCCGGCGGCTTCTTCGAGGAACACGCGCAGCTCTTCGGGCTTCGCCTCGATCAGCCGCGCGATCATGCCCTGCCCGATGATCGCGTACGCACGCGGCCCGAGGCCGGTGCCGAGGAAGATGTCCTGGATGTCGCGGCGCCGCGCCGGCAGATTGTTGATGTAGTAGCTCGACGTGCCGTCGCGCGTCAGCACGCGCTTCACGGCGATCTCCGCATACTGGCCCCACTGGCCGGCGGCGCGGCCGTCCGCGTTGTCGAACACGAGTTCGACGCTCGCGCGGCTGCCGGGCTTGCGGGCGGTCGAGCCGTTGAAGATCACGTCCTGCATCGACTCGCCGCGCAATTCAGAGGCGCGCGATTCGCCGAGCACCCAGCGCACGGCGTCGATGATGTTGGATTTGCCGCACCCGTTCGGACCGACCACGCCAACCAACTGGCCTGGGACCTGGAAATGCGTGGGATCGACGAAGGATTTGAAACCAGCGAGTTTGATCGAGGTGAGCCGCACGGCGATTTCGCTGTTTGAAAAGAGAGAGTGATAGGTGGCTCGCGAGGTTGCGCCAGTCGTTCACCGCCGTAGCGGGACGGCCCCGCGCAACCTCGCGAGCCTTCGCAATTTGGTTGCCGGCTGCATGCGCTCATGCATATCTGAGGCACGCACAGGTACGCATGCGCCGGCTAATGAGGGGGAATCATACCATCGCGCGTGGACGATTCTTACCGCCCTTTCGGCGGTCGTCACTGTCGCCGTCAGGGCCGTGTTCGTCACCGCGATGGTCGCCGCGTTTGCTACCGCATTGACCACCGCGTCCATCGTCGCCGCCGGGCCCCTCCGTGTCCCCGATGGCGGGATCGGGCGGCGCCAATTTCGTCCGATGCACCCAGCTCGACAAGGCCGACGCGAGCACGATGCACGCGCCGCCGGCCCATTCGCGCGGGCCCGGTACTTCGCCGGCGAACAGCCACGCCGACAGCGCCGTCACGACGAGTTCGAACAGCATGATGATCGACGCGCGATTGGCCCGCACGCGCGCGAGCCCGTATTGCACGAGCATGTTGTTCGACGCGAGCAGCAGACCGAGACCGAGCACCAGCAGCGCCGCCGTGCCCAGATGCGCGCCGACGGGCGGCGCGGGCATCGGCTCGAACAGCGACGCGAGCGCGCCGAACAGCGCCGCGCCGCCGAAGATCACCGCGGTGCGCATTTCGGGCTTCATGTCCGGCAGCACGCGGCTCGTCTTCAGGATCAGCACGTTGCTCATCGCGAAGCCCATGCCGCCGGCGAGCCCGGCCCATTCGGCGGGATTGCCGGGTACCGGAATGCCGAGACGCGGCGACCATAGCATCGTCATCGCGCCCGCGAGCGACAGCGCGGCCAGCGCCGCGCCCGACCACGTGAGCCGCTCGTGCAGGATGAAATGCGCGAACAGCGCGGTCCACGCGGGCGTCAGATAGAACAGCAGCAGCACGCGCATCACCTGACCGTGGATCGCGCCCCACACGAAGCCGAGATTCGTGACGCCCGCGGCGAGAGCGAGCGCCGGCAGCAGCCAGTGCCACCGCACGGTCTTCAGCGCGCCATTCCGCACGAGCAGCACGAACAGGCAGCCGGTGCCGCTCGTGAGCGCGCTCGCGGCGGTGCCGGTCACCCCGAGCGCGGCCAGCATCCGCAGCGGATACCAGACCATCCCCCAGACCGACGCGCCCAGCATGATCGCGAGCGTCGGCCAGCCGTTGCGAAGCCAGTTGGTCATGGGGCGGGACTCCGACGGGCGTCGTGGGCGGGTCGTATGAGGGTCCGGCCGGCCGTCTCCTGAACTGCTGCGTACATTGCTGCTCCTGCGTATTCTTTTACGCGAACCGTGGCGGATTTCGCGCCGTTCCCGCCGCGGCGCCCCGGTGCGCCGCCTCGCGGATTGCTCCCGCGCCGCGCGCCAGGCTCCCGCCTGGTCCGCGGGCGCGCCACGCTATAATCGTCCGTTCGCCGCCGCCCGCCGGCGCGCGTGCCCGGTTGTCCCGCCATTCGTCCGCGTCCATCCCGATCAGGCCATTTCGTCCGTGAATCCGCTACTCGACTCCCTTCAGCCCTATCCGTTCGAAAAGCTGCGCCTGCTTTTCAAGGACGTCACGCCGCCGGCCGGCCTTGCGCACATCAGCTTCGGCATCGGCGAGCCGAAACATCCAACCCCGCCGCTGATCCGCGACGCCGTCATCGATTCGCTCGGCGCCCTCGCCGCGTACCCGGCCACGCTCGGCTCGGCGCCGCTGCGCGAGTCGATCGCGAAATGGATCGCGCAACGCTACGACCTGCCGCCGCTCGATCCGCTGACCGAGGTGCTGCCGGTGGCGGGCTCGCGCGAGGCGCTGTTCGCGCTCGCGCAGACGGTGCTCAATCCGCGCCGCGATGCTGACGGCGAGCCTGCGATCGTACTCTGTCCGAACCCGTTCTACCAAATCTACGAAGGCGCGGCGCTGCTCGGCGGCGCGCAGCCGTACTTCGTCAACAGCGACCCGGCGCGCAACTTCGCGTGCGACTACTCGGGGGTGCCCGCCGACGTCTGGGCCCGCACGCAACTGCTGTACGTCTGCTCGCCGGGCAACCCGACCGGCGCCGTGCTCACGCTCGACGACTGGCGCGAGCTGTTCGCGCTATCGGACCGCTACGGCTTCGTGATCGCGTCGGACGAGTGCTACTCGGAAATCTATTTCGACGAGTCGAAGCCGCCGCTCGGCGGACTGGAAGCGGCGCACAAGCTCGGACGCGGTTTCGAGCGCCTCGTGATGCTGTCGAGCCTGTCGAAGCGCTCGAACGTGCCGGGCATGCGCTCGGGCTTCGTCGCCGGCGACGCCGCGATTCTCAAGGCGTTCCTGCTGTACCGCACGTACCACGGCACGGCGCTCTCGACGGTATTCCAGAGCGCGAGCGTCGTCGCATGGAGCGACGAGACACACGTGCGCGAGAACCGCGCGAAGTACCTGCGGAAGTTCACGACCGTCACGCCGATGCTCGCCGACGTGCTCGACGTGCGGCTGCCCGACGCCGCGTTCTACCTGTGGGCCAACGTCGAGCGCACCGGCCTCACGGACACCGAGTTCGCCCAGCGCCTCTACGCCGACTATAATGTGACGGTTCTGCCGGGCTCGTTCCTCGCGCGCACCGCGCACGGCGTGAACCCCGGCCGCAATTTCGTGCGCCTCGCGCTCGTCGCCGACGTCGACGAATGCACGGCGGGCGCGCAGCGGATCGTCGAATTCTGCCGCTCGCTCAGTGTCAACTGAGTGCAGCCTGAGCCTCGCTCGAGCTACACGGCATCCCCTTCTTCAGACTTCAACCCTTCAGATAATCACGCATATGTCGCAACAACTTCAGAGCATCATCGATACCGCCTGGGACAACCGCGCCGAACTGTCGCCGAAGGCCGCGCCGGCAGAAGTGCGCGAAGCCGTCGCCCACGCGATCGAGCAACTCGATAAGGGCGCGCTGCGCGTCGCCGAAAAGAAGGACGGCGACTGGGTCGTCAACCAGTGGCTGAAGAAGGCCGTGCTGCTGTCGTTCCGTCTGGAAGACAACGCGCCGATGCCGGCCGGCGGCTACAGCCAGTTCTACGACAAGGTGCCGTCGAAGTTCGCGAACTACACCGCTGAAGACTTCGCCGCCGGCGGCTTCCGCGTGGTGCCGCCCGCGATCGCGCGCCGCGGCTCGTTCATCGCGAAGAACGTCGTGCTGATGCCGTCGTACACCAACATCGGCGCGTACGTCGACGAAGGCACGATGGTCGACACGTGGGCCACCGTCGGCTCGTGCGCACAGATCGGCAAGAACGTGCACCTGTCGGGCGGCGTCGGCATCGGCGGCGTGCTGGAGCCGCTGCAGGCCAACCCGGTCATCATCGAAGACAACTGCTTCATCGGCGCGCGCTCGGAAGTCGTCGAAGGCGTGATCGTCGAGGAAAACTCGGTGATCTCGATGGGCGTGTACCTCGGCCAGAGCACCAGGATTTACGACCGCGAAACCGGCGCGGTCACGTACGGCCGCATTCCGGCGGGATCGGTAGTGGTGGCGGGCAACCTGCCGTCGAAGGACGGCACGCACAGCCTGTACTGCGCGGTCATCGTCAAGAAGGTCGACGCGAAGACGCGCGCGAAGGTCGGCCTGAACGAGTTGCTGCGAGGCGATTGATGGCGCGCGGCACCAAAACCGTCGTCTACGGCATTCCGAACTGCGACACCGTGAAGAAGGCCCGTGTGTGGCTCGAAGAGCACGGCGTCGAGTTCGAGTTCCACGACTTCAAGAAGGCCGGCGTGACCGAGCCGCTCGTGCAGGACTGGCTCAAGGACGTCAAGCTCGAGGCGCTGCTGAACCGCCGCGGCACGACGTGGCGCGCTCTGTCCGACAACATGAAGGCGGCCGCGGAAACGCAGCCGGGCGCGATCGCGCTGATGATCCACAAGCCGTCGGTGATCAAGCGGCCGGTGCTGGTCGTGAACGGGCGGGTGAAGTCGCTCGGCTTTTCGGCGGACGAGTACGCGGCGCTGTTTGTCTGAGCGCGGCGCTGAAGCGCCAGGCTCGAGCACGAGGTAGTCGAACGCGCGGCCTCGCGCCGCGTCGTTCAAAGGCTGTTGCCGGCTGCGGTGCCTCACCGCGAGCCGGCATTTTTTCATTTCAAAAGTGGCTTGTACTGAATCCATGTCCGGCACCCTCGCCCTTACCGAACAACTGATCGCGCGCGCGTCCGTCACGCCCGACGATCAGCATTGCCAACGTCTCCTGATCGAGCGCCTCGCCGCGCTCGGCTTCGAGCACGAGACGATCGAATCCAACGGCGTGACCAACCTGTGGGCCGTCAAACGCGGCGTCGACGGCACGCAAGGCAAGCTCCTCGCGTTCGCCGGCCACACCGACGTGGTACCGACCGGCCCGCTCGAACAGTGGCGCTCGGCGCCGTTCGAGCCGACCCACCGCGACGGCAAGCTGTACGGCCGCGGCGCGGCGGACATGAAGGCGTCGATCGCCGGCTTCGTCGTCGCGAGCGAGGAGTTCGTCGCCGCGCACCCCGCGCACCGCGGCTCGATCGCATTCCTGATCACGAGCGACGAGGAAGGCCCCGCCACCGACGGCACCGTCAAGGTCGTCGAAGCATTGCAGCAGCGCGGTGAGCGCATGGACTACTGCATCGTCGGCGAGCCGACCTCGAGCGAGCGTTTCGGCGACATGGTCAAGAACGGCCGGCGCGGCTCTATGTCGGGCAAGCTGATCGTCAAGGGCGTGCAGGGCCATATCGCCTACCCGCATCTGGCGAAGAATCCGGTGCACCTGCTGGCGCCAGCGCTCGCCGAACTCGTCGCCGAGCGCTGGGACGAAGGCAACGAATATTTCCCGCCGACCACCTGGCAGGTGTCGAACCTCCACAGCGGCGCCGGCGCGACCAACGTGATCCCCGGCCACGCGGACGTGATGTTCAACTTCCGCTTCTCGACCGCGAGCACCGTCGAAGGACTGCAAAAGCGCGTGCATGCGATTCTCGACAAACACGGCCTCGAATACGAACTGCAATGGACCGTGAGCGGCCTGCCATTTCTCACCCCGAGCGGCGAGCTGTCGAGCGCGCTCGCGCAGGCGATCAAGGACGAAACCGGCGTGGACACCGAACTGTCGACCACCGGCGGCACGTCGGACGGCCGCTTCATCGCGCGCATCTGCAAGCAGGTGATCGAGTTCGGTCCGCTGAACGCGAGCATCCACAAGATCGACGAACATATCGAAGTCGCCCATATCGAGCCGCTGAAGAACGTGTATCGCCGCGTGCTCGAACAACTGATCGCGTAACCTGGAACTTTGCGATGACGCTTCCTTTTTGCACCGTCCGCGACCTGCTGCGTTATGCAGTGTCGCGTTTTAGCGAGGCCAAACTGTCGTTCGGCCACGGCTCGGCCAATGCCTACGACGAAGCCGCCTATCTGATCCTGCACACGCTGCATTTGCCGCTCGACCTGCTCGAACCGTTTCTCGACGCGCGCCTGACCACGGCCGAAATCGAGGCGGTGCTGAAAGTGATCGAGCGACGCGCCGCCGAACGCGTGCCGGCCGCGTACATCACGCAGGAAGCGTGGATGCACGGCTATCGCTTTTACGTCGACGAGCGCGTGATCGTGCCGCGCTCGTTCATCGGCGAGCTGCTGCAGGACGGCCTGCAGCCGTACGTCGAGGACCCCGAGCAGGTCGGCGCGGTGCTCGAACTGTGCACCGGCTCCGGGTGCCTCGCGATCCTCGCCGCGCACGCGTTCCCGAACGCCGACGTCGACGCGGTCGATCTGTCCGCGCCCGCGCTCGAAGTCGCGACGCGCAATGTGCTGGACTACCACCTCGACGAGCGCATCGCGCTGTTCGAAGGCGATCTGTATGCGCCGCTCGCCGAGCGCCGCTACGATGTGATCATCAGCAATCCGCCGTACGTGAACGCCACGTCGATGCGGGAGCTGCCGGCCGAATACAAGCACGAGCCGGAGATGGCGCTCGCCGGTGGCGCCGACGGCATGGACATCGTGCGCCGGATCATTGCCGACGCGCGCAACTGGCTGACCGAAGACGGCGTGCTCGTCATCGAGATCGGCAACGAACGCGAGCACGTCGAGGCCGCGTTCGGCGGTCTCGACCTCGTGTGGCTGTCGACCAGCGCCGGCGACGACAACGTGTTTCTGATCCAGGCCAGCGACTTGCCGGTCTGAGTCCGGCATGCTGACCGTTTGATCGTCGTTTCAAGCGCGTTTCTCAGGCAGGGTCACGAGCAATCGCCGCGGCAGCGCGTGGCCTTGCCCGCCACTGCAGCCTGAGCCCGTTGCCCGACGCGTTCGCCGCAGACCACGGAGCGAGCCCGTGCCCGCCTCCGTTTCCTGAACCACGGCGCTTCGCCAACTGTTCGCGAGCTTATGTCATTCGACCTGCTTCACGTCGGCACGCTGGTTGCTGTTGCCCACATTCTCGGCATCATCGCGGCCGCTCACGCGATTCTCCATACCCGCACCTCGCAAGGGGCGATCGCGTGGGCCGTGTCGCTGGTCGCGATGCCTTATCTGACGCTCATACCCTACCTGTTCCTTGGCCGCAGCAAGTTCGCCGGCTACGCGGACGCGCGCCGCGTCGAGAACGAGCTGCTGCGCACGCGCGCGCATCCGCAGGTGTGGGACACGCAGGCGTCGTCGGCCGGGGTGCCGACGCAGCAGCTCGGCTCGCGGCTCGTGCAGTCGCTGACGCGCCTCGGCGGCATGCCGTTCCTGCCCGGCAATACCGTGCGCACGCTGGTCAACGGCACGGCGACTTTCGAGGCGATCTTCGAGGCGATCGAGAACGCGCGCCGCTATGTGATCGTGCAATTCTTCATCGTGCGCGACGACGCGCTCGGCGACATGCTGAAGGACGCGCTGATCGCCAAAGCCAAACAGGGCGTGCGGGTCTACTTCCTGTACGACAGTATCGGCAGCTTCGATCTGCCGCACCGCTACGTCGCGGCGCTGCGCGCCGCCGGCATCGAGATGCAGCCGTTCGCCACGAACCGCCTCTTCGTCAACCGTCTGCAACTGAATTTCCGCAATCACCGCAAGATCGTGGCGGTCGACGGCGAGCGCGCGTTTGTCGGCGGTCATAACGTCGGGGTCGAATATCTGGGCGCGAAGCCGCCGCTGTCGCCGTGGCGCGATACGCACATCGAAGTGCGTGGTCCGGCGGTCGCAAGCATCCAGTTCGTCTTCATCGAGGACTGGTACTGGGCCACGCAGCAGTTGCCCAAGTTCGACGCGCCGGCCGCGGATTCCGTGACCCCATCCTTCGACCAGCCCGGCGACCACGGCGCCAACGAGCGCGCCGCGAATAACATGCACTGCCTCGTGCTGCCGAGCGGCCCGGCCGACAAGCAGGAGACCTGCTCGCTGTTTTTCGTTGAAGCAATCAACGCGGCACGTGAACGCATCTGGATCACGACGCCCTACCTCGTCCCCGACGAAGCCGTATTCGCTGCGTTGCGCCTCGCTGCGCTGCGCGGCGTCGACGTGCGCATCCTGATTCCGAGCCGGCGCGATCACCTCGTGGTGTTCGCGGCGTCGAAGCTCTATGCGTACGACTCGCTGCGCGCGGGCATTCGCATCTTCCGCTATCAGCCGGGCTTCCTGCATCAGAAGGTCGTGCTGATCGACAGCAGCGCGGCCGCGATCGGCAGCGCCAATCTCGACAACCGCTCGTTTCGCCTGAACTTCGAGATCATGGTGCTGACCGTCGACCGCGGCTTCGCGCTCGAAGTCGAGACGATGCTGCTCGACGACTTTGCCGAGTCGCGCGAAATCGACGGCGACGAGTACCGCAAGTCGAGCGCGCTGCGACGCATGCTGATGCACGTCGCGCGGCTCTTTTCGCCGATCCTGTAGGCGTGCCCGCTTACAGCAGCGCTTCGATATCCCCGGTGATCGCCTCGGGCTTGGTCAGCGGCGCATAGCGCTTGACGACGTTGCCGTCGCGGCCGATCAGAAACTTCGTGAAATTCCACTTGATCGCCTCGAGACCGAGCAGTCCCGGCGCCTCGATCGTCAGATAGCGGAACAGCGGGTGCGCGTTCGGGCCGTTCACGTCGATCTTGTCGAACATCGGAAACGTCACGCCGTAGTTCTTCTCGCAGAAGCTGCCGATCTGCGCGGCGTCGCCCGGCTCCTGCTTGCCGAACTGGTTGCACGGAAAACCGAGCACCGCGAGCCCGCGCGCCGCGTACGCGTCATACAGTTTCTGCAAGCCCGCGTATTGCGGCGTGAACCCGCATTCGCTCGCGGTATTGACGATCAGCATCACTTTGCCTTCGTACTGCGCGAGACTCGCTTCCTCGCCGCCGAGCGTGCGTGCCGAAAACGAAAAGATCGATGTCATGTGCCCTCCCGTGAAAGCCGTCAGTCTATGCCAAAAGCGCTGCCGATACAGTCGGCCGGATGGCCGATGAGCGCTGCGCGCGAAGTGACAGACCGGCAATCGGCGCCGCGCGCCCGGCAACGCGCCGGGCAGTCTAAAATAGCGGTTTTCTTCAGCCGGCCACGTCGTGATCCGCTTCAATCAGTTCAGCCTCGCGCGCGGCACCAAGCCGCTTTTCGACAACACCACATTCACCTTGAACCCCGGTGAAAAAGCCGGCCTCGTCGGAGCGAACGGCGCGGGCAAGTCGACGCTGTTCGCCGTGCTGCTCGGCGAGCTGCACGCGGACGGCGGCGATTTCTCGATCCCGCCGACCTGGCGCATCGCGCACGTCGCGCAGGAAACGCCCGCGGTCGACAAAACCGCCCTCGCCTACACGCTAGACGGCGACGCCGCGCTGCGCGACATCGAAGCGCGCATCGCTTCGGCCTCCGCGGCGCACGACGGCGCGGCAGAAAGCCGAAGCGCACGCCGCGTTCGCCGACGCCGACGGCTACACCGCGCCGGCTCGCGCCGAAGCGTTGCTGCTCGGCCTCGGCTTCACGCTCGACCAGACCCGCGAGCCGGTCAGCAGCTTCTCGGGCGGCTGGCGCATGCGCCTGAATCTGGCGCAGGCGCTGATGTGCCGCTCCGATCTGCTGCTGCTCGACGAACCGACCAACCACCTCGACCTCGACGCGATCGTCTGGCTGGAAGATTGGCTGAATCGCTATGCGGGCACGCTGATCGTGATCTCGCACGACCGCGAGTTTCTCGATTCCGTCTGCAACGTCACGCTGCATCTCGAGAACCAGCAGATCAAACGCTACGGCGGCAACTACTCGCAATTCGAAGTGCTGCGCGCGCAGCAGATCGCGCTGCAACAGAGCGCGTACGAAAAGCAGCAGCGCACGGTCGCGCATCTGCAGAGCTACATCAACCGCTTCAAGGCGCAGGCCACCAAGGCGCGTCAAGCGCAAAGCCGGGTGAAAGCGCTCGAGAAGATGGAGCTGATCGCGCCCGCGCACGTCGGGTCGCCGTTCACGTTCGAGTTCCGCACTCCCGACTCCGCGCCGAATCCGATGATGGTGATGGAAGACGTGCGCTGCGGCTACCATGCCGAAGACGGCAGCGAGATTCCGATCGTCGAGCGCGTGATGCTGTCGATCCAGAATGGTCAGCGCATCGGCCTGCTCGGCGCGAACGGCCAGGGCAAGTCGACGCTGATCAAGACGCTCGCGGGCACGCTCGAACCGTTGAGCGGCCACGTACGCGAAGGCAAGGGTCTGCGCATCGGCTACTTCGCGCAGCATCAGCTCGAAACGCTGCGTCCGGACGACACCCCGTTGCAGCACCTCGCGCGTCTCGCGCCCGATACGCGCGAGCAGGAGCTGCGCGACTTCCTCGGCAGCTTCAACTTTTCCGGCGACATGGCGACCGCGAAGATCGCGCCGTTCTCGGGCGGCGAGAAGGCACGCCTCGCGCTCGCGCTGATCATCTGGCAAAAGCCGAACCTGCTGCTGCTCGACGAGCCGACCAACCACCTCGACCTCGAAACGCGCCACGCGCTAACGATGGCGCTCGCGCAATTCGAAGGCACGCTGATCCTGGTCTCGCACGACCGGCATCTGCTGCGCGCGACGACCGATCAGTTCATGCTGGTCGCGAAGCATCGTCTGCAGGAATTCGACGGCGATCTCGACGACTACCGCGACTGGCTGCTGCAGCATGCGGCCGAGCAGCGCGCCGCGCTGAAGGCCAATGCTTCCGGTGCGTCGGACGCAGCGTCCAACGGCGCGGCAAGTGGCGACAGCAACGTCAATCGCAAGGAACAGCGCCGCCTCGAAGCGGAAACGCGGCAGAAGCTCGCGCATCTGAAGAAGCCGCTGCAAAGCCGCATCGCGAAGATCGAAAGGGAAATGGACGCACTCAACGCGGAGAAAGCGACGCTCGATACATTCGTCGCCGATCCCGCGAGTTACGAACCGGAGCAGAAGAGCAAGCTGACGGAGGCGATCCGCCGTCAGGCAGACGTGAACGCGCGCCTCGACACGCTCGAAGCCGAATGGCTCGAGACGCACGAGGAACTCGAACAGATCGGCTAGCGGCACCGCGCCGGCATCCACGGGAGCTTGGCCTTGTCATTTGCGAATTCATCGTCCGGCTTATCGGCCCCAGAATCCGTAGCTGCATCGGCAGCCGATGCGCCGCCGTTGCAAGGACTGCGCGTGCTCGACCTCACGCGTCTGCTGCCGGGTCCGGTGGCCGCGCTGCGCCTCGCCGAGCTCGGCGCCGATGTGCTGAAGATCGAGGCGCCCGGCGCGGGCGACCCGACTCGCACGATGATGCAGTCGTCGAGCGATCGTGTCGCGGGCCGACCCGGCGCGTTTTACCGGATGGTCAATCGCGGCAAGCGCGAGACGCGCCTCGACCTCAAGTCCGAAGCAGGACGCCAGGTGCTGCGCGCACTCGCGGCTGAAGCCGACGTGCTGATCGAGAGCTTCCGGCCCGGCGTGATGGAGCGGCTCGGCCTCGGCTACGCGACGCTCAGCGCAGCCAATCCGCGGCTCGTCTTTTGCGCGATCAGCGGATATGGCGCGAGCGGTCCGTTCGCGGACCATGCCGGCCACGATCTGAATTACATCGGCTATGCAGGCGTGCTCGATCAACTGGCGAACCGCGACGGTGCGCCGATCCTGCCGAACTTCCAGATCGCCGATCTGCTCGGCGGCGCATTGAGCGCGGTCACGCAAATTCTCGCGGCGCTCTGGCATGTCGCGCGAGGCGGCGCGGGCCGCTTCGTCGATGTATCGATGACGCACACGAGCTATGCGCACAACTTCGTCGCGCAGGTGTCGCTCGTCAACGAAGGTGCGGCGCCCGCCGCGGGCAGTGGTCTGTTGAACGGCGGCGTGCCCTGCTACAACCTCTACCGCACCAGCGATGAACGCTGGCTCGCGGTCGGCGCGCTCGAATTGAAGTTCTGGGAAACGCTGTGCATGGCGCTCGATCGGCCGGAATGGGCGACGCGTCACTGGAGCCTGGGTCAGGCGATCGGCGGTCCCGATGCCGTGGCACTCATTCAGGAAGTCGCCAATCTGATTGCGACGCGCACGCTCGGCGAATGGGTGGAATCGCTGGAATCGCTCGATTGCTGCGTGTCGCCGGTGCTGACGCCCGCTGAAGCGGCGCAGCATCCGCTGTTCAATCCGCACGCGTATGCGGCGGTGGCCGCGAGCGCCGCCGACTCACACGACGACGAGGCCTAATGCGCGTGGCGAAGCCGCGACGCGGGCGCAATGAAGATCAAGGCCCGGTCAATCGAAAAACCCGCCGCCGTCAACGCCGCGTCGGCGTCTGCCTCGGCAGCGTTTGCCGAGGCGACTTTTCGTCGTCGTACAGCAGGTGCTTGCGGCCTCCCACATGGCGGCTGATCGTGGCACGCACTTCGGCGGCCGTTACGTCTTCGGCCACCACCCGCCGCGAGATCTGGCCCGCGGTGTCGATCCACTCGACGATCCGGCAAGCGCCGCCCCACGGCTGATGAATCGGGGCGGAGACCCGGCAGCCGCGCACCTGGATGTTATGGTGGGCAGCGGTTTCACGAGACTGTTTCAAGGCGCGATCCTTTTTCGAGCATCAGACGGGATGCATATCCTTACAGCTTAGAAAAAAGGTATGGCGACCAGGTTACAGCCAATATGAAGATATTTACCGGGCATTACGGTACCGCAAGCGTACAAAGTACTGGCGAGCCGTCCCGGCCCCCGTCTATTCGAGCGTGCGGACGCGGTCGATGGCCTGTTCGATCCGTTCGACCGCAACGACCTGTAAGCCTTCGATTGGCTGTTTCGGCGCATTGGCCTTCGGAATCACCGCCACCGAGAAGCCGAGCTTGGCTGCTTCCTTCAGGCGCTCCTGACCGCGCGGCGACGGCCGGATTTCGCCGGCGAGGCCCACTTCGCCGAATACGACGAGCCCCTTCGGCAGCGGCTTGTTGCGCATCGACGAATGGATCGCGAGCAATACCGCGAGGTCGGCGGCGGGCTCGGAGATCTTCACCCCGCCCACCGCGTTCAGGAACACGTCCTGATCGAAACAGGCGATGCCCGCGTGCCGATGCAGCACCGCGAGCAGCATCGCGAGCCGGTTCTGTTCGAGGCCGACCGCAAGGCGTCGCGGATTTGGCGCGTTGGCCGCATCGACGAGCGCCTGCACTTCGACGAGCAACGGCCGCGTGCCTTCCTGCGTGACGAGCACACATGAGCCCGGCACCGACTGCTCGTGCTGCGATAAAAACAATGCCGACGGATTCGCGACGCCGCGCAAACCACGCTCGGTCATCGCGAACACGCCGAGTTCGTTGACCGCGCCGAAACGGTTCTTGATCGCGCGCACGAGACGGTACGACGAGTGCGTATCCCCCTCGAAATACAGCACCGTATCGACGATATGTTCGAGCACGCGCGGACCCGCGAGCGCGCCCTCTTTCGTCACGTGCCCGACCATGATGATCGTCGTGCCCGACTGCTTGGCGATGCGCGTGAGTTGCGCCGCGCACTCGCGCACCTGCGCGACCGAGCCCGGCGCCGATGTCAAAGCATCCGAATAGACGGTCTGGATCGAATCGATCACGGCGACTTCAGGCCGTTGCTCCGTGATCGTCGCCTGAATTTTTTCGAGCTGGATTTCCGCGAGCAATTGCAACTCGCTTGCCTTCGAGCCAGGTTCGAGCAACGCCAGCCGTTGCGCGCGCAACGCGATCTGCGCGCCAGATTCTTCGCCGCTGATATAGAGCGCGCGTTTGTCCGCCGCGATTTCCGCGAGCGATTGCAACAACAGCGTCGATTTACCGATGCCCGGATCGCCGCCGATCAACACCACGCCGCCCGGCACGAGGCCGCCGCCGAGCACGCGGTCGAATTCGCTGACGCCGGTGGAAAAGCGCGGCACGTCCGACGCGTCGATGTCGGCGAGGCGCCGTACCGGCGTGCTCTTCGCGAACGACTGGAAACGGTGACCGGACGGCGCCTCCGCGACCGATTCGACGAGCGTGTTCCACGTCTGGCAGGACGGGCATTGACCGGACCACTTCGGCGACTGTCCGCCGCATTCCCCGCAGATGTACAACGTCTTCGCTTTCGCCACGCGTTACTCCGCCCGAACCGGCACACGCGGCGCGACCGCGCACATCAGCTCGTAGCCGATCGTGCCGCAGGCCTGCGCGACGTCGTCGATGGGCAGCCCGGTGCCCCACAATTCCACGCGCGAGCCGACGTTGGCGGTCGGCACCGGGGTCAGGTCGACGGTCAGCATGTCCATCGACACACGTCCAACGACCCGTGTGCGCACGCCATCGACGATCACCGGCGTGCCTTCCGGCGCGACGCGCGGATAGCCGTCCGCGTAACCGCACGCGACCACGCCGATACGCATCGGTCCGCGCGCAGTGAACCTCGACCCATAGCCGACCGAGCTGCCTTCGCCGAGCGTCTGCACGGCGATCAGTTCCGACGCGAGCGTCATCGCGGGCTGCAGGCCCGTGCCGTCGATCGCGGCCGTCACGCCGGACGGCGACGCGCCGTACAGGATGATGCCCGGACGCACCCAGTCGAAATGCGCTTCCGGATGCCACAGCGTCGCGGCCGAATTCGACAGACTGCGGGCACCGGCGATGCCCTGCGCGCCGCGCTCGAACGCCTCCATCTGATGCGCGATGCCGCGCTCGGCATCGGCATCGGAAAAATGCGTCATCAACGTGATCTGGCCGACGCCCTGACAGGCGCGCGCACGTTCCCACGCGGCACGGAATTTTTCGACCGTGTAGCCGAGCCGGTTCATGCCGGTGTTCATCTTCAACTGAATATTGACCGGTTTCGACAGACGCGCCATTTCGAGCATGCGCAGCTGCTCGTCCGAATGCAGCGCCGTGGTCAAACTGTAGCGGTCGATTACGTCGATGTCGGTCGGCCGAAAAAAGCCTTCCAGCAGAAGAATTGGACCCGCCCAGCCCAATTCACGCAACTTCACCGCTTCTTCGAGGTCCAGCAGCCCAAAGCCGTCCGTAGCGCGCAAACCGGGGAACACGCGCGCGAGGCCATGCCCGTAGGCATTAGCCTTGACGACGGCCCAGATTTTCGATTTCGGCGCATAGCGCCGCGCGACAGCGAGGTTATTGGCGAGAGCAGCGGTATGAATCGTGGCGGAAAGGGGGCGCGGCATGGGATTTTTTCGTAAAGACACTTGCGAATCAGCGGCTTACAGGGCGTTTTCAGCGCTCGGCGGCCCGCTGGGCGGTGCGATCAAGAATTCTGCTAGTCCGAATTCAGCTATTTTCATGATATAAAGCCGTGCGCACAACCCATTTCGATCGGCATAAGCCCGGACACATGACAAACGGCCGGGGCGGACAGACCGCAGCGAGGACAGCATCGCATCAGATGAAAAAAGGTTTTTACACCATCATGGCCGCGCAGTTTTTTTCGTCGCTGGCCGACAATGCGCTTCTGATCGCTGCTATCGCTCTGCTGAAAGATCTTCACGCTCCGAACTGGATGACGCCGCTGCTCAAGCTGTTTTTTGTGCTGTCGTACGTCGTTCTTGCCGCCTTCGTGGGCGCATTCGCCGACTCCCGTCCGAAAGGACGCGTGATGTTCATCACCAATACGATCAAGGTGGTTGGCTGCATAACGATGCTGGTCGGCGCGCATCCGCTGATTGCGTACGGCATCGTCGGCTTCGGCGCGGCGGCCTACTCGCCCGCCAAATACGGCATTCTCACCGAACTGTTGCCGCCTGACCGGCTCGTTGCCGCGAACGGCTGGATCGAAGGCACCACGGTCGGCTCGATCATTCTCGGCACGGTGCTCGGCGGCGCGCTGATCAGCCCGCATATCGCCGCGCCGATTCTCAAATGGCACATCCCCACCGTGAACACGCCCGCGGAAGCCGCGATGGTCGTGATCATGGCCATTTACGTGATCGCCGCGCTGTTCAATCTGCGCATTCCCGACACCGGCGCGCGCTATCCGCGACAGGAGCACGGGCCGATCCGCCTGATCACCGATTTCGCCGACTGCTTTCTCGTGCTGTGGCGTGACAAGCTCGGACAGATTTCACTCGCCGTGACGACGCTGTTCTGGGGTGCGGGCGCGACGCTGCAATTCATCGTGCTGAAGTGGGCCGAAGTGTCGCTGGGCATGTCTCTGTCCGAGGCGGCGATCCTGCAGGCGGTGGTCGCGGTTGGCGTCGCGTTCGGCGCGATTTTCGCGGCTTCGCGTGTGCCGTTGAAGAAGTCGCTGTCGGTCTTGCCGGTCGGCATCATGATGGGTATCTCCGTGATGCTGATGGCGTTCTACACGCGCGATCTGTTTCCCCCGCATTGGGGCGTGTATTTTGGCCGCATGCACGTGTCGGGCTATCTGATTTTCGCGTATATCTTCCTGATGTTCGTGGGCGGCCTGTCGGGCTTTTTCGTCGTGCCGATGAATGCGCTGCTGCAGCATCGCGGGCACGTGCTGCTGTCGGCGGGCCATTCGATCGCCGTGCAGAACTTCAACGAGAATCTGTCCGTGCTCGTGATGCTGTGCCTGTACGCGGTGCTCGTGTGGCTCGACGTGCCGGTCACCATCGTGATCGTTCTGTTCGGCACCTTCGTCTGCCTGATGATGTGGCTCGTGATGCGACGCCATCAGGCGAACCAGCGCGCCTTCGATTCGGTCGCGCTGATCGGCGAAGCCAAGCACTGATCGGCTGCGCCGGGCCGGCCGCGGCACACACGAGCGCGCCCCCCTTCTTCCTCGCTCGACCATGACTCAATCGATTCCCAATGTGCTGACGATCGCCGGTTCCGACTCCGGCGGCGGCGCCGGCATTCAGGCCGATCTGAAGACCTTCTCCGCGCTCGGCGCCTATGGCGCGAGCGTGATCACCGCGCTGACCGCGCAGAACACGCGCGGCGTGACCGCGATTCACGCGCCGGACCCGGGCTTCGTCACCGCGCAGCTCGACGCGGTGTTCGACGACATCCGCATCGACGCGGTGAAGATCGGCATGCTCGCGAATGCGCCGATCGCGCGTGCGGTCGCCGACGCGCTGCGCCGTCACCAGCCCAAACACATCGTGCTCGATACGGTGATGATCTCGAAGAGCAATCACGCGCTATTACTACCCGATGCGGTCGCGGTGGTACGCGACGAACTGCTGCCGCTCGCCGATCTGCTGACGCCGAATCTGCCGGAAGCGGCCGCATTGCTGGGCATGCAACCCGCCGCCGACGAAGCCGGCATGGTCGAGCAAGGCGAAGCGTTGCGCGCGCTCGGCGCGCGCTCGGTGCTGATGAAGGGCGGCCATCTGAGCGCGACCGATAGCCCCGACTGGCTCGTGCAGGAAAGCGGCACGCTGCGTCTCGGCGGTCCGCGCGTGCCGGTGAAGAACACGCACGGAACGGGCTGCACGTTGTCGTCGGCGATCGCGGCCTTGATTGCGCAGCGCGACGATCTCGCTAGCGCGGTCGCCGATGCGAAGGTTTATCTGACGGGTGCGTTGCAGGCGAGCGAGCGGCTCGACGTCGGCCACGGCGTGGGGCCGGTGCATCACTTTCATCGGTGGTGGTGAGCGACGTCATGCTTCGCGTAACGCCGCGCGTGCTCGGGCCAGTCGTCGGGCACGATAAAACCGCGCGAGCGTTCAAGTACACGCCCCGTGTTGTCTGCGATGAATCCGGCGAGCATCGTCGGGCCGTGTTGCGGTGAGATCTGCGCGGCGAGCGTGTTTGCGTCGACGTACCACGTGTCGTCCGCACCCGCTTGCGTTCGATATTGCGGCGCGAGCCATTCGAGCCGCGGCAACACCCCCCACCTGTGCGCATGCGCGCACGCGAAAGCCGGCCAGTCGCGATGCGTGACCCACCAGCCGCGACCGTGCGCGGGATCGAGTTCGGCAGGATCGGTGGGCATCTCGCCATGCCGGTAAAACAGCCAGCCTTTGACGAACATCTGCGGCGTCCACGCGCCCGCATAGCCCGTCGAGGCAAATTCCTCGCGCGCGCTGAGCGGTAACTGATGGTCGAGCAAATGCGCGAGCTTCAGATCGAGGCGGTCTTTCAGATTGGGGCCGACATAATCGGCGAGACGCGCCGCCTCTGCCCCATTCGTATCGCCCGCATGCAGATAGCACTTCACCGCGAGTTCCCAATGCAGTCGCGCGCCCTGGCGCGTGCGCACGAGGAAATCGCATTCACCGAGCGTGAGGCCCGCATGTCGTAGCGGCACACCCGCTGCGATCAGTTGCGTCGCCGGTCCATGACGAAGAAAAAAGCCCAGCAGGCGTTCGGCGTAGCGGCCAAGGCGCGTGATACGCGTGGCCGCGAGATCCTGACGCAGAAGTGCCGGCGCGGCGTCGAGCGCGCGCAGCCAGTCGAGCGTGGCCTGCAATTCCTGCGGTGTGCCGAAAGGATCGGCGAGCGCGCCTGTGGGAAGCTGAGGGCGCAACAGATCGGGACTGAGCAGCAGCCACGCGAGATCGCGGACAGCGGGATCGCGCAGCGCATCGACTGAAGCATCGCCACGCAAACCCAGCAAGGTATCGAGAAGCGCCGCGCGGCTGACAGACGCGGCGGGCATGCGCGCCGCCGGTCCCTCGGGCATCGTCACTTTGATTCGTTCGACGGCACGCCGCCGTTCGCGAGCCACGTGGCACGCGCGAGGCACAGATCCGCCCAGGCCTTGGCCTTGTCGGGCAGGCTACGCAGCAGATAGGCCGGGTGATAGGTGACGATCACCGGCACGCCCTCGTACGTGTGGACGCGGCCGCGCAACGACGAAATGCTCGCGTCGGTCTTGAGCAGACTTTGCGCGGCGAAACGGCCGAGCGCGACGATCAGCTTCGGCTTCACGAGCGACACCTGACGCTGTAGATAAGGTTCACAACGCGCGACTTCGTCCGGCTGCGGATTGCGATTGCCAGGCGGCCGGCACTTGATCACGTTCGCGATATACACGTCGGTGCCGCGCGCGAGCGCGAGCGAGTGCAGCATGTTGTCGAGCAGCTTGCCGGCCTGGCCAACGAACGGTTCGCCTTGACGGTCCTCGTTCTCGCCGGGCGCTTCGCCGATCAGCATCCAGTCGGCCTCGCGATCGCCGACGCCGAACACCGTGTTCACGCGCTTCTCGCACAGCCGGCACGCCTCGCATCCGGCGACGCGCTCCGCGAGCGCGTCCCAGTCGAGTGTGTGGATAGACGGCAGCGCGGGCGCGTCGCGGCGCGCTTCGGCGGGCGCGGCGGCCGATGCGGTCGGATCGTCGAACCACGCGAAGTCGTCCTCGGAAGGGGCGTCGAAAGTCGGCGGGGCTGAAAAGTCAGTTTGCGGTTCTGATGTTTCGCGCCGCGCTGCAGTTTCGTCGAAGCGCGGCGTGGATTCGCGCTGCACTTGCGGCGGCTGCACCTCGGCGGACGCGCGCAGCGGTTCGCGCGAGGTCTGCGTCGCAGGCTCCGCGCGACGCAAGTCTGCCGCGTGTTCCCGCGGCGACTGCAGCGCATCGCTCTGCCCGGCCTCCTCTCGCGCCGCGAGTCCGCGACGCACCCACAACGGCGCGAGTCCGAATTCTTCGAGCACCGATTCATGCAGCGCCATCTGCGCCCTCCGTGGCTAACGACAGACGCATCACGATCGCGTCCTCCCGGCCGCGATGCCGCGCCGGATAATAATTTTTGCGCCGGCCGATCGACGCGAAGCCGAAGCGCTCGTACAACCGGATCGCCCGATGATTCGACGGCCGCACTTCGAGCAGCAGCCCCTCGAGCCTCTCCGCGTGCGTGATGCGCACCGCCTCGCGCAGCAGCGCGAGGCCTGCGCCGGCGCCTTGTGCTTGCGGCGTGACGCACAGATTCAGCAGATGCATTTCATCGACAACTGGCATCAGCACGCAGTAGCCGATCAACGTCCCCGTCACGTGACGCAGACAGACGCCGAAATAGCCATTGCGCAGCGAGTCGCCGAAGTTGCCGCGGCTCCACGGAAACTCATACGCAAGTTTCTCGATCGCGGCGACTTCGTCCAGGTCGCTTTCGGTCATCGGCGACATGTAGCGGTCCGTGAGCAGCACGCCGCTCATGGGCGCGCCTCGTCGTGGGACGGTTGGCCGGAGCCGCCATCGGGCGCGTGCTGCGCGGACTGCTCGGCGCTATGAGCCGCTTTGGCTGATTTCGCCGCTTTGTCGGCCATGCGCTCTGCGGTCGTCTGCGCGACCTTGTCGCGCACGTACTCGGGTGCGGCCTGATCGGCGCGCACCGTGCGGCCCGCATGAAACGCGCGCAGCGCCGCGTACGCGAGCGGCAACGCATGCGGCAACGCTTGGCCATCGACGCTCCGCGCGGCCGCGACCGCCGGCAAGCGCTCGCCGAACGCGGCGGCCGCGTTGCCGGCGAGTGTGAATGGCACGTCGGGCAGCACGAGCCGCTCGGGTGCATCGAGCGTCGCCGCCTGCACGGTGCGCCATTCGTGTTGCGTGTCGTCCCACGCGTAGTCGGCCCAGTAGATTTCGTCCATGCGCGCGTCGAGCGCGGCGAGCACGCGCGTCGTCGACGGATCGCGCAGGCGGGCGCTCTCCGCGCACGCGAGCAGCGTGCCGATCGGTACGACCGGCAGGTTCAGGCCGAACGCGAGGCCTTGGGCGACGCCGGTCGCCGTACGCAGTCCGGTGAACGAACCCGGACCCGAGCCGAACGCGATCGCGTCGCAATCCGCCAGCGTGAGGCCGGCTTCGTCGAACAGTTCGCGGATCGCCGGCAGCAGGCGGGTACTGGACACCGCGCCGGTTTGTTCATGACGAACCCAGACGCGCGGTTCGGCGCTGGGCTGACCGGCGGCATCGACGGACGCGGACACGAGCGCCGCCGAGCAGAACTCGGTCGATGTATCGAGGGCAAGGAGCACTGTTTGAGTCATGGACCGTATTGTAATCGGCGCGGTGCGCGTGAATGGTGGTTTGCGCGGCCGCGCCGCCCGGCTTCGCGGCCGTCATCGTTTGGAATAAGCCCTCGGTCCCGGGGCGGCGGGCAATTGCTATGATTTTCGGCCGATCTCATCTATCCCGCCACGCGGGCCAAACGACCATGACCGACATCAATTCCCAGTTCGAGCAAGCCCAGCAAGACGTCAAGCAACTGCCCGAGCGTCCGGGCAACCTGACGCTGCTGCGTCTCTACGCGCTCTTCAAGCAGGCGAGCGAAGGCGACGTGCACGGCGACAAGCCGGGCTTCACCGACATCGTCGGCAAATACAAGTACGATGCGTGGGCGGCGCTCAAGGGCACCGCGCAGGACGCCGCGAAGCAGCAATACGTCGAACTCGTCGAATCGCTGAAGAGCGGCACCGCGGCCTGAGTTTCCGGCGCGCCAATCATCTGCCGAAATGGCCGTCTGGCAACGCTGCGACCGCCTCGCGGCGGTTTCGGCCACGAAGCTCCGGGCGGCCGCCCTCACTCGCCTACTTCATGCCGACACTTTCTTCTGTCGGAATTGCCCGAATGGTGGCGCAGTGCAGCAAATGTCGCTACAATGCCGCCTGCGCTTCACTGCTTTGTCCGTTTTTTCCAGCGGTCCTCGCGGCGCAGCGTCCATAGCGTTTGCTCCAATCCAGTTTAGAACCTGTCCCCTTCTGCCTAGCCCACTCCGGGCTCAAGTCCCAGGCTGGCGACTCGCCATGTTGGCACGTCGCATCCGATACAGCTTCTAACGAAAAACTCGCCTTCATTGTCGCGAGTTGCCCCCGTTTTTCGATTTGCTCGCTGCTGTTTTGCTCGCTGAATCCGACGACTTGGGTATGCCGATTGGCGTTGACGTTTTCATCCGATGAACCACCCAGGATCGTTTTCAAGGATTCACATGACTTTGAGCAACACCCTCAGCAGCCCGTTGAACGCCATCGCCGACGAAACACTCGGTCTTTCGCCCGCCGCTCCCGAAGCCGCCGCGCAGGCTGACGCCAAGCCGACCTTCGCGTCGCTCGGCCTGTCCGCGGACGTCGTCTCCGCGCTGACCGCCGCCGGCTACGAGCACCCGACGCCGGTGCAGCAACGCGCGGTGCCGGCAGCGATCGCCGGCCGCGATCTGCTGGTTTCGAGCCCGACCGGCTCGGGCAAGACCGCCGCGTTCATGCTGCCCGCCATCGAGCGTTTCTCGCAGCTGCAAAAGACGCAGGCGAGCCAGCCGCGCGAGCCGCGCCCGGCCGACGGTGGCCGCGGCCGCCGTCCGCAGCCGGTCGCGCGTCCTACCATGCTGGTGCTGACCCCGACCCGCGAACTGGCGATGCAGGTCACGACCGCCGCCGCGACCTACGGCAAGCACCTGAAGCGCCTGCGCACCGTCAGCATTCTCGGCGGCGTCGCTTATGGCCAGCAGCTGATGCTGCTCGCGAAGAACCCTGAAATCCTCGTCGCGACGCCGGGCCGTCTGATCGACCACCTCGAGCGCGGCCGCATCGATCTGTCGCAACTGCAGATCCTCGTGCTCGACGAAGCCGACCGCATGCTCGACATGGGCTTCATCGACGACATCGACACGATCGTCGCCCAAACGCCGGCTACGCGTCAGACCATGCTGTTCTCCGCCACGCTCGACGGCAAAATCGGCTCGCTGACCGGCCGTCTGTTGAAGGACCCGGAGCGGATCGAGATCGTCCAGCGCTTGGAACAGCGCACCAACATCGCGCAAACCGTCCACTACGTCGACGACCGCGATCACAAGGACCGTCTGCTCGACCATCTGCTGCGTGACGACGGCCTCGACCAGGCCATCGTCTTCACGGCCACCAAGATGGACGCCGACCAGTTGGCGGGCCGTCTGGCCGACGCCGGCTTCGAATCGGCCGCGCTGCACGGCGACCTGCCGCAAGGCGCGCGTAACCGCACGATCCGCGCACTGCGCGAGCGCCGCGTGCGCGTGCTGGTTGCGACCGACGTCGCCGCTCGCGGTATCGACATCCCGGGCATCACGCACGTGTTCAACTACGACCTGCCGAAGTTCGCCGAAGACTACGTGCACCGTATCGGCCGTACCGGCCGTGCGGGCCGCTCGGGTATCGCCGTGAGCCTCGTGCATCACGCCGAGCAGGGCGCGTTGAAACGCATCGAGCGCTTCGTGCGCACGCCGCTGCCGGTCAACGTCGTCGAAGGCTTCGAGCCGCGCAAGGCGGCGCCCTCGGGCAATGGCCGTCCTGGCTTCGGCGGCCGCGGCCGTCCTGGCGGTGGTAATGGCCGTCGCTTCGGCAGCGGCTCGGGCAAGCCGGGCGGCTACGGCGGCTCGCGCAACGGTAACGGCACTGGCAACAGCAACAGCAACGGCGGCGGCTGGGGCAACAAGTCGGCCGGCGGTTCGCGCGAAGGCTTCGGCTCGCGCGAAAGCCACGGCGGTTCGCGCGAAGGCTTCGGCGGTGGCTCGCGTGACGGCTACGGCGCGCGCCGCAACGACGGTCCCCGTTCGGCACGTCGCGGCAGCTAATAGCGACCCACCTGACCGACCGGATGGCTTCGCACCGTCCGTGACACAGAAGAAAACCGGCGCTCGGGCGCCGGTTTTTTTTCGTCTATCGACTGCCCGCCCCAAATTTCACGATGTAAAAAATTTTTTTGCGTCGTAAAAAATCATGCTGCAAAGCACAAGAAGGACTATTGCAACAGGGAAAATATCGTTTCTTATCGCGAAACGAAGGCATCAAGTCATTGATTTTATAGAAAAATAAATATTGGGAAAACGCTTTGCGGCACCTACTGCGCGTCCTTCGATTTGCCTAGACTCTTATATAAGACTTCACGAAACAGAACGCCTCTCCGGGCCCCACGCTTCGAGAAGACAGAGTCACCCATCCTCCATAACTGGCATCGAAGGAGCACATCATGACCATGACCCGCGAACAGCAAGTGCAGCAACTCAAGCAGCAATGGGAATCGGACCCGCGTTGGAAAGGTGTCAAGCGCACCTACTCGGCCGAAGACGTGGTGCGTCTGCGCGGCTCGGTGCAACCTGAGCACACGCTCGCGAAGCGCGGCGCGGAAAAGCTGTGGGCCGCCGTCAACAACGAGCCGTTCGTCAACTCGCTCGGCGCGCTGACCGGCAACCAGGCGATGCAGCAGGTGAAGGCTGGTCTGAAGGCAATCTATCTGTCGGGCTGGCAGGTCGCGGGCGATGCCAACGTCGCCGGTGAAATGTATCCGGACCAGTCGCTGTATCCGGCCAACTCGGTGCCCCTCGTCGTCAAGCGCATCAACAACACGCTGACGCGCGCCGACCAGATCCAATGGTCGGAAGGCAAGAACCCGGGCGATGAAGGCTACGTCGATTACTTCGCGCCGATCGTGGCCGACGCGGAAGCCGGTTTCGGCGGCGTGCTGAACGCGTTCGAACTGATGAAGGCGATGATCGAAGCGGGCGCCTCCGGCGTGCACTTCGAAGACCAGCTCGCATCGGTCAAGAAGTGCGGTCACATGGGTGGCAAGGTGCTCGTGCCGACCCGCGAAGCCGTCGCGAAGCTGACAGCCGCGCGTCTGGCCGCCGATGTGTCGGGCGTGCCGACCGTGCTGCTCGCCCGCACCGACGCGGAAGCCGCCGACCTCGTGACCTCGGACATCGACGAGAACGACCGCCCGTTCCTGACCGGCGAGCGTACCGTCGAAGGCTTCTACCGCACGAAGCCCGGTCTCGAGCAGGCAATCTCGCGCGGCCTCGCCTATGCGCCCTACGCAGACATGATCTGGTGCGAAACCGGCAAGCCGGACCTCGAGTTCGCCAAGAAATTCGCCGACGCGATCCACAAGGAGTACCCGGACCAACTGCTGTCGTACAACTGCTCGCCGTCGTTCAACTGGAAGAAGAACCTCGACGACGCGACGATCGCGAAGTTCCAGCGCGAACTCGGCGCGATGGGCTACAAGTTCCAGTTCATCACGCTGGCCGGCTTCCACGCGCTGAACTACTCGATGTTCAACCTCGCGTACGGCTATGCGCGCAACCAGATGACCGCGTTCGTCGAAATGCAGCAGGCGGAGTTCGCGGCGGCCGAAAAGGGCTTCACCGCGGTCAAGCATCAGCGCGAAGTCGGCACCGGCTACTTCGACGCGGTCACGCAGACGGTCGAGCGCGAAGCATCGACGACCGCGCTGCACGGTTCGACGGAAAACGAGCAGTTCTTCGACAAGAAGGTCGCCTGAGATCAGCCAGTCGGGTTATGCAGTCCCGTGGCCTGACCGCAGGAACGATCGGCAAACGTCGAGCGGCACCACCAGAGTGCCGCCGACGCAGGGAGGGCCGTGCCGTGCTGGATTGGCAGGAGCGTCAGCGCGAACGCCGACGGCCGGAGAGTCTCAAAGAAGCCAGCACGCGGCAAGCGTGCGGCGAACCTGAACGCGCCGGCAGCGCCGCCGGCGCGCTTTTTTTCGAAGGCGGTGCATGCCGGCACCCTGCCGGCAGTGCCAAGCGATTCAGCGATAGACGATCACAGGAATTTTCGTATGCGTGAGCACGCGCTGCGTTTCACTGCCGATCAGCAGGCTGCCGAGCCCGCGCCGCCCATGCGATGCCATGAAGATCACGTCGCAGCGCCCCTGCTCGGCCGCTTCGATGATGCCGAGATACGGCGCCGGATGCACGCTCGTGCGGCTCTCGACACTGACGCCGACGCGGTGCGCCGCATGCTCGACTTCGCGCAGATGCACGCGCGCCTCGCGCTCGCTGCGTTGCAGGAACTCGCCGGGCGGTTCGACCACGACATCGGAGAACGGCGAGTACGGATATTGCGGCAGACAGGCGTATGCGGTAACGCGGGCGCCCACGGCCTGCGCGAGGTCGATCGCGCCCGCTATCGCCTTGCGTGACAGATCTGAACCATCGGTCGGAACCAGGATGTGCCTGAACATGATCCCCTCCGTCGCCGGCTGCCCGCAGCACGGCGTCAGCGTCCAACAAAGCCCAGGGTGCAGGCAGCTCGAAACGATTGTAATGCGTATGAATGCGGGTATTCGCGTCTGTCTGGAGATTGGCGCATCAGTCCCAGTAACCGGGTTCGCCGTACGTATGCTTGAGAAAGTCCAGAAACAGCCGCACCCGCAGCGGCAGATGACGGCGCTGCGGGAATACCGCGTGGATGCCGATCGGCGGCGCGGCGAATTCGTCGAGCACGCTGACGAGGCGGCC
This sequence comes from Paraburkholderia sp. MM6662-R1, assembly GCF_050436245.1. Taxonomy (NCBI): domain Bacteria; kingdom Pseudomonadati; phylum Pseudomonadota; class Betaproteobacteria; order Burkholderiales; family Burkholderiaceae; genus Paraburkholderia; species Paraburkholderia sp. MM6662-R1. Next base: position 4,292,297 of record NZ_JBNDLV010000001.1, on the reverse strand, counting down.
CGCCGCGATCTCCGCGCCGACCTCCCACCACGAGCGCCACGCGAGCCCGTGTCCGGCGAGACACCATTCGTGCAGCACCGCGCCGTCCGAGCACTCCATCGTGCCGGATACCTTGATCGACACGACCTTGCCGTCGTGCTGAAACATCCAGCCGCGCTGCTGGTTCGCGCTGGCGCCGAGCGCGAGGCAGTTGTGGCGCGCGAGATCGGCCAGGCTGTGCGGCGCGCCGCGCCGGCTCAGATACGCGGGCGACGCGACGCATACGCGCCGGTTCTCCGCGAGCTTCAGCGACACCAGCGACGAATCGGGCAACTCGCCGAGCCGCACCGCGCAATCGAAGCCTTCGTTGACGAGGTCGACGAGGCGGTCGGACAGATCGAGCGTGATCGACACGTCCGGATGCGCGACCGTGAACGCGGGCACCAGTGGCGCCACGTGCCGGCGCCCGAAGCCGGCCGGCGCCGACAGCCGGAGATGGCCGCTCGCCTTCACGCCGCCCGCCGACACGCTCGCCTCGGCGTTCTGCATGTCGTGAAGAATGCGCTGGCAGTCTTCGAGAAAGGCCGAGCCTTCGAAGGTCAGCGTGATCTTGCGCGTCGTGCGCACGAGCAGCTTCACGCCGAGGCGCTCCTCCAGTGCGTCGATGCGCCGGCCGATGATCGCGGGCGCGACGCCCTCGGCGAGCGCCGCCGCGGACAGGCTCCCTTTGGCCGCGACAGTGGCGAAGGTCTCGATCTGCTTGAAACGGTCCATGAACGATACGCGCCGCGGCGAGGCGGAAAAGTGAGCAGTGCGCGTCAGATTAGGTACGCAAAAGTAAAAGATCAAGTGATCTTTAGCCTATTTTTTAGCACCTAAGGTCAGCAATACAATCGATCCCGACCTCTGACAGGAGCGCATGGCAATGTCGGCCACAACGACACCTTCCCCGCGAGCAGTGATTTTCGACGCCTACGGCACGTTGTTCGACGTGCATTCGGTGATCGCCGCCGCGGAGCAACTGTTCCCCGGCCACGGCGACGCGCTGTCGCAGCTCTGGCGCCAGAAGCAGATCGAATACACGCAATTGCGCACGCTCGCCGCGCGCAGCGACGCCCCCGGCGAACACTACCGCCCGTTCTGGGACATCACGCTCGACGCGCTGCGCTTCGCCGCGAAAAGACTGCAGCTCACACTCGGCCCCGCGGCCGAAAAGCGGCTGATGGACGAATACGCGTGCCTGTCCGCATTTCCCGACGCGGTGCCCGTGCTGCGTGCGTTGCGCGAGGCCGCCGCCGCGCCACGCGTGGGGCTCGCGATTCTGTCAAACGGCAATCCGCAAATGCTCGATATCGCGGTCAAGAGCGCCGGCATGAATGCCCTCTTCGATCACGTGCTGTCGGTCGACGCCGTGCGCGCGTACAAACCCTCGCCTGCCGCGTATGCGCTCGGCCCCGACGCGTTCGGCGTGGCCGCGCGCGAGATCGTGTTCGTGTCGTCGAACGGCTGGGACGTCGCGGGCGCGACATGGTTCGGCTTCATGACATTCTGGCTGAACCGGCAGAACCTGCCCGTCGAAGAGCTCGGCGTGACGCCGCATGGCACCGGTAGCGGCATGAACGATCTGCTGGACTTTCTGCGCACACTCGCGACGTCGTCACGCTCGAGCGGCGGCCGTCGAACGAATGTTCCTGGCAGTGGCAGTCGCAAGCGCGCCGGCCCGCGCGTATGACGGCGTCCCCCGCATTCGGCAATCCACTTCCCCTTTTCAACCTTCGCATTTTTGCAATCTGACCGACCAAGGAAAAAACATGGCTAATCCGCTGTCGTTGCCGCAAGGCATGGAAATCACCGGCGACATCAAGCCCGGCTTTGAAGCGATCCTCACCCGCGAAGCGCTGGAACTCGTCGCGGCCTTGCACCGTACGTTCGAGCCGCGCCGTCAGCAGTTGCTGCAGGCGCGCGTCGAGCGCGCGAAGCGGCTCGACGCTGGCGAGCGGCCCGACTTCCTCGCCGCCACGAAGAGCGTGCGCGAGGGCGACTGGAAGATCGCGCCGCTGCCGCAGGATCTGCAGTGCCGGCGCGTCGAGATCACCGGCCCCGTCGAGCGCAAGATGATCATCAACGCGCTCAATTCGGGCGCCGACTCCTACATGACCGACTTCGAGGATTCGAACGCGCCGAGCTGGGACAATCAGATCACCGGTCATATCAATCTGAAGGACGCGGTGCGCCGCACGATCTCGCTCGAACAGAACGGCAAGTCGTACCGGCTCAACGACAGGACCGCGACGCTGATCGTACGTCCACGCGGCTGGCATCTCGACGAGAAGCACGTGAAGGTCGACGGCCAGCGCGTGTCGGGTGGCATCTTCGATTTCGCGCTGTACATGGTGCACAACGCGAAGGAGTTGATCGCGCGCGGCTCGGGTCCGTACTTCTATCTGCCGAAGATGGAGAGCCATCTCGAAGCGCGGCTGTGGAACGACCTCTTCGTCGCCGCGCAGGAAGCGGTCGGCGTGCCGCGCGGCACGATTCGCGCGACGGTGCTGATCGAGACGGTCGTCGCCGCGTTCGAAATGGACGAGATCCTGTACGAGCTGCGTGAACATAGCTCGGGCCTGAACGCGGGCCGCTGGGACTACATCTTCTCGGCGATCAAGAAGTTCAAGAGCGACCGCGACTTCTGCCTCGCCGATCGCTCGCAGATCACGATGACCTCGCCGTTCATGCGCGCGTACGCGTTGCTGCTGCTGAAGACCTGCCATCGCCGCAACGCGCCGGCGATCGGCGGCATGAGCGCGCTCATTCCGATCAGGAACGATGCGGCCGCGAACGACAAGGCGATGGCCGGCGTGCGTTCAGACAAGGCGCGCGACGCGGGCGACGGCTACGACGGCGGCTGGGTCGCGCATCCGGGCCTCGTGCCGGTCGCGATGGAAGAGTTCGTCAAGGTGCTCGGCCATCGGCCGAACCAGATCGGCAAGCAGCGCGTCGACGTGCTCGTGAGCGCGACCGACCTGCTCGACTTCCGCCCGGAAACGCCGATCACCGAAGCGGGCTTGCGCAACAACATCAACGTCGGCATTCACTACCTCGGTTCGTGGCTCGCGGGCAATGGCTGTGTGCCGATTCACAACCTGATGGAAGACGCGGCCACCGCCGAGATTTCGCGCTCGCAGGTGTGGCAGTGGATCCGCTCGCCGAAGGGCAAACTCGACGACGGTCGCAAGGTGACGGTCGAACTGGTGCGCGAGCTCGCGGCGCAGGAGCTCGACAAGGTCAAACAGACGGTGGGCGGAGATACGAAGCCGTATGAGCGTGCCGCGCAGCTCTTCGAGCAGATGTCGACCGCGGAGCAGTTCACCGATTTTCTGACGCTGCCGCTTTACGAAGAGATTTGATGGTGTTGATGATGCGGGCTCGAGCGCCTTGGGCCTGCTCGAGCCAGGGGACCCCATCGGCTTGAACGACGGCACGCCGCGGACATACGTGGCGCGCCGTTTTTTTTTGCTCGCCTTCGTGGACCAGCTCAGCGCGTGCGCCGATGTTCGACCCAATCTCCTGAACGGATCTCGGGCAGCCCTTTTACGGCGCTTGGCGCGACCGGATAGAAGCGGCAATTCACGACGTTGCCGTCCACTTTGACCATCACCTCACGTGCCAGAAAACGGGACTCGACGCCCGGATACATGGCTTCGATTTCGTCGAGCACCGCGACGAGCGCATCGTCGATTTCATAGACGTCGCCGAGCACGTCGATGCCCGCTTCGTCGACGACGAGACCCGGATAGTCGCCAAAATCGAACAGATGGCCGCGCACGGTGGTACTGCCGAGCAGGCTCGGTGCGGGGATGTCGTTGCGCGCGGCGGCTTCGCTGATGTCGTTGGTTTCACCGGCACGCAGCGTGCCGTAGACAAAGACGGTCTGCATCGTCGTTGAGTCTCCATGGTCAGAGGTGATGTCGGTGGCTCGGGGGCCATCGGGACATTATGCAACGGCGGCCCGTCGGCAACAGAAACTGGGCACGGCCTACAATGCTTGATGCCCGCGGCGGTGAATGGCCTCGACCGCGCTTCGCCGTTGCCAGCTCCGTGATCCGAACCGACCTTGCCATGACCTCGTCCTCCGACTCCGACTTGTTGAGCCGCGTGCGTTTCGCCGACATACCGCCCGAGTTCGCGCCGAACGAGATGCATCCGATCCGCGTGCGCTCGCGGCCAATGCCGGCGGGCTGGCATATCGCGCGTCATACGCATGCCTGGGCGCAGGTCGCGTATGCGTCGCGCGGCGTGCTGCGGGTCGCAACGACGGGCACGACATGGATGGTGCCGCCATCGCGCGCAATCTGGTTGCCGCCGCATGTGACGCACGAAGTGGTCGCCGTCGAGGATGCGTTCCTGCGCACGCTGTACATCACCGAGAGTACGGCGCCGGCCGGGCTCGATACGCCGCGCGTCGTCGAAGTATCGAACCTGTTGCGCGAGGTGATTGCCGCGCTCGATACGCCTGGCCTGTCCGCCGCGCGCGAGCATCTGCTCGGCGCGCTCGCGCTCGATGAACTGACGCGCTCCGAGCCGTTGCCGCTGTCCGTGCCGATGCCCAGCGAAAAGCGCCTGCGCGCGCTGTGCGAGGCCGTGATCGCCGACCCGATGCATGGCGAGTCGCTCGAGCAGTGGGCATCGACGGTGGGCGCGAGCACGCGCACGATCGCGCGGCTGTTCCGCCAGGAGCTGGGTGTGAGTTTTTCGCAGTGGCGTCAGCAGGCGATTCTCGCGCGCGCCATTCCATTGTTGAGCCAGGGACGGCCGCTGTCGCACGTCGCGCAGGAACTGGGCTATCAGAGCCAGAGCGCCTTCTCCGCGATGTTCCGACGTGCGTTCGGCGCGAGTCCACGCGCGTTTATCGAACGAGGCGCCGAGCATCGCGCGAGCAACGGCGAGCATGATGACGCGCAAGCGGATGATGAAACGGCACAGGATCAAGCCGGTTCGACGGACGTCGCCGAGCGGTGAATGGCGACAACTAGCGCTGCGCGTCGGCCATCGATGCGGGGCACGCCTCAAACCCGCCGCGCCAGATGACGGATTGCGCCTAGCTGCGCGAGCCGCGGCCCGGTGAGCTTATAGCCCTTGCGCAGATAGAGCCGCGCCGCCGGATTGTCGACGAACACGCGCAACTGCAACTCACGCAGCCCGCGCTCGCGCGCCCATTGATGCGAGATGTCGAGCAGGAAGGTACCGGCGCCAAGCCGACGATATCCTTCGGCGATCTGCACGTCGCGGATATGCAGCGAATCACCCTCTTCGGTGATACGCAGCACGCCCATCGGCACGCCATCCACTTCGAGAATGAAATTCTCCGATTCGCGCCAACTGCCGAGAAACAGATCGCTGCGCCACACCAGATGATGCCGGCGATAGTAGCCGCCCATGTTGTTGCGGGTCAGCGCCTCGGCAAACTCGAAATCGTCCATGCTGGCCGAGCGCAGATGAAACGGTGACGGAGCTTCGGTGGGATCGAACATGGCAGGACCGCGAGGATGAGTCGGATAAACGGTAAAACAGGCCGCGCGCGCTGGCAATGGCTGTTTGTCCCGAGCCTTTCGGGAGGCGGCCGGCAACGGCAGTAGAAACGGAGCGGTTACGGTCCTATGTGCAGGCGCCATCACCCGCTCACCAGCACGACGGCTGCGGATATACACGTTCGCATCGTCGGCACAGCGCACGAAGCAGTGGCCGCGCCGTTCCAGTTCCTTGTCCACCACGTCGAGCAACACGTTGGCCAGCAACGGCGGATCATCATGGCGCGGACAACAGGCTTCGTCGCTCACGGAAATAGGCGCAGCTTCACCGCGCGTGCCTCCCGATCGCCCCGCTTGCGCGGGCATCTGACGCAATTCCTGTCGCATCGACATGGCGCTGGACACTCCCTCCCGTTCGGCCCTTCATCACCAACTCCAGTGTCACCGACCTGTCCTGTGACTACTTACGGCCTCTGCTGACTTCTCGCTCCGGCTCGACGCCGTCGCCCTTTCAGGCATGAGGCGAGATCTCCCCAGGTAAGAGCGCACTCCTTCATGGCACAGCCGCCGCATTTACGCCGCTTCGTCCTGGTCACGAGAGCTTCGCGGTCTATTATTACCCGCCCGCCCTGCTTGGCAACGCCTTCTATGCGGTTCTTGTTTATCGGCTCGCGACTTACGCTCCACGCTTCCTTCCCACATTCGGCCGCCGTCATGCAGTTGCGCTTCACTTCATTCGCTGTGACCAGCTCATGGCGGGACTTGCACTCGCAGGAGTGCGCCCATGCTGGGCGCACAATAAAAAAAGCCCACTTCTTGCGAAGTGGGCTTTCTCAAATCTGGCGGAGCGGACGGGACTCGAACCCGCGACCCCCGGCGTGACAGGCCGGTATTCTAACCAACTGAACTACCGCTCCAGATTTTGCATCGCAGCCTGCGAGCCATACTCTCAGCTTGCTGCACCGTTCAAACTTCCAACCGAACGACGCCGATGTTCTGGCGTCCCCTAGGGGATTCGAACCCCTGTACTCACCGTGAAAGGGTGATGTCCTAGGCCTCTAGACGAAGGGGACAACGTACTGCTTACACCTTTAATGAAAAAGCCCGTTCAAGTATGTGTGAACGGGCTTTGTCTGGCGGAGTGGACGGGACTCGAACCCGCGACCCCCGGCGTGACAGGCCGGTATTCTAACCGACTGAACTACCACTCCAGTCTTTACACCCTGCTTGCGAGCGTCGGTTAATTCTCTGCAAGCTGCGCTGCTTTACTACTACTCGAATACTAAAGCGACGCTGATGTTTGGCGTCCCCTAGGGGATTCGAACCCCTGTACTCACCGTGAAAGGGTGATGTCCTAGGCCTCTAGACGAAGGGGACAAAATCTTTTCAGATCCGTCTCAATTCGCTTTTGACTTGATCAACTCGCGCTAACTTTTCAGTTAATTCGCCAAGCTATTTTCAGGTCAACAGCGAAGACCGCTACTTTACTACATTTCAGCGATTTGTGAAGTCTTTTTTCTACAACTATCAGACTTCTTAACCACTTTCACCTCTTTGCTCTGTTGGTGGAGGTAAGCGGGATCGAACCGCTGACCTCTTGCATGCCATGCAAGCGCTCTCCCAGCTGAGCTATACCCCCGCGCACATCAGAGAAACGAGATTTTAGAGGGCGATCTGCGCTTTGTAAATACCCTTTGAGCGATTACATGCGGATTTTTCCGGCGGCATGCGAAACCTCTGACGCACGCCGCCAACGGATTAGCCAAGCGCTTTTTCGATGCGGCTAACGACGACGTCGCGACCGAACAGCATCAGCACGCTATCGATCGACGGTGTATGCGTCGTACCCGCCACCAGCAGACGCACCGGCATCGCGAGCTGCGGCATCTTCAGCTTGTGCGTGCCGAGCGTCGCTTTCAGCGCGGCAGCGATCGCCTCCTTGGTCCATTCGACCGTCTTCAATGCAGCGGCCAGATCAGCGAGCGCCGGACGAACCGCGTCGGTGACGTGCTGTGCAAGCGACTCAGCGTCGGGTGCCGGGGTGCGATAGAACATCGCGGCGTTCTGCGCGATCTCCTTCACGGTCGACGCCCGATCCTTCATCAGGCCCACCACGCCCGTCAGATCCGGACCTTGGGCGAGTGTGGCTTCGTCGATGCCGAGCTCCGCGAAGAACGGTTTCGCCAGTTCGGCGAGGCGTGCGTTGTCGGCTTCCTTGATGTAGTGCGCGTTGAGCCAGTTCAGCTTGTCATGGTCGTACTGCGCCGGCGACTTGCCGAGGTGCTCGAGATCGAACCACTCGACGAACTGCTCGCGCGTGAAAATCTCCGCGTCACCATGCGACCAGCCGAGGCGCGCCAGATAGTTGACGACCGCTTCCGGCAGATACCCCGCATCGCGATAACCCATCACGCTCATTGCGCCGTGGCGCTTGCTCATCTTCTCGCCCTGCTCGTTCAGCACGGTCGGCAGGTGTGCATACACCGGCGGCTCGCCACCGAGCGCGCGCAGTATGTTGATCTGGCGCGGCGTGTTGTTGACGTGGTCGTCGCCACGAATCACGTGAGTAATGCGCATGTCGAGATCGTCGACGACGACGCAGAAGTTATACGTCGGCGTGCCGTCCGGACGCGCGATCACGAGGTCGTCGAGTTCTTCGTTCGAGATTTCGATGCGGCCTTTCACCGCGTCGTCCCACGCGACCACGCCGGTCAGCGGATTGCGAAACCTTAGCACCGGCTTCACGCCCACGGGCGGCTCCGGCAGCACCTTGCCCGGCTCCGGGCGCCACGTGCCGTCGTAGCGCGGCTTTTCGCCTGCTTCGCGCTGGCGCTCGCGCAGCGCGTCGAGCTCTTCGGTCGACATGTAGCACGGATAGACGAGCCCCGCCTCCTGCATCTGCTTCAGCACTTCGCCGTACCGGTCCATGCGCTGCATCTGGTAGAACGGGCCTTCGTCGAAATCGAGGCCGAGCCACGCCATGCCTTCGAGAATCGCGTCGACGGATTCGGTCGTGGAGCGCTCGAGGTCGGTGTCCTCGACCCGCAGCACGAAGGTCCCTTTCATCTTGCGCGCGAACGCCCACGGATACAGCGCGGAGCGGATGTTGCCCAGGTGGATGAAGCCGGTGGGACTCGGTGCGAAACGGGTACGAACGGAGGTGGTCATTAGCGGTTACTCGGAAAACAGGCGCCGGCGCTCAGGCGAACACGACTGCGAAGCGCGGCAGCGAAGCGTGCCCATGCTGCGCGCGACGTCGCGCACGGCCACGAGGGAATAAGTGCAAGAGCCGAATTATACCTTCCGCACGCGGGTTGCCGCCCTCGTCCGAACGGCCTATGGCGCATGGGCGAACGGCGTCCGGACATCTGCGTACGCACCTTCCCGGCGCTCGCCCAACTCATCTTGAAAAAGCGCCGCGTCAGTTCCGAATACTTCCTCTGCAACGTTTCATTACAGCGGACCGCGCGAGCCGATCGTTTGCATTAAGATGTGCGCGCGCTGCGATGCGGGCTTACCGCACCTCGATCCGATCCGGAGCGAACACCGCTGCAAGCGCGCGCAATCGCCGTCGGCGATCCGCCCGGTCTGACCTCAGCCTGATCGCGGTACGCGCGACGCCGCTCGCGTCGCGCGCGCCGTTGCTGGAGAACTCGTTGAAACCCTCATCCCCGAACTTGAGCCGCCGCAGCTTTTCGCTAGCGGCCGCATCCGCGGTGCTTGCCGCCTGCACCACGACCGCCGGCAAACTCGATGGCGCGCCGATCACCGCGACGCCCGCCGTTCCCCCGCCGCCTGAAAAAGCGCAACAGAAGCCGGTTCGCGTCGCGCTCGCTCTCGGCGGCGGCGCCGCGCGCGGCTTTGCGCACATCGGCGTCATCAAGGCTCTCGAGGCGCGCAATATCCAGATCGACCTGATTGCCGGCACGAGCGCCGGCTCCGTCGTCGGTGCGCTGTACGCGTCGGGCATGAACGGCTTCGCGCTGAACAAGCTCGCGCTGTCGATGGACGAAGCGTCGATCAGCGACTGGGCGATGCCGTTTCGTACGCGCGGCTTCCTGCAGGGCGTCGCGCTGCAGAACTACCTGAACACGACGCTGAACAACCGCCCGATCGAGAAGATGGCTAGGCCGCTCGGCGTGGTCGCGACCGATCTGCAAACCGGCCAGCCGATCCTGTTCCAGCGTGGCAACACCGGCATCGCGGTGCGCGCGTCGTGCAGCGTACCGTCGATTTTCGAGCCGGTGAAGATCGGCGGTCACGAGTACGTGGATGGGGGTCTCGTGAGTCCGGTACCGGCGTCGTTCGCGCGCAAGATGGGCGCGGATTTCGTGATCGCCGTCGATATCTCCCAGCGACCGGAAACCGGCGTCACGGCAAGCTCGTTCGACGTATTGATGCAGACCTTCACGATCATGGGCCAGACGATCAAGGCCTACGAGCTCGACAAGTACGCCGACGTGGTGATCCGGCCGAATCTCGCGACGATGAGCGGCAGCGATTTCTCACAGCGCAACGCCGCGATCCTCGCCGGCGAGGAAGCGGTCGCGAAGATGATGCCGGAGTTGCAGCGCAAGCTCGCCGCGCGGCGCATGGGAGCCTGAAAGCCCGGCGACGCACGGTCGCTGTGCGTCGCCATGGCAAAAATGCGCGCATCAAACGCAAAAAGCCTGCTTCGAATGAAGCAGGCTTTTTTATCGCCAGGCCTGGCGCTGAATCAGTTATTCCCGCCGATCGTCGCGGTCACACGCTTGCGCAGATCGTCGGCCTGATACGAGGTCTCGATCCGACGCGCACCCGTAAAGCGCTTTTCCCAGTAGCCGTCATCCATGTCGTCGACGCGGATCGTGCTGCCGGTGGACGGCGAGTGCACGAACTTGTTGTCGCCGATATAGATGCCGACGTGCGAGAACGTGCGGCGCATCGTATTGAAGAACACCAGATCGCCCGGCTTCAGGTCGCTTACCCGCACCTTCTCGCCCAGGCGGCTCATTTCCTCGGCACGGCGCGGCAGCGCGAGACCGAGCGTGTCCTGGAACACGTAGCGCACGAAACCGCTGCAATCGAGCCCCGAATCAGGCGTATTGCCGCCCCAACGGTAGCGAACGCCGATCATGTTCAACGCGCCGACCACCACGTCGCCCGCTTTGCCGGCCATGCCCGAAAGGAACGATTTGGCGCTGCCGCTTTCGCTGCCTGCGGCCTTGGTTTGGGGAGTGAGAAGGGAGAGAGGATCCGCGCCGTTGGTGGGCGGATATGAGGCATTCTGATTAAAACCGCTTACTTCGTCGGCGAACGCGCCGGGAGCTGCTGCCATCAAGACGCCAATGAACATCCCGGCGACGACGCGCGTGCAAGCCTGGGTGAAGTTTCTGTGCTGCATTGGTCGGTAGTTTTTGCCAAAAAATCAGGGGTCTAGAAAAAAAGTTTGCTCGATACTAGCCAGTAAGTATTTGCCTGTCAAAAGGAATAGGAAAAATCAATCGACGGACGCACTCAATTGGGGAAAGGGTGAAAAATCAACGATCAAGCGCCGCTTTCAGCAGCTTTCGCGTGTAAGGATGCGCGGGTGCAGTAAAAATTTTCTCGACTTCGCCGGTCTCGACGATCGATCCGTTTTGCATCACCACGACTCGGTGCGCCATCGCCCCGATCACTTCCAGGTCGTGACTGATGAATACGAAGCCGAGGTTGTATTTGTGCTGCAAACCGGTGAGCAGCTTGAGCACCTGCTGCTGGATCGATACGTCCAGCGCGCTGGTCGGTTCGTCGAGGATCAGCACGCGCGGCTCCAGTACCAGCGCGCGCGCGATCGCGATGCGCTGCCGCTGCCCGCCCGAAAATTCATGCGGATAGCGATACAGCGCGGTCCGGTCGATGCCGACTTCGCGCAGCACCGCGACGACCTTGTCGCGCCGCGCCTGCGGAGTCATCTGCGGCCGATGCAGCGCGAGCCCCTCACCGACGATCCGCTCGATCGTCTGCCGCGGCGAAAGCGAACTAAAAGGGTCTTGAAAGACGACCTGCATATTCGAGCGCAGCGCGGTCTTTTCGGCGCCGCGATAGCTCGCGAGCGCCCTGCCCTGAAACTGGATCTCGCCATGCGCGGTGCGCTGCAGACCGAGCAGTGCCATCGCGAGCGTCGACTTGCCCGATCCCGATTCACCGACGATCCCGAGCGTCTCGCCCTGGCGCACCGACACGTTCGCCGCGTCGACCGCGCGAAACCGCCCCGCGCCGAACCAGCCACGCAGGCCGGTCAGTTTCGTTCTGAAGTCGACCGCCACATCGCGCGCTTCGAGCAGCACCGGCGAGATCGGCAGCACCGGCACGACCTCGCGCTGCGGCCGGCTCGCGAGCAGCCGCAGCGTGTACGGATGGCGCGGCGCCTCGAACACCTGCTCGACCGTGCCGGTTTCGACCAGCACGCCTCGCTCCATCACCGCGACGCGCTGCGCGAAGTGACGCACGAGGTTCAGGTCGTGCGTGATCAGCAGCACGGCCATGCCGCGCTTTTGTGCTTCGTCGCGCTGCAGTTCCAGCAGAAGCTCGACGATTTGCGCGCGAATCGTCACGTCGAGCGCGGTGGTCGGCTCGTCGGCGAGCAACAGGCGCGGCCGGCAGGCGAGCGCCATCGCGATCATCGCGCGCTGCCGCTGCCCGCCCGAGAGCTGATGCGGGTAGCTGTTGATGCGCCTCTCCGGCTCGGTGATGCCGGTGCGCGCGAGCAGCGCGACCGCCCGCCTGCACGCTTCGGCCGCGCTGACGCCGTCATGCACGACGATCGTTTCCGCAATCTGGTCGCCGATCGTATACAGCGGATTGAGCGCGGTCATCGGTTCCTGGAAGATCATCGCGATGTCCGAGCCGCGCAGGCCGCGCATCGCACGCTCGCTCTTCGCGAGCAGATCTTTGCCATCGAAGCGGATCGCCCCGCTCACCTGCGCGTCGTTCAGCAGGCGCAGCACCGACAGCGCGGTCACGCTCTTGCCCGAGCCGGACTCGCCGACGAGCGCGACGCGTTCACCGCGCGCGATCGCGAGCGTGACGTCGTCGACGGCCACCGTGTCGCCGAACGCGACACGCAGATGGTCGAGTTCGAGCAGCGGCGTGTCCGTCGATCGCGGATCGATTTGCGGCAGCGCGCTCATTGACCACCTCCGGCGTGTATCGCATCGGAGATACGCGTGTCGAGCGCGTTGCGCAGCGCGTCGCCCATGAAGGTCAATAGCAGCAGCATCGCCACCAGCACGCCGAAGGTCGACACCGAGATCCACCACGCGTCGAGATTCGCCTTGCCCTGAGCGAGCAGTTCGCCCAGGCTCGGCGTCGGCGGCGGCACGCCAAGGCCGAGGAAGTCGAGACTCGTCAGCGCGAGAATCGCGCTGCTCATGCTGAACGGCAGGAACGTGATGACCGGCGTCAGACTGTTGGGCAACACGTGACGCCACATGATCTGCCAATGCGACAGGCCCATCGCGCGCGCGGCGCGCACGTAGTCCTGCTGGCGATTGCGCAGGAACTCGGCGCGCACGTAGTCGGACAGGCCGATCCAGTTGAACAGCGACAGCAGCACGATCAAAAGAGCGAAGCTGCGCTCGAAGATCGATGAAAAGATGATCAGCAGATAGAGCTGCGGCATCGCGTTCCAGATCTCGATCAGACGCTGCCCGACGATGTCCGTTCGCCCTCCGAAGTAACCTTGCACCGCCCCCGCGGCGATGCCGACGATCGTGCTGATCACGGTCAGCACGAGGCCGAACACGACCGACACGCCGAAGCCGTACAGCAGACGCGCGAACACATCGCGGCCGCGGTCGTCGGTGCCGAGCCAGTTCTCGCGCGACGGTGGCGCCGGGTTGGGCGTCTTCGAAAAGTAATTGAGCGTGTCGTAGTAGTAATGATTCGGCGGATACAGGGCGAAGTTGCCCGGCGCATCGAAGCGGTGACGGATGTACGGATCGAGATAATCGGCCGGCGTGGGGAAGTCGCCACCGAAGGTGGTCTCGGCGTAGGTCTTGACGAGCGGGAAATACAGATGGCCGTTGTAGCGCACGACGACCGGCTTGTCGTTCGACCACAGCGGCCCCACGAGGCTCGCCGCGAACGCGACGACGAATATGATCAGGCTCCAGTAGCCGAGACGCTGCTGGCGAAAACGCTGCCACACGCGACGCGCCGGCGACGGCGACATCAGTGCCCGCGCGGGTTCGGTGCGCGCCGCCGCGTCGGCGGAAAGGCGGGCTCGATTCATCAGCGCTCCAGTTGTTCGAATTGGATGCGGGGATCGACCCACACATAGCAAAGGTCGGAGATCAGCCGCGTGACGAGGCCGATCAGCGTGAACAGATACAACGTGCCGAGCACGACCGGATAGTCCCGCCGCATCACCGATTCATACGACAGCAACCCGAGCCCGTCGAGCGAGAACAGCGTTTCGATCAGCAGGCTGCCGGTGAAGAACGCGCCGATGAACGCGCCCGGGAAATTGACGATCAGCGGCAGCAGCGCATTGCGAAACACGTGCTTCCACAACACGCGCCGCTCGGACAAACCTTTGGCACGCGCGGTCAGCACGTACTGCTTGCGGATTTCGTCGAGAAACGCGTTCTTCGTCAGCATCGTGACGACCGCGAAGCTGCCCACCACCGACGCCGTGATCGGCAGCGCGATATGCCATAGATAGTCGAGGATCTTGCCGACGAGGCTCAACTGGTCCCAGTTGTCGGAAGTGAGGTTGCGCAGCGGAAACAGCTGCAGGAACGTGCCGCCGCCGAACAGCACGAGCAGCAGCACGCCGAGCACGAAGCCCGGAATCGCGTAGCCGACCAGCACGACGAGGCTCGTCGCGATATCGAAGTGCGAGCCGTTGCGCACCGCCTTCGCGATGCCGAGCGGCACCGATATCAGATAGGTGAGAAAGAACGTCCACAGGCCGATGCTGATCGACACCGGCAGCTTCGACACGATCAGCGACAACACGCTCTGATGACGGAAATAGCTCTGGCCGAGATCGAAGGTCGCGAAGCGCTTGAGCATCAGCACGTAGCGTTCGAGCGGCGGTTTGTCGAAGCCGTACAACTGCTTCAGTTGCGCGATCTGTTGCGCATCGACGCCGCTATGCGAGCGCAGCCCGAACGGCGAGGCGCCCTCCGCGCCCTTGCGCAGTTCGTGCTGCATCTGCTCGACGGGGCCGCCCGGCACGAACTGGATCACGACGAAGGTCAGCGTCAGCACGCCGAGCAGCGTCGGGATCATCAGCAGCAGGCGTTTGAGGATGTAGCTCCACATAGGCGGTGTTCCAGTGCGAACGCGTTGGTGGGGGCGATGGATCTGCGGATCAGTCGGCGCTGCCCGTGGGCGTGCGCGCCCGCGGATCCTCGTACCACCACATCGTCGTGATCCAGCCTTCCGCGCCATAGTACAGCGGCAAAGTCTTCGGCCACGCGAGCCCGCGCTTGAACGCGACGCGATGCGTGCCGCTGTACCAGTGCGGCACCACATAGTAGCCATGCATCAGCAGACGGTCGAGCGCGTGCGCGGCATCGGTCAGCTGCTCGCGCGTTTGCGCATGCACGAGCGCGTTCAACACCGCGTCGACGGCCGGCGACTTCAGGCCGATCGCGTTGTCCGAGCCGGGGGTATCGGCGGCCTTGCTGCCGAAGCGGGTGATCTGCTCGGAGCCCGGCACCTGCACGTCGGGCATGCGAATCGTCGTCACGTCGAAGTCGAATGCGTCGAGCCGCTTCTGATAGACCGCGAAGTCGGTGGTGCGGAAGTTCGCGGTAATGCCGAGCTTTTGCAGATTGCGCGTGAAGGTCGCGATGATCGGCTCCATCGACGAGGCCGAACCCGAGTCGTCGAGTATCTCGAACTGGAACGGCTCGCCCTTCGCGTTGCGCAGCGCGCCGTCACGATAGGTCCAGCCGGCCTGCTGCAGCAGATCGCGCGCCTGTAGCAGATTCGCGCGCAGCGAGCCGGGCGGATCGGTATCGGGCTGCTTCGGCGGCGGCCCGAATACCGCCGGGTCGAGTTGGGCGCGAAACGGCTCCAGCAGCGCGAGCTCGCCAGGCGAAGGCAGCCCCTTCGCCTGCCATTCGGTGTTGGCGAAATAGCTGTCGATGCGCGTGTACTGGTTGAAAAACAGCTGGCGGTTCAGCCACTGAAAGTCGAGCGCGAGATCGAGCGCCTTGCGCACCCGCACATCCTGGAACAGCGGCCGGCGCGTGTTCAGGAAAAAGCCCTGCATGCCGGTGCCGTTGTGCTGCGCAAACTCGCGCTTGATCAACTCGCCACGGTCGAACTTCTTGCCGACGTCGCGCCGCACCCAGTTGCGCGCGATATATTCGACCAGCGCGTCGTACTCGCCAGCCTTGAACGCCTCGAGCCGCGCGGTGCTATCGGCATACAGCTTGTAGACGATGCGATCGAAGTTGTTCATGCCGACGCGCACCGGCAGATCGGCGCCCCAATAGTGCGGGTCGCGTTTGAACGTGATCGTGCGGCCGTTGTCGTAGCTGTCGATCAGATACGGCCCGCTGCCGACTGGCTTTTCGAATGCGAGCTGGTCGAACGGAACACGGCTGCCGTCGGGCTTCATCCCCCACTTGCGCGAGAACACCGGCATGCTGCCCGCGAGCAGCGGCAACTCGCGATCGCGCTCGCGAAACTCGAAGCGCACCGTGGCCGGATCGACGACGACCGCACGCTTGATCTCGCTGAAAAGCGATGCGAACTGCGGCGCGGCCTGCGGGCTCTTCAGCGTCTCGAGAGAGAACTTGACGTCGTCGGCGGTCACAGGATCGCCGTTCGAAAAGCGCGCGCGCGGATTGATGTGAAACGTGACCGACAGGCCGTCGGGCGCGACGACGATGTCGTCGGCGAGCAGCCCGTAGGCGGACGCGACTTCGTCGCTGCTGCCGATCGTCAGGCTCTCGAACATCAATTCGAGGCCGGGCGCCGCATTGCCACGCAGAGTGAACGGATTGAACTTGTCGAAGCTCGTTAGACGGCTCGGGTTCGCGAGCACGAGCGTGCCGCCTTTCGGCGCATCGGGATTGACGTAGTCGAAGTGCTTGAAGCCGGCCGGATATTTAGGCTCGCCGTATTGCGCGATCGCATGCGCGGCATGCGCGTGCGGCGCGACGAGCAGACTCGCGCACAGCAACGCGACGGCGAGCGCGGCGCGCAAGGGTCCGTGGATCACGCTGTGTCGAAGTCCCTCAGGCGTTTGAACCGGTCGCGAGCCAGTTGTCATGGAGTCGTGCTGGTAAATGGGCAGTGGCGATGTGGGGGATTCTACCCAATTAGCTTGCGCGATCTGGCGGGCGACTGCGACGAAATGCGTCAGCGACGGATGTTTCAGCACAAAAAACAAAACCGCCCTCCAAGGGCGGTTCTGTCATCGCTGCGGCCGGTTGGCGCGCTTCAGCGCTGACGCAGTGGCGACTCAGTGCCAGCCGCGATGTTGGTCGTAGTGACCGCGCGCATAGTCGCCGCGGCCCGACGGATGGTGGCGATACCAGTCGTCGCGCGCCCAGTAGCGATGGCCGTCCCAGTAACGGTCGCCATGCCAGCCGATCACGATTTGCGGACCGCCGTAGTACACGGGAGCCGGCTGATAGACGACGGGCGGCGGCGGAGGCGGCGGCGGTGCGTAGACCGGCGCCGGTGCGACGTAGACCGGCGCGGGAATGCCGATATTGACCCCGACGTTGAGCCCCGCGGCCATCGCGGCACCCGATGCAGCCAACGTCAACACGCCGAACACAAGCGGAACAATACGAGCGGACTTCATTGATCACCTTTGTAGGAACATGTTTTGTTGGCGGAAATATAACGCAAAGGCAGCAACACGCGTATTTCAACTTTGTAATAACTGATGCTGAAAATCGCCTCGCCGGCGGTGGCGTAATGTCTGGTTACACACGCCAGACGGCGGTGAAAAAGCACCCTCCGCGCGGGCGCCGGCTCGCGGCCTGGCTGACATCCCGAAAACGAACATTTTAAAGTTCGAAAGAACATATCTGTTCTATATTTCTCACCACAGTCATCCGATCACCGCTCGGAGACGAGGCAAAAAAATATTAAATTATCGAGAAAAATCAAGGAAACACGTCGCAACGCCTATGGTTTCCCCCGATATCCAGGTCGTTTCCAAGTGGTAGGATGACTGCCATTGAAAACCAATAAATGTTCGAATTCGCGCATACTCGAGCACTGCGTCGGAAGCAACCGCTCAATGCGCCACGGAGACTGATTTTGAAAACGATCAAGGGATTGCGCTGGTGGATCATCGCCCTCGTGTGCGTTGGGACGATCGTCAACTATCTGTCGCGCAACGCGCTCGGGGTGATGGCGCCCGAGCTGATGAAACTGCTGCACATGAACACGCGGCAGTACTCGTACGTGGTCGGCGCGTTCCAGGTCGGCTATACGGTGATGCAGCCCGTCTGCGGCCTGATCATCGATCTGATCGGCCTGCGCCTCGGTTTCGCGCTGTTCGCGTGCCTGTGGTCGCTGACCGGCGTGTTCCACGGTTTCGCGGGCAGCTGGTTTTCGCTCGCGGCGCTGCGCGGTTTCATGGGCCTGTCCGAAGCGGTCGCGATTCCGGCCGGCATGAAGGTCGTCGCCGAATGGTTTCCCCGATCGCGAGAAATCCGTCGCGGTCGGCTACTTCAATGCGGGCACCTCGCTCGGCTCGCTGCTCGCGCCGCCGCTCGTCGTTTTCCTGTCGCTGCGCTACGGCTGGCAGAGCGCGTTCGCGGTGACCGGCGCGCTCGGCTTCGTGTGGGCCGCCGCATGGTTCGTGCTGTACCGCTCGCCCGCCGAGCACAAGCGCGTGAGCGATGCCGAGCGCGCCGCGATCGTCGAAGGCCAGGCACCGCCCGCCGCGCGCCGCGCGAGCGTGCGTGAAGTGCTGCGCACGCGCCGCTTCTGGGCGATCGCGCAAGCGCGCTTTTTCGCCGAGCCCGCGTGGCAGACGTTCAGCTTCTGGATTCCGCTGTATCTCGCCACGCAGCGTCATATGGATCTGAAGCAGATCGCGATGTTCGCGTGGCTGCCGTTTCTCGCCGCGGACCTGGGCGGTCTGTTCGGCGGCTATCTGTCGCCATTCCTGATGAAGCATTTTCGCGTGCCGCTGATCTGGTCGCGCATCTCGGGCGTCGTGCTCGGCGCGCTGATGATGATCGGGCCGGCATCGATCGGTCTCGTCGCGTCGCCCTACCAGGCCATCGCCCTCTTCTGCGTCGGCGGCTTCGCGCACCAGATGATCTCGGCGCTCGTCAACACGCTCGCCGCCGACGTATTCGATCCGGGCGAAGTCGGCACCGTCGCCGGCTTCGCGGGCATGGCCGCGTGGATCGGCGGCCTCGGCTTCTCCCTGACGGTCGGCGCGCTTGCCGATTCGATCGGCTACACGCCGCTGTTCGGTGCGCTCGGCGCATTCGACATCATCGGCGCGACGCTGCTGATCATCCTGATGCGCGGTGTGCCGCGCCACGGCCGCGCGCGCCGCGCCGAACTGAGCGTCAACACGGCTGCCTGACCTTCCTGGAAGACTCATCATGCGTTCACAGATCAATCTCAAACATCCGCCGCGCTTCGCGCTCGTCCCCCACGCTGGCGACCCGGCGGCCAACCCGGTCGTGCTAAGCGCGCAGCCGAATTGCCGCATCGAGCTGTTCGTGCTCGCCGAGGACATCATCCGCGTGCTCGTGCTGCCGGACGGCGAAACGCGCGGCCCGCGCACATGGGCGATCGCGCCCGGGATCGACGACGTGCCGCTCGAAGGCCGCGAGCGCCGCGACCTGAGCGGCTTCACGCCGCCGCCGTTCACGGTGAACGAAGCAGCCGGTCACATCGAGATCGAAACGGCGCGCGTGCGCGTGAGCGTGGCGCTCGAAGGCGGCGCCTGCGCCTGGGACATCCTGCACGAAGGCACATGGCATCGCGTGATGAGCGATCGCAAGACCCAGGCCTACAACTTCGGCTGGTGGGACTCGCGCGTCTATCACTACGTCGAGCGGCGCCGCGACGAAATGTACGTGGGCCTCGGCGAGCGTGCCGGCTCGCTCGATCGCGCGCGGCAAAGCTACGAGATGCGCAACATCGACGCGATGGGCTACAGCGCGCGCACCACGGACCCGCTGTACAAGCACATCCCGTTCTACGTGACGTGGCAGCCGCAGACGACGACGGGCTTCGGCCTGTTCTACGACACGCTCGCCGATTGCCGCTTCGACATGGGCCGCGAGCTCGACAACTATCACGGCCACTCTCGGCACTTCATCGCCGAGCATGGCGATCTCGACTACTACTTCATCGCATCGCCCGGCTCGCCGCTCGACGCGGTGCGCCGCTTCACGTGGCTCACCGGACGTCCCGCGTGGATGCCGAAGTGGGGCCTCGGCTACTCGGGCTCGACGATGAGCTATACCGACGCGCCGGACGCGCAACAGCAGATGGGCAAATTCATCGAGCGTTGCCGCGAACACGACGTGCTGTGCGATTCGTTCCATCTGTCGTCGGGCTATACGTCGATCGGGCCGAAGCGCTACGTGTTCAACTGGAATCACGACAAGTTTCCGGACATCGACGGCTTCGTGCGGAGCTATCTCGATCACGGCGTGCGTCTGTGCGCGAACATCAAGCCGTGTCTGCTGCAAGACCACCCAGCGTTCGACGACGTCGCCCACGCCGGCCTGTTGATCGAAGCGCCCGATGGCGATCCCGCATGGGTGCAGTTCTGGGACGAAGTCGGCGCGTACCTCGACTTCACGAATCCCGCGACGATCGACTGGTGGAAAGCTCGCGTGAAGGACGCACTGCTCAAATACGGCATCGCGGCCACCTGGAACGACAACAACGAGTTCGAGATCTGGTCGCCGCAGGCGATCGCGCGCGGCTTCGGCAAGCCCTATCCGGCATACCAGGCGAAGGTGCTGCAGACGCAGCTGATGATGCGCGCGTCGCACGACGCGCAGCGCGAGCACGCGCCTGACAGGCGCCCGTTCCTCGTGTCGCGCTCGGGCGGCGTCGGCATGCATCGCTACGTGCAGACGTGGTCGGGCGACAACTACACGTCGTGGGAAACGCTGCGCTTCAATCTGAAGATGGGTCTCGGGCTCGCGATGTCGGGCGTGTCGAATAGCGGTCACGACATCGGCGGCTTCTCGGGTCCGGCGCCGGAGCCGGAGCTGTTCGCGCGCTGGGTCGCGTTCGGCATCTTCCTGCCGCGCTTTTCGATTCACTCGTGGAACGACGACGGCACCGTCAACGAGCCGTGGATGCATCCCGAAGTCACGCGGCACGTGGCAGACCTGATCAAGCTGCGCTATCGCCTGATCCCTTATCTCTACGAGCTGCTGTGGCAATCGCATAGCGCGTACGAGCCGGTGCTGCGGCCGCTGTTCGCGGAGTTTCCGCACGATCCGCGCTGCCTCGTCGATGGCGACGACATGATGCTCGGCTCGTCGATGCTGGTCGCGCCAGTGGTCGATCCGGGCCGGAGCACGCGCGCCGTGTATCTACCGGCCGGTTCGCGCTGGGTGTCGTACTGGAGCGGCGAAACGTTCGACGGCGGCCAGACCGTCACGTTGCCCGCGCCGTTCGAGCGGCCGGTGTTCCTGCTGCGTGAAGGCAGCGTGATTCCGCTCAACATCGCCGAGCAGCATTTTGGCCGCCCTGCCGACGAACGCGCATTCCTCGCGGTGCCGTCTGCCGACGCGGGCACCGCGCAAGGCGGCTCGATCGAGGACGACGGCGAGACCGAAGCCTGGCGCAACGGCGAGCAAGGCCGCTGGAACGTCACGCTGACGGGCGACGCAAACACTTTGCGGGTGACGCTCGAGCGTTCGCAATGGATGCCGCGCGTGCAGCCGCAAGTGCGCGTGTTCGTGCCGATGCGCGAAACACGCGCGGTCGTCTGCGCTAACGGCACGCTCGTCACCGATCACACCGCGCACGGCTGGCGCTGCCTGACGATTTCGGTGCCGCACTGAACAACACACCGCACCGGCCTGAGGGATCAGGCCGACCCATCAGTCTGGAGACATCCCAACCATGAAAATAAACCAGCGCGCGCGCACCCGCGCGTTCGTCCTCTGCTGCCTGCCGTTTGCGGGCACCGCGTTGTCCATCAGCGCATCGGCGCAAAGCAGCGTCACGCTGTATGGCGTCGTCGACAATGCGTTCGCCTATGCCAGCAACCAGAAGGGGCATTCGAATTTCTACATGAGCCAGGGCAACCTGCAGGCGAGCAAGTTCGGCTTCCTCGGCTCGGAAGATCTCGGCGGCGGCACGAAGGCGATCTTCCGGCTCGAGAGCGGCTTCAATTCGCTGACTGGCGCGCAAAGCACCGCGGGCTACCTGTTCAATCGCCAGGCCTATGTCGGCCTCGCGAACGACCGCTACGGCACGGTGACGCTCGGCCGCCAGTACACACCCTACTTCCAGATGGTCGGCGCGCTCGGACCGACCGGCGTGCTGACCGGCGCGACCGGCGCGCACCCCGGCGATCTCGACGCCCTCGACACGACGCTGCGCTTCAATAATTCGGTAACCTACCTATCGCCGACGATCGGGGGCCTGCAGGCAAGCGCGCAGTATGGTCTCGGCGGCGTGCCCGGCAGCGTCGCGAACGGCAGCCTGTTCAGCGCGGCGCTGCGTTATGACTTCCAGCCCGTGTCGCTCGCAGCCGGCTACGTGAAGCTGAAGGACATTTCGACGAGCGCGGCGCTCGGCAGCTTCGCGATCAACTCGCCGGTCAACAACGGTTACGCGAGCGCGCGCAGCGCGCAACTGTTCGCCGCGGCGGGTCGCTATACGTGGCACGATCTGATGGTGGGCCTCAACTACTCGAATGTGCAGTACGCGCCGGGCCACGGCTCGCTGTTCTTCGACAAGGCCGTGTTCAACACGTACGGTGCGATCGCGACGTACCGGATCACGCCGAGCGTGACGGTCGGCGGCGGCTATAGCTTCACCCAGGCAAGCAAGGCGAACGGCATCAGCGATCCGGCGCACTATCATCAGATCTCGCTCGAACAGACCTACAACCTGTCGACGCGCACCACGCTGTACGCGCTCGAGGCCTATCAGCATGCAGGCGGCAAGTCACTGATCTCGTCGGGCAGCGGTGTGACCATCGCCGACGCGGTCGCGGTGGTCGGCGACTCGCAGAACACGACGCCGTCATCGGGTCCGTCTCAGTTCGTCGGCATGGTGGGGTTGCGGCACGCGTTCTAAGCGAGGCGGTCTCGGTCAGCGGCACGACGGGATCAGTCATGCGGACTCCTTGCCTGCCGCGCTGGATCTGGCGCGGTTTTCTGCGGACCAGCGTGGCGGGCTAACGGCGCCATGCATTGATCAGCAGACCTGCCTATTCACGTAGGACGTGGTCACACGCTGGAGGGCTGGGAATGCCGCTGACATCGCTGAAGTAGCGAGCGAGATCAAAATCAAGCCGCGCAAAAACAAAAACCCCGCAGAGCCTAGACTCTGCGGGGTTTCGCCACCATTGCTGGCGGAGACGGAGGGATTCGAACCCTCGATCCAGGTTTTGGCCCAGATGCTCCCTTAGCAGGGGAGTGCCTTCGACCTCTCGGCCACGTCTCCCAAACTTTCTGTCGCACAGGGAGTCAGTGCGACGAAGCCAAGATCATAGCGGGCCGGGCCGATAAGGTCAATGTCTGACGAACATTATTTGTGCCAACGTGGCGTCTCATCACGCAATTCATTCACATGAACGCCAATCGGGTAGGAGGCGGGGTTGCCCCCGCCGTCCTCCCACAACACCGGACGTACGGATCACGTATCCGGCGTTTCCTGACGACTGGATTGCTCCAGCGAGCTTCGTTTCGTTCGTCGTGTCGCCTGTCGTTCAATGGACACCCCAACCTCTCTCAGGCTTCCGGCCGTCAAGTTTGATCGCAGGCTCCCGGCTGTGCCGAGACTTGTGCCCAAACGCTCAGAGAGCACGCGTGACTATCCACTCTCGTCAGGTTCGGCCCTTCACTGCTCCGGTTCCGAGCCGCTACTATGGCCTCTGCTGACTCCCGCCAGCCCATCCCGGCACCTTGCGATGCCAGTAGCACAAGGCAGACTGACGGGGCTCCCAGGGTAATGCGCGCGACCTTCCTGCTTATGCCTGTCGGATCTACGTCGTGGCGTTCCGTGCAAGTATTGGGCTTTACAGATCTTGGACTGCTCACCCCGCCACACCGCCTGATATCCGCTTCCTGTTCGTCAGGCCAGCATTTTGCCTGCGGCTTCCTTCAGATTCCGCCTTACGACGGACACCCTTGCCGTTCAGCTAGCACTTCCCCTTGCCGGGTGTGCAGAGGACTTTCACCCCCAAGTCATCCGGCTCGCCACCACAGCGGGTCGGACAGCGCCAGTCACGGCGCTACGCGCCATGCCTGGCGCACCAAAACAAACGGGACGCTCTAGAGCGCCCCGTTTTTCCCGCCACTTATGCCTGATCGAGTTCGAAGGCCTTATGCAGCGCGCGTACCGCGAGCTCCATGTACTTTTCGTCGATCAACACCGAAATCTTGATCTCCGAGGTCGAGATCATCTGAATGTTGATGCCCTCTTCCGACAGCGTGCGGAACATCTTGCTGGCGATGCCGACGTGCGAGCGCATCCCGACGCCGACCACCGACACCTTCGACACCTTCGGGTCGCCCAGCACCTGCTCGGCCTGGACGTGCGCCTTCACCGTGCCGGTGAGGATTTCCATTGCACGCGCATAGTCGCCGCGGCCGACCGTGAACGTGAATGCCGTCTTGCCCTCGACGCTCTGGTTCTGGATGATCATGTCGACATCGATATTCGCGTCCGCCACCGGGCCGAGAATCTGATACGCGATGCCCGGCTTGTCGGGCACGCCCATCACGGCGATACGAGCTTCGTCGCGCTGGAACGCGATACCCGAGATGACTGCTTTTTCCATGGTCTCGTCTTCTTCAAAAGTAATCAGGGTGCCCGACTTCATTTCTTCGTCGAGTGGCATCAGCGGATCGGTCAGGCTCGACAGCACGCGCGTTTTCACCTGATATTTGCCGGCGAATTCCACCGAGCGGATCTGCAGCACCTTCGAACCCAGGCTGGCCATTTCCAGCATTTCTTCGAACGTCACGCGGTCGAGCCGGCGCGCTTCTTCAACGACGCGCGGGTCCGTGGTGTACACACCGTCGACGTCCGTGTAGATCAGGCACTCGTCGGCCTTCAGCGCGGCCGCGACCGCGACTGCCGACGTGTCCGAGCCGCCGCGGCCGAGCGTCGTGATGTGGCCGTCCGGGTCAATGCCCTGGAAGCCGGTGATCACGACCACCTTGCCGGCTGCGAGGTCTTGCATGACGCGCTCGCCGTCGATGTCGCTGATGCGCGCTTTCGTAAACGCGCTATCGGTCTTGACCGGCACCTGCCAGCCTGCGTAGCTGACCGCTTCGACGCCGGCTTCCTGCAGCGCGATCGCGAGCAGACCCGAGCTGACCTGCTCGCCGGTGGCGGCGATCATGTCGAGTTCACGCGGGCTCGGTTGAGTCGTGATTTCTTTCGCGAGGCCAAGCAGGCGATTGGTTTCGCCGGACATTGCCGACGGCACGACGACCATCTGATGGCCGGCCTTGTGCCATTTCGCGACGCGCCTGGCGACGTTCTTGATGCGCTCGACCGAGCCCATCGAGGTGCCGCCGTATTTATGTACGATGAGTGCCATTGTCGTTCTGAACTGGAAGAGAAACCGCGCTGGCGCGCTGGAGACGACCGCACAGAAAGCACAGGGGCGCAACGTCTCGTGAACGGCGGCAAAGTGTGTGGCGGCGTAGATGCAGCACGCGTGCAGCACGCGCGGATTTGCCCGGGATGAAATCGCAAATGGCTGATCGGAATTGAACGGCGACGACGGATCACGCACGCCTGCCGGCACTAACGACCGATAGCGACAAAAGCGACGGCGAAATCGGGTCGGGCAAACAAGTTAAAGTACCTGATTAGGCGCAAAAAGACAAGACGCAACGAGCGCTCAAATGCGTCGAATCAGGCCTGCAATGGCCTGTTTTATCGTTGATTTGCGCCCTGTTTCACGCTTTCGACATCTGCACGCACCGCTTGCGCGACTGTCCGACCGGCGCTCAGGCGATCAGCAGATCCTCGCGCCAGACGATTTTCACGCACGCTTCGCGCTCCGGAGATGCGTCGCGCACAGTCCCGCGATTCACGCCGATCAGCGGCACGAACAGCAGTTCATCGCCAACGTAAAGCAATGGCACGTCGCGCTTCCATGCGGGAATGCCGCGCTCCTGAAACAGGTTCTTCAGCGTGCGGCTCGGCGTGTTCGGCACACCGACGCGCATGCGTTCTCCGCCGCGGCGCGCCCGCACGCTTAGAGAGGCTCGTTGCAGGACGCTGACGGGAACCATGTCGCATGCTTCGTTACGTGGCGCTGCGTGCGTTGCGTCGGCTATGTCGGAAGCAGCGGCTGCATCCACCATCGCGAACACGAACGTGCCGCGCCATTGCGGCAAATGCCAGATCTCTTGCCCTTGCCACGCGAGTTCACTGATCTCGCGCTCGACGAGCGCGGTTTCGTCGGCGGGTTCGCTGCTATCGCCGGCTTCCCAGTAGACGAGGCCGCGATAGCTGCGCAACGCATGCCCCGCATGATCGATGCGGAGCCGATGTCCGTCCTGCCCCGCTGCCACTTCGCGCAACTGCCGCAGTGCATCCGCGACACGCGCGCTCGATGCCGCGACGAAGCCGAGCGTACGCATCCAGTAGCGCAGCAGATTCAGCGCGCGATCGTCGTCGAGAGCGAGCAGCACGTCGTGCGCGAGGGCGCGTCCTTCATCGCGCGACGCGCTTTCCATGTCGGCGCGCGCGAGCGTGTCGAGCAATCGCTGCGCCGATGCCGAATGCGCGGCCGTGCGCGCGAGCGCATCGCGAAAGCCCGGGAAGTGCACCGCGAGCACCGGCATCACCTGATGACGCAAGGCGTTGCGCGCATAACGCGTGTCCGCGTTCGATTCGTCGTCGATCCAGCGCAGCTTGCGCGCGCTCGCATAGTGTTCGAGCTGCGCGCGCAGCAGATGCAAAAGCGGCCGCACACGTGTCGTCGACGCACCTGTCGGCAGCGAGCCGGGCGCCATCGCCGCGAGACCCGCGAGCCCCGCGCCGCGCAGCAGTTGCAGCAGCACGGTCTCGGCCTGATCGTCCGCATGCTGCGCGAGCCATAGCGTGCCAATGCCGTGCGTTGCGCACATCGCTTCGAGCGCGCGATAACGCGCGTCGCGTGCCGCGCCCTCGATGCTCAGGCCCGGCGCGCGCGAAACATCCACGCGTCGCGCGTCGAATTCGACGCCACGTTCGCGCGCGAAAGCCTCGCAGTGCGCGAGCCACGTATCGGCATGTGGACTCAAACCATGATGCACGTGCAGCGCGATACAGCGTGACGCACCCGCGACGCGCACCGCCGCATCGAGGAGCACGCTCGAATCGACGCCGCCGCTGAATGCGACCGCAATGCGCGCGTTCGAATCGAGCCCGGACAGCGCGGCGCCGAGCGCCTCGATCACGAGGCGCTCGGCGGATGAGTCGGCGGTGGTGGTCACGTCGTTAGCGCGGAAAGCGCCGGTGGACGAAAGAGACAGGCCAACGCGCGGGCTTATGCGCCCGGCGTCGTTTCCTTGAATTTGCCGTACGCCATCAGCCGTTCGAAACGGCGTTCGCGCAGGTCGTTGGTGCTCATACCCTGGAACTGGCGCAGCGAATCGGCGAGCGCACGGCGCAGCATCGCCGCCATGCCCTTCGGATCGCGATGCGCGCCGCCGAGCGGCTCGTTGACGATCTTGTCGATCAGACCGAGCGCCTTCAGACGATGCGCGGTCAGGCCGAGCGCCTCCGCTGCTTCCGGTGCCTTGGCGGCGCTTTTCCACAGGATCGATGCGCAGCCTTCCGGCGAGATCACCGAGTAGGTCGAGAACTGCAACATCAGCACGCTGTCGCCCACCGCGATAGCGAGTGCGCCGCCCGAGCCGCCCTCGCCGATGATCGTCGCGATCAGCGGCGTCTTCAGCTCGGCCATCACGTACAGATTGCGGCCGATCGCTTCGGACTGGCCCCGCTCTTCCGCGCCGATGCCCGGGTACGCGCCCGGCGTGTCGATGAACGTGAAGATCGGCAGGCCGAACTTCTCGGCGAGGCGCATCAGCCGCTCGGCCTTGCGATAGCCTTCCGGACGCGGCATGCCGAAGTTGCGCAGCGCGCGCTCCTTGGTGTCGCGGCCCTTCTGATGACCGATCACCATGCACGCCTGGCCGTTGAATCGCGCGAGACCGCCGACGATCGACAGATCGTCCGCGAAGCTGCGGTCGCCATGCAGTTCATGGAAATCGGTAAACAGCTCGCTCACGTAGTCGAACGTGTACGGACGCTGCGGATGACGGGCGATTTGCGAAACCTGCCACGGTGTGAGGTTCGCATACAGATCTTTGGTGAGCTGCTGGCTCTTCTTGGACAGCCGCTCGATCTCTTCCGAAATATCGACGGCCGAGTCGTCCTGCACGAAGCGCAATTCTTCGATCTTCGCTTCGAGTTCAGCGATCGGCTGTTCGAAATCCAGAAACGTGGTCTTCATTGGTTGTAATCCTTGGACTTACCGGGCAGCGCGTATTCTAACCGCGTGCGCCGATGTCAAAACCATTTCTCAACTATCGATATCATATACGCGATAGTCTCTGAAACGGCTTCGTTTCCTGTTCTTCTTTAGTAGTCGACCGGTAACGGATCGAGACTACGCCACATGTACCAGGTCGCCACCGTGCGCCACGGCTCCCAGTTCGCGGCAACCTCGCGCGCTTCGCTGCGCGTGACGGGTTCGCCGCTGAAATAGTTGACGCTGATCGCGCGGATCAGGCCGAGGTCGTCGAGCGGTAGCACGTCGGGACGCGACAGGTTGAAAATCAGGAACATCTCCGCGGTCCAGCGGCCGATGCCGCGAATCTGCGTGAGTTCGGCGATCACCGCCTCGTCGTCCATCGACGTCCACTTGCCGACGTGCAACGCGCCCGACACGAAATGCCTCGCGAGATCGAGCACGTACTCGGCCTTGCGTTTCGACAAACCGCACGCGGTCAGCTTCTCGAGACCGAGCTTGATGAACTGCTGCGGCACGAGCTTCGGACACGCGACTTCGACCCTCGCCCACACGGCCTGCGCCGACGCGACCGAGATCTGCTGGCCGACCACCGAGCGCGCAAGCGTGACGAAAGGATCGCCACGACTCAGCAAATGCACGGGGCCGAACTTCGGAATCAGCTTCTTCAAAATGCGATCGCGCTTGACGAGATCCGCGCACGCCTTGTCCCAATACGCGGGACGCGTGACCTCAGGCGCGAGACCGCCGATCTGCACCGGCACCGCGACTTCGTTCGCGAGCGATGCGACACCGGCCGCTTCGCCGCCCGCGCTGGCCGTGCTCGCCGAGGTGGCCGATACGCGCGTCTTGCGCACGACTTCGCCCGCGTTCTTGTCACGCGCGAGTTCCTCCACGTCGCCGGCGAGCTCGGCCGCGAGTTTGGCCGGCAACGCACCGTTGCCCTTCGCACGCGACGCCGTTTTCGCGCGTTTCGCAGGCGCGTGCGCAGCTTCAGTGCCCGCGCCATTGAGCGAGCGTTTGGCCGCGCTCTTCTTTGCCGCGGCCGAGTCGGCTTTCGCCGCCGCCCCGCCCGCTTTCGAGGGCACTTTGTCTACCGCGCCGCCGCCCGCACGAGTCGACTGAGCTGCGGCAGCCGACGCTGCGGCTGCCGCACTGGTTTGAGACGCCGCGCGTTTAGCCGGCGTCTTCGTGGCCGTTGCCATCCTGCCTCCTGCCTGGCGAGTCGTTCAGAGGGAAGTACGAGGTGCGCTCACACGCGCCGCCACTCGGTCAACCCGCCGGGTTTGTCTTCAAGGGCAACGCCGGCATCGAGCAATTCGGCCCGGATCCGGTCTGCTGCCGCATAGTCCTTTGCCTGCTTGGCGGCGATGCGCGCGGCGATCTTCGCTTCGATCGCGACGGGCTCGAGCGCGCCTTCGGCTGCAGCACCCGCTGCCTGCTGCAGGTATGCACGCGGTTCGCGTCCGAGCAGCCCGAGCACCGCGCCAAGCGCGCGCAATTGACGGGCCAGCGCGGGGTCGCGCGTGCGGTTCACTTCGGTGGCCAGCTCGAACAGCACCGACACGGCCACCGGCGTGTTGAAGTCGTCGTTCATTGCCGCCTGGAAACGCTGCGCGTGCGCTTCGTTCCAGTCGAGCACGGCGCTATCGGGCGTCACGTCTTTCAACGCCGTGTACAAACGCGCGAGTGCATTGCGCGCGTCGTCGATATGTACGTCGCTGTAGTTCAACGGCGAGCGGTAATGCGCGCGCGCGATGAAGAAACGCACCACCTCTGCATCGTACTGCGCGAGCACTTCGCGAATCGTAAAAAAATTGTTCAACGACTTCGACATCTTCTCATTGTCGATCTGTACGTAGCCGTTGTGCATCCAGTAATTGACGAATGTTTGTCCGGTCGCGGCCTCACTTTGCGCGATCTCGTTTTCGTGGTGCGGAAACTGCAGATCCTGGCCGCCACCGTGAATGTCGAACTGTTCACCCAGCAGCGTGCAGCCCATCGCCGAGCACT
The DNA here is from genome assembly GCF_050436245.1 of Paraburkholderia sp. MM6662-R1. Classification (NCBI taxonomy): domain Bacteria; kingdom Pseudomonadati; phylum Pseudomonadota; class Betaproteobacteria; order Burkholderiales; family Burkholderiaceae; genus Paraburkholderia; species Paraburkholderia sp. MM6662-R1. Next base: position 4,262,120 of record NZ_JBNDLV010000001.1, on the reverse strand, counting down.
CGATGTGCCAGCCGGGACGACCGCGCCCGTACTTCGAATCCCAGCCGCTGTCGGCCGGTTCCTCGGGCTTCGCCTGCTTCCACAGCACGAAGTCGAGCGGGTCCTGTTTCGCGTCGTTGGCCGCGACGCGTTCGCCCGCGCGCAGGTCTTCGAGCGACTTGCCCGACAGCTTGCCGTAGCCTGCGAATTTGCGTACCGCGTAGTTGACGTCGCCGTCGCTCGCCTGGTAGGCGTAGCCGTTTTTCTCGAGCGTCTCGATCATGCCGAGCATCTGCGGAATGAAGTCGGTCGCGCGCGGCTCGATGTCCGGACGCTCGATGCCGAGCGCGTCCGCGTCTTCATGCAGCGCGGCGATGAAGCGATCGGTCAGCGATTTGATGGTTTCACCGTTCTCGACTGCGCGCTTGATGATCTTGTCGTCGATATCGGTAATGTTGCGCACGTAAGTCACGTTGTAGCCAAGCGCACGCAACCAGCGCTGCACGATGTCGAACACGACCATCACCCGCGCATGACCGACGTGACAATAGTCGTACACGGTCATCCCGCAGACGTACATCCGCACGACACCTTCGCGCAGCGGCACGAAAGTCTGTTTGTCACGCGCGAGCGTGTTGTAAATGCGCAGAGATTCCATAGAGAGCGGTGCGTGGGCCGAAAGAAGTCCGCATTGTGCTTCATGCGCGCCGCGACCCGCGAAACGAACAGGATAACGGGTGCATCGCATACAGCTGAAACCGGCGCACCTCGTGCGGCGATCAGGCTGCAGACGAGGCTGCGAACCGGGCGGAGACGGCCACGAGTGGCGAAAAGACAGTCGGCGGTTCGACGGAACGCGCAGACCTTTTGTTAGAATGGCTCGGAGTATAACATCCAGACCTGAGCCTATGAAACACTCCAGCGGCCGCGCGCACAGCGCTGCGACCCTCGCCGCGACTGCGTTTGGCAACGTTGTCGGTGGCGTTACTTTCGAAGCGGCGCGTGCCCTCGCGTGGCGCGTCACCGTCGTTGCCGCACTTGCCGCGGTGCCGGTCGCGAGCGCTTATGCGCAGAAGACCGCGGTGATGCCGCAAGGCCCCGCCGTGCGTGACAATACGCCGGAAATCGACGCGTTGATCGCGCAGAAAAACTGGCAAGCCGCGCTGACCCAACTCGATGCGCGCGTCGCCGCGAATCCGCACGACGCACAAGCGAAGTTCAAACGCGCAAACGTGCTCGTGCATTTGAATCGCGACGACGAAGCGATCACGGCGTTCACCGAACTCACGCAGCTGTATCCCGAGTTGCCCGAGCCGTACAACAACCTCGCCACACTCTTCGCGAGACAAGGCCGTCTGACCGAAGCGCGCGCGGCGCTCGAGATGGCCACCCAGGTCAATCCGAACTACGGCCTCGCGTTCGAGAACCTCGGTGACCTCTATCTGCGCCTCGCCGATGCCGCGTACCGTCGCGCGGAGAGCCTCGGCAAGGCGAGCCCGAGGACCGCGCAGCGTCTCGCGGATATCCAGAAGGTCGTGTCGCCGGCAACACCCGCTACCGCGGCGTCACAGCCAGCCGCCGAGCAGACGACCGTGCCCGCCGCGCACCCCACGTCGAACATCACGGACAGCCCGAGCTTCCAGTTCGGCGGCCCGAATGGCTCGCTCGCCATGCCGCCGTACATGGCGCCGTCGCGCTGAGCGCCGGGCTCGTTGCCTGCCGCAAGTTTTCTCCAACCCCGAGGACTTTCATGAAATGGTTGATGTTGGCGCTCGGCAGCGCCGCCCTGATCGCAAACGCACCCGCCTTTGCGCAGTCCGGTTCGCAGGCCGCTCATCCTTCCGTGCTGCTGAAGACGTCGGAGGGTGACATCCGCGTCGAGCTGTATCCCGAGAAAGCGCCAAAGACGGTCGCCAATTTCCTCGACTACGTGAAAGCCGGCCAATATAGCGGCACGATCTTCCATCGCGTGATTCCGGGCTTCATGATCCAGGGCGGCGGCTATACGCAGAGCTTCGTCGAGAAGCCGACGCGCGCGCCGATTCCGCTCGAGAGCCGCACCGGTCTGAAGAACACCGCTGGCACGATCGCGATGGCGCGCACCAGCGACCCGAATTCGGCCACCGCGCAGTTCTTCATCAACACGGTGGACAATGCCAATCTCGACTACCCGAATCCGGACGGCAACGGCTACGCGGTATTCGGCAAGGTCACGAGCGGCATGGACGTCGTGAAACGCATCGAAGCCGCGCCCACCACCACGCGCGGCCCGATGAGCGATGTGCCGCAGAAGCCGATCGTGATCCAGTCGGCGACGGTGGTGAGCAAGTAAAAACGAACGGGCAAGCGAACCCGCGCGGCCGAAGCCCGGCCCCAACCAACGCCCCGGCGCGGCCGGTCGTCAGCACATGACGACGCGCCGCGCCTTTTATCCACCTGTTCATCAAAGGATTCCATCATGGTTGAACTGCATACGAACCACGGCCTCATCAAACTCGAGCTGAATGCCGAAAAGGCGCCGAAGTCGGTCGAGAACTTCCTGAACTACGTGAAGGCCGGCCACTACGACAACACGGTGTTTCACCGCGTGATCGACGGCTTCATGATCCAGGGCGGCGGCTTCGAACCCGGCATGAAGCAGAAGCCGACGGCCGAGCCGATCACCAACGAGGCGAACAACGGTCTGAAGAACGAGAACGGCTCGATCGCGATGGCGCGTACCAACGACCCTCATTCGGCGACCGCGCAATTCTTCATCAACGTGAACGACAACGACTTCCTGAACCACTCGTCGCCGACGCCGCAAGGCTGGGGCTATGCGGTGTTCGGCAAGGTCGTCGAAGGCATGGACGTGGTCGAGAAGATCAAGAAGGTCAAGACCGGTTCGAAGGGCTTCCATCAGGACGTGCCGGTCGATGATGTCGTGATCGAAAAAGCTGTCGTCGTCGGCTAAACCGTGAGTGAGTCGCGCCTCATGCGGGCGTCGACTCCTTTGAACTGAAATCAGGCACCTTCAATGCTGCAAGAGACGCCGCTGCGAAGCGTCGCCGCGGGCGTGCCAGGCGAGGGCCAACGCCCGCACGCCGCGCGCCCTTTTTTCTTCCTCTCCGATCTGCATCTGAGCGAGGCGATTCCGCGCACGGTCGCCGCGTTCGAGCATTTCATCCGCGTGAGCGCGGAAGCGGCCGACTCGGTGTTCATCCTCGGCGACCTGTTCGAGTACTGGGTCGGCGACGACATGCTGAGCGAGCCGTTCGTCGCCCATATTGCGGCGCTGCTGCACACGCTGTCCGAGCGCGGCATCGCGCTTTACATCATGCACGGCAACCGCGACTTCCTGCTGGGCAAGCGCTTCATGAAAGCGGCCGGCGCGATCTGGCTGCCCGATCCGTTCGTGATTACCGCGTTCGGAACGCGCATTGCGCTCGCCCATGGCGATGGTCTGTGCACCGCGGATCGCGGCTATCAGTTGTTCAGGTGTTTCGCGCGCAATCGACTCGCGCAGATTCTGTTTCTCGCGTGGCCGTTTCGTTGGCGTCGCAAGCTCGCCGAGAACATGCGCTCGAAGAGCGAGCATGGCCGCACGCGGCCGATGCCGATCAAGTATGACGTGACCCCGCAAGGTGTCGCCGCGCTGTTCAGGAAATCGAAGACCGCGACGATCATTCATGGGCATACCCATCTGCCCGCGCGGCATCGCGAGCCGGGCGGCACGCGCTGGGTTCTGCCCGACTGGGATCTCGATCACGGCGAGCGCCGGGGCGGCTATCTGAAGATCGATGCCGACGGGATTCGAGCGCTGCCGCTGGATTGACCTCGTGGGTACGGCGTGCGCTTCGCGCTGGCGAGGCGCCGATACCTAGCGCTCCCCCGCCAGCCCCTCCATCTTCCCCGCGATCGCCGCCGATAGCCGCCGCAAATCGAGCAACGCCGCATCCGCGCCTTGCAGACCTTCGAGGCTCGTGCCGAGCCGCTCGAGCGCATCGACGATTTCATCGATACGTCGCGCCTGAGTAGCCGCATGGTCGATCAGACCGTGAATCGCGAGCGAAACCGGATCGTCGGCGTTGGGCGTGATGCCGTATGCGCAAAACGCGCTGATTTCGCTGCCGCGCTTCGCGTCACGCGCGGCGTTGTTCGCATTCGGGTTCGCACCGTTCGCAGCCGCCGCGGCCGGCACGATGATCCGCGCCGGATTGCCGAGCGCCGTGCCACGCGCGGGCACCGGCTTCGTCACGACCGCGTTCGATCCGATCTTCGCGTCCGCGCCGACGGTGAAGCCGCCGAGCACCTTCGCGCCCGCACCGACGATCACACCACGCTCGAGCGTCGGATGCCGCTTCGCGCCGCGCGTGAGCGACGTGCCACCGAGCGTCACACCCTGGTAGATCGTGCAGTCGTCGCCGATCTGCGCGGTCTCGCCGATCACGACGCCCATGCCGTGATCGATGAACACGCGCCGCCCGACGCTCGCGCCCGGATGAATCTCGATGCCGGTCATGAAGCGCGCCATCTGGGACACGAAACGCGCGAGCCAGCGGCGCTTCGCGCACCAGCACGCGTGAGCGATCCGATGCAGCACGAGCGCGTGCAGCCCCGGATAACACGTGAGCACTTCCCATGCGCTGCGGGCGGCGGGATCGCGCTCGCGGATGGTGGCGATATCTTCGCGAAGTCTCGTGAACATGGCAGGGACTGTATTGTTGGGGGAAAACCGTCTGCGTGAGCGAATCCGCGCGGTTTGCGCATGCGCGGGACTCTGCGTTTCGCGCCATAGCTAACGGCATCGCTGCCGCTTAGCACGGCGGCGGCTTTGCTTCTAACGTTTCGTGGATTGTAGGGCGATTGCGCGAAACCTGCCGGAAGTCCCCGTCACCTGCAAGGTTGTCGTCAGACGAAGGCGGCGCATCAGGTGCGCCGTCACGGGCTGGTCAACGGACCGTCAGCCGGTCCGCCTGGTCTTGAGCAGGATGTGCTTGGCGATGCCGCGCACGATGTTGACCTCCTCGCGCTCGAGGCCCGAGCGCGCGAAGAGCCGCCGCAGCCGTGACATCAGCTTCTTCGGATTGGCCGGATCGAGAAACTCGAGCGCGACCAGTGCGCTTTCCAGATGCGCGAACATGCTCTCGATCTCGTCGCTGGCCGCCATCTGCGCGCGTGGAGCGGCGGATTCGGCCGGCGCCGCGTGTGCTCCCGCGGTGGGTGCGCCGTCGCTCGCTTCGTCGGCGCCGAGGTACGCGGTGCGTAGCTCGTAGGCGAGCACCTGCACCGCCTGCGCGAGATTGAGCGAGCTATAGGCCGGATTGGCCGGAATATGCGCGATCGCGCTGCATCGCTCGACATCCTCGTTCGACAAGCCCGTGCGCTCGTTGCCGAACACCAGCGCGATCTCGCCGTGCATCGCCTCTGCGTGCGCGGCGGCAGCAGCCGCACGCGGCGTCCATTGCGGCGGACCGTATTCGCGCAGCCGCGCGGTCAGCGCAATCGACCAGTGCACGCCAGTCAGTGCATCGGCGAGCGACGGCACCACGTGCACGGAGGCGAGTACGTCATCGGCGCCGCTCGCCATCGCGATCGCTTCGGGGTCGTTCTGCACGTTCGGCACGCGCGGCGACACGAGCACGAGCCGCGAAAAGCCCATGGTTTTCAGCGCGCGCGCCGCGGCGCCGACATTGCCCGGATGGCTGGGCTCGACCAGCACGAAACGCGTCGACGTGAAGCCGCCGCGCAAATCGGCCACGGCGGGGTCGGAGGAATGATGGGTGTGATCCACGATGAAACTCGGCTGGCTAGGACTCAAGACGCGTATGGTAGCGCCAACGGGCACTTATGCCGAATCAGGCGCGCGCGCGAGCCACGCGCGCGGACGAGGGCGCAGCATCGGACCGGCACCGGCGGGCGCCTGTGCGGTACATCAGCCGCACGTGAGCGAGCACCTGCGCGAGGGCGCCCGGACTCAGGTAAAATACCGCTTTTCGCGTCCGGCGCCGACGTTTGCTGAAGCTTGCGTCGAACCGGTCGCACCGTTCTTATTCAATTCGTCTCCGTCGACGGAATGCTCTCCGGTTTGATAGCCGGTCTGCCCGTTCCGTGCTGTTTTTGCGTCGTTGCAGCGCCCGTCAGCGCAGTTTCGCGCTTATTTACCGGCCGGCAGCCGTGCTGCCCCGGCACAAGGATCAGTTTATGCATCCCATGCTCAATATCGCTGTGAAGGCCGCGCGCCGCGCAGCTCAGATCATCAACCGCGCATCGCTCGATCTCGACCTGATTCAGGTCAGCAAAAAGCAGCACAACGATTTCGTCACGGAGGTCGACAAAGCGTCCGAAGCGGCGATCATCGAAACGCTGAAGACCGCTTATCCCGATCACGCCATCCTCGCCGAAGAGTCGGGCAAGTCGGACCACGATTCCGAATACCAGTGGATCATCGATCCGCTCGACGGCACCACCAACTTCATCCACGGCTTCCCTTACTACTGCGTGTCGATCGCGCTCGCGCACAAGGGCGTCGTCACGCAGGCCGTCGTCTACGATCCGACCCGCAACGATCTGTTCACCGCATCGCGCGGCCGTGGCGCGTTTCTCAACGATCGCCGCATCCGCGTCGCCAAGCGTGACCGCCTGGCCGACTGCCTGATCGGCACCGGCTTTCCGTTCCGCGCGCAGGACAGCCTCGAATCGTACGGCCGTCAGTTCGCCGAGATGACCGAAGCCTGCGCCGGCCTGCGCCGTCCGGGCGCCGCCGCGCTCGATCTGGCCAACGTCGCGGCCGGCCACATGGACGGCTTCTTCGAGCAGGGCCTGAACGCGTGGGACGTCGCGGCGGGCAGCCTGCTGATCACCGAAGCCGGCGGCCTGGTCGGCAACTACACCGGTGATTCGGAGTTCCTGCACGTCGGCGAAGTCGTCGCGGGCAACCCGAAGGTCTACGCGCAGATGATTCCGATCCTGTCGCGCTACAGCCGCACGCGTCAGCAGTCGGCGTAAGGTGCGCCGCCGCGGCCAGTCCGCGGCAACGCATAACGGTTGCAGAGAAAAGCGGCTTCGGCCGCTTTTCTGTTGGCGGCGCTCCAGTGTCCGGAGCGTCGTGCTAAAAAGCGGGAAGTCATTCGGGGCGGTACTCGGCCGGGACCGTTCCCTGCTCCATGCCGCTTTGACCCTGCCCGACTTTCGCCCCGGGCGCAGCCTCCAATCTGCCCCATGAAAAAAGGCTTCCATACGATCATCGCGGCACAGTTCATTTCGTCGCTGGCCGACAATGCGCTGTTGATCGCCGCCATCGCCCTGCTTTCCGTGATGCGCTCGGCCGCGTGGGTTACGCCGCTGCTGCAGATTTTTTTCACGATCTCGTACGTGCTGCTCGCGCCGTTCGTCGGCGCGTTCGCCGATTCGATGCAGAAGCGTCACGTGATGTTCATCTCCAACGCGCTGAAAGCGAGCGGCTGCCTGATGATGATTCTGGGCGTTCATCCGATGATCGCCTACGGCGTGGTCGGCTTCGGCGCAGCCGCGTATTCGCCCGCCAAGTACGGCATCCTCACCGAGCTGCTGCCCGCCGAAAAGCTCGTGCAGGCGAACGCGTGGCTCGAATCGGCGACGGTGCTGTCGACGATCGCCGGCACGATGCTCGGCGGTGCGCTGATCAGCACCGTCTTCGAGCATTTCGTCACGCGTGCGCATATGCCGCTGATCCGCTCGGCCGCCGATCTCGCGATGGGCGCGGTCATGCTCACCTACGCGATCGCCGCCGCGATCAACATCTTCATTCCGGACACTGGCGCGCGCTATCCGAACCGGCTGACCGAGCCGAATAAGCTGGTCGGCGATTTCCATCACTGCTTCCGGGTGCTGTGGGCCGACAAGCTCGCGCAGATCGCGCTGTGGGTGACCACGCTGATGTGGGGCGCCGCCGTGACGATGCAGCTGCTGGTGTTCAAATGGGCGAACGTGAACCTCGGGCTGTCGTTGTCGAAGGCGGCGGTGATGCAAGGCGTGACCGGCTTCGGCATCGCGATCGGCGCGGCGGGCGCGGCCGCGCTGATTCCATTGCGCCACTCGCTGAAGGTGTTGCCGGTCGGCGTGCTGACGGGCGCGGTGGCGATCGCGATGGCCTTTTACAACAAGGACCTGTTCCCGGCGGGCGCGGGCCTGCGCTTCGGCACGCACGTCGCGCCCTACTACATTCTGCTGGCCTATCCGCTGATGATCGTGCTCGGTGCGTTGTCGGGCTTTTTCATCGTGCCGATGAATGCGATCCTGCAGCATCGCGGCGCGACGCTGCTGTCGGCCGGTCACTCGATCGCCGTGCAGAATTTCAACCAGAACCTCGCGGTGCTGCTGATGCTCGGCGTGTACGCGCTGCTGCTCACGGCGAAGATGCCCGCGCAGTGGATCATCGTCGTGTTCGGCACCTTCATCACGCTGCTGATGTGGCTCGCGAAACGCCGCAGCGCGGCGAACGAACGCAGGGTGGACATGCGGGCGATGATCGAGGAATGAATGCATCACGGTGCTCCAGCAATGACAGCGCGAGGCTCGGCTCGACGGCCGTAACCCGCCGCGACGGCGCGCACCCCCCGCTTTGATCGAATCGGTCATGCTGACATTCAGCTCTTGTGTTGGGCATCGTCCGTTCGGCCAGGGTCCGCTCGCCGCGCCGGCGGGTTAAACTCACGCCCTGAGCATCTACCGCAAGAAGACACGAAGGATGGGTATTCAAACCGCAGCGGCCAACGACGTCGCACAACACACGCCGATGATGCAGCAGTACCTGCGCATCAAGGCGGAGCATCCGGGCACGCTGGTGTTCTACCGGATGGGCGACTTCTACGAACTCTTTTTCGACGACGCGGAAAAAGCCGCGCGCCTGCTCGACCTGACGCTCACGCAGCGCGGCGCGTCGGCGGGCAATCCGATCAAGATGGCCGGCGTGCCGCATCACGCTGTCGAACAGTATCTGGCCAAGCTCGTGAAGCTCGGCGAATCGGTCGCGATCTGCGAACAGATCGGCGACCCGGCCACCTCGAAAGGCCCGGTCGAGCGCAAGGTCATGCGCGTGGTTACGCCTGGCACGCTGACCGACGCCGCGCTGCTGTCCGACAAGAGCGACGTCTATCTGCTCGCGCTGGGCGTCGCGCACAATCGCCGCGGTGTCGCCACGAGCGTCGGTCTCGCATGGCTCAATCTCGCGAGCGGCGCGCTGCGCCTCGCCGAAGTCGCGCCCGATCAGGTCGCCGCCGCGCTGGAGCGCATCCGTCCCGCGGAAATTCTGGTCGCCGACGCCACCGCCGATTCGACCAGCTGGACACCGCCTGTCAACGCCAGCGCGCTCAAGCGTGTACCGGCCTGGCACTTCGATATCACCTCGGGCACGAAGCGCCTGTGCGACCAGCTCGAAGTCGCGAGCCTCGACGGCTTCGGCGCGCATTCGCTCGGTTGCGCGTGCGGGGCGGCCGGCGCGTTGCTGCTGTATGCGGCGTCCACGCAGGGCCAGCAACTGCGCCATGTGCGCAGCCTGAAGGTCGAATACGAATCCGAATACATCGGCCTCGATCCCGCCACGCGCCGCAACCTCGAACTCACGGAGACACTGCGCGGCACCGAATCGCCGACGCTGTGCTCGCTGCTCGACACCTGCTGCACGACGATGGGCAGCCGCCTGCTGCGGCACTGGCTGCATCATCCGCCGCGCGATTCGGCGGTGGCGCAGGCACGTCAGCAGGCGATCGGCGCGTTGCTCGACGCGCCGCCGGGCGCCGATCTCGATACATTGCGCAGCGCATTGCGGCAGATTTCGGACATCGAACGGATCACCGGACGTCTCGCGCTGCTGTCGGCGCGGCCGCGCGATCTGTCGAGCCTGCGCGATACCTTCATCGCGCTACCTGCATTGCGCGCGCAGCTCGCAGCGATGGCCTCGAACGCGGATTCGCTCGCGCGCATCGACGCGGCGCTCGAACCGCCGCACGCGTGCGCCGATTTGCTGAAGCTCGCGGTCGCGCAAGAGCCGGCCGCGATGGTGCGCGACGGCGGCGTCATCGCGCGTGGTTATGACGCCGAGCTCGACGAACTGCGCGATATTTCGGAGAACTGCGGACAGTTCCTGATCGATCTCGAAACACGCGAACGCGCGCGCACCGGCATCAGCAATCTGCGCGTCGAGTACAACAAGGTGCACGGCTTCTATATCGAAGTCACGCGCGGCCAGACCGACAAGGTGCCGGACGACTATCGCCGTCGGCAAACGCTGAAGAATGCCGAGCGCTATATCACGCCCGAGCTGAAGACCTTCGAGGACAAAGCGCTGTCCGCGCAGGAACGCGCGCTCGCGCGCGAACGCGCACTGTACGACGCGTTGCTGCAATCGTTGCTGCCGTTCATTCCCGACTGTCAGCGCGTTGCGCTCGCGCTCGCCGAACTCGATCTGCTGGCCGCGCTCGGCGAACGCGCTCGCGCGCTCGACTGGGTTGCGCCGACGTTCTCGGCGAACGCGGGTATCGACATCGAGCAGGGTCGTCATCCGGTGGTCGAGGCGCAAGTCGAGCAGTTCATCGCCAACGATTGCTCACTCGCGACCGAGCGCAAGCTGCTGTTGATCACCGGTCCCAACATGGGCGGTAAGTCGACTTTCATGCGCCAGACCGCGCTGATCGCGCTGCTCGCTTACGTGGGCAGCTATGTACCAGCGCGGCGCGCGGCCTTCGGACCGATCGACCGCATCTTCACGCGCATCGGCGCGGCCGACGACCTCGCCGGCGGCCGCTCGACCTTCATGGTGGAGATGACCGAAGCCGCCGCGATCCTCAACGACGCGACACCGCAAAGCCTCGTGCTGATGGACGAGATCGGCCGCGGCACGTCGACGTTCGACGGCCTCGCGCTCGCGTGGGCGATCGCGCGCCACCTGCTCGCCCACAACGGCTGCTACACGCTGTTCGCGACGCACTATTTCGAGCTGACGCAACTACCCGCGGAGTTTCCGCACGCGGCCAACGTGCATCTGTCGGCAGTCGAGCACGGGCACGGCATCGTGTTCCTGCACGCGGTCAACGAAGGGCCCGCCAATCAGAGCTACGGTCTGCAGGTCGCGCAACTCGCCGGCGTGCCGAACGCGGTGATCCGCGCGGCACGCAAGCATCTCGCGCATCTGGAGCAGCAATCGGCCGCGCAGCCCGCGCCGCAACTCGATCTGTTCGCGACGCAGCCTGCCATGCTCGCCGAAGACACGGACGACGACCACGAGACGGCGAGCGACGCAACGCCCGCGTCGCCCGCGATGCAGACACTCGTCGAGCGTCTGCGCGGCATCGATCCGAACGATCTGCGGCCGCGCGAAGCGCTCGATCTGCTGTACGAACTGCATGAACTGGCCGTCGCGCCGGATGCGGACCACTGACACGCCGGGACATCCGCCGCGCCCGCGCGGGCTTCGCGCGGCGCTGCGCCACGTGCTCGCACCGGCAGGCGGCATCGTCGTGCTCGTGGCAGTGTGCGCATGGACCGCGCCGGCGCACGCTGAGGCCTCGCGCTTCGCGTTCGCGGTGATTTCCGGCACGATGCACAGCCCCGCCGACGAAGCCGCCACGCAACGGCTGCTCGAGGCGATCGGCCGCGAGCGCGACGTGCGCTTCATCGTCTACGACGGCAATCTGAAGGGGCCAAAGGAAGTTTGCCGCGACGCGCTGTTCGAGCGCCGCCACGCGCTGCTCGACAGCTCGCGCACTGCCCTCTTCTTTATCCCCGGCCAGCATGACTGGGTCGATTGCGGCACGGCGGAAGCCGGCGGCTTCGATCCGGTCGAGCGGCTCGACCAGTTGCGGCAAACGCTGTTCGCCGATCCAACGTCGATGGGGCAGAACCCGATCGCGTTGACGCGCGAGAGCGAGGTGTCGCGCTTCCGCCCGTTCCGTGAAAACGTGCGCTGGGTGGTCAACGAAAAAACGAACGACAAAGCGAACACCAACGCCGGCGACATCGTCTTCATCGGCCTGAACGCGCCGGGTCCGAACAACCACTACCTGAGCGCGGGCGGCCGCAACGGCGAGTTCGAAGATCGCGTGATCGCCAACGCATTCTGGCTCGAGCACGCGGCCGAATACGCGAAGCGCCGCGACGCGCGCGCGATCGTCGTGTTCATTCAAGGCGACTTCGACCCGGAGCGCTACGAGCGACCCGAACGGTTCGCCTGGCTGCACTTCGCACATAGCTCGCGCCGCGACGGCTTTCTGGAATTCAAGCGCAGTCTGGTCAAGCTCGCGCAGATTTTCCCCGGACCCGTGGTCGTCATTCATGCAGACGAGGACCGGCCGGCCGGCGGTTTCGTCATCGATCAGCCGCTACGCAACGACAAGGGGACGGTCGTGACGAACCTCACGCGCATTGCGCTCGCACCGCATGATCGTCTCAACCAATGGATTCAGATAGAAGCGGATTTCGGCAGCAAGCCACCGTTCAGAGTCAGCGTGCGCGACGTGCCGAAGCAGATGCCGCTGCCCACCACGCCGCCGGTCTTGCCGCCCGCATCGCCGCGCGACGAATCCGGCGCGTCGATGCCGGTTGCGCCGGAGATGCCGAATGTGGAAGGTTTCGGGCCGGCGTCGGAATTGCCGCCCGTATTGCAGACGCCTGGAGAGTCGCAGGAGCAGCAGCCGCGCATCCCGTCCGACCAGGGCGGCGGCGACTATGGGCCCGCTATCTCGATGCCGCCGGGGTCGATACTGCCAGCCTCGCCTGCGTTGCCCGCATCGGTGCCGTCTGCCCCCGCGACGACACCGCGCATGCCCGCAAGCTCAGTGCAGGGTCGGTTTTGAGCTGTCTTCTTCGTCCTCGTCTTCATCGTCGTCGAGAACTTCGAGGCCGTCCGCGCCATGCGCGTGCTCGTGCTGGATTTCGTCTTCAGTTGCCGGACGCACGTCTTTGACGGTCAACGCGAAACGCAGCGCCATGCCGGCGAGCGGATGATTGCCGTCGAGCACGACCTTGTCTTCCGCGACGTCGGTCACCACGTACACCAGCGCATCGATTTCCTCGTCGCCATCTTCGGGGGTGCCTTCGAACTGCATGCCGACTTCGAGCGGTTCCGGGAAGCGATCGCGCGGCTCGATCTTCACAAGCTCGGGATCGTATTCGCCGAACGCGTCTTGCGGCTCGAGCTGGATCTGGGTCTCGAAGCCGGCCTCGTGGCCGTCGAGCTCTTCCTCGATCTTGGGGAACGTGCCATCATAGCCGCCGTGAAGATAGACCATCGGCTCTTCGCTTTCCTCGATCAGATTGCCCTGCGCATCCGACAGCTTGTAGGCGACCGACACGACGGTGTTCTTTGCGATTTTCATTCGACTCTCCAGAATACAACTCACATTATACGATGCCCAGGCGGCCCACCCACCTCCCGGCCGATGCAGGTTCGGCAAGCAATTCGCCGTCTGCTGCAAAGCCGGCCACGCGGCCCACTCTTCCGCCCTCGCCCGACGTTCCGACCGCACTTCTCGGCCATCTGAGCCCGTCGCAATTCATGCGCCGCTACTGGCAGAAAAAGCCGCTGCTGATCCGTCAGGCGATTCCGGACATCGAAGCGCCGCTGTCGCGCGACGAGCTGTTCGAGCTGGCCGATCGGGACGACGTCGAAGCGCGCCTGATCACGCACTTCCGCAACAAATGGCAGCTGGAGCACGGCCCGTTCGCGCCCGACGAACTGCCGTCCGTCAAACAGCGCGCATGGACACTGCTCGTGCAGGGCGTGGATCTGCACGACGACCGCGCGCGCGCGTTGCTCGACCGTTTCCGTTTCGTGCCGGACGCGCGTCTCGACGACCTGATGATTTCGTATGCGACCGATAGTGGCGGCGTCGGCCCGCACTTCGATTCCTACGATGTGTTTCTTTTGCAAGTAAAAGGCAAGCGCCGCTGGCGCATTAGCGCGCAGAAAGATCTGACGCTGCAGCCCGGCTTGCCATTGAAGGTTTTACAGCACTTCGAGCACGAACAGGAGTGGGTACTCGAGCCCGGCGACATGCTGTACCTGCCGCCGCACATCGCGCACGACGGCATCGCCGAGGGCGAATGCATGACCTGCTCGATCGGTTTTCGCGCGCCCTCCGAAAGCGAGCTGACCGCGCAGTTCCTCTACCACCTGGCCGAGCGCGGAGAGGCCACGGGCAAGGCGGGCGCCCTTTATCGCGACCCACGGCAGGCCGCGGTCGAACAGCCGGCCGAGTTGCCCGCGGCGCTCGTCGAACGGGTGGGCGCGATGCTTGCTAAAGTGCGATGGAATGAACAGGACATTGCGTCGTTCCTTGGCACGTACCTCAGCGAACCCAAGCCGAGTGTCGTCTTCGATCCGCCGCAACGGCCGCTCAACGAAGCCCGTTTCATCGGCGCGGCGTCGAGATCCGGTCTACGGCTCGATCGCAAGAGTAACCTGTTGTATGAACGACGTTTTTTCTTCGTAAATGGAGAAGAAATATCGTGGACCGGCGCGAAAAAATGGCTGTTTGAACTCGCAAATCTGCGGTGCATGAGTGCGATACGCTTTGTAACACTATCACACGATTCATCGGTGACAGCACTGCTACACGAGTGGTATTGTGCGGGCTGGATACAGGTAGGCGAGATTGCGTAACTCTGCCCGCCTGTTATTACCGTACGGTGAAATTTTGTATGAGAAAGACAACGTATTGACCCGCATTTATCGACTGTCAGTACGAAAGTGCATATAATTTCCGCCCAAGCCGTAGGGAAGATTCCAGCTCGTCAAAAGAGCATCTCCACCAGCGGCCCAGGTCGGTGTTGGAGCACATTACCGGTTTTATTTTGCGCTGTTGCTTACCTTTAAACCATAAAAGGACGTGATCATGAAGAAATCCCTCCTCGTAGCATCCCTGTTGGCAGTTGTGGCACTCGCTGCATGCAACAAGAGCAACGATCAGGCTGCTGCACCGTCGGAAGCTGCGTCCGCACCGGCGGCAGCATCGCCTGCTGAAGCAGCATCGCCGGCAGTTGCAGCATCGCCGGCCGAGGCAGCATCGCCGGCCGAAGCAGCATCGCCGGCCGAGGCAGCATCGCCGGCTGAAGCAGCATCGCCGGCAGCAGGCGCAAGCCAGTAAGCCGCAACGGTTCGGCGCTGTAGCGGCGCTCCCGCTACAGCGCCTGCGCACGAAACGTTTGGAGGTTGGCCGGAAACGGCGCGGGCCGCAAACGGGCAAAGAAAAACGCCACGGATTCACATCCGTGGCGTTTTGTCATTCAGGGCCGCTTTCCGCTGCGGAGCTCGTCGCATGTGTGGAACACATCCCCTATCGAACCGGCGCCGCTGGCCCAGCGCTCTCCTCAAAGAACTCACGCACCACGTCGATCTCGCGGGTGCGCTTGAACGGCGGCAGACTCTGCCAGATGCGGCGGCCATAAGGTTTATCGACGAGACGTGTATCGCAGATCATCAGCACGCCACGATCGGTCTCCGCGCGAATCAGCCGGCCGGCGCCCTGCTTCAGCGTGATGACGGCCTGCGGCAGCTGATGCACGGCGAACGGGCTCAAGCCCTTCTTCGTCAGTGCGTCGAGCCGCGCGGCCAGCACGGGATCGTCCGGCGGCGCAAACGGCAGCTTGTCGATCACGACCAGCGACAGCGCGTCGCCGCGCACGTCCACCCCTTCCCAGAAGCTCTGACTGCCGACCAGGATCGCATTGCCGTAGGCGCGAAAGCGGTCGAGCAGTTCGGTGCGGCTCGCATCGCCCTGCACGAGCAGCGGATAGTCCCAGCCGCGCGACTCGATCGCGTCGCGCAGCTTCGCCGAGATACGATCCACCGCGCGCAGCGTCGTGCACAGCATGAAGACGCCGCCGCCCGAGGCTTCGATCGCGGGCAATGCGGCATCGAACACGGCGTCGGTGAACATCGGCGATGACGGCTGTGGCAGATTGCGCGGTACGTACAGAAGCCCTTGCGATGGATAGTCGAATGGGCTCGGCAATGTCATCGAGCGCTTCGAGTTCAAGCCCATCTGTGCCGCATAGTGCGTGAAGTCGCCGCGCACCGACAGCGTCGCCGATGTGAAGATCCACGCGCGCGGTACGCCGGCGCGCTGCTTCGCGAAAATCGGCGCGACCGACAACGGCGTTTCGTGCAGCTGCACCGTATGCGAGAACACCTCGATCCAGCGCACCTTTTCATTCGGATCGGCGCGCTCCGCGCCGGCGTCACCCTCGCGGGTCGCAACCGCGTCGCGTTCTGCACTCGTGGGTGGCGTGGTCCAGCCGCTCAGCACGTCCTGCAACTCGCGCGCGCGACGCAAACACGCGCCGAGCGATTCGGCTCGCTCGGCCTGGCCCGCCAATGCCGAGGCCAACGCGTCGAGCTCGGCCTCGAGCGTCTCGAGCGCGGCGAACAGCGGGTGATCGTCGGGCAGCTGGCCGATCGACAGACGCACCGAGTCTTCCTTGAACGCGAGCCGCACGTCGCGCGCGGCGCGCTCGAGCGTCGCGCCGAGCTTGACCCAATCGACCGCATCGCGTGCGTGACCGAGGCCCTCGGCGACCGAATCGCGTGCGAGTTCGAGAAACTGCGCGGTCGATAGCGTCTCGCCGAAAAACAGCGTCGCGGTTTCGGGCAGCTGGTGCGCTTCGTCGAAGATGACCGTATTCGCAGTCGGCAGCAGCTCCGCCATGCCGGTATCGCGCAGCATGATGTCGGCGAAAAACAGATGGTGGTTGACCACCACGATATCGGCCTGCTGCGCTTCGCGGCGCGCCTGCATCACGAAGCAGTCCTTGTAGTGGGGACACTCCTGGCCGAGACAGTTGTCGCGCGTCGACGTGACCATCGACCACACCTGCGCCGTTTCCGGCACGCTCGCGAGTTCGGCCTTGTCGCCGGTGCGCGTGATCTTCGCGAAGCGCACGATGTCCTGCAGATACGAGGTCTCCTGGCGCGACGGCAGACGGCCGTTGTCCGCGGTGCGTTGCAGGTAGTAATGGCACAGGTAGTTCGCGCGGCCCTTCAGCATCGCGACCGACACCGGCACCGCGAGCGCGTCGCGCACGGTCGGAATGTCGCGCTGGAACAGCTGATCCTGCAGATGCTTGGTGCCGGTCGAGACGATCACCTTGCCGCCCCACAGCATGGCCGGCACGAGGTACGCATAGGTCTTGCCGGTGCCGGTACCCGCCTCTACGATCAGCGTATTCTCACCACCGTCGACGCCATCGGCTTGTGCGTTGCTCCCGGTCGACTCAGAGACGGCTTCAGCGCCGGTCTGCTGCAGGCGCCGCGCCGGGCGCTTCTGCGTCTCGAACATCGCGGGCTCGGGCATCGCGCGGCCCGACGCCTCCATCGCCGCGGCAACCGCGCGCGCCATCTCGATCTGCGACGCACGCGGCCGATAACCGTCGATCTGCCGTGCGAGCAGACCGTTGTCGGCGAAGATGTCGTCGAGCTCGCTCGCGCGGCGCCGATTCAGCGACACACCTGGCGCCGGTGCTGCCGCGCGCGGCGCAGGCGTACCCGAAGCAGATGCGTTGTCCGGCGCGGCCCGGGATGAAGTGTCATGCGATGAATTCAAGGCAAGCGTTCCTGCTAAGTCCGGCTCGCGCGCTGCGCGCCCGGCGCCTGCCAGGCCGCGAACTCAGGCGCGCGCGTCCGGTTCGAGCTGCAATTGCAGCAAGATGATGGTGTCCTTGACTTTAAGTTTGCGCTTTTTCAGGCGCTGTAACTCGAAGTCGTCGATGCCGGGTTCATCCGACATCCGGTCGATCAACCGGTCGAGTCCACTATGCTCCGATTCCAGTTGCAGAATGCGGTCGCGAAGTGTGTTTGCGTCGATGACGTGATGACGATCGCGCATGCTCGCCTCCTCTGGTCGGCGGCACGAACCGCGTGCGCGCGGTCCGATGCCTGAGGTTGCTGTCCGCCTCAAAACGCATTACGGCGACTACGGCGGCCCTGGCCACGACCGCCACGGCTTACTCTACGATACAGCCACTACAGCACGCTTACTGTTTCTCTTGTTGCTGCTTTTGCTGCTCTTCGAGCTGTTGCTGCTTCAGCTCGTCCTGACGCTTCTGCTCGGCCTTCTCGGCGGCCTGCTTTTGACGTGCTTCGACATCGAGCTTGTGCTGCGCGGCCTCGGCCTGCTTCCGCTCGAAAGTCTCCTGTTTCTGCTGGCG
Source organism: Paraburkholderia sp. MM6662-R1 (assembly GCF_050436245.1). Lineage (NCBI taxonomy): Bacteria > Pseudomonadati > Pseudomonadota > Betaproteobacteria > Burkholderiales > Burkholderiaceae > Paraburkholderia > Paraburkholderia sp. MM6662-R1. The sequence goes on along the minus strand of NZ_JBNDLV010000001.1, from coordinate 4,243,982 downwards.
CTCCGCGGCCTTTTCCGCACCCTGCCGACGCGCTTCCTCGAGCTTGCGCTGGTAGTCGCTCTGCTTCTGGTCGTAGGCCTTCTGATTGGCCGCCGCCTGCGCAGGCGTGACACCACGCTGCGCCTGATCGAGCGCGTGCTGGCGCTGCTTCTCCTCGTAGGCCTGCGCGTTGGCTTCGTGCTGCGGTGCCGCGGCGTTGCGCTGCGCCTGATCGAGCGCGTGCTGACGTTGCTTCTCCGCGTAGGCCTGCGCATTGGCTTCGCGCTGCGGCGCCTCGGCGTCGTGCTGCGCCTGATCGAGCGCGTGCTGACGCTGCTTTTCCTGATACGCCTGCTCGTTGCGCGCGTCTTCGGCGGCACGTTGCGGCGCTTCCGCCTCGTTTTGCGCGCGCCGCAACGCGGTGCGTTCGTCGCGTTCACGGGCGCGCTGCGCACGCTGCTCGGCGTCGAGCGCGAGCTGTTCCTTGCGGATGTCCGCCTGCACGCTGCGCATCGCGTCGCGCGCGCGGTTCAGACAGTGATTGACGAAGAAGCGGCTGTAGCAGTTATGTTGCGCGACAGCGAATTGATAGTTGTTGTCGTCGGTGCGCTGATTGAGCACCTGTTGCCGCTCGTCGAACGACTTGTCCAGCACGGCTACGTCACTTGCGCTTTGAGGGCCGTCGGCGGTTGCGGCGGCTTGCGGGCCCGAGCCCGCGACGGGCGCCGTACCTTGCGCGGGCGTCGCGCTTTGCGCCGCGGCCGACACCGGCACGACGAGCGCTGCGGCGATCACGCACGACGCGGCAGCCGTTAAAGCCGACCGACCGAACGAGCGCAAAGAAACCAGCGGCAATTGAGACGAACCCGGCAGTGAACCCGGCAGTGAACCTGACGCCAGCGAAGAGACCAGGCGGTTGAGGGACAAGGAGATTGGCAACGTCGTAGAGGGTCAACGGAACATGCCCGAAATTCTAACACCCCACGGTTGAGCCCTTTGGCATTTATGGCAAAATGCCCCGCTCTAGACTTGGTCGCGGCACATGCCCGGCCTGTCCCGATTTGCCGCCCGCGCGCGGCCCATCACTGAGTCCGCAGGAACACCAAGACCTTATGACGGAAACCGTAGCACTCAAGATCGTCCAGCGCATCGCCACCGAACTGTCCGTCCAGCCGCGCCAGGTCGCGGCCGCGGTGGAACTTCTCGACGAAGGCGCGACCGTTCCGTTCATTGCCCGTTATCGCAAGGAAGTGACCGACAATCTCGACGACACGCAACTGCGCAATCTCGAGGAACGCCTAGTCTATTTGCGCGAGCTGGAAGACCGGCGCGCGGCGATCATCGCGAGCATCGACGAACAGGGCAAGCTCACCGACGAGCTGCGCGGCGCGATCGAAGGCGCCGACAGCAAACAGGTGCTCGAAGACCTCTATCTGCCATACAAACCGAAGCGCCGCACGCGCGCGCAGATCGCGCGCGAAGCCGGCTTGCAGCCGCTCGCCGACGCGCTGCTCGGCAATCCGCTGCTCGATCCGCAAGCCGAAGCCGCGGCGTACGTGGACGCGGACAAAGGCGTCGCCGATGTGAAGGCCGCGCTCGACGGCGCGCGCGACATCCTCTCCGAACAATTCGGCGAGACCGCCGAACTGCTCGGCAAGCTGCGCGACTATCTGTTCAACCAGGGCGTGGTGTCGTCGAAGGTCGTGGAAGGCAAGGAAACCGCGGAAGAGGAGAAATTCCGCGACTACTACGACTACGCCGAAACGATCCGCACGGTGCCGTCGCATCGCGCGCTCGCACTGTTCCGCGGCCGCAATGCCGGCGTGCTGATGATCAAGCTCGGCCTCGGCGAAGAGCTCGACGCGCAGGTGCCGCACCCGGGCGAAGCGCTGATCGCGCGGCACTTCGGCATCGCCAATCAGAACCGCCCCGCCGACAAGTGGCTCTCCGACGTGTGCCGCTGGTGCTGGCGCGTGAAGGTGCAGCCGCACCTCGAAAACGAACTGCTGACCAATCTGCGCGACGAAGCCGAACACGAAGCGATCCGCGTGTTCGCGCGCAATCTGAAGGACCTGCTGCTCGCGGCGCCGGCTGGTCCGAAGGCCGTGATCGGCCTGGATCCGGGCTTGCGCACCGGCGTGAAGGTGGCGGTGGTCGACCGCACCGGCAAGGTGCTCGCGACCGACACGATCTACCCGCACGAGCCGCGCCGCGACTGGGACGGCTCGCTCGCGAAGCTCGCGCGAATCGCCGCGCAAACGCAGGCCGAGCTGATCAGCATCGGCAACGGCACCGCGTCGCGTGAGACGGACAAGCTCGCGAGCGAGCTGATCGCGCGTCATCCGGAGCTGAAGCTGCAGAAGATCGTCGTGTCCGAAGCCGGCGCGTCGGTGTACTCGGCGTCCGAGCTTGCCGCGAAGGAATTCCCCGCCATGGACGTGTCGCTGCGCGGCGCCGTGTCGATTGCGCGACGTCTGCAGGACCCGCTCGCCGAGCTCGTGAAGATCGAGCCGAAGGCGATCGGCGTCGGCCAGTATCAGCACGACGTGAACCAGCGCGAACTCGCGCGCTCGCTCGACGCGGTCGTCGAAGACTGCGTGAATGCGGTCGGCGTCGATGCGAACACCGCGTCGGTCGCGCTGCTCGCGCGGGTGTCGGGTTTAAACGCAACGCTCGCGCGCAACATCGTCGACTATCGCGATGCGAACGGGCCGTTCCCGTCGCGCGAGCATCTACGCAAGGTGCCGCGTCTCGGCGACAAGACCTTCGAGCAGGCTGCCGGCTTCCTGCGCATCAATAACGGCGAGAATCCGCTCGACCGTTCGTCGGTGCACCCGGAAGCGTATCCGGTCGTCCAGCGCATCCTCGCGAAGATCAGTAAGCAGGTCGGCGAAGTGCTCGGCAATCGCGACGCGTTGCGCGGACTGTCACCCACCGAATTCGTCGACGAGCGTTTCGGTCTTCCAACCGTGCGCGACATCCTGGTCGAACTCGAGAAGCCGGGCCGCGATCCGCGTCCCGAGTTCAAGACCGCGACGTTCCGCGAAGGTGTCGAGAAGGTCAGCGATCTGATCCCGGGCATGGTGCTCGAAGGCGTCGTGACGAACGTCGCGGCGTTCGGCGCGTTCATCGACGTCGGTGTGCATCAGGATGGCCTCGTGCACGTGTCGGCGATGTCGACGAAGTTCGTGAAGGACCCGCATGAGGTCGTGAAAGCCGGTCAGATCGTCAAGGTCAAGGTGCTCGAAGTCGACGTGAAGCGCCAGCGTATCGCACTGACGATGCGTCTCGACGACGAACCCGGTGCAGCGGCCGCGCGCAGCGGCGGCGGTGCGCAGCAGGATCGCGGTGGCTCGGGCGGCAGCTTCAATCGCGGCGGAACGGGACGCGGTGCGCCGCAACGCTCGCGCGAACCGGAGCCGGGCGGCGCGATGGCGGCTGCGTTTGCGAAGCTCAAGCAGAAGTGAGCGTCACGGACCGGAGCACGTCGTCGCACGCGCTCCGGTCCGTGACATGACTGCGTCGCGCGCTCAACCGCTTGCACGCGCGCATGAACAAAAAGCCCACGCATTGCGTGGGCTTTTTGTTTGCGCTCCCGCACGTCACGCGCGAGCCGTCAAATCTCGATCTTCGTTCCCAGTTCCACGACCCGGTTAGCCGGGATGCTGAAGAAGTCGGTCGGCTTCGCGGCGTTCTGATGCATCCACGCGAACACACGCTCGCGCCATACCGACATGCCCGGCAATTGCGTCGGCACCACCGTTTCGCGCGCGAGGAAGAATGACGTATCCATCAATTCGAAGCTCATGTCGTGCGTGCGGCCGACGTCGAGCAGCACCGCCTTCACGTCGGGCGTTTCGTTAAAGCCGTAGGCTGCCTTCACCAGCCACAGGCCACCGTTCATGTCCTTCACGGTCACGCGATCGGCGTCCTTCACGTACGGAATGTCGCGCGTGACGAAAGTCAGAAAGATCGTGCGCTCGTGCAGCACCTTGTTGTGTTTCAGATTGTGCAGCAGGCTCACCGGCACCAGCGAATCGCTGCCGGTCAGATAGATCGCGGTGCCCGACACGCGATGCGGCGGATGCGCGAGCAGGCCTTGCAGGAACGGCATCAGCGGAATACCGTCGGCGGCCGTGCGTTCCTTCACGATCATCCTGCCCTTGAACCACGTCATCAGCAGGAAGAACAGCAGGCCGCCGATACACAGCGGCAACCAGCCGCCCTCTTCGACCTTCAGCAGGTTCGCGCCGAAGAAGCCCAGGTCGACCACCATGAACACGCCGATGATGAGCCCAACCAGCAGTTTGTTCCAGTTCCACACCTTCACCATCACGACGCAGGCAAGGATCGTCGTGATCACCATCGTTGCCGTCACCGCGATACCGTACGCGGCCGCCAGATTGTCCGAGCTCTTGAACGCGATCACGATGCACAGGATGATGAACAGCAGCATCCAGTTCACGACCGGCACATAGATCTGCCCGATCGCGAGTTCGGACGTGTGCAGGACCTTCATGCGCGGCACGTAGCCGAGCTGGATCGCCTGGCTCGTCAGCGAGTACGCGCCCGAAATCACCGCCTGCGACGCGATCACCGTCGCGACCGTCGACAGCACGACGAGCGGCAACAACGCCCAGTCCGGCGCGAGCAGGAAGAACGGATTTTCGATCGCCTTTGGGTCGTGCATCAGCAGCGCGCCCTGGCCGAAGTAGTTCAGCACGAGCGAAGGCATCACGAGCACGTACCACGCCATGCGGATCGGCTGCGCGCCGAAGTGGCCCATGTCCGCGTACAGCGCCTCCGCGCCGGTCAGCACCAGCACGACCGAGCCGAGCACCACGTAGGCCTGCAGCACGTGCGCGGCCATGAACGTGTACGCGTAGTAGGGATTGAGCGCCTGGATCACATTCGGCGACTGCATGATGTGCCACAGGCCGAGCACGGCGAGCACGAGGAACCAAAGCGTCATGATCGGCCCGAACAGACGGCCGACCGTGGCCGTGCCGTGCCGCTGGATCCAGAACAGCACGATCAGGATCACGACGGTCAGCGGAATCACCAGATGCGACAGATGCGGCGCGGCGATCTGGAGACCTTCGACCGCCGAGATCACCGAGATTGCCGGCGTGATCACCGCGTCGCCGTAAAACATGCAGGCGCCGAAGATGCCGAGCATCATCAGAAGGCCGGCCATTTTCGATTTCTGATCGACCGAGCGCATCGCCAGCGCCATCAGCGCGAGGACGCCGCCCTCGCCGTTGTTGTCGGCGCGCATCACGAACAGCACGTACTTGACGCCGACCACGATCACGATTGCCCAGAACAGCAGCGAAATAACGCCAAGGATCGACTGATCGGTCAACGGGATGCCGTGCGACGGACTGAAGGCTTCCTTCAGCGCGTACAACGGGCTCGTACCGATGTCGCCGAACACCACTCCGATCGCGGCAATCGCAAGGGAAGGCAGTGGCTGTTTGTGTACGTGATTGTTATCTGTCATGGACGCGAGGAAATCCGTTCCGGGGCGGAAAAAACGACCGCTATTTTAAACTGCCCATCCGGTACCGCCCGGCTTGTTGTGGATACGCCACGTGGATGTCCGCGCAGTGTAGCACTGCGATATGGACGCGCCTGTCGCGGTGCGGACGTCCTGGCGCCGCGCGTGACGCATAAAAAAACGGAGCCCGACTGGGCTCCGTTTTGTGACACCGCGATGCCGCACGAGATCCGATGCGACAAAGCGTGAGGCGCGCGGCTTCGCGTCAATTGCCCGACGCCTCATCGGCCTGGGCGATGCCGCGCTTGATCCACGCGCCGAGGTTGTGCGGACGCACCGTGTCCCACTCCTCGAACGGCTGATGAATCCACGGGTTGGTCGGCAGATACTGCACGTGGTAATCGGGCTTCACCTTCGAGCAGCCCTTGTACCACAGCACGGCCGAGCGCACCGCGGTGATGGCCGGATAGCGTTCCTTCAGATGCTGCTGCACGCGCGCGAGCGTGACGCCCGAATCGACGAGGTCGTCGACGAGCAGCACGTTACCGTGCAGTTCGCCGCGCGTCATCGTGATGTATTGCGCGATGTCGAGTTCGCCCTGCTGCGTGCCCGCTGCCTCGCGATAAGAGCTCGTTGCCAGAATCGCCAACGGCAGATCGTAGATGCGCGACAGCTGGTCGCCGACGCGCAGACCGCCGCGCGCGAGGCACAGGATCTTGTCGAACTTCCAGCCCGATTCGTGCACGGCAAGTGCGAGCATCTCGATCAGCCGGTGATATTCGTCCCAGCCGACCCACAGGTTCTTGTCGTCGTTGCGCGGATCTTTCATCGCGATCATGGGTACACCTTGCATCGCTTAGACCTTGAACGGATGACGCAGCAGAATCGTTTCGTCGCGGTCCGGACCGGTGGAGACCATGTCGATCGGAATGCCCGCGACTTCCTGCACGCGCGTCAGGTACGCACGCGCGTTGGCGGGCAGCTTGTCCCACTCCTTGATGCCGACCGTGCTTTCCTTCCATCCCGCAAAGGTTTCGTAGACCGGTACGCAGCGCGCGACTTCCGTCGCGCCGCGCGGCAGCAGATCGACGTTGTGGCCGTCGATCGTGTAGCCGACGCACAGCTTCACTTCGTCGAGACCGTCGAGCACGTCGAGCTTGGTCATGCACAGGCCCGTCACGCCGTTGATCTGGATCGAGCGACGCAGCGCGGAGACGTCGAGCCAGCCGGTGCGGCGCGGACGGCCGGTGACCGAGCCGAATTCCTTGCCGACGGTGGCGAGTTCGAGGCCGATCGGGTCCTGGCGCGAGGCATTGTCCGCATCGTACAGTTCGCTCGGGAACGGGCCCGAACCGACACGCGTGCAGTACGCCTTCGTGATGCCGACGATGTAGTTGAGCTTCTGCGGACCGACGCCCGCGCCCGCCGTCGCGGCACCCGCGACGCAGTTGCTCGAGGTGACGAACGGATAGGTGCCATGGTCGATGTCGAGCAGCGTGCCCTGCGCGCCTTCGAACAGCAGATTGCCGCCGTTCGCGTTGACGTCGTAGAGACGGCGCGACACGTCGGTGACCATCGGCTTCAGTCGGTCGGCGTAGCTCAGCATCGTGTCGAGCGTTTGCTGGAAGTCGACCGCGGCAGCGCCGAGGTACTGTGTGAGCACGAAGTTGTGATAGTCGAGGTTTTCGCGCAGACGCTCGGCGAAGGCTGGTGCGTCGAACAGGTCCTGCACGCGCAGGCCGCGGCGCGCGACCTTGTCTTCGTAGGCCGGGCCGATGCCGCGGCCGGTCGTGCCGATCTTGCTCGCGCCGCGGCGCGCTTCGCGGCCCTGGTCGATCGCGACGTGGTACGGCAGGATCAGCGTGGTGGCTTCGGAAATGAACAGGCGCTTCTGGACGTCGATGCCGGCGGCTTCGAGTTCGCCGATTTCCTTGAACAGCGCTTCCGGCGACAACACGACGCCATTGCCGATGTAGCACGCGACGCCGGGATGCATGATGCCCGACGGAATCAGACGCAAGATGGTTTTCTTGCCGCCGATGATAAGCGTGTGACCGGCATTGTGACCGCCCTGGAAGCGAACGACGCCCTGAGCGTGGTCCGTCAGCCAGTCGACGATCTTGCCCTTGCCCTCATCACCCCATTGGGTACCCACGACGACGACGTTGCGCCCGGGGTTCACATTCACTGCGCTGGCAGACATGTTGTTTCGTAAGCTGGTTAAAAACGTATTTTACCTAGGTTCGCGGAAGCTTCCGGAATTTTTCCGTTTCCGCTCAACGGTATGCACGTTATGTTGAGTATTGGGAGGGATGCGCGGCCGCGCAGAGTCGCTCGACCGCGCGCGATTCGGGCGGTGGTCGCGCCGCCCTCGGGCGAGCGTCGGGGGACGGGTCCCCGGCAGCGTAGATCGGAACGCGCGGCTCAAGCGCGCGGTTCAACCACCCATGCGCCATTGCGCTCGACCAGCACCCGGTCGAACGCGAATTCATCGAGATCGTGCTTGTGGCCAGGCAGCGCCTGGATTACCACTTCACCGCCATCGCGCAATGCCGCGACCGCCACGCGCAACGCTTCGTCGTGCCGCCACGGCGCAAGGATCGCGCTGCTGCGCGCTTCGACCGGCGAGATCCGCGCGACTTCGCGCAGATCCAGCGAAAAGCCGGTTGCCGCGCGAGCGCGGCCATAGGCCTGACCGACGTGGTCGTAACGGCCGCCGCGCGCGACCGCGTTCGGCACGCCGTCCACGTAAGCGGAGAACATCACGCCGCTGTGGTACGCGTAGCCGCGCAGATCGGCGAGGTCGATCATCACTTCGGCGCCGTCGACCTGGCTCGCGAGGAACGCGAGGTCGTCGAGCGCGCGGGCGATCGCCGGTGAATTCGGCAGACGCGCGCGGGCCTCTTCGAGCACCGACGCGTCGCCGTACAGCGTCGTCAGCGCGCGCAGCGCATCGCGAATCACCGGCGAGAATTGCGCGGTCATCTCGACCAGACGCGGCACGTCCTTGCCGGCCAGCGCGTCGTAGAGCGCCGGGCCCAGTTCCTCGGCGGCCGGCTCGGCTTCGATCAGCGCGGCCAGCACGCCCGCGTGACACAGGTCCAGACGCACCTTCGCGAGGCCGGCGAGACGCAGCGCGTCGAGCATCAGCTGCTGGATTTCGAGGTCCGCTTCGAGCCCCGCGTGGCCGTAGATTTCCGCCCCGATCTGGATCTGCTCACGCGTCGCATGCAGGCCGCGCGGGCGCGTATGCGCGACGTTGCCCGCATAGCAAAGACGCGTGACGCCTTGGCGGTTCAGCAGATGCGCGTCGATGCGCGCGACCTGCGGCGTGATGTCGGCGCGCAGACCGAGCGTGCGGCCCGACAGCTGATCGACGAGCTTGAAGGTGCGCAGATTTAGATCGTGCCCACCGCCCGTCAGCAGCGACTCGATGTATTCGAGCAGCGGCGGCATCACCATCTCGTAGCCGTACGAGCGGAAACGGTCCAGCAAATGACGCCGCAATTCTTCGATCTTGCGGGCCTCCGACGGCAGCACGTCGGCGATATTCTCAGGAAGCAACCAGGTCGACATCGATACAGTCCTACGGCGTTGAACACGGCGTCTTGCAGCGCCGATGATGAGTGTGAATGACGTAGAGCGGCTTGATTCTGGCGGCTGACACAGACGCCCGGGCGGCGCTTTGCGGCACGCGCGCGACGCGCGGCGGCGTGGCCGGTCAGTACGCGTTTTGCTCGGGCCGGCAAAACACGCCGCAACACGCGGCGTTCGTCAGACAAGCAAGCCGGCTTCAGGTCGCGATGAACAGTAGAACCAGCCCGAGCAACATCACGATGAGCCCTCCGACACGAATCTGATGCGGCGGTCGTTCCGCTATTTTACGGAACGTGTCGCGCCAGGCGGTTGGAAAAACGAACGGAAACATCCCCTCGATAATCAGCATCAGCGCGATCGCGAGCAATAACGAACCAGCTATGTCCATGCGAGTGAAGCGGCCGCGATGCGGATGCCGCGGCCTTCGGTAATCAGCGTTTGCGCGCAGCAGGCGCGGAAGCGTCCGGGGCGACGCCGCCGGTCGGGCTACGCATGAAGCGGAAGAACTCGCTACTGGAGTCGACCACGATCAGGTCGCCCGGCTTGAAGGTCTTCCGGTACGCCTGCATGCTTTGATAAAACTGGTAGAACTGCGGATCCTTGCCGAACGCTTCGGCAGCGATCTCCGCGGCCTTTGCATCGCCTTCGCCGCGAATGCCCTGCGCCTGCGCGAGGCCGTCGGCGAGCACCGCCTGCTGCTTCGCGAGCGCGTCCGCGCGGATCTGGTTCGCTTCGGCGGCGCCCTTCGCTCGCTCGTCCACCGCGACCTGCTTGCGCGCGGCGATCATGCGCTTGAATACCGAGTCGGCCACCGCTGCCGGGAAATCGACGCGCGTGAGTTGCACATCCACGACCGATACGCCGAGCGATGCCGCGCCCTTGTCCATCGCACCGCGGGCCTGTTCGGCGATCGCCGGTTGTTTGGCGAGCGCGTCGGACAGCGTGAACTTGCCGAACGCGTCGCCGAGCGCGCCGCGCGACAGCAGCGCGAGCCGGTCGGGCAGACTCTGCGGATCACCCTTCGTTTCGGCGATCAGCTTCAGCGGATCGGTCACGCGGAACTTGATCACCGGGTTGACCAGCAGATCGGTTTTGTCGGACGTGACGTAATGATCTTCGTCGGGTGCGTCGAGCGACTGGATGCGATTGTCGACGAACGCGACCGTTTGCAGCGGCGGCGGCAGCTTCACGTGCAGCCCCGGGCCGAGCAGCGTGGGCGTCGCGTCGCCGCGCCCGGACAACACAGCCATATGCCGTTGATCGACGACGAACACCATCGACGATGCCGCGAACAGCACGATGACGAGCGCGACGACGAGCGCAATGATTCGGTTCATATTCTTGTGCGCTCCTTATTGAACGTCGTCTTCGCGCATGCGATTGCGGAACGCTTCGCGCGAGCGCAGCGACGCGGCGCTCGGCCGGCTCGCTGGCGCAGGCGCGGAAGCGGCGGGTGCGGATGCGCCATCGGCGGCGGAGCCTGCCGCGGCACCGGTCTCAGCGGCCGACGCGGCCGACGGCGCGGCCGCACTCGCCGCTTGCGGCGCGCCCGCGACAGCAGGACCCGAAGCGGCGGCGCCCGCCGCCGCGGCCTGGCGTTCGCGATTCTGCTCGACGAGCCTGTCGAGCGGCAGATACAGCACGTTGTTGCCGTTCTTCGCGTCGACGAACACCTTGGTCGCGTTCGCGTAAATCTGCTGCATGGTTTCCATGTACAGGCGGAAGCGCACGACGGCCGGCGCCTTCGCGTATTGGGCGTAGACCTGGTTGAAGCGCTCGGCCTCGGCCTGCGCCTGCGCGACCGTGGTCTGGCTATAGGTTTTGGCTTCCTGGACCTGACGATCGACGTCGGCCTGCGCGCGCGGCAGAAGATCGGCCGCATAAGCCTGCGCATCGCGTTTCGCGCGTTCGTTTTCGTCGTGTACCTTCGCAGCGTCGGCGAACGCGGGTTGCACCTGCTCGGGCACCTGCACGCTCTGGATCGTCACGCCCGTGACTGCCAGACCGGACTGGTCCTGATCGAGCGATTGCTGGATCGCCGCGATCAGCTGCTGGCGCAAAGTTTCGTGATCCTGATCGAGGATATCGCTAGTGCTCTGCGCGCCGACGATGCCGCGCACCGCCGCCTGCGCGGCATGCATCACGCTCTGATCGGGATCGACGCTGCGAAACAGAAAGTCGTTGGGCTTGCGCACCTGGTACTGCACGGCGAAGCGCACGTCGACGATGTCGCCGTCGTGCGTGAGCATTGATGCGTCCTTCACGTTCGCGAGACGCACCACATTGCTACGGCCGATCTCGACCTGGCGGATCTGCCCGACATTGACGAACTCGTGGGACTCGAACGGAAACGGCAGACGCCAGTGCACGCCCGGCTCCGCGGTATAGCGATACTTGCCGAACTGCAGCACGACGGCCGCCTGGCCATCCTGCACGACGAACACACCGCTGCCGAGATAGATCGCGATCAGCACGCCGATCACGATGCCGACGCCGATGCGCGCGCCACGGCCGTTGTCAGGACGGCCACCGCCGACACCGCCGCCCCTGCGCCCGAAAATCCGGGACAGACGGCGATTGAATTCGCGCCACATTTCGTCGAGGTCGGGCGGACCTTCACCGTCGCGTGCCGGTCGCTTCGGATCGTTCGGCCGTTGCCGGTCGCCGTTGCCGTCGCCCCGGCCCCAACGCGGATCGTTCAGTGAAAGCAAGGCGCGCATACGCAGCCAGATACTCCGCTCGTTGTAATCGTTCACCTGTGTTCGTTCACCAGAGTAGACAGCGGGTCAGTGCAATTGGAACGGGTCAGTGCCCGAGTTCTGGAACCTTGCGGTCGTCGCGCAGTTGCGCCGCGCGGTCATCTTGCGACGCATCGAGCGGCATGTCGGCAAGCGGTTCGGCTGTAGCGATTTCGGCGATGGCAGCGCGCAATGCATCCAGCCCCTGCCCGGTGCGCGCGCTCAAAAAGACGCGCGAAATATTACCATACTCGTCCCGCTCGACCGCGTCGCCACGGGCTGCCAGCTCTGGCACCGCGTCGATCTTGTTGAACACGAGCACCTGACGGATCGTGTCCGCGCCGATCGCGTGCAACACCTCGTTGACCTGATCGATCTGGTCGAGCCGCACCGCGCTCGATGCATCGACGACATGCAGCAGCAGGTCCGCGTGAATGGTTTCCTCGAGCGTCGCGCGGAACGCGGCGACGAGCTGGTGCGGCAGCTCGCGGATGAAACCGACGGTATCGGACACCACCACCTGCCCCGCTTCGTCGCCCAGATACACGCGCCGCGAGGTGGTATCGAGCGTGGCGAACAACTGGTCGGCGGCATACGCCTGCGCCTTGGTCAGCGCGTTGAAGAGCGTCGATTTGCCGGCGTTCGTGTAGCCGACGAGCGACACCGACATCGTCTGGTTGCGATGCCGCGCCCGGCGTTGCGTGCCATGCTGGCGGCGCAGCTTGTCGAGGCGGATCTTGAGCGCCTTGATGCGCTCGCCGATCAGCCGGCGGTCGGTTTCGAGCTGCGTCTCGCCTGGACCGCGCAATCCGATACCGCCCTTCTGACGTTCGAGGTGGGTCCACGCGCGAATCAGCCGGGTCGACAGATATTGCAGCTGCGCGAGTTCGACCTGCAGCTTGCCTTCGTGGCTGCGCGCGCGCTGCGCGAAAATGTCGAGGATCAGACTGGTGCGATCGACCACGCGCCGATTAAGCGCCCGCTCCAGATTGCGCTGCTGCGCAGGCGCCAGAGCATGGTTGAAGATCACGAGTTCGATGTCGTTTGCTTCGCACGCAAGGCGCAATTCTTCGGCCTTGCCGCTGCCGACGAACATCTTCGCGTCGGGACTGGAACGGCGTCCGGTGAGGGTGACCAGGGGGTTCGCGCCCGCGCTGTGCGCGAGCAGGCTGAGTTCTTCGAGACTGGCTTCGAAATCGATCTTGCCGAAGTCGATGCCAACGAGCGCTGCATTGATCAAATTGGAGGGTATCAAAATGACGCGGCCGGGAGTGATCGCCAACGGGCGACAGTGTGCCGGCCGCGGCGAGGGTTAGGACTGTTCGGAATCCGGGTGGAAATTCACCGGACGGGCAGGCACGACCGTCGAAATGGCGTGCTTGTAGACCATCTGGGTGACCGTATTCCGGAGCAACACGACGTACTGGTCGAACGATTCGATGTTCCCTTGAAGCTTGATGCCGTTGACCAGGTAGATCGACACCGGCACATGCTCTTTACGCAGTGCGTTCAAAAACGGGTCTTGTAACAATTGCCCTTTGTTGCTCATAGCAAACTCCGTATTTTTTTGCAGGTTGACTGAATTGACGGCGAAGAAAAAGAGATCCGCCGCCAACCGCTACACTATAGCTGATTTTCATTTCGACGCGCGGGCCCGGGACCCCCGGCCAAACCCAGCATACACGCGGGTTTCAGCCCAGCTTTAAGACCAGCTTCAGCTTGCTTCAGCCTTTGTCCGCGTAAGGGTTCGTCGACGATCTGAACTCTATTCGCAATGGAGTCCCCGTCAGCTTGAAAGTTTCCCGGAAGCGATTTTCGAGGTACCGCTTATACGTGTCGGTGATCGCGTCGAGCGCATTGCCGTGAATCACGATAATCGGCGGATTCTGTCCGCCCTGGTGTGCGTAACGCAGCTTCGGACGCACTGGACCGCGACGGCGCGGCTGCTGGAATTCGACCGCCTCGATCAGCGCGCGCGTCAGCTTCGGCGTCGGTAGCTTCGACATCGCGGCCGTGTACGCGTCGTCGACCGAACGCATCAGCGGCCCGATTCCGGTTTTTTCCGCGGCGGAAATGAAATGGAATTTGGCGAAGTCCAGAAATTTTAGTTTGCGTTCGAGGTCGGCTTTGGTGCGCTCGCGCACATGCGGATCGAGACCGTCCCATTTGTTCACGCCAACCACCAGCGCGCGGCCCTGCTCGACGACGAAGCCAGCGATGTGCGCATCCTGATCCGAGATGTCCTGACGCGCGTCGAGCAGCAGGATCACGACGTTCGCATCGGAGATCGACTGCAGCGTCTTCACGACCGAGAACTTTTCGATCGCCTCGAACACCTTGCCGCGGCGGCGCAGGCCGGCCGTGTCGATCAGCGTATACGGCTTGCCGTTGCGCTCGAAATCGACGTAGATCGAGTCGCGCGTAGTGCCGGGCATGTCGAACGCGATCACGCGCTCTTCGCCGACCAGCGCATTGATCAGCGTCGACTTACCAACGTTCGGCCGGCCGACGATGGCGATCTTCACGCCGCGCGCTTCCTTGTCTTCCTCGCTCTCTTCCGGCTGACCGGCATACGCGACTTCGAGCGCCTCGTTGATCATGTCGGTGACGCCGTCGCCGTGCGCGGCCGAAATCGCGCGCGGATCGCCGAGACCGAGTTCGTAGAAGTCGGCCGCGACGTTGGCGTACTTCATGCCCTCGGCCTTGTTCACGACGAGGAAGATCGGCCGGCCAACCTTGCGCAGATAGTCGGCGATCGACTTGTCCTGCGGCGCGAGACCGTTGCGCCCATCGACGATGAACACGACGACGTCCGACTCCTCGACCGCCTGGCGGGTCTGGCGCGCCATCTCGTGCAGGATGCCGTCTTTCGCGACCGGCTCGAAGCCGCCGGTGTCGACGACCAGATACGGCCGCTCGCCGGCGCGTCCTTCACCGTAATGGCGATCGCGCGTGAGACCGGGCAGGTCGGCAACCAGCGCATCACGCGAACGCGTAAGGCGGTTGAACAGCGTGGATTTCCCCACATTGGGGCGCCCAACGAGGGCAATAACGGGTTTCATCTGATGTTGTTCACGGTGAAACGCGGGATCGCAACCGATCGCGCGCGTAGCGACGCCAGGCGGGCGCCACGGGGTGGCGTTCTGACGAAATTATCACGAATTCAGCCTGCTCCGGATGCGCGATCGATATGCGCATCCAGGCGGACGGGCGTGGACTGCACAGACGCCGCCGGGGGCGCCTGCTTCAGACCGGGCTGCTCGACGGCTGACGCGCTCGTGTTCGAGGGCGTCTTTAATTTGCAAGGCCGTCGACGAAGCGCACGCGCCGCCTTGCGTGCCGGCGGCCACAGCCTCGATCCGACTTGCCGGACCAGCCCGTCCGGCGATTTTTTCTATTGAGCCTGCCCGATCACGCGACGGGCAGCGTGGCAACCCGACGCAGGAGCCGCACGCCAAAGCCGGCGCAGACTTCAATTAAAAAGCGCGCGGCCGGCAAAGCCGGCCTGCGCGCCTGACATCATCTATCGCGATCAGCGCGGACGATAGCCGAACAGGCCGCCGTCGCGCGTCTGTACGACCAGCGTGTCGCCAGCCAGCACCGGCGCCGCGGTAATCGCGCTGCCGTCGGTCTTCACTCGTGCGACGAGCGTGCCGTCGACGGTCGACAGGAAATGCACGAAGCCCTTGTAGTCGCCGAACACGGCCGCGCGGCCGAGCAGCGTCGGCACGCTCAGGTCGCGGTTCTTCAGCGTGTCGTTCTTCCACAGCACCGAGCCGTTGTTCACGTCAAATGCGGACACGACCGACCAGTCGTCGGCGGCGACCACGCTGCGCTCATCCTGCGCGAGGCCGGTCGTGCTCGAGAACGGCTTGCCCCACAGCGCGCGGCCCGAGTTGGCGTCGAAACAGCCAATCTGGCCCTGGAACGTCACGGCGCAGGTCTCCGAACCCACCAGCGTGGGCGGGCCGGTCACGTCGTTGATACGCTCGACCTCGGTCACGCCCTTCGGATACGACACCGGCGTCTGCCAGTAGGCGTCGCCCGTCTGCAAGTTGATCGCGGCGAACGAGCCGCCCGGGAAGCCGGCCAGCACGGCCGCGTCACCTGCGAACGTCATGCCCGACGACACGCGCAGGTTCAGCGGCACCGCGCGGTTGCGGAAGTTCCACTTCTGCTCGCCGGTTTGCGCGTTGAACGCTACGATCTGGCCGTCGATCGTGCGCACGATCACGAGGCCGTTGCCGACGAGCGGCGGCGTAATGATCTCGCCCGGCGCCTTCGCGGTCCACAGCTGCTTGCCGTCCGCGCCTAGCACGTACACGTCGCCCTTCAAGCCACCGACCGCGGTGAGCGTGCCATCGCTGCCGACGCCCGCCGACAGATCATCGTGCAACTTGACGCGCCAAACGTCCTTGCCCGTTTGCGCGTCGATCTTGGCGACCGTGCCATTCGTGCCGGCAGCATACACGGCATTGCCGACCGCAACCGGCGAGAACAGGTAGCGGCCCGCCTTGCCGACGCTCGCCGACCAGGACTGCTGCACGTCGAGCACGGGTTTGAACTCGGTGAGCGGCGTCGGCACACGGCGCTCGTCTTTCGTGGATGAGCAAGCCGCCAGCGTGAGAACGGTCATCGCACAGATAACGGGCACGGCGTAACGTTTCAGCAGATTCATCGGTGGACGAAGCATTCAGGAAATTGGATTAAAGGAGACCGCCTTGCGGTCGTGGCTCGCGGCGCGCCGCGCGGGACGCTCAGCCGCCAAGCGCATCCAGCTTGAACTGGATCAGCTGGCGCGCCGAACTGTCGCTGTTCGACAGCGAGTCGAGCGCGAGCTTGTAGGCCGCGCGCGCGTCGTCGCGCTTGCCCTGGGCGGCGAGCAGGTCGCCGCGGCGGTCCGCCACGACGCCCTTGAAGGCATCGGATTGTGGCTCGGCCAGGAGCGCGAGGCCCTGGTCGTATGCCTTGTCGTCGAGCAGCAGCGATGCCATGCGCAGCTTCGCGATCTGCTTGAACTCGTCGTCCTTCGCGTGATCGATCGTCCATTGCAGCTGCGCTTTCGCGCCGGCTTCGTCGCCAGCGACGTACAGCGCCTTGGCGGCGCCGAGCGCGGTCATCTGCGCGTAGGCAGTACGGCCGAACTTGTCTTCCATGTCGGCGGCGACGCGCGCAATCTGCGCCTTATCGCCCGATGCCGCGGCTTGCTGAACCTGGTCATACAGCACCGCGGCTTCCGCGGCCTGACGACGCTGCCAGAAATTCCAGCCGTTCCAGCTCGCGCCTGCCAGCAACACCACCAGCACGATCCACGTGGTCGCATTGCCCCACTGCGTCCACCATGCCTTCAGACTTTCGATCGATTCTTGTTCGTCGTGGTAACTCATTGCCCGGCGATTTCCTCATTCTTGCTACGTGTGCGTGTCGAGCCAGCCGGCCCAACGACATCGCGATCAGTCGTCGCCGTCTTCGGCGGATGCAACCATCGCATTGATTAGATATTCGGTCAAGTCTTCGGCGGGCACGTTCTGTTGCTCGTTCTTACCGCCGTGGGCTTGCGTATCGCGCAGCGGTTTCACGCCGACCGTGCCGTTGGCGATCTCATCTTCGCCGAGCACGACCGCGAACGCGGCGCCGCTCGCGTCGGCGCGCTTCATCTGCGACTTGAAACTTGCCGACTGACCGTCCGCGCTGCAGTGCAGGATCACGTCGAGACCGGTATCGCGCAGACGCTCGGCGATGATGAACGCCTGCTCGCGCGCGGTGTCGCCCTGATGGACCACGTACACGTCGCAACCTTCGTCTTCCGGCACGAGCTGTTCTTCCTTAAGCAGCTCGAGAATCCGCTCGACGCCCATCGCCCAGCCGCACGCAGCCGTCGGCTTGCCGCCGAGCTGTTCGATCAGCGGATCGTAGCGGCCGCCCGCCGCGACCGTGCCTTGCGCGCCGAGTTTGTCGGTCACCCACTCGAACACGGTCAGATTGTAGTAATCGAGACCGCGCACGAGACGCGGATTGATCGTGAACGGAAGGTTGTTCGCCTTCAGCAGACGCTGCAGAGCTTCGAAGTGCGCGCGCGATTCTTCCCCAAGAAAATCGATCAGCTTCGGCGCGTTCCGCGCAACTTCCTGCAGCGCAGGATTCTTCGTATCGAGCACGCGCAGCGGGTTCGTATAGAGACGGCGCTTCGCGTCTTCGTCGAGCACGTCCATGTGCTTTTCGAGATACGCGATCAGTTCGACACGATGCGCGGCGCGCTCTTCAGCGAGGCCCAGCGAGTTGATTTCGAGCTTGATGCCAGTCAGGCCGAGGTCGTCCCACAGACGCTGGCACATCATGATGATTTCCGCGTCCGCATCCGGACCCGCGAAACCGAGCGCCTCGACACCGACCTGGTGGAACTGGCGATAACGGCCGCGCTGCGGACGCTCGTGACGGAACATCGGACCGATATACCACAGACGCTTCGGGCCATCGTACAGCATGTTGTGTTCGATCGACGCGCGCACCACGGCCGCCGTGTTTTCCGGGCGCATCGTCAGGTTTTCGCCGTTCAATGCGTCGGTGAAGCTGTACATCTCTTTTTCGACGATGTCGGTCACTTCGCCGATACCGCGTGTGAACAGCTGCGTATGCTCGACGATCGGCGTGCGGATATTCTGGTATCCGTACGAACGCAGCATCGACTTGACGGTGGTTTCGAAAAATTCCCAGAGCCCGGCTTCCTGCGGAAGGATGTCGTTCATGCCCTTCACGCCAGACAGCTTCTCGAGCCTTTTCTTCTGTTCAGTCATCTGTGTTTCGATAGCCGGTATTTAGTTGAGCGCGTCGGCGCGGCCATAGCGCCGCTCGACGTAGTCGCTCACGATTTGCTGGAATTCTTGCGCGATGTTCTCGCCGCGCAGCGTCTTCACCTTTTCGCCGTCGATGAACACCGGCGCGGCCGGATTCTCGCCCGAGCCCGGCAGGCTGATGCCGATATTCGCCTGCTTCGATTCGCCCGGACCATTGACGATGCAGCCCATCACCGCGACGTGCATCTGCTCGACGCCGGGATACTGGTCGCGCCACACCGGCATCTGCTGACGCAGGTAGGTCTGGATCTGCGACGCGAGTTCCTGGAACAGCGTGCTCGTGGTGCGGCCGCAGCCGGGGCACGCGATCACCATCGGCGTGAACGACCGGAGGCCCATGGTCTGCAGAATTTCCTGACCGACGATCACTTCGCCTGTGCGCGACGCGCCCGGTTCCGGCGTCAGCGAAATACGGATCGTATCGCCGATGCCCTGCTGCAGCAGAACCGACAGCGCCGCGGTTGACGCGACGATGCCCTTCGAACCCATGCCCGCTTCGGTCAGGCCAAGATGCAGCGCGAAATCGCAACGGCGCGCGAGTTCGCGGTACACGGCAATCAGATCCTGCACGCCGCTGACCTTGCACGACAGGATGATCTGGTCGCGCCCGAGGCCGAGTTCGACCGCACGTTCCGCCGAGCCGATCGCCGACTGGATCAGCGCTTCGTACATCACGCTTTGCGCTTCCCACGGAGTGGCGCGCGAGCCGTTTTCGTCCATCATCTTCGCGAGCAGGTCCTGGTCGAGGCTGCCCCAGTTCACGCCGATGCGCACCGGCTTGTCGTATTTGACCGCCGTCTCGATCATCTGCGCGAACTGCGTGTCGCGCTTCGCGCCGTGCCCGACGTTGCCCGGATTGATCCGGTACTTCGACAGCGATTCCGCGCAGCCCGGATAGTCGCGCAGCAGCAGGTGGCCGTTGTAATGGAAGTCGCCGACGAGCGGCACCATCACGCCCATGCGGTCGAGTTGCTCGCGGATCGCCGGCACGGCCGCCGCCGCTTCCGGCGTATTCACGGTGATACGCACCAGTTCGGACCCGGCTTGCGCCAGTTCCTTGATCTGGATAGCGGTACCGATCACGTCGGCGGTGTCGGTGTTGGTCATCGACTGCACGCGCACCGGCGCATCGCCGCCGATGGTCACGAGCTCGCCGCCCCAGCGGACGTTGACCGCATGCGACTTGCGCCGCATCGCGGGGCCGCCGAACACCGGCTCGTCTGAAACGATCTTGCTACAGGATTGGGATTGAGCGTCGGTTTGCATCGAAAAACCCATTTACGCCGCACGCGCTATGCAAAAACGCAGCGCCTGAATTGAAAAAGCGCCGCGGACCGGTTGACCGCGGCGCATACCGTATCTGTCAAGGCAGCGCAAAGCGCGCCACGTTGCCCTTGGCTGTCGCATATTTCGACGGATCGACCGGCTGGCCGTCGAGCGTCACCGACTCGAGACCCGCCTTGTTGCCGACCGTGACCTTGAACGGACCGACACCCGTCACTTGCTTCGGATCGCCGGCATGCACGAGGCCGGAGAACAGTTCCTTGCCGTTCTTGTCACGCACGCTGAACCAGCTGTCCTGCGTCACGCGCAGCGCGACGACCGCCTCGCCGAGCGCTGGCGTGACCGCCGGTGCCGACGCGTTCGCCACGACCGCCGGTGCATTTGCGCTCTCCATCGCGGCCTGTGCCTGAGCCTGCGAGCCGGCCTTCGGTGCCGCGGCCGCCGGTGCCGGCGTTGCCGCCGTATTCGCTGCCGGGGCCGAGCCCGGCGCGGTGCCAGTGGCAAGCGGAGCCGGCATCGGCGTTGCCGACGCAGACACCGCATTGTCCGCGCTCGCCGCGTTGTCAGCCGTGGCCGCCGCGTCCGGCGCCGATGCCCCTTGCGCCGCCGTCGCCGGACCCTGAGCGACCGCGCCCGAAGCCGCCGTGTCGCTGATAGTCGAACTATTCGCGCTTGCCTTCAGGCGCGCAAGCCACGCGGACGAATCACCGCCGTTAGTGCGCCACATCCCGAGTGCGATGACCGCGACGACGATCGCCGCAATGCCCCACAGCCACGAACGGCTCTTATGCCCGCCGTCACCGAGCGACAGCGAAACCTTGCCGCGCGGCAGATCCTTGCCAGATGACGCCGGCATCGACAGATTCGGCGCCGGCACGCCCTTCTCGCGACGCAGCGCCGCCGTAAAAGGCGCCGGATCGGCGCCCAGCATTTTCGCGTAGCTGCGCACGACGCCGAGTGCGAACGTCGTGTCCGGCAGATGGCTGACGTCGCCCGCCTCGAGCGCGCTCAGCTTGACGACCGACACCTTCAGCCGCGCCGACACGTCCTCGATAGCCCAGCCTTTCGCCTCGCGCAACTGGGTCAAGCGCGCGCCAACCGCTGCCAACGAATCAAGGGCCGGCTGCACGACAGGCTGGACCACCGCCCTTGCAACGGGTGCCGGATGGCCATCGCTCGTGTCTGTCTCGTGCGGCTGCGGGTGCTGCGGCTCACTCATCCCAAATCCTTTCGCGTCGATTCTTTTAATCGTGCGACCGGACGGGCTCGAGCGTCACGTCCAAATCGCAGACCGTTTATAACAAAATGTGCGGCTTTGTGTACCGCTCCCGATCGATTCTGCAAACTTTCTTTTAATCGCCGGTGGCATGCGAGCATTTTTGCGCTCGCGGTACTTTCCGCCGAACGCCGACGCCCTGCCGCCCTCGCGATTACACGGCGTTACACGGCGCGAACCTCGATCACCTTCGCCGCCTTCCCGGTGCGCTCAGCAAGACGCGTGCGGTCTTTCACCGCGCCGGCCAGCTGACCGCAGGCAGCATCGATATCGTCGCCGCGGGTCTTGCGCACAGTGG
Organism: Paraburkholderia sp. MM6662-R1; assembly: GCF_050436245.1. Taxonomy (NCBI): domain Bacteria; kingdom Pseudomonadati; phylum Pseudomonadota; class Betaproteobacteria; order Burkholderiales; family Burkholderiaceae; genus Paraburkholderia; species Paraburkholderia sp. MM6662-R1. Next base: position 4,222,456 of record NZ_JBNDLV010000001.1, on the reverse strand, counting down.
TGACCACGCCAGCGTCCATCAACACCTGCGCAAACCGCTTGATCTGTTCCGGCTTCGAACGGATAAGGCCCGATTCGGGGAACGGATTGAACGGAATCAGATTGAACTTGCACGGCACGTTACGCGTGACGGCGAGCAACTCGCGCGCGTGCGCCTCGCTGTCGTTCACGCCATCGAGCATGCAGTATTCGAACGTAATGAAATCTCGCGGCGCGACTTTCAGATAGCGCTCGCACGCCGCCATCAGCTCGCGCAGCGGGTACTTTTTGTTGAGCGGCACCAGCACGTCGCGCAGCGCGTCGTTCGAGGCATGCAGCGACACCGCGAGCGCCACGGGCAGATCCGCGCCGAGCCGGTCCATCATCGGTACGACGCCCGAAGTGGACAACGTGACGCGCCGGCGCGACAGGCCGTACGCATTGTCGTCGAGCATCAGGCGCATGGCCGGCGCGACTGCGTCGTAATTGAGCAGCGGCTCGCCCATCCCCATCATCACGACGTTCGTGACGACGCGCTCGCCCTTGCCGTCGCCGCCCATCGCGCGGCCGCCGGCATCACCACGCGATTCGCGCAGCGCAAACTCAGCCATGCGCAACTGGCCGATGATTTCGCCGGTGGTGAGATTGCGGGAGAACCCCTGCTTGCCGGTCGAGCAGAACCGGCAGTTGACCGCACACCCAGCCTGTGACGACACACACAGCGTGCCGCGCGTTTCTTCGGGGATGTAGACGGTTTCAACGGCGTTGCCGTTTCCGACGTCGATCAGCCACTTGCGTGTGCCGTCCGACGAAACGTGGTCGCTGACGACGCCCGGCATCGTGATCGCGGCGCGCCCTTTGAGCTTTTCGCGCAAGGACTTCGCGAGATCGGTCATGCCGTCGAAGTCGGCAGCGTTGTATTGATGAATCCAGCGCTGCAATTGCTTGGCGCGAAACGGTTTCTCGCCCAGGCTGTCGCAATAGGCGACGAGCCCTTGGGCGTCGAGGTCGAGAAGGTTGACGGAGGGACTGCTCGTCATATCGAATCCTGCCATTTCATTGCGAGACTACGTTCATGCAACAAGCTGCATGAATGCCGTGCCCGTTCGCGCCCATTCCTGCTGCTTTTACCTTACTACTTTGCCGTGCAACGCGCGCGATTCATGCGATAAAACAATTCGGCTGCACGAAACGCGCCAGGCGGACACGGCTTACGACCGAGGCCAGTGCCTGACCTCAGCGCGAGGCGCTCAACGCGAGTAGACGTTGACTTGGGGGAAGAAGAATGCGATTTCAATCGCGGCCGTTTCCGGTGCGTCCGAGCCGTGCACCGCGTTGGCGTCGATGCTGTCCGCGAAGTCGGCACGGATCGTGCCCTTTTCTGCCTTCTTCGGGTCAGTCGCACCCATCAGATCACGGTGTTTCAGGATCGCGTTTTCGCCTTCCAGCGCCTGCACGACCACCGGACCCGAGATCATGAATTCGACGAGGTCCTTGAAGAACGGACGTGCTGCGTGCACGGCGTAGAACTTCTCGGCGTCAGCACGCGACAGATGAACCATGCGCGATGCCACGATCTTCAGACCAGCGTTTTCAAAACGGGTATAGATCTGGCCGATCACGTTCTTGGCCACTGCGTCCGGTTTGATAATCGACAGGGTGCGCTCGATCGCCATAAAAGCTCCAAAAAATTAAGAAGTTACAGATTCAAGTGAATCCGCTATTGTAGCATGTTCCCGTGCATCATTGCGATTGAACCCTTACAGCACTGAAAGGATCAAAGCAAAGGGCGCGAAATACTGGTAGCGTAGGCGATGTGGGCGACTGGAGGTATTGAAACTCCGTGCTGCCGCGCTAATCTTACGGATGAACGGTGCGCCCGCCGGCGCTTCGCAAATTGCCGTATCACCATCACGAAACACGCTTCCGAGGTAAGGAGAGATCATGAACGAACATCCGTATATGTTTGGCCGCAACGGCGCGGTCAGCACGGTCGAAACACGCAACCGCGTGCTGCGGAATACCTACTGGCTGCTCGCGCTGTCCATGATTCCGACCGTGCTCGGCGCGTGGGTGGGTCTTGCCACCGGCTTCTCACTGTTTGCCGCCACCAGCCCCGCCATGAGCATGCTGGCATTCTTCGCGATCGCCTTCGGCTTCATGTTCGCGATCCAGCGCACCAAGGACAGCGCCGTCGGCGTCTTCGTACTGCTCGGCTTCACGTTCTTCATGGGGCTGATGCTGTCGCGCATTCTCGCGTTCGTGCTCGGCTTCTCGAACGGCCCGTCGCTGATCATGCTCGCTTTTGGTGGCACCGGTGTGATCTTCGCGGCCATGGCGACCATCGCCACGGTCAGCAAACGTGACTTCTCGGGCCTCGGCAAGTGGCTCTTCATGGGCGTGATCGTGATCCTGCTGGCTTCGGTCGCGAACGTGTTCCTGCAACTGCCGGCGCTGATGCTGACGGTTTCAGTCATGGCAATCGTGATCTTTTCCGTCTACATCATGTTCGACGTGCAGCGCGTCGTGAACGGCGGCGAGACGAATTACATCACGGCGACGCTGGCGATCTACCTGGATCTGTACAACGTGTTCGTCAATCTGCTTGCGCTGCTCGGCATTTTTGGCGGCAACCGCAATTAAGTTTGCCCGGTCGTGCGGCGTGCCCCACGCCGCACTCGACGCTCAAATTAGAAGCCCATAACGATTGCTCGTTATGGGCTTTTTCATTACCTGACCACCCGGCGCATGGCGTGCAGCGCGACCGGACGCCAACCGGGCGCCACAGTCACACCGTCAACCACGCGAAACCTTCGCTCTGCGACGCAACCACCACCTCCGTGGGAGCCGCGTCAAGCACGCCCGCCAGCGCCGCCTGCGCAAGTTCCGGCAGATTGTTCTGCTGGCTCAGATGCGCCGCGACCAGATGCCGCAAGCGCGAGCGGTCGAGCGACGCCAGGATTTCAGCCGCCGCGTGATTGTTCAGATGCCCGTGATTGCCGCCGATACGCGCCTTCAGCGACGGCGGGTAACGACTGCCCGCGAGCATCTGCACGTCATGATTGCATTCGAGCACGAGCGCGTCGCAGCCACTCAGCACCGCGCTGATATGCGGCGTGGACGTGCCCACGTCGGTGAGCACGCCAAGCCGGCTCGCGCCGTTCGAGAACACGTATTGGAGCGGTTCGCGGGCGTCGTGCGGAACGGTATAAGGGAGAACGCTGAGCTCTCCGATCGATACCGCCTCGTCGCCCCACAGCACCTGCAGGTCAACATCGGCTTCGTCGGCGCCCACCGCGCGCGCGGTGCCCCAGCTCATGTACAGCGGAATCGACCACTTGCGCGCCAGCGTCAATGCGCTGCCGATGTGATCGCTATGTTCATGCGTAATCAGGATCGCGTCGAGGTGCTCGGCACTCGCGCCGAGCCGCGTCAGACGCCGCTCGACTTCGCGCGCGGAAAAACCGCAATCGAGCAGCACACGCGTGGTGACCGCACCGCTGCGCGCCTCCACCAGCAGCGCATTGCCTTCACTGCCGCTGCCGAGACTTGCGAAGCGCACGACCCGCCTTAGTTCAGTTGCGCGTGCAGCAGCGACACGATGCGCTGCGCGTCCGACGACGTGTCGATCTGCCCATTCGCGTCGACGACCGCGACCTGCGTCACCGCGTCGCCCTTCGCGCGCACGTTGACGAGGAATTCCTGGCCCGGCTTGCGCGTCGAATTGCCGCTGTAGAACAGTTTGCCGAACAGGCCTTCCTTCTTCAGTTCCTGCATCGAATCCGCGTAGCGCACGTAGTAGATGCCCTTCTCGCGATCGCGGTTGTCGACCGTAAAGTTGGTGCGATCGAGCGCGAGGCCCACACGCAGCCAGGCACGGTCGAACGACTCCTGCAGATCGAGCGTCGACGCACCCGCACTCTGCTCGATCGTGGTCGGCGCGGCGGCGGTGCGCGCGTCGGTCAGCAGCTGCTTCGATTGTGCTTCAGTCAGGCCGAACTTCTGCATCAGCTTGGCGAGAAACAGCGCCTCGAGCGCCGGATCACGCGGACGCTCTTCCCAGCGCGAAGACGTCTTGTCCTGCCCGGTCATCACCTCTTCCATCGCGCTGTGCGTGATCGAGATATCGGTCGCGCTGTCCGGACCGCGCGATACCAGCGTGCGGAAACTGTCGCGGGTGCCCGACGAATAGGCGAAGTCGATGACCTTGCCGACCGTGCGGCGGAACCAGTCGTCCGGAATGTTCGCGCGGTTTTCCGCCCAGTCGGTCGTCATGATGCCGGTGGCCGGCGCATCGGTCTTCAGCACGAAGCCGTTTTCCTGCCAGAACTCCTGCAGCTGCGGCCAGAGCTGTTCCGGGGAACGGCCGTCTACCACCAGCCAGCGACGGTCGCCGTCGCGCTCGATATGCATGCCGAGCGGATCCTGCGCGTTCGGCTGACCTTCGGTTGCGTTGCCGGCCGCCGTGACAGCGCGCGTCGGCGTGCCACCAAGCGCCAGATTGGCCGGCGGTGCCACATAGCGCTGGTCGTTCGGCGACGTGCTCAGATCGCTCGGCACGGCGAGCGGCGGCGCGCTCGAGGTCGCCTTGTAGTTGACGCGGTCGGAAGCGAACCAGTCGTTCAGCGTGTCACAGCCGGCGAGCGTCGACAGGGCAAGCGCCAGCGCCGCCATGCGGGTTGCGTGGAGGGAAAGTGCGGAACGTTTCATGAGGTCCTTCGTGATGCTGGAACGCGATGCCTCGTTCGATCTGCCGGGAACGTGGGCTGAAGCGACGTCGGTTAATGAAATGCCGGTGGCGGTCTTGCGTGGGCGGCGGGACGGTCGGCCCGTTCAGCCGAGCAGGCCCGCTTCGCGCAGCGCGCCGCGCACCACTTCGTGGTATTGCGCATCGAGCGGCGTGAGCGGCAGGCGGATGCCGCCCTGCACACGCCCCAGTTGCTGCAGCGCCCACTTCGCCGGAATCGGATTCGCTTCGGCAAACAGGTACTTGTGCAGTGACAGGAGTTTCAGATGAATGTCGCGCGCGGTCTTCACGTCCGCAGCGAGCGCGGCCTTGCACAGTTCGCTCATTGCGCGCGGCGCGACGTTCGCGGTGACCGAAATATTGCCGTGACCGCCGAGCAGCATCAGCGCGATCGCGGTGGGGTCGTCGCCGCTGTAGATGCCGAAATGCGCCGGCGCCGACTTGATCAGATGCGCGGCGCGGTCGATGTTGCCCGTGGCCTCCTTCACGCCGACGATGCCCGGCACCTGCGCGCAGCGCAGGATGGTCTCGTTGCTCATGTCGGCGACGGTGCGGCCCGGCACGTTGTACAGAATCACCGGCAGATCGACGGTTTCGGCGATCTTCGCGAAATGGCGGTAAATGCCTTCCTGGGTCGGCTTGTTGTAGTACGGCACGACCTGCAGCGTGGCATCCGCGCCGACGTCCTTCGCGTGTTGCGTGAGTTCGATCGCCTCAGCGGTGGCATTGGCACCCGCGCCCGCGATGACAGGAATGCGTCCAGCGGTGTGCTCGACTGCGGTCTTGACCATCAGCACGTGTTCTTCGACCGACAGCGTGGCCGACTCGCCGCTCGTGCCGACCACGACGAGCGCATTCGTGCCTTCCTCGACGTGCCAGTCGATCAGTTTGCGAAACGCCGGCAGATCGAGGCTGCCGTCTTCGAGCATCGGAGTGATGATGGCAGGAATGCTGCCGCGGATCTGAACGCCGTCCTGGTGACCGCTGTGGTTGCCGTTAGTCATGAAACGCCATGAATATGATCAGGTAAACCGCGATTGTAGCGGATTAGCCAGCCAACTCGTAACAAGGTGGCGCTGTTGCCCGTGCGGGATCATGCGCCCGGGCCGTTTCCCGAACCGCGCAGATGCGCTGAACGTAGGCCGGACGCGGCTCGGCGAGAAATCCGTCCTGAAATGCGATCACCCGCAGGTGGCCCCGCACGGTGTCGAGCAGCTCGCCAGGCGCGAGCAAAAACGCCGGATTGGAGGGTTTGCCGACGCTTTCGTTTCCTTGCGCGAAGGTCTCGTAAACCAGTACGCCGCCGGGCGCGAGCGCGCGCAGCAACTGCGGAAAAAGCGGCCGGTGCAGGTAGTTGGTGACCACGACGGCGGCGAACGCCGCATCGGCCGGTAGTGGCCACGTCGCGCCTTCGAGATCGGCCACGAGAGGTGTGACGAGCGGCGCGTCGCGCAGCAGGTCGAGAGCAGCCGCGTCGCGATCGATCGCGGTGACCGGATGGCCGAGCGACGCAAAAAAGCGCGCATGCCGCCCGGCCCCCGACGCGACGTCGAGCACCGCGCCGCCCGGCGCGATCAGGTGCGCCCAGTGACGCACCCAGCGCGACGGTTCACCGAGGCCATGCAAGCCACTGGTAACGGGCGTGCTCATCGCAGCACCGCGGTGCGTCGGGTGCGCATCAGTTGTACGACAGCCCCATCGCCTCACGGACGTCGCGCATCGTTTCGGTCGCGAACCGGCGTGCCTTGTCGCAGCCATCGGCGACGATCGCGCGCAACAGCGACGGGTCGTCCATGTACTTCTGCGCGCGCTCGAGCATCGGCTGCTGCTCGCGCAGAATCCCTTCGACGACCGGCTGCTTGCAATCGAGGCAACCGATGCCTGCCGAGCGGCAGCCCTTCTGCACCCACTCGTGGGTCGCTTCGTCGGTATAGACCTGATGCAACTGCCACACCGGGCACTTGTCGGGATCGCCCGGATCGGTGCGGCGCACGCGCGCGGGGTCGGTCGGCATCGTGCGGACCTTCTTCGTGATGGTTTCCGCGTCTTCGCGCAGGCCGATCGTGTTGCCGTACGACTTCGACATCTTCTGGCCGTCGAGACCCGGCATGCGCGACGCCTCGGTCAGCATCGCCTGCGGCTCGACGAGGATGATCTTGCGCGAACCTTCGAGATAGCCGAACAGGCGCTCGCGATCGCTCATCGACAGGCTTTGCGATTCCTGCAGCATCGCCCGCGCGCGTTCGAGCGCTTCGTCGTCGCCTTCCTGCTGATACGCGTTGCGCAACTCGTGATACAGCTTCGAGCGCTTGCCGCCGAGCTTCTTCGCGGCTTCGTTCGCCTTCTCCTCGAAGCCCGGCTCACGGCCGTACAGGTAGTTGAAACGACGGGCGATTTCGCGCGTCATCTCGACGTGCGGCACCTGGTCTTCACCGACCGGCACGAGCGAGCCGCGATAAAGCAGAATGTCCGCCGCCATCAGCACCGGATAGCCGAGGAAGCCGTAGGTGGACAGGTCCTTGTCCTTCAGCTTTTCCATCTGCTCCTTGTAGGTCGGCACGCGTTCGAGCCAGCCGAGCGGCGTGCTCATGCCGAGCAGCAGCGCCAGTTCGGCATGCTCGGGCACCTTGCTCTGGATGAACAGCGTCGCCTGCGCCGGATCGATGCCGGAAGCGAGCCAGTCGATCAGCACGTCCCACACGTTCTTTTCGATCACTTCGGGCGTTTCGTAGTGCGTCGTCAGTGCGTGCCAGTCGACCACGCAGAAGAAGCACGGGTATTCGGACTGCAGCCGCACCCAGTTTTTCAGCACGCCGTGATAGTGGCCGAGGTGCAACGACCCGGTGGGCCGCATGCCGGAGAAGATACGGTCTGGGAACATGGTTATTTAGAAAAGCGAAACAAGTGGAGTCAGAATTGCGGTGATCGCGCTATACCCGAGCGTCACGAGTGGCCTCAACCAGAAACGCGTGAGCGTACCCGTCATCACCAGCGCCATCACGATGAAAAAGCCGTACGGCTCGAGCCGCGACAACGCGATCGATTGCTTCGGCGGCAACAGGGCCATCACCACGCGGCCGCCATCGAGCGGCGGCAGCGGAAACAGGTTCAGCACGCCGAGCACGAGATTGACGCCGACGCCCGCGCCCGCCATGCGCGTGAAAAACGGTTCGTTGACATTGAGCCCCGCGAGCGCAACGCCGAACACGCCCCAGAACAGCGCCTGGATGAAATTGCACATGGGCCCGGCCGCCGCGACCCATAGGCTGCCCCAGCGCGGGTTGCGCAGATTGCCGAACGCGACCGGCACCGGCTTCGCATAGCCGAACACGAACGCGCCGCTCGTCGCGAAGTACAGCAGCAGCGGAATGGCGATCGTGCCGAGCGGATCGATGTGCCGCATCGGGTTCAGCGACACGCGGCCGAGCACGTACGCGGTGTTGTCGCCGAGCCAGCGCGCGACGTAGCCGTGCGCAGCCTCGTGCAGCGTAATCGCGAAGATCACCGGCAGCGCGTACACCGCAATCGTCTGTATCAGGGAAGAATCCATAGCTCGCTATTGTAACAATGCGCTCGCGCGTGTCTGTCCGCTTTCGCTCACGACGCTCACGCCGTTTCCTCGAGACCGAACGGCGCGAGCGAGCCGCGCCCTGCCCGGACCAGCACCGGCTCCGAGCCGGTCAGATCGATTACGGTGGACGGCTCGCACACGCACGCGCCGCCGTCGATCACCAGATCGAGCTGCTTTTCGAGCCGCGCGCGGATTTCCTCGGGGTCGTTCAGCGGCTCGGTTTCGCCGGGCATGATCAGTGTCGAGCCGAGCAGCGGCTGGCCAAGCTCCTCGAGAATCGCGAGCGTGATCGCGTGATCCGGCACGCGCAGGCCGATCGTCTTGCGCGACGGATGCGACACGCGCCGCGGCACTTCCTTGGTGGCCTGCAGCACGAACACGTACGGACCCGGGGTCACCGACTTAAGCAGCCTGTACTGCCAGTTGTCCACCATAGCAAAATTGGCGAGCTCCGACAGATCACGCACGAGCAGCGACAGTAGTTGCTTTTCGTCGAGTCCGCGGATGCGCCGCAGGCGTTCGACCGCATCCTTGTCGTCCAGACGGCAGGCGAGCGCGTAGGTCGAATCGGTCGGCAAGGCGACCACGCCGCCGCCGTTGATGATTTGCACGGCCTGCTTGACGAGACGCGGTTGCGGATTGTCGGGGTGAAGCCGAAAGTATTGGGACATGGAGACTCACGATGGCGGCAGACGAACTGCGGCGGATGGGCTGCGGCGAGCAGAGCGCGTGCCGCATCCAGCCGGCCCGCGCGTGCGCCGTGCCGCTCCGGCACGGCGCGCGGTCACAGCCAGCGTTCCCAAACGGGCTTCAGATCGGCGGGTAGCGGCGGCAGTGCACCGAGTTCGATGCGGCCTTCGCCAGGCGCATGGAAGTCGGAACCGCGCGAGGCCTCGAAGCCATAGCGACGCGCGACGACCGCATATTCGCGGTACTGGTCGGGCGTGTGGCTGCCGGTCACGACCTCGATCGCCTCGCCGCCGAGGTCGATGAATTCGCCAAAGAACGCGTCGAATTCGAGTTGCGAATATGCGTAACGACCGGGATGCGCGACGATCGCGACGCCGCCCGCGGCCTGGATCCAGCCGAGTGCGTCGGCGAGCCTGGCCCAGCGGTGCGCGACGTAAGCCGGCTTGCCGTCGCCGAGATAGCGGTCGAACACTTCCTGGGTGTTTGCGCAGTGGCCGTGCTCGACCAGGAAGCGCGCGAAATGCGTGCGCGACATCATGTCAGGATTCGACACGTAATGCAGCGCGCCCTCGTACGCGTCTGGAATGCCGAGCGTGGCCAGTTGCTCGCCGATTGCTTCGGCGCGCGCGGCGCGGCCGTCGCGCGTGCGGGCGAGACCGTCGATCAGGATCTGGCTGCCCGGATCGATGCCGAGTCCGACGATGTGCACGGTGCGCCCCGCCCACGTGACCGAAATCTCGACGCCGCTCAGGTAATCCATGCCGAGAGCCTCGGCCGCGGTGCGCGCCTCGTGCTGGCCGCCCACTTCGTCGTGATCGGTGAGCGCCCACAGCGTCACGCCGTTAGCGTGCGCGCGGCGCGCGACGTCGGCCGGCGCGAACTGGCCGTCGGAAACGGTGGAGTGGCAGTGAAGATCGGCGTTCATCGTGGTCCTGGAAGGGTTCTGCGGTCATTTTACTGCAATGCAGTAAGGGGCCGCAGGGGTATCTCGCGACGCCAGTGCCGGTTGCCGGCGTGCCGCGAGGTCAAGACCAGTCAGCGCCGATCCCGCGACCTCCGGGCGACCCACGAGCGCCGTTTCAAACGTAGCTTCAGGCGCGGTGTCAGGCGCAGAACCCCTCGATCAACGCGGCGATCTGCTCCGGCTGGTCGTGATGCACCATGTGCCCCGCGCCGTCGACGATCTTCTCGCGCCAATCGGGAAACGCCTGGAAACGCGCCTTGAATTCGTCGAGCGGAATGTCGCCGGCGATCTGCGCGAGCGTCGACGAGCCGGCGGCCTCGACGTGCAGCACCTTCGCGCTGACCTTACGCCACACCGCCATCACCTCGTCGAGGCGATACAGCGTCGGGCCGCGGACCTTGTGCGCTGGATCCGCGAGCAGCATGAAGCGCCCTTCGCCATCCGGCTTCGACCAGTGCTGCGCGAGAAATTGCGCACGCCGCGGAACGAGGCGCGGATTGGTTTTGATCAGGCGCGCGGCGACCTCGTCGAGCGACGCGTAGCGCCTGAGCTGCGGTGGATCGCGCAATTCGTCGAGCCAGTTGAGCAGGCGCTTCGGCGCCTGCGCCGAATGCGATGGCGCGAGCCCGAAGCCTTCCAGATCGACCACGCGCCGTACCCGCTGCGGCCGCACGCCCGCATACAGGCACACGACGTTCGCGCCCATGCTGTGACCGACGAGGTTCACCTGGCCGTCGGGCGCGTAGTGGTCGATCAGCGCGTCGAGATCGCCGAGATAGTCCTGCACCCAGTAGCTGCCGCCGCCGCGCTCGGCGACCGGCCAGTCGGACAGACCGAAGCCGCGCATGTCGGGCGCGATCACCTGCCAGTCGCCACCGAGCGCATCGACGACGAACTGGAACGACGCGCCGACGTCCATCCAGCCGTGCAGCATGAACAGTGTCCGCGCATCGGGATGGCCCCAGCGCCGCACGTGCAGCCGGACGCCGCGCGCGGCAACGAACTCAGAACGGGATGTATTCATGAACGGCGCACCCGTAAAAAAGAATGGTCGTTCGATTATAGGAACAGCGGCGCAAGAAGTGGTAACGGTTTATTGACGCGATGCTCGGTCGTCCGTTGCCTGCATGGCTTGCTGCGCATCCTGACTCGCGAGCGCGGCGAGTTCGGCATCGTCGAAACCAGCGTCGCGGCGCGCTTCGAAATTGAACGGGCCACGCAGTTTCGGCGCGTGATACTGGTCGGCGAGACGCAGATAGGTGTGGTGCGGATCGAGGCCGTCCGCGTCGCACAGGTGACGGAACCAGCGGTTGCCGATCAGCACGTGGCCGATTTCATCGCGCAGGATCACGTCGAGAATCGCCGCCGACGCGTGATCGCCGGCCTGCTGCAGACGCGCGCGGATCGGCGGCGACGCGTCGAGGCCGCGCGCTTCGAGCGTACGCGGCACGAGCGCCATGCGCGCGAGCACGTCGCCACGGGTGCGCTCGCACATGTCCCATAGGCCGCCGTGCGCCGGGAAGTCGCCGTACGCGTGGCCATATTCGGCGAGACGCGCGGCGAGCAGCGAGTAGTGATACGCCTCTTCGGCGGTAACTTTGAGCCAGTCGGTATAGAACCCGGCGGGCATGCCGGGGAAACGCCAGACGGCGTCGAGCGCCAGATTGATCGCATTGAACTCGATGTGCGCGAGCGCGTGGAGCAGCACCGCGCGGCCCTGCGGCGACTGCATGCTGCGTCGACCGAGTTGGCGCGGTTCGACCAGTTCGGGCCGTTCGGGGCGGCCCGGCAGGCCAGCGGGCTCGGCGAGATCGAGGCCGGAGTCACAGAGAGCGCGACCGTCGAGTACCGCAGCGTACAACTCGGTGGCCGCCGCGGCCTTCGCGGCCGGATCCCGCTCGCGCAACGCGGCGAGCGCGGCGCGGCGCGCGCACGGCGGCTCGTCGAGAGAATTCGATGCGCGAGAAGCGACAGAAACGGGCGAAGCAGCGGACGTCATGACAAACGGATCGGCGTTGGAGGCGGTAAAGACGGCGGACAGACGGCGGCTGAGCCGCGCGCGAGCGGCCAAGCGGCTCATGCACACAACCGTTTACAATACCCGATTCGACCAACCGGCGCGCTTTCGGGCACGCCCGTCAGTTGGCGACGCAAGACCGCCAACCTCGCACCGCGCCGGCTGCGCGCCGCCCCGCCCATGCGTGGCAACCGATCAGACCATCATCGTGCACAGGATCGGAGTCACCGAAGGCCCGGCTCTGACCAACAAGGAGACATTGTGACGATTTACAAGCTGGGCGAAGCCGCCCCGATCATTCATGAAAGCGTGTTCGTCGCGGATTCGGCGAACATCATCGGCAACGTAACGCTCGAGGAGAACGCGAGCGTGTGGTTCGGCGCGACACTGCGCGGCGACAACGAGCCGATCACGATCGGCGCCGGCAGCAACGTGCAGGAAAGCGCGGTGCTGCACACCGACCCCGGCTATCCGCTGACGGTCGAGTCGAACGTGACGATCGGCCATCAGGCGATGCTGCACGGCTGCACGATCAAGGAAGGCGCGTTGATCGGAATTCAGGCGGTGGTCTTGAATGGCGCGGTGATCGGCCGCAACTGTCTGGTCGGAGCGGGCGCCATCGTCACCGAGGGCAAGGTGTTTCCCGACAATACGCTGATCCTCGGCGCGCCCGCGAAGGCGGTGCGCGAACTGACGCAAGCGGATATCGCCAACATACAGCGCGGCGCGGCAAGCTATGCCGGGCGCCGCGAGTATTTCAAGGCGCAGCTCGTACGCATCGGCTAGACGGCCGGCGCGCGGTGCGCAAAGGCGCGGCGTCATGCCGCGTCATTCCAGTGAGGAAAAGTTGTGAGCGACCAGTTGCAAAAATTCATGTTCAGCGCGGCGCCGGTGCGCGGCGAGATCGTTTCCCTGCGCAATACCTGGCAGGACGTGCTGACGCGCCGCGATTATCCGGCGCCCGTGCGAACGATTCTGGGCGAAATGATGGCCGCGTGCGCGCTGCTGTCGGCGAACCTGAAGTTCGACGGCACGCTCGTCATGCAGATTTTCGGCGATGGCCCGGTCAAGATGCTGGTCGTGCAGTGCAGCTCGAACCTGACGATGCGCGCCACCGCGAAGCTGTCCGGCGAAGCCGCCCATACGATCGACGACACGACCTCGCTCATCGATCTGGTGAACGCGAGCGGCTACGGCCGCTGCGTGATCACGCTCGACCCGACCGCCAAGCAGCCCGGCCAGCAGCCGTACCAGAGTATCGTGCCGCTGTCGGGCGTGGACGGAGCGCTGAAGTCGATCGCCGAGGTGCTCGAGCACTATATGCATCACTCCGAGCAGCTCGACACGCGCATGTGGCTCGCGGCGAACACCGAGCGCGCGGTCGGCATGCTGCTGCAGAAACTGCCGGGCGACGGCGGCATCGTCCCGCATCCGGGCGAGCTCGACGCGGATACGTGGGAACGCGTGTGCACGCTCGGCGGCACGCTGTCGCACGACGAGCTGCTGAAGGAAGAACCTGAGACGGTGTTCCGACGCCTGTTCTGGCAGGAAAACGTCCAGCATTTCGAGCCGGTTACCGCGCGCTTCGAATGCACGTGCTCGCGCGAAAAAGTCGGCGCGATGCTGAAGATGCTTGGCCGCGATGAAGTCGACAGCGTGATCGAGGAACGCGGCCACGTCGAGATTCACTGCGAGTTTTGTAATCAGCGCTACGAGTTCGACCCGGTCGACGTCGCGCAACTTTTCGTGGCCGGCGGACTCTCACAGGGTGTGACGCCGGCGGCCGCGCAGCGGCACTAGACCGCGCTTTCGCCGAAGCGGAGTACGTGCCCGTGAACTGATCGCGCTCTTCAACGAAGTCCTGACCGCGCCGCCCCATGCCTCGTCACGGCTCGGGCGGCGCGTTGCTTTTGAGCGCGGCGTTGATACTTTGGAAGGATGCGGCGCTGCGCGTTGGAAGACGCTTGCTCGAGCCTCGGACCGATGGAGATTCGACCATGAAGCACACGCTTTCGTTGATCCTTGCCGTCCTCACGGGCAGCGCGGTGCTGGCCGGCTGCTCGATCGATCCGCGTGGCCCAGCGCCGATTCTGAGCCGTCTGCCGCCCGATCAGGCCGAAGCCATCAGTCATACGCAGACGCTGACACCGGAGGAACGCGCGCGCTATGACGCGATCGAGCAACAGGTCATGTTCGAACAGAATCAGACGATGGCCGCGGACGCCGCCGCGCAAGCCTGGTCGCGCTACTACTCGCGTTCGCCGCCCGTGAGGTTTTCCGCGGGCTTCTCGAGCGGCGGCTGGGGACGTGGCTGGGGAACCGGGATCGGCGTCGGGTTCGGGCCGTATTGGGGCTGGTAGGGCGAACACGGCAGCATAAAAACAAAAAAGCGCGGTTCAGGATGAACCGCGCTTTTTTTGCGCCTTCCTGCGAGGCCGATGCGAAATATCGAACCTCAGTGCACCGGCTTCTTCTCCTTCGCAGCCGCTGCCTTCCCGCCATGCTTGCGATCCGGCTTCGCGCGCGACTCCGGATTCGGCACCACATGCAGCGGCGCGGCCGACACCTCACCGCGCGTCGAGGTGTTCGCCGACGGCGTATTCGCCAACGGCAACGGCTGGTTCGGCGACACGAACTGCACGAACACTTCGCCGTCCTTGACCATGCCCATTTCGTAGCGCGCCCGCTCTTCGACCGCGGCCGTGCCATTCTGCAGGTCCTGCACTTCGCCCTGGATGCGCTCGTTGCGCAGCTTCGCGTCGGCATTCTTCTGCAGTTGCTGCGCGAGTTGTCCCTGCAACTCATGCACGCGCAGCCAGCCGCCGTGCCCCCACCAGAGCGGGTACTGGATCAACGCCAGCAGAACGATCAGGACAGCAGTGACAAGCCGCATGAAGTAAGCACAATAAATACGCGCCGCCCTGCGCTATACGCAGGGCGGCGAGGTCAATCAGAAACGAAGGATAACCGGCTCATCGATCGGCGTGAACAATCTGGCGAAGACCGCTTAGCGCAGATTGTAGAAGGCCGACTTGCCCGGGTAGCTCGCGATATCGCCGAGATCTTCCTCGATACGCAGCAGCTGGTTGTACTTCGAGATGCGGTCGGAACGCGACAGCGAACCTGTCTTGATCTGGCCGGCGTTCAGACCGACGGCGATGTCCGCGATCGTCGAGTCTTCAGTTTCGCCCGAACGGTGCGAAATCACCGCCGTGTAGCCCGCGCGCTTGGCCATTTCGATCGCCGCGAAGGTTTCCGTCAGCGTGCCGATCTGGTTGATCTTGATCAGGATCGAGTTCGCGATGCCCTTCTCGATGCCTTCCTTCAGGATGCGCGTGTTCGTCACGAACAGGTCGTCGCCGACCAGCTGGACCTTGTTGCCGAGCTTGTCGGTCAGCGTCTTCCAGCCTTCCCAGTCGCCCTCGTGCATGCCGTCTTCGATCGACACGATCGGGAACTTGTCGGCGAGGTTCGCGAGGTAGTCCGCGAATTCCGTCGACGACAGCTGCAGGCCTTCGCCCGCGAGCTGGTACTTGCCGTCGTGGTAGAACTCGCTGGCCGCGCAGTCGAGCGCGAGCAGCACGTCTTCACCGGCGCGGTAGCCTGCTTTCTCGATGGCTTGCAAAATAGTGGACAGGCATTCCTCGTTGCTGCCGAAGTTCGGTGCGAAGCCGCCTTCGTCGCCGACTGCCGTGCTCATGCCGCGGTCCGACAGGATCTTCTTCAGCGCGTGGAACACTTCGGCGCCGCAGCGCAGTGCTTCGCGGAAGCTCGGCTGGCTGACCGGCACGATCATGAATTCCTGGATGTCCAGGCTGTTGTTCGCATGCGCGCCGCCGTTGACGATGTTCATCATCGGCACCGGCAGTTGCATGGCGCCCGAGCCGCCGAAGTAGCGGTACAGCGGCAGACCGGCCTCCTCAGCCGCGGCCTTCGCGACGGCCATCGACACGGCCAGCATCGCGTTCGCGCCGAGGCGCGACTTGTTGTCGGTGCCGTCGAGCTCGAGCAGCGTCTTGTCGAGGAACGCCTGCTCGGAAGCGTCGAGACCCATGATCGCTTCGGAGATTTCCGTGTTGATGTGCTCGACGGCCTTCAGTACACCCTTGCCGCCGTAGCGGCCGGCTTCGCCGTCGCGCAGTTCGATCGCTTCGCGCGAGCCGGTCGACGCGCCCGACGGCACGGCCGCGCGCCCCATCGTGCCCGACTCGAGCAGCACGTCGCATTCGACGGTGGGGTTGCCTCGCGAATCGAGAATCTCTCGACCGATGATGTCTACGATAGCACTCATGGTTTCCTCAAAGGATGACGTTGAATTCTTTACTGTGGCCTTGCATTGCGCACCTGCCGGTCTCCCCGACAGACAGCTCGCGCGCCGATACGTTCGACGAACATTATGCGAAAGCGCCGCGGGTCGATTATCGAGGGCAATCGTGACACGCGGCGCATACCTGAATCAGTTGAAATCGCTTTCGAGGAACGGCCCGCGCTTGACGGCCCGGTCGAGCGTGACGAGCGTCTCGAGCAGGTCGGCCATGCGATTGAGCGGCACCGCGTTCGGCCCGTCCGACTTCGCTTGCGCCGGATTCGGGTGCGTTTCCATGAACAGACCGGCGACGCCGACCGCGACCGCGGCGCGCGCGAGCACCGGCACGAATTCGCGCTGGCCGCCCGAGCTCGTGCCCTGACCGCCCGGCAACTGCACCGAATGCGTCGCGTCGAACACGACCGGCGCGTTGGTCTCGCGCATGATCGCGAGCGAACGCATGTCCGACACGAGGTTGTTATAGCCGAACGACACACCGCGCTCGCACGCCATGAAGCGGTCTTCGGACAGACCCGCTTCACGCGCGGCGTCGCGCGCCTTGTCGATCACGTTCTTCATGTCGTGCGGCGCGAGAAATTGGCCCTTCTTGATGTTGACCGGCTTGCCCGAGCGCGCGCACGCGTGGATGAAGTCGGTCTGACGGCACAGGAACGCGGGCGTTTGCAGCACGTCGACGACCGACGCCACCTGCTCGATCTCGTGTTCGGCGTGCACGTCGGTCAGCACCGGCAGACCGAGCTGGCGCTTCACTTCCGACAGGATGCGCAGACCTTCGTCCATGCCCAGACCGCGAAACGACTTGCCGCTGCTGCGATTGGCCTTGTCGTACGACGATTTGTAGATGAACGGAATGTTCAGCTTCGCGCAGATTTCCTTCAGGCGGCCGGCCGTGTCGATCGTCATCTGTTCGGATTCGACGACACAGGTACCGGCGATCAGGAAAAACGGCTTGTCGAGCCCGACGTCGAAATCGCCCAGTTTCATGCTTTCTCCTCGACCCTCGACTGCTGATGCGCGAGCGCCGCTTCGACGAACGACTTGAACAGCGGATGACCGTCACGCGGCGTAGACGTGAATTCAGGGTGGAACTGGACGCCGACGAACCACGGGTGCATGCTGCGCGGCAGCTCCATCATTTCCGGCAAATCCTCGCTCGGGGTACGGGCGCTAATGATGAGGCCACCGCCTTCGAGCTGGGGCACGAAACGGTTATTCACCTCATAACGGTGACGATGGCGTTCGTTCACGTCGGTGCCGTAGATCTCTTCGGCGAGCGTGCCGGGCTTGATCGGGCAGCGTTGCGAGCCGAGGCGCATCGTGCCGCCGAGATCCGACTCTTCGGTACGCTTCTCGACGCGGCCTTCGCGGTCGTACCACTCGGTGATCAGCGCGACCACGCGGTTCTTCGTTTCCTGATCGAATTCGGTGCTGTTCGCGTCCTTCAGGCCGACGACGTCGCGGGCGAATTCGATCACGGCGAGCTGCATGCCGAGGCAGATGCCGAGATACGGCACGTTCGCTTCGCGCGCATAACGGATCGCGGCGATCTTGCCTTCGGTGCCGCGACGGCCGAAGCCGCCCGGCACGAGCACCGCGTCGAGATGCTTGAGGCTCCCGACGCCTTGCGTTTCGATCTCTTCGGAGTCGATGTACTCGATGTTCACGCGCGTCGACGTATGCATCGACGCATGACGCAGCGCTTCGATCAGCGACTTGTACGACTCGGTCAGATCGACGTACTTGCCGACCATGCCGATCGTCACTTCGTGCTTCGGGTTCTGCAGCTTCTCGACGAGGTCCGACCACATGGACAGGTCCGCCGCCTTCGGCGTGAGCTTGAGCTCTTCGCAGATGATCGCGTCGAGACCCTGGTCGTGCAGCATCTGCGGAATCTTGTAGATGCTGTCCGCGTCCCACACGGAAATCACCGCGTCTTCGGGCACGTTCGAGAACAGCGAGATCTTCGCGCGCTCGTCGTCCGGAATGCGGCGGTCGGCACGGCACAGCAGCACGTGCGGCAAGATACCGATTTCGCGCAGCTTCTGCACGCTGTGCTGGGTGGGCTTGGTTTTGAGTTCGCCGGCCGTGGCGACCCAGGGCACCAGCGTCAGGTGCACGAAGCACGCGCTGTTGCGGCCGAGGCGCAGGCTCATCTGGCGCGCGGCTTCGAGGAACGGCAGCGATTCGATGTCACCCACCGTGCCACCCACTTCGACGATCGCGACATCCGGCTCGCCGCACGTCGCAGACGCTGCGCCGCGCTCGACGAATGCCTGGATTTCGTTCGTGATGTGCGGGATGACCTGCACGGTCTTGCCGAGATAATCGCCGCGGCGTTCCTTGCGGATTACCGACTCGTAAATCTGGCCCGTGGTGAAGTTGTTGGCCTTGCGCATCTTCGTGCTGATGAAGCGCTCGTAGTGGCCGAGGTCGAGGTCGGTTTCCGCTCCGTCTTCCGTCACGAACACTTCGCCGTGCTGAAACGGGCTCATCGTGCCGGGGTCGACGTTGATGTAGGGATCGAGTTTGAGGAGGGTGACTTTAAGACCGCGCGATTCGAGGATCGCGGCGAGGGAAGCGGCGGCAATACCCTTGCCGAGGGAAGATACTACGCCGCCGGTGACGAAAACATATTTGGTCATCGCTGGATGCTCGCGGGAAAAACGGATTATACCGTAAAGGATGGTCCCGACCCAGCAAAAAACGGCCGACCCACGCGTGCCGAGGCCGCCTCGCGTGGCAGCCGGCGCAGCGGTTTGGGGCCCGCTTCGTGCGCGCAGCACGTCAGGCGGTTCGCTCCAGCTCACGCAGCATGCGTTGCACCGCGCGCGCGGTTTCGATCGGCTTTTCCATCGGATACAGATGGCTGCCCTCGATCCACTCGACATGGCCGCCGGTCGCGCGTCGCGTCGCGTCGAGCCCGGCCTGGCGGATTTCCTTCGAGCGTGTCCCGGCGATGAACCCGACCGGCACCGGCGCGCCGCGCGCGAGCCGCGCGCCGAGCGTATGCGGCAGCGTCCGGTAGATCTGGTATTCGATGCGACGATCGAACGCGAGCACCCGGGTGCCGTCGGGCGAACTCTGCGGAATGCCGAAGTCGATGTAGTCGGACAGCATGCGCTCGTCCCAGCGCGCGAACGCGGGCTTCGAATGGAAGTGCCGCCATGCTTCGTCACGGCTCGTCCATTGCGTGCGCCGCTTGCGCGTCGCGGCGGCGGGCGACAGCCGCTCGTCGAGCCCGGTCCATTGCGACACGCGCAGCATGCTGCTGCGCCAGCCGGCGATCACCGGCGAGTCGAGCATCACGACGCCCCTCACCCACTGCGGCTTTTTCAGCGCCGCCATCAGCGACAGATAACCACCGAGCGAATGCCCGACGAGCCACACCGGCTGCTCGTACTTGCGGGCGATGTCGTCAAGCAGTTGCTCGACCAGATGGGGCCAGTCCTGCGTGACCGGAAAGCGCGGATCATGGCCGATCCGCTCGATCGAGCGCACGTCGTAGTCGTCGGAGAGCTCGGCGAAGATCGTCCGGTAAGTCGAGGCCGGAAAGCCGTTCGCATGCGAGAAATGGATGATGTTTTTCAACTGCGGCGATCTCCGTTGTGTTTTTTACGCGTGGGCGGGTGCTTTGCCCGTGCCGCTGCTTATACCGCTGCTTGCGCCTGTTGTCTGCGCTGTTGCGCTCATCGGGCCGCGACGCGCTCAGGGCTCCATCCAGTAGCGGCGCTGCGTGTCCCGATAGCGCTCGAGCGTGAGCGCGGCGCCCTCCTCACCGCGCGCGCCCGGATCGACGTCGACCCTCACGGCGCCATCGCGATCGCTGCGCCCGAGTTCGATATGACGCGCCGCGTAGCGCGCGAACACGCCCGCATTCGGATGATGGAAGCGATTCTCGTAGCCTACCTGAAATAACGCGATGGACGGATTGATAGAGTCGAGGAACGGCTCGGTCGACGACGTTTTGCTGCCATGATGCGGCACCATCAACACTTGCGCGCGCAGCATAGCGGGATCGCGCGCGAGCAGCGCGCGTTCGGCCGGCGCTTCGATGTCGGCGGTCAGCAGGGCCGTGAAACGCGGCGCGTTCGCACCGACGAACGCCGCCGCCTGGCTTGCGTTGGTGGGCGGCAACGTGCTGACCCTCAACACGCAGCAATGCTCGTTCGCCTTGCCCGTGAGTGCCCCGACGTCAGGCCACAGGACGGCGAACTCAACACCATCCCACTGCCAGCGCTGCCCCGCCACGCACGGCAGCGTCTGCGTGCCACGCTGGTTTGCCTTCGGCCACAGCGGATTGTCCGGCGCCAGAGCAGCCACCAGCTGACGCACCTCGATCGCCTCGAAAACGGCAGAGGCGCCGCCCGCATGATCCGAATCGGCGTGACTGATCATCAGCGTATCGAGCGTCGTCACGCCTTGCGCCCGCAGGAACGGCACCACCACGCGCTCGCCAGCGTGGCTCGATTCCGGACCGGGACCCGCATCGAACAGCAAGGCGTGATGCGCGGTCTGCACGAGCACCGACGAGCCCTGCCCGACATCGAGCGCAGTCAGACGGAACGCGCCTGATGGCTCGGCGAGTGCGCCGCTTGCGCTGGGCATCAGCAGCGGCAGCCACGACAGCGGCGCCGCCCAGCGCAGGGGCCAGCCGCGCGGCGCGAGACACCACAGCACACCGAGCGCCGCCGCGGCCAGCGCCCACGCATTCGGCTGCGGCAGCCACCACAGCGTCCAGCGCGGTCCCGACGCCAGTTGCAGGCCGGCCGCGAGACCATCGAGCAGCGTGTGCGCGGCGCGCCACGCGAACGCGTCGAGCGGCGCGGGCAATGCGACGCCCGCGAGCACCGTCGGCGTGACGAGCAGGCTCACCCAGGGAATCGCGAACGCGTTCGCGAGCGGACCGGCGAGCGGAATTTGCGCGAACCAGTAGGCGGTCAGCGGCGCCAGCGCGACCGTCACCGCGACCTGCGCGTGAGCGGCGCTGCGCAACCGTTCGGCGAGCGCGCGCAGACGCCGGATCGATACGGGACGCGCCGCGCTGCCCTCCTCGTCTTCATGATGACGGGACGCCAGTGGAACCCGCACGCGCGGCCGCCCCGACATCGCCAACAGGATCGCGCCGACTGCGCAAAACGACAGCCAGAATCCGGCCGACACGACCGCCCAAGGATCGACCAGCAGCACGAGCCCGAGCGCCCACGCGAGCACCGTGGAGCGCGCTAGCTGCCGGCCGCCGACGAACGCCAGCGCGACGAGCGCGGCCATCCACAGCGCGCGTTGCGCTGGCACGTTGAAGCCCGCGAGCGCGGCATGCAGTGCGGCGAACATCGCACCCGCCGTCACGCCGACGAGCTGCGCGGGCAAGCGCAGCGGCCAGTTGCGGCCGAGCCACCCCGAACGTCGCCAGATTGCCACCGCGAGCCAGCCGGTCAGCCCCGCGACCAAGCCGAGATGCAAGCCCGAAATCGCCACCAGATGACTCGTGCCGGTGCCGCGCATCAATTGCCAGTCGGCGGGGCTCACTTCGTCCTGCGCGCCGATCGCGAGCGCGACGACGATGCCGCGATGCGGCGCATCGGCAAGCACCGTGTCGATACGCGCACGCAATCCGGCGCGCCAGCGGTCGACCAGCACGGCGAGCCCGCGCGCGTGACCGGTCAGGCGCCGCGCATGGTCCGGCACGCTCACGTAGCCGGTCGCGCGGACGTTGCGCGCGAGCAGACTCGCCTCTGCATCGCGCACGCCGAAATTCGCGTTGCCGTGCGGGCGCTTCAGGCGCACGGTCAGACGCCAGCGTTCGCCCGGTTCGAGCCGCGGCGCCGCGGCGTTGCGCGCGATCCAGGCTAGCTGGATCACGCGCGGGAAAGCGGCGAGCCGCGCACCGTTCGTATCGACGTCGAACAGGAAGCGCGCGCCTTTGTCGTCACGCGTCGGCAATCCCTTGATCGTGCCGACCACCTCGATATCGCGCCCTTCCCACTCGTGCGGCAGGCTCACCGCGAGCCGCGTTTGCGCGCGCACGGCCGCGTAGCCGAAGCCGACGCAGATCGCCGCGCACCACACCGCGCTCCAACCGGCCACCCGCCGCATGCGAGCGTCGCGCCATACGCGGCTAGCGAGCTGGTGCGAGAAGCCCCGCTCGTATTCGCGCTGGAGCGCCGCACCGGCCGCATCTGCCGCACCTGCCGCACCTGCCGCACCTGCCGCACCTGCCGCACCTGTAACACCCGCCGCCGCAGCCGCTCCGCCGCCACGCAAACCCCACACCGCAACGCCGGCCGCCGTGCAGCCGAGCAGTATCAACGCGCACCATGCGCCTGTATCCGGCAACACCGCCTGTCGCTGCAGCCAGACCACCCCCAACGCAAATCCACACCAGACCGCCCTCATCCGCCCTCCGTACCCGCTGGCGCCGGGCCTCGTCACTGCGCCAGCGAACGGGCAGCAGCGAGCCCGCCGGGCGTGGGGATCGCCCGACGCGAACCCTTTCGATCAACGGAATCGATTATGCAGAGGAAAGCGCGAGTCGCGGCAGCGCGGCGAGCGCGTTAGCCGTTGTGCCAAGGGCGGCTGCGTCGGAAGTGACACCGCGCAGTCGCGCGAGGCTCGCGCCGATCGCCGGAATCTGCTCGGGTGAATTGCGCTGCCTGTACATCCACGACGGCGCGATATCGGGCGCGTCGGTCTCGACGACCAGCGCATCGAACGGCAGTTGTTCCGCGAGTCGCCGGATCTGCCGGGCGCGCTCGAACGTGAGGTTGCCGCCGAACCCAAGATGCATGCCCTGATCGATGTACGCCTGCGCCTGCTGGAAACTGCCATTGAACGCGTGCGCGATGCCACGATGAATCTGATGCCGGCGCAGCCCTTTGATCACCTGATCCTGCGATTTGCGCACATGGCAGATGACCGGCAAATCGAATTCGCGCGCGAGCTGCAACTGGCCGTTGTAGAAAAACTGCTGGCGCGCATCGTCGAGGCCGTCGACGAAATAGTCGAGCCCGATCTCGCCGATGCCGACGAAGCGCGGATCGTCGAGACTCGCCTCGATCTCCATGCGCAACAGGTCGAGGTCGGCATCGACGGCGTGCGGCGTGAGGAGCGGATGAATGCCGAGCGCGTACGCGCCGCCGTCGACGCGATGCGCGAGCTCGCGCACCGCCGCGAAGTTCTGCCGCCCGATCGCCGGAATCACGATGCGCGACACCCCCGCATGGCGCGCGGACGCCGCAACCGCATCACGGTCGGCGTCGAACTCCGAAGCGTCGAGATGGCAGTGCGTATCGATCCACATGGGTTATCTCGCTGGCAAGAGGACGGACCGTGCCGGCCCGCACTCAGACCGGCACCGGCGGCTCTTCGTGCAGCACGCCGTCGCGCAACCGCATGATGCGATCACAGCGGCCCGCCAGCTCCGGGTCGTGCGTGACGATCACGAAGCTCGTCTCGAGCGTGCGCGACAGTTCGAGCATCAGATTGAAGACCGTGTCGGCGGTGCCGCCGTCAAGGTTACCGGTCGGCTCGTCGGCGAGCACGCAGGCGGGCTTCGTGACGAGCGCACGCGCGATCGCGACACGCTGACGCTCGCCGCCCGACAGCTCGCCCGGCCGATGCTTCGCGCGATGCCCCATGCCGACGCGCTCCAGCACCGCCATGGCCTCGCGGCGCGCGACTTCGGTCGTCTCGCGACGAATCCGCAGCGGCATCGCGACGTTATCGAGGGCGGAAAACTCCGGCAGCAGATGGTGAAACTGATACACGAAACCGAGCGCGCGATTGCGCAGGACGTTGCGCTCGCGCTCGGAGAGTTTCGTGAACGGCTTGCCGAGCACCGACACGTGGCCCGCGCTCGGATCGTCGAGACCGCCGAGCACGTGCAGCAGCGTGCTCTTGCCGGAGCCCGACGCGCCGACGATCGCGAGCTTCTCGCCGCGCCGCACGGCGAGTTGCGCATTGTTGAGCACCTGCACGTTCAGCCCGCCCTGCACGAACGCTTTGGAAATGCCGGTGGCTTCGAGCACGAACGGATGCGACGCGGAGTCCTGAGCGGTCATGGATGAATCGGTTGAGGGATGGACGAGGCGGTCATTCATAGCGCAGCGCCTCCGCCGGACGGACCTTCGCGCCGCGCCAGCTCGGATAGAGCGTCGCGAGCGCCGACAGCACGAACGCGATGATGCCGATGCGCGCGACGTCCGCCGGAACCAGCTCGGACGGCAGCTCGCTGATGAAGTACACCGACGGCGGCAGGAATTGCACGCCGAGCAGATGCTCGATCATCGGCACGAGCCACGGAATGCTCCACGCGATCAGACAGCCGAGCACGACGCCGGTCGCCGTGCCGATGAAGCCGATCGTCACGCCCTGCACGACGAAGATCTTCATGATCGAGCCGGGCTGCGCGCCGAGCGTGCGCAGGATCGCGATGTCGGCCTGCTTGTTGGTCACCGTCATCACCAGCGACGACACCAGATTGAACGCGGCCACCGCAATGATCAGCGTCAGGATGATGAACATCATGCGCTTCTCGATCTGCACCGCCGAGAACCAGGTCTTGTTCTGCTGGGTCCAGTCGCGAATGTACAGATCGCCCGACAGCGTGCGCGCGAGCTGATGCGCGACTTCCGGCGCGCGCTGCATGTCGGTGAGGCGCAGCCGCACGCCGGTTGGTGCGGGCAGCCGGAACAGCGCCTGTGCGTCCTTGATGTTGATCAGCGCGAGCGTGCTGTCGTATTCGTAATGGCCCGACTCGAAAATGCCGACCACCGTGAACTGCTTCAGGCGCGGCAGCATGCCGGCCGGCGTGATCGTGCCTTCGGGCGCGACGAGCGTGATCTTGTCGTTCAGCTGCACGCCGAGATTGGCCGCCAGATCGGCGCCGAGCACGATGCCGAAGCCGCCGGGCACGAGGTCGGCCAGCTTGCCGCCTTTCATTTCCTTGCCGATGTCGGACACTTCAGGCTCGAGCGTCGGCTCGATGCCACGCAACGCGACGCCGCTCACCGCGTCCTGGCGCGTCAGCAGCGCCTGGGCCTCGACGTAGGGCGCCGCGCCGATCACCTCCTTGTTCTGGCGCGCCTCCTTCGCGGTCAGTTGCCAGTCGGGCATCGAACCGGTCGGCGAAAAGATCTCGACGTGCGCGAGCACCGACAGCATGCGGTCGCGTACCTCTTTCTGAAAGCCGTTCATCACCGACAACACGACGATCAGCGCCGCGACGCCAAGCGCGATGCCCGACATCGACACCAGCGCGATGAACGAAATGAAGCCGTTACCGGTCGTGCGTTTGCCGGCGCGTGTATAGCGCCAGCCAATCTGCCATTCGTAGGGAAATTTCAAGCGAATCCTTTTGTGCGTTCTTCGACTGTATGTCGGGATCGGCGGACCTCGACGTCCGCCGTGCGGCCCGAACGTCGTGATCGTTGGGCTCGCGGCGGCGCGGATCGTTCCTCGCGCGCCCGGCCGCTGTGCGGCTCTGCCGGCGCATAGAGGCGCGGCGCCGCGGTGCGCCACCCTGCCGGGTCCAGCGATCAAGCGCGAAGTTTGCCACACAATGCCGGCGGCTCGCGCAAAGGACGTGCCTCGGCCGCGCCATCGACGAACCGGCCGCGCTTCGTCGAAATACTCGCACCGTTTGCCCTACAATGCGCAACATCATGCCTGCCGACCGCCTCCATCTTCTGCTGCCCTTCGCGCTGCCTGCCGCGGCCGACGCCTCCACCGCGCTTCACGACATCCAGTGCCCCGCTCTCGACAGGCTGATCGCGCGCGCGACGCTGATCGAACGCGTGATCGGCGAGGATTTTCAGCGCACGCTGCCGCACGAGCGCTGGGTCGCGCGACAATTCGGCGCGCTGCCCGACGGCGCCTCGGCCGCCGCCGACGAAGCCCCGCTCGCGCCCTACATGCTGCGCGCCGACGGCGGCGAACCCGGCAACGCGACGTGGGCCTGCGTGCAGCCGGTACACGTGCACATCGCGCACGACCACCTGGTGCTGATCGACCCGGCGTCGCTCAATCTGTCGGACGACGAAGCGAGCACGCTGCTCGCGCTTGCGCGTCCGCTGATCGAGGAACTCGGCGTGCGCATCGAGGCGCCCAAGCCAATCCGCTGGTATCTGTCGAGCGACGCTTTCGGCTCGCTCGCGGGCGCGTCGCCGTTGCGCGCGAGCGGCCGCAACATCGAGATCTGGTTGCCGCACGAAGCGCATTCCGGCGAACGCTCTCGCGCGTGGATGAAGCTGCAGAACGAAGTGCAGATGGCGTGGTTCGAGCATCCGGTCAACGAAGCGCGGGAGGCGCGCGGGCTGCCGGCCGTCAACTCGATCTGGTTTCACGCGCAAGGCGCCGCGCGGAGCGTGCGCAGTCCGTTCGCGCAGGTGCTGTCCGATACCGCCGCAACGCGCGGTCTCGCGCTCAGCGCGGGGGTCGCGACAGGCGCGCCGCCGGCGTCGTATCGCGAACTGGCCGCGGCGCTGCGCGGCACCACCAACGGCAGCGGCGCAACGCTCGTCGAACTCGACCCCTTCTCCGCGCCCTACATCGAACAGGACTGGGCGCGCTGGAACCAGGCATTCGCCGCGCTGCAGACCGACTGGTTCGCGCCCGCGCTCGCGGCTCTCCAGTCGGGCGAACTCGCCGAGCTCGGCCTCACGCTGTGCGGCGACACCGGCTCGGTGACGCTGACGGTCACGCGCGGCGATCTGCGCAAATTCTGGCGGCGGCGCGTGCTGGCCTCGCTTTTCATCGAATGATCCACGGCCCTTCCGCATGACCCGAATCGTTACGCGCCCCTGCTCCCCCGTCGACGCCGAAGTGCTGACCCGCTGCGGCCTGCATCCGGTGCTCGCGCGCCTGTACGCATCGCGCGGCGTATGCCTGCCCGAGGACGTCGAAACCGGCCTCGCGCGGCTCGTGCCGCCAGCCGAACTGAAGGGCTGCGACGCGGCCGCCGCGCTGCTCGCCGACGCGCTCCAGCAGCAGCGCCGCATGCTGGTCGTCGCCGACTACGACTGCGACGGCGCGACCGCCTGCGCGGTCGCGGTGCGCGGGCTGCGCATGTTCGGCGCGCGCATCGACTACCTGGTGCCGAACCGCATGGAGCACGGCTACGGGCTCACGCCGGACATCGTCGAGCTGGCGGCGCGTGGCGCGGCCGGCAAGCCCGATCTGCTGATCACCGTCGACAACGGCATCGCGAGCGTCGACGGCGTCGCGGCGGCCAACGCCCTTGGCATCGACGTGCTCGTCACCGACCACCACCTGCCCGGCGACGAACTGCCCGCCGCGCGCGCAATCGTCAATCCGAACCAGCCGGGCTGCACGTTCCCGAGCAAGTGCCTCGCCGGCGTCGGCGTGATGTTCTACGTGCTGCTCGCGCTACGCGCCGAGCTGCGCCGCCGTGGGGCATTCGGCGACGCGCTGCCCGAGCCGCGCCTCGACGGCCTGCTCGATCTGGTCGCACTCGGCACCGTCGCCGATGTCGTCAAACTCGACGGCAACAACCGCGTGCTGGTCGCGCAAGGTCTGCAGCGCATCCGCCGCGGCCGCATGCAGCCGGGCATCGCCGCGCTGTTTCGGGCCGCCGCGCGCGATGCGCGCAACGCGTCCGGCTTCGACCTCGGCTTCGCGCTGGGACCGCGCCTGAACGCGGCGGGACGGCTGTCGGACATGTCGCTCGGCATCGAATGCCTGACCACCGACGACGTCGGCCGCGCATGGGAACTCGCGCAGCAGCTCGACACGATGAACCGCGAGCGCCGTGAAATCGAGGCGGGCATGCAGCAGCAGGCGCTGGACGACCTGTCGACGGTCGATCCCGACGGCGCGACCACGATCACGTTGTTCAATCCGGGCTGGCATCAGGGCGTGATCGGCATCGTCGCGGGACGGCTGAAAGAGAAGTTCCACCGCCCGTCGTTCACGTTCGCGCCGGCCGACGATACCGGCATGCTCGTCAAGGGCTCGGGCCGCTCGATCGCGGGCTTCCACCTGCGCGACGCGCTCGATCTGATCTCGAAGCGCGAGCCGGACCTGATCGTCAAATTCGGCGGCCACGCGATGGCCGCGGGCCTGACGATCGCCGCCGCCGACGTGCCGCGCTTCACCGCCGCGTTCGAGGCGGTCGGCCGCGAATGGCTGTCCGCGCAGGCGCTCGCGCGCACGATCGAAACCGACGGCGAGCTCGAAGACGCGTACTTCACGCCGCAATTCGTCGAAATGCTCGACGCGGCCGTCTGGGGCCAGGGTTTTCCGGCGCCGGTGTTCTCCGGCGAATTCGCGGTCGCCTCGCAGGCGTTGGTGAAGGACAAGCACCTGAAGCTGCAACTGCTGCGCGGCCGCCAGCGCTTCAACGCGATCTGGTTCAATCACACCGACACGCTGCCCGCGCGCACCACCGTCGCCTACCGGCTCGCGAGCGATACATGGAACGGCGTGTCGCGCGTGCAACTGATCGTCGAGCACGCGGTGAGCTGAAATCTTCCGCAAAATCAATCGCGAACACGCGCTGGATCGCCCGCGAGGCTCCGGCGCGGCGTGGCGATCGGCTATAATTTCTGCTTTTTACGCAGAATAGAAGATCGACATGGAAGCGGAACGTCTCAACGCGATCGAAGCCTCTCTGGCCGACCTGCGCAAGCGCGCGGACGACCTACGGGGGTATCTTTGACTACGACGACAAAGCACTGCGTCTAATCGAAGTCAACCGGGAACTCGAAGACCCGGACGTCTGGAACGACTCGAAGCACGCCCGGGCACTCGGTAAGGAAAAGAAGCTGCTCGACGACACGGTCGGCAAGCTCACGTCGATCACGAACGACGTGCGCGACGCGCAGGACCTGTTCGAGATGGCACGCGAAGAAGCCGACGACGACACGCTGCTCGCCTGCGAGGGTGACGCCCAGGCCATCGAGGCACGCGTCGCCGACATGGAATTCCGCCGGATGTTCGCGAACCCGGCCGATCCCAACAACGCCTTTCTCGACATCCAGGCCGGCGCCGGCGGCACCGAGGCGTGCGACTGGGCGTCGATGCTGCTGCGCCAGTATCTGCGTTATTGCGAGCGCAAGGGCTTCAAGACCGAAGTGCTCGAGCAGACCGAAGGCGACGTCGCCGGCATCAAGAACGCGACGATCAAGATCGAAGGCGAATACGCGTACGGCTTCCTGCGTACCGAAACCGGCGTGCACCGGCTCGTGCGCAAGTCGCCGTTCGACTCGTCGGGCGGTCGTCACACGTCGTTCTCGTCGGTGTTCGTGTACCCGGAAATCGACGACTCGATCGAAGTCGACATCAACCCGGCCGACCTGCGCATCGACACGTACCGTGCTTCGGGCGCGGGCGGTCAGCACATCAACAAGACCGACTCCGCGGTGCGTATCACGCACATGCCGTCGGGCATCGTCGTGCAGTGCCAGAACGACCGCTCGCAGCACCGCAACCGCGCCGAAGCCATGGCGATGCTGAAATCGCGCCTGTACGAAGCGGAAATCCGCAAGCGTCAGGTCGAGCAGGACAAGCTGGAAGCCGGCAAGACCGATGTGGGTTGGGGCCATCAGATCCGTTCGTACGTGCTCGACAACAGCCGCATCAAGGATCTGCGCACCAACGTCGAAATCAGCAATACGAAGAGCGTGCTCGACGGTGACCTCGATCCGTTCATCAGCGCGAGCCTGAAACAGGGCGTCTAGGCGCGCACGGCGCGGCCCCGTTCACCGATCGGGACCGCGCCTTCTTCGTTGCTGCTTTTGCGTTGCTTTTGCGTTGCTTCCACGCTATTTGTTCGCCGTTTTTCCAGTACCGCCTGAGGTTTTTACACTGACTGGCTTCCCGCCAGCGGAGCACTCCGCGGCGGGCCACCGAATACCAAATCATCATGACTGAACCGATCCAGCCGACTGTCGTGCCCGAAGCGGACGACAACAAGATCATCGCCGAGCGCCGCGAAAAGCTGCGCGAACTGCGTGAGCGAGGCGTCGCCTATCCGAACGATTTCCGTCCCACGCACCACGCTGAAGATCTGCAGGCGCAGTACGAGCACACCGACAAGGAAGCACTCGAAGCGAATCCGCTCGAAGTCGCGATCGCTGGCCGCATGATGCTGAAACGCGTGATGGGCAAGGCAAGTTTCGCGACCGTGCGCGACGGCTCGGGTCAGATCCAGTTCTTCATCACACCGGCCGACGTCGGTCAGGAGACCTACGACGGGTTCAAGAAGTGGGACATGGGCGACATCGTCGCCGCGCGCGGCGTGCTGTTCCGCACCAACAAGGGCGAGTTGTCGGTGCGCTGCACCGAGCTGCGTCTGCTGTCGAAGTCGCTGCGTCCGCTGCCGGACAAGTTCCACGGTCTCGCCGACCAGGAAATGAAGTACCGCCAGCGCTATGTCGATCTGATCGTCACGCCGGAAACGCGCCGCACGTTCGTCGCGCGCACGAAGGCGATTTCGTCGATCCGCAAGTACATGGCCGACGCGAACTTCATGGAAGTCGAAACACCGATGCTGCACCCGATTCCGGGCGGCGCGGCGGCCAAGCCGTTCTCGACGCACCACAATGCGCTCGACATGCAGATGTTCCTGCGCATCGCGCCGGAGCTGTACCTGAAGCGGCTGGTGGTGGGCGGCTTCGAGCGCGTGTTCGAGATCAATCGTAATTTCCGCAACGAGGGCGTATCCGTGCGCCACAACCCGGAATTCACGATGATCGAGTTCTACGCGGCCTACACCGATTACAAGTGGCTGATGGACTTCACCGAGCAGCTGATTCGCCAGGCGGCGATCGATGCGCTCGGCACGGCCACCATCACTTATCAGGGCCGCGAGCTCGATCTGTCGAAGCCGTTCCATCGGCTCACGATCACGCAGGCGATCCAGAAATACGCGCCGCAATACACGAACGAGCAGCTCGCCGACGGCACGTTCCTGCGCGCCGAGCTGAAGAAGTTCGGCGTCGATGCGTCGCAGCCGCAGTTCCTCAATGCGGGCGTCGGCTCGCTGCAACTGGCGCTGTTCGAAGAGACCGCCGAGTCGCAACTGTGGGAGCCGACTTACATCATCGACTACCCGATCGAGGTGTCGCCGCTCGCGCGTGCGTCGGACAAGGTGGCAGGCATCACCGAGCGTTTCGAGCTGTTCATCACCGGCCGCGAAATCGCCAACGGCTTCTCGGAGCTGAACGATCCGGAAGATCAGGCCGCGCGCTTCAGGAAGCAGGTCGACCAGAAAGACGCCGGCGACGAGGAAGCGATGTTCTACGACGCCGACTACATCCGCGCGCTCGAGTACGGCATGCCGCCGGCGGGCGGCTGCGGTATCGGCATCGATCGTCTGGTCATGATGCTGACCGATAGCCCGAGCATCCGCGACGTGATTCTGTTCCCGCATCTGCGTCGCGAAGACTGAGCGACGCTGGGCGCGAGCGCTCGTTGTGCTTCGCGCGCAATGCGATGGTTTGACGAGCGCCCGGTTGATGCCGGACGTTTTCTTATGCGCGCGTTTTCGCTTTGCGGGACCGTTTTCTGCTTCTCAACGTTTGTAACCAGCGGTAAAAGCTGCTCGTTCGCGCGCAAGTCGCCGCGGCCTCGATGGTCTTAGAAGTTTGTTGACACCAAAGCGCACCGCGTGAAGGGCGCCTACCCACGCCCGAGGGCGCCACCTGAGCGGTTACAAATAGAAACGCCGCCCGGATCGAATTGCCCGACACTCAGTCTCACAAGAAGTCGGCTCTGTCAGAAACGGAGGCCCTACATGGACACCCCTACTCATCAACCCACGCAGCCACGTCGTCTTCATCCATTGATCGCGGTGGCCGCCGGCGCGGTGCTCGTCGCGAGTCTCGTCGCTACCGCGGCGATCACCGGCGTGTTCCCGAAGGCGTCGGGCAACGGCGCACAGAACGATCGGACGCAGGCCGCGCAGGTCAGCACGCAAGCGCCGGGCGTCGTCGATTCGGCCGCGCCGGTCAAGCCATCTGCGCAACAGCGGCAGGATCAGGCTCAGCAAGCGGTGCCGGCCGCCCCTGCCGCCGCTCCGACCCAGCAGCAATACGCGCAGCAACAGCAGGCACAGGCCGCGCCGCAGTATGCGCAGCAGCCGGCGCCGCATGCCGCTTATTGCTGGACTTGCGGCACCGTCGTCGCGATCTCGGCGGTTCGGCATGAAGGACATGGCACCGGCATTGGCGCGGTCGGCGGTGCGGTGGCCGGGGGGGTCGTCGGTAATCAATTCGGCGCCGGCGGCGGGCGTACCGCGATGACGCTGCTCGGCGCGCTAGGCGGCGGGTTCGCCGGCAACTCGGTCGAAAAACATCTGCGCAGCACGACGTCTTATTCGGTGCGCGTGCACATGGAAGACGGCAAGACGCGCTACTTCACCTATAGCGAGGCGCCGCCGTTGCGCGACGGCGAGCGCGTGCGCGTTCAGAACGGCGGCCTCGTCGCCGACTGAGCTGAGCTCGGCGCCCAACGTTCGTCGACGCGCCATGAAAAAAGGCGATTCCATCGGAATCGCCTTTTCTTTGGAGTTCAATGCACCCGTTCGAACACGCGTTCAATAATCCGCGTCTTCGATCCATGCCGCCTGAATCGCTTCGAGAATCTTTTCGCTCGAACGGTTCGGATCGTCGTCGAAGCCTTCGAGCTCGGTCACCCAGCGGTGCAGGTCGGTGAAACGCACCTGCTGTGGATCGACGTCCTGATGCTTGTCCGTCAGAGCCATCGCGATGTCTTGCGTATCGGTCCACTTCATGGCGGCACCCTCCTGTTAGTGATTTTCCTTCGCGTGATTGATCGAGTAACGCGGAATTTCGACGACCAGATCCTGCTCGTCCGGCATGACCGCCTGACACGACAGGCGCGAAGCCGGTTCCAACCCCCATGCCTTGTCCAACAGATCGTCCTCGTCTTCCTCGGATGGCGTCAAGGCGGCGAAACCCTCACGCACGATTACGTGGCAGGTCGTGCACGCGCACGACTTCTCGCACGCATGCTCGATTTCGATACCGTTATCGAGCAGGTTGTCGCAGATGCTCTTGCCGGGAACGGCGTCGATCACCGCGCCTTCCGGGCACAGTTCGACGTGAGGCAGCACAACGATTTGAGGCATACAGTTTCCGTTTGGGTCTGAGGCACGGCGGCTGCCAGCAATGCCGCGTGCAGGCTCCGTGCCATTTTACTGGCGCCGCGCGGACTTTTTAAGTCCGCGCGGGCGCGATCGGTGGTTCGTGGGGGGCGCAGTTCGTGCGTGGCCTGAGCGCGCGTCGCGTGCACGTTGCTGCCGCTACGCTCACCCGTTCAGATCTCGTCGAGCTTGCGGCCCGACAGCGCGCGGCGAATTCCCTTGTTCATGCGGCGCGCGGCGAATTCGTCGGTGCCTTCGGCGAGCGCCTTCGTCGCGGCTTCGATCGCGCCGACGTCTTCGCCTGGCGCGACGTTGCGCAGCGCGGCGAGCAACGCGTCGAGTTCTGCGCGTTCGCTGTCGTCGAGCAACTCGGCGTCGGCGGCGAGCGCCGCGTCGGTCGCTTCGACGAGACGCTGCGCTTCGACCTGCGCCTCACGCAGAGCGCGCGCCCGCATGTCGATTTCAGCGGTCGAAAAGCTGTCTTCGAGCATGCGCGCGATGTCGTCGTCGGCGAGGCCATACGAAGGCTTCACGACGACCGATGCCTCCACGCCCGACGCCAGCTCGCGCGCAAACACCGACAGCAGGCCGTCGGCGTCGACCTGATAGGTCACGCGAATGCGCGCGGCGCCGGCGGCCATCGGCGGAATGCCGCGCAGCTCGAAGCGCGCGAGCGAACGGCAATCGCTGACGAGCTCGCGCTCGCCTTGGACGACGTGAATCGCCATCGCGGTCTGGCCGTCCTTGAAGGTCGTGAAATCCTGCGCACGCGCGACTGGAATCGTCGAGTTGCGCGGAATGATCTTTTCGGTGAGGCCACCCATCGTCTCGACGCCGAGCGACAGCGGAATCACGTCGAGCAGTAGCCATTCGTCGCCTTCCGCCCCGCGGTTGCCGGCGAGCAGATCGGCCTGGATCGCGGCGCCGAGTGCGACGACCTGATCCGGATCGAGATTGACGAGCGGCGGCTGGCCGAAGAACGCCTCGACCGCGCGGCGGATCACCGGCATGCGCGTCGCGCCGCCGACCAGCACGACGCCTTTGATTTCCTTCGTGGTGACCTTCGCGTCGCGCAGCGCCTTTTTCGTCGGGCCCAGCGTGCGTTGCACCAGCGCGGCCGTGATGGTCTCGAAAGTGGCTTCGTCGATCGTCAGATCGAGCGCGGTGCCGTTGGCAAGCGTGAGCTCGAGGGTGGTTTGCGACGCGCTCGACAGCGCCTCCTTGGCCTCGCGCACGCTATCGAGCAGCAGGCGCACGTCGTGCGGCGCGAGCGTCTTTGACTCGATGCCGGCCTGTTCGAGCACATAGCGATATAGCGCATGGTCGAAGTCGTCGCCGCCGAGCGCGGAATCGCCGCCCGCCGCGAGCACTTCGAAAACGCCCTTGGTGAGTTTCAGGATCGACAGGTCGAAGGTGCCGCCGCCGAGGTCGTAGACCGCGTACAAACCTTCGGCTCCGTTGTCGAGACCGTAGGCGATCGCCGCAGCGGTCGGTTCGTTGAGCAAACGCAGCACGTTCAGCCCCGCGAGGCGCGCGGCGTCCTTGGTCGCCTGGCGCTGCGCTTCGTCGAAGTAAGCGGGCACCGTGATTACCGCGCCGACGAGCTCGTCGCCGAGCGTGTCTTCGGCGCGCTGGCGCAGCGTCGCGAGAATTTCAGCCGACACCTCGACCGGGCTCTTCACGCCGTCGACAGTGCGGATCTGCACCATGCCGGGCGCATCGACGAAGTCGTACGGCGCGTTTTCGGCGCCCTCCACCTCGGCCTTGCCGCGGCCCATGAAGCGCTTGACCGACACGATCGTATTGCGCGGGTCGGTCGCGGCTTCGGCCTTCGCCCGGCGGCCGATGCGACGGCCGCCCTGCTCCAGGTAACGCACCACCGACGGCAGCAGCACGTGCCCGTCTTCGTCGGGCAGCACATCGGGCACGCCGCTGCGCACAGCGGCGACGAGGGAGTTGGTGGTGCCGAGATCGATACCGACCGCCAGACGCCGCTGGTGAGGCGCCGGCGCCATGCCGGGTTCGGAGATTTGCAGTAAGGCCATCTGGATCTTCTCGGGGACGTTGTGCCCCGTCCTGAATGTTCGCGTTGCTGGGGTGATGCCGCGGCTCGCGGCCGCTCTGGTTTTTTGTTTGTCGCTTAGTACGTCGCTGCCTACTGTTGCTTGCCCGCGCCGCGCTTTTGCGCGCGTCGCGCGAAAGCGCGCTAGCCTTCGAGCCGCTCGATCTGGGCATCGATTTCCGACGCGACGCGCTCGATGAACATCAGCTGCCGCACCGCCTCGCCCGCCGCCTGATTCGCGCCGTGATCGAGCGATGTGCCGAGCTTGTCGAAGCGCCGACGCTCCTCGTCGCGCAACTCGATGAGCAGCGCGTCGAGCGCGTCGACGTTCTTCGCCGCGGCCGCGTCCTCGATGTTCTCGCGCCACTCCATCTGCTGCATCAGGAACGCGGGCTCCATCGCCGTGTTGTTCTCCGCGCCGACGTTGATGCCGCGCAACGACAGCAGATAGGTCGCGCGCTTGAGCGGATCGCGCAGCGTCTGATAGGCCTCGTTCGCGCGCGTCGCCCACTGCATCGCGATACGCTTTTGCGCATCGCCGGCCGCCGCGAAGCGATCCGGATGCACCTGCGCCTGCACGGTGCGGTACGCGTGATCGAGCGTGCTCGCGTCGAGCGCGAATTGCGCCGGCAGACCAAACAGATCGAAGTGGCTGTCGTTCAGCGAGGCCATCGGATTAAAGTCCGTTGATGAAAACTGGTATGGAGAAGTCGGGCCTTGTCAGGCGTGACCGGTTCAGTGGAGCGCGGATCAAACTAAAAAGGCGGCCCGCGCCGCCTTTTATCCGCCGCACGCGGAAGGTAACGAATCTAGACGCGGAACGACTCGCCGCAGCCGCATTCGTCTTTCACGTTCGGGTTGTTGAACCTGAAGCCTTCGTTCAGCCCTTCGCGCGCGAAGTCGAGCTCGGTGCCGTCGATATACGCGAGACTCTTCGGGTCGACGACGACCTTCACGCCGCCCGTCTCGAACACCTGATCTTCAGGCGCGACTTCGTCCACGTACTCGAGCTTGTAGGCGAGGCCCGAGCAACCGGTGGTGCGCACGCCGACGCGCAACCCGATGCCCTTACCGCGGCGGGTCAGATACTTCTGGACGTGCTGTGCTGCCTTTTCGGTCAACGTAATTGCCATAACGTTTCTCAGTTGCCAGAGCGCGCGGCGCGCGTGTCCGCGCTGCGCTCACCGGTTACTCCGTTCTTACCCAGTTGCTCAGGCGGCCTTGCCGTCTTCGGCAAGCGCTGCTTCGCCGTGGCGCTGCTTGTAGTCGGCGACCGCTGCCTTGATCGCGTCTTCCGCGAGGATCGAGCAATGGATCTTCACCGGCGGCAGTGCCAGTTCTTCGGCGATCTGCGTGTTCTTGATCGACATCGCCTGGTCGAGCGTCTTGCCCTTCACCCATTCGGTGACGAGCGAGCTCGATGCGATGGCCGAGCCGCAGCCGTAGGTCTTGAACTTCGCGTCTTCGATGATGCCGTCCGCGCCGACGCGGATCTGCAGCTTCATCACGTCGCCGCAGGCCGGCGCGCCGACCATGCCGGTACCGACCGTGTCGTCGTCCTTCGCGAAGGAACCGACGTTGCGCGGGTTTTCGTAGTGGTCGAGGACCTTGTCGCTATAAGCCATGATTACACTCCTTGATTCGTTTCAACCTGCAATGCGATGAACGTTCGACGTCCGCTTCGTCCAGCCGGCGCGTCAGTGCGCGGCCCACTGGATGGTCGACAGATCGATCCCGTCCTTGTGCATTTCCCACAGCGGCGACAGATCGCGCAGCTTGGAAATCTTCGACTTCAGCAGGTTGATCACGTAGTCGATTTCCTGCTCGGTCGTGAAGCGTCCCACCGTGAAGCGGATCGAGCTGTGCGCGAGTTCGTCGTTGCGGCCAAGCGCGCGCAGCACGTACGACGGCTCCAGCGACGCCGATGTGCACGCCGAGCCCGACGACACCGCGACATCCTTCACCGCCATGATCAGCGATTCGCCTTCGACGAAATTGAAGCTGATGTTCAGGTTGTGCGGCACACGCTTTTCCATGTCGCCGTTCACATACACTTCCTCGATTTGCGACAGGCCTTTCAGCAGCCGGTCACGCAGCATGCGGATGCGCTCGTTTTCGGTCGCCATCTCTTCACGCGCGATACGGAACGCTTCACCCATGCCGACGATCTGGTGCGTGGCGAGCGTGCCCGAACGCATGCCGCGCTCGTGACCGCCGCCGTGCATCTGCGCCTCGATACGGATACGCGGCTTGCGACGCACGTAAAGCGCGCCGATGCCCTTCGGGCCGTAGGTCTTGTGCGCCGAGAACGACATCAGGTCGACCTTCAGCTTCTGCAGATCAATCTGGATCTTGCCGGTGGCCTGCGCCGCGTCGACGTGGAAAATGATGCCCTTCTCGCGCGTGATCTCGCCAATCGCCTCGATGTCCTGGATGACGCCGATCTCGTTGTTGACCGACATCACCGACACCAGAATCGTGTCCGGGCGCAGCGCCGCCTTGAACGCGTCGAGGTCGATCAGACCGTCGTCCTTGACATCCAGATAGGTGACTTCGAAGCCTTCGCGCTCGAGCTCGCGGGTGGTGTCCAGCACCGCCTTGTGCTCGGTCTTCACCGTGATGATGTGCTTGCCCTTGCTCTTGTAGAAGTGCGCGGCACCTTTCAGAGCGAGGTTGTCCGACTCCGTCGCACCCGAGGTCCAGATGATTTCGCGTGGATCGGCGTTCACGAGCGCGGCCACCTGCTCGCGCGCTTCCTCGACTGCGCGCTCGGCGGTCCAGCCATAAGCGTGACTACGCGACGCGGGATTGCCGAACTGCTCGCGCAGATACGGGATCATCTTGTCCACCACACGCGGATCGATCGGCGTCGTGGCGCTGTAGTCCATGTAGATGGGCAGATGGAGAGAGTCGTTATTCATCAATTGCTCCGGGGACGTCATGTGCTCTGGCTTCTGGGTTCGATATGGGGCTGCGGCGAGGGTTTTTCTATTGCGTGCCGCGCTTCACGAACCGGCCATGTTGAAAACAGAATTTGGACCCTTGGGCGCCACGCGCACGGGTTCGACCGCCGGCGCGTCGTTGCGCCTGTCGCGCAGCACGGCCGGCGTGCCTTCGCGCGAACGCTGCTGATCCACCAGATCCTTCAGCGAAACCGAATCGAGATATTCGACCATTTTCTGGTTCAGCGTCGACCACAGCTCATGCGTCATGCAGTGGCCGTCGTGCTGCTTGGTGCCTTCGCATGTGCCCTTACCGCCGCACTGGGTGGCGTCGAGCGGTTCGTCGACCGCGATGATGATGTCGGCTACCGTCACCTCTTCGGCACGGCGCGCGAGATTGTAGCCACCGCCCGGTCCGCGCACGGATTCGACGATTTCATGACGGCGCAGCTTGCCAAACAGCTGCTCGAGATACGACAGGGAGATGTGTTGGCGCTGGCTGATACCCGCAAGCGTCACCGGGCCCTGCTCCTGGCGCAGCGCCAGGTCGATCATCGCCGTGACGGCGAAACGGCCTTTCGTGGTGAGTCTCATATGATGTGGGAACCGCAATTCTCGACAAGTTTGGTCAAGTATAAATACATGAGCGTTTTAGTCAAGTATGGGCGGTAAATTTTGTGTCATTCGCTTAATTGATCGCCATACGTCGACGCCGCGCCCCCAACCGTGTAGTGCGTCTGCGTTCTTCGCCCGATGCCTACGCGAGCAACTGCGGGCGCAGCGCGGCGATCAGCCCGCGGCAGGCTGCTTCGCACTGATCGAGCACCAACTCGAAGCCTTCCGCGCCGCCGAAATACGGATCGACAACCTCTCGCGCGCCGCTCCAGCGGCCATCCGACTCAGGCACGAACTCCATCAGCAGACGGATCTTGTCGCGCTGTGCGCGCGGGCACAGTTGACGCAACGCGGCGACGTTTCGGTCGTCCATGGCAATCAGCAGATCGAACCGCTCGAAGTCCGCGACCGTGATCTGGCGGCCGCGCAGCGCGTCGAGCGCATAGCCGCGCTGGCGGGCCGCGTGTTGCGCGCGTTCGTCGGGCGCCGCGCCGATGTGCCAATTGCCGGTGCCGGCCGAATCGATCAGGATGCAGTCCGCAAGCTTCGCCTCGTCGACCAGATGACGCATCACGCCCTCCGCCGTCGGTGAACGGCAGATATTCCCGAGGCAAACGAAACAGATGGACACAGTTTTCATCAGGGATTTTCGACGCCCGAGGCGCCGCGCGTGAGGTCGTCAGACAGTCAGCGGACTGCGCCGCGATTATACAAATCTCGACAGATTCGCGCCGAGCGGGGCGCAGCCAGCAAGATCCGCGGCTTCGGAGCGTCGCGGTCCGCCGCGCCGGCTTACGATGCCTCGGCGGCCGGCGTCGCCGTGGCTGCACGCATCGGCTTGGCCGGCAATGCCGACGCCGTGTCGATCATGCCGTACGACACCGCGCGTGCGAGTTCGGCGGTCAGATGATTGGCGTCGAGCGGCATCTGCGAAGCGCGCGAAGCGGTTTGGCCGTTGACGTGCAGAAAGGCGAGCACCGCGAGAGGTACAACGATGGCTAGGGGCCAGTACACCGATATTGTCTTTTTCATGATGTGTTTTTCAATTAGGGGCGCATGAGCTTATGACGCACTATGCCCTAACGAAATGCTATAGGAATTCACAATCGGGAAAAACCCGCCCGCGCGGGATAGATCGTTGCTTGATACGAAACAGTCAAGTGAGACCTCTTTCGGGAACGAGTGGCGCATCGCTGGCACACAAAAGTAAAGCTTACAAACGCATACAAAGCCGCCGCGACGGACGGCGACAATGACGGTCTTATTCTTACCCTTACATTTCTTTGCACTGGCAACGGTCCCACAAAATGAAACGCATTGCACCTTCCGTCGGCCTGATGGCCGCCGCGCTGCTCGGCGGCTGCGCGGTCTATCCGAACGGCACGCCGATATACGGCAACGGCTACGGCGCCTATAGCGGCTACAACGGTTATGACGATTCCGCATACGCGCCGGGTGCCGCGGTCGTGCCGCAAACCAATGTGTACCTCGGCTATGGCGATTACGGTCCGGGACGCTACTACGGCCCGGCGTCGGGCTCCGGCTATCGTGGCTATCCGGATCGCGGTCATCCGAACGACAACGACTGGCACCACGGCGATCACGGCAACGGTCATGGCAACAATGGCGGCGGTCCTGGACAACCGCACGGCGGCCCGCCGCCGCAGGGCGCAGCGGGCGGTCCGCACGGCCCTGGTGGCGCCAATGGCGGCCCGCACCCCGGCGCGGGCGGCCCGCCGCCGCGCCAGCCGCAAGCCGGCAACGGCGGCGGACGAGGCAACGATTTGGGGAGAAATGCGCCCGCGCGTCAGCCGGGGCAGATGACCGAACATTGAAGACGGAGCGGCGCTGAAGTATCCCGGCGGCTTCTTCGCCCGTTTCGACGGCTGCGCGAGCGCGCAGCCGTCAAACCAATCCCAATGCCGCCCGCTCAGCCAATATGGCTGCGCTGCGCGGCATACAACTCGCGGAACGTACGACCCACCGGCGCCGGCATGTCGCGCGTATCGGTCCAGCCCGCGCCGCCGAGCGGCAGTTTGGCGATCGACCGATTGCGCCCACCCATGCGCTCCAGCACGCGCACGGCGAGTTTGGTAAACAGCGCATAGGCATCGGGATGCAGCGCGAGCCAGCCCCACAGCGCCAACCCGGCGCGCTCCTTCCACGGCCGCAGGTGTCGCTCCATCTGCTTTTCGCGCAGCTTGCGCAACAGATCGGACAGCGGGATACCGACCGGGCACACGCTATTGCATTCGCCGCATAACGTCGCCGCTTGCGGCAGGTCGAGCGCCTTGTCGATGCCGACATAGCTCGGCGTCAGCACCGACCCCATCGGCCCCGGATAGACCCAGCCATATGCGTGCCCGCCGACCTTCTGATACACCGGGCAATGGTTCATGCACGCGCCGCAGCGGATGCAGCGAAGCATCTCCTGGAAGTCGCCGCCGATCAGCCCTGTGCGGCCACCGTCGACGAGCACCACGTACATATGCTCGGGCCCATCCTGATCGCCCGCGCCACGCGGCCCGGTCAGCATCGAAAAATAGTTCGAGGTGGCCTGGCCGGTTGCCGAACGCGGCAGCAGGCGCATAGCCGTCGCGAGATCCTCGAGCGTCGGCAGCACCTTCTCGATGCCGGTGACAGCGACATGCACGCGCGGCAACACCGTGCACATACCTTCGTTGCCCTCGTTGGTCACGACCGCGACCGAGCCCGTTTCCGCGATGATGAAATTGCCGCCCGTCACGCCCATGTCCGCGCTCAGAAAATGCGGCCGCAGCATCTCGCGCGCCTCACGCGTCATGTCGGGAATCTCGGTGAGCCGCGGCCGGCCGTGCGTCTTCGCGAACAGATCGGCGATCTCGTCCTTATCCTTGTGAACGACCGGCGCGATGATGTGGCTTGGCGGCTCGTTGTCGTTGATCTGCAGGATGTATTCGCCAAGGTCGGTTTCGATCGACTGCACGCCTATCTGCCCGAGCACTTCGTTCAGACGCATTTCCTCGGTGACCATCGACTTGGTCTTGATCACCTTCTTCACGTCGTGCTTGCGCGCAATGTCGCCGACGAGCCGCGCGGCCTCCTGCGTGGTCTCCGCGAACAGCACAGTCACGCCGCGCCGGGTCGCCTCGCGCTCGAAGGTTTCGAGCCACACGTCGAGATTCTCGAGCGCGCGATCACGGCGCTCCTTGAGCGCGGCCCGCGTCGCGGGGAAATCGATCGCGGTCATCGCGCTCGCGCGCGCCGACACGAACTTCGTGGACAGCTTGGTCAGGTTCTGCTGCAGGCGCTGGTCGGCGAGTTTCTGGCCGGCGCGAGCCTTGAACTGCATCGATTGGACTTGCATGGCGGCCCTGATGAGATCGGATTGAAACGCGCGGCGCATTCGCGCCCGACGCAATGCGTGACAGACAAGATAAACGTGACGCGAACAATGGCGGTGTTCGCCGCGCGGGGATTACACGTCGCCGGCCAGCACCTGTGCGATATGCAGCACGCGCGTCGTCGAGTCGCCGTTGCGGCGCAGCCGCCCTTCGATATTCAACATGCAGCCGAGGTCGCCGAGCACCACCGCACCGGCGCCGCTCGCGGCGATGTTCGCGCACTTTTCGTCGACGATCGCGGTCGAGATATCGCCGTATTTGACCGCGAAAGTGCCGCCGAAGCCGCAGCAATGCTCGCAGCCTTTCATCTCGGTGACCGC
This sequence comes from Paraburkholderia sp. MM6662-R1, assembly GCF_050436245.1. Lineage (NCBI taxonomy): Bacteria > Pseudomonadati > Pseudomonadota > Betaproteobacteria > Burkholderiales > Burkholderiaceae > Paraburkholderia > Paraburkholderia sp. MM6662-R1. The sequence continues at coordinate 4,179,718 of NZ_JBNDLV010000001.1, read as the reverse complement.
GACGCCGACCTGCGCGAGCAGTTCGCGCGGCTGTTCCTTGACGCCCAGTTCGCGCAAGCCCGAACACGAGTCGTGATAAGTCACCTGTCCCGTGAACTCGCCCGGTTGCAACTGCACCTTCGCGACGTTGACGAGGAAATCCGTCAGCTCGAACACCTTGCCGCGCAGGCGGCCGAAACGGTTCATCAGTTCGGGATCGTCGCGGAACAGGTCGCCGTAGTGCGCGCGGATCATGCCGCCGCACGAGCCCGACGGCACCACCACATAGTCGAACTGTTCGAACTCGCGCAGCGTTTTCTCGGCAAGGTCGCGCGCGAGGCGGCGGTCTCCCGAGTTATACGCAGGTTGCCCGCAACAGGTTTGCGCGGGCGGCACCACGACCTCGAAACCGGCGCCTTCGATCAGCTTGATGACGGAGAAACCGATCTCGGGACGCATCAGGTCAATGAGGCAAGTGACGAACAATCCGACTCGCATGAGCCCTCCTTGCGGGGAAACGTCCCTGATTATCCGCCGTTTGCCGGTGCAATACCAACGGCCGGAAGGCATAGGAAGCACGCCGCGCCGGGTTGGAAGCGCGCCTCGAAGCGTTCGCTTTTTTCACAATACGAGATACAATCAGTTTTCGCTGTTTGACGCATCCACCGATTCTCATATGAGCGATACGAACCCGGATCCCAAAACTTCGATCCAGGTGATCGAACGCATGATGCGCCTGCTCGACGCACTGGCGGCGCATAGCGACCCGGTCAGCCTGAAAGAACTGGCCATCCGCACGGAGCTGCATCCATCCACCGCGCACCGCATCCTGAACGATATGGTGATGTGCCGGCTGGTCGACCGTTCGGACCCCGGCACCTACCGTCTTGGCATGCGCCTGCTCGAACTGGGCAATCTCGTCAAGGCGCGCCTGTCGGTGCGCGACGCGGCGCTCACGCCGATGCGCGAGCTGCACCGCGAAACCGGGCAGACCGTGAACCTGTCGGTGCGTCAGGGCGACGAAATCGTCTATATCGAACGCGCGTATTCGGAGCGCTCGGGCATGCAGGTGGTGCGGGCGATCGGCGGGCGCGCTCCGCTTCATCTGACCTCGGTCGGCAAGCTGTTCCTCGCGGCCGACGAAGCCACCCGCGTGCGTGCCTACGCAACACGCACCGGTCTGTCGGGCCACACGCAGAACAGCATCACCGATCTCGCGAAACTCGAGCGCGAGCTGTCGCATGTGCGCCAGCAGGCCTGCGCGCGCGACAACGAGGAACTGGAGTTGGGCGTGCGCTGCATCGCCGCCGGCATCTACGACGATACCGGCAAGCTGGTCGCGGGGCTGTCGCTGTCGGCGCCGGCCGATCGTTTGCAGGATTCATGGCTCGGGCAGTTGAGCCAGACCGCGTTGATGATTTCGGAATCGCTCGGCTACCGCCCGCAGCCGCAGCAGGACCATGCGCACGGCGGGCACGGCTCACATGGCTCGCACGGCCAGCATTAGTAAAGGGGGCGGCCGCCCAACCGCCGTGCACCCTTTGCCCTCCCGCCGGCGCCATGAAAAAAGCCTCGCATCCGCGAGGCTTTTTCTTTGCCCGTCAGCTGCAGCCGGACTGACTACCACCGGCTGAGTATGCGTTGCGGCTTCAGGTACCCGGACCGCCGGCATCGGCGCTCGTGATACGCGGCTGGTCGCCGCCGTTGTCGAGCCACGTACGCAGACGCGTCGCGTCCGCGAAACGCGAGTACTTGCCCGACGAATCGAGCAGCACCAGGATCATCGGCCGGCCGTGGATGGTCGCCTGCATCACGAGACACTCGCCCGCTTCGTTGATGAAGCCGGTCTTCTGCAGACCGATGTCCCACGTCGGGTTGCGCACCAGCGCGTTCGTGCTGTTGTACGCGAGCGTGCGCTTGCCGGTGTACACCTCATAGCTGTGATCGGTCGAGAACTTGCGGATCAACGGGTACTGATACGCCGCGTTGACCATCTTCACGAGATCGCGCGCGCTCGACACGTTCATGCTCGTCAGACCGGTCGGGTTCTCGAAGTGCGTGTCGTTCATGCCGAGCTGCCTGGCCTTCGCGTTCATCGCCGCGAGGAACGCCGGACGGCCGCCCGGGTAGTAGCGCGACAGCGCCGCCGCCGCGCGGTTTTCCGACGCCATCAGCGCGATGTGCAGCATGTCCTCGCGCGACAGCACCGAGCCCACCGACAGACGCGAACCGGTGTTCTTCTCGTAGTCGCGGTCTTCGTCGGTGACTTCGATCTGATCGGTCATCGGCTCTTTCGAATCGAGCACCACCATCGCGGTCATCAGCTTGCTGATCGATGCGATCGGTACCACCGCGCGCGAGTTCTTGTCGAACAGCGTCTCGCCGCTGTTCTGGTCGATCACATAGGCGACGCTCGAGCGCAGCATCAGCGCGTCCGGCGTCTCGTGCAGACCAAACGCCTGGCCGACGCTCGGCTGGCGCGGCTCGTACGCGACGCGTCGCATCACCGAACGGTGTCGGCCGTTCGCCGTGAACGTGACGCGCTTGCGTTTGACGCCGGCGTGCGGGGCATCTTCATCCGCCGCAGCGGCTTTGACGGCCTCACCCTTGCCGGCTTTCGCCGCATGGCTCGGCACCTTTCCGGTGGCGGCCGCCTGCGCAGGCTTCCTGGCAGTTTTAGCGTGTTTGGAAGTGTTTGCGGATGCAGCAGACGTAGCTGCAAAAGTGCTGACAGGCGTAGCGAACGCCGCTGCGACGGCCAGCGAGACGGCCACCGATAGAGCGGTGCTGCGCGCCGCGCCGTGGAGCACTTTTAGCGACGAAAACATGTCGGTTTTCATGGGTGTTCGATAGGGAGCGGCGAGAGGTTTCCGCAAGTGTAGTAAAGCAACGAAAAATTAGCAATTTGAAGCACTTATACGCGCTCCTTAAACCGGCTTGTCAGCTCCGATCGCGAAAACACGAATAAGTGCCGCGCCTCGATCGAAAAAAAACGATCGTCGCGCCAGCAAGCCTCGCCATCGCCGCCCGGCCCAATCGAGCAGATCATTGCAGGATAACGGCAATTTTGAGACAACCTTGATTCGGGGAAATACTGTCAGAGCACAGGCGGAAACTACTGCGCCGCGCCATGAAGGCGTTGCGAGCGTGCGACGGACTTTTTTAAGTGTCCGACGAAAGTCGCTAACGCGCGTTCGACTGCCATCGTTCTTTAACGTTCCTTGTCATCTTATGGTTTACATCGAATTGATGATGATCGGTTTTTCAGGGGCGAATTGCTGCCACACGAAAAAATAATCTCCCGACGGCCTGCTAAACGGTTGGTTTATGTCGCACCAGCACGGTGCAACGAGCAATCGTTCCGCGTCATGTTAATGACATGCCTACTGTATAACCTATTGTTTTGTCGCCATTTTCTTGACATTGTGCGATGCACAAAAAGCGCTTGACATTCCTTGTGGGCATCCTAAAATGGGAACCATTGCTGCGATGCACAAAACATCGCGGTCCGGGGAGACGATGAATCTGCGTCTCGCCACCCACCCAATGCGGTCCGCACAGACCGGCCGCAATCCAGGAGCGTAAACCATGACTCTGCTGACCCCTGAGCAATTCGCCGCAGCCCAGAAAGCCAACTTCGAAACCCTGTTCGGCCTGACGACCAAAGCATTTGAAGGTGTCGAAAAGCTGGTCGAGCTGAATCTGCAAGTTGTGAAGTCGACGCTCGCCGAAAGCCAGGAAAATGCCCAACGCGCGCTGTCCGTGAAGGATGCGCAGGAACTGCTGGCACTGCAAGCAAGCCTCGCCCAGCCGGTAGCTGAAAAGGCGCTGTCGTATGGCCGCCATGTGTACGAAATCGTTTCGGCAACGCAGGGTGAATTCACGCGCGTCGCGGAAGCGCAATTCGAAGAGCAAAACCGCAAGGTTCAGGCGCTCGTCGAAAACGTCGCCAAGAACGCACCGGCCGGTTCGGAAACCGCTGTCGCCGTGATGAAGTCGGCTATCACCGCCGCCAACACCACGTACGAAACGGTCCACAAGGCAACCCGCCAGGCTGTCGAAATCGCCGAAAGCAACTTCAACGCAGCTGCAACGGCCGCTTCGAAGGCAGCTTCGCAAGCCGCTGCGCAAGCATCGCGCGCCGCCGCCAAGAAGGCCGTCTAAGCTTCACGCGTCAACACGCCAGGCTTTATGCCTCGCGTCGTCTTTCACGCCGGCCCAGCCTATGCGCTGCGCCGGCGTTATCGCAAGCAACAGCGTCGTGCCGTTGCCGCTTATACGGTTTGATGAGCCGAACGCTCCGATACGTTGCAATGGCGTATCGTTTGCCCGGCCGCCAAGCCGGGATTTTTTTGCCCGCCACTGGCCGCCACGAAAACAGAAATGGCGCGCTCCGCCATGGAGCGCGCCGTTTTTCTTTGCCGTACGGCTCGACCGGCTTTGCCGCGCCCGCATGTCGTCACGCAGGCGCGGCGCACCGCGTTACTTCTTCTTGACGGGCGGCAGATCGGTACAGACGCCTTCATACAACTCCGCCGCCATGCCGATCGATTCGCCGAGCGTCGGATGCGGATGGATCGTCTTGCCGATATCCGTTGCGTCCGCGCCCATCTCGATCGCGAGACAGACTTCGCTGATCAGGTCGCCCGCGTTCAGACCGACGATACCGCCGCCGATCACGCGATGCGTTTCCTCATCGAACAGCAGCTTCGTGAAGCCCTCGTCGCGACCGTTGGCGATCGCGCGACCCGATGCGGCCCACGGAAACACCGCCTTGCCGAACTTGACGCCTTCGGCTTTCAGCTGGTCTTCCGTCTTGCCGGCCCAAGCCACTTCCGGATCGGTGTAGGCCACCGACGGAATCTGCAGCGCGTCGAAGTACGCCTTCTCGCCATGCGCGGCTTCCGCCGCCACGTGGCCTTCGTGCACGGCCTTGTGCGCAAGCATCGGCTGACCGACGATGTCGCCGATCGCGAAGATGTGCGGCACATTCGTGCGCTGTTGCCTGTCGACTTCGATGAAGCCGCGATCCGTCGCCGCGACGCCGGCCTTTTCCGCGCCGATCCGCTTGCCGTTCGGCGAGCGGCCGACGGCCACCAGCACGAGGTCGTAGCGTTGCGGCTCGGCCGGCGCCTGCTCGCCCTCGAACGACACGTAGATGCCGTCGTCCTTCGCTTCGGCGGCGATCGTCTTGGTCTTCAGCATCACGTTCGCGAAACGCTTGCTGTTGTACTTCTCCCAGACCTTGACCAGATCGCGGTCCGCGCCGGCCATCAGGACGTCGAGCATTTCGACCACGTCGATGTTCGCGCCGAGCGTCGAGTACACGGTTGCCATTTCGAGACCGATGATGCCGCCGCCGATCACGAGCATGCGCTGCGGAATCTGGCGCAGTTCGAGCGCGCCGGTCGAATCGACCACCCGCGGATCTTCCGGAATGAACGGCAGCTTCACCGCTTCCGAGCCCGCTGCGATGATCGCCTGGTCGAACCTGACGACCTTCTTGCCGCCCTCGGTCTGCACTTCCATGTGGTTCGGATCGACGAACGCACCCGTACCGACCACCACTTCGACCTTGCGCGCCTTCGCCATGCCGGCGAGACCGCCGGTCAGCTTCTTGACCACGCCGGACTTGAAATCGCGCAGCTTGTCGAGATCGATCTGCGGCTTGCCGAACGTGATGCCGTGGGCGGCAAGATCAGCCGCTTCGTCGATGACGAGCGCGGTGTGCAGCAGCGCCTTCGACGGGATGCAGCCGACGTTCAGACACACGCCGCCGAGCGTCGGATAACGCTCGACCAGCACGGTCTTCATGCCGAGGTCGGCGGAGCGGAACGCGGCCGAATAACCGCCGGGGCCCGAACCGAGCACGAGCATGTCGCACTCGATGTCGGCGCTGCCCGAATAGCTGCCGGCTTGCGCAGCCGGTGCGGCGGCCTTCGGCGCCGCAGCGGCAGGCGCCGGCACGGGAGCCGCCTTCTCGGGCGCTTTCGGCGCCGGCGCGGCCGCAGCCGCGCCGCCCGCCGTTGCCTCGACGAGCGCGATGACCGTGCCCTGCGAGACCTTGTCGCCCGGCTTGATACGCACTTCCTTGACGGTGCCGGCGGTATCGCTCGGCACTTCCATCGACGCCTTGTCGGATTCGAGCGTCAGCAGCGACTGCTCTTTTTCGATGGTGTCGCCCGGCTTGATGTTGACTTCGATGACGTCGACGTCCTTGAAGTCACCGATGTCCGGCACTTTTACTTCGACGAGACTCATGGTGTCCCCTTCTCTTATTGATCGATGATGAGCGGCGCCTTCGACGCGCACAGCGCACGCGAACGCGCGGACGGCGCGACGCAGATCGGTCGAAACCATCCGCGCCCGCGCCGGCGGACCTCACCAGCCGGTCAAAGAATCACACGCCGGAAATCGGCAAGAATCGAACCGAGGTATGCGTTGAAGCGCGCGGCTTCCGCTCCGTCGATCACGCGATGGTCGTACGACAGCGACAGCGGCATGGTCAGGCGCGGCTCGAACTGCTTGCCGTCCCACACCGGCTTCATCGCGCTGCGCGACAGGCCGAGAATCGCGACTTCAGGCGCATTGATGATCGGCGTGAAGTGCGTGCCGCCGATACCGCCCAGCGACGAGATCGAGAAGCAGCCGCCCTGCATCTGGTCCGGCTTCAGCTTGCCCTCGCGCGCGGCCTTCGACAGGTCGGCCATTTCCTTCGCGATGTCGACGAGGCCCTTCTTGTCCGCGTCGCGAATCACCGGCACCATGAGGCCGTTCGGCGTGTCAGCGGCAAAACCGATGTGGTAGTACTGCTTGAACACCAGGTTGTCGCCGTCGAGGCTCGCGTTGAAGGTCGGGAATTTCTTCAGGGCCGCCACGCAGGCCTTGATCACGAACGCGAGCATCGTGAACTTGACGCCCGCCTTCTCGTGTTCCTTGTTCAGCTTGACGCGCAGCGCTTCGAGCTCGGTGATGTCCGCTTCGTCGTTGTTCGTGACGTGCGGAATCATGACCCAGTTGCGATGCAGGTTCGCGCCCGAGATCTTCTTGATACGCGACAACGGCTTCGGATCGATCGGACCGAACTTCGTGAAGTCGACCTTCGGCCACGGCAGCAGATTCAGCTCGCCACCGCCGGCGGCCGGCGCGGCCGCACCAGCCGGCGCCGCGCGCTGGCCCGTCATCACGCCCTTCACGAACGCGGTCACGTCGGCCTGCGTAATGCGGCCCTTCGGACCGGTGCCCTTCACCTGGCCGACGTCCACCCCGAGTTCGCGCGCGAACTTGCGCACCGACGGCGACGCATGGCTCGGATGACGCGAGCCGCCTTCTCCAGCCGGGATCAGCGGCGCCTGCGCGAGCGCGGACGGCGCGGCCGGTGCCGGGGTCGGCGTGGCCGGCGCGTCGAACGGCTTTTCAGTCGGCGCCTTCGCGGCCGGTGCCGGCGCGGGTGCCGGGGCAGCGCCGCCTTCCGCTTCGATCACGACGATGACCGAGCCTTCCGACACGGTATCGCCAACCTTCACCTTCACTTCCTTGACGACGCCGGCGGCCGAGCTGGGCACATCCATCGTCGCCTTGTCGGATTCGAGCGTGACGAGCGACTGTTCCTTCTCGACACGATCGCCTACCTTCACCGCGATCTCGATCACGGGAACGTCTTTGTAGTCGCCGATATCCGGCACCTTGATTTCCTGCACGCCACCGCCTGCCGCCGCGGGTGCGGGCGCCGCAGCGGGAGCGGCCGCCGGCGCAGGAGCAGGAGCCGGTGCGGCAGCCGGCGCGGGCGCCGCGGCAGCGGGGTTGGCGCCTTCGAGCACGATGATCAGCGTGCCTTCGGACACCGCATCGCCGACCTTGACCTTCACTTCCTTGACGACGCCGTCGGCCGAGCTCGGCACGTCCATCGTCGCCTTGTCGGATTCCAGCGTAACGAGCGATTGCTCTTTTTCGACGGTGTCACCCGCCTTCACCAGCACCTCGATCACAGGGACGTCCTTGTAATCGCCGATGTCCGGCACCTTGACTTCGATCGCTTGACTCATTGTTAGTGTCTCCTGGGCCGCGCACGCCGCCGGCCCCTCGCGATGAGGAGCAAGCGCGTGCATCGTGGCACACGGGTGATGCCTTAGACGGTCATCGGGTTGGGTTTGGCGGGATCAAGGTTGTACTTCTTGAGCGCCTCGGCGACCACCTTGCGTTCGATCGTGCCTTCGTCCGCCAGCGCGTTCAGCGCGGCGACCGTGACCCAGTAGCGATCGACTTCGAAGAAGTGACGCAGCTTCTCGCGCGTGTCCGAACGGCCGTAGCCGTCAGTGCCCAGCACGACGAACTTCTGCGGCACGAACGCGCGGATCTGCTCGCTCAGCGCGCGCACGTAGTCGGTCGATGCGATGACCGGACCCGGCGCATCCTTCAACAGCTTCTCGACGTGCGACAGCTTCTTCTCTTCGGTCGGGTGCAACAGGTTCCAGCGCTGCACTTCGTGACCTTCGCGCGCGAGCTCGGTGAAGCTCGGCACGCTCCACAGGTCGGCGTTGACGCCCCAGTCGTTTTTCAGCAGGTCGGCCGCGGCGATCACTTCGTTGAAGATCGTGCCCGCGCCCATCAGTTGCACGTGCGGCGCCTTTTTATCGGCTGCGGTCTTGCTGAACGAGTACATGCCCTTGATGATGTCGGCCGCCACGGTCTCGCCCTGCGGGATCGCCGGGTGCTCGTAGTTCTCGTTCATCACGGTGACGTAGTAGTAGACGTCTTCCTGGTCGGCGACCATGCGGCGCAGACCGTCCTGCACGATGACCGCGAGTTCGTAGCCGAACGTCGGGTCGTAGCTGATGCAGTTCGGCACCGAAGCCGCCCACATCAGCGAGTGGCCGTCTTCGTGTTGCAGGCCTTCGCCGTTCAGCGTCGTGCGGCCCGCCGTGCCGCCCAGCAGGAAGCCGCGCGAGCGCATGTCGCCAGCGGCCCATGCGAGGTCGCCGATGCGCTGGAAGCCGAACATCGAGTAGAAGATGTAGAACGGGATCATGATCTCGCCGTGCGTCGAGTACGACGTCGCGGCCGCGATCCAGTCGGCCATGCCGCCGGCTTCGTTGATGCCCTCCTGCAGGATCTGACCGGTCTCCGACTCACGGTAGAACATCAGCTGGTCGGAATCTTCCGGCACGTACTTCTGGCCGTCCTGATTCCAGATACCGATCTGACGGAACAGACCTTCCATGCCGAACGTACGCGATTCATCCGGCACGATCGGCACGACGCGCTTGCCGAGCGTCTTGTCCTTCAGCAGGATGTTCAGGATCCGCACGAACGCCATCGTCGTGGAGATCTCGCGGCCTTCGCCCGTGCCCTTCAACAGCGGCTCGAATGCCGACAGTTCCGGCACCGGCAGCGACTCGGCCTTCTGACGACGCGCCGGCAGATAGCCGCCGAGGTCCATGCGCTTCTGGCGCATGTATTCGAGTTCCTTCGAGCCTTCCTCGAACGTCAGGTACGGCACGTCGACGATCTGCTCGTCCGTGATCGGCAGACGGAACTGGTCGCGGAACTTCTTCAGCTGCTCCACCTGCATCTTCTTCTGCTGGTGGGTGATGTTCATCGCCTGGCCGGCTTCGCCCATGCCGTAGCCCTTGATCGTCTTCGCGAGGATGACGGTCGGCTGGCCCTTCGAATTCGTCGCTTCCGTGAACGCCGCGTAGATCTTGTGCGGATCATGGCCGCCGCGGTTCAGATTCCAGATGTCGTCGTCGGACCAGTCGGCGACCAGCGCCTTCAGCTCCGGCGTGTTGAAGAAGTGTTCGCGCACGAACGCGCCCGACTCCGACTTGTACGTCTGGTACTCGCCGTCGACGACTTCCATCATGCGGCGCATCAGCGCGCCCGACTTGTCGCGCGCGAACAGCGCATCCCAGCGGCTGCCCCAGATGACCTTGATGACGTTCCAGCCGGCGCCGCGGAATTCGCTTTCGAGTTCCTGGATGATCTTGCCGTTGCCACGCACCGGACCGTCGAGACGCTGCAGGTTGCAGTTGATCACGAACACGAGGTTGTCCAGACGCTCGCGGCCGGCCATGCCGATCGCGCCGAGCGATTCCGGCTCGTCCGTTTCGCCGTCGCCGAGGAAGGCCCAGACCTTGCGGCCGTCGGTCTTCGCGATGCCGCGCGCCTGCAGGTACTTCATGAAGCGCGCCTGGTAGATCGCCATGATCGGGCCCAGGCCCATCGACACGGTCGGGAATTGCCAGAAGTCCGGCATCAGCCAAGGATGCGGATACGACGAGATGCCCTCGCCGCCGACTTCCTGGCGGAAGTTGTCGAGCTGCTTGTCGGTCAGGCGACCGAGCAGGAACGCGCGCGAGTAGACACCCGGCGACGAGTGGCCCTGCACGAACACGAGGTCACCGCCGTGCTCGGCCGACGGTGCGTGCCAGAAGTGGTTATAGCCCACGTCGTACAGCGTGGCGGCCGATGCGAACGACGCGATGTGGCCGCCGACGTTGGTTTCCTTGCCGGCGCGCAGCACCATCGCCATCGCGTTCCAGCGGGTGTACGAGCGGATACGGTGTTCGATGTCCTGGTCGCCGGGGTTCTTGGCCTGGCGCGCGACCGGAATCGTGTTGATGTAAGGGGTGTTAGCGGAGAACGGCAGATGTTCGCCGTGCACGCGTGCGAATTCGATCTGTTTTTCGATCAGGTAGTGGGCACGGTCAGGGCCTACTGCAGAAATCACGCCATCCAGCGCTTCCAGCCATTCGCCGGTTTCCTGGGGATCGTCGTCTTTATCGGCGGCGACATATTTCATGACTTCGTCGGGTACAGCGGACATGCTCGTCTCCTGGGTATGGGGAACGCACTTTGAACAGACGACGCGGACGCAGGAATGGCCGCGGCAGCTCCGGCCGATTGTAATAAGGGTCCCGACGTCAGCGCAACCAAATTTTCAAATTACGAGATCAATTCTCATAATGCGGAAAATTGCTGCGACGCAACCTGGTTTGACTGCCGATCGACTGATCCGCCGGCTAGTTTGCGCCGATTAACTGCACTTTCCGTGCTTTTTTGCGCCATTTGTCGGGGACGTGCTGAGCTACAATGCCACGCATGTTGACCGAACGGCTCTTCTCTCGCTCGGCGCGCACCGCGGGTTCGCCGGCGGATTCGTCGCCGTCCTCGCGCTGGCACCACGGACCCTGGTGGTCCAATTCCTATTTGCTGACGCCGCTCCTGTCGATCCTGGTGTTCCTGGTCGTCATGAGCCTGATTCTGTGGAGTCTGAACCGGCGCGAGCAGCAACAGCAGGAAGACACGCTGTACCGCAACGTCGCGTGGGCGCAGCAGCAGATCCGCCTGTCGATGACGGGCGCGCAAGAGCAGATCCAGGCACTCGCGCGCGACCTCGCCGCCGGCCATGCCGACGAGCATTCGTTCCAGGTGAGCACCACGGACATCATGCAGGGGCATCCTGAGATCCTCTACATGAACTGGTACACGGGCCAGCAGCAGCCGCGCTGGCCCAACGCCGCGCCGCCGGTGCTCGGCCAGCGGCTCGCGCGTCCGAACGACGCGCAGATGGACGAAGCTGTCAAGGCCGGCTTCGCCGAGGCGCGCAACACGCGCCGCCAGGTGTACTCGCCGCTCATCTACGACGACCTCGGCAACGGCTTCATCACGCTGCAAACGCCGATCTTCCGCGACCGCGATTTCCTCGGCACCATCGCCGCGGTGTTCTCGGTGGAAGGCATTCTGAAGCGCGACATCCCGCCCGAGCTGTCGGCCAAATACAAGATCTCGATCATCGACGCGAACAACCGCGAGTTGACCACCACGTCGACCCGCCCGCGCCTGCCGCGCGACATGTTCTACGACCTGCCGCTCGACCCGCCGGGCCAGGGCATTTCGGTGCGCGTGTACGCGTTCCCGCAGATCACCAACTTCACGAACAACACGCTGGTGTGGCTGGTGGCCGGCCTCTCCTGCTTCGTACTGTGGAGCCTGTGGAGTCTGTGGAAGCACACGCGCCAGCGCTTCGAGGCGCAGCAGGCGCTCTACGCGGAAGCGTTTTTCCGCCGCGCGATGGAAAACTCCGTGCTGATCGGCATGCGCGTGCTGGACATGCACGGCCGCATCACGCACGTGAACCCGGCGTTCTGCCGCATGACCGGCTGGGACGAAAGCGACCTCGTCGGCAAGAGCGCGCCGTTCGCCTACTGGCCGCGCGACGCGTACCCCGAGATGCAGCGTCAGCTCGACATGACGCTGCGCGGCAAGGCGCCCTCGTCCGGCTTCGAGCTGCGCGTGCGGCGCAAGGACAGCTCGACGTTCCACGCGCGGCTCTACGTGTCGCCGCTGATCGACAGCTCGGGCCGCCAGACCGGCTGGATGTCGTCGATGACCGACATCACCGAGCCGAAGCGCGCGCGCGAAGAGCTCGCCGCCGCCCACGAACGCTTCACGACCGTGCTCGAAAGCCTCGACGCGGCAGTGTCCGTGCTCGCCGCCGACGAAGCCGAGCTGCTGTTCGCGAACCGCTATTACCGGCATCTGTTCGGCATCCGCCCGGACGGCCACCTCGAACTCGCGGGCGGCGGCTTCGACGCCTCGCAGGCGTCGTCCGATTCGATCGACATGGTCGACACCTTCGTCGGCCTGCCCGCCGCCGCGCTGACCGAAAGCACCGCCGACGCGCAGGAAATCTACATCCCCGGCATCCAGAAGTGGTTCGAGGTGCGACGCCAATACATCCAGTGGGTCGACGGCCATCTCGCGCAGATGCAGATCGCGACCGACATCACGACCCGCAAGCGCGCGCAGGAACTCGCGCGCCAGCAGGACGAGAAGCTGCAGTTCACGAGCCGCCTGATGACGATGGGTGAAATGGCCTCGTCGCTCGCGCACGAACTGAACCAGCCGCTCGCCGCCATCAATAACTATTGCTCCGGAACCGTCGCACTGGTTAAATCCGGTCGAACGACGCCCGACAATCTGCTGCCGGTGCTCGAAAAGACCGCGCAGCAGGCGGTGCGCGCCGGCATGATCATCAAGCGTATCCGCGAGTTCGTGAAGCGCAGCGAGCCGAAGCGGCAGGCCACGCGGGTCGCGGATATCGTCGCGGACGCGGTGGGTCTCGCCGAAATCGAGGCAAGGAAGCGGCGCATTCGCATCGTTACCGATCTGCGCTCGCGGCTGCCGGTGATCTACGTCGATCCGGTGCTGATCGAGCAGGTGCTCGTGAACCTGCTGAAGAACGGCGTCGAGGCGATGGCCGAAGCGCGCCCGAACGCGGTCGACCCAGTCATCCGCGTGGTCGTGCGACTGGAGAGCGGCTTCGTCTGCATCAGCGTCGTCGACCAGGGGCCCGGCGTCGACGAAGCGACCGCCGAGCGTCTGTTCGAACCGTTTTACAGCACCAAGTCCGATGGCATGGGCATGGGGCTGAACATTTGCCGTTCGATTATCGAATCGCACCGCGGCCGTCTGTGGGTGGTCAACAACGTCGAATCCGACGGCCACATCACGGGCGCCACGTTCCATTGCAGTCTGCCCATTGGGGAGCCTGACGGCCCGAGCAACGGCGGGTCCGAGGCGCCGATACCACAAACCGTTACGGGAGAGCTATGAACAGCCCAGTCACCACACAGGAAACCGTCTTTGTCGTCGACGACGACGAGGCCGTGCGAGATTCGCTGCGCTGGCTGCTGGAGGCGAACGGCTACCGCGTTCAGTGCTTCTCGAGCGCCGAGCAGTTCATCGACGCATGGCAGCCCCATCAGCATCCGGGCCAGATCGCGTGTCTGATCCTCGACGTGCGGATGTCCGGCATGAGCGGGCTCGAGTTGCAGGAACGCCTGATCGCCGACAACGCGTCGCTGCCGATCATCTTCGTGACGGGCCACGGCGACGTGCCGATGGCGGTGTCGACGATGAAAAAAGGCGCGATGGACTTCATCGAAAAGCCGTTCGACGAAGCCGAACTGCGCAAGCTCGTCGAGCGCATGCTCAACAAGGCACGCAGCGAAAGCACCAGCGTCCAGCAGCAGCGCGCCGCGGCCGAGCGCCTCGGCAAGTTGACCGCGCGCGAGCATCAGGTGCTCGAGCGGATCATCGCGGGCCGCCTGAACAAGCAGATCGCCGACGACCTCGGCATCAGCATCAAGACGGTCGAAGCGCATCGCGCGAACATCATGGAAAAGCTGAACGTCAACACGGTCGCCGATCTGCTGCGACTCGCGCTGTCGAACAAGCCGCAAACGGCGCAGTAACAGAGGCACGGGCGGCCTTTCGTTCGGAGGGGCCGTTGGTACGTGGCCGCCATCCGTGGCGGTTGCGTCGCCGGTTCGCGACGGCCTGACCGACGCCGAGTCCGGCGTGCGGGTGGCGTGCGAGCGGCCTGCCCCGCTGCTCGCAGTGCGCTTCCTGGCCGCCACAGGGCCGCCGCCTCACATCCCGGACGCTCCCACGCGCGCCGCGCGCCCCGAATCCACTGCGAAAGCGCGCCCCCGCGCCGGTATAATGTCGGACTTCGCAGCGGCGCCTTGCCCGAACCGGCAGCGCGCCTGTCGCAGGGCGACGGGGCTCCGTGGCTCCGTCAGCCAGCCGAAGCACGCCGTCGCGCGCCCCTCCGCGCGAGCGCTTCGCCCCGCCTGCCAAACCGTCTGTCCCGACCTGATTCCCGATCCCAATCTCGACCCAACGTTCGACCGACCATGACTGCCAAACTGATCGACGGCCTCGCCCTCTCCAAGACCCTGCGCGCCGACGTCGCGGCGCGCGCCGCCGCCCTGACCGCCCGCGGTCATCAGCCGGGCCTCGCCGTGATTCTGGTCGGCGACAATCCGGCCAGCGAAGTGTATGTGCGCAACAAGGTGAAGGCCTGCCACGACAACGGCCTCGGCTCGTCGTTCGACCGCTATCCGGCCGATCTGCCCGAAGCCGACCTGCTCGCGCGCATCGACGAGCTGAATCGCGATCCGGCCATCCACGGCATTCTCGTGCAGCTGCCGCTGCCGAAGCACATCGACAGCCACAAGGTGATCGAGGCGATCGCGCCCGAGAAGGACGTCGACGGTTTCCACGTCGCCAATGCGGGCGCGCTGATGACGGGTCAGCCGCTGTTCCGTCCGTGCACGCCGTACGGCGTGATGAAGATGTTCGCGGCCTACGGCATCGATCTGAAGGGCGCGAACGCGGTCGTGATCGGCCGCTCGAACATCGTCGGCAAGCCGATGGCGCTGCTGCTGCTCGAAGCGGGCGCGACCGTCACGATCTGCCACAGCAAGACGCGCGATCTGGCCGCGCACACGCGCAACGCCGACGTCGTGGTCGCCGCGACCGGTCTGCGCAACATCCTGACCGCGGACATGGTGAAGCCGGGCGCGACCGTGATCGACGTCGGCATGAATCGCGACGACGCCGGCAAGCTGTGCGGCGACGTCGACTTCGCGGGTGTCAAGGAAGTGGCCGGCCATATCACGCCGGTGCCGGGCGGCGTCGGCCCGATGACGATCACGATGCTGCTCGTCAACACGATCGAAGCGGCCGAGCGCGAGGCGGACGCGGCCAAGGCGTAACCGCTGGGCGGTGAGCGCGAGGCGGAGTGAGGCGACTCATCCGTCTCGTCCACCGGATCATCACCCGCCCTTCTCTCTCGCACAGCCACCGCCTCCTTACCGCGTCGCCGGATCCCGCGGCCCGCGGCCTGCCCCAACGCGCGCCCAACGCACCGCAACATCTGTTAATTTGTCAGCCGATGGATTGGAATCGGCGCCCCCGCCCCAATAATGTCCGTAGCCGGTGCCGCCATGCGCCGGGCGTCGAGCGACCCAGCACGAGACGGCACGCGCGAGCGCCGCACCGCCCCCTTCACCCGCGTCAGACAGGAAGCCTTATGTCCACTACCGCCACGCATCAAGACAACCCGCTCCTCGATTTTTCCGATCTGCCGCGCTTTGGCTCCATCCGACCCGAACACGTGACGCCCGCCCTCGACGTGCTGCTCGCCGACGCGGCGGCCGCCGTCGAGCGTGCCGCGCTGCCGGCCACGCCCGCGTCGTGGGCCGACGTCGTCGAACCGGTCGAGCGCGCCACCGAGCCGCTGTCGCGCGCGTGGAGCGTGATCGGTCATCTCAATGCCGTCGCCGATACGCCCGAGCTACGCGCCGTGTACGGCGAGAACCTGCCGCGCGTGACCGAGTTCTGGTCGAGCGTCGGCCAGAATCTCGCGCTCTACGAGAAGTACAAGGCACTGAACGCCAGCGACGAATTCGCATCGCTGAACGGCGAACGCAAGAAGATCCTCAGCAACGCGCTGCGTGATTTCCGTCTGTCGGGCGCCGAGTTGCCGGAAGACCAGAAGCCGCGTTTCGCCGAATTGCAGGAGCGCCAGGCGGCGCTGTCGAAGGCGTTTTCGGATCACGTGCTCGATGCGACCAACGCGTATGCGTACATCGTCGATGCGGGCAACGAAACGCAACTGGCGGGACTGCCCGAAGACGTGATCGAAGCCGCGAAGGAAGCCGCCGAGCGAGACGGCAAGACTGGCTACAAGTTCACGCTGCACTTCCCGTCTTATTTCCCGGTCATGCAGTACTCGGAAAACCGTCCGATGCGCGAAGCGATGTATCGCGCATACGTGACGCGCGCGTCGGAGCTCGGCGCGCGATACGGCAACGGCAAGACCGAGTGGGACAACACCCAGGTGCTCGCCGACGAACTGAAGCTGCGCGCCGAAGAAGCGCAGATGCTCGGCTACGGCAACTTCGCCGAAGTGTCGCTCGCGCCGAAGATGGCCGAATCGCCGGCGCAGGTAATGGCCTTCCTCGAAGACCTCGCGACGCGCGCGCGTCCGCATGCCGAGCAGGACTGGAAAGAGCTGCGCGAATTTGCCGCGAGCGAACTCGGCATGACCGATCTGCAGCCGTGGGACATGACGTTCGCCGCCGAGCGCCTGCGCCAGAAGCGCTATTCGTTCTCGGAAAACGAAGTGAAGCAGTACTTCCCGGAAGACGCGGTGTTCAAGGGCCTGTTCAAGGTCACCGAGACGCTGTTCGGCGTGCGCATCCGCCGCGACGAAGCGGCCGTCTGGCATCCGGACGTGCGCTTCTTCCGCGTCGAGAATCAGGACGGCGGCCTCGTCGCGCAGTTCTATCTCGACCTGTATGCACGCGAAGGCAAGCGCGGCGGCGCCTGGATGGACGACGCACGCGGTCGTCACAAGCTCGCGCATGGCGCGGTGCAAACGCCGGTCGCGTATCTGACCTGTAATTTCTCGGCGCCGGTCGGCGGCAAGCCCGCCTGCTTCACGCACGACGAAGTGATCACACTGTTCCATGAGTTCGGCCACGGCTTGCATCACATGCTCACGCGCGTCGATGAGCTCGGCGTGTCGGGCATCAACGGCGTCGAATGGGATGCGGTCGAGCTGCCTTCGCAGTTCATGGAGAACTTCTGCTGGGAGTGGGACGTGCTGTCCGACATGACCTCGCACGTCGATACCGCGAAGCCGCTGCCGCGCGAGCTGTTCGACAAGATGCTCGCCGCGAAGAACTTCCAGAGCGGCCTCGGCACGCTGCGGCAGATCGTGTTCTCGATGTTCGACATGCAACTGCATACCGGCTTCGACGCGAACGGCGCGAAGAGCGCCAACGAACTCGCGCGCGAAATCAACGAACGCTTCCACGTCGTGCCGCAAGCGCCGTTCTCGCGTTGGCCGAATACGTTCAGCCATATTTTCGCGGGTGGTTACGCGGCCGGCTACTACAGCTACAAGTGGGCCGAAGTGCTGTCGGCCGACGCGTACGCGGCGTTCGAGGAAGCCGCGCAAGCCGCGGGCAGCGTGCTCGATCAGTCGACCGGCATGCGTTATCGTCGCGAGATTCTCGAAGTGGGCGGCAGCCGTCCGGCGATGGAATCGTTCAAGGCGTTCCGTGGCCGCGAGCCGAATATCGATGCGCTGCTGCGGCATAACGGCATGGCGCCGGGTGCCGCGCAATGAGCGATTGAAACGTCGCGATGATCGTTCGTTCGGCCTGGATGCGATGGCGCTGAATGAACGATGCCGATAGAAAAACCGGCGGTCTGCTCGCGCAGGCCGCCGGTTTGTCATTGATGCGCGAGATACGTCGCTACGCGCGATGCAGCTTGAAATCGACCTGCTCAGGCCGCCCTTCGAGCGATAACGACACGCTCGCGGCCGGCGCGCGGCCGACCACCCTGCCCCGGCTAACCACCACGAGCCGCGCGGCGCGCAGACGGATCGCCTCGAGTTCGTCGCGCGCATCGAGCACGACGAGATTGGCCGCGCATCCGGGCGCGATGCCATAGTATTCCAGACCGAGAATGCGCGCCGCGTTCACGGTCACCGCGTCGAAACAGGCGTGCATGCCGTCGACGCTGGTCATCTGCGCAACATGCAGGCCCATCTGCGCGACTTCGAGCATGTCGGCCGAACCGAGGCTGTACCACGGGTCCATCACGCAGTCGTGGCCGAACGCGACCGTGATGCCCGCGGCCAGCATCTCCGGCACCCGCGTCATGCCGCGCCGTTTCGGGTACGTGTCGCTGCGGCCTTGCAGCGTGATGTTGATCAGCGGATTCGCGATCGCCGCGACGCCCGACTCGCGCATCAACGGCAACAGCTTGCTCACGTAGTAGTTGTCCATCGAATGCATCGACGTCAGGTGCGAGCCGGCGACACGTCCGTGCAGGCCGAGCCGGTGCGTTTCGGCCGCGAGCGTTTCGATGTGGCGCGATAGCGGATCGTCCGATTCGTCGCAATGCATGTCGACGCGCAGGCCCTTTTCGGCCGCGTACTCGCACAGCATGCGCACCGACTGCGCGCCGTCGGCCATCGTCCGCTCGAAATGCGGAATGCCGCCGACCACGTCGACGCCCATGTCGATCGCGCGCTTCAGATTGTCGAACGCGCCGGCGCTGCGCAGCAGACCGTCTTGCGGGAAGGCAACCAATTGCAGATCGAGATACGGCGCGACGCGGCGCTTCACTTCGAGCAATGCCTCGACCGCGAGCAGACGCGGATCGCACACGTCGACGTGGCTGCGGATCGCGAGCAGGCCGCGCGCGACCGCCCAATCGCAATACTGCATCGCGCGTTCGATCAACGCTTGCTGCGTGAGCTCGGGCTTCAGCTCGCCCCATAGCGCGATGCCTTCGAGCAGCGTGCCCGACGCGTTCACGCGCGGCAAACCGTACGACAGCGTCGCGTCCATATGGAAATGCGGGTCGACGAACGGCGGCGTGACGAGCGAACCGGCCGCGTCGATTTCGTCGCGCGCGCTCGCGGCCAGGTTCGGCTCGATGGCGACGATACGGCCCGCGTCGATGCCGATGTCGACTGGGGACTGGTGATGCGGGGACAGCTGGGCGGCACTGCGCGGCAGCGTCGCGTGGCGGATGATCAGATCCATGTTCACTCCGGTTGATCGCGTTCGGACTCGCTACGATTCTATCGGCGCCAGAAAAATGCGGGCACCGATGCGTACCGGCGCGCAGGCCGAAATCCGTACCGGCTGCGCGCGATGCGACGCGCCTATACTCGCCGTTTCGGCCATGCATCGACGGAGCGTACAGATGAAAACGATCGGCGTGATCGGCGGAATGAGCTGGGAGTCGTCCACCGAGTATTACCGGCTGCTGAACCGCCACGCGAAGGCGCGGCTCGGCGGCCATCACAACGCGCGCAGTCTTCTGCTGACCGTCGATTTCGCGTCGATCGAGGCGAACCAGCGCGCCGGCGACTGGCACGCGCTCGGCGAACAGATGGCCGACGCCGCGCGCCAGCTCGAACGCGGCGGCGCCGATCTCGTGATTCTTGCGACGAACACGATGCATCGCGTGTGCGAATCGATCGAGCAGGCGATCACGGTACCGTTCCTGCACATCGCCGATCCGACCGGCGCGGCGCTGCGCGCGGCGGGCGTCGAGCGGGTGGGCCTGCTCGGCACGCGCTACACGATGGAGCAGACGTTCTATATGGGCCGGCTGCGCGAGCGCTATGGACTCGACACGCTCGTGCCTGACGAGGACGAACGCGCGGACGTGCACCGCATCATTTACGACGAGCTATGCCACGGTAACGTGGCCGACGCGTCGCGCAAGGTTTATCAACGCGTGATCGAGCATCTGGCCGCGCGTGGCGCGCAGGCGGTGATACTCGGCTGCACGGAGATCACGCTGCTGATCAAGCCGGAAGATTCGGTGCTGCCGGTGTTCGATACCACTGCGTTGCATGCGCAGGCGGCGGTGGAGTGGGCGATCGGGGCGAAGTGAAAATGGGCGCGGGGCTCTGGTTTTGCGCCGGAAGGAAAACAGATTCGCCTCCCTTTGTCGGCGAGAGATGGCGCGAGTCGAAAGCGATAGATCGACACTGAGAACGTCCCGTGCATAAACGTCGGACCGCACGAAACTGTCCGCAACTGGCTACAAGCCGATTATTCGCTCAGAACGCGCTGGATCTCCTCGAGAAAAGAGGCGGTTGTGTAGCCCCAGCCTTCGGGACGAAACCCCCTCCTGAACACCTGTTTGAAAGCGGCGTCCAGGTCACTCGGATGTTCGCTCCTGAACGAGTCAATTTCGCGAATCAAATATTCATAATCGTAAGGGCTGTCTTTCTTGTAACACGCGACAATTTCTTGCACGTTCTCCCCGAACAGGTCGAAGTCCTGGCCGAAATACACATTAAAAATATGCTCCATTGCTGGATAGCGCTCGGAGTAACTCATTGATTTCTCATTCAAGGTAGGCGGTAAGGACGTAATATGGCATGCCGTTATAGGTTTCGTATTTCAGGACGACGAACACCTGGTTCATGCGCGTGAGTGTGCCTGTTTCCCGCGTCACTCCATATCCAATGTCGCCTGAGACGACTTTGGTTACCATGATCGTCGCGCTTCGAGTCGAAGACTGCGCCCACGTCCTGATTCTTGCAGCATTGGCATCCACTGCTTCAGAAATGGCACGTTCGGCCTGCTCGATATTTGTAAATGACGACACGATGTCTCGCCCGGACTCGCGTTTCAGCCGCTCCCTGAGCCATGCTTCGTTCTTACCAACATGCTTCTGGAGCGTGTGCCCTCCGAGCCCTGGATTGAGCGCTTTCGCCTCGTGCATTTGCAGATGGATCCGGCCCATCCTAACGCTGGCCGCGCGTGCAGCCTTGATCGAGCCAGCAAAGCCGAACGGCACGGCCATCTCGATAGACAGGCCGATCTGGTCTGCCATGTCAGGGCTGACCCGCATCGCCTCTGCCAGCTTTGTCGTGCCATGCTGAGTCAGGCTGGCGGTATCGCGCCCTGTCCAGACCTGCCGCAGGCCCGCCGCGGCCGTGTCCGAACCATGCGCCCCGAACACTACACACCCGGCCTTGCTTGCCATCGTCGGTTCGGGCAACACGCACAGCGCTGCCGCTCCAGCCATTTCAAGCACCCCGCCGACAACCTGCAAACCGCCCCACAGACGGTTGGAAAGCATTTCGGTGGGGCTAATCGAGTGGCGAGCCAGCACGGCCGACAGCTGCGGGGCGCTCAGCACCACGCGCACGCTGTCTGAATCCTGTTCATATGACATCTGAAACCTACTCCTGGTCGTTGGGACGACCACGCTAACCGTCGGCTTAGACATCGGATATGGGCGATGGATGATTCTTGCGTCCCATCGGTCAACGTAGATTCGGATACTGACTCGCGCTCGGCGAACGGATGGCCAACGCCGCGCGCCAGCTCGAACGCAGCGGCGCCGATTTCATGATCCTCGCGACGAACACGAGCCGGAAGATTCAGTGCTGCCCGGCTTCGATACCGCCGCGTTGCATGACGAGGCGGCGGTGCAGTGGGCGATTGGAGGAGAGAGACGATGGGATCGAGGCCTCGATCCCGCGCGAATCGTGTTGCATCTATTCACGCGCGCAGCATACGCAGCGAGCGCCACAAGCAAAACGTAGCGCCGAAAGTCAAAAAGCCCGCATGGCTTGCGCGATGCGGGCTTTCAACAATGCTTTGGTTGCGGGGGCAGGATTTGGCACCCGGAGACAGATTGTATGGCTCCATAGTGTGCTGCAGAGGGGCCGCCCCCGCGCGGGCAGCAGACGCGCAGCCTGAACGGCCCGCGAAATACTTTCGTTCTGCCTTCTGAATCATCAGGCGCACGCCCCAAAAAGCATGCGCTTTTTTTATGTCTAAGGAAACAATCGATTTCCGTCTGACGATAGAAAAACGCACTTATCCACAGGAGTCTACTGACATTTATAAAGACGTTTTACAGGCACGCAATTAGACGCCTCACAATGGAGGAAGGTCATGCAACAGGAAACTGACCCGGCGTCCGGTTCGACGGGTTCGAGCGGATTATCGGACCCCAAAACCGCTGTCGCAGAAACAGATCCGCGGCGCGTTTTCACGATTGACGAGTTTTGCGGAGCCTATCACCTTAGCCGGTCGTTCTATTACCGGCTTCGACACACAGGACGGGGACCGCGCGAGGTTCACCTAGGTCGCAAGGTGGTCATTTCCGTCGATGACGCGCGCGCATGGGAAGACCGGATGCACACGCTTACGCATAGGGCCGAGCCGAATGGGTAACTCGCGCGGCCCGGATGACCGCGTTATTCTTCCGGGGGTTACAAATGAATTACGGGTTTGATCTGTCCTCCTGTCAGTTCACAACCGATCACGAAGGGAAACGACTGCGGGTTGACATGCCGATATGGTTGTTTGACCAGTTTGTGGAACTCAGGAACGCCGCGCTACGCGCACAGGCGACAGCTTTGGAAGAAAAAACACCACGCGGCGCGTACCGCAGTTCGCTCGCGGGGCTGACAGGCGTACCCGATGTTGCGGTCTCGGTCGATGCGCCGTTCCGGCCCACGCTGCCCGAACCGCGGACAAAACGTGAACGCGCCGAACGGCTGTTTCTGACGCCGGAAGAACGGCTGATGCAGGAGGCAACGCGAGCTGTCGAGTTCCCCACGGCGTCGGAAACGTCATCAGGCGCTCCTGCGGTGTCCTGCCAGGAAGAACCGGCCTCCCTGACGCCCCGCCACCCCGCGAAGCAGCAGGTATTCTTTCCGCGTGTATTTGTCGAGCCGATTCCCGATGAGGTTGCGCGACTGATCGAGCAAGGCAACTATAACCTGCGGGCGTGGAGACTCTATCGGGACCTTACGCCCGTTGAGGCAGCTGAACTCGCGGGCCTCTCCCGCGGCACGGTTCTCTGGCACGAACGCGGCTATAACGTGCCCAGCGTCGAGACACTGAAGCGCTTCGCGGACGTGTACGACTGCACGACCGGGCAGTTGACCCCGCAACCTGGCTCCTGCACCAAACCCTACCAGTCCGTGCCGGCCCCAAAAGGCCATGTGGCCCAATTTGCACCCGACGACACTGAGTATCCCGACGCCGTGATGGCGCACCTGATCGATGGCAGATCCCCGATTACCGCCTGGCGAATGTACCGGCGCATGACGATCGACCAGTGCGCCAAAGCCTTCGGCTGTACATCCAAGACCTTCAAGGGTATGGAAGCGTTACCCGTGCTGCGCGACCGGACCCGAAAGACACTGGCGCTTGTCCTTTCCTGCAAGTCTGTGCAGTTGCTGCGCCCCCGAGGTCTTGAAATCGAAAATACATCGCGGCCCGGCGCTTCTGCGCATCGGACAGAACACCGTGCGGCTCGAAACGATAACGCGCATCGCGCGCACCTGTAACGCCGGAGAAAAATCGATGGAAAAGCGAGATTCAGTTGCAAGTACAAGCATAAGACCGCTTCATTCCTGCACATACCGGTGCAGAACGGAAGTGAGAGATGTGCTGACCGGTGCGCAGCGCCCGCGCACGTCCGCAGCCACCCTGGATGGATAGCATCGCGTTGTAAAGCGTCGCGGTCCCATCCTCGGACCGCGACGTGTGTGGTAATGCCCGCATCTTTGTGTGCGGGTTTTTTTTTGCCTTTTGGAGGTAGGGAAATGAGGCTTGGTGCAAATGTCTCCTATGTGCGTGAATACCTCGGATGGACGCGAACCGAGTTCACGTATCGTTTCGCGCCCGCCACGTTCGACCATAACAACAGGAAGCGCTGCTACGACAATCTTCGCTCGCTCGAAGTGCGAAAGCAGCATTCATCAGAATTGCTCGCGTGGATGGAACCTGTGCTGAGAATCAGCGCCGCCGTGTTGCAGACCGACGACCTGACCCAACTCACGCATGATGCGATGTCATCGTTGCGTGTCCGGTATGTCGGCCCGCCGATGGATGCGCTTACGGTGGTGGTGAACCGGTGCTGTGATGGCGTCAAGCCGACGCCTGATGAATACCGGGCCGCTATGGAACAGGCAAATAAAGCCGGTAAGCGCGAAGCGGTGTTGCAACTGCTGGAGAAGATCGCAGCAGAACGGCGCAAGTGGCATCGTGGTGGATCGGCCCTGAGGCCCAATCGCTGGAATCAGGCGTAACGGAAAAAGGCCCGCGCAGTAGCGGGCCTTATCGCGGGAAAGAGCCCCGCTGAAGCGGGGCGCAACACATAACAGCAATGGTCTAGTCTCTTAAGACTTCCTGCAATTCCTTGACTCTATCTTGCGTGATATTTGCCATACACTCCCAAAAGAAAATATAGCGCTCGGCAGCCTCACCCATCATATAGGTTTCGGTGTAACACTCGTTATCGCGGTACTGTGCCCAAGCGCCTTGCGACTTCAAAAAGTAAGGGAGAGCTAACGGTTCGCCTTCTGCTTTAAGTGACCTGTCATTGCCTCCAATCTTGGATTTCGCCGATCGCAGGATTTTATCCAGTGCACGGGCCGCATGATCGAATTTGCGGTGCGAACACTGTGCCAAGTCGTCATTGCTTGCATGCTCCCCAGTGTCACACATATGCGCCACATCGGCGGCGCTATGACCTGAAAAATACTGATCCGGCGATTTAAAATAGTGATAATCGAATTTACCGGAATACACGGTCTTAGCGGGTGCAATGATCGGGGCGATCGTGAGTGCGAGTATTAGACTAGTGCGATGAATCATAGACCCCCGCCTCAAACATTTCCGCTTCACGGTGCCGACGCCGCAGTAATCCCTTAAGCGGGTGGCCCTTAACCGTGGCGTACTGCCTCATCTTATCACCTACCTTGTTGTAATCACCAGTATTAACGAAATCGAGCAGACTGTCGCCATGATGTTGAAGGTTGTACATAAAGCACACAAGTGCATCGTATTCAAATTGAAACAGCGGGAGCCGAATTTTTCGATTGATCGTATTTTCCGCCCACTTGACATCTTCCTTAAGTAGCGTCTCGGCCTGTGCTTCGGTTATTCCTTTCTGAAATGGCTTTTCCGATGCGGCGCCGGATATTTTCCCCAAATGAACAAGGTGCCCATATCCAACTGTTGCATTTCCGGCTTTGCTGCCGTCATTGTCGTACATGGTCGCGCTGAACTGTTCCCAACCTTTAAGGAACTTAGTCCCTGCGCGGAAAATTTCCACGGCTTACACAAGCGCGAAGAATATACGGTGACATTTGAATTAGGATCAGTATTGGTTATGCATTCGTGCAGCGGGTCGGTCACAATTACTCCATTATATGAGTTACTTTGCGAGAATTGTTAGACAGACTCGCGGTGTCCAAGATAGATACGCACCGCTTGCGCGCCGTCTGTCTTGTGTCGCTGTGTACGTCCGATGGAATCAGTGACTCCGCGCGTTAGGAAACCTCGCCACTCAATCGTGTAATACGTGTCGGCGAGTGGCGATCCGTTGGCATCGCGAAGCGTAAGCTCTTCATCGAACAGGCTCGCAGATCGATTGCGACAGAGGCACCCCCCGCCTTGCCCTAACGCCTGCCTCATGTCGTAACCGGATGGGAGAGCCCTGATTGCATTAATCGGAATCCGCTCCCCGGTTTTCTGGTTTATCGTCATTGCCTCAGGCATATCAGGCCACTCTTTGTATATCTTGAACGTGATACGACAATCAAGACATTCCTGGTTATTTGATCCCTCGAACATTTCCGCAAAGCGAGCCTTCATTTCCTCCATGATCTCCTCTGCGGAGCGCATCCTTTCGTACATTGGACCCTCCCATAGATTAATTCGCGCTCTCAGACCATTAGACCGTTGAGCACGCGTAAGAGCACCATCAGTTATCCTTCGCGTTATGGTTCATATCGAATACAACCGAAGCCTGTCCTGCGGAAAGCATTCGCCGGTTTCGGCGTTCAGCGCCATTGCGGACGGCATTGGCGGGAAGTTCGAGTAGACTGAATAGGTGATACGGTAAAGCAGGCACTCATCCTTGCCCCCGGTTTCATCCCATTTCTGTTGTTCCATCTGACCTCTGCTGATTTCCCAGAACACACCCGACGAATTAACCATCTAAAACGCGACACGGTCAACGACTTTAAATTGAGACAAAGCCGTTTTGACAGATATTCACAATTGCTCCGGCCATCTCATTTTCAGATGCATTTTTCCGATATCACCCTCCAACAAAAAAGGCGGCATTGAGCCGCCTTCTCCGTAGTGATCAGCGCCAGTTAGTGCTTTGTCCACGAAGCGTCCACAGCCGCCAGTTTCCCGTTCGCGCCCTGCGCAGCGTCAGCGAGAATCGCTGCGGCGTCCTGCGGTGTCAGTTGGCGGTTAGGAAGCCCCTTGGCGTCGAGCGCAAGCACCGTGAACAGTTCCTGATCGCAGCGATTGGCGGCGTGGTAGTCCTCGCCGAGCTGGATCATCACCTCCAGCAGGCTCCGGTGTTCGTGCCTTTCCTCGGCAGTCACAGCAGGACTCCTGAACATCGAGGTCGCAAGTGTAATCAGATGTCGGAGTTGCTGCCCCTGCCGGTCGCAAAGATGGAAGGCGGCAAGCGCGAGACGTTCATACTGGAGAGCGTCTACAGGGGGACGGGTGGGAGATTGCTGCTTTCTGGTGGGTTTGGTCATGCGCGGTCCTGGTTATCATGAAGGATCGCCCGGACACATAGGGAGGTGGTGAGCGGGCACGATGACGAGGTTGGCAGACCGGCGCTAAACCAGACCGGCAGGCCCGAAGGCCTCCCCGCCACGGCCCGCCCATTGAAATGGACGTGCAGAGACAGACGCACGACCTGCCTGGGCAGGCGTGCGGGTTTAGCAATCAGGCTGCCAAGCCTGGCCGTCGCTGTTTTGACGGCATTCCGATTATAAGCGGATGCTGGAGAATTCGCGATTATTGGGATTGTGCGCTGTCGCGAAGGCTCGAGGGGACTTTCACCGTCCCCGTATGACCTTCAATGCCGCTCACGGTGTTGTCGTTTCCTTCGATGTGAATGACGGTGCAGGCCGTCAACCTCGAGACCGCGAGAACGAGCAGGATCAACGCAACGCGTAGCACGATGGAGTTCTCCTGCGCGACAGGTAGGCGTCTACCGTCCGCGCTGTGGTCCTCATCAGCCGTATTCACGCATGACCAGCAGCCCGTCACCGCCATTGCCGGCGAAGTACGAACCTGACAGCCCGGTTCCACCGCCACCGCCCGCTCCCCGACCCGTGGCGTCATGAACCGGAGTCGCCCCGGACGGACCATAGACACCGCCCATCCCGGCAGTGCCGAACATCGACTTTCCGCCTGCGGTGTAATTCGATGCTGTCGTGCTGACAACCGGCAGGGACCCTTCGCCGCGCAGGTTCAGGTCGCCACCGATGCCAGTTCCACCGGGCGCACCGAGCAGGACGGCATTAGTGGCCGAGCCAGACCCGCCTGCGCCGCCGGTTGCGACGGCAAGGGGTGATCGCAGGTCTCCCAGATGAGTCTGATAGCCGGGAGTACCCGCGTTGCCCGAAGCTGGCACGGTACCACCCTCACCGATGCCGATATCCAACTCGTCTGGCAGACTGTCACCGGAGCGGCGCAGCCAGACATAGCCTCCCGCGCCGCCACCCGTTGCCGTGCCCGCATTGGCCGTCCGGCTCGCGATGCCGCCCGAGCCGCCACCGCCCTGAAGTGCGGTCTCCACCATAGCCGGACTGTGATCCGATTTGCGCCACGGCGGATTCGCGATCGAATGTGTACCCGTTCCCGCATCGGTCATCGATATGGTTTCGCCACCCTGTACGCTGCCGATCTGGAATGTGTTCTGGTCGGTGGATACCTGAACCACGAAATAGGTCGTGTCCCGCGTGATGTTGGCGGGTAACGCGCCCGTACTGTCGAACGTCAACGGCGATCCGGTGAGAGGCGCACGGTGCGAACAGTTGATGACCGGCGACCCGGCCGAAAACGTGACGCTTTGCGCCACGACGGAATAGACGGTGACCGCGAGCAGCGTCGAGCCGCGCTGCGGAGCCGGAATGTCCGGCCTGTTGAGAATCGCGGCGATTCCAGTGTCTGCGTTCCAGTCCGCATTGACCTGACCAGGCGGAATGACAGGCTGGTCCGTCAGGTCGTGGTAGCTGCCAGTGGTGGCAACTGTTGCAAGACTGCCGGTAATCGCACTGACCGTTTTCGCGAACGACTCAACGAGGACATCCGCAAGCTGGTTGACGCGGGCAAAGTCCGGTGTACCGCCGAGGGCCACAATGGCGTTGCGCAGTTCCTCGGTGATCGCGTGATACCACCACTCGCCGGGGACGGTCCCGGTAACGCCCGCCGCCGGATTGCCATTGGCCGGAAAGCCTCCCGCATTATCTGCGGGAGTTTCGGGCGCATCCTCGACCGCATTGGCCTGCCAGTAGCGATCCATGTCATTCCCCGTCACCCGGTACAAAGTCGGCGATATCGCCAAAGTCCCCCGCGAGGCACGCCTCGAAAATGTCGCGACCGTGCTCGTGCGGATCGTCCGGCATGGCGATGAATGGCATGAAGTTGTCGAAGCGCACGAAGTGGACCTCGCAACGAATGCCGGTGTGTTCCGGGTCGGCCCATGCGGGATTCCTGACAGCAACAATGTCCATCACGCGATCCTCGTCCATACGCACCAATAGTCGCCCGCAGCGGCCGCATTGCCGCTGCTAAGCCACGTTCCGGGGCGCCCCGGCAGCGCTGCGACCGTACCTTCCGGCGCGGACTGGCTGCTATCGCCTGCACGCACAATGAACGCTACCCACCCGATTCCATTTCCGCTGAGCGGTTGCAGGTTGGCCGGTGTCCATGCGCCGCCCACCTGGCCCCGCAGATCGTTCACCGCGTTGTTCACGTTGTTGATGTTGTTTTGCAGGTTGCTGACGTTGCCCTGCAGCTCAGCCTCGAAGACCACGTTGCCCTCGTCGGTCTGGTCAACCGTGACACCCAGCCCGCTCCCGTTGGTTCGCCATCCGATATGGAGCTTGTTGGTGCCCTGGCTCACGCCGCCGCCTTGCTCCACGGGCGTGAATCCGAGCGGTGCAGGCGTCCCGATCACGTCTTCATATCTGATAGAAACGGCGAGATGCGCGAGCGCCGCAAGCAGCGCCTGCGCGAGTTGATCGACCTTCGTATAGTCGGGCGATGCGCCGAGCGCGACGATGGCATTGCGTAGTTCCTCGGTGATCGAATGAAACCACCACGCACCCGGCGTCGTCGGCGCAATCGCCGCAGGCAGACTGCCGTCTGTCGGAAAGCCGCCCTCGCTATCAACGGGCACGGCTGGCGCCTGAGCGGCGCTGTTCGTTTCCCAATAGCGATCCACGTTGATTCCCTCTCAGTGATGGGAGAACGCCACAACCGACTGTGCAGGCGCATAGCGGCGCAGCAGACATTCGATCATCGTCAGCGTCGGCGACGTGCCCCAATCGGAGAGCGGATTGTCTACGGGGTCCGCGACCGTGTTCCATCGCGGCGGCGGCGCGCTGATGACATCGACCAGCCAGCCATGCGCCCAGTCGGTATCGGCAAGCGGTGCGGTGACGGTGCGCATGACGTGGTGAACGGCAAATTCCGTAATCGTGATCGTGTAGCCGAGTGTCGCGGCGAGCGCCCTGAAATAGTCGATGGACTGCCCACCTGTGCCGATCAGTCGCGCGACGATCTGTAGCCGGTTCTCGTCGTCCGAGTCGAACGGCCCAAAACATGGATCGGGCAGCGCGAGCGACGCATTCCATTCGGGTAGCAGCGCGTCGGCGGTCGCCGGGAACGAGCCTGCGATCAGCGTCAGCGCGTCGCGGTCGACCGTGGCGGGTGTGTTCGCGAGCGCATCGAGCACGGCGGCCTGCGTGCCGCTGTCCTCGCGCGTCCAGACACGTCCACGCGGCAGCAGTCGCCGCAATGCGCTGGCGTAGTCCGCGCGGCTGTAGCGCGCCGGGTTCATGTCAGTTACGACCACGTAACTTCACCGGGCACCGCGAGCGTACCGGGCGGAAGCAGCACGTCGTCAGTCGGCGACAGAATAAGGAAATCATTGATGCCGGAGACGGCGGCAATGGCCGACCACAGATGCGCGAGAATCAGGAATCCGCCCGGTTCGCCCTCGCTTTTCATCAGTCCCGCAATAGCGTCGAGCGCGGCGTCCTGCCTGTCGGGCGCCACGCCACGAATACTGATATCGACCGGGTACGGCTCCGGCGCGACGACATACACCAGCGCGGTAACGGGCCGCAATGGATAGATTGCGTTGGCCACGGCGAGCTGGTCGCCAGTCGCGGGCGTGTCTCTTGTCTCGGCCGACGCGACACCGTCTCTGCCCTGCGGGAAGCCGTCATGCTGCGCGTTCGCCTCATCGAGCATCACGAACACGATGACCGTACCGGCACCGTAGCCATTGCCCGTACACCACGCGCGCGTGACTCCCGGAACGGCGAGCGCCCATGCGACATAGTCGCTCGCCGCGCCACCCTGCGGCGGGTTCTGGTAGACGAACAGGACACGCGCACGGTAGGCATCGTTCGATTCAATGTCCGCGCCGCCTCGGAATTCCGTTGCGGCAACGCCGGTCGAATCGATACCCGGAATCGCGCTGGCGAGCGTGAATTGCGTCCCGGGCGCGCAATCGCCGTTCAGGCCTGCCAGTCCTGCGGGGTCCGGGTTCGCGGTCGCGGCCAGTGTGACCTTACCGGCTTCGACGGCAGCGGCGGCAGTGACCGTATAGGGCAGTCCGTCGCTACGCTTGAGCCCCGTTCCTGTATCGACCGGTATGCCTTCGATGCCCGTGAACGTGACAAGACCCGAGGACTGCGACGCGCTCTTGCGCAATACGCCCCTGAGCGCGCCCCACGCGTCGAGGAATTCATCCGTCGCCGTGAACGGGGTAGCCTGCAACGCGATCCAGTCGAGATACCCGTACTGCATGTGCGCGAGCCCGGCCTGAACGTCGCCGAGCACGCGCAGATTCGAGAAGCGCAGCAGGGCATCGGCCCCCGGCAGGTTCGCATTCAGTTCCTGCGCAACCTGATTGCGCAGGGCCGTCAGCGTCGGTCGTGAGAAAGGCATGCGCCTTACGTACGGGACTACCTGACGGGACTATGGTCCCGTCCACACCTCGGGGAAGTTCATCGCGACACGCGTCCCATCGCGGCGGTTCGCGACAATGGCCAGATCGAGCCGGTTCGGTGTAATCCACTGCGGCGTAATTTCGAAGCGCGCGACCACGCCGTCATCGAGCATCCATTGCAGCGCCTCGCTCGCGTAGTCACCGGTGCGCTGCGCCACGTCGCGCGGTCCCTTGACCCGCGAGAGCAGCCACAGGCGCGAGCCAATCGGGTAGTCGGCACTGTCACCCCACCAGCCGCGCCGGTCGCCGTCCGGTGTTTCGTCGCTCGGCAATGCCAGCCGGTCACTGAAGAGGCTGATAAGCACGGCAGTCTGTAGATCGTCGCCGGATCGCAGGGACGCGCCCGCAAGCATCCAGTCGCCGCGCATGTCCGGTACATTCCAGACGGTCGAGATGTCAGCCACGGCGCAAGGCTCAAAGCTGCGGTACAGGTGGATCGCTCGTTACCGTGTCACCGCCGCCCTGCACGTCCGGTACCGGATGATGATGCGAGTTGTAGACGGCACGCGAGTTGGCAGCGGTGTGCGGGTTGGTTGCGCTGTTGTCACGCATGTCGCCCGTACAGGTGATATTGCCGTCGCCCTCGATATCCCCGGTGCAGCGGAACAGCGGCGCATCGGCGGTGATCTGCGGCGCGTTGGTGATCGTGACAGGTTGACCGCCACCGTTGACGACGATCCCCGCTGCGGACAGATGGACCGATTGCCCCTTGTCATCGCTGATGCAGACCTCGCCCGGTGCGAGATTGCGGAATCGGTACTGCTGGTTGCCGCACGCGATCACGACGCCGTTCGTACGGTCGCCACCGAGAAACACCGCGAGCGCGTCGCTCCCCGCTGGCGGATTCGACTGGAACCCGTATTCCGCGAGTCGCGGCGCGCCGTCGCGTGTCTCGTTCGCGGATAGCTGCATCTGTACAAGCTGAACCGCGCCGCCATCATCCACGCGCGTAAGACGTCCACGTCCGAGCGTACGAACGATGCTCCAGAAAAGGTGTTCCACTGCCGGTATCCATGCAGGTTTACTGCTGCGCGAGCGCCGCCGCAGCATCCGCAGGCAGCGGCAGATAGAGGATCGGTTCGGGCCGGAATGCTTCCGGGGGCATCAATGTGATTTCACAGCCGGTCCCGCTCATGTCGCGCCGATAGGTCACTTCACCAATCGTCCACTTCGCGCCGTCGATCACCTTGAGTTGCGGCAACGAGAGCGCCGCCAGCGTGTTAGGCATATAGAGCGCGCCGTCGCTGTCGCGCCATGACGTGGCCGTGATGCTCACCACGTTGCCGCGCCCGATGCGCCGGTTGCATTCCCATAGCGCGTGGGCATTCGACACTTCCGCGCCTGCGTCGCCGTTCTGCGCAATGAATGCTTTCGGTCGGAAACGCGGCATGGTGGCGTCAGCCACCGCGTATTCGGCGAGCGGCTGCTGACCGGCATCCGTGAAAATGCCGGTGCCGACCAGATAGACGCGGTACTCGCTGAAGCGCTGCGAGATATCACGCGTATAGCTCGCCTGTTCGACATTGACGCCCATCGCGAAACCGCCCGCCGCCTCAATGGTCGAAAGCGGCCCGATCACCAGATCACCGTCCGCATCCTCGTAGCACAGCACCTGCGCGAGCTTGCACAGCCGGTCTATCACCGCGTAGGGCGATTCCCCTACGTTCAGGCAGACCTGCGGGTGCAGCATGCCAGGGGTGAGCGCCTTGACGTGGATGCCGTATGGCTGCGCGAGTTGCGCCGCAATGTCGGCGGTCATCATGTTCACGAACTGGAACGAGTCGAACTGCGCGGCGCAGTCCACCAGGTCTTCGCATTTGCCGCGCCCGGAAATCGACAGCGTGTGCGTCGTCGCGCTGACTGCTTCCGTCACCCGGTCAACGTAGCCGGTGATGACCGGGTCCGCGCCGATGTTCACGACGCAGGAGTCGCCTTCCATCACGACGACCGTTGTCGTGTTGGGAAAGCGCTCGGTCATCGAGATATCGAAGTCGGCCGGGATGCGCTCCATGCCGCGAGTAATGCGTACGCTTTTCCAGCCCGAGGTCCTCGCCCCGTTGACGATTAGCGATACGTCGTCGCGCATGGTACAGAACGGACGCCGCCAACAGTTGATGAACTTATATAAGCTGACGGGCAGCACGTATGTCAGTGCTAGCATGTTGTCGCGGGGAGCGGCAATGCTTCATGCATTACGCATCGACGTGACGATGATTACTTATTGCAACGGATACAATTTTCGATTGAGATGAACCTCTACGCATACGACCCAGCTGATCCAAATCGAACTCTCATTGATATTGAAACCTGGCTAACTCAGAATGGCCCTGACGCCTTAGGGCGCTGCCGCATCTGCCACAAGGTCCTGAAAGTAAAGGCCGAAAAATCGCAACGTCAGACGCACTTTGCACACGAACCGCACTCTGGCTGTCCAACAGTTGATGAAAATCACAAGCCATATGCAGGATTCCGGGATCTACCTCGCGATCCAACGGTTGCTACGGCTGCAAAAGCATGGGCACTCGAAAACATCGATGGCATCTACGACAAGATCAAGAAAATTTCGCCGGGACTTACCTGGCGCGAACTGCATGCGCTTTTAAAGACAGCGCGCGAAGAGGATATCTGGTCGTTAAAGGACATGCCGCGCGAATATATCCCGTACGTCTTACTGACCTGCGTCGATGTCTTCAAGGCAAATAATTTTGGGCGGGCCAAAGACACTTTTTTCGTGCTGGAAGCGTCGCCGGAAACTGGCGAATACTGGAATTTCCCGGCCGGCTACAAACGCTACATTTGGGAAGTGACGTTGCCAGCACGCACCGTCAAGCATTTGGAGATGAAACTCGAAACGCCCGTCCCATGGTATATGCCTGACGTGCGAAAGTATCTCGCGTAAGTGCGTCACCAACATTCCTGTGTCCAGTGCTAGACGAGCGCGCTGACCGTCTGCCTGCTCGCTGGCGACGTGCCGCGCGTCATGCGTACGCTTCGCCAGCCCGCGACGGTCAATCCGCTGACCGTCAGTGAAACGTCGTCGCTCATGAGAGAACTGATAGCATTCGACGCTACCAGCGAGCGTGTTGAGTCCGCCATCGGCACTGGACGCGACTGCCGCCTATCGGACCAATAATCGTCATCCTATGAGACCGCCACTTGGACATGTGAGCGACCATTTCTGCCCCGGCAAGCGGCCACTCGATCCTACCCAACTACGCCAATAAAAAGGCGCTTCATACCACAGTCTGTTGATCAGACGAACCGGGCATCATGACGACTACTTCGTCCTTACACTCAATTCATGCAACAACGCCGCGCGATGCGCGGATCAACTCTTATGCCTGGCTATCTCTCCAGAGCACTCCCTAACTGCTGGACGTCAATGTCGTTGATGCCGTCTTTCCATCGAATGCGAACGGCGCCCAAACTTGGCTTGTACCTTTGCACCTTGATGCCAACACGATTCAGAATCGTCTGGGCGGTCGAATTGGCGGTCTTTTGCTGGACTTTCTGAACAGACGCCTGTAATAAACTGCTGCTTAGCCCTTTTACCCGTGACACGTCATCAGACGTCGGCAATCTGACGCTTCCGTTGATGAAAGGTGTTAGGACAGATAGTGGCCGGTTCTCCAGTACATGTGCCCAGACTGATTGATCATGCGCCGTAACGCTGCCGTGGTGTGCGACCTTGAATAGAAAAGACTTCCAAGTCGAGATTTGGCTCATGAATTGCGAAATGGCTCCGCCCCAACCGCATCCTGGAATATTGCTAACCTCCAGGTCTGATCCCAAAAGCATGCACATGCGATCAAACCGGGCGACTATGGCGATCGCAGCGTGGTTCGGCAATCCTCGTTTGGGCGGAGGCAATTGCCGAGAACCGCTTTGCGGGAGCATCTGTGCGATTGCCTGCTGCATTCGCAGTCCTTCTGCACCAGACGGGCTGAGAGCATAGAGCTCGAAATCGTCTGCCTGAGTCCGCCAAATACTCGTACCCGCGAATACAGACAATAATCGATCCGGGAAATCACCGGTCGACAACAATTTGCGCCATTCAGCGAGGCGAGATTGCTTTAGCGAACCTGAATATGCGATGCCCGTCGACTCAGCCAATGCAAGAAATTCCTGCGTCGTAAGTGCGGATGCGCATGCAAACTTGCTGTTGCTGTAGCGCTCATAAAGCTGGGAGATGCCCGGCGTATGGTCATCGTGCCAGTGCGTCGCCACGATGATTCTCACCGCGCTTGCAGGGACGCCGAGTTCATCCAAATATCGGGCCGCTATTGGCACTTTGGCGCTTACTGGTTCATCGTAAAACGAATCGACAATGAACCACTCCCCCCGGCGATGCAGAACGATTGCCTCGCCGAAGCCTTTCCCGAAAGTGGTTATTTCGTTCGTGTCGGGCTCGGGAGCACCACCAAAAGTTGCGATCACTTATGAATGGTCACGCGAACAGATCTTGGTTTCTCAGGAACAGATAGTTCTGGTCTAGGCCGGTCGTTGGTCACAACCTTCGATTTGTCTCCCCCATGGATTCTGGCAAACAGTTCGGCAGCTCGCTGGCGGTAGAGTTCTACTTGCGACCGGTTCCAAACGGGCACTTTACGAAAGACTATAACTACCGAAGTTCCGCCAAGCAGCGCACCTTGGCGCCTCTCCTTTACGACCGTCATATAGAAGGTTGCACCCGCTCGCGCGTATTGAATATCTTCAGGTTCGATCTGCGACTGAGGAATCGTTGCCCACTCTTCGAACCCTTCGGACGAAGGTGGCGCAGCATGCCCCACAAGTGAGAGCGCACGAAGATGAGCGACAAGGCCACCATCGGAAAGCACCTCTTCGACTGAACCTTCCCATTGTGCAATCGTCGTGTATACCGTTGCCGGAAGATGTAATGCGGCAATCTTCGGCGCTGTTTTTTCAACTGAAGGGACAGGTACCTCGAATGTCCCCCCCTCGAAACGATCAATGTCGATCGAGGCTAATTCGTTGTGCGAATAGCAATCCAGTGAAAATACGTCCGGAAGGGAAGATGTCACTGCGCTATCAACATGGGGAATTGTGGCGTTCAGCATATCAATTCTCCTTCGCTCGTCGTTTTTCGATAGCCATCGCGGATAGCCGCGCCTGTTTCACCGCGGTCGATAAAATTGCTTCTGTCTGCTCTCTGGACTCAGATATTGCCGTTTCGTATCGCTCGAAGAGCAACTGCATTGAAAGTTCGGCCGGGCTGGGCCCCACGGAATCCTTAACGTCAGACGTGCCGGCTCCGGTCTCGTCTACCTGTTTGGATATGTAGGCCCGAGTAATGTCAAAGTGATTATTAACGAGAATAGCGAGGTTGTACACCGTAGCCAAGACAGGCTCGAATGCAAATACACGCTTCGATCCGCTCAGGTCGGGATCCGGATCGGGAACGGCCAGCTTGATGCCTTCCAGTCCCGGGAAGCCGTCTTTGTCAGGGAGGGCCAAGGCATCCCGCCAAAGCTCCTTCGGAGCAAGCACGTCCCCAAGGGCATTCCATACGCTAGGGTTCGCGTCGCCGTCTTCGAGAACCGCAACCATGTGCAGATTGATCCCCAGTGCCCGGATGGCGTTACCTGCGTCAAGGCCGATGATTCCTTCGACAAGATCGCGAGCGACCATCCAAAGCGCCTCGATCTTACAGGTGAGCGATATGCGATCTGGGAGAGCAAGGAAATCGCCGAAGCGTGGGTGCGTCCACTGAGTACCCCCGGGGCCGACCGTGACGATTGCCACATCGTCACGGTCGTCACTAGTCATAAAATGATTCCGTAGGAACCATTCAGGATGAAAACGCGCCGGCGCAAACTGACCGAGCACTACAATCGACACGGCGCGGTCCCGGTAGTGGATCATTCGGAATGTCCAAATGGGAGGGGAACGGAGAATATAGCACTGGTTTGTAAAACCTACGGGTTCGTCGCACGCCATTGAAGCGTAACGCCAGTGTGAAACCTCGCAGAAGTCCCCATTCTAGAAGGTGGCACGACAGGTGGGGCTCGAACCCGACCCTCGGCTTAGAAGGTCGATGACCGGCTCGCGAAGCGAACTTGTGAACGACAGCTATACGTCAGGAAGAGACTGGGCCCGGCTGAGTGTCGAACGGCCGAGACGGGGTCGATGACAGTCGATCACCACAGGCTGTCAGCCGCCAGCCAGCCCTAAGTTAAGGGTTAGGTTAATGAAGCGCTAAAGACGGTTGGCGCAAAAGCAGGATGAACCGGTGTGGCCTGCTGTAGCAATGCATCGTAGCGCGTCACGTCCTGATAGAGCCGTTGCGCAAGCACCAGCAGCGGCATCGGCTCCGGCGTGCTGACCGTCTGCATGCTCGCGAGCGATGCGCCGCGCGTGGTCACGTCCCGCACCACGGCAACCTCAAGCGCGCGTAGTGCGCCATAGGTCGCATCATCGCCCGCATCGCCTGCGGTGGTGATCTCCATATCGAGCGCATCGGATACCGTTGAACGCAAGGATTCGGCGTCTTCAAGCGAGGCGAGCGCATAACCGGTCGTGCTCTGCGCGAGCGCGATAACCGCGCTGCGACGGTACAGCATTGTCGTGAGCCGGTTTGCTGCGGTGAGCGCCGCCGTCGCCCGCTTCTGCGGGTTGATGGACGACTGTAACGCGACAAGCGATTGCACGGCCTGATGCGGATCGGGATTCGCATTCTGCACGGCTCCCACCAGCGCGCGTGTAGCGTCAGACATGCCGGGCCAGTCCGAGACGGCCGCAGCGCTCCTCAGCGCTTCGCCCGCGACGCCTACCGCGGTGCGCGCCTGCGCACCCGCGCCGATCAGGTCCTGTATCGTCGTTGCCGGTTGCCGCACAGCGGCGGTGAACTGGCCCACGAACCGGCCATACCGGCCATTGAGCGTCGCGACCATCGCAACGAGGCTCGTTGCGCGCTGCGTGATGGCCTGGGCTTCTACGACGAAGTTCTGCGCGGTCCGTTCGATCTCGCCCACCACGGCCGGTGACGACAGAACGGCGGATACCGTATTGAAGAAGTCCTGCGCCACTGCCGCGAATGCGGCGACGGCTGACAGGCCGGTCTGTGCCTGCGTCGCAATCGCCAGCGTGGGAAACTGCTGTGCGCCCGACTCGATGAACGAAAATCGCAGTTCAAAGTACCGGCCGCGCTCCGAACGTTCCTCGCACTCGAACTCGATCAGCGCGACATTCAGCCGCCCAAGCGACGGATGCACCAGTTCGCCATCGGCGCCGTCGCTGTCTCCCGGCTCCTCGCAGGCGCGGATCATCGCGGCGCGCTGCGCGATCACGTCACCGCCGCCAGGGGTACCCAGATAGGCGGCATCCTGAAGCAGAAAACCGCTCAGGCTGATGCGCCGCCCTGCGCGTCCGAGGTCCTCGACCCATACTTCGTCCCGGTACGGATATTCATGCGTGACATTGCGCCGCCCGACCTTCAGCGTCGAACCTGTCACGCCGAACGGCACGCCCCGCCATGAGGCGGCCTGCAACGCGCTGAAGAACGGATACTCGGCCACAGCCATCTACCTAGCCGAGCGCTTCCATCGGTCGGGCGATCTTCAGACCCGCAGGCGTGCGCGTCTTCACAGTCACGCTGCCGTCGCGCGCGACGTGGACGTGGTTGTCAACGTGGACGACCGGCGCGGGCGCGCTCTGCATGCCCGCCGCCGCGCCGGGGGCATTGAGCGAAGCGACGTCCACGCCCGGATCGAGTGACGGCATGTGCGCGAGGACGCCCGGCGCATAGTTGCGCGTTTCGGCCGGGGCGTGGGCGAGTCCTTTGCGGTCCAGATTGCCTTCGCCCCAGTTATAGGCTGATAGCGCGTAGATCAGATTGCCCTTGTAGCGCGCGAGCAGGCCGGACATCTTGCGCGCCGCGGCGTCGGCGGCCTGCGCTGGATTGAACGCGTCGATCCCGTATTCGCGCGCCGTCGCGGGCATGAACTGGAACAGTCCACGCGCGCCGGCAGGACTCACCGCCATCGGGTTACCGCGCGATTCCTTCTGCGCGATGGCCGAAAGCAGTCCGGCAGGCAGACCATAGCGCGCTTCGGTTCCGGCGAAATTGAGTTTCTGTGCCCACTGCGCGACAGCAGGATTGAGCGGCGCCCCCATTTCGCCGGTTGCGCCCGCTGCGCCGGGTGCGGTCTCCGCACGCTGGACGTTTGCCGAACCCGGCCACATGCCACCCGTTGCCGCTTCGGCCGCCCGGATGCGCCTCAGTTGTTCATCCTCGCCTCTGTTGAGGTTTTCGCTATGCAGACCCAGATACGCGCCAACGGTCGCAGGATTGACGAAGCGCAGCAACCCGCCCACCCCGCGCGCCGCAGTCCCTGCAGCGACATACGACCTGCGCAGCAGCACCAGCCGCGCGATCAGCATGCCGATACTGGCTATAGTCGAGACCACGGACAGCGCGAAGCCGCCGACCATGTAGGCCGCTATCGCGACGGCGGCGACCTTCCAGCCGCCGATGGCATCCACCACGCGTCCGATCCACGACGCGAAGCCGATCAGGCCGGTTACAGCATCCGTGACGCCCTGTGCAAACCTGCCCCAATCGACCGAGGCAAGCCAGCGTGCAAGCCGTTGCGCAAGTTCCACAATCCGCTGCGCAATCAGTTCGCGGTTTTTCGCAATCCATTCTGTAAAGCGATCGATCATCGGGCCGAATACCGGCGCGAGACTGTCAGCAATCGATGCTTTCAGGCCGTCCGCTGCCGTCCGCATGCGATCGAGCGACAGGGCGAACGCCTGCGTACGCGCGGCCATCTGCGGGGTAAAGTCACCGCGTAGCCGCCGCGCTTCGGCCTCGTATGCCTGCATGCCCCGGCGACCGCGAACGAGGACCGGCAGAAGCTGCTCGACGCCGAGCGAGCGCGCCAGATTGCGTGCCGCAGCCGGGTCCGCGCGCTGGATTCTCTGGATACGATCCGCGAGCTCATGGAGCGCGGCCTGGGTATCGGTTGCGCCGGTCTTCGTTGTGCGCAAAGTAATACCCAGTGCCTGGATCGTTGCGAACGCGGCCTGATTGCGTCCCCAGCGTGCATCCTGCAACGTGTCTGCGAAGCCACGAAAGCCCGAGGTCATCGTATCGGCGGAGACGCCCATCAGCGTCGCCGCGCTGCGCATCTGCGTGAGTTCGCCTGCCGTGATGCCGAGCAGTCGCGCGGTGCGCTCCGTTTCCGCGCCCATGCGCTCCCACTGCACCACGAGGTCGGTCAGACCCGCGAGCGTCCCGCCGCCGACCAGCGCGAGCAGGGGCGCACCGATGCGCGTCACACTCGCCGCCGCCTTGCCTGCCTTCTGCGCGACAGCATCGAGCCGCTTGCCAACTTCAGTCAGCCCCGACGCCTTCGAGAACCGTTGCACGCTGCGCGCGAGGTTCTGGTATGGGCGCGTCATGCGCGACACCGAATCGTTGATCCGGTTGATTGTCCTCGTCGCCTTGTCAACGGTCGAGATGGTGAACTGGATTGCCTGCGCTGCCATCGCTTCACCCCTGGCGGCGTTTCTCTGCGGCCTGCTGCGCAACGTGCTGGATGCGTCGCGCCTGCGCGAGCCATTGTGCGAGTTCAGCCCAGGTCAGCGCGCCCGCGTCGCGCGGCCCCCATCCATAGAAGTGCGTCACATCGGCGACGATATCGCGCACGTTCGCGGGTACTACTCGAAAAAACCGGACAGGTACTTGTTGCACGCGTTGAAGTCGCGCGCGCCCATGCGGCCCACGCTCGCAACGTCGATCTTCGCCATCGTTGCGATCAGGTTCTTCATCGCGCGCACGTTGCCGAACTTCGCTGCGTCGTCGTTGACCTTCGCGATTTCATCGACCGTAGGCTCGCGCAAGGTGACTTCGGTCAGCCCGTCAATCGGGCTCAGTAGCGTAATGACCTCGTACATGGCGCGCTCCTTACTGTTCGCTTATTGCTCCGTGACGCTGCCCGAGAAGCCCTCGAAGCGGATTTCGAACGTCGCTTCCGGGGTTCTGACTTCCTGCGCTTCGGTGCTCCACATATTGCGGCCGACGACCGTCTTGCCGTTCGCCAGTTCGAGCGTGACCGTGACGTTGGTCATGGCGTTGAAGTCCTTGACCGTCAGCGTGCCTGCGTCGCGCAGCGTCGCGGAAATGAACGGCGCGCGCGGCTTCTCCGCATAGCCGTGTACGCGGTCCTGTCCGACCATTGACTCGCGTTCGTAGTCGGCGGGCGAATACGCCAGTTCGCCGGATAGCATGTAGTTCTGGCCGTCCATCGATATCCACGCGACACCGGCCAGGCGGTTTGTGTCATCTGACATGGCGGGCTCCAGAAATGAAAAAGCCGCCGGGGCGGTTCGCCTGGGCGGCTTGCAATCACAAATCGGTTACATGGGACTCGTTAAAGCGGTTCGACTTTTCTCGATTGACGCTCGCAGGAACAATGCGAAGATTCCACGGCACATGCAGCCCACAGACAAGTTCCCCAAGTAGCGGCACGATGTGATCGACTTCGTGTTTTATCCCTGTTTTGGCGCTCAACTCGGCGGCACACTCGTAAATCGAGGAGATGGCCCGTAGATCGGCCCAGGCAGGCGTCGCATTTCGTTTCGCCGCGTACCGCTTCATCGTCCGGGCGGCGCGGTAAGGGCGCTGCTCATGTTTGAATGCCTTTACGCGATCAGGATGTTGCTTACGCCATCTACGGTTTTGTTCCAGATGGGCTGAATACTCGGCGGGATCAGAGAGTTTTCGTCGCTTCGCATTACGGCTAACCGTGCGGTCGTAGTCTGGATTCGTGCGTCGGCGTTCCTTTACCTGCTGACACGCTTTCGCAACAATTGCTGTCCGATTCAACGCATAGTACTTTCGCGCCGAAGCTGCCATGCACGTTTTGCATTGACAGGCAAACCCGTCTTTTTCCTTCCTGTTGGCATAGAAGTATTCGCGAGTACATGGCTTGTACACTCTGCATTTCGAGCAACGCTTCTCAGCGTTCACAGCTCAACTGAGCCGAAACTGCGCAAGCAAGGCAAAAATCCGCAGCTGGTCGATCAGCGTTCCGGGCCACAGACAGTCAACCCGATTCGGGTTGTTCGCGTTCTGCTCGACAATGAGTTGCCGGGCAAACAGTGCGCTGTTCTGCACGTAGCCGTCGAATTCGAGTTCCTGATACCGGGCGATCACGTCCGCACGTATCAGCAGCGGTGTGACGATGGCGCTACCGGATGCGAAGCGTGTGCCGTCCGCGGCGAGCTTCATACGTGAATACTTCGATGTGACCATCGAGCGCAGCGCACGCAGCACGTACATCAGCAGGTACATGGTTTCGACTTCGAGATAACTGTCGTCGGGATCCCCCCAGGGGTTCTTCTGGTAGGTCGTCGTGACGTTCTCGGCGTAGCAGGTGCCGTCATCGCCCACATTGAACGTGCTGATACCGTCATAGAGCAGCGTGTTGCGCTCGGTGAGCAGGAAGCGCGAGGCAACCGGCGGCGCGAGCATGCCGCGAATCGGTAGCGTCTGGACCGGGCGCCCCGGATCACTGCGCAGCGCGGGCGCGAGCGAGCCGGCAAGCTGCGCGGCGATGATCCATGCGGGTGTGGGCGAATCATGGAACCCAAGCACCGATTCATGCTGATTGTTGCGGCCCGCGCCGAATGTCGTACACGCCGCGAGCGTCCCCCGGTAAGCGGCGAACGCGTGTCCGTAAATCTGCTGGGCCCACGACCAGCGCCCGGTCTGGTCATTCAGGAAAGCATGCAGTGCATCAAGGCTGACGCTATCGGTATAGGGGCAGACGATGAAGTCGAATGGCATGTCGCCACAGTTATCGAGCGCGGCCTGTAGCGTGTCGGTCGGATTGATCGCGCCGCCCGCCATCGGCGTGATGGCTATGTCCAGATTGAGCGGCGTCGATTCGCCTGCGCGTGAGCCGCCGTAATTCAGGCGCACGTCAATTTCATTGCCCACCATGCCCGCATTGATGGCGGTCAGCGTGACTACGTTGTCCTGAGCCGATGCGCTCACCAGCCCGAACGCATCTGCAGCAACGAGTGTGGCGAGCGCTTCCGCGATGTCGGCCGCGCCCTGCGTGGCCTGCACCGGCAACTGGTAGCGCCGACCGGCGATATAAAGCGAGATGACGCCCGAGACGCCGGCGTCGGCTTCGATGTTGAGCGTGACCGTTCCACTTGCGGCTACCGCGCCGGTTGCGTCCTGGAGCGGCAAATACCACACTTCGCCGAAGCTATCGGCCGCGCGATAGGCTGCCGTCATCGCGGCGAGCATCGAATTGCTGCCCCACCGTGCGCGCGCGTCGCCCACGCCCGCGCTGATAACGGGTGTGCCCGGCTCGCCGGTTCCCGCGTCGGTCATCTGCCCGATAATCAGCGTGCGCTGGTTGAGCTGGGCGCTGTTCGCCTGTGACGCGTCGAGCTCCGCGTAGAACAGCGGCACGCGGATGTTCTCAGGCAGGTTGGTAAAGGGAATCATGGGAGCAACCTCCCGGGAAGGTGGGCGCGAACCGGAGACGGAAACGGACGCAGAACGGCC
Organism: Paraburkholderia sp. MM6662-R1; assembly: GCF_050436245.1. Lineage (NCBI taxonomy): Bacteria > Pseudomonadati > Pseudomonadota > Betaproteobacteria > Burkholderiales > Burkholderiaceae > Paraburkholderia > Paraburkholderia sp. MM6662-R1. The sequence goes on along the minus strand of NZ_JBNDLV010000001.1, from coordinate 4,135,758 downwards.
CGGGCGGGCCGTGGTGGGGCTCGCGCGATCGTCTTGAGGGATTGACGCGGGAAGCGCGCGCAGCGGCAGGCAGCGGCAGGCAGCGGCGCAGAAGGCGCGTTGTTACGTCGGGTCGGTGGCTTTGGGTTCGCGCGTGCGGTGTGATGCGCGCCGCGTCGCGTCGGGCTCGTCTGGCGTGTCCGGGATGGTGGGCGGCTCATCCGCGACCGGCACCACGTCGCCATCGCGCAGACGGCGACGCCAGTACACCGAATCGGGTACGACGCGCCCCGCGTCGGGCAGGAAGTCGCGCAGGTCGGGATCGCGCACCCGCATGCCGGTTGCTGGCCTGATGTGCATGTCAGTTCCCCTTTAACGGAACGTCAAGCCGGCCCTCGTCGCGTCCATCAGGGCCGTGCGTACGCGGCGCGGGGACGACCCCCTGCGGGAACGGCGGCGCGGGATACGTGCCGGTCGGGTCGGCGCGATTGGTGAGGTCCGCGTGCAGGCCCACGCTTTCGAGCGGTGCGGGCGCAGGCGGATCGAGCGGCCAGGGCGCCGGCTGCGGCTGCTCAACCGTGGGGTCGTACATTTCGGGAAACTCGCAGCGGAAGGACGCCGCGATACCGGCGAGGTGACGCGCACCTTCCGCGCGGATATCCAGCACGCTTTCGACCGTCGCGAACTGCTGCAGCATGCGTACAAGCGACCAGTCGAGCAGTAGCGCGTTTTCGACGGCGTACCAGAGCGATTCAATGGCGTCCTGTGCGGCTTCGCCCGTCGCCGCCTCGACCATCGCCTTGACTTCGAGGCTGCATGTCGTGGTGAACTGCGGCATGCCGCGATTGAATGAGGATTTCGATTCGTGCGCGGTACGCACGATGACCGCAGGCAGCACGTCAGACGGCGCGGCCCAGTCGCCTGGTGAGCGGATCAGGACCGGCCGGCCGGCGACCCGAAGCGCTGCGCGCTGCAGTGCGCCAAGCGCGGCGAGACGCACCTGACGACGCCCGAGCATCGGCAAAGGGCGGATACGTGCGCGGTCCACGGCTGGGGCGAGGAAAACTGGTCAGGTCGCGAGATTGAGCAGCAGGAAACACCACCCATGTCCATCCGTACGGACTTCGCGGACGACATACGTCGTGTCACTGAGCGGCGCACCGGGCGCGGCCGGAATGAACAGCGTGTCGCCCTGGTGTGCAGTAACGGGAAGTGTTGCCACGCGAAAGCCGTAGCATGGGCGTGTCGTGGTGACGGGTACGCCGTCGACCACATCCACGTTCGTAAAGGCTTCATCAAACACGCCGTTAAGCGCATGCGCGTTACCGCTTCCCGCATAGAGCGTCGCGGGCTGGCCGAAGATGCCTTCGACGGGCGTGAGCACCAGGCTATCCCAGTCAATCATGGTGGGGACCGCTCAGGCGATTGGCGCGGCGCTGGGTGCGCCTGCCGGTTGTACAGCCGTCGCGGATGGTTCTGTGATGCGCGTAGCGCCTGCCGTGGTCGCTTCGAACATGCGACCGGACAGCAGTACTTCGGGCCGCGTGCAAACGTACAGCGGGTACGCATACGCTTCCATCTTCCACCACATGCGCCGCAGCACATCGAAGATCGGCAGTACATACACGGGCCGTCCCGGTGTATTGACCCAATCGACGGTTTCGCCCGGCGCCATCGCTTCGCGGAATACACCGGGCGCGCCGACCGGGAAGAACTTCACCACGTCATCAGGAACCTTGATGGTCACGTTGTCGTCCGAGCCGCGATAGTTGAACCACGTAATGCCGGAGAACACGAACGCGTCGAACGCGGCACCCTGCGAGTTGTCGCGCAGTGCGCGCGCATCGGACCAGTTCACGAACGTACGGATCACGTCCGGGTGATTGACGAACGCGTCATAGAAAGCATCGCCGCACATCGCGTAGACGCGCGTGGTCGGCGTGAATGCGCCCTGGGACTTGCGCGCCATCGTACGGATGATCGCGTTGCAGATCGGGCGCAAGGGGATATTGGCTTTGCCTGCCTCGGTCGCGCCCAGATCGAACGGCGTTTCGGCGGCCTGCGGAATCTGGAATTCATCGAACCAGTTGTAGAGCACGCTGCCGTCCTTCGGGTCGAGCACCAGACCCTGCAACGCGGCGAGCCTCAGGAATTCCTTCGTGTACTCGACACTCGCCAGCAGACCGGTTGGCCCTGACAGTCGCCGCGCAACTTCGGCCTCGACCTGCATCAGGACGGATTCCGTACCGAACTCGCGGATGCCCTGTACTTCCTCAGCGTACACCGTGTCCGAGTGCATCAGGCGCGGCACATCGAAATAGCGCATCTTGCGACGTTCGGTCGTGCGCTGCGTGCCTTCCTCGCCGCGCTGGGAGAACGGGATCAGGATCAGCTTGCCGGTGCGTTCCTCGACCGCCAGCGCTTTCGTGCGGATCGGGTTGGGATCGAATACGCCCAGTTCGCCGAGGCCGACAGGCTGGTACGGGTTGCGCTGAACGGCGTCCGAGAGCGCAATTGCCGTGAACGGGTCCTGATGGAACACATCGAGAATTTCGCCAGTCATGATGACGGCTCCCCAAAAGAAAAGACCGCCCCGGACCAGAGTCCGTGCGGCCTTGCGAGGAAGGAAAGGGGGATTAGCGCAGAAGGATGCCTGCAGCGCGCAACTGGTCGCCCGCGATCTGCATCTGGTACGGCGTCACGTCCGACGGCCAGGCAAGCTCCGATGCGTTCACTTCCGCGTCGCGCACGATCGCGACGGCGGCGCGATCCATCCGCGTCGTATCGCGCGAGCCGAACAGCAGACCCGCCACAACTTCGGAGCCGTCAGTCGCGACGGGATTCCACGGCATCCAGATACCGGGTGTGCCGATATCAAACGGATCGGCCGCGTTGAACGTGATCGCGAAGGTATCGCCCGCAGCGAAGCGCTTTGCGCCCTGTTCGATGACGAAGCTCAGGCCACCGACGACGACCGGCGCCCCGGTCTGCTGCGCAGTCGCGCCCAGTTCATCGGGTCCGCTCACGTCGAACGTGTTGCGGCTCGTGAAGGTGCAGACGTAGCGGCCATACGGCGACGAGCTGGCACACGGCGGATCGGTGAACCGCAAGACACCGTCGCCGGTGTTCTCGCGCTCCGGCGTGCCTGCGACGACCGACGCGGCCCCCGCGTCGCCCCTTGCGTCACTGCCTGGCGGGGGTGGCGGAGGCAAGGCAAGGCGGCTGAGAATGGTCCCGGCCATGACATACACACCGCCCGTCAGGACGATGCCGTCGCGCGAGCGGTGGCCGTTCGCTTCGGAGACGAGAAAGCCGCCGTCATGCCAGTTCTCAAAGAGCGGCGGGACAGTAGGAGCGCCCATGATCGTGATCCCCTGTAATGGAACGGATGAAAAACCGGCACGCGCACTAGCGTTTGCGCGCATTCACCTTCGCGAATGCGTGGTCCCATGCCGACGCGATGGCCTGGCGTGAGTTCATGCCCGGTGTACCTCCCGGGCCGACGCGCGGATTGCGCTCGACGCGTCCGCTATTGGCGGTCGGCGCGGCGGGTGTGCTTTCGAGTACCGCGAGCGCGGCACCGCGTGCGAGGCGTGTTCTGAACGCGAGATTGGCGGCCAGTACCGGATTGCGCGCGGCCGCGTGACTTGAAAATATCGCGGCGCAGCGCGCCTGCTCGCGGCGGCGCGCGCGCGCCTCGACGGAACTGCCGTGCATTTCTTCCTCGTCGTCACCGTCCTGCGCGCGGCCACGTCTGGCCTTGCCGCACCGGCTGTCCCGTTCATCGGCGTTGTCGGAGTCGTCGCGGCTGTCGTCGTCCCCGAGCTGGACGCCATCGTCGCCTTCGTCGTTGTCGTTGTCCTCGTCCCCTTCCTCCTCCTCTTCTTCGTTGTCGTCGCCCTCTGCATCGTCACCGTTGCGCGGCTCGTCGTCCTGTGCGCGCCGTGTGCGCGCATCGTTGTGTGCACCATCCTCGCGGTCGCGCTCGGCGGGCGCGTCGGGCTTGTCGTCATCCGGGGGCGCCGCGTCTTCGGCACGCGCGCGAGTCCCCGCGCGCCCGAGATGCGCGAACGGCAGCGCGCGGCTCATGGCTGAAAGAGAGAATCCCATTTTGAAGACCTCCTGCATATTCCTTTGTATTCCTGCTGGTTACTGCGGTACGGATGACGGCGCGAGCGAATCAACGAGCGCGAGAAACGCTGCATCGGGCGACATGACGGCATCGGCCAACCCGGTTTCGACGCCGGCCGCCCCGAGAAAGGTTGCCGCTTGCGTGTCGCGCACCTTCGCTACGGTCAGCCCGCGATTGCGTGCGACAGTCGCCACGAACAGTTCGCCTACGCTGTCCACGTCTGCCTTGATGCGTGTATAGGCCTCATCCGAAAGCGGCCGGTATTCGCTGCCGTCAGCCTTGCGCTCGCCGTAGGTAATCAGCGTGACAGTCAGGCCCGCGTCGCTGAGCGCTTTCGAAAAATCGACGTGCGCGACGATCACGCCGACGCTTCCGGTCCCGCCTGTGCGCGGCACGATCACACGATCACAGGCCGAAGCAAGCGCATACGCGGCGGAAAACGCGCACTCGGTGAGGATCGCGTACAGCGGCTTGATGCCCCGCGCACCGTAAATGGCGTCGGTCAGATCGAAACACCCGGCGACCTCGCCGCCGGGGCTGTCGATATCGAGCACGATTGCACGCACAGAGTCATCGGCCAGCGCCGTCGCGAGGTTCGCGCGGATGCCGTCATAACCGGTCATGCCCGAATACGGATGCAGCGTGCCGAGCTTCTGCACCAGCGTTCCCTGCACTGGAATGACCGCGATACCCTGGACGACCTCATACGCACGCTCGTCCGCAGGCTCGCCCGCTTCAAGCCCGGTATCGAATGCGCGCAGTTCACCGTTCGGGCGGAACAGCCGCGCGAGACCAAACCGGTCCGCGAGCGCGGCCATGATGATTTCGATCTTGCCCGGCGCAATGGCGAGCGGCACATTAAAAAGGCGCGTCGCCAAGTGTGGATAGTTCACGACCATCGTGCGCGCCTCGGCATTTCGGAGTTGTCTGAGGTCTGCGCTCGGCATACACGCCTAGCATTGCCCCGGTCGCTGCCAGCAATTCCCCTTGCGCGCAGTGACCGGTGGGCTGGATACCTCATCAGCCCCTTGTGCGCGCCATGACTAGCGCGCTTTTTTTGGGCTCTTCGCGGAATTCCGGGGAGAGAGACGGCTACCGACCCCGAGCGGCCGTTCGACACAGTCGCCGAATTCGTTGACAATCGGTTTGCTGACCATTGGATCTGGCAGGTAGACGACGCGGAATACATGTGCTTCATTTCGCCGGTGATGAAGCAGTATAAGAATAGGACGATAAATGCAGGACCTAAAATTCAAAGACCAGTTGGGTAACGTGGGAAGTCTCGTCGGGGTCAACCATGTGAATGTTATCTTGGGAAGAAATGGCTCTGGAAAGAGCCGATTTTTGCGCTTGATTGACTCGTGCCTCGCAGACGACAAAGAATATCGGGTGAGTTACGTGACTCCAGAGCGAAGTGGATCGTTTCAACGGGATGGGAATATTGAAACTAATATTGCCAGTAACCCCGGCTGGTCGATCCACGTTAGACGAGCCAACCAGGTAAATGGCGCTAGCTTCAAGGCAATGTCTCATCTTGCTCTCCGAAACGCAGAAAGTTATTATCTCCGACGTCTCCAGAACACTGACGCTCGCGGGCGGAGCTTCCAGATTGATTGCCTCGATCCGATCAGCAAAATGTTAGGAAATGTCTCGATCGAACAAGGTACTCCTGACTTTGTTTTCCGAACCTTCGACGGCACTTTAATAAACCCCAACGAACTGAGCAGCGGGGAATCGGAAACTATTGCAGTCGCATCAGAAGTGCTTAGTTTCATAATGTCAGTGGATCCATCCAGGATCAACGTACTGCTACTGGACGAGCCGGATGTGCATCAGCACCCAGATTTGCAGGCTCGTTTCGGTCAATATCTTCTGGACCAACTTTCAGCTTTGGACGACTCCGCCCGGAGCAAAGTGATCATTTGCATTGCGACACACAGCACCGCGCTCGTTTGCGCCTTGGCAAACAGTGATTTTACCGTTCTGGGAACAAAGGAGTTTGACAGCCAAACGGTGTTGTTAAGCAAGGTGGCACAGGATATTAAGAAAGTGGCTCCATTCTTCGGACATCCGCTTTCATTGAGCTTGAGCAATGACCCGATGCTGATCCTGGAGGGCGAGGATGATGAGCGAGTATGGCAACAAGCGGCTCGTTCTTCCCAAGGTGCAATCCGCGTTTTCCCGGTCCTTGCTCAATCGGTTGACCAGCAGTTGGAGTTGGAGTCATTCTGCGACACGATGCTACGGTCGATTTATGATAAGCCAAAAGCCTATTCTTTGAGGGATGGCGATGGTACGCGTGGATCCCTCCCCGCAATCGGGTGCATAACACGCTTCCGGTTGCAATGTTATGCAGTTGAGAATTTGCTCCTTAGCAATGAATGTCTCGAAAAATTGGGAATAGACTGGACCGAATTCCAAGCGTTAGTACAGAATTGGATGGAGCAGAACGCTGGGCACAAGGATATTCCATATTTGCAGCAGCTCATCACCTCGAAAGATCGATTCCGGGACAAAAAAATTAAAAATATTCGCCAGCTCATCGTATCAATTGCGAAGAGTAACAAACCGTGGGAAGTCGTTGTCGGGCAAACCTTAGCTAGCGTAATGCGGAATCAGCATGCACCCACAGGCGAATTTTCAATCTTTGACTTTCTCGGGAATGAAATCGCCAAAGAGTTCCTCCATTGAATTCGGTCTGCACAAAATCAGATCAACGTAAATCGAGCGACTGCTTACGTTGAAGATGAACGTCCGCCGCCGACTCGAGCCAGTAACCCATCCTCCACGTAAATCCGCGAAGAACTTTTTTTGCGCTGCGCCACCATCGAGCGCCCCGGCATTTCGGATTTGTCCGAGGCCCGCATCGGGCACACACGCCTAGAATTGAAGCGTCGCCCCTCAGTACGTCCTCCGCTCATCTGGGGCGATAGGGTTGGCATGCAGTACAAAGCCCTCTTCACGGCGCATCCTTGTGGCGCGCTATTTTTTGCGTCCCTTCATTTGGCCTTCGCGGCACCGTTGGGCGTGTCGCCACCCGGAAACCTGCAATTCAACAAAGCTGGTTTCACTTTCCACCGACCTCGATATCCGGGGGCATATATCTTTCGGACTGAACCTATTCAAATTTGAGACAGGGAGACCTATCCTGTATTCGAATTTATACGGAGAAAGTCATGAGCCCCATTACCCTGATTGAAGCTACGCACCTCTACAGCCGCGCAGGCGTTGCACGCCATAGCCATTTCCGCCTCAATCCCTTGCGCCTGATTGCGCTCGTGCGCAGGCTATTCGTCGCGCGTCGCCAGTCCTGAACGTGGCACCCGGTTGATAATGCAAACGGATACTATTGCGGTACAGGTGCTGGTTCGGGTTTCGCCGCTTCCGCGGCTGCCACGCTGCCAGTCCAAGCCGCGCTGGTCAAAAAACACGCGTATAACGACAACGCAACTGCTCCCATCGAATGGAGTCGCCTATGGGTATCAAACTGGAAGCACTTTCCCAGCTTTACGACAGCATGACGTCTCAGGGGATGACCAAAACAAAATTCGAGTTTCGCTTTCGTAATTTGTGGTTTTCCGTCGTCTACCTCACCGACAGCTTTCCTCATGAACTTCTATTCGGTTGCCACGCACACAATCTCTTCTTCGTCGTCGCGGTAGGAAGGGACTTCGTTATCGGGACGTATCTGGGCAACGCATACAAACCGCTGTTGGACGCATTGGGTCTGGAACCCGATCCCAAACAGCGATTCAGTCCCAACGTGTTCTTTGAAGAATTCAAGACTGCAATTCCGCGAAGCACAACGCCTGCGAATGCTCCAACGATTACCGACATAGCTTCAGTGCGCCGCGACGTAGATGAGATCAACAAAATCTATTTCGTCGGGTGGATACACCATGATGGCATCAGTTCCAAGCCAACCGAGGCGAACCTTCTAAAGACCAGGCGAATCTGCGGTTTCGATGTTTATGAGAGGTGCAAGCGGCATTACATAAGCAGCAGATGGAGCGATATCGAAAAAGACCGGCGACCCTACCACGAACCCAAGGTCTGATGTCTCATTGCGGTTGGGGTACTTCCTGAACTCTCGCCGCTTCGGACACGGCTACGCTGCCGGCCCAGTCGGGCAATTCGAGGCCCAGTTCCTTCATCAGCCGGATTTCGTTCGCGCGCTGGTGAAGCACTTCCTCGTAGTCGAGTCCCTGTTCTGCGCATTCGCGCTTGAGCGTGGAAAGTGCCGCGTCCATGCCCATGACGGCGCCTGCCTTTTCCTTGGTCGGGTCGATCCAGCCGCGCGCCACGCCCATCCATGAGCACCGCGCATACGCGGCGCGCGCCTCGATGTACGGCGGCGCACCAGCGGGCAGCGGCAGTTCACCCCGGTCCATTGCTTCCCACAGCCACGCACCGTAGAACGGTGACGCGAAGTTCAGGCAGAACTCGTCGCGCCGCCGCGTGAGCGTTTTCCATGCTTCCAGCAGCGCAGCCCGCGCACTGCTGTAGTTCGTCTTGCTCCAGTCCTGTGAAAGCTGCTCGGCACTCAGGCCCAGCACCGCCGCAATCACGCGCTGCATTTCGTGCGCGAAGGTCTCGAAGTTGCCATGCGGGTGCGCGGCCGAGACGCTTTCGAGCGATTCGCCAGGTGCGAGTGTGGGAATACGCGCGCCGTTGAGCATCGCGGGACGCTCGTCGGCCCAGCGTGCGCGCAGCGCCTGATAGAGCGGCAGTTCCTCGCCTTCGCCCGCGCCGAGCGCATCCTGTACCAGCGCCGGATCGTAGGGCGACGTAACGTACGTGCCGAACGTCGCGGCAATGGTCGCGGCCTGTAGCTCGACGCCGTAATACCGCGCGAGCATGCGCGCGTGCAGCAGGACCGGCGTGAACACCCCGAGGCCCCGATGCTGGCCCGCCCGTTCGCGGTCATAGTCGTGCAGTACGCGCAGCCAGCCGTCCTCGTCGCAGCGCTCGATACGCTCCCAGGTGTTCGCCTCGACGGCGAGATACCAGTCGTTCTGGTGCGCCTCGCGGATGTGATACGCGAGCGGGACGCCGTAATCGTCTATCTCGACACCGCCGCGCAGGTAGCGCGAATCAATCGCCTGATACGGGTTGCTCAGGCGGTCGGGATCGAGCAGCAGCAACGCGGTCGCGTAGTCCGCGCCGCCATAGCCGATGCGCTCGGGTAGCCAGTAAATGAGGCCCAGTCCCTCGCCATCGACCAGCTTGTGACGCATTGCGAGCCGGAACTGCTGACCGAGCGTAAGCTGTCGGGCCACGTCGTTGTAGTGCGCGGGGTTCTCCGCATAGCCGCGCCAGAGTGCTTCAGCCGTGCGCCGGTATTCATCGGCCCAGGCGGCGTCAAAGGCGTTGATACCAGTACGCAATGCCAGCGCCCGGTAATCGGGATTCGCCGACAGCAGCAGGTTGGTGCCGATAGTGTTATCGAGAATGCGGGTGACGCCGCCATTGATCCAACCATCATTGCGGAAAAGATCGCGCGAGCGCGCGACCATCCAGTCACGGAATAGGTTGATCTCCGAGTCGGGCGACCGTATCCACGGCAACCAGTTGCCCATCTCCTGGGCAAACCAGTCCGCGGCGTCATACGGAAACTGGTAGCCCGGCAACCCGAGGCCGCTGCCCGGCGAGGCCAGCACGCGTCCCGGTTCCGACATGTGCGCGCCGACCGCGCCACCACGTACCGGTACCGGCTCGGGGATCGGCTGGCCGCTTTCGTCAACGATGACACCCATTGCTGGCTCAGAAGTACGGCGTGACCGGACGGCGGCGGTTACGGCAGAACCCGCGCAGCGCATCGATCTGTGTCTGTACGCCGATGATGGCCTGCACCAGATCGGCGATATTGGTCTGCGTGTACGCGACGGAGCGGCTACCGTCCGCCTGTGTGTACGACGCGGACTGCGCCTTTGTGCCCGACACCAGTGCGAGATACGCCTGCTGCATGCTCGCAAGCTGCCTTTCGAGCGCACCGAGCGTCATCCCGTCCAGGATGCTCAGGCGGCGACAGGGCATGGCAGCTTAGACGTGCGATTCAGGCAAGACGCTGAACGAGCGAGGTTCGCATGCGGGCACTGGCCGGATACGGACGGTGCGGCGTCAGTGGCACGTCAGGCGGCGGCGTCCACGCCTGTACCGCGTCGGCGCGGCGGTTCAGTTGCAGGCCGAAGAACAGCAGGCCGCACAGCGCGCCGTACGCATACACGCGACAGTCGAGCGCTTCATTGGCGCGGCCCGGTGGCAGTTCCCACACCCGATAACGCCTGCCGCCCGACTCCTTGATCACGATGCGCTCGGCGGTCAGTTGCGCGTAATAGCCGATGTCACGGTCGGCAGGGAAATGCATGTAACCTGGTCCCGGTGTATCGAGCAGCAGCCGCTGCCGGATCGTGTCTTTCGCCGCGTTCACGCCGAGCAGGATCGGGCGATAGGTCTTCTTCGTGCGCGACGTCGGGCGCTTTGACGGCCACACCGGATTGCGCTCGCCGCCGCGTGCCGATTCGCCCTTGACCGCCCAGATACGGCGGCCGATTCGCGCCGCGCAGAACTGGTAGACCGCCTGCGTGTGATGCCCGCCCGAATCGATGCACGCCGCCATGATCTCGAAGGGACGACCGTCGGCGCGATGCCACAGGCGTCTGAGATACGTGTCGATGCGCGCCTGCGTGCGCGCGTCCGAAAACTCGCCCTCGATGATTTCGTAGTCGATTGACCAGCTTTCCTCGTTGCGGCCCCAGCCCACGACTTCAAGCTCAACGCGGTAATCCTGCACGTCCGCGCCCACGACCAGCACGGCGACACCATCGGGCACTTCAGCCGCCCATATCTCACCGCGAGCGACGACTGCTTCAGCGGAGAGCGCGCGACCGGTACGCGGACGGTACGGGAGTCCCATCTGTGTATTCCACCAGGCCTGCAGCCGTTCCTCGTCGCCCTGTGCGTCGATCCAGCGCGCCGCGATATCGGCGGGCCGGTCGCGCGTCCACGGACTCAGGAGTTTGGATGCCTGGAATCCGGCATGCGTGTTATCGACGCTCCACGTGCCGCAGGTCGGACACTTCGCGCGGTAGACGGCATGACGTTCCGATTCCCACCAGTCCCATACGGCACGGACACAGGCAGACTCGCCGCCGGGCTCGTGGATTTCCTCACAGTTCCGCCACGTACGCTCATAGGCGTCAAGCGGCACATGCCGCGCGCCGCAGCACTCGAACACCCGCGTCTGATGCCACCGTATGGACTGCAAGGCGGTAAGCCGTTCTGACTCGGACCAGCCCGCGCCGCACGACTCGCAGTACACGCGCGCGGTCTTCGTGCGATGGCCAGTTACGTTGCCTTTGTCGTCCTTGCGCTTCTCCCACTCGACATGGCGGAAAAATTCCAGGAACTGACGGTGCCCGCAATGCGGGCAGGCCACGCTCGCGCGACGCTGGTCCGACTCGCCGTAACTGGCTTCGATGCGGCTTTCCTCGGTGACGGTTGGTGAACAGGTCCGCACTGACAGCCAGTTCGCAAACGTGGCGACCCGTTCCTCGGCGAGCGCGATAGGGTCGCCCTCGCGCGTCACCGGGTACTTGTCGATTTCGTCGGCGAGAACGAGCCGGATCGGACGGCGTGCGAGGTTATCGGGACTGCCCGCGCCCGCGAGCGCGAGAAAGCCGCCTGGAAACGACTTGAACAGCAGCGTTTCCTCGGCGTTGCGCGTTTTCGTCGTGCCAACCCGTTCACGCAGTACGGGCGTGACCCGCACCAGTGGCGTAATGCGTTCCTTGCTGAACTGTTCGGCTGCGGCTTCCTTGGGTTCTAGCAGCAGCATCGGGCACGGATCGAGATGCGCAAAGTAGCCGAAGACGTTTTCGATCAGCGACGTCTTGAACAACTGCGTGTTCACCATCGCCGTGATGACATGCACGCCCGGCTCGGTCACTGCGAGCATCGGCCCGCGTGCAGCTTCCACGGTCCCTGTCGTCCAGCGGCCCGACAGGCTGCCCGATTCCTTCGCGAGTCTCCTGTAGCGGTCAGCCCACGCCGGAACGCTCAGACGTGGCGGTGGGGTCCAACCGCCGCGGCCGACACGTCGAAGGTCATCGGCCTTGTTCTGCGTCGAAGCGCGGTGCAGGCTCCCCGAGGTCGGCAAGCTGCTGATGAACATGCGCCGCCAGTGTGTTCGTTAGCCGGTCAATGTCGTCCAGACCGAAAGCCATTGCGATGAACGGCGCGACCTTCGCGGGCCACGCAAGCCACGCGTCGCGCTGCTCCCGGCATAGCTCGAACACGACGCCTCGTGCGACGGCCAGCTCAACCAGTGCGCCGGATTTCTGTTCGTATTCGAGGCGGCGCAGCAGCGCCGTCCAGTTCTCTTTCAGGCGCAGCGCTTCGCCGTAGGCGAGGCCCTTTGCACTTCCGGCTGATTGCAAAGTGTCCTTTGCGTTTTCCTTTGCGCTTTCGTCGGGTCTCTCGCTCGCGCGCCAGCGGGTACCGACGAGCGCCGGGTCCATCAGGCCGTCTGCGCGCTTCGCGAGCCGTCCCTGTTTCAGCGCCTGATGAACAAGTGTGTCCGAAACGTGCTCGCGCCGCGCGAATTCGCGGATTGAAATGCCGTCAGCCACGGTGCAAAGACTTTTTGAAACGTGTAGCTACAGAAAGAACGGGATCGCGCAATTTCCCACGTTTTTTGAGGGGGGACCAGGACCCGCGCTTCACGACCGGCCGGATCCATCTCGGACCCAGCAGCCCACGTCGGCTTGTTTCGGTGCATTCAATCATCAATGCCGCGTGTTCGGCTTGATCATTTTTGAAAGAGCCATAGCACGATCGGAAAAAATTCTTAAAACGAATGTCATTGAGCGTTGTTGAAATGATTTTCGTGAGAATGCCGGCCTAGTAACAAGGAATCTGCGTTCCGCAAAGGGACATAGTTTGTCGGGAAAAGCCTTATGGGCGCCTTGATCACCAAAACAGGGCGACTATTCTTGTTCACAGGCGGTTGTGCCTTAAAACGTTCAGCGAAAGTCTCGAAGCTTGCAGTTTTAACCCTGATGGGAGCCGGTCATGCACACCAAACTAGCTCTGACGCTTTGCTTTGCGAGCGGTATTTTCTTTTCCGTTTTGGCATCAGCAATGTGTGTACAGAACCCTAACCCGATTAGATACGACGACTGCAACTGCACCAAACATCCAGGTATACACCGTGCTTGCTATGCAGTTACCGGGGATGCAGGCGAAACGTGCACCCCCTCCGTTGTGTGCGCGCAATGCCAATGTCCTTCACCGAGTTCGTTTCTAGCACCACGCACGCGGCACCCGGACATTTTCAAGACCAAAGCGCAGTGACATGACAGAAATGGGCTCGTTGCGATTCACTTTGCGCGCTGAAGCGATGGAGAGCCGACTTTGGCGACACTCAAAGTCCGCCGGCGACCGCTGCCGCTAGTTCCCGGCCAAAAACGGGCTCGAAGTTCGCCGCGACAACCGCTTCTGCGCGCTCGCCAAATTCAAGCCGCTTCTTCGTTTCGACCGGCGCACGGAACGCAACCAGTAGGCGAAGCCGGCCAGACGTGTTCGCATCTTTCGCCAGCCGCTTGTGTCTGCCCCGGAGCTTTCTGCGCTGCGCAACGTCTCCGGTTATGTCCGTCGCACGTTCGCGGAGAAATCGACGCTGCCATACACCGTAGATAATGCCGTGCTTTGTCTTGACCGGCCCCATGAACACGTCAGGCCGTCCCATGTACTTGCGGATCGCGTTGCGCGGCAGGTTACCGTACTGGTTCGCCGACGCTGCGACCGGCAACAGGTTCGCAGGCTTCGCGCCAAGGTACTGCATGCCGCCGAATTCGTAGGGTGCGAGGTATTGGGCGGCCTTGTCGCGGATATAGATGCGTGCAACGGGCGTTCCCTTTCGGGCGGCCTGCATCGCAACCGAGTTGACGGTAAAGGGCGTCGGATTGTCAAATACCTGCGGTAGTGCGTTCCTTTCGGCGTCGGCGGCGAGCTTCGCCAGTTCGGTCACAGTGCGTGCTTCGGCAAAGGGCAATTGCCGATAAGCCAGCGCTGAGAGCTTGCGCGACACGGCCTCAATGTTCGAGCGGATCGACAGTTCAAGCATCGATACACGCAGCGTCAAGACGGAATCCACGCGCGGCCGAACTCCGCTTTTGCGAGGCGCTTGCCAACGCGTTCAGGCATGCCGGAACGGTCTGCAAGTCTGTCTACTTCCTCCGGTTCCATACCAAGGCCGCGCTCGATCTCCGGTACCGGTACGCCTGCCTCAAGGATCGTGCGGACAATACCTGCCATCGGCAAGACCGCGTGAGTTCCGCGAGCGCGATTGTGACGGATGGTGGACATCATCCGGTGTACCGGATCGGCTTCAATCTCCGCAGCCGGGACGAAGCCGCCGTACCGCTCGCGGATACGAGCATCGTCCGACACCAGCCAGCGATGAAAGCCATCAATCAGCAGATAACCGCTGCCGTCCCTGAGCACAACCAGCGGCTGTGTGAAGCCGTCCTCTAGGATCGAGAGAACCAGCAGTTCAAGTTCGGGCGGCGCAACGCGGTTGGGGTTGTAGTCGTTCGCCCGCACGCAATCGCGATGTACCCACTTCACGCGTGAGACGGCAGCGCGTTCAATAGCGCCGCGCACGTCATCCGGCAGCGGCGAAGCGGACTCAATAGCGGGTACCGTCATTGTCGGTTTCCATTGCAAGCAGTTCTTCGAGCGTCAGCCCCCGCCGCTTCTGCTCGGCTCCAGCCAGCGTGACCAGCCCGCCGGCCTTGCGGTTCTTGAAGTCACCCTTGAGCGCGATCTGCGCGAGCGCGCGCCAGGACACGCCGCTTATCGGGTCGGCTCTTGTGTCGTCAATGGGCCGCTTCGTCTTGCGCTGATGCGTTTCGACGGCGCGTCGCAGTGAGAGCGCGACGCGTGAGCGCCACGGCTCATCGTATAGATTGATGATCCGCCAGGTCCATTCCCGCCATGTCAGTCCTACTGGCGGCTCGCGCAGGTGCGTACCGTAAAGCTCGGTCAGCGCGTAGCGCGCGGCTGTTGCGGCACCCGGTACGCGCGCCGTCATCCGGTGCCACAGGTCGGGATAGCAGATCGCCCAGGTGTGCAGCAGGTTGAGCGGTTCTTCGCCAAACGGCGGGCAGACGCGCTGCTGGGCGTGCGCCAGGCCCATCGCTTCGAAGCGGTCATACGTGCGGTTGTAGTCCCAGCCGAAGCACGACGGCGCGACCCAAACATCCTCGAACCGCCAGTCGTATATCGGATCGCACAACCACACGTTGCGCCCGTTAGGGCTCTGATGAATGTAGTTATCGACGCGCGAGCGCATGGTCATGCGCAACCGGCGCAACGACTCCTGAGTACGGATGCCGCGCAGCATGGCGACGGTCTGCGACTGGCCCGCGAATGGCAGGTGACTGCAATCGGGAATCATCATTCCGCGCGCGAAACCCGGCATCGTCGGCTCAGCGCAGGACGGCATGGGGCGTACCCATTTCTCCCGCTCGTCAGGATTCCAGCAGTACCAGTACGGCTGCTGCCGCGAACAGGCGTTGCGGTGTTTGACCGGCACGCAATACCACGTAAGCGCGATATCGGGCTGCGCGCGCACCCGCTCCACATAGTCCTCGGTGTCGGGCGATATGCATTCCTCGTCATAGAAATGCACCTCGAGCGGCAGGCGTCCGGTCTCGCGAGCGACCGCGAGTGCGAGATGCAGCACGACCGTCGAGTCCTTGCCGCCCGAAAACGAGACGACGATCCGGTCGAATCTGCTGTAAAGATGCCGGAGTCTTTCGAGCGCTGCATCGTGGACGGTTTCGTCCACATAGTGCCGATCCAGCGTCAGACGCGCCTTGCCGCTCATGAGCGTTCCAGTGTCGTATCGCCGGTCGTGCGGATCGCAGCAAGATTGCGGGCCGACACGCCATCCACGATAGTGCGGTTGATCATCGGGTGATCGTCGTCGGTCGGGCCGCAATCGGAATCCGGGTGATAGGCGAGCACGCGCATTTCGTCGCCCCGGTCGGTTGCGAAGTGGTGTCGGCCGTTCGCATGGATGCAGAAGATCATTCCCGCTTCGAGCGCGATGCGGGCATCCGCGCCCGCATTACGTGCGACGCACGTCCCGCGCCCTGAGAGAACGAGTCCAAGCCGGTCCGATGGATGCGTGTGTGCGGTCTGAAAAACGCCTGCGGGGAAGTACAGCAGGTTCAGACATGGATCGCCGCGGCGAACCGGCTGAACCAGCGTGGTATCACTGCACTGGTCGATATAGCGCAAGCGGCCCTTGTGCTCGACGGGCCCACCGATCATGAACAGGCCGCGCCAGCCGATACGACGCATGATGACTCCGCGGCTGCTCCGTGCGGACAGCGTGAAGCGGCCGGGGACACAGAAGTATTGGCCGGCGTGCAGCATCCACGCATGGCCGTCGTGCTGCAAGCGCGCTGCCCCCTCATGCACGTAGCCGAAGTGAGTCGCCTGCGGCTCAGTCATAGCGAGGTCCTCTGTCCACGCCTGCAATGCGTCAGCCAGATAGCCATGCTGCCAGCCGTAAGCCGTGAAGGCGTGAGTTGGCGCGTGTGCGGTCATGGGTTCAACCATTCGCGAGCGATCAGTACCAGCGCCGCGCCGCTATCGGCTGCGCCGCGCGTCCTCGCGTGGGCAATGGCGTCAAACAGAATCTGACGGTCAGCTACCCGGACCATGCAGGAAAAGACGGCGAGCGAACCGCCTGCATCGCTCACGGACGCAACACCCTCAGGGCTGACGGCAGCGTCGACGGCTGCACTGACAGGAGCCCGGTCGTGCGTATTGGCGTTCGCGCTTGCGAAACCAAATTCCGTAGGGTCTGCGGCGTTGGCGGACCGTGCAGCGTGATCGAGCGTGAGCCGGTCGGTGTCGTCAATCAGTCGCGCTATGTCGGCATCGGAGAACCCGAGCAGATCGACGGCGAAACCTTCGTCAGCCAGCACGGCGAGTTCTGCTGACAGGAGCGGGGCATCCCATCCGGCGTTGAGTGCGAGCTTGTTGTCGGCGATCCGGTATGCACGTTTCTGAGGCTCGGTCCAGCCGCGAGCGACGATGACAGGAGCGTCGGCGAGTTCGAGCTTTCGCGCCGCGAAAAGCCGCCCGTGTCCGGCGATCAGCGCGCCGCGCTCGTCCACCAGCAGCGGAATGGTCCAGCCGAATTCGCGCATCGAGTCCGCAATGGCCTCGACCTGCGAATCGGTATGCGTGCGCGGATTGCGTTCAGCCTCGAGAACGCGCGCGAGCGGCCAGCGCTCCACGCGGTCAGCGGGCCAGGGCGGCTGATTCTTCATTCGGCGTACCGGATGCGCTCTCGTCGCGTACGATGCCCGCCTCACGCAGCAGCGTGTCAATTCGCGAGAACGCTGCGTCGAACTCACCGCTTTTCTGCCGCGTGCCGCTCAGTGTTGCACCGAGAATCGCGGTATGTTCGGCAACGGTCTGCCGGTGCACGCCGCAGCGCTGCGCGAGGCTGACCTGTGTCTCGCCGGTATGGGTGAGGATGTTGGCGACCAGCGCGGAACGCAAACGGATATTCGGGACGTGCCCGGTGAAGAGCGGCGCAGTGTGCGCGACGATCTGAGCGAGCGCGCCCGACCATTCGGGATTGGGATAGTGCCCCGCGCAGCAGGGACGATGGCACGCGCAGGTTATGTTTCGGGGTGCGTAGCTGACTACCAGCAGCGCGCGCTGCAAAACCGTCAACCGGTCCAGCCGGTAACGGATACGCGCGGCCTGCGCGGTGGCATCGGTGCCGGTCAGTACGTCATCGCCGGGAGCCGACTGGTGTAGCGCCGAGAGAGAGGACGCGCCTCCACGCAGAACCGCGTGCGAAAGCGCGTCACGCAGCGCTGCTGCTGTGCCGCAATAGGTGTCTTTCATGGGCAAGCCGTGTGGGAAAACCGGGCGCGCAAACGAAAAAACCCGCTCGAGGCGGGTTCCGGGTGCAGTTCGGCGACTACTAATCTTTGCGTATATTCGACTGTTTTTGCCGGTTGTCAAGAAATTTCAATCCGGCTCACCAGCGCGCCTGGCGTCAGGAACGCTCAGGCTTGCGCTCGGCGGGCCTGGACTGGTGCGCCAGATCGCTAGTCGATAGCCCTCAGGATGAGCGAGTTCTCGTCATGCTCGCATGCGTACTCGCGTAGCGCGTAATACCGGTCAACCAGGTCGTCATAGTCGCCGCCCTGATCGTGAATCGTCCATATCAGCCGGTTGAGTACGAAAAGACTGATTGTGATTCCGGCTGCGTCAGCGCTCATTGCTCCGTCGAACTGATTGCCTTCTATTCTCAGTGTCAGCCGTGCGGGCGCGCAGGGCGCAAGATAGAAGCTGCCGTTTGACAGTTCGTAAAAATTCCACGCCCCGTGCGCATACTCCGGCGAGAGCTTGGCCGCGCAGGAATACACCAGGTTCTCTGCAACCGGCCATAAAAATTTGCCCAGCATTTTCGGGAAAAACCTCAGGCGACGACTCTCAGGGACCAGCTTTGCAACGATTCCGACCGGCTTTTTCCTCGCCATCTCACGCCCCCCTGGAAGCGACGACAGGGGTCTGCGCGACGCGCGCCAGGGGCACGATCGACGCGAGTACGCCGGAGAGCTCCCGAGTCTCCTGCGCGATCTCGTACGCAAGCTGGTAGCCCATCCAGGTCATCGGATCGTCGCCGAAGAACACAGCAAGACGAACCGCCGTATCAGCCGTCAACCGGCGCTTGCCTTCAATGATTTCGCGAATGCGGCGCGGCGCCACGCTGATCGATTTAGCCAGCCTGACTTCAGTCACGCGCGAGTCGGCGATTCGCGCAGCGAGCGCTGCGCCGGCCGTTTGAGGAAGCGCCGTTGCGCTGCTGGACTGGCTCGACGCGGGCGGCGTCGTTGCGACCTTCGCGGGAGCCGCAGCGGGCGTCGGCTCGACCTTCGTCGTCGGAGCTTTTGCAGCCGCCTTCGCCGCCGTCGTTTTTGCCTTCGGCTCAACCACACTCGCGGCCATCGTTTTCTTTGCCGGTGCTTTCGTTGCCGGTGCTTTCGTTGCTGCCTGTTCTACCGGTGCTTTCGTTGCGGCGTGGTTCGTGGTGGTCTTCGTCGCTTTCATCGGGAATCCTATCTAATAAGTGGGTAATTACAAACAACTGCATACCCACCTTAAGGCGACCGCGCAGGCCTGTCCAGAGGCAAACTTCGGCCAGACTCAGATTTTTTTCCGAGGTGGCGAGGATGCCGCGTTGATGGGCGAGGATTGCAACCGGGGCGGCGAGGATTTAGTGTCCGCTGGCAAGGTTTGATACGTGGCTGATCGCGCCCCGCTGGTCTGCTCCCGTATCCATTCGAGCGCGGCGCGGTGCGCGTCCCGATACGAGCGCGAAGGATGCTCGCCGCGCGCGATTCCCTGACGGTATGCGCGACCGATCCACGCACGCAGATCGTTCGGCAACACATACCAGTGACGGCGACATCCCCACGTATTGCGCGGGACGATCTGCCCGCAACCGGGCCACGGACAACGGTGCATGGTTACGTCCTGTCAGTACGAAAAATTTCACCAAACACGGTCTGCAAATCCTCAGCCTTGCAGGGGCGGCGTCCATACCATTTGACCGCGAGCGCGGCGCATTCATCGGCCCGTGCTTTCCAGACACCGCCGCGGCGGATCGCTTCGGCATGCACCTGAGCTGCCAGCGTGACACTCACAAGCGGTGCGCATTCGGCAACTGGAAATCTGTGCATGGTTTTCCCACTCAGTGTGTCACCGCACCGGATTGCTGACGCGGGTCCGCTGGTTCCGCACCCACCAGCGCGGCGCGTGCAATCCGCGCGATATCGGGCAGCGTTAGCGCGCTCGTCGTGCCTTCCGCGAGGTCGGCAATCAGCGCGAGCGCTTCGCGCAAACGTGCAGCGTCGTGCAATGCGCGGTGGCGCATCTGGTCGGAACGGATCACTCTGACCTCTCTCTGTCGCAGGTTCATGGCATGGCCTCCATCGATAGCGCGTGCGCGAACGACAGCACGCACTGCTGTGCTGCAAGCGGTTCAACGACGACCTCGGTGCGCGGATTGGTGCGGTCGATACCGTGATAGACGTGTTTCTCGCGCACCTGCCTGTCGTTCCTGTAGACGCCGGCCTGTACCAACTCGCGCACACTTGCACCACCGGCCTTCACCCTTGCATAGCGGTTCTGCAGCATGTCGAGAATCACGGATTCATCGAGGTCCGGCCGTTCGGACGCGTAGAAAATCCGAAGCGTGACGCGCACCGGGCCGGTCAGTTGCACGCGGCACAGCGGCGGAATCTGCCGCAGCGCGTAGCGCTCATAGGCGCGCGCCTTGTCCGACTTGATCGACATCGGCCGCGAGCGGATGCGGTTCGCGTCATCGCGATAGCGACGTGAGACGATTTCGCGGCTGTTCGCCTTGCCGGCGGGTTCGCCCAGGATCGTGAACGCAATCGCGGTCATATCGTGGCCTCGTGCGGCTCTTCGTCGTCTTCGCCTGGCACGCGCGACGGCAGCACGCCACCGCGCAATCGGCACGCGGCATTGAATACGGCGCGGTACTGCGCACGCTTCTCTGTGGGCGCGTCGTCCAGATATGCACGGCCCGCTGGCGACAGTGCGGCATCAATCGCGATTCGCTTCGTTTCATACGTGAGTGGTGCGCCGTTTTTTGCGCAGCCGCGTAGCAACATCTCAAAGGCCCATTGCGGCGAGGGCCGGCGATCCGCGAGCGGCGCAAGGATTGCCCACATGCGTGCGAGGCACGCTTCCACCTTCGCCGGGTTCGCGCGGTCGGGTTGCGGCAGACGTGGCGGACTGCTTGCTGCGGCTTGTCGGCGCGTGGCACGGCAGAGTTCAAGGAATTCGGGCAGTGTCGGTGGATGCGGCACATCGCAGAGCGCGACAATTCCGGCCTGTAGCGCTTCGGCTGGCACACCGTTCAGCGCGTGCGTCCAGACGCGTTTCAGGTCGCTCGTATCGACGCTGCGCCACATCGCCACGAAGCGCGCGCCATAGATCGCGTGCATCTGGCGAAACAGCCATTCGCCACGGGTCTCAGGTTGGCCGGTCGGGAACATCGCGCACGTCCTCGGGGGCAAGGTCGAACACATCGGGCGGGCGCGACGCATCGCGTCCGGTCACAGCAGCCACGAATTCGCGGTCACGTGCCTCGCGCACGTCCCGGGCGCAAAGACGCGCAAAGGGCGGCCCCTGCGCATTCGGCGACAACCGCATTTGCGCTGCCTGCTGCGTCCAGCGCTCGGCAATCGCGATAACGAAACCCGGCTTGATGCGTCCTGCCGGGTCCGAAGCACGGGCTTCCACGCAAGCGGCTTCGACGGTTTCGGGTGTGATGCCCTTTGCAGCCGCGGTGATCACGCGGGGATCGGACGGTGACGCCTCGACGCTATTGCGTCGCATTGCTGCCGACAGATCGGCAGGGCGGACGGGCGCGACGGTTTCCTCGCGCGCGCGCGGGTTATGCTGCTCGCCCACGTTAGTACCACTGGTTTTATCCTTTTCCTTTCCTACTCCCTTCCTACTCCCTTCCGTCCATGAGCCTTCAGTGAGGGGTGCATGAGTGTTCACGGAATCAGCGGCTGAATCCGCGTCTTCAGATGGCGCGTCATCCTTATGCGGCAAGGGAAAGGTAGGCTTTGAAGGACGATTGATAACCTGATTATTTTCGAAGCCGGTGATATGCAGATAGCGCTTCCCGCTCACTGAATATTCACTTAGCAATCCTTGATAAATCAGTGAGAGAACCAGCGGTTCGACATCAATGTCGGCGTCCAGAGCGCTTGGGAAAACCTGCATCTTCAGCTTTTCTGGATCGCGCGGCAGGTTGCCGTGATCGTCGGCAAAGTTCCAGGTGCCGATAAATAGCAGGCGTGCGGCAAGCGATACATGCACGACCTGCGGGTTGACCCAGAATTCTGGCTTGATTGTGCGGATGCGCGCCATGTCATCCTCTAGCGGGTGGCGACCAGATCAGGCGACGAAGATAGCTTGTGCCGGTGCAGCGCATAGAACGCGGCGGCATCGCCGTCGCCGTTCCTGATATGAACAATTCCGCGTATCGTCGCCTCCAGCGAGCAACAAACGGCTTGCCATTCAGCAGATGTCAAATGGCCGTCAGGTGTTCCGAGGCACGAGAGAAAAGTTGCGCCGAAGACGTCGAACTCTTGTTCGCCCGCTCCGGCTGTGCGCATTGCATCGAATAACGCTTCTGCAATGGTCCTGCATCCCTCGTGAATGGCTTCGTGGCATCTCTCGCACAAGGTCACAAGCATCGCGGTCGGACAGTCCCAAGGCTCAACGCCGCGGATGTAGCGTCTGTGATGGACATTCAGCGTCGATTCCGTGTCTCCGCATTCGGTGCAGGCGAAGTTATCCCGCTGCATGATCTCCAGCCGGCGACGTTGCCAGCGTGGGTCACGAAGCTTTTCTGCATAGTCGTTCGCAGACATGACGGCGCTATTCGAATGAGCACGGCAGCGGCGCAACGCGCAGCAACGCGCGTGCGCGCTGTTCCTGATCGCGCAGTTCGGCAAGACGCTCGCCAACGTGAAGCGCAATGTCCTCCGCGTTCGCGCAGTACGACCCGCGCCGCACACTCATAGTCGTCAAGCGTGCGTGCGCGCCTTGCGACGCGGATAGCGAAACGTCCCTTGATTCGGGAATCAGTCATGGTTTGCCCCTTCCAGCATTGCGCACAGAAACGCGGCCATCGCCGGCACGATGCGCCGCATGTCGGCCTGCATGGCGTCCGTCATCGCGTCATAGATCGCGATGGGATTCTTCGATAGATACCCGTCGCTTTCGAAGTCGCGCACGCGCCCCCATATCCAGAGCACGTCCTCGGGAATCCGGTTGATAGTCGCCGCGACGTCGTTGCGAATTTCGCGGACAAGCGCCGCTGTTGAGGGCTTCCCGGCGGGGTCGCGCAACGCTTCCTCGAACTGCGCTTCAGGAATCGCGGCCAGCTTCTGCCACTTCGAAGACTGATCGCGCGTCACGCCGAGATCGGCAAGCGTTTGCGGGCGGGAAGGTGTCGAATCGTGCGACACCTTGGGCGACGCGTTCGCCGGATTGACATTGCCTTTCGGCGTCGCCCGCATTTCCGCTTCGGCAAGTTCTTTCAGCAGCACGCCTGCGCGGCGTTCGGCGCGAAGGCGGATTGCGCACGCCTTACGTTCGGCGTCGGTGTTCTTCGCCTGCCTTGCATAGACTTCGAGCGCGAGTGCCCTGTCGCGAAGGTCTTTCACTTCATCGACGCGATGGCATTCCGCAATGGCGGTACACATTGCGACGTAGCGTGCATCGACCAGCGCCCCGGCGCGGGCGATCATGTTGCGGCGCACGTCGATAACCGTATCGCGTGACGCGCTGGTCAGCCTGGCTATCGCCGTGTTGGTCGCGGTCGGATTGGCTTCGATGGCCTTGCGGATCGCGTCGCGGTTGACCTTGTAGCTGCGCGGGTACGTCTTGCCGTCCGAGCCGGTAAGGCGCGCTCCTTGATCGGCTGGATTCATCGCGTCGTCCTACGGTGTCGTCACCCCGGGAAAATCGTCTGTCGCGGTAAGCATGACGAATTCCTTTACTGGATTCACGGACTAAAAATTAGGCGTAAAAAGGCATCCCGTCAATTACGCTTACTTGTATTAAGAGTGCATGCAAGTGCATGGAAGTACACAGATGTCTTTTAAAAAAAATCAAGGGGATAGGTGCATTCACTTAGGAAAACTGGATGTTTCAACCATTAACGTCAGGTTATGTCAATTCATCCTCGACACCCGCTGCGCAAGCCGCTGATGGATATGAGAATAAAAATTAAACGACCGTTCTGGAAGCGGCAACTGATAATTTTTTATGCGGCAGTGTGCTTTATATTTTTCCTTGAACTCAACCCGGCTCGACGCCTATCTTTCGATCCATGTTTCTCGGCATGGAGTGAATTGTGTCAATCGGATTTATTGAGCACTGGTCAATGCCGCATGAAGAAGGTGGGGAAAACCACATTATCCGGTCGCCAGATAGCGAAGCGGCCTATGCGCATGCCTTGACTGTCCGCGATTCGATCCTCTCGGCCCGGCCGCCGGTCATCACCGGCCAGTATCGCGACATCGAAACGGGTCTGTGGACGGTGTTCGTCCGCGTCCTGCCGGACCCGCAGCAATGAGCGCATTCGACTTTTCGCTGCTTGCCCGGCAGCCGATTGCGGAGCTTGGCCTGTCGGTACGGATCGCCAACCAGCTTCGTGCGGCCGGTATCACGTCGATAGGCGAGTTGTGCGAGCGTCGTGCGCGCGACCTGTTGCTGATGACGCACGTTGGCCCGGATTCTGTTCGGGCCGTTGCGGATGCGCTGACGCAACGCGGTCTTTCACTTAGGGAATAGACCCATGAATGCAAGGGACGACTGGCTTGCGGAGCGCCGCAAGGGCATCGGCGGCAGCGACGCCGCCGCCGCTATCGGACAGTCGCGCTATCAGACAGCCTATGAGTTGTGGCTGGACAAGACCGGGCAGACAACAGGCGAGCGCGAAGACAACGAAACAACCCGCTTCGGCCGGGCGATGGAAGCCATCGCGGCCGATATGTTTGCGCATCGCACGGGTGTGCGTCTGCGCCGTCGCAATCAGATCATCCGACACCCGAAGTACCAGTTCATGGCTGCGTCCGTAGACAGGCTCGTTGAAGGTCGGCGCGAAGGCTTCGAAGCGAAGAACGTCAATGCGGATTTCTTCCGCTTCTCCGGCGAGTGGGGCGATCAGGGTTCGGATCAGGTTCCGGTCGAATACCTGTGCCAGTGCCATCACTATCTGACGGTACTGAACTACGACGCCTGGCACCTGGGCGCGGTTGTCGGTGGCAACCGTCTTGTCACCTACACGATAGAGCGCGACCCGGAATTTTCGGAACTGCTGATCGGCCAGGAAATGACGTTCTGGACGTTCGTGGAAACCGGCGAGCCGCCGCCTTTCGACTACTCGCACCGGCATGCGGTTGAAATCCTGAAGCATCTCTATCCCGGCACGACCGGCGAAACCATCGCGCTCGATGCGGCGCTGATGGCCTGGCACAACGTTCGAGTCGAAGCTGATGAGCAGGTCAAGGCGTACCAGGCCGTCAGCGACGGCGCACGCGCCCACATCCTGCACGCGATGGGTGAGGCCGCAATCGGGCGGCTGCCCAATGGTGGCGCGTACAAACGCAAGATCGTCCACCGTCCCGCGTACAGCGTTGAGGCGTGCAATTACACGACGCTGACCTACAGCAAACCGAAGGAAGGAAAGGAGATTGCCGAATGATCGCAACAGTGGAAGAGGAACCGCGCACCCTGAAACGGTTCGAATTGAACCCCGACATGCTTGGCTACATCGAGCGCTTCTCGAACCTGATGGCGACGGCTGGCGTCACCGTTCCCGAACCGTATCGCGGTAAGCCGGGCAATTGCGCAGCCGTGACGATTCAGGCGCTGCAATGGGGCATGAATCCGTTCGCCGTCGCAGCGAAAACGCATTTCGTCAACAACCAGATCGGCTACGAGGCGCAACTCATCATCGCCGCCGTCAATACATCCGGCCTGCTGGTGGATCGCATCAACTGGGACTGGTTTGGCGATTGGGAAAAGATCGTCGGGCAGTTCGTTGAACGCGAGTCGAAGACGAAGAAAAACGAACACGGCGAGCCTGTCCGATACCGCGTGCCTGCATGGAATATCGAAGACGAAGCAGGCGTTGGCGTGCGTTGCTTTGCGACGCTCAGGGGCGAGCGCGAACCGCGCGTGCTGACGATCCTGATGAAGCAGGCGCGCGTGCGCAACTCGACGTTATGGGCGGATGACCCGAAGCAGCAGATTGCCTACCTGTCCGGTAAACGCTGGTCCCGGCTGCACGCGTCCGAAATTGTCTTTGGCGTCCGCACGCCCGACGAACTCGACGTGATCGACAACGGCATGCGCGACATGGGGCCAGCCGAAGAAGTCAGACGGGAATCCGCGGCGCATGGATCGTCGCGCACAAGTAGCGTCAAGGAGCGCATGAAGAAGAACGCGACTACACGCAATGGAGCGCCGACGCTTGACGAGGTTCTGAAGGCCATTGCGGAAGCAACGAACAGCGGCGAAATGACGGCGGCAGGCGAACTTGCTACGAAGTTGCGCACCGATCAGGAAAAGGAAATCGCGCGCACGGCATACAGCGACAAGCTCAACGCCGAACGCGCAGCGGCGCACGCGCAACCCGCGCAGGACGATCCTGCTGACGCAGGCTCGAAACGTGATCGCGGCGGCGAAGTGGCTGCAATGACGTTCGCCCAGGTCATGGAGGCGCTGGAACAAGCGGAAACGCTCGACGCGCTCGATGTTGCCGCCGACCTGATACGCACCGTGCCGGACGAAGGCCAGCGCGAAGAGCTGGAAGAGTTCTATCTAGCGAAACGCCACAGGATGGAGAGTGAGCAATGATGCGCTTCGAAAATCATCCTGTCAGGCTTGAACACATCAACACGCGCGTGGAATTTCACGGCGAAGAGGAACGGCTTGCGCTCGACCTGACCATCAAGGCGGACCTGCCGAATACTGCGCTCGATGATATGTCGCCGACGCTGCGCGGTTCGCTATATGAGGCGGATCGGCAAGTCGATATCGTTGACCCGGACAGTACGCCGGTACTGCGAAACCCACAGCTTGGCACGCTGCATTGGGCGGGCAAATTCGCTGGCGTAAAGCTCGCGCTGCGTGACGAAGATCGCGACGGCCTGGGCGACTTGCGCTTCGTGGACGCGCGCCTGGATCGCGTTCACTTCCAGCCGAAGGACGGGGGCACCTGTTCGTTCATATGGCACATCCATGTGTACCCGGACGACGAAGCGACGACAGCGCACACGGTCTATTTCCTGCGCCGGCCGCACACGCTTGGAACGATGAACGTGCCTGATCCGAACGGCATCGAAGATGAACAGGAATGAACCGGACAGCGCTCAGATTCGGAATGCGCTGAAAGCCTACAACGAATGTGGAGGCTAAAATTGTTGCGGGACAAGCATCCTGAAGCATGGCAAGCCCTGATAAATCTTCTCGCGCGCAGCGTAGCGCGCGACATGGTACGGGGTTCCCGAGCGGCGAACAACACGGAGAACGAATCGAAATGCGAGTGGCAATCTATGCCCGCTTCTCAACGGACAAACAGAAAGAAACATCGGTCACGGACCAAATAAACGTATGTGCGCGTCGCGTCGCGACGCTGGCCGAATGCGAAATTGTTGCCCGTCATTCGGACGAAGGTATCTCAGGTGGGACGCGTGTCGAATCACGTCCTGGCGGCAAGCAGTTGATGGCCGACGCGATGGCGGGCCGATTCGATGTATTGGTAATCGAAGCGCTGGACCGCCTGTCGCGCGATCAGGTCGAGCAGGAAATCACTCTGCGTCGGCTTGAGTTTCGCGGTATCCGCGTGCTCGGCGTGTCCGATGGCTACGATTCGACCTCAGGCAGCCGCAAGGTGCAGCGGACGGTTCGCGGCCTTGTCAACGAACTCTATATTGATGATCTTCGCTGCAAGACGCTGCGCGGGCAGACCGGCCAGGTTGATCGCGGGTTCGTCGCCGGTGGCAAAAGCTACGGCTACGACCTCGTTAAAGGCGAGCATGGCAGCGATTACCGCGTCAACGACGAACAGGCGAAGTGGGTGCGGTTCATCTTCGAGAAGTTCGCGGCGGGCTGGTCCACCTTCAGGATATGCGACGAACTCAACCGCCTCGGCGTGCCGTCGCCGCGCAACACAACCTGGATGCGTTCGGCGCTGTACGGCTCACCGCGCAAGGGTTCCGGCATTCTCAATAACTCGGCCTACATCGGTATCTATATCTGGAACCGCTCGCAGTGGATAAAGGACCCTGACACGGGCGCGCGCGTACGTCAGGACCGGCCGGAAAGCGAATGGAAAACCGAACGCCGCGACCACTACCGCATCGTCAGCGATGACCTCTGGCACTCAGTGCGCACGCGCATGGGCGCGGATCGCCTGAACGCCGGAACGTCGGGGGCTGGACGCGCGCCGCGCAGCCTCTTCGGTGGATTGTTGCGCTGCCCTGAGTGCGGCGGGGCAATGGTGTCAATCAATCAGCGTTACTACGGCTGCGTGACCCGAAAGGAGCGCGGCCTGCAAGCATGTCACGGCGCGAACATTTACCGCGCTGAGACAGACGAACGATTGCTCAATATCCTGCGCGATGAACTGCTGTCCGACGACGCCCAGGCGGGTATTGATTCGGCCGTGCGCCGATATTTCGCGAACGAACAGGACGATGCGGCCGGATCGGCCAGGGAGATTCGAGCGAAGGTAAGCACGCTCGACCGGCAGATCGAAAATCTGACGCAGGCGCTGGCAGAAATAGGCGTTTCAGCGGCCTTGATGGAACGGCTGAAAAAAGCGGAAGGCGAGCGTGAGGCGCTTACCCAGGCTTTGACTCGGACGAAGGTCAACAGCGAACAGTTCGCGGAAATTGCTCAACGCGCAAAGGCACGAACAACAGAACTCAGGGAAGCGTTATCGGGGGAATCCGTCGATGAAGCGCGGCAAATAATTGCGACGCTGATGGGACCGATAGAGATACAGAAGAGGGACGGTGGTTACTTCGCGTCCTATGAAGACGTTTCCGAACAGTTGCTCGTCTGTGCTGCCGGAAATCAGTCTCGAATTGTGGTTGCGGGGGTAGGATTTGAACCTACGACCTTCGGGTTATGAGCCCGACGAGCTGCCAGACTGCTCCACCCCGCGTCAGAGAAAAAAGAGTATATCGGATCGCTGACACAACGTCAAATGTTGGCGCGAAATACATATCGAGTGCGGTCGAGCAAGCGGCACATTCGCGCGGCGCGATGCGTCGCACGCGCTACGAAACATCGCAACGGCAAGTTGCACACTCCCCGCTCGCGCACGCGATAAGATGCGGGACTACCGCGAATCGGAGCAACTGGCCGGGACTTCATTCATCGAGCCTCGCCCGCGCGAACGCAACAACGCAAGAAGCTATCTTCATCGTTGAGCGGAACTTGATATGACGTATCCACCCGATGCAATTCTTGCTGCGCTGCCCGTGAAAACCTCTTTGCTCAAGTTGCGCAGGCATCGGCACCCATGCACGAGGAATCAACACGGCATTTAAATTTTTCTGCCGGGAGCACGGTCGCCCATGCTCATGCGTATTGCGCCATGAGTCGTCCCTTCGTGCTTCCAATCGATCATCTATTTGCGTAAGCAGGGATACCCGTTCACGCGATACACCATTTCTTTCAACCAAGACGGTCCATCTTGCTGCGCGCGGTGTGCGGCTTTCCTGCTCGGACGAACGCATCTTCCTGCGGCGGGTGCCGATAGTTGCCACATCAGTGAGACCGCCATGACACTTCTATCTTTGATCTCGCATCCTTCCAGGCGCGTCATCTCAGGTTCCCGGTATCGCGGCGCTTCGAAGGTCGCGGCTTCGCGCGCGAAGGGTTGAGCAACGCAATCGACCACGTCTTTAGCACGCTGCAACTGCATCGCGTAATGGCGAATTACCGGCCCGACAATCTGCGCAGCGCGCGACTCCTCGAGCGGCTCGGCTTCGAAAACGAAGGCCTCGCGCGTGCGTATCCGAAGATCGACGGCGCGTGAGCCGATCATGTGCTGACATCGCGAATCAACTCGCGCGACTGACGCCGATAGCCATGCAAGCGCCGCAGCGCGCCGCGCGGCCCTTGCTGCGCGACCACCGCCACCGCCTGAAACGCGACCGGCGCAAACACCAGCCCGAGCAAGGTCGCCGTCACGACGCCGCCGAACACGCCCGTACCGATCGACCGGCGGCTTTCCGCACCGCCGCCGCTCGCCAGCACCAGCGGCACGACGCCCAACAGGAACGCCGACGACGTCATCACGATCGGGCGAAATCGCGCGCCCGCCGCGCGTATCACCGCGCGCGTCAGCGGCACGCCGCGTAGGCTCAGGTCGCGCGCGAATTGCACGATCAAAATCGCGTTTTTCGCGGACAAGCCGATCACTGTGATCATCCCAACCTTGAAGTAGACGTCGTTCGGCATGCCGCGCATCAGCATCGCCGCAATGGCGCCGACTACGCCAAGCGGTACGACCATCAACACCGCGAGCGGAATCGTCCAGCTTTCGTATAGCGCGGCCAGCGCCATGAACACCGCCAGCAGCGACAGTCCGAGCAGCAACGGCGTCAGCCGCGCCGCCGCGCGTTCTTCGCGCGCCGCATCGACCCAGTCGAACGCGATGCCCGCAGGCAAGCTCGCCGCGAGCCGCTCCATTGCCTCCATCGCCGCCCCCGAACTGACACCGCTCGCCGCACGGCCGTTCAGATCGAGCGACGGATAGCCGTTGTAGCGCGTCAATGCGACTGGCCCGATGGTCCAGCGGCGCGTCGCAACCGACGACAGCGGCACCATCGCGCCCGACTGGTTCGGCACCGACAAGGCCAGCAGATCGGTTTCCGTCATCCGCGTCGACGCATCGCCCGCCACCAGGACGCGGCGCATCCGGCCACCCGCCGGAAAATCGTCGACATAGTGCGAGCCAAAGGTGCTGCCGAACACGTCCGCAATCCGGTCGAACGATAAGCCGAGCGCGTACGCCTTCGCGCGGTCCACGTCGAGTTCGATACGCGGCGCGTCGGGCAGATCCTCGAAATGAATCGACGCCAGCGACGGATCGGCCTTCGCGCGCTCGGCAAGCTGGTCGCGGGCGGCCTTCAACGCGTCGCGGCCCAAGCCGCCGCGATCTTCGAGCCGGAACGTGAAGCCGTCCGAATGCCCGACGCCCGGCACCGACGGCGGCAATTGCGCCTGCACGTTGCCGTCGAGAATCCGGCTGAACGACCGGTTCAACGTGTCGCGCAGCGTCATCGCATCAACGCCGCGCCGGCCCCAGTCTTTCAGCGTGACGAATGACATCGCCACGTTCTGTCCGCTGCCCTCGAAACTCCAGCCGATCACGCTTGTCACGTTCGCCACCGCCGTTTGCATGCGCAAAATCGACTCGGTCGTTTCGACGACGGCGAGCGTGCGCGCCTGCGTCGCGCCGGCCGGCAACTGGATCATCACCTGCAGCTGGCCCTGGTCTTCGACGGGCAGGAAGCCGCCCGGCATCCGCCAGTACAACGCGCCGCACAGCAGCAGCAATACGGCATACACCGCGAGCAGCGGCCCGACCCTGCGCATCGCGGCGGCCGTCATGGCCCGGTAGGCGCGCGACGCGCGATCGAAGCCCTGTTCGAAACGCGTCGAGAGGCGCGCGGCAACGCCACGCAAACCGCGTCGCGCGTCACGCTGACGGACCGATTGCGCAGGCGCGCTCAGCAGGTTCGCGCACAACGCGGGCGTCAACGAAAGCGCCATGAAAGACGAGACCAGCATCGACGCAATCATCGCGACCGCGAATTGCCGGTAAATCCCACCGACGCCGCCAGGAAAGAACGCCATCGGCACGAACACGGCGGTCAGCACCGCCGTCACGCCGACGATCGCACCGCCGATCTGTTTCATCGCTTTCAATGTCGCGTCGCGCGGCGCCAGGCCCTCTTCGTCCATCACGCGATGCACGCTCTCGACCACCACGATCGCGTCGTCGACCAGAATGCCGATCGCCAGCACGAGGCCGAACATCGTGAACACGTTGATCGACAAGCCGAATGCGTACATGGTGACAAACGCACCCATCAGCGTGACCGGAATCACCACTGTCGGCACCAGCGCGTAGCGCAGATCGCGCAGGAACAGCCACATCACGAGAAACACCAGCAAGATCGCCTCGGCCAGCGTGATCAGCACTTCGCGAATCGCAACGTTGACGAAGCGCGCGCTATCGAACGGCACCTGAACCGCGACGCCCGGCGGCAAACGGTTCGCCAGTTCCGCGAGCCGCGCCCGAATCGCGTCCGATGTTTCGAGCGCGTTGCCGCGCGGCCCGAGTTGAATCCCGACCGTCGCCGACGGCTTGCCGTTCAGGCGCGACCAGAACGTATAGTTGTCGCGGCCGATCTCGACCCGCGCGACGTCGGCAAGCCGCACTGCCGAGCCGTCGGGGTGCGCTTTCAGCACGATCTGGCCGAATTCCTCCGGCGACAGCAACTGCCCTTTGACGTTCACCGACGCGGTCAACTGCTGGCCGTCCACCAGCGGCGCGTCGCCGAGTGTGCCTGCCGCGACGCTCGCGTTTTGCGCGGCAATCGCGGCGTTGACGTCGGACGCGGCGAGGCCGAATTCGCGCAGCTTCATCGGATCGAGCCAGACGCGCAACGCTTCGTCGGCGTCCCACAGTTGCGCGGAACCGACGCCCGGCGCGCGCTTCAGTTCGCGCATGATGTCGCGGCTGAGGATGTCGCTCAGTTGCGCGGAATCGCGCGTGCCATCGGTGGACGTCAGCGCGACCAGCATCAGGAACGTGTTGGCGGCCTTGAAAACGCTGATACCCTGCTGCACCACCTGTTGCGGCAAACGCGGCTCGACCTGCTTGAGCCGGTTCTGCACGTCCATCATCGCGATATCGGGGTTGGTGCCGGGCGCGAAGGTCGCCGCGATTTCAAGGTTGCCGAGGCCGTCGCTGGCGGTTTCGTAGTACAGCATCCCGTCGGCACCGTCGAGACTTTCTTCGATGATGCTGCCAACGTTCGCATCCACGGCTTCCGTCGATGCACCCGGATAGACGGCGTCGATCACGATACGCGGCGGCGCGAGTCGTGGATATTGCGCGACCGGCAGTTGCGTCAACGCGAGCGCGCCCGCGATGATTACCGCAAGCGCCAGAATCCACGCAAAGACCGGTCGGTCGATAAAAAAGGCGGCCAAGGCATGCTCACGCGTGTGGGTTCGGTGCGAGCGCGACCGGCGAAGCGAACACCGGCGCATCGGCGAAACGGGCCATATGGAATGCATCGACCAGCTTGCCGTCGCGCATCGCGAACGCTGGCGAGCGTCCTTCCTCGACGAAGCCGAAGCGCTGGTACAGAGCGATCGCGCGGTGGTTGTCGACGAACACGGTCAACTCCAGCCGACGCAGGCCGAGCAGCGTATCCGCGCACTCGACGGCCGCCGCGAGCAGCGCCGTGCCGACGCCGCGCCCGACGTAATCGTCATGCACGCAGAGACCGATTCCCGCGCAATGCGCCATCCGGTGCATGCGCGGCAACACGTCGATCATCCCGACCACGCGACCGGCCGCCTGCGCGCACAGCCCGAGCGTGTTCGCGGGCATTTTTTCGAGCCAGCTCCCGACCGTCGCGTTCGAGCGATACGGCGTCTGCAACGTGCCATGCCGCGCGCCGGGGCAGTTCATCAACGAAGTGATCGCGTCGAGGTCGGACACTTCGCGGGCGCGGATAATCACATGCGCCGTGTCGGGTTTCAACGAGACGTTCATACGGCCGCCTCGATTTCCGCTTGCAGATGACCCATCGGCGCGCGTAAGCGGCCCATGAACACCGAGTCGATCAGCATGCCGTCGCGCAGCACGGCGCCGCGAAAGGTCGCTTCGTGCGAAAAACCGAACTTGCGATACAGCGCAATCGCGCGATGGTTGTCGGCGAACACGTTCAGCTCGAGACGGCGCAGCCCGTACCAGTTGTCGGCGGCATCGATCAGTTCGGCCATCAGCCGCGTGCCGACGCCCTTGCCCTGCCAGTCGTCGTGCACGCTGATACCCAGCCAGCCGCTATGCGCGCGGCGCAGCGTGCCCGGATGCAGATCGGCCGAGCCGACCAGCGTATCGCCCACCAGCGCTGCAATCGCCATCGACGGCGCCGCGAGCTTCGCGAGCCAGCCTTGAGTCTGCTGCAAGGTCGGATACGGACGCATCGGGTTCTGGCGCATCACACCGGGGCATGAACGCAGCGCGTGGAATTGCGCGGCGTCGTCCGGATCCAGCGGCCTGATGCTCATCTCGACCGGTTCGGCCCCGAACCGTGTCGTGCTCTCAAATATTGTCTTTGGTTCCGTCATTGTTATGGCCTTCAATCTGTCATCGGAAACTCACTCACAGCGTCAGTTCGAACGAGCGTGCCAGCAAGCCGGGTAGTTTCCAGCCGCCGGTCTGCCGCTCGCCCTCCGTTCCATCGTTCAGCAGCAGTTCCGGCTCGGCGTCGAGACGTTCGAGTTCGCTCGACAGCAAACGGTACAGGCTGTCGTCGAAACGCATCGCGTCGACCGGCGCGACGATCTGGCCGCGTTCGACCCAGAACGTCGCGAAACGCGTCATGCCGGTCAACCGGCAATTCATCCGGTCAGAAAAATTCACGTACCAGAGATTGCCGACATACAGCCCGGTATCGAGTGCGGCAAGGATATCGGCGGCGTCGAGATCGCCGCCAGCCATCGCCAGCGACTCGGGCGTTTCGCCGGCGAGCGCGCCGTTCGGCGTCAATCCGTATTCGCGCGCGCTACGGGCGTTGGTCAGTTGCCCGGCGTTGCGGCCGTCGTGAATCAACGGCACGCTGTCGCGCTGATAACCGTCTTCGTTGAAGCGCGGCGTGATATTCAGGCTCAGGTCTTCGGTCATCGACACGCGCGGATCGAGCGCGACTGCGCCGCTGTGCAGCCGGTAAAACGGGCTGCGCGCGGTGGCGTTCGCGCGCGCGGAAAACCCGCCCCACGACGCCGTGCCGACCAGTTCCAGCATCGCCGCCGGCGCCAAATACGTGCGATACCGCCCCGGCGACAACGCGCGCGGCGTGTGTCCGAGCACCGGCAAACGTGCGGCGGCCTGTTCGACCTTCGCGGCGAACACGCTGTCGTCCCAGTGGTCGCCGGTGTACGTGCTTTTGATCGCACGGCCGCTCGGGTCGTACAACGACCAGCTAAAGCTGAAGTTGCTGACTTCGTACCAGCCGCGACTGCCGCGCGACGACGCGAAGCCGCGCACCATCGAGCCACCGGCATAGAAGCCGACGAAATCGAGTCCGCGCGCGCTTTCGGTGGCGATCCGCAACAGTGCGTCGGGCGCGGGCAGCTTGCCGCTGCGGCGCGTCGATTGGGTCCATTGGGTGGCGTCGTACAACAGATGCGGGTCGTCGGGCGCATCGCGCAAGCCGTCGCGCAACGTATTCAGCGCATCGGCGATATCGCGCAGGTCCGTCGCCGGATCGCCGCATACCGTGAAGCTCGAATACGCCTGCCTGGCGCCGTCGATCAGGCGGACGGTCAGTTTGCCTTGCGACACCTGGCCGATCTGCCGAACCTTGCCACCGTTGAAGCGGATAAAGTCGGATCGCTCCGCCGACAGCCGCGTCAACGCCACTTCGTCGCCGCTGAGCAACGTGTCGATCGCATCGGCAAGCAGCGCGAAATGCGCGTGCCAATCCGGCGACTGCGCGTTCGAGGCGAAATCGAAGCCGCTCGATGCATTGACTGCATTGACTGCATTGGTTGTAGTCATCGCGCGCCTCCGAATACATCGACATGCGTGAACACGCACGGCGGCGACGCATGGCCGACGCGCACCACCTGCGTCGGTTCGCCTTTGCCGCACATCGACGTGCCGAACACTTCGCGCGTGCCGGCATTGCCGACCGCGCTCAGACTGCGCCAGAAATTCGCGGATATGCCGCGATAATTCGGTTGCCTGACGATTTGCGTGAGCTTGCCGTTTTCGATCAACTGGCCGAACTCGCAGCCGAATTGAAACTTGTTGCGGTGATCGTCGATCGACCACGACGTATTGGTGCGCATCAGGATGCCGTGTTCGATGCCGGAAATCATTTCGCCCAGCGTGCTGGTTCCCGGTTCGATATTCAGGTTCGCCATCCGGTCGATCGGCGCGCGATTCCAGCTCGACGCACGCGAATTCGCGACGCCCGCCATCTTTGCGCGCTGTTGCGACAGCGCGCCACCGAGCGGACGTTCGAGCACGCCATCGCGAATCAGATACTGTTTGCGCGCTTCAGTGCCGTCGTCGTCGAATGCGTACGACGCGGCTTCTTCGCGCAACGACGGATCGAATGTCACGTTGAGCAGTTCCGAGCCGTAACGGTAAGTGCCGAACATCTCCGGCTTCACGAAACTCCATCCGGCGAAGTTGCGTTCGTCGCCGAGAATCCGGTCGAGTTCGAGCGGATGCCCGATCGATTCGTGAATCTGCAACATCATCTGATCGGGCATCAGCAGCAGGTCGCGCGGACCAGCCGGACAGTTCGGCGCGGCCAGCAAGGTCAGCGCGTCGGTGGCAAGCCGCACGCCTGCGCCGTCGAACGCGTAGCGGTCCAGCACTTCGACGCCGCCTTGCGCGAGCGTGCCGTAATTGCCGCCGAGCGTGCGCACCTGCGTGTCGCCGTTCGCGTGCGCCGCGACGCTCATTTCCGGCATCACGAGGCAAAAGCGCTGGTCGATTCGCGCGCCGTCGCTGGTCAGATAAACCTGTTCGGTGCGCGTGATCTGCACGGATGCCGTGCGCTCGACGATCCGCTCGTCGATTTTCGCGGCGGCGCATTCGTGCGCGAGACGCGCGAGCCATTCGCCGCGCGTCGGCAGCGGTCGGTCGGCATTGGGCGAGACATACGCGCCGCTGAGCGCTTCGCGCGACACCGCGCGATGGTCGATCAGCGATGCGCCGGCGCTCGCCAGCGCACGTTGCGTCGCGATATCGAGCGCAGCCTGCAAGCCCGCGATGGACAGATCCGTGCTTGCCGCATAGCCTGCGCCCGCGCCGGCCCACGCGGTCAGCATGGCGCCGCGTTCGCGCTGCGTGCGCAGCGGCTGCGCGACGTCGTTGCGCACTTCGTGGTCGTCGATCTGTTCATCGACAATCCGTAAGGACCAGAACGCCGCGGTGCTCTTCAACGCACGGGCGGCCTGCGTCCAGCGCGATTCACTCATTGCAGCACCTCGGGTTCGTCGTGCTCCGGCGCGATCATCGACGCGGCGAGCAACGACTGCGTATAAGGATGTGACGGCGCATGCAGCACATCGAGCGTGTCTCCC
This sequence comes from Paraburkholderia sp. MM6662-R1, assembly GCF_050436245.1. NCBI lineage: Bacteria > Pseudomonadati > Pseudomonadota > Betaproteobacteria > Burkholderiales > Burkholderiaceae > Paraburkholderia > Paraburkholderia sp. MM6662-R1. The sequence continues at coordinate 4,098,620 of NZ_JBNDLV010000001.1, read as the reverse complement.
GCCTCGACCACGCGGCCGTTCTTCATCACGATCACGCGATGCGCCATCGCACGCATCACCGCCAGATCATGGGTGATCAACAGATAGCTTAACCGGTACTTCTTCTGCAAGCCCGCCAACAACTTAAGCACCTGTTGCTGGATCGACACATCGAGCGCGCTGGTCGGTTCGTCGAGAATCAGCACTTCCGGTTCGACCGCCAACGCACGCGCGATCGCTATGCGCTGCCGCTGCCCGCCGGAAAATTCGTGCGGATAGCGCAGCATCGATTCGTGCGGCATGCCCACTTCTTCGAGCATCGTCCCCACCCGCGCGCGGCGCGTGCGCGCGTCGATTTCCGGCCGGTGCACCTCGATCCATTCCCCGACGATCTGCTCGACCGTCATACGCGGCGATAGCGACCCGAACGGGTCCTGAAACACCACCTGCATCCGCGAGTACAACGCGCGGCGCGAGTTCGCGCCACGCAAAGCCGACAACGGCGCGCCGTCGACATGGATATGACCGGCGGCGGGCCGTTGCAGACCGAGCAGCGTCGCCGCCAGCGTCGATTTTCCGGAGCCCGATTCGCCGACCACGCCGAGCGTCTCACCGCGACGCAGCGTCAGATCGACGTCGTGCACTGCGCGAAACGTCGAACCGCTGAACAGCGAGCGCCAGCCTTTCGCGGCCGTCCGGTAATCGACCGCGAGGCCTTGCACCTCGAGCACCCGACGCGCGTGCGGTTCGATCGGCCCGATCTCGCGATGCGGTTCGCTGTCGAGCAATCGCTGCGTGTAAGGATGCTGCGGCGCTGCGAACAGCGCCTGGGTCGTATTGGTTTCGACCAGCACACCCTTTTCCATTACCGCCACGCGTTGGGCGAAGCGGCGCACGAGATTCAGGTCGTGCGTGATCAGCAGCACCGCCATGCCGCGATCGGCGGCTTCCTGTTCCTGCAACTCGATCAGCAGATCGACGATCTGCTGACGCACGGTGACGTCGAGCGCGGTAGTGGGTTCGTCGGCGAGCAGCAGGCGCGGACGGCACGCGAGAGCCATCGCGATCATCGCGCGCTGGCGTTGTCCGCCGGATAGTTGATGCGGGTAGCTGTCGATCCGCCGTTCCGGCTCGGGAATGCCGGTACGGCGCAGCAGTTCGATGCCGCGGGCGCGCGCCGCGTTCGACCGCAAACCCTCGTGCAAACGCAGGCTTTCGGCGATCTGCTGACCGATCGTGAACAGAGGATTGAGCGCGGTCATCGGCTCCTGAAACACCATCGCGACGTCGGCGCCCCGAATCCCGCGCATCTGCTGCTCGGTTTTCCGTAATAGATCGACGCCGTCGAGACGGATCTGGCCGCTGGTCTGCGCATGTTCGACGAGACGCAGGATCGACAGCGCCGTGACGCTCTTGCCCGAACCGGATTCGCCGACCAGCGCAACCCGCTCGCCGCGCCCGATCGTCAGATTCAGTTCGCGAACCGCGACCTTGTCGCCGAAACGGATCGAGAACGTGTCGATTTCCAGCAAAGGCTTGTGCAACGTTGCATCGCTCATCACTTTCCCCCGCCGAACGCCGACCCGCGCGAACGCGTGTCGAGCGCATTGCGCAACGCGTCGCCCATGAACGTCAGCAGCAACAACGTGATCACCAGCGCGGCAAACGCAGATACCGAAATCCACCATGCGTCGAGGTTGTTCTTGCCCTCCTGAAGCAGTTCGCCCAGGCTCGGCGTGGGCGGTGCGACACCCAGCCCCAGAAAGTCCAGACTCGTCAGCGACAGAATCGCGGCGCTCATCCGGAACGGCAGGAAGGTGATCACCGGCGTCATGCTGTTCGGCAGCAGATGACGCCAGATGATCTGCCAGTTGCTCAAACCCATCGTGCGCGCGGCGCGAACGTAATCGAGCGAACGGTTGCGCAGGAATTCGGCGCGCACGTAGTCGGACAGCACCAGCCAGCCGAACATCGACAGCAGGATAAACAGCAGCCACAAACTCGGCTCGAAGATCGACGCGAAGATGATCAGCAGATACAGGTCCGGCATCGAACTCCATACTTCGATCAGGCGCTGCCCGATCAGGTCGGTGCGGCCGCCGTAAAAGCCTTGCAACGCACCCGCCAGCACGCCCAGCACGATACCCGACACCGTCAGCGCAAGCGCCATCAACACCGACAGCCTGAAGCCGTACAGCAATCGCGACAGCACGTCGCGGCCGTATTGATCGGTGCCGAGCCAGTTGGTCGCGGACGGCGACGCCGGAAACGGCCGCGTCGCGAAGTAATCGATCGTGTCGTAGTGGTAGTGATTCGGCGGGTAGATCGCGAAGTTGCCTTTCTCCGTCAACTGCTTGCGGATAAACGGATCGAGATAGTTCGCGCGGGTCGGAAAATCGCCGCCGAACATCGTTTCCGGATAGTCCTTCACGATCGGAAAATAGTCATGGCCGTCGTAACGGACCATCAGCGGCCGGTCATTCGCGAGCACTTCGCCGAGCAGGCTCAGCACGAACAGCGTCGCGAACACGATCAGGCTCCAGTAACCGAGCTTCTGCCGGCGAAAACGCTGCCATACGCGTCGCCCAGGCGACACGGACACCGGCAACGCGCCAGGCGGCAGCTTATCGGTCCAGGCTGTTGAACTGGATGCGGGGGTCGACGAGGACATAGCAGACGTCAGCAATGAGTTTGGTCACGAGACCAATCAGCGTGAACAGGAACAGCGAACCCAGCACGACCGGATAGTCGCGGCGGATCACCGAGTCATAAGACAGTTGGCCCATGCCGTCGAGCGAAAACAGCGTTTCGATCAGCAGGTTGCCGTTCAGGAAGGCGCCGATAAACGCGGCGGGCAGTCCGGTCAGCAGCGGAATCGCGGCGTTGCGCAATACGTGCTTCCACAGCACGTCACGCTTGGGCGCGCCTTTCGCCCGCGCGGTCAGCACATATTGACGACCAATCTCTTCGAGAAACGTATTCTTGGTCAGGATCGTGACGATCGCGAAGTTGCCCACCACCGACGCCGTCACCGGCAACACGATGTGCCATAGATAATCGAGCACCTTGCCGAACGCGCTGAGTTCGTCGAAGTTATCGGACGTGAGGCCGCGCATCGGGAAGACCTGCCAGAACGTGCCGCCGCCAAACAGCATCAGCAGCAGCACGCCGAACACGAAGCCCGGAATCGCGTAGCCGGTCAGCACCATCACGCTGGTGGCGGTATCGAAGCGCGAGCCGTTGCGCACCGCTTTCGCAATCCCGAGCGGCACCGACACGATGTAGGTCAGCACGACCGTCCATAACCCGAGCGTGATCGACACGGGCAGTTTCGAGCGGATCACCGCCCATACGCTCTGATGGTGATAGTAGGACTGGCCGAGATCGAAACGCGCGTAGTCCCTCAGCATCTTCAGATAGCGCGTCAGCGGCGGTTTGTCGAAGCCGAACTGCTTCTTGATCTGCTCGATCTGCTGCGGATCGACGCCCTGGCTGCCGTGATACGCGCTGCCGCCGCCTCCGCCTTCGCCGCCGCGCTGCTGGCCGTGACGCAACTGCGTCATCATCTGTTCGACCGGGCCGCCCGGCACGAACTGCGTCACGAAGAACGTCAGCGTAACGACGCCGATCAGCGTCGGGATCATCAGCAGCAGACGTTTGATGATGTAGATAAACATAAGCCCCTCACTTCGCCTCGGCGGTATTGGCCGCAGCGGACGGCGTCTTGCGATACCAGTAGCTGACGATCCAGTCCTCGCCCTGGAAACTGACCGGCGTCACCGTCGGGTAGCCGAGGGCGCTTTTGTACGCTATGCGCGTATCCGGCGCAAAATATTCGGGCACCAGGTAATAGCCGTTGATCAGCACGCGGTCGAGCGCATGGGTCGCGGTTTCGAGTTCGTTCAGCGTGCTCGCGCGCATCACCGCGCGCACCAGCGCATCGACCGCCGGCGACCTCACGCCCGGATAGTTTTCCGAGCCGACCTGGGACGCCGATGCGCTGCTGAAACGACGCTCCAGTTCTGACCCAGGAATCGTCACGCGCAGATAGATGAACGTCGTCATATCGAACTCGAAGTTGTCGATCCGCTTCTGATACAACGCACTATCTATCTCGCGCATATGCGCATCGATGCCGAGCAGTTGAAGGTTGCGCATATACGCCAGCAGTACGCGATCCATGCCAGGCTGATCGTCGATGATTTCGATCGACATGGGGTTGCCGTGCGCGTCGCGCAACTGGCCGTCGCGCACCGTCCAACCCGCTTCGGCGAGCAGGCCGCGCGCTTCGCGCAGGTTCTCGCGCAACGTGTGCGGCGCAATCGTGTCGGCCTGCCTGACCATTGGACCGAACACGGCCGCCGGCAAACTCGCGCGATACGGGTCGAGCAGCTCGAGTTCGGCATCGGTGGGCACGCCTTGCGCGGCGAACGGGCTATCGTCGAAGTAGCTGTTGGTGCGCCGGTACTGGCCGTAAAAGGTCATCCGGTTCAGCCAGTCGTAGTCGAACGCGAGTGCAAGGGCATGCCGCACCCGCACATCCGAAAACATCGGCCTGCGCGTGTTGAACATCAGCCCCTGCATCTGCGCGCCGTGATCCGGAAAGAGTTTGCGCTGCAACGCGCCGTTATCGAAGATTCTTGCCGATATAACGGCGCGCCCATTGCATCGAACTGTATTCGACCATCACGTCGGTATCGAGCGCTTTCAGCGATTCGAGCTGCGTGTAATGATCGTGATAGAGCTTGAACGCGACGCGCGCGAAATGGTACATGCCGCGCCGCGACGGCAAATTTGCGGCCCAGTATGCCGGATTGCGACTGTAGACGATCTGCGTGTCGTTCTTGCGCTGCTCGATCAGATACGGGCCGCTCGACACCGGCGGCACGTTGGTCAACTGATCGAATGCGATGCGCGTGCCGTTGGCTTGCATTGCCCACTTGCGCGAGAAAACCGGCAGGTCGCCTGCGATCAACGGCGCGTCGCGTTCCACGTGCCTGAAGTCGAAGCGCACCCGCGACGGGTCGAGCACCGTGGCGCGGCTGATCACCGCGAACTGCGAGTTGAACAGCGGCGATGCCTGCGGGCTGGTCAGCGTATCGAACGAATACTTGACGTCGTCGGCGGTAATCGGATCGCCGTTCGAAAAGCGCGCTCGCGGGTCGATATGAAACACCGCTGATTTGCCATCCGGCGCCACCTCGACGTCGTCGGCGATCAATGCGTATTCCGACGCGAGTTCGTCCCAGCTGCGCTGCATCAGCGTATCGAACATCAGATGCAGGATGTCCGGCGCCGGCGCACCACGCGTCAGGAACGGATTCAGCGAATCGTAGCTTTGCGCTTCGTCGTAGTTCTGGAAAACCAGCGTGCCATCGGTCGGCGCATTCGGGTCCGCGTAATCGAAATGCGTGAACCCGGATGGATACTTCGGCGCGTCGTACTGCGCGATCGACGCCCTCGCGAACACGGGCGCGGTCGTCAACGGCACGACCAGCAGCCCCGCGACGAGCGTCACCGCAACCCGCGCCGCGAGCATCTTAACGACGTGCGCGCGCGGGCTTCGAAACCTGTCGGTTGTCATCATGCGTGTCTGGACGCAATCGGCTCGTAGCCGATGCGCGATGCTTCGAAACCGCGCGGGCGGCGGCGGGTAGCCACCGCTCGCGCGGTTCCGGGTTGAAGGCCGGATGGGTAAATTGCGAAGGCCGGAAGTTCGCGTCGAAGCTGAGCTTATTCGTCGTCGTTACTCGTCGTGGTTACTCGTCGTCGGACGGTGTGGTCTTGAACGAGAACTGAACTTCGCCAACATACGGCTCGGCATTCTTCTCGCACTTGTACGCCTTGCCTGCGGCAATCACGGCTTCGTTGAACACCGACGTCGGCGGCGTGACGCGCATGATCTTCACGTCGCTGACCTTGCCGTCCGTACCGATCGTCAGATGCGCGATCACGTCCGCCGAAATACCGTCCGTCAATGCCTTGCGCGGAATCACCGGCTGCACCGACTGGCAATGACCGCGGCCGTCCACCACGCCATGCAGCGCGGGCGGCGCCGGCGGCGCGGCCGGTGCCGGAGCGGGTGCCGGCGCAGGCGTCGGCGAGGCGATCGCCGGAGCGTTCGGAGCCGGATTCGCCGTGGGCTGGATCACCGGCTGCGGCGTCGGTCGCGGCGGCGGCGGCGTCGGGGTCGGCTTCGGTATTTCGTGCTTCGGCTGCGCTTTGGGCGGCGCCGGCGGCGGCTCCAGCTTCTTGACCTCGGGCGGCGGCGGTGGCGGAGGCGGCGGCGCAATCTGCACGCGCATCTCCTTCGGCGGGGGAGGCGGCGGCGGCTGGAACTTCATGTGCGACACGCCCAGAATCACCAGCGCCTCGACCAGCACCGCAACGCCGATCGCCAGCTTCATGGGCATGCGACCGTGATGCGCCGGCGTCGTCGATGCCCAGAGTGCACCGTCCAGGCGGTTTTGCGGATCTTTCATGTCGATGGCCGGTGAACTCATGTCGTCGGGTTCGTGGCCAATGCAACCGAACTGATGCCCGCCGCGCGCACCAGGTCCATCACCTTGACGATATTCTTGTAGCTCGTGCCTTCGTCGCCGGCAATCGCGACATCTACTTTCTTCGAGTCGTGAACCAGACCTTGCAGACGCGCGGTCAGTTCGTCGGGCGTCACGGGCTTCGAATCCAGATAGATTTCATCCGTCTTCGTCACGCCGATCGATAGCTTGACGGTCTGCTGCAACTGCTCGGCGGTGCTCGATTGCGGCAGGTCGAGCTTGATGCCTGTGCCCTGGATCATCTTCAGCGTCGCGAGCATGAAGAACACCAGCAGGAACATCATGATGTCGATCATGGGGATGATCTCGATGCGCGCTTTCTCTTCACCGCCGAGGTAATGGCTGCGATGGTTTCGCATGGTCCGTCTCCTTGAGTGCGGGCGTCAGACTGCGAAGCGCGATACGAGCAGCGACTTGATGAGGTCGAACTGGTTGACCGTCATCCGGATACGCTTGTTGAAGTAGTTCAGGAAGATCACGCAGATGATCGCGATGGTCAGGCCGCACGCGGTGGCCGTCAGCGCGTGACCGATGCCGCCCGTCACGCCGTTCGGGTTCGCGGTGCCGCTGGTGCCGAGCACGTTGAACGATTCGACCATGCCGATGATCGTGCCAAGCAGACCCAGCAACGGGCCGAGCGTCACGGCCGTGTCGAGAATCCACAGGTTACGGTCGAGACGCGGCAACTGGAACATGATCGTTTCCTCGATCTCGCGTTCGACCACGGCTTCACTCTTGCCCTTCACTTTCATCGCCGACTTCACGAGTTCGCCTTGCACGGTCTGCTTGTAGTGCTCGGCCACTTTGGCGGCATCTTCGGGATTGGCTGCATCGACGAGTTTCAGGTCATGTTCGAGGGTCTTGCCGGCACGCACGGCACGCGAGAAGAACATGAATCGTTCGATGATGATCGCGATGCCGAGCAGGAAGATGAACGCGAGGAGAGGGATCAGACCCATCGACTGGATCGAGTAGTTAATGAGGGTATTCAGCACTGCGGACTCCGGTTAGTACAGGCTCAAGCGGCCGTTGAATAACGGTAGGTTTCGAGATGCCGGCTGCCTTGTGAGTCGCCGGCTAAAGGCCCGCCACCTATGCAAAGCCCGTACCAGGTCAGGCGACTGGTTTCTCCGTAACGAGCGTCGCCAGTCCTTTACACGGGAAGCTTTGCCTTTTATTTCATGGACTTGCCGAGCGCGACAAAGATCTCGCATGCCCGCGGCTTGCGTGGCGCCCGCGCACGCATATAGCAAAATAAATTGGTTTTTGTAATTGGAGTAAGTCCGCTTTCCAAGACTTATTCTGCCAAAGCCTTTAATTCCCTATTGCAGAAATGGTGCGAAAAGTCGCACTTGAATCGTTTTGGTGCAATCTCAGAATATCTATAGACAATTTCATTACATTAACCTTTCATATTACTTTCTATCTAGTATGACAATAGGCACCAATTGAAGACCAGCTACCAGCCAGAAATGCCTACACGCAGCGCGAATCAACCTTACAGGATCCATTTCTTACATTTATTACTGTTCATTTCAACGGCATATTAATCGCCCCGAATTAGGGAATTTAATTGCAATGGACCATTTTTTATCTAATGCACCAATTCTGTAATTAAGCATTCTTACGGTGCGTAAGCTGCACCAAATCGTAATTAAAATAAGCCGCCTAACTTTATTTTTTTCCAATGGAAACTTTCCTGCGTTCTGTTACGCGCGAGGAATGCTTTATTTCCAGGCACTACCCGCGCGACACAATTTTTCGTAACTCTGAATTCCTAAGCAAATCAATCGCTTCGATGCATTTGCGGAGGCCGCTCAAGGCCTTTCCGACGGTCCGCGACCTCACACATGGCATATCTCGTGCTCTTGCTGCGCTCGCTTCAAGACCAAGGCGCGCGTCCGACACGATCGGCGACGCACCCTGGACGGGATGTGCGGGACGGCGCGGGGATGCGCCGGACAGCGAAGAACTCGCTGACGTCAACGCACTGCAGCGCATGCGCAACTCGCGCCCGCGTTTGCGTGATCGTTCAACGGAAGTGGCCTTAACAACAAGAAGGAGCGCAAGTGAAACAAAAGCGATTGGCCTCAGCCATCAAAAGAATCATCGGAGCCGAGCTGGTGTTGACAGCGGCGTTCGTCCCGCTGGCACACGCACAAAGCCAACCTGATACAGCGGCCGTTCCGACGGCCGCAAGCACGCCAGCGGCGGCTCCCCCCGCCGTCAGCAAGCTCGAAAAAGTAGAAGTCACCGGTTCGCTGATCCGCACATCGGACAAGACCGGCAACGTCGAAGTCCAGACCGTTACGGCAAGGGAAATCCAGCAAAGCGGCTACACGACCGTGGCCGACTTCCTGCGCGGCATGTCTGCCAACTCCGCGTCCAGTTGGGGTTCCACCACGATGAACGGCACGGCGCCGGGCGGCTCGGGGATCGCATTGCGCGGTCTGTCCGAGAAGTACACGCTGGTGCTGGTCGACGGCCAACGCGTCGCGAACTACGCACAGGCGGTGAACTTCACCGACACGTTCTTCGACGTCAACACGATCCCGCTGAACATCGTCGATCACATCGAAATCGTGAAGACGGGCGCCGTGTCCGCATACGGTTCCGACGCGATTGCCGGCGTGGTCAACATCATCACGAAGAAGAACTTCCAGGGTCTTCAGATCGACGGGCAGCTCGGCAAGGCACAGCATCCGGGTAACGCTCAGGGCAACTTCAGCGTGCTCGGCGGCTTCGGCGACCTGAACTCGGATCGTTTCAACGTGACGGCAGCCGCCAGCTATTATCGCGATTCCGGTTCGACGCTCGACCAGCGCGACATGACCAAAAACGAAGACTTCAGCCAGTACCCAGGCGGGTCGGCGGGTCCTCTGGGTCCGAATCAGCAGTCATTCTGGCAACTGCCCGACGGCTCGACCGCCGCGTTGAGCCCATGCCCTCCGGGCAGCACTAACGCGGCGGGCGCATCGTGCGTGTACAAGAACGCGAACACGTACTCGCTGATTCCACAGACGACGCGTCTGAACGCGAAGGTGCGTGGCACCTTCAAGATCAACGACGACATACAGGCTTACGCCGACCTGTGGGCGAGCCGCAACGAGACGGTCCAGTACTTCGGCAGCCCGGCCATCAGCAGCGTGTCGAACGTGTTCAATCCAGTGACCGGCTCGGTGTCGCAACTCGACCGCACGGTGTCGGCGCTGAATCCGTACAACCCGTACGGTGTCGATACGCCGATCAACCTGACCTTCCCGGGCATTGCGCAGCGCGCAGACACGGTATCGACGTTCTGGAAGGCCTCGACGGGCGTGAAAGGTTCGTTCACCACGCCGAAGGCCGGCGACTGGGACTGGTCGGTGGACTATGGTCATTCGCAGAGCACGGTCGACACGACGTACTCGAACATGATCAACACGGCCGCGCTTGAAAACCTCCTCGGCCCGAACGGCGGCTACAACTTCGCGAACCCGGCATCGACGCCGAACGGTCTGAACGGCCTGTTCCAGAACGACTACCAGCAGGCGATCTCGAAGCTCGACAGCGTGACGGCGAAGACCTCGACCGGCAATCTGTTCAACCTGCCGGCTGGCCCGGTCGGCATCGGTTTCGGTACGGAATTCCGTCACGAAAGCTCGCTGATCAACCCGCGCACGTACTCGTCGCAAGGGATCGTCGTGCCGGCGAACGTTCAGTCCGTCGACGGCGAACGCAACATCGCGGCCGTGTATTACCAGATCGATATTCCGATCATCCACAACCTGACGTTCACGCAAGCGGGCCGCTATGACCACTATAGCGACTTCGGCGGCGCGTTCTCGCCGAACTTCGCACTGCGCTTCCAACCGGTCCAGATGCTGACGACGTACGCGTCGTACAGCCGTGGTTTCCGCGCGCCGACGCTGATCGAAAACTCGCAGGCAACCTACCTGGCTCACCAGAACCTCGTCGATCCGAACGACCCGAGCGGCGTGCCGACCAAGCACTTCACGACGGAACAGATCAACGGCAATCCGAACCTCCAACCGGAGCACACCAAGAACTACAACATCGGCTTCGAACTGTCGCCGGATACGTCGACCGATATCGGTGCAGCGTTCTACAAGATTCATATCGACGGCGTGATCGGTACCGACGATCCGAATGCCGTGCTGGATGCCAACGACCCGTCGAGGGTCGTGCGCAATCCTGACGGCACGATCCGCTACATCTCGCAACAGTTCATCAACCTCGGCTCGCTGGATACCGACGGCTTCGACATGAACTTCCGCAAGTCGGTCGGCACGAAGTACGGCACGTTCACGCTGTCGGGCGACTGGGCGTACGTGTGGCACTTCAAGCTGAACAGCCCGGGCGCTGCAACGCAGGACTTTGCGGGTAACAACCTCGCGCTGCTGCAACCGTTCGGTGCGTCGAATCCCCGCTGGAAGGGCAACACGAGCCTGACGTGGGATTACCGCAAGATGACCACGACGCTGAGCTGGCAGTACACGGGTCCGTACACCAACGCAGTGGCAGCCGAGTTCGGCGACGGTGGCACGGGTTCGGTGGCGTCGTATAGCCAGTTCAACCTGATGATGACGTATCGCGGCTTCAAGAACTGGACGATCTATGGCGGCATCCAGAACATCTTCGACAGGCAGCCGCCGTTCGACGTCGAGTGGCAATCAACGCCGGACATCACCGGCTACGACCAGTCGCTGTACACGAATCTGGGCCGCTTCTTCCAGATCGGTGCGACCTACCGCTTCTGATCGTCGCAGCGGGCTTTATCGCAGGACCGTAGGTCTCCTCTTGCCTCTTCTTCGTTGTTGAAGAGGATTGGCGGCGGTGCCTCGTGCACCGCCAGCTTTTTTGCTATTCGGATGCCACTTGAAATACGCAATGAAACCGATTCACGCCACTCGGGCGGCGTTGGCCGCGTTGGCGCTCGCCCTTCTCTCTCCCGCCCACGCCGTGACGATCCCGCCCGGCGTCACGCTCGCAGCCACCCAGGAACTGACGCGGCAAACACCCGTCGAGGCAGAATCGATCGACCCCGCGCATATCGAATCCTGGGCCGCTAATACCATCGGCCTCGACCTGTTCGAAGGCTTGACGCGAATCGCCGCCGACGGTGCGGTCGTGCCGGGCGTCGCGCAATCGTGGAGCCGCAGCGCGCCCGATACATGGATCTTCAAGCTGCGCCACAACGCGCGCTGGAGTAACGGCGAGCCGGTCACGGCCGCCGATTTCGTCTATTCATGGCAACGCGTGGTCGATCCGAAGACCGGCTCGAAATACACGATCCTGGTCGAGTTCGTGAAGAACGCGAAGGCGATTCTGGCGGGCAAGGCGCCGCTCTCCAGTCTCGGCGTGCGCGCGGTCGATCCGTACACGGTAGAGGTCAAGACCGAAGACCCGACCGCGTTCTTTCCGCAACTGACCGCAATGTCGACGATGGCGCCGGTGAACCGCGCGACGGTCGCGAAGTACGGCGACGAATGGACCCGTCCCGGCCACATGGTCAGCGACGGTGCGTATGCGTTGAGCGACTGGCAACCGGGCAACCGTCTCGTGATGGTGAAGAACGACAAGTACTGGGATGCGAGCCAGGTCGCGATCACGAAAGTCACCTATCTGCCGATCGAAAGCGACGAAACGGCAATGCGGATGTATCAGGCCGGCCAGTTCGATTACACGTATTCGATTCCGTCCGGCATCTATAACCACGTCAGCAAGCAGTTCGGCTCCGAACTGAAGACCGGGATGTTTATCGCCACCTACTACTACTCGCTGAACAACGCCGACCCGGCCTTCAGGGACAAGCGCGTGCGCGAGGCGCTGTCCATGGTGATCGACCGCAACCTGCTGACGTCTAAACTGACCGCAAGCGGCGAGTTGCCGCTGTACGGCCTGATTGCAAAAGGCACGCAAGGCGCGGCGCAATTCCAGCCCGACTGGGCCGCGTGGCCGATGGCGAAACGCATCGAAACCGCGCGAGACCTGCTGAAACAGGCGGGCTATTCCGCTGCAAAGCCGTTGACGTTCACGCTGACATACAACACCAACGACCTGCACAAGAAGGTCGCGCTATTCACGACGTCGGAATGGCGCACCAAGCTCGGCGTCAACGTGAAGCTCGAAAACGTCGAGAACCGCGTGCTGCTGAAAATGCGCCACGACGGCAAGGTGCAGGCGTCGCGCGACGGCTGGTTCGTCGACTACAACGATGCGATGTCGTTCTTCGACCTGATCCGCTGCAACAGCGTGCAGAACGACCAGCACTACTGCAATCCGAAGGTCGATGCGTTGATCGATCAGGCGAACCAGCAGATGGACGAAGCGAAGCGTACCGCGATGCTAACGCAGGCGCACGACATCGCGATGAACGACTATCCGCTGATTCCGATGTTCCAGTACTCGGCGGTGCGGCTCGTGAAATCGTATGTGGGCGGCTATTCGCCGACCAACTACGTCGATCAGCGGCAGTCGCAGGACATGTACATCATCAAGCACTGAGCGCAAGGAGCCTTGCCATGCTGGCTTATACATTGCGCCGCGCGTTATGGGCGATCCCGACGATTCTCGCCGTGATCACCGCGTGCTACCTGCTGCTGCACCTGACGCCCGGCGGCCCGTTCGATTCGGAGAAGCATCTGTCGGCGGCCGTGCTTGCCAATCTCGACGCGAAATACCACATCGATCAGCCGCTGTGGAAGCAGTATTTGCTGTACATCGACTCGCTGCTGCACGGCGACCTCGGCGCGTCGTTCCGTTACACGGACTGGTCGGTCAGCGAACTGGTGTGGAAAGCCCTACCGGTCAGCCTCGGCGTCGGCGGCATTTCGGTGCCGATCGCGCTGGTGATCGGTGTGGCGCTCGGCACGGTTGCGGCGGTGCGCCGCAATGGCGTGATCGACTACGGCGTGATGTTGCTCGGCAATCTCGGCAGTGTGGTGCCGCCATTCATCCTCGGCCCCGTGCTGGTGTGGGTCTTCGCGATCCTGATCAAACGCGGCGAGCATGGTCTGCTGCCCGCTGGCGGTTGGGGTGACGGCGACTGGCACTACCGCGTATTGCCGATCGTACTGCTCGTGATCATCAACGTATCGACGATTGCGCGCGTGATGCGCGGCAGCATGATCGAAGTGCTGTCCGGCAATTTCATCCGGACCGCGCGCGCGAAAGGTCTGGCCGGCCGCACCATCGTCTTGCGTCATGCGCTGAAACCGGCGCTGATGCCGGTCGTATCGCTACTCGGCTCGCTGTGCATTTCGTCGATCACCGCCGCGGTCGTCACCGAATCCGTATTCGCGCTGCCCGGTCTCGGGCAACTGGTCGTGAACGGCGCGATCAATCGCGACTACACGCTGGTGCTCGGTCTGGTCGCATTGATTACGGCATTCGCGGTCCTGTTCAATCTGCTGGTCGATCTTGCTTACGCATGGCTCGATCCGCGCATCCGGTACTGACATGAAGATTCGTCGATTCAACCTGGCCGCGCGTGCGTTCGTCGCGCCGCCGGCCGATGCGGCGTCCGCAGGCGGCTGTCTGCCCGGCGGCATCGTCACGAAGGCTTCGCGCGGACCGTTCGCGATTGCCGCCATGCGCTTTTTGCGTAATCGCGCGGCATTTGCAAGTCTCGTGATCCTGCTGCTGATCGTCGTCGCATGCTTTGCGGGGCCGCTGTTTCTGCCCAACAATCCGGTCGACAGCGACTGGGGATCGATCAGTCTGCCGCCGTCGTGGCTCGGCCTGCATCTGTTCGGTACCGACGAACTCGGTCGCGACCTGCTCGCGCGCACGCTGGTGGGCGGGCGCGTATCGCTCGAAGTCGGGTTGCTCGGCACGCTGGTGTCCGGACTGATCGGCGTCGCGTGGGGCGCGACAGCCGGCTTCATGGGCGGACGCGTCGATGCCGTTATGATGCGCATCGTCGACGTGATGTACGCGATTCCGTACATGCTGATCGCGATCATGATGATGACGCTGTTCGGCCGCGCGTTCTATCTGGTCGTGCTGACCATCAGCGCGTTTTCGTGGCTCGATATGGCGCGCGTGGTGCGCGGTCAGACGCTGTCGCTGCGTTCGCGCGAATTCGTCGACGCGGCGCATGCGACTGGCGTCAGCACCCGCGCCATCATCGCGCGACATATCGTACCGAACCTGATCGGCGTGGTGGTGGTGTATGCCACGGTCACAGTGCCGTCGATCGTGCTGACGGAATCGGTGCTGTCGTTTCTCGGACTCGGCGTCCAGGAGCCGATGACGAGTTGGGGCGTGCTGATCGAAGACGGCGCCCAAAAACTCGAATCGATGCCGTGGCTGCTGCTCTGCCCTGCCGTCATGCTGTGCGTGACGCTGTATTGCGTGAACTTCGTCGGCGACGGTTTGCGCGACGCTCTCGACCCCAAGGATCATTGACATGGCGCTACTCGAAGTGAAGGACCTGAGTGTGCGCTTCACGCGCCGCGAAGGACCGCCGGTCGATGCGGTCCAACGCGTGTCGTTTTCGCTCGACGCGGGCAGCACGCTGGGCATCGTCGGCGAATCGGGGTCGGGCAAGAGTCAGACCGTGATGGCGCTGCTCGGTTTGCTGTCGTCGAACGGCAGCGTGTCGGGCACCGCACTGTATCGTGGCGAAGACGGCGGCGATCTGCTGAGGATGAACAACGCAGCGCTGAACAGGATTCGCGGCAACCGGATCGGCATGGTGTTTCAGGACCCGATGACGGCGCTCAATCCGTTTTTGACCATTGAACGGCAGATGACGGAATCGCTGCAATTGCACAAGAAGCTGTCGCGTCGCGAAGCGCGTCGGCGTGCCATCGAGGTGCTCGACACGGTGCGGATTCCCGATGCCGCACGCCGCATCGGCATGTATCCGCATGAGTTTTCCGGTGGTATGCGGCAGCGCGTGATGATTGCGATGGCGTTGCTGTCCGAACCGGACATTTTGATTGCCGACGAACCGACTACCGCGCTCGACGTCACCGTTCAGGCGCAAATCATCGAATTGCTGCGCGAACTGAATCGCGAGCGCGGCACGGCAATCGTCCTCATCACGCACGACATGGGCGTGGTCGCCGGTTTGTGCGATACCGTGATGGTGATGTATGCAGGGCGTACGGTCGAGCAGGCAGACGCGCGCGCGCTGTTCGCGGCGCCGACCCATCCGTACACGATCGGCCTGCTGAACGCGCTGCCGCGCATCACCGACGACGACGACCGCCCGTTGCAAACCATTCCGGGCAATCCGCCTTTGCCGGGGCAAATCGGCGCGGGTTGCGCGTTCGCACCGCGTTGTTCGTTTGCAGACGATACTTGCCGCACCACAGTGCCGTCGCTCGATGCGCGTAGCGATCTGGCGGGTGCATTGCGCGCGTGCCACCGTCCGGTTTCAGCCATTCTGGAGGCCGTTCGATGAACCAGCATTCCGCTTGCAACAGTACCGAACCGCTGCTGTCGGTGAACGAACTGAAGGTGCATTTCAGCGTGCCGCGCGGCAAATTACCGTGGTCCGGCAAGGCCACGCTGCGCGCTGTCGACGGCGTGTCGTTCGATGTACGGCGCGGCGAAACCGTCGGGCTGGTGGGTGAATCCGGCTGCGGCAAGTCCACGCTCGCGCGCGCGATCGTCGGTCTTGCGCCTGCGTCGGGCGGCAGCGTCAAGCTTCATGGCGTCGAAACCGTGCAAGGCGCGAAGCGCGATCTCGGCATCTTGCGGCGCGACGTGCAGATGATCTTTCAGGACCCGCTCGCGTCGCTCGATCCGCGCATGACGATCGAGCAGATCGTCGCGGAGCCGTTGATCACGCATCGGCCCGATGTCGCGCGCGCCGATGTGCGCGCTCGCGTGCTGAGCATCCTCGAACGCGTCGGCCTGAATGCGCAGCATCTGCGGCGCTATCCGCATGAGTTTTCGGGCGGGCAATGTCAGCGCGTCGGAATTGCACGGGCATTGATCAGCGAGCCGCAACTCGTGATCTGCGATGAACCGGTGTCCGCGCTCGACGTGTCGATTCAAGCGCAAATCGTTAATCTATTGCGCGACTTGCAACGCGAACTGTCGTTGTCGCTGCTGTTCGTCGCACACGATCTGGCCGTGGTGAAAGCAATCAGCCATCGCGTGATGGTGATGTATATGGGGCGCGTGATAGAGTTCGGCGAAAAACGCGCGCTGTACGCGGCACCTGCGCATCCCTATACCCGTGCATTGCTGTCGGCCGTACCGGTTCCCGACCCGACCGTCGAGCGCGCGCGACGGCATCTGCTGCTTCAAGGCGAGATTCCGTCGCCCTTGCAACCGCCGTCGGGATGCGCGTTCCGCACGCGCTGCCCCGCCGCGATCGACGCATGCGGCGATGCGCAACCGCAAGCGGTTTCCCAGCAAGGTGATGCACGGCGGGTTGCGTGCATCCGGGTTCCCGTTCCTACCGAATAGCGCCTGTTTCATGGGCGGGAGTTCAACAACCGGGACAGCGGCGAAAGCCCACGCTCGACCGGCCCGAGCTGACGGCCTGGTGATGGGCCAAAAGCAAAGCCCGTTCAAGTTCCCATGAACGGGCTTTGTCCGGCGGAGTGGACGGGACTCGAACCCGCGCCCCCCGGCGTGACAGGCCGTATCATATAGGCTGCGACGCCGGACTGGCATGGCGTGTGACTCCTGAATAACGGAACACCACTCGCGGAACACCACTCGCGAAATGGTATATCGATACGTATATCACGACCACATCAAGTCAAATATTTATTGAAAATCAACAAGTTGTGCAACTGATGAAAATCGCCACCTGGAACGTCAACTCCCTCAAAGTCCGCCAGCAACACGTCATCGACTGGCTCGCGAGCAGCGGCACCGACGTGCTGTGCCTGCAGGAACTGAAGCTTCCCGACGAAAAATTTCCGCGCGCCGAACTCGAGGCGGTCGGCTATCGAAGCTGGTACGCGGGTCAGAAAACCTATAACGGTGTCGGCATTCTGGTGCGCGAAGGTTTGAACGTCGACGAAAGCAGCATCGTGCGCAACATCCCCGGTTTCGAGGACCCGCAGCAGCGCGTGATCGCGGCAACCATCGACGGCATGCGCATCATCTCCGCGTATTTCCCCAACGGCCAGGCGCCCGGCACCGACAAGTTCGCGTACAAGCTGCGCTGGCTCGACGCGCTGCACGACTGGCTCGCCACCGAGATGACGCTGCATCCGAAGCTCGCCTTGCTCGGCGACTACAACATCGCGCCAGACGACCGCGACGTGCACGATCCGAAGGCATGGGAAGGTCAGAATCTGGTGTCGCCCGAGGAACGCGCGGCGTTCGTGCGGCTGATCGGCCTCGGTCTGCTCGACGCGTTCCGCCAGTTCGAGCAGCAGGAAAAAATCTATTCGTGGTGGGACTACCGGATGATGGCGTTCCGTCGCAACGCGGGACTGCGCATCGATCACATCCTGCTGTCGAAGGCATTGGCCGACATCTGCTCGGCGTGCGACATCGACAAGGTGCCGCGCAAGTGGGAGCAGCCGTCGGATCACGCGCCAGTGTTCGCGCAGCTGGGCTGATCCGGCATACAGCGACGAAACGAGGCAGCGCTGCCTCGCGTCCCTATTGCTTCAAGCGCCGCCCAGCACACCCCACAAGAACCCGAACACCATCGCATCATGCTCGGCCTGCTCCAACTCATCGGAGCCGCCGTGGCCGCCTTCCGTATTCTCCCGATACCACACGTGCTGCGCGCCCAGCGCCTGCATGCGCGCGGCCATTTTGCGCGCATGGCCGGGATGCACGCGATCGTCGGCGGTCGACGTCGTGAATAGCACCGGCGGATACGCGACACCCGCCGCGAGGTTGTGATACGGCGAATACGCGGCGAGCGCACGCGCTTCATCGGGTTCGTCGGGGTCGCCGTACTCGTCGATCCACGAGGCGCCCGCATGCAGCAGGTGATAGCGGCTCATATCGAGCAACGGCACCTCGCAGACGACCGCGCCGAATAGCTGCGGCCGCTGCACCATGCAGGCGGCCACGAGCAAACCGCCGTTGCTGCCGCCCTGAATGCCGAGCTGTGCGGCGCTCGTCACGCCGGTCGCGATCAGCGCCTCGGCGACCGCGATGAAATCATCGAACGCGCGCTGGCGATGCTCGCCTTGCGCCGCCGTGTGCCAGTGCGTGCCGAACTCGCCGCCGCCGCGAATATGCGCGACCACGTACACGCCGCCGCGTTCGAGCCAGCCGATGCCCTGCCCCGTCAGATAGCTCGGCAGCAGCGGAATCGCGAAGCCGCCGTAGCCGCTCAGCAGACAGGGGCGCGTCGGGCTTTCATCGCCCGGCGATGACGGCGCTTGCTTCGGCCCAATCACCGTGTAGGGTACGCGCGTGCCATCGGCCGATACCGCATGTCCGCGCGTCACCGCGACGCGCGTCGCGTCGAACTGCGTCGGCCAGCGGTCGAGCAACTCCCATTCGCCGGGCTCCTCGAGCGCGAGATCGGAGAGCCAGTAGGCGGGCGGTTGCAGATAATCGTCGGTGTCGACAAACACCTCGTCGTTCAATGTCGACTCGACCGGCGACACGTCGACCTGCGCATCGCCGCGCGACGCGAACACGCGCTCACGCCACTGCCAGGTGCCGTCCTCGCGCCGCGACGGCGTCCAGATCAGCGTCTTGCCGCGCACGTCGTCGAGATACGACACGATCATATGATGGCGCGTATGCGACCACTCGCAGGCCGAGGTCAGCGGCGTCGGCGTGAAGAGCGGCGTCACGTCGCGCTCGCCGCGCAGAAACGCGTCCTCGCGAATCGCGAGCAGCGCGCCGCCCGGATAGCGCGCGAGATTGCCGTCCCACTCGCACTCCCAATCGAGCCGCGGCTCGAGCAACAGCCAGCCCTGCCACGCCCCCACCGCGACGTGCGACGGCACTTCGTAACGATGCCAGGCGTCGCTAGCGTCGTCGAGGTAATACGTGTGCGAATCGAAAAAGTCGACGCTGCTCGTCACCGTATGCCGGCGATCGACCGGATCGTAATGCGCCTCCACGCCGATGTCGCCAAACTCGCCGCGAAACACGACGGGCGCATCGGCGAGCGCCGTGCCGCGGGTCCAGCGCCGCACGTCGCGCGGATAACCGGAGCGCGTCAGCGTCTTGCGCCCATTGTCCCAGCCGACGTACAGCGTATCGCGATCGATCCACGACACCGTGTGCTTGCCCGCCTTCGCAATCGCGAAGCCATCGTCGACGAAACGCCGCGCGTCGAGATCGAACTCGCGCACGACGAGCGCATCCGAACCGCCCGGCGACATCGTGATCAGCGCGCGGTCGCCGTCCGGATAAAGGATATCGAGATCGACGCACACCCACGGCGTGCCGTCGGCCGCGCCGAGCGCGTCGAAGTCGAGCAGGTTCTGCCACACCGGTGCGCCGTTGCGCCATGCGGCCCACGCAGTGCGTCGCCAGAGACCGCGCGGATTGCGCTCGTCCTGCCACAAATCGTAGGCCCAGTCCTTCCAGCGATCCGGAATCACCGGACGCTCGCGCGGCAGATAGGCATCGGCGAGCCGCCGTCTGAGCGCGTCGAACGACTCGCCGCTGCACCACGCCACGCGGGTGCGCGCATTCTGCGCGTCGACCCATGCGAGAGCGTCAGCGTCGTACAGCTCTTCGAGCGACAGGAAAGGATCGGGGGAAAGCGGCCACTCGAACGGGGCGGGAGAAGCTGAAGAAGCTGGCATCGTCGGCTGTTGGATCGGAACAGCGTTGATTATGCCTCGTGCGCGGTGGTTGACGGTTTGCCGCGGGGCGCGATGCAACAACGACGAAGGCGGCCTGAGCCGCCCCCGCCTGCCATGCAGCGTCGCTCAGAACGAGCGTGTCAAGGCTCCAGATTGAGCTCCTGAATCTTGCGCGTAATCGTATTGCGCCCGATGCCGAGCCGCTCGGCCGCCTCGACCTTGCGGCCGCGCGTGAAGTCGAGCGCCTCGCGGATCACGGCCGCTTCGAAGCGGCGCGCGAGTTCGTCCATCACGTCGGCCGCGTTTTCGCGCAGCATGCGCGCGACTTCGGTGCGCAAGCCGCCTTCCCATGCGCTCAGCGCGGTTGGCGACCGACGCGCCGGCCGCCCCACCCGGATGCACGAGCGCGCCGCCGTTCGTGCCAGCGAGCGGCACGCCGCCCGCGATTCCCGCATTGGTCGCCACGGTGCCATCCGCGCCGGCAGCGGCGCCCGCACCAGGCTCGCTCCCGCTGCCGTGCGCGGGACCGAGATCGGGCGGCAGATCCTTGGTTTCGATCGTCTGCGCGGGCGCCATCACCGTGAGCCAGTTCGCGAGATTCTCGAGTTGCCGCACGTTGCCCGGAAACGGCAGCGACGCAAGATACGCGAGCGCCTCCTCGGACACGCGCTTCGGTTCGACGCCGAGATCGCGCGCACTCTTTTGCAGGAAATGCCGCGTCAGCAGCGGGATATCCTCGTTGCGCTCGCGCAACGCGGGCAAGCGCAGACGGATCACGTTCAGACGGTGATACAGGTCCTCGCGAAACAGTCCTTGCCGCACGCGCGATTCGAGATTCTGGTGCGTCGCCGCGATCACCCGCACATTCGCGCGCAACGGATTGTGGCCGCCTACGCGATAGAACTGCCCGTCCGACAGCACGCGCAACAAACGCGTCTGCAGATCGAACGGCATGTCGCCGATTTCGTCGAGAAACAGCGTGCCGTTCTCGGCCTGCTCGAAGCGTCCCTGGCGCATCGCCTGCGCGCCGGTGAACGCCCCGCGCTCATGACCGAACAGTTCGGACTCCAGCAAATCCTTCGGAATCGCGGCCGTGTTCAACGCGATGAAGGGGCCGTTCGCGCGTGGGCTATGTCGGTGCAGCGCGCGCGCGACCAGTTCCTTCCCGGTGCCTGATTCGCCGGTAATGAGCACGGTGGCCGCCGAATGCGACAGGCGGCCGATCGCGCGAAACATGTCCTGCATCGCTGGCGCCTGGCCGAGCATCTCGGGCGCTTCGGCGACGCGGTCGTCCCACGTCTGCTCGCCGCGCATGCTTTCGTCGACCGCGCGGCGAATCAGCTCGACGGCCTTGTCGACGTCGAACGGCTTCGCCAGATACTCGAACGCGCCGCCCTGGAATGCGGCGACCGCGCTATCGAGATCCGAGAACGCGGTCATGATGATGACCGGCAAGCCCGGCACCTTGTCGCGTACGGTTTGCAGCAGCTCCAGCCCGGAGCCGCCGGGCATGCGGATATCGGAGACCAGCACCTGCGGGCTGTCGTGATCGAGCGCGGCCGACGCTTCGCGCACGTTCGCGAAGCTGCGCGTCGCGAAGTTCTCGCGCGCCAGCGCTTTCTCGAGCACCCAGCGAATTGATTGATCGTCGTCTACTATCCAGATCGGCTTCATATAGGTCGGTCAGAAGTCTTGAGGTGCTTGTGTTATCTAGAGGTCGAGCGGCAGCAGAATCTGAAACTCGGTATGGCCCGGCCGGCTGTCCACCTCGATCAGACCTTCGTGCTGCTGCACGAAGGTCTGCGCTAGCGTGAGACCGAGACCGCTGCCGTCCTCGCGCCCCGACACGAGCGGATAGAAAATGCGGTCGCGAATCTCTTCGGGAATGCCTGGGCCGTTGTCGATGATATGCAAGTCCAATGCCAGCTTGCACAGGCGTTTTGAAATCGTGACCTTGCGCGCGATGCGCGTACGCAATTCGATGCGCGCATCGCCCTGCGAGATCCGCTCGCGCAACGCCTCGGCCGCATTGCGCACGATGTTCAGCAGCGCCTGGATCAGCTGCTCCTTGTCGCCGCGCAGATCCGGCACGCTGACGTCGTAGTCGCGCTCGATCGTCAGGCCGCGCGGAAACTCCGCGAGAATCACCTGACGCACGCGCTCGCACACCTCGTGAACATTCACATCGCCGACGATATGCGGATGCCGGTGCGGTTCGAGCAAGCGGTCGACCAGCGTCTGCAGACGGTCCGACTCCTTGATGATGACCTGGGTGTACTCGCGCAACTCGTCGCGCTCACGTTCGCCGAGTTCGAACTCGAGCAGTTGCGCGGCGCCGCGAATGCCGCCCAGCGGATTCTTGATTTCGTGCGCGAGATTGCGGATCAGATGCTTGTTGACGGCGGTCAGGTCGTTGATGCGCTCTTCGCGGTCGGTGCGCAGATGCCGCTCGTTCTCGAACAGTTCGAGCAACACGTAGTCCTGCGCGCTTTCCAGAAAACCGACGATCGCATGCACGTGCAGCGGCTCGTGGCCAGGACGCTCGAGCACGGCGTCCAGATGCGTCGCGTGAAAACGGTGTGCGGCGATCGCGGTGATCGTCGCGACCAGTTCGTCCGCGTTCGAGAAGATGTCTGGCCACGCCATCTGCGTGAGTTGCTTGCGAGACATCTCCAGCATCGACTCCGCCGACGGATTCGCGAACGCGACGCGCAGCGTGCGCTTCTCGAGCACCAGCAAGACGGTCGGCAGCGCCTCGAAGCCTGGCAACAGGCCAGAACTCACGAGCTGCATGTCGTCCGACAGCGTCTGTTCGTGTCCTTTCCTTGCCTTGATCAGATTCTTGAGAACCATCTTGCAGTCTGGCCGGTAGGAGATGGTGATAAATCAGGAGTGCTGCTTTATTGTGCTGCACCGAATGCCGTGTTGCCCGCGCGCGGCCGGCCGTGCGTACGGCCTAACGAAAAAGGGACGGCGCCGCCGTCCCTTCGTGACCGATCGCGAGCGTCGGGCAAAGCGCTTCGCCGGGTGAAGGGCGAAGCGCCATGGCCCCTTACAGCGAGTAATACATTTCGAATTCGATCGGGTGCACCGCCTGACGATAACGCTGCAGTTCCGTCGTCTTCAGTTCGATGTACGCGTCGAGCATCGCATCCGTGAATACCCCGCCGCGCGTCAGGAACTCGCGGTCCGCGTCGAGCGAGTCGAGAGCCTGGTCGAGGCCCGCGCACACGGTCGGGATCTTTGCATCCTCTTCCGGCGGCAGGTCGTACAGGTTCTTGTCGGCGGCTTCGCCCGGGTGAATCTTGTTCTGCACGCCGTCCAGACCCGCCATCATCAGCGCGGAGAAGCACAGGTACGGATTCGCCAGCGGATCCGGGAAGCGCGTTTCGATACGGCGGCCCTTCGGGTTCGACACGTGCGGAATTCGGATCGATGCCGAACGGTTGCGAGCCGAGTAAGCGAGCTTGACCGGCGCTTCGAAGTGCGGCACGAGACGCTTGTACGAGTTCGTACCCGGGTTCGTGATCGCGTTCAGCGCGCGAGCGTGCTTGATGATGCCGCCGATGTAGAACAGCGCGAATTCCGACAGACCTGCGTAGCCGTTGCCCGCGAACAGGTTCTGGCCGTCCTTCCAGATCGACTGGTGAACGTGCATGCCCGAACCGTTATCGCCGACGACCGGCTTCGGCATGAACGTTGCCGTCTTGCCGTACGTGTGCGCGACGTTTTGGATGATGTACTTCAGTTGCTGCGTCCAGTCAGCGCGCTGCACCAGCGTCGAGAACTTCGTGCCGATTTCATTCTGGCCCATGCCCCCCACTTCGTGGTGATGCACTTCGACCGGAACGCCGATCTGTTCGAGCAGCAGACACATTTCCGAACGGATGTCCTGGAACGAATCGACCGGCGCGACCGGGAAGTAGCCGCCCTTGGTGCCCGGACGGTGGCCGGTGTTGCCGCCTTCGAATTCCTTCGCCGACGACCACGGTGCTTCTTCCGAACCGATCTTCACGAAGCAGCCCGACTGGTCCGTGTTCCACTGGACCGAGTCGAAAATGAAGAATTCCGGTTCCGGACCGAAGTACGCGGTGTCGCCGAGTCCCGAACTCTTCAGGTACGCTTCGGCGCGCTTCGCGAGCGAGCGCGGGTCGCGCTCGTAGCCCTTGCCGTCAGCCGGTTCGACGACGTCACAGGTCAGCACGAGGGTCGATTCTTCGTAGAACGGGTCGATGAAGGCCGTGTTCGCGTCCGGGACCAGCAACATGTCCGATGCTTCGATGCCCTTCCAGCCGGCAATCGACGATCCGTCAAACGCATGGCCGCTTTCGAACTTGTCTTCATCGAATGCCGACACCGGCACCGAAACGTGTTGTTCCTTGCCGCGCGTGTCGGTGAAACGGAAGTCGACAAACTTGACGTCTTCGTCCTTGACGAGTTGAATGACGTCGGCCACGGATTTACTCATAACCTATCTCCTGATTAACAATTTCGGCGGATTCAGCCGCCGCCCAATCTAGCTGACCCATCCCGGAACGTCCACTTATATGGCGTCGCGGGCGGAAAATTCTGCCGGGATAAATCGATCGGCACCTATAAAGCAGATAGTGTGCCACCTCTGGGCCTCGTATGGGCCAATCCGGCGCACACCATTACGCTGCTTACGTTTGCCGGCCACGCACGAGACGCGAGCAGCCTCGCAAACAAACGTGCGGGCATCGCAACGCACCAATTTCGCGCATTCACCGCTTTGGAAATGACGATCCATACCATTTTGGTGCATTCAGCAGGAAATGCACCATATTTGCGCATCGAGGTTGGGACGGCCGCCCGCGACTGCCTGGCGCCGTCCAGTCTACACAGGTCTGTGCGCTGCCTGCAGCGCGCTAGAATGATCATTTGGTCCGAAGGAGATTGACACTCATGAGCACGCTCCAACAGCTTTACGCGAAGGCGGACGCCCGCCGCACCGAGAACCAACTGCCCTACGCGGGCGCGGTATCGCCGGCCGAGGCGTTCGAACTGCTGGAACTCGATCCGCGCACGCGTCTCGTCGACGTGCGTACCCGCGCCGAGCTCGACTGGGTCGGCCGGCCGGTGATCGGTGATGGCCAATACGCGCATGTCGAATGGACGCGCTATCCGGGCGCGGTGCCCAATCAGGAGTTCGTGCAGCAACTCGCGAAGGTCGCCTCGCCCGACACGCCGGTGCTGTTCCTGTGCCGCAGCGCCGCGCGCTCGAAGCTCGCCGCGATCGCCGCGACCCAGGCCGGCTTCACGAAGGCGTATGACCTGCTGGAAGGCTTCGAAGGCGACAAGGACGGCCAGGGGCATCGGAAGACGGTGTCGGGATGGTGTTTTCGCGGCTTGCCGTGGATCGGAGCCTGATGGCGCTGGCGCACTGTCCGCATCTGCGGAAGCCCGTGGCGCGGCGCTGAAGCACGCCGATTGAAACGGTTCGCGCCGACCACGCATTGATTGCATCGTCGGCGCGGGTTGTGACACTGCGATGTCGCGGTTCGCGCCAACCTAACCCTCAGGCGCGGACCGCTTGTTTCGTCGAGCGCCGCGCGCGCGGCGCTCCATTGTGTTCAGCGCGCGGCCGAAATCCCGAACCCGTGCAACTCGCCCGCGCTGACCTGATTCGGCAGCGCGACGCTCGTCACGAGCTTGCCCGGCGGCATCGCGATGGTCTGCCCCACCGCCCCCGCGTTATCGAGCGGGCCGCCAGACAAGACGCAGCTCGCGCCGCCGAAGGAGAACGGTTTGCCCGGCGCCGCGCCCGCCGCCGTCAAGGCCTGCGACGAGTAGCTGAACAGCGAGCCGTCGAAGTCCGCACCCTGACCATCGGTATCGGTGCTGCCGTCGCTGCCGATGCCGTGGTTGTTTGTACTGCCCGGCATTGCCTTCGACGTAGTTGTCGGTGCTGCTCTGCGTCTGCGCAATTCAGCTTCCGTCCGAGTTGCGCGCGGCGATCAGAGACGGCGGCAGCGACGTGTTGAGCAGGTTCTGCCAACAGGCCGAGCGGCTCAGCAGCATCTTCTGGATCGTTGAATTGCCCAGTTGGCCGGCAAACTGCGAAATGGCGAAATCGCTGCTCGCGTATTCGAGCGTCGACGATGCCTGCCCCCATTCGCCATTCGTAATGTAGCCGAACTGCAGATAACTGGCGCGGCCGCCGTTCGTGGTCACGCCATTGCACGCCGTTCCGGGAACGTTGGCCATCTTGATCATGTGCTTCAGCGCGCCCGAGGTATCGAACGCTCGCGCGCCGAATGCATAGGCGCCCGCCACGATCAGCGAGCCGGCGTCGCCGGGCATCACGCCATCCTCGACGTTGTCGTTGACCCAATGCGGAATCGCGCCGCACTGATCCGCATCGTTGACTAGCGACTGCGCCATATCGCTGGTTTCCTGAGGAAACAGCGTGGCCTTGAGCGCAATCAGCGAGCGATGGATGTCCCAGCCCGAAAAGCTGGTGTACTGCGCCGCGTGGCCCGCGCTAACCGTATGGACCTGCTGGTCGAAGCCGATATATTGGCCGTTGGAATCGCTGAATCCGCTCGGCGCCCACAGCGCGTGATAGAACGCCGTATAAAACTTCGTCAGCGCAGCCGTGTCCTGACTACTTACCTGAATCGTATTGAGGGCCCGCTCAGCTTCACGGCTTACCCGTGGCCGCTGCTGCCGCCGCCGCTTCAGGCTCGACGATATCGCCACCGAGCAGATGCACCCCCTCTCGCAGCTTCACGAACGCCGCGGCGACGGCTTCCGGTTCACCCTTCACACCCAGATCGATGTGATGCCGCGCATACACGCCGCCGCGCTCCGCATCCCCTACGCTCGGCAGGCTGAACACCCGCACGCCCGGAAAATCGCGCTCGATTTTCTCCATCAGCGGTGTCACGCGCGACTCCGGCAACTCGAACACCAGCAGCGATTTTTCAGCGTGCGGCGTCGTGTGATGCAGATGCGCGTACCGCGTGTCGAGCACCCACTCGATCATCGGCCAGGCCATCACCGGGAAACCCGGCACGAAATGGTGTTGGCGGATCGAAAAGCCCGGAATCTTGTTGTAGCCGTTCGGAATGATGTCGGCGCCCTGCGGGTACGTGCCCATATTCAGGCGATGCCGGTTCTCGGCCGAGTTCAGATCGAGCGGCGCCGGCGAGTTCGCGGGATACATGTCGCGGATACGCTCCTGAATCAGCTTCGCGGCCTCCGGATGCAGCTCGAGCGGCACGCCGAGCGCGGCCGCCGCGCACTGGCGCGTGTGGTCGTCCGGTGTCGCGCCGATACCGCCCGTCGAGAACACGATGTCGCCCGACGCGAACGTGCGCCGCAGCGTCGCCGTGATGCGCTCCGGATCGTCGCCGATGTACTCCGCCCAGCCGAGCGATAGCCCGCGCCCGCTGAGCAACTCGATGACCTTCGGCAGATGCTTGTCGACGCGTCTGCCCGAGAGGATTTCATCGCCGATGATGATGACGCCAAATGCCATTGCCGCCTCTTTAGTTTGATCAATAGGGAACCGGCGCGACCTCGCGCGCGCCACCAGGCGCTTCCGCCCGCATGCGCTGCAGCGCGCGCAGGCAGTAGTTGCCGAACCATAGCGCCGAGAACACGAGGATGAACGCGTAAATCCAGATCGTCACCGTCGTGATCACCGGGAACAGCACAATCAGCCATACCGACGAAGCCCACAACAGCGTCGGCAGCGAACCTAGCAGGCCGCTCACGATACCGATCAGCAGCAACGGCAGCCGGTGGCGCCGCACCAGTTCGCGCCGCTCGTCGCGCGTCGCATGCAACGAGAGCGCATCGTAGGTCATCACGCGATACGTGAGCCATCCCCACAGCAGCGGCGGAATCAACGCGAAGAACGGCGGCACGAGCCACAGCGGCAACGTGACGATCAGCAGCGCCAGACACAGCAGCGTGGTCCAGAGCGCTTGACCGAGGCTACCGTACCACGTTCCGCCGCGGCGCAACTCCAGCCCGGCGAACTGGCGGGCCGCGAGAAAGCGGATCACGGCCGGCATCGACAGCATGGCGATCAGCAGCAGCACCGTGACGACGATCAGCGGGATCGCCATCGCAATCACGATGAACGGCGCGATGACCGAGTGCAGCGTCGAAAAACCGAGCACGTCGAACAGATGATAAAGCGTGGCGGTGAAAGACCAGTCGTCGAGCCAGGTGCGGGTCGCGCCGGTCAGCGTCTGCCAGAAGAACCACAGGAGTACGCCCCAGCCGACCGTCGCGACGATAAACGGTTTGAAGGTCAGCCAGAGCATGCGCGGATGCAACGCGCTTGCGAGTGCGCGCCCAAACGAGCGCAACAGATCATTCATGCGAGCCAGTGCCTGCGAACGAAACGATGGACGGGAAAATCGCGCCGCGCCCGGGCCAGGCATGCAGGGGCACTGGAGGGTGCGCTCGAACGTGCACAGCATAAACCAAGGGACGCGCCGCCGGCGGAAGTGAGCAGCGCGGCAAAGTGCGCGCTCGAATGGATCCGCAATGGACTCAGAACGGACTCTGAACCGACTCAAACGGCAGCGGTGTCGTTGCCGGGTGCGCGGCGCTTCGATACGAGGCGATGCGCGATGCGCACGAAGGCGAACCAGTGCTGCGCCCAGAATCCATCGCCATAGCGGCGGCCTTCGAGCTGATCGCTGATACCGGTCGGCTCCATATCGCGGCTCCACGACACGCTGCGGAACAACATGTCCCACCACGGGAACAGCACGCCGAAATTGCAACCGTAATTGAGCCCTTCATGACCGTACCCGATCGCGTGGTGACGGCGGTGGAACGCCGGGCTGACGAGCAGCCGCTCGCCGAGCCAGCCGTAATACAGGCGGATGTTCGCGTGCTGCACGCTTTGCGCGAGATTCGTGATCGCGACCAGCACGACGAACTGCGACGGCGGCACACCGATTGCGAGCGCGATCATCGCGAAGAACGACGCCTGCAGCAGATCGTCGAGCAGATGGTTGCGATCGTCGGACCACAGCGACATCTGCCGCTGGCTATGGTGTACCGCATGCAGCTCCCACCACACGCCGAAGCGGTGCTGCCAGCGGTGATACCAGTAGCCGGCGAAATCGAGTACGAGCAGATACATGACGAACGTGACGAGCGGCTGCGTGGTCACGCCGGGCCACAGGTTGTCGAAGTTCAGGTTCGCGATGCCGTGCAGCCGAAGCCAGCCTTGCACGTTGTCGAAGAACGGTTGCAGCGCGAAGAAAAAGAACAGGTTCAGAATGCCGAGCTTGGCGATCCACGTGTACAGCACGTCGACGCGCACGGCCTTGCGGTTCTCCCATTGCTCGACCGGGCGCAGCGCCTCGAGCGGACGCAGGATCGCGTACATCGCGAGCACCTCGAGCACACCGACGATGACCCAGTACAGGCTGTCGTAGGTGTCCTCGTCGTAGTCCATCAGATTGAACCGGAACAGCAGTGGCTGCACCACGTCGACGTACAGCCACGTCTGCGCGGCTGAAACGAAGCTGTCGAGTGAGGAGAAAATCAGATGGAACATGATGCTGGCCTGTTACTTCATCCTTGGTGGCTCGTGGCGTCCTGGCTCTGCCCTGTTGCCCTCAGGCACTGTCGGGCGCCCTCAGGCCCCTCAAGCGCCGTTCGGCGCCGTCACCGGCGCGCGGTCGAAGAAATAAATGCCGTGCGGCGAGCGGCCCACCGAAATGGTCTGGATCAGCTTGCGCGTGTTGAGATCGATGATGCCAACGTGCTTCGCGAAGCGGAAGGTCACCCACAGATAGCGTTTGTCGGCGGAAAGTTCCATATCGTCGGGTCCCGGCATCAGGCCGGTGATGTCGCCGACGTTGGTGAGCGTGTCTTCGTCGATGATGCTGATCGTGCTAGCGACGCGGTTCGACACCGCGACATGCTTGCCGTCGGCGAGCGAGCGGAAATTGTGAGCGCCCTTGCCCGTGTGAATCGTCTTGACGATCTTCTGGTTGCGCCAGTCCACCACGGCGACGCAGTCCTCGCCGGTCATGCCGACGAGCAGGTACTTTTCCCCCGGCGTCATCCACAGACCCGCGGGCACCTTGCCGACCTTCATCTTCCATTTGACGGTTTGCGTGGGCAGGTCGATGGCAGCGAGCTCGCCCGAGATCTGCAGCGAGACGAACACCGTCTTGCTGTCATTCGAGAACGCCATGTGGCTCGGCATCACCGCGAGCGGCAGCCGTGAAGCCAGCGTCATCTGGTTTTTCGGGTTGTCGTAGTGATAGATGTCGAGTCGATCGAGCCGCAGTCCCGTAGTGACGAGCCACTTGCGATCAGGCGAAAACCCGATCTGATAGGGATCTTCGATGTTCTCGACCCAGCGCTGTAACTGCCCCGTCTTCGGATCGACGAACATCAGGCTGTTCGACACCGAATTGGCGACGATCAGCGAGGAATTGTCCGGCGTGGCCATCAGGTGATGCGGTTCCTTGCCCGTGGGCACGGTGCCGATGACCTGGTGGCTGTTCTCGTCGATCAGGCTCAGCGTGGCCTCGCCGGAATTGAGCACGATCACGTTATTGGCGTGCGCCGCCGGAGAAAAAAAGCCTGCGGCGGCGACCAGCACCGCGGTCGCGGCGAACGTGGCACTCAAGCCGGGAAGAAAAAATTTACGCATGAAAACTCGCTTCGGAGAACAACGGTCATTGTAGAACGTTTGCCGGTCCGGGCGGTTGACGTAAGTCACTGGCGACGACCGAAAAATGACGGGTGCGATGAAGCGCGGCCGCGAGCGGGAGGTTTCGTCTGCCACGTTCGGTTTGATGCTCGCGCCGCGGGTTTTCGAGTGAGGAATCAATGTGCTCTCCCTGTCAGGGTCAATCATGCATCAGCCACACGTTAAAATCGCGCAAATGATTATCGGGAACAATAAGAATAATCCTCTTTCCTTATCAATAAAAACCTAGCCGTATTAATATATTTTTTAGCCCGATTGAATTTCGGAGTTTGCTGATATCTGGATTGCACGCGGACATCGGAGAATTCTCCATACGCGCCGCCCCGGTAACGCCTCCCCCATGAATCCCGAGCGTACATCGCCGGGCTGACGCGCGCTCGGCCAAATAACGCAAGCCTTACCAATGACCGGCGTTTTTGTATTTTCAATATTTTCAAACCCACCAGGCAATAACTTGACGTCAAAGTCGGAATACGCGCTGCGTGCCACCAACTACAATAATGCGGAGGATTTTTAATTGATGAACAAGAATATTTCGATAATTCGCCATACCACGTCTCAAATAAAAGTCGCAGCACGGCGAACTGCCTGCCTGCAAACACACCGTGCTTCCGCGCGCCAGAAAAGCATCGCCCGGGCGGTTCGAAGTACCGCGGGTGTTGCAATAGCGGCGGCGGCCCTTTACGTCACGGAAGCGACAGGCGCCGGCGTCGATTCCGTCGAGGTAGGCACGGCCAGCGCGCCCGGCGACTTCGCGGTCGCGATAGGTGCACAAGCCACCGCAAGCGGCAACTCATCGCTGGCGGTCGGCTCGCAGGCGAACGCGCAAAACGACGGCGCGATCGCGGTAGGGGCGAACGCCACGGCACAGGGCGATAGCGCCGTCGCCATGGGCCTCTCCTCTTCGGCACAAGGCGAAGGCGCGAGCGCCTTCGGGCCTTATGCGAATGCGCAAGCGGAACGCGCGACCGCGGTCGGTCTGAACGCGTCGGCGCTTGGCGTCGACTCGGTCGCAGCGGGCTCCGGTTCAATGGCGGCGGACTCGGCCGCCTCCGCGTTTGGCTCCCTATCCACGGCAACCAGCATCGGATCGACCGCGCTCGGCTATGTCGCGCAGGCCGGAGGCGCCAACTCGCTCGCCGCCGGAGCATGGGCCTCGGCGCTCGCGGACTCGAGCGTCGCGCTTGGCAGTAATGCCGTCGTCAGCGGCGTCGGCGCCATCGCCCTCGGCGTTGCCGCGCAGGCACGCGGCGCCTACGCCAGCGCAATCGGCTTCGGCGCAACGGCCGCGGGAGCCGGCGCGATCGCGCTCGGCAGCAACGCAAACGCGAGCGCCGACAATAGCGTCGCGCTAGGCGCCAACGCCAGCACCACGACGGACCTGTCGCAAAGCGCGTTTGTGCCCGTGGGAACGGGCGCCACCCCGATCGCGGCCTCCAGCGCGACGGGCGAAGTCTCGCTCGGCTCGGCGAACAACGAGCGTCGCCTGACCAACGTCGCCGCGGGCGCCGCGCCCACCGACGCGGTCAACGTGAGCCAGTTGAGCGCGGTCGACAACAAGGTCGATGCACTCGCTCAAAGCAGCGCGCTGCATTACTTCAGCGCTGCTGACCCGGTCGACGGCTCCAACGAGGCGCTCGCAGACGGCACGCACGCGCTTGCCGCGGGCAGCAACGCCAGCGCTATGGGCAGCAACGCAACCGCATTCGGCACCAGCGCCAGCGCCAGCGCAACCGACTCGACCGCGATCGGCGCGGGCGCCGTCGCCGGCACGGCCGACGCGACCTCGCTGGGCGCGTCAGCGTCGGCCTACGGCTCCGGTGCGACGGCGCTCGGCTCCAACGCCACGGCGAGCGGCGCCGGCGCCCTCGCGCTCGGCTCCGGTGCCAGCGCAGCCGCCGACAACGCACTTTCGCTCGGATCTAACTCGAGCGCGCTAGTTGCAAACTCCGTCGCGCTCGGCCAGGGCTCGATCGCCGATCGCGCGGGTACCGTGTCGGTCGGTTCAACGGGCAACGAGCGCCAGATCACCAACGTCGCGGCTGGCACCGCCGACACCGATGCGGTCAACGTCGCCCAGCTGAAAGCGGTGAGCGACCAGAGCAGCGCGACCGCAGCGAAGCTCGACGGCGCGGTCATGTACGACACGAACGCCGACGGCAGCATCAACCGGAACAGCGTTACGCTCGGCGGCGATACCACGGAGGGCACCGTCATCCACAACGTCGCGGACGGCGTACAGGCGTCCGACGCGGTCAACCTCGGTCAGTTGAACGCGGCGCTCGAAGGCGCGATCAATAACGCGACGATCGGCTCGGCCGACGCGTTGTTCAGCGCGGCAGGCGATAGCGCGACTGAGAGCGCGCAGGCGTCCGGCGCGCACGCGATTGCGGCCGGGGCGAACGCGCGGGCGAGCGGCGTCAACACGGTCGCCGAGGGTGCGAACGCAGAGGCGGCCGGCACGAACGCGATTGCCGTCGGAGCGAATGCACAAGCAAGCGGCACCAACGCGGCAAGCATCGGAGCGAACGCCATCGCCAGCGGCAACAACGCGACGGCGGTCGGTGCCGCAGCCAGCGCGAGCGCCGACAACTCGGTGGCGTTAGGCCAGGGCTCCGTCGCCGACCGAGCGAACACGGTATCGGTTGGCGCGGCGGGCCAGGAACGCCAGATCGCCAACGTCGCGGCCGGCGTACGAGGCACCGACGCGGTCAACGTCAATCAGTTGCAGCAAAGCGTGAGCGGCGCGATCAGCGCGTCGAATCGCTATACCGACGACCAGATCCGCTCCGCCCGCCGGGACAGCTACGGGGGCACGGCATCGGCGCTCGCAATGGCAGCTTTGCCGCAAGCGGTGCTGCCGGGACACGGCATGGTCGCCATGGCGGGTGGCACGTACGGCGGTCAATCTGCGCTCGCAATCAGCGTGTCGCAGTTGTCGGACACCGGCAAATGGATCTACAAGGTCCAAGGCAGCACCGACTCTCGCCGACAGTTCGGCGCATCGATCGGCGCGGGGATGCATTGGTGAAATCAGCTCGAGCGAACGTATCGGACCGAGTCCGGCCGCGACGGCGCTCTGAGGACGCTCGGTGTACCCCGCGCGCACCGGTGCGCGGGCCCGCTCATCGGCCGCGGTGCACACCCAGTGTCCAGCGTCCGCGAGCGAGCGCCCTGGCTTTAGCGCTGCATCGACTCCCACACCTTGTGCAGGCGCTTCACCGAAACCGGCATCGGGGTGCGCAACTCCTGCGCAAACAGCGAGATGCGCAATTCTTCGAGCAGCCAGCGGAATTCCGCGAGCCGCGGATCCACGACGCCGCCGCGCTGCGACACCGCGCGCTGATAGTGCTGCAGCAGCGGCTGGAATTCGGCGAACTGGCGCGCGTCGCGTATGGCGTCCGCGCGCAGCTTGTCGATACGCAGCGCCATCCCCTTCAGATAACGCGGGAAATGTGCGAGTTGGGCATACGGCGTATCGACGACAAAACGCTTGCCGATCAGCGCATCGAGCTGATTCTGCAGATCGGTGTACGCGGCCGCGAATGGCTTCGCCTGCAGGAGCTTCTTCGTCAGGCTCGCGTATTCGCCAAGAATCTGACCGACCAGCCGCGAAATTTCCTGCGCGAGCAACGTGAGGCGGCTACGCCCTTCGTCGCGGCGGACATGGAAGCTCGCATCGTCGTCGGGCAGCGGATCCTGCAGACACGCGCGGTCGAGTGCGGTGTCGATCAGCTGATCGCGCAGTTCCTCCTGCGTGCCGCGCGGCATGAACTGCATGGCCATTTCGCGCAGGCCCGGCAGATTCTTCTCCAGATACTTGATCGGCTCCTTCAACTGCAGCGCGAAGAGCCGACGCAAGCCCGCCCGATGAATCCGCGCGGCTTCTTCCGGCGAATCGAACACCTCGACGTCGCAATGGGTGCCACGGTCGACGAGCGCCGGGTAGCCAAACAGCGTCTGACCACCACGACGAATTTCGAGCAACTCGGGCAACTTGCCGAAATTCCACGTGGTCAGGTTTTCATACAGCGCGGTGGCCGGTGCGCCTTCGGGTGTCGCGGGTTGCGGCGCGGCCGCGCCCTTGCCGCGCGACGCGCCGCTCTGAGCCAAATCTGGAGAGCGTGCAGGTGCCGCAACACCGCCGCCAGCGTCGGCCAAGGCGGCGCCCGCCGCGCCCGAAACGAGCTTCTGGAAATGCTGCTGCGCCTGAGCGCCGAGCTCGGCGCGCAGTTGCGACAAATTGCGCCCCATCGCGAGCTGCCGGCCATGTTCGTCGATGACCTTGAAGTTCATGAACAGATGCGCGGGCAGCGTCTCGAGCTTGAAGTCGGACTGCTTCATCGTGACCTGGGTCTGCTCGCGCAGGTCGGCGATCAGCGCCTCGAGCAAGCCTCCTCCTCCGAAGCGCTGTGCGCCGTGCCGTTCGGTGAAGCCCGCCGCGTACTCGGGGAGCGGCACGCAATGCCGACGCAGCTTTTGCGGCAGCGACTTCAGCAGCAACTGCGCCTTTTCTTTCAGCATCCCGGGCACGAGCCACTCACAGCGGCGCGCGTCGACCTGGTTCAGCGCGTACAGCGGCACTGCGAGCGTCACGCCGTCGCGCGGCGTGCCCGGCTCGAAGTGGTAGGTCAGCGCCATCTCGATGCCCGCCATCGTCAGCCGCTTAGGGAACAGATCCGTCGTGACACCCGCCGCCTCGTGCCGCATCAGATCGTCTCGGGACAAATACAACAGCCGCAGCTTGTCCTCCGCCTGGCCGCTCTTTTCGACCTCGTCGCGATACCAGCGCTCGAACGCGGCGCCGGTATGGATGCCGTCCGGCAGCGCCTGATCATAGAACGCGTAGATCAATTCGTCGTCGACCAGCACGTCCTGGCGGCGCGACTTGTGCTCGAGCTGCTCGATGTCGGCGAGCAGCTTGCGGTTGTGCGCGAAGAACGCAAGCTTCGTGTCGAACTCGCCTTCGACGAGCGCACCGCGAATGAACAGCTCGCGCGCCCGCGCCGGGTCCTGCTTGCCGAATGCGACGCGCCGCCGGTGATAGATCGGCAGGCCGTACAGCATCGCGCGCTCGAACGCGGACACCTGCGCCGCGCGCTTTTCCCAATGCGGCTCGGACAACGACTTCTTGAGCAGATGCGCGCCGACCTTCTCGACCCACTCCGGCTCGATTTTCGCGATACAGCGCGCGTACAGACGGCTCGTTTCGACGAGCTCGGCGGCCATCACCCACTTGCCTGCTTTTTTCACGAGCGCCGAGCCGGGCCACAAATAGAACTTGATGCCGCGCGCGCCGAGGTAGTACGGCTCGTCGTCGGCTTTCAGGCCGATGTTGCCGAGCAGACCGGTCAGCAGCGCCAGATGGATCTGCTCGAATGTTGCCTCCGCTTCGTTCAGCCGCCAGCCGTGCTCGCGCACCACCGTCAGCAGCTGCGAGTGGACGTCGCGCCATTCGCGCAGCCGCAGTTGCGACAGGAAGTTCTTGCGGCACTCGTCCTGCAGTTGCCGGTTCGATTTCTTGTGCGCGATCGCTTCGTCGAACCAGTTCCAGATCTTCAGCCACTGCAGGAATTCGGAGCGCTCGTCGGCGAACCGGCGATGCGCCTGGTCCGCCTGCTCCTGCGCTTCGATCGGGCGATCGCGCGGGTCCTGCACGGACAGCGCACTCGCGATGATCAGCACTTCCTTCAGCGCCTGCTGGTCGCGCGCGGCGAGGATCATGCGGCCGACGCGCGGATCGAGCGGCAGTCGCGCGAGTTCGCGGCCGAGCGGCGTCAGGTGGGTGTCGTCGTCGACGGCGCCGAGCTCGTTGAGCAACTGGTAGCCATCGGAAATCGCACGGCCCGGCGGCGGTTCGATAAACGGGAAGGTTTCGATCGCCGTCAGATGCAGCGACTTCATGCGCAGAATCACCGAAGCAAGCGACGAGCGCAGAATTTCCGGATCGGTGAAGCGCGCGCGGCCCTGGAAGTCGCTGTCCTCATACAGACGAATGCAGATGCCATCGGCGACCCGGCCGCAACGCCCCGCGCGCTGGTTCGCGGCGGCCTGCGAAATCGACTCGACCTGCAACTGCTCGACCTTGTTGCGATACGAGTAGCGCTTCACGCGCGCAAGGCCGGTGTCGACCACGTAGCGGATGCCGGGTACCGTCAGCGAAGTTTCGGCGACGTTGGTCGCGAGCACGATGCGGCGCGCGTTCGACGCGCGGAACACGCGCTCCTGCTCGGCGGCCGAG
This sequence comes from Paraburkholderia sp. MM6662-R1, assembly GCF_050436245.1. Taxonomy (NCBI): domain Bacteria; kingdom Pseudomonadati; phylum Pseudomonadota; class Betaproteobacteria; order Burkholderiales; family Burkholderiaceae; genus Paraburkholderia; species Paraburkholderia sp. MM6662-R1. Next base: position 4,061,408 of record NZ_JBNDLV010000001.1, on the reverse strand, counting down.
AGCCGCGCGAACAGCGGCAGGATCTCCGTGTGGGGCGGATGATGTTTGCGCAGCGCCTCGGCGGCGTCGCGAATCTCGCGCTCGCCGGGCAGGAATACCAGTACGTCGCCGGGGCCTTCGCGGCACAGTTCGTCGACAGCGTCGACGATCGCCTCCATCAGATCACGATCAGTCTCGCGCTGCGTCTTCGGGCGCTCGCGGCCAGACGAGGTTGCACCCGAGGTCCCTTGCGCCGCCTTGACCGCCGGGCTGTCCTCGACGACCGGACGGTAACGTACCTCGACCGGATACATCCGGCCGCTCACTTCGATCACCGGCGCGGGTTTGTCGTCGCTGCCGAAATGACGCGCAAAACGGTCGGCGTCGATCGTCGCCGAGGTGACGATCAGCTTCAGGTCGGGACGCTTGGGAAGAATCTCCTTCAGGTAGCCGAGCAGAAAATCGATGTTGAGGCTGCGCTCGTGTGCTTCATCGATGATCAGCGTGTCGTAGGCATTCAGCAGCGGATCGGTCTGCGTTTCCGCAAGCAGAATGCCGTCGGTCATCAGCTTGACCGATGCGCCCGGCGCGAGGTTGTCGTTGAAGCGCACCTTGTATCCCACCACTTCGCCGAACGGCGTGCCGAGTTCCTCGGCGATACGGCGCCCGGTCGCCGACGCGGCGATCCGGCGCGGCTGCGTATGGCCGATCAGACCATTGCCGCCGGCACCGAGACCACGGCCAAGCGCGAGGCAGATTTTCGGCAACTGCGTGGTCTTGCCCGAGCCGGTTTCGCCCGACACGATCACGACCTGATTCTCCGCGATCGCCCGCGCGATCTCGTCGCGACGACCGGAGACAGGAAGCGCTTCGGGGAACGTGACCGGTGGAATCGGATTCGGCTCGACGACCCGCGACGGCCGCGCTTCGCGCGGCGCGCGAGGTTGTTCCTTGCGCGGCTCGCCCGATTGTTTGTCGCGCAGTCCGTGACGTTGATCGCCACGAGCCCCACCGCCCCGCTTCGCACCAGACGCGTCATCCGATTCATCGCGGGATTCATCGCGCCGTTCGTCACGCGCGCCAGCGTGCTCTTCGCGACCTTTTCGACCTGCACCGCCCCCTTCGGGCGGCACCTTTCGCACAGACGCGCCCGCCCCCCGACGCGCGTCACGCGCCTGATCGGGTTTCGCATCCTGCGCTGGGCGGCGCATCGTATCGCCGGGGTTGGCCGGCTCGCCGGCCGACGCCGGTTTCTCGTTCGCCCCAGCGGGACTTTTGGGTACATTCGACATGGGGGCGCATTATAATCCCCGGCATGAATTCCCAAACCGACCTCGTCCCCGCGCCCGCGAGCGTCCCGGCCCCCGCCGACTCGCCGGAAACCCTCGCCCAGCACGCGCAATTCGTCGACTGGATGCGTTCCGTCGCCCCGTATATCCACGCGTTCCGAAACAAGACATTCGTCGTGGGTTTCGGCGGCGAAGTGGTGCATCAAGGGCTGCTGAATGCGCTCGTGTCCGACATCGCGCTGCTGCAGGCAATGGGCATCCAGATCGTGCTCGTGCATGGCTCGCGCCCGCAGGTCGAGGAGCAGATGAGCCTGCACGGCGTCGAATCGGAGTTTTCACACGGCATGCGCATCACCGACGCGCGCGCGCTCGAGTCCGCGAAGGAGGCGGCCGGCGAAGTGCGTCTCGACATCGAAGCCGCGATCAGCCAGGGTCTGCCGAACACGCCAATGGCGCACGCGCACATCAGCGTCGTATCGGGCAACTTCGTGACGGCGCGCCCCGTCGGCATTCTGGACGGCGTCGACTTCCAGCACACGGGCCTCGTGCGCAAGATCGACGCGGATTCGATCCGACACTCGCTTGCGAGCCGCAAGCTCGTGCTGCTGTCGCCGCTCGGCTTCTCGCCCACCGGTGAGGCATTCAATCTGTCGATGGAAGACGTGGCCTCGGCCGCGGCGATCGCGCTGCGCGCCGACAAGATCGTGTTCCTGACCGAAACGCCGGGCCTGATGGAAACCGGCGAAAGCGGCACCGAGCTGATCCGCGAACTGTCGCTCGACGACGCCTACAAGCTGCACGAAAGCGGCGAAGTGACCGGCGACGCCGCGTTCTACCTGAAGCATTCGATCCGCGGCTGCCGCGGTGGCGTGCCGCGTGCGCACATCATCCCGTACGCGCTCGACGGCAGCCTGTTGCTCGAACTGTTCCTGCACGATGGCGTCGGCACGATGATTTCGTACGAGAACCTCGAAAGCCTGCGCGAAGCAACGCCGGACGACGTCGGCGGCATTCTCGCGCTGATCGAGCCGCTCGAAACAGACGGCACGCTGGTACGGCGCGGCCGTCACCAGATCGAACGCGATATCGACCATTTCTCGGTAATCGAGCACGACGGCGTGCTGTTCGGCTGCGCGGCGCTGTATCCGTATCCGCAGGAGCGCATCGGCGAAATGGCGTGCCTGACCGTCGCGCCCGAAGCTCAAGGCACCGGCGACGGCGAGCGCCTGCTCAAGCGCATCGAACAGCGCGCGCGGGCACGCGGCCTCACGCGCATTTTCGTGCTCACCACGCGCACCGAACACTGGTTCCTGAAGCGCGGCTTCGTCAAGGTTACGGTCGACGACTTGCCCGAAGACCGCCGCCGACTCTATAACTGGCAGCGCAAATCGCTCGTGCTGATGAAACAGCTTTGAGTACTTCGTGATCGCCCCCATCTGATCCGAACCGGCGTCTGCCCGCCCCACATCGATTACAGGAGAAGCACAGCATGACTCGTATGGTTCAATGCGCGAAGCTCGGCAAGGAAGCCGAAGGCCTCGATTTCCCGCCGCTGCCGGGCGAACTCGGCAAGCGGATCTACGAAAGTATCTCGAAGGAAGCCTGGCAGAGCTGGTTGAAGCAGCAGACCATGTTGATCAACGAAAACCGCCTGAACATGGCCGATCCGCGCGCGCGGCAGTACCTGATGAAGCAGACCGAAAAGTTCTTCTTCGGCGAAGGCGCGGATACCGCGTCGGGCTACGTGCCGCCGTCGGCCTGAGCTTGCCTCGTCGAGGACGACACGAGACAACGCGTCGCCCAAACCACCGAGCCAACACACGCCTGAAAGTCCGCGCCGCAAGCGCGGATTTTTTTCGCGCCAACATCGGCCGCGCATCGCGCCCGCCGCTCGCGTCGTCTTCGCCTCAAAAAGCGCTCGCCAATGTTCTAAGCGGTCCGTTTTTCAGGGCCATTCCGACCCCGCCAGATCTCCCGTCCCGCAACGGATCGAGTCCCATTGGGGGCTCTGCCTCGCACCGCCGATTTGCATGATCCTCTGGCATCGTGCTAACATGTGCCCTCGTTTCAGCCGCAATTCACCTTCATTCGTGTTCTTTCAAGTTGGTTCATCGTGTGTTTTTCCGCGCACGCGCCATCCTGAATTGAACTGTTTTTAAACAAGAAGGCTCGTCGGTCGTTTCCCCGCCTAAAGCGGAAAATTCAAGACCGGCCTTTTTCGTTTCAAGCCTTCAGTGGCGCATGGGTCAGTTTCCCGCCAGCCCCGCGTCCCTCATGCATCTGCCCCCCTTCCACGGCCACGCAGGTGCAACAGTCAGCACAATCTAGTCGAGTGTTTTTTCGCGAACTTACCGCGAGGCACGGGCGTTTGCTTCTTTTCGCCATCCGTTGCGCCGCCCGATAACCGGTGCCGCGAATAGCCTCGCCTTGCTCACGAAATTACACTTCCCAGCAAAACCGTGGCGGAACGCATCACGAGTTTCGTCGCAGTCATTGGAGTTTCAACCTTGACCGCTTCCAGCAACGGCTTCTGGCGACATCACAAACCGGAGCAGCGTCTTTCCCTCGACGACATCACCGTCGTCGATCACTCCCTCCTGAAGCGGGCCGTCGGCGCCATGGCGCTCGGCAACGCGATGGAATGGTTCGATTTCGGCGTGTACAGCTACATCGCGGTCACGCTCGGCAAGGTGTTCTTCCCCTCGTCGAGCCCTTCGGCGCAACTCATTGCGACCTTCGGCACGTTTGCCGCGGCGTTTCTCGTGCGGCCGATCGGCGGCATGGTGTTCGGGCCGCTCGGTGACCGCATCGGCCGTCAGCGCGTGCTGGCAATGACGATGATCATGATGGCCGCGGGCACCTTCGCGATCGGCCTGATCCCCAACTACGCGACGATCGGCATTCTCGCGCCGGCGCTGTTGCTGCTTGCGCGCCTCGTGCAGGGCTTTTCGACCGGCGGCGAATACGGCGGCGCCGCGACCTTCATCGCCGAATTCTCGACCGACAAGCGCCGCGGCTTCATGGGCAGCTTTCTCGAGTTCGGCACGCTGATCGGCTACGTGCTCGGCGCGGGCACGGTCGCGCTGCTGACGGCGACGCTGTCGAACGACGCGCTGCTGTCCTGGGGCTGGCGCGTGCCGTTCCTGATCGCCGGACCGCTCGGCCTGGTGGGTCTCTACATCCGCATGAAGCTCGAGGAAACGCCCGCGTTCAAGAAACAGGCCGAAGAGCGCGAAGCCGAGGACCGCGCGCTGCCCAGCCAGTCGTTGCGCCAACTGCTCGTGCAGCAGTGGAAGCCGCTGCTGCTATGTGTCGGCCTCGTGCTGATTTTCAACGTGACCGACTATATGGCGCTGTCGTATCTGCCGAGCTATCTGTCCGCCACGCTGCACTTCAACGAAACGCACGGTCTGTTCCTCGTGCTGCTCGTGATGATCCTGATGATGCCGATGACGCTCGCCGCCGGCCGTCTGTCCGATGCGATCGGCCGCAAGCCCGTGATGCTGCTCGGCTGCGTCGGTCTGTTCGCGCTGTCGATTCCCGCGCTGCTGCTGATTCGGATGGGCACGGTGCTGCCCGTGTTCGGCGGTCTGATGATTCTCGGCGTGCTGCTGTCGTGCTTCACCGGGGTGATGCCGTCGGCGCTGCCGGCGCTGTTCCCGACCCGGATCCGCTACGGCGCGCTCGCGATCGGCTTCAATATCTCGGTGTCGCTGTTCGGCGGCACGACGCCGCTCGTGACCGCATGGCTCGTCGACCGGACCGGCAATCTGATGATGCCCGCGTACTACCTGATGGGCGCATCGCTGATCGGCATCGTGTCGGTACTCGCGCTGCGCGAAACCGCGCGCAAGCCGCTGCTCGGCTCGGGTCCGTGCGTCGCGACGCGCGCTGAAGCGCACGCGGTGCTGCGCGGTGAGCGCGAGGCCGAGGAAATGGATGAACGATTCGCGGCGGCTGCGACCGCGCGCGCCTGACCTGCGCAGTCATCACGCCAGGCGTAGTTTCTGAAGCGGGCCGGCGACATTCGCCGGCCCGCTTTTTTACGTCAGCAGCGAATCGAACGTCGCGCCAACCTGCGCGCCTTCGACGGTCAGCGTGCCCGCGCACACCGGCAGCCTGAAGCGCCGCGGCCCCGCGCTGCCAGGATTGACGTACAGCACGCCGTCGCGCTCGGCGATCGACGGCTTGTGCGAGTGGCCGCTCACCACGACGCGAATGCCATCGTGCTGAGGCACGCAGCCCAGCTCGGCGATATCGTGCACGACCAGAATCGTCACCTGCTGGATCGTCAGCCGCGCATGCGTCGGTAGAGACGCGGCCCAGTCACCGGTATCGTTGTTGCCGCGCACCGCGGTCAGCGGCGCGATCCGCGCGAGCGCGTCGAGCACGTCCGGGTTGCAGATATCGCCCGCGTGAATGATCGCGTCGCAGCCGTCGAGATAGCGCAACGCTTCGGGACGCACGAGGTTGTGCGTATCCGAGATGAGCCCGATGCGGGTAGCGGTCGAAGGTGAGCGATGTGAAGCCATGCGCAGTCTCACTCGGTCTGCGGCTGCGCCAACTCTCGCGCCACCGCCTGGGCACGGCGCTGCCCAGCCAGCATGCGCCGCGTCAACCCCTGCACGACGACCGACACCACCGTCGCGCACGCAAACCCCGTCGCCACACCGTACTGCGGCAGCAGCATCGCCGTCACCGCGAAGAACGCCGCGAACGAGCCGCGCCCGACCACCATGCCGCGCATCAAGAGCGCCACGAAGTCCGCGCCATGCGCACGCTGCGCCGACACCGCGAGCACGATGCCGAGCAGCGGGAACACCGACACCACGCCACTCCACGCCGCGCCCATCGATGCCGAGGCAGCCGTCACCGCGAGCGTCAGCAATGCGCCCGCGAGCATCCGCACGGCCAGATCCGCGCGCCCAACGCGCGCCGCCGGCACATGGCCCGTCGCGCGCGGCAAGCAGCTCTGCGACACCGCGACGGCCACGCACGCCGCCGCCAGCGCCCACCCAAGCGAGCCGGGCATCCGCACGATCAGCAGTCCCGCGCCGAGCCAGCCGGCCATGCCCGCGACCAGTGCGAGCGGCCAGTCGAAGCGTCGGCAGCTCCATCCATAAGCAAGATTGAATGCCTCGGATGCGGCGATCGCCGCAACCGACGCCGCCGACGCCTGCGCCGCGAACGCCGGCCCGCGCTCGACTGCGAGCAGCAGCATGATCGGTCCGGCGACGACCGGCAGTCCCGCGAGCCATCCCGCGACCGACGGCCCCCAGACGCGCGCGGCCGCCGTCAGCGCGGCGAGAAAGGCCGGCACCAGCACGAGCTTCAGCGCGAGCAGCATGCTCAGGCCTCCAGCACGTGTTCGATGCGACGGTCCGGTACGAACCACCACGCGGCGGCGAGCGCGTACAGCACGGCCGACGCCCACGGCACGACGAACGCGAGCCCGATGCCGGTCAGGTAAATGACGACGGAGACCTTGCCCTTGAAGTCGTTGCCGAGCGCTTTGGCCAGCGTCGAGTCGTGTCCGTGCTGCGAAATCAGCGTGCGCGTCAGGATGAAATACGCGATCGCCGCCATGAACAGCACGATGCCGTACATCGCGGTCGGCCACGCGGCCAGATGGTTTTCGCCGACCCAGTGCGTCACGGCCGGCAAGAGGGATAGCCAGAACAGCAGATGCAGGTTCGCCCACAACACCTTGCCGTTGACCTTCTGCACCGCATGGAACATGTGATGGTGATTGTTCCAGTAAATGCCGACGTAGACGAAGCTCAGCACGTATGCGCAGAACACCGGTACGACCGGGCGCAGCGCCGCGAGATCGTGGCCTTCGGGCACCTTCAGCTCAAGCACCATGATCGTGATGATGATGGCGATTACGCCATCGCTGAAGGCTTCGACGCGTCCCTTGCCCATGCGAGTCCCGAAGATCAATGCGGTGGGGCGCACAGCCCGCCTTCGCCTTGCGCGCGGGCCGCGCCGCTGCCGATTATCGGTGATGGTGTGAGGATTTGTCGATGCGCGAGAGCCGGCCGCGCGGATGGCTCGATCCGCCGCGGCTCACGGGTAATGGACGGCGAGCCACACGCTCGGCTCGGTGTCGCTCGTCCATGCGACGCGGTGGCGGCAATGCGCCTCGATCAGCACGTGATCGCCGGGCTTCATCCGATGCGGCTGGGGGTCATCGTCGAATTCGAGCATCGCCGCGCCGGTGAGCAGCACGACCCATTCGGCGCGCGGGCTGTCGTACCAGAAACCGGGCGGACTCGCCTGCCCGGTCGAGACGATCCGCTCGATCGTCACGCCGCCCCGCTCGACGAGCGCGTTGACCTGCTCCTCGGGCGTCGTCCCCAACTGCGCGACGAGGTCGAAAAGATTGCCGCTGTTACGTGCGGGTTTGAGCGAGCTTGTCATCAGCGTGTCGCGCCAGCGTCAAGGCAGTTCATTGCATCGGCTTGAGCCCATCGAGCAGCGTCGGCACCAGTTCGCTGATGGTCGGATGCACGTGCATCGCGTATTGCAAAGTCGGATACGGCGCGCCTGCGGTCATGATGTCGACGAACGTATGGATCGCCTCGTCGCCCTCGATGCCGTGAATTGCCGCGCCGAGTATCTGTTTGCTGTTCGCATCGACGAGCGCCTTCATGAAGCCGTCGGTCTCGCCACGCTCGCGCGCACGGCCCACGCGCGACATCGGCATCGTCGCGATCAGCGCTTCGCGGCCGCTGTTGCGCACCTCCTGCTCCGACATGCCGACGCGCGCGAGCGGCGGGTCGACGAACACCGCATACGTCATGATCCGCGTGTCGACGCTGCGCGCGCCGCCGTCGAGCAGGTTCGCCGCGACGATCTGGTAGTCGTCGTAGGACGTGTGCGTGAACGCGCCGCGACCGTTCACGTCGCCGATCGCCCACACGCCCGGCACGCTGGTGCGCAACTGGCCGTCGACGATGATCGTGCCGTGCCGGTCGGTCTCGATGCCGGCGACGTCGAGGCCGAGGTCGTCGGTATTCGGCCTGCGGCCGGTGGCCAACAGCAGGTGCGACGCCTCCATGGCCGGGATGTTCTGCTCGAAGCCGATGCACACGTCGTTCGCGTGATGCGCATGCGGCTCGACGCGCGTCGGCTGCACGCCGAAATGAAACTCGACGCCCTCGCGCGCGAGCACCTTCTGCACCGACTCCGCGAAATCGGCATCCTCGCGGTTCAACACGCGCTCGCCGCGCACCAGCACGCTGACGCGGCTCCCGAAGCGGCGAAACACCTGCGCGAATTCGAGCGCGATATAACTGCCGCCGACGATCACCAGATGATCCGGCAACGCGGTCAGTTCGAGCAGCGTCGAGTTCGTGTAGTACGGAATCCGCTGGATGCCTTCGAGCGGCGGCACGACGGCGCGCGTGCCGGTGTTGATGAAGATTTCGAACGCGCTGAACTCGTTCAGCAATTCCCCGTCGCGCCCGCAGATAGCGAGCGTGCGCGCGCCGGTGAAGCGCGCGTGGCCGTTGAACACCGTGATGTTTTCCGTGCCGCGCAGCCATTTTTCGACGCCGCTGCGCGACTCTCCGATGATCCTGTCCTTGCGCGCCTTCACGGCCGCCAGATCGACGCCGACCGAACCCACCTGCACGCCGAGCTCCGCCGCATGGTGCGCAACGTGCGCCGCGCGGGCGCTCGCCACATAGGATTTGGTCGGCGTGCAGCCGACGTTCACGCAAGTGCCGCCGAACTCCGCGCGTTCGATCACCGCGGTGCGCCGCCCGCTTTGAGCGAGGCGCACGGCGAGCGGCGAACCGCCTTGTCCGGTACCGATCACGACTGCGTCGAAGTGCTGTGGCATGGCAACTCTCCCCGGCTGGGTGCAGGTCGTAGCATCTTACGCTTAGTGCCACGCGCTGCCATGTCATGTCTGATTGCGCGGGCGCTTTGGCGACGGCCCGTCTTCCCACGCGCCGCGCGCGAGGCGGCGCAAATCAGTTGGGATTACTGCGTAAGCTGCGCGGGAAATCTCAGGCGTGGCAATGAACCGCGCAAATCAACTCGCGCGAACGTTGCAGTGCGGCCTGCGCGCCGCGCGCCGCGAACACCCAGCCGACCTGGCCGAGATTGAAGTCCTGCGACACCATCACCTGCATCAGCGCGACCATCGGCAGTACGACCGCTGGCCGGTAAAGCTGGTTTCTGATCAACTCTGACATGACGACCCCCAAACGCGGGGCGCCGCTTCGGCACCGCGCACCAATAATGTTTCGATGGGGGAATTTTAGGGAGTGCGTCGCCGCCGATAAATAGCGGCAACGCGAAGTCACTTGTTCGGCAATCTGAACAATCGCGTCAGGACGCCTTCGCCATGCCGATCAGCTGCGCGTCGTACAGCGTGCGCGCATACGCGCTCGCGCCGACCGGCCGGCTGTACAGGTAGCCCTGCTGCTTGTCGCAATCGATCGCGCGCAGGAACGCCGCCTGCTCGGCGGTCTCGACGCCCTCGGCGGTCACGTTCATGCCGAGCGAGTGCGCCATCGCGACGACCGCCTGGGTGATCGCGACCGAATCGCGATGATCGGGCAGCCCCGCGACGAACGAGCGGTCGATCTTCAGGTTATGCAGCGGAAAGCGCTTCAGGTATGACAGCGACGAATAACCGGTGCCGAAATCGTCGACCGAGACGCGCACGCCCATTGCGTTCAGCGCGCTCAGCATCGGCAGCACGGTATCGCTGTCGCTCATCAGCAATCGCTCGGTGATCTCGAGTTCGAGCGCGGCCGGTTCGAGCCCGGACTGCGCAAGACAACGTTCGATGCGCTCGAGCAGCCCGTCGTTGAACTGCCGCGGCGACAGATTGACCGCGACGATCAGATGCGGCGCGAGCGAGCGCCGCCACTGCGCGACCTGCTGGCAGGCGTGCTCGAGCACCCAGTCGCCGATCTCGACGATCAGCCCGGCATCCTCGGCGACCGGAATGAATTCGCCCGGCGACACGTTGCCGAGCTCGCTGTTGTACCAGCGCAGCAGCGCTTCCGCACCGATCGTGCGGCCGCTCTGGCTATCGACGATCGGCTGGTACACGAGGCTCAGCTCGTTGGCCGCGAGCGCGCGCCGCAGCGACTGTTCGATCGTGAAACGCCGCTGCAGATGCTGGTTCAGCTCGGCGGTGAAGAACTGGAAGTTGTTGCGGCCGCGCTGCTTCGCGTGATACATCGCCGAATCGGCGTTGCGCATCAGCGTCGCGACGTCCTGGCCGTCTTCGGGAAACAGGCTGATGCCGATCGACGCGCCCAGGTAGTACTCGTTGCCCGCCACCGCGAACGGCACGGCGATCATGTCCAGAATGCGGTGCGCGAGGCCGATCAGCTCGCCGGTATTGCCGTACGCACTGGCGACGATCACGAACTCGTCGCCGCCGACGCGCGCCAGCGTGTCGCCGCACCCGACGCAGGCCGACAGCCGTTCGGCGACGCTGCACAGCAAGGCGTCGCCGGCTTCGTGACCGGCGGTGTCGTTGACCTTCTTGAAGCTGTCGAGATCGACGAACAGCACGGCGACGCTGGTGAGCTCGCCGTCATGGTGGCCGGCGGCGCGCGGCGCGAACAGGTCGCGCATCCGCTCGGTCAGGTAGGCGCGGTTGTAGAGGCCGGTCAGCGAATCGCGCGTGGCGAGGTACTTCAACTGGCGCTGCGCCTCGCGCACCGGCCCGATGTCGGAAAACGAAATCAGCACGGAGTCCGGCTCGCTGTCGCCGGGCCGCAGGATCGGCACGACGTTCTGCGTGATCCACACGACCTCGCCGCCGATCAGTTCGAGGCCGACCGTCACGCCGAGCATCGGCTTGCCGGTCGCAAAGACCTGCGAGACCGGACGGTTGACTTCGCCGATGACCGAGCCGTCCTCGCCGAACGCGCGTGTCATCACGGTCCGCATGCTGCTGCCGACGACCTCCGGTGTCACGTGCAGCATGCGCTGCGCACTCGGATTACAGGCGAGCACGATGCCGGTGCGCGACTGCACGACGATGCCCTCGCTGAGATGATCGACGACCAGCCGGTGACGCTCCTCGCTATGCGCGAGGCGCTGCGCCATCGCGTCCTGATGGACCGCAAGGCCGACGCTGCTGCCGATGTCGCGCAGCATCGCCTCTTCCTCGGGGGTCGGACAGCGGGTGGCGCGGTAGTAGACGGCGAACGCGCCGAGCACAATGCCCGCGTCGTTTTCGAAGGGCACGGACCAGCATGCGCGCAAGCCGTGCGGCAACGCGAAATCGCGGAAGTTTTCCCACAGCGGATCGGATTCGATGTCGTCGACGATCACCAGACGCCGCTCGAACATCGCCGTGCCGCACGAGCCGACGCGCGGACCGATCGCCGCGCCCTCGATCGCGGCGCTGTACGCGGGCGGCAGCGACGGCGCGCCGCCGACGCGCACATGCACGCCGTCCGGGTCGAGCAGCAGGATCGAGCAGCACGCGCCGTCGCCGAGCAGCGCCTCGGCGCGACGGCAGACTTCGTCGAGCAGCTCGGGCAGCGGCGTGTTGCGGGTGATCAGCCGCAATACGCTGCGCTCGGACGCGAGTACCTCCTCGGCCCGTTCCGGCCGGTAGCGGGCGCCCTCCGGCGCAGCTGTCGTCGTGCCACGTGATGTTGCTTCGCAAAGCATAGTTGCGCCCCCCAAACCCAACATCGGCAAGTTAGTGTACGCGGCACACCGGGGTTTACGCTAAGTCCAGCGCGAAAATCTGCCACGCATCGCGTGCGGACGGCTCCGGGGTGGCGTGCCAGCATCGGTTGATGCCGGTACGACGGGCGACTGCAGTGCGGGCGCCGTCTGTTCGTGGCCCGCAGGCGCCGCAGCGGCTCGACGCTGGGCCGGCCGCGGCAGACTGCGACGGCCCATTTGGTTCGGCGGCGGATGCCCGGCGCCCGGTCGCGGCGGCGGGGGCGGCGCATGACGCGCAATTGCGCGCCGGCGGCAGTTGCGCCGGGACGCTCAGCCGGCGGACGACGGCTCGCCGCCCTCGCTCGTGCCGAACAGCTCCGCGCAAAGCTGCGCGCCGATTTCGCTCAGCGACGCGGCTCCAGTGCCATCGTCGTGGAACATCGTATCGACGAGACCGCTTCCCGAGAGCGCCGTCAATTGCCGCCGCACGCTGCTCATCGGCACGCCGGCCTGCTTCGACAGCTTCGCGAGCGACCACGCGCGCCAGGGTGTCTCGCGATGCGCGCGCCATAGCTGCGCGAGTATCGCGGCGAGTTGCGGGTCGATGTCGTCGTCATCCATGTCGGTCTACCTGTCGTGATGTGTCGTTTTGCATCGCCGTGGCGCCTGTCACGCCATCGCCGTAGCCAGCTCACCGAGCGTCTTCAACGCCGCTTCGGCCTGCGCGGTCCACGGATAGCTGTAGTTGAGCCGGATGAAGTGCCGAAAATCGTTGCGCGTCGAAAACATCATCCCCGGCCCGACCGTGATCCCGCGTTCGAGCGCCGCCTGATAAAGCCGCATCGAATCGATCGCAACGGGCAACTCGACCCACAGTACGTAGCCGCCCCGCGGCGTCGACACGCGCGTGCCGACCGGAAAAAAGCGCAGCACCAGCGCGCTCATGATGCTCGCCTGCTGCCGGTACACGCGGCGCAGGTGCCGCAGATGGCGGTCGTAGCCGTCCTGACGCAAATAATCGGCGACCGCGATCTGGGGCACCGACGGCGTCGTCAGCGTATTCAGGAACTTGAGCTTCTCGACCTGCGCGCGATAGCGCCCCGGCAGCGCCCAGCCGATCCGGTACGACGCCGTCAGGCTTTTCGAAAACGACGCACAGTGCAGCACGAGCCCCTGGGTGTCGAAGGTCTTCAGCGTCGACGGCCGCGTGTCGCCGAAATACAGCTCCTGGTAGACATCGTTCTCGATCGCCGGAATCTCGTGCGCGGCCAGCAGTTCGACCAGTTGCCGCTTGCGCTCGTCGGACATGCAGAAACCGAGCGGATTCTGGAAATTCGGCATCACCATGCACGCGGCGATCTTCTGCCGCGCGATCGCCTTCGCGAGCGCGTCGATATCGATGCCGTCGACCGGATGCGTCGCCACCTCGATCGCGCGCATGCCGAGGCGCTCGATGGCGTGCAGCATCGCGTAGTAGGTCGGCGACTCGACCGCGACGGTGTCGCCGGGCTTGGCGACCGCCTGCAGGCTCAGGTTGATCGCCTCGGTCGCGCCGAGCGTGATCACGATTTCGCCCGGATCGACCGGCAGACCGTTTTCCGCATAGCGCCGCGCGATCTGCCGGATCAGCTCGGGGTTGCCCGGCGGCAGATCGTCGATCAGATTCCAGCTCGCGTGCCGCCGCGCGATCGCGTTGGCGTACTGGTTGATGCGCCGCCACGGGAACAGCGACGGATCGGGATACGGCGAGCCGAACGGCACGGCGTCGTGCGCGCGGATGCTGCGTAGCGTCGACAGCACGAGCCGGCTCACGTCGACCGTCGCGGGCACTGGCGGCGGCGCGGACTTGCGGCCCGCGCGGGCCGCGGCGGGCGCCGGCGCGAGCGCCCGCGCGGCCGCGTCGCGCACGAAATAGCCCGACTGCGGCCGGCTCTCGACGATGCCGCGGCTTTCCAGCAGCGCATACGCGTGCAGCACCGTCTTGATGCTGACGCCGTGCTGCTGGCTCGCCTGACGCACCGACGCAACCCGCTCGCCGGCCGCGAACACACCGCGGCGCACGGCTTCGGTGATTTCGTCGGCGAGTTTTTCGTAGAGCTTCATGCGATTCGGGTGGATTCGGGCGGCTTCAGGCATCGTCGCGCAACTGTACTCCTATTCTTTCCGATTTTCTGTACCCGACGTAGTTTATGGAACACAGTACGATCTCCGGCATTGGTCTGCAAACCCTGTCGAATCCGTCCACCGCCACGTCATGAAGAAGAACGAAACACAAGCCGAAGCCCGCATCGAGCCGTACAAGCACCCCGCCGCTGGCTGGGGCGCGCTGAAGTATGTCGCCATCAACTTGCTCAAGGAGAAGGTCGCGGGCGGCAACTACCGCACGCTGCTCAAGCAGAACCAGCCTGACGGCTTCGACTGCCCCGGCTGCGCGTGGCCGGATCGCGAGCATGTGTCGACATTCGAGTTCTGCGAAAACGGCGTGAAGGCCGTGGCCGCCGAGGCCACCGGCAAGCGCGTGACGCCCGCGTTCTTCGAGCGGCACAGCGTCACGGAGCTGATGACGCAATCCGACTTCGAACTCGAGCAGCACGGCCGCCTGACCGATCCGCTCGTCTACGACGCCGCGCGCGACCGCTATGTGCCGATCGGCTGGGACGACGCATTCGCGCTGATCGCGAGCCATCTGAAGCGTCTCGACGATCCTGACCGCGCCGCGTTCTATACCTCGGGCCGCGCGAGCAACGAAGCCGCGTTCCTGTACCAGCTGTTCGTGCGCATGTACGGCACCAACAATTTTCCCGATTGCTCGAACATGTGCCACGAGGCGACGAGCCGTGGCCTGCCGCACACGGTCGGCATCGGCAAGGGCACGGTCACGCTCGATGACTTCGAACACGCGGATACGCTGCTGATCTTCGGCCAGAATCCGGCCACCAACCATCCGCGCATGCTCGGCGAACTGCGCGAATGCGCGAAGCGCGGCGCCACGATCGTGTCGATCAATCCGCTGAAGGAGCGCGGCCTCGAACGCTTCGCGAGCCCGCAGCATCCGGTCGAAATGCTGACGATGGGCAGCACGAAAATCAGCTCGGTATTCACCCGTCCGAAGCTCGGCGGCGATTTCGCGCTGATCAAGGGCGTCGCCAAACGCGTGCTCGAACTGGATGACGAAGCGCTCGTGTCGGGCCTCGAGCGCGTGCTCGACTTCGGCTTCATCGCCCAGCACACAGTCGGCTTCGCTGCCTTCGCCGACGATCTACGCGCCGAGCGCTGGGACACGATCGTCGCCGAGGCAGGCGTGCCGCTCGACGAGGTGCTGAAGCTCGCCGATATCTACGTGAAGGGCCGCGCGGTGATTTCGACCTGGGGCATGGGTCTCACGCAGCACAATAACTCGGTCGCGACGGTACAGCTGCTGTCGAATCTGATGATGATGCGCGGCAATATCGGCCGGCGCGGCGCGGGGCTGTGCCCGGTGCGCGGCCACTCGAACGTGCAGGGCGACCGCACGGTCGGTATCGAAGAAAAGCCTACTGAAGCGTTTCTCGACAAGCTCGGCGCAGCCTACGACTTCGCGCCGCCGCGCGAGCACGGACTCGACGTCGTCAACACGATTCAGGCGATGCTCGACGGCAAGGTGAAGGTGTTCATCGGGCTGGGCGGCAATTTCTCGATCGCGACGCCGGACACGCCGCGCACGTGGGACGCGATGCGCGCATGCGATCTGACCGTGCACGTGACGACGAAGCTCAATCGCAGCCACCTCGTGCATGGCCGCGACGCGCTGATCCTGCCGACGCTCGGACGCACCGAGATCGATGTTCAGAACGGCGTGGCGCAAGGCGTCAGCGTCGAGGATTCGATGAGCATGGTGCACATCTCGTATGGGATGAACAAGCCGGCGTCGGACAATCTGCTTTCCGAAGTGGCGATCGTCGCGCGCATGGCGCATGCGACTTTGGGCAGCGGCAAGGTGGACTGGCTCGCCCATGCGGCCGACTACGCGCTGATTCGCGAGGGCATCGCGAAGGTGATCGACGGTTTCGACGACTACAACGAGCGTCTGAAGAAGCCGGGCGGCTTCCATCTCGGCGTCGCATCGCGCGATCGCATCTGGAAAACGCCGAGCGGCAAGGCACAGTTCATCGTCCATGCGATCGCGCTCGACACGCCGATTCATCAGGCGAAGAAGCAACATGGCGAACGCCTGATGACGTTGATGACCACCCGCTCACATGATCAGTACAACACGACGATTTACGGTCTCGACGATCGCTATCGCGGCGTGTACGGACAGCGGCGCGTGCTGTTCGCCAACAAGGACGATCTCGCGATGCTCGGGTTCGCGGCTGGTCAGCGCGTCGATATCACGAGCGTGTGGGCCGATGGCATCGAGCGACGTGTGGACGGTTTTCTGCTCGTCGAGTACGACATTCCGCGCGGCTGTCTCGGCGCTTATTATCCGGAGACGAATCCGCTGGTGCCGCTCTCCTCGGTCGCGGATGGCGCGGGTACGCCGACGTCGAAGTCGATTCCGGTGTTGTTGACGGCGTCGATGGTGGAGGATGCCGCGGAACTGGCGGCTTGAAGTCAGCTCCGCTTGTCGCGCCTGCCGCGCCTGTCGCGCGGCGTACCTCACACGGTCTTCTTCGCCAGATCGCGATGCGTCAGATACAGACGTAGATCGAATTCGATCTGGTGGTAACCCGGCTGCATGAATTCGCACAGACGATAGAACGCTTTGTTGTGGTCGCTTTCTTTCAGATGAGCGAGTTCGTGCACGACGATCATCTTCAGAAACTCCGGCGCCGCGGCCTTGAATAACGACGCGATGCGGATTTCCTTCTTCGCTTTCAGCTTGCTGCCGTGCACGCGCGAAATGCTCGTGTGCAGGCCGAGCGCGTGACGCATCACGTCGAGTTTGCTGTCGTAAGTGACCTTGTCGATCTGATCCGCGCTGCGCAGGTGTTCGCGTTTGAGTTCCGCGCAGTACTCGTAGAGCGCGCGGTCGGTTTGCACCTCGTGCGTGCTCGGGTACTTCTGCGCGACGTAGGAGCCGAGCTGATCGGCGGCGATCAGCTTTCTCACCTTGTCTTGCAGCGGTGCGGGGTAGCCGGTGAGGTATTTGAGGGGGGACATGAAGGCGGAGTGAGGTTGGCGGGGGTGATGTTACGCATGGTCCGGCCTGGCGACAAGTTTGATTCTTTCCGGACGACTTAAGGCGCGTAGGCGTGCATGTTGTCGATGATTTCACCGCCTGATTCAACGCCTCCCTCGTCGTGCAAGATGGCGTTGTCGTCACCGCGCAATTGATTCGCTCGCTTCATCGCATCAATCACCCTGCATGCTTGACGTCGAGCGACTACAAGAAATCCGACTCCGCTGAGGCGGTACGGCTTACGGCAGAGCGAACTGATCCGGCCTCACGCGCAAACGCTGCTTCACTTCGGGGTGATATATCGAGAGGATGCCAAGCGCACAGGCCCCGAGGCAGTTGGCGACATTCTCTGTCAGTTCATCACCTGGAATGGCGTCAAGCCGCCAAGGCGCTACCACGGCATTCTCGCGCAGTTCCGCAAGATCCGAGTCTTTGAGCGAGCACATTTCGAATTGCCGAAGTTCGTCGTTGTATGAGATGACGAACGATTGTGGGGCGACCATGCTTAGTATCATCGGCAGTGGTTACGGGGTGTGAATTGCACTATTCGCCAGACGGCTTCGCTGGTGTCCAGACCATCGGGGCTTCAGTCGTGATCTGCAAGCGAGACCTCAAGTCAGGATTCGAAGCGGCAAGGCTCAGGACCGCCAAGCCCCCCAGCTTCCGCGCGTCCTCGTCTGTAAATGGAGCGTCGGAGTGTTCAGCGGCATCCGGCGGCACGCTGATTGCCATGACGCGATCAATCGCGGTTTGAACGAACTGTCGCGGCACAACGCAGAATTTCACCTGTCCCGTGTGTTCGTCGAAAAAACTGATAAACGCGGTTTGTCGTTGACTCATCAATAACCTCTACAGGTCTGGTAATTCGCGAATGCCCGTTGCGCGCACAGCGCATAAGTGCGCGGGTCTTGGAATATTGCGCCAGCAGCAGAACACGCTGTCATTTCCGCATGATATATCGCGTCGCACTCAGTTTCCTCGGCCGCGCGGACTCCGCGCGCCGCGATCTGCTGCACATCGCCGCTCAGCGCGTCCGGTGCGTACTCCAACGGCTTTGCATTGCCGCGAGTCTGCGGCACGCGCGGACTGTTGCCATGGAGCGAGCTTGCCATGTCCGCCTCGGCTGGTTGTTGTGTGCGGGCAGGCGCTGGACCCGAACCTTTTTCCCGCTGCTTGCGTATCGCCTCCACACACTTGCGCATGTCGTCCCGCTCGGGCACAAACAGCAGGTTGCCGTTCTTTACTTCGTCGTACAGGGCTTTGGCGACCTGATGGTTGGTCATCCTGTATATATGAAAGCGGTTGTCACTCCCCCCCCGACAACGGCGACAGCGACCGCTGGCTCTTTGTTATCGCGCCGCCGCTCACGACTCACTAAACCCGATGGTCACCATCACCATTGTTTTGACAATCGTTAAACAAAATATCGAAACTGTCCTATTGAATGCCCCCTCCTGTTTGCGCTAGCTTGGCGCAGGGTGATCCGCAGCGCTCACCCGTCGAAGGTGGGGCCATTTTATGATTCGCTCACGAACCGGAGAGCCGAGAGAATCGGCATGCCCTCACCCAGAACTGCGTGCCGAAATATGGCATCGGCCTGACGCGGCATCAGGACAACACCAACGCGAATAACGAAGATGCAAAAGTGCGATAACCCAAGGTGTCCGGTCTGTTACCCGAACTGGAAAGAGGAAGAGGCCGCCGCAAAAAAGCGAACGGAAGATGACAAGCAGGACTGTATCGACTGCTGGCGCTTCTATCAGAAGAAGGCCGAGGCCATCGTATCCGTTGACGATCCGGTTGCGCGTAACCGCAGCATCAATGCGGCGTATGCGCAACTCTGGTGGGATGACCGACGTTTCCAGTGGGCCGGACTCGCGGCGTTCGCGTCGAAGCAGGTAGGATGCGGGCTGCTCAATGCCGCCGAGATGATCGGCAAATCGGCTTCGGACAGCGTTGCCAATTTGCGCAAGGTAGCGAGTGTTGGCCCGGCTGCATGGATGACGGCCTACGGGGCACAGTCGGCGGTGAGCGCTGCGACCGCCGAAAGCGGTACCAAGGTCTATCAGATGCTGGCAAAGGGCAACACGTCGCTGTTTCTCGACGTTTGGCCGCTGCATATGTTCTACAAGAAGTTTGGGCTTGCGCGATTAAAGCGATGCTTACCCGAACGCAAACTCTTGCGCGGTTCCGTCCTGTGGCCGATTGAGAACAGTGTTCCGTTCGCGGAGGAAAGGCCTCAGATTTTGAGCGCCTTCTCCGCAATTGATAGTGGCCGCATTGCAGATGGTGTCAAAGACTTGGCAATACACGAGCAAATCAACATCTTGCAACCGGCCATGTACAACGATCCAACATTCGCGTTGCTGATGCGCGCCAACCAGTTCGCATGGGCATTGCATATTCCGACTGGATCGGCGCGGGAAATCCAGCTTGCCTTTGCGAATCAGTGTACGGTGACCGGGGCCAACGCCAAGAACGAAAGATTCAGCAAGGAGCCTCTCGCAAATCTTGCCGATCCACAGCAGCGCGTGGCATTTGTTTTGCGAGCCGCACAGCGTTTCGACCAACTGCTACACGATCCGCTTAAGAAATATGACGTAGAAAATTCCCTTTATCTCATCGCGCATGCAAGGTAAACATGCTGAGTCGAAAAATCAGGTGGCCTGGATATCTCGTTTGCACCGTAGTTGGCTGCGCTGCCTTATGGGGACTGCTCGCAATGGCAAATCCTGTTGATGAGGTCGTGCTGACGCTAGGGGAACCCTATGAACAGGTGCGTAAGCAATCGCACTCGACGTTACCGCCGATTGAACCCAATACAAGCTGGGCTGGGGTGCTGATACGCCCTGCAAAACTCCGATTTGTTGATCCACACCATGATTTCGTAACGCCGGCCGCGAAGTTTTTCATGGTTCAGTACGACCAGCAAGGCAAGGTCGAATCACTTGTACTCTCGCCGCAAGTCGAAACATTACCGCTTGACGAATCAATGGCGATCCTCACGGACCTACAGAACCAATTCAGGCGGGGCGGGTGGAAACCTTTTCACTCTTCGACCAATCGCCCCATCGAAGACACTCAGGCGACACGCAATACAATTCGGGCGTGCGACGCACCCACGACACGATGGCAGGCCGGCAACAAATATCAGGTTTCACTCAATATCCGGTGCTTTCGGACAGACGACCGACCAAACGACGAGCGCTACCTGATTACCCTCGACCTTAATTTTCCGGTGTTTGAGGATAACAGCGACGACTATTAACCGGTAGTTCGCGAAGCCGATGAGTACAAGTGGTCCCGCTCCGGCGGGACTTTCTGTTTAATGTCACGTAGGTCTCAGTGAGCAAAGACATGCGCCGCCCACGCTTCCATCGTCGGGCGGCGCTGTTCCAAAAGATTGTCCCGCTGAGGTAGTCAGGCGACCGTCCCGCCTTTGATCGGAATGACTTCGGCCCCGGCCTTGATCCGGTCACGGTAATCGGCCCACTCCTGCATCATCTCGCGGCGCTCGCGAATGAATTTTGTGCGGTTGTACGCCGAACCAAGGTTATCCGGTACGGCGTGCGCGTCGCGCGCGCCTGGGAACACGTAGCGGCCGCTACCCGTCAGCGCCCGCAGTTCGCGCAGGATCGCGACGGCCTGTGCCACCAGTGGCACAAGATGATCCGTGTTGGTTTTCGTGACGCGGTAGCGCCATTCCCCCCATTCCCCCTCCAGATCGATCTGCGCCCATTCAGCCTGTCTCCGTTCGCCGGGACGCACAAACAGCATGGGCGCGAGCCTGAGCGCGCACAAAACCGGGAACGTGCCGGAAAAGGCATCGAAGGCCCGCAACATCTCCGAGACCTTGGCGGGCTCGGTGATCGAGGCGAAATGCGTTGTCTGTGCAGGCGGTATTGCGCCAACCAGATCGCGTGCCGGATCGGTTTTGCAATAGCCCTCCTTGATCGCGAAACGGAACACGGGGCTTGTTTCGCTGCGCAGACGGTGAGCCGTAAAGCGGGCGCCCCGGCTATCCACGCGTTTAAGGACTGCCAGAATCTCGGGTGCGTCAATTTCCGCGATGGGTCGCTTGCCAAGCTAGGAAAACGCGTCATTCCTGAAACGCGCAAGCGTTTTTTCATACTGCCCGCTTTCAACGGACTGACCGCGCTCTTCCATCCAGGCGAGCGCAACGGCTTCGAATGAATTGGCAGCAGCAAGGCGGGCGGCGCGTTTCCCGGCCTTTTTGGCTTCCCCGGGATCAATGTTTTGCTGCCAGTTTTTCGCGGGCGTCGTCCTGACGCTTGCGGGCATCGGCAAGCGGCACGTCTGGATAGACGCCAAGTGCGAGGCTCTTTTCCTTTCCGGCGAAACGGTACTTGAAAATCCATCGCTTGCTGCCCGTTGGCGTGACAAGCAGCAGCAGGCCGCCACCGTCGTACAGCTTCTGCTCTTTTTCACCCGGCTTCGTGTTACGGATCGTGGCATCGGTCAGCGCCATGTCTGCGTCTCCGGTTGTCGCGCCGCTGCGGGGTCGTTTTCCATCCGACGGGCGCTTGAAATCCGACGGGCGCTTGAATCGTGGCAACCCCCGAAACGACCCCCTGGGTTGTAATCGCTGGTGAACCCTTGGAGACTACAGCAAACAAAAGCCCCGCTCAGCGCTAGCTGTCGGGGCTTCGTGGTGAACCGTTGAAATCCGTTGGCGCGTATTTGGTGCCGGGGACCGGACTTGAACCGGCAAGCCCGAAGGCGGCGGATTTTAAGTCCGCTATGTTTACCAATTTCATCACCCCGGCAGAGGTGGCAATCGCGCGTGGTCGCGAATTCTACCATCGCCTCGCGGCAGCCCCAAAAAAGCGCCCGACACCCGCATTCATCCCCAAGTCACAAACGTTGCCGATAATCCGCTCACGAAAACGTTTACAGCGGGCCGAAAACCGATGACGCCGACGATCAAGGATGTCGCCGCCCACGCGGGCTTTTCCATCGCCACGGTATCGCGCGCGATCAACGCGCCGCACACCGTGAACCCCGTCACGCTCGACAAGGTACGTCAGTCGATCGACGCGCTGAACTTCCGCCCGAGCCCGCTCGGCCGGCAATTGCGCGGCGAGCGCACGCGCCTCGTCGGTGTCGTTCTGCCGACGCTCGCGAACCCGGTGTTCGCCGAATGCCTGCAAGGCATCGACGATCTCGCGTCAGCGCAAGGCTATCGGCTGATGCTGATGACCACGCAGTACGACGTGGACCGTGAACGTCACGCAATCGAAACGCTGCGCGAGCATCGCGTCGAAGGACTGATCCTGACCGTCGCCGATGCCGACACCCATCCGCTGCTCGACGAACTCGACCGCGACGGCCTGCTATACGTGCTGATGCACAACGACACGGTGCGCCGCCCGTCGGTGTCGGTCGACAATCGCCTCGCCGCCTACGACGGCGTGCGCCGGCTCATCGCGCACGGCCATCGCCGCATTCTGATGCTGGCCGGCTCGTTCGCGGCCTCGGATCGCGCGCGTCAGCGTCATCTCGGCTACACGCAGGCGATGCAGCAGGC
Source organism: Paraburkholderia sp. MM6662-R1 (assembly GCF_050436245.1). NCBI lineage: Bacteria > Pseudomonadati > Pseudomonadota > Betaproteobacteria > Burkholderiales > Burkholderiaceae > Paraburkholderia > Paraburkholderia sp. MM6662-R1. Next base: position 4,038,772 of record NZ_JBNDLV010000001.1, on the reverse strand, counting down.
CGGCCTCACGGCCGCGCCCGCGCTCGAAGTCGATTTCAACGCCGACGAACTCGCGCCGTCCGTGCTCGCGCACCTGACGCACGGCGCAAACCGTCCGACCGCCCTCTTCTGCAGCAACGATCTGCTCGCGATGGTCGTGATGCGCGGCCTGCGCCGCGCGCGCCTGAGGATTCCGCAGGACATGTCGATTCTCGGCTTCGACGGCCTCGCAATGGGCGAACTGCTGTCGCCGGCGCTCGCGAGCATCTGCGCGCCGAATCGCGAAATCGGCTGTGCGGCGTGGCAGCGCTTGCTCGCACGCATCGGCGGCGCGCGCGACGAGCGCGCGTTCTGCGCAACTTCGCGCGCGTTGACGCTGCTGCACAGCTTGCGCGAAGGCGCGACGATCGCGGCGCTCGGCTCGCACGCGAATCTCGACGGAGCGTCGCCGCCCCACGTCCCGAGCGCTGCGGCCGCCACCGAAAAGCCGCTCGCATAAGAAGCCCAATGAAGGCACGCGCATACGCGCGCCCTGGCTGTTATCCCCAACCCGCGCAACCCATCCGACACAGGGAGACCCGCAGTGCCCCGCTCAACCTCACGCTTCGCATCCTCGCTCATACCGCTGTGGCAGAAACTCGCGCGCGCCGCCGCGACCGCACTGCCGGCGAGCCTGCTCGTCGCCGGCGCGGCGCTCGTCGCGCTCGCGCCGCAAGCCGCGCGCGCCGACGAAACCGCGATCTGCTACAACTGCCCGCCCGAATGGGCCGACTGGGCGAGCCAGATCAAGGCGATCCAGCAAAAGACCGGCATTCGCGTGCCGTTCGACAACAAGAACTCGGGACAATCGATCGCGCAGCTGATGGCCGAGCAGAAAAGCCCGGTCGCCGACGTCGTGTATCTCGGCGTATCGTCGGCGTTCCAGGCCAAGGACAAGGGCGTGATCCAGCCGTACAAGCCCGCGCACTGGGACGACATTCCCGCCGGCCTGAAAGACCCGCAAGGCTACTGGTTCACGATCCACTCGGGCACGCTCGGCTTCTTCGTCAACAAGGACGCGCTCGAAGGCAAGCCGGTGCCGCGCTCGTGGGCCGATCTGCTGAAGCCCGAATACAAAGGCATGATCGGTTATCTCGATCCGTCGAGCGCGTTCGTCGGCTATGCGGGCGCGGTCGCGGTGAACCAGGCGCTCGGCGGCACGCTCGACAACTTCGAGCCGGGTCTCGACTGGTTCAGAAAGCTCAAGGCGAACGCGCCGATCGTGCCGAAGCAAACCGCGTACGCGCGCGTGCTGTCCGGCGAAATTCCGATCCTGCTCGACTACGACTTCGACGCGTACCGCGCGAAGTACAAGGATCACGCGAACGTCGAGTTCGTGATTCCGAAGGAAGGCACGATCTCGGTGCCGTACGTGATGAGCCTCGTGAAAGGCGCGCCGCACGAAGCGAACGGCAAGAAGGTGCTCGATTTCGTACTGTCCGACGAAGGCCAGAAGCTGTGGGCGCAGGCGTATCTGCGGCCGGTGCGCGCGAGCGCGATGAGCGCCGAGACGGCTGCGCAGTTCCTGCCCGCGAGCGAATACGCGCGCGCGAAGCCGGTCGACTTCGCGAAGATGGCCGACAAGCAGTCGAGCTTCGGCGAGCGCTATCTACAGGTGATGCATTGAACGAAGTCACGTTCCCGCTGCGCTGGCGCATCGCGTTGCTCGCGCCCGCGCTCGCGGTCTTCATCGCGTTCTGGCTGCTGCCGATGGTCGCGCTCGCGCAGCTCTCCGGCGGCGGCCATGCGTTCGCGACCTATCGCGCAATGCTGACGAATGCGCGTTACATGTCGAGCCTTGGCGCGACCGTCGTGCTGTCGGCGGGGGTCACGGCGGCCACGCTGGTGCTGTCGGTGATCGCTGGGCTGCTGCTCGCGCGTCGAGAGTTCGCCGGCAAGCGCCCACTGCTCGCGCTACTGACGTTTCCGCTCGCGTTTCCGGGTGTCGTCGTGGGCTTCATGGTCATCATGCTGGCGGGACGTCAAGGGTTGATCGGCGCGCTGTCGCTGAAACTCGCGGGTGATCGCTGGGTGTTCGCGTATTCGATGAGCGGCTTGTTTCTGGGCTATCTGTACTTCTCGATTCCGCGCGTGATCGTCACCGTGATGGCTTCGGCGACCAAGCTCGATGCATCGCTCGAAGAGGCCGCGCGCTCGCTCGGCGCATCGCCGTGGCGCATCATGCGCGACATTGTGTTGCCGGCGCTGTCGCCCGGACTGATCGCGGCGGGCGCCGTGTGCTTCGCGACCGCGATGGGCGCGTTCGGCACGGCGTTCACGCTCGCCACCGACATCGACGTGCTGCCGATGACCATCTATACCGAGTTCACGCTGAACGCGAACATGGTGACGGCCGCGGGCCTGTCGATCGTGCTGGGCATCGTCACGTGGGCGGTGCTGGCGATCGCGCGCAGCGCGAGCGGTTCGGGCGTGGCGGCGAGCGCGTGAACGGCGCGTCGCCGGAGCCGCGCGTTCGCGAACGCAACGACTACCTACCTATGAACTCAATCACCGCCCCTTCGCCGTCTTCGCAACCGGCAGCGGGACCGCGCGCGCGACGCGCGTGGCCTTCCACGCGAACATGGCTCGCCGCGGGTCAATGGTTCGTCACACTGCTGCTGTGCGCGTTCCTGATCGTGCCGGTCGTCATGTCGATCGTCGCCGGGCTGACGGTCAACTACTTCAAGGGCGTGTCGAGCGGACTCACGCTGCGCTGGCTCGTCGAAGTGTGGACCCAGTATCACGACTCGGTGTGGCTGTCGCTCGAAGTGGCCGCGGCGACGCTCGTCGTCACGCTGCTGACCGGCGTGCCCGCGGGCTATGTGCTCGCGCGCAGCAAGACGCGCTTCGCACGCATCGTCGAAGAGTTTCTGGTGCTGCCGATCGCGCTGCCCGGCCTCGCATCGGCACTCGCGCTGCTGGTGATCTACGGCGGCTTCACGGCGTTTCGGATGAGCGCGGCGTTCATCGTCGTCGGGCATGTGGTGTTCACGCTGCCGTTCATGGTGCGCGCGGTCGCGGCGGTCTGCGCGAGCAGCGATCTGCGCACGCTCGAAGAAGGCGCGGCGAGCCTCGGCGCGAGCTTCTTCACGCGCTTCGTCACGATCGTGCTGCCGAACGCGCGGCCAGGCATCGTCGCGGGCGCGCTCGCGGTGCTCACGCTGTCGATCGGCGAATTCAACCTCACGTGGATGCTGCACACGCCCGACACGAAGACGCTGCCGGTCGGCCTCGCCGACACCTACGCGTCGATGCGCATCGAGATCGGCAGCGCGTACACGATCCTGTTCTTCATCATGACGATGCCGCTGCTCGTCGCGATGCAATGGCTCGGCGTCGATGCGACCGGCCAGCGCAGCGCGTCGAAAAAGCGCGGCGCCGCCTCTTCCTCGAAGCCCATCGACACGCCATGAAACTGACCTCGATTCCCATCACGCTCACGCAGTGCGCCAAAACGTTTCGCGGCACGCGCGTGCTCGAACCGCTCGACCTGACGATCGGCGCGGGCGAAACCCTCGTGCTGCTCGGACCGTCGGGCTGCGGCAAGACGACGACGCTGCGCCTGATCGCGGGCCTCGAAACACCTGACGCGGGCGGCCGGATCGCATTCGGCGACGACGACGTGACCACGCTGCCGATCGAAAAACGCGCGGTCGGCATGGTGTTCCAGAGCTACGCGCTGTTTCCGAACCTGACCGTGCGCGGCAACATCGGCTACGGCCTGAAGATCAAGCGCGTGCCGGCCGCAGTCGCGCGACGACGCGTCGACGAACTGCTCGGCATGATGCGGCTCAACGCGCACGCCGACAAACCGATCGATCAACTGTCGGGCGGCCAGCGTCAACGTGTGGCGCTCGCGCGCGCACTCGCGGTGCAGCCGCGCGTGCTGCTGCTCGACGAACCGCTGACCGCGCTCGACGCGCGTCTGCGCGACGCATTGCGCAGCGAGATGAACGCGCTGTTGCGCGAACTCGGCATCACGACCGTCTACGTGACGCACGATCAGGCCGAAGCGATGGAGCTCGGCGATCGCATCGTCGTGATGAGCGCGGGACGCATCGAGCAGATCGGTTCGCCGCGCGACATCTACTATCGTCCGGCCAATCGCACGGTCGCGCAGTTCGTCGGCACGATCAACCGTGTCGCGGGCGAGCCGCGCGACGGCATGCTGGCGACGAGCGGCGGCGCCGTGCCGTTGCCCGCGCATGCGTCGAACGCACGCGGCGCGCACGAAATCTTCTTTCGCCCCGAGGATGCCCGGCTCACCGACCCCGCGCTCGCGCAGCTGCGCGGCCAGATCGAAAGCACCGCGTTCCTCGGCGAACGCACGCGTCTGACGATTGGCGGTGCCGCGCCCGAGCCGCTCTTCGTCGACGTCGCGGGCCGCATCGAGCTTGCGCGCGGCACGCCGGTCGGCATCTCGATCGAGCCGGACGCACTGATTGCGCTATCGTAGGTAAAAACAGCGCCGCATCCTGGCGCCCGACACGAAGCAACCCGAAGGACCTCTGTCATGCTGCTGGCTCAAATTAGCGACCTGCATATCAAGCAACCCGGCGCACTCGCATATCGCCGCGTCGATACCGCCCACTACCTCGCGCGCTGCGTCGACGCGCTCAACGCGCTCACCCCGCGTCCCGACGCGGTGCTGATCACCGGCGACCTCGTCGATCAGGGCGACCCGCAGCAGTACGCACACCTGAAAACACTGCTCGCGCCGCTCGCGATTCCCTACTTCCTGATGGTCGGCAATCACGACGAACGCAACGCGCTGCGCGCGGCGTTTGCCGAGCGCGAGGAATTGCTGAGCGGCGGCGAGTTCGTGCAGTACGCGCTCGACGTCGGCCCGCTGCGCGTGATCGCGCTCGATTCGCTGGTGCCCGGTTCGAGCGCCGGCACGCTGTGCGACACGCGGCTCGCGTGGCTCGAGCGGCAGCTCGATGCGGCGCGCGGCAAGCCGGTCGTGGTCGCGCTGCATCACCCGCCGTTCGCGTGCGGCATCGGGCATATGGACGAGATCCGGCTCGACCGGGCGGCGTCGCACAAGCTCGCGGCGTTGATCGCTCAGCATCCCAACGTCGAGCGCGTGCTTTGCGGGCACGTGCATCGGTCGATGTTCGTGCGCTTCGGCGGCACGATCGCGAGCGCGATTCCAGCGCCCGCGCACCAGGTGGCGCTCGATTTTCGCGAGGACGGACCGTCGGCGTTCGTGATGGAGCCGCCCGCGTATGCGCTCCATTACTACGATCCGGCGACGGGCATCGTCACGCATCATGCGTATGTCGACGCGGCCGACGGCCCGTATCCGTTCCACGACGCTGGCGCGTTGATCGACTGAACCGCCGGACACACTTCGCAACCGCCTGATACCGGCTGCGCGGGCGAGCCTCGCGCGGCCGTCAGCACGAACCCCGCCGCTCCGGTATGATCGGCACGCTTGAGGACCGCGCATGGGCCGGTCCGTCGATCCGCCCCTGTCATGTCCACTTCCGACGCTTCCACTTCCGCTTCCTCCGCCCGGTCGTTGCGCGGCGTGTTGCTGCTGCTCGCGACGATCGCCGGTGTCTCGGTCGCAAACATCTATTTCAACCAGCCGCTGCTCGATAACTTCCGCCAGTCGTTTCCGGGCAGCGCGTCATGGGTCGGCGCGGTGCCGGCCGTCACGCAGCTCGGCTACGCCGCCGGCATGCTGTTGCTCGCGCCGCTCGGCGATCGCTTCGACCGGCGTCTGCTGATCCTGCTGCAGATCGCCGGCATGTGCGTCGCGCTCGTCATTGCGGCGTCGGCACCGACGCTCGCGGTGCTGATCGTCACGAGTCTCGCGATCGGCGTGCTCGCGACGATCGCGCAACAGGCGGTGCCGTTTGCGGCCGAACTCGCGCCGCCGTCCGAGCGCGGCCACGCGGTCGGCACCGTGATGAGCGGCCTGCTGCTCGGCATTTTGCTCGCCCGGACCGCGGCGGGCATCGTCGCCGAATACTTCGGCTGGCGCGCGGTGTTTGGCGCATCCGTCGTCGCGCTGCTCGCACTCGCTGTCGTCATCGTTTTGCGTTTGCCGAAGAGTCAGCCCACCTCGACGTTGCCGTACGGCAAGCTGCTCGTGTCGATGTGGCACCTGGTAACCGAGCATCGCGCGCTGCGCGAGGCGTCGCTGACCGGTGCGGCGTTGTTCGGCGCGTTCAGCATTTTCTGGTCGGTGCTCGCGCTGCTGCTCGCGGGCGCGCCGTTTCATCTCGGGCCGCAGGCGGCAGGGCTGTTCGGTATCGTCGGCGCGGCCGGCGCGCTGGCCGCGCCGCTCGCCGGCAAGTTCGCCGACCGGCGTGGACCGCGCGCGATCATCACCGTGTCGCTCGTGCTGGTCGTGATCGCGTTCGTGATTTTCGGCGCGTCGGCGAAGAGCATCGCGGGCCTCGTGGTCGGCGTGATCATTCTCGACATCGGCGTGCAGGCCGCGCAGATTTCGAATCAGTCGCGCATCTACGCCTTGAAGCCCGATGCGCGCAGCCGCGTGAATACCGTCTACATGGTCGCGTATTTCATCGGCGGGGCGCTGGGCTCGGGTGTCGGCGCGATCGTGTGGCCGGTGTTCGGGTGGGTCGGCGTGACTATCGCGGGGATCGCGTTTGCCGGGCTCGGCGCGTGGAATCATTTGCGGTTGCCGGCGCGGGCTGGGCATTGATATCAGCCGGAGGATCGTCTGTAATGAACGACACGTGGCTCGATCTCGCTCGGTTCATCCGCGAAATGCGCACTCCCGCCGGGCTGCCTCTCGACGACAAGCTGACCCGTGACATGGATCTGTATCACGATCTGGATTGGGAGCCGGCGAAAATCGTCGAGGTGATGCAGGCATGGGCTGACCGCTTCCACGTGGACCTGCGCGATTTCGACGTCGCTTACCACGTTCCATCCGCCAACATGCGCAAGCGCGACATCGTCGTGGCCGCGTTGAAGTCCCCGTTCAGTTCCAGCGCGCGAGAATTGCTCGACGGACGTTCGCTTACCCTTGGGATGCTCGAAGAAGCGATGAAGCGCGGAGTGTGGAAACAGGACTAGAAACGCCAACTACGGTCGAGTCGTTACACCCCGCCACTCCTCCCCAACGCATACTCATGCAGCGCATCGAGCACGCGATCGAACTCGAACGATTTGTCGTAAAAGTGCCGCACGCCATACTGCTCGCAGCGCTCGCGGTACGCGGGCAACGCGTGATTGGTCAGCACCGCCGCGAACATCGAATCGATCAGCCCCTCGCGCTGCAGATACGCGAGCACCGGCACGCCCGAGCCCAGCTTCAGCTGCAAATCGACGATCACCGCGTCGAACGCTTCGTCGCCGAGCAGCGCGATCGCCTGATCGGCGGAATCGGCATAAGCGGCCACGCGCAGCAGGCCCGACGCATCGATCGCCTCCACCAGGCTGCGGCGGATCAGCGGCGAATCCTCGATCAGCAGCACGCGCAACGGCGCGCGGCTGGCTGACTCGGTAGCGGGGTTCGGTTCGCTGTTCATCGGGATATCTCGATCGTCCGTCAGTCGATCAGGCCATTCTTGATCGCGTAATACGTGAGGTCCGCGTTGTTCGCGAGACGCATCTTCTCGAGCACCCGCGCGCGATACGTGCTCACCGTTTTGACCGACAGATGCAGCTCTTCAGCAATCTCGGTCGGCAACCGGCCGGACGCGAGCTTGCAGAAGATCTGGAATTCGCGCTCCGACAGCGCTTCATGCGGACGCCCGGCGGCAGGCTTGTCGAGATTGTCGGCAAGCGTATCGGCGACCGCCTCCGACAGATAGCGATGCCCGCGCGCGACCGAGCGAATCGCGCGCACGATTTCTTCCGGCTCGCAGTCCTTGTTCAGATAGCCGCTCGCGCCCGCGCGCAGCAGATTGATCGCGTACTGGCTCTCGGGATAGCCCGATAGAATCAGCACGCCCTGCTCGGGACGCACCTGCTTGATCACACGCAACGTATCGATGCCGTTCTTGTCAGGCATCGCGATGTCGAGCAGCACGACGTCGAATGCCTGCTCGCGCACGAGGCCGATCGCTTCCTCGCCGGTGGCGGCCTCGGCGGCGACGCACATGTCCGGCTCGTCGGCGACGAACTGTCTGAATCCACCTCGAACGATCGCATGATCGTCAGCTATCAGCACTCGAATCATCGGTTGGGTTCCGTGCAAAGGGAGTCGCTCCGATGCGGACATGGTAATGATCCGGGGCCACGGCCGGACGCGCAATGCGAGGGCGGCTTCGCACCGCGGCTGCCGGCATTCCCGAGTTCGCCCGCGACCCGGTCCTTCGACGCCTCCCCTGTCGCCTGCTGCGCTACTCGCGCCCCGCGAGCAGATCCGCCATATCGTCGGCATGCTCTTCTTCGACCGCGAGAATCTCCTCGAACAGCCGGCGCGTGGTCACGTCCTTCTCGCCGAGATACCGTGCGATCTCGCGGTACGTGTCGATCGCGATGCGCTCCGCGATCAGGTTCTCGCGAATCATGTCGGTCAGATCGGTGCCTTCCTTGTATTCCGAATGCGCGCGTGCCTTGATGCCGTCCGGTGCGAAATCCGGTTCGCCGCCAAGCTGAACGATGCGCTCGGCGATGCGATCGGCGTGCTCCTGCTCCTCGGTTGCGTGCTCGGCAAATTCCCTCGCGACCGCTTCGGAATTGATGCCCTTCGCCATGAAGTAATGGCGCTTGTAGCGCAGCGTGCAGACGATCTCGGTGGCGAGCGCGTCGTTGAGCAGCTTGAGCACCGTCTCGCGATTCGCGCCATAGCTCTGCGTGACCGGACCATCCGACATATGCTTGCGCGCGTCCTCGCGGATCTTCGTGATGTCCATCACGAACGTGTCGCCAGATTGCTTCGTCATCGAACTTCTCCTTTATCCGGTATTGGGTGAATCGCGCATCAGCACGAATCGCGCCTGATGCGCCCAGGGTGGAATGACAGCGCGCTTCGAACGCGGGCGCCTCATCGGGGATTCAAACGCCGCGCGTTCACGCGCCTTGTTGACTACCTGTTCCTACATTGCGTACTTCGCTGCCTACCTCATGTTGCGTTCATCCGGCTCGCGCGGCTAGGTTCGAAACACGCCGAGCAGCAACGTGACCACGAACACGACGAGGAAGATGTAGAACAGGATCTTCGCGATTTCGGCCGCGCCGGCCGCGATGCCGGTGAAGCCGAACACGGCTGCGATGATCGCAATCACGAAGAAGACGATGGCATAGTGAAGCATGGCATTTCTCCCTTTTGTTGGCCTTCCAATCGACTACCAGCAAATCGCTCGCCTGCTGTGAGGGCGCGGCTTGCCGCCACCGCGATGGCCGCGCTAATCGATCATTTTCTTCGTCACGACGAAGCCCAGCACGAGGAACACCACGCACAGTACGACAAAGACGAAGAACAGGAACTTCGCGATCGCCGCTGCGCCGGCCGCGATGCCGGTGAAGCCGAGAAGACCGGCGATCACCGCGACGATCGCGAAGAACAGTGCCCACTTCAACATGATGGCTTCCTCCCGAAACATTGCATGAACGATCGGGTCCATGCTATCGATGCGCGGCGCCGCGCGCATTCCGACGCTCGCCGTTTTTCGTGTGAGAATCCGCTTACATTGGGTTACGACGACATTACGCGCGCGGCTTCGCGCGATGCCGGAGTCGATGCCCTCTTTCTGGAGCCGAAAGTGTCGAATCTGCAGAACCCGCCGGAACAAGCTGGCGCGCGCGCCACGGCGCGGCTCGCCGAGTGGATGCGCAATCGCAGCTGGGCGATCGCGATGACGGTGGCGATCGTGATCACGGTGGGAGGCCTCGTGATTCTGGAGACCGCGCGTCAGCGCATCACCGCCGAGTATGAGACCGCGCTTGAAGCGCGCGACGTCACCGTGCGACTAAGCACACTCGCGAGCGAGCTGTCGCGCCTCACCGCGCAACAAAACCAGTTTCTTCTGACGAAGGACGACGCATCCGCCCACGCGTTCTGCGCGAGCGCCGCGCGCATCCGCGACACCACCCAGCAGTTGGACCACTTCTATCGCGGCGGCCGCGCGGACAGCGCGGAACTCGCGAGCTTCACGCAGATTCTCGCGCTGATCGACGCGCGCATCGGCGCGGGCGCCGCCGCGATGCAGCACGCCGCGCCGCATCCGCTCGATCTCGGCGCATGCGGGAGCGCGAGCGACGTCAACCCGGCGGACGCGTCGTTGATCGACAGTACGCTCGCGCTGCTGCGCGACAACGAGGAGCGCCGCGCTCAGCACGCGCTGGCCGCGAGCCGCGCCGACCAGCGGCTGTCGACCCTGTGCGCGGCGGGTCTGTCGGCGCTGAACATCGTGCTGTTCATTCTGCTGTTTCGCAATCTCGGCATCCAGATCGACCGGCAGGCGCGCGCGCAGCGTCAGTTGATCACGCAGCAGGAGGAACTCGACCAGCTCGTCAACGAGCGCACGCGGCAGCTCGAAGCGCTCGGCTGGCATCTGCAGGCGGTCAGCGAAAACGAAAAGACCCAGCTCGCGCGCGAGTTGCACGACGAGCTCGGCGCGATTCTGACCGCATGCCGGATGGACGTCGCATGGGCGCGCCGCAAGCTGAAGGACAGCGAGCCGGACATCGCCGACAAGCTGCAGCGCGCGCTCGCCAATCTCGACCAGGGCATCGCCTTGAAGCGGCGCATCATCGAGGACATGCGGCCGACCGTGCTGGCCAATTTCGGGCTCGTTACCGCGCTGCGCACGCTCGCCGACGAAGCCGCGCAGCGCAACAACTGGACGCTCGAGCTGCACCTGCCCGCCGACGATATCCAGCTCGACGAGCAGACCGAAATCGCGCTGTTTCGGGTCGCGCAGGAATCGCTGACGAACGCCGCCAAGTACGCGCGGGCCTCGAAGGTCGGAATCGCATTGCGGGTCGGCGAGGGCGAGGTCGCGCTGCATATCGCGGACAACGGCGTCGGCATCATGCCAGCCGACCTGAAGCGCACACATACGCACGGCCTGCTCGGCATGCGTCAGCGCGTGGCCGCGCACGGCGGGCGCTTCGACATCCGCCGTGGCGCGCAAAACGGCACCGACATCGACGTCGTGATGCCGAGCGCGAGCACCGCGACGCCTTCGGTCGATCAGCCGCTGACCTCGCCGGCCACGCCGCCCACTTCGTCGCAAAGCCCCGTCTGACAGATGCTCGCCGCAGCGCCCCCAAGCCGTTGTAGGAGTGCGCCGACGCAAACACCGGAGCACGCCTACGACAAAATCGCGGCACGGCCGACAGCGCCGCCCCCGCCCTTTTTTTACCATGCAATCAGACCGGTTCGAAACCGGATCGAGATCTGATCGACTGGCATGGCCCCGGTCGGACGACATCAACCGATGCATTCTCGACAAGGAGAAGTTTCATGACTCGACTGATCGCTTTGCTTGTGCTCGCAGGAACTGCCATGCTTGTCACCGGCTGCAACACGATGGCGGGCGCTGGCGAAGATATTTCGAAGGGCGGCCACGCCATCACGAACGAGGCGGATAAGGCGAAATAAGCCGGCACATGGCAGCAGGATTTGCAAAGCCCGTCGCGGGATGCCGCTGCGGGCTTTTTTTTCGTGAATGATTGGGTGCTGGCTGGCACTCGACGCGACGCGTTTTCAGAACGCGATGAAACGGCACGGCGATCCGCGAGGGCGCGCAGCTGGCGGCAAGGCTTTGACAGCGGGCGCGCGGTTCGACGAGAACCGCGCCGCTATCAGGCGCTGCGCTTGTTCCGGTAATCGAACCAGAAAGACAGGCCGACGCTGATCAGAATCACGATCGTCGCGATTACCGTCGAGCGGGTGACCGGCTCGCCGAGCAGCAGCGCGCCCAGCGCGACCGCGACGACCGGATTCACGTACATGCAGCTGCTCGCGATGATCGGGCTCGTGTGGCGAATCAGATAACCGTAGGCGACGTACGCCGCCATCGTCCCAATCAACATCAGATACAGGAACGCGACGAGAGGCAGAAAATGCAGCTCGAGCATCCGCTCGCCCGACGCCCACGCGACCAGCGTCGACATCGCGCCGCCGAGGCCGATCTGCAGCGAGGTCGACAGAAACAGGTCCGACGGCAGCTTCAGTTGCCCGGCCAGATGCGCGCCGCCGGCCCAGAACAGCGCGCCGCACAGAATCGCGAGACTGCCGCCCGTCGAGCCCGGCGTGCTGTCGCCGTGACTCAGAATCACGATGCCGGCGAGCCCCAGCCCGACCGCGAACCATTCGCCGCGGCCGATCTTGCGTCCGGCGACGGCCGCGATCACGGTCGCGAACAGCGGCACGGTCGCGACCATCACGGCCGCGGTGCCGGTGCCGACCGTGCGCATGCCGTAGGCGAGCATGCCGCTCGACAGACCTACCAGCATGGTGCCGACGAGGCCGGCGTTGCGGATTTCGGCGAAGCTCGGCCAGATCGGCTTGCGGCGCGCGGCGAACACGAACAGACCGATGCCGGCGAACAGGTTGCGCAAGCCCGACATCAGCAGCGGCGGGAACGAGCCGAGCGCGACATGCACGCCGAGGTACGTCGAGCCCCACACCAGATAAACGACGGCAAGCGCGAGCGCGATCCGCCCGTTGCGCGACTGCGGCAGACGCAGCGGCCAGCCGCGCGGAGAAAAAGCTGAACGTTGCAGCGACATGCTTCAGTCCGCCGTCGCCACTCGACCCGCGCGATGCGCTCGATGCCCGCGAGGCGCCGAGCCTGCGTCGATGCCTTTCGGGCGGGATGGCGGGCACCGCATCGGCGATGCGGTCGGACGGGCGAGGCTGGCGGACATGTCGGTGGAACGGTAAGACGATGGGCGGCGCCGGAAGCGCCAGAAACGGCGGTGGCGGCGGCGTCGGTCAAAACGACACGATGCAACGCGGCCGGGCTGCGCGGCCGCAAGCGTGGCAAAGCCCCGGCGCGCACCGCATTATGCAGTAAGCGCCAAGAACGCCACGCGAGAGAATCGTAACTTTTGGGTTTCCTGCAACAGAAAAGCCGGGGACGCATCCCCGGCTTGCGGTGTCGGATCCGTTCGATGCGCGGCCGTGCATCGGCAGGATCGCTAAGCACGCTCGGCGCCGACTCAGTTGCCCATCGCGCCCGACGCCTCGTGCTTCATCGCGTCGCCGCCCTTTTTCATCGAGTCGTGCTTCATCGTGTCCTTTTTCATGCCGTCCTTCGACATGCTGTCTTTGGACATCGAATCTTTCGACATCGCATTCTTCGACATCTCACCGTTCGACATCGCGCCGCTCGCCTGCGCGAAGGCCGCGCCGCCGCTTGCCAGCATCAACAATGCGATCGTGGTAACTGCAATCTTCTTCATGGGATGACTCCTTGGTGGTGGATGAATCGAAGCCGGCGAGAGCCGGCGTGCTTCCGAAGCCGCTGCCGCAAGCGCGCGTGCGCCCGCATGCGTCAGGAGCCTCCGAACCAGTTGTAGCCCTGGTCGACCCAATAGCCGCCGGGATACGTGTTGGTGACGAATATTTCGACGATGTGCTTCGGATTCTTGTAGCCGAGCTTGGTCGGCATGCGCAGCTTCATCGGGTAGCCGTATTTCGCGGGCAGCCATTCGCCGTCGTAGGAAAACGTCAGCAGCGTTTGCGGATGCAAAGCGGTCGGCATGTCGATGCTTTCGTAGTAGTCGTCCGCGCATTTGAAGCCGACGTACTTCGCCGTCGTGTCCGCGCCGACGCGCCGCAGAAAATCGCCGAATGGCGTGCCGCCCCAGCGGCCGATCGCGCTCCAGCCTTCGACGCAGATATGTCGCGTGATCTGCTCGGCATGTGGCAGCGCGTACAGCTCGGGCAGCGTCCACACGCGCTGGCCGGTTACGAGACCGCTCAGCTTCAATTGATAATCTGAGCCGTCGACGTGCGGCACGTCGTCGATGCCGTAGTACGCGTTGAAGGGAAACGGCCGCGTGATCTGCGCTTCGGTGTAGGTCGGCGCGAGCTGCTTCGGATCGAACAGCGCGGCCTGCGCGCGATCGTTCAGCCGCGACACGGCGGTGAGAAAACGGTTCACGGAAGCGTCGTCGGTCAGCGAGCAGCCGGTCAGCATCGACAGGCCGCCGAGCGTCAAGAGCTGCTTGCCGAACAGGCGTCGCGACGGCATCGCCAGTTCGCGCTTCGCATCGAGCAGGATCGATGCGCGGTCGAGCTTGTGGCTAATACGCTGCGTGGATGGGTCCGCTGGTTTCTCTATCGGCTTGTTCATGATTCGGTATCCGTTTGGAATTCGCGTTGCGATTTCATGAGCGTGAGCATGCGCGTGGGCAGCCGCGGGCTCAACGTCCGCGCAACATCGCGAGCAACGAGCGCGGCACGAGCGCGACCATCGCCAGATGCACGGCGAGAAACGCGGCCAGCAGCGACATCGCGCTGAAGTGCACGATGCGCGCGTTGTCATAGCCGCCCATCAGTTCGCGCAGCAGCGGAAACTGCACCGACTTCCAGATCGCGAGCCCCGATAGCACGAGCACGATCAGATCGGCGATCGCGAACAGGTAGGCGAATTTCTGCACCGCGTTGTAGACGCGCAGATCGCCATGCGACAGCTTCCCGCGCAACGCGGCGACGAAATCGCGCAGTACCGCGCGCGGCGTCAGCGGCAGGAACTTGCGCACGAAACGCCCGCTCGCGAGATTCAGCGCGATATACATGAGGCCGTTGAACACCAGCAGCCACATCGCCGCGAAGTGCCATTGCAGCGCGCCGCCGAGCCAGCCGCCCAGCGTGATTGCGGTCGGGAAGCTGAACGCCGGGAAGATCGGCGACGCGTCGTAGATGCGCCAGCCCGACAGCATCATCACGATCGCGGCGAGCGCGTTCAGCCAATGCGTGATGCGCAGCCACAGCGGATGAATGGCGCCGCGCTTCGGCGCGGTGGGCGCGGTGGGTGCGCTGGGGCGCAAGGCGTGGGGTGTGGACATGGGGCTCTCCTCGAGCAGCGGTAGTGAATGCGGCGCGCGCGAGGTCGATCAACGGCACGCGGGAAGGTCGGTCGCTTGCAGCACGTCGCCGCTCGCGTCGCTTTCGACGAACGCGACCACGCCGAAGCGGCCGGCGGCGTTGGCGCTCGGATCGGCTTGCGCATCGACGCTCGCAGCGTGTACATCGATGTCCTGATGAATCCGCGCGTGACCGGAGACGAGCGGCACGGGCCCGAACCAGGCGCGCACGACGCGCTCGTGATGCAGCGTCGCGCCGCGGTTTTCGCCCGCGCCGACCTGCGTCGTCAGCGCGTTCTCGTAGATCGCGAGATAGGCGCTCAACGCACCCGTGGCGGCGGCTGCCGTCGTGCTGAACTGCGCATCGACATCGAACGCGCCGGGCGCACGCGGGCTCAGCGCAAGTGCGACGCTCGCCTGGGCGGGTTCGGCGACGAGCTCGTCGATGCGGCGCTCGAAACTGTCGCGTTGCGACCAGTCGCGCAGCTCGCGGCCCGCGACGAACACTTCCGGCGTATAGAGCGTGTGCGCGCCCGCGAGACGCGTCAGCGTCTGCTGACGTTCGGTGAAGCGATGCTGGGAAAAGCGGTCGGTCCAGCCGAGGCTGTTCCAGTAGTCGACGTGCAGCGCGAGCGGCACGATGCCGTGCGCGGCGCCGTCGCTTTTCCATTGACTGAGCCAGCGGTCGGCGGGCGGGCAGCTATCGCAGCCCTCGCTGCTGTACAGCTCGACGAGCGCGACGCGGTGCGCGGGGCTGTGCGTGGCGCATAGGGGCCCGGCCGCGTCGGCCGCACTGATGCCAGAACCGCTCAGCAGAAACAGCGCAAGGCCGACGGCGGGCGTCGAAAAAGTCGTAAAGCGCTGAAGTATCGAGCGATTGTGCGCGGTCGACATGACGTGCTCCGATCGTAATCTGCACGTTTGTCGAGCCGCGCGGCCGGTTATGACAAGCCTCTTTTAATTTTTTTCCGGCATGGGATGAGCCAGCCAAAGCTCGCCCGCGACTCAGTCGTAACTGACCACCACCGTCACGCGCGTGTCCGTATCGGTGCGCTTCGCGTTCAGCGACAGCACGCCGCCCGCGCGATCGACCGCGTAGTGGCCGTCGCGGGCCGTCGCGACACGCCCGGTGCCATCGACGAACCGCGCCGCCACCAGATCGCGCGACTGCGTGCCGCCGTTCACTTCGAGCGCGACATCGGCCCCGCTGACGACGCCCGGCGGCGCGCTGAATGTCACCGTGCGCGAAAAGCGCTGACCCGCCACGCTCGCGCTACCGACGGCGACGCCAATGGGCGCCGTATCCCCGCTGATCTGCATCGGCGGTGCAACGATCATCCCCACGAACCGGATCACGCCGCCCGTCACCGTCGATGCCGCCGGCGCCGCCAGCGGCGCGGCAAGCAATGCCACCACCGCGACTGTGCGACCGAACGTTCGCCACCGCCTGCTTTCCGCTTTCATGTGCACCTCTTTGTCAATCGGCGCGAGTCGCCTCGCGCCATTCACGCGCCATCCCGCGAATCGCTTCGCCGGAGTGCGGCCTTCGCTGCACTTTGTTTAACGGCAATCCTCTGACTGGCTTGAACGCAATGCGGACCACACCGCTTTCTTCTCGCACCGCACAAAAACGGTCAATCGACGGGCGCGACGTCGCAAACGGAGCTGCGTGAGACAGCGTGCTAACATCAAACTTTCGTCTCGCTGCTGCCGCGCGGCCTCACGCTTTGTCGCCCGGCACCTCTCGATCGCTTTTCCCCAATACCTGGTCGTTTTGCCCGTGACTTCTCTGCGTCGTCCGACTTTCCGTGCTCTCGCCCGCTTGCGGCCATGCCGCGCAGGCGAGTGCGCGCGCGCGGACGTCGCGTCGCACGGCCCCGGCGAGACGTCCCGAACGGTCCCGCTTCACGCCGCCCGGCGCCCTCGCTGACGCAGCCCGCCAATACCCAGGGCCGCGTCGCCGGGCACCGGGCTCTCCCATTCGTCCACTCATCCGCCGACCACCCCATGGGTCGTTGCACGCGGCCATCCATGACCGCCTTATCCGGAGTCCTGATGATGAAGAAGATCAAAACCTGCTACCTGACCGAACTCGACGTGACCCGCCTAGAAAAATACGCGGCCACCGACGCCAAGTTGCAGCACATGCTCGACGATGTGCTCGAACGCGCGGTGATCGTCGACTCGCACGACATCCCCGCCGACGTCGTCACGATGAACTCGCAAGCGACGCTGATCGACGCAGCGAGCGGCGAACAGATGACGTGGACCGTCGTCTATCCGCCCAACGCCGATTTCGCGCAAGGGCGCCTGAATGTGTTCTCGCCGGCTGGCCTCGCGCTGCTCGGCGCGCGCCGCGGCGAGAGCGTCCGCTTCACGCCACCCAGCGGCGATCAGAAAGTGCTCAAGCTCGACAAAATCCTGTATCAGCCTGAAGCCGCCGACGATTTTTCACTGTAAGGCGGCCGTTCCCTCGCTGTAAGTTGCCCTGTCTGATGCGGTCTCGAATCAAGCATAGGAGATGTCTGGTTTCATCCGGACCAGTTTTTTTGAGTCATTCAGACAGGTTGCCAAACCGCGGGCGGGCGGTGTATCGTGTGCGCTGCTAACGCGGGGGTCCTGCGTAGCGCGGAGCTGGAGGTCCGTGTTGCGTGGGTGAGAAATACCCTTTGAACCTGATCTGGATAATGCCAGCGCAGGGAAGCGTACGGATTTCGCTCCAGCCCCAAGTGCCTCACCTCTCCGCGATTTCCGACTACTTCCATCTCGGTCTCCTGCTTAGCCGCCCCACTTTGTACGGAGACTTACATGAACGCCAACCCGAAGTTTATTTCCGCCGAAGCCCACGTGGACGAGGCCGCCGTCGCGCCGTTGCCGAATTCGCGCAAGGTCTACGTGACCGGCTCGCGCCCCGACATCCGCGTGCCGATGCGCGAAATCTCGCAGGCCGACACGCCCGACAGCTTCGGCGGCGAAAAGAATCCGCCGATCTACGTGTACGACACGTCGGGCCCCTACTCCGACCCGGACGCGGAGATCGACATCCGCGCGGGTCTGCCCGCACTGCGCGAGGCGTGGATCGAGGAGCGCGGCGACACCGAGCCGCTGACCGGTCTGTCGAGCAGCTTCAGCCGCGAGCGCGCCGCCGATCCGGCCACCGCGCAGCTGCGCTTTCCGGGACTGCATCGCACGCCGCGCCGCGCGATCGCCGGCAGGAACGTGACGCAGATGCACTACGCGAAGCAAGGCATCATTACGCCGGAAATGGAATACATCGCGATTCGCGAAAACCAGCGCCGTGCCGAGTACCTCGAGACCCTGAAGACGAGCGGCCCGAACGGCGCTAAGCTCGCCGCGATGATGGGCCGTCAGCACCCCGGCCAGGCATTCGGCGCGAGCGCGTTCGGTCCGAACGGCCTCACCGAAATCACCGCGGAATTCGTGCGCGAGGAAATCGCGCGCGGCCGGGCGATCATCCCGAACAACATCAACCACCCGGAAAGCGAGCCGATGATCATTGGCCGCAACTTCCTCGTGAAGGTCAATGCGAACATCGGCAACTCGGCGGTGACATCGTCGATCGGCGAGGAAGTCGACAAGATGACGTGGGCGATCCGCTGGGGCGGCGACACGGTGATGGATCTGTCGACCGGCAAGCACATTCATGAAACGCGCGAATGGATCATCCGCAACAGCCCGGTGCCGATCGGCACGGTGCCGATCTATCAGGCGCTCGAAAAGGTCAACGGCAAGGCTGAAGACCTCACCTGGGAAATCTTCCGCGACACGCTGATCGAGCAGGCCGAGCAAGGCGTCGACTACTTCACGATCCACGCGGGCGTGCGTCTGCAATATGTGCCGCTCACGGCGAACCGGATGACCGGCATCGTGTCGCGCGGCGGCTCGATCATGGCGAAGTGGTGTCTCGCGCATCACAAGGAAAGCTTCCTGTACGAGCATTTCGAAGAGATCTGCGAAATCATGAAGGCCTACGACGTGGCCTTCTCGCTCGGCGACGGCCTGCGTCCCGGCTCGATCTACGACGCGAACGACGAAGCGCAACTGGGCGAGCTGAAGACGCTCGGCGAACTCACGCAGATCGCGTGGAAGCACGACGTGCAGGTGATGATCGAAGGTCCGGGCCATGTGCCGATGCAGCTGATCAAGGAAAACATGGACCTGCAGCTCGACTGGTGCGACGAGGCGCCGTTCTACACGCTCGGGCCGCTGACCACCGACATCGCGCCGGGCTACGACCACATCACGTCGGGCATTGGCGCCGCGATGATCGGCTGGTTCGGCACCGCGATGCTGTGCTACGTGACGCCGAAGGAACACCTCGGTCTGCCGAACAAGGACGACGTGAAGACCGGCATCATCACGTACAAGCTCGCCGCGCATGCCGCCGATCTCGCGAAGGGTCATCCGGGTGCGCAGGTGCGCGACAACGCGCTGTCGAAGGCGCGCTTCGAATTCCGCTGGGAAGACCAGTTCAATCTCGGTCTCGACCCGGACAAGGCGCGCGAATTCCACGACGAAACGCTGCCGAAGGATTCGGCCAAGGTCGCGCATTTCTGCTCGATGTGCGGCCCGCACTTCTGCTCGATGAAGATCACCCAGGACGTACGCGAGTTCGCCGCGCAACAAGGCGTCACCGACGACGAAGCGCTGAAGAAAGGCATGGAAGTAAAGTCGATCGAGTTCATGAAGCAAGGCGCGGAGATTTATCAGCGGCAATGAGCGGGTTGCGCGATTTGCGCGAACCAGCACTGCAGTATCGAAGCCCGCCGGCATGGCGGGCTTTTTTATTCCACCGCATCGAGCAGGCACGTTGCGTGCTGAGAGAAGGAAACATCTGTTTCCAATAACGAGCGGAGTCAGCATCATGAAATCGATCCGTCATCTCGGTACTCGTCTTGGTACGGTCGCAGCCGCCCTTTCACTTGTCGCGGGTCTCGCGGCATGCGGCGACATGTCCCCACGCACACGCGATACCGCGATCGGCGCGGGTGTCGGCGGCGCCGCTGGCGCGGCGATCGGCGGCAATGGCTTGTCGACGTTGGGCGGCGCGGCGGTAGGCGGCGTCATCGGTAACCAGGTCGGCAAGTGAGCGGCAAGTGAGCGTTGCGTCAGATGAGCGTCTAACGGTTCATACAGGACAGCAAACGATTTTTTCGGACCACGATCCGGACTGCCAAGGGCGCCGGATGCGGTGCGCCCTCGTCCCGACAACGCGCGTGGAAATAGGCTGAAATATGCGGTTGCAGTTTTGCCACAGCGCTGCCGCGGCAAGAGCGTAAGCTCCTCGTAACGACGTCGCGCAAGGCGGCATCGGTTCATCGAGGAGCGCGCCATGAAGTCCCGCGTCGTCACCCATCTTTGCGTGGTGCGCCTCTCGACGCCACGCGATTCGTCCAGTTTTTCCGCGAGGTTCGCGCGGCCCGCCACCGCGATTTGCGTGCTCGCCTCGAGTCTCTTTTTGGCAGGCTGCTATTACCCCGCCGGCTACTATCCCGCCGGCTATTACCCGTCGTACTATTCGACCGCGCCCGCGACCACAGCCGACCAAACCGCGCCGGCGACCGATCAACAGCAGCCGCCTCAAGCCCAGGCGCAAATGCAGGTCGCACCGCAAGACATGCCGCCCGGTTATGCGGTCCCCGCGCCCGTGTATGCGGCGCCGCCGGTTTATCCCGCCTACTATCCGCCGCCGCCTTATCCCGCTTATTACGGCTACCCCGCCTACTACGGACCGTCGATTGCGATCGGCATTGGCGGTTATTGGGGCGGCCATTGGGGCGGTCATGGGGGCGGCCACTCGCATTGACCTGTCCTCTTTCGTCGCGGAGCGTGCACGCGCCGGCACTTCAACTGCCGGCGCGCGCGCTTCTTCATGAGTCGTTTTTCCGCGCGTATCGCCCTCCACCGCGCATACCCCGCTCGTACTTTCCCGGCTTGACGCGCCGGTAAGGCGCTCTATCCTTGGAAGGTTTCATGCAGCACCCGCTTAAATCGGGCGACGCCGCTTTGTCGAGGCCACTTGCGAGCGTCCGCCGAATCAGAGCGACGCGCCGTCATGCGCAATCCCCCGCGTCGAAATACACAACAACGAAGGAGACGTGATGTTTCATCAACTACTCACTCCGGTTGGCAATTCGCTTTTTCCGTCGTTCATCGTCGCCGCGCTGCCGATCATCGCCGTGCTCGCGCTGCTCGGCTGGGCGCGCAGGCCCGCGTGGCAAGCGTCGCTCGCGGGACTGATCATCGGTTTGATCGTGGCGATTTTCGTCTGGCAGTTTCCGGTCGGGCTCGCGTTCAACTCGGTCGCGGCTGGCGTCGTGTTCGCGATCTGGCCAGTGATGTGGATCGTGTTCACTGCGATCCTGCTGTACAACATCGCGCAGCGCTCGGGACGCTTCGAGGCCTTCCGCCTGTGGATGATCGACAATCTGCCGAACGACCGGCGCACCGTGCTCGTCGTGGTCGGCTTTTCGTTCGGCGCGCTGCTCGAGGGCATTTCGGGTTTCGGCACGCCGGTCGCGATCACGAGCTCGCTGCTGATCATGCTCGGCTTTCCGACGCTCGAAGCGCTGACCTTCACGCTGATCTTCAACACCGCGCCGGTCGCGTTCGGCGCGCTCGGCGTGCCGATCACGGTGCTCGGCGCGGTCACGCATCTGCCGTCCGATGTGCTCGGCAAGATGGTCGGGCGGCAATTGCCTTTCTTCGCGGTCCTGCTGCCCTTCTATGTGATCGCCGTGTACGCGGGCTTTCGCAACATGCTGCGGATCTGGCCGGTGCTGCTGGTCTCGGGCCTGAGCTTCGCGCTGACCCAGTTCGTCGTCTCGAACTTCATCAACTACAGCCTGACCGACGTGCTGTCGTCGCTGGTTTCGCTGATCCTCACCGTTGCGTTCCTACGCGTCTGGAAGCCCGCCGGCGATCCGAAATTCGCGGTCAACGTCGATCGCATCAGCGAGGTGCGCGGCAAGATCGGCGGCGCACAGGGCTGGTATCCGTGGATCATCGTGTCGGTCGTCGTGATCATCTGGACGATCGCGAGGATCTTCACGATCGGCGACCTCAAGGTGTCGTGGCCCGGTCTCGACAAGGCCGTGTTCATCACGCTCTACAACACGCCGTACGGCGCGGTCTGGGACTTCCAGCCGCTCGCGACCGGTACCGCGATCCTCGTCGCCGCGCTCATCACGGCGTTCGTCGTACGGCTCTCGCCCGCCGAGTTCGGCAAGGCGATCTCCGATACGTGGGTGCAAACGCGCATCGCGATCCTGACCGTGGCAACGATCGTCGGCCTCGCTTACCTGATGAACTACTCGGGACTCACCTACACGCTCGGTCTCGGCGTTGCGTCGGTCGGGCCGCTGTTTCCGCTCGTGTCGGCGTTCCTCGGCTGGGTGGCGGTGTTCCTGTCGGGCAGCGATACGTCGGGCAATGCGCTGTTCGGCAATCTGCAGGTGGTCGCGGCCAAACAGCTCAATCTGAATCCGGTGCTGATGGCGGCGACCAACTCGTCGGGCGGCGTGATGGGCAAGATGATCTCGCCGCAGAACATCGCGACCGGCGTCGCGACCACCGAGTTGAAGGGCAAGGAAGGCGTCGTGTTCGCCAAGACCTTCAAACATTCGATTCTGCTGACGGTGCTGCTTGGTGTGCTCGTCTGGGCGCAGCAGAACGTCCTGCCATGGATGATTCCGCATTGAGGTCGCGCCAGTAACGGCGCAATGCAATTCACCTCTTTTCGGACGGCCGCCCACGCATCGCGGGCGCCATTTCCGATCCCATCCCCACTGCCGTTCCGCCGATGCAATTTTTCTCACATATCGGCGAGAATTGCTCGTTTGGCGCGCGCCCTCGCAGCGCTTACCATCGACCTCATCGGACGCGGCTGTCTCCCGGATCTTGCCGTTTCATCCTGTACTGAAACGATTCGCGCGATCGCACTGTTACGATGAGCTGGCGTCCTGACTCAACTGCGCGGGGCGCCATTCCAATGAAAACCAGAAACCTGCTGCAACTGCTGATCCTCGCTGCCCTGTGGGGCGCATCGTTCCTGTTCATCCGCGTCGGCGTGACCGACTTCGGCGTCGCGCCGCTGATGGCGCTGCGCGTCGGCATCGGCGCGCTCTTTCTCGCGATCGTGCTGATCGCGCGACGGCCGCTGCAACAGTCCGCCACCGTGTTGCGCACGCACGCAGTGCCGCTGCTCGTGGTCGGTATCGTCAATTCGGCGGCACCATTCTGCCTGTTCGCGTATGCCGAGCTGACACTGTCGGCGGGCGTCACGTCGGTGATCAATGCGTGCGCGCCGCTGTGGGGCGCGCTGGTCGGCTTCCTGTGGCTGCGCGACCGGCTCAGCGCACTGCGCACGCTTGGTCTCGTGGTCGGCTTTCTCGGCGTGCTGATGCTCGTGTGGGATCAGATCGCGGCGCCGGCCGGCTCGGCCGCCTCGCCGCTGAGCGTCGCGCTCGCGGCCGGCGCCGCGCTCGGCGCCACGCTGCTCTACGGCATCGCCGCCAACTACACGAAGCGTCACCTGACTGGCGTCGACGCGCTGACCGTCGCGACCGGCACGATGATCGGCGCGACGATCGTGCTGCTGCCGCTCGCGGTCATCTACTGGCCCGCCGCGCCGATCTCGCTGCGCGCGTGGGGCGCGGTGATCGCGCTCGGCGTCGCCTGTACCAGCATCGCGTACATGCTTTTCTTCCATCTGATCGCGGTCGCCGGGCCGACGCGCGCGATCACCGTGACCTTCGTGATTCCGATCTTCGGCATTCTGTGGGGCGCGTTGTTTCTCGGCGAGACGGTGTCGCCCGGCATGCTCGAAGGGTGCGCGGTGATTCTGGTCGGCACCGCGTTGGCGACCGGCGTAGTCAAGCGCTTGCCGTGGATGGGGACGCGGCGCGCGGATACCTGAGCGCACGCAGTCAATC
Organism: Paraburkholderia sp. MM6662-R1; assembly: GCF_050436245.1. NCBI lineage: Bacteria > Pseudomonadati > Pseudomonadota > Betaproteobacteria > Burkholderiales > Burkholderiaceae > Paraburkholderia > Paraburkholderia sp. MM6662-R1. Next base: position 4,014,827 of record NZ_JBNDLV010000001.1, on the reverse strand, counting down.
GGCAACCGCGCCGGGTCGCGGCTTGCCGATCCGGTCACGTTAGATTGGCTCACGCGCGCGCCCTTCGCGCGTCAAATGCATAGTCAAAAAAAACCGCCCGGATTTCTCCGGGCGGTTTCGTCGAACCGGCGGCGTCGGCCGCGAGGCTCTCGTATCAGTGCAGCTGGTCGGCCATCAGGCTCATGATCTGCTTGGCCTGCGAGCTTTCGTCGAGTTGCCCCTTGTCGTCGACCACGGCCACGCGGGTCTGGTTCGGCGTCACGGCGCGCACGTTCACGCGATACTGCTTGGCGACCTTCTCCTTCTTGCCGTGGAAGACCTGGCTCCAGAAGCCCTGCTCGGCCGACGACATATCCTTCGGATCGACGTAGCGCACGAAATAGAGGCCGCGGCTCATGTCGCGATCGTCGACCGTGAAATTGCTGCGATCGAGTGCGAGGCCCACGCGCAGCCACGCGCGGTCATACGGCTCGCCGAGCGTGAGTTCGGTCGATGAGAGCTGCGCCGACGTGTTGTTGGACGAATCCTCGTCCGGCATAGGCGGTTGCGCCGCGAGCGCGACGTTCTGCGCGACAACGGCGGCCGTCGCCGACTTCGCACCCGCCGTCGCCGCGTTCGGCGCGATCTGCGTGCCCGCGGGCGACAGCTCGGCGTTCTGTGTGCCACCCGCGTTGCTACCCGAATCGGCCCGCGCCAGCGAGACCATCAGGCGCTTCAGGTATTCCTGCTCGAGCGCCGGGTCGTTCGGTTTGGGTTGCCACTGGGTCGACTCGTTGTTCGTACCGGTGATCGCCTCACGCATGCCTTTCTGGCTGACGAACACATAGGTGCCGCCATTCGGCGCCGCTTCGAGACGCGTGCGGAACTTGTTGCGCTCCGAACTCACGTAGCTGTTGCCCATCGCCTTCGACAGCGTGTTGCGGATAAAGCCGTCGTTGATCTGCGCGTGGGTTTCGTTCCAGTCGGTTTCCATCACGCCCTTGTCGCGCTGGTCGACGACGAGCAGGAAGCCCTGCTCCTGCCAGAAGCGGCGGATTTGCGGCCAGGCCTGATCGGGCGTTTTGTTGTCGATCACGAGCCAGCTCTCGGTGCCGTCGCGCTGGATGTGGATGCCCTGGACGGGCGGCACGACCGCGACCGCGTCGCCGGCCGGCGCCTGTGCCTGCACCTGTTTCAGCGTGGACAGCGAGGTTTCGCCGCCCTGCGGCGGCAGCGAACGCTGATCGGCCGTCTCGTCGATCATGTTCGGCGGTACGGCAAGCGATACCTGCTTAGAACGGGAGTCGCTCCTATAGTCGATTTTGGTCGGCGACGAGGTGCCGCAGCCGGCGACCAGCCCGCCTGCCATGAGCATTACTGCAAACCGCTTGGTGAGACGAAAATCAGTCATGTTCGGGGAATCCTTCCGCTACGCCACGGCAAGTTTCCGTGGATCAACCCAACATTTTACCGGTCCCGGTGAGGCCTGTGCAAAAACTGGGGTTTGCCCGCGAATCGCCACATGCCACGGCTACGAAGCGACCACGGGAAAAAAGTCCGCGCCCATCATGCTATTTGCCTTCTTATGAGGTAAATTTAACACTAAATAACACTTTCGAGTTGACCTTGGGAGTATTCCCAAGTCTTTGCCGGAGGCCCGCCGAATAAGGGCTTCCGGTCTGCATGCGGCTTGTTTTTAAACATGGCGTGCGGTCCTGTCCGCCGCGATGTGCAAAGACCAGAAAAAACCAGCGCTAGACTAATCGAGTTATCTCAATAAAAAATCCGGCGCCAAAAGAGGAAGGCCTCATGTCCCAGTCCTGTCTCAATCCATCCGCGATCGCCTCGGCGATCGCCCTCGTCGCGTGCTGCGCGAGCTTCGGCGCGCATGCCGAATTGGGCGGCACGATGCCGAGCCAGGCGGTGTCGGGCGCGAGCGCGCCGCGCACGCTGCTCAATGGCGCACTGCGCGAGCGCACGTGGACCGACGCTGGCAATACGACCATCAACGAATACGCGACCAGCACCGGCCTGATCGTCGCCTACGCGTGGCAAGGCCCGACGATGCCGGATCTGCACGCGCTACTCGGCAAATACGGCGACTCGTACAAGACAGGCGCCGCGGCGGCGGCCGGCAGCGGCAATCTGCATTCGTCGCGGGTCACGCGCGCCGACGTGATCGTCGAGTCCGGCGGACCGATGCGCGGCTACGTCGGCCGCGCGTGGCTGCCGGCGGCTTTGCCCGCCGGCGTCACCTCCGACGACATCCAGTAACGCGTGCGCCCCGCACGCGTCGCTCGCGCCCCCTTCACGCCTGAGTTCCACCCGACGGATCGCCACGCCATGAAATCCGCCTTGCGTTTCCATGCCCTGCTTCTGATCGTCTGCGCGGCCCTCGTCGGCTGCGGCGGCGGAGGCGGCAGTTCCTCGTCCAGCTCGTCCGGCTCGGGCTCGACGCCGTCCGCGACCGCGCCGACCTCGTCGACCAGTTCCACGAGCGCGTCGAACACGACGCGGAGCGCGAACGTGCCGCAATCGACCACGCCCAACGTGCAGCTGGTCACGGTCGGCGTATCGCCCGGCAGTACGCGCAACATGCTGACGACGAGCGTCACCGTCTGCCAGGCCGGCACCAGCAACTGCGCGACGATCGACGACATCCAGGTCGACACCGGCTCGAACGGCCTGCGCATCCTCGCATCGGCGCTGCCGACGACCCTGTCGCTGCCGAGCATCGCCGCGGGCGGCGGCGTGAGCGCCGAATGCGCGGTGTTCGGCAGCGGTTATGCGTGGGGCTCGATCCGCAACGCGGACGTACGCATGGCTGGCCAACAGGCGTCATCGATTCCGATCCAGGTAATCGCCGACAGTGCGCTGCCCGCCGCACCCACCGACTGCGCGAACTCCGGCGCGTCGCTGCTGACGGTGTCGAGCCTGCACTCGAACGGGATCCTCGGCGTGGGCCTGTTCCCGGTCGACTGCGGCAACGGCTGCTCGAACTCCGCATTGCCGCGCTGGTACTACAGCTGCACGACGAGCGGCTGCACCGCAACCGCGCAGCCGCTCGCACAGCAGGTGACCAACCCGGTCAGCAGCTTCCCGCTCGACAACAACGGCGTCGTGATCGACCTGCCGGCCGTCGCCGATGCGGGCGCGGCCAGCGTGTCGGGCTCGTTGATCTTCGGCATCGGCACCCAGTCGAACAACACGCTGACGAGCCCGAACGTCCTGAAGGCGAACGCCGCGACCGGCTACGTGACGACGAACTCGGGCGGTCAGACCTATGCGGTGAGCTATCTCGACAGCGGCTCGAACGGCCTGTTCTTCCATTCGACGCAGTTCCCGTTGTGCGGCTTCTGGTACTGCCCGACTTCGACGCAGTCGGCGAGCGCGTCGATCACCGGCATCGATGGCGTGTCGAGCACGGTGTCATTCGACATAGCCAATTCGAGCACGCTGTTCTCGTCGTCGAACAACGCGTTCGACAATCTCGCCGGCAATTCGAGTCAGGGCTTCGGCTGGGGCTTGCCGTTCTTTTACGGCAAACGCATTTACACGGCGATTGCGGCGCGCAATACGTCGGCCGGCCAGGGGCCGTATTACGCGTTCTGAGGTTGATTGGGTTGGATGCGCAGCGATGGCGCGAGACGCGGGCGGGAACTCAGCCCGCCGCGCTGGCGGGTTGCGCGGCCGGCGCGGCCAGCTTTGCCGGCGCGAGCCAGCGGAATACGTCCAGCTCTTCGCCGTGGAACGTGCACTCGGCAGCGGCCGGCGTGCTGACCCTCTTCGGCTCGGCCGGCTTCGCGGCCACGTTGACGTCCGTCGCCGCTTGCGATGCCGATGCCGCGAGCGGCGCGGAGACCGCCACCTCGGACGCGCTTACCCGATGCTCGATCGTCCCCTCCACCACGACGCGCGAGCCGCGAATCGCGGCCCCGCGATGCGTGACCCGCAGCGTATCCGACGACATCCCCGACGACGCCTCGGCCAGCTTGCTGCGCATCAATTGTTCGCATGCGCCCGAGTTGCGGGTACCGATCGTGCAGGCCGCCAGCAGCGCCACGGCGCTCGCGACACAGGCGATAGAGAGAAGGCGAATCTTCATCGATGTTCCGTTGTTCAAAGCCTCGGTCATTGTAGCTTACGACCCCGTCGCCGGGCTTCGCGGCCGCCTGCCGCTTGACCTTGACCCAGCGCATCGGCATTGTGTTGACCGGTCGCGCCCTCGATGGCGCAGCCGGCAGCCCGGTTGCCCACATTGCGCGGCGAATTCAAAACGACTCTACCCCCGGTAACGATCTCGGCTTCTTCATGCTCAGCCTCGTCCTGCTCGCGATCGTCGCCTACGCCGCGACCAATATCGACAACCTGTTCGTGCTGCTCGGCTTTCTGACCGAAACGGGCGTGGAGCGGCGCCGTGTGGTCGCGGGACAGTACGCGGGCTCTTTGATCCTCGTCGCCGCGGCGCTCGTGCTCGCGACCTTGCTCACGCGCCTGCCGGCCGGTTATGTGGGCCTGCTCGGCTTGCTGCCGATCGTCGTGGGCCTGCACAAGGCCTGGCAGCGCTTCGGTCCCGGCCACGCGCGGCGCAACGCCAGCGAAGATGGCGAGGACAGCCGCGCAAGCGCCCCGCCATCCGTTCGCGGCTCATCGAGCTGGACCGTCGCGAGCGTCGCCATCGCCAACGGCTCGGACAACCTCGCCGTCTACGTGCCGCTGTACGCGAGTCGTACGCCCGCCGAGAACGCGCTGGTTTCGCTCGTGTTCGTCGTGATGATCGGGCTCTGGTGCGCGGGCGCGGCATGGCTGGTCGACCACCCGTTGCTCGGCGCGCCGATCCGGCGCTACGGCTCGGCGCTGCTGCCGCTGATCCTCGTCACGATAGGCGTATCGGTGATGGTGAACAGCGATACGTTGCGACTTTGGTCCGGCGCGTGATCAACGCGGGGCGTCGACGAAGACTGCGCGGCACGCAACGGCTTCGGCTTGCCGCCTTCAGCGTCGTAGTCTTCGTCTGCCGATCCTGCTTCGCCAGTCTCAATTCGCCGGCTGGGGCGGTTGCACGTAAGTACGCACGCCCGCCAGCGGCGCGCCATAGCCGCCCGCGCTCGCGTTGTTCGGCAAGCCGTTGACCAGTTGCGCACGCGGATCGGTCGGATTCAGATTCAGCTCGCCCGCCTGCTGGTTGCCATGCGTCGGATACTCGCTGCCGCGCGCCGCCTGCGGCATCAGACCTGTACTGTTCTGCGGCGCATTCATGTCGTTCTGCGCGCTGAGCCCCTGCGCGCCGGCCTGCCCGACGAACCCACATGCCAACGCCGCGCACGCGCAGATCCTCGCGAGGCCGGATATCTTCGCTACCCTTTTCATGTTCACCTCCTGCTCTGTGAATTGACGACGCCTCGTGAGCTCACCCCTGAATCGAGTGCCGCGCGAGCGTCCCACGGCACCTTCCATGCGAGCGGCCGCTCGCCCCCTTCTGCAGCCGAGCAGGCCGCGGCCCACTCCACCTCGGCCCTTGACGCTTTCTCAATAATATGTTCCCATTGCGCACTATGTACCGCGCCCAGACCACCCTATCGCTACTACTAGCCCGCTCTACCGGGCTAGGTCTGCTGCTGCGCGCGTCCGCTTCTCTCTGATACACCGAAGCATCGCTTGAATCCCCAGTAACTGACCCAGCCCCGGTTTCCGACCGGCGGCCCTGTATCGCGTTTTCGTCGTCCGGTCGACACCCATTCCACGGTCTCTCCCCCGGATGATGAAAATGTTGAAAAACCCTGCTACCAAGTACCGTTCGTTCAAGCCGATCAATTTGACGGATCGCCAGTGGCCGTCGCGCACCATCACGCGCGCGCCGATCTGGATGAGCACCGACCTGCGCGACGGCAACCAGGCGCTGTTCGAGCCGATGAACGCCGAGCGCAAGATGCGCATGTTCAAGACGCTGGTGCAGATCGGCTTCAAGGAAATCGAAGTCGCGTTTCCGTCGGCGTCGCAGACCGATTTCAACTTCGTGCGCGAGCTGATCGAGGGCGGCCATATTCCCGACGACGTGACGATCGAAGTGCTCACGCAGGCGCGCGACGATCTGATCGAGCGTACTTTCGAATCGTTGCGCGGCGCCCCGCGCGCGATCGTCCATCTGTACAACGCGACCGCGCCGGAATTCCGCAAGATCGTGTTCGGCCTCGAAAAGAGCGGCGTGATCGAACTCGCGCAGAAGGCCGCGCGCACGATGAAACGCCTCGCCGACGCGCAACCGGACACGCACTTCACGCTGCAATACAGCCCGGAAGTGTTCAGCGGCACCGAACTCGAATTCGCGAAGGAAGTCTGCGACGCGGTATTCGACATCTGGCAACCGACGCCCGAGCACAAGGCGATCGTCAATCTGCCGGCCACCGTCGAAATGGCCACGCCGAACGTCTACGCCGACCAGATCGAATGGATGCACCGCAATCTCGCGCGTCGCGACTCGCTGATCGTCTCCGTCCACCCGCATAACGACCGCGGCACGGCCGTCGCGGCCGCGGAGCTCGCGGTGATGGCGGGTGCGGATCGCGTCGAAGGTTGCCTGTTCGGCAACGGCGAGCGCACCGGCAACGTCGACCTCGTCACGCTCGCGTTGAACCTGTACACGCAGGGCGTCGACCCCGAGCTCGACTTCTCGAACATCAACGAAGTCGCGCGCACGGCCGAGGAATGCACGCAGTTGCCGGTGCATCCGCGTCATCCGTATGTCGGCGATCTCGTCTTCACCGCGTTCTCGGGCTCGCACCAGGACGCGATCAAGAAGGGCTTCGCCGCGCAGAAGCCGGACGCGATCTGGGAAGTGCCGTACATGCCGATCGATCCGAGCGACCTCGGCCGAACCTACGACTCCGTGATTCGCGTGAACAGCCAGTCGGGCAAGGGCGGCATCGCGTACCTGCTCGAGCAGAGCTACGGCGTCGTGTTGCCGCGCCGTCTGCAGGTCGATTTCAGCTCGGCCGTGCAGCGTTTCACCGACCAGAGCGGCCAGGAAGTCACGCCCGCGCAGATCTGGGAACTGTTCCAGCAGGAATACGTGCGCACGGCCGAGCCGGTCCGCTATATCAGCCACAGCCTGTCCGAGCATGACGGCCGCGAGCACATCAAGCTCAACGTCGAAATCAACGGCACGCCGCGCGTGCTGAGCGGCGCCGGCAACGGCCCGCTCGACGCGCTGATGCACGCCTTCGACGTGCCCGTGCGCATCCAGCACTACGAGGAACGCGCGCTCACGCAGGGCGCCGATGCGCGCGCGATCGCGATCGCCGAAATGGCCGGCACCGATGTGGCCGGCAGCGCGTTCGGCGTCGGTGTCGATGCGAACCTGATCACCGCGTCGATCCGCGCGGTGATCAGCGGCGTGAACCGCGCGTATGCACGCGTGAACACGGATGCCCAGGAGCGTTTCTTCGACGCCGCGCTGAGCGACGCGACGGTGTGAGGCCAGCGTCTGCCGCGTTGAACGTGCGGCACGCCGCATGTTCGACGGGCTGACGACAACGAAGAGGGGGCGTTTCGACGCCCCTTCTTTTTTAATGTGGATTTATCCGCGTCAACGTTTCGGCCGACGGTCAATGAAACACGTCCCGGCCGAAGTACTTCAGCGAAATCCGCTGATACGTACCGTCTTTTCTCATGCCGGCGAGCGCGTCGTCGATCGCCAGGCGCAGCTTCGGATTGCCCTTGCGGATCAGTACGGCCGACTTGTCGCTGCTATCGGGCGACGTATCGACCGCGACGACCTTGATCCTCGCCTCGGGCTCGCGCTTCCTGTAGTCGAGAAACGACAATGAATCGTTGACGGTCGCGTCGACGCGGCCCGCGACGAGCAGTTCGATCGATTCGTCGAAGCCCTGCGCCGGGATCACCTGCGCGCCGTGCGCGGCCGCGATCCTGCCGACGTTGCTGGTCAGCGTATTGGCCGATTTGCGGCCCTTCAGGTCGTCGAAAGATTTGATCGTCGTGTTCTCCGATGCGACGATCAGCACCGCGTGCGACGTGATGTACGGGTCCGAGTAATCGTATTTGAGCTTGCGCTCGTCGGTGATCGCGACCTCGTTGATCACCGCGTCGTAGCGATTGACGTCGAGACCGGCGACCAGTCCTTCCCATTTGCCTTCGATGAATTGCGGCTTGACGCCGAGACGCTGCGCGATCGCGCTCCCAAGCTCGACGTCGAAGCCGGTCAGCTTGCCCGCGTCGTCGTGGTAGGTGAACGGGGCGTACGTACCTTCGGTGCCAATCCGGAACACGCCCGATGCCTTGATCCGCGCGAGATCGTCGGCACTAGCCGGATGCGCGAGTGCTGCCTGCAACAGCGCAATCATCGCAAGTGAACGAATCGGCTTCATCGGACGGCTCCGTCTGAGTGGCTGCGCGGGTGGCGGACTGCCGCGTTTGGCGGGGAGTGCCGGCGTGCGGCCGGCTGTGTGGGCCGACTGTAGCAAACCGTCCGCGATTTTCAAAGCGCTTCGCGCGCGGTGCGTCGATCCGCACAGGTCAGCCGCTGCGCTCTTCCGTCAAGCATATGGCGCAGGCAAAAAGGCCCCGCAAGCGCTCATGCTTTCACGAGCCTTTGCGGAGCCTTTTCGCGCAGCTTTCGGTGTGGGTCGGCGTGTCGGCGCGCCGCTCAGTACGTCTCCAGATGCAGCCGCCCTTCCCGCTTCAGCTTCGCCCACAACGCTTCCCAATCGAGCTGATGCTGCTCGCCGATATCCTTGAGCGCCTGCAGCACACCGTCCTCCATGCCCTTGAGGCCGCACACGTAGATATAGGTGTTGTCGTCCTTCAGCAGGTTCGCGACGTCGGCCGAACGTTCGCGCATTGCGTCCTGCACGTAGCGCTTCGCCTGTCCCGGGGTGCGCGAGAACGCGAGCGTGGTGTCGATGAAATCCTTCGGCAGATTCGTCAGCGGTCCAAAGTACGGCAGCTCCTCCTTGGTACGCGCGCCGAAGAACAGCATCAGCTTGCCGGTCGCGCCTTTGAGCCGCTTGCGGCGGCGATACTCGGTCATCGCGCGCATCGGCGCGGAACCGGTGCCCGTGCAGATCATCAGCAAATGCGAGTTCGGATGATTCGGCATCAGGAAGGTGCTGCCGAATGGACCGATCACGTTGACCACGTCGCCCTTCTTCAGATCGCACAGATAGTTCGAGCACACGCCGTCGATCGCGTCGCCGTGCTGCTGCGACACCCGCTTCACCGTCAGCGACACGTTGTTATAGCCGGGCCGCTCGCCATCGCGCGGACTCGCGATCGAGTACTGGCGCGCGTGATGCACGCGGCCGTCGGCGGCAGCTCCCGGCGGCAGAATGCCGATCGACTGGCCTTCGAGCACCGGAAACGGCATCGAGCCGAAATCGAGCACGATGTGATGGATGTCGCTCGACGTCGCGCTGTCGGTGAGCCGGTAGTTGCCGGCCACCGTCGCGGTGGTCGGCGCCTTATGCGTGTAGAGATTCACGTACGGCTTCGCGGCCGACCACGGCGGCACGAGCGCGCCGCGCACGGTATCCACTTCGATGCCGTCTGCTTCGGCGGCGCTGTCGCCCGCGGTGGACGCGGCCACCGGTTCTTCAGCCGGCACCGCCATCGTGTTCTGCTCCGGCAACACGTCCCACGTAAACTGCTCGTCGATCGAATACGCGTCGGCCTTCAGCACGGTGCGCCAGTTGTCGATCGCGCCGGTCGGGCACGGCGGCACGCAGGCCATGCAGCCGTTGCAGACGTCGGCCTTCACGACGTAGTTGTTGTCGTCGTGCGTGATCGCATCGACCGGACAGGTCTCTTCGCAGGTATTGCAGCGAATGCAGATCTCCGGATCGATCAGATGCTGCCGCAGAACTTCGACCGATACTGGCCCGTTCATGGCTTCCTCGCCTGCTTCAATTGAAGCGCACGTATTCGAAATCGACCGGCTGACGGTTCACGCCCATCGCGGGCGGCGCGATCCAGTTCGCGAACTTGCCCGGCTCGGCGACGCGGCCCATCAGCGAAGCGACGAACGCGCGGTCTGCCGGCGTGGCGAGCCAGTTCGCTTCGTTGGCGGCCCATTCGGCTTCGCTGAGCACACGGCCGTCCGGCGACACCCGCGTGCCGGCGAACGTGCCGATCTGCCGGTTGAACGCCTTGTGCGGCACCGTCATGCGAAAGTCGATGCCGGCCTTCTCGAGCACCTTGTTCCAGCGCCCAACGCCCGCAACCGAGTCCTTGATGTAATCGTCGCGCAGCACTTCGTTCATCGCGTTGAGCATCGGCACTTCGCGCTCGACGAGCTTGCCGTCCTGCACGTCGAGCAGCTTGTAAGCAAGCTCGTTCAGGCGATGATCGTCGTCGCGCTTGCCTTCCTCGTAGCGGCCCTTCAGACCCGAGCTATAGAACGTCGCCGCGTTCGACGAATGATCGGCGCCGAACAGGTCGATCGTGACCGAGTAATGGAAGTTCAGATAGCGCTGGATGGTCGGCAGATCGATCGCGCCGGCCGCGCGGATCTTCGCGACGTCGCCGGTGCCGAGTTCGTTCATCACCTGAGCGGTGCGCTGGATCACGCGCGACACGCCCGATTCGCCGACGAACATATGATGCGCTTCCTCGGTCAGCATGAACTTCGTCGTGCGCGCGAGCGGATCGAAACCCGACTCCGCGAGCGCCGACAACTGGAACTTGCCGTCGCGGTCGGTGAAGTACGTGAACATGTAGAACGCGAGCCAGTCCGGCGTTTTCTCGTTGAACGCGCCGAGAATGCGCGGGTTGTCCTCGTCGCCCGAGCGGCGGCCGAGCAAGGCTTCGGCTTCCTCTCGACCGTCGCGGCCGAAGTAGCGATGCAGCAGGTACACCATCGCCCACAAGTGGCGGCCTTCCTCGACGTTGACCTGGAACAGGTTGCGCAGATCGTACAGCGACGGCGCGGTCAAACCGAGGTGACGCTGCTGCTCGACCGAGGCCGGTTCCGTATCGCCCTGCGTGACGATGATGCGGCGCAGGTTCGCGCGATGCTCGCCGGGCACGTCCTGCCACGCGGCTTCGCCCTTGTGCTCGCCGAAGTGGATCTTGCGATCCTGCTCGCCCGGCGTGAGGAAAATGCCCCAGCGGTACTCGGGCATCTTCACGTAGTCGAAGTGCGCCCAGCCGCCCGCATCGACGCTGACCGCGGTGCGCAGATACACGTCGTACCCGTGCGAGCCTTCCGGGCCCATGTCGCCCCACCATGACAGAAAGTTCGGCTGCCATTGTTCGAGCGCGCGTTGCAGCGCGCGGTCGTCGGCGAGGTTGACGTTGTTCGGAATCTTTTCGCTGTAGTTGATCGAGGACATGGTCGGTTCCCTGGGTCAGTTCCCTGTTCGGAAGCTGCAGTGGCGAGAGGCGCGTATCGGCAGGCGGCGTCGTTCAGTCGGAGTGAGCGCGGCGCATCTCACACGCGCGACACATCGAATTGCGCCTTGCTGCCCTTGCCGTACACCTTGAGCGCACCCTTCTCGCCCACTGCGTTCGGCCGGTTGAAGATCCAGTTCTGCCAGGCGGTGAGACGCCCGAAAATGCGCGTCTCCATCGTCTCCGGCCCATTGAAGCGCAGATTCGCTTCGAGGCCGGTCAAGGCATCGGGCGACATCGCCGCGCGTTCTTCGAGCGCGATGCGGATTTCGTCGGCCCAATCGATATCGTCAGGCGACGCGGTGACGAGACCGAGGCGCTCCGCGTCGAGCGCCTTGACCGGCTGGCCGATCAGCGCGCGCGCCGCGTCGAGCGGCTCGGCTTCCTCGTAGAAGCGCCGCGCGAGCCGCGACTGATGCGTCACCATCGGATACAGGCCGAAGTTGACTTCCGACAGCGTGATCGCCGGCTCCTCGTCCTCGTTGTCGGGCAGCGCGGCCATGTAGGTGCGATCGGCGGCGAACGCGAGTTCCGCGAACGTGCCGGCGAAGCATGAACCCGGCTCGATCAGCGTGAAGATGGAGCGCGACGACACGTCGAGGCGCGCGAGCGTGCGGCGCAGCATGCCGATCGTTTCGCGCACGAACCAGTGATCCTTGTGCTGCAGCAGCGTCGCATCGACTGCGAGCAGGTGGCGCGCGTCGCCTTCGGTCTTGAACACCCAGGTGCCGATGTCGAGCGCGTTGGTGCGCATCGAGAGGATCGCGTCGTCGAGTTCGCGGGCGAATTGCAGCGGCCACCAGTTGGCGCCGGCCGCGGCGATCGCGGCGAGGTCGGTCGGTTGCCCGGTCTGTGGCGCGCGCGCGGTGAAGGTCGCCATACGTTTCGCGCGATCGATCGTGACGTCGACCGTCTGATAGCCGAGGCCAGCTTCGCGATCCGTGCGTTCGATGCGCGTGAGCGCGACGCCCGGCGCTCCGGCCGGACGATCGCTGTGCGCGCCGAGTTCGAGCGCGCGCGCCTGAATGGCCTGCTCGAACTGGTTCGGCTTCACAACTTCGTCGACGAGACGCCAGGCCTTCGCGCGTTCGCCGCGCACGCCCTCGACCACCGTGCAGAAGATATCCGCGCGATCGTGGCGCACCTTGCGCTTATCGGTCACGCGCGTGAGTCCGCCGGTGCCGGGCAGCACGCCAAGCAGCGGTACTTCCGGCAGCGACACCGAAGAGGAACGATCGTCGATCAGATAGATTTCATCGCAGGCGAGCGCGAGTTCATAACCGCCGCCCGCGCACGCGCCGTTCACCGCGGCGAGAAACTTCAGCCCCGAATGGCGCGACGAATCTTCGAGCCCGTTGCGGGTTTCGTTCGTGAATTTGCAGAAGTTGACCTTCCACGCGTGCGATGACAGCCCCAGCATGAAGATATTCGCGCCCGAGCAGAACACCCGGTCCTTCAGGCTCGTCACCACCACCGTGCGGACTTCCGGATGCTCGAAGCGAATGCGCTGAATCGCGTCGTGCAGCTCGATGTCGACGCCGAGATCATACGAATTGAGCTTCAGCTTGTAGCCGTCGCGAATGCCGCCATCCTCGGCGATGTCGATGCCGAGCGTCGCGACCGCGCCGTTGAAGCTGAGCTTCCAATGCTTGTACTGCGACGGCTCGGTGCGATAGTCGACCGGCGCGGCCTGAGCAACGGCGGTGGGTGCTGTGGACATGGGGCGTCTCCTGACTGGACGATGCAATCTGTTTTTTGAACAATAGTGCATCGCCATACCAGCGTAAAGCACTTTAGTGCATTTTTACGGGGAAACCCTGGCGCCCACGATCGGTCAGTTCACGCGCGCCTCGTCGGGGGCTTCCGCCGCGAGCCGCGCGGCGAGACGGTCGCGCAACTGCAGGTACGCATCGGCGAGCGTCTTTTCGCTGGTGTCGAACGACATGTCCGCGCGTCCGTACAGCTCGGCGCGCCCGGCGAGGATGCGCTTCAGGTCGTCCATCGCCTCGCGGTTGCCGGACATCGGCCGCAGATCGCCTTGCGCGACGACGCGGCGCATATGTTCCTCGGGCGTCGCCTGCAACCACACGGTGAAGCAGTGCGACAGCAGCACGTTGAACGTGCCCGATTCCGACACGAGCCCGCCCGGCGACGCGATCACCGCGTGCGGATGCTCGTGGATCACCGCCTCGAGCGCGCGTTGCTCGTAGCGTCGATACGCGCTCGCGCCGTACAGCGAATGAATCTCCGACGGCGGACAGCCCGCGAGCTGTTCGATCACGCGCGTGAGCTCGATGAACGGCACCTTGCGCTCCTGCGCGAGCATGCGCCCGAGCGTCGACTTACCCGCGCCGCGCAGGCCGATCAGCGCGATGCGGTCCTTGCGGTGCGGGTCGCGCGGCGCCTGCGCGAACATCTCGGCGAGCGCGATGCGCGCGCGCTGCAGTGCCGCCTGGTCGCGCCCCTGCAGCAGCTCGCGGATCAGCAGCCATTCGGCGGACGCGGTGGTTTCGTCGCCGATCACCTCGGCGAGCGAGCAGTTCAGCGTGGCCGCAAGCTGCCGCAGCACCAGCACCGACGCATTGCCGACGCCCGATTCGAGGTTCGCCAGATGCCGCTCCGACAAACCGGTTTCGGCCGCCAGCGTCTTGCGCGTCATGCCGCGGCGCGCGCGCAGCATACGCACACGCTCGCCCATCGCGGTCAGGAACGGATCGCGTTCTTCGCGCTCGCCGCCACGTTCGGCCGTGCGTTCACCCGCGCGCTCGGTGCGTTCGGCGCGGGCCGCGTCGTCGTCGGTTTCGTCCAACGGTGCGGGAGGGTACTTTTGATTCATGTTTTGCGACCTCGTGACTACGATACATGTACTATAGTGCTTGACATGCACCAGGTGAACGGTTTAATTTTCGCCAAAAGCTGATCCAATCACAAACACAGTCGCGCGCCGCCTTGGCATTCCGGCCGCGTCACGGAGACGGCGCCGCAATACGCATGCACCCAAGTTCCGGCGGCCGGCGGCCGGCGATCCGGCGGCCGGCGACCCGGCGGCCGGCCTGCGTGAGCGCGCTTCTGGAGGCTCGCATGTCCCCACAGGAATTCCAGCGCCTGATCGCAGGCGTCACTGGGCAACTCGCCGGGCGGCCGCTCGACGACGACACGCACGGCTTTTCCGTCGACGTCGTCGACATGCAGGACATTGCCGGTCCGCACCACGTCCATCCGCACGGCGAGATCGATCTGATCATGCCCCTCACCGACGGCGCGACGTTCGACGGCCATCCGGCCGGCAGGTGCGTGTACGGCCCCGGCTCGGCGCATCGTCCGACCGTCGCGAACGGCCGGGCGCTGGTGCTGTATCTGCTGCCGCAAGGGGCGATCGAATTCACGCGCGCGTGAGCCGCGAGCAGATCACGATCACACAAGAGCCGGACCGTGTCCACGGATGGAGGAGACATATGGAAGCCCTGCTGGAAACGAGCGCGCGCGAGCCGGTTGCGCCGCCGCCCCCGCTGTTCAACTTCGCGAGGCATCTGTTCCAGTTGAACGAAGCGCGCGCGAGCAAAGTCGCCTATATCGACGACTACGGCGCGATGACCTACGGCGAACTCGAACAGCGCGCGCGGCGCTGCGCCAGCGCACTGCGTGCGCTCGGCGTGCATCCCGAGGAACGCGTGCTGCTCGTGATGCTCGACACCGTATCGCTGCCGGTCGCATTTCTCGGCGCGCTTTACGCCGGCATCGTGCCGGTCGTCGCGAACACCTTGCTGAGCGCCGCCGACTATACGCACATGCTGACGCACAGCCACGCGCGAGCGGTGATCGTATCGGAACCGTTGCTACCTAACGTGACGGAGGCGCTGAGCAGCATCGACGACGACGGCTGCCAACCGATCGTCTCGCAGCCTCACGCCTCCATCGAAGCGCCGCTCGCGGCGCCCCGCTTCGAAACGCTGGTCGACACCGCGCTGCCCGCCGGCAAAGGCTGTGCAAGCAACGCGGACGACATCGCGTTCTGGCTCTATTCGTCGGGCTCGACCGGCAAGCCGAAAGGCACCGTCCATACGCACGCGAATCTGTACTGGACCGCCGAGCTGTATGCGAAGCCGGTGCTCGGCATCGTCGAGAGCGACGTGGTGTTTTCGGCGGCGAAACTGTTCTTTGCATATGGGCTCGGCAACGCGCTGACGTTTCCGCTGTCGGTCGGCGCGACCGCGATCCTGATGGCCGAGCGCCCGACCGCCGAGGCGATTTTCGCGCGCCTCGTCCGGCATCGCCCGACCGTGTTCTACGGCGTGCCGACCTTGTACGCGAACATGCTGGTGTCGCCCAACCTGCCCGCGCGCGCCGACGTCGCGATCCGCGTGTGCGCGTCGGCCGGCGAGGCGTTGCCACGCGACGTCGGCGAACGCTTCACCGCGCACTTCGGCGCCGAGATTCTCGATGGCATCGGCTCGACGGAAATGCTGCACATCTTCCTGTCGAATCGCGCGGGCGAAGTCGAATACGGCACGACCGGGCGCCCCGTGCCGGGCTACGAAGTCGAGTTACGCGACGAAGCCGGGCGGCCGGTGCCCGATGGCGAAGTCGGCGATCTGTTCATCAAGGGGCCCAGCGCGGCGCTGATGTACTGGAGCAATCGCGAGAAAACGCGCGCGACGTTTCTCGGCGAATGGATCAGAAGCGGCGACAAATATCGGCGTCTCGCGAACGGCTGCTATGTCTACGCGGGCCGCAGCGACGACATGCTGAAAGTGAGCGGCCAATATGTATCGCCGGTCGAGGTCGAGATGGTGCTCGTCGCGCATCCGGCGGTGCTCGAAGCGGCGGTGGTCGGCGTCGATCATGGCGGGCTCGTGAAAACGCGCGCGTTCGTCGTGCTCAAGCGCGACTTCATGCCGTCCGATCTGCTCGCCGAGGAACTGAAGACCTTCGTCAAGGAACGGCTCGCGCCGCACAAGTACCCGCGCGATATCGTGTTCACCGACGATCTGCCCAAGACCGCCACCGGCAAGATTCAACGCTTCAAGCTACGCGAACAGTCATAGGTGATTCATTGATGCAGAACCGAGGTACCGCCCCTGCCACTTCCTCCGCGAGTGCCGCCAGCCGCCTTGCCGAACTGCCGGCGAGCGCGTCGCATGGACCGCTGCGCATTGAGTACCGCTGGGTCAACGAGCAGGCGAATGCTCAGCAGGACGATTCGCCGATGGCGGTATTCCTGCACGAAGGTCTCGGCTCGATCGCAATGTGGCGCGACTGGCCGCAGACGTTGTGCGCGCGACTCGGCATGCGCGGGCTCGTCTATTCGCGGCCAGGCTACGGACTCTCGACAGCGCGTGCGCCTGACGACAAATGGCCGGTCGATTTCATGACCGCACAGGCGCGCGACATCCTCCCCACCCTGCTCGACGCGCTCGATATCGACCTGCGGCAACGCCAACGCATGTGGGTGATCGGTCATAGCGACGGCGGCTCAATCGCGCTGCTCTATGCGGCGCTGTACCCCGATGCGCTCGCGGGCGCGGTCGTGATTGCGCCGCACGTATTCGTCGAAGACATCTCGGTGCAAAGCATCGCCCAAACGAAGCAGCTTTACGAAACCACCGATCTTCGCGCGAAGCTCGCCCGCTATCACGCGGACGTCGATTCCGCGTTCTACGGCTGGAACGATATCTGGCTCGACCCTGCGTTCAGGCGGTGGTCGATCGCCGAGGCGCTCGCGCCGATCCGTCGACCGCTGCTCGCGATCCAGGGCCACGACGACAACTACGGCACGATGGCGCAGATCGACACGATCGCCGCGCGCGTGCCGCACGCCCAACTCGTGAAGCTCGACGCATGCGGACACTCGCCGCATCGCGACGCGCCCGCCGCGCTCAACGACGCCATCGCGGCGTTCGTGCGCGCACAACGATAAGCGGCGCCCGTCTGTTACCGATACTTCATAAAAATTACACGGATCGGCGATTATGCTGCTGCATCGCTGACCTCGGCACATCGATTGCGAGGCATCCCTTCCCCGCCCGGAGACAGTGCCATGCCCTTCGTGTCGAAGCCGATTCGTGCGCCCCGTCGCAAACGTTTGACAGGCGCCATCGCAGTGATCGCGCTGTGCGCGCTAGCGGGAGCGTGCAGCGACGACGCCCCGCCCGCCGGCACGAATACGATCAGTTCAACCGACCATTTCGCCGCTAACCCCGGCGACCCATCGATCGCCCGCCCATCGATCGCCCCCCCGCCGGCCGACTCCGCGCCGCCGACGCTGACGATCCAGACACCGGCGGCACCCGCATCCGAAGCCGGCACGGCGCTGTCCGCCACCTCGCCGCCGCTGGCCAGCCCCGTCATCCATACCGTCGATTGAGAATCGCGCCGCGCGCGGCGGCTAGCCCGCCTTCGCGCGTCCGACGCAGCATCGCCGTTTCAGCACCGCAATGTGTCGTCCCCGTGCCTTTTTCCTCCACCGAAGATCAAAGCCACCACCGCCCCAACCATGACCTCAAACAATCGTCGTGATTTTCTGCGCTCGGCCGCGCAAGCCGCCGGTTCCTTCACCGCGTTGAGCATGCTGCCGCCGGGCATCCGCAATGCGCTCGCGATTCCGGCCAACAACCGGACCGGCACGATCCGCGACGTCGAGCACATCGTCGTGCTGATGCAGGAGAACCGTTCGTTCGACCACTACTTCGGCACGCTCAAAGGCGTGCGCGGCTTCGGCGACACGCGCGCGATCAACCTCGCGAACGGCCAGCCGGTGTGGTATCAGCCGCAAACCGCCGATGCCAGCGGTGCCAGCTACGTGCTGCCGTTCCGTCCGGGCGCGCCGAACCTCGGCCTGCAATTCCTGCAGGATCTCGCGCACGACTGGAGCTCCACGCACGCCGCATGGAACGGCGGCCGCAACGATCAGTGGGTACCGTCGAAAGGCGCGACCACGATGGCCTACCTGACGCGCGACGACATCCCGTTCCACTATCAGCTCGCCGACGCATTCACGATCTGCGACGCCTACCACTGCTCGCTGATGGGTCCGACCGATCCGAATCGCTACTACATGTGGAGTGGCTGGGTCGGCAACGACAGCAGCGGCGGCGGTCCGGTAATCGACAATTCGGAACTCGGCTACGGCTGGTCGACCTACCCCGAAGTGCTGCAGAACGCGGGCATCTCGTGGAAGATCTATCAGGACATCGGCACCGGGCTCGACGCGAACGGCTCGTGGGGCTGGACGCAGAACGCGTACATCGGCAACTACGGTGACAACTCGCTGCTGTATTTCAATCAGTACCGCAACGCGCAGCCGGGCAACCCGCTATACGACAACGCGCGGACCGGCACCAACGCGGCCAACGGCGACGGCTACTTCGACATTCTGAAGCGCGACGTGCAGAACGGCACGCTGCCGCAGGTGTCGTGGATCGTCGCGCCCGAAGCGTACAGCGAGCATCCGAACTGGCCGACCAACTACGGCGCGTGGTACATCGATCAGGTGCTGCAGATCCTCACGTCGAACCCGGACGTGTGGAGCAAGACCGTGCTGCTGATCAACTACGACGAAAACGACGGCTTCTTCGATCACATCGCCGCACCGTTCGCGGCCGCGTCGAGCGCGAACGGTTTGTCGACCGTCGACATCACGCACGAACTCTATGCCGGCGATGCGAAGAACGTCGCCGGGCCGTACGGGCTCGGACCGCGCGTGCCGATGCTGGTGGTCTCGCCGTGGTCCAAAGGCGGCTACGTGTGCTCGGAAGTGTTCGACCATACGTCGGTGATCCGCTTCATCGAAAAGCGCTTCGGCCAGCAGCACAATCTCGGCGAATCGAACATCACGCCGTGGCGTCGCGCGGTGTGCGGCGATCTGACCTCCGCGTTCAACTTCGCGAATCCGAACGCGTCGGTGCCGTCGCTGCCGGGCACGAGCGGCTACGTGCCGCCCGACCAGAACCGTCACCCGGACTACGTGCCGCAACCGCCGACGGTGCAGACGGTGCCGAAGCAGGAAGCGGGCGTGCGCCCGGCGCGCGCGTTGCCGTACGAACTGTTCGTGCGCGTCGACGAAGGCTCGAACGGCAAGCTGACGATGCGCTTCGTCAACACGGGCCGCGCGGGCGCGGTATTCCTCGTGTACGCGGCCAATAGCGCCGACGCGCCGCGCAGCTATACCGTCGAAGCGGGCAAGCATCTGCAGGACGCGCTGCTGCTCAACGCCGACGGCAGCTACGACTTCAGCGTGCACGGGCCGAACGGCTTCCTGCGCCGCTTCGCGGGCAAGGTGGTCGCACGGAACTGGTGGAATGGTTCGGACACCGCACGGCCGGCCGTCGCCGAAGGCTACGATGTCGCGAACGGCAATCTGCAACTGCGGCTCGAGAACGTCGGCAGCGCGCGTTGCCAGTTCACGATCGTCAACGCGTACGACGCGAGCCATGTGATCAAGCATTCGGTACGCGGCGGCGACACCGACAATCTGTACCTCGATCTGCGCAACGCATACGGCTGGTACGATCTCGCGATCACCGTCGATACGGACCCGACGTTCGCGCGCCGCATCGCCGGTCATGTCGAGACGGCAAACAACAGCATGAGCGATCCGGCGCTGGGCGGCTGAGCGTCGCTGTAACCCAACGCTGCAAAAGCAACGGCCGCTGGCTCTTCGGGCACAGCGGCCGTTTTTCATCCAGCTTTCGAACGCAAGCCCGCAATCGCGCGCGAGCGTCTACGATTCGAAATCGAGCCCGCCGATCAACGTAACCGGCTCACCCTGCGTGTGCGTGGAGAAATCGAGTTCGCGCGCCTGGGTCCACGCATTGAGCTTGCGCGGCAGCGCGGCCAGATATCTGGCGAAACGCGTCGCTCCCTGCTCGCCCATCAGCCTTTCTATTTCGTCGCTGTCCCAGGTCAGATACAGATTCAACGGATGCGGGTAATGACCGAGCTCATCGAGCGGCGCGGCGTGAATCCGCACGCGGGTGGGCTGACCCTGTTCGCCATGCGGCAACACGTCGGTGTGCACGGTCTTTGCGATACACGCGGCGATCGCCTCGGCAATGCGCGGCGCGAACTCCTGGTCGAAACGCATTGCACTCTCGGGGCGCATCCAATCTCTCCGCTGTGATTCCCATCGTGGGTTGGTCATCGTAGCAGACTCAGTTTTTCGCCGGTGAGATCCCGTCCGGACCGTGCGTCACCGCCTCGCGCAGCGTCTTGCGGATCACCTTGCCGGTGGCCGTCATCGGCAGGCTTTCGACGAAGCGAATCTCGCGCGGGTATTCGTGCGCGGCCAGACGCGTCTTCACGTGCTGCTGGATCTCGCGCACGAGTGCATCGTCGCCGACGAAACCCGCTTTCAGCACGACGAACGCCATCACGATTTCGGTGCGCTCGCGATCGGGGGCGCCGACCACAGCCGCCATCGCGACGGCCGGATGACGCAGCAGCGAATCCTCGATCGACGCCGGCCCAATCCGGTAACCGGCGCTCGTGATCACGTCGTCGCCACGGCCGACGAAGCGAATGAAGCCGTCCGCGTCGCGCGTGCCGAGATCGCCGGTCAGCAGAAACCTGCCGCGGAATTTGTCGTTGGTGGCCGCAACATTCCGCCAGTAGCCGAGAAACATCACCGGATCGGGCGCGGCCACCGCGATATCGCCGATCGCGCCGGGCGGCAGCTCGTTGCCGGCGGCATCGACGATCGCGACATAGTGCCCCGGCACCGCGCGCCCGATCGCGCCGAAGCGCGGTTCGAACAGCGCCGCGCACGAGGACACCACGACGTTGCACTCGGTCTGCCCGTAGAACTCGTTGATCGTCACGCCGAGTGCGTCGCGCCCCCAGCCGATCAGTTCCTCGCCCAGCGATTCGCCGCCGCTCGCGACCGCTTGCAACGCGAGACGCAGATGAGCGGGCCGCTCGACGCCGCGCATCATCTTCAGCGCGGTCGGCGGTAGAAACGCATGGGAGACGGCGTGACGCGCGAGCAGATCGAACGCGGCGTGGCCGTCGAATTTCGCAAAACGGCGCGCCAGCACCGCGACACCGTGATGCCACGACGGCAGCAGCACGTCGAACAGACCGCCGATCCACGCCCAGTCCGCGGGCGTCCACATCAGCGTCGCGCGCGCGGGAAAGCCCTGCTGCGACATCTCCACGCCGGGCAGGTGCCCGAGCAAAACGCGATGCCCGTGCAACGCGCCCTTCGGTTTTCCGGTCGTGCCCGACGTATAGATGATGATCGCCGGATCGTCCGCCGCGGTGTCGGCCGGCGTGAACTCGGCGCAAGCGCCATTCAACGCCTGCCAGAACGACCGCACGGGCGCGTCCGATGCTTCGTCATCCTGCTCGATATCGACACTGAACACGTGTCGCAACTCGGGCAGCGCGCCGCGAATTTCGGCGATCTTTTGCACGCCGGCGTGATCGGTGATCAGCGCGAGCGCGCCGCTGTCGCCGAGCCGATGCGCGATCGCGTCCACGCCGAACAGCGCGAACAGCGGCACCGCGACCATGCCGGCCTTGTAGGCCGCGAGATGCGCGATGGCCGTTTCGATCGATTGCGACAGAAAGATGCCGATGCGCTCGCCGCGCCGCGCGCCCGCCGCGAGCAGCGCATTGGCGAAGCGGTCGGACAGGGCTTTCAGTTCGTCGAACGTATAGCGGGTCGCGCGGCCGTCGGCGTCTTCGTAGATCAGCGCGAGACGCCCCGAGCCATCGGCCCACTTGTCGCATGTGTCGACGCCGATGTTGTAGCGCGGTGGAATACGCCACGCGAATCTGGCCGTGAGCGAATCGTAAGTCTCGCCGTCGAGGTTCATCGGGTCTCCTGGATATCGTCGTTGTCGCTGCATGGCGTGATGCATGGCCCGTCGCTTGCTGCCTCTGCGCGCAGGGCCGGTGTTCCGCAGTTTAGCCCACGACCTTGCGCGCTCGGTTGATGCATTGCCGTGCGCAACTGAATTCGCCAGATACGACATAGTCCCGCTCATAATCGCCGACTCGTTGCGCTGGACTCAACGTTTTGCGACAACTCCTGTGCGATTCAAGCCCTTTACATCTGACCTGTGCCGCGCCCGTCTAGGATCGTTACACAGGTTCGGCGCGCATGTTGCGCCGCACGATCGCTACCGGATGACATATGCGCAAGGCAAGGTTTGCATCGTTCTGGCATGGCCCGGAACTTTCTCCCTACGAGATCGCCTGTCTGAATTCGTTCACGCTGTACGGCAGCGAGGTCGCGCTTTATAGCTACGAGCCGATCGACACTCTGCCGCCCGGCGTGATCGCGAAGGACGCGACCACGATACTGCCGCGCGACTCGCTGAACGACTTCCCGATTCACGGCGTACCGTCGATGGCGCATTTCACCGACTATTTCCGCTTCGTGATGTTCACGAGGACCGACGAGATCTGGGTCGATACTGATCTGCTGCTGTTGCGGGATTTCGATCTCAACGCCAAGGGCGACCTGATCGGGCGAGAGACCTCATCGAGCATCTGCACGGCGATGCTGCGGCTCGACCCGGATCAGCCGCGCTTGCACGAATTAATCGAACGTGTCGAAGCAATGAAGGGCACGGCACTGAAGTGGGGCGACACCGGCCCGCGTCTGCTGACCGCCATCTACGGCGTGAAGGCCGGTCTTCCCGAAAGCCTGTTCTATCCGGTGCACTTCAACGATTACTACAAGGTGTTCCTGCCGCGCTATTTCGACGAGTGCGCGGCGCTCTGTTCCAATGCGTACACGCTGCATCTGTGGAACAACCGGGTGGTCAAGATGGGCCTGTTCAAGCGCATCGGCCCCCCCGTTGGGTCGCTCCTGCACCACGTGTTCGAGCAAACCGGCGCCAACACGCTGTTTCGCGAGTTTTATCCGGCGAGCGTGATGCAGGCGATGATCGACAACGCGGTGGGCAAAGTCGGTAGCGACGAAGGCGTGCGCAAGCTGCTGCGCGTCGGCGTGCCGATGGTCACGACGGCCATCGCGCGCAGACTCGGCGCCTGAAGTTCGCAGCTTCAGTTCGCGCCGCCCCTGCCCGAGCCCTGCGCCTGCTCCAGCACGAAGTCGATGAACGTCGCCGCCGCGCGCGTGTGATGCCGATTCGGCATGTACAGCATGTACATGTGCGTGCCGAAGATGCTGAGCCGCCAGGCATCGAGCGCGGTCAGCACGGCGCCGAGCTTCAGATCGTCCTGCACCACGTAGTCGGGCACGAGTCCGACACCGAGACCGGCCAGCACCGCCTGGCGCAAAAATAGAAAGTTTTCCGAAATAATCGTCGGTTCGAGCAGGACTTCATGACGCTCGTCGCGCAGATACGCGGCGAGCCGCAACTGCTTGCCGATCACGGCCGCGGTAATCAGCGGCGCGGTGCGCAGGTCGTCGAGCGTCGCGGGCAGGCCGTGTGTCCGCGCGAATTCGGGGGATGCGCAGGCCACGTACCGGACTGGCCCCATGTCCCGCGCGACGAGGTTTTGCGGCGGCTCCGACATCACGCGCACCGCGATGTCGATCTCGTCGCGCATCAGATCCTCGACGCGGTTCTCGAACATCACATCGAGCACGATACCCGGATACAGCCTCTTGAACGCGATCAGCCAGTCGGACATCACGAGCTGGCCATAGCCGCTCGGCACGCTGAGCCGCACGCGCCCCTGCAGGCTCTGGCCCAGTGTCGTCACCGACTCGCGCGCGGCCAGCAGCGCGTTGCGGATCGTGCGGCCGTGCTCGTAGAGCCGCAGACCGATCTCGGTCGGCTCGACGCGACGCGTGGTGCGTCGCACCAATTGCAGGCCGACCGAACGCTCGAGCTGATTCAGGTGATAGCTGACGTTCGCGCGGCTCATCTTGAGCCGGCGTGCCGCTTCGCTCAGATTGCCGGCGTCGAGGATGTCGACGAGCAGGGTCAGCGAGTTGACGTCCATGGCCCAGTCTTTGTCAAAATAATTTTGACAGTCTGTCAATCAACGGTGTCATTGTCAATGAACGTTGACCACTCCAGAATGGGACGATCCGGCGCGCCTCGCCATCCTCGAACGGAGACACCTACGATGACCCTTTCCTCCTCGGCCGACGTCGTCACGCGCGAATTGCACGGCAAGGTCCTGCTCGTCACGATCGACCACGCGCCGGTCAACGCGCTATCCGCCGACGTGCGGCGCGGTCTGCTGGCCGCGATCGAAGCCGGCGACGCCGACCGCGCGGTCGAAGCCGTGCTGATCGTCGGCGCGGGGCGCAACTTCATCGCCGGTGCCGATATTCGCGAGTTCGGCAAGCCGCCGGTGCCGCCTTCGCTGCCGGACGTGTGCAACCGCATCGAGGCATGCACGAAACCCGTGATTGCCGCGCTGCATGGCGCGGCGCTCGGCGGCGGGCTCGAAGTGGCGCTCGCCGCGCATTACCGGATCGCCGTCGACGGCGCGAAGCTCGGCCTGCCCGAAGTGCAGCTGGGTCTGCTGCCTGGCGCGGGCGGCACGCAACGCACGCCGCGTCTGATCGGCGCGCCGGCGGCGCTCGACCTGATGCTGAGCGGCCGTCACGCGAGCGCGAAGGAGGCGCTCGCGCTCGGCCTCGTCGACCGTCTCGGCGACAGTGGCGACATACTCGCCGAAGGGCTCGCCTACGCGCACGAGCTGCTCGCCGCGCACGCGCCGGTACGCCGCACGCGCGACGCCGCCGCATTGATCGATCGCGCCGCGAGCCGCGCCGCCGTCGCGAAAGCGCGTGACGAAACCGCGAAGAAAGCGCGCGGCCTGTTCTCGCCGCTGAAAATCGTCGATGCCGTCGAAGCCGCGATCGAACAGCCCTTCGAGGAGGGCTTGAAGCTCGAACGCAAGCTGTTCCTGCAATGCCTCGACAGCCCGCAGCGCGCCGGCCTGGTTCACGCATTCTTCGCCGAGCGCGAAGTGCTGAAGGCGCCCGAAACGCGCGACGCGACACCGCGCGCGCTTGAGGCGATCGGCGTGATCGGCGGCGGGACGATGGGCGCCGGCATCGCGGTCGCAGTGCTTGACGCGGGGCTGCCCGTCACGCTGATCGAACGCGACGAGGCGGCGCTCGCGCGTGGCCGCGCGCACATCGACAAGGTCTACGACGGGCTGATCGCCAGAGGCCGCCTCACCGTTGAGAAGAAAGCCGCGACCATGGCGCGCTGGAGCGGCAGCACGTCGTACGATGCGCTTGCTCACGCCGACCTCGTGATCGAAGCCGTGTTCGAAGATCTCGACGTCAAAAAGGCCGTATTCGCCGAGCTCGATCGCGTCTGCAAGTCCGGTGCGGTGCTCGCGACCAACACGTCGTATCTGGACATCGACGCGATCGCAGCCAGCATCTCGCGCCCCGCCGACGTAATCGGCCTGCACTTCTTCTCGCCCGCCAACATCATGAAGCTGCTTGAAGTCGTGGTGCCGCAGCAGGTCAGCGCCGACGTCGTCGCGACCGCGTTCGAGTTCGCGAAGAAGCTGCGCAAGACGCCGGTGCGCGCCGGCGTGTGCGACGGCTTCATCGGCAATCGCCTGCTTGCCGTGTACCGCGCCGCCGCGGACGCGCTGCTGGAAGACGGTGCGTCGCCGTATCAGATCGACGCGGCGGTGCGGGCGTTCGGCTTGCCGATGGGCCCGTTTCAGGTGGTCGATCTCGCGGGCGGCGACATCGGCTGGGCGGCGCGCAAACGCCGCGCGGCCACGCGCGAGCCGAACGCGCGCTACGTGCAGATCGCCGACCGCCTGTGCGAGCGCGGCTGGTTCGGCCAGAAGACCGGCCGCGGATTCTATCTGTACCCCGAAGGATCGCGCGGCGGCATGCCCGATCCCGAAGTCGAGGCGATCATCGACGCCGAGCGTGCGCGCGCGGGCATCACGCCGCGCAGCTTCACCGACGAGCAGATCATGCGCCGCTATCTGGCCGCGATGATCAACGAAGGCGCGAACGTCGTCCACGAAGGTATTGCGCTGCGCCCGCTCGACGTCGACGTTACCCTGCTGTACGGCTACGGCTTTCCGCGCTACCGCGGCGGTCCGATGAAATACGCGGATAGCGTCGGCCTGCCGACGATTCTCGCCGACATCCGCGAGTTCGCGAAGGAAGACCCGCTGTTCTGGCGGCCGTCGCCGCTGCTCGTCGAGCTGGTCGAGCGCGGCGCCGATTTCGCGAGCCTGAACACGACGGCCTGAACCACCACGAACACTGACGGAACGACTGCGATGGATCTGAACTTCACCTCCGAGGAAGAAGCGTTTCGCGCCAGCGTGCTGGCGTTTCTGCGCGACAAGCTCCCGCGACGTCTCGCCGGCAAGGTGCACGGCGGGCGGCGTCTGACGCGCGACGACATGGCCGAGTGGCACGCGATTCTGAACGCGCAAGGCTGGCTCGCGAATCACTGGCCGAAAGAGTACGGCGGCCCGGGTTGGAGCGCAGTGCAGAAATTCATCTTCGAAAACGAATGCGCACTCGCCGGCGCGCCACGCGTGGTGCCGTTCGGCGTCAACATGCTCGGGCCGGTGCTGATCAAGTACGGCAGCGAGGCGCAGAAGCGTCACTGGCTGCCGCGCATTCTCGACGGTTCCGACTGGTGGTGCCAGGGCTATTCGGAGCCCGGCGCGGGCTCCGATCTCGCGTCGGTCAAGACGACGGCAGTGCGCGGCAAGGACGCGCAGGGCGAGCACTACCTCGTCAATGGCCAGAAGACGTGGACCACACTCGGTCATTACGCGAACATGATTTTCTGCCTCGTGCGCACCGCGACCGACGTGCGCAAACAGGAAGGCATCAGCTTTCTGCTGATCGACATGAACACGCCGGGCGTCGAAGTCCGGCCGATCATCACGCTCGACGGCGAGCACGAGGTCAATGAAGTGTTCTTCACCGACGTGCGCGTGCCGGTCGGAAATCTCGTCGGCGAAGAAAACAAGGGCTGGACCTACGCGAAATATCTGCTTACGTACGAGCGCACCAATATCGCCGGCGTCGGTTTTTCCGTCGCCGCCTTCAACCGTCTGCGCAAGATCGCCGCGACACAGCTGCGCCACGGCCGGCCGCTCGCCGAGGATCCGGCGTTCGCGGCACGCATGGCGCGCGTCGAGATCGATCTCGAGAACATGAAGACGACCAATCTTCGGGTGATCGCGGCCGTGGCGGGCGGCGGCGTGCCCGGTGCCGAGAGTTCGATGCTGAAGATTCGCGGCACGGAGATCCGTCAGGAGATCTCGTCGCTGACGCGGCGTGCGATGGGCGCTTATGCGCAGCCATTCGTCGAGGAAGCGCTGCACGAAGGCTTCGACGGCGTGCCGGTCGGCCCCGACGAAGCCGCGAGTGCCGCGTCGCAGTACTTCAATAATCGCAAGCTATCGATCTTCGGCGGCTCGAACGAAATCCAGAAGAACATCATTTCCAAAATGATCCTCGGACTGTAAGAGGCGCACGTCATGAATTTCCAGCACACCGAAGAGCGCCGCATGCTGGCGGATACGCTGAATCGGTTTATCAGCGAGCAGTACGGCTT
Organism: Paraburkholderia sp. MM6662-R1; assembly: GCF_050436245.1. Classification (NCBI taxonomy): domain Bacteria; kingdom Pseudomonadati; phylum Pseudomonadota; class Betaproteobacteria; order Burkholderiales; family Burkholderiaceae; genus Paraburkholderia; species Paraburkholderia sp. MM6662-R1. The sequence goes on along the minus strand of NZ_JBNDLV010000001.1, from coordinate 3,986,949 downwards.
CGCGACGCGCGATGAAATCGCACGCTCGACGCAAGGCTTCAGCACCGAATTGTGGGCACGCTTCGCGGAGCTTGGCGTGATCGGCGCACTGTTCGACGAAGCGAGCGGCGGTTTTGGCGGCGGCGGGTTCGATATTTCCGTGGTGTTCGAGAGTATCGGCCGCGGGCTCGTCGTCGAACCGTTTCTCGATACGCTGGTCGTCGGCCGGGCGATCGCTCGCAGCGGCGGCGACGTGCAGAATGCGGCGCTGGGTTCGTTGATCGACGGCTCGCGGATCGTTGCGCTTGCGCATGGTGAACCGGACAGTCATTACGAGCTTGCCCGGGTCGCGACGACGCGCGCGCGCCGCAGCGTAAATGGCAACAGCGGCGTGTGGACGTTGCACGGCGCAAAGGCCGTCGTTCAGCATGGCGAGCATGCTCAGGTGTTCCTCGTCTCGGCACGCACGAGCGGCGAGGACGATGCCGAAGCCGGCATCACGCTGTTTCTGGTGCCGAGGGACGCGACGGGTGTGAGCGTGCGCGGCTACCGCAAGATCGACGGAGGACGCGCGGCCGAAGTGACGTTCGACGACGTCACGCTCCGCGACGACACCGTGCTCGGCTCAGTGGATCACGGCTTTGCGACGCTCGAATATGCGCTGAGTTGCGGCGTGCTCGCGCTGTGCGCGGAAGCGGTCGGCGCAATGGACGTCGCGAAAGACTACACGCTCGACTATCTACGCACGCGCAAGCAGTTCGGCGTGCCGATCGGCAGCTTCCAGGCGTTGCAGCATCGCATGGCCGATTTGCTGCTCGAAATCGAGCAGGCGCGCTCGGCGGTGATCAACGCGGCGGCAGCGCTCGACGGCGAACGAAACGCGCGCGAGCGCGCGGTGTCGGCGGCGAAGTACAGCATCGGCCGGATCGGCACGCGAGTCGCGGAGGAATGCATCCAGTTGCACGGCGGGATCGGTATGACGTGGGAACTGCCGCTCGCGCATTACGCGAAGCGGCTCGTGATGATCGATCATCAGCTTGGGGATGAGGATCATCATCTGGAGCGGTTTGTGGCGTTGGGGGCTCAAGGGCGGTGATTCGTGTGCGCTTGCGAATGCGAACGCGTGCCGGCGACATGTCTGCCAGATTGCAGTCGCCTATTCTTGAGGAGCTGAGCCTGCCAAACGAATCAAAAAAGTTGAGCGATGCCGGATGGACTGGATTGCGGATGCACGAGGACGCTGTCCTTCGCTACGACAACGACGTAGCGAACAATTGCACCTGCGGGATAGGCACGCCTGCGTAGTTCGGCACTGGCCGCCGCATCCAATCCAGCCGGCGTCATCGCAACCCGCAGTGGACTGCCCGCCAGTGAGGTCGACGCGGCCCTGTCGCATTGCGACGCGAATCAGATGAGCATGAATCTGTGCGCGTGGCGCGATCAGATCGTCGCGGAGCAGAAGCTGGAGCAGGTCGTCAAGGGCAAGGCCGCGGTGTCGGCGAGTTGCAAAGCGGCGATCAAGAAGAGGCTCACCGCGTGGAAAACGCGCCGTGACGCCAACTGCAAAAAATCGGCTTCTCGAGAATGGGGCGGCGGGTCGATGCTGGCCACGGCGGTCGCGATGTGCAAGACAGCCGAAACCGAGCGCATAAGCAAAGCAATCGAGGCTTTGGGATGCAGATGAGCGTGGGCGAAGCGTTGACAGCGGGAAATGCTGCCCCGCGCGACGGGCAAGAAAAAAGGACTTACGGCTTTCACCATAAGTCCTTTTGATCTTTTTGGTCGGGGCGAGAGGATTTGAACCTCCGACCACCTGCACCCCATGCAAGTTTTTGTCGGTTCCACGGACTTCCAACATCTTCCGGAATGCGCCTTCAATCCATTGATTTTATAGAGAATTATTAGGATACCTTGTCCCGCAATTTCCACTACAATGCCATGCAAGCCCCCGAATCTGTGGGGGCAATTGTGGGGGCAAAATTTGCCCACGGGAGAATGCAATGGGCACGCTCGCCACGAGGGAATTGCAAGCGCTAACGCCGGCAGACAATGGACGACGTCTCGCTGACGGACACGGTGTCTTTGGCGTGGTCCGCGCAGGGGCAAAGGGCATCTCCGTCCAATTTTCGCTGCGCTATCGAGCAGGCGGTCGGGTACGCGAGTTGCGCCTCGGCACATTCCCGAAGTCGAGCCTTCGCCAAATCAGGGATGCCCGTGACAGTGCGCGCGCACGCATTAGTTGCGGAGAAGATCCGCTGGAACACAAACGCATCGAAAAGCTGAAAAAGCTAGCCGAGACGGGCGCAGAAGTCCGTAGCCTCGAGGACAAGCTCGCACGGAAGACGTTCAGACAGCGATTCAATGAGTGGACCGACTCCGCTCTGCAGAAGCGGGCCGACAAGGGGCAAGAAATCCGTCGCGCATTCGAAAAGGATGTGCTACCAGTGGTCGGCGACATGGCGATGGAAGACGTGCGTCGCGCTCACATCATGTCGTCACTTGATGCGATCATCGCGCGAGGCGCCAACCGCCTCGCCAACCGGACGCTCACAGATCTCAAGCAGTTCTTGAAATGGTGCCAAGCGCGAGAATACGTTTCCGTCGATCCCCTGCTTATGGTCTTAAAGAAGGATGTCGGTGGTACAGACGGTGAACGGGAGCGAACGCTCTCGGATCATGAGATCAGTGCCCTACCGAACGCTCTTGAGTCCGCGAATTTGCCCAAAACGACAAAGCATGTGTTGATGCTGATCCTGGCAACCAACACGCGTGTGGGCGAGGTCATCAAGACACGCAAACGCGACGTCAACCTTGAACTGCGAATTTGGCGCGTGCCATTTGAGAACGCGAAGAACGGGGACGCTCACATCGTATTTCTGTCCGACTTCGCCGCGAAGCTCATGGGCGCACTCATCCAATTGTCCGACAGCAAGGAATGGCTGCTGCCCGCCTACCGCCGCGAAGACAAACCCGAAACGCACATCGGCCTCAAAAGCATCACCAAGCAGGTGTCGGATCGCCAGTTGGTGTTCTATGAACGTGACGCACACGCCAACCGAACCGCTAAAACTAACTCTCTCGTTCTCGGCGACGAGAAATGGACGCCGCACGACCTGCGCCGAACAGCCGCCACCTTGATGCAGTCGATCGGCGTATTACCCGCTGTGATCGACAAATGTATGAACCATCGCGAGCAGAACCGCATGAAACGCATCTATCAGCGGTATCCGTATACGGTCGAGAAACGCGCCGCATGGCAACTGCTGGGTGCGCGGCTGGAACAGTTGACGGGGCAAGGTGCACCCACCGAGCAAACTCAAGGGGACGCGTCGGCCGAAATTAGAGAGCACGCCACACCGGCCGGAGCGATCGACGTCGCGACGGTGGAATAATCGACGGCAATCTGCCCGGCGCGTTATTGATATGCCCCACTCGATCGTCAATCGGTGACGGGGAGCCTTGTGTATACGGCTTCTCCGGCCGGTCGGGAGTGACGATACCGTCAGCCATACCGAAAAATCCAGTCGGCAGTTTTCAGCTCTGGACAGACCGCAACAGAGAATCCACGCGCACTTTCGTTCAAACATCGCGAACACAGGGCATCCGAATGCCGACTTCTTCAGGAATACCGTCTTCGATACCGTCAGGCACTTTCCAGCGCGATCCTCGCAAAGCTTGAAGAAGCCATGATCCCAACTGCGGCCATGTTACCGACCGGAAACGATGCAAACCGTGCTGCAACCCCGGCGAGCGCAGCGGCCGCTCGACCGGAAAATGCTGCGCAACCACGACTGGCAAGTGTCTCAATCTTCAGCAGGCGCGATCAAACTCATGTCAAGGGCAATTGTGCGTATCGCGAAACCCCGCATCGGGGAGCCCGCGCGATTCTCAGAGCCGATCAGGACACGCTAGCACGCGTCGGGCTGAGTCGGAGTTCGCCTCCATGGCGGGCCGTCGTCCCGGCGCGCTCCACGTCGGCTTTCAAGGTACAACGGCCATTCGTCTACTCGCACAGGGAGACTGGAGTTCGGCCATTGCCGACATTGCGACGGTCTGGGCGGTGCGTCAGCAATGCGGCGGATTGCCGACGGTGGTGCCATCGAGCAACCCGATGGCAGCTTCGTGCAACAGCGAACTCACTCTCCCGAGCCGTTTCCGACGCCGAGCCTTCGCAGCGCCTATCCGCTACGCAATCTATATGCGGCCAGAAGACGGTCAGCCTTTCGGTATGGATGCGAAACGCAGCCACCCCGAGGAACTTAAGAAATGAAATGAATCAAGCTGACAACCAGTTTCGGCCTCAGCGCACCGGTTCAAAATCCACATTCCTTGACATCCCCGGGCTTCGCTCTTCGGATGGAACCGGCGCGAAGCAGGCCGAGCGCAGCGACGTCACCCGGCGTGAGCCTTGGAGCTCGCCTCCAGCGATTTCAGTCCATCTGGCACTTCAATTTCCGGTAGCGGTTTTTCATTGAGCTGCCTGATAGTCGGGCGTGCCACGCGAAGCGCCGCGAGTGCCAACTGCATGACCTCGCGCGGGTGTTCGGCGGACGCCGCGCCCGACAAAACCGTCTCGACGCTCTGATGGATCGCGCCGATCAAAAGGTCCCTCGCAGCACGGACGTTGGTGAACTGGGCGATGCCTTGCTCCCGTGCTCTTGCGAGGTCACGCGGAAGATACACGTCCGTCAACCGTCCGCTGGCCCCGCCACGGATGCCCGTCCTCGTAATAAACGCCCCCCACGCTGGATGCTTGATCGCCACCTGCGTATAGAGCAGGCAGCCTGTCAACACCCGCTCGATGGGATTGTCGATCGCGCCCACACACACCTCGATGCGGGCAATGACCTCGTCGCTCAACTCCGACGTGACTGCGTCGAGCAGTTCGGCGGTCGTCTTGAAGTAGTTGTAGAACGTGCCGCGTGCGACGCCCGCTGCCGCGAGGAAGTCGTCGATCGACGCCGCGTCGGGCCCCTTGGCCGCAAAAACTTCGACGGCCGCGCTCAACAGTTTACGGCGCGTGGATTCCCGTCGCACGGCGCCGGTCCGTACGCGGTGGTCCTCGTTCGCGAGGACGAGGCCCTGGTTGTCGCTTTTCGAATGCTTGGTCATTAGCGCGGTACCCGGGGTTTCCCCCATTGCATGAATGAGTTGGTCAACATGACAATAGAGTATGAATTGTACTATATCGTCAGTTTGTGACGATGCCCGACTCAGGAGAAAAATGGTGGCAGACAGGATCGTCGACGTTGCAATTATCGGCTATGGCCCGACGAGTCAGCTACTTGCGCTGATGCTCGGACGCGCGGGGCGCAGCGTGAGCGTGGTCGAGCGTTGGCCCGACCTCTATCCGCTGCCGCGCGCCGTCCATTACGACCACGAAATCGCCCGGCTCTTCCAGGCGGCCGGGGTCATAGATGATATCAACCGCATCGCGGAGGTTACAGACCGCTACCAGTGGCGCAACGCAAGCAACGAAGTTCTGATGGATTTCGACTGGGGCGGCACGGGCCTGAGTGGCTGGCCTGCATCGACGCTGTTCGCGCAGCCGGAGCTCGAGCGCGTCCTCGACGGACATGTCAAGGCACTGCCGAATGTCACGGTGCGTCAGGGCTGGTCGGCTAACGCGCTCGTCGAAAAAGCCGACGGCGTGCGCGTCGATATCGAGGCGGGAAGGCTGGTGGACGGCAAGTGGGTTGCCGGCGGCGAGAAGGACACGATCCGCGCACGCTATGTGATTGGCGCGGACGGCGCGAACTCGATGGTGCGCAACGCGCTCGGCCTCGAGTTCGAAGATCTCGGTTTCGCGTTCGACTGGCTGGTGGTCGACGTCAAACCGCTTGCGCCGCGCGAGTGGATGCCGAAAACCTGGCAACTGTGCGATCCGGCGCGGCCGACGACCATCGTGCCAGGTGGTCCCGGCCGCCGTCGCTGGGAGTTCATGCTGTTGCCCGGCGAAACCGCGGAGCAGATGAACCTGGACTCGGTTTCGTGGGACCTGCTCGCCCGCTGGAACGTCACGCCCGGCAACGCGGTTCTGGAGCGCCATGCGGTTTATACGTTCCGCGGACGCTGGGCGAAGCAATGGCGTGCGGGCAAGGTCTTGCTGGCGGGCGATGCCGCGCATCTGATGCCGCCGTTCGCGGGGCAAGGCATGTGCAGCGGTCTGCGCGACGCGGCGGCGCTTGCATGGCGGCTCGACGCGATTCTCGCGGGCAAAGGCAGCGACGCGCTGCTCGACAGCTATGGTCCCGAGCGATCGAACCACGTGCGCGAGATCATCAACTTCTCGATCGAACTGGGCAAGGTGATCTGCATCACCAATCCCGACGCGGCCGCCGCACGCGACCTCCAGATGCTGTCCGCGCAGGCGACACCGGGCTTCCGGCCGCCCGAGGCGCCGCGACCGCGTCTCGGCGCGGGATTGTATGAAGCGGAAACACCGGGCAGCGGCTGCCTGACGCCGCAAGGCCTCGTCGAGATCAACGGCCGGCGCGGCCTGTTCGACGATGTGTTCGGCGTTGGCTTCGCCTTGATTGCGACGAATAAATCCGTGCTCGACGCGCTTAGCTTGACTAACCGGCAGGCGCTGGATGAGCGCGGCGTGATCGTCACGCATTTCGGCGAAGGCGGCTTCGTCGACATCAACGGTGCGTATGCCGACTACTTCGCGCAACTCGGCGTGGCGGCGGTGATCGCACGTCCGGACTTCTACAGCTATGGCGCGGCCCGCACGACTGGCGAACTCGATGCGCTCGTCGACGCCTGGCGGTATGCGATGCAACCCGACACTGAAACCACCCCACAAGGCCAAGAGACCTAAATGACCCAAGAACGCAGGCGCGACCGCCTCGGCATTCATTCGATCGGCGCCTTCAGCATGAGCGTGCCGTCACTCGACGATGCACGGCGCTTTTATACGGCCTTTGGACTCGATGTCCAGCCGGACGGCGACGCTCGCCTACTGGTGCGCACGTTCGGCTCGCCGCACGTCTGGGGCCGTCTGCGCGAAGGGCCGTGCAAGAAGATCGACTGGCTCACGCTGCACTGCTTCGAGGACGAACTCGACGCGCTGCGCGCGCGTGCCGTGGTGATCGGCGTCGAGATCGTCGCGCCGCCCGAAGGCGCCGAAGCCGGAGGCTTCTGGATTCGCAATCCTGACGGCATCGCATTGCAGATCCGCGCCGGCGCCAAGACGACGCTGAACGAAGCGAGTCACGCCAGCCCGGCGCTGCCCCTCGACGGCGTACGCTGCGCACCCTACCGCCGCAGCACAGGGCGGGTGCAGCCCTCGCGACTTTCGCACATTGCGTTCGCGACAGCGAACGTTCCCGCACAGATCGACTTCTGCCAACGGGTGCTCGGCCTGCGCCTCTCAGACCGCTCCGGTGACGGCGTTGCGTTCATCCACGCGCCCCACGGCGGCGACCATCATCTGTTCGCCTTTGCAATGAGCTCGGGCCCGGCGCTGCATCACCTGAGCTGGGATGTCCCGACCGTCGAGGAAGTCGGCCTCGGCTACATGCAGATGGCCGCCGCCGGTTACAGCGAAGGCTGGGGCGTGGGCCGACACGTGCTGGGTTCCAACTACTTCTACTACGTACTGGACCCGTGGGGCAGCTTTTGCGAGTACAGCGCGACGATGGATTTCATCCCCGCTTCGGTGGACTGGGTCGCGGAAGATCACGCGCCGGAGGATGGCATGTACCTGTGGGGTCCCGATCTGCCCGCGATCTTCTTCGCCAATTCGGAACACGGTGTCTGACGCGCAGAGCGCACCCGTCACCATTCAACACTCTTTAGCAGGACTTCAATGAAACTCGTCACTTTTCAATGCCGCGGATATCAATCGATCGGTAAGGTAGAAGGCCAGCAGGTTATCGATCTGCCCGCCAGCGACGGCAGATTGCCCCGCACCATGCTGGAACTGCTGCAGGGCGGCCCCGCGCTCATGCAATACGTCAGGAACGTGCGCATCGAGGACGCCGTCACGTACCCGCTTTCGGACGTGCGACTCGACGCGCCGGTGCCGAACCCGTCGAAGTTCCTCGCGATCGGCATGAACTATCGCCGCCATGTCGAGGAAGCGAAAGCGGCAGGCATCCAGGTGCCGGACAGCCAGGTCTGGTTCAACAAGCAGGTCTCGTGCGTGAACGGCCCGTTCGACCCCGTGCAAATGCCGAAGGTATCGGACAAGCTCGACTATGAAGCGGAACTGGGCGTCGTCATCGGCCGCCGCTGCCGTCACGTGTCGGAAGCCGAGGCCGCGTCGGTCGTCGCCGGTTATGTCGTGTGCAACGACGTTTCGGTACGCGACTGGCAGATGCGCTCGCCGACGATGATGCTCGGCAAGTCGTTCAACACGCACGGCCCGTTTGGTCCGTGGCTCGTGACGCCGGATGAAATCGCCGATCCGCACGCGCTGCAAATGCGCATGCTCGTGAACGGCGAATGCCGTCAGGAAGTTCGCACCGGCGAGATGATCTACAACGTCTGGCAGCAGATCGCTTATCTCTCGACCGTCATGACGCTCGAACCGGGCGACGTGATCGCGACGGGCACGCCGTCGGGCGTGGGTGGCGCAGCCAAGCCGCCGCGTTTCCTCAATATCGGCGACGTGCTGCGCGTGGAGATCGAGGGCATCGGACACATTGAAAACGTCGTCGTGGCCGAGCCGGTCTGATCGACTCAACGGAGAAAAAATACTTGGCACGTAAAGTCATCATTACCTGTGCAATCACGGGATCGATTCATACGCCGAGCATGTCGCCGCATCTGCCGGTGACGCCCGACGACATCGCACGCGAAGCCATTGCCGCGGCAGAGGCAGGCGCGTCCATTCTGCATCTGCACGCGCGTCATGCCGAAGACGGACGCCCGGCGTTCGACCCGTCGGTGTATCGTCAATTCCTGCCGCGCATTCACGCGGCAACCGACGCGGTGATCAACCTCACCACGGGCGGCGCGGTCAATATGACGCTGGACGAACGCCTCGCCGGCGCGCTCGACATTTCGGCCGAGATGGCGTCCTGCAACATGGGTTCGCTGAACTTCGGGATCTTCCCGGTTCTCGACAAGCTGAAAGAGTTCAAATACTCGTGGGAAAAAGACTTTATCGAAAGCACGCGGCGTGCGATTTTCCGCAATACGTTCGCGGACATCGAAGAAGTATTCGAGCGGCTGGGTGATGCGCACGGCACGCGCTTCGAATTCGAGTGCTACGACGTGGGGCATCTCTACAACCTGAAGCACTTCGTCGATCGCGGGCTCGTCAAAGGTCCGATCTTCCTGCAGTTCGTGCTGGGCATTCTGGGTGGCATTGGCGCGGATCCCGAGAATCTCGTGCACATGAAGCGCATTGCGGACAAGCTGTTCGGCGACAACTATCAGTGGTCAGTGCTCGGCGCCGGCAAACATCAGATGCCGCTGATTACGCAGGCCGCGCTGATGGGTGGCAACGTACGTGTCGGCCTTGAGGATTCCCTTATGATCGGTCCGGGCAAGCTCGCCACCTCGAACGCCCAGCAGGTCGAATTGATTCGCGACATTCTCACGCGCCTTGGTCTGGAAATCGCGACTCCCGCGGAAGCACGCGAAATGCTCGGCCTCAAGGGTCGCGACAAGACGCGTCTGGACGCAATCAGCCAGTAAGGTAAGCATCGGCGCGCGACGGCATTGCGACTGGCGCACCGTCGCGCGCAATCGGGAAAAAAGGACATATCGATGAATCATGGCGAAGACGCAGACATCATTCATCAACTCGAAGAAGCGCGATGCGCCGCAATGCTGGCGGGCGACGCGGCCACGCTGCGCGATCTGTTCGAAGAAGGCCTCGTCTATATCCATTCGACAGGCGCGCGCGACAGCCGCGAAAGCTACCTCGACAAGCTCACGAGCGGCGCGATGCGCTACGAAGCAGTGAAGTTCGACTTGAGCGAGATTCAGACGGGTGAACGCTTCGCGCTGGTGTGCGGCTCCATGACGGCGAGCGTGCGCATCGCAAGCGGGACGATAGCGGTTGCGAGCCAGTACGAAGCCGTCTGGATGAGGACGAACGGCACGTGGCGTCTAAGCGTCATTCAGGGGTTTCATTCCGAAGCAGACGCCGGCCGACGCTGAAAATCGTTCACGTCAGAACGAATTCTTCAATTATACAAACATAGGAATCCCCAGCAAACATCACCGCGAATATTCAAGGAGCTATCGTTGAAAGTGGTGTACGCGGCGTAGGCGGGAGGCAGGAGAAGGCGGTGGCGATTGAAGGAGAATGTTGCTTTCCACGGTAACACTTTCCCAATCGAACTCCACCACCATCGCGAAACATACTCAGGAAACGAAGAGCGGTCAAACGACGGACGCGGAAATCAAGGGGGCGCCGGGTCTGGACGATCTGATCCAGCAAGGGGCGCGACGAATCATCCAGCAGGCAATCGAGGCGGAACTGGCGGCGATGCTCGAGCAGTATTCGAATGTGAAGTCGATCGAGGGCCGACGGGCAGTTGTGCGCAACGGCTAGCCGTTCATGCGGCCATGGCTGTTCCCGGTCCGTTGATCAACGCAAGGACCTTGCGCTGCCGCTCGTTCGAGGGCAGTTGCAGGAGCCTTTGCTGACTCGCATGCAGGGACGCGCGTGTCTCGAACGGAGCGCCGGCCAATACCTCTGCTGGCGCCAGTTCGTTCAGCGCGTCCTGCGCCGTGACCAGGAAAGCATGGACCTCGGTTCTCAACGCCCCCCGAAGGGCGAGCAGGAGATAAGCTCGAAAGTAATGGGATGGACGCCCCCACCCGAAGCGGCATCAATGTGCCAAAGTGGATGTGTCGAAGCAACCACCTGACCGAGGGGAGCGCCCATCATGAAGATTACGACAGTTGGCATCGATCTGGCGAAGAACGTTTTTGCCGTCCATGGTGTAAATGAGCATGGTCGAACGGTGCTGAAGAAAGTGCTCAAGCGGAATCACGTTGCGGAGTTCTTCGCCAACCTCCCGGCCTGCGTGATCGGGATGGAAGCGTGCGCCAGCGCGCACTATTGGGCCCGCAAGCTGCAGGCCATGGGCCATACGGTCCGACTGATTGCACCGCAGTTTGTCAAACCGTACGTCAAGACGAACAAGAATGACGCGGCGGATGCCGAGGCAATCTGCGAGGCAGTCGCGCGGCCGAACATGCGTTTCGTGCCGGTCAAGAGCATCGAGCAGCAATCGGTGCTGTCGTTGCATCGCGTGCGCCAGGGTTTTGTGCGCGCCCGCACCGCGCAGGCCAACCAGATCCGCGGCCTGCTCGCCGAATTCGGGATCGTTGTTCCCAAGGGAATCGGGCATCTCGGGCGTCAGGTACCCGAACTGATCGAAGATGCAGAGAACGAACTCACTGGCTCGTTTCGATTGCTCATCCAGCGCCTCATGGACCATCTGAAGGAGCTTGACAGGCAGGTCCGGGAGTTCGAGGCGCAGATTCAGGCCTGGCACCGCAGTGACGAAACGAGTCGACGGCTCGCGCGCGTCCCCGGCATCGGGCCACTTACCGCGAGCGCGCTCGTCGCATCTGTCGGCGACGCAAAGAGCTTCAGGAACGCCCGGCAACTTGCAGCGTGGCTCGGTCTGGTACCCCGACAGAACTCCAGCGGTGGCAAGAACGTGCTGCTGGGCATCAGCAAGCGCGGTGATACCTACCTGCGAACATTGCTGATCCACGGCGCGCGCTCCCTTCTGCAGGTTGCCAAACGCAAGGAATGCAAGAGCGGCTGGCTGACTAGCCTGCTGCAGCGGCGAAACGCGAACGTCGCCGCCGTCGCGCTCGCGAACAAGAACGCGCGGATCGTCTGGGCGCTATTGGTCCACGGCCGCGAGTTTCACCCTGATTACCATGCGCCTGCAGCGACGGCGTAACTGTCAGCCGCATGCTTGCCGCGTAACTACCAGCAGGAGACTACAGCCGATTGCTCAGGCGATCATGACGTGATGGCCAGACAGGTCAGACCGTGGCCGGGAAACTCTGGGTACACCAGTGTGCGCAAGAGTACGCGAAAGTGATGAGAGTCCGGCCAGCGCATTCCATCAGGGACCGCCGGCCTCGCGCCGGACAGCGAAGTCCGGATGCATGGCCGCAATCATTACCTGCCCTCCGTTACAAACGAGAGCTTGGCAAGCCGGGGGCGTCCATGCATGGTGTACGGGGGAGTTGAGGCGTGAAGTTGAAGGCGGTGGAGGTTTCAGCTGAGAATCTGATTGTCAAAGTCGGAAACCAGCAAACAACAAACCATCCACCATGAAACCGCCGTATGTGAGGAAGTCGCCGCGCGTGAGTGCCGCACTGCCATGCTTTATCTGAAAGGGATCTCGACAGGCGACATGAACGAGGCGCTGAGCGTGTTGCTGGGCGAGGACGCCAAGGGGCTGTCGGCGAACGTGGTGAGCCGCCTGAAGGCGCAGTGGGCCGACGAATATGCGAACTGGAGCCGGCGCGATCTGACGAAGTCGCGCTACGTGTACTGGTGGGTCGACGGCATTCACACGGGGCTGCGCAGCGAGAACTCGGACGGCCAATGCCTGCTGGTGATCATCGGCGTGAGGCCGGATGGACGCAAGGAGCGTGTGGCGATCGGTGACGGGTATCGCGAATCGAAGGCGTCATGGCAAGAGCTGCTGCTCGATCTGAAAGCGCGCGGCTTGCAGGCCGGCCTGCTGCTGGCCGTCGGCGACGGTGCGATGGCCGCCGCTTGACTGTCGCTTAAACTGGCCGGGCGAATGACTCTTGACGGCCGACGGCTGCCTGTGGGCGCTGGCGCCGCAAAACTGCCCTTCACCGAAATGCGCAGCTTACCCGACGGCCGCTTTCGGCTAACATTGGGAACCGCGGCTCTCGGCCAATACCGGTCCTTCGTAATCGATTGGCGAACGTCTGCTGATCGGTGACGAGCCGCCATTTGGCTGCGATTCGTCGTACGTGCCAGTTTCAATTCAAGCGCCGCGTGCGGCGCTCAGATTTCGTATCGAATGCAACGTGTCAAGGCGTCGCGATATTCACGTTCCACGTGTGCGCTTTGATGCGCAACATGGAGCCTTCCCTCTGTGCAACGAGTAAAAAGTTTCCGCTAACGTCCATGGTCCGATCATCCGGTACGTTGATATTCCCAGTCCAGGTTCCCGATTCCCAAGCCACGTTACCATCAGATGTGCAAAACGCCTGCTGCATTTCCAAATGGTTCCAGACTTTGGTTGCCACTTCGGCCCATTCTTCGAGTCCCTTTCGGCCGGAAACGGCTTCCTGCCCCGCTGGGATGAGAATGGCGTCTTCGGCAAACAGAGCCAGCCAGCCGGGCGTATCGTGAGAATTGACTGTATCAATGAACCTACCGTTTAACGCAGCAAACGCTTGCGAGATGTCCATGGTCCTACCTCCTTAATGCATTGAGGCGTGAGGGGATGTTCAGTTCTTCGCGTTTAACGCCCAACCATCGCGATATGCACGCCGCGAACCTTCCGGTTGGTTAAATATAATCAACTGAAAAGGTTAATGCCAGCGGGGCTGGCTTGATGGATCGGACAAAGGACAGCACGGCTCGTCCGATCTGAATCGTCCTTCGCGAGAGGTAGGCGAGGTTGCGGCGGAACGGCCGCTTTGGAGCGGCGGATTCAACCGGTCGATGCAACACAATGAACGTCGCATGAGCGGCGGGAGTGTTGCAAATGAAACAGAGGCGCCGGATCTATTACAGCGAAAGCCAGAAGGCATTGATGTGGGAACGCTGGCGTAAAGGCGAGTCGTTGCAGCACATCGCCCGGCTATTTGACCGCAATCACTCGTCAGTACAGGGAATTCTGGCGCAAACTGGAGGAATCCAGCCTGCACCCCGCCAGCGATCCAGGCTGGCGCTGACGCTTGCCGAACGCGAGGAGATTTCGCGAGGCCTCGTCGCGGGCGATTCGATTCAGTCAATCGCCCGGCGGCTGTCGCGGTCACCGTCCACGGTCTGTCGCGAGATCAAGCGCAACAGTGGGCAGGCCGGCTATCGGGCCAGCCACGCCGACCAGCTGGCATGGGATCGGTCGCTGCGCCCGAAAGTCTGCAAACTGGTCGAGCACCGGATGCTGGCTCATATCGTGGCCAACAAGCTCCAGTTGCAGTGGTCGCCCCAGCAGATTGCTGGATGGCTCAAACGAGGCTGGCGGGGCAACGAGGACTACCACGTGTCACACGAGACCATCCATCGCAGTCTTTTCATTCAGGCACGGGGTGCATTGAAGAAAGAGCTGCTGGAGCATCTACGGCGCACCCGGGCCATGCGTCGCTCGCGCCATCACACGCAGAAAACGGACGATCACGGCAGGATCCGCGAAGCGGTATCAATCAGTGAACGCCCCGCCACCGTGGAAGATCGCGCGGTGCCGGGGCACTGGGAGGGAGATCTCCTGTGTGGCAGCGGCGGCAGCCAGATTGCAACGCTGGTAGAGCGTCAGACACGCTATGTCATGCTGGTGAAGATCGCCAGCAAGGACAGCGAAACAGTAGTCAATGCGCTCATCAAACACGCTGGAAAGCTGCCTCAGGAACTCTATAAATCGCTTACGTGGGATCGGGGAACAGAGATGGCGGACCATAAACGGTTCACCATCGCCACCGACATTGCCGTGTATTTCTGCGATCCGAAACACCCCTGGCAACGTGGCTCGAATGAAAACACCAATGGCCTGTTAAGACAATACTTCCCGAAAGGCATCGATCTGTCGGTCTACTCACAGGCCAAACTCAACGCCGTGGCTCGAAGGCTGAACGAGCGTCCAAGGAAGACGTTGGATTACGAAACGCCGGCTGAACGGTTCCATCGAACTATTGCATCGACCGGTTGAATCCGCCAGCGCGGTGGTGACGTTGGCAGAAGCCAACGGAGGGGCAGAAACGGGTCGTGTGCTGCCGATCGCAGCCTCGCGAGCTTGATGCTGCGCATGCAAATTGCGTGAGTCGGCACCCGGCCAGTTTGAGACGTTAAAAAAGGCGTTTTGACCGTCCGCTTTACGTTCTGAACCGCTCCGTCAACCGCGTCGCTGGGAAGCGCGCGACCCGTAGAGTCATGCAGAGCAAACTCCCGACCCAATGCAGCGCTGACCCGCACCCTTACCTTTCCTTTCCCACATTCTATTTCTACGCCGCCTGATGAGTCGCTAGCGCGGTCAAATGAGAAAGCAACACCGCCACATCTATCATCTGACCATAGTGTCCAGTTGCATTGCCATCAGACCGGACATCTCGATCGATACAAACGACGCCTCTGAAAAAGAGGCTTGTCGGCCACGCTATAGCACCTATCATTGTTGATTGGATCTCATCGCGCAGTGACACACCACGCGGAACGTACGGCGTCCACGCTACGAGACTCTACGCAGGGCCGGACCTATTGTTCGTGCGCACCCGGGTGACGGTTGTGTCTTTCCGTGCCTTCCCCCATCGGTATGTTCACGCCAACTCCCTTCCACGATAGATCGCTCTCAGTTAACGAGCGGATGCTGCGCGCAATTGTGTCTGGCCGTACTGCAGTTCCTGAACCGATTTTTCTTTGGCCTAACGTCTGCAGTTGGAGGCGCTTGCGCGAAGGAGCGGGCAATGGATGTAAGCACTGGTATAGGTGAACTGCGTCACCAGGAAAGAATTGTCGTGGCGCAGAAGCCTGAACTTGTCGAGGATAGCGTCACCGCGACACAAGTCGAAGGCGTCGAAATCGTCGTGATTAAGCATTCGGATGCGATAACGATTTTCGAAGGCCGGTGTCCACACCAGGGCACGCTGCTGTCGGAAGGCTCGGTAAAGGACGGCGTTCTGACTTGTCGAGGACATGGCTGGCAGTTTGAATGTGCATCGGGTTGCGCCCTCAGCCAGAAGGGTGTCCGTCTGAAGCAGTTTAGCGCGCTGGTCGATGGCGCTCACGTGCTCGTTTATAGGGATGAGGTGCAGAAGTGGAAAGCCTTGCACGTAAATGCTGGTCAGCCATCGTCGCCGGCCTCTCCGCGCCCAGTCCGCTCGCTAGCACAACTTCCAGGCCCCAAGGGGCTCCCCATTTTGGGTAACTTACTCCAGTTACATCCCACGAGGCTGCATCTCACCTTGGAGGAGTGGTGCCGCGACTTTGGGCCCATCTATACGTACAGGCTGATGCATCGACCGTTCGTCGCTATTGCGGATCCTAACCTGATCAATCAGATCCTGCGCGATCGGCCGAGAACCTATCGTCGCTGGGATGCAATTGAAAACGTCTCCAGGGAGCTTGGGATGAACGGCGTGTTCTCCGCTGAAGGAGAGGCATGGAGAAGGCAACGCCAGTTGGTTGCGCAAGCGTTGGACCCAGCGCATTTGCGAACGTTTTTCCCGACGCTGTGCAAAGTGACCGAGCGCCTGAGGCGCCGCCTGGACAAAGCGGCTCGCGAACAGCGATCTGTTGATATTCAGAAGGACCTGATGCGCTATACGGTAGACGTGACGACGAACCTCACGCTTGGGTACGACATGAACACCCTTGAGTGCGAGGGTGACGTCATCCAGCAACATCTCGAGCGGATATTTCCGATGCTCAATCATCGGATCAACACCCCGTTTCCCTATTGGCACTACCTCAAACTGCCCGACGACAGAGCGCTAGATCGTGCTGTAAAGGCGCTTCGCGAGATCGTCAGTGAATTTATCAGCGACAGTCGCGCACGCCTTGCGCAGTCACAGGATCTTGCGTCACATCCGACCAACTTCTTGGAGGCATTGGTAGTTGCTCAAGAAGACGGCTTGGCTCCACTAACAGATGACGAGGTGTTTGCGAATGTATTTACGATACTTTTGGCCGGCGAGGATACCACGGCAAACACGATCGCCTGGATGACCTATTTCATGTGTCGTCACCCCGACGTTCAGCGCAGGATGCAAGAGGAAGTCGACTCCGTCGTTGGACAGGCGGTCATACTTGAAGACCTTGGCGATACTGATCGGCTTGCGTTTCTCGATGCTGTGGCCAACGAGACCATGCGACTCAAACCGGTCGCACCCGTTCTAGGCCTCGAAACCAATCGCGACGTCCTGATAGGTGACGTTGACATCCCGAAGGGAACAGTCATCGCGCTGCTAACACGTTACCAGGGCTTAGAGGACAGAAGTGCTTCAGAGGCTGACGCATTCGCCCCCGACCGCTGGCTCTCTGGCGCCGATGCCGCCAGCCGTCATCGCGCTGGTTTCGTGCCCTTTGGGTCCGGGCCCCGCCTTTGCCCGGGGCGGAGTCTCGCCTTGCTCGAAATACGATCCGCGATCGCAATGATGTGCCGCAACTTCCGTTTGTCAGCATCCGAAGGTATGGCTCCGGTGGAAGAGGTGTTTGCATTCTCGATGATGCCCCGCAATTTGCGTATCGATTTCAGCGTACGCCACTGATCATTGCCGCACTGACCAATAATGAAAGGAGGAACGAAAATGGAGCTTCCCGACATCTTGCACAATCGTCGGGCACCCATAGCCAACTGCGGAACCGAAGCGGATTTTCTGTCAGGTGTAACTCGCGAGGATATCCAGCAAACATCGCGCGCGCTCGGGAAGAACATCGTCCGCACGCCCCTACTTCCGCATGCGGCCCCGGGTAACGATCGCTCAATATTTCTCAAGCCAGAGAATTTGCAGCCGCGCGGATCGTTCAAGGTACGTTGTTCACTCAATGCGGTTTCCAACCTTACGCCCACTCAGTTATCGAAGGGGGTGTACACGGCAAGCACTGGGAATTTCGCGCTGGGCGTGACGCAGGCAGCGCGTGCACGCCAGGCAGACGTGAGGGTCTATATCACGAAAACCGCCTCGCAAAGCAAAATTGCGGCGCTTCGCGAGTTGGGTGCGAAAGTCGTCGAAATCAGTTTCGAAAAATGGTGGGCCATCCTCTGCGGTGAAAAGCCGGTGGACGAAAACGGAACGTTCCTTCATCCGTGCTCGGGTCGCGATGTCATCGTTGGCAACGCAACCATCGGGCAGGAAATTCTTGAAGATCTCCCAGACGTGGACGCAATTTTGGTGCCTTTCGGCGGCGGAGGACTGGTCTTGGGCATCGCGCTGGCGTGCGCGCGTTGGGGTTCTCTCGCGGATGTGTACGCATGCGAGACCGAAGCTGCGACGCCGCTGCGTTCCGCTTTGGCAGCAGGCGGCCCTGTCACGGTGCCTGTCGACGCCAATTCCTTCGTCACGAGCATTGGGGTTTCGACTGTACTGGAATCAAATTGGCCACTCCTCAACGCGATGGTGGACGGCGTCGCTGTATCGTCGCTCGACGCAACTGCCGATTCCGTTCGTCAGTTAGCAAAACACAATCATCTCGTGGTGGAGGGCGCGGGTGCAGCGGCGCTTGCAGCCGCCTACCATCCTTTTTTTGCTGGCAAACGCGTGGCCGTGGTCCTTTCAGGGGGCAGCATTGATATTGACGTTTTCGCTTCAATCCTGACTGCAGACAGGTATGTCTAGTGAACTTCGTCAGGACTGGGCATCTTTGCGGCCGATCGGCGAGGCGATTGTCGGCCCGTTACGACTCCTGCAGAGTGGGCCGCGCTTCGATGGCCCGGATAAGGCCGGTCCCCGATTAATCTTGGTTGTCAGCATGCGTTGCTTCACTTTCTCACTATCCACAATGGTCTGGTGTCGCCCGACAAGCGGACTGTCGTGGATGTTCTCCGACTGCCTCCAATGGGTCGGGAAGAGCCAACCGTCGCTGGAACGGGTTCGGCCAGGTCCCGGTCAGTCCGACTTCATGCGCGAATGACGGGTGCTTAGACCGAACCGGCCGGTCGTGTGCATTGCTGCAGCGCGGCTTAAAGATCCGGGCCAGTAATCTCGATGCGCTCTCCACTCGATGGAGGTATTTTGCGTTCCGCAACTCCCACTAACTTTTGCTTTCCCAACTGAAACGCGAGCAGCAACTGCTTCTGGCTGTCGTCTGCCGCTCCGAGGTATTCGCAAACAACCTCCGGTCTGAGTTCGAAGGCGCAGTATCCCCACCCGAAGCCATACGCGGAGAACCACAGCGCTGACCCGCTGTCGACGATTGGGGTTGTCAGTTTGATGTATGACGAGTCCATGGCGTTCGCCCTCCAGACTGGTGGTTGCCGAACTGGATTGTCCCACAACGCGTCCTCATGGCCGGGTGCTACGCGACATCACGCCGCACTGACGACAGGCGGCTTCGGCTGGTTGTCGAAGGTCTGCCCGGCGGGGTGGCATCTTCTGGCTGCATACCAGTCACCTAAAGTGGGGCTTTGAATGGCGCGTCAGGGTCGCAAGTACTCGTTCACTTTCCGCGGGACGAGCCATTCGCGACCACCGACCTGTGAATGACAGGAAAGCGCCCCATACCCGCCTGACCGGCACCGATGCTCGAATGACGGCTCAGGCCGAGAAGCTGTATTCAGCCTCGCGTCGGTGAATGGCCGCTAGTCGTGGTTGAACAGCCGCAGATCCCGCGGCGCCCCTAACGACGGCAGATGGACTGCAGGGATGATTGAAGACAGCGAGCTGTCGCAGTATGAACCGGGCCGCGTGCCTCGTTCAATTTCGTCTCGGTCACCTAGCCGCGGCACAGCCATACCCCACTGTCTATTTCGGTGTCGCGATCAATCACATCGCCGCGGGTCCTGCGCCAAACCCTGCCCGGTCAACCCGAGGCACGGCATGCACCCGGCTCCCCGCTCCCCGCCCTTGACCCGCGACCGTAGCCGATAGCGGCCACGCATCAAGGGGCGAGGGACCGTGTTGCCCGCACCCCTCCCTCGCCTTTTTCCTTGACGCCTGCCCGCGATCGGCTCCTCGAGTCGCACGGGGGGGAGCCAGGGAGCCAGGCGGCAGCAAAGCCAACCCCGAGTTCCACCGGAAAGTGTCCAGCCGCAACGGCAAACCACATTCCATCGCCCGGTTCAGGTCCTCAACCTTGACTGTGGAGACTGCCATGCAACTCGCTTCCTCTTTCCATTACGGCTCCCCGATGCTGCGCGCTGACTCGCCGCTTTCAGACGATCAGATCCGGCGCGTCGCCCCGTCCATCTTCGCTGATGGCAAGCACGAAAGCCGTTCGGAACGTTATACCTATATTCCGACCATCGACGTCCTGCGCGGTCTTCGGAACGAAGGCTTCCAACCGTTCATGATCTGCCAGACCCGCGTGCGCGATCAGGGCAAGCGCGAATTCACGAAGCACATGCTGCGGCTTCGCCATGCTGATCAGATCACTGGCGAGGAAGCCGATGAGATCGTGCTGCTGAATTCTCATGACGGCACCAGCAGCTACCAGATGCTCGCAGGCACGTTCCGCTTTGTCTGTCGGAACGGCATGGTCGCGGGCGACAACATCGCCGATATTCGCGTACCACATAAAGGCAACGTCGTACAGAACGTGATTAACGGCGCGTTTGACGTTCTCGACGGCTTCGACCTGATCCGCGAGCAGAAGGAAGGTATGCGAGCCGTCGAACTGAACCTCGACGAACAGCATGCGTTCGCCCGCTCCGCCCTCGCCCTGCGCTACGACCCGACCGACGCCGAGGCAGCCGCCCCGGTCACCGAAAGTCAGCTACTGGTGCCGCGCCGTTTCGAAGATCGCCACGACGATCTCTGGACGGTCTTTAATCTTACTGTGTCACAAAATAAGTCGGGAATCTATCTGCCGCTCAGGAAGAGAGCCATCGTTGCATGAGCCGCATTCCAAGCAGGATACGCAACGTAGTAATGGAATCAGGAACGTGGCGTTGAGCGCGCTGGACTACCCCGGGGGATGTAATCCGGGGGAAGGGCAGGGAGCGCGCGTTCAAGGAAGTTTTTTTTATCGCGTCCATCTGATTGCATTCTGAGTCGCTGAGCCATCAGAAACCCATACGCAGCGATACTCAGTGTGGCGTGGTGGTGAAAGCCACGCCAGCCTCGCCCTTCGTAATGACCGAGCCCGAACTCCTGTTTCAGGTCCTGATAGTCGCGCTCGATGCGCCAGCGCATCTTGGTCACGAACACAAGCTGCTCAAGTGTCGCCTCCCCGGGGGCGGTAGTGAGAAAGTATTTGAGCGGCTCCGTATCGCCATCAGGCCATTCAACAAGCAGCCATTCTTCGTCGCGAACGGTGCTTCGCCAATAGTCGCGATGTGCGGGACGAACCCGTACAGCGGCAAAGCGAGACGAAAGTGCTGCGTTGCTGCCTTCGCGCCAGGTTACGGCTTGCCAGGCGTTCACGGGTAATTGCATGGCCAGTTCCTTCACGGCGATCGGTTCATGGCCAGGCGCACGGCGCAACAGCGCCGGTGGCCTGCCGCGCCCGCTCCAGGGTTTAGGAGGCAGCGGCGCCGTACCGGGTGCCCACACCGAGGTGCCCGGCCGGATCCCTACTGAATACAGCAAACCCAGTTCAGTTATCCCGTCCCGGAAAGCTGTTTCGTCGCCGTATCCGGCATCGGCCAGCACGATGCCCGGTGCAATGCCGGATGCCATAGCCTCGCGAAGCTGGGCCAGCGCAATCTGCGGCTTGGTCTCGAAAGCCAGATCGTCGGGAATGCCAGCGCGACGGGCACGTTCCCGGTCGTCAATCCATTCTTTGGGGACATACAGTTGCCAGGCAATCGGCAAACTGCCGCGTTGTGTCGCGATCGACAGGCTCACGGCGACCTGACAGTTATCCTGTTTGCCGAGCTGCCCGCAGTACTGACGTGCCACACCAACCGAATGACGTCCCTTCTTTGGAAAACCGGTGTCGTCGATAATCCAGTAGTAGCCGGTCTCTTCCGCAGCGTGCGCGTCTAACGCGGGCATCACCCATTCGCGTACCCGCTGCAATACCGCACAGTCAGACCAGTCTGCCTTGGCCACAAAGTGGTGGAGCGACTGGTGCGTCGCGCTCGCGTGAAGTGGATCAATGTGCGCGGCCATCGGTTCGACGCTCTTGCGTGACAAAGGCAGCACCAGCCCCGAACAGTAACCCTTCAGACCCGCAAGACGATCGGCGTGCCCTAGCGCCTGCCCCAGATGACTCAGATACGCGTCAAATTCGTCGACATCTTCTCTCATCGCGATCGCCCGAAGTCTGTATTATTCAATACTACCAGGCATCACCTTGCTGCAAATGAATTTTGTGACACAGTAAGATTAACCGGGTGCAGGAAAACCTCACCAAAGGCGGCCTGCACGGGCGCTCTCGCAGCGGGCGCGCCATGTCCACGCGCCCCATCACCGGCATCGACCAGAACGTGAAGCTCAACCGTGCGCTGTGGATGCTCGCTGACGCCATGCGCCAGATGAAGGAGTAAGCGCCGCAGGGGCGGGAGCGTTTTGTCTCCCACGCTCCGTCACATTCCATCAGGACTCCTATCCGGGTCACGTCCTGGTGGAATCGGACAGCACCCGACCCGGAACCTTCCTTTTTATTTTTCTGGAGTCAGTCATGCAAGCTCAAGTCGAAACCGTCAAGGCGAACACCGACGAAGGCGTCTCGCCGCTCGAAACCAACTTCGGCGACGAACAGCCGCTCGTCACCGTGCCGTATTCCAGCCTGCGGCCCTCACCGCTCAACGCCCGCACGAAACCGCTGTCGGGGAGCAAGGCACGCATCGCGGACGTTGTCTCCGCTGCCGTGTCACTGAAAGCCGCCACCGACCTCAACAAGATGAAGAAGACCGACGCGGCAGCCGCCGCCGAGCTTCGGCTCGCAAAGGTGGCATGGCTCCCGGAAATACTCACCGATCGCGAAGCCCCGGCCACGCCGTCACGGGAAAACCGTGACGACGAGGATGAAGACGGCGCCGATGCGGGCGATACCGGCAACGGCGCGGACGACACACCGGAAGACGAAGACGTCGATGCTGAGCCGGATGCCGGTAACGGCACGGAACACGTCAACGATACGCCCGCCGACGCAGAAGCCGCCCCTGTCGCCAGTAGCCCGCTGACGTCGTGGCCGTACCCGACTTCGGACAGCACGGACAGCGCGCAATCCGGCCCCCTCGTAGCGTGACCCCACCTTTCGCCCCGGCAACGGGACGAGGCAGGCGGCAAGCCCGAATGCGCCGCCTGCCAGACTTGAACCGGTGGAACACATCATGACCAACCGCATCCGCATGGCCGTGCTCACCATCAATGCCGAAGGCTCGCCCGACCTCTCCCTGACTTTCGTTGAAGCCACCGATCTGCAATACAACGAAGGCAAGCACTACGACATGGCCCTTGCCCGCGCCGAAGATGAAGGCTACCGGGCACCGATGATCGCCTTCGACCAAAACGACGCGGCTGCAGACGTGCTCCGCCACGCTGCTGAATTCATGGAGGGTGACACCGACGAGGTATATAACCCGTGCGGGCAGACGGCGAGCCGTCTGCCCGCACCCAATGGACGCCAGCCCACCATCCGGCCAGCCCGCCTGCGCCCGCGGCCAGCAGCATCACAATCAGTCCGCCGACGACCAGCCCACAGCACGCCCGCACGAGCCGCCGCAGCGCGACGCGCTCGAATGACGTGAGCGTCGTGTCGATCCGTTTCTGTTGGTCACGTACGGCGACAGCCGTCGCCCCCACGAGCCGGTTACCGGCAACGCGGGCAATGTGATTCGCCGCCCGCTGCGTGAGTGTAGCCAGCGCCTCATCGTTCAGCGCCGCAAGCGCGGCCCGGTAGCGCGCCTCATGTTCATCGATCATCTGCCCGGCCAGTTCAATCGTGGCCTTGCAGCGCGCGAGCGCGTCACGATGCTGCGTCATCAACGCATCCGTCGCTGCCCGCGCCTCCGACCGCACGACATCCAGACTGCCCGCGCCTGCCTGCCGGATGCGCTCCGGCATGGCCTCGTAGAGTCGCCCGTAGTGCTCGAGCATGACCAGCACAGACCACAGCGCATCGTTGTCGCGGAGGTTGAGCGCACTCGATACCCGACGCATTCGCAGCACACTGGCATCGTCGGGCAATTCGCCCGTGACGTCGAGAAACAGACAGGCGAGCTCGTCCACCGGCCTGCCCTGCCTGCTATCCATCGACCGTTACCTTGGCGAACATGGCATCGCACAACGAACGCCAACGCAATAGCTCGACCCGTTCACCGATATGCATCGTCTCCGCTGCCTTGCGAATCGACATGCGCTGACTGCGAAGCTCGTCCGCGACCCGATCCGCAAGATCAGGAAAATCCAGTGAGTGACCGCGCGATTCGATGGAACGGCGAAGCTGCGACCCCTGATACAGCGTGAACTTGTCCGCCGGACCGAAGTAGCCATTGCGTACGACGTTTATCACCGCGTCCGGGAACGTCTCGTTGAAAGCGCTCAGCAATTCAAGGCTGTCGCGTTGCCGGTTGATCACCCACAGGACAACAAGCCGGCGCCGAAGCTCGCCAAGCGCGCCGGCCAGTGTCGCCCCGAACTGCTCAACACCCGTCTGGCTCCGCGCCGCCGTGTTGACAACGATCGCTGCGTCTCGTTGCTCGTCGCAGAAATTGACAAGGCCGATCCAGCCGTCTGCATCGTCCAGGCTATAGGCAATGCAGCGCATATCATCCTGGACTGCTTTCATCACGTCTGGGTTGGAGGTATCCGTTTCCACAAGCGCCGCATGAATATCCCGCCGTAGCAGATAATCGGCCAGCGCGAGCGCAACAAAACTCTTGCCTACGCCGCCCTTGCTGCCACCAACGAGATAGATGGGGTAAGTCGTCATGTCCATTTGAATCCTCTAAAGGTTCTCGGTGTCAGGCCTGATCTCGAATGAGAACGCGTCACGCATCACCATGCTTCCCGGCCTACTGACAATCTCTCCCGCATCCTGCTTTTGATTTTCTCTGACAGCCTCCGCGCGCGGTACATCGTCCTTGCTTACCTTCTTCGTACGAGGCGATGGCGCGGCATTGTCTCGCGCCGATTCCTTTGCAGACTGTCGAGCTGGTTTGTCTTTCTTCGATGGGTATAACGCGTACTTGACAGAGCCAACGCTAAAATCAACGCCCTTCTTCCGTGCATGTTCAACGATTTCTTCCAGCGTATATCCCTTCTTCCTCACCGCACCGATTACCAGACGCATCTCTTTCATCGCATCGGTAATAGAGACGCGCTGCTCGGCCTCTGGCTTGACCGGCAGTGATTCCAGAGTGCGGACAAGCTCATCCCATTGCGCCCGGGTATAGCTTTTCGCAACTGGCATGGCTCGCTCCGTCGTGCTCTCTTTATCCCATCTTGTTCACTCGGGAAGACCTCGTCAACACCTGTTTTTGGCCGGATTTTCGCTATCGGAACGTCATGGAATCAGACGGATCGCGTTGGAATAAAAGAAATATTTTGGACACGTCTGGCACGAGCAACGGACCGGGCTGATGTCCGGAAAGACGTAGCGAAGGGATTCCGGGCAAACTTCACGACGGCGCAGGCGCAGAACGATCACAGGCAACGGGCTGAATCGTTCTGGCCATCAGGATTCACACAATGGAACTGTGAGCCGATAGAGACACGATAGTCTCGCAGACTATATCCCTTACTCTACGAACTCCCGATAGCCCTGCCTGCATATCTTTGGGAAAGACCGGCGAGATTTTAGGAGATCAACAGCCGCCCGAAGCTGAATCGACGTTGCCGATTCAGCGCGTGCGATTACCGACTCCAGCCGCGGCCCTCGCAGACATCTGACATTCAGGTAGCGGCAGTGGACCGGATCACTACGCAGAAATCCGCCTGCCCAGTATGCAGACTCGTTCAATCGACATCCCGCACCATGAGATACGGTGTGCGGTCGAGCAAAGGAAGAACAGCGGATTCATGGGGTGCATCCCGCGGACGCATCTGGCCACCTGACGGAAATTCCCGGCCAACCTCGCTGAAAGCGCTTGGCCGGAAGATAAAAACGGACATTGAAACGAGGTATGGCAGGATAGGCTACCGCCGGTTTAGGGCGCCCATGTACCGCTTACAAGCACAGCGTGCGTTTTCCAGCCCGTCGATGTTCCGCCGCGGCAGCTACAGCGCGCGGTAACCTTCTTATTGCGCTCATCGCCGGCAACGAAGCTGAACAACTACGTCGCGCGCTAGTCGCCATCCGGGTCAGCGGTGCAATCAGGATTCCCGGCTTCGATCCAAACTGGGGCGTGAGTTCGATCAGCGGAGCCGCGGTAGACTACCGAACGGCACATCGGGAGGCCGCTGTCGCGCTGCTGGCTGCGACAAAATTCGGTGCGAAAAGCATTGCCATCTCCGAAGAACTGGGCGTACTCGGGTTGTTGCTATCCATCCGCAGTGATGTCGATGTAACAGGTGTGGTGGGCGCGATACTCGGAGAGGTGGTCGAACACGACCTGAAGCACAATCGCGTCCTCGCAAGAACCCTCCGGGCGTATTTCAACCTTGACTGCTCGCTGCAGGCGACGGCGCTCAGGCTGCATGTTCACCAGAAAACTGTCCGTTATCGCCTGACGCAGTTTGAACAGCTCAGCGGAATGGATCTGCGCCGCCATGAACACAGAGTGACGGTCGATCTTACATTGCGAATGTAACCTGATCCAGTGCGAGCTACCTCGCGATGTCGCATCGCATATCGCGAATCAGGATTGTGGCAATCCCGCTGTTGGGTAGCGCGGGGGCCATGCACCGATCGGGCGGCTCACTCGATTGTCGGCACGGCGACTCAAAGCCGAGTCGGCGCCCACAGTGTACTGTCCGTTTTGCCGGGCGGCGCTGATTCCCTCCTTCCGTTTCGAGTCTGGATCTGTATCTCCTCGAAACACGTGCCGCCCGGTCGTGGCACCCGGCGTCGTCAGGATTGCTGTATGGGATCAAGAACAAGATCGCAATTCATCGTAAAGAAAGGCTCGTCCATGACCGTTCCGTCCGACGCCGTACCAGGGGGATGCCGCAAAAAGCGGCCGATGCAAGTCGAGCGCACGCCGAACACGGTATCGGAGTCGAGGTACGGATCCCCGTCCGAGAAGATGTGCGTGACGAGCGTATCGTAGCCTGGCTTCTGCACCATGAAGTGGATGTGCGCCGGACGCATCGGATGACGGTGCATCGCCTCGAGCATCTGCCCTACCGTTCCGTCAGTGGGAATCGGATAGTTCTTGGGGTTGACCGTACGAAACTTCAACGTGCCTGATTCGTCGGTGACGAAGCGGGCACGAAGCGCCATGTTGTCGTCCGACCATTCAGAATCTTGGACGTCATAGAACCCTTCTGCATCGGCCTGCCACACGTCCACGTTCGCGCCGGCCAGCGGTTCGCCGTCCGCCGACATGACACGTGCGGTAATAAAGCACGGCTCACCGGCTGTGCCGTTGGAAATATCGGCCCCTTGAGGCGGCAGTTCCGGCGCACCCGGCACATGGAACGGGCCAAATACGGTCTGCTCGGTCGCCGTGCTGGAGCGCCGGTGGTTTTGCGCCACCACCAGTTGCGACAATCCGAGTGTGTCGCTCAGCAAAATGAACTCTTGGCGCGTGTCGGTGCACTTGTGCCCTGTTGCCGTCAGGAAATCGATGCCTTGTTTCCACTCTTCCTCGGTCAGCTTGGTCTCACGGGCGAATGCGTGCAAATGCTGAATCAGATTGACGAGAATGCTCTTCAACCGGCTTACCGGCATGTCGACCAGACGTGCCAGAACCGCTTGAGTGATGTTGTCTTCGTTAAGGTTGCGCACTGGCGCCTCCCTCATGTTGTGGTTCGCACGGGACTAAAGACAGTTATTCCGTCGTGCTGGTTAAAACATCTGCGCGCACTCGCGATACGACGTCGCCGGCACGCTACCTTGCCGTTCTCACGACGCGTTAATGCGCCGCGTCGTCGTGTTTGCCGTGCTTCCAGCGTTCGATGATGGTCGTCGCAAAAAGCCCCGCCTGAGTGAACGGGTCATTTTTGACGAATGTTTCGGCTTCGTTCCAGTCGGCAGCGTCCAGAATCAGGAAGCTACCGGTCATATCGCCGTCGCCGGTTCCAGTTCCCTCGCCCAGTGTCGGGCCACCCAGAAGGATTTTGTCGGAGTACGGTCCGAGATATTCCAGATGACGCGAGAAGTTTTCGAGCCGGACGTGCAAGTTGCCGGGTTTGTCTTTACGGTAGATCAGAAACAACATGGTCACTCCTCCGTTTGTCATTCGAGTCCGCACCCATGCGAACCATGGTCATAAAACGCTAGCTCAGGCCGATTCCGGCAACGTGCTCCTGAAACGCTGGCCGCTGATAGATCAGGTCATACCACCGTCGCAGATTCGGGTATTGGGGGCGTTTGATCGGTAGCTCGAACCAACGATAAGTCAACGGCCCGAGTACGATGTCGGCAAGCGTCAGACTGTTGCCCTCAACGTAGTCTTGCCCCTCCAGCGCTTGGTCGAGGACAGCGAATAGCGTCGCGTTGCGGTCGCGGTATCCGTCGATCAGGTCTTGCACGCGCTCCCCGGCGGGTGTGCGCACGATGCTCTGGAATAACTGCGCGTTCGCCGGGCCCAGCGTCGACAGCTGCCAGTCCATCCAGCGCTCGACCGAAGCTCGGCGCACGTAGTCAGCGGGATACAGTGCATGCGCTTCGAACCGGTTGCACAGGTATCGAACGATGGTGTTGGACTCCCACACTACCGTCTCTGAGTCGATCAACGTGGGCACGACACCATTGGGGTTCTTCTGCAAGTACGCCGGCTCCCTGTTGCCGCCGAACTTGCCACCCACGTCGATGCGCTGACAGAATTGGCCGATTTCCGCCAACAGCCACATCACCTTCTGCACATTCGAAGAGTTCGCGCGCCCCAATACGGTCAGAGTCGAAGGGCTCGTCATCACAGTGCCTCCATGCCGCGCTTCACCGAGGGCCGTTCACTCAGCGTGTCGTACCAGCGCTTGACATGCGGAACCGCGGCCCAG
This sequence comes from Paraburkholderia sp. MM6662-R1, assembly GCF_050436245.1. Taxonomy (NCBI): domain Bacteria; kingdom Pseudomonadati; phylum Pseudomonadota; class Betaproteobacteria; order Burkholderiales; family Burkholderiaceae; genus Paraburkholderia; species Paraburkholderia sp. MM6662-R1. The sequence goes on along the minus strand of NZ_JBNDLV010000001.1, from coordinate 3,958,125 downwards.
TCAAGCTGATGCAGTTCAAAGCGCGCAACCCACGGATAGATCGCGATATCGGCGATGCTATACGCGCCGCCGGCTACGAACTCGCTTTTCGCCAGCTTACCGTCGAGCACCTTGTATAGCCGGTGGGTCTCGGCGGTGTAGCGCTCAAGGCTGTATTTCTGTTCCGCAGCGTAGCGCCGGAAGTGATGCGTCTGTCCGAACATTGGGCCGATGCCGCCCATCTGGAACATCAGCCACTGAATTGTTTCATAGCGCGCAAACCCGGAAATCGGTAGCAAGCGCTGCGTCTTGTCAGCGAGATAGACGAGAATTGCACCAGACTCGAACAAGGTGACCGGGTGTCCGTCCGGCCCACTGCTGTCGCGAATGACGGGAATCTTGTTGTTCGGATTCAGCGCCAGAAACTCTTCACCGAATTGCTCGCCGTTCGTGATGTCGATCCGGTGCAATCTGTAATCGAGGTTGAGTTCCTCAAGCACGATCGATATTTTTCGACCGTTCGGTGTGCCCCATGTATAAAGATCAATCATGTCGTGTGCTCCAGAATGCCCATGCGCTCGAGGAGCGCGATCTCTTGAATACGGCTGCGACGTCGACGTGCCACTGGATCACCGGTGCTGGCAGACGGATCGGTCATCGCGGCTTGCGCAGCGTGACGAACTCTTCGGCAAGCGTGGGATGAACGCCCAGCGTTGCGTCGAAATCGGCTTTCGTCGCCTTAGCCTTGATCGCAATTGCAATGCCCTGAATGATTTCAGCGGCGTCCGCGCCGACGATATGCGCGCCTAGAACCCGATCCGTCGACGCATCTACGACAAGTTTCACCAGGGCCCGCTCATCGCGACCAGACAGTGCGGCATACATCGGGCGAAACTCACTGCTATAGACCGCGACATTCGCATGCCGGCTCCGCGCACGTGCTTCCGTCAGACCGACCGATGCCGCCTGGGGCTGGCTGAACACGGCAAAAGGCACGTCGTCGTGCACGGTCGCGCGCGGTCTGCCGCCGAACACAGTGTCGGCGAACGCGTGCCCTTCGTGGATCGCAACCGGTGTCAGGTTAAGTCGGTTCGTTACGTCACCAACCGCGTAGATGCCCGGACTGGACGTTGCCGAGTATTCATCGACCTTGATTGCCCCAGTCTCGTCCAGCAAGACCCCTACGGTATCCAGTCCCAGTCCAGACGTGTTGCTTCGCCTTCCAGTCGCAGCCATCACGGCATCGACTTCAAAGGATTCGCCCGTCGTCAGATAGACACGCATGCCGTCGTGGCACTTTTCCGCCGCCGTGACGACCGCCCCGAGGCGCAAATCCACACCGCTCCTTGACACTTCGGCAGCCAGCCGATTGCGCAACTCGTCGTCGAAACCACGCAGTATCTGCCTGCCCCGATACAACTGCGTGACGTGGCTGCCAAGCCCGTTGAAGATCCCCGCGAACTCGCATGCGATATAGCCGCCGCCGAGTATTGCGATACGTCCTGGCAACGTATCCAGATAGAACGCCTCATTTGATGTGGTCATCAGATCCGCTCCGGGGATGACTGGCTTCACAGGGGCCGATCCGGTAGCGATGAGTATGACCTTCGCGGTAAAGATGACGCCGTTGACGTCGACGCGGTGCGGACCCACGATCCGCGCGCGCCCCGCGATCGTTTCTACGCCGGCGTCCTTCAGCATCCGCACGTAAATCGCTTCCAGCCGCCCGATCTCTGCATCCTTCGCAGCGATCAGCGAAGCCCAGTCATGAACTGGCGTTCCCACACCCCACCCGAACCCCGCGGCGTCGTCAAACGCCTGCGCGAACTGGGACGCGTACATCAGAAGTTTCTTCGGCACACAGCCGCGTATGACACAGGTTCCACCAAAGCGGTGCTCTTCCGCGATGGCAACTCTCGCGCCATAGCCCGCGGCGATGCGGCTTGCACGCACACCACCGGAGCCTGCTCCAATGACGAAGAGATCGAAATCGTAAGTCTGCATGGTGATTCGTTATTGACCGTGCAACCGGTGAGGGTTAATCGGGACGCACAACGTCGTACGCGTGCTTGAGCAAAGGCGAACAGCCTCGTCTCGAGCATCCCGGGCAAGCTCGGCGGGACGTGCATCACCGCCTTTGGAAAGATGCCTGCGGCGCGCTCGTCGAGGATCCGCTCGGGGCACCCTCACTCCACGACGTAGTCAACCTGATGACGCGCTATCCGCAAGTCAGCCAGATCGCGCTTTACCCGGAGATGCTCCGGATGGGTCGCGTAGTTGTCGAGCGCTTCCCTGGAATCGAACTCTGAATAGAGCACGACGTCGCATGCGTAGTCGATTGCACTGAAATCAGCACCGATCTCGAGCTTCTTCAGTCCCGGGATCGCGGCCTGAACGCCCTCAAACGCCGCCTTTAACTTGCGGATACCGTCGGCTTTTTCACTTGGCGTGGTCCCTTTCAGAGTCCACATCACTATATGCTTGATCATGGTGTCGACATCGCCTGCTTGAGACAATCCGGTTTCGCTGGCGCCGCAGGCGACGGTTTGCCGCCGCAGCGTTGATGAAACAAGTGTAGGGAAACATCGCCTGAATGAACATGCTGGCGCCGCAAATGAGTTTCCCACTGGACGGGACAACCAGAGGCCACGCGACCAGAAGCGTGTGATACGCAAAGCACGATGTGCACTTATTGAGTCCACTTTCGCTCGAAATCCATCTTTTCGAAATGCTCGACCAGGAAGTCGATAAAGGTCCGAACTTTTGCCGGAACGAACTTTCGATTTGCGTACGCCAGATTGATTGTCAGCCGCGGCAGATCCCACGCATCCAGCACGGGCACGAGGCGCCCGCTAACGATATCGTCGTAGATCACGTACTTGGGCTGCACCAGGATGCCCAGACCCTGTAATGCGGCCGCGCGGATCACCTGGCCCTCATTGCTTTTCATCGCGCCATTGACGGGCAAAACGGTCGACACCCCATCTCGGGTGAAATGCAGTTCGTCGGGTCGATTGGCATAGCTATAAAGCAAAAGCCGATGGCGATGCAGATCCTCCGGTGTGCGCGGAATGCCTTGCTGCGACAGATACCCGGGCGTAGCGGCCAGCACGCGTCGGGTCTGCGCCAGCCGCCTGATCGTGATGCTGGAGTCAGCCTCATGTTCCCTCGTGCGCACCGCGAGGTCGATATTGCTGTCCAGCAGATTCGCGTACCGGTTGCTGACTTCGACATCGACACGCACGTTCGGAAAGCGCCGCATATAATCGGGCAACAGAGGTCCGATGTGGTTCATGCCGAAAGAAACAGTTGAAGTGACGCGCAAAACGCCGCTCGGACTCAAGGCGCTGGCGCTCACCAGTGACTCCGCTTCATGAAGTTCAGCAAGCAATTGCCTGCAACGTTCGAAATGCTCCTGTCCGATCTGTGTAAGATAGATTCGCCGCGTACTACGATCAACCAGTCGTGCGCCAAGACGCGTCTCGAGGCCGATCAGGTAACGGCTGGCGGACGAGACCGATAAGTCCAGCTTTTCCGCAGCTTTGGTTATGCTCCCCAGTTCTGCGGTTCGCACAAATAGTTCGATTTCAGTCAGACGGTCCATGAACTCACAGCGTTTTGCCGGTTAGCCGCATCCGCGCGTGGCGCGCCAGAATCCTTGCTGCACCGGTGGGTTTGCATGGCGGTTCGACCGCAAGGCCCTCTCGCCTTCATCAACAGTGTGGCCACGCGAAAATTCGCGTCGCGTCGCGCCGGGTGACGACACTGATGTTCGTACCGATGGGGGAATAGCTGGGGCTAGACGGTTTGCAATCAGGCAAGCAGATACTCGCGGGCCAGCGTACGCGCCCTGTGAAGCCTGCTCTTTGTAGCGGAGACGGATAAACCGATCCGCTCGGCGATCTCGCTGATGGTAAGTTCTTCGAAGTCGCGTAGTAGAAGCACGTTGCGGTACTCCGCTGGTAGCGACTCCAAGGCGTCGACGAGTTCGAGCCGCAGCGAATGAACGTCGTGCCGCGCTAACCATTGATCAACTTCTTCTTCGTTGTATGGATCGAAGTTGAAGGTCTTACGGCCGAGCCGCCGGCACTCGTGGCGCACAATGCTGAAGAGCCAGCCAGAGAACGCTGCGACGGCCCGGACAGACTCAAATTTGCGCGACACGATGAGCAACACCTCCTGCACCGCATCATCGACGTCGGAGATAAAACAATGGCGCTGTGCGTAGCGGCGTATGTCCGGCTGGCACAAGCGTAGCAAGCGGTCAAGCGCGACGGGGTCACCCGATCGCGCCGCGTCAACAGCAGCTTGCCGTTGCTCCTCACTGGGCATATCAGAGCTTCGCTTGCTTATTAAGCCGGCGGCCCACAAGGGCACAAGCAGGACAGAATCCGACCACGCCGGAAAACACGATTCCGATCGCGGCCACCACCCCAACCACTCCGATGATGCCTTTCCAGAAAATGACTGACAGTACTGCGCCTGCGATACCCAGAATGATGCGAACAACGCGCTCCCAGCCCGGGACGTTTTTTACATAAAACATGATCTTAATTCCTTTATCAAGTTAAGAGAGGAGATCTCCGGAAGCTAAGAGGCGTTGGAAGGACCGACCGGTTCGCGCCCCGATTAGTTTTTTCACATTCGGAGCGTGCACGTTCGCTGAGTAAGGACCCCGCTGCCAGCGCGAACGTCTCGAACAGTCGCGTACAGCAGGGCGTCCCCAGAATCGCCGACGTCTCCTTTTCTTCCATGGAACGATACGGTGCAGCGCAGGCATCTTCAAACTCTCGTCAGAAGGTATGCCGTATCCCGACGTTTGCGCCGACGGTAGTGCCAGCTACGCCTCGAAGGAGACTGAACTCGGATAGGGAGAGTCCGGTGTTCATCGCGCCGTGATTGTTCACCAGCGCGGCCTGAACATAGACCGAGGTGCGCTTGGAGATGTGATAGCTAGTGCCAACGGCAGCGAGCACCGAGTGATTCGCAGTGTCATTCCGGTCAGTGGAGTACCACACTCCGCCGTTCAGGTCGGTTGAAGGCGTGATCTGATATTTAAGTCCGCCTCCGTATACATTGGAATTGAAAGACTGCGCCACCTTGTAATTGACAAAAGACGCCTTAATGATGAGCGATCCGAACGTATATGCCGCACCGATGGTTCGCCCCTCGAAGGCAACTGTGCTCGGGAAGGGAGTTTGAACGGTGCCACCGCTATTTCCGTCATAGATCGCCGCGTTGATCATGACCGAACCGTTTTCATACTTTAGACTGGCTGACCACTGACGTCCCGCCGAGAAATCACCCGCCTGCCCACCGAGCGCGAGCATCGCTTGCCCCTGGAAACCCGCAAGCGTTGGGCTCGTATACGACACTGCGTTGGCATTGAAGGCACTCGTAACCAACACGTTGTCCCCGAGGATCACAAGGCCGCTGCCGAACTCCGAAAACTGACGAGGGTCGGATTCGTACAGGGCGCTGAAGAACGGGGAAAGTTGCAAGCCGGCCTTGACCATACCGAATTGTCCCTCGAGCCCGACCCAGGCCTGTCGCCCGAAGAAGTTGCCATTGGAGCTGTTGAAACCACCGTTGGCCATGTTGATACCGCTTTCGAGCCTGAATTCCGCCTTCAATCCTGAGCCAAGATCTTCCACACCACGGATGCCGAACAACGACGGTCCGTCGCCGCCGTCAACCACGGCAAATGTCTGGCCCGCGTTGCCACCAGACGCATTCGCCGTCTTGTTCGTAAAGACAAACGCGGTGTTGGCGATCCCGTAAAGTGTGACGCTCGACTGAGCGTTGGCTGTACTTGCCATTACCGCGACGACGGCGCTTGCCGCAAGCTGCAGTTTTGTGAACCTCATCGTTGACGTGTCTCCAATTTATGTATAGTAATACTAATTACATGTGCGAAATGAATCTACTATCGTGACGTAACTACTTCATCAAACTCCCGTTAGTGCTCGCTCTGGCTTGCCGTCTTCGCTCGCACTACGGCATTGGGCAATTGCCACACTCTTCGCGCCCGCAAACGCGCCCATCGCGCCCGTCATTGCCACCATCATGAAGCCGGCGCTCAGGGTTCCTGCCCAGAGGAAGAGCACGACGATTTCGGCTGCCAGCATTTCGAGCAGCAACTCTCCCGTTCGAGCCAACGCGCCGACCGGATTCCGTGCGCCCCAACTAAAATCCGTCGCGACCACCACAAAAGGAGCGAGCAGCATTCCAACGTGTGTGGCGGGCATCGCGGCGATATCCAAGTGAAGACTATCGATCGGCGAGCTCGACGAGCTACAAACAGCGCCGAACGATCCAGTTGGACTCCGCAGAATATCGATGAAATACCCGAGAGCCATAAGCAGCAACGACAGGCCGGTACAGCGCCAGGACGATGCGACACGCCGAGTCATCCCGCCTCTCCGGGAGACAGGCATCGCCTTAGCCTGACTGCGAGTTCCGTCGCGTCACCCGCATCGACAAAATGCGCAAGGTAGTCGCCCTTGCGATCGAGCAGGAAGGAGAACGCAGTGTGCGGCACCACATACCCATCGGGAGCATCAGGATCGTCTTTGCGTTCCGCGTAGACCTTGTATGCACTCTTGACGGCGGATATATGCTCCCGATCTCCCGTTAAGCCCAGGAAGCGTGGATAAGTGTGTTCGAGGAACGCTCGCATGACATCAGGTGTGTCGCGATCGGAGTCAACGGTGATGTACAGAGGCTGAATATCGCCAGCCACATCGCCGATCATTTCCAGCGCCTGGGAAAGCCGCGCAAGTGCGCGTGGACATACGACTTTGCAGTGCGTGAAGCCAAAGAACAGCAATACATACTTTCCGTGAAAGCTTGTGTTGGTAACTGGCTGTCCATAGTGATTGGTAAGCGCAAACACGCCTCCTACAGGTGCACTCATCGTTCAGCTCCGAGTCAAGATGAAATTCACTGCTTCACCGATCGAGGTCCGAACCACCAGGAACTCATCCTGCCATTCGACATGCACGGTATCGCAAGCATCGACTCGACTCGCGTTACCGGAAGCAACTCTTTCGGCGTTCCTGTATAGCGTCCAGTGACCGAAACGATGACGCACGTTGCTGATTTCTAACCGGGCAGAGCGTTCACCCCCAACGCTCCTCGAAGTCAGAATCAGGGCGTCGCGCGCTTTCAGGTAGACCGCGCGCAGCACATCGGTCTTTTCGCTGAGTCCGTGAAGTGCCGGCTGCCGGAAGTGAGGTTCCTCCCAAGAATGAAACCGGTGCTCGCCGTAAGCACCCCGCCAGCGACGATAAGGAGCGGTGCAATGTCATTGTGCCGGATACTCACGGGCAAAAGAGCGGAAAACTTCATGCAGAAGCGGCATGTCGTCTATGCGATCGACCATCGTGCACCGCCATGCTGTTCTCGTGCTAGACCCGCGTTGGGAGCACGCAGCTTACGTATCGAGCCTGAACAGATCTTTTCGAAGGATCTTGCCGGTGCTGGTCTTGGGCAAATCATCCACGATCTGGTAGAGCCGCGGGACCTTGTAGGCGGCAAGCCTCTCACGGCAATGCCGGTCGAGATCCGCCACATCGAGTGTTACACCGGATCTCGCAACGACATAGGCCTTCGCAAGCTCACCCTTGGTTTCGTCCGCGACGCGGCCTACGGCCGCCATGGCAACGCCGGGATGCTCGGCGAGCACGCGTTCGAGTTCCGCCGGGTAAATGTTGAAGCCGGCGGTAATGATGAGATCTTTCGATCGGTCGACGATGAAGATGAACCCGTCCTCGTCTGTGCGCGCCAGATCGCCGGTGCGCAGCCAGCCGTCGGCCAGCAACGCGTCGGCGGTTGCGGCGGGATTCCCGACATAGCCTCGCATCGTTACCGGGCCGCGGATCTGCAGTTCGCCGACCTCGCCCGCAGCCAGCCCGGTTTGGCCATCTTCGCTATCGACAATGCGCGCCTGCAGGTGCGGCAGCGGAATACCAATCGATCCGTGCTTCTTTGGCCCGTAGAGCGTTTGCGTGGCGCCGAGGCCGCCGAGTTCGGTCATGCCCCACAATTCGATCAGCGGGCACCCGAACGCTGCCTCCACGGCGCGCATCTTCGCTTCAGGCATGGTCTGCCCGCCTACGGTCGCCCTTTTCAGCGATGCCAGATCGTACTCCCCGAGCCGCGGGAAGTTGAGCAGGTACATGTACATCGTGGGGACGCCTTCCAGCAGCGTCGCGCAATGGCGCTGAATGCTTTCGAGCACCTGCGCAGCGTCGAACATCCGGTGCAGCACCAGCGTGCCGCCATACGCCAGCATCGTATGCATGACGATATTGCCGTAGACATGCGTGCACGGCAACGCGCTCACAACGATGTCTTGTGCGGTACGCACGTGCATCACCGCAGTCATCGCGGTATTCATGACGATGGCTCGGTGAGATAGCAAGGCGCCTTTCGGATTCCCGGTCGTGCCGGAGGTGTAGCCGATCGAGCACGGATCGTCGAGGCCGATACCTTCCACCGGATACCGCTTCGACGCGGGCGGCACCTCTTCGAGAAGGCCAGCGAACGACAGTGCACCGGCCGGCAGATGCTCGCCGAATGCAATCTGCCATTCCAGCCGGGTTTTGTGCGACACGGCTTGCACGGCGGCGATCTTTTCGGCCGCACCGACCACCGCACGTGCGCCGCAATCGTTCATAGCGTACGCAGCTTCCTCGGCGGTCAGCATCGAGTTCAACGGATTGAGCACCGCACCAATCTTGACTGCGGCGTAGTACCCGATTATCCATTCGGGGCAATTCGGCGCGTACAACGTGATGCAATCGCCGCGTACGAGCCCCAGTCGCTCGAATCCTGCGGCGAGTGCCGAAGACGCGTTATCGAGTTCGGAGAACGTCCAGCTTCGATGCTCGAATATGAGCGCGACCTTGTCCGGATGTCGCTGCGCGCTCCGGGTGATGAATTCGCCGACAGAATTGTGCATATGAACTCCCTGCGCCGATGTTGAGATGCCGGGCTACCGGTCAGGGGATAACGATCGCCTTCAGCACTTCGCCCCGCTCCGATGCGTGAACGGCCTCGTTGATCTGCGACAGAGGGTACTTTTTGACCAGCCGGTCGAACGGAAAGCGCCCCTGCTTCCATAGATCGATGAGTTGCGGAATGAAGATGTCCGGGATGCTGTCGCCTTCGATAATTCCCCTGACGTTCCGCCCGAAAAGGATGGAATTCAGGTCGAGGACGACTTCCGTCCCGAGTGGCGCAACGCCGATGACACCGCAAGTGCCCGTCAGCCGAAGGCTGTCGACTGCCTGACGCACCACCTTGGGAACCCCTGTGCACTCCAGCGAATACTGAACCCCTTCTCCTGCGGTAAGCGCCTTGATTTGCTCGACCGGATCGTTCGCGCCAGCTTCGATCGTGTGTGTCGCACCCAACTCGCGGGCAAGCGCGAGCCGGCCGGCGTTGAGATCGACTGCGACGATCGTCGTACATCCAACCACCCGCGCCGCCATGATTGCCGCCAACCCGACCGACCCAGCACCGAACACCGCGATGCTCGACCCGGCACCAGGCTTGAGTGCGTTCATCACGGCCCCCGCACCGGTCTGGATGCCGCAGCCTAGCGGTCCCATGATTTCTATGGGCACATCGCGCCGCACTTTGACGACATTGCGCTCGGTTGCAAGAGCGAATTCGCCGAACGACGATTGCGCAAAGAAATACCCGGAAAGGGGCTGACCGTGCGCAGAACAACAAGGCGACGAACCATCGGGCCGCGCACCCGAAAAGTTGCGTGCGTACAGATCCGGGCAGTAGCCGTACAGTCCCTTCTGACAGTTCGCGCACACACCACAACTCGCGTAGCTAAGCACGACATGATCACCCGGTGCGACCTTCGTCACGGCGCTGCCCACCTCCACCACGACGCCAGCCCCTTCGTGGCCGAGTACAGCTGGCAATGGCGTCGGGAAGTACTGGTCGCGCACGACCACATCGGTGTGACATATGCCGGTACCGCGTATCTCGACAAGCACTTCGTGCTCGCGCGGCGCATCGAGCTGGATCTCCTCGAGTTCGAACGGGCCCGACTTCTCCCTTACTACAGCAGCCCTGATGGCTCGCATGTTAGTGGTCTCCAATTCGTTTGGCTGGGTCCGGTTCACGCCATCAGCAACTTGCGCCGGACCGTCTGCAAGTTGGCGTACTCTGAGAGTCCATGCAGTGAATTCTCGATGCCCACGCCCGACTGCTTGTGACCGCCGAACGCAACATGCGGTGAAAACACGTGTACCTGGTTGATCCAGACGGTGCCTGCCTCCAGACGTGTTGCGATCCGCTGTGCGGCCTCGGCGTCGTGACTCCAGACCGACGCGGCCAGGCCATAGCTGGTGCGGTTCGCGCGCTCGACGACGTCATCGACGTCGCGCCATTTCAGAAGCGGCAACACCGGTCCGAACGCTTCCTCGGTGACGCAGCGTGCATCCTCGGGCGGATTGTCGATCAGCGTCACGGGGATGAAATAGCCTGGACTCTTGTACACATCGCCGCCGAGCAGGAACGTGTGCCCCTGGGACTTCGAGTCGGCAATCAGATCACGTACCTTGTCGTATTGCATCCGGTTTTGCAGCGGCCCGAGTTCGACCCCAGGTTCGAGCCCTGCGCCCATCTTTACGCCCTTCGCATAGGCAACGAGTTCGGCCGCGACGTCGTCGTAAATGGATTCGTGAACGTAGAGCCGCTTGCATGCGACGCAAAACTGCGCGCTATTGGCGAACGATGCCCAAAAAAGGTCCTTTGCGATCGTCTTGGGATCGACATCGGGCAAGACGATCGCAGGATCGTTTCCGCCCAATTCCAGCGTGAGGCGCTTCAGGTTGCTCGCCGCGCTTTGCATTACCTTTTTGCCCGTCGCCGTCGAACCTGTGAACGAGATCTTGCCGATGCCCGGATGCTCGCTGAGCCAGCGACCCAGATCGTCACTTCCCGACACGATGTTCAATACGCCGGGCGGCAGCACTTCCTGTGCGAGTTCGCCAAACCAGAGCGTGCACAGCGGCGTATAGGGCGATGGCTTGAGTACCATCGTATTGCCTGCAACCAGCGCGGGCGCAATCTTCCAGATAGCCAGTAGAAGCGGAAAATTCCACGGTGTAATGCCACCGACCACACCGATAGGCGTATACCGCGTGACGATCTCCTCGTTGCTGTCCGTTTGGGAGACCTCGTCGTCAAGCCGCTGCTTTGCGATTTCCCGGCACCAGTGAATAGATCCGCCGATTTCCCATTCAGCCGCTGTACGACCCTTGCCCTGCTCCGTGCTCAGCAACTGCACGAACGCCTCAAAATTGCGCTCGATGAGATCGCCAAGCCTGGAGACTGCCCGCTGGCGATCCTCGATCGGCATCGCGCTCCACGCCGGGAAAGCGCGTCGGGCGGCCGAAACGGCTGCCTCGAGGTCGTCTCGCGAACCTAGCGGAAAGCGACAAATTTCCTGTTCAGTGGCAGGGTTGATTGCCGCACCGGTGTCCGCAGACAAAATTCGCTTGCCATCGATCGTCATCGCATAGGGCGTTTGCCCAAGCTCGATTGTGGAAACTTTCATTGACTTCACCCCTGGTTGAATGCGCATTCGACATCAGTAGTCCGCAGCGCCGCGCATGACAGCCGCAAACGCCCCAGGCCCATGCGCTCCGATCTACAAATAAACGCGATTAATTACAATATCCTATTCGATCTCGCGTTTGTCAAGAAACACCCTGCTAGTGGTTTTCCCGCGAGGCGCACGAAGTCATGCGCACAAGCCGGCGCCCGGCACAACCGCCAACGGGTCTGCGCTATACTTGCCCGTCGATTTTCGTTGAACACACAAGTTGAGCAAACGTATCCCCGGAAGCGGCAGCCTGGGTCGCGCGAAAACCCCCGAAGACAAGGCACAGGTCAGGCAGGCGTTCATCAACGCAGGCCGCCGCCTTCTTGCGCAAGAGCACCCCTCCCAGGTTTCGCTTAGGCGCATAGCGGCCGAAGCCGGCTATTCGCCTGCGTCCATTTACCAGTACTTCAAGGACCACCGGGCGTTGTTCGTGGCGGTCCGCGAAAACGACCTCGCTGCTGCGGCCGAGTATTTCGAGAAGGTTGCGGCTGGAGTCAAGGATCCCGTCGAACGCGTGCGCCAGGTGTCGACACGGTCGATCGATTACTGGCTTAGCCGTCCCGAGCAGTTCGATTTTTTGTTTTCGATGGGTGGTAAAGGGCAGTCCACAGCCGAAGACGGCGAAATGGGCTTCGGTGAATCGCCTGTCGTCGCACGCACGCTCAACGTGTACTACGATGCGGTCGACGCGCTATTCGATACGCTCCCGGAGTCGCCGCTACCCAATCGCCTCGCTGGGGACACCCTGATCGCCGCGATCTATGGCGTGGTGCTGGTCCCTCGCACGACGCCGACAAAGCATTGGTCCGACATCTACCGGATGGTCGAATTGACCGTCAATGCGATCGTCAACAGTTGGGTGGCCGACGGCGCCCAAGGCGCCAACGCGAAGCGCATCCTCACGACGAAACGAAAGTAGAAGCACGCACCCGAGCGCGCCCCGCCGCGTACTTCGGCACCCTTCCCCGCGCCCCATGATCCACGCTTAGGCACTAGCGCAACCGGTGCTTCCTGCTCGCGGCTAACCGCCATCGCCCCACCCTTGCGCCTTGACAGAAGCGACCTTGTTGTGTACGTTAACTGAACGCGTTAATTAAAGTGTTTTATTAGAAATGAAGCGGCCACATTTCTGTCGGTTTCTGGTTGGCCGGTGTTCAGAGGACAATGTTATGACGAGAAGCCATTACGAACTTGCCGTCGAGTGGACGCAGTTGCTGGCGTCGCCCGATTCCGATGCCTTTGTAGCGATTTTTGAAGAGGACGGAGCCTATATCGATCCCATTATCGGTATCGAAAGGCAGGGGAAGGCGCAAGTCCGCCTCCATCATCAGCGGTGGCATGCAGCGGTGAGCGACTGCAAGATAACGGTTGAGAATGTCGTCGTCGGGGATACCGGCACGGCCGCTCAATATTTGTGTATAGGGGTTTTTGATGGAGAGCCGTTAGGACCACCCGATAATCCGATCCGACCGACCGGCAAGCCCTTTTCCGGGCGCTGCGCGGTGATCCTGGAAATTAGCCCAGCGGGGAAGATAAAGTCCTGCACGGAATATTATGACCTGGCGCAGGTACCTTACGGTGATGCCCCCAAGTTTCGAAAGGAGCGCTTTTGATGTGCCTGTCGGCCTCTTGCCAGGATCGGGGATCAGTTCCCCGCCCGGTTTGACCAGGTTCATCAACCTGAAGCACGAACTGGTGCACCTGGCGCGGTGGAATTGGTTTCGCGCCAGTCCACCGGTTCGGCGATCACCGGTTTAGGCGGACAGGCGGCTGTCCGTTCGACGCCGACCATCCAAGGCTGACATTGCGCGCGGCCTGGGATCACCCGTTCGAGCACGAAATGAGCAACGAGACGACAAACGCCCAGCGAGCAACGGTGCCCTCGCTGGACGACCTTCAAGCCGGCCATCTGCAGCACATCCTCAACCTTGCCGCCAGACTCCCTGATGACTGGTCGGGCATGCAAGGCAAAACCTCGCTGCAGGAGGATTTCGGCTCGATCCGATTCCAGTTAGCCTACATGTCGTATGCGCTGGCGCTGACCCATGTCCACCGCCTGCCCGCGGCGCCCGCCGTGTTTCGCCAGCCTTTCGACGCACTCGTGCAGAAGATGTTGTCGCCGGACGTCTGGACCTATTGGCATTACGTCAGCACCGGCAACGGTCCGTTCAATAGCTCGCTGGGCGAATTGCCGCCGCAATGGGACCCTGTCGCGACCGACAACATCATGTACAGCGCCTATGTGCAATCGATGGCGCTTCTGTATCACTACCTGTTCCGCGACGCCCGATACGCGGCACCGGGCGCGCTGACCTTCTCGGTCAATCCTCTGTTCTGGGCCTTGGGCGGCAAGCACTTCGCGTACGACGAGCGTTCGCTGAACGAGCACCTTTACTGGAATATGGTCGAGCGCGGCTACCTCGGCATTGCCTGCGAACCGAACTGCGTGTTTCAGGTATGTAACCAGATACCCATTCTCGGCTTTCGTCTTCACGACGTGGTCTACGGTGGATCGTTGGCTAACGAGGTGACCGAAGGCTATCTGCGAGCCTGGTCCGACTTCGGCGTGTTGAGCGGCACGGGTCACTTCAACATGATGGTCCAGGAGAAGGAACGTCGGGTGATCACACCGCCGAACGGGGCGCCATGGACCGACTTCTGGACGGCAGCGATGATGCATGCGTGGAATCCGGCGTTAGTCGAAGAGCACTATCCCGGGCAAATGGCGAAATGGTCGATCGAGGGACCTGACGGCACGCTGACTATCCGGCCGTCGCCGCCGCTGTCGCCCAGCAGTGCCGCGGCACCGTCGGCGCGCGATTTCGGATGGGCGGCAGTGTGCGCCGCCGAGGTCGGCGACAACGACACGTTGGAACGCTTGCTTGCCTACGCCGACCGCTTCCTTCAGCCCAGCTGGAGGGACGGGGGGTATTTCTATCCGCGCCGCGACGAAGCGCTCGACCGCGCGGGGCTACCGATCGCGATGGATCCGCATACTGGCAATGCCTTGCTTTCCTATGCGCGACTGAATGTTCCGCATGGACTGCGCAAACTTTACGACGATCCTTGGGCGGCCACCGCACATTTTGATGAGCCGGCGCTCGTTGAAATGAGCCCTGCTCTCGATGTCCGCAGCGCCTGGTTCGACGCAAACGTGTCCCGTTTGACGCTGAGGCTCGGCCCTCCACCTGGGCAAGCCCCTGTGGCTACGCTGTCAATCGGCAATCATTGGAATCGGGGCAACTGGACGCTAGCGATAGACGGTATACAAGTCGCTTCCGGCGATGCACGCGAGGTAATGAGCCGCACTGGCATCAACCTGCACCGAGCCGATGACGTCTTGCTCGTCGAATTGCCACTCAACCGATTTCTGACCATCACGATCGAATGGAACGACACGAATTGAACGTGACTCCGAAGCGGTGTGACTCACTGGCACACCGAACGCATCGTAGCGGCTTTCACACTTATCTCCGCACAACAATTTCCTGGATTGTCATTGGGTTGACCGGCTTGTGGATGAACGACGCGTCCGCCCAGCAACCGGCTTGGGGTGCAAGCCTCTTTGCGCCTTCTCTCGAAGCCGGAAAGGCCATCGATGCCACCCGGGCATTGCCCCTGGCGCAAGCGATCTCGACGATACAGTCGGCGGAATCCTTAAGGCCAGGCTCCCCGTACTAAACGGGCTCGTGGCGTTCTGGATTTATGGAGTAAAGACGGTCTACCCGCAATTCGAGCCACGCGATGTGCTGACCAGCAAGGCGCTCTCGATATACGACACCTCCGTGGAAGACGGCTGCAGCGCGGCAAGCGGAGCATTTGCAGCGCTACCCACCGACGAACTGCTATTGCCCGGCTGGCGCGAAAACCGCTACGTCAAGCTGTTCCTCGCGCGCAACCGGCCGGGCACACAACCGACTTACGGATCGATATTGCTGGTGGGCGGCGGCGACGACATTCTGTTTACCAAGGTCGCAGGACAGAAGGTTTTCGATCGCATCTGCGCCGCCGGCGGACAGGTGCAGCGAAAGCTTTACCCGGGTCTTGGGCACGATGCCGTCGTGTACGGTTCCCTGAAAGATCAACTGCAATGGATCACACAGCGGTTCCGCGGAAATGCCGTACCAAACGACTGTGCGGCGAGCTCAGCGGATTGAGTCCTGGAAGAGACTGCACTGAGCCCCCGAAACGGATGCCCCACGCGCAGGCGAGATGTCAGCCCCGCCTTGGCGCAGTTTCCGTAT
Source organism: Paraburkholderia sp. MM6662-R1 (assembly GCF_050436245.1). NCBI lineage: Bacteria > Pseudomonadati > Pseudomonadota > Betaproteobacteria > Burkholderiales > Burkholderiaceae > Paraburkholderia > Paraburkholderia sp. MM6662-R1. The sequence continues at coordinate 3,942,267 of NZ_JBNDLV010000001.1, read as the reverse complement.
TGAGTTCTATGGCGGCACGCTCTATTCGCGTTGGGCGGTATCGATCATGGTTGGTTTTCGCTTTCGCCCCCTCGAGGCGCGCCGCGCGATACCGAACAGGACCATTCCGGCAAACAGGATCATTCCGGAAAACATCACTACCAGCCACCCGCTCAAAGTAGCACCATGGCCTTCCCGCGTGCCGTCTGCAACGAGCCCGCTCACGCCGTACTTCGCCGTTGGATCCCCGTCCCGGTAGTCTTCATATCTCTCGCCCGGTAAAAACGCCAGATTGCGCATGGCGTCCCGAACGCTAGATATTGCCGCTTCAAACCCCGCATCTTCGACTACAAGGTCGACCGAAACGATACCTGTACGACCCAGAATTTGGGTATTGAAGTTTGTCACAGCGACGCCCTCAGAATCGACTGCAGAAACTGCCCATTCAAGTCTCTTCGTTCGTTCATCAAAACGGGGCAAGCGCCGCCACCCCGAAACTGAAATCCGCCCCCACCCACTTGCATCTCGCTCCAGGTTGCTCCCTTGCGTGTTCGCCTTGATGCTATCGAGTATCGCTTTTGGGTCGAGCTGCTCATTTGGTAACACGCGTCCCGTTTCCGTGTACGAAATCAGGGCATACCACGAGAAATCCGGGGGGCAGAAAAGATAGTATTGCCGTTGTATTGGATTCTGAAGAAGCTTCATGAGCCTGTCGGTGTCCCCCTCTTTGAGGAGCAGAAATCCAGCTGGCACGGAAAAGGCAGCCTTCTTATCGATGGTGACGACCCGCGGGCCCCGAATCCATTGCAAGGATTGGATAACGGAATTCACGTATTGTCGCGAAGTAACGGACGCCACCGACTGCTCATCATCTGCGGTCGATATTCCGCCCGCTGTTGTCGACATGAAAGCCGGATCCCGACTCACGCTTATGTTCGGACGAAAGCGCACCGGAACGCCTGAAATATCAGCTGCTTTCGCGGCTGTCATGACGAAGCTGGTTGCCGCTGCAAGCAAGAGATTCGAGAAATTTATCCGCCCCCCTAAAGCCACCAGGTCTTTTGAGTAGTGCCACACAGCCTCAGCTGATCCACCCTCCGATTGAAACAGCCGGATACCGCACTTGCCTCCCATCAACGTCGTGCCTCGTTGCGTAAATAGGTAGCCTCAAGGAATGACCGGTCGATCGTGTATTTTTTATCCCTTTCCGACCACTTATCTATTCCAACTATGATTGCCAGCACAATTACCATAAATACTGCGAAATATTCTATTAAAGTTGTCATTCTTTTCTCACCAAACACATCCATGCCGCAAAGTCGTTGTCACCACCGCGAGGGAAAATCCCCCAAAAACTCTCTCCGCCAACCCGATACGGGATTCCAAGAGATCAACAAATTGCTCTCCCGTGGTGATCGCGTAGTAACATAACAATCCATTCAATTTAGTACTTCTACATAGCTCCGCCTTCACAATCATCTCGTTTCGATGCATGTAGTTCATAACTTTAATTCCGGTGCCATTTTGAAAATCGATTAAGCATTCCAAATGCCACAGTAACGCCAGCATTGGTCAAGGACGGATGGAACGGCATCACACAGGTATATCTGGTATCGCAGAAGCGAGAATCATCCGGTTGTGATTGGCGGGAAGCCTCGTTGAGCTTAAGCGAGGTCTAAACACTGGATCACCGCGACGGATCGGCCTCCCCGTCAACGCGCAAAATGAGTCAACCTGCGCAAGACCGAATCGCCAAATCTGATCAGCATAACGGCCTGTACACGGATCGCTCCACGACACGCTCAGTGACTTCGACGACAAACGCTCGAGGACAGACACATTTGCCGGCTGCCGGACAACCTCGACGGATTTGAATGAGCCATCCGGTCGCCACCTCGTCGAACGCAACGGTTTCTTTGGGAGGCAACACGGTTTAACCGTAGCTTCAAGTGTGTCGAAGTCTGGTATCAATACGCCGTAAGCGCACGATCCAGCACACGGAATTGACGTCCCTGGGTGGTGGGGAGATGGCGTCTCACGACAGCGCGTCGATTGGTGAAGTTCGCGCCAATGCGCTGGTCAAATCAAACGGGGTTGCGTGCTGCAGCCGTGAGCTTCGCGAAGTTGAAGGGCAGCAGGTCTGTGACATCGGCATCCGGTGCGCGTTGCGGCAATTCGGTCAGCACATGCACGAGATATGCGTAGGGTTCGACATTGCAGGCTCGACACGTGAGCATCAGGCTGTAAACGATTGCGCTCGCTTTCGCCCCGGCAACAGTGTCACTGAACAGCCATGAGGATCGGCCTGTACAGAATGGTCTGATGTCGCGCTCGATGACGTTGTTGTCGACGGCGGCACGCCCGTCGCTCACGTAGCGGCAGAGATACGTCCACTGGTTGCGTGTATATGAGATTGCCTTGCCCAGCAGGCTTTCTGGCAGAACCTGCGGCGCCTGTTCGTCCAGCCACTTTCTGAACGCTTCGAGTAGTGGCACGCTGTGCTGCTGGCGCAGCCGGTATGTGTAGTCAACGCGCGTCTCGCCTTCGGGCATATCGGCTTTGGCCAGCGCCTCGACCTGATACAGCGCCTTGAAGTATTCCAATGCCTGCCCGGCGCGGCCGCCGGGTTTTTTCATGCCCTTGAGCGCGTCGACGAAGGCCCGACGGGCGTGAGCCAGGCAGCCGAAGTGGGTTGGTCCTTCGAGCGTACGCCAGGCGGCGTATCCGTCCGTCATCAGCAGATCTTCATAGCCGGCGAGGAATGCCTGAGGATATTCCTGCCCCCGCCCCGGCTGATAGTCGAACAGTACGACCGGCTCCGCACAGTCTTCGGCACTGCGGTAGACCCACATATACGATGTGCTCTGCGCGGTCTTGCCGGGCTCCTTGAGCACCTGCACCGTTGTCTCGTCGCCATGGATCAACGGCTGCGACAGCAGCGTCTTGCGCAATGCCTCATAGAGCCGGCGGTAATGCAGTTCAGCGGGCCGGATGATCCAGTTTGCCAGCGTGCCACGTCCGACTTCGATGTCTGCGCGCGCCAGTGCGTGAGCCATCCGGTATAGCGGTGTCCCGTCGACATACTTGCCGGCAGTAACGGTGGCGATCATCGCCGCACTGGCATTGCTGCCCGGCAATGGCTGCGCTGGCATCGGTGCGGTGATCACCGGCGTGCGTTCGGCATGGCGTTCGCAGTGGCGGCACGCGTACTTGAAGCGCACGTGCTGCAGCACGGACGCCTTCACCTCGATATGCAACTGTTCGCTGACCTCTTCGCCCATGCGGTGAAGTGCGTGTGCGCAGCATGGACAGATCTTCTGCTCTTCGGGCAGGTCGTATTCGATGCGCTGACGTGGCAGGTGCGCCGGCAGTGGTTTGCGTCCGGGCCTGTTCCGTGCCGCCCCGGGTACATCTGGCAGGCCAGTATCGGGCAGCGCGAACGTGCCTTCGGCATCGCCGGCGTCATCGTCGTCGTGGTCGGTGGCGGCGATCTGTTCGGCCTCGTCGAAGACACGAGCCCCGAGCTTCTCGCTACTCGGCGCGAAGCGCTTGCTCTGCGCCAGGCGGAACTGCTCCTCCAACTGGGCAATCCGTTCGCCCAGCTGCCGGTTGCGTGCCTCGAGTTCACGGATATAGGCCTGGGCGACCGACGGCAATCGGGAGAAGTCGTCTTCGTTCATGCTCCCAGGATAGCGAATGATTGCGCGCGACGGGTTTACGGGAATTTGTAACCGTCCACCCGCCCGTTGTTTTTACTGGGAACGCCCGGCGTTCAGCTCGCGTGACGGTACCGCCGTGCCGGATGGCGGCGCACTGCGTCAACGTCAATGCCCTCAAGGAGCCAATGCAGCTGTTCGGTCGTCAACTCGATCACAGCCTGTTGCCGACGTGGCCAGACGAAGTGGTCCTGCTCGAGGCGCCGCAGCATCAGCCAGAAGCCGGTGCGCTCGTAGAACAGTAACTTGACCCGGTTGCGTCTGCGATTGTGGAAGGCAAACACGGCACGTGCAAATGGGTCGAGTTGCATGGACTGCTCGACCAGTGCCACGAGGCTATTGATACCGGCACGGAAATCGATCGGCTCACGATGCAGGAAGACCTTAATGTTCGCCTCGAACCGGAACATCATTGGGCTCTCAGTGCGGCAATCATCGCGCTCACCAGTGCGGCGTCGCGCCCTGAGCATTCGAGCTCAAGCTTTACACCGTTGGGCAATCTGGCCGACAGGCGCGCAGCTTGTGTCGCCGGTGGCGACAGATCTGCGCGATCCAGTTCAGGCGTCGGCTGCGCAACATGTGTCGTCGGCGCCGCGTCGTCGATCGCGACGACCGGCACGAAGGCCGACAACCCGACAGCAGTGTTGAATCTCGCGGAGGAAGTCGACTGTTCGCGCAGCCGAACCCATTTGCGCAACTGGTTGGCGTTCACCCCAGCCTTCAGGGCGAGGCCAGACAGCGATGCGCCTGGCTGCAGGCAGGCGTCGACCAGTCGTCGCTTGTCTAACGGGTGGAAACTGCGCTTGCCGCCGACACCAACGCGTGTCACCCGCAAGGGCAAAAAGGTCAGGTCATTCTCGGTCATGGATTGCGTCCGCAAGTTTGGGTTGCGGACGCAATCGTGGACCTTCTCAAAGGCAGAAGCTAGGTGCGTGAAAACTAGCGCTTACAATACGCCGACTAATGCGCGTCGAACGATGTCGTCTTCTGCGTGACTGGTCATCTATTTGGCTCCAACGCAGTTGTTGCGCACTACCCGCGTGGCGCCACTGTAAGATCCGCGGCCTGCACTCTCCCGGTTCCCGCTCGCGTTTGTATAGGTAACTGAATTCATGTTGATACCAGTACAACGAATATTCTGTATGTCCACTGCTTGATCCTCAAATTGTTCGAACGGAGACCGCTACGCTGCATCCACCTCGACGCCCACGGTCTCGGCGTCCAGAACGCAATGTGTGCAGTCATCCGATGCGGCAGTTGCGCCGGCGTGGCAGGAAATGTTCCCAGTTGGACCGGCATACGATGCAAGCATCCATCGATCGGACCGGCAGGATTCATTTCGCAATCCCGACGAGCTCAGCAAGTTCGCCAACCAGCGCGTTTGCAACGAGTTCGTCTGCGATCAGCACGGTGCTCGCGCCAGCGCTCTCTAGCAGGTCCTTTCGCAGTGCGTTCTCCCCGGACACCGCGATCGCGAGTGAGGCGTTGATTCTGTGTGCCATCAGGGTGACAGCGAGATTGTTGTTGGAGTCAGGGGTCGTCACGACAAGCGCTCTGGCGCTATCCAACCGCGCATGCCTGAGTGCGTCGTCGAATACCCCAGGCACCCCAAGCACGACGACGTGGCCGCGATCCGCTGCGCGGTCCGCTTGAGTCTGATCGCCGACGAGGATGAGAACCGTCTCCCCTGCCTCTCGCAGGCGCTTTGCGACAAGTTCGCCCAGCGAGTGGAACCCGACGATCACAACATGGTTGGAGAGATGTTCGAGCTTATGTTCCATGACCCTGTTCTCCCTATAGATCATCACGTCGTCGCCAGACAGCATTCCGGTGAGCCTCGACACCGCGAACCCGCCAACCAGCAACGTAGAGAACATGGCCACCAGCATGAACAACTTCTGATGCTCGTCGAATTCTGAGAAACTGCCGAGTGTAGCGACGAGGCTCACTCCGTCCCACAAGGCCGTAAAGATTTTCTTCGTGAATGAAGCATTCGATTGGTCGAGCAAGAGAAGCCCAACTGTTGTGCCCCCCAGTAGCAGGGCAAGCATGCCGACCGTGTGCCGCGCGCGGCGCCGCCATTCGCGAATCCGGATGGCTCCAAGACGCGGTTCGTCAATACGAAAGATCCACATATGTTCCTCGAACGGTCCAGCTGAAGACTCTGCCAACGGCGTGGCACGATGCGCGAACGCACAGCGCAATCGATCGTCAATCGACCGAACATCAACCGTCGAATGAAGCGTAAAGCGCTGTTCCATTGCTCGGGCCCGGTTAGCGTGTCAGGTTTGCGTACCACGACGCTGCCTCGGCCATCTCCGCAGATGTCATGTTCCGCGCAATGTTGCGCATCTGGCCGGAGATGTCGTTGTGACGCGTGCCATCCGCAAACGCCTGCAACTGCGCTTTCGTGTACGCAGCGGGCAGACCGTCGAGCCAGGGGCTCCCCACTTTGTGGTCGATCCCGCCATGGCACGCCGCGCACGCCGGAATGTTGCGCAGCGGCGCACCGTGGGCAACGATGTCCGGCGCAAGCACACCGTTGACGGGCCGCCTCGGCGCCGGCCGGTGGCAGCGAAGCGTAGTACGCCGCGAGATCGCGCATGTCCTGATCGGTCAGCGAGCGCACCATCGGCGACATCACCGCGTTCTGACGCGCGCCGTCCGCGAAGTCACGCAACTGCTTGTAGACCACGATCGCGTACTGGCCCGCGAGATTCGGCGTGTTGGCCCCGCTCATGCCGTGCTCGCCGTGGCACATCGTGCAGCGCAGCGCGAGCGTCGCGCCGCGTCCGATCGACAACGGCTCCGCCCCGGCGAGCAGTTGCGGTGTGAGCTCCACCTTGCTCAACTGCACTTTCGACGCGACCGGCATGCCGTCGCTCAGCCAGTTTTGCGGCACCCCCGCGGCGCTGCAGATCGCGTTCCAGATGCCCTGAAACTGCGGATCGCGCTGCACCGACGGCAACCACACAAAGCCCACCACCACGCTGAACACGAACACCGCAGCCGTGGCGCCGACGCTCGCCTTGAACCACCGGTTGCTCCACGAGAACAGGCCTTCGTCGCTCATCGCCCGGCTCCAATCCGAATCGCCGGCACCGTATCGCCCCGCGCCATCAGTTGGGCGATCGGATAGCCGTAGTTAAGCACCGTCAGCGCAACCATCAGCGTGAGCCACAGCGCGAATCCGTTGAGCGCCACCGGCAACGTGCGCGGCTCGTGCACTGCGCTGCTGAAGCGGTATTCCTCAGGGGCGGCGGCTTCGCTGCGATGCCCCTGGATCAGAATCACGAAGAACAGGATCGCCGAGAGCACGAGGATGAAGCCGCCGATCGCCGACATCACCACCCAGATCGCCTGCGCCGCGATCTCCGGGTCGGTGTAGTCGAAGTACGCCATGCGGCGTGGCATGCCCAGAATGCCGACCCAGTGCCACGGGAACGTCAGCACGATCATGCCGATGAACCACAGCCACAGCTGCAGGCGCATGAGCCGCCAGTTCCCCATTGCGCGGCCCGTGATCTGCGGCCACAGGTCGTAGGCGATCGCGAAGTACATGATGACGATCGCGCCCGCGTAGATCAGGTGGAAGTGCCCGGTGATCCACTGCGTGTTGTGGATCGTCAAGTCGAGCTGGTAGCTCATGTTGATAAGGCCGCCCGCGCCGCCGAAGCCGAGCATCACAAACGAGAGCGCCAGCGCCAGCATCTGCGGGTCGTCCCAAGGCAGGGCGCGAATCCACCCGAATGTACCCTTGCCACCTCGCAGGCGCGCCGCGATCTCGACCGAGGCGCAGATCGTGAACACCGTCAGCAGCGTCGGCACCGCTACCAGCGCCGTGAACACCGACTGCAGGAACTTGAAGCCGGAACCCACTTGCGGATCGGCGAACAGATGATGAAGCCCGATCGGCATCGCGACCACGAGGAACAGGATGAACGAGATGCGCGCCATCGCATCGCTATAGAGCCGTCCGCCTATCGCGCGCGGCACGATCGTGTAGAACGCGATGTAGGCCGGCATCAGCCAGAAATAGACGATCGCGTGCAGCGTCCACGAGAAGAACACGCGTGCAAGCCCCGCGTCGATTGTCGTCTTCCAGCCGAAGGCGACTGGCAGGATCTGGAAGATGATTTCGATGGCCGCGCCCACCGCGGTCCAGCCCCACAGATAGGCGGCCGCCACGCTCGCGAACATCGGCAGCGGCACCGGCTTGCCGGGGTTGTCGCGCTTCCACGCTGCGAGGTTCACCGACATCAGCGCCACCCAGATCCACGAGCCCACCACCACCAGCACCACGCCGAGGTAATAGAACACGTTGCCGATCATCGGCGGATAGAACGTGTAAAGCACCGAGGCGAGTCCGAGCGCGACCGTGGTCGAGGCCATGACCGCGCCCGCCGCCACCAGCACGAACCCGGCCCACGCCCAGCGTAGGCCGACGAGCCCGCGCTTGAGGGACAACTCGGTGACCGCATAGCCGAAGCCCATCGCAATGAGCGTCGGGAACACGTAACCCATCACGGTGCCGTGCTCGGTCACCGAGCGGTAGTAGATCTCGGGGTCCCGCAGCCACGGATGCAGCGGGCTGCGCACATACATTTGCCATGCTCCGAGCAAGAGCGCCATGCCGAACACGCCGAAGGCGAGCCAGAAATGCGAGAGTACGAGTCGCCTGTTATTTAACACAGCTGAGCCTCCGCGAATTGGCAGCCATTTGCATGAACCTGTCCTTGTCGATGACCTCCACGTGCGCCCACATCCCCTGGTGGCCCGTGCCGCAATATTCGTGACACGGCATCAGGTGATCGCCCGGCTCCGGGAAGGTAGTTCTGAACGTGGAGATATAGCCGGGCTCGACCATCGAATTGATGTTGGTGCTGGTGACCAGAAAGCCGTGCACGACGTCGGCGCTCGTCGCGCGAAAAGTAATCGGTGTATCGGCGGGAACCAGCAGGCACTGCGGCGTGAACGAATACTGCTGCGCGATGATGCGCACGGTGACCGAGCCATCGGTCTCGAGCGCGCTGCCGAGATTGCTCTCGATGAATTCGCCCGCGATGTTCAGCGTCTCCGGCCGGATCGTCTCGACGCGCGAGGGCGGCATCATCGCCCAGTGCAGTCCGGTGAAGATCACCATCGCGACAATGCTCGCGATGAGCAGCACCACGAGTGCCGCCCAGCGGCGCTCGATGCGCGCGGCGACTGCAGCGGAGGCGTGCGGGTCGGGAACAATAGGGTTCGACATAGCGCTGTCTGGTTCGATGAAGGTTCGCTTGAGTGATTCGCTTAATGGATGACGCCGCGCGGCAGGAACACCAGGAAGTAGAACGCGTACCACATGCCAATCACGATGGCCGTCGCGATACCGGCCACCGCGATCGCGCCGCGCGGGCCGCTGCTGACGATCTGCTCGACGCGGTCTGCTTCTTCGTCGGAGGCGGCGCTGCCGTCGCCTGAAAGGAGAGGGGATTCGATCATCGCTACCTCAAAAGATCGGTGCCGGGCGCAACGCGTTGACTTCCTTCACGCTCACGGGTGTGCCGTGATTGCCCCATGCCGTGCGGATGTAAGTCACCACGGCGGCCACTTCTTCGTCCGACAGAGTCTGGGCGAACGGGGGCATGCCGTACGGCATCGGATTCTCGCTGGTGCCCGGCTCATAGCCGCCGTTCAGCACCATGCGGATCGGATTGACCGACGAGGTCATCTGGATCGACTGGTTGCCGGCGAGCGGCGGGAACTGCGGCAACTTGCCCTGCCCCTGCGCGGCGTGGCAGGTCGCGCACTGGGCGGCGTAGATTTTTTTGCCGAGCGGCGACAGGCGATTCTGCTCCTCGGTCATCGCGACGCCGGGCGGGTTCTGCTGCGCTTCCCCCGAATGCGAAGGCAACGCTTTCAGGTAGACTGCAACCGCGCGCACGTCGTCTTCGCTCAGATACTGGAAGCTGTCGTACACGACTTCGGCCATCGGCCCGTACACCGCACCCCGCTTCGACACGCCTGCGTGAAGCAGGCCCACGATGTCATCAATGCTCCAGTCGCCGAGCCCGGCTTCGCGATTCGACGTGAGCGACGGTGCGTACCAGTTCTGCATCGGTATCAATCCACCCTGGAACTGCTTCGACGTGCTGTTGCCGCCCAGCGCGTTGATCTGCGTATGACACATCGTGCAGTGGCCGAGCCCCTCTACAAGATACGCACCGCGATTCCATTCGACCGACTGCGTCAGGTCCGGCCGATACTCGCCCTGCCGCAAGAAAAGCGTGCGCCAGCCGAGCAGCAACTGTCGCTGGTTGAACGGAAATTTCAGTTCGTGCGGACGGTTCGGTTGATGAACAGGCGGCACCGACTGCAGGTAGGCGTAGATCGCATCGGAGTCCGCACGCGTCACCTTCGTATACGACGCAAATGGCATGGCCGGATACAGCAGCGAGCCGTCGCGCGACTTGCCTTCGTGGAGCATCGTGTAGAACTCGTCCGCGGTCCATCTGCCGATGCCCGTTTCCTTGTCCGACGAGATGTTCGGCGAGTACAGCGTGCCGAACGGCGTCTCCATCGGCCGGCGGCCACCGAACAGCTTTCCCGCCGGCACCGTGTGGCATGCGATGCAATCGCCGGCGCGCGCAAGATATTCGCCGCGTGCGATGAGCGCGGCGTCGCCTGTGGCCCGTGGCGCCACCTGTGATGCCACCTCTGCTGCCATATGACTCACCGGTTGCGGCGCGGCTACGCCGGCCGGAACGCTGCCGCACTTGAGCGGCAACGTCAACGTCCCCGCCGCCGCAGGCGACGGGTTGGCGGGGGCCGGCAGCGACGCGAGCCACGCCGCGACCGCGGTAATGTCGCGCTCGTTCAGGCGCGTAGCGATGTCGTGCATGCAATCCGGACTGACGCTGCGGCGCGTGCCGTAGCGCGCGGCGCCCAGTTGGGCGCTGATATAGTCGGCGTGCAGGCCTAGCAGCCCCGGTATTGCTGGTTCCACGCCGGTGAGCGTCGCACCGTGGCAGCTCACGCATGCAGGGATGCCGCGCGCATGATCGCCGCCCGTCACCAATGCCTTGCCGAGCGCGAGCGATTGCGCATTGACGGTCGGCGCCGAAGGCGCCGGGAATGGCGGACGTTGCGCGGCGAAATACCCCGCGATCTGATGCAGATAGCTATCGGGTAAATACGCAAGCAAATAATTCATCGGCGGATATTTGCGCCGGCCGTCACGAAACGCTTGCAACTGGTTGTACAGGTAGCCTGCAGGCTTGCCGGCGAGACGCGGGAAGTAGTCGTTGTCGGTCCCCTCGCCATGGGCGCCGTGGCACGCGGCGCAGCCGAGCACGCGTGCGTGCATCGTGTCAGGCGCCGGTTCTAACGCTGGCGCGGCTGCAAACGCGCACACGCTCGACAGAAGCATGGACACGCTTAGCAGGGAAAGCGCCAGCAGCACGACGATGAACAATGCAATGCGATGCGTCACTAGCTTCCTCGTACGGGTTATCGTGGAAAAGACAAAACATCACTGTTGACGGTCACAGCCCGCTAGAGCTGAACGTGACCCCCGATATCCCTGTGCGTAGTTCATGAGACTCTGGCCGGCAACCCACTTCACTTGCGCGGTTGGTTCAATTCAGTGACGTCAAATTTACATGGCCGCCGAACGATACTGAACTGTTGAAACACCTAACCATATTCGTGGGTTTCCCCAATGCTTTAAGGGCGCGGTCCGGATAAATTGAATCGACACGACTGGTGAACCATTCCAGTCTCCCTAACGAAGTCACAGCTCAAGGAGGCACCGTACCGTGCAGCAAGGCAATATCTTTTCCGACCTCAAGGTCGTCGACCTTGCCAGCTACATCGCCGGACCGGCGGCAGCCACGATCCTTTCGGACTACGGAGCGGACGTAATCAAGGTTGAGCCGCCTGGAAATGGTGACCCATACCGCTACTTTTACGCGACGCCTCCGAACCCCATCTGCGAGCGCAATTACTCCTGGCAGCTCACGAACCGCAATAAGCGTAGCGTCGCCCTGGACCTCAAGCATCCTGCCGCCCGCGACGTACTCGCACGTCTCGTCGAATGGGCCGACGTACTCGTTACGAACTTTCCGCCAAAGGTCAAACAGAGCCTCGGGCTCACCTATGAGCAGGTTGGCCCGCTCAATCCTCGCCTCATCTATGCCGACATAACCGGCTACGGTGCCGAAGGTCCGGAAGCGGACCGGCCGGGCTTCGACATCACTGCCTACTGGGCGCGTACCGGCCTGATGGAAGTGACGCACGACGCGGACAGTCCACCCACGCTGCCCATTCCCGGCATCGGCGATCACGCGACGGCGAGCACGCTGTATTCCGCGATCGTGACGGGCCTCTATCGCCGGGAAAAAACCGGCAAGGGCTCGCACGTGAGCACATCGCTTATCGCGGAAGGTGCATGGGCCGCCGCGGCGTGGATCGAAGGCGGCCTCAATGGCGCGCGCTTCTTTGGTCAGCACAACCGGAAAACGCCACCCAACGCACTCCTCAATCCGTATTGCACTGCCGACAAGCGATGGCTGCTGCTCGTTGCCGCACAGGAGAAGGATTGGGCTGGGTTCGCGAACGCAATGCACCTGCCTGGGCTGCTTGATGATCCGCGCTTCGCGGACGCCCAGTTGCGGGCGCAACATGCCGCGGATCTCGTCGGCATTCTCGATCCGGTATTTGCAAGCCGGCCGTTGTCCGACTGGAAAAAGACATTCGACGCAGCGCGCGTCATCTACGGGGTTGTACAGGTGGCGAGCGAGATCATCAATGATCCGCAGATGCATGCAAACCGCGTCTTTCTGCCTGTTGAAGATCCGGAGGTCGGCGCCCAGTACACAGTTGCAAGCCCGCTGCAGGTAGCCGACGTGTCGAAGGAATCGCCGCGGCGCGCGCCACGCCTCGGCGAGCACAGTGAGGGCGTTCTGGCGTCGCTCGGATACTCCGCCTCGGAGGTGGGAGGTCTGATGTTGTCGGGCGCCGTCGCGAAAGACGTCGCATCCTGAGACCCACGGTCAGTTCGCAGATCTATTGCGCTGCGCGCAAGCGTCGGACATTGACCTCCACCTCCACCCTGCCACATAAACAAGGGATTCCCGATGACACAAGACGAAGTACTCGAATCCGCGTTCGCCATGCCGCTGACCAGTCCGGCCTACCCCAAGCCGCCGTTCCGGTTCGTGGATCGCGAGTTCATCATCATCACCTACCGCACGGATCCTGCTGCACTCGAACGCGTCGTGCCCGCGCCGCTGAAGGTGGCGGAGCCCATCGTCAAATATGAGTTCATCCGGATGCCCGACTCGAGCGGACTCGGCGCGTATACCGAGTCCGGCCAGGTGATTCCGGTCACGTTCAATGGCGAAGCGGGCAGCTATACGCACGCGATGTACCTCGACAATCTGCCGGGCATTGCGGCCGGACGCGAGATTCTCGGTTTTCCGAAGGTGCTCGCCGCGCCAAAGCTCGAGATCCGCAACGACAGCCTCGTCGGCACGCTCGACTATAACGGCGTACGCGTCGCGACGGCGACCATGGCCTACAAATACAACGCGCTCGATGTGGCCGCAGTCAGGAATTCTATCGAAAGCCCCGGCTTCCTCCTGAAGATCATTCCGCATGTGGACGGTTCGGTGCGCTTGTGCGAACTGGTCCGCTACCGCGCGTTCGATCTGAACATCAAGGGCGCGTGGGCAGGACCTGCATCGCTCGAACTGCATCCGCACTGCTTCGCACCGGTATCGCAGCTTCCCGTACTTGAAGTGCTCTCCGCCGTGCACGTGCTTGCCGACCTCTCGCTCGGCAACGGCGAGGTCGTTCACGACTATCTGCACGCCACGGCTTGAATTCCGTCTTACTCGCCTCTCGGCGGTACCCGCCCACCCTTTGCCAATGCCTGTCATGACCACTTCTTCGAAAGCAGCACCGCACGCCTTTCCGGAACCGAACGGCGACTTCTACCAACTGACAAGAACGCTCTCCGACGAAGACAACCAGCTCCGGCTCAAAGTGAGAAAGTTCATGGAGCAGGAGGTCCAGCCGATAATCAATGATTTCTGGAGCCGCGACGAGTTTCCGTTCGAGCTGTTGCCGAAATTCCAGGCATTGGGTATCGCCGGGTTGCCCATCAAGGGCTACGGCTGCCCGGGAAAGAGCACCACGTTGATGGGCTTCATCATGATGGAGCTTGCGAGAGTAGATGCGTCGATCTCAACGTTCTTCGGCGTTCACACCGGGCTTGCGATGGGGTCCATTGCGATCTGCGGCTCGGAGGAGCAAAAGCGCGAGTGGCTGCCTGAGATGGCCGCGATGAACAAGATCGGCTCATTCGGGTTGACAGAACCCGACGTCGGCTCGGGCGCAGCGGGCGGTCTGACGACAACGGCTCGCCGTGAAGGCGACATGTGGATCCTGAACGGCCAGAAGAAATGGATCGGCAATGCCACGTGGGGCGATCTCACGATCATCTGGGCGCGCGACGTCACGGACAATCAGGTTAAGGGCTTCATCGTTGAAAACAAGTCCCCTGGCTTCCACGTCGACAAGATCCAGCACAAGATGGCGTTGCGCGTCGTGCAGAACGGCCTGATCACGCTTACCGACTGTCAGGTCAGCGAAGCCAATCGCCTGCAAAATGCGAACTCATTCAAGGACACGGCGCAGGTACTAAAGATGACACGTGCCGCGGTGGCATGGGAATCGGTTGGCTGCGCGACAGGCGCATACGAGCATGCGCTGCGCTATGCGCAACAACGCGAGCAGTTCGGCCGCCCCATCGCCCGGTTTCAGCTCATTCAGGATCTGCTGTTCCGCATGCTCGGCAATATCACCTCAACCCAGGCGCTGTGTCTGCGGCTGTCGCAACTGCAGGACGAAGGCATCATGCAGGACGAGCACGCCTCCATGGCCAAGGGCGTCTGTACGACGCGCATGCGCGAGACGGTTGGCTGGGCGCGCGAGCTCCTCGGCGCGAACGGCATTCTGCTCGACCATCACGTCGGCCGCTTCGTCGCCGATGCCGAAGCGCTCTATTCCTACGAGGGCACGCGGTGAGATGAACTCGCTAATCGTAGGGCGCGCGATTACCGGTTTCAGCGCGTTCGTGTAACCGCGGGTGCGCATTTGACTACAAGAGGTGTTTCCATGACGACTCAAATCAATCGCGTTGCGGTAATCGGCACAGGCGTCATCGGCGCAAGCTGGGCCGCACTGTTTCTTGCGAAGGGACTCGACGTCATCGCCACCGACGTCGCACCCGACGCCGAGAAGCGATTACAGCAATATATCGATGCTGCGTGGCCGGCACTTGAAGCGCTGGGCCTTGCTCCGCACGCGTCTCGCTCACGTCTCACGTTCACGCGCGATTTGCAGCAGGCCGTGACGGGGGCCGGGTTCGTTCAGGAGAACGGTCCCGAGCGGATAGACTTCAAGCGCACGCTTTACGAACAGCTCGACACCCTCCTCCCCGCGGACGTGCCCATTGCCTCCAGCTCGTCCGGTCTCACGATGAGCGAAATACAGGCGGGCTGCAAGTTGCATCCCGAACGCTGTGTAATCGGGCATCCTTTCAACCCGCCGCATCTCATCCCGCTCGTCGAGATCGTCTCCGGCGAGAGGACGTCAGAGGACACGGTGAACAAGGTCACGGCTTTCTACACGTCGCTCGGCAAGCGCACCATTCGCCTGCGCAAGGAAGTGCCCGGCCATGTCGCGAACCGGCTGCAGGCGGCGCTGTGGCGCGAGGTAGTCCATCTTGTGTCCGAAGGCGTCGTGAGCGTGGCCGACGCCGATGCCGCGGTATGCTGGGGTCCGGGCCTTCGCTGGGGATTGATGGGGCCGACCTTGCTGTTTCATCTCGGTGGAGGACAGGGCGGTATCGAGCACTTCCTCGATCAATTCACCGGCCCGATGACCGCATGGTGGAAGGTGCTGGGTTCGCCTGAACTGACACCCAGCGTGCAGCAGATGATCGTCGAGGGCGCAGGTCGCGAAGCATCGGGCCAGTCAGTGGACGAGCTTGAGGCGCAACGCGACCAGATGCTGCTGCGCCTGCTGCAGCTGCGTCAAAGCGGTGAGCAGCCGCCATCCAGCGGTTAATCAAGCCTTCAATTTCCGTTCTATGCCGTATGGCGCAGCTGGAGCGCAACGTTGAGCTTCGCGACCCAGGATACGTCGTCGAGGCTCGCGCCCAGCAGCGCCTCAATACGTTCGATGCGGTAGTTCAAGGTATTCGGATGGATGTTTAATGCATCGGCCGTCTTGCCGCGGCGCTGCCCTTTCGCGAAATAGGTTTCGAGCGTGGAGAGAAGGCCCGACTCGTTTGACAGCTGATCCAGCAGTGAGGCGAGGTACCGTCGCGCGTTGTCTGCTCGACGCGCGCCTTCTTCGACTACGATGGACGTCCACGAGCGCACGCGATCGCGAGCACCGTCATTTTTCGCGAAGTCGAGCGCCCTCATCGCCTCCTCCACCGACGCCGCCCAGCCGGCCGGCCCTTCGTTCATCAAGCCAATACCGATGTGGCGGAGCTGCGGCAATGCGCTCGCTAGCGCCTTCGCGCTCTGAGTGACCAGCCGGTCGCCGCGGCTCACCGAGTCACCCAGCGGGCACGGCACCCAGAGAATCAGCCGCTGGCGATGCCAGGCGCGCACCAGATTGCCCGGCGCCGTGTTTAGGTGGCGCGCTGCGGCCAACACGATACGGTCGAGCACATCCTCTCTGGAGACAAGTCCGTGCTCCACGACGTCCGTGTCGATAGCAAGCGCGATACGTGGCGCCGCGAAGTCCATACCCAGCCCCTCCGCCGTTGCCCGAAACCCTTCCACGTCGCCGGGGGAATGAAACACGATGCTGTAGAGTTGATGCAGAAGCGATTCGCGCCAGCCCGCCTGGTCGTACTGCTCGGCAAGATAAGCCTGAACAATCGCCTGCGCGACGAGATCGAAATAGTCAAACAGGAACGGTGAGACCTTGAAGAGTAGTTCGTTGGCAAGCTCCCCGTCCGCTTCACCCAATGCGACCTGCGTGCGCCAGATTTCGCGCAAGCCGATGCGCACCGCGTGAAGCGTGAAAGGCAGTGGAACCCGTTGATGCACGCGCCTGCGCCCGATCTCTCGAAAAACGTCGGCGTCGCGCGCGGACAAGGGTTCACCGGATAGCAGCGCTTCGAACCACACGCGGGCGGCTAGCCCGACCGACTCAGACACATCACGTTTTACTGCAGGCGCGAGCGAGCGATACCCGTCGATCGGGGTCAATATTGCAAATGTGCGATCGACGATTGGCGACAGGTCCGCCGCGAGCTCTACTGTCTTCTCCCGTAAGCGGCTGCTGATTTCAGGGATGGTCGTGGGCATGGCTACTTCTCCATTTGGTTCATTACGCTTCTTGCGAGGTGATCGGGCGCAAACGCACCGCGCGGGGCGGAGGCAAACGCCGGAACTCGATCAAGGCGTCGCCCAACTTCGGGAACCCGGGCGCCGAGCCGAGGCGCACGGATTCACGGAAACGGGACAACTGCGGCTCAACCGGTGCTCAATCCCAAGCGTAACGAGACCATTAGCCACCAAGTCAACTGGCGCATGCATTGCATCCATGCGGACAGGTTGGCGAAGCAGCGATCAGCATGACTGGTGATACTCCGCACTTGCCGGTATACACCAGTGGCACCGATCAGTTTTCCCTTTGCCAGACAAGCTCAATTGACTTGCTCGGCGCGGTGAATCGAACTGATCATCGACGTCTCCATCAAATACTGCCGGCTCTTCTGGGTATCCAGTGAGATGTCGCGCAGTGCCTTCTGATTGCGGCGGCGCACTTCCGGGTCACGTTCCTCCATCAGGTTTTTGTTGCGAATGCTGTTCTTCTGCACGACTTCCAGGGCAACGGTACGCCGCTGACGCGAATACAGTTCCAGCAGTTCCGGTCCGGCCTTGCCTTGCCACACATCCGCCAGCCTGTTCGCGAGGCTGCACGCATCGTGAATGCCGCCATTGAGCCCGAAACCACCGATTGGATTATTGATGTGAGCGGCATCACCGGCGAGCAGGATGCGCCCCTTGACGAACGTGTCTGCAACCCGTTGATGCACCCGGTACGTACCCGAATAGACAAGCGAGAACGATTTGTCTGTGCCGAGCACTTCCTTTAGGCGGTCGTGTATGTTCTCTGGGGTGAGCAGCGTGTCGTCGTCTGTCTCTGGATCGGCCGGCATGGCTACGCGCCAGAGATCATCACATGATTCGTCATAGAGCTTGAGCACGACGGCCCATGCGTCGGGATCAGAAACATAGGCCGTACCCGTGTAACCAAGGTCCTCAAGGGAACCGCGTACGTTTGTGACGAGGAACTTCTCGGGCCACGTAAAACCGTCGAACGTGAACCCACCCGTCTTGCGGACCGTGCTTCGCGCCCCATCTGCGCCCACCACCCAAGGCACGTGCGTCTCACGTTGACCCGCCGCATTTGAAACGATGAGACGCGCCGAATTGCCGTCAGTCTCGACCGATTGGAGCGTTTCGCCAAAACGCAACTCCACGTTGGGCTGGCGACGCAGCTCGTCGAGGAGCACATTCGACAAATAGTACTGCGGCAAGTGGTAGCGGAACGGGAAATCGGTGACGTCGGCGAGCAAGCCAAGGTTGAACTCGGCATATACGCCGTCGACACGATCACGCATCTGCCACACCGGAATGCGCAGTCCCATCTCCATCAAAGCCGATTCGACGCCGAGCGAACGAAGCATCTCGAGTGTCGGCGGGTGAAACGCGGCACCGCGTTGTTCGCGGCCAACCGTTTCACCCGCCTCGTACACGACACAGGGCACATCACGCCGTGCGAGGCCGAGGGCTGTGGTCAAGCCGACCGGGCCGGCACCTATGATGGCGATTTTTTTTTCGTTGCGCATCTTCCCTCTTGGTTGTAAGTTGGTGAGTTCCGCCGAGCGATGTCGGCCCGTTTGAGAAATCAGGTCCTGGCACGATGGCACGCGTGCCGTTGAGCGGGCGTAAAGACATAGCCCGGCGACATCAAGGACGCGTGGCTATCGTGTGCTGCCCCTGCAAAGTAGCGACTCGCTTGCATGATGTCCACGCCAGAAACCGCATTCGCGCCATTCCGAATCCGCATGAACGGCGCGTGCAGGCATGATCACCTATGGTGTCGCTCCCGATTGACGCTGGCGCGAGCGCATACGACGATCCTCCCAGTGCGAGGAGGTGAGGATGAAACCGATCGTGGTGCAAAATGGTATCGGCGCGCCGCTCGACTTGCGGTTGCTTGCCGTTTTCGACGCTGTGATGCGAAAAAACAGCGTGACAGTGGCGGGCGATAGCGTCGGCATGAGTCAACCGCTGATGAGCCAGTCGCTTGCAAAGCTACGGCAATATTTCGGGGATCCCCTATTCGTGCGAACTTCCGGCGGCATGTCGCCGACGCCCCGTGCGCGCGAACTCGCTCCGAAGATCGCCGCAATGATTCAACTGATGCAGGAGGCACTCGAAAGCCCTGGCGAGTTCGATCCCGCCACGTCTGCGCGCACCTTTAGCTTCGCGGCGACGGATTTCGGCGCAGCATACCTGCTGCCCAAGCTCCTGCAATATCTGGCGAAGCATGCACCCGGCATTCGCGTGAGGGCGACACTCGCCCCACGGCACGGGGTCGAGGAAATGATGGAGGATGGCGAGGTCGATCTCGCCATGGGCAGCTTCGCAATCAACAGGCTGCCGTTCTACCAGCGGCGTCTGTTCAACGAGACCTATGTTTGTCTTGTGCGCGCCGGGCATCCGACTTTACGAAGTCCGCTGACGCAAGACGCCTATCTGTCCGCGGCGCATGCGCTCGTCGCCCCGCTGCCCAGCGGCTACGAGGCACTGGAACGCTTTCTTCTGGACAATGTTTCTGCTGCCAACTTCACCGTCACCTTCCCGAACTTTCTCGCCGTGCTCACGACGCTGCCGAGTTCCGATGCGCTTTTCACGCTCCCACGGCGCGCCGGCGAACAGCTGGCAGAGCTGGTGAAGGCACAGATCCTCGAGTTGCCGGTCTCGATCCCCGGATTCGTCGCACGCCAGTTTTGGCATGAACGCTTTCACAAAGATCCGGCCAACAAGTGGTTTCGCGATCTGATCTATTCGCTGGTGGTGCGCGACGACGAGGCCCCGACCGAAGGCACATTGGCGGCCGATTCCTCGGAACCGTAAAGCGCTGGCAGCGCACCTTGCTAGCGCTATATGCCGATTTTGCATTCGCTCCATTACCAGGTGACGATGGTTATCGGCGCCCCCGCCCTCCATACTGCCCTACAAGCCCGCCGGCACATACACCGTTGACTGCCGCCAACCGGGCTCTTTTCTGATGAGGAGACACAATGGGAAACGGGCTGATTCAAGGACTCCATCACATCACGCTGTGCACGTCGACTGCACAAGGCGACGTGGATTTTTTCGTCAAGGTGATTGGGCAGCGATTCATTAAGCGTACGTTGTTCTATGACGGAAGTATTCCCATCTATCACCTCTATTTCAGCGATGCCGATGGCACCCCGGGCACCGTCATGACGACGTTCCCGATGCGCCGCACAGGCCTCTCGGGCCGCAAGGGTTCGGGTCAGTTTACTGCGATCGCCTATTCGATCCCGGCAGGTTCGATCGACTTCTGGCGCGAGCATTTTGGCAAAAATGACGTCAAAGTCGTCGAGGAGTCAGAGCGCTTCGGTGAAAAGTATCTGCGCGTCGTGCATGCCGGGATCGACTTCGAAGTCGTCGAGGATCCGACCGACAACCGCAAGCCATGGAAATCGGAGTATGTGCCCGAGCAATATGCAGTCCGTGGCTTTCACAACTGGACGGCGATAGTACGCGAGTTCGAGGACATGGATGTCTTCCTGAAAAACGCGTGGTATTTCCGCCCGACGATGAGCGATGGCAAGTACACGCGCTATGAAGCAGGTGCGGGCGGCGCCGGACGCCGCATCGACATTCTGCATGAACCCGACATGCGCCAAGGAATGTGGACGCTCGCGGAAGGCATCATCCATCACGGGGCGTTCGACGTGCCGAACTACGACGCACAGGCCCGCGTCAAGTTCGACACGGAAGGCATGGGCTTCACCGATTTCTCCGATCGAAAAAATCGTGGTTACTTCGAGTCGATTTACGTGCGCACGCCGGGTGGCGTGATGTTCGAGGCGACGAAATCGCTCGGCTTCAAGATGGACGAAGAGGAATCCCAGCTCGGCACCGAGCTGAAAATTTCCCCGCAATTCGACATTTCCCACGAAGAACTGCGCGCGCTGATGCAAGTGGAGGATCCCATCCATGTCTGATCAGCATAACCGTGTAAGTGAAACCAACGTGGCGGGGAGGACACTGTGAAATCGTTCAAGCTCTTCGGCCACGGGCCGCGCAAGGTGCTGTTGTTCCCTGGCTTGATTGGCACACGCGACTCCTTTGACGACATGCTGCGCTATGCCGATCTCAGCGCATTTCAGTACGCTGTGGCCGAATATCGCGGCTACGGCAATGCGCGAGCCGAGCCGGGACTGATGACGCTGCGCGAGGTGGTGATCGATGCAGTGAGACTCGTCGAGTTTCTCGGCTGGGACAAATTCGCGGTGGCAGGTCATTCGCTTGGTGCGCTTTCCGCCCAAATGCTCGCAGTTGCGTTGCCAGACCGCGTCGATGCAATCGTTTCGATAGCGGGACTGAGTGCGAAAGGCGCGAATGGCGATCCGCAAAGGCTCGCCTTCATGCAGGCATTGGCGGCGTCGCACGAGAAGCGTGAAGCGCTAGTGGCTGGCGGCACCGGGAACCGTTACGGATCCGGAGTGGCGCGTGCGCTCGTCGCCCAGACGTGGGAAGAGATTGACGGGTCCGCGCTCGCGAGCTACGCGCTCGACGCCAGTCGGACCGACGTCCACGCCGAAGTGCAGCAACTCGACACGCCTATCCTGGTACTGGTGGGCGAATACGATCCCAACTGCACGGAAGCGGCCGCTCGCGAGACGACCCTGCAATGGTATCGCCATGCGAAGTTACAGGTGTTGCGTGGTGCCGGGCATTACCCGATGATCGAAACACCGGCAGCAACGCTCTCCGAGCTTGAGCGATACGTCGGAACAGCCACTGGCGACGCGGAAGTTCCGGCGGCCGTGGCACACGCGTAACAGCATCACGCGCATAAGCACCTCCGCTTCGCCGCCCTCATGCGGCGAAGCGGACCGTGGCGCGGCCGTGAGCAGGCTACGCAGCTCGACGAATCAACCGCTCCGCCATCGCAGGCGAACAACAAGTCGCCCAAGACCGCCGCTACGATTCACATGGACCTCAGATGTTCCAACCATCATTTACTTACTCGGCGCTTCCCGGGCGCGTTGTTTTCGGCGCTGGCAGTCTCGACCAGCTTTCCCAGGAATTTCGCGAGCTGCAAGTCAGCCGCGCGTTATTGATCTCCACGCCCGAGCAATCAGGTTTGGCCGAGGACGTTGCCTCGCGGCTTTCTGGGCAATGCGCAGGCGTGTTTCCGAAAGCTGTCATGCATGTACCCATAGAGGTGGCACGCGAAGCTCGCGAATACGCGAACCGGATCGGCGCAGACTGCATCGTAGCGATCGGCGGGGGCTCTACGATCGGCGTGGGAAAGGCTATCGCGCTGGAGTCCAGCATCCCGATTATCGCCATTCCGACGACTTACGCGGGCTCTGAAATGACGCCGATCTACGGCATCACCGAAAACGGCGAGAAGAAGACGGGACGCTCTCTCAAAGTCTTGCCGCGCACTGTTATCTATGACCCCTTCTTGACACTCACTTTGCCCGTCCGGATGAGCGCGACGAGCGGTATCAATGCAATCGCGCATTGCGTCGAAGCGCTCTATGCGGCCAACGCGAACCCCATCACTTCGATGATGGCTGAAGAAGGGATCCGCAGTCTCGCGCGAGGCCTGCCACGCGTTGCCGATAATCCTGAGAACCTCGATGCGCGAACCGAATGCCTTTATGGCGCATGGCTCGCAGGCTCGGTGCTTGCGGCTACCTCGGTGGCACTCCATCACAAGCTTTGCCATACGCTTGGCGGCATGTTTAACCTTCCGCATGCTGAGACACACACAGTCATCCTGCCACATGCGGCCGCGTACAACGCCTTAGCAACTCCTCAGGCGATGGCGCGCGTTGCCGGGGCGCTGGCGGTCGACGATGCCGC
Organism: Paraburkholderia sp. MM6662-R1; assembly: GCF_050436245.1. Lineage (NCBI taxonomy): Bacteria > Pseudomonadati > Pseudomonadota > Betaproteobacteria > Burkholderiales > Burkholderiaceae > Paraburkholderia > Paraburkholderia sp. MM6662-R1. The sequence goes on along the minus strand of NZ_JBNDLV010000001.1, from coordinate 3,919,352 downwards.
ACAGGGTTTGTTCGATCTAGCCGTGCGTCTCCATGTGCCGACTTCGCTCGAGACCTTGGGGATGCATTTCGCCGACCTTGACCGCGTAGCCGATGCCGTCCTTGCTGCGCCTTACCCGAATCCACGGCCGCTGCAATACGAAGCCATTCACGCACTGCTAGAGGACGCATATTACGGCCGTCGCCCTCGCGCCTCAACCGTCGCGCATTAGCCGCTGGATGCCCGGACACGACGCGCGACTCGGAAGCCAGATTTGCGCGCCGGCAGCCCTGATGATTCCGCTCTCGTTCATCGACCGCTATGCATTGACTGTGCTCGTTGGACCGCTCAAGCACGACTGATCTCGCGGAATGAAAAGTGTTCGAGTCTCAGGCCAAGGAGTGATCCAGGTCGCTGGACGGCTGTTCACGTTTAACACCATCTGCGATCGCGCATCCGACAGGATCCGCGACACTTCGTGCGCTGGAGGGAGACACCCCCGTTATGGTTACACATGCATTGCGGGGCATTTTGGGGCTGGCGGGAACACCCACCACGCACCGTCATCGTGCTGGAAGAAGTAAATCGCGATGGGCGTCGCCGATCCAGAGGCCTGCACGAGCACGAAGCGACTTTGATTCGGCTTCGCGCGACCGTATCGCGTCAGGCGGACCGGATAGGTAGGAGTGGGCGCCAGCCACTTTTCGATCAGCCGACGCAAGGACTTCCCTTCAGCGTTCATTTCCAATCCTGCAACTGCCGAGTGCATACCAGCTACGACTGCGCTCGCAGAGACCGAAGCTACGAGTTCAATGGCCGACTTAACCGTCACACCACGATGTCAGAGAGCCGACCGAGGGGGCCTTGGATCATGCCGGTTTCCATAGAGTCCGCTGATTGATGAATCGTCAGGATGGCATCTGTGCCAAGGGGTACGTCAGCAGGCTTGAGAAGCAGTATGGAAGCGGTGTAGGCGAACCGCCATACCCACCGGCTAATGGAGCGAATTCCAGAATCGCATCCACCGTAAAGCAAGGTGCAGTTCGGATGCCCTGCATCTGGAATCCGACGGCGCATGTGCCTTCGCTCGTTGCCTCATCGGACTCCGCGAACAAGGACTCGACCAAAAGGTGCACGCGAAACTCAGCGTTCAGCGCGACTTGAACTCCGCCAACGGGTCGGCACGATAGCCACCGCCCAGCGCCTTCGCCAGCGCGATCTGCTGGCTGATCCGTTGCCCGTCGAGATTGAGCAGCGCGACGCGCTCGACAATCCACGGCTGCCGCGCCTCCATCGCCGCCAGCCGACTTGCGAGTCCGCGCCGGTAATGCGCTTGAGCGCTCTCCTTCGCGAACGAAACAGCCGACACCTTTTGCTGCTGCAACTGCGCCTGGGCGTCGAGGTCCTGCAAACGGCTGCCTGCCATCGCCACATCGCGCACGGCGTTGAGCACCGCCTGGTTGTATTGCTCGATCAGCGTGTTGCTCGCCGTGCGCGCACCGCTCAGGTTCGCGTTCAGGCGGCCGCCGTCGAAAATCGGCAGGTACAGGCCGGGAAGCAGATTGATCTGCTGGCTCGCATGGGTGAACAGATCAGCGAGATGCAATGCGTTGACGCCAAAGAATGCCTTGATGTCAAAGGTTGGATAGAACGCGGCCTTGGCAGCGTCAATCCGGTCAAACGAAGACTCCACATACCAGCGCATCGCCTGCAGATCGGGACGCCGCGCGAGCAGTTCGTAGGCCAGCGTCGGCGGCAAGCTCGCCTGCGATTGCGGCAGCGGCGCAGGTTCGATATCGGGCAGGTCGTCGGCTCCGGCGCCGATGAGCGCGCGCAACGACTCGCGAAACTGTCTGATCTGGCCTTGCGCGGCAACGATCTGCTCCTGCACGGCAAGTTGCTGCGCGCGTGCTTCTTCGGTGCGCGTGCGCGCTTCGAGGCCGCGAGCCGCGCGCGCACTGTGCGATTCGACAGCAGATGCCGCGACCTCCTGCGATTGCTCCAGCAGCCCGATCAACTGGTAGGTGGTCTGAATGCCGTAATAAAGCTGCGCCACGTCGGCGGAAATTTCGAGCTCGACCGCGGATGTCTCCGCTATCCGCGCATTGTGCACGCCGAGCGACGCGGCCACTTGCGCGCGCTGCTTGCCCCAGATATCGACGTTCAGGCTTGCGCCGAATCCGACGATACCCTCGGTGTACCAGGGACCGGTGAGCCCGAGCGCTGGTTCGTTCAACGCGAATGGCCCGAGAAAGCCGTTCGCCGAGACACGCTCACGGTCGATCGCGCCCAGCGCGACGACCTGCAGGCCCGAACCGGCCTTCACCCGTTCGACGTCTGACTTCGCTTGCGCGACACGCGTGGTTGCAATCACCATCGTGGGTGAATTGGCCAACGCGCGATCGATAAGCGCATCGAGCTGCGGATCGCCATAGCTCTTCCACCAGCACGCGGAAGGCCAGCCGTCGCGCGCCAGGTGAATATCGTCCGCAAGTCGTATCTGCTCGGGCGCAATCGTCGCGTAGGGCGTGCCATCCTCGTGGATCAGCGCGCAGCCGGCCATAAGGCAGCCTACCGCACAGCCCAGCACGGCGGCCCAGGTGCCCACGCCGCGCAACCAGCGCACACCGACGCGATCAGGCTGGGCCACGTTCGTTCAACTCACGAAGATTGGGGGAAAACTGCTCCACGCCGTGCCAGTCCGGCAACGCGGATATTTCCCGCACGAGGTTGTGCGCGCACGCCATCAACTGTGCCCTCGGCGACGGTCCCTGCTGCGCCTCGATCGGAATGTCGAGTGCTGCATCCTGCTCCAGGGCACGAAGGGCCTCCGAGACTGCCGCCCGACGCGGTGGGCGCGCAGCCGGCGGCCTCGCGGCAAGCTCGTCGGAATAGCCCGCGAGAACCGCCGACGCTTGTTGCATAACCATCCCGGCCCCAACATATGCGGCGTCGTGCACGCGTGGATCCCGAACGCCGAGCAAATTGCGAAGCGCATTGCCGGCCAACAAGATCTCACGCGCTTGCGCGAGCACCGTTTGGGCGCGCACCGTTAATTGCGCCTGGGGCGCCTCCTCCCAGCTCGGCTCCAGCGCGACACGCGCGAGCATCGCCCCGCAGTCGCCAAGCGAGATCCACGTTTGCAACTGACGTTGCGTGTAAAGCAACTGACCCGTTGCGACGTCGGTTGCAACGGGTGCCGCAAGCAGCTCGCTCACCAGGCGCAGCGTGCCAGCCAGCTTCTGCCGTAGCGCATCACCCTCGCCCTCGCGCCAGAACGACATCTGGATCGCTGTCGAAACGGCGACGCCCAACAGGATCCCTACCATGCGGTCGCGGATTTCGGTGAGGTTCGTCGTGGGACCGAATTCGGCAAGCAATGCGAGCGCGAATGTGAAGACGATCTGAATGCCCGCGTAAGCGATCCGTTCGGGGCCAGCCGCCACCCATGCCCCTGCAGCGATCACCGGCAAGGTCATAAGCAGCAGGCCTACGATACTGTCGACGCGTGGGACCACGAACACAACCATGAGTAGCGCGAGCGCGCTGCCAACCATCGCGCCGCCGATGCGCAACAGCGCACGCTGCGTGGACGCGCCGAGGCTCGGCAACATGACGATCACACAGGTGAGCATGATCGTATGAACGCCCTGCCAGTCGGCCGCGTTGTAGAACACATAGCAAATTAGCACCGCGAGCAGCGTCTTAAGGGAAAAGCGCACATATACCGGATTGGTCAGCGCGTCCTGTGCCACGAAAGGTTCCTCGGCCGGCGCCCCTTGCGCGGATGCAGCGTGTGCATAGGCGTCGCCTAACGCGCGAAGCGCCCGTAGCATCTCTTCAACGGTGGCCCGCACGGCTACCGGATCGCGCTGCCCCGCTGTCGCGGCACCCGCGAAGCGATAGGGATGATCGGCCGCCACGGCGCTATCGAGCGCGCGGCAATACGCACGCACCTCGAGCAACACGTTTGCCCCGTTCGCGGAGGACAAGGACGTACGGAACGTTTCCGTCTGAAGCTCGCTCGCTGCTCGATAGAGACGCGAGACGGTTGCGATGCCCGCGAGCCGATAGACCTGCTCCTCCCGTATGCGCGGGCTGCGCATCGCGGCAAAATTCAGCAGCTGCTGAAGGGTCAGCGCGCCGTGCTGGACCGCAATCAGAGAGATCGGCTCCGGCCGCGGGCCGCCGTCGATCAACCAGGACAGTTGCGCATCGACGGCGGCCAGTTGGCGGTGAATCTCCTCTTTGAGCTGGCGCACCGGTTCCGCGGGCAACAGCAGCGAATTGATCAGCAGTGTCAGTGCGATCGGATAGTTCACGGCGACCCATACCCATAGCACCGCGCGGATCAGCAGCTCGGCTTGGTCGGTCCGGTCGACGAACGTCTGCACATAGATGATCACGATCGCCACGATGAAGAACACGACGCCGATCTTCAGGACGCGCATCAGATACACGCTGCCCAGGAACAGCACGCTGGCTACGACGATGCGCACCAGCGGGTAGTCGAACGTAAATTTCAGCAGCAGGATTGACGTGCCGATCGCGAGTGTCGAGCCCACGATGAACATGATGCCGACCAGCCTCGTCACCACGACGTTCGCCTGTGTCACGTAGAAGACCACCAGAAGCGAAAGCGGGATTTCCGGCACCTCGAGCGCCATCGACGTCACGATGACGATCGCGCTCGTAAGCATGCAGCGCAGCATGATGTTGGTGCGTCCCGGATACGGCGCGAGCTGGCTGCGCAGGAACAATCCTGCGTTCAGCAAGGCATCGGGCACGTAGTCCGCGGCGGCGCGCATGGCGGGTTCCTGGTCGGCTTTCTGGTTAATGGGCGGCTTTGTCGTCGCGCCCCGGATGCAGCACGGCAACCGCGGATGTACCGACGCGGAACAGGTCCAGATTCGGGTCCTCGATGCGGATCTTCACCGGAAAACGCTGCGAAACGTGGACCCAGTTGAGGCTGCGCTGAATGTGCGGCAACCCGCCGGGCAACGCGAGACCGCCTTCATCGGGCTGCACGCCATAGCTCACGGAATCGACCACGCCCCGGAAATGCTGGCTGGTGTCGCTCATCAGATAGACCGTCGCGGGAGTGCCGGCACGAATGCCCTTGAGCTCGGTCTCGCGGAAGTTCGCCACCACGTACCAGCGGCGCGTGTCGATCAGCGTGAACACCGGCTTGAGCGCGGAAGCGAATTGCCCGGTCGACGTCTTCAGCGACACGACGCGGCCGTCGAACGGCGCGCGTACCGTGGCGAACTCGAGGTTCAGTTCGGCAATGGCGATCTCGGCCATGACCACCGCGCGCTGGGCGACGAGCGCGTCCACGCCGCTGACGGCCGCCGCCGCCTGCTGCGCCTGCAGCCGCGCCGCGCTCAGTTGCGCCTGGGCGGCGCGCTGCGCGGTTCTCGCGCGGTCGACGTCTTCGGCGGAGACGTAGCCTTGCGGTAACAGCGGCTCGGTCCGGCGCAAGGTATCGGTGGCCTGAATGGCAGCGGCCTGCGCGCTCTCCACCGAGGCATGCACCGACTCCGCGTTGTACTGCTGCGCATTGACCGTGCGCTGCGTGAGTTCAATCTGCCGGTCGAGCGCGACGAGTGAGGCCTTGGCGCGCGCCATCGCGTCCGCATTGGGGCGCGGGTCGATCTGGAACAGCAGGTCGCCCTGCTTGACGGCCTGATTGTCGTGCACGGCTAGCTCGACGATGCGTCCGTTGACCTCGGGGACGACGTCGATCGTATCGGCATACGCATACGCATCGTCGGTGCGCGGCGAACGGTCCAGCATCGCGATCACGAAGATCAGGAGCGCGGTCGCGATCAGTATCAGTACGATGGCGGGCCAAGTCTTCTTCCTCGACGCTTTGCCGGCGATTGTCGTCATAAAGCCAAATGCACGGTGTTTCAATGTTGAAAGGCGAGCAACCAGACCACAAGTGACAGCGCAGTCACTAGAGCCGGATAGACCACCGCGGCGGGACCCACACAATCGCTGCATTGCGTGTGTTCGAGAATCAGATAGACAATTACCGCGAGCGCCACGCCGACGACAACGCAAAACAGCCAGTCAGGAAAGTAAGCGCCGAGCACGTTGATCGACGGCGAATAGGCACAGCCCCCCATGAGCAGGGCGGCGCCGAAGGCAGCTCCCTTCACGCCCATCGTCCAACCTTCTCTGAGGTACTGCATGTAACGGCTCCAAGCTTGGATTGTCATTGCCTCCCTCGTTTTCGTTGGATCTTGTTATCTGCGCCATTTAAAGCCAAGCCACGTCCCGAGGGTCAATGCAATGGCATTCTGCCTGATCCTCCTAATCAACAGAACGGAAAACCCATGCAGAAAACGCATGCCTTCCATGCGCTCCAAGGTCGGGAACTTTTATATCGTTCTATATCCGTTGCGCTGTAACTGATATCGCAAGATGCGTTTCCAAGTCTGGAGCCCAGCCGGTTGCGGTCACCCATAGAAAGACAGTGCCAGCTGCGCGCAATACCAGCCAATGAGGTCAGATGCCTCGTGGCGAGTCATCTACGTCAACGCTCCCTGGAAGCGTATCCTATAGCTCCCATTAATATTGGTGGCAGGGGATACGCGACATGGATGTCCGACAGTTGAAGTATTTTGTGACAATTGTCGACTCGAGCAGCTTGTCGAAAGCTGCAGAGCGGCTTTACGTGGCCCAGCCGTCGTTGAGCCAACAGATTGCCAATCTCGAATCCGAACTGAAGGCCAAGCTGCTCATCAGAAGCCCGCAGGGCGTCACGGCCACGGAGGCGGGGAAAGCACTTTATCGCCTGGCTCGCGACGTGTTGCGTCGAATGGAACAAATCAAGCAGGAGGTGCGCGACGGTGGTGGAAGCAAGTCCGGGACGGTAGCAATCGGCTTTCCTACAACGATTGCATCCCTATTGGCGACGCCTCTCTACCAGCGTATCCGACATCAATACCCTGGCATCCGCCTTCAAATTTTCGAGAGCATGAGCGGTTACATCACAGAGCTACTCGCAAATGGTCGGCTTGACCTCGCGATCCTCTTTCGGGACACGGAAAGCCTTGGCGTGTCGGTACACCCGCTTTTCGACGAAGACCTTTACGTAGTCGGCCACCTGGTGCCGAATTTAAGCGCTGACGATGCCGTTTGCCCGCTGAAGTATTTGAGCAATGTTCCACTGGTGACGCCCGGTCCTTCGAACGGACTGCGCCTCCTGATTGAGCGCACGTTCGCTCGCGCCGGGGCGGACTTGAACATCATCGCTGACATTGATTCGCTGCCAACTATGCTCGACATTGCTGAGTCCGGAACAGCATGCACGATTTTACCGGCGTCAGCCTTGGCGCGGCGTCACTTCCATAAACGACCGCCTGTCAGAAAGATTGTTGAACCAGACATGAGCCGGCCGGCGAGCCTGTGCTGGTCCAGGACGGTGCCGGCAATCGCAGCGACCGAAGTGGTTCGCTCCGCCATGGTTGAACTTATTGCGGAGCTGCAAAGTAATGGTCGATGGCCCGGAATCACGCTTCGGTCTTTGATGCCCGAGCCAGCAGTTCATACCGAGGTAGCCGACGCGGTAGTGCTGAAAGAACGAAAGAGTCGTACTGGCTAGCGTCAATATAAAGGAAGGCAGTATGACTTTCCGTGAGGCAGGGGCTGGCCCGCCGTGGGGAAGTTGAACGCGGGTTAGCATTACTGCCAGAGCCGCACGGGCGAGGACTGGGCCACGCCCCGGCGATTTCCGGCACGGAGGCCAGCATGCGAAACGATAGCACGGTGTACGTTGGACTGGATGTTCACAAGGAATCGATCACGGTTGCCTACGCGGTTGACGCGGGTGAGGTCGAGTCGCTGGGCAAGATCGGCACGACAAAGACTGATATTGATCGCCTGTGCATGCGCCTGCAGTCGAAAGCGCAACACGTGCGCGTGGTCTAGGAGGCAGGCCCGTGCGGTTATGGGCTATATCGGCAACTGCTCGAGAAAGGCTTCGAGTGCATGGTTTGCGCGCCGTCGCTGATCCCAAAGAAACCGGGCGAGCGCGTGAAGACGGATCGACGCGATGCCATCAAGCTGGTGCGCGCGCTACGTGCAGGCGACCTGTCGGCCGTGTCTGGCGAGGAATCGATAGGCCGTGTCCACCCCGCATCCTTGCTTCGCGTAAGCGAATGAGCGCTTCGGTACACGAGCGAGCAAAGTCGTCCGAACTTCTGAGCCATGAACGTGGCGCCCCCGCCGAAGATTCCGCCCTGTTCCCGCGAGAGCCCTCCGCAGTGTGGGGGCAAACGTGGGGGCAAAAATCGACTCCCAACGGAAAAGGACCTACGGCTTTCACCGTAAGTCCTTGATTTTCCTGGTCGGGGCGAGAGGATTTGAACCTCCGACCACCTGCACCCCATGCAGGTACGCTACCAGGCTGCGCTACGCCCCGAACAGAAGAAAATTATAACAGACACTTCATTCGATTAGAACCGCTCGACACGAACAAAGCGAACAAGTCCATGAACTAGTGGCCCAGCAGATCGATTACGTTCTGCAGTTCCTTGCGTAAGTTCTCGACATCGACCGCAACCGTTGCCGCCGATGCCTGCACCTGACCCGCGACTCCGGCGGTAGCCTCACCCTCTTCGACCACCGAATCCGGCCCACCGCCGCCATGCGAATCGAGCCGGTTGCGCGCCCCGTTGATCGTAAAACCCTGCTCGTACAGCAACTCTCGAATCCGCCGGATCAGCAGCACCTCGTGATGCTGATAATACCGACGATTGCCGCGCCGCTTGACCGGCCTCAACTGGGTGAACTCCTGCTCCCAGTAACGCAGCACGTGAGGCTTTACCCCACAAAGTTCGCTGACCTCACCAATCGTGAAGTACCGCTTCGCCGGAATCGGAGGCAAGACGACTTTTTCGATCGTCGCTGTCATCGTCAGTTAGCCGTGATGGGTTGCCCGAAAGCGCGCCAGTCTATCAGCGCGCGAAGCTCGCTTCGGCGCCGTTTTCGACGAGCGCCTTCAGTTTTTGACTTGCATGAAACGTCACCACGCGACGCGCCGCAATCGGAATCGCCTCGCCCGTCTTCGGATTTCTGCCGGGACGCTGCGGCTTGTCGCGCAACTGGAAGTTGCCGAAGCCCGACAGCTTCACGCTGTCGCCGCTCTCGAGCGCATCGCGGATCACCTCGAAGAACGCCTCGACCATGTCCTTCGCTTCCCGCTTGTTGAGCCCGACATTGTCGAACAGCAACTCGGCAAGTTCCGCCTTGGTGAGTGTCGGCGTTTCATTGGAAACGACGGCGGATGATGTCGGAATATCTCGAATCATGGCGCTGCGTTGCGCCGTAAGAAGGGCTTCGAAATCACTCGAGTTCATTTCATTCATATCTATCAAATGGCGCGCCAAGCGTAAAACAATGGATGCGGAAACAGCCGTGCAATTGTTAAATGCGGGTTATCCGCGCAACCGTGCGCCATATACTCGAGCTAGACGTTCCACCAGAGTTTGAATAGCCAGATCGACCGTTTCATCCTGAAGGGTTCCGCCAGTATCTTGCAAGGTCACCCGGAACGCAAGGCTTTTCTCGTGCGCGGCCAGACCACCGGAAGTGTTTGATTTTGGACGAAATTCGTCGAAAAGTGCAACCTTCTGGACAGCCTTGCAGGCCGGTTCGGACTGGGCCTTCTGAAGCTCGTCGAGCAGCGCCTGAACCTCGATTTTCTGATCGACGACCACCGCGATATCACGTCGTACCGGCGGGAATTTTGAAACTTCCGACGGAATCGGCAATACCCGTTGCATTAATGCTTCCGCTTCGATTTCAAACAGAATCGGCGCATGCGGCAAATCATATTTTTGCATCCAGCGCGGATGCAATTCGCCAATCCAGCCCACTGCGCGACCATTCAATTCGATCCGCGCGCTGCGTCCCGGATGCAGCGCCGGATGCTCGGCCTGTACGAACCGCGCGACCGCCGGTGCGACCAGCGCTTCGAGGTCGCCCTTCACGTCGAAGAAGTCGACGGCACGCGTCGGTGCGCCCCACTGCTCGTCGAGCGCGGGCCCATAGGCGAGCGCGCCGATCATCTTCGGCTGCGCGAAACCTTCGACGGTCAGCTCGCCGGCCTTGATCGACGGATCGTGCAGGAATACGCGACCTGCTTCAAACACGCGCACGCGGTCCGCCGCGCGACGGTTCAGATTCGTGCGCAACACATGAATCAGGCTGCCGAACAACGTCGTGCGCATCACCGACAGTTGGCTCGCGATCGGGTTGATCAGACGCACGGGGTTGCTGTTGCCTGCGAAGTCCTGCTCCCACTCCGCGTCGACGAAGCTGAAGTTCACCGTTTCCGCGTAGTCGCGCGCGGCGAGCGCATGACGGATCGCGTGGATGGAGCGTTGCGTTTCGTTGGTCGCGCGCATTTCGCTGGTCGCGACCGGCGGGCGCGCCGGAATCTTTTCGAAGCCGTGGATACGCGCGACCTCTTCGATCAGGTCCTCTTCGATTTCGAGATCGAAGCGGTACGACGGCGGCATCACCGAGAACGTATCGCCGTCACGCTCGAACGAGAGGCCGAGGCGCGTGAAGATCTGCGCGATTTCATCGACACCGATCGCGACGCCGATGATGCGGTTCGCGCGCGAAACGCGCATCTTCACGGGCGCGCGCTTCGGCACGTTGACGATCTGATCGTCGACCGGACCCGCTTCGCCGCCGCAGATGTCGAGGATCAGCTGCGTGATGCGCTCGATATGATCGACGGTCGTCGCGTAGTCGACGCCGCGCTCGAAGCGATGGCCTGCATCGGTCGAAAAGTTGTACTTGCGCGAGCGACCACGAATGCTGTCGGGCCACCAGAACGCGGCCTCGAGATAGATGTTGGTGGTGTCGAGCGTGACCGCGGTGCTGTCGCCGCCCATGATGCCCGCGAGGCTTTCGATATGCTGCTCGTCGGCGATCACACCGACCGTTTCGTCGAGCTCGACCGTGTTCCCGTTCAGCAGCTTCAGCGTTTCGCCCTTGCGGCCCCAGCGTACGTCCATGCCGCCGTGGATCTTGTCGAGATCGAACACGTGCGACGGACGCCCCAGCTCGAGCATCACATAGTTCGAGATGTCGACGAGCGCGGAAATGCTGCGCTGGCCGGAGCGCTCGAGACGCTCGACCATCCATTGCGGCGACTTCGCGCGCGCATTGACGCCGCGGATCACGCGGCCCGAGAAACGGCCGCACAGATCGGGCGCGGAGATTTTCACGGGCAGCGTTTCGTTGAGCGTGACCGGAGCCGGCTTGATTTCGAGCGGACGCAGCGGCGCTCCGGTAATCGCCGACGTTTCTCGCGCGACGCCGAATACCGACAGACAGTCGGCCTTGTTCGGCGTCAGCTTGATTTCAAAAACGGTGTCGTCGAGATTGAGCGTGTCGCGGATGTCCTGGCCGATCGGCGTGTCTTCCGGCAGGATCATCAGACCGCTGTGATCTTCGGAGAGCTTCAGCTCGCGCGCCGAGCACAGCATGCCCTGGCTTTCCACGCCGCGCAGCTTCGACAGCTTGATCGCGAACGGTGCGCCGCCCTCTTCGGCCGGCGGCAGTTGCGCGCCGACCAGCGCGACCGGCACCTTGATGCCGGGCGCAACATTCGGCGCGCCGCACACGATGTTGAGCGTCGCGCCGGTGCCAGCGTCGACCTGACACACGTTGAGCTTGTCCGCATCCGGGTGCTTGACGACTTCCAGCACCTGGCCGACGACGATCTTCGAGGTCGGCGGCGCGGCCGTCCGCAGGTCTTCGACTTCGAGACCCGCCATCGTCAACGCGTGCGACAGCTCGTCGGTGGTCAGTTGCGGATCGACAAAAGTTCTGAGCCAGGATTCCGGAAATTGCATGGTTCTGTGTACGTTGTGATCAGGTTAGGTCCACGTCCGGCAGATGCTTCGTAAAGCCCGGTGGTCTTGCGCCGGTTCAGCGAGCTCTGCCGGGGACGCTCGCGGCGCGCACCAGGTGCGCTGCCGCGATTTATGCTTCGTCGCGCTCGCGCGCGCCGGGTCACGCGAATTGACGCAGGAATCGCAGGTCGTTTTCGAAAAACAGGCGCAGGTCCTGCACGCCGTAACGCAGCATCGTGAGACGCTCGAGGCCACTGCCGAAAGCGAAGCCGATGTAGCGCTCCGGGTCGAGACCCATGTTGCGGATCACAGTCGGATGCACCTGGCCGGAGCCCGAAATTTCGAGCCACTTGCCCGCGTTCTTGCCCGTTTCGAACTGCATGTCGATCTCGGCCGACGGTTCGGTGAACGGGAAATACGACGGACGGAAGCGCACGAGAATGTCGTCGCGCTCGAAGAATTTCTTCAGGAAGTCGGTATAGACGCCCTTCAGGTCCGCGAAGCTGATGTTCTCGTCAATCCACAGGCCTTCGACCTGGTTGAACATCGGCGAATGCGTCGCGTCGCTATCCACGCGATACGTGCGGCCCGGCACGATCACCTTGATCGGCGGCGTGTTGGTGCGCGCGTAGCGCACCTGCATCGGGCTCGTATGCGTGCGCAGCAGCAGCGGGCGGCCGTCGGCATCCTTGCCGTCGACGTAGAAGGTGTCCTGCATCGAACGCGCCGGATGGTTTTCCGGGCTGTTCAGCGAGGTGAAGTTGTACCAGTCGGTTTCGATCTCGGGGCCGTCGGCCACGTCGAACCCGATCGTACGGAAAATCTGTTCGACGCGCTCCCAGGTGCGCATCACCGGGTGCAGGCTACCTGCGTTGGCGCCGCGGCCCGGCAGCGTGACGTCGATCGCTTCAGCAGCGAGACGCTGGTTCAGAAGTGCGTCGGCGAGCGCCTGACGACGTGCTGTGAGCGCGGCCTCGACCTGTTGCTTGACGAGGTTGATCCGTGCGCCTTCGGTCTTGCGCGTTTCGGGATCGAGTTTGCCAAGGCCCTTCAACAGCTCGGTCAGCGCACCCGCCTTACCGAGAAAGCGCGCTTTCTCGTTCTCGAGGGTGGTGACGTCGGGGGCTTCTGCGAAGGCTTTTTGCGCGTCGGCGACAATCTGGTCCAGATCCATTGATCCCATCATTTCAACGTCAGTGTTCTATCGAAACAAAACTGGTTCTACCAACAAAAACGGGGCTCGGTGAGGAGCCCCGTTTTTGTTGCAGCGTCACCGAGACTACCGGATGTTCGCTGCAACGAACCACGCAGTTTTAATTGCCAGAAGCGCAATCAGGCTGCAACGGCGGCTTTCACCTGCTGAACGATCGCAGCAAAAGCAGCCTTGTCGAACACAGCCATGTCGGCCAGCACCTTACGGTCCAGTTCGATCGACGCCTTCTTCAGGCCGTTGATGAACACGCTGTACGTCATGTCGTGCTGACGCACCGCCGCGTTGATACGCGTGATCCACAGTGCGCGGAACACACGCTTCTTGTTGCGGCGGTCGCGGTAGGCGTATTGGCCTGCGCGCATGACCGCCTGCTTGGCGATGCGATAGACGTTATTGCGACGGCCGCGGTAACCCTTGGCCAGCTTGATGATCTTCTTGTGACGGGCCCGTGCGGTAACCCCACGTTTTACTCGAGGCATGTTTCGCTCCTATGAGTGTCGGTTAAGGGTTAAGCGAACGGCAGCATTGCGCGAACGGAGTTCAGATCGGAATCATGAACTGCCGTGGAGCCGCGCAGATGGCGTTTGTTCTTGGTGGTCTTCTTGGTAAGAATGTGACGCTTGAAGGCCTGACCGCGCTTGACGGTACCGCCCGGACGCACCACGAAGCGCTTTGCAGCGCTCTTCTTGGTCTTCATCTTCGGCATGACAACTCCATTATTAGATGGACATGGGTGTGCGGTCGGCCAGATGGCCATTTCCCGCCCTTCGAAACCCATTCCACTTGGTATGCAGACCGCCGATACCGCCAGCGGCCGCTTTTCGGGAACCACTGCGCACTTGCATGCGCGACGTTCCGAAACCTTCCGACACCAAGCCGGACACCCAGCACAGCATCAAACAACCTTGCGCCGCCGGAGCGCGCGCCACATGGCACGCCGTCGCCCCGGCCAACTGCTTCGCGCTTACTTCTTTTTCTTCGGAGCGAGCACCATGATCATCTGGCGCCCTTCCATTTTCGGCATCTGCTCGACCTGACCGACTTCGTCGAGGTCGGTGCGCAGGCGTTCGAGCATGCGCATGCCGATTTCCTGGTGAGCCATTTCGCGGCCACGGAAACGCAACGTGATTTTCGTCTTGTCGCCGTCTTCGAGGAAGCGGACGAGGTTGCGCAGCTTGACGTTGTAATCACCGTCGTCGGTACCTGGGCGGAATTTGACTTCCTTGACCTGGATGACCTTCTGCTTGAGCTTGGCCTCGTGTTGCTTCTTCGCTTCCTGGTACTTGAACTTGCCGTAGTCCATCAAGCGGCAAACTGGCGGAACCGCTTGCGGAGCGATTTCGACCAGATCTACGTCCTGCTGTTCCGACATGCGGAACGCATCAGCGAGTTTCACGATGCCGAGCGGTTCGTTCTCGACGCCGACCAGTCGCACCTCGGGTGCTGTAATTTCACCGTTGATGCGGTGCGCAGACTTATCAGTAGCGATGTTACGTTTCCTCTAAAAATTAAAAAAAACGAGCCGGGTACCAAGTGGCTCAGTTGAACGACTGCACGTCCTGGCGCAGACGCTCAATGAAGGCGTCAACAGGCATTACACCCATATCGACACCACCACGGGCACGCACGGCTACCGTTTGCGCTTCACGCTCCTTGTCGCCGACCACCAACAGGTAGGGGACCTTTTCCAGCGTGTGCTCGCGTATTTTATAGCTAATCTTCTCGTTGCGCAAATCGGCCTCGACTCTAACCCCTTGTTTTTGCAACGATTGGGCTAGCGCCTGCGCGTATTCGGCCTGACTTTCCGCAATATTCATCACAACGACCTGCATCGGCGCGAGCCAAGCGGGCATTGCACCGGCATGGTGCTCGATCAGAATCCCGAGGAAACGCTCCATCGATCCGACGATCGCCCGGTGCAGCATGATCGGGCGACGGCGACTGTTGTCTTCGGCAACGTATTCGGCACCCAGCCGCTCCGGCAACACCATGTCGAGCTGCAGCGTACCGCACTGCCACGAGCGGCCGAGCGCGTCCTTGATGTGATACTCGACCTTCGGGCCGTAGAATGCACCCTCGCCGGGCAACTCTTCCCACGTGACGCCGCAGGCCGTCAGCGCCTCGCGCAGTCCCTGCTCCGCGCGATCCCAAGTTTCGTCGGTGCCGGCGCGCGCATCCGGGCGCAGTGACAGCTTGATCTCGACGCTATCAAAGCCAAAGTCGCGGTAGACGCTCATTGCCAGCGTGTTGAACGCGATCGATTCGCTGATGAACTGATCTTCGGTACAGAAAATATGCGCGTCGTCCTGCACGAAGCCGCGCACACGCATCAGTCCATGCAGCGCGCCCGACGATTCGTTGCGATGGCACGAACCGAACTCCGCGTAACGCAGCGGCAGATCGCGATACGAGCGCAGACCGTGATTGAACACCTGCACGTGACCGGGGCAGTTCATCGGCTTGATCGCGTAGTCGCGCTTTTCCGATTCCGTCGTGAACATGTTTTCACGATAGTTCTGCCAGTGGCCCGACGCTTCCCACAGCGAGCGGTCCATGATCAATGGCGTCTTGATTTCTAGGTAGCCGGCGTCGTTCACGCGACGGCGCATGTACTGCTCGACTTGCTGCCACAGCGTCCAGCCGCGCGGATGCCAGAACACCATGCCCGGCGACTCGTCCTGCATGTGGAACAGGTCGAGCTGCTTACCAAGCTTGCGATGGTCGCGCTTCTCGGCTTCTTCGAGCATGTGGAGATACGCTTCCTGGTCTTCCTTCTTCGTCCAGGCCGTGCCGTAAATGCGCTGCAGTTGCTCGTTCTTCGAGTCGCCACGCCAGTACGCGCCCGCGACTTTCATCAGCTTGAAGACCTTCAGCTTGCCGGTGGACGGCACGTGGGGGCCGCGGCACAGGTCCGTGAAGCCGCCATGCGAGTACAGTTTGATTTCGTCGCTAGCGGGGATCGATTCGATGATCTCGGCCTTGTACTTTTCACCGATGCTCTTGAAGTACTCGACCGCTTCGTCGCGGGACACCACGCGACGCGACACCGGCTCGTCCCTCTTCGAGAGTTCCTGCATGCGCTTTTCGATCTTTTCGAGATCTTCCGGCGTGAAAGGACGGTTATAGGAGAAGTCGTAATAGAAACCGTTGTCGATGACCGGACCGATCGTGACCTGCGCTTCCGGGTACAGATCCTTCACCGCGTACGCGAGCAGGTGCGCCGTCGAGTGGCGGATGATATCGAGACCGTCTGCGTCCTTCTCCGTGACGATGGCGAGCGCCACGTCGTGATCGATCAGCATGGACGTATCGACCAGCTCCCCGTCGATCTTGCCGCCGAGCGCGGCTTTCGCGAGACCGGGGCCGATCGAGGCGGCCACTTCGGCGACGGTCACCGGATGCTCGTACTGTCGAACAGAACCGTCAGGCAAACGTATCGAAACCATTGCGTTCTCCGTGGTGCCGACCGGCGGCGGCACATACAACCAGGGTCAAAAAGATAAAAAAAATGCGGCCCCGCTTTCGAGGGGCCGCATTCACATTTTATGCAAACTTCACTGGCGAAAGTGGTCCTCGACTAGCGTCGTTCCGAAGTGGTTTCGGTCAACGTTCGCGGTGTCATAACCGTATTCGCCTTTTTGCGCTCAAAGCGCTTACTGCAGTTTGCGAAACCCCAGCGAGGCCGGAATTTCATTTTCGTTGGTAGGCTCGATTGGACTCGAACCAACGACCCCCACCATGTCAAGGTGGTGCTCTAACCAGCTGAGCTACGAGCCTGAAGAAACGAGAGTATACGGGGTATAGCGCAGCTTGGCAAGTACTTTTATGCGGCGACTTTAATCCGTCGCGCCACTAGCGGGGCTTTTTCCAACCGCCCGCGCCTCAGTTCTTGCGCGTCGCGCGCACGACACCCGTGATCTCGCCCAGCAGCGTGCACGCGCGCTGAATCTGCGCGGAGCTCGACACCTCGACGGTAAATTGCATGAACGCGGCATTGCGGCGCGATTGCGTCTTTACGCCGATCACGTTCATCTTTTCCCGCGCGAATACTTCGGAGATATCGCGCAGCAGACCTTGCCGGTCCGTCGCCTCGATGCCGAGGTCGACCGGGTAGACGGAATGGCCGCGGCCGCTCATCACGTCCGCCGACCACGCCGTCTGAAGCACGCGCTCCGGCGCGCGCTCCGCCATCCGGCGGAACGTCGCGCAGTCGCTGCGATGAACCGACATGCCCTTGCCTCGCGTAACGAATCCGCAGATGTCGTCGGGCGGCGCCGGCCGGCAGCAGCGCGCGAGCTGGGTGAGCAACGCATCGACGCCGACCACCAGCACCCCCGTGGATGCGCCGCGCGCGACGCTCGCGCCGCTGCTGCGTTTCTCGAACTTCTCCGGCGCATCGACCTCGGGCTCGGGCGGCGGCGCATCCTGCAACGCCTGCTCGACGAGCCTCAGACTGAACTCCTCCTTGCCGACCACGGAGAACAGGTCGTCGGTGGTCTTGAAACCGAGCCGCGCGGCCAGTTGATCGAGATTGACCGAGGTCTTGCCTTCGCGCTGCAGGGTTTTTTCAACCATCGCGCGACCGTTCGCGATGTGCTCCTGTAACTCCACCGCGTTGAACCATGCCCGCACCTTCTGCCGCGCGCGCGGGCTTTGCAGATAGCCAAGTTGCGGATTAAGCCAGTCGCGCGACGGACCGCCCTCCTTCACCGCCACGATCTCGACCGTCTGGCCGTTCTGCAGCGGCGTGTTGAGCGGCACCATCGCGCCGTCGACGCGCGCGCCGCGGCAACGATGCCCAAGCTCGCTGTGCAGGTGAAATGCGAAGTCGATCGGCGTCGCGCCGTGCGGCAACGGAATCACGCGCGCCTGCGGCGTCAGCACGTAGATGTGATCGTCGTCGAGCGTGGCCTGGCGCAACTGCTCCCACGGCTGTGCCGAGCCCGCTTCGCCATGCTCGCCCTCGGAGACTTCGTCCTTCCACGCGAGCAACTGTCGCAGCCAGGCGATCTTCTCGTCGTATTTCTCGCTCGCGGTGAACGTGCCGCCATAGCCGCGCGCACCCGCTTCCTTGTAGCGCCAGTGCGCGGCCACGCCGTATTCGGCGAAGCGATGCATTTCCTGCGTGCGGATCTGCACTTCGAACGCGCGGCCGTCGTCGCCGATCACGACGGTGTGCAGCGACTTGTAGCCGTTCGGCTTCGGCCGGGAGATGTAATCGTCGAACTCCTTCGGCACCGGCTGCCACAGGTTGTGCACGATGCCGAGCACGGTGTAGCAGTCTTTGATGTCCGGCACGATCACGCGAAACGCGCGCACGTCGTACAACTCGGCGAAGTCCAGCTCCTTGCCGCGCATCTTGCGCCAGATGCTGTAGATATGCTTCGGCCGACCGCTCACTTCCGCGCGGATATGCGCGGCGGCCAGCTCCTGCTGCAGGCGTTCGATCGCCTGCGCGACATAGCTCTCGCGCTCGACGCGCTTCTCGTCGAGCAGTTTCGCGATGCGCTTGTAGGTGTCCGGCTCCTCGAAACGGAACGCGAGGTCCTCGAGCTCCCACTTCAATTGCCAGATACCGAGGCGGTTCGCGAGCGGCGCGTAGATATCGAGCGTCTCGCGTGCGACGTCGGGCGACGGCGTGAGCTTCGCGGCCGCGTAGTAACGCAGCGTTTGCAGCCGCGACGCGAGGCGGATCAGCACGACGCGAATGTCCTGCGCGAACGCGAGCAGCATTTTGCGCAGCGCCTCGACCTGCACGCGGCGCGCAGCCTGCGCGTCACGCCCGGCCTCGGGCATCGCGTTTTGCGCCGCGCGCAAACTGACCGTGCCGAGCCGCAGCAGCTTGCGTACGTCGCCGACCAGTTGGGCGACTTCTTCGCCGAAGTCGTCGGCGATCACGCGCCCCGGATCGCGCAGATGCGGTGTCAGCGCAAACAGCGCAGCGGCCAGCACCGCCGGCGGATCGACGTTGAGCTTGCGCATGATCGACGCGGTGCCCGCCGCGTGATCCGCGAGCAATTCGCCCGACGACAGCCGCACCTCGCCCGCATGTTCGCGCACGAACGCCATCGCTTCGTCGAAGGAACGATGGGGATGAGGCGCGCTCGGAACGGTATCGGTGTTCATGGTGCGATGGCCCGCCGGGCCAGACGATTCAACGGAAAATCAACCACGGTGCGGCCGGACGGCCGCGACTCAGTTGCGCTGCGCCGCGATCACGACGATTTCAACGAGGCACTTCGGATTCGCAAGCTTTGCCTCGACGGTCGCGCGCGGCGGCGTGTCGCCCTGCGCGACCCACTCGTCCCACACGGCGTTCATGCCGGCGAAATGCGCCATGTCCGAGATATAGATCTGCACCGACAGCAACAGCGACTTGTCGCTGTTCGCTTCGGCGAGCAGACGGTCGATGTGGCCGAGCACTTCGCGCGTCTGGCCGGCGATGTCCAGATCGTCGTCTTCGGCGATCTGACCCGCGAGGTACACGGTGCCGTTGTGCACGGCCATTTCCGAGAGACGCTTGCCGACGTGATAACGAATGACTGCCATGAAAAGTCCTGAGCTGAGGGGTTAATCGAACTACGTCCCACACGACACTGCCGATGAAATCGTCATGCGGAACTCAATATTATGACGCGTTCGCGGCCTGACCGATGAAGAACTCCCTCGCGAGCGCGATCTGGTCCGCCGCCAGGAACGCCGGCGCATGCCCGACGCCGGCGATCTCCACGCTCGATGCGGCACGCGCGGTCGACACCATCTTCGCGACCGTTTCACGCGACAGCAAATCCGACTGCTCGCCGCGCACCACCAGCACCGGCCCCTGGAACGACGCGAGCGAATGCCACAGCGCCGCCTCGCCGAGCTTCGCCGCTTCCTCGGTGACCGCCGCGAACGGCTGCGCGATGCGCGGGTCATAGCGCAGCACCCATGCGCCGTCCTCTTCGCGCAGCAACGGCGTATTGATTTCGCGCCATTCGTCCGGAGTCAGCGGTCCGAAGCTCTGCGCGAGCTGCGCGGCATAGTCAACGCCCTGCTGCAGCGTTTCGAAGCGTGCGGGCTTGCCAAGGTAATCGCCGATGCGCTTGACCGCGACCGGCTCCAGATGCGGCCCGACGTCGTTCAGCAGCAGCTTGCGGATCGGCGTGTCCGGCAGGCCGGCGAGCCCCATGCCGATCAGGCCGCCCATCGAGGTGCCGAACCAGTCGACGGTGTCGACGTCGAGCCGAGCGATCAGTGTGACCATGTCGGCGACGTACTGCGGCACCGCGTATAAGTTGGGGTTCGCGAGCCACGACGACAAGCCCCGGCCAACCACGTCCGGGCACACCACGCGATAGGTGTCCGCGAAGTTGGCGGCGAGGCGGTCGAAATCGCGCCCCGATCGCGTGAGTCCGTGCACGCACAGCAACACGCGCGGATTGTCCGGGTCGCCCCACTCGGTATAGGCGACGCGATGCAGGCCGGCAGGGCTCGCGCACCGCACGTAACGTTGACGCGGCGCGGGCCGCCCGGTGGTGGAAGCGGAAGTCGTTGCGGTCATCTGGTGTCCTTGCAAAGACGCTGCGGATTGGGCTGCGAACGATTGTAAACCGCTTCGTCGCGCGGCAAGCATCGGCCAGAAGGCTTAGGAAGGTCGATCCAACCGTCCGGCGCATCCGCCGCCGCGCGCCAAAAACAGAACGGGCGAGACTCACGTCTCGCCCGTCCGGAACACACCGTTGCCGCCGCGCGGTCGCGCCGACGCGCGCAACGGCGTTTCAACCCGCGTCAGCTCACCGCGCTCACATCGAGCGGCGCGCCGGTTTTCGCCTTGATTTCGTCGACGCTCACACCCGGCGCGAGTTCGGTCACTTTCAAGCCGTTTTCGGTCACTTCGATCACGCCCAGATCGGTGATGATCTCGTCGACCACACCCACGCCCGTCAGCGGCAGCGTGCATTCTTCGAGGATCTTGTGCTGATCGCCCTTCGCGACGTGCTCCATCAGCACGACCACGCGCTTGACGCCCGCGACCAGGTCCATCGCGCCGCCCATGCCCTTGATCATCTTGCCCGGGATCATCCAGTTCGCGAGATCGCCCTTCCTGCTGATCTGCATCGCACCGAGAATCGCGAGATTGATGTGGCCGCCGCGAATCATCGCGAACGAATCCGCCGACGAGAAAATCGACGAACCGGGCAGCGTCGTCACCGTTTGCTTGCCGGCGTTGATCAGGTCGGCGTCGACTTCGTCTTCGGTCGGCGACGGGCCGATACCGAGCAGACCGTTCTCCGACTGCAGCCACACTTCGACGCCCGCCGGCACGTGGTTCGCGACCAGCGTCGGCAAGCCGATGCCGAGGTTCACGTAAAAGCCGTCCTGCAGTTCCTTCGCCGCGCGCGCGGCCATTTCGTCACGAGTCCATGCCATGATCAGTCTCCTTTCGCGCGGACGACGCGTTGTTCGATGCGTTTTTCCGGATGCGCATTCAGCACGATGCGCTGCACGAAGATGCCAGGCGTATGGATCGCGTCCGGATCGAGCTCGCCCACTTCGACGATCTCTTCGACTTCCGCGACGGTGATGCGGCCCGCCATCGCGCACATCGGATTGAAGTTGCGCGCGGTGCGGCGATAGATCAGGTTGCCGGCCTTGTCGGCCTTCCATGCCTTGACGAGCGCGACATCGGCGGTCAGCGAATGTTCGAGCACGTAGTGGTTCTCGCCGAACTGGCGGGTTTCCTTGCCCTCGGCGATCTGCGTGCCGTAGCCGGTGTTCGTGAAAAACGCCGGAATGCCCGAGCCGCCCGCGCGCAGCTTCTCGGCGAGCGTGCCTTGCGGCGTGAATTCGAGCTCGAGTTCGCCGGCCAGGTACTGGCGCTCGAACTCCTTGTTTTCGCCGACGTACGACGAGATCATTTTCTTGATCTGACGCGTCTCGAGCAGCAGGCCGAGGCCGAAACCGTCGACGCCCGCGTTGTTGCTGATGCACGTGATGCCCTGCACCTTCGAATCGCGCAGCGCAGCGATCAGCGCCTCAGGAATGCCGCACAGCCCGAAGCCGCCGACGGCGAACGTCTGCCCGTCCTTGACGATGTCCTTCAGCGCCTCGGCGGCGCCTGGATAGACCTTGTTCATCTGTATGTCCCTTCCTTTATGGAAACCCGAAACGTGTACGCAGGCCGCCGGATCATTGCGGCTGATATCGCAACGGGTAAACTTCACGTCGCCTCACGATACCGCTACGTCATTCTAGTCATCCGCAGCTTGAGCCGCGTTGTCATCTGCGCGAAAGAGTACGCTGGGCCCGCCATGCGGCACAATACGCAAAAATACATAAGTACTTGCCTCCCGCCCATGCCCGCCCTGGATTACCGCACTGCGTTTCACCTCGCGCCGATCGGACTCGTGCTGTCCCGCGAGCGGACCATCGAAGACTGCAACGACGAGCTAGCGTCGATATTCGGCTACGCGCGCGACGCGCTGATCGGTCAGTCGTTCCAGGTGTTGTATCCATCGGCGGACGAGTTCGAGCGGATCGGCGCGCGCATTCCGCCGATCATGACAGCGCAAGGCAGCTACGCGGACGACCGGATCATGAAGCGCGCGAACGGCGAGCTGTTCTGGTGTCACGTGACGGGCCGCGCGCAGCAGCGCACCGACCCGCACGCGGCGGGTGTCTGGACCTTCGAGGATTTGAGCGCAACCCGGCGGGTCGCGGTGGAGCTGACGCCACGCGAGCGCGAAATCGCCGCGCAACTGGTGACGGGCAAGACCAGCAAGCAGATCGGCCGCGTGCTCGACATCAGCCCGCGCACGGTCGACGTCTACCGCGCGCGGCTCATGCGCAAATACGATACGGGCAATGCGACCGAGCTGTTGCAGCGGCTGCTCGGGGATTGAGAGAGGGCGTTTGAAGCGCGCGACAGCGCTGTCAAGCCGCGCGCTCAGGCCGCCTTGACGAGCGCCGCGCTCTCGATGGCCGCGCGCAGTACGTCAGGCACCGGCACCGACTTGCCCGCCGCGTAGTCGATCCACACGCATCGCGCGGCGCCTCGCGCATAGAGCGTATCCGGCTCATCGGCGCGCAGGAGCTCGAAAGCCGTATCGAAGCTGCTGCGCCCCGGTGTCGCCACCGACATCCGGCCGATCACGTCGCCCGGATAGTGCAGTTGCTTCAGAAACTCCATCGACGCATTGACGATCACCGGCCCCTGCCCGTGCGCGCGCTGGCCGACAAAGTCCATGTGCTCGAACCAGGAAATCCGCACCTGCTCCATGTAGCGGAAATAAACCGTGTTGTTGACGTGACCGAAGGCGTCCATGTCGCCCCAGCGGATCGGCATCGTCATTTCGAAAACTGCGTGAAAATCGCTCATTCTGTACTTCCGTTCTTCCTTTTTCTGCCTGACTTTTGAAACTTTGGACGACCCGCTCACGCGAGTCCGAAGCCGTCGTCGGCGACGATCACCGAGCCGTTGATGAACTGCGATTCATCCGCCGCGAGCAGCAGGAGCAGCCCATCGAGGTCCTCCGGCTTGCCGACCCGATGACGCGGCAGCATCGCCACGAGTTTCTGGCCCTGATCGGTCGACCAGTGGTGATGGTTGATCTCGGTGTCGATATACCCGGGGCAGATCGCGTTCACATTGATGCCGTGCTTGCCCCACTCGAGCGCCATCGCCTTCGTCATATGGACGACCGCGGCCTTGCTCATCGAATACAGGCCGATTTGCGGCAGCACGCGCAAGCCCGCCATCGACGCGATGTTGATGATCCGGTACGACGGCTTCTGCGCGTTGTTGCCGCGCATGATCATGCGCTTGGCGACTTCCTGCGCCACGAAAAACGCGCCGCGCGTATTCGTGTCGAACACGTATTCGAAGTCCGCCGGCGTGACCTCGGACAGCTTCTGCGTGGTCGACACGCCCGAGTTGTTGACGAGGATATCGATGGTGCCGGCCTCGGTCTCCGCATGCGCGACCGCCGACTTGATGCTCTGATAGTCGGTCACGTCGAGCGACACGACGTGCGCGGCGCCGCCGGACGCCTCGATTTCCGCGCGCAGCTCCTTGAGCCGCTCGGTACGTCGGCTCGCCAGCACGACCTTCGCGCCCGCCTGCGACAGCACCTGCGCGAAGCGCTTGCCCAGCCCGCTCGAGGCGCCCGTAATCAGCGCGACCTTGCCTTCCAGATTGATCGAACGGCCCATTGTCTTTCCTTGTTCGGTTGTGGTGACAACTGCGGTTGACGGGTTCGGTAGGACCCGACTAAGGGTCTATACCGTATCATGAAATAGTACGGTCGTGCTAATCTGCGGATTTCGGGTTGCGGCGCGGGAATCGATCGCCCACAATACGAACCCGAAAAAAGCATTCTAACGGTAAGAGGAGCATCAATGACCCCCGCAAGTCTCATTGAGCAGTACGGCCCGCGCGAGTCGATGGAGTATGACGTCGTCATCGTCGGCGGCGGCCCTGCGGGCCTGTCGGCGGCCATTCGCCTGAAGCAGCGCGCCGCCGAACGAGGCGCTGACATTGGCGTGTGCGTACTCGAAAAAGGCTCAGAGATCGGGGCCCATATTCTGTCGGGCGCGGTGATGGACCCGCGCGCGCTGACCGAGCTGATCCCGGACTGGAAGGAAAAAGGCGCGCCGCTGACGGTCGACGTGACCGAAGACCGCTTCCTGTTCCTGACGGAAACCGGTTCGAAGAGCGTGCCGACCTGGGCGCTGCCGGACAATTTCAAGAACCACGGCAACTACGTGATCAGCCTCGCGAACGTGACGCGCTGGCTGGGTCAGCAGGCCGAAGCGCTCGGCGTCGAGATATTCCCGGGCTTTCCGGCGGCCGAAGTGCTCTACAACGACGACGGCTCGGTCAAGGGCGTCGCGACCGGCAATCTGGGCATCGGCAAGGACGGCGAACCGACCGAAAACTTCCAGCTCGGCATGGAGCTGCACGCGAAGTACACGCTGTTCTGCGAAGGCGCGCGCGGCCACCTCGGCCGCCAGCTGAACGAGAAGTTCAAGCTGCGCGACGGCGTCGATCCGCAGGTGTACGGCCTCGGCATCAAGGAGTTGTGGGAAATCGATCCCGCGAAGCACAAGCCGGGTCTGGTGATGCACACGGCCGGCTGGCCGCTCGAAAACGACACCTACGGCGGCTCGTTCCTCTACCACATGGACAACAACCAGGTCGTGGTCGGCTTCGTGGTCGGCCTCGGCTATTCGAATCCGTATCTGTCGCCGTTCGAGGAATTCCAGCGCTACAAGACGCATCCGGCGATCCGCGCGATTCTCGAAGGCGGCAAGCGCGTGTCCTACGGCGCGCGCGCGATCACCGCGGGCGGCCTGATGTCGTTGCCGAAGCTGGTGTTCCCGGGCGGTGCCCTGGTCGGCGACGACGCGGGCTTCCTGAACGCGTCGCGCATCAAGGGTTCGCACGCCGCGATCAAGACCGGCATGCTCGCCGCCGATGCCGCGTTCGACGCCGTCCAGGCCGGCCGTCAGTCGGACGAACTGAGCGCCTACCCGGAAGCGTTCAAGACGTCGTGGCTCTACACCGAGCTGTATCGCGCGCGTAACTTCAAGCAGTGGATGAGCAAGGGTCTCTACCTTGGCACGCTGATGGTCGGTCTCGAGCAGAAGCTGCTCGGCGGCAACGTGCCGTGGACGCTGCATCATCAGCATTCCGATCACGAGATGCTGAAGCCGGCTTCGCAGTGCAAGCCGATCACGTATCCGAAGCCGGACGGCAAGCTGACGTTCGACCGGCTGTCCTCGGTGTTCATCTCGAACACGAATCACGAGGAAAATCAGCCGGCGCACCTGACGCTGAAGGATCCGACCGTGCCGGTCAACGTGAACTGGCAGACCTACGCGGGACCGGAGGCGCGTTATTGCCCCGCTGCAGTGTACGAGTTCGTGAAGAACGACGATGGCAGCGAGCGGCTCGTCATCAATGCGCAGAACTGCGTGCACTGCAAGACCTGCGATATCAAGGACCCGACGCAGAATATCGTGTGGGTCACGCCGGAAGGCGGTGGCGGTCCGAACTATCCGAATATGTGATGGATGTGCCGTCTGCCTTTGCGGCGCTGCGCGATAACCGGCAGCGTCGCGCAGGCAAATTCCGATAGCGCGCTCGCGCTTTCGTCTGCGCGCATTCTGGCGCGTTTCGTTGGTCCCCTTCCCTATTCTTTTTTATGGCGGCTCGTTCGCCGCCAATCGCGGGACCGCGTCAGCGTTACGGCGCGCTCGCCGCGATCTTCGGCGTGCTCACGGCCACATCGCCGCATTGCGCGCGATGGCGCAGCGCGTGATCGATCAGCACGAGCGCAAGCATCGACTCGGCGATCGGCGTCGCACGAATGCCGACGCAGGGGTCGTGCCGCCCGAAGGTCTCGACGATCGCGGGGTTCCCCGCCTTGTCGATCGAACGGCGCGGCGTGCGAATGCTCGACGTCGGCTTGATCGCGATCGACACCGTGATGTCCTGCCCTGTCGAAATACCGCCGAGCACGCCGCCCGCGTGATTGCCGACGAAACCTTCCGGCGTCAGCTCGTCGCCATGCACCGAGCCGCGTTGCGCGACGCTCGCGAAGCCCGCGCCGATCTCGACGCCCTTCACCGCGTTGATGCCCATCATCGCGTGCGCGATGTCGGCGTCGAGGCGGTCGAACAGCGGCTCGCCGAGGCCGACCGGCACACCGGAGGCAACCACGTTGATGCGCGCGCCGATCGAATCACCGTCCTTGCGCAGCGCGTCCATATACGCCTCGAGTTGCGGAACGATCTCCGCATTCGGCACGAAAAACGGGTTTTCGCGCACCTGCGCCCAATCGACGAATGGCACGTCGATCTCGCCGAGCGCGGCCATATAGCCGCGAATTTCGGTGCCGAACTTCTCGCGCAGCCACTTCTTCGCGACCGCGCCCGCCGCGACCGCCGGCGCCGTCAGCCGTGCCGACGAGCGGCCGCCACCGCGGTAGTCGCGAATGCCGTACTTTTGCCAGTACGTGTAGTCGGCGTGGCCGGGGCGGAACGTTT
This sequence comes from Paraburkholderia sp. MM6662-R1, assembly GCF_050436245.1. Classification (NCBI taxonomy): domain Bacteria; kingdom Pseudomonadati; phylum Pseudomonadota; class Betaproteobacteria; order Burkholderiales; family Burkholderiaceae; genus Paraburkholderia; species Paraburkholderia sp. MM6662-R1. The sequence goes on along the minus strand of NZ_JBNDLV010000001.1, from coordinate 3,892,247 downwards.
CCGCGATGTTGCCGTAGTCCTTGCTGCGCTGGTCGGTATTGCGGATCAGCAGCGCAATTGGCGCGCCGGTGGTTTGACCTTCGAACACACCCGAGAGGATCTCGACCTTGTCTTCTTCCTGGCGCTGCGTCACGTGGCGCGACGTGCCCGGCTTGCGGCGATCGAGGTCGAACTGGATGTCGGCTTCGTTGAGCGCCATGCCCGGCGGGCAGCCGTCGATCACGCAGCCGATAGCGGGGCCGTGCGATTCGCCGAAGGTCGTGACAGTGAAAAGCGTACCGAGCGTGTTGCCGGACATGAGCGTCGTCCAAAGAAATACGGGGAGAACGCTATTATGCCAGCCCGCTCGTCTCGAAGCCGGGCCTGGCGACGGCGATGGCCGATCGGCCGGGGCGCAGTCGGCCGAAAGCGGGTGATGGTGGGCGAGTTCGCCATCTCGGCGTCCGCGCACCGGCCCACGGCTACTTGCGGGCGCCGCGCAGCTCGGTCACGATCCGCTGCAGCGTCTCCGGCGTCGCGAGCGCCGGGTCGATCGGCTCACCGACGGCGAGGCTCAGCCGGCTCATCACACCTTTGCTGATCGGCCGCGGCCAGGTTGCGTCCACCGCGCGCGAAAACACGCTGCCCCACAGCCCGCGCAGCGCCATCGGAATGACGGGCGCCGGCGTCCGCCTGACGATCTCGGCGACGCCGTGGCGAAACGGATTCAGCTCGCCGGTACGCGTCAGCTTCCCTTCGGGAAAGATGCAGACGAGTTCGCCGTCCGCAAGCGCCTGCGCGCACAGGTCGTACGCACGCGCGAGCAGCGCCGCGTCCTGATGCGCGGACGCGATCGGAATCGCCTTCGCGTGCCGGAACAGCCAGCCGACGAACGGCGAGCGGAAGATCCGGTGGTCCATCACGAAGCGGATCGGCCGCGGGCTTTCGGCCATGATGACGATCGCATCGACGAAACTGACGTGGTTGCACACGAGCACCGCCGCGCCCTGCTCCGGAATCCGCTCCGCGTGCACGAGCCGGATCCGGTAGAACGTATGCACGAGCAGCCACGCGATGAAGCGCAGCAGGAACTCCGGCGCGAGCGAATAGATGTAGCCCGCGACGACCACATTCAGAAGCGCGGTGACGAGGAAGATCGCCGGAATACTGAAGCCCGCGGCGGTCAGGCCCACCGCCATGAGCGCCGACACGATCATGAACAGCGAATTGAGGATGTTGTTCGCGGCGATGATGCGCGCGCGATGGCTCGGCTGACTACGACTCTGGATCAGCGCATACAGCGGCACGCTGTAAAAGCCGCCGAACATCGCGAGCAGGAACAGATCGGCGAGCACGCGCCAATGCGCTAGCCGCGCGAGAAATTCGCCAACGCTGAGCAGATGCCCCGCCGGCGGCAGCGCGTGGCTCGCGAAAAAAAGATCGATCGCGAACACGCTCATGCCGATCGAGCCGAGCGGCACGAGGCCGACTTCGATCCGCCGCTTCGAGAGCCGCTCGCACAACAGCGAGCCGATGCCGATGCCGATCGAAAACGTGGCGAGCAGCACGGTCACGACGTCGGGATCGGCGGACAGCACGTCCTTCGCGAAGTTGAAGAACGACGCGAGGAACGTCGCGCCGACGAACCACAGCCACGAAATGCCGAGCAGACCAAGAAACACCGTGCGGTTTTCGCGCGCGAGCTTCAGATTGCGCCACGTTTCGCTGACCGGGTTCCAGTTGATGCGCAACCCGGGCTGCGGCGCGGGCGTAGCCGGCACGAAGCCCGACACGGCGCGCCCGATCAGCGCGATCGCGATACACGCGCAAGCGAGCACCACCGCGCCATGCTCGGCGAACCCCGCGCCCGCGCCGCCGACGATCGTGCCGATCAGGATCGCGACGAAGGTGCCCATCTCGACCATGCCATTGCCGCCGACCAGCTCGGCCTGCGACAGATGCTGCGGCAGATACGAGTACTTGACCGGCCCGAATACCGTCGAATGCACGCCCATCAGGAACGTGCACAGGTACAGCAACGGCGCGGCATGCAGCCAGAACCCCACGCCGCCGACCAGCATCACCGCGATCTCGAAAGTCTTGACGAGGCGCGTGAGCAACGCTTTGTCGTACTTGTCCGCGATCTGGCCGGAAGTGGCCGAAAACAGCACGAACGGCAGAATGAAAATCGCGGAGATCAGGAACGCCGCGGTTTTCGGGTCGACGCCCGAAAACCGCGCCGCCTGATACGTGACGAGCGACGTGAAGCCGATCTTGAACACGTTGTCGTTCATCGCGCCGAGAAACTGTGTCCAGAAGAACGGCGCGAAGCGGCGCTGGCCGAGCAGGCGGAACTGGGATTCGTGCGCTTCGTGCGCGCGAGCGGCGCGGCGGGCAGCGGGCAACGGACGATCGTTCATGAAGTCAGGAGAACGGCGCGGAAAAATGGCGATGACGCTGGCGGCACGGCCGGCAAGCGGATCGCCGCGACTCGCGCACGCGGCTCCCGCAGTCCGTCCGCACCAGCTCCAGACACAAAAAAAGCGCCCGCTTGCGCGCGCGCCCTGTCGGCGGATTCGCGCTCGCGGCGACGGCCGGAGCGCGACCTTCGAGCCACGCGCATCAACGCGCCGGCTGCTGGTCCTGTCCTTCCTGCTCTTCCGGCCAGTCGCGGATATAGGCCTTCAGCATGCGGTTCTCGAACCCCTGCTCCTCGACCACCGCCTTCGCGACGTCGTAAAACGAGATGACGCCCATCAGCGTGCGGCTTTCCATGACGGGCAGATAGCGCACGTGATGCTCGAGCATCATGCGGCGCACTTCGTTGACGTCGGTTTCGGGCGTGCAGGTGAGCGGATGGTCGTCCATCACCTTGCGGATCGTCGAGGTGCCGACGCTGCCGCCGTTCTCGCTCAAGGTCAGAATGATTTCGCGAAACGTCAGCATGCCGACGAGGTCGCCGTACTCCATCACGACGAGCGAGCCGATGTCGTGCTCGGCCATGGTATTGACGGCGTCATGCAGCGTGGTATCCGGCGTGACCGTAAAAAGGGTATTGCCCTTGACTTTAAGAATGTCGCTGACTCGCATGATCTATCTCCTGATACCGCCAATCTTGCAGTGCATGAAATGTTTTTTCGATCCTATCGGAAAGGCCCATAAAAGGAAAGCGGCCCGCCAGCCAAGGCGCGGCGGGCTTCGGAGACTCCAATTCGTCTGACTTCCAGATTGCGAGCATGCCCCGCTCCCGGCACGAGCCGCAGGAACCCGCGGGAAAACCGCGCTTGAAGCGGCGCGCGCCAATGGTAGGATGGCCGCCCACCCCGATCTTTCGCGAGGCCGCTCGCGGCCCGCCGCCCACGATGTCCGCCAACCGTTTCGATACGCTTGCGCTGCACGCCGGCGCAGCCCCCGACCCTGCCACCGGCGCGCGCGCGACGCCGATCTACCAGACCACGTCGTTTTCGTTCCGCGACTCGGATCATGCCGCCGCGCTGTTCAACATGGAGCGCGCCGGCCACGTCTACTCGCGCATCTCGAATCCGACCGTCGCCGTGTTCGAGGAGCGCGTCGCCGCGCTCGAAAACGGCGCCGGCGCGATCGGCACCGCGAGCGGCCAGGCCGCGCTGCATCTGGCGATCGCGACGCTGATGGGCGCGGGTTCGCACATCGTCGCGTCGAGCGCGCTGTACGGCGGCTCGCACAATCTGCTGCATTACACGCTGCGACGCTTCGGTATCGAGACGACCTTCGTCAAGCCCGGCGACCTCGACGCATGGCGCGCCGCGCTGCGCCCCAACACGCGCCTGCTATTCGGCGAAACGCTCGGCAATCCGGGCCTCGACGTGCTCGACATCGCCGCGCTCGCACAGATCGCGCACGCGCACCGCCTGCCGTTGCTGGTCGACTCGACCTTCACGACGCCCTACCTGCTGCGCCCCTTCGAGCACGGCGCCGACCTCGTCTACCACTCGGCGACCAAGTTTCTCGGCGGCCACGGCACGACGATCGGCGGAGTGCTGGTCGACGGCGGCACGTTCGACTTCGAGGCTTCCGGCCGCTTTCCCGAATTTACCGAGCCGTACGACGGTTTCCACGGCATGGTATTCGCCGAGGAAAGCACCGTCGCGCCGTTCCTGCTGCGCGCGCGTCGGGAAGGCTTGCGCGACTTCGGCGCGTGCCTGCATCCGCAGGCCGCGTGGCAGCTGCTGCAAGGCATCGAGACACTGCCGTTGCGCATGGAGCGTCACGTCGTCAACACACGGCGCGTGGTCGAGTTTCTCGCCGGTCATGCGGCGGTCGAATCGGTCGCCTATCCCGAGTTGCCGACGCATCCCGACCACGCGCTCGCCAGGCGGCTGCTACCGCGCGGCGCGGGCGCCGTGTTCAGCTTCAACCTGCGCGGCGACCGCGCGGCCGGGCGCGCCTTCATCGAAGCGCTCACGCTCTTCTCGCACCTCGCGAACGTCGGCGACGCGCGCTCGCTGGTGATTCAACCGGCATCGACGACGCACTTCCGCATGGATGCCGCCGCGCTCGCCGCGGCCGGTATCACCGAAGGCACGATCCGTCTGTCGATCGGGCTCGAAGATCCGGATGACCTGATCGACGATCTCAAGCGCGCGCTGAAAGCCGCGCAAAAAACCGCGCAACCGGCGAGCGGCGGTCGTACCGCAACGCCGAGCAGCGCCTCGCAACAGACCGCCACTGCCGCGCCCGCCGCCACGAGCACCCCCGCCCGCCCGGAGTCCGCATGATCGTCATCGTTCAAGGCAAACCGGCCTACGCCTACACCGGCGGCAAACCCTTCGACGCGAGCCTGCCAACCGCCGTGTTCATCCACGGTGCCGAGCACGATCACAGCGTGTGGGCGCTGCAAAGCCGCTACTTCGCGCATCACGGCTTCGGCGTGCTCGCGGTCGATCTGCCGGGCCACCGACGCAGCGCCGGCCCCGCGCTCGTCAGCATCGCCGCGCTGGCCGACTGGCTCGCTGCGCTGCTCGACGCCGTGGGCGTCACGCGTGCGTTCGTCGCCGGTCACAGCATGGGCTCGCTGATCGCGCTCGACTTCGCCGGCCGCTATCCGCAGCGCGCAACGCATCTTGCGCTGCTCGCCACCGCGCTGCCGATGACGGTCTCCGACGCGCTGCTCGACGCCGCGCTCAATCGCGAGCCCGAGGCAATCGGCATGGTCAACCAGTGGTCGCATTCGACGCTCGCCGCGAAGCCCTCGTGCCCCGGCCCCGGTTTCTGGCTGCACGGCATGAACCAGCGGCTGATGGAGCACGTGTCCGCCAGCGGCGAGCCGCATCTGTTCCACACCGACTTCACCGCCTGCCATACCTATGCGGACGGCCACGCTCGTGCGGCGCAGGTGCGTTGCGCCACGCGCCTGATCGTTGGCCGGCGCGATGCGATGACGCCGCCGCGCGCGGCGAAAGCACTTGCCGATGCGCTCGCGCAGGCGGGCACGCCAGTCGACACCGTCACGCTCGATGCGGGCCACGCGTTGATGACCGAGCAACCCGACGCGACGCTCGATGCGCTGTACGGCTTCGCTTCGCGGCCGCCGCACGAAGCGCGCTGATGGGGCGCGCGATGGCCGCTCGCCGCGCGCCTCGGTGCTCCGCGGGCGGCCGTCGGGAATGCCGTTGCGAATCGCCACCGAATCACTACCGAATCACTACCGAATCACTACCGAATCACTACCGAACGACCACGATACCCACGCCGAACCCGCCGCGCCATCTGCCGAATGGCCAGGTTGCGCCAGGCAGGCGATCGCCGGAGAATGATTGAAGCTGTCTTTCTCAGCCTCCGGAGGCCGTCATGGCTCATACAGCACATACCGATCACTTCACGAACTTCGCGGAGTTTTATCCGTACTACCTGAGCGAGCATCGCAATCTCGTGTCGCGGCGGCTGCATTTCGTCGGCTCGCTCGGCGTCATTGGCTGCCTCGCGATGGCGCTCGCCACCGGCAACTGGCTATGGTTGCCGGCGGCCGTGGTGTGCGGCTACGGCTTCGCGTGGGTCGGCCATTTCTTCTTCGAAAAGAACCGGCCTGCCACCTTCCGTCATCCGTTTTACAGCCTGATGGGCGACTGGGTGATGTTCAAGGACATCTGCGTGGGGAAGATTTCGTTGTAGTTTTATCGGGGCGGCTCGAAGTCTGGCCGCCCTGTCACGCTGCCTGGTGCGGCATCGAAGCCGCCGCGCGCTCGCCATCGCCGGGTCGCGCCGCCCGTGCCGCCGCGCGCGAGGCGAGCAACGCGGCGAGCGTCACCTTCAGCTGGTCGTTGTCGAGCGCGGCGAGCAGCATGCCGCCGTCCACGCGTGTGGAGTCGAGTTCGAGCTGATACGTAAGCTCCGCGCGGTCGATCACGAACAGGTCGTACAGCCGCTGCACGGTCACCTGCGCCGGGTTCGCGAGGAGCACGAAGTGCGGGCCGGTATGGTCCTCCTCCAGCCGCGCGATCCACTCGATCTCCTCGAGACGCTGCAACAGCATCAGCGTCGTATCCTTGTCGCGGCGAAGCATCCGGGCAAGCTCGGGCATCGTGTAGCCGCGTCTGCCGCCCTCACGCGCCTCGCACAGCCGCGCGAGCAATTCGAGCGAATCGAACAGATTGCTGCCATAGAACACAGGGCGGTGAAACTGACCGATGCGAATCGCCGGCAACGCCGATGCGATCATCGCGCCGGTCAGCGTGATGAACCAGCACAGGTACATCCACAGCAGGAACAGCGGCACCGCGGCGAACGCGCCGTACACCGCCGTATAGGTCGGAATACGGCGCACGTAGTAGCCGAAGCCGCGCTTGGCGAGCTCGAACGCGACCGCGGCGATCACGCCGCCGACCACCGCGTCGCGCCATTCGACACGGCAGTTCGGCAGATAAACGTAAAGGATCGTGAACGCGAGCATCGTGAACGGCAGCGAGGCGCTCGCGAGCGCCCATTCGATCAGCGGTGTGATGCGCTGCGCGGCGCTAAACGACATCGATTGCGTGAACACATACGACGAGATGGACAGGCTCACGCCGATCAGGATCGGACCGAGCGTGATGATCGCCCAGTACACGAGAATGCGCTGCGCGACGGGCCGCGCCTTGCGCACGCGCCAGATCACATTGAACGCGGACTCGACGGTCATCATCGTCATCACCGCGGTGACGAACAGGATGATCATGCCGATCGTGGTCAGCCCTTTGGCCTTCGATGCGAACTGGTTCAGATACTTGAAGATCTGATCGTTCAGTTGCGCGGGCATCAGGTGGTCGGCAAGAAAAAACTGCAGCGACGCCTGGAACGAGCTGAAGATCGGAAACGCGGTGAACAGCGCAAACGCGACGGTGGCGAGCGGCACGAGCGCCAGCATCGTCGTGAACGTCAGGCTGCCCGCGACCTGCGGAATCCGGTCCTCGCCGATGCGTTGCGCCGCGAATTGCGCGAGCCGTTTGAGCGTGTCGAGATCGAAACGCATCCTAACCAACAAACCTGCCTCCTTGCTTGCTGAACCGTCAGACCGGGACTGCGGGAACTCCGCGCGGCGTTTGGCCGAAGCTCCTGGCCGAACGGCTATGAGCGGCCTGTGCAACTGACCGAACCCCTATAATACCCGTTCAATGATGAGGCCTATGAAAGACATTCTCGTGCTTTATTACAGCCGTCACGGCGCCACCCGCGAGCTCGCGCTGGCAATCGCGCACGGCGTCGACAGCGTCCCCGGCATGCAGGCGCGCGTGCGCACCGTGCCGGCGGTTTCCACGGTTTGCGAGGCGAGCGAGCCGGACATTCCCACCGAAGGACCACCGTACGTCGAGCTGCGCGACCTCGAAGAATGCGCGGGCCTCGCGCTCGGTTCGCCGACCCGCTTCGGCAACATGGCGGCCGCGCTCAAATACTTTCTCGACGGCACCACGCCGCAGTGGCTATCCGGTGCACTGTCGGGCAAGCCGGCCTGCGTGTTCACGTCGACCGGCAGCCTGCACGGCGGCCAGGAATCCACGCTGCTGTCGATGATGCTGCCGCTGCTCCATCACGGCATGCTGATCGTCGGCATTCCATACACGGAGAGCGCGCTGTCCACCACGCAGACCGGCGGCACGCCGTACGGCGCCTCGCATTACGCGCGCGCGGGCACGACAGGCCATGGCATCTCCGCCGACGAACGGACGCTGGCGATTGCGCTTGGTGCACGCGTTGGGCGCACGGTGGCGTCGATGTCCGAAAGGCCGTGAGCGTAAAGCCGTGAACGAACCGGATCCGCAACCCACCGAGCGCGACGACGCCCGTCGTGACGCGGGTGGCGCTGAACTCGCGGCCACGAATTCCGGGGGCCACGCGAACGCGGCGCCCGCAAGCCTCGCGGCCAACGCGTCGGCATCTACAACCGTCGCGCCCGTGCAACCCAAAGCTGCCGCCGCGCTCGTCGCCGCTTTCACACTGGTCTCGATGATCGTGCTTGCCGTCGCATGGGAATGGTGGCTCGCGCCGTTGCGCTCTGGCGGCTCGCTGCTCGTGCTGAAAGCGTTGCCGCTACTCTGCGCGTTGCCGGGCGTGTGGCGACGTCGGCTTTACACGATGCAATGGGCGTCGATGCTGATCCTGCTGTATTTCGCCGAAGGCGTCGTGCGTGGCTGGAGCGATCATGGCTTGAGCGCGCGGCTCGGCTGGCTTCAAGCGGCGCTCGCCATGATCTTCTTCACCTGCGCACTCGCGTATGTCGGACCGTTCAAGCGCGCGGCGAAACGAGCCGCGAAGCAGGCTGCAAAGCAGGCTGCAAAGCAAGCCGCCAGCGAACCGATCCCGCCCGCCTGAGGCCCAAGCCCCAACACCGTCAACCGATCCACATGACCCACACCGCTTTTCTCGCCGCCTGCCGCGACGCCATCGGCGCGACTTACGTACTGACCGATCCGCACGACACCGCTCCCTTTCTGACCGACTGGCGCCGCCGCTACACCGGCGCGGCCTGCGCGGTGCTGTGCCCGGCCACGTCCGCGGAAACCGCCGCGCTCGTCAGGCTCGCGGTCGAACATTGCGTCGCGCTGGTGCCGCAGGGCGGCAACACCGGCCTCGCGGGCGGCGCGACACCCGACGCGAGCGGCGCGCAGGCGGTCATCAGCCTGCGCCGCCTGAATCGCGTGCGCGACATCGATCCGCACAACAACACGATCACGGTCGAAGCCGGCGTGATCCTCGCCGACGTGCAGAAGCACGCCGAAGCGGCTGGGCGTCTGTTTGCGCTGAGCCTCGCCGCCGAAGGCAGCTGCACGATCGGCGGCAATCTGTCGACCAATGCGGGCGGCACCGGCGTGCTGCGCTATGGCAACACGCGCGAGCTATGCCTCGGCCTCGAAGTGGTGACGCCGCAAGGCGAACTGTGGGACGGCCTGCGCGGGCTGCGCAAGGACAACACCGGCTACGATCTGCGCGACCTGTTCGTCGGCGCGGAAGGCACGCTGGGCCTGATCACCGCGGCGGTGCTCAAGCTGCATCCGCAGCCGGCCGCGCGCGTCACCGCGCTCGCCGCGCTCGCGTCGCCGCATGCGGCGCTCGATTTTCTCGCGCTCACGCAACGCGTCGCCGGGCCGCTCCTGACCGGCTTCGAACTGATGTCGGATTTCTGCCTGCGCCTCGTCGGCCGGCATTTCGAGCAGATGCGTTATCCGTTCGCCGAACCGCATGCGCAGGTCGTGCTGCTCGAATTGTCGGACAGCGAAAGCGAAGTGCACGCGCGCACGCTGTTCGAGGGGCTGATGGAAACCGCGCTCGAACAAGGTCTCGTGGAAGACGCCGTGGTGGCGGAAAACCTCGCACAGTCTCGCGCGTTCTGGAATCTGCGCGAGCACATTCCGCTCGCCCAGGCCGAGGAGGGCCTGAACATCAAGCACGACATCGCGGTGCCGATTTCACGCATCGGCCACTTCATCGAAGCGACCGATGCGGCAATCGCGCAAGCCGCGCCGGGCGCGCGCATGGTCACGTTCGGCCATCTCGGCGACGGCAATCTGCACTACAACGTGCAGGCGCCCGAGGGCGTCGATGCGAAGGCGTTTCTGCGGCAGTACCAGAGCCCGATCAACCGGATCGTCTACGACAGCGTCGATGCGCATCGCGGCAGCATCAGCGCGGAACACGGACTCGGCCAGTTGAAGATCGACGAAGCCGCCCGCTACAAGCAGGACGTCGAGGTGCGGATGATGCGCGCGATCAAGCAGGCGCTCGATCCGCTGAACCTGATGAATCCGGGCAAGGTGCTACGCTAATATCTGAAGCCTGCGCGATCCGGCGCGCAGGCGTTTTGCAGGAGTCGCGTCCGTGAAGATTCGCGTGCTGTCCGATCTGCATCTGGAAAACGACGAGCCTGAACTGATCCCGCATGCGCAGGCGGATCTCGTGGTGCTGGCGGGCGACATCCACAATCATGCGGCTGGCCCGCGCTGGGCCGCGCAGGCGTTCGACGACACGGTGCCGGTCGTCTACGTGCCGGGCAATCACGAGTACTACGACGGTGAATTCGGCGCGCTGGAGAGCGCGATGCTCGACGCGGCCGCGCAGGTCGACAACGTGCATCTGCTGAACAACGCCGCGCTGGTCGACAGCCAGGGCCGCTGGCGCGTGCTCGGCACGACGTTGTGGACCGACTTCGCGCTGTACGGCGCGACGCCGGATGCAATCGAGGAATCGATCGTCGCCGCGCGCCGGGTCATGCTCGACTATCGCGGGCTGATCCAGATGAACTGGCCGCACGACCCGCGCGACGCCGCGCGCGACTTCACGCCCGCCGATTCGCTCGCGCTGCACCAGCATGCGCGCGCGTGGCTCGAAAGCGAGCTTGCCAAACCGTTCGCCGGCCAAACGATCGTGGTCACGCATCACGCGCCGCATCGGCTGAGCCTGGCCGGGCGTTTTGCCGAAGACCGCGTGTCGGCGGGCTTCGTCAACCATCTGCCCGAGCTCGTGCGCGCGCCTGTCGCGTTGTGGATACATGGTCACACGCATACGTCGTTCGACTACGTGGTGGACGGCACGCGCGTCGTGTGCAATCCGCGCGGCTATTTCGACCGGCGCACGCGCCAGTGGGAAAATCCGCTGTTTGCGTGGGACAAGGTCGTCGAGATCTAGCGGGTGCTAGCGGGAATGGCACTTACTTAAGCCCGTGGAGCGTGCCCATATTTTTGGACGCGCTCACGTGCGATGTGACGAGGCTCTTTCAGCCATGGGTAGGACTTCGGTCTTCGTTTGCGCATTCGTGGTTCGATGCGACCGGGGCGACTCCCAACGCAAGACTGCGTGATCAGGTTGAACAGGAGACTCTGGTTGTGAGTTGCCGTCAGACCTCTGGCCAGCCATTCAGTCCATAACTGCACCGTGTGTTTGAAACTCAGTGTTCTCGGGTCAGTGGCATGGTGACTGGCGGCCTGAGCCATCAGCAGCCGAATCACGTTGTAGGCCAGCAGATGGACCCAGATCTCCTTTTCGTTCATGTGGGCAGTCTGGCAATGCAGCACATCCATGCCCATCGTCGTCTTGATGTTACGTAGATCCAGTTCCACGTTCCAGCGCCTGGCGTACAACTGCGAGAGGTCCTGTTTGCTGGTCTTGCGTGCATCAAGCATCGTGGTGACCAGCACCCGGTGATGCAGCCTGGACTCGCGCACCATCAGTTCATCGGGGAAGGCCTGGTACTGCTCATGCGTCATCCAGTCGGGACGCTGCCGGGGTTTGGGCCACGTCACAATGTGATCGCGCGTGCCCAGGGACCGGCCTCGCCGAAAGTCGGTGCGGCGTGCCCCATGCTGTTCCATCACGACGTCCACCCCGGCGGCGATCATTGAGGCCATCAGAAAGTAGTGGCAGTACAAGGCATCGGCGACGATCACGTCACCTTTGCGAAACGTGCCTTGCAGCATGCGAAACGCCGTCAGCTCCCCGCTGCCTTTGCCCGCGTAAGTTCCGACCGCCGACTCCAGTACTGCGCCGCTTGCCAGACAGATCACCGCAACCAGATAGGCCAATGGAAAGCCCACTCCTTCGGCCTGAGCACTGGACTGCGGGAAACGGGCCTGGTTCGACGGCGTATCGGGCATCGAGATCCCGGTGCCGTCAACCAGCTTGACCGGGCGCCCGCGCCACTTCCAGGCAGGCTCGGCCTGCTCATGCAGTTGGCGCCCCGTCTCGCGCGCCAACTCCCGCACCATCGTCAGCGGCAGTCTCTGGCGAGCGCGGCAGTAGCCTCCCGTACGCACACTCATGGGCCGCAGCCCGTCGGCAGCTCGCTGCGCCGCCCACCCGTTGACTGCCTTCTGACAGGAGGCGTCCTCTTCCAGCGCCTGGCGCATGAACATCGACAGTGTCACCGTCGGCGGATACAGCCGTTCCCGATGTTCTGGCAAATACGCTTCCGTTATGCCCAACAGCCCCGGGCTCGTCAGTATGTTGAAGTAGTCTACCGCCTGGGCCCTGCACGCCCGGCTTTGAACCCTGCTTCGTGTTTGCCTGTGATGACTTCGTGCATTACGATCCATGGGGGCTGATCTTTGGAATGAGACGGTGTTTGCCTGGTAACAACCATCGTATCAATCCCTGGATCAGCCCCCTCCCTTTCTCTTCAAGCACTTACCCGCGTCTTCTCCTCCATGTAGGCTTAAGTAAGTGCCATTCCGACTAGCGGGCCTCTTGCATCAGATCAACCCGCCGCCGCTCACCGCTCGCGCCGCGGCGCATCCTGTGACTGGACCTCGACCGGCACGAGCGCCGCGGCTGCTGTTCGCGCATGCGGCGCAGCAGATCGCGCGAGGCGGCGACGCCGATCAGTCCAAACATGACGGCCAAGCCGATCATCAGGTGCGTATCCATGGATGTGTCGTCCTTCAGTGGTTGCGAAGCGCCGAACGGCGGCGAATCCAGCGCGTCCGGCCAGAGCGGCGACGCGTGAACGACACGTTAACAAATCGACTGCGCGGCAGAAGTAAAGAAATGTTGCGACGCGGCGCATGTGTAACAGGCTGTCACGCCGCGTGCCCACTCCGCGTGCCGCACTCCGCGTGCCGCTCGAACGTCAATGCATGACGAGAAGACCGTTCAGGTCCGCGCGAACTGCCGCAACTCCTCCTGATCCGCCGCCAGCGTCGAAGGCAACTCGTCGCGCAGGAATTCGACCCACGTGCGGATCTTCGCATCGAGATACTGCCGCGACGGATACAGCGCATACAGATTCATCTGCTGCGACGTGTACCCGGGCATCAGCCACAGCAGTTCGCCGCTGCGCAAACGGCTGATCGCCGAGTAGATCGGAATCAGCGCTACGCCCATGCCCTGGGCGACGGCCACGACCATCGCCTCGGCCACGTTCACCTGAAACGTCGCCGCGCCGAGCGAGACCACTTCCTCGCCGTTCGGGCCGTCGAAGGTCCATTTGTCCGGCGGATTCACCGGCGTCACCATCTGCAGGCAGACGTGCTGCGCCAGGTCCGCAGGCGTTTGCGGCACGCCGCGCCGTTCGAGGTACGCCGGCGACGCGCACGCAATGCTGAACGCGCTGCCAAGGCGCTGCGACACGAGCCCCGAATCCGGCAGGCCGGTCGCGAGCGTCAGCGACACGTCGAAGCCTTCGTCGAGCAGATCGGGCATGCGCTGCGCGAGCGTCAGTTCGATATGCACGTCCGGGTAGCGCTGCTGGTAACGGCCTACGGCCGGCACCACGTAGTGCTGGCCGAAGCTCGTCATCGCGTGAACCTTCAGCTTGCCGGACGGACGCGCGTGCGCATCGCTCGCCTCGGCCTCCGCCTGATCCACGTACGCGAGAATCTGCTCGCAGCGCTGCAGATAGCGCTCGCCAGCTTCGGTCAGCGCGATGCGGCGCGTGGTCCGGTTCAAAAGCCGTGTGCGCAGATGCGCTTCCAGATCGGAAACCGCGCGCGACGCGTAGGCCGTCGTCGTATTCAGATGCTGCGCGGCGCCCGTGAAGCTGCCCGCTTCGACGACGCGGACGAAAACGCGCATGTTTTGAAGCGTGTCCATACCTATCCTCAGAAATCGGCAGCGATTGTTACACGATCAGCAATGGCGATTGTCTCATGTCTGGTAAAAATGCCTTGCATCCTTACCGGTTATTCCGCAATCGATCAAAAAATATAATTGCGCACAAGCTTCTATAGTCAAATTTGGAGGAAACCGTGCAGTCTCCGGTACCCAAAGGGATCGCCGCAGCCGCGGTTCTTACGATCCTATTAACAATCGCCGGATGCGCAAGTACCGGAGGCGTCGCGCCGCAAACGCACACGATCAATCCTGCGTCGCTCGATGCGGGCAACGCAATCCGCGCCGCCAACGCCGATGCGCAGTGGCCCGCCGCCGACTGGTGGCGCGCCTATGACGATCCGCAGCTGGACCGGTGGATCGCGGACGCGCAAGCCGGCAATCCCAGTCTCGCGGTCGCCCAGGCGCGCGTGCGTGAGGCGGCGTCGATGGCCGGCGTCGCGCGCGCGGCGCTCGCGCCGCAAGTCAACGGCAGCCTGTCGATCCAGCGCCAGCAGTGGGCCGACAACGTGTTCTACGGCCCGGGCCCGCTCGCCGGCGAGCAGTCGTGGAACAACACCGGCACGCTCGGACTCGCCTATCACCTCGACTTCTGGGGCAAGGACAAGAACGCCGCCGAGCGCGCGCTCGACCTCGCGCACGCCAGCGCCGCCGACGCGCGCGCCGCACAGCTCGAACTGCAGGCGAACGTCGTGCGCACCTATATCGAGATGTCGCTGAACTACGCGTTGCTCGACATCGCGAAGGCCACGCTGCAGCAACAGCAGCAGATCGTCGACCTCGCGAACCGGCGCCTGAAGGGCGGCATCGGCACGCAGCTCGAAGTGAGCCAGGCCGAGACACCGATGCCCGAGTACGAGCGCCAGATCGACGCGATCGAGGAGAAGATCGCGCTCGGCCGCAATCAGTTGGCCGCGCTCGCGGGCAAGGGTCCGGGCGCCGGCGACGCGATCCAGCGCCCGGCGCTGTCGCTCGCCGCGCCCGCTGGTCTGCCGGCCGCGCTGCCCGTGGATCTGATCGGCCACCGGCCGGACGTGGTCGCGGCACGCTGGACGGTCGCCGCGCAGGCGCGCGGCATCGACGTCGCCAAGGCCGGGTTCTATCCGGACATCAACCTGCTCGCGTCGATCGGCGGCTATGCGGCGATGGGGCCGCTGTTCCAGTTCCTGAAGAGTCCGTCGCATAGCTGGAGCGTGGGTCCCGCGCTGACGCTGCCGATCTTCGACGGCGGCCGGCTGCGCTCGCAGCTCGGCGCGGCGTCGGCGGGCTACGACGAGGCCATCGAGCGCTACAACCAGTCGATCGTGGGCGCGCTGAAGGACATCTCGGACCAGGTGATCCGCATCCGTTCGCTGACCACCCAGGCCGACGACGCCGACCGCTCGGTCGCCGCCGCGCGCAGGAACTACGAGCTGTCGCGCGAAGGCTACCGGCGCGGCTTGACCGACTACCTGAACGTGCTGGTCGCGCAAAACCAGTTGCTGCGCGCGCAGGAAGGTGTCGCCAAAGTGCAGGCCGAGCGGCTCGGCGCGCATGCGTCGTTGATGACGGCGCTCGGCGGCGGTCTCGACGATCCGGCCAACGGTCCGCGAGATAACGAAACGTTGCCGGCGCATGGCAAGGGCAGCGGCGAGAGCAAGAGCGGCGCGGCGAGTAGCGACAAGGCAACAGCGGATGCGAACGCCAACGCCAGGACCAACGCAGCCATCACCGCCGCCACCACCGCCTCGCGCGCCCCGAACGCGCCCGCGTCCGAGTAAGGAAGGCCATGTCCTCCTCGCCCTCCCCGTCGAGCGCGCGCCCCGCCTCGTTCGCCGCGCTCTACGAAGCCGCCGCCCACTGGGCGCGCACCGACGGCCTCGTATGGATCTATCTGTTCAAGTCGCTCGCCGCGTGCTTCCTCGCGCTCGGCATCGCGATGAAGCTCGATCTGCCGCAGCCGCGCACCGCGATGACCACCGTGTTCATCGTGATGCAGCCGCAAAGCGGCGCAGTGTTCGCGAAGAGCTTCTATCGGATCTGCGGCACGCTGGTCGGTCTCGTCGTGATGCTCGCGCTGATCGGACTGTTCGCGCAGCAGCCGGAGCTGTTCCTCGTCACGACCGCGATCTGGGTCGGCATCTGCACCGCCGGCGCCGCGCGCAATCGCAACTTCCGTTCGTACGGCTTCGTGCTGGCGGGCTACACGGCCGCGCTGATCGGCATCCCCGCTTCGCAGCATCCGGACGGCGCGTTCCTGAGCGCGCTCACGCGGGTCGCGGAAGTGGTGATCGGGATCATCTGCGCGGGCGCGGTCAGCGGCCTCGTGTTTCCGCAGTTCGCCGGCCTGCAGATGCGCAGCACCGTGCGTGCGCGCTTCTCGGCGTTCGTCGAGTACGTGTCGGCGTCGCTTGCCGGGCGCAACGACCGCGCCCAGATCGAGGCGACCAATGCACGCTTCGTCGCCGACATCGTCGGCTTCGAGGCCGCGCGCAGCATCGCCGTGTTCGAAGGCCCCGATTCGCGGATGCGCGGCGGGCGCCTCGCGCGTCTGAACAGCGAGTTCATGACCGCGTCGACGCGCTTTCACGCGCTGCATCAGCTGATGAACCGTCTGCGCGACAGCGGCACGCACGGCGCGGCGATCGCGATCGCCGCGCTCGAACCGTACTTCAAGGAGATCGCGCCGTTGCTCGCGAAGTCGGGCGAGCCGGTGCTGAGCGCGGCCGACGCCGCGCACGCCGCGGCCCAGCTCGACACCTACAGGAGCGAGTTGCCCAAACGCGTGCGCGCGACGCGCGACGAGCTCGAAACGCACCCCGACGCGCCGTTGCTCGATTTCGACACGGGCGCCGAGCTGCTGTACCGCTTCATCGACGACCTGCATGCGTACGCGGCGACCTACGCGTCGCTCGCCGTCGACAAGCACGCGCGCGAACGCTGGATCGAGCGCTACGAGCCGAAAACCAACGCCATCGCGGCCGGCGTCGCGGGCCTGCGCGCGGCCATCGTGATGATGGTGCTCGGGGCGTTCTGGATCGCCACCGCGTGGCCGAGCGGCTCGACGTTGACGCTGGTCGCAGCGGCCGTGTGCGCGCTCGCGTCGGCGTCGCCGGATCCGAAGCGCACCGCGTTCAAGATGGCCGGCGGCACGGTGCTCGCGACGCTGATGGGCATGATCGCGGTGTTCGGCGTGTATCCGCACATCGACGGCTTCGTGATGCTGTGCGTCGCGCTCACGCCGTTCCTGCTGCTCGGCGTGTTGATGACCACGCGTACGACGCTCGCGGGCTACGGCGTCGGCTACTGCATCTTCTTCTGCTTCCTCGCCGGCCCCGACAACGTGATTCACTACGACCCGAGCGCGTTCATGAACGACGCGCTCGCGCTGGTGCTGTCGATGCTGGTGTCGTCGATCGCGTTCGCGGTGCTGCTGCCGCCGTCGACGCCGTGGCTGCGCAACCGCCTGCTCGTCGACCTGCGCCGCCAGGTGGTGCTGGCCGGCCGCGCGGATCTGGCACGCGTGCGCTCGCGCTTCGAAAGCGGCGCGCGCGATCTGATGTTCCAGATCAACGCGCTGTCGCAGAACGAGCCCGAAACGAAGCGCGACACGCTGCGCTGGCTGTTTTCGGTGTTGGAGGTCGGCACCGCGGTGATCGACCTGCGCCGCGAAATCGCGACGCTGCCCAACGAGCCGCGCTACCACCAAGCGGCACCGTGGCGCGTCGCGCTGCGCGCGCTGCGCGACGCGCTCGCGGCGCTGTTCGAGCGGCCGCGGCAGCAGCACTTCGCGCGCGCGCTCGCGGCGACCGCCGATGCGATCGCGCAAGTGCAGCAACTGATGGCCGGCTTCACGCCGTCGCGTGAAGAACGCCATCAGCTGCTGCGCATCCTCAGTCAACTGCATTTCATCCGTACCGCGCTGCTCGATCCGCAGTCGCCGCTTGCCTCGGCGATCGGCGCGCGCGCGGACGCATCAGAAGAAGAAGGAGTTCCTCATGCCGCGTGATATCGCCGTGCTCGATGCCTATGTGCCGGCCATTGTGCTGCTGTTCATCGCGGGCGCCGCGCTGACCTGGCTCGTCGATCGCGTGATCGCCTATACGGGCCTGTATCGCGTGGTGTGGCACCCCTCCCTGTTCCGGGCCAGCTTGCTCGTGTCCGTGTGCGGCCTTCTCGGCCTCGCCGTTTATCGTTGATCAGAGTCGAAACATGACCATCCGAAATCTTGTGGGCTTCATCGCGACAGCCGTCATTTTCATCGTCGCGATCGTGATTGGCCGCGTGTTGTGGGTCCATTACATGGACGAACCGTGGACCCGCGACGGCCGCGTGCGCGCCGAGATCGTCAACGTCGCGCCGGACGTGTCGGGCGCGATCGTCGATCTGCCGGTCAAGGACAACCAGTTCGTGAAGAAGGGCGACCTGCTGATGCAGATCGATCCGTCGCATTACCAGATCGCGGTCGAGCAGGCGCAGGCCGCCGTTGCCGCGCGCAAGGCCGAGTTGCAGATGAAGCGCGACGACGCGCAACGGCGTGCCGACATGGATTCGCAGGTGGTGTCGAAGGAAAGCCGCGAAAACGCGACGCATACCGCGTCCGCCGCCGAAGCCGCCTATCAGCAGGCACTCGCCGCGCTCGACGCCGCGAAGCTGAACCTCGAACGCACGCGCGTGGTGTCGCCGGTCGACGGTTACGTAACGAACCTGTCCGTGTTCCGCGGCGACTATGCGAGCGCGGGCGCCGCGAAGCTCGCGATCGTCGATAGTCACTCGTTCTGGGTGTATGGCTACTTCGAGGAAACCAAGCTGCCGCACGTGCGCGTCGGCGATCAGGCCGAAGTGCGGCTGATGAGCGGCGGCACGCTGCAAGGCCACGTGGAGAGCATCTCGCGCGGCATTTACGACCGCGACAATCCGCAAAGCCACGAACTGCTCGCGGACGTGAATCCGACCTTCAACTGGGTGCGCCTCGCGCAGCGCGTGCCGGTGCGCGTGCGGATCGACTCGGTGCCGCCCGACGTGATGCTGGCGGCGGGCACGACCTGCACGGTGGTGGTGCGGCCGGGGACGGGCTCCGGCTCCTCGTCGGCCAACGCGAGCTGACGCCCGCGCCGCCTTTTATAGCCTGAACTGCCCCACCATCGCCTTCAGCCCGCGCGCCTGATCGTCGAGCGAGCGGGCCGCGGCGGTGGCCTCCTCCACCAGCGCGGCGTTCTGCTGCGTGCCCGAGTCCATCTGCGTGACCGCGAGACTGATCGCCTCGATACCGGCGCTCTGCTCGGACGACGCCGCCGAAATCTCGCCCATGATGTCGGTCACGCGCTTCACGGCCTTGACGACTTCGTCCATCGTCTGACCGGCGTCCGCGGCGAGCGTCGAGCCGTTGCCGACGCGCTCGACCGAAGTCTGGATCAAGCCCTTGATCTCCTTCGCGGCCGCCGCGCTGCGCTGCGCGAGATTGCGCACTTCCGCCGCGACGACCGAAAAGCCGCGCCCCTCCTCGCCCGCGCGCGCCGCCTCGACGGCCGCGTTCAACGCGAGGATGTTGGTCTGGAACGCGATCCCCTCGATCACGCCGATGATGTCGCCGATGCTGCGCGCGCTGTCGTTGATGTCGTTCATTGTCGCCACCACGCGGCTCACGACCGCGCCGCCCTGCTCGGCGATGGCCGACGCGTTGTTCGCGAGCGTGCTCGCCTGCTTTGCGTTGTCGGCGTTCTGACGCACCGTCGAGGTCAGTTGCTCCATGCTGCTCGCGGTGCGCTCGAGCGCGAGCGCCTGCTGTTCGGTACGCTGCGACAGATCGAGATTGCCCATCGAAATCTGCGCGGACGCGGTCGCGATCGCATCGGCGCTCGACGCGATGTCGGCAACCGTCGTCGCGAGTCCGCTTTGCATGTCGGACAGCGCGAACAGCATGCTCGCACGGTCCTTGCCGCCGAGCGCGATGCGATTCGACAGATCGCCCGCGGCGATGCGGCGCGCGATCTCCTTCGCGTACGCGGGCTCGCCGCCGAGTTGCGCGGTGAGGCGCCGCACGACCCACGCGGCGATGCCGACCGCGAGCACGATCAGTGCGAGCGTCATCGCCGCGATCATCACGAACGACGAGTGATAGATGAAGCCGGACGCGTCGATCGTCGCCTTCGCGGCGGTGCCGCGCTGCGCGACGAGTTCGTCGACGAGCTTTTCGAGCTTGCCGGTTTCGACGAGCAGCGACACGTCCTGCGTACCGACCTGCCAGTTCATCTGCGACAGATCGAGCGGCTGCGCTTTCACGAGCGTGACGAAGTCGCGTAGGTGACCGCTCCATGCCGCGACCGCCGCGGTGAACGCCTTCTGCGCGCCGACCGCCTTCACGTCCGACTTATCGACGTACTGCTGGAGCGTACGCAGTTGCTCGTTGAGACCCGCGAGGCCGCTCTCGATGTCGGCCCCGAGTTCGTCGCGCTCCTTCGCGGTGGTCGCGGTGAGCAGCATCTTTTGCGCGCGGCTCGCGCGCAGCATGTGGCCGCGCGCTTCCTCGGCGGCGCGGCTCGCGACGTGGCCCTGGTCGTAGATCGATTGCGCGGACGCGTTCAGCCGGCCGATCTGCAGCAGCGAAAACACGCCGATCAGCAGCGTGCCGGCGAGCAGAATCGCAAACGCGATCCGCAGCGTCGCCTTGACCGACAGGCCGTTGAACTTCGTTGCCGCTGCGCTGTGTGCCACTGCTTTCATCATCCCCGTCCCCACATGTCGACGCGCCGGACGGTCGGTTCCGGCATCACCACTTATCTCTCCGGGTCTACGGCAGCCCGCCCCGCGATCTTGAATTTCGCTTGCGCAGGCCGCGGCGGGTCGTGCGCCGCTTGCCGTTCCCGGTTCCATGTTCGACGCGCCGCTTCGTGAGCCGCGCAATCGCGAGCGCTTTATACCGTGGCCAAAAACTCGCCAAAAAAAGTTTCTTCAGGCAAAGAGCTGACGATTCGTCCTTTCACCGCCGAATGAAAAGTCATCCGCCCCCTTGTCCGATTCGCGACAAAACTTGTCCTTACAATTCGCTTCGGCCACATTAAACTTCGGTTAGATATTCAAAACGCCGGTTGCCACGACGAAACGCCGCAGTGCTTCGCGGAACGCGCCTACGAGGCGTGCTGCCCGCACCGGTTTTCGGTGCCGATCTTTCATTCCACCGTTTTCCCGATCTTTTTTCTAGCGTATGGAAACGAGCCTCGATAAAAGCGCCCTTGCCGGCGCATCCGCCACGGGGGCGAGCACGTCCCCGGCCGCCGCTGCGCCGGCGGCCGCCAAGGTCCAGCGCACGGTGTATTCCGTGCTCGGTGCGATCAGCTTTTCGCACCTGCTCAACGACATGATCCAGTCGCTGATCCTCGCCATCTACCCGATGTTCAAGGACAACTTCTCGTTGTCGTTCGGGCAGATCGGTCTGATCACGCTGACCTACCAGATCACCGCGTCGCTGCTGCAGCCGCTCGTCGGCAGCTATACCGACAAACATCCGAAGCCGTACTCGCTGCCGGTCGGCATGGGCTTCACGCTGACCGGGCTGCTGCTGATGTCGGTCGCGCCGAACTTCGGCGTGCTGCTGGTCGCCGCGGCGCTGGTCGGCTGCGGGTCGTCGGTGTTCCATCCGGAGTCGTCGCGAGTCGCGCGGATGGCCTCGGGTGGCCGTCATGGGCTCGCGCAGTCGTTGTTCCAGGTCGGCGGCAATGCGGGTTCGTCGCTCGGGCCGCTGCTCGCCGCGCTGATCGTGATTCCGCACGGGCAACGCAGCATCGCGTGGTTCTCGGCGGCGGCGCTCGTCGCGATCGTCGTGCTCACGCAGATCGGCCGCTGGTACAAGCGTCATCCGTCGGTCAGGAAGGCGCGCGGCCAGGGCGCGCATGTGACGCTGCCGCGTAACAAGATCATCCTGGCGATGAGCGTGCTGGTGTTGCTGGTGTTCTCCAAGTACTTCTATCTCGCCAGCATCAATAGCTATTTCACGTTCTACCTGATCGACAGGTTCCATCTGTCGGTGCAGGCCGCGCAGATCCATCTGTTCGTGTTCCTCGCGGCGGTCGCGGCGGGTACGGTGATCGGCGGGCCGATCGGCGACAGGATCGGGCGCAAGTACGTGATCTGGGTGTCGATTCTTGGCGTCGCGCCTTTTACGCTGCTGTTGCCGTATGCGAATCTGTTCTGGACTGGTGTGCTGACGGTTGTTATTGGGGTGGTGCTCGCCTCGGCGTTCTCGGCGATTCTTGTTTATGCGCAGGAGTTGATTCCTGGGAAGGTTGGGATGGTGGCTGGGTTGTTCTTTGGTTTTGCCTTTGGGCTTGGGGGGGTGGGCGCCGCCGTGCTTGGGGAACTCGCTGACGCTACCAGTATTGTGTTTGTTTATAAGGTTTGTTCGTTTTTGCCGTTGATTGGGGTGCTCACTGTTTTGTTGCCGGATGTTGAGGGGAAGCGGGTTAAAGGGTGAGCGCGTGCTGCGGGGTTGGGGCTTTTTCCTTGTCGTGTGGTGTTGGCCTTTCCTTGCTGGCTTGTCGGTTTATTAGCGTTGCCCCTGTGCGGGGCGGGGCTTTTTTCGTTGTTCTGGCTTTGTTGGCCTTTCCTTGTTGTCTTGTCGGTCTATTAGCGTTGCCCCTGTGCGGGGCGGCACCTACTTTCTTTGCTGCTGCAAAGAAAGTAGGCAAAGAAGACAGCTCAAACCGCCAACTCTTAAGCGGGTCCCTCGGTCCGCATAAGGTAGTGGTGCATCTGGAATCCGTGCTCCCGCACATTCCGCGCCAGTGACAAGGCAGTCATTCTTCCGGCGGCGCTACGCGCGCCGAATCCCCGCTCAAAAACCACCGGTTGTTTCGGCGCATCGCCGAGGCGCAGCCGAGGGTCCCCGCTGCGCGGGGGCAAAACCATTGGTTTCCCGGGCAGACCCGTCCGCGACGCACGTAGTGCGGAGTGGGAGGGATGACGGCTTTGTCACGAACGGGGAATGTGCGGGGGCACGGATTCCAGATGCACCACTACCCCTTCCAAGCCAGGGGACCCGCTTAAGAGTTGGCGGATTTAGCTGTCTTCTTTGCCTACTTTCTTTGCTGCTGCAAAGAAAGTAGGTGCCGCCCCGCACAGGGGCAACGCTAATAGACCGATAAGTCAGCAAGGAAAGGCCAACACCGCAAAGAACACTACCCTCGCCTTAGCCCCGCATCCGCCTCCACAGCAAAAAACCCACCGCAATGACGATAACCGCAACACCGTCGACAACAGCCAGCACCGGCAAAGGATCGCTCCACTTGTCCATGTTCGTCGTGCGCGAATAATAGGGCTCGCCGCTTCCATACGCTTCGTCCAGGTTAATCACGTTAAACGCAGCAACCGCAACGTCAAGGGCAAGCAGAACTACGCCAGCGAGAAAACGGGCGATGCTGGACTTCCGCATGTCAGTACCTAACCGTCAATGGAATGTAGCAATCTGGCGACGGCGTAGCCGCCTCCTTCAGGTCGCGCAGGCAGGAACGCCCGATCTACCACGCTCGGAAGCGTGTCGATTGAACATGCAAGCCTCACCATCCTGGGGGAAAACGACCTGTCACGTTGATCGCCTCTACCCTACCTGGCGGAGCAGAAACAACAAATGGGCGACGGATGAAAATGACGAACAACGACTTTCTTCTGTTGCCCTTCGCCCTTACGGCGAACCCGCTTGCCCCCCCTCCCGCCCGTGGCTATGCTTGTGCGCATAACCAGCGCCGCACCGGCGCGCAATTTGCGATTCCGTTTCATCCAACCCCGTCCACTCCCGCCGCACGAGGATCGCCGCCGATGACCCGCTACCGCGATTTCCACCGCCGCTCGATCGACCACCCCGAAGCCTTCTGGCGCGAAGAAGCCCGGCGCATTCACTGGCACACGCCATTCGGCACCGTGCTCGACCGCTCGAAGCCGCCGTTCGCGCGCTGGTTCGTCGGCGGTCGCACGAACCTCTGCCATAACGCGGTCGATCGGCATCTGGCCGAACGCGCGCAGCAGAACGCGCTCGTCTACGTATCGACCGAAACCGGCATCGAGCGGCACTACACGTATGCCGATCTGTACGCCGAAATCAACCGGATGGCCGCCGTCATGCGCTCGCTCGGCGTGAAGCGCGGCGACGTCGTGCTGATCTATCTGCCGATGATCCCCGAGGCGCTGTTCGCGATGCTCGCCTGCGCGCGGCTCGGCGCGATCCACTCGGTCGTGTTCGGCGGCTTCGCGGCGCCGAACCTCGCCACGCGTATCGACGACGCGAAGCCCGTGCTGATCGTCACTGCGGACGCCGGCGCACGCGGCGGCAAGGTGGTCGACTACACGCCGCTCGTCGACGAAGCGCTCGCGCGCGCCATGCACAAGACACCGTATGTGCTGCTGATCGACCGGCAGCTCGCGCCCGCGCGACTGAACGCACCCTACCTCGTCGCCTACGAGCCGCTGCGCGAACAGTTCTTCGACGCCCACGTCCCGTGCGAGTGGCTCGAATCGAACGAGCCGTCGTACGTGCTGTACACGTCGGGCACGACCGGCAAACCGAAGGGCGTGCAGCGCGATGTCGGCGGCTATGCGGTCGCGCTCGCGGCATCGATGGAATACATCTTCGAGGGCAAGCCCGGCGACACCATGTTCACCGCGTCCGACGTCGGCTGGGTGGTCGGCCACAGCTACATCGTGTACGCGCCGCTGATCGCGGGGCTGACCACCGTGATGTACGAAGGTACGCCGATTCGTCCGGACGGCGGCATCTGGTGGCGGCTCGTCGAACAGCACAAGATCAACCTGATGTTCACCGCGCCGACCGCGATACGCGTGCTGAAGAAGCAGGACCCGGCGCTGATGAAGGCAGCCGATCTGTCGAGCCTGCGCACGCTGTTTCTCGCCGGCGAACCACTCGACGAACCGACCGCCGAATGGATCTCCAACGCGTTGAACAAGCCGGTGATCGACAACTACTGGCAGACCGAAACCGGCTGGCCGATGCTCGCGATTCCGCGCGGCATCGAGGCACTGCCGACCAAGCTCGGTTCGCCGGGCGTGCCCTCGATCGGCTATAGCCTGACCGTGCGCGACGAGCTGACCGGCGAGCCCTGCGCGCCCGGCGAGAAAGGCGTGCTGGCGCTCGACTATCCGCTGCCGCCGGGCTGCATGTCGACGGTATGGGGCGACGACAAGCGCTTCGTCGGCACCTACTGGTCGAGCGTGCCGAACCAACAGGTGTATTCGACGTTCGACTGGGGCGTGCAGGACGAGGACGGCTACGTGACGATCCTCGGCCGCACCGACGACGTCATCAACGTCGCGGGCCATCGTCTCGGCACGCGCGAGATCGAGGAGGCGCTGTCGAGCCATGCGGCTGTCGCGGAAGTCGCGGTGGTCGGTGTGACCGATCCGGTCAAGGGTCAGGCGGCGATGGCCTTCGTCGTGCTGCGCGGCGCGCAGGGAGAAGGCGACCCGAGCGAGCGCGCGCGGCTCGAAGCCGAGCTGGCGATGACGGTCGACCGCCATCTCGGCTCGATTGCGCGGCCCGCGCGCGTGGTGATGGTATCGATGCTGCCGAAGACGCGCTCCGGCAAGCTATTGCGCCGCGCTATCGCGGCGCTCGCCGAAGGGCGCGAGCCGGGCGATTTGCCGACGATCGAAGATCCGGCCGCGCTGCAGCAGGTGCGCGACGCGCTCGGCGACGGCAGGAAGGAATAAGCAGGCCAAGCAGCGGGCGACCAGGCGGACGAACAAGCGGGCGCTCAGCCCGCGGTGTCCCGCGTGCCGAGAAAGCGCGCGAGAATCGCGTTCGAATAGGTGCCCGCGATCCCGGTCAGGAACGACATGAACGATCCGGGCGCGTGGTCGTCGGCGGTATCGGAGATCGTGCGCACGACCGCACACGGCACGCCGTACTCGTAGCAGACCTGCGCGATCGCCGCGCCTTCCATCTCGACCGCGAGCGCGTCGGGCAGCGCGTCGCGCAACGCCGCGACGGCCGCCGCGCTCGCGACGAACTGATCGCCGCTGACGATCAAGCCGCGATGCACGCGCGGCGCGCGCGTGCCGAAGCGCACCGCGCAGGCCGCGCCTTCCTCGGCGACGAACTGCTCGCATGCGGCCATCAGACGGTCGGCGAGCGCCGCATCGGTGGTGAAGCGCGACATGCCGAGCAGCGGCACCTCGAAGCGCGGAAAAAGCGGCGACGCGTCGACATCGTGCTGCATCAGCGCGCTCGCAACGACGATATCGCCGACATGCACGTCGCCGCCGACACCGCCCGCGACACCGGTGAACACGATCGCCTCGACATCGAACGCGTGGATCAGCGCGCTGACCGTCGCGGCCGCCGCGACCTTGCCGATGCGCGCGAGCGTGACGACGCACGGCGTGCCGTGCACGGTGCCGACGTGGTAGTCACGCTGGCCGTGCGTGACCGTGCGCACGCCGGACTCGGCGCGCATCGCTTCGATCAGGTCGCCGAGTTCCTGCGGTAACGCGGCCAGAACGCCGAGCGGCCGCCGCGCATCGCGGCTGAGATTCAAGGGCGTGCTCATTCGACCGCCTGCAATTTAGCCACCGCCAGCGCCAGCCACTTTTCGCCGTGCCGCTTGAAGCGGACCTGCGCTTTCGCGTCGGTGCCGTTGCCTTCGAGTGCGGTGATCGTGCCTTCGCCGAACTTCGTATGGAACACCTGCTGGCCGACGCGGAAACCCGTGTCGGCCGCGCGTTGCTCGTTCGCGAACGCGGGCGCCGGCGCGGAGGTCACCGCCGCCGTCGACGCCGAACCGCCGCCGTATCCCGGCCGCGCGAACCAGTCGCGCCCGTAGCCGGCGTTGTCCGAGCGGCCGCCCCAGCGCGAGCCCGCCTCGACCTTCGGCGTCAGCCACTTCAGCGTTTCGTGCGGCAATTCGTCGAAGAAACGCGAGCGGATGTTGTAGCGGGTCTGGCCGTGCAGCATCCGGCTCTGCGCGAAAGACAGGTACAGCCGCTCCTTCGCGCGCGTGATCGCGACGTACATCAGACGCCGCTCCTCTTCGAGGCCGTCGGCCTCCATCGCGCTGTTCTCGTGCGGGAACAGCCCCTCTTCGAGGCCGGTGATGAACACCGCGGTGAATTCGAGCCCCTTTGCCGCGTGTACCGTCATCAGCTGCACCGCTTCCTGGCCGGCCTGCGCCTGGTTGTCGCCCGCTTCGAGCGATGCGTGCGACAGAAAGCCCGCGAGCGGCGTCATCGTGTCGGGGTTTTGCGCCGGATCGGCGATGCCCGGTGCGTCGAGGACCACCGTGGTCGGATCGTCGGTCGCGACCGCGAGTTCGGGCGCGGCGCTGGCTCCTGGGCGCAGTGGAATCGAGCGCGCGGGCGTATCGAGCCCGTAGCCTTCCTCGCTGACGAACGCGGCGGCCGCGTTGACGAGTTCCTGCAGGTTCTCGAGCCGCTCCTGGCCTTCGCGCTCGTTCTGATAGAAGTCGGCGAGACCGCTCGCGCGGACCACGTACTCGACGGTCTCCGGCAGGCTCATCTGCTGCGTGTCGGCGCGCATCTTGCCGACGAGGTTCGCGAACGCGGCGAGGCTCGAGCCGGCCTTGCCGGCGACGTACGGAATCGCCGCGGCCATCGAGCAGTTGTACAGACGCGCCGCGTCGGCGAGCTGTTCGATCGAACGCGCGCCGATGCCGCGAGTCGGGAAATTGACGACGCGGCCGAACGCGGTGTCGTCGTTCGGGTTGTCGATCAGGCGCAGGTATGCGAGCGCGTGCTTGACTTCCTGACGTTCGAAAAAGCGCAGGCCGCCATACACGCGATACGCGATGCCCGCGTTGACGAGCGTGTGCTCGATCGTGCGCGACTGCGCGTTGCTGCGGTAGAGCACCGCGATTTCGCTGCGCGACAGGCCGGTGTTGATCAGCGCGCGAATCTCTTCGACGATCCAGCCGGCCTCCTGCGAATCGGTCGCCGATTCGTAGACGCGCACCGGTTCGCCGTGACCCGCGTCGGTACGCAGATTCTTGCCGAGGCGTCGCGAGTTGTTCGCGATCAGCTGGTTGGCGGCATCGAGAATATGGCCGTGCGAACGATAGTTCTGCTCGAGCTTGATCAGATTGCGCACGTTGAACTCGTGCTCGAAGTCGCGCATGTTGCCGACGTTCGCGCCGCGGAACGCGTAGATCGACTGGTCGTCGTCGCCGACCGCGAAGATTGCGTTGTGCTGGCCCGCGAGCAGCTTCAGCCACGCGTATTGCAGCTTGTTGGTGTCCTGAAACTCGTCGACGAGGATGTGCCTGAAGCGCGCCTGGTAATGCGCGCGCAGCGGCGGATTGTGCGCGAGCAGTTCGTAGCAGCGCAGCAGCAGCTCGGGGAAGTCGACGACGCCTTCGCGCTGGCATTGCTGATCGTAGGCTTCGTAGAGTTCGACGAACTTGCGGTTGAAGTTGTCGGTCGCGTCGACGTCTTTGGGGCGCAGGCCCTGCTCTTTCGCGTTGTTGATGAAGTACTGGAGATTTTTCGCGGGGTACTTTTCGTCGTCGATGTTGAGGCCCTTCATCAGGCGCTTGATCGCTGACAGCTGGTCCGCGGTATCGAGAATCTGGAACGTGGCGGGCAGCCCGGCGTCGCGGTGATGCGCGCGCAGCATACGGTTGCACAGGCCGTGGAACGTGCCGATCCACATGCCGCGCGTGTCGATCGGCAATAGCGCCGAGAGGCGCGCCATCATTTCGCGGGCGGCTTTGTTCGTGAAGGTCACCGCGAGGACGGTCGCGGGGGACGCGAGGCCTTGCTGAATCAGCCACGCGATGCGGGTGATCAGGACGCGGGTTTTGCCGCTGCCGGCGCCCGCCAGGATCAGGGCGGGCTCATTCGGGAGCGTTACGGCGGCGTGTTGTTCGGGGTTTAGATTCGAGAGGAGGTCGGGCATTTTTTTGCTTAGGCGCAGTTCGGGGGACATTATATGCCCCGGCGGGGGCGGCGCTTTTTTTGGTTTTTTTGTTCTTCTGGATATGGGTTGGGGTTTTTTCGTTGTTCTGGCTTTGTTGGCCTTTCCTTGCTTTGTTATCGGTCTATTAGCGTTGCCCCTGTGCGGGGCGGCACCTACTTTCTTTGCTGCTGCAAAGAAAGTAGGCAAAGAAGACAGCTAAAACCGCCAGATCTTAAGCGGGTCCCCTGGCTTGGAAGGGGTAGTGGTGCATCTGGAATCCGTGCCCCCGCACATTCCCCGTTCGTGACAAAGCCATCATCCCTCCCACTCCGCACTACGTGCGTCGCGGACGGGTCTACCAGGGAAACCAATGGTTTGGCCCGCGCAGCGGGGGCCGTCGGCTGCGCCTCGGCGACGCGCCGAAACAACCAGTGGTTTTTGAGCGGGGTTTCGGCGCGCGCAGCGCCGCCGGAAGAATGACAGCCGTGTCGCAAGCGCGGAATGTGCGAGAGCACGGATTCCAGATGCACCACTACCTTATGCGGACCGAGGGACCCGCTTAAGAGTTTGCGGTTTGAGCTGTCTTCTTTGCCTACTTTCTTTGCAGCAGCAAAGAAAGTAGGTGCCGCCCCGCACAGGGGCAACGCTAATAGACCGATAAGTCAGCAAGGAAAGGCCAACCAAGCCAGAACAACGAAAAAAGCATAACCCCTGTCCACACCGGCCGCCGGCCGGCAAAAAACCTCGTCCAGCTATAATCAACCCTTCCCCGCCTCCAAAATCCTGCCTTTAACAGAAACATGAGCGACACCCCGAGCGACCCGACCTCGACGCTTGCAAAAAGCTTCGAACCCCACACCATCGAAGCCCACTGGGGCCCTGAATGGGAAAAGCGCACCTACGCCGCGCCCTCCTTCGACGCGAACCGCAAGGATTTCTCGATCCAGTTGCCGCCGCCGAACGTCACGGGCACGCTGCACATGGGCCACGCGTTCAACCAGACCATCATGGACGGCCTGACCCGCTATCACCGCATGCTCGGCGAGAACACGCTGTGGGTGCCGGGCACCGACCACGCGGGCATCGCCACGCAGATCGTCGTCGAACGCCAGCTCGACGCGCAGGGCGTGTCGCGCCACGACCTCGGCCGCGAGAAGTTCGTCGAGCGCGTGTGGGAGTGGAAGCAGCAATCCGGCTCCACGATCACGAATCAGGTGCGTCGTCTCGGTGCATCGATCGACTGGTCGCGCGAATACTTCACGATGGACGACAAGACGTCGGCCACCGTGCGCGACGTGTTCGTGCGTCTGTATGAACAGGGCCTGATCTATCGCGGCAAGCGCCTCGTGAACTGGGACCCGGTACTGCTCACCGCCGTATCCGACCTCGAAGTGGTCAGCGAAGAAGAAAACGGCCACCTGTGGCAAATCCACTATCCGTTGACCGACGGCTCGGGCCATCTGACCGTCGCCACCACCCGTCCGGAAACCATGCTCGGCGACACCGCCGTGATGGTGCACCCGGAAGACGAGCGCTACGCCCACCTGATCGGCAAGACCATCACGCTGCCGCTGTCGAACCGCGAAGTGCCGATCATCGCCGACGATTACGTCGACCGCGAATTCGGCACAGGCGTCGTCAAGGTCACGCCCGCGCATGATTTCAACGATTATCAGGTCGGCCTGCGCCACAAGCTGCCGCAAATCGAAATCCTCACGCTCGACGCGAAGATCAACGACAACGCGCCCGAAAAATACCGCGGCCTCGACCGTTTCGAAGCCCGCAAGCTGGTGGTCGCCGATCTCGAGGCGCTCGGTGCGCTCGAATCGGTCAAGCCGCACAAGCTGATGGTGCCGCGCGGCGACCGCACCGGCGTCGTGATCGAGCCGATGCTGACCGACCAGTGGTTCGTCGCGATGAGCAAGCCGGCGCCCGAAGGCACGTTCAATCCGGGCAAGTCGATCACCGAAACCGCGCTCGACGTGGTGCGCAACGGCCAGATCAGATTCGTGCCGGAAAACTGGACCACCACGTACTACCAGTGGCTCGAAAACATCCAGGACTGGTGCATCTCGCGTCAGCTGTGGTGGGGTCACCAGATTCCGGCGTGGTACGGCGAGAACGGCGAAGTGTTCGTCGCCAAGACCGAGGAAGACGCGCGCGCGAAGGCCGTCGCGGCCGGCTACAGCGGCGCATTGAAGCGCGACGAAGACGTGCTCGACACGTGGTTCTCGTCCGCTCTGGTGCCGTTCTCGTCGCTCGGCTGGCCGAACGAAACCGAAGAGCTCAAGCACTTCATGCCGTCGTCGGTGCTCGTCACCGGCTTCGACATCATCTTCTTCTGGGTCGCGCGCATGGTCATGATGACCACGCACTTCACGGGCAAGGTGCCGTTCGAAACGGTCTATATGCACGGTCTCGTGCGCGACGCCGAAGGCCAGAAGATGTCGAAGAGCAAGGGCAACACGCTCGACCCGATCGACATCGTCGATGGCATCGACCTCGACGCGCTCGTCGCGAAGCGCACCACCGGCTTGATGAATCCGAAGCTGGCCGCGTCGATCGAGAAGAAGACCCGCAAGGAGTTTCCGGACGGCATTGCGGCGTTCGGCACCGACGCGCTGCGCTTCACGATGGCGTCGATGGCCACGCTCGGCCGCAACGTCAATTTCGACCTCGCGCGCTGCGAAGGCTATCGCAACTTCTGCAACAAGCTGTGGAACGCCACGCGCTTCGTGCTGATGAACTGCGAAGGCCACGACTGCGGTTTCGGCCAGCCGGCGCAATGTGGCGAATGCGGGCCAGAAGGCAATCTGCATTTCTCGCAGGCCGACCGCTGGATCGTGTCGCAACTGCAGCGCGTGGAAGCGGAAGTCGTCAAGGGTTTTTCCGACTATCGTTTTGACAATGTGGCCAACGCCATATACAAGTTCGTATGGGACGAATATTGTGACTGGTACGTTGAACTCGCCAAAGTGCAGATCCAGACGGGGCAGCCGAACCAGCAGCGTGCCACGCGGCGGACGCTTTTGCGTGTGCTCGAAACGGTGCTGCGCCTCGCGCATCCGGTGATCCCGTTCATCACCGAAGCGCTGTGGCAGAAAGTGGCGCCGCTCGCGGGACGCTACCCGGAAGGCAAGGCCGAGGGCGAGGCGTCCATCATGGTGCAGCAGTACCCTGTCGCGGAGCCGTCGAAGCTCGATGAAGACGCCGAGCGGTGGGCGACCGACCTCAAAGCGGTGATCGATGCATGCCGTAATCTGCGCGGAGAAATGAACCTGTCGCCGGCGGTGAAGGTGCCGTTGCTCGCCACCGGCAATGCGGAGCGTCTTCGTACTTTCGCGCCTTACGCTCAGGCACTTGCGCGTCTGTCGGAGGTGCAGATCATCGCCGACGAGGCCGCGCTCGACGCCCAGGCGGATGGCGCGCCGATTGCTATCGTAGGAACGGACAAGCTCGTGTTGAAGGTCGAAATCGACGCAGCGGTCGAACGCGAACGCCTGTCGAAAGAGATTACGCGGTTGAGCGCCGAAATCGTCAAGTGCAACGGTAAGCTACAGAATCAGGCCTTCGTTGCGAAGGCGCCGGCGGCGGTCGTGGAACAGGAGCAGAAGCGGCTGGCCGATTTCGAAGCCACCGTCGGCAAGCTGAAAGCCCAACTGGCCCGCTTGCCGGCCTGACCGACGCGCCCGCCCCCTCAACGGCGGGCAAGGATTTAAACCAGAGGACTCAGGGTATTCACATGCTAAAAGTTACGAAGGCGGTCTTTCCGGTAGCCGGTCTTGGCACCCGCTTCCTCCCCGCCACGAAGGCTAGCCCGAAGGAGATGCTGCCGATCGTCGACAAGCCGCTGATTCAGTACGCGGTGGAAGAGGCGATGGCGGCCGGCATCACCGAAATGATCTTCGTCACGGGCCGCAGCAAGCGCGCGATCGAAGACCATTTCGACAAGTCCTATGAGATCGAGGCCGAACTCGAGGCGCGCGGCAAGGACAAGCTGCTCGAACTCGTGCGCAGCATCAAGCCGAGCCACGTCGACTGCTTCTACGTGCGCCAGGCCGAGGCGCTGGGCCTCGGCCACGCCGTGCTGTGCGCCGAGAAGCTGGTAGGCGACAACCCTTTCGCCGTGATTCTCGCGGACGACCTGTTGTACGGCACGCCGCCCGTGATGACGCAGATGATCGAGGTGTTCGATCACTATCATAGCTCGGTGATCGGCGTCGAAGAGATCCCGCCGCAAGATACGAAATCGTACGGCATCGTCGACGGCAAGGAATGGGAAGACTCGATCATCAAGATGTCGGGCATCGTCGAAAAGCCGGAACCGGGCGTGGCGCCGTCGAACCTCGGCGTGGTGGGCCGTTATGTGCTGAAGCCGCGCATCTTCGATCACCTGCGCTCCATCAAGCCGGGCGCGGGCGGTGAATTGCAACTGACGGACGCGATCCAGTCGCTGCTCGCCGACGAACAGGTGCTCGCGTACAAGTATCACGGCACACGTTTCGACTGCGGCAGCAAGCTGGGCTACCTGAAGGCGACCGTCGAGTTCGCCCTGCGTCACCCGGAAGTCGCCGCCGATTTCGAAGAATATCTGCGTACCCGCTCGCCGGTTCTCGAAGGCTGACGTCGAAAGTCCGGCTGAAACGAAGAAGGCGCTGTGCCCCGAATAATGGGGACAGCGCCTTCTTTTTTTACATCGGACCGACAGTTTTACCCAATGCAGCTCATCGACGCCGCATCAGAAACGTAAACACCTTGTCATGCGCCGAGCTTTCGACGATCTCGTTGCCGGTCTGCTTCGCGAACGCGGCGAAATCGCGCTGCGAGCCGGGATCGGTGGCGAGCACCTTGAGAATCTGGCCGCTTTCCATGTCGGCGAGCGCCTTTTTGGCGCGCAGGATGGGCAGCGGGCACATGAGCCCGCGCGCATCGACTTCCTTGTGAATCTGAATTTGCATCGACGATGACCTTCGGGACGGGGCGTCGCTGACGACGCCGGACAGAGGGTCAAATTTTACAGCAGGCGGAGCGGCGGCGCCGGACATCGCCACGACGCCCATTTCCACGCGAGCCGTGCCGCGCGCCGTTACAGCGTCACCGCCTCGCCGCTTTGCAGCGACTCGCGCAGCGCCACGCCGATACGCGTCGCTTCGAGCGCATCGGCGAGCGTCGCGCCACGCTGTGCCGCATCGCCCTTCCCCGGTCCTTTTTGCACCGATGCAACGAACGCGCGTGCCTCGTGCAGAAACGCGTCCTCGAACCGGTCGAAAAAGTTCGGCGTGCACTCGTTGCGAATGCCGGTCGCGTCGTAGATCTCGACGCGGTTCGCGCGCGGATTGCGGCCGATCGTCAGCGCGCCCGCCGTGCCGATCACTTCGCTGTGCGTATCGTTGCCGTGCGCCTGGGTGCGCGACGCGTAGAACGTCGCGAGCTTGCCG
This sequence comes from Paraburkholderia sp. MM6662-R1, assembly GCF_050436245.1. Taxonomy (NCBI): domain Bacteria; kingdom Pseudomonadati; phylum Pseudomonadota; class Betaproteobacteria; order Burkholderiales; family Burkholderiaceae; genus Paraburkholderia; species Paraburkholderia sp. MM6662-R1. The sequence continues at coordinate 3,857,888 of NZ_JBNDLV010000001.1, read as the reverse complement.
CCCGCGAATTCGCAGATCGCGACACCGTTGTCGACGTCGCCGAATTCGCGCAGACCCTCGTGCAGCGCGACCGTGCCCGCCGCGAACACGCGCGTCGCGCGCGGCTTGCCGAGCAGCCAGCGGGCGACGTCGATGTCGTGCACCGTGCAGTCGAGAAAGATGCCGCCCGAGGTCGCCGCGAAGCGCACGAAGAAACCGTTGTCGTCGTTTTTATCGGTGGTTTGCGAGCGCACGAGGAACGGCCGGCCGATCTGGCCGGCGGCGATTTTATCGAACGCGTCGCGGTAGCTCGGATCGAAGCGGCGCATGAAGCCGATCGTCGCCTGCAGGTGCGGATAGCGCGCCGCTTCGGCCAGCACGCGCTCGCATTCGGCGACATCGAGCGACAGCGGCTTTTCGCAGAACACATGCTTGCCGGCGCGCAATGCGTCGACGATCTGCTGCGCGTGCAGCGACGACGGCGTGACGAGCCATACCGCGTCGACGTGCGGATCGGCGAGCAGGTCCGCGTAATCGGTGTAGAGACGCGGCTCATGCAGCGACCCATGCATTGCCCCATGCATCGCATCGCGCGCCCATGCCAGTTCATCTTCGAGCGGACTGCACGCGGCCGTGAGCGTCGCGCCCGGCACGCCATACGCGAGGTTCTCCGCATGCCGCTTGCCAAGCCGCCCAAGGCCGACCACGCCGATCCGCAAGCGCTCCGTGGCGGGCTTCATTGCGCTGCCTCGCCGAGTTTGACCGCGCGGCCCTCGCGCCACGACCGCGTCGCGGCTTCCGCGAGTTCGAGCGCTTTCAGGCCATCCGCGACGGTCGTGCGCACCGGCTTGCCATGCGTGACCGCGTCGAAGAAATGCGCGATTTCGAGCGCGTATGCCGCGCGATAGCGTTCGAGAAAAAACGCCTCGGGCACGTCGGTCGATACTTCCGTCTTCGAGTACGCGGTGACTTCGGTGGGCCGAACGTTGCCTGCCTGCAGCATGCCGGTGCTGCCGAGCACTTCGAAACGCTGGTCGTAGCCGTAGGCAGCGCGCCGCGCGGTGTTGATCTGGCACAGCCGCCCGCGCTTCGTGCGGATCGTCACCGCGGTCGAATCGATGTCGCCCGCGTCGGCGATCGCGGGGTCGGTGAGGCAACTGCCGGTGGCGTGCAGCGTGTCGGCTTCGTCGTCGAGAATCCAGCGACAGATGTCGAAGTCGTGAATCAGCATGTCCTTGAAGATGCCGCCCGAGTGCCGGATGTACTCGACCGGCGGCGCGCCCGGATCGCGGCTCGTGACGACGAGCATTTCCGGCGTGCCGATCTCGCCCGCGTCGAGACGCGCTTTCAATGCGGAAAACGTCGGATCGAAGCGCCGTTGAAAACCGATCATGCACACGACACCGGCGCGCTCCACCGCTTCTGCGCACATCCGCGCGCGCTCCAACGTGAGATCGACCGGCTTCTCGCAGAACACGTGCTTGTTCTGCGCGGCCGATTTGACGATCAGGTCCGCATGCGTGTCGGTGCTCGAACAGATCACGGTCGCGCCGATCGATGCATCGCCGATCGCGCCGTCGCTATCCGCAACCTGCGCGCCATGCTGCGCGGCGAGCGCGGCGGCCGCCTCGCGATTCACGTCGACCACGTATTTGAGCCGCACGCCGGGCTGCCGCGCGAGATTCGCCGCATGGATCTTGCCGATGCGCCCCGCGCCGAATACGGCGACGTCGATCGTGTTTACCGCGTCAGTCATCGTAGCCTCCAGTGTCGTTGGATTCTTCAACGTTCAGTTCGAGCTTGTACGCGAGCGCGATGAAGAGCGCCTGGCACAGGCAGATCGTGCTGGTCAGCGAGCGGAACGCGAACGCGCTGCCCTCTTTCACGTACAGCTGCGTGCTGGCGTAGCGTGCGAGCGGCGATAGTTGGCTATCCGTAATGACGAGCGTCTTCGCCTGATGATGATGCGCGACGCGCAGACAGTACTGCGTCTCCTTGCCGTATGGCGCGAAGCTGATCGCAATCACCACGTCGCCCTTCCTGACGCTGCGGATCTGCTCGCGATACATGCCGCCGAAGCCAGACACCAGATGCACGCGCTTATGCGTGTGCTGCAACGCATAGACGATGTAGCTCGCGACCGGAAACGAGCGCCGCACGCCGATCACGTAGATGTTGTCGGCCTGCTGCAGCATCTTCACGGCGGCGTCGAACTGCTTGTCGTCGAGGCCCGCTTCGAGTTCTTCGAGGCCGCCGCGCGACGCGGCGATGAACTCGCGCGCGACCGCGCCGCCCGACAAGGTGCCGGGCTTCTCGTCGATCAGCTTGCGGATGCGCTGCTGATAGCTCGACGACGACACGCCCTGCCCCGTATACGCCTGACGAAACACCGCCTGCAGATCCGAAAACCCGGAAAAGCCGAAACGCTGCGCAAAGCGCACGACCGCCGACGGATGCACGCCGCAGCTCGCGGCGATATCGCTCGTGCGATCCATCATCACGCTCGCGCGATGCTGCTCGATGTACGTCGCGACGCTTTTCAACTGCCGCGGCAGCGACTCGTAGGTATCCGCGATGCGCTGCATCAATTCGTCGACGCTCGGCACCGTTTCTTCGGTGATCTGTTCCGCCATGACAGCCTCTCGGGGTTTCCTGCAATGCGGCAGACGCGCCCGCGGCGCGCCGCAACGTGCATCCGACGTTGCCGAGTATAGGCGGCCGCCCCATCAAATGGAACGTATTTTCCATTTTTATTTGTCATGAAATTTTCTTTGCAAGGCTTCGGAAGTTGACCTACTCTTGGTCGTGAGCGATGGCGCTTCGGCCTCGTTGTGTGGGTCATATGGAAAGCCGCCCGCCAGTCGCTCCCTCAATAACGAACGACAGACCGAGAAAGGTGGAGACAATGAGACTTTGCAGAGGCAAGGCAACGCTCAGGATTCTGGTGACGGCGTTGACGTTGGCGACGGGATTCGGCGCGGCCTCGGCCGCCCGCGCGGCGGAGGCCCACTTCGTGCTGATCAGCCACGCGCCGGATTCGGACTCGTGGTGGAACACGATCAAGAACGCGATCAAGCAGGCCGACGAGGACTTCAACGTTCAGACCGACTACCGCAATCCGCCGAACGGCGACATCGCCGACATGGCGCGTCTCATCGAACAGGCGGCCGCGCGCAACTACGACGGCGTGATCGTGTCGATCGCCGACTTCGACGTGCTGAAGAGTTCGATCGCGAAGGTCACCGAGAAGCACATTCCGCTCGTCACGATCAATTCGGGCACCGAGGAGCAAAGCGCGAAGCTCGGCGCGATCATGCACGTCGGCCAGCCCGAGTTCGCGGCCGGCAAAGCCGCCGGAGAAAAGGCCAAGGCCGCCGGCATCAAGTCGTTCCTGTGCGTGAACCACTACGCGACGAACCCGGCTTCGTTCGAACGCTGCCGCGGTTTCGCCGAAGCGATCGGCGCCAACTTCAAAACCTCGACGCTCGACACGGGCCAGGACCCGACCGGCGTGCAGTCGAAGGTCAGCGCGTTCCTGCGCAATCATCCGGATACCCAGGCGGTGCTGACGCTCGGTCCGCTGTCGGCCGATCCGACGCTGAAGGCGCTGCAGCAGATGGGCCTCGCCGGCAAGATCTGGTTCGCGACGTTCGACTTCGACAGCGACATCGCGAAGGGCATCCAGGACGGCACGATCCAGTTCGCGATCGACCAGCAACCGTACCTGCAGGGCTATATCCCGGTTGCCGTGCTCGCGATCGTGAAGAAGGACCACACCACCGATCCGGCCAAAATCCGCGAGATCCTGCAGGCGAATCCGAAGTTCAAGGAGCGTCTTGCCACTTATGGGCTCACGCCGTCCTACGGGCCGCGCAATATCGGTTCGGGCCCGGGCTTCATCACGAAGGCCAACGTCGACAAGGTGCTGAAGTACGCGGGTCAGTACCGCTGAACGCACGGCAACGCATCGCATCGCGCGCCTGAGCCGCCGCGCCGGCGGCCAGGTTAAAAGGCAGTGACCGGCGGGACGCATGGCGTCTTGCCGGCGCCCGCCCGCTCAGCGGATTCGCAAACGCCCACGGCATTGCGCCGACCCGCCGGTCGCGGGCGTATCAAGGAGAGCTTCAATGGGTGTCGCCGACCTGTTTCATCCCCATCACCGCAAGCAACCGCCGCCTGATCCGCAGGACCCGGCGAAGTCTGCTGCGACGACCGCCTCGCAATCCGCTGCCGTCGACGAACGCGTGCGCGAGGAATCCTGGTTCCGCCATCTGCTCGGCCGACCGGAATTCGCGGCGCTCGCCGGCACCGTGATGGTGTTCATCGTGTTCGGCGTGGCGGCCGGCAACTCGGGGATGTTCAACCTCGACGGCGTGATGAACTGGGCGCAGGTCGCCGCCTATCTCGGTCTGATCTCGGTCGGCGCGTGCCTGCTGATGATCGCCGGCGAGTTCGATCTGTCGATCGGTTCGATGATCGGCTTTGCCGGCATGATGGTCGCGCTGCCGACCATGTACTTCCACTGGCCGATCTGGCTGGCGATCCTGTTCGCGTTCGTCGGCTCGATGCTGCTCGGCGCGCTCAACGGCTATCTGGTGATACGCACGCGCCTGCCGTCGTTCATCGTCACGCTCGCGTTCCTGTTCATACTGCGCGGTCTCACGCTCGCGCTATCGGTGATGTTCGCCGATCGCACCATCATCTCCGGCGTCGGCGACGTCGCGCGTCAGGACTGGTTCGCGCACACGTTCTTCCAGGGCGTCGCGTTCAAAGGTCTGTTCGTGTGGCTCGGCCACCTCGGCCTCGTGAAGCTGCTCGACAACGGCACGCCGCTCGTGCCGGGCATTCCGAAGGTGCTGCTGTGGTGGCTCGTGCTCGCCGTGGTCTGCGCGTTCACGCTCGCCAAGACGCGCTTCGGCAACTGGATTTTCGCGGTCGGCGGCGATGCCAACGCGGCCAAGAACGTCGGCGTGCCGGTACGTCGCGTGAAGATTTCGCTGTTCGTGCTGACCGCGTTCTGCTCGGCCCTGTATGCAGTACTTCAGGTGTGCGACATCGGTTCGGCCGCGGCCGACCGCGGTTTGCAGGCGGAGTTCGAGGCGATCATCGCCGCGGTGATCGGCGGCACGCTGCTGACAGGCGGCTACGGCTCGGTGATCGGCGCATGCTTCGGTGCGCTGATCTTCGGCGTCGTGCAGATCGGCATCACGTACACCAACGTCGATTCCGACTGGTTCCGCGTGTTCCTCGGCGTGATGCTGCTGTTCGCCGTGCTGTTCAACCACTACGTGCGCGGCCGCGTCGTGGCATCGCGCTAGACGGAGGTTCACGATGAGCACCCCGGAACAGAACACCGACGACATCATTTTGTCGCTGGAAAACGTCAGCCGTTATTTCGGCAACATCATCGCGCTGAACGACATCACGCTGCGCCTCATACGCGGCGAAGTGCATTGCCTGCTCGGCGACAACGGCGCCGGCAAGTCGACGCTGATCAAGACGCTCGCGGGCGTGTATCAGCCGAGCAAAGGCACCTACCGGGTGGACGGCAAACCGGTGCACTTCACGTCGCCGAAAGACGCGCTCGATCTCGGTATCGCAACCGTCTACCAGGATCTCGCGCTGGTGCCGCTGCTATCGGTCGCGCGCAATTTTTTCATGGGCCGCGAGCCGCAGAAAAAGCTGTTCGGCCTTCTGAACGTGATGGACCTCGAAACCTGCGCAACCACCGCGCGCGACAAGCTCGCCGAAATGGGCATCAACGTGCGCGACCCGCATCAGCCGATCGGCACGATGTCGGGCGGCGAGCGTCAATGTCTGGCGATTGCGCGTGCGATCCACTTCGGCGCGCGCGTGCTGATTCTCGACGAACCGACCGCCGCGCTCGGCGTCAAGCAGAGCTTCAACGTGCTGAAGCTGATCCACAAGGCGCGCGCCAAAGGCATCTCGGTGATCTTCATCACGCACAACGTGCACCACGCGTATCCGATCGGCGATTCGTTCACGCTGCTCAATCGCGGCCGCTCGCTCGGCACGTTCACCAAACAGACGATCAGCAAGAACGAAGTGCTCGACATGATGGCCGGCGGCGCCGAGATGCAGAAGATGATCGGCGAACTCGAAGGCGCGACGATCTGACCGATTCGCGCGGCACGTCCAGCCTCGGCGCGTTTCGCCCGGCTGGCCGACGCGCACCTCCCGCGCACTGTTACTCAGGACTATTCATGGCTCACTCCAGCACCTCCAGCGGTAACGCAGCGGACAGCCGGTTCGCGCCGGGGCGCGCCCGCGACATCGTGTGCCTCGGCCGGCTGGCCGTCGATCTGTACGCGCAGCAGGTCGGCGCACGGCTCGAAGACGTGTCGAGCTTCGCGAAGTATCTCGGCGGTTCGTCGGCGAACATCGCGTTCGGCTGCGCGCGGCTCGGGCTTGCCGCGGCCATGCTGGCGCGCGTCGGCAACGATCACATGGGGCGCTTCCTGACGGAGACGCTCACGAAGGAAGGCTGCGACGTGAGTCGCGTGCGCATCGATCACGATCGGCTGACCGCGCTCGTGCTGCTCGGCCTGAAGGACCGTGACACCTTTCCGCTGATCTTCTACCGCGAGAACTGCGCGGACATGGCGGTCGACGAGGCCGACTTCGACGAGGCGTTCATCGCGTCGTCGAAAGCGCTGCTGATCACCGGCACGCATTTCTCGACCGAGCAGGTCAATCGCACGAGCCGTCGCGCGCTCGACTACGCGCGCCGCAACGACGTGCGCACCGTGCTCGACATCGACTACCGCCCGGTGCTGTGGGGACTCACGGGCAAGGCCGACGGCGAGACGCGTTTCGTCGCGAGCGAAGGCGTCAGCGCGCATTTGCAGCGGATTCTGCCGCTGTTCGATCTGGTGATCGGCACCGAGGAAGAGTTTCGCATCGCCGGCGGCAAGACCGACCTCGCCGACGCGCTCGCGATGGTGCGCGCGGTGACGCCGGCCACGCTCGTGCTGAAACGCGGGCCGCTCGGCTGTCAGATCATCGACGGCGAGGTGCCTGCATCGCTCGACGATGCGCCGGTTCATGGCGGCGTCGAAGTCGAAGTGCTGAACGTGCTCGGCGCGGGCGACGCGTTCGCTTCCGGCTTCCTTTCCGGCTGGCTGCGCGATCAGCCGCTCGACGCCTGCGCGCACGCCGCGAATGCGAGCGGCGCGCTGGTCGTGTCTCGACACGGCTGCGCCCCGGCGATGCCGACACCGGCCGAACTCGACTACTTCCTGCACGAAGCGCAGGCCGATCCGCAACGCATGCGCCGCCCCGATCGCGATGCGAAGCTCGCAAGACTGCATCGCGTGTCGCCGGCGCGCAAAGCGTGGCACGAGGTGCTCGGCTTCGCTTTCGATCATCGCAACCCGTTCTTCGAACTCGCGCAGCAGACCGGTGCCGACGAAGCGCGCATTGCCCGGTTGAAGGGCTTGTTCGTCGAAGCGGTCGCGCAAACCGAACGTGCATTGAACTTGCAGGGACGCATCGGCGTACTGATCGACGACCGCTATGGTCAGGACGCGCTGAATGCCGCGACCGGTCGCGGCTGGTGGATCGGCCGCCCGGTCGAACTGCCCGGCTCCGTGCCGCTCGTGTTCGATCATGGTCGTTCGATCGGCACCACGTTGATCGCGTGGCCGCAGGAACACGTCGTGAAATGCCTCGTGCAGTTTCATCCCGACGAGCCGATCGAGCAGCGGCTCGAACAGGAAGCGCAACTGCGTGCGCTGTACGACGCGACCCAGGCAAGCGGCCACGAATTGCTGCTCGAAGTGATTCCACCGAAGCAGGCGTCGCTGCCGCAGGGGCCGGATATCGTGTATCGCGCGTTAAAGCGCATCTACAACCTCGGCATCTACCCCGAGTGGTGGAAGCTCGAACCGATGGACGCCGCGCAATGGCAGGCCATCGACGCGCTGATCGCCGAGCGCGATCCGTATTGCCGTGGCGTCGTGCTGCTCGGTTTATCGGCGGCGGTCGAGCAATTGAGCGAGGGCTTTCGCGCGGCCGCGCAAGCGGCGACGTGCCGCGGCTTCACGGTCGGCCGCACGATCTTTCACGAACCGAGCCATGCGTGGCTCGCCGGTGAAATTGGCGACGACGAACTGATCGCGCGCGTGCGCCTCACGTTCGAAACGCTGATCGCCGCGTGGCGCGGTGCGCGCGGCGAACCGGCGGCGCACGGCACACCTCATCACGCTCATCAGGAGCAGGCCGCATGAACGAGCGCATCATGCATGACGACACCCCATCCGCCAGCGGCGCGACGCAAGCGCACGCGCCTGCGCGCACCGGCGGCACGATTCGCCTGACGATGGCGCAGGCGCTCGTGCGCTATCTGGCCGCGCAACGCGTCGCCAGCGAAGACGGCACCAACGTCGAACCGCTGTTCGGCGGCGTGTTCGCGATTTTCGGTCACGGCAACGTCGCGGGCATCGGCGAGGCGCTGTATCAGCATCGCGACGCGCTGCCGACCTTGCGCGCGCACAACGAGCAGGCGATGGCGCACAGTGCGATCGCCTACGCGAAGGCGCACTTTCGCCGCCGCATGATGGCCGTGACGACGTCGATCGGCCCAGGTGCCACCAATCTGCTGACCGCGGCCGCGCTCGCGCACGTGAACCGTTTGCCGGTGCTGCTGTTGCCCGGCGACATCTTCGTGTCGCGCGCGCCCGATCCGGTCTTGCAGCAGGTCGAGGATTTCAACGATGGCGGCGTGTCCGCGAATGACGCGTTCAAGCCGCTGTCGCGCTACTTCGACCGCATCGTGCATCCTGCGCAATTGCTGAGCGCGCTGCCGCGCGCGATCCGCGTGCTCACCGACGCCGCGTTGTGCGGCCCCGTCACGCTGGCGCTGCCGCAGGACGTGCAGGCGCAGGCGTGGGACTTCCCGGAGGACTTTTTCACGCCGCGTGTCGTGCGCTTTCATGCACCCGCGCCGCGTAGCGACGATATCGACGCCGCGTGCGCGCGCTTGCGGCACGCGAAGCGTCCGTTGATCGTCGCGGGCGGCGGCGTGCTGTACAGCCGCGCGGCCGATGCGCTGCACCGCTTCGCGAGCGCGCATGGTGTGCCGATCGCGGAAACGCAGGCCGGCAAAAGCTCGCTCGCGTGGAACGATCCGCTGAATGCCGGCGCGCTCGGGGTGACCGGCTCAGTGGCTGCCAACGCGCTTGCGCATGACGCCGACTGCGTGCTCGCGCTCGGCACGCGGCTGCAGGACTTCACGACCGGCTCGAACACGCTGTTCACGCAAGCCGACGTGATCGCGATCAACGCGAACGGATTCGACGCGCTCAAGCATCGCGGCTTCGTCGTCGAAGCCGATGTGAAACTCGCGCTCGATGCGCTAACGGGGCCGCTGCAAGGCTGGCACGCCGAGCGCAGTTGGACCGCGCGCGCACACAAGCTCGCGGCGAGCTGGCGCGACACCGTGCAAACGCTCACCCATGCGCCCCAACGCGAGGCGGTACTGCCCTACGAGGGCGACGTGATCGGCGCGGTGCAGCGTTCGAGCGCGCACTCGCCGACCGACGACATCGTCGTCTGCGCGGCCGGCACGCTGCCCGCCGATCTGCACAAGCTATGGCGCGCGGGCCGGCCCGGCGCGTATCACGTCGAATACGGCTATTCGTGCATGGGCTACGAGATCGCGGGCGGCCTCGGCGTCAAGCTCGCGCGGCCCGAGCGCGAGGTGATCGTGATTCTCGGCGACGGCAGCTATCTGATGATGAACAGCGAGATCGCGAGCTCGGTGATGCTCGGCGCGAAGCTGATCGTCGTCGTGCTCGACAATCGCGGCTTCGGCTGCATCAATCGACTGCAACAGGCTTGCGGTGGCGCACCGTTCAACAATCTGCTCGACGATTGCGTGCACGCACCGGAAGGCGCGCCGCGCATCGACTTCGCCGCGCATGCGCGCGCGCTCGGCGCGCAAGCCGAGCATGCGCGCAATCTCGCCGAGCTCGAAGCGGCACTGCAACGCGCGCGCGCCGCGCGAGGCACGTACGTGATCAGCATCGACACCGACCCGGCTCGCACCACCGAAGACGGTGGCTGGTGGTGGGAAGTCGCGGTGCCCGAAGTGTCGACGCGCACCGAGGTACGCGAGGCCCGCGCGAAGTACGACGCGCAGCTCGCCGCGCGCGCGGCGCCGCCCGCGACGCCTGCGCCGTCACAGGGTGCCGATCACGACTGAGAACCATGAGGACTCCGGCATGACTGTTTTCGACGTACGCATCGGCATCAACCCGCTGTCGTGGATGAACGACGACCTGCCGTCGCTCGGCGGCGAGACGCCGCTCGAAGTCGCGCTGACCGAGGGTCGCCAGATCGGCTATCAGGGCTTCGAACTCGGCAACAAGTTTCCTCGCGAGCCGCAAGCGCTGAAAACGCTGCTCGCGCAATACGACCTCGCGCTCGTGTCCGGCTGGTACTCGGGACAACTGGCCAGGCGCAGCGTCGCCGAAGAAATCGACGCGGTCGGCCCGCATCTGGAGTTGCTCGCGCAGAACGGCGCGACCGTGATGGTGTATGGTGAAGTCGCCGATTCGATCCAGGGCGCGCCGCGCCCGCTGTATCAACGGCCGCGCTTTTTCGGCGACGCGCAATGGGCCGGCTACGCGGCACGCGTCGATGAATTCGCGCGTTATACGCTGAGTCGCGGCGTGCGGCTCGCCTATCATCATCATATGGGCGCGTACGTCGAAACGCCGGCCGACGTCGATCAGTTGATGGCGCGCACAGGCGACGCGGTCGGCCTGCTGTTCGACGCCGGGCACATCACGTTGGCGGGCGGCGATCCGTTGGCCGTGCTCGACCAACACATCGCGCGCGTTTGCCACGTGCACTGCAAGGACGTGCGCCCCGCCGTGATGAAGCTCGCACGCAATCGCAACTGGAGTTTTCTCGATGCGGTGATCGCCGGTGCGTTCACGGTGCCCGGCGACGGCGCGGTCGATTTTCCGGCGCTGATCGACCGGTTGAAGCGGCACGGTTATTGCGGCTGGCTCGTCGTCGAGGCGGAGCAGGACCCGGTGGTCGCGCCGCCGTTCGACTATGCGCAGAAGGGATATGGAACTTTGCGGGCGCTCGTCGATGCGCCCCTCGGCAAGGAGGCAGAATGAGCTTATTGGTGAAGGCAGAGCGCGAAGGCCAGACGATCGCGCGCGTGACGCCGCAGTCGGCCTGTTGGCGCTATGTGGGATTCGCCGCGTACCGGCTCGGCGCGAACGAACTCGTCTACGTGTTCGAGCCGGCGCGTGAAGCTTGCATCGTCGTGCTGAGCGGCGCGGTCGATATCGAAACGCCGGGCACGACGTGGAGTTCGCTCGGCTCACGCGACAGCGTGTTCGAAGACGCGGCGCCGTACGCGGTGTATGTGCCGCCGAACGTGCGCGCGACGGTGCGCGCATGCCGCGACGCGGAGATCGGTGTCGCGAGCGCGCCGGCCAAGGGCGAGTATCCGGCGCGGCTGATCGAGCCGGCGTCGATAAAGCGCTCGACGCGCGGTAAGTCGCTGAATACGCGTTACGTGTGCGACATTCTTCCGCACACCGAGCCGGCGGAATCGCTGCTGGTGGTCGAAGTGAGAACGCCGGGCGGTCACGCGTCGAGCTACCCGCCGCACAAGCACGACACCGACAATATCCCGCTCGAAAGCTCGCTCGAAGAAACCTATTACCACCGGCTCGATCCGCCGCAAGGCTTCGCATTCCAACGCGTGTACACCGACTCACGCGATATCGACGAATCGATGGCCGTCGAGGATCACGACGTCGTGATGGTGCCGCGCGGCTATCACCCGGTCGTCGTGCCGTACGGCTACGACTCGTATTATCTGAACGTGATGGCGGGCAGCCAGCGGGTCTGGCATTTCCATAACGATCCGGCGCACGAATGGATCATCAACAAGGATGCTTGACTAATTTGATCGTAGTCGCGCGTCAGCCCACCCCGAGCCATTCGCGCATCACGTCGTCGCGCGACATAAACGACGCCAGCGCGCCGTCGAACACGATCTCGCCGTGCCCCATCACCGCGACGCGGCACGCGATGTCCCGCGCGATCACGAGCCGCTGCTCGATCAGCAACATCGCGACGCCACGCTCGCGCAGCGCGTGCAGACAGGCGGCGACCTGCTGCATCACGAGACTCGCGAGGCCTTCGCCGGGCTCGTCGATCAACAGCAGATCGGGATCTCCGAGCAGCGCCCGCGCGAGCGCGAGCATCTGTTGCTCGCCGCCCGACAGCACGCCCGCGCGCGTGCGCTTGCGCCCGGCGAGCACGGGAAAAAGCGCGTACGCGTCGTCGAGCGTGAAGCGCGGCGCGCGGCCGCGCGCACGCGATGCGGCAGCCGGCGCAATGCCGAGCAGCAGGTTTTCATGCACGCTCAGCGCGGCGAACACGTCGCGATGCTCGGCCACATAGCCGAGCCCGAGCCGCGCGATCTCGAACGTGCGCCGACCGGCGAGCGAACGCCCCGCGAAACGCAGTTCGCCCTCGCAGCGCACGAGGCCCATGATCGCGCGTGCGAGCGTCGAGCGGCCCGAGCCGTTGCGGCCGACCAGCGCGACCACTTCGCCGGGCTCGATGCTCAGCGTGACGCCGTGCAACGCCTGGCTCGCGCCGTACCACGCATTCAGGTCGCAAATGTCGAGCAGCGCGCTCATAGGCCTGCTCCGTGGTCCGGTTCATCACCCGCCCGCGCGCCTGAGCCGACGTCGAAGCGTTCACCCAGATACGCGGCCCGTACCGCCGCGTCGGCGCGAATCGCGGCCGGCGATCCACTTGCGATGATGCGCCCTTGCACCAGCACCGAAATGCGATCGGCGATCGCGAACACCGCATCCATATCGTGCTCGACCATCAGCAGCGTGCGGCCGGCGGTGGTGTCGCGGATCAGCTCGATCGCGCGTGCCGCTTCTGCGCGGTTCATGCCCGCCGTCGGTTCGTCGAGCAGCAGCGTGTGCGCGCCGCCCGCGAGCGCGATGCCGAGGTCGAGCGCGCGCTGCTCCGCGTAGCTGAGCGTGCCGGCCGCGACGTCGCGGCGCGCGCCGAGGCCGACCGCGTCGAGCACGTCGGCCGCGCGCGCATCGACCGCGGCCGTGCCGGTCAGACGCTGCCACCAGCGCGTGCGATCGCGCTCGGCAAGCTGCGCCGCGCAGCGCAGGTTGTCGAACACGGACAGCCGCGCGAACACGCTGGTGCTCTGAAAGCTGCGCGCGAGGCCACGGCGCGCGATCGCGGCCGGCGCGAGCCGCGTGATGTCCGCGCCGAACAGGTGGATACGCCCCGCGCTCGGCCGCGCGCCGCCCCCGATCAGGTTGAACAGCGTGGACTTGCCCGCGCCGTTCGGGCCGATCAGCGCGTGCCGCTCGCCTGGCTCGATCGCGAGATCGACGCCGCGCAGAATTTGCGTCGAGCCGAAACGCTTTTCGATGCCGTGGAGCGCGAGTGCGGGGATCATCGTGCGGCTCCGGGGAATCGTGCCGCGCGTGCATGGGCCGTGAGGCGCGCATGCGCGCGCAGCGCATGGCGCGTGGTCAGCGCGGCCAGAGCGGCGAGCGCAACGAGCGCCAGCGCAAGAGGAAGCGGCGAGGCGGCAAGCGCCGACAGCGGCGGCGCGACGGTGACATCGGTACCCGCGCCAGCGCCCGCACCTGCACCGGCGCCGAACCATGCGCCGAACAACCCACCTGAAACCGCACCTTCGTCCGCGCCGAACTGCGCCGCATAGGCCCACTGCACCGCGAACACGATGGCCGCGAGCCACAGCAACCCCGCCGCCGCGCTCCACCAATACGCGGCACGGCAACGTCGCCAGCCGTTGGCGGCAATCCGCGCCGTCTGCCGCGAGGCAAAGCCGGCGAGCCCATCCGGCGCGGCCAGCACGACGACGACGAAGAACAGTCCGAGATAGAACAGCCACGCCCGCGTGACACTGGCGACCACCACGCTGAAAAACGTCAGCACGATCGCCCCCGCGACCGGCCCGAAGAACGCCGCCGTGCCGCCGATCACGGTCGCGATCAGCACCGCGCCCGAGCGCATCATGCCGACGCTCTCAGTCGATACGAGCTCGATATTGATCAGCCCGAGCGTGCCCGCGACGCCCGCGAAAAACGCCGACAGCACGATCACGCCATAGCGAATCCGCCGCGGATAGCAGCCGATCGCCGCCGCGCGCGCCGGGTTGTCGCGCACGGCGTTCGCGAGCCGCATGAACGGTGTGCGCGACAGCGCGAACATCGCGACACTGGCCACGACGCTCCACAGCGCGATCAGCGCATAGGCCTCGCGCGCCGGACCGAAGCTCCAGCCGCCGAACAGTGGCCCGCTCGCGCGATCGATCGCGACGCCCGCCTCGCCGCCGAACCAGCCCGGCAGCGTCCACGCGGCCGCGACGACGAGCTCGCCGAGACCGAGCGTGATCATCGCGAATGCGGTGCCGGCACGGCGCGTCGCGATGAAGCCGAACAGCACGCCGCACAGCGCGCCGCCGATGCCGCCGAGCAACGGCAGCAGCACGAGCGGCACGCCGCCCGCGTTGAACACCCGCGCGGCGATCAACGCGCCGAGCCCCGCATAAGCGGCGTGCCCGAACGACAGCAGCCCGGTCCCGCCGAGCAGCAGGTTGTACGACAGCGCGAACACGATCATCGTCGCGCTTTGCGCGAGATAGCCGAGCAGCCAGCTGTGCGGCCAGATGAAAGGCGGTACGGCCAGAAAGGCGACGAGCGCGAGCCACGGCGCGAGCGCACGGCCGCCCCCGCGAGGCGGCACCTCGCTTTCCAGCGCGTTTGACGACCCGCTCCGCTTACGCATGATCGTCACGCCGTCCGAACAGCCCGCGCGGCCTCGTCGCCAGCACCGCGACGAGCAGCAGGTACGGCAGCAGCGGCGCCAGTTGCGCGAGCGTCAGCGCGTCCCATTCGGGCGGCAGCACCGCGCCGGCGAGCGACACCACGTCGCCCAACGACAGATCGCTCGCGACCGCCAGCGTTTGCAGGCACCCCACCAGCAGCGACGCGACGAGCGCCCCGCTCAGCGACCCGAGCCCGCCGATCACGACCACGACGAACACGATCGAGCCGAGCGACTCCGCCATCGCCGGCTCGATGACGAACAGCGGCGCGCCGATCACGCCGGCCAGTGCGGCGAGCGCGGTGCCGGCCGCGAACACGCCGGTGAACACGCGCGGCACGTCGTGCCCGAGCGCTTCGACGGCCTGCGCATGCGTGAGCGCGGCGCGCACGATCAAGCCAATCTTCGACACGCGCAGCATCGCGACGAGCGCCGCGAGCATCGCGAGCGACACCGCCATCATGAACGCGCGGTAGCGCGTGAAGACCGCGCCGTACAGCGAGAACAGCGGACCCGTCGAGCACCGCCGGAATCCTCGCCGACAGCGGACCGAGCCCCCAGCCGAGCTTGACGAATTCGCCGAGCAGATAGGCGGCGCCGAACGTCAGCAGCAGTTCGGGCAGATGCCCGTGCCCGCGCCCGCGCACGCGCCGCAGCAGCCAGCGTTCGAGCGCCGCGCCGAGCAGCCCGACGAGGAGCGGCGCAACCACCAGCGCGCTCCAGAAGCCGGCGCGCGACGCCACCGAAAAGCCGACGTACGCGCCGAGCATATAGAAGCTCGCATGCGCGAAGTTGAGCACGCCGAGCATGCTGAAGATCAGCGTCAGCCCGGCCGACAGCATGAATAGCAACAGCCCGTAGCTCAGGCCGTTGAGCAGAGTGATGATGAACGACTGCACGCGTCTAGTCCGCCGGCCCGACGACGCACAACGGTTCGAGCGCCGCGCGCAGCTCGGCGGGCAGGTTCACGGGACGGCGCGTCGCGCGATCCACGTAGACGTGCACGAAGTGCCCTTGCGCGGCGGGCTCGGCGTCGCCGTCGCGAAATAGCCCCACCTCGTAGCGCACGCTCGACGTGCCGAGCCGCGCGACGCGCAAGCCCGCCTCGATGCGATCGGGAAACACGAGCGGCGCGAAGTAGTTGCACTGCGTCTCGACGACCAGCCCGATCGTCGTGCCGTGTTCGAAATCGAGTACGCGCGCGCGGACCAGATACTCGTTCACGACGGTGTCGAAATAGCTGTAGTAGACGACGTTGTTCACGTGGCCGTAGACGTCGTTGTCCATCCAGCGCGTGGTGATCGGCAGGAAGTGCGGATACGCGGCGCGGCCGGCGGGGGCGGGTCTGTTCATCGGACGTGGCGGTGGGTGGACGCGAGGATCACAGCGACTCGGTCAGCATGCGGCGATAGTCGTCGGCGCTCGCCTCGCGCGGATTCGTGCGATGACAATGGTCGACCAGCGCGCCCTGCACGACCTTGTCGAACATGCTTTCGTCGACGCCCATTTGCCTGAGGCCGGTCGGCAGTCCAAGCCGCGCCGTCATGTCGAACAGCGCCTGCGCGAGATCCGCATGCTCGGGCACCCCCATCACGCGACGCATGCGCGCATAGCGACGCTCGGCCACCACGCTCGGCGCGCGCTCGTTGAAGCGCAGCACCGCGGGCAGCACGACCGCGTTCAGCGTGCCGTGATGCAGCGACGTGCGGCCGTTCACCTTCAGGCCGCCCAGCGGATGCGACAGCGAGTGCACACAGCCGAGGCCCTTCTGGAACGCCATCCCGCCCTGCATCGACGCGCTCATCATGTTCAGGCGCGCCTCGCGATCGCGGCCGTCCGCGCACGCGCGCTCGATGCTGTGCCACGCGCGTTCGAGGCCGTCGAGCGCGATACCGTCGGCGGGCGGATTGAAGGCCGGCGCGAGGAAGGTCTCGATGCAATGCGCGATCGCGTCCATGCCGGTCGCGGCGGTCAGCCCCGGCGGCAAGCCGAGCGTGAGACCGGGATCGCACAGCGCCGATTTCGGCAGCAGATTCCACGAGTGAAAGCCGAGCTTGCGGCCGTCGTTCAGAATCACGATCGCGCCGCGCGCGACTTCGCTGCCAGTGCCGGCGGTGGTCGGAATCGCGATCAGCGGCGCGACGGCGTCGGTGATCTTCGCGCTGCCGCCTTCGATCGTCGCGTACTGCGTGAGCGGCCCCGGATGCGTGGCCGCGATCGCGACGCCCTTCGCGAGATCGATCGACGAACCGCCGCCCACCGCGATCAGCCCGTCGCAGCGCTCGTCGCGATACACCTGGGCGGCCGCGAGCACCATTTCCTCGGTCGGGTTCGACGGCGTGTCGTCGAACAGCGGCACGTCGCCGAGCTTCAGCGCGTCGAGTGCCTGCCGCGCGATGCCGGCCGCGACGACGCCCTTGTCGCTGATCACCAGAGGCCGCTCGATGCCGATGCGCGTGCACTCGGACGACAGTTGCGACAGGGCGTCGTAGCCCAGATGAATATGGGTCAGGTAGTAGATGTAGGCCATGCCGTTTTCTCCCTGAGCGTGCGCTCATTGACCGCCGGTTGACGTGGATGATCGGTTCGGTGATGCGTCGATGGATGTGCCGAGTCGTGTGGTGTCGCGTGCGTTGTGGGCTGTCTCCATGTTGGCTGTGATTTCTGCGTCGTCTGTGTGCTGGCTAATGTTGCGGCTCGATGGGCCGAACGCCTCACTGCCCCGGCCGCTCGACGAATTCGAACGGCAACCCGCGTCGCCGCATCCATTCGCCGAGCGCCTGGCCGGTGCCCGCGCGCCACGGCCGCAGCTTCGCGGGCTCGACGAGCCGGTATTCGAGCAGCTCGGGCGACAGCGCGATCGTCCCATGCGCCTTTACGTGATACGCGATGATCAGCTCGTTCTTGCGGATGAATTCGTACACGCCGATCAGCTCGACCGACCCGGCGTGCAGCGACGTCTCCTCCATCACTTCGCGCGCGATGCCCTGCTCCGGCGTCTCGCCGTTTTCGAGGAAGCCGGTGATCAGCGCGAACATGCCCTCGGGCCACGCCGCATTGCGCGCGAGCAGGATCTTGCCCTCGTACTCGACGATCGCCGCGACGACCGGCAGCGGGTTATTCCAATGGACGTAGCCGCACTCGGTATCGGGACAGCTCTGACGGACGCGGCCGCCCTCGTGATCGGGGTCGGCGCGTTCGGTCAGGGGTTTCGCGCAGCGGGGACAGAATCGGTACTCGGTCATGGCGGGGGGACGTCTCTTTGTTTCGTGTTGTCTGGCGGGGCGTAGTTGGGTGGCTTTGCGAGTGTGCCGAGTGGTGCATCGAGGCGCCGGTGGTAACTCGGGTTCCAGCAACCTCACGCGTCTTCCATCACGCGACGCACAGCCCGCGCACGTCGGCGGCGAAACGCTCGACCGTGTCGGACTGCGTGTCCCACGCGCACATCAGCCGGCAACCGCCCGCGCCGATGAACTCGTAGAACTTCCAGCCGCGCGCGCGCATCGCCTTCGCGGCATGCGGCGGCAACTGCGCGAACACCGCGTTCGATTCGCTCGCAAACATGATGCTCACGCCGGGGATTTCCTGCAACCGCGTCTCCAGCAGACGCGCCATCGCGTTCGCGTGACGCGCATTGCGCAACCACACGTCGTTGTCGAGCAGGCCGAGCCACGGCGCGGAGATGAAGCGCATCTTCGATGCGAGCTGTCCCGCCTGCTTCAACCGATAGGCGAAATCGTCGGCGAGCGCGCGGTCGAAGAACACCACCGCCTCGCCGACCGGCAAGCCGTTCTTGGTGCCGCCGAAACACAGCACGTCGACGCCCGCGCGCCACGTAATCTCCGACGGATGCACGTCGAGCGCGGCGACCGCGTTCGCGAAACGCGCGCCGTCCATGTGCACCTTCAGATGACGACGCTTCGCGATCGCCGCGATGGCGCGCACTTCCTCGACGCTGTAGACGGTGCCGACCTCGGTCGACTGCGTCAGCGTGACGACCTTGGGCTTCGGATAGTGGATATCGGCGCGCCGCGTGACGATGGACTCGATCGCATCGGGCGTGAGCTTGCCGGCGATGCCCGGCGCCGTCAGCAGTTTCGAGCCACCTGAAAAGAACTCGGGACCGCCGCATTCGTCGGTCTCGATGTGCGCGAGTTCGTGGCAAATCACCGAGTGGTACGACTGGCACAGCGACGCGAGCGCGAGCGAGTTGGCCGCCGTGCCGTTGAACACGAAGAACACTTCGCAATCGGTCTGAAACAGGTCGCGCAGACGGTCGCAGACCTGGTTGGTCCAGGAGTCGTCGCCGTAGGACGGCTCGTGGCCGCTGTTGTTGGCGGCGATCAGCGCGTCGAGCGCTTCGGGACAGATGCCGGCGTAGTTGTCGGACGCGAAATGTTGCATGGTCGAGCGACGCGCCCGGCGACAGGCGCGAGGGAATGACGGAAAGCGGTCATTTTAGTGCGCTCGTGCGAGATTTGTTTTCGCGTCTTAGCTGCAACCGCAATCCGGCATGCGGCCACGGCGCGGGCCACGCGGCACGCGCGTCACTGCGATCAGGCCCGCCGCCCCCGCCAGCAGCGCGCCCGCGGCGAGCCACAGCGCCAGCGAAAACGACCCCGTGTGCGCGGCAATCGGCGCGGCCACCAACGGACCCGCGATCTGACCGATGCCATAGGCCGCCGTCGCATAACCCATCAGCCCGGCCGCGTCGTCGCCGCGCAGACGCCGCGCCTCGCGCATCGCGAATAGCGTGATCGCGGTGAACGGCAGGCCGATCAGGATGCTGCCGAGCGAGAATCCGCCCGTCGTCGGCCACACGATGCCCAGCGCGATGCCGAGCGCCTGCAGCACATACGAGCCCGCGAGCAGCGCGCGGTTGTCCCAATGCACGGGCAAACGCGCGGCGAGCAACGCGCCGACGATCAGCGCCGCACCGAACATCGGCCAGAACAGGTCCGGCCAAGCCGAGCCCGGCAACGCGTGGCGCGCGATGACCGGCAAAAAGGTCGCGGTGATGATGTAGCCGAAGCCCGGGATACCGTAGAGCAGGACCAGCCACAACGCGTCGGCGCGGTGGACGGCATGGCTCGTCTGAATGCCGGCCGTACGAGGCGGCTGGTTTGCGCTGGCGCGCGATCCGGTGGCGGGCTTTGCGGTTGCGGAGCTTGCAGCGGCAGGCTTCGCCGTTCCCGCACGCCGCGCTTCGCCAAACACCGGCCACACCAGCACCGACAGCACCGCGCCGATCACCGCAAAGCCGATCCATCCGACCACCGCGCCATAGCCGCCCGCGACGCTGACCAGCAAGCCGGTGCCGACGATGCCCACGCCCGGCCCCGTATAGATGACGCCGCTCCACGCCTGCGCGCCGAGTTCGGCGAGCCGCCGCAAGCCCCACTGCGACGCGAACACGAAGGTCCATGCGCTGACCGCGCCGGCAACGAAGCGCACCAGCGCCCACACCCAGAACTGGCCGGTGACGCCCATCGCGAGCGTCAGCAGCACGGTCGCGGCGAGTCCGACGCGCACCATGCGCGCGGGCTCGACCCGCAGCGCCGCGCACGTCATCGCGCCGGCGAAATAGCCGGCGTAATTGAACGACGCGAGCCAGCCGCCATGCTGGATATCGATCTGCGGCTGGCCGAGCGCGGCGCCGTGCAGCATCAGCGGCAGCAGCGGCGTGAATGCGAAGCGCCCGATACCGAGCGCGACGGCCAACGTGACCATGCAGGCGAGCGCCGCGCGCCGGGCGGCGTGCGGCTCGTGGAAGCGCGGGTACGCGTGGGAAGCGAGATCGTTCATGATCGGACGGTCAAACGGCGATGGTATGAATTCATACTAGCTTGACCTTTGAATCACGAAAAATGAATAATTATGATGTTATCCATCGCCCGGAGAGAATCATGGATCTGGCCGCTCTGACCATTTTTCGCGCGGTTGTGCGCGAAAACGGCGTGACGCGCGCCGCGGCGAAGCTCAATCGCGTGCAATCGAACGTAACCACGCGCATCAAGCAGCTCGAGGAACAGCTCGGCACCGAGCTATTCATCCGCGACGGCCGCCGCCTCGTGCTGACGCCGGCCGGCGAGACGCTGCTGCCCTACGCGGAACGGCTGCTCGCGCTCGCCGACGAGGCGCGGCACGCGGTGCGCGAGGATCGTCCGAGCGGGCGTCTGCGTCTCGGCACGATGGAAAGCGTCGCGGCGACGCGTCTACCGGGCCTGCTCGCGCAATATCACCAGCAATGGCCGGCCGTCGAACTGGAACTCGAGACCGGCACGACCGGCAGGCTGATCGAGCGGGTGCGCGAGTTCGAGGTCGATGCGGCGCTGGTCGCGACGCCGCTCGATCCGGCCACGCTCGGCGATCTGTTCGAGACCGTGCCGATCTTCCGCGAGGAACTCGTGATGCTGACGCCGCGCGGTCATCGGCCGATCCGCGAAGTGCGCGACATCGCGCTATCGACGCTGATCGCGTTCGAGCGGGGCTGCGCTTATCGCGCGTATATCGAGAAGTGGTATCTGGAGCACGGCACGCGGCCGCAACGGGTGCTGGAGCTCGGCTCGTATCACGCGATCGTCGCGTGCGTGGCGGCCGGAGCGGGCGTCGCGGTCGCACCGCGCTCGGTGCTCGATCTGCAGACCGACACGAGCAATATCGCGGTGCACGAATTGCCCGATATCGGCATGATCGACACGCTGCTGGTGTGGCGACGCGGGCATTTTTCGTCGGCGCTCAATGCGCTGCGACGCACGCTGGTGGCGTCGCAGGAAGGGACAGCCGAGGTGGATGCGGTGGCGTCCGCGGATGCGAATGTGGTCTGATCGTTGAATCCGCCCCGCCGACCAGGTTCGACGCAACCCGGTCGGCTTCAGCAAAAGCGACCATCAGAATCAAAGCTGCCCTTCGACCCAGCCCTTGACGCCCGCGAGCGCCGCCGGCAGGTTGGCCGGCTCGGTACCGCCGGCCTGCGCCATGTCCGGACGGCCGCCGCCCTTGCCGCCCACCTGCTGGGCCACGAAGTTGACCAGTTCGCCCGCCTTGACCTTCTTGCTGGCGTCGGCGGTCACACCCGCGATCAGGCTGACCTTGCCGCCTTCCACCGACGCGAGCACGATCGCCGCGCTCTTCAGCTTGTCCTTGAGCTTGTCGACCGTTTCGCGCAGCGTCTTCACGTCCGCGCCTTCGAGCGTCGCCGCGAGCACATGCACGCCGCCGATTTCGATCGCCTGGCCCGCGAGTTCGTCGCCCTGGCTCGACGCCATCTTCGACTTCAGCGCGCCCAGTTCCTTCTCGAGCGCCTTCACCTGGTCTTGCACCTGGCCGATGCGCTGCGTGAGTTCCGCCGGTTGTGCCTTCAGCGCGGCCGCGGCCGCGTTGACGCGCGCTTCGAGCTCCTGCACGTAGCGCACCGCGTTGTCGCCCGTGATCGCTTCGACGCGACGGATACCGGCCGCGACGCCGCCTTCCATCACGATCTTGAAGAAACCGATGTCGCCCGAGCGATTCACGTGCGTACCGCCGCACAACTCACGCGAGAAGCCGAGGTCGAGCACGCGCACTTCGTCGCCGTACTTTTCGCCGAACAGCGCCATTGCGCCGCCCTTCACCGCCTCGTCGTACGACATCACACGCACGATGCCGGGCGCGTTCGCCAGCACTTCGGCGTTGACGATTTCCTCGACGCGGCGGATCTGCTCGTCCGTCATCGGCGCGTTGTGGGCGAAGTCGAAGCGGGTCTTGTCGGCGTCGACGAGCGAGCCCTTCTGCTGCACGTGCGAACCGAGCACTTCGCGCAACGCCTTGTGCATCAGGTGCGTGGCCGAGTGGTTGCGCGCCGTGCGGGCGCGGCGCACCGCGTCGATTTCGGCCTTGACGATGTCGCCGAGCTTCAGCGTGCCCTGCTCGAGCGTGCCGTGGTGGCCGACCACGTCGGCCTGAACCTTCAGCGTATCGACGACCGCAAAGCGCGTGCTGGCGTTCGCGAGCACCCCCTGGTCGCCGACCTGGCCGCCCGACTCCGCGTAGAACGGCGTGTGATCGAGCACGACGACCGCCTGCTGGCCGGCCTGCGCCTGCTGCACCGACGCGCCATCGACGTACAGCGCGACGACCTTTGCGTCGTCGAAGACGATTTCTTCGTAGCCGTGGAAGGTGGTCTTCGCGCCCGAGTATTCGAGGCCCTGCGCCATCTTGAACTTGCCCGCCGCGCGAGCCTGCTCGCGCTGACGCGCCATCGCGTCGTCGAACGCGGATTCGTCGACCGTCACTTCGCGCTCGCGGCAGACGTCCGCGGTCAGGTCGAGCGGGAAGCCGTAGGTGTCGTGCAGCTTGAACGCGAGTTCGCCGTCGAGCGTCTTGCCGCTGGTTTTGCCACCTGCGGCGTCGAGATCGGCCAAAGCGGCTTCGAGAATCGACATGCCGTGTTCGATCGTCTCGAAGAAGCGCTCTTCTTCCTGACGCAGCACGTCGGTCACGCGCTGCTCGGCCTGCTTCAGTTCAGGGTAAGCGTCGCCCATCTGCGCGACGAGGTCGGCGACGAGGCGATGGAAGAACGAACCCTTCTTGCCGAGCTTGTAGCCGTGGCGGATCGCGCGGCGCACGATACGGCGCAGCACGTAGCCGCGGCCTTCGTTGCCCGGAATCACGCCGTCGACGATCAGGAACGAGCACGCGCGGATGTGATCGGCGATCACCTTCAGCGAGTTGTTGCCCAGATCGGTCACGCCGGTTTCGCGGCCAGCGGCTTGAATGAGCGCCTGGAACAGGTCGATCTCGTAGTTGCTGTGCACGTGCTGCAGCACCGCGGCGATGCGCTCGAGGCCCATGCCGGTGTCCACGCATTGCTTCGGCAGCGGCGTCATGTTGCCCTGCGCGTCGCGGTTGAACTGCATGAACACGAGGTTCCAGATTTCGATGTAGCGATCGCCGTCTTCCTCGGGCGATCCCGGCGGCCCGCCCCACACGTCCGGGCCGTGGTCGTAGAAGATTTCCGAGCACGGGCCGCACGGGCCGGTGTCGGCCATCTGCCAGAAGTTGTCCGATGCGTAGCGCGCGCCCTTGTTATCGCCGATGCGGACGATGCGCTCGACCGGCACGCCCACTTCCTTCGCCCAGATGTCGTGCGCTTCGTCGTCTTCCTGGTAGACGGTGACCCAGAGCTTGTCTTTGGGCAGCTGGTAGACGCCGGTCAGCAGTTCCCACGCGTAGTGGATCGCGTCGCGCTTGAAGTAGTCGCCGAACGAGAAGTTACCGAGCATCTCGAAGAACGTGTGGTGACGCGCGGTGTAGCCGACGTTCTCGAGGTCGTTGTGCTTGCCGCCGGCGCGCACGCTGCGCTGCGCGGTCGTGGCCCGCGAATACGGACGCGATTCCGCGCCGAGGAACACATCTTTGAACTGCACCATCCCCGAATTGGTGAAGAGCAGTGTCGGGTCGTTGCCGGGCACGAGGCTCGACGAACGGACGATCGTATGGCCCTTCGATTCGAAGAACTTGAGGAATTTCTCGCGGATTTCAGCGGCTTTCATAGCGGGCGGGGGGCGGTCCTGACGGTTCCTGACGGAGACTGGCGGTCGGTGGGATGCGCCAACTGTCGGTTTCTTTAAACGACTGATTATACGGGATCGGCAAGCGCGCGCGGCACCGCGCGCCGCCTGGTTGGCGCTCGCGTGTCCGCTCGTCCGATCCGCGCCATGACGTTCGGCTGACTGCGCCCGCGAGCGCGAATCGCTTAAGATGACTTCCACGAAACTTCGCGCGAAATAACGCATGGCAGCTCGCCGCGCGGCCTGCAACCATCAGGAGACATTCAGGAACATGGGCGCTCTCAGTCACATCCGCGTGCTGGATCTCACCCGCGTGCTCGCCGGTCCGTGGTGCGCGCAGACGCTCGCCGATTTCGGCGCCGACGTCATCAAGATCGAACGCCCCGAGGTCGGCGACGACACGCGCCACTGGGGGCCTCCCTATCTGAAAACGCCGGACGGCGCGGACACGCGCGAGGCCGCCTACTATCTCGCGGCGAACCGCAACAAGCGCTCGGTCACGCTCGACATCGCGTCGCCCGAGGGTCAGCGGATCGTGCGCGAACTGGCCGCGCAAAGCGACGTCGTGCTCGAGAACTACAAGGTCGGCCAGTTGAAGAAGTACGGCCTCGACTATGACTCGCTCAAAGAGGTCAAGCCCGACCTGATCTACTGCTCGGTCACGGGCTTCGGGCAGACCGGCCCGTATGCGCAGCGCGCCGGTTACGACTTCATCGTGCAGGGGATCGGCGGCTTCATGAGCATCACCGGCGAGCGTGACGCTCAGCCGGGCGGCGGCCCGCAGAAGGCCGGCGTCGCGATCGCCGACCTGATGACCGGCATGTACTCGACGATCGCGGTGCTGACCGCGCTCACGCACCGCGACCGCACGGGCGTTGGCCAATACATCGACATGGCGCTGCTCGACGTGCAGGTCGCGATGCTCGCCAACATGAACTCGAACTACCTCGCGAGCGGCCAGCCGCCGGCGCGCTGGGGCAATGCGCATCCGAACATCGTGCCCTACCAGACCTTCCAGACCAGCGACGGCTGGATCATCGTCGCGGTCGGCAACGACGGACAGTTCCGCAAGTTCGTCGAAGTGGGCGGCCGCCCGGAACTCGCCGACGACGAGCGTTTCGCAACCAACCCCGCGCGCGTGCGCAACCGCGAACTGCTCGTGCCGATGCTCGCGGACATGGTCCGCCTGCAGGGCAAGCAGCATTGGATCGCGGCGCTCGAAGCGGCCGGCGTGCCGTGCGGGCCGATCAACAACCTCGACGAAGTGTTCGACAACGAGCAGGTGGTCGCGCGCGGTCTGCAGGTCGATCTGCCGCATCCGTCGGGCGGCACGGTCAAGCTCGTGCGCAACCCGATCACCATGACCGGCACGCCGCCGCAGGCGCTGAGCCATCCGCCGCTGCTCGGCGAGCATACCGAGCGGGTGCTGAGCGACGTGCTCGGATACGACGCGCAGACGATTGCCGAGTTGAAGCGCAAAGCGGTGATCTGATCGAGCAGGCGGCGAGACTCAGCGCATCGCCGTTAGCGAAGCCAGCCAGCCGCGCCCCTCGTCCCAATCGTCGAGACCGCTGTCGGCGTTGATGTGGCCGCGCGCGCCGATCCCGATCCAGCGGCTGCCCCACGCGTTCGCGCAGGTTTGTGAAAACGGCACGCCGCCATAAGGATCGTCGCTGCTCGCCACCACGATCGTCGCAAACGGCGGTTGGTGTTCGCTCATCGTGCTTCCCCGTGTTCGGCTTATCGCCCGCTCGCGGGATAGCGCGGCGGGCCGTCTACCGTATCACGCGTGCCACGCCGCCACCACGGGGATCGCTCGCGGGCTCGGGGGTCGTGCCGTCCACGCGGATCATCTGCACGTCGCCGTTGAACGACTGCTGCTCGACCGTAAAGCCGAGCGCCTTCAATTGCGTGGCGAGCTCATCCGGCGCGGGACGGTACGGCTCGAAGTAGATCGTCTTTGGCGGCAGCAGTTGATGATGGAAACGCATCGCGGCGAGCGCGTCCGTCGGTGACATGTCGAAGTCGTACAGATTCGTCATCACCTGGAAGATCGTCGTCAGGATGCGAGAGCCGCCGGGCGTGCCGATCGCTAGCGCGATCTTGCCGTTCTTCAGCAGCAGCGTGGGCGTCATCGACGAAATCGGGCGGCGGCCCGGCGCGATCGCATCCGGCTCGGCATCGGCGGCGCCGGGTGTCGACGCCGCGCCGGTCGCGCCAGCGACGGCTGGCTTGATCACGAAATCGTCCATCGCATCGTTCAGCAGGAACCCGCCGCCGTCCACCACGACGCCCGAGCCGAAATCGCCGTTCAGCGTGTAGGTGTTCGACACCGCGTTGCCCCATTTGTCGACCACCGAGAAATGCGTGGTTTGCGCCTTCTCCGTCGCCGCGCCGCCGTCGACACCGGGTTTCACCGTCGCAGCGGCCGGCGCTTCGTCGGCTTTGACTTCGGCCGCGCGCTGCGCGAGGTAGGCGTCGTCGATCAGCTTCGCGACCGGCGCCGGCGATGCGTCCGGGTCGCCGATATGGCGCTGCCGGTCCGCGAACACGCGATCCTCGATCTGCGCGATCAGATGGATGTACGGCGCTGAATTCAACGCAAGGCCGTCGAACGCCGGCTGCAGATCGGCCCGCATCTTCAGCATCTGGATCAGCCCGAGGCCGCCCGAGCTCGGCGGCGGCGCGGTGATCACGCGGTAGCCGTGCCAGTCGGCCGCGAGCGGCTCGCGCCACAGAGCCTTGTACTGGCTCAGATCCTGGCTCGTGATCAGGCCGTGGCCGTACATCTGCGCGGCGATCATTTGAGCGGTGCGGCCCTCGTAAAACTCGCGGCCGCCGTCGCTCGCGATCCGCCCCAGCGTCTGCGCGAGTTCCGGTTGGCGCAGCATCGCGCCCGCCTTCAGGTTCGCGAAGTAGGCGTCGAAATTGGTTTTGCCGGCGAAACTCTTCGCGGCCGCGTCGCGTCGCTGCTGCAGCCGTGGGTCGACCTGGAAGCCGTCGGTCGCGTAATGGATCGCGGGCGCGAGCACCTGCTTCCATTTGAGCTTGCCGAAGCGCCGCTGCGCTTCCCACATGCCATCGACAGTGCCCGGCACGGCCACCGCGCGATGCCCGACCGTGCTCATGCCCGGCGCCACGTTGCCCTTGTCGTCGAGGTACATCTCGCGGGTCGCCTGCTGCGGCGCGCGCTCGCGATAGTCGAGAAAATACGGCTTGCCGTCGACCAGCAGCGTCATGAAACCGCCGCCGCCGAGGTTGCCCGCATCGGGCCGCGTGACGGCGAGCGTGAAGGCCATCGCAACCGCGGCATCGACCGCGTTGCCGCCTGCGGCGAAAATCTGCTGCGCGGTGTCAGCGCTGTAGCTATCCGGCGCGGCGACGGCCGACGCATCGAGCGCCGGCTTCGGCGCCGGTGTTTTCGCGGCGGCGGACAGCGGCGCGGCCACGTTCACGGCAAGCGCGGCAAACCAGGCCGAAGCGAGCACACGACGGTTACGGCAAGAAAATCGGGCGCTAGCCAAAGCGCGGGCAAAGGGCGCGCGAAACGCGCCGTGCGTCGGGACAGACATCCGAGAAAACTCCGGCAACGAGGCGAGCATGGCACACGAGCAGCGGAGCCTCGTGCAGGAAGATGAAGGACAGCGTGGACGGCTCGGGCAAGCCCGCCCCGCGCGAAGGCCCAGCACAGGCGCGCGGGCCGCGCGCAGCAGCGCATCCTAAGTCGGCGCGGCGCGCGTCGCCAACCCGTTTTACCTCCTGTTACAGCCCCGCGCGCCGGCTTCCCTGACTCCGGCAGCCGCGCCAAACCCACTGCGCCGTTGGCTGCGCGCCGCAACCACCTGCCGCGAACGGGCTCGTCAGGTAGAATTGACGGCTACACGGCACGGGCGCATTGCGCGCCCCCACGGACCCTCATCTTCTCGCATGAATACCGAACGCAACGACGCGCCCGCGACATCCAATTTCATCCGCAACATCATCGACGACGACAACCGCACCGGCAAATGGAGCCAGCGCGTCGAAACGCGCTTCCCGCCGGAGCCGAACGGCTATCTGCACATCGGTCACGCAAAGAGCATCTGCCTGAACTTCGGCGTCGCGCGCAGCTACGGCGGCGTGTGCCATCTGCGCTTCGACGACACCAATCCGGAGAAGGAAAGCGTCGAGTACGTCGAGTCGATCATCGACTCGGTGCGCTGGCTCGGCTTCGAATGGGAAAAGGACCGCACCGAGCATCTGTACTTCGCGAGCGACTACTACGACAAGCTGTACGAGTTCGCGGAGCTGCTGATCCAGCGCGGCAAGGCATACGTGGATAGCCAGTCGGCCGAGGAAATCCGCGCGAACCGCGGCTCGGCCACCGAAGTCGGCACGCCGTCGCGCTTCCGCGAGCGTTCGGTCGCGGAAAACCTCGACCTGTTCCGCCGCATGAAGGCGGGCGAGTTCAAGGAAGGCGAGCACGTGCTGCGCGCGAAGATCGACATGTCGTCGCCGAACTTCAACATGCGCGACCCGGTCATCTACCGCATCCGTTTCGCGCATCACTACCGTACCGGCGACACCTGGTGCGTGTACCCGATGTACGACTACACGCACTGCATCTCGGACGCGCTCGAAAACATCACGCATTCGCTGTGCACGCTCGAATTCGAAGACCACCGCCCACTGTACGACTGGATCCTGAACGAACTCGCCGAGGCCGGTGTCTTCGGGCGTCCGCTGCCGCAGCAAATCGAGTTTTCGCGCCTGAACCTGACCTATGCGATCACCAGCAAGCGCAAGCTGCTGCAACTCGTCAACGAAGGCCATGTGGAAGGCTGGGACGACCCACGCATGCCGACCATCGTCGGCGTGCGCCGGCGTGGCTTCACGCCCGAGTCGATCCAGCTGTTCTGCGAGCGCATCGGCGTGACCAAGGTCGACTCGTGGATCGACATGAGCGTGTTCGAAGGCGCGCTGCGCGACGATCTCGACGAGAAGGCGCCGCGCATCGCCGCCGTGCTCGATCCGGTCAAGCTGATCATCGACAACTTCCCCGAACGCCTTACCGAGCCGTGCCACGCACCGGTGCATCCGCATCATCCGGAACAGGGCATGCGCGAGTTTCCGATTTCGCGCGAGCTGTGGATCGAGCGCGAGGACTTCACGCAGACACCGCCGAAGGGCTACTTCCGCCTGTTCCCCGGCAACAAGGTGCGGCTGCGCTACGGCTACGTGATCGAATGCACGCACGCGGACAAGGACGAGAACGGCAATATCGTCGCGGTGCACTGCAACTACTTCCCGGACAGCAAATCGGGCACCGAAGGCGCGAACAATTACAAGGTCAAGGGCAACATCCACTGGGTCAGCGCGGCGGCCGCGTGCCCGGCCGAAGTGCGCATCTACGACCGGCTGTTCAAGGAACCGCAACCGGACGCCGGCGGCCGCGACTTCCTCGAAGCGCTGAATCCGGACTCGAAACGCGTGGTCCAGGCCTACCTCGAAACCGGCGCGCGCCATGCGCTGCCGGAGCAGCGCTACCAGTTCGAGCGCCACGGCTACTTCGTCGCCGACCGCGTCGATTCGAAGCCGGGTAAGCCCGTATTCAACCGCATCGTCAGTCTGCGCGACAGTTGGGGCAAGCCGGCCTGAGCCCGCGCCAGCGAGGGCCCGGCGTTGCGGGCCCATCCGGGTTGCCGGATGTTTCGATCGACACTCACTGCGCGCTCGCCTGAGCGCGCCGGTCCGGGAGGTCCGATGAAGGTTGCAGACCGCCACGGGGAAGGGTCTGAAGGTAGGGTTCGCATCGCACGGAGCGCGTGCGGCTCACGCTTCCCGCGTCTGCTGCGCGGCATGCACAGCGTGCTGCTTACGCTGGCCGCCTGCGGCGTGCTCGCGTTCACCGGCCCCGCCCGCGCGGATGAACTGACCGGCACGCTGAGAAAGATCCACGACGACGGCGTCGTCGTGCTCGGCGTGCGAGAGGCGTCGATCCCGTTCTCGTACTTCGACGGCAAGCGCACGGTCGGCTACTCGCAGGCGATCGCGATGCAGATCGTCGATGAAATCAGGAAAACGCTCGGCATGGCGCAGCTGCGCGTTCACGAAGTCACGGTCACGTCGTCGAACCGCATGCCGATGCTGCTGAACAACCAGATCGATCTCGAATGCGGCTCGACCACGCACACGGTCGAGCGCGAAAACGTCGCTGCGTTTTCAGACAGCTTTTTCCAGTACGCGGTGCGCATGATCACGCGCAGGAACAGCGGCATCACCGATTTCCCCGATCTGGCCGGCAAGCCGGTCGTGACGACCGCGGGCACGTCCGACGAGCGCCTGCTGCGCAGCCTCAACACCGACAAGCAGTTGAACATGCGCATCATGAGCGTGCGCGACCATCAGGACGCCTTCAACAAGATGAAGGACGGTCACGCGGTGGCGTTCGTGATGGACGAGCCGATCGTCTACGGTTTCAAGGCGACCGACCCGCATCCCGACGATTTCATCGTGACGGGCACGCCGCTTGGCTACGAGGTTTATGCGTGCATGTTCCGCAAGGGCGACGAGCCGTTCCGCGCGCTCGTGAATCGCGTGATCGTGCGCTCGCAGACGTCCGGCGACGCCGAGCGTCTGTATCGGCAGTGGTTCACGCAGCCGATTCCGCCGCATGGCATCAACGTCAATTTCCCGCTGTCGGAGCAGAACCGCGCGTTGTTCGCGCATCCGAACGACCACGCGCTCGATTGAAGGCGGCGTGCGCCGGCTATAGCGACCGGTGCAACTCCGCGAGCGACAGCGTCGTCTCGAAGAGCCGCGTCAGACTACGGCTCGCATAGCGCGGCACCTCTTCGAT
This sequence comes from Paraburkholderia sp. MM6662-R1, assembly GCF_050436245.1. Taxonomy (NCBI): domain Bacteria; kingdom Pseudomonadati; phylum Pseudomonadota; class Betaproteobacteria; order Burkholderiales; family Burkholderiaceae; genus Paraburkholderia; species Paraburkholderia sp. MM6662-R1. The sequence continues at coordinate 3,826,628 of NZ_JBNDLV010000001.1, read as the reverse complement.
CGACGCCCAGCGGTAGTCGTCCATTTCGGGGATCAGCGTGCCGTCCGAGCGGCGCGGAAACAGCGACGTGCAGGTGCATCTGCTCAGATCGAGCTCGCCGGCACCCGCGCGCGCCGCGAACAGATGCAGGTCCTTGTCGCGCCGGTAGACGAACAGGCCGAGATCCTTCAGCCGATCGGCCTCGAGCGCGATGCCGGTTTCCTCGACCAGCTCGCGCAGCGCCGTCACGTGCGGCGCCTCGCCGTCCTCGCCCTGGCCTTTCGGGATGTCCCAGTGCGTCGTTTCGGTGGCGTGCGCGAGCAGCACGCGTCCGTCGGGATCGAGCAGCACGATCCCGCACGAGACGATTCGCGGGCTCATCGCGCAGCCTCACTGCATGCACCTCTCGCGCCGCGCTCACGCATGCTCAACGCTTCTGCAGCTGCCAGGCGCCACCTTCCTTGCAGAAGTTCGGACGCAGGTTCATCGATTGCCCTTTCGCATTGAGTACGACCCCGAGGGTGCGGCAGGTGCGTCCGCCGTCGGTCGAGGTGCTGTCCATCGAGATGGTCGCGTCGATCTTCACGCTATTGCCGGTGCCGTCGTTGACCCACGTGAAGCTCTCGCCGTCCTTCCTGTCATTGAGCGCGCTCATGACCGCATGCTTGATCGAGGCGTTGTCACGCTGTCTCATATAAGTGATCGGCGTGTCGCTCAGAAAGCCGAGGTTCGCCGCTTGCGCGCCGATCGCCGCACCGAGCAGGAGGCTCGCGGCACTGAGGCGGAACAGCACACGGGTTCGCGTCGACATGTAGGACTCTCCTCGAAGTGTGCACGGCGCGCACGGGCGCACGGCGGCTTTTGATCCTGACCTCAAAAGCATAGCATGCACACTTCGGCAGGCAGCGCGCCATCGACGCGGCCATCAACGCGCGGCGGCCGTCCCCTGCAGGCGGAACGTGTTGACGACGTCGCGCAGCATCTGCGCCTGCTCCTGCATCGACTGCGCGGCGGCCGCCGCCTGTTCGACCATCGCCGCGTTCTGCTGCGTGGTCTCGTCCATCTGCGCGATCGCGAGATTGACCTGCTCGATGCCGCGGCTCTGCTCGTCGGACGCGGCGGAAATCTCGCTGATGATGTCGGTCACGCGCTTCACCGCATCGACGAGCGACTCCATCGTGCCGCCCGCCTTCTCGACGAGCGTCTTGCCGCTGCCGACGCGCGCGACCGAATCCTCGATCAACGTCTTGATCTCCTTGGCCGCGTCGGCGCTGCGGCGCGCGAGGTTGCGCACCTCGCCCGCGACGACCGCGAAGCCGCGGCCCTCCTCGCCGGCGCGCGCGGCTTCGACGGCCGCGTTCAGCGCGAGGATGTTGGTTTGAAACGCGATGCTTTCGATCACGCCGATGATATCGACCACCCGCGCCGAGCTCGCCGCGATGCTCTGCATGTTCGCGACGACGTGCTGCACGGCCTCGCCGCCCTCGCCCGCGAGCTGCGACGCCGAGCGCGCCATGCGATTGGCCTGCAGGGCGTTGTCGGCGTTCTGCTTGACGGTCGCCGTCAGCTGCTCCATGCTCGCGGCCGTTTCGCCGAGCGACGACGCCTGCTGTTCCGTTCGCGCCGACAGATCGAGATTGCCCGCGGCGATCTCTTCGGCCGCGACCGTGATCGTTTCGGTGCCGCCGCGAATGCGCCGGATCGCGTCGGCGAGGCGGCTTTGCATGCGCTGCATCGCGAACAGCATGCTTTCCTGATCGTCGCCGGCCAGCGTGACCGGGCACGACAGATCGCCGTCTGCGATCGTCTCCGCGACGCTCGCTGCATAGGCGGGCTCGCCGCCGAGACTGCGCTTCACGTTGCGGATGATCAGCACGAGCGCGACGGTGCTGAAGCTGCCGATCGCGAGGATCGTCAGCAGATAGCGCAGCAGGTCGGCGCGGAACGCCGCGTCGATGTCGTTGACGTAGACACCCGAAATCAGATACCAGTCCCACGCGGCAAAGCGCTTGACGAAGCTGATCTTCGGCACGCGCTCGTTGTTGCCGGCGAGGCGGCCCATGTAATCGACGAAGCCCTGCCCGTGCGCCTGCGCGACCTTGACCATTTCGACGAACAGCAGCTTGCCGTCGCTGTCCGCGTAGTGCGACACGTCCTTGTTGCGCAGATCGGCGAGCATCGGATGCATGATCACGACCGGCGTGGCAGTCGACACGATCATGTAGCCGCTGCCGGGGTAGCGCATCGCGGAGAGCCGCGCCAGCGCCTGCTGCCGCGCCTGTTCGGGCGTCAGCTCGTGCTGGTCGGCGCGCTGCGCGTAGTCGGCGACGATGCCGTAGGCGCTTTCCACGACGTTCTGCACCGCCGACTTGCGCTCGGCCAGCATCGTCGCGCGCGACTGCCATGCGGCCCAGCCGCCGAGGCCGAGCAGGCCGAGCCACGTAATCAGCAGCGCGAGCCAGAGTTTGGTGTTGAGGCTAAGTCGGTTCACGCTGATTCCTCCATCGCGGCGCGTCACACGGTTCTGTTGGATTAACGGCGCCGCGCGCGATTTCCTGAGTCGGGAAACACCCGAAGCGAGCCGTACGAACACGCGACAGCCTGACAGCCACCGGGCGCGCAACATGGCACAAAAACAAAAAAGGGTTACAGGCGCGAAACCTGTAACCCTTCGATGATTCTGGTACGGCAGGAGGGGCTCGAATCATTATATAGACACAGAATGGGTTCCGGAGGGGTGTATGAGTGAGTGAACGCCCGTCCGAGTGCGCGCTTTCTGACGGACTTTCAGATTTAAAAACACGCAACCAGTTGCATATTTGTTGCATGTCTGAGCTCGACGCCCAATTCAGCCGAGAGACAAGTGGGCGATATGCCCCTAAAAATAAAAGGCTATTGCTTTGTTACCGCAGTGCGCGCTGCGAAAGTACAGACAATGCTCGGTCATAGCTTCCTTTGAGGAGGCGCGCACTTCTCCATGTCGCGATTATCCGGTTACCGCAGCGAGCACCCCCCACTCCAAGCGGCCACCCCACGGGTGCGCCGGGCCCCTCCATGGGCTGCGGTGCGGTGTTCTCGTTTCGGGCGTGCAGAAATCCACGTCAGGGTTTATACTGATTTCGTCTCCTCCATGTCTCCACATGGATTTCCGGCCCGCCGCGCGCGGGCCGCTTTGTTTTCTGGACGTCGGCACTGTTGGCGGCACCCGCTTCGCCGATTTCCGTGATTTCGCAGCAGTTTTTCGTGCGCTCGCTTTCACCGCCGGGAGACGATGATTTCTTTTCTGTCACGCGGCGCTTCGCGCTCTCGATGCGCCGCGCTGAGACTCAGGCAATGCCGATCGGTCAGCCAGTTATGCTGCACTGGGGAGTGCCAAGACAACTCACGCTAGACCACCGTCTTCGGACGGTTCTTTTCTCAGCGCCTTCTGCGCCGTCTTTCGAGCCGCCTTGCCCGCCGTTTTGGATACCGTCTTTCGAACCGCCTTTTGCGCGCCGGTTCTTTTCAGAGCCTCGAATCGTGAAATAGCATCCTCGAACTCGCGCACCAAGTCGTAAAGGGTGAGGCCAATCGCGCCGCACCAATTCCTGAGCTCCACCACATCGAGTCGACGCTCTCCCCGCTCACACTTTCCGACAGTTGACTGCGTGAGCCCCAGTTTTTCGGCTATCTGCGCTTGGGACAGTCCCCCAGCCGTTCTTGCATTCCGTAGCGTTGCGAGCAGGAGACCGTAGTGCTCCGAGTAGATGGACTTTTGCACAAGCAGACCAAGCTGTTGGAAACAGCAGCAGCTTGCGGCCGAGGCTGAAATAGTCCAAAATCGACTATAGTCGACAATCGACTAATTGCCGTTTGACTGTTTGACGTGAACAAAGCAAAGGCGGGCCACCGCAGATATGTCGTCAGTGCTGGAATGTCTTACACGTGTAACGTGTAGCTACGAACGCGCGCTTGACGCAACCTCGAACTGGTGGCACTCAGCCTGCGGCCTCGCAGGCCGCGCAGTTTAGCTTCGTGGCCTTCGATAGCGGCCCATATGTCAATACTGTGTAAAGCGTGATACAGGAGGTGGGTATGGGAACCGACGGGTGGAGCCAGGGGGACTCAGTCGAGCTACTGCGACTCGCGCGTATCTGTGCTCGCGCTGCCGAGGTGTTTAACGACCTTAGCTTGACAATCGCCTGGCTCAAGACACCGATTGCTGGCCTAGGAGGCGTCACGCCACTGAGCCTTGTCAATACCAAGGTTGGCACCGAAAAGGTGATGGATACGCTCGGTCGGATTGAGCACGGCGTGTTTGGCTAAACTCTCTTGCGCGCACGCGGAAGCGCCTAGACTGCGGGCTGAAGAGGAAACGAAACATCTGTGTGAGCGAGACCTTGCTCCGGAGGCTCCAGAGAACGCTGGGATCTTGCAAATCTTCAAGGGCTACCGGCCATTCCGAGTCGCCTCTTGGTTTGAGTCAACGAACAGCATGCTCCGCGGAAGGCGTCCTCGGGAGGTGCTGGGATCGGATCCGGCAGCAGTGGTTGAAGCAGCCAAAGACCATTAGTGGGACCAACCCATGGCTTAGTCTGTCGCCGACGAGAAGGAACACTCCCATGACCCAGATTGAACCGAAGCAGATCGACGCGTTGGCGGCTGAAGTCTCCAGGCTCTACGCGTCCTTGGAGGACGCCGGCCGTGGGACGTTGGAAGCGCTGCGCGAGACCGATCCAACTATAGTCGAGGAACTCATCGCGACGTTCGAGTCGGAAGACAAGGCAGCGCGCTGGCTCATCAGCCGGACCATCGGTTTCGGCGGCCGCAGCGCAGTGGACTTGCTGGCTCAGGGAGACCGAGAGCAAGTGATGCTGGCGCTGGGTCATCTCCGCTATGGTTTCTGTGCCTGAGCCGGGTACGAGTGACGGCCTAAAGGTCAGACACTCTCGACAGACTTGAGGGAGACGTTCGCCATGATCAACCGAGTCTTGTGCTTCGCTCGGTCGCAGATAAAAAGTTGACCGTTTGGTATCGATGGCCGGCTGGATTGCACTGTGCGCCCCCGCACTTGCGGCCGTAGCCTGCCTGCGCGCGCCGTAATGCGGTAATGCTCGCTTGACGACAGGAGTGTGCTGAAAGCCATGATCATAATCGACCACGTCTACGTTATGGCTAACGAGTCCATGCCGGGCATCTACAAGATCGGATGCAGTAACAACCCTGCCAGACGGGCTTTTGAACTTAGCAGCCCCGCGGGTGTGCCAACACCGTTCTATCTTGTTGGCACGTTCTATCACCCCTCGGCCCAGGCCTACGAGCGTCATGTGCATAAGGAACTTTATGTGCATCGCGTCTCAAAGCAGCGAGAGTTCTTCTGTGGACTAGGTCTTGATCAAATGCTGGCAAAAATTGTGAAGGTCGGGAATCTTCACTACAAGAACTACAAGTTCTGTCTCGACCGCATCGATGCTATATGGACAGACCCGATAGGTGGTCCGCGCATCCGTCAACATTTGAAGCAACTCGGGATCAGCAATCCTGAGGCATACAACGACGCCCATTTCGATGCCCTTGTACAAGTCCTCAATCACATCATTTATGAAGACGACTTGTTCAAAAAATACATAGAGCAGAAAGGTGTGAACAGCTAGCCAGCATCTCCTGACGCGCGGTGCAGAACGCACGAGCAATAAAGTTAATCGAAGTTTGGAACGGTCGACCCCGGGGACGTTTCTACTGGCGAAGGAGGTTTCGATGAAGGTTCGTGAGCTGCTAGAGCGCCTATCGGAAGCAGACCCCGAAAGCGTCGTCTTATTTCTCGAGGCTTGGTCATGGATCGACGAAGCGGATGAAATTGCGACGGTCACCGTTCCGACGGAGGCTTGGACGTTCGAGGAAAGCAGCGAATCGGGGCATGAGTATTCGGTCTTCTACCCGGGCAATGACCGCGATATTGAAGAGCGCTCGAGGCAGTACATTGCTGCAGCGAGAGCACCAACAATCTTTTCAGAAGGGTTTGTCGCATCTTTAAGTTTTAGCGACAGTGATGGACTTTCGGAGTTTGACGCGCTTGTCGATGCCTCTCCAGTCGCATTGCTGGAGCCATCGCGGGCCGAGATGGAGAAGCAGGCGGTGGACGCTGTTCTCAACAACACCAAGTGGCTCACCGCGGAGATTGTCGGGAAGAGGCAAAACCCTGACGCATCCAACATGCACAATGCGGCGCACCGGTGGAAAAAGGCTGGGAAGATCTTCTCTATCGAGCGAGCCGGGCAGACACTGTACCCCCTGTACGCTTTTGATGAGCTTGGCAACCCGATTCCTGAAGTTGCCGAGATCTTGAAAATCTTCAAGGGCTACCGGCCATTCCGAATCGCGTCCTGGTTCGAGTCGACGAATACCATGCTTCATGGCAAGCGTCCTCGGGAGGTGCTGGGATCAGACCCGGCAGCAGTGGTGGAAGCAGCCAAAGACCATGTGGTGGGAGCGGTGCACGGGTAGTTCGGTGTTGCAAGGCACTGACCGCGTGATGACGTTGCTCATCCGCATTGGAATCGGGATGGATACATGATGAGAATCGAATATGACGACGAGGAAGACATTCTCCACATCACGTTTTCGAACGCGACCATCGTTCGAGACGTCTCTCAGACTTGGAACGTCAATTTGGGATTTTCAGAGACGGGCCTCGCGAAAATCACTATCCTCGATGCGAAGGCCAATAATTACTGGCCCATCGAAAACGTGGAGCGCCGCATGATTCAGGAAGGTCTGGACGACGTGACTGCCGGACGTCTGGTACCAATGTCGAACGCCCGTGAATGGGCTGATAGCATCGGCACGGACAACGAAAAAGCGATCCCGGAGTGCTCTTCTGAAGCCTCCGCCGCGCCCCTCCGGGGAGAACCCATGAGCACAAAGGCAACTCTCGCGTATCACCCAGCTGAAGGCGATGAACCGAGCTGGCACCTGTACGAAGAACTCGGCGAGTCGCGGGTGGTGTACCTGGAACTCGAGGATATTGACGTTGAGTTGTTCGCGCGCGAGCCTTACTCGCGTGAACACGGCGGCAGGGTGGTATTGCGACTGCCCATCAAGACGGCGACTCAGCTCGGGCTGGCGTCAATTGTGCCGGCTGATCGGTGGGAGAGCGTCTGTGCCCCTGACAAAGGCAGGAACCTACGTCGGCGCCTCGACGCGCTCCGTCGCCTGCGCGGCTCCGTCACCCGCCACGATGACCCCTCGGAGCCAGTCCCAGGGTCGGACGAGCCATGAGCGAGCGTACGTTGGTCCGCACGTACACCATGCGTTAGCTGATGCTCAGGCCTCCCCGCACGGCTGGCGAAAAGTCGCGAGATCTGTGAAAGCCGGGGCAGCCCGGAAAAGTATCGGAAAAGCAATTTTCACCGTGTTAATCGTGATGAATGAGTATCCGACCTATCGCAGACCAGGCTTCGCAGGGTGCCTTGCCGGTCTGTGTCGACGAAGCGGAATGACCGTCACACGTCTGATCGGCGCCCATCAGTAGTCGGAGGAGAAGCCCATGCTCGAATACCGTGAAAAGGCTATCCTGGAAGTGGCTGCCTGCACCTGCGACCGATGCGGGCGCCGGATGAGCCCGGAGGACGGCGATGGCGAATGGCACGAACGGGCGTCACTCGCTTGGCGCGGCGGGTTCCATTCGGTGTTTGGTGACTGTACGGACTTGTGCATCGACCTGTGTCAGCACTGCGTGAAGGCCACTCTCGGCGAGTGGATCCGGGTCACCCACCACGACCTCGCCGACGGGGCCTCCGATCTGCGCAGCGTCGTGTTGGCAGGGACCACGTCATCGCCCACGCCCGCCGTCGATGCGGCCTACTTCGATTCCCTTCGGGCGTTCATCAAGACCGCCATCGAGTTCGTCGAAAAGAATGGATTGCCCCTCGAAGCGAGCCAGAAGGTGAAAGCTGGGTCAATCATGGAACTAGCAGGCTCCGGAAAGTCGTCGGTCACGGGTGTGTCTGTGGACGCCATGAGACCCTGGCGTGAAAACCCGGGACAGGCGTGGCGGCTCCTGGGCCTCGCAACGCAGGTTTGGGATGACGCGGCCGACGCCGACGCCTGGATGCACCATCCGCATCCCGAACTCGGTGGCAAGACGCCGTACGAGGCCGCAGCGACTGATGCTGCCGGCGCCGAGTTGGTGGAATCTCTCTTGGGGCGAATCCTCCATGGGATCCCGACATAAGTTGCCATCGCAATCGGGGCCGCTTCGTAGCTGGTCCGCGCGCTATGTTCTCGAGATCGGACCGCAGGAAGCTCGACACCGCGATGAACGTGATCGACGAAGCACGCGGCTCGGCCGGCGTGCGTCAATGCGCCAACAACGGAGAAAACAGATGAGACCAGAATTGGACGCCAAGCTGCGCGCCAACTACCCGCTGATCTTTACTGCCGACACAGTTGCCGATCCGGACGATCCAGACCTTCCTGCTATGCCTTCGGCATTTGCATCCTGGGGCTTCGAGTGCGGGGATGGCTGGTATGACCTGATCGATGCCCTCTGCGCGGCGCTTCAGAATGCGACCGCAAACGGTGCTCCGCAAGTTGTTGCCACGCAGGTCAAGGAAAAATTCGGCACGCTACGCTTCTACGCCAGTGGCCACAACTCAGCACAGGACGGCATGATCGAACTCGCCGAAATGCTAAGCGCGCGCCTTTGCGAGCTGTGTGGTAATCGAGGCCGTCTTTATCGAGACGAATGGATCAGGACGCGTTGCCCCGAACATGAGCACAACTGAGGCGGCATTTGTGTCAGGCTTTTCTTTCTGATCGGACGTGCTCGGCTGAATGCAGCGGAGACCTCGGGAAGTCAGCCTTCCCAGGTGAACCGGGGCAGTATGTGCCGGCTCCTGTACTTGTACCTTTGCTAACTGGGAACTCAGCTCGGACCGAAAGAGCACAGTGAGTCATCAAGATGAAGGAAAACCAGAACAATCCCGAATTCGGCAGGCAGAGAGAAGTCGTCGGTCACTGGCGGGTCCTCCGGCGACATAAAACGCTGGGCCACGGAAGACAATTGACTTCATCAAGGCCACCAACGAATTTGTTCAGCAGAACGGCTAGCCCCTCGAGCTGTATTGGGACATTGAGCAGCTCGCAACTTCGGTCACTTTGGCTACCAGCCGAGAATTGGAGGATTCCATGAGCACGAAAGCAACGCTTGCACATCACCGTGGAGAAGGCGACGAACCGGACTGGCACCTCTATGAAGAGGTCTTCGAATCGGGCGTTGTTTACCTCGAGATCGAGGGTGTCGGCGTGGAATTGCGCACGCGCGAAGCGCGCCTGGGCGATCAGGGCGGCGCTGACGTGGTTTTGCGCCTGCCGATTGCCACAGCGATACAACTTGGGCTGCACTCCATCGTGCCGGCGGAACGGTGGGAGAGCGCCTGCGAAAGGGACAAGGGCGGCGCCCTCCGCCCGCTACGCGGCTCTGTGACACGAGATGACGATCCCACGGAGCCTACCGACGTATAGGAGCTGTCTTCCACCCTGCCACAAATGAACTTACGTGAAGAACTCCTTCGTGGCTCGGCGACACGACTTTTGTGCGCAGTTGCCCTCGTTGGTCGGCGTCTGTGTCGGGCGGAGATCGAGACGAGAGCGCTGGCGGCTGTATTTAACGGAACAGAGTGGAACCTATTTGTCCCGCGGACCACACAATGTATTCAACATCATCCACGCCGAGGGCGGCGCCCCGTCCGCTCGCAGTAGACCTTCATGCGCTTGGCCAGCTGGTTCGCCACTCCAGGCTACGCTGTGAGCTGAGCCTCCTCGATGCCGCCGACTATCTTTACGTTGACGTCAGTGAGTTGAGCAACCTCGAGGATGGGCGGTCCATCGGCACCGAAGCGCTGTTGAAAGTGCTCGGCGGCTTTGGGCTGGAGATGCTCGTCATGAACCGAAATGACGCGACCGATGCTCTTCATGCAGTCGGCCATACCGTTGACTGGTACGAAGTGATGGAGCGGCGCTCTCCGCGCAGAGAGAGTGCTCCGCCCGCGCCATTGCTCATGAGTAACACGACACCCACCCTGTTCGTCGATTTCGACGGCACGCTCCATGTCGGCAACGTCTATGTCGACGAGAACGACGAGGTCACCCTCGACACGGGGCGCCCGCTGCTTGAATTCGCGCCCCTGCTCGTTGAGTTGCTCGCGCCCTATCCGGCTGTGGAAATTGTGCTCACGACCTCCTGGGCACGCCGGCTACCAGAGGAGCGCGTCATCGCTTACCTGCCTTCTGAACTACGGCCGCGCGTCGTTGGCACGACCAGCGACATCAAGCCCCGACGTAGCTACGTGCTCGACGGCACAGAGCGTACCGATGTCATCTGCAGCTACGTGTACGGAAAGCGGTTGAAGCATTGGCTGGCAGTTGACGACGCGGTGTTCGGCGCAGAGCGATTCGGGCGCGAGCCGGGAGAGCTTGTCGAGCATTTCCTTCTGCTCGATTCGTCCAAGGGAATCAGCGACGACGATGCGCTCTCGCGGATAGCGAAGTGGATCACTGATGCACATGCGGGGCGATAAATGGACCCCGGGTCCAATGCCGGCCGCCACGCTTTCCAAAGCGGCGGTGCGCGCGGCGACCGCGCTACGTATAAGCCAGGCGACCCTAGCGGACGTGCTCGGCGTCAGTAGGGCTTCTGTCTCAGGACTCGTCGCGGGCTCATATCAACTTGAGCAATCGCGAGGCAAGGAATGGGAGTTGGCGTTGTTGCTGGTGCGCCTGTTTCGTTCGCTCGACGCCATCGTCGGGCCGGGCGAGAAAGCTCAGACATGGATGATGAGCGAGAGCACCGCGCTCAATGAAGTTTCGGCGCAGAACCTCACCAATCGAGAATTGCGCGCATCCGTCTGAACACCCACGCGAGCTCCGCTGCTGACAGGTCCCACTCTTCCTGGTTTCTCCTCGCAACTCCGCGCTCCGTGCGCTCAAGATTGAACGCTCGTGTCCATTCCGGATTTTCTTCGGCTTTGCGCGTGCAGTAAGCTGCAAGCTGTTGCGCGAGGTCGTCGCATGCGTCGTATCGCTCAAACAACTCCTCTTCGGTTAAACCCGCGTAGATTTTGCCGTTGATTCGACGCAAACCGATTTTCGGTTGTGCGCCGCTGAGCAGTGTGTTGAGTGCTTCGCGCGGGAAATCTGCCGGAACCGTCTGGACTGACGGCGTCTTCCTGTTCATCGTCGCATAACCTCATTCATTCGCTCGGCTCTTCATCACGGCGGACCGCTTTGCTGCAGCCGTCGCTTCTTCGGCCGGCGCTTTGTCTGCCTCAGCCACGCCCCCAAAGGGCGTGGCGTCGCACATTCATTATCTACCCAGAGTGGTTCCCCGCGAAGTTTCAGCCCAAGCGGCGGCCCACGCCAGATTATCGATGTCGGGCAGCAATCGGCCAGTTTCCGCCGTTCGTCATCACCGCACAATGCCATTCGAGTGACTGCTCCCCCGCCAAAGAGCGGACAACGTAATCCGCAATTGAAATCATGCGCCGTGCGCCAGTCGGGGTGAGGAGGAGTCCATCCCATTGCTTCCGGGAAGCGGAATTCCACTGGCCGCTTTCCGGCGATGAATTTGAAGAGCGGCTGACGCAACCCGACCCACTGCGGCCTGTCGCGCTGTCAGGGGCTCAACGGCAGGTAACGGAGTGGTCCGGTCATCCGCCGGCTTCTCAGGGACAGTAGCTGAACGTCACTGAAGGACATGTCAGACAGGTTTCTTGTGTTATTTAAGGCAAACTTCAAGTCAGAAACCGCGTTGAAGCTGCGCTTAGAGTCAACGCCGAACTGGCCGGTGGAAGTGGACCAGATAAGCGGCTGTCGTAAAGATCTCTGCTACACCATTCGTTATGTTCCGCTGCCATCACGTTCACGCCCCTTCGATCGAAGCTTTGGGCTTACACCTGGCAAGCAAGGTCAACAAGGTGTGTTCAGAAACCGGTTTCGACAAAAGCTTCATGCCACTGACGGCTACTTTTTTGAGCACCGCTGAGGAAGTGTCCCCCGACCACAGGATCGCAGGGATCGAGGCGTCGGTAGCAGCGCGGACCGCCGCGATTGCAGCAATACCGTCCTCGTGTTCCAACCGGTAGTCGGAGAGGATGAAGTGCGGACCACTTGCCAATGCTTCAATGCGCAACTGCTCGATGACGTCGTATGATGATTCTCCCGCCACGACGTAGCATCCATGCTCGATCAGGCGCATCGATATTTCGATTCTCAAGTCGCTATTGTCCTCGATGATCACCACTACCATATTGGTCAGGTCCGGGTCGCCGTCTTCACCCGTTTGAACCTCGATCAACTCTGGCGGGATGAGCCCGATGAAGGGGACCGTAACCGAAAAACGCGATCCCCGCCCTGGTGTCGAGTCCACGTCCAGTTTGTGACCAAGAAGGTTCGCGAGACCCTGGACAATGGACAGACCCAGCCCGAACCCTTTCTCACGATTTCTCTCGGGATTGTCGACCTGTACATAGCTTTTAAAGATATCCGCCTGCCTGCCTTCAGGGATGCCGATCCCGTTGTCCCAGACGCTTATCTTTACGAGGTTGCCCTGTCTTTGGCAACTCACGAGAATATGTCCCTTCTTGCCTCCCTGTTCGGAAGGCGTGTAACGGATCGCATTGGTCACCATATTCCGGACGATCCTGTCCAACGCATGTCGGTCCGTATGGGTCAGATAGGGCCGGCTATGGAGTCTTAACGTCAGCCCCTTCGCCCGGGCCAGTGGCTGCATATCCACAACTATGTCGTGTAAAAGTGAAGCCAGCACGACCGCCTGAATTTCTACATTCCAGGTGCCCGATTCGAGGCGGCAGATATCCAGTGTGCCGTTAATCATACCTTCCATCGCATCCACTTGCCTTTGTGCAATCGAAAGATCTTCAACCAGATTCGTTGATTTAATGTTCCGTTCGATATAATTCAGCTTCAAGCCCAGCGTTGTGAGTGGTTGGCGCAAGTCATGGCTTATCGCAGCGATAAACTGACTCTTCTCCGCCATTGCCGCTTCAGCCTGCGATCGGGCCTCGACGAGAACAATCTCCTTCACATATCCGCGCTTCAGGTTGTAACAAAAAAACCATGCGATGAAACAATAACCAATTAGTTGAGCCGCGAACCAGTTAAGCACAGCTGGTCGGTGAAATAATAGAATTGTTCCCATGCTAAATCCAAGTGGGATAGTACCGAGCACGAGTGAACCTAAAGTCGCGCGAAGACTAGGTGCGAGCAGCAGCAAAGTAAATACATAGCTCATCATCGTCATCTCCAAGAAGGAATATCTGCCCAGAATCCAATAAAGAATAGGGAGAGGGCCATGGAATTGGGGTGCGAATAACCCAAAGCTACCCGCCGCCCACCATAACGATGTCAGCGTGACCAATGTAGTCCATGCCCAGTGCATCTGCTCGACCGTGTTGACGCCAGCGTGCTTTGGAAGCGCCATTGTCTTTTTCAGCAAGCATATTGCCATGGGGGCAGCCATTCCCCACAGTCCGAAGATCCAGACGGTACGGAACAAAAAATAAATATCTAACGTCTTGATCCATGTTCCAAATACGAACACGAGCGAGCTTCCGAACAACAGTAGCGCCACCCAATATACCGCTCGACGGGACAGTGATTCCAATAGCGCGCGCTTGACGAGAAGGTTCTGCTGGGTACTGAGTGCTGCAACCGGTCCCAAAAAATAATTCACAAATCCAACGAATCTGCGGCGTGCGACTTTCTGAACCGTTGCACCCGCGCTCAGTGATGTTCCGGCCCCGGGGTTTTCACCGGCGTTAGAATCACCTCGTGTTTGAGTACAGGACGCCATAGGAAGGCTCTGAGGAGGCTTATACCTGGCAAGCAAGGTCAACAAGGTGTGTTCAGAAACCGGTTTCGACAAAAGCTTCATGCCACTGACGGCTACTTTTTTGAGCGCCGCTGAGGAAGTGTCCCCCGACCACAGGATCGCAGGGATCGAGGCGTCGGTAGCAGCGCGGACCGCCGCGATTGCAGCAATACCGTCCTCGTGTTCCAACCGGTAGTCGGAGAGGATGAAGTGCGGACCACTTGCCAATGCTTCAATGCGCAACTGCTCGATGACGTCGTATGATGATTCTCCCGCCACGACGTAGCATCCATGCTCGATCAGGCGCATCGATATTTCGATTCTCAAGTCGCTATTGTCCTCGATGATCACCACTACCATATTGGTCAGGTCCGGGTCGCCGTCTTCACCCGTTTGAACCTCGATCAACTCTGGCGGGATGAGCCCGATGAAGGGGACCGTAACCGAAAAACGCGATCCCCGCCCTGGTGTCGAGTCCACGTCCAGTTTGTGACCAAGAAGGTTCGCGAGACCCTGGACAATGGACAGACCCAGCCCGAACCCTTTCTCACGATTTCTCTCGGGATTGTCGACCTGTACATAGCTTTTAAAGATATCCGCCTGCCTGCCTTCAGGGATGCCGATCCCGTTGTCCCAGACGCTTATCTTTACGAGGTTGCCCTGTCTTTGGCAACTCACGAGAATATGTCCCTTCTTGCCTCCCTGTTCGGAAGGCGTGTAACGGATCGCATTGGTCACCATATTCCGGACGATCCTGTCCAACGCATGTCGGTCCGTATGGGTCAGATAGGGCCGGCTATGGAGTCTTAGCTTCAGCCCCTTCGCCCGGACCAGTGGCTGCATATCCACAACTATGCCGTATAAAAGTGAAGCCAGCACGACCTCCTGAATTTCTACATTCCAGGTGCCCGATTCGAGGCGGCAGATATCCAGTGCGCCGTTAATCATATCTACCATCGCATCCACTTGCCTTTGCGCAATCGAAAGATCTTCAGCCAGATTGGTTGATTTAATGTTCCGCCGGATATAATTCAACTTCAAGACGAGCGTTGTGAGCGGTTGGCGCACGTCATGGCTTATCGCAGCGATAAACTGGTTCTTCTCCGCGATTGCCGCTTCAGCCTGCGATCGGGCCTCAACGAGAATAAACTCTTTTACACATGCGCGCTTCTGATCGTCACAAAGAAACCATGCGATGAGACAATAACCAATTAGTTGAACCGTAAGCCAGTTAAGCGTAGCTGGCCGGTAAAGAAACAGAGCTTTTCCAATGCTAAATCCAAATGGGATAGCGCCGAGCACGAGTGAACCTAAAGTTGCACGAAGACTAGGTGCCAGCAGCAGCAAAGTAAATGCATGGCTGATCATCGTCAGCAATAAGAAAGTATGCCTGGCCAAGCTGTAGTGGTAACTAGGGCCGACCTGGTATTGGCTCGGGATTAACCCAAAGCTACCCGCCGCCCACCACAACGATGTCAGCATAATTAATCCAGCCCAGGCCCACTGCATCTGGTCGACCGCGTTGACGCCAGCGTGCTTTGGAAGCGCCATTGTCTTTTTCAGCAAGCATATTGCCATGGGGGCAGCCATTCCCCACAGTCCGAAGATCCAGACGAAACGGAACAAAAGGTAAATATCCGACGTCTTGATCCAATGTCCAAATACGAAAAAGACCGCGCTTCCGAACAACAGTAGCGCCACCCAATATACCGCTCGACGGGACAGGGATTTCAATAACTCGCGTTTGACGAGGAAACTCTGGTCGGTGCTGAGTGCCGCAACCGGTCCCTGAAAAAAATTCATAAATTCAACGAATCTGCGGCGCTCAATTTTCTGAACCGTTTCACCCGCGCTCAGTGATGTTCTGGCTCCGGGGTTTTCACCGGCGTCAGAATCACCTTGTGTTTGAGTACAGGACGCCATAGGAAGGCTTTGAGGATCACGTTCGGCATACGCGCCATTGTGCTCGCGGTTCGCCAGCCCGTCTATGGGACAAGTGTTCTGTTATATGCCCAACAAAAGTTCGTGGTCCACGGGGGCGAACCATGCACGAGATTTGTGTCCGCTGTGCCGAGCATTTCTTGGAAGACCGTCAAAGCTGCCGATCGAAGGCACGTATGGGCCCGGTGTGCGGCGCCGCGCAGTACCTGCAACTCGCAGTAGGTAGGTCCGTTGTTTGGGAGGATCCGACGTTCGAACGTCCGCGTGAAGGTCTGGTTGAATGTCTCTAACTGGCCGACTACGGAAGATCGGCGCGGACCAACAATTGCCGACCAGCTCACTGCCTTGAACTTCCGAAGTCGACCCGCTGCCGACGGTCGCATAGTCAGCGATCCAACGGCAGGTAACGAAGCGATCCGGTCCCTAAGCCTGAGACAGGCCGGAGCGACGGTCCCGCACGGGGAGTGCCGCGGCAAGCTTCGCCGCACCGCACAACGATGCCCCTCGCTCGACCGCCGTATGCTGATACGAAAAACGGGGTGAACGTGGGATTGGCGGCCCATTGGCTCCTGCGCATTGGTTGAAGGGTGCGTGAGCAGGAGTCGCTGATCCGCACAGTTGTTTGGGAAGCGCAATCTTGACCTGGGCGGTCACATACCGAACGGAATTGCTTGGCGCAAATCTGATCCGAGAAATCAAGCAAGCTTCTACAGAGCAAATCCTTCAAGGAGGTTCTGGACAGGTGCCGATCTTAGTGAAACCCTGTGCACTCACCCATTCACTTCTGCTGTCGTTAGCAATTTTTCCATTCATGACAGGTTTGGTTTTACTTTTAGGTCCCGGTGTAAGATCTAGAGACGAAGGCTTTTGCGATTCCGCGATGGATCGCGCGGATTTAATATTCGCGGTTACCTTTGAAGTCTGGTTTCCGTCCAAAAATACATTGTCGAAACTAGGAACGCGAAAATCTTGCCCTTTCGAATCTGAAAGACCACTAAGCTCGAACCACCCTGCAAGCGTGAAAAACTCTGAAGAACAAATCACGATATCCTTGTTGGGCGCCAAAGCTAACAACCAAAATTTCATCAACATCACCCGCTGAATACTCACTAGCTGACCAAAATTTGGATCCCTCCAGCTCAAACAAACATAGGGCTGATCACCCATAAAAAAGGTTAATCTAGGATTGGTCAATTTTGAGGTCTTAGGCGCGCGAAGTGGTTTTCCGTTCGAGTCAAGGAGGGATATGTTATCGTCGCCGCCAGCAAGCGATGGATTAGATGCCGCATCGGCAACCATTCCTTCTGGGCTATACTCGATATCATACGATGCAATGCGATATTCTCTCAATATCAAATTCTGGTCATTGGGGCCAGTTTGGGAGATTGCATAATCTCGCGTCAAAGGCGGCGCATAAAACGGCTTCGAGCTGTCGGTAGCGCAGTCGACTGCCGGATTCGTAAAGCGATTAAGAAAGCGTCGACCCTGGTAACCTATCCTAATCGCCTCAAACAGCACATTTTGTACAATTCCAATGCGCCATCGCTCAAGCCGTTTTGGCGGAGGTATGAAGCTTGACTTCGGGTCATATACGAGCTCGACTCCGTACCTGTATTTAGGCAGCCCGAAACCCCACATGCCATCCAGCGATTGTTTGGGAGCCGTGCTTAGATGCGCGATGTCGGTAGAGTATGGAGTGAATATAAATCCCATAAAAGCCCTTATGCTAATTTGAACAGCATCCGTTAGCACGGTCTCGAGCTAAGCCTAACGTGAGGCCAATCAAGCACCTTCTGCTCCGTATGCATGGACATAACGAAAGTTACGGCGGGTCGCCATCGGCCCATGTCCAATCGCCGTCCGGGGCGTCGGACGAGTATGCCGTCGGATTCGAGCCTTTGGGAACCACGCGATGCCACGAAGGAAGCTGATCGTCGGGCCGCAGCTTCAATACAGTAGTCGGCAGTGTATATTCCCACGGTTCGCCAATCGGCTCGTCAATTGATCCGGATTCGCCACCGCCCGTCAGCGCCTTGAGTTCTTCGGCGACGTCGAGATAAAGAGGATTTTGCGATTTGTCCCCGACGGGCGGCAGTTCCCCGCCGCGCCAGGGAAGCCCTGTGTAAAGATAACAGTGAACCGCGCGTGCAAAGCCCAGCCGCACCGGTATCACTACTCGCGCGTAACCCGCTTGGAGGAAGCGCATTCGGGAAACCTTATCCGCCAGCGCCGCGGAGCTGGAATGGGTGCTCAATGCCTACACGCTCGCCTTTGCCTGCCTTTTGCTCAGCGCAGGCGCACTCGGTGACCGGGTGGGAGCACGGCGCGTGTTCGTCAGTGGCTTTGCATTATTTACTTTGGCGTCGGTGGCATGTGGCTTCGCAACCGGCGCGGCCACGCTGGTCACGGCGCGGGCGGCGCAGGGCGTCGGCGCTGCGTTGTGCGTGCCGACGTCGCTATCGCTGCTCAACGCGAGCTTTCCCGACCCTCGGGCGCGAGCCAGGGCCGTGAGTATCTGGGCCGGAACGGCCGCGCTCGCGCTCGGGGCCGGTCCGGTCGTGGGAGGGGGGCTGGTCGACTGTTTCGGCTGGCCGAGCATCTTTCTGATCAACGTGCCATTCGGTGTTGCCGGCATCTGGCTGACGCTAGCCCATGCGCCCGATACTGTCCGTGACGCAGCCCGCCGCTTCGATCTGCCGGGGCAGATGTTGGCGGTGGTTGCGCTCGCCGCGCTGATGTTCGGCGTCGTCGAAAGCGGAAGCCTGGGTTGGAGAAGTCCGGCTGTGGGGACGGGTATTGCTTGTTCTGTCCTGTTCGGCCTACTGTTCGTGCTGGTGGAAAAGCGGCAACGGCATCCGATGCTGCCGCTTTCACTATTCCAGATACCGGCCATCAATGTGAGTTCGGCGATAGGGCTGTCGCTGAACTTCGGCTATTACGGGCTGATGTTCGCGATGAGCCTCTTCTTCCAGAGCGTGCGGCACTATACGCCGCTCGAGACCGGCCTGGCCTTCTTGCCGATGACCGCCGTTGTGACCGTGGCGAACCTCGCGTCTGGCGCCCTCACGGCACGGTTCGGCTACCGTCTTCCGATGGCGGTCGGGCAGGCTCTGGCGGCGGCCGGCTTCCTGTCGCTTGGACTGATCGAGGTCAGCAGCAGTTACCTGGCAATTACCGCACCATTGCTGGCGATCGGTGTCGGTGTCGCGCTAGCGGTTCCGTCGATCAATACTGCGGTCCTTGCGAATGTCGATCCGCGATCCGTCGGTATTGCTTCAGGCGTGCTGAACACGGCGCGCCAAATTGGAGGCGCACTCGGAGTGGGTGTCTTCGGATCGCTCGCCATCGGAACGGCCGGCAACCTGGTCAGCGGCCTGCGCGCGGCCGTCATGATGGCTGGGGCTTTCATGGTGGCGGGCGTGGTGATGGCGATTACCGGTTTGAAACCGGCAGGATCGGTGGAACGGCTCGGAGCGGCTCGCCAGGGCGTTCGACGGTAAGCCCGTTGTTGATGTGATCGGCTCTCAGCGACCCGAAAGAGACCTTCGGAATTCCGGGTAACGGCCATTCAAATGACCATTTGAGGCTGCGTTGTACGCTTCAATGTCGTCTGGCCGGTCAAGTTTTCCGGTTGGACGCGCCCCTTTTTTCTCCTGGACTAAGGAGCGGCCGCCGGTTCGTCGGGTTTCATTCGACTGGTTGCTCGCTCGTTTTGCTGCCAGTGTCGTCAATCGCAAGTTCCTTCCGGCAATTGCATCGGAGCACTATGCTTTTCATCAAATGAGGTGCGAGGCTAAGCTCGCGAACGGCTACCGGATAGGGGCGTAGATGCCGATTGATTCCACGCGCCCGATGCCGTTCTTGTTGGCAGTTCGGCGCGACGCTTCTTGGTACGGCAGCGCGTCGTCGCGCGGCCGCGCGATGGATTAACTATTCAAGGAGACAGCGTCATGGGCGAGTTTGCGATTCAGGGATTTCGCGGAAGGCTGATCGGTTCGTCAGACAAGGACTTCGACGAGGCGCGAGCGCTGTACAACGGCATGATCGATAAGCGGCCCAAGGTGATAGCCCGCTGCACCGATGCCGCCGATGTCATGGCAGGAGTCAACTACGCGCGCGAAAACAAACTGCTTCTCGCAATCCGCGGAGGCGGACACAACGGTCCCGGTTTGGGCAGTTGCGACGGTGGGCTGGTCATCGACCTGTCGCAGATGCGCAGCGTGCGGGTCGACCCAGCGAGCCGCACCGTGCGTGTCGAACCAGGCTGCACTGCAGCGGATGTCGATCACGCGACCCACGCCTTTGGCCTCGCTGTACCACTCGGCATTGTCGGCAGCACGGGCGTTGCAGGTCTGACCTTGGGCGGAGGAACCGGCTACCTCACGCGCAAGCACGGCCTCACGGTCGACAATTTGTTAGAGGTGGATGTAGTGCTGGCCGACGGCTCTTTCGTCACCGCTAACAAGGATAAGCAGGTTGACCTCTTCTGGGCGGTGCGCGGTGGCGGCGGCAACTTCGGCGTGGTCACAAGTTTTCTATTTCAGGCTCACCCAGCCAAAATGGTGTTCGCCGGTCCGATCTTCTGGGACGCCAGGGACGCCAGGCAAGTTATGGCGATATACCGCGACTTCATTCCAGGTGCCCCCGAAGAGCTTGGTCTCTTTGTCGGCCTCAAAACCGTGCCTCCAACCGATCCATTCCCTAAGGAGCACTGGAACAAACGCGCCTGTGCCCTGATCGGTGCTTTCAACGGGCCGATCTCAGAGGGTGAGAAGCTCATGGCCTCGCTGCTCGAGAAACTGCCCGCCCCGCTGTTCAACTGGGTGGGCGAGATGCCGTGGACCGCCATCAACAGTCTGTTCGACCCGTTCTTCCCTAAAGGCTTGCAGTGGTACTGGAAGGGCGACTTTGTCAAGGCGCTGCCTGACGAGGCGATCGACGTGCACATTGCCAACGCGCTCAAGGCACCGACCCCCTTCTGCCTGATGCACCTTTACCCCATAGACGGCGCCGTTCGGCGGGTCGCCAAGGATGCCACTCCGTGGAGCGCGCGGGACGCGTCTTTTTCGATGGTAATTGCCGCGGTCAGCCCGGATCCCAAGGACGCCGACGCGCTTAAGACCTGGGGCCGTGCCTACTGGGCGGCTATCCACCCGTTCAATCTGGAAGGTGCCTACGTCAACTTCATGGACGCCGACGAGGCCGAGAACCGGGTAGAACTAAGCTACGGCGAGAACTACACGCGCCTTGCCTCGATCAAGGCGAAGTACGATCCCAATAACCTGTTCCGAGTCAACCAGAACATCAAGCCGGAAGCGTGAATCTACGCGTGCGGCCTCGCGCGCCCGAGCCGCGTGGTGGTGTCCAGCGCGAACACGCTGCCGACATTGCCGTCGTCGTTGCTGGGTGACTTGCTTGTGTCGCGCACGTTTGAAGAGCGTCCACGTCGCGCCGAACCTGATCGGCGCGATGCGTGGATCAAATCGGGGCTAACCGAACTCCGCGGGGTTCACGTTCCCCGCACTCGAGGTTCCTAGACCTCTTCGGTGCGTGCAAGCTACGCGAAACATTTCGCGAACGTCGGCTTCGGAGCGATCCTAAGCTGGTACCTCGACGTCCGTAGATGGCCGTACTGACACGGACGGCGGACATCGCAGGACACCCCATCTCAATCTTTCGGTCGGCGGTGCGATCATTGTCGAAACAAGTAAGCTCGATGGCTCGACGCAAAAAATCGCACTTGGACGTTTGATCGGACGGCTATTAGGGCGACGCATGCATGGATGCATGCGCGGAATGTCGCTGCCTCGGGGACGGCCAGCGAGGGACCGGATCTTGCTCGCCATGTCCCTGTCCTGCTGATGGAAGGGAGCGCGTCATGATCAAGCTACTTGGCATCCTGGCTTTAGCGTTCGGTATTGCGGGCTGCGTCGCTGCCCAGCCGCCCTACTACGGCTACGGCGACCCGCCCGGCTATTATGCGCCGCGCCCCAGTTTCGGCATCGGGATCGGGGCAGGCAGTTTCGGTGGGAGTGGTTTCGGAGGCGTCGGCGTCGGGCTCGGGTTTTAGATGGGGGCGATACTGCCGTCAATCATGCGTCGTCTCTGGCCAGCAGTCCGACATGAAGCACGTCACTGTCCCGGGCAGAGCCTCATGCGCGACGTAGCGGGAGCGTCAGTTCATTGCGCCCATAGATATCAGCCATGAAACCGATTCTCTCGCCGGCATCACTTCGCATTCGTCCCGTTTTTGCGCCGCGTTGGTCCCACACCGACCCAATCCAGCCGGTCGATTTTCGCCGAATCGGTCATTCAGTCAAGCGATCCCGTCGCAGTTGTTCTCATGTAGGACGCCGTTGTCTTGCTTCATCGGCGCACGCCTTTCGTAGGGCTTTGATCTTCGTTCTGTTCGGATTCGGCCAACCAGTGAGATTGAGAATTGGTTGCAGGCCATTGATCAAGTCACGTTCGACGACGGCATAATTGGTATCCGCATACACAGAAATCTTTAGATTCCCCCGCATCCAGTCGTTCAATTGATCTTCGCCTTCTCGATCGAAACGGTAGTTCGTGAAGTCGCTACTCGACGTCCCGCGTCCACGAGGCAGTGTTGTGAGCTTGAGCTGTTGCTTCAAGATTGCACCGATTGAGCGCCGCAGCGTTGAGAAGCCCGTGTTGCCCGAGTTCAGGTGAGTGTCGAACTCGCGCTGTGCCAAGTTTGACGACTTTCCAATGTAGACAAGCCCGTTGGCTGCCGCCCCAAAAGGGGCGAGCGCATCGCCATTATCGACAAAGAGCGCATATACGCCCGGACAACTCGGCACACTTAGCTGATCTGGATTCGACATACTGCACAGCAGGGCTTCAACAATCTGGTCGTAAAGCATCGTCACACCGCCAAACGGTCAGTAGGCACGGTACCCATAATGCCAATGTTTTCGCCTGATTTGCAACGGCTCGCGCCCGGTCGTGCCTGCTCGCGATTGGCAACCCACGACCCACTTGTGCCCTTGAGAGCGACGCAAGCACTACGGCCGTTTCAGAGGGCACATGGTCGTTCTCGTCTGCTTACCAGACGACGAACGATTTTTCGACAGTCAACAGGTCTGTTGCCGCAAGCCTCCGTTTCTGTGGTGTGTGACGCGACCGAGACGAAACGGATGGTTATTGCTTAAAGGACCTCGGTGCCGGCTGTTGCGAAGACTACTGAGGCCATTGCAAACGGTTCCACATCGCACGCTCAGACGGATTAAACTCTTTGTCGAGCGCGGTTCCGTCGTTCGGAAAAACCGGCCAAGAAGGCCGAACGGATGGGAGAGAGGCGCGGAGCAGCGAACAACCGAAAAGGGCAGATATACAGTGCACTTAGGGCCAAACTGTTGAGAACCCTGCGGTTAGGTTGGTTATTGCTATAGATAATTCACAGGTTACTGAAAGATGAAACAGAATCCTGGGCTTCGCCCGGCGGTAAAGTTAAACGATTTCGGACCGAAAGAGATCGAGATTGTTCATAATCTAGCGACGATATTTTTTGTCTCCAACGCGAAAGTAGGAAAAGCCGGCAAAGATAGATATCCGGTAGTTTATCTAAAGCCGACCGATGATTTGCAGCAAAGATTCTGTTTCTTCTCGGAGTTGCTGTGTGTGCTTCATCCATATCCGGTTCTCGATGCGCGCGTTATCGATTTTATTGATAGAACGTTGTCAGCAAGCCAAAACCGACTAGATCGCTTGTGTGTCTTGATCGTTTCGAATGCATCCGATGTCGAGGCTAACGTACCGAAGGTGAGTATCACTAGCGAGGCGCGGGTTTTTGTCCCATTCCGTTATAACGAACTGAGCGGTAGCGTTGCAGGCAAGGGAGATATTGTCAGACGGCGGCTAGAGGAAAATCTCTATACGAAGGATCTTTTCGCGATTTCGTCTGCCTTGAAGACGGATAGGTACTTTTTTGGGCGTCGAACAGATGTGCAACGTATTATCGGAAAATACAATGAAGGGGAAAACAGTTCGATATTCGGTCTTCGACGTATTGGCAAGACGTCTGTGCTTTGGGCCGTAGTTAGAGAGCTTCGGGATATAGGTGCGCCTGTCGCTTTTATTGATTGTACCGATACGCGCTTTCACAAAGCCCGCTGGAATCAGACACTTTTTCGAATTAAGCAAGCCTTGTTTCAAGCAAATCCGGTAGCGGAAGGCGGGCATGGCGAGCATGCCTATTCTGAGGCGGGAGCTTCGGTTGCATTTTCCGAAGATCTTCTGTTAGTCAAGAAAACATATGGAAAGCCCTCGTTACTTATATTCGATGAAATAGAAAACCTCTCGTTTGATCTGTCGCCGACAAATCATTGGGCTAGTGGCGCCGATTATCTCGCCTTTTGGCAAACGATACGGTCGACATTTCAACAAAATCCAAATCTTTTCTCTTTCTTGATATGTGGTGTTAATCCTCGTTGCGTAGAGGTACCCCTTATAGGTCCAAGCCTTGACAATCCGCTATATCGCTACGTGGAGCCGACATATCTTGGGTTCTTTGACGTAGATGATGTGACCGCCATGCTCAAGTATATTGGTGGCTATATGGGGATGTCCTTTGATACGGAAGTGTATACCTACCTTACGGACGAATACGGTGGGCATCCATTTCTCATTCGCCAAGTGTGCAGCAAACTACATCAGTGGCATCTGAAAAAACTTCTGCCTCGCAAAGTACATATAAGAAAAGAAATATACCGGGAAAAACGGGATGAGCTTAGGCTCAGCACACGGGACTACATTGACCTTATTCTCCGCATCCTGAGAGAGAGGTACGTTGATGAGTACAGGCTCTTGCAACATCTTTCGGCTGATGACCATCAGACATTTTCATCGTATGCTTTGGATGAACCAACACTGATAAACCATCTGCTTGGATATGGTCTTGTGACGAAGGCAAGCGATAAGTATCACTTTCGCATCATCGCAGTCCAAGATGCAATCGCCGATACCGCAACCCATCTTCGGTCGCCCGCAACTTTGGAAGAGCGTTGGGAGTTACTAAACGCAGAAAGGAATTCGTTTGAGCAAGAGTTGAGGAATATTGTGAAGCGCACTTTGAAAATAGCTTTTGGAGCCCCGGCAGCCAAAGATAAATTCGTCAACGCGATGGTAAAGAGATCCCAAAAAGACAAGGCCGCAACATATTCATACGACGACATGTTCCGCGGTGAAGTTTATTTCTCTGATTTAAAACGTTCCATTATCGGTGAATGGGAAATTTTTAAAAATATTTTTCGAGATGATAAGGCTCGCTTCGAGCATTCCATGACCACCGTCAACAAACTCAGGGCCGACGCACATGCGAATGAAATTGATGCTGACAATTTTAGCTCGGCGATGGAATCCATTCGGTGGTTGAAAGGCTCGATCGAAGAAAACTGCTGAAGAGAACGTATCTGGGCTCTACGTTGTGTTCGGCCGTTCTTTGAGGCGAAGCCGACGTTCAAGTGTCCACGCGAGATGGTGGTCGAATGGCAGCAACTGGCCGGTTGGAGACAATCGATTTACTGTGGACTTCGAAGTGAGCCGGGAAAAGAGCTGCCGTGTCTTACACGCGGATCCGTTCCACCTCGTCCAGGCTGATGTCGTCGTGGCGCCGGTCGTAGAGCTGCGTGGTGCGGGTCGACGCGTGATTGGCCATCGCCGCCGCGTTCTCGAGCGTCCCGCCATTCTTCAGGTACGCGGTGATGCCGGTCGCGCGGAACGTATGGTTGCCGATCTTTGTATCAATGCCAGCGGCCAGCGCACGGCGCCGCACCATTGCATACGCGTTCGCCTGCGGCAGCGGCGTGTCGCTGAGCTGGCCGGTGCCGCGCACAACCGTGCGGAACAGCGGCCCCTTCGGATCACTGGCGATCCCGGTGCCGGCCAGGTACGCATGCAGGTACGCCTCGAGCGTGTGATGACACGGCATCGCGTGCCGCTTGCCGCCCTTTTCGCGGAGACGGACCCACAGGCGCCGCTGCTGCACATAGACATCGTCGACCCGCATCGCGAGCGCTGCGCCGACCCGCGCGAACGAAACCACCATTAACGCAATCAGCGCGCGGTCGCGCAGACCAACGGGGGTCGTCACATCGATACTGTCGAGCAGCTGCCGCGCCTCGGTCGCGTCGAGCACCGGCGTTTTCCCCTGCTTCGTGATGTGACTGGGCCCCCTCACCGACGCGGCGGGATTGTGCGGCACGATCTGGCCGGTCACGAGCCAGTCGAACAGGTGGCGGATCGGCGCGAGGCGCTGCTTGGCGGTCGGCGCAGCGTGAGTCTGCGTCTGCCGCTCGATCCAGGCGGCGGCGTGCAGCGGCTGCACCGCGGTAATCGACGGCACGCCGGCGCCGGTGCACCACGCAAGGAAGTCGCCGGCCGCGCGTGCGTACGCACGGCGCGTGTGCGGGTTGCGGATTGCCGACGCGAAGAATTCCAGAAAACGGGTCTGCACGGACGCGCTGCTGTGAGCGAGCAGCGCAGGCAGCGCCGCGGAGGTGACGCGATCCGGGCGCACGGCCGGGGCAATCAACGCGCTCATGCGGGCGGCCCGGCCAGCCCGGCTGACGCACCAAGGGGCTTCATAAAGATCAGCTCGGGGCCGTCCGGTCCAACGTTATGTACCTCGCCACTGGCCCTGTACCCGCGCCGGGCCAGCAGGCCGCGCATCGCAGCATTGGTCGCGCTTGCCGAGGCGAACAGGCGGTCGCCGTGGCACGCGCGTTCAAGCGCCTCGACCAGCGCGTCGCCGACACCCTGGCGCCGGTGTGCAACGGCGACATACACAAGCTGCAGGAAGTGATAGTCAAAGAACGCGCCCCGGATTGCATACCCGAGAAGGGCCTCGTCCTGCGCCGCGATCCAGCAGGTGCCATCGCGCAGTGCCTCGCGGATCATCTTCGCGTGCCGCGTGCCGGCCTGTGCAGGATGATCGATCGCCAGCAGCTGGCTTTCTTCGAACACCGAGCCCGGCCCAACCGAGAAAATGGGTCTATCGTCAGGCGTGTCCACGGGCCGTCTCCGGTGAGGTCATGATGTGCCCGGGCTACACCCCGAGGATTCTGCCGACGGTCTCGATGAACTCGCCGGTCGCATTGTCAATCGCATCGTCGGCCTCGTCGTCGAGGTTGTCGACGTTTGCATCCAGCACCGCCTGCCGTGTCAGGTACGCGGCAATGATGCGGTCCAGCTGGTCGCCGGCGACGCGCGCATACACGGCCTCCCCCAGTGCTTCCATAAAGTCGCCCCGGCTTCCACCCACCAGGCCGTCAGCGCTGTTTTCGAGGTCGTCCTTGAACTGTTCGACATCTGCCATGTTTCCCCCCGGAAGGTCAGGTACAGCGTCGCACATTACGTGCGATGCAGGTATGCGGCCTGTCGTGAAGCTGTTCCTTGCTCCCCAGCAACGCTGGGACCCGAAGATATCCGTGCCTGGCAACTGCACCTCCTCGAAGCATTCACCTCGCGCAAAAGCTTACGTTTTTTGACCAAGGATTTCACAGTTCTATCACGCTTTCGCAAAGAACATCCCTGCGACAAGAAGCAGCTGATTCGGCCGCACAGGGGACCAAATCTTGCTGCCTGCTTCATGCACGGGAGACGATCATGATGAGGCTTTTCGGCATATTGGCGTTAGCGGCTGGCGTCGCGGGATGCGTTGCCACCCAGCCGTACGATTCCAGCTATCCTCCGTATGGATATGGCCCCGGCTATTACGCGCCAAGTACCAGCATCGGCGTGGGCGTGGGCGGCGGAAGCTTCGGCGGTGGTGTGGGTGTTGGTGTCGGCGTTGGTTTCTGACACCGCCCCGTAGGGGTGCCGCCGACCGCAAAGGGCTGTGATCAGCCTCTAGCCCTCTTATCGAAGTCTGCTGTCCGACCGGGTTCGGGCCACTTTCGGTCTTCCAATCAAGGGTTGCCCGCACCGCCCGATGCACCGAACACCTGGCCCGTCACATAGCTCGCCTGGGCCGAAGCGAGTTGCACATAAAGCGGCGCGATTTCGGCAGGCTGGCCGGGACGCCCCATCGGCACCTGCTGGCCGAACTTCTGCACATTCTCGGAAGTCTGCCCGCCAGTGACTTGCAGCGCGGTCCAGAACGGCCCGGGCGCCACGGCGTTCACGCGAATGCCTCGCTTGATCATCTGCTTGGCCAGCCCCTTCGTGAAATTCGCAATGGCCGCCTTGGTCATCGCGTAGTCGAGCAGATTCGCGGAAGGTTCGTAGGCATTGACAGAACTCGTATTGATGATGGCCGCGCCAGGCGGCATATGCGCAATCGCGGCCTTGGTGATCCAGAACATCGCATAGAGATTCGTACGCAACGTCCAGTCGAATTGCTCGGTCGTGATGTCGAGAATGGAATCGTGACTCTGCTGGCGCCCGGCGTTATTCACGAGGATGTCCAGACCTCCAAGCTCCTGCACGGCGTTGCTGACCAGAGACTGGCAGAACGACTCACTGCGAATGTCGCCGGGCAATGCGACGGCTTTGCGTCCGGCTGAACGGATGATCTGCACCACTTCTCGCGCGTCCGGCTCTTCCGCGGGCAAATAGACAATGGCCACGTCGGCGCCTTCACGCGCAAAAGCGATTGCTGCCGCGCGGCCGATGCCCGAATCGCCGCCGGTAATCAATGCGCGTCGCCCATCAAGACGGCCGGTTCCGCGATAGCTCGTCTCACCGTGATCCGGGCGCGGCGTCATGCGTCCGGCTAGCCCCGGCCACGGTTGCTCCTGTGCTGGAAACGGCGGATGCGGATAGAGTTCGCGCGGATCGGTCAGTGTGGTGGTGCCCGCGGTGCCGGTTGCCTTTGCGGTGTCGGACTGCGCCAAAGCATGACCGGCCACTGCGGTCATCAGGCCCGCGGTGGCGCCCTGCATCAGCTTGCGGCGCGACGGCGAGAGGGTGTTGTCGGAAGGCATGGTGGATTCCTGTTTACGGTTATCTTGCAGGAGTTTCGATACTGACTCGCAGGCTCCTGAACGCCGGGCGACTGCAGATGAAATCAGCAAACGGAGTTCCCGATCGGAATACGGCGCGTGCGCGCTTATGCATTGAGAACCTGCCTTCAACGAATGGACGCTCCAAGCGCGCTCTGGTGGGGGCTGACCCGGTGGATTTAATCTTCTGCGGCGGGGGGCGTTGGGTCCGTTAAGGTCCACTCTCGACACCTGGCGCGGGCGTTCCGTTGGAGAGAAGCCAAGTACAAAGACGAAGAGGCCGCCTGGCGGCCGATCCAGCGTGACTACGGTGATAGTCTGCGTCCGTTCACGGGGTGAACCGGCACGCTTAGTCCTCGGACGCGGTACGGCCATGAACGGGCAATCGTGAAACGCAGCCGGACGGCCGGTAATCGGCTCACTTTAGTCATTCAGCAATGAACAAATGCCCTATAGGCTCCTACCCGTCTTTTCCGCTGACCATGTGACTATGAACGTAATAGGTCATCGACGATGCGCCGCGCCACGCTATAACCGCCCATGAGTGCATCCGCTTCGCTGAGAAATGGCTTACCTTGGGACTCGCCAAAACGCAGTGGCGAGAAAACGGCTACTTCGGCACCAGCCTTGCGGATTCGTACTATCGCCACATACCCGACTCCGCCCTTGGCGGTGTGGTCGCCTTTCCACGTGAAGTCTGCCTCAATGGCCACTTCGACTTCGAAACCTTGATATTGATACGTACGACTCATGGAGGCACACCTCAAACCTGTTCCGGCATCCGCCGCAAACAAATGATAATTTAGCTTGTTGAAAGCAACTTTTTTGACCTCGCACGGTACAGTCAGACCGTTCGAATATGAAGTTCGCAGGATGCGGCAATCAGGAAACGTCGGTGCAGGACGGGGAGTATAGCCATGAAAATGTCTCACAGACTAGCAAGCTCTGATACTGCGGGGCCGATGTGGGGAATTATCTTCGGTATTTTCATGACGGCAATCGGCATGGGCCTCTGGTTTTATGCGACGCTGTCAACGGCCCCGGAACGGCACGATGAATCGTTGGCCGTAGCGGCCGTGCTAATTGGTCTGTTTTTGGCCGTCTATGCAGGGCTCGAACTCTGCCACAAACGGCGGTAGGGTCGCCCAAGCGCCGAAGTAGCGAAATAATGTACTTCCTTCGCATTGCAATGACGCCGTCGAGCAGCACCGAGGCTTGCCTAACTTCGCTGCGTTGTCATTGCAGCCCATCGGTCATTTCAGCGCTTCCGACGGACGAACGCATTCTGTTTGCACTCGTTCCTTTCAGCGACGTTTCGCACGTGGCATTCTCGTTCGTCCATAATGAGCTCGTCAAGGTGCTGTTTAAACGTACAGCAGCGCGAGCTTCACGTAAGGGCCTAGACTTAACATCCCGACACGAACGCGGAGTGAGCTATGGTCACCAGGACCGTCCGCCGGACACTTTCCGGTCTGACTTCGGCGTTTGCGCCAGCTTCGAAGAGTAAGCAACCGGTGGCATATACCGTGAAATCGGCTCAGCAACGCGGCGACGAAGCCTGGAGGCGCACGACGCACGGAGTGCACAACTCCCTGCTTCGTAAAGATCCGAAAGCGTGATTTTTGGAAGCCAGACGCAACACCCGGACTGCCATCCGAATTGGCTGTCATCGAAGCCGGAGATGAAATATGACCGCACCGCAAAAGCTTTACGGTCTGACGCTGAAACCCCACGCCAAGACTCCGCGCAGGTCGACCGAAGTCCCCACCGCTGGTGCGCGCCCCGACCTTTTGGAAGCCGTTCGCCGAGCCGTAGCTGAGAATCGGGAGGCTGGGGAGCGGCGACCGCGAGAATAATTTGATCTCTCTAAAACCAGTGCCTCTTCCCGAGCGAAGATAAGTTTCGACTGCAATCGGGCAACGGTTTAGTTGGGTCGGATTATGCCTTTTGCATGATTCCTGCGCCCGGGACGATTGTCACCTTCGGTCGTGGGACGCAGTTCGGTCATGGAACGAAACCGCTCGCGCGGTAGAGGTTGCGATCCCGCGCTGGCGGTCGATCGGTTCGGCGTTGGGTTTCGTTCGACCATTCGCTTTTCGGAAAACGTCCACTGAATCAGGTTTTCTTCTACGCCGTACGCTGCGCGTACAGCATAGCTATTCCGAATGCCGCCATTGCAACCAGCGATACAAACAGCACCAGCCACTCTACCGGCACGTAACTTCGCTCCACTGTCCAAATGGTCGCCGCCGAGAGTGGCGCAATACCTTTTGCAATGTTCGACGGCGTGGCGAGCATTCCGTTGATCGCTCCGTAGCCTTCCACCGATATCACTTCCTGCACGATCGTCCCGCGCAGGATCGTCATCATGCCGTTTGCACCACCGTAGACGAGCGCGAAAAGGATCAGCAATACTGGGGACGTGCCCGCGAAGAGCAGCACGACAACTGAAACCGGGAATGCCGCCGTGATGGCCAGGCCGACTATTTTCGGCGAGACGCGCTTTCCCGCCATGAACCATACGATGCGGGCGAAAACTTGTGCGGGGCCGATCACCGCCATCGTCGCGAGGATGACGGATTGCGGGACGCGGCGCTCAGTCATTAGCGGAACGAGATGAAACGTCAGCGCGACGAACGTTGCGTAGTACGCGGTAAAGCAAACCGCGAGTGCCCGGAATACCGGTGTGCGCAGTACACGCCTGGTCGCTCCCGCACTCGCTCGCTTGATCGATGCCCTGTGTTTTACGGCAAGCCGGCCATCATCGTCTTTGTTCAACGCCAGTGCATGAACAGGCAGGCAGATGCAAAGATTGATGGCGGCAAGTATGAGCAGCGCATGCCGCCACCCTTGCAGATCGATCAATACCTGTGTCAGCGGGATGAATGTCGTGCTCGCAAATCCGCCGACGAGTGTGATCAGCGTGATCCTTGTGCGGAAGCTATCCGGGTAGCGCCGCGTGACGACCGCGAAGACCGGATCGTAGAGCGTCGCCGCCATCGCGGCGCCCAGTACGGCCCAGACCACAAAGAGCGTCGCAAGACTTTGCGCCTGAGACCAGAGCGCCAGCATCGCCGACGCGAGCACGGATCCCGCGGCCATGACGGCTCGCCCATACCCCCGGTCGATCCATGCACCGACCGGATAGGAGGCCAGGCCAGAAACAAGCAGGCCAATAGACAATGCCGCGTTGGTGGATGTCCGGCTCCATCCGCACGCTTGCTCCATCGGCTCGACGAACAGCGAGAAGGCGTAATAGGTCGTGCCCCAGGAGATCAGTTGTGCGGCGGCAAGCGCCCATGTGGCAGCGCTGCCGCGATCCTGCGTCATAGCCACCATCCAGCCTCCGAAACCGACATCCAAACCGCGCGTGCGCACCGTGGACAGGGCCGTTCAACAACGACGCGGCTGGATCAAGCGTGCCGCGCGCTGCATGCGACTTCACGGGTTAATGCCGCTCGCTGCCGAAAAGGTCATCGACAATCTTTCTCGCTGCGGTAAGTCCGCCCATGACCGCATCAGCCTCCGTTGCGAAAGGGCGGCCTTTGGCCTCGCCGAACCGCAACGGCGAAAACACGGCAACGGCATTGACCCCCTGATATATTTTGACGACGGCGACATAGCCTGAGTTGGCCAGCGCCCGCCTGTTCGGCCCGAGGCTGAAATCCGATTCAACGGTCACCTCGAGCGTAAAGCCTTCATACTCGTATCGACGCATCATGCTTCGTCCTACCCTTACCCGTCGTGCCGGAGTACACGCACGCCAGGCATCTGTTCAAGCCGCAAGCAGATCGCAGTGAATTCATCGGGGGACACCCGCGACAGCGAAATTTGCACGTCATCGAGGTCAGCGTCATCCTCGGTCTGCTGGACGATGAACTGCTTGACCCGGACGCTCCCCGTGCCGAGTGCACGATTGACTGCATCGAGCGAAACGCTCCCACGCTCGACCGACAACTGGATGCTGCGCTGTTGCCGAACGGAAATATAGCGGCGCTCCAGCGGCTTGATACCGGCCAGAATGATGAGGATGATGACGGTTGCGCCGATTGCCGGCGTGTACATTCCGCCGCCGACAGCGAGACCAATGCCCGCTACGGACCACAGGCTGGCCGCCGTCGTCAAACCCCGCACGACTTCGCCCCGAAGCAGAATCGATCCCGCGCCGAGAAACCCGATCCCCGAGACGACCTGCGCGGCAACCCGGGAAGGATCGAGAACAACGTCTTTAGTGCCTAACACGTCGGCAAAACCGAACGCGGACACCAGCATCATCAGCGAAGCCCCGACACACACCAGCATGTGTGTGCGCAGCCCGGCTGCCCAGTTCAGTCTTTCGCGCTCGAAGCCGATCGCGCTGCCGAGCAACGCCGCCATCAAGAGCCGCGACAGCATTTCAAAGTTGCTTATCAAAATGGACGGCCCAATAGAGATTTCGCGGCCATGCGTCCAACCCTTTCAAAAAAATAAGGATGCGAGCCACGCAAGGTGCGTCAGATGAAGCTACATTGTGACATTTGTGTGACGAAATATCAGTTCGACGATTCCCCGAGCGGGGACGCTGGTGATGAGCGAGGACACTTGCTTCGGCCGAAACCAGTGACAGCGGGCAATCTCGTTGCTCGCCTGGGGTTCGGCGTCTCCCGGAAGATCGACAAAGAACACGTGATGCCGTTTGGTCAGGCCGCCGAATTGGAACAGGTAGGTCAAGCCGTCTACATCGAGAGCCGTCTCCTCAACCAATTCTCTGTTCGCTGCCTCCAGCGGCGACTTGGAGCGCCGGATGGTTCCGCCCGGCAGCGACCAACGGGACATGCCCCGCGTGACCAGCAGGATTCGGTCCTGCTGTCTGCATACGATGGTGGCTCTTTCTTTCACGTTCAACAGAGGACTTGGGGGAGTGTAATTGTCTGAGGACGGAGCGCGTCGTATTCCGTTCGATGTGGGGTCTCGACGGTACGCTAGGAACTCCGCGCTTCGGTTTCAGTTCGGCATTATTTTGACGGGGAGAAAATACGATGAAAACCCGCTCGCCACTCGAAATCTGCTTGCCGCTCGTTATCTTAATAGTGGCAAGCCTGGCTTCTCTTCCCACCTTCATCATTTCCGTCATCTGGCTGACGATCGGAATCTGCTCGGTCGGCTACCGCTCGCTGGGTGAGTTGCCTGATGCCGGAATCCCCCGCCAGTGGCTTCACGGTCCCCGCAGCGCAGTCTTGTGGTTCTATCACCTCGCCTGGTGGCCGTGGTACATGCGCTTCGAACTCCATGCGCTCGCGGCCCGCATCGGCCAGGCAATCCGAAAATGGTGGCGTCCGGATTCGTCCGGGTCAAGCGCAGCCTCTCGGCGAAACTCGGACAGCGACGAGACCTGAAGAACGGCGACGTTGCGCGGAGCGTCGATGTATCGACACGACGTATCAACGAGTTCGGCAATGTTTTGTTTGCCTGATCGCTTGTGTCGGCTGATCAAAAATCGCGCCGCCGCTGGGTCGATCCAACGTCTGCTTCCGAGCCTGGTTGTGTCCTCGAAAGTCGATGGCTAGCGGGCCGGACCATCTATATTGGGTCGACTGTTGCCGATCGCGGCCGTGCGACGTTCAGGCTGAGGATGCCCATTGCATGAGGCGGCATCCGGCCGAGGATTGCGGTAGGGATGCCCATTACTGAGCACCCCCCGCACAGATCCCGGCGTGCCCAATTCGGGCACCGGGCTCCTACCTCGGGTGTTTGACGGCAAATCGCCGGTCGGGCCACGGGTGAAGGATTCGAGGTTGCGGGAGCCAGGCATCTGCGATCCGCTCGACTCGCTGCCACGTCATGTGATCCTTTTGACTGCGGCGCCGGAGCGCCCGCCGCCACAGATCAACGACGTGGTATCGAAACGCACAGAGTGCTCGCGAGTTCGTAGGTACTGCGTGGTACGCAAAGTACCCGCGAACCACCTGCCTGAGCCATTTCCCTTGTGCAGGAATCGGTTCGTGCATGCGCTTCCGTAGCGCCTCCTTGATCTGCCTGAGTCTCGCCCGCATCCGATCCCCTCGGGTCTTCCGCTGTAACTGGAAAGCCCCGCGACGAGACCGGCCGCAGATAAAGATGAAACCCAGGAAGGTGAAGGTCTCCGGTCGACCAAGGCCTCGACTCTGGCGGTTGACCGCTGCGTAGCGGCCGAACTCCAGCAGTCTCGTCTTGTCCGGGTGAAGCGCAAGCGAGAACTCCTCCAACCTCAAACGCATCGCGTCCCAGAATCGCCGCGCGTCGGCTTCGTGCTCGAAGCCGACAACGATGTCATCCGCATAACGCAGGATGATCACGTTGCCTTTGGCTTCCCGCCGTCGCCACCGGTTGGCCCAGAGATCAAAGACGTAGTGCAGATACACGTTTGCGAACAGTGGTGAGGCCACTGATCCCTGCGGTGTCCCTGTCTCACTGACTCTCAGCTCTCCGTCTTCCAGAACGCCCGCCTTGAGCCACTTGCGCACAAGACGGATGATGCGCTGGTCGCCGATCCGATGCTCCATGAAACGGACTAGCCATTCCTGGCTAACCGAGTCAAAAAAGTTCCGAATATCCGCGTCCAGAATCCAGTTCACCGGGGTGCTGGTGATAGCCGTCGCCAACGCATCCAGCGCATCATGTTGACTGCGCCCGGGCCGGAACCCGTACGAGAAACCGAGAAAGTCTTCCTCGTATATCGCGTTCAACACTTCCACCACCGCACGCTGGACGATCTTGTCTTCCAGCGCGGCAATCCCCAACGGTCTCTGTTACCCATCCGGCTTGGGTATGTACTGCCGCCGAACAGGCAGTGCCCGATACGCTCCGCTGTGTACCTGCGCGAACAGGCGCTGGAGATTCTCTTCCAGTCCTGCCTCGTAGTACCGCCACGTCAGGCCATCCACTCCGGGAGCCGCATTGCGCTTGAGCGCAATGAATGCCATCCGAAGTCGGTCGACTGTGACGTGGTGTAGGAGCGCGGTGAACCGTTCCTTCTTCCGCTGCCTTGCAGCTTGCCGTACACGTTCCAGCCCCTGTGGCACGCTTGCCCGATTCTGCGCCCGGTGCGTATGCGGCTGACCCGTGTTCCCCTTGGTCCCCGCCCTTCGCTCCACCCACTCCGCAGCTGGTTCCCCAGCCTTGTTCGCAGGCTTCATCGCTACTACGGCGGAGTCTGACTTCTCCCGTCCGTTCATCATCGGCTACGGCTCCTCGCCTTCCCGATGCGGACCTGACCATCCTGCGGCAGGCCAGACTGGAGATCTCCCGGTTCCCGAACAAGGAGCGTACGCACATGCCAGGTTCTTCGACCACGCCGGGTCATCCGGGCGCTCGCGATTGCGCGCTCAGACGTTTTGCCTTCCGCTACACAGACAGCGTCGGCACCCGGGATCAGTTTTCTATCGTGGCTCAATGGCTGGCCTGCACGTACCCCTGCCGACGCTTCGCCGACATCCTCGCGGATGCCTGCGCACGGCTCGGGGCCGATGTGGTTCGCTATTCCTTCATCGCAGTGGACTTGCACCACCTACTCCTTGCCGGTCTCCCGGCGCACCCGTGTCAAAACGCAAAACATAACGGTCTCGGGAGTGACTTTACCCCTCCCGCGGTGCTGCGAAGCTCGTATAGAGCGTTTTCGAAGGGCACTTTTTGCGAAGCCTTTGTCGGCACGTGTTTTGACACGGCCTCGGCCAACAACAGCCGTTCGACACGGACGCCTAAATCGTCCACAAATCATTGCTTCGCTTGTAGGCGAGGGAATCAAGAGGACGCCTCCGGCTGCCCCGCCAGACGATCGCAGGGCTGAGCAGCGATGCCGGGAAATGCATCGTCGTGACCACGATATTGATCGGCGCAGGCCCAGCGAGACCTACTGTGTGAGCCCAAGGTACGAGTTTTATCGAAATGAGCAAAATAGCTGACATTGAATGCGGGGAGTCAACATATCGGTTAAGTGACTGTCGCAGCTAATAAAACGGACGTTCGTGCTGCATTTTCTTGATGTAAACGCTGGTGGAAGACGGCTTCCGCATTTAGTATACCCAAACTGCCCGATCTGATTATGATCAGATAATAATATTAATCTATGCTAACCGGGATTTCTTGGAGGGACATTGAATGGACATACTGGTCGTCGAGGATAATGAAGGGGTCGCGGACAGCCTCGCTTTCCTGCTTGACTGCTTGGGTCACCGTGCCACGGTGGCGGAGGACGGAGAGATCTCGCTCTCGCTCCTGCGCGAGCGCGCCTTCGAACTTGTCCTTCTCGATGAGAATCTGCCCGGTATCAAGGGAAGTGCTGTTGCGCTGTCTGTTATCGGCATGCCCTTCGTTGGTCGGCCTTTCCTGGTCTCCATGACCGGAGAGAGTGGTGATGGCGGATGCACGCGCTTTTTCGATGTCTGCCTGCACAAGCCGTTCTCGCTTGAGGCCCTCTTGCAAGTCATCGACCAGGCTAAAAGCTTTGCTAATGCGAGCGCTCGCCTGGCGGCCTAGGCCAACAGTGCTTTGCTGTCTGGCGCGGTTATCCAATCGGCTGTACACAAGTCAAGGTTGTGCTCGTCCTGGCAGCTGCGGCAACGCTTTGTCGTCTATCGGCAACGGCCTATGAAAACGTTTATTTATTGTTTGATGCAGATGCACTCGCGAAGGAATAGTTGTCTTTGCAAATGTAAGCCAGTCCGAGCGACATGCAGAGTGATGGCAAAAAACGTCAAAATTGCGTCATGAGGTCCGTCATGATAAATCCGTAGATTCGCGCGGCACCCAAACAGTCAGTATCGAATTGAAAAAAAATAATCTGAGAGAAGCTGGAAAAATGGATCGACACATTCTAAATATCGGTCATCTCGAGCGAAGCGCCGAAAATAACCGCCTGAGGCGCGCCTTGGCCGCGCGCCTTGACAGGGCATTGAAACGCGCTGGCATCAGTTCGGCACGCGCCGCCAGATGGGTGGGCGTGAGTGAATACCACGTGCAATATTGGCGAGGCGGCATCACCGTCCCGCCGCTGGACGCCTGCACACGGCTCGCCGCTTTTCTTCATATCGATGTTCACTGGCTTTGCACCGGGCAGACCGAGCTCGCATGATCTCGGCGTCATGAGGTCTGCATCCCCGGATGCTTCCAGGTTCTGATATGCGCGGCTCCCTTGCCGCTCGCAATGATGCCGTCGTACCGCTTCCGATGCGGCACAACAGGCGTCTTCCGCAAACACAGGGTATCGATGTGAAGGATCCAAAAAAGGATGCGGCGTTCGGCCGGGCGCCACGTCTCGATAAGTATGAAATGGAGTTGTCGAGAGGCCTCGCACATCGCGAGCACGTTGTCCCGGGAAAGCATGCTCGCGGCGGTCTCGGAAACCATTCTGCAGTTTAAGGCAGTGCATGGCAGCGCTGATCTGAAGACATTTGCGCACGCCCTTCTCAGAAGACTGGAGCAGCGCGGAAAGCCGGCAGCGGCCAGCATCCTTCAGAACTTTCTGGACTGTGGCCGTTTTGTCGCGGAGGCACCCCGTGCGCTACCAACACCCGTGTCTACTCGCAAACCCAACGCGCGTAAGGCGAGAAGCCGCGAGGCCAAGGCGCGCGGAGCAGCGTAAGCAGGATGCATGTTGGCGAAATGAAAGTTTCAGCAGTTGACCGCAACCACCCTCTGCATTGCCGCGGGCCAGAATTGCGCAGCACAGTTGTAATCCGCAAAATTGCTCAGCGACGCCTCAAGTTCCTAGGAGCCTAGGCCGTCGACGGCTGCCACGCCGTTTGACCGGAGCGCCCAACGGCGTCGCCGCGTTGAACCACCTTCAGCGACCGCTTCTGGAAATATTGACCGGCCGCTCGGGGTCGCGAGCCGCCGGCCGCCGTCAGGCAGGAGTCGGCCAACTACGGACGGTGGCCCGCACTTTCATGTGGACGCTCGAACGTCCCATCCACTCAGTTAACCGACCGTCGTGCATGAGCATGTCAGTGTGCATCCCGCTGCTTTCACTGTCCGCACAATTACGAATCAACCGCGGAATACGGACACCCCTTTTTCGCGACGCTGCCAACGCGCGCTTAGTTCGACGACAAGGCGGCGGACAGACACGTCTACCGGAACGAAGCAAATGGCGGTGCCGCCGGAGAATAATGCATGCAGCGCATACGAGCAACCGGGTGTCTCTCGCGTGGATTGGATGTGTGCTGCAATCCATGGAGCTGCCATCGCAGGAGCGACGATTTGCGCTAGCCGCGATCGCAGAGGGATGGTCAAACATAGGTCGCTACGGCACAGCGTCCTCGTGAGCACGGTCAAATCAACCAGCCACTCAGGAGGGGCAGAAGCACCGGGAGGACAAACGCCGACAAAGTGCCGTTCATCGCCATTCCCAGTCCCGAGTAGGCGCCAGCTTCTTCACTGATCTGAAACGCCCTCGCGGTACCGATGCCGTGGGAAGCAACACCCATCGCAAAGCCGCGCACGTCGTCACGCCGCACACCAACGGTATCCAGGACCGCGCTGCTCAGGGTCGCACCGGTAATGCCGGTCAGGATGACGATCGCCGCGGTGAGCGAAGGCAAACCACCAATTTTTGCCGAGATCAGCATCGCGACAGCCGTCGTCACTGACTTCGGCGCCATCGACGCGACCGTCACAAACGGACAATGTAGCCAGACGCATATCGCAATCGCAGACGCAACAGCCGTGGCCGAGCCAGCGATCAGCCCACCAAGCAGCGGCACGAACGCTCGCCTGAGCCTGGGCATCTGATGGTGTAGGGGAACAGCCAATGCAATGACCGACGGGCCCAGGAGAAAGTGAATCAGTTTCGCGCCCGCGAAATATGTGCTGTAGGAGGTGCCTGTCAAATATAGGATCGCGATCATGAGCAACACGGAGATTGCCACGGGATTGGCTAGGGGATTCTTTCGTGCCAGCGTGTGAAGGCGGCACGCAACGATGTAGACGCCAAGGGTCGCCGTCAGCGCCGACAGAGGCGACGCGGCCACGATCGCATTGACAGGCGCTGACAGTTCACCGATTGACATGGCTCCTTCTCCTTGCGGCGGCAGAATCTGCCTATGCGCGTGGCGCCGCTGCAGCCTTCTGGTGTGATTGCTTTCTGTCGAGCCTCATCAGCAACATGCCTGTCACTAGCGCAGCAACCGCCATTGAAAGAATCGTGCTGACGATGATCGCAAGTGCGATCGCGAACAACTGGCATTGCAGCTGCTCCGCGAAGACCATGACGCCCACGCCGGCAGGTACAAAAAACAGCGAAAGGTGATTCAACAGTCCGCGAGAAACCTGTTCGACGGCGGGCACGACAGAGGGCTTGACCGAGAGCAGGCAAAGCAATAGCACCATTCCAAGCACCGGTCCGGGAACAGGGACACGCGTGATGAAGGCGATCAACTCGCCGAGACACTGAAACCCAAGGAGGATTGCAAAAGATCGCGCGACGAGACCAGCCGGCGTCGACGCTTTCGGCGCATCAGAAGCAGGGGTTTGCGTCGGTGCCGCCGGGCTCGTTTCTCTGGTGCTCATGTCCATGGG
The DNA here is from genome assembly GCF_050436245.1 of Paraburkholderia sp. MM6662-R1. Classification (NCBI taxonomy): domain Bacteria; kingdom Pseudomonadati; phylum Pseudomonadota; class Betaproteobacteria; order Burkholderiales; family Burkholderiaceae; genus Paraburkholderia; species Paraburkholderia sp. MM6662-R1. The sequence continues at coordinate 3,786,341 of NZ_JBNDLV010000001.1, read as the reverse complement.
CTGTCCTCTTTTGGTGGACCGTTCAGGGCCGAATCGAGCTGGACGCTGTCGGACTCTATACAGCCATTACGCCCCCCGAGAATCAGTAGCATCGCGCCCGCAGCGTTGTTGTTAGTGCGCAGCAATACGTCGGCAACGTAAGGTGTCGACGAGCTCAATACGGTGTATTGGGCAATGCCTATCGGCCGCGGGTTCATCATGTCACTGGCTATTCGTTGCGGAGGGTTCGAAGATTCGGACGCCGTTTAGGACGCCCCAGACGATCCAGGCACGTTACCCGGACCGTCGGGGCGGTGTCGGGCTGGCCATCAGCGGTCAATGACCGAAGAAAAGGTTGCAGTAACTTGAGGGGCCGACGCACGAAGATGGCGAGGGCTTCGACACATGCTGGACACTGCCGGTTGCTGAGGTGCCAACGGTCGTGCCGCCAACGTCATTGTTGCCCGCCTGCTGGCTGCGCTGTGCAGCGGCGTTGGTCGTCGCGCCACCAACGTCACTGTTGCCCACCTGCTGGCTGTCCTGTGCCGCGATCGTCGCCTCGGCCGCCTGGATATTCGCCGGATACTGTGTATCGCTCGAATTGGCCGGGCTGTAGCCTGCCTGCTCGAGCTGTTGCAATTCTGCCCTGACCTGGTCACGCGTGACTGACTGTTCCGATTGTGCAAAAGACGCAATCGGCGCGGCGATCGCGGCCGCCAGTGCAACTGCGTGGATAAGCGACTTCATGATGCACCTCCTCATAGTTGTCTACTCGGCACTGCGGCTATACGGGTGCCCATAGACGATGTCCAAAAAATCAAGAACGTCCTTTATCAGGACAGGCCCCGGCTCGGCGCTACGGACGAAAATCGGTTCCGGCGGCCAGGCGTGTGCCGGACTGACGTAATTCGCCGGACCGACTCCCGGCAGCACGGCGGCGAGTGCGGGCGCAACTACGGGTTTGAACTTACGCATACGACCTCCTCACGAAAGCACGATCACCTTTACCGGGACTGGCCCCGACATGTCGCTATGGACGAAGAACCGTTCAGCGGGATGCAAGCTAACCGAAACTTCGAACGCGATGCCGGACGAGGCGATATATCTCCGCACAATCTCCAGGAGCACTGCCTGTTACTCTCCGAAAAAGATCAACCATTTCCTGGGAAAAGTTCATGGCGTATCCGTCCTGCTGTATCTGCGGCACGCCCCGGCCATAACGTGCTTTGACGAGGGGGTTGATCAGCGGGCCAGGTTTCTCGCGTGCTGCCTTAGGCACATCAACCTCCGCGATACATGGGATCGATGGAGTCGCCCCCCGGGGCACGCTTGCCGGGCTGCGGCCGGGCCGACATGCTGCCGCTGACGCCGCCATGGTTCTTGTGAACCACGCTGCCGTGGGCCGACGGCATCGTTCGACCGCTTTGCGTTGCCGTCGCACCGTTGTCGGAGCGACAGTCGGATATAGGTACGTTGGCGCCTGCGAAAGCAGGCGCAGCCAGCGATGCTGAGCATGCGACCAAAAGGTGAGCGATCGTTTTCGCAACTGCCTGGATAAGCGACCTCATGATGCGTCCCTCCCTCGTTGTCTATCCAGCACTGCGGCAATACGGGTGCCTGTACGCACTGCGTTTTCCGCGCCGGCCGGTCGGTTATAGAGACGTACTCACAACTGGCACTCGACAGGAGAAAAAGGCGAGCCAGTTGTACGGTCATTAACCCCCTCCTTGTGTCAATTATGTTGCGTTATTTCGCCGTGAAACCGTGTCAGTTGTAGGTGCGTCGATAGTTTGATGTTCGGTATTAAATGTTCCTTTGCCGGAGAATAAACGTGCGACTATCGTTTTACGATTGTTCGCCATGATGCCGTTGTCAGAATACGGAGCGTGGCTCGTTAAGGATGCAGTTCGACGCGGCATACATGGAGCCGCCGAGATCGCAACTGGCGAGCCGAGCTTGCTGGTACTGCGGGCGGTTGGAACCACCTGCTTGGATCACGAACATTTGTTCGGGCTAAAACAGCACACTTGTCATCGACTTGCTGGCGAACTATAGGACAATAGTGTGTAGCTGCCCCTGATTCCCGTCCGGAGGCCTGTTATGGCGTGCCGTTCTCAAACACCAAGTGATTCTGACGCTGACGAAGATCCCAGGGCCAGAACATCAGTGGGCGTGAGTGAAACGATTCAGGAAATCGTGCGCCGCAGGATCGCTGAATTCACAAAATTTTTTGTCGGACCGGTTGCCGTTGCAGCACTCAGTGCTGAGCAGAATCTCCTCGTCAAACGCGAGTTGTTGCAATCGCTGTCCCGCCGGTCGGTATATTGGATCGCGCTATTGTTGGTCGCAAGCCCGTTCTGGTTCGTAGTTGGAGCCTGGACCGAAACGTCGGATATCTATCCTTGGTTCCGTGTCGTCTGGATCGTGGGACTCTGGGGGCTGGCCGCTCCTTCCGCAGCATACTTGCTGAAAAAAACAACGATGCTCCCGAAGCACGCCGGCGTCGGCGAAGTCGAGCAGATGCACTGGGCCTGGGCTTCATTGGCCATGCTGACATCGTTCTGGTGGGCGGCGGCCAGCTTTGGGCTAAAACCACCCACCTACGTGACCGGCCTGATCGTCCATGGCTACTACTTCAGATTTGCCAGGTATGGCTTCATGGAACTGACTATGATCGGCCAGGCAATTACGTTGCTGGTGCTCGCCCCCAGTTTTCGTGCGGCGTTAGGCGCACTGCTGGTCGGCACTATCCCATTCGCATTTGACATGGCACCAGGGTTTATTATTCACCGGCCGGGAATGTTTGACTGGTATACGGCTCAACTAATTGGCTATTGTGTCATCGCCCGGTACATCTGCAATGATCAGCAACTCATATGTGTAAAAGAGGTTGTTCTCGACGAGGCGCGAGCTCAGGCAGTAGCGACAATGCTAGAAAAGAATCAGTTTATTGCTGCCATAAGCCATGACTTGCGCCAACCGCTCACCACGCTCGGCCTGAAGTTAAGTTTTATCGAGCGATGCATTAAATCGACCAGCCTGGTCGACGACGTCTCGATGGCGCAAAGACAGGTGGATGCGATGGAAGGGATGATTAACGGGGCACTGGATATCTCCCGCCTGGAGTCCCACACCTGGAATGTGGAAATTCAGGAGGTGGCGCTTCCTTCCCTTTTACACGGCATAGTCGTGGATATGCAGCCGCTGGCTGAGGCGAAGGGGCTGAGGTTAAGACTCCATAGTCGCCCCTATCTGGTCCGTACCGATCGACATGCGTTGGACAGGATCGTGCGAAATATGGTGATCAATGCGATCCGTTACACGCCTTCCGGGCAGGGAGGAAATAACGGGCATGTTCTGGTAAGTTGCCAGAGGCGTGGCAGCCGCGTGAAGATAAACGTCTGGGACAACGGGATCGGTATCCCTGAAGATAGACAGGCGGATATCTTCAAAAGCTATGTCCAGGTTGCCAATCCCGAGAGGAATCGCGATAAAGGGTTTGGACTGGGTCTGGCTATTGTCCAGGGGCTCGCGAACCTTCTTGGGCACAAACTGGATGTCGACTCGGCACCCGGGCGGGGTTCGCGTTTTTCCGTGATGGTCCCCTTCATAGGACTCATACCGCCAGAGTTGCTCGAGGTTCAAACGGTCGAAAACGACAGCCCGGACCTGACCAATATGGTCGTGGCGGTCATCGAAGACAACAGTGACCTGAGAATCGAAATTTCGATGCGCCTGATCGAGCATGGCTGCTACGTCGTGGCCGGGAAATCGTCATCCGACGTCATCGAGCAGTTGAGCATTGAAGCGTTGGCAAGTGGTCCGCATTTCATCCTCTCCGACTACCGGCTGGAAAACGAGGACGGTGTTGCTGCGATTGCGGCGCTCCGCGCTGTTACCAACGCTTCGATCCCTGCGGTCCTGTGGTCGGGGGACACCTCCTCAGCTGTGCTCAAAAAGGTAGCCGCCAGTGGCATGAAGCTTTTGTCGAAGCCGGTTTCCGAACAGACCTTATTGACCTTACTTGCAGGACATCAGCCAAAAACATTGACCGATGACGGGAGAAAGAGAGGGCAGGCAAACACGAAGCCAGCACAACGGAGCGAAGCTGCACCTGATTGCCAGAGGCCTGCTATTGCGTCCTGTACTCGAACACCACGTTATTCTGGCGCGAGCGAAACGCCCCGGCCCAGAACATCACGGTTAGCGGATGAAAAGGCCCACTCAACCGGGCGCCGCAGATTCGCTGATTTTGTGAATCTTTTTGTGGGACCGATTGCAGCACTCAGTGCTGAGCAGAATCTCTACGTCAAACGCGAGTTATTGCAATCGCTGTCCCGGCGAGCGCTATGTTGGACCGCGCTGGTTTCGGTCGGAGCCTCGCTGTTGTGCGTGTACGGCTCGTGGATCAAAACGTCGGATAGCTATCTTTGGTTCCGCGTCGTCTGGCCCCTAGGACTGTGGGGGGTGGCGACTCCCATGGCGGCATACTTACTGAAAAAGACCATGGCGCTCCCAAAGCACGCTGGTGTCAACGCGATCGAGCAGATGCACTGGGCATGGGCTGCAATGGTCACGCTGACATCGTTCTGGTGGGCAGCGGGTAGCTTTGGGCTAACCCCACCCGATTTCATCTCGCCCCAAGCTCGCTACGTCAAATTGGCTAGCTCTGGCTTCCTTGAGTACACGCTAATCAGCCATACATTTACCTTGCTTCTGCTCGCCCCCAGTCTTCGCGCGAATTTAGGTTCATTCGTGCTCGGCGCTATCCCGTTCGGATTTAGCCTGGGACCACCTCTTTTTATTTACCGGCCATTAATGCTGGTCTTTTATACGGCTCAAGTAATTGGCTATTGTTTGCTCGCGTTTTTTGTTTTTTACAACGAGAAACACGCATATGTTAAAGAGATTATTCTCGATGAGGCGCGAGAGCGGGCTGAAGCGGCGAAGGCGGAGAAGAGCCTGCTTATCGCTGCGATAAGTCATGACTTGCGCCAACCGCTCACCACGCTCGGCCTGAAGTTAAGTTTCATTGAGCGGAGCATTGAATCAACCAGGATGGTCGATGACGTCTCGATGGCGCAAAGACAGGTGGATACGATGGAAGGGATGATTAACGGGGCACTGGATATCTGCCGCCTCGAGTCCGGCACCTGGAGTGTGGAAATTCAGGAGGTAGCGTTGACTTCTCTTTTGCGCGGCATAGTTGCGGATATGCAGCCGCTGGCTGAGGCGAAGGGGCTGAGATTACGACTCCATAGTCGCCCCTATCTGGTCCGTACGGATCGACATGCGTTGGACAGGATCGTGCGAAATATGGTGATCAATGCGGTCCGTTACACGCCTTCCGGGCAGGGAGGAAAGAGCGGACATGTTCTGGTAAGTTGCCAGAGGCGAGGCAGCCGCGTAAAGATAAGCGTCTGGGACAACGGGATCGGTATCCCTGAAGATAGACAGGCGGATATCTTCAAAAGCTATGTCCAGGTCGACAATCCCGAGAGGAATCGCGAAAAAGGGTTAGGACTGGGTCTGTCAATTGTCCAGGGTCTCGCGGACCTTCTTGGTCACAAACTGGATGTCGACTCGGCACCCGGGCGGGGATCGCGTTTTTCGGTTACGGTCCCGTTCATGGGACTCATACCACCGGAGTTGCTCGAGGTTCAAACGGTTGAAGAGGGCGAAGCGGACCTGACCGATATGGTCGTGGCGATCATCGAGGACAACAGCGACTTACGAATAGAAATATCGATGCGCCTGATCGAGCATGGCTGCTACGTCGTGGCGGGGGAATCATCATCCGACGTCATCGAGCAGTTGCGCATTGAAGAGTTGGAAACTGGTCCGCACTTCATCCTCTCCGACTACCGGCTGGAAAACGAGGACGGTATTGCTGCGATTGCGGCGGTCCGCGCTGTTACCAACGCTTCGATCCCTGCGGTCCTGTGGTCGGGGGACACCTCCTCAGCTGTGCTCAAAAAGGTAGCCGCCAGTGGCATGAAGCTTTTGTCGAAGCCGGTTTCCGAACAGACCTTATTGACCTTACTTGCAAAACATAAGCCCCGGGAAAATCGGCCGAAGGCGGGTGCTAGTATTCGCGCCGCAACATAAATAGCGGTAGAGCAGAGATATTCACGACGGTGCCTTGTCGGGCCCGCTTCCACCGCCCAACTCGGCATTGACTCTAAGTGCCGCTTCTACGCGGTTTCTGACTCGAAGTTTGTCGTAGATAACACAGGAGACCTGTCTGACATGTCCCTCGGTGACGTTAAGCTCTTTAGCGATCTGTTTCCCCGAGAGGCCACGTGCAATGCAACGCCCCACGTCCCACTCTCGTGGAGTAAGCCCAAGATGGTGCTCATTCCCGCTAGCTGAGGGCGCTTGTGTCGAGCAGGCAAAGCGGAGAAGGACTTCTTCCGGAATCCAGAGTTCACCTCCCAGGATCCTGCTCAGTCCAATGAACATTTTTTTGTGCGCACCTCCTTTCAACAGGATTCCCCGAGCGGCGTAGTCGCGCATGCACATGCGCAAAATTTCAACTTCCTGATCGTTCCCAGGAGTGAGTCCTGTGCAGACGACCACGGGAACTTTGGATGGATTTCCGGCCTGGAAATGTTCCAGCGTCGTGGCGCCACGGTTCTCACCGTCCAGATTGAGGTCCAGGAATACAAGGTCTGGGGGAGGTGCCTTGCTCATTTCCTCAAGCGCGCTGGCAAGCGTAAATACGGGTGTGACTTCGATTGGGACTACGCTCAACTCCGATGCGTGTGTTTGGACATATTCGGAAAGAGCAACGCAGAGAATTTCGTGGTCATCGACCCATAGGATTTGCATGGCCGCTTCCCCCCTCGATACATCAGAGAAAAACCATCGATTGCGCGCTACGTTTGTGCGCGACACCGCATGATAGCTAACTTGAACACTGGCATTCTCCGAGCGTCGAAATTCGTGCCTCAAGCGCCGCAGTAGGCGCGGGCCCTTGACTTCGTGTCGACGGGATCGACGCAGTTCTGGCCGTTTGGCGCTGCACTCGCACGCAGGCTGGATACGCGGAATCTAGAGTCGGCAGCATCGCGCGATCGCGCAAACATTTCAGAGTCGTCATCGCCTGCTTCGCCTCGTTGACGGTCTGATTCTTGCTTTTCGCGACCGGGCCGGCGGCGCGACATATCGAAGAGCATACATCGCGTTCTGGAAGGGAGGAACATCACAATGAGATCCCAACACTGGGCTTGAATGTCGGGAATGGCCGACGACGAGTCAATAGATGACGGCTCGGTATGTGTGGCGCGACAATCTGGATGAGAGACGCGCGACAATCAAGTTGAGAATGTCGCGGTAGGGATGATGATGCCGACGTTGATTGACGCTGGCAAGCGTTTATTGATTGACGCGCGCGACAATCAAGCTGATGGTTGCTCTTCGGTCGTTTAGGATTGCTGTGTGACGCGTGACGCTGCAGGTATTCTGGCCGCGCGACAATCAGGATAAGAATGTGGTGGCGTGCATGATGACGCCGATGTTGATTGACGCCGGCGAGCTTTGCCTGCCAGCCGCGCGTCAATCTGGATGAGAACAGCGCGTCAGTCGGTGAGGTCGATGCCGTAACGCGTGATGATCGCCTTGAGCACGCGCTTTACGCTCTCGCGTTTGATCTCGATGAGCATCGTCGAAGTGCAACTGGATTCCAGTGCAGCCAGTGCGTCACCGAGCAGGGCCAGCAAAGTAACGCGTGACGCGATGGCTTCCTCGCCAATGGCGTCAATCACGGTCCGTTTGCGCCGCAAACGATACGCGCGTTGCCGTTGCGCTCCAGTGAGCGCGCGGGGCGTCGCCATCGAACTGCCCGATGCGTCGTCACGCGTTACGCCCGTGAGCTGCGAATTGCCCGTCATTGCGGATCCTCCTGTTTCGGTGGCACGCCGACGTTCTTTGGTGTCGCTCTACTGGCCGGGCGTCCCGGTCCCTGCTGCTTGCGCTGCAGGGCGGTACGGCGACGGTAGCTTTCGACGTTCAGCTCAAAGATGGTCGAGTGATGGACCAGCCGGTCGACGGCGGCCACCGTCATGGCGCGGTCGGGGAAGACCTTGTCCCATTCGCCGAACGGCTGGTTGGCCGTTATGCAAAGGGAACGGCGCTCATACCTGGCGCTGATGAGCTCGAACAGCACCGACGTCTCGGCCTGATCCTTGCTGACGTATGCGAAATCGTCCAGGATGACTAAATCGAAGCGATCCAGCCGGTTGATGGCGGACTCCAGAGCGAGCTCGCGGCGCGCGACCTGCAACCGCTGCACGAGGTCGGTCGTGCGAGCGAAGAGGACCTTCCAGCCCTTCTCCAGCAGGCTCAGTCCAATCGCCGACGACAAGTGTGATTTGCCACCCCCACTGGGCCCCAGAAGAATCAGGTTGGTGCCGTTACGCAACCAGCCGTCGCCAGCGCAAAGCGCCGAGATGTGTGCCCTGGACACCATCGGCACTGCATCGAAATCGAAGTTCTCCAGCGTCTTGCCCGGCAATAGCCTGGCGTCCTTGAGGTGACGCTCGATCCGGCGTCGATCACGCTCGGCGATCTCGTGTTCGGTCAGCGCCATCAGCAGGCGCGCTGCCGGCCAGCCTTCCGTGTCGGACCGCTCGGCAAAGCTGGACCAGATCTGCTTGATGGCCGGCAGCCGCAGATCGTTGAGCAGCAGCGACAGATCCTATGAGCGAGGGGCGTCGACGAACTGATACTTAAAATCAGCGTGTCAAGTCCCGTTCAAAGGAGGAGCATCATGCGCACGAATCAGACGTTCACGGCGGGTGGCGAAGAACTGGTATTGGCGATGTCACTCGAGCTCGCCGCAGCAACCTGGAAGGTCGCGCTGCACGACGGCCGACGCGAGAAGCCCGCCGTGCACGCGGTCGCGCAGCCACAGGCCGCCGCCCGCCTGCAGGCGGTGCTGGACCTGATCGAACGGCACAAGGAGAAGTGGTCGCTGCCCGCGGGCGTGCGCATCGTCGTCAGCTACGAGGCCGGCCAGGACGCGTTCTGGATCTGTCGCGCGCTGCAGGCGCACGGCATCGAGTGCTACGTCGTCGATCCGGCGAGCATTCCGGTCGAACGCCACAAGCGGCGCGCGAAAACTGACCGGCTCGATGCCATCAAGCTTGTGATGAATCTGCGCGCGTGGCTACGCGGCGAGCGCGATCGCATGCACGTGGTCCACGTGCCGTCGCCACAGGACGAGGCGTCGCGCCAGCTGATGCGCGATCGCGGCCAGTTGCAGAAGGAAGTGCTGCAGCACCGCGACCGCATGCGCAAACTGTTAGCCACGCTCGGCTGCTGGGATGAGGTCGACCACCGGGCCTTCGCTGGCCGGCTCGCCCGTAACGAGGTGAAGTGCCACGACGGCACGCCGCTGCCGCCCGAGCTGCGTGAGCGGCTGCTGCGCGAGTGCGAACGACTGGCGCTGGCGCAGCAGCAACTCGCAACGCTGGAGAAGACGCGTAAGGCGAGCGTGTCGCCTCCTGCGCGCGAACGAAGCGATGCCCTCGCGCGCCTGAAGGGGATTGGCGAAGTGGGTGCGTCGCGCCTCGCCCTCGAGCTGTTCTGGCGGGAGTTCAGCAACCGCCGCCAGGTGGGCGCCTGCGTCGGACTGGTGCCGCAGCCCTACGACAGCGGCCAGAGCCATACCGATCAGGGCATCAGCAGACAGGGTAACCGGAGGGTACGCGCGTTACTGGTTGAGATGGCGTGGACCTGGCTGCGCTATCAGCCCGGCAGTGCACTGACGCAGTGGTTCGACCAGCGCACCCAAGGCACCGGCGCCAACCGCCGCGCGCGCCGCATCGCGATCGTCGCGGTGGCGCGACGTCTGGCGATTGCGCTATGGCGCTACCTGAAGGACGGCATCATCCCTGAAGGCGCGCAGCTGAAGTCAGTGTGACCAGCGAGATATCGTAATAAGGCAATCATGCAACCCCGCGGAGCCAATGTATGACGGTTTGAAGTGGACATGCCCGCCCACCCGCCGGGTTACCGACGTAGCCGCTTTGACAGATGGGGCATGCTCCCCGGGACAAGGTTCCGGCGTAATGCGCATGCAGGATGAGGCTGGCAAAGTGCCAGCGGATAGAAGGTAGTCGGACGTCAGGTCCGACGCGCGCGACGAGCGGCTTCAGACCAAGGACGCAGACCGGCTTGCATGCTGACGAGCGCAATAACCCGCGCTCACCAGCCTTCGCCAGCATTCCGAACCCTTCGCCGCGTCAAGGGTCCGCTGGCGCCAGGCTGAAGCCCGCCCTTGACCCGATTACGCGCCTCCGCACGCACGTGGAGGCGCAGAAGGACCTGACCGATGATTCATGAGACTGTTCGCGAAAGACGTTGACAACTTCCTGCTCATAGAAGGCGGGTGGCATCGATGTCGTGACTCATGCTGCCACCTCCGTTGCCATGTCAAGCAGAGCTTCATAGTCGCTCAGCGGTGCGAGCTGGACGTTCACCTCCGGCATGGCGCTCGCGGGCTTCGCTTCGAAACGCGAACACAGTGCGTCCAGATCGGGTAACTGCCCATCGTCCAGGCACTGCTGCAGCGCCTGGGCCAGTTGCGCTTCGCAGTTGTGCTCGTGGGCCAGGCTGAGCAATTCAGCCATGGTCCTGCATGCCTGGCGCTCCGGCAGTTGCTCGAGCAGGCGATCGAAGGTCAGGCGATAGGCCTCGCGCGGAAAGATCTGATCGCGGTAGACCAGGTTGAGCAGCGCCATGGGCTTGCGGCGCAACGCATGGATGACGTGCCGGTAGTTGATGACGTGGCCGTGCTTGCCATTGGGACCCGCACGGCCGCGCTGCAGTGTCATCAGGGCCGTACTGCCCAGAAACAGCTCCAGCCGGTCGTCGTACAGGCGCACGCGGAGGTGATGACCGATTAGCCGTGACGGGACGGTATAGAACACCTTGCGCAGGACGAAGCCGCAGCTGGTCGTGACGTACACGCGCGTTTCCTCGTAGTCGCACGTACGCTGGGCCGGAAGCGGCTGAAGCAGTGCCCGCTCGGCCTCAATGCGTTTGCCATTACGTGCGTTGATACGACCGACGATCTCGTCGATAAAGCGGCGATAGGAATCGAGATCGTCGAAGTCGTGACTGCCGCGCAGAAGCAACGCATCACGCACTGCGTTCTTGAGGTGGCCGTGAGGGCTCTCGATGGAGCCGTTCTCGTGGGCAACGCCACGGTTGTTGCGCGTAGGGTGCATGCCGTAGTGAGCACACAGCGCCTCGTAACGCGTGGTCAGATCCTCGCGCGCCTCGGCTTCGAGATTGCGGAACGCCGCCGACAGGCTGTCGCTGCGGTGCTCGCGCGGCACGCCTCCGAGTGCCCAGATGGCGTTCTGCAGCCCCTCAGCCAGCGCGACATAGCTCTCGCCGCCGAGAATGACGTGAGCGTGTTCAAAGCCCGAGCAGGCCAGCCGAAAGTGATACAGGCGATGGTCCAGCACGACGCCCGCCACGGTGACGCCCAGACTGTCCATCTCGGTGAAGTCGGATAACCCGAGACGACCGGGTTCGTGTACCTGACGGAACATGACGTCACGTTCCTCGCCATGGAGTGCGCGCCAGTCGCGAATACGTCGCTCGAGTGTGCGACGCACGTTGCCCGGGAGCTCGGGATGGCGCCGAAGCATCTCGTCCAGTACGGCTATTGGACGGATACCGCGAGCGGACTGGAGCAGTGGCACAATCTCGGCGTCAAAGATCGCGGCCAGGGGATCGGCACGGCGACGCCCGCGCGGGGCCTTCTTCTGCGATGGCAATCGCGGATCCTCTTCGATGCGATAGCTCGTGGCGGCGCTGAAACCAGCGCGTGCCGCCGCCTGGGGCGGCCTCTCCTTGAGTCTGTACTTCATGTAGAGCCTCATCTGATGGTCGTTGACGTGTCGGCCGGGCAACTCAGCCTCCCTTCGCTACATGGAAGTGCTGTTCATACCCGATTTACCGCGACCACCGACAAGGCACCCCGACGACGGGGAGCTCCTCGGCGCGGCGTTGCGGCAGCGGTTCCGGGCTACGCCCTCCACCGCTGCCGCAACGCCAGTACTCTCATCCTGATTGACGCGCTGCTCTCATCTTGTTTGACGCGCGGCAGGTATGGCCGTTCCACTCTGACACCTGCCGTTGGAACAGAGACGACTCGACTGTCGGCAGTGGGTCGACTGCCGCCGACCACGTCGCGCAGCGCTCGGCCACCAGAGGTCTTCCGCACAACGGGACACTCCGGGTCTATCCCCGCGTGAGCGGGGAACTTCGCCGTTGCCGAACTGGCCTGCATAGACGATGGGCCTATCCCCGCATGAGCGGGGGAAACGCCGACACGACCATCAAGTCGTTCAACTACTGCGCGCTATCCCCACGTGCGGGGAAACCGCGCGATCATTTACCGCGACTCCGCCGGCATCGGTCTATCCCCGCGTGCGCGGGCGAACTGCGACGCTCGCCGCGCTTGCCAGTGTCATTTCGGGTCTTTCCCCGCGTGAGCGGGGGAACAATGCATGCGTATAGACGCTTTTGTAGCTCGAGTGCGGCTATCCCCTGCCTGGCGTCGTCTGAATTGGACCGTCCATTACTCGTCCTTCTTTGGGTATTTGATCGCCGCGTCGATCGCTTCGCGCCGAGTCGGAAACCAGCCCAGGTGCGCCCATCCGGGATAGCGATACACGTCGTCTTCGAAGCCCTTCTCCGGCAAGCCGTTCTCTAACACAAAGTCGAGTCGGGCCGTCTCGCGATTCAGCTCGGTGCGCACTTTCAGGTAGGCCGTCGTTTCGCGAAGGCTCTCGCTCATAGCGTTCGCTGCGCTCGCTTCCTGAGCGCGTCTTGCTTCTTCAGCCGGTCTCGCCGCCTCTCGCGCTTCCCGCTCCTGACGCATCTCTTCGTTGAGCGCGCGGATACTGTCGGCGCGCCTCTGCATCTCTTCTCTCACTTTGCGGGCCTTGGCCTGAAGCTCGTCGAAGTCGCCGTAGTCAATCGCTTTGTACTTACCGCCCAGCACCGAGTGCGCATAGAGCGCATACAGCTCGTGCGCAATGATGCCGGCGTGGTTCGGATCCATCCCTTCACCTTCCAGCGCGAGTGCGAATCTCAATGTATCCATAGCTGCCTCTCCAGGGGGTGGTCCACAAAACCGTCGATGAAAAGAACGTCAGTAATAGATAGTACATTTTTCCACTTCTCAGTACGGACCATCCCCGCCTGCGCGTGGGGAACCTTCCCGATGCTCGTGCTCGTGCGCACGATCAGGGGACCATCCCCATGCATGCGGGGGAACCGAGGGGCGGGAAAGGTGTTTTCTGATGGTCACGGGTCTATCCCCGCATGCGCGGGGAACCTTCGCCGTCTGGGCTCCGATGCGCGAAGCGCCGGGTGTGCTGCCCCGTTCGTGATCCCATCCCCGGCGGCCATGGCCGAAGCCTCGCCACCTTCGCAAATAGCGGCGTAGAATACTGTATAAACGTACAGCATCGGGGGGCGCATGTCTGCAACTGCCGTCATTGCCGAAGAGATACACCCGTCGCTCTGGCGCGCATCCCAACTGGCGCGAGGACGCGGACGAATCGTTGAGACCGGTTACCCCGCGCTGTCCGCGGAGTTGCCGGGTGGCGGCTGGCCGGTAGGCACGCTCGTTGACCTGTTGGTGCCACACGCCGGAATCGGCGAACTGCGGCTGCTGCGACCGGCGCTGGCTGCCGGCGGTGACGGACCCGTTGCATTGTTGCAACCTCCGCATACCCCTAACGGGCTGGGTTTGAGTTACATCGGACTGCCCTTGAAAGAGATGCTTCTAGTGAAGGCCCGGAAAACGGCTGATGCCCTCTGGTCAGCAGAGCAAATCCTGCGGGCGGGAAGCTGTGGCGCGCTGGTCTTCTGGGCGCAGTACGCGCAAGCATCCTCGCTGCGACGGTTGCATCTGGCTGCACAGTCCTCGGAAACCCTGTTCATCATGGTCCGACCGCTCGCTGCGGCGCAGGATTCATCACCGGCCGCGTTGCGGCTAGCCCTGAGACCATCTATCGACGGATTGATCATCGACATTGTCAAGCGGCGCGGTCCCGCTTCCGCCGAGCCTTTGTCGGTCCCTTTGCGGCCCACCCCCGGTTCTGCTTTCACGCTATCCCCGTCTTCCTCGCCAGCCGACGCGCGAAGTTGCAGTTCGCGCTGTCTCAACGGAAGCGGTTAGCTAAGCCTTGAAAGCTTCCGACTGGCTTGGGGGGAGCTGCAGTGTTCCCGCATTCCCCCGATTCCGGCCGATCATCGGCGTGGACAAGCAGTCGCCCGGTCTCCGGCGGTGTCTTAGTGACGTCGCGGAACGGTTCGTGTCTCAGACTGAGTATCATGCGGAAACCAACGGAGGCATCCGTGTGCTATTCGGCTCAGATAGTTGCGGATTACAGGAAATTCGTGCGCACCTTCGGTGCCACCATGGACATCCACGAATTCGCACGTCTGTTCTTCGAACGCGCCGAGGGTATAAGCAAGGCCAAGGTACCGAAAGCGATGGAACTCGCTTTTGCGAATCCAGAGAATGAAGAGCAGGCCGAGATTGCAGCTCTCATCCGCAGATTCAATTGCGAGCAGACGACGAAACTTGAACAGGACCTGTTCAAGCAGCGCAAGCGCCTCTCGGATGCGGAAAGAACCTTGCAGACGAAGGTCGCCAAAGCAGCCACCGAAAATCAGCGCATCGCGACGGATAAGATCGCGTGGACCAAACGCAAGCTCGAAGATTTGCAGAGAGCCGAACTGCAGCCGCGAGACTCTCGCATCTTTCCCGGCAACTACGCGCCCGTAATGATTACGGAAAACGGACAGCGAGTCGTGAAGCCAATGCGTTACCAGTGCCGCATCGCAGGCAAGCCCGCTTCTCACGATGTCAAATTTCCTGGGACCTACAACGCTCGCCGGGACAACCTGGAAGGCTTCTGGAAACCGTGCTTCGGGCGCACGCACGGCGTCTTACTTGTCGAAGTGTTTTACGAGAACGTGAGCAAGGCAAAGTTCGAGGGGACATTGCTGGAGACCCATAAGCGCGATGAGAATGTCGTTCTGGAGTTCCGTCCGAGCAACGGCGAACTGATGCACGTCGCGTGTCTTTGGTCGCGATGGAGTGCGTCGGGCGAGCCGGACCTGCTCTCATTTGCCGCAATCACAGACGAGCCGCCACCGGAAGTGGCCGCCGCCGGTCACGACCGATGCATCATCCCAATCAAGCCGGAACACATTGACGCCTGGCTCAACCCGGATGCGTCGGACCTTGAACGCATGTACGCGATACTTGATGACAGGGACCGGCCGTACTACGAGCACCGTCTCGCTGCGTGACAGGCTCCTGATGTCCGAAACTCTGAGCATGGACCTGTGGATACAATCTTGCGCAAACTGCGCGGACCTTCACGGCCAATTGGCGTTAGAACCTCCGCATCATGACCTTGTGCTTAACGGCATCGGGACCGTGGATGACTCCCGGCGAGAGGAGCACTACACATGCACACAGTGCCGGGCCGTGCTTGCTCGCATTCTTGCTGGGTCACCGAAAAGCCAAATTTGGTTGTTGCTGAACGCAGGGCAGCATTGAATCAACGCGGCCGGGGCGGCGCACTTTTGTGCCGCCCGCCATGGCTAACTGGTTATTCGTCGGGTCGCTGCGCGCCGGCCAGTGGCCACTCATCTGAGCGAGACCGACAAGTCCGTCGCACTCGACATCGAGCCACTGCGCCGAGCGCGCGAGGGTACTTTTGCACTGGTACTTGCCGGCTGCGATCCACGCAAGCGCTGATTCGGTCACGAGTCCGCGCGGGATGATGCGCGGCGGCGCTGGCGTGACCTTGATGCCAAGATCGCAGCAGGGGCACGCATACTTGACGCGCTGGTGCTGGATGACGCGGAGTTGTTCGCGGAAGCATGTCGAGCTGCTCGCTGGTTTCAACTCCGATCTCTACAAGCGCGTGACCGTCGTTGGCGCAGAAGCGATCGGCTTCGGGCAGTTCGTGCCGCACGACATCGCGCGGCAGGTTGGGACCGAGCGGCTTACGGTGGCCGCGCTTCTTGCGCGTGTGTGCGCCAACCGTCGTTTCCGGTGTGTCTTCCTGCGCGGGCGTGGAGTTCGCACCGAGCGCTTCGGCTTCGTTGAACAAGCCGAATTGATCAGAATCCCGCGCTTCGCTCCTTGCACCGAACAGCTCGCGGCGGTAAGCCCGTAAGCGCTCCTCGGCAAGGTCAGATGACGAATGACCGAATTTGGCCCGGTTCGTGCCTGACGGCCGCGGTGGCTCCGGCACCTCCTCGGCGGTACACTTTGTCGCTGCAACTCAGTGGTGCTGAACTAGCAATCGGGGACCTACTAACACGCTTCAAGCCCACCATAAGGCTGCGGGGAGCCTGCACTCCCTGCTTCTCGCCGACAGACATGGCAATAATCCAAAGCTACAAGCATTCGGAAGCTAATGGACCCGTCTAAGAACACATCGAAGCCGAAAGCGCCTCGCGGCGGCAATGTGAAACGCGCGCCCGCGACGCTGCGGTCGACGAGCGGCGCCGGGTTCGAGTTCGAGGACCTGATAAGCGCCTGGCAGTTGGTGAAGGCCCTGTCAGGTGAGCAGGCACCGGGTATCGGCGGCGTCGTCACGCAGGTCCAAGCCCAAGTTTCGACCTTGGGGTGGCGCATCGACGACCTGCTGCTGACAGCCCAGGCCGCCACCGCGCCGCGGCGGCTTGCGATGTCGGCGAAGGGCAATTTGCAGGTGACCGCGGCCGGCCTTCCCGCTGACTTCGTGACGCGCGCTTGGGAACAGTGGCGTGACCCGCAGGGGCCGTTCAACCGCGCGGCCGACGGGCTGGCCTTGGTCACGCTCGGCATCCATCAGGCGTTCGACCCGGCGTGGCGCGAAGTGAAGAACGCGTGCAGCGGCACAGATATCGCGCTCGCTATGAGCCGCATCCGCAGCAACACGAGGCAGTCGAGCGTCTTCGACAGCGTCCAGAAGCCCGGCGGCGCGTCCGAGGAGGAGACCATCGGACTCATTCGCCGCCTGCACGTGCTGCCGACCGACTTGCAGTTCGCGCACTCCGAGAACGAGACCCAGGCCATTGCGCAATGCCGTCGCTTGCTCGCGTCTGGCGGTGACGACGAAGCGCAGGCTCTTTGGAAGGGCCTCATCAACGTCGCGAAGGAGGTACGCCTTCGCAGCGGGACCATCACCGTCCCAGACCTGTTGTCCTCGCTCCGGGGCCAGTTCGGCCTCCGCCGTCATCCGGACTTCGAGCGTGATTGGGAGACGCTCTTCAACATCACGGCGGACCACAAGGCGCGGATAGAGACGGAGTTACCGTCTGGCTACGCCGTCCCGCGGACAGCGGAGAAGGCGTCGCTCCAGGCAGCTGTCGCCGACCACCTGGTCACGGTGGTCTTTGGGGAGTCGGGCTCGGGCAAGTCTGCGCTGGTCAAGTCTGTGTTGGACAGCGCGTATCCGTCCTGGAATCAGGTGTGGTTAGGTCCGGAAGAACTGAAGACGGCGCTTAGCGCCGCGCGCCGCGGCGCCCTCCCTCTGACGCACGAACTCTCGCTGGTGCTGAACGCTACGGTGAAGCCGCAGAACGTGCTGGTCATCGACTCTGCGGAACGCATTGAGGCCGGCGAGTTCGTCGTCATCCACCAGCTGCTTCAAGCTATCCTGCCGAATGACGGCGAGGAGACCGAGGGCGCGTGGCGGGTCGTCATCGTCACGCAGACGCAGAGTTGGGTCGAAGGCGAAGAGACGATACTCGGTGAACGGAAAGCGCATCTCGTCGAGGTCGAAACGCTCAAGAGCGATGTTGTAAAGCTGGCGCTTCTGCTTTCGCCTACCTTGAGCTGGTTGGCCGCGCATGACGACACCATTGCGGCGTTGACGAACCTGCGGACATTGGCGTGGGTCATCAAGGCGGGTGCGGCGCTGGGGTCGAACGCCGGTGGACTGGCGTCTCACACCGCCATCGCCGACCGCCTCTGGAGGTATTGGACGAAGGACCGCGCTGACGTGCAGGCGTTGATGATGCGCCTCGCCCAGCGAGAAGCATCGTTCGAGCGCAGCTTCGCGCTGACCGAATTGGAGCCGGCTGACACGGCGACGTTCACTCAGCGGCCCGACGAGCTTCCGCTGCGCCTGAACGAGCGGACCAACCGCATCGAGTTCGAGCACGATCTCGCGGCGGATTGGGCGCGCTTCCAGTTCCTGAAGCAGATTTGGACTGACACGCCGCAGTGGACCGCCCTGGCTGGCAATCCGCTCTGGACGAACGCGCTTCGAATGCTGGGCCAGTTCCTGCTGCGACAGCCGGCCGAGAGTGGCACGGCCTGGGACGTCGCCTTCGGGCCCGCGGAGGCCGCGAAGAGCGAGCTGGCGTGCGATATCCTCCTTGACGCGCTCTGCTTGGACCCCGACGCCGAACGCTTCCTGACCGAACGCGTCGACCTCCTGCTCGGCAACAGCGCGAAACACTTCACGCGGCTGCTTCTGCGCTTCCACCACATCGCGACGGTGCCGACCGGCGGCGGAATGGGACTGAGCGCGGCGGTCGGCTTGTACATGGAAGCGCAGTACCGCTCGATTGTCTTCGGCCGTTGGCCGCCCGTTCTCCGCTTCCTCATCGCGCAGCGGGAGCGACTGGCTGGGCTGGTTTCGTCCGCTCTCGCGAAGGTCATCGAGACCTGGCTGACGAAAACGCCTCACACGCTGAGCAGCGGCAACCCGATGCCTTTCCGCCTGGAGATGGCGGAGATGGCGCTCGCCATGGCTCGGACCGTGCAGGTCGAGAAGGGCCACGGCGTGATGTACCTGACGCGTGAGCCGTTGCTGTACACCGCACCACTGGCTGGCGCGGCAGACCTGCCGACCGAGGTCGGGAACTGGGCGCTCGAACTCGCGGGACGCCGAGAGGTCGACGCTGACGTCAAACGGCGCATCGCCGAGGTTCAGCTACAGAAGGCGAAGACGCACGTCGAGCGTCTCAAGACCGATGCCGAATACAAGGCGCGGCACGAGGAACGGAAGCAGATGCCGCGCTCCGTCGGGTCGTTCCGCGAGCGATTGCCGCCTTGGCCGCTAGGGGCCATCGACAAGGTCGACATGGATTTTCGGACCGCCTGCATCAAGGAGAACGGCATCCAGTCTCTGATGCGTGCGCAGCCTGAGCTGGCGGCCGAAGTCCTGCTCGCGCTCATCATCGAAGACCAGCCGGAACGGGAGTACGGGTCCGAGCGGTTCGAAATGGACCTCGGCCTCGAATACCCCAAGGACGCGTACCCGACGGCCTTCTGGAAGAGCCCCTTCTTCCCCTTCTTCCAGCTGGCCCCGGAAACGGCGCTCACCTCGCTCATCGCGCTGGTGAACTTCTGCACGGAGCGCTGGGTCGCCGAGGTCATGAAGGGGCGAACCGGCGGGGCCCCCGGGGTGACACTGCAATTTGCAGACGGATCGGCAAAGACCTTCCCTGGCTGGTGGCAGGTATTCGGCTGGCCGCAGTCCAATGATTCGATGCGCAACGGAAACCTGTACTGCGCTCTCGATGCGCTGGAGCGCTGGCTTACGCTGCGGCTCGACGCGGGTGAGGACATCACCGCTGATATAGAGAGGATACTCCGGGAGGGAAACTCCGCGGCGCTCGTCAGCGTGCTCCTCAACGTCGCCAAGTATCGGCCGTCGCTGCTGACGGGGCCCCTCGCAGCCCTGATTACGTTCCCGAACCTGTTTTATTGGGACAGCGTTCGCGTGAAGCAGGTTGGCTACAACTTCGTCGGATGGAGCTGGCTCCGAGGCGGCCAGGCGATGTTCGACTTCGCGCGTGATTGGACCCTGGCGCCCCATCGCCAGCAGAAGTTCCTCGATGTCGTTGTCGAACTCCTGTTGGCCGACGGCGACGTTGCGCGGCGTCTTCAAGCCCTGCTGCCGACTTGGGCGCTGCCTGAAGACCCGAAGGAGGCGTTGGAGTTCAAGCTTCTGTTCGCCGCGCTCGACCGGGCCAACTATCAGCCCGTCACGGACCCGGCGACGGGCGCGGAGACCAACGGCCTCGTGTATCCTGACGAACTCCGCCTCGAGGTGTTGTCGTGGCAGACCGACAGCGCGCCAACCCTCGCGTACCTTCTCGGTCCGGACCAGTGCGAGAAGAGGCTTCGGGGCGGCCATCCGCTCGCCGACGATGAGGCCTCGTACCTCTTCAATCTGCTTCAAGAGTGTGACGCTGGAGCGGAGGGCGAAGATGAGGACGCGAAATCGAAATGCCGTTTCGCTGCAGCCGGCACGCTCGTCGCATTGGGCGGCGCTTGGCTCGCCCAGAACCCCGAAGCGCAGAAGCAAGCGCTCGAAGTCGTGCGCGCCGGTGTGGCGGCAGTCGCATCGACAGGAGAAGAGATTCGCGGGCGGCGCATGGGGAGCCTCCGCGACGATCTGAAGTTCGTCGCCTATGCGGTCATGCGCCTGTGGCTCGCTGATGGAGAGGGCGTTCAGGAATGGGATACCGCCGTCCTGCGCCTTCTGACGAGCGGCGACACGCGAGCGACCGCCGTGGTGGTCGGCGTCGCTTACGTGAATCGAGAGCAGCTTGGCACCGCGTGGTGGCGACTGCTCCGCGCCGGGCTCTTCTGGTCGGGCCTCATCATGCTCGCTCCGCACCACGGCGATGGCGACGATGCGGAGCGCGCCTGGAGGGTGTGGCTCGCGCGGCTGCGGCGCTTTCCGCTCCGTGGACCGAACGCGACGCCGGATGAGCTCGATTTCAAGCGTGTCGTCGCAGGGCAAGAACGTTTGAACTTCCAGCGCCGCACGCGGCTCTACAATACCGGAGACCAGACTTGGCGCGGAAAGCCGGAGCGCGAACGAGGCGGTTCGCTAGACGGTCACTTCCTCGAAATCCTGTTTAACTGGCTCATCGAAGGCGGTGGCACTGGCGACCGCGATCTCGACACACGCTTGGCGCTGCGCATCTGGGATTACGACGCCACGCGCGCCAAGGCGCGCGAGAAGGACGATGGCGAGTACGACTTGCCGAGCCAGAACCTCGGCTACAACATCCTTCTGAAGCTCGGAGCTCTGTCGATCGCGGCGCCCGTGGGGGAAGAGCGCGCGATTTGGGAACCCGTCCTCGCCCACGGTCCGGCCGCACACTACGCGCTACAGCACTTCATTCGCGGCTTGTTCCTGCGCCTCGGGAAAGGTGGCGATCCGGTGGCATTCGAGCGCGTCTGGCGGGCCACCGCGGAGTACGGCCTCGCAGCCGATTGGTCTCAGCCTGGCCTCTGGTTCTACGGCGAGCGCTTGATTTGCGACCTGCTTGGCTTCGGGAACGAGGATGCCCTGTCCCGGCTGCACCCGGGCGCGGCTCTGCGGATGAAGGATCTCTACGAACGCTGGGCCGCTGCGCGCTTGGCTCGCGACGAAGAATGCGTCACCCGTTTCTGCCACTTCCTGACGACGGAGTTCGGAGCCCCGCATCGGCTTGACGGGCTTCGTTGGCTCGCCGCCATGCTGAAGGAAAGCGAGCTTTCCAGTCGCTGGTACCGCGAGGGTACGGCCGACGCATTGGTGGAGCTAGTGGCGGCGGCATTGAGTTCCGACGCGCAGGCTCTGTCGCAACACGCTCAGGCGCGGCAGGCGCTTGTCGAGATAGCTGCTGCACTTGCAGCTATGAACATCCCAGCCGCCCTGGCTCTCCAGGAGCGCATTAAGCAGCTGCGATAGCGGTCGAGAACAGGCTTCACGTGGTCGGCGTGACGAGAGTTCGCTCGCCGCCCCAATCTCAATGTCTGCAATTGGCCCGGAACTCGCCACCCGCCGTGCGCCTTCATCGTCATGAAGCGGGGCGGCCTAGACAAACGTCAAGCTCCATGCCTGCGCTCTTCTTCCTTACGCTGACGCTCCCATCCCTCACGATCCTCGCGCATCTGTCGCGCGAAGTCCGAATCGCCCATGGTTTCTAACGATGTTGAAGCCGTGACCCATTCCGGCCGATTACTCATTTGAGTGCGTATTTCGGCGAAGCCGAACAGACATTTCGGTTGAAGCCGAACAGGGTTTTCGCTGGAAGATGAACACGCGTTTCGGTTGAAGTCGAACAGATGCGCGGGTGTTCCGAAACGGTTGTTCGAGATGCCGAAACGCCTGTTCGGGTTCCCGGAATCGGTGTTCGGCAAACCGGAACGGAGCATCGGTTTCGTGATGGCGGTGCTGCGTATGGGCCAATCCGCTGGCGTTAAGGTGGCTCCTTTTTGGAGCGACCGACGATGCCGGCACACCGGACAACCATGCGCAAAATCAAGGAAGTACTCCGCCTGAAGTGGGCATGCAACCTCACGCACCGACAGGTGCAGGGCGCCCTCGGCGTCGGTCTGGGGACGATCACGCAGTATCTTCAGCTTGCCACGGCGGCAGGACTGGACTGGGCGTCGGCGCGTCCTGTCACTCCAGATGGATCGAGCCGGATTGCAACGTAATTCACCGGGAACTGCGGCGCAAGGGCGTGACGTTGCAACTGCTCTGGGAGGAGTACGTCGAGGCCCATCCCGGCAAGCGGGCCTATCGCTATACGCAGTTCTGCCAGCGCTACAAGGACTGGGCGCAGACACTGAAGCGCTCGATGCGTCAGCAGCACCGCGCCGGCGAGAAGCTGTTTGCCGACTTCGCTGGGCAAACCATGCCGATCCTCGCTCGCGACGCCGACGTCGCCTTTAAGGCGCACATCTTTGTAGCCGTGCTCGGCGCTTCGAATTACACGTATGCCTGCGCAACACCCTCGGAGCAAACCCCGGACTGGATCGGTGGGCTGATTGGCGCGATGGAGTTCTGTGGCGGCGTACCCGAGCTGATCGTGCCAGACAACCCCCGTGCGCTGATTGCGAAACCCGACCGGTACGAGCCCGGACTCGGCCGTACCGCGCAGGACTTTGTGAACCACTACGCCACCGCGATGCTGCCGGCGCGTCCGCGCAAGCCTCAGGACAAAGCCAAGGTCGAAGTCGGCGTGCAGATCGTCGAACGCTGGATTCTCGCCCGGCTGCGCAATCATCGCTTCTTCAGCCTCGCCGAACTGAACAAGGCGATCGGCCTGCTCATCACCGAGCTGAACCAGCGCCCGTTCAGGAAGCTCGATGGTAACCGCCGTGAATGGTTCGAGCGGCTCGACCAGCCTGCGCTGCGCGCACTGCCTGCCCGCCGGTATGAGATCGCCACGTTCCAGAAGTGCCGTGTGAACATCGATTACCACGTCGAGGTCGACCACCATTATTACAGCGTGCCCCACAGCCTGGTGCGTCAGGAAGTCGATGCGCGCGTCACCCTTCATGGCGTCGAGATCCTGCACGGCGGCAAGCGTGTCGCGGCCCACGCGCGCAGCCGGCTCAAGGGCAAATACACCACGCTGCCCGAACACATGCCAGCGGCGCACCGCGCGCACATGGAATGGACACCCGGTCGCCTTCTAAACTGGGGCGCCTCGATCGGCCCTGGCGCCGAGGCGATCGTCAACCACCTGCTGACCAACCGGCCGCATCCCGAGATGGGTTACCGCGCCTGCCTCGGCCTGCAGGGGCTCGCACGCAAGTATGGCAAGGAACGCCTCGAGGCGGCCTGCCAGCGGGCGCTCATCATCGGTTCGCCTACCCGCCGGTCTGTGCTCTCGATTCTCGAGTCCGGGCTCGACCAGCAGCCGGCACTCCCGTTGCAGCCCACCGAATGGCATTCGCCCGAGCACGAGAACGTGCGCGGTCCCGACTACTACCACTGACCCAGGAGGTCACGATGTTGATGCAGCAAACCCTCTCCCAGCTCAAAGCCCTCAAGCTCGACGGCATGGCACGCGCCTTCGAGGAACAGTCCGCGCTGAGCGCCAGTTCGAGCCTCTCATTCGAGGACCGCTTCGCCATGGTCGTCGATCGTGAGCTGGCCTGGCGCGACACGCGGCGGCTTGAGCGCCTGCTGAAGGCGGCCAGACTGAAGAACCCGCAGGCCTGCATCGAGGACATTGAATACCGGCAGAGTCGCGGACTGGACCAGCGTGTCGTCGCCACGCTCGCCGGCTGCGACTGGATCCGCAATGCCCAGAACCTTATCCTGAGCGGCCCAACGGGCGCGGGCAAGACCTGGGTGGCTTGCGCGTTCGCCCAGCAGGCCTGCCGGCAAGGCTTCTCGGTCCTCTACATACGCGTCGCCCGCCTGTTCGAGGAACTGAGGATCGCGCACGGCGACGGCAGCTTCTCCCGGCGGCTCGCACAGCTCGCAAAGACGGACGTCCTGCTGCTGGATGACTGGGGTCTGCAGGACCTCGACCAAGGCGCGCGCAACGATCTGCTCGAAGTGATCGACGATCGCGTCGGCACCCGCTCGACCATCATCACATCACAGCTTCCCCTGGAGCACTGGCACGCGTGGCTGCAGGATCCAACGCTTGCAGACGCCATTCTCGATCGTCTCGTGCATCAGGCCCACAAGATCCAGCTCAAGGGCGATTCGATGCGCAAAAAGCACAAACCAGACAACTATGTCGCCGACGGCAACGTTATGCAGTAACGCACGTGCGAAGCCGTTACCGGGTAACAAAATCAGATTGGAGAAGAAATGGCAAAAACAACTACGCAACGGCAAGCCACGTACAGGGCGCGGCGTCCTCATGCAGGCAATGATGGCAATGGCGAGCGACGCCTGAGCGTCTGGATCGACACCCGCGCCTCCCTGGCACTTGCGAGACTGGCGCGTCGTTACGCAGTAACGCAACGGGCGTTGATCGAGCAGCTGGTCATCGCGGAAGACGAGCGCATCCTCGCGGATATTGAACTCGATTCGATGCAGTGGCGTACGTACTTCGCCGACACTTCGTTACGCAGTAACGGCGACGATCAGTTGCATGAAAAAGGAGAAAATATGGCCCCATCGTGACCGACCATGCTGCTTGACGTCACCTGATCCCGAACACTCACGCTACAATCCATACACTACGCAGCACTGTCCTCCCGCTTGTTCGACTTCACCGAAACGAGCGTTCACCTTCCCCGAAATACGCAATTTGAGGGCGTCGCCTTGATCAGCCGTCACGATACCATTCGCAAAACGCGAAGGCTTCTACCATGGGAGGGTGAAGCTGGCAACCACGGCGTCAAGAATCCGCACGCAAGCACAGTCGTCTGTGAAGCGAACTCTCCGCCTCGCTTCACTGGTGAAGATGTTCAGCCTACTCCTCGAGCTGCCGGCGCAATCCGCTGAGATGGGCAGACAAGGCGTCGACCGCGTCCATGTCCTCATGAATACGGCTGAACGGCGACACGGCCTTATCCTGTGCAGCACCGACCTTCACAGCGAAAGCCGTGTTGAGGCAATCAAGCCGCTTGCACAGCAGCTCCCTCGGCGCTGGGCAGGTCCCCACATCAGAGATATAGAGCTTTGTTGTCTCGGTACTGATGTGCCCGAGGAGCTTCGCTAGCGCGAGGCTTTCACCTCTACGCCTGCCTGTCAGCAGCTCCAATTCCAATGCGAGCGCGGCTTGGGCTCGACCGACCGGCCTTGAGGTCAGATTTACCGACGGCTCGTCCTGCGACCACCCAGCCTTGTCAAACTCATCAGTCATGACGCCCTCCTTCCGGTTATGAGTCGGAAAAATTGCGCGCCATGCAGACGCGGCATAAAGCAGCATAGGAGATAACGCGTTACGTCGCGCAGTGAGTTGGAGGGTCCCTGCGCCGTCGCAGCATTCTTCGCGAGGAGTTGCGGAGCCACCGCGAAGATGCATAAATTTGCCGCTCACACGCCTTACGCACTATCGGAAGACGCTTACAACGCATTCTTAGGCGGCCGACCGACGCGGGGGCTAGTGACTCGGATACGTAGCTTGAACACAGGGCGACGAGTTCGAGCCGATTTGGATTTTGATGAGGTAACGCTCAGACGTTGAAAGCAACCGACCTCGATCCCGCGTGCGGCGGCATTAAGACAGCAGTTTCGAAGGCCTTCAAATCGCCGATGAAAACGACTTGGTGAACACCTCGCGTTAGGGCAGTGTAAATGAGAGAGTTATCCAGTATTCGACTTTGGCTCACGGCGACGGCGACGCGCCCAAACTGCGAGCCTTGCGCCTTGTGCACACTGATTGCGTACGCGAGCTCGATTTTTCGTTTCATTTCATCCGGCTTGACGGTGTGAACCTCCCCCTCGAAATCGATTGCTACATCTCCACAGTCATGGAGTGCGACAACTCTACCCAATGAGCCGTTCATCAATCCTCGGTCGTAGTCGTTCACCATGTGGATTACCGGTTCATCCGCAACAAACGTTCCGTTTGTTCCAGAACGGAGCAACGCTTCCAGATGAAACGCCTCGTTTATCGCCCGAGCCCCGGTGGCGCCGACCTTCAAAGGCGACAGAGCGCGCCACTCTTCGTGTCGCCACACGTGGGATAGGTGACGCAGCCAATGACTGACCTGCTCGGGCGAACACTCAAGGAAGCTAACTCCGTTGTGCACGCCTTGAAACGGCACGAAGGTCGGTAAGCGACGATTCCGGACAGCGCCGGCCGCCAACGGAATCCCCGACGAATCAGCCTGCCGATGCACTTCGGTCAATCTAACGCGAGGAACACGAACGTTGTCCACCAAGCGATGAAAGACGAGGCCGAAGTTGAGAGGAGGAAGCTGCGCTGGGTCGCCCACAAGCAGAATACTTGCGCCATCAGGAACAAACTGGAAGACCCTGTAAAACGTTGGTAGGTCAAGCATCGAGGCCTCGTCTATCAGAAGCAAGCATCTATCAGACAGACGGAGGCTCCCGGCCCGCACAGAGCGCAGAAATTTTGCAATCGTCGTCGCCGGATGGCCGGTCGCAGACGCCATTTTCTGCGCTGCAAGCCCAGCCAACGCCATCTGAATTACCGTGACGCCCTCCTGCTCTGCTAAAGCGATCACCGCTTTCAATACCGCGGTTTTCCCTACGCCCGCGCCACCGCTCAATACGCTGAACCTGGCATGAAAAGGTAACCACGCAGCGAGACGCTGCTCTTTGTTGAAATGAAAGCCCAGAGAGTCTTCGACGGTCCGCAAGATTTGTTCGGCTCGGTCGTCAGGGTCGACGATCCGGGTGAAGCCTCGTGGTTCCGGCACGGTGGCGAGCATCCGGGTGATGCGAAGTGTCAGGCCCTTTTCCATAACAGCTGCGCCAACAGCCTGATAACCTTCTGGCGCGTTTCCTGTAATTGCCCTCTCCCTCAACGCACACTGAATCGCAACTTCGCCCTCTCGCCGTTTCAAACGTCGCTCGACACCGTCGATCAAGACTGAAGCAGCAGTCAGCGTATGGCCCTCCAAAAGACGGTCGTAAATGGTGGCCTCCACCGCACCGATTAGTCGTCGCTCATCGTCCCTGGCTACGCCCAATTTCAACCCGGCGGCGTCAACTTTGGGCCAGGTCTCGAACGCGATGAGATGATAGGGATTGCGCGTCAGCATAGAGAACGCGTCGTTTCCCCACACCCGGATTAGCTTTGAGGAAAGCGCCCAATCAAAACCGTGAGCATCGAGGAACGCAATCAACTCCGCGTCTCCTCGCCTTTCCCGCCAGCCGAGAACAAGTCGCCTTGCAACCTGTGAGCTGACAACCTCCTTCAAAGCGTCAACATTTCCGGAATCTAATAGCTCTATCAGATTCTCACCAAATGACATCCACAAAGCAGCCGCTTTCGCAACTCCAATTCCTTCAAAGTTTTCGACGAGGTAGCGCTCGATAAGCCGCCCTCGAGGTAGAACGTGCAGACATTTGACAGCATGCAGTTGCCACCCATGCGACTCGTGAAGTCTAAGGTGACCATCGACCGACCACGTCTCGCCTTCCACGGGCACCCGCGCCATAGACTTTGTCGTAGCGACTACTTTCAGCGTTTCGCCTGAGGACGTGGATCCGCTGAAGATCGCCGCCCCGTTGCTCAAAACGCTGAGAACGTTCCGTACAACGATCTCATATTTAATTGGGTCGGCACTAGGATTCATAGTCGGTCCAGCGATGCCACACGGCGACCGGTCTCTATCATCATGTCTTCTCGGCCAAGCTGCAGTCTGAGCGCCTTATTTTCTTCGCGCAAAGTAGAGCACTCTTCTATGGCGACAGCGAGCTTTTGTTCAAGTTGGTGGATCGTGCGTTCAAGCGATTGCCTTCCACGTTGAATGGCGCTTTCGTCGGTTTCCCCGGCAACCGGCTCTGCATGTTCGACCGCCGTCGCGCCTCGTCGCGACACGCCCTGTTCCTGCAGAGCTTCTGTCAATCGCGTCTTAAGAGGAGGATTCTGGTAAAAGGAACATTTTGGAATGCCAGTGATTCGGGACAGCTCCGCGAGATTCAATGTTCCATCTCGACCGGAGAGCGGCAATTCGTGCGCTTCCTTGAGGTAAGCCTCAAGCTTGTCAACATACTCTTTTCCGCGTATCTGTCCATTTTTCATCTCGGCTCCTACAGAATCCCCTTGTTCGCACGCAGCCATTCGAAAAAAGGTGGTACCTTGAGCTGGAGTCGCAGCTCGAAGTTTTCGGCAACCAAGGCCGCGTTCTGCCGCTCCAGGCGATGCAGGCACCGTTCGAGGACCACCGTGCCCGGGCTCGCCGTAGCCCCTGCGGGCAACGCTGCGCCGGGCGCTTCGTTGCCCGCCTTCGGCTGGGCTTAGCGCTCGCCCTGCCAGTCAACGCCTTGCTCCTACCGAGCCGCCTCGAGCCTCTCCTTAACCCTGGGATTTTGGTAGAAGCTGCTTTTCGGTATGCCCGTGGCTCTGGACAGCTCCGTCTGGTTCAGCGCGCCATTGACGGTCACGGGTAGAGCTCTGCCGTC
Source organism: Paraburkholderia sp. MM6662-R1 (assembly GCF_050436245.1). NCBI lineage: Bacteria > Pseudomonadati > Pseudomonadota > Betaproteobacteria > Burkholderiales > Burkholderiaceae > Paraburkholderia > Paraburkholderia sp. MM6662-R1. The sequence goes on along the minus strand of NZ_JBNDLV010000001.1, from coordinate 3,757,509 downwards.
CGCGAAATGGGCATCGAGCGTCGCCAGGTGAGACAAGCCAATTTGTTTCCCGCTTTTCACGAGTCCTCCTAGCCGACGTCCTTGTTAGCGGCCAGCCACTCAAAGAATGGTCCGGCGATAGCTGCATCGACAACTACGTTATTACGCAAGCGTGAGAGGTCGATGATTCGCTGATGCTCTGCGTCGGCCGAAAGGGCCTGGCTCAGGTGGCGGAGCACTGCAAACAACGCCTGACAGGTACGCGTGTGCTTGAGCTGCGCCTCGCGCAGGGACCGGGTCGCCTTCTCAACATCCGCGCTGGAATGCGCCGGATGGTCCCGAGGTGGTTCTCCCGCCTGCCGTTTCTCCAGGTAACCGATGTACGCATTGAGACGTTCGACTTCTCTTCTAAGATTCCCTGCTTCCAGCTGGGCTGTTGTCACCAGCGCCTTCGATTTGTCGTCGGTCAGGTCATTTAAGCGGAGGTTCTTCGTTCCCGCCCCAAGATGTGCAGCCATGAACGTGAGAAGAAGCGCCTTATAGCGCTTGTTCCTAAGCAGCGTCGCCTTGTTGCAGGGATGCTGTTCCTGATGCGAAATGTGCATCGCGACCATATCAGCCAGTCCAGTCACGTGCTCGAATCTGACGCGTGAGGACTGAAGCTGATTCAGGAACTGATCGATGAGCCGCTCGCGCCGCTCCTGCCTGGCCTGCTGGTACCTCTCAAAGGTATTACGTCCCTTCGCCACGTCAATCTTCTTGCAAGAGTAGGAGCGGCGGTGAAGCAGGCAGGTTGGCCAGGTGTCCATCGCTTTCGAGCAAGCTCACGATCTCGTCGTAGCCCAGGCCATTCGCGTGGACCAGCGTTCTCAGGAGACCGGCGCACTCGGCAGCAGGGTTGGCTGGTATAACAGCGTCAAAGGCCTTCCTCAGTTTGCCGCCACGGGCCAGCAGTTCTCGGCGAAGCAGGTCAAACCGTGCACGAATCTGGGGGCTCTCTGTTGTCGGGTAGGCGATGCATTCTCCCAGGCGCGCCAGCAAGTAGGCCGTGAGATTCGAAGGCGCAGCAACCCGCTGCAGGTCCTGCAGGATGATTTCCGGCTTCTGCACGAACCATCGCCGGTCGTCTTGCCCCATCGCGATGCGTACCCGGGCTGCATCCAGTACCTCTTCGGAGAGCTTCCACCCCGCAAGCTCTTCCGCCAACCGACTACGCTCGTCTTCGAGTCGGTCCAGTTCCGTGTCAGTGTAGCGCGGACGGTCTGCGTCGAGTGCATCTTCTATCTTCGTGGTCAATTCATCGAGCGTTTCATCGAACTTCCGCACTTTGGCAGCAACTGCTGGCAGGTGGTCGATCGAGCGAACAGCGTACTGGCATAGACCGCATCGGTGCATTCCGCGCCATTGCTTCACCACCTCGGGTGGACAGTGGTTGCCGTAGGGGCAGATTTCGGTTTTGTTCTCTGCCGCGTTCGCTCCCCGCGTCTCGCGAAGGACATCGAGGCCGCTCGTGGCGCCCTCGTTCATCGTGATGCTTACGCACCCATACGAGATAAGGGTCTCCGGAAGATTTGCACGAAGGCTCCGGGCGAGGTTTGAGTTCACGTTGTCTGCTTGAATGAAGGCGCTTGACTTGCTGCTAGTGCCTGCCAGCGTCTCGAACCCGTTGCGATAGGCCCCTTCCCGCATGGCCATGGCTTGATGCGTCTGCTCCGTAGCCAACTGTTCCTCGTCGAGCTTGACGTAATAGTAGACAGTTCCGGGGGCCTGGCCCGTGATGCGCGAGCCAATCATGTCAGCAGGCAGGATAGTCGAAAACTGGGATACGACGGTCACGCGTGCGCTGTGTGGCGTAATTTCGCTCTTTGTCCCCAGCTCGCAAACCCGCTTGCATTTCTGACCATATTCCTCGCGTTTTCGTCGAGCGTCCGGGTCGTTGAAGGTGACACCGGGCGGCTCCAAGGCACAAAGCCTTTGCAAACCTGACAGTCCAAGTTCTGGCAGCATCCCCTCCATGGCGCCTATCAACTCCTGCCATACCCGGTCGTATCGTGAGTCGGAATGCGGTCGGCCGCTTGAGAATGCAGCGAAAAGCGGAAGAATCGGCGGCCACTTGGTCGCGGGGTTACCGTTATAGTGATGGAGCTCCTCAGGGAAGGCTATCAGGCTCCGCCACGACCGTTGACTACGAAGCACATCGATGACCCGAAAATTCACGTGCGGCTTCCAGGCCTTTCGCATCGTCTTGTCCGTGTTGACATAAAGCAATGCGAATTCATCTTCTTCCTCTGTGACGCAGGAGTCAAAGTTCCTGGCGTCAAGCCACTGGATGTGGTTGTGACGAAGGCCGGTGTACAGAGCGACCAGGATTTGATTGAGCGCGTGAGGCTGTGGCAGCTTCTTTCGCCCACCACAAACCAAAGAGAACGGCTCCATGGCAAGGCAGTTAGGGATGTATCTCAGCGGAATGGTTTTGTTCTCTCGGAACAAGACCGGGATGAATCCAACCAGCGCAGCGGTAGAGTAGGTATCGATGAGATTTCCACATCGAGCAATGTCTCGTTCCAGTTCCTCGGGAGAAAAGTCACCATTTAGGATGCCGAAGTTAACCACGTATAGATGCATCCGGAGCGCCTCCACATAGTCAAGCAAGACTCCAAACAGGCGTCGAGGAACCGGCCGTTTATTGGTCCCCCGACTATTTGTAGTCGACGGGTAAACATAGTCGGCGATTGGCTGACGGAAGCCAGCGCAGCCGGGCAAATCCTCGCTGTGCCCGTCCAGAAAATCGAAGAATATCTCTACGTTCTTTAGGAGACCGTAGTACGCATTGTTGTTCCACTTGCGGTGGGCGTGTATGGCGTTCATTACCTCGATGAATGTCTTCGGCACTTCGCCGTCGGGGACCATCAACCTTGAGACGAACACGCTCGCTATCAGCTTGCGCGGCTCGTCAGGGAATTTCAGCAACGTGCCAGGATTTCGGTGAAACCAGTACGGAAGATAGAGGAAAAGGTAAATGTTAAGGTAGCCCAAAGCCTGACGAATCTCCTTGTAACTCTCGCGTTGGACCACCTGCATATAGACGGCCTCAAGCTCCAACCATCTGGCGGCGAGTTTGTCCAATTCAACAGGCAGCCCCGGCAGCCGAGGCGCCGCACGTATTGCCTCCTCAGATGCGCTTGCCGGGGTTGCCTTCAGAATCTCAGCGAGCACATCCTGGTCGCTTCGGAGTTCTCCTGCTTCACTGGTAAACATCGGTCCGAAGCGGGGCTTGGCCTGAATGCGATGGAGGTTGAACATGGTTCGCGTCGCGTCACTCCAGGATTCCGGAGTGACGCCGAACGCTGGCCCGAACCTCTCATGAAGCACATCAAGCAGCGCGCCGTACACGTTGTTTGCCCAGATACCCGAGGCCCATTCTGCTTCCTTGATTGCAAGAAGATCGTCGAGGTTCGCGTCGGAAGGAGCATGCCATCCCGTTGCGACCAATAGTTTGGTGCCGTAAGTCAGGAACCAATGCCGCCGACTCTCTAGCGTTCCGACAGACGCGAATGCTGGATGCGGCAAGTCGGTGTCGTGCCGCGTCAGCGAGCGTACGAAAGCTAGAAGTTCCGAACTCAATTCCAGCGCCACATCGTAGTTACCGAGGTCCCCCATAAAAGTGAACGGCCAGTCAAACCCCAAGGGTAAAGTGATAGCCCGTCGGCTGTGCAGTGCGACGAGGAACATCCCTACGCCACGCTTGATGTGCCTCGCGTACGACAGCTTAAATTCGAATGCTGTGCTGCATTTTCCCAGAGTTACCGCGTTGAACAACGATTGGTCGACCTCTATATAGGTTGTCATGTGGTATCGCAGCGCGGCTCGAACATATTCTTCGTCGAAGGTCTGCCTCTTCACCTTCAATGTATGCAGCAGGGCGAACTTCGCAAAACTGGCGCGTACCTTCGTCTTTGTCGAGACAGTGGCGAGATCGGTGACAGTCAGACCAAGTATCCTCAGCAACTCGTGAGCAGCATCTGACATGGCGCACCGGACGGCGGCGTCAAGGGCCTTGCCGCTGCAGCCGAAGACGATGTCGTCTTTCGTCGTGTTAATCACGAAGGTCTCCCTTTCAATGGATGCGTACGCAGCTCTTCCTCCACCTTCATCACCTGGGCGTTCAGTGCCTCCAGCTTCAGCTGCACGATGGACTTGGGCGTCGCACCGGCAAACACCATGGCGTTGGCGTGCTGCAACTCAAGCTTCATCAAGTTCTCGTCGTAGCGGGCGTACTTGAGCGTCGACTTGACGTCTTCGTGCCCCATCAATTGCTGCACTAGCGGAAGCGGCAACCCATAGTCGCCATTGAGACGCGGGAAATAATTGAGCAAATAGGTCCCGTAGGAGTGTCGAAGGGAGTGTGGCCCATGGACGTCAGCTTCAATGCCCGCTGCTGCTGCGGCTTTCTTAAACGTATCCTGGCGCGAGCTTGCCCGGCTTAGGAAGTAAGGCGCTCCAGCTTCCTGCTCTCGCATGTACTGGAAGACGAATCGATGGAGTCCATGGGGGATGTACTCCTCGCGGAGATAATGCTCAAGGTTCGTGAAGAACATCGACGAGAAGGGCTCGATGAGCATGGTCTTCTCGGTTGTTCGTCCCTTCCACGCGAGCTTATCGCGCTCCACAGGCGACAAGGCAACGTAACTCGGGTGAGCGGCGCGCAACCGCGGATCCCGAAGCGCAAATGTGCCAGCGGCTACGTCGACGTCATCGAAAAGAGCCTGCAACGCCTCGTGCATGCGGCAGCCACATGCCGCTAGCAGCGAGTAAATGGTCTTGTCTCTGTAGGTAGGCAATTCGTTGATGAAAGGCTCTATCGAATCGAAGGGGAATGCGCGACTCTCTTCATATGGCACCTGCGGAGATACTGTCGGAAGAACAGCGGCTCGAAGAAGGCGCGGTCCGCCCGAAATGACGCCGGCAATCATTGAAGTCGCAGACATGGCGAGTCTTTGCTGCGGGGAAACATCGACCCAGGAATCCAACCCCCGTAGCAACGGTTCGGAATCAGCTTCAATGCTTGCCAGCCCCTCGCGAGTCATCTCTTCAATCTCCTTCCGGAGTTGTTCGGAGAGTCGAAGGAACTTGCGCACGGGCGCATGCATCAGCGCCGAGGTCGTGGATGCATGCTTGGGAGATGGCTTCGAGGCGTTAACCAGCTTTGCGAATCGCTTACCGGAGGCACTGCCCAATACGAGATAGTCGTCGTAGGCCTCGATGATTTCCTCCAACACCAGTCTCGTGAACCGCTGCTGCGGCTCAGCCGCTTGAAGCGCGGCTGCGGCCTCGAAGAGGTAGTCGAAGAACTCTGCCAGGAATCTGCAGTAGATTTCTCGAGTGGTGAACGGATGCTTGCGTAGCAGCGAGTCTGCGAAGGCGCTGAAGGCGTGCAGCAGCAGCCCGGCCGGCCCGAGTAGCCGCCATGTGGTCTGGCCATCCTTCTCGTACCTCCGGAGAGTAACGTTCCTGAACATGTGGCCTCCCGGTATGGAACTTAATCAGAAGCAGATGAGGCGCAAAATGCGCGAATCTGTGGGCATTTAGGAAGGGCGTCACATGTGTACGGGGCCTAATGTAGCCCGGGCACCGGTCAGCGAGTACATCGCGGCTGCGCGCCCTTCCGTCAAGATACGTAGTGGTCGCAACATCCCTCCATGAAGTTGAATGTAGAGCCTGCTTGCCTACCGCACTTCTGCCTACGCTGAGTCCTTCAGTCTTGGACGGATTCAATTATAGAATTAAGCAATCCTATATATATAGTCGAAGTTGCCGTCTCGAAAGCGGGATACCTCCTGTCACTGTTCTGATTGAAAGTGTCCCCGCTCCGCCATCCACCAACTTCAAGGCCTCGCCTTTCCTTAAGCCCGACCTACATAGAAAAACGCCAAGTCTGACCGACGACTCGTATAGCCCCAAGTGCGTCGCGATAGCGGTAAGTTGCAACAAGCCCTCACCGACAGTCGGCCCGCTTCCGTCAAGACACGTAGTGTTCACAACATCCTCCGTGACGTTGAATGTAGCGCCTACTTGCCCATCGCTTCTGCCCAGGCTTAGCCACTCAGTCGTGGGTGGGCGGAAACGAAAACTCAAGTACTCCTATCGATACAGTTGCTGCCGCCCAAAAGAGTTCTGCCGTTATAACCCCAGTCCAGATCATCGGTCAACCCCCGAAATCGAATAAACATCAACAGAGTGGTGTTTTGATCGTTGAAACGACGTCAATTTTGTCTGTGTATAACCATAAATGCGAAAAGCGCAACACTTAACTATATACTTAAAATTCCACATCACGCGTTAACCCTATAGCACATCCCGGGCTAGATCACGTCGAGCGACACCAGCCGCTCTCATCGCTCGCAACGGACGATGCGATCGCGCACCGGCGTTCCTGCGGCACCCGGCGCCACGGGCGCGCTGGACTGGTCCGCCGCGCCCGCGCGGCTCGCCCGAATGGCGGCCCTTCGCGCGCGATCTGTCGCCCCGCTCGGCCGCCTACGCGCTCGTCGTGCTGAACGCACTGTTTCGCTGGCTGGCCGAGCAGCGCGATGTGTTCGGCGATCCCGTTCGCCGGGATGACAGCGCGGCGGGCAGCGTACGGCGCCGTTCGATAAGGCGCGCGTTGGCCGACAGCAAATGTCAGGCGGTGCGCAGCCTCGCAGACCCACTCGAGGGATCTCACGGCTGCCTGGCATCCGTCGCGCAGCGCCTGCGCTTCCTGCTGGACTTTCTGTACGGGACGGGACTGCGGGCGCATTGCCTGGTCAGCGCGACGTTCGGCGGGCGACATCCCAGTCGATGCCAGAGGCGAATGGCGACTGCGTGGGCGCCTCATCGGCAAGGGGCACGGCCCGGCACGGTGGCGCGGCGGCTCACGCTCGCGGCGCTCGGGCAGTACCTGCTGCAGCGTGGTTCACAAGTGACGCGCCGGCGATGGCTCCCCTCCACACCAGCCGTTGCCTCGCTCGGTCCGGCCGGTCACGGCGCGGCCGCCATCGCTTGCTCGCGACAGCGCCAGTCAGGTTGTTGAAGCGGTGAACAACGAGGAATTCGCCGTCTAGGGCGCCGGCACCATGAAAGGCAACAAGGAACTCCGCGTCCGACGCTTTCCATCTGGTGATACCAGCGTCGATCCAGTCGGCTCGAAACCCCTAGCTTGCGAGGGGGTTCGGGACACGCACTAAGCCCCGTCTGCCCCCTGTCGATTTCTGGCGCCCGATGCGCCCGTCAGCTTCTCGAAGCGGCTCAGTGAGGGGCCGTGACCGGTCAACGACGACCAACCGGTAATCATGGTCATGTGACACCTTAGGCCGCCTAGGCGATGAAGTGTCAAGGGGCAAAATTGATAAGTTCATTCTGTTTGGTCGCAGTGCGAGTTCGCCGTGTGCACAACTTCGCTGCCCACACCACAAGGGCGTGGACAGCCGCCTAACGGCGGTTCCGAAGTTGTACACACTTGAAGCTGATGCCGCCGGCTTTGCCGGCTCTGCCCCAAATGAGAGATGCGGCAACGTCAAAACCCACCGTGAAAGCGGTGCAGGGCCGTTTGACTAGCCCGATGTTGCCCGAAATTTTTGACTTGCCACGGCGAGAGGTGACGGCCGTCGGTCTGTCCATCTGCAGGTCAGGACAACGTCCGACCCGCAGCTACTAACCCTAAGTCTTTGATTCTTAATATAAATATGGCCCGCCCTACACGATTCGAACGTGTGACCTACGGCTTAGAAGGCCGTTGCTCTATCCAACTGAGCTAAGGGCGGTCAAAACATTGAATTTTTACAATATGCGACTGAAGAAAAGGTCTTGTAAGTACCCGTGAGCTACCGTCGCACAGGGAAACCGAGGATATTAGAAATACGCAATGCCAACCACCCGCAATAAGAACCCCCGACCCTCGGCTTAGAAGGCCGATGCTCTATCCAGCTGAGCTACTGCCGTATGGATCGATATCTGCATGAAACCGGCACTCGCGGCGAGCCGCCCGATTTCCCACAAACTAAAATTCTAACTGACCTGCAACCAACCGGGCCCGGATTATAACCGATCGCCCGGCGCGCTCAGACCGGCTGCGGATGCAGCATGAACCAGCCGAGGAACAGGATCCCCGCGACCGCGCAGTACGCGCCGAACGACGCGAGACGTCCGCGGCCTTCGAAATAGCGCATCAGGAAACGTACGCTCAGGTACGCTGCGATCGCGGTCAGCACGCCGCCGAGCACCGCGTCGGCAAGCTGGCTCGGCGCGTGAAGCAGCTTCGGCAGTTCGAGTACGCCAGCCGCGAAAATGATCGGCGTGCCGAGCAAGAACGAAAACTCGGCGGCTTTCTCGGTGGTGAGGCCGGCCGCATTGCCGGCGATCATCGTCAGGCCACTGCGCGAGAAGCCCGGAATCAGCGCGCCAATCTGCGCGAGGCCGACGAAGAACGCCTGGCGCAACGTCAGCTTTTCCGGCGGTTGATGCGCGCGCGCGCGTTGCAGACGATCGCCGAACCACAGCAGCACGCCATTCACGATCAACGCAATCGCGACGATCCGCAGATCATGAAAAAGCGCCTCGAGGCGCTTTTCCAGCACGAGACCGACGAGGCCCGCCGGAATCGTACCGATGATCAGCGCCCACATCATGTGACCGTCGTCGTTGCGGCGGCCGCCGAGCGACGCTAAGAAACCGCGCACCAGCGCGTACCAGCGCGCGCGGAAGTACCACAGCAGCGCGAACGCGGTGCCGAGATGCAGGGCGACGAGGAACGGCAGCAGTTGCGGCGCATGCTTGTCGATATGCATGTCGAACAGGGCTGGCACGAGCAGCGTGTGGCCAAGGCTGCTCACCGGAAACAGTTCGGTAACGCCTTGCAGCACGCTCAGAAAAATGAGAAACGACAGGTTCACGCGGCGGTCCTTGTAAGCAAAGTGTCGAGAACTGCGCGCCGCACAAAAGGGGGAGCCGGCGCGTCAAAGGCGCACCGATTATGCCTGGCTACACACCCAGCGCCAAGCGGTTAGGCCACATTCGGAGAGATATTGACGCGCCGCGTCACAACTCGACACCGTTGTTACGCGAGAGCAAGAAAGCGGGCGGCGGATTCGTCGCGCGCGTGCTGCGAAAGCAGGGAATGAAACCAGCGGATCAGCGCTTGAGAGAGTGGAAGAAGTAGTACGTGCTGGCGGTGAATATACCGAATAAGGCCACCGCCATTGCCGTTGCGAGATCCATGATGCCTCCTGAGCCGATTCGCCCGGGAGTCGGATGGACCGGACGCTCCGACGGATTATCAATAGGATTCTCCCTTTTCCGACACCCGCAATTTCCCGGGAAGGGTTTCCCCGTAGCGCAAAGCAGCGCAAAATCGCGGTTTCGCCGCGCGAGACGCAGTCGCAGCGAATGGCGCAAAACGCCGCTTCCATGCAGATGCAACGGCCGACCCACGCGGCCGCTTTGCGCGACCCTCAACCTCTATCTGGCTAGCTATTGACCATGCCCCTCTCCCCGGAACAGGACATTCTCGAGATCGCCCAGGACGCCTCGGTGCTCCGTTTTTCGCCGCAAGCCGGCGGCCGTCTGCTGTCGTGGACGATCGACGGCGAAGAGGTGATTCACTGGCCCGAGCACGCCGACTGGAGCGTGCCCGCGCGGATTCGCGGCGGCAATCCGCTGCTGTTTCCATTTCTCGGCCGTCATCGCGTCGACGGCAAGATCGGCTATTGGCGTGACGCGCGGGGCACCGTGCGCGAGTTGCCGATGCACGGCTTCGCGCGCGACCTGCCGTTCGAGCCTCACGCCGACGTGCATGGCGCCGGCCTACGGATGGTTCTGACCGACAGTGAAGCGACCCGCGGCTCCTATCCGTTCGGCTTCCGCTTCGAGGCCGCCTACGAGCTCATCGATCCGCGCACGCTCGACGTGACGCTGACCACCACCAATACCGGCGACGCGCGCCTGCCCTACTACGCCGGCCATCACTTCTACTTCACGCTGCCGCACACGCAGCGCGCGCAAACGACGCTCGAACTGCCGCGCACCGAGCGGTGCCGTCAGCTCGAGGACGGCTCCATCAGCCCCGCCGAGCCGGGCGAAGCGAGCTACACGCTCGACGAAGACCGCATCTACGACCGCTTCCATTGCCTGACCGGCACGCCCGATCGACCGGTGAGGGTCGAGGCGCCGGGCATCGATCGCGTGATCACGATCGATCTGCAGCGGCCCGGCTCGGTGCCCTGGTACGCGGTGACGACGTGGACTGAAACGCCGCAGTCGGACTTTTACTGCGTGGAGCCGTGGCTCGGGTTGCCCGATGCGATCCACAACGGCCGAGGTTTGCGCTGGCTCGAGCCGGGACAAACCGAAACGGCGGCACTGCGCATTGCCGTCGAGAAGACCAGCTGATACGCCGGCGCCGGCGGCGAGCCGCTCGAAGCGGCCGCCCGCCACTTCGCTCCCCTCGCCGGGGGGGGCGCAACACAAAACCGTTAGAATCGAACGCTTTGTCAGTCTGTGCCGCGTGATCGGGATCAGCGCGCGGCAGTGCTTTGCGAGGTCCAATGCTGGAAACGACAAGAATCAAACGACTCGGCTGCGCGGCATTGCTCGCGCTGCTCGCCGCGTGCGGGTCGGCGCCGGTGGGGCCGGGTTACTACCGGGTCGAACGGGGCGACACGCTGTCGAAAATCGCGCGCGGCAACCGGCAATCGGTGCAGAACATCGCACGCTGGAACAACCTGACCAATCCCGACAGTATCGAGGTCGGCCAGGTGCTGCGCGTCGCGCCACCGGGCGGCGCGGCGTCGACGAGCGGCGCGATCCGCAGCGGCGGTGGCGGTAGCAGCAGTGGCAGCGCGAGCGCGGCGGCCGCGCCGCGTCCTGCGCCCGCGGACACTGCGCCGGCGACCGCGCCCGCGCCGATCTCGCTGGTATGGCCGGCCGACGGCACGGTGTTCCGCCGTTTCGACGGCGGCAACTCGAAGGGTATCGATATTGCCGCGGCGGCCGGCACGCCCATCGTCGCGGCGGCGCCTGGCACCGTCGTCTATGCGGGCAACGGTCTGCGCGGCTACGGCAATCTGCTGATCCTCAAGCACAACGCCGACTATCTGACCGCTTACGCGCATAACCGCGCGCTGTTGGTGAAGGAAGGCGAATCGGTCAAGCGCGGCCAGAAAATCGCCGAAATGGGCGACACCGATACCGATCGCGTAATGCTGCATTTCGAACTGCGCTACCAGGGCCGTTCGATCGATCCGTCGAAACAACTGCCACCGCGCTAGGCGGCGGGCGCGGGAACCCGCCGTGCTATAAACGCTCAATTCGAAGCGGCGTGGCTGCGCGCCACGCCCTTCCGTTATTTGCAAGGAATCTGAAATGAAAAGCCCATTGGCGCGCGTCGCGGCGGCTGCGACGATCAGTCTTGGCCTCCTGACGCTCGGCGGCCTCGGCGGCTGCTCGACCACGACCACGATGACCTATCTGCCGAGCGGCGACACCGGCTTCGCGATCAACTGCAGCGGCAGCGATGCCAGCACGAGCTGGGCCGAGTGCTACAAGCGCGCGGGCGAAACCTGCGGCAACTACGGCTACGACGTGGTTTCGAAAGACGTCGACAACGGCGCGACGTCGGGCGGCACGATCGGTGGGATTTTCGGCGCGAATGTGAAAAACCGTTCGATGGTCATCCGCTGCAAGCAGTAAAAGGCCGCGCGCCGTGCGGCCCGCGCGGCCGCCGAGCGGCAGAGCGTCACCGCTTAACGGCGTCGCCAGCGCCCGGAGCGCGGATCGATGCGCGCGGCGAAGCACACCAGCAACGCGAGCGCGATTAGCCACACGCCGACAAAAATGATCACCCCGGTCATGAGTCTCACGCCGAAACAAATAATCCGCCATCATCGGCCGCACATGTGAATTCGCGGTGAAGATCGCTGCGGCAGGTTAAACATCCGCGTAAATCCATTCAAAAAAAAGCCCGGCACGAGGCCGGGCTAACGGGGGTTCGGCGCATATCGGCAAAGGACCGGTTCACCATGCGCCAGAACGAAATCTAACAATCTGCATTTCCAAGCGCAATGGATTAATTTTGCGGCCAATGTTACACGGCGTACGGATTCCGCAATCCGTGAATCGGAAATGTCGGAATCAGACCGGCTTAATGCGCCGCAGCTGGGATACTCCACACGCCAAATCATTCAAACCAGGAATGTCGGAGTATCGCACCGGCTAATGCTCCTGGGCTATCGGCGGAAAGTCCCGCCGAACCAGCAGAGGAAAGACGTCTGGCCGAATAACACTAACTCATTCGGCAATAACGCCGCTTTGGCTTGCGAATATTAACTTGGTGCGCAAACGCACGTAACGCATCGATTAGTCGCGGCAGCTCTTCCGAATAAGCGCCGATACGTTTTCACAACAAATTCGCGAATAGTGAAATCTTTAACATTGACAATTCCGCCGACAATATTGAAACCGCATTCAAACTCGTTTCAGTTTTGAATATTCGGACGATTAATAGCCGGTGCTGATGGGCGGCACGCCTCGTGTGCCGCCGTCGTTGAATCCGCCGGCATCCAGGTTCAGAATCCGATTCAGTCCGCGCTGCATAAAAGGCCGCCCGGCGCGTTGCGCAAGGCCGCCACGCGGCCCGCCGGTCCTTGCCAATAGTTTATAGTGACGGCCCCGTCCGACCCTGTCCACGATGACTTCCAACGACGCCTCCCAAAGCCCCCTTTATGCGAAGCTGCTCGGCGAAACCGCCAAGATCGGCTGGAGCGAACTCGAACGTTTTTTTGCGCGCGGCATACTGCTGCACGTCGCGCGCGACCTCGATCTCGTGAGCGTCGCCGAGGCAATCGCCAACGACGACACCACCCGGGTCGCCCAATGGTTGTCCTCCGGCCTCGTCGTGCGCGTTCAGTCGGAGACGGCCGCCGATTTCGCCGCGCGCGACCCCGAGCTGTGGGCCGTCGTCGTCTCTCCTTGGGTGTGCGTGCAGGAGCGCTCTTGAACGACGCGAGGACGCCCGATGCCGGTATGCCCGATGCCGGTATGCCCCCCGCCGCGCGATCCGAAACCGCCTCACACCCAGCCAGCGCGCCCGCGCTGCCGGTGCGCTGGCATCGCCGGGTGCTCGCGCTCGCGTTGCCGATCGTCCTCGCGAATCTGACGCAACCGATCCTCGGCGCGGTCGACACCGCCGTCGCTGGTCATCTGGACAGCGCCTCTTACCTCGGCGGCGTCGCGCTCGGCGGGCTCTTCTTCAACTTCGTGTTCTGGGGCTTCGGCTTCCTGCGCATGGGCACGACCGGCCTCGTCGCGCAGGCGCACGGCGCGGGCCGCAGCGACGAGTTGCGCAACACCGTCGTGCGCGCACTGCTGATGGCGGCCGCGATCGGCGCACTGGTGCTGCTCGTGCAGCAACCGCTGATCGACTATGCGCTGCGGGCGATCGGCGGCAGCGACGCCGTGCAGCGGCACGCGCAGGTTTATTGCCACGCGCGCATCTGGGCCGCGCCGCTCGCGCTCGGCAACTACGTGATACTCGGCTGGCTGCTCGGCACGCAGCAGGTGCGGCTCGCATTGCTGTCGCAGGTCTTCATCAACAGCGTGAACATCGCCGCGGTGCTGCTGTACGTGTACGCGTTTCATTGGGGCGTGGCCGGCATCGGCGCGGCTACCGCGACCGCCGACGCGCTCGGCTTCGTGCTCGGGCTCGCCCTGCTATGGCACGGCAGGCCGCGCGGCCTGCCCGCGCTGAATCGCGCCGCCTTGTTCGACGCCGCCGCGCTGAAGCGGCTCGTCGTGCTCAATCGCGACATCTTCGTGCGCACGCTGTGCCTGCTGTCGTCGTTCGGCTGGTTCGCGCATCTCGGCGCGCGGCAAGGCGACGCGACGCTCGCCGCGAATGCATTGCTACTCAATTTCCAGACCTTCATGGCGTACGGGCTCGACGGTTTCGCGCACGCGGCCGAGGCGCTGGTCGGCGCGGCGATCGGTGCGCGCGATCGTCACGCGTTCGCGCAGGCGGTCAAGGTCACCGCGCTGTGGTCGGCGCTCGGCGCGATCGGCTTCTCGTGCGTGTACTGGGGCGCGGGCGCGTGGATCATCGAGCGGCTGACCGATCAGGCCGCCGTGCGTGCCGCGGCCGAAACCTATCTGCCGTGGGCGGCGCTGTCGCCGGTCATTTCGGTGTGGGGCTTCCTGCTCGACGGCGTGTTCATCGGCGCGACGCGAACGCGCGAGCTGATGATGTCGATGGCGGTGTCGCTTGCGGTGTTCGTGGCGGCGTCGTCGGCATTGCTCGCGTGGCACGGCAATCACGGGCTGTGGATCGCGCTGCTGATCTTCATGGCCACGCGTGGCGCAACGCTCACGCGTTACCTGCCGGGCGTGTCGCATGGGATTGCGGCTGCCTAGCGCGGTGCGCTGCGCACCCGCTCGTTTTCACTTCAACGAGCGCTCACTGCGCGACGGGCGCGGGCACCATCGCGGGCGGCCGATCGTCGGTGGGCACGCCGTGGTAGTCGGCGGGATCATGTGGTGGGCTGCCGCGATGCGCGGACGGATTGTCCGCACAGCCGGCGACGCCGGCGCACAACAGCAAGGCAAGAGTCAGAACGCGGGTCATTTTGCAATCATCTCCGGGACAAAGCGATGGCGGACGTCCGCCGGCGCGCCGAGAGTCTAACCGCAAAGCGCGTTCGGCGACGCCATCACACACCTTGTGCGTCGCCCGTTCCAATTCGTGAGATTTCGCCGGACCTGCGCTACTATGGGTTCATGGCTGAACCTACCGGGAGACTGCCATGGACGGTGAATCGATCGCGGGCCTGATCGGGCTCGCAATAGGCCTGATCGTGCTGGTGGCGTTGTCGATCTTCGAATCGCGGGCCTACCGGCGTGAACACGATGGCGAGGGCATGCTGCACCACTGGACGCATCAGCATCTACATATGCCGCATTGGAGGCGTCCAAGGCATTGATGCGGGTGATCTTCGACTCTGACCGAATGGCCTCTGGCCGCGGCACCGGCATGTCACGGTGCGTCAGTCGCGCGTCCGCTCGATGACGCATTGACCGGCGTTGCGGCGCCTGCGCGCATCGAGGTCCGCTGGACGTGCGCAACGCCTTTCCGGTTCTTTGGGCATACCTACATCGAACGACGACGCTTCCTGCGTCGCTCTCTCCTTCTGCGCTTTCGTCCAAGGCCTCACTGCATCGAGCTTAACGGGTGATGGGCACATGCCTTGCTGGTTCCGATCCAGCAACAGACGCGCGACACGCGCGTCGATTGTCGCGGCGCGCGCGCCAAACCAGCGTGAAGATGCGGCCAGCGATTTCGCGGCCCCCTCAACAAGGAGAACGCCATGACCGTCGGAACCATCCTGCTAATCGTGCTCATCCTGCTGCTGATCGGCGCGTTGCCAAGCTGGCCGTATAGCAGCGGCTGGGGCTATCGGCCGACTGGACTCGTCGGCGTCGTGCTGATCATCGTGATCGTTCTGCTGTTGATGGGGCGTATATAGCCCACCGCGAGCCCGCTATGGTGAACGTCGTTGCCCGTGCGGTTTTGGTGCCGCCAAGGGATTGACGCTCCTGCCCGCACCCCCTATACTCTCGGATTCGTCGGAGCGTAGCGCAGCCTGGTAGCGCATCTGATTTGGGATCAGAGGGTCGTAGGTTCGAATCCTATCGCTCCGACCACGAAAAGCAGCTCGAAACCCGCGAAGCCTCCGGCTTCGCGGGTTTTTGCTTTTTTGGCTCGCGTTCACGTGGACGCCGACAGCCGACCCGTCAGGCACTCGCCTTGCAAATCATCACCCGCGCATGCGACAGTGCTTGAGGCAGGTACCTCGCTGCGAAGACGCGCAAGCCGGCCGCAACGCCATCCCAAGCCGCTCAAAAAGGAGACTCCCATGGACCTGATCCTCTGGCGTCACGCCGAAGCAGAAGATGTCGCCGCGAGCGATCTCTCCCGCGCGCTCACCACGCGCGGCCGCAAGCAGGCGCAGAACGCCGCGAAATGGCTGCGCGCCCGTTTGCCCGACGACGCGGTCATACTCGCGAGCCCCGCCGTGCGCACCATCCAGACCGCCGAGACGTTGAGCGACCAGTACCGCGTCGTGCGCGAACTCGCGCCGAACGCGAGCGCGAACGACGTCCTGGAAGCGGCCGGCTGGCCCGGCGGCATCGCGCAAACCGTGGTGATCGTCGGCCATCAACCGACGCTCGGCCACGTCGCCGCGCAACTGCTCGGCGACAGCCGCGCGAGCTGGCCACTGAAAAAAGCCGGCATCTGGTGGATCGAGAGCCGCGAGCGCAACGGCGAAGATGAGGCGGTGTTGCGCGCCGCCATCAGCCCCGATCTGATCTGAGCGCGCGTGTCGCGCGACACCTCCGACATTACAGGCACCCACGCGAGGGCTTACGGGCAGTCATCCAATCGTCACGGCTTTGCCATGCGAGCGTCACCGCGCGTTACTACATTGGCGAAAAAAGAAACCCTCACTCTTTTCGACCAGGACAGCCAATGCGAGAACTGCCGACGCCCACCCTGCCCTTCACCTCGCTTTTCGAACCGCGCCGTCTGCCGCGCGCCGAGGAAACGGTCACCGCGCAGCATCGCCTGCAAGTGTCGTGGGCGCGTACCGACGAAGAGCTGCGTGAAGCGCAGCGTCTACGCTATCGCGTCTTCGCCGACGAAATGGGCGCACGCCTCAGCGGCCCCGCGGGCCTCGACGTCGATGCCTTCGATTCGTACTGCGACCATTTGCTGGTACGCGATCTCGACACGTTGAAAGTAGTCGGCACGTATCGCGCTCTGCCGCCGCATCAGGCCGCGCGCATCGGCCGTCTATATGCGGAAAGCGAGTTCGACGTGTCGCGTCTCACGCATCTGCGCGCGAAGATGGTCGAGGTCGGCCGCTCGTGCGTGCATCCGGACTATCGCAGCGGCTCGGTGATCATGTCGCTATGGGCTGGGCTCGCCGCGTACATGAAGCACAACGGCTACGAGACGATGCTCGGCTGCGCGAGCGTCGCGATGGCCGACGGCGGCCACTATGCGGCGAACCTGTATTGCTCGCTGCGCGACAACGCGCTGACCGCGCCCGAATATCGCGCGTTCCCGCATACGCCGCTGCCGGTCGACGAACTGCAGACGGGTGCCGCCGTCGCGCCGCCCCCGCTCGTGAAGGGCTACTTGCGTCTCGGCGCGAAGATTTGCGGCGCACCGGCGTGGGACCCCGACTTCAATACCGCGGATTTCCTGACGCTGTTCCGTCTGTCCGATATCAACGCGCGCTATGCGCGGCACTTCCTCGGCGATGCGTTGCCGCGATAAGCTGCGCCGAGATACGAAAAAGCCCTGCATTTGCAGGGCTTTTTTGTTCGTGCACACGCCGCGGATCGACGCGTGCGTCGATCCGCATCGCGTCAATCGTCCGTATAAACGACACGGTACGGAATCCCGACTTTCTCCCACTCCGCCGCCTCCTGGATCAGGCTGTAATCCGTCAACGGATTGTTGGCGACCCACTCGTTCGGCAAACGCACCTCGTAGCCGCTGTTCGCCTGAGCAACCGTGATGCCCGGCAGGCCGACGTCCGCGCGTCGACGGCACAGCAACGCCGCGAGCCGCAGACAGAACAGCAGCGGCCATTCGACGTCGCGCGTCTGCGACAGCTTGCCGAGCTTGCCCGCGTGGCCGAGCACGAGCGCGGCGAGGCGCGCCTGGTCGGTACGCGAAAAGCCCGGCATATCGGCATTGCTCGCGATATAAGCCGAGTGTTTGTGATACGCGCTATGCGAGATCGACAGCCCGATTTCGTGCAGCGACGCCGCCCAGCCGATGAACATGCGGTTTTCCGCGCGGCGTTCCTCGTCCGGTTCGACGAACTGGTCGTAGAAGCTCGTCGACAGATCGCGGATGCGCCCCGCCTGCGGGCGATCGACGCCATAGCGGCGCATGAAGCCCTCGACCGTCACCGTACGCATGTCCTCGTGCTGCGAACGGCCGAGCAGGTCGTACATGACGCCGAGGCGCAGCGCGCCGTCGGTGGTGTCGACATAGTCGACGCCCAGTTCGTCGAACACCGCGATCATGATCGACAGCCCGCCCGCGAGCACCGGCACGCGGTCGCTCTTCAGCGCAATCAGTTTCAGCCGGTTGACGTTTTCGGCCTTGATCAGCGCGCGCTTGAGCCGCTCGAGGCCGCCGCGCGAAATGCCGTGGGTGACGCCCGCATCGTTGAAATTGTTCGCCTCGACCAGTTCGGCGAGCGCGCGCGCGGTGCCCGACGAGCCGATCGCCTGCTCCCAGCCGGTCTTCTTGTATTCGGCGGAAATGATCTGGATTTCGCGGCGCGCGGCGAGCTCGGCCTGGCGCATCGTGTACTCGTCGACGTTGCCGGCCGGGAAAAACGCGCGGCTATGGCTCACGCAGCCGATATACAAGCTCTCCATCATGATCGGCGTGTAGTGCGAGCCGATGATGAATTCCGTCGAGCCACCGCCGATATCGACGACGAGCCGCTTGCCCGCGCTCGCCGGCACCGAGTGCGCGGCGCCCGCATAAATCAGGCGCGCTTCCTCGCGCCCGGCGATCACTTCGATCGGAAAACCGAGCGCGGCCTGCGCTTCGCCGAGAAATTCGCCCGCATTCTTCGCGATGCGCAGCGTATTGGTCGCGACCGCGCGCACGTGGTCCGGATGAAAATCGCGCAACCGCTCGCCGAAGCGCTTCAGCGCGTCCCAGCCACGCACCTGCGATGCGCGATCGAGCATCTTGTCGCTCGATAGCCCGGCCGCGAGCCGCACCGGCTCGCGCAAGGCGTCGACCTGATAGATCTGGCTGCCCGCGTCGGTTTCCTCGACCCGGCCCACGATGAGCCGGAAGCTGTTCGAACCGAGATCGACGGCGGCGAGGAGATGAGGAATATTGACCATCGGGTAAGCGTACTCCATGCGCGCGAGCGCCGCGGCTGCGGCCGAGGGCGTGGCGGCGGACTCCGGCAGCGCCACGCGCGTGCCCGGCGCCTTCGGCGCATGGTGCGCGTCGCGGCCGGCCGCACTGTTCAAAGACGCCATTCTAAGCGTAGCAGCCTTCACGGTGTCACCTCGCGGCGCAGGGAGTTCGGTATCGTCGCATAGGTAGCGCGTCATATTGACGACAGACGACGATTGCGGCATAAAATGTTAAAAACATCGCCGATGTCATCAGGACGTCATCAAACCGTGAGAATTTCCGAGCGTCTTTCCGTCTCCATTTCAGACATTCCAATCTCGCCGCCGATGTCCGTCCGCTATCCCCTATTGAATCGCGAGCTGGGCATTCTGGGTTTCAACGAGCGTGTGTTGGCGCAAGCCGCCGATCCCGCCGTCCCCTTGCTCGAACGTCTCCGCTTTATCTGCATCACCAGTAGCAACCTCGACGAATTCTTCGAAGTCCGCATGGCCGGGCTTCAGGAACAGATGGGCGACAACCCCGGCGCATTGTCGCCCGACGGCATGTCGCTGCTTCACATGTACGACCTCGTGGTCGAACGTGCGCAGAAGCTCGTGCATCGCCAGTACACGATGCTGCACGACACGGTGCTCACCGCGCTCGAACAGGAAGGCATCTATTTCCACGGCAACGAAGCCTGGAGCGACGCGCAGACCGAATGGGCGCGCAACTACTTCTTCAACGAACTGCTGCCGGTGCTCACGCCGATCGGTCTCGACCCCGCGCATCCGTTTCCGCGCGTGCTGAACAAGAGCCTGAACTTCGTCGTCGAGCTCGAGGGCAAGGACGCGTTCGGCCGTCAGGCGATGATGGGCATCGTGCAGGCGCCGCGCGCGCTGCCGCGACTCGTGCGCATGCCGCAGGAGCTGTCGGGTTATCCGCATGGCTTCGTGCTGCTGAGCTCGCTGCTCCAACACTTTGTCGGCGAGCTGTTTCCGAATCTCTTCGTGCGCAGCTGCAATCAGTTTCGCATCACGCGCAACAGCGAGCTGTTCGTCGACGAAGACGAAATCACCAATCTGCGCGTCGCGTTGCAGGGCGAACTGCCGGCGCGGCATCTGGGCAATGCGGTGCGGCTCGAAGTGTCGGCGGAAACGCCCACGCATGTGGTGCGGCGCCTGCTCGACGAAAGCGGTCTGTCGAACAAGGACTGCTACTACGTGAACGGCCCCGTCAATCTGGTGCGGCTGATGCAGCTGCCCGAGATGGTCGACCGGCCGGATCTGAAGTTCGTGCCGCACATTCCGTCGACGCCGAGGCAGATCGCCAACAGCGCGAGCATGTTCGACGTGATCGATCAGGGCGACGTGCTGCTGCATCATCCGTACGAGAGCTTCCAGCCGGTGCTCGAGCTGCTGTTGCAGGCGGCCAAGGACCCGAACGTGGTCGCGATCAAGCAGACCATCTATCGGACCGGCACCGACTCGCCGCTGATGGATGCGTTGATGCAGGCCGCGCGCAACGGCAAGGAAGTCACGGTGGTCGTCGAGCTGCTCGCGCGCTTCGACGAGGAGACCAACATCAACTGGGCCTCGCAGCTCGAAGCGGTCGGCGCGCACGTGGTCTACGGCGTAGTCGGCCACAAGTGCCACGCGAAGATGATGCTGATCGTGCGACGCGTGTCGGCGGGCGGCAAGGCGAGCCTGAAGCGCTACGTGCACCTCGGCACGGGCAACTATCACCCGCGCACCGCGCGCCTCTATACCGATTTCGGTCTGATGACCGCCGATCAGAAGATCTGCGAGGACGTGCACCATGTGTTCCAGCAGCTCACCGGCATCGGCGGCGAGCTGAAGCTGCACGAGCTGTGGCAGTCGCCGTTCACGCTGCATCCGAAGCTCGTCGACGCGATCCGCAAGGAAGCCGAGCATGCGCGCGCGGGCAAGAAGGCGCGCATCGTCGCGAAGATGAACGCGCTGCTCGAGCCGACGGTGATCGCCGAGCTGTACGAAGCATCGCAGGCCGGCGTGAAGATCGATCTGATCGTGCGCGGCGTGTGCTCGCTGCAGCCGGGCGTGCAAGGGCTCTCCGAGAACATCACGGTGCGCTCGATCGTCGGGCGCTTTCTCGAACACCATCGCATCTACTACTTCTACGACGGCGGCAAGGAACAGGTCTATCTGTCGAGCGCCGACTGGATGGATCGCAATCTGTTCCGGCGCGTCGAAGTCGCATTCCCGGTCAACAACCGGCGACTGAAGCGGCGCGTGATCGCGGAAGGGCTGTCGGCGTTTCTCGGCGACAACCAGTCGGCCTGGTTGATGCAGAGCGACGGTCACTACCGCCGGCGCCGGCCGGGCAAGGCGTCGCGCAATGCTCAGATGAGTCTGCTCGGCAAGTTCTGTTCGTAGTCGCCCGCGTTTCGGGTGCTCGCCGCGATGGCGGGCACCCGAAACGCGCGCATAAAAAAACCGCCTTTTTCAGGCGGTTTTTTTATGCGTCGACCAGTCGTACGACTGCCGCGTTCAAACCTGTGCGGTTTGACAGCGCGCCGTCCGATACACCGGAAAGCGCACCGTGAACGTGCTGCCGCGCCCTTCTTCGCTCTTCACGTCGAGTTGCGCATCGTGCCGTTGCAGTACGTGCTTGACGATCGCGAGACCGAGCCCGGTGCCGCCCGTGTCGCGCGAACGGCTGCGATCGACGCGATAGAAGCGCTCGGTGAGCCGCGGGATATCGGCGGCCGGAATGCCGAAGCCGCTATCGGTGACCGAGAACACCGCATGGCCACCCTGCGCACGCCAGTTGACCTTGATCGAGCCGCCGTCCGGCGTGTAGCGGATCGCGTTCGTCACCAGATTGCCGAATGCGCTGAGAATCTCGGTTTCGACGCCGGTGACGGTCAGCGCTTCGTCGGCATCGAAGACGATCTTGTGATGATCGCTGGACAGGCTCTGCGCGTCGTCATGCAGATGCCGCAACACCGCGCGCATGTCGATCATCTGATCGCTCGGCGGCTTGTTGTCGCCTTCGAGCGTCGCGAGCACGAGCAGATCGCTGACGATATGACGCATGCGCGACGCCTGCTGCTCCATCAGCTCGAGATAACGCGCGCGCTCGGCTTCGCCCAACGGCAGCTCGCGCATCGTCTCGAGAAAGCCGGACAACACCGTGAGCGGCGTTTTCAATTCGTGCGACACGTTGGCGACGAAGTCACGCCGCATCGCATCGGTGCGCTCGAGCTCGGTGATGTCCTGCGACAGCACGAGCTTGCGATTGTCGCCGTAAGGAAACACCTGCACCGACAGCACGTTCTGGCGCTTGTCGCCCATGCCGCGCATGATCAGCATTTCCTCGTACCGATGCGAATTCAGATAGCGCACGAAATCCGGATGACGCACCAGATGCGTGATGTGCTGACGCAGATCGCGCTTCGCATCGAGCCCAAAGTGGCTTTCGGAAATCGCGTTGCACCACTCGATCTGATCATGATCGTCGAGCATCGCGACGCCGTTAGGCGACGCCTGGATCGCCTGGATGAAACGCGAATGCTGCTGCTCGACCTGGCGCACCTGGGCATGCCAGCGCTTCGCGAGCTTGTGCAGACGGTAGTAGATTTCGCCCCAGATGCCGGGGGCGCTCGGCACTTCGCCGTACACCGGCGCGTCGAGCAGACGCCACAGACGCTGCTTGTGGAAGGTACTGAAGACACTCTGTACGAGCAGCAGGACGATGGCGAGAGCGAGCCCTGCCTTGACGTTCAGCAGTGCGCCGACCACCGCGCACAGAACAGCAAGCAGCACGACCGACACGATGGAGCGCGCCCAGATGATGTTCATGGTCTAGCGATCGAAGACAAAATACAGCGCAGGAGGGAGGTACGGCGGCACAGCGCCATGCGATGCAGCGCGCCGCCGACGGCTATCAGGCGCTCTTCGCCAGCCGGTAACCGCTGCCGCGTACCGTTTCAATCATAGCATCGCACCCGGCCGGCTTGAGTGCCGCGCGCAGACGCTTGATATGCACGTCGACGGTCCGCTCTTCGACGAACACGTGATCGCCCCACACCTGATCGAGCAGTTGCGTGCGGCTGTGCACGCGCTCCGGGTGAGTCATGAAGAAGTGCAGCAGACGGAATTCGGTCGGGCCGAGATCGAGCTTGATCTCGCTGCCTTCCGCATGCGCGGCGACGCGGTGCGTGGCCGGATCGAGCTTCAGGCCGTTGATTGCGACCACGTCTTCGGTCAGCTGCGGCGCGCGGCGGCGCAGCACCGCCTTGATGCGCGCCATCAGTTCCTTCGGCGAGAACGGCTTCGTCACGTAGTCGTCGGCGCCGATCTCGAGTCCGAGCACCTTGTCCTGCTCGTCGCCTCGCGCGGTCAGCATGATGATCGGGATATGCTTCGTACGCTCGTTGTTGCGCAGATCGCGCGCGAACGAAATACCCGATTTACCCGGCAACATCCAGTCGAGCAGCACGAGATCGGGCAGTACGTCGCTGATCAGGTTGTGCGCCTGCTCCGCGTTGTACGCGCGAATCGGGCAGTGCCCGGCGTGTTGAAGATTGACCGAAATCAGTTCGGAAATGGCGGGCTCATCTTCAATGACGAGAATGCTGCTGGGCATCGGCACCTCTGTTCCTTATCTCTGGATTAGCTGAGCGCTTCGCGTTCGAGCGCGTCGCGCGACTGGTGCCGCACGTCGGTACCCTTGACGATGTAGATGATGAATTCCGCGATGTTCTTCGCGTGGTCGCCGATCCGCTCGATTGCCTTGGCGATGAACAGGAAGTCGAGGCCCACCGAGATCGAACGCGGATCTTCGGTCATATACGAAATCAGCTTGCGCACGAACGCGCGGAATTCCTCGTCGATCGCCTTGTCGTCGCGCACGATCTGCGCGGCGGCGACCGTGTCCAGACGCGCGAACGCGTCCAGCGCACGGCGCAGGATCGACACGGCCATTTCGCCCGACAGCTTGATCTCGGCGATGTTGATGGTGCGCGATGCGCCGTCTTCCATCAGACGCTTGGTGCGCTTCGCGATCTTTTCGGCTTCGTCGCCGGCGCGCTCGAGGTTCGTGATGGTCTTCGAGATCGCGATCAGCAAGCGCAGATCGCGCGCGGCCGGCTGACGGCGCGCGATGATGTTGCTGCACTCTTCGTCGATCTCGACTTCCATCTTGTTCAGACGGTCTTCGGCGACGATCACCTGCTCGGCGATGTCGAGGTCGAATTCGTTGAGCGCCTGCATCGCGTTGACGATCTGCGATTCGACGAGGCCGCCCATTTCGAGCACCTTCGACGAAACGAGGTTGAGGTCTGCGTCGAACTGGCTGGACAGATGTTTATCGGACATGTCGTACTCCGTTGTATTGCCCGGCGGATTAGCCGAAGCGGCCAGTGATGTAGTCCTCGGTTTCCTTGCGGACCGGCTTGATGAAGATCTTTTCGGTGTCGCCGAATTCGATCAGTTCGCCGAGGTACATATAGGCAGTGTAGTCCGAACAGCGGGCCGCCTGCTGCATGTTGTGCGTGACGATCACCACCGTGTAGTCGCTCTTGAGTTCAGCGATCAGCTCTTCGATACGGCCCGTCGAAATCGGGTCGAGCGCCGAGCAGGGCTCGTCGAGCAGCAGCACTTCGGGGCGAATTGCAATACCGCGCGCGATGCACAGACGCTGCTGCTGGCCGCCCGACAAACCGTAGCCGCTCTGGCCGAGCTTGTCCTTCACTTCGTTCCACAGCGCCGCCTTGGTCAGCGCCCATTCGACGCGGTCGTCCATTTCCGAGCGTGACAGCTTCTCGAACATCTTCACGCCGAAAGCGATGTTGTCGTAGATCGACATCGGGAACGGCGTCGGCTTCTGGAACACCATGCCGATGCGCGCGCGCAGCAGCGAAATGTCCTGGCGCATGGTCAGCAGGTTTTCGCCGTCCATCACGATCTCGCCTTCCGCGCGCTGCTCCGGATAGAGCGCGTACATCTTGTTGAAGGTACGCAGCAGCGTGGACTTGCCGCAGCCCGACGGGCCGATGAACGCGGTCACCTTGCCTTCGGGAATCTGCAGATTGACGTTCTTCAGCGCATGATACTTGCCGTAGAAGAAGTTGAGGTCCTTGACCTCGATCTTCGGACGCGACGGCGTTTGCGCGTGAGCGCTGTGTTCGGGGTCGGAGCCCGCGGGCGCGGCTGCGTGCCCGATCGGATTGAGTTGGGTTTCTGCTACGTTCATCGGATTCACTCCGCCCTTACTTGTTCGAGAAGATCGTGCGCGCGAGGACGTTCAGTCCCAGCACCGCGAGCGTGATCAGAAAGACGCCGGCCCACGCGAGCGATTGCCACTGCGCGAACGGGCTCATCGCAAACTTGTAGATCGTGACCGGCAGGTTCGCGACCGGCTGACCCATATCGACCGAGAAGAACTGGTTCGACAAAGCGGTGAAGAGCAGCGGTGCGGTTTCGCCGGCAATTCGCGCGACACCGAGCAGCACACCGGTGACGATGCCCGCGATCGACGCCTTCAGCGTGATCGACAGCACCATCTTCCACTTCGGCGTGCCGAGCGCGAACGCGGCTTCACGCATCGCATTCGGCACGAGCTTCAGCATGTTTTCGGTCGTGCGAATCACGATCGGAATCTGCAGCAGCGCCAGCGAGAGCACGCCGGCCCACCCGCTGAAGTGGCCCATCTTCACGACGACGAGCGCGTAGACGAACAGACCGATGACGATCGACGGCGCCGACAGCAGGATGTCGTTGATGAAGCGCGTGAGGTTCGCGAGCCAGCCTTTCTGGCCGTATTCGGCGAGATAGACGCCCGCCATGATGCCGATCGGCGTGCCGACGAAGGTCGCGAGCCCGACCAGCAACAGGCTGCCGACGATCGCGTTGGCGAGACCGCCGCCATCGGTGTTCGGCGGCGGCGTCGACTGCGTGAACAGCTCGATCGACAGACCACCGATACCGAGACGCAGCGTCGTATAGAGAATCCACACGAGCCACAGCAGGCCGAACGCCATTGCCGCGAGCGACAGCGTCAGCGCAAGCGCGTTGGTCATGCGACGGCGCCCTTGCAGACGCACGCGCATCGTTTCGAGCGTCGCGGCGTCCTTCAGACCCGGCATGTTCAGGGACGGCCCGCTCATTTCGCGCCCTCCCCTTTCTCGAGACGTAGCAGCATGATTTTCGAAATCGCCAGCACGATGAATGTAATCACGAACAGGATCAGGCCGAGCTCCATCAGCGCCGACGTATGCAGGCCCGGCTCCGCTTCCGCGAACTCGTTGGCGAGCGCCGACGTGATGCTGTTGCCCGGCGAAAACAGCGAAATATTGTCGAGCAGGTTGGTGTTGCCGATTACGAACGTGACCGCCATCGTCTCACCCAGCGCGCGGCCGAGGCCGAGCATGATGCCGCCGATCACACCGCTCTTGGTGAACGGCAGCACGATCTTCCACATCACTTCCCACGTCGTGCAGCCGATACCGTACGCCGATTCCTTCAGCAGCACCGGCGTGACTTCGAACACGTCGCGCATCACCGCCGCGATGTACGGGATGATCATGATCGCAAGGATCACGCCCGCGCACAGAATGCCGATGCCGATCGGCGGACCGGCGAACAGCGCGCCGACGATCGGAATGCCGCCGAGCACCGCGCCTAGCGGCTTCTGGAACCACACCGCGAAGATCGGCGCGAACACGAGCAGACCCCACATGCCGTACACGATCGACGGAATCGCGGCGAGCAGCTCGATCGCGATGCCGAGCGGCCGGCGCAGCCACGCGGGCGACAGTTCGGTCAGAAATAGCGCGATACCGAAGCTGACGGGCACCGCGATGAGCAGAGCGATGATCGACGTCGCGAGGGTGCCGTAGATCGGAACGAGCGCGCCAAATTGCTTGCTGGGTGGATCCCACACCGCCGTCCACAGGAACGCGAGACCGAACTCGCGAATCGACGGCATCGAGGCGACGATCAGCGACACGATGATGCCGCCGAGCAGCAGCAGCGTGACGATGGCGGAAAGGCGTGCGAGGCCGCCGAAGATCACATCGCCCGAGCGGCCAGGCGCTTTCTGCTGCGACGCGCTGCCAGGCGGAGTGGCCCGGCCCGTGCCGGACCCTAAATGAATATCGGACATGAGAGCCTGAGGGACCTGTTTCCAGTTGCCGGACGACACATGTCGGGCGGTCGGTGATGCATGCGGCGCATGCCGCGTGAAAGTCACAGGCCGTCCTCGCACGAGGACGGCCGGGGTGCTACAGGGCGCGGCCCAGATCGACCGCGCCAGCTTACGCCTGTTACTCGTCGAGCGTCTTGCCTGCCGAATCCTTGATCTTCTGCTTCCACTGCGTGCGGATTTCCGAGACGACCGACTGCGGCAGCGAGATGTAGTCCAGATCGTTCGCAGCCTGGCCGCCGTTCTTGAACGCCCAGTCGAAGAACTTCAGCGTTTCCGCGCCTTGCGGTGCCTTGTCCTGCGTCGTATGCAGCAGCACGAACGTCGCGCCGACGATCGGCCATGCGTTCTTGCCCGGCTCGTTCGTCAGGATCTGATAGAACGACTTCGACCAGTCGGCGCCGGCCGCCGCTGCCTTGAACGTGTCGGTCTCCGGCTGAACCACCGCGCCGGATTCGTTCTTCATCGCGACGTAGTTCATGTGGTTCTGCTTGGCGTACGCCCATTCGACGTAACCGATCGCGCCCGGCAGACGCTGCACGAAAGCCGCGACGCCGTCGTTGCCCTTGCCGCCCGTGCCGGTCGGCCAGTTGACCGTCGCACCTTCACCGACCTTCGTCTTCCATTCCGGGTTGACCTTCGACAGGTAGTTCGTCCAGATGAAGCTGGTGCCCGAACCGTCGGCGCGACGCACCACGGCGATGTCCAGATCCGGCAGCTTGACCTTCGGGTTCAGCGCGACGATTGCCGGGTCGTTCCACTTCTTGATCTTGCCCAAGTAGATGTCGCCGAGCACTTCACCCGACAGCACCAGTTCGCCCGGCTTGACGCCCGGCACGTTGACTGCCGGCACCACGCCGCCGACCACCGTCGGGAACTGGAAGAGGCCTGCCTTCGCGAGTTCGTCGTCCTTCAGCGGAGCGTCCGAGCCTGCGAAATCGACGGTCTTCGCCTCGATCTGCTTGATGCCGCCCGACGAACCGATGCCTTGGTAGTTAACCTTGCCACCGCCGGTCTTCTGATAAGCGTCGGCCCACTTCGTGTAAATCGGTGCCGCGAACGTGCTGCCCGCGCCGGTGATGTCTGCGGCTTGCGCTGCGATTGCGAAGAGCGCGCCAGCGACGCCAGCGAACACGGTTTGCATCAATTTCATGAGACCTCCAAGGGGGTGTGAGCGTGTGGTGTGAGCGTGAAACTCGAACACCGCGAAGCTTAGGGTCTCTTTATGACAAAAACGTGACTGATAATGAATCAGATGTGACAGTAATATTACCCCTTGAAAGGTGCCGAAGCCGCCAAATTGCCGCTCCGCCGATGCCCGTTGCATCGCATTTTTCGAGGTAGACAAAAAAAGATGGGGCGCGAACGTTTGCGTTGCGCGCGGAGGTCGTTTTTGTGCGGGATGTGCCGTCCTTTTGGCGGCTGCGGAGTGGGGATTCGATGGGGTGAGGAATGAGCCTTCGTTGGGTGTGAAAGCCCGGCCGCCCAGTTTATGGAGCCCGCTGAATCTTCTGCCTGCGACGCTCAGGCAGGCGGCAAGCGGTCGCCACCGCCCGCCGTCGACTCGGGAATCGATCAGGCCGTCGCTACCCGCACGGCTTTGGCAATCGCTTCAGAATGCTCGAGCGCGTCCGCGACGTTCTGCGCCTCCACCATCACGCGCAGTACCGGCTCGGTGCCCGACGCGCGGATCAGCACGCGGCCGCGGCCGTCGAGCGCGCCTTCGGCCACCTTGATCGCACTGCGGATCGTCTCGCTGCCCTTCCAGTCCGAGCCGGGCTTCATGCGCACGTTGATCAGCTTCTGCGGAAACAGGGTGACACCGTCGAGCAGATCCGTGAGCGATTTGGCGCTGCGCTGCATTGCCGCCAGCACGAGCAGAGCGGACACGATGCCGTCACCGGTCGAATGGCGATCGAGTGACAGGATGTGGCCCGAACCTTCGGCGCCGAGCTGCCAGCCGTGCTCGCGAAGCTGTTCGAGCACATAGCGGTCGCCGACCGCGGCGCGCACGAACTTGACGCCGGCATTCTGCAGCGCGACCTCCACGGCCATGTTGGTCATCAGCGTGCCGACCGCTCCTTCCACGTGGCCGGCGGTCGCGATACGGTCCTTGACCAGCACGTACAACAACTCGTCGCCGTTGAAAAGGCGGCCGGACTCGTCGACGACCTGCAGACGGTCGGCGTCGCCATCGAGCGCGATACCGAGGTCCGCGTGGTTTGCGCGCACCGCGCGAACCAGCGCATCCGGCGCGGTCGCGCCGACGCCGTCGTTGATATTGAAGCCGTTCGGCGAGACGCCGATCGGGATCACTTCCGCGCCGAGCTCATGGAACACGTGCGGCGCGACGTCGTACGCGGCGCCATGCGCGCAATCGACGACGAGCTTCATGCCGCGCAGGTCGTACGCGGCCGGGAACGTGCTCTTGCAGAACTCGATGTAGCGGCCACCTGCGTCATCGAGACGGCGCGCTTTGCCCAGTTGCTCGGAGGCCGCGCACGCGAGCGGCAGTTCGAGCTGCTCCTCGATCTGCGCCTCGACGTCGTCCGGCAGCTTGTTGCCGTCGGCCGAGAAGAACTTGATGCCGTTGTCGTAGTACGGGTTGTGCGATGCGCTGATCACGACACCCGCGGCAAGCCGCAGTGCGCGCGTCAGATAGGCGATGCCGGGTGTCGGCATCGGGCCGGCCAGCATCACGTCGACGCCGGCCGCCGAGAAGCCCGATTCGAGCGCGGCTTCGAGCATGTAGCCCGACACCCGCGTGTCCTTGCCGATCAGCACGGTCGGACGGGTGCCTGTTTTCGCCCATTGATCGGCGCCCGCGAGCACCTTGCCGGCCGCATAGCCGAGCCGCAACACGAATTCCGGCGTGATCGGGCCTTCGCCGACCTTGCCCCGAATGCCGTCCGTTCCGAAGTAACGACGTGCCATGTTTGTTCTCCCTGTCTATGGCTGCGGGTTCAACCGTGCGCGCGGCTCTGCTTGTCCGCGTCGCGCAGGGTTGCCCATACTTTCAATGCATCGACTGTTTGCGCGACGTCGTGTACGCGCAGAATCGCGGCGCCCCGTTCGGCCGCGCACACCGCCGCGGCGATGCTGCCGGCCACGCGCTCCGGCGCCGGCCGCCCCGTCACCGCGCCAACCATCGACTTGCGCGACATGCCCGCAAGAATCGGATACGGCGAAGCGGCGCGCGGGGCCGTGTCGCGCAGATGCGCGAGCAGCGCGTAGTTATGCTCGACGACGACCTTGCCGAAGCCGAAACCCGGATCGACGCTGATACGCTCGCGCGCAATCCCCGCCTGCTGCAACGTCGCGACACGCTCCTCGAGGAAGTGGCGCACTTCGCCGACGACGTCGTCATAGTGCGGCTCGCCCACCTGCATGGTCTGCGGCTCACCTAGCATATGCATGACACAAAGGCCGCAGTCGCTGTCGCGCACCGCGTCGATCGCGCCGGGCATGCGGAAGCCCCAGATGTCGTTGATCAGGTCGGCGCCCGCATTCAACGCATGACGCATCACTTCCGGCTTGTACGTATCAACCGACAATGGCACGTTCGCGCCACGCAGTTGCTCGACGAGCGGCAACACGCGCTCCAGCTCTTCGTCGAGCGGCACCGGCGGCGCGCCAGGACGCGTCGATTCCCCGCCGATATCGATGATGTCCGCGCCCTCCAGCATCATGCGCTCGGCCTGGCGCAGCGCATCGCCGCGCGTCGCGAACTTGCCGCCATCGGAAAAGGAATCGGGAGTGACGTTCAGGATGCCCATGACCAACGGGCGTTCGAACGTCAGCTTGAAGCGGCCACACTGCAGCGGCTCTGGAAGGGGTGCGGAAGAGGAATCGACTTTCGACACGTAGCAATGCTTCACTTGGAACGGACAAATGCAAAACGGGCCGGTGTGTAGCACACCGGCCCGCCCTTTCTACTGGCTGCCGATCAGGCCGGCGCGGTTGCGCTGCCCGGCTTGACTTCGGTGCCCGGGCTGCCGCCCGACGAGGCGTCGCTCGCCGACGGCGGCGAGCTCTTCGGCGAACGCGGCGGACGGCCTGCCATGATGTCGTTGATCTGATCGGCGTCGATCGTCTCCCACTCCATCAGTGCGGCGGTCATCGCTTCGACCTTGTCGCGGTTCTCTTCGAGCAGGCGCCGTGCGAGATTGTACTGCTCGTCCAGCACATGACGGATCTCCGCGTCGACCTTCTGCTGCGTCGCTTCCGAAATGGTCCGCGTGAAGCCTCGGCCGAACGGCGAAGCGTCGTTCTCGTCGTCGACATAGACCATCGGTCCGAGCGCATCCGTCATGCCGAAGCGGGCAACCATTGCGCGAGCCGTCTGCGTCGCCTTGTTGAAGTCGTCCGACGCACCGGTGCTGATCAGGTTCAGGAACAGCTCTTCCGCGACGCGGCCACCGAACAGGATGGCAAGACGGTCGAGCAGATATTCCTTCGAGT
Organism: Paraburkholderia sp. MM6662-R1; assembly: GCF_050436245.1. NCBI lineage: Bacteria > Pseudomonadati > Pseudomonadota > Betaproteobacteria > Burkholderiales > Burkholderiaceae > Paraburkholderia > Paraburkholderia sp. MM6662-R1. The sequence goes on along the minus strand of NZ_JBNDLV010000001.1, from coordinate 3,725,918 downwards.
ACGTTTCGTTGTCATGCTCCGGCAACTGCCATGTGACGCCCAGCGCACGGCCGCGCGGAATGATCGTGACCTTGTGCACCGGATCGGCCTTCGGCAACAGCTTCGCGATCACCGCATGACCCGATTCGTGATACGCGGTAGCACGCTTCGATTCTTCGCGGATCACAGCCGACTTGCGCTCTGGACCCATGAAGATCTTGTCCTTCGCGTCCTCGAAGTCCGTCATTTCGACGATGCGCTTGCCGCGGCGCGCCGCGAACAGTGCTGCTTCGTTGACGAGGTTTGCGAGATCTGCGCCCGAGAAACCCGGCGTGCCGCGCGCGATCACTGCCGCATCGACGTCGTTCGAGATCGGCACCTTGCGCAGGTGCACCTTCATGATGTGCTCGCGGCCGCGAATATCGGGCAGACCCACGTACACCTGACGGTCGAAACGGCCCGGACGCAACAGCGCCTTGTCGAGCACATCCGAACGGTTCGTCGCGGCGATCACGATGACGCCCGAGTTCGCCTCGAAGCCGTCCATTTCGACGAGCATCTGGTTCAGCGTCTGTTCGCGCTCGTCGTTACCGCCGCCCATGCCGGCGCCTCGATGACGGCCGACCGCGTCGATTTCGTCGATGAACACGATACACGGCGCGTGCTTCTTGGCCTGCTCGAACATGTCGCGCACGCGAGCCGCGCCGACGCCGACGAACATTTCCACGAAATCTGAACCTGAAATGCTGAAGAACGGCACCTTCGCCTCGCCGGCGATGGCGCGCGCGAGCAGCGTCTTACCGGTTCCCGGCGGGCCAACGAGCAGCACGCCGCGCGGAATACGACCACCGAGCTTCTGGAATTTCTGCGGATCGCGCAGGAAGTCGACGAGTTCCGACACTTCTTCCTTGGCTTCGTCGCAACCGGCGACGTCGGTGAAATTGATTGCGTTGTTGTTCTCGTCGATCAGCCGCGCGCGCGACTTGCCAAACGAGAACGCTCCGCCTTTGCCGCCCCCCTGCATCTGTCGCATCATGTAAAACCAGAAACCGATGATCAGGATCGTCGGCCCGAGGTAATACAGCACGGACATCAGTGCATTGGGTTCGTCGTCAGCCTTGCCGCTCACCTGTACGCCATACTTCATCAGATCGCCGACCATCCAGATGTCGCCGGGCGACACGATCTGGTACTTCTGGCCGTCTGCTGGAGTGACCGTGAGGTTCCGCCCCTGGACAATGACGTTCTTGACTTTGCCGTTCTTCGCGTCGTCCATGAACTGCGAATAGGAAACGCCTTCCTGGACACGGGGCTTGTCGAACTGCTTGAACACCGTAAACAGCACCAGTGCGATCACCAGCCACACTGCTGCTTTCGAAAACATATTGTTGTTCAAAGCACCACTCCTTCACTTAGACGGGCGCCTACATTTGCCTTGCGGCACCACGAAAGCATTCTAATCCAGTCCGCAGACCCCTGCCATAAGGTTTCACTACCACGGAAATAGGGTAGCGGGCCGGCTTGACGCCCGTCTCCGGACGCATCGGGCTCATTATTGGCAGAGATGGAACCGGCTCGCCGCATCCCTATGCGGGACGCTTCAGATGCTTACCCAAAATAAATGTTTCTGACGATTTATCCCGCGACGCCTTCGGCTTGCGGGCCGCCACCACCTTGAATTGGCGTTTGAACTTTTCGACAATCTGACTATATCCGCTGCCGTGAAAGCATTTGACTAAAAGGGCACCATCCGGCTTCAGGTGATTTTGCGCGAATTCGAGCGCGAGATCGCATAAATGCTCGATCCGCGCCGCATCCGCGATCGCCACGCCCGACAGGTTGGGCGCCATATCCGAAATTACAAGGTCTACCTGGCGCGCACCGACCAATTCTTCGAGCTGGACCAGCACCGAGTCTTCGCGGAAATCGCCCTGGATAAAGTGCACGTCGGCCACCGGCTCCATTGGCAGAATGTCCAAAGCGATGATCGTGCCGTCGATGCCACCTTCGCGCTCCGCGTTGCGTTGCGAGCCGCCCGCGAGCTTGTTGCGCACGTACTGGCTCCAGCTGCCCGGCGAGGAACCGAGATCGACGATCACCTGCCCGGGACGGATCAGCTTGTCCTGCTCGTCGATTTCCTTGAGTTTGTAGGCCGCGCGGGCGCGATAACCTTCCCGCTGCGCCATTTTGACGTACGGATCGTTGATGTGGTCGTGCAGCCACGCGGTATTGAACTTGTTTTTTGCCATTAAAGATTTAACTATTGCTGCGTCGGGTCGCGCTTTAGGGGATAATACGCGGTTAATTCGCGCGGCCCCCGCCAGACTGGCGGCGATCCGCGATTCTGTTGTTCTGACGCGCGCCCTGCTGAATCGAGTCGCCCGAATCGCTCGGCGATCGGACGAAAACGCAGGAGCCGCCATTTTAGTCGAGTCTTCCACTTTCCATGCCAGCCCTCAAAGTCTCTTCCGACCAACGCGCCGAGTTGCGCTCCCAGGCACATGCGCTCAAACCGGTCGTGCTCGTCGGCGCCGAAGGCTTGACCGCCGCTGTGCTCGCCGAAATCAAGGTGCACCTCGCCGCGCATCAACTGATCAAAATTCGCGTGTTCGGCGATGAGCGCGAGGAGCGCATCGCTATCTACGAAGAAATCTGCGACGCGCTGAACGCTGCACCGATCCAGCATATCGGCAAGCTGCTCGTGATCTGGAAGCCAGAATCGGCACAGCCGGCGGCAAAAGCGAAGCGCGGCGCGTTGCCGAGCGCCCGCGAAGCGGCAGCCGAAGAAACCCGGCCGGTCAAGGGACGCGCACCCCGCATCGTCAAGGTCGCCAAGCCGACCGACGTGCCGATGCGCAAGCCGCGAGCGAAAGCGGTGCTGGTGCGCGGCAATGAACGCGTGACGCAGGGCGGCAACATCAAGCGCGCGAAGAAGCGTCAAACCAGCGCGAAGCGTTCGCATCAGTCGAAGTAAGAGAACACGCGCCCAAGGTGCGGACCGACTCCGCACTGCGCATTGGCGGCCTTGAGCGCGAGGCCCGAAGCAGCGCGAATGAACCGTAGTTGGACACCGGAATCGCGACGATTCGTCGCAATGTGAGGTTCATCGCGGGCATCGGCATCGACCCGGCGGCCATGGCACGCGCACCGTCACACCATCAGCCACCCGCGAGCTTCAGCCCGCCACCTTGCCCGTGACGCCGCGCGCGCCCTCTTCCTCGGCCGCGGCACCAACAGGCGCCGGCAGCAGCCAAACGAGCGCAACCCCTAGCAGGCTCTCGATCAGGTAGAACAGACTGGACACGCCATGCAGGATGCCGAAGCGCGTCGCATAAACGGAATGCCCGATGTCGCTGCCCGCCTCGAGCGCCGCCACGCGCATCGCGTTCATGAACGGCTGCAACGCGAAATAGCCAACCAGCACGCATACGAGCATACCGGCGAGCAGCCAGCGCAAGCGGCGATATGCGCCACTCCCGCGCCGCACGAGCAAATTGGCGAGACCGAGCAGCAAAATGCCGCACACGACGCCAATCACACCCTGAATACGAAACAGCTGCGCGGCGACGGCGCCCGCCGTCATCCGGTCGAGCGTCGTGAACAGCACGGGCGCAACCGCATAGCCGATAGTCAACAGACTACCGACCCACACCACCGTCAACAGGCGGAAAAAACGATGCGGCATCAAAGACACCGGCGCCACCCTCAGATGTAGCTGACCGCGATGATTTCGTATTCGCGCACGCCGCCCGGCGCTTGCACCGACGCGACGTCGCCTTCCGACTTGCCGATCAGCGCACGCGCGATCGGCGAGCTGATCGAGATCAGGCCGTGGTCGATGTCCGCTTCGTCGTCGCCGACGATCTGGTATTTGACCGACGCACCCGACTCGAGGTCTTCGAGCTCGAGCGTCGCGCCGAACACCACGCGGCCGTCCGCTTCCACTTGCGACGGATCGATCACCTGCGCGCCCGCGAGCTTCGACTCGATTTCGGCGATACGGCCTTCGATGAAGCCCTGCTTTTCCTTCGCAGCGTCGTATTCCGCGTTTTCCGACAGATCGCCCTGGGCGCGCGCTTCCGCGATCGAGTTGATCACGGCCGGACGTTCAACCGATTTCAGGCGCTGCAATTCATCGCGCAGCATGTCTGCGCCGCGCTTCGTCAATGGAATAGTGCTCATAAACAACTCTGGAGGCAAAAAACGGCCATAAAAAAAATCACCGCGGTTAAGTGCATTCCGCGAAAGCCGCCGCCCGTGGACAAACCCGGGCCGCAGCACCTGCGGAACGCCGCTTAACCGCGGCACTTACATCTTGGACAGCTAGTCGAAGCCTTAGTTTAGGCGAGCATGGAGTCCTTGTAAATCATAGACTTCCAGGTTCTTCAGATAACGAAGACCCTCCACCGCCGCGCGTGCGCCCGACATCGTCGTGTAGTAGGTGACCTTGTTCGCCTGCGCGCTCATGCGGATCGAACGCGAATCGGCGATCGCCGCGCGCGTTTCGTCGACGGTCGTGAAGACGAGCGCGATCTCGCCGTTCTTGATCATGTCGACGATGTGCGGACGGCCGTCCTTCACCTTGTTGACGACCTTGACTGGCACGCCGGCCGCTTCGATCGCGGCAGCCGTGCCCTTGGTCGCGACGATCGGGTAGCCGAGCTCGTGCAGCATGCGCGCGACTTCGACTGCCTTCGGTTTGTCGGCGTCCATCACGGTCAGCAGCACCGTGCCCGATTCGGGCAGACGCGAACCCGCCGCGAGCTGCGACTTGAACAGAGCCTCGCCGAACGTCTGGCCGACGCCCATCACTTCGCCGGTCGAACGCATTTCAGGTCCGAGCACCGGGTCGACCGCCGGGAACTTGACGAACGGGAACACCGCTTCCTTCACGCTGAAGTACGGCGGCTCGACTTCCTTCGTCACGCCTTGCGCGGCGAGCTTCTGGCCGACCATCGCGCGCGCGGCGATCTTCGCGAGCGGCAGGCTGGTCGCCTTCGACACGTACGGCACCGTGCGCGACGCGCGCGGGTTCACTTCGAGCACGTAGATGATGTCGTCCTTCGAGCCGTCAGCCCGCGGTACCTGCTGGATCGCGAACTGCACGTTCATCAGGCCGACCACGTTCAGCGCCTTCGCCATCGCAGCGGTCTGGCGCTTCAGTTCGGCGATGGTCGCCTTCGATAGCGAATACGGCGGCAGCGAGCAGGCCGAGTCGCCCGAGTGCACGCCCGCCTGTTCGATGTGCTCCATCACGCCGCCGATGAACACGGCATCGCCATCGGAAATGCAATCCACGTCGCATTCGATCGCGTCGTTCAGGAAGCGGTCGAGCAGCACCGGCGAGTCGTTCGACACCTTCACCGCCTCGCGCATATAGCGCTCGAGATCTCGCGGCTCGTGGACGATTTCCATCGCGCGGCCGCCCAGCACGTACGACGGACGCACGACGAGCGGATAGCCGATTTCGTCGGCGAGCTTCAGTGCTTCGTCTTCGGCGCGCGCGGTGCGGTTCGGCGGCTGGCGCAGACCGAGGTCCTGCAGCAGCTTCTGGAAGCGCTCGCGGTCTTCGGCCGCGTCGATCATGTCCGGCGACGTACCGATGATCGGCACACCGTTCGCCTCGAGGTCGAGCGCGAGCTTCAGCGGCGTCTGGCCGCCGTACTGCACGATCACGCCGACGGGCTTTTCCTTGTCGACGATTTCGAGCACGTCTTCGAGCGTCAGCGATTCGAAGTACAGACGGTCGGAGGTGTCGTAGTCGGTCGACACGGTTTCGGGGTTGCAGTTGACCATGATCGTTTCATAGCCGTCCTCGCGCATCGCGAGCGCGGCATGCACGCAGCAATAGTCGAACTCGATACCCTGGCCGATCCGGTTCGGGCCGCCGCCCAGCACCATGATCTTCCTGTTGCTGGTCGGATTCGCTTCGCACTCTTCCTCGTACGTCGAGTACATGTACGCGGTCCTGGTTGCGAACTCGGCCGCGCAGGTGTCGACACGCTTATACACCGGACGCACGTTCAACTCGATACGACGCGCGCGCACGTCCGCCGGCTTCGCGCCGAGCAGCTTGGCCAGACGACGATCCGAGAAGCCGCTCTGTTTCAGATACTTCAGCTCCTCCTTCGTCAGGCTCGCCAGCGCGCGGCCTGCCAGCGCCTTTTCCTTCAGCACGATCTGTTCGATCTGCGCGAGGAACCACGGGTCGATCGCGGTTTCCTCGAAGATCTCTTGCGCGCTCATGCCCACACGGAACGCGTCGCCAACATACCAGATGCGATCCGGACCAGCTTCGCCGATCTCGCGGATGATCTCATCGCGATTGGCGGTCTTTTCATCGAGACCGTCGACGCCGACTTCGAGGCCGCGCAGCGCCTTCTGGAACGACTCCTGGAACGTGCGGCCAATCGCCATCACTTCGCCGACCGACTTCATCTGCGTGGTCAGGCGCGAATCGGCTTCACGGAATTTCTCGAACGCGAAACGCGGGATCTTCGTGACGACGTAGTCGATCGTCGGTTCGAACGACGCCGGGGTCTGGCCGCCGGTAATTTCGTTCTTGAGTTCATCCAGCGTGTAGCCGACCGCCAGCTTCGCCGCCACCTTCGCGATCGGGAAGCCGGTTGCCTTCGACGCCAGCGCCGACGAACGCGACACGCGCGGGTTCATTTCGATCACGATCATGCGGCCGTCTTGCGGATTGATCGAGAACTGCACGTTCGAGCCGCCGGTGTCGACGCCGATCTCGCGCAGCACCGCGAGCGACGCGTTACGCAGGATCTGGTACTCCTTGTCGGTCAGGGTCTGCGCCGGCGCGACGGTGATCGAGTCGCCGGTGTGGATGCCCATCGGGTCGAGGTTTTCGATCGAGCAGACGATGATGCAGTTATCCGCCTTGTCGCGGACCACTTCCATCTCGTACTCTTTCCAGCCGAGCAGCGACTCTTCGATCAGCAGTTCGCGCGTCGGCGACAGGTCGAGCCCACGCTTGCAGATCTCTTCGAACTCGTCGCGGTTGTACGCGATGCCGCCGCCCGAGCCGCCCAGCGTGAACGACGGACGGATCACGACCGGATAGCCGCCGCTGCCAGTTTCCGCGGCGATCTTCGCCTGCACCTGCAGCGCTTCTTCCATCGAATGCGCGGTGCCCGACTTGGCCGAACCGAGGCCGATCTTGGTCATCGCGTCCTTGAACTTCTGACGGTCTTCCGCCTTGTCGATCGCTTCCGGCGATGCGCCGATCAGCTCGACCTCGTACTTCGCCAGCACGCCGTGCGCGTGCAGGTCGAGCGCGCAGTTCAGCGCTGTCTGCCCGCCCATCGTCGGCAGGATCGCGTCCGGGCGCTCCTTCGCGATGATGCGCTCGACCACTTCCCACGTGATCGGCTCGATATAGGTCACGTCGGCCGTGTTCGGGTCGGTCATGATCGTCGCCGGATTGCTGTTGACGAGAATGACCTTGTAGCCTTCCTCACGCAGCGCCTTGCATGCCTGCGCGCCCGAATAATCGAACTCGCACGCCTGACCGATGATGATCGGACCCGCGCCGATGATGAGGATGCTCTTGATGTCTGTCCGCTTGGGCATAACGCTCTCGCTAATGTATTCCTGAATTCTTTCCGTCGACGCGCGCCGTTTTCACGTTGCGCGCGCTGTATCGCGGCATGCCCGCCGCGTAGCGCCGCGGGCTGCGGCGGCCGCCGCGAGCCGTTTCCGGCTGGCCCCTGCGGCCGGCCTGTACTACTTCAAGCCGCTGTGCTCTTGCCGTTCTTGTGCGCGTCCATCAACGCGGTGAAACGGTCGAACAGGTACGCGATGTCGTTCGGACCGGGCGATGCTTCCGGGTGGCCCTGGAAGCAGAACGCCGGCTTGTCGGTCAGCGCGAAGCCCTGCAGCGTGCCGTCGAACAGCGACACGTGGGTCACGCGCGCGTTGGCGGGCAGCGTGTCGGCATCGACCGCGAAACCATGGTTCTGCGACGTGATCACCACGCGGCCGTCTTCGAGATCCTTGACCGGATGGTTCGCGCCGTGATGGCCGGTCTTCATCTTCATCGTCTTCGCGCCGACCGCGAGGCCCATGATCTGGTGGCCCAGGCAAATGCCGAAAATCGGAATGCCGCGCTCGATGAACTCCCTGGTCGCCGCGATCGCGTAGTCGCACGGCTCAGGGTCGCCCGGGCCGTTCGACAGGAATACGCCGTCGGGGTTGAGCTCGAGCGCGTCAGCGGCGCTCGCTTGCGCCGGCAGCACGGTGACATGGCAGCCGCGCTCGGCCAGCATGCGCAGGATGTTCTGCTTGACGCCATAGTCGAATGCGACCACGCGGTACGTCGGCGCTTTCTGCTCGCCGTAGCCCGTGCCCAGACGCCATTCGGTTTTGGTCCACTCGTAGGTTTCCTGGGTCGACACGACCTTCGCGAGGTCCATGCCGGCGAGGCCCGGGAACGAGCGCGCGAGTTCGATGGCCTTCGCTTCGTCGTCGGAACCAGCGAGGATCGCGCCGTTTTGCGCGCCCTTGTCGCGCAGGAGGCGGGTCAGCTTGCGAGTGTCGATGCCGGCGATGGCGACCACGCCTTCGTCCTGCAGATATTGCGGGAGCATGCCCTCCATGCGGAAGTTCGACGCGAGAACCGGCAGATCACGGATGATCAGGCCGGCGGCATGGACTTTCGTCGCTTCGACGTCTTCGGCGTTCACGCCGACGTTGCCGATATGCGGGTACGTGAGGGTCACGATCTGGCGCGCGTAGCTCGGGTCAGTCAGGATTTCCTGATAGCCGGTGATGGCAGTGTTGAACACGACCTCACCGATGGTATGCCCAGGGGCGCCGATCGAATAACCACGAAAGACCGTGCCGTCGGCGAGCGCGAGTAGAGCGGGAGAAAATGACGGCAACACGGGAGACTCCTTGGGGGAACACCCTGTTGCCACCTGTCTATCCGATTGCAAGCCGCAGCGAAACACATCGTGGATGCGCGCGCAGACTCGCTCGCGAGTTGCCGGTGACGCTGCAAGAGTCGCGATGGGTCCATTGTGTGGACGACTCGGCTGGGTGTGGAACCCTTCTTGCTGCGCCAATGGCGCGCGGCGGATGAACGGTATGGGGGAGGTAGGCGCTAGGGTGCGGGTGGATAAGCTCAAACCTTCAAATTATAGCCTGAATCCACTGTTCCCTCCAAATGGGAGATAGGACGAGGCGTTGAGACGACGCGCCTGGGCGGACCTTCAAAGCCTTGCCGGGCCGCGTCGCCAGGTACTTGCCACGCCTGTCTCTGCGGTTCTGTCGAGACACCACTATTGACGGGGACCGAACCGCCGTGGCGGCCCCTCCGGGTCCGACGCAAGGCCTGGCGCGGCCGTTCAGGCCTCCTGCTCCGCGCGCATCTCGCCCGAACGGGCAAGCTGCCGACCCGGCAACACGTACCAGATCGCACTCAGCACCTGCAGCGCGACGAGGATTTTCCACGCGCTCAGATGCGCGAGCGCCGGGTAATGCCCACCGCTCGCCGGCCAGTGCGACAGCACCGCGCCAACGCCGATCTGGAAACCGAAGATCAGCAGAAAAATAATGAGCGTCAGCGTCGTGTTGACGCGGCCGATCATCTGCGGCGGGAAATGCCGCGCCATCACCGCGTAGCTCAGAATCCCGGTGCCGCCGAAGATGCCATAGGCGGCCCACAACAGGCTCGCCGGCAACGGCGCGTTAAACATGATGAGCATCTGCGTCAGCACATATAGCGCCATGCCGATGCCGCAGAACGCGTACAGCGAGAGGCCGCGCCGCTCGAGACTACGCGCCGCCGCGCCGAAACCGACGCAGCCGGCCATCATCGCGAAGCCGAGAATCGACACGAGCGCCGCCGCCTGGTGCGGCTCGAAGCCTTGTACGTCGCGCAGCCATGCTCCGACCCACAACGACTGCATCGCGTAGAAGACGCCTTGCGTAACGACCGAGAACGACGCGATTTTCCAGAATGCCGCGCTGCGCAGGATGTGCCACGTACCCTTGAACTGCGCGACGATGCTCGGCTGGCGATGCGTTTCGCGCGCGTCCGGAGCGAGCGTCCATTGCGCGAGCGCAACCGCTACCGTCAGCACACCGAGTCCGACGCAAACCGGGCGCCAGCTGGAAAAACCGAGCACCCACGTGAGCGGCGAACCGACCATCACGCCGCCGAAACCGCCGATCGCCATGACAAGCCCGTTCATCAATGGCAAACGCGCCACCGGAAAATGCTGCGCGAGCGCCTTGAACGCGGCGCCGAGGCACACCGACACGCCAACGCCGATCAGCAGCCGCCCGACCATCATCATGCCGAGACTGTGCGCGGCGCCGAATACCCAGATGCCGAGCGCGGCAAAAAGCAACGTGACGGAGGTCACGCGACGCGCGCCGAAGTGATCGAGCAGCACGCCAGCGGGGATCTGCGCGCCCGCGAAACCGAGGAAATACAGACTCGTCAGCACACCCAGATCGGCGGCTGACAGACCGAGATCGCGCGTGATGAACGGCGCGAAACCAAGATTGACGCCGCGAAACACGTAAGAGACGAAGTAGCCGGCGGAAAAAAGCAGAAAGACGCGCAGTTGGGTCGACGACATAAATCAGGAAGTAAACCTGGAAATGACCTCAAGAACCTCTCCCGAGGTTCGGACGGATCAGGACGGACCGGCACCCCGCGGCCAACGCGGCCAACGCGGCCGAAGCACGAACAATAAAGTAAATACCGCAAACGCGCAGGAATCGTCCGCGCAATGAAAAACGCCGTCACCCTGAGGTGACGGCGTTGGATGAACACGGTACGTGATCGGAGCGCAATCCATGCGCTGCCCCCGCAACGCATGTGGTCACTACCGTGAGAGCCGCTATTGGTCTATTTACCCTTCTTCTTCGCGTTGGCCACGGTCTTCGGGCGGCTCTCAGCCGCGGCCTTCGACGCCTTGCCGGGCTCCGAGGCCGAGACCTTCTCGACCTTGCCCTTGCTGGCAACGGGCGCCGCCGGCTTGTTACCCTTGCCGCCCGGCTCGGAGACCTTGACGATGGCGGAGTGGCCGCGCCCTTTCTTCTTATCGTAGCGCGATTCACCGTGTGTGTCTGCGACGTGGACGCCAATCTTCTGCACACTGCCGCCTTGCACGTCGGCGGCAATCTTTTCCGGACCCGGCTCGCTGGGTACCGGCTTGCCGACCGGCACGTGCAGCACGATCACCTGGCCGCGCGAAACCTGATCGCGATGCGTCCTGTTCCACGCCTTCAGCTGACCGACCGACACGCCGTAGCGCACCGCGATGGCCGCCATCGACTGATTGCGACGCACGCGGATCAGCATCTTGCGCGTGTCGGGTACGTCGGGTTCCATCGCGAGCACCGCGCTTTCAGCGACGTCGGCGCTGATGTCCTCGTCGTCGTCCGAGCCGCGCGGCACGACGATCGTCGAGCCCGGCTTCAGGCGCATACCGACCGGAATCTTGTTCACTTCCATCAGCGTGTCGGGGTCGACGCCGATCTTCTGTGCGATCGCCGCGGGCGTCGCGCGTGCGTCGACCGTGTAGGTGGTCCACGACGACAGCGAGCCCGAGTACGTTTTCAGATTGCGCTCGAACGCGGACGCGTTGTCGAAAGGCAACAGAATCTGCGGCTGCGTCGCGCCGAGAATCACCGGCTTCCTGAACGACGGGTTCAGCGAACGGAACTCGTCCGTCGACATGTTGGCGAGCCGCGCGGCGACGTCGACGTCGATGTCGTGCGAGGTCGTGACCGTCACGAAGTACGGGTGGTTCGGAATAGACGGCAGGGTGAGCCCGTACATCTGCGGGTTCATCACGAGGTTCTTGACCGCTTGCAGCTTCGGCACGTAGTTGCGCGTTTCGTTCGGCAGACGCAGGCTCATGTAGTCGGTCGGCAGACCCGCCGCCTCGTTGCGCGCGATCGCGCGCTGCACGTTGCCCTCGCCCCAGTTATACGCAGCGAGCGCGAGTTGCCAGTCGCCGAACATGTCGTGCAGGTTCGACAGGTAGTCGAGCGCGGCACTGGTCGACGCAAGCACGTCGCGGCGCTCGTCCTGCCACATGTTCTGCTTCAGGTTGTAGGTCCGGCCCGTGCCCGGCATGAACTGCCACATACCCGCAGCCTTGGCGACCGACAAAGCCTGCGGGCTATATGCAGACTCGATGAACGGCAAGAGCGCGAGCTCGGTCGGCATATGGCGCGACTCAAGTTCCTCGACGATGTGATACAGGTATTTCTGCGAGCGCTCGGTCATGCGCTGCACGTAATCGGGACGCTGCAGATACCAGTTCAGCTGCATGTCGACGAGGTCGCTCTGCAGGTCCGGCATCTGGAAGCCACGGCGAATGCGGCCCCACAGATCGGCGTCCTGGCTCGTCAACTGATTGACGGAGCTCTGGTCGACGTTGATGGTTTCTTTAGCGGTGGCGTTCTTGCGAAGGGCGTCGGCTACGGCCTGCTGGCTGGCGGGGTTAGTGGCGGTATTCGTCGTCGGTCCCTGACTCGCGCACGCGGCGAGTGTCAGGACCAATAACGCACTTAAGATAAATCGCATGAACGTCTCGGTTTCCACAAGGGCTGGAATTTGCAGCCGATAGTACGAAACGTCAACGTTTCCGTCAATTGGAAAATCAAGAAAAAAATCAACCAAATCTGGGGCTTGGCGAATTTTTCCGATTCATCGCGTGAAGAACCGCCGAATGCGCTCCGGATCAGCGGAAGCGGTTCTTCCATTCGCGCATCAATGTGAAGGCCTTCAGCCGGTCAGACACCGTTTCGTGCAATCGTGCTTCGAGGTTCGACTGGATCGCCGGCTCGCCTGCGCGCAGGAACGGATTGACCGCGAGCTCGTGCGCGATCGTGGTCGGCAGCGTCGGCTGGTGGCGGGCGCGCAATTCGTTCGCCTTGTCGCGCCACGCCTGCAGTTCGGCATTGTGCGGCTCGCAAGCGAGCGCGAAGCGAATGTTCGACAGCGTGTATTCGTGTGCGCAGTGCACTTCGGTTGCGCCGGGCAGCGCGGCGAGCGCATCGAGCGAGTTCAGCATCTGCTGCGGCGTGCCTTCGAAAAGGCGCCCGCAACCGCACGCGAACAGTGTGTCGCCGCAAAACACGTGCGGCGTGCCGCGCGTATCGGCCGCCTGGAAATAGGCAATGTGTCCGCTCGTGTGACCGGGCACGTCGAGCACGCTGAATTCAAGTGCGGGAGCAGCGATCGTCACGTGATCGCCACTTTTGAGACGATGTGTCAGGTGCGCGATCGCTTCGCCGGCGGGGCCGTAGACCGGCACGTCCTGGCCGTTCAGCAGATCGGCCACCCCGCCGACGTGGTCTTGATGATGGTGCGTGAGTAAAATAGCGCTCAGCCGCCAGCCTCGTTGGGCCAGACAGGCGCGCACAGGGGCGGCTTCGCCCGGATCGACGACGACCGCGTGGTGTCCGTCGGCAATGACCCAGATGTAATTGTCTTCAAACGCCGGGACCGGTACGTACTCGAGCGCATTCATAGGCGACGCATTTTTAATATGACTGACCGAGCGATTATAGACTGGCCCGCCTGGACCGATTCGCCGCCAGGCCGCTACGTGCTCGACTGGGAGCAAACCCAGCTCGATCGCGTGGTGTCGGACGTGTTCGGCTATCATGCGCTGCAACTCGGCCTGCCGCAGCTCGACGCGCTGCGCGAGAACCGCATGCCGTGCCGCGGCCTCGTGCTCGACGCGGCGAGCGGCGCGAGCGCGCCGTACACGTATCCGCGCTGGGCACGTCGTGGCAGCGTGAGCGGCATCGGCAGCGCGGGCAACGCTGGCGACGACAACCCCGCGAACGCCGCGCGAGGCGCCCCTGGTCTGCACGCGCCGGCCGGGCGCAGCGCGGTCTGGTGCGACCTGCTCGATCTGCCGTTCGAAGCGCAAAGCGTCGACCTGCTCGTGATGCCGCATACGCTCGAATTCACCAGCGACCCGCATCGGCTGCTGCGCGAAGCCGAACGCGTGCTGGTTCCCGAAGGCCAACTGATCATCCTCGGCTTCAACTCGTTGTCGCTGTGGGGAGTACGGCAGTCGATCGGCAAGATGACAGGCCGCCCGTTCGTGCCCTCCGCCGTCGATCTGATCGCGTTCACGCGCCTGAAGGACTGGATCAAGCTGCTCGGCTTCGACCTTGAACGCGGGCGCTTCGGCTGCTATCGTCCGCCGCTCGCGAGCGATCAATGGCTCGCGCGTTACGGCTTCATGGAAGCCGCCGGCGACCGCTGGTGGCCGATTTTCGGCGCCACCTACATGATCAAGGCGATCAAGCGCGTGCGCGGCATGCGTCTCGTCGGGCCGCTCAAAGTGAAAAAGCCCGTGCTCGCGGCAGGCCTCGCGCCCGCCGCCACCCCGAACACACGAAACCACACCGAATGACTCCAGATCACATCGACATCTATACCGACGGCGCCTGCAAGGGCAATCCCGGCCCTGGCGGCTGGGGCGCGTTGCTGCGCTTCGGCAGCCAGGAAAAAGAACTGTTCGGCGGCGAGGCCAACACGACCAACAATCGCATGGAGCTGATGGGCGTGATTTCCGCGCTCGAGGCGTTGAAGCGCCCGTGCAAGGCGATCGTGCACACCGACTCGCAGTACGTACAGAAAGGCATCAGCGAGTGGATCCACGGCTGGAAGAAGAAAGGCTGGGTCACCGCGGCGAAACAGCCGGTCAAGAACGCCGATCTGTGGAAGCGGCTCGATGCGCTCGTCGCGCAACACGAGATTGAATGGCGCTGGGTGCGCGGCCACAATGGCCACCCGGAAAACGAGCGCGCCGATCAGTTGGCCAATCGCGGCGTGGCATCGCTCGCCGAGATGTAAAGAGCGTGCGCGCATCGGCAACGCCGCGCGCCGCCCTCCCCGCTTTTTTTCCGCAATTTTTTCGAAGCAGGCTAATCCGACATGCGTCAACTGATCCTCGATACCGAAACTACCGGCCTGAACGCCCGCGGCGGCGACCGGATTCTCGAACTCGGTTGCGTCGAGCTCGTGAACCGCCGGCTGACCGGCAACAACCTGCACTTCTATATCAACCCCGAGCGCGACAGCGATCCGGGCGCGCTCGCGGTGCACGGCCTCACCACGGAATTTTTGAGCGATAAGCCGAAGTTCGCGGAGGTCATCGACCAGTTCCGCGATTTCATCCAGGACGCGGACCTGATCATCCACAACGCGCCATTCGACATCGGCTTTCTCGACGCCGAGTTCGCGCTGCTCGGTCTGCCGCCAGTGAGCATGCACTGCGGCGAGATCATCGACACGCTCGCGCAAGCCAAGCAGATGTTCCCCGGCAAGCGCAATTCGCTCGATGCGCTGTGCGACCGCTTCGGCATCAGCAATGCGCACCGTACGCTGCACGGCGCGCTGCTCGACTCGGAACTGCTCGCCGAGGTCTATCTGGCGATGACGCGCGGTCAGGAAAGCCTCGTCATCGACATGCTCGGCGAAGCGGAGGCCGGCGGCGATACGCATGCGCCGCGTGTCGCGCTCGACTCGCTGGAGCTGGTCGTGATCGCTGCGAGCGACGACGAAAGCACCGCGCACGAAGCCGTACTCGACGATCTCGACAAGGCGCTCAAAGGCGCGAGCGTATGGCGTCTTGAAACCGCGCCGGCAACTGATGAGCAAACTGCTTAAAAAAGACTAGACGAACCCTAAATTCCCTGACATAATTTCGATCTCTTCGGGTGGTTAGCTCAGCGGTAGAGCACTGCCTTCACACGGCAGGGGTCACTGGTTCGATCCCAGTACTACCCACCAGATTCTTGGTGTGTCGATCACCGAAGACAAAAGGGCTTACGCAGCAATGCGTAAGCCCTTTTTCTATTTGCCGGCAAATACGTCGCGTGCGCCATACGAGAGATCGTTGGCTATAGAACCACGTCGTTCCGTAGGTTGGCGAGCGCCCCGCACTATTGCTATATTCGGCAAACGGGCATTCGCCCGGTCCGGCTCCGTCCGGTTTCTCCATCTTGAACCATCTCAGGGAGGCGCCACATGTTTGCAGTGCATCGCGCGCTCCCCCGCATGGTTCCACGACCGCCGGCCCGTCCGCCACGACCGATGCGACCTTGAAGCCGCAGCGTCGTCGCTGATGCGCCGCCGCCTCGGCAGGCGCACCGCGTTCATTCCAGACAGTCCGTTGTTCCGTTGCCGTTGTTTGCCGTCGTATCTTTTCGCGCGTTCCCGCGCGGGTTCCGGCATCCGCTGGCTGTCTACCCCTTTTTCGCTTCTGACTGGAAACTCGGCGCGCTCGTGCTTCGCCGGGCCCAAAGCAAATGGCCAACAGAAAACTCGACTTTCGCGGACAAGCCTTCAAGGATGTCCTCGGCTTCACCTTCCGTCATTGGGCGCAACAGCCGGGGCGCATCGTCGTGATCGCGGCGCTCGCGCTGTTTACGGCGGGCGCGGACATCCTGACGCCGGTCTTCGCCGGACGTCTCGTCGACGCGATCGCGGCCGGTCCGGCGTCGTCGGCGCCCATCTGGCATCACGCGCTCGCGGCCTTCGGCGCGCTCGCCGCGCTCGGCCTCACCGCGACGCTGCTGCGCCAGGGCGTGTACTTCAACATCATCCGCTTCACGCTGAAGATGATGAGCGAGATCGCCGCGCGCGCGTTTCATCGCGTGCAGCGCTTTTCGACCGACTGGCACGCGAACAGCTTCGCCGGCTCGACCGTGCGCAAGATCACGCGCGGCATGTGGGCGCTCGACCTGCTGAATGACACGCTGCTGATCGCGCTGCTGCCATCGCTGGTGATGCTGATCGGCGCGACCCTGCTGCTCGGCTCGCGCTGGCCCATGATGGGCAACGTCGTCGGCATCGGCTCGCTGCTGTACATCGGCGTGACCGTGACGGTATCGCTGGGCTTCGTCGCGCCGTCCGCGCGTCTCGCGAACGCGTGGGACACACGCATGGGCGGCGCGCTCGCCGATGCGGTCAGCTGCAACGGCGTCGTCAAGGCATTCGGCGCGGAAGCGCGCGAGGAAGCGCGCCTCGCGCACGTGATCGGCAAATGGCGGCAACGCACACGCCGCACGTGGGTGCGCGGCACGCTCAACGGCGGCCTCCAGGGCGGCATGCTGGCCGCGATCCAGGCGGCGATTCTCGGCGTGGCGCTACTGCTGTGGGCACGCGGCGAAGCGAGCGTCGGCGACATCACGTTCGCGCTGACGATGTTCTTCATGCTGCAAGGCTATCTGCGTGACATCGGCATGCACATCCGTAACCTGCAGCGCTCGGTCAACGACATGGAGGAACTGGTGTCGCTCGAGAGTCAGCCGCTCGGCGTCGAGGATCGTCCCGGCGCCGGCGCCATCGCGATCCGCGACGGCGAGATCCGCTTCGAGCAGGTGTCGTTTCACTATGGCGCGCACAGCCGGCCGCTCTACGACGACTTTTCCATCCGCATCGCGGCGGGCGAGCGCGTCGGGCTGGTCGGTCATTCCGGCTCGGGCAAGACGACCTTCATCAAGCTGATCCAGCGCCTTCACGACATTTCGGGCGGGCGGATCACGATCGACGGCCAGGACATCGCGCAGGTCCAGCAAGCGTCGCTGCGCAGCCAGATCGCGATCGTCCAGCAGGAGCCGGTACTGTTTCACCGCTCGCTTGCCGAGAACATCGCGTATGGACGGCCCGGCGCGAGCCGCGCCGACATCGAGCGGGCCGCGCGGCTCGCGAGCGCGCACGACTTCATCGCCGCGCTGCCGAACGGCTACGACACGCTGGTCGGCGAACGCGGCATCAAGCTATCGGGCGGCGAGCGTCAACGCGTCGCGATCGCGCGGGCTTTTCTCGCCGACGCGCCGATCCTGATTCTCGACGAAGCCACGTCGAGCCTCGACAGCGAAAGCGAAGTGCTGATCCAGCGCGCGATGGAGCGGCTGATGCAGGGGCGCACGACGCTGGTGGTCGCGCATCGGCTATCGACGGTGCGTGCGCTCGACCGGCTCCTCGTGCTCGACAAGGGCAAGGTGATCGAGGAAGGCAGCCACGACGCGCTGATCAAACGCGACAACGGCTTGTACCGTCGCTTGTTCGAGCGTCAGGCGCTGGAGCTGATCAAGGGTCTCGGCGAGCCGGAGCTCGTGCGCGAGTCGGCAAAGGTCAAAGCCGACCGGGTCGACGGTTCTGGCTTGTTGGTCGGCTAGCGCGACGCAGGCATGCACCAGGCTTCGCGGCAAACGACGCCACGCCTGGCGCCACCAGCCCCTGGCAATAGAAGGCCCGCCGCGCTACACCGCGCCGGCGGGCAACCCGATGCCGCGCGCCATTCCGGTCGCGGCAAACACCATCAGAACCAGCAGCACGGTCTGGATCACGCTGAAATGCGCGTAAGATCGCGCCTTCTTCAGATTCGGCGCCGCGCCGCTGCGGATCGACGCGCGCCAGCGCATCAGGCCGAGCATCGTGGGCACTTCGAGGATCAGGATCAGCGCGAGCAACGTCATCTTCACGTGAAAGAGCGGCTGGTGCAGGTAGTAGTCGGCGCCCTTCTCATAGCTACCGAACATGCGCATCAGGCCGGTCACGATCAGCACCAGCGCGGCGATGCCCCAGCGTGAATCGGCGCGGAACACCGAACGCAACGCGGCGGGCACCGACGCGCGGCGCAGCGACCACGTGCGTCTGAGAATCGACGCGAGCGCAAAACCATAAGCGAGCAGATGAAGGGCGGCAAGCAACCAGCGAACCAGCATGGCGACTCCTGCGAAAGACGCAATATGATCGATGAGTGTCCCACTCGCCCGCCTGCAGGCCGGGCGCCTTGATTGCATTATCGACGAAGCTTCGCTTCGGGATGCGTGCAGCAGCCACGCGATGTGACCGATAGCACAAAACATGCAGCGTCAGACCTGGCGCAGCGTCGTGTCGAGCGCGCGAGCGGCGACGCGATCGCCTTCGGTCGTCAGCGCGGCGCGGAAAACGGTCTGCCGGTTATGACCCGCGGCGGCCGGCGAATCCCACAGCAACTCGACCTTCGGACGTACGCCGAACGCGCTGCGCGCAAGCGAGGGCGCCGCGACCGCCCCTATCGGCGCCGCTGACGCGCCGGCCTTGCCCGGCGCGCCGAACGCGACCGCGGGCGCCGGCGTCGCGCGCGCATTGGAACCGCTCGCCCAGCGCACCGACAATTCGCGCGCATCGTATTGCCCCACCTTGCGCCGCTCAGCCCACACGACGACGGTGCGGGTCAGCGGATCGAGCGACACCGCATAGCGGCCGATCGCGAAGCGCCGCGCCGCCACATTGGTGCGCCACAACGGCAGCGGCCGGCAGATCCACAAGACGATCGCATACAGCACCGGCGCCGCGACGAGCCAACCGTTGCTGGCCGCGACCGCCTGCATCGCGCGACGCCAGCCTGCGCTCGCGACGAACGCGCCGACCGACCACAGCGCAAACAAAAACCCGAGGAACGCGAACAGGCGCAGCGCCTGACGCAGCCATTGCGGCAACGGATGGAACGGACGCTCCGCGACGGCGCGCGCGCCCGGCAGGAAGATCAGCAGGAACAGAAAAACGAGGTTGATACATGCCCACGGTGAAGACGCCATCGCGGTCAGCGCGGTGGTCAGCTTCATCTCGGACATCGAGAAAAACCAGCGGGCAGCGAGCACGAGACCGATGGCGCGCAACGTAAAAATCGTTCCGGCGCCGGGCGCGGCGTTCGCGCGCGTCTCTTTCGTTCTCGCCAAGGCATCCTCCTGTCGTCGGCGGCACCGCAGCCCAATTTGCGGCACGGCAATTATAGGGATATTACCGAGACTGGCTCGTTCGCGCCGCGCGGAAACCCGTATTTTCAGTTGTGCACCGACGAAAAACGCAGCGCGCATGCAACAACGCCCCGCCGGCGACGTGCCGGCGGGGCGTTCAGAGCAACGAAGGAAGCGTGCAACGAGTTGCTGCCGACAGCGTTTTATCTACCGCGAAACAACCGCGGCGAAACAATCGCCAATCAGCCCGCGTTGACTTCGCGCAGCACTGTGCGATGTTTGCGGCGCAGCAGCTCTTCATAGGTGGCGACGTAGTTCTGCGCCATCACCTTCGACGAGAAGCGCGCCTCGAACGCCTTGCGCACGCCAGCGCGGGGCAGCGTGTGCAGACGTTTGACGGCGGCGACCGCGCTGATTTCGTCCTCGACGACGAAACCCGACACGCCGTTTTCGATCACTTCCGGCACCGAACCGCGATTGAACGCGATCACCGGCGTGCCGCAAGCCATCGCCTCGATCATCACGAGACCGAAGGGCTCCGGCCAGTCGATCGGGAACACCAGTGCGTGCGCATTGCCGAGAAACTCGCGCTTTTCAGCTTCGCCGATTTCGCCGATGTACTCGACGTGCGACAACGACATCAGCGGCTTGATGACTTCTTCGTAGTAGGCACGGTCGGCCTTGTCGATCTTGGCGGCGACCTTGAGCTTCATGCCTGCCTGCCCGGCGATGCGAATCGCCCTGTCAAGCCCCTTCTCCGGCGAGACGCGGCCCAGGAATGCGAGGTAGCCGGGCTCGACGTTGGGAATCGGCTTGAGCACGTCTTCCGGCAAACCGTGATAGACGGTTTGCAGCCAGTGCGCCTGCGGCAGCGGAATGCGCTGGTTGTCCGAGATCGACACGACCGGCACGTCATTGAACGTGTTGAAGATCGGCTGCAGCTCAGGCAGATCGAGACGGCCGTGCAGCGTCGTGACGAACGGCACAGGCTGACGCGCGAACAGCGAGAACGGGTAGTAGTCGATGTGGAAATGCAGCACGTCGAATTCGTCCGCGCGGCGGCGCACTTCTTCGAGCAGCAGCATGTGCGGCGCCATCACGTCGCGGATCGTCGGGTCGAGGCGCAGCGCCTGCGGCCAGAAAGCTTCGAGCTTCGCCGAGGTTTGCGAATCACCGCTTGCAAACAGCGTGACGTCGTGGCCCTGCTCGACCAGCGCCTCGGTCAGATAGGACACCACGCGTTCCGTACCACCGTACAGCTTGGGAGGAACCGCCTCGTGCAGCGGAGCGATTTGAGCGATTCGCATATTGACGAACTCCTAGTAAAAAATCAGGCAAAAGTACTGCATTTGGAAAAAGCGACTCGCTTGCTCGCCAGGGCAGTCTGGCCGGAAATGCCGGCGCGGGCCTGATTCTTTTGAGAAATCCTGCGATGGATCGCTTGGTAACGAGCCCGGACAAGTGGATCAGCGACTGGGCATGTGCGAGTAAACGCGCCCGCTGCACCGACGTTGACAAACTGTCAGAAAAATTGCCGGGCTAACGAGCACGCATTATCGATGCCTTGATTGTTGCAGCACCGCAGCATTTCAAAGTCTTTACGTTGTTACAAATGCGAAACACTTTGCAAACCCTTGTTTTCAAAGACAGTTCTACAGTATGCACGAGGTTTCGGGAGGCGCGGCGGTACCGTGTCTGTGAGCTCTCGCCCATCAACGTTGCCGGTAGGAATTGCAAAATTGCCGCAGCGCGGTCGAATGCAATCTGTAATCATATCTCGAAATTTTCCGCAATCTGCCTGAATGGCCCGTCGGCTGGTGTGTCGGGACGACGCAGATCGCGGAGGTCCATCGCGAAATCAATCGCGTCAAAGCCCGGATACACAGGGCGCAATCGCCTTTGCATGTTTACAATGCGAAGCATCGGCTTCACGCAGAGCCATGCTTGTCCGTGTGGTCCGCGCATTGCATGCACAACCCGCAACACATCGATCTCAGCTCAATTGGAACACTTGACCATCGCCCAGCGTAACGCCCAGAACGCCAAGCTCGCGAGCTATGCGCACCGGCCACTTGCGTTTCTCTTCCGCTTTATCCGCCGCCATCCGCTCGCGCATGCGATCGTGTTGTGCAGCGTGTTTGCGGCCGTGGGCTGTGCACTCGCTTCGCAGTACGCGATCAAACATCTGATCGACGTGCTCGGCGGCGGCAGGCATCATCCGGGACCGCTGTGGGGCGCGTTCGCGATCCTCGTCGGCCTGATCGCTGCCGACAACCTGTTGTGGCGGATCGGCGGCTGGTTCGCCGCGCACACGTTCGTCGCCGTGACGGGCGATTTGCGGCGCGATCTGTTTCAGTACCTGAGCGGCCACTCGCCGACCTACTACGCCGAAAAGCAGCCCGGCATGCTGGCAAGCCGGATCACCGCGACCTCGAACGCCGTCTACACCGCCGAAAACACCACCGCGTGGAACGTGCTGCCGCCGTGCATCGCGGTGCTCGGCGCGATCGTGATGATCATCGCGGTGAACCCGCTGATGGCCGCCGGCCTGATGCTGTGCTCGGCGATCCTGTCGGTCGTGCTGTACAAGCTCGCGGGCCGCGGTTCCGCGCGTCACCATAATTTCGCGACCAAGGCGGCATCGGTCGACGGCGAGCTTGTCGACGTGATCAGCAATATGGGGCTCGTGCGCGCGTTCGGCATGACGTTCCGCGAACAGCACCGCTTTGCTTCGACGGTCAAGTCGGAAATGGACGCGCGCCAGCAAAGCCTGCTGTACCTGGAAAAGCTGCGTCTCCTGCACGCCGTGGTCACCGCGCTGCTGTCGGCCGGCCTGCTAGGCTGGGCGCTATGGCTGTGGGACCAGGGCCGCGCGACCTCGGGCGACATCGTGCTCGTCAGCTCGCTCGGCTTCACGATCCTGCACGGCACGCGCGACCTCGCCGTCGCGCTCGTCGACGTCACGCAGCACGTCGCGCGACTCGCAGAGGCCGTGCGCACGCTGCTCGAACCGCACGGCATGCCCGATCGCGACGACGCGACCGAACTTGTGCCGCAGGGCGGCCGCGTCACGTTCGACAGCGTCACGTTCGCCTATCCGCGCCGCCGGCCGATTCTCGATCACTTTGACCTCGATATCGAACCGGGTCAGCGCGTCGGGCTGATCGGCAAGTCGGGCGCCGGCAAATCGACCGTGCTCGCGCTGTTGCAGCGCTTCTACGAGACCCAGGGTGGCGCGATCAAGATCGACGGCCAGGACATCGCGTCGATTACCCAGGACAGCCTGCGCCACGCGATCGCGCTGGTGCCCCAGGACATCTCGCTGTTCCATCGCACGGTGTACGAGAACATCGCGTACGGCCGCCCGGACGCGAGCCGCGAGGAAGTGCTCGCCGCCGCGCGCGAGGCGCGTTGCGTGGACTTTATCGAAGCGATGCCGGAAGGCTACGACACGATCGTGGGCGACCGCGGCGTGAAGCTGTCGGGCGGTCAGCGCCAGCGCATCGCAATCGCGCGCGCGATTCTGAAAAACGCGCCGATCCTGCTGCTCGACGAAGCCACGTCCGCGCTCGACAGCGCGTCCGAGGAAGCGATCCAGAAGGCGCTCGACCGCCTGATGGTCGGCCGCACCGTGATCGCGATCGCGCACCGTCTGTCGACGCTGAACAACTTCGACCGGATCATCGTGATGAGCGCCGGCAAGGTCATCGACGACGGCACGCCGGAAGAACTGCGCCAGCGTCCGGGCCTCTATCGCGACCTGCTCTCGAAGCAGTATGGCAAGGGCCAGACGCTGCATATCGGCGGCAAGAAGGTCGACGAACAGCACGTAGCCTGACGCACGGCTGGTCCACGCGCTGCGCATCGCTTGAAAAAAAGCCGCTCCCTGGAGCGGCTTTTGGCTGTCTGGCTCGCGGCCCGGCTTGGCTTAGCCGGTCACGCTCTCGCGCGCCGCCCTCTTGCGCGCGGCGCCCGCCGCACCCGTGGCCGCGTGCGCTTTCCCGCTTCCGGCGCGCTTCGCGCCCTCGACGCTCTGCAGATCGCGCATGAAGTTATCGCGCCACACCGATACGTTGTTCTCGCGCAGCTGCGCCATCATGTCGCGATAGCGCCCCTGGCGCTCGGCGAGCGGCATGTCGAGCGCCCGCGCGAGCGCTTCGGCCATGCCGTCGATATCGACCGGATTGACGATCAGCGCGCCGTCGAGCTCCTGCGCCGCGCCCGCGAAGCGCGACAGCACCAGCACGCCGGGATTCTCCGGATCCTGCGCCGACACGTATTCCTTCGCAACGAGGTTCATGCCGTCGCGCAACGGCGTCACATAGCCGACGTGCGCGGCACGGAACAGCGCCGCCAGCACCGAGCGCTCGTACTGCTTGTGGATGTATAGGATCGGCGTCCAGTCCAGCTCGGCGAAACGTCCGTTGATCCGTCCCGACTCGCCTTCGAGCTGTAACCGGATGTCTTGATACGCGTGCAGGTCGGCGCGCGTCGGCGGGGCGATCTGCAGGAACGACACCTTGTTGCGCTGCGCGGCCGTATGCTCGAGCAGGCGCTCGAACGCGCGGAATCGCTCGACCAGCCCCTTCGAATAATCGAGCCGGTCGACGCTCATGATCAGCTTGCGCGAATGCAGCGTTGCCTTCATCGTGCGCACCGGCTTGCCGCGTTCGCCCGCCTTCGCGAGCTCGGCGATCTCGTCCGGATAGACGCCGATCGGATACGCAGAGGCGCGCAACGTGCGGCCGAACGCATGCACACTCAGCGGTCCTTTCGCCGACGCGTCGATCGAGCCGCCCGCCTCGTTGATCACGTAGTCGCAGAACGCGCGCAGATCGGGACCGGTCTGGAAGCCGAGCAGGTCGAACGAACACAGCGCCTCGACGAGCTCGCGATGCGGCGGCACCGTCAGCAGCACCTGCGCGGCCGGAAACGGAATGTGCAGAAAAAAACCGATGCGGTTCTTCACGCCTGCCGAGCGCAGCGCCTGAGCGAACGGAATCAGGTGATAGTCGTGCACCCAGATCACGTCGTCCTCGCGCAGGAGCGGCACGAGTTGCTGCGCGAGCCACGCGTTGACGCGGCAGTAGCCTTCGAAGTCGTGCCGGTCGTAATGCAGCAGGTCGGATCGATAGTGGAACGCGGGCCACAGCGTCGCGTTCGAGAAACCACGGTAGTACTGGTCGTAATCGCGCCGCATCAGCGGGACGGTCGCGAAGGTCACCGGACCGCGCTCCTCGAGCTTGATCTGCGGCTGGCCGGAACTCAGCACGTCGCCGCTCCAGCCGAACCACATGCCGCCGGTCTCCTTCAGCGCGTCGTACACGCCGACCGCCAGACCGCCCGCCGCCGGACCGCCCTCCGAAATAGGCGCCACCCGGTTCGAAACAATGATCAGTCGGCTCATGAAGCGCGATTCCCGATGCAATATGTTGTTTTCGTTGAACGGGGCCACCGGCGTCATGCGCCGCGCGCCGCCGCGACGATGGTTTCGAGCCAGTCGAGCAGCGACGACACCGATTCGACGCGCGTGTGCGCCATCGTTTCGCCCGCGCCGACCTTGATCGACAGACCGCCGCGCTCGTTGACGACCGCGAAGCCCTTCTCGTCGGTCAGATCGTCGCCGGCGAATATCGGCGTGCGGCCGGTGAACGGCAGCTCGTCGAGGAACGCGCGCGTCGCGCGGCCCTTGTCGACGTCCTTCGGCTTGATCTCGTAGACCATCTTGCCGGGCTGCAGCACGTAAGAAGCGGGGTAATCGGCGACGAGCCGCTCGGTCGCCTCGCGCGCGACCGGCTCGCGGTCCGGCGCGTTGCGGTAGTGCAGCGCGAGCGCCGCGCCCTTGATCTCGAGCAGCATGCCCGGATGTTCGTTGACGACCTGCGCGAGCACCTGCTCCATGCGCAACAGGCGCTCGTCGTGAAAGCCGATGCGCTGCGTGTCGCCATTCGCATCGCGCCGCTCGGCGCCGTGCAGACCCGCGACCGGCAGATCGGGCATGCCGAGAAAACTGTCGATGCTGTCGATGCCGCGCCCCGACACCACCGCGACCGCGCCATTCGTCAGACTGCGCAGTTCACGCAGCAGGTCGATCACGCGCGGCTGCACCAGCACGCCGTCCGGTGTGGGGGCGAGTTCGACGAGCGTGCCATCGAAGTCGAAGAAAAATGCCGTCTCGCTCGGAGACAGAACAGCCGGAAGTGCTTGCATCGCCTGGGTTCGCCTTTCAGCCATCTATGGCCGGAAAAGTGTGCGCATCTTACCGCGCATCCGTCAATTTTTCGAGAAAGTAAGCTGGGACTCAAGCCCGACGGGCGATCTATCCATCCGCTTCGGTCGATTGCGTTCAAAAGCGCAACGATCGGGCTTCAACCGGCTTTCAGCAAGCTGCGTCAAATTGACACGCAAATCGTGCGCCCGACGCGCCGCGCGACGCTGGCGCCAATTTTGCGCTACAGTCGCTGCCACGCGGACCGTCGGCGTGATGGACATCGTTGCACGCTCTCGCTCAATCGCGTGGCGCGCGCGAATCTTGCGCGGCATGATCGGGCGACGGTGCGGCCCCCTGCTCCATCGATTCGTGTTGCCTGCTCTTCAATCGAGTCATTGAACCCTGCTTTGTTCCCGATCCTGCCACCCCAGCGCCCGCGGCCGAACCTGTCCCACTCACGACCCAAGCGACTCACGCACCGCTTGATGCACGGGTTGGCACGCCGGCTTGCGGCGGCAACTGCGCTGGGCACGCTGGTCGCGCTCGCCGCGCTGACCGGTTGCACACAGCGCGCCGAGCCGTGGCAGTTGACCAACGTGACCGGCCACCTGCCGGATCTGGACTTCACCTTGACCGACGACACCGGCCGTCCCGTCAACGCCGCGTCGTTCAGGGGCCGCACGTCGCTGGTTTACTTCGGCTACACGCATTGCCCGGACGTCTGTCCCGAAACGATGGGCCGTCTGATGCAGGTGCTCGGCAAGCTCGGTCCCGATGCGCAGAAAGTGCGCATTCTGTTCATCACCGTCGATCCCGCGCGCGACACGCCGCGGGCCTTGCACGACTATGTCGGCGCGTTCGACGCACAGCACGCCGAAGGGCTGACCGGCACCGACTGGCAGATCGAGTCGCTGGCCAAGCGCTATCGTGTCGCTTATCAGATGGAAAAACGCGACTCGAACGGCAACTACGAGGTCACGCACAGCTCCGCCGTCTATGTGTTCGACAGCCGGGGCCGCGCGCGCCTGCTCGCCACCGATCACGACACGCCCGATGCGATCGCGCAGGACCTGCGCCGCATCATCGATGACCAATCCTGATTCTTCTTTGATCCCACTCCATTCCATCATGACGATCAAGCTCAAACCAATCGCTTCCCTCGCCTGCGCGCTCGCGCTGTCACTCGGCGCCGCGTCGGCCGCGCAAGCGGCCGATGCTCACGCGATCAGCATCAAGGACGCGTGGGTGCGCTGGCTGCCGAACAACCTGCCCGCGGCCGGCTATGCGACGCTCGTCAACGCGAGCGACAAGCCGATCGATCTCGTCGATGTGTCGAGCGACGACTACGGCGACGCGATGCTGCATCAAACCGTATCGAACGGTTCGACGCAGAAGATGGTGATGGTCGACAAGCTGACGGTGCCCGCGCATGGCCAGGTCGCGATCGCGCCGGGCGGCTATCACGTGATGCTCGAGGACGCGAAGCACAAGGTCGCGCCGGGCGACACCGTGCGTCTGACGCTGAAGTTCTCCGACGGCGAAACAGTGAGCGCGCCGTTCGCGGTCAAGTCGCCGGGCCAGACCAAGTAAGCGGCACGACGGGCCGCCGCCACCACACGCGCCATCGCCATGAACCTGCTCTACTGGCTCGATCCCTGGGAGTTTTCGCCGACCGTCGTGATCGCGTTGCTGATCCCCGCGATCCTGTTCGTGCGCGGCGCGCGCAAGGCGCGGCTGTCGTTCGCGCGGCGTCTGTCATTCTGGTTCGGGCTGGTCGCGCTGTATGTCGTGCTGCATACGCGGCTCGATTATTTCTTCGAGCATGAATTCTTCATGCATCGCTTGCAGCATCTGGTGCTGCATCATCTCGGGCCGTTCTTCATTGCGCTGTCGTATCCGGGCGCGGCGTTGCGCGCGGGAATTCCGTTGCGCTGGCGACAGCGCTTCGTGCGGCCCGCGCTGCAAACACCGCTCGTGCGCACGGCGCTCGACGTCGTCATGCACCCGGTCGTCGCGGTCACGCTATTCGTCGGGCTGATCTATTTCTGGCTGCTGTCGCCGGTCCATTTCGTCGCGATGCTCGACTGGCGGCTCTATCGCGTCATGAACTGGAGCATGGCGATCGACGGCCTGCTGTTCTGGTGGCTCGTACTCGATCCGCGTCCGGCGCCGCCCGCGCGTCTGTCTCCGGGCAAGCGCGTGCTCGTCGTGATCGCGGCGATTCCGCCGCAGATCGTTCTCGGCGCATTCATCTTTTTTACGACGCACGAGTTGTATCCGATCTACTCGATCTGCGGCCGCGCGTTCACGTGGCTGAGCCCGATGCGCGATCAGCAGATCGGCGGCCTCCTGCTATGGATTCCGGGTTCGATGATGAGCGTGGTCGGCGCGCTGATCGCGCTGCGTCACTGGATGCGGCTGTCGTCTCGCGGACGCCTGCGCGCCGAGCGGCATGCAAAAGCGGCGCGCGGGCTCACGCATGCGGCGTCGACGACCACGAACGTGCCCCGCTGACCCGTTCGCGTTCACAGCGCGCGCATCCACACATGCGGGATGCCGTCTTCGTCGTGAATCTCCGAGACCGGCTCGAAGCCGAACGCACCGTAAAAGCCTTGCAGATGCGCCTGCGCGTGCAGACGGATCGGCGTATCGGGCCACTGCGCACGGATTTGCGCGAGCGAGCGTTCGAGCATCGCATTGCCGAGACCGATGCCGCGAAACGGCGCGGTCGTCAACACCCGGCCGATGCGCACATCGGCATCCGCCGCAACGGGCAACAACACGCGCAGATAGCCGGCCAACGGCGGCAACGCCGCACCGTCGCCGGTGCCATACGCAAGCAGATGCCAGGCTTCGACGTCGAGCCCATCGATATCGCCATACACGCAGTTCTGTTCGACGACGAACACCGCGCTGCGGGCGGCCAGCATCTCATAGACTTCGACGCTCGTGAGGTTCCCGAACGGCTTCCAGCGCCATTCGAGCTGGGCGAGCCGCGCGGCGGCGGGGTGTTGCGGTTCAGTCATCGGTAGCTTTCAGGGTCAATGCGCGACAGCGCGGGCAACGATCCGCAATTATGCCGCGCGCCTCGTCATCGAGCATGCGCAGGCCTGGCATCCGGGCGGTCGACACGGCTGTCTTCAGTCGCGAAAGCCGCGCACGCGTTCAGAACACCGCTTGCACGGGTCGCGCGAGACAGTCGGGGAGATTGCCGGGGCCGCATAGATGCAGCGCGCCGACGACCACCAGCGTGCGCTCGCGAACGTCCAGCAACTCGCTCAGCCGCGCGGCCCACGCGCGATTGCGCACGTCGAGAATCGCCTGACGGATGCCGGCCAGATTGAACATCGGCGCTTCGACGGCGATTTGCTGTATCGCGTGCAGATCGCCCTCCAGCCACGCCGCGTGCATCCGTTCGAGCGTGCGCTGCGGTTCGCCGCGGTCGGCCATCAGCATGTCGAGCGCCGCGGCAATGGCTTCGAGCGGAATCGATTCGAGCGCGACTGCGACGTCCCGCGCGGACTCGAGATAGCGATACGGCTTCGCCTGCGCGAGCGCCGAGCGCAACATGCGCGGCTCGACACCCTCGACGACCTGCTGCAGCAGCGCCGGCGCGACGATCAGCGCGGCCCACGGACGCAGTGTTTCAAGCGGCGCGAGCAGGCCATCGGTCGGCCACAGCGCCCGCAGTTGCGTCCAGGCTTCGTCGCGCATCAGAGGGGCCGCAGTTGCGCGGCGTCGGGGTGTGCGTCGGCTTTGAGAAACGGCAGGATCGTTGCTGGGTCGGACTCGAATACGAGCGCGTCGGCCCAGTCATAGGCTTCGGCGACCCATGGCGGCGTTCGACGGCTCGTCGCGGGAAACAGATGCATCGAGCCGAGCAGGCGGACCTGAGTGCCGGTGAGTTGGAAATACATGCGGCTTCAATGAAAACGGGCGATGACGATGGTGCCATTCTATCGCCCGGCCTGGATGAGGCGCGCCGGCGTGCGTTGCCCTTCCCGTGCGCGCGCCGGAGACGCCGTTGAGCGGAATGCGCTGCCCCAATGAATGCGGGAACGCATCAAACGCCTGAACCCGATTATTGCCCGCTCTTTTTAAACGACTCGAGTTCGGTCGTATAGCGCTCGTTTCTCACGCCATTGCTGCCGTAATACTCTTCCACCGATTTCACCCAACGGCCGACTTTCGACACATACCAAAACGCTTTATACGTGCGTCCCGTCGCCTGAACAGGACCGAGTTTCTGCGCATGCGTGATCATCGCGGTGTCGCCCTGCTCGACCTGGCTGGCTTGCGTGACCGTCTGCCGCGGCTCGAGTTGCGCGTCCCAGTCGCCTTCGGCTTCGACCTTGATCGCCTGGAATTTGCCGGCGGGCACTTCGACGGTTTCCGTTCCGACCACCCGATACTGCGAGTTCCACTTCTGCGAAGCGAATACCCGGTTCGGATGCTGCCCGGCGTATTCGACCGTCCAGCTCTTACCCGGCGACAACGGAAACGCGAACGGCCGGCTCACGACTGTATCGGTGCCGTTCACGCTGCGCTCGCGGCTCCAGTCCGCTCCGGCGATCACTTCGCGTGGCGCCTGCGTCGAACCCGAGATCTTCGATTCGAAATAGATGTGCGATGGCGTCGCCCGCAGCACCGTCACCTGCTCGTGCGTCTGGTTTCAGCCCGATGGCCCTCTCTCGCTCGTCGATGTATATGTCCAGGTGTCCCCGGGTTTGACGTTGGGCGCCGGCGCCGATTGCGCAAGCGCCGACAACGGCCAAGCGAGGCTCAATAGCAGCGCGGCGGTTCTTATTTTTTCATAGGTCGAATATTGGTTTTATGTGCAACGAATAAGCAGCCGCGAATATCCGGGCGAATACTCGACGATGCACTTTAAAAAGCAAAGAGCCGGTGAGCACTTCCCGAATTGCTGGACGAACGACGGCCAGCACATCGAGTTTGAGCGATGCGCAGAAGAACTATGGGAGCTTTGCACTGACGTCTAACGGTGGACTGCATTATGTCGATGGCAGCCTTTCGCTCAGTGCGAATTCGGCGGGCGGGCTATCGGTCGGCTCGAGTAGCACGTTTTTCACCATCGACTCCAGCATCGCTCAAAGCCCCTCCACGGGCACTGAGTCGCTGATCGCCGGGACGGCTTCGCTCTCGTCGGCGCTCAAGCTCCCCAAGTTGACCAATGGACGCCAGATCGTCAATGGCGCTGTGTATGTCGGCGCAGTTCCCGCGCAGGCGCGGGTCAGCTACGTGGGACCCAACGTGCAGGAAGACTATCTGGCGGCGGACGGTAGTACCGTGATCCGCACCTTGCTCGGCACCAGCTACACCGTCGTTTCGCTGAGCGGTCTGATATCCGCGACGCCGTCCGAACTCTTCACGAATAGCGCGTTGCTCGGCAACGGTATCGACGCTGGAAGGTTTCTTTCCCTACGCCAGCACGACGGATGACAAGACCTATCAGCTTTCCGATGGCCAGATCGTCACGTTGCAGGGCGTTCGCGCATGGGTGGCCAACAGCGTGCTCGGGGTAGCACGACCGACTATCGCGTGTATTACCAGAACAACGGCCGCATCTACGCGGGTTACATGATCAGGAGCGGCACAACGATGCAGATAGCACACCGCTCGGAGGCGGTACGCCGCAAGAGCACTACTGCTTCCTGAACACCGCTGCCGTGCAGTCAATCAAATCCGCGCTCAATTTCTGATCGATTCGGAGGAACGTCTGCGGCACGCAGTCGGATCGACCGCTCCGCTCACCTTGATGACGACGATCGACAAGGCTGGCGAAGAGAGGAACAGAAAAACAAAAGCCCCGACAAGTCGGGGCTTTCGCTTTACATCAAAGACTGGAGGCGCGAGCCGGAGTCGAACCGGCCTAAACGGCTTTGCAGGCCGCTGCATAACCGCTTTGCTATCGCGCCACAAGCGGACTGGAACCTGGACACGGGTTCGCAGATTTATCTGGTGATAACCAGAAGAACCGAAGCTCTGGAAGTTCAGAACGAGCGGCCTTCCAAACAAAAAGGGAAGCGCTGCTTCCCCTGATGTATGGAGCGGGAGACGAGGCTCGAACTCGCGACCTCAACCTTGGCAAGGTTGCGCTCTACCAACTGAGCTACTCCCGCATTGAACTGCTTCACCGCGCTGCCTTTTTTACTTCGCCAAACAACGCGATGCTTCGAATACTGGAGCGGGAAACGAGGCTCGAACTCGCGACCTCAACCTTGGCAAGGTTGCGCTCTACCAACTGAGCTATTCCCGCGTTGTGCTGCATTTACTGCGTCTCCGGTGTTTCGCGTTGCGTGCATCGGAGAAACGAGATTATGGATAATCGACTGAAACGTGTCAACCCCTTTGCCCGTCTGTGTTAAAGAAAATATTTCTCTCGTAGTAGTGCGGGGTTCGAACACACTTTTGCGCCCCCGTGCTCTTCTATTCACACCGTCACGCAATGCCGCCGCGCTCGCGAATCTGCGGCCACGCGAGCTTCATGTAGTACAGCATCGACCAGATCGTCAGGAACGCAGCCAGATAGATCAGCCACAGGCCCCACACGCGCGTGTCGACCGTCACGCCGCCACCGAGCGGCAGCGGGCCATAGAACAGCAGCATCGGAATCGCGACCATCTGGCAAGCGGTCTTGAACTTGCCGAGCGAGTTCACCGCGACGCTCTTCGACGCCCCGATCTGCGCCATCCATTCGCGCAGGGCCGAGATCGCGATTTCACGTCCGACGATCACGAGCGCGATCGCGGAATCGATCCGCGTGAGTTGCACGAGCACGAGCAGCGCCGCGGTCACCATCAGCTTGTCGGCGACCGGATCGAGAAACGCGCCGAATGCCGAGGTCTGATTCCATTTGCGGGCCAGAAAGCCGTCGAACCAGTCGGTGAGCGCCGCCAGGATGAAGATCGTCGCGGCCGCGAGATTGCGGTGCGCGGGGCTCATCATCATGTCGGGCAAATAGAACACACCGACGACGAGCGGAATCAGCACGATCCGCAGCCAGGTCAGGAATATCGGGAAATTAAACGGCATGGGGCAGGCGCAGCGTCTGACGAGTGAGTTGCAATTGTGCCGTGTCACAGGGCCTGCCACAAGCAAGCGCGCCCAGGCATGGCCGCGCGGGGGCGGCAAGCGAGCCGCCCCCGGCGCGTGGTTCGCAGCCAGCGCATCCGCAGCGCGACGCCGCGGGTCCGACGAACCGTCGTTCCGATCACAGCCCAGCGCGGCCCGCCAATTCAATGCAGTTGCCGGTAGATCTGCTCGGCGAGCGCCTGCGAAATGCCTTCGACGCTCGCGAGATCCTCGACGCTCGCGGCCACCACGCCGCGCAAGCCGCCAAAGCGCGCCAGCAGGCGCTGACGCCGCTTCGCCCCTACGCCTTCGAGTTCTTCGAGCCGCGAGGTCTGGCGCGTCTTGCCGCGTTTAGCGCGCATGCCAGTGATCGCGAAACGATGCGCTTCGTCGCGGATCTGCGCGACCAGCATCAGCGCGGCGCTTTCCTTGCCGAGTTCGAGCGGCGTGCGGCCGTCCGCGAAAATCAGCGTCTCGAGACCGACCTTGCGCCCCTCGCCCTTTGCGACGCCGACGAGCATGCCAGTATCGAGCCCCAACTCCGTGAACACCTGCCGCGCGATCTCCACCTGCCCCTTGCCGCCGTCGATCAGCACGATGGTCGGCAGCACGCCGCCGACCGCGGCCGGCTCGGCGGCATCGGCGGCGAGCGCGGGATCGGCGGCCGCGTCACTTTGCGATTCGGCGGCTTCGTCGCTCGCATTCGCGGCGGCCTGCGCGACCATCTTTTCGTAGCGGCGCGTGAGCACCTGGCGCATCGCCGCGTAATCGTCACCGGGCGTGATGCCGGCGATGTTGTAGCGGCGATACTCGGACGACTGCATCTTGTGGTGGTGAAAGACGACGCAGGACGCCTGCGTCGCCTCGCCCATCGTGTGACTGATGTCGAAGCATTCGATGCGCAGATGCGCGAGGTCGTCGCACTCCATGCCGAGCGTGTCGGTCAACGCGCGCGTGCGCGCCTGCTGCGAGCCCTGCTCGGAGAGCAGGCGCGCGAGCGCGAGCCGCGCGTTCTGCTCGGCCATCGCGAGCCACGCGCGCCGCTGTCCTTGCGGTTGACGCAGTACGGTCACCTTGTGGCCCGCCTGCTCGATCAGCACGTCGACGAGTTCGCGCGCCGGCGCGTGGCTGACCACCAGCACCGGCGGCACGCGATTGCCGAGGTAATGCTGCGCGATGAACGCTTCGAGCACTTCGGATTCGATGCCGCCTGGCGCGCGGCCGTTGCGGCGCTTCGCCGCGGGGCCGGACCCTGCGTTCCCGTCGGTGCCTTCGTCCGCGCCTTCGTCGCTGACGGCGTCCGGAGTCGCTTCGGCAGCCTCG
Organism: Paraburkholderia sp. MM6662-R1; assembly: GCF_050436245.1. Taxonomy (NCBI): domain Bacteria; kingdom Pseudomonadati; phylum Pseudomonadota; class Betaproteobacteria; order Burkholderiales; family Burkholderiaceae; genus Paraburkholderia; species Paraburkholderia sp. MM6662-R1. Next base: position 3,691,555 of record NZ_JBNDLV010000001.1, on the reverse strand, counting down.
TCGATCGCGTCTTCTTCACTACCATCGACGTCCTCGTCTTCCGACGGCATGTCCTGAGCGATCGCGAGCGCATCGGCCGAGGCGCTCGCCGCCGCGGCCGATGGCGCGACCGCTCGTGCATCCGCCGATGCATCGTCCTGATCGCCGTCTTCTTCGAGCCCGCCTTCCGCCGCCGTCAACGCGCTCTCCACGTGCGTGGGAAAGTACGCCTTGTCGCCGAGATGTCGTCCGCCGCGCACCATCGCGAGATTCACGCACACGCGGCCGCCCAGCGCGACTACCGCGAGAATGTCGACGTCGCTGTCGCTGCCGACTTCGATTGCCTGCTGATGCAGCACCGTCGACAGCGAACTCATCTGGTTGCGCACCGCCGCGGCCTGCTCGAACTTCAACTCGCTCGCGAACGCATGCATCTTCTGCTCGAGCTCCTTCATCACCTCGCCCTGACGGCCGAGCAGAAAGCGCGACGCGTTGGCGACGTCGCGCGCGTAATCCTCCTCGCTGATGTTCGCGACGCACGGCGCCGTGCAACGGCCGATCTGATGCAGCAGACACGGCCGCGTGCGGTTGTTGAACACCGAGTCTTCGCAGGTGCGCAGCTGGAACACGCGCTGCAGGATCTGGATGCTCTCGCGCACCGCCCACGCGCTCGGGAACGGGCCGAAGTACTGGTTCTTGCGATCGACCGAGCCGCGGTAATAGGCCATGCGCGGAAACTTGTGGCCGGTCAGCTTCAGATAGGGATACGACTTGTCGTCGCGAAACAGGATGTTGTAACGCGGCGTGAGCGCCTTGATCAGATTGTTTTCGAGCAGCAGCGCCTCGGCCTCGGAACGCGTGACCGTGGTCTCGATGCGCGCGATGCGCGTGACCATCATCGCGATACGCGGCGACAGCTGTGTCTTCGTGAAGTAGCTCGATACGCGCTTCTTCAGATCGCGCGCCTTGCCGACGTAGAGCACCGCGCCACTCGTGTCGTAATAGCGGTAGACGCCGGGCAGATGCGGCAGTTGGGCGAGCACTGTTTTCGGCTCGAAGGTGTCGGGGGCGTCGCTGGCTTCGGGTTCGGTCATGCGGGATCGATTGGGGTGGGACTGTCTCGCGCTGCCTCGCCGCTTGCACCGGTTGCACTGATTGCACTGATTGCACTGATTGCACTGATTGCACCGATTGCACCGATTGCACCGCCGGGTGCCCGGCATCGTGCGCCGGGGGTCATGTCGCGTGTCGCCGATGCGGCCCGCATGGCGGACAAAGGGCGCGCGCGATCGCGAGCGAGGCTTTAGAATCGCCAGTTTAGAACATTACGCGTTCGTTCGAACCCGCTCCGTTCGCCGGAGTCACCGAGCCAGCCGAGCCGCCATGTCCTCCGTCGCGCCCGATTCCGGATCACCCGCCGCCCCTGCCAACCCGATCGCCTGCGATATCTTCTGCGCGGTGATCGACAACTTCGGCGACATCGGCGTGTGCTGGCGCCTTGCGCGCCAACTCGCGCGCGAGCACGGCTGGCAGGTGCGCGTGTTCGTCGACGATCTGCATGCGTTCAGGAGGCTGTGCCCGTCGCTCGAGCTGGAGCGTGCGCGGCAGACGCTCGACGGCATCGTCGTCGAGCATTGGCACGAGCCGTCCCACGCTGGCGATACGCTCGAAGTCGCCGACGTCGTGATCGAGGCGTTCGCCTGCGAACTGCCGCCCGTCTATATCGCGGCGATGGTAGAGCGAGCGTGCGTGCCGCTCTGGTTCAACCTCGAATATCTGAGCGCCGAGGACTGGATCGCCGATTTTCATCTGCGGCCATCACCGCATCCGCGCTACGCACTCAGCAAGACCTTCTTTTTCCCCGGACTCGGCCCCGGCACCGGTGGCGTCCTGAAGGAGCGCGATCTCGACGCGGCGCGCGCCGCGTTCGAAGCGTCGCCCGCCGCGCGCTCCGACTGGTGGCGCAACGTCACGGGCCACGCGCCGCCGCCCGCCGACGCGACGGTCGTGTCGCTGTTCGCCTACGAAAACCCCGCCGTCGACAGCCTGCTCGAACAATGGCGCGACAACGCAAGCCCGATCGTGCTGCTGGTGCCCGAAGGACGCATTTCCGGCGCGCTGGCGCGCTTTTTCGGCCTACCGTCGTTTGCAGCGGGCACCCATGCGACGCTCGGCAACCTCAGCGCGCACGCGCTCGCGTTCACCGAACAGCCTGGCTACGACGCACTGCTATGGGCAAGCGACGTCAATTTCGTACGCGGCGAGGACTCGTTCGTGCGCGCGCAGTGGGCCGCCAAGCCGTTCGTCTGGCACATCTACCCGCAGGCCGACGACGCCCATCTGCCAAAGCTCGACGCCGCACTTGCGCACTACACCCGCACGCTCCCAACTGACGCGCGCGCCGCGCTCGAGCGCTTCTGGCACGCGTGGAACGGCGCTGGTCAGCCGGACTGGGCGGAATTCCAGCGCCACTATCCGGCCCTGAAACGGCGCGCCGCGGGCTGGGCGGTCGAACTCGCGCAAGTCGGCGATCTCGCCGGAAATCTGACCTCGTTCGCAAAAACTCAGTTAAAATAAGCGGTTATCCAACGGCCGACGACGCAAGCGCGGCCCGATTAGACCAACTACCCCATGGTCAGCCCGTCTGACCGGTCCCCTCGAAAAACACAGCACGCGTCCCAATCTTCCGGTCGGGCACGCGAATGTCAAAAAAGGGACGTATGTTTGGGCGTGTTGCAGATCGGCGCCACTCGTGTACACGCCCGAACAGGGTAAAAATCAGGTAACGGACAGGTGGAACGCCGAGGCATCACGCCCCCGGGTTTTCGCCGCGAGCCGATCCCGTTTCACGCATGCGGGCTGCGCGGCCGCTTCACGCGGCGCGCGGCAGGCGGTGGGCGAAACGCCGAAGCCGCTTGCGCCGTATGCCGTTGAGCAACAGTGAAGCTATTTATCTCGTACAGGACAGTTTTATGAAGACCGCACAGGAACTCCGCACCGGCAACGTCGTGATGATCGGCGCAGACGCAATGGTCGTGCAAAAGGCCGAATACAACAAATCGGGCCGTAACTCCGCCGTCGTCAAGATGAAGTTCAAGAACCTGCTGACCGGCGCAGGCATGGAAACCGTGTACAAGGCGGACGACAAGTTCGACGTCGTCGTGCTCGAGCGCAAGGAAGTGACGTACTCGTACTTCGCCGACCCGATGTACGTGTTCATGGACGCCGACTACAACCAGTACGAAGTCGAAGCCGAAATGATGGGCGACGCGATGCACTACCTCGAAGACGGCATGGCTTGCGAAGTCGTGTTCTACAACGAGAAGGCGATCTCGGTCGAACTGCCGACCACGCTGGTTCGCGAAATCATCTACACGGAACCGGCCGTCAAGGGCGATACGTCGTCGGGCAAGGTGCTGAAGAACGCCAAGCTGAACACCGGCTTCGAACTGCAAGTGCCGCTCTTCTGCAACATCGGCGACAAGATCGAAATCGACACCCGTACGCACGAATACCGCAGCCGAGCCTAAGCGCCCGCCCGCGTCACCCCGCCAGCGCCGGCGCCCTGCCGGCCTGCACAAAAAGCGCTCAATTTTTTGGGCGCTTTTTCTTTTCTGTCGCGCCGTGTATGGTTTAGGAAAACTTTACCGGCAAATTTCTCAAAATTACCATCGCGACATCCGGATTTCGCGTTGCGCGCGCGGCAAGGCCTTGATCGATTTCATCCACACCCTTTGGCACGATCTCTGCTAGGTGGAGAGAGTTACGCGAGTACGCTCATTTTCCACTCCTGGAGAGGCACCATGAACAACGACATCGCTGAAGGTAAATGGAGACAGATGATCGGCAAGGCGAAGACCGCATGGGGCGAACTGACGGACGACGAGTTGACCAAGGCCGAAGGCCGGGCCGACAAGCTCGCTGGTCTGATTCAGGAACGCTATGGCAAAACCCGTGAACAGGCGGAACTCGAAGTGCGCCGGTTTTTCGATAGCAACCGGGATTTCTGACAGGACCAGTGAAGGAACTACAGGCGCCGGCCCGCGCGACTCAAGGCGCAGTGCCGGCGGCTGTCGTTTTTTCACCGCCCAGGGACCGTTGGTTTAGCCCTGTCATCGAGCCCCCAGAGTCCGCGGTGCGCGCCATCAGCGTTGGCGGCGCACCGGGCATTCAACCCATTCATAAAATTGCGCTCGCCATGCCACACGCCCTGATTGTTGAAGACGATCCCAATAGCTTGTCCGGTCTGTCGGCAATCCTCGCCGCCGACGGCTTTTCAGTCGACACCGCGACCACGCTCGCCGAGGCCCGCGGCGCATTGACGCGCTTCATCCCCGACGTCGTGCTCGTCGACCTGAATCTGCCGGACGGCAGCGGCCTCGATCTGTTGCAGCATCTGCCCGCGCATCCGCCGGGCGGCGCGCTTCCGGTGATCGTGATGACCGGCAATGCGACCGTCGAGAGTGCGATCGAGGGCTTGCGGCACGGTATCTGGGACTATCTGCTGAAGCCGGTCAACATTCCGCGCCTGCGCAGCCTGCTCGCGCGCATTCCGCGGCCTTATGAGCTGACCGAGGAGGTCCAGGCGCTGCGCGCGGCGCTGCGTCAGCTTGGGCGCTTCGGCGCGATGCTCGGTCGCAGCGGCGCCATTCAGCACGTGTACGACACGATCGAGCGTCTCGCGCCGACAGAAGCCGCGGTGCTGATCTCCGGCGAGGCTGGCACCGGCAAGCAGATCGCCGCGCGCACGCTGCACGACATGAGCCGCCGCCGCAAAGGCCCGTTCGTCACGTTCGATTGCCGCGGCGCGACCGCGGGCGGGCTCAATCGCTCGCTCGACAGCATGCTGCTCGGTCACGAACGCGGAGCGTTCGGCGGCGCCGAGCAGCGCGAGCCGGGCCTCTTCGAACAGGCGAGCGGCGGCACGTTGTTCATCAACGAAATCACCGAGCTGCCGCGCACGCAGCAGGAAGCGCTGTTGCGCGCGCTCGATTCGCAGACCTTCATGCGCGTGGGCGGTACCAGCCAGATCGTGACCGACTTCCGGCTCATCGCGTCGACGCGCAAGCCGCCGCGCGCGGCGGTCGCGGACGGCTCGCTGCATCAGGACCTCGCGCTGCGCCTCGAAGCCGCCGCGGTCATGCTGCCACCGCTGCGCGAGCGTGGTGAAGATCCGCTGCTGATCGCGCAGGCAGCCGTCGACGAACTGAATGTGGAAGCGACCGCGCGCGGTACGGCCGAGGTCGCGAAGCAGGCGGCGCCGAATTTCCTGCGCGAATGCCTCGCGTATGACTGGCCGGGCAACGTGCGCGAACTGCAGGAGCGCGTGCGGCGCGCTTATCAGGCATCGGGCGACGTGATCGAGTCGTTGCGCGCCGACGAAGCCAGCACGGCGAACGGCCGCGATCTGAACGGCAGTCGCGTGCAGGTGACCGTCGGTACGCCCCTCGCGGACGTCGAAGAAATGCTGATCCGCGCGACGCTCGACGCGGTCGGCGGCACGCGGCATCGAGCGGCGTCGTTACTCGGAATCAGCCCGAAGACGCTGTACAACAAGTTGCAGCGCATGCGCTTGAACTGAGCGATCGGATCGCGCGTGCTGCGGTTGTCAAGCAAGCTTGACGGCGGCTCGCACCGTTCGAAGCTGATAAAAAATGGCGCCTTGAATTGCTTCAAGGCGCCATTTCCGTTTATGCAAACGTACTGCGCAGCAGCCTCTGCGCTTCGGCGTACCGTGGCTCGGCCATCAGCTTGCTCCACCTGAGCGCTTTACCGCGCGGCCGCATGCGCTTCAGCCGCCGCTGCGATTCCCTCGCCGGCGTGACGCGCAGCGCGTCGAGCACCTTCCCCGCTTCGTCCGGCTGGTTGCAGATCAGCACCATGTCGCAGCCGGCCTCCAGGGCCGCTTGCGCACCTTCGGTCAGCGTGCCGCCCTGGCGCGCGGCTTCCATCGACAGATCGTCGCTGAAGATCGCGCCTTCGAAGCCAAGCTTGCCGCGCAGGATGTCCTGCAACCAGATGCGCGAGAAGCCGGCCGGCTTCGCATCGACGCGCGGATAGACGACGTGCGCGGGCAGCACCGCGCCAAGCGACAGACCGAGCCAGTCGTACGGCGCGACGTCGTTGCCGAGGATTTCCTCGATCGGGCGTTCGTCGACGGGCATCGCGACGTGCGAATCTGCCTGCGCGAATCCGTGCCCTGGAAAATGCTTGCCGCAATTGCTCATGCCGGCGAGCGCGAGGCCGTGGTTCAAACTCTTCGCGAGCAGCGCGACCACGCGCGCATCGCGATGGAACGCGCGATCGCCGATCACCTGCGAGTGTCCATAGTCGAGGTCGAGCACCGGCGTGAAGCTCATGTCGATACCGCACGCGCGCAGTTCCGCGGCGAGGATATAGCCGACCGCGGTCGTCACCTTGGTCGCGTGCAGCACGTCCTGGTCCCACAGCGCGCCGAGCTTACCCATCGACGGCAGCACCGTGAAGCCGTCGGTGCGAAAGCGCTGCACGCGGCCGCCTTCGTGATCGACGGCGATCAGCAGATCCGGGCGAATCGCGCGGATGGCATCGGTCAGCCCGACCAGTTGCGCGCGGCTCTCGTAGTGGCGCGCGAACAGGATCACGCCGCCGGTCATCGGGTGAGCGAGACGCCTTTTGTCATCGCGGTTCAACGTTTTGCCGACCACGTCGAGCATCACCGGTCCGGGTGTGGTTTTCATCGAATTCCGCGGGAAAACTGTGAGACAACACAAACGCGACCGCCAGTGGCCGCGCTCAACCTTTTCATTCTGTGGCGGAACGGGCGGACGAAGCCCGCGACGCCGACGCCGCCAACGAACCTTCCGTATCGCCCGGCCGCTGCGTCTCCGCGATCACGAACGACACCGCGTAGTCGCGCTCGTCGCTGATCGTCACGCGCGCCGTGATGCCGCGCGCGTCGAGCCAGTCGGCCAGCTCGCCAGAGGCGACCACCATCGGCTCGCCGCTCGGCCGGTTCAGCGTTTGCAGCGCGCGCCAGCTCATCGGCCAGTGCATGCCGAGGCCGATCGCCTTCGAGAACGCCTCTTTCGCCGAGAAGCGCGTCGCGAGAAACGCGAGACCGCGCGCCGCCGAACGGGCGTGGCGCGCGTGGTACACGCGTAGTTCGTCGGGACCGAGCACCTTCTCCGCGAAACGGCCATTGGTGCGAGTCATCACCGCTGCTACGCGGCTGACCTGAACGATGTCGGTGCCGATTCCGTAGATTGCCATGCGTGCGTCCGTCGCCAGGTTGCGTTACGCGCGCGCGCCGAGACGCGCGGCGACCATGATCGCCTTCATCTCGCGCACCGCGTTGTCCCAGCCCGCGAAGATCGCATGCGCGACGATCGCATGACCGATGTTGAGTTCGACGATGCCGTCGATCGCCGCGATTTGCTGCACGTTCGTGTAGTGCAGGCCGTGGCCCGCGTTCACTTTGAGGCCGAGCGTCGCGCCGAATTCGACTGCTCGCACGATGCGCTCGTATTCGCGCTGCTGTTCCGCGGGATCATGAGCTTCCGCGTAACGGCCTGTGTGCAGCTCGATCACCGGCGCGCCGGCTTCGTGCGCGGCGCGAATCTGCGTCTCCTCGGGGTCGATGAAGAGCGACACGCGCGAGTTCGCGTCCGCCAGTTGCTTGCATGCGGCGCGCACCGCCTCGAACTGTCCGGCGACGTCGAGACCGCCTTCGGTCGTCAGCTCCTCGCGCTTTTCCGGCACGAGGCAGACGTCGTGCGGTTGCACTTCGCACGCGATGTCGAGCATTTCCGGCGTGACCGCGCATTCGAGATTCATGCGCGTTTTTAGCAGCGGACGCAGCTTGTGTACGTCGGCGTCGACGATATGCCGGCGGTCTTCGCGTAGATGCAGCGTGATCGCGTCGGCGCCGGCTTCTTCGGCCATCAGCGCGGCGCGGATCGGATCGGGATAGGACGTGCCACGCGCGTTGCGCAGCGTGGCGACATGGTCGATGTTCACGCCGAGGTCGATCGCGGTCGGCGAAGTCAGGAAGAAGCTCATAGGTTCTGCAGGTCGATCAGGATCTGGCGGGTAGCAAGCGGCGCGCCGCCAAGATAGGTGTTGAGCAGGAAGCGCATCAGCGTTTTGCTTTGCGCGACGGTCTGCGCTCGATGGTAATCGTCCTTTTCCATATCGAGCAAGGTTTGTCCCGACACTACCGGCCACTGCGCGGGCCATTCGTCCGATGCCTCGCGTACCCCACGCTCGGGATCGAACACGTAGCGGCCGTCGGCGAGCACCGCTTTGCGTGCGACCGTGCGGTCGAGCGCCATCGCGTAACCGGTCTCGCGTAGCAGCACGCGTTCGAACGAGCGCAGCACCTGCACCGGCGGCTCATCGTGCGCGAGCCGCGTCAGCGTGACGACGTAGTGATGGAACAACTGAGGATGCGGGTCCTCGCGCGCGCAGAAGCGCACCAGCAGTTCGTTGACGTAGAAACCGCACAGCAACGCGTCGCCGGTCAGCGGCAGCATGCCGCCGACCCATTCGGCGCCGGTCAGCGTGCGCATTTCGGACTTGCCCGACCACGCGAGCGACAGCGGCTGGAACGTTTGCAGCACGCCGCGCAGCGCGGAGTGCGGGCGCTTCGCGCCCTTTGCGACCAGCGCGAGACGGCCGTGATCGCGCGACAGCACGTCGATGATCAGGCTGGTCTCGCGATACGGATAGCTATGCAGCACGAACGCGGGCTGCTCGGTGATCCGATATTCGGATGTGGAGGTGCGCGGCGCGCGGCGCGCCGGCGTTTTGCGTGGCTCGCCATCGTCGGCGGGTGCGCTTTTCGCGCTTTTTGGGCTTTTTGCGTCGGCCGACGATTTCCTCGCGCTACGCGCGGGCCGAGACGGTTCGTGCTCCGGCTGATCCGAAGCCTCGTCTGAATTGAGCGTCATCCACGCGTCATTCGTACCCATACGCACGAAGCCCGGCTTCATTGTCGGCCCAGCCGCTCTTCACCTTGACGAAGGTTTCGAGGTACACCGGCCCGTCGAACAGCTTTGCCATGTCGAGGCGAGCCTCGGTGCTGATCTGCTTCAGCTTCGCGCCCTTCTGGCCGATGATCATCGCCTTGTGCATGTCGCGATCGACGAGGATCGTCGCGAAGATACGGCGCAGCCGCCCTTCGGTTTCGAACTTCTCGATCAGCACGGTGCTCGTGTACGGCAGCTCGTCGCCGGTCCAGCGAAAGACTTTCTCGCGCAGGATTTCGGCGGCAAGAAAGCGCTCGCTGCGATCGGTCAGGTCGTCCTCGCCGTAGATCGGCTCGCCTTCCGGCAGGAACGGCTTGACGGTGGCCATCAGACGTTTGATGTCGTCGGAATTTTTCGCCGACAGCGGCACGATCTCGTTGAACTCGCGCAGCGTGCTCATCTGCTGCATGAACGGGAACAGCGAGTCTTTATCCGACACGCGATCGAGCTTGTTCGCGATCAGCAGCGTCGGGACCTTCGCCGGGATCAGGTCGAGTACCTTCTGGTCGTCAGGGCCGAAGCGGCCTGCTTCGATGACGAACAGGATCGCGTCGACCGAGGTCAGCGTCGACGTAACGGCGCGGTTCAGCGAGCGGTTCAGGGCGCCGCTGTGTTTGGTCTGAAAACCGGGCGTGTCGACGAAGATGTACTGGGCGTCTTCGAGCGTATTGATGCCGGTAATGCGATGGCGCGTGGTCTGCGCCTTGCGCGACGTGATGCTGACTTTCTGGCCGACCAGCGCGTTCATCAGCGTGGACTTGCCGACATTCGGGCGGCCGACGATCGCGACCATGCCGCAGCGAAAACCAGTGGGAGTGGGAGCGTTCATATTCGGACTACGGCAGGTTCAGTTCGGCGCGCGCGACGCGCACGCCGATGGCAATCAATGGCCCGCATCGGCGACGCGCGTTTGCACCGCGTCGGCGACGCCGGGTTCGTGTTCGGCAGGTGCCGGGGGCACCGAGACAACCGACGCGGGCGCGGCGGTCACGCTGGACGCAGCAGTCCCCGGCGCGGCTTCGCGGCTGCGCAGACGGTCTGTGCCGCGAGCGTGTGACGGCGTGTCGGCTTTGAGGTCGGGGGTTTTGTCCGCTGCGGGTTTTTCGGCCGGCTTGTCGACAGGTTTCTCGCCCGCGTGGATCGAAACCTTGTCGGCCCTCTCCGTCTTTTCGGACTTTTCGGCGCGCTCCGGCTTGTCCTGTCCGCTGTACTCCACATGCGCGGCACGAATTACAGCCAACGGCGCACCGGCGGGACCCGGCGCGGCACGCTCGGCCGCCGGTCTTTCAGCGGCTGATTTTTCCACGGAAGGTTTGTCGGCGTGCGCTTCCAGCGCGACAGGCGCGCGCCCTTCACCGCGCGCGCTCTTGCGATCCGGTGTGCGCAAATCCAGTGCGGCCTGTACGCCGGTCACGCCCGGCACGATTTCCTGCTCGGCATTTTTCGCGGCGCGGGCGCCCTTCGAGCGCTTCGGCTTCGCGACCACGGCAGGCGCCGCGGCCATCACTTCGTCGAGCGCCTTCTTTGCGGCCGCCTGCTCCGCCGCGCGACGGCTCGCGCCGGAGCCAGACACCTTGACGTCCAGCTTCGGCACCGTACATTCCACTTCGAACTGCTGATTGTGCGCCGCACCATGCGTGGCGACGACCGTATAAGTAGGCAACGCAATCTTGTGGCCTTGCAGATACTCCTGCAGCAGCGTCTTCGCGTCCTTGCCAAGCGTGCGCGGGTCGATATGGTCGAGAATCGCTACGTAAAGGCGCTTGATGACCGTCTGCGCAGCCTCGAATCCGCCGTCCAGAAATATCGCACCGAGCACCGCCTCGAGTGTATCCGCGAGGATCGACGGGCGGCGGAAGCCGCCGCTGCGCAACTCGCCCTCGCCGAGGCGCAGGCCCTCCGAAATATTGAGTGCCTGAGCAATCTCGTAGAGGGACTGCTGTTTGACCAGATTGGCGCGCACGCGAGACAGGTCGCCTTCGTCGAGTTTGCCGAAACGTTGGAACAAAAGCGCAGCCACCGCGCAATTCAGAACGGAGTCGCCGAGAAATTCGAGCCGTTCGTTATGCGTGGAGCTATGACTGCGGTGTGTTAGAGCCTGGCGCAGCAATTCCGCATTGCGAAATTCGTAGCGCAAACGGCTTTCCAACGGAGATAGGGGCATGGGCAGAGTATAACGCGGGCGCCTGACCCGGCGGAAACACGGGGCGCCAGCGGAAAAAGCGTGGTGAACCGACGTTACCGCGAGTTCTTAAAGTAGCATGACAACACGCCGCGACCGAGATAACCGGGTGCCGGTTATTCGCGCGGCGTGTGAGAAGCGCTCATGAAGCGATCGATGCATGCGACTCACTGGAAAGGGCCGATGCGCCGCAGATCGCTGAAGTTCATCCAGATGAAAAATGCGCGGCCGACGATATTGCGTTCAGGCGCAAAACCCCAGTACCGGCTATCCGCGCTGTTGTCGCGGTTATCGCCCATCATGAACAAATTGCCCGGCGGCACTTTGCAGATCACGCCACGCGCGTTGTACTGGCAGTTGTCGCGATACGGATAATCTTCCGCACCGACGATGAACGGCGGCACCGCCGGATTATTCAGAATCGCGTTCTTGCGGCCGTCGATATCTTCCTCGAACTGCTTCGCATAACCGAGACGCTCTTCGTCGAGATAATCGGGCAACGGCGTTTCAGGCACCGGCTTGCCGTTGATCGTGAGTTTCTTGTCCTGATACTCGATCACGTCGCCGGGCAGACCAATGACGCGCTTGATGTAGTCGACCGATTCGTCTTTAGGATAACGGAACACCACCACGTCGCCGCGATGGACCGGACTGCCCTGCGTGATCCTCGTGTTGGTAATCGGCAAACGTAGACCATATTCGAATTTATTGACGAGGATGAAGTCGCCCACCAGCAGCGTCGGCACCATGGAGCCCGATGGGATCTTGAACGGCTCGATCACGAACGAGCGCACGGCGAACACCACAAGAATCACCGGAAAAAAGCTCGCCGTATATTCGAGCCACCACGGCTGACGCAGCTTGTCGTCGCGCAGACGCGCGCGCGTTTGCGCGGCGTTTTCATCGGCGAAGCGCTCGCCGATGCGTGCCTGCTGACGATCGAATTCGGCGACTGCGGCTTCCGCCTCGCGGCGCCGTTTCGGCAGGAAAACCAGTTTGTCCGCGACCCATGCGACACCCGTCAAAACGACGAGCACAAAAAGAATCAGCGCAAAATTCATAGGGTTCCGTTATTCAACTTATTTGTCTTCGACACGCAGAATAGCGAGGAAAGCCTCTTGCGGGATTTCAACCGAGCCCACCTGCTTCATTCGCTTCTTGCCTGCCTTCTGCTTTTCAAGCAGCTTCTTCTTACGCGTGATATCACCGCCGTAGCATTTTGCCAGCACGTTCTTACGCAACGCTTTAATGTTTTCGCGCGCAATAATGTTCGAACCGATCGTGGCTTGAACCGCTACGTCGTACATCTGACGCGGAATCAGCTCGCGCATTTTCGCCGCCACTTCGCGGCCGCGGTACTGGCTTTGCGACCGGTGCACGATAACCGACAGCGCATCGACCTTGTCGCCGTTGATCAGCATGTCGACCTTCACGACGTCCGACGCGCGGTATTCCTTGAACTCGTAATCCATCGACGCATAACCGCGCGAAATCGACTTCAAACGGTCGAAGAAATCGAGCACGACTTCACCCATCGGAATTTCGTACGTAAGCTGAACCTGACGACCGTGATACTGCATGTTGATCTGGTTGCCGCGCTTCTGCGTACATAACGTGATCACCGCGCCGACGTAGTCTTGCGGCATGTACAGGTTCACGGTGACGATCGGCTCGCGCACTTCCTCGATCTTCGACGGCTCCGGCATCTTGGCCGGATTCTCGACCATCAGGGTCGTGCCGTCGCGCTGCAGGACTTCGTAGACCACGGTCGGCGCCGTCGTGATCAGGTCCATGTCGAACTCACGTTCGAGACGTTCCTGCACGATTTCCATGTGCAACAAACCAAGGAAGCCGCAGCGGAAACCGAAACCGAGCGCCTGCGACACTTCCGGTTCGTACTGCAGCGACGCGTCGTTCAGCTTCAGCTTTTCGAGCGAATCGCGCAGCGCGTCGTACTGATTCGCTTCGACCGGATACAGACCCGCGAACACCTGCGGCTTCACTTCCTTGAAACCCGGCAGCGGCACGGCCGCCGGCTGGTTCACGAGCGTAACCGTGTCGCCGACCTTCGCCGCCGCGAGTTCCTTGATGCCGGCGATGATGAAGCCCACCTGCCCCGCCGACAGTGATTCGAGATCTTTCGACTTCGGCGTGAACACGCCGATATGTTCAACCGGATACTGCGCGCCGGTTGCCATCAGCCGGATCTTGTCCTTCGGACGCAGCGTGCCGTTGACGATGCGCACCAGCATCACGACGCCGACGTAGTTGTCGAACCACGAGTCGATGATGAGAGCCTGCAGCGGCGCTTGCGGATCGCCCTTCGGCGGCGGCACTTTCGCGATCAGCGCTTCGAGCACGTCTTCGACGCCGAGGCCCGTTTTCGCGCTGCAATGCGTCGCGTCGGTCGCGTCGATGCCGATCACGTCCTCGATCTCGGCGATCGCGTTTTCGGGGTTCGCCGCCGGCAGATCGATCTTGTTCAACACCGGCACCACTTCGACGCCGAGTTCGATGGCCGTGTAGCAATTGGCGACGGTTTGCGCCTCCACACCCTGGCTCGCGTCGACGACGAGCAGCGCGCCTTCGCACGCGGACAGCGAGCGGCTGACTTCGTACGAGAAGTCGACGTGCCCCGGGGTGTCGATCATGTTCAGGTTGTAGAGCTGCCCATCGCGCGCGCGATACGACAACGCGGCGGTTTGCGCCTTGATGGTAATGCCGCGCTCGCGCTCGAGATCCATCGAGTCGAGCACCTGAGCTTCCATCTCGCGGTCGGACAAACCGCCGCAAATCTGGATGATGCGATCGGCGAGCGTCGACTTGCCATGGTCGATGTGCGCGATGATCGAGAAGTTACGAATATGATCCATTCAGTGCCGATCAAGCGAAAAGGCGCGCCCCGGACAATAGCGGAGCACGCCTTGTAAGTAGGTGAAAATCTTATCTATTTTAGCCGAAAAGCCCATCGGCCGGCGCATCTTGCGAAGCGCGGGCCTCAAGACGGCGTAGAGGATGCGAGAAAATTACCGCGCGCATCGCAGTGAGCCGAGGCAAAAATGCGCATGGATCGCGCGAAACCAGATGCCGCGCGGGTGCGTATCAGGATGCCGCCGCGACACGCGACGCATGTGCAGCCAATGCTGCCCGCACGGCCGCTTCGTCGAGGTGATAGTGGCACAGTTCGACGCCATCGCAAACCAGCACCGGCACCAACTCGGTGTAACGCGCTTCGAGCAACGGATCGCTGTCGACGTCGATCACCGCCAGCTGCGCTCCGAACTCGGCCAGCATTGGCTCGAGCGCAGCGCGCATGTCCTCGCACAGATGGCACCACGCGCGCCCATAGAGCGTGAGCAATGCCGTCTTCGTCATTTCTGCGCGCTGCGCGGACGAATCGGCACGAACTGCGTGTTGTCGCCGCGACGAACCAGCAACGCGACCATCTTCTGCGAATCGAGGTGTGAGGTCAGCTCGTCGAACTGTTTCGTGCTCGTCACATCCGTATCGCCAATCCGCAGGATGATGTCGCCCTTTTGGAGCCCGACACGCGCGGCCGGACCGTCGACCGCGTCGATCTGCACGCCGTTCTGAATCTTCAGCGCTTTCTGCTGATCGGCGGGAATGTCGCTGACCGCGATGCCGAGCGCGTTGGTCGCGCGCTGCTGCGGCGCTTGCGGCTTCTTCTGATCCGCCTTCGCGACCTTGTCCGGCTGCATTTCTGCGATCGTGACCGGCAGTTCGCGCGTTTGACCCTTGCGCCAGATCGTGATCGACGTCTTCGTGCCCGGCTTCGTATCGCCGACCATGCGCGGCAGGTCCGTCGCCGTGTCGACCGAATGACCGTTGAACTTCAGGATGATGTCGCCCGGCTGCACGCCGGCCTTATCGGCGGGTCCGCCCGGCTCCACGCTGCTCACAAGCGCGCCCTGCGCCTTCGGCAAACCGAGCGACTCGGCGACGTCCTTCGTCACTTCACCAATCGCCACCGCGATGCGGCCGCGCACCACCTTGCCCGAACTCTTCAGCTGATCGGCCACGCGCATCGCCTCGTCGATCGGAATCGCGAACGAAATGCCCATGAACCCGCCGGTGCGGCTATAGATCTGCGAATTGATGCCGATCACCTCGCCCTGCATGTTGATCAGCGGACCGCCCGAATTGCCCGGATTGACGGCCACATCAGTCTGGATGAACGGCAGGTAGTCGCCGGTGTCGCGTCCCTTCGCGCTGACGATACCGGCAGTCACCGTGTTTTCGAGACCGAACGGCGAACCGATCGCGACGACCCATTCGCCGACGCGCACCTTGTTCGAGTCGCCGATCGTGATGGTCGGCAGGTTCGACGCGTTGATCTTCACGACCGCGACGTCGGTACGGTCGTCGACGCCGATCAGCTTCGCCTTGAATTCGCGCTTGTCGGTCAGCGTCACGTAGATCGTGTCCGCGTCGTCGATGACGTGCGCGTTGGTCATCACGTAGCCGTCCGCCGACAGGATGAAGCCCGAGCCTACCCCGCTGTTCTGTTCGGCGTCCGAGTTGTCCGGTGAATCCGGGCTGCCGCCACTACCGCCGCCGCCGCCGCCGTTATCACCCCCGTGCGGCGATTGCGGTGACTGCGGCAACGGAATCCCGAAGAAGCGCCGGAAGAACTCCGACATGTCGCCGTCGTCCATACCCGGCGGCAGGCCGCCGCGGGAACTACCGTTCGACACGCGCGTTGTCGTGCGAATGTTGACGACCGCCGGGCCAACCTTGTCGACGAGGTCGGTGAAGTCGGGCAGGTTGGCAGCGGGAGCCGCCGATGCCATATGCGGCACAAGCGGCAAACACGCCGCCACCACTACGGCCGCGAGGAATTTGCGCACCGAGAAAGTCGTCATATCGTAGCAAGCCGAGGGATTTCAGGATTCGGAAGGGTTACTTCGGAGCTTTGTATTCTATGGCAGACGCGAACTGCTGCAATGTGGTTTGAGGCACTTCACCGAGCAGGGTAATCCAGAAGTCGCCCTGACGCTTGACCAGTACGTGCGTCGCGCCGCTATCGCCCGTGCCTTCCTTACGCGTATTTTTCTCGACGGGCTCGACGAACACCGAAATCGCTGCGAGGCCGTCGGAAAACACGGCCTGGTCGACCGGGATCGGAGGCTGCCCCGCCTCGCGCGACGCCATCGGACGACGCAACTGGCGGATCATATGGAAGCCCGGTACCGACGGCATGATTCGCCAACCCTGCGCGGCCATGTCGACCGGCTCGACTGGCGGACGCACTACCGTCCAGCCCGTGAGATTGCGGATGCCGTTGACGATGCCCGTCTTGTCGACCGGCACGCCGATGCGGACCTGCGAAAACGACAACTGCTCGAGCACCTGACCGCTCGGGTCGAGCGTCTGCGCGCGCAACAGCAGACCGGTCTTTTTGTCTGCCCACAGCTTGTACGCGAAGCGGTACGCGTCTTTCGGATCGAGTTCCATCACGAGGCTGTCGACGCCCGCGACGCGGTCGTCGTCAAGCATCTTCGGCTCGTAGACGGACAGCACCTGCTCGCCGTTCACCGACAGCAGCGCAGGGAATGAGTCCTTGTTCTGCCGTTTTTCGAAGACCACGATACGCCGCTCCGGCAAGAACGTGTACATGTCGTCGTTGTGACGCAGCATTTTGCGCGGCTTGCCGTCGAGGCTTTCGAGCTGCTCGAACTCGCCGTCCGTACGCGTGGAGTAATGTGCGATGCGCGACGTCTGCACGAAACTGCCGCGCTGATAGACGAACGCGCCCTCGTAGTTCTGCTGCTGGGCGGCCTGATGGATGCGATCGAGCAGTTCCGCGGCCGCGCGACGGGCGACGGCAGGATCGTCTTGTGCGAAGACCCGCGGTGTAGCGGACAACAACACGGCTGCGCAGAACAGAAATGCTGGCAACCGCCCCCAGATAGTCGTTTTATTGAACCGCGGAGTCTGCATCAAACTATTGGCCCCGCGTGGAGACTGAGGCAGCGCGAATCAGCGGCATCGAGCCTGCCATCGCCGGTTGTTGCGCGAATTGCTGATGAGCTTCGAGGTACTGATCGAGGCTCGCGTCGCGAATGATGTTGGAGTCTTGCGCGGGCACCGAGGCCATGGCGACACGCTGCACCGCGTCGCCGTGCGATTGGAGCGAAGCGAGCTGGGCACCCGGACCACCCGGCACGCCCTGCAGCTGCGGCACGACGATCCAGGTCAGCGTAGCGGCCGCGGCAGCGACGGCAAGAGCCGGCACGACTCTGCGGCGCAGCCCGAGCAGGCGGCGCGCGACCGATGCAGACGCGGCGGCGGGCGCCAGCACATGCGGCTCGCTTTCAAGACGCGCGGCAAACCCGCTCAGAAAGGCACTGCTCCGTGCGGGGCCGACTGCCAGATCGTCGGAACGTAGCGCGTCGCCGATCAGGTGGTAGCTCGACCAGGCAGCGCGATCATCGCCGCCCAGTTCCGCAAGAAACTTGTCCAGATTCAGATGCTCTTCGCCGAACAACTCACCGTCGACGAAAGCGGACAGACGCTCGCCGTGCGAGCCTGCTTGCGATTGCATCGAGACCGACCCCATGATGCTCCCCATCTTCCAAATACCCCGTAGTGACACCACTAATCCAGATATTGCACCGCTGCCCCGCCAAGCCAGCCGGACGTTCGAAAACGTCTACCAACGCTTGCCTTCGGGGGTGTCAAGCAACGGTCGCAATTTTGCCGCAATGGCTTCGCGAGCGCGGAAAATTCGTGATCTGACCGTGCCAATCGGGCAACCCATCATCTCGGCGATTTCCTCGTAGCTCAAACCCTCAATTTCTCGGAGAGTAATGGCGGTGCGCAATTCTTCCGGTAAAACCGCCATCGCAGCATTGACCGTCTCAGCGATCTGCTTGCTCATCAACATCGACTCAGGCGTGTTGATATCCCTTAGTTGGTCGGCATCGGAGAAAGTTTCAGCTTCTTCAGCATCCGCTTCGGTTGAGGTCGGCGCGCGCCGGCCCTGGGTTGCAAGGTAGTTCTTCGCGGTATTGACCGCAATCCGGTACAACCACGTATAAAACGCCGACTCGCCGCGAAACTGCGGCAACGCGCGATACGCCTTGATAAAAGCGTCTTGCGCGACGTCTTCGACTTCGGCGGGGTCCCGCACGAGACGCGAGATCAGCCGGAGAATCTTGCGGTGGTATTTGGAGACCAGAAGCTCGAACGCGGCCTTGTCGCCCTTCTGGACGCGCTCGACCAGCACCTGATCAATTTCTTTTTCGCTCACCTGATAAATCCGTTAACTTAACTATAGGGCGCACGGCGGGGGACCATTGTAGCGTCCCCCTGGTGAGGGCACGTTACTACGGTAACAGCGGTTACAGTCGTTACAGTCAGGCGCCGGCCGCACGCCGGCCCAGCACGGAAAGTTCGCGGAAAACAGTGGACGGCAGCGCGTCCGCGGCGAGCAGCAGGGAGCGCCTGCGACCCGACGGTGCGCGCATGAGGCCGCGCCTGCGACCACCCTCGGGATCGAGCTCAAGCACCAGCAAACGGCCGCTCCACTGCGCGCAACCGACCATGCGGCCCCGCGCGAGCAACTCACCCGCGTGGTTCCAGGCGGAAATCTCGCCCATCGCGACATGCAGCGCGATGGCCTGCGCCGCGTCATGCCTCGCCGCGCAGAGCGTGAGCAGTGCTGCGACGGCGAGCGTCAACGGAGCGGCCTGCCAAGCGCCCATTCGCGGCGCGAGACAGGAATAAACGGCTAACGTCGCAATCAGCACGAACGCTCCCACCGCGGCACGCATTGCGATAGAGCGACGCAGCGCGATCCGCTGCGCTGCCCTACCCAACGTTGCCGGTGCGGGGGAAAGCGCCGGCGAAGCCGGCGTCGTGAACCGACGCGTCACCCGAGATCAGGCGATCCGGCGCGCTTGAACACCAGCGTGCCGTTCGTGCCGCCGAACCCGAACGAGTTCTTCAGCGCGACGTCGATCTTCATTTCCCGCGCGGTGTTCGCGCAGTAATCGAGATCACAGGCCGGGTCCTGGTTGAAAATATTGATGGTCGGAGGCGACACCTGGTGATGCACGGCGAGCACCGTGAACACCGACTCCAGACCGCCAGCGCCGCCCAGCAGGTGACCCGTCATCGACTTGGTCGAGTTGACGACCATGTTCTTCGCGTGGTCGCCGAACGCCCGCTTGATGCCGGTCGTTTCCGCCAGATCGCCGAGTGGCGTGGACGTGCCGTGCGCGTTCAGGTAGCTCACCTGATCGCCGTTGATGCCCGCGTTCTTCAGCGCTGCGAGCATGCAGCGGCGTGCGCCGTCACCGTCTTCGAGCGGCGCCGTCATGTGATACGCATCGCCGCTCATGCCGTAGCCGCCGATTTCCGCGTAGATCTTCGCGCCACGCGCCTTCGCGTGCTCGTATTCTTCGAGCACCATTACGCCGGCGCCTTCGCCCAGCACGAAGCCGTCGCGGTCCATGTCCCACGGACGGCTCGCGGTAGCCGGATCGTCATTGCGTTGCGACAGCGCGCGCGCCGCCGCAAAGCCGCCGATACCGAGCGGCGACACGGTCGATTCCGCGCCGCCCGCGATCATCACGTCGGCGTCGCCATATTCGATCAGGCGCGAAGCCTCGCCGATGCAGTGCAGACCGGTCGTACACGCGGTAACGATCGACAGATTCGGACCCTTGATGCCGAACTTGATCGACAGGTGGCCGGAGATCATGTTGATGATCGAAGCCGGCACGAAGAATGGCGAAATGCGACGCGGGCCGCGATTGAGCAATTCGGTTTGGGTGATTTCGATCATCGGCAGACCGCCGATGCCCGAACCGACCACCACGCCAATGCGCTCCGAATTCTCCTCGGTGACTTCGAGGCCGCTGTCCCGCATCGCCTGGATGCCCGCAGCCACGCCGTAATGGATGAACGTATCCATGTGGCGCGCTTCCTTACCGGGGATGTAGTCCTCGATATTGAAGCCCTTCACCTCGCCGGCGAAACGAGTCGAGAAGTTCGACGCATCGAACTTCGTGATATTGGCAATCCCAGACTTGCCGGCGACCAGATTGGCCCAGCCATCGGCAACATTATTGCCAACAGGCGAAATCAGCCCCAGGCCTGTAACAACAACACGACGGCGGCTCACGGTAACCCCTTTTTCATAGATGACAAAAAGCAAAAGCCACAGCGGCCACAGGAATCGCCCTGTGTGCCCTGTGGCTGTTTAAGTCGGCAATCGCGCGGAAAGTTGCGCTGTCAACATCGCTGGCTCCTGCGTGGCAAGCGGCGCGACGTATGGTGTGCCAATGGACACGCCCGATAGCGTCGACCCTGCTGGCGCCGGCAAGCGGCACGGCAGGGCGTCATGCGCGGCCCGTGCAGAAACGCAGGCGCGAATGACCTTAGGCCTTGACGTTTGCGCGAGCGTAGTCGATCGCTTGCTGAACGGTGGTGATCTTCTCGGCTTCTTCATCTGGAATTTCCATGCCGAATTCGTCTTCGAGGGCCATCACGAGTTCAACGGTGTCGAGCGAGTCGGCGCCGAGATCGTTCACGAACGACGCTTCGTTCTTGATTTCCGCTTCCGCAACGCCCAGTTGTTCCGCGACGATCTTCTTGACGCGCTGTTCGATATTGTCCATTACCCCTCCAAGGGAAAAGAAGTTCAAAAATACAGGTGCGCGCATTTTATCAGGTTTGACCCGGCAAAAAAGCGGCGCATCGGGTTCCTGTCAACGCATGCGCCTCGTGCTTTCCGCAAACGCATCAAGGCGCGGATAGTAACCGAAATTGGTTACTGCATATACATGCCGCCGTTCACGTGCAGCGTCGTGCCGGTGATGTAGCCCGCTTGCGGCGACGCGAGGAACGCGACCGCGTGCGCGATGTCTTCCGGGCTGCCTAGACGGCCGAGCGGAATCTGCGTTTTCAGCGCGGTCTGCTGCTCTTCGGGCAGCGCCTTCGTCATGTCGGTATCGATGAAACCAGGTGCCACGCAATTGACCGTGATGCCGCGGCTGCCGATCTCGCGCGCGAGTGCGCGCGTCATGCCCGCGACGCCCGCCTTCGCGGCCGCGTAGTTGATCTGCCCCGGGTTGCCGGCCGAGCCGACCACCGACGTGATATTGATGATCCGACCGCCCTTCGCTTTCATCATCGGGCGCAGCACCGCACGCGACAGACGGAACACCGACTTCAGGTTGGTGTCGACCACGGCGTCCCAGTCGTCGTCCTTCATGCGCATCGCCAGTTGATCCTGCGTGATGCCGGCGTTGTTCACCAGCACGTTCAGCGCGCCGAATTCCTTGACGGTGCCGTCGATCAGCGCTTCGGCCGCGGCCGCGTCGTTGACGTCGAGCACCGCGCCGCGGCCGTTCACGCCCGCCGCCTTGAACGCTTCGGTGATCGCTGTCGCGCCGCTTTCGCTCGTCGCGGTGCCGATCACCGTCGCGCCCTGACGCGCGAGTTCCATCGCGATCGCACGGCCGATGCCGCGCGATGCGCCCGTCACGATTGCGATCTGCTTGTCGAGAGTCTTTTCCATCTGTCAGTCCGGATGCCCTTCAAATAGGGCTCATTGATTCTTGTTGATTCGTCTGTCGAGCAATGCCGCGCCAGCGCGGCATTGCTCTGTCGATACCCGTTCGCGAATGCGCGCTCAGTCTGCCGTCACGAGCTTCAGCGTTTCTTCGAGCGACGCCGGATCGAACACCGACGCGCCGACGAGATCGCCGTCGATGCGCCTCGTCAAACCCGCAAGGACCTTGCCCGGGCCGCATTCGATCACGTGCGTGACGCCCTGCGCTGCCATTGCCTGTACGCATTCGACCCAGCGCACCGCACCAGCCGCCTGGCGCACGAGCGCGTCCTTGATTTTGGCCGGCTCGTTGACCACGGCGACGTCGACGTTGTTGATGACGGGAATCGACGGCACCTGCACGTCGATGCTCGCGAGGTATTCGCGCAATTGGTCCGACGCCGGCTTGAGCAGCGACGAGTGGAACGGCGCCGACACCGGCAGCGGTAGCGCGCGCTTCGCGCCCTTCGCCTTCGCGACTTCGCAGGCTTTCTCGACCGCGGCTTTGTGGCCCGCGATCACGACTTGCGCCGGCGCATTGAAATTGACCGCTTCGACGACGCCCGCCGCCGACGCTTCCGCGCAGACCGCGCGCACCGTGTCGTCGTCGAGGCCGAGAATCGCGGCCATGCCGCCTTCGCCCACCGGTACCGCGGTTTGCATCGCCTGCGCACGGAAACGCACGAGCGGCACCGCGTCGCGGAACGCAAGCGCGCCGGCCGCGACGAGCGCCGTGTATTCGCCAAGGCTATGGCCGGCGACGAGCGCCGGCGCCGGGCCGCCCGCCTGCTGCCACGCGCGATAGATAGCGTAGGCCGCGGTCAGCATGACCGGCTGGGTATTGGTGGTGAGATTGAGATCTTCGGCGGGGCCTTCGGCGATCAGCTTGCCGAGGTCCTGGTTGAGTGCGTCGGAGGCTTCCTGAACCGTCTCACGCACGATCGCGTAATCGGCGAATGCGTTGAGCATGCCGACCGCCTGCGAACCCTGCCCAGGAAAAACGAACGCGAATTTCATATCGTCCCCAAAATCTGTTTAATCGGATGTGGCGGCCGGCCACGGCTGCCAGATGGCGCGCGGTGTTATTCCGGCCGCACGGGCGCCGCCAGCGACGCCCCGGAATGCGTCGTCCCGCTCAGTAGCGGATGACCGACGCGCCCCACGTGAAGCCGCCGCCGACGCCTTCGATCAGCACGTTATGGCCGCGCTTGATGCGGCCGTCGCGCACCGCGACGTCGAGTGCAAGCGGAATGGACGCCGCCGACGTATTGCCGTGCTCGCCCACCGTGACGACCATGCGCTCCTGCGGCAGGCCGAGCTTGCGGCAGGTGCTTTGCATGATGCGGATGTTGGCCTGATGCGGAATCAGCCAGTCGATCTGCTCGGGCTTCAGATCGGCTTTTTCCAATGCTTCGATCGCGACCTTCTCGAGCACGTTGACGGCAAGCTTGAACACCGCCTGACCGTCCATGTGCAGGAAGGCGCTGCCGGCGACCACGCCGCCATTCACGTTGCCCGGCGTGCACAGAATGTTCGAATGGCTGCCGTCCGCGTGCAGCGCGCTCGAAAGCACGCCCGGTGCGTCGGACGCCTGCAGGATCACTGCGCCGGCGCCGTCGCCGAACAGCACGCAGGTGGTGCGGTCGTTGAAATCGAGAATGCGCGAGAAAGTTTCCGCGCCGACCACGAGCGCCGTGCGATGCTGGCCGCTGCGAATCAGGGCGTCCACCGTCGCCACCGCATAGGCGAAGCCGGAGCAGACCGCCTGTATGTCGAACGCGGCACCGTGATTCTTGATCCTGAGCTTGTTCTGCAGCAGGCAGGCGGTGCTCGGGAACACGAAGTCCGGCGTGGAGGTGGCGACGACGATCAGGTCGATGGACTGCGGATCGATGTCCGCCGCTTCGATCGCTCGCTGCGAGGCGATCAACGCGAGGTCGCTGGTCGTGACGTCCGGCTCGGCGAAGTGACGCGCATGGATGCCCGTGCGCGCGACGATCCATTCGTCGCTCGTTTCAACGCCTTGCCTGGCGAGACGCTCAGCCAGATCCTGATTGGTGACGCGGTTGGGCGGCAGACAGCTGCCGGTGCCCAGCACGCGGGAGTAGATTGTGGATTGAGCCATTATGCCTTCGAGGATTGCGCAGCGTAGGGCTCGGCCGGCTGGCCTGCGATCGGGCTTGCGTGACCCGCACCGCTTGCGTCGCGCGCCGCCTGTTCGAGAGAACTCGCGTTCTCTTCCATCGCTCGCGCAAGGCGCTCCAGCACGCCGTTTTTGACGGCATCATACCCGCGTTTGATAGCCCACTCAAACGCGTAGGCATCGGCTGAACCGTGGCTTTTGATCACGAGACCGCGCAAGCCGAGCAGCGCGGCGCCGTTATATTGCCGATGATCGACGCGTTTCTTGAAGCGCATCAATACCGGCAGCGCGAGCACCGCCATCACCTTGGTCAGCCACGAACGGCCGAACTCTTCCTTGATGATGTTGGACAGCATCTGCGCGAGACCTTCCGACGTCTTCAGCGCGACATTGCCGACAAAGCCATCGCAGACGATCACGTCGACGGTGCCCTTGTAGATGTCGTCGCCTTCGACATTGCCATGAAAGTTGAGTGTACTCGCACGCAGCAGTTCGCCGGCGCGCTTGATGATGTCGTTGCCCTTGATGACTTCTTCGCCGATGTTGAGCAGGCCGATGGTGGGCCGCTCCTTTCCTTCGAGCGCGGACACGAGCGCGTGCCCCATCTCGGCGAACTGCAGCAGATGCTGCGGCTCGCAGTCGACGTTGGCGCCCAGGTCGAGCATCATCGTATAGCCGGTGGGATTAGGCAGTGCAAACGCGATGGCCGGGCGTTCGATGCCCGACAGCGTTTTCAGCACATAGCGCGAGACCGCCATCAACGCGCCGGTATTGCCGGCGGAAATGCAGGCTTGCGCCTCGCCTTCCTTGACGCGGTTCAGCGCCACGCGCATCGACGAATCTTTTTTCTTGCGCAGCGCGACCTCGACCGGGTCGTCCATCGCGACGACCTCGGTAGCAGGTACGACGGTCAGCGCCGGCAGATCCTGAGCCTTGAGCTTCTTCAGCTGCGCACGAATCGCACTTTCAATGCCGACGAGCAGCAATTGCGCGTCGGGATGCGAACGAACGAAGTTGACGGCAGCGGGAACGGTCACGGACGGGCCGTGGTCGCCTCCCATGCAATCTATCGTGAGCTTTACTGTCATGGAGTGCGACGAATTTCAGACACAAAAAAGCGGCAGTTGAATGCCGCCTTTTTGCCGAACCGGGAAAATGTCAAGCGAGCCGATCGCTACACGAAACGCCACAGGGCGCATCGCAGTCAACGATTAGTCGTTCTTCGTCTTGACGACTTTCTTGCCGCGATAGTAGCCGTTCGGGCTAATGTGGTGACGTAGATGCACTTCGCCCGTGCTCGGCTCGACGGCCATCGGCGCTGCCGTCAGGAAATCGTGCGAACGGTGCATGCCGCGCTTCGACGGCGACTTCTTGTTTTGTTGAACTGCCATGACTAAAACTCCAAAAAATTTTCCGAATTCTAACACAGCCCGACACGGACTTAACCACTGGCCGAATGGCCAATGCGCCCGCATCGCGCCCCCTGCAACTGTTTAGCGCTTCTTGCCGCCCGGTTCGTCGCGTTTCAGACTTTCGAGCGCCGCGAACGGATTGCGCCGCTCGCTGGACTGGTCCGGCTTGCTGGCATCGCCAGCTTCTTCCTTCGCGGCTTCGTCGCCCTCGCCTTCGCTACCGTCCGTGCCCGAGACAAGGCTCTCGTGCACTTCGGGACAGACCTCGTGTTTGGGCACGAGCGGCAAGGAAAGCAGCAACTCTTCTTCGATCAAGTCGATGAGATCGAACTGGCGCGAGCCGACGACCACCTCGACTTCATCCTCGTCCAGCGGAAACTCTTCGGCTTCCGCCTCCGTATTGACGATCCGGTAAGTTGCATCGACGTTGAACGCCTGCGAATACGCCGTCAAGCACCGCTGGCATTCGAGCCACGCGGCACCGTGAATCGCCAGCCGCAGATAAGGCTGGGAACCTTCGGTGCCATCGTCCTGCAACTCCGGCTGCATCGTCCCTTCGGCCTGCCATGTGAATGCGGTGTCGCGATCTGGCGCTTCCGCCGGGACTTCGTTTAACATGCGCGGCAGTTGCGAGACGCGCACGACACCCGCGGCCTGACGCCCGCTCCGCGCAAATTCGAACAGATCGAGTTCATGCGGGTCGGACAGACCTGCAGGTTTGCCAGGATGTTGAGTCATGTGCGCTCCTGCGTCGGCAAGCATGTTGCCGGGGTGATTCGCGAAGGATGATCAGATCCGCCGCGACGATAATCCGGTGTGCGGGGCAGCCAGTGGGGCCCGCGGCCGTTGCGTTCACCCTGCCGGGCTTTCTTCAACCTTCCGACTGCCGAAAGTGCCGAAAGCCGCTGAACGCGCCGAGACCCTTCAAGTGCAAGCATACCGTGAAAAGCCCGAAATCATATCCGTTTTGTCTTTTCGAGTCAAACACTTAAGCCCGTACGTACGGGAGCCTCGCGCGACCCCGTACGACCCGCCGCTCCCGTTGCCCGCAAACTATGCCTGAATCCTCCAAACGCCCGCCACGCCTGATTCTGGCGTCGAGTTCGCGGTATCGCCGCGAGTTGCTCGAACGCCTGCGCGTGCCGTTCGACGTCGTCGTGCCTGCGATCGACGAAACCCCGCTCGCCGCCGAAACGCCCGAAGCCACTGCGCTGCGCCTCGCCGAAGCCAAAGCGCGTGCGGTCGCCCAAGGCCTCGCCGCCGACGAACACGCGTTCGTGATCGGCTCCGACCAGGTCGCCACCTACGACGGCCTGCAGATCGGCAAACCCGGCACGCACGACAGGGCGCTCGCGCAATTGCAGGCGATGCGCGGCCGCGACGTGTTGTTCCACAGCGCGCTGTGTCTGTTCGACAGCGCGACGGACAGCGCGCAAACGATCGACGTGATCACCCGCGTGCGCTTTCGCGATCTGCCGGACGCGGCGCTCGACGCCTACCTGCACGCTGAAACACCGTACGACGTGGCCGGCAGCGCCAAATCCGAAGGGCTTGGCATCGCGCTGCTGGAGGCCATCCATTCCGACGACCCGACCGCGCTCGTCGGCCTGCCGCTTATCGCGCTGTCGCACATGCTGCTCGCGGCCAACTACCCGCTTTTGGGGGCCCGATGACCGGTACGCTCTATCTCATTCCCAACACGCTCGGCGAAGGCGACGCAAGCGCGCTCGATCTGGTACTGCCCGCGCCCGTACGCGCCCGCGCGGCGTTGCTGCACTATTACATTGGCGAAAACGCCAAAACCACGCGCGCGTTCCTGAAGAAAGTCGGCCCCGATCGGCCGATTCAAGAAATCGAGATTCGCGAACTGAACGTCAATACGCCGGCCGGCGAAATCGACAAGCTGCTCGCGCCGCTGCTGTCGGGCACCGATGCGGGCCTCGTCTCGGAGGCTGGCTGCCCGGCAGTCGCGGACCCGGGCGCGCTGCTGGTGCGACGCGCGCACGAGCGCGGCGTAAAGGTCGTGCCGCTGGTCGGGCCGAGTTCGATTCTGCTCGCGCTGATGGCATCGGGGCTGAACGGCCAAAGCTTCGCGTTTCACGGCTACCTGCCCGTCGACGCCACCGAGCGCGCCAAACGTCTGCGCGATCTCGAGCAGCAGTCGCGCAAGAGCAAGCAAACGCAGATCTTCATTGAAACGCCGTACCGGAATCGCGCGCTGCTCGATACCTTGCTCGCGACCTGCGCGCCGTCGACGCTGGTCTGCGTGGCGGTCGATCTGACGCTGCCGAGCGAACTGATCGCAAGCCGGAGCGTCGCCGACTGGAAAAAGAAGGCGGAGATCGACCTGCATAAGCGGCCGGCGATTTTTCTGATTCTGGCGGCCTGAACGTAGACACCGGCCAGGCAACCGAGGGCGACCAGGCCCGAAACTCACAACGCAAAGTCCGCGCGATCGGCCAAAACCGACCGCGCGGGCGTCTTTTTAAAACTGTGGATTCAACGCAGATTCATTTTCGCGCCGAGCGCCATCGCCCGAACCGCGCCGGCGCCGATGGCCGCGCCGAATTTGCGGGCAACGCGATCCGCAATGCTCTCTTTCACCGTGTAATCGACGATATCCGGCGCCTTGAAGATCTCACGCGCGACGTAATCTGCATCGCCAAAACCGTCCGCGAGTCCAAGTTCGACGCTCTTCTGCCCCGTCCAGAATAGACCCGAGAACATGTCCGATGTCTCATGCAGACGCTTGCCGCGCCCTTGACGCACCGCGTCGATGAACTGCGCGTGGATCTGATCGAGCATAACCTGCGCATGTTCGTCCATCTTCGGCGTTTCGGGCGAAAACGGATCAAAAAAGCCTTTGTTCTCACCCGATGTGTGCAGTCGGCGCTGAATCCCCAACTTGTCCATCAGGCCGGTGAAACCAAAGCCGTCCATCAGCACGCCGATCGAACCGACGATACTCGCCTTGTCGACATAGATCTTCTCCGCCGCCGCGGCCGCGTAGTAGCCGCCGGACGCGCACATGTCGCCGACCACGACATACAGCGGAATAGACGGATATTTGCCGCGCAATCGCCGAATTTCGCTGTTGATAATGCCCGCTTGCACTGGACTGCCGCCCGGGCTGTTGCAATAAAGAATCACGCCGGCTGTATCGGAATCCTCAAACGCGGAATCGAGTGCACTGTTGATATCTTGGGCGTTCGCACTCGTATCGGTCGCGATCTCGCCATCAAGCGAAACCATTGCCGTATGACGGCCAGTCGTGGCGACCCGCTCGCCCGAGAAGTTCAGCGCACCCCATACCGCCAGTGCGAGCACTACGAGGAACAGGAAGCGGAAGAAAATCCGCCAACGTCGCGAGGCGCGTTGCTCGTTGATCGCGGCCAGCGCGATGCGCTCGAGCGCGGCCCTTTCCCAGCCGGGCTGGTCGGCGGGTGCACGGGAGCCGCCTCCCGAGGCAGGGTCTTTTTCGGGGGTCAAGTTGTCGGACATGCGGACAGTGGAAAATTGGAAGAGGAAATCAGCGCGTAACCGGCAGCAAATCGCCGTCAGGCAGCCAGAATACCGCACGGCCCTCGAGCGTGTCGCGTTCCTCGACCTGCACGGGACGCAATCTGCCCCCGCGACACGGACCACCGACGCATTTGCCAGTATCCGGCGCGTAAATCGCGCCATGTGTCGCGCACATCAAGTATAAGCCGGACGATTCGAAGAACTGCCCTTCCTGCCAGTCGAGCTCCATCGGCACATGAGCGCAACGGTTCAAATAGCCGTAGGCGCAGCCATCATAGCGGACGAAAAACACCACGGCATCCTGCCCGCCGAGCCGCGCGTCGCGCCGGATGCCGTCGCCACCGTCGACCAGCTCGTCGGCCGCGCAAATGCGCACTGCCTGCGCAGCCGCGGCAGTAGCAGTATCCACGCCGTCGGCGCTCATGCGTTCTCCCGCAGCCAACCGGACAGATCGCTGATGCTCGACGCCACGAACTTCGGTGACATCGCATTCAGCGAATTCGCCGGATGCGCGCCATAAGTCACGCCAATGCCCGCCACGCCGGCGTTGAGCGCCATCTGCAGATCGTGTGTCGTATCGCCGACCATGACCGTGCGCGCCGTATCCTGCCCCAATTCGCGGGTGAGCTCGTGCAGCATGGCCGGATGCGGTTTCGAGAAGGTTTCGTCAGCGCAGCGCGTGCCGTCGAACAGGCTCGTCAGGCGCGCCTGGTCAAGCGCGCGATTGAGCCCGACGCGGCTCTTGCCGGTCGCGACCGCGAGCAGATAGCCGACGTCGCGCAACTCCTGGAGCATCTCGCGCACGCCGGGGAACAGCTCCGTAGTCTGGTCTTTTACAAGAAAATGAAAGCGGTAACGCTCAGAAAGCCGCGGGTAGTCGGCCGGATCGAGCGTCGGCGCGGCAATCTGCAGCGCGTCGCGCAGGCCGAGGCCGATGACGTAGCTCGCGGCTTCGTCCGCGGGAACCGGCAGGCGGAGATCGCGGCACGCCGCCTGGATGCTGCGCGTGATATGCGCGGTGGAATCCATCAGCGTGCCATCCCAGTCAAACACGATCAGATCGAATTGCTCTCTAGCCATGCAAGGTCGTCTCCGGGTTGAACCCAGTGCGTAGTTCGTTGAGTTGTTCTATAAAGCCGCGGCAGTCGGCAGGCAGCGGTGCCTCCAGCTGCAGCGGCGCGCCCGTCGCCGGATGCGTGAGCTTGAGCCGGTAAGCGTGCAGAAACATCCGCTTGATGCCGGGCTTCGCGTTGGCGCGCGCAAGCGCCTTGTTCAGCGCGAAATCGCCATATTTGGCGTCACCGACGATCGGTAGTGCCAGATGCTGCAGATGCACGCGAATCTGGTGCGTACGCCCCGTCTTCAGTTCCGCCTCAAGCAGCGCATATTCCGGCCAGCGCTCGACCAGATTGAAGATCGTGTGCGAAGCGAGGCCATCGGCCTGCACGCGCACGCGGCGCTCGCCGTCGGCGGTCAGGTACTTGTGAAGTGGCTCCTTTACCGCGCGGCGGCGACCCCAGTCGCTCGCCCATTCGCCGTGCACGCACGCGTAGTAGCGCTTGTCCATCCGGTTATCGCGAATCTGCTCGTGCAGATTGACGAGCGCCGCGCGCTTCTTCGCGAGCATCAGGATGCCCGAGGTCTCTCGATCCAGTCGATGCACGAGTTCCAGGAATTTCGCCTGCGGCCGCGCCTCGCGCATCTGCTCGATCACACCGAACGCGACACCGCTGCCCCCGTGGACCGCAACGCCGGCCGGCTTGTCGATCACGAGCAGATGCTCGTCTTCGAACAGGATGTGAAAGCGCGGCGCGGGCACGGGCACGCGGGCTGCGGCCTGATTCGGCTGCGCGACGCGGATCGGCGGCACACGCACCAGATCGCCCAGTTCGAGCCGGTACTGCGCGTCGATCCGGCCCTTGTTCACGCGCACTTCACCGCTGCGCAGGATGCGATAAATATGGCTTTTCGGCACGCCCTTGCAGACGCGCAGCAGGAAATTGTCGATGCGCTGACCAGCCGAGCGGTCGTCGATTTCGATCAGCGAAACCTGGTCGCTTGAAACCGAGTCTTCGACCGCGCCTGCAACCGATCTCTGGGATGTTTTGCCTAACTCTTTCATTCTGAATATAATTTGCCCAGCAGTCCGCGACGGCCGGCGCAGTGTCCGGAATGCGGCGGATTGCGCGAGCGCAAGCGATAAACCGTTATATTTACTTGCGCCGGGGTCTGGTTGCTCGCCCTGAAAATGAGATGCAACAAGTTGCACGCACGAAGTCAGCTTCCGGCAGGGACGGCGCCCGCAGGCGCGTTCGGTCAAGGTCGGCTTCGACGGTAACGGAATTTTGGTAAAAAAGAATTTAGCTTTCAGCTTCGTGATCCGGGTGGTATGACGCCCAGCTGGACGAAGCTGCAAGTCGCGAAAATACGGCGTGCGCCCAAGGCGTCTTGTAGAAAGTACAAGACATGGCGACGTCAAAAGAAGGCGAGACACCCCCAGCAGGAAAAGACGCGCCGCCTGCGCGAACTTCCCGTTGCGGCATGACCGCGGACTTCGGCCCTTTGCTCGCGCGCCCATTTGGCGCGCCGGCTTCAGAGGGCGAAGACTTATGAAGGTCTGCTGGCTAAACGCGGCGTGTCAGGCCATGATTTGAAGCCGTGTTCGCATGTGCCCTGCGGCACCGTGCCCTTTTTTTTATCGGGCTGGGCCCTCTCAGGCAATTCTCCCGCCATCTTTCCCGCTCCAGCGTGTTTGTGAAAACACAATAAGACGCGGCACGCCTACTCTCCCCGCTCTCGCGACTGACAACCGCGCAGCTGGGCTGGCGAGGCCGCTCTGGAGCCGTTCAATGAAACGAATGTTGTTCAACGCGACGCAGCAGGAAGAGCTGCGCGTCGCCATCGTCGATGGGCAAAAACTCATCGACATCGATATCGAAACCGCCGGTCGCGAACAGCGCAAAGGCAATATTTACAAGGGCATCATCACGCGCATCGAGCCGTCGCTCGAGGCCTGCTTCGTCAACTACGGCGAAGACCGTCACGGCTTCCTGCCGTTCAAGGAAGTCGCCCGCCAGTACTTCCGCGACGGCGTCGACATGCGTTCCGCACGCATTCAGGACGCATTGAAGGAAGGTCAGGAACTGATCGTCCAGGTCGAAAAGGAAGAACGCGGCAACAAGGGCGCAGCCTTGACCACGTTCATCTCGCTCGCCGGCCGCTATCTGGTGCTGATGCCGAACAACCCGCGCGGCGGCGGCGTGTCGCGCCGGATCGAAGGCGACGACCGTCAGGAACTGCGCGAAACCATGGCGCAGCTGCAACTGCCGGAAGGCATGAGCATCATCGCGCGCACGGCCGGCATCGGCCGCAGCGCCGAAGAGCTGCAGTGGGACCTGAACTACCTGATGCAGCTGTGGCGCGCAATCGAAGCCGCGTCGCAAAGTGGCACGGCCGGCCAGCCGATGCTGATCTATCTCGAATCGAGCCTCGTGATCCGCGCGATTCGCGACTACTTCCAGCCCGATATCGGCGAAATCCTGATCGACACGACCGAAATCCATGACCAGGCCCGCGCCTTCATGGACATCGTGATGCCGGACAACGTCGGCAAGGTAAAGCGCTACCACGACGACGTGCCGCTTTTCTCGCGCTTCCAGATCGAGCACCAGATCGAAACCGCGTACTCGCGCACCGTGCCGCTGCCGTCGGGCGGCGCGATCGTCATCGATCACACCGAAGCGCTCGTCGCGATCGACGTGAACTCGGCGCGCGCCACCAAAGGCGCGGACATCGAGGAAACGGCCGCGCGCACGAACCTCGAAGCCGCCGACGAAGTCGCTCGCCAGCTGCGTCTGCGCGACCTGGGCGGCCTGATCGTGATCGACTTCATCGACATGGAATCGGCCAAGAGCCAGCGCGAAGTCGAACAGCGCCTGAAAGACGCGCTGAAGCACGACCGCGCCCGCGTCCAGATGGGTAAGATCTCGCGCTTCGGCCTCATGGAGCTGTCGCGTCAGCGTCTGCGTCCGGCGCTGTCGGAAGGCAGCCACGTCACGTGTCCGCGCTGTAACGGCACGGGCCACATCCGCGATACCGAATCGTCCGCGCTGCAAGTGCTGCGGATCATTCAGGAAGAAGCGATGAAGGAAAACACCGCGGCGATCCACTGCCAGGTGCCGGTCGAAGTGACCGCCTTCCTGTTGAACGAGAAGCGCGCCGAAATCAACAAGATCGAGTCGCGTTTCAAGGTCAACGTCGTGCTGATCCCGAATAAGCACCTCGACACGCCGCACTACAAGCTCGAGCGTCTGCGTCACGACGACGCGCGCCTCGACGAGCCGCGCGCATCGTGGAAGATGGCCGAAGAAGCGGCCCGCGAACTCGAATCGGAAACCGGCTACAGCAAGCGCGCTGAGGAAGTGAAGCCGAAGCAGGAAGCGGCGGTCAAGGGCATCACGCCCGAGAAGCCGGCTCCGAGCGCGCCGGCCCGCCCGGCGGCCATCCCCGCTCCGGTCGCGGTGACGCCGGCCAGTGGCGGCTTCATCGGCTGGCTGAAGAATCTGTTCGGCATGCAGCCGGCTGTTCCGGCACCTGCGGCGCCGGCCACCACCGACAAGCAGGCCCGTCCGCAACGCGGTGAACGCACCGAGCGCGGTGAGCGCACGGGCGAGCGCGGCGGCGATCGAAACCGCAATCGCCGTGGCGGCGCCGGCGGTCGCGACGCGGCAGCGCGTGGCGAAGGCGTGACCGGCGGCCGTCAGGCGCAAGGTCAGCAGCCGTCGCCGCGTCGCGAGGAACGCGAAGGCCGCGAGGCACGCGAGGGCCGCGAACCGCGCGCGCCGCGTGAGCAACGCGAACCGCGTGAAGGCCGTGAACCGCGTGAGGCTCGCGAGCCGCGTGAAGCGCGTGAACCGCGCGAGGCTCGCGAACGCGACACCCGCGGCGCCGAGCGCGCGGAAGCCGTCGAAGGCACGGCACGCGGTGAGCGTCGCGAGCGTGGCGAGCGCGCTGAACGCGTCGAGCGTGGCGAGCGTCGCAAGCCGCAGGCGGAAGTCGCCTCGGCGCTGACGCAAACCGACACGCAAGCTGCCGACGAACTGGCGCGCAACCGCGCCGCAGCGGGTGAAAACGGCGTGCCGGTCGATCAGGAAACAGTCGCACGTGACGGCGAAGAGCGTCGTCGTCGCCGCCGTGGCCGTCGTGGTGGTCGTCGCGAGCGTGAAGAGGACGTGAATGGCAATCTCGCGGCGGATGTCGCGGAAGCAGAAGGCGACAACGTTGCCGCCAGCGACGAAGCGCCGGTGCGCACCCAGCAGCCGGTCGAGCACACGCCTGCAGCCAGCGAAGCGAAGGAAGTGACCCCGGTCGAAGTGGTGGTCGCCGCTGTCGCAACGGAAAGCGCCGTCGTGGCCGAACTGCATGCGGCAGCCGAAACGCCGGCTCTCGCCGCGGAAAATGCCGCGAAGACCGAAAAGGTCGTGCCGGTCGAAGAGGCCCCGGCGGCGTCGATCGAACCCGTGGCGGCGGAGCCGGCTATCGAAGCGCCAGCGCAGGCAGAGCAAGCCGCGTCGGCCGCGAGCGAACCGGTTACGCCGGCCGCTTCGGTCGAATCCGCCGCGCGTGCCGAATCCCCGGCAGTCGAGCCGGCCCTGGAAGTGCAGCCGACCGTCCCGACCGAACCGCGAGCCGTCCCGGCTGCGCTCGACACCGCGGCTCCGGCCACGATCGTCGAAGCACCGGCAGCCGTGCCGGCACCGCAGGCCGAAATCGTCGAGCCGCAACCGGTCGTCGCATCGGAACCGGCCGTGGTCGAACCGGCGCCCGTCGCCGCGGCCCCGCAGCCGGCCCCCGTCCACAGCGCAGCCCCCGCCGCCGCGTCGGCCGACGCCTTGCAGCCGGTCCTCGAGCAGGCTGGCCTGGTCTGGGTGAACACTGACGCCGACAAGCTGCGTGCCGCGCAGGAAGCGGCGGCGCAGACGGTCAAGCCGCCGCGCGTGATCCGTGAGCGCAAGGCGCTGCCGCCAGACGACCACGCGCCGATGCAACAGGTAGAAACGATCAAGCATCCGCAGTAAGCCGCGTCGTTGTTCGTGAAAAAGCCCGCCCTTTCCGGCGGGCTTTTTCTTTAGGCGGTCGTTTGTCGCCGCGAGCCGCGCCGCTCCCCGTATACCCCCACAACGTCCGTCGCGCATCTGCCGCCACCGGCATTTCCGATAGAATCAAATCATCCCCGTCCGTTAAAGCACCTGACGAACCATTTCATGTCACGACGCATCATCCCTGTTGCCGATCTCAGCGCGGCGCCGGTCATCACCGGCCCAGTGCAGACACCTAGCGGCGTGCTGCACGATGCGCTCGCGCGTCCGCTGCACGATCTGCGCATCTCGGTGACGGACCGCTGCAACTTCCGCTGCGTGTATTGCATGCCGCGCGCCGTGTTCGACAAGGACTATGCTTTCCTGCCGCACAGCGCGTTGTTGAGTTTCGAGGAGATCGAGCGGCTCGCGCAGTTGTTCGTCGCGCATGGCGTCGAGAAAATTCGCCTGACCGGCGGCGAGCCGCTACTGCGCAAAAACCTCGAATTCCTGGTCGACCGGCTCGCCCGGTTGACCACGCCTGCGGGCCGTCCGCTCGATCTCACGCTGACCACC
This sequence comes from Paraburkholderia sp. MM6662-R1, assembly GCF_050436245.1. Lineage (NCBI taxonomy): Bacteria > Pseudomonadati > Pseudomonadota > Betaproteobacteria > Burkholderiales > Burkholderiaceae > Paraburkholderia > Paraburkholderia sp. MM6662-R1. Next base: position 3,656,074 of record NZ_JBNDLV010000001.1, on the reverse strand, counting down.
AACGGCTCGCTGCTCGCGCGCAAGGCGCGCAGCCTGAAGGACGCCGGCCTCACGCGCGTGACCGTCAGCCTCGACGCGCTCGACGACGCGCTGTTCCGCCGCATGAACGACGCCGACTTCGCGGTCGCCGACGTGCTCGATGGCATCGCCGCCGCGCACGCGGTCGGACTCGCGCCGGTCAAAGTCAACATGGTCGTCAAACGCGGTACCAACGACGGCGAAATCGTCCCCATGGCGCGTCATTTCAAAGGCACGGGCGCGGTACTGCGCTTCATCGAGTACATGGACGTCGGCACCTCGAACGGCTGGAACATGACCGAAGTGCTGCCTTCCGCCGACGTCGTCACGCGCATCGCCGAGCATTTCCCGCTGGTGCCGCTCGAAGCGCACAGCGCCGCCGAAACTGCGCAACGCTGGGGTTATGTCGACGGCGGCGGCGAGATCGGCGTCATTTCGAGCGTCACCCGCGCGTTCTGCGGCAATTGCACGCGCGCGCGTTTGTCGACCGAGGGCAAGCTATACCTGTGCCTGTTCGCATCGACCGGACATGACTTGCGCGCGCTGTTGCGCGGCGGTGCGAGCGATGCCGGGATCGCCACCGCCATCGCCGAAATCTGGCAGGGCCGCGGCGACCGCTACTCGCAGCTGCGCGGCAGCCAGCCGGCCGATCAGGGCGAGCCGGCCAAGCGTCGCGTGGAAATGTCCTACATCGGCGGCTGAGCGGCCGACGCATGTCCATCCCCCGCGAACAGATCACTGGCCTCGTGCTCGCGGGCGGGCGCGGCACGCGCATGGGCGGCGTCGACAAGGGGTTGCAGCCGCTGCACGGCGAACCGCTCGCCGCTCACGTGCTGCGGCGCCTCGCGCCGCAGACCGGCCCGCTGATGATCAGCGCGAACCGCCATCCCGACACCTATGCGGCGCTCGGCGCGCCATATCGCGCAACGCTCGTCGCCGACACCCTCCCCGACTTTCCCGGCCCGCTCGCCGGCATGCTCGCCGGACTGCGCGCCGGCGGCACGGCGTACCTGCTGAGCGCGCCCTGCGATTCGCCGTGGCTACCGGCCGACCTCGCCGCGCGCCTCGCGGATGCGCTCGACGCGAACCACGCCGACATCGCAACGGTCACCACCGTCGACACCGGTGGAGAAACCTCCCTGCACCCGGTATTCGCGCTGATGCGCACCGCCGTCGCGGACGACCTGGCCGCGTTTCTGGCCTCCGGCGAGCGCAAGGTCCGCGCGTGGTACGCGCGCCACAAGACGGTCGAAGTCGTCTTTGCCGACGAGCGCGCGTTCTACAATGCCAACTCGTTACAAGAACTCGCCGACCTCGAACGCAATCGGGGCCCCGGCTGACATCCGCTCCGGCCGCACGGCAACAGCCGCGCCCGTCACCGGTCGCGACGCCCAGCCATTCATGACCACGCTCAACGACTTTTCCCGCTGCGTCGCGCAGTACGATCCTCATGCGCTACCCGTCCCGGCCGCTCAGGCGATCGTCCGGCAGTGGGCGACGCCGGTCGCGGCCGTCGAGCGCCTGGCGTTGCGCGATGCACTCGACCGCGTGCTAGCCGCCGACATCGTGTCGCCGATCGACGTGCCCGCGCACGACAACTCCGCGATGGACGGCTACGCGTTCAATCACGCGGCGCTCGCGGCCGCTATGCGAGGCGGCGCGGACAGCGTCGAGCTGACGGTCGCCGGCAAGGCGCTCGCCGGTCATCCGTTCGCGGGCCGCGTCGCGGCGAACCAGTGCGTGCGCGTGATGACGGGCGCCTGCATGCCTGCCGGTTGCGACACCGTCGTGCCGCAGGAACAGGTGGAGCGCGACGGTGCGGATTCCACGTCGATCCGCTTCGCCGCCAGCGCGGCGGCGGCGGGTGCGAACCGCCGCCGCGCCGGCGAAGATCTCGCGCGCGGCCACGTCGCGCTGCATGCCGGCCGCATCGTGCGCGCGTCGGACCTCGGCCTGCTCGCGTCGCTCGGCATTGGCGAAGTCAGCGTGCGGCGGCGTTTGCGCGTCGCGTTCTTTTCGACCGGCGACGAACTGCGCTCGCTCGGCGAGCCGCTCGACGCGGGCTCGGTTTACGACAGCAACCGCTACACGCTGTTTGCGATGCTGCGGCACCTGAACATCGACGCGCTCGATCTCGGCGTCGTGCGTGACGAGCCGGCCGCGCTCGAAGCCGCGCTGCGCAGTGCCGCGGCCAACGCCGACGTGGTGCTGACTTCGGGCGGCGTGTCGGTGGGCGAAGCGGACTTCACGAAGCAGCTGCTACAGACCTTCGGCGACGTCGCCTTCTGGAGTCTCGCGATGCGCCCCGGCCGGCCGCTCGCGTTCGGCCGCCTGTGGTCCGGCGCACATCCCGGGCTCGGCAAACCTGCGCTATTCTTCGGCCTGCCCGGCAATCCGGTCGCCGTGATGGTGACGTTCTATCAGATCGTGCGCGAAGCGCTGCTGCTGATGGCCGGCGCGACGCCGCGGCCGCTGCCGGTGATTCACGCGACGAGCCGCGTGGCGGTGGGCAAGCGCGCGGGCCGCACCGAATTCCAGCGCGGCATCGCCGAACAGGACGCGCACGGACACTGGCATGTGAGCCCGACCGGGTCGCAAAGCTCAGGCGTGCTGAGCTCGATGAGCGAAGCGAACTGCTTCATCGTGCTCGGCCACGACGAGGGCGACATCGACGTCGGCGATCGCGTGTCGATCATGCTGTTCGACGGTCTCATCTGACGTTCCAGGCGGCGCATCGATCGCACGACATCGGCACCACAGCAGCACTTCATCGACACGCCACCCACTATCACTACTACGACACACGGGTTTGACTTACATGAAAAAACAGATCTCGTTCATCGCACCGGGACAGACGGCCAAAGCGCTGATTCTCGTGTATCTGACGTTCTCGGTGCCGATCGTGCTGCTCGGCGTGGTGGTCGCGTTCGTGCGCTATGGCTCGGTCGAGCTGAGCACGGTGTTCAGCGCGCTGCTGCTGAACGCGATCCTCGGCTTCGTGCTGTTGTGGATCGCGTGCCACGCCTACAACTGGGTCGCGTCGCGCTTCGGTGGTATCGAAATCCATCTGGCCGACGCACCGGAAGAAGCGTAATGCCCGCGACGATCCGCGCCGCCAAGCCCGCGGATACCGGCGCGAATCAGCCGGCGATCAGCTTCTATCAGAAGATGGGGGCGACGGTGTTGCCGGACTGGCGCGTCGTGCGCGTGACGGGCGATGCGCTGGCGCGGCTGGCTGCAAGGGCGTGAATTCCAGCGCCTCGCCCCTCATTGCTCATCAGGCTCCACATTCGACAGCGCATCGCCGAGCAACCCGCTCGCCTCGTCGCCCGGTAACGCCTCGACGTCGCGCAGCTTGCGGTTCATCATGCGCGTGCGCGTTTCCGCGGCCTCGATCGAACGCGTGACGGTTTCGAGCTGCGCCTTGGTCTTCGCGAGCACGTCGCCGAATTTGCCGAACTCCGTCTTCACCGCGCCGAGTACCTGCCACACCTCGCTCGAACGCTTTTCGATCGCGAGCGTGCGGAAACCCATCTGCAGACTATTGAGCAACGCGGTCAGCGTGGTCGGCCCCGCAATCGTCACGCGATAGTCCCGCTGCAGCAGATCCGTGAGTCCCGGTCGGCGCAGCACTTCCGCGTACAGGCCTTCGGTCGGCAGGAACAGCAGCGCGAAGTCGGTCGTATGCGGCGGCGCCACGTACTTCTCCGCGATCGTGCGCGCCTCCGCGCGAATTCGCACTTCGAGCGCGCGCGATGCTTCCTCGACCGCGACCGGATCGGCGCGCTCCTGCGCTTCGATCAGCCGCTCGTAGTCCTCGCGCGGGAATTTGGCGTCGATCGGCAGCCATACCGGCGTATTCGCGCCGCCGGGCTCCGGCCGCCCCGGCAGACGAATCGCGAACTCCACGCGATCGGCGCTCTTCGGCACGGTCGCGACGTTCTTCGCGTATTGATCGACGGTCAGCAGTTGTTCGAGCAAGGCTTCGAGCTGCACTTCGCCCCACGTGCCACGCGTCTTCACGTTGGTCAGCACGCGCTTCAGATCGCCGACGCCGGCCGCCAGCGTCTGCATTTCACCGAGGCCGCGATGCACCTGTTCGAGCCGGTCGGACACGAGCTTGAACGACTCGCCGAGACGCTGCTCAAGCGTTGCGTGCAGTTTTTCGTCCACGGTGCGGCGCATTTCCTCGAGCCGCGTCGCGTTGTTCGCCTCGATGTCCTTCAGACGCTGCTCGATCGTCGCGCGCACTTCGGCGAAGCGCCGGTCGTTCGCCTCGGTTAGTTGCCCGAGTTGCAGGCTCAGCGTGTCGCCGAACTGCTTCAGCGAGCGGCCCTGCTCGTCGCGCGCCTGCTGCGCCTGTGCCTGCAGGCTGTGACGCACGGCGTCGAGCTGTTGCGCGAAGCCGTCGATCTTGCCGCCCTGCACCGTCGTCATGCTGCTGAACTGCGCGGCGAGCGTCTGCTGAAAATGCGCGAAGCCGCTGCTTTGCTCGGTGCGCGACACGCGCGCGGTCTCGGCGATGTCGTTGCGCAGTTGCCGCTCGAGCCGCTCGGCGGTATGCGCCTGCGCGTCGACGACGGCATCGACGCGTTCGTTCAGCATCTCGAACTGTTCGCGCTGCTCCGGGCGGTCGTGACCGCGTAGCAGCAAGGCGAGTGCGATCACGAGGGCAACCGCCAGCACCGCGACGGCCGCCACCAGAATCATTGTCATGAACGCGCCTTGCCGATCACGTCGGGGTTGATCGGATTCGGCGGCTGACCGGCGCGCGGTCCTGCGCCGAGGCCGGCGATCAGGTTGTCCGCGGCGAGATTCGCCATGGCGCGGCGCGTGGTTTCGGTCGCGCTCGCGATGTGCGGCGTCAGCACGACGTTCGGCACGTTCAGCAGCGCCGGGTGCAGCTGCGGCTCGCCTTCGAACACGTCCAGACCGGCCGCCGCGATGCGCCTGTCACGCAGCGCGTCGGCCAACGCCGCATCGTCGACGATGCCGCCGCGCGCGATGTTGGTGAGCGTCGCGCGCGGCTTCATCAGCGCCAGTTCGGCCGCGCCGATCGTATGGTGGTTGCCTTTGTTGTACGGCAGCACCAGCACGACGTGGTCGGCGCGCCGCAGCAGATCCTCTTTCGACACGTACTCCGCGTTCAGCTCGGCCTCGATTTGCGGCGCGACGCGCGAGCGATTGTGATAGATGACCCGCATGTTGAAGCCCTGCGCGCGCCGCGCGAGCGCCTGGCCGATGCGGCCCATGCCGATCACGCCGAGCGTCGAACCGTATAGGTCGCTGCCGAGGAAGCCATCGTAGCTCCACTTCTGCCAATGTCCGGCGCGCAGCCAGTGCTCCGATTCGGCGATGCGGCGCGCGGCGGCCATCATCAGCGCCCAGCCGAAATCGGCGGTCGATTCGTTCAGCACGTCCGGCGTGTTGGTGCCGAGTACGTTCGCCGCGTTGAACGCGGCCATGTCGAAGTTGTTGTAGCCGACCGCCATGTTCGACACGACGCGCAGACGCGGCGCCGCGGCGAGCACGCCCGCGTCGATCATCTCGCCGGCCGTCAGCGCGCCGTCCTTGTCCGCGAGACGGCGCTTCAGTTCGTCGGCGGGCAACACGTCGCCCTCGTTCCAGTCGACGTCGAAGTACTGCTTGAGCCGGTCGATCACGTCGGGAAAGATCGAACGGGCAACGAGGATTTTCTGCAATGCAAGTCTCCGTATCGCACGTCGAGGGATTGTCTCGGCGTTGCAGAGTCAGCGTTCAAAAAAGAGCCAGCCGGTCAGCGCGAACAACGGCAGCAGCACCGCGCCGGACCAGCCCAGATACGCAAAAAAGCTCGGCATGCGCACGCCGCGCGATTGCGCGATCGCCTTCACCATGAAGTTCGGCGCGTTGCCGATGTAGGTGTTCGCGCCCATGAACACGGCGCCGGCCGAAATCGCCGCGAGCGTGGTCGCGCCGGTGGTCATCAAGGTCTGCGCATCGCCGCCGGCCAGGTTGAAGAACACGAGGTAGGTCGGCGCGTTGTCGAGAAACGAAGATAGCAGGCCGGTCGCCCAGAAGTACATGATGTCGCGCGGCTCGCCTGACGAATCATTGACCAGATGGACGATGCCCGCGAACGCGCCGGCTTCTCCCGCGCGCAGGATCATGATGACCGGCACGATCGTCACGAAGATGCCGGCGAACAGTTTGGCGACTTCCTCGATCGGCGCCCAATTGAAGTCGTTGCCCGCGCGGGCCGCGCGCGGTGTCCACGCGAGCGATAGCAGCGTGACGACGATCAGCGCGGCGTCGCGCACGATGTTTTGCAACGCGACGTGCGTGCCGAGCACGTCGAATGTGATTTGCGGGCGCCACAGTCCGCTCATCAGCACGAACGCGATCAGCGCGGCGAGCAGCACGAAATTGATCTTGCCGTCGATGCCGAGCGGCGCGCCGTCGGGCGTCGGATCGAGGAAAGCTGAACGCACCTCCTCGCGCTTGTGAAAGTAGTACGAGTCGAGCGCATAGAACGCGGCGAGCAGCATGCCGCTCACGAACAGCATCGGCCGCGCGAGATGCGTGGTGGTCCAGAAAAAGCTCACGCCTTCGAGAAAACCGAGGAACAGCGGCGGGTCGCCGAGCGGCGACAGCGCGCCACCGACGTTCGCGACGAGGAAGATGAAGAACACGACCACGTGGGTCACGTGGCGGCGATTGTCGTTTGCGCGCAGCAACGGGCGGATCAGCAGCATCGCCGCGCCGGTCGTACCCATCACGCTCGCGAGCAAGGTGCCGAGCGCGAGAATCGCGGTGTTCAGACGCGGTGTGCCATGCAGGTTGCCGCGCACGCAGATGCCGCCCGCGACGGTATAGAGCGCGGTCAGCAGGATGATGAACGGGATGTACTCGTCGAGCATGGCATGCGCGAGCGCGCCGAGCGCCGCGCTCGCGCCGAAGCTCACGGCAAGCGGCACGATGAACGCGAGCGCCCACGCCGCGGCGATCTTGCCGAAGTGGTGATGCCAGAGGGCTGGCGCGATCAGCGGAAGGATCGCGATCGACAGCAGCACACCCGCGAAGGGCAAGCCCCACAACGCCGACAAGCGCGCGCCGTCGAGGAGCGTCTCAGCCTGCACGGACGGCGAGCACAGCGCAAGCATCGACGCAACGGCGAGCCACCGGCCCGCGCGGCCGGCCTGCGAATTCATGCCGATACAGGCCGCGCGACGGCTTGCAACCGCACGCACGACAGATAACGCGTGTGTCGCGTATGCGCTGGCACGCCGCCGCGCGACGCGTTCAAGCATCCTGCACGACGATCGCATGCACCCGGTAGGGGCCGTGCGCGCCCAGCACGATGGTCTGCTCGATGTCGCCGGTGCGCGATGGTCCCGACACGAAATTGACCGCGCGCGGCAGCTCGCCGCGTTCCTTGCGGATCAGGTCGAACGCCTCTTCATGACCCGCGACGATCCGCGAGCCCGGCACGATCGCGATGTGCGTCTCCGGCAGCAGCCCGGCCGACGCATACGTCTCGGGACCGGACAGCAACACGAGCGTGCCGGTCTCCGCGGTCGCGCAGAAACAGCCGGTGAGACCGACCACGTCATTGTCTTGCGGTTTGCGATATTCGACGGCGAGGCCGGCTGCGGCCCACGGCAGATCGCGCAGCGTTTGCCACGCGATGGCCTGCAACGGCAAACCGTGTTGCGTCAGATAGCGATGCGCGGCGGCGGGTACATCGGCGAAGGTTTGAACGGTGTCGACAGTACTCGCCATTTTCTGCGCTTCCTCGATGAAGCGCGCGCGCAGATCGGTGGGCATGTCCGGACGCGGGCCGGCCGGATGACGCGCGAGATAGTCCGCCGCGGCTTCGCGCTCGGCGGCGCTCGGTTCGGGCTCGCGCCCTTGCGCGGCGCGGATGCGCGCCAGGATGTTGCGGCGGGCAATCGATGTGTCCATGGGCGAAATCCTCGTGTCGACGGCCGTGCGATATGGCGAGGATTATACCGGCCGCGCTCCGCGCGAACACCCTGGCCGAACGGCATATTGCCGCCAGTCGGTAGCGCGGCGACACTGTTCGCCGTGCCCCCGAACGCGAGCAGATCATGGTCAGGCGATGAACCGAAAAGCAGTCCGCACAGCGCGCTACCTGGCCGCCTCTTCTTCCGGCTGCGCGATGCCGAACACCTGGCGCAGATACGCGAGATACGCCTTGTCCTCGCACATGTTCTTGCCCGGCGAGTCCGACAATTTCGCGACCGGCTGACCGTTGCAACGAACCATCTTGATCACGATCTGCAGCGGGTTGTAGCCGAGGTCGTTGGTCAGATTGGTGCCCACGCCGAACGCGAGCTTGCAGCGGCCGCGGAAGCGCTCGTATAGCTGCAGCACCTTCGGGATGTCGAGCGCGTCGGAGAACACGAGGACCTTGGTGCGCGGGTCGCAACGATTCGCCTCGTAGTGTTTGAGCAGGCGCTCGCCCCAGTCGAATGGGTCGCCGGAATCGTGGCGAGCGCCGTCGAACAGCTTGCAGAAGTACATGTCGAAGTCGCGCAGGAACGCCTGCATGCCGTACACGTCGGAGAGCGCGATCCCGAGGTCGCCGCGATATTCCTTCGCCCACATCTCGAAGCCGAAGATCTGCGAGTCGCGCAGCCGCGGACCGAGCGCCTGGCAAGCCTGCAGGTACTCGTGCGCCATCGTGCCGAGCGGTGTCAGGCTGTGCTTCATCGCGTAGAAGACGTTGCTCGTGCCGGCGAACTGCTCGCCGAGACCGTCCTTCAGCGTGAGGATCACTTCCTCGTGCCACTGCTTCGAGAAGCGGCGGCGCGTGCCGTAATCGGCGATCTTGCAGTCGGCGAACTCCGGACGAGCGCCGAGCAGTTGAATCTTGTCGAGCAGACGGCCACGGCCTACGTGATAGTCGGGCGTTTGCTGGGTGTTGCGGAAATAGACTTCGTTGACGATCGCGAGCACCGGAATTTCGAAGAGGATCGTATGCAGCCACGGCCCCTTGATGTCGATGTCGATTTCGCCATTGCCCTTCGGCGACGGCGTGATCGAAATGTACTTCTCGTTCAGATGGAACAACGCGAGGAACTCGATGAAGTCGCCCTTGATGAAGCGCATGCGGCGCAGGTAGTCGAGTTCGTCGTCGGTGAAACGCAGTTCGCAGAGCTTGCGCATTTCGTCGCGAATCTCGTCGATGTACGGCACCAGATCGACGTTCGGCGTGCGGCAGCGGAAGCGGTACTCCACGTTGGCGGCGGGGAAGTGATGCAACACCACCTGCATCATCGTGAACTTGTACAGATCGGTATCGAGCAGCGAAGTAATAATCATGATGGTACGAACTGGACCGCTGAAAAAACGAAAAGGGCTCACTGCACCCTTGCAACGGACGCGCTGAGCCGAGCGGCGCGCCAACCTGATGCATGTTACCCGAATGCGTCCGCATCCAGCGTGCCACCGGGCCTTCGCCGCCATTGCGCGGCCGCTCGCGGCACCCCATAAACTAATCACGAAAACATATAAGACGCACGGCCCGATGCTTTATGCGCCTGTTGACGTTACGTTACAATAGTGCTTTTGGCGTCCGCGCCCTCCCCGATTCCGCATGCAGGAGCTGCCTGAATGACTCACGTTGTGACCGAAAGCTGCATCAAGTGCCGCTATACCGACTGCGTCGATGTGTGCCCGGTGGACTGCTTTCGCGAAGGTCCCAACTTCCTCGCGATCGACCCCGATGAATGCATCGACTGCGCCGTGTGCGTGGCCGAGTGCCCGGTGAACGCCATCTATGCCGAAGAAGACGTGCCGGGCGACCAGCAGGACTTCATCGCGCTGAACGCCGACCTGGCGAAAGCGTGGCCGAGCATCACGAAGACCAAGGCACCGCTGCCGGAAGCCGAGGAATTCAAGGATGTGAAGGAAAAGCTCGCGCTGCTCGCGCGCTGAGCGCGAGCCGCCTGTCACCTGCCTTGGCCGTTCAGGTTCAGTATCAGGATGAACGCCGAGGTATTGACAGACGTTTCAGCTGCCTCTAAAATTTCGTTTCTCTGCTGTTGTTGTTCTGTTCCTCGATAGCTCAGTCGGTAGAGCGCCGGACTGTTAATCCGTAGGTCCCTGGTTCGAGCCCAGGTCGAGGAGCCAAGAATTGCAAAAGCCCGTTAATCAAGACGGGTTTTTTTATGTAGATCAAGTTGTACTGCTGTTCCTCGATAGCTCAGTCGGTAGAGCGCCGGACTGTTAATCCGTAGGTCCCTGGTTCGAGCCCAGGTCGAGGAGCCAAAAAATTTGAAAGGCCCGCATCCATGCGGGCCTTTTTGTTTTTGTGCCACGATGGACAGCCTCACGCGCGCCGCGCGCCGTTATACGATGGCGCCTTCACGGCGCACGTTTCGCCCCGCTCTGGCGCCGGCCCACTCCAGACACTCAACCGGCACGCTCATGAAATCCACCTCGCTACGCATCGCGCTCGCGGCCGCCGGCGCCCTGCTGCTTTCTTCGGCGCGCGGCGAAGAAATCGCCAGCGTCAATACGAATTTTCACGTTACCGGCTCCGACCGCGTGGTCGTGGAGGCCTATGACGATCCCATCGTGCAAGGCGTCACCTGCTACGTGTCGCGGGCGCGGACGGGCGGCGTCAAAGGCACGCTCGGCATCGCCGAAGATCCGACCGAGGCGTCGATCGCGTGCCGCCAGCTCGGGGAGTTGCATTTCACCGGCCCCGTCAAGCAGAAGGACGACGTGTTCTCGGTCAGCATGTCGCTGATCTTCAAGTCGCTGCACGTGGTGCGCGTGGTCGACACGAAGCGCAACGCCCTGGTCTATCTGACCTACAGCGACCGCGTCGTCAGCGGCAGCGCGAAAAACAGCGTGAGCGCCGTACCGATGCCCACTGGCACGACGATTCCGGTCAAGTAAGGGCAAGTCAGGACAAGTACCGGCAATCGACGGCACCAGCGGCACACGGCGCGGCGCTGCACACCCGCCGCCGTCCCCGACAACGACGCGTTAAACTGACCGGTCCAGCTAGACTTTCGTCATGACCGCCACCCCTCGTTTCCGCGATTCCGCCCGCTACTGGCGCACGCCGCTACTGCCCGGCGCGGATCTGCTCACCGCCGAATATCACGATCACGAGTTCGCGCCGCATTGGCACGACGCCTACACGATCCCGGTGATCGTCGCGGGTGCGGAATGCTATCGGTATAGCGGCGAGCACCATGTCGCCGAAGCGGGCAGCGTGCCGGTCATCAACCCGGGCGAGTTGCATACGGGGTCGAAGGCGGTCGAGGCGGGCTGGCGGTATCGCGTGATGTATGCGCCGGTCGGGTTCCTCTGCGCGCTGGCCGACGAAGTCGCCGGCAAGCCGCAGGCCTTACCGTGGTTCGCGCCCGGCGTGATCCGCGATTCCGATCTCGCGACGCGGCTCGCGCACGCCCACCGTCTGCTCGAAGCCGGCGACGACGCGCTCGCCGCCGAAACCGCGATGCTCGACGCACTGTCCACGTTGCTGGTCCGCTATGCGCGGACGCGCCCCGCCGCCGCGCGCGTCGCCACCGACGACACTCGCGTCGCACTGATGCAGGAGCGTCTGACCGGCGACCTCGTCGAACCGGTGACGCTCGCCGAGGTCGCGAAGGCAGCGGGTCTGTCGCCGTTCCACGCGGCGCGGCTATTCACCCAATCGACCGGCCTGCCGCCCCACGCGTGGCGCAATCAGGTGCGCCTGCAGCGCGCGCTCGCGCCGTTGCGCGCCGGCGTCCCGGTGACCGACGTCGCCGCCGCGAGCGGCTTCACCGATCAGAGCCATTTCACGCGGCATTTCCGGCGCATGTTCGGCGTGCCGCCGGGCCAATGGCAAGGAACGCAGCGCGGTTCGTAACGCGATGCGGCACCGCCGGCGCCTGCGCCGCGCGCCGTGAGCGTGCCGCCGCAATCCGTCAGCCCGTCATCAGCCATCCCCCCGCTACACCGGAGCACCCCATCCGCAACCCGCCGCAAGAACGTACAAGTCCGAACGCCGGTCAGCCGCTATGCTTCCGACATCAAGGAGGCTTAGATTGACCGATTCCACCCAAGGCCAGCCCACCCGGGGCGGCCATCTCAAAGAATTCGCCGCCGGCGCGCGCGACATCATCCCGATGATGGTCGGCGCCGCGCCGTTCGGCGTCATTTTCGGCACGCTCGTGACCTCCAGCCCGCTGCATCTGTGGCACGGCCAGTTGATGTCGCTCGTCGTTTTCGCGGGCTCCGCGCAGTTCATCGCGCTCGGCCTGATCGCCGGGCATGCGAGCTTCGCCGTGATCTGGGCGACCACGCTCGTCGTCAATCTGCGTCACGTGCTGTATAGCGCGACGCTCGCACCGCACGTCGCGCATCTGCCGAAGCGCTGGCGTTGGGCGCTCGGCGCGCTGCTCACCGACGAAGTCTTCGCGGTCACGTGGGAGCATTACCGGCATCGCGAGCCGGGCACGGTCGGCCCGTACTACTTCTTCGGCGCCGGCGTCGCGATGTATCTGAACTGGCAGCTATGGACCGTCGCCGGCCTGCTGTTCGGCGCGGCCTTCCCCGGCCTGCAGTCGCTCGGTCTCGACTTTGCGATGGTGGCGACGTTCATTGCGATCGTCGTGCCGCAACTGGTCGCGCTGCGCTATATCGCGGCGGCCGTCACCGCCGGCGCGCTGGCGTTTTTCTGGCAGGCGTGGCCGTACAAGCTCGGCCTGCTCGGCGCAGTGTTCGCGGGAGTCGCGGTCGGCGTGCTGCTGTCGATGTCGCGTCTGAACCTGCGTGGCGCGCGCCGTCCCGTGGAGGCCACGCGATGAACTACGTCGTTCTGATCGTCGGCATGGCCGCGATTACGTGGTTGATCCGCGCGGCCGTGTTCGTGCTCGGCGACCGGCTCGTGTTCCCGCCGCTTCTGCGCGCCGCGCTTAGCTTCGTGCCGGTCACCGTGCTGACCGCGATCATCGTCCCGATGGCCGTGTCGCCGCACGGCAACAACGCCGAGCTGAGCTGGCGCAATCCGCAGTTGGTCGGCGCGCTCGCCGCGATCGTCGTTAGCGCGCTGACGCGCCGGCCGCTGCTGACGATCGCAGTCGGTCTAGGCGTGTTCTTCGTCTGGCAGTGCGTGGTGCCGAAGTAAGCGCGTCCTGTCTCTACGCTCATCGACTCATCAGCGGTCCCGTCGACACCTCGCCGCGTCGCGGGCCGCGCACTCCCCTTCAAGCGACTCCCAAGCGGGCCATTGCCCGAAGCCTCCCTCCAAAGCGTCCGCGCGTCGCCGGGCCGCCCTCAAGTTTCCCGCCACCCCGCCGATATGCAGTCGAGGTCCGCTCATCGGGAGTCGTCCCGCTGGTTACGCGGCAACAGGCTGGAATCAAGCGCGTCGGCAACCGGCGTCGCATCGCCTCGGTCCGCGAGCGGCCGGGCGATCTTGCGACGGCGCGCCGCGCGCGGCCGCATTAAACGGGATAACACATGGGTCAAATCACCCTGAAGCTCAAGGACGAGACCGTCTCGTCGCTGCGCAAGGACTTCGAGGCTTTTTTACGGGTCTCGCTGAAGCTCGATCCGCAGTTCGCGACGCCGTCGTTCGAGGATTTCTTACGCGCCAAGCTGCTCGACAACATGGTGCCGCTCACCGAGCACGCGGTACAGCGGATGCTGCAAGGCGGCCAGTACGCGTGGGCCAAACGCACGCTCGACAAGGAATTCCCGGACGTCGTGTCGATCCTGATGCGGCAGGCGGGCGAGTTCGGCTTCGGTTTCGCGGCGCGCTCGGAATGGACGCCCGAGGAGCTCACCAAGCAATGCCGCGACTGGGCCGCCGCAATCGTCAAGGAAGCGGAAGGCGACGCGACGCTGGTCGACCCCCTCGCCTCGCAGATCAAGAGCACGGTGCAGGACATTCAGGCGCTCGAGGAAGTGATGCAGACGCCGGCATGGCGGCTCGTCGAATCGCTGCGCCAGCGCGTCTACGAGGCGAAGGTCGCGTGCGAGACGAGCGTGGGCAGCACCGCGCGCGAGAAGCTCGGCGAACTGCGTGGGCTGTTGCGGCTAGGCATTTCGCACGGCACGTTCCAGAAGCAGGAAGCGCAGCAGATCATGGAGTATCTGCGGCTCTTGAAGCCGGAGATTTTCGTCGAGGAGCCGTACGACGTGTTCTCGCGGCTCGCGGCATGGCTGCGCAATTTCTTCGTGCCGCCGCCTCCGGTCGCGCAGCAACAGCAGCGGCAGTCGCGCTGAGCTTCCACTGACCCGCGCGGCGCGCGTCCCTTCGTCGGATCGACGCGCCCCCTGCCCGCGCGTCGATCCCAACGCGCGGTGCTAGCGGCTCAATCCCACATCGTCCTGAGCTTCGCCGCGATCTCGATCTTCGCCTGCGCGGCCGCGGCGAGCCCCGCCGCGCTCGGCGCGCTCGCCACCGCAATGCGCGGCCATGCATAGGCGTCGAACAGCGGCAGCATCGGCGTGGCGATGAAGCGCGTGCGCGACGCCCACACATGGCGGTCGCCCAGATGCGTCTGGTTGTGCACGTAAAAGCGCTGCGGCACGACGATATGCAGGTCTTCCTTCGCGCGCGTCATCGCCACGTAGAGCAGGCGCCGCTCCTCGTCGATTTCCTCGTCGCTGCCGGTGCCGAGATCGGAAGGAATGCAGCCGTCGACGCCGTTCAGCACGAACACGTTGCGCCACTCCTGACCCTTCGCCGAATGGATCGTCGACAGGATCAGGTAGTCCTCGTCGATCAGCGGCACGCCGGATTCATCGCTGGTCGCGTCGGGCGGATCGAGCGTCAATTCGGTCAGGAAGCGTTCACGCGACGGATACGTACCCGCGATGCTTTCCATCTGCAGCAGGTCCGCGTGACGGATCGCGGCGTCCTCGTGATTACGCTCCAGATGCGGCTCGTACCAGCGCCGCACCATCTCGAACTCGGCGGGCCACGGCGTTTGCCGGCCGTACACGCTCGACATCAGCTTGACGAACGGATGCCAGTCTTCCTGCGTGCGCGCGGGCGCCGCAAACGCGGCCAGCACACCGCCCGCGGTCGCGACCGGATCGCCGCCGTCCGCGCGCACGACGATGTCGTCGAGCACCTTCGCCGCGGTGGCCGGGCCGACGCCCGGCAGCAGCTGCACGACGCGAAAGCCGGCGACGCGATCGCGCGGATTCTCGGCCCAGCGCAGCACCGCGAGCACGTCCTTCACATGCACCGAGTCGAGAAATTTGAGCCCGCCGAACTTGACGAATGGAATGTTGCGGCGCGTGAGCTCGATCTCGAGCGCGGCGCTGTGATGCGCGGCGCGAAACAAAACCGCCTGCGACTTCAGCTTCACGCCCTGCTCGCGCGCCTCGAGCACCTGCTCGACGACGTAGCGAGCTTGCGCGGCATCGTCGGCGACCATGACGAGGCGCGGGCGCTGCGCCGACGCCTTGTCGGTCCACAGATTCTTGGTGTAGCGCTCGCTCGCGAGTTCGATCACCGCGTTCGACGCGGCGAGAATCGGCTCGGTCGAGCGATAGTTGCGCTCGAGCGTGACCTGCCTGGCGGGCGGCTCGAACTGCGTGGGAAAGTCGAGGATATTGCGCACCGTCGCGCCGCGAAACGAATAGATCGACTGAGCGTCGTCGCCGACCACGGTCAGGCCACGGCCGTCCGGCTTCATTGCGAGCAGGATCGACGCCTGCAGGCGGTTGGTGTCCTGGTATTCGTCGACCAGAACATGATCGAAACGCGCCGACAGATCGGCCGCGATGCTGGGCTCGGCGGCCATGTGCGACCAGTAGAGCAGCAGATCGTCGTAGTCGAGCACGCTCTGCTTCTGTTTGGCGTCGACGTATGCGGCGAACAGCCGGCGCAGATCGTCCTCCCAATCGCGACACCACGGAAACGCGCGGTGCAATACCTGGCCGAGCGATGCGCCGGTGTTGACGACACGCGAGTAGATCGCGAAGCAGGTGCCCTTCGCCGGAAACCGCCTCTCCTTCGCGGACAGTCCAAGCTCGTGGCGCACGAGGTTCATCAGGTCGGCGGAGTCTTCGCGGTCGTTGATCGTGAACGCGGGCGCGAGGCCGATCAGATCCGCGTATTCGCGCAACAGCCGCGCGCCGACGCTATGGAAGGTACCCGCCCACGTGAGCCCTTGCGCGAGCGCGGCGCGTGGACCGACGGTAGCGGCCGCGGCGCCCGCGATGCGGGTCACGCGGCGGATCATTTCGAGCGCCGCGCGGCGCGAGAAGGTCAACAGCAGGATGCGCTGCGGATCGGCACCCTTCACCACCAGATTGGCGACGCGGTGCGCGAGCGTGCTGGTCTTGCCGGAGCCGGCGCCCGCGATCACGAGCAGCGCGCCGGGCAGCGCGTCTGGCGTGTCGGTCCCGTATTCGACGGCTTCGCGTTGGGCGTCGTTGAGCTTCGCTAGCCAGGCGGCGGTATCGAACGACGGAGCGGATTCGGCGACGGTGGACACTGATCGGTTTCGCGGGTTGGATGGATTTTCAGGATGCGACGCACACTGTATATCCATACAACCTCATGCGACAAGCGCCCCTTTTTTCGGGCGCCGATCCGCCGGTCTACGCCGCGCACTACTGTTTCTTCGCGTCCTTCAGGTTGGCAGCAGCGCTGGCCTTGTCGGCGTCGGCCTGCGCGTCGGCTGTGGTCTTGTCCGCTTTCGCCTGGGCGAGCGCGGCTTTCTTGTCGGCCTTCGCCTGACGCCCGCGGCGCGCGAGCCTCGCAGACCCGCGCGCCGCGGCATCCAGCAGGGCTTAGTGCTTGACGTCCGCGCCGTCGCCCTGCGCGGCAGCCTGCCCTTCCATGTTCATCTTCATTTCGTTATTGGCGGTCTGTTTGTCCGCCTTCTGGTTCAGCTTCGCGCCGCGCACCTGCTCCTTGTACTGGTCCTTCGCGGCCTTCTGCTCCGCCTTCAATTCCGCTTTCGAGGACTTCCTGGCCGCGCGATACTCGGCGTTGGCCTTCGCGTCGGCGTCGCGCTTCTGCACGAGCGGGTCGGTGGAGCCCGAAGCCGTCAAACGGGCCGGCGGCGGCGCCATGTCGGCGGCGCCCTGGCTCTGGATCTGCGGCTGAGCGCCGATGCCTGCTGCCGGCTGCGCGGTCTGCGCAACGGCCGCCGTCGCGGCAAAAGCAGTGAGGGCGGTACCGAACAGGAGCGAACGAATCTGGGTCATGGTTATCCTCTCTGGAGTTGTTGTGACACGGGCGGACTCTCTGGCGTCGTGATGACGGGACGTCGCGCGCGCCTCGTCCGGTCTGTGCGTCGCTGGATGGGCGGCCGGGGAGCGATCCCGGAAGCCAGCGGGCTTTGCTGCTGAAACTGCACTCTAAGAGTGAAATCCGTCCGGTGCGACCAGCGTTACGGAACGTTTCACTTTCCGACAACTGAATAACATCTACTTTCATTTGCTTGCGCGAAGGGCTCGCCGGATGGCCGCGCCGCCGCTCCGGGTGCGCTTGCTTTATGATGCGAACCCCAACGCGACCCCGTGCCCAAAGGTGCAAACGCCATGCCCAACCTCAATTTCACGCTGACCGGCGAATACGTCGAACTCCACAATCTGCTGAAGATCACGGGCCTCGCGGATAGTGGCGGCGCCGCGAAGATGATGGTTGCCGACGGCGCCGTGATGGTCGATGGCCGGGTCGAGACGCGTAAGACCTGCAAGATCCGCGCGGGCCAGGTCGTGCTGCTCGGCGATACGCGGATCGCGGTCCACGAAGGCTGACGCCAGTCCGGAAAATCGCAGGACGGCACGCACCAGAATTGTGCGTCGTCCATCGACAGCGGCCGGGGGAGGCAATAAGCTGTCGGTTTCGACAGGTAAACGACGGACCGCGCCACGGGCGAGGAGTCGGCTGACCGGCTCGGCGCCGCGTCGCGGTTTTTTCCCGCCGGCTGCCCGGCCGCTCCAACGCCCGTCGGAGCGCGCGGCGAGATGCAATGCGGCGCCGCTCGCGCCCGCCTTTCGCTGACGCCACCGCTGTTGCCACCGCTGCCACTTTTCGCCGTCAGGCATTCGATGACTCAACCCAGCTTCGCCCGCGCGGCCAGCCGGCCGCCGACCCTATCCCGCCACGCGGCCGACACCGCGCGGCTCGCCGCGCCGCTCGCGATCGCGCAACTGTCGCAAATGGCGATGAGCGTCACCGACACGATCCTGCTCGGCTCGCTCGGCCCCGATGCGCTCGCCGCCGGCGGCCTCGGCGCGAACCTCTTTTTCGTCGTCGTCACGCTGCTGCAGGGCGTGCTGACCTCGGTCAGCGTCAGCGTCGCGCACGCGCGCGGCGCGCGGGACGACGGCCGGGTGCCGCATATTTACTGGACCGGTTTCGTGCTGTCGGTGCTGCTGTCGGTGCCGGCGTTCATCCTGCTGTCGTTCGCGTCGAGGATCCTGCTCGCGGTCGGCGAGCCGGGCCTGCTCGCGCACAACGTCGGCCGATACGCGGCGGTGTTGCGCTGGGGCGCACCCGCGAGCCTGATCGGCGTCGGCCTGATGCGCTCGTTTCTGCCGGCGATCGGCGCGGCACGGCGCCTGTTGTGGGTGTCGATCGCGAGCGTCGGCGTGAACGGCTTCCTGAACTACGGGCTCATCCACGGCGCGTACGGGCTGCCGCGGCTGGGTTTTCTCGGCTCGGCAGCCGCGACCACGATCACCGTGTGGCTGACCGCGCTCGTGCTGATGGCGCTGCTGCATCTGCGGCCGCGCTTCCGCCATTTCGTCGTCGCGACGCGGCCGAAGCTGCCTATAAGGACTTCCCTTTTTTTGCAAGCTGGGGTTGATTTATCCATCCATCCTCGTCCATCCATTCGATTGCCATGTCATCGGGGTACACATTCGGCATTCAGCGGCGAGACAGACTGCACACCTATAAACGGCCTTGTTGAGCACTATCATTGCGGGTGCCCGGGCCCGGATAGTAACCGCGCAGCAGGACTCCATCCGTTGGACGGCGAATACATTTCGTGTAGCGCCTCACAGCTTTTCGAGTTCGCCCGCTGCCGGTCTGACCTGTCGCTATCCTTGCCTTTGCGTCCTGGATTACGAAGTCACGCTTTTAGGTGACGCTGCGAATTTACCTGTTCATGCTGTTGTCCTACCGTGGCTGGGCCGGTGTTGAGGGAGTGGAGACATACGAGGGATCGAAGCGCTCGCCCTTGGCCAGAATTGCCCAGAGGATGCGCGCGTGCTTGTTGGCGACAGCCACCAGCGTTCGATACCAACCCACGCGTGCCTGGAGCTGAACGATCCAGCGCGAGAGCCGGTCGGTTCGTCGATGGGCGCTCGTTACTGCCGAGCGCGCGCCTTGGAACAGCAGCGTGCGCAGATACGTGTTGCCCTGTTTGGTGATGCGGCCCAGGTGGGTCTTGCCGCCGCTGCTCTTCTGTTTGGGCACCGTGCCGATCCAGGCGGCAAATTGGCGGCCGTTTTTGAACAGGCGAGCGTCGCCGACGGTAGCCACCGTGGCCGACGCGGTGAGCGGCCCGATGCCGATGACCGCCATCACGCGCTGCGCGTTGCTGTCGTGCTTCACGTGCGTGGCGACTTGCGCGTCGCACCAGGCGATTTGCTGGTCGAGGCCCTGCAGGTGCTCCCAGCCTCGCAGCAGCGCAGTGCGCGCGACACCGTTCAGTTCGGTGGCCCCGTCCTCCAGTGCCTCGACGAAGTGGGCACGAAATGCATTGATGCCTTGCGGCAGGAACACGCCGAACTCGACCAGCTCACCGCGCAGCCGGTTGACGAGCGCGGTACGCTCCTCAACGAAACCGTCCCGCATCCGGTGCAGCAGCAGCACGTTTTGCTGCTCTGCCGTTTTGACGGCCACGAAGCGCATGTGCGGTCGGCCCGCGGCCTCGCAGATGGCCTCGGCATCGAGCCTGTCGTTTTTCACGTGTTTGCCGCCCTTGCGGTAGGGCGCGGCGAGCTGCGGCGCGATCAGCCGAACCTCGTGGCCGAGCGCGCGCAGCTTGCGCCCCCAGTAGTGGGCTGCGCTGCACGCTTCCATTGCGACCAGGCACGGCTCGAGGTTGGCAAACCATTCGAGAAACTTCTGCCGTGAAATGGCTTTCCTGACCACCACGCGTTCCATGCTGTCCACGCCGTGTACCTGGATGATGTTCTTGGCCAGATCCACGCCGATACGAGTAATCTTGTCCATGACTTTCCCCTTCCCAGATGAGTTGTCTAGCACCAACCATCCTGGCATATCGCTATGCCACGAGATCGGGAAAGTCCTTACTAATTCGTTGATGGGCGAATTGTTCGGCATCGGCTGGCCGGTCGCGATCACCTACGGCGTCGAGTCGACGCTGTTCCTCGCCACTGGCCTGATGGTCGGCCTGCTCGGCGAATCGCAACTGGCCGCGCATCAGATCGCGCTGAACGTCGCGTCGGTCGCGTTCATGGTGCCGCTGTCGATCGGCCAGGCGGCCAACGTGCGGGTCGGCTACTGGGCCGGCGCCGGTCAGCCGCTCGCCGCGCGCCACGCGGGCTTCGTCGCGCTCGCCCTCGGCGTCGGCTTCATGTCGATGTCGGGCCTCGTGCTGATCACCGCGCCGCACTGGATCGTCGGTCTGTATCTGCATCTGGACGACCCGGCCAATGCGCCGACCATCGCGCTCGCCAGTTCGCTGCTCGGCGTGGCGGCGATTTTCCAGATCGTCGACGGGATGCAGGCGGTGGGCTCCGGTTGTCTGCGCGGCCTGAAGGACACGCGCGTGCCGATGATCGCGGCCGCGTTCGGCTACTGGGTGATCGGTTTTCCGACCGGCTATCTGCTCGCGTTTCACGCCGGCCTCGGCGCGCGCGGCTTGTGGTGGGGGCTCGCCGCAGGTCTCGCGAGCGTCGCGCTGCTGATGACGCTGCGTTTTCACAGGCTGAGCCGGCGGCAGGCGCCGACGGCGGCATCGGCCACGCCGCCCGCGCGCTCGGTTTGAGCGAAGTAGCCGTACGCTCCACTCCTGAAGCACTCCCTGTAAAAGGTAAAATGGCCGCCGCGGAACGCGAGCGCTAACCCGCGCTCACGCGTCACGAACCGCACGACGGCGCGCCTCACGAAGGCAGGCGCCGGATTGGCGCCGCTCGCGCGCTCACCATTGCCCGCTTCGCGTGCGGCTTCAATTGGCCGCCCGTTTTTGCCGCGCTTTCGCCACGGCGCTTGGCCGCAGCCGCTTCACCCGTTTTGGCGCGGCAAACGCCGCAACGCCAGCCGCCAGCCGACACCCGGCCGCGCCGCAGCCCCCGCTTTCCCGCGATACAACATAACCAAGGACCACCCGCCATGCTTGCCCGCGTCACCCGCCTGTTCCCGCTCTGGGCCGTGCTCGTCTCGGTCGCCGCGTACTTGTCGCCGGCCTCGTTTTCCGGCGTTGCGCCGCACGTCACCACGCTCCTCACGATCATCATGCTGGCGATGGGCGTCACGCTGTCGGCCGGCGATTTCCTGCGCGTGTTTTCGCGGCCCGCGCCGGTGATCGCCGGCATCGTGCTGCACTACCTCGTGATGCCGCTCGCCGCGTGGGTCATCGCCCGGGCGCTGCGCATGCCGCCCGAGCTGACCGCCGGCATGGTGCTGGTCGGCAGCGTCGCCAGCGGCACCGCGTCGAACGTGATGATTTATCTCGCGCGCGGCGACGTCGCGCTGTCGGTGACGATCAGCGCGCTGTCGACGCTCGTCGGCGTGTTCGCGACCCCGCTGCTCACGCGCCTTTACGTCGACGCGTCGATCGTCGTCGACGTGCACGGCATGCTGATGAGCATCCTGCAGATAGTCGCGCTGCCGATCGTCGTCGGTCTCGTCGTCAATCATCTGTTCGGCAAGCTCGTGCGCAAGATCGAACCGATCCTGCCGCTCGTGTCGATGGTCGCGATCGTGCTGATCATCGGCGCGGTGGTGGGCGGCACGCAGAAGAGCATCGCGTCGGTGGGCCTCGTCGTGATGGTCGGCGTCATCCTGCACAACGGCATCGGCCTGCTCGGCGGCTACTGGGGCGGCCGTCTGCTCGGTTTCGACGAAGCCGTCTGCCGTACGCTCGCGATCGAAGTGGGCATGCAGAACTCCGGTCTCGCCGCGACGCTCGGCAAGCTCTACTTCACGCCCCTCGCCGCGCTGCCGGGCGCGCTGTTCTCGGTCTGGCACAACCTGTCGGGCTCGCTGCTCGCGGGAGTGTGGGCGGGTCGCCCGGCGAAAGGCTCGACCCATCCCGACGGCGAGCGCGCGCTGCGCGCCGGGCGCGTCTGATAGAGCGTGGGCGCGCCGCGGTTCGCATCGGGTGATGGATCACCGAATCGCGGCGCCCTCCCGACCGACGCGCGGCACGCTGCTGCGTTTGCAGACGAACGACGAACACGCGCCCCAATTCCCTTAGAATGGTTTTCTCGACAGCGTGCGCAGGCCTTCGCTGTCGCCACGCGAAAAGCTTGCAAAACAAGGGGAAAACAGCGTGCAGGGCCAATTCGAACAACATCGGCGGGCCGCGCGCCGCCACTCGATAGTCAGCACGACGAGGCAATTTTTCCTGCTCTCTTGCGCGGCGGCGTTGGTGACCGCCTGCGCGACGAAGCCGCCCGCCACCGCGTTCAACCGCCAGCTCACGCACGCACTCCCCGCCACCGCGGATACGCCGCTGCGCGAAGCGCTCGCGCCGTTCGAGGCGAAGCATCCGGAGCAGTCGGGCTTTCGCGTGCTGGCGAACGGCACCGACGCGTTGCAGATGCGCATCGCGCTCGCGCGCGCGGCGACCAAAACCCTCGACATGCAGTACTACATTGCCAACGAGGACACCAC
The DNA here is from genome assembly GCF_050436245.1 of Paraburkholderia sp. MM6662-R1. NCBI lineage: Bacteria > Pseudomonadati > Pseudomonadota > Betaproteobacteria > Burkholderiales > Burkholderiaceae > Paraburkholderia > Paraburkholderia sp. MM6662-R1. Next base: position 3,633,258 of record NZ_JBNDLV010000001.1, on the reverse strand, counting down.
CGGCAAGCTGCTGCTCGGCGCCGCGCTGTATGCGGCCGATCACGGCGTGCGCGTGCGCATGCTGGTCGACGATCTGAACTTCAAGGACATCGACCGCATCATGGCGGGGCTGAACTCGCACGACAACATCGAGATCCGCGTCTTCAATCCGTTCGGCAGCGCCCAGCAAGGCATGTTCGAGCGCACCACGAACGTATTCACGCAGATCGGCCACTTCACGCGCCGCATGCACAACAAGGCGATGATCGCGGACAACCAGCTCGCGATCGTCGGCGGGCGCAATCTTGGCGACGAGTACTTCAGCGCCAGCGAAACGCTGCAGTTCCGCGACATGGACGTGCTCGCGGCGGGCCCGATCGTCGCCGACGTCTCAGCGAGTTTCGACGACTACTGGAACAGCGACCTCGCCTATCCGCTGCGTGCGCTGAACAAGCAGAAATTCGACCAGAAAGAACTCGACCAGACGCGCGACGACCTGCGCCACCACTGGCGCACCAATGCCGATCCGTACAACGCGAAACCGCTGAACGCGACGCCGCTCGCCGCGCAGATTACGAGCGAGCAGCTCGGCCTCACGTGGGCAAGTGCGGAATTCTGGGCGGACCTGCCGGAGAAGATCGCGCATCCGTCGCCGGACTACGTGAGCCCGCCGCTCGCGCGGCTGCGCGAACTGATGCGCGACGCGCAGCACGACTTCCTGATCGTGTCGCCCTACTTCGTGCCGCACGCGTCGGGCGTGCAGGCGGCCGGCGAGCTCACGCGCCGCGGCATCCGCATCGCAGTGCTGACCAACTCGCTCGCGGCTACCGACGCGGTCGCCGTGCAGGCCGGCTACAGCCCGTTCCGGGTGCCGCTGCTAAAGGCAGGCGTCGAACTGTACGAATTCAGGTCATTCCAGGACACGCCGAACGTGGGGCTGGTCGGCTCGCGTTCGCGCGCGAGTTTGCATGCGAAGACTTATGTGATCGACCACCAGATTCTCGTCATCGGCTCGATGAACCTCGACCCGCGCTCGGCCAATCTGAACACCGAGCTCGCACTCGTGATCCACAGCCCCGAACTCGCGAATCAGGTCGCCGGCATCTTCGAGCGCGCCATCCAGCCCGATCACAGCTACCACGTGACGCTCGCCGACGCGGCCCAGCTCGCCTATCTGCGCTCGATCGGCGCGCCCCTGTCGCCGCTCGTCTGGACCGACGTCGAGAACGGCCAGACGCGCACCTACATTTTCGATCCGCAGGCCGGTTTTTACCGGAATGCGCTAACGGGTCTATTCTCGTTATTGCCTGTCAACTCGGAACTTTGAGAAGCGGAGTCAACCATGACTGAAGACGTACGGATGGAGCGCGACACGTTCGGCGAAATCGCGGTGCCGAACGCCCGCCTGTGGGGCGCGCAGACGCAGCGCTCGCTGCAGAACTTCAAGATTTCGACGGAAAAGCAGTCGCCCGAGCTGATCACCGCGCTCGCGGTGATCAAGCGCGCGGCCGCCGAGGTCAACCTCGGCCTCGGTGTGCTCGACGAGCAGAAGGCCCGCGCGATCATGCAGGCGGCCGACGAGATCATCGACGGCAAGCATCCGGACGAATTTCCGCTGGCGGTCTGGCAGACCGGCTCGGGCACGCAGACCAACATGAACCTGAACGAGGTGATCGCGAACCGCGCGAGCGAGCTGCTCGGCGGCGAGCGCGGCGAAGCGCGCAAGGTGCATCCGAACGATGACGTGAATCGCGGGCAGTCGTCGAACGACGTGTTTCCGACCGCGATGCACGTGGCTGCCGCGGATGCCATCGTCAAGCATCTGCTGCCCGCGCTGAAAACGTTGCGCGACACGCTCGACGGCAAGGCGAAAGCGTTCACCGACGTCGTCAAGATCGGCCGCACGCACCTGCAGGACGCGACGCCGCTCACGCTTGGCCAGGAGTTCTCGGGCTATGTCGCGCAGCTCGAGCACGGCATCCGGCACGTCGAGTCGGCGTTGCCGCATCTGTACGAGCTTGCGCAGGGCGGCACCGCGGTCGGCACGGGACTGAACGCGCACCCGAAGTTCGCCGACGGCGTCGCCGCCGCGATCGGCAAGCTGACCGGTCTGCCGTTCGTGTCGGCGCCGAACAAGTTCGAGGTGATGGCAGCCGCCGACGCGCTGGTATTCGCGCACGGCGCGCTCAAAACGGTGGCCGCGAGCCTGAACAAGATCGCCAACGACATCCGCTGGCTCGCGAGCGGCCCACGCTGCGGTCTCGGCGAGCTGTCGATCCCCGAAAACGAGCCGGGCAGCTCGATCATGCCGGGCAAGGTCAATCCGACCCAGTCCGAAGCGTTGACGATGCTGTGCGCGCAGGTGTTCGGCAACGACGTCGCCGCGAACATCGGCGGCGCGAGCGGCAACTTCGAGCTCAACGTGTTCCGGCCGATGATCGCGCACAACGTGCTGCAGTCGGTGCGCCTGCTCGCCGACGGCGCGCACAGCTTCAACGACAACTGCGCGGCCGGCATCGAGCCGAATCACGAGCGCATCGATACCTTGCTCAACGAATCGCTGATGCTGGTGACGGCGCTCAATCCGCACATCGGCTACGACAAGGCCGCGCAGATCGCGAAGAAGGCGCACAAGGAAGGCACGACGCTGAAGGCGTCGGCGCTGGCGCTCGGCTATCTCACCGAGCAGCAGTTCGACGAGTGGGTGCGACCGAAGGATATGGTCGGACGCACCGCATGATGATGCGCGCCTAGATCTTTCCCTGCGCGACTTCTTCCGGCTTCAGCTCGACGATCGCGTCGAGCGCTTCCTTCACGTCCATCGCGTACCTGGCGAGGCGTTTCTGTTCGTCGGTCTCTGGCAGGAAGGCGGGCACCGGCACCGGATGGCCGTTCTCGTTGACGGCGACCATGACGACGAGACAGTCGGTGGTCTGCAGCAGTTCGCCGCCCTTCGGGTCGCCCGCGTGCACCGACACGTGGATGTGCATGCTGGTGCGGCCCGTCGCGACGACGCGCGCGCGCAGCTCGACCAGATTGCCGACGAGGATCGGCCGACGGAAACGGATATTGCCGACGCTAACCGTCACGCAATAGCGCCCAGACCATACCGCGGCGCATGCGTAGGCGGTTTCGTCGATCCACTTCATCAGCGCGCCGCCATGCACCTTGCCGCCGAAGTTGACCGAGGTCGGCTCGGCGAGAAAGCGGAAGGTGGTTTCCGAACGGTCCAGCGGTGCGGTGGGAACAGTGCTCATCTTGACTCCGGTCAATCGGATGCATTGAAAGGAGGCGATTATACGAGCGCAATATTGCGCGCGGCGCGGCGTCGATTGGGGACGCGGCGCGAAGCGCGCCGATGGGCCGAGGGTGGGCCTAGTTGTGGACGCTGATCCCTGTGTCGACGGTGCCGTACATGTTGATGCTGCCGCTGCCGGCCGACCCCGAGCCGGCTCCGCCCCCCGCGCAGGCGCTGGACAGCAGAACCGCCGCGGCGACGGCGAGAAGAGTTTTCATCACATCGATTTCCTGCAAGGACAGGCTTCGATTCTAGCCTGGCGGCTCGCGACGACGCGCAAACGCGGACCGAGCCGGACACGTCCGTCGCATCGATTGTTCACGCGAAGCTGAAACATCGAATACCCGATGCGCGTAGAGTAGGAATCGTGGCGGCGGGCTTTGCGATTGGACCGCGCTGCCCTTTGGCCCATTCAGGAGACGCGCCATGACCGCCCCCCTCTTAGACGACCAGAACCACTTCCCCGGGCCTGAGCCGCATCGGCGCGCTACTCGCCGATCCCGGCCGCGCCGCGATGCTGTGGGCGCTAATGGACGGCAGCGCCCGCCCAGCCGGCGAACTGACGATGATCGCGGGGCTGTCGCCATCGGCGGCGAGCGCCCATCTCGGACGGCTCACCGACGGCGGGCTGCTCGCGCTCGAAGTGCGCGGCCGGCATCGCTATTTCCGTATCGCGTCGGCGGACATCGCCGCATCGATCGAAGCACTCGCCAACGTCGCGCAGGTCAGCGCGCCACAGCGCTCCGTGCCGCGTCCGGCACGCACCGTGCCGCTAGAAATGCGCTACGCGCGCACCTGTTACGACCACATGGCAGGCGAGCTGTCGGTGCGCATGTTCGAGCGCATGCTCGAGCGCGGACTGCTGACGCAAGACGGCGCTTCGCTCGAAGCGACCGCGCAGGGCGTCGCCCGCTTCGCCGACTGGGGCGTCGATATGGCCGCGCAGAAGACCCGACGGCGGCGCTTCGCTTGCACCTGCCTCGACTGGAGCATGCGCCGACCGCATCTGGGCGGCGCGCTCGGCGCGGCGTTGCTCGATGCGTGGTCGGCGCATGGCTGGGTCGAGCGGACCGAGCGGCCGCGCGTGCTGCGCGTCACGCCGGCCGGCCATCAACAATTCGATGCGTTTCTGGCCGGATAGACCGTTCACCTGCCGGCGGCCCGACGCCGCGAGACCTTTTGTTACACGCCAGTGAATCCACATTACAAATGAGCGACTCTTGAAACATAGGCGGCAAGTACAGTGACTGAACGGACCCGGCCCATTGCCACGTCCGTCGGAGATCAGTCATGACACACGCCAAGCAGCCCGTGCAGCATGCCGGGATCCGACGCCGGATGAGCGGCTATACGCTGATCGCGGCCGCCGTCGCGCTCGCGGCGCAGAGCGCCCTGGCGCAGCAAGCGACACCCACGCCACAAGCCGCGGCGGCCGTCGGGCCGGGCGGCGATCCGTCGGGCGGCGATCCGTCGGGCGGCGCTCCGTCGGGGGGCGATCCGCCGGGGCGCGTCGCGCGGCTGAACTACACGGCCGGCGCCGTGACCACCGAGCCCGCCGGCGCGACCGACTGGTCGTACGCGCAGATCAACCGGCCGCTGACGACCGGCGACCAGCTATGGAACGACCGGAACGCACGCTCCGAGCTGCACATCGGCTCGACCGCGGTGCGCCTCGGCCAGAACACGAGCCTCGACGTGCTCAATCTCGACGACACGACCGCGCAACTGAAAGTCGCGCAAGGCACGCTATCGACGCGCGTGCGCGAGCTCGCGCCGGGCTCGTCGTATGAAATCGACACGCCGAACCTTGCGCTCGGCGTAAATGGTCCCGGCGACTACCGTGTCGACGTCGCGCCGGACGGCAGCAGTACGACCGTCACCGTGCGCAGCGGCAGCGCGATCGCATACGGCGACGGCGGCCAAGTGCCGGTCGCGGCGGGTCAGCAGATCCGCTTTGCCGGCACCAGCCTGCAGCAGCTCGCCGACAACCGCGCCCCTGCTCTCGACGAACTCGACCAGTGGGCCGCCAGCCGCGACGCCACCGAAGACCGCTCGCTGTCGGCGCGCTACGTGTCGCGCGACATCCCCGGCTACGAGGACCTCGATGCCAACGGCACATGGCGCGAGACGCCGCAGTACGGCGAAGTGTGGGTGCCGAGTGCGACGCCGGCCGGCTGGGCGCCGTATCACGACGGCCACTGGGTCTGGCAGGCGCCGTGGGGCTGGACCTGGGTCGACGACCAACCTTGGGGCTTCGCGCCGTACCACTACGGCCGCTGGGCCGAGCTCGACGGCACGTGGGCCTGGGTGCCAGGTCCGCTCGAAGCGGACGCGACGCCGGTCTATGCGCCGGCGCTCGTCGCATTCGTCGGCGACGACGACGGCGGCGTCGACTGGGGTGTGAACCTGGCGGTCGGCGGCGTCATCGCGGCGGGCGTCGCGTGGTTTCCGCTCGGGCCGGGCGAGCGGTGGCATCCGCATTGGGGCGGTCACGACCGCTGGAGCGCTGGGTACTACGACCGCGTGAACCGCACGGCGATCGTCAACGACTACCGCCGCAACGTGAACATCCACAACACATACGTGAACTATCGCGTGCCGGGCGGTGTGACAGCCGTGCCGGCGACAGCGTTCGTGCACGGTCAGCCAGTCCGACGCTTTTCGCAGAAGGTCGATCCGGCGCAGTGGCGCAACGCGCGGATCAACCCGGGCGCACCGGGGATCGCGCCGGTGCGCGAAAGCTTCGGGTCGGATCTGCGGCGCGCGAACTACCGGCCACCGGCGAGCGTCGTCGGCCGGCCGGTCGTCGCGACTCGCAATCCCGTCATGCCGGCCGCTTATCACGACGAGCTCGCGCAGCGCTTCGCGCAAAGCGGCGGTCGGGTGCCCGGCGGCGGCCAGCCGGTCGTGCGCACCGCGGTGCCGGCGCATATGACCGGCGCACCGAACGCGCTGCCGATGGCGAACGTGCGGGTCGTGCAATCGCATGTGCCGGGACGTCCGCCGGGGATGGCCGCCGGTGCGCCCGGCGCGCCCAGCGCAATGGGCGGTAACGGCCCGCATGGCGTCGAGCAGGCTGGCCAGCGGCCCGGCGAAGCCGGCGTCGTGGGGCCGCATGGCGAAGCGCCGCAAGCGCGTCAGGGCATGCCGCCGCAGACGGTCGGCAAGCCGCGTCCGCCGCAGTCTGGCGAGAGCGGGCTCGCGGGCAATATGGGCCATCCGTCGAATGGTGTGCCGCGGCCGCCGCATGCAGCCGGTGGGAATTCAGCCAACACGGCGGCGTACGCACGGCAGCGCGGCGCGCCGCAGGAATGGGGCGCGGTCGGCAGGTCTCAGCCGGCATGGACGCAGCCGCATACCCCGATGGCGCAGCAGGCACCGCGCATGGCGCAACCGGGCGGCGCGCAACAGCCGAGCTTCGCGCAACAGTCCGGTGTGCCCCATCCGCCGGACAACCCGGCCGCGCAGCAACAGGCGCGAGTGCCAAACTCGCATCCGCCTGTGACGCAACAGGCGCCGCACGCCCTCCCGCCGCAGCAACCGCGTCCCGAACCACAAATGCAGCAGGCGCAACAGCGGCGTGTCGAACCGCGTCCGCAGCCGATGCCGCAAGCCCCTCGGCCCGAACCGCAGTTCCAGCACGCGCAGCAGCCGCATTTCGAACCGCGTTCACAGCCGATGCCGCAAGCCCGGCCCGAGCCGCGTCCGCAGATGCAGCAGCCACGCCCCGAACCGCGGCCCCAGCAGGTGCAGCAGCCACGTCCGCAACCCCAGCCGCAACCGCAACATGCCGAGCAGCACCAGGGCGGCGGCAACCGTGACGAGCATCACAAGAGCTGAGCAGGACGCCTGCCGTCCCGGCAACAATAAAGCCCCGCGATGCAAACCATCGCGGGGCTTCTGTTATTCGACGACGACGAGGGCGAGCGCTACCGCCCCGCTCCCACCGACATCAGACCGCCATCGGCGCCGTCAGCGGCTCGTGATGCCGATAGCCGACCAGAGAGAAATCCGCAGGCTCGATCGTCTCGAGCCATTCCGGCTCGTACACGCCGGTCTCCGCGTAGTCGGGCACGCGATCGGAAATCGCGAGCCGCGGACTCTCGTACGGCTCGCGCTCGAGCTGCTGGTGCAGCATATCGAGCTGATTCTCGTAGATATGCGCATCGCCGATGAAATAGCTGAACCAGCGCGGCGTATAGCCCGTCAGCCGTCCGACCAGATGGAGCAGCGCCGCGCCCTCGGTCAGATTGAAGGGCGTGCCAAGCCCGACGTCGTTGCTGCGGATATACAGGCACAGCGAAATTTCGCGGCGCGTAACGTTCGGCAGAAACTGGTACAGCAGATGGCAAGCCGGTAGAGCGATCTGGTCGAGCACGGCTGGGTTCCAGGCATGGAACAGAATGCGTCGATCGGCGGGGTTCTGCATGATCGTGTCGAGACACTGGCGCAGCTGGTCGATCGCCTTGTAAAGCAGCACCTTCGAGCGGCCTTCTTCGTCGAACTGTGTGATCACGCGAAAACCGCGCGCCTGCGCGTCAGCGAGTTGTGCACTTGCGCTGGCGTCGAGCACCTTGTAGGCGGGCCACTTGCGCCATTGCACGCCGTAGACGTCACCGAGATCATCCGGACCCTCGCGATACGGATTGGCGAGCCACTGCGCATTCTGATTCGCGTTCCCGTCCCACACCTTGCAGCCGAGCTCGCGGAAATCCGCGGCGCTGCGCGAAGCACGCAGAAACCCGACCAGCTCGCCGATCGCCGACTTGAACGCGAGCTTCTTCGTCGTGACCGCTGGAAAGCCTTGTTGCAGATCGAAGCGCAGCATCGCGCCGGGCATGCTGATGGTGCGGATGCCGGTGCGGTTTTCCTGCCACGTGCCGGTGTCGAGAATCGTACGGACGAGGTCCAGGTATTGTTTCATGCAGTTTCCTTCGGCGCGGCGCGAACCCGATCAGGCGCGCACACGGAATTGAGCAAAACCCGATTCTAACAAGCGCGACCGCACGCCGCCGGGGCATGGCGCGCCGCATGGGGAATATCGAGGGAAATACCAGACGGAAAGGAAAACATCGCGGTACGCGATATACGGGCGGCAAACACGTGCATGCAAAAGTGCTTCGACGCGACGCTTGCCGGCTGGCGTCGCTGCGCCCGGAAGGCACAGTCAATCCGTCCGAACCGGCACAGCCCGAGACCCACGGCGACGCGCCAGACCTTCACATGCCACGTCGCCCGTCTCACCGCTCGCCCGCCGCCTACAGATGCTGCACCGACGCCGGCAAATCGCCGTGCGGCGGCGCCATCGGCTCACCTTCCATATGACGCATGCCGTGCGAGCACAGCAGCCGGTACAGCGTTACTCGCGAGATGCCAAGTTCCTGCGCCGCGTCTCCGAGCCGCCCGCGATGCCGCAGCAACGCAAGCTCGATCGCCTGACGCTCGGCCGCTTCGCGCGCCTGCGCGAGCGACACCGGCACGATCTCGACGTATTCGGCAAGTTCGAGGTCGCGCGCGGTGATCGCGCGTCCCTCCGACATCACGATCGCGCGCCGCACCCGATTGATCAGTTCGCGCACGTTGCCGGGCCAGCCGTAGTTATGCAGCGCGGCGATCGCGTCGGGCGCGAAGCCACGCAGGCGGCGGCTCGCATCCTTCTTGAAACGTTCGAGCATGTGCCGCGCGAGCAGTTCGATGTCCTTGCCGCGCGCGCGCAGCGGCGGCTCGTCGATCTGCAGCACGCAGAGGCGGTGATAGAGGTCGGAACGGAAGCGCCCTTCGATCATCGCCGCGGTCATGTCCACGTGCGTGGCCGAAATGATGCGCACGTCGACGTCGATCGCGCTATGGCCGCCGAGCCGCTCGACCTTGCGCTCCTGCAGGAAGCGCAACAGGCTCGCCTGGCTTTCGAGCGGCAGATCACCGATTTCGTCGAGAAACAGCGTGCCGCCGTTGGCCGCCTCGACCCGGCCGATCTTGCGCTGGTTCGCGCCGGTGAACGCACCGCGCTCATAGCCGAACAGCTCCGATTGCAGAAGATGCGGCGGGATCGCACCGCAATTGATCGGCACGAACGGCGCGTTGCGCCGCGCCGAGCGTTCATGAATGGCGACTGCCGTCAGCTCCTTGCCGGTACCCGATTCGCCGGAGATGAACACCGGCGCGTCGGTCATCGCGACCTTGCGGATCGAGCGGAACAGCGCGAGCATCGCGTCGCACGAGCCGACCATCTCGCCCTCGGCGCCTTGCGAGCCGTCGTGCGACGCCGTTTCGCTCAGCGAGATCATGCCGTACGCATGACCGACCGAGTCGACAATACGGTCGCCAGAAGACGGCACCGTCACATAATCAAAACAGTAGTCGCGCACGAGCCGGCGCAACGCGGCGTCCTGGAGTTGGCCAGGCGTAGTGGCAGCGACCCAGCCGACGTTCGGCATGGTCAAACAGGATTCAAAAGCGGCGATTTCGTGCGGCTGGAAATCACTGGACAGATCGAGCAGGCCGCCAGCAGCCGAGCCGGTGCGCACTGCCCGGCGCGCATCGCGCGCCGATCCCACGACTTCGACATGCCAGCCACGCTGCATAAAACGCGTATTCAGTTCCGCGCTCGGGTCACGCGAAACGTAAATCAGTTGCCGCGTTGCGGGTTCCATTATTCAGATCCTCTCGCCAACGAACGTTAAGGACGACGCATGCACCTGAAATTGCGGTTCAGACACGCTGACTCGTCCAGGATTCGCGAATCGCAAAACCCGAACGGCCATTCCATTCCGTGCGGACAGCTGATCCCCAAGAAAGCGGCGTGTGTGTGTTCGAGACGGCCCGATATGGGCCTTTTTTAAATCTGAAGCTGTTTTCGGGAGCTTACTATACGCGCGCCGCTTCGAAAACAATTATGCGAATTTAATCGATTGACCCATTGCCCATCAAGGCTTAGCGGCCGATCGCGATTTATTCAGCCGACAAATAAAACATTAGTGGAAGCGCTTTTCGTGGCGTTCTCGCGACAGTATTTCGTACCTCGCGGATTAACGAATTATAGGTATTTTCTGCTGATCCGTTTCAGGGCTGCAACGTTTTTTCCCGATTTGGAACGCATTAGTCGTGTTTGCGCCGGTTGGCGCCAGACGTATCAATGGATTGCGAACGATGGCACACGTTTCGCTAATTGGCGTGCACCAAGGAGACACATCATGCGACTCGCATTCCGCATCGATCTGATAAGCCGCCGCGCACCATACTTCGCGATCTGCGCAGCTCTCGCGTTCAGCGCCCTGCCGGCGAGTGCCGGCACTCCGACAGCGCAAGCCGCCCCGGCGCGATTCGCCACGCTGACGGATTCCGGCGATGCCGCCGACCCCGCCTCCGCCAGCCTGCAAGCCACCGCGCCGGTTGCCGCGGAGGACAACAGCCAGATTGCCACCAACCCGTCGACCCCGGCTGCCGATGCTGCATCCATGAACGATATTTCGCTCGACGACCAGATGCTGTCGCGGCAACGCGGCGGCGCGCTCGGCATGTTGATGGTCGCCGCGACGCCCCGGTTGATGCAAAGCGGCGGCAACCAGGTGACGTTGTGGGACGAGATCGCGCCACCCTCGCCGCTGCCGGTGCCCGTCGATGCCGCGCGCGTCGCCCAGGGCAACGTCGCGACATACCAGCGCAAGTAAGCACGACGAAGCCACGAACAGACGGCAAATAACCAGGCAATGCAGGACCGGTGGCCGCGCGAGCAGTGACGCGCCCCACGACGGCGGGACACAGGCAACAAGAGAGAAGGGACCGGGACATGAGTACGAACCAACAGACGCCGCACGCCCTCGGGCTGCCGGCGGCGTCGTTCAGCAACGCTCCCGTCTTGCCGCGCGCCGCTTCGGCCGGCACCGCCCTTCTCGCCAGCGTCCTCGTCACCGCCTGCTTCACGAGCCATGCCTATGCCGAGCAGGTTGCCAATCCGGGCGACCTCGTCGTCGAGCGCAGCGTCACGCCGCGCGACGCGTTCGTCTCCGTGCCGCGCGACCAGGACCCGGTCGCCGTGCGCGCCACCACGTTCCCGGCCAACTCGTTCGAGCCGACGATCGCGACGCTCGTCGGCGACACCGATCTGACGAACGCGCACGGCTCGAACGGCGTCGCCGCCGGCGGCGTACTCGGTGGCACCGGCTTGCAGGCCGTCACGCAGATCCTCTCCGGCAAGGCGACCGGCAACACGATCCCGCTGAACTCGGGCGGCATCGGCGGACCGGCTACGGGCGTCGGCGGCACGATCAGCTCGTCGGTGACGGGCGCGCTCGCACCGCTATCGAACGTGCTCGGCGGCGCGCTCGGAGGTCTGAAATGAGCACATGCCTGCGCCCCTCGCTGCGCTCGCGGCAAATCGCTGCGGCGCGCCCGGCCCTGCGCGTCTGCGCGTGCCTGTGCATGGGCGTCGCTGCGTTCGTCGCCGGCGCGGCTCACGCGCAGGCGCAAGCGGTGCCCATCGTCGGCGCCATCGCGACGATCGGCCCCGGCGCGGGCATGGGCGCGACGGGCGCGCTCACGGTCAACGAAACGGCTGGCCTCGACAACGCGCAGGCCAACCAGATCACGGTGACGAACGGCGCCGCGGTCGGCAACGCGAACGCGAGCGTGCAAAGCGCGTCGGTGGCCGCGAACGTGCCGCGCGCGCAGGCGTCGATCGAAGCCAATGCGTTTTCGAACACATCCGGCGCGGTGCTGGTGAACCAGTCGGCCGGAGCAGGGAATCTGCAGCGCAACAGCACCCAGATCGGGACTGCGGCGCTCGGAGTCGAGACCGTCTCGGATGGGGAGCTATCCGCGACGGCCCCGAAAAACGGCAGTCCGGGGCAGTCGAACGCGATTCACGGCGTGCGCGAGGCAAGCATTTCCAGCGACGCCTTGCGCAACGCGAACGGAATCGTGCAGGTCAACCAGGCAGCCGGCGCCGGTAATGCCACGGCAAACAGTTTTGTGCTCCGTCCCCCGGCGGGCACTTTTTTTAACTGACCACACTTAAGTATCGGAGCGAATCATGAAGCGCACTCTCATTGCCACGGCCGTCCTCGTTGCCGCGTCCGGCAGCGTGCTTGCCGCGCCGCAGAAGGCCTACCTGTTCAATACGACGGTCGTCGGCGAGATGGTCGGCGTCGAAGGTCTGGTCGGACTGTTTGGCTGCGTGCATGTCTCCAGCACGGCTAACGCTGTGATCAACAACAATCAGACCGTCAACGTGAATGCGACGCTCGATCCGCAGGCCCAGACCTACACCAGCGGCAACGTGACCACGACCCTGAACAACAGCACAACGTCGGTCAGGGGCGGCGGCTCGGCATTCGCGTTCACGACGCAAAACCATACGTCGTCGAGCTCGGGCTCGCAGGGCTTCGAAGCCTCCGGCGGCTATGCGTACGGCAGCCAGAGCGCGAGCGTGACGAGCAGCGGCTATGAAACCAGCCAGCAGGCAGCCGGCATTGCGGGCAGCTTCTCGCACACAAGTCAGAACTCGGGCGGCCAGCTGTCGGCCGGCGGCTCGATCGGCGGCAGCTACAGCTATCAGGACCACAACACGTTCTCGCACGGCAGCGGCTCGTTCAGCGCCCGCGGCGGCCTGCAGGCCGGTTATCGCGAATCGAGCTACGCGAACTCGTCGGGCGTCGCCGGCGGCTTCGAAGCGAGCGAAGCGTCCGGGCAAAGCCGTTCATGGGGCTTCAGGGCGAGCGAAGGCTCCGGCTATGCGATGGTCGGCGAGCAATCGTCGGGCTACTCGCGCAGCCGCTCGTCGTCGAGCGACTCGTATGGCGCCGCCTGGGGCATCGACGCAGGCATGTCGACGACCGACGTGACGACGCGCGGCTCGATCACGCAGCACATCAACAACGAAGCTGCCGCCACGCTGAATGCAACCACCGGCACCAACGCAGCCAGCAACGTGTCGGGCAACCTCGGCATCAACATCGCGGAAGGCATCGACAACGCGCAGAGCAACGACGTGTCGCTCGCCTCGGTCGACGTCGGCAACGTGTTCGGCAACGCGCAGGCCTTCAACGTGCAGTCCTCGGGCGGCAGCGCGACGATCCATAACTTCAATCTGAACGCGTCGGTCGGCAACGGGTCGCTGTCGGGTGTGACGGGCAACGTCGGTGTGAACATCGCTTCCGGTATCGGCAACGCGCAGGACAACGCGCTTGCCGGCGCCGTGACGACGACCTCGCCGGGCAAGGCGCTGACCACCGCGATGGATGCGACGGACGACAACTCGCAATCCGCGACGATGACCGTCCACGGGCAATTCCAGGGCAACGCGAGTCTGGGTGCCGATACACTGAAAGGCGCCTCCGGAAACATCGGCGTGAACATCGCCGGCGGCGCGGGCAACTTGCAGCACAACGGCCTCGCCATCGCGGCGCTGAACAGCGGCAAGTAAGCCGACGACGCGGCGAGCGCGGGCAAGCAGAAGAAGCACAAAGCAGTCGGAGGGACGCGCCGGCAGCCATCGAAGCTGCCGGCGCGGATCGGGCAGGAGACCAGCATGACCGGGTTCAAGGGGTTCCCGGCGCTACCGTTCGCCGTAGCGCTGGCAGGGTGCGTGCTGTGCGCGGATCACGCCGCCGCACAGTCGAGCATCGACACGTCCACGTTCGTCGGCGTGCCGTTGACGAAGACGGTCCGTTCGATGAAGGACCTGCGTTACAACCACATCGTCAATCAGCAATTCGATTACAGCTGCGGCGCGGCGGCGCTCGCCACCCTCCTCAAGTACGGCTACGGCATCGATATTCCGGAAACCGAACTGATTCGCCGGATGATGGTCTTTTCAACCCCCGAAGTCGTCGTCAAGAACGGCTTCTCGATGCTCGACATGAAGCACTTCGTCGAGACCATCGGACTGCGCGGCCGCGGCTTTCGCGTCAACGTCGAAGCGCTCCACCATCTTCAGATCCCCGTGATGGTCCTGATGAACATCGACGGCTACGAGCATTTCGTGATCGTCAAGCATGCGCAGGACGGCCGCGTGTTCATCGCGGACCCGGCGCTCGGCAATCGCATCGTGCTCGAAGAGGACTTCGCGAAGACCTGGAACGGTCTCGTGTTCGCGGTCCTCGGCAAACCCTTCAGGGAGGATTCACCACTGTTGCAGGACAACGAGTCGCTCGCGCTGAAGCTGCGCGCCGCTGCGCTGGCAGCCGGCACCGCCGCGACTCCCTTTTTCGAGTACGGCTTGAACAAGGCAGACATGTTCTGATCCCGCCATGAAGTCACACTTCACACAGCTTGGGTTCGTGCTCTGCGCCGTCGCCTGCGGCGCAGGCGGCCTTGCCCACGCTTCGGAGGGCGCCGCCTCGCCACCGGCTCCCGAACTTTCGATACCACCCGAGCCAGGCGCCGCGCCCCTGCGGGTGCAACTCGTCGGCGACGACGTGCTCGCGACCCAGACCGGCAAATACGCCGGCGCGACGATGATCTCCGGCTTCGTGCTGAACGTCATTTCGCAATGGCAGTTGCCCAACGGCGCGAGCGCGCTCGCCCAGGGATCGCTGAGCGCGGTGCAGAACGGCGGCGGCCAGCTCACGAACTCCGTCAGCACGTTCGCCAGCGTGAGCGGCGGCGCGCACGGCCAACCAGGCGATTCGGGCGCCAACCCGAATGCCCAGGCGCGCGGCGGCCAGAGCATCGGTGTCAATGGCGTGTCGCAGATCACCCAGGTCGCGGGCGATCGCAACAGCGGCACCAACACCGCGCTAATTGACTTCAACAACAGCGCCGTGACGCTGACGAGCTCCGCCAACTCGCCGTCGGCATCGGCCAGCAATTCGACCGGCTCCGTGAAAGCCGGCATTTCGTTCGGCAGCAACGGCGTGAACGTGGCGCTGCAGACACCCGCTGGGCTCGCCACCCAGACCATCGCGCCGAGCAACGGGCAGATCGCCCAGTTGCTGCAGATTGCAGGCAATAACCAGCAAGTCGCCAACGCCCTGCAACTGCATCTGCAAACCCAGCAGATGTCGGCTTCGATGCTTCGTCAGTTAGGCGTACTGCAGGCACTGCAAAACAGGAGATGACGAAGCGGGCCGCCACCTGCCCGTTGCAGCAAAAGCAGTAAAGAAACGGCCGCGCAGTCAGCACCGCGCGGCCGGACCACCGGGGGAGCAAAAATGAAAAAAGTGTCATCGCCCAGGGCACCGCGCATGGCTCTCGCGGCCATTCCGGCCGCCGTGATGCTGTGGGCTCTTTCTCAGTTGGCGAGCGCGCAGGCGCTCGCCGGTCAATCCGTGGAGGACCGTCTGAACACGCTGATGCGCGTCGTCGACGAGCAGCAGCGGCAGATCCATTCGCTCGAACGGCAGGTCACCGAACTCGAGATGGCGCAGCGCGGACGCGGCGTGCCGCGCGCCGACGCCCCCGCGGGCAGCGACACGGTGGCCGAGCAGCCGGGCGCCGACGGCCTGCCGGTGCCGCTGCCGCCGCTCGCGCAGATCGCGCCCGGCGCGCCCGCGCCGGCGGGCACCACCGGCACCGCGACCGGCGTGCCGGTCAATCCGCCGACGCCGGACGGCAGCAATGCAGGCAACGCCAGCGCCGGCGGCCTGCCCGCCGCCACCGACGGCAGCGGCGCGGTCGGCCGGACCCAGCGCGCGAACGAACCGGTGCGCACGCAGGCCGAGCAGGCGGTCGTGCAACGCGAGCATGCGCCGCTCTTCGACCACAAGCTGACGATGGACTTCGGCATCAGCGACACCTACTACGACCGTCGCCAGTTGCAGTTGTCGGGCTTCCTCGCGCTCGACGCGATTTTCCTCGGCAACATCAACCTCGGCCAGACCAAGTCGCACCAGGTAATGGCGGACCTCGACACGCGCTACGGCGTGTCCGACCGCATCAATGTCGACGTCGACGTGCCGTACCTGTATCGGCGCAGCACCTTCATCGTCGGCGGCGCGGGCGGCGCGGCGAGCACGCTGTCGGACGCGACGGTGTCGAGTCACGACATCGGCGACGTGAACTTCGGCATCTACTACCAGTTCGTCAGGGAAACCAATGCCTTGCCGGACGTGGTCGGCAGTCTGCGCGTGAAGGCGCCGACCGGCAGCTCGCCGTTCGGCGAAAAAGTCGTGCAGGTCGACGCGGACAACACCAACCTCGTCGCGCCGACCAGACTGCCGACCGGCACCGGCTTCTGGAACATCACGGCGGGTCTGTCGGTGCTGAAGACCTACGACCCGGTCGTGCTGTTCGGCAGCGTTTCCTATACCTACAACCTTGCGCGTTCGTTCGCGGACATCTCGTCGGTGCAGGGACAAACCGAACCGGCGACGGTCAAGCTCGGCGACATCGTGCAGTTCGGTGGAGGCGTCGCGCTCGCGTTCTCCGACAAGGATTCGGCCAGCGTGTCGTTCACGATGGCGCTCGAACCCGCGTCGCAGACCAAGTCGCCGGGCGGCAGCTATCAGAAGGTGCCGGGCAGCGAAACCACGGCCGCGGCGATGAATTTTGGCCTGAACCACGTCGTGAACAAGCATCTGACCATCAACGGCTCGGTATCGATCGGACTCACACCCGACGCGCCGAACTTCGTGGTCGGCATGCGCTTTCCGTACACCTTCTGACGTGCCAACGATACGAGGTCGAACGTGCGTGACTCACCTCATCTGACCAGTGTGGCTTCCGTCGCGGCAGCGGGATCGCATCTGTCGCTCGCGGTGCCGAAGCAGCGCGCCGCCGTCGCGCGACAGCTGCTGTACGTCGCGCGCACGCCCGACGAAACGCTGATCGCGCATCTGAAAAGCCGCGGCTGGCAGGTCGCGGCGGCGCGCTCGGCGCACGAACTCGGGCGGCTCGCGAAACCTGACATCGCATGCGCGGGAGTCGTCGATCTGGCGAGCTTCGCGCCGCGCGACATCGGCGGGCTCGAGGCGAGCCTGCGTCAGCAGCAGATCGGCTGGATCGCGCTGGCGACCAACGAGCGGCTCGACGATCCGCTCGTGCGACGCCTCGTGCGCCACTACTGCTTCGACTTCGTGAAGCTGCCCGTCGCGCACGCCACGATCGACTATCTGGCCGGCCACGCGTTCGGCATGGTCGCGCTGTGCGACCCGGAACTTCCGCCGCCCGTCAGCGAAGCGGGCGACGAGGAAATGGTCGGCACCTGCGAGGCGATGCAACAGCTTTTTCGCACGATCCGCAAGGTCGCGAACACCGACGCGAGCGTGTTCATCGCGGGCGAATCGGGCACTGGCAAGGAGCTGACCGCGCTCGCGATCCACGAGCGCTCGCCGCGCCGCAAGGCGCCTTTCACGCCGATCAACTGCGGCGCGATCCCGCCTCATCTTCTTCAATCCGAACTGTTCGGCTACGAGCGCGGTGCCTTTACCGGCGCGAATCAGCGCAAGATCGGCCGCGTCGAGGCGGCAGACGGCGGCACGCTGTTTCTCGACGAGATCGGCGATCTGCCGCTCGAAAGCCAGGCGAGCCTGCTGCGCTTTCTGCAGGAAGGCAAGATCGAGCGGCTCGGCGGACGCGAATCGATTCCGGTCGACGTGCGCATCATCTCGGCGACCCACGTCGATCTCGACGGCGCGATGCGCGAGGGCCAGTTCCGTGCGGATCTGTTTCATCGCCTGTGCGTGCTGCGCGTCGATGAGCCGCCGCTGCGCGCGCGGGGGCGGGACATCGAGATTCTCGCGTACCACATGCTGCACAAGTTCAAGACCGACAACGCGCGCAAGATTCGGGGCTTCACGCCGTCGGCGATCGAGGCGCTCTACAACTACAACTGGCCCGGCAACGTGCGCGAGCTGATCAACCGCGTACGCCGCGCGATCGTGATGGCCGAGAACAAGCTGATCTCGGCCGACGACCTCGACCTCGCGGGCTACACGGAGCAGGAAAGCATGACGCTCACGCAGGCGCGCGAGGCTGCCGAGAAGCGCGCGATCGAGGCCGCGCTGCTGCGCCATCGGCACCGGTTGAACGAGGCGGCGGTGGATCTGAACGTTTCCCGAGTGACGCTGTATCGGCTGATGGGCGTGCACGGCTTGCGCGAACCGGGCAGCGCCGACGACAAGGGAGCACTCCCCGCAGACGGGCCGGCGCGGGAGTGAGCGGCGGGTACGCGTCGGTGTGGATCGACGGCTCGGGTAGAATCGCCCGGTTACCCTCCTCTTTCCATTCGATGACGACGCTCACCCTGATCGTCGCTCGCGCCAGCAACGGCGTGATCGGCCGAGACAACCAGTTACCCTGGCGACTGCCCGAAGACCTCAAATTCTTCAAGCGCACGACGATGGGCGCGCCCATCATCATGGGCCGCAAAACGCATGAATCGATCGGCCGGCCACTGCCGGGACGCCGCAACATAGTCGTCACGCGCGATGCCTCGCGACGCTTTCAGGGCTGCGACACCGCGACCAATCTCGACGAAGCGCTCGTGCTCGCCGCGCAGGACCAGGCGCCGCAGGCGTTTCTGATCGGCGGCGCAGAGCTCTACGACGAAGGGCTGCGCCATGCGGACAAGCTGATCGTCACCGAAATCGCCGCCGACTTCGACGGCGACGCGACCTTCCCCGCAATCGACCCGCAGGTGTGGGAAGAAATCGCGCGCGAAGCGCATCACTCGAATGCGCCCAACGACTTCGATTACGCATTCGTCACGTATCAGCGCAAGGACGTCTGACGGCGCGCGCCGCGCAAGCGATAAAAAACGCCACGCAACGTTCAGTTGCGTGGCGTTTTCGTTTGATACGGGGCTGCGCTGGAACGCGCCGTGCGGCTTACTGCCCCGCGATCGTCATCCGCTCGATCAGCACCGAGCCGGTCTGCTTGGTGCCGCGCGTGATCGTATCAGCGCCGACCGCGACGATATGGCGGAACATCTCCTGCAGCGTGCTCGCGACCGTGATTTCCTCGACCGGATACTGGATCTTGCCGTTCTCGACCCAGAAACCCGACGCGCCGCGCGAGTAGTCGCCGGTCACGTAATTGACGCCCTGCCCCATCAGCTCGGTTAGCAGCAGACCGGTGCCGAGCTTCTTCAGCATCGCCTCGAAGTCGTCCTCGGGGCGCGTGTTCGAACTGAGCAGCGACAGGTTGTGCGAGCCGCCCGCGTTGCCGGTGGTCTTCATGCCGAGCTTGCGCGCCGAGTAGGTGGACAGGAAGTAGCCCTCGACGACGCCGTCCTTCACGACCGAGCGCTGGCGCGTGCGCACGCCTTCCTCGTCGAACGGCGCGCTGCCCATCGCGCGCGCGACGTGCGGGTCTTCGACCACCTGCACGTGCGGCGCGAACACCGGCTTGCCGAGGCTGTCGACCAGAAACGAAGTCTTGCGATACAGCGCGCCGCCGCTCGTCGCCTGCACGAATGCGCCGAGCAGGCCCGCCGCGAGCGGCGCCTCGAACAGCACCGGCACCTTGCGCGTGTCGAGGCCGCGCGCGCCGATGCGCGCGAGCGCGCGCTGCGCCGCGTAACGACCGACCGCTTCGGGATCGGCGAGTTCGTCGGCGCTGCGCGTCGACGTGTACCAGTCGTCGCGCTGCATGTTGCGGCCGCTGCCGGCGATCGGCGCGCACGCGACGTAGTGGCGCGAATACGGATAGCCGGCGAGGAAGCCGCGCGAGGTCGCCAGCACGAACTGCGAGTGCTGTGCCGACACGCTCGCGCCTTCCGAGTTCTTGATCTGCGGATCGGTCGCGAACGCGGCGTCTTCGGCGCGGCGCGCGATTTCGACCGCTTCGTCGGCGGACAGATTCCACGGGTGGTACAGATCGAGGTCGCGCGGCGCGGTTTCGAGCAGCTCCGCTTCGGCGAGGCCCGCGCAATTGTCTTCGGCGGTGAAGCGCGCGATGTTGTAGGCGGCCGCGACCGTGTCCTTCAATGCCTGCCGCGAGAAGTCCGAGGTGCTCGCGTTACCGCGTTTGTTGCCGATAAACACCGTCACGCCGACCATCTTGTCGCGGTTGTGCTCAATCGTCTCGACTTCGCCGCGCCGTACCGAGACGGACAGGCCGTCGCCTTCGGAGATTTCGGTCGCGGCGTCGGTGCCGCCGAGCGCCTTCGCGTGACGAAGGATGTCCGAGGCGATTTCCTTCAGCTCATCCTGGGTATGCGGAAAAAAGCGCTGCTTGACGTCCATGTCTGCTGCCATTGTGGTTGCCGTCCTGTTGGGGCCGCGCGGCCCTGGGTATGCACACCGTATTCGGGGCAGGCGCGCGGGTGCGGGATAAATGCATCCCGCGATCATAGCAAGGTACGCGCCGCCGCGGGTCGGGCCGGCGCGGCAAGTTACAATACCGGCATGACACGCAAAACCCGCATTCAACCGATCGAATCCGTCGTCACGGAAGTCGACGAAAACGGCTACGATCGTCCGAGCAAGTCCCAGGTCAAACGCGAAATGCAGGCGTTGCAGGATCTGGGCTTGGAACTCGTCGCGCTGCCGAAAGACGCGCTCAAGCGCATGCCGATGCCCGAAAAGCTCGACGAAGCCGTGCGCGAAGCGCGCCGCATCACCGACCACGAAGGCAAGCGCCGCCAGATCCAGTACGTCGGCCGCGTGATGCGCTCGCTGCTCGACACCGAAACCGCCGCGCTGCGCACCGCGCTCGACACCTACAAGGGCATCAACAAGTCGGAGACGGCGAAGCTCCATTGGATCGAGCGCACCCGCGAAAAGCTGCTGGCCGACGACGCCGCGCTGACCGAGTTCATCCGCCAGCACCCGAGCGTCGACCCGCAGCAGGGCCGCACGCTGATCCGCAACGCGCGCAAGGAAGCGGAGCAGAGCAAGCCGCCGCGCTACTTCCGCGAGTTGTTCCAGTGGATCAAGAGCGCGGCCGGCACCGACGACGAAGCGGAAGACGCGCACGCCCCCAACCTCGCCGCGGAAGACGACGATGACGACCGCGACGCCTGATCGACGTAAGCAGCGTCAGCACCCCGACGAAATCGTGATCGGCCTCGTGTCGATCAGCGACCGCGCGTCGACGGGCGTTTACGAGGACAAGGGCATTCCGGCGCTGCAGGAGTGGCTCGGCGCGGCCTTGAGCTCGCCATGGCAGGTGGTCACGCGGCTGATCGCCGACGACGCGCCGACCATCTCGGCGACGCTGATCGAGCTGGTCGACGAAGTGGGCTGCGATCTGGTGCTGACGACCGGGGGCACCGGACCGTCGCGCCGCGACGTGACGCCCGAGGCGACGCTCGCTGTCGCGACCAGGGAGATGCCCGGCTTCGGCGAGCAGATGCGGCAGATCAGCCTGAATTTCGTGCCGACCGCGATCCTGTCGCGCCAGGTCGCGGTGATCCGCGAAACCGAACGACACGCCGCGCTGATCATCAACCTGCCCGGCCAGCCGAAATCCATCAGGGAAACGCTGGAAGGCCTGCGCGATGACGGCATGGTCAAGGTACCAGGGATTTTCGCGGCGGTGCCGTACTGCATCGACCTGATCGGCGGCCCTTACGTAGAAACGAACGTCGACGTGGTCAAGGCGTTCCGGCCGAAAAGTGCGCAACGCGCGCCGCGGCAAGACTGAGGTTCGAGGTTCGTGGCCTGCCCGTGCAGGCCCGCGCTTTACTGAGCGCTCGCGGCGGCGTCCGGCGCCGACGGCACAAGGAAATGCTCGCGGTAGTACTTCAGCTCGTCGATCGACTCGTGGATATCGGCCAGCGCCGTGTGCATCGCGCGCTTCTGGAAGCCCTTGTAGATGACCGGCTGCCAGCGCCGGCACAGCTCCTTCAGCGTACTCACGTCGAGGTTGCGGTAGTGGAAGAAGCTCTCCAGATCCGGCATCCAGCGCGCCATGAAGCGGCGGTCCTGGCAGATCGAGTTGCCGCACATCGGCGACTTGCCCGGCGGCACGTACTGGCCGAGGAACTCGCGGATCTGCGCGGTCGCATCGGCCTCGCTGACAGTCGACGCCTTCACGCGATCGATCAGCCCCGAGCGGCCATGCGTGTTCTGGTTCCACGCGTCCATCTTCGCGAGCGTTTCATCGCTCTGATGAATCGCGAGCACCGGACCTTCGACCATCCTGTCGAGCGTCGAATTCGTCACCACCACCGCGATTTCGATGATGCGGTCGGTGTCGGGCTCGAGCCCGGTCATTTCCATGTCCAGCCAGACGAGGTTCATGTCGCTGCGCACGAGCGGCGGCTGTTCGGTGGATGCGAGGATGTCAGTCATGAAGGCAACCCTGAGGGCCGCGCGGCGGGCTTCGCTGGAAACCCGCACGGCGCGGCATGTGTTCGTTTGAAATCGATTCGCGCGGTTCGAGCCGGGCCGGCCGCGCCAAAGCGCCGCCCTGAACTGCTCCCGGAACTCTTGCGTTGAACCGTCGCTTTAAACCGTATCTCCGCCGCGAGGCGGGAAGAAACATATAATTCTCGCATAGATACCACGGAATCCCCGGATGCCTACCCTGTACTTCACCGCCCTGTTCGTCCTCGCCGTCGTCGCGATGGTCGGCACCAAACTCTGGCTCGCGTCGCGGCAGATCCGCTTCGTCGTCGCGCATCGCGAACAGGTGCCGAGCCAGTTCGCGAACACCATCGCGCTCACCGCGCATCAGCGCGCGGCCGACTACACGGTCGAGCGCACGCGGCTCGCGATGGTCGAGATCGTCGTCGGCGCGGCCGTGCTGATCTGGCTCACGCTGCTTGGCGGCGTGCAGATGCTCGATCTCGCGATCTCCGACTGGCTCGGCCGCGGCTACGTCGGTCAGATCGCGCTGGTTGCCGCTGTGATCGCGATCACGAGCGCGATCGACCTGCCGTTCGATTACTACCGGCAGTTCGTCATCGAGCAACGCTTCGGCTTCAATCGCATGAGCAAAAGCCTGTTCTTTTTCGACCGTCTGAAGGGCGCGCTGCTCGGCATCGCGTTCGGCCTGCCGTTGTTGTTCGTCGTGCTGTGGCTGATGAACCGTGCGGGCAACCTGTGGTGGCTGTGGGCATGGGTCGTGTGGGTCGCGTTCCAGATGTTCGGCCTGCTGATTTTCCCGACCTTCATCGCGCCGCTCTTCAACAAGTTCGAGCCGCTGAAGGATGAAGCGCTCGTGACCCGCATCGAGGCGCTGATGAAGCGCTGCGGCTTTGCCGCGAAGGGCCTGTTCGTGATGGACGGCAGCCGCCGTTCGGCGCACGGCAACGCGTACTTCACCGGCTTCGGCGCGAGCAAGCGCATCGTGTTTTTCGACACGCTGCTCGCGCGCCTGTCGGGCCGCGAGATCGAAGCGGTGCTCGCGCACGAGCTCGGCCACTTCAAGCGTCGTCACGTGATGAAGCGCATGCTGGTCACGTTCGCGATCAGCCTCGCGATGCTCGCGCTGCTCGGCTGGCTGACGCAATGCGTGTGGTTCTACGAAGGGCTCGGCGTGCGGCCGTCGCTCGTCGGCGGCAATAGCGGACTCGCGCTCGTGCTGTTCTTCCTCGCGCTGCCCGTGTTCATGTTCTTCGTCACGCCGCTTGGCAGCCTCAGCTCGCGCAAGCACGAGTTCGAAGCCGACGCGTTCGCGGCGACGCAAACCGACGCGCACGATCTCGTCAACGCGCTCGTCAAGCTGTACGAGGACAACGCGTCGACGCTGACGCCCGATCCGATCTACACCGCGTTCTACTATTCGCATCCGCCGGCCTCGCAGCGGATCGACCGACTGCTGCAGCACGCATGAGCGGCCGCGCTCCGAAGAAGGCGTCGCGCGGCGCGTCGGCCACCGCATCCGGCATGTACGGCGTGCGCACGGGCGGCGTCGTGGTGGCCGCGCACGGCCGCCACTATCTGGTCGCTCCTGAAGACGGCGGCGCGTTGCTGCAATGTTTCCCACGCGGCAAGCGCAGCGAGGTCGCGGTCGGCGATCGCGTGATCTATGAGCCGACCTCGGCGGATCAAGGCGTGATCGTCGAGATCGGCGAGCGGCGCAATCTGCTGTATCGCTCGGATCAGTACAAGTCGAAGCTGTTCGCCGCGAACCTCGACCAGTTGCTGATCGTGCTCGCCACCGAGCCGCATTTCAGCGAGGATCTGCTCGGCCGCGCGCTCGTCGCCGCCGAGGCGAACGAATTGAAGCCGCTGATCGTGCTGAACAAGATCGACGTCACCGATGCTCTGGACGGCGCGCGCAAGCGGCTCGAGCCGTATCGCGCGCTCGGCTATCCGGTGCTCGAAGCGTCGATCCGGATGCAGCCCGAGGCGGCACGCGCCACGCTGACCGAACATCTGCATGGTCACGCGACGCTGCTGCTCGGCCAGTCCGGCATGGGCAAATCGACACTCGTGAACCTGCTGATTCCCGATGCCGAAGTCGCGACGCGCGAGATCTCGACCGCGTTGAACAGCGGGCGCCATACCACGACGTTCACGCGTCTTTATCCGCTGCCGCGGTCGGAGGGCACGACCGGCGTGAATGGCGTCAACGGCGCGGCCGGCGCGCTGATCGACTCGCCGGGCTTTCAGGAATTCGGCCTGCATCACCTGAGCGAAGGCCGGCTCGAACGCGCGTTCCCCGAGTTCCGGCCGCTGCTGCCAAACTGCCGTTTCTATAACTGCCATCATTTGCACGAGCCTGGCTGCGCGATCCTCGAAGCCGTCGCCAACGGGCGCATCCGCCGCGAACGGCATGCGCTTTATGCGCAGCTCGTGCACGAGGCGAGCCAGATCGTCCGCTGACATGAAACTGATGCGCGCGCCGAACCTGATCATCGGACAGCATTGGGTCAACGTGCTGGAGACCGCGGGCATCGCTTGCGAGCTGCACAACCGCTATCTGAACGGGGCGCTCGGCGAGATTCCGGCCGACCAGTGCGCGCCGGAGCTGTGGCTCGTCGATGAACGCGATGAGGCGATCGCGCGGCGGCTGATCGAAGCGGCCTCGCGAGGACCGGCACCGGGCGCGCCTCCATGGCAATGTCAGCAGTGCGGCGAGCTGCTCGAGGCGCAGTTCACCGTGTGCTGGCAATGCGGGACTGTGCGCGATCCGTTGAAGGGGTGAAGCGGAGTCGGGAATTGAAGAAGCCGGGCATTGCCCGGCTTCTTCTTGTGCTGCGCGCGTGGCCTGGCCGCTTCAGGCGAGCCACACCGCGATGGTCAGCATCAACAGCAGGATCATCCACAGTACGACTGCACGCCACACCAGCCCCACTGCCGATTGCAGCGTGCGCGGCGTGCAGTCGTCGCCGACCTGCACCGGACCGCCGTCGCCGGTGGCGAGCGCGTCGAGGCTCGACGGCTCCGCGAGTGGCCCGGCCAGGCGCGCGCCGAGCGCCCCGCTGCCCGCGGCGAGCAACACGCCGTCGTTCGTATCGGGCCACTGCCGCGCATGATTGCGCCACGCGTAAATCGCATCCTCGAAATTGCCGACGATCGCAAAGCCCAGCGACGTCAGCCGCGCCGGCACCCAGTCGATCACGAAGAACGCGCGCTGCGCGAAGCTCGAAAACGCGACGGTGCGGTCGTCGGCCGGCCGCGCCCATGCGCGCGCGAGATATTCCGCGCAACGGTACAGCACCGCGCCAGCGGGACCGACCGGAATCAGGAACCAGAAGAACACGCCGAACACATGACGATGCGACGCGACCACCGCGTGGATCAGCGTGTGACGCACGATCTCGCTGACCGGCATGTCGACGGTCTCGAGCCCGGTCCATTCGTTGAGAATTTCGCGCGCGCGTGGCACGTCGTCGTTGTTCAACGCGAGATGGATGTCGGTGAAGTAATGGCTGAACTGCCGGAAGCCGAGCGTGAAGTACAGCACCACGACATTCCACAGGAACGCGAGCATGAAGTGAATGTGATACAGCACGTAGTAGACGAGCGCGACCGCGAGCGTCCAGGGCACCACCACGACGAGCCACGCGAGCAGACCGTGACGTTGCTTGCCAGCATCGAATCCGTGCGCCGCCGACTCCGCATGGTATTGAAGCAACGCGGACAACGGATTGTTCGGCGACAGCGCGCGTACCTGTTCAATGATCAGAGCCAGCAATACGGAGAAAAAAGTCATGCGATGCGCCGTGCTTTTTAAGTTTTTTACGATTGTTTTATAACGATAGCACAGGGTCGGATGAGTCTGAACGCGGATGCTGACAAAGCGCCGACAAGTGCGTCGTTCGCGCAACTGTGCATCGTCGACGCGGCGATGCGAGTCACGTAATTTATGCGGCGAGGAACCGATACAGGTTGCGCAGCATCGCCGCCGTCGCGCCCCAGATGAAATGATGGCCGCCTTGCACCGCTGCTGGCGTGACCGTCTGCGCTTGGTGCGCGCCGCGCTGCTCGGCGGCCTCCGGAGCCACCGTCAATTCGCCGCGCGGATACGGCATCGCGAAGAAGCGGCGCTCTCCGCCCTCGTAGCGGAACAGGCGCTCTTCGTGGTTGGACGGGTCCATCAGGAACGCGAGCGGCACTTCGAAGACCTCGGCCACTTCGAGCGTATCGATCTCCAGCGAGAACGGCGGGTGCACAAGAGCGACGACCGGCGACACGCGAAAGCCGGTGCCAGTGAGATAGTCGGGCAACGCGCCGAGAACTTCGACGCGCGACGCGTCGAGGCCCACCTCTTCGTGCGCTTCGCGCAGAGCCGTTGCGGTCGCATCAGCGTCGAACGGTTCCTGGCGGCCGCCGGGAAAACTCACCTGACCGGCGTGATCGTTCAGATGGTCCGCGCGCTGCGTGAGCAACACGGTAAGACCGCGCGCGCGCACGACGAGCGGCACCAGCACCGCGGCCACGCGCGGATCGAGGTCGGTATTGCGCCACGGCGCATCGGCAATTTTCTCGGGTGTCCAGGCAAGCTGCCGATCAAAGCGCGCCCGCAGTGCATCGGGCGTCAGACGCTCGCGCGCGACCGGTGGCAGATCGGCGCCTGTCGCGATGACAGGCAGAGTTTCGGGCTCAAAGACGGGGCGGATCAACGGGTCTCTCTGATGAGCGTGGACATGCCGCTATTTTGACCTGGCCAACAAAAAAGCACCCGCGAGGGGTGCTTTTTCTTACAGCATTTACGCTTGGGAAGCAGCGCGGTCTTTCGAGACCAGCTTTTCCTTGATTCGAGCCGACTTGCCCGAACGCTCGCGCAGATAGTACAGCTTCGCACGACGCACATCGCCGCGACGCTTGACGACGATGCTAGCCAGCAGCGGCGAATACGTCTGGAACGTACGCTCGACGCCTTCGCCCGACGAAATCTTACGGACGATGAACGACGAATTCAGACCACGGTTACGCTTGGCGATCACGACGCCTTCGTAAGCCTGCACACGCTTGCGCGTGCCTTCAACCACGTTCACGCTGACGATGACCGTATCGCCCGGACCAAAATCCGGAATGGTCTTTTCGCCGAGAACGCGCGCGATTTCTTCCTGCTCGAGTTTTGCAATCAGATTCATCACTGACTCCTAGATCCATCTTGTCGGCGTTCGTACCTGCCTCACGCGCTTACTGCGTTGGGCTACGGCCCCGATAGAGGATGGGTTCACATCTGGCACCGCACACGCATGCACGGCACCGCCTTGTGTCCGCTCGAAAGACCGGGGCCTCAGGCCTTCGGCTCTTCCTTCGCGAGACTCGCGAGCCACGCCTCGTCGGCACGGCTCAGCATTCTGTTCTTTCTGGCCTTCACGATCAGATCGGGCCGCTTGTTCAACGTGTTGCGCAATGCTTCGCGCCGCCGCCACGCTTCGATTTCCGCATGATGGCCGCCGAGCAGCACATCAGGCACCCGCACGCCCTCGTATTCCTCGGGACGCGTGTAGTGCGGACAATCGAGCAGCACATCGACGAAGCTATCCTGCACCGCCGACTGTGAGTCGTTCAGCACGCCAGGCAACTGACGCACGACCGCATCCATCAACGCCATCGCGGGCAACTCGCCGCCCGACAGCACGAAGTCGCCAAGGCTTACTTCTTCGTCGACGACACGGTCCAGCAGACGCTGGTCGATCGCTTCGTAGCGCCCGCACAACAGGATCAGACCGGGTTCGGCCGCGAACTTCATCACGCGCTCGTGATTCAGTGTGGCGCCTTGCGGCGACATCATCACGACGCGCGCCGCGCCGATGCCCTGCTCCGACTGCGCCGCTTTCGCGGCACTGATCGCGTCTTCGAGCGGCCGGGCCAGCATAACCATGCCGGGGCCGCCGCCGTATGGGCGATCGTCGATCGTGCGGTAGTTGTCGGTCGTGAAATCGCGCGGATTCCACGTACGCAACCCATAGCGCTGCTGCTTCGCGGCCCGGCTGGTGATACCCCAGTCAGTCAGCGCGCGGAACATTTCTGGAAAGAGCGTCACGACATCGAACTGCATCGCTCTCCCCGCTCAACGATAGATTTCAATAGTCAGCTTCCCAGTCGACGACGATATGCTTTGCCGCCTGGTCCACCGTTTTGACAAAGACGCCGACGAACGGGATCAAACGCTCGCCTGCGACCGGCTTGCCGTTTTTGCCGGTAGCCGGATATTCGATGCGCAGCACCGACTGCGCGCCGTTGTCGATCATGCTGGCGACTTTGCCGAGGTTGAGCCCGGCGAGATTCACCACGTCCAGGCCGATCAGATCGACCCAGTAGAATTCGTCGGCTTCGAGCGCCGGAAATTCGCTACGGCCGATGTATACGCGAGAACCACGCAAAGCCAACGCCGTATCGCGGTCAGCGACGCCACCCAGACGGGCGACCACGCTGTCGCTATGTGTTTTGGCCTGCAAGGACGGCGCCGATTTGCGCTCCTGGCCTTTCAGCAGCCACCAGCGCTTCGCGCTCAGCAAGACGTCGCCGCCTTGCCCGGCATCCGCATGCGCGGCTACCTTGACCCAGCCTTTGAGACCATAGGCGTCGACGATTGCGCCGACTTCGACCGCATCGGCCGGCCAGCTTGCCGCCGTTTCGATGCGCATTTCTGCAGCTTCGAAATCGGCGTTCGCGGCATCGGCTTGCGCCTCTTTCGCCTTGCCGTCGGTTCGTTCGACCGGCTTGCGGACGAATGCACCGAACGACGCCTGACCAGACGCCTTTGCGCGCGAAGCTGCCTTGACGCTACCAGAACTGCCGGAATCACGCTCAGACATCGAATAACCTCGACAACAACTTCGCAGCCTGCTTTGGCGTCTGCTTCAGTAAAACAAATTGCGCATCGGACTGCTCACGCGAGTTGCGCGAGCCGCCGGCCGAACCGACGACGATACGCCTGCGGGCCGCCATATCAAGCAGCCGGCTGCGCCTTTTGCGCTTCCTTCACGAGACGTTCGACGGTCGGCGACAGTTGCGCGCCAACACCTTGCCAGTACGTCAGGCGATCCTGAGCGATACGCAGGGACTCGCCCTTCGTAGCGACCGGGTTGTAGAAACCGACGCGCTCGATGAAGCGGCCGTCACGACGGCTGCGCGAGTCGGTGGCGACGATGTTGTAGAACGGGCGCTTCTTGGAGCCGCCACGAGCCAAGCGGATGATGACCATACTAGAATCCTTGAAAACCGGGGTTCGGAACGACTGAAACAGGCGATTATAGCGGGAAAGCGACGCCATAACAAACACTTACCGGGATAAACTGCGGAAACGGGCTGCACCCACCTTCTACAAGAGGTGCGAGAACCCGCTCAAACGCCCGAATTACCTGAAGGAGCGCCCGTGCAACGCCAGCCGAAACTCCCGTTTCCGTTCGCCTTTCGTGCCTTTTTCGTACGCTTTGCCGGACTTTCGCGCACCTCGTGCAGCCGGATTCTACGTGCGGTAGCGGCCGCGGTTATCGCCGCGCAGGCGTTGACGGCAATCGCCGCGCTGCCCATCGAGAAAATCAAGCTGCCGCCGGGCTTTCACATCGAAGTGTTGTCGGACGAGGTGCCGAGCGCGCGCGCGATGACGTTGTCGCCCAAGGGCATTCTCTACGTGGGTAGCGACGATGGCCATGTGTATGCGCTCGAGCTGCGGAACGGCCGCGTGACGGCTCACCACGTGATCGCGTCCGGGCTGCAGATGCCCGCCGGCGTCGCGTGGCGCGACGGCGCGCTGTATGTGTCGGCCGTGTCGAAAATCGTGCGCTTCGATGCGATCGACTCGCACCTGAACGATCCGCCGAAACCGGTCGTTGTCACCGACAAGCTGCCAACGGACACGCATCACGGCTGGAAATTCATCGCGTTCGGCCCGGATGGCAAGCTGTACGTGCCGCAAGGCGCGCCGTGCAACATTTGCCAGAGAGATCCGGACCGCTTTGCGATGATTGGCCGCATGAACCCGGACGGCAGCCACTACGAGGTCGTCGCGCGCGGCATCCGCAATTCCGTCGGCTTCGCGTGGCATCCGGTCACCCACGAACTGTGGTTCACCGACAACGGTCGCGACCTGCTCGGCGACGATATTCCGAGCGACAAGCTCAACCGCGCGCCGCATGTCGGCATGAACTTCGGCTTTCCGTACTGTCACGGCGGCGACACGCCCGACCCCGAGTTCGGCAAGGATCATCCGTGCAGCGAATTCACGCCGCCAGTGGTCAAGCTTGGCGCGCACGTGGCGGCGCTTGGCATGCGCTTTTACGACGGCCCGATGTTTCCCGCCGACTACCGCAACAATATCTTCATCGCCGAGCACGGCTCGTGGAACCGCAGCAAGAAGGTCGGCTACCGCGTCGTGCGCGTGATCACCGACCCTGACGGCAGCCACGCACGCCAGCAGGTCTTTGCCGAAGGCTGGCTGCAACCCGGCGAATCGGTCTGGGGCCGCCCCGCCGACGTGTTGCCGCTGCCAGACGGTTCGCTACTGATCAGCGACGATACCGCCGGCGCAATCTATCGCATCACGTATTCAGCGCCGTAACACGCGGATGCACGCATGTCCGGCTGAACGGCTGCACACACCCTGAGCCAGGTCCGGCGCATCTCGCCGCCCCGCTTTCAGCCTGGGCGATCGTCCTCCACGTGACCGCCCGCGCGCCGCAGGCGTAGAATGCGCGTCGGTCCGCGCCCCCGCGGCGCGCCGCTCCTTTCGACCGCCCGTCACTCTGCCCACGCGTTCATGCCCACCGCTGCCTCGACTTCCCCGCGCTTCAGATCCAAGACGCTCACCGCCGCGTTGGCGTTCCTGTTCGGCAGCCTCGGCGCCCACCGCTTCTATCTGTACGGCACCCGAGACATCTACGGCTGGGCGCATCTACTCGGCACGCTAATCGGCATTCCCGGCGTGATGCTGCTGGTCGCGACCGAGCGCGCGTCGATCCTGGGCTGGATGCTCGCGCCGTTCGGCGCGGTTTCGCTGTTTGCCGCGTTTCTGGCGGCGCTCGTCTACGGGCTGCGTCCTGATCAGAAATGGGATGCGCAATTCAACACCCACACGCAACGCAAAAGCCGCTCCGGCTGGGCGGTCATTTTCGTCGTGATCTTTTCGCTGCTGATCGGTGCGTTTCTGCTGATGACCGGTCTCGCGCTCGCGTTCCAGACCTACTTCGAAAGTCAGGTCGAAGCGGCCAAAGCGATTTCGCAGTAATGCCCCGTGGCGGGACCCGCAGACGTTCCTGCGCGCTAGAAAAGCCTCAGTTGCGGATTGTCGCGCGCCGGTGCGCTCACCTGCTCGGCGCGCGGCGGCTCGATCCGGCGGAAATGCGACATGTCGAGAATGCCGCGGTCGCGCCCGTTCAACCCTAACCGGCGCACGGCCTTGTGAAAGCGCTGCCTGAGCAGATCCGCCCATAAGCCCTCTCCCTTCATGCGGGTCGAGAACGAAGAATCGTAATCCTTGCCGCCTCGCATGTCGCGCACACGGCTCATCACGCGCTCGGCCCGATCCGGGAAATGTGCGCCCAGCCAATCCTTGAACAGCGGCGCGACCTCCCACGGCAGCCGCAGCACGATATAGCTCGCATTGCTGGCGCCCGCTTCTGCGCATGCTTCGAGCACGCGCTCCATATCCGGTTCGGTGACGAACGGGATCACCGGCGCGATGCTGACGCCGACCGGAATGCCCGCCTCGCTGAGCGTACGGATCGTGCGCAGCCGGCGCGACGGCGTGGCCGCGCGCGGTTCGAGCGTGCGCGCGATGTCGGCGTCCAGCGTGGTGATGGTGATCGCGGCCATGAATTGCCCGCGCCCGGCCATCGGCGCAAGCAGGTCGATGTCGCGCTCGATCAGCGATGATTTGGTGATCGCCCCGAACGGGTGGTTGCGCTCGCTGAGCACCTCGATCACACGACGCGTAAGACGCAAGTCACGTTCGGCCGGCTGCCATGCATCGGTGGCGACGCCGAGCGCGATCGGCTCGGGTACATAGGATTTCTTCGACAGTTCCCGCTCGAGCAGTTCGGGCGCGTTGATCTTCGCGTAGATGCGGCTTTCGAAATCGAGCCCGGGCGACAAGCCCAGGTAGCTGTGCGTGGGCCGCGCGAAGCAATAGATGCAGCCGTGTTCGCAGCCCCGGTAAGGATTCAGCGACACATTGAACGGAATGTCCGGCGACGCATTGCGTGTGAGGATGGTTTTTGCGCGCTCCTCGAACACCTGCGTGCGCAGGACCTTCGGCTCCCCGTCTTCGTCGTCCGTCTGCCAGCCGTCGTGGACGGCTTCGCGCTGGTCGACTTCGTAGCGGCCTTGCAGGTTCGTGACCGCGCCGCGCCCCTTGCGAGGCGCCGGCGGCGCGATCGGAAATTCGGGAATGTCAGGGGTGTCGGGGTCATCCACGGCGGGCCACGCAAAGCAAACGCAAACAGGAAGCGCCAAAGGAAAGCGGCGCAAAACACCTGTATAAATATACAGTGTTTACGCCGTTTGTCGAGCACTTCGTTGGTCGCTTGATGCGCGTCCAACCCCGTCAGTGAACCGGCACCTACTCGCCCACCGCGATCGTCAGCGTCTCCTTGATTTCCTCCATCACCACATAGCTCTTCGACTGCACCGCGCCCGGCAGCTGCAGCAGGATGTCGCCGAGCAACTTCCGGTAATCGGCCATTTCGCCGATGCGCGCCTTGATCAGATAGTCGAAATCGCCCGACACGAGGTGGCACTCGAGCACCTCGGGGATCTTCTGCACCTCGCGCCGGAACAGATCGAACATGTTGCCACTCTTGTGATCGAGCGTGATCTCGACGAACACGAGCAGCGCCGCGCCCAGCTCGGCCGGGTTCACGCGGGCGTAGTAGCCGGTGATCACGCCGTCGCGCTCCATCCGCTTGACGCGCTCGATGCACGGCGTCACCGACAGACCGACCTGCTCCGCCAGGTCCTTCATCGCCATACGGCCGTCCTGCTGCAGGAGCCGCAGGATCTTGTGATCGAGCTTGTCGAGAGCCCGCACGGGCTGGCGCTGGGTACGCATGGTGTTTTTTCTAAAAATGATGAAAATACAATAACAAAACCTGTCTCACTGTCAATAGTATAGCGGTTAACACTGGGCAAACGGCATTTCACCTCACATTGCAGCTCGCTGAATCGAATCAGATCGAACCTCCGACGAGCGCCTTGCCCTCACTCAATTTTTGGATATCTGGAGCAGCTATGCGAGTCGTCGTTTTGGGCAGTGGCGTCGTCGGCGTGACGAGTGCGTATTACCTCGCGCGCGCCGGTCACGAAGTGACCGTTATCGATCGCGAAGCCGGCCCGGCGCTCGAAACCAGTTTCGCCAACGCGGGCCAGATCTCGCCGGGCTACGCTTCGCCGTGGGCCGCCCCGGGCGTGCCGCTGAAGGCCGTCAAGTGGATGTTCCAGAAGCACGCGCCGCTAGCGATTCGCGTCGACGGCACCGCGTTCCAACTGCAATGGATGTGGCAGATGCTGCAGAACTGCACGGCGCCGCGCTATGCGGTGAACAAGGGCCGTATGGTGCGGCTGGCCGAATACAGCCGCGACTGCCTGCAGGCGTTGCGCGCCGACACCGGCATCGAGTACGAAGGCCGCACCGGCGGCACGCTGCAGGTATTTCGCACGCAACAGCAGTTCGACGGCGCCGCGAAAGACATCGCCGTGCTGCAGGAAGCCAACGTGCCATACGAGCTGCTGACGGCCGACGAACTCGCCAAGGCCGAACCAGCCCTCGCCGCGGTGTCGCACAAGCTCACCGGCGGCCTGCGCCTGCCCGGCGACGAAACCGGCGACTGCCAGATGTTCACGACGCGCCTCGCGGCGCTCGCCGAGGAACTGGGCGTCAAGTTCCGCTACAACACGTCGATCGACGCGCTCGCGATGGCGGGCGGCCGCATCGCCGGCGTGCAGTGCGGCAGCGAGCTCGTGCGCGCGGATTCGTTCGTGGTCGCGCTCGGCTCGTATTCGACGCGCTTCCTCGATGGCATAGTGAAGCTTCCGGTCTATCCGCTGAAGGGCTATTCGATCACCGCGCCGATCGTCGACGCGGCTGCCGCGCCGGTGTCGACCGTGCTCGATGAGACCTACAAGATCGCGATCACGCGCTTCGACGACCGGATCCGCGTCGGCGGGATGGCCGAGATCGTCGGCTTCGACAAATCGCTGCGCGAGGCGCGCCGCGAGACGCTCGAGCTTTCTGTGAATGACCTGTTCCCGGGCGGCGGCGACACGTCGAAGGCGACGTTCTGGAGCGGTCTGCGGCCGATGACGCCGGACGGCACGCCGATCGTCGGCCGCACGCCGGTGCCGAACCTGTTCCTGAACACCGGCCACGGCACGCTTGGCTGGACGATGTCGTGCGGCTCGGGCCAACTGCTCGCCGACTTGATGTCGGGCAAGCAGCCCGCGATTCGCGCGGACGATCTGTCGGTGCATCGCTATCTCGGCGAGACCGCGGGCGAGCATCGGCCGGCGTATGCGTGAGTTTGAGTGCTTGCGCTGACGCGGCCCTGGCCGCGGCGCAGGCCGCAACAAACAGCAGCCGTACAAACAAACGGCGCCTCGCGGGGCGCCGTTTGCATTTCAATGTGCTGCCGCGATCGCGGCCGGCATCGAGGCATGCTCAGAACTGGTCTTCCGACAAAGCCAGCACGCCCTCGCCACCCTTCGCGCTGACGATCGCCACTTCGAGCGCCGCCGCCTGTGGCAACACATGCTCGGCGTAAAACCGCGCGGTCGCGATCTTCGCGTCATGAAACGCTGGGTCCTCGTCGCGCTTCGTCGCCGCGGCAAGCTGCGCACGCGCCATCTGCCAGCCGCCCAGCACGATGCCCGCGAGCTTCAGATAGGGCACGCTGCCCGCGAACACCGCATTCGGATCGCCCTTCGCATTGGCGACGACGAAATCGACGACCGCGCCAAGCGCGCGCCGGCCCTGCGCGAGCTGTGTGCGCATCGATGCGAACGCCGCGCCCTGCTGCGCGCCAAGCGCTTCAACCGTTTCGGCGACGCCAGCGAGCAGTTCCTTCGCGACCTTGCCGCCGTCGCGCAGCGTCTTGCGACCGATCAGGTCGTTGGCCTGGATCGCGGTCGTGCCTTCGTAAATCGGTAGAATGCGCGCGTCGCGGTAGTACTGGGCAGCGCCGGTTTCCTCGATGAAGCCCATGCCGCCATGCACCTGCACGCCGAGGCTCGTCACGTCGATCGACAGCTCCGTGCTCCAGCCCTTCACGATCGGCACGAGGTATTCGTAGATCGCCTGATGCTTCGCGCGCGTCGCATCGTCCGGATGACGATGCGCGATATCGCAGTGCGAGGCCGCGAGGTAGGCGAGCGCGCGCGACGCCTCGGTGAGGCTGCGCATCGTCGACAGCATGCGGCGCACGTCCGGGTGCTGGATGATCGCGACCGACTGCTTCGCGGAGCCGTCCACGGGACGGCTCTGCACGCGCTCTTTCGCATACGCGACCGCCTTCTGATATGCGCGATCCGAGATCGCGACACCTTGCATGCCGACCGCGAAACGGGCGGCGTTCATCATGATGAACATGTATTCGAGGCCGCGATTCTCTTCGCCGATCAGCTGACCGAGCGCGCCGCCGTGATCGCCGAACTGCAGCACGGCGGTCGGGCTCGCCTTGATGCCGAGCTTGTGCTCGATCGACACGCAATGCACGTCGTTGCGCTCACCGAGCGAACCGTCTTCGTTGACGAGAAACTTCGGCACAAGGAACAGCGAAATGCCTTTCACGCCATCGGGCGCGTTCGGCGTGCGTGCGAGCACCAGATGCACGATGTTCTTCGCCATGTCGTGCTCGCCCCACGTGATGAAAATCTTCGTGCCGAACAGCTTGAACGAACCGTCGGCCTGCGGCTCGGCGCGCGTGCGTACGAGCGCGAGATCGGAGCCGGCCTGCGGCTCGGTCAGGTTCATCGTGCCGGTCCATTCGCCTGAAATCAGCTTGGGCACGTAGGTCTGTTTTTGCGCTTCGCTGCCAGCGGTTAACAGCGCTTCGATGGCGCCGTCGGTCAGCAACGGACACAGCGCAAAAGAGAGGTTCGACGCGTTGAGCATTTCGATGCAAGGCGTCGCGATCAGCTTCGGCAGGCCCTGGCCTTCGTAGTCGAGCGGATGTTGCACGCCCTGCCAACCGCCTTCGGCAAACTGGCGGAAGGCTTCCCTGAAACCCGGCGTCGCAGTGACCACGCCATCCTTCCAGCTGCTCGGATTACGATCGCCGTCGACGTTCAGCGGCGCGAGCACTTCGCCGCATAGTTTCGCCGACTCGTCGAGCACGGCCTTCGCGGTGTCGAGGTTCGCGTCCTCGAAGCCGGGCAGCTTCGCGATGTCTTCCAGTCCGGCCAGTTCTTTCATCACGAACAGCATGTCCTTGATGGGTGCCGTATAGCTCATTTCGGTACTCCTCCCTTGATATGAAAAAAGGGCGCGGGACTTGGTGGGTCCTGCGCCCTTCGCTTGTTTTCGGCGG
The DNA here is from genome assembly GCF_050436245.1 of Paraburkholderia sp. MM6662-R1. Lineage (NCBI taxonomy): Bacteria > Pseudomonadati > Pseudomonadota > Betaproteobacteria > Burkholderiales > Burkholderiaceae > Paraburkholderia > Paraburkholderia sp. MM6662-R1. The sequence goes on along the minus strand of NZ_JBNDLV010000001.1, from coordinate 3,596,224 downwards.
CCTCTTTCAGGCGCCGCGGCGCTTAGCCTAGTTCGCTCACGAGTTCCGGCACGAGGGTGAACAGATCGCCAACCAAACCGTAATCGGCCACGCTGAAAATCGGCGCTTCTTCGTCCTTGTTGATCGCGACGATGACTTTCGAGTCCTTCATGCCGGCCAGATGCTGGATCGCACCCGAGATGCCGACTGCGACGTACAGTTGCGGCGCGACGATCTTGCCGGTTTGGCCGACCTGATAGTCGTTCGGCACGAACCCCGCGTCGACCGCCGCGCGCGATGCGCCCAGTGCCGCGCCGAGCTTGTCGGCCAGCGGCTCGAGCACCTTCATGTAGTTCTCGCCATTGCCCAGACCACGGCCACCCGACACGATGATCTTCGCGCTCGTCAGTTCCGGACGATCGAGCTTCGTCACTTCGCGGCTCACGAACTGCGCGAGGCCTGCGTCGGCTGCCGCTTCGATCCTCTCGACCGCTGCGCTGCCGCCTTCGGCCGCGACGGCATCAAAACCGGTCGAGCGCACGGTGATGACCTTGATCGGATCAGCCGATTGCACGATCGCGATTGCGTTGCCCGCGTAGATGGGACGCTCGAACGTGTCGGCGCTATCCACTGCCGTGATGTCGCTGATCTGCGCGACGTCGAGCTTCGCGGCGATACGCGGCGCGACATTCTTGCCGTAGGCGGTAGCCGGCGCGAGGATGTGCGTGTAGTGCTTCGCCGCATCTTGCACAAGCGTCAGGACCGTCGCTTCGACGTTTTCCGCGAGGCCTGCGGCCAGTTGCGGCGCATCGGCGAGCAGCACCTTGCTGACACCAGCGATCTTCGCGGCGGCATCGGCCGCGCCCTGCGCGTTATGCCCCGCGACCAGCACGTGAATATCACCGCCGATCTTCTGTGCCGCTGCGATCGTGTTCAGCGTCGCGGCCTTGATCGACGCATTGTCGTGTTCTGCAATTACCAGGTTCGTCATTTGCTCTGTCTCCGCGTTCTACTTAAAGCACCTTCGCTTCGGTCTTCAGCTTCTCGACCAGCGTCTTCACGTCCGGCACCTTCACACCGGCGGAGCGCTTCGGCGGCTCGGCGACTTTCAGCGTCTTCAGACGCGGCGTGACATCGACGCCGAGGTCTTCGGGCTTGACCGTTTCCAGCGGCTTTTTCTTCGCCTTCATGATGTTCGGCAGCGTCACGTAGCGCGGCTCGTTCAGGCGCAGATCGGTCGTCACCACGGCGGGCAGCGTCAGCGACAGCGTTTCCGCGCCGCCGTCCACTTCACGCGACACCGTCGCCTTGCCGTCCGCCACGACAAGCTTCGACGCGAACGTCGCCTGCGGCAGATTCGCGAGCGCGGCGAGCATCTGGCCGGTCTGATTGGAGTCGTCGTCGATGGCCTGTTTGCCGAGGATCACCAGTTGCGGCTGCTCCTTGTCGACGAGCGCCTTGAGCAGCTTCGCGACGGCGAGCGGCTGCAGCTCTTCGTTCGATTCGATCAGGATCGCGCGATCCGCGCCGATGGCGAGCGCGGTGCGCAGCGTTTCCTGTGCCTGCGCAACACCGGCCGACACGGCGATCACTTCGGTCGCGACGCCCGCTTCCTTCAGACGCACCGCTTCTTCAACCGCGATTTCGTCGAACGGGTTCATCGACATTTTCACGTTCGCGATATCGACGCCCGTACCGTCCGATTTCACGCGGACCTTCACGTTGTAGTCGACCACTCTTTTCACTGGCACCAGAATTTTCATGCACACGCTCCAAAGTTACGAATACGTCAACCCGATGAACATTATAGCGACTGCCCTCATGACAGCCGTGTCGCGGGCGCTTTGCGGGAGGATATCGCTCCTCACCGGCGTGACGGCAATACCGAACGATCGTTCTATTTTAATCTCCAAAAAACCCGGGAGACAACCCCGGGTTCCGACTCAGACCTCTAATTTCGCATTGCCGTCGTGTTCTGCGAGGTCCGCGGGCATTGCATCACCAGGAGGTGATCACCGAGCCGCCGAATTTGCTGTCGACAAACTGCTTCACTTCGGGCGAGTGGTACGCCGCGACGAGCTTCGCGACCCACGGCTTGTTCTTGTCCGCTTCGCGAATCGCGATCACGTTCACGTAGGGACCTTTCCGGTCCTCGATCGCGATAGCGTCCTGCGTTGGCTTGAGGCCCGCTTCCATCGCGAAGTTGGTGTTGATCGCGGCGGCATCGACATCGTCCAGCGAACGCGGAATCTGCGCCGCGTCAAGCTCGACGATCTTCAGTTTCTTCGGATTGTCGACGATGTCGAGCGGCGTCGCCTTCAGGCCCGCCTCGGCGCGCAGCTTCAGCAAGCCCTGCTTCTGCAGCAACAGCAGCGCGCGGCCGCCGTTGGTCGGGTCGTTCGGCACGGCGATCTTCGCGCCCGGCTGCAGTTCGGCGAGCGACTTCACCTTCTTCGAGTAGATACCCATCGGGTACGTGACCGTATCGGCGATACGGATCAGCTTGTAGCCGCGATCCTTCACCTGCGCCTGCAAGTACGGGTCGTGCTGGTAGCTGTTCGCGTCCAGATCGCCGCCCGCGAGCGCCGCGTTCGGCTGCACGTAGTCGGAGAATTCGACGATCCTGATGTTCAGGCCGTTCTTCGCGGCGACCGTCTTCACGACGTCCATGATCTGCGCGTGCGGGCCGCCGGTGACACCAACCTTGATCGTGTCTTCGGCATGCGCCGCGGTGGTGGCGAAGAGCGTTGCCGCGCCGAATGCGGCGGCCAGCTTGAGAATGAAGCGACGTTGCATGATGGACCTTTTCCGAATCTTTATTAGCGGGCTTCCGAACGCCCTTGTTTATTTGTGGCTCAGACGACGCACGAGCCAATCCCCAAACGACTGCACCAGTTGCACGAACACGATCAGTATCAGCACGACCGCGAGCATCACTTCTGGCAGGAAGCGCTGATAGCCGTAGCGGATGCCGAGGTCGCCAAGACCGCCGCCGCCGATCGCGCCGGCCATCGCCGAATAGCCGACCAGCGACACGAACGTGATCGTCAACCCGGCGACCACCCCCGGCAGCGATTCCGGCAACAGCACCTTGAAGACGATCTGGCTGGTGGTCGCGCCCATCGCCTGGGCCGCCTCGATGAGCCCGCGATCGACCTCGCGCAGCGCCGTTTCGACCAGACGCGCGATGAACGGCGCCGCGGCGATCGTCAGCGGCACGATCGCGGCCGCGGTGCCGATTGACGAACCGACGACAAGTCGCGTAAACGGAATCACCGCGACCAGCAGGATGATGAACGGCGTCGAGCGCACCGCGTTGACGATCACGCCCATCACGCGATTCAACGCGACGTTTTCGAGCACGCCCTGGCGGTTGGTCAAATACAGCAGCACGCCGAGCGGCACGCCGACCACAGCGCCAATCAGTCCGGAGATGCCCACCATGATGAGCGTCTCCCAGAACGACTGGACGAACATATCGAACATTTCACTCAACATGCGAGAGCTCCTCCACTACGACACCCTGCTCGCGCAGAAACGTGATCGCCTGCGCGACCTTGGCCGGATCGCCGCCCGCGAGTACCGCGAGCGAGCCGAACGCCTGCCCCTGGATTTCGTCGATCTGGCCATGCAGGATGTTGAAGTCGAGCTCGTAGCGGCGAATCGTCTCCGACAGGATCGGCTGATCGACGCCCGAACCGGTGAACGCGAGGCGCAGCAGATGGCCGCTGCCGGTCTTCAACCGCTGCGCGACGCGCGCCTTCATGGCGGGCGGCAGCTCCTGCGCGATCACGTCGCCGATCAGCGCGCGCGTGACTTCGTGGTGCGGCTGCAGGAACACGTCGATCACCTTGCCCTCTTCGACGACGCGGCCCGCGTCGAGCACCGCGACGCGATCGCAGACCTGCTTGATCACGTCCATCTGGTGAGTGATCAGCACGATCGTCAGGTTCAGTTCGCGGTTGATGCGCTTGAGCAGATCGAGGATCGCGCGGGTGGTTTCGGGGTCGAGCGCAGAGGTCGCCTCGTCCGACAGCAGCACCTTCGGCTTGCTCGCGAGCGCACGCGCGATGCCCACGCGCTGCTTCTGCCCGCCGCTGATCTGCGCCGGATAGCGGTCCTTCTGCGCCGACAGACCGACGAGCTCGAGCAGCGGCAGCACGTTCGCCTCGATCTCGTCGCGCTTCAGGCCGGCCAGTTCGAGCGGCAGCGCGACGTTCTCGTACACGGTGCGCGACGACAACAGATTGAAGTGCTGGAAGATCATGCCGATCTCGCGACGCGCGTCGCGCAGTTGCGCGGCGGGCAGCGTCGTCAGATCGCGGCCGTTGACGAGGATGTTGCCCTCGGATGGGCGCGTCAGCAGGTTGATGGTGCGCACGAGCGTGCTCTTGCCCGCGCCGCTGCGGCCGATGATGCCGAACACCTCGCCCGCCGGAATCGTCAGATTGACGTTGTGCAGCGCCTCGACCCACCCCCGGGGCCCGGCAAACCGCTGGGAAACGTTGCGTATTTCGATCATGGACAAACGAAAACGGCGGAGGCTGCCGGCGAGCATCGTGCTCCCGACAAGCGGCCGCCGTTTCTTTTATTGGGATTTGAGGCCGTCATTCTACCGCAGCGACGACATGCCCTTTAATAATCAATTTCGATCTTTTCATAACCTGAGGGCATTAGAGCCGCGCCTTATGCACGAAGCTCACGCGCTTCGCGCCGCTACGACTATGATCGGGGCACCCCTCTTCAGCACAGGCCGCCGCCATGCAGACTTCTCCGAGCCACACCGTGCGCGCGAGCGCCGGCAGTCTCAATAAAGATGCGCCGCAGCGCGGGTCGGTGACGACCGGCGATGGCATCGAATTGCCGCTGTATCGCTGGCGGCCGAACGGGCCCATACGCGCGACGGTCGCGCTGCTGCACGGCCTCGCCGAACACGCCGGCCGTTACGCCGCCGTTGCGGGCCGGCTCAACGCGGCGGGCATCGAACTCGTCGCGATCGATCTGCGCGGCCACGGCCACGCGCCCGGCAAGCGCGCCTATGTGAAACGCTTCGACGACTACCTGCTCGATGCGCAGGCGCTGCTCGACGCCGCCGCGCAAAGCTGTGCGCCGTTATTCCTGATGGGCCACAGCATGGGTGGCGCGGTGGCGGCGCTGTATGCGATAGAGCGCCTCGACGCGAGCGGGCGGCGCCTTGCCGGCCTGATCCTGTCGAGCCCCGCGCTCGCGCCGGGCCGCGACGTGCCGAAGTGGATGCTCGCGCTAAGCCAGGTGATCAGCCGCGTCTACCCAACCTTCCCGGCGATGAAGATCGACCCTGCGCTGCTCTCGCGCCTTCAGCCGGTGGTCAAAGCCAACCTCAACGATCCGCTCGTGCATCACGACGCGATTCCGGCGCGCACGGGCGCCGAGCTGCTGCTCGCGATGGCGCGCATCGAACGCGGACGCGCGAGGCTGCGCATGCCGCTGCTCGTGTTTCATGGCACCGACGACAAAGTGACCGAGCCCGACGGCAGCCGCGCGTTCGGCGAGCACGCGGGCTCGCCGGACAAGACGCTCACGCTGCACGAGGGTAGCTACCACGAGACGATGAACGACCTCGATCGCGATCGGGTGATCGAGGCGTTGGTCGAGTGGATCGAAAGGCGGGCGGTTGGACCGAGTTGACAAGACGCGGCGCTTGCTGGCCGTCGACTAGCGCTTCCACTCCGGCGCGCGTTTGTCGATGAAAGCCTGCACGCCTTCGAGCGCCGAGTCGTCCATCATGTTGCAGGCCATCGTCTGCCCCGCGAGCTGGTACGCGGCTTCGATACCCATTTCGAGCTGCCGGTAGAACAGGCCCTTGCCCGCGCTGACAGCTTCGACCGGCTTCGCGCAGATGCTCGCGGCGAGCCGCGCGACTTCGTCGTCGAGCGCATCGGCTGGGGCGACGCGGTTCACCAGCCCCTGCTGGCGCGCTTCGGCGGCGTCGATGAAATCGCCGGTCAGCAGCATTTCGAGCGCGGCCTTGCGCGAGAGGTTGCGCGACAGCGGCACCGACGGTGTCGCGCAGAACAATCCGAGGTTCACGCCCGATACGGCGAAGCGCGCGGTATCGGCGGCGACCGCGAGATCGCACATTGCGACCAGCTGGCAGCCGGCGGCGGTCGCGATGCCATGCACGCGCGCGATCACCGGCTGCGGCATGCGCTGGATCGTCAGCATCAGCTTCGTGCAGCGCGCGAACAGCTGCTGGTAATAAGCAAGCGATGGCGCCGCGCGCATTTCCTTCAGGTCGTGCCCCGCGCAGAACGCGCGGCCAGCGCCGGCGATCACGACCACGCGGGCATCGGTCTTCGCGATCCCGGTCAGCGTTTGCAGCAGTCCGTCGAGCAACGCTTCGGACAGCGCGTTGAACGCATCGGGCCGGTTCATCGTCACGCGCACGACGCCCGCTACGCGATACGCGTCGTGTTCGATCGTGACCAGCGACGCGTCGCCGGTGCTGGCGGGACTGGCGTTCATGGCTCGCTCCTCGGTACGTGAATGTCGATTTTCGCTCGCTGGCTTTCGAGCCACTGTCGCCGCGTGCAGTCGGGCAACCTCAGATCTCCGCCAGCGACCGCACGTGCGCGACCACGCTGCGCCCGAGCGCCGACAGGTTGTAGCCGCCCTCGAGACAACTGACGATGCGCCCACGCGCATAACGCCGCGCGATCTCGCGCATCTGGTCGGTGATCCACGCGTAATCGTCTTCGACGAGGCCCATGTTGCCGAGGTCGTCCTCGCGATGCGCGTCGAAGCCGGCCGAGATGAACAGCATCTCCGGCCTGAATTCGTGCAGGCGCGGCAACCACAGCATATCGACCGCTTCGCGCACGGCCATGCCGTTCGAACGCGCCGGCATCGGCACGTTGCACATGTTGGCCGCCTGGTTGTCGGCGCCCGTGAACGGATAGAACGGGTGCTGGAAGATGCTGCACATCAGCACGCGCGGGTCGCCCGAGAACGCGGCCTCGGTGCCGTTGCCGTGGTGCACGTCGAAGTCGATGATGGCGACGCGCGCGAGACCATGCACGTCGAGCGCGTGGCGCGCGGCGATCGCGATGTTGTTGAAAAAGCAGAAGCCCATCGCACGCGCCGGTTCCGCGTGATGGCCCGGCGGCCGCACGCTGCAGAACGCGTTGTCGTAGCGGCCTTCGATCACCGCGTCGGTGGCGGCGACCGCCGCGCCCGCCGCGCGCAGCGCGGCCTGCCACGTGTGCGGATTCATCGTCGTGTCGGGATCGATCTCGGCGACGCCCTCGACGGGCGAGCGACCGCGGATGTAGTCGACATGCGCCTGCGTGTGCACTCGCAGCAGCGCGGCCTCGTCGACGAGCGGCGGCGATTCGCGCTCGATCAGCGCGTCGATGCGGCTTGCGATCAGTTGATCCTCGATCGCCTGCAGGCGCGCGGGACACTCGGGGTGCCACTGCCCCATGTCGTGCAGCAGACAGTCGGGGTGGGAATAGAAGCCTGTTGCCATAGTTCGTGTTGTGCGTCTCTTCTACGGCGCGACGCATGAACTGCGCGCGCGGCGTGTCTCCGTCGAGCGGCGCGCGCCCCCGCGCGCCTCCATTCGTCAAGTTACCACACGACGCCGCTGTCGCCGATTCAGCACGGTTTTGCGGGAGTCGTCGGATATACTTCCCCGACCCGTTATTCGCCGTTTCGTTCCTGCAGCTTTCCGACTGCTTCCAGCCTTTCACGCATCGCGCTCACTGCTCACCATGACCGTCAAGCTTGCTCTGTCCGCAGGATCCCCACGCAACCGTCTTCGCCTCGGCACCCACGCCGCCTCACTGATCGTCGCATCGTGCATGTTCATCGCAGCAAGTCCCGCGAGCGCGCAAAGCGCCACGAGGAAAGCGCCGGTGCAACTCGCGCAGAGCCAGCCGCAGCAGCCGGTACCGCAAGGACAGACGTTCGAGGAAGAGATCATTCCGCAGCGCTATGCGCACAACGCGAACGTCGATGCGTTCATCAACGAGATGGTCGCGCGCTACGATTTCGACGAAGCGTCGCTGCACGCGCTGTTCACCGGCGTCAGCTACTCGGCGACCGCGGTGAAGCTGGTCACCCCGTCACCGACGCCGTCGGTCAAGAACTGGCGCTCGTATCAGGCGCGCTTCCTCGACCCGGTGCGCGTCAATGCCGGCGTGCAGTTCTGGCGCGAGAACCGGGCCACGCTGCAGCGCGCGTATCAGGAGTTCGGCGTGCCGCCGGAGATGATCGTCGGCATCATCGGCGTCGAGACGATCTACGGTCGCTACATGGGTAATTTCCGCGTGCTCGATGCGCTGACCACGCTGAGCTTCGATTATCCGAACACCGCGAATCGCGCGGACCGCCAGGCGACCTTCCGCAAGAATCTCGAAGACTACCTGGTGTGGACGCGCGACGCGCAGATCGACCCGAACACGGTGCTCGGCTCGTACACCGGCGCGATCGGCATTCCGCAGTTCCTGCCGAGCAGCATCGTCCAATACGCGGTCGACTACGAAGGCAACAAGCGCATCGATCTGCGCACGAGCGATGCGGATGCGATCGGCAGCGTCGCGAATTATCTGCGCCAGAACGGCTGGGAAAGCGGGCGGCCGGTGGTATGGCGAATCGGCTCGGACGCGGGCAGCCTCGGTGTCGCGCAGGCCGCGGCCAATGGGCAGCCGGAGCCGCACTGGCCGCTCGACCAGTTGCTGCGTGCCGGCCTCGTGCTGAACGAGCCGAACGTCGACATTGCTTCCGAAGCGGGCACCCCGGTCACGGTGGTCGATCTGCCGACGCCGGGACGCGGCACCGAGTTCGTGCTCGGCCTGAAGAATTTCTACGTGCTCACGCGCTACAACCGCAGCTTCTTCTATGCGCTCGCGGTGTATCAGCTGGGTCAGAAGGTCAAGACGCAGATGCAAGCGATCGACGCGGCGAATGCCGCAAAAGCGGCCAACAACGGCAGCGCGTCGCAAGGCCAGGCGGATCAGTCGAACTCTGATTCGCAGTGAGTCACGCCGCGAGTCGCCGCGGGTGCCTCGCGTTGAAGGACGTAAAAAAAGCGCCGGCTCGACCGGCGCTTTTTATTGGTTCGTGCACCCGCGAAGGCGCCCGGCGACCCGCTTACGCGGGAAATACCCCCGTGGACAGGTAACGGTCGCCGCGATCGCAGACGATGAACACGATCGTCGCGTTCTCGACCTGACGCGCGATGCGCAGCGCGACTTCGCACGCGCCACCCGACGAAATGCCCGCGAAGATGCCTTCGACCGACGCCAGGCGGCGCGCCATCGCCTCGGCCGCGGATTGGCTGACGTTCTCCACGCGGTCGACGCGGCTGCGGTCGAAGATTTTCGGCAGATACGCTTCCGGCCATTTGCGAATACCCGGAATACGCGAGCCCTCTTCCGGCTGCGCGCCGATGATTTCGATCTGCTGGTTCTGCGTTTTCAGATACGTCGACACGCCCATGATCGTGCCGGTCGTGCCCATCGACGACACGAAGTGCGTGATGCGCCCTTCCGTGTCGCGCCAGATTTCCGGGCCCGTGCCTTCGATGTGCGAGGCCGGATTGTCCGGGTTCGCGAACTGATCGAGGATGATGCCCTTGCCTTCGCGCTGCATCTGCTCGGCGAGATCGCGCGCGTACTCCATGCCGCCTTTGACAGGCGTCAGGATGATTTCCGCGCCATAAGCGGCCATGCTCTGGCGGCGCTCGACCGACAGATCTTCCGGCATGATCAGCACCATCTTGTAGCCGCGGACTGCGGCGGCCATCGCGAGCGCGATGCCGGTGTTGCCGCTCGTCGATTCGATCAGCGTGTCGCCCGGCTTGATGCGTCCGCGCGCTTCGGCCTTCTTGATCATGGACAACGCCGGCCGGTCTTTCACCGACCCCGCAGGATTGTTGCCCTCGAGCTTCGCGAGGATCACATTGTTGCGGCTACGGATCTCGTCGTCGGGAAGCCGGACGAGTTGTACGAGCGGCGTATTGCCGACCGTGTCTTCAATCGTTTGGTATGCCATATGGGGTCTAGCGATCGATGCGCGAAAGAGTGTCTTCAATCCATCGATTCTAAACCACGATCTCCGGCGCTGCCCTGCAGCCCTTCTGCCCGCATGGATGCATGGTGTTGCCACGCAAAAGCCCGCGGCTGCGAGCCGCGGGAAAACGTGTGTACCAATCGATGCAATGGAACGTTCGCGAACCCTGCGCGCCGCAAGCCGCTCGTCAGCATGGCACGCGCAAGGCTCGCAGCCGCTTACTTCTTCACCGCCACTGCGGCGGCGCCCTTCTGCGTGGCGGCGGACGCGGCCGTAGCGGCCGGCTCCTTGCCCGCCGCAGCTGCCGCAACCTGCGTGCTAGCAGCCGCACCAGCCGGTCCGACAGCGAGACCCTCCGCCTGCAGGCGCTCGATGGTGTGCCCGCCCATGCCCTTGACGCGCTTGCCGAAATCCGCCGCGTCCTTGAACGGGCCGTGCGCATTACGTTCCTCGACAATCGCTTTGGCTTTTGCCGGACCGATGCCCTTGATGCCGCGCAGCGCGTCTTCGTTAGCCGTGTTGACGTCGACCGCCGCATATGCGTGGCCGAAAGCGGCGAGCATCGCCGCGGTAACCAGTACTTTTCGAAACATATTGGAATCTCCCTGTTGCCACTGGCCGGCGACCATCACCGGCCAGGAGATTCCAGTTTAAAGAGGATGACGTACGAATCACACCTGGCCGAACAGCCAACGCACGTAACGATCGACACCTTCCTGCACGCTCAGAAACCGCGCGTCGTAGCCGGCCGTGCGCAGTTTCGACTGATCGGCCTGCGTGAAGCACTGGTACTTGCCGCGCAGCGCGTCGGGGAACGAAATGTATTCGATCAGCCCGCGTTGCACCTGATCCGCGAGCGACAGCGCCGGCTCGTTGTTCAGCGCGCGCAGCGTGTTGACCACGGTGCTCGCGATATCGTTGAACGGCTGCGCGCGGCCGGTGCCGAGATTGAAAATGCCTGACTTCTCCGGATGATCGAAGAAGAACAGGTTGACCTTGACGACGTCTTCGACCGAGATGAAATCGCGCGTCTGCTCGCCGGCCGCATAGCCGTTGTACTCGCCGAACAGCTTGACCTTGCCCTCGGCGCGGAACTGGTTGAAGTTGTGAAACGCGACCGACGCCATGCGCGCCTTGTGCGTTTCGCGCGGACCGTAGACGTTGAAATAACGGAAGCCCACGATCTGGCTCTTCGCGGTGGGCAACACGCGGCGAATCACCTGATCGAACAGGAACTTCGAATAGCCGTACACGTTCAGCGGCTGCTCGACCTCGCGCTCCTCGACGAAGCGGCTCGAGCCTCCATATGTAGCCGCCGACGACGCGTACAGGAACTGGACGTTCTGCGCGAGGCAGATGTCCAGCACGTCGCGGCTATAGCGGTAGTTGTTGTCCATCATGTAGCGGCCGTCGGTTTCCATCGTGTCCGAGCAGGCGCCTTCGTGGAATATCGCGCGCACCTTGCCGAAGTCGCCGCGCCTGAAGCGCTCGACGAATTCGGTTTTGTCGAGATAGTCGTCGATTTCGCAGTCGACCAGATTCCTGAACTTGTCCGCACGCGTGAGGTTATCGACGGCGATGATGCGCTGTTCGCCGCGCTCGTTGAGCGCCTTCACGAGATTGCTGCCGATAAAACCGGCCGCGCCGGTGACGATGACGGTCATGGTGATCCTGCGGTAGTGAGCTTCGTTCAGTCAACGCCGCGCGGGGTCCGCTGGTCCGTCGGACGACGGCGCCCCGCGGGCTGCATCAGGAAAAGAGTTCGTCGTAGTCGACGGTGGCGGTGCCCAGTTTGCCGACCACGATGCCGGCCGCGCGATTCGCGAGTCCGACCGCGTCAACGAGCGAAAGACCCGCGCCGAGCATCGCGGCGAGTGTCGCGATCACGGTGTCGCCCGCGCCCGACACATCATACACTTCGCGCGCAACGGCCGACGCGTGCAGGATGCCATCGTCGGAGAACAGCGTCATGCCCTCCTCCGAGCGCGTCAGCAGCAGCGCCTTGAACTGGAGCTCGGCGCGCAGCTTCGTGACGCGCGCGATCAGATCTTCCTCGGACTTCCACTGTCCGACGACCTCGCGCAATTCCGCGCGATTCGGCGTGATCAGCGTCGCGCCGCGATAGCGCTCCCAGTCGTCGCCCTTCGGATCGACGAGCACCGGTTTGCCGGCCGCGTGCGCCTTCGCGATCATTTGCGTGACGTGCGTGAGGCCGCCCTTCGCGTAGTCGGACATCAGGATCACGTCGTACGATGGCAGCAGCTCGTCGAAACGCGCGAGGCCCGCGAGCAGCACCTCGTGTGCCGGCGAGTTTTCGAAATCGACGCGCAGCAATTGCTGCTGACGCGACAGCACGCGCAGCTTGATCGTCGTCAGCAAGGCCGGATCGCGTTCCAGATGCGGCGTGACGCCGCTTTCGCCGAGCAGTTGCACGATGCGCTCGCCGGGCTCGTCATGACCGACCACGCACAAAAGACCCGCCTGCGCGCTGAGCGCGACCGCGTTGCGCGCGACGTTCGCCGCGCCGCCCAGCCGATCTTCCTGGCGCTGCACGTGCACGACCGGCACGGGCGCCTCCGGAGAAATGCGGTTGACGTCGCCGAACCAGTATCGGTCGAGCATCACGTCGCCGACCACCAGCACGCGCGCCGCGTTGAGCTGCGCGCGCGGCACGACCGTGAGCTTCTGCGCCGTCGTGGACGCGGGCGCCGCGGGCATGGCCTCAGGCATCGACCGGAAGTTCAGAGGGTTGGGCATAGGGGCGTCCAATGGCGTGGTAGTCGATACCGAGCTCGGTCATCGCGTCCGGTTCGTACAGGTTGCGGCCGTCGAAAATCAGCGGTGTCTTCAGCACCGATTTCAGATGCACGAAATCAGGACTCTTGAACTCCTTCCATTCGGTCACGATCACGAGCGCGTCGGCGCCGATCAGCGTTTCGTCCTGAGTGCTCGTGAACGTGAGACGCGCCAGCTGCTCCGGCGCAGCGTGCAGATCCATCGCGAATACGCGACGCGCCTCGGTCACGGCGACCGGATCGTACGCACGCACGTTCGCGCCGCGCGCAAGCAACTCGCCGATCACGCGACGGCTCGGCGCCTCGCGCATGTCGTCGGTATTCGGCTTGAACGCGAGACCCCACACCGCGAACGCGCGGCCGCTCAAATCCTCGCCGAGCTTCGCGGTGATCTTGTTCACGAGCACGTCCTTCTGCTGGTAGTTCACTTCCTCGACCGCCTCGAGAATCCGCAGGTTGTGGCCGCTCTCGCTCGCGGTGCGAATCAACGCCTGCACGTCCTTCGGGAAGCACGAGCCGCCATAGCCGCAGCCCGCATACAGGAAGTGATAGCCGATGCGCGGATCGGAACCGATGCCGCGGCGCACCGCTTCGATGTCGGCGCCGACCTTGTCCGCGAGATTCGACATCTCGTTCATGAACGAGATGCGCGTCGCGAGCATCGCGTTGGCCGCGTACTTGGTGAACTCGGCCGAGCGAACGTCCATGTACAGCGTGCGTTCGTGATTGCGGTTGAACGGCGCGTACAGACGCTTCATCATTTCGCGCGCCCGCACGCCCGGTTCGTCTTCGTCGATACCGATCACGATACGGTCGGGGCGCATGAAGTCGTCGACGGCCGCACCTTCCTTCAGGAACTCCGGATTCGACACGACCGAGAAGCGATGCTGCGCGCTGCCGGCGAGCCCGCGTTTCGCGAGCTCTTCATTGATCACCGCGCGCACGCGCTGCGCGGTGCCGACCGGCACCGTCGATTTGTCGACGATCACCTTGAAACCATTCATCGTGCGGCCGATGTTGCGCGCGGCCTCGAGCACATATTGCAGATCGGCGGAGCCGTCTTCGTCGGGCGGCGTGCCGACCGCGATGAACTGCACGTCGCCGTGCGCGACGCTCGCGGCGACATCGGTCGAGAACGTGATGCGGCCAGCCGCGCGCGTGCGGGCGATCATCTCCTGCAAGCCCGGTTCGTGAATCGGCACGCCGCCTTTGTTGAGGATGTCGATCTTGCGCTGATCGACGTCGAGACAGAAGACGTCATTGCCGATCTCGGCGAGACACGCGCCGGTGACAAGGCCCACATAGCCGGTGCCGATAATGGTGATTTTCATACGCTTTCCGGTGGAAGGTTCCGGTAATGAATGCCGCTCATGAGGCCGGCGATAAACTCGTTGCGAAATTCGCGGAGCGGTCGCGTCGCAATGAACGCCGACGCGGCCAAAGCCGCCCGTGCGGCGTCAACTCGGCGCGGTAATCGGCTCGACGCGGCGCGGTGCATAGGTTTCCCAACCGCTGCATCCGGGGCACTGCCAGTAGAAAAGCCGCGCCCGGAAACCACAATTCTGGCACGTATAGCGTGGCAGATTCTTGGTGCGCTGGCGGATCAGTGTGTGCATCAGTTCGAGCTCGCTGCGCCGCGGCTCTTCGGCGACGGCCTGCTGCGCTTCGAGCAGACGCGTCATGCCGGCCAGATTCGGCGACTTCTGCATCTGCGTGCGCGCGAGCGCATGCGCGGCATCGACGCCGCGCAGCGACGCGACGTGCTGATACGCGACGTCGAGCAGATCGTTGCTCGGATGACGGTCGACCCACGTGGTCAGCAGATCGGCGCCCTCCTGCGCGCGACCGAGCGCTTCATACGCCTTCATGATTTTCTCTGCGACGAGCGGCAGATACGCGGGGTTCTGCTCCTCGACGCCGCGCCATTGACCGATCGCCGCTTCGGACGCACCGCCGGCCGCGTCGACGTCGCCGAACAGGATGGTCGCCCGCACGTTGGTCGGGTTCGCCTTCAGCGCGAGACCGAGCTGATGACGCGCTTCGTCCGGTTTCTTCTGCTGCAGCGCTTCCTGAGCAAGTTCGCAATGGAACTGCGCGATTTCCTTCTCGAGCGACGGTGCGCCCATCGTTTCGAGGTGACGCGCGGTATCGATCGACTTGACCCAGTCCTTCTCGATCTCGTAGATCGTCAACAGCGCGCGTTGAGCGCCGAGTGCGTAATCGCCCGCCTGCAGCGAGCGGAAGGTTTCCTCGGCACGGTCGAGCAGACCCGCTTTCAGGAAGTCCTGGCCGAGTTCGTACAGCGCGTGATCGCGCTCACTGACAGGCAGGTCCGCGCGGCTCAGCAGATTTTGATGCACGCGGATCGCTCGATCCGTTTCGCCGCGCCGGCGGAACAGATTGCCGAGCGCGAAATGCAATTCGACCGTTTCAGGGTCGAGCTTGACGACCTCGATGAATGCGTCGATCGCCTGGTCGGGCTGCTCGTTGAGCAGGAAGTTCAGACCGCGAAAATAGGACCGCGGCAGGTTCGCGCTCTCGGACAGCAGCGTCTTGAGGTCGTAGCGCGCCGCCATCCAGCCGAACGCGAATGCGACGGGTATGACCAGCAGCCACCAGAAGTCTAGATCCATGCGATTAATGCAAATGTGCGGGAAAGCGAAAACGAAAAGCCGCGCTCAGAGCGCGCGGCGCAACGGAGTTCAGATCAGCGGCGGCAGCGGCGGCTGCTCGACGACGGCTGGCGTTTCGCGCGCCACGCGCAACTCGCGCCTGAGCCGGCCATTCTCCATGCGCAGACGTACGACGGCCGGCACCGCCGACACGAGCCCCGCGAGCAAGCCGATCACGAAAAACGCGAGACCGATCAGAATCAGAGGCGCCGACCAGACGTAGCCGGCGAGGAAATTCAGCGTAGCGGGTTGCGTGTTGGAGAGCGCCAGCACCAGCAGCAGCACGAACACCAGCACACGGATCAGCCAGACGATAAATTTCATGAATAGATCTCTTGACGGCAGTTGCGGGGTGACGCCGGCTCGATGACGCGTCGCGCCACGGTGTTGCCCGCGCCGAAGTGACCCGTATTGTAATGGATGACCTCGGGGCCGGGCAGCAAGTGGCGGGATGGCGCACTTACGGGTGATTCGCGAAATGCAAAGGACCGCACCGGGAGGCGCCCTCTTCTCAAAGGATGGACGAAAAAAAAGCGCCCGAAGGCGCTTTTCCTGGTCTTTTGCCGACTGGCTTTGGCCGCTGACGCTAGCTATGCCACGCTGCAAGACGCACAGCGGAGTCATTAAAGGTCGTCATCCGGCTCTTCGGCCTTCAGCGGCTCGCCCGCGCGACGGTCCACCCGCTCGCGCAATTCCTTGCCCGGCTTGAAGTGCGGTACGTACTTCTCAGGTACCAGCACCTTCTCGCCCGACTTCGGATTGCGTCCAACGCGGGAGGGACGGCGGTTGAGCCCGAAGCTGCCGAAGCCTCGAATTTCGATGCGATGACCTTTGGCAAGTGCCTCCGACATCGCATCGAGCATCGTCTTCACCGCGAAATCCGCATCCTTGAGAACAAGTTGCGGAAACCGCGTAGCCAGCTGGGCGACCAATTCCGATTTGGTCATACTGCAGCAGACCTCTCAGGCTTACTGGTTCTGGCCGTCGAGCTTGGCCTTCAGCAGCGCGCCGAGGTTCGTCGTGCCGGTAGCGGCTGCGCTCGAATCCGAAGCAGCGAGACCGCGGATGGCTTCCTGCTGCTCAGCCGAATCCTTCGCCTTGATCGACAGGTTGATGCCACGCGACTTGCGATCGATGTTGATGATCATCGCGTTGACCTTGTCGCCTTCCTTCAGCACGTTGCGAGCGTCTTCCACGCGGTCCTGGGCGATTTCCGAAGCACGCAGGTAGCCTTCGACTTCACCCGACAGCTGGACCACAGCACCCTTCGCGTCCACCGACTTGACAGTACCGTCAACGACCGAACCCTTGTCGTTCATTGCAACGTAGTTGCTGAACGGGTCGCCTTCGAGCTGCTTGATACCCAGCGAAATACGTTCCTTCTCGACGTCGATGCCGAGAACGATCGCTTCCACTTCGTCGCCCTTCTTGTACTTGCGAACGGCTTCCTCGCCGGTTTCGCTCCACGACAGATCCGACAGGTGAACCAGACCGTCGATGCCGCCCGGCAGACCGATGAACACGCCGAAGTCGGTGATCGACTTGATGGCGCCGCTGATCTTGTCGCCCTTCTTGAAGTTGCGGCTGAAGTCGTCCCACGGGTTCGGCTTGCACTGCTTCATGCCGAGGCTGATACGACGGCGGTCTTCGTCGATTTCGAGAACCATGACTTCGACTTCGTCGCCCAATTGGACAACCTTCGACGGAGCAACGTTCTTGTTGGTCCAGTCCATTTCCGACACGTGGACGAGGCCTTCGATGCCCGATTCCACTTCGACGAATGCGCCGTAGTCGGTGATGTTGGTGACCTTACCGAACAGACGCGTGCCCGACGGATAACGGCGCGAGATGCCTTCCCACGGATCGTCGCCCAATTGCTTGATACCGAGCGAAACGCGGTTCTTTTCCTGGTCGAACTTGAGGATCTTCGCGGTGACTTCCTGGCCAACCGACAGAACTTCGCTCGGGTGACGCACACGACGCCATGCGATGTCCGTGATGTGCAGCAGGCCGTCGATACCGCCGAGGTCCACGAACGCGCCGTAGTCGGTGATGTTCTTGACCACGCCTTCGACGATCGCGCCTTCCTTCAGCGTTTCGAGCAGCTTCGCGCGCTCTTCGCCTTGCGTTGCCTCGATGACAGCGCGGCGCGACAGCACGACGTTGTTACGCTTGCGGTCGAGCTTGATGACGCGGAATTCGAGCGTCTTGCCTTCGTACGGGGTGGTGTCCTTGACCGGACGCGTATCAACCAGCGAACCCGGCAGGAACGCGCGGATGCCGTTGACCATCACGGTCATACCGCCCTTGACCTTGCCCGTGATCGTGCCGGTTACGAGTTCGTTGTTGTCCAGCGCCTTTTCCAGCGACAGCCACGAAGCCAGACGCTTCGCCTTGTCACGCGACAGGATGGTGTCGCCATAGCCGTTTTCCAGCGCGTCGATCGCGACGGAAACGAAGTCGCCCGCCTGCACTTCTACCTCGCCCGCGTCGTTCAGGAATTCTTCGAGCGGGATGTAGGCTTCGGACTTCAGACCAGCGTTCACGACCACGAAGTTGTGGTCGACACGCACGACTTCCGCGGAGATCACTTCGCCAGCGCGCATGTCCTGCTTGGTCAGCGACTCTTCGAACAGAGCCGCAAAAGATTCGGTATTCGGGGTAGAGGTTTGCAGGTCGGACATAAAAATCAGAGTTTGCATGGTCTTCGCAACGCCTGGCTCACCGGACTGGTCAGCAACTGCGGCAAATACGCGAACGCCACGCGGGGTTAAAGGGTTAAAAAAACAACGCTTCGCGACCATCGCGAAGCACCTACCAACAACAGGACTGCCGCTGTCTGGCCACTACCGCATGACCGTTTCAGTTACGCATGCGGGACCAGCGCTTCATACCATTGCACCACCTGCTCGACCGCCTGGTCGACCGACAATGCGGAGGTATCAAGCAGTTTTGCATCCGCCGCGGGCTTGAGCGGCGCGGCCGCGCGCTGACTGTCACGCTCGTCGCGCTCACGCAAATCCCGGAGCAAGTCATCTATATTAGCAGAAAATCCTTTTTGGATCAATTGCTTATGCCGGCGCGTCGCGCGGGCCTCGACGCTCGCCGTCATGAACACCTTCAGCACGGCATCCTGAAAGATCACGGTGCCCATGTCGCGCCCGTCGGCGACGAGCCCCGGCTGCTTGCGAAACGCCCGCTGACGCGCCACCAGCGCGGTTCGCACCGGCGCGTGAACGGCGATCGCCGAGGCGCGGCTGCCCACTTCCTCGGCACGAATTTCGGTCGATACATCGACGCCGTCGAGCTGCGCGAGCCCCTCGCGAAACGTGATATGCAGGTCGTCGATCAGTTTGACAAGTGCGTCGACGTCGTCCGCCGCGATGCCGTAGCGCAGGCTCGCGAGTGCCGCGAGCCGGTAGAGCGCGCCGCTGTCGAGCAGGTGAAAGCCGAGGTTGGCGGCCACCATCGCGGCCACAGTGCCTTTGCCGGAGGCGCTGGGGCCGTCGATCGTAATGACGGGCGTCTGGTGAAAGGGACGGATCGGTTTCATCTAAAAATGTCGCACATCGGGCGATTCGCACGCGAATCTGGATTGCATCAGGGTTGCGCGAGCGCCGTGAAGCGCTCGAAATAATCGGGGAACGTCTTGCCGACGCACCTCGGGTCGTTGATGCGGATCGGCACACCGCCCAAGCTCACGAGCGAGAAGCACATCGCCATACGGTGGTCGTCGTAGGTGTCGATCGCGGCATTCGGGATGAGCTTTTCGGGCGGCGTGACGACGAGGAAATCCTCGCCCTCCTGCACCTTCGCGCCGACCTTGCGCAGCTCGGTCGCCATCGCGGCGATGCGGTCGGTTTCCTTGACGCGCCAGCTTGCGATGTTGCGCAGCGTGGTGGTGCCGTCCGCGAACAGCGCAGCGACCGCGATCGTCATCGCCGCGTCGGGGATCAGGTTGAAGTCCATGTCGATCGGATCGAGCTTGCCATGGTCGTTGCCGACGCCGCGCACTTCGATCCAGTCCTCGCCCATCTGCAGGTTCGCGCCCATCTTGATCAGCGCATCGGCAAAGCCGACGTCGCCCTGGATGCTCGAGCGGCCCACCCCATCCACTCTCAGCGGGCCGCCGCCGAGCGCTCCCGCGGCGAGGAAATACGACGCCGACGACGCATCCCCCTCCACCATGATCGCGCCTGGCGACTGATAACGCTGCCCGGCTGGCACCACGAACTGGTGCCAGCCGTGACGCTCGACGTTGATGCCGAAGCGCGCCATCAGCTTGATCGTGATCTCGATGTACGGCTTCGAGATCAGCTCGCCGTCGACCTGCACGGTGGTGACGCCGCTCGCGGTGCGCAAGAGCGGCAGCGTCATCAGCAGCGAGGTCAGAAACTGGCTCGACACGTCGCCGCGCACGCGGATCGGCGCGTCGGCCGTGGTCTGGGCGGGACGGATGCGTAGCGGCGGATAGCCTTCGTTCTGTTCGTAGTCGATCTTCGCGCCGATCTGGCGCAGGCCGTCGACGAGATCGCCGATCGGCCGCTCGTGCATGCGCGGCACGCCGTGGATCCGGTAGTCGCCGCCGTTCACGGAGAGGGCCGCGGTCAGCGGACGCACCGCCGTACCCGCGTTGCCGAGGAACAGGTCGGCCGTTCGCGCGGTGAACGCGCCGCGCGTGCCGGTCACGACGCAGGTGTCACCGTCGCGCTTCAGACGTACGCCAAGCTTTTCGAGCGCGGCGAGCATCACGCGGGTGTCATCGGAATCGAGCAGGTTCGTGATCGTCGTCTCGCCTTCGGCGAGCGCGGCGAGCAGCAGCACGCGGTTCGAGATGCTCTTCGAGCCGGGCAGACGAATCGTGCCGGACGCACGGGAAAAAGGTCCGAGATCGAGGAATTCCATGATGTGTCCAGTTTCCGGTTATTTGGACGCGTCGCTGGAGGCCACGCCAGCCGCGCGCTGCTCCTGCCACTGACTGCGCGCGACGCGCGAGCGCGCGAACACCGCTTCGAGCGCGGCGCCGTCGCCGGCCTCGATCGCCGTGCGCAGGCGCGCGAGCACCGCGGTATACGCGTCGAGTTCGTCGAGCAGCGCCGCGCGATTGGCGACGCAGACGTCGCGCCACATCTCCGGACTCGACGCGGCGATGCGCGTGAAGTCGCGGAATCCGCCCGCCGCGAACGAGAACTTCAAAGCGGCGTCGGGCGAACTGAGGATTTGTTCGACGAGCGCGAACGACAGCACGTGCGGTAGATGACTGACCGACGCGAACACGCGGTCGTGCTGCTGCGGCGTCATGTCCCGCACCAAGGCGCCGGTGGCGCGCCACATCGCCGCGACGCGCTCGACCGCTTCCGGCGCGTTCTCCGGCAGCGGGCACAGCACGACGTTGCGGTTCACATACAGATCGGGCAGCGCGGCGTCGACGCCGCTCGACTCGCGGCCGGCGATCGGATGGCCCGGCACGAACTGGCCGATCCGTGCACCGAGCGCCGCGCGCGCGGCGGCAACCACGTCGGACTTGGTGCTGCCCGCATCGGTGACGATCGTGTTGGCGTCGAGATGCAGCGCCATGCGTTCGAGTAGCGGCTGTGTCTGCGCGACCGGCGCCGCGAGCAGCACGAAGTCCGCGCCCGCTAGCGCGTCGCGCAGCGCGGCGTCGTCGGTGAGCGCCGCAGCGCCGTCGATCACCCCGAGCGCCAACGCGCGCTCGCTCGACGCGGACGTCCGTCCCACCCCAACCACCGTGCGTGCCCCGCCGGCCTCGCCGCGTTCGCGCAACGCGCGCGCGAGCGATCCGCCGATCAGGCCGACACCGAAAATCACCAGCTTGTTAAAAGAAAACGCGGCCACGTCGCTCACACAATACGGACAATAAGCGCGCCGCTCCTGCCGGCCGACGCGCGGGATCAAGGAGCAATGCTTACGCAGCGGCAGGCTCGGCAAGCGTCTTTTCGAGCGCCGCGAGGAACGCTCCGTTTTCCTCCGGCAGGCCGATCGTGATGCGTAGCCATTGCGGCAAACCGTAGTTGCCGACCGGTCGCACGATCACAGCCTGTTTCAGCAGCGCGAGATTCACCCGGGCGCCGGCTTCGTCGTCACCGCCGACGCGCACGAGCACGAAGTTACCTTCGGACGGCACGTATTCGAGACCGAGCTTGTCGAACGCCTCGGTCAGAAGCTTATAGCCCTGCGCGTTCAGCGCTGCGCTCTGTTCCAGAAATGCGCTGTCGTTCAGTGCCGCAATCGCCGCGGCCTGCGCGAGCGTATTGACGTTAAACGGCTGACGCAGTCGATTCAGCAGATCGGTCAAGCCGGGCTGCGCGATCGCGAAGCCGATACGCAGGCCCGCCAGGCCGAACGCCTTCGAGAAAGTGCGCGACACCAGCAGGTTCGGATAGCGGCGCACCCAGTCGATCGAGTTATAGCGCTTGTCCGCCGACAGATACTCGGTGTACGCCTCGTCGAGCACGACGACCACATGGCGCGGCACTTTGCCGAGAAACGCCTCGAGCGTAGGACCGTCGACGAACGTACCGGTCGGATTGTTCGGATTGGCGACGAACACGAGACGCGTGTCGTCGTCGATCGCGGCAAGCATCGCGTCGAGGTCGTGACCATAGTGCACGGCCGGCACGACGATCGCGCGCGCGCCGACGCCTTGCGTTGCGAGCGCATAGACCGCGAACGAATACTCCGAGAACACTACCGCCTGGCCCTTCTCGACGAACGCGTGCGCGGCGAGTTCGAGGTTGTCATTGCTGCCGTTGCCGAGCGTGATCCACTCGGCCGGCACGCCGTAGCGCGCGGCGAGCGCCGCCTTCAGTTCGAAACCGTTCGAGTCCGGATAGCGGCCGAGGTCGGCGATCGCCTGCGCCATCGCGCGCTGCGCGGATTCCGGCATGCCGAGCGGATTCTCGTTCGATGCCAGCTTCACGATGCTCGCCTCGTCGAGACCAAACTCGCGGGCCACTTCCGAAATCGGCTTGCCGGCGATGTACGGCGCGATCGCACGCACATAGGAAGGGCCGAAAGACGCTGTCATGAAAATCTCCGAACGACGATGGATAGTGAAATATGCGTTCGGGCAGTGCACTTGGCGCCGCCCGGACGGCGCTGCCAGCCCTTACCGGGCGCGCGGATACGAGCCGAGTATTTTCAGGAACGCGGCCTTCTCGCCGAGCCCGGCGAGCGCGGCGGCCACGGCCGGGTCGTCGCGATGGCCTTCGACATCGATATAGAAGTAGTACTCCCACGTGCCGACGCGCGCCGGGCGCGATTCGAAACGCGTCATCGACACGCCGTGGCGCGCCAGCGGCTCGAGCAGCTTGACCATCGCACCCGGTTCGTTCACGACCGACACAATCAGCGAGGTC
The DNA here is from genome assembly GCF_050436245.1 of Paraburkholderia sp. MM6662-R1. Lineage (NCBI taxonomy): Bacteria > Pseudomonadati > Pseudomonadota > Betaproteobacteria > Burkholderiales > Burkholderiaceae > Paraburkholderia > Paraburkholderia sp. MM6662-R1. The sequence continues at coordinate 3,573,346 of NZ_JBNDLV010000001.1, read as the reverse complement.
TGGTCGTAGCCGCTCGGACCGGTCGGCTGCTTGCCGATCATCACGAAGCGTGTGCGGTTGTGCGGATCGTCCTGGATCAGCGCGTTGGTGACCTGCAGGCCGTAGTGGATCGCGGCGCGGTCGCCGGCGATGGCCGCGACCGTCGGATCTTCGGCTGCCATCCGTGCAGCTTCCGCGTTGCTCGACACCGCCTGGCGCTCGAGATGCGGCGCGTTGGTCGACAGCCAGCGCTGGCACTGCGCGAGCGCCTGGGCGTGCGCGCACACGCGCGTGACGCCGGCGAGCCCGTTTTGCGTGAGCAGGTTGTGATGAATCGGCAATGCGAGTTCGCCGCCGATGGTCAGCTGCGTTTGCAGCAGCAGATCCAGCGTGCGCGACACCGCGCCTTCGGTCGAATTCTCGACCGGCACGACGCCGTAGTCGGCGGCGCCCGCCTCGACCGAGCGGAACACTTCATCGATCGACGGGCACGGCAGCCCTTCGATCGACTGACCGAAGTACTCATGCATCGCCTGTTCGCTATAGGTGCCGACGGGCCCGAGGTACGCGGCCTTGATGGTCTTTTCGAGCGCGCGGCTTGCGGCCATGATCTCGCGCCAGATCGCGCCGATGTGTTCGTCCGCAAGCGGCCCCGCGCTCATCTCCTGCAGGCGCGCGATCACCTGCATCTCGCGCTCGGGTCGGAACACCGGTGCGTTGAAATGCTTCTTGACCTCCCCGACTTCGAGCGCGACCGACGCGCGCTGGTTCAGGAGCGCGATCAACTGCGCGTCGAGCGCGTCGATGCGATCGCGCAGAGGTTTGAGTCGTGTATTGAGTTCGTCGTCCATGCGTAAAACGGCTTTGCCGGGTAACTGCTGGAAAAGAGGCGCACGCCTGCCGGTCAGTGTGACTCAGGCACTGCGCTGTTCGAATTCCTTCATGTATTCGACAAGCGCTTTGACGCCTTCGAGCGGGACGGCGTTATAAATCGACGCCCGCATGCCGCCGACGGACTTGTGGCCCTTTAGCTGCACCAATCCCCGCGCTTTCGCGCCGGACAGGAAATCTTCGTTGCGCGACTCGTCGGCGAGGAAGAACGGTACGTTCATCCGGGAGCGCGAGCCACGCTCGACCTTGTTCAGATAGAAGCTGCTCGAGTCGATCGTGTCGTACAGCAGCTTCGATTTTTCGAGGTTGCGTGCCTCCATCGCCAGGAGGCCGCCCTGCTTCTTCAACCACTTGAACACGAGCCCGGCAATATAGATCGCGTAGGTGGGCGGAGTGTTGTACATCGAATTGTTCTCGGCGACGGTCTTCCATTCGAACGCCGACGGGCAGATCGGCATCGCGCGATCGAGCATGTCCTCACGCACGATCACGACCGTCACGCCGGCCATGCCGATGTTCTTCTGCGCACCGCCGAATAGCACGCCGTATTTGGCGATGTCCATCGGGCGCGACAGGATATGCGACGACGCATCCGCGACGAGCGGAGTATCGCCGAGGTCGGGAATCTCGAAGGTTTCGACGCCGTGAATGGTCTCGTTGGTGCACAAGTGCACGTAAGCCGGATCGTCCGACAGCTGCCATTCCGAGCGCGCCGGCGCGCGGGTGAAGCCCTCGGCTGTCTTGCCGGTCGCGGCGAGATGCACGCTGCCGTATTTCTGCGCTTCCTTGAACGATTTCTCCGACCACGAGCCGGTGATGACGAAATCCGCGCGCGGTTTCGAGCCGAGCAGGTTCATCGGCACGATCGCGTTTTCGCCGAGTCCGCCGCCCTGCAGAAACAGGATGCGGTGGCTTGCCGGCACCTGCAGCAACTCGCGCAAATCGGTCAGCGCTTCCTCGTGGATCAACATGAATTCCTTGCCGCGATGGCTCATTTCCATCACGCTCATACCACTGCCTTGCCAATTCAGCATCTCGTCGGCTGCCTGGCGCAGCACTTCTTCGGGCATGGCCGCTGGGCCGGCGGAGAAATTAAAGACGCGCATGTGAGGTCCTGGAAGCGGGCGCGAAATAACGAAGTCGCGCGGGAATCGGCGAAAAGAACTGCGAAATGGCTCGCCGAAAAAGAAAATGGTCGTCTGCGCCAGTGCGCAAACGACCATTATCGCATTGTCGCCGCCAACCCGCCACGCCGGGTGGCCCAGTGGGCGCGACGACAGGCCGGCTGATCAGCGCAGCCTGCGAGCGGAATTTACTTGGCAGCCGGCTTGACCGATGCGACTTCCTTGTCGGCCTGCTCACGCGTTGCCTTGATCGATTCCGGCATGTACTTCTGCATCAGACCGTTCACGACGTCGCGGCCAACCTGGTCTTGCACCTGGATGAACTTGCGACCGGTCGGGCTCTTGTAGAACGTGGTCAGATCCTTGATTTCCGACGTGCTGTAGTACTTTGCGTACGCGTCGTACTGAGATTGCATCGCGTCCTGACGGAAAGAGTCGGTCGCGAACACCTGGCCCGCGCTGTCCACCAGCTTCGGCACTGCGTTCTTTTGCAGCGTCGGCACGGCGGCCTGCTTCTGCTTGTCCGTCATCGTCTTGTTCTCGGTCAGCGCGTCCGACAGGATTGCCGGAACGAGCTGCTTGGCCTGCATCTGCGCGCTGTTGCCGATTGCGCCAACCAGCTTCTGCGCATCGATGGCGTCGAGCAGCTCCTTGATGGCAGCTTGCTTGGCCGGATCAACCGGTGCTGCTGCGGCAGCCGGAGCCGCAGGCGCCTGGTTCTGCAGCGCTTGAGCCATGGCGAAGGTCGGCACGATGGCAGCCAGCAACATCAGTTGTTTGAATCGTTTTTGCATCACTACTCCCTAAGAGAAATTAACTTGAACTGCACGCCACACGGGAAAGCGTACCGGCCCGATACGCGGTGACCCGCAGCGTAGCTTCAACGTATTAACTGAGACTGAAAGCCGCTGGCACGGATCAAGCCGCGCCGCCGCCCTCACCGCCGTTATCACCTTCAGCGGAGCCGTCGGAATCGCTTTCCGACTCGCCCTCGGCCTCCGCTACCTGTTGCAGACCGGACAGCTTGGTCCCTTCGTCAAGGCTGATGAGTGTAACACCTTGCGTTGCGCGTCCCATTTCGCGAATTTCCGACACACGCGTGCGAATCAGCACGCCCGTCGTGGTAATCAGCATGATCTGCGCTTCCGGGTCCACCAGCGTCGCGGCAACGACCTTGCCGTTACGCTCCGACGTCTGGATTGCGATCATGCCCTTCGTGCCGCGGCCGTGACGCGTGTACTCGGTGATTGGGGTGCGCTTGCCGTAGCCGTTCTCGGTTGCGGTGAGCACCGACTGCTGCTCGTCGTCGGCCACCAGCAACGCGATCACGTTCTGGCCGTCCTCGAGTTGCATGCCGCGCACGCCGCGCGCCTCGCGGCCCATTGGACGCACGTCGTTTTCGTCGAAGCGCACTGCCTTGCCCGAATCCGAGAACAGCATCACGTCGTGCTGGCCGTCGGTGATCGCGGCGCCGATCAGGTAATCGCCCTCATCGAGACCGACCGCAATAATACCCTTGCGCAACGGCCGGCTAAATGCTTCCAGCGGCGTCTTTTTTACCGTTCCCAACGCGGTCGCCATGAACACGAACTTGTCGGCCGAGAACTCCTTGACCGGCAGCACGACCGTGATCTTTTCGCCTTCTTGCAGCGGGAACATATTGACGATCGGCCGGCCGCGCGAATTGCGCGAACCCTGCGGCACTTCGTAGACCTTGACCCAGTACACACGGCCGCGGTTCGAGAAGCACAGGATGTGGTCGTGCGTATTGGCAATGAACAGCGTGTCGATCCAGTCGTCTTCCTTCATGGAAGTGGCCTGCTTGCCACGACCACCGCGCTTCTGGGCTCGATATTCGGACAACGGTTGCGATTTCACGTAGCCCGCGTGCGACATCGTCACGACCATTTCCTGCGGCGTGATCAGGTCTTCGGTGTTCAGCTCGGTCGCGTTCAACTCGATCTTCGAGCGACGCGCATCGCCGAATTCGGCCTTGATGGACGTGAGTTCGTCGACGATGATCGCCGAAATGCGTTCCGGGCGAGCCAGAATGTCCAGCAGGTCAGCGATCTGCGCCATCACGTCGCGGTATTCGCCGATGATCTTGTCTTGCTCGAGACCGGTCAGTCGCTGCAGGCGCATCTGCAGGATTTCCTGCGCCTGCGTATCGGACAGACGGTAAAGGCCGTCGGTCTGCATGCCGAACGACGGGTTCAGTCCCTCCGGACGATAAGCTTCGCGACCGCCCGCCGACGCGTTTTCCGACTCGGCGCGTGACAGCATTTCGCGCACGAGCGACGAATCCCACGCGCGCGACATCAGCTCCTGCTTGGCGATCGGCGGTGTCGGCGCGGCCTTGATGAGCGCGATGAATTCGTCGATGTTCGCGAGCGCAACCGCGAGACCTTCGAGCACGTGACCACGTTCGCGCGCCTTGCGCAGTTCGTAGACGGTGCGCCGCGTCAGCACTTCCCGGCGATGCGACAGGAAGCACGTCAGCATTTCCTTCACATTCAGGAGCTTCGGCTGGCCGTCGACGAGCGCGACCATGTTCATACCGAACGTGTCCTGAAGCTGGGTCGCCTTGTACAGATTGTTCAGCACAACCTCGGGCACTTCGCCGCGCTTCAGCTCGATCACGACGCGCATCCCGCTCTTGTCGGATTCGTCGCGGATGTCGGAAATGCCTTCGAGCTTCTTCTCGTTGACGAGCTCGGCGATGCGCTCGAGCAGCGAGCGCTTGTTCACCTGATAGGGCAGCTCGTCGACAATGATCGCCATGCGCTGGCCACGGTCGATTTCCTCGAAGTGCGTCAGCGCGCGCATCACGACGCGGCCGCGGCCGGTGCGATAGCCGTCGCGCACGCCGGCCACGCCGTAGATGATGCCGGCGGTGGGGAAGTCGGGCGCGGGGATGATCTCGATCAGCTCGTCGATCGTCGCTTCCGGGTTTTTCAGCAGATGCTGACACGCGTCGACGACTTCATTGAGGTTGTGCGGCGGGATATTGGTCGCCATGCCGACCGCGATGCCGGACGAACCATTGATCAGCAGATTAGGGATGCGCGCGGGCAGGATGGCCGGCTCGTTCTCGCTGCCGTCGTAGTTCGGCACGAAGTCGACCGTTTCCTTGTCGATGTCGGCCAGCAGTTCGTGGCCGATCTTCGCCATGCGGATTTCGGTGTAACGCATCGCCGCGGCATTGTCGCCGTCGACGGAACCGAAGTTCCCCTGGCCGTCGACGAGCATGTAGCGCAGCGAGAAGTCCTGCGCCATCCGTACGATCGTGTCGTAGACAGCGGTGTCGCCGTGCGGATGGTATTTACCGATGACGTCGCCGACGATACGCGCCGACTTCTTGTAGGCGCGGTTCCAGTCGTTGTTCAGCTCGTGCATCGCGAACAGCACGCGCCGGTGCACCGGCTTCAGGCCATCGCGGACATCGGGAAGCGCTCGCCCTACGATCACGCTCATCGCGTAATCGAGATACGAACGGCGCATTTCCTCCTCAAGGGAGATTGGCAGAGTCTCTTTGGCGAATTGATCCATTATCCGTATCTTTTACGTGCGAAGGCGGGGTTTCGCCGCTTCTTCGCGTAAGCATTGCAGGCGCAACGCATCACGCGATTCTAACATGCCACGAATCCACGCCCGACGAAGGTACGTATACATATTAGAGGGCCACCGGCCAACACCTCGCCGATCGCACAATTTCAGTCTCATCAGGCTCGATTCCTGCATGGGACCAATTCGCCGCTCAGCCAGAGCCGGCGGACCGCTCAGACGAAAACATTTGTTGCGCATGCACCACAATTGGAGGGGGATTTGATCGGGGACGGATTTTTTTTTCGTCGGAAGGGAACGATATGGCAAAATGCCAACGCACAAAGAGTCAGACACTGCTCGAAGTCTACACAAACGGTTTTTGTTCCGCACCAATGTTATACTTCGAGCAATGTATGACTGGTCTTCGTCAACAGGCTCGCAGTAAACCTGCGGTAATCTCAATTTCGAGAGGAGAAATATGAATAAACTTTCAAAGCTCGCGTTCATTGCAGCTACCGCAGTTATGGCTGCATCCGCCATGGCGCAGTCGGTGCCGGCGTCGCGACAAGCTACCAACGACAACTGGGTGAATGGTACTGGCGAATACGTGTGGATGAACGGCACGAACGAGCTTTGCTGGCGCGATGCATTCTGGACGCCCGCAACGGCTAACGCCAAGTGCGACGGCGCTCTGGTTGCTCAGGCTCCGACCCCGCCGGCACCGGTCCCTCCGCCTCCGGCTATCTCCAGCGAAAAGATTACGTATCAAGCTGATGCGCTGTTCGACTTCGACAAGGCAATCCTGAAGCCGGCCGGCAAGGAACGTCTGAGCGAACTGGCATCGAAGATCCAGGGCATCAACCTCGAAGTCGTCGTCGCTACGGGCCACACCGACCGTATCGGTTCCGTCGCCTACAACGACCGTCTGTCGCTGCGTCGTGCTCAAGCTGTGAAGGCCTTCCTGGTCAGCAAGGGCGTCGAAGCCAACCGTATCTACACGGAAGGCAAGGGTCCGCGCAACCCGGTTACCACCGGTTGCAACCAGAAGAACCGCAAGCAACTCATCGCCTGCCTCGCACCGGACCGCCGCGTGGAAGTCGAAGTTGTCGGTACGCCGAAGCAGTAAGCTGGAAAATTACCGCAGTATCGAAAGCCCCGCTTCGACGGGGCTTTTTTTATGCGCGGGTACCGCGGCCTGGCGTGATGCGCGACGCAGGAGGGTCCCGCTCAGCTACCAGCGGCTCGCAGCTTGCATCAGCGCCCGCTACCCGACGCGCTTTTGCCGCTCTTTCTCTCGCCCTATATACTCAGGGTTTATCCTCGAGCGTCCGCTCACCGCTTTCATCGAGGCAGCCTTCACCATGACCAACGCCGATCCTCACGAACTACAGAAATTCAGCGACCTCGCGCATCGTTGGTGGGACCCGAACGCCGAATTCAAGCCGCTGCACGAACTGAATCCGATTCGTCTAAGCTGGATCGACGCCCACGCCCATCTCGCCGGCAAAAATGTGCTCGATATCGGCTGCGGCGGCGGCATCCTGTCGGAATCGATGGCAGGTTTGGGCGCTCATGTGAAGGGCATCGATCTGTCGACGCAGGCACTCGGTGTCGCCGATCTTCACAGTCTTGAAAGCGGTGTAACCGTCGATTACGAAGAAATCGCGGCTGAGGCGCTGGCCGCACGCGAACCGGGCACCTATGACGTGGTCACCTGCATGGAAATGCTCGAGCACGTGCCCAGGCCGGCCGCGATCGTCGAGGCCTGCAAGAATCTTGTGAAGCCGGGCGGGCTGGGTGTTTTTCTCCACGCTGAACCGCAATGTCAAGTCGTATCTGTTCGCGGTGATCGGCGCCGAATACATCGCGCGAATGCTGCCGATGGGCACGCACGACTACGCGCGCTTCATCCGCCCGTCGGAGCTCGCCGGCTTCGTGCGCGCCGCCGAACTGCGCACGGCGGACATCAAGGGCATCGTGTACAACCCGCTCAGCAAGCTTTTCGCGCTGTCGTCCGACACGAGCGTCAACTATATGCTCGCCTGTCGCCGCGACGCCTGAATTACCCGAACCGCCCCGATCCGCCGTATCCAAAACGAACAATGAGCGACCCGACTCCCCTGCCGCAACGCGAAGACAACGACGACACGCTCGGCTTTTGCCTCGCCGTGCTTTTCGACCTCGACGGCACGCTTGCCGACACGGCGCCCGACCTCGCGGCCGCCGTCAACAAGATGCGCCACGACCGGGGGCTCAAGATGGTGCCGCTCGAGAAGCTGCGCCCGCTGGCTTCAGCCGGAGCGCGCGGACTAATCTGCGGGGCGTTCGGCATCGGGCCCGATCATCACGAATTCGCATCGATGCGCGAGGAGTTTCTCGCGAACTACGAAGCAGATCTGTGCATCGAGACGACGCTCTTTCCGGGTATCGCGGAAGTGCTCGACGAACTCGACGCGCGCGGCGTGCGCTGGGGCATCGTCACGAACAAGGTCGCGCGGCTCACCGAGCCGCTCGTCGCGCAACTCGGGCTCGAGGAGCGCGCCGGCTGCGTGGTGAGCGGCGACACGACCCCGCATTCGAAGCCGCACCCCGCGCCGTTGCTGCACGCGGCGCGTGAGCTGGACATCGCGCCGGAGCGCGTCGTCTATATCGGCGACGATCTGCGCGACGTGCAGGCCGGTTTTGCCGCCGGCATGAAGACCGTCGCCGCGGCGTACGGCTATTGCGGCAACGACATTCCGCCGACCCGGTGGCACGCGCAACACGTCGTAGAATCGACGGCCGAGTTGCAAACCCTGCTGCGCGACATCGGCTGACAAAGTCAGACAGATCGGCTGAAGGGCCCGTCCCCCACTCCTGTTAGCCATGTTGCACCATTCAGCAGCCACCAAAGACGCACGACGCGGCCCTCGATCTATTGTAAAATCTCCTTTGGCTCACATATGTGAGCAACGAACCGCGGGGGCGACCTGGTTTCGACAGGGGTTGCGAAGCGGCTAGGGCATGTCGAGGACCCGTCACCTCGTTAATCAATGGGAAAAACGTAACTGCAAACGACGATACGTTCGCACTGGCAGCCTAAGGGCCGCCGTCCTCTGCCTAGTTCACTGACGGGCTAGTGTCGCAAGACCGGTAGCAATACCGACAGAGGTCATATACGTCAGTTAAGCCTTGGCGGCGTCACGACGTCCGGGTCGAAAATTTAGTGAATCGCCGTAGCGCAGCGTGTTCGTCCGCGTCGCTGCGGTTAAATCAAAAGACAGAACTAAACATGTAGAACTGGTCGTAGAGGACTTCTGGACGCGGGTTCGATTCCCGCCGCCTCCACCAAATACCTGGAACGTTCGCGATGAACGGCCCCAAAAAACCCCGGTAGCGTAACGCTGCCGGGGTTTTTTATTTTCGGCACCGTCCGCGACGCTTTGCGGGCCGGCCACACGTCTCCCCTTCACTCAGCGGGGACGCACAACACGCCCCGGTAAATCCGCGGCCGCTGCCTATACTCGTAGCTCGAAGCGAGTCGTCACTCGTCAACCACGTCGCCAAAACAGAAGCCTGCGTCATGCGCAAGACCATCGCTCTGCTGGCCCCGCTCGCACTCGCCGTGCTATACGCCGGTGCCTTCGCCGATCCGCCCAAACTGTCCGACGGCCGCTTCGTCACCGCTGACGGCATGACGCTCTACACGTTCGACAAGGACACCACGCCCGGCGTCAGCGCCTGCACCGGCGGCTGCATGAGCAACTGGCCGGCGGCCACGGCGGCGCCGACCGACAAGCAGGCGGGCGATGCAAAGGGGGACGGCTTCAAGGAAATCTGGCACATCGCCAGGCCATAAGAAGCCACTCCGGCCGGCAACTGGGCGGCCATCGCCCCCGCCACAAAGCACAACGCCGACCCAAGGGCCGGCGTTGCGTAAAACCTCGAAGCTCGAGCGAAGCCCGAGCCAATTCTTATTCGTCTTTCGGGCACTGCAGATTGCAGCCATTCGGGTCTCCCATGTCGCCGCGCTTGCGCGCTTGCGAACGTCGGCCGTGCTGATACTTGTCCGACGGGGCGGACGCGGCGAAGGGCATCTGCGGATGCTCGTTAATGCGGAATTCGTCGGTCAGGATGCCACCCGGCACGCCAGGCGAATTTTGCGCGTAAGCGACGGAGACGGTGGCACAGAGCACACCAGCCGCGGCAGCGGCGGCACATGCATGGAGAAGAGCTTTCATGTCGGTTCAGCGCGGCTTGGCGCGCGGTAAAGGCGGATACGAAGCCAAGAGAGTAGCCGAAACCGGCGCGCTGCGCAGCCGCGCACGCCGAGCGCCACCGCTTTTCTGGTTACAGGCTCTTACTCCGCCGTTACGCGAGCGCGCCGCCGAGCCCCTCGTCCAGATCGACGAGCCTGCCGCAGTCGCACGGATCGTAGCCGGCGAGCTGCTCGACGCGTTGATGAAACGCGCTGCCGCGCAACAGGTTGATCACCGTCGCGAGCGGCGCGCGAGAGAGGTGCGCGCGATCGCACGCGAAGTAATAGTCCTCGTCGACGATCGGAATGAAGTCGAGCCCGAAATGATGCGCGGCCGGTTCGACGCCGAAGCCTATGTCCGCCATGCCGCTCGCGACGAACGCCGCGATCGCCGAGTGCGTCAGCTCGGTCGACGCATAGCCGTTGACGCGGTCCGGGTCCACACCGACCTGTCGCAGCGCGAGATCGAGCAGCATCCGCGTACCCGAGCCCGGCTGGCGGTTGACGAAACGGATGTCGTCGCGCGCCAGATCGCCGAGCCCGCCGATCCGCTTCGGATTGCTCTTGCCGATGAACAGACCCTGCTTGCGTCGGGTCAGATGCACGAGCACATGGCGTTGCGGATCGAGCCAGCGCCGGTAGGTATCGGCGCACACCGCGCGGAACTCGCCGAGCGGCAGATGAAAGCCCGCCAGATCGCACTCGCCGCGCGCGAGCGCACTAACCGCCTCGGCGCTGTCGCGGTACTTGATCTCGACCGGCAGATCGTTGGCGACCAGCGCCGTGACAAGCGCGGCCACCGCGTAACCGTGCGACGCGTGGATGCGCACGTCATCGGCGGGGGGCGCAAGCCAGCGGTTCAGATCGCTCGCCACTTCGCTCGCGAGCGCCTGCAAATTGCCGTCGAGCCGCTCGCCGCAGAGCCGCTGCCCGCGCAGCACCGCGTGACCGAGGTCGGACAACACCGAGCCGCGCCCACGCTCTTTCGCGATCAGAGGACCACCAAACCGCTCCTCGATGCTGCGCAGCAAGCCCCATGCGTGCCGATAGGACAAACCCTTAAGCGCCGCGGCCTGCGCAATGCTGCCAGATTCATCGACGAGCGCGAGCAGCGGCACCACGTCAGACAGGCTGGCCTCGCGGCCATCCGCGCCCTTCACCACCAGCTCGACCTGACATTCGATCCTGACCATATATGCTTGACCGTTTCCTATTGCGCGCGCCGGTCGGCCCGCCTATCTTTCGGCTATACCATATCGAATAAGCGAAGCATACGTGCATGCATTATGAATAACAAGTGCATATATCGCTTCGGAGGAGCCCCCCTTTGGACGATTCTCTCGCCACGGCGCCGGATCAGCTCGTGCAACGTCACGCGCAGCCGGGCCGCACACTCATCACGATCCTGCACGCGATCCAGGACGAACTCGGCTTTGTGCCACCCGCGGCGATCGGACCGCTCGCCCGCGCGCTGAACCTGTCGCGAGCGGAAGTGCACGGCGTCATCACTTACTACCATCACTTTCGCACCTCGCCTGCAGCGCCCGTCACGGTGCAGCTTTGCCGCGCCGAAGCGTGCCGCAGCATGGGCACCGAGGCGCTTGCCCAGCACATCGAGGCGCACACCGGATGCCGCTTCGACGCCGGTCACGATGACGGCGCAACGGTGGAACTCGAATCGGTGTACTGCCTCGGCCAATGCGCGCTGTCGCCGGCGATGATGCTCAACGGCACGCTGCACGCGCGCGTGTCGCCGCAAAAATTCGACGCGCTGTTCGCCGCTGCCCGCAAATGCGTGGAGGTGCCGGCATGACGCGCATCTATGTTCCGCGAGATTCGTCGGCGCTCGCGCTCGGCGCCGATGCGCTGGCCGAAGCCATCGCCAGCGAAGCCGCGCGCCGCGGCATTGCGATCGAACTGATCCGCAACGGCTCGCGCGGGTTGCTGTGGCTCGAACCGCTCGTCGAAGTTGCGACGCCCGAAGGCCGCATCGGCTATGCGAATGTCGACGTGGAAGACGTCGCCGCGTTGTTCGACGCGGGCTTTGTCGAGGGCGGCGAGCATGCGCGGCGCGTCGGCGTGGTCGACGAGATTCCGTATCTGAAGAAGCAGCAGCGCCTGACCTTCGCGCGGATCGGCATCACCGACCCGCTGTCCATCGACGATTACGTCGCGCACGGCGGCCTCGAAGGCCTACGCAACGCCCTGCAAACCGACGGCGATGCCGCCTGCGAAGCGCTGATCGAATCCGGTCTGCGCGGCCGCGGCGGCGCGGCCTTCCCGGCCGGCATCAAGTGGCGCACGGTGCGCGGCGCGAAAGCCGCGCAGAAGTACGTCGTCTGCAATGCCGACGAAGGCGATTCCGGCACCTTCTCCGATCGTCTCGTGATGGAAAGCGATCCGTACGTGCTCATCGAAGGCATGATCATCGCCGGCGTCGTGACCGGCGCGACCGTCGGCTACATCTATGTGCGCAGCGAATACCCGCACTCGATCGCGACGCTCGAAGCTGCCATCGCCCGTGCGCGCACAGCCGGCTGGCTCGGCGACAGCGTGCTCTCGAGCGGGCAGCGTTTCGAGCTGTTCGTCGCGAAAGGCGCGGGCTCGTATGTGTGCGGCGAGGAAACCGCGATGCTGGAATCGCTCGAAGGCAAGCGCGGCATCGTCCGCGCAAAGCCGCCGGTGCCCGCACTCGTGGGTCTCTATGGCCAGCCCACCGTGATCAACAACGCGATCACGCTCGCCACCGTGCCGATCATCTTCGCGCGCGGCGCCGCGTTCTATAAAGACTTCGGCATGGGCCGCTCGCGTGGCACGCTGCCGTTCCAACTGGCCGGCAACATCAAGCGAGGCGGCCTCGTCGAACTCGCGTTCGGCGTGACCTTGCGCCAACTGCTCGACGACTTCGGCGGCGGCACCGCGAGCGGCCGGCCGGCGCGCGCGGTGCAGGTCGGCGGTCCGCTTGGCACCTATCTGCCGCCAAGCCAGTGGGACATTCCGATGGACTACGAGGCGTATGCGGCAGTCGGCGCGGTGATCGGCCACGGCGGTCTCGTCGTGCATGACGACACCTCGAATCTTGCCGAGCTCGCGCAATACGCGATGCACTTCTGCGCGCTCGAATCGTGCGGCAAATGCACACCGTGCCGGATCGGCTCGACGCGCGGCGTCGAGGTGATCGCGCGGATTCGCAACGGCGACACGTCGACGCGTCAGGTGCAATTGCTGCGCGATCTGTGCGACACGATGGTAGCCGGCTCGCTGTGCGCGATGGGCGGCATGACGCCGTATCCGGTGCTGTCCGCGCTCGATCATTTCCCTGAAGACTTCGGTCTCGCCGCCGATCCCACTGCCGACCACGCCACCAAAGCGGCCGCGGCCTGACTCCAGGAGTTCACCATGTCCGACCAGTTCAACTCCCCTGCCGGCGCCCCGAAGGAAGCCCCCCTGGGGGGCGGCTGCGGCTCAGGCAACTGCGCGTGCAAGTCGCAAGCCCTGGCACGCGCCGCCAACGCGTTCGCCGACGACACCGACTACGGCACCCCCGCCCGCCACTCGGACGTCGACGTGACGCTCGACATCGACGGCCAGGCGGTGACCGTACCGGCGGGCACGTCGGTGATGCGCGCGGCGGCTGAAGCTGGTGTCAACGTGCCGAAGCTGTGCGCGACCGATTCGCTCGAGCCGTTCGGCTCATGCCGCCTGTGTCTCGTCGAAATCGAAGGACGGCGCGGCTATCCGGCCTCGTGCACGACACCGGTCGAAGCCGGCATGAAGGTGCGCACGCAGACCGACCGTCTGCAGTCGCTGCGTCGCAACGTGATGGAGCTGTACATCTCCGACCACCCGCTCGATTGCCTGACCTGCCCCGCCAACGGCGACTGCGAACTGCAGGACATGGCGGGCGTGACCGGCCTGCGCGAAGTGCGCTACGGCTTCGACGGCGCGAATCATCTGAAGGACCAGAAGGACGAATCGAATCCGTACTTCACGTACGACCCGGCGAAGTGCATCGTCTGCAATCGCTGCGTGCGCGCGTGCGAGGAAACCCAAGGCACGTACGCGCTGACGATCACCGGACGCGGCTTCGAATCTCGCGTCGCGGCCAGCGAGAACCAGCCGTTCATGGAATCGGAGTGCGTGTCGTGCGGCGCCTGCGTGGCCGCGTGCCCGACCGCGACCTTGCAGGAAAAGACCGTCGTGATGCTCGGCCAGCCCGAGCACTCGGTCGTCACCACCTGTGCGTATTGCGGCGTCGGCTGCTCGTTCAAGGCAGAGATGAAGGGCAACCAGGTCGTGCGGATGGTGCCGCACAAGAACGGCCAGGCCAACGAAGGCCATGCGTGCGTGAAGGGCCGCTTCGCGTGGGGCTACGCGACCCACAAGGACCGCATCAAAAAGCCGATGATCCGCGCGACGATCACCGACCCGTGGCGCGAAGTCAGTTGGGACGAAGCGATCTCGTATGCGGCATCGGAATTCCGCCGCATCCAGGCGAAGCATGGCCGCGATTCGATCGGCGGCATCACGTCGTCGCGCTGTACGAACGAGGAAACCTACCTCGTGCAGAAGCTCGTGCGCGCCGCGTTCGGTAACAACAACGTCGACACCTGCGCGCGCGTCTGCCACTCGCCGACAGGCTATGGTCTGAAGACGACGCTCGGCGAATCGGCGGGCACCCAGACGTTCGCATCGGTCGATAAGGCCGACGTGATCATGGTGATCGGCGCGAATCCGACCGATGGCCACCCGGTGTTCGCCTCGCGTCTGAAGCGACGCGTGCGCGAGGGTGCGAAGCTGATCGTCGTCGATCCGCGCCGGATCGACATCGTCGATACGCCGCACGTGAAGGCGTCGCATCACCTGCAATTGCGGCCCGGCACCAACGTCGCGATCGTCAACGCGCTCGCGCACGTGATCGTCACCGAAGGCCTGCTCGACGAAGCGTTTGTGGCCGAGCGCTGCGAAACCCGCGCGTTCGAACAGTGGCGCGATTTCGTCGCGCTGCCGGAGAACTCGCCGGAAGCGACCGAAGCGGCGACCGGCGTGCCCGCGCAACAGGTACGCGAAGCCGCGCGCATCTACGCGAGCGCCGGCAACGCCGCGATCTACTACGGCCTCGGCGTCACCGAACACGCGCAAGGCTCGACGATGGTGATCGGCATCGCGAACCTGGCGATGGCGACCGGCAACATCGGCCGCGAAGGTGTCGGCGTGAATCCGCTGCGCGGCCAGAACAACGTGCAAGGCTCGTGCGACATGGGCTCGTTCCCGCACGAGCTGCCGGGCTATCGCCACATCAGCGATCCGCTCGTTCGCACTCAGTTCGAAAACGCCTGGAACGTCGCGCTGCAACCGGAACCGGGCCTGCGCATTCCCAACATGTTCGACGCCGCGCTTGACGGCAGCTTCATGGGCCTCTACTGCCAGGGCGAGGACATCGTGCAGTCGGACCCGAACACGCATCATGTGGCGGCGGCGCTGTCGTCGATGGAATGCATCGTCGTGCAGGACATCTTCCTGAACGAGACCGCCAAGTATGCACACGTGCTGCTGCCCGGCTCGTCGTTCCTCGAAAAGGACGGCACGTTCACCAATGCCGAGCGCCGCATCTCGCGCGTGCGCAAGGTGATGCCGCCGCTCGGCGGCTACGCGGACTGGGAAGTCACGCTGCTGCTGTCGCGCGCGCTCGGCTACGAGATGGACTACACGCATCCGTCCGAGATCATGGACGAAATCGCGCGGCTCACACCGACCTTCCACGGCGTGTCGTACCAGAAGATCGACGAAATGGGCAGCATCCAGTGGCCATGCAACGAGGACGCGCCCGACGGCACGCCGACGATGCACGTCGACACCTTCGTGCGCGGCAAGGGCAGGTTCGTGATCACGAAGTTCATCGCATCGCCGGAGAAGGTCACGCGCAAGTATCCGTTGCTGCTGACGACCGGGCGCATTCTGTCGCAGTACAACGTCGGCGCGCAGACGCGCCGCACCGAGAATTCGCGCTGGCATGACGAAGACCGGCTCGAACTGCATCCGCACGATGCCGAGGAACGCGGCATCAAAACCGGCGACTGGGTCGGCATCGAATCGCGCGCGGGGCAGACCGTGTTGCGCGCGAAGGTGACGGAGCGGATGCAGCCGGGCGTCGTCTATACGACGTTCCACTTCCCCGAATCGGGCGCGAACGTGATCACGACCGACAGCTCCGACTGGGCGACCAACTGCCCCGAATACAAGGTGACCGCGGTGCAGGTGATGCCGGTCGAGCAGCCGTCGCAATGGCAGAAGGACTATTCACGCTTCAATAGCGAACAGCTCGAACTGCTGAAGCAGCGCGAGCTGGCCAATGCGGCCGCGGCCGTCACCGCGGGCAAGTGAGGCGAGCCATGGACAATCGGAATCTGATCGACATGGCGAACCGGATCGGCGACTTCTTCGAGTCGATGCCCGACCACGAGGAAGCGCTGACCGGCGTCGCCGAACACATCCGCCGCTTCTGGGAGCCGCGCATGCGTCGCGCGCTGCTCGCGACGCTCGACGAAGCGCCGGACACGTATGACATCGCGCTATCGGACTTCACGCGCGAGGCGATCGTCAGGTATCGCGAGAAGTTGACGCCGGCGCCGGCCCAGGCGCCGGCGGCTTAGGCTCGGGCGGTTTCCCCAATCAACCAGGCGCGGCGGCGCGATCCGCTGCCGCGTGCGTGCCCATGCCACGCAACCGGCGGCGCCGATCACAACGTCGCCTGTTCCGATATCTCTCCCCCGACCGTAAACCACGCTTCGCAGTGCCGTACGAGACCGTGCAGGTCCGAGCCGGTGCGTCCGCGCGCGCTGATGTAGCCGTCGGGCCGCACCAGATAAAACGACGGCCGCGTGCGCCCATACGATTCGGACAACGCCGGGCCGCCGTCGCCGCTCGTATCGGTGACGCGCCAGATTCGCACCGCGTTCGGCAGCAGCCGCTCGACCTCGGCGGCGAGCTTTTCTACTTCGGGGTCCGGCGGCGGTGCATGTTTCGCGGCGGGATCGAGCGGCGTGCCATCGACGGGCAGCGGCGGCAACAGCAGAAACAGCGAGAAGAACGCCGGATCGTGCAGATCGAAAATGCAGCCGACGCCCGGCGCGCGCCCGAGCGGACCGTCGACGACGTGCACGAGCGCATCGGGTGCGCGCTCGCCCGCGCGCGGGCCGCCGTCGAGCATGCGTTCGAGCGTCAGCGGACTGCGCCGGTACTGGATCGACAGCTCGCTGATCGTCGCGCGTGCGGCATCGCGCAGCGGACCGAGCGTGGCCAGCACCGGCATCACGCGCTCGCGCAGCAGCTTCATCGGTCCGTGATCGGCCTCGGCCATCTGCGTGATGAAACCGGTCTGCCGCAGCACCTCGCGCTCGATCGGATGTCGCTCGGCGTGATACGTGTCGAGCAGACGATCCGGCGCCGCGCCGCCGATCACGCGCGCGAGCTTCCAGCCGAGATTGAGCGCTTCCTGGATGCCGGTGTTCATGCCTTGTGCGGCCGCGGGGCTGTGTACGTGCGCGGCATCGCCGGCGAGGAAGATGCGGCCCACGCGCAGCCGATCGACCATCCGGCTGTTCACGTGGAAGTACGCCGACCACGCCAGATCCGACACGTCGACGCGCTCGCGCACGCGTCGCGCGATCAGCGCCTTGCATTGTTCGAGCGACGGCGCCGGCGCCCGCTCCAGCGGCGGCTCGCCGAACACCGCGGGGGCCGGCGGCGCGGCGCTGCCGGACGGCTCGACCGCATGATCGGCGATCAGACGATGGCGGCCGTGGCCCATCGGAAACAGCGCGACGAGACCGTCGCCCGACGCGAAGATATGGAACTCGTCGTCGGGCCAGTCGGTTTCGGCATGCAGGTCGGCGAGCAGAAAGGTCTGGTCGAAGGTCTTGCCCTCGAAGCTCAGGTCGAGGCGATGGCGAATCGAACTGTGCGCGCCATCGGCCGCAATCAGATATGACGGGCGCATGGCTTCCGTGCGGCCGTCCGCGCGGCGCAAGGTCGCCTGAACGCTCGCGGAGCCTTGCATGAACGCCACGAGCTCGACGCCGCGCTCGACCTTCACGCCGAGCGTCGCCAGATGCTCGGTCAGGAGCCGCTCGGTCACCGACTGGTCGAGAAATAGCAGATAGGGATAGCGCGTGTGCAACGGGTCGAAATCGAGCTGCGCAAGCCGCATGCCGTTCGAAAACAGATTCGCCACGCGCGCGCGATGGCCGAGCTCGAGAAACGGTTCGACCAGCCGATGCTGCTCGAGCAGTTCGAGCGTACGTGCCTGAATGCCGATCGCGCGCGAGTAAGGATTCGGCTGCGGCGCCTTGTCGATCAGGCGCACGGGGACGTGGGCGCGCGCGAGACTCATCGCTGCGGCAAGTCCGGTGGGACCGGCCCCGACGATCAGCACCGGCGACGCGTCGTAGGCGGCAGCGTCCATGCGGAACTCCGGAGGCAACAATGCGTTCTAGTGTACGCCGCCACTCTTGCGCACACGGGTGCGCTGCATCAATCGCGCGTCGGCAAGACGGGTTGCGCGGGGGTTCCATCCGTCGTTGCCCATGAACTCACGCTCCGCGCAAATCCGGGCCGCTTGCGCAAGTATGGGAAAATGCGCCCTCAGTCTGATTGATCCAAAAGCCCTCCCCGTCATGCAACCTGTATTTGACCGCGCGTTCGCGGCGCATCGTGACGGCCGCCTCGACGACGCCGAACGCGGCTACCGCGCCACGCTCGACCACGACCCCAGCCATGTCGACGCGCTGCATCTGCTCGGCGTGCTGCGTCACCAGCAGGGCCAGCACGCCGAAGCCGCGGCGCTGGTGCGGCGCGCGGTCGATCTGCGCCCCGAAGACGCGGCGCTGCAGCTGAACCTCGGCAATGCGCTGAAGGCGCTCGGCCAGATCGACGCCGCGATCGAGCAGTTCCGCAACGCGCTGACGCTCGCGCCGACCTTCCCGATGGCGCACTACAACCTCGGCAACGCGTACGCGTCGCAAGGCCGTCACGAAGACGCCGCCGATGCGTTCGAACGTTCGCTGCGCCTGCAGCCGAACGACGCGTCGTCGCACAACAATCTCGGCAACGCGCTGCACGCGCTCGGCCGTCACGCGGACGCGATCGCGTCGTTCCGGCGCGCGCTCGAGCTGCGCCCCGGTCACGCGGGCGCGCTGAACAACATGGGCATGTCACTGAACGCGCTCGATCGACCGAACGAGGCAGTGCCCTGCTTCGAGGCCGCGCTCGCCGCCGAGCCGCGCTTCGTCGCCGCGCACTTCAATCTCGCGAATACGTTCGATGCGACCGGCCGCCATGCGCGGGCAGTCGCGTCATTTGAAGCGGCGCTGCGTCTGCAGCCGAACCTGCCGCCGGCGATCTATGGCATGGGCAACGCGCTCGCGTCGCTCGGCCGTGCCGAACAGGCGCTGCCGTATCTGGAGCGCGCGGTCGGGCTCGATCCGCAATTCGCGCTCGCGTGGCTTGCGCTCGGCACCGCGCACCAGGCGCTCGGCGCGCACGCGGCCGCGGTGCGCGCGCTCGATCAGGCGTTGCGGCTGCGCCCGGATCTCGCGTCCGCGCATATGAACCGTGCGCTCGCGTGGCTCGCGATGCGCGACTTCGAGCGCGGGCTGCCCGAATACGAATGGCGCTTGCAAACCATCGCGCAACCGGTGATCCAGACGTTGCCGCGCTGGCACGGCGAGTCGATCGAAAAACACACGCTGCTGATCTATGCCGAACAGGGTTTCGGCGACACGCTGCAGTTCGTGCGCTTCGTACCGCGCGCAGCGCTTCGCGCCGCGCGCGTCGTGCTGGAAGTGCAGCCGCAGTTGGTGCCGCTCTTCGCGCCCGTCGCGCAGGCATGGCGCGTCTCGCTGATCGCGCAGGGCCAGCCGCGCCCCGCCGCCGATCTGCAGATTCCGCTCTTGAGCCTGCCGCTAGCGCTCGGCACGCGCTACGACACGATTGACGCGCGCACGCCCTATCTGAGCGTGCCGCCGGCCTACGGCCGCAAATGGCGCGGCTCGCTCGGCGGTCAGGCGAAGCGCAAGATCGGGCTCGCATGGTCGGGGCGCATCCAGCGCAACGAAACCCGCACGATGCCGCTCGCCGCGCTGGAGCCGCTGTTCGCACTGGATGGCATCGACTGGATCGTGTTGCAGCCCGATCTGTCCGAGGACGACCGCGCGGCGCTCGACGCGCATCCGCGCGCGGCCGCGATCCATCGCTTCGACCACCGCATCGGCGACTTCGCGGATACCGCGGCGATCGTCGAGCGGCTCGACGCGGTGGTGTCGATCGACACGTCGATCGCGCACCTCGCGGGCGCGCTGCGCAAGCCGCTGTGGCTGATGCTGCCGTTCGCCGCCGACTGGCGCTGGTTCGACGGCGACACGCGCAGCCCGTGGTATCCCGGTGCGACGCTCGTGCGTCAGCCACGGCCGGGCGCGTGGGATGAAGTCGTCGAGGTGGTCGCTGACGAATTGCGGCACGGGTAGCCACAGACCACGCGTCGCAAACAAAAGACCCCGCTAGCGCGGGGTCTTTTGTTTTCAGAACATGAAGTGAACCGTCAGGCCGCCCGATACTGACTGCGTGACTCCGGCGTGCGATACAGGAACAGCGTCGCGAGCAGACCGCAGATTGCCGCCACGCCGAGGACCAGGCCCGGCGCCGCCTTGTTGCTGGTCACATGGATCAGCAGCGTGGCGATGGCCGGCGTGAAGCCGCCGATCGTCGTCGCGAGACTGTACGCGAGCGAGAAGCCAGCGGTACGCACTTCGACCGGCATCACTTCGGTCAGCGCGACGACCATCGCGCCGTTGTAGCAGCCGTACAGGAACGACAACCATAGCTGCACGGCGAGCAGACGCGCGAACGACGGTTCGGCGACGAGCCATTGCAGCGCCGGATACGCGGTGAGGATCGTCAGGATCGTGAACGCGAGCAGCACCGGACGGCGGCCGACCCGGTCCGACAACGCGCCGGACAACGGCAGCCAGATCAGATTCGAGATACCGACGCAGACGGTGACGACGAGCGCGTCGATCGCCGACAGCTTCAGCACTTCCTTGCCGAAGGTCGGCGTGTAAGCGGTGATCATGTAGAACGACACGGTCGTCATGACGACCATGCCCATGCCGCCCAGCACGATCGGGTAGTTCGCGAGCATCGACTTCAGGATCTCGCCCACGCTCGGACGATGCTTGCGCGCCGTGAACTCCTCGGTTTCCTGCAGCGAGCGGCGGATGATGAACAGGAACGGCACGATCAGACAGCCGATCAGGAACGGCACGCGCCAGCCCCACGCGAACATCTGCTCGGCGGGCAGAATCTTGTTGAGCCCCACGCCGATCAGCGCGGCGAATACCACCGCGACCTGCTGGCTGCCCGATTGCCACGAGCAATAGAAGCCCTTGTTGCCCTTCGTCGCGATCTCCGACAGATACACCGACACGCCGCCGAGCTCAGCGCCGGCGGAGAAGCCTTGCAGCAGCCGGCCGAGCAGCACCAGCACGGGCGCCACGAGCCCGATGGTCGCGTAGCCCGGTATCGTCGCGACCGTCAGCGTGCCGAGCGCCATCAGGCTCAGTGTGAGGATCAGGCCTTTGCGACGACCGTGATGGTCGATGTAGGCGCCGAGCACGATCGCGCCGAGCGGACGCATCAGGAAGCCCGCGCCGAACACGGACAGCGACAGCATCAGCGACGCGAAATCGCTGCCGCCAGGAAAGTAGGTCTTGGCGATCGCGGAAGCGTAGTAGCCATAGACCATGAAGTCGTACATTTCAAGAAAGTTGCCGCTGACAACGCGGAACACTGTCTTGACCTTGGATTCTTCGGTGGTGGAAGCGGCGTGGGTCGCTGTAGACATGACACTCTCGGATAGGCCCGCCGCCCTGTCGGACGGATCGACGCGGACGGTGACGAGCGGGCAGTTGAAACGATCCACTGCTTGGCAAGCGGATGCTGCAGGCGAACGCACAGGTATAAGCAAGTGCGCCCGGGGGCGCCGCATTTTGCTGCTCACGGCGCTCATTCGATATGAGGGTAAACGCTGAGCTCGATGTCGGGCCGATGCCACGTAATGTTACTGCTGATAGGGTCGACGCGAAACGCATACAGTTTGCTTACGCGCGACACCCGCGGGCAGCGGTAGACTGTCCGCGCGAGGCCATTCAGTCGATTACGCCGATGCGAACCACCCCTGCTCTTTCCCTGCGCCCCGCCACGCTCGAGGACGCCGCGCTGATTGCGTCGATCCACAGCGCCAGTTGGCAGGCGACCTATCGCGGTCTGTTGCCCGACGCGTTCCTCGACGGCGAAGTCACGCGCGAACGCGCCGCCTATTGGGAAGCACGTCTCGGCGCGCCGGGCGGCGAGCGCCGCATCGTGCTGATCGCCGAGCTGGCCGGCGAGCCGGCCGGCTTCGTGTGCGTCGAGCGCCAGCCCGAGTCCGCGTGGGGCGTGCTGCTCGACAACCTGCATGCGCTGCCCGGTTATCAGGGCATCGGCGTCGGCAAAACACTGATGCACGCAGCCGTAGACTGGACGCGCGCGCAAGGCGAGGCACAGCTGTACCTATACGTGCTCGAGGGCAATACGGCGGCGATCGGCTTTTACGAGCGACACGGCTGGCAGTTGGTCGGCGCGGAGCCCGATCAGATGGGCGGCGTGGATATCACCGCGTTGCGCTACGTGTACCGGTTGAAGGCTTGAACGCCGTGGTTGAGTGTGCGTGATGCGCGTGGCGTCGCGGGGACGGCGCGCGCCGGCGGTATTCCTGTTTTCGGAGTCATCTGAACGGTGGACGACGTAGTTTCGAGGCATGATTTTCTGTTGCCGATGGCTTCATCGGCCCCCTACAGATTCCGTCACTGCCACACCGGTGAGCCTGTCCGAGACACCGGAAGAAACCGATGACCAGCACGCCACTCATCCTGATCGAAGGCGCATTCGCGCTTCCCCCTTTCCGTACGCTCGACCACCTGCCCGAACCGTTCGGCCGCGACTGGGCGTTGCTGTCCTGGCGAACCGGGCTCGATTCGCTGTATGCCGCGCTGCTGCGCACCGTGTGCGTCAGAGATCAGCAGTTGCTGTCGTATGGGCAGTGGGTGTCGATCGACGGCGTGCTGACCGGCGTGCTAACTGACATGAAGCGGCCGGCAGAGACGCCCGTCGCGGACGCCACGCAGCCTGCCGGGGAACCGTCGAATACCGCGACGGCGGCGCATCCCGCTATGCAACGGAAGGTGCCTCAGGGTCCAATGCGAATCGCGCTCAAGGCCCGCTCGCCGCGAATCGCGCAGCGGCGCACTGTGCGGCATCGGCGAACGGTCGCGGCGAGTGCCGGCGTAATCGGCTGCGTCGCAGTGCTGGCGTGGTGGATCGTCGATCAGCCTCTGGCGCCGCGGCATATGGCCTCCGACATGCTGAAATCGGCGCAAGCTCTGAAGCCCCGTCGTGATGCGCCGGCGCCGGTAGAAAAGCGTCGTGCGCAGCATCTGGTTGCGAGTCCCGAGGCACCGGTGATTGCGAAGGCCGTCACACCGGCTCCTGTGCTTCCGCCATTACCTGCCGACGTGGCCGCCGCCGCACCCGCGCGCATCGCGGCTTTGCCTCAGCGCACCGCCACGCGACATGCGCCCACGCCGCGTGACGCGATTCGCTCATCGCCTCCGCGTCGTGCGCTTCGCGTGCAAACGCATCCGCTTCCGGTAAATCGGCATGCCGCGAATGACCCATCGCATGAAGCGCGCGTTCGTACCCGGTTCGGCGAAGACGGATACGCTGATGTAACGACGTTCGCCATGATGTCTTTGCGCGACGTCGCGCCGCTGCCGCGCTCCACCGTGTCGAACAATCTGCCGGCAAATAGCACCGAGTGGATGAACCACATATCGCAGCGTCGCGTCACCGAAATCCCGGAACAATTCGCGCAATGAGCGCTGCCGTTACTTCGACGCAGGCAAACCCGCTTCCGTCTGCTGCTGCAAGCGCGTGATCGCGCTCTGAAGCTGACGCAATTGCGCCTGCGCGTTGTCGCGCTCCGCGCGCAGCGCGAGCGCCTCGTCGCGCGTCTGCCGCTGCCGGTCGTCGACCTTCGCCTGCTGCGTGCGGGCGACGTCGAGATCGGTCTGCAGCCGTTGCGCCTGCTGCTGCGATATCGCGATGCTGCCCTGCAGATATGCATTCTGCGCCTGCAACCGCGTGCGATGAATCTCGGCGTCCGCGAGTTGCTGCGTCTGCTGCGCGAAACCGGCGTAGATCGCTTCCGCGCGCTCTGCCGAATCGCTCCTGATCACGCGCCAGAAATGCTTGTTCTGAAACAACGCGACGTAGTACGTCATCCGCGGCGGATGGAAGAACAGGCTCGCACCGTAGCTGCCGTTGTAGGTCGTGCGCAGTTCGCTGAGGTTCGCGTCGTGGATCAACTGGATCAAATCGGCGACGTCGCCGCGCGCGGCAGCGGGCGTATTCGCGGACACCTCGGGCTCAGCGACGGACTGGGGGCCAGCCTCTCGCGGCGCCAACTCCCCTGGAGCCGGCCGCGTGCCCGCCAGCGGCGCGCTCACGCTGTCCTGCTGTGCCACCGCAACACCCGTATGCCACAACGCATAGACACCGGCGAGCAACATAGCGCGCCGGATAACCAAGGAGTACTTCATATGCCTGCTCCACGCCGATCGAGAATGACGTTGGATTATCGCGCGGATTTATCGCGACGCGAAGCTCGTGGGCACTGTATGGACACGCTCGAAATCGAGATAGACGGTTGGCGCAGCGAACCACTCCATCCCAAAATCACAGTCGCAAAATAAAGACGCCACCCAGCTCGCACTCCTGACTATTTCGAGAGAAGAAAACGCACTGCCACATAACGTGACAGCGCGTCAGATGGATGGAATGGCTCCGTCGGGCTGCGGAAAACAGCGAAAGCGCGGGACCGATGCGCAACCACGCCGCGGACTCAACCTCGACCGCGCACGCCGCGCCAACGCAAACCCGCCTTGCTTAAAACCGCGTCTCCCGCGCGACCCGCAGGAACGTATCGAGCAACGGCGTGCAATCGAGCAGCTCCGGGCCGCCCGCGCGATGAAACTCCGGGTGCCACTGCACGCCCATCACGAACGGCGCGCGCCGGTAGCGCACGGCCTCGATGATGCCGTCCGACGCCGACACCGCCTCGATATTGAGATCGCGGCCCAGCGTCTTTACCGCCTGATGGTGGATCGAGTTGACGATCGCGTCGTGCCGTCCGGGGAACATGTTCAGCAGCGTCGAGCCATCCGGAAAATGCACGCCGTGCCGGTGCTGATCGTAGTTTTCGTTGACGTGGGCGTTCGCGGTGGGCACTTCGGTCGCGATGTCCTGATATAGCGTGCCGCCGAACGCGACATTGATCAGCTGACAGCCGCGACACACGCCGAGCACCGGCTTGCCCGATTCGACGAACTCGTGCAGCAGTTCGAGCTCGTACATGTCGCGCACGCGGTCACCGGGCCATTCGTGGCTGGCCGCCGATTCCGCATACGTCTGCGGCGACACGTCGGCGCCGCCTTGCAGCAGCAGGCCATCGAGATGCTTCGCATAGTCGCGCAGACGGATGTTGCTCGGGTGCAGCATGCCCTGATGACCAACGGTCGGGATCATGAACACCAGCACGTCGCGCGACATCACCCAGTGCGCGACCGACTCCTCCAGATACTGCAGCGTCTTGCCGCGCAAGCCCTTCGCGCCCGGTTCCGGGTGGAAGATGCGCGCCGACACGCCGATGCGCAGCGTGCGCTGCGTGATCCGCTGCCCCGCGCGATCGAACAGCTGCCGCGCGCGCGCCGCGATGATGCGGCCGAACACGCTCCACGCGGAGTCGCTCTGCTTCAGATAGCGCGGTGGCGACGGCGGCAGCGCGTTGGGTGGCGGCGGGTTCGTGGCGCTGAAATCGGGTGCCGCGCCGAAACCGGGCGGCGGCGAGCCGGGCGCGCGCGCCGCGGGTGCGGCGGCTGCCTCGGTGGCGATTTCGTCTTCGGTGGCGAGGTCCGCCGCGCTGCCGCCAGCCGCGCGCGGCTCGCCGGCGGCCACCGTCGGTTTCGCGAGCGGCTCGGGTTTCACCATGGTCGCGCCGCCGGCGTACGTACCAGCGCGCCGCACTTCGCGCTCGTGCACCTTGGCTTCCTGCCGCGCGGTCGATTCGGCGGCGGCGCTGCGCGCCTCGGCCGCGTCGCGCAGCCGCGCCGTGCGCGGATCTTCGGGCGTGACCGACGATGCGCTGAGCGGATCGTCGGTCGACGACCTCGCGGTCGCCTCCTCGGCCGTCGGGCTCGTGTCTTTGGCGGCCGACCGGATGGCATCTTCATGCGACGGAGGAAGCGAGGCGGCCGGTTCGGCCGGCGCACTGCTCGGCGCGGGGGAGACCGGCTGCGGACTGCCGGTCGTGCCGGCGTTTTCGGGTTTGTTTTCGCTCATGACTGTCGGACGGGCGCCTTACACGCGAACGAATGAATATGCCCTGATTATCCGTCAGTGCTGCAGGCCCCGCAAACCCGCACACAATTGCTCACATTGTTGCGAAGCGTTACACCGACCCCGATGACTCAAGGATCCGGCCGCTCTTCGAAGGTTTCCCGCAACGCGATCTGCATCGACGCATGAATTTTCACGCACCAGCGCCACACGAGCGCGAGCAGCAGCGCGGCGCACACGAGCACCGCGACGAGCAGGCCAGTCGGCGGCAGGATGCTGCCCGACAGCGCCGCCACCAGCAGAAACACGCCGATCATCGACACGATCGGCACAAGATCGGCGATCGCGTGACGCAGCGCGCTCGTGAAGCGTCCCGCGGTGGTCGGCTGCACGCCGACTTCGGCAAGCAGCAGCGCGAGCGACTTGGTCTTGCGATACACGGCCACGAGAAACGGCAGCGAAACGACGAGCGCGACGCTCCACTGCACGACGCGTTGCAGCGGCTCGTCGTCGAGCCAGTGCGCGAGCAGCCGGCCGCTATGCGGCGCGCTATACGACACGGCGAGGAAAATGGCCACGACGAGCGCGAGATTCACCGCGATCTGCAATACGATCCGCCGCGTCATGCCGATGAGCGTCGGCTCGCCGCGCGCCGTGATCAAACTGCGCAGCCATTGCCCGTACATGCCGAACACGTTGGACAACGTGGCGGGCATCGCCTGCCCGATGCGGCGCGTGAGCGGATCGGCGACGCGGATCAGATATGGCGTCGTCAGCGTCGTCAATGCCGACACGGCGACCGCGATCGGATACAGAAACCCGCTCGTCACCTTCAACGTCAGACCGAGCGTCGCGATGATGAACGAGAACTCGCCGATCTGCGACACGGTCATGCCGACGCGCATCGAGGTGCGCGCGTCCTGCCCCGACAGAAACGTGCCGAGCCCGCACGACACGATCTTGCCGACGATCACCGCGAGCGTGATCACGGCGATCGGCCACGCGTAGTCGAGCATCACGGCTGGGTTCAGCATCAGTCCGATCGTCACGAAGAAGATCGCGGAAAACGCGTCGCGCAGCGGCGCGATCAGATGCTCGATCCGATGCAGATGGCGCGACTCGGCCATGATCGCGCCGATCAGGAACGCGCCGAGCGCGATGCTGTAATCGAGCTTGACGACCAGCAGACAGAAGCCGAAGCAGAAGCCGAGCACGGACACGAGCATCATCTCGTCGCTGCCCGTGCGCGCGACGTAGTTCAGCGCGCGCGGCACGAACAGCACGCCGACCAGCAGCGACACCGTCATGAACAGCAGCAGCTTGCCGAGCGTGACGGCCGCGAGCCCGGCCGACAGTTGCCCGGTCTGCGCGATGCCGGTCAGCAGCACGAGCATCGCGATACCGAGAATGTCCTCGACGATCAGAATGCCGAACACGAGCTGCGCGAAGCTTTCACGTTTGAGTCCGAGATCGGACAGCGCCTTCACGATGATCGTCGTGGACGAGATCGCGAGGATCGCGCCGAGGAACAGCGAGTCCATCGGAGTCCAGCCGAACGCGCTGCCGATCTCGTAGCCGATCCACAGCATCAGCACGATTTCGGACAGCGCGGCGACGATCGCCGTCGCGCCGACCTCGAACAGCTTGCGCAGGCTGAATTCGAGGCCCAGCGAAAACATCAGGAACACGACGCCCAGCTCGCCGAGCGTCTGGATCGTCTGTTCGTCGTGGATCAATTGGAACGGCGGCGTGTACGGTCCGATGATCACGCCGGCCGCGATATAGCCGAGCACCACCGGCTGCTTCAGCCGATGGAACAGCACGGTGACGACGCCGGCCAGCGCCATCACGACGGCCAGATCCTGGATGAAGCCGATACCATGGTGCATGAGCGCCTTCCTTACAAACAGTAATCTCGGAAAGCGCAGTGTAGCAAACGAACCGGCCAGCTTTTTGGCGAATTCGCGCGCCGCGCCGCGCCGCCAGTAGCAGGCCGCGCGGCCGCAAAACCTTGCTCTACAATGCGGACGGACCTTTCCCTTTGGCTCCGCACTGCCTCGCTCATGCGCCCGCGCTGCGCTCAACCGGATTTCTACCGACATCATGGCCACTGAATTCGCCCCTTTCCCGCCGCTTGCCCAGCTTGCCGCCGATCTCGCCGCCGGCCGCACGACGAGCCGCGCGCTCGTCGAAACCGCGCTGGACCGGATCGCCGATCCGGCTGGCCAGGGCGCCGCCGTCTTCATGCACGTCGACACCGACGCCGCGCGCGCCGCCGCCGACGCGCACGACCGCCTGCGCGCGGCCGGCACCGTGCTCTCGCCGCTCGCCGGGATTCCCGTGTCGGTCAAGGACCTGTTCGACATCGAAGGCCAGCCGACCCGCGCGGGCTCCGTCGTGCTCGCCGACGCGCCCGCCGCGAAGGCCGACGCGGTCGCGGTCGCGCGTCTGAAGCGGGCCGGCGCCGTGATCGTCGGGCGGACCAACATGAGCGAGTTCGCGTTTTCCGGACTCGGCCTGAATCCGCACTACGGCCATCCGCTGTCGCCGTACCGGCGCGGCGTGAAGGGCGACGAGCGGATTTCGGGCGGCTCGTCGTCGGGCGCGGCCGCATCGGTCGCCGACGGCATGGCCGCGGTCGCGCTCGGCACCGACACCGGCGGCTCGATCCGCATCCCGGCCGCCTTGTGCGGGCTGACCGGCTTCAAGCCGACCGCCGCGCGCATCCCGAAGCAGGGCGGCGTGCCGCTGTCGTCGACGCTCGATTCGTTCGGGCCGATCGGCGTGTCGGTCGCATGCTGCGCGCTGGTCGACCGGATGCTCGCCGGGCTCGAGCCGCGCATCCCGGCCGCGCGGCCGCTCGAAGGCGTGCGCCTCGGCGTGCTGACCAATTTCGTGACCGACGGCGTCGAGCCCGAAGTCGCGCGCGCGATCGATACCGCGCTCAAGCATCTGGAGGCGGCCGGCGCGATCGTCAGCGAGGTGCGCTTCGCGCCGCTCGACCGGCTGCCGGAGATCAACCGCTTCGGCTTTTCGTCGATCGAGGCGTATGCGTGGCATCGTCCGCTGCTCGACAAGCATCGCGAGCAGTACGATCCGCGCGTGCTCGTGCGCATCATGAAGGGGCAGCCGGCCAGCGCGGTCGATTATCTGGACCTCGTCGCCGAGCGCGACGCGATGCTCGACGAAGCCGCGCGCACGCTGTGGCAGCGTTTCGACGCGGTCGTCGCGCCGACCGTGCCGGTCGTGCCGCCGCGCCTCGCCGACCTGCTCGACGACGACGACGCGTTCGGCCGCACCAATGCGCTGATCCTGCGCAATCCGAGCGCGTTCAACTTCCTCGATAGCTGCGCGCTGTCGCTGCCGTGCCATCTGCGCGGCGACGCGCCGGTCGGCCTGATGCTGGCGGGCGCACCGCACGCCGACGACGCGCTGCTCGCGATCGGCCGCGCGGCCGAGGCAGTGCTGAAAGCGATCCGGTAAAGAGGGCCGGGGTTGGCTGCCCGGCGCGGTCGCCGCCGCGCCAATGTTCAGGCAATAAGTGGCGCGGCCGGGGTTCGCGCTAGAATCGCGGGCACCCGCCCTTTCGTCTCCAGACCAATCGATGATCCATGACTAACGACTCCGCAATGCTGCGCCGCGAGCGCACCCTGCTGGTTCTGCTCGGCCTGATCTGCCTCGCCCTCGTGGGCGGTGCGTTGTATCTGCAGTTCGGCCTGCGCGAAGACCCGTGCCCGCTGTGCATCATCCAGCGCTATTTCTTCCTGCTGATCGCGATCTTCGCGTTCCTCGGCGCGAGCTTCAGGCGCTGGCGCGGCGTGCGCCTGCTCGAAGTGATGGCGGCGCTGTCGGCGCTGGCCGGCATCGCGACCGCGGCGCGCCATGTGTACATCCAGGCGAATCCTGGCTTCAGCTGCGGCTTCGACGCACTGCAACCGGTGGTCGACAGCCTGCCCCCCGCGCACTGGCTGCCGAGCGTGTTCAAGGTCGCGGGCCTGTGCGAAACCGCCTATCCGCCGATTCTCGGGCTGACGCTGCCGATGTGGTCGGGCGTCGCGTTTATCGTCGCGTTCGTCGCGCTGGTGCTGAGCCTCGTGCGCAATCGCCGTCGGGTGGCCTGACGGCGGTGAAACCTGGTCGAGCGAGCTTCGAACGCCGTCTGAAGCGCCGAACTCGCCGCCAGGGCGCTTACCGATTCGCATCGCCAATGACGCCGGACTTCGTGTTGCCCATGCCGGGCACCGAAGTCCGGCGTTTTTTCTGCGCGACGTTCCCGCCTCGGCGCGAATCGTACCCGGATCATGACCGCCGCCGCATGAGCTTCATGCGACACGGGAAATATTTTCGGGCCGGGGTAGTGCTATCTTCGGGTATGGATGGCGATCTACGTGCGCGAGGCCGGCTTTTTGCGACCCCATGCGTAACGCGCGCCCGGTCCGCACTGTCTTCCGATTCGCCATGACAACGCAAACCATCCGCTTCTACCACCAGGGGTCCGTCCGCGAGGTCGCAGGCGTGCCGGCGACGCGCACCGTGCTGCAGCACCTGCGCGAGGACTTGCGCTGCACCGGCACCAAGGAAGGCTGCGCGGAAGGCGACTGCGGCGCATGCACGGTCGTGATCGGCGAACTCGATGCGCGCGGCGACCTCACGTTGAAGGCGGTCAACGCCTGCATCCAGTTCCTGCCGACACTCGACGGCCGCGCCCTCTTCACCGTCGAAGACCTGCGCGCCGCGAACGGCGCGCTGCATCCGGTGCAGCAGGCGCTGGTCGACTGCCACGGTTCGCAATGCGGCTTCTGCACACCCGGCTTCGTCATGTCGATGTGGGCGCTCTACGAGAACCAGCCCGTCAGCGCCGGCCTGCCGACCCGCGATGAAATCGACGCCGCGCTGTCCGGCAATCTGTGCCGCTGCACGGGCTACCGGCCGATCATCGACGCCGCGCAGAAGATGTTCGACTACGCGCAGCATCCGCGCGTCGCGCTCGACCGCGAGGCCATCGCGACCACGCTGCGCACGCTGCAACGCGAAGACACGTTCGAATACAGCGCGCCCGGCATCCGCGGCGCCGCCTTCGGCTCGCCCACCTTCCACGCCCCGCTCACGCTCGACGCGTTCGCGACGCTGCGCGCGCAGCACCCGGACGCGCGCATCGTCGCGGGCAGCACCGACGTCGGCTTGTGGGTCACCAAGCAGTTCCGCGATCTCGGCGACTTGCTGTACACCGGCAACGTCGCGGAACTGAAGACGATCGCGCGCGACGCGCAAACGCTGACCATCGGTGCGGCGGTCACGCTCGAAGACGCGTACGCGGCGCTCACCGCCGACTACCCCGAACTCGCCGAACTATGGACGCGTTTCGCATCGCTGCCGATCCGCAATGCGGGCACGCTCGGCGGCAACGTCGCGAACGGCTCGCCGATCGGCGATTCGATGCCGGCGCTGCTCGCGCTCGGCGCCGACGTCGAGTTGCGCCGCGATCACACGACCCGCAACGTGCCGCTCGACGCGTTCTACCTCGGCTATCAGAAGACCACGCTCGCGGAAGGCGAATTCGTCAGCGCGCTGCGCGTGCCTCGCCCGGCTGACGCGCTGCGGTTTCGCACCTACAAGGTGGCGAAGCGTTACGACCAGGACATCTCGGCGGTGTGCGCGGCGTTTGCGCTGCACGTCGCGGAAGATGGCACGATCCGCGCGGCGCGGGTCGCGTTCGGCGGCATGGCGGCGACGCCGAAGCGGGCCGCGCATACCGAAGCCGCGCTCAACGGCGCGGCGTGGAACGAACCGACGGCCCGTCGCGCGATGGACGCGCTCGCCGCCGACTACCAGCCGCTCACCGACATGCGCGCGTCGAGCGCGTATCGGCTGAGGGTCGCGCGCAATCTGCTGTGGCGCTTCTACCTCGAAACGCGCGACGACGCGCCGCTCGCGCTCTGCGACGTGAACGCGTTCGCGTTCGAGGCCAACGCAATCGTCGTGAAGGAGTCGCCGTGATGAACCGGACCGATGCCTTTATCGAACCCGCGGGCGCGCGTGCCGATCAACGCGAGGACGCGTCGATCGGCGTACCGCTGCCGCACGAATCCGCCGCGCTGCACGTGAGCGGCGAAGCGACCTACACGGACGACATCGCCGAGCTGCACGGCACGCTGCACGCGGCGCTCGGCCTGTCGCGCCATGCGCATGCGCGCATCGTGTCGATGGATCTCGACGCGGTGAGAAACGCGCCCGGCGTGATCGCGGTGCTGAGTGCCGACGATATCCCCGGCGAAAACAATTGCGGCCCGGTGCTGCACGACGATCCGATCCTCGCCGACGGCGAAGTGCTCTATCTGGGCCAGCCGGTCTTCGCGGTGATCGCCGAGAGCCACGAACTCGCACGTCGCGCCGCCGCGCTCGCGAAAAGCGACGACGTGATCCGCTACGAGCCGCTCGACGCGATCCTCACCGCCGCCGATGCGAAAGCCGCGAAGCAGTTCGTGCTGCCGCCACTGCATCTGCGGCGCGGCGACCCCGACGCGAAGATCGCCGCCGCGCCGCATCGACTGGCCGGCAGGTTCGAGGTCGGCGGCCAGGAGCAGTTCTATCTCGAAGGCCAGATCGCCTATGCGGTGCCGAAGGAAATGGACGGCATGCTCGTCTACAGCTCGACGCAGCATCCGAGCGAGATGCAGCAGGTCGTCGCGCACATGCTCGACTGGCCCGCGCATAACGTCGTCTGCGAATGCCGGCGCATGGGCGGCGGCTTCGGCGGCAAGGAATCGCAATCGGCGCTGTTCGCGTGCGTGGCCGCGCTTGCGGCGCAACGCCTGCGTCGCCCGGTCAAGCTGCGCGCCGATCGCGACGACGACTTTCTGATCACCGGCAAGCGCCACGATGCAGTCTACGAGTACGAAGCGGGCTTTGACGAGCAAGGCCGCCTGCTTGGCGTGCGCGTCGAAATCGCATTGCGCGCCGGCTATTCCGCGGATCTGTCCGGCGCGGTCGCGACGCGCGCGGTGTGCCACGTCGACAACGCGTACTACCTGTCCGACGTCGATATCGTCGCGCTGTGCTGCAAGACCAATACGCAGTCGAACACCGCGTTTCGCGGCTTCGGCGGACCGCAGGGCGCGCTCGTGATGGAGGTGCTGCTCGACGGCATCGCGCGCAAGCTGCGGCTCGATCCGCTCGACGTGCGGCTCGCGAATTACTACGGCGTCGGCGAACGCGATACGACGCCGTACGGACAACGCGTCGAAGACAACATCATCGCGCCGCTGACCGACGCGCTGCTAGATTCGAGTGACTACCGCGCGCGTCGCGCGGCACTCGCCGAATTCAATGCGAAGAGTCCCGTGCTCAAACGCGGCCTCGCGTTTTCGCCGGTCAAGTTCGGCATCTCGTTCAACGTGCCGTTCCTGAATCAGGCCGGCGCGCTCGTGCACGTGTACAAGGACGGCTCCGTGCTCGTCAATCACGGCGGCACCGAGATGGGCCAGGGGCTCAACACGAAAGTCGCGCAGGTGGTCGCGAATCAGTTCGGCTTGCCGTTATCGCGCGTCCGGGTGACCGCGACCGATACCTCGAAGATCGCCAACACGTCGGCGACCGCGGCCTCGACCGGCAGCGACCTGAACGGCATGGCCGCCGAAGCCGCCGCGCGGACGATCCGCGCGCGGCTCGCCGAACTCGCGGCGCGCCAGCTCGGTGGCGACGCGAACGACGTGCAGTTCGCGCGCGGCAGCGTGTCGGTGAACGGCGGCGCGCTGCCGTTCGAACAGCTCGTCAACGCCGCGTATCTCGCGCGCGTGCAGTTGTGGTCGGACGGTTTCTACGCGACGCCGAAAGTGCATTGGGATGCGAAGTCGCTGACCGGTCATCCGTTCTATTACTTCGCGTATGGTGCGGCGGTGTCGGAGGTCGTCGTCGATACGCTGACCGGCGAGTGGAAGCTCCTGCGCGCGGACTTGCTGCACGACGCGGGCCAGTCGATCAATCCGGCGATCGATCTCGGCCAGATCGAAGGCGGCTTCATTCAGGGCATGGGCTGGCTCACCACTGAAGAGCTATGGTGGAGCCGCGACGGCCGCCTGATGACGCACGCGCCGTCGACGTACAAGATTCCCGCGGTCAGCGACACGCCCGCCGCGTTCCACGTTCGGCTCTACGACAACAGCAACGCCGAGCCGACCGTGTTCCGCTCGAAGGCGGTCGGCGAGCCGCCGTTGCTGCTGCCGTTTTCGGTGTTTCTCGCGATTCGCGACGCAATCGCGGCCGCAGTGCCGGGCGCGCGACATGCTCCGCCGTTGCGCGCGCCGGCGACGCCCGAGGCGATACTCGATGCGCTGGACGCTTTGAACGCGTCGGACGCGTCGCAGAACGCAAACCCGGTCGAACCCGCCACGCACCCCGACAGCGCCGCCCCCCACACGCCACCCGCCGCGCCAACACCTGACGCGGCCCCCCACGGAGAATCGCCGGATGCAAGCCTGGCTCACTGACCTGCAACATCTGCTCGCGCATGGCGACGCCGCCGTGCTGGTGACGGTCGCGCGCGTCGAAGGTTCGGCGCCGCGCGAAGCCGGCACGAAGATGATCGTCACGCGCGAGGCGGCCAGGCATACGATTGGCGGCGGCCACCTCGAATGGAAGGCGATCGAGACCGCGCGCCAGGTGCTGCGCGACGGCATGCGCGCGCCCCACATGCGGCGGCTCGAACGCTTCGCGCTGGGGCCGAGCCTCGGCCAGTGCTGCGGCGGCGCCGTGATCCTCGCGTTCGAGCGGCTCGACGTCGGCGATCTCGGCTGGCTCACGTCGCTCGCCAAGCGCCTCGCGGCGGGGCAATCGACGGTGCGTAGCGTATCATTCGGCCCCGCGCCGGATGCGGTGATGCTGTCCGAACCCGAGCCCGGCATCGACGGCGCCGACTGTCTGCTGTGGGACGGCGCCGGTTTCGACGACAGCAGCGCGCTCCTGACCGAAACCATCGCGCCGGGCGAATTCGCCGTCGTGCTGTTCGGCGCCGGTCACGTCGGCGCGGCGCTCGTGCGCGTGCTGGCGACACTGCCTTGCACGGTGCGCTGGGTCGACGAGCGCGACGCGCAGTTTCCGTCGCTCGATGCGCTGCACGCGCCGAACGTGAGGATCGACGCGAACGACGCACCCGACGAGGCGATCGATCAGGCCGCGCCGAACACGTACTTCGTCGTGATGACGCACAACCACGCGCGCGATCTCGAACTGGCCGAACGCATCCTGCGGCGCGGCGACTTCGCGTTCTTCGGCATGATCGGCTCGCATACCAAGCGCAAGCAGTTCGAGCATCGGCTCGCGGCTCGCGGCATCGATCCGGCGCGGATCGCGCGGATGAAATGTCCGCTCGGCGTCGACGGCATCGTCGACAAGTCGCCCGAGGTCATCGCGATCTCGGCGGCCGCGCAGGTGTTGCAGGCCGTCGAGGCGAACGCGGGTGCGCGCCACCCGACGCAGGCGGTTTGATACGCGGCCGGCGCCACTCGTTACCCAACACACAATTCCAAACCACGATGAACCCGACAACCGCTACCCCTGTTTCCCCCGTTACGCTCGCCGACAAAACCGCGCGCGCACCGAAGGCCGAGCTGCATATCCACATCGAAGGCTCGCTCGAACCCGAGCTGATTTTCGCGCTCGCGCAACGCAACGGCGTGAAGCTCGCCTACGACTCGGTGGAAGCCTTGCGCGCCGCCTATGCGTTCACCGACCTGCAATCGTTCCTCGACATCTACTACGCGGGCGCGAGCGTGCTGCTGCACGAGCAGGACTTCTACGACATGACGATGGCCTACGTCGAGCGCTGTCTCGCCGACAACGTCGTGCATAGCGAAATCTTTTTCGACCCGCAGACGCATACCGAGCGCGGCGTGCGGATCGCGACCGTCGTGGCCGGCATCGAACGCGCGCTCGCCGACGCGGAGAAGCGCGGCATGTCGAGCAAGCTGATCCTGTGTTTCCTGCGCCATCTGTCCGAGGACGATGCGCTCGCCACCTTCGACGAAGCGCTGCCGCTGTTCGAGCAGTACGAGCATCGGCTGATCGGCGTGGGGCTCGATTCGTCGGAACGCGGTCATCCGCCGTCGAAGTTCGAGCGCGTGTTCGCGAAGGCGCGCGCGCTCGGTCTGAAGCTCGTCGCGCATGCGGGCGAGGAAGGCCCGCCGTCCTACATCTACGAGGCGCTCGACGTGCTGAAGGTCGATCGCGTCGATCACGGCGTGCGCAGCATCGAGGACCCCGCGCTCGTTACGCGTCTCGCCGATACGCGCGTCGCGCTGACCGTGTGCCCGCTATCGAACCTGAAGCTGTGCGTGTTCGACGACCTGACCAGGCACACGCTGAAAGACCTGCTCGATCGCGGCGTCGCGGTGACCGTCAATTCCGACGATCCGGCCTATTTCGGCGGCTACGTGAACGCGAACTATCTGGCGACGATCGACGCGCTGAAGCTCGACGACGCCGAGGTCTACACGATCATCCGCAACGGCTTCGAGGCGTCGTTCGTGACGCCCGAGGAACGCGCCATGCTGATCGGTAAGCTCGACGCGTATTGGCGGCACTGAGTGGCAGCACTGAGCCGCGCGCCGACGGATTTCAACTGACGGGCCTCGACCGACGTCGGCGGCCGGCGGCTTCGCTTCGTTCGTGCAAACGGCAACGACCCGAACCGGGAAGCCGCTGCCGCTGCCTGCGCCGCCCAGCTTTCAACATTCGGAGACAGCTTTTCCATGACTGAATCGGCTCATACCGCGCAAGTGGCGCAAGCGGCATTCCGCGCCCCTCTGCTGACCTTCAACGGCGATCCGGCGCACGCGCCGAACGCCGTGGTGTTCCACGAGGACGGTCTCCTGATCGTGGAAGACGGCCGCGTCGTCGCGGCGGACGCGTATGCGGCGCTCGCGTCGCGGCTCGCGCCCGGCACGCAGGTCGTGGAGCGGCGCGACAAGCTGATCGTGCCGGGCTTCATCGATACCCACATCCACTATCCGCAGACCGACATGATTGCGTCGCCGGCGCCGGGTCTGCTGCCGTGGCTCGACACGTACACGTTCCCAACCGAGCGCCGCTTCGCCGACATCGCGCACGCCCGCGACACGGCGAGCTTTTTCCTCGACGAACTGCTCGCCTGCGGCACGACGACCGCGCTCGTGTACTGCACGGTGCACAAGGAATCCGCCGACGCCCTCTTCGCCGAGAGCGAAGCGCGCAATTTGCGCATGGTCGCGGGCAAGGTGCTGATGGACCGCCACTGCCCCGCGTTCCTGCGCGACACCGCGCAATCGGGCTACGACGACAGCGCCAAGCTGATCGGCCGCTGGCACGATCGCGGCCGCCAGATGTACGCGCTGACGCCGCGCTTCGCGCCGACCTCGACCGAGGCGCAGCTCGAAGCATGCGGCGCGCTCGCGCGGCTGCATCCGGACGTGTTCATTCAGAGCCACGTGGCCGAGAACACCG
Organism: Paraburkholderia sp. MM6662-R1; assembly: GCF_050436245.1. NCBI lineage: Bacteria > Pseudomonadati > Pseudomonadota > Betaproteobacteria > Burkholderiales > Burkholderiaceae > Paraburkholderia > Paraburkholderia sp. MM6662-R1. Next base: position 3,535,606 of record NZ_JBNDLV010000001.1, on the reverse strand, counting down.
ACGAGGTGAAATGGGTCGCCGAGCTGTTCCCCGGCCACCGCAGCTATCTCGACATCTACGATCACTATGGGCTCTTGCGCCGTCGCGCGGTGTACGGCCATTGCATCTACCTCGACGACGAGGACCGCAAGCGCATGGCGCAAACCGGCGCGCTCGCCTCGCACTGTCCGACCTCGAACCTGTTCCTCGGCAGCGGCCTGTTCGACTTCGACAAGGCCGACTCGGCCGGCATGCCGATCGCGCTCGCGACCGACGTCGGCGGCGGCACGTCGTTCTCGATGCTGCAGACGATGAACGAAGCGCACAAGGTTGCGCGCCTCGGCGGCCATCATCTGACGGCGACGCGCATGTTCTATCTCGCGACCGCCGGCGCGGCCGAAGCGCTCGATCTCGGCGACAAGATCGGCACGCTGAGGGACGGCTCGGAAGCAGACTTCGTCGTGCTCGATCCGCAGGCGACGCCGCTGCTCGCGCGCCGCACCGCGCGGCGCGAATCGCTCGAGGAGCTGCTGTTCGCATTCGCGCTGCTCGGCGACGATCGCGCCGTGTATGAAACGTATGCGGCCGGCAAGTGCGTGCATCGCCGCGACGACGCGCGCCAGCGCGTGCCGGGGCGCGCGAAGATCGCGGCTTGACACCAGCTTCGGTTGAGACGCCCCAGTTGCAGAAGAAACGCTAGTGCGCGTCCTGGTCCGCGAGTGCTCACAAATTGGCTATTCAGTGTCAATTTCGAGCGTCTCAAATTCGACGGCAATCTCAGCGCCAACTGTTGAGAAAACGTATGCGATATGGTCGGCACGGCGCTTTCCAAAATGCGCGGATTTCTTGAGTACCTCGATTGCCGCGGCGTATGCCTCATCACCGGGTTTCAACACCTCAATCGAATTGACGATGTTCAACAATCCACCATCAACGATGCTTGCTCGCGTCACTCCAAGAAAGGTAACGGTCGCGCGCCGGCTCTCATCGTACAACCCAAGTGTTAGTACGTTTGGTGTATCGGCGCCACCTTCCTTGCTGGTCGCAATCGCATCCAGGTACCAGTCATGAAAACCGCCGAACTGTTCTAGTGCATCTGTGATGGTCATGGTGGCTTGTCCTATGGAAGTATGGAGACCGGCCAGCCGTGATCGCGGCCCTGGTCGTCCCAGTTGTGGGCGTGCGGATTTGGCTGGCCATGATGGTTGTCGAAGTCAATATCAACGGTCGGGGTGCCTTGTGAACCGTACATCCGCCATTGCTTCTTTTTCCCCGGCGCGTTCTCAACCCACGTGTTGGGCATACCCTCAAACGGGATTCCAGCCAGTTCCGTCGAATCCCCCGACAAGTCGTTAGCGTAGTATGCAAACGGCTGGGCATCGCCGAGCAGCGTTGAGGCGCCCGCATCGTGGGCCAGATCGCCGTCGCTGCTGCTGGCTGCCGTGGCCGCGCGTGGAGCGATCAGCCCGGTTTGCCGGGTGGCTGGATCAGCCCGGCCGGACAGCATGGGTTCCCCGTTCGGGAGACCGACGGCCCTCGCCGCGAGATTGCTCAACGGCGTGCTGTGGGGGGATGGAAACAGGTCAGCCCGAGGGCCTTTAATGGCAAGACGAGCACCTCTGCGCAGATCGTCGAGAAGCGCATTAATGATCCACCAGCCATCGGTGTTGCGGTTCCAGTTTCGCACACCATCAAACGCCAGCAACTGACGATCAATGAGACGCCTGACCAGCGTTAGGTCCTCCTCCCACTTTCGCTGATTCAATCTGGCAATACTGAGAAATTCCTGGGTCTCCGCCTTGGCCTTCTGAAGGTCTGCGGCCCTTCCGAGGCACGCCTTGTAGTGCCGCTCATCGCAGATGACATAACATGCACCGAGGGGCCTTTGACAGCGCAGCTCCACGGAGTGCATTTCAAATACGGACAAGGACATGGGCGTGTCGACGATCTATTTGAAGTTGCTGCCCGGATTGGCAGCATCCAGATAGATACCGTGCTCGGGGTCGTCCGTATATGGGCGACAGCCCAAAACCTCAACTGCCCTCGATCCCCTGGGACACGCCCAAAGCGCCGGCCCGCCTCAGCCCGCCTTGCACACCTCGTGCAACGCGTTGAGGCGCCGCACCGGATCCGCGACATACGGATTCGACTCGTCCCACGCGTAACCGGCGAGCACCGCGCAGATCATGCGGCGGATCGGCGTCACCTGTTCCGGGTAGTAGATGATGTCCTGCAGCTCGCCCGTGTACCAGCGCTCGACGAATGCGCGGAACGTATCGATGCCCTTGCGCAACGGCACGTCGTAATCGGCTGACCAGTCGACCGTCGCGCCGTCGAGCTGCCGGTTCAGCGCGCGCGCCGCCAGATGCGCGGAGCGCAGCGCGATCGTCACGCCCGAGGAAAACACCGGATCGAGAAACTCGCCCGCATTGCCGAGCAGCGCATACCCCGGCCCATGCAGACTCGCGACATTCGCTGCGTAGCCGCCGATCTGCCGCACCGGCATCAGGAATGGCGCCTGCCCGATCAGCCGGTTCAGCGTCGGCTCCTGCTGGATCAGCGCGCGCAGCGTCGCCTCGCGCTGTGTTTCGGGCACCTCGAGAAAACTCGCCTCGGCGACACATCCCACCGAACAACGGCCGCCCGCGAGCGGAATCATCCAGAACCACACGTCGCGACGCTCGGGATGCGTCGCGATGCAGATCTTGTTGCGATCGATGTCGTCGAGCGCGAGCCCGTCGCGCACGTGCGTGAACAATGCGGCGCGCGTCGGCATGCGCGTCGGCGCCTCCAGCTTCAGCAGGCGCGGCAGCACGCGCCCGAAGCCGCTCGCATCGAGCACGAAACGCGCTTCGACCCGATACGCGCCGGCACTTTCATCGACGACGTCGAGCACCGGTGCCGCGCCCGTGCGCACCGCGCTCACCGTGTGGCCGAACCGCACGTCGGCACCCTGCGCGGCCGCGCAGCGAATCAGCACGTCGTCGAACAGCGCGCGCTCGACCTGGTACGTGGTGCCCCAGCCCGGCGAATGCTTGTCGCGAAAGTCGAACGACGAGCTCTGGTCGCGATATACGAAGTGCGCGCCGTTCTTGTACTGGAAGCCCGCCTCGACGACGGCCTGCAGCATGCCGGCCTCTTCGAGGTACGCCATGCTTTGCGGCAACAGGCTCTCGCCGATCGAGAAGCGCGGAAAGTGCTGACGCTCCAGCACCAGCACCGAGCGGCCCGCCTTACGCAGCAGCGCGGCGGCCACCGCGCCGGCGGGACCCGCGCCGATGATCGCGACGTCGACCACGGTCCGCTTTGAAGAATCGCTGTTCAAATCACTCCTCCAACGGTTTGCGTGCGTTGCCGCGCCGTATGCGAGCCTCGCCACGCTTCGAACATCAGGCTCGCGCAACTCCCGCCGAACCCGAAAGAAACCGACATCGCCGTGTCGATGCGCGCGTCGCGCGGCAAGCGCACGAGCGGCATGTCCCGCACTTGCGGCTCCGGCGTACCGACCAGCGCGGTCGCCGCGATGAAGCCGTCGCGCATCATCAACAGCGTATAGATCGCTTCGTGCGCGCCGCACGCGCCGAGCGAATGCCCGGTCATGCCCTTGGTCGACGAAAACGCGGGCAACCCTTGCGCCGATGCACCGAACACGTCGCGCAACGCGTGCAGCTCTTCGAGATCGCCGAGCGGTGTGGACGGCGCATGCGTGTTCACGTAGTCGGGACGCCGGCCCGCCTGCTCGAGCGCGCCGCGCATCGCGCGCGCGATGCCGGCCACACGCGGCGCGACCATGCCCGCGCGATCGGTGCAATCGCCGAAGCCGCTCAGCTCCGCGTAGATGCGCGCGCCGCGCGCGAGCGCATGGTCGAGCGCTTCGAGCACGAGCACGCCGCCGCCCGACGCGGTCACGAAGCCATCGCGCTGCGTGTCGTACGGTCGCGATGCGCTCCGGGGCGTGTCGTTGAAGCGGCGCGACAGTGCGCCCATCGCGTCGAACATCAGCGTCGTGTTGTCGTGCAGCGCTTCGCTGCCGCCCGCGAGCACGATCTGCTGGCGGCCGGTCTGGATCAGCTGCATCGCCTGCCCGATCGCGAGCGCCGACGTCGTGCATGCCGATGACGGCGAATAGCTGACGCCTTCGAGCCCGAACATCTGCGCGACGTTCGCCGACGCGGTGCTGCTCATCGTATGCGGCACCGTGAACGGCGGCACCTTGTCGACGCCGCGCGTGTGCGCGATCGCGAGCGCCGCGTCGTAGCTCGCCATCGTGCCGACGCCCGAGCCGATCACGACACCCGCGCGCGGCGACTGCAATGAAGCGAGGTCGAGCCTTGCATCGTCGATCGCGCGTCGCGCCGCGTGGCACGCAAAGCGCGCGGTGTCGCCCATAAAGCGTTCGAGCTTGCGCTCGAACGGCACCTCGTGCGCGACCGACGCCACGCCCGCGACTTGCGATGCAAATCCGCGCTCGCGCCACGCATCGATACGCTCGATTCGCGAGTGCCCCGCGCGCAACGCCGCGCAGACCTGGTCGAGCGTATTGCCGAGACACGACACGATGCCCATGCCGGTCACGACCACGCGTTGCAGGCCTGTGCTCATCGAACGCGCCGGAAAATCAGCGACGTGTTGATGCCGCCGAACGCGAAGTTGTTGCTCATCACGTACTCGGCGTCGATCTCGCGCGCGCCGCCGACGATGTAATCCAGCGGCGCGCAAGCCGGATCGAGGTGGTCGAGATTCAGGGTGGGCACGTACCAGTTGCGCTTCATCATCTCGATCGTCCACCACGCCTCGATCGCGCCGCACGCGCCTAGCGTATGGCCCACATAGCTTTTTAGCGAGCTGATCGGCATGCGAGCGCCGAAGGTCTGCGCGGTCGCGTGGCTTTCGGCGATGTCGCCGCGATCGGTCGACGTACCGTGCGCGTTCACGTAGGCAATCGCTTCGGGCGGCAATTGCGCGTCGCGCAGCGCGAGTTGCATCGCGAGCGCCATCGTGTCGGCGGTGGGTTGCGTCATGTGCGCGCCGTCCGAGTTGCAGCCGAAGCCGACCACTTCCGCGTGAATCCGCGCGCCGCGCCCCAGCGCATGCTCGTATTCTTCGAGGACGAGCGTCGCCGCGCCCTCGCCGACCACGAGGCCGTCGCGCGCGGCATCGAACGGACGCGGCGTCAGATGCGGCTCGTCGTTGCGCGTGCTGGTCGCGTACAGCGTGTCGAACACGGCGACCGCGGGACCCGACAGCTCTTCCGCGCCGCCCGCGAGCATCAGCGTCTGTTTGCCGGACTGGATCGCCTCGTACGCATAGCCGATCGCCTGGCTGCCCGAAGCGCACGCGCACGAGGTCGGGATGATGCGGCCTTTGAGGTCCCAGAACAGGCTCACGTTGACGGCCGTCGTGTGCGGCATCATCTGCACGTAGCTGTTCGACGTGACGTTGCTCATCAAGCCGGTTTCGAGCATCGTGCCGAACGCGCGGATCGGCTGCACCGAGCCCGACGACGAACCGTACGCGACGCCCATGCGGCCATCCGCGATGCTCGTGTCGTCGGCGAGGCCCGCGTCGGCGAGCGCGAGTTCGCTCGCGCGCACCGAGTACAGCGACACCGGGCCCATCGAACGCACTCTCTTGCGCGGGTAATGCGCGGGGATCGTGAACCCGGGCAGCGGACATGCGAGCCGCGTATGCAGCGACTCGAAGTAATCCCACTCGGACATGCGCCGCACCGCGTTCTCGCCGCGCTTCAGGCGCGCTTGAACCGCATCCCAGCTATCGCCGAACGCGGTCACGCCGCCCATGCCGGTGATGACGACGCGCTTCATCAGACCATCCCGCCGTTCACGCCGATCACCTGGCGCGTCACATACGACGCGCCATCCGACATCAGAAAGCTCACCACCGACGCGACCTCCGCCGGCTGGCCGACGCGGTTCATCGGCACGGTCTTCAGCGCATGATCGAGCGTCACCTGTTCGAGCATGCCGGTTTCGATCAACCCCGGCGCGACGCAATTGACGGTGATGTTGCGCGACGCGAGTTCGACCGCGAGCGCCTTGGTCGCGCCGATCAGTCCCGCTTTCGCGGCGCTGTAATTGACCTGGCCGCGATTGCCCATCACGCCCGACACCGACGCGATCGTGACGATACGGCCGCCCTGGCGCGCGCGCACCATCGGCATCGTCAGCGGATGCACGACGTTGTAGAAAGCATCGAGGCCGGTTTCGATCACGACGTCCCAGTCTTCTTCGGTGAGCGCCGGAAACGCCGCGTCGCGCGTGACACCCGCGCTGCACACGATGCCGTAGTAAGGACCGTGCGCGGCGACGTCGGCTTCGAGCGCCTCGCGGCACACCGCGCGCTCGCGCACGTCGAATTGCAGCACGCGCGCCGTGCCGCCCTGCGCGGCGATGCCCGTCGCGACCGCGTCGGCTTCGCTGCGTCCGGTGCGGCAATGCACGGTCACGGCGAAACCGTCGGCGGCCAACTTGTACGCAATCGCGCGGCCGATGCCGCGGCTTGCGCCGGTAACGAGAACTCGCCGGCTCATGAACTGATACTCCCTTCGATGAATGACTGGAAATCGGGCGGTTGAAACACCTTGATCACCGCTTCGGCACAGCGCGCGTCGCCGTCGTCGATCGTGCATTCGTAGGCACTGTGGCCTGCGTCGCTGCGCAGCAGCTCGCTCACGTGAACGCGCAAACGCGCGCCGCTTTGGAACACCGGCTGCAACGCCTGATAGCTGCGCGAGCCGAGCAGCACGCCGGGACGCGCATGGCCGCGGCCGCGCATCGCGACGAGCGCGATGTGCGCGGCGATCGCCTGCGCCATCAGCTCGATGCCGATCCACGCGGGCATCGCGCCGGCGGCGTCGGCATACCATGCGTGCGGGTCGACCTTGGCGAAGGCGCTCAGCGTGGTGTCGGCGAACGTGTCGATCGCATCGAGCAGCAGCATGCTGCCGCGATGCGGAATGATCGCCTCGATCGGCTGACGCACGAGTTGCTCGACAGTGAGTGGCGGAGTCGTCATGCGCTTTACCGGGCGAGAATCAGGCTGACATTGCTGCCGCCGAACGCGAACGAATTGCTCATCGCGTACTGCGTGCCCGTGCCGCGCGGCAGATGGCGCGCGCCCGCGACGAGATCGAGCGCGGGCAGCGCGGGATCGGCCTCGCCGTCCCATAGATGCGGCGGCAGCGTCGCGTTCTCGCGCGCGAGCGTGAGCCACGCGAAGCCGAGTTCGGTCGCGCCGGCCGCGCCGAGCTGGTGGCCGGTCAACGGCTTGGTGCCGCTCGCGGCGACGCCGCCGGGGAACACGCGCGCCATCAGATGCGCTTCCATTTCGTCGTTCTTCTGCGTGGCGGTCGCGTGCAGATTCACATAGCCGACCGCCGAGGCCGCGATGCCCGCGGCCGCGAGCGCTTCGCGAAGCGCGAGTTCGCCACCGACGCCCTGCGGGTCCGGCGCCGAAATATGATGCGCGTCGCTCGATTCGCCGAGGCCGGCGAGCCGCACCACCGCTTCGTCGCGGCTCATCAGGAACACGGCCGCGCCCTCGCCGACGTTGATGCCGCGGCGATTGCGGCTCATCGGATTGGTGCGCGCGCTGCTGGTCGATTCGAGCGACGCAAAGCCCTGCACCGTCAATTCGCATAGCGAATCGACACCACCGACGACAACCGCATCGCATAGCTGCAATTGCAGCAGCCGACGCGCCGACGCGAACGCCTTCGCGCTCGACGTACACGCGGTCGAAATCGTAAACGCCGGCCCGCGCACGCCGAGCGCGGCGGCAGCGAACGGCGCGGCGGTGCCGATTTCCATTTGCCGATAGTTGAAGTTGGCCGGCAACGCGCCGGCTCGTGCGTGATAGACGAACGCGGTTTCGGCCGCTTCGATGCCCGACGTGCTGGTGCCGAGCACGACGCCGATGCGCTGCGGGCCGTAGCGCTCGCGCGCGGCTTCGAGCGCCGGCGCGATCTGCGCGAGCGCCGCGAGCAGCAGCCGGTTGTTGCGGCAGTCGTAGCGCGCGAGGTCGGCGCGCGGCGCGAGATCGAGCGGCGCGAGCACGCTGCCGACGAACGCGTCGCCGATGCCGGTATGCACATTGCCCATGCCGGGCGAGCGCGCGGCGGCGAGCGCCGGCACGATCTCGTCGACGTCGCCGCCGAGCGCGTTGATCATGCCCAGCGCGTGCAAATAAACTGTTGGCGCTTTCATGCCGCCCTCCGTGGTTCCGATGACTTCCCCGAGCGCGCTGCCGATGGCATGCCGAGAGGCGCGAGCAGCACCGCCACCGCGATGCCGAGCGCGAGCGTGGTGCCGAAGCTTTTGAGCGCGGGCATCGCGCTCACGCCGAGCATGCCGAACGACAACAACGTGGTCGCCGCCGACAGCAGCACGCCGGTCCACACCGCGCCGAGATCCGCCTCTGCGCGCGCGCAGCCTTCGCGCAGGAACACCGCATAGTTTGCGCCGACGCCAAGCACCAGCATTAGCGCGAGCCAGTTGAACAGATTGAGCGGCACGCCCGCGTAGCCGAATACCGCCAGCGCGACGCCGACCGCGAACAGCACGGGCAAGGTCGTGGCGATACCCCCGCGCGCCCCGTAGCGCAGCATCAGCAGCACGCACACGAGCACGAGCGCGCCGCCGAGCCACCAGCCGCTATCCACGCGATACGCGCCGAACAGCCTCGACACGCTCGCGGCCTTATCGACGAACACGACGCCGGGCAGGCCGCGCGCGAGCGCGATCAGCGCGGGCTCGTTGCGCGGCGTCACGCCTTGCGGGATCACGACGGCCGCGTAGCCAGGTTGATGAGCCCGATTCTTGTCGTTCGATCCCACCGCGCCGAGCCACAGATGCCGATACGGCTGCGACCACGGCGCCGCGAGCCAGCGCTCGACGGTGAGCGGCGCGGGCGGCTTGGCGAAGCCGGCGAGCCACGCATCGGCGACTTCGTCCTTGAAGCCTGCTTGCAGCAGCGTCGCACGCAACGCGGCGAAGTCGCCGAACACATGCTGCGCGAGCAGCGCGCGATCTTCGCGCTGACGTTGCGCGGACGGCACGAACTGCGCGACCGACTGGTAGCCGCCGACGCTATCGGCGCTGCCGTTCAGCGCATCGAGCTTCGCACCGAGCGCTTCGGCGCGTTGCAGCACCGCTTCCTGGGTCGCGCCGCGCACGACGAAAAACTGCGCGCTGTTATCGACGCCGACCGCCTCGCGCACCGTGTCTTCCTGCGCGGCCAGCGACGCATCGCGCTGGATCAGCAGATGGATGTCGTCGTCGCTGCTCAGACGCAGCCAGCCGGGCACCGACGCGATCAGCAGCAGCGCGGCGACCAGCCAGGCGCGCTTGCCGCCGAGCGCATGCTGCCAGCGCGCGAGCAGCCGCGCCGCGCCCGAGAACAGGCGCCGAGGGCTGTGCTTCGGCGCGCGTGTGAGCAGCGCGGGCAGCAGCCACAGTACCGACGCGAACGCGGTCGTAATGCCCACCATCGCGAAGCACGCGATCTGCTTCAACGCGGGGAACGGCACCCACATCAGGATCGCGTAGCCGAGCAGGCTCGTCGCCAGCGCAACGCCCAGCGCGGGCCGTACCCTCCGCGCGCCGAGCCGCGCATTCCAGTCGCGGCCCGCGCCGAGATAGACGACGAAATACTGGATCGAGTAATCGACGGCCTCGCCGATCAGGCTCGCGCCGAACACGAGCGTCAACAGATGCAGCTTGCCGAAGATGAGCAGCGTCGCCGCGAGCGCGCAGACGATGCCGAGCGCGGTCGATACGAAGCCGAGCAGCAACAGACGCGGCGAGCGGAACACCCACATCATCAGCAGCGCGATGCCGGCGAGCGACGCGATGCCGATCACGTGCACCTCGCGTTCGGAAGCGCTGCGCGCGGCCTCGGCGTAGAACACGGCGCCCGTGCGTGCAACCGATACGTCGGGGAACGTCTGACGCAACGCGCTTTCCGCCTCGGCGAGCGCCGCGTGTACCGCGCGCTGCGTCTTCGTTTCGTAGGCGGAGCCCGGCAGCGTCGCGATGACCAGCACGCTGGTCATGTCGCCATGCGCGTCGTGACGATGCGACACCAGCAGGTTGTCCTCGACTTCGAGATTCGACGTCGCGAGCGGCAGATTGCCGAGCCAGCGTTCGAGCCAGCCGAACGGATCGTCGGCGAGTTGCGTACTGAGGCCGCCTTGCAGCGGGCTGTAGATGCGCTGCGCGAGCATGTCGTGCAGCGTCGTCGCGCGCGCGGTCGCGAGCGCGGTGCGATCGGCCGGCGCGAGCAGGCCGAAGCGGTAAGGCAGATACAGCGCCGAGATCTGCGACAGGTCGAACGGCGGCAGTTCGGCCGTCACCGAGGCGAATGCGCCGCTCTTTTGCAACGACGCGCCCATCTGCTTCGCGGCCGCTTTCGCGTGCGCATCGTCGCGGCTCGTGACGAGCAGCACGGTGCGATCGCCGAGCGCGCTCGCGAGCGTGTCGACCGCTTTCTCGGCGACCGGGTCCGCTTCGGTCGCGGGCAGCAGCGCGAGCAGATCGGTTTCGAGCGGCGACGCTCCGGTGAAGCGCCAACCGCAATACAGCGCCGCCAGCAGCGCGAGCACGAGCCATGCGGCGCGCACGCCCCACGCATGTTTCGCGGTTCGCTGCTGCGGCATGTCCATCACGGCGCTCCGAACAGGCTGCGCTCGTCCGGCGTCGGCTCGGCAACGGCCGTGCTGTTCGCGAACTCGAGCTTCGTCACATCGCCGTTCGCGAGCGTGATGCGCAGGTTTTGCAGATAATCGCCGCCGCTCATGTCGAGGCCCTTGATCGATTGCGCGAGCTGCGGTTGATTCGGCGTGAGTCGCATGCGCCATTGCGCGGCGCTGCCTTCGGCGCTCACGTCGAACTGCGAGTACAGCGCCGACAGATCGCCGCCGAGCATCGCGCGCATCATCTTCGACACTTGCGCGACGCCGCGGCTGCCCTGCGCGCTATGCGTGCTCACGCGGCGGCCGCTGGCGTCGAGCTGCGCGACGCCTGCGTCGGTGATCACGTAGGTGGCCTTGTACGGCGTGTCGATCCGCCAGATCACGCCGCGCTCGCGGAAGCACAGCAAGGTGCCGTTGCTGACGAGCGGCTGCTTCATCGCGGCAAGCGTCTGCGTCTGCGTGAATTGCGCGCGCACGCCCTTGGGCTGCGCGAGATGCGCGGCGATCTGCGAGACGAGCGCGGCGTTGGCGTTGCTGGCGGCGTTGGCGTTGCTGGCGGCGTTGGCGGCGTTGGCGGCTGGAGCCGTATTGCTGGCGGTGGCCGCATCGGCCGACGCCGCTGCCAAGGCAAGCGCCCCTATTGCGACGATCGCCCCCGCCAGCCGCAACACGAGCGCTCCCAGCGCGCACCGGTTCACCGTCCCCATACGCGCTCCAGCTTTTCGAATACGACCGGCGGCGACACGAACTGCAATTCCTCGGTGGCGGCATCGACGGCGACCTGGACCGTATAGCCCTTCGTGAGCCGCGCGCCCGATGCGCAATCGACGATTTCATAGCCTATTTTCAGGCGGTTTTCGTATTCGAGCAGTTGCGCGCGCACCTCGATCTTCTGTCCGTACACGGCGGCCCGCACGTACTTCAGATGCGCCTCGACGATCGGCCACAGATAGCCGGACGATCGCATCTCGCGATAGTCGTAGTCGAACGCGCGCAACAGGGCCGCGCGGCCCAACTCGAAGTACTTCAGATAATTGCCATGCCAGCACACGTTCATCGCGTCGACGTCGTGAAACGGCACTTCGACGGTCGCGCTCGCGGCGAGCACGTGCTGCGTTTTCGCGGGCTCGCTCATGCGTTGACTCCTTGGCGATCGGCAGCGGCACCGGCATCCACATGCGCCGCGGCACTCGTAACAGCGCGTAGGTGCCGTACATCGTTCAGATCATGGTCGGCCATTTGCGCCTCGCTCGGGGCTGGCCCAGAAATCGAAGAAATTGAACCATTGGTAAGGGGCCTTGCGGCAATAGTGTTCGAGGCGCAGCGCGTAGCGTTGCGCCCACGCTGCCAGATGCTGCGCGCGTTCGCGGCGCGGCAGCTCGATGCGCTCGGCGAACGGCTCGAAATACATGCGGTAACCGTCGCGTTCCTTCAGGCAGAAGAACAGGTAGACCGGACAGCCGAGCGCATGCGCGAGCACGTAGGGTCCTTGCGCGAACGGCGCGCTCGCGCCCAGAAATTGCGCGTCGGTGGTGCGTCCCGCCTCGCGCGCCGGCACCCGATCGCCGACGATCACCAGCAGTTCGCCCGCATCGATGCGCTGCTGCATCAGCACCGCCGTCTCGGGACCGAAGTCGCCGACTTCGAGCAGATGCCGCGCGAAGTCGCGATTCGACGACGCCAGCACCTCATTGAAGCGGCGCGCGTGCCCGGTGTAGACGACCGCCGTGACCTTCGCGTGTTCGCCGCGGATGGCGAGCGCGCGCATCATCTCCAGATTGCCGAGGTGCGCGCCGATCACGAGCGCGCCCTTGCCGCTCGCGATCAGTGCTTCGAACGCCGCAGGATCGTCGAACGTGACGTCGGTGTCGTCGACGCGACCGGTCCATGCGGCGAGCTTGTCGAAGCCCGATTGCGCGAACGCGAGCATATGGCGATACGCGGACAGCCAGCCCGGGCGCGGCGTATCCGCCGACGGCGCGACCGCGCTCAGATGCGCGAAGTAGTTGTCCGACGCGGCGCGCGCCGCGCGGCCCGTCAGCAGAAAATACGCGACGACCGGATGCAGCCACAGCGCGGTGAAGCGGCGGCCGAACAGCTTGCAGCTCAGCGCGAGCAGGCTCATGCCGAGGCGGCTGCCGCGTTCGGCGATGCGCCACCAGGCTTCGGGCCGGGCTTCATCGGCGGCGGCGGCCAGCGCGCCGCGGCGCGGCATCAGCTTGTGCGCGAGCAGCATCGGCAGACGCCACAGCATCCCGAACACGAGCCGCGTATGGCTGCGGCTGATTCGGACGTTGTCCCACAGCACGTCGAAATGCGACACGCCGTCGGCCGCGTAGGTCACGCGCGTCGGGATCGAGCGGAACGCGGCGCGGCGCCAGTAGAGACGCACGAGGATCTCGATGTCGAAGTCCATGCGCGTGGGTAGTCGCACGCTGTCGATCAGCTCGCACGCGAGCGCGAGCGGATACAGACGAAAGCCGCACATCGAATCGCGAATCGTCAGCGACAGCGTCTCGATCCACACCCACACGTGGGTCAGATAGCGGCCGTACAGACGTGCCTTCGGCACGCTGTCGTCGTAGACCGGACGGCCGAGAATCACCGCGCCGGGTTCGGCGCGCGCGGCATCGATGAAGCGCGGCACGTCGGTCGCATCGTGCTGGCCGTCGGCGTCGATCTGCAGCGCGTGCGTGTAGCCCGCGGCGCGCGCCGCGCGCAGGCCCGCCATTACTGCCGCGCCCTTGCCGCCGTTTGCGGGCAGACGCAGCAGCGTCATCTGCTGCGCGTATTGCAACGCGAGCGCGGTGAGTACCAGCTGGGTCGGCGCGTCGCTGCCGTCGTCGACGACGAAGATCGGCAGGCCGTGCACCGCGAGATGCGCGACGCTCGCTCCGATCGCGTCCTTGTGGTTGTAGATCGGAATGACGATGCAGGGCGCGAACGTCATCACGCGTCCTCCCGATGCACGAGCAAGCCCGACGCGCATTCGCGTCCGTCGAGCCGGTACGCGAACTGCACACGCCGGCGCGCGGCATCATAGGCGAGCGTGAGCTCGAGCACCGCACCGGGCGACACCGGCGCCATGAACTTCAGGCGGTCGACCGATGCCACCGCTCGCACGCGCGGCCAATGCCCGGCCGCGAGCCGCGCTGCCCAGTCGACCTGCACGACGCCCGGCAGAATCGGCAGACCCGGAAAGTGGCCGGCGAAATGCTGGAGTGACTGCGGCACGCGCAGCACGTAGTGCAGCGTGTCGCCGACGCGCATGTCGCCGACGCGCATGTCGCCGACGCGCGTTTCGGCGAGCACTTCCATGCCCTCGGCGAGCGGCGCGAACGCGGCCGCAACCGCGCTCGCGGGCAGCTTGCCGCGCGCGTCGAATGGCAGGCTCACGCGAAAACGCCAATGACGCGGCAGCACGACCGCATCGAAGTAATCGGCCAGATGCCAACGCAGCGTTTTCGCCAGCGCGACGCGGCCTTCGTCGCACAACGCAGCGCCGCCCGCTTCGGTCAGCGCGACCACCGCACCGACGCGTTCGCGCGACGCGCCTATGAGCGGCACCAGCGCCGCCTGCGCGACATACGGATGCAGCGCGAGACGCGCCTCGAGTTCCGGCAGCGAGACGCGCTTGCCGCCGAGCTTGAGCACGCGGTCGAGGCGCCCTTGCAAGCGGAAGCGCCCGTCGGCATCGAACGCGATGCGATCGCTGGTGCGATGCCAGCCGTCGTGGTCGAGATGCGGCGAGCGCACGCACAGCGCGCCGTCGTCGTCGCGGCGCACCTCGGCGCCGGCGACCGGCTGCCACGCGTCGCCCTGATCCTGACGCCGCCACGCGATCCCGCCGGTTTCCGTGCTGCCGTAGATTTCGAGCGGCGCCGCGCCGTAGCTCGCCGCATAGGCCAGCGCGGCGTCGGCCGCGAGCGGGCCACCCGACGAAAAGAACGCGCGCGGCGCGGGAGTAAGCGCGGCGAAGCCCGGCAACGCGGGCCAACGCGACAGCTGCGCGGGCGTCGACACCACCGCCGTCGCGCCGCATTGCGCGATGCGCGCCTGCAGTTGCAGCGGCTCGCCGCCGATCGCGCGATCGAACGCGCGGCCGGCCGCGAGCGGCCACAACACGCGAAACAGCAAACCGTAGATGTGGTGATGCGGCACGCTCGCGAGCATCGTCGCGTCGCCGAGCAATGCGCCCCATTGCCGTTCGAGCGTGTGGACTTCGGCGTTGAATTGCGCGAGCGTCTTGCGGATCGGCTTCGGCGTGCCGCTGCTGCCGGATGTGTAGAGCGTCATCGGCGCATGGGCGTCGATCGGGTGGGCGGTGTGAGCCGTGCGATGCGTCGCTGCGACGAACGGCGGCAGATCCGCATCCGTCAGCAGGAAGTCGTAAGCGTGCGTGAGATCGGCGAGATAGCCCGGCGTTGCATTGGCCGGAATCACCGGCTCCTTGCCGCACGCGAACAGCGCGAACAATGCGCAGGCGAACTCGAACGGATCGTCGATGCAGAGCGCGCAGCGCCGCACGTCGGGCGTTCGCACGAGCTCGATCAAGCCCTCGACGCGCGCGCGAAACGCCGCGCGATCGAGCAGCACGGCGCCATCGCGGCACACCGGTGCGGCGGACGTCGCAAGCGCGGCATCGGCCGACAACAGATCGTGCAACGCGAGCATCAGGCGGCCTCCGAATCCGCTCGCGCGGCGCGCGGCAGCACGAACAGACGTCGCCATACGTATTCGCCCGCCAGCAGCGCGCCGATCAGTGCATAGGCGATCGCGCCGTTGTACAGCGACCAGGCCGCGCGGCTCCAATAGAGCGCGGTGTAGACGGAAAACGCGCCGTTCAGCACGAAGAAAACGCACCAGACCTGGGTCACGCGCCGCGTATAGCGCACCGCACCCGGCGGCAGATCGGGACTGCCGAGGCGCGCAAATTTTTCGATCATCGACGGCCCGCGCACGAGCGTCGCGCCGAACGCGATCAGCAAACCGAGATTGACGAGCGACGGATAGAAGCGCAGCAGCAGCTCGCTATCGGTGACGACGATCGTCGCCGATGCGCAGCTCAGCATCGCCACCACGCTCCAGTCGAGCGTGGAAAGCTGCCGCAGCGACATCGCAACCGGACCGCCACCGGCCCAGCGCTGCAGCCATAAAGTCACCAGCAGCATGCCGCCGACGAGACGCGGCGCGTCCCAGCGCCATGCGCACAAGATCAGCGCGGGGTAAGCGAGTTTCAGCAGCACCTGCAGGACGGTCCTGCTCCAGTGAGGCCGCGCGCCGGATTCGCTTGCGGCGGGACGTGGCTGCGACATCTGCGTGCGCGGGTGCGCGACCGGCATCAGCCTTGCGCCGCGAGCAGCGATTCGACCGCGCCGATCACGTCGCCGACCGTGCGCACGGATTTGAAGTTCTCCGGCTTGATGCGGCGGCCGGTCATCTCCTGCAGCTTGATCGCGAGATCGACCGCGTCGATGCTGTCGAGATCGAGGTCTTCGAACAGGTGAGCGTCGGGCGTCACACGCTGCGGCTCGATCGCGAAGTTTTCCTGAAAGATCGCGCGGATGCGCTCAAGAATCTCAGTCTCGGTCACGATTAAACTCCCTTCCTTGCGGTTTCGTTCGCAGCGTGCGCCGCTTCGCGCTGACTCTCGACCAACGCGGCAAGCGTGTTGATCGAGCGAAAGTGCTCGCGCGTACGTTCGTCGTTCGCCACGATGGTCAATTGGTATTGTTTGCGCAGCACGATGCCGATTTCGAGCGCGTCGATCGAATCGAGACCGATGCCGTCGGAACCGAACAACGGGGCGTCGTCGTCGATATCGGCGGGGCTCAGGTCTTCGAGATCGAGGGCTTCGATCAGAAGCTTTTTAATTTCCAGTTTTAAAGAATCCATAGTCGAACAGGTGCTGGGTAATGTGGGCTTCTACGGCATTCGTCACGCTGCGCGCCGCAATGGCCGCGGTGGTGTCGTGCGCGGCCAGCTCGTCGACGCCAAGCGGCGCGAGCACGTTCACGCGCATCCGGAAAGCGCGCGCCGGCACGTCGTACCAGCGCATCTGCCGCGTGAACGCGGGCGGATCGCAATCCATCAATACCGGCACGATCGGCGCGCCGGCCTTCAGCGCCATGTGTGCGAATCCGCGCGAGAACGCGTGCAGCCGGTTCGGCGCCGGACTGCGCGTGCCTTCCGGAAAAATGATCATCGTATAGCCGGCCGCGAGCTGCTTCGCGCCGGCCTCGACGAGCGCGATCGCGTCCGCGTTGCTCACGTATTCGGCCGCGCGCACGATGCCCCAGAAACACGGGTTGTGCCAGTGCGCGTGCTTCACGACGCAGCACGCGCGCGGCGTCAACGACAGCAGAACCATCACGTCGAGGTAAGTCGGGTGATTCGCGACGACGATCGCCGGCCCGCCCGCGCACAACGCCTCGGCGCCGGACACTTCGAGTTCCATCACGCCGAGACCGCGCAGCACGGCAACGAGCGCGCGGAAAAACCGGTGAATCACGACGGTCACCGCGCGCTGCCGCGACGCGCGATGCGGCCACAGCCACGCGAGCGGAAACACGAGCACCGAAAACAGCATGCCGCACACGCCGAACGCGACGAAAGCGAGGCCAGTCGCGCAAAAACGCCACGCGTAATCAAGCCGCGCGCTCATCCCACCTCCAGTGCCACAGCGCACCGGCGCGCTGCCAGCGCGCGGGCTCGCCGGTTTCGAGGCAGTGCAGCAGCGCCTGGCTCTGGGTCGGAAAGCTCGGGGCGTCGCTCAACGCGGATCGCGGGTCGCCGCGTTGCTCGGCTACCTCCTCGTCAGCGCGGGTCAAAGAGCAAACAACCTGCCCAGCCGACGCATCTTTGTCGAGCAACACCGCGATCGCACCGCCGTGCACTTCGTCTTCGATCGTCCCGTACGCGAGATCGGCCGGTTCGTCGGCATACACGAGCAGCACCGGCGCATCCGGTTGCGTCGCGTATTGCGCGTACGCTTCGAGCAGCGCATAGCCGAGCGTCTGCGCTCCAGCCGATACCGCGCTCGCGGCCGAGCGGTCGCCGCGCGCAATCCCGAACACGCCGGTCATCGCGTTCAACACCGACAGGCTGAAGGCGGTCGGCGATACCGGCTCGCCGGCGCTGATGCTGCGCAGGATGTCGGTGGTACGCCGCAACTCCCCGTGCCGCGAAGCGAACACCACGCGCGCGGGTTCCTGCGCGACGCAGTCGTGCGCGACCTTGAGCGCCAGCTTGGACAGCGTGCTGAGACGCCGCCGCACGATCGGCTCGATGAAGCCGATATCGGGTGCGGCAGACGAGGTAGCCGGCCAGCTAGACCAGCGACCGACCGGAATGGTCCAGTGCAGATCGGGCATATTGGTGTTCGCGCGTGGAAACGGGGAAGGGGCTCAAGCGCCTGACGGAATACACAGCCGTCACGGCGAGCGCCGCCGCGCGGATCGGGAAGTTCCAGCCCGGGACCGACCAGTCTGCCAGTCAGGGAATGCAGCACCGGCGATCGGGCCCGATTTGTCAGGCGCCCCTGACAATCGGTGTAGTGGATAGCGGCTCAGGCTCCTTTTGTGGCCGAATAGTACCGGGTATTTTGAATCAGATCGGCGAGGAAAGACGTATCCATCTGTATCCGCGCCTGTCACGCAACACATTGTTAGACGATTTGACAAGACCGGCCGCGCCGACGCACCGGAAAGGCGATCTCGTGCGTCGGCGCTGGCGCGACAACGCCGCCGGAACCGACGAAAAACCTTTCATTCGTCTTTCTTCGAATAAGCCGCAGAGCGAAAACACCGACGCCGCGTCGTCCGTGCAAACAACATTCGTGGCAACGATGCGCCCGCGCCTGCTATACTCCGGCCCTCATTGGGGAGTAGCCGCCCCGCGGCACGTCCGCACCGCTTCGCCGGTGCGTCGCACGTGTGGTTCGCGGGGGCGCCTGTCAACAGACTTGGCCTGCACGGCCATGGCAGTCGCAGCCTCTGGCCTGGCGAGACCGATGATCCACACGCGCCGCAACAGGGCCCGGCGTGTCGTGGGTCGTCGCTCGTTCATCTTCGGCCCGAGGAATCCGTTCAACGTGAATCAAGCTTTTCTGATTTCGACCGGAGCGGTCGCGCTCGCCGAGATCGGCGACAAGACGCAACTGCTGTCGCTCGTGCTGGCCGCGCGCTATCGCAAGCCCGTGCCGATCATTCTCGGCGTGCTCGCGGCGACGCTAGTCAATCACGCGGGAGCCGGCGCGCTCGGCGCGTGGCTCGGCTCGATGCTGACGCCGACCATCATGCGCTGGGCGCTGGCGGCGTCGTTTATCGGCATGGGGCTGTGGATTCTCGTGCCCGACAAGCTCGACGAAGAGGAAGCCAACACGAACCGCACGCACTTCGGGGTGTTCGGCGCGACGGTCGTCACGTTCTTCCTCGCGGAGATGGGCGACAAGACGCAGATTGCGACGGTCGCCCTCGCCGCGCGCTTTCACGATTTCTTCGGCGTGGTGGGCGGCACGACGCTCGGCATGATGATCGCGAACGTGCCGGCGATCCTGCTCGGCGACCGCTTCGCGCATCGCCTGCCGACCAGGCTCGTGCACGGCATCGCCGCGGTGATGTTCGTCGTGCTGGGCGCGATGGCGTTGTTCGGGGTCGGGGTCTGAGCTACTGCGCGGCCTTCGGCGCCGACGCCGCGCCCGCGGGGGGCGTGGCCGCCGGCAGCGACACTTCGTTGGCGTCCGCGCCGCCACCGCCGCCGAGCGGAATCTTCACGGTGCGCACCGCGCCGTTGGCCAGCGGGAAATCAGCCAGCGCGCTACGCGCCAGATATGGCATTGCCCGCACCAGCGACGACTCCTCGCCGACATTGCGCGCCGTGACGTTGTAGACTTCCCGGCCGCTCGCGCGCTCGGTGATCCGGATGCCGAGCAGATGCGTGAACACCGGATAGCTCTGGTTCACGTACGTCGCCGGGAAAGGCCCCCACGGTCCCCACATATCGAACGGCCGGCCCCAGTAAGGACCGGGCCACGGGTTGTAGTAGACCGGCTGCGCGACGGTCACGATGTCCGAGCGGATGCCATAGGCGAGCTCGACCAGATAGCGCGCGTCGTCGTGCGAGACTTCGCGGAACGCGTGCAAGGCGAGCTCGTTCGCGACGATCCGCTCGTACGCGCTCAGTTCGAGATTGTTCTTCTGATCCTCGTGCCGCGTGAACGCATAGGTGCGCGTCGCGTCGCTTCCGCTCCAGTCCGAGAACGCCGTGACCTGCGTGGTCACGTAGGTCGTACAGCCGGACAGCAGCGCCGTCAGCGCGACGAACAGCAGCGCGACGCGGCGGGTCCATCGATCGATGTTCATGGTCTGCCTCGTGATGCCTCTGATTGCATCTATTCTGCTTCAGTTAAAACTCTGCTTCGGTCGAGATTATTCCGTCGCGCGATCCGCTGCCCGGCGGACGATGCCGGCGCTCCGCCACGCGCGGCGCCCGATAATACGCTGACCTCGCCAGCCGGTAAAAGGTTCTTCCCCTGTCCGTCGAAAGCGGCAGCGCTACCCGGCGCCGAGACTCGGCCCCCTTCCCTTCCGCACGATTGCCCGAGGCTTTGTACAATGAGTCGACCAAGCCCGGCTCGCGCGCCGTTTGCGCGCCCGACCGCTCGAGTACACCACCACAGAACGCCATGGCCGATACCGCAACGCCCAATCTGATCCGCCGCGCCGATTACGCGCCGCCCGCCTTCTTGATCGACACCGTCGCGCTGGAGTTCGATCTGGTCCCCGAACGCACGGTCGTCAGGAACAGGATGCGTGTTCGCCGCAACCCGGATGCGTCGCGCGCCGCGCATCTCGAACTGATGGGCGAGCAACTGGAGTTCGTCAGCGCCGCGATCGACGGCAAGCCATTCCCGAACGCGCACCCCCACGAGCACGGCCTGCTGCTCGACGACGTGCCGGACAGCTTCGAGCTGACCCTCACCAGCATCTGCAATCCCGCGGAAAACACCACGCTGTCGGGGCTGTACGTGTCGAGCGGCAACTTCTTCACGCAGTGCGAAGCCGAGGGCTTTCGCCGCATCACCTATTTCCTCGACCGCCCCGACGTGATGGCGAGCTTCACGGTCACGCTGCGCGCGAGCAAGGCCGACTATCCGGTGCTGCTGTCGAACGGCAATCTTCTCGAACAAGGCGAGTTGCCCGACGGCCGCCATTTCGCGCGCTGGGAAGACCCGTTCAGGAAGCCGAGCTATCTGTTCGCGCTCGTCGCGGGCAAGCTCGTCGCGCTCGAAGAACGCGTGAAGACCGGCTCAGGCAAGGAAAAGCTGCTGCAGGTCTGGGTCGAGCCGCACGATCTCGACAAGACCCGTCACGCGATGGATTCGCTGATCCACTCGATCCGCTGGGACGAACAGCGCTTCGGGCTCGAGCTCGATCTGGACCGCTTCATGATCGTCGCGGTCAGCGACTTCAACATGGGCGCGATGGAGAACAAGGGGCTCAACATCTTCAACACGAAGTACGTGCTCGCGAACCCGGAAACGGCCACCGACACCGACTTCTCGAACATCGAGGCGGTGGTCGGCCACGAGTACTTCCACAACTGGACCGGTAATCGCGTGACCTGCCGCGACTGGTTCCAGCTGAGCCTGAAGGAAGGCCTGACGGTGTTCCGCGACCAGGAGTTCTCGGCCGACATGGCGGGCGGCGCCACCGACGAAGCCGCGCGCGCGACCAAGCGCATCGAGGACGTGCGGGTGCTGCGCCAGATGCAGTTCGCCGAGGACGCGGGCCCGATGGCGCATCCGGTGCGCCCGGAAAGCTACGTCGAGATCAACAACTTCTACACGATGACCGTCTACGAGAAAGGCTCGGAAGTCGTGCGGATGTATCAGACGCTGTTCGGCCGCGACGGCTTTCGCAACGGCATGGACCTGTACTTCAAGCGTCACGACGGCCAGGCCGTGACCTGCGACGACTTCCGTCACGCGCTCGCCGACGCGAACGGCCGCGACCTCGCGCAGTTCGAGCGCTGGTATAGCCAGGCCGGCACGCCGCGCGTGTCGGTGCGCACGCGCTACGACGCCGCGCAGCAGCGCTACAGCGTGACACTGCGCCAGGGCTACGGCGATGCCGTGCCGGCCGCGCGCGAAACGCAGAAGGGGCCGCTGCTGATTCCGTTCGCGATCGGTCTGATCGGCAAGGACGGCCGCGATCTGCCGCTGCAGCTCGACGGCGAGCCGAAGGCGTCGGGGTCGACCACGCGCGTGCTCGAATTCACGCAGACCGAGCAGACCTTCACGTTCGTCAACGTCGGGCAGGAACCGCTGCCGTCGCTGCTGCGCAATTTCTCGGCGCCGGTGATCGTCGAATACGACTACACGGGCGAACAGCTCGCGTTCCTGCTCGCGCACGACAGCGATCCGTTCAACCGCTGGGAAGCCGGCCAGCGGCTTGCCACGCGCGAGTTGCTCGCGCTGGCCGCGCGCGCGGCCACGGGCGCGGCGCTGCAGTTCGACGACTCGGTGGTCGCCGCATTCGCGCGCGTTTTGACCGACGAGACGCTGTCGCCGGCGTTCCGCGAGCTCGCACTGATGCTGCCGTCCGAAGCGTATCTGGCCGAGCAGATGGCCGAATCGAATCCGGCCGCGGTGCACGCGGCACGGCAGTTCGTGCGCAAGCGCCTCGCGAATGCGCTGCGTGACAACTGGCTGAAGGTCTACGAGCAGCATCGCACGCCGGGCGCCTATGAAACGACGCCCGAGGCCGCCGGTCATCGCGCGCTGAAGAATCTGGCGCTGTCGTATCTGACCGAACTCGACGACTCCGCGGACGCCGTGCGTGTCGCGGCCGCGCAATATGAAACCGCGAACAACATGACCGACCGCGCGGCCGCGCTGTCGGCACTGCTCAACGCGGCCGCGCCGCAAGGCGGCAGCCCCGAGGCGCAGCACGCGCTCGACGACTTCTATCGACGCTTCGAGAAGGAGCCGCTCGTCATCGACAAATGGTTCGCGTTGCAGGCCACCCAGCGCGGCGGCGCACGACATCCGGTGATCGCTACGGTGCGCAAGCTGATGACGCATCCGGCCTTCAACCTGAAGAACCCGAACCGGGCGCGTTCGCTGATTTTCAGCTTCTGCGCGGCGAACCCCGCGCAGTTCCACGCGGCAGATGGCTCCGGCTACGCATTCTGGGCCGAGCAGGTGATCGCGCTCGACGCGCTCAATCCGCAGGTGGCCGCGCGCCTCGCGCGCTCGCTCGAACTCTGGCGACGCTTCACGCCGGCGCTGCGCGACAGCATGCGCGCGGCGCTCGAGAAAGTGGCCGCACAGGTCAAGTCGCGCGACGTGCGCGAGATCGTCGAGAAGGCGTTGGCGTGATGCCTCTCTGAGTTCCCGAGTCACATCGGAAAGCCGGCACGCGTTGCCGGCTTTTTTTTCGCGTTGTTTTCAGCTGCGTTCACGCGCTCGTGTCGCGCCGTTAGCCGTTTGGCCGACTGTTCATCGGACCTCGCCGGGCAGAAAGTATACGTACAGGTTTGATGGTTTACATTTAACGCGATACGTTATACTATTCGATGATCACGACATTCGCAGACAAGGCCACCGCAAGAATTTTCCAGGGCAGGTTCGTGCATTCGTTGCCACGCTCGATCCAGGCGCTAGCGCATCGCAAGTTGCTGATGATCGACGCCGCGAGCTCCGTCTCGAATTTGCACGCGCCGCCCGGAAACCGGCTCGAAGCCTTGCAAGGCCAGCGCAGCGGGCAATGGAGCATCCGCATCAATGCGCAGTGGCGCATCTGTTTTCACTTCGTCGGCGAGGACGCGCTGAATGTCGAGATCATCGACTATCACTGACTACTGGGAGACCGACATGGTCATCAAACGCTCCGCGCTCAACAGCATCGATTTCTCCGACATCGACACGGGCGCGGCCATTGCCGAGATCCATCCGGGCGAAATTCTGCGCAGCGAGTTCCTCGAGCCGCTCGGCATGTCCGTCAACGCGCTCGCGCTCGCGCTGCGGGTGCCGGCGCCGCGCATCAACGACGTCGTGCGCGGCCGCCGCGCAATCTCCGCCGATACCGCGCTGCGGCTCGAGCGCTACTTCGGCGCCAGCGCGCAGTTCTGGCTCAATCTGCAAATCGCCTACGACCTGCGCGTCGCCACCGCCGCCGCCGGCGAGCAGATCGAACGGGAAATCGAACCGATGCCGCGCGCCGAGCGCCCGAAACTGCCCCGCGTGCCGGCCGGACACGCCCGGGCCGCGGCCCTCGCGGCCAGCGTCAGCGGCACCGTCTCGGCCAAGGCGCGCCGCAAGACCTGAAGCCGGCCGTGCGATCAAAAGCACGGAGCCGACACAAACGAGCGGTTAAAATCCCATCATTCTTCTAGCCTTCCGGAGTACAGCAATGTCTTTGCAACGTCGTACCACTCTCACGAAGTACCTGATCGAGCAGCAGCGCGAAACCAACAACCTGCCCGCCGACCTGCGCCTGCTGATCGAAGTCGTCGCGCGCGCGTGCAAGGCGATCAGCTACCACGTCAGCAAGGGCGCGCTCGGCGATGCGCTCGGCTCGGCGGGCAGCGAAAACGTCCAGGGAGAAGTGCAGAAGAAGCTCGACATCCTCTCGAACGAAATTCTGCTCGAGGCGAACGAATGGGGCGGCAACCTCGCGGGCATGGCCTCCGAGGAGATGGAACAATTCTTCCCGATTCCGGCCAACTATCCGAAGGGCGAATATCTGCTCGTGTTCGATCCGCTCGACGGCTCGTCGAACATCGACGTGAACGTGTCGATCGGTACGATCTTCTCGGTGCTGCGCTGCCCGGACGGCCATCAGGCCACCGAGCAATCATTCCTGCAGCCGGGCACGCAGCAGGTCGCCGCGGGCTATGCTGTGTACGGCCCGCAAACGGTGCTCGTGCTGACCACCGGTAACGGCGTGAACTGCTTCACGCTCGATCGCGAGCTCGGCTCGTGGGTGCTCACGCAAAGCGACATGCGCATTCCCGTCGAAACGCGCGAGTACGCGATCAACGCGTCGAACGAACGCCACTGGTATCCGCCGGTTCAGCAATACATCGGCGAGCTGAAGGCGGGTAAGGACGGCTCGCGTCAGGCCGACTTCAACATGCGCTGGATCGCGTCGATGGTCTCCGACGTGCATCGCATCCTGAATCGCGGCGGCATCTTCATGTACCCGGCCGACAAGCGCACGCCGGACAAGCCGGGCAAGCTGCGTCTGATGTACGAAGCGAATCCGATGGCGTTCATCGTCGAGCAGGCGGGCGGCGCCGCAACCAACGGCGAGAAGCGCATTCTCGACGTCCAGCCGAAGAGCCTGCACGAGCGCGTCGCGGTGTTCCTCGGCTCGAAGAACGAGGTCGATCGCGTGACCCGCTATCACCTCGAAGCGAAGAAGTGATCTCGAAAGAAAAAAATGCCTCAAGGGGCTTGTCAAGGCACTAAAGTAGTCCCTATAATTTCGTTTCTCCTGATGCCGGAATAGCTCAGACGGTAGAGCAGCGCATTCGTAATGCGAAGGTCGGGGGTTCGATTCCTCTTTCCGGCACCAACAGATTCAAGCACTTAGCCCAGTCATTGCGACTGGGCTTTTTGCTTTTCGGGCTCCATGTAGGCATGGTGTAGGCATTTCCCGTCAGCGCGACGACACCAACCCTCTGTCCAAAGGACGCGATCGCGCAGCTGGACAAACTGGCGAGCCACGCCGGTGGGGCGACGTTCGTGCGCGAAGGGACCTTCCGCTTGCGCTTCGTTTCGACGCTCGGTGTCATGCTTGCATTCGCCGTCGGAGTCTGGGTCGGTATTGATCGGGCCGTTGCGTGTTTCACGCTGGCAGTCAGCGCTGTCCTCATCGTCGAGCCTGCGACACGGCCCTGTAGAGATCGTGGAACTTGTGGCCGATGGCGGCGTGCAGCCGGTTCCACGCCTGCCAGAACGTGACGGAGGTGTCCGGCTTGCGGTGCAGCAGACAAGTCGCCCGCACGAGGTGGTCCGAAACGCCGCTCGCGCGGTCCATGGCGCCGAGCTTCTAGTCCAGCACGCCAGCGAAGGCAAGCAGATTGTTACGCTGGTTCCGCAGGGCAACGCGCGTCGCACCGATGCGCGATGGATCCTCCGGTTCGCGCCGATGAAGTTCCTCGACGATGAAGTCGACATTTCTTATCGCTTCTGTGGGGGAGCGCACGAAATACATCGCTGGCCTATACATTTCCCTAAACTTTTTACGTCACAATCGTCCGTAAAAGCAAACGAGAGAAAGGGCAACGGCACCTTGGCTTTTTCTGGTTATTTATCGAGATGAAATATGCAATGATCGCCGCGGAATCAGCGGAGCAGGTCTGAACCCCGCGCGAGCAGACGTTCCGGCAACCCTGCGGCGGGCGGCAGCCAATATTGCGCGCATGCTTACCAGAATCTTGTCAGCCAGTTCGGCATGCAAGCCTCAATGAGCAGACGAGGAAACTGCTTTGACAATGCATCGATCGAATCATTTTGGGGAACGCTGAAGAGCGAGTTGGCCTATCGTCGGCGGTTCGCCAGTCGGCAGCGGGCGCAGCAAGAGATCACGGAATACATCGAGATCCCTTATAACCGGCAGCGGACACAAGCGCAGCTTGACTATCTGTCTCCCGCGGTTTTCACGCAGCGTTTCTACTTGAACAAGATCGCTGCTAAACCCGTTGGCGTCCACGGATTCCGACCGGCCTCATTAACTCTCATGCCATGAATCCACGCCATAACGCTACTACTGCGCCGCAACTCGCCCGTCCTGCGCACGCGGCATACATCGACGGTTTGCGTGCGGTCGCAGTGTTGTCGGTCATCGTTTATCACCTGTACGCGCAGTGGTTACCCGGCGGGCTTGCAGGGGTCGATATCTTTTTCGTGGTTTCCGGGTTTGTTGTCAGCGCATCCGTTGGAAACCTCGAATCGATGCAGTTGTCGCGCTTCGTGTTCTATTTCTATTCGCGTCGAGTGCAGCGGATCGTGCCAGCGCTCGTGGTGTGCCTGCTGGTGACCGGCTTGTTTTCAGCACTGTTCATTCCAAACGCGTGGCTGAGCGATACCAACAAATACACCGGCTTCTTTGCTTTCTTTGGGTTGAGCAATGTGGTGCTCGCGTTCATCGGTGATGACTATTTTTCGCCACGCGCCGAATTCAACCCGTACCTGCATACCTGGTCGCTTGGGGTAGAAGAGCAGTTTTATCTGATCTTTCCATTGCTTTTCTTCATGTGGGTGAGCAAACGTCCGAGAAAGACGCTTTGCGTTGTTCTGTTCGCCGGCGGGCTCGCTCTGTCCGTGTTGAGCGCATGGTGGCTTTCGAGGCGAAATGAGGGGCTAAACTTTTACCTGATTCCAGGGCGTTTCTGGGAATTGGCATCCGGTATCCTGCTATACCAGTTCCTCGCGCTCGCGAAGCGCCCGCTCGGCGTGATCGACCGCAATGGGACGCTGGGTTCGATGGCGTTGCTCGTTGGTTCGCTGGTGCTGCTTGCGGCTGGTTTCAAGGTCTTGCGCCCGGAGCAGCTTCCTTTTCCGGGAGCGCTGCTGCCGGTTGCCGGCACGCTTGGCGTACTGTACGCGCTGCACGGAAGAGCGCCGCGGGATTGGCTGCACAGGCTGCTCATTTCACCAGCGGTGACTTTCGTCGGCAAGATCTCATATTCGCTTTATCTCTGGCACTGGCCTGTGATCGTGCTGCTGCGGTGGACGACGGGGATCGATGCGCCTGTCTGGCGCGTGCTTGCGGCCGTACTGAGCTTCGCGCTGGCGACGGCGTCGTGGTACTACGTCGAGAATCCTGTGCGGCGCTCGGCGGTCCTGAAAGGCATGCGGCGTCCCGCTCTCGTAGGTGCGGGCTTAGCTACGTTGACGTGCGCAGCGCTGTTGTGGGTCGGCATTCAGGCAGCCCAACTGAAACTGAATCTGTCGCTGAGCGTGGTGTCACAACGTGCCGACGACTGGTATCCGAGCCGCCCCCTTGAGCCCAGCAATGACGGATGTCTGGACACGTGGAATAGGACGAAGCTCAACGGGGGGCCCGTATGGACATATTCACGTGCGGGATGTTCGCTTCCGGCGACCTATCGCGGGCGCCTGTACGTGATCGGCGATTCGCACGCGATGGCCTACAACAGGATGTTGCGCGAATTCGCCCGGGATACTGGCGTGAAGGTCTTCGCGTACAACAATGGAGGCTGTCCGTTCATTGCTTTGCTGCCGCGCAAACAAGATGAGGTGGCGAGCTGTGCGCCGGGGACGGATGCGGCAATCGCTCAAATCGAGGCGCAGGTCAGGCCCGGCGACGTGGTCTTCCTGCCTTCGCTGCGGCTGCCACGTTTCTCCGACGAGTGGGCCCGCTTCGACGACTCGAGCGCCTGGGGCTACATGTTTGGTCCAGAGGCCGTGCAAAGCCGGGTAGACGGCGTGCGAGAGGCCATTCCAATCTTGCAGAAACTGGCAGCCAAAGGGGCGAAGGTCATCCTGGAGGGGCCGACACCCGAGTTTCGGAGCCAGCCGTTCCGATGTTCGGACTGGTTCAATCGCGACAATCCCATCTGTTCCGGCGGCGACCGCATCGCCCGTGCGGATCTGGAAGCCTTGCGGGCGCCGGTGCTCGAATCCTATGCGCACATCGTGCAGGCGGTCCCCGAAGTTAGCGTATGGGACCCGTTGCCACGACTGTGCCCAGATTCGGTCTGCTCAACGCACACCGCCGACGGCCGGCCGCTCGTCTTCGATGGCGATCACCTCAGCGGCTATGCGAACAGGCTTCTGTTGCCAAGCTTTAAGAAGCTCGTCAGCAAGCTTATGGAAGCGGGGTCCGCGAGCTGATGCGGGGAAGAGTTCCGGCGATGGCTGGCGAGGTAGTTAGTCCGAAGATCGAGTACCGGCTGTGCGAGCTTGGGTACTGTCAGGTTGACGGAGGGGGCGACGAATATTATGGGGTATGCAGAAAGGTTCCCTGTCCGTTCTGCCGTCGGCCGATGCACCGGTTTCGTTCAACGGCTCACCCGCGGCCCTTCTCTGGCCCGGGCGGGTGTCGCGGTGGATAACCTGTGAGAAGGCCAGGTTGTAGCTCGAGTTCGCCCGCTGCCGGTCTGACCTTGTCGCTACCCTTGCCGTTGTGTCCTTGGTGTGGTCCCCACGTGCGTGGGGATGAACCGTACGGCATTAGCGCGGCCTCGTATGCGAACAACATGGTCTCCACGTGCGTGCGTGCGGATGAACCGATGACAGAATAGTCGTGGACGGCGCCAATCAAGTTGGCCGACCGGCCGTGCTGCTTGACGCTGTCTAAGTCGCCCGATCAGGCGCGCGAGTGGTCCCAACGCGTTTCCTCCAACGAAGCGTCGGAATCGGCGCAACATTCGCGTGCCATGTGTTCGGGCAAGCGCCAACTCATCAAGCCACGATTCGCAGCCCGCGTTGTGCAGTGATTTATACCGGCAACGTCCTTGGCAAGGGGAGCCGAGGCTGCGGCGAACCGGTTCAACCTCACCGGTTGCAAGGTATTTCTGGAAAGCGAAAATCCGGCCAGCGTGAGCGTCCGTTTCGGATCAAGATAACAGGCCGTTGTGGGTCGCTATGTAAACCTCTGCATAGCGACCCTGCCCTGCCGTTTGCTTGTCCGTCGGCCGAATGGCCGCCTTGAGATGGGATGCGACACAGCCTCCTGCCGGCATAATCAGGAAATCTGCCAGTGCCGACAAGTGGGGCCAAGCCGATTCCCTCGAGCATGCACGCTGCTCGCCCGAGGCCATTGTTGACGCGCCCGCGCATTGAAGTCATTGATCAATCGGCTGAACCAGTCGTGCAGTAGTGAGCAAACTGTTCTGCCGAGAGCGCGAAACCCTTCTGCTTGGCGAGTTCCCAAGGACGTTCGCATTGGTGCGTGGATTCACACCAGGAATACCCAGCCGAACCAATACAACCATGTGCATCGCGATCTGCACCGACAACGGGTGACGGGCTGCTGGGCGGCGAGGCCGCGCAAGCGCTTAGCAAGCATGTCATCGTGACAGTGGCCAGGTAAAGAGAAAAGTAGTCTCGGCGCATAAAATGAGTCCCGGATTTGTGTGACGTCGGATTTTGGTCTTTTTGCCGTTTGCGAGTCGCGCAATAGCGCTTGTGGGCTAACCGGCAGCGAGCCGCTGCCGGTTCCGACCGCGCTCGATGCTAACGGCCAATCTGCTGTATCCCCGCCAGTCGCCAGGCGGGGTCGCCATGCTCGTGGCCCACGATGTTCCAAACCTCCTCAAACGGTTGCGCCGTCTGCGCGTCCTCGTCTTCCCGCATCTGGCCGTGAAAGCGAAGGCTAACCAGTGTTTCGCTGCCATTGTGTTCCGTGCTCAACAATTCCACGTCCAGCTGCGTGATTTCCGTATGGCTCGGCTGGTTGCCCCGATCTTCCAGGTCCCGCTTGATCACCGCGAACATTTCCGGGGTTGTCAGCTCGAAAAGGTCGCCTTGTTCGTTCTGGTCCCAGGCGCGTTGCAGACGCAGGAACAAGGTCTTGGCCGATGCCAGCAAGACCGCCTGATCGAGCCCGACAGGCAGCCCCGGCACTGTCGTTGTTTGTGCCGCTGCGGCGGAATTCATCGCTGTGCGCGGCCAGGCACCGAAATTCGTCTCAGGCGCCGCCTGCCCGCTCTGATTCATGAGCAAGGAGCCGTTCATGCGCTGCCCGTTCGCCGCGTCGTGCCCATAAGCGAGATCCGGACGGCGCCGGTTGGCAAGGAAGCGGAACAGCATCATGCCGGCGACAATCACGAGGCCGATCACCACTACGCTCGACAGCATCTGGGCCAGCCCTTCACCCAGCCCCAACGACGACATCAGCGCGGCAATGCCGAGTCCAGCGGCCAGGCCGGCGAGCGGGCCCATCCAGCGGTTGGCTGGCTTCGCGGCAGCGGCCGCCGGTGCGGCCTGCTGCGCCGGTTGAGCTTGCTGGCTCCGTTGGCCTTGCCCGGACGGCGACGCCGTCTGCGACTGGCGGCCGACACTACTACCACCGCCAATACGCTTCGCTTCGGCATGGTTGGATGCGACAGTGCCCGCGACGAGCACTAGCGCCATGGCCAGGACAGCTGCACCACGCGTCACGACACTCGCAAGGCGTCGCAACTGATTGATTGTGTGCGAATACATAAGAATCTCTTTCGTGTAGGACAGAAACTCGCGAAGGTCGCCCGAACGCGTCTTTCCATCGCGGACCGCAAATAGCGAGCAATACCGCTCGTACGATGCCACCGTAGCCGTGCAAGCATGGCTTGCTTAGACGGCATCAGGCTCAGCGCTCCAGGTGCACTCGCGTTGACTCGCGCGGCGCCTCGCGACGCGCGCCTGGCGCCTGCGGACGATCGAAGAAACGGCGCGGGCAAGCGCGAGATCGAGGGCGCCGCGCCAGTCTTTCGCAATCGACGTCACCACGACCGGATTCGCACCGGGCACCTGCACCTGCACCTGGCAACGCTTATCGAGTCCGCGGCGCGGGCCGTTGACGTCGGAGAGATTGACGGTGGCCCGGGAAACCAGCCAGGCCATCCGGCGGAACACAAACTGGGTGCGTTGGCGCGCAAAGCTGCGCAAGCGTGCAGCTTCAATGTCGCAGGACTTGAACAGGACTTGCATGAGACCTCCATCAGAAACAGAAAGAAAAGACGGGTTAGCGAAACAACGACCGCCGGGGCGGAAGCCTGTGTGCTTAGTCGTTGAAGCCAGTTTATCGGTTTAACGCGCCATTACAATCACCTTTCACCCAATAAATACTTGTCGCGTCTGCAACGTCACCCCAGTGGGCGCAAAGCAATTACAAACGACGAAACGCCGGAGCGAATGACGAATTCGCGCCGGCGCAAAAATGCAATGAAACGCTAATACTGGAAGGGGATGGAATGCCGGTCTGCGCGGCTGAATGCAGGCCCGGTTGCAGACGATGAAGCGGCGACGATGCCGCTCGCCGGAGATCACCGGGCCGGGCAGTTGAAAGCGCCCGGCCATCCGGCTGATAGCCCATTAACTTCCTTTGTAGATCGAATGATCCGAGGCCACCTGGGTCGGTGCGCCGGAAGCGGCCGAGCCCGATTTCACGCCACCGTGGCCACTGAGTGCCGGCTGAGCCGCCACGCTTTTCAGCGCGGCCTGGAGGTGCGTGGGGTAGTGCGCGTCACCGTGGTTGCCGTCGTAGCCCGCTTGCCGCAGCTGGGCCAGCTCCGCGCGCACTTGCTCACGGGTGAGGGGGCCGTTGCTGTTAGCGGATGCCATCGTCGGCAGAGCGAGGACCGAAACGAGTGCGATAACCGGAATGAATGTTTTAGCCATGGTTAATTCTCCAATTTAATTTCAGAAACAGAAAATACTGGGTTAGCGAAACAACGACCGCTGGGGCGGAAACCTGTGTGCTTAGTCGTTGAAGCCAGTTTATCGGTTTACCGCACGATTACAATCACCTTTCACCCAACAGATACTTTCCGCATCTGCAACGTCATCGGGGTACCTCGCGGCGCAAAGCAATTACAAACGACGAAACGCCGGAGCGAAACGAATTCGCCCCGGCGCAAGAATGCAATGAAACTGTCGCTAATACTGGAAGGGGGATGGAATGCCGGTCTGCGCGGCTAAGTACAGGCTGCCGTCACGCGCGTTCGTCAGGCCGCTGGCCGCGACCTGCGCAGTCGTGGTGGTCTCGTGCAAAATCCAGGCCGGTGTTGGTTATCGCCGCAAGACGTTATTCATCGTGGCCCGGCGTCCTGCGACTGCGCGCCATCGAATCGCACCCAGTTGGGCGCACTGCCGGACAGCGGTGCGCCAGCCTACAGCAAAAGCAGCGTTGCCGAGACGACGCACGTCGGCACGACGGCAGCGAGCAACAGGCCGAGCAGGCTGACTGACTCATCATGGAATCCCTTGTGCACGATGGCGAGTCCTGCGGGATTCGGCGCGTTGGCGATCACCGTGAGACCGCCTCCAGCCACTGCGCCGGCCAGCAGCATGTACTTCGCCTGGTCCGGAAGGCCCGCGATCAGCGAGCCGAGATAGGTAATCGCCGCGTTGTCCATGATCGCCGTCAGGCCAAGCGCGCCGGCGTAAAGTGCGTAAGCATCGAGCGATGCGACGACCGGCTGCAGCCACCATCGCTGCAACCCCCCGAGCACGACCAGGCCGCCGAGAAAGAACGCTACCAGCAGGCTCTCGCGCAACATCAGCGGCGACTGGTACTGCTCGTATGCCTGCGTGAAGCCCAAAAAGAAAAGCAGGAGGCCGATGAAGATAACCGGGTGATGGGCCGACAGCACCACCGCGACGAGAAAGCCGGTGTGTATCAGCGTGACGCCCGTCGGAACGGGAACCGCGGCGGCGGGCGCGTCGTTGCGCTCTGCGTGCTTCGGGAGCTTGCGGTGCATGAATAGCAGCAGGCCTGTTGCGTTGACCAGCACGGCAATGGCCGCCTTCCAGCCAAACTGCGCCGCCATAAACGCGCTGTCCCATCCCCAGGCGGCGGCAACCATCAGCACCGGAGGCGCGGCATAGGCGGTCAGCAAGCCGCCGACCGACACGTTGACAAACAGCACCGCGAGCGTCAGATATTTCCAGTGTTCGGCGATCGGCGACCTGAAAAGCCGGTCTCGCAGGATCAGCGCTGCCAGCGTCATTGCGGCCGGCTCCGTGATGAACGAGCCGAGCAACGGAACGAGGGTCAGGGAAAGCCAGATGACGCCTGTTTCCGTCTTGACGGGAAGGACCCGCGCGATGTGCGACACGAGCGTCGTGACCGCGTCGAGAATGGGCCGGCTCGCGGCGATCACCATGATCACGAAGACAAACAGGGCTTCGGTGAAGGAGCGCGATTCAGCATAGGCCACGGCCTGCGCAGAACCGGCCAGCGCGACGATAGCCAGACACAGGATCAGGGCCCAGAGGCCGAAGACGACTTCCACTTCGCCGAGAAAGTGAAACAGGCCCGCGTGGTGCGGGTGCCGGTGGGCCAGAACCTCGAAGCGTTTCGCGAGGAGCGTATGGAGCAGGGCCAGTCCGAAGATGACTGTGCCGGCGATTTCAACTGAATGTGGCATGTGTTCGCTTTGAATGGCGATGGAACGGACTCTGGAACGCACGCGGTTGGTGTTGCCGCCGGCCGAATCGCTGGCCTCGCTTTTAGGCAGCTCTCAGCGTAGCCACGACATCGTGCCGCGTATCGGTATCGACGCGGGCAAGCAGCCTGACCGTGTGGAGGCCGATCCTGAGCGCGTCGACTTCGAGAAAGTTTCCGGAGGCCGCCATGAGGTTTGTAGTGCAAATTAATTGTGTCAATCCAGAATTCTGGCGACAGGGCCGAGCGGCGCCTGGAATTCGTTGAACTTAAATTCTTATCGAGGGGCTAGCCGGACTCAATGGCCAGTTGACAGTTTCATTTGATCTATGAGGGTTGGCGGCCGAAATTCCCCTCGATTCTGCGCGTGAAGCATGCGCGGCAGCAATTGGCGTGAGGCGTCTAACGCGCTCAGCCATTCACATCTGATCGCCTGGCACGGACCCTTTGTTCAATGGAGTGTTACTCCGGCATCGCCGACGAATGGTGATTGAGGATCTTCCACTCCCCATCAACCTTCTTGTACACGAATGTATAGCGCGCATGCACCTTCTGATGCTTGCCGTTCTTCACCGTGTCGAACGTATAGACGCCCGTGTCCAGCGCCGAATCGTCGCTCAGCAAACGGATCTCGCGGAGGTTGATCGTACCGTGCGGTTTCAGCTTCAGAAACTTCACGAAATAGTCCTTGATGCTGGCGGGAGTCGTGCGGACTTCATTGGAAACCGTTGGCTCCAGTACGGCATCGGGTGCGTACAGCCTGGCAACGGAGTCGGCGTCGCCCGTTGCGAGCGCCTCATTCCACCGATCGAACAGCGACGCGATTTCAGCTTCGCGCTGATTCGTCGGCGCCACGGCGATTTCGCGATAGACCTGCGGTACGAGGGCTTCGCCTGCAAACACGCTAGTGCTGAAAACAACTGCGGCGGCGATCAAAATCTTCTTCATTTTTGCGTTCAATCCATTTAAACGAGAGCCAACGAGGAGTCGGGAAACTACAGCCACCAGGCGCCTTAGGCTACAAGGGAACCTTTCAGGTATCGCCGGCTGCCAACGGCCAGCCAGCTATGTCGTCAGTCGACCTGTCTGGGACGTATTGTGATATTACACCCAATATTGATGTATTCGTCAACTATGACGTCATAGGAAAGTTTTAGCCTCGTTGTTCGCAAACGCTTCGCGCGAACAGACGCCTGATGACGTTGCAAGCGCGGAAACTCACGCGTCGACGCGCACGACGCAACGCTACGACCCACATTCGAGCGCGATCCAGTTTGAAGAGGTTGAGCGGATAATCAAGCAATTCGCGCCGTCGAAAATTCTTTTCACATTCGACGGCATGCACGATTTGGACAGAGTAATAGATCGCCTCGCTAATGCGTTCCAGAACGCATTGTTGACAATCCAGCCCGCTGTGTCGAACGGCCGAAAGGGCCGGGCCCGGACGGTCGACCTGTGTTGCTGCGGTTGCGCCGCAGCATCGCCGCCAACTTCCGTAGCCGACCCACGTCCGACGTCAGGTCCGACGTTGTGCCAGTGGCCGTTTCCACGTGGACAAGCGGCGGTCAAACTCTTTGTTCGACCATCGGCGGTCGGTACGTTCTACTCCTGTAGACTGCCGCAATGACCCAAGAAATCGATTACCTCAATCCCAGCCTTCCTTCTGGCCTTCGGCGCGTGTCAATGCCCGTGGTCGATGCGACCCCCACAACGCTTGATGGATTCGGCAGGCTTGTAGCAGACCCGAGCGAGTGTTCGATCGAGATTGTGCAGTGGCCGGCACTGGGTGCAAGGCCCGTTGACCCCGGAACCGGTGATGAGGCAGGCACGACCGAAGGCACATTTGTGAGCGAATGGCGCGGGGACATTCTGTACGGTCGAAACGAGGCTGTGGGCGGCAACTACATCCTTGCGTACGCAGTGGAGCCTGAAGCAGCCCGTGACGACGACACCAATGTACCGGAGCGCATGTTGCTTTGGCACGCGAACTACCACCCAGACGGTGGACAACTGTTCTTTCCTCTCGACCATCGCCCGTTCTACGTTCCCTTGGCGCTGCCCGGGGACGACATAGCGCCAGAGAAGTTCGTGTGCTTTCGCTTTGATGGACAGCAGGGCCTCTACATCCATCCAAACATCTGGCATGAAGGTGTGTTCACTCTCGAAGGAACCCAGCGGTTCTTTGACAAGCAGGGCGCCGTCCACGCGCGCGTCTCTGTCGACTTTGCCCGCGAGTTTGGTTGTCTCCTCGAGGCACCGATTGCCCGCGACGCCCAACCCCTTCGAGGCGGCGGCCTACAGCTGTAGCGCGAAGGGAACACCCGCTCCCGCCCCGAAGCGGTTGGCCATCGCATAACGGGCGCCAGCGTCCCCATCTAAAGGTCCAGCGGACATACGTCCTCGGTTCGCCGGTATCGCATCCCTTTATGAGAGTGATGAGGCGCGCGCCACGCGCACGAAGTATCCCTGAAATCAACGGACGTCACCGACAGGCGAACAACGTTAGTCATCGTTCGTCAGGAAAACTGCGAAACGACGTGTCGATTCGAACGTGGAAAACGCAATGACCAGGCCGACGGTGATCGGCACTGCGAGGAAGGCGCCCGCGATGCCCCGGATCGACGACCACACCGCCAGACTGATCAGGATCACCTCGGGGCTCAGGTTCAGTGAGCCGCCCATCAGCCACGGGTCGAGGAGATGGCCGACCACGAAGTTCGCGAGCGTGAGCGAGATGAACAGCACGATCGCCGCGTTCCACTGACCGAACTGCAGCGCGGCGAGCAGCGTCGGCACCGCGACCGAGATCCACGAGCACGCATACGGGACGAAGTTCAGTAGGCCGGCCAGCACCGCCCAAAGCTCCGCGAATTCGAGTCCGACGAGCCGCATGCAGGTCCAGCTCGCGATGCCAAGGATCGCGCCGAGCAGGGTCTTCATCGCGAGATAGACGCCGATCTTCGAGTTGATCTCGTCGATTACCGACACGATCCGCGTGGAGTCGCCCGCGAAGTTCACGAGCTTGCGGCGGTATTTCGCGTGCTCGATGAGAAAGAACGTCGCATAAAGCAGCACGACGATGATCGCCGCGAGCAGCGACGACACCGACGACAGCGTGGCGGTTATGATCGCCTGCACGTTGACGCTCGCTAACAGGTCGCGGCGGATCGCAGCCCAGTTGGCCTCCGTTTCGATGTGCAGCAGCGCGGCGAACTTCGTAAACAGTACGAGCAGCGTCGCCTCGTACTTCGGCGCGACGGCCATCAGCCGGTCCCTGTCGGACAGCAGCAGGTCGACCGACAGGTAGACCGTGAAGAGCATCAGCGTCGCAGCGATCGCGTGGCGCAGGCCGTCCCGCAGGCGTGCACCGAGGTAGGGAACGCGGCGCAGCAGGTTGGCGAGACCGAAGACCACGTACGTCGCGATGATGCCAAACGCAACTGGCACCAGCACGGGGCGGCCGACATACAGTCCCCACCCGGGCAGTGTGGCGAGCACGGCCGCACATGTGCATTTCAGCAGGCCCGGGTTCATGCGTTTCCTCGCGAGCAGCGCTGCCTGGCGGGTTGTGGGCCGCCGCGTCAGTCGCAGGGGGACTTTTCGTCGGGTAGCGTCGGGTCGGCGGTGCGGCGCTTGCGCCGTCCTCGCCACAGCAGGCTGACGACGAGCGCGACGACACCCGCGCCGATCACGATCGCCATCGCAGCCGGCAGGTGCGAGCGGACCCACGGCACGTTGCCGAAAAAATACCCGGGACCCGCAAGTGAGCATATCCAGATCACCGCGCCGCCGGTCGCGAAGCGCACGAAGCGGCGAAACGGCATCTTCGTCGCGCCGGCGAGCGCGGGCGCGACCGCCCGGACGATTGCGATGAACGGAGAGTACAGCAGCAGCGCGGCGCCGTGACGTACGTAGAGCGCGCGCGTTCGCGCAGTCACCTTGTCGATCCAGCCGCTGCGCTTCGGGTTCCATACCGACGCGACGGCACGTGCCAGCGCATAGTTGAACACTTTTCCTGCAACCGCGGCCGCGACCAGCAACGGCGCGAGCCACACAGGCTGCAGCACGCCGACGGCAGCGAGCGCGCCGGACAGGAACAGGAGCATGTCCGCGGGCAGAATGACGAGCGGCAGTACGCCGACACTGCAGAAGACGATCGCCCCGAGGATTGCGTAGGCCAACGGCCCATGCCGGACCAGCAGCGCTTCGAGGTCCTGGTCCAGTTGCAAGACGAATTGCACGAACGTGGCCATGTGTGCCGGCTACGTGTCCGTTGGTGGAGGAGGAAGTATAGCGGCAAGCGCGCGGCAGTCCCGCGCTTCGGCGAAGCGCTCTACAACTCGCTGGCCGAACCGAGACAGCTGATGGTGGTGAGGCGGCTGAACATAACGACCGGATGGGCCGCGTCGACGAAACCTGGTGGCGGGAGGCGATCGGCTTCCTGCTCACGCCTTCGCATTGAAATATGAAAGCACGCTCCGTCCCGTCGAGCTGGAAACGCTTCTATGTCCTCGATGCGAAGAGCAGGCCTGTCGAGGTGTTCGACCGCGGCGAGTGGTCGCGCTGGATGACTGAGAACGAACTGATCTTCCGCCGCTCGCTGCTGGACGAATCCGGCGTGACGGTCACGACCCGCTTCCGCGGTGTGTCCGAACCGAAAACCGGGGAGGTTTCGCTGTTCGTGACGCGCATCGCCGGAATGGAAGCGCGAGACAACACGAGCTACGGAGCACGTACGCTCGATGAGGCGCTGGAGCAGCATGAGCGCATCGTGCAGAAAATCCTCCGGATGCTGACCGCGCGGTGATCGCCACAGCGCGACGATTCTCCGCGAGACGCAAATGCCACAGAAGGCGCAAGGGCGTGTAGATTAGGATCTTGTTGCGACCCACCACTGTGTCTTCGAATCGGTCGCCATCCGAACCAGTCCTGAAGTTGCACAGGAGCCGGCATGAACACGAAGCACAGCAAGAAAGGGCATCTCGAAGCCGCGGCGTCACACCACGAGCAGGCCGCGCGACATCACCGCGAGGCGTCGCGGCATTTCGATGACGGTCAAGACTTTGCCCACGCCGCACATCAGGCGATGATGGCCCATGGCCACACGTTGCATGCGATCGATCAGGCACACGACGCTGGCGCGCACAGCGCCAATACGCCATCAATAACGCCTCCATCGACCGGCTCAGGCGCAAGTGCCGCGGACGTGGCAAAACATCATGCGGCGGCCGTGGAGCTTCACATGCAGGCGGCGCAACATATGCGCCACGCCGTCAAGCTCTTCGATCAGGATCGTAGCGCGGCCTCCCACGACGCACAGCTAGCGCTCTCCCTTGCACTGCGCGCTTTGTCCCATGGCAACGAAGCAGCCAGACTATTTGTCAAGCTCGCTGCCAGTGGTGCATCGTGAGTTAAGGCCGGTTGAATTCAAGCCAGTCACATCTTATTTGGTGGAGTATTCGGAGTGGTGCGGTATCCGCTTATACCGATTCTTGAGCGCACCGAAAGGCCTGCCGCAAAGATCCGCGCATTGATAGGTATGGCGCAATCCAGCGCGCCACTCGCGACCAGGCCTTTCGCTCCGCTCAGGTGAAGCCGGTAAGGAAAGGTGCTCAACCGGCGTAGCGCTGAAACTGGCTCGTTCAACTACACTTCGTCGCCTGAGCGGACGGGCAAGGAGGAACGCGCTGGTCATCTGGGAACGAGCTGTAGATGCGGTGCTGTACGCGCTTAAACCGCGACCGCTAAAAGAGCCGCTGATGGATGTTGGATTCGCTCGTTGACAATGAGATCAGGACTCAACTCTTGTTTGTTGAACGACCCAAACTGGGCCGAAACCAGAAGTTCCTCTCCCTGCTCGCGCGAGGCCACGCAAGTACTAGTGCATGGTATGCGTGACGTGGAAATAGATTTCAGGCGCCTCATCGCGCCCCGTCCTGCGCTTCGCGGTCCGACGCATCAATGCACGCATATGCGGCCCACGTACGAGATTTGCCGAAACCGCCGCATTGGCATCGCGGAGCGCAGTGGCCAGTTCGTGCGCAAATATGCGTTGAAACACCGCCAGCGCTCCTTCATTTCCTCTACCACCCGTTGCGAATAGCCAGCGGGCGAGTCACGACAACCATTTGCGGTATCGCGCTCGAAAAACTCATCCGCTATCCGCTGCGCCGCCGTTTGCCAGTTATCCCGATTCGCCGGTTCACCAGCCTCGGTGGGTAGTTTCGCATCGCACACTGGGAGCGCCATTTCGTCGGGCAAGTCATCCCAGATGTCCCGCCACGCCTGCAACACGATCCGTAGCACACCGAACGTGGTCAGCCCGACATCGCCGTCGTTATAGGGGAAGCAGTACACGCACAACGTCAGCCAGCACACCAGCACGATCACACCGAAAGTCACGCGCGACAGCCGGCTCAGCACTCTCGCGCACAGCGAAAACAGAAACAGAACGGCAAACCATTCGGCGCTGATCGACCACGACACGAAGTTCCAGCTCGCTTCGCGACGAAACATCGGCCGACGAACACCAGAAACGTCACCAGATACAGCGGATACACGCGCGCAAACCGCTTGACGATAAACGATCGATAGTCGACCCAGCCGAACGCGGTCGCTCGCGAAGGAAGATACGTATAGGCAAGGATGAAGCCGCGCAGCATGAAAAAGATGTCAACGCCCCAGACCCAGTTATCGATGAGTTGCACAATGCCCAGTGGCAGCCCCCTTCGTTGTCGGCAAAGTGATGAACGACGGCGAGCAACGCCGCGAACGCACGCGGTCCAGTCAGGCCGTAGATCTTTCCCATTGAATTGCCCGGCGATCACGCAAGTGAGCACGACGCAGCGCCAGGTAAAAGAGGTGCGGCCACGCGATGCGCGGCTCCCAGCGGCAAATAGTGTTGATGCAACGATGTTGCGAGACAGGCCTACCCTCCTCGCGCAGCCGGCCTTCGGTATCGGCTGTTTGCAGACTGATGCGGGTGTGGTTGCCGGTTCACCCGACAACGGGTGAGAGGCCGACGGCAGCCCGGCAATTGCATCGTATAAGTTCGCCGCAACGCGGTGTGTGCGCTAACACCCCACTTGATCGGTAAGGTCTCGAGGGTGCGCCGACGAGTCGCTTCGGGCCTGATACAGCCGTTTGCGGTCAGCGTTGCGCCGCGTCCGGCGCGATGTCGTGGCGCAACGCATGGCCAGCCTGGTCGGGAACGTGGAGCGGGTCGTACGACCGTGGCATCGCGAGGTTGCGCGCAACGACGGTATCGGCCTGTGCGCTCGGCTGCTGGCGTGGCGCGCCGTATGCGGCTATCGCTTGCGCGGGTGCCGACGCGAACCACAAGATCCTGCCGGTGCATTCCAGGCCAACCTGACGTCCGTTCCAGTAGACAGCGTTTTCCATCGCGACCTCTCCCGAACATGAAGAACGTCATCATCCGCGCTGCGCCTCGCGTGTCCGTCTGCCAGCGCACGTCGAGCCATCAGTAGTCGCTTCAATCATAGGTGGCCCGGTGCGCTGCGCATGACTTGTCACCAAATGAGGTCCTTTTGTCACAGCAATGCGGGAAGGTGTTTGCCAACCCCTGTCAGTCAGTTGATTAATGACCAAATCTTTAAATAGTGTTTTGCGCGGTCAACGCGATGGGGAATGGGTCGTTTACAAAGAATTAGACTGCAGGTTATGCAATCGGCAAATTGCGTACGTTCAGTTCAGGAAAAGCGAAAAACCTGTCGATGCGGCAATGCACAAGTTTGTCACGTTTTAGTCATGCAACAACGTTAGATGCAGCGCGGCGAAAATATCGATCGGTCGTGCCGAAACATAGGCTGGCAAGGCTCGAGAGGGACTGGCAGAAGGAGCGGGAAAGAAATGATTTCGCGCTGGCAATTAAGCGGATCAAACAGACCGCGAAACGCAGGCAATAGTCGGACGATAAATTTTATTCAATCCCTCCGCTGGTGTGTCGGCTTGTGCCGTTAAAGCAACAGAGTGTGTATGACTCGCATCGGACACTGGTGCGATGCAGGGAACGAGGCCGATAATCGA
Source organism: Paraburkholderia sp. MM6662-R1 (assembly GCF_050436245.1). NCBI lineage: Bacteria > Pseudomonadati > Pseudomonadota > Betaproteobacteria > Burkholderiales > Burkholderiaceae > Paraburkholderia > Paraburkholderia sp. MM6662-R1. The sequence continues at coordinate 3,493,744 of NZ_JBNDLV010000001.1, read as the reverse complement.
TTCGCAAAGGAGAAAGATCATGGATGCCAAACCACCGAAGATTCCGACCCCGGACAAAGTTCTTTACCCGGATCCGGAACCTGTGGCCGTCGAGTTTTTGGGAGCCGAGCTGCCCGAGCATGTTCGCGCTTTCTTTGACGAACAACGCAAGTCGTGCGATCCGAAGTAACGGTTCCTTGGCGCGGCGCAGCATTCGCTCTCGTCGATTTCACGCGCAGCGAATACTCGCGTCCTCATTACGCGTCCGACATCTCCGTCATGACGTTGGATCAGCTCGCCTGAGCACAGCAGTTGCACTGGGCCACGCGGCTCGAGCGTGTACGCGCGTCCTTCTCTCGCCCACTTCGCCCCGACGATCCGTGTGAATCGACCCGGTGCTCGCAGGTTGCGGCGCATCATTTATTCTTCTGGTTTTTCCGTCAACGGCCGCCCGGCCACGTCCACCTCATGAACCATTTGCATCGCTTCGGCGCGTCATGCGCACTCGTCATCGCCGCCGCCTTCGCCTTCTCGCCCGCCCCCGCCCTCGCCGACGGTGACGACACCGCGCTCACGAGCCTGATCGCGCTGGTTTCGCAGCGCCTTGCACTCGCGGAACCGGTCGCACGCTGGAAGTGGGCGAACCACCAGCCGATCACCGATACGCCGCGTGAAAACGCGCTGCTCGCCGAGGTGGAAAAGCGCGCCGCGGCGGCAAACGTCGACCCGGCGTTCGCCCGCGCGTTCTTCCAGGATCAGATCGATGCGAGCAAAGACGTGCAGAACGCGCTCTTCGCGAACTGGCGTCGCACCCAGCCACCGCAAGGTCCCGCACCCGATCTCGCAACCAGCACCCGACCGCAGCTCGACAAGCTGACACAGTCGTTGATGGCGAGTCTGGCGCGCGTGCAGCCGCTGCGCGCGGCGGACGATTGTCCGTCGCGGGTCGCGCAATCGCTGGCTAACTGGAAGGCGCTGACGCGCTATGACTCTGCGCATTCGAGCGCGTTGACGCACGCACTAGGTCACGTGTGCGAGACGGGCGGAGTCGGCGCCACCGGCTGATTCCGGTAACGCCACGGCGCGCGCACGTCGCATAAGCGTCACGCGACGATGCTCGACTCAGGGCTGTCACGCGACACGCTCAACGGCATCACGCGCAGGCCTCGCGCCAGATGGCTTTGCAGGATACGGTACGTCGAGAGTTCGAACGACCCAGCCAGCGTCGACGCATGCAGCTGCGCCGCCGCGACGAGCGAGGACGCGTGTCCGAGGTAGCGCCAGCGATCGACCACGTGGAAGATACCCTGCGCGTCCTCACGCTCCTCGAACACGATGGGCCCCTCGAACGGCCACGGCGCGTTCGCGGGATCGCTCTTCGTCACGCGCGGCAAGCGGTTGTGGCCCGGCCGCAGCGTTGCGATCCACTGCGCCTCCGCGAGCATCGCGCCGAGTTCTCCGCCAGTCGCGTGCCATTCGACGCGTCGCACGAGCTGCGCTAGCCGCATATCCTTCGACGAACGCCGCTCGCCAGTCAGATGCGAGCGCAGCCGCTGACGCACGCGCACGCTGCGACCGACATACAGCGGCGCATCGTCTTCGCCATAAAACGCATACACGCCACAGCCAGCCGGCGCGGTGTCGAGCAAATCTTCGGTGATGTCGCCCGCGAGCCGGTAGCGACGCGTCGTGCGCTCGATCTGCGCGCGCAGCGCTTCCAGCGGCACGAGCGTCGGCAGACGCTGCCAGAACTGCCAGATCAGATCGGCGTCGGCGAGCGCGCGGTGGCGGTCGGACGGCACCAGCGCATGGCGTTCGACCAGCGCATCGAGACCGTGGCGCTTTTCGCCGGGAAACAGCGCGCGCGACAGCCGCACCGTGCACAGCACGTCCGGATCGAACGCGATTGCCGCGCGACGAAATTCGCTGCGTAAAAATCCGCGATCGAAACTCGCGTTGTGCGCGACGAACAGCTTGCCGTTCAAACGCTCGAACAACGCGGGCGCGATCGACTCGAACGTCGGTGCGCCGCGCACCATGTCGTTCGTGATGCCGGTCAGCTGTTGGATGAACGACGGAATCGGCTGCTGCGGGTCGATCAGGCTGCTCCAGCGCGAGACGCCGGCCAGCCCGACTTCGACGACGCCAACCTCAGTAATGCGGTGCTCGCTCGTGGAGCCGCCGGTCGTTTCGAGATCTACGAAAACGATGGGTGAGTCGAGTGCCGGTTCCGGCGAAAGCAGTTCAGACATGGGACAAGGGATTCGGGCGCATGAATTTGCGGGAAGTATGCACCAGTTGGACGTTGCGCATCCAGACCGCGCCGCGTGCGCAGCTGGAAGCTGCGTCGGCATGGGCCGTCGATTTTGCGCTGAAATCCCGCAGACGCTTAAACCAGACCATTAATCCAGACGTAGTCAATTCGCTTCGATGGATTATCTTCCGACAAAAACGCGTATTGTTGAACCACGCAGTTACCGAAGATCCGACCTGGAGACATCTAGATAAAAATAAAAACCCTCGCGCGACGGCGAGGGTTTTTCGCTCCCGACTGCGCGGGCGGCGCGCCCAGCCCAGCGCATTTACAGCGGCTGAATGTTGGCCGCCTGCTTGCCCTTCGGGCTGGTCTTGACTTCAAAAGACACGCGCTGATTTTCCTTCAACGACTTGAAGCCCTCGCTGCGGATCTCCGAAAAGTGCGCGAACAGATCCTCGCCACCCACGTCCGACGTGATGAAGCCAAAACCCTTAGCATCGTTGAACCATTTGACGATACCAGTTTCCATTTGCTGTTTTCCCTCTGTGATTTATCCAAAAGCGGGCGTTGCCCTTGAATCGATCCAACCCCGATTCAATTGCCTATATCTGGTCAAGGCAGAAACAGCCAATCAAATTCGGCTTTGCCGTTATACGGGGAACAGAGAATGACCGTCAAGTAAACTTTTCATATGCGTTTAGCGTATAAAAAGGTAAGGCTTCAAACTACAGGGATATAGATCGGCGCGTCAAATTTACCTGAACGAAAATAATCCGAGTCCGCAAACGGGAAAATTTGCGAAAATATGCAATACAAATGTAACAAAGTCTATCTTTGCGTAAGTGTTTGTCCGACTTGTTGCGGCGCCGCCTCACTCGCATGATGGAAGTCAGTTGTAGCGATGCGCTTCAGGAGGTTGCCATGCTGTCCAAGGAAATTCACCGTCTCTTCACCTGGCTCACTCATTCGCACGCAAAGGTCATATCAGACCAGCCCGCACAGATCGGGGATTCATGCACCGTTTTCGACTTCGATCCGATGTGGCACGGAGACCACTGGCAGAACCTGCTCTCCTCGCCAATGGATGCGCGCCGTTATGTGATGGAAGACTGGAGCGTGCCCGCGCAGGCGGACTGGGACGACGCGGAAGGTACTGCGCCCGCTCATTAGAGACATTCGCGAAACTCGTCCGCCATAAAAAAAGCGCGACTGGAAGGTCGCGCTGACAAAGGTTTGGAGAGCTTTTTCGTCAACGAAAAAGTCTGCTTCGAAAAGCAGAAATAACAGTATAGCGGTCATATGCAAGTTCGATTATTCACATAATTAACAATCGTCTATTGCCGCCACAACAACAATCGTTTTCCCGCATTTCTTCCCGTTGTTTTTCCGCATCGTTCGGTGTCGCGAATCAGCAACGCGCTTTAGGAAAATTCAGACGCCGAATCCGCCCAGTCGACGCAAAGCCTTTATCCATAAGGCTTGAATGGCGATTAGCGATCGTTTCTCCTCGCGTAATACTTTATTGCGCGAATCGGAACGCCAACTCCCGGAAGTGTCTCTCTAAACTCTGCCTAATCGGAAACCGGCGCGGATATGGTCAACGCGCTTCTCACGCGGATTCCGCTTCTCGCAGCGCTCGCGTGAAGGTCTCCTAAGCCAGGGTTTTATACCTCTCTCGCTCTTGGAGTTATATCAATGAAGAAGACACTCATGGTCGCTGCCCTGTCGGGCGTTTTCGTAACGGCAGCGCACGCGCAAAGTAGCGTCACCCTGTATGGCCTGATCGACGCCGGAATCACTTATACGAACAACCAGCATCCGAATCCGAGTAGTAACCAGCACGGCGCCAACGTGGCGATGACGAGCGGCTCGGTGAACGGCAGCCGTTTCGGCCTGCGTGGCGCTGAAGATCTGGGCGGCGGTCTGAAGGCCATCTTCACGTTGGAGAACGGCTTCGGCATCAATGACGGCACGCTCAAGCAGAACAGCCGTCTGTTCGGCCGTCAGGCCTTCGTCGGTCTGTCGAGCGACCAGTTCGGTGCCGTGACCCTCGGCCGTCAATACGACAGCATGGTCGACTACGTCGGCCCGCTGGCACTGACCGGCACGCAGTACGGCGGCACGCAGTTCGCGCACCCGTTCGACAACGACAACTTGAACAACTCGTTCCGTATCAACAATTCGGCCAAATTCCAGAGCGCGAACTACGGCGGCTTCAAGTTTGGCGGCTTGTACGGCTTCTCGAACCAGGCTGCCGGCTTCGCCAACAACCGCGCTTACAGTGCGGGCGCGTCGTATAACTGGGGCGGCCTGAACGTTGCCGCTGCGTACATGCAACTGAACAGCAATGGCGCGAACAGCGCAGCCGCTGCGTTCAACTCGGGTGGCGCGGTGTCGGGCGACAACACGTTCTTCGCTCAGCGTCAGCAAACGTGGGGCGCAGGCGCCAACTACGCGTTCGGCCCGGCAACGGTCGGCCTCGTGTACTCGCAGACGAACCTGCATGGCTTGGCAGGTATCAGCGCGGCCGCATCGGGCATAACGAGCGGCATCGGCTTCCCGACCAACAGCGCTCAGTTCCAGAACTTTGAAGCCAACGCCCGTTACGCGCTGACGCCGGCAATCAGCATCGCTGGCGCGTACACGTACACCCGCGCCAACCTGTCGAGCTCGCACGTGCACTGGAACCAGGTCAACCTGCAAACCGCGTACGCATTGTCCAAGCGTACCGACGTGTATCTGCAAGGCGTGTATCAGGCAGCAAACGAAGACTCGATCGTTAACGCCTACATCAATGGCGTGGGCGGTGCTTCGGGCAACAACAAGCAAGTCGCTGTGACCGCAGGTCTGCGTCACCGCTTCTAAGCACTGCGCAAGGACTGGCAGTAGAGAAGGCGCCGTTCGCGGCGCCTTTTTTTATGTCCGTGCCGACGTGGGTTTTTGCCGCTTTGTGCGCAGGCCTGCGTGCGTGCACGTGAGCCCACGTCCTCGCCAGAGGCCTAGCGGCCGCTATCAGGCAGCGGATACTTGACGTCGAGAATGTCGATCGACTGCGGACCGGCCGGCGTGAACAGCGTGACCGTATCGCCGACTTTAGCCTTTAGCAGCGCACGCGCAATGGGCGAAATCCAGCTTACGTGCCCGATGTCCAGGTCGACCTCGTCGACACCGACGATCGTCACCTGATGCTCTTCGCCGTCCTCGGTCGCATAGTCGACCCTCGCGCCGAAAAACACCTGGTCGACGTTTTCCTGCCGGCTGCTATCGACGACCTCGGCTAGATCGAGCCGCTTGGTCAGAAAACGGATGCGCCGGTCGATTTCCCGCAGACGGCGTTTGCCGTAGATGTAGTCGCCATTCTCCGAGCGGTCGCCGTTCGACGCCGCCCACGACACGAGCTTGACAACCTCGGGCCTCTCGACATCGATCAGATGCAGCAATTCATCACGCATACGCCGATGACCGGCGGGAGTCATGTAATTTTTGGTGCCTGCGGGCACGTCGGGCTGGGCGATGTCGAGATCGTCATCGTTGTCTTCGCTCGACTCTTTGACAAAGGCCTTGTTCATAATCATCCATTAACAGCAACTAGCAACAATCTCATAAAAGGTTACACGATCGGGCCGGGGACACAAATCGCCGTGATGGGCTTCCGTTTTTCAGATCTGTTGGCTATAATCTCGTTTCTGTGTGCGGCTGTAGCTCAGTTGGATAGAGTACTTGGCTACGAACCAAGGGGTCGTGGGTTCGAATCCTGCCAGCCGCGCCACCTTATTCGAGAGCGCCCTTACAGGGAGCTCTCAGGTTTCATCAGTTTTTATAGTAAGCATCACCGTTTTGCGTGCGGCTGTAGCTCAGTTGGATAGAGTACTTGGCTACGAACCAAGGGGTCGTGGGTTCGAATCCTGCCAGCCGCACCACCTGTGAAGGGCCTTCCAACCGGAAGGCCCTTTGTTTTTTCTGGCGCACCATGCCGTGCCCGTGCGCCAGCAACTCATCGCGGCGGCGACTGGATATCCCCAATTTGCCCATCCGGGTGCGGCAAGTCCTCGACGACCCCGCCCACCGTTTGCTCGCTGATCGTGTCGGTCCGCATGCCGGTCAGTGCTTGGCGCTCGCGCAGCACGTCGTCGACGGTATCGCCGAAACGGCTCACGACAAACGCCCGCAGCAAAGCAATGCGCAGCGAGTCGCCCATTCCCTCCGAGGCTCGCTGCCCGCCCTTGAACTCAGCGACGCATACCGCCCCTTTATCGCTCTGCTCGCGCACGTCGAGCCGCATCGCGCGCTCGAGCACAACGGCAGCCGCCTCCCATGATGCGGAAGGCGTGAAACGCCCGTCCCACGGACGACCACGATCGTTGCCGCGGATCGCAACAGTCTCGCCACTATCGGTAAAGTAGATTTCGCGCACGAAGTCGTGCAGGCTGCGCGCCACCCAGTAATCGAGCGCCACGTCAGCGAGGTCGGACACGTTCATCTGCGTTCCCCCTGGAGTTCAGGTGAGACCAGCCTTGAGTTGTATCCTGAGCCGCCGCACGAAAGATGCCTGACTGGCGTGAAGCGCCAGTCCAAGCCGCGCCGACGCCCAGCCGGAAGCCGTTCAGTAATCCGCGCGCTCGCGGTCGATGCGCATGCCGCCGTCGTGGCGGTGATGCCCCTCTTCGCTCGGCCGCTCACGCGTGATGCGCATCACATCGGGATTCGTGCGCACGCGCCGCATCACATTGGCCAGATGCACCCGGTCGCTGACCTGGATCACGAAGCGCAGAATCGTGGATTCCTGCGACAGATCTTCGTCCATCGCGATATGGACGATGTTCGCGTCCGCCGATGTGATGTCGGCCGCTACGCGGGCGAACACGCCCTTGGTGTTCTTGACCAGTACCTTGACCGCGACATCGAACAGCCGCCCCGGCTGCGGCGCCCACGCGACGTCGATCCAGCGGCCCGGATCGCGCCGGTGGATACGCTGCGCGACGCGGCAGTCGGTGGTATGAATCGCCATGCCGAGACCGATGCCGATATAGCCCATGATGTCGTCGCCCGGAATCGGACGGCAACACGCGGACAGCTGCACCGACATGCCCTCGGTACCGGTGATGACGACCGGCGGCGCGTGCGGCGTCGAACCGGACTCGGAGCGCGAGCCGTCGTCGTCGGCGTCGCGCCCGCTCATCAGCACTTCGATGCGCTTGGCCATCACCGCGGCGACTCGCCGGCCGAGACCGATGTCCGCGAAAATTTCCTGACGGTTCTTGTTGCCCGTCCACTGCACGAGCTTTTCCCACGCCTCCGGCGTCACGTCCGATAGCGCAAGGCCATAGCCCTTCAACGCCTGATCGACGAGACGCTCGCCGAGCTGCACCGACTCGTTCAGACGCATCGTCTTCAGATAATGACGGATCGCCGAGCGCGCCTTGCCGCTGCGCACGAAGCCGAGCCATGCGGGGTTCGGCTTCGAATACGGCGCCGTGATGACTTCGACGATGTCGCCGCTCTTCAGCTCGGTACGCAACGGCAACAGCTCGTTGTTGATCTTCACCGCGACGCACTGGTTGCCGAGGTCGCTGTGGATCGAGTACGCGAAGTCGAGCGCGGTGGCGCCGCGCGGCAGCGCCATGATCTTCGACTTCGGCGTGAACACGTAGACCGCATCCGGGAACAGGTCGATCTTCACGTGCTCGAGGAATTCGCTCGAATCGCCCGCTTCGCTCTGAATGTCGAGCAGCGACTTCAGCCACTGGTGCGCACGCTTCTGCACGTCGTTCAGATCCGCGCTGCCGTTCTTGTACAGCCAGTGCGCGGCAACGCCCGCCTCGGCGATCTCGTGCATCTTGCGTGTGCGCACCTGAAACTCGATCGGTGCGCCGAACGGGCCGACGAGCGTGGTGTGCAGCGACTGATAGCCGTTCACCTTCGGGATCGCGATGTAATCCTTGAACTTGCCCGGAACAGGCTTGAAAAGCGCATGCAACGCGCCGATGCAGGTATAACACTCGAGCGCGCTCTCGACGACCACGCGAAAACCATACACGTCGAGCACCTGCGAAAACGACAGCTGCTTGTCGCGCATCTTCTTGTAAATGCTGAAGATGGTTTTCTCGCGACCGGTGACTTCGGCGTCGAGCTTCGCGTCCGCAATCGCGCGCTGCACCGATTCGAGAATCTTGCCGACCACCTCGCGACGATTGCCGCGCGCCGCCTTCACGGCTTTTTCGAGTGTCGCGTAACGGTGCGGGTTGAAGTTCGCGAAACTCAGGTCCTGCAGCTCGCGATAGGTATTATTCAGGCCGAGCCGGTGAGCGATCGGCGCGTAAATGTCTAGCGTTTCGCGCGCGACACGGCGACGTTTCTCCGACGGCACCGCGCCGAGCGTGCGCATGTTGTGCAGCCGGTCGGCGAGCTTCACGAGGATTACGCGCACGTCGCGCGCCATCGCGAGCAGCATCTTGCGGAAATTCTCCGCTTGCGCTTCCTCGCGATTGCGAAACTCCATCTTGTCCAGCTTGGACAACCCGTCGACCAGTTCCGCGACCTTCGCGCCGAAGCGCTCGGCGAGCTCTGCCTTGGTCACGCCCTGGTCTTCCATCACGTCGTGCAGCAGCGCCGCCATGATCGCCTGGGCGTCGAGATTCCAGCCCGCGCAGATTTCCGCGACGGCGACCGGATGCGTGATGTAGGGCTCGCCGCTCTGGCGATACTGGCCGAGGTGGGCTTCGTCGCTGAAGTGGAACGCCGCCTTGATGTCCTTGATCTCTTCCGGCTGCAGATAGCCGGACAGCGCAGACGTCAGATTGGCGATGGAGACGACATCATGCCGGCGCGGCTGCTCCGGCGTGGCGGTCGGCCCGAACAGATGGCGAAACGATTGCTCGAGGACCGCGTCGATGTACTTGCGTGCAGAGGACGGCGAGTCGGTGTCGTGCTCCGCTTCCGTGGCGGTGGGCGGGGTAGCACTCATGGTCGCCTCCGGTAGCGGTCAGGGTTGGACGCAGTTCTGCACGTTGAGCAATCCGGTGTGGCGAATACCGGCAAGTCGAAAACGAAAATCCTTGCGCCTTAGACCGGCACCTTCTTCAGCATTTCGACGCCGACCTGACCCGATGCGATTTCACGCAGCGCGAGGACGGTGGGCTTGTCGCGGCTTTCGATTTTCGGCGTGTGGCCTTGAGCGAGCTGACGCGCGCGATAGGTTGCGGCAAGCGCGAGTTCGAAACGGTTCGGGATCTGTTTGAGGCAGTCTTCGACGGTAATGCGGGCCATGTTGGGTTCCTTCTCAGTATGTTGCTTATTCTACCTTATGTGCTTGACACCACGCCGCGCTCACGCGTGCGGCAGGTGGATGCCGAGCTGCATGAAAAGCTGCGTGTGACGCGCGTACTGCGACGCGAAGCGCGAGCGCGTCGCGCCGACGAGGCACTGCAACTCCGCCAGCGCGCGATCGAAGTTCTCGTTGATCACGACGTACTCCGCTTCGGCCGCGTGCGCGATCTCGCCGCCCGCCGCGAGCAAGCGTCGCGTGATTACGTTCGGCTCGTCCTGGCCGCGCTTTTTCAGACGCTCTTCGAGCGCTTCGAGCGACGGCGGCAGAATGAAAATCTCCACCGCGTTGTTGAATTGCTTCTTCACCTGCTGCGCACCCTGCCAGTCGATTTCGAGCAGCACGTCATGGCCGTTTTTCATCTGCTCCTCGATCCACACGCGCGACGTGCCGTAATAGTTGCCGTGCACTTCCGCGCTTTCGAGAAACTCGCCCGCGTCGTGACGCTGCATGAAATCTTCGACGCTCGTGAAGTGATAGTGCTCGCCGTCCTGCTCCTTCGGACGCGGCGGGCGCGTCGTGTAGGAGATCGACAGACGGATCGCGTCGTCGCTCGCGAGCAACGCGTTCACGAGCGTCGACTTGCCCGCGCCCGACGGCGCGACGACCATGAACAGGTTGCCGGGATACGCGCCGGCGTACGAATGGCGCGCCGCGCCGGTTTCGCGTGGATGGTGGTCGGTCATGATGTGTCGTGCTCCAGCCTTATTCGAGATTCTGTACCTGCTCGCGCATCTGTTCGATCAAGAGCTTCAGCGTCATCGACGAATCCGCGAGTTCCTTCGCCGCCGCCTTCGAACCGAGCGTGTTCGCTTCGCGGTTCAGCTCCTGCATCATGAAGTCGAGCCGCTTGCCGACCTTGCCGCCCTTCTCGATCACGTGACGCGTTTCGTTCAGGTGCGCGGTGAGGCGCGACAGCTCTTCGGCGATGTCGATGCGAATGCCGTACATCGTCACTTCCTGGCGAATCCGCTCGTTGATCTCTTCGCGCGATACGATCGTCACGGCCGCATCCGGCGCGGCGATGCCGAGCGCTTCCTGCAGACGCTCGACGATTTTCTGCTGATGTCGCGCAATCAGCTCGGGCACGAGCGGGGTGATCTTCACGACGATCGTCTCCATTTCGGTGACGTTGGCAAGCAGCATCGTCGCGAGTTGCGCGCCTTCACGCGCGCGCACGTCGATCAGGTCCGCGATCGCCTGCTTGCCGCATCCGAGCACCGCTTCGCGCAGCGTCTCGGGCGCGATGCCACTTTCGGCGAGCACGCCCGGCCAGCGCAGAATTTCGCCGGTGCGCAGACGGCCGGCTTCAGGAAACGTGCCGAGCACCGTGCGTTCCAGCTGCGCGAGTTGCGCGAGCGCATCGCGGTTGATCGCGCCCGCGTTCGCCGACTGCTCGCTGCGCTGCAGATTCACGCGAATGTCGACTTTGCCGCGCGACAGCTTGTTCATCAGCATCTCGCGCAGCGTCGGTTCGACGACGCGCACGTCTTCCGGCATGCGGAAGTTCAGATCGAGAAAGCGCGAGTTCACCGTGCGCAATTCGACCGACACGCTGACGCCACCCGTGCCCGAGGCTGCCACGAGTTCGCGCGTGGCGCTCGCATAGCCAGTCATGCTGTAGATCATCGTATTTCTCGCGATTGGGGCCATGCGGTAGACGATGGCCTGAGAAGCGGATCGCCCGGCGTGTACGAGACGCGGGGCGGGGAATCGGCATTATCCCATTTTTGTCGCAGCCATCCGTATGGGCAACCGCCCTATCCGATCGGCGGTAAAATTAGGGTTTTTCCTCCGCCCTCCTCCAGCCCATCCCGACCCATCCCGACATGAGCAACGACACCCAACGCCCCAGCGGCCGCCAGCCCCACCAGTTGCGCGACGTGCGCATCACGCGTCACTACACGAAGCATGCGGAGGGCTCGGTGCTGGTCGAATTCGGCGACACCAAGGTGATCTGCACCGCGAGCGTCAGCGAGAGCGTACCGCCGTTTCTGCGCGATCGCGGCCAGGGCTGGCTCACCGCCGAATACGGCATGCTGCCGCGCGCCACCCATACCCGCAGCGACCGTGAAGCCGCGCGCGGCAAACAAACCGGCCGCACGCAGGAAATCCAGCGGCTGATCGGCCGCGCGCTGCGCTCGGTGTTCGATCTCGAGAAGCTCGGCGCGCGCACGCTCAATCTCGACTGCGACGTTATCCAGGCCGATGGCGGCACACGCACCGCGAGCATCACCGGCGCGTTCGTCGCCGCGCATGATGCGGTCGCCAGATTGCTTGCCACGGGGCGCATCGAAAGCTCGCCGATCCTGGATTACGTCGCCGCGATTTCGGTCGGCGTGTACGACGGCGTGCCGGTGCTCGACCTCGACTACGACGAAGACTCGCAGTGCGACACCGACATGAACGTCGTAATGACGGGGGCGGGCGGCTTCGTCGAAATTCAGGGCACCGCGGAAGGCGTGCCGTTCTCGCGCGAAGAAATGAATGCGCTGCTCGATCTCGCGAGCGACGGCATCAGCACGCTGATCGCAAAGCAGAAAGAGGCGCTGGGAGTGCAGCAGTGAATGAGGTTCGTCAGGACGGTGGCGGGAACAATGCTCACGGCGTAACGTCGGGAATGCCGCTGAAAAAGGTCGTGCTCGCGTCGAACAACGCGGGCAAGCTGCGCGAATTTGCGGCGCTGCTCGGCGCGGCCGGCATCGAGTTGATCGCGCAAGGCGAGCTCAACGTGCCGGAAGCGGAAGAACCGCATCCCACCTTCGTTGAAAACGCGCTGACGAAGGCCCGTCACGCTGCGCGGCTCACCGGCCTGCCCGCGCTCGCCGACGACTCGGGCCTTTGCGTGCGCGCGCTGCGCGGCGCGCCGGGCGTCTACTCGGCCCGCTTCGCGCAACTCGCCGGCGGCGAGAAATGCGACGCGGCGAACAACGCGCGCCTCGTCGACGAACTGCGGGACGTGAGCGACCGCCGCGGCTATTACTACTGTGTGCTCGCACTCGTGCGTCACGCGGACGATCCCGAACCGCTGATCGCCGAAGGCCGCTGGCATGGCGAAATCCTGGACGCGCCGCGCGGCGAGCATGGCTTCGGTTACGACCCGTACTTCTATCTGCCGTCGCTGAACGCGAGCGCCGCCGAACTCGAGCCGGCGGTCAAGAACGCGAGCAGCCATCGCGCGATCGCGCTGCGGCAACTGCTCGCGCGTCTGTCGGGGGAAGCGTGATTCCGATCCGATCGACGCCGGCGGACATCGGCAAGGGTGTCGTCAGTGCGTTCACGTCGCCGGGCAGCATCCGTTTGACGTCGCTGCCGCCACTTGCGCTGTACGTGCATTTCCCGTGGTGCGTGCGCAAGTGCCCCTACTGCGACTTCAATTCGCACGAGTGGAAAGGCGAGACGTTCCCGGAGAACGACTACCTCGACGCGTTGCGCGCCGACCTGGAAATGGCCTTGCCACTGATCTGGGGCCGCCAGGTGCATACGGTGTTCATCGGCGGCGGGACGCCTAGTTTGCTGTCGGCGGCGGGGCTCGATCGCATGCTGTCGGATATTCGCGCGCTGCTGCCGCTCGACGCCGACGCGGAAATCACGCTCGAAGCGAACCCCGGCACGTTCGAAGCCGACAAGTTCGCGCAGTTTCGCGCGAGCGGCGTGAACCGGCTGTCGGTGGGCATCCAGAGTTTCAACGAAACGCATCTGAAGGCGCTCGGCCGCATTCACGACGCGGCGCAGGCACGCCACGCGGTCGAAGTCGCCGCGACCACGTTCGACAACTTCAACCTCGACCTGATGTTCGCGCTGCCCAGGCAAACGCTCGCCGAATGTCAGGCCGACGTGGAAACGGCGTTGTCGTTTGCCCCGCCGCATCTGTCGCTGTATCACCTGACGCTCGAACCGAACACGCTATTCGCCAAGTTTCCGCCCGCGTTGCCCGACGACGACGCGTCCGCAGACATGCAGGACTGGATTCATCAACGCACCGCCGAGGCCGGCTACGGGCGCTACGAGGTGTCCGCGTATGCGCAGCCGCATCGGCAGAGCAAACACAATCTGAACTACTGGCGCTTCGGCGACTATCTCGGCATCGGCGCGGGCGCGCATACGAAGCTGTCGTTTCCTAATCGCATCGTGCGCCAAGCGCGCTACAAACATCCGACCACGTTCATCGAGCAGGCCAGGGCTGGTGCAAGCGTGCAGGAAGAGCATGAGGTCGGGCCGCGCGATCTGCCGTTCGAGTTCATGCTGAACGCGCTGCGCCTGGTAGAAGGATTTCCGGTGCATCGGTTCATCGAGCGCACGGGCCTGTCGATCACGACGATCGAGCCGGCGTTGCAGGAAGCGGAACAGCGCAAGCTGATCACACGCGACCACGAACGGATCGCGCCGACGCCGCTTGGGCAGGCGTTCCTGAACGACTTGCAGGCGCTGTTTCTGAAAGATCCGCAGTGATGGCGGGTCACCTAGACTCGGCAGCGAAGTCTTTTCAGGTTACAATTTGCGGCTTGGAGGTGTGGCCGAGTGGTTTAAGGCACCGGTCTTGAAAACCGGCGAAGGAGCAATCCTTCCGTGAGTTCGAATCTCACCGCCTCCGCCAGGACGCTTGTTTTAATCCGTCCGGATCAATCCGATTCAATCGCGCAAAGCCTTACCAGCTAAGGCTCTCAGCGCAAAACTCCCAAATGTAGTTGTCCGGTTTCGTTGCAATTAATCGCGTTCAGTCGTAAATTTTATGGTGGACTGGATGGTGGACTAGCGTTGGTGGACCAGATGGTGGACTGCCGGCGCGCCGATCGATAACGAGCAACGATGCCAAAGAAAGCCAAGGAACTCGGGCCGCTGGCCGTCAAGCGACTGACGACACCGGGAAAACATCCCGTTGGCGGCGTGGCCGGCTTGTATCTCAAAGTCGTCAGCGAACATGCGCGCTCATGGGTGCTCCGTGTCGCCGTCGCGGGTCAGCGCCGTGAAATTGGCTTGGGCGCATACGCCGAATCCGGCATGGGTGTCGCGGCAGCGCGAGTAAAGGCGCTGGCCGTGCGTGAGGACATCGCCCGCGGCATCGATCCGGTTATGCAGAAGAAAGAGGCCAAAAGCCGTCTGCGCGCGAGCCAAGCGCTCGAAATGACGTTCGAGCAAGCGGCGAAGCGTTTCATCACAGTGAAAGAGCCGGAATGGCGAAATTCCAAGCATGGCGCCCAGTGGACCTACACACTCGAGGAATACGCATACCCTCTCATCGGCAAGATGATGGTCCGGCACGTCACACGTGCGCACGTGACAGAGATTCTTGAGCCGATCTGGACAACCAAAACGGAGACCGCATCGCGTCTGCGCGGCCGCATCGAGGCGATTCTCGACTGGTCGCGCGTGAAAGGCTTCCGCGATGAAGGCGTAAACCCGGCCGCGTGGCGCGGCAACCTCGACAAGTTGCTGTCCGCTCCGAAGAAGACCAAGCGCGTACGCAATCACCCCGCCCTGCCGATCGTGCAGATGGGCACGTTCATGGTCACGCTGCGCGCGACCGAGGGCGTAAGCGCCCGCTGCCTCGAATTCTCGATATTGACCGCCGCGCGATCCGGCGAAGCGCGGTTTGCCGAGTGGACCGAAATCGATCTGGAGAAAAAGGTCTGGGCCGTGCCCGCCGAGAAAATGAAAGCGAAGAAAGAGCACCGCGTCCCGCTCTCGCCGGCCGCCGTGCGCTTGCTGGAATCAATCGAACGGAAGAAAGACGTTGACCTGGTATTCCCGAGCCCGCGATCGGGCCGCGCGCTGTCGGACATGTCGCTGCTGGAGCTGATGCGTCGACAGAGCCTTGAGGCGACGCCGCACGGTTTCCGCTCGACCTTCCGGGACTGGGCCAGCGAGTACACCAACTATCCGCGCGAGCTGGCCGAGGTGGCGCTCGCGCACATCAAAGGCGATGCGACCGAAGCGGCGTACTGGCGCGGGGACGTACTGGAAAAGCGGCGGCGGATGATGACGGACTGGTCGGAATTTTGCGCCCAGCCGCTGAAATCGGGTGCCGTTATCCCCTTCAATAAGACTGCGTAGAGAGACAGGATATCGTATGACAAAGCCTGAAAATGTAGACGACCCGATTTGGTGGAAGTGGTATAGCGACGCTTCGCGAAATGCGCCATTAATTGCCCGCCACGCGCTGAATATTGCCGATTTGTTGGCCGGCGTCATGGTAACTAGGGGTCTATTCCCCTCTATGACGGAGTTCATAAACGTCATGGTGCTGCCGAAATTCGATTCGGAAATGGCATCAACTTTAAAAGTAAATGAATTGCGATTAGAGGGCTTCGTCATTAAAGAAATTCAGCACTACGTAAATCAAGAAAATAACAGAAGTTATTCGCAAGACGACCAATTGACGTTTTGGCGGTTCTCAGGAGTCGCATGTGATCAAATTTGCGCCGCTATTCGAAGTGAAATCGACGGCGATGTTGATGACGCTTTGAGAAGTTTGTCTGCTGCGTCACATCTTGTAGGCATTGTCATGGCATATGACCTCTACGTGGATGAAAATAGCGGCTTGGGGGAGATTGACGATCAAATAGACCTTGCCGTACGCCGGACAATCTCGGAACGCGCCCGAATCGCGGCCAATGCTGCGCATGTAGAAAATCGTGCCATTAAGGACGCAGCCTTCGAGTGGCTCGACAACAACTACATCAAAGATAAATTAACAATTGACCGTGCAGCGGAAAGTCTAGGTGCTTTGGTTCCTATGGAGTTCAGCACGCGAAAGCGCTACGTCATAGATTGGCGGAAGTCAAGACGGCTAGCGCGCGCAGAGGGGTCGTAGCATGCAATAGGCCCCTCTTGCGTGCAGTGCGGAGACTCAGCCCGCAAGATCGGGCCGCGGCGCGCAGACGATCTATTTCCGCCCGCGCTCGAAGTTAAGAATCCATTCGAACGTCCAATCCGGACGCCTTTCGAGTGGATACAGATGAAACCGGCAAACGCCCTCAAAGACTTTGATGACCTCCCGAACGCGGCAGGCGTCCCCGTAAAGACCGTTGCAGCTCTATGCGCGTGCAGCGTTTCGACGGTCTGGGAGCGAGCGAAGCGAGGCGACCTCCCTAAACCTATCAAGATTGGCGGCAATGCGCGCTGGAACGTGGGCGAGCTGCGCGCATTACTGATTGGTGCATGCGGCGGTGCGTCGACCACATCGGCATCAAGCACGACTGTGGAGGCTTGAGCGATGGACGAAAAAAAAGCCACGCCGAAGCGCAGCTCGAAAAAAACAACAGAGGTCAGGACCAAGGTTAACACGGTGCGGACCGATGCGCCAGGCGGCGCGCGCGTCATCGTCGCGGACTTCGACGGCCGGGCCGTGTCTTTCGACAGTTCCGGATGGTTCAACGCTACCCATGCGGCGAAGCGATATAGCAAGCGCCCGACGGACTGGCTGCGTCTGTCTTCAACGGTTGAGTACATGCGAGTACTCCGCGAGGTGCTGGGAATAAGTGAGGAAATCCCACTTATTCGGGCCGTGCGTAACAGCGGCACCTGGTTGTGCCCAGAGCTCGCCGTATCGTTCGCTCGCTGGTTGAACACCCGCTTTGCCGTTTGGTGTGATGCAACGATCAACCGGATTCTGCGGGGCGGTGCCACGGCTTGGAACAAACCGCCAGAGGCGCGTAGCGAGACGCCCGACCGCGAAGGGCTGCTTTCCATTGTGGCCGCCATCGTCGCGCGTCACGGCCTGCTGTTCAACACGGTCTACGAATCGCTCAACCTGTATGTCGGCGTAAATCACGCGCGGCAAATGACGTGTGCCCAGGTCGCGGATGCAGCCGCATTCGGTGAGCGCCTGCTGGCGGGTAGCACGACATCCGAAGACTTCGCGCGGATCGAGCGTCACCGCTTGAGGCTCGGCGGCGTGCCGGCGCAACTTTCGCTGGGCGGCACGGAGCTGACAGGAGGTGCGGCATGAGCGCATCCGATCTGCCGGTGCTGGACCTGCAGAAAAACGCCCGCGAGCGCTTGCGAATCATGCACAGCACCTATAAGGGCAAGCCGTACATCGACCTTCGGATCTGGTACGCCGACCAGAACGGCGACTATCAGCCATCGCGCAGCGGCGTGAGCATTCGACCGGAACAACTCGCCGAGGTTGTGCGCGGGCTGACGCTTGCCGGCCGCGAACTGCCGCAGGGAGGCAACTGATGCGCTCTGCTGGCGCAAGTCGATTGACACATAGGCCTATTCGGCCTAGCATGGGCATTAGTGGCTGCATACCCGTGCGGCCCATACCCGAGAGGAAAACCACCATGCCTAATTTATGCGGCGCGCTGCGCCATGCCCAAAATTCCTATGCTCTATCACCCACCACCACCAGAAGCGCTCGCGCAGTTCAAGGAAGAGCTTGGACTATCGAGCGCCCAAATGTCGGATCTATTTGGCTTATCCGGAGGGAGGCACTGGCGCAAGTACACAGGCGGCGCGGAGCCGTCTGGAATGAGTCCACAAATCTTGTTCTTTGCATTGGCGCGCTTGGAGCTACCGCCGGAAACGCTCGAACGCGTCTTGAATCGAATGCGCTCGCTAGGAGCTACGATCGAACTGGACGACCCGAAGTAACCGTACTATCGCGCGATATCCCCTGCGCTCGCGTTCGCCGGGCGCACCGCTCCCCCATCGAATCCTTGGTCAGCGATGCACTTCGTCGCGCCACCCTCGCACAGACAGATCGCGAAGCGCTCGACATAACCGGCGCTGCATTGGCCCGCCTGGCCGAACTCGCCCACGAGCGCTACAGCTTGGAGGCGGATCGGCTGAATATTCAGCCGATGCCTGCCGGCGGCGCGCTTGCTGCCGTGGCTGCACTCTCGCGCGAGGAGGTGCGTCATGCGTAAGAACACGACAGCAACAGTCGAGTCCACGAATGCGGAAATCGACCGCATCGGCTACGCACTGGCAAAGCAGGTTTCAGACATGGAACGAGGTTTCACGATTCAGACGAGCTACGGCGAACTTCGAATCGACGCCGAGGACGCCCCGCGTTTTGTCGCGCTCGCCCGCAGCATCCTGCAAAAGCAGCTCAAGCGCGCGGAGGTCGGTAATGTCTGAACTCACCACAAAACACGACGCATGCAGCACGTACGCGACTGACAAGGCCATTATCCGCGTCGACCAGTTGCAGGCGTTGGCCAGCCTGTTGAGTTTGGAGGAAGTCGCTGAGCAATTCGCCGGCATGTCAACCACCGCGCAAGTCGCGCTTTTCGGCCTGTTCGAAGATAGCCTGGGCGACGTTCGTGCAACGCTGGTTCGCTGGATGGAGGTGCAGCCGTGAGCGCCACCACAAGGAAGAATGCCCCGCAGCGAACCCGGCCTGCGTTCGAGCTCAGCGCGTCACTGTCGCCGCTCACCAGTGACACGTACCACACCTCACAGGCAGGCATGTTCCCGTTGCCGGTCGGCGAGATGCTGACGCTTATCGACCGCGCACGCGCTGTCGGCTACGGAATCGAGAGCCTTACCCGCATTCTGATGAACGACGAACTGGCCGACACGCGGGACGGTCCGCGCGTGATTTCTGTTTGTGACGCAGGGATCATTCAGGAATTTTGCGCAGTAACCGCAAAGACACTGGCCGCTGACGCGGAGAGGCTGATCTATCAGATCGAGCATCCAGGGGAGGCGACGCATGGCTAAGCGCCCTGTTTCCATCGAGGCCGAACCGCAAGACACGACCGAACTCCGGGCTCTCGTATCTGACGCCGCCACGCAGTTTCAATGTGCAGTCGAACAGTTCTACGAACTAGGCCATGTGCTCGAAGCGATCGCCGGACGGACGCAGAACTGGTCCACGGAGCGCGGTCTGGCGAACCTTGGCGCGAGGCTCGCCGACGAAAACGCGGCTCACCTCGAATTGCTGCGCGAGCGCTACAGCATGGAGGCGGAACGCCATGGCTCCTGACCTCTCTACACAGCACGCCAGGGTTTTGATGCTCGCCGATCGCTACCCGAATATCCACCGGGAGCCGGTGAGGCAGACACGCGGCCCCGGCCGCCGTCCAAAGTGCATCCCGAACCTGTTCACCATTCGTCGCGAGCGAGGTGTGGCCGAGCAGCGCGCAAGGGAGCCGGGACGCGTCGTAATCGAGACAGCCGCGAACGGGATCTATCACGTCACTTTCGAGGGGCGCTTCGACCACTCACGCGCCGCAGCAATCAAAGTCGCGAGGACGCTGCTGTGCTGGCTGGAGTCGCCCGATACCGAATTCCCGGCGGCGACCACGAACCTGCGCGCGTCTTTGCGTAAACATAGCTATGAGGACTCCTCACAGCAGGAGGTTCAATGAGCGAAGTAATGAACATCGAATCGCAGTTCGCGGACGCACTCACCGCGGCGGGGTTCACCGCGCCCGATATCGTCGCGGATGGCAAGATCCATCGTTTCGACGGGCCGGAAGACAAGCGCAACAAAAAGAGCGCGTGGTACGTGCTGCATGTTGACGGTGACATGGCTGGCGGCGCGCTCGGTGACTGGAAGACCGGGATGCGGTCGTACTGGTCGAGCAGGAGCGAAAACACGCTCACCCCAGAGCAGAGGGCTGCATGGCGGGCGCATATGGACCGGATTCGCGCCGAGGTCAAAGCCGAGAAACAACGACAGCAAAAGCGGGCGGCCGCGAAGGCCAGGAAGATATGGGCCGGCGCACGCGATGCCACCGCAGATAACCCCTACTGCCAGAAGAAGAAGGTCAAGCCCTACGGCCTGAAAGAGTTTCATGACCGGCGCACGCTGATTGTGCCGGTGCGCAACTCGGCGCGCGAGCTGGTGAGTCTGCAATTCATCTACGAAGATGGCTCGAAGCGCTTCCTGACGGGTGGCGAAAAGGCCGGCTGTTCGTATCTGTTCGGCCGGTCGTCCAATGAGCGCATTCTGATCGCGGAAGGCTTCGCGACAGCGGCAAGCCTGCACGAGGCAACCGGGATGCCCGTGGCCGTGAGTTTCGATTGCGGGAACCTGGCGTCTGTTGCGCGGCAGCTGCGGAACAAGCTCCCTGAATGCGAACTGATCCTCTGTGCCGACGACGATGCAGGAACGGCGGGAAATCCGGGCTGGACGAAAGCGCGAGCGGCCGCGCGCTCGGTGGGCGGCTTGTTGGCGATTCCGGCTTTCGGCCCTGACCGACCGAACGGCGCCACCGATTTTAACGACCTGCATGCACTGGGCGGGCTGGAGGCCGTGCGCGCGTGCATAGAGGCTGCGACGCCCCCCGGCGACGAGCAGGAGGCCACCGCCTTACCCGAAGCAGAGAAGGCCGCTACAGCGCCCCGCAAGCGCTCCGGCCCCTCTGTTGTGCTGACTCGTGCATGTGACATCGTGCCTGAGCCGATCTACTGGCTATGGCCCGGATACCTGCCCGCTGGGAAATTCACGGCGTTCGCGGGTCCGGCCGGCTGCGGCAAGACGACGATCGCCATTGCGCTGGCTGCGACAGTATCAAACGGCGGGGCGTGGCCGGACGGTACGCAGTGCCCCGAACCCGGCAATGTCGTGATCTGGACCGGCGAGGATGGTTTGGCCGATACCCTCGTTCCGCGGCTGATGGCGGCCGGTGCTGACCTGACGCGCGTCCGGTTCATCGAGTCGGTAATCGATGACGACGACAAACTTGCACCGTTCGACCCCAGCCGCGACGTGCCGATCCTGTCGGAAAAGCTGACGGAGATCGGCGGTGCGCGGCTGCTGATTGTCGACCCGATCATCAGCGCTGTGCGGGGTGACAGTCACAAGGCCGGCGACGTGCGGATCTCGCTCCAGCCGTTGCTCGACCTCGCCGCCGCTCATAACTGCGCGCTGCTGGGTATCACGCACTTCTCCAAGGGGTCCAAGGGGGCGGCAACAAACGACCGCCTTATCGGCTCTCAGGCGTTCGGTGCTTCGGCGCGCGTGATCCTGATTGCGGGCAAGGACGAGACGAGCGGCCGGCGGGTCTTCATGAAGAGCAAGGCCAACATTACGGACGACGCGGGCGGCTTTGAGTACTCAATCGATGTTTTGGACATAGGCGACCTGGCATCGAGCCGCGTCCAGTGGGGTGAGCCGCTTACCGGCTCGGCCGGGGACATTCTGCGCGAGATCGAAGCCGACGAAGATAGCCAGGAGGACGCAGCCGAGCAGGCTTCGAAGTTCGACCGTGCCCGCAGCATGATTTATGAACTGCTGCGCCCCTTCGCATCGACTCGCGAGTTGAAAGCGGCTGCGGCGGCGGAAGGAATCAGCTGGCGCACGGTTGAGGCCGCGAAGAAGACTGAACTCGCATCGGGCGCCAAAATCCGGGCGGTGAGGCAAGGCAAGGATTGGGGTTGGATATGGGACACCCATGGCGCGAACTATCCGGACGAGGTCAAGCCGGCCACTGTCTATTACGCTGACTTTGGTAACAATGAAGGTCAATTGACGGCCGTCGACGACGCGACCAACGCGGATTCAACTCCGCAACCGTCAACTCCGCAATCAATTCAAGTCCGCAAAGACGATTGCGGAGTTGAGAACCAAGCCCAGCAAGGGATACAAGCCAAGTCCGCAACTCCGCAATCAATTTCTAACGCCCCGCGTGCGCACGCGTGCGCGCACACGCGCACGCGGGGGGGTTCTGAAAACCATTGCGGACTTGCGGACTTGACCGGAAACACCCGACCAGCAAGGGATTCAAGTCCGCAATCAAGTCCGCAATCCGAAAACCATTGCGGACTTGAATCAAAAGATTGCGGACTTGACGACGGTCACGTCGGGGGTGATCTATGACCGAGTCGGAATACCTCGACCGCATTTGCGACGACGTTGTTCGTTGCACGCGGATCAACAATCGCGCAGAGCGGATCGCAGTGCAGCGCGGCACGCTCGAAGCGATGGGCCATATTGGGGACCCTGGAATCAACACAGACGACCGGGCGTTCAAGCAGGGCTGGGAGTGGCTGTGTATCGAGTGCGGGCCGCTGCCAGTCCGGTTCCGCCGTCTGTTCGCTGCTGGGTTTTGGGGTGTCATTGCCAGCTATCGCGCACACTCGCGCGCCCGACAGGAGCAAGCGCGATGAATGCACTTGATATCTGGCACGAGTGCCGGCGGCGCGCGGTGACTCTGAGCCTCAACGGCGAACGCCTGCATTACGACGGCGCGTCCGAGGCCGTCGAATCGATGCTCCCCACGATGAAGGCACACCGCGAGGGGCTGCTGGCGTGCGTGACGGCGCTCGACGGCGCGCTGGTTGCTGACGGGCCCTATTGGCCGTGGGGTCCGTATCTGAGCCCCGAACGCCTGCACGAGTGGCAGCGGGAGCTTTCGGACGCGGTAGACGATCTGGCAAAGCTGGAGGGCTGGCCGCAAGCAGACCGCGACCGGGTGTTGATCTGCATCGAGCAACAGCGGGCCAGCACACTACATCCGGATCTTGCCTATTTCCACGAACGACTGCGCGAAGCACGAGCCTCAGCGGTGGCGCGCGAGGCGATCGCAAAGCGGAACTGGTGCGGCGAAGGACTGAACGAAAGGACAATGTAATGAACTACACACGGGAGCAACTGGCGCTTGCGCTCACGATGCTCGATATCACGGTACCGGCAAACGTCACCCAGGCCAGCGCAACCGCTCTGGCGCGGCCCGCATTGCGCCACATGGCGGAGGGCATTTCCCTGTCCGAAAGCACGCCGGATTTAGGGACGTGCGCTTTTGATCCGGAAACAGGCTATACCTACGAGCCCCGGGAACCCGGCGACTGTCAAATGGTGCGCGCACTGAAAGCGCTCTATCAACTGTTCGGGGCGCTGCATCCTGGGGCACCGCTATGGGCGTACGAAGAACGTGAGGCGCGTAAGCAGGAGGCGTCCGGGCGCGTTCGGGACGAAAGCATGCCGATGGTCGACCGGATCGCGGCTTTTCACGAGATCGCGCTTGCGCACTTCGCGCGATCGGCTAGCGCCTCCCTCAGTGCACGCGATCCGCTGTCGTTCGTGTGGCATCCAGGCGTTCAGGACTACATGCGCCACTATGTGTACGCCGCCCCGCGACACGCCCGCGAGAATTACGGGGAGCGCGTCTTCGCCGTGCTGATGCTGAGTTACGAGCCGCCCGAGAAGCCGTTTATCGATCCAGGCAAGACACTCTGGACCGGAGAGTCCGGCTATACGCGAGGTGCTCGCGATGACGATTGACGCGACGAGTGCGAAAGCAGTGTCAACGTTACTCGCCGTGGCCGCAACGACGACAGCCGCGTGCCTGTCGATCGTCGCGGGCTGGCAGCGCGGCGGCTGGCTGTCAGAGCGCGTGCTATGGGTCGCAATCGGCGTGGTGCTGGTAATGGCCGCTCACCTGTTGCCTGCACTGTGCCGGGGTGCATCGCTGGTCGTGCGCTGTGCCGGCGGCGCGCTGTGGGTCGCTTGCATTGCGGCGGCCTGCTACGGTCACGCCACGTTCTTCCTGATGGCGCAAGCGCATGCCGGTGAAAGCCGTGCGGAGGCGGTCACCTCGCCCGCTGTCGTCCCTCTCGCACCATCGGGGCGCGGCCTGACTGAGATTGCGCACGACCGGGCGGGCGTCATCGCGAAACTTGCCGCGGTGGAGGCACGGCGCTGCACAGGCGACTGTCCGGCGGCGCGGGTGCAACGGGTCACGCTGACGGCCCGGCTCGACGCGCTGACTACGGAGGCCGACGAAGCGCGGCGTGCACAGGTGGCGGACGACCGGCGGACAGAGCAGGCCGACCGCCAGGCGGAGCGGCGGGATTCGATGCGAGCCGATCCAGTCTCACTGCGCATGGCGGCATTGCTGGGCGTACCGGCGGCGCGCGTCGACCTGATAGCTGGGTTGGGATTCGCGGCGGTGCTGGAAGGTGTCGCGTGCCTGCTGTGGATGCTCGTGATTCCCGCGCGTACCACGCTACTGGTCGCGTGTGTTTCGGGCAGGCGCGCCGGGTCGACAGCGGACGACCACCCGGCAGTAACGTCCGGTCACGAGCCGGTAACGGATGCAGTCACGCCGCTCGCCGTGCAGGAAGAGACGGAAACAGACGTGACGCGCCTTGCCGAGGCAATCGCAACCGGCCGCGTACGCGCAACCGTCTCGGATATCCGGCGGTATCTCGGATGCTCGCAGAGGCGTGCGCTGGAACTGCGGCGGCGCGTCAACCGATGCCAACCTGAACAGGATATAGCGTCCGCTTTGAACTAGAAATTCAGCCATTCGCACACACGCGGATGATGACCAACCGGCGTATAACGTACCCCGTAAGCACTACTAACTGGAGAAAACGTATGGACACGAGTGCAGTACAGGCCGCACAAGCGGCCATTCAACAAAACACGGTTGAAATTTCCACCACGAAGGCGAAGCTCACGCGGGCGCAGGAGACGATCGCGACAGCAACTGCGCACAAGGCTCGCGTTGAAGAACTGCGGGCGCAGCGTAGCCAGATTACAGCTCAGGCGTTCATTGATGAACAGACGCCGGACACGGCAGACATTGACGAAGAATTGAAGCGCCTCGAACGAACGGGCAAGGCCGAAGCCTTGAATCTCGAGGCTGCGACGGGCGCGACTGAACTGATTGAACAACGGCTGACCGCCTTGGGGGCAAAACGTGACCAACTTGTGAATGCCCGCGACCGCGCCGCCTACGAGGCGCTCAAGGGCGAAATGTCGGCGTGCGAACAGGAGGTCAACGCGGCGATAGAAAGTCTTTCCGATGCGGTGTTTCGGTGCGCCGCGGCGGCGCGGTTGCTCCGCCAGTTTGATGAAGCGAACAACGGTAGCGACTATTCGATCGAACGGTTCGCGAAAAAGTTGAAGATCGGATCGGCAGTGGGCGCTCAATCGGAAGTCTATTTCGGCTCCTATGGCAACAAGGCTGTCCTGTCGCACTACGACGCGCTTTTCAGCGAGCTTGAGGCGGTCGGCGCGGTCGTCCGACCGGCTCCGCGTGGGCCCACGTACGCGCAGCGACGAATGGCCGAAATGGAGGAGGCGTCGCGGGCGAAGAACG
Organism: Paraburkholderia sp. MM6662-R1; assembly: GCF_050436245.1. Taxonomy (NCBI): domain Bacteria; kingdom Pseudomonadati; phylum Pseudomonadota; class Betaproteobacteria; order Burkholderiales; family Burkholderiaceae; genus Paraburkholderia; species Paraburkholderia sp. MM6662-R1. The sequence goes on along the minus strand of NZ_JBNDLV010000001.1, from coordinate 3,468,177 downwards.
AACGCAACCGACGGGAGTCGACAGTGATCCACGCGTTCGGCGATCCGAATGCACCGCCCGAGGGCGAGCCGCGAACGATCCGGCTGAATCTCGATCCGGGAATGGTGCAGGAAGGCTAACGCCTCCAGATGTGACCCGAGGGCGGCCCTGCCATCGACCGCCCTTGGTATTGCCTCCGCGTCGTTCGCATCATTGACGCGCAGGCGCTGACAGTAACGAACGGCCGTGTTGGCGAGCTCACCTACGCCTGAACATTGAAAGGAAGAAATCATGAGTATTGGACATCCACTTTCTCGACCACGCGGCCTGTCGGGCGCCGCCGCGAGGACAGCGCCGACACAGCTGGAGCTGACGGGCGGGCCGTCCCACTACGCGCCGTCAGAGCACCCGGGAGCACGCGCCGAACGCGAACGAATCTTCGCGATCCTTAATCATCCGCACGCCGCAGCCCAGCCGGACACGGCGCGGGAGCTTGCCTTTACGCCCTGCCTTTCGCCACAGGCGGCGGCGACGATCCTAGCGGCGAAAGGACAGGAGTTTGCCAATCGTGCGGCGGCACTGTGGGAGAAGCACGGCAGGGCTCAGGAAGCGGAGAGCGGCGCGCCCGCGGAGATGGAACCCGAGCAGCCGGCCTCCCGCTGCGAGTCGGCTTTCTCCGCGCACGCCCGCGCGCTGTGGAACAGACACGGCGCGGGGCAAGCGGCGACCGGCGGCCCTGCACAGGATGACGATTGACAGGTGAGGTCCCGACGATCGGCGCACCAATGAAAAAGCCCCGGCAAATGCCGGGGCTTTGTGCCTGCCGCGCCGTGAGTCGAAACTACGGCCGCAGACTCTGCGGGTTTTTGCATGAGGTAACGGGCACTCGCGCAGTAATCCCGCGAACAGTTTACGCCTGTCGTTGCGATGGTGGATTTACCGCCGGTTGCGTCCCGTTGATATCGACAACACATTGAAGGAATTCCAACTGCATGGCACGCAATCCCAAAACGGCAGAGCCTGACCTTGAGGTCTCTGCACACTGGCTCACGCAGTTTGGCCCGCTCGGATCGGTTGAGCAGACCGCACGCCTTGCAGCCGAGGGCGTTTCCGTAAAGGTGGGGCATGGCCGCTATCTCGCCGGGCCGGGCGGGTCGGGCCCGGCCCGCCGCGATGGGCGCGCGACCGGCGTCCGGGGGGATTGGGAGGCTCCTTTTCAAGCCCGGCGGGGTCGCGGGTCCTTCCGGAGGCCCGGCGCATCGCGGGGAATGCTGCGACGCGCGGTCTTTAAGTAATTTTCGGTTCCAAAAGGGGCGCAGTCACAGTCACAATCGCCTTCATGAGATTTTCTCATGACCATTCGAAAGGCTTTGTGGGTAAGGCTTGCAGCGCTTCCCTGCATGCTGGAGGGGTCGATTTTTGCCACAAAAGGAGGCTATCAGTTTGACTGACTTGTGATCGGCGGGCGCGCCCTTTGCGTCCCAGAGATCGGTTCTACGACGCCAAAAATGCCGTGCGAATCCGCTGATTAACCCCGCCGCTGTCCGGAAGCCTTTGATGCGCTGCGCCGCCAGCGGAATGTAAGGTTTTTGTTAGCAATTCGATTTGGCGAAAAATTCGGAGGCCAATCGACAGATGAATCCGGCCGCTAAACGTCGCCAGGCATCTCGGCATTCCCGACGGCCATCGTTCCGTTCCATCTGGCCCGCGGCCGAGCGCCGCAATGCTGGTGGGAACGGCCAAGGATTGACGGGGATGTAGCCAGCCGGTGCTAAACTTCGCAGCGGCCCCACACCAATGGACACGTGCGGGCATGTCTGACATGCTGAGTGCGGACGGTAACAAAACGTGTTTCGAAGGTTCGTCTATTCTTGTCCTGTAACGGCTCGCAAGCCGTCGGTGACTTGGAGGAAAAGTTTATGACAATCTCTGCGCTCCAACTGGCCGGAGAGTTAATTCGCCGGTCCGCAACCCGCAACTGGACTCAGACCAATCTCTCGATCCAGAAGCTCGCTTACTTTTGCCACGGGTGGCACCTCGCGCTCGCTAACGAACCGCTCGTCAACGAGCAGTTTGAGGCGTGGAGATTTGGACCGGTGCTTCCGGGCCTGTATCACACGCTGAAGGTTTTTTCGTCTAATCCGATTCCGGCGAACCATCCCCTCGTGCTGAGCCAGCCCACCCTACCGCCGCGCGAGCAATGGACTGCTGCGCTGATCGATCGGATATTGGAGGTCTATGGTCGCCAGTCACCCGCGCAGTTGGTAGCTATGTCCCACAGCAGCGAAGGTCCATGGGAAACGGTCTGGCAGGAAGAAGGGCAAGATGCGCGGATTAGCAACGAAGCTATTCGCGACTATTTCCGCCAGATCGCACAGCAACCCGCACAGCAACCCGCACAGCAACGTGCACAACATCGTGCAAGACAACCGGCGTGAGCGAAATTGGTAGCGAAGAAAACGACAAGCGGCCGTTCGCGCAAGCCTACCGCCGAGCCCGATCTGTCCGCAATCAAGATTATTCCGCAAAGCGGAAAGTTTGAATCCGCCAGTCAGAAGACCGATTCTCCAAAGGGCGTTGAGTACGAAGAACGCGTCGTTGCATTCGTCGACCTGCTCGGCTTCAAGGAGGCTATCCAGCGATCAGCTCATAAGAATGAGAGCGGCCGGGAACTGCTTCGCCGGATTCACGCTGCACTCGACATTCGCATCGACGGATACGCACAGGCGTTCGCTCCGATGGTAGATCTGCAAATGTCGCCGTCCGACTTTGACGAGCGATTCCATTCGTTTTCGGATTTCATCGTGATGTCGGTCAAGCGGGACATTTGTGCAATCGGACTGCTGATTTATGCAGTGTTCAAGATCTGCCGAGAGCTTCTCTCGCAAGGCTTTGCAAGCCGCGGCGGGATCGCGATGGGTGACCTCTACCACCGCCAAAGGGATCCTGAGGACTCCAGTGCGCCGCCCATGGTATTTGGGCCCGCCTTCGTCGCTGCATATCAGTTCGAATCAGCCCACGCCGATAGTCCGCGTGTCATCATGCAAAACTCCGTGTGGCAGCATATTGAGAAGAAGTGCCGGGAGATGCCGGCCTCCCGCTTATCGAGCTTTCTCAGGACACATGTGCAACGCGCAGAAGACGGTCCGGCGTACGTGGATATTTTTGCCGATTTCGGAGTGAACGACTTCTATAAATCCCGAGCCGATTTGACAACTGAACAACAGGCGATCCACAGACATATCTGCGCGGCACTGGATGAAACCGCTGATCGCCCCCATCAGTTCAAGAAAAATGCCCAATTGGCGCGTGAATTCAATCAAGCCCTCGAAGGAGCGGAATTGCATGAACACATCATCCCCCGCACGAAACTCCCGAAGCGCGGCAATCCTCATTGAGTAACGGCACGTTCCGGGATATTCGGAAATTCGGCAAGATAAACGGACAACTGGGAAAAACATGTCAAGTCCTGGAATAGGTTGACGGCAACAAGCCGTGTGATCCAGATCTTAACGGGGGCCGTCAGATTTATTATCTAAGTGACACGCGGGAGACTCAGGTCAACCAGAAACAGGCTGCCGAGATGCTTGGCGTCAGCGCGCTCGGTTCATAAGCTACTGAAATTCAGCACGCTGCAGCTGAACAGTGCGCGATGATTCCGATCGTGCAGATCGACGCAGTACTTGCTTCTCGCGCGACCCACGAACACTCGTAGCTGCGGCAGACCGCTATCCGTAAGGTGTGTCGATTGCGGCGCCGCAGCGGCGAAAGCTATTCAACGCGGACAAGGGCCGCCGCCGCATACCACCGCTCGCACGGTTGTCCGCTAACGTCGTGCCACTCACATCGGCAGTATGGCGCGCCTTGGTCGTCCATTTGATCCGTGACGACCATAACTTTCTCGCTGCCAATCAGCCGCACCATATCTCCTACAGAAAGGGTTCGATCCATGATTGCACTCCATTGACAAAGGAGTGCTCATGCTCGTCTGAACGGGCCGAGCGATATAGTGGGGATCGACGTTTTCGGAGTCGCTAACAAGTCGCGCGCAAGAGTTGCAAGTTTCGCGGAAAATTGAACCCCGCTTGACGCTCGCTCTGATGCCCGGGTCCAACCGCGACAGCGGGGCCAGCGCCGAGCCACTCTCATACCTGATGGTCGGGCAACTGGTCGCTCAATGAGCCGATGGAGCTATGGATGCAACCCCGCGCCCCATGCGCCGATCTGGACGGGCAGCCGTCGACGGTTCAGCCGCACGAGAATCTGACGCTGCAGGGTTCCAGTGCAGTTGCGGATCGCGCCGAGCAGCGCTTCATTTGTGTTCGCTGCCGCGCCGCGTTTGCATGGATCATTGCGGGGCCGAGGCAGGTCTGGATGCTGTTTAATGCGGGCAGCATTGACTCGACGTGGACGTCCCCTAGCAGCGCTGAATCATGTCGGGTTTTACGACCGCGTAAACCCATGGGTCAAAAGACCGCATGGAAACGGCAAGCCTGCTGAATACGGGCTGCATTGGGACGAAGCAGATATGAAAATCCCCGCTCTTGGCGGGGCTTCAGACGATATAGTCGACGGGATCTTTCGAGTGGAAATTCTTCTTACGCATCACCGTAATGGCCGATATTTCATATGTCGTCTTACCGTTTCCGGACGCGGTATGGTGGAACCCGCAAGGAATGTTGATGTGTGAATTGCTGCATCGAACGTTGAAGGTGGTCTGATCGCTCAGTGCCAAAACTTTTGTGACGTACTTTTGGACTAGCCGATCAAGGATCGATTCAAGCTCCGCTATCGTGATCGGCGGAACATTACGCGGATCATTCACCCGGTACAGAGCAAAGTGACCCGTCAGCACAAATTTGGCGTTGTGCGTCACAAGCGTCGCGTTCATCCGTGTTTCCAGCCCTGCCAATTCTTGTATCGTTATTGGCATGATTGATTACTTTGTCCCGGGCGCGACCAATTCTTGAAGTTTGGCGTTCAGCACTTCGTTCGAATCGGCGACCAATGTACCGATGAATCGGCTTTCGCGAAGCGTACCGATATGAACGTTGAACTCGCGGTTGTCGAACGAATCAACAAAGACGAATTGCCCCGTTGCATCGTCGCGGAACGATGCGAAGTTTTCGCCAACTGACATGCGAAAATCAAACATCGCGCTCTCCTTCATGTTGCTTGTCCACGGCCTCAACCACGACGCAGTGTAACAAAAGTTTATCCCGACTTCTGGCGGCGTACCACGAAATCTCGATGCCTTCCGCGAATGTACGCGGCACAGGCAACGATGGGTAAGTTTTCCAAAATAGATGCAAGAATCAAACCAGAAACAGGCATCTCCTCTGTCGCCCCCCCCCGTGGGGACTCCGTGTTCGTCCCAAGAAGTTTGAGTCGCTCGGCACGCGACAATTCGCAACAAAGTGTTACTTTTTAGTAACACCTGCCCGATTTCAGTCACGCTGCGTTTTCCTCGGACTTTTCGGGTGCTCTTCGGAACAGCGTGATGCATCGAGGCAACGCGGGAATCGCACCGGGTACTTGCTCAGGAGACCAATTTTAGAGGTACTGGTGGGGATACAAAAACGCGAATATTCCACAAAACTCCGGTCAGCCTTGACGTATGAATTCTGTTCTAGCGAACATCCTCGAATTCCGAATGGCAGGCCCCCATGGGGTAGCCCCTCGATGCGTCGGTCGCCTCGGCCCGTCCTTTTTGTCGGTGCAGCGCGAGCACGCCAGCCGCTTGGGCGCCAGCCGCGCGATTGATAGCAATTGATAGCGTACAAGCACGCCTCGACGTGCGACCTATGATGTAAGCGACACCCTTACGTCAGAGGCAAGCCATGACGAGCCGGGATGCGCTAGGGGCTGGGCGGCGCGAGGCCATACGGCGAGCCGCGTACAGCCTTGCCGACAGCGGCAGGTATGCCGCGACTGGCAAGCGGTCGAAAAAGTGCTTCGTGCCCGCTATGGCGTGCTCGATGCTCGCCAGTTGCTAGGCAACCCAGTAGTGCGCGCCAACATCGATCAACGGTGCGTCGCTGGTCGACCGAAACCGCACGCGGCATGACGAGCAACGACCTCAGACCCAACCGGCCATCCGTGGCCGCATGGAGCGTCTACTTTCTCACGGCCGCCCTTTTCTCGTTGATCGCTATCGGCACGAGTCTGGCCGAGGGGTGGGCATCGCTCGGCGAATGTCGATAGCGCGCCATCTTTACAGGAAGCGCCCGCTGGAGCGATCCGCGCGGGCGTTTTGTTTATCGCCGGATGGTGGTCTGGATGGTGGACTGATCGATAAATTACTCTGGAAAGCCGCGCCAATGCTGAATTATTGGCGGACACCGCCTCCGCCAGGCTTTCAAGAAAAACCCCGTAAGTTCAGTGACTTACGGGGTTTTTGTTTTTCTGGCCCGAGGTGGAGCAGTTCTCCGCTCTGATAGACCAGCGGTACGGTCGCTGCCCGCGAGCATCCGCGCTACGGGCGCGAAAAGCCGCAATGTTCGTGCGGGCGCTTTTTTCCGTTTCGTCGAGAGCCGTCGAGATTTTGGGCGGTCGCCCATGTACGGACTGCCTGTCGCACAGTAATTATCTGACTGCTGTCAACTCCGGCAGCGACTTCAGATAGACCATCGACACACCCATGTCCCTGTCCGTATTTGAAATGCACTCCGTGGAGCTGTTCTGCCAGCGGCCACCGGGTGCCTGTTATGTCATCTGCGACGAATGGCACTATAAGGCGTGCCTCGGCAAGGCCGCAGACCTTCAGAGGGCTAGGGCGGAGACCCGGGAATTTCTTGCTATCGCCGCACTGAATCGCAGGAAGTGGGAGGAGGACCGGAAACTGATTAGGAATCTCATTGGCAGTCACTGGCTGTTTTTTCATGATGTACGGGACCGCAACCCTGATACCGATGGCTGGTGGGTGATCGTTGCTCTTCTCGAAGAGATTCGCCGGGGCAAACTGCTTGCCGTTAAAGGTCCGCGTAATGGCCTGTTTCCGTCACCGTACAGCAGCACGCCGTTAATGAATCCCATAGCGAGGACAGGCAGTCACCCGGACGGCGAACCCATTTTGTCCGTCCAGTATGATCCGGCCACCTGGCAAACCCGGTTGAACGCTGCGCGGGCAGCCAGGGCTGGCGATAGAGGCTCATCAACGCTGCTCGGCGACGCGCAGCCGTTTGAGTATGTGCCTGATGCGTTGAGCGGCGATGTGGTTGAACTCGCCGAGAGCACGAACAACCCAAACTACGCGGCGAAGATGCTGGGGTATGACCGCAAGACCTTCGGCAGGATGATCCATATGATGAAAGAAGACAATCGAATGCGCGGGGACGACAACGTTATTTGGCACGACGATGGGAATGTCGAGTTCAGAGGCGCGATCATCGACAACATGCATAGCTGGGCACCCTGAGAGAAACAGAGATGGCACCCGAACACAAACTCGCCCACGCAGCGTTCACGATCTATCAGGACACCGAGCCGCCCGAATTCTGGACGAACTATTTTGGCGTATCACCATCTCGCGCGGGAGCCAAAGGGCAGCCCAGGTTAATGCCGTCCGGCATGATGAGCAGCATTCCTTGGCGGCAAGGCACATGGATCGTTTCGAGCGCGGAGGCAATAATGAGCGACGATCTGACGCCTCATCTTCGCTATCTGGTGGGCCACCTCGGGCTACCCCGTGCCGATTTGCGAGAACTCATCGAGCGCACTTGCGCGCAGATGCGCTTCTTCTGCTATTGGGACAACGAGAGCGGCGACCGCGTGCCTGACGTGCCCGACGATATTCGCACCATGATGGAAGCCATGGGCGGCACGGTCGAGATCGATGAATATCGATAGAGCCTCGCTCGAATGCACAAGCCGATGCTCGGGAATTGGCTTTTTTTGCAACCCTGCAAGGCACAGCGCGAGTGTTATGGGCCGCACTTCTGAATTAATCCTCTATGCTGCAAACAGGCACGGCCCACACTTCCATCATCGGCCGGCGCTGTTCCATCAAATCGGTGCGGTGATAAGCCGCCTAAATCTTGTTCGACACGGTATGGGCAAGCGCCCGCTCGGCAAGGTCGCGCGCATAGCCCTGTTCGCTGGCCCAATCGCGGGAGCTTGAACGGAAGCCGTGCAATGTCGCCGTGCGCCCCGGCGTGTTGCTGTTCGCCTTCATAGGCTGCGCAATTGTCGATTTTGGTCTCTTCGAGGATGCGCTCGCGGATTGCGGGCGCTGCGCGCGCAGCCAGGGCTGGCAATAGAGGCGCGTCAACGCTGCTCGGCGACGAATCTAGAAAAACATCATCGGCAATATGCAGGACTATGCAAACTGATCTTCATACGATGAACGCACATCAACTCGCACATGCATCATTTTCGATAGCCGGGGATGATTTAGATCCCGAAGTCTGGACCCGATATTTCAGCGTTACACCGGATACGGCGATAGTCAAAGGGGAGCGGTTTATGACTCCGTCGGGGCGACTGAGCAGCGTTCCGGGGCGTACCGGCGTATGGGGGGTGAGAAGCAAAGCCGCCGTTCGTAGCGACTCCCTGGAACCGCATCTCCGCTATCTTATTGATCGCCTGAACTTGCCGCGAGATGACTTGCGCCAGCTACTCGCAGACAAGGGCGCACAGATGCGTTTCTTCTGTTATTGGGACAACGAGAGCGGCGACCGCGTGCCTGATGTGCCCGACGATATTCGCACCATGATGGAAACCATGGGCGGCACCGCTGAGATCGATGAATATCGATAGAGCCTCGCTCGAATTCACAAGCCGATCCTCGCGAGTCGGCTTTTTTGTGCGACCTTGTAAGGCACAGCGCGAGTGTTATGGGCCGCACTTCTGAACTAATCCTCTATGTCGCAAACATGCACGGCCCCCGTACCCACCATCACGACCTAAACCACCGCCACCGCCTCAACCTCGATCTTGAACCCATAGTGCAACTGCGGCACCGGCACGACCGCGCGCGCCGGCCTTGCCTCGCCGGCCCAGCCCGCATAGATCTGATTGAAGCTCGCCCAATGTTCGACATCGACGACATACACGCGCACCTGCACCAGTTGCGCGACGCTGCTGCCGACGCTTTCGAGCGCCGCCTTCACATTGGCCAGAACCTGTTCGGCCTGCGCGTCGAACGACGCATCGGCGAGCTTTTCGCCTTGCGCGTTGATCGGCAACTGCCCCGACACGAAGACGAAGCCATTCGCGACCGCGACATGACTGTAGTGGCCGCCAGGTTTCGCCAGCGCGGCCGGATTGTCGGTATGGGGCAAACGTAAGGCGTGCGTGCTATCGGTCATTAACCACTCCAGAAGTGAAAATCTCGGAGCGATTCATCGCCGTGCTTCATTCAGCACGAACCCGCGCACGACGCAACACGCATCACGCATCACGCGTCCGCCATCTCGAGCTTTTCGCGCGCATCCGCGCAACGACGATTCAGATCGCGATGCATCAACTGGCTATCGAGCAGAGCCGATACATCCGTCAACCCGTGATCAAAGCGCAACACGTATTCGATGTCGGTGTAATCGTAATAAGCGCCGCTGTCGGCCAGCCGTTGCGCTTCGGCGAATGCCGCAAATTGCCGTTCGCCGTTCATCAGGTCTTTGATCGCCATGAGTGCCGCTCCGAGGAACAGTGACTTCATCATAGCAATGCAAACCGCAACGCACGGTGGTGCGCGCGCAACACCAGGTGTTTTCCGGAGACGCGTCCGATGAACTCACGCGTCGGCCGATGCCCACAGCCGCAATAGCACGATCGCCATCCAGTTTTCACGCCGTTTTCACAGCGCTCGCGCAGCGCTCACCCTCGATATCCGAACAACACGCTCACACAGCCGCAACCGGCGACTTCGTCCCGTGCCAACGCATCACGAGCATGCGTCCGACAAAGCACAGACAGCCCGCCACGCCGACCACGATACCCATGCCCTTCGGCGTGCCGTCCTGCCACAGTCCGACCGCGAGGCTCGACAGTGCGCCGAGCGCGAGCTGCACCGCGCCGAACACGGCCGCCGCGGCGCCCGCGTTGGCGGGATAGCGATGCATCAGATCGGTCGTGCAGTTGGCGGACAACACGCCCACCACGCTGACGACAAAGAACAGCCCGAACACGATCGACCATAAGCCGCCCCACCCCGTCAGCGACACGACGGACACGAACAGCGACGCGACGAAGCTCACGGTCGCCGCGAACGAGATGATCGGCACCGGCCCGAGCCGGCCGACGAGCCGCGTGTTCAGGTAATTGCCGAACATGATGCCGACGATGTTCAGCGCGAACAGGAATCCATAGTGCTGCGCGGACACGTGGAAATACTCGATGTATACGAACGGCGTCGCCGTGATGTACGCGAACATCGACGCGAACGCCATGCCGCCGCACAACATGTGTCCCCACGCGACCGGATCGCGCAGCAGCGTGCCATACGCGCCGAACGACTTCAGCAGCGCCGACTGCGCGCGCATCTCGCGCGGCCACGTCTCCGGCACCTTCAGGAATGCGGTCACCGCGCACACGGAACCGAACAGCGTCAGCGCGACGAACACGGCGCGCCAGCCGCCCAGCAGCAGCAACTGTCCGCCGATCAGCGGCGCGAGCAGTGGACCGATCGCCGTGACGATCGCGATCATCGACAGGACGCGCGCCGCGTCGCCCGGCTCGTGCGCGTCGCGCGCGATCGCGCGAGCCAGCACCGACGCCGCGCCCGCGCCCAACGCCTGCACGAAGCGGAAACCCACCAGCGAGCCGATCGAGACCGACAGCGAGCAGGCGATGCTCGCGAGCGCATACATGATGATGCCGCCAAGCAGGATCGGCCGTCGGCCATACGTATCGGACAGCGGACCGTACAGCAGCATGCCGATCGAAAAGCCGAACATGAAGCTCGTGAGCGTCGATTGCGCGGCGCCCGTGCCGACCGCGAAGGCCTGCGCGATGGTCGGCAGGCTCGGCAGATACATGTCGATGGAAATCGGCCCGCACGCGGCCAGCGCGCCGAGCAACAGGATCAGCCGGCCATCGGGCCGGCGTCTGACGACGTGAGACATGGGAAATCCGGATGGAACGCCGCGCCGGCATCGGCAGCGGAACGGGTGAAGCGGGAACGGCCATCAGTTGACCGGCTCGATTGTACGTGACGGTTAATCCGCTGACGGCGCTCGTGGCCCGCTGCGTGGACGTTGCGCGACAGCACCGCGCGGCGCGGCGCGGCGCGGCGCAATCAGCCTCGATCGGTTAAGCTGCCGCCAGCATGCCCAACGCGCTTCCGTATGCGCAGCTTGACGGCCCGACATAAAAGCTCGACGTCGCGCAACACCCTTCCCTTGATCCCGTTCGAACCCGCGATGACCGCCTTCCTGCTCATCTGGAGCCCCAAAAAATGGCCGTGGCCCGAGTTGCCCGACATCGCGAAACGCGTGGCGGCCGGCGACGCGGTGGCCGACGTGTGGGGCTGCGGCTTTGCGCGCGGCATCCTGCCCGGCGATCGCGTGTTCCTGCATCGCGTCGCGCAGGAGCCGAAGGGCATCTTCGGTTCGGGCTACGTGACGCGCGCGCCCTACGAAGTCCCCGACGCGGCGACCAAACGCGGCTACCGGCTGTGCATCGATTTCGTCTACGACTGGCTCGTCGATGCGCATCACGCGCCGGTCATCACGCGCGATCAGCTGCGTGTGCATCCGCTCTCGGTGCAGACGTGGGATGCGCAAAGCTCGGGCACGATCATCAAGCCGATCGCCGAAGGCGCGCTGGAGAAGCGCTGGGCCGAATTGACCGGCAGGCGCAAGCCGCCGACGATACCCGCACCGGGCAGCTAGGCGAAACACGCGCCGCCGCGACCGCCCGCCCGCACAGCCCGCCGGCGCCGACTCCGGTACAATTTCTCGATCCACCCCAGCATCGCGCGAAGGGTCCGCGGGAATCGTCCGAGGCCCTTTGCGCCGCTGCGCAACCCCTGTTCCCTATTCCAGCCATCGCCATGTCCAGAAACGAAACCCTCTTCGAACGCGCGCAACGCACGATCCCCGGCGGCGTGAATTCGCCGGTGCGCGCTTTCCGTTCCGTCGGCGGCACACCGCGTTTCATCGAGCGCGCGCAAGGCCCGTACTTCTGGGACGCGGACGGCCAGCGCTATACCGACTACATCGGCTCGTGGGGCCCCATGATCCTCGGCCACGTTCATCCCGAAGTGCTGGAAGCCGTGCAGCGCGCGCTCGTGAATGGCTTTTCGTTCGGCGCGCCGACCGAGTCGGAAGTCGAGATCGCCGAGGAAATCTGCAAGCTGGTGCCGTCGATCGAACAGGTGCGCATGGTGTCGAGCGGCACCGAGGCGACGATGAGCGCGCTGCGTCTCGCGCGCGGCTTCACGAACCGCAGCCGCATCGTCAAGTTCGAAGGCTGCTATCACGGCCACGCGGACAGCCTGCTCGTGAAGGCCGGCTCGGGCCTCCTGACCTTCGGCAATCCGACCTCGGCGGGCGTGCCGGTCGATATCGCGAAGCACACCACCGTGCTCGAATACAACAACGTCGCCGAGCTCGAAGAAGCGTTCAAGGCGTTCGGCAACGAGATCGCCTCGGTGATCGTCGAGCCGGTCGCTGGCAACATGAACCTCGTGCGCGCGACCCCTGAATTCCTGCAGGCGCTGCGGCGCCTGTGCACCGAGTACGGCGCGGTGCTGATTTTCGACGAAGTGATGTGCGGCTTCCGCGTCGCGCTCGGCGGCGCGCAGCAACGCTACGGCATCACGCCGGACCTCACCTGCCTCGGCAAGGTAATCGGCGGCGGCATGCCGGCGGCGGCGTTCGGCGGCCGGCGCGACATCATGGCTCACCTCGCGCCGCTCGGCGGCGTCTATCAGGCGGGCACGCTGTCGGGCAATCCGATCGCGGTCGCGGCCGGCCTGAAGACGCTGCAGCTGATCCAGGCGCCCGGCTTCTACGACACGCTCGCCGCGCGCACCACGCGTCTCGCGCAAGGGCTCGCGCGGGCGGCACGCGAAGCGGACGTGCCGTTCGCGGCCGATGCGCTCGGCGGCATGTTCGGCATCTACTTTCGCGAATCGATCCCGACGAGCTTCGCCGACGTCACGAAGAGCGATGTGCCGCGCTTCAACGCGTTCTTCCACAAGATGCTCGACGCGGGCGTGTACTTCGCGCCGTCCGCGTATGAGGCCGGCTTCGTGTCGAGCGCGCACGACGACGCGGTGATCGACGCGACGATCGACGCCGCGCGCGGCGCGTTCGCAGCGTTGAAAGGCTGAAGCCGGGCCCGAAGCAAAGGCCGCAACTCGCACGACCCAGACACCGCACCACAACGGACACCGATGTTCTCGCAAACCGATTTCGTCCACATGGAACGCGCGCTCGCGCTCGCGAAGCGCGGCATGTACACGGCCGACCCGAATCCGCGGGTCGGTTGCGTGCTCGTCAGAAACGGCGAGGTGATCGGCGAAGGCTTCACGCAGCCGGCCGGCCAGGATCACGCCGAAATTCGCGCGCTGAAGGACGCGCGCTCGCGCGGCCACGACCTGCGCGGCGCGACCGCCTACGTGACGCTCGAACCGTGCAGCCATTTCGGCCGCACGCCGCCGTGCGCGAACGCGCTGATCGAAGCGCAGATCGGCCGCGTGATCGCGGCGATGGAAGATCCCAACCCGCAGGTCTCCGGCCGCGGTCTCGCGATGCTGCGCGAAGCCGGTATCGAAGTACGCTGCGGGCTGCTCGCGAACGAAGCGCGGGAGCTGAACATCGGCTTCGTATCGCGCATGACGCGCGGCCGTCCGTGGGTGCGCATGAAAGTGGCGGCGTCGCTCGATGGCCGCACCGGCTTGCCGTCGGGTGAGAGCCAGTGGATCACGAGCGCGGCCGCGCGGGCCGACGGTCATGCGTGGCGTGCGCGCGCGTCGGCGATCCTGACCGGCATCGGCACTGTGCGCGAGGACAATCCGCGCATGACCGTGCGCGCGGTCGATACACCGCGCCAACCGCACCGCGTGCTGATCGACAGCCAGCTCGACGTGCCGCTCGACGCGCTGATCCTGGCCGGCGCGCCGACCCTGATCTTCTGCGGCGAGCTCGACGCGCGTCTCGAAGAACGCGCGAGCGCGCTGCGCGAGCGCGGCGCCGAGATCGTGCCGCTGCCGAACGCGTTCGGCAAGGTGGATCTCCCGCGCATGCTGAGCGTGCTCGGCGAGCGTCACGTCAACGAGCTGCACGTCGAAGCCGGCTACAAGCTGAACGGTTCGCTGCTGCGCGAAGGCTGCGTCGATGAACTGCTGGTCTATCTCGCGCCGAGCCTGCTCGGCGTGGACTCGATGAGCATGTTCAATCTGGACGCGCCCGACCAGCTCGAAGACCGCGTGAAGCTGAATTTCCACACGGTCGAGCGGATCGGCGACGATCTGCGGATCCTCGCGCGTTTCGCGCCGACAGCCTTACCCGGGACCGACACCGTGTCTCCCACCGTTTCGAAATGATCAAGGACTAGCACGATGTTTACAGGAATCGTCGCGGCAGTGGGCCGCATCGAATCAGTCAAGCCGCTCGGCACGGGCGGCGACGCGGGCGTGCGCCTGAACGTCGAGGCGGGCGGGCTCGACCTCGCCGATGTGCAGCTCGGCGACAGCATCACGATCCAGGGCGCCTGCATGACGGTGGTCGCGAAGACCGCTCATTCGTTCGAGGTCGACGTGTCGCGCGAGAGCCTGAACCGCACGGCCGGTCTCGGCGAACCCGGCGAGGTCAATCTCGAGAAAGCGCTGCGCGCACATGACCGGCTCGGTGGACATATCGTGTCCGGACACGTCGACGGGCTCGGTGTCGTCACGCGTTTCGCCCCGGTCGGCGAATCGCACGAGCTGCGCATTCTCGCGCCGCGCGACATCGGTCGTTATCTCGCGTACAAGGGATCGATTACGGTCAATGGCGTGAGCCTGACCGTGAACTCCGTCGTTGATCGCGACGACGGCTGCGAGTTCTCGATCAATCTGATTCCGCATACCGTGCAGGTGACGGCGCTCAAGCATCTGCACGACGGGGTAAAAGTGAATCTGGAGATCGATCTGATTGCGCGCTATGTGGAGCGGATGCTCAATGCGCCGCGCGATGGCGATCCGTCCTCGACGTAACCTGGCCACTTCCCTCGAGACCGTTACGCGATACCAGGAGCGCATGCTCGGTGCGTATCGGGACAGCGATCGATCCGCGCAGCAAGCCGGTTTGAGCGAGGCGAATCCGGGGTCGTGACCCAGCGCGCGTGCACGATCCGAAGCTGACAATCACAATGAAAGAGCCGCACCTGCTCCGGCGCTGCGGTCGCGCACGCGCCGCGTCCCCATGCGATCGTGCGTGCATGGGTCGACGAACGTGGACAGATCAGCGACGCGGTCGTCGAAGTCTCGTCCGGCAATCCAGCGTTCGACAACCTCGCCCTTCAGGCATCGCGGCGTGCCCAGTGCAGCGCGCTCACGGGCATGGACAATCAGCCTGTGGCGGTCGAAACGAATTTCGTTTTCAATCTACCGCACGCGAGTGGCGATACGGCTCACTCCGGCGCAGGCGTCGCGGCGGCCGCGAGCAACGCGGACTCCCCGCGACCGCCGTCTTCTCCCGCGGGCGCGATCGGTTCTTCGCTGTTGCTCGAGCCTTGCGAGCGCCCCTTGCGACGACTCGCCCAGAACGCCAAGCAACGGCAGCACGACGCTTCAGGGATTCGGCCGGCAAGACCACCGGCCGTTGGCAACGAAAGGCAGCGGCCGTGTCGCCACGGCGCCGCCTCGTGCGATTACGCTTCGGCCGAAGCGCGCGGACGATGGACGAGCTGGTTGTCCTTACCCTGGACCAGCGGCGTGATCGTGAAGTTGAACTCGATCTCCTTGTACGTATCGGCCTTCAGGCCCAGCGCCGCGCCACCGCTTTTCTCGACGACCGGCGGAATCAGCTCTTCGCGCGTTGCATACGCGAAGTCGTCCCAAATCAGCGGATCGCCTTCGATGTTGAACTGCGTGGTCAGCTTGCGATGGCCGTCGCTGCTGACGAAGAAGTGCACGTGCGCCGGACGGTTGCCGTGACGGCCCAGCACGTTCAGCAGCTGCTGCGTCGAGCCG
Source organism: Paraburkholderia sp. MM6662-R1 (assembly GCF_050436245.1). NCBI lineage: Bacteria > Pseudomonadati > Pseudomonadota > Betaproteobacteria > Burkholderiales > Burkholderiaceae > Paraburkholderia > Paraburkholderia sp. MM6662-R1. Next base: position 3,452,078 of record NZ_JBNDLV010000001.1, on the reverse strand, counting down.
TGCGGCGGGCAGCCGTAGCCTACCGGCATCAGCGTGCGGACCTCGTACTTGCCGTCGGCGCCGGTCTTCACCGCGCCGCGCAGGTTGAAGTCACTCTGCGCGCCGGTCGGATCGAAGTGCGAGTAGAAGCCCTTCGAGTTCGCGTGCCAGCACTCGACGACCGCGCCGGCGACCGGCTTGCCGTCCAGATCCTTGACCGTGCCGCGAATCACCAGCGGGCCCGCGTCTTCGTCCGGGTTGATGTCGATCTTCGAGACGCCCTCGCGCACCGTCGCGCCGGCGACGTACAGCGGGCCTTCGATCGTACGCGGCGTGCCGCCTTCGAGACCGATCTTCTTGTCCTCGGCGTCCATGCGGATGTCGAGATACTTCTCGAGACCGAGGCCGGCCGCGAGCAGCGCCGCTTCGCCGTCCTGACCGAGCTTGTTCAGATAGTTGACGCCGGCCCAGACTTCGTCGGGCGTGATGTCGAGGTCATCGATTGCCTTGAACAGGTCGCCCAGCAGCCGGAAAACGATCTGCTGGAAACGCGCGTTGCCATTCCCGGCATCGACGTTGGAAGCGGCTTTCAGCAGATCCTGCACTTCTTTGGTTTCAAATACTTTGACGCTCACGATGACTGTCTCCAGTTGGTATAGGGGGAAAAGATGGCTTTGGATGCGCTCGCCGTCAAAAGCGCCTGGCCCCTGGGCTCAGATGTCGTCGTCCCGAATCGACGACGGGTGACGACACAGAGGCGTCACCGAAATCTTCATGTACGGGAACAGAGGCAAGCCGGACAGAACGTCGTGAAGTTCGGCATTGCTCTCTACATCGAAGATGCTGTAATTCGCGTACTCGCCAACGAGGCGCCAGATATGACGCCACTTGCCGCTACGCTGGAGCTCCTGCGAGTAAGCCTTCTCGCGGGTCTTGATTTCGTTCGCCACTTCGGCCGGCATGTCGACCGGCAGGTGCACGTCCATTCGCACATGGAAAAGCATCGTTGAATCCTCTTGATCTAAATCCGTTTAGCGGGTGACCTTCATCAGCCCGTCTCGCGTGAATCGTTCGACCTTCGCCTCGTCGAGTTCGATGCCGAGACCCGGGCCGTTCGGCACGGTCAGTTCGAAGTCGCTGTAGTCGAGCGGCGTGGTCAGAATTTCTTCGGTGATCAGCAACGGCCCGAACAGCTCGGTGCCCCATTGCAGATTCGCGAAGCTCGCGAACAGATGCGCCGACGCCACCGTGCTGAACGCGCCTTCGAGCATCGTGCCGCCGTACAGCTCGATGCCGGCGGCATCTGCGATCGCGGCCACGCGCTGCGCGGCGAACAGACCACCGCTCTGCTCGATCTTGATCGCGAATACATCGGCGCCGCCGTTCTTCGCGATCTCGAACGCGCTGTCCGGGCCTTGCAAGACTTCGTCGGCCATCAGCGCGACCGGGAAGCGGCGCATCAGTCGCGCGAGCGCCGCGGCGGTCGCGACCGGCTGCTCGACCAGATCGCAGCCCGCGTCGGCCAGCGCCGGAATCGCCCAGGCGGCCTGGGTCTCGCTCCACGCCATGTTCACGTCGACGCGCACCGCGGCGCGCTCGCCGACCGCTTTCTTGATCTCGGTGACGTGCTTGATGTCGGTCTTCAGTTCCTTCGCGCCGATCTTCAGCTTGAAGACCTTGTGGCGGCGCACGTCGAGCATGTGCTCGGCTTCGGCGATGTCCTTCGCGGTATCGCCCGACGCGAGCGTCCACGCAACCGGCACGCGCTCACGGCGACGGCCGCCGAGCAGTTCGCTCACCGGCACGCCGAGACGTTTGCCTTGCGCGTCGAGCAGCGCCGTTTCGAGCGCGCTCTTCGAGAAATGATTGACCTTGACCAGCTTGCCGAGGTGCGCCATCAGCGCCTGGATCTGCGTCGCGTCCTTGCCGATCATCGCCGGGGCGAAGTAGGCGTCGATCGCGAGCTTCATTGCTTCGGGGCTTTCCGGGCCGTAGGCCATGCCGGCGATCGTGGTGCCTTCGCCAATCCCGACGATGCCGTCGCTGCAGTAGACCTTGACCAGCATCAGCGTCTGCCCGTACATCGTGGCGACCGACAGCTTGTGAGGACGGATCGTCGGCAGATCGACGAGGCGGGTTTCGATACGTTCGATGGTCGCTTGGGTCATGGCGGCTGCGGCGGGAAGTGAGTTCATTGGATGTTTTTATACCCTTCGCCCGTTTGGCCCGTCCAATACTTTTCCTGTCCTTTTTCATACCTGCAGGGTATGGTGAGGCCAGCAAGCCCGGCCTTTCTATGGATTTTGCATTGCACCATGCAGGTGGGGCATCGAAAATGAGGCCCGTTTTTGCGCCTCAAACATGACGTAAGTCAATGTTCGATGCATGGAGAGCATGTTGTGTAACCACCCGGATCGCCCAGTGAGTACTCCGTCGTTTCGGACTGCGGTTCATGCGCGCGGGCAACACTGCCCCTACAACTCGCCGCGCGCGGCTAGCGCGGCGATGCGCTCGGCGGTGCGACACGCGATCGCCTGAATCGTCAGCGACGGATTCACGCCGCCCACCGTCGGAAACACCGAGCCGTCGCACACCCACAGGTTGCGGATGTCCCAACTGCGGCAGTCCGCGTCGACGACGCTCGTCGACGGATCGTCACCCATGCGCGCGGTGCCGTTCAGGTGGCAGGTGTCGTCGGTCTCGCGCCAGATCTCCTTGCCGCCGGCGGCCGCGAGCGCCTGCTCCATGAAGTCGAGCGAATGCGCGATGAGCCGCTTGTCGTTGTCGCACCATGAATAGGTGACGCGCGCGATCGGCAGCCCGTACTGGTCCTTCTCGTCGGCAAGCGTCACGCGGTTGCGCTGCTGCGGCAGCATCTCGCCGACGATCTTCAGCCCCGCCTGGTGGTTGTACTTGAGCATCTCCGCGCCGAGCGCGTCGCCCCACAAGCCGCGGCCATTCTGCACCGCGACCCATCCGTTCGGCAGCGGCCCCTGGCTCATGTAGCAGTAGCCGCCGAAAAAATCTTTGCCCTTGTCTTCGTAGTTCCAGTGCTCGGTGAGCGCGAGCGACGGCGGCCCCTTGTACCAGCGGATGTCTTCATCGAAGGTGCCGTAGACGCCCTGATTCGACTGCGCCATCAGGTTTTTGCCCACGAGTCCCGAACTGTTCGCAAGTCCGTCGGGAAAGCGGCTGTTGGCCGACATCAGCAACAGGCGCGGCGTTTCGATCGCGTAGCCGGCCACCACCACGTGCTTCGCGCGCTGGAATCGCCAGCGTCCTTCGCGCAGATATTCGACGCCGGTGGCGAGCCCCGCGTCGTTGGTGACGACGCGGCCGACCATCGCCAGATCGCGCACCTCGGCGCCGGCTCGCAGCGCACGCGGGATCCACGTGACGAGCGCGCTTTGCTTCGCGTTGGTCGCGCAGCCGGACACGCAAAAGCCGCGGTACACGCACGGATGCGCGCGGCCGCGCGGCGCGGAGAGGGTCGCGAGCGGCGTCGGGCTCCAGCCGATGCCTAGCGCCTCGGCGCCGCGCGCGAGCACCAGCGCCGCCGCGTTCAGCTCATGCGCGCGATACGGATAGCGCGGCCGCCTCGGCCCCCACGGATAGTTCACCGGTCCGGAGATTTTCAGCGCGTCCTCGACCTCGCCGTAGTAGTGCCACATCTCGCGCCAGTCGAGCGGCCAGTCGGCGCCATAGCCGAGCACGCTGCGCGACTTGAACCACTCGGGCCGAAAGCGCAGCGACACCATCGCGAAATGGACCGTGCTGCCGCCCACCGCCTTGCCGCTGTTGTTGTTGCCGAGCTTCAACGGATTGTCGCCGTCGCAGATGCGCTCGTCGGTCCAGAACAGTTTTTCCTGATGCGCTTCGTCAGACGCGAACTCTTCGAGCGGACGCCACCACGCGCCGGCATCGAACGCGACGATCTTGAAGCCTTTTTCCGCAAGCCGGCACGCGAGCGTGCCACCGCCGGCGCCGGTGCCGACGATCGCGAAATCGACCTCCTCGCCGTCAGGGTACGTGCGCATCGGCACCCAGCCGCCGCGCTGGAACACATCGGGTGCGCGGCCGTCCTTGCCGCGTGGCCGTTGCTGCGCGTCATCGGACACGGCGGTTCTCCTTCGCGGCCTGCTCATGGGTGTCGGGCGTCGCTTCGACCGCCTCCCACGGATCGCGCCGGTTCAGGTACATGCGCACATAGCCGCGCGGATTCGCCGGGCCGCCGAAGCCGATCTCGCTCCACGCGTGCGGGTGCGAGTAGTAGAGCCCGCAGATGTCGTGCAGCACGCGCTCGCCGAAGAACAGCTTCGACGGCATGCCGCGCCACGCGGGGTTCGTCAGTTCGCCGCGCTGCATCTCGCCGAGCAGCGCGATCTGCGTGTCCTCCGCGAGGCTCGCGAACGGCAGGCCGCGGCGCTCGCGGCACTCGGCATCGAGCGCGGCAAGGCCGATGCGCCAGGCGTCGCGCATCGGCGGCAAACGGGCGTCGCGGTAGCCGTCGTTGCCATTGCCGGCGAGCCGCGCGTCGAGCAACGCGGCGAGCGGCACCACTGGTTGCGCATTCGCTTGCGGCACGATGCGGGCGCACAGCGACGTGACCGCGAGCCATTCGACCGCCTTGAAAAAGCGCGGCTCGAGCGGTGTCGCGAGGCGTTCGGCGATCACCGCGCGGGTGTGCGCGTCCCACGACGGCGTCGTGCGTTTGTCGAGCACGTCGTAGCCGGGATAGCGGGTAACTCGGGTCGAGCGTGGTCGGTTGGTCATTTTTCAGTCTCCCGCAGACGCAGTGCGGCGAGCCCGGCGAGCGCCAGCGCGGAAAAGCTCGGCGGCGCGGGCAGCGGCGGCCCGTCGAACAGATTCTGGCTCCAGTTGCGCCAGCCGCCCTGACGACGCGCGATCCCGCGCGCGTGAAAACCCGCGCCGACAAAGCCGAGCACGGTCGTGACGCGTAACCAGAGCCGCGTGTACCAGCGCTCGCGCGGAGCGGACAGCGCGGCATGCGCGAGCAGCGCGGCGGTGATGGGCGGAATGCTGACCGGCGCGTACATCGCGCGATGCTGAAACGCGCCACGAAAATGCAGCAGCGCGGCCTCCCCCACCGTGCCGACGAGACCCGCCGCGACCAGCAGACCGAGCGCCTGACCGGCCGGCATGCCGAGCAGTTGCGGGTCGTCTGCGGGCTCGTCGCGCAAGCGTTCGGCGACGGCACCGAGCGCGCCTGACAGCAGCAACGCGCTCGGCGCGCCGAGCGGTGCCGCGTGAAACAGGTTGTTCCAGCTCCAGCCGCCCGGCCGCTTCATCACGTTGTAGAAATGGAAGCCCGTGCCGGCGATGCCCGTCGCCGCCGCGGCCAGATAGATCGCATGGCGCGCGCGATGCGTCTGGCCGCGACGATCCGCGCCACCATGCAGGCCCGCGGCGAGCGACAGACTCGCGCTGACGAGTGGCGTGAACATCGCGGGGTTGTCGAACGAGCCGCGGTAGTGCTCCATCGCGCTGTCGGCGAGCACCGACAGCGCGAGCAGCGCGGAGCTGTGGTTGAAGGTGCGGGCCGCTTCGACGTGTGCCTCAACCTCGGCGGTGGGTTCGCTCGCGTGCACGCGCGCCGGCGCGCGCTGGTGGCTGCGGGCGGCACACGTCGGGAACGTCACGGATGCCCGACGCTCGTGGTGTTGCGGGCCGCTCTCACGCCGTTCGCGATGCGACTCAGGTCTTCCCACGCCGCGCGCGGCCAAGGCCGCGACGGCCGTCACCGCCGCCGCCGTGTACAGCAATCCGGGTACGCGTGAAGAGCCCATCGATATCGCTTCCTTGTCGTGGCCTTGCTTTATTTGATGAGGTAGCGCTCGGCGTCACCATGCTTGAACTCGAGCCCGCAACCGGGCCGCGACAGATCCGGCTCCATCTGGCCGTCGCGCAAACGCGGCGCACCGTCGAACAGCATGGCTTCGATCCGGACGTGGTCATGGAACCACTCCTGATGGCGCAAGCGCGGCGCCGCGCACGCGACGTGCAGATGCAACGCCGGTGCGCAATGCGCGGACAGCGGCACGTGATACGCGTCGCACAGCGCGGCGGCCTGCAGAAAACCGGTGATGCCGCCGCAACGGCTCGCGTCGGCCTGCAGCACATCGACGGCCCCCGCCGCGAGCAGGTGGCGGAAGTCGTCGAGCGTGTAGCCGTATTCGCCGGCGGCGATCTCCATGCCGGCCGGCACGCGCTCGCGTACGCCGCGCAGGCCCGCTTCGTCGTCCGAAGACACGGGCTCCTCGAACCAGCTCACCTGGTGCTCGGCGAAACGTTGCGCGTAGTACAGCGCCCGTTGCGGCGTGAACGCGCCGTTCGCGTCGACGAACAGGCCCGCGCCGCCGATCGCCGCGCGCGCCGCCGCGACGCGCGCCGGGTCCTTGTCCGGCTCGCTGCCGATTTTCATCTTTACCCACCGGCAGCCGTCCTGCGCGACCCAGCCGGCGAACTGCTGCTGCAAGCGCTGGTTCGTATACGTGGTGAAGCCGCCGCTGCCGTAAGCCGGCACGGCCGGGCGCAACGCGCCGAGCAGCCCGACGAGCGGCACGCCGAGCAGCTTCGCCTTCAGGTCCCACAGCGCGCAGTCGATTGCCGAAATGGCTGTCGCGGCCAGTCCCGCGCGGCCGAGATTGCGCACCTGGCGTTGCAACCGTTGCCAATGCGCGCCGACGTCCAATCCGTCGTGATTCAGCACGCAGGCGGCGAGCGCGCCCTGGATCAGCGCGACGATGCACGCATCGCTGTACGTGTAGCCGATGCCGGTGTCGCCGCCCGCGTCGACCTCGACGACGACCAGCGTGGTCGCGTCCCACGCGAACGTGCCGTCGGCCTCCGGCGCGTCGGTCGGAATGCGGTACGCGCTCGCGCGCAGCGCGCTCACGGGCGCTTGCGACGAGCCCCCGCTCGTGGCGCCGCGCTTCATCGACGCGCTCCTTGCGCGCGCGCGTGACGCCCTTCATTGATGCAACAGCCGACGGTCCCCGACATTCCGGTCTCCAGGTGGTAGTGAGACGAAGCTGCCTGCTGCGTCGCAAGTACCGTTCCGCACTATTGCAATCCGTAAAGCGGGCCGCGCTGGAGCACACTTCGCGTTGCCGCCAACGCCACTCGCGCGCGCGCCCACCGTTTCGACGAGCATGGCAACCCCGCCCGGCTCGTCACGGTCGGCCGAACGGCCTATGTCGTCTGGCGGAGGCGACTTGGGCTCGCGCGTGGCGTAAAATACGCGCTTTCCCGAAAAACTCGCCAACATGACGCTCGCCTCCACCCAAGAGATCATTGCCGAACTGAAAGCCGGCCGGATGGTGATCCTCGTCGACGAAGAAGACCGCGAGAACGAGGGCGACCTCGTGATCGCCGCCGAGTTTGTCACTCCGGAAGCGATCAATTTCATGGCTCGCTACGGCCGCGGCCTGATCTGCCTGACGCTGACCCAGGATCGCTGCCAGCAGCTGAACCTGCCGCTGATGACCTACCGCAACGGCACGCAGTACGGCACCGCGTTCACGGTCAGCATCGAAGCGGCCGAAGGCGTGACGACCGGCATCTCGGCGGCCGACCGGGCCCGCACGATCGCGGCCGCGGTCGCGCCGGACGCGAAAGCCGAGCACATCGTGCAGCCGGGCCATATCTTCCCGATCATGGCGCAGCCGGGCGGCGTGCTGGTGCGTGCCGGCCATACCGAGGCCGGCTGCGACTTCACGAGGCTCGCGGGCCTCACGCCTGCCGCGGTGATCTGCGAAGTGATCAAGGACGACGGTACGATGGCGCGTCTGCCGGACCTGCTCGAGTTCGGCAAGGAGCACGGCCTGAAGACCGGCACGATCGCCGATCTGATTCACTATCGCAGCCGCACCGAGTCGATCGTCGAGCGTGTCTGCGAACGTACGATGCAAACCGCGCACGGCGCGTTCCGCGCGGTCATGTATCTCGATCAGCCGAGCGGCCAGCCGCACATCGCGCTGGTGCGCGGCACGCCGATGCCCGATCGCGACACGCCGGTGCGCGTGCACGAGCCGCTGTCGGTGCTGGATCTGCTCGAAGTCGGCGAATCCACCCATTCTTGGACGCTGGACGCGGCCATCAAAGAAATCGCAGAACGCGATCTCGGCGTGGTCGTACTGCTGAACTGCGGCGACTCGAAAGACCATCTGATCGACGTCTTCAAGGCGTTCGACTCGAAGGAAAAAGCGGACGCGCTGAAGCGCCGGCCGGTCGACTTCAAGACCTACGGCATCGGCGCGCAGATTCTGCGCGAACTCGGCGTCGGCAAGATGCAGGTGCTGTCGAACCCACGCAAGCTCGGCAGCATGTCGGGTTATGGTCTCGAAGTCACGGGCTTCATTCCGATGCCCGGCAGCAAAACGCAAGCCCCGCAACTCTGATCCGACCACTCACGCGCCTCGCGCCCACTCAAACACTACGGAATTCATATGGAAATCGGACAATACCAACCGAATCTCGACGGCGACGGACTGCGCATCGGCATCGTCCAGGCGCGCTTTAACGAACCCGTCTGCAACGGCCTCGCCGACTCCTGCATCGAAGAACTCGAACGCCTCGGCGTGACCGGCGAAGACGTGCTGCTCGTCACGGTGCCGGGCGCGCTGGAAATCCCGCTCGCGCTGCAAAAGCTCGCGGAAAGCGCGCAATTCGACGCGCTGATCGCGCTCGGCGCGGTGATCCGCGGCGAGACCTATCACTTCGAGCTGGTTTCGAACGAAAGCGGCGCGGGCATCACGCGCATCGGCCTCGACTTCGGCATTCCGGTCGCGAACGCGGTGCTGACCACCGAGAACGACGAGCAAGCCGTCGCGCGCATGACCGAGAAGGGTCGCGACGCCGCGCGCGTGGCTGTCGAAATGGCGAACCTCGCGGTCGCGCTCGAGCAGCTCGGCGGCGATGACGAAGATGAAGACGAAGACGACGAGGAAGAGGCATGAAGAGCGCACGCCGACGCTCCCGCGAACTGGCCACGCAGGGGCTTTACCAGTGGCTGCTGTCGGGCTCGCCCGGCGGTGAGATCGACGCGCAACTACGCGGCGCGCAAGGTTACGACAAGGCCGATCACGAGCACCTGGACGCGATCCTGCATGGCGTGATGCGCGATTCCGAAGCACTTTCCGCCGCGATCGCGCCGTGCCTCGACCGTCCGATCGATCAACTGTCGCCGGTCGAACGCGCGGTGCTGCTGGTCGCCGCGTTCGAACTGAAGAATCACGTCGACATTCCGTATCGCGTGGTCATCAACGAAGCGGTCGAGCTGACCAAGACGTTCGGCGGCTCGGACGGCTACAAGTACGTGAACGGCGTGCTCGACAAGCTCTCGGCGCAACTGCGCGCCACCGAGACGCAGGCGGCTCGCAAGAGCTGAGCGCGGCGCCGGTGGGGCCATGCCGCGCATCGGCTCCCTGCCACGTCGCACTGCACAGGGCGAAGCACCTCGATCGCCCGCAAGGACGGCGCTGCGCGCATCGATGAACGCATCATTTGATGGGTAGGCGCCGTCCTGCTTCTGAACTGGACTGACCGTATGAACTCCGTGACCGAACCTCTCGTGCGGCTTGCCGCGCGCGTCGATGCCATCCAGCCTTTCTACGTGATGGAACTGGCCAAGGAGGCCGTGCTGCTCGAACGCGCGGGGCGCGACATCATTCACATGGGCATCGGCGAGCCGGATTTCACGGCGCCCGAGCCGGTCATCGAGGCGGCCGCGAGCGCGCTGCGCCGCGGCGTCACGCAGTACACCAGCGCGCTCGGCGTGCACGCGCTGCGCGATGCGATTTCCGCGCATTACGCCGAGTTCTACGGCATCGACGTCGATCCGGCGCGGATCGTGGTGACCGCGGGCGCATCGGCCGCGCTCTTGCTGGCGTGCGCGGCGCTCGTCGATCGCGACGACGAAGTATTGATGCCCGACCCGTGCTATCCGTGCAACCGCCATTTCGTAATCGCCGCCGAAGGCAAGCCGGTGATGGTGCCGAGCGGGCCGGCCGAGCGCTTCCAGCTGACCGCCGCCGACGTCGAACGCCTGTGGGGCGAGCGCACCCGCGGCGTGCTGCTCGCGTCGCCGTCGAATCCGACCGGCACGTCGATCGAGCCGGCCGAACTCGAGCGCATCGTCAAGGCCGTGCGCGCGCGCGGCGGCTTCTCGATCGTCGACGAGATCTACCAGGGCCTCAGCTACGACGCCAAGCCGGTGTCGGCGCTGTCGTTCGGCGACGACGTGGTCACCGTCAACAGCTTCTCGAAGTACTTCAACATGACCGGCTGGCGGCTCGGCTGGCTCGTCGTGCCGCCCGCGATGGTCAGCGCGTTCGAAAAGCTCGCGCAGAACCTGTTCATCTGCGCGTCGGCGCTCGCGCAGCACGCGGCGCTCGCCTGTTTCGAGCCGGAGACGATCGCGATCTACGAAGCGCGGCGCCTCGAATTCAAGCGACGCCGCGACTTCATCGCGCCGGCGCTCGAATCGCTCGGCTTCTCCGTGCCGGTGATGCCGGACGGCGCGTTCTACGTGTACGCGGACTGCCGAGGCGTCGCGCATCCGGCGGCCGGCGACAGCGCGGCGCTCACGAAGGCGATGCTGCACGATGCCGGGGTCGTGCTGGTGCCGGGCATGGACTTCGGCACGCACGCGCCGAAGGACTACATCCGGCTGTCGTATGCGACCGCCTATCCAAAGCTCGAAGAGGCGGTCGAGCGGCTGGCAAAGCTGTTCGGGCGGCATTGACGCATCGGGATTGATTCGGCAGCAACCGTGCCAGACGCAAAAAAGGACACCCGAGGGTGTCCTTGTTGTTTTCATGCGGCACGGCAACGTCTAACTCAAGCCCCCAGCTCCGACGCCGACGCCACGTGGCGCGTCGTCGAATTGGCGCTCGCGTCGTCCTGATCGGCCGGCTGCGTGTGCACCGCCGACGTCGCCTGGCTCAGCGCGTGACCGCCTTGCAGCGTCACCTGAACGCGTTTGCCGTTGCCACCACTCGTCGCCGCGGCTGGCGCCGGCGTGGCCGACGCGGTCAGCACCGGAGCTTGCGGCGCATTGATCGGCACCTTACGGCCGCGCGCGACGTCGCGCAGACGACCGCGCTCGGCCATCACCTTCGCGCCGTACCCGCCGTCATCCGGCGTGGTGGAGCCGACGTACAGACGCAGGCCGCCCGGCAGCGAGCCGCCACGCGCGATGCAATCCTTCAGCACGAGCGCGCCGACCTTGATGTTCGCGAGCGGTTGGAGCGCCGCGCTTTGGCCGCCGAAATACTGGAATTTGTCCGAATGCACCTTCGACATCACCTGCATCAGGCCCTGCGCGCCGACGCCGCTCTCGGCGTACGGATTGAAGCCCGATTCGATCGCCATCACTGACAGCAGCAGCAGCGGATCGAGGCCGACTTCGCGGCCGGTGTCGAACGCGGCTTTTACGAGCTCGCCGACGGGCTCCTGAGCGACGCGATAACGCCGCGCGAGGTACGACGCGACCAGGTCCTGCTCGTGGCTCGACACGAGCACGCGGTCATCGCGTGCATCGGCGGACACGCGCTGCTGCGGAATCAGACGTGCGAGCGCGCTGACGCCCTGCATCGTGCGCGGATCGAGGCCGTTGAGCGCGGCGGCGCTCGTGCCCGACGTGCCGGCGCCGTCGAACGCGCCGTCGAAGCCGGTGGTGGCCGCGGTGAGGGTCATGCTGCCGTCGTTCGAGCCATCGGTGGGACTCGGCGTGGTCAGCATGTTCGGCGAATTGGCCGACAGCGATTCGTCGGAGGATGCGTCGGCGTTTCTGGTCGGTCCGATGGCGGGCAGCGGATTGCCTTGCAGCAGGCGGGCGGGGCCCGCTTGCACGGCGGCGGAAATGACCGGCATCAGACGCGCGGCGAGCGCGCCGCGCCAGGTCGGCATCAGCCACAGTGCGAGAGCCAGCACCACGGCGATCCCGCCGACAATGCTGAATAGGTGATGACTCAGTCGCGTCCCGCTGCGCAGCGCACCGCGCACAATCTGCGCAATACGCTCATCGGGACGCCACGATAACCAGGCGTTCATTCAGATCTCCCATCTTGCATGATCCGCGAACTCCGCCGGGACAAATCAGGCGGTACGGCGCGCTCGCAGAGTCAAGACATCGCGTGCTCTCTGGTTGGGCAGCAGCGACGTCGGGAAAACGGCAACAAATACCGTTTGGGGAGCCATCTCAAAAACAGCCCACACATACTCGATGTGTATTGGGCTTGGCTCCCACGCGAAAAACCAGCGTTGGTGGACGCTGGTGAGGGACTTCAATAATGCCGTTCTACCCTGCAGGGAAGCAAAACGGTGACGCGTTGCGTCTGAGGACCGGGGGCGACGGTAAAAAGGTTAACGCCCTGCAACCAATGTGGACGGATTCTATGCACGGTTTTATAGATCGTCAACACTATAGAATTCAAGAATGATAACTTTTCGTAATTATGAACAGTGTTCAGTCATCCGAGAACCGCGCTCAATGCGCGTTTCGGGCGATCCGACCCTGGCTGTTTGGACTAGACCCTTTGGTCGATCTACGTGCGGCGGCTAACGCAGGTAAAATCGACAATCGTTTTTTGCGCCGGATAGGTACCAACGCCGTTCCTCCTGCCTCCCCGTCCTATGCGCCGTGCATGCGGCCCTGAACCGTCACAGATGAAATACAAAGACTTACGCGATTTCATCGGCCGCCTCGAGGCGATCGGTGAATTGCGCCGAATTTCGCAAAAAGTGTCGCCGAATCTCGAAATGACCGAACTTTGCGACCGTGTGCTCCGCGCGGGCGGCCCGGCTCTGTTGTTCGAGAACACCGAGCGGCACGCGTTCCCGGTGCTTGGCAATCTGTTCGGCACGCCGCGCCGCGTCGCGCTTGGCATGGGCATCGATGCCGAAGCAGGCGCGGGCGACCAGGCGGCGCTCGAATCGCTGCGCGATGTCGGTCGGCTACTCTCCGCGTTGAAGGAACCCGAGCCGCCGAAAGGGCTCAAGGACGCCGGCAAGCTGCTGTCGCTAGCGAAGGCCGTGTGGGACATGGCGCCGAAGACGGTCAACGCACCGCCCTGCCAGGAAATCGTCTGGGAAGGCAATGACGTCGACCTTGCCAAATTGCCCATTCAGACCTGCTGGCCCGGCGATGCCGGGCCGTTGATCACCTGGGGTCTGACCGTCACGAAAGGGCCGAACAAGAGTCGACAAAACCTGGGTATCTATCGCCAGCAACTGATCGGGCGTAACAAGCTGATCATGCGCTGGCTGGCGCATCGCGGCGGCGCGCTCGATTTTCGTGAGTTCGCGCTGAAAAATCCCGGCAAGCCGTATCCGGTGGCCGTCGTGCTCGGTGCGGACCCGGCGACGATTCTCGGCGCGGTCACGCCGGTACCCGACACGCTGTCCGAATACCAGTTCGCCGGCCTGCTGCGCGGCGGGCGCACCGAGCTCGCGAAATGCGTCACACCGGGCGTCGACGGTCTGCAGGTCCCCGCGCGCGCCGAGATCGTGCTCGAGGGCTTCATCTATCCGCAGGAAGGCGCACCCTCGCCCGCCCCGGCCGGCGCACCGCCGCGTCCGTCGAAGGGTGCGTCGGCCACGTACGAACACGCGCTCGAAGGCCCGTATGGCGATCACACCGGCTACTACAACGAACAGGAGTGGTTCCCGGTCTTCACGGTCGAGCGCATCACGATGCGCCGCGACGCGATCTATCACTCCACCTACACCGGCAGACCGCCCGACGAGCCGGCGGTGCTCGGCGTCGCGCTGAACGAAGTGTTCGTACCGCTGCTGCAGAAGCAGTTCACCGAGATCACGGACTTCTATCTGCCGCCCGAAGGCTGCAGTTACCGCATGGCGATCGTGCAAATGAAGAAGAGCTACCCCGGCCACGCGAAACGCGTGATGTTCGGCGTGTGGAGCTTCCTGCGGCAGTTCATGTATACGAAGTTCATCGTCGTCGTCGATGAGGACGTCAATATCCGGGACTGGAAGGAAGTGATCTGGGCGATCACCACGCGAGTGGACCCGACGCGCGACACGGTGCTCGTCGACCGCACGCCGATCGACTATCTCGATTTCGCGTCGCCGGTAGCCGGCCTCGGCTCGAAGATGGGGCTCGACGCAACCAACAAGTGGCCGGGCGAAACCGACCGCGAATGGGGCCGCCCGATCGTGATGGACGACGCGGTCAAACAGCGTATCGATAGCTTGTGGAACGAGTTGGGCCTCGGCCTGTAGCGCGCGCGGGACAACACAATCAATAACGGATGGAGCGCTCGCGCGGATGCACGCTTTTTCAATGATGTCGGACGGCTTTTTTCTGTCCTTGTCGCTGTGCCTCGATATCGGTCTCGTCAACGTCGCGATCATTTCGCTGACGCTGTCGCACGGCTTTCGGCCGGGCTTCTGGCTCGGCCTCGGCTCGTGCGTCGGCGATCTCATTTACGCGACGCTCGCGCTCGCGGGCATGGCCGCGCTGCTGCAGTTCGAATCGGTGCGCTGGGTCGTATGGATCGGCGGCGCGGCGATCCTCCTGTTTCTCACCTGGAAGATGGCGCGTGAAGCGATCTTCCCGGCCACGGCGCAAGCTGTTGCCGGCGAAGGCGACGCGGCTGCGCCGCATCAGTCGGCATGGCGCGGGTTTGTGCGCGGCGTGCTGCTCGCGGTGTCGTCGCCGTCGGCGATCCTGTGGTTCGCAGCGGTCGGCGGCGCGCTGATCGCGAAGGCCGGCGCAACGAGCCCGACAACCGCGCTGATCTTCCTCGGCGGATTCTTTCTGGGCGGCCTGTGCTGGACGCTTTTCATCTGCGGGCTCGGCAGCCACGGACGCAAGCGCGCGGGCGCCGGTCTGCTGCGCGCGTGTCACGTTCTGTCGGCGCTGCTGTTCGCCTATTTCTCGTACAGCGTGATCGTCAACGGGTATCGCGATCTGATCGTGCAGAGCACCGCGCAAGTGGCAAGCTGAAGCGGCTCGCGAACAAAAAAAGGCTCGCATCGGCGAGCCGTTTTTCTTCATGCGACTCGACGTGAGCCGCTCATGCGAGGTACTGCGCGAGCTTCGGCAGATCGACATTGCCACCGCTCACCACCACGCCGACGCGCTTGCCCTTCACCGGCACGACGCCGTTCAGCACCGCCGCCGCCGCGAGACAACCAGTCGGTTCGACGACGATCTTCATGCGCTGCGCGAAAAAGCGCATCGTCTCGATCAGTTGCGCATCGCTGACCGTTTCGATTCGCGCGACCAGCTGGCGGATGACCGCGAACGTGTAGTGGCCCAGATGCGTCGAGGCGGCGCCATCGGCAATCGTGCGCGGCGCGTCGATATGAACGATCTCGCCGCGTGCGAGCGACTGCTGGCCGTCGTTGCCCGCCTCGGGCTCGATGCCGATCACCGTGCAGGCCGGGCTCAGCGCGGCCGCCGACAATGCACTGCCGCTGATCAACCCGCCACCGCCGAGGCACACGAACAACATGTCGAGCGGGCCGGTTTCGTCGATCAGTTCTTTGACCGCGGTGCCCTGGCCGGCGATCACGTGCGGATGATCGTACGGCGGGATCAGCGTCATGCCGCGCTCTTCGGCGAGCCGGCGGCCGATTTCCTCGCGATTTTCCTTGTAGCGGTCGTAGCTGATCACTTCGCCGCCGTAGCCTTTGGTCGCGGCGACCTTGGCCTCGGGTGCGTCGTGCGGCATCACGATCGTCGCGTGAATGCCGGCGAGGCGCGCCGACAGCGCGATCGCCTGCGCGTGATTGCCCGACGAATAGGTCAGCACGCCCGCCTTGCGCTGCTCCGCGTCGAAATGCGAAATCGCGTTGTACGCGCCGCGGAACTTGAACGCGCCCATGCGCTGGAAGTTTTCGCACTTGAAGAACACCGACGCGCCAGTGCGCTCGTCGAACGTGCTCGACGTCAGAACGGGGGTGCGGTGCGCGACGCCTTCGAGACGCGCGGCGGCGTCGAGGACGTCATCGAAGGTGGGAGCGGGAAGCGCTTGCATCGGCGAAACTCTCTTGGGGCGGTGGCGAAGCAGCCATTCTCCCAGCTTCCTCGATGCTTTGGAACGGCGCTCGCGCGAGCGCACGACACCAGCCAGGAACACTGCGGAAAGCAAAAACCAGCGACTCAAAAAGAAACGACGTAACCCGGCACAAGCCGGCGTTACGCCGTCGACGTTCCCACGCGCGTCAGGCGCGCCCGCCCTTCTTAATGACGATAGTACGAGTGCCCGTAGCCGCGATAGTAGCCGTGGTAGTAGCCACGATAGTAAGGGCGGCCATAGCCGTAATAGCCTCCGACCACCACCGGAGCCGGTGCGAACACAACCGGCGGCGCGTACACCGGCGCAGGCGGGGCGTAATAGACAGGCGGCGGCGCCGCATAGACCGGATAGGCCGGCGCGATCGGCACCCCAAGGCCGATACCGACGGAAACACCTGCCTCAGCGGTCCCGGCAAGTCCCAAGCCGAGTGCGGCTGCAACGACAAACGGAACGATCTTTTTCACTTCTATTCTCCTAGCGGCCTGCCAAGGTCGCCGACTGCGCATGCCTCGCATGCTGCGAAATCAATGTATCTAAACAATGTATCTAAAAAGCCCCAGCCGAAATGTTCGCATTTGTTGCAAATTGCAAGGGCGAGCCGAAGCGTTTTGCCGAGCGCGGCGCGAGCGCGCCTACGCGCCGCCGCGACCTGAGCGAAATCAGCCGGGAATCAAGGGGTTGCACGCGGGCGACGGGCCGCGCGTCACAGGTCTGATCGAGCGCGCGGGTTTGAGTTCGCGCATCGGTAATCTTTAATTACAAATTCGCTTCAATCCTGACAGCCGGAAGAAAATTCCCAACAAAAAATGCCCGGCTCAATTGCTCGAGGCCGGGCATTTTGTCACCTGCGAAGACCGCGCGACTAGCCGACCTTCACGTACACGAATTCGCGGGACACGTTGGGCGGCACGTATGCGCCGCTGATCCGCACGCGCGGCGTAAGGCGCTTTTTCTGATCCCACCAGCGACGGCGCTGGGCGCGCGTCAGGAACCGCAAGTGCTTTCGGTAAGAAAAAATACTCATCTCGACCCTCCCGAATTTCTGACTGCGAACGAAGTACGGAAAATACGACCGCCAAACCGGCTGGTCGACCACTGTTCCTGTCACGATTGTGAACAGTTTTCACAACCGTGGGCGTCACGCCACCCGATGACCGACCGTTGGCGCCATATCGCCCGCAAACTTATCCGACGACTGCTGTCGAACCGTGCAAGGGGCCGGATCGCGGCCGCGCTTCGCCGGATGCGAGATACTGCTGCTTTCCCGTTCACACGATCCGTCTGGAGCAGGTGACCATGTCCCAGTCTTCCTTGCCGCGCGTCGGCTTCATCGGCGCGGGGCGGCTCGCGCGTTGTCTCGCGCTCGCGTTTGCGCGCGCCGGCTATCCGGTCACCGCGGTGGCGAGCCGCTCGGCCGATTCCGCGCGCCGGCTCGCCGCCCAGATCGCACACTGCGCGGCCACTGACGACCCGCAACAGGCCGTCGACGCCGCCGATATCGTTTTTTTAGCCGTTCCTGACGACAGCATCGGTACGACAGCGCACACACTCCGCTTTGGAGGCAATGCGGCCAGCCGCCCCGGCAAAGCGCTCGTGCACTGCAGCGGCGCCTCGCCGGTCGAACTGCTGGCGCCAGCGCGCGATCAGGGCGCGGCGATCGGCGGCTTTCATCCGTTGTATCTATTTAGCGGCGAGCTCGCCGATCTCGAGCGTATCGTCGGCTGCTCGGTGACGATCGAAGCCGACGGCGAACTGAAGGAGACGCTGACCGCGCTCGCGCTCGCGCTGCGCTGCCATCCGCTGTCGATTCCGCCGGGCGGCCGCATGCTGTATCACGCCGCCGCGCATTACGCGGCGAGCTTCGCGCTCTGCAGCCTCGCCGAATGCGTGGCGTTGTGGCGCACGCTCGGCTTCGCCGAAGACGACGCGCTGCGCGCGCTGCTGCCGATGCTCGCCGGCACGATCGAAACCGCGCGCGACAAAGGCCTGCCGAACGCGCTCGCGGGGCCGGTATCGCGCGGCGACACGGGTGTCGTCGAGAAGCAGCTCGCGCTGCTCGAAGGCTTCGGCGGCGACCATGCCGCGCTGTATGGTCTGCTGACGCGCCGCGCGGTCAACCTCGCCCGACGTCGCGCAACGCCGGCCGCGACGATTGAAGCGATCTCCGAAGCTGTGGAGGAATCGCTAGGCCGCTCGCTGAATCAGGCCGCGGCAGGTGCAAGCGTCAAGTAAGCCGTGATAATGTGACGTCCGGCACGCCGGGCGAACCACGCGACGACCCGCGCCGCGCTTCGGGACCAACAGACGAGAACGCACAATGATCAAGGTCAGCATCCTCTACCCGTACCGGGAAAACGGCCGTTTCGACATGGACTACTACTGCGCGACCCATATGCCGCTCGCGGCGAAGCTGTTCGGGCCGGCGCTGAAAGGCTGGTCGGTCGACGCGGGCCTGAACGCCGGGCCGCCCGGCACGCCACCGCCTTACGTGGCCGCGGGACACTTCCTGTTCGATAGCGCGGACGACTTCTATAAAGTGTTCAAGCCCGCGTCCGAGCAACTATTAGCGGATATCCCGAACTACACCGACGGCGGCAACGGCACAATCCTGATCAGCGAGGTCCGGATTTCCGTGTGATGCCGGACAGACAGCCATCGGGAGGCGGCGCGCAATGACGTCGAACCTCCGGTTGGCTAACCGGGTAAATCCAGAAAACCGCCGGCACGCACCGATCGGGCGACGCCGGCAGCCCGCGGCCCGTCGGCGGCCGTCATCAGAAGCATAAGGACACGAGATGTTTGGCGATATCGCCCGTTTTCTGCTCAATACCGTTTTCACGCTGTTTGGCGCCGCGCTGCTGTTGCGCGCGTGGCTGCAGGTTGTGCGCCTGCCGCCGTACAACCCGGTCTCGAACGCCGTGCTGCAGGCGACCAACTGGATCGTGCTGCCGCTGCGGCGCATCCTGCCGAGCACGCGCAACATCGACTGGGCGAGCGTGGTCGCAACGCTGATCGCCGCGATCATCTACGTCGTCCTGATGATCGTGCTGACGGGCGCGGATCCGCTGACGCTCGTGCCGACGCTGCTGATCGTCGCGGTGCTCACCGCGATCAAGTGGGCGCTCAATCTGATCATCTGGATGACGATCCTGATGGCGCTGCTGTCGTGGCTCAATCCGCGTTCGCCCGCGATGCCGATTCTGTATCAGTTGACCGCGCCGTTTCTGAATCCGTTGCGTCGCGTGCTGCCGAAATTCGGCGGTATCGATCTGTCGCCGATCCTGCTGTTCGTGATCGTGCAGGTGCTGCAGATGGTCGTCACGCGCGCGGCGGTTCAGCTGACTTATATTGTGATCTGAGCTGATTGCGCGGGAAAGTTGGGCTGACGCGCGGCGGCCACTTGAGTCGGCGCGGCTTCTACACGGCTGCCGCGAAACCGCGGCTCTCCCCCGTCCGGAACACCGACACCGTCTGCTTCATCTTGCGCGCCTGCGTCTCGAGCGATTGCGCGGCCGCCGCGGCCTGTTCGACGAGCGCCGCGTTCCGCTGCGTGGTCTCGTCCATCTGCGTGACGGCCTGGCCGACCTGGTGAATGCTGCGGTTCTGCTCTTCGGAGGCCGTTGCGATCTCGCTGACGATATCCGACACGCGATGAATCGCGGCCTTGATATCCGCCATCGTCGTGCTGACTTCGGCTGCCTGCTGCGTGCCGCCTTCGATGATCGCGACCGACGTCGTGATCATCTCCTTGATCTCCTTGGCCGCGCTCGCCGAGCGCTGCGCGAGGTTGCGCACCTCGCTCGCGACCACCGCGAAACCGCGCCCCTGCTCGCCCGCGCGCGCGGCCTCGACCGCCGCGTTCAACGCGAGAATATTGGTTTGGAACGCAATGCCCTCGATCACGCCGGTGATCTCCGAGATTTTCGTCGAACTGCCGCTGATATCACCGATGGTGCGCACCATGCCCTCGACAGCAGTGTTGCCGGTGTTCGCGACCTGTGCCGCCTCAGTCGCGAGCGCGCTCGCGTTGCGCGCGCTGTCGCTGTTGCGGGTGACGGTCTGCGTCAATTCCGACATGCTCGCCGCGGTCTGTTCGAGCGAAGCGGCCTGCTCTTCGGTGCGAGCGGACAGATCGATGTTGCCGCTCGCGATCTGCTGCGAAGCGATGCTGACCGACTCGGCGCTTTCGCGAATCGAACCGATCGTCGCCGCGAGACGCTCCTGCATGTGCGCGACCGCGCGCAAGATGCTGCCGTCGTCGGCGGCGCCGGCGTGCAGTCGCTGGCTCAAGTCGCCGCCCGCGATCTGCTCGACGACCTTCGCGACTTCGGCCGGTTCGCCGCCGATCTGCCGCACGACCGCGCGCGTCACCAGCAGCCCCAGGCCGATCGCAACCGCGACGCCGACGACCGCGCAGCTCGCGATCCACCACGTCACCGAGCGAACCATCTCGACGCCGTTCGCGACACGCTGCCTGGCCAACTCGTCCCGCACGTCGGACAGCTTGATCATCAGCGTGCGCAGCTTGACGTGCAGCGGGTCGGTGGTCGATTTGAGCTCGGCGAGCGCGCCGGTCTGATCGCCCTGATCGGCCAGCGCCATCACCTTCGCGACCGAACTCATATAGGCCGGATAGGCGGCGTCGAAGTCGCTCAGCAATTGCTTCTGCGCGTCGGTGGTCGCATGCTTGCGCTCGTAGTCGAATGCCGACAGGATCGCCGCTTCACCGCCGTGATTCAGGCGCACCGTATCGGCGCGGCCTGCCGGCTCCGGATTCAGGATGTACGAATAGAGGCGCCGGAAGTGCGAAGCCGCCTGCCACGCGGCGGTGCCGTCGTCGCGCACAGGCACGAATTCGCGGTCGTACATTTCGGTTTGCATCGTCGCGACTTCGCGCACCTTCAGCACACCGACCGTGCCGACGATGGCCGTTACGAACGCGCACAGCATCAAGGAGCCGACAAGCTTCTGGCTCAGTTTCAGATTGGAAAGCCACTGCATCTTGGGAAGATCTCTTGATCGGGATGGGAAGCGCCGGGTTTGTGCCGGCTTGCGGGAGCGCAAGCGCACGGTGTTGGGCAGTATTCGGATTAACGGCAGGCGCAGACAAAGTCTGAAGGCTCGCGCCGTTCGAACCGCAGAAGCGAAAAGACGGGTCGGCTGCTCGTGCGCGCGAGCCATACCCCTGCCCAAACGGCCCAAAAGCCTGTAAAATCGCGAGTTCTGCGGGCGTCGTATAATGGTAATACCCTAGCTTCCCAAGCTAGAGCCGTGGGTTCGATTCCCATCGCCCGCTCCACTTTCCCGCTGAGTGTTCAGCGGAATCCAGCAAGAGCCGCCTCCCTGAAGGCGGCTTTTTTGTAGTAGCAACGGCCCGGCACAGCGCGCAAGCCGCGCAGCCCCCACCCTTGCAGCAGCATCGACGATGATCCACGATCCAAACGACTCCGGTCTCCCGGACGACGCCCCGACCCCCACGAGCGCAGCCGACCAGCCCGCCGGCAACGAGACGAACGACGTCGACGGCACGCCGGGTGCAACGCCGGCAGACACGCTTCATCACCGCCGCATCCGCAGCTTCGTCACGCGCGCGGGTCGCGTGTCGACCGGCCAGCGCCGCGCGCTCGATGAGTTCGGCCCGCGCTTCGTCGTGCCCTATGCACCACAACAACCCGACTGGACCGGCGTGTTCGGCCGCGAAGCGCCGCGCGTGCTGGAGATCGGCTTCGGCATGGGCGCCACCACCGCGGAGATCGCCGCGCACCGTCCCTCCGACGACTTCCTGGGCGTCGAAGTCCACGAGCCCGGCGTCGGCGCGTTGCTGAAGCTGATCGGCGAGCAGTCGCTGACGAACATCCGCATCATCCAGCACGACGCGGTCGAAGTGCTCGAGCACATGATCGCGCCCGACAGCCTCGACGGCGTGCACATCTTTTTCCCCGACCCGTGGCACAAGGCGCGCCATCACAAGCGCCGGCTGATCCAGCCGAAGTTCGTCGCCCTGCTCGTGTCGCGTCTGAAGCCGGATGCGTATCTGCATTGCGCGACCGACTGGCAGAACTACGCCGAACAGATGCTCGAAGTGCTCGGCGCCGATCCGCGGCTCGAAAACACCGCCGACACCTACGCGCCGCGGCCCGACTATCGTCCGGTGACGAAGTTCGAACGGCGCGGCCTGCGGCTCGGCCACGGCGTGTGGGACCTCGTGTTCCGCAAGCGCGGCGCCGCGTAACGCGACGAGACGGCAAGCCAACGAAAAAAGGTCCGCACATACGCGGACCTTTTTTCATCGCACGGCAAATCTCAATCGGCCCAGCTCAACCCGCCGCTATAACCGATCAGCAGGATCAGCAGGCCAAAGCCGATCCGATACCACGCGAACACCGTGAAGTCGTGCGACGCGACATAGCGCAGCAGCCAGCGGATGCAGACGAACGCACTGACGAACGCGGCCGCGAAGCCGAGCGCGAAGCTGCCGAGCGCATCGGTGGTGAGCAGGTGCCAGTCCTTGTACAGCTCGTAGGCCGTCGCGCCGAAGATGATCGGAATCGCGAGAAAGAATGAAAACTCGGTCGCGGCGCGGCGCTCGATGCCGAACAGCATGCCGCCGATGATCGTCGAGCCCGAGCGCGAGGTCCCCGGAATCAGCGCGAAGCACTGTGCGAGGCCGACTCTCAACGCATCGAGCGGGCTCAGATCGTCGATGCTGCGCACCCGCACCGCCGCGTCGCCGCGCGCGCGCTGGCGCGCCTCCGCCCACAGGATCACGACGCCACCCGCGACCAGCGCAAACGCGACCGGCACCGGTGAAAACAGCGCCTCCTTGATCGACTTCTCGAACAGCAGCCCGAGCACGACTGCCGGAATCGTCGCAATGATCACGTTCAGCGCGAAGCGGCGCGCCTCGGGCCGGCTCGGCAGCCCCACGATCACGTTGCCGATGCGGCGGCGAAACTCCCAGCACACGGCGAGAATCGCGCCGAGCTGGATCACGACATCGAAGGTCTTCGCGTGCTCGTCGGAGAAATCCAGCAGACTGCCGACGACGATCAGATGCCCGGTGCTCGACACCGGCAAGAACTCCGTCAAACCCTCGACCACGCCGAGAATCAGCGCCTTGCAAGCCAGTAACCAATCCATCCGTGCCCCTTATCGCGGTAGGTTGTCACAACGAAATGGGCCCGCACGGTCATGACTGGCATGCGCGGCCCACGTGGCCGCGCGTGCCAGTCATCTTTCGACGATCTGCACGCGTATGCCGTTTGTAAGGATCGTGATTGTACCGGGTTCGTAGTTGACGCCGGCAAATTGCAGTTGCTCGGGCTTGAACGTGTAGATCGGATAGTTGGTCAGCAATTGGGTCGCGAGCAGCGCCGCGGCCGCGTTGATCTGCTGCGTGTACATCTGCGCCTCGCCGCTCACGCTGACGTTGTCGACACTCGGCGACTTGAGGATCACCGAACGGCTCGCCGCGTCGTATGCAAGTTCACTCGACAGCGTGAACACGCCATCGACCGGCTGCTGCAGGAACGGACTCGCGAAACGCGCGTCGAGCTTCACCTGCACGCGGTTCGCATCGGGCAGCATGCCCACCACCGGATTGCTCAGCGCGACATCGAACACCTGCGACACCGTGCGCTGATACGGGAACTTGCGCTGCACGGCCTCCTGCACCTGCTTCTGCGAGAACGTGTAGTGCGACGGCATGAACGGAAACGTCGGGCTCGCGCAAGCCGCGAGCGACACAGTGATGCCAAGCACGCTGCAGCCGGTCAGCGCAGCGCGCAGAAAGCGGCGCCGGGCCGGCGCTGCGGGTCGAGTCATGCGAAATCTCCTGTGGAAGCCCTTGCGGACATCGGCTTGCGTTGACGGGTGTGGTCAGCGACGGCGTTTACCACATGCCGTGCGTCATGGATGGGATGCCGGTTGTGTTTGCGCCTCGAGTTGCGTGAGCCACGCGAGCGCTTCGCCGCGATTCGCGCCGCACATCTCGAGTTGCGGCTGCAGACCCGAGCAGCATGCGGGCCGCTCCGGCCGGCCGAAGATCGCGCAGCGCAGATCGTCGCCGAGTTGCACGCAGCGCACGCCCGCCGGCTTGCCGTTCGGCATGCCTGGAATCGGGCTCGAAATCGACGGCGCGATACAGCACGCGCCGCAATCGGGACGGCACGCGTGAGCGTCCACCCATGCACTGTTCAACCTTTGATCCACGTCATCTTTCCTGAACTCAAACCTTGGCAACGTATTGCCAGACCCGCATTGTGCCACTGCCTGTCCGTGTGACCTTTTTACACAATCGGGTGCCGCGGGCACGCACGTAAACTCGAAGCTGCTGACTGACCATGACACGCGGCACGCTGCGAGAGCCGCCCACCGTCCGACACCGCTCATGTCCCAAACCGACGCCCTGTTCCGCCCCGACCTGCTCGCGCGCTACAGCGCGAACGGTCCCCGGTATACGTCCTATCCGACCGCGCCGCAGTTCCGCGAATCGTTCGACACCGCCGACTATCACCGCGCCGCCGCCGACCCGGGTGCCGCGTCGACCGATCTGTCTCTGTACTTCCACATTCCGTTTTGCGACACCGTGTGCTTCTACTGCGGCTGCAACAAGGTCGTGACGAGAAATCGCGCGCATGCGCGGCCGTACCTTGAGCGGCTCAAACGCGAAATCGGCTTGCAGGCGGCGTGTTTCGATACACAGCGGCCCGTCTCGCAATTGCATTGGGGCGGCGGCACGCCGACGTTTTTGTCGCATGACGAGATGGCCGAGCTGATGGCCGCGACGCGCGAGCACTTCAAACTTCTGCCCGACGATCGAGCCGAATATTCGATCGAGGTCGATCCGCGCGAGGCGTCGCCCGACACGGTCGCGCTTCTGCGCCGCCTCGGCTTCAACCGGCTGAGCCTCGGCGTGCAGGACTTCGATCCGCGCGTGCAGCAGGCGATCAATCGCATCCAGCCGTTCGAGATGACCGCATCGGTGATGCAGGCGGCGCGCGCGTACGGTTTTCATTCGATCGGCGTCGATCTGATTTACGGGCTGCCGCATCAAACCGTCGTGAGCTTCAGCCGCACGCTCGACACGATGCTCGAACTGGCGCCGGACCGGCTGTCGGTGTTCGCGTATGCGCACATGCCGCAGCTCTTCAAGATGCAGCGCCAGATGGATCCCGCGACGCTGCCGTCGAGCGAGGAGCGGCTGGCTCTGCTGCAACGGGTCGTCGAACGGCTGACTGAAGCGGGTTATGTGTACATCGGCATGGATCACTTCGCGCTGCCCACCGACGAGCTCGCTCGCGCGCAGGCGCAGCGCACGCTGCATCGCAATTTCCAGGGCTATAGCACGCGGGCCGAGTGCGATCTGATCGGTTTTGGCGCCTCGTCGATCGGCAAGGTCGGCGACGTGTACGCGCAGAACGCGCGAGAGCTGCCCGCTTACACCGACTCGATCGATGCGGGCCGGCTCGCGATCGCGCGCGGCATCCGCCTGTCCGCCGACGACCGTCTGCGGCGCGACGTGATCACGCAGCTGATGTGCAACCTCGAACTGCGCTTCGACGAATTCGAAGCGGCGTACGGCATCCACTTCGCCGACACGTTCGCGCCGGAACTCGCGCGTCTGCGTTCATTCGAGGACGACGGGCTGATCTCGCTCGGCGCACGCAAGCTCGAAGTGCGAATGGCCGGCCGCATGCTCGTGCGCAATCTCGCGATGGTATTTGACCGCTATCTGGGCGAGCAGACGCTCACACGATTCTCGCGCACGGTCTGAGCACCGCTCGCCGCGAACGCGCTGTGGCGGGTGAAGGCAATCGACTTGCCCGTCTACCGATTTTCGGCCATAATCTGCGTCTTCCTCGCGCGCTGAACTCCCGATGCAGCGCGCTGCAGTATCTGCCCAGGTGGTGAAATTGGTAGACGCAGGGGACTCAAAATCCCCCGCCGCAAGGCGTGCCGGTTCGATTCCGGCCCTGGGCACCAAACACTCTTCAACCGGTTTCAACGGTTCATCACGAAGCCCCGACAGCTATCGCTGAGCGGGGCTTTTGTTTGCTGCAGTCTCCAAGGGTTCACCAGCGATTACAACCCCCACCAGGGGGTCATTTCGGGGGTTGCCAAGATTCAAGCGCCCGTCGGATGGAAAACGCCCCCAGCAGCGGCGCGACAACCGGAGACGCAAACATGGCGCTGACCGATGTCACGATCCGTAACACGAAGCCGGGTAAAAAACAGCAGAAGCTGTACAACGGTGGCGGCCTGCTGCTTGTCACGCCAACGGGCAGCAAGCGATGGATTTTCAAGTACCGTTTCGCCGGAAAGGAAAAGAGCCTCGCACTTGGCGTCTATCCAGACGTGCCGCTTGCCGATGCCCGCAAGCGTCGGGACGACGCCCGCGAAAAACTGGCAGCAAAACATTGATCCCGGGGAAGCCAAAAAGGCCGGAAACGCGCCGCCCGCCTTGCTGCTGCCAATTCATTCAAAGCCGTTGCGCTCGCCTGGATGGAAGAGCGCGGTCAGTCCGTTGAAAGCGGGTCGATATCGCTGGGCCGATTACCTTGACCGGATCAAGGCCGGGGCCGAAGTCATTCCGATCAAAGGCGGGACGGTCGCCTTACTACCTCAGCGGGACAACCATTTGGAACAGCGCCGCCCGATGATGGAAGCGTGGGCCGTGTATGTTTGCGGCATAGAGGATTAGTTCAGAAGTGCGGCCCATAACACTCGCGCTGTGCCTTACAAGCTCGCACAAAAAAGCCGACTCGCGAGGATCGGCTTGTGCATTCGAGCGAGGCTCTATCGATATTCATCAATCTCAACCGTGCCGCCCATGGCTTCCATCATGGTGCGAATATCGTCGGGCACATCAGGCACGCGGTCGCCGCTCTCGTTGTACCAGTAACAGAAGAAGCGCATCCGAAGTCCCTTGTCTGCGAGCAGTTGGCCAAGTTCCGCTCTCGGCAGATTCAGGCGCCCAATCAGGTAACGCAAATGCGGCTCAAGTGAATCGCTACGAACTGCGCCCTCACTGCGCACGCCCCAAAGGCCAACGCGGCCCGGCGCGCTGCTCGGTCGCCCAGACGGTGTGGTGAACGGCTGTCCCTTGGTAATCGCTGTATCCGGCTTGATGTCGAAATACGCCGTCCAAAAGGCTGGCTCCAATGAGTCGCCAGATATGTAAAAGGTCGCGTGCGCAAGTTGGTGATCTGCCATTGGAGCGGCCTCAGTTTGCCCAGTCATGAAAATTTCCGATGTGGTTACCATTAAAGTACACGTCGCCGTTGTCATGCCAGATGACGTTATCGGCTGGCCCCAAGCCATTGCCTGGCTTGAACCTGTGCAAGATAGCCCCAAACGTCTTGCGGTCATACCCCAGCATCTTCGCCGCGTAGTTTGGGTTGTTCGTGCTCGCGGCGAGTTCAACGACATCGCCGCTCAACGCGTCAGGCACATACTCAAATGGCTGCGCGTCGCCGAGCAGCGTTGATGCGCCTCTATCGCTAGCTCTGGCTGCGCGGGCAGCGTTCAGTTGGGTTTGCCAGGTGGCCGGATCGTACTGCACAGACAGAATGGGTTCGCCGTTCGGCTGACTGCCGGCCTTCGCTACGGGATTCATTAACGGCGTGCTGCTGTACGGTGACGGAAACAGGCCGTGACGCGGACCTTTAACGGCAAGCAGTTTGCCCCGGCGAACCTCTTCGAGAAGCGCAACGATGACCCACCAGCCATCGGCGTCAGGATCGCGGTCCCGGACCCTATGAAAAAACAGCCAGTTGCGGCCAGTGAGATTCCTGACCAGCTTCCGGTCCTCCTCCCACTTCCTGTGATTCAGTTCGGCAATGTCAAGAAATTCCCGGGTCTCCGCACTGGCCCTCTGAAGGTCTGCGGCCTTGCCGAGGCACGCTTTATAGTGCCATTCGTCGCAGATGACATAACAGGCACCCGGTGGCCGCTGGCAGAACAGCTCCACGGAGTGCATTTCAAATACGGACAGGGACATAGGTGTGTCGATGGTCTATCTGAAGTCGCTGCCGGGGTTGACAGCAGTCAGATAATTACCGTGCGACAGGCAGTCCGTACATGGGCGACAGCCCAAAATCTCCACGGCTCTCGATGAAACGGAAAAAAGCGCCCGCAGGAACATTGCGGTTTTTCGCGCCCGTAGCGCGGATGCTCGCGGGCAGCGACCGTACCGCTGGTCTATGACCTTTCCAGCCGCTGGCGGCACTCGCGCAGCAGATCATTCGCCCGAAGCCGCTGTTCGCGCCAATACGGCGCGTACGTCCGCGAGCGCATCCTCGAAGAGACCAAAAATCGACACCTGCGCAACCGTTGCCGCTTTGGAGAAAGTCGAATGCTTGTTGTGGGTCGGGCGCTGCCCTTCGTGGCAAGTAGCCAGCGGCCAGGAGCGGCGACAATGCATCTGCGCAGTCGCCAGGAAATTTGATTTGAGTCGCCTCCCCCTCGCTCCCTTTATAATCCGGCATGACTCCCTCCACTCCCCACGCAGCAACCCGACGAGCGGAACCGCCCACGCGATTCATCGGTTCGCCGATTCCGCACACCTCGGCGACCCATTCGCCTTCCACGCATTTCGAACGCACGCGCCACGAGCCGCACTGGTCGGTCGTATGAAAATACCCAAACGGCTTGCACCGCTTCTTGACGAAGGACTCATCGACGAAGTGATCGGCCAGTTGATGAGCGGCAAGGAAGCAACCGTCTACGTCGTGCGCAGCGGCGACTCGATGCGGTGTGCAAAGGTCTACAAGGACGCGAAGCAGCGCAGTTTCCGGCAAGCCGCATCGTATCGGGACGGCCGCAAGGTCAAGAATAGCCGGCAGGCGCGTGCGATGGAAAAAGGTACTCGCTATGGGCGCCAGATGCAGGAGGAGTTGTGGCAAAACGCCGAAGTCGACGCACTGTTCCGACTTGCCGACGGGGGCGTGCGAGTGCCGCAACCCTATATCTGTACCGATGGGGTGTTACTGATGGAACTGGTGGTCGACGCAACGGGTGACGTCGCGCCACGCCTCAACGACGTCCATCTGACTGAAGCGCGCGCCCTTGAACTGCACGCCCTGCTGCTCAACCAGGTTGTCCGCATGCTCTGCGCGGGTGTGATTCACGGCGATCTGTCCGAATACAACATCCTGCTGGCGGCTGATGGACCGGTGATCATCGATCTGCCTCAGGCCATCGACGCCGCCGCCAACAACGAAGCCGCCTCGATGCTCAAGCGTGACGTCGACAACCTCGCTGCGTACTTCGGACGGTTTGCACCGCAAATTCTCGGCGCGGATTACGGAACGGAGATCTGGGCGCTGTTCGAAGCAGGCGAGCTGAAAGTCGATGTCAAACTGACCGGCCGCATCGAGCTCGACACGCGACCAGTCGACCTCGACAGCGTGCTGCAGGAACTCGAAGAGACACGTCTTGACGAAGACGCGCGAGTGCGGCGACAGCAGGAACTGAGCGCGAACTGATAACCCGTGCTCGATGTACCCCGAAAGGTGCCCCGAAACAAGGTCTTCGACGAATGTTGCACCGGGAACCGGTTGCGCACCGTCAGAATAGTCGAGTTCGGCCAGTTTCCGTCGCTGGACCGAGCGTCGCGTTCGGTTGCCGCGCCACCGCAAATCCGTCCATGTCAGTGGCGATCGCGCAACACGGCGCCGTGCGCATGAAGGCGGATGATTGACGATCTTCTCTTCTTCACGCGTACCCGCCTGGGTGACGCGCTTCCAGTGACTTCACGTCGCGGGACATCGGGCGTATCTGCAACGATGCGGCAGATGAGGTACGCGCTTCGTATCCGGATGCACGGATCGACGTGCGCGTGACGGGCGAGACTGCCGGCAAGTGGGACCGCGCCCGCATCGGCCAACTGCTGATTAACCTGCTTGTGAACGCAGTCCAGCACGGTGCAGGGAATATAAGCGTGGATGCTCTCGGTCATGGTGGGCAGTTGACTCTCGTCGTGTCGAACGAAGGCAACCCGATACCAGCGGCCGCCCTGCCGACGCTCTTTGATCCATTGACATGGGCCAGCCGCCCGCCGAGGCAAAGCGGACCCTCCTCGAGTATGGGCCTGGGCCTTTACATCAGCCGGTGCATCGCACATGCGCACAACGGCACCATACAGGCCCGGTCGAAAGACGGCAGGACGACCTTCACGGTCCAGATCCCCCGTTTTCCGTCGCACGTGCTCTGACCGGAACGGCCTTGCGCCCCGGAGTTTCACGCCGGAGCTTGTTGCGCTTCGTCATGCCATTCCAGATCGCTCGCCGAGTCGGTCCCGTGCGTCGAACGGCCGCTGTACTCAAAAAGCTGACTCGGGGCGTGATATGGACAGTGGGTCGGCTAACAGCCATCGGCGCGTTAGCGACCGTCGCCAATGCGGGCCCAGGCGAGCCTGTCTGACCGCATTTTGATGTATGCCGGATCAGAGGACAGCGCGGGAGAGAGTTCACTCCAGGTTAACTCGGAAGGCGGCCCAAGATAAAGGATGGCGTCGAACTGCTCCTGCATCACAGGAGAGCGGACAGGATCGACATATATCTCCACCATGACGTCGTCGTGCCTAGTGAACATGGCGTGCGGATAATACGATCGAAAGCTCGCCTCTCCGAGCGGAGTGCCGAAAATGAGCGCAAGACTTGGCGTCAGCCAGGAGCTGACGTCGGACTGTAAAGTCGCCGGATCACCAAACACCGGGGTCCAAACAGAATGGACTTTGACGCCTTGGCTTTCCAGCAACGAAACGATGGTATTCGGCAACGGGTTGAATCGTTGCTCTGCCTTCTCTGGGAATTTCAATTGCCAGTACAGGTTCTTGCGCAAAAGGTGCATGCCGCCATAGACGACCAAAGCGCGGCGCTGCCTGGCCAGCACTTCACGTTGGATAATTTCAACCGCACAGGTGTTGCGGTCGCCCATGGCGTTCCAAGCCTTATCGAGATCGTCGGCGCTATTGATTTTCGACCAATCTATCGGCGGATCCCCTAACAAGACGCGAATCTGACGGTCTTTAGGGAGCGAGGCATTCACATCGCGGACTTCACGAAAAAGCCCTTCAAAGACAGGACGATCCCACACATCGTGGGGCTGCGTAGTGTTTTGCCAAGCTTGGCGGAGTTGATTTTCGGGTACGTCATCCCCCGCAACGAACCGGTCCATCATCTCCTGATAAAGAGAATTGCCACTTTCAACTACGATGTCGTTCACGATGTACGCAAATCGCGGGTCCCGGATCAGCGAAACCCGAAAAGCATATGCTTGCTCACAGCCGTGGCCGCCGTCGCAAAGCGCGACGACATCGTGGGATTTGAAAGCGTCAAGAATAGCGGCGATCGGATCAATCGGACTTGCAGCTATTGTCATCGTGTGGGCTCCATCACTCTGGCGGCGAACGTTACGAATCGTTGACCAAGCATTTATGACGGTCGGACAGGCGGCAGGGTTCTGCGTGATGCATTTGGTTGGGTGTCTGGGTCCAATCAACGCGACCTTCCCTTGTGGGTCGACGTGAGCCGGATGCCTTAAGCGGAAGTCAGCTCGAACGCGCCCTCCCGATCTCACCCGCCAGTGCATTCCCCAATACAGCTCCTGTCGATGATGATGGGCCGCGCGGTTTAATCGGCGATCGGCTCTTCATGCTCCATCGTATCGGCGGAATCAGCATTCTCGACCCGAGTCAAAACGAACTCGGCGACCGAGTTCCAGTGCCTCAATGCGGCCACGCGCCCGTTTTCCATCACGAACTCGAATGTCCTTTGTGGCCATTTCGGGTTGCGAAACTGAAGACCCTTGAGCGGAGTTAAAACTTCCGCAGGAGCCTCTGGAAAGTGCAGCATGAGCTGGTTGTCGCGCCGCAGCTTGATCGCGCACCTGGCGCCGAAAGCAGCCTGGTACGTGCCGGTAAGCTGCTTGAGCACACCTGGCGCAGGCGCGTCCGGAATCCGGACGAACACGGCATCCGTCGCGTCGAGCCACAAACTGACGCGGTCGATATCGCCGAGTGGACTGGTCAGAAACGACATGGACCACGCACCTTCGGCCTCGTCATCGTCGGTATCGAACCGGTCGTAGTGGTAATGATGCAATGGCAGCTTCGTTTGACGGAAACGAAACTGAAGCTGAAAATCGTTGAGTGAGATATGTAGTTGCCCGTAGGCAGGATGCTCGTAGCGACCCACGTAGTCTGCGAGATCGTGTGAGGGCCGCGTGTCTGGAATTGCGCTTGGCCTTACCCGTTCGCGCGACTCGCGCATGTTCTGCTTTGCTTTCAAATGGAACTCGCGCAATGCGTCCATCGAACTCGACTCACCCAGTCCCAGCAGGCGGTCGTAGACGTTGTAGCCGACGGCATTTCGCAGCATCGAGCAGTGGTCCCCGATCACGAACACGACTACGCCCAATTTCTCGCGCGGTAAATACGAGACCTGCGAATGGAAGGCGCGGAGATCGCCGCCATGACTCGCAAGCAGATGTCCCCGATACGAAGAGGTTTGCCGGCCCATCCCATAGATTGAATTAATCTCCGGCTCAAAACCAAGGACGTCGCCCAGCGGGTCCGGAAATGCGAGCCCAGGCGCCAAAGTAGCCTGCAGTATCTGCTCCGGAATCACCTTCTTTCCGGCCATCACCCCGTTGTTTATCAACACGGCCAGCCAGCGACTCATATCATCGAGGCTAGAGACGATGCTCCCCGCTGGACTCGACCAGTTCAACTCCGGATACGGTGTCTGCCAGAGCGCCTCACTATCGCGCCTCTCCGTGAACGGTACCGCGTGATTCGGATGAGCCAGCATGTCGGCAATGGTGAAAGCAGTCTGGGGCATACCCACAGGACTCAGAACCTCGTCGCGGACGAATTGATCCCACGACTTGCCGCTTAGCAACTCGATGATGTGGCCCACAGCCTCGTACATCATATTGTTGTAGATAAGCTTCGATCGAAATGGAGCGATAGGCTTCATGAATCGGATCCGGTCGAATAGTTCCTTCTTTGAGAACTCGGCTCTATGCAGGATCATGTCGTACCGGGGCACGCCGGTACGATGACCGAGCATATCGCCTAGTGTCACCGCGGCATCGAGCGACTTGTCGTAAAAGCGCAAACTCGGGACAACATCGCGGATCGGCTGATCGAAGGTCAGCACGCCCTTTTCGACTAGAATTCCGGCGGCAATGGCCGTAAATAACTTGGTGTTCGATGCGATAGGAAACAAAGTTGACGATAAAAACGGCAGTCTGTTTGCATAGTCACGATAACCGTAGCCTCTCGTGAAGATGACTTTTTCGTCTTTCACAATACAGACGCCTATGCCGGGTGCATTCCATTCATGCACCTGTGCTTCTATGTAATCGTCGAAATCGCCCAGATCGCTTAGCATCTACCGTCCTTTGATTCGAAGGTCAGTGAAGACTGGAGCAAGTCAAAAACCGCAAGAAATTCTACAGGGAACAATAAAAAAGCATTCGATTAGTGAACGCCAATGCCACGACTGCGTTCCTGAACGAACGGCCGTTATGGAGAAAATTGAACGACCCTTGCGGGTCGGGTATCGCCCATCGAGGTTGGCGCAGACTGATTTTCTCTTCACTTGAAAGGAGAGTCGAAATGGACGCGATCATCGTCGGCAACGTGCCGCGCGTGCCGTGGAACAAAGACAAGCTAACCCGGGCAGAAGTCGCCGCTGAAGCTCAAGAAGATTTGGGCCATTCGGATTCGCCTGCAATTGGGGGCGAAAACCCGTGATCTGGCGATGTGCAATCTGGCGATCGACAGCAAACTTCGAGCGTGCGACCTGACAAAACTTCGAGTCCGCGATGTCTGTCTGGGCACACGTAGCGCTCCGGGCGACCGTTATGCAACAGAAAACGCAGCGGCCGGTGCAATTCGAGATCACCGAGCAAACGCGGCATAGCGTGGGAAGCTGGATCAAGGCAGCAGTTCTGTGTCCTTCAGATTTCCTGGTCCCGGGGCGAATACACGCACGCTGTCCGGTCAGGATGAGACATTCGACACACGTTTCTGATTCGTCGACAATCGGTGAATATAGACAAACCTCGACGGAAGACTTGAGATGATGCTGCGGCCGACAGAAATCCAAATTGAATCAACCCGGCTCTTGATCAAACCGTTCTCGGCCAACGACGCGGATGCTGCGTTCTCGTTCATCACCCCTTCGCTCACCCGTCACATGGCGTGGGAGCCGCCTGCATCCCGGCAGGATTTTGATGGTGTTTGGCGGTCCTGGGTGCCGTCGATTGACGATGGGTCAGACTATGTGTTCGCGATACGTCAACGCGCCGACGGGAGTTTCCTTGGGTTAGCCGGGCTTCACCGCGTCCGCACCGAGAGCCCGGAACTCGGTATCTGGATTCGTGAAGATCGTCATCGAAATGGGTTTGGTTGTGAAGCTGTGACCCTTGTTGCACACTGGGCAACGCGAACCATTGGTTGTGAAAGCTTTACCTATCCGGTTGCCGAAAAGAACCGTCCCAGCCGGCGCATCGCCGAATCGCTCGGTGGCGTCATTGTGGAAAGCCGCGCGACGCCAAAGTACAAGTCTGTGGTTTACAGAATTCCTCGCCAGCCAGTCGCAAGCGAGGTATAGGCG
Organism: Paraburkholderia sp. MM6662-R1; assembly: GCF_050436245.1. Taxonomy (NCBI): domain Bacteria; kingdom Pseudomonadati; phylum Pseudomonadota; class Betaproteobacteria; order Burkholderiales; family Burkholderiaceae; genus Paraburkholderia; species Paraburkholderia sp. MM6662-R1. The sequence goes on along the minus strand of NZ_JBNDLV010000001.1, from coordinate 3,417,400 downwards.
ATTCTGCCTGTGGACTGGCTTCCGTCGGGCAAGATCGGTCAGTCAAGGTCAACGCCCAGATCGTCAACTGCATGCGTGTCGGTCGACGCGAGTATTAGCGACCCGATAACGATGAACTGCTCCAGCGTTCATACAATGCTGCGATATCCGTGGCACATAGCAACTTCATCGACTTGCCGATCTCGTCCAGCGGCCAGTCCCACCAGTTCATCTCGAGGAGCATCCCGATCTCATCGTCCGAAAAGCGCTTCCGGATCGGCTTTGCCGGATTCCCGCCGATGATCGTATAGGGTTCAACGTCCTTCGTGACAACGGCGCAACTCCCGATCACGGCACCGTGACCGATGTGAACACCTGGCATGATCATCGCTTCGGAACCGATCCAGACGTCATTCCCGACAACCGTATCGCCGGCGGGTTCGAATGCATCGCAGGCGTCAGCAAACGCCGGTTCTTCCGTCATGTAGAAGAAGGGAAATGTGGTTACCCAATCGTTCCGGTGCCCCTGCTTGCCCGCCATCATGAACGTCGCACCACTTCCGATAGAGCAGAAGCTACCGATGATCAGCCGGTCGACACCTGTGCGGTCTGGCAACAGGTAGCGTGCACAGTCATCAAAGGAGTGTCCGTGATAGTAGCCAGAGTAGTAGCTGTAACGCCCCACGATGATGTTGGGATTGGTTACCTGCTCTGAAAGCGGCTTCCCCTTGAAGGGGCTGTCGAAGTAATTCTTCATAAAGGGACCACGCTGTAGTCTCGGGTGCGTTTATCGTTCGAGCACGCAGGTTACGAGCCGCTGCGTAAATTCGCGACAATCAGAGAGAATTCCGGTCGCTCACGGCGCAGCGTCAAGTTCACATCCTTGCGTCAGCCAGTGGCCATCTACGCCCGACGATCACTTTCGAGCAGCCCGTACAGCGCGCTATCCGACACCTCATCGCCAACTATCCAGCGATCACGCAACAACCCTTCGCGGACAAATCCGAGCCGTTCGAGAAGAAGCGCCGAGGCTACATTTCGTGGGTCGATATCCGCCTCAATCCGGCGTAAATTCAGCGTGCCGAACGCGTGCTCGATCAGCGCGGAAACCGCCTCACTCATATATCCGTTTCCCCAATGCTTGCGTTGCAGACCAAAGCCTATCTCCGCGCGTCGGCATTGCTCGTCTGCATGAAAGAGAGCGCAATCACCGAGCACTTCGCCGGTTGTCTGCAACTCGACTGCACAGATGAAGTCCTGGCCGCCAGCTGACGTCTTCAATTTACGTGCGACTCGATCCGTTGCCTGATCCAGGGACGTCATCGCCGGAAACGAAAAATAGCGCATCGCATCGGCGGTTGTCAACGTACTTGTCGCGTCACCTCATGCGCACTGCTTTAGTTCTTCCGGTTGCATGCGCTCCGGATTGAGCCAGACTTCATCCTTCAATTTCCAGTTGCGCGTCGATCGGGACCAACGCCGTGGATTGCGCTGCCTGGCCTCCGCATAAACGATCTCACGTTGCGCAAGAACTGCATTCGCCACGCCGTTATGACACTGGGCCGGCGTGACGAATTTGAGGCCGCTGTGTTTGTGCTCATGGTTGTACCAGCGCACGAACTGCTGCGTCCAGGCCCGCGCCTCATCAACGCTGCCGAACGGCTTGCGCGGGTAGTCGGGCCGATACTTGCAGGTCCGGAACAGCGACTCTGCGTACGGGTTGTCGTTACTCACGCGTGGTCGGCTAAACGAGGCCACGACCCCCAGGTTCTCCAGGGTGGCAAGCATCGTCGCACCTTTCATCGGGCTGCCATTATCCGAGTGCAGCACCAGGGGACGTCCTGCCAGGCCCTCTGCCAGACTGGCACGCCGCATCAGCAACGCGGCCAGTTCTGCCGATTCGGCCTCATGCACTTCGTGACCGACAATCTTGCGGCTGAACACGTCCAGCATCATGTACCAGTAGTAATACTGTCCTTTGACCGCCGCAGGTACCCAGGTGATGTCCCACGACCAGACCTGATTGGGCGCCGTCGCGCAATGACTGGTCACTACCCGGGTCGAGGGCTTGCGCGCACGACCACGATGGTGCTGCTGCGAGGCGCTGCGCAGCACGCGGTAAAAGCTCGATTCCGATGCGACATACACGCCGCGATCGGCCAGCCTCGGCACGATCTGGCTGGGCGGCAGACTGGCAAACTCCGCACTATTGGCTACCTCAAGAATCTGTTGCCGTTCAGCCTCACTCAACTGGTTGCCCGGCGGCGGCCGTTCGGTCGTGGTACGACCATCAGCACGTACCGTGTCACCGTCACCGACCCAGCGCTGAAACGTGCGCAGGCTCACGCCCAACTCGTCGCAAGCCTTCTCCAGCCGGCAGCCTGACTGCGCCGCCTCGCGTATCAACGATATACATAACAGGCGATCCGGGACGTTGATCAATCGTCCTCTTTGTCTCCCCAGATCGCCTGGACTTTTTTTCTCAGAATCAGCAGCGCCGCCGCTTCCGCTAGCGCCTTCTCCTTGCGCTGCAATTCCTTCTCGAGCTGCCGGATGCGCTGCTTGTCGTCTTTCGACTGGTGGCGCTGCTCGCGTGCCTGCTCGGTGGCATTCGCGTTGGCTGCCTGGCAGGCCGCTCGCCACGCCGCGATCTGTTCGGGATAGAGTCCTTTGCGCCGGCAGTACTCGGCCAGCTCCGCTGCGTTGAGCGGGGCGGCTTCCAGCACTACTGCAAACTTGTCTTCCGAAGACCATCCCTCGGGATTCTTCCCATCGCCCGGCACGGCCAGCCCTTGTCCTTTCGCCTGTCGGCGCCACGTGTACAACGTCTGTTCGGTAATTCCCGTTTCTCTGGCCAGCGCTGAGACCAACGCGTTTTCCGGCGGCATCATGCGACGCACCAGCGCTTCTTTTCTTTCTGCTGAGTAGGCTTTCATTCACCCTGATTTTACCGCCCCCGGACCATGTCTATAAGATTCAGATAACACGACAAGTAGTCTGACGCCGGGGGGCATCCGCGTCCGACCAGATCGCGAACAGTGGTTGCGCGTCTTCATGACGAAGCGGCCGCAGAACGAGGCGTGGGGTAGTCAGCGTGACGGGCTCGAATAATGGCATGACGGGGGCGGGGCACCGGAAATAGATGACCCCATTAGAACATGTGGGCCGAGAGCCAACAACCGCACGCATCGAACCGCGTGGCGGCACAGCCTTTGTGCAGCCACTTTCGCGATTTACCTCTGTCGCTTACGGGTCGCGTGCTGCCGGTGATGACACGGCACTTGTCGATCGCACAACGATTGGCAAGGTTCGGCCACGAACGCTCCTTCGCAGTCGAATGGCGAACGTCTGCTGATGAGCGACGAGTCGCCACTTGGCGAAGCAAAGGCGACTGACGATTCGTCGGACGAGCCGGCTTCATTTTCAAGCACTGTGCGCGGCGGCTCAGATTTCGATGGCCATTCTGGCCGATAGCGCCGTCCGCTGGAACAGCCGTCCCTGTGCTTCTCGCCATGCCAGTGCTTCCGCAATGGCGAGTTAGCCGCTAAAGCGGTTTGGGTATCGCTGGAAGTCACTTCCAGACAAAAATGGTTATCGCTTCTCACACCAACGCGCGGTTCGCTCGTGTGCATGCGCTCATGCGGACCGATGCGGTCGAAAAAAGTCGACCGGGTTAGGGTCGGCTAAAGATTCCGGCTTCAGAGGGCCACGCCGGAACTTGAGAGGAGTCGGCGGGCAGGGGCACATCGTCCATCAGTGACATGGCCTCTTCAATGCCCTGCCAGAATGACCCGGCGATCCCGGCGCGCTGTAACGTCGTCAGGTGGGGCAAGGCTGCATCGAGAAACCTGCCCAGGACCATCGCCCGCGCGACAAGCGCGCTCACTGTCTTCGTGTTGGCGGTCACGAGCCTGCTGATTCGTTCGAATGCGTCGTTCGCATGGTCCAATTTTCAGATCCGCTCAGAATGCCTGCCAGTCCTCAGCACTGGTGCCGGACGAAGCCAGTGTGTTCCTCTTCGGGGTAGTGAGGGGCGCCGTCTCTCGCCTTGTCAACGCGGCAGGATGGGACGTGCGAACCTTCGGTGCCGGCCGACGCGGTTCGCTCGGCGGGGCAATCACTCGTGACGCGGATGCCCTCCCGTCGTCGACCTTGAAGACGGCCACTGCGTCACGCAACCCTTGGGCCTGCTGGGCCATCGATTGCGCCGCTGCCGAGGCTTCCTCGACCAGCGCGGCGTTCTGCTGGGTCGCCTCGTCCATCTGGGTGACGGCCGTATTGACCTGCCCGATGCCGGTGCTCTGTTCTTCCGATGCTGCCGCGATCTCGCTCATGATGTCGGTCACGCGCTGCACCGACTGAACAATTTCCTTAATCGTGCTACCAGCTTCCTCAACGAGCTTCGAGCCGGCATCTACCCGGGTCACCGATTCGCCGATCAACTCCTTAATCTCTTTGGCCGCCGTGGCGCTGCGCTGAGCGAGCGTGCGGACCTCGCCGGCCACGACGGCAAAACCCCGCCCCTGTTCGCCGGCGCGGGCCGCCTCGACCGCGGCATTGAGCGCGAGGATGTTGGTCTGGAACGCGATGCCTTCAATCACGCTGATGATCTCGGTCACCTTGGCTGAGCTGTCGGAGATCCCGTGCATCGTCTCGACCACGCGTCCGATCACTTCCCCGCCGCGTTGCGCGATACCCGACGCCGTACTGGCCAGCGCGGTCGCCTGCTTCGCGTTGTCGGCGTTCTGGCGGACCGTTGCCGTCAGCTCTTCCATGCTCGAGGCGGTTTCCTCGAGGGATGCGGCCTGCTCTTCCGTGCGCTGCGACAGATCGGTGGTGCCCTGCGCGATTTCGCCTGCGGCGACCGAGATCGACTCGCTGGAGGTCTTGATGCCCTGCACGATGGCCGTCAGCCTGTCCCGCATTTCAGCGAGCGAGCTCATGAGACTAACGCCACCCGAGAACGGTACCTTGACGTCGACCAGGAGATTACCTCTCGCAATTTCCTGTGCGACAGCCGCTGCAACTGCGGGGTCTCCACCAAGTGAGCGACTCACGCTGCGGATGAGTAGCAGCATGACTCCCGACAGCAAGAAACCAACTAAAATTACGGAAGCCAAGCCTTTTATCAGGTCGCGTTCAAACGTTGTGTCAATATCGTCAACGTAGGCACCTGTATATACATGCCAGTCCCACGTCGGCAGATAGGCGCTGTACACCAGCTTATCAACCGGTTTCGTCTGCCCGGGATGTGGCCATTGATACTGCGTCAGGTGATTCGCTCCTGGGTCATTGCTTCTTATGACCTCGAGTGCGACGTGCTTCCCGTTCGGATCAGTCGAGCCGGCGGCGCTCTGATTCTCGAGTTTTGGGTTTGTCGGATTCAGGATTCTGACCGCGTTCGAGTCGTAGATTCCAAAATAACCGCTGCCATCGGCACCATATCGCATCGCCCTAAGCTCCGAAATTGCATTGGATTTCGCGTCCGACTGCGAGATGGCGCCTGAATCAGCTAGCTGCTTCCAGCGCTCAGCGGCACTCATTGCAGTCTCGACCTCTTGTTGCAGGGCGACTTTGCGTCCCTCCATTAGTGACATCCTGTTGAGCCCTGACTCGGTACCTGCGACCGCCAGAAGGCCAAGAATCAATAAGGCCATCATGGCCCGCAGATTGGCGTTCAGTGTCCGTACTCCCATGTTTTTCTCCGTAGGACTGGTTGACATCATATGTTGCATAGAATAACGTTCATGCAACATTCGTTTACCGGTTATCGACTGAACTGCACAATACTTAAGAGTTTCTGAACGTTTCGCGATCGCCATGACGGACGCACTGGTGAGCCTTGCTACGGCAGGACTCTTGGCGGTCTCAAGAGTCAAGTGCAACGTTTAGCTAATCCAGCTTTCTCTAACTCTTTAGCCATTGCTTCCTCGGGGGAGTCCCAGCCGAGCGTCTGGCGAGGCCGCCCGTTGAGCAATTTGGCGATGTCATTGAGTTGGGTCTGCGAGAGCGTCGAAAGGCCCGTGCCCTTTGGCAGAAACTGACGCAGCAAGCCGTTGCTGTTCTCATTGCTGCCGCGCTGCCAGGGCGCGTGCGGATCAGCAAACCAGATATCGATATTGAGCCGCCTGGAGAGGCTCGACATGGCAGGCCATTTCCATTCCCCGATCGTAGGGCGGGCTCTCGCGAAGAAAGGCCGGCAACTTCTTCATTTGCCGCGAGAAGCCTTCCAGCGCATCCTTGGCCGTACAGCCATCCATGCGGCACAGAATCACGAAGCGCGTCTTGCGTTCGACCAGCGTGCCCACGGCGGAACGATTAAACGCACCCTCGATGAAGTCGCCCTCCCAGTGCCCCGGCAACAACCGTTGCTCGATCTGCTCGGGGCGATATTGGATGCGCAAATCCTCGGGAACATAGCTGCCGCCAGCAAGCGTCGTGCGCCGATTTCCGCGCGCCGGTTTTTCCTGGCGCAAGGCTGCGATCATGGCCGGTTTCAGCGAGCCACGTGCATAGGTGTAAATGGCAGCGTAGACCGTCTCGTGGCTGACGTGCTGACTTGGGTCGTCCGGATACATGGCCCGCAGTTTGGCAGCGATTTGCTGCGGCGACCAGCGCCAGTAGACCAGGTGATCATGCACATGCCGATAAAGCGCGCTGCCTTCGATCAACTTGCGCGGCCGTACGCAGCGCCGACGACGTCGAAGCGCTGCGCACCAGCAGCCCCGCAATAGTTCTTATGCTGCCGCCCTTTCGATGTTCGATCATGATCGCCGCGCGTTCTTCCGCACTCAAATGCTTGCCCGCGGAATATCATTCGGCGATGCTCGAACTCACTAATGCCATCCTCGCCACACTCGGCCACGGATCGTCCGGGCGGGACCGACCATTGATCGGCCCAAGTCGGGCCTCGCCCCTTTGAGCGAGCCGGAACGGCCGCTTTTGAATGGGATGAAGACGTTCTCAAAAATTCGCCGAAGGGCTGGAACGGGTCGAACTCGCCCGACTGTAATATGCCCGGTTCGCCGATAAGCTTTCGCTCGCTCATTCCGGCAAATACGCACGCCCGGTGGTATTTTTGGTGGTATCCGTACCGGCAAAATTCCTCAAACCCGCTCAAGCAAAGCGATAGCAGGGGGTTTTTCATTCCGGCCCTGCTCAAACAATCTTCCCGATTCCCAATCGTCAGGAAGACATCGCCAGTCGCATCTCCCATCACGAACCCTTTAGCCACACCGGGATCATTCATCCAGGCTGGTAAGCACGCCCTCGCCGCCTCACTCCCGACGGTGGAAAGTACCTTGCGACACAGAGCCCGTAAATGATCAGCGCCGCGACCGTGTAGGACACGAATCGCGCCGCAAAGAACAGCAAGACTACGACGATCGCGGCCAGCAGCATTTCCAGTCTCGGACCGAGCGCCGACAGTTGCCCGCCGCGCGCTTCGAAGGCGGTCTCCAGCAAAATCAGCAACGGGATCAACGCGAGCACCATGTGGATCGGCTCGAGGATCGGATAAGCCACGAGCATCGTCATCGACGCGAGCGCGTAGTCGATGCGGCTGTCCCGATGGCGGCGAAACACCAGATACGCGGACAGCAGGCAAGCAGCCAGCACCACCGCATGCGAAGCAATCGACAGCAACGTACCGGACACCGGCATGCCGATCGTCGCCGATAGCGTCTGCAGCGCGCCCCTCACGGCATTGTTCATCGGCGCGCCGCCACCGCTCATCGCCAGTGCCATGCCGTTCAGGCGCGGCATGTCCGACACGAAGTAGTGCCACAAAACGTCGAAGCCGAGGCGCGCTCCGGTGATCAACGTCAACGCAATCGCAACGACGCTCGCCATCACGAACGTCCGCCATTCGCGACGCAGCAACAGCAGGCCGGCGACGGCCACGGGCGTGAGCTTGATCGCGATCGCAAAGCCAAGAAAGAGTCCAGCGGCATAACCTTTGCCACGCTCGATCAGCGCGAAGGTCGCAATCAACAGGAAGAACAGCAGTTCGTTCGATTGGCCGTCGTAGGTATCTTCGACGAGCGGAAAGCTCAGCAGCGCGACCGCCACCAGCAGCAGATTCACGCTGCGCTCCGTGCCGCGGTACGCCATCGTGACGACGAGATACAAAGCCACCGAGAACAACACGATCGACGCACTCGCCCAGACGATTTTCGCGGCGAGCGGCGTCAGCAGCGCGAGCGGCGCAAACACCAGCGCGAACTGCGGCGGGTAGGCGTAGAAGATGTCGTCGCCCGTCGAGCGCGCGCCGATGCCCTGCAAAAACGCGATGAGCGCGTCGTGATCGTACAGGCGCGCCGGGTCATGCAGCACGACGTTGAAGGCGTACAGGTAGAAATTGAAATCGCCGAAGGCGTCAGGGACGTTGCCACGAAACTTCGCGACGACGTGAAGGATACGCAGCGCGAGGCAGGCTACCGCAATCAGCAAAAGGAGCGCGGCACCCGCGCCGAAGTTCGACCTGGTCCGTACGGCGCCTGCGTTGAACATGGTGTCTCTCCGCGGTATGTCAATCAACGTGGGAGTTGCTGCGCCCTTGAGACCCGCGCTAGCGGGGGCGTACCAGCAGACCATGTCGCCGGTACGGTCCGGGGATGGCCGGCATGGCCAGCCATGCCGGCTTCGTGCCGGACGACCGGACAGAGATTACCGATTCGCAAAAATCGATCTGTGCGCTCGCCCACACGAGACCGACCAATGTCGGGAACTTCGGCGCGCGAAGATCGTTCGTCGGCGGCGAATCGCCGTGTTCGCCGCGGAATACCACGCGTCGCGCCGATCGGCGCTTATCGGCTCGCGGCCCCCCATGCCAGCGCGCGCAACCTCGCGGCGTCGCTTGATCACGTAGCCGCCCTACATCAGCACGAGCCATGCCGGCACCAGCCACACCGAGATCGACAAGCCCGGCGTCAGCGCCCCTGTGTTCGCCGCATGTCGCCGCTGGACGTTGAACGCTGTCGAAGGCAGCGCTGTGGCAGATTGCACGGCTGGACCGTACGGTCCGGTCTGGCAAAACCGCTAACTTTACCCGACCGATATTCCTCTGACATTCCGGAGCCGCCCGCTTCGTTCTGCGCCGCACTTAAGCGCGCGGATTGTGATTGTCACGGGGATTGCGCCCGGGTATGTTGCCGAAGTCCACTTTTCACGCTGCGGAGCTTCACTATGTTGGCCAAACGTCTGCTTTGCGCCGCCGTGTTGTGCCTCAGTTTCGCGGGCGTCAGTCCGTCCGCGCTCGCGCAGACGGTGCCCGCCGCCCAGCAACCGGCCGATGACGCCGCGTCGCAGGCAAGCGGCCAGCCTGCGCCAGCGCCTGCCCCCGCTACTGCCAGCAAGCCGCCTGCCGCCGCGCTCGGCGGCCCGGTGCGCAACATCGTGCTCGTGCATGGCGCGTTCGTCGACGGATCGAGCTGGAACGGCGTGGTCGCGAAGCTGCAGCAAAAGGGTTATCACGTGAGCTCGGTGCAGAACCCGCTGACCTCGCTCGCCGACGACGTTGCCGCGACCCGCCGCGTGCTCGATCGCGAGAACGGTCCGGTGCTGCTGGTCGGGCACTCGTGGGGCGGCGTCGTGATCACCGAGGTCGCCGCGAACGCGCCGAACGTCGCCGGGCTCGTGTATGTCGCCGCGCTTGCGCCGCAACTGCACGAATCGGCGATGGACGTGATGAAGGCCGGCGGGCCGATGCCGGCCGGCCAGAGCATCAGCAAGGACGCGAACGGGTTCTTGTGGATCGACCGCGCACGCTATCACGCCGATCTCGCCGCCGACGTGCCCGAGACCGTCACACGCGTGCTCGCCGCCGCGCAGGTGCCGATCGCCGCGAGCGCATTCGACGAACCGGTCGATCAGGTCGGCTGGAAGGACAAACCATCGTGGTACGTGCTGACGACGAAAGACCACGCGGTGTCGCCCGATCTGCAGAGAATGATCGCCGCGCGCATCGGCGCGAAGGTGGTGCCGATCGCGTCGAGCCATCTCGCGCCGGTGTCGCACGCCGGGGCGGTAGCGGAGGCGATCGATCACGCGGCGCGCGAGTTGAGCCGGCAGCAGCAGTAAGCCGGCGGCTCGACGCCGCGCGGCTCAGCGCAGCATGAACGACATCGCCGACAGACAGTTCAGCATCCGCACCGCATGCTCGGCCGACGCCGCACTGAAGCGCAACGTCACGCCATCGACGCGCGTAAGCGTCGGCCATTGGCAGAACAGATCGGCGAGCCCGCTCGTTTGCACGCGCAGTTCGCAGTCGATCGTTCGCGGCTCCGCGCGCGTCGCGGCAGGCGCGCGGCCCGCTTCGACATGCTGACGGACCACGTCGCGCGCGGCGGCCCACAGCGCCTCGCGCACGCTCGCAGGCGACTGCGTGACGCCGCTTGCTTGCCCGGTCGCGGTCTTCGTGACGACGAAACGCGCGCCGGGAAAACGCGGCGCGGTTTCCTCGGCGAACACGTCGTCACCCGATAAAAGCACCACACGCGCGCCATATTCTTCGGCGAGCGCACCGTACAGCCCCGCTTCGCCCAGCTCCACGCCGTTGAACGCCACGCGCGCGAACGCGAAGCTGTTGATCGTGTGCGCGAGGATGCCGCGCGCTTGCGCCTTCGCGTGATAGCCGATCATGAAGACCAGCGCTGCACCGTATTCGAGCCCGGCCATCATGCCGAGCGTGCGCGGCTTGCCGAGCACGAGCTGGGCGCGCGGATCGAGCAGATCGGGCAGCAGGTTGCGAAAGCCGCCGTGCGAATCATTGACCCACACGTCGGTCGCGCCGCCCGCGAACGCGCCTTCGATGGCCGCGTTGGCTTCGAGCGTCATCCAGCGTCGCGCGGCTTCGTATTCGCCGTTGCCCGCGCGGGTCTGCTCGGCATGGAACACGCCGGCGATGCCTTCGATGTCGGTGGAGATCAGGACTTTCATCGCACGGAATTCCTCAGCAAGTGGGCAAGGTCCGGCACGCTGTCGCGCAGCGACAGCCGCCGATGACCGTCGCGACCGGTGACGGTCTCGGCGCTCCACAATGCATCGACGATCGCCTGCTCGACGCTGTCGGCGCAGGCGCGAAACAGCGGGTCCATCCAGTGATCCGCGACCAGCGGCGGCAGCGCGACGAAGTCCGCGCCGTGCGGCACCGTGTACGCGGTCGAAAACGCCAGCGCGATATCGCCGCTGCCGTGGCCGTACACCGAGCCGGTGCGCGCGAGACCGGCCGCCGCGCGCAACGACAGGCGTTTCAGCTGGCGCGCGTCGAGCGGCGCATCGGTCGCGACGATCATGATGATCGAGCCTTGCTCGGGTTGCTCGGGGGTCGCGTGAGCAGCGGCACTGGCAGCATTCGCCGCCTCAGCGACGGCCGCGCGTTCGGCCAGCATGCGCCCGAGCGGCGTGCCGTCGATCGTCAGCATCGGCAGACGGCCGAAGTTGGCCAGCACGAGCGCGCCAACGGTGTAGTCGCGGCCCGCCGCACTGAACAGGCGCGACGCAGTGCCGATGCCGCCCTTCAGATCGAAACACGACATGCCGCGCCCCGCGCCGAGCGCACCGCTCGCGACAGCGGCGCTTGCCGCGTCGAATGCTTCGGTGAAATGCCGTTCGGTCACGGCAAGCGCCTGAATGTCGTTCAGGTAGCCGTCGTTGCATTCGAACACGAGCGGATTGGCCGTCGACCATTCGCGGCCGATGCGCGGATTCGCGCGAATCGCCGCGCGGATCTGTGCCTGCGCGACCGTACCGACGCCGAAGGTGTTGGTCAGCGCGATCGGCGTCTCCAGCGTGCCGAGTTCGTCGAGCTGCACGAGCCCGATGCTCTTGCCGAAGCCGTTGATCACCGACGCGGCGGCCGGCACCTTGTCGACGAACGGATCGCCGCGATGCGGCCGGATCACGGTCACGCCGGTTTGCAGCGCGCCTTCGGCAAGCGTGCAATGACCGACGCTGACGCCGTCCACGTCGGCGATCGTGCCGAGCGTTCCGGCCGGCAACGTGCCGAGATGCGGCGCGCGCTCAGCCGAATGATGGTTGCTCATGCTCATGGCCGATCCAGCTTCGGATCGAGCGCATCGCGCAGACCGTCGCCGAGCAGGTTGAACGCGAGCACGGTCAGGAAGATAGCGAGGCTCGGAAACAGCGCGATATGCGGCGCGGTCACCATATCGGCGCGAGCTTCGTTGAGCATCGCACCCCACTCGGGCGTCGGCGGCTGCGCGCCCAAGCCGAGAAACGACAGGCTCGCCGCCGTGATGATCGACGTGCCGATGCGCATCGTCAGATACACGACGACCGACGAAATCGTGCCCGGCAGAATGTGCCGCGCCATGATCGTCCAGTCCGACGCGCCGATGCTGCGCGCCGCCTCGACATAGGTGAGCTGCTTGAGCATCAGCGTATTGCCGCGCACGAGCCGGGCGAACGCCGGAATGCTGAAGATCGCCACGGCGCAGATCACGTTGATCATGCCGTTGCCGAGAATCGCGACCACGCCGATCGCGAGCAGAATGCCGGGGAACGCGAACAGCACGTCGGCCACGCGCATTGTGATGCGATCCCACCAGCCCTCGTAGTAACCGGCAAGCAGGCCGAAGAACGTGCCGATCACCGCGCCGATCGCCACGGACAGAAAGCCTGCCTCGAGCGAAATGCGCGAGCCGACGAGGATGCGGCTGAAGATATCGCGGCCCAGCGAATCGACGCCGAACCAGTGCGCGGCCGACGGCCCCGCGTTCAGCGCGTCGTAGTCGAAGAAATTCTCGGGGTCGTACGGCACGATATGCGGCGCGATGATCGCGACCACGATCAGCAGCAGCACGAACACGCCGGCGGCCAGCGCGACATGCTGCTTGCGGAACTTGCGCCAGAACTCGCTCCACGGTGTGCGGATCGCACGTTCGGAGGCAACGGGAGTGGCCGCATTCGGCCCGGTGGCGGTGGTGCTCATGCGGGCCTCACTTGAAACGGATGGTCGGGTTGATCACCGCGTACAGCACGTCGACGATCAGGTTGATGATGATGAATTCGAGCGAGAACAACAGCACCTCGGCCTGAATGATCGGATAGTCGCGCATCGACACCGCATCGACGAGCAAACGGCCGAGGCCCGGCCAGTTGAACACCACTTCGACGACGATCGAGCCGCCGAGCAGGAAGCCGAACTGCAACCCCATCATCGTGACGACGGGAATCAGCGCGTTGCGCAGGCAGTGCTTGATGATCACGAGCCGCTCGGGCACGCCCTTCGCACGCGCGGTGCGCACGAAGTCCTCGTGCAGCACTTCGACGAACGAGGCCCGCGTGAAGCGCGCCATCACGGCCGCGACCGCCGCGCCGAGCGTCAGCGACGGCAGCACGTAGCTGCGCCACGAACCGTCGCCGACGATCGGCAGCCAGCCGAGTTGCACCGAGAAAATCTGCATCAGCAGCATGCCGAGCGCGAACGCCGGAAACGAAATGCCCGACACCGCGAGCGTCATGCCCAGGCGGTCCGGCCAGCGGTTGCGCCACACCGCCGAGGCGATGCCGATCGCCATGCCGATCACGACCGCCCACACCATGCTCGCGATCGTCAGCCACAACGTCGGGAAGAAGCGTTCCGCAATCTCCTGGCTCACCGGCCGCTTGCTGCGCGTCGAAACGCCGAAGTCGCCATGCGCCATCCGCCAGAAGAAACGGACGAACTGCTGCGGCAGCGGCTTGTCGAGCCCGAGGTCGGAGCGCACGAGCGCCACGGTCGCCTCGTCCGCTTCAGGACCGGCGGCGAGCCGCGCCGGATCGCCGGGCAGCAGATGCACGAACAGGAACACCAGCACGGCGACGATGAAGAGCGTCGGCAGCAGACCTAGCAGACGTTTGACGAGGAAGTTCAGCATGAAACCAGTCCGGCAAATGAGCGGCAATTGAGCGGCAAATCAGGCGGGCAACGAGGACTCGTGTGCGGCGGCGGGCTGGGTGAACCGCCGCCTGCGCATGCCGCCTCGTCAGCTCATCACTTGATCGCGATCTCGTCGAAGTTGAACGAGCCGTCCGGCGCGACGTAAGCGCCCGACAGACGCTTGCTGCGCGCATACACGACCTTCTCCTTGACGAGGAAGATCCACGGCGCGTCGGCCCAGATGCGCTTCTGCGCGTCGGTGTAGAGCGCGGCCTTCTGCGTGCGGTCGGTCGTTTCGAGCGCCTGCTTCAGATCGTTGTCGACCGCGTCGTTCTTGTAGTACGACGTGTTGACCATCTTCGGCGGAATCGAGTAGCCCGCGAGCAGCGGGCTGATCGCCCAGTCCGCCTCGCCGGTCGACGACGACCAGCCCGCGTAGTACATCCGCACCGGCGCGGTCGCCGGATCCTGCGCGCTTTCAACCTTGGCGACGCGCTGACCCGCTTCGAGCGCCTCGACGCTGGCCTTGATGCCGACCTGCGCGAGCTGCTGCTGCACGAACTGGATCACCTTCTGCGCAGTCGAGTAGTTATACGCGGACCACAGCGTCGTTTCGAAGCCGTTCGGATAGCCCGCTTCCTTCAGCAGTTCGCGCGCCTTCGCGGGATCGTACGGCCAGGGTCCGAGCTTGACCGCATAGTCGACGCCCTGCGGCACGACGCCGTCGGCCGGCGTCGCGTACCCGGCGAACGCGACCTTCGTCAGCGCTTCCTTGTTGACCGCGTAATTCAGCGCCTCACGCACCTTCGGGTTGTCGAACGGCTTCTGGTTCATGTTCATGCTGATGTAGCGCTCGATGATCGACGGCGCCGCGATCAGATCGACCTTCGGGCTCGACTGCAGTTGCGCGGCCTGCTCGAACGGCACCTGGAACGCGAAGTCCGCTTCGCCGGTGCGGATCAGCGCGGCACGCGTGTTGTTGTCGACGACCGGCTTCCAGTCGATCGCATCGATCTTCGGATAACCCTTCTTCCAGTAGCCGGCGAACTTCTTCACGGTCAGGTCGCCGGCCGGGTCCCACTTCACGAGTTCGAACGGGCCCGTGCCGACCGGATGAAACGCGATGTCCTTGCCGTACTTCTTCAGCGCGTCCGGCGAGATCATCACCGCAGACGGATGCGCGAGCACGTTGATGAACGCCGAGAACGGCGTTTTCAGCGTGACGCGCACCGTGTACGGATCGACCACTTCCGTTTTCTCGATGCGGCTGAACATGTTGTAGCGCTTCAGCTTGTTGGCCGGATCGGTCACGCGGTCGAAGTTCGCCTTCACGGCGGCCGCATTGAAGTCGGTGCCGTCCTGGAACTTCACGCCATGGCGCAGCTTGATCGTATAGACGCGCGCGTCGGGGCTCGCCTCATAGCTGTCGGCGAGCACGTTGACGAGCTTCATGTCCTTGTCGAAGCCGAACAGCCCCTGATAGAACGATTTCGCGACCGCCTGCGACAGCGTGTCGTTCGCGTCGTACGGATCGAGCGACGTGAAGGTCGACGCGACGGCCATCACGGCCGTCGTTTCGGCGTGCGCCAGATTGCCCGCGAGCGTCGCGAACACCACCGCGCCGCCGCTGACGAGCGCGCGCAAACGAAACGGAGAGGACGGGAACAGCAGGTTCATGAGATTGCTCCAGGCTGCGAGTTAAGGGTGTGACAGGGTCGTTATGGTTGGCTTGTGCTTCGGCTGCGGGTGCTGCGGGTTTTGCGGGTTTTGCTTCGGATCTTTTTGCTTTAACGCGATGCGGCGCTTCGCTCAATAAGCGCCGCCGACGCGATGCTGCGCGACGAAATGATCCGGTCCCACCGCGACGAGCGGCGCGACGACCGGCTCGTCGTGCAGCGCGCGGATCGGGCTCGGAATATCGTCGGCGGCGAGAATGCGTTGCGCGTGACGGCGCGCGGGATCGGCGACCGGCACCGCGCTCATCAGCTTCTTCGTGTACGGATGCTGCGGCGCCTCGAACACCGCGCGACGCGGACCGATCTCGACGATCTGGCCGAGATACATCACCGCGACGCGATGGCTGACCCGCTCGACCACCGCCATGTCGTGCGAAATGAACAGATACGCGACGCCGAGCTCGCGCTGCAGGTCGAGCATCAGATTGACGATCTGCGCCTGCACGGAGACGTCGAGCGCGGACACCGATTCGTCGGCGATCACGACCTTCGGATTCAGCGCGAGCGCGCGAGCAATCGCGATACGCTGACGCTGCCCACCCGAAAACTCATGCGGATAGCGGCGCGCGGCCTCGGCCGGCAAACCGACTTTCTCGAGCAGCCACGCGACGCGCGCCTGCGCTTGTCCACCCTGCGCGACGCCATGCACGAGCAGCGGCTCCATGATCGAGAAGCCGACGGTCAAGCGCGGATTCAACGACGCGAACGGGTCCTGGAAAATAAACTGGATATCGCGACGCAGCGCCTGCAACGCAGGCCCGGTCAGCGAGCTGATTTCCTTGCCAGCGAATTCGATCGAGCCACTCTGACTTTCGACGAGCCTCAGCAGCGAGCGGCCCGTGGTCGACTTGCCGCAGCCCGACTCGCCGACCAGCGCGAGCGTTTCGCCGGGCCGCAGATCGAAGCTGACTTTTTCGACCGCATGCACACGGCCCGTCATACGGCCGAACAGGCCGCTACGGACCGCAAAGCGCGTGACCAGATCGCGCACGCGCAGGATCGGCGGCGTGTCGTCGCGCACCAGCGGCTGCGCTTCTTCGGCGACAGCCGCCGCCGGCTGCACCGCGGCATCGGCGCCGTTCGCACCGGCCTGCTCGACGCTCAGGATCGGAAAGCGCGCGGGCTGATCGGTGCCGTGCATCGAGCCGAGACGAGGCACCGCCGCGAGCAGCGCCTTCGTGTACGGATGCGACGGTGCGGCGAACAGCGTGTCCGACGCGCCCTCCTCGACCTTCTCGCCGCGATACATGACGAGCACGCGGTCGGCCACTTCGGCAACCACGCCCATGTCGTGCGTGATGAAGATCACGCCCATGTTCATCTCGTCCTGCAAGCCGCGAATCAGTTGCAGGATCTGCGCCTGGATCGTGACGTCGAGCGCGGTGGTCGGTTCATCGGCGATCAGCAGCGCGGGCTTGCACGACAACGCCATCGCAATCATCACGCGCTGGCGCATGCCGCCCGACAGCTGATGCGGGTAACGCGCCGCGACGCGCCTTGCCTCGGGAATCCGCACGATCTCGAGCAGACGCAAGGTTTCGGCGCGCGCGGCCTCGCGGCTCTTGCCCTGGTGCAGCGCGATCGCCTCGCTGATCTGATCGCCGACCGTGAAGACCGGATTGAGCGAGGTCATCGGCTCCTGGAAGATCATCGCGATGTCGGCGCCGCGCACCGTGCGCATCGTGCCGGACGACGCCTTCGCGAGATCGAGCACGCTGCCGTCGCGCCGCCGGAAGGCGATGCTGCCGCCGGCAAGACGGCCGCCGCCATGCTCGATCAGCCGCCATCAGCGCCAGCGACGTGACCGACTTGCCCGAGCCCGATTCGCCGACGATCGCGAGCGTCTCGCCGCGCTCGACCGTGAACGACAGATTGCGCACCGCGTTGAAGGTCGAGTCGCCGCGGCGGAACGCGACCGTCAGATCGTCGACCGCGAGCACGCGCTGCGGCGGCAGGGTTTCGATACGCGGGCTGGCGGTGTGCGAGGAAGTCGGCACGGTGGTTCCTTTGCTTTGAATTCGAACGCGGCTAACGGGGCCTCAGGCATGTGGCGACACGCGCCAGCGGCTAGCGATAGATCGCCGTCACCGGCGCTTCGCCGAGCCGCGCGAAACCGCGGTACATACCCTCGGTATTGAACGGCAGCGTGACATTGCCCCGCGCGTCGACGGCGACGAGGCCGCCGCGTCCGTCGATCTTCGGCAAGCGGTTCATCACGACGTCGTGCGCGGCTTCTTCGAGCGAGACCTGGCGATAGGCCATCTGCGCGGCGACGTCGTAGGCGGCGACCATGCGCATGAACATTTCGCCCGCGCCGGTGGTCGATACCGCGCAGGTCGCGTCGTCCGCGTAGCAGCCCGCGCCGATCAGCGGCGTATCGCCGACGCGGCCCACCTGCTTGTTGGTCACGCCGCCCGTCGAGGTCGCCGCGGCGAGATGCCCGTGGCGGTCGAGCGCGACTGCGCCGACGGTGCCGAACTTGCGATTCGGATCGATCGGCTCGTGCGGCGTCGGGTCGTCGCTGCTCGAAGCCGTGGACGCGAGCGTCGCGGCGTCGTGATCGAGCATCGGACGCTGCTGCTCACGCGCCAGTTGCCATTGGCGATAGCGCGCGTCGGTATCGAAGTAGCTGTTGTCGACGAACTCGAGCCCCTGCGCGGCCGCGAACGCTTCCGCGCCGTCACCGGTGAACAGCACGTGGTCGCTGCGCTCGAGCACGCGGCGCGCGGCGAGAATCGGATTGCGCACGCGCTTCACGCAACAGATCGCGCCCGCGTCGAGCGTGCGGCCGTCCATGATCGCGGCGTCGAGCTCGTGCGTGCCGGCCGCCGTGTAGACCGCGCCGTGCCCCGCATTGAAGAGCGCGCAGTCTTCGAGCAGCCGCACCGCTTCGCTGACCGCGTCGAGCGCGCTGCCGCCGTCGGCGAGCACGCGCTGGCCAGCGCTCAGCACCGCGTTGAGCGCCGCATGATATCCGGTTTCGGCGCTGGCCGACATCGACGTGCGCAGGATCGTCCCGGCCCCGCCGTGAATGGCAATGACTGCGTTGGAGTTCATCGTTTGGATCGTGGAGTGCGGGTGGTTCGGGGAGTGCGGGGTGCTGTGATGGCTTTTGCTTCGGCATCCCTGGCTTTCGTGCTTCCGGCTTGGGTGCTGTCGGCCTTTGCGCCGTCGCTGTGTTTTAGCCTTGCAGCCTTCGCGCGCGCGGCTTTGCTCAGGGCGCGCGCCGGCTCCTGCGCGGCGCCGGCCGCGCCCGACTGCGGATCGAACAGCCACGGCAGCACGAACTCGCTGACCTCGGCGGCCGCCTTGACCGAGCGTTGCGCGCGATACGCCACCGCGTCGCACAACGCCTCGATGACCGCGAGCACGGCCGAATCGGCATTCGACGCGAGACGCCGGTCGGTGCGGACATACAGCGCCAGGTCCGCGAACCGCACGAGCGGCGAGCGCGGACCGTCGGTGAGCGCGAGCACGCGCGCGCCGCGTTCGGAGGCGCGGCGCGCGAGCTCGATCGTGTCATCGACATAGCGCGGAAACGCGATGCCGATCACGAGATCGCCCGGGCCCGAACCCACGAGGTGCCGCGCCGCATGCGACGGCCCGCCGCTCAGCGCCAGCGAATGCACGTTGTCGTGATACGGCAGCAGTCCGTGCTCCATCAGGCTCGCGAGAAACGCGCTGGCGCCGAAGCCGATCACGAATACGCGACGCGCGGCGATGATCGCGTCGACGGCGGCGTCGGCGGTCGCGCGATCGATCGACGTACGCGTTGCGTGCAGATTGTTGGCGGCCTGCTCGAGCGACGCG
Organism: Paraburkholderia sp. MM6662-R1; assembly: GCF_050436245.1. Classification (NCBI taxonomy): domain Bacteria; kingdom Pseudomonadati; phylum Pseudomonadota; class Betaproteobacteria; order Burkholderiales; family Burkholderiaceae; genus Paraburkholderia; species Paraburkholderia sp. MM6662-R1. Next base: position 3,397,993 of record NZ_JBNDLV010000001.1, on the reverse strand, counting down.
TCGATCAGATCGTCACCGGCCGCGAGCGTTTCCTGCGCGCTGCGCAGCCGCTCGACCGGCGCGAGCGTCGCCTCGAAGCCACGCACGAGCGCCTCGCGAAACTGCGGATAACCGTCGAAGCCGAGCGCGCGCGCAAAGCGATTCGCGCTCGCGACCGACGCGCCGACCACGCTCGCGAGCTCGTCGATACGCATCGTCGCCGCGCGGAACAGATGGGCCAGCACGTACTCGCCCATGCGCTGGTGGATTGGCGTGAGCGTCGGCATCGCGGCGGTGATGCGCGCGGCAATGGCCTGCTCGGCGGAGTTCGACACGGCGGACGGGTGATGGATCATGCGAGCGGAAAGGCGCGGTTGTTCTATGTGAACAGGATGAAATTATATTTACATGAAACACGCGTCGAAAAAAATTCATTTTCATTATTTCGAGGGTTTTCACCGACCGAAGGTCTTCAGACAATCGAGTTCAGCATCGACGCCATGCCGCACCCCGATGAAAATCCATTTTCATCGGGGCGATGGGTGGCTTCACCGCGTGCCGCGCTCCGCCGCTCAGCACGCCGCCGCGCTCTGTTCGGGAATGCCCAGCAGCCGCGCCGCCGGCGACATCACGATGATCAGCGCCTGCACGACGAACGCGAGCGACGCCGCGACCAGACACACGTCGATGCTCCAGCGCGCGCTGAGCGCGGCGCCGAGCAGCGCGCCCACCGGCCGCGCGCCGTAGGTGGCGGTGCTGATCAGCGCGGACACGCGGCCGATCATCCGTTCGGGCGTGATCGCCTGACGCAGCGTGGTCGAGCCGACGACCCACAGGATTGGTCCCGCGCCGAGCAGGAAGAAGCTCGCGAGCGCGAGCCAGAACGATGGGACGATCAGCGTCGCCACCATCACGAGCGACGCGAGCAGCCCGCACGACGGTCCGACGATCAGCAGACGGCCGAATGCGAGACGCCGCGCGACCGCGGGCGCGGCGAGCGCGCCGCAGACCATGCCGACCCCGTACGCGCCGAGCGTCACGCCGACCGCAGAGGCATTGAGCCCCAGCCGATGCACCGCGTAAGGCACATAGATCGCCTGCAGGATGAAGAAGCCGAGATTGAAGAACACGGCGGTCAGCAGCATCGGCAGCAGCAACGGATCGCGCAGCACGAAGCGCGTGCCGTCGCGCAGCTCCAGCATGAAGTGCCGCCGCGGCGCGGCCGCGCGCGGCGGCTCGCGCAATCCCGCGAGCAACGCGACCGCGAACGCCGACAACATCGCCGCGCCGCCATACGCCCAGCCCGCGCCGATCCAGCCGACCAGCACGCCGCCCAGCGCCGGCCCCGCCGAATACGCGACGCTGCGTGCGAGTTCGAGCCGGCCGTTCGCGCTCGCATAGGCGTCGCGCGGCACGATCGACGGCACCAGCGACGGCGCCGCAACGTTGTAGGCGACCGTACCCGTCGCGGCGACGAAGCCGAGCGCGGCGAGCAGCGGCAGGTTCAGCGCATGCGTGAGCACCAGCAGCAGCACGCACAGCATCGCGCAGACCCGCACGCTCTCGGCGAGCGTCATCAGCACGCGGCGCGAGCGGCGGTCGGCCCAGACGCCGAGCGGCATCGACAGCAACAGGAACGGCAGCGTCTGCGCGGTTTGCAGCAGACCAGTATCGCGCGCGTCGGCGCCGAGCGCGAACACCGCGACGAGCGGCGCGGCGGCGAGGCTGATCTGCTCCGCCGATTGCGCGCACAGGTTCGACCAGGCGAGGCGCTGGAATGCGCGGGGCAGACGTTGCGCATTGGACGGCGAAGACGACGAAGAGGAAGACGTGGCGGACATCGATGCACTCCCGAGGTTTGACGTGAGGCATTCATCGTCGGCGCTCAGGGCCCGCGGGGCGCTCCGGTTCTTGCGGTGTTATTCTTCGCTCGCCATGAATCTCGAAAGCATCCTCTTCACTCAAGGTTTCGGTTCGCGCCGCCAATGCCGTGCGCTGATCGGCGACGGCCGCGTCAGCGTCGACGGTGCGATTTGCACCGATGCCGACGCCGATTTCGCTGTTGATGGCGGCGCGTTGCGCTTTAGCGTCGACGGCGTCGAATGGCCGTATCGCGAGCACGCGTATCTGCTGCTGAACAAGCCCATCGGCTACGAATGCTCGCGCGATCCGCAGCATCATCTGAGCGTGTTCAGCCTGCTGCCGCCGCAGTTCGCCGAGCGCGGCGTGCAGTGCGTCGGCCGTCTCGATCAGGACACCACGGGCCTCCTGCTGCTCTCCGACGACGGCAAGTTCGTGCATCAGTTCACGTCGCCGAAACGCAAGGTGCCGAAGCTCTACGTCGCGACCACGCGCCATCCGCTCGACGACGCGCAGCTCGCCGCGCTGCGCGACGGCGTGCTGCTGCACGGCGAAACGAAACCCAGCGCCGCGCTCGACGCCCAGGCGCGCGACACTCACACGCTCGCGCTCACCGTGCTCGAAGGCAAATACCACCAGGTCAAGCGGATGATCGCGGCCTCGGGCAACCGCTGCGAGGCGCTGCATCGCGAACGGATCGGTGCGCTCGCGCTTCCCGCGGCGCTCGCGCCCGGCGCATGGCAATGGCTCGACGCAGCGGGTCTTGCCGCGCTGCGGGCCGGGTAAACGACTAGCCGCAATGAGGGCCCGCCTAAGCCCTTGATGCGCCGGAGAAAGCCCGCGCGCATTGCGGTGCACCGAACATAGGCCGTTGCGTTGCAGCATGCCGTTGCTTACATATCGCCCTATACTCGTCTAAACAAACGACTACAAAGGTTTCAAGGAGGGGCGCCATGCAAATCGACGGCACGATGGCGTTTTCGCACGCGATGATCTCGTTTATCTGCCTTGCGCTGCTGCTGGTCGGCGGATTGCTGGTCATCATGCGGCTGCGCCATAAGTACCATCCGAATCTGATCGGCGCATTGATCGGCGGCATGCTGTGCTTCCTGTTGCTGGAAGTGCTGCCTGCGCTGACCTGATGCCGGTTGGACCGCGCAGCTCGTGTTGCGCGGCGCATTGATGCGGTGCGGCGGATACGCTTTGCGGGGCAACTCCGCCCTCGCGAGGCGACATTTTGTTTCTGCTGCCGCCCTAGCCGCGTTTCCCGTTCGCCTCGCGCAAAAAATCCTCGACGCTCGGATAGCGCAGACGTACCCGCAATTCCTCCTTCAGACGCCGGTTCACGAGCCGGCGCGACTCGCGCATGAACGACAGCAGCAGCGGATCGATCTGCTGCTCCGCCTGCTCTCTCGTGATGCGCGGCGGGCGCGCGAGCCCGAACGCATCGGCGACCGCGTCGAAATACTCCCCCATTTTCAGCGACGAATCGTCGGACGCGTGCAGTGCGCGCGCGGGCCGGCCATGCGTGGCGAGACGCACGAGGATCGCGGCGAGGTCGTCGGCGTGGATGTGATTCGTGTAGACGTCGTCGGCATCGACGAGCGCCGGCGTGCCTCTTTCGAGCCGCGCGAGCGGCAGACGGTTGCGCGCATAGATGCCCGGGATCCGCGCGATGCTCGTGGCGACGCTGCCGCGCGCCGTCGCGCGCCGCAACTGCCGCTCGGCCGACACGCGACGTTTGGCGCGCGCATTCGCGGGCCGCGGCGCGCGCGTTTCATCGATCCACGCGCCGCCGCAATCGCCGTAGACCCCCGTCGTGCTCGCGTAAACGATGCGCATCGGTACGCGCGAAGCGCCGGTCCGGCGCACCCCGTCGGGTACAATATCGGGTGTTTCAGCGTCCAGACCTGAAGCGCGCGCACGGCGCAACCGCGCGATCGGCGCGACGGACGACCTCGCCGCGCAAGCGTTCATGCGGCCCGCGGCACCTAACGTCGCAAGCAGCGCGCGAGTGCGTCGATCGTCGTCGCCGGACTTCTGCGGCGGCGCGAGATGCAGCACCGTCGGCGCGAGGCGCGCGAGCCGTTTGAGGCTGCCGCGCGCGTCGAGATCGCCGACGAGCGGCATCACGCCCGCGGCGCGCAACTCATCGCAGCGCGCGGCATGGCTCGTCAACGCGAAGATACGCGCGCGCGGCCGCAACAGGGGCACGCAGCGCATGCCGACGTCGCCGCATCCTACGATCAGCACGCGCGGCCGGCGGAAGTTTCGTGTCGCTTTCATGGTGGGCGCATTGTAGCGGTCACACGCAACAGGTACCGCAGTTGATCCGGCGGGTCCCATTACGATTCCGAATTTTCGATTCCGAACACTTTATGGCATTTAACGTCACGCTCCGGCAAACCGGCCGGCAGTTTCAGGTAGAACAGGACGAACCGGTGCTCTCCGCAGCGCTGCGTCAAGGCGTCGGCCTGCCGTACGGCTGCAAGAACGGCGCGTGCGGTTCGTGCAAAGGCACGGTCGTGAGCGGCGAGGTCGAACAGCGCGCGCACTCGTCGTCGGCGCTGTCGAACGACGAAAAGACGCGCGGCATGGCGCTTCTGTGCTGCGCGAGCGCGTGCTCCGATCTCGAAGTCGACATCCGCGAAGTGGCCGGCGTCGGCGATGTGCAGGTCAAGAAGCTGCCGTGCCGCGTGAACGCGATCGAGCGCAAGGCCGACGACGTGATCGTCGTGAAGCTGCAACTGCCCGCCAACGAACGTCTGCAATATCTGGCCGGCCAGTACCTCGAATTCATCCTGAAGGACGGCAAGCGCCGCAGCTATTCGATGGCGAGCGCGCCGCACGTCGAAGGCCCGGTCGAGCTGCACATCCGCCACATGCCCGGCGGTGCGTTCACCGACCATGTGTTCAACACGATGAAGGAGCGCGACATCCTGCGCTTCGAAGCGCCGCTCGGGACGTTCTTCCTGCGCGAAGACTCGGACAAGCCGATTGTGCTGCTCGCGTCGGGCACCGGCTTCGCGCCGCTGAAGGCGATCGTCGAGCATGCGGTGTTCAAGAACATGACGCGCCCCATGACGCTCTACTGGGGCGCGCGCCGCAAGAAAGACCTGTATCTGCTCGAACTCGCCGAGCAATGGGCGCGCGAGATTCCGAACTTCAAGTTCGTGCCGGTGCTCTCCGAACCCGATGCGGGCGACGCATGGACGGGCCGCACGGGCTTCGTGCATCGGGCGGTGATCGAGGATCTGCCCGATCTGTCGGCCTACCAGGTATATGCATGCGGCGCGCCGGTGATGGTCGAATCGGCGCTGCGCGACTTCACGCAGCATCACCAGTTGCCGGAAGACGAGTTCTACGCGGACTCGTTCACCAGCGCGGCCGATCTCGCGAACGCGGTCTGATTGCACGGCGGCAAATTCCCCCCCGATGCAGCGCCAGTGCAAATTCATGGTTTACACCAGCGCTTTTCTTATCGTATTCTTTCGCGCATGAACCGCATCCAGTCCGAATTCCGACGTCGCCGCTCGCCGCTCCCTTAGGGACGCCGCTGGCTTCGTCACGGACTCGCGCCACACAAAACCTGGGCGCAAGCTGTTCGAATCATGAAAGCCACGGCATGCCGTGGCTTTTCTGTTTTTCCGGCCGCCGTTTTTATTGGCCGAACCGTCACCGTTTCTTCACCCCGCTCTTACCCTTTTGCCTGGAGCCTGCCGTCATGAATTTCAATGAGTATCCAATCGATTCGCTGATGTACATCACGAACCGACCTGAAATCGTTTTCACGCACGGCAAAGGCTCGTGGCTTTACGACAACAACGGCAAGCGCTACCTGGATTTCATTCAGGGCTGGGCGGTCAATTGCCTCGGCCACTGCAACGACGGCATGATCGAAGCGCTGAACCAGCAGGCCAAGTTGCTGATCAACCCGTCGCCGGCGTTCTACAACGAGCCGATGGCGAAGCTCGCGGGCCTGCTCACGCAGCACAGCTGCTTCGACAAGGTGTTCTTCGCGAATAGCGGCGCCGAGGCGAACGAAGGCGCGATCAAGCTCGCGCGCAAGTGGGGCAGGAAGTTCAAGGACGGCGCGTTCGAGATCATCACGTTCGACCACAGCTTCCACGGCCGCACGCTCGCGACGATGTCGGCCAGCGGCAAGCCGGGCTGGGACACGATCTACGCGCCGCAGGTACCGGGCTTCCCGAAGGCGGACCTGAACGACATCGCGTCGGTGGAAAAGCTGATCAACGCGAAGACCGTCGCGGTGATGCTCGAGCCGATCCAGGGCGAAGGCGGCGTGATCCCCGCAACCCGCGAGTTCATGCAGCAACTGCGCGAGCTGACGAAACAACACAACATCTTGCTGATCGTCGACGAAGTGCAAAGCGGCTGTGGTCGCGCCGGCACGCTGTTCGCGTATCAGCTGTCGGGCATCGAGCCGGACATCATGACGCTCGGCAAAGGCATCGGCGGCGGCGTGCCGCTCGCGGCGCTGCTGTCGAAGGCGGAAATCGCCGTGTTCGAAGCTGGCGATCAGGGCGGCACCTACAACGGCAATCCGCTGATGACCGCGGTCGGCTACTCGGTGATCTCGCAGCTGACGGCGCCGGGCTTCCTCGAAGGCGTGCGCTCGCGCGGCGAATATCTGCGCACGAAGCTGCTCGAGCTGTCCGAGGAGCGCGGCTTCAAGGGCGAGCGCGGCGAGGGTCTGCTGCGCGCGCTGCTGCTCCGCAAGGACATCGGCTACCAGATTGTCGAGAAGGCGCGCGACATGCAACCCGACGGCGTGCTGCTGAACGCCGCGCGTCCGAACCTGCTGCGCTTCATGCCGGCGCTTAACGTGACGACCGGAGAAATCGACCAGATGCTGGCGATGCTGCGCTCGGTTCTCGACTCGCTGTAATCAACCACGGAGCGCACCAATGACGACGAACACGACGCTGTCGATCCGCCGCTTCGACGCGACCGATACCGAAGCCGTGATTGCGCTATGGCAGGACGTGTTTCCCGAGTATCGCGACGTGACGCGACCGCAGCGCAACCCGCGTCTGTCGATCGCCAATAAGCTCGCGACGCAACCGGAGCTGTTCTTCGTCGCGGTGCTCGATGGACGCATCGTCGGCACCGTAATGGGCGGCTATGATGGACACCGCGGCTGGTTGTATTCGCTCGCGGTCGACGCATCGCTGCGACGTCATGGCATCGGCACGCGGCTCGTCGCGCACGTCGAGAGCGAGTTGACGAAGCTTGGTTGTCCGAAGCTGAACCTGCAGGTACTGTCGTCGGCAACGGCTGAAATACGGGCGTTCTACGATGCGCTCGGGTATCGCACCGATGCGGTGATCAGCCTCGGCAAGCGGCTCGGCCAATACGCCGACGCGGCCCCGGCCAGTTGATTCGCGTCGTACGCCTGATTAAAGAAAGCCGCATGCGTTGCTTGACGCATGCGGCTTTTTCAATGGTTCTCCCGCAAGCAGCGCACATATCGGCGGATTCGGACAAATAGCAGATGGCGAGCAGTTGGATTGCCTAAAATCGTTTACGCACGAGACGACGCCGGCGCTGGAAAGACAGGTTTGCGACGAATCGCGACCCTTCCCCCCGGGGGCGGCTCATGCGTCTGAGTCCCAACGCGTTGGAATCCTAAGGGGAATCTTCATGGCGACTTATGTGGTGCTCCTGCAATTTACGGATCAGGGTATCCGCACGATCAAGAACAGTGCAGAGCGAGCCGGGCAGGCGGCGGAAATGGCGAAATCTTTTGGCTGCGAAATGAAGCAGATCTACTGGACGTTAGGGGCATACGACGTTGTCTCGGTCGTCGAAGCGGCAGACGAGCAGAGCTTCCTCGCCTTCGGCTTCGCACTCGGCTCGGCCGGCAATGTCCGCTCGCAAACGCTGCGTGCGTTCACAAAAGACGAAATCAGTTCGGTTATCGGGCGACTCCCTTAATTCACGTCCCAACCAGAAAAATAAAACGCGCCCCGCGACATTGCATCGCGGGGCGCGTTGCAAGCCGGACGTATGCGCAAAGGGCAGACGTCCAACTATTCACCCACTCATTCACCCACTCATTCACCCAGATAGGCGGCCCGAACCTTCGGATCGTCGAGCATCTGCTTCGCGTCGCCCGACATCGTGATCAAACCGGAGTCCATCACGTAGCCGCGATTCGCCGCCTGCAGCGCGAGCCGCGCGTTCTGCTCGACGAGCAGCACGGTCATGCCTTCAGAGGAAATCAGGCGCACCACTTCGAAGATCTTCTCGACCATGATCGGCGACAGACCCATCGACGGTTCGTCGAGCAGCAGCAGTTTGGGCCGCGAGATGATCGCGCGTGCCATCGCGAGCATCTGCTGCTCGCCGCCCGACAGCGTGCCCGCGTATTGCGATGCACGCTCCTTCAGACGCGGAAAGAAGCCGAACATGCGCTCGACGTCCGACTTGATGCCATCGTCATCGTTGCGCAGATACGCACCCATCTGCATGTTCTCGACGATCGACATGCGCGCGAAAATGCCGCGCCCTTCCGGCACCATCGCGAGACCGCGCTTCAGAAGCTCATGCGCGGGGAGGCCCTTGATCGACTGACCCATGTACTCGATGTCGCCGGCCGCATACGGCTTCAGGCCGGTGATCGCCTTCATCGTCGTGGTTTTGCCCGCGCCGTTCGCGCCGATCAGCGTGACGAGTTCGCCCTGCCCGACCTCGAGGTCGACACCCTTGACCGCCTGGATGCCACCGTAGTTGACCTGCAGGCCCTTGATTTTCAACATTGCTTGCGTCGTGGACATCAGTGGACCCCCGCACCCAGATAAGCTTCGATCACCTTCGCATCCTTCTGCACGTCCTGCGGCAGACCTTGCGCAATCACCTTGCCGTAGTCGAGCACCGTCATCTGATTGCACAGACCCATCACGAGCTTCACGTCGTGTTCGATCAGCAGAATCGTCTTGCCGTCCGCACGGATCTTGTCGAGCAGCCTGGTCAGCTCGACCTTCTCGGTGGCGTTCATGCCGGCCGCCGGTTCGTCGAGCGCGAGCAGCTTCGGATCGGTCGCCAGCGCACGCGCGATTTCGAGCCGCCGCTGGTGGCCATATGACAGGTTGCGCGACGTATAGTCCGCGTACTGCGTAATGCCGACGTAGTCGAGCAGTTCGAGCGCGCGCTCCTTGATCTCGCGCTCTTCCTGGCGTTCGGCCGGCGTCTGGAACACCGCGCCGAGCAGACCGTGCTTGGTGCGCACGTGACGGCCGACCATCACGTTTTCGAGCGCGGTCATGCCGCCGAACAGACGGATGTTCTGGAACGTGCGCGCAATGCCCGCCTTCGCGACCTGATAGACCGCGGTCGGCGTGTAGCTCTCGCCGTCGAGCTTGAACTCGCCTGAATCCGGCGTGTACAGACCCGTGATCACATTGAAGAAGGTGGTCTTGCCGGCGCCGTTCGGGCCGATCAGGCCGTAGATCTCGCCCGCGCGGATCTGCAGGCCGACCTCGGAAAGCGCTTGCAGCCCGCCGAAGCGCTTGTTGACGCCCTTCACCGACAGCCGGATCGCTGCGTTGTTGCTTACGTTATCGCTCATGTCTTTTTCTCCACCGGACCTTATGCGCGCACCGGCTTCTTGCCGCCACGCTTCGCCAGCTTCGCAATCCTGTCTTCGTGCTTCGGCGCGGGCCACAGGCCTTCCGAGCGGTACAGCATGATCACAACCATCGCGAGGCCGTACAGCAACTGACGGATCACTTCGGTATCGACGATTTCATGGCCGAAGATCATGTTCTGCAGCGGACCCATCGTCGAGCGCAGGAACTCGGGGAACACCGCGAGCAGCACCGCGCCGAGGATCACGCCCGGAATGTGGCCCATGCCGCCGAGCACCACGCAGGCGAGCACCACGACCGATTCCCAGAACGTGAACGATTCCGGCGACACGAAACCCTGGAACGAGCCGAACATGGCGCCCGACAGGCCGCCGAACGACGCGCCCATCGCGAACGCGAGCAGCTTCACGTTACGGGTATTGATGCCCATCGCCTTGGCGGCGATTTCGTCTTCGCGGATCGCGGCCCACGCGCGGCCGATCCGCGAATGCTGCAGACGCGTACAGGTCCAGATCACGAACAGCGCGCACAGCACGAACAGGTAGTAGTACAGGTACACCGACGGAAACTGCATGCCCAACAGCGAGTGTGTCTGCGCGAGGCTGAAGCCGCCGACGGACACCGGATCGATCCCGGTGATCCCCTTCGGGCCGTTGGTGATGTTCACCGGACGGTCGAGGTTGTTCATGAAGATCCGCACGATTTCCCCGAAGCCGAGGGTCACGATCGCGAGGTAGTCGCCACGCAGACGCAGTGTCGGCGCACCGAGCAGAATCCCGAACATCGCGGCGAGCGCCATCGCGATCGGCGCGATGATCCAGATCGGCACGTGGATGCCGTTCGGCGCGAGATGCGCGATCCACTCGAATTGCGTCGCGAGGTGCGGCGAGCTCAGCAGCGCGGCCGTGTAGGCGCCGATCGCGTAGAACGCGATGTAGCCCAGGTCCAGCAGGCCGGCAAAGCCGACCACCACGTTCAGGCCCAGCGCGAGCATCACGTACAGCATCGCGAAGTCGAGCACGCGGACCCAGTAGTTGCCGCCCGCGGCACCGATGACCATCGGCGCCGCGATCACGAAGAACGCCGTGAGAATACCGATAGTCAGCGTCTTCGTGCGGTTCTTTTCGGGGATGAGCGTCGTGGACGGCTCGATCGGTTGAATTGAGGTCATGATTGTTGACTCCTTGTGGCCCGGGATCAGGCGCGATCCGCGACACGTTCGCCGAGCAGACCCGACGGACGGAACACCAGCACGACGATCAGCACGATGAACGCGAACACGTCCTGGTAGTTACTGCCGAACACGCCGCCCGTGAGGTCGCCGATATAGCCGGCACCCAACTGCTCGATCAGGCCGAGGAGCACGCCGCCGACCATCGCGCCGCCGAGATTGCCGATACCGCCGAGCACCGCCGCGGTAAAGGCCTTCAGGCCAGGGATGAAGCCCATGTAGAAGTGCGCGTTGCCGTATTCGGACGCGATCATCACGCCGGCGAGCGCAGCCAGCGCCGAGCCGATCATGAAGGTCGCCGAAATCACGAAGTTCGGGTTCACACCCATCAGACTCGCGACGTTCGGGTTCTCGGCGATCGCGCGCATGGCGCGGCCGAGCCTGGTCTTGTGCACGAGCAGTAGGAGGCCGCCCATCACGAGGAACGCCGTTACGATGATCACGATTTCAGTCATCGAGATCACGGCGCCGGGCGTCGTGTCGGTGGCCTTGATCACGTTGAGCGGGTCGGTGGGCAACAACTGCGGGAACGGCAGCGGATTGCGCGACCAGATCATCATCGCGAGCGTCTGCAGCAGAATCGATACACCGATCGCGGTGATCAGCGGCGCGAGACGCGGCGCACGCCGCAACGGCCGGTAGGCGACCCGCTCGATCGTGTAGCCGACCACCGCGCAGACCGCCGCCGCGATGATCAACGCGATCACGAGCGTCAGCACATTGCCGAGGCCGGGGAAGTGGTTCTGCAGCACTCCTATGGCGGAGAGCGCAACCATCGCGCCCACCATCAACACGTCGCCGTGGGCGAAGTTGATGATGCCCAGAATGCCGTAAACCATCGTATAGCCCAGTGCGATGATGGCATAGACACTGCCAAGTACCAGTCCATTGATGATCTGCTGGATGAAGATATCCATTTAATGCTCCTTAGCCCGTGCGACTGGATTCGCGTTTTTCATCTGCCGGTGGGCGGTGATGCGCTACGAATCTCAACGGCACTGCGGGTACTGATGTAAAAGACCGGTAAGGGTTATCCGTTGCCGGCTGGCCCTGACGACCGTGATGCGGTCGCGAGCTCACCTTGGGCGGATGCAAAAACGGCACCGTTGGATGGTGTCGGTGCCGTCAGGCCGAACTTCCCGTCATCACATCTTTACGACGTCGAGCACTGCTTTCTTGCCGTCCTTGAAGTCGTAAAGCGTAATGGCGCCCTCTTTCAAATCACCCTTGTCGTCGAACGCGATGTGGCCGATTACCCCGTTGTAATCGGTCGAAGGCATCGCAGCCAGCACCTTGGGCGCCTCGATAGAATTAGCGCGCTTCATTGCATCGACGATCACGTACACCGCGTCATACGTGAACGGCGCGTAAATCTGCACCGGCGTGTGGAAGCGGTCCTCGTACTTCTTTTCGAAGTCCGCTCCATGGGTCATTTTCGAAAGCGCGAGTCCTGCTTCCGAACAGACCAGGTTTTGCACGGCGGTACCCGCCAGTTCACCTACCTTGTCGGTACACACACCGTCGCCGCCAAGGATTTTTGCCCTGATACCGAGCGCCGCCGCCTGCTTCGTAAACGGCCCGCCCGTCGCGTCCATGCCGCCGAACATGATGGCGTCCGGCTGAACACTCTTGATCTTCGTGAGAATGGCCCGGAAATCCGTGGCCTTGTCGCTCGTCGCCTCCCGCGCGACGATCTTCGCGCCGCTCGCCTCGGCGGTCTTCGTGAACTCGTCCGCGAGACCTTTGCCGTAGGCGGTCGCGTCGTCCACGACCGCGATGCGTTTGGCGCCCAGCGCCTTCGTCGCGTAATTGGCGAGCGCCGGACCCTGCTGCGCGTCGGTCGCGACCACCCGATAGGTCGTCTTGAACCCTTGCTGCGTATAGGCCGGATTCGTCGACGACGGCGAGATCTCGACGATGCTCGCGTCGCTATAGATCTTCGACGCCGGAATCGAGACCCCGGAGTTCAGGTGTCCGATCACCGCGACCACGTGATCGTCGACCAGCTTCTGCGCGACGGCGGTGCCGGTTTTCGGGTCCGCCGCATCGTCCTGCGCGTCGAGTTGCAGCTGGATCTTGCGACCGTCGATCGTCAGACCCTGCGCATTGATTTCTTCGACCGCGAGGCGCGCCCCATTTTCGTTGTCCTTGCCCAGGTGCGCGATGCCGCCCGTCAACGGAGCCGCATGACCGATCTTCACGATAGTCGCTTCGCTCGTGGCGGCAACCGCCGCGGCCGAGGCCACCGATGCGCCCGTTCCCGCTTCGCCATCCTGTTTCTTGCCGCACGCGGTCAGCATCGCAACCGTGGCCGCGATGGACACGGCGTAAGCAAATTTGACTCGCATCAAGTAAGGTCTCCTGCGCCTTGCAAAATCCACTGTCCAGGACCTCAAGGCCTTGAGAACGCGCGCATTGTAACTCCAATTATGCGGGTGGCAATATTGTTGAACCGGTGGGGTTTTCCTGCATTGCAACCTGATTTTGAGAGGGAAATCCGTTAAAAGGCGCAACCTGGTTGCGATCCGTTTTCGTGCACCAGTTGCACCGGCGCCGAACCCGCTGGCATCAAGTGTTGCGGGCGATCTGCGCGAATCCCGGATAGGCCGGGGCTTTGCGTCGGGCATGACCATTTAGCGCGCGCCCGGTGAATTGCACCAATTCAGTGCTTGATCAATCCGTCTTAAGGCTTTTGCGAGCTTAAAACGGGGACGCATCGCGCCAAAATCGATAAAAGCCACGATCACAATTCAAAATAATTTGTGCGCGAGACCACCGAAAGCTGACCGGTCATTCGATGTGGCACTTAATTTAATCAGAGGTTCGTCGGGCACGGGCATAAAAAAAGCGCGCCCACGGGCGCGCTTTCCTTTCAGTGTAGCTAACGGATTGTCAGGCTGGCAGACCGAGCCCGCGTGGCAGCGGAAACGCGATGTTTTCCTCGATGCCCTCGAGCGCGCGCACGTTGCGCACACCCAGTTCGCGCAAACGCGCGATCACCGCCTGCGCCAACACCTCCGGCGCCGACGCACCGGCGGTCACGCCAATGCGGCGCTTGCCCTCGACCCAAACCGGATCGATCTGATCGGGCGAATCGACCATATAGGCTGGCACGCCGAGCTTCTCGGCGAGCTCGCGCAAGCGGTTCGAATTCGAGCTGTTCGGACTGCCGACGACGATCACGACGTCGCACTGCGGCGCCATGAACTTCACTGCGTCCTGGCGATTCTGCGTGGCGTAGCAGATGTCCTGCTTCTTCGGCTCACGGATGGACGGGTACCTGGCCTTCAGCGCGCCGATGATTTCGGCGGCGTCGTCGACCGACAGCGTGGTTTGCGTGACGAAGGCGATCCGCTCCGGATCGGCGAGCTGCAACGCCTGCACATCCTCGATGTCCTCGACCAGATGCATGCCCTCGGCCGCCTGGCCCATCGTGCCTTCGACTTCCGGGTGGCCCTTGTGGCCGATCATCACGATGTCGAAACCGTCCTGGCGCATCTTCGCGACTTCGATATGCACCTTGGTCACGAGCGGACATGTGGCGTCGTACACCCGCAGCCCGCGCGACTCCGCCTCCGAGCGCACGGCCTTCGACACGCCATGCGCGCTGAAGATCACCGTGTTGCCCGCCGGCACTTCGTCCAGGTTCTCGATGAAGATCGCTCCCTTCTTGCGCAGGTCTTCGACCACATAGGCGTTATGGACGATTTCGTGACGCACGTAGATCGGCGAGCCATACAGCTTGATGGCCCGCTCGACGATCTCGATCGCCCGGTCGACGCCGGCGCAGAACCCGCGTGGCTGGGCCAGCAGGATCTCCGCTTCGGCAAGAGTCGTATCCGTGATGCTCATGTTTACAGAATCCCGATAATTTTCACTTCAAACGCCAGCGCCTGGCCGGCAAGCGGGTGATTGAAATCGAATAGGGCCGACGTTTCGCCAACTTCCTTCAGTACGCCGGCATAGCGCCCGCCGCCCGGCGCGTTGAATTCGACCAGGTCACCCGGGGAAAAATCCTCGCCGATCATGCTGTTCTCCCGCAGCGTGGCGAGGGACACGCGCTGGATCAGATCCGGATTGCGTGGGCCGAACGCCTGGCCCGGCGCTAGCTGAAAGGTCGAATGGCGGCCCACCTTCAAACCCAGCAAAATATCTTCCAGCGGCGGCGCCAGTTGACCGGCGCCGAGCAGCAGCGTGGCAGGCTTGTCGTTGAACGTGTTGATCACTTCGGCGCCATCGGCAAGGGAAAGCCGGTAATGCAGCGTGACGTGTGAACCGGGTTTCACCTCGGAAATATCGATGATGCTCATGCAATGCTCGCTCAGTCGAAGCGCTGCACGCGTGCGCCGCGGGGCAGTCGACGCGTGTGGCAAACCGTCGGCGTGCCGTGCGCAAAGTGTCTATTGTAAGCCACCTAGCGGGCGCCGGCTTGAGTCCGTCGCGCGCGAGGGCGGCACGGCCCGGCGGCGCATTGCGCCGCGTGCGCCGTCAACCTTACGCGGAGGACTCTATATATATGGCTGATTTCGCCAGCACAATCGACGAAACACCTGCGCCAACGCTGCGACGACCGAAGGCGCCGGCACGCGCCGGAGGCGGCGTGAAAGCCCCCGCGAATCGGTCGGCCGAGGCCCCGTCAGAAGCCGCCGACTCCACCGCCCGCTGCCGGCGGCAACTGTTTCGGGGTAAATGGCTCCGGCGCGACATGCCGCGCGAGCGACTGATCGAGCAGGGCCCCGACGTGCTGTCGGACACCGAAATGATCGCGCTCGTGCTCGGCTCCGGCCTGCCCGGTCACGACGTGTTCAGCGTCGCGCGGGCGCTGCTGGATCGCTTCGGCTCCCTGCGCGCGATGCTAGACGCGACTTATGCGGACTTCGACGGGATTCGCGGCATCGGCCCCGCGAAAAAAGCGCAATTACTCGCGATCATGGAAATGGCGCGTCGCTCGCTGGTCGACAAAATGCGCAAGCGCCCGCTAATGAATTCGCCCGAAGCGGTCGAAAGTTATCTGCGCCTTCTGATCGGCGGACAGCCGCAGGAGGTGTTCGTGTCGCTGTTTCTCGACGCCCGGCATCGGCTGATCCGCTGCGAGGAAAGCGCGCGCGGCTCGCTCACGCGCATGGCCGTGTATCCGCGCGAGATCGTGCGGCGGGCGCTCGCCGCGAACGCGGCCAGCCTGATCGTCGCGCATAATCATCCGTCCGGCGCCGTCGAGCCGAGTGCCAGCGACTGCCGCCTCACGCAGACGCTGCGCGACGCGCTCGCGCTCGTCGATGTGCAGTTGATCGATCATCTGGTGATCGGCGCGGACACCGTATATTCGTTCGCCCGCTCCGGCTGGCCGGGGCTCGCGCGCAAGCCCGCTCGAGCGCGGGAAGCGGAATGGCCGCCGTACGGCGCAGCGTCCCGCATCGCAAATAAGGTTTGATTTTGCGGCTTTTTTTCTGCTAGAATTCCGGTTTGCCTATTTCCAACCCCCTGTTCCGAAGCCATCAAGGCGTTCCGCAAAGGTCAGGCAGCTGTGGTAGCGAAGTGTCTCGATGCAAATTCGGCGCAACTTCGCATACTTTCAGCGCGGCTCTTTTCGGGAAACTTTCACGGCGTTCGAACTCAGAATTAGCGTATTAGGAGTGCTCTCATGGCACGCGTATGCCAAGTAACTGGGAAAGCGCCGATGAGCGGCAACAACGTTTCCCACGCGAACAACAAGACCAAGCGCCGGTTCCTGCCGAACCTGCAAAACCGCCGTATCTGGGTGGAAAGCGAAAACCGTTGGGTGCGTCTGCGCGTTTCGAACGCCGGCCTGCGCCTGATCGACAAGAACGGTATCGACGCTGTGCTCGCAGATTTGCGCGCACGCGGTGAAGCCTAAGGAGTAAATCATGGCGAAAGGCGCACGCGACAAGATCAAGCTGGAATCGACCGCAGGCACGGGTCACTTCTACACGACCACGAAGAACAAACGCAACATGCCGGAAAAGATGCTGATCAAGAAATTTGATCCGGTCATCCGCAAGCACGTTGACTACAAGGAAACCAAGATCAAGTAATCTTGGCTCTCCAGCCTGACGAAGGCAAAAACATGAAAAGCCTCGCATTCGTGCGAGGCTTTTTTGTTTTTGCGCGGACCTCGCGATAGCTCCGCAAGGCGCGCGCGAATCGCCCTATTCCGTTTGGCCAGCTTTCGCCAGGGCGATGCGGCGCGTATCCTTTGTCGTTTTCGCGGCGTGCGGTTCGCGCGCCGTCATCGCAAAACGAAAGACGGAGATGTGGGCAATGGAATTCGATGTGGCGATTGTCGGTAGCGGTCTGGCTGGTTTGAGCGTCGCGCTCAATCTCGCGCAGACACGGCGCGTTGCTGTGATCGCCAAGCGATCGCTGACCGAAGGCGCGAGCGACTGGGCGCAAGGCGGCATCGCCGCGGTGCTCGATTCGGCGGACAGCGTCGAGAATCACGTGCGCGATACGCTGACCGCAGGCGGCGGCCTGTGCGACGAGGCGGCGACACGCTTTATCGTCGAGCATGGGCGCGCCGCGATCGAATGGCTGATCGGACAGGGCGTGCCGTTCACGAAAGACGAGGCCGCCGAACTGGGCTTTCATTTGACGCGCGAAGGCGGCCATAGCCATCGCCGGATCATTCACGCGGCCGACGCGACCGGCCATGCGGTCGTCGCCACGCTCAGCGAGCAGGTGCGCCAGCATCCGAACATCACGCTGTTCGAAGACCATCACGCAATCGACCTGATCACGTCCGAACGCCTCGGCCTGCCCGGCCGCCGCTGCCATGGTCTGTATGCGCTCGATCTGCAAAGCGGCCGCACCGTTACGATCGAAGCGCCGCATACGGTGCTCGCGACCGGCGGCGCCGGCAAGGTCTACCTGTACACGACCAACCCCGACACCGCGACCGGCGACGGCATCGCGATGGCATGGCGCGCCGGCTGCCGCGTGTCGAACATGGAATTCATCCAGTTCCACCCGACGTGCCTGTTTCACCCGTACGCGAAGTCGTTCCTGATTTCGGAAGCAGTGCGCGGCGAAGGCGGCATTCTGAAACTGCCGGATGGCACGCGCTTCATGCCCAATCACGACGAGCGCGCGGAGCTTGCGCCGCGCGACATCGTCGCGCGGGCGATCGACTTCGAGATCAAGAAACGCGGCATTGATTGCGTGTACCTCGACATCAGCCACCAGCCGGCCGCGTTCCTGCACGAGCATTTCCCGACGATCCTGGCGCGCTGCCTCGAGTTCGGCATCGACATCACGAAGGAGCCGATTCCAGTGGTACCGGCCGCGCATTACACGTGCGGCGGCGTCGTCACCGATCTGGCGGGCCGCACCGATCTCGCGGGTCTCTACGCAGTCGGCGAAACGTCCTGCACCGGCCTGCACGGCGCGAACCGACTTGCCAGCAATTCGCTGCTCGAATGCCTCGTGACCGGCCGCTCCGCCGCCAAGGCGATCGAAGCAGAAGGCTTCGCTGCCGCCGTTCACGCGCCGCTGCCGGCCTGGGACGAAAGCCGCGTGTCCGATCCGGACGAGGAGGTCGTGGTCGCGCACAACTGGGACGAACTGCGCCGGCTGATGTGGAACTACGTCGGTATCGTGCGCACCGACAAGCGACTCGAGCGCGCGAAGCATCGGCTCGCGTTGCTGCGCGACGAGATCCACGAGTACTACGCGAACTTCAAGGTGAGCCGCGATCTGCTGGAACTGCGCAATCTGGTCGATGTGGCGTCGCTGATCGTGGACAGCGCGCGCTCGCGGCGCGAAAGCCGCGGCCTGCATTTCAGCCGCGACTGGCCGTCCACATTACCCAAGGCGCTACCGACGGTGCTCACGCCGGAGTATGTACGCAGGCCGAATACCTGACAGCCTTGGGCCGAAATACACGCTGAAACGACGCCACAAACGACAAGGCCATTGCCGGTAAGCTCTGGCAATGGCCTTGTTAAGTCGTCACGAGCGTCGACTGTCGCGCTAGAACGCGCGGCGCTCAAACGATCCGCATCGAGTAGTCGGTCGCGCGCACGTCTTTGGTCAGTGCGCCAATCGACACGCGATCCACGCCAGTCTCCGCGATCGTGCCCACGGTCTCGAAATTCACGCCGCCGGACACTTCGAGCACCGCGCGCCCGGCCGTGATGCGAACCGCGTCGCGCATCATGTCGAACGAGAAGTTGTCGAGCAGGATCGACTGCGCGCCATGCGCGAGCGCAGTTTCCAGTTGTTCAAGCGTTTCGACTTCGATCTGGATCGGCACGCCCGCATTCAACGCGAGCGCCGCGTCCATCGCCGCGCCCAAGCCGCCGGCCGCGGCGATATGGTTTTCCTTGATCAGAATGCCGTCGTACAGCGCGAGCCGCTGGTTCGCACCGCCGCCGATGCGCACCGCGTACTTCTGCGCGAGCCGCAAGCCCGGGAGCGTCTTGCGCGTATCGAGAACGCGCGCGTGCGTGTGAGCAATCGCGTCGACATAGCGGCGCGTCGCGCTCGCCACGCCCGACAGCAGCTGCAGGAAATTCACCGCGTTGCGCTCGGCGGTCAGCAGCGCTCGCACCGGCCCGCGAAGATCGCAGACCGTCGTATCGGCGCTCATGCGGTCGCCCTCGCGGTAACGCCATTGAACTACGATGCGAGGATCGACCGCGCGCATCACCGCGTCGAACCACGGCACGCCGCACAGTACCGCTTCCTCGCGCACGATGATGCGCGCGTCGCGAACGTCATCGGCAGGCACGAGGCGGCCGGTCTGATCGCCGGTGCCGATATCTTCGGCGAGTGCATCGGCGACATTGCGTGCGAGCGCCGCGTCGAACGCCACGCCATATTGCGCGTGAATCGCCGCGAAAAGCGGCGACACTGCGTCGGCCCCTTCGCGCGCCACTACCTGCTCAGGCGCCTTCTCCACCACCTTCATTACGCTGCCCCCACATTCGAATACAGTTGCGCGTCGCGCGCGAGATCGCCGCTCGCCTGCACGCGCTTCTTGTGACGCGCCGCGAAATCGAGCATGCGATCGATCGGCAGACGCGCACGCTCGCCGATCCCACGCTCGACGAAGATTTCGTTGTGGCCGCGCTCGAGCACATCGGCCAGATTGGCGAGTCCGTTCATCGCCATCCACGGGCAATGCGCGCAGCTCTTGCAGGTCGCGCTGTTGCCGGCCGTCGGCGCGGCAATCAGCGTCTTGCCGGGCGCGGCGAGTTGCATCTTGTGCAGGATGCCGAGGTCGGTCGCGACGATGAAGTGCGTCGCGTCGAGCTTCTGCGCGGCGTCGATCAACTGCGTGGTCGAGCCGACCACGTCCGCCTGGGCGATCACGTTGGCCGGCGACTCCGGATGCACGAGCACCTTCGCGTGCGGATAATCGGCGCGCAGCAGATCGAGTTCGATGCCCTTGAATTCGTCGTGCACGAGGCACGAGCCCTGCCACATCAGCATGTCCGCGCCGGTCTTGCCCTGGATGTAGCTGCCGAGATGACGGTCCGGCGCCCAGATGATCTTCTCGCCGCGCGCATGCAGATCGGCGACGATCTCCAACCCGATCGACGACGTCACCATCCAGTCCGCGCGCGCCTTCACGGCCGCGCTCGTGTTCGCGTACACGACCACCGTGCGGTCCGGGTGTGCGTCGCAGAACGCCGAGAACTCGTCGACCGGACAACCGAGGTCGAGCGAACAGGTCGCATCCAGATCCGGCATCAGAATGCGCTTGTCTGGACTGAGGATTTTTGCGGTCTCGCCCATGAAGCGCACGCCCGCGACCACCAGCGTCTGCGCCTCGTGATCGCGGCCGAAGCGCGCCATTTCCAGCGAATCGGCCACGCAACCGCCGGTTTCGTCGGCGAGTTCCTGCAATTCGGCGTCGACATAATAGTGCGCGACCAGCACCGCTTTCTCGCGCTTGAGTAATTCGCGAATGCGCGCCTTCAACGCCCGCTTTTCTTCCGCCGACGGCGTCTCGGGCACCTTCGCCCACGCCTGCCCGATCCCGCAGGTCGTGCCCTGCGCCTGTGGCCGATCGTATTCGACGGTCTTGATCGCCTGCTGCTCCATCATGTCCTCTGCCCTCACCTGGCCGCCGCGGCTTGCCGCTCGCGCTACACATGCGATGCTTTTCCACGGCCCAAAAACGCAAAACCCCGCCAACGCGGGGTTTTGTGACGTTCTGAAATTTTAATGGATTTCAGGCATAGCGACGCAGTCGCATCGCGAAGTCTTGCAGCGCCTTGATACCGCTCTGCTCTGCGCGATGGCACCAGTCCTGCAATTGCACCAGCAATTGCTCGCGCGACGCGTTGGAGCGCTCCCACATCGCCGCCAGTTCGTTGCGCATGTCGATGTAGGTCTTCAGCTTCTGGCTGTTCGCGAAAATCTGCGGCAGCTGGAGCTTCTGCGGCTCGTTCAGGCCCGCCTCTTCCTTGTGGAACCAACTGCGCGCACCACGCATCACCTGATACTTTTCGCGCGCGCCGACTTCCTTCAGATGCGCGAGCTCCTGGCGGTATGCGCGCTTGATCGCTTTCGCGTAACGCGCCATCACTTCGTAGCGGTTCGCGAGCACGGCCTGCAGCGTGTCCTGATCGAGCACGAGCTTGCCGGTGGTCAGGCGCGGCGTCGGTGCGACCTTCTTCACTTTGGCCAGACGAAACGCCTGCATGATGCGGATGTACATCCAGCCAATGTCGAACTCGTACCACTTGTTCGACAGCTTCGCCGACGTCGCATACGTGTGGTGATTGTTATGCAGCTCTTCGCCACCGATGATGATGCCCCACGGGAAAATGTTGGTGCTCGCATCCGACGAATTGAAGTTGCGATAGCCCCAGAAGTGCGCGAGGCCATTGACCACGCCCGCGGCCCAGAAAGGGATCCACACCATCTGCACGGCCCAGATGGTCAGGCCGACGACGCCGAACAGCGCGACGTTGATCACCATCATGAGGCTTACGCCAAGAATCGGGTATTTCGTGTAGACGTTGCGCTCCATCCAGTCGTTCGGCGTGCCGTGACTGAACTTGCGCATCGTTTCTTCGTTTTTCGCTTCGGTGCGATAGAGCTCGGCGCCTTCGAGCAGCACCTTCCAGATGCCGCGCGTCTGCGGGCTGTGCGGATCCTCTTCGGTCTCGCATTTCGCGTGGTGCTTGCGGTGAATCGCGGCCCACTGGCCGGTCAGCATGCCGGTGGTCATCCACAACCAGAAGCGGAAAAAATGACTGGCGATCGGGTGCAGATCCAGCGCGCGATGCGCCTGGCAGCGATGCAGATAGACGGTCACGCCGATAATCGTGATGTGCGTCACGATCAGCGTGTACACGACGAGTTGCCACCACGAGAAACGCAGCAGCCCGTGGGCAAGGAAATCGAGCAAAGAATTCAACAAGGTAAGTTACCTGCAGAACGAGAGATACGAAGCACACGCGGCGCGCGTGTCATGAAAGTGAAAGCATACAGCGGGATAGGACGATATTCTACTTGAAGGGTTCCAAGTGTTTGTAACAAATAGGGATTTTTTGTGCGCTATCAAGTCGATAGCGATTGCCTGGGCACTGGCACATGCCTTGGCGCGGCGCGAAACGGGGCTTAACGGCCGTCGTTGGCGGCACGGTCGGCGGGCCTGAGCGCCGGATCGGGGTGGTGTCGGAAACCGGATCGGTCATCGCCACCGGGTGCGGCATTGCGCCGCTTGCCTGACCGACGATGCGCACCTCGCGTTGCGGGAGCGCAATAGTGATGCCGTGCTCGGAAAAGAGACGCCAGATATTGCAGTTGACGGTCGAGAGCACGCCACGCGTGCCGCTCGCCGCGTCTTCGATCCGGAAACCCAACTCGAGATTGATGCCGTCCCGGCCAAAGCCGACCAGAAATGGCGCCGGCGCCGGTTCGCGTAGCACCCGCGGCACGTCGGCGGCGGCCTGGGCGAGCAGCGTCATATGCGCATTACCGACGCCAAAGCTCACGCTGTCCATCCACGCGATCACGGCGTTCTGAATGCCCAACAGCCTGAGTACCATGCCGATCCATACGACTACCGACACGATCTTCTCGACGAGAAACAGCCACCGATGCTCGCCACCTTCGCGGTTGAACACCCGCCGAAGAAGAACACGATGTAGATCAGCCCGATGCCGGCGAGCGGCACCAGCGCCAGATCGAGCAGCGTGGTGTCCATGAACTGGCCGGCGATCGCCCGCGCGAGCCACACCGGTGCCGCTCCGATCAGCGGAAAAGCCGCCCGGTCGAGGCTTTCCATGCCGAATCTCAGGCTCTCGTCGCGCGTCGATTGCGGCCGCTTGATGCGGCGGCGCAGCGTCCGCGCGAGCAGCCACGCGACGAGCAGCGCCGCAAGCAGGATCGCGACCTGCCACAGCATCACGCGCTGACCGAAGTCGCGCGCGATGTCGCTGAACATGTGGGTAAAGTCGTATGCATGGATGTCGCCGGAATGGCCGGCGCGCGCGGATTCATCCGCCAATCCGCGCGCCGGCCTGCAGCCGGTTGCCTAGCTCTGGCGCTCGAGCACGGCGGCGAAAAAGCCGTCGGTCGCGTGGCGGTGCGGCCACAGCGACAGGTAGTCGCCCATCTCCAGCTCGATACGCTGCTCGGCAAGGACGTCGCGCGCCGGCACCAGCGCGAAATCAGGGTGATCGGCGAGGAACTGCTGCACGACCGCCTCGTTTTCGGCTTCGAGAATCGAGCACGTAGCATAGACGAGCCGGCCGCCCTTCTTCACGAGACGCGCCGCGCTCGTGAGAATCGACGCCTGCTTCGGCGCCAGCTCGGCGACCGACTCCGGCGACTGGCGCCACTTCAGATCCGGGTTGCGGCGCAGCGTGCCGAGGCCGCTGCACGGTGCATCGACGAGCACGCGGTCGATCTTGCCAGCCAGACGCTTGATCTTCGCGTCGTGTTCGCTGTCGATCAGCACCGGGTTCACGTTCGACAGGCCGCTGCGCGCGAGACGCGGCTTCAGCTTCGCGAGACGCCGCTCGGAGATATCGAACGCGTAGAGCCGGCCGGTCGAGCGCATTGCCGCGCCGAGCGCCAGCGTCTTGCCGCCCGCGCCCGCACAGAAATCGACGATCATCTCGCCGCGCCGAGGCGCGACCAGCGAGCACAGCAGCTGGCTGCCCTCGTCCTGCACTTCGAGCCAGCCCTGCTGGAACGCGTCGAGCTTGGTGAGCGCCGGCTTGCCGACCACGCGCACCCCGAGCGGCGCGAACGGCGTCGCGCCCGCCTCGATGCCAGCCTTCGACAGCGCACCCAGCACGTCGTCGCGGCTCGCCTTGATCGGGTTCGCGCGCAGATCGAGCGGCGCCGGGTAGTTCAGCGCGGCGGCCAGCTGCGCGAGCTCGGCGGCCTCGAAGCGCGAGCTGAGCGCCTGGCTGATCCAGTCGGGCAGGTTCAGGCGAATCCGCAGTGGCAGGCTTTCCGGGTCGATCTTCGCCACGTGTTCGAGCCAGGTCGCCTCGGCCTCGGTGACGAACGGCTTGAGCGCCGAGCGTCCGGCCGTCTGCATCAGGCCCAGCAGCGCCATGCGGCGCGCGGGGCTGCCAGTGCCGCTTTCGGCCAGATGCGCGAACTCCATCCGGCGGCGCAGCACGGCGAACACCGCCTCGGCGATCACGCCGCGCTCGGCGTGCCCGAGCTTCGGATGCGCGCGGAAGAAGCGGCTCGTGGCGGCGTCGGCGGGGCCGTTCAGCCGCAGCACTTCGGCCAGCAGCGTTTCAGTTTGTCCAATCAGGAAACCATGCAATCTCATGCGCCCTCTCCGGCGGTGTGACCGGCAAAGAGCCATTGCGGCTCCGACGGCGTAAGCGTGACGCGCGAGCCGTCCAGAGCGAGACGCCCTTCGACGAACCAGCGCACCGCGCGTGGATAAATGATGTGCTCGGTGGCGAGCACGCGTGCGGCGAGCGTCTGTGCGGTATCGCCCGCCTCGACAGGCACCGCCGACTGCAAGACGATCGGCCCGTGATCCAGCTTTGATGTGACAAAATGCACCGACGCGCCGTGGAACCGCACGCCGGCGTCGAGCGCCTGCTGATGGGTCTTCAGACCAGGAAAGCTCGGCAGCAATGACGGGTGCACGTTCAGCATGCGCGCTGCGTAGTGGTCGACGAAGCGCTCGGTCAGCACGCGCATGAAGCCCGCGAGCACGACGAGGTCCGGCGCGATGGCGTCGATCTGCTCGGCGAGTGCCGCGTCGAAGCTGTCGCGATCCGGAAACTGGCGGTGGTCGACCACCACCGTGGCGATGCCATGCGACGCCGCGAACGCGAGCCCCGCGGCATCGGGACGGTTAGCAATCACGGCGGCGACCCGCGCCGGCCAGCCCTCGCTCGCGCAGGCGCGCACGATGGCTTCCATGTTGCTACCCCGCCCGGAAATCAGGATGACGAGTTTTTTCATGCGCGGATTTTATCATTCGGCAATCGCCGGACCGCGACCGCGCAGCCGTCTGTTGCGCCAAGCGTTTATAATCGATTGTTTTGCGGCACCCCGCCCGCGCCCCTATTGCAATCGCAGCAACGCCTGCAACCCGCTATCGTGAGAGTCTTCCGCGGCCTTCCCAATGCCGAGAGCCGCGCGCCGTGCGCGCTGACCATCGGCAACTTCGACGGTGTCCACCGCGGCCACCAGGCTCTGCTCGCCCACGTGCGCGCGGCCGCGAACGCGCGTGGCCTGCCCGTCTGCGTGATGACCTTCGAGCCGCACCCGCGCGAGTTCTTCAACCCGGCCGGCGCGCCGCCGCGCATCGCGATGCTGCGCGACAAGCTCGAGGCGCTGCGCACCAACGGGGTCGACCGGGTCGTCGTCGAGCACTTCAATCACACGTTCGCGAGCCAGTCGCCAGATGCGTTCGTCGAGCGGATCATCGTCAACGGCTTGCACGCGCGCTGGATCATGATCGGCGACGACTTCCGCTACGGCGCGAAGCGCGCCGGCGATTTCGCGTCGCTGCGCACGGCCGGCAAGCAGTACGGTTTCGAAGTCGAACAGATGGCGACGGTCGCCGATCCGTCGGGCGCGCGCATCTCGAGCTCGGGCGTGCGCGCGGCGCTGGTCGCGGGCGACCTCGACTCGGCGCGCGCAGCGCTCGGCCGCGACTATCTGATCAGCGGCCACGTCACCCATGGCATGAAGCTCGGCCGCGATCTCGGCTTTCCGACGCTCAATCTGCCGATCGCGCACAAGCGTCCGGCACTGGCCGGCATCTTCGTCGTACAGGTGCACGGCATCGCCGAGCAACCGCTGCCCGGCGTCGCGAGCCTCGGCCTGCGCCCCACCGTCGACGATTCCGGCCGTGTGCTGCTCGAAGTGCACCTGCTCGATTGGCACGGCGACGCGTATGGCAAACTCGTGCGCGTCGAATTTCTGAAGAAGCTGCGCGACGAGGAGAAGTTCGTCGATCTCGAAACGCTGACCGCCGCGATCGCGCGCGACGTCGCCAATGCCCGCGCATGGTTCGCTGCGGTCGGCGCCGGCACGCCGGGCAGCCGTTCCACCGGTTTCGCCACCTCGGCCACCGACCGAATTAGATAACCACCGCGGTTCGGGCCGGTGCGCCGCGCCGCACGAACCGTCGCCGCGCGCATCGAAGGGCGTCCGTGCTTCACGCGGAGCCGCCTGCCGGGCGCGTCCCACGCTCCTCGCGCAGCGCGCAATCCGCGCGCCGCTACGCATAGAAACGAATTCACCGCCACCCACATCATGAGCAACAAAAAAGCTGATTCGAAACCGCAGTCCCGCTACCCGGTCAACCTGCTCGACACACCGTTCCCGATGCGCGGCGACCTGCCCAAGCGCGAGCCGCAATGGGTCAAGGACTGGCAGGAACGCAAGGTGTACGACAAGATCCGCGCCGCCTCTAGGGGCCGCACGAAGTTCATCCTGCACGACGGCCCGCCGTATGCGAACGGCGACATCCACCTCGGTCACGCGGTGAACAAAATCCTGAAGGACATGATCGTCAAGGCGCGCAATCTGGCGGGCTTCGACGCGGTCTACGTGCCGGGCTGGGACTGTCACGGCATGCCGATCGAAATCCAGATCGAAAAGCAGTTCGGCAAGTCGCTGCCGGCGGCCGAAGTGATGCAGAAGGCGCGCGCCTACGCGACCGAGCAGATCGAGAAGCAGAAGGCGGGCTTCCGCCGTCTGGGCGTGCTCGGCGACTGGGACAATCCGTACAAGACAATGAACTTCGCGAATGAAGCCGGCGAAATCCGCGCGCTCGCGAAGATCATGGAAAAGGGCTACGTATTCCGCGGCCTGAAGCCGGTCAACTGGTGTTTCGACTGCGGCTCGGCCCTCGCCGAAGCGGAAGTCGAGTACAAGGACAAGACCGATCCGACCATCGACGTGCTGTTCAGCTTCGCCGAACCAGAGAAGACCGCGCAGGCGTTCGGCCTCGCCGCGCTGCCGCGCAACGAAGGCGGCATCGTGATCTGGACCACTACGCCGTGGACCATCCCCGCCAACCAGGCGCTGAACCTGCATCCGGAACTCGTCTACGCGCTCGTCGACACGCCGCGCGGCCTGCTGATCCTCGCTGAGAAACGCGTCGAGGCGTGCCTGAAGCTGTACGGCCTCGAAGGCACGGTCGTCGCGACGACGCCGGGCGAAAAGCTCGTGAACCTGCGCTTCAACCACCCGCTCGCGTCCGCGCATCCGGGCTACAAGCGCACCGCGCCGGTCTACCTCGGCGACTACGTGACGACCGAAACCGGCACCGGCATCGTGCACTCGTCGCCGGCGTACGGCGTGGAAGACTTCGTGTCGTGCAAGGCGCACGGCATGGCCGACTCGGACATCATCAACCCGGTGATGGGCGACGGCCGCTACATCGAATCGCTCGCGCTGTTCGGCGGCCTGTCGATCTGGGCTGCCAATCCGCAGATCGTCGAGGCGCTGCAAGGCGCCGGCTCGCTGCTGCGCACCGAGAAGTACACGCACAGCTACATGCACTGCTGGCGCCACAAGACGCCGATCATCTACCGCGCCACTTCGCAGTGGTTCGCCGGCATGGACGTGAAGCCGAACGACGGCGACAGGACGCTGCGCGAGACCGCACTCGAAGGCATCGAGAACACGGCGTTCTATCCGTCGTGGGGCAAGCAGCGCCTCTTCAGCATGATCGCGAACCGCCCGGACTGGACGCTGTCGCGGCAGCGCCAGTGGGGCGTGCCGATGGCGTTCTTCGTGCACAAGGAAACCGGCGAGCTGCATCCGCGCACGCTGGAGTTGCTCGAACAGGTCGCGCAGCGCATCGAGAAGGAAGGCATCGAGGCATGGCAGACGGTCGATCCGCGAGAGCTGATCGGCGAGGACGCCAACCTGTACGAAAAGAACCGCGACACGCTCGACGTGTGGTTCGATTCAGGCACCACGCACTGGCACGTGCTGCGCGGCTCGCACAAGGACGAGCTGCAGTTTCCGGCCGACCTGTACCTCGAAGGCTCGGACCAGCATCGCGGCTGGTTCCATTCGTCGCTGTTGACCGCGTCGATGCTCGACGGCCGCCCGCCCTACAACGCGCTGCTCACGCACGGCTTCACCGTCGACGGCGAAGGCCGCAAGATGAGCAAGTCGCTCGGCAACGGCATCGATCCGCATGAAGTCGCAAACCGCCTCGGCGCGGAAATCATCCGCCTGTGGATCGCGTCGACCGACTACTCGGGCGAGCTCGCGATCTCCGAGGAAATCCTGAAGCGCGTGACGGAAGGCTATCGCCGCATCCGCAATACGCTGCGCTTCCTGCTCGCGAACCTGTCGGACTTCGACTTCGCGCAGCACGCGCGTCCGGTCGAAGACTGGCTCGAAATCGACCGTTACGCGGTGACGCTGTCGGCGAATCTGCAGAACGACATCCTCGCGCACTACGAGAAGTACGAGTTCCACCCGGTCGTCGCCAAGTTGCAGACGTTCTGCTCGGAAGACCTGGGCGGCTTCTACCTCGACGTGCTGAAGGACCGCCTCTACACGAGCGCGGCGGATTCGGTCGCCCGCCGCTCGGCGCAGACCGCGCTCTACCACATCGCGCACGGGCTGCTGCGCGTGATGGCCCCGTTCCTGTCGTTCACCGCGGAAGAAGCGTGGAAGGTGTTCCAGCCCAATAGCGAAACGATCTTCACCGAGACGTACCACGCGTACCCGGCCGTGCCGGACGCGGGCGCGCTGCTCGACAAGTGGACGTTGCTGCGCGCGGTGCGCGGCGACGTGACCAAGGCGCTCGAAGAGGCGCGGGTCGCGGACCTGATCGGCTCGTCGCTGCAGGCGGAAGTCGAAATCCGCGCGAGCGGCGCGCGTTACGACGCACTCGCGAGCCTCGGCGACGACCTGAAGTTCGTGCTGATCACGTCGGCGGCGAACGTCGTCAAGGTCGACAGCGAAGCCGATGAAGGCGTCGAAGTGATCGCGTCGAAGTACCTGAAGTGCGAGCGCTGCTGGCACTATCGCGCGGACGTCGGCGCGAACGCCGAGCATCCGTCGCTGTGCGGCCGCTGCTTCAGCAACCTGTTCGGCAGTGGCGAATCGAGGAGCGCGGCATAATGGCGAGAACCATGTCGAAAACGCGCACCGGAAGCAGTTCGCTCGCACCCTGGCTCGGCATCGCGCTGATCGTCATCCTGTTCGACCAGCTGACGAAAATCGCCGTGCGCAAGGTGTTCGCCTACGGTGTGCCGCACGAGGTCACGCCGTTCTTCAACCTGATTCTCGTGTTCAACCGCGGCGCCGCGTTCAGCTTCCTCGCGATGGCGGGCGGCTGGCAGCGCTGGGCGTTCACCGCGCTCGGCGTGGTCGCGGCGCTCGTGATCTGCTATCTGCTCAAGCGGCATAGCGGGCAGAAAATGTTCTGCACGGCGCTCGCGCTGATTCTCGGCGGCGCGCTCGGCAATGTGATCGACCGGCTCGCGTACGGCCACGTGATCGACTTCCTCGATTTCCACGTGGGCGGCTGGCACTGGCCGGCGTTCAATCTCGCCGACAGCGCGATCACGATCGGCGCGATCCTGCTCCTGATCGACGAGCTGCGACGGGTACGCGGCACACGCTAACGTCGCCGACGTGATGCACGGTCGCGGCTGCGCGAGCCGTGCCTCAGGTCCGGTTCGAAGCGCGCGGCGACGACGGGCAACGCCCTCGCGCCGCCGCGCGATCACGCTTTGTCGGAGGCTTTCGTTGGCAACCGCAGAACTCGCAGGCAAACACCTCGTCCTCGGCATGACGGGCGGCATCGCCTGCTACAAGATCGCCGAACTCACGCGTCTGCTGACCAAGGCAGGCGCGACCGTGCAGGTCGTCATGACCGAAGCGGCCACCCAGTTCATCACCCCCGTCACGATGCAGGCGCTGTCGGGGCGGCCGGTCTTCACGAGCCAGTGGGACGGTCGCGTGCCGAACAACATGGCGCACATCGATCTATCGCGCGAAGCCGATGCGATCGTGATCGCGCCGGCGTCGACCGACTTCCTCGCCAAGCTCGCGCACGGCATGGCCGACGATCTGCTGTCGACGCTGTGCATCGCACGCGACTGCCCGCTGCTCGTCGTGCCGGCGATGAACCGGCAGATGTGGCAGAACCCGGCCACGCAACGCAACGTCGCGCAACTGCGCGCGGACGGCGTCGAGGTGCTCGGCCCCGATTCGGGCCCGCAGGCCTGCGGCGAAATCGGCGATGGGCGCATGCTCGAAGCGGCCGCGACCTACGAGGCGGTCGCGTCGTTCTTCGCGCCGAAAATCCTGTCCGGCCGGCGCGTGCTGCTGACCGCCGGGCCGACCTTCGAACCGCTCGACCCGGTGCGCGGCATCACCAATCGTTCGAGCGGCAAGATGGGCTTCGCGCTCGCGCGCGCCGCGCAGCAGGCCGGCGCCGACGTGCATCTGGTGGCCGGTCCGGTCGCGCTGGAAACGCCGTGGGGCGTCTTGCGCGAGGACGTGCAGACCGCGCAGCAGATGCACGACGCGGTGATGCGCGCGGTCGCGGAGGCGGACATTTTCATCGGCGTCGCGGCGGTGGCCGACTGGCGCGTCGACCACGTCAGCGATCAGAAGATCAAGAAGACCGCCGAGCACGCGCTGCCGAGCTTTTCATTCGTCGAGAATCCAGACATCCTCGCCGCGGTCGCCGGGCTGCCGAAGCCGCCGTTCGCGGTCGGCTTCGCCGCCGAAAGCGACAACCTCGAAGTCCACGGCGAGGAAAAGCGCGCGCGCAAGAACGTGCCGCTGCTGATCGGCAATCTGGGGCCGCAAACGTTCGGGCTCGACGACAACGAAGTGATTCTGTTCGAAGCAGGCCGCGCGACGAAGCTGCCACGCGCCGACAAGCAGACGCTGGCGCGCGCGCTGATCGCGGAAATCGCGAAGCGTCTGCCGCCCGGCATCAGTCCGGTTGGCTGAACGAGCGAGCAGCAGTGGGCCCGTGTGGCCCTGCCATCTTTGCCCGGTTAGCCGACCGGAATCACCTGGAGCACTACTGCCATGACGCTACTCTCCGTGCTCGATCAAACACCGGTGATCGCCGGCCATTCGGTGGCGGACGCGATCGCCGCGACCGTCGAACTCGCGCAACTCGCCGACGACCTCGGCTACACGCGCTACTGGTGCGCCGAGCACCACGGCCTGCGCGGCGTGTCGAATCCCTGCCCTGAAGTGATGCTGGCGCGCCTCGGCAGCGTGACCAAACGCATTCGCATCGGCTCGGGCGGCATCATGCTGCCGTACTACAGCCCGTTCAAGGTCGCCGAGCAGTTCATGATGCTCGAGGCGCTGTTTCCGAATCGCGTCGATCTCGGCGTCGGACGCGCGCCGGGCGGCGACATGCGCACCGCGCAGGCAGTCGCCGCCGGCGCTTACAATCGCGGCGAGCATTTTCCGCAGCAGGTCGCCGAGTTGCTCGGCCTCATGCACGGCGCGCTGCCCGACGATCATCTCGCGCAGGGCGTGCTGCTGCAGCCGCAGATCGATACGCGCCCGCAGCTGTGGATGCTAGGCTCGAGCGACTTCGGCGGTTTGCTCGCGGCGCAGCTCGGCATCCGCTTTTCGTTCGCGCATTTCATCAACGCGCATTTCGGCAAACAGGTCGCGCTGGCGTATCGCGAGCGCTTCCAGCCTGGCAAAGACGCGTCGCGGCCGTATCTGGCGGCCGCGGTCTTCGTGATCTGCGCGGATACCGAGCAGGAAGCCGCGGACCTCGAAAAAGCCGTTGATCTACGTCGCGTGCAGATGGCGTATGGTCTGAACGAACCGATACCCTCGATCGAGCAAGGCATCGCGCAGGAATATGGCGAGCGCGAACAGCTCGTGATCGACCGCGAAAAGCCGCGCAGCATCATCGGCACGCCTGAGCGCGTGACCGAACGGCTCACGGATTTACAGCAGCAGTTCCAGGCCGACGAGCTGATGGTGCTGACCGTCGCCGGCAGCTATCGTGCGCGCTTGCGCTCCTACGAACTGCTCGCCGACGCGTTTCAGCTCGGCTCGAACCAGGCGGCTTGATCGCAAAGGCGTTGCCAGTCAGCCGCGTGCCCCTTCACCAATCTCACCCCCAACTATCGAACCTGAATGAAACTCGACCTGAAGATTCTCGATCAGCGCATGCGCGAACAGCTCCCCGCTTACGCGACGACCGGTAGCGCCGGCCTCGATCTGCGCGCCTGCCTCAACGAACCGCTGACGCTGAAACCCGGCGAAACCGCGCTGGTGCCGACCGGACTCGCGATCCACGTCGGCGACCCCGGTTATGCGGCGTTGATTCTGCCGCGCTCGGGTCTCGGCCATAAGCATGGGATCGTGCTCGGCAATCTGGTCGGCCTGATCGATTCCGATTACCAGGGCCAACTGATGATCTCGACGTGGAATCGCGGCGAGACGACATTCGTGCTGAATCCGATGGAACGCCTCGCTCAACTGGTGATCGTGCCCGTCGTGCAGGCCGGGTTCAATATCGTCGATGACTTCGAGGAAAGCGTGCGCGGCGCGGGCGGGTTTGGTAGCACCGGCAAGCATTGATCGATTGCTGCGACGCGGCGGCTGGCGCCTTCGGCGAGCGCCGTGAGAAAAAACCAGAGCATAAAAAAACGGCGCGGGATAAAACCCGCGCCGTTCTGCCTTTGGTGTCCGGCCAGCTCAACGCCACGTCGGCCTGACTGACATCACTCGACTTCCACCGCCTCCGGATTCGGATTGCGCGGCGCCGGATGCTCGTCGAAGGTCAACTGCACCTTGTCGTCGGCATCGACGTCGACCGTCACGCGGCCGCCGTTCATCAGCTTGCCGAACAGCAGCTCGTCGGCGAGTGCGCGACGGATCGTGTCCTGGATCAGGCGCTGCATTGGCCGCGCGCCCATCAGCGGATCGAAACCGTGCTTCGCCAGATGCTTGCGCAGCGCATCGGTGAACAGCGCATCGACCTTCTTCTCATGCAGCTGATCTTCCAGCTGCATCAGGAATTTGTCGACCACGCGCATGATGATTTCCTCATCGAGCGAACGGAAGCTGATCGTCGCGTCCAGACGGTTGCGGAACTCCGGCGTGAACATGCGCTTGATGTCGACCATCTCGTCGCCCGCCTCGCGGCGGTTCGTGAAGCCGATCACCGACTTGCCCATCGCCTCGGCGCCCGCGTTCGTCGTCATGATGATGATGACGTTGCGGAAGTCCGCCTTCCGCCCGTTGTTGTCCGTCAGCGTGCCGTGGTCCATCACCTGCAGCAGCACGTTGAAGATGTCCGGATGCGCCTTTTCGATTTCGTCGAGCAGCAGCACGCAGTGCGGCTTCTTCGTGATCGCCTCGGTCAGCAGGCCACCCTGGTCGAAACCGACGTAGCCCGGCGGCGCGCCGATCAGCCGGCTCACCGCGTGACGCTCCATGTACTCCGACATGTCGAAGCGGATCAGCTCGATGCCGAGCGTGAACGCGAGCTGCTTCGCGACCTCGGTCTTGCCGACGCCGGTCGGACCCGAGAACAGGAATGCGCCGATCGGCTTGTCGAGCTTGCCGAGGCCCGCGCGCGCCATCTTGATCGCGGCCGACAGCGCATCGATAGCCGGATCTTGACCGAACACGACGCTCTTCAGATCGCGGTCGAGCGTCTGCAGCTTGCTGCGATCGTCCTGCGACACGCTTTGCGCCGGCACGCGCGCGATCTTCGAGATGATTTCCTCGATCTCGTTCTTGCCGATCGTCTTCTTCTGCTTCGACTTCGGCAGAATGCGCTGCGCCGCGCCCGCTTCGTCGATCACGTCGATCGCCTTGTCCGGCAAATGACGATCGGTGATGAAGCGCGCCGACAGCTCAGCCGCCGCCGACAGCGCACCCGACGAATACTTGACGCCGTGGTGCTCTTCGAAGCGCGATTTCAGCCCGCGCAGGATCGCGACCGTCTGCTCGACGGTCGGCTCGGTCACGTCGATCTTCTGGAAACGACGCGACAGCGCCGCGTCCTTTTCGAAGATGCCGCGATATTCGGTGAAGGTGGTTGCCCCGATGCACTTCAGCGTGCCCGACGAGAGCGCCGGTTTCAGCAGGTTCGACGCGTCCAGCGTGCCGCCCGACGCGGCGCCCGCGCCGATCAGCGTATGGATTTCGTCGATGAAGAGAATGGCGTGCGGACGCTCCTTCAGTTCCTTCAGCACCGTCTTCAGACGCTGCTCGAAGTCGCCGCGATACTTGGTGCCCGCGAGCAGCGCGCCCATGTCGAGCGAATACACCTGGGCATCGGCCAGGATGTCCGGCACTTCGCCGCGCGTGATGCGCCATGCGAGCCCTTCGGCGATCGCGGTCTTGCCGACACCGGCCTCGCCGACCAGCAGCGGATTGTTCTTGCGGCGGCGACACAGCACCTGCACCACACGCTCGACTTCCGACTCACGTCCGATCAGTGGATCGATGCGGCCGTCCTTCGCCATCTGGTTCAGGTTCTGCGTGAACTGGGCGAGCGGCGTTTCCTTCTGCGCGGCTGCTTCGTCGGACTCGGCATTCGCATCGCTCGCCTTCGCGGCGTCCGAACTGCTCGTCTTGGCGATGCCGTGCGAGATGAAATTGACTACGTCCAGACGCGTGACGCCCTGCTGCTGCAGGTAGTACACCGCATGCGAGTCCTTCTCGCCGAAGATCGCGACCAGCACGTTCGCGCCGGTCACTTCCTTCTTGCCGTTCGAGGTGGACTGCACATGCATGATCGCGCGCTGGATCACACGCTGGAAACCGAGCGTGGGCTGCGTGTCGACGTCGTCCGTGCCCGGCACGGTCGGCGTGTTGTCATGAATGAAGTTGCGCAGGTTCTGGCGCAGATCCTCGATATTGGCCGCGCATGCGCGCAGTACCTCTGCCGCCGTCGGGTTATCCAACAGCGCGAGCAAAAGATGCTCGACCGTTATGAACTCGTGCCTTGCCTGGCGCGCTTCCATGAACGCCATATGCAGGCTGACTTCCAGTTCCTGGGCAATCATGCTTCCTCCATCACACACTGCAGCGGATGCCCGGCCTGCCGTGCGTGGGTAACGACTTGCTCGACTTTGGTCGACGCGATGTCCCGCGTATAGACCCCACAAACTCCCCTGCCCTCGCGATGCACCTTCAACATAACCTGCGTTGCGGTTTCACGATCCTTATTGAAATATTCCTGCACGATCATCACGACAAATTCCATCGGCGTGAAGTCGTCATTCAGCAGCACCACCTTGTACATGGATGGCGGCTTGAGTTTCTGCTCCTGCCGCTCCAGTACGGTGCCGTCCTGCTTGTCCGGGATAATCGCCATACACCCATTCTAAACAACTAGGACAGGCCCGCAATCCTGTCAGAACCCGGCCGCCCGGCCGATGAGCCCGTTCGCTGCCACCCGGCGGTCACGACGCTGTCATGTTCGGCCTGGCCTGCGCGTTTTCGACGGGCCGATTGCGGTGCCGGCCCCGATCCTGTCATGCGCGGCGCGTGCTGCACCGCGGTCGGATCGAGTATCGCACAACCTGCCGGTACTGGCTGCGAGCGCTCGCCGCGCTGGGCGTCGGCGCCGCGGGCACAGTCAGCATGTGAGTGGATTATGCGACTTTTCAAGCCACGCCGCTTGCGCCACCGCACATACGGAAGCGGTAAAAACCCTGGAAAGCGGCCTGTTTGCAACGCGACAACGACGTCTCAAAATTTTCTTGACACTCGAATAAAGAGCCCCAACAATCAAGCTGGCACTTTTTTCACCAAGCCATAATCTCGAAAAAATGCCGATGGTGAGCTTGTGAGGAGGGAACGACTGCCTCGCGTGGTCGTGGCTTTTCGAGGGCTCGTGGTAGTGACATGAGTTACAGGGGAAGTTGGAATGGCAACTGGTACGGTCAAATGGTTTAACGACGCAAAGGGTTTCGGATTCATCACGCCTGACGAGGGCGGCGAGGATCTGTTTGCACACTTCTCGGCCATCCAGATGAATGGCTTCAAGACGCTGAAGGAAGGCCAGAAGGTCACCTTCGAAGTCGTGCAAGGCCCGAAAGGCAAGCAGGCATCGAACATTCAGGCGCCAGCCTGAAACGTTTCGATACCCGTCCTTTTTGAAACCCGGCTCCGCGCCGGGTTTCTTTTTTGCGGCAGCTTTCTATTGCAACGGATTTTCCGGCCGGAAAGCCGCCCGAAAATTCCGGGTATAAAAATACCCCGGCCGTTTGCTGGCGCCGGAGGTTTTATGCGAAACGGATAATCCCGGCGCGTCAATTACATATTTTCGATCATCACTTGCCCAAATGCCGAGCACGACACCTGGGTCGCGCCTTCCATCAGGCGGGCAAAATCGTAAGTAACGCGCTTTTGCAGGATCGATTTTTCCATCGAGCTGATTATCAGATCCGCCGCCTCGAACCAGCCCAGGTGGCGCAGCATCATTTCCGCTGACAGGATTTCCGAGCCGGGATTCACGTAATCCTTGCCCGCGTATTTCGGCGCCGTGCCGTGCGTCGCTTCGAACATCGCAACCGAATCCGACAGGTTCGCGCCCGGCGCGATTCCGATGCCGCCGACCTGCGCGGCGAGCGCGTCCGAGATGTAGTCGCCGTTCAGGTTCAGCGTGGCGATCACGTCGTATTCGGCCGGGCGCAGCAGGATCTGCTGCAGGAACGCGTCGGCAATCACGTCCTTCACGACGACGTCGCCGCCGGTCTTCGGATTCCTGACTTTCATCCAGGGACCGCCGTCGATCAGCTCCGCGTTGAACTCCTTCTGCGCGAGCGCGTAGCCGTAGTCGCGAAACGCGCCTTCGGTGTACTTCATGATGTTGCCCTTGTGCACCAGTGTGACCGAGCGGCGTTCATTGTCGATCGCGTACTGGATCGCCTTGCGCACCAGACGCTCGGTACCTTCGCGCGACACCGGCTTGATGCCGATACCCGACGAATCCGGAAAGCGGATCTTCTTCACGCCCATTTCTTCGCGCAAGAACTTGATGATCTTCTTCGCCTGTTCGGATTCAGCTGGCCATTCGATGCCCGCGTAGATGTCTTCCGAGTTCTCGCGGAAGATCACCATGTTGGTCTTCTCGGGCTCGCGCACCGGCGACGGCACGCCCTTCAAATATCGCACCGGGCGCAGGCACACATAGAGGTCCAGTTCCTGGCGCAACGCGACGTTCAGCGAGCGGATGCCGCCCCCGACTGGCGTGGTGAGCGGCCCCTTGATCGACACGATGTATTCCTTGACCGCCTGCAGTGTTTCGTCCGGCAGCCATACATCCGGGCCGTACACCCGGGTCGCCTTCTCGCCCGCGTAGATTTCCATCCAGTGGATTTTCTTCTTGCCGCCGTACGCCTTTTCGACCGCCGCATCCACGACCTTGAGCATGACCGGCGTGATGTCCAGACCAGTGCCGTCGCCTTCGATGTACGGGATGATCGGCTCGTCGGAAACGTTGAGCGAGAAGTCGGCGTTGACGGTGATCTTATCGCCACCTGTCGGAATCTTGATGTGCTGATACGGCATGATCGGACTCCAGTGAAAGCTGTGCAAAAGCTGATGGGAGACTGCGAAAGAGACGCCCTCGCCGCGCAATGCCGAACCGCCGCGAGCGGCCTGGCCGCTATTCTAGCCCACGTCCCACGCGCGACGCGGCCGCCCCTCGCTCCGGGTTTTCCAACATAGACGGCCTCTCGAACGCGCCACGCTCCTCTATAAGATAGAAGAATCTGCGTCCCGGTTTATGCATTATCATCGCGCCGTATCGCTCTGCCGTATCGCTCTCCTATGCGCCTTCTCGCCCTCAACAAGCCGTTCGGCACCATCTGTCAATTTTCGCCACACGAGACGCGGACGTCGCTTGCCGACTGGGTCAGGCTACCCGGCGTCTATCCGGCCGGCCGGCTCGACTCCGATAGCGAAGGCCTGCTGCTGCTCACCGACGACGGCGCGCTGCAGGCGCGCATCGCCGAGCCGCGTCACAAGCTCGTCAAACGCTATTGGGCGCAAGTCGAAGGCGCGCTCGACGACGCCGCGTTGAAAAAGCTCGCGCGCGGCGTCGATCTCGACGACTACGTGACACGCCCATGTCAGGCGACCTATGTTGAACCGTCCAGCTCGCTGTGGGCGCGCACGCCGCCGATCCGCTATCGCGCCGCGATCCCGACCACATGGATCGAGCTGTCGATCACCGAAGGCAAGAACCGTCAGGTGCGTCGCATGACGGCGGCGGTGGGTTTTCCGACGCTGCGTCTCGTGCGCGTCGGCATCGGTGCGCTTGACATTTTTTCACTCGGACTGCAACCCGGACAGAGCACCGAGTTGCGAGCGAACGCGCCATGGGATGGCGTCGCCTGAACATGATTTGACGATTGTTCGTTCATCGCCGCAACACCGCGTGCCGAACTCACGCACGCGCGAATCAGCCTGCACGTGCTCACTCCAAACCCGTTTCACGGCTGTGACAATCAAGCTAACTCGTTGTAGCAGCACGCAAAATAATGCGTGAAACGCAGGGCCGAAATGCGTGAAACAAGTGGGCTCGCCGCGAGCCTGCGCCACGCGGTTTGAGCGCGTGTCATCACGATCAAAATTTCCGCGCAATTCGCGTCAACCGCCGTACAACTCCACGCGTTATCCGACGCAGATGCCGCCGAAGCTATCCGGCATTCAGCCTTAAAGACATTTGCATACGCCGTTTTCGCGGCGAGTACGAAGGTCCGAACGCTAGCAGACGCGTCGAAAAATTTGTTCGATGCGGCTGTCAACCGAAAGGTGGATGGCACGTTTACCGACATGACTCTACATATGCCGGGTCATTTGGTTAATTAACTCAAGCTGAGGATTCACAAAATGAACAAACTGATCGCCGCTCTGGTCGCTGGCCTCTTCGCAACGGCAGCATTCGCACAAGCATCGGCACCGGAAGCAGCTCCGGCAGCTCCGGCAGCAGCTTCGTCGGCAAAGAAGACCACCAAGCACGCTCACAAGAAGTCGCACAAGAAGGCAGCAGCTGCAGCTTCGGCAGCTTCGGAGTAAGTTGCTTGTAAAAACGCAGTAAAGAACCAGCTTCATTGCCGTTCTTACGGCGTTGTAAGGCAGATCACCGCAAGGCGATCTGCCTTTTTGTTTTTGACGCGCTCGCGTAACATGCGCGAGTCAATTTCAGCAAGGAGTCTTGCCGTGCGATTTTCCATGCGCTCGTCGATGGCGCGTTTCGCCATTGCCGTAGCACTGCCGCTCGCGGCGCTGTCGTTCGTCGTCACCACGGCTCCCGCCCAGGCGCAGCAGATGCCGCCGGGCGCCAAGCAGCCGAGCGAGTTTCCGCGCGTCAAGCTGACCGCTGGCATGTTCGTGATCGACGCGGCCGTCGCCGCCAACGACGCGGACCGCGAACAGGGCTTGATGTATCGCACGAAGCTCGCGCCGAACGAAGGGATGCTGTTCGTGTTCAACGAGAACGCGGGCCACTGCTTCTGGATGAAGAACACGCTGATCCCGCTGTCGATCGCATTCATGCGCGCCGACGGCACGATCACCGACATCGACGAGATGCAGGCCGAGACCACCAACAACCACTGCCCAACGCACAACGGCGTGTTCGCGCTGGAAATGCCCAAGGGCTGGTTCTCGGCGAAGGGCATCAAGCCGGGCATGCAGGTCCAGGGCTTACCGCCGGTGCCGGGTATCACGCAGTAAGACCCTCTCACCGCCGGTCCGCGTGTCCGTGCAGCCCCGTAAATGGCCCCGGAGCGGCCTCTGAGCGGGGGCACCGTCCCGCCACGCTATCCCGCGAAAAGCCGGCGTCTCGACCCGAGGCGCCGGCTTTTTTTCGCCCGCTCAGCCCCGCGCCACCAGCCTTCGCGCCGGCTGGCAGGATTCATGCAAAAGACCAATCGACGCGCTATCCTTGTAATCTCGACAAGGTAACGCCAGATAAAGCACCACTCAGACTCCCCGGGCGGCCCACGCGGTCGCCCGGCATGCGTTTCAGGCGCGCCATTACAAGGAGATTCACGTGCCCCGCAAGACTCCCATCGAGCGCTACCGGAATATCGGCATCAGCGCTCACATCGATGCCGGCAAAACCACCACCACCGAACGGATCCTGTTCTACACCGGCGTGACCCACAAGATCGGCGAGGTTCACGACGGTGCGGCGACGATGGACTGGATGGAACAGGAGCAGGAGCGCGGCATCACGATCACGTCGGCGGCCACGACCGCGTTCTGGAAGGGCATGGCCGGCAACTATCCCGAGCATCGGATCAACATCATCGACACCCCCGGGCACGTCGACTTCACGATCGAAGTCGAGCGCTCGATGCGCGTGCTCGACGGCGCCTGCATGGTGTACGACTCGGTCGGCGGCGTGCAGCCGCAATCGGAAACCGTGTGGCGCCAGGCGAACAAGTACAAGGTGCCGCGCATCGCATTCGTCAACAAGATGGACCGCGTCGGCGCGGACTTCTTCCGCGTGCAGCGGCAGATCGGCGATCGTCTGAAGGGGGTCGCCGTGCCGATCCAGATTCCGATCGGCGCGGAAGAGCACTTCCAGGGCGTGGTCGACCTCGTCAAGATGAAGGCGATCTATTGGGACGACGACAGCCAGGGCATCAAGTTCGAGTACCGCGACATCCCGGCTGAACTCGCGGCCACCGCGAAGGAATGGCACGACAAGATGGTCGAGGCCGCGGCCGAGGCGAACGAGGAACTGCTCGAGAAGTACCTCGGCGGCGAACCGCTGAGCGAAGCCGAAATCAAGCACGGCATCCGCGCGCGCACGATCGCCAACCAGATCGTGCCGATGTTGTGCGGCAGCGCGTTCAAGAACAAGGGCGTGCAGGCGATGCTCGACGCGGTGATCGACTATCTGCCGTCGCCGGTCGACGTGCCCGCGATCACCGGTCACGACGAGCACGACAAGGAAATCGAGCGTCATCCCAACGACGACGATCCGTTCTCGGCGCTCGCCTTCAAGATCATGACCGACCCGTTCGTCGGTCAGCTGATCTTCTTCCGCGTGTACTCGGGCGTCGTCAACTCGGGCGACACGGTCTACAACGCGGTCAAGGAAAAGAAGGAACGCCTCGGCCGGATCCTGCAGATGCACGCGAACGAGCGCAAGGAAATCAAGGAGGTCTACGCGGGCGACATCGCCGCGGCCGTCGGCCTGAAGGAAGCGACCACCGGCGACACGCTCTGCGATCCTAACCATGTAATCATCCTCGAAAAGATGATCTTCCCGGACCCGGTGATCTCGCAGGCCGTCGAACCGAAGACCAAGGCCGACCAGGAAAAGATGGGCATCGCGCTGAACCGTCTCGCGCAGGAAGACCCGTCGTTCCGTGTGCAGACCGATGAGGAATCCGGACAGACGATCATCTCCGGCATGGGCGAGCTGCACCTCGAAATCCTGGTCGACCGGATGAAGCGCGAGTTCGGCGTGGAAGCGACCGTCGGCAAGCCGCAGGTCGCGTATCGCGAAACCGTGCGCAACAAGGTCGAGGACGTCGAAGGCAAGTTCGTCAAGCAGTCGGGCGGCCGCGGTCAGTATGGCCACGCGGTG
Source organism: Paraburkholderia sp. MM6662-R1 (assembly GCF_050436245.1). NCBI lineage: Bacteria > Pseudomonadati > Pseudomonadota > Betaproteobacteria > Burkholderiales > Burkholderiaceae > Paraburkholderia > Paraburkholderia sp. MM6662-R1. Next base: position 3,356,298 of record NZ_JBNDLV010000001.1, on the reverse strand, counting down.
ATTACGCTGGAGCCGTCCGAGCAGGGCAAGGGCTACGAATTCGTAGACGCGATCAAGGGCGGCGTGATTCCGCGCGAATTCATCCCCGCAGTCGACAAGGGCATCGTGGAAACGCTGAAAGCCGGCGTGCTGGCGGGCTATCCGGTCGTCGACGTGAAGGTCACGCTGACTTTCGGTTCGTACCACGACGTCGACTCGAACGAAAACGCGTTCCGCATGGCCGGCTCGATAGCGTTCAAGGAAGCGATGCGCAAGGCGAAGCCCATCCTGCTCGAACCGATGATGGCCGTCGAGGTGGAAACGCCCGAGGACTTCATGGGCAACGTGATGGGCGACCTGTCGAGCCGACGCGGCATGGTGCAGGGCATGGAAGACATCGCGGGCGGCGGCGGCAAGCTGGTGCGCGCGGAGGTGCCGCTCGCCGAGATGTTCGGCTATTCGACGTCGCTGCGCTCGGCCACCCAGGGCCGCGCGACCTACACGATGGAGTTCAAGCATTACGCCGAGACGCCGAGCAATGTCGCCGAGGCCGTGATCAACACGAAGAAACAATGACGCTGACGCGGCGGCGTTGAGCGCGACAAGCCGAAGCCCGCTCCCTGTGAGCGGGCTTTTTTTATGGCGCCGTTTGCATCGTCGAGCCACGCACCCGTTTTTTGAACGTGCCAGAATGTTGATCAGCCATGCGGCACGCGCCTGAATCGTAAGACCGAAGCGCACGACTCGAACGCGGCACGCCAGCCGAGGAGGAGACACGATGAGCCACGATCACGAACATCCGCATTACCGGGCCGAGCACGACGCCACCGAAGCCAGCCAGCAGATCGACTGGCGCGAACACGGCGTGAAGGTCATCCGCGGCGATCAGCTCGACACCAACACCGCGCAAACGCCGGGCATGAACCGCGCGGCCGCGATCAACGCGGCTCGCGTCGGCGCGCAGAAAATCTGGGCCGGCACCGTGACGATCCATCCGAATGCGAAGACCGGCGCGCATCATCATGGCGCGCTCGAAAGCGTGATCTACGTTGTGCGCGGCCAGGCGCGCATGCGCTGGGGCGAGCATCTGGAATTCACCGCCGAGGCCGGTCCCGGCGACTTCATCTTCGTGCCGCCCTATGTGCCGCATCAGGAGATCAACGCGAGCACCGACGAGCCGCTCGAATGCGTGCTCGTGCGCAGCGACAACGAAGCGGTCGTCGTCAATTTGAACATCGACGCGGTGGAGCAGCCGGAAACGGTCTACTGGGTCGATCCGATCCACAAGCATCCGCACGATCACTAAGCCGCTCATCAACCTATCCATTCATCCGCTCGTGCCACATGACGCCTAACGCCTCGCTGCGCCCTCGCCTAGTCGCGCTCTACGCGATGCTGCTCGCCGCCAACCTCGGCGCATGGCTGTGGGCGCTAATCGCGTTTCGCCACTACCCGCTGCTGCTCGGCACCGCGCTGCTCGCGTATGGCTTCGGTCTGCGTCATGCGGTCGACGCCGACCACATCGCGGCGATCGACGCCGTTACGCGCAAGCTGATGCAAACCGGCATGCGACCGGTCGGGATCGGGCTCGCGTTTTCGCTCGGCCATTCGACGATCGTGATCGCGGCGACGATCGGCATCGCCTGGACCACGCATTCGCTGAATGGGCGCTTCGAGAGCTTCAAGGAAGTAGGTGGCACGCTCGGGACACTGGTTTCCGCGTCGTTCCTGCTGGTGCTCGCGGCGGTCAATCTCGTGGTCCTGCGCGACGTGTGGCGCCGCTACCGGCACACGCAACGTGGCGACGTTGCGAGCACAGCGTCAGCCGATGCGCTCGCCCCAGCCGGGCTGCTGTCGCGCGCATTGCGGCCGCTGTTTCGGCTGGTCACGAAAAGCTGGCACATGTATCCGGTCGGCGTGCTGTTCGGTCTCGGCTTCGACACCGCGACCGAGATCGGCCTGCTCGCGATCGCTGCGTCGCAGGCCAGCACTGGCCTGCCGCTCTATTCGATCCTCGTGTTCCCGGCGCTCTTCACGGCCGGCATGACGCTTGTCGATTCGACCGACAACGTGCTGATGGTGCACGCGTACGGCTGGGCGATGGACGACCCGAAGCGCAAGCTTTACTACAACGCGAGCATCACGTTCGTGTCGGCGATGGTCGCGATCGTGATTGGCGGCGTCGAGGCGCTGGGGCTGCTGTCGGATCGCTTCGGCTGGAGCGGCGGGGTGTCGGATGCGATCGTCGGAATCAACGATCATTTCGGCGCGCTCGGCTATGCGATCGTCGCGGCCTTCATGGCGTGCTGGATCGGCTCGGTGCTGTTTCATCGCTGGAGACGGCCGGATACGGCGGCACGATAAGTGGCCTGGCCTACCGGGAAACCGATCTACACCGTAGGTTTCTTTGAGCGTTCCACCTTGTGGAGTTCGAAACCGCATTTCGCACCGTGTTGCTCCGCCAATCCGTCCGCAATCGCGGCCGCCCCTCGCGAGCACGCGTCCGGTAACCGTTGTGACGACGACACACCGCGCGTCATTTATCGGCCGATCGACTAGCGCGGCGCGCCCCCGGTGCGCCAGAGCCGCAAGCAATCGCTTACACTGAGATCGCTCTGCACAGCGTTGCCCTTTCGCGATAGCGGCCCCACCGCATCCCATCGCCCATCGGAAGGCGCGCTGCTGCCCCTCGCGCCGTCGCGCGGCTCGCGCGACGCCTCCGAACCAGCAATAGAACGGGTTGGACACGCCATCGATGAAAACGCCAGCGGACCGATTTCTCGCACCTGACGCATTGGACGCAGCCCGCCTCACAGCCGACGCCTACGGCAACCACGCCCTCGACGAGTTTGTCGCCGGCCGCATCACGCGCCGCGAGCTGCTACGACATGCGAGCGTGATCGGTCTGTCGCTCGCGGGTGGCGGCCTGCTCGGCGCGCCGCGAGCGCGGGCGCAAGGTGCACCGCCCACGTCGAACCAGACGATCCGCGTCGCGCATCTGACGCCGGCGGGCGCCGTCGATCCGCTGACGGTGACTGACGCCGCGAGTCTCGCGCTGCTGAACCAGACCGGCGAATTCCTGATCGACGACGACGGCGAGAAGCTGATGCTGAAGCCCGCGCTCGCGCTGTCGTGGAAGCCGAACGACAAGGGCGACGTGTGGACCTTCAAACTGCGCCAGAACGTGAAATTCCACGACGGCCAGAGCTTCGGCGCGAAAGATGTGGTCGCGACCTTCGACCGTCTCGCCGATCCCGCGAGCGGCTCGGCCGCGCTATCGGTACTAAAGGGCGTGCTGTCGAAAGGCGGAGCGAAGGTCGTCGACGAACACACGGTGGAGTTTCATCTCGACGCGCCGACCGGCAATTTCCCGTACTACGTTTCCTCGGATAATTACAACGCGGTGATCCTGCCCGCGAACTTCGCGGGCAACTACGAAAAGAGTTTCATCGGCACGGGTCCGTTCAAATTCGAAAAGTATCAGCCGAAGGTTGGCGCGTCGTTCGTGCGCAATCCCGACTACTGGGGCGAAAAAGCGTTACCGCAACGCGTACAGTTTTCGTTCTACGCCGACGAGCAGGCTCAACTGCTCGCGTTGCAAGGCCATCAGGCCGACGTGATGGGCACGTTCACCGTGCAGGGCGGCGCGGCCATCCTGAACAATCCGGACTACAAGGCGGTCGGCGTCAAGTCGAGCGCGCACCGCCAGATTCACATGCGCAACGACAGCCCGCTCTTCAAGGACAAGCGCGTGCGTCAGGCACTCGCGTTGTCGCTCGATCGCGACGTGATCGTGCGCGGTCTCTTCAAGGGTCGCGCACAACTCGGCAACGACAGCCCGTTCGCGCCGGTGTTTCCATCGTCGGATGCGGGCGTGCCGCAACGCAAGATCGACGTCGCGAAGGCGAAGCAGCTGCTCGCGCAGGCTGGCGTGCCGAATGGTTTCGACGTCACGCTGACCACCGAAAAATACATGGAGATCCCCGACCTCGCAGTCGTCGTGCAGAACGCCGCGAAGGCGATCGGCGTGCGCATCAATCTGAAGGTCGAGAGCCAATCGCTCTACTACGGCGCGGGCACGCCGGGCAAATCCGACTGGCTCGACTCGCCGCTCGGCATCACCGATTACGGCCATCGCGGCGTGCCGAACGTATTCCTCACCGCGACGCTGACGAGCAACGGCACATGGAACGCCGCGCACTTCAAGAATCCGCAATACGATCAACTGGTCGCGCAGTTCGTCGCGGCGATCGATCTCGCCACGCAAAAGAAAATCTCCGGGCAGATCCAGACGCTATTGCTCGACGAAACGCCGCTGATCATCCCGTTCTTCTACGATCAGCTGATCGCGATGCGCAAGGGTGTGAACGGCGTGCGCTTCACTGCGCTCGCGCAACTGTATTTCGATCGCGCGACGCTCAGCGCGTAAGCAGCGCGCTGTCCGTCTCGCTTTTCGCAGGAGAACTCACGATGTCGGCTCCGGCGCCCTCTCCCGCCTCGAATACATCGCGTCCGCCGCGCGCGAGGAACGGCAACGCGGGCCGCGTCGCGCGTTTTCTCGCGACGCGCGCGGGTCTTTCGCTGATCACGCTGTGGCTGCTGTCGGTGATCGTGTTCGCGGGCGGCCAGCTGCTGCCCGGCGATATCGGCCGCGCGGTGCTCGGGCCGCTCGCCGATGCGCGCGCGGTCGCCGCGCTCGATCATCAGCTCGGCGCCGACCGGCCGCTGCTCACGCAATACATCGACTGGATCACGCATTTCGTGCGCGGCAACATGGGGCTGTCGTACGCGTATCGCGAACCGGTCAGGCCGTTCATCGCCGATGCGCTCGGGCATTCGGCGAAGCTCGGTCTGCTCGCGTTCATCGTCGTCGTGCCGCTCGGCATCGCGGGCGGCGTGTGGTCGGCGATGCATGCGGGGCGCTGGCTCGATCGCACGATCAGCATCGCCGGTTTGTCGGCGACCGTGGTGCCGGAGTTCGTGTCGTCGATCGTGCTGATTCTCGTGTTCGGCGTGTGGCTGCGCTGGCTGCCCATCGAGGCCTCATCTCCGCCCGATGCGAGCGTGCTCGAACAGCTGCGCCATCTGGTGCTGCCGGTGCTGCCGCTCGTCCTCGTGTTCTTCGGCTACATCGCGCGAATGGCACGCGCGGGCACCGTCGAAGCGCTCGACGCCGACTACACGCGCACCGCCATCCTCAAGGGCCTGCCGCGCCACGTCGTGATCTGGCGGCACGTGCTGCGCAATGCACTGCTGCCGACGATCACCGTCGCCGCCACCCAACTCGGCTACATGATCGGCGGACTCGCGGTGGTCGAGACGCTGTTCCGCTACCAGGGCATCGGCTCGCTGATCTACAACGCCGCCAAGGCGAAGGACTTTCCAATGCTCGAAGCGGGCGTACTGACGATCGGCGTCGTCTATACGCTCGCGAATCTGGTCGCCGATGCGCTGCACGTGCTGCTCAATCCGCGACTGCGGGTGAGGACCGCCGAATGAATACGACCGTGCCGCCGGCTTCATCGACGCCACCAGGCTCGCCCGCGCCCGGCGCACCGGGCTCCGAGCCGCGTTTCCCGCGCCTCCTCCTGCTGCTCGGTTCGCCGACCTTCATCGTGGGCGCACTGATCGTCGCGTGGTGGATCGTCTGCGCGATCGCCGGGCCGTGGTTCGTGCATCTCGATCCGTACGCGTCCGATCCGCTCAATTCGCTGACGCCGCCCGATCGCACGCACTGGTTCGGCACCGATCAGCTCGGCCGCGACGTATTCTCGCGCGTGATCGTCGGCGCGCGCGACATCCTGACGATCGCGCCGCTCGCGACACTGCTCGGCACCGCGGCGGGCACCGCGCTCGGCCTGGTGGTCGGCTACTTCGACGGCTGGGTCGACGACGTCATCGGCCGCATGATCGACGCGGTGCTCGCGCTGCCGCTCGTGATCGTCGCGCTGCTCGCGCTCGCCGCGGTCGGTGCGTCGAACTTCACGGTGATTCTCGTGATCGGCACCACCTTCACGCCGATAACAGCCCGCACCGTGCGCGCCGCCGTGTTCGCAGAGCGGCATCTCGACTATGTGGCCGCCGCGCAGCTGCGCGGCGAACGCGCGCCGTACATCATGTTCGCGGAGATCCTGCCGAACGTGCTGCCGCCGATCGTCGTCGAAGCAACGGTGCGGCTCGGCTATGCGATCTTCGCGGTCGCGACGCTGTCGTTTCTCGGCTTCGGCATCCAGCCGCCGTCGGCCGACTGGGGGCTCGCGCTGTCCGAGTCGTACACGTTGATGGCGGGCGGCGCGTGGTGGACCGTCGTGTTTGCGGCGGGCGCGATCGCGTCACTGGTGGTCGGCGTCAATCTGATCGCCGACGGCGTGCAGGGAGTGCTCGACCAATGAACGGCCCACCGCCCTCCTCGTTCGCGGCGTTCGACGTGTCGAAAAGCGATCGCACCGATGCGCTGACCGTGGTCGGCCTGACGGTCACCTACCGGATCCGCGGACGCGATCGCGAAGTGCTGCAGGACGTATCGTTTCGCGTGCGACGCGGCGAGGCGTATGGGCTCGTCGGCGAATCCGGTTGCGGCAAGTCGACCGTGGCAATGGCGACGCTGCGCTATCTGCCGCGCAACGGCAAGGTGAAGGCCGGCAAGATCGTAATCGCCGGTGAGGACGTGCAGAAGCTGGGTGCCGACGCGCTGCGCAGCATGCGTGCGACGACCGTCTCGATGGTCTACCAGGACCCGGGGCGCGCACTGAATCCATCGCTGACGATCGCCCGTCAGGTTTCCGAAGCATTCGAGGCGGCCGGCGTCACGCGCGACGAGGCGCTGCAACGCACGCTCGAGATACTCAACCGCGTCCGCATCGCGGCACCCGAGCGCGTGATGAACAGCTATCCGCATCAATTGTCGGGCGGCATGCAGCAGCGCGTCGTGATCGCGATGGCGCTCGCGTCGAACCCCGCGCTGCTGATTCTCGACGAACCGACTACCGGCCTCGATGCGACCGTCGAAGCGGAAGTGCTCGACCTCGTCGCACGGTTGCGCGAGGAACTCGGCACCGCGGTGCTGTTCATCAGCCACAACCTCGCGGTGATCGGCCGCATGTGCGAACGCGTCGGCGTGCTGTACGCGGGCAAGCTGGTCGAGGAAGGCGCGACCCAGGACGTGTTCGCACGGCCGCGTCATCCGTACACGGTCGGGTTGCTGCGCTGCCTGCCGACGGCCGGACGCAGCAAGGACAGCGAGCGGCTCGATACGATCGCGGGCGGCCTGCCTCTGCCGGGCTCGGTCACGCAGGGCTGCATCTATGCGGAGCGCTGCCGTCTCGCCGACGAGCGCTGCCGCCGCGACGCGCCGCCGCCCTATCGCCTCGGCGCCCGGCATGGCGATCAGATGGCGCGCTGCCACTATCACGAGCGTGCGATCGAACTGCCGCGTGCGACATCGAGCGCGGCGCCGGTGGCGGCCGCATCATCCAACGCGGCGCCGCGCGCGCCCTCTGGGCCGGTCTTGCGCGCCCGGAACCTGTCGAAAACATTCCACGTATCGGGCGTCCCGCTGCGCGCGGTCGACGACGTGTCGCTCGAACTCGCGAGCGGCGAGACGCTCGGCCTCGTCGGCGAATCGGGCAGCGGCAAGACAACGCTCGCGCGACTACTGCTCGGCCTGCTCGCACCCGATGCCGGCAGCGTGCTCGAACTCGACGGCGCCCCGCTCGCCGCGCGCGTCACGCGACGCAGCGACGAGCAGCTGAAATCGCTGCAGATCGTGTTCCAGAATCCGGACTCGGCGCTCAATCGCGCGCATTCCGTCAAGCGGCTGATCGGCCGTGCGCTCGCGCGCTTCACCGCGCTGCGCGGGCCCGAGATCGACGCACGGCTCGCCACGCTGACGGACGCCGTGCGGCTGCCCGAGCGCTATCTGGATGCACGTTCGCGCCAGCTTTCGGGCGGACTCAAACAGCGCGTCGCGATTGCGCGCGCGTTCGCCGGCGAACCACGCGTCGTCGTGTGCGATGAGCCGACTTCGTCGCTCGACGTGTCGGTGCAGGCCGCGATTCTGAACCTGCTCGCCGATCTGCAGCGCGAGCGCGGCGTCAGCTACGTATTCATCTCGCACGATCTGCACGTGGTCCGCTATGTGTCGGATCGCATCGCGGTGCTCTACCTCGGCCGGCTGCTCGAAATCGGCCCGGCGGCGGCCGTGTTCGATGGACCGCAGCATCCCTATACCGAAGCGCTGCTGTCCGCCGTGCCGACGCTGCCGGGCGACGGCGCGTCCGGCGAGGTGCATCAACGTACGCGTATCCGTCTCACCGGCGAGTTGCCCGGGCCCGGCGCGATGCCGTCGGGCTGCGTGTTTCACACGCGCTGTCCACGCAAGCTCGGCGCGATCTGCGAGCAGCAGGACCCGCCGTTTCTCGACGCGGACGACGCCGCCGATCCGTCTTGCGCGCACCGGATTCGCTGCCATATTCCGGTCGCCACACTTCGCGAGCTGCAAAGCGAGCCGCGCGACGACAACGCGAGCGACCCAACGAATGGCGGCACCTCCGACGATGCGTCGGAAAACGCCAGCTAGCGTCGACTCGAACCTCATCGACGCACACCGCCCCTCTTAACGAATCCCGCGTCGGAACACGCTTTTGCGTCTGCGCGTTTCATCGTCGCAACGTTTTGAGGCGTTTTTCCGGCGTGCGCATCGCACATCCCGATATCGCCCGTGTCGCTTCAAGGCTTTGCGACGCGTGGCATGGATATCGCTAAATTAGCGGCCAGAGATTCGAAGCCAAACCGGGCGCGCAACGCCGCGCATATCCGCACGACGAGCGTCACCACGCGATGGCGCGACCTCGCGCGATCAGCACGGCAGCGACGCACGGACAACTTCGACACAACGGACCGGGGGTTCGACAAGACCCGCGTGCAGACAGGTCGGCCGCCGCTGGAGCAGTTCGCGAAGGCGGCAGCGAGGTACCGTCCTTCGCTCTGGAGACGCGCGATGAAGACCGGAAAATCAGATCAGTACTACTGTGCAATGATGCGCAGCGCGGTGGTCCTCGCGGGGGTCGCGGTGTTGGCGGGCGGGACCGCGTACGGGGCATCTACGGACGTGATCCCTCGCTGGATTGTGCTGGCCGACGCGTTGCGGGCGCAACCCGGCGATTCAACGCCGCTGCTGCTCGCGCGGAACGACGGCGCGGCAACCGGCGCCGAGGCTGGCACGGCCACAGCCGCCGACGATGCCGCCTCGGTGTTCGCGCCGGCCGGCTGCGGCGGGCTCGGCGGTCCGGGCTGCGGGCGGCTCGGCGGCGGCAGTGGCAACGGCGGCGGTAATGGCGGCGCGGCGGGTTCGAGCAATAGCGGTGCTGGCGCAAGCGGCAACAGCGGCGCCGGGGCGGCGGGTTCAGGGAGCGGAAGTGGGAGTGGCGGTGCGGGCACGGGCGGTAAGGGAAATAGCGGTGGTGGTGGCGGTGGTGGCGGTGGTGGCGGTGGTGGCGGTGGCGGTGGCGGTGGTGGTGGTGGCGGTGGAAGCGGAGGCGGCGGAGGCGGCGGAGGCGGCGGAGGCGGCGGAGGCGGCGGAGGCGGCGGAGGCGGCGGAGGCGGTGGAGGCGGTGGAGGCAGCGGCAGCGGCGGAGGCGGAAGCAGCGGCGGCAGCGGGAGCGGCGGCTGCGGTTGCGGAGGCTCCAGCGGTGGCCCTAGCGGTGGTTTCGGCGGTGCGAATGGTGGTGGCTTCGGTGGTGGCTTCGGTGGCGGGTTCGGCGGAGGCTTTGGCGGAGGCTTCGGCGGCGGTGACGGAGGCAAGGGTGGGCGGCAGCGGCGGCAGTGGCAACGGTGGCGGGAACGGGCACTAGGCGTCGCCCGTTGCCCCAGGTAGGGAGCCCCCGCGCCCTACCCGCCGGCGACATGTCCCGGCATACTGTCCGCTATCCGCTGGCAACGGCGGTGATGTCCCGATCCCCCGGTCGGGCGTCACCGCCGGAGGCCGGTCGGAGCGGCCCGCCCGCCTTCGGCGCGCGCTGACGGAATGGCTCGGAGCGCGCGCGCGCCGCGCCTCGCGCCATCGCGCGAACCGCACCGCGAGCGGCGGGAACACAACCTCCATTGCGTGCGAGTGTTATGGAACCAATCCGAGACGACCGCCTCATATCAAATTCATCGTTCGATATGAGGGCCCACAACATGCATAGAAGCGTCCCCCCCTCCGCGACCCGTACGGCAGCCGCCGTGCTGACCGCTGCCGCCCTGGGCCTCGCATCGCTCGCCAATGCGCAAACACCCGCGCAGCCAATGGCGCAAACCTTGTCGCAAGCGGCACCACCGGTCGATCCGAGCTTCTCCGCCTACTCGCTCGTCCAGAGCTGCAAACAGCGCCACGACAACGTCGCGCAAGGGCAATGCGTCGGCGCGATCCGCGGCATCATCCACGGTTATCAATACGGCGTGCTGTTCCTCTCGCAACGAGCAACCCTCCCCGCCAACGAAACGCAGCGCGTGTCGCTATGCCTGCGCGACGTGGCGGTGTCGTCGATCGTCGACGACTTCCTCGCCGATGCCGCCCAGGTGCCGGACGACGCGCTGCAGCACACCCCCGCCGAAGTCGCCGTGCTCGGCTCCGTGCATCAGCACCATCCCTGCACCTGAGCGCCGCGTCAGCGCGAGCGGCGTCATCGACGCCCACAGCGCTTCGAGCCTCGCGCGCCGCCGTTGCGCAACGGACGGCGGCCGCGCCGGCGCTTACAACATCTCCAGCGCACGCTTGCCGCGCGGCGGCTTGAAGTACGCGTCGAGCGCGGCGAGTTCGGCGGCTTCCAGCACCAGTTGCGACGCGCGATGGTTGTCGCGCACATGCTCGACGCGCGCCGCCTTCGGAATCGCGCACACATTGGGCTTGCCCAGCACCCACGCGAGCGCCACCTGAAACACCGAGACGCCGCGCGCGTCGGCGATATCGTCGAGCGGCGAGCGTTTCGGCAGCCGCGCATGATCGACCGGGCTGTACGCCATCGCCGGCATGCCGCGCGCGGCGAGCCACGGCAACAGATCGAACTCCGGCCCGCGCCGCGCCACGTTGTACAGAATCTGGTTGGTCGCGCACGCGTCGCCGCCTGGTGTCGCGACGAGTTCTTCCATGTCGTCGGTATCGCAGTTGCTGACGCCCCAGTGACGGATCTTGCCCGCGCGCCGCAGCGCCTCGAAGCCGTCGACGGTGTCCGCGAGCGGCACCGAGCCACGCCAGTGCAGCAGATACAGATCGAGCCGGTCCGTTTTCAGACGCTTCAGGCTCTGCTCGCACGCGGCGATCACGCCGCGCCGGCTGGCGTTGTGCGGATACACCTTGCTGACCAGAAACACCTTGTCGCGCAAACCCGCGAGCGCTTCGCCGAGCAGCGACTCGGTCGCGCCGTCGCCGTACATTTCGGCGGTATCGATCAGCGTCATGCCGAATTCGATGCCGCAGCGCAGCGCATCGATTTCCGCCGCGCGTCGTGCCCGCTGCTCGCCCATTTCCCACGTGCCCTGCCCCAGTGCTGGCATGCGCTCGCCGCCCGGCAGGCTCACGCTTGCGATCTCGCTCGTCATGCTGACTCCTCGAAAGTGGCTCCATCCAGATGCGATGCGCTGGCCCGCCGCCTCATCACGCAACGCATGCTACTAAAAACCTGGCGACGAGTTTAGCGGCTCCGCGGCCTCACAACGGCGCGCCTGGCAAAAGCCAGCTATAACAGGACGCGCCGATGTTTTAAAATTGCCGCTTGCCCATCTTGCGTGAGCCCCATGACCTCTGCCTCGGAAGACCGCTGGCGCGACCTGCGCCCGGACCCGGAAAACGACACGCCGCTCTATCTGCAACTTGCCCGCAAGCTCGGCAGCGCGATCCACGAAAACCGCTGGAACGCCGGCGAGGCGCTGCCTTCGGAGCGCGTGCTGTCGGAGGCGCTCGGCGTGTCGCGCATCACGTCGCGCAAGGCGATCGCGCTGCTCGTGGAGCAGGGTTTGATCCGCCGCACTCAAGGCGCGGGCAGCTTCATCACGCCGCGCTACGAAGATCCGTTGTCGCGTCTGTCGAGCTTCAGCGAAATGCTGCGGCGGCGCGGCTTCACGCCGAGTTCGAAGTGGCTGTCGCGCGAAATCTCGCCGGCCAATCGCGACGAGGTGATCCAGCTGGGTCTGTCGCCCGCCGCAGCGGTCACGCGGCTGCGGCGGCTGCGGCTCGCCGACGGCATCGTGATGGCGGTCGAGAATTCGACGTTCCCGGCCGCGGTGATTCCCGATCCACAGGCAATCGGCGACTCGCTGTACACGTATCTGGAGAATCGCGGACTGACGATCGTGCGCGCGTTGCAGCACTTCCGCGCGGTGAACGCGAGCGACGAGATCGCGCAGCAGATGAGCATCGCGCCGAACGAGGCGTTGCTGTTGATCACGCGCGTGGGTTATACGGCGGATCAACGCGCGATCGAACTGACGGACACGTACTGCCGCAACGATTACTACGACTTCGTGGCGGAGTTGCGAAAGTAAGCTGCGACGCGGTGGGCGGTTAGGTACGCCGCGTTCCCAACCTGAACGCGCCGCCCGCTCCAACCGTCACGGCCACCGGGCTTCGTGCGCGCCGATGCGCGCCGGCGGCAGCGCATAAAACGCAGGCGTCTGCTCCAGTTCCTCCGCCGGCAGCACGCCAAGCACACGCCCGAACTCCGATTGCACGCTCGCGACGCAATCGCGCACATCGTCGAGCGACACCTCGGGCGCCTGCTGCCCATCGGCCAGCAGCCCGAACGACTGCAGCCAACGCCCCGTCTGCGCAAGAGACACCTTCACATGCCAGCTGCCGCCCTCGCGAGCGCGCCGCGCGAGCGCGACCATCGCGCCGAACGCGGCCAGATAGCCGGTCGCGTGATCGAGCGCCTGACACGGCAGATGCCGCGGCTCGGCTGAACCCGCCGCCGCGCGCTCGGTCCACGCGATGCCGCTCGCCGACTGCACCAGACTATCGAAGCCGCGTCGCTGCGCCCACGGCCCTGTGTGCCCGTACGCGCACACCGAGACATAGACGATGCCGGGCCGCAGCCGTGCCAGCTCGTCCGGCCCGAAGCCGCGCGCCTCGAGCGCGCCCGGACGATAGGCCTGCAGGAACACGTCGGCGTCGCGCGCGAGTCCGCGCAACGTGTCGCAGCCTGCCGCCTCGCGCAGATCGACGATTGCCGAACGCTTGCCGCGGCCGTTGTCGATCACGAGCGGCGCGATGTTCGGCAGATGCGGCCCGTTGATCGTCAACACGTCCGCGCCATGATGCGCGAGCGCGCGGCCGGCCACCGGTCCCGCGATGATCCGCGACAGATCCAGCACCCGCACACCTGCGAGCGGGCGGTCGATACCGGGGTCAGCGCCAGCGGCGGCGTGGCGCGGCGGCTCGGCTGGGGCGTCACCGATGCGCTCGATCTCGAACAGCGGCAAGCGCGCGATCGCTTTGGCCTGCTCGAGCGCAGCCCATTCGTCGGGCGTGCGAATCAAGGCGGCGCACAGGCCCGCGTCGGCGAGCGTTTGATCGAGCGTCGCGCCCTCCCAGCCGCGAATCGCGGCCGCCACCGAGGGCCGCCCATTGTCACAGCCGAGCACCTCGAGCACGCCCTTCAGGTGATGCGCAAAATTCGTATGCAGCTGGATCCAGCGGCCGTCGCCCGTTTCATAGAAGCCGGTGACCGGATCGCGCAGCGCGGGCGGCGGCCCACCGTCGATCCGCAAATAGCGTTCGCTGCGAAACGCCGCCAGCGCGCGACGCATCTGCACCGACACCTGTTGCAGGCGAGCGCTGCGCAAGCGCCAGTATTCGGCGGCGGCGAGGCCCGTCGCGGCGATGGTCGACGCCGCGAGGCTGCCGACACGGTAGACCGACGGCAAGCCGGGATCCGCGCCGGCGAGCGACACGGCGTGCAGCGCGACCGGATCGCAGCCGGCGAGGGTCCAGATGTGCTTGAGGGCGAGTTCGGGCGTCATGGGATCGGGCGCGCTGGCCGCGCGGACAGGAAGCAGGTACACCGAGTCTAAATTTGCACCTTGCCGCAATCAATGTTGATTATGATAATCAACATATATTGATTTCTTCGGTTTATACCCACTTTTATGCCAGCCCCGATTTACCTGAGCGCCGCCGAAGCGGCCGCAACGCTCGGCGTCAGCTTGCCGACGCTGTACGCGTATGTAAGCCGAGGCATGCTCGGCTCGTCGCCGGATGCGCAAGGCAGGCATCGGCTCTACGATGCCGCTGAGGTGCGCCGCCTCGCGCGTCGCAAGGCGGACGGCAAACGCGCCGGCAAGGTCGCGCAGAAGGTGCTCGACTGGGGCGTACCGGTGCTCGAATCGTCGATCACGCTGGTCGCGGACGGTCGGCTGCTGTATCGCGGGCACGATGCGATCGAGCTCGCGCGCAGTGCGTCACTCGAAGACGTCGCGGCGCTGTTGTGGGAATGCAGCGCGCGGCGCATCGCCGATGCGCCGGTCGTGCCGCTCGCCCCCGCGCAATGGGCCGCGTGGCTCAAGCTGTGGAGTGACAGCACGCCGCTCGATCGCGCGCTGGTGCTGCTGCCGGCCGCCGCCGCGCAGATGCCGCGCGTGTGGGCGCTCGGCCGCGATGCGCAGCTCGACACCGCGTGCGCCGTGATGCGGCTGCTGGCCGCCGCGATGCTGCCGGCGGCGCCGTCGAACGAACCGCTGCATCGGCAGATCGCGACGGCCTGGCGGGTGAGCAGCCGTCAGCAAAGCGGATTGCTGCGCGCGGCCTTGGTCGCCTGCGCGGATCACGAGCTGAACGCGTCGACGTTCACGGTCCGTTGTATCACGTCGACGGGCACGCACCTGTTCGGTGCGGTCGCGGGCGGGCTCGCGGCGCTTTCCGGGCCGCGTCACGGCGGCGAAACCGTGCGCATCGCCGCGCTGCTCGATGAGACGTCGCGCTCGCCCGAGCTGGACCGCTATCTGGCGAACCGTCTCGCGCGCCACGAGCACGGCGCGCAAGGGCCGCTGCTGTCGGGCTTCGGTCATCCGCTCTATCCGGACGGTGATCCGCGCGCGCGGCTATTGCTGACGATGCTCGCCGACTGCGCGCCAGCCCGCTCGCCGCTCAACGAGGTGCTGCAGGTCGCGCGAGCGGTGCGCGACACGACCGGCGCGGAGCCGACGGTGGATTTCGCGCTTGCCGCGATCGAGCGCGTGCTCGGCTTGCCGAGCGGGGCCGCGTTCATGCTGTTCGCGCTCGGGCGGGTGGTCGGCTGGATCGCGCACGCGATGGAGCAGGCGCGCGATGGCCGGTTGATCCGGCCGCGGGCGCGGTATATCGGGGAGTATGAGGCGGGAGGTGCTGCTTAGGGACCAGGAAGAGGCGGCTCGCCGTTCGCCCTGCATCAGACCACGCCCGGCCGACGCGCCAGCCAAGCCGGCATCGGCCAGCCGAATAGCAGCGTCGGCAACCTGCGTTCCGAGCCGCTCGCCAGCGCAAAACGCGCCCCGGCCCGCCCGGCGCTGATCCATGCCACCGATCCACGCGCCAACTCGATCGACTGCCCCGCCGCCAGCCAGTGATCCTCGTGCTCGCCCTCGACGGTCAGCCAGACGTTGCCGCTGATCACCTTGAAAATCGTCGGACGCGCAACCCGCCAGGCCGTGACAGGCTCGCCATGTTCCAGCTCGAAAACTCGCACTTCTCGCATCGCCGTTCTCCTCGATGAACTTTCTGTTGTACCGATTATTGACGTGCGATGATCGGAGACCCATGCACAGTTCCGAACACTTTCATCAGAACTGTTCAGTCAAAAAACCGAACAGTTGGCATCGCTCGCGCGGCGCAGGTTTAAAACTTTCGCGTTCGCAGGCCGGCGACAGAAGGCAAGCGTATGAAACTCGAAATCCAGCTCGATCGGGACAACGGCGTGCCGCTGACCGAGCAGATCGTCGCGGGCGTCTCGGCGTGGATCAGCTCGCGCAATGCGCATCCTGGCTCAAAGCTGCCGTCGATCCGCCAGTTCGCCGCCGACTTCGGCGTAAGCCGCTTTCCGGTGATCGAGGCATACGACCGGTTGGTGTCGCTCGGCTATGTCGACTCGCGCCACGGCTCCGGCTTTTACGTCGCCGATCGCCAACCGACCGACATGCGCTGCCAGGGCACTTCGGACCCGCGCCGCGCCGATGTCGAGTCGGACCATCTGCTCGAGCAATTCAACTTTCCGGGCGAGACGCTGAAGCTCAGCACCGGTTTCATCCCCGAAAGCTGGCGCGACATCGATGGCATTGCGCAGGCGATCCGCCACGTGTCGCGAACCGATCCGGCTAGCATGGTCGAGTACGCGACGCCGCTCGGCAACCCGGTCTTGCGCGAACAGTTGCGCGGCCGCATTGGCCAGTTGGGCATCCAGGCAGACGCATCGCAGATTCTGATCACCAATGGCGCGAGCCAGGCGTTCGATCTGCTGGTGCGCTACATGCTCAAGCCAGGCGACACGATCTTTGTCGAGGACCCCGGTTACTACAACCTGTACGGCCTGTTGCGCCTGCACGGCATGAAGCTGATCGGCATTCCACGCACCGGCAATGGTCCCGACCTCGACGCGATGCAGGCGCAACTGAAGCTGCACCGGCCCAGATTGCTGCTCATCAACACCGTGTTCCACAATCCGACCGGCACCACGGTCGCACCGCAGGTCGCATTCCGTTTGCTGCAAATGGCGCGAGAGCATGGCTTCCAGATCATCGAGGACGATATCTACGCGGATTTTCAGACCGAGCTCACCGACCGCCTGGCCACCCTCGACCAACTCGAACAAGTGATCTACATCGGCGGATTGTCGAAAACGCTGTCGTCTTCGCTACGGGTCGGCTGCGTGGTTGCGAGTCACGCGATCATCAAGGACCTGGTCGACATCAAGATGCTGACGAGCATCGGCTGTTCGCGCTTTGCCGAAGCGGTGGCGGTGTCGATGCTGGAGCGCGGCGCATATCGCAAATATCTGGAGCGACTGCGCCGCCAGATGCGCGGCGCGCTCGGCTCGACCGTCCAGACACTCGAAGATGCCGGCTGGGAGATCTTCGAAGAACCAGCGGGCGGCAAGTTCGTGTGGGCACGCGTGCCGCATGTCGCGGACGCCGAGCGGCTCGTTGAATGCGGCGTGCCCCTCGGAGTGACGGTGCTGCCTGGACAACACTTCAGGCCGAACCGGGAGGTGAGCCCGTGGATCAGAATTCATGTGGCGTTTGGCAACGAGCCACGTGCGCAGGCGTTTTTTCATGCGGCGGCGCAGTTGCCGCCTGATGCGTGAACACGGCGCGGAGCGCGGCCGTGACGCAGCACCGACACCCGCGCAACGCTGCGCCGCCCGCTGCGCCGGGACCCGCTTTTCCCTAGAATAGCGAGTCCCAACCCGACCGAGCGCGCCTAGCCACCTCATATGTCCACGACGACGCCTCCGCCCGCCCTCGCTCCCGATATCCCCTCGGGTCCTTCGCCCCGCTCGCTGACCGTGATGCTGTGGCTGGTCGCCACCGGCTTCTTCATGCAGACGCTCGATTCGACGATCGTCAACACCGCGCTGCCCGCGATGGCGACAAGCCTCGGCGAACTGCCGCTGCGCATGCAATCGGTGGTGATCGGCTACTCGCTGACGATGGCGGTGATGATCCCCGTGTCCGGCTGGCTCGCCGACAGACTCGGCACGCGGCGCGTGTTCTTCAGTGCGATCCTCGTGTTCGCGGTGGGCTCGTTGCTGTGCGCGAACGCGCATACGCTGAACCAACTGGTGCTGTTTCGCGTTCTGCAAGGCGTGGGCGGCGCGATGCTTCTGCCCGTTGGGCGGCTCGCGGTGCTGCGAACCTTTCCGGCTGAGCGCTATCTGCCGGCGTTGTCGTTCGTGGCGATTCCGGGGCTGATCGGACCGTTGATCGGACCGACGCTCGGTGGCTGGCTCGTCAAGATCGCGTCGTGGCACTGGATCTTTCTGATCAACGTGCCGGTGGGCATCGTGGGCTGCATCGCGACGTTTATCCTAGAAACGGCAGTTGAAGGTTTGAAATCAGGCGCCAAGGCAATGCGGGCAACGGTCTTCGGAAGTCTGGCAAACTCACCCGATGGGTGAAAAGACAGACCGGGATATTGCGGCGGCACCGGACGCCGAACCGATGATTGTCGACACGATGGGCGGGCGCATGCACGTGCATTGGGACGAGGCCGCGCACGCGACGCCAAACGGCCAGCTGGTGTTCTTTGCCGAGTTTCTCGCGACCGCCGGCGTGTTCGATGCGTGGGTCGATGCTTGTCCGCTCGTGCATCGCGGCGGCAATACGTCGGACAAACGTGACGTGCTGGGCACGCTGGTGCTCGCGGTCCTTGCTGGCCACCGCCGCTATGCTCACGTGACGGCACTGCGCGGTGACGCGGTAGCGGCGCAGGCGCTGGGTATGAAGCGCACCGTCAGCGAGGACACCGTGCGACGCTCGCTGTTGCAGATCGATGCGGTGGCCAGCGAGGCGTGGATGCGCCCGGCGCTGATGAACAGCGTACGCGAGGCGCTCGCGACGCCGTGGATCATGGACATCGACGCGAGCATCAAGCCGCTGTACGGACGTCAGGAAGGCGCGGAACTGGGCTACAACCCGCACAAGCCGGGGCGTCCGAGCCACGTGCTGCACACCTTCTGGGTCAGCACCCTGCGGCTGGTGCTGGACGTGCAGGTGAGCCCGGGCAACCAGCATGCGTCGCTGCACGCCAGGGAGGGGCTCGGTCGACTGCTCGACGAACTGGATGGGTGTCGCCCGGTGCTGGTACGAGGCGACTGCGGCTATGGAAACGAAGGTGTTCTGGCCGTGCTGGAGCAACGGGCGCAGCCCTACCTGCTTCGTTTGCGCCAGACCAGGAATGCGAAGCGTCTGATTACCCGGCTGGCGGGGCGCAGCAGCTGGGGGCAGGCGGATGCCCAGGGATGCCAGGCGATCGAAAGCGAACTGCGGCTGGACGGCTGGTCGCGCACACGCCGCGTGGTCGTCGTGCGCCGCCGGATTCGTGACGACGTGGTGAACGCGCCGCGCAAGGATCAGCAACAGCTTCGGCTGCCGATCGCCGACGTGGCGGTGCTCGACGCCCATCAGATGTGGGAGTACACGATCCTCGTCACCAACGCACCGTATCCGCTGGACTCGATCGCGCAGTTGTACCGCGACCGCGGCGATTGCGAGAACGGCTTCGACGAACTGAAGAACCAGTGGGGCCTGGGCGGCTTCACGACGCAGGACATCACGCGCTGCCAGACGACGGCCCGGATCGGCGCGCTGGTCTACAACTGGTGGTCGTGGTACTGCCGCGCCGCTCATCCGCAAGGTCGGCTCGAAGCGGTGACGAGCCGGCCGCTGCTGCTGGCCGCCGTCGGTACGAGCGCCAGCCACGCTGGCGGCACCCGGCTCTATCTCACGCCGTTGCATGCGATGACGCAGACCATCCGTGCGCTGGTGGGCAATATCCGCAAGGCACTGCAGCATGTCAGACAGCTCGCGGAGCAATCACCGAAACTCGATCGCTGGCGCGCGCTGCTGCGCTACATCTGCGCACAGATCGTCCCTTCGAAATTGCCTCGGATTACTCATGATCTGCTTGTTGCCTCGGGGTGATCGCCGTTTTTAGGTTTATCTTCATGCCGGATAGCCGCAACGAACACACGAGCAAATTCGACCTTGGCGGCTACCTGTTGCTGGTGGTGGGCATGGTGGCGATTTCGTTCGCGCTCGACGGCCGCACCGAGTTCGGCATTCAACATGCGACGGTGCTGGTGCTGCTGATTCTGAGCATGGCGTGCTTCGTTGCGTATGGGCTGCACGCGGTGCGCGTGCCCGCGCCGATCTTCCCGCTCGATCTGTTCAAGATCCACACGTTTAGCGTTGGGCTGCTCGGTAATCTGTTCGCGCGGATCGGCAGCGGCTCGATGCCCTACCTGATTCCTCTGCTGTTGCAGGTGAGCCTCGGCTATAGCGCATTCGAAGCCGGGCTGATGATGCTGCCCGTGGCGGCCGCGGGCATGGCGACGAAGCGCCTCGTGACGAAGCTGATTCTGAAGTACAGCTACCGGCGCGTGCTGATGGCGAACACGATTCTGGTCGGCCTGATGATGGCGAGTTTCGCGCTCACGAGCACGCATCAGCCGCTGTGGCTGCGGCTCGTGCAACTGGCGATCTTCGGCGGCGTGAACTCGATGCAGTTCACCGCGATGAACACGTTGACGTTGAAGGACCTCGGCACCGGCGGCGCCAGCAGCGGCAATAGCCTGTTTTCGCTCGTGCAGATGCTTTCGATGAGTCTCGGCGTGACGGTGGCCGGTGCGTTGCTGACAACCTTTACCGGCATCATGCAACGCGCGACTGGCGCCAATTCGCTGCCCGCGTTTCATGCGACGTTCCTGTGTGTCGGCATCATCACCGCATGCTCGTCATGGATCTTTGCGCAGTTGTCGCCGGAGATTCGCACGCCCGCGAAAAAGACCGATCCTTCGGAGCGTACTTGAAAGCCGCAGTAGCCAGGACGACGCATCCTCGTGCACTCGCGAACGGATTTCCGGGCATCGCTCCGCGCGCGCCGCGCGCCGCACGCAGCACGCAGCACGCAGCACGCTTGCACAGCGTCGCCGACCCGCAACAGGGCGCGTCCCGCACCAGCGAAGTGCGCGTTATCGCCTTCGTACCGCGGCGGGCGCACAACGATTTCCTCGGAGCATTGCTGGTGGACGCTCGAGCTTTGTTCGAACACGCGCATAGTTCTTGCTCGTCTATCCTGTAAACTCTTGGTCTGCGCGCGCGAACTCCTGCCTGGCCCAGCAAGCCCCGCCATTTCCACACGACTGACACGATGAGCATGATCGAACTCGATCCTCCCGGCTTCCAGCCACCACGCCCGATGGCCGGCGACGAAGGCTCCCGGCGTACCGTTCTCTATGGCGGCTACACCGTTTTCAGCGTGTTTCAGCCGGTCTTTTCGGTATCGCACCGGCGCGCGATCGGGTATCACGCGTCGCTGCGCGTGCACGACGAGCATGAGCGGCAAGTGCCCTCGCACGAAGTCTTTACGCAGGCCGCGCGACGCGGCGATCTGCTGGAACTCGGACGGCTGGCCGAATCGCTGCACCTCGGCAACTTCAACGCATTCGACAGCCACGACGAATGGCTCTTCCTCAGCCTGCATCCGGCCGCACTGATGGACACCAGCTACGGCGACGCGCTGCTTGCCAGCCTGAAGGCGCTCGGCCTGCCGCCGCAGCGCGTGGTACTCGAAGTATCCGAACAGGCTGGCGGCGAAACCACGCGCTTCGCCGAAATCGTCGATTCGCTGCGCAAGTCCGGTTTCCTGATCGCGCTCGACGGCTTTGGCGCCAAGCATTCGAACATCGACCGGGTGTGGAATCTGCGGCCGGACATCGTCACGCTCGACCGCTGCATCCTCGCGCAAGCGAGTGAACACTCGCATATCGAGCGCGTGTTGCCGGGCCTCGTCTCTCTGTTGCACGAGTCTGGGCAACTGGTGCTGATGGGCGGTCTGAGCACCGAACGTGATGCGCTGATCGCGCTCGAATGCAATGTCGACTTCGTCCAGGGCGCATTTTTCGCGGGTCCGAGCGTCGAACCCGTCAAGCCGCAAGTTGCCGCTGGCCTGATGGATTCGCTCTCCGCTTCGCTGCGCGAACGCGTTGCCGCTCGAGAGAAAGCGCAATCCGCGCGGCTCGCGCCGTATGTCACGGCGCTCGAGGCAGCCGCCGCGCAGCTGGTTGCCGGGGAATCGATCATGCAGGCGACCGCACCTCTGCTCGCGCTCGGAGAAACGGCGCGCTGCTTTGTTTTGGACGGTTCGGGGCGGCAGATCGGCGACAACGTGCTGCCGCCGGGGCGCACATCGCAACGCGCAAAGCGCTTCAGCCCGCTGCTGCATTCCGAAGGCGCGAGTTGGGAGCGCCGCCCGTACTTCATTCAGGCGATGCGTCAACCGGGGCGGGTTAATCTGACGCCGCCGTATCTGTCGATCAACGAAGCGCATCTGTGCGTGACCGCCTCGATTGCCGCGCACACGTCGCATGGTACGCAGGTGCTATGCGTCGACATCAACTGGGAAGTCGCGGCTCACCGTAACTGACGCCCCCGGATGGTCCTTGATGCGGGCAAGCAGTTCCATGACCGCATCACGGCCCAGCATCCGGTTGGCCGCCTGCAGATGCGCGGCGCTGGTCAGGATGCGCAGCGAGACGATTTTCGCCGAAAGGTCCGTTTTGCCATCCGTCACCACGTCGATTAACCCGACGATCTCGCCGTCGCAGAACAGTGCGATGCACACCGCACCCGCCATCGACACCACCTCCGCATGGCTCGCCTGTTGCGCGAGCGATGTGACTACAGCCATCCACTTCGGACCTGAACCCGGTTCGCGGTCGCGTTGCGCTTCGGTTTCAGGCCTTGGCCCTTGTGCTCGAAGGGCCGGGTTGGCTGTGGGGAACGGAGGCGGCGGAGCGTACAAAGGCACGTCGCTGATCAGTTGCGGCGCATCGCTGAAAAGCTCTAGCAGGCCCGCCCGGTCCTGCGCTTCGAGCGCCGCGCGCAAACGCTCGACGATTCGCCCATGCACCGCCGGATCGGGCCGCTCCAACGGCGCCCCCGCACGTCTCAGACGCTCCTTGGCGCGATGAACCATTTGCCGGCAAGCGGCCGGTGTGCGCTCGAGAATCGAGGCGATTTCCGCATAACCGCACTCGAACGCTTCATGCAGGACGAGCGCCGCACGTTCGTCTGGTTTCAGATGTTCGAGAAGCAGCATCACGCCGTACGACATATCTGCCGCTCGCAACGCCAACTCCTCCGCCGATGGTGCGACCTCGTCGAGCCACGGCTCCGGCAACCAGCCACTAGCCTGTGACGCACGCTCGCGCTGTGCATGCCGCAGACGGTCGATCGCCGTGCGCGTGGTGAGCGTGGTGAGCCACGCGACCGGCGTTTGCACCGCCTGCGTATCGGCCAGGTGCCATTTGAGCCAGACATCCTGCACCACGTCTTCGGCCTCCGCGCGACTGCCGAGCATCCGATATGCGAGTGCCAGCAGACGGGCGCGCGCGGCCTCGAAACTGGATGCCTTGTCGATTCCCTGTTCCGTCATGCGTAGACCTCCCGATGGTGCGTGGTGAAGAAGCGGCTGCATACCGGCGGCATGGCTCAGGCGCGCGTCATGCTCGGTATTCCTGAGCTTGACGCATGGGCAACCGGTGATGTGACAGCGCGGCGCAAAAAAATTCGCTGTCACAACCTGTCACAACGCCAGCGGCTGCTTCGTCAAATGAGCAACAACCGGCGCATGTCACGCGGCTTCTGATCCGCGGCGGCCTGCGCATCCCGGAATGCCCGCGCCATCCATCTGAACGAGGAATCCATGCCTTCCAGTTACCCGTCTGTCTCCGGCCTCGGCCTTGTGCCCACGGTGATCGAACAATCCGGCCGGGGCGAACGTGCCTATGACATCTACTCCCGCCTGCTGCGCGAGCGCATCGTCTTTCTTGTCGGGCCCGTGAACGAGCAGTCAGCCAGTCTGATCGTCGCGCAATTGCTGTTTCTCGAATCGGAGAACCCCGACAAGGATATTTCTTTTTACATCAACTCGCCCGGCGGCTCCGTGTACGACGGCCTCGCGATTTACGACACCCTGCAGTTCATCAAGCCGGAGGTCTCGACCTTGTGCACGGGTTTTGCCGCGAGCATGGGCACCTTTCTGCTCACCGCGGGTCAATGCGGCAAACGGTATGCGCTACCCAATGCGCGCATCATGATTCACCAGCCGTCGGGCGGCGGTCAGGGCACCGCGGCGGACATTGAAATCCAGGCCAAGGAGGTGCTGTATGTACGAGCGCGTCTCAATGCGATGATGGCCGAGCGCACCGGACGCAGCATCGAAGAAATCGCGCGCGACACCGACCGCGACAACTTCATGTCGGCGCTCGAAGCGAGGGAATACGGATTGATCGATGACGTGCTGGAAGCTCGCGCGACATGGAACAACGCAGGCCGTCGCGACACCCTGTAACGGAACTGACATCGAGCCGCCCGCTGGACCACCGGTTGGACCGCAGGCTGCAAATTCGCACCTACCGATCGGTGCGAGCGCACCACAAAAGCTGCTCACCTTCGCTGGAATCGCTATCATGTCGCGATTCGTCGACTTCGACGACCGCTTCAATGGAGATACACATGGCGTCATCCAACGAAAACGTCAGCATGGCGCTGTTCTGCGACTTCGAGAATGTCGCGCTTGGCGTGCGCGACGCGAAGTACGACAAGTTCGACATCAAGCTGGTGCTCGAGCGCCTGCTGCTGAAGGGCAGCATCGTCGTCAAGAAAGCGTATTGCGACTGGGACCGTTACAAGAGCTTCAAAGGCGCGATGCACGAGGCCAATTTCGAGTTGATCGAAATTCCGCACGTGCGCCAATCGGGCAAGAATTCCGCCGACATCCGGCTCGTCGTCGATGCGCTCGATCTTTGTTACACGAAATCGCACGTCAATACGTTCGTCATCATCAGTGGTGATTCGGATTTCTCGCCGCTCGTGTCGAAGCTGCGCGAGAACGCCAAACAGGTGATCGGCGTCGGTGTGCAACAGTCCACCTCGGATCTGCTGATTGCGAATTGCGACGAGTTCTTCTTTTACGACGATCTTGTACGCGAAAGTCAGCGCGCAGTCGCAAGGCCCGAATCGTCGCGTCAGCAGCAGAACACCCAGCAGGCAGCCAAACGTGCGCCTGATGAAGAGAAGGCTCCGCCCAAGGAAGATCTGGAGAAGCGCCGCAGCAAGGCCGTTGAAATTGCGGTGAAGACATTCGACGCGCTCGCTTCCGAACGTGGCGACAGCGGCAAGATCTGGGCGTCCGTGCTGAAGAACGCGATCAAACGGCGCAAACCGGATTTCAACGAGACGTATTACGGGTTTCGCGCTTTCGGCAATCTGCTGGAAGAAGCGCAGGCGCGCGGGCTGCTCGAATTCGGCCGCGATGAAAAGTCAGGCGCGTACGTCTATCGAAGTACAGCCGTGAACGTTGCGAGTGAAGCGGCAAGTGAAACCATCGGCGAAACCGCGGCGGAGTCTGCCGAAACGGGGTCGGCTGAAGCGGTATCGGCCGAACAGGCGGCCGAACATTCGTATGAAGCGCAGGCGGCGCAAGCGGCCGCGTCCGAGTCGGGCGGCAAGCACAAGTCGCGGCGCAAGGAGCGCAACAACCGCAAGCTGGGGCGGGGTCAGCAGGAGGCCGCGCACGGCAAGCGCGGTCACCACGAAACGGCTGATGAAGAGCATGCGGCTACCGCTGCGGCTCTCACCGAACACGCGGAACCCGCCGAAGAGGTCGAGCGGCAGGAACCGCGTGAACACGCGCCGCTCCCACATGAGTTCGTCACTGAACCGATAGCTGAAGAGTCCAAAGCTCGCGCTGTAACAGCGCAAGCGGATACAGCCGCTGAACAAGTCGTATTCGGCCAAGGAACCGACCATTCCACCGACAGCGACCAACCCGCGCAGCGTCAAAGCGCCAAAAAGCGCGCATCGCGCAAAACGGCCGCGAAGAAAGTGAAGAAAAGCACGCCAGGCACGATCGAGGAAGTACCTGAGATCGCAGCGCCGGCCGCGCCCCCTGCTCCAGCAATCAACTCGGAAGAAGGGTCTGAGGCCGCGAGGAAGGCAGCCCGTAAAACGGCGTCCCGGAGCCGTCGCCCGCGCAAAGCGGCATCGACCGACAGCGCGGAATAAGGAGCGGCACGGATTCGACGATCGTCGCTAAAAGCTACCGCCCAACCGTCCTTCGGACTTGAAATGCAGTACCGGCCGACAATGCAAGACAAGCAAGCCGGCCGGCCTCAGCTATCGCCGCTCAGTAAGCCGGATAAGGCGCATACATGACGGGCGGAGGCGGCGCGTAATAAGGACGGGGCGCGACGTACACCGGCTGCGTCGAATAGTAAGGCTGCGGCTGAACGATCGTCTCACCCTTCGAGGTCATGCACTGGGCGTAGGCGGTGTCGTAGCGCGCCTGCATGCCGGCCGCCGAATACTGGGCGCCATTCGCGCCGTTCGCGCCCCCGATCAGCAGACCGCTGCCGGCGCCGATCGCCGCGCCCGCGCCGGCGTTGCCCGCCGCGGCGCCGAACAGCGCGCCGATCGCCGCGCCGCCGAGCGTGCCGAGCGCCGCGCTGTTCACGCTGTTCGTGGTGGCCGCCTGCGCAGCGCCGGACGGATTCGTTGATTGATTCGCGTAGTCGCGGCACGCGTAGTCGTTCTGCTGGAACTGGCTGAGCGGCTCGCCGCTGCGCGGCATCGCGGCTATGCTCGGGCCGCTCGGTGGCGCCACTGCGCAACCGCCTAACGCGAGCGCGATGACGGCGGCGGGAATCGCCAGGCTGATCGTTTTATTGCTGGGAATCATGGCGGTGCACTTCGGAGGATTGGAATTCAAACGTTAGGCTAGTCGCGAAATTCCGTGGTTACGGCTCAGTTACAGAAAGTTTTTTGCCCGGCTGGCTGGCCTCGACCTTGCTGCGAGTCGCTGCGGCGATTGGTACGTTATATCAAGTCATGCTTGTAGATGAGCTGGCAATCGATTGACACGACGCCGGCCGCGCCGAACGTCGTACTCCAGCAACCGGGCGCGACGACCTTCCCGAGCGCCGCGACCGCGCAGAACTTCCGGTATATGAACCATCCGCCGCCAGCGCCCGCCCTCGCCAGTTCGGCGAAGTCGACGGGCGGGGACCGGGCTCATCGGCATCGACAGATGTCCACGAATTCTGGCCCCGACGATTAGCCGCAGGGCAATTTCACTTAGCGCCGCGCCCCGCCAAACCGCAGTTACCAACTGTGACAAACTTCTTTCAGAAGCGCGTAAGAAGGGCATCCCTCGGTGGTAAGCAATATCAATTCCTCCCCTTCCAATCGCCTCCAGAAAGAAAAAGCCCTCGCGATGGAGGGCTTTCGTCTCTGGCTACCATCTTCAAACGCGACCGCAAGGATCACGACATCAGACGGCGAGCCGCAACCGGCAATCTCAAGCGAAGTTTTTCGCTGCGAAGTCCCAGTTGACGATGTTCCAGTACGCCTCGACGAACTTCGGACGCGCATTGCGATAGTCGATGTAGTAAGCGTGCTCCCACACGTCGATCGTCAGCAGAGCCTTCGCGTCGGTGGTGAGCGGCGTGGCGGCGTTGCTCGTCGACACGAGGTCGAGCGAACCATCAGCCTTCTTCACGAGCCATGCCCAGCCCGAGCCGAACGTGCCGACCGCGGTCTTCGCAAACTCTTCCTTGAACTTGTCGAACGAACCCCACTTCGCGTTGATGGCGTCAGCCAGCGCGCCGGTCGGTGCGCCGCCACCTTGCGGCGACAGGCTGTTCCAGAAGAACGTGTGATTCCACACCTGAGCCGAATTGTTGAAGATACCGCCCGACGACTTCTTGACGATCTCTTCCAGCGACAGGTTCTCGAACTCGGTGCCCTTGATCAGATTGTTCAGGTTGGTCACATAGGTCTGGTGATGCTTGCCATAGTGAAACTCGAGCGTCTCTTCCGACATGTGCGGAGCGAGCGCGTTTTTCGCAAACGGCAGCGGCGGGAGCGTATGTTCCATGGTGCTTTCCTTCTCTGTATCTGTTGTGGGGAGTCTGCGGATGACGCTATCGAGCACTCGATTGTAGGCGAGTTGGAATAACCCCGCAAACCAACGGCCTTTGTGTCCGGCATGTCGAACACGCCGTGCGCAAGGCCCATGAGAAGGGCGCGCATGGCGCGTGCCCGGCTCGTCGGAAGACAGTAAACAGGGCATCACGCGCCCACCGGTGAAACGTCAGAAACCGTCGGTCAGACGCGCCTGCACGTCGGCGAGCGCGACATCGGCCGAGCCTTCGGCGAGATGCATCGTCAGACGACGTCCAGGTTTCAGCGACGACGGCGTGCGAATCGCCCGACCGCTTTGCGCATCGAGCACGGCCGCATAACCGCGTTCGAGCGTGCGCTGTGGACTCAGCACTTCGAGTCGCGCGCTGAGCATGTCGATGCGCGCGACCTGTCGTTCATGCCGGCGCGATAGCGCCGCATTCAGACGCTGCGCCAACACGTTGACGCGCGTGCGCTCGGCCGCGAGATCCGGACGCCAGCGTTGCCAGCGCATCTGCAGCAGCGAAAATCGCGCACGAGCGTCGCGCACCGGCCGGGCGCCCGCCGACGCGAGCCGAACGCGCAACTGCTGCAGATGCGTGCGCTGCCGCGCGAGCCGCTCGGCGGGCGACACGAGCCGGCGCGCCAGCCAGTCGAGCTGCTGCGCGCGCCGCTCCATCATGCGGCCGAACGCGCGCGCGAGCGTCGCGTGCCGATGATCAAGTTCGCGCAGCAGCATGACGCGCTGTGGACTGACGAGTTCGGCGGCAGCGGTCGGCGTCGGTGCACGTACGTCGGCGGCGAAATCGGCAATCGTGAAATCGGTCTCGTGACCGACGCCGCTCACCACGGGTATGACGCTTTCCGCAATCGCGCGCGCGAGCACTTCTTCGTTGAACGCCCACAGATCTTCGATCGAGCCGCCGCCGCGACACACGATCAGCACGTCGACCTCGCGGCGCGCGCCAGCCGCCTCGACCATCGCCGCGAGCTTCGCGCTGACGCCCGCGCCCTGCACCGGCGCCGGATAAACGATCACCGGAATATGCGGCGCGCGACGCGACAGCGTCGTCAGCACATCGCGCAATGCGGCAGCCTGCAACGACGTGACGATACCGATCGCGCGCGGATGCGTCGGCAGCGCGCGCTTGCGCTCGGCGGCGAACAGCCCCTCGGCCTCGAGTTGCGCCTTCAACCGCAGAAACGCTTCGTACAAACGCCCCTGGCCGGTGCGGCGCACCGCTTCGACATTAAGCTGCAGTTCGCCGCGCGGCTCGTACATCGTGACGAGGGCGCGCACTTCGATGCGATCGCCTTCGCGCGGCATGAATTCGGCGTACTGAGCTCGACCGCGGAACATCACGCAGCGCATCTGCGCCTGCGCGTCCTTGATCGAGAAGTACCAATGGCCGCTCGCGGCGCGCGTGAAGTTCGACACTTCACCCGCGACCCAAACAAGTGGAAACGAGCGTTCGAGCATCGTGCCGATCGCGCGATTGAGCGCGGAGACGGGAACGACGACCTCACCGCCAGGTGTGGCCGCAGAAGCAAAAGGATTTTCGGGGTTCATGCAAGGAATAAATAGCGCTGGCCGGACAGACGATAGACCGAGTGAAGAGCCGCGTCCAGCCGGAATCGCAGGATTGTTAAAAGTGTCCACATGGCGGGAACCGCCTGACGAATTCCGCCAGAACGCCCGCCAACGTCAATAAATTCCTGGCAGAGCCTTGATTTATATGGCGTTTGCATCTCGATAGCGAGCGAGTACTACGATCCAAAGCGCACGGAATGGCCCTTCGGGACGATCGGACGGCAGGTTCTCCACAAAGTTATCCACAGACTGTGCGCAACCGCACATAGCGTGGAGCGGCGTGCGTTGGACCTTACGCGACTTGCCGGGCGGGACGCCCGCGCGCTACAGTGCCGGGTTCGACGGCATGTCGATCGCGCAGCGCGGCGGAGAGCTTGCCCGGCCCGAGGCCACTGGCCGCGGGCCCTTTCGCCGCGCCGCTCGCACCTCATTTTTTGACCCGTATTCGCATTCGATTGCCCGGAGAACCGCGTTGATGTTGACCCCGCGTAGTGCGCACGGCGCGCAGTCCGTGCTCGCAACCCGCCCATGAGCGAACTCAGCGACCGTCTCGGAGCGCGCCTCTCGCGCGAATGGCAGCAACGTGGACCGCTCGCCTGGGCGCTGACGCCGCTCGCCTGCGTGTTCGGCGCAGTCGCGGCCGCGCGCCGCGCCGCGTTTTCGCTCGGCTGGCTGAAATCGGTGCGCGTCGGCGTGCCGGTGGTGGTGGTCGGCAACGTGACGGTCGGGGGCACCGGCAAGACGCCGACCGTCATCGCGCTCGTCGAAGCGTTGCGCGCCGCGGGCTTAACGCCCGGCATCGTGTCGCGCGGCTACGGCGCGCGCGTGAGCACGCCGACCCGGGTCACGCCCGGTTCGTCGGCACGGGTCGGCGGAGACGAGCCGTTGCTGATCGCGCGCCGCACCGGCGCACCCGTGTGGGTCTGTCCGGACCGCGTCGCCGCCGCGCAGGCGTTGTGCGCCGCGCATCGCGATGTCGACGTGATCGTCACCGACGACGGCTTGCAGCACTATCGCCTCGCGCGCGATGTCGAACTCGTCGTGTTCGATCACCGGCTCGGCGGCAACGGTTTCCTGCTACCGGCCGGGCCGCTGCGCGAGCCGCTGTCGCGCCGCCGCGACGCGACGCTGATCAACGATCCGTATGCGCGCATGCTGCCCGCGTGGCCGAACACGTTCGCACTGCAGCTCGCCCCTGCCGACGCGTGGCATCTCGACAATCCCGCACTGCGCCGCCCGCTTGCGCAATTCGCCGGTCAACGCGTGCTGGCCGCGGCCGGCATCGGCGCGCCGGAACGCTTTTTCGCGACAGTGCGCGCGGCCGGCCTCGCGCCCACGACGCGCGCGCTGCCCGACCACTACGCGTTCGAGCGCAATCCGTTCACCGACGTCGACGCCGACGCGATCCTGATTACGGAAAAGGATGCGGTAAAATTGGGGGCCTGGCACGACGCGCGCATCTGGGTAGTCCCGGTCGAAGCCGCGCTTGATCACCGCCTCACTGCATTAGTTGTGGAGAAAGTCCGTGGACGCTCGCCTGCTTGAAATCCTCGTCTGCCCGATCTGCAAGGGCCCGCTCAGCTACGACCGCGCCGCGCAGGAACTGATCTGCAACGCGGACAAGCTCGCCTATCCGATCCGCGACGGCATTCCCGTGATGCTCGTCGACGAAGCGAGGCAGACCGTCGAAGGCACGCCGGTCGATCTGAATCCCGGCTCGGTCGCCTGACCCGCAGCGCCACTGCAGCGCGAGGCGTCGCGTCGTCTCGCTCGCGCGCGGGTCAAGGCAGGCTTCATCGATGCCACCGCCCCCTCCCCGCATGCGCTCCAAAATCGATCCGCAGCCGTTTTCGCCGCTCCGGCTCATGTCCGACTCTGCGTGAGCGTCGCGCGCGCAGCCTCTTCCTCCGGCCTGATCGCCGACCGTTCCTGATCCGATGATCCACACCACCCCTCATCCGTTTATCGCCGTCGTGCCGGCCCGCCTCGCGTCGACGCGTCTGCCCAACAAGCCGCTCGCGGACATCGGCGGCAAACCGATGGTCGTGCGCGTCGCGGAGCGCGCGCGCGAATCGGGCGCGCAACAGGTGCTGGTCGCGTCGGACGCGCTGGAAGTGCTCGACGCGGCGCGAGACCACGGCTTCGACGCGGTACTCACGCGCGCCGACCATCCGTCGGGCACCGACCGTCTCGCGGAAGTGGCGACGCGTTTCGGCTGGAGCGACGACACGATCGTCGTCAACGTGCAGGGCGACGAGCCGCTGATCGACCCGGCGCTCGTGCGCGGCGTCGCCGCGCATCTGGCAACGACGAGCGACTGCGCGATCGCGACGGCCGCGCATCCGATCACCGATCCCGCCGAAATTTTCAATCCGAACGTCGTCAAGGTCGTGCCCGATGCGCGCGGCGTCGCGCTGTATTTCTCGCGCGCGCCGATCCCGTGGGCGCGCGACGCATGGCAACCGCACTGGCCCAACGTCGCGTCGATGCCGACGCCGGCCGCGCCCGCCGTCGTATACCGGCACATCGGCCTGTACGCGTATCGCGCGAAATTTCTGCGCACGTACCCGAGCCTCGCGATCTCGCCGATCGAGCAGGTCGAAGCGCTCGAACAACTGCGCGCGATGTGGCATGGCGAGCGCATCGCGGTCCTCGTCACGCAAGACGTACCGTTGGCGGGGGTCGATACCCCCGCCGATCTCGCGCGCGTACGGGCCTTATTCGGGTCTTGAGCGCGGGAAGCCGTGGCATAATCGAACGGTTATGCGCGCCTCCCAGCGCAGGCGACACTCGGGTTATCCCGGTCGCGCCGTGCGGATCTTGCAGCGCCGTCGTATTCGACGTGCAGCGCGAGGTAGCCAACGGTAGCCGATGCGCAACCTGCGAGAATCGCCGGGAAGCATGCCGCGTCAACAAAGAATTCACATAGATCTGGAGATATCCATGCGTTTGATCCTGTTGGGTGCACCGGGTGCCGGCAAAGGCACTCAGGCCAACTTCATCAAGGAAAAGTTCGGCATCCCGCAAATTTCGACCGGCGACATGCTGCGCGCGGCCGTCAAGGCTGGCACGCCGCTCGGCCTCGAAGCAAAGCGCTTCATGGACGCCGGCGAGCTCGTCACGGATGAGCTGATCATCAACCTCGTGAAGGAACGTCTGCAGCAGCCGGACTGCGCGAACGGCTATCTGTTCGACGGCTTCCCGCGCACGATTCCGCAAGCCGAAGCAATGAAGCAGGCCGGTGTCGCGATCGACTACGTGCTCGAAATCGACGTGCCGTTCGACGAGATCATCGTGCGCATGAGCGGCCGTCGCTCGCACCCCGCGTCGGGCCGCACCTATCACGTGACGTTCAATCCGCCGAAGGTCGAGGGCATCGACGACGTGACCGGCGAGCCGCTGATCCAGCGCGACGACGACAAGGAAGAAACGGTCAAGAAGCGTCTGGAAGTGTACGAATCGCAAACCAAGCCGCTGATCGAGTACTACAACGGCTGGGCGAAGAACGGCGATACGTCGAGCTCGGTGAAGGCGCCCCAATATCGCCGCATTTCGGGCCTTGGCAGCGTCGATGAAATTCGCGCCCGCGCGTTCGACGCGCTGAAGTAAGCCGGCTTGGTCCAAACATTACCGCTGTTTTCGTTTGACCAAAACCCGCCCACGTTGGGCGGGTTTTTTATTTGGCTCGGTGCGCAAACCAAAAGCGGCAAGCGGTGGGGAACGCCCAGCGGAACCAGTTAGGTTTCCATAGCGCTTGCATGCCGCCGCCCGCTTCGCTTTCCGCAGCGCAGCACAGCCGCTACAATCGATCGTCGTCGAAAAATGCTTCGCTCGAGACCGCACTGAACAACCGTAGCAAAGGAGAAGACATGGAAATTCGTGACAACGTGTTCCTGATCACCGGCGGCGCATCAGGGCTCGGCGCTGCCACCGCGCGCCTGCTCGTCGAGAACGGCGGCAAAGTCGTCCTCGCCGACCTGAATCTGGACGCGGGCGAGGCGCTCGCAAAGGAACTCGGCGGCGCTTTCGTCAAATGCGACGTGAGCCGGGAAGAGGACGCGCAACAGGCCGTCGAAGCCGCGACGAAGCTCGGTACGCTGCGCGGTCTCGTCAACTGCGCGGGCGTCGCGCCGGCCGCGAAGACCGTCGGCAAGGATGGCCCCCATTCGCTCGATCTGTTCACGCGCACGATCTCGATCAATCTGATCGGCACGTTCAACATGATCCGGCTCGCCGCGGTGCAAATGTCGAAGAACGAGCCGAACCCCAACGGCGAGCGCGGCGTGATCATCAACACCGCATCGGTCGCCGCGTTCGACGGCCAGATCGGCCAGGCGGCCTACTCCGCCTCGAAGGCTGGCGTGGTCGGTATGACGCTGCCGATCGCGCGAGACCTGTCGCGCAACGCGATCCGCGTGATGACGATCGCCCCCGGCCTCTTCGAAACGCCGATGCTGCTCGGCATGCCGCAGGAAGTGCAGGACGCGCTCGGTGCGATGGTGCCGTTCCCGCCGCGCCTCGGCAAACCGGCCGAATACGCGATGCTCGCCAAGCAGATCTTCGACAATCCGATGCTGAACGGCGAGGTGATCCGGCTGGACGGCGCGATCCGCATGCAGCCGAAGTGAGGATCGCTTAGCGATCGATCTGGTCGCCGATGCTAGGCCAAGGCCTGCATACGGCGATAAAAAAACGCCTGTGCATGTGCGACATGTGCAGGCGTTTGTGTTTTATGCAGCGTGAAAACGCGCGTCGCTATTCGCCGTCATCATGCCGCGTGCGCTGCCGCAATTCATGCAACTGCGACTCGACCACGGTGGCATCTTCCGCATCGGGGCGATCGCCGAGATAGCTTTCGAGGTCCTCGAGCGCGGGCCGCAGATAATCGAGCCGCGCATACGCGAAACCGCGATCCCGCACTTCCTCGATATTGTCCGGCAGCAGAATGACGAGCCGTTGCTGCACCGCGAGCAGACGTTGCCAACGCTCGGTCTGCAGATAGATCGCCTTCAGGTTGCGCAACATCCGCGCGACGATCTCGCGATGCGTGGCCGGTTGCAGCAGCATGCGTAGCGCGCGCCCGACCGAATCGCCAGCCGACGCGACGTACGGCTCGAGCATCTCGACCATCTGCGCTTCGGACAGCGAATGACCGGTGGTCGGATCGAGCATCACGTCGCCGTCGGGCATCGTCACGCGCAGCAGGAAGTGGCCTGGAAACGACACCCCTCGCACCGGAACGCCGAATTGCTCGGCCATCTCCAGATAGAGCACCGCGAGCGAAATCGGAATGCCGCGGCGACGTTTGAGTACGACGTTCAGATGGCTGTTGTCGGGGTCGTAGTAATCGTTCAGGTTGCTCGCGAAACCGAGTTCGCGGAAAAAGAAACGGTTGAGGATGCCAACCTTCTGACGGATGTCGGCATCGTCGGGCATGCGGCGCCGCAGCCGCAGCACCAGCTCGTCGATCTCGGCGAGCACCGACTGCAGATCGAGGTCGGGATAGGCATCCTGCGCGATCGAGAGCGCCGTCTCGGTCAGCGGCAGGCTCTCGTCTTCGGCGACGAGCGTACTGAAATAATCGAGAACCCGCGACATGGTGATCACTTCACTCGCCTTCTGAAATACGCGTACTTGAAGCCCATCAGCCAAAGCATACCGAAATACAGCGCGGCGAACAGCACGAGACACGCACCGAGCAACACCATGCGGCTGACCGGCTGGGTATGCATGCCGATCCAGTCGAAGCTGATCGCGAGCCAGCGCATCACGCCGGCGAGCACGAGGCACGCCCCGAGCAACTGCACGAAAAACTTGAGCCAGCCGCTCGACGGCATATAAATGCCACGTTTGCGCAGACCAATGAATAGCAGCAACGCATTGACGCAAGCGCCGAGCCCGACGCTCAGCGTGAGACCCGCATGCGCAAGCACCGGCACGAACACGTAGTTGCTCAACTGCGTGACGACCAGCACGCCGATGCCGATCTTCACTGGCGTCTTGATGTCCTGCTTCGCGTAAAAGCCCGGCGCGAGGATCTTGATCAGGATCAGGCCGATCAGGCCGACTCCGTAGGCGGCGAGCGCGCGGCTCACCATCACGACCGCATTGCCGTCGAACTTGCCGTAGTTGAACAGCACCGCTGTCAGCGGCTGGGCGAAAAAGAACAGCGCGATCGCGCTCGGCGCGGCGAGCAGGAACGTGACGCGCAGTCCCCAGTCGAGCAGCGACGAATACTCATGCGAGTCGGCATCGACGTGCGCCTTCGACAGGCTCGGCAGCAGGATCGTGCCCAGCGCGACGCCGAGCAGCGCGGTCGGAAACTCCATCAGCCGGTCGGCGTAGTTGATCCACGACACCGCGCCGGGGCCGATGTGCGACGCGATGTTGGTGTTGATGATCAGGCTGATCTGCGCGACCGACACCGCGAACATCGCCGGCACCATCTTCGCGAGCACCCGCTTTACGCCGCGATGCGCGAGCGCGCGCAGCGGGTTCAGGCCGATGAGCGGCACCATGTCGATCTTCTTGAGGCCCGGCAGCTGCACGACGAATTGCAGCACGCCGCCGACGATCACTGCCCAGGCGAGCGCATAGACCGGCGTTTGCAGGCGCGGCGCGAGGAATACGGCGGAGGCGATGAACGCGACGTTCAACAGCACGGGCGCAAACGCGGGCAACGAAAAGTTCTTGTACGTATTCAGCACGCCCGACGCCAGCGACGTCAGCGAGATGAAAATGATGTATGGGAACATGATGCGCGTCATCGCGACCGCGAGCTGGTACGCGTGGCCCTCGTGGGCGAGGCCCGACGCGACGACGAACACGACGCCCGACGCGCCGACCACGCCGATCACTGACAGCACGGCGAGCGCCCACGCGAGCACGGTCGAGGTCGCGTCGACGAGCGCCTTGGTGGCGTCGTGGCCTTGCTGGTTCTTGAACTCCGCGAGGATCGGCACGAAGGCCTGCGAGAACGCGCCTTCGGCGGAAATGCGACGCAGCAGGTTCGGAATGCGAAAGGCGACGTAGAAAGCGTCGGTGTATTGACTGGCGCCGAACGCACGGGCGATCAACGTTTCACGGGCCAGTCCGGTCACGCGCGACAGCAGCGTGAAGCCGCTGACCGTCAGCAGGGCTCGTAATAGATTCATGGGGCGCTTATTATACGGGTCCCGCCAATGCGGGCGACGAGCCAGAACGCGATTCGGACCGATTTGCCACGCGGACGTTCGCCGCGATCGGCTGGAAAGCGCGATTTCTTGTGTTTTCTGCGGTCTTCCCGGCAGCGCCCCCGCCTTCCATCGGCGCCCTCGCAGGAGGGCCAGCACATACGCGCCGACATGACGCCGCTCCGGTCATTGTGGCGCCAGCGCGTGTTTTCCGTTGTCACGTGCCTGATTTTGTTGCTATAATCGTCGGTTTCGAAGCTTGCTCAGTTTTCGAATGGTCTTCGGACGCGGTTCTCAGGTTGGCGCAGCGCCGCCTGTCAATACATCCGGATGCCTTGAAACACGGGCCCGCCTTCGCGTAGTTCGATCGATTTTTTCGACACTTTTGCGCCCTTGGGCAATCGCTTCCAAGGGTTCGGATCGAGAAGCAGCACCTCGCCTCATCATTGAAGGCCGGGTACTGGAAACAGGAACAGGATAAGGAACCGTCATGGCTAACTCCGCACAAGCACGCAAGCGCGCCCGCCAGGCCGCGAAGGCAAACTCGCACAACTCGGCACTGCGCTCGAAGTTCCGCACGGCTATCAAGGCTGTCCGCAAGGCAATCGATGCAGGCGATCACGCTAAGGCCGCCGAAATCTTCAAGGCATCGTCGAAGACCATCGACATCATCGCCGACAAGAACATCGTTCACAAGAACAAGGCAGCTCGCAACAAGAGCCGCCTCGCTGCAGCCGTCAAGGGTCTGCAAGCGCCCGCAGCGCAGTAATTCCGGTCGGCCCGCTTCGGCGGGCCACCTCCTGTTTCCGCTGCACAAGAAGCCCGCTTTGGCGGGCTTTTTTGTTTCGGTTGAATTGCCAGCCACAAAAAAACCCGCTGCTTGCGGGTTTTTGTTTTTTTTGCTTTTGCCGATCCGGTCGACTTACATCAGATGACCTGCCGTTTGGCTTGCGGCGCAGGCGCATGGTCGAGTTCCAGCTCACACGCCTCGGTGACCAGCAGGTCGTTGTCTTTCGCGAAGTTCATAACGAAATCGAAGGCCATTGGTTCGATGTCGCGCAGCCGCGAATCGAGAATCACGCATTTGAGGTCGCCGATCATGGTCGGCCGCACGTACAGCGAGTACTGCATATAGGCGTTCGGCCCCTTCCTCACGCCGGGCCCGAACGACGACATGACGCCCGCGAGCCGCTCCGACCAGTCGCTCGGCCGAAATTTTTTTCCGGTCGACGTAATGCCCTGAATGAAATATTCGATTGGAGCTGCTTCGGCCATGTAGAAATACCTGTGTGACTGCCCAGCGGAATGACGACCAACCGGCGACGCCAGTTGTACGCGCGAACTCACCGCAAGCGGCATGTACGGCAAGCGCTTGCAGCCACCTGCGACGTGCGTGGGATCTGGCGCTAACGCAACAATGACGAACCGCACCACGAGAACCGCTGCGGCGAACCGGCTGAACCGCTCTGGCGTCTGTCATGACGGCCATGCCTTGACAGGCTTTCCGCGCCGCACGAGCCGCGTTTCTTCATGCGAAACGCCGGCCTGCTGGGCTTTGGGATAACCCGCAGATTATAGCGCAGCGGGCCCTTTTCCGCAGCGCACACAAGCGCCTTCCGATGACCCCGCGAAGCGCGATACGACGCTTTCGAATCGCTTTCGGCGCCCTCCCGCCGACTCGTCAAACGAGGCGAAATCCTTTATGCTGCATGGAGTTTCCACCATACCGACGGCGGCGCAGTCCGGCAACCCTGCCGGGTGAGACCGCCGTATTTGTTTCATGACCGCCAAGAAAATTCGCCACTACCTGCAGTTCAAGGACTTCTCGCTGGAAGACTACGAGTACGTGCTGGAGCGCGCGCGCATCCTGAAACGCAAATTCAAGAACTACGAGACCTATCACCCGCTGCATGACCGCACGCTGGCGATGATCTTCGAAAAGAATTCGACACGCACGCGCCTGTCGTTCGAAGCCGGCATCTTCCAGCTGGGCGGCCACGCCGTGTTCATGAGCACGCGCGACACGCAGCTCGGCCGCGGCGAGCCGATCGAAGACGCCGCGCAGGTCATCTCGCGCATGGTCGACATCATCATGATCCGCACGTTCGGCCAGGACATCATCCAGCGCTTCGCCGAGAATTCGCGCGTGCCGGTGATCAACGGGCTCACGAACGAATACCACCCGTGTCAGGTGCTCGCAGACATCTTCACGTACTTCGAGCATCGCGGTCCAATTCGCGACAAGACGGTCGCGTGGGTCGGCGACGCGAATAACATGCTGTACACGTGGATCGAAGCCGCGCAGATTCTCGGGTTCAGGCTGCGCCTGTCCACGCCGCCCGGCTACAAGCTCGACCGCGCGCTCGTCGCGGCGCAAAGCGCGTCGTTCTACGAGGAATTCGACGACCCGAACGAAGCCTGCACGGGCGCCGATCTCGTCACCACCGACGTGTGGACCAGCATGGGCTTCGAGGCCGAGAACGAAGCGCGCAAGAAGGCCTTCGCAGACTGGTGCGTCGACGCCGACATGATGGCGCGCGCGAATCCCGACGCGCTCTTCATGCACTGCCTGCCCGCGCATCGCGGCGAAGAAGTCAGCGCGGAAGTGATCGACGGACCGCAGAGCGTCGTGTGGGATGAGGCGGAAAACCGTCTGCACGTGCAGAAGGCGTTGATGGAATACCTGCTGCTCGGCAAGCTCAATCACTGAGCGAGCCGCTGGTCCATACACGCGCCGGAACCGCGGGCACAAAAAAGGCGCCGGGAGGAAACTCCCGGCGCCTTTTGCATTCGTCGGCGGCGACGCTCCGCGGGGCAACTCAGCGCGAAAAGAGAGAACTGTCGCTCACAGGCAAACTGGCTCCGCCTCCAGTTCCACGCCGAATCGCTCGAACACGTCGTGCTGGATCGCCCGTGCCAGCGCCAACACTTCCGTGCCGCTCGCGCCACCGCGATTCACCAGCACCAGCGCCTGTCGCTCATGCACGGCCGCCGCGCCCATCGCGCGGCCCTTCCAGCCGCATCGGTCGATCAGCCAGCCGGCCGCCAGCTTCACCCGCCCATCCGCTTGCACATACGACACGACTTCCGGCTCGCGACGCTTCAGCGCCTCGAACTGGGCGGCATCGATTACCGGATTCTTGAAGAAGCTCCCCGCGTTGCCCAGTTCGAGCGGATCGGGCAGCTTCGCACGCCGCACGGCGACGACCGCATCGAAAATGGCTTGCGCGGTCGGCTGCGTGGCCGCACCCTCGGCTTGGCCAGCGCTCGCCGCAGGACCGCGCGCCGCCAGCTCGCGCGCGAGATCCGCGTAGCCCGCGCGCGGCTGCCACGCCTTCGGCAAACGGAACGTCACCGACGCAATCACGAAGCGCTCGCGCCCTTCCCGCTTGAAAAGGCTGTCGCGATAGCCGAACCGGCACGCATCGCCGTCGAGTTCGACGGCCTCGCCGGTCACGAGCTCGATCGCCCGCAGCGACGCGAAGCGTTCGCACATTTCGAGCCCGTACGCGCCGATGTTCTGGATTGGCGCCGCGCCGACCGTGCCAGGTATCAGCGCGAGATTCTCGAGGCCGGGCATGCCCTGCGCCAACGTCCACGCGACGAACTCGTGCCACGGCTCGCCGCCAGCCGCCTCGACATACCACGCATCCTGATCCTCGCGCACCACGCGGCGCCCGCGCAGCGCCACCAGCAGCACGAGCCCGGCGAAGTCGCCGGTCAGCATGACGTTGCTACCACCGCCCAGCACGAGGCGCGGCAGGCCCTCGACGCGCGGATCGCGCACCGCGGCGAGCAACTGTTCCTCACGCTCGATCAGGCACGCGAACTGCGCGCGCACGTCGAAGCCGAAGGTGTTGTGGACCTTCAGCGGATAGCCGGCCATGAGGGACGCGACGGCGGGAGCGGCAAGAGCGGATTGGGACATCGGAATGGCAACAGGGCAACGACGGGAAGCAACAGGAATCGACGAAAAACAACCAACGACGCGCCTAACGACACGAGCGGCGCCGCCCGACGCGGGATCGCCCGCCGTCGCGACGCCGCGCGGCGGCCTTGGGCAAAAGAGAGCGGCGTCGGTAAAATGACGTCCGGTCCGTGATTATAGCGAGTGCCTCGCGCTCAGCCGACCGGCTGTGTCGCGCACTGCCGCACTATTGGGAGAAAGCAA
The DNA here is from genome assembly GCF_050436245.1 of Paraburkholderia sp. MM6662-R1. Classification (NCBI taxonomy): domain Bacteria; kingdom Pseudomonadati; phylum Pseudomonadota; class Betaproteobacteria; order Burkholderiales; family Burkholderiaceae; genus Paraburkholderia; species Paraburkholderia sp. MM6662-R1. Next base: position 3,315,695 of record NZ_JBNDLV010000001.1, on the reverse strand, counting down.
TGCCATCGTTTGACGTCGTCTGCGAAGCGAACATGATCGAAGTCAAGAACGCGATCGAGCAGTCCAACAAGGAAATTTCGACGCGTTTCGACTTCAAGGGGTCCGACGCGCGCGTCGAACACAAGGAAAACGAAATCACCGCGTACGCCGACGACGACTTCAAGCTCGGCCAGGTGAAGGACGTGCTGCTGTCGAAAATGGCCAAGCGCAACGTCGACGTGCGCTTCCTCGACTACGGCAAGATCGAGAAGATTGGCGGCGACAAGGTCAAGCAGGTCATCAAGATCAAGAAGGGCGTCTCGGGCGATCTGTCGAAGAAAATCGTGCGTCTGGTGAAGGACAGCAAGATCAAGGTGCAGGCGAGCATTCAGGGCGATGCGGTGCGCATCACCGGTGCGAAGCGCGATGATCTGCAAAGCGTGATGGCGATGCTGCGCAAGGACGTGACCGACACGCCGCTCGACTTCAACAACTTCCGCGACTAAGCGGCACGGCGCGCCTGGCTTGCAACGAGCCTGCCGCCGGACCCGGAAGCGCTTCGCATCGGGCCATCGGGCCGGGCGAAGCGCTCAGCCCACTTCAAAGATCGTTGCCCGCCGCCGGACCGGCTGCCTTCTTTTTGTCGCCGATACGGCTCTCCTGCCCCCGCATCAGCTTCGCAATATTGCCGCGATGCCGCCACACGAGCAGCAGGCTCATCACCAGAACCGCGAGCGCGACGATGCGCGGCCCGAACAGAAACACGTAGAACAGCGGCGCGAACAGCGCCGAGCACAGCGCCGCGAGCGACGAGTAGCGCGTAAAGAACGCGACGATCAGCCAGGTTAGCAAGGTCGCGACGCCGAGCGTCGGGTTGATCGCGAGCAGCACGCCCGCCGCGGTCGCGACGCCTTTGCCGCCCTTGAAGCGGAAGAAAATCGGATACAGGTGACCGAGAAACACCGCAAGCGACGCGATCGCGATCGCGCGCTCGTCGAGCCCGTAACGCGCGCCGAAATGCACGACCAGCCATACGGGCAGCCAGCCCTTGAAGGCGTCGCCGATCAGCGTCAGAATCGCGGCCTTCTTGCTGCCGCTGCGCAGCACGTTGGTGGCGCCCGGGTTGCCCGAGCCGTACGAGCGCGGGTCGTCGAGACCCATCGCGGCGCTCACGATCACGGCAAACGACAACGAACCGATCAGATAGGCAACGACAGCGACGATTAGGTTTTGCATCTGGGACTCTTATAAGGATCGCGGTCTGACATTCGATACCCCAACCGCAACAGGGCACCCCCCCCGAATCAGGGCGGCGCACATTTTACCGAACGCGTCCGCGCGAAAAACATTCAGGCAAACGTCAACCCGCTCATCGGCGTCAGTCCACGCTCGCGCATTGCACCGGCTTTGCCGCGAGCAGATCGGTGAGCACCTTCGGCTCGATGCTGACGAGAAAGCCGCGCCGGCCGCCGTTCAACCAGATTTTGTCCATTTCGAGAATGGTCGACTCGACATACACCGGCATCTGCTTGCGCGTGCCGAACGGCGACGTGCCGCCGATCAGATAACCCGAATGCCGGTTCGCGACCTCGGGCTTACACGGCTCGACGCGCTTCGCGCCGATCTGCCGCGCGAGGTTCTTGGTGCTGACGGTGCGATCGCCGTGCATCAGCACGATCAACGGCTTCGCGTGCTCGTCTTCCATCACCAGCGTCTTCACGACGTGATGCTCGTCGACGCCGAGCTGGCACGACGATTCCGCGGTGCCGCCATGCTCGACGTAGTCGTAAGGATGCTCGCCGAACGTGACGCCGTGACGGCGCAGCAGCTGCGTGGCGGGTGTTTCCGACACATATCTGGATTTGCTCATCGGCGCATTGTAATGGCGAGTTTGCACAACGGCTATTTGCCGGATGGCCAATTGTGCGGGTTCGACACTTGTGGCACGATCGTTCGAAAATATGCCGGCGCGGTGCGAGATACTGCGCGCAGGGCCACGAATTGGTAAAGAGGAGACAGTGTTGAAGCAGGCTTCATCCATCCGTTCCACGATCGATATCCCCGCGCTGCTCGCCGCCCTGCCCGCGCGCATCGGCGACATTCCGGCGCTCGCCGCCGCACGCGATCCGCGGCATGTCGCGCTGATCGAAGATGCGCGCCGCCTGACCAACGCGCAACTGCGCGAGGCCGTCGATGCGGCCGCCGCGCTGCTGCGCGACTGGGGCGTGCGCGGCGGCGATCGCGTGATGATCGTCGCGGAGAACAGCATCGCGCAAATCGTGCTGCTGTTCGCGACCGCGAAGCTCGATGCGTGGGCGCTCGTGTCGAACGCCCGACTGTCGGCCGCCGAACTCGATTCGATCCGCGCGCATGCGCAACCGCGCGTCGTCGCGTATGCGCTCGAAAGCTCGCCCGACGCACGCCAGCATGCTGAGCGGCATCGAGCGACGCACGCACCCACGCTGTCGCCGGACATCGGCGCATGGTCGTATGCGGTGGACAGCAGCGTGCAAGCCGAAGCCGTCGAAGCCGCCAGCGACCGCCAATGCGCGGCGCTGATCTACACGACCGGCACCACCGGCACGCCGAAAGGCGTGATGCTGTCGCATCGCAATTTGCTGTACATCGCGGCCGTGTCGAGCCGGCTGCGCCAGGTCGGGCCCGACGACGTCGTCTATGCGGTGCTGCCGATCTCGCATGTGTACGGCTTCGCGTCGGTGTGTCTCGGCAGCCTGCATGCGGGCGCGACGTTGCGGCTCGCGCCGCGCTTCGTGCCGGAAGCGGTGCGCCTCGCCCTCGCCACCGAGCACGTCTCGATCTTCCAGGGCGTGCCGGCGATGCACGCGAAGCTGCTCGAACATCTGCACACGCACGGCCACGCATGGTCCGCGCCGCGACTGCGCTTCGCGTACTCGGGCGGCTCGCCGCTCGACGCCGCGCTGAAGGCGCAGGTCGAAGCCGTGTACGGTCTGCCGCTGCACAACGGCTACGGCATGACCGAAAGCAGCCCGACCGTGTCGCAGACGATGGTCGACGCACCGCGCGCCGATTGCTCGGTCGGCGAAGTCATTCCAGGCGTCGAAGTGAAGTTCGTCGGGCTCGACGGCGCCGAAGCCGCGCCGGGCGAGATCGGCGAGCTATGGGTGCGCGGGCCGAACGTGATGCTCGGCTATTACCGCAACCCCGAGCAGACCCGCGCGAGCGTCACCGAGGATGGTTGGCTGAAGACCGGCGACCTCGCGCGGCAGGCCGCGGACGGCGCGTTGCATATCGTCGGGCGCAGCAAGGAACTGATCATCCGCTCGGGCTTCAACGTGTATCCGGCCGAGGTCGAGCACGTGCTGAACGCGCATCCGCAGGTCGTGCAGTCGGCGGTGATCGGACGCGCGGTCGAGGGCAACGAGGAGGTGATCGCGTTCGTCGAACTGGTTTCCGGCGCGACGGTCACGCCCGCGGCGTTGATCGCGTGGTGCGGCGAGCGGCTCGCGCCGTATAAGCGGCCAGCCGAGCTGAAGGTGCTCGCGACGCTGCCGGCCGCATCGACCGGCAAGATTCTCAAGCACCGGTTACGCGAGTTCGTGTGAAGCGCGCGGGCACCCGCGCGCTTCACGTCGTGCTCACCCGCGCGGATGATGCTGCGCATGCAGCGATTTCAGCCGCTCTCGCGCGACGTGCGTGTAGATCTGCGTCGTCGAAATATCGGTGTGACCGAGCAGCAATTGCACGACGCGCAGATCCGCGCCGTGATTGAGCAGATGGGTCGCGAACGCGTGCCGCAGCGTGTGCGGCGACAACGGCGCATGGACGCCCGCGGCCTGCGCGTGTCGCTTGATGATGTTCCAGAACTGCTGGCGCGTCATGCCTTCCGCGCGTGTCGTCACGAATAGCGCATCGGCCGCGCGCGGGCCGAGGAGCGCCGGGCGCGCCTCGCGCAGATAGCGCTCGATCCACGCGTGCGCCTCTTCGCCGAACGGAACCAGCCGCTCCTTCGAGCCCTTGCCAGTGACGCGCACGACGCCTTCGTTGAGTCCCACCTCGACGGTTTTCAGTGTGACCAGTTCGGTCACGCGCAAGCCGCTCGCGTACATCAACTCGAGCATCGTGCGATCGCGCAAGCCGAGCGGCGTGTCGATGTCGGGTGCGCCGAGCAACGCTTCGACCTGGACCTCGCTCAACGTCGAAGGAAATCGCGGGGGCTGCTTCGCCGAGCGGATGCGCAAGGTCGGATCGGCGGCCGCGCGATGCTCGCGCACCGCCCATGCGTAATAGCGGCGAAACACCGACAGCCGGCGGTTCGCCGAGGTCGCCTTGTCCTTTTGCCGCGCCGCGCTGTAGGCGCTCAGGTCGGCTTCGCTCGCGGTGTCGAGGGAAGCATTGCGCGCGTGCGCGAGCCATTCGCAGAAGAGCCGCAAGTCGCGGCCATACGCGTCGAGCGTGTTGCGCGACAGGCCATGCTCGAGCCACAGCGCGTCGCAGAAGGCGTCGATCGATGCGGAGCTGGTCAGCAGCAGCGGTGATGCGGCGGCCGTGTCTTCGACGTGTACAGCGGTATTGGTGGTGGTGCTGGTGCTCATACGTACGGCACACCTTCATGCGCGAGCAACCAGCGCTTCACGTTGCGGAAGAAGCCGTCGCCGCCATCATGCGCGAAGCCGCCGATGCCGCTCGAACTCACCACGCGGTGGCACGGAATCACGATCGGAAAGAAATTGGCGCCGCACGCCTGGCCGACCGCGCGCGGCACGCTGCCGAGCTGCTTGGCGAGTTGTCCGTAAGTCAGCACGACGCCGGGCGGGATGTCGCTGATCGCCTGCCACACGCGCCGCTGGAACGCGGTGCCGCACTCGGCGAGCGGCAGCTCGAATTTCGCTGACGCGTGCTCGAAATAACGCTCGATCTGTTCGGCCACCTCGCGTGCGAGCGGCGTGTCGGGCGCAACGTTGGGCGTCGAGTCGGGCAGATAGACGATCTCGCGCACGGCTTCGCCTTCGAGCCGGATGCCGATCTTGCCGAACGGCGCATCGATCACTGCGTTGAACATGATTGCCTGCTCCTCTAGCGTGCCAGATCGCCGGCACCGAATTGCCACGACTTTACGCCGCTTCGAGCGCCCACTCCACATGCTCGCGCACGACCGCCGACGGATCGTCGGCTCGCTGCCTCAAAGCCAGCACGATCGCGCCACGGGCATCGAGGTCCAGACTTCCGGGCGCGGCGCGCAACGCGTTACCCATGCCGACCGCGAGATTGCGCAGCCAGCTCTCGTAGCCGATGCGGCGAATCGCGCTGCCCTGCATGCGCGTATCGAACTCCTCGGCGCTCCACGCGAACAGTTCGACCAGCGACGCGCGATCGAGCCCGTGCCGCACGTCGAAATCGGCGACCGGTGCGGCCTGCGCGAATTTGTTCCAGGGACACACGAGCTGGCAATCGTCACAGCCGTACACCCGATTGCCGATCAGCGGCCGCAGGTCGAGCGGAATACTGCCCTTCAGCTCGATCGTCAGATACGAGATGCAACGCCGCGCGTCGACCTTGTACGGCGCGACGATCGCGCCGGTCGGACAGGCGCCGATGCAGCGCGCGCAGCTGCCGCAATGCGAGCCCGGCGTTTCGGGCGCGGCCTCGGGTGAGGTTTCGGCGTCGGTCGGCAGCGGCACGTCGACATAGATCTCGCCGAGGAAAAACAGCGAGCCGGCGTCGCGCTGCAGCAGCAATGTGTGCTTGCCGCGCCAGCCGATGCCGGCCTTCTGCGCAAGCTCGACTTCGAGCACCGGCGCCGAATCGGTGAACACGCGATAGCCGAACGGCCCGATCGCCGCTTCGATCCGGTCGGCCAGTTGTTGCAGGCGCTGACGCATCACCTTGTGATAGTCGCGGCCGCGCGCATAGATCGACACGACCGCCGTCGACGGGTCCGCGAGCCGCGCGTGCTCGGCCGCGCGCCAGTCGCGCGCGCGGGGTGTCGCGCGTGAGGCGGGTTGCGTTACGTCTTGCGGCATGCTTTCAGGCGCGCTTTCATGTCCCTCTTCATGCGCCCCTTCAGCCGCCTCTGCTTCCAGCGTCTGCGCAGGCAAATAGGCGATGCGCGCGGTGATCACACGTCGCGTGCCAGCCACAAGCTCGGCCGGCCGCGCGCGTTTCATGCCGTGTTTGGCCATATAATCCATCTCGCCGTGGCAACCCGCTTCGAGCCACGCTGCAAGCGGCGCTTCGGCGGCCGACAGATCGGTATCGCTAATGCCGATCGCCCCGAAACCGAGTTCACGGCCCCACGTCTTGACGTCGAGCGCGAGCGCACGAAGCGCCGCCTCGTCGAAACGGGACGTTGCGCCAGAAGCTCGCGCGGCATCATCGGCCGATGCGGGCGTGCAGAAAACAGGGGACTTCGGACTTCGGTTCATCACGCCATTTTACGAGAATGCCTGTCAATCCCGATCACGCGCCCCTACCGTCCGCTCCCGTGCTGCTCGAACGCTCTGTCGCGCTCGCGGACGAAGCCGCCACGCAGGCGTTCGGCGCGCGCTTCGCACAGGCGATCGAAAGCGTGCGCGCGGCCTCGCATCAGGCACAGCCAGCCCAGCCTGGCACCGCAAGCGGCCCCGCGTTCCACGGCCTGCAAGTCCAACTGGTCGGCGACCTCGGCGCCGGCAAAACCACGCTCGTGCGCGCGACCTTGCGCGGCCTCGGCCACACCGGCCGCGTGCGCAGTCCGACCTACACGCTCGTCGAACCGTATGTGCTCGAGCGGCCCGCCGGGGAACTCGCGCTCTATCACTTCGATCTGTACAGATTCACCGATCCGGCCGAATGGGCCGACGCGGGCTTTCGCGAATATTTCGACAGCGGCGCGGTCTGCCTCGTCGAATGGCCGCAACGCGCGGGAGCGCTGCTCGGCGTGCCGGATCTCGTCTTCTCGCTCGGGCTCGTCGGCAACACAGACGCAAACGCGGACGCACGCGTACTAGTCGCACGCGCTTATAGCGAATCAGGAAAGGCATGTCTCGAAAGATGTTAATCAAACCATTCCATTCGATCGAATCGGCGGCGGGCGCAACGCATAACTGGCGGCGCCGGCAGATCCTGCGCGCCGGTGCGTCGACGCTGGTGCTCGGCCTCGTCGCTCCGCGTCTCGCGTTTGCGAGCTCGGTGCTCGGCGTGCGCGTGTGGCCCGCGCGCGACTACACGCGCGTGACGATCGAATCCGATCAGCCGCTGCAGAACACGCAGCAACTGCTGCAGGGACCGGACCGGCTCGTCGTCGATCTGAACGGCCTCGACCTCGATCAGGCGCTGAAGGAGCTGGTCTCGAAGATCACGCCGAACGATCCGCAGATTTCGTCGGTGCGGGTCGGGCAGTATCAGCCGCACGTGGTGCGCATGGTGTTCGACCTGAAGGGCTCGGTGAAGCCGCAGGTGTTCGCGCTGCCGCCGGTCGGCGCGTACAAGTACCGGCTCGTGTTCGACCTGTATCCGGCTGTCGCGCCCGATCCGTTGATGGACCTGCTCGCGCAGACCGAGCGCAAGCAGCAGGCGCTCAACGAAGAAAACAGCGCGCCGCCCGCGACGCTTGCCGGGCCCGGCACGGCGCCGCCGGTCGACAACAGCGAAGCGTTCTTCGAGCACTACGCGCAGAATGGTGGCGCCGGCAATGGCGCCGCGGGCGTACCGCATCCGCCCACGCATGGCACGACGGCGCCGTCCGCGCCGGTCATTGCCGGCAGGCAGGCGGCGCCGTCCGCGCCCTCCGCGCCGCCTGCCGCACTGGCGCGCAACAAGGGTGGCAACGCCAACAGCAACAGCACCGCACGCGGTCTCGACAGCAACGACGACAACCTCGGCGACAGCGGCGACACCTACGCATTTACCACTCCGAAGTCGAGCCGCAGCAACACCGTGCGACTGCTCACCGTCGCAATCGATCCGGGTCATGGCGGCGAGGACCCGGGCGCGATCGGCGGCGCAGGCACCTACGAGAAGCACGTCGCGCTCGACATCGCGAAGAAGCTGCGCGCGAAGATCGACGCGCAGCCGAACATGCGCGCGATGATGACGCGCGACGCCGACTTCTTCGTGCCGCTGAACGTGCGCGTGCAGAAAGCGCGCCGCGTCGGCGCGGACCTGTTCGTGTCGATCCACGCGGACGCGTTCACGACGCCCGAGGCGAAGGGCTCCTCGGTGTTCGCGCTGTCGGAGCACGGCGCGTCGAGCGCGGCCGCGCGCTGGATGGCGAACAAGGAGAACTCGTCGGATCTGATCGGCGGCATCAACATCAAGTCCGACGACGCCACCGTGAACCGCGCACTGTTCGACATGTCGACCACCGCGCAGATTCGCGACTCGATGCGCTACGGCAACTTCGTGCTCAAAGAGATCGGCGACATCAACAAGCTGCACAAGGGCTCGGTCGAGCAGGCCGGCTTCGCGGTGCTGAAGGCGCCGGACATTCCGTCGATCCTCGTCGAGACCGCGTTCATCAGCAATCCGGACGAAGAGCGCCGCCTGAACGACGACGCGTATCGCGACAAGATGGCCAGCGCGATCCTGACCGGCATCAAGCGCTATTTCGCGGCGAATCCGCCGCTCGCAAAGAGCCGCATGACGTGATGTCGGCACACGCGAAGCAATCACAAAACGGCCCTCCGGCCGTTTTGTTATTCACGCTCGCAACCCGTGGCGCAACGGTTGCTCAGCGTGCCGGTATCAAGCGCTGCACGACCCAGCCGCCGAACACGTTGACCGCGAGCCCCGCCATCACGAGCAACGCGCCCGCCACCTGCATCGCAGACAGTTGCTCGCCGAGCAGCAGCGACGCCGACGCGAGTCCGACGATTGGCACCAGCAGCGAGAACGGCGCGACCTGGCTCGCCGGATAGCGCGACAGCAGACGGCTCCACAAGCCATAGCCGAGCAGCGTCGCGATAAACGCCAGATAGACGATCGCGAAGATCGACAGCGCGCTGATACCGGTCAGCGCGGCGGCGATCTCGCGCGGCCCTTCGAACACGAACGACGCCGCGAAAAACGGCAGCGGCGGAATCAGGCTCCCCCACACGACGAGTCCGACCAGATCGACCTTGCCGACCTTCTTCGTAACGATGTTGCCGAGTGCCCACATGCACGCGGCGCACAGCGTCAGCAGGAAACCAGCGACGGACATCGTGTGGCCGCCTTGCAGGCCGATCACCGCGAGCCCCGCCGCGGCGACCAGCAGACCCGCGACGTTCGGCAAACGGAAGCGCTCGTGCAGAAACAGCGCCGCGAAGATCAGCGTGAAAAACGCCTGCGCCTGAAGCACCAGCGATGCAAGCCCCGCCGGCATGCCGACGTACATCGCCGAGAACAGGAACGCGAATTGCCCGAACGAGATCGTCGCGCCGTAGGCGAACAGCCACCGCCACGGCATCTGCGGCCGCTTGACGAAAAACACCGCCGGCACCGCAGCGAGCGTAAAGCGCAGCGCGCCGAGCAGCATCGGCGGCACGCCGTGCAGGCCGACCTTGATCACGACGAAATTGACGCCCCACGCGAGCACGACGATCAGCGCGAGCAGCAAGTCCCTGGGCGACATCCGGGTCTCCAAAGAAATGGTTCGATCTGGCAGTGTAACGGAGGCCGCAAATTCGCTTCGGTGCGCCCGCTCATGGCGAGCGTGCGCCGATGCCGTCGGCAGCGCGCGACGCGCAGTAGAATCGACCATTCGAGTCTTCTCCTTCCACTTTCCCGTCGAGCCTGCCCATGACTTCCTCGATCAAAGCCGTCCTCAAACCGCACTTACGCGACATCGGCAATCTGACCGTGCGGCGTGTCCTGCCCGCGATGGCGGCGCGCCTCGTCGGCCCGTTCATTTTCTTCGACCACATGGGCCCCGCGACCCTCGAACCCGGCAGCGGCCTCGACGTGCGCCCGCATCCGCATATCGGCCTCGCGACCGTCACCTATCTGTTCGACGGCGCGATCATGCATCGCGACAGCCTCGGCTCCGAGCAGAAGATCGTCCCCGGCGACGTCAACTGGATGACGGCCGGGCGCGGCATCGTCCATTCGGAGCGAACGCCGCCGGAAGACCGCGCGCGTGGCCAGACGATTCACGGCATCCAGACCTGGGTCGCGCTGCCGCTCGCCGATGAAGACGCCGAGCCGTCGTTCGCGCATCATGCGGCGGCGACCTTGCCGGTCGTCGAGCGCAACGGCGTGACGCTGCGCGTGATCGCGGGCACCGCGTTCGGCGCGGTGTCGCCGGTCGCGACGTTTTCGGGCACGCTGTACGTCGCCGCCGACTTCACGCCGGGCAGCGCGTTCGCGCTCGAACCGGAGCACGAGGAGCGCGGTGTATATCTGGTGGAGGGCGATCTGGAGATCGACGGCGCGCCGCTCGAAGCGGGCCAGATGGCCGTGCTCGCGCTCGACGAAACCGTCACGCTCGCGAGCACGCACGGCGCGCGCGCGATGCTGCTCGGCGGCGAGAAGCTCGACGGCGAGCGCTTCATCGAATGGAATTTCGTCGCGAGCTCGCGCGAGAAAATCGAAGCCGCGAAGCTCGCGTGGACCAATCAGGAAATGGGCCACGTGCCCGGCGAAACCGAATGGATTCCGCTGCCGCAGCGCAAGTGACGGCGCTGGGCCGGGCGCGAATCACCGCATTGAATTCGCGCGATTCGGCCCCACCTAGCGCCTGTTCACAAACCGTTTCTATCGACGAGGACGCAATGGACACCACTCTGGCCACTTTCGAACAGGACGTCATCAAGGCGTCGATGCTGGCCCCCGTGCTGGTCGATTTCTGGGCGCCGTGGTGCGGCCCCTGCAAGAGTCTCGGCCCGATGCTCGAAAAGCTCGAAGCCGAAGCCGCCGGCAAATGGAAGCTCGTGAAGGTCAACGTGGACGAGAACCACGAGCTGGCCGCGCACTTCCAGGTGCGCAGCATTCCGCACGTGATCGCGTTCGCCGACGGCCAGGCCGTCGATCAGTTCGTCGGCGTGCTGACGGAAGGACAGCTGCGCGAGTTCCTCGACCGGCTGGTGCCGCAAGGGGCGCCGGCCGCGCGCATCGAAGCGCAGACCGCGCTCGCCGAAGGCCGCCGCGACGACGCCTACGACCTGCTGCAAGCGGCGCTCGCTTACGACCCGGGCTTCGACGACGCGCGCATGGACCGCATCGAGTTACTGCTCGAAGACAACCGCATCGATGAGGCCCGCAACGAAGTCGATCTGCTGTCGCCGAAAACCACGCAAGGCATCGACGCGCGTTTCAACGCGATCAAGACGCGGCTCGACGCGGTGGACGCCGCCGCGGACCTGCCGCCCACCGATGCGCTCGAAGCGCGCGTCGCCGGCCACCCCGACGATCTCGAAGCACGCTTCGATCTCGCGAATGCGTTTATCGCGCGACGCAAATACGCGCAGGCGCTCGAACATCTGCTCGCGATCGTGCAACGCGACCGCGCGTTCCGCGACGATATCGGCCGCAAGACGATGTTGTCGGTGTTCGATCTGGCCGCGCATCAGCCGGAGCTGGTGTCGCAGTGGCGGCGCAGGCTGAGCGCGTCGTTGTATTGATCGATTGTGATGTTTTGCCCGATGGCAGCCTGGGTCAGCGCGGTTGAAACCGCCGCCCGGGCTGCCACCTAAACCGTCGCCTTCTTCGCCAACTCCCGCAACACGTACGCCGCGGCCGCAAAACCAAAGCTCGCGGTCACGCACACGCTGGAGCCAAACCCCGCGCAGTTCAAGCCGACCGGCCCCGTATGCCCCGGCGACGTGCTCACGTGCTCGGCTTCTTCATCGATATCGCAGACGGCCGCTTCCGGATAGATCAGCGGCTCGTCGGAATACACGGCGTTCACCTTGAACTTCGCCTTCGGCCCGCGCGGAAAGCCATGCTGCTTGCGCAACTGCCCGCGCACCTTCGACAGCAGCGGGTCCTGGATCGTCAGCGCGAGATCGTCGATGCGGATCCGCGTCGGGTCAAGCTGACCGCCCGCGCCGCCGACCGTGATCAGCGGCTGCTTGCGCTCGACGCACCATGCGATCAGCGCGGTCTTCGTGCGCACGCTGTCGATCGCGTCGATCACATAGTCGAAGCCGCCGCCGAGCGTGGCCGCGAAATTGTCCGGCTCGACGAAGTCCTCGATCAGCCGCACCTCGCAGCACGGATTGATTGCCGCGATGCGTTCGGCCATCGCTTCGACCTTCGGTTTTCCGTAGTTGCCGTCGAGCGCGTGAATCTGCCGGTTCGTGTTGCTTTCCGCGACGTTGTCGAGATCGATCAGCGTCAGCGTGCCGAGCGCGCTACGCGCAAGCGCCTCCGCGACCCACGACCCCACCCCGCCGATGCCGATCACCGCGACGTGCGCACCCTCGAATGCGGCGAGCGCGGGCGCGCCATACAGACGGGCGATGCCGCCGAAACGGCGCGCGCGGTCGGCGGTTTCGTTCGCGTCGAGGCTGGTAGTAAGATCGGATTGCGCGGCGGTGCTGGACATGATGGCAGGGCTCGAAAACACAGGCGGAACAAAGCAGGCGGCGGCGCTTTGGGAAATCGCCTGGGCAAATTGCTTTGGCAAATTGGGCGCGCAGCCCGTATTTTGCCTGAACACGTGAAAACAGCCGCGCAGGACCACGAGCAGCGACGCAATGTTGCAGGCTTGCGCCGGCGCAACATGCGCCGCGCCATACGTTGCTCCGCTCGCGCGCAAAAACCTGACGCCTTAGCTATACTTGGCCCACACTGTAGCGTTCGCATAAGAAAATGATCTCACTCGCCGAGCTTCGAAAAAACTACTCGCTGGGCTCACTGGACGTTGCCGACGTCAACCACGATCCGTTCCGTCAATTCGACACGTGGTTCCAGCAGGCCATCGACGCCAAGCTGCCCGAGCCGAATGCAATGACGCTGGCCACGGTCGACGCGCGCGGCCGGCCTTCGGCACGCATCGTGCTCATCAAGGGCGTCGACGAGCGCGGTTTCGTATTCTTCACCAACTATGAAAGCCGCAAGGGCCGCGAACTGAACGTGAACCCCTACGCGAGCCTGCTGTTTCACTGGATCGAACTGGAACGGCAGGTGCGCATCGAGGGCCGCGTCGTCAAAACGAGCGAGGCAGACAGTGACGCGTATTTCGCGTCTCGTCCGCTCGGCTCGCGGATCGGCGCATGGGCATCGAATCAGAGTCAGGTGATTGAAAGCCGTTCGCAGCTCGAAGTACGCGAACGCGAAATCAGCCTGCAATACGGCGAAAATCCTCCGCGTCCGCCGCACTGGGGTGGCTACCGTCTGGTGCCCGACGCGATCGAATTCTGGCAGGGGCGGCCGTCTCGGCTGCACGATCGTCTGCTTTACACGCGCGCGGAAGAAAGCGCCAACTGGCTGATCGCACGCCTGTCGCCCTGACCGGTCGATGACCGGACGAATGAGGCCGGCGGCGGCGCCAACGTAGCGGCGCGCGTCGGCGGGATTGCGTTGCGCGGCCCGCGGAATGCGCCGCACCATGTCGCGATCCACATAGCTTTGCTTTAAATCAACGAACACGGAGAGATCACATGTTCTGGGAGAAAAAGCTGGCGCAGTGGGTTGAAGATGTCAAAACCACAGCTAACCTGCCCGCACGCCTCGTGCTGTGGGACGGTCAGCAACACGACTTCGGGCAGTTCGCCGCGCCCCGGGTCACGCTACACGTGAAGAGCGCAACCGCGCTGCCCTATCTGCTCGAACCGAGCCTCGACAATCTTGGCGAAGCCTATGTCAAAGGCAAGATCGACATCGAGGGCAAGCTGTCGGACATCATCAATATCGGCTATCAGCTCGCGCGCAGCACCGTGACGAGCGCCGGCAAGCTCGCGCGCGTGCGGCGCTACTTCAATCACTCGAAGACGTCGGATAAGAAAGCGATCCAGTATCACTACGACGTGTCGAACGAGTTCTACAGGTTGTGGCTCGACGAGAACATGGTCTACTCGTGCGCGTACTTCGAGACCGGCACCGAAGACCTCGCGACCGCGCAACTGAAGAAAATCGATCACATTCTCACCAAAATCCAGCTGCAGCCCGGGCAGCGTCTGCTCGACATCGGCTGCGGCTGGGGCGCGCTCGTGCTGCGCGCCGCGCAGAAGTTCGGCGCGAAGTGCGTCGGCGTCACGCTGTCGCAGAACCAGTTCGATCTCGCCACCGCGCGCGTGAAAGCGGCGGGCCTCGAAAACCAGATCGATATCCGCCTGCAGGACTATCGCGACGTCAAGGGGCAGTTCGACCGCATCACGAGCGTCGGCATGTTCGAGCACGTCGGCCGCAAAAACCTGCCCGGCTATTTCCAGAAGATGCACGACCTGCTCGCCGACGACGGCATCGCGATGAACCACGGCATCACGTCGAGCGACGCCGATAGCGGCGAAACCGCGCTCGGCGGCGGTGAGTTCATCGACCGCTTCGTGTTCCCGGACGGCGAGCTGCCTCACATCAGCCTCGCGCTCGAATCGATGCAGCGCGGCGGGCTCGAACCGGTTGACGTCGAAAGCCTGCGCCGTCACTATGCGCACACGCTCGACATCTGGGCGGAAAATTTCGAAGCCCACGCAGACCAGGCGCGCAAGCTCGTCGACGACGAAAAATTCCGCATCTGGCGCGTGTATCTGGCCGGCTGCGCGTATGCGTTCGAAAACGACGACGTGTCGATTTTCCAGGTGGTGTGCCGCAAAGCCGGCCGCAGCGCGAAAACCCTGCTGTGGTCGCGCCGCTACATGTACGAAAAACCGCTGTGACCCGGCTGTGACCCGGTTTGTGACCCGGTTTGTGACCGGTCGCGCCGCGGCGGCGTGCATGGAGCGCGCGCCGCGGCGCAATTCTGATGAACAGCAGGCCGGACATTGATGGACCAGAGCAGGACGAGTGACGTTGAAGAGCCGTTGAACGGCAAGGACGGCAGCGCGGACGATGCGACGCATCAGGCCGCGCAGCAGTTCGATCTGTTCGGGATGCCGGTGGAGGCCGCGGCAGAAGCGCCGGCCATGTCCGCACGTGAAGCCGATTCGGCCGCAAGCGCTGCCGCGCAGCCAGAGCACAAGCGCACCACGCCGAAGACCGCAATTTCCAACACCCCCGCGTCGCTGTTCGAAGACGACACCCCGCCCGACAGCCCCGCTCCTGAACCAGACTGCGCCCCGGCCTCCGCCGACGCTCCGAAAAAGCGCCGCAGCCGCGAGGTGCTCGCTGCACCGCCGTCGCCGGAGCTGCTCGCGCTAGCGGCGCAATTGCCGCCGCAGATCCACCTCGGCACGTCGACATGGTCGTTCCCGGGTTGGACAGGCATCGTCTACGGCGACGACTACAGCAACAGCAAACTGTCGCGCGAGGGCTTGAGTGCGTACGGCGCACATCCGCTGCTGAAGACGGTCAGCATCGACCGCTCGTTCTACCAGGCGTTGACGGTCACCGAATACCTGCGCTACGCGCAGCAGGTGCCCGAGCACTTCCGCTTCATCGTCAAGGCGCCGATGACGATCACCGACGCCACCGTGCGCGCCGAGCGCGGCGAGCCGGTGTCGCTGAACCCGTGCTTCCTGAACGCGCGGATGGCGATCGACGATTTCGTCACGCCCTGCCTCGAAGGCCTCGGCGCAAAGGCCGGCGCGCTGGTGTTCCAGTTCTCGCCGCTGCCGGACCAGATGCTCGCGCAGCCGGCGGTATTCATCGAACGACTGGGAGAGTTTTTCGACGCGCTGCCCGGGCTGCCCGACGGCAGTTGCTACGCGGTCGAGATTCGCGACGCGAGCCTGCTCACGCCGCGCTTCATCCGCATGCTGAAGACGGCTCGCGTGCGCTACTGCGTCGGCGTTCATGCGCGGATGCCCGATCCGCTGCGCCAGGCCGCGGCGCTCGCGCTGCTCGATGGCGAGCCGGCCGGTCCGCTGATCGTGCGCTGGAGCCTGCACGGCGGTTTCAAGTACGAACAGGCGAAGGCGAAGTACGAGCCGTTCAACCGGCTCGTCGACGAAGATCCGGCGACGCGCGCGTCGCTCGCCGAACTGGCCGCGCGCTACGCGCTCGCTGGTCAGCCGGTCGTGATCGCGGTCAACAACAAGGCGGAGGGATCGGCGCCGCTCAGCTGCGTGAAACTGGCCGAAGAAATCGTCGAAGCCTGCGTGCGTGTCACGCAGGGACGCGGCGATAACGGCGACGAGGTGCCATCGCGAGCACAGGAACCGCAGTGACGAACAGCAGCGGGCGGTCTTACGCATCCGCCCGTTGCCGACTCCAATCCCCGCGCTGCGCCGCTACCCCCCCTTGATCCGATGCGCGAACTTCTGGCGGAATTTCGCGACTTTCGGCGCTACCACGAACGAGCAGTAACCCTGATTCGGATGCTGCGCGAAATAGTTCTGGTGATAAGCCTCGGCGGGCCAGTAGTTGTCGCCGAGCGGCAGCACCTCGGTCACGAGCTTGCCGTCGTAGATGCGCTGTTCGCCGATCTCGCGAATCGCCTGCAGCGCGGTTTCGTGCTGCGCGTCGGAATGCGTGAAGATCACCGAGCGGTATTGCGTGCCGACGTCGTTGCCCTGCCTGTTCAGCTGGGTCGGATCGTGGATCGCGAAAAAGATGTCGAGAATCTCGCGATAGCTGATCTTGGCCGGATCGAAGTCGACCTTGACCACTTCCGCGTGACCGGTGTCGCCGTCGCAGACCTGCTCGTAGCTCGGATGGCGCGCGTGACCGCCCGCATAACCCGACTCCACCGCATTGACGCCCTCGACGCCCAGATACACCGCTTCGAGGCACCAGAAACATCCACCGCCGAGCGTTGCTATCTCGTTCATAAGCTTCACCCCAGGATCAGATTCACACAATGATCGGCAGCCGGCCTGCGTAGCGCCGCCGTATCTGCCACCGCATCCGAATATATGGCCGAACACGCGTTCTGAAAGGCGCAGTCAGGCACGAGTCAGGCACCCGTCGCGCAATGACCGCAAATCCGGCCGTGCAGATATCGAGTATAGAAACGCCGGCACGCGACGTGTGAATAACCGTGCCTCACACACGCAAGCGCCGCACCCGCGCCTCGATCCAGCACGATCGGCAAATTTTCGGGTGCAGCCTTTCGAGGCGATCGTCGCTGCAACCGCCCGGCTGCCACGCGCCGCACGCATCGTGGTGCGGCGCGCGCGGCGATTGCAGTTAAAATTGGCGGAAATCAACGATTTTCACCATGACTTTCGAAACATCCGCTTCCCGCCGCGCGGGTATACGCTTCAATTCGCGCTTCAATTCGCGCCTTGATTCGCGCTGCAGTCGGTCTTTCACACGGCGCGCGACGGGGGCCTCGCCCCGATGAAGCGCGCGAGCCCACCCAACTTCGACCCGTCCGCGTTCAAACAGGCGCTCAGCCAGTTCGCGACCGGCGTCACCGTGATCACGACGCGCGCCGCGTCCGGCCAACTGATCGGCATCACGGCCAGTTCGTTCAACTCGGTGTCGCTTTCTCCGCCGCTCGTGCTGTGGAGTCTGGCGACGCGCTCCGCGTCGATGCCGGTGTTCCGCGCCAACAGTCACTACGTGATCAATGTGTTGGCCTCGACCCAGCTCGATCTGTGCAAGCGCTTCGCGACCGTGAAGGGCGACCGCTTCGAGGGCGTGTCGCACGCGGCGGGCGACAGCGGCATGCCGGTGCTCGACGGCGCACTCGCGTGGTTCGAATGCCATAACCGCAGCCGCTACGAGGAAGGCGACCACGTGATTTTCGTCGGCGAAGTGGAGCGCTGCGGTGTGCACGAAAATGCCGCGGACATGCTGCCGCTCGTGTTCCAGAGCGCGCAGTTCCACGGCCTGAAGCCGCTTTGAGCGGCGCGGCGCTTCCCTGGCGTCTGTAGCGCCTGTCGCTCGGACGCGTCGAAAACGGCGCGCCCCGCCCTCATCATCCTGAACGGTCGCTATGCGTGGCTCCGTGCCCGCTGTTCTTCTTCACGAGCGACACCGGCACGCCCGAATCTTCCTTCAGCGTTTCGAGCACGATGTTCGAGCGGATGTCCATCACCCCCGGCGCCTTGTACAGGCGATTGAGCACGAAGTCCGAATAGTGCTTGAGGTTGTGCGCGAGCACGCGCAGCAGATAGTGGGTTTCGCCGGTCACGACGAAAGCGCCGACCACTTCGGGCCAGTCGCGCAGCGCTTCGGCAAAACTCTCGTGCCAGTTCTGCTGATCGTTGCGCATCGATACCTGCACGAACGCTTCCAGCTCGAACCCCAAAACTTCGCGGTTCAGGCACGCTCGGTAGTGTTCGATGACGCCCTGCTCTTCCAGCAGACGCAGGCGTCGCAGACAGGCCGATGGCGAGAGCGAGATGCGCTCCGCCAGGTCGAGATTGCTGATCCGTCCTTCCTGCTGAAGCACCGTCAAGATACGGCAATCGGTGGCGTCGAGCGAGATCGCGTTCATATTCGGTCTCCCTTTCCTGTTTGACTCAAATTATGTTCCAAGACACGGCTGGTAAGGAGATTTTTTCGCAATCACATTTCACAGCTTGACCTCTATCATTTAGAGATCGCTACCAACCGCCGACACCGCCATGCGAGCACTCTGGGACATCACCCCCGCCGTCGATACCGCCACGCCCGTCTGGCCGGGCGACACGCCGGTCGGCATCGAGCGCGTCTGGCGCATGGAGGCTGGCTCGCCGGTCAATGTCGCGCGTCTGACGATCTCGCCGCACACCGGCGCGCATACCGATGCGCCGCTGCACTACGACGTCGACGGCGCCGCGATCGGCAACGTGCCGCTCGACGCATATCTCGGTTTATGCAGAGTGATTGACTGTATCGGCGCGTCGCCTGTTGTGACGCCACAACATCTGGCCGGCTCGCTCGACGACTTGCCGCCGCGAGTCTTACTGCGCACTTACAGAAAAGCGCCGACGCGCGAGTGGGATAGTGCGTTCTGCGCGGTCGCGCCCGAGACCGTCGACCTGCTGGCCGCGCGCGGCGTGACGCTGCTCGGCATCGATACGCCGTCGCTCGATCCGCAGGAATCGAAGACGATGGATGCGCATCACCGCATTCGCGCGCACCGGATGGCGATTCTCGAGGGCATCGTGCTCGACGCGGTCGAACCCGGCGACTACGAGCTGATCGCGCTGCCGCTGAAGCTGACCACGCTCGACGCGAGCCCGGTGCGCGCGGTGCTGCGTGCACTGCCCGGCTCGCGCTCAGCCACGCTCCCCGGCGAGCGATCAACCCGACAACCCAACCCATCGAACCACCATGAACCATCGTGATGAAGCCGTGGCGCTCGACAGCGCCGACCCGCTCGCAGCGCTGCGCGAACAGTTCGCGCTGTCGCCGACGACCATCTATCTCGACGGCAACTCGCTCGGCGTGCCGCCGGCCGCCGCCGCGCAGCGCGCGCAGACCGTGATCGCCGCCGAATGGGGCGAAGGACTGATCCGCAGCTGGAACAATGCCGGCTGGTTTGCGCTGCCGCGCCGACTCGGCAACAAGCTCGCGCCGCTGATCGGCGCGGCCGAAGACGAAGTCGTGATTACCGACACGATCTCGATCAACCTGTTCAAGCTGCTGTCGGCCGCCGTGCGGCTCGCCAATGCGCGCGATCCGAAGCGTCGCGTGATCGTGTCCGAGCGCTCGAACTTCCCGAGCGATCTGTATATCGCGCAGGGCCTGATCGAGCAGCTCGATCGCGGCTACGAGCTGCGCCTCGTCGACGATCCATCCGAACTGCCCGGCGCGATCGGCGAGGACACCGCGATCGCGATGATCACGCACGTGAACTACCGCACCGGCTACATGCACGACATGGCCGCGCTGACGAAGCTGATACACGACAGGGGCGCGCTCGCGCTGTGGGATCTCGCGCATTCGGCGGGCGCGGTGCAGGTCGATCTGAACGGCGTCGGTGCCGACTACGCGGTCGGCTGCACGTACAAGTACCTGAACGGCGGTCCCGGTTCGCCCGCGTTCGTGTGGGTGCCCAGGCGTCACCAGAACGGGTTTGCGCAACCGCTGTCGGGCTGGTGGGGGCATCGCGCGCCGTTCGAGATGAACCCGACGTATCAGCCCGACAACGGCGTGGGCCGCTACCTGTGCGGCACGCAGCCGATGGTGTCGATGGCGCTCGTCGAATGCGGGCTCGACGTGTTCCTGCAAACGTCGATGCAGGCGGTCCGCCAGAAGTCGCTCGCGCTGACCGATCTGTTCATCGAACTCGTCGAGACACGTTGCAGCGAATTTCCACTGAAGCTCGTGACGCCGCGTGAGCATGCGCAGCGCGGCTCGCACGCGAGCTTCGAACATCCGCACGGCTACGAGGTGATGCAGGCGCTGATCTCGCACGGCGTGATCGGCGACTATCGCGAGCCGCACGTGCTGCGCTTCGGCTTCACGCCGCTGTACACGCGCTTCGTCGACGTATGGGACGCCGTCGAAATCTTGCGCGACGTGCTCACCCGCGAGGCCTGGCGGGCCCCTGAATTCGCCCAGCGCGGCGCCGTTACCTGAGGACGACAGAATGACCGATCACATGCACACGCCGGGCTTGCCAGAAGAACCGGCGGCACAAGGCTGCCCGTTCGGGCACGGACGGACGGCGTCGGCGCCGTCCGCGAGCGCGGCCGACAGCGGCTGGCACGACGCGCAGCTCGACTTCTCGGACTCGATGAGCTACGGCGATTATCTGTCGCTCGGCACGGTGCTGGACGCGCAGCATCCGTTGTCGCCGGATCACAACGAGATGCTGTTCATCATCCAGCATCAGACGAGCGAGCTATGGATGAAGCTCGCGCTGTACGAACTGCGCGCGGCGCTCGCGGCCGTGCATCGCGACGACCTGCCGCCCGCGTTCAAGATGCTTGCGCGCGTGTCGCGAATCATGGAGCAGCTGGTGCAGGCGTGGAGCGTGCTCGCGACGATGACGCCGTCCGAATACACGGCGATGCGGCCGTACCTCGGCAGTTCGTCGGGCTTTCAGTCGTATCAGTACCGGCAGATCGAATTCCTGCTCGGCAACAAGAACGAGCAGATGCTGAAGCCGCACGAGCATCGCGCCGACGTGTACGCGCAAGTGAAGGCATCACTCGAAGCGCCGTCGTTCTACGACGAAGTGGTGAGGCTGCTCGCGCGCCGCGGCTTCAGGATTTCGCCCGCGCGGCTCGAACGCGACTGGACGAGGCCGACCGAACATGATGCATCGGTCGAAGCGGCGTGGCTCGAGGTGTATCGCAATCCGTCCGAGCATTGGGAGCTGTACGAGATGGCCGAGGAACTCGTCGATCTGGAGGATGCGTTTCGCCAGTGGCGCTTCCGCCACGTGACGACGGTCGAGCGCATCATCGGCTTCAAGCAGGGCACCGGCGGCACGAGCGGCGCGCAGTATCTGCGCAAGATGCTCGACGTGGTGCTGTTTCCCGAGCTGTGGCACGTGCGGACGATGCTGTAGCGGTTAGCGCGCGTAAGGCACTTCCCGGGCAAACCTGGGATCCTGGCGGAGAACAAAGAGCAAGCCAACACTATTACGCAAGTTCGGAGTTATCCGAATCTTGAGAGATGGTCAGCATGGCAGCATCGGAACCCCATAAAAACATCAGAGGGTTTCGATATGCCCGGTGCCGATGACGACGAAGGACTGAAGGTTGTACTGAGTGCTCAGCAACTCGCGGCTGTGCTATCCGGCCAGTCGATCAATCTGAGATACGAAAATTTGTATCAATTGATTGGTGGCCGCTTCCATGAAGATTTCGACTTGTTCGGAAACACAATTGAGGAATTGGTTTTGTCTTTTACATGCGAATGCACACCGGAAGAGATAAACGCGACGGTGGCCGAGATAGACCGATTCAAGAGCGATCATGCGGGGAACCTTGACGCAGCATTTGAGGAAAATTTTGGCTACCAGTGCAATCCGACCGTGTGGGAGCAGACCACCGAGGCTTTTCTCGACAAGCTTAAGCGTCTTCTTCTGAGCGAGTAGCCCGCACTTCCAACCACCGGACGGCCCCACACCGTCTGGTAGGGCCTCCGCCTACTTCCATTTCACCCGGCAACCGACAATGCCTGACACCCGCTAGCGCGCCGTGTAACCACCATCGATCGGCAAACACACCCCGCTGATCATCGACGCCGCGTCGCTCAACAGAAACAGAATCGGCGCGGCAACTTCGTCGGATTCGGCAAAGCGCCTGAGCGGAATCGCCTGCAAAGCGGGATCGCGTTTGACAGGATCGCTCCACGCCAGCACCGCCATCGGCGTCAGCGTGACCGTCGGGTTCACGCTGTTCACGCGAATTCCGTACGGCCCCAGTTCGATGCACAACGCGCGCGTGACCGCATCGAGCGCGGCCTTCGACGCCGAATAGCTCAGATGATCGTCGAGCGCGACGAGCGCGGCCTGGCTCGACACGTTGACGATGCTGCCCGCGCGCCCCGCGTCGAGCATGCCACGCGCGACGTGCTTCGCGACCAGCACCGCCCCGCGCGCATTCACCGCCATCACGCGATCGAAGCTTGCGGCCGTCGTTTCCACCGCGCGTTCGAGCAACGCGATGCCCGCGCAATTCACCAGACCGTCGAACGGTTCGAGCGAGGCCATTGCTTCGTCGATCACGGCTTCGTCGCTGATGTCGAGCCTCAACGGCTCGCAGCCGGTTTCCTCGGCGAGCCGCGCGAGCTCATTCACGTTGCGCGCGGCCGCGATGACCGACGCGCCGCTCGCGCACAGCGCCTCGACCGTCGCGCGGCCGATGCCGCTGGAGGCGCCCGTCACCAGAATCGAGCGGCCGGAAAAATCGAAAGTAGCGTTCATGATGATTGCAAGCGATGCATGACCGGCTTCAACGCCGGATAGAGGTCCGTGTACACGCCGAAGCGCTCTTTGTATAGCGCCATGCGCCGTGCCTCGGGCTGCGCGCGCTCGATCAGCGTGACCCAGCCGCCTTGCGCCGCTTCGCGCGACACGAGGCCGACGCCGAGCGCGGCGAGCAGCGCGGCGCCCATCGCGGCTTCGACGTCCTGCTCGATCGTGTAGACCGGATAGCCGGTGACGTCGGCGATGATCTGCATCCACAGGTCCGAATGCGCGGCGCCGCCGACCACGATCAGCTTGTCATCGAGCGATTGCGCGCCTTTGCGCCCCGCCTCGATGTTGTGCTTCAGCGCGAACGACACGCCTTCGAGCACGGCGCGATACAGATGCGCGCGCGTATGAAACAGCGACAGCCCGACGAACGCGCCGCTCGCCTTCGCATCCCACACCGGGCTGCGCTCGCCCATCAGATACGGCAGGAACAGCACGCCGTCGGCGCCGGCCGGCACTTGCGCGGCGCTCTCTTCGAGCAGCCGATGCGGATCGCCATGCGGTGTCGCGCGCGCGGCCTCGATCTCCGCGTGACAGAACTGCTCGCGATACCAGGTGACCGACGCGCCCGCGGTAATCGCGCCGCCGAATACGTAGATGTCGTGCTGCCCGTTGAAAACGTGCGGCATGCTGATCAAACCGTGCCGTGCGTCGACACGCTGATTGAGGTAACCCCAGCACATGCTGGTGCCGATCATCGCGACGTGCTGCCCCGCGCGCGTGACGCCGGCCGCGAACGTCGCCGTCGCCGCATCGACGCCACCCGCGACGATCGCCGTGCCCGCGTCGAGCCCGAGCTGCGCGGTCCATTGCGACAACAGCCCGCCCACCACCTCCGACGATTCGACCAGCCGCTCCGGCATCATCGTCGCGGGAATGCCGAGCATGTCGAGCGCTTCGTCCGACCAGTCGCGCCGCGCGATATCGTAGACGCCGCCGATATTGCCGGCCGAGCTGTGATCGACGGCGACCTCGCCGGTCAGCATGTAGATCACGTATGCGTTCGGCGGCAAAAAATAGCGCGTATGCGCCCACACGTCCGGCTCGTTTTCGCGCAGCCACAACATCTTCGTGTAACCGTAGTAGCTATCGACGCCGTTGCCGGTGATCGTGTAGAGCCGTTCGAGATCGACGTTCTCGCGCACCCAGTCGACCTGAGCGGTCGCGCGCCGGTCCATCCAGATCAGGCACGGCGCGAGCGGCCGCATGTCGTTGTCGACCGCAATGCCCGAGCCGCCGTACAGGCTACTCACGCACAGTGCCTTGATCGCGCCCGGCGCGATGCCGGCCGCCTTCGCCTCGCTGACGCACGCGGCCACGCATTCGACCGCGGCCTTCAGCCACACCGCGGGCCACTGCTCGGCCCACAATGGCTTCGGCGTATCGGGCTGATAGCTCGACGCATGCTGCGCGACGATCGCGCCGTGCTCGTCGACCAGCAGCGCCTTCGTGCTCTGCGTGCCGATATCGACGCCGATGACGTAGTTCATAGAGTCTCCGTTGAAACGCCGCGCCCCAGATTCACGCGCGCGGCTTCATCAGCACCTTGATCGAATCGAGCGAGTTCGCGATCCTGATCGCTTCGTCCCATTCTTCCAACGAAAAGCCGTGCGTGACGATGCCCTTCGACGTAACGAGTCCGCGCGCGAGCAGATCGATTGCGATCGGATAGCAATAGGGCCCAAGATGCGCGCCGCGCACGTCGAGTTCCTTGCGATCGCCGATCACCGACCAGTCGAGCGTCGTATCCGCGCCGAACACCGAGAATTCGACGAAGCGCCCGAGCTTGCGGATCAGGTCCATCCCCTGATTCACCCCAATCGGCGCACCCGTCGTTTCGATATAGACGTCGCAGCCGTAGCCGTCCGTCAGTGAATGGATGATCGCGAGCGCGTCGTCCTTCCGAGGATTGATCGTCACGTCCGCGCCATATTCGCGCGCGAGTGCGAGCCGTTCTTCGACGAGATCGATCACGACGAGCCGCTTCGGCGTCTTCAGATGCGCGACCTGCGTCATCATCAGACCGAGCGGCCCCGCGCCCGCGATCACGACCACGTCGTCGAGTTGCAGATCGCCGCGATTGACCGTGTGAATCGCACACGCGAGCGGCTCGATGATCGCGGCGTCTTCGAGCGAGATGCCGTCGGGAATCTTGTGGACGATCGCGGTCGGCGGAATGCGCATGTACTCGGCCATGCCGCCGTCCGCCACCTCGCGCTGAAAGCCGAAGATGTTGTGCACTTCGCACATCCAGTACTGGCCGGATTTGCAGTAGCGGCACTTGCCGCACGGCACGATCTGCTCGGCGATCACGCGCTCGCCCTTCTGCACGCCGAAATGCTCGGCCGCGCCCTCGCCCAGTTCCTCGACATAGCCGAAGAACTCGTGGCCCGGAATCACCGGTGCCTTGACCCATGGGCTCGGGCCGCCCCAGAACATCTTCGCGCCCGAATGGCATTTGCAGTCGCTCGCGCAGATGCCGCACGCGGCGATGCGGATCACGAGTTCGTGCGCGCGCGCGCGTGGTTTCTGTACCTGCTCGACTCGATAGTCTTTCGGTGCATGACAGACGATGGCGGTCATGTTCTGCTGGTCGGATTGAGTCGTCATTGCATGGTCCTGCGAAAAGAGGGATGTGGGGAAGCGAGCGTTACTTTCTGCGGTCGCGGCTGATATAGATTGCGAGCAGAATGATTCCGCCCTTGATCACGTTCTGCACGTACGGATTCACGCCGACCATGTTCAGGCCGTTATTCAGGACGCCGAGTAACAGCGCGCCGATCAGCGTGCCGATGATCGAGCCGCGCCCACCGGAGATCGACGTGCCGCCCATCACGACGGCGGCGATCGCGTCGAGTTCGAAACCGACGCCCGCGTTCGGCTGGCCGCTCATCAGGCGCGCGGTCAGCACGATCGCGGCAAACGCGGACGTCAAACCCGCGATCGTGTAGACGATCAGCTTCACGCGCGCGACGCGCACGCCGGACAGTCGCGTCGCCTGCTCGTTACCGCCGATCGCATACACATAGCGGCCAAACGGCATCCGTTCGAGCAGCACCCACGCGATCAGATAGATCACCGCCATGATCACGACCGGCGCCTGGACGCCGAGAATCTTGCCGCTGCCGAAGAAGCTGACCCAGTCGGGCAGACCGTCGATCGGGTAGCCGCCCGTGTAGATCAGTGCGAGGCCGCGCGCGATACCCATCGTTGCGAGTGTGACGATGATCGGCGGCATGCCGGCGAACGCGACGAAAAAGCCGTTGGCCGCGCCGAAGCCGAGACCGACCGCGAGGCCGACCGCAAGCGCGGCCACCCCATTCATGCCGGCGACCATCAGCCCGGCCGACAGCGTGCCCGAGAGCGCCATCACCGAGCCGACCGACAGATCGATGCCGCCCGTCAGGATCACGCAGGTCATGCCGACCGCGATGATCGCGTTGATCGACACCTGGCGCAGGACGTTCTCGATGTTCGCGGCCGAGAGAAAGCTGTCGCTCGCGAACACCATTACGATGCAGACGACCAGCAGGCCGATGAACGGATAGAACAGCGTCGAGCGCTTAAGCGCGGCCCACGTGAAGCGCACCGGCGCGCCCGGCGTGTCGCTGTTGACACTCGATGTTTTCGGCGAAGAGGAAGGATTAGGCATGTTCATGAGAGGCTCCGAGCGAACCGGCGGTCGCATAGGTCATCACGGCGTTCGATTCGATCGCGTCGCCTTCGAGCAGCGCTTCGATGCGGCCCTGCCGGAATACGGCGACGCGGTCGCACATGCCGACGATCTCCGGCAACTCGGACGAGATCATGATGATCGAGTAGCCGCGCGCGGTCAGTTCGCGCATCAGCAGATAGATTTCGGCCTTCGCGCCGACGTCGATGCCGCGTGTCGGTTCGTCGAAGATCAGGATGTTGGTGTGGTGATTGAGCCAGCGCGCGATCACGACCTTCTGCTGATTGCCGCCCGACAGCGTCGCGACTTCGGTGTGCATCGTTGGGGCCTTCACGCCGACGCGCTTCATGATGTCGGCGGTCGCGCGCGCTTCGCTACGTTGGTCGATGAAGAAACGTAGCGACCGGTACTTGCCGAGGTTGTTGATCGAGATGTTCTGCTTGATCGAGAACTCGGTAATGAGCCCTTCGGTCTTGCGGCTCTCGGGCAGAATGCCGACGCCCGCGCGCAGCGCATCGGCCGGGTCGGCGAGCTTCGCGGCCGCGCCGTTGACGCGAATTTCCTTCGCGTATGCACGGTCCGCGCCGATCACCGCGAGGGCGGTCTCGGTGCGCCCCGAACCGACGAGTCCCGCGAAGCCGAGAATCTCGCCCTCGCGCAGCGTGAAGCTCAGCTCGGGGCTGTCTTTGAACAGCTGCAAGCGCACGACGTCGAGCACGACCTTCGCGTCGGCGCGCGGCGTCGGCTTCGGCGGAAAGCTGCTTTCGATGCGGCGTCCCACCATCATCTGCACGAGCCGGCTCACGTCGGATTGCGCGACCTCGGTCGTGCCGACGTACTGGCCGTCGCGCAGCACCGTGATGCGGTCGCACACCTCGAAAATCTCTTCGAGGTGGTGCGAGATGAAGATCATCGCGACGCCCTGCTGCTTCAGCTCGCGCATGATCGCGAACAGATGCGCGGCCTCGGCGGGCGTCAGCGTCGCGGTCGGTTCGTCGAGAATCAGCACGCGCGCATCGAGCGACAACGCCTTGCCGATTTCGACGAACTGCTGCTGCGCTACCGACAGTTCCCGGATCTGCACCGACAGATCGATCGCTACGCCAAGCCGCTCGAAAATCCGCGCCGCCGCGCGCCGCATGCTGCCGCGTTCGAGCAGACCGAAGCGGTTGCGCAATTCACGGCCGAGAAACATGTTCTCCACCGCGTTCAGATACGGAATCAGGCTGAACTCCTGAAACACGATACCGACGCCCGCGGCCACCGCGTCGTGATAGTTCGCGAAGTGGCGTTGCTCGCCGTCGAGCGTGATCGTGCCTTCGTCGGGCTGGTAGATACCGCACAGAATCTTCATCAGCGTCGACTTGCCCGCGCCGTTCTCGCCGAGCAGCGCGTGAATCTCGCCGCGCGCGATCTCGAGGTGAATGCCTTGCAGCGCCTTCACGCCGGGAAAGCTCTTGCTGATGTTGTCGAGCTTCAGAATCGTGTCCATCGCATGTTCCTGTGCCGCGCGCCGCCGCGCATGATCCGCACGCGCGGCAGCCTGCGCTTGCGTTACCAGCTGAAGCCCTTAGCGTTGCTCTTGTCGATCATCTTCACGTCGACCGGAATCGCTTTCGGCACATTGGCGCCCCACTTCTTCGCGAGCGCGATGCCGAGCGCGATGCGCACCTGGTCGGCCGGGAATTGCGCGGACGTCTCGACGAATTTCGAATTCGGCTTCTGGATCGCGGCGATCGCTTCCGGTGCGCCGTCGACGCTCGTCAGCTTGATGTCCTTGCCCGACGATTCGATCGCCGACAGCGCGCCCATCGAGCCGCCGTCGTTCACGCTGAACACGCCCTTCAGGTTCGGGTGCGCCTGGATCATGTTCTCGGTGACGGACAACGCGGTCGCGCGTTCCTGCTTACCGTTCTGCGTATCGACGAGCTTCACGCCCGGCGATTTCGCGAGCGCCGCCTTGCAGCCGCGCACGCGTTCGAGAATCGGCACGACCGGAATGCCGTCGAGAATCGCCACTTCGCCGCTGCCGCCGATCGACTTCGCGAGGTAGTCGCACGCCATCACGCCCGCGTCGTAGTTCTTCGAGCCGACGAACGAATCGACCGGACCGTTCGCGTTCGCATCGACCGCGACCACGACGACGCCCGCCTTCTTCGCCGACATGACCGCCGACTGGATGCCGGTCGAGTCGGTCGGATTGACGAGCAGGATGTCGATCTTCTTTTGCAGCATGTCTTCGACGTCGCTGACCTGCTTGCTGACGTCGTGATGCGCGTCGGTGACGAGGACCGTCGCGCCGGTCGACGCGGCCGCGTCGTTCAGCGCTTTCTGCATCGTCACGAAGTACGGGTTGTTCAGTTCCTGGAACGTCATGCCGATTTTGAGCGGCGCGGCCTGCGCGGTCTGCGCGGCCGACACAGCGACTAGCGACAGACCGAACGCGAGCGCGGCGACACGGCGCGCGAACATCATCGAAGGGTTAAGTGAAAGAGTAGACGGCTTCATGGTTGTCTCCATTTTTTGAAGTGAGCACGCCCCCTCGCGCTGTGGGCGCACAGCGCGATCGATGCGTGTTGAAACGCGAGTGGAATAAAGCTGTGAACTACCGGATGGGCACTATGTGACCGGGTACGCAACACCGCTACGCGACAAGCCCGGCGCGAGCACGATCGCCGGCGCGTTGTCGATGCCCCTGCCATGCGCGGCCGCCTGCTCGGAAGCATCGCGGCTCGCATCGTTCAGTTGCTGATAACGGCGAAACGTCGACGGCGCCATGCCCTTCATCGCAAGAAACTGCCGGTTGAAATTCGACAGGTTGTTGAAGCCCGCCTTGAAGCAGATGTCGGTCACGCTCAGTTCGCCATCGGTCAGCAACTGGCACGCGAGATTGATGCGCATGCGGTTCACGTACTGCACGAACGGCAGCCCGGTATGGCGACGGAAATAACGCGAAAACGCGCTGACGCTCTGGCCGGCGAGTTGCGCAAGCTCCGACTCGCGCAACTCGTTCGCGAGGTTCTTGCCGATATACGCGAGCACGTGATTGATGCGGGTCGCCGCGAAGCTGGTCGGATCGGCCTGATAAGCGGGACTCGCGAGCGTGTCGCGATCCGGCGCGTTGATCAGGATCTCGAGCATCGACATGAACAGCACGAGCCGGCGCAGCCCGCGCGCCGCGAGCAGTTCGAGAAAGAGCGGCTTGATCTGCGCGGACGTCTCCAGACCGAACGACAGGCCGCGACGCGCATCGGCGAGCAGCGCCTCGACCTGACGCCACTCCGGAAAACTCTCGAGACAGTTCGATACGAACTCCTGGCCGAATTGCACGACCAGATTGCGCTGCGCGACGCTCTCGCCTTCGGGCACGTCGCTGACCCAGTTGTGCGGCAGGTTCGGCCCCATCAGCACGAGGTTGCCGGGCGCGAAGCTGCCGATGTGATCGCCGACGAACATCTTGCCGGTCGTCGCGACGATCAGATGGATTTCGTACTCCGGATGAAAGTGCCAGCGCACCGTGCGATACGGATAGCCATGCGACCACACTTTGAACGATTCGTCGTGGCGTACGGCCACGATTTCGAGATCAGGTTGCACTGTCTGCCTCCATGAAGCGGCGCGCGGGAGACGCCGCCGATCTTGATCTTGTAAAGCGAAAAGTAACCGCCAAACGCGTTGGCAACCACTTTAAAAGAAACCGCGGACCGATACTTTTTTGTATTCGGGTTAGCCCCGACGCGTGCGCGGTCAAATTTGATGCAATGCAATATGAGCGGCGCGACTCGTTTTCTCGCCTCGGTGCTCGTCGCTGCCGCCGGCGCATCGCCCATGCCGCGCTGCGCCATCAAAAGCCCGCCCCCTTGCCTTGACTTTCGTTTCTCCGGGTACGATCATTCGCTCACATACGGAGCAAATGCTCTGCACGCACAGAACGCGCGCCGCGAGCGCCGCGGACAAGTTTTTGGAGACACAACATGAACAGCGGGCAAGGCAGCGGCGCGGCCGCACACGTGATCCTGCACATCGGCGCGGGATCGTTTCATCGCGCGCATCAGGCGTGGTATCTGCACCGGCTGAACGAAGCGAGCACGGCCGGCGAGCCGCGCTGGTCGCTGAGCGTGGGCAATATCCGCGGCGACATGAACCCGGTGCTCGAAGCGCTCGCCGCGCAGAACGGCGTCTACACGCTCGAAACCGTCACGCCGCAAGGCGAGCGCGCCTACGAGACGATCCGCTCGATCGAGCGCGTGCTGCCATGGAGCGAAAGCCTCGACGGACTGATCGAAGCGGGCGCCGATCCGGCTTGCAAGATCATCGCGTTCACCGTGACCGAAGGCGGCTATTACCTCGACGAACACGACCGGCTCGACACCGCGAATGCCGATCTCGCCGCCGACCTGGCCGGCGGCCACACGACGATCTACGGCGCGCTCGCGGCGATTCTCGACGCGCGCGTGAAGCGCGGCGCGGGACCCGTCACGCTGCAGACCTGCGACAACCTGCGCAGCAACGGCGAGCGCTTTCATGCGGGCATGAGCGAGTTTCTCGAACGACGCGGCGCGAACGAACTGGCGCAATGGTTCGACGACAACACGTCATGCCCGTGTTCGATGGTCGATCGCATCACGCCGCGTCCGACGCCCGACGTGCGCGAGCGCGTGAAGGCCGCGACCGGCGTCGACGATGCGAGTCCGGTGATGGGCGAGGCGTTCATCCAGTGGGTGATCGAAGACCGCTTCATCGCGGGACGGCCCGCCTGGGAGAAGGTCGGCGCGGAACTCGTCGATTCGGTGCTGCCGTACGAGGAAGCGAAGATCCGCATTCTCAACGCGACGCATAGCTGCATCGCGTGGGCGGGCACGCTGGTCGGCCTGAACTACATCCACGAAGGCACGCTCGACGCCGACATCCGCCAGTTCGCGTACGACTACGTGACCGAGGACGTGATCCCGTGTCTGACACCGAGTCCGCTCGATCTCGAACGCTATCGCGACGTCGTGCTCGAGCGCTTCAGCAACCCGCATATCCTCGACACGAACCAGCGCGTCGCCGCCGATGGCTTCTCGAAGTTGCCCGGCTTCATCGCGCCGACACTCGCCGAATGCTTCGAGCGCGGCGTCACGCCGGCGGCGAGCGCGATGCTGCCCGCGTTGTTCTTCCGCTTTCTGGAACGCTGGCACACGGGCAAGCTGCCCTACGCGTATCAGGACGGCGTGATGGAAGAGCGCGTCGCGCACGCCTTTTTCACGGCACCCGATCCGCTGCGCGCGTTCGCGGCCGACCGGCTGCTGTGGGGCGGCATGGCGCAGACGCGCGAGCTCGAAGCGGCGCTCGCGGGCGCGCTCGCGCGGGTCGACGCATGGCTCGTCGAACGCGGCGCGACTAGCCAGGCTTAATGCGCATGACAGCGCGCGCGATGAACCGCTAAAGTAGCGCATCCCCAACGACGAAGGTTTCGCTCCCATGTACCTAGGCATCGACCTCGGCACGTCCGAAGTGAAAGTTCTGCTGCTCGCCTCCGACGGCCGCGTGATCGGCACCGCAGGCTCGCCGTTCACCGTTTCGCGTCCGCACCAGCGCTGGGCCGAGCAGAATCCCGAAGACTGGTGGGCCGGCACGCGCACGGCGCTCGCCGCGTTGCGCGCGCGTCATCCCGACGAATTCGCGCAGATTCGCGGCATCGGCCTGTCGGGGCAGATGCACGGCGCGGTGCTGCTCGACGCGGAAAACCGCGTGCTGCGGCCCGCGATCCTGTGGAACGACATGCGCAGCGACAAGGAGTGCGCGGAGCTGACCGAGCGCGCGCCGGAACTGCACAGCGTCGCCGGCAATCTGGCGATGCCCGGTTTCACGGCGCCGAAGCTGCTGTGGGTCGCGCGTCACGAGCCGGAGATTTTCGCGAGGACTGCCTGCGTGCTGCTGCCGAAAGACTATCTGCGCCTGCAACTGACGGGCGGCAAGGTGTCCGATCCATCGGACGCGGCCGGCACATTGTGGCTCGACGTCGCGAAACGCGATTGGTCCGATTCGCTGCTCGCTGCCTGCAACATGACGCGCGCGCAGATGCCGGCGCTGCGCGAAGGCAGCGCGCCGGCCGGCACGCTGCTGCCGGAACTCGCGCGCGAATTCGGCCTGCGCGACGACGTGATCGTCGCGGCCGGCGGCGGCGACAACGCGACCAGCGCGATCGGCATCGGCGCGACGCAACCGGGCGACGGCTTCGTGTCGTTGGGCACCTCGGGCGTGCTGTGCGTGGTCGGCGACAGCTTCCGCCCGAACCCGGCCTCCGCCGTGCACGCGTTCTGTCATGCGATCCCGGACCGCTGGCATCAGATGAGCGTGGTGCTGTCGGCGGCGAGCTGTTTGCGCTGGGTCTGCAAGCTGACGTCGACCGACGAGCCGACGCTGCTCGCCGAAATCGAGGCGCTGCCCGCCGAGGCCTTGACCACCGCGCCGCTCTTTTTGCCGTATCTGTCGGGCGAGCGCACGCCGCACAACGACCCCTATGCGCAAGGCGTATTCTTCGGCATGACTCACGCAACCGACCGCGCGCTGCTCGGCTACGCGGTGCTCGAAGGCGTGACGCTCGCGCTGACCGACGGCCTCGACGCGCTGCGCGCGGCCGGCACCGAGGCGAAGGTGTTGTCGCTGCTCGGCGGCGGCGCACGCAGCGACTACTGGGCCCAGTTGCTCGCCGATGCGCTCGACACCGTCACCGTCAAGCACGGCGGCGGCGAAACCGGCGCGGCGCTCGGCGCGGCGCGTCTCGGCTGGCTCGCCGCCGGTGGCGAGCCGGCCACCGTGCTGACCAAGCCGCCTGTCGAAAAGGAGTTCACACCGAATCCGCGCCGCCACGCGCAATTGCGCACGCGGCTCGAAGCGTATCGCGCGCTGTATCGCCACGTACGGCCGCTGTTCGATCCCGCGCGCGCACCGCTCGCCTGAGCGTCAACCGCGGCCGGCCCGCGCGACAGACGCGCCGCCGGCCGCTATCATCGGCGCACTTCAACCGAAACCTCATCGTGCCCAGGTCCACAGAAAAACTCGATCTCGCCACACGCGCCGCGTGGCTCTATTACGTCGCGGGCAATACCCAGAACGAAATCGCCGAGAAGCTGCAGGTATCGCGGCCGGTCGCGCAGCGGCTCGTCGCGTTCGCGGTCGAAAAGAACCTGATCCGCGTGCGGGTCGATCACAAGCTCGCTGATTGCCTGTCGCTCGCCGATCAGTTGTCGAAGCGCTATGGCCTCAGCCTATGCGAGATCGTGCCGATCGACGGCGATACGCCCGAGGAAGTCGACCGCAAGCTTGCGGTGGCCGGCGCGCAGGTAATGGAACGCTATCTGAGCGAGGAAAAGCCGATGGTCGTCGCGGTCAGCAGCGGCCGCACCCTGAAGGCCGCGGTCGATCAGATCGCGCAGCTAGACCGTCCGCAGCATCGGCTGGTATCGATGGTCGGCGCGATCGCGCAGGACGGCTCCTCGAACCGTTACGACGTCGCGCTGCACATTTCGGAAAAGACCGGGGGCAAGTATTTTCTGCTGCCCGCGCCGCTGCTCGCCGACAGCGAGGCCGAGCGCGCGCAGTGGTGCAATCACCGTCTCTATCGGATCGTCGAATCGCTGTCGGCGCAGGCCGATGTCGCGTTCGTCGGCATCGGCAACATTGGGATGACCTGTCCGTTGCACGAGGACGGCTTCATCACGGAAGGCGAGGTGAAGGAGTTGATGCAGAACGGCGCGGTCGCCGAAATGCTCGGCCTGCCGATCGATGCGGCCGGCGCGCACGTCGAATCGCCGACCGGCCGACGCGTGACGAGCATCGCGCTCGACACGCCGCCACGCCGGCCGACCATCGGCTTCGCGGGCGGGCTGCGCAAGCGCGAGGCGCTGATCGCGGTGCTCAAGGGGGGGTGGTTGTCGGGGCTCGTGACCGACGAGGTGTGTGCGCGGGCGGCGTTGGAGGCGTGAAACGGTGCCCGCAGTGGATAAGTTGACTGGTTTCATGACTTAACTGAAGACGTCAAATTAATCTTCATCTTCAAGCCAGATACAGAAATATCGCCCATCCCCACTACTTATCACAATACCTGAGTCAAAGGTCGAGCCCGTAAGACCATTCCACGAATCCGATGACGGTGATTCCTTGTTTGAAAAATACCTACTTTCTTTAGATTCATTTTCAGAAATTATTTTTTCAGCAAGCTCTTCCGCTTTACTCCTGCCCATGCATTCACAATCATAAGCCTGCCCTTTCCATAGCAGGTTCGTGAGAATAGCAATGGCCCCGGCTCTATCATGGCGCACAAGCATCGCCTCATCTTGAGTCAGGCCGAATTTGGACAGTACCAGGGACAGGTCATTTGAATAGTCCAGTACATTGGAAATTCTAACCATCGTTGGGCCTCTCGCCGCGAGGATATCCGCGATTAAACTCATTTTCACCTCCCAAATTAGGCATCCAGAT
The DNA here is from genome assembly GCF_050436245.1 of Paraburkholderia sp. MM6662-R1. NCBI lineage: Bacteria > Pseudomonadati > Pseudomonadota > Betaproteobacteria > Burkholderiales > Burkholderiaceae > Paraburkholderia > Paraburkholderia sp. MM6662-R1. Next base: position 3,280,731 of record NZ_JBNDLV010000001.1, on the reverse strand, counting down.
AAGCGGTGAGAATATAGTATGGCATTCCATTGTATGCCTGATGCCGAAGAATAACAGTGACCTTGCTCGAACTTATCAAGTTTTCTGATTTTTTGAACAAGGTGTAGCCGACATTTTTCCCGACATCTTTCTTTAAAGCCAAATCTCGTGATGGTGAAGCAACCCACGACTTTATCGCAATGGCGTTCGCCTGCATCGTCTCCGAGATGGCCCATTCCGCCGCAGCAATATTCGCAAATGACGAGACCCGATCTCGCCACGGTTCCTTCAACAATCTCTCTGACAATTGTGCCTCAGTGCGCCCCACATGTTTCAGCAGCGTGTGCCCGCCAATCCCGCTGCCCGCCTTCGCTTCGTGCATCATCAAGTTGATCCGGCCCAATGTGATCTCGGACGCCCGCACTGCCTTGATCGATCCCGCCACGCCTGCCGACACTGCGATATCGAGCGACAGGCCGATATTGTTGGCCATGTCGGGGCTGGCCTTCATAGTTTCGGCCAACTTCGCCGTACCGCGTTGGATCAGCGTGGAGGAATCTCGCCCGGTCCAAACCTGTCGCAGACCTGCTGCTGCGGTATCCGAGCCATGCACGCCAAACACAATGCACCCGGCCTTGCTTGCCATCGTCGGCTCTGGCAGCACGCATAACGCACCCGCGCCGACCATTTCCAATACTCCGCCGACAACCTGCAAACCGCCCCCTAAACGGTTCGAAAGCATCTCAGTCTGGCTAATCGACTGACGAACCAGAACGGCCGCCATTTGCGGGGCGCTCAGTACGACGCGGACGCCGTCTGACTCATTCACCTGTGACATGCAAAAAGTCCCCTTCTCTTTTTTCTCGGACTTTCACATTAACCGGTGGATTCACTGTCCGGCTATGGGCGAAGGATGATTCGGAGAGAAGGGGAAAGTCTGGTGTAGCGGCCCGCTGGAGTGATGCAGGACAGGATATGACCGGAAAATCGCGGCGTGCGTGATGTTGCGCCTGGTCCGGCCCGATGCAGAACAGGCACCGTGCATCGGGCTACGGAAAATTCGGAGTCGTCCGAATCTTGAGAGACGGTCAGCACGGCAGCATCGGAACCCCATAAAAACATAAGAGGGTTTCGATATGCCCGGTGCCGATAACGCCGAAGGAGTGAAGGTTGTACTGAGTGCTCCGCAACTCGCGGCCGTGCTATCCCGCCAGTCGATCAGCCAGACCGAGATGCTTTCCAACCGGCTTTGGGGCGGGTTGCAGGTCGTCGGCGGCGTGCTGGAAATGGTTGGTGCGGGTGCGCTATGCGTCTTGCCCGACCCGACGATGGCGAGCAAAGCCGGGTGTGTCGTGTTCGGGGTACATGGTTCGGACTCGGCGGCGGCGGGCCTGCGGCAGGTCTGGACTGGTCAGGACACGGTCACGCTGACCCAGCAGGGCGCGACGAAACTCGCTGAAGCGATGAAGGCGAGCCCCGACATGGCGAACAATATCGGCCTGTCCCTCGATATCGCCGTGCCATTCGGCTTTGCTGGCTCGATCAGGGCGGCACGCGCTGCGCGCGTCACGATGGGCCGGGTTAACCTGCAAATGCACGAGGCAAAAGCGGGCAGCCGGATCGGTGGACATACGCTTTTGAAACATGTCGGGAGGACTGAAGCGCAGTTGCGGGAGAGGCTCAGGCTGGAGCCGGAAAAGAAAGTAGTTTCGTCTTTCGTAAATCTTGAGGAGGCGGAGTGGGCTATATCGGAAACAATGCGCGCAAATGCCTTGCAGATTCACACATGGACAAAAGCAGCACCAAACCGGGTTTTGACGCTGAGAAAGGACGTTGCAAGAAAAGTTGGATACGCATTGGTCAGGAAGACCGACAGGTTGGTAGATAGCAGTAAAGTGGAGGTTGTTTTGAAGTACGGGGCGTATAACGGGATGCCGTACTACATCCTCACAGCTATGCTCGATAAGTGATTGGTGGGTATTGATGCATGAAATATTACGATCTGGGGCAATTGATCCTTGGCTACTTCAATGAAGATTTCGACTACTGGGGAAACACAATTGAAGAGTTGGTCCGGGCTTGTGCAAGCGGATGCACGCCAGACATGATCAACGCGACGGTGGCCGACATAGACCGGTTCAAGAGCGATCATGCGGGAAATCTTGACGCGGCCTTCGAGGAGGAATTTGGCTACCAGTGCGATCCGACGGCGTGGGAGCGGACCACTGAGGCTTTCCTTGACAAGCTTAAGCGTCTTCTTCTGAGTGAGTAGCCTGCGCTTCCTCGCACCGGAGGGCTCCCCGCCGTCCGGTAGGTTTTCCGCGCTTTCATTTCACCTGGCAACCCAAAGCGCGTAACGCCCTCTAGCGACAGCGCTTTGCGTGCGCCTCGCGCACCGCCAAGGCGCGCCAACGCGCGTGCGGGCTCGCCGCCCGCCATCCTGAAAGGGCAAACCTTGCCCGCAACAGACGGCGCGTGCGCCGCCTGCTTATGCAATCCGTCATCGCGCGATCACGCCGCCAGCACCTCAACAATCTTGCGCTGGAACGCCTTGCCTTCGCTATCAAACAGATGGCAATGCTCGGGCGTCGCGCCCAGCTTCTGCGTATTGCCCTTCGCATGCCGTTCGAGCGGCGGAATCCGCGCGATCAAACCCTCGGGCGCGACGCTCGACTCCGCGTACAGATACGCGGCATCGCCGAGCGATTCGACCGTCATCGTGCGTGCCTCGATACCATCCTCGGTCGTGCTGACGTGCAGATGCTCGGGGCGGATGCCGACCGTCACCTTGTCGCCCTGCTTGGCCGCGCCCGGCTCGACCAACACGCGCTGCGTCTCGCCGGTCTCGTAACGCACCGAGACGCCGTCATGCGACACCGACTGCACGACGCCTTCCATGAAGTTCATCTTCGGCGAGCCGATGAAGCCGGCGACGAAGCGATTCGCCGGCGCGTGATACAGCATCGTCGGACTGCCGACCTGCTCCAGATTGCCCGCCGACAACACGACGATCTTGTCGGCCAAAGTCATCGCCTCGACCTGGTCGTGCGTCACGTAGATCATCGTCGTCTTCAGCTCGTCGTGCAGGCGCGCGAACTCGAGGCGCATCTTCACGCGCAGCGCGGCGTCGAGATTCGACAGCGGCTCGTCGAACAGAAACACCTTCGGCTTGCGCGTGATCGCGCGGCCGATCGCGACGCGCTGACGCTGCCCGCCCGACAGCTGCTTCGGCTTGCGATCGAGCAGATGGTCGATGTGCAGGATCTTCGCCGCGTTGCGCACGGCTGAGTCGATCTCCGGCTTCTTCGCGCCGGCGAGCTTCAGGCCGAACGCCATGTTGTCGTACAGCGTCATGTGCGGATACAGCGCGTACGACTGGAACACCATTGCGATGCCGCGCTTGGCCGGCGGCACGTCGTTCATGCGCACGGCGTCGATGTTCAGATCGCCGCCCGTGATGTCCTCGAGGCCCGCGATCATCCGCATCAGGGTCGATTTGCCGCAACCGCTCGGCCCGACGAACACGACGAACTCGCCATCGGCGATGTCGAGATTGATGTCGCGCATCACTTCGTTTTCGTCGTAGGCCTTTCTGATGTTGCGCAAGGTTACGCTTGCCATGATGTGTCTCCGTGTAATGCTGTTCGATGCTGCTCATTACTTCATGCTGCTACCTGATGCCGTGTCACGTCGCGTGCATTCGTGCGCTCATGGCGCCGCGGCCGTCGCGGAGAGCGTCCATTGCGCGACGAGGTCGGGCAACTGCCGCATGTCCTCGAACACATGACGCGCGCCCGCCGCGTGCAATCGATCGATCTGCGCATCGCTCGCATGACCGCCGCCGATAAACCCCAGCACCGCCATGCCCGCCGTGGCCGCCGCCGTGACGCCGGTCACGCTGTCCTCGACGACGAGGCACGCACCCGGCGCGAGCCCGAAGCCTTGCGCCGCCGCCAGATACACGTCCGGCGCGGGCTTCGGATTCGGCACCGCGTCGGCGCAGAACAGCCGCTCGCCGAAGAAACGCTTCAGGCCCGTGCGCGCCAGCACCGTCTCGACGTAGGGCCGGAAGCTATTGCTCGCGCAGCCTTTGACGAGCGGCACCTGGGTCAGCGCCATCTCGATGCCGTCGACGGCGGGCGCCTCGATCGCCGCCGCTTCGACCGCGCGGCGGATCGCATCGATATCGTCGGCGCCGAGTTGTTTGCCGAGCTGAGTCGCGGTGTCCTGCAACACGCGCTCGATGCGCAGCCCGAGCAGCGGCAGCACGACCGGCGCGGCATCGATGCCGGGCCAGCGCGCCTCGAGTTCGCGCACCAGCATGCGCGCGGCCACCGCTTCGCTGTCGATCAGCACGCCGTCGCAATCGCAGATCAACGCATAGCGCACGATGCCCGGGCCAGCCGTCATTTGACGGCCCCGAACGTGAGCCCGCGCACCAACTGCTTCTGCGACAGCCAGCCGACGATCAGAATCGGCGCGACCGCCAGCAACGAAGCGGCCGACAACTTGGCCCAGAACAAACCTTCAGGACTCGAATACGACGCGATGAACACGGTCAGCGGCGCCGCGTTCGAGCTCGACAGGTTGATGCTCCAGAACGCCTCGTTCCACGACAGGATCACGAGCAGCAGCGCGGTCGACGCGAGCCCGGGCAGCGCCATCGGCATCAGCAGATAGACGATCTCCTGCCACGTCGCCGCGCCGTCGATGCGCCCGGCTTCGAGAATGTCGCGCGGAATCTCGGCGAAGTAGGTGAACGCCATCCAGACCGCGATCGGCAGATTGATCAGCGTGTAGACAATGATCAGGCCCGACACGGTATCCAGAAGGCCGGTGTTTTTCCACAGCAGATAGATCGGCACCAGCACGCCGACCGACGGCATCATCTTCGTCGACAGCATCCATAGCAGCACCTTCTGCGTGCGGCGCGTCGGGAAGAACGCCATCGCGTACGCGCACGGCACCGCGAGGATCAGGCACAGCAGTGTGACGCCGACCGAGATCAGTATCGAGTTCCACGCGAACGCGAAGTAATTGCTGCGCGCGAACACCTCGCGGAAGCTGTCGAGCGTCGGCACGAAAAACAGCGACGACGCATAGGCCTGCTGCTCGGTCTTGAACGCGGTGATCGTCATCCAGAAGATCGGGAAGAACAGCAGCAGCGCGACGAGCCACGCGATCACGCCGGGAATGCCGCGACGAATCGTGTCGAACGGCGATTTGGTCGGCACCGCGACCGGCTGCGTCGTCGATGCCGTAGTGGAGGCAACGTGGCTCATTTTTCGTACTCCCCTTTCAGGTTCTTCGCGAGCATCCGCACGAGGAAGATCGACACGATATTGGCCAGCACGACCGCGAGAATACCGCCCGCCGAGGCGAGACCGACGTCGAACTGTTGCAGGCCCAGCGCAAAGATCAGGTACGACAGGGTGGTGGTCGCGTTGCCCGGACCGCCGCCCGTGGTCGTATAGATCTCGGCGAAGATCGACAGCAGGAAAATCGTCTCCATCATCACGACGACCGCGATCGCACGTCGCAGGTGCGGCAGCGTGATGTAGAAGAACATCGAGAACGGACCGGCGCCGTCGATCTTCGCGGCTTCCTTCTGCTCCTGATCGAGCGACTGGATCGACGTGAACAGGATCAGGAACGCGAACGGCAGCCACTGCCACGCGACGATCATGATCACCGCGGTGAGCGGATAGTCGGCGAACCAGTCGATCGGCTGCATGCCGAGCGCGCGCATGCCCTGCGCGACGAGCCCGTACACCGGGTGCAGGATCATGTTCTTCCAGATCAGCGCACTGACCGTCGGCATCACGAAGAACGGGCCGATCGCGAGCAGGCGGGCCACACCCTGCCCGTAGAACTTGCGGTCGAACAGGATCGCCATCAGCACGCCGCCGCCCACGGTGATCACGAGCACCCATACGATCAGCTCGATCGTATGCGCGATCGACGGACCGAACGACGGATCGGTCGCGAGATAGCGGTAGTTGTCGAGACCTGCGAAGCCGCGCAGATCGGGATTGAGCAGGTTGTAGTGCGAGAACGAGAACCAGATCGTCATCGCGAGCGGAATGACCATCCACAGCACGAGCACGCCGACCGACGGCGCCACGAGCCAGCGGGCCGAATTGGCCTTACGCTCCTCGCGTTCTTTTTCTGTCTGGGGATGGGTTTGCATCAGAGGTAGGCGCAAAGGACGCATGATGGACCACCTGTTCGGTAACGCGCGGAGCGTTCGCCGGAGCCGCGTATGTGCGACGCGGCGTGCCGTGCCTGAATGGCGCACGACACGCGCCGCATCGCATCGGGCGCAGACGAACGGCCGCCCCGCTGCATGAGCCGCATCGGTCGATGCGGCGGGCCTGCCGGGTTACTTCTGATAACCCGCCTGCTTGACCGCGCGATTCGCGGCCGCGTTGCCGGCCTCGAGTGCCTGGTCGACCGTCATCTGACCGGCGATCGCGCCGGAGATGCTCTGCCCGACCACCGTGCCGAACGACTGGAATTCGGGAATTCCGACGAACTGCACACCCGTGTACGGGACCGGCTTCAAGGTCGGATGATCCGGGTCGGCGGTCTGGATCGCCTTTAGCACGAAGTCGCCGAACGGCGCGGCCTGCTTGTACTCGGGGCGCGCGTAGGTGGACTCGCGCGTGCCCGGCGGCACCGAGGCCCAGCCCTCATCCTTCGCGACCATTTCAATGTACTCCTTCGAGGTCGACCACTCGATGAACTTCTTCGCCGCATCTTGCTGCTTCGACGACTTCGGAATCGCGAGCGCCCACGCCCACAGCCAGTGCGAGCCCTTCGGCGTGACCTCGATCGGCGCGGCCGCGAAGCCGACCTTGTCGGCGATCTGCGACTGCTGCTTGTTGTACAGCATGCCGGCCGCGACCGTCGCGTCGATCCACATCGCGCACTTGCCCGACGACATCAGCGTCAGGTTTTCGTTGAAGCCGTTCGAGCTCGCTCCCGGAGGACCGTCCTTCCTCAGCAGATCGACGTAGAACGTTATCGCCTTCTTCCATTCCGGCGACGTCAGCTGCGCGTGCCACTTCTCGTCGAACCAGCGGCCGCCGAAGGTGTTCACGACCGTCGTGGCGTACGCCATGTTCTCGCCCCAGCCCGCCTTGCCGCGCAGGCAGATGCCGTATTGCTCCTTGGACTTGTCGGTGAGCTTGTCGGCGAATTGGGCGATCTGGTCGTAGGTCGGCTGGTCGGGCATCTTCAGACCGGCCTTGTCGAACAGATCCTTGCGGTAATAGGTCATCGAGCTTTCGACGTAGAACGGCAGCGCGTACAGCTGGCCGTTCGCGGACAGGCCGTCGCGGGCCGTCTTCACGACGTCGTTGAGGTCATAGCTCGCCGGCAGGTTGGTGATCGGCGCGAGCCAGCCGCGCTTGCCCCATTGCGGGGTTTCATACGCGCCGATCGTCATTACGTCGAACTGGCCGCTGCCGGTCGTGATGTCGGTCGTCGCGCGCTGACGCAGCACGTTTTCCTCGAGGATCACCCAGTTCAGCTTGATGTCCGGATTCGCTTTTTCGAACGCGGGCGACAGCTTCTTCAACTCGATCATGTCCGGATTGTTCAGCGTCGCGATCGTCACCGTCGCCGCCGATGCGCTCAGCGCGAAGCAGGTGGCAGCGCCGGCACCGGCCGCCTTCAGCGCGAATTTGAAAGCTGGTTTCATCGTTGTCTCCTTTCTCGTACGTTATGTGATGCTGCGTTCGTTTGACGGAATGACGCGCCGCTCAGAGCAGTCAACGTGCCCGCTCCCTGCTCTTTATTCAGCTCATCCAGTTGCCGCCGTCGACGTTCAGCGTCTGCGCGGTGATGTAGTCGGCATCGGCCGACGCGAGGAACAGCGCGGCGCCGGTCAGGTCGTCGGGCACGCCCATGCGGCCGAGCGGCACGGCCTCGCCGACGAGGCGCTTCTTCTCGCCGAGCGGCCGGTTCTCGTAGCGCGCGAACAGCGCGTCGACCTCGTTCCACATCGGCGTGTCGACGACGCCCGGCGCGATGCCGTTCACATTGATCTTATGCGGCGCGAGCGCGAGCGCCGCGGACTGCGTATAGCTCAACACCGCCGCCTTGGTCGCGCAGTAGTGCGACACGAGCGCCTCGCCGCGCCGCCCGGCCTGCGACGACATATTGATGATCTTGCCGCCGCGGCCCTGCTCGACCATCTGCCGCGCGACCGCCTGCATCAGGAAGAACATGCCCTTCACGTTGACCGCGAACAGGCGGTCGAACACGTCCCAGGATTCGTCGAGGAGCGGACGCATGTCGAACAGCGCCGCATTATTGAACAGGATGTCGATCTGGCCGAAGCAGCCGAGCGTGCTCGTGACGATGCGCTCGATGTCCTCGCGGCGCCGGACGTCGGCGCTGACGCTCAACACGCGCTCGCCGTAGATGCCGCGCAGCGCGCCGCCGATGCTGTCGGTCGGCTTCACGTCGACCAGCACGCAGCGCGCGCCCTCGTCGAGATAGCGCAGGGCTACCGCTTCACCGATACCGCTGGCCGCGCCCGTCAGAATGGCGACTTTGTCCTGCAATCGTGCCACTGCCTGTCTCCGCTTCGTTTTTACATTTTGGCGCGCGGTGAGCGAACGCTCGTCACGCGAACAATTGCTCGGCTGGTGATCGAATGATCGGATACGGACCGGATCATGTCAAGGCACGCGGACGAATTTCGATGGTGCAGCGCGGCAGGAGCAAGCCCATTGCGCCATGGGTCGCCACGACGCGTTCGCTGCGTGCCGCCGTGCAAAGATTCGCACCGCTGACAAAAAATCGCGCTACGTTATATCATTTCGACCTTGCAGCCCGCTCGGGGGCCGCCATGTCAGGAGATTCACGCCGATGACTACCTCGCTCGCCGAACAGCACGCCATGCGGCTCGCGCATGCGGACGCGCACGCCGCGGCGCAGGGGCTCGCGCTGACGCCGCTGCGCCGCCAGGTGTACGCGGCGATCGTCGCGAGCGAGCGGCCGGTCGGCGCGTACGAGTTGCTCGACGCGCTCGCCCCCGAGCGCGGTCGCATGCCGCCGACCACCGTCTATCGCGCGCTCGACTTCCTCGTCGCGCACGGCTTCGTGCACCGGATCGAATCGAAGAACGCGTTCGTCGCCTGCTGCGAAATCGGCGTGCCGCATCGCAGCCAGTTCCTGATGTGCGACGGTTGCGGCGCGACCGTCGAGATTCCCGGCGACGAGCTCGCCGACCGCCTGTCGCACAGCGCACCCGCGCATGGCTTCGAGGAGCATCGTCAGGTGATCGAGCTAAGTGGACTGTGCGGGCCATGTGCGCGAGCGGCGAAGCCTGACGGCGCCGGCGGCGCAGCAGGCAATTCGTCGTGATCAGATGCGCGGCGCCGCGCTAAGCGCCACCCCGTGCCACCCCGTATTTGGCCTTGCCACCGCGAGTGGCTGATTCAACTCTCACCCAGCAGGAAACAACGATGAAAACAATCGGTTCGATGTTGTCCAGAGCGCACCGCGCGCTGAAGCGTTCGACGTCTGTGCGCACCCATCTGTGCACCTGCCTGCTCGCGATCGCGGCGCTCGGCTTCGGCCACAACGCGTTCGCCGCCGACGCGAAAATTCCGGTCGTCGCCGCGGAGAACTTTTATGGCGACGTGGTCCGGCAACTCGGCGGCGATCGCGTCGACGTGACCAGCATCCTCAGCAACCCGGACCAGGACCCGCATCTGTTCGAAGCGAGCCCGGCCACCGCGCGCGCGTTGCAGCATGCGAGCCTCGTCGTCTACAACGGCGCCGACTACGATCCGTGGATGGTGAAGCTGCTGGCCGCGTCGAAAGGCGCGCATCGCACGGTGATCATCGCGGCCGACCTCGTCGGCAAAAAAGGCGGCGACAATCCGCACCTGTGGTACGACCCGGCGACGATGCCGAAAGTCGCGCGCGCGGTCTGCGACGCACTCAGCGCTGCTGACCCGGCGCACAAGCCGGCGTACGATGCGAACCTCGCGAAGTTTCTCGATTCGCTGAAGCCGATCGACGCGAAGGTCGCCGAGCTGCACGGCCGCTATGCGGGCTTGCCGGTCACGGCGACGGAGCCGGTGTTCGGCTATATGTCTGACGCGATTGGCCTCGCCATGCGCAACCAGCGCTTCCAGCTCGCCACGATGAACGACACCGAAGCGAGCGCGGCCGATATCGCCGCGTTCGAACGCGATCTGCGCGAGCGGCGCGTGCGCGTGCTGATCTATAACAGCCAGGCCACCGAGGCGCTGACCAAACGCATGCTGAAGCTCGCGCAACAATCGAAGGTACCGACGATGAGCGTCACCGAAACCCTGCCGGCCGGCAAGACCTATCAGACGTGGATGCTGACGCAGCTCGATGCGTTGCAGAAAGCGCTCGCGGCGGGTGACACGAACGGCGCGATCGGCGCGACCAGCGCGAGCGCGAAAGGCAAGGCTCCATGATTCCGACTGGCCATCAAACGCCAGCAGGTGCGCAATCAGGCGCACCCACCGCGCGCGGCGACCGGCCCGTGCTCGAACTCGACAACGTGACGCTCGATCTGGGCGGCCGCACGATCCTGCGCGACACCAGCTTCGTCGTGAACCAGGGCGAGTTCATCGGCGTACTCGGGCCCAACGGCGCGGGCAAGACGACGCTGATGCGCGCGGTGCTCGGCCTCGTGCCGGCCGTGGGCGGCGCGATCCGCGTGCTCGGGCAGACGGTCGAGCGCGGCAACGCGTCGATCGGCTATATGCCGCAGACGCGCAGCGCGCTCGCCGGCCGTCGCGTGCGCGGCCGCGATCTGGTCGCGATGGCAGCCGATGGTCATCGCTGGGGCTTGCCGCATGCGGATGCAAAAACGCGCGCGGACGTCGATCGGGTGCTCGAGCTCGTCGGCGGGACGACTCTGTCGAAGCGGCCACTGTCGGAGTTGTCGGGCGGCGAACGGCAGCGGCTCCTGCTCGCGCAATGCCTGCTCGGCAATCCGAAACTGCTGCTGCTCGATGAACCGTTGATCAGTCTCGATCCGCATCACCAGAAGAGCGTCGTCGAACTGGTGCGGCGCGTGCAGCAGGAGCTCGGCATCGCGGTGCTGTTCTCCGCGCACGAACTCAATCCGCTGCTGAACTCGATCGATCGCGTGCTGTATCTCGGCAGCGGCGTCGCGGCGCTCGGCACCGTCGACGAAGTGATCACGCGGCCGGTGCTGTCGCGTCTGTACGGTTCGCCGATCGACGTGATGCGCGTGAACGGCCGCATCTTCGTGATGTCGGGCGGCGTCGAAGTCGAGAAGCACGATCACGGGCACGAACACGACGAGGACGGCGGACATACGCATTCGCACAGCCACTCACACAGTCACCCAGACCCGCACGACTCACGCGACGGACACACGCACGATGTTTGAATACGATTTCATGGTGAACGCATTCGCGGCCTCGGGGATCGTCGCGGTGCTGGCCGGCGTGGTCGGCTATTTTCTCGTGATGCGCGGACAGACGTTCGCGGGCCACGCGCTGTCGCACGTCGGCTTCACCGGCGCGACCGGCGCGGTGCTGATCGGCATCCCGCCTATCTGGGGGATGATCGGCTTCACGCTCGCGGCCGGTGTGGGCATGGGCGCGCTCGGCGAGCGGCTCGCCGGCCGCGACGTCGCGATCGGCGTAATCCTTTCCTTGTCGCTCGGCTTTGGGCTGCTGTTTCTGCATTTCTTCACCGCCTACGCGACGCAGGTGACGGCGCTGCTGTTCGGCAACGTGCTAGGCGTCAATGCAGCGACGCTCGGTGTGCTCGCGGCGTTGGGCGTCGTCAGTCTGGCCGCGCTCGCGGCCATCATGCGGCCGCTGCTGTTCGCGTCGCTGCAACCGGAACTGGCCGAAGCGAAGGGCGTGTCGCTGCGCCGCGTGTCGGTGCTGTTTCTCGCGATCGCCGCGCTGGCCGTCGCCGCTTGCACGCAGATCGTCGGCGTGCTGCTCGTGTTCACGCTGATGGTGGGGCCGGCCGCCGCCGCGCAGAACCTGAGCACGCGGCTGTCGACGGGTCTCGTGCTCGCGGCCGTGTTCGCGCTCGCGCAGGCGTGGCTCGGGCTGACGCTCGCGTTCTATACCGATTGCCCGACGAGCTTCTGGATCACCGCGTTGTCGGCGGTGGTGTATGGCGGGAGTCTGTTGAAGCGGCATTGAGCGGCGCTTACGCCGATCAAATGAAAAAACGGCGGCACATGAAGTGCCGCCGTTTTTTTTGCCCCGCGTTTTACAACGTTGTTCAGCCGAGCAACGCCTTCGCGTGATGCGCGAGATGATCCTCGACGAACGTCGAGATGAAGTAGTAGCCGTGGTCGTAACCCGCATGCCGGCGCAACGTCAGTGGCTGACCCGCGGCCTTGCACGCCGCTTCGAACACGTCGGGATTGAGCTGCCTGGGCAGGAACTGATCCGCGAGCCCCTGATCGACGAGAATCCCTTCCGCGAACTTGTGCGTCGCGTGCGAAACCAGCTCGCTCGCGTCGTACTGCTTCCACGCTTCACGGTTCTCGCCGAGATAACCGCTAAACGCCTTCTCGCCCCAGGGACAACGCATCGGCGCCGCGATCGGCGCGAACGCCGACACCGACCGATAAATGTCCGGATTGCGCAGCGCGAGCATCAGCGCGCCGTGCCCGCCCATCGAATGACCGAAGATGCCGAGACGCGCGCCATCGATCGGCAGGTTCGCAAGCGCCGTTTCGCGCAGCTCGTCGCGCACGTACGAGTACATGCGGTAGTTCCGCGCCCACGGCTCCGCGGTCGCGTCGACATAAAAGCCCGCGCCGACGCCGAAGTCCCACGCATCGCTCTCGCCTGGCACGCCCGCGCCGCGAGGGCTCGTATCCGGCGCGATCAGCGCGATGCCGTGCCGGGCCGCGAAGCGCTGCGCGCCGGCCTTGATCGCGAACGTCTCTTCTGTGCAGGTCAGCCCCGCGAGGTAGAACAGCGCGGGCACCTTCGCATTGCCCCGCAACGCCTGCGGCGGCAGATAGACCGAGAAGCGCATCGGCAGACCGATGGTGCGCGACTCGTGCCGGTAAAAGCGCTGCTCGCCGCCGTGGCAGGCGTGCGACGATAGTAGTTCGAGCATCGCGACGCTCCTCGCTTAGTAGAGCACGACCGAGCGGATCGACTCGCCCTTCTTCATCAGGTCGAAGCCCTCGTTGATGCGCTCGAGCGGCAGACGGTGCGTAATCAGATCGTCGATATTGATCTTGCCTTCCATGTACCAGTCGACGATCTTCGGCACGTCGGTGCGGCCTCGCGCGCCGCCGAATGCCGAGCCCTTCCACTCGCGGCCCGTCACCAGCTGGAACGGCCGCGTGCTGATCTCCTCGCCCGCCGCCGCGACGCCGATGATGAACGACTGCCCCCAACCCTTGTGCGTGCATTCGAGCGCCTGGCGCATCACCTTCACGTTGCCGATGCATTCGAACGAGTAGTCGGCGCCGCCGTCGGTCAACTGCACGATGTGATCGACGACGTTCTCGACTTCGTTCGGGTTGATGAAGTGCGTCATGCCGAACTTCTTCGCGAGTTCGACGCGGCCCGGGTTGAGATCGACACCGATGATCTTGTCCGCGCCGACCATCTTCGCGCCTTGAATCACGTTCAGCCCGATACCGCCGAGCCCGAACACCACCACGTTCGCACCCGCCTCGACCTTCGCCGAATACACGACCGCGCCGACGCCGGTCGTCACGCCGCAGCCGATGTAGCAGATCTTGTCGAACGGCGCGTCTTCACGCACCTTCGCGACCGCGATCTCCGGCACGACGATGTAGTTCGAGAACGTCGACGTGCCCATGTAGTGGAACAGCGGCTTGCCATCGAGCGAGAAGCGCGAGGTCGCGTCGGGCATCAGGCCTTTGCCCTGCGTCGCGCGGATCGCCTGGCAGAGATTCGTTTTGCGCGACAGGCAGAACTTGCACTGACGGCATTCGGGCGTGTAGAGCGGAATCACGTGATCGCCCTTCTTCAGCGTGCCGACGCCCGGCCCGACATCGACGATCACGCCCGCGCCTTCGTGGCCGAGAATCGCCGGGAAGATGCCTTCGGGATCGGCGCCCGACAGCGTGTAGTAGTCGGTGTGGCAGATGCCCGTCGCCTTCACTTCGATCAGGACTTCACCGGCGCGCGGACCTTCGAGATCGACTTCCTCGATCGTCAACGGGGCGCCGGCTTTCCATGCGATTGCTGCTTTGGTCTTCATCGTCAATGCTCCTGTGAGTCCGTGAGTGCGTGAGTCCGTGAGTGCGTGAATGCGAAATGGCATCGCGTGCCGGCGACTAGGTGGCGCGCGAAAAGCGTCATGGTATTGCATAGTGCGTGAAGGTTGCCTCGCCGATGGCTGCGCTCGGCACCGTGTTCAACGCCGTCGCTGTCACTTCGCTTCGCCCGGCGCGCGACCACCGAACCACGGCTCGACCCGGCCATACAGATCGACGAAGCGCGCATAGCGTTCAGCAAGCGCCGCATCGCCTCGTGGACCCGCGACGCGCGTCGCGCCCGGCGCGAGCGCGGCGAGATCGCGCGTCTGCCAGTGGCCGCACGCGAGGCCGCCGAGGATCGCCGCGCCGCGCGGCGCCGCGTTCGGGCAATCGACCGCATGCAGGTCGACGTCGAGCGCATCGGCGAGCAGTTGTCGCCAGCGCGCATCGACGGAGCCGCCGCCCGCGAGCTTGAGCGCCGTCACCGGCGCGCCGCTCGCGCGAATCGCGTCGAGCCCCGCGCGCAACGAGAACGCGACGCCCTCGAACGCGGCACGCATCATCGCGCCGCGCGTATGCTCGAGCGACAAACCGAGCCAGCCGCCGCGCGCCTGCGGGTTCAGCCACGGTGTGCGCTCGCCCGTCAGGTACGGCAGGAAGCTCAGCGTCGACGCCGCATCGGCGGCGGCATGAGCGCTTGCATCAGCCGCATCGTCAAATGCCTCTCGGTAAGCCTCCGCCCACCGAAACGACAGCCACCCGCGCACCCGCTCCAGCGCGATGCCGACGTTCTGCATCGCCGCCATCCGATACCAGTGATCGCTCGCCGCGCGATAGCGATGCAAGCCCTTCAGCGGCGCAGGCTCGTCGTTCGCGAGCACGACGATCTGTCCGCCGGTGCCGGTCGTCAGCAGCGCGTCGCCGTCACGCACGAGTCCGCTGCCGAGCGCCGCGCACGGCGTATCCGCGGCGCCGGTTGCGAGCACGATACCGGCCCGTAAGCCAAGTGCCTGCGCGGCCTGCGGCGACAGCGCGCCCGCCGCCGCATACGACAGCGCCACAGGCGCGAACCACTCAGACGGAATCTCGAGGCGTTGCAGCAGCGCCGTGTCCCACGCGCCGGCGGGATCGGCGAGCGCGGTCGCGCATGCGTCGGACGCATCGGTCATGCACGCGCCGCCGAGCGCGACGCGCAGCCAGTCCT
The DNA here is from genome assembly GCF_050436245.1 of Paraburkholderia sp. MM6662-R1. NCBI lineage: Bacteria > Pseudomonadati > Pseudomonadota > Betaproteobacteria > Burkholderiales > Burkholderiaceae > Paraburkholderia > Paraburkholderia sp. MM6662-R1. Next base: position 3,265,303 of record NZ_JBNDLV010000001.1, on the reverse strand, counting down.
TCGGCTGCAGCGCCCAGCGCGTGCGGCGCGCGGCATCCGGTTCTTGCAGCACGAACCAGCGCAGCAGCGGTCCGGCCATGCCGGGCGCGACCGGATTCGGTTGCGGCTCGGGCCACGCGTCGAGCATGGCGAGCGCGCGCGAGTCGGGCCACAGCATGGCGCGCCGCACCGCTGCGCCGTTTGCATCGAGCAGCACGACGCCGTGCATCTGACCAGAGAAGCCAATCGCGCGCACGCCGTCACGCAGCTCGCGCGGCAGGCCCGCCATTGCATGGACGAGCGCGTTCCACCAGGTCTCGACGTCGATTTCGGCCCAACCCGCGTGCGGCGTAACGAGCGCATAAGCGACGCTCGATACCGCCTGCTCGCGTCCATGTTCGTCGACGATTGCCGCTTTCAGGGAGCCGGTGCCGAGGTCGATGCCGAGAAAACTCATGAGCGCAGGGACGTTGAAACGAGGTGACGAAGGAGCCAGCGAGACTGGCGACGAAGTGGGAAAGCGAAGCTCAAAGGCGAAGCTGCACAGACGCCGCGAACGTTGAACAAACAGCTCGGAAAACACGCGAAAAAAAACCATTCGCGGGTTAACCCCGCCGTGCTGCGAGCGTCATCAAAACAGGACTATGCGTGAAGCGTGATATACGTCATTGATTCTCACACATATCCCCTCGCGCGACGAACCCGCGCCGCGCACGCCATGCACCGCCCGCGGCCCCCACTGCACAGGGTTCTCTGGCGTCCGACGGCCGATCCGTCCCACGCGTGGCTTTAATTTGCCTTTCAAAACAGGTCTCTGCATATCGCCGCCGGGAATGCCGGAATAGCCACGTATGGTCTTGTTGCGACTTTTCGTCCCCGATACCTTGGAGTCATCCCAAAACGAGATGGTGGAGACAGACGATATGCAAGCGAACACGGTTCACCCGTGCGACGAGCGCCTACCGGCGGGCCAGTTGCTCACTCTCGGCATCCAGCACGTGCTGGTCATGTACGCTGGCGCGGTCGCGGTGCCGCTGATCATCGGCGCGGCGCTGAAGCTGCCTAAAGACCAGGTCGCCTTCCTGATCAGCGCCGATCTGTTTTCCTGCGGCATCGCCACGCTGATCCAGACGCTCGGACTGTGGATCTTCGGCATCCGCCTGCCGGTCATCATGGGCTGCACATTCGCGGCCGTCGGCCCGATGGTCGCCATCGGCACCAATCCTTCGCTCGGCATCCTCGACATCTTCGGCTCGACGATCGCGGCCGGCGTGATCGGCATTCTGCTCGCGCCCGCGGTCGGCAAGCTGTTGCGGTTCTTCCCGCCGGTCGTGATCGGCGTCGTGATTTCGGTGATCGGCCTGTCGCTGATGGAGGTCGGCATCAACTGGGCGGCCGGCGGTGTCGGCAATCCCGACTACGGCAATCCGATATATCTCGGCCTGGCGCTGCTCGTGCTGACGCTGATCCTGCTGATCAACAAGTTTGCCAGGGGGTTCGTCGCCAATATCTCGGTGCTGCTCGGCATCGTCGCGGGCTTCGCGATCGCGCTGATGCTCGGCCGCGTCAACCTGGACGGCGTCATGCACGCGCCGTGGGTCGGCTTCGTGATGCCGTTCCACTTCGGTCTGCCACACTTCGATGCGCTGTCGATCGCGACGATGGTCACCGTGATGTTCGTCACGTTCATCGAATCGACCGGCATGTTTCTCGCGGTCGGCGACATGGTCGATCGTCCGGTCGATCAGAAAACGCTGGTGCGTGGCTTGCGCGTCGACGGTCTCGGCACGCTGATCGGTGGCATCTTCAACTCGTTCCCGCATACGTCGTTCTCGCAGAACGTCGGGTTGATCGGCGTGACCGGCGTGAAGAGCCGCTTCGTCTGCGCGATGGGCGGCGTGATCCTCGTGCTGCTCGGCCTCTTCCCGAAGATGGCGCAGGTGGTCGCGTCGGTGCCGGCGTTCGTGCTCGGCGGCGCGGGCATCGTGATGTTCGGCATGGTCGCGGCGAATGGCATCAAGGTGCTGTCGCGCGTCGACTTCGTGAGGAATCAGCACAACCTCTTCATCGTCGCGGTCAGCATCGGGCTCGGCCTCGTGCCGGTCGTCTCGCCGCACTTCTTCTCGCAACTGCCGCCGGCGTTGTCGCCGCTGCTACATAGCGGGATTCTGCTCGCCTCGGTGTCGGCGGTCGCGCTGAACCTGATCTTCAACGGCGTGAAGGGCGAGAAGATGGCGAAGAGCGAGCTTCGCCGCGCCGGGCACGATCTCGACGCCAGCGCGGGCGGCGCACCGCAGAGCAACGAGATGCTGCGGGCGGCGGATCTGCATTGAGCTTTTGATGCAGCGATGATGCGGCGAGCGGCACCGAACGCCGCGAATCAACAAAAACGCCACGGCATGCCGTGGCGTTTTTGCTTTACTTCAGCGGTTCGTCGAGCCGCAGCGCTTAGCCTGCCGTCGCCGCCGAAGCCGCGACCGGTGCGCTCGCCGCACCGTAGTCGACCGGCGCGTCGGCGGGACGCGGCTGGTCGCCGTTGTGCTCGATCCAGCCGCCGCCGAGCGCCTGGTACAGCGTGACCAGGTTCTGCAGACGTTCCATGCGCGCGGTGACCAGCGCCTGCTGAGCCACGTACAACGAGGTCTGCGCGGTCAGCACCGAAAGATAGCTGTCGACACCGCTCGTATAACGGAGGGTCGACAGATCCAGCCGGCGCTGCTCGGCCGCGACATCCCGCTCGAGCGCCGCGATCTGCTGGTCGTACGTGCCGCGCGCGGCCAGTCCATCCGCCACTTCACGGAAGGCCGTCTGGATCGCCTTTTCATACGTGGCGATCTGCACGTTCTTCTCGATGTTGGCGAGATCGAGGTTGGCCATGTTCTGACCGCCCTCGAAGATCGGCAGCGTGATCGACGGCGCGAAGCTCCACGCCGCCGAACCCGGCTTGAACAGCCCGCCGAGCGTCGGGCTCAGCGTGCCGGCGCTGCCGGTCAGCGTGACCTTCGGGAAGAACGCGGCGCGCGCCGCGCCGATGTTCGCGTTGGCCGCGAGCAGATTTTCCTCGGCCTCCATGATGTCGGGACGGCGCGTCAGCAGATCGGACGGCAGGCCCGCCGGAATATCCGTGAGCAGGCTCTGGTCGCTCAGCGGCAGGCCTGGCGCAAGATCAGCCGGCAACGGCTCGCCGATCAGCAGCACCAGCGCGTTGTCAGCCTGAGCCCGCAAACGCATCTGCGCCTGCAGGTCCGCGCTCGCGGTTTCGACAACCGTTTGCGACTGGCGCAGATCGAGTTCCGAACCGGTGCCGTTGTCGAACTGCAGCTTGGTGATCCGAAACGACTCCTGCGCCGTCTTCAGCGTGTTCTGCGTGACCTTCAGCAGATCGTCCAGTTCGAGCACCGTCATGTACTGGTTCGCCACCTGCGACACCAGCGCGATTTCCGCGGACTTGCGCGCCTGCGCGGTGCCGAGGTACGTGGCCAACGCCTGATCCTTCAGGCTCTGCACGCGCCCGAAGAAGTCGATTTCCCACGACGCGTTCAAGCCCACCGAATACGTGTTGCTAATCGTCGGGCCGTTGGGCAACGCCAGCAGATCGCGCGGCGTGCGCTGCCGGCTTTGCGAAGCCGCGGCGTCGAGCGTCGGGAACAGGCCCGCGCGCACGATACGGTACTGCGCCGCCGACGCCTGCATGTTCAGCACCGACACACGCAGATCACGGTTGTTCTTCAGCGCGATTTCGATCAGCTGCTGCAGACGCGGATCGACGAAGAAGTCGCGCCAGCCGATGTCGCCGGCAGCCAGGCCGTTCGCGCCGCGCGCGCCTTGCGCGCCCGGCTGCTGGTCGTACACGCCGCCCGTCGGGAAAGTCGCCGTCACGGGCGCGGCGGGCCGCTGGTAGTGCGGCGCCAGCGTGCAACCCGTGGCGAGCAGCGCGACCGCCACTGCAATCAAAGAGTGTTTTTGCATCTCAATGCCCATCCTTGCCCGAGCCATTGCCATCCGACCCGTCGGTCGTGCCACCCGCCGCGCCGCCTTGCGGATCGTGCGGATGGTGCTGTTCATAGTGGCGCAGCGCCTCATCCGGGTCTTCCTTCTCACCGCCGAACTTCGCGCGAATCACGACGAAGAACATCGGGATCATGAAGATCGCGAGGAAGGTCGCCGTCAACATGCCGCCGATCACGCCGGTACCGATCGCGTGCTGGCTGGCCGAGCCCGCGCCGTTACTGATCGCGAGCGGCAGCACGCCGAGAATGAACGCGAGCGAGGTCATCAGGATTGGACGCAACCGCAGACGCGCCGCTTCGAGCGCGGCTTCGATCGGTCCCATGCCTCCACCCTGCTGCAGTTCTCGCGCGAATTCCACGATCAGAATCGCGTTCTTCGCCGACAGACCCACGGTGGTCAGCAGACCCACCTGGAAGAACACGTCGTTCTCGAGCCCGCGCAGCGTCGCGGCCAGCAGTGCGCCGATCACGCCGAGCGGCACCACCATGATCACCGAGAACGGGATCGACCAGCTTTCATACAGCGCCGCGAGACACAGGAACACGACGAGAATCGAGATGCCGTACAGGATTGGCGCCTGCGAACCCGACTGACGCTCTTGCAGCGACAGACCCGTCCACTCGTAGCCGACTCCCGCCGGCAGCTTGGTGACGATCTGTTCCATCGCCGCCATCGCCTGACCGGTCGACTTGCCCGGCGCGGCCGCACCCTGGATTTCCACCGACGAAATACCGTTGTAGCGCTCGAGCTTCGGCGAACCGTAGGTCCACTCGGTGCTCGCGAAGGCCGAGAACGGCACCATCGCGCCCGCGCCGTTGCGCACGAACCAGGCATTCACGTCTTCCGGTTTCATCCGGAACGGCGCGTCGCCCTGCAGGTAGACCTTCTTGATCCGGCCGTCGGTGTCGAGGAAGTTGTTCACGTACGCCGAGGCCCATGCGATCGAGAACGTCTGGTCGATCGAGGCGAGCGACACGCCGAGCGCCGAAGCCTTCTCGTGGTCGATGTTCACCTTGAACTGCGGCGTATCGTTCAGGCCGTTCGGACGCACCTGCGCGAGCGTCGGATCTTTCGCCGCCAGGCCAAGCAGCATGTTGCGCGCTTCCATCAGCTTCGCGTGACCGATACCCGCGCGGTCCTGCAGCTGGAAGTCGAAGCCCGCCGCGGTGCCGAGTTCAGGAATCGACGGCGGATTGACCGGATACACGAGCGCGTTCTTGTAGCTGCTGAAGTGCATGAACAGACGCCCAACCAGTGCCTGCACCTTCTGGTCCGGGTGCTGGCGCTGCGCGTAGTCCTTCATCCGCACGAACACGAGACCCGCGTTCTGGCCACGACCCGCGAAGCTGAAGCCGTTCACCGTGAAGGTCGATTCGACGATCGCCTTTTCGTCGTTCAGCAGGTAGTCCGACACGTCCTTGAGGGCGCGCGCGGTGGTTTCCTGCGTGGAACCCGACGGCGTTTGCACCAGCACGAACATCGTGCCCTGGTCTTCGTCAGGCAGGAACGACTTCGGCAGACGCACGAACAGCAGCCCCACCGCGAAGATCACCACCATGTAGATGATGAGCCAGCGGCCCGAGCGCTTGATCACGTGGTGCACGCCCGAGTGGTACTTGTCGCGGCTCGTGTTGAAGGTACGGTTGAACCAGCCGAAGAAGCCGGTCGCTTTTTCGTGATGACCCTTCGGAATCGGCTTCAGGATCGTCGCGCACAGCGCCGGCGTCAGAACCAACGCGACGAGCACGGACAGCACCATCGCCGCGACGATCGTCAGCGAGAACTGCCGGTAGATCGCGCCGACCGAGCCGCCCGAGAATGCCACCGGCACGAACACCGCCGACAGCACGAGCGCCACGCCGACGAGCGCGCCGGTGATCTGGTCCATCGCCTTGCGGGTTGCCTCGCGAGGCGATAAGCCCTCCTCCTGCATCACCCGCTCGACGTTTTCCACCACCACGATCGCGTCGTCCACCAGCAGGCCGATTGCGAGCACGAGACCGAACATCGACAGCACGTTGATCGAGAAACCGACCGCGCTCATGATCGCGAACGTACCGAGCAGCACCACCGGCACCGCGATCGTCGGAATCAGCGTGGCGCGCAGGTTCTGCAGGAACAGGTACATGACGAGGAACACCAGCACGATACCTTCGAGCAGCGTCTTGACCACTTCCTCGATCGACAGGCGCACGAACGGCGTCGTGTCGTACGGGTACTGCACCACCAGGCCGTGCGGGAAGTACTTCGACAGTTCGGCGATCTTCGTGCGCACCGCCTTCGCGGTGGCGAGCGCGTTCGCGCCCGTGGCGAGCTGGATACCGAAGCCTGCCGTCGGCTGACCGTTGTACTTGGTGTCGAAGTTGTAATTTTCGCCGCCGAGCTCGACGCGCGACACGTCGCGCAGACGCACCTGCGAGCCGTCCTGATTCACCTTCAGCAGGATGTTGCCGAACTGCTCGGGAGTATTGAGCAGCGTGGCCTGCGTGATCGTGGCCTGCAGCACCTGGCCCGGCACCGACGGCGTGCCGCCGAGCGAGCCGCCCGCGACCTGCACGTTCTGCGCCTGCAGCGCGGTTTCGACATCGAGCGGCGTCAGACCGAAGTTATTCAGCTTGTTCGCGTCGAGCCAGATGCGCATCGCGTACTGCGAGCCGAACAGCGTCACCGTGCCCACGCCGTCGATACGGCTGATCGGATCCTGAATGTTCGACGCGACGTAGTTCGCGAGGTCGTACTTGTTCATGCTGCCGTCGGTCGACACGAACGCCATCACCAGCAGGAAGCTGCTGCTCGACTTCGTGACCTTGGTGCCGAGCTGCTGCACCGCTTGCGGCAGCAGCGGCGTGGCGAGCTGCAGCTTGTTTTGCACCTGCACCTGCGCGATGTCAGGGTTGGTGCCGGCCGCGAACGTCAGCGTGATGGTGGCCGTGCCCGAGTCGTCCGAGGTCGACGCGAGGTACAGCAGGTGGTCCAGACCACTCATCTGCTGCTCGATCACCTGCGTAACGGTGTTTTCCACCGTCTTCGCCGAAGCACCCGGATAGGTTGCGCTGATCTGGATGGACGGCGGCGCGATGGTCGGGTATTGCGCGATCGGCAGCGTGAACACCGACGCGATACCCGCGAGCATCAGGATGATGGCGATCACCCATGCAAAAATCGGGCGATCAATAAAGAACTTTGCCATGAGGCGGGCTCCCTGTTATTACGCGCCCGAAGCGGCGGAGGCAGGCTGAGCCGCGGGTTGACCTGTCTGGGCGCCGTTTGCGGCGGCCTCGGAAGCCGGGTTGCCGGGCAGCTGCGCCGGCACGGGCTTGACCTGCTGGCCGGGATGCGCCTTGTCGGTGCCCTGGACGATCACGCGGTCACCCGCCTTCAGGCCGTCCGAGACCACCCAGTACGAGCCGAAGGTGCCCGAGGTGACGAGCTGACGCAGCTCGACCTTGTTGTCGTTGCCGACGACGAGCGCGGTGGGCTGACCCTTCTGGTCGTGCGTGACGCCGACTTGCGGCACGATCAGCGCGTTCTGGTTGACGCCCTCGTCGATCTTCGCGCGCACGAACATGCCCGGCAGCAGCACGTGGTTCGGGTTCTTGAAGATCGCGCGCACCGTGACCGAGCCGGTGCCCTGGTCGACGGTCACGTCGGTGAACTGCAGCTTGCCCTTCTCGGAGTAGACGCGGCCGTCTTCCAGCACCAGCGTGACCTGCGCGGCGCCCGGACCGGTCGTCTTGAGACGCCCTTCCTGGACCTCGCGGCGCAGCTTCAGACCATCGAGGCTCGATTGCGTGAGGTCGGCGTAGACTGGATCGAGTTGCTGGACCGTGGCCATCAGCGTGGCCGCACTCTGCTGCACGAATGCGCCCGCCGTGACCTGCGACACGCCGATCCGGCCGGTCACGGGCGAGGTCACGTCGGTATAGCCGAGGTTGATCTGCGCGGTATCGACCGCGGCCTTGCCCGCGGCGACGTCGGCGGCGGCCTGGCCTTCGGCGGCGACCGCGTTGTCGTAATCCTGCTTGCTGACCGCGTTCGCCGCGACCAGCACCTTGTAGCGATTGGCCTGCGCGGTGGTCGTCACCAGGTTCGCCTGCGCCTTCGCGAGCGATGCCTTCGCGTTGTTCAACGACGCGATGTACGGCGCCGGATCGATCTTGTACAGACGCTGGCCGGCCTTGACCTCACTACCCTCGGTGAACTCACGGCGCAGCACGATGCCGTCGACCCGCGCGCGCACCTGCGCGACGAGGAAGGCACTGGTACGGCCGGGAAGTTCGGTGACGACGGGCACGGTCGTCGGCTGGAGGGTGACGACGCCGACTTCGGGCGTCTGTGGCGGCGGGGCAGATTGTTTTGGTCCGCACGCCGCCAGCAAGATGGCAGCCGTCGCGGCACTGATTAAGCGGAATGGAACCCGTTCGACGCGCATGGAGCGACCTCTGTCAAAGACTGAGTAATGAAAAAGTGCGCGCATCCCTACCCCGGGGACGACAGCGCACACAAGCGTCTCGCGACGCTCGACCGGAAGCCCATGGATGCAAACCTGCGCCTGCAGGGCACCCTGCTACGAATGCGCCATACCGGGGAATGCCGCGCAGCGCCGCCGTTTGGCGGCCGCGAAAGCGCTTTCGAAAGGCAACAGTGACGGATATTAACTGCTCGTCACGGCTGGGGCTATGCGATCGTGGGGTGCTATTATATATACATTCATGAATGCATGTAAAAGTGCATTTATATCTTCCGAGGCTGGGGTACCGCAGATTCGCGTCGCAATTCGCTTCAGCAAGTAGTCAAAGCGTCATCAGACTGACTTAAAACTGTCCGCATAAACCCCAGGATCAGCGCAGGCTACACCAATATGGTCAGAAGAACCAAAGAAGAGGCGCTGGAGACGCGCAACCGGATTCTCGACGCGGCCGAACAGGTCTTCTTCGAGAAGGGTGTATCGCGCACGTCGCTGGCCGATATCGCCCAGGCCGCGGGCGTCACGCGCGGCGCCATTTATTGGCATTTCGCGCATAAGAGCGAGCTGTTCACCGAAATGTTCGACCGCGTGCTGCTGCCGCTCGACGAACTGAAGGCGGCGTCGCTCGATCCCAACGAAGCTGATCCGCTCGGGCGCCTGATTGAAATCTGCGTGGTCTGCCTGCGCGACACTGCCAACGATCCCCGCCGCCGCCGCGTGTTCGACATTCTGTTTCTGAAGTGCGAGCTGGTCGAAGATATGGGGCCGGTGATGGAACGGTATCAGACCAATATGCGCGAGGGGCTCGCGAAGATCGAGGGCGGTCTGCGCAATGCGATCTCCAAAGGCCAGATGCCCGCCGACCTCGACACGAAGCTTGCCGCGGCGATGGTCCACGCGTTCGTCGGCGGTTCTTTGCGCGACATGCTGTTTTTGCCCGACGCGACCGACTTCGGCGCGCAAGCGCAGCAGATGGTGGAAGCGATGTTCGACGGCTTGCGCCTGAGTCCGGCGTTGCGCAGGAAGGCGGCGTAGAAGGCGCGCCAGGGTGACGGATTGGAACAGCGGGCGGTTCGGTGGACCGCCCGTTTCTGTTTTTGGACCGGACCACCGCCCCTGCGCCGGGTTCAGGCAACCGCCCGGCGCGCTCGCGCCGCCTGATTCGACGCATAGATGTTGCCGCGCTCGAGCGGCGCGCCGCTCTTTAGCGCCGCGATCCATTGATCGGTGCTCGCGACCGCCGCGAAGCGCGACTGCAGCACCACGCTGAACACGCGATGAATCTCCTCCGCGCTCGCGAAGCCCGCGCTGTTTTCATACGGCACCGAGCCGGTTGCGTCGTGCAGGAACTCGACGGCGAGGCCAGCATGCACCGCGTGGTTGATCGTCGAGGCATCGCAATTGTGGGTCATGTAGCCGGTGACGCTCAGCGTATCGATCTGCCGGGCGGCGAGCCAGTCGGCCAGATCGGTCCCAGCGAATGCGCTCGGCAGAGACTTCTCGACGAAATGATCATGAGCGCGCGAGCTCACGACCGTGTGCAGTTCCGCGCCCGCGCTGCCGCGCGCGAACAGCGGCGAGGTGGCGGGCGCGACGTTCTTCACGATCACGACCGGCACGCTGGCGGCGCGCGCTGCATCGATCGCGCGACCGATGTTGGCGAGCGACGTGCGCACGTCCGGAAATTCGATCGGCAGGTCGCCGCTCACGTATTCGTTCTGCACGTCGATGACGATCAGCGCACGGCGCGGCGCGGGTGTGCTCATGGCAAGGCTCCTGGTCAGAAAAAGCGGTCGATGGCGCGCGCCCAGCGCGGTGGCCGCGGCGCAACGGCAATGACGGCATTGTTGCTCCGCTGCCCGCCCGTCGACAGCGGCCCGAATGACAACCTTCGCTAGAATCGGGCCATACTTATGGCTTTCATGAGGCGCCCGGCATGACCACCCTCGCATCTTCCGACGACGTCTCCGATCAGGCGCCGCGCCACATCGTCGCCGTCGTCGCGTTCGACCGCATTAGCCCGTTCCATCTGTCGGTGCCGTGCGTCGTGTTCGGCGAGGACCGTCGCGCCGGCGGTGTTCCCGACTTCGACTTCCGCGTCTGCGCCGCGGAGACAGGCGCGCTGGCGACGACCGCGGGCTTCTCGATCGCGGTCATACACGGACTCGAAGCGCTTGCCGACGCGCAGACGATCATCGTGCCGAGCTGGCGCGATCCCGCCGAAACCCCGCCCGCCGCGCTGCTCGACGCGCTGAGGGCCGCGCATGCGCGCGGCGCGCTGCTCGTCGGCCTGTGCCTCGGCGCTTTCGTGCTGGCCGCCGCGGGCATCCTCGATGGACGGCCCGCCTCGACGCACTGGGCCTGGGCCGACGAGTTCGCGCGCCGCTACCCGCGCGTGCGGCTCGACGCCGACGTGCTGTACGTCGACGACGGCAACGTGCTGACCTCGGCCGGCACCGCCGCCGGCCTCGACTGCTGCCTGCACGTGCTGCGCAAGATCTGCGGCGCGCGGGTGGCGAACCACGTCGCGCGCCGGCTCGTCGTGTCGCCGCATCGCCAGGGCGGCCAGGCGCAATACGTGCAGCAGCCGATGCCGCCGAACCCGCGCGGCGATCGCCTGTCCGGCCTGCTCGACTGGGTGAGCGGCAACCTGGCCACGCCGCATACGCTCGACACGCTCGCCGCGCGCGCGTTGATGAGCCGCCGCACCTTCACGCGGCGCTTCCGGCTCGCGACCGGCACCACCCTCGGCGCGTGGCTCCTCGCGCAGCGGCTCGCGCGTGCGCAACAGCTGCTGGAAAGCACCGACGGGTCGGTCGAAGCGATCGCGGCGAGCGCCGGATTCGGCTCGGCCGCATCGCTGCGGCAGCATTTCGCGGACGCGTTTCGCACGTCGCCGAGCGCGTGGCGGCGGGAGTTTCGCGGGGATTAGATGAAGGCGGCGGGAGCACCGCTATTTCGTAGTGCGTCACCGGGATTTCGTAGTCGCGCGGGATGTTTGTCGCGCGTTCCATCAGGGGCTGCGCGCGGCTCGCGGCCTCAATGCTCGCTGAACCAGCGCGCGACATACAACAATAGTGCGACCAGAAAGATCATCCCGGCCCACGCCCAGTACGGCACGACATGCTGACCGGGCTCGTGATGCGACCAGCTATGCGACGCGCTCGCCGCGCGCCCCGACAGCGCATGGCTGTGCTCGATGCGCGCTCGCCGCGCGATGCCGCCGAGCGTGATCGGCCGCAAAAACACGTACTGGCGACGCGGCGCCGTGCCACGCGCGCGGTTCGGCCCTTTGCCGTGCTTGGCGCGCACGACGGCGTCGAACTCGGCGAAAAAATCGTCGGCGATCTGACGCAAGGCGTTCTCGAGCTGGCGCGTCGGCAGCTCGGCGAGCGGTCCCGACGACGTCGCCCACAGTGTGTAGTCGATGCGCGTGCCCGGCTCCCGCCCCTCGTCCGCGCGCAAACGCACTTCGATCTGACCGCGCAATGCGCCGATGCCCTCGGCCCGGGCCTTGAAGTTGATGGTGCGGCGCTGCGCGTCCGCCGGGCCGGAATCCTGGCCGGCGACGTGCGCGCGCGCCTGATAATGCGCGCGCAACGGGCCGAGCGGCACGGTCATCGTCAGCGCGTATTCGCCGTGGTCGAGACGCACGAACGACTCGCAGTTGTCGAGGCTGGCACGCAACAGCGCGAGGTCCTGCAACGCGTCCCAGACCTCGGACGGCGCCAGCGGAATCCGTAACGCGTCGTTCAGTTCCATGACAACCTCCCCGATGAACGCGCCGACTGCGGGATCAGGACGTCTGATCGATGCGGTCGACGCGCGATGCGTAAAAAGCGAGATAGCCCTTGATGCGACTGACCTGCTCGAACGGCGCCTCGTAGCACCACACCGCGTTCTCGATCACGCCATCTTCGGTGCGCAGATGGAAGTACGACGCGTCGCCCTTGAACGGACAATGCGACGTGTGCGTCGAGCGTTCGAGCCGGGCCATGTTCACGTGCTCGCGCGGGAAATAGAACACGTCGGCGAGGCCGGTCTCCGATAGCGTCAGCGCGGCCTTGGTGTCGGCCATCGTCACGCCGCCGTGAATCACGCGCACGCGGTGACCGTTGTCGCGGATCACGATGGTATGGCCGTCCAGCCGTCCCGCAGATGTCGACGCATCGCTCATGTCCAGGCTCCGTGATGGGGTGGGTGCTGCACTGCCGGCTGTTGCCGCCGGAACGGCAAAGCCACGGGAGCTGCCCGTGGCTTCATTATCGGCCAAACTTCGGCCGATTGCGCAAGCTTGCTGCGCGGCGGCGGACCGATCGACCCGTTACTTCGCGTTCCAGATGAACGCGGATTTGACGTTGCCGTGCGCCGGCACGCTAACCGAGCGGGTTTGCTCGCTGTCGTTGTATTTCGCGTGCACCGTATAGCGGCCGGGGCTCAAGCGCACCAGCATGAACGGTCCGCGCGACGTCGTGTTCAGCACTTCGCCGTTATGGGCATCGACGATACGCACGTGCACATCCGCGAGAAACTCGGCGTTGGGTCCGGTGAAGCGCAACGTCAGTGGCCACTGGCTTTGCGCTTGTCGCAACGCCCGCGATTCGTCGAGGCCGACGCCGCCCGATACGTACGACACGTCGCCCTGCTGCTGGACTTGCGGCAGACCGCCGCCGTTGGTGTTGCCCGCGCTGGTGTTGTCGGTCGTCGAGCCACCGGTCACGCCCGCCTGCTGCGCGTACGCACCGCCCGCCAGTCCGAGCGCGAGCGCCGCGCACAGCGCGACGGCTACGATCCTTTGCTGATTGCGTTGGGTTTTCATTGGTTCGCTCTCCTTGTTGCAGTCCTTGCCCAGTCCCCGAACAGGCCCAAATGAAGGCCGAAGCAACCTGCGTGCCAACCATCCGGTTGCGTCGACTAGACATGCGCGACCGTGGCACCAAGCCGCGTGGCGCGTTTCGCCCTGCCCGCGCTGCTCGCCGTAGCACGGTGCGGACAGGCGAAAAAAAACCGGTCCTTGCAGTAAATGCAAAGGACCGGCAATCGCTACTACAGCTCAAACTGGGATGGGCGATCCGTTCGAACCGCCCGGATACTGGATCAGCCGAGATCTACGGGCACGAAAATCTGCGCGTTGTCCCGCTGGATCAGCAGCGCAATGCTGTTGCCTGCACCCGAAATCATCTGCTTCAGCTGATCGATGTTCGTGACGGGACGGCCATTGACCGCGAGAATCACGTCGCCCGCCTGGATGCCGGCACTCGCCGCCGCGCCGCCTGCCTGCTGCACGAGCAGGCCGTGCGACACCGACGCGCTGCTCTTCTCTTCCGGCGTCAGCGGCCGCACCGCGACGCCGAGACGGCCTTGCAACTGGGTCTGCTGATCGGTCTTGTTCGCCGACGCAACCTTTGCGTCCGAGAACGAGCCGATCGTCACCTTCACGTCCTTGCTGGCCTTATCACGCCACACTTTCAGCGTCGCCGAGCTGCCCGGCGCGAGACCTGCGATCTTCGCCGGCAGATCCGTCGAATCGCTCACTTCGTCGCCATTCACCGACAGGATCACGTCGCCCGGCTGCAAGCCAGCCTTGGCCGCCGGCCCGTTGGCGTCGACCGAGCTGACCAGCGCGCCTTGCGGCTTCTGCATGCCGAACGACTCGGCGAGCGTCTGGTTCAAGCCCTGTACCGCGACGCCGAGGCGGCCGCGGCTCACGTGACCGGTCTTGACGAGATCGTCTTTGACCTTGATCGCCTCGTTGATCGGGATCGCGAACGACAGGCCCTGGAAGCCGCCCGTCTGCGAGTAGATCATCGAGTTGATGCCGATCACTTCGCCTTGCAGATTAAAGAGCGGACCGCCCGAGTTGCCAGGGTTCACCGGCACATCGGTCTGGATGAACGGCGTGTAGTTCTCATTGGGCAGCGAACGCGACTTCGCGCTGATGATGCCCGAGGTCACGGTGTTGTCGAAGCCGTACGGTGAACCGATCGCGACGACCCACTGACCAACCTTGCTTTGGCGCGGATCGCCAATCTTCACCGTCGGCAGATCGCTCGCGTTGATCTTCAGCACGGCGACGTCGGACTGCTTGTCGGCACCGACCACCTTCGCCTTGAATTCGCGCTTGTCGGTGAGCTTCACGGTGACGACGTTCGCGCCATCGACCACGTGCGCGTTCGTCAGAATGTAGCCGTCGTTGCTGATGATGAAGCCCGAGCCGAGGCTCACGCTCGGCTGGTCGGGCGCGTCTCCGCCATCGCCGCCCTCCATGCCGGGCACGCCGCCGAAGAACCGCTTGTAGAACTGATAGAACGGATCGTTCGGATCGATCGGCAGCTGGTTGCCGTTGAGGTTGCCGCCATTACCACGCATCGCGGTTTGCTTGACCACGTGCTTCGCGCTGATGTTGACGACGGCCGGACCGTAGGTCTCGACGAGACCGGAGAAATCGGGGATACCGGTTTTGGCGGCTGCTTCGGCTGGCATCATCGCGGCGGCTTGCGCCGGCGAGATGATCTGCGGTGCTGGCACATCGCGATGGCCCGCCACATAGCCGGCTGAAAGCGCAGCGGCCACAGCTACCGCAACGGCGCCGCGGGACAAGGTTTTCGCGTTCATCATGAGCTCCTGACTGGAGAAAGTGACTTTGGATGTCGACGAGCGTAAAGGGCATCACTTAAAAGAGTCTTAAGCAGCGCCAGATCATGGGAACCTTATTGGACCGGCCGCTACGGACCGCCGCGCCAGCACGAACGCCGGCGTTGGCCGAACAGTAAATCACCATGATCAGAAGCGTACGATGACCTGCAAACCACCGGCCGGCGAGTCGTCGAGCGACACTTGCGCATGATGTTGGGTGGCGATCCGACGCACGATCGCGAGACCGAGGCCGCTGCCCGCCACGTCGGTGCGCGCGCGATTCGCGCCCGCTCCCGCGCGATAGAACCGGTCGAACACGCGCTCGCGATCGGCGGGATCGATACCGGGGCCGCTATCGGCGATCCGCACGACCGGACGGCCGTCCTCGACACGCAGGCTGACGTCGACGCGGCCGCCACGCGGCGTGTACTTGGTCGCGTTGTCGACGAGGTTGTTGAACATCACGCGCAGCGCTTCGGCGTCGCCGGTCACGCTGGCGGCCTCGCTCGCCTCGATGCCGAGGTCGACGCCGCGATTCATCGCGAGCGGCGCGTAGGTCGCGACGCACTCCTGCAGCAGCTCGCGCAGATCGAGCATCACTGCGCCGGCGGCGCCGTCCGGCTCGGCGCGCGCGAGCGCGAGCAGTTGCTCGGCGAGGCGCGTCGCGCGCGTGACACCCGCCTGCAGATCGGCGAGCGCCTCGCTGCGGGCTGTGTCGTCCTTCGCGCGCGCGACCAGTTGCGCCTGAATCTGTACCGCGGCAAGCGGCGTGCGCAATTCGTGCGCGGCATCGGCGACGAACGCCTTCTGGATATCGAGCGCGGTCGCGAGCCGCTGCAGCAGCCCGTTCAGCGCACGCACGAGCGGCCGCACTTCGAGCGGCAGGCGCTTATCAGGCAATGGATCCAGCGCTTCGGGATGACGGGTGTCGAGCGCGCTCGTCACGCGCCGCAGCGGCCGCAGCCCGCGACCGACGATCACCCATACCGCGAGTCCGAGCAGCGGCAGCAGCACGATCAGCGGCCACAGCGTGCGCAGCGCGACATCGGCGGCGAGCCGGTTGCGCACCGACAGCGGCTGCGCGAGCTGCACGACGTTGTCGCCGACGATCGCGCCATATACGCGCCATTCGCCGCGGTCGGTGCGCTCGGTCGAAAAACCGAGTTCGGCGCGCGGCGCGAGCGGCGCACGCGGCCGCGAGTAATACATCAGCATGCCGTTGCGGTTCCAGATCTGCAGCACGATGCCCTCGTCGCCGGTATCGCGGCCGAGCACCTGCGAGAACGGTTCCGCCGGCAACGCCGCGGCGATCTGCTCGAGCTGGTAGTCGAACAGCTCGTTCGCTTCGGCGAGTGCCTGCCGGTAGATCAGCCAGCCCGCGATGCCGACGCCGAGCAGCACGAGCGCGAGCAGCCAGAACAACAGTTGTCGGCGAATCGAGCGCATCGGCTCAGGCGTCCTTCGCGATCATGTAGCCAAGCCCGCGGACGTTGCGGATCAGATCGGCGCCGAGCTTCTTGCGCAGCGCGTGGATATAGACCTCGACGGTATTGCTGCCGATCTCCTCGCCCCAGCCATACATCTTTTCCTCTAGCTGGCTCTTGGACAGCACCGCACCGGGTCGCGCGAGCAGCGCCTCGAGCAGCGCGAATTCGCGCGCGGATAGCGCGACCAGGGCGCCATCGAGCGTCACCTGGTGCGACGCGGGATCGAGGGTCAAATTGCCGTGGCGAATCGTCGAATCGCTGCGGCCGGACTGGCGCCGGATCAGCGCGCGCATCCGCGCAGCGAGTTCGTCGAGATCGAAAGGTTTGACAAGGTAATCGTCGGCGCCGGCGTCGAGGCCCTTGACACGATCGGCGACCGCGTCGCGCGCGGTGACGATCAGCACCGGCAGCGCATGGCCGCGCGCACGCAGTGCGCGCAGCACCTCGAGACCGTCGCGCTTGGGCAGACCGAGGTCGAGCAACGCGAGGTCGTAAGGCTGGGCCGCAGCCGCTCGCAGCGCCGCTTCGCCGTCCTCGACCCAATCGACGGCGAAGCCTTCGCCGCGCAGCGCCTTGCGCACGCCTTCGGCGATCATCCGGTCATCTTCGACTAGCAGGATGCGCATGGTTGTCCGTTCCAAAACATTTGATGATGCCGCATTCTAGCGCCCGCTTCCGACCCGTGCGGCGTGTGGCGCTTTTTTCACCGCAGCCTCGCGGGATGTCACTACAATGGGCGCTTTGCGTCGCGCGACGGCCGTCGGGTAGACCGCGGCGCGCTACCGCGCCGTCAAGGCGCCCAGCTTGCCGTTCCATCGTCCCGCGCACGCCGCACGCCGCTCGCCGCTCGCCGCACACCTTGAAATCCTGCTCGTCCGTTTGCCCGTTTACCCGTTCATGACGCACCCTTTTCTGTCTTCCGTCGCACGCCGTATGGCGGTGCACTCGCGCCGTATGTTCGATCGCGCAGCCTTCATGCCTAACCGTGTCGGGCCGCGCGCGGCCGTCTGGCTCTGCGCCGCCGCGCTCGGCGCAGGCACCCTGCTGCCGCTGACCGGGGAGGCCCGCGTCAAGGCCACGCATCCGAGCGTCAACGTCACGACGGTACTGCCGCAGCCGGTGATGGTCGGTCTGCAGCGCGCGCACGTGCCGTTGTCGTCGATCAGCGTGGTCGTCGAAAAGGTCGGCGATCGCACGCCGATCCTCGCGCTGAACGCCGGCAAGCCGATGATGCCCGCCTCGACGATGAAGCTCGTCACCACCTACTCGGGCCTGTCGATCCTCGGTCCCGGTTACCGCTGGCGCACCAGCGCGTACGCGGACGGCCCGCTCGACGCGAGCGGCGTGCTGCACGGCAATCTGTACATCCAGGGCACCGGCGACCCGAAGCTCGTGCCCGAAGAACTGATCGACCTCGTGCAGAAGATTCACAAGGCGGGCATCAACGGTATCGACGGCGCGCTGGTGCTCGACAAGCGCTACTTCGATCCGTCGACTCGCGACCTGCCCGCGTTCGACGACGACGTGAACGCGCCGTACAACGTCGGCCCCGATCCGCTGCTGTACGCGTTCAAATCGCTGTCGTTCACGCTGACGCCGTCGCCCGATGGCACGGTGGCGATCGACGTGCTGCCCGCGCTCGCGCAACTGCGCATCGACAACCAGCTGCGTGCGACGAGCGGCCCATGCCGGGGCGAGCTGCCGACGCCGACCGTCACGCCGGAGCCTGACGGCACTCTCGTCGCGTCGTTCATCGGCGACTTTCCGGTGCGCTGCGACGCGCGCACGATCAACGTCGCCGTGCTCGATCACTCGACGTTCTTCGCGCGCGGCTTCCTCGCGCTGTGGCAGCAAACCGGCGGCACATTCACGGGCGCGACCCGCGAAGGCGCGGTGCCCGCCGGCGCGAAGCTCGTCGCCAGGCACGAGGGGCCGATGCTGTCGGACATCGTTCGCGACATCAACAAGTTCAGCAACAACACGATGGCGCGCAACCTGTTCCTGACAATCGGCGCCGCCGAGGAAGGGCCGCCCGCCACGCCCGCGAAAGCCGCGCACGCGGTCGAAGCTTTCCTGACGCGCGACAGCCTGAACACCGAATACCTGTCGCTCGATAACGGCTCGGGCCTGTCGCGCGACGAACACATCACCGCGCTCGCGCTCGCCGATGTCCTGCAACGCGCGAACGCGAGCCCAGTCGCGCAGGTGTTCGTCGACTCGCTGCCGATCGCCGGTGTCGACGGCACGATGCGCAATCGCCTGACCAGCCAGGGCGCGGGCGGCAACGCGCACATCAAGACCGGCACGCTGCGCGACGTACGCGCGATCGCCGGCTACGTCGCGTCGGCCGACGGCAACAGCTATGTCGTCGTCAGCCTGATCAACGATCCGCATTCGGAAGCGGCGCGCGCCGCGCACGACGCGCTGCTCGAATGGGTGTACGAAGGCCCGTCGCAGGGCTTTACGAAGGTTTCCGCGCCCATCGAGGAAGCGCGCGAGAAGCCCAGGAAAAACCCGCGCAAGCGCGGCGGCCACTGAGTATTCCTTCTAGCGATGCCGCGCGCGGCAAGCTCCTAACCGTGTACGCTGTCGGGCAGCATGCGGCGCGCGACATCACGGGCTTGCCGCGTCGGGCGCCGGTCGTGCAGACCGCGCGGCCTCACGAACGATAACGACACCACCCGCCGCGTACCGCGAGGCGGTCAGGGACCAGGAAGGGAGACAAGATGCAATTCGATGCCGAATTGCTGCTGCTCGCCATGGCGCCCGTCTTTCTTGCCTGCATCGGCTCGGAGGCGTGGCACGTGAGCCGCACGCGCCCGGCCGAGCGGCTCTACAGCTGGCGCGACACGCTGTGCAACGCCGCGCTCGCGCTGCTGCAGCAGGCCGCCGACAAGCTCGCGTGGCTCGCGATCATCCCTGTCTACGCGTTTTTCTACGAGCATCACCGCATTCATACATGGCCGGCGACGTGGCTGTCGTTCGTCGTGCTGTTCGTCGCGCAGGACCTGCTCTATTACGTCTTTCATCGCTGCAGTCATCGCGTGCGCTGGCTGTGGGCCGCCCACGTCGTGCATCACTCGTCGGAGCGGATGAATTTTTCGACCGCGTTCCGCCAGAGCCTGCTGTACCCGATCGCCGGCATGTGGGTGTTCTGGATTCCGCTCGTCATTCCTGGCTTTGCTCCGAAGCAGATCGTCGCGATCGTGCTGATCAATCTCGGCTTCCAGTTCTTCGTGCACACGCAGGCGATCGGCAAGCTCGGCTGGCTCGAATACGTGTTCAATACGCCGTCGATCCATCGCGTGCATCATGCGCGCAACGATCGCTACATCGATCGCAATTACGCAGGTGTACTGGTGATCTGGAATCGCCTGCTCGGCAGCTACGTCGAAGAAGATCCGCACGAGGCGCCGCGGTACGGCATCGTCGAGCCGCTGCACACGTACAACCCGCTGAAGGCGACGTTTCACGAATGGGCATCGACGGCCGCAGACTTCGCGAGCGTGCGCGGCTGGCGCAACAAATGGCGTGCGCTGTTCGCGCCGCCCGCCTGGGCCGCCGCTCATCATGCGCAGCACGCGCAGGGAGCCGGCTTGAACTCAAACCATACGGTCGCGCTTCGGACATCGCGCAGGCCGTAGAAGATTCTGTAAGCTGTCGTCACGCCGCCAAACGCGGTGGACGCCGCCTGCAACACATGGCATCAAGGGCCACACATACGAGGAGATGCAGTCAACATGAATCAAACCGCTTCGAAGAAACCGCAATGGTTGCGCGTCACGCAGATCGCAGTGGCGAGCGCAGCGTTCGCCGCGCTCGCGGCATGCGGCGGTGGCAGCGACAACAATAGTTCGAGCAGCAGCAACACGCCGCCGGGGGGCGTCACGCTGCAGGTCGTGTCATTCGGCGACAGCCTGTCGGATGTCGGCACATACATGCCGGCGGTCCAGGCGAACGTTGGCACGGGCGGCGGCCGCTTCACGACGAATCCGGGTGAGGTCTGGACGCAGAAGGTCGCCGAGTACTACGGCGGCACGCTCACCGCCGCCTACGTCGGCGGCTTCGGCATGCCGCTCACCGCGACGGGCGGCCTCGGTTACGCGCAGGGCGGCTCGCGTGTCGATCTGCAGCCGGGCGAAGGCTACGCGCCGAACAACATGGCCGCGACGACGGTGCCGGTCACGACGCAGGTCGCCGAGTATCTGGCCGGGCACAATAACAGCTTCAATTCGAACCAGCTCGTGCTGATGAACGGCGGCGCGAACGACATCTTCGTCGCGGTCCAAGCGGTCTCGGCTGCCGGTACGGCAGCGGCGACGCAGGCGCTCCTGAACGGCGGTACCCCGGCCGACGCGCAGACGGCGGCAGCCGCCGCGTCGCAGACGGCCACGCTGGCCGCGCTGCAGGACATCACCACCGCGGCGACCACGTTCGTCGGCACGGTGCAGAAGGTCGTCGCGTCGGGCGCGACGCACGTGGTGGTGTCGGACGTGCCGGACATCGCGCAGACGCCGCAAGGTCTCGCCGCGGGCGCGCAAGGCCAGGCGCTCATCAACGCGCTCGTCAAGACCTACAACGGCGTGCTGCAGCAAGGCCTCGCGTCGACCAAGCAGGTCATCTACGTGAGCGCATTCGCGTGGATCGACCAGACGTTGCAGAACTATCAGTCGCTCGGTTTCACCGTGTCGAATACGGGCACCGCGTGTAACCTGACGTCGATGGCCCAAAGCGCGACCACGTACGCGACGAACAATCCGAGCGTGCTCGCCTCCGGCCAGACGGCGGCGGACTTCGGCAGCGCGCTTGCGTCGTCGCTGTTCTGCTCGCCGCAAACCTACACGGTGGCCGGCGCGGACCAGACCTACATGTTCGCCGACCTCGTGCATCCGACCACACATCTGCAAGCGCTGTTCGCACAGCAGGTGGAGACGCAGGTCGCTGCTAGCGGGCTTGGCAAGTAACGCGGCGTTGGCCGTGGGGTTAGCGGTATTGACATGACAGCTAACCGGCGTCGCTAAGGCTGGCTAGATGGCAAAAGGCCCGGCTCGTTGAACGAGCCGGGCCTTTGCCTTTTCCGGTGGCCGTGCCATGCAGCGCAGCGAGCCGATTGCATCAGTGCTGCGCTTCGAATGCCGCCGCCGCGCGCCCGAGCCGATCGTTGACCGCGATCCATTCGATCGTGTCCGGCAGCTTCTCGATCAGAATCCGCGTGACGTTCGCGCGATCGAGCGCGCGCAGCAAGCCGTAGAGCTCGCGTGCATAGACGTGCGGATCTTCCGGCGCGGCGACGAAATGCACGCCGTCGACATCGGCCCACTGTCCCGCACGCGACGCGCGCGCGACCAGCGCGACCCGCTCGCCCGGCTCGCGCACCGCGAGCAGCGGCTCGAGCTCGCCGAACGGCAGCAGCACGAGCGGCGTGCGCGGCGCGTAATGCGCTTTCAACGTGCCCGACGCGCGCGGCGCGGTCGCGTCCGACCCGTCGGGCAGACGCGGCGCCTCGCCGAGCACGTCGGCGATATCCTGCGGCGTCACGCGACCGGGCCTCAGCAGCGCCGGAAAGCCGCGCGACAGATCGAGAATCGTCGACTCGATACCGACATCCGACGCGCCGCCATCGAGCACATGAATCGCGCTGCCGAACTCGTCGCGCACATGCTGCGCGGTGGTCGGGCTCACATGCCCGAAGCGGTTCGCCGACGGCGCGGCGACGCCGCCATGCCCGCCGCGCAACGCGCTGAATGCATCGAGCAACGCCTGCGCAACCGGATGCGACGGGCAGCGCAGTCCCACCGAGTCCTGCCCGCCGCTGACCGCCGCCGGAATGCGCGCAGCGCGCTTGAGGATCAGCGTGAGCGGTCCCGGCCAGAACGCGTCGATCAGGCGCTGCGCATCCGCCGGCAAATACTCGACCCAGTAGTTCGGATCGCCATGCGGCGCGAGATGCACGATCACCGGATGATTGGCCGGCCGCCCCTTCGCCGCGTAAATGCGCGCGACCGCGTCCGGGTTCTCGGCATCGCCGCCGAGGCCGTACACGGTTTCCGTCGGAAACGCGACGAGCCCCCCCGCGTCGAGCAAGGCCGCCGCGTGCTCGATCTGCGCGGCGCTGACCGGCAACGCGTTGGTAGCGTCCTTGGCGGGTTTCTGTTGATCCGGCATGGCGCGCGCGTCAGCTGGTAGCGATGTGCAGCAGCCGCGCGCAATCGCGCGCCGCGGTGCGGGCTTCTTCGAGGGTCGGCGCGGTGAAGTTCACGTGGCCCATCTTGCGGCCGCAACGCGCCTCTTCCTTGCCGTACAGATGCAGGCGCGCTGACGGCATCGCGGCGACTTCCTGCCAGGGCGGCGTGACCGCCGCGCGCTTCGGACCGTCCGGAAACCACACGTCGCCGAGGATGTTCAGCATCACCGCCGGCGAATGCTGGCGCGTGTCGCCGAGCGGCATGCTGGTCATCGCGCGCACCTGCTGCTCGAACTGGCTCGTCGCGCACGCGTCGACCGTGTAGTGGCCGGAGTTATGCGGGCGCGGCGCCATTTCGTTGGCGACCAGCGAGCCGTCTTCGAGAATGAAGAATTCGACGCACAGCACGCCGACGTAGCCGAGCTTCTCGGCGATCTGCAGCGCGGCCTGTTGAGCCTGCTGCACGAGCGCCGGCGACGCGTCCGGCGCGGGGACGATGGTGTGCGACAGCACGCCGTCGCGATGGGTGTTCTGCGCGAGCGGATAGACGACCGACGCCCCGCTCGCCGCGCGCGCGATCAGCGCCGACACCTCGAACTTCAGCGGCAGGCGCTTCTCGAGCACACACGGCACGCCGCCAAGCGACGCATGCGCCTCGCGCACTTCCTCGGCGTTGCGCACGCGGATCTGGCCTTTGCCGTCGTAACCCATGCGCGCCGTTTTCAGGATGCCGGGCAGCACCGCTTCGAGCGCGCCATCGCCCAGCGCCGCAAGCGCATCCGACGACTCGATTACGACGTGCGGCGCAACCGTCACACCCGACGACGCGATAAAGCGCTTCTCGGCGATCCGGTCCTGCGCGACGGCGACGCAACGCCCCGCCGGGCTCACGAAGGTGGACTTGCCGAGAAAGTCGAGGCTCGCGGACGGCACGTTCTCGAATTCGGTCGACACCGCCGCGCACAACCGCGCGAGTTCGGTCAGCGCCGCTTCGTCGCCGTAGGCCGCGCGCAGGTGGCGGTCGGCGACCGCGCCGGCCGGGCTGGTTTCGTCCGGGTCGAGCACGGCGACGCGATAGCCCATCGCCTGGGCGGCAAAACAGAACATGCGGCCGAGCTGGCCGCCACCGACCATGCCAAGCCATGCGCCGGGCAGAATCGGTGAAACCGGTGTGTTGTCAGGGTTCATCTTGGTGGTCGGTCGCGGCCGGATACGCGTCGCGCTCATGCATCGAGCGGCGGGCATCCGGCCGGGGGTCGGACAGGAGACGTCTTATAAAACAACCAGCGCGCTTACAGCGCCGGCAATACCATCGCGTGAGCCGCTTCGTTCTGGCGCACACGGAATGCAGCGAGCTTGTCCGCGTATTCGGCGCTGGTGCCGGAGAGCAGGGACACCGCAAACAGCGCCGCGTTCGCGGCACCCGCCTCGCCGATCGCAAACGTCGCGACCGGCACACCCTTGGGCATCTGCACGATCGAATGCAGCGAATCGACGCCCTTCAGATACTTGCTCGCGACCGGCACGCCAAGCACCGGCACCGTGGTCTTCGCGGCCAGCATGCCCGGCAGATGCGCAGCGCCGCCCGCACCCGCGATGATCGCGCGAATGCCGCGCTCGCGCGCGCTTTCAGCATAGGCGAACATTTCGTCGGGCATGCGGTGCGCGGACACGACCTTCGCTTCGTACGGCACGCCGAATTCCTGCAGAATCGCGACGGCGTTTTTCATCACTTCCCAGTCGGAACTGGAGCCCATCAATACGCCGACGACCGGCGCATCATGCGTATGGGCGGTTTGTGCTTCACTCATCTTACGGCTTCCTTGTTTCCCGGCGATGCGCGCCTGACACGGCGCGCGCGATCAGATCAGTCGAGCTTGTGGCCCGTCAGACGCTCAAGCGCTTCCCGGTACTTCTCGCCCGTTTTCGCGACCACGTCGTCCGGCAGCTTCGGCGCCGGCGGCTCTTTCTTCCACGGCTGGGTTTCGAGCCAGTCGCGCACGAACTGCTTGTCGAACGACGGCGGGTTCGTGCCGACCTGGTACTGGTCCGCCGGCCAGAAGCGCGACGAATCGGCGGTCAGCGCCTCGTCCATCAGATACAGCTTGCCGTGGTTGTCCAGACCGAATTCGAACTTCGTGTCCGCAATGATGATGCCGCGCGTGGCCGCGTAATCAGCGGCTTCCTTATACAGACGGATCGAAATGTCGCGGATCGTGGCCGACAGTTCGGTGCCGATGCGGCGCTCCATCTCGTCGTAGGTGATGTTTTCGTCGTGGTGGCCCATCTCGGCCTTGGCGGCCGGCGTGAAGATCGGCTCGGGCAGCTTCTGCGCGTTCAGCAGACCCGGCGGCAGTTGCACGCCGCAGACCGAACCGGTGGCCTGGTAATCTTTCCAGCCACTGCCGGCCAGATAGCCGCGCACCACCGCTTCGACGAGGATCGGCTCGAGACGCTTGACGACCACCGCGCGCCCCTTGACCTGCTCGACTTCGTCCGGCGCGACCACCGACTCCGGCGCGACGCCCGTCAGGTGGTTCGGCACCACGTGCTTCAGTTTCTCGAACCAGAAGTTCGCCATCGCGTTGAGCACGCGACCCTTGTTCGGAATCGGCTCGCCCATGATCACGTCGAACGCCGACAGACGGTCGGTCGTGACGATCAGCAACTGGTCGTTGCCCACCGCATAGTTGTCGCGGACTTTGCCGCGGCCGAGCAGCGGCAGCGAGCGGAGCGTGGATTCGTAGAGGGTAGACATCGTCGTGGTTCGCTAAAAGTGGTGCAAAAAATGTGACCGGAACAAAAGGGAAACGCCGTTCCCCCGATGATGCGGGAACGGCGATCGGACGACAACCTGGCCAAACGGCCAGGCGCGGAGCCAAAACTACAGCTTAACGGACGACTTGCGCGAGCTCGCCCGACTTGTACTTCTCCGCAATTTTATCAAGCGAAACCGGCTTGATCTTGCCAGCCTGGCCTTCGCAGCCGAATTGCATGTAACGGTCGATACAGATCTTCATCGCCGCTTCGCGCGCCGGCTTCAGGTAATCGCGCGGATCGAACTTGCCCGGGTTGGTCGCCATGTAGCGACGGATCGCGCCCGTGATCGCCAGACGCAGGTCGGTATCGATATTGACCTTGCGCACGCCGTGACGGATGCCTTCCTGGATTTCTTCGACCGGCACGCCGTAGGTTTCCTTCATGTCGCCGCCGA
This sequence comes from Paraburkholderia sp. MM6662-R1, assembly GCF_050436245.1. Taxonomy (NCBI): domain Bacteria; kingdom Pseudomonadati; phylum Pseudomonadota; class Betaproteobacteria; order Burkholderiales; family Burkholderiaceae; genus Paraburkholderia; species Paraburkholderia sp. MM6662-R1. The sequence continues at coordinate 3,239,324 of NZ_JBNDLV010000001.1, read as the reverse complement.
ATTCGCGGATTTCCGCGAGCAGCTCCTGCGGCACCGACGACGAGCCGTGCATCACGAGGTGCGTGTTCGGAATGCGCTGATGGATTTCCTTGATGCGCTGGATCGAGAGAATATCGCCCGTCGGCTTCTTGCTGAACTTGTAGGCGCCGTGCGAGGTGCCGATCGCGATGGCCAGCGCGTCGCACTGGGTCAGCTTGACGAAGTCGGCGGCCTGCTCCGGATCGGTCAGCAGTTGTTCACGCGTCATCGTGCCTTCGGCGCCGTGGCCGTCTTCCTTGTCGCCCTTCATCGTTTCGAGCGAACCGAGCACGCCCAGCTCCGCTTCCACGGTGACGCCGATCGAGTGCGCCGCCTCGACGACCTTGCGCGACACTTCGACGTTGTACTCGTACGATGCGACCGTCTTGCCGTCGGCTTCGAGCGAACCGTCCATCATCACGCTGGTGAAGCCGCTGCGAATCGCCGCCATGCACACCGCCGGCGACTGACCGTGGTCCTGGTGCATCACCACCGGAATGTGCGGATACGACTCGACCGCCGCTTCGATCAGATGACGCAGGAACGGCTCGCCCGCGTACTTACGCGCGCCGGCCGACGCCTGCATGATGACCGGGGCGTTGACCTTGTCGGCCGCGGCCATGATCGCCTGCACCTGCTCCAGGTTGTTCACGTTGAATGCCGGAAGGCCATAGCCGTTTTCCGCAGCATGGTCCAGCAGTTGACGCATTGATACGAGAGGCATGCTGAAACTCCTTAGATTGAAACGAATTCTTTTGCCGTCGGCATCTTTTGCGGCGATTTTATCGCGAAGCAGGCGGCGTTCCCGCGATGACACCGGCGCTTTGGTGCGCCGTCGCACATGGACCGTGCGGGTTTCGCCGCGCTGCTTCGCTCAATCGAGCCTGTGCCGATCGAGCAGTCCTGCCTGATCAGTACGGTTCACCGACCCGCACGATCTTCAACGTGTTGGTGCCGCCCGCCTGACCCATCGGCTCGCCGACCGTCAGCACGACCATGTCGCCGTGCGACGCGTAGCCCTTGCCGACCACCGTTTCGAGCGCCTGCTGCAGCGCCGTGTCGCGGTCGGTGTTGGTGTCCAGATGCAGCGAAGTCACGTTGCGGTACAGCGCCATCGCCCGTTCGCTGCCGACGCGCGGCGTCAGCGCGAAGATCGGCACGTGGGTCCAGTGACGCGACATCCACAGCGCGGTCGAGCCCGATTCGGTCAGCGCGACGATGGCCTTGGCGCCCAGGTGATAGGCGGTGAACAGCGCGCCCATCGCGATCGACTGGTCGATCCGCGTGAACGTGCGGTCGAGGAAGTCCTTGTCGAGCTCCGACTGCTCGGACTTTTCCGCTTCGACGCAAATCGCGGCCATCGTCTCGATGGTCTGCACCGGGTACTTGCCCGCCGCCGATTCCGCCGACAGCATCACCGCGTCCGTGCCGTCGAGCACCGCGTTGGCGACGTCCGACACTTCCGCGCGGGTCGGCACCGGCGCGTGGATCATCGACTCCATCATCTGGGTCGCGGTGATCACGAACTTGTTCGATTCGCGCGCCATCCGGATCATGCGCTTTTGCAGCGCCGGCACCGCGGCATTGCCCACTTCCACGGCCAGATCGCCACGCGCGACCATGATGCCGTCCGACGCGTCGAGGATGCCTTGCAGCGCCGGAATCGCTTCCGCGCGCTCGATCTTCGCGATCATCTTCGGCTTGATGCCGTACGGCGCGCCGGCGATGTTCGCGAGCTGGCGGGCCATTTCCATGTCGGTCGCGTTTTTCGGGAACGACACCGCGACGAAATCGACGCCGAGCGACATCGCCGTGCGGATGTCCTCCATGTCTTTCGCGGTCAGCGCGGGCGCCGACAGACCGCCGCCCTGGCGGTTGATGCCCTTGTTGTTCGACAGCTCGCCGCCGATCTTCACGACCGTGTGGATCTCGTTGCCGATCAGGCGCTGCACGTTCAGCACGATCAGGCCGTCGTTGAGCAGCAGTACGTCGCCCGGCTTCAGGTCGCGCGGCAGATCCTTGTAGTCGAGGCCGACGCGCTCGTCGTTGCCGAGCTCGCAGTCGGCATCGAGGACGAACGGATTGCCGGTGACGAGCGTCGTGCGGCCGTTCTCGAATTTGCCGACGCGGATTTTCGGGCCTTGCAGGTCAGCCATGATGGCGACTTCGCGGCCGGCCTGGCGGGCCGCCTCGCGCACGAATTCGGCGCGCTGGCGATGGTCGTCCGCGGTGCCATGTGAGAAATTGAGCCGCACCACGTCCAATCCCGCCTGAATCATTTGCAGCAGGATTTCCGGCGTGCTGGAAGCCGGACCGATAGTAGCGACAATCTTGGTGGCGCGATGCATGAGTCTCCTCGTCTGGATAGGATCGCTGGTAAGAGCGCTGCGGGGCTGCTGCGGAGTTCGCGCATCGAAAGATGCTGCCTGGGGTCGCGCGCCGGTTGTGGCCGGTGTCGCTTTGTGGAGTGATGCGGGTGATGCGGGTGATGCGGCATTCGAGAGCGGCGCCTCGCGCGCCTGAGATTTGCTGCCCTGCTTGCCGGAAGGCTGTTCCGGCTGGGCCGAATCGTGTTGAGCAGCTTCGACCTGTGCCGTTGGGGGCTGCTCCGCGTCGCCGGTCGGAGCTTGCGCTGCAACCGGTTCCGCGGGCGCTCCGGCGGCTAGCGCCGGTTCGGTGGCCGCGGGCGCTATCGGCGCTTCGGCAACCACGTCCTGTCCGGCCGCTGCCGACGCAGCGGCCGCGCGTGTCGCGCGCTCCCCTGCCGGCGTTGCCGCGTTACCGCGCTGCGCTTTCACGCCACGCGCCTTGGTCGACTTCGCCGCCGGGGAGCGCGTCGCCACGTTAAGCCCGCGATTCCAGAACTTCTACCGCCGGCAGCTTCTTGCCCTCGAGGAACTCGAGGAATGCGCCGCCGCCCGTGGAAATGTAGCTCACCTGGTCGTGGATGCCGTACTTGGCGATTGCCGCGAGCGTATCGCCGCCGCCTGCGATCGAGAACGCCGCCGAGCGCGCGATCGCGTCCGCGAGCGTCTTCGTGCCGTTGCCGAACTGGTCGAACTCGAACACGCCGACCGGGCCGTTCCACACGATCGTGCCGGCCTTCTCGAGTTGCGCGGCGAGCACCTTGGCCGTTTCCGGGCCGATGTCGAGGATCATGTCGTCGTCCTGCACATCGGCGACGGCCTTTACTTCTGCCTTCGCGGTCGGCGAGAACTCCTTGGCCGTGACGACGTCGGTCGGGATCGGCACCGAGGCGCCGCGGCCCTTGGCCGCGTCGATGATCGCCTTCGCTTCGTCGAGCAGATCGGCTTCGGCGAGCGACTTGCCGATCTTCAGGCCGGCCGCGAGCATGAACGTATTGGCGATGCCGCCGCCGACGATCAGCTGGTCGACCTTCTCCGCGAACGACTTCAGGATGGTCAGCTTGGTCGACACCTTGGAGCCCGCGACGATCGCCACGAGCGGACGCTTCGGTGCGCCGAGCGCCTTGCCGAGCGCTTCGAGCTCAGCGGCGAGCAGCGGACCCGCGCAGGCAACCGGCGCGTACTTCGCGATGCCGTGCGTAGTCGCTTCGGCGCGGTGGGCGGTGCCGAACGCGTCGTTCACGTAGATATCGCAGAGCTTGGCCATTTTCTGCGCGAGCTCGTCGGAATCTTTCTTTTCGCCCTTGTTGACGCGGCAGTTTTCGAGCAGCACGACCGAGCCCGGCGCGACGCTCACGCCGTTTTCGACCCAATTCGCGACGAGCGGCACGTCGCGGCCGAGCAGCTCCGCGAGACGCTTCGCCACCGGTGCGAGCGAATCTTCCGGCTTGAAGTCGCCTTCGGTCGGACGGCCAAGGTGCGAGGTGACCATTACCGCGGCGCCGGCGTCGAGCGCGGCCTTGATGGCCGGCACGGAAGCGCGGATGCGGGTGTCTTCGGTGATGTTGCCTTGATCGTCCTGCGGCACGTTCAGATCGGCGCGGATGAACACGCGTTTGCCGGACAGCTTGCCTTCGGCGATCAGGTCGGAGAGACGCAATACCTTGTTCATGGGCTTGAGTATGCGAGTTGATGAGAAGGCGGTGACGGACAGCGCGCGGGGACGAGGCGCAGCGAACTCCAGCGCTTCGGCACAACGGCTCCGCGGGATCGGGCGCCGGCGGCCGGCCGCGGCACCAGGCGCCTTGCCGCGGCGCGCTCAACCCGGAAAAGGCATTTTAACTGATCCCAACGGCCTTCTGATCCGCGACACGGCGAATGTCGCGCATTTGATCGCAAGGCCGCAGATGCCGCGGCGGAGCATTCATCGCCGCACCCCGGGCCCGGCCCTCACAGGAAGACGCGCATCAGCGTGAATACGACCATGCCGGTCACGATCGTGCCGAGCATGGTGCGCCGCCACAAAAACCAGCCGAGGCCGGCGAGCGTCGCGTAAAGCTCATGGTTGGAAGGCGCGAACGACAGCCCATCGGACGTCGTCAGCACGTCGGGCACCACCACCGCGGCGAGCGCGGCGGCCGGCGCGTAGCGCAGCATCTTCTGCACGCGCGCCGGCAGTACCGTGCGCTCGCCGCCGATCAGGAACATCGCGCGCGTGAGCGCGGTGACGAAGGTCATGCCGAAAATGGCGAGCCAGATTTGCGTGGAGGTCATCGGGAGTCTCCGGCGCGATCGTTCACGCCACGAATGCGGCGCAGGTCGGCGCGCTCGATCATCAGGTCGGCCGCGCTGCCGGCCGCGATCGCCGCGATCACCGCGAGCAGCAACGCCAGCCGGTACGGCAGATCGAGCGCGAGCAGCGACACGATGCCGGCCACGCTGACCGCGACCAGCGTCGAGCGGGTGGCGATCGCCGACACCATCACCGGCAGCAGCGCGAGCGTGCCGGCCAGCGCGAGCCCCCAGTTGTCCGGAATCAGGCTCGCGAGCAGGATGCCGATGATCGACGACACCTGCCACGACAGCCAGCTCGATACCGCCATGCCCCAGAAGTACGCCTCCTTGCCCGGCACGTAGCCGGTCGGAAAGCTCTTCTTGACGAATAGCAGATAGATCACGTCGCCGTTGAAATAGCCCAGCACGATGCGCCGCCACATCGACAGATACGAGAAGTGCGGCGCGAGGCCGGCGCTGAAGATCACGAAGCGGGTGTTGACCATCGCCGCGGTCAGCAGCACCGTCCACACCGGCAGCTTCGCGGCGAGGAGCGGCAACACTGCCAGCTGCGACGATCCGGCGTAGCACAGCAGCGACATCGTGAGCGCCTGCGGCAGCGTGAGCACGGACTTGCTCATCGCGATGCCGGTCACGAGGCCCCAGGAAAAAATCGCCATCAGCGTGGGGGCGTAGGCGCGCGCGCCTTCACGAAAAGCGCGGCGATCGGTGTCGGACAGTCGAGCGAGCATCGGGCGAAGGGTGCGGGCGCAGGAAACGCCGTCAAGAAGGCCAGGTCGGCGCCAGCTTGCGAGACCACCCGCTGGCGCATCCGGATTTGATTTATGCGTGCGCTGGATTATAGCGTCCGGGGTGCGCCCAAATGCCCGTGGTGTGTGCAAAAGACGCTAAAATAGCGCTCCCGGCTATGTCCTGCGCTCATGGCCGCACCTCATAACGCACCTGCTGGAGAACCGTATGTCAATGGCCGACCGCGACGGCAAGATCTGGATGGATGGCAAGCTCATCGAGTGGCGTGATGCCAAAATCCACGTGCTCACCCATACGCTGCACTACGGCATGGGCGTGTTCGAGGGCGTGCGCGCTTACAAGACCGCCGACGGCGCCACCGCGATTTTCCGCCTGCAGGAGCACACCAAGCGCCTGCTGAACTCGGCGAAGATCTTCCAGATGGCCGTGCCGTTCGACCATGAAACGCTCGCCGCCGCGCAGCGCGAAGTGGTCCGCCAGAACAAGCTCGATTCATGCTATCTGCGCCCGATCATCTGGGTCGGCTCGGAAAAGCTCGGCGTGTCGGCCAAGGGCAACACGATTCACGTCGCGATCGCCGCGTGGCCGTGGGGCGCATACCTTGGCGAAGACGGCATCACCAAGGGCATCCGCGTAAAGACGTCGTCGTTCACGCGCCATCACGTGAACGTGTCGATGGTGCGCGCGAAGGCGTCGGGCTGGTACGTGAACTCGATCCTCGCGAACCAGGAAGCGATCACCGACGGCTACGACGAAGCGCTATTGCTCGACGTCGACGGCTACGTGTCAGAAGGCTCGGGCGAGAACTTCTTCCTCGTCAACAACGGCAAGCTGTACACGCCTGATCTGTCGTCGTGCCTCGACGGCATCACGCGCGACACCGTCATCACGCTCGCGCGCGACATGGGTCTGCAGGTAATCGAAAAGCGCATCACGCGCGACGAAGTCTATACCTGCGACGAAGCGTTCTTCACCGGCACGGCGGCTGAAGTCACGCCGATCCGCGAGCTCGATAACCGCACGATCGGCGCTGGCGCACGCGGCCCGATCACCGAAAAGCTGCAGTCGGCTTTCTTCGACGTCGTGAACGGCAGGAGCGCGAAATACGCGCACTGGCTCACGAAGATCTGAGCGACGTTTCGAGACGCCCCGCGCAGCCCAACGGCGGCGCACTGCAAGCACCCCGTATACAACGAGAAAGTCTCATGAGCGAAATCAAGGAAATGCCGCTGGTCGAACTGTCGGCAAAAGATCTGCCGGCGTATTGTCCGAACCCGGCCATGCCGCGCTGGAGCGCGCATCCGCGCGTCTTCATCGACGTGTCGCACGGCGAAGCGCGTTGCCCGTATTGCAGCACGCGTTACAAGCTGCGCGACGGCGAAGTGATCAAGGGCCATTGATCCAACGCATCGAGCGGTTCTGAGCCAGCTTGCACGGCACGAGGCGCGCGTTTTGAATCACGCGCTCGCCGCGCCGCCATCGCGGCGCGTGTGGCCAAACGGCATCGCGCCGTGCGGCTCTCCGCTTTCCCCATTTACCTATCCGAGTGCCGCGCGCATCGCGCGCGGCCCTTGTTATCGACACCGGACACTCACTCTGATGCGTCGCGCGTTGGTTATCGCACCGAACTGGATCGGTGACGCATTGATGGCGCAGCCGCTGTTTGCGCGCCTCGTGAAATTGCATCCGCGCATCGTCATCGACGCGGTCGCGCCCAGCTGGGTCGCCCCCGTGCTTGAACGCATGCCGGAAATCCGCGACGTCTACGCGACCGATCTCGCCCACGGCAAGCTGCAGATGCTGCGCCGCTGGCAGCTGTCGAGCGATCTGCGCGACGTCGGCTACGACGCGGCCTACGTGCTGCCGAATTCGTTCAAGTCGGCGCTGATTCCGTGGCTGGCGGGCATTCCGCTGCGCATCGGCTACACCGGTGAGAGTCGCTACGGCGTGCTGAACGTGCGTCACGCGAATCCGCGCAAGGACGCCCGCCCGCCGATGGTCGGCCACTACGCCGCCCTCGCCTATGCGCCAGGCGCCAAGGTCCCCGAAGATCTGCCGATGCCGCGCCTCGACACGGACCTGAACGAGGCCTCGCGCGTGTCGGCGCGCTTCAATCTCGATACGCGCGTGCCGCTGCTGGTGTTCTGCCCCGGCGCCGAATACGGTCCTGCGAAGCGCTGGCCGCCCGAGCACTTCGCGTCGCTCGCGCAGATGGTCGGCCAGTCGTTCCCGTACACGCAAATCGTCGCGCTCGGCTCGCCGAAAGACGCGCCGCTCGCGCAGGCGATCGCCGAGAAAGCGCCGAACGTGCGCAACCTGTGCGGCCAGACCGCACTGGGCGAGGCTTGCGCGCTGATCTCGCGGGCCAACGCGGTCGTCACCAACGACTCCGGACTGATGCACGTCGCCGCCGCGCTGCGCCGCCCGCTCGTGGCCGTCTACGGTTCGACCGATCCGCGCCACACCCCGCCCTTGTCCGAGCTCGCGAAGGTACAATGGCTTCATCTCGAATGCAGCCCCTGTTTTGAGCGCGAGTGCCCGCTCGGTCATCTGAACTGTCTGAAGCAGCTGAGCGCCGAGCAGGTTTTCGGCGATTTGCGCGGCATGCTGCTCGCGCAGCGCTGAGCCGACTGGTACTTGCACGCAACACCGCACGCCCCGAGCGCGTCGCGTCATGTTCGCGCCTTGCGGCACGGGCAAGCTGACGCCGGGGGCGATGGTCCGGCGCTCTGGACCGTCCCGCTACCGCAGACCCGCAACCGCGCGCCGCGCACAAGAGACTGACAAGCCATGCCACGTTTTGCCCATATCTTCGAAGCCGCCGCCGATACCCTGAACGCCTACTATCAGGCCGTCGCCGAGGTCAATATCGACAGCTTGATGGGCTTGTGGATCGACGAGGAGTTCGTCAGCTGCATCTGCGCGGACGGCTCGCATCTGCACGGCCTCGAGAGCATCCGCAATGGCTTGCAGGTCCAGCTCGAAGCGCTGCCGGTGTCGATCGAGCCGCTCGACATCCGCGTCTACGACAGCCTCGGCACCGTCGTCTATGCGATTGCCGAAGCACATCGTCCGGCCGACCCGACCGCCACGCCCGCGATGGTTTTCACCACCTACGTGATGGTCCATGAACGCGGCGAATGGCGCATTGCGCATATTCACGCAAGCCCGATGCCGAACGAGACCGCCAGCCAGTTCGCAACGAAGATGCGGCATGGCCAGGGCCCGCTGCACTGACGCGCGGCACCACGACAGATTCAGAATCACGTTTTCTCGCTCTTCCGCCGGTATGAGTTCGACGCCACATAAACCCGCTTCCTCCGGTACGGCCCCCGCCAAGGTGGCGGCCGCCGTCGAGGCGACCGTCGAGCTGCTGTACCGCGCGCCGCTCTGGCTGCCGAACCGGCATGTGCAGACGATCGTCCCGTCGCTGTTCGCGCGCCGCCCCGCAGTATCGTTTCGCCGTGAGCGCTGGGACACCCCGGACGGCGATTTCATCGATCTCGACTGGGTCGCGCACGATACTCCGCCCACCGACGCCGCGCCGCTCTTCGTGCTGTTTCACGGCCTGGAAGGCAGCTCGTCGTCGCACTACGCGGTCGCGCTGATGGCCGCCGCGCGCGAATACGGCTGGCACGGCGTGGTGCCGCACTTTCGCAGTTGCAGCGGCCCGCTGAACCGGCTGCCGCGCTTCTACCATCTCGCCGACAGCAACGAGGTCGACTGGATCCTGCGCCGCCTGCGCGCCGCGCATCGCGGGCCGGTGGTCGCGGCGGGCGTGTCGCTCGGCGGCAACGTGCTGCTGCGCTGGCTCGGTGAGCGGCAGGCCGATGCGGCGCGGGTGGTAGCCGCCGCTGCCGCGATTTCGACACCGATCGACGTCCATGCGGGCGGCCGTGCGCTGTCGCAGGGCTTCGGCCTCGTCTACACGCGCAGCTTCCTGAAGACGCTGAAGCACAAGGCCAACCAGAAGCTCGAGCAGTTCCCGGGCCTGTTCGATCGCGACGCGATGCTCGCGAGCCGCACGATGTACGAGTTCGACAACGTCGTGACCGCGCCGCTGCACGGCTTTCGCGATACCGACGACTACTGGAGCACCGCAACCACCCGCCCGCTGCTGCCGCACATTCAGGTGCCGACGCTCGTGCTCAACGCGCGCAACGACCCGTTCCTGCCGGCCGAAGCGCTGCCGTCGCGGCACGAGGTGTCGGCGGCGGTCGAGCTTTATCAGCCTGAGCACGGCGGCCACGCGGGCTTCATGACCGGGCCGTTCCCGGGCCGCATCGACTGGCTGTCGCGGCGCGTGTTCGGCTATCTGGAGCGACACGTCGATCATGGATGACATCGTCAAACAGGCGCTCGCCAAATGGCCGAACGTGCCGAGCTGCACCGGCTGGCTGATGCTCGACCGGCGCGGCAACTGGCGCATGCGCGACGAAGCGGCCCAGGCGAGCGGCACGCCCGGCGTGCCGATCCGGCATGAGGCGCTGCTTGGCTTCATCAACCGGAACTATGAGGCCGATGAGCGCGGACAGTGGTTTTTTCAGAACGGACCACAGCGCGTGTATGTCGAGCTGGCTTATACGCCGTGGGTGGTCAGATTGTCCGCGCACGCGGATGGAACGCTGGCGCTGCACGACCAGGGCGGCGGCGCGTTCGAGCCGGCGGCGGTGTTCGCGGATGAAGACGGCGGCATTCTGTTTGCCGATCGCTCGCAGCCAGCACGTATCGCGGTGCTGCACGACCACGACCTCGAGATCTTCTCCGATCACGCGACGCTCGCCGACGATGGCTCATTGAGCGGTGCGTTCCACTGGAATGTTCAGCGCACCTTGCCGCTGCAAAGCGTGCGACGCGATCAGGTGGCCGCCCGCTTTGGCTTCGTTGCGAGCCCGGCGGCGCAGGTCTGACGCGCGCAGTGGCGCGCGTTCACGTCCACCCTACCCTTTCTCGTCGAGCCGCTCCTCCTTGTAGCGGCTCTCCATCTCGTGCAGGCGCGCGTCGACGGTCGCGAGGTCGTAATAGCCGATCGTCTTCAGGTCGCGCGCGTCCTTCAGCTGCCGGATCGCCGATGGCCACGCGCCCTCCAGCGCGAACTTCTCCGCCATCGCGCGATGCTGCGTCAATGCATCGCCACTGCCCGCGCTCGCCTGCGCGAGATAGAGCCACCACGCGGGTTGATCGGGATGCGCCCGGGTCTCCTGCTTCGCGAGCGCCTGCGCGTCGGTGAAGCGATGCAGCGTCAACAGCGTGCGGATATGCATGTCGATCGCCGCGTTCGATTGCGGCCAGCGCTTCTGCGCGAGCTCGGCGAGACGCGCGGCTTCCAGTGCGACCGCTACCGCCGCCATTGGAAAAGCGGCTCTGCGCGCCGCCGTAGGTGCCGAACACGCCGCGCGCGATGTCGGGCGGCAGGATCGGATCGGCATGCGCGTCGCTCGGGCCGCTCACGAGCGGCGCCTCGGACGATGCGCGACGGATAGCGACGCAGCGAGGAATCGTTTTCGATGCAATGCGAAGCCGGTCTGACGAAGTCGAAAAACGCCGCCCGTGGCCCGGACTAAGATAATGGGCAGGGGCGTCGCAGGACGCGTACGAGGCAAAACTCAGAGCACGACACAGCGCAAATGTAATCAGTCGCCGCGACGATTCGAGGCCGCGCCGCACTGCTATGATAGGCGCCCTCTGAAGGAGTCAACCATGCCTGAACTCACTCATTTCGATGCGGCCGGTGACGCGCATATGGTGGACGTCGGCGGCAAGCAGGAGACCAGGCGCATCGCGATCGCGCGTGGCTCGATCCGCATGCTGCCCGACACGTTCGCGCTGATCCGCGACGGCAACGCCAAAAAGGGGGACGTGATCGGCATCGCGCGGATCGCGGCGATCCAGGCCTCGAAGCGCACCGCCGATCTGATTCCGCTCTGTCATCCGCTCGCGCTGACACGCGTGAAGGCCGATTTCGAACTCGACGAGCAGATGCCCGGCGTGCATTGCACGGTCCAGGTCGAGACGTTTGGACGCACGGGCGTCGAAATGGAGGCGCTTACCGCCGTGCAGATCGGGCTGCTGACCGTGTACGACATGTGCAAGGCGGTGGATCGCGGGATGACCATCACCGATGTGAAGGTGATGGAAAAGCATGGCGGGAAATCGGGGGATTGGGTGGCGCAAGCTTGACGTGCGGTTCGACAACTATCCGGATAGCAACATGACCATCGACGAACTGCTCGAGCAGCTACTGGCGTTTCGCGACGCGCGCGACTGGCGGCAGTTTCACACGCTGCGCAACCTGATCGTCTCCACCGGCATCGAAGCCGGTGAGCTGTTGGAGACGATTCAGTGGAAGACCGATGCGCAGATCGACGCGCTGCTTGGCGATCCCGCGCAATCGACGAACCTCAGGCACGAGTGCGCCGACGTGTTCATGTATCTGCTGCTGGTCGCCCATACCGCCGGCTTCGATCTCGTCGACGCGGCAGCGGAAAAACTGAAGCTGAACGAAGCGCGCTACCCCGTCGACAAGGCGAAAGGCACGGCCGCGAAGTATTCCGAGCTTTGAACTTTGAAGGGAGGAAGCCGCGGCGCCAGCACGCCTAAGCTTCCGCGGTCCGATCAATCGTCGTCGCTGTCGTCATCCGGCGTCGCATCGGCCGCCGGTGTGCCGTAGCGCTTCACCAACTGCTGCTTGAAGCCCGCGAGCGACTTCTGCTCGTCGACGAGCTGGTAGAGATAACCGAGCTGCGCCGGCCAGTCTTTCAATTCCTCGGCGAAGATCCGCAAGCGCTCGACCGTATCGAGCGCCGCCGCGGTATCGCCGCTCAGCGCCTGCAGCACCGCGTAGCGACGCAGCACCGTCTCGCCCGGCAACAGCGCGATCGCCTGCTTGTGCATCGCGAGCTTGCGCTGCAGGTTCAGCGGATTCATCGGCTGCAGCGTCGCAAGACCGTATTCGCCCCACGCGCCGAACAGGAACGACGGATCGGCGCTGTACTGCTCGGCCGGACGCGCGCCGTAGTAGAGCACCTCGGCGCGCGCATAGTCGCGATACACCGGATACAGCGCGGCGAGTCCGCCGAACACCACCACCGCGAACGCACCGAGCGACAGATTCGCCGGCACCGCGCGCAACGGCCGCGTTTCGAGCAGGCCGAACACGAACATCGCGAGCAACAGGAAGAACATGTACTGCTGCGGATACTCGACGAGCGCATGCATCGTCAGCACGCCGATCAGCGCGATGCCGAACACGCGCGCGGCGCTTTGCGGCGCACGCACGACGCGCACGAGCCACGCGACGAGACCCACGAGCACGATCGCGAGACCGATCAGACCGGTTTTCGCGAGCAGGTCGACGAAAATGTCGTGCGAGTTGTTGGCGATTTCGACGCCGCCCAGCTGCTTGACAAGCTCGAACTGATGGCTCGGAAATTCGCCCCAGCCGACGCCGAGCAGCGGATGCTGCTTGAACATCGTCCAGCCGTATTTCAACAGCGCGAGGCGCGGCGCGATCTGGCCGGCATCCTGGAAGCGCTCGGCCGCCGACTGCCCGAGTTCGAGGTGATAGCGCACGTTGGCCCAGCGGATCAGCGCATTGACCACGAAAAACAGCACCGCGAGCGCGATCGGCACCAGCCATTCACGGTTGCTACGGCGCAATTGCGCTTCGTTGCGAGTCTGCGCGAAGGCCATCCAGAAGCCGGCCACGACGATCACGCCCATCTGCAGCCATGGACCCCGCGACACGGTCAGCGCGAGGCCGACCGAGAAAATCGTCGACACGAGCAGCCAGATGGGCACCGCGATGCGTCGCGTCTGCACGAGGTACAGTGCGCCCGCCATCGCGAACGCGATATACGTCGCGAGGTGGTTCGCCTGCGCCATGTTGCCGAACGGCCGGCGCTCGACGGTTATGTTGTACGCGACGACGAGCGGAGCCACGCGCGCCTCGAGGTGAAACAGCTGGATCACCTGACTGAACACTGCGAACAGACCGCCGACGATCAACGCCCCCGCCGCCCAGCGCAACGCGGTCTCGTCGAGCTTCACGCGCGTGAAGCCGTAGCCCACATGCACGGCCATCCACGCAGCGAGCAGGAAGCCCGCGCCGAGCCAGTTCATCGATGGCTCCGCGACCGGCAGCACCAGCGTCTGCACGACCAGCACGAGGCCGAACAGCAAGGGTACGAGCGCGACCGTGGGCGACGCGAAGCTCACGCGCGGCCGGGTGGTCGCGACCAGCAGCACGACGGCCGCCCCGGTCAGCAGAAACAGCGCGAGCGAGGTGAATTCGGCGTAGAAGGTTGGGATCGGATACGTATGGTTGGCAACCGCGTAGGGCAGGATCAACGCAAGAGCCAGCAGTACGAGAGATAGGTAGCGTGCGAAAGGGGTGGGCATCGAATCAACGGTGGGCGTCAGCAACCGGCGCACTATACAAAAATTTCGTTGCACTGTGCGCCGGTCCGGCCGAAATAGGCTGAAAATCAGCCTTTTACGTTGTGGCTTCGACTCATCCAGTCAGCGCTCGGCTGCTGTCTCGTTCACTCACTCATTTGCCCCTTATGAACGGCATTCGGGCGGCGCCAGATTCGCGGCGAGCGTCGGCGCTTCGCCTGGCATCGGCCCCGAACCCGGCGCCGGCAACGACGACGCGCTCTTGCCGCTCGCAAAGCATTCCCACGTCAGCGCGCCGGTCTGCACCGCGTCCTTGCTCAACGCGACGCGCGCGCTCGGCGCATCGACGTTGTCCGGGACCGACGGCACCAGCGTCATGGTGTTTGCGCCGGCCTGCGCGACACGCGTCGAGTACGTGATCGTGATCTGACCAGTGTCGTCGTCGATCTGGATGGACTCGACGTTGCGCGTGGCGGGCGGCGACGCATAACCGCCGCTGAACGCGTTGCCGCTCGCGGCGTTTTCGGCCACCGCGAGCCGCGCCGACGCCGCGAGCGACAAGCCCTCGCCGACCCGGCTGCGCGCCAGATAGTCCTGATACGCGGGAATCGCGTAGGCCGCGATCACGCCGACGATCGCGAGCACGATCATCAACTCGATCAGCGTGAAGCCGACGCCGCAGCGGCGGCAGATGCGCGCGAACCAGCTCGCGCGCCAGCGTGCGCGGCGCGACCTACGCGGGGATTGCGTCGATTGAGAGTAAGGGGAATATGGCAGGGTAACGATCATCGGCAGACTCCTGATACGAGAAACGCCTGGCCCGTGGATCGGGAACAGGCGTTTCAATCGTAGCGAGCGAAGCTCGCGCGTCACAGTCAGCCGGATGGCCAGGCTTGCATTCGGACGGCATCACGAATCAGGCAGCGATGCACCGTCAACGCCATGCTCACACCGCCGCGCGTTTCGCGTTACGGCGCTTCAACAGATAGCCGACGATCACGACGAACAGCGCGCCCGCGATGCTCATCCCGTATTCGGCGACTGGCGTGTCGAGGATCGGCCAGCGGTCGCCGGCCGGGTCGTTGACCATCAGACCACCCGCGATCCAGCCGAGCAGGCCCGCGCCGAACAGTACGATGCCCGGAAAGCGATCGAGCAGCTTCAGAATCAGCTGGCTGCCCCACACGATCAGCGGAATGCTCACGATGAGGCCAAAGATCACCAAAGCCAACCGGTGCTCGTGCTCCGCGGCTTCGGCCGCGCCCGCGATCGCGATCACGTTGTCGACGCTCATCACCGCATCCGCGATGATGATCGTCTTCACCGCCGAGATCAGCTTGTCGGCCGGCTTCACGTTGTCGTGAGCGTCGTGCGCCGGCGCGAGCAGGCGCACGCCGATCCACAGCAGCAGCAAGCCGCCCGCGAACTTCAGGAACGGCACGTCGAGCAGCACGACCGCGAACGCGATCAGCACGACGCGCAGCGCGATCGCGCCGGCGGTCCCCCACACGATCCCACGCACGCGCTGCGACTGCGGCAGGTTGCGGCAGGCGAGCGCGATCACGACCGCGTTGTCGCCGCCGAGCAGAACGTCGATGACGATGATCTGAAAGACCGAGCCCCAATGGAGGGTCGTGAAGAATTCGAGCATGGAAAAAAGCATAAGAAAAAATCGACCGCGCGGGCAGAACCGCGGCGCAAGCGCGGAATCGGGTAGGAGGCGGGGTTGCCCCCGCCGTCCTCCCACAACACCGGACGTACGGATCACGTATCCGGCGTTTCCTGACGACTGGATTGCTCCAGCGAGCTTCGTTTCGTTCGTCGTGTCGCCTGTCGTTCAATGGACACCCCAACCTCTCTCAGGCTTCCGGCCGTCAAGTTTGATCGCAGGCTCCCGGCTGTGCCGAGACTTGTGCCCAAACGCTCAGAGAGCATGCGTGACTATCCACTCTCGTCAGGTTCGGCCCTTCACTGCTCCGGTTCCGAGCCGCTACTATGGCCTCTGCTGACTCCCGCCAGCCCATCCCGGCACCTTGCGATGCCAGTAGCACAAGGCAGACTGACGGGGCTCCCAGGGTAATGCGCGCGACCTTCCTGCTTATGCCTGTCGGATCTACGTCGTGGCGTTCCGTGCAAGTATTGGGCTTTACAGATCTTGGACTGCTCACCCCGCCACACCGCCTGATATCCGCTTCCTGTTCGTCAGGCCAGCATTTTGCCTGCGGCTTCCTTCAGATTCCGCCTTACGACGGACACCCTTGCCGTTCAGCTAGCACTTCCCCTTGCCGGGTGTGCAGAGGACTTTCACCCCCAAGTCATCCGGCTCGCCACCACAGCGGGTCGGACAGCGCCAGTCACGGCGCTACGCGCCATGCCTGGCGCACCAAAAAAAAGCGGGGGAGTCTGCACTCCCCCGCTTTTCGGGACCGCCCACTCACGAAAGGAGTTCGTAAGCGTATCAAAATCGCGCGCCAACGGCACGCGAATTCGATTTACAGCATCGCCTTCAGAAGACGCGCCATTTCCGACGGGTTCTTCGTGACCTTGATACCGCACGCGTCCATGATTTCCAGCTTCGCTTCGGCGGTGTCCGCACCGCCCGAGATCAGCGCGCCGGCGTGGCCCATGCGCTTGCCCGGAGGCGCCGTGACGCCAGCGATGAAGCCAACCACCGGCTTCTTCATGTTGTCCTTGATCCAGTGCGCGGCGTTCGCCTCGTCCGGACCGCCGATTTCGCCGATCATGATGACGGCGTCCGTATCCGGATCGTCGTTGAACATCTTCATCACGTCGATGTGCTTCAGACCGTTGATGGGGTCGCCGCCGATGCCGACTGCCGACGACTGGCCGAGGCCGATCGCGGTCAGCTGGCCGACTGCTTCATACGTCAGCGTGCCCGAACGCGACACGACGCCGATGCGGCCCTTGCGATGGATGTGACCCGGCATGATGCCGATCTTCAGCTCGTCCGGCGTGATCGTGCCCGGGCAGTTCGGTCCGAGCAGCAGCGTCTTGCGGTTTTCGCGACGCATACGGTCCTTGATCTCGATCATGTCGCGGACGGGAATGCCTTCCGTGATACAGATTGCGAGATCCAGGTCGGCTTCGACTGCTTCCCAGATTGCGGCGGCAGCGCCTGCCGGCGGAACGTAAATCACCGACACGGTCGCGCCCGTCTCAGCCTTGGCTTCAGCGACGCTCGCGTAGATGGGGATGCCTTCGAAATCTTCGCCGGCGCGCTTCGGGTTCACGCCCGCGACGTACGCTTCGCGGCCGTTTGCGTATTCACGGCAAGCACGCGTGTGGAACTGACCGGTCTTGCCGGTGATGCCCTGCGTGATGACCTTGGTGTCTTTGTTGATCAGAATCGACATGTATTGACCTCTGTTCGTTTGGCGTCGCGCGGTAGCGCCACTCGGCGCGATGCTTCACGCCTGTGTCGCTTGCGCGCCGCCACTCGTAAACCTGGCAAATGAGCTGGTAAATGCGCCGTGGACAGCTGGCTTACGCCTTGCCCGAAGCAGCCGCGACGACCTTCTGAGCCGCCTCTTCCATGCTGTCCGCCGAGATGATCGGCAGGCCGGATTCGGCGAGCATCTTCTTGCCCAGGTCTTCGTTCGTGCCCTTCATGCGGACCACGAGCGGCACCTTCAGCGACACGGCCTTCGAGGCCGCGATCACGCCTTCCGCGATCACGTCGCAGCGCATGATGCCACCGAAGATGTTGACCAGAATCGCGGTCAGGTTCGGGTTCTTCAGCATGATCTTGAACGCTTCGGTGACCTTCTCGGTCGTAGCTCCTCCGCCGACGTCGAGGAAGTTCGCCGGTTCGCCGCCGAACAGCTTGATGGTGTCCATCGTTGCCATTGCGAGGCCGGCGCCGTTCACCAGACAGCCGATGTTGCCGTCGAGCGAGATGTACGCGAGGTCGAACTTCGACGCTTCGATTTCAGCCGGATCTTCCTCGTCCAGATCGCGGTACGCGACGATTTCCGGGTGACGGAACAGCGCATTCGAGTCGAAGTTGAACTTCGCGTCGAGTGCGATGACCTTGCCGTCGCCGGTCAGGATCAGCGGGTTGATTTCGGCGAGCGATGCGTCGGTTTCCCAGAATGCCTTGTACAGGCCTTGCAGGATCGCGCGAGCTTGCGGGATCGAAGCGTCGGGCACGCCGATCTTCTTCGCGAGGTCGTCTGCTTCCGAGTCCTTCAGGCCGGTCGACGGATCGACGGCAACCTTGTGGATCAGCTCAGGCGTCTTTTCCGCGACTTCTTCGACGTCCATGCCGCCTTCGCTCGACGCCATCACGACGATCTTCTGCGAAACGCGATCGATCACGAGACCGACATACAGTTCCTTCTTGATGTCGGCGCCTTCTTCGATCAGCAGGCGGTTCACCTTCTGGCCTTCCGGACCGGTCTGGTGCGTGACGAGCTGCATGCCGAGGATCTGGTTCGAGTACTCGCGAACCTGTTCCAGCGACTTGGCGACCTTGACGCCGCCGCCCTTGCCACGGCCACCCGCGTGGATCTGAGCCTTCACGACCCACACCGGGCCGCCCAGCTCTTCCGCGGCCTTGACCGCATCATCCACCGAGAAGACCGGCTTGCCGCGCGGTACCGCGACGCCGAATTTCCGCAGGATTTCCTTACCCTGGTACTCGTGAATCTTCATGCGTGATTCCCTTCAGTCTGAGAGTTGGATAGAACTTCGATTCCGTTGCCGCCGTTCAGGCCGACGCGTCGCCGCTTCGTTCGCGGGCCGCCGCGCCGTCCGACGAGGCCGCGCGTTCCGCCGGACGCGGTGCATGACCATACCAGCGCGGATAAAACTGTTTCACCGCCTCGCCGTCGAAACGCAGCGCGTGGCAGCGTCCCAGCTGGAATGGCGGTTTGTCGTTGGAATGCTCGCCTGTGCCGTTGGACGATTCGTCTCCCGAACCCGCGTTCGCGCCCGGCGTGCCGTCATCGGTGTTCCATACGTCGCCGGCGAACGCCTGGATCGCGGCGGTCGGCAGGATCGCGCACAGCTCGGTGAGATGCGTGCAACCGGCCGTGCCGGCCAGCAAACGGGCAGCATCGCGACGGAAGTTGTGGAACAGATTGAGCCCGATGAGGGCACGGTAGGCGGGATTGCTGGCCTGGCACAACCCTGGATAGGGGACCCAGTCGGACGACGCCTCGGCGTTGACGACATTGAGCTTGCGATCGATGGTGATGCGAAGCCAGAGTTCATGGATCGGCTGACCATTGGGCCGGACACCCGACGCAAGCGCCACATCGCGTGGCTTTTCGTCGGTCAGGCACGCTTCCACATCCCACAGGCCATCGGCTCGCTCGTAAGCTTCCGCTCTGATTGCGCGACGATGGCGCAACTGACGGGACACTGGCGGGGAGAGCGACATGCGGGAAGGAAAGGCCGGATTGGGAAAACTTCTGGAGTTTAGCATAACGGGTATTTGGGACAGCCCCGATTGCGCACGGCCTGGCGCCAGGTTACGGCGCGGTAATTGCCCTACCCGTCGAGACTGGCGTGTTAGTCGCCGTCCCCGATCTCGTCGATACCCTTCAGGATCTTGCCGATCGTCGCGCCGGAGAAGCCGCGCGACGCGAGAAAGCGCGCCTGCTTCGCGCGCTCGGCCGGCGTTTGCGGCAACTGGCCGAACTTCTTGCGCCAGACCGCCTGGGCGCGCGCGAGTTCGGTTTCGCGCAATTGCGCGCTCGCCTCTTCGACGAGCGCCGGGTTGAGCGCGTGTTGCTTCAGTTCGCCGAGAATGCGGCTCGTGCCGAGCCGCGATGCGCGCCGATGGATCAGGCTTTCCGCGAAGCGCGAGTCGGATAGCCAGTTTTCGGCCTGCAGCGCGTCGAGCACCGTGTCGAGCGAATCGGTTTCCTCGACGTAAGGCTTCAGCTTGCGGGCGAGGTCGGCGCGGCTATATTCGCGGCGCGACAGATAGCCGAGCGCGCGCGCTTTCAACGAACGGGCGGGGCGTTGGGATTTTCTGCTGTCGTCTTTGTCGGACTGGCCCGGCTTCTCTTCGCCGGGTTGGCGACGCGAGCGGGTGTAGGTGACTTCGGAGGGGATTGGGGAATCGAGTCCGGAGGAATCCCGGCTGGACGACGCTGCAGCGGGTGCAGACCGCGTACGCTGCGGGCCGCGGCCCGCGGCGCGGTCATGTGCGTCGAACGGTTCGAACGGGTCGCCGGACTCAGGCGATCCGTCCGCCTCGTCGCGCGGGCCGTCCGGATAGCGTCCGGAGTCGAAACCGGACAGCGGCCGGCCTTTGCGTATCACTTGATGCTTACTCTTCTTCGCCCGCGACTTCAGCGTCCGCGCCGGTCACGGCGTTCGCCATCGCGGTGACGCCCAGCGATTCGCGGATACGGTTCTCGATTTCGCGAGCGATATCCGGATTTTCGCGCAGGAATTCACGCGCGTTGTCCTTGCCCTGACCGATCCGCTCGCCGCTGTAGCTGTACCATGCGCCAGCCTTGTCGACGATCTTCGCCTGCACGCCGAGGTCGATGATTTCGCCCTGACGCGAGATGCCCTCGCCGTACAGGATGTCGAAAATCGCTTCACGGAACGGCGGCGCCACCTTGTTCTTGACGACCTTCACGCGGGTTTCGTTGCCGATCACTTCGTCGTTCTTCTTGATCGAGCCGATGCGGCGAATGTCCAGACGCACCGACGCGTAGAACTTCAGCGCATTACCGCCCGTGGTGGTTTCCGGGTTGCCGAACATCACGCCGATCTTCATGCGGATCTGGTTGATGAAGATCACGAGGCAGTTCGTGCGCTTGATCGTGCCGGTCAGCTTGCGCAGCGCCTGCGACATCAGACGCGCCTGCAGACCCGGCAGCGAGTCGCCCATTTCGCCTTCGATTTCCGCCTTCGGCACCAGCGCCGCGACCGAGTCGATCACGATCATGTCGATCGAGCCCGAGCGCACCAGCGCGTCGGCGATTTCGAGCGCCTGTTCGCCGGTGTCCGGCTGCGAGACCAGCAGGTCGGCGACGTTCACGCCGAGCTTGCCCGCGTATTGAATGTCCAGCGCGTGTTCCGCGTCGATGAACGCCGCGGTGCCGCCGAGCTTCTGCATTTCGGCGACGACCTGCAGCGTCAGCGTGGTTTTACCGGACGATTCCGGACCGTAGATTTCGACCACGCGGCCGCGCGGCAAACCGCCTACGCCCAGTGCGATGTCGAGGCCGAGCGATCCGGTGGAGACCACCTGGATGTCTTCGACTGCCTCACCTGCGCCGAGCCGCATGACCGACCCTTTGCCGAACTGCTTTTCGATCTGCGCGAGCGCGGCGGCGAGAGCCTTGCTCTTTTCAGCAGTCAGTCCAGCCGAGCCTTTCTTGCTTTCTTCCATGAATCGTCCTTTGCTATGATGAACGGCGTCTGAGGCAGGTGTGCACCCGCGGTTCCACTCGAATTGAGCGGAGTCTCCAGGACATCACACGAAACGCAGACACTGTATAAAAAAACAGTAGTTTTGGCAAGCGCGATTGTGATGCGAACGCGCATCTTTTACTGTCGCATCGCCCCAACTACCCACAAAATGTTCGGAGACCGCTGCGCGCCGGGGCCCCCCCCCACGGTGCCGGCAAAGCCAGGCTGGCGCATCATGCGAATTCTGATTGCCGAAGACGACAGCATACTCGCGGATGGTCTGGTTCGATCACTCCGCCAATCGGCCTATGCGGTCGATCACGTGAAAAGCGGCGTAGAAGCCGATACCGCGTTGTCAATGCAGACGTTCGACCTATTGATCCTCGATCTGGGCCTGCCGCGCATGTCCGGGCTCGAGGTGCTGCGCCGCCTGCGCGCGCGCAATTCGAACCTGCCCGTGCTGATCCTGACCGCCGCCGATAGCGTCGACGAACGCGTCAAAGGCCTCGACCTCGGCGCCGACGATTACATGGCCAAGCCCTTCGCGCTGAACGAACTCGAAGCGCGCGTGCGCGCGCTGACACGGCGCGGCGCGGGCGGCGGCCCGACCGTCGTGCGGCATGGCTCGCTGTCGTTCGATCAGGTGGGCCGCATCGCCTACGTCAACGACCAGGCGATCGATCTGTCCGCGCGCGAACTCGGGCTGCTCGAAGTGCTGCTGCAACGGATCGGCCGGCTGGTCTCGAAAGAGCAGCTCGTCGACCATCTATGCGAATGGGGCGAGGAAGTCAGCAACAACGCGATCGAAGTCTACGTGCACCGGCTGCGCAAGAAGATCGAACCGAGCGGCGTGCGCATCATCACCGTGCGCGGGCTCGGCTACTGTCTCGAAAAAGCGGCGCCGCCGGCGAATGCGAGCGCGCCCGCCACCCCGGCCGGCTCCGAGCCGCAGACGGCACAAGCGGCACAATCGTCCACCGCGCCGTCGTCCACCGCGATGCCGGCGAGCCACCACTACAAATAGAGGCCAGCGATGTCCGCACGCGCTGATCGCGCCACGGCGCACGCTGCGGACCTCGACGAGGCGCGCGACGCGCGCTACGCCAATCCGTTCGCCGCGCCCGACGAAACCGAAGCCGCCGCCGAAGCGCGTCCGCGCTCGCTGTTCGGCGAAATTCTCGACTGGATGCTCGCGCCGCTGCTGCTGCTGTGGCCGATGAGCCTCGCGGTCACCTATCTGGTCGCGAAGTCGATCGCGAACGGGCCGTTCGACCGCGCGCTCGAAACCGATGCCTACGTCCTCGCGCGCCAGATCCATCCGGTCAACGGCGTCGCGGAGCTGTCGCTGCCCGAGTCGACGCGCGATTTCCTGCGTGCCGACAACGTCGACAGCGTGTTCTTTCAGGTGCTCGGCACGCGCGGCGAGCTCGTGGCCGGCGAGCGTGACATGCCACTGCCGCACGAGGAAGACCGCCCGCCACCGGGCCTCGTCGAATTCCGCGACGACGTGCTGCGCGGCAACGACATCCGCGTCGCCTACACGACCGTCGAGTTTCCGCAGACGCCGGGCGCGCGCAGGCCGTGCTCGTGCAGGTCGCCGAAACGCTCGACAAGCGCAGCCAGCTCGCCAACGACATCATCAAGGGCGTGATCCTGCCGCAGTTCGTGATCCTGCCGCTCGCGATCCTGCTCGTGTGGTTCGGGCTGTCGCGCGGGCTCGAGCCGCTGCATGCGCTGCAGGCGCATATCCGCGCGCGCCGGCCGGACGATCTGTCGCCGCTCGAAGCGCGCCGCGCGCCGCCGGAAATCGAGCCGCTCGTCACGTCGTTCAACGATCTGCTCACGCGCCTCGAACAGAACATGGAGCTACAGAAGCGCTTCATCGCCGACGCCGCGCATCAGATGAAAACGCCGCTGGCCGGCCTGCGCACCCAGGCCGAGCTCGCGCTGCGCCAGAACGCGTCGGCCGAGGTTCGTCGCTCGCTCGAACAGATCGCGACGAGCTCCGAGCAGGCCGCGCGGCTCGTCACGCAATTGCTCGCGCTGGCGCGCGCGGAAAACCGTCGGTCGGGGCAGATCTTCACGCCGCTCGAACTCGGCGAACTCGCGCGCAGCGCGGTGCGCGAATGGGTGCAGGCCGCGCTCGCGAAGCAGATGGACATCGGCTACGAAGCGCCCGACGAGCCGGTCGAAGTCGCCGGCAATCCGGTGATGCTGCGTGAAATGCTGTCGAACCTGATCGACAACGCGATCCGCTATACGCCGGCGGGCGGCCGCATCACCGTGCGCGTGCGGCACGACGCCCCCGCGCGGCTCGTGCACCTGGAAGTCGAGGACACCGGGCTCGGCATTCCGGCCAGCGAGCGCTCTCGTGTGGTCGAGCGCTTTTACCGGATTCTGGGCCGCGAGGGCGACGGCAGCGGCCTCGGCCTCGCGATCGTGCGCGAGATTGCGGCAATGCACGGCGGCGAGCTCGCCATCGACGACAACGTCTACCAGGAGTCACCGCGGCTCGCCGGCACACTGGTGCGCGTCAGCTTGCACGTGCTCGAACGGGGCGGGACTTACCCTAACGCGCCTCTATCGTCAGCGTGACGGTCAGCGTTTTTTGAGATATTTCAGCGTGGATTGCGGGAACATCCCAGCACATTGACGGAAATTGAACGCCTATTCGTCGGCTTACCGGACTACCCCCAGGTTCAGCGCCGAGTCAGAACGCCGTAAGTTTCCACTCCAATAATCGGTTGCACGGGAACGCCTGTGCCGGCGATCCGCGTGTATATCAATATTGGAGACGACAATATGGCTACCGTTGGCGGGCAAATCTCGCACGTGCCGATGACGCGCGATGAGAAGCGGGTGATCTTCGCATCGTCGCTGGGTACGGTTTTCGAGTGGTACGACTTTTATCTGGCCGGCTCGCTTGCGGCCTTCATCAGCAAGAGCTTCTTTTCCGGCGTCAATCCGACCGCGGCGTTCATCTTCACGCTGCTCAGCTTCGCGGCGGGCTTCGCGGTGCGGCCGTTCGGCGCGATCGTATTCGGGCGGCTCGGCGACATGGTCGGGCGCAAGTACACTTTCCTGATCACGATCATCATCATGGGCCTGTCGACGTTCCTCGTCGGCTTCCTGCCGGGCTACGCGGCGATCGGCATCGCTTCGCCGGTGCTCTTCATCGCGATGCGCCTGCTGCAGGGTCTCGCGCTCGGCGGCGAGTATGGCGGCGCCGCAACCTACGTGGCCGAACACGCGCCAGCGAACCGCCGCGGCTTCTACACCGCATGGATCCAGACCACCGCCACGCTCGGTCTGTTTCTGTCGCTGCTCGTGATTCTCGGCATTCGCACGTTCATGGGCGAAGACGCCTTCGGCGCCTGGGGCTGGCGCATTCCGTTCGTCGTGTCGATCCTGCTGCTCGCGGTGTCGGTGTGGATTCGCCTGCAACTGCATGAGTCGCCGGTGTTCGCGCGCATCAAGGCCGAGGGCAAGACCTCGAAGGCGCCGCTTTCCGAAGCGTTCGGCCAATGGAAGAACCTGAAGGTCGTGATTATCGCGCTGCTCGGCCTGACGGCCGGC
Organism: Paraburkholderia sp. MM6662-R1; assembly: GCF_050436245.1. Taxonomy (NCBI): domain Bacteria; kingdom Pseudomonadati; phylum Pseudomonadota; class Betaproteobacteria; order Burkholderiales; family Burkholderiaceae; genus Paraburkholderia; species Paraburkholderia sp. MM6662-R1. The sequence continues at coordinate 3,214,524 of NZ_JBNDLV010000001.1, read as the reverse complement.
CAGGCTGTCGTCTGGTACACGGGCCAGTTCTACACGCTGTTCTTCCTCACGCAGACGCTGAGGGTCGACGGTTCGAGCGCCAACATCATGATCGCGCTCGCGCTGCTGATCGGCACGCCGTTCTTCCTGTTCTTCGGCTCGCTGTCGGATCGCATCGGCCGCAAGCCGATCATCATGGCCGGCCTGCTGATCGCCGCACTCACCTACTTCCCGCTGTTCAAGGCGCTCACACACTACACGAACCCGGCGCTCGAAGCGGCAACCGCGAAGTCGCCGATCGTCGTGATCGCCGATCCGGCCGAGTGCTCGTTCCAGTTCAACCCGGTGGGCACGGCGAAGTTCACGAGCTCATGCGACATCGCGAAGGGCGCGCTGTCGCGAGCCGGCCTGAACTACGACAACGTCGCGGCGCCTGCCGGCACGATCGCGCAGATCCGCGTGGGCGATACGGTCGTCAACACGTTCGACGGCCGCGCCGGCGACGCGAAGGAGCAAGCCAAGACGTTCGAGAAGACGCTCGCCGCGACGCTGAAGGCCGCCGGCTACCCGCCGAAGGCCGATCCGGCTCAGATCAACTGGCCGATGAGCATCGTGATCCTGACGATCCTCGTGATCTACGTGACGATGGTCTACGGGCCGATCGCGGCGATGCTGGTCGAGATGTTCCCGACGCGCATCCGTTATACGTCGATGTCGCTGCCGTATCACGTCGGCAATGGCTGGTTCGGCGGCTTCCTGCCGGCCACCGCGTTCGCGATCGTCGCGGCGAAGGGCAACATCTACTCGGGGCTCTGGTATCCGATCGTCATCGCGGTGGTCACCTTCGTGATCGGCATGCTGTTCGTGCGCGAAACCAAGGACTCGGATATCTACGCGAAGGATTGAGTGGACCGACAGCCGGAGCTATCTGAAAAAGTTGTGAGCCGGGGGTTGACAGCCTCCGGTGGCCCCTGCATAATTTCGCTTCTTTCGGCGAATTAGCTCAGTCGGTTAGAGCGACGGAATCATAATCCGCAGGTCCGGGGTTCGAGTCCCTGATTCGCCACCAGTAAAATCAAAGGGTTAGCTTCGGCTAACCCTTTGTCATTTCTGCGCTCTGTCAACGACAGTGTCAACGGCGTTTTCGTCTCCTGCTAGGGTTTTGAGCACAAGCCGTTCGTAGTCGCCGTCCGGTATGATTTCGTACCGGACCCGAAGCGTCGTCTGGCCCGCACAAGCCCAAGACGAGAACAAGACCGAGTCGAAGCGACCGATACGAATCATGGCCGAGGCACAGATCAATCCCGCGATACTGACTTGGGCGCTCCAGCGCTCCGGTATAGACGCACTCGCGTTGGCCGACAAGTTGGGAACAGCCACTGCGCGGGTGGTATCTTGGGAAACTGGCGAACGGAAGCCAACCTTCCGCCAGGCTAAGCGCATTGCCGAGATCACTCACATTCCCTTCGGCTACTTCTACCTCCCTGAGCCGCCCGAGGAAGCCCTACCGATTGCCGATTTCCGAACGGTGGGGGACGATCCAGTGCGTCCGCTGAGTGCCGACTTCCGCGACATATTCAACGATGTTATGCGGAAGCAAACTTGGTTCAGAGAATATCGACGGCTGCAGGGCCAAGAGCCGTTGGCGTTTATCGGACGATTTAACGTTCGCGGTGCGCCAACCGACATTGCGGCTGATATTGGTCGCACGTTACAAGTCACGGCAGAGGACCGCATTAACTGCGCCAACTGGGAGGACTACCTTCGACTGTTGATCGCTCGGATCGAGGACGCGGGGATTCTAGTAATGCGATCTGGAATCGTGGGCAACAATACTCATCGTCCGTTGTCGGTCGATGAGTTTCGGGGTTTCGTGGTCGCAGATCAATATGCTCCGGTCGTATTTCTTAATGGCAAGGATGCGAAGGCCGCACAGATTTTCACGCTGATTCACGAGATCGCGCACTTGTGGCTTGGTGAGAGCGGAGTCTCTAACGAGAGGATTGGTATCGCTCAGCAGCACGGCGGCGACGTCGAGCGGCTGTGCAATGCCACGGCAGCAGAGTTTTTGGTTCCGGCGGCGGAGTTTCGAGCTCGGTGGAACGATCGAGCTGGGTTCGTGGCGCAAGTCCGCGAACTCGCTCGTACCTTTAAGGTTAGTGGCGTCGTTGTCGGCAGACGGGCCGTGGAACTCAGACTCGCGCCCTGGAATGAGTTCGCCGCTTTCTATCAAGCTGAACGCGAGGCATGGGCTGCGGCCGCTGCGCGGCAATCTAGTGGTGGAAATCCATATAAAACTTCGGCGGTGAGGAACGGAAAGCTGCTGACGAAGGCCGTTCTAGAAACCGCATTTGAGGGCCGAATGCTGCTGCGTGATGCGGGCAGCTTGCTCGGAGTCGCCCCTGCAAACTTGAAGAAGCTCGCAAGTAGCGTGTACGGGGAATAATAAGAATGTACCTGCTGGATACCAACATCTTTATTGAGGCGCAAAATCGTTACTATGCAAACGATATTTGCCCGGGCTTTTGGGACTGGCTGGATAACGCTAATGCGCAAGGGGTTATCGCGAGTATCGGAGAGGTGTACGACGAACTCGCGGGTCGTGGCGATCACCTTGCACAGTGGATAGAAGCCCGACGTGGTACCGGTTGGTTTCTCGACGTTGCCGATGTGCCGACCCAAGCCGCATTTGGTGAGGTTGTTCAACACGTTGAATCGGTCGCGCGCTACAGCCGCCCGAATAAAGATCTTTTCCTTGGTGGAGCAGATCCTTGGCTCATCGCGAAGGCCAGAACAATGGGATGGGGTATTGCAACTCATGAGCAATTCAGTGAGAACTCGACAAAAGTAAAAATTCCCAACGTTTGCCGAAATTTTGGCGTAGCTAGCCGCGATACGTTTGATGTTTTGCGTCAACTTCAGGCTTCGTTCGGGTGGGCAGCCAGAAACTGAGAAGCATGAGGTTCGCGTAGCGATATCTCTCAACAATCTATTTCTTCCAATTGGCGTAGGGATTTAAGCGTTTAGCCTCCTGCAAATGCTCTGGAGCAAGATGCGCATACCCGTCCTCTCACGCCCGAATCGAGTGCACTCCCTGACACACATCAGTGCACACCTTCCCCGCCCCGGGGCAAAAACTTGCCCTTCTCCGCACAAACCTAGCGACCAACCCGCGGTATGGCCCCTGGCACACTTCCCGCTTTAAAGAGCGCGCAAGGAGCCGGCGCAACCTCCGGTTCGACAGACAATCTGGAAATGGACGGCTAGGGTTCCGGCCTGCTTCACGCAGGTGCTGGTCCGAGAGCTGTCGACCTCAGGCGAGGTTACACGGCGGGACAAAAGCCCGGGAGAGAACGCGATGTTTGCGCTGCTCCCTGCCGTCGCTAACCGTCCCCTCCGAGGTCAACCCATGTTCAAGCTCGTTCGCTGTCTTGGTATTGCCGCCGTCTCCCTCGCCACCTTCGCCTCGAGCCCCACGTTCGCCGCGGGCCGCAACGACTTCAAGGTCTGCTGGACCATCTACGCCGGCTGGATGCCATGGGGTGAGGCGAAAACCCAGGGCATCGTGTCCAAATGGGCCAGGAAATACGGCATCAATGTCGACGTCGTGCAGCTGAACGACTACGTCGAGTCCATCAATCAGTACACGGCCGGCAAGTTCGACGGCTGCGCGATGACCAACATGGACGCGCTCACGATTCCCGCCTCCGGCGGCGTGGATTCGACGGCACTGATCGTCAGCGACTATTCGAACGGCAACGACGGCGTGCTGATGAAGGGCAAGGGCAAGCAGATCGCCGACCTGAAGGGGCAGCAGGTCAACCTCGTGCAGTTTTCCGTCTCCCACTACCTGCTCGCACGCGCGCTCGAAAGCGCTCACATGAGCGAGCGCGACCTCAAGGTCGTGAACACCTCGGATGCCGACATCTCGGGCGCATTCGCGACCCCCACGGTTCACAACGCGGTCACCTGGAATCCGATGCTCGCCGATCTGAAGTCGCAGCCGAACGTCAGCGAAGTCTTCGACTCCAGCAAGATCCCCGGCGAAATCATGGACATGATGGTCGTCAACACGAAGACGTTGCAGCAGAACCCCGCCCTCGGCAAAGCGCTGACCGGTGCATGGTTCGAAATGGTCGCGCTGATGCACACCGACTCCGCGGCCAGCACGTCCGCGCTGAGCGCGATGGCGAAGGCCTCGGGCACCGATCTCGCCAACTTCAAGGGCCAACTGGCGACGACCGCCCTCTTCTATTCGCCGCAAGCCGCGCTCGACTTCGTCACCAGCGCCGACATGCCGAAGATCATGACGCGCGTCGCGAAGTTCTCTTTCGATCACGGCCTGCTCGGACAGGACGCGAAGAGCGCGGACGCGGTCGGCATGGCGTTCGACAAGGGCGTCGTGGTCGGCAACAAGAACAACGTCAAGCTGCGTTTCGATCCGACCTACGTCGCGATGGCGGCCGCGGGCAAGCTCTGACACGGACCGTCCAGGCACTCGCCGGGGGCTCGCCATGGCGGGCTCGCATCCCAGCTTTCCAACCAGGCGCTCACCATGCGACTCATCAATCGACATCCGAGCCGGATCGGCGGCTTGATGCTGCTTCTGCTGCCGTTCGTCGTGCTGTTCGCGGTCTACTTCACCGGGTCCTCGATGCGACTCTCGCTCAATCCCGATGACAAGCTGCTGCCGAGCGCGGCGCAAATGAGCGACGCGGTGAAGTCGGCCGCCTTCACCGAGGACAAGCGCACCGGCGAGTACCTGTTGTGGACCGACACGCTGTCGAGCTTGCGGCGGCTCGGCATCGGCCTTGTCGTCAGTGCCGTGATCGCACTGGTGGCCGCGATCGCGACCGGTTCGTTTCCGCTCGTCAGCGCGACGCTGTCGCCTTTCATCACCGTGATCTCAATGGTGCCGCCGCTGGCGGTGCTGCCGGTCCTGTTCATCGTGTTCGGGCTCGACGAGTTGTCGAAGGTCGTGCTGATCGTCGTCGGCATCACGCCGGTGATCATTCGCGATCTGCATGCTCGCGCCCGCGAGATTCCGGTCGAGCTGTGGGTCAAGGCGCAGACGCTCGGCGCCACCAGCTGGACGCTGATTCTGCGTCTGGTGCTGCCGCAACTGCTGCCGCGTCTGCTGGCGGCGACGCGTCTTTCTCTCGGCGCGGCGTGGCTCTTTCTGATCGCAGCCGAAGCGATCGCGTCGACCGATGGCCTCGGCTACCGCATCTTTCTCGTGCGCCGCTATCTGTCGATGGATCTGATCCTGCCGTACGTCGCGTGGATCACGCTGCTCGCATGGCTCACCGACGAGCTGCTGCGCCGGATCACGCAATGGTGCTTCCCGTGGTACGGAGGCGCGCGATGATCGAGGTCCGCAACGTCTGGAAAGAGTACGGCGACCAGGTCGTGCTCGAGCGTTTGAATCTGACCGTCAAGGAAGGCGAGTTCTGTTCGATGGTCGGCGCGTCCGGCTGCGGCAAGTCGACGTTTCTGCGCCTGCTGCTGGGTCAGGAGCGCGCGACGCGCGGCGAGATCCTGCTGGACGGCAAGCCGCTGCCCGGCGAACCGGACCGGCATCGCGGCGTCGTGTTTCAACGCTACTCGGTGTTCGACCATCTGAGTGTGTTGCGCAACGTGATGCTGGGGCTGGAGCTTCCACAGGCGAAGTTCACCGGCCGGCTATTCGGTGTCCGTCGGCGCGTGGCGCAAGACGAGGCAGCGGCCATGCTCGAGCGCGTCGGGCTGGGCGCGGCCTTGAACAAGTTTCCGCAGCAGCTGTCGGGCGGCATGCAGCAACGCCTCGCGATCGCGCAGGCGCTGATGATGAAGCCTCGCGTGCTGCTGCTCGACGAACCATTCGGCGCGCTCGACCCCGGCATCCGCAAGGACATGCATGAGCTGCTCTCCGACCTGTGGCGCGAAGCGAAGCTCACGATCTTCATGGTCACGCATGACCTGAAAGAAGGCTTCACGTTGGGAAGCCGCGTGCTGGTTTTCGACAAGGTGCGCGTCGACCCGCAGGCGCCGGGCGCCTATGGCGCGCGCATCACCTACAACATTGCGCTCGACCGTAGCCGCGATTCCATGTCCGCCGTGCAGATCGCCGAGGCTGCCGTGCGAGGCGCATCGCATATCGAACTGGTCTCCGACTGAAGGGAACTCAGGTATGAACTCAGATACGACCTTATTGCTTGAAGAAACCGTCCCAGGCGGCGGCCATACGTCGCTGATCGTCAAGCGTGGTCGATCACTGCGCATTACCGACCTGCGTGGCGGTGCGAACGTCAGCGTGATGATGGTCAACGCGACGGAAAAGAGCGAACGGCTCAATCTGCCGGATTCGTTGAAGTGCCAGCACACGGCCAGGCTCACGGTCGGGCACTGCCTGTACTCCGACATGGGCCGCGTGCTTGCCGCGATCGTCGCGGATACCTGTGGCTGGCACGACAGCATCGGTGGAGCTTCGAATGCCGACGAGGTTCGCGAACGATACGGCGCGGGCCGCTACCAGGAGCTGCGCAACGCGTTCTATCGCAACGGCACGGACAACCTGCTCGTCGAAATGGGCAAGTGGGGGCTCGGCATCACTGACCTGCTGATGACGCTCAATCTGTTTAGCCGTGTCGATGTCAGCGACGACGGCGTTCTCAGTTTCGTGCCAGGAAACTCAAAAGCGGGCAACTACGTCGAGCTCTACGCACCGATGAACACGCTCGTCGTGCTCACCGCGATCCAGCACCCGCTCGACCCGAACCCCGAGTACGCGCCGAGGCCCGTCAAGCTCGAGTTGAGCGACGCGCGGCCCGAGGTCGCCGAAGTTTGCCGCACCGCATGCGAAGAGAACGCACGCGGTTTCATCAACACAGAACGCTTCTTTCTTTGAGCGAAGGCCACGCTTATGACCAGCACGCTTATCGTCAGCGACAAACGTCCGGAAACCGCGGTCTATCGCGAGACACTCGCCGCCGGCGAGCCGTGGCTTCACGAGGTGAAGGCCGGGCAAACGCTGCGCATCGTCGATCTCGAAGGCAACCAGGCGGTCGACACGCTGTTCTACAGCCTCGCCGATCCGCGCGAGCGCTTCGACCCGCAACGCACGTTGCGCCGGCAAAAAAGCCTCTACCTGACGACGGGCTCGGTGCTGTACTCGAACCTCGGCAAGCCGATGCTGACGATCGTCGCCGACACGTGCGGCCGCCACGATACGCTCGGCGGCGCCTGCGCGCAGGAAAGCAACACGGTGCGCTACGCACTGGAGAAGCGCTACATGCACAGCTGCCGCGACAACTTCCTGCGTGCCTGCGCACATGACGGCCGCCTGTCGAAGCAGGACATCGGCGCGAACGTCAACTTCTTCATGAACGTGCCGGTCACGGCCACGGGCGGGCTCAGCTTCGAAGACGGCATTTCCGCGCCGGGCAAATACGTCGAATTGCGCGCGGAGATGGACGTGATCGTACTGATCTCCAACTGCCCGCAGCTGAACAATCCGTGCAACGCCTACAACCCGACGCCCGCGGAGCTGCTGATATGGAATTGAAGCGCATCCGCCACTGGCTTTTTCTCCTCATGCTGGTTCGCTCGGGCCGGTACTTCAGCCGTACGCGCGAAGAACTGATCCAGACGCATCGCTGACGCGACTTCGGCCGTGGACGACCACGGCCGGCCATTCCCACGGCGGGACGGCCCGCCTTCGAATCAACACACCTTCCATGTTCGAGAAGATTCTGATCGCCAATCGCGGCGCTATCGCGTGCCGCATTCTCAGGACGTTGCGCGAACTCGACGTCACCGGCGTCGCCATCTATGCGGAAGCCGACCGAGCGAGCCGCCACGTCAGCGAAGCGCCTGTCGCGCATGCGCTCGGCGAGGGTCCGGCCGCGCTGACTTATCTCGACGTGGCCAAGATCCTCGCGATTGCGCGTCGCGAAGGCGTGCAGGCGATCCATCCCGGCTACGGCTTCTTATCGGAGAACGCGGCGTTCGGCGAAGCCTGCGAAGCGGCCGGCATCGCGTTCATCGGACCGACACCCGCGCAGCTTCGCGCGTTCGGCCTCAAGCACACGGCCCGCGAAATCGCGGCCAACGAAGGGGTGCCGATGCTCGAAGGCACCGGGCTGCTCGCGGACTTGCCGGCGGCGCTCGCGGCGGCACAGGCCATCGGCTATCCGGTGATGCTGAAGAGCACCGCGGGCGGCGGCGGCATCGGCATGCGGGTGTGCTGGAACGCCGACGAACTCGGCGCCCATTTCGATGCCGTGAAGCGCCTCGGCGAAAACAATTTCAGCGATGCCGGCGTGTTTCTGGAGAAGTACATCGAACGGGCGCGGCATCTGGAAGTGCAGGTATTCGGCGACGGCAAAGGCGACGCGCTCGCGCTTGGCGTGCGTGACTGCTCGGTGCAGCGGCGCAATCAGAAGGTGCTCGAGGAAACGCCCGCCCCCTGCCTGCCGAACGGCATTCAGGCCGCGCTCTGCGAGGCAGCGGTCAAGCTCGCGAAAGCCGTCGACTATCGCTCCGCCGGCACCGTCGAATTCGTGTACGACAGCGCCGCCGAACAGTTCTACTTCCTCGAAGTCAATACGCGTCTGCAGGTCGAGCACGGCGTCACCGAACAGGTGTGGGGCGTCGACCTCGTGCGTTGGATGATCGAACTGGCGGCCGGCACGCTCGCGCCGCTGAAGCACCTGGCGGCGAGTCTAACGCCGCGAGGGCACGCGATCCAGGCGCGACTCTACGCGGAAGATCCGGGGCGTGATTTCAAACCGAGTCCGGGCCTCTTGACCGAGGTCGAGTTCCCGCACGCTGACGGGCGCGCATTGCGCATCGATACATGGATCGAGGCCGGTTGCGAAGTGCCGCCTTACTTCGACCCGATGCTCGCGAAAGTGATCGCGTGGTCGCCGACTCGCGATGAAGCGCGCGATGCGCTCGACGATGCGCTGCGCAACACCCGACTCTACGGCGTCGAGACGAATCGCGACTATCTGCGCCAGATTCTGCGCGACCGGCCGTTCGCGTCGGGCGAACCGTGGACTCGATGTCTCGAAGGGCTCAGGTATCAGGCCAGCACGGTCGAAGTCGTCAGCGGCGGCACGCAGACGACGGTGCAGGACTATCCCGGCCGCCTGGGCTACTGGGCAGTCGGCATCCCGCCGTCGGGGCCGATGGATGACCGGGCGATGCGGCTCGGCAATCGCCTGCTCGGCAATGCGGCCGACGCCGCCGCTCTCGAAGTCACGATGAGCGGGCCGACGCTGCGCTTCAACACGGATGCCGTGGTCGCCATCACCGGCGCGCAGATTCCGGTGCTGCTCGACGATGTCGCTCAGCCGCTGAACACGAGCCTCCATGTGCCGGCGGGTTCGACGCTTGCGCTCGGCACGATACGCGGCGCGGGCGCGCGCGCTTATCTGTGCGTGCGCGGCGGCTTCGACGTCGCACTGTATCTCGGCAGCCGCAGCACCTTTACGCTCGGCCAGTTCGGCGGACATGGCGGCCGCGCGATCCGCGCGGGCGACGTGCTGCATCTTTATCCGCGCGGCGATGCGCAAGCCGGCGCGGCGCTCGTCGACGCGCCGACGCTCGACGGCGTGCGCACCGTTCGCGTGATCTATGGTCCGCACGGCGCACCCGAATACTTCAGCGCCCGCTATATCGCGCAGCTGCTCGACACCGAGTGGGAGGTTCACTTCAACTCCAGCCGTACCGGCGTGCGCCTGATCGGACCGAAACCCGAGTGGGCGCGCGAGGACGGCGGCGAGGCTGGACTGCATCCGTCGAACATTCACGATAATCCGTACGCGGTCGGCGCCGTCGACTTCACCGGCGACATGCCCGTGATTCTCGGACCCGACGGCCCGAGTCTCGGCGGCTTCGTCTGTCCGGTGACGATCATCGAGGCGGACCTCTGGCAGATCGGCCAGCTGAAAGCAGGCGACAAGATCCGCTTCGCGCCCGTCGAAGTCGACGAAGCGCGTGAGGCTGCGCGTGAGCGTCGTCGGGAACTGGAGAGCCTCGAGATTGCACCGGGTGCGCCGAGCGAAACAAGAGCATCGCTGACGTCGCCGATCGTGCTCGATACCGGGGCGGACCGCGACAGACTCGTCGCGCGTGTATCCGGCGACACACATCTGCTGCTCGAAATCGGTCCAGCGGAGCTCGACCTCGTGGCACGGTTTCGCGGACATGCGCTGATGCAGTCCCTCGAAGCGCAGCATCTGACTGGCGTCATCGATCTCACGCCGGGCATCCGTTCGCTGCAGATCCACTACCGGCCCGAGGATCTGCCGCTCGCCAGGTTGCTCGACATCGTCGCGCGGGCGTGGGACGAGGTCCTGTTGCAGAAGGATCTGCGCGTGCCGTCGCGCGTCGTTCATCTGCCGCTGTCATGGGACGACCCCGCGTGCCAGCTCGCGATCGAAAAATATATGACCACCGTGCGCAAGAACGCGCCGTGGTGCCCGAGCAACCTCGAATTCATTCGCCGCATCAACGACCTCGACTCCATCGACGCGGTCAGGCAAATCGTCTTCGATGCGAGCTATCTGGTGATGGGCCTCGGCGACGTGTACCTCGGCGCACCCGTCGCGACACCGCTCGACCCTCGTCACCGGCTGGTCACGACGAAATACAACCCGGCCCGTACGTGGACCGCGGAGAACTCGGTCGGCATCGGCGGCGCGTATCTGTGCGTGTATGGCATGGAAGGGCCTGGCGGCTATCAATTCGTCGGCCGCACGTTGCAGATGTGGAATCGCTACCGCGAAGTCGCGGATTTCGCCGGCCAGCATTATTTGCTGCGCTTCTTCGACCAGATTCGTTTCTACGAAGTATCGGCCGACGAACTGTTGCGCATCCGCGCGGACTTTCCGCTTGGGCGTTTTCCGTTGCGGATTGAAGAGTCCGAGCTTTCGTTGCCGGACTATCAGGCGTTTCTCGCTAGCGAATCCGCCAGCATCGAGCAGTTCCGTTCAAGGCAGCAGGCGGCCTTCCAGGCCGAGCGCGAGCGGTGGCGTGAAGCGGGCACCTCGGAAATCACGTTCGAGACGCCGGTCACCGAAGACACTCAGTTAGCTCCGCTTCACGACGGCGAAGTCGCCGTGGACAGCGAGATCGCCGGCAGCCTCTGGCAAGTCAAGGTGAAAACCGGCGACGCGGTCGACGCGGGCGACGTGCTGCTCATCATCGAGTCGATGAAGATGGAAATCCCGGTGTGTGCGCCGTGCGCCGGAACGGTCGGCGAGATCTACGTGGCGCCGGGTTCGCCCGTGCGCGCGGGGCAACGCGTCGCCGTCGTCGAACGTCACTAATTATCTGGACGCAAACCATGTCTTCATTCTCGTCATTCGATCTTCGCCTCCCGACACTTCGCTCCGCATACCGTGATGGAACGCTCACGCCGCGCAGGCTCGTCGCTGAACTGCTCGAAAAAGCTGCGGCGCTCAATCCATCGTTCAATCTGTTCATCCATCTTCTGACCGAAGATGAAGTCGCGCCCTACCTCGACTGGCTCGACACCCAGGACGTCGAAAGCCTGCCGCTCTATGGCGTTCCGTTCGTGATCAAGGACAACATCGATCTCGCCGGCATTCAGACGACCGCCGCGTGCCCCGCGTTCGCGTACACGCCGTCGCGATCGGCGAGTGTCGTTGCGCAATTGATCGCGCTCGGCGCTGTGCCGCTCGGCAAAGCCAATCTCGACCAGTTTGCGACCGGTCTGAACGGCACCCGGTCGCCGTATGGCAAGTGTCGCAATAGCGTGCATCCCGACTATCCGTCGGGCGGCTCGAGCGCGGGGTCGTCACTCGCGGTCGCGCTCGGCGTCGCCAGTTTCGCGCTCGGGACCGACACGGCCGGTTCCGGTCGCGTGCCTGCCGCGCTGAACAATCTCGTCGGTCTCAAGCCGACTAAAGGCCTGCTGTCCACCGCGGGTGTGGTGCCCGCGTGCCGCACGCTCGATTGCGTCACGTTCTTCACGGCGACGGCGCAAGAAGCGAGCGAGTTGCTTGCGTTGAGCGCGCGCCCCGATCCTCGCGATGCATACAGCCGCGCGAATCCGCAATGGAATACGGCACGCGCGTTTGGCGAGCCCACGGCGTTCAAGTTCGGCGTGCCGGCGCAACTGGAATTCGCCGGCTGTTCCGAGAGCCCCGGGCTGTTCGCGAAGGTGCGCGCGTTGCTCGAAGAAGCAGGTGGTGAAGCTGTCGAAATCGACTTCACGCCGTTTGTCGAAACCGCCAATCTGCTCTATCAGGGGCCGTGGGTGGCCGAGCGTTACAGCGTGGCGGGCGAGTTGATGACGGAGAAACCCGCCGCGGTTTTGCCCGTCATTCGCGATGTGTTGGCGAAGGCACCCGGCGCGAGCGCGGTCGAACTGTTTCGCGCGCAGTACCGCTTGCAGGAATTGAAGGCCCTCTGCGATGCGTCGATCGATTCACTCGATTTCGTTCTGACGCCGACGTATCCGCGTGCCGTGACGCTCGACGAGTTGGAGCGCGACCCCATTGGTCCGAACTCCCTGCTCGGCTATTACACGAATTTCATGAATCTGCTGGACTATGCCGCCGTCGCTACGCCGACCGGTTTCACGAAGAATGGTCTGCCCTGGGGCGTGACCGTCTTTGGCCGCGCGTTCACCGACCAGTATCTGTTGGGTGTGGCCGACCTGCTGCAACGAAAGAGCGGCGTGCACTGCGTCGGAGGTCTAACCGTCGAGCCGGAGCCGCGCGGCGAACGATGCGCGGCGAGCCACGATCGCATGCGGATCGCGGTCTGCGGCGCACACATGCAAGGTTTGCCCCTCAACCGCGATCTGCTTGCCCGACGCGGGCGGCTCTTGCAGGCCACTCAGACTGCCGCGCAATACCGGTTGTCGGCGCTGCCTGCGTCGGCGGACGGCACGAGGCGTCCAGGCCTGTGGCGCGTCACCGATGGCGGCGCAAAAATTGCTGTCGAAGTGTGGGAAATGCCGAGCGCGGAGTTCGGCTCGTTTATTTCGACCGTTCCGTCTCCGCTGGTTCTGGGGAAGGTCGAACTCGTCGACGGTTCGTGGGTTACCGGTTTCCTCTGCGAGCCGTATGGCGTGCAGTCGGGAACCGATATCTCGGAGTTTGGCGGATGGCGAGCATGGCTTGCCAGCGAGCATTGCGCGAGTTTCTGATGGAACGAACGATGAGCAGCGGCGTCGCAGGGTATGGGCAGTGAAGCGCCGCGGGTTTGGTTGGCACCTCCGGCTTCCTTCCGCAATTCCGTCGCAACTTCGAGAGGTTCCTTAATGACGCTCCGCACCGTCGCGCTCGCCGCAACCACCGCTGCGCTCACGCTCGCCGGCACGACCGCCGCCCTCATCGCACAAGCTCAAACGCCGAGCACCGCCGACAGTCAATGGCGCGCCAGTTCCACCATGCTCGCGACGCTGCTGCAGGACGGCTACAAGATCGTCGCCGTGGTCAACAACGGTCCCGCCGACACGATCTTCGTGCAGCGCGATCAGAGCGCGTTCAAATGCATCGATACGCAGCATCCGGATGCAAAAGCAAAAACGTCGGTGGCGCCGGGCTGTTACGAGCTGGTACCGCCGAGCGGCGCCACGCCGGCGTCGGAATCCAGATAACGTGATTTGAAGCGCGAGCTCAACGTAACCCCGGCTCGCGCGAAAGACTTCGGCGTCGCGCCAACACCGCGACGCTTCAGCGATCCACGAGCCGGCTCAGATTGCCGCGCACCCGCTGCAGCAGCGCGATCAACCGCGCCGCTTCTTCATCGCTGAAACCATTGAGCGCTTCGAGCGCGACCTCGTCGCCGACCTTACGCGCCTTGCCGAGCGTGCGCTCAGCCTTCGGCGTCATGCGCACCTGGCGCTCGCGGCGATCCTGCGGATTCGCGGTCCGCTCGATCCAGCCGCCCTCCTCCATCCGGTCGAGCAGCCGGCCCGCCGAGATCGGCGCGACCTCGAGCAGATCCGCCAGCCGGGCCTGATTGATGTCGCCGTAGTGGCCGAGATAGGCCAGCACGCGACACTGCGCGCGCGTCAGATCGACCGACGACCTCGCGAGATCGTCGAACCGCTTGCCCGCCAGCCGGCCGACGTCGTAGATCAGAAAGCCGAAGCGCTCTTCGAATTGGGTTTTCATGCGCGGATTATACGGAAGCACTTCGGCGTACAGCGCGACTGCGTGTGCGTTCTATTCTCAGCACAACTCCCGATAGCGCCAACCCGTATCGTCGATATACTAAGCATGCTTACTATATCGAGCCTCCCCACCGTCCATGTCTTCCGCCTCCACGTCGGCGAGCGCCACCGAGCTGCTCAACCGGCCGATGATCACGATCTCGATCATGCTTGCGACGCTGATCCAGACGCTCGACAGCACGATCGCCAACGTGGCGCTGCCGCATATGCAAGGCACGCTGTCCGCGTCGCAGGACGAGATCACGTGGGTGCTGACCTCCTATATCGTCGCCGCCGCGATCGCCACGCCGCTCACCGGCTGGCTGGCGGATCGCCTCAGCGTCAAGCGGCTGCTGCTGATCGCGATCGGCGGCTTCACCGTGTCGTCCGCGTTGTGCGGACTCTCCGAGACGCTGTCGCAGATCGTCGTGTCGCGTCTGTTGCAAGGGATCTTCGGCGCGTCGCTGGTGCCGCTGTCGCAGTCGATCCTGCTCGACATCAACCCGCGCGAAAAGCAGGGCCAGGCGATGGCCGTGTGGGGCATGGGCGTGATGGTCGGGCCGATCCTCGGTCCGACGCTCGGCGGCTGGCTCACCGATAGCTACAACTGGCGCTGGGTGTTCTTCATCAACGTGCCGATCGGCGCGATCGCGCTGTTCGGCGTCGCGAGCTTCCTGCCGACGCGCGCGCCGAAACACGACGTGAAGTTCGACGCGTTCGGCTTCATCACGCTCGGCCTCGCGATCGGCGCATTGCAGGCGATGCTCGATCGCGGCGAGCAGCTCGACTGGTTTTCGTCGACCGAGATCGTGATCGAGGCGCTCGTCGCGGCAATCAGCTTCGCGTTTTTTCTCGTGCACACGGCGACGATCGGCGAGCGCTCGTTTTTCAAGTACAAGTTATTGAAGGACCCGAACTTCGCGACCGGCACGTTGTTCATCTTCGTGATCGGCGCGGTGATGTACGCGACCCGCGCGCTGCTGCCGCCGATGCTGCAAAACCTGATGGGCTATCCGGTCGCGACCACGGGCCTCGTCACCGCACCGAGCGGCGCCGGCACGATGGTCGCGATGCTGATCGCCGGCCGGCTGCTCAAGCGCGTCGATGCGCGGCTGTTGCTGCTCTGCGGTTTCCTGATATCGGCGTTCGCGCTGTGGCAGATGATGCAGTACACGATCGTGCTATCGGCATCGGACATCGTGTGGCCCGGCGTGATCCAGGGCTTCGGACTCGGCCTCGTGTTCGTGCCGCTGTCCACGCTGACGTTCTCGACGCTGTCGCCGGAGCTGCGCGCGGACGGCACCGCGACTTATAGCCTGATGCGCAACATCGGCAGCAGTATCGGCATTTCGATCGTGCAGACGCTGATGACGCGCAACACGCAGATCTCGCACGCGGACCTCGCTGCGAACGTCACCGCGTTCAATCCGGCGTTCCAGTCGATGCTCAACAGCGGCTCGAACTATGACATCGCGGCGCTGAACGCGTCGATCACGCAGCAGGCGGCGATGGTCGCGTATCTGAACGACTTCAAGCTGATGTTCGTGGCGACGCTGCTGGTCATCCCGCTGTTGCTGCTGATCCGGCCGTCGCACAAGGCACCGGATGCGTCGATCGCGCATGCGGCGATGGATTGAGACCGAATGCGCCGACGTCCGCCTCAGCCTTCGATTCGCCCGCGCGTCACGCCGAGCAATGACGCCATCGCCGCATACGCCGCGGCGGCATCGCGGGCGCGGATCGCCTCGAACACCGCCGTGTGCTCGGCGAGCGACGCGTTGAACACATCGGCGCGTTTCGCATTGAGCCGCAATTGTGCCTCGAGCGTGCGCTCGATCAGCGCGCCAAGCGGGATCAGCAGTTCGTTGCTGCACGCGGTGAGCACGCGCAGGTGGAACTGCAGATCCGCGCGCACCCATTCGTCGACGTTGCGCGCCGCCACCATCGCGGTATGCGCGGCCGCAAGCGCACCCAACGTATCGTCGGTGTGCGCGGCGGCCGCGAGGCCGGCGGCATAAGGCTCGATCATCTCGCGCATTTCCTGCAGCTTGAGCGCGAACGCCATCGGCTCGGCGACGCGTGAATACCAGTCGAGCAGATCGGCATCGAGCAGATTCCACGCGGACTTGACCCGCACGCGCGTACCCACGCGCGGCCGCGATTCGATCAGCCCTTTCGACGTCAACGTGCGCAGCGCCTCGCGCAGCACCGTGCGGCTCACGCCGAACATCTCCATTAACTCGGCTTCACGAGGCAGGATCGACTCCGGCGCATAGTCGCCGCGCAGAATCGCGGTCGCCAGCAGTTGGACGACTCGCCCGTGCAGATCGTGCGTAATGGTTTTCTCCTCGCGGTTGATGATCCCGTCGCGCAACGCGGCGGTAAGTCGGCAGATCTCACCACTATGTGGCAAATAGTACTATTAATAGTATTTTAATGCAGTTTTGTTGTAGCATGGAATTCCCCGAAATTTTGCATGCCCGCAGACCTGCTTTGCATGGGTTCGGAGTAAGCGCCAACTTCGATCGACACCGGAGACACACACCATGAAAATCACCAAGCTCGAAACCTTTATCGTCCCGCCGCGCTGGTGCTTCCTCAAGATCGAGACCGACGAGGGCATCGTCGGTTGGGGCGAGCCGGTGGTGGAAGGCCGCGCGCATACGGTCGCCGCGGCCGTCGAGGAACTGTCCGATTATCTGATCGGCAAGGACCCGCTGTTGATCGAGGATCACTGGCAGGTGATGTACCGCGCGGGCTTCTATCGCGGCGGCCCGATCACGATGAGCGCGATCGCCGGCGTCGATCAGGCGCTGTGGGACATCAAGGGCAAGCATCACGGCGTACCGGTGCATGCGCTGCTCGGCGGCCAGGTGCGCGACAAAATCAAGGTGTACTCGTGGATCGGCGGCGACCGTCCGAGCGATGTCGCGAACAACGCACGCGCGGTGGTCGAGCGCGGCTTCAAGGCCGTCAAGATGAACGGCTCGGAAGAGCTGCAGATCATCGACACCTTCGACAAGGTGCAAGGCGTGATCAACAACGTCGCGGCGGTGCGCGAGGCGGTCGGGCCGAACATCGGCATCGGCGTGGACTTCCACGGCCGCGTGCATAAGCCGATGGCGAAGGTGCTCGCCAAGGAACTCGACCCGTACAAGCTGCTGTTCATCGAAGAGCCGGTGCTGTCGGAAAACGCCGAGGCGCTGCGCGACATCGTCAATCAGACCAACACGCCGATCGCGCTCGGCGAGCGTCTCTATTCGCGCTGGGACTTCAAGCACATCCTGTCGGGCGGCTACGTCGACATCATCCAGCCGGACGCGTCGCACGCGGGCGGCATCACCGAGTGCCGCAAGATCGCCGCGATGGCGGAAGCCTACGACGTCGCGCTCGCGCTGCATTGCCCGCTCGGCCCGATCGCGCTCGCAACCTGTCTGCAGATCGACGCGGTCAGCTACAACGCGTTCATCCAGGAACAGAGCCTCGGCATCCACTACAACCAGGGCAATGACCTGCTCGACTACATCAAGAATCCGCAAGTCTTCAAGTACGAAGACGGCTTCGTGTCGATTCCGCAGGGCCCCGGACTCGGCATCGAGGTCAACGAAGAGAAAGTGCGCGAGATGGCGAAGGTCGGTCACCGCTGGCGCAATCCGGTGTGGCGTCACGCGGACGGCAGCGTCGCCGAATGGTGATCTGAACACCTGAGCGAAGCAGGCGGAACGCCGCCGGCGGGCCACGTGACGCGCGGGCCGTCGCAGTAACGTAACTTCCCGGACCAGCCGGCTCGAACCGGCGTTCGAGCGGTGCCCCCCGACCTGCATCACTCCGCGCCGAGCCTTATCCCGCCCCGCTTTCGCGACGTTTGTTCGGTATCGGACATACGTATGTCCTGCTCCTTGCTGAAATGCATGCCAACAACGCATGCAGCGAGGAGCACCATGGGCGAATTCCTTCCTGACTATCTGATCCGCGAACAGGCGGCGGTCGGCGCGCTGGTTGCGTTCGGCGTGCTGCGCATCATCGGCGCGATGCTCGCGTACGAGCGCGGATGGAACATCTCGGTAGTCGGGAAATGCTTTATCGCCGCGGCGGTGCTGTACTGCCTGCCGCAGGTCTTCGATCTGCTCACGCAGATGGTCGGCTCGCACGCGGCCGGCGCCGAACTCGAAGGCAAGGCCGCGGGCTGCGCGATCGCGTTGTTCTGCGCGCCGATTCTCGGTCATCGCCTCGGCTTCGAGTAAGCGGGCTTCGCAGTGCGGCGCTTTTTTACGCGGCGCGCATCCATCGCCGATTGGTCAATCGCCTATGCCGCGCCGCGCGTTCAACCGAGCGCAGCGAACGCCGGCACGGTGTGTGACAACGCGGCCGCGACGACGAACACGCCGATCATCACGAGCGCTTCCAAATACATCACGTTGACGAAGGTGTGCGCATCCATCGTCGATGCGGTGCGACGCAGGCGTGGCAGCGCCGATGTGCGGTTCAGCGCGCCGAGCACCAGCGCGAGCGCGACCAGCACGAGCTTCAACGTCAGCACATGACCCCACGTGCTCGCCTGAATCGCTTCGAACGAACTGCCCGAGTCGCGCACCGCATTGAAGACGCCCGACAGCAACACCAACGCGACCGCGACGATCGACACGTTCGACACCTGGGTCGCCGTGCGGATCAGCATGCCCCGCGCGGTGGATGCCCCGAGCGCCGGCAGCACCGCCAGGCCGGAGGCCATCGCGAGTCCGCCCCATACGCTCGTTGCGAGCACGTGCAGCGTCTGCATGCCGATCGCGGCCGACACCACGCCGGCATCGGCCGCATGACCGAGCGACGCCTTACCCGCCGCGATCGCGAGCACCGCGAGCCACAGCAGCGTATTGCGCAGCATGCCCGTGCCATGGCTCAGCGCGGTGCCGAGCAGCACCAGCGCGCCGCCGAACGCGACGCTCCAGCCATAGCCGACATGCGTTTGCGTCAGCACCGTCGGCACCACGCCGAACGCCGCGGACAACCCGACACCGCTCATCGACGCCGCCTGATACAGGAGCCAGCCGAGATCCGCGAGCACCAGCACGATGGTGGCCGCGAGCATCGAGCGTTGCGCGCGCATCCAGCCGGGACGCGCCGGTGAAGTGCGCTGGAGCCCGTCCCTCGCGAGCCATGCGCCGAGTAGCGCCGAGCCGACGGCGAAGCCGAACGAGACGTTCATGAGCGTGGCCATTGCGACCTGCCCGATCCACAGTCCGTCGAAGTTCATTTGACGTTGAACGCGAAGTCGCCATGGGTACGATGGCCGTCGGTGGCCACCGCGATCCAGTGCACCGCATAGCGGCCGCTCGTCAACTGAGGCAGCGCGAGGTGCATCACGCGGGCGTCCGCGCTATCGACCGTCGACGCGCCCGGCGTCGCGGGCTTGCCGCTTGCATCGGCGAGTGTGATCTTGCTGAATGCGGGCTTGAGCGGCTCGGTGAAATGGATCGTCAGGTCGGTAGGCGCGACGGCGTCGGCGTTCGCGGCCGGCACGCTCGAGATCAGATGCGCATGCGCGAACGCGGTGGACGACATGGCCAGCGCCACCGCGCCGGACATCAACGCTCGCAGCGTCGACGAGGAGAAATCGAATAGCTTCATGTAAGGCCGATAGCGGATGAGAACGAACGGAACATAGGCGGGCCGGCGAGGCGCATCGTCTGCACGACGGCCGGCGAGCCCGGAAGTGTACGCTTCGATGGCGCGCGCGGGGATCGGTTCAACCTGGCTTGATCGAATGCGTCACGCGGCATCACGCTTGCGGCGGCGACGCCGTGATTATTTTTGAGGCAAAGACGTCGACCACGATCCGTGACGCAACCAAAGTCCGAAACCGGCATAACGCGACATACTGTCGCGTGGCGGTCACACCTGGAACCGTCTCTAATGCGGCAAATAGTCACGATTACCCTTCGATGATAGAATGCTGCGTCGCCGCAGCGACGGCTGTCCTTCACACCGAGCCGCCCGAAGTTCGGTCAGGTCCCCGATTCCGATGGAGTTACGCGTGTCTTCAAGACGCCTCTTCCGCCCGTTGCTTGCCCTTCTGTTGATCGGCGCCGCGGGTGTCTATAGCGCAGCGAAAGCGCAGACTCAACCGAAGGCCCCCGACACGATGGAAGCGCGCGTGCAAGCCTGCACGGCCTGCCACGGCTCGCATGGGCAAGGTACCGACAACGACTACTTCCCGCGCCTCGCCGGCAAGCCGGCGGAATATCTGTTCAATCAGTTGCAGAACTTCCGTGAGGGGCGCCGCAGGTACCCGCCGATGAACTACCTCGTCACGTATCTCTCCGACGACTACCTGCATCAGATCGCCACCTTCTTCTCGCAACAACGCCCGCCGTATCCGACGCCGGCCAAGCCGACGGTCTCGGCCGCCACGCTCGCGCGCGGTGAGCAGATCGTGCTGCACGGTGATGCATCGAAGCAGGTGCCCGCTTGCGCGGCCTGCCACGGCAAGGCACTGACCGGTATGGAACCGGCAATTCCGGGTCTCGTCGGTCTGCACGCCGACTACATCAGCGCGCAGCTCGGTTCATGGCGCTCGGGCACGCGTCACGCGATCGCGCCGGACTGCATGCACACCATCGCCACGCGCCTCAGCGACGAAGACGTGAACGCCGTCGCGGCCTGGCTTTCCACGCAGCAGGCTCCCCCAAACCCCGTGCCGGCTCCGGCCCGCTCCTTGAAGACTCCGCTTGCCTGCGGCAGCGAACCGCAATAAGGCGCCGGGAGAGACATTCAAATGAAACACAAGTCTTTGTTCGCCCTCTCGGCAGTCGTCGTGGTCGCGGCCGCCGCACTCGTTCCCGTCCTCTGGTCGGGCGGCGACAATCTGCATAGCAGCGGCGCAGCCGTGGCGGCAACGCCCGCGGACCAGGCCGACCTGATCAAGAAGGGCGAGTACCTCGCCCGCGCCGGCGACTGTATCGCCTGCCACACGGTGCGCGGCGGCAAGCAGTTCGCCGGCGGCCTGCCGATGGCCACGCCGTTCGGCACGATGTTCACGCCGAACATCACGCCGGACGACCAGTACGGCATCGGCAAGTGGACCCAGGACGACTTCTATCGCGCGATGCACACCGGCCGCTCGAAAGATGGCAGCCTGCTTTATCCGGGCTTCCCGTTCACGAGCTACACGAAGGTCACGCGCGCCGACTCGGACGCGATCTACGCGTACCTGCGCTCGGTCGCGCCGGTCAACGTGCCGAGCCGTCCGCACGAACTGAAATTCCCGTTCAACCAGCGCAACATGCTGATCGGCTGGCGCACGCTGTTCTTCCGTGAAGGCGAGTTCAAGCCGGATCCGACCAAGTCGGTCGAATGGAACCGCGGTGCGTATCTGGTCGAAGGCCTTGGTCACTGCGGCATGTGCCACACGTCGATCAATGCGATGGGCGCCCCGGTCAGCTCGGCCGCGTTCGCGGGCGGCCTGATTCCGCTGCAGAACTGGTATGCGCCGTCGCTGACGTCGAACCGCGAAGCCGGCCTCGGCGACTGGGACCTCAAGGACATCGCCGACCTGCTCAAGACCGGCGTGTCGAGCCGCGGTGCGGTGTTCGGTCCGATGGCCGAAGTGGTTCACAACAGCCTGCAGTATCTGTCGACCGAAGACATCAACGCGATGGCGACGTACCTGAAGACGATTCCGCAGAAGAGCGAAGCACCGGAACCGCTGCAGCTCGAAACCTCGGAAAAATTCGGCGGCGAACTGCTGAAGCAAGGTCAGAAGATCTACGCTGACAACTGCGCGAAGTGCCACGAGGATAACGGTCTCGGCCGGCCGCCGGCATTCCCGCCGCTCGCGAATAACCAGTCGATCCAGATGCCGTCCGCGGTCAACCCGATCCGCATGGTGCTGAACGGTGGTTATCCGCCGAGCACGGAAGGGAACCCGCGTCCGTATGGCATGCCGCCGTTCGCGCAGGCTCTGTCGAATCAGGAAGTCGCAGCGGTCGTGACGTACATCCGTATGTCCTGGGGCAACCACGGCACGGCCGTGTCGCCGCAGCAGGTGGCCGAACTGCGTTCGGCGCCGCTCGACTAAGCAGGGTTCGACGCACCCCGGGCGCGGCCTGCGAAATTCGCGGCCGCGCCCTTCGTTTTTTCAGGACCGGTATCATGTGGGCCTGTTTGTGTTGGTGGTCGCCCTCGCGGGACCGTGCAGGAGGAAAGAGTTGTGCCCTTCGGTGAGCGTTTGAACAGCATCACCCATCTCGTCGGCGCCGTGCTGTCGGTGGTGGGGCTGGCGGCGCTCGTCACGATGGGCGCGCTCGCCGGCGACGCGTACAAGGTCGTCAGCTTCGCCGTATATGGTGCGATGCTGTTCGTGCTGTACGCGATCTCTACGCTGTATCACAGCGTCAGCCATCCGCGTCTGAAGGCGATTCTGCAGAAATGCGATCATTCGGCGATCTACCTGCTGATCGCCGGCAGCTACACGCCGTTCACGCTCGTCACGTTGCGTGGACCGTGGGGCTGGTCGTTATTCGGCGTGAGCTGGGGGCTCGCTGCCCTCGGCATCGTGCAGGAACTCACGCTCGGGCGACGCACCCGCAGCGTGTCGATGGTGCTGTATGTGTTGATGGGATGGCTCGCGCTCGTAGCCGTCCACCCGCTGGTGCAGGCGTTGCCGGCCGCGGGGACCGCGTGGCTCGTGGCCGGCGGCGTCATCTATAGCGTCGGCATCTATTTCTTCATCAACGACGAGCGCATCCGCCACGGACATGGTATCTGGCACCTGTTCGTACTGGCGGGCAGTCTGTGTCAATTCGTCAGTGTCGCGCGCTATGTCGCGTGACATTCCACGGCGACGAATTGCAACTTAAGGCCAGTCGACGTGTCTGCATAGCGCGTTGAAACATTCGGCACATCTGTGAGCGTGCCGCCGATTTCTCCGTGAACGGAACCGGGCCTCGGCCTCGAACACGCCATGCGGGCGTGTCGATGCCGCGCTGGTTTTTCCGCGTTGGGGTCCTTTGGGCCCAGCGGGGCCGTTCGCGACACTGCATTGCAAAGAGCTTTTATGTCTTTTGATTCCCTCGGCTTGTCCGAACCGCTGGTCCGCGCTGTCAATGAACTCGGCTACACCAGCCCGACTCCGATCCAGACTCAGGCGATCCCGGCCGTGCTCAACGGCGGCGATCTGCTCGCCGGCGCGCAAACCGGCACCGGCAAGACCGCCGGCTTTACGCTGCCGATCCTGCAGCGCCTGAATTCGATGCCGCCGGCCGCCGGCGGCAAGCGCGTGGTGCGCGCGCTGATCCTCACGCCGACGCGCGAACTTGCCGCGCAGGTCGAAGAAAGCGTGCGCGCCTACGGCAAGTATCTGAAGCTGAAGTCGACCGTGATGTTCGGCGGCGTCGGCATCAATCCGCAGATCGATGCGCTCAGGCGCGGCATCGATATCGTCGTCGCGACGCCGGGCCGTCTGCTCGATCACATGCAGCAGAAGACCATCGACCTGTCGCATCTCGAGATCCTCGTGCTCGACGAAGCGGACCGCATGCTCGACATGGGCTTCATCCACGACATCAAGCGCGTGCTCGCGAAGCTGCCGCCGAAGCGCCAGAACCTGCTGTTCTCGGCGACCTTCTCCGACGAGATCAAGACACTCGCCGATGGCCTGCTCGACTCGCCGGCGCTGATCGAAGTCGCGCGCCGCAACACGACGGCAGAAACGGTCGCGCAGAAGATTCACCCCGTCGATCGCGACCGCAAGCGCGAGTTGCTCACGCATCTGATCCGTCAGCACAGCTGGTTCCAGGTGCTCGTGTTCACGCGCACCAAGCACGGCGCGAATCGCCTCGCCGAGCAGCTGGCGAAGGACGGCATCAGCGCACTCGCGATTCACGGCAACAAGAGCCAGTCGGCACGCACGCGCGCGCTCGCCGAGTTCAAGGACGGTACGCTGCAGGTGCTGGTGGCGACCGACATCGCCGCACGCGGCATCGATATCGATCAGTTGCCGCACGTGGTCAACTTCGATCTGCCGAACGTGCCGGAAGACTACGTGCATCGCATCGGCCGCACGGGTCGCGCGGGTGCGACCGGCGAGGCGGTGTCGCTCGTGTGCGTCGATGAACTGCAGTTGCTGAAGGACATCGAGAAGCTGATCAAGCGTCCGGTCCCGCAGGAAGTGATCGCCGGTTTCGAGCCGGACCCGACCGCGAAGCCGGAGCCGATCCTGCGACGCGGGCAGGGCGGCGGCGGGCGCTCGCCGCGCCAGGGACAAGGTGCGGTGCGTCGTGACGGCGGTGCTGGTGGTGGCGCACCGGCCAAGCCGGCTCAAGGCTCCGGTCAGCGTTCGGGACAAGGCACGGGTCAGCGTTCGGGCCAGCGTGCGTCGAACGCTCAGCCCACGCCGCGGCCACAAGGTGCGAAGCCGGCCGGCAATGGCAATCAGCCGCGTCGCGATACGCAGCGTCACGACGATCGGCCGCGTACCGCCGCGCATGATGGCGCTCCCGCGCCCCATGCGCCGCGCAAGCCGCAGGGCAATCGTTCGCGCAACGGCAATCCGGGCGCGTTGCTCGGCGGCGGCGCGAAGCGCAACGATGCGCCGCGTGGTGCGCAACCGTCGCGCAACGGCGACCGTGGCCGTTAAGCGTCGCGCGGCCTAAAGGCTGCCCGCGCATCAGCCGTTAGCGCTTCCCTGCTCGAAGACTAACGGCTGCTCGCGGCGGCAGCCTGCTTCAAATGCTCGACCTGCCGTTCCCATCGCTCGAGCACCACACTCCCCTCTCCTTGCAATTCGAACGTGATGCCGCCCGTGAGGCGCGCATAACGGACGCTTTGCGCTTCCGCTGTGTCGATCGAGCCGAGCAGATAGACGAGGCCGCTGTCGTCGCCAGCAACACCGGGCAGCGGCGCGACACGCAACTGCACCTGATAGAACGCCGCATCGCAGACGAAGCTCAGCGCCGCGCGCCCGCTTTGCGCGATCGCGCGCGTCGCGCGCGCCTGCGGCCATAGCGCGATGCACAGCGTGCGCGAGTCGGGCGCATAGAGTTCGCCGACGCTCAGCAGAGATGTGCGCACGTGGCCGTTCGCATCGACGCTCAGTAGCGACGCGGTGAAGCCCAGCTTGTCCGCAAGCGACGAACCGTCGAACAACGCGCGCACGTTGGCCGGCCATTCGTCGAACACGATCTGTTCGAGCGGACGCGCGGACGTAGATGCGGAGGAGGAAGCGCTCATGCCATCGATCCAGTCGAAGTAGTCGGTAAAGCTCCATCATGCCTCGGAAAAACCAAAGCCCGCATGAGCGGGCTCCGGTTCGCTTCGTCAGGTCGTTGCAGCTGCATTCAGCCGATGCCTCGCGCAACGTTCGATAGCTCAGCGAAAGAATACGTGCTGCGTGATCTTCGCGAGCGGATAATGCACGCCCGGCTGAATGCGCGCCGGCAGATCGAGCGGCTTGAGCAGCATCTTCACGCACATGTCGGCGGACAGATTGCGGCGCACCAGCTTGTTGATGCGCGCCGCGCGCTCGCGGTTATACGCGGAGTCGTGCACGCGCTCCGGATAGCGAATCGCGAACACGTGCCGCAACGCGATCTCCGAATCTTCGTTCTTGATTTCCATCACGCGACGCATCAACGCGCCCAGCACCGCGAGCCGACCGTTGCCCTCGATCCGGTTGTACTTCTTGAAGTACCTGAAAAAGTGCTTGTAGTGACGGACCTCGTCGGTGCGGATGTTGTCGGTGATCTGCTTGAGGACCGCTTCGTCCGAGCACTCGTTGATCGCGCGGTACAGCGTCGCGGTACCCGTTTCGACTACGCAACGCGCGACCATCTCCAGCGCGCGGGTCTTTTCGAAATCCTCGACCGAGCACGTGAGCGAATACTCGCCCATGAAATTGCGGAACGCGGTGTCCCAGTCGAACTCGGGCCATACATACGCGATATAGGTCTTCAGCGCCCGGCCGTGCTGCATTTCCTCGGGCTCCCACTCGTGGTTGAGCCAGGCCGAGACCTCGGGATCGTCGTTGAAAAACGTACTCAGATTGCTGGTGTAGAGATCGGTGCCGCTTTCGATGAACGAAGCCGCGCACAGCAACAGCAGCAGGTCCTCGTTGGCCGCGGCCTTCTGACGGTCAATGCGCGTCAGATCGATGTCTTCGATCCGCCAGGGCATGACATGGTTCAGCTCTGTGTGCATCGTGTCTTGCTCCCATGCTGTACCGACCCGTGGAGTTCTTCGCAACTGCCACCGCGCTCGCCGTGATGTTTCTGCGGGTCGGATACAACACCGTGAATTAGAGTTGGGCCCTTGTACTCTGCATCTTAGCCGGAGATATCCGACCTTGCAGATCACACAGCACAGACCATGCCGCATCGACGCAGTTCCGATTTCAAGATAGTCGAAATCTTCCAACGTGTTAAAACATGTGCGCAAGGCAAAAAAAGCCAGCCCAAAAGGCTGGCTTTTCGGACAGACATCAGACCCGGCGGGGTTGGGGCACGGGCGGGGCGCCCTACGCGGGCCCCCTTGGGCGGCCCCCTGGGCGGGCCCCCTCTTCCTCAGGCAGGTTGGACGTCGCCCGGGATGGGACGCACGCGACGCATGCGCAGCGCGACGATGATCAGCGATACGCCCGAAAGCACCGCCGCAAGCAGGACGTAATAACTTGGCGCGAGTTTGTCGCCGGTCAAATGAATGAAGGTTTCGACGATGGTCGGCGCGAAGCCGCCGAAAATCGTCACACCGATGCTGTAACCGATTGAAAGGCCAGTCGAGCGCATCTGGGTCGGGAAGATCTCCGACATCAGCGCGGGCATCGGCCCCGAGTACGAGGCCTTGAAAATACCGGCGACGCCTTGCAGCACGAGCAGCCAGCCAATCGTCGGATGTGTCTGCAGCCATGCGAACATCGGATAGATCAGCAGGCCCATCAGGATCGACGTGCTCAGCATGATGCGAATTCGGCCGATGCGATCGGACAGCGCGCCCATGATCGGCGAGAAGATGAACTGCATGCCGCCGTTCAGCACGACCACGCCGAAAGACGCGGCCGCCGCCATATGCAGCTGCTTGACCGCGTAAAGCGGCATGTAGAGCTGCAGCACGTACACGCCGACCGTCGACTGCGCAACCATGCCGATCGCGAGCAGCAGGTTGACCCACTGATTCGAGAACGACGCGTCCTTCGTTCCGCTGACGACCTTGTGCTCGCCAGCCGCGTCGCGAGCCGCGCGTTCTTCACGCAATGCCAGGAATTCGGGCGTCTCGTCGAGATGCGAGCGGATGTAGTAGCCGACCGGCCCGACCAGCAGACCGAACACGAACGGCACACGCCAGCCCCAGCTGTTCAGATGCTCGGCCGGCAGCCACGCGGTCAGCAGCGAACCGAAGGCCGCCGCGGTGATCGCCGCGAGACCCTGGCTCGCGAACTGCCAGCTCGCGTAGTAGCCGCGCCGAGTCGCGCTGTGCTCGACCATGAACGCCGTCGCGCTGCCGAACTCGCCGCCGACCGCGAAGCCCTGCACGAGCCGCGCCAGCAGCACCAGCAGCGGCGCCGCGAGACCGATCGTCGAAAACGGCGGCATCACGGCCATCGTGAAAGTACCGACCATCATCAGCGCGATCGCGAGCGTGAGCGCCGCCTTGCGGCCCTTGCGGTCGCCGTACACGCCGAGCACGACCGCGCCGAGCGGGCGCATCAGGAACGAGAGGCCGAAAGTGGCGATCGCGAGCAGCGTCGACAGCGACTCGTCCTGCATCGGGAAGAACTGTTTCGCGATGATCGTCGCGAAGTAGCCGTAGACCAGGAAGTCGAACCACTCGAGCGCGTTACCGATCGACGACGAGAAAACGATCCGCCGCACCATCGCTTTCGAAAGCGGCGCGGCGTGGGGGAAAGCGGTCGTCGAGTGCGACGCGGGGGTATTCATGATGGTCTTCTGCCTGTCTGCTGCGTGATAGCTGTGGTAGGTCCGGCACCGTCTGGGTCAGCGAGGCGGCTGGCGGGCGCGCAATAGCGCGGCATATGCCATGCCGCGCGTTCGTTACGTGTTACCCGGGTATCGGACCTGAGTCCCGGTGCGGACCTCGGCCCCGGGCGTCGCCTCGTTATGGCCTAGAAGCCGGCGGCGAGACCGTCGCGGCGGCTGTCGCTGGCCGCCACGTAGCCGCGCTCCGGCTCGTTGCGATCGAGTTTCCAGATGAACTGGCCGGAGCCGAAGTCCATGTACGGATCGTCGACCGACTTGATCGTGTGGCCGAGCTTCTGCAGGCCCTCGGTGGTCTTCGGATCGAGCGTCGACTCGATATCGACCGTGAAGTCGCGGTTGACCTTCCAGCGCGGCGCGTCGCACGCGGCCTGCGGCTGCTGAGCGTAGTCGAGCATGCGCACCACCGTTTGCAGATGGCCTTGCGGCTGCATGTCGCCGCCCATCACGCCGAAGCTCATCACCGCTTCCTGCTGGCCGTTCACCTGCTGCGTGAGGAACGCCGGGATGATCGTGTGGAACGGCCGCTTGCCGCCCTCGACGACGTTCGGCGACTTCGGATCCATCGAGAAGCCGCAGCCGCGGTTCTGCAGCGCGATGCCGCTGTCCGGCACCACCACACCCGAGCCGAAGCCCATGTAGTTCGACTGGATGAAGCTGACCATCATGCCGCTCTCGTCCGCGGCCGACATGTAGATGGTGCCGCCCGCCTTCGGCATGCCGAAGTCGAAGTGCGTCGCCCGCTTCGGATCGATCAGCTTCGCGCGCGAGCTCAGGTACGCGTCGTCGAGCATCTGCTCGGGCGTGACTTCCATCGACCGCGGGTCGGCCACATAGCGATACAGGTCGGCAAACGCGAGCTTCATCGCTTCGATCTGCAGATGCTGCGACTCGACGCTGTCGACCTTCAGCGACTTCACGTCGAACTTCTCGAGGATGCCGAGCGCAACCAGCGCCGCGATGCCCTGGCCGTTCGGCGGAATCTCATGCACGGTGTAGCCGCGATAGTCCTTGCCGATCGGCTCGACCCAGTCCGCGCGGTAGTTGCGGAGATCGTCGGCGCTCAGCGCGGCGCCGCCTTCGCGTGCGAACGCGGCGATCCGCTCGGCGATCTCGCCTTCGTAGTACGCGCGCGGGCCCTGCGCGGCGATCAGGCGCAGCGTCTTCGCGTGGCCGGGCAAGCGCACCAGCTCGCTGACCTCAGGCGCGCGGCCGCGCGGCATGAAGGTCTGCGCGAAGCCCGGCTGATCCTTCAGTTCCGGCACCGCGGCCGCCCATTTGTACGCGACGATGCTCGCCACCGCGTGACCGCGCTCGGCGATCTCGATGGCCGGCTCCATCAGGTCGGCGAACGGCAGTTTGCCGAACTTCTGGTGCAGCGCTTCCCAACCGGCGATCACGCCCGGCACCGTGACGGCGTCCCAGCCACGCTTCGGCTGTTTCGCGAAGCCGTTTTCCTCGCCGTATTTGCGCTTGAAGTAATCGACGTTCCACGCAGCCGGCGACACGCCCGACGCGTTCAGACCATGCAGCTTCTTGCCGTCCCACACGAGCGCGAACGCGTCGCCGCCCAGGCCGCACGACACCGGCTCGACCACTGTCATCGCTGCGGCCGCCGCGATGGCCGCGTCGACGGCATTGCCGCCCTTCCACAACATGCGCAGCCCGGCCTGCGCCGCGAGCGGATGCGAGGTCGAAACGATATTGCGTGCGAATACGGGCAGACGTTGCGTCGGATAAGGGTTTTGCCAGTTGCTGAAGCCAGTCATGTCGAACACTCTCGAAAGCGCGGGCCGGCACGAAAAAATCGCCGGACATCATGGGAAAGGTTGTAAGGCAGGTAAATCGCGGAACGGAGGATTGCATCGCGAAGCGCACCAAAAAACAAATTCATTTATCAAATGAATAAATGCGTATTGCACCTGAATGAAGGTTCGAGCAGGTTCGGAGCATTCGCGGCCAGTTGGCGGACAAGGGGCACGATGGTTTTACAATAGCCGCAATCGCGTTCGTCGACGGCGGGCTTTCTGCCAGCCGCTCGATGATCGCGACGGACCACGCCGACACGACAGCCACCACCCGAGACACATGACACGAGACCCCCGCCTGACTCTCAACGCCCGGCAACAGGAATTGCTGGAGTGGGTGCAACGCGACGGCTTCGTGACCGTGGACGACCTCGCGAGCCACTTCGACGTCACCCCGCAGACGATCCGCCGCGACGTCAACTGGCTCGCCGATATGAATCTGCTGCGCCGCTATCACGGCGGCGCCAGTCTGCCGACCAGTTCCGAGAACGTCTCCTACACCGCGCGCCAGCGCATGTTTCATGAAGAGAAAAGACGCATCGCGGCGCTAGTCGCCACTCACATTCCCGATCAGGCATCGCTCTTCATCAATCTCGGCACGACCACCGAGGAAGTGGCACGCGCGCTGAACCGCCACCGTGGACTGCGCGTGGTCACGAACAATCTGAACGTCGCGAGCATGATGAGCGGCTACCCGGATTGCGAAGTGCTGGTGACGGGGGGCATCGTGCGGCCGTGGGATAAGGGCATCGTCGGTGAACTGGCGATCGACTTCATCCGGCAGTTCAAAGTCGATTTCGCGATCATCGGCACGTCGAGCATCGAAACGGACGGTACGCTGCGCGATTTCGACACGCGCGAAGTGCGTGTCGCCGAGGCGATCATCGAGCACGCACGCACCGTGTTCCTCGCCGCGGATCACTCCAAGTTTGGCCGCCCGGCGCTAGTTCGCCAGGGACATCTGGAACAGATCGACGCATTGTTCACCGACGCCGCGCCGCCCGCCGACATGACCGAGGCGCTGAACGCCGCGAATTGTCAAATCTATATGCGCCGGATAATTCCAGGCGATCTCCGCCATGCTGCGGTGCACGCAAAACCTCGCGTGAAATCAAGAATCTGGCTGCGGGGCCGGACCGCCTATCGCGCGACCAATTGTCAAATGGAAAATTTACGGGGACCAGGTTGGCGTTTCATCGGTGCTCGCCTACACTCCAGTTCCCCAACGTGCGTTGCGAGTTTCGCACGGCGTCGGTTTGTGAATCTGTCGTGTAAGCCGTACCTCCCGCCCTGATCCTTAGCGGACCCCGCCCCGGCCTGCCGGTCGACTGCAAGGCTGTCCGCAATTTGCTGACATGGAGAGAACGATGCTGAGTCCGCATGAATTCGCCACGTTGTTACTCGTCAAGGACGCCCCCAACCAGGTCGAAATGGACCGAGAAGAACTCGATGCGTTGCTCGAACGCCAACTGGTGCAACTCGAGCGCCTCGCATCGGGCAACGAAGAATGGCGCGTGACCGAAACCGGCGACACCGCATTGCGGGCCATCAAACGTTTTTCCTGAGATTCCCTGTCGTTCGATCCGAGAGCCGTTGGCGGCGTATCCGCGCCGCCCTGGCGGATGCGCCGCGCGCTTCGCTCGCGACTGCCGGGCTCGTATCGTTCAATTCCCTGACAGCGGGCCGCCTTCGCGGCCCTTTGTTGTGCGCATCTCATTTACACAGTAAATTCACGCGACGGACTTCCCCGCCCTCGCGCATGCCCAAGACGCTCTCCGCCGACGACATCCAGCAGTTTCGCGAAGCCATGCGACGCGTCGCCGAAAACGCATTTGCAACGCGCGGCGCGCAAGGCGTGACGATGCGCGAGCTGGCGAAGGAGCTCGGCTGCAGTGCGATGACACCGTATCGCTATTTCCGCGACAAGGAAGAAATTCTGGCGATGGTCCGCGCCGCCGCGTTCAACCGCTTCGCCGCGCGCCTCGAAGCGGCCGCGCGCGGCATCCCCGCGAACGCCCCCGCCATCGATCACAGCGCCGTCGGCCGGGCCTACGTCGACTTCGCGCTCGATGAACCGCACGCCTACCGTTTGATGTTCGATCAGACGCCGCAACAGCGAGGCGCTTACCCTGAACTGGCCGCGGCGTCACAGCACGCGTGGCGTCTGCTGGAAGCGCACTTCGAGCGGCTCGTCGAGGCGGGTATTCTCGAAGGCGATCCGCGCCTGATCGGCTATGCGTACTGGACGAGCCTGCACGGCTTCACGATGCTTGCGCTCGCGAACCAGCTACCGCCGTCGGCCGCGCAACAGGCCGATTCCGCCGGCGACGGAGCGCCGCAGCCATCACGTGAAGCCGTGTTCGCGCAGCTTTTGCGCATGCTGTGGCGCGGAGCGTTGGCGCCGCACAAGTGAACCGGCTCGCCGGTCAACCCGTTGCTGCTTAACCGTTACGCAAGGTCGGATCGGCACTCGCACGCCAGCTGATCGCCCTTGCGCGTTGCTCGTTGAAAAACTCGACCCACTGGTTGCGCACCTTCGGATCGCTGCTCGTCGCCTCGCTCGCATGGCGCTGCGCGATCGATGCCTGGAACGCGCAGAAGTCGTCGTTCGACAGCCGGCCGCGCCGGTTCGCCACATAGGCATCGAAGAACGTCTCATAGACGTTCTGCGCGTCGCTGCCGTAGTCGACGGTTTGCGGCGAGCACATCTTCTGTAACGCCTCGAACGACGTTGCGCCCCTCGTCCCTTCCAGACTCGGCGTACTCACGCATCCCGCCAGCAGCGCCGCCGCGCCGATCATCAAAAGTCCACGCATACATCACCTCGAAATGGCTGCTACCGAGAGTATCGTCCGCGGTCGCGCGTTGCGCCACTCCGTGCCATTCGACCCAGGCTCGCTCGGGTCGAAGCGAACTTTACTTTTTCGAATATGTTCATTAGAGTTCGAAAACGAACATGCTTCGTTCAATTTGCTTTCCAACTTACTCCCAGATTCGATGCAGAGGCTCACCAGGTGACGCAAGGCACGAAATACGATTTGCTCGTCGTCGGTGGCGGGATCAACGGCGCTGGCATCGCCCGCGACGCGGCCGGCCGCGGCCTGGCGGTGCTGCTGTGCGAGCAGGACGATCTGGCCGCGCACACCTCGTCGGCGAGTACCAAGCTGATCCACGGCGGCCTGCGCTACCTCGAGTACCGCGAGTTCGGGCTCGTGCGCAAGGCGCTGCAGGAGCGCGAGACGCTGCTGCGCGCGGCGCCGCACATCATCTGGCCGCTGCGCTTCGTGATGCCGCATATGCCGGATCTGCGCCCCGCCTGGCTGATCCGCGCGGGTCTGTTCCTGTACGACCATCTGGCCAAACGTGAGCTGCTGCCGGGCTCGCGCGGCATCGTGATGAGCCGGCATCCGGCCGGCGCGCCGCTCGTCGAAACGATCAAGCGCGGCTTCGTTTATTCGGACGGCTGGGTCAACGACGCGCGCCTCGTCGTCCTGAACGCGCTCGACGCGCACGAGCGCGGCGCGACGATCCTCACGCGCACGAAGCTGGTCAACGCAGAGCGCGCCGGCGGCGAGTGGCGTGCGCAACTGCAACGCGCGGACGGCACGACGCTCGACGTGCGCGCCGCCGCGATCGCCAACGCGGCGGGCCCGTGGGTCGGCGAGCTGCTGAAGGGCGCGCTCGGCCGGCCATCGGCGCATAGCGTGCGGCTCGTCAAGGGCAGCCACATCGTCACGCGGCGCCTGTTCGAGCACGACCACGCGTACATCTTCCAGAACGCCGATAAGCGGATCATCTTCGCGATTCCCTACGAGCACGACTACACGCTGATCGGCACCACCGACCTCGAATATCGCGGCGACCCGTCGCAAGTCGCGATCGACGCCAACGAAACGCAGTATCTGTGCGATTCGATCAACCGCTACTTCAGGCAGAAGATCTCGCCGGCCGACGTGCGCTGGAGCTATTCGGGCGTACGCCCGCTGCTGGAGGACGAGAACGCGGACAATCCGTCGGCGGTCACGCGCGACTACTCGCTCGAACTCGACGCGCCCGCGGAACAGGCGCCGCTGCTGTCGGTATTCGGCGGCAAGATCACGACGTTTCGCAAGCTCGCCGAGCAGGCCGTCGATACGCTCACCGACGCGCTGCGCCACGGCGGCTCCGCGTGGACCGTCGACGCGCCGCTGCCGGGCGGCGACATCGCACAGGCGAACTTCAATCGCTTCCTCGGAGAATTCTCGCGCGAGCATGCGTGGCTGCCGGCGTCGCTCGCGCATCGGCTCGCGCGCGCGTATGGCACGCGCGCGAATCGCGTGATCGGCCTCGCGCGCTCGCGCACCGAGCTCGGTCGCGAGTTCGCGCCGGGACTCCACGAAGCCGAGCTGGTTTATCTGCGCGATACCGAATGGGCGCGCACCGCGCAAGACGTGCTGTGGCGGCGCTCGAAGCTCGGCCTGCACGTCGAGCCGGGCACGCTCGATGAGGTTACGCGCGATATCGACGCGTGGTTCGCGCGCGAACCGGCCCGGCAGAGCGCGTAGGCGGCCCGGCCGGGCAAACTGGCATGCCCCGACAAAAGCGGCGGCAAACACAACGCGGCGCCAATGCCGGGTGAAGCAAACGGCGCGAGCCCGTAGAAACGGCGCACACCATCCGCGCGTCCCGGGCCGGCCCCACCGCAGCTTCGGCTGGACGACACCGGCACGCGCCCTCACACTATGGCGGCCCGCTCACAACAACACGCCGCTCGCATCGCCGGCCAGCAATCCGGCGATCCGTAACATGCATGGAGAAGAGACAATGCTGGATCAGTACGTTCTCGCGCTTGACCAAGGCACCACCAGCTCGCGCGCGATGCTGTTCGACCGGCGCGGCAACGTCGTGTCGACCGCACAAAAGGAATTCCAGCAGATCTACCCGCACCCGGGCTGGGTCGAGCACGATCCGCAGGAAATCTGGTCGACGCAGGCCGGCGTCGCCGCCGAGGCGGTCACGCGAGCCGGCATGAACGGCACGTCGATCGCGGCGATCGGCATCACGAACCAGCGCGAAACCACGATCGTGTGGGATCGCGAAACCGGCCACCCGATCTACAACGCGATCGTCTGGCAGGACCGCCGCACCGCCGACTTCTGCGACGACCTGAAAGCGCAGGGTCTCGAAGCGAGCGTGCGCGCGAAGACCGGCTTGCCGATCGACTCGTATTTCTCGGCGACCAAAATCCGCTGGATTCTCGACAACGTCGAAGGCGCGCGCGAAAAAGCGCGTCAGGGCCGGCTCGCGTTCGGCACCGTCGACAGCTGGCTGATGTGGAATTTCACGAAGGGCGCGCTGCACGTCACCGACGTGACCAACGCGTCGCGCACGATGCTGTTCAACATCCACACCCTGAAGTGGGACGACGAACTGCTCGCCGCGCTCGACATTCCGCGCAGCATGCTGCCGGAAGTACGGCCGTCGTCGGAGGTGTACGGGCCGACAGTGACCACCGTGTTCGCGTCGAAGATTCCACTCGCGGGCATCGCCGGCGATCAGCACGCCGCGCTGTTCGGCCAGATGTGCACCGAGTCCGGCATGGTCAAGAACACCTACGGCACCGGCTGCTTCCTCGTGATGAACACGGGCGCCAAACCGATCGAATCGAACAACAATCTCGTCACGACGATCGCCTGGCAGATCGGCGAGCGTATCGACTACGCGCTCGAAGGCAGCATCTTCATCGGCGGCGCCGTGGTGCAGTGGCTGCGCGACGGCCTCGGCATCATCAGGAACGCGGCGGAAATCGAAACGCTCGCGCGCGGCGTGCCGCATTGCGACGGCGTGTATCTCGTGCCCGCGTTCGCCGGCCTCGGCGCGCCGCACTGGAACGCGCATGCGCGCGGCACGCTGTTCGGCGTCACGCGCGGCACGACCTCCGCGCATCTCGCGCGCGCGGCGCTCGATTCGATCGCCTATCAATCGCTCGATGTGCTGAAGGCGATGGAAGCCGACTCGGGCATTCGCATCGGCGAGTTGCGCGTGGATGGCGGCGCCTGCGCGAACAATCTGCTGATGCAGTTCCAGGCCGACATCCTCGGCGTCGACACGGTGCGCCCCCAGGTGTCCGAGACCACCGCACTCGGCGCCGCCTATCTGGCCGGTCTTGCGGTGGGCTACTGGAAGGACATCGACGAGTTGAAAAGCCAGTGGAAGCTCGAGCACCGCTTCACGCCGGCGCTACCGCATGCGGAGGTCAGGACCTGCCTCGATGGCTGGCAGCGCGCGATCCGCGCGGCGAAGGCCTGGGCCGATACGCCGTAAGGCCGCGGGCGCGCAGAACGCCAAAAGGACGCGGTCCGAAAGTACGTATGATGACGCTTTTCATCCCGGCGCGCGGGCCCGCAACCCGCCGCCCGCGCGCTTTGCGCTTACCGTTTTTCAGGCATGATCGACCACCTCATCTGTGACTGCGACGGCGTGCTCGTCGACAGTGAAGTCATCGCCGATCGCGTGATGTTCGACACGCTGACGGCCACTTTCCCCGGCATCGATTTCGCCGCCGTCGTCAAAACCGCGTTCGGCCAGCAAACCTCGCGCTTTCTCGCCGGCCTCGAAACGCAGTTCGACATCACGCTGCCCGTAAACTTCCTCGACACGATCGAGCACCATGTCGAGCTCGCGCTCGCCGCGTCGCTCGGTCCGATCCACGGCGTGCGCGACGCGCTGCAACGCGTGACGCTACCGGCTGCGGTCGTGTCGAACAGCCGTATGTCGCGCGTCGCCGCATCGGTACGGCGCGCGGGTCTGCAGCAGATTTTCGGCGAGCGCGTGTTCAGCGCCGAGCAGGTCGCGCGGCCGAAGCCGTATCCGGACGTCTATCTGTTCGCGGCCACTACGCTTGGCGTCGTGCCGGCGCGTTGCCTCGTCGTCGAGGACAGCGTCGCGGGGTTGAACGCGGCGCGCGCGGCCGGCATGAAGACGATCGCGTTCGTCGGCGCGAGCCATATTCCGGACGGCTACGCGGATGCGCTGCGCGCGATGGGTATCACGCGAATCATCAAGCATATGGATGAACTGCCGGCGCTCATCGAGGCGGGCGTGGGCGGCGAATTCGGCGACGTGCAGTCGTAGCGGTTTTGCGCAACGCCGATAAAAAAGCCGGTTCTTCGGAAGAAGAACCGGCTTTTTTGCGTCATGGCGTCGCGTGCCGCTCGATGGATGGCCCGTCAAGCCTCGGCCATCGCGCCCTCGCGCACCTGCGCGAGCGACTCGCGAAACTCGACCAGCTCGGCGATCGTCAGCATCGGCAGATCATGTTGCGCGGCGAAGCGCTCGACGTCCGCGCCACGCGTCATCGTGCCGTCGGCGTTCATCAGTTCGCACAGCACGCCGGCCGGCTTCAGGCCCGCGAGAATCGCCAGATCGACGGTGCCTTCGGTGTGGCCGCGCCGCGCCAGCACGCCGCCCGGCATCGCGCGCAGCGGGAACACGTGGCCGGGGCGCACGATGTCGGCGGGTTTGGCCGTATCGGCGATCGCGGCGCGGATCGTGGTCACGCGATCCTGCGCGGACACGCCGGTGCTGACGCCTTCGCGCGCTTCGATCGACACCGTGAACGCGGTGCCGTGACGGCTTTCGTTGTTGACGGCCATCGGCGGCAGTTCGAGCGCGCGGATCTTGTCGTCGGGCAGGCACAGGCAGACGATGCCGCTGCATTCCCGGATCAGCAGCGCCATCGTTTCGACCGACAGGCGCTCGGCCGCGACGATCAGATCGGCTTCGTTCTCGCGGTCGTGGTCGTCCTGCAGCACCACGGCGCGGCCCTCGCGCAGCGCCTGCAAGGCGGCGGCGATACGCGGCGGAACGGCTTCGGTGGCAAGCAGCGGGAGATCGGCGAAGGCATCGTCTGCAATCGTCGACGGAGCAGGAAAAGTAGCAAAGGACATAGTTGAAACGCTCATCGCAAAAGTTGGGCGAGAAACGTTTCAGGGCATTGCAAACAGACTGACACGCGCCGCCCAGGCGCCGCGCGAAAGCGGACGCTGATACGCCACCCAGGCTACAGGCGGCGTCGCGGAACGCACATGACTGTCTGCACATCTTCTTCCATCCGGACTATGACCGTCGGCTCTGGCTTCTGACCAGATCTGCTGACCCCGCCGCTGTCTCCGCTATTCCGAAGGCTAAGCGATGCGGGCGCTCGCGGGCTTGCCGGCTCACGCTGTCGCGCTGCCGGCCTACCGCCGGTGGGGAATTTCACCCCGCCCTGAAGACGCACTGATTGCCGGTTCGACCGGCGGCCGAAGCATACAACAGTCGCGCGAGCGCTGCAGCGCGACGCACAAAGACCCTACTCACTGCATTGGACCTGCATCGACGCCCTGAGCCGCGCTTGAACCTCGAACGCGTCGATTCTCAACCCGGCACGTCTTCGCGCGCGGCTTCGTCGCGTGCGGCGCCCGCGGCCGGCACTTCCCAGCGCGGCGGCGTCTCAGCCCGCAGCGTCACGCGAAACGCGCGCGCCTCGGTGTCGCCGGGATTGCGCAGGCTGTGCGGCTGGTCGGCGTCGAACACGATCGCGTCGCCGGTCGCGAGCAGTTGACGCTGGTCGTGCACGCTGACTTCGAGCGTACCGTCGCTGACCACCAGATTCACCGTCGTGCCAGGCGCGCGGCGCACGCCCGCTTCGGTATGCAGCGGGGCGATCCGCAGTTCGTGAAACTCGGCGGCGATC
Source organism: Paraburkholderia sp. MM6662-R1 (assembly GCF_050436245.1). NCBI lineage: Bacteria > Pseudomonadati > Pseudomonadota > Betaproteobacteria > Burkholderiales > Burkholderiaceae > Paraburkholderia > Paraburkholderia sp. MM6662-R1. Next base: position 3,175,860 of record NZ_JBNDLV010000001.1, on the reverse strand, counting down.
GACTCGTCGTCGGGATAGAGCGGCCGCACCGAGTAGCGACCGTTCGCGCTGACCACGCGGGCCGAGCGCTCGGCCGGCAGATGCTCGAAGCCGTTGGTCGCGTGACGCCGCAGGAACGCCGCCACCGACACCTTCAGCGCCGCCGCCACCTTGCACAGCACCTTGATCGACGGCACGCTGCGCGCCGACTCGATCTGCGCGAGCATCGCGCGCGACACGCCTGACGCGCGCGCCAGCGCATCGAGCGAAAGCTGCCGTTCGGCGCGCAGCCGCGCCAGATTCACGCCGACCAGCTGTTCGAGCGCATCGAAGGGTTCGGCCGAGCGCGGCGCCGCGTCGGCATCGGCAGAGGGATCGCGGACCAGCGCGAGCGGGGAATGCATATTGGCCTCCAGAGCGCCGCCAGGCGGCGCAAGAGCAGTAAGGTGGAAGCAAGATAGCATCGGCTTTGGCCGCACCCAACGAAGTTATCTTCACACTGTTATCAGCATGGCGGAGGCAAGCAACAGACGACTCACGCGCTTTGCGCGAGCGCGCGCGCCGGCGCATCCATGCGCGCCGCGAACCACGTCAGCAGCAGCGCGGCGACGCTGACCGCGGCCGCGACCCACGGCAAGGTATCGAGCGCGTGGCCGTGATTGATCACGAGACCGCCGAGCCACGCACCCGCTGCATTGCCGACGTTGAACGCGCCGATGTTCAGTGTCGACGCGAGATTCGGCGCGGCGGCCGCCTTCTCGACCACGCGCATCTGCAACGGGGGCACCGTCGCGAACGCCGCGATGCCCCACACGAACACCGTGATCGCGGCAGCCGCTTGCGAATGGCTGGTGCGCGCGAAGATCGCCATCACGACCGCGAGCGCGGCGAGAATGCCCATCAGCGACGGCATCAGCGCGCGGTCCGCAAGCTTGCCGCCGACCATGTTGCCGACCGTCAGGCCCACGCCGAACAGCACGAGGATCAGCGTCACGCCGCGCGGCGAAAAACCGCTCACCTGCTCGAGGATCGGCGCGATATAGGTGAACACGACGAACACGCCCCCGAAGCCGAGCACCGTCATCGCGAGGGCGCTCCACACTTGCGGGTCTTGCAGCACGCGCACTTCGTGGGCGAGGCCGGCGGGGCCGGTGTCGTGGCGGTTCGGCACCAGCGCGCTGATGCCCGCGAGCGACAGCACGCCGCAACCTGCTGATGCACTGGCTCGACGAATTCAACGCGCTGTACCCGGACGTGACGTTCGCGTTGACGCTGTCGGATGCGCTGGCCAATCTCGTGCAGGAGGACATCGATCTGGCGATCCGCTTCGGCGTGCCGCAGGACAGCTCGCTGGTCGCGCGCCGGCTCGCGCCGAACCGGCGGGTGCTGTGCGCATCACCGGCATACGTCGGGCGTCGCGGCGAGCCGAAGGACCCGCTCGACCTCGCCAATTTCGACTGCATCGTGCTCGGCACCGCATCGGGGCCGGCCAGCGAATGGCGCTTCACGCGCGGTGACGAGGTGCAGCACTACAGCGTGCCGTTCGAAGCGGCGCGCGAAACCAACGACGGCGCGGTCGCGCGCGAATGGGCGCTGCGCGGCTACGGCATCGCGATCAAATCGATGTGGGACGTGGAAGCGGACCTGCGCGCCGGCCGCCTGAAGATCCTGCTGCCGGAATGGCGCTACCCCGATGCGCCGCTGCACGCGCTGTATCACCGCAATCGCTTCATGGCGCCGCGCGTGCGCGTGCTGCTCGATTTCCTCGCCGAGCGCTTCGCGCAGGTGTCGGATGAACTGGAAAGCCTGCTGGGACTGCCGCCGGACCGGCCAATGAGCGCCGAAACCCCCGTTGCGTGAAGGGCTATAATATGCAGTTACGCTGCAAAGACACGCTCAAGCTGGCCATCACGCGCCGCGCTGCCCCGCGCCGCGGCCTCCTTCACCTTTTTACGACGCCCCCAGGTTAACCACTGCGACCGGCGAAATTCGATGACCAAGAAAGTTTATGTAAAGACCTTTGGCTGCCAGATGAACGAGTACGACTCCGACAAGATGGTCGACGTGCTCGGTGCCGCTGAAGGACTCGTCAAGACCGACACGCCGGAAGACGCCGACGTGATCCTGTTCAATACCTGCTCGGTGCGCGAAAAAGCGCAGGAAAAAGTCTTCTCCGACCTCGGCCGCGTACGCGAGCTGAAGGACGCGAATCCGAATCTGATCATTGGCGTGGGTGGCTGCGTCGCGAGTCAGGAAGGCGCATCGATCATCGCGCGCGCGCCGTACGTCGATATCGTGTTCGGTCCGCAAACGCTGCACCGCCTGCCGCAGATGATCGACGAGCGCCGCGCGAGCGGCCGCGCGCAGGTCGATATTTCGTTTCCCGAAATCGAGAAGTTCGATCACCTGCCGCCGGCGCGCGTCGAAGGTCCGAGCGCGTTCGTGTCGATCATGGAAGGCTGCAGCAAGTACTGCAGCTACTGCGTCGTGCCGTACACGCGCGGCGAGGAAGTGTCGCGCCCGCTCGACGACGTGCTGACCGAAATCGCCGGCCTCGCCGACCAGGGCGTGCGCGAAGTCACGCTGCTCGGTCAGAACGTGAACGCTTATCGTGGAAAATTCGGCGGCGCGCCGACCGTGGGTTCGACCGAGATCGCCGACTTCGCGACGCTGATCGAATACGTCGCGGACCTCCCCGGCATCGAACGGATCCGCTACACGACGTCGCATCCGAAGGAGTTCACGCAGCGCCTGATCGACACCTACGCGAAGGTGCCGAAGCTCGTCAGCCACCTGCATCTGCCGGTGCAGCACGGCTCCGACCGCATCCTGATGGCGATGAAGCGCGGCTACACCGTGCTCGAGTACAAGTCGGTGATCCGCAAGCTGCGCGCGATTCGCCCGGACCTGTCGCTGTCGACGGACATGATCGTCGGCTTCCCCGGCGAGACCGAGGAAGACTTCGCGAAGATGATGGCGCTCGTCGAAGAGATGAAGTACGACACGAGCTTCTCGTTCATCTACAGCCCGCGTCCCGGTACGCCGGCCGCGAACCTGCACGACGACACGCCGCGCGAGGTGAAGCTCAAGCGCCTGCAACATCTGCAGGCCACGATCGAAGAGAACGTGCAGCGCATCAGCGACGCGATGGTCGGCAAGGTCGAACGCATTCTGGTCGAGCGCCCGGCGCGCAAGGACCCGAACGAGCTCGCGGGCCGCACCGGGAACAACCGCGTCGTCAATTTCCCGGCGCCGGTCGCGTCGCATGCACGGCTGATCGGTCAGATGGTCGACGTGAAGATCGTGCACGCGTATCCGCACTCGCTGCGTGGTGAACTCGTGATGGTTCACGACGACAGCGCCGCGACGACGCATTGAACGACATTCTGAGTACCGCAACCGACAGGATCGACTCACCGCCTTGAAGACCACTCAGCAGCCTCTGGAATTCACCGCACCGCGCGAAGATAATGCGCGGCTCGCCAACCTCTGCGGACCGCTCGACGAAAATCTGCGGCAGATCGAGCAGGCGCTCGACGTGACCCTGCAGCGCCGCGGCCACCGCATCGCGATCCGCGGGCGCGGCGCGAAGCTCGCGCTCACCGCGCTCGAAAACTTCTACAACAACGCGCGCGAGCCTTTGTCGGTCGACGACATCCAGCTCGCGCTCATCGAAGTGCGTCATCCGGTGCGTCATCGTTCGAATGGCAACGGCAATGGCAATGGCGACACCGTCGACGCGCACTTCGCCGGCAATCCCGATCACCCGTTCGACCAGCCCGCCGACGCCACTGCGAGCGAGGACGACTTCGAGGAATACGGCCCGAAGCTGTACACGCGACGCGCGGATCTGCGCGGCCGCACGCCGGCGCAGCGCGAGTACCTGAAGCAGATCGTGTCGCACGACGTCACGTTCGGCGTCGGCCCGGCCGGCACCGGCAAGACCTATCTCGCGGTGGCCTGCGCGGTCGACGCGCTCGAGCGCGACCAGGTCAAACGCATCGTGCTGACGCGCCCGGCCGTCGAGGCGGGCGAGCGGCTCGGCTTTTTGCCGGGCGATCTCGCGCAGAAAGTCGATCCGTATCTGCGCCCGCTCTACGACGCGCTGTACGACCTGCTCGGCTTCGACAAAACCGCGAAGATGTTCGAGCGGCAGATGATCGAAATCGCGCCGCTCGCATACATGCGCGGCCGCACGCTGAATCACGCATTCATCATCCTCGACGAGGCGCAGAACACCACGCCCGAGCAGATGAAGATGTTCCTCACGCGAATCGGCTTCGGCTCGAAGGCGGTCGTCACCGGCGACACGACCCAGGTCGATCTGCCGCGCGGCCAGAAGAGCGGGCTGATCGAAGCGCAACAGGTGCTCGCGAACGTGCGCGGCATCGCGCTCACGCGTTTCACGAGCGCGGACGTGGTGCGGCATCCGCTGGTCGCGCGAATTGTGGAGGCGTACGATGCGCATGCGCAGAAGTCGCCGGCCGCGGTCGATCCGCGCTAAAGCGATGCGCTTCGCAGCGCGAGGCCCGCGTCGCCTCGCCGCAAAAAAAGACTGAGCCAGGAATGCCACGCATAGAAACCGCATGAGCCGCACCCCGAAACTGACGTTGAGCCTGCAATTCCCCGCCGCCAAAGCCTGGCCGGAACACAAGGCGCTGCTGCCGCGCGCGACGGTGGCCGGCTGGATCAAGGCGGCGCTATTCGCGGACGGCGAACTGACGGTTCGGTTCGTCGACGCCGAAGAAGGCCGCACGCTGAATCGCACCTATCGCGGCAAGGATTACGCGACCAACGTGCTGACCTTCGCCTATGCCGAATCGGAAGATGATCCGGTCACGGGCGATCTGATTCTGTGCTGCCCGGTGGTCGAGAAGGAAGCCGCCGAGCAGGGCAAGCCGCTCGCCGCGCATTACGCGCACCTGCTCGTGCACGGCACGCTGCATGCACAGGGCTACGACCACGAGGTCGAAGAAGAAGCCGAGGAAATGGAAGCGATCGAAGCCGAAATCCTCGGCAAGCTCGGCTTTGCGGACCCTTACCAATAGGCGTTCCGCCCCTCCTCGACGCCAGCCCGCCCGAACCCACCGTGAGCACTCCGTCCCCCGAAGCCGATATCCCCGTGCGCTGTCCGGACTACCCGCCGGTGCTCGGCGACTCGCGGCTCCTGACGGACGACGAACTGCGCGCGTCGCTCGAATCCACGTTGCGCGGCTGGGACCGCCAAAGCGATCTGTGGCTGTTCGGCTATGGCTCGCTGATCTGGAACCCGGGCCTGCCGACCGTCGAGGCGATGCGCTCGAAGGTGCACGGCTATCACCGCGGACTCTATCTGTGGTCGCGAGTCAATCGCGGCACGCTAGAGCAGCCCGGCCTCGTGCTCGCGCTCGATCGCGGCGGCTCGTGCACCGGCATGGCTTTCCGGCTCGCGGCCGATGGCTCGAGGCCGCATCTCGAAGCACTGTGGCGCCGCGAAATGCCGATGGGCTCGTACCGTCCCGCGTGGCTGCCGTGCGTGCTCGCGGACGGCCGGCGCGTCGACGCGCTCGCATTCGTGATGCGCCGCGACGTGCCGAGCTACACCGGCAAGCTGCGCGACGACATCATCCAGACCGTGCTGGGCTGTGCGAGCGGCCGCTACGGCACGACCTTCGACTACGTGAGCCGCACCGTGCACGCGCTGCGCGAAAGCGGCATGCCGGACCGCGCGCTCGAAGCGCTGCTCGCGCGCTGCAAGCCGGCCGTGTGACCGCGGCATCTCGGCGAAAACCCCACCCGCGACTTTTTTGCCAGCGAGCGCTTTTGCCCGCGTAATCGGTTAGGATGATTCCACGCTCCGCCGTCGCGGCGGGGCCGTTTCACCCTGGCTTCGCTCATCGCCGGGCCCGGCGGGACACGGTTCCGCCATGCGCCTGGTGTATCCTTAACGCTCTGCAACAGCGCGCCCAGTCTCGCCGGGCGCACTACCATGAACGACACGTATCCCAGTCGACGCCATACCGGACGTCAACTCGACAAACCGCAGGAAAAGCGCTCGCTGCTCGAGCGCCTGACCGACTTCATCTCGCCCGAGCCCGACTCGCGCGCCGAACTTCTGGAAATTCTGCAGGACGCGCACGAACGCAACCTGATCGACGCCGACTCGCTGTCGATGATCGAAGGCGTGTTCCAGGTGTCGGAACTGAGCGCACGCGACATCATGGTGCCGCGCGCGCAAATGGACGCGATCAACATCGCGGACAATCCCGCTGAATTCATCCCCTACGTGCTGGACAAGGCGCATTCGCGCTATCCGGTCTACGAGGGCAATCGCGACAACATCATCGGCGTGCTGCTCGCGAAAGATCTGCTGCGCTACTACGCCGAAGAAGAGTTCGACGTGCGCGGCATGCTGCGCCCTGCCGTGTTCATCCCCGAGTCGAAGCGGCTGAACGTGCTGCTGCACGACTTTCGCGTGAACCGCAACCACCTCGCGGTGGTCGTCGACGAGTACGGCGGCGTCGCGGGCCTGATCACGATCGAAGACGTACTGGAGCAGATCGTCGGCGACATCGAGGACGAATACGATTTCGACGAGGAGAGCGGCAACATCATCGCTTCGCCGGACGGACGCTTCCGCGTGCGCGCGCTGACCGAGATCGAGCAGTTCAACGACACCTTCGGCACGCATTATTCGGACGACGAGGTCGACACGATCGGCGGGCTGGTCACGCATCACTTCGGCCGGGTGCCGCATCGGGGCGAGAAAGTCCGCCTCGACGACCTGATCTTCGAGATCCTGCGCGGCGACGCCCGCCAGATCCACATGCTGCTGGTGCGCCGCGACCCGCTCGCGGGCGAGCGCGAGCGCGAGTCACAGCACGCGCAGACCTGAGCCGGCGGCTCGGGCCGATGCACGGCCTGAGCGCCCGCGCGCTTTCATTGCCGACGCATTTGCCAACTCCATTTGCCAACTCGTTTGCGTACTGAGTTGCCCTTTCAACTACCGACGCCGACCGCGCAACAATGGCCGACCCGATCACTTCCCGTTCGCACCGCGGCGTGAGCGCCCCCGCTCCCGCTTCCACCGAAGACGGCACGCGCAGCCGCGCGCTGCCGCGCTGGCACTACCTCGTCGCACTGGCCGCTGGCGCGGCCAATACGCTGTCGTTCGCGCCGACGCCGCATGGCGGCTGGCTGCAACTCGCGATCTTCGTGTTCTTCTTCGCGTGGCTCACGCGCAGCACCGGCTGGAAAAGCGCCGCGCTGACGGGCGGCGCGTTCGGCTTCGGCAACTTCGTGAGCGGGGTCTGGTGGCTGTATGTGAGCATGCACTACTACGGTGGCATGCCGGCACCGCTCGCCGGCACGGCGCTCGTGCTGTTCTGCCTGTATCTCGCGGTCTATCCGGCGCTCGCCGCGGGAGTGTGGTCGTTCTGCGCGGGCCATGCGCGCAAGGGCGCGGCCGACGAGCGCGCGCCATTCTCGCCGACCTGGCACGGCGCGCTCGCCTTTGCGAGCGCGTGGGCGATCGGCGAATGGCTGCGCGGCACGGTGTTCACCGGCTTTCCGTGGCTCGCCACCGGTTATGCGCAGGTCGACGGCCCGTTGGCGGGGTTTGCGCCGGTGGTCGGCGTATATGGCGTCGGTTGGATGGTTGCGCTGACGGCCGCGTTGATCGTGCAGGCGTTGCTGGCGCTGCCGCCGTCGTGGCGCTCCGGGCGGGCGAATGAATCGCTCGAGCCGAACGCCAGCGCCGCTGATGACGCCGGCGGCCGCGCCGCGCGGGGCCGCGGCACGCGCATCGCCCCCATCGTCGTGCCTGCTGGCGTCGCGCTCGCGCTGCTCGTGATCGGCCTGCTGCTGCCGCTCGTGCAGTGGACCACGCCCGCCAACGCGGCGCTGTCGGTGCGGCTGTTGCAAGGCAACGTGAAGCAGGAGATGAAGTTCGAGGAAGCCGGCTTGCGCGCGGCGGTCGATGAGTATCAGCAGATGATCACGTCGAAGCCGGCCGATCTGATCGTCACGCCGGAAACCGCGATCCCCGTGCTCGCGCAGCAGCTTCCGCCGAACTTCGCGGCCGCGATCCGCCAGTTCACGGATTCGACCGGCAGCGCGCTGCTGTTCGGCGCGATCGGCGGCACGATCACGCCGGACGGCCGGGTGGTCGACTACACCAATAGCCTGTTCGGCGTCACGCCCGGCTCGCACGAGATTTATCGCTACGACAAGCACCATCTGGTACCGTTCGGCGAATTCGTGCCGTGGGGCTTCCGCTGGTTCGTGAACCTGATGAACATTCCGCTCGGCGATTTCTTCCGCGGCCCGCCGGTACAAAAGCCGTTCATGGTGCATAACCAGCCGGTCGCGGTGAACATCTGCTACGAGGACATCTTCGGCGAGGAGATCGCGCGCACGCTGCGCGAGAATGCGACGCCCGCCGGCGTGCTGATCAACTCGACCAATCTCGCGTGGTTCGGCGACACGATCGCGCTCGACCAGCATCTGCAGATCGCGCGCATGCGCTCGCTCGAAACCGGCCGGCCGATGCTGCGCGCAACCAACACCGGCATCACCGCCGCGATCGACGCGAACGGCCGCGTGATCGGGCGCCTGACGCCCTACACGGTCGGTTCGCTCGACGTGCGCGTGCAAGGCACCTCAGGCTACACGCCTTACGTGACGAGCGGCAACAACACGGTGCTCGCGGTGTCGGCGCTGCTGCTCGCGTTCGGTTTCGCGTTCGGACCGGGGCTCGCGCGGCGACGCAACGGCAAGCGGTAACGCCGACGCCAAAGGCACGACACCCGCAAAAAAAATGCGCCTGACATGCAGGCGCATTTTTTTCATGCTCGTTCGAGCTTCATCAATCCTTCGGCACCGTATCGATGAACGACTGCCGCAGCGACAGCTTCTGGAAGTGCTTGTCCAAGTTCGGATGCGATTCGCGCCAGTTCAGTTCCGGCATACGGAAGTCCAGATAGCCGAGCGCGCAGCCCACCGCGATGTCGGCCAGCGTGTAGTGATTGCTCGCGCACCACGGCTTGCTGCCGAGCCCTTGCGACATCGCGATCAGCGCTTCGTCGATCTTGCGCTGCTGCCGCGCGAGCCACGCGTCCACGCGCTGCTCGGGCGCGCGCTGCGTGCCTTCGAGACGGATCAGCACGGCCGCGTCGAGCATGCCGTCGGCGAGCGCTTCCCAGCAGCGCACTGCGACGCGCTCGCGCCCCGACGGCGGAATCAGCTTGCCGACCGGCGACAGCGTATCGACGTACTCGCAGATCACGCGTGAATCGAACACGGCCTCGCCGTCTTCCATCACGAGGCACGGCACCTTGCCGAGCGGATTGAAGGTGTGAATCCGGGTATCCGGCGCCCAGACGTTCTCGGGCACCAGTTCGTAGTCGATCTTCTTATCGGCGAGCACGATGCGTGCTTTGCGCACGAACGGGCTGCCGAACGAACCGATGAGTTTCATCATGACCTTCTGCCTTTTTCTGAATCCGGCGAAAGTATAAGTGGTCTAAGGCTTCCGCGAGCGTGCTGGCGCCATCTTCGCGAACCGCCCGCCTAGCCGCTGTGGACGGATTGCAACATGACGGCGTCCGCCGCGCCGTCCGGAGCCGCACAAAGCGAGTCAATGTCGTGCGCGGAGAATGGGGCCAGGAGAATCGCGGCGCTACAATCGCACGATGAACCAGCCGACCGAACCCACCATCGCCATCGACGTCTATCGCACGCGCCGCGAGCGCGTTCTCGCCGCGCTCCGCGCCGCGGGCGGCGGCGTCGCCATCGTCCCGACCGCGCCGGAAGCGCTGCGCAACCGCGACACTGACTACCCGTACCGCCACGACAGCTACTTCTATTATCTGACCGGCTTCACCGAGCCCGAAGCGCTGCTGGTGCTCGATGCCAGCGCCGCGCCCGGCGCGCCCGCGTCGATGCTGTTCTGCCGCGAGAAAAGCGTCGAGCGCGAGACATGGGAAGGCTTCCGCTTCGGCCCCGAGGGCGCGCGCGAAGCATTCGGGCTCGACGCCGCGTTCCCGATCGGCGAACTCGACACGCAGCTGCCGCGCATCATCGCCGACAAGCCGGTGCTGCACTACGCGTTCGGCACCTCGGCGCATTTCGACGAGCAGGTGCGCGGCTGGCTCGACGCGGTGCGCGCGCAAAGCCGTGGCGGCACCGTCGCGCCCACGGCCGCGCGCGACGTGCTGCCGTTGCTCGACGAGATGCGGCTCGTCAAGGACGACCACGAACTCGCGATCATGCGCCGCGCCGGACAGATTTCGGCGGCCGCGCATCGTCGCGCGATGGCGCTGTGCCGGCCCGGTATCCGCGAGTACGAACTCGAGGCCGAACTGCTCTACACGTTCCGCAAGTTTGGCGCGCAGGCGCCGGCCTATACGTCGATCGTCGCGGCTGGCGCGAACGCGTGCGTGCTGCACTACCCGGCCGGCAACGCGATCGCGCGCGACGGCGACCTGATCCTGATCGACGCGGCCTGCGAACTCGACGGCTACGCGTCCGACATCACGCGCACGTTTCCGGCGAGCGGGCGTTTCACGCCGGCGCAGCGCGAGCTGTACGACATCGTGCTGGCAGCGCAGCAGGCCGCCGCCGATGCGACGCGCGCCGGTGCGAGCTTCGACGATCCGCATCAGGCCGCGCTGCGCGTGCTGTCGCAGGGGCTGCTCGACACCGGCATCGTGCCGCGCGCGAAGTTCGCCTCGGTCGACGACGTGATCGCCGAGCGCGCCTACGTGCCGTTCTACATGCACCGCACCGGCCACTGGCTCGGCATGGACGTGCACGACTGCGGCGACTACCGCGAGCGCGGCGCGCCGCGCGACGAAACGGGCGTGCTGCCGTGGCGCACGCTGCGCGCGTCGATGACGCTGACGATCGAGCCGGGCTTGTACGTCCGCCCGGCCGAGGGTGTGCCCGAACGCTACTGGAACATCGGCATCCGCATCGAGGACGACGCGATCGTGACGCCGACCGGCTGTGAGCTGATCACGCGCAACGTGCCGGTCGCCGCCGACGAGATCGAGGCGCTGATGCAGGAAGCACGAGCCCTCCATCAAGCGTCGCATCAACAGAGGACCTGATCCGCGATGAACGAAGCATCTCCCTCGGCGGTGATCCTGAGGCCCGCCTCCCGCCAGCAGGGGTTCGATTTCGACGTGACGATCGTCGGCGCTGGGCCGGTCGGCCTCGCGCTCGCCGGCTGGCTCGCGCGCCGCAGCATGACGCGCGAGCTGAAGATCGCGCTCGTCGACGCGCGCGAGCCGGAGGACTCGATCGCCGATCCGCGCGCGATCGCGGTCTCGCACGGCAGCCGGATGATCCTCGAGCCGCTGCGCTGGCCCGCCGACGCCACCGCGATCGAGCGCATCCACGTGTCGCAACGCGGTCATTTCGGTCGCACGCTGATCGATCATCGCGAGCACGGCCTGCCCGCGCTCGGCTACGTGCTGCGCTATGGCTCGATCGTGCATGGCCTCGCCGACGCCGTGCATGCGACGCCGGTCCACTGGTTCCGCTCGACCTCGGCCGGCGCGCCGGTTCAGGAGCTCGACGGCGTCACGCTGCCGATCGAAACCGCGGGCGTCGCGCGCCGGTTGCGCACGCGGATTCTGGTCAACGCCGAGGGCGGCCTGTTCGGTGACCAGAAGCACGCGAAAAATCCGAGCCGCGCCACGGACGAATACGCCGGCGCACGCGACATCGGTAAAAACAGCGCCGGCTCGCGCGACTACGGCCAGACCGCGCTGGTCGGCACGGTCACCGTGTCCGCGCCGCAGCCGCACGTCGCATGGGAGCGCTTCACGTCGCAAGGTCCGATCGCGCTACTGCCGATGGGTGGCGTGCGTGGTGCCGACTACGCGCTCGTCTGGTGCTGCGCGCCCGACGAAGCCGCGCGCCGCGCGGAGCTTTCCGACGAAGCGTTCCTGCGCGAGCTCGACGCCGCGTTCGGCAACCGCATGGGCCGCTTTACGGACATCAAGGGTCGCGCGTCGTTCCCGCTTGGTCTCAACACGGTCGATACGCTGGTGAACGGCCACATCGTCGCGATCGGCAATGCGGCGCAGACGTTGCATCCGGTAGCCGGCCAGGGCCTCAATCTGGGCTTGCGCGATGCGCACGCGCTCGTCGACGCGCTGTCGGCCGAAGGCCCGACCCCGCTCGCGCTCGCCACCTTCGCGCAACGCCGCGCGCTCGACCGGCGCCTGACGATCGGCTCGACCGACACGCTCGCGCGCCTCTTTACCGTCGACTTCGCGCCGCTCGCGGTACTGCGCGGCCTCGCCCTGACCGCACTCGAATTCGTGCCGCCGGTCAAAACCGCGCTCGCCCGGCAGATGATGTTCGGCCAGCGCCGTTAAGCGCGAGAAATCGCTGCGCGGTTCTATGAGCCGGGCGACTTTCATAGAAGATTTAACGGGTTACGAGACTCGGTTCGCGAGTCCCGGCAACCCGTTAACGCTAAAATAGCGGTTTTCCCTCGCATTTCGCGCTGCGCCGGCTGTCACGATTGTCAAATCCTGGCCCGTCGTCGGCGCGCGCTCACGCCATGCCCCCTCTCGGCCCCCACAATCTGCGTAACAACCTGTTCGTCGCCCCGATGGCCGGCGTGACCGACCGACCGTTCCGCCAGCTGTGCAAACGGCTCGGCGCGGGCTATGCGGTGTCGGAAATGGTCGCGTCGAACGCGCAGCTGTGGAAGAGCGAAAAGACCATGCGCCGCGCGAACCACGAAGGCGAGGTCGAGCCGATCGCGGTGCAGATCGCCGGCGCGGACCCGGAGATGATGGCCGAAGCCGCCCGCTACAACGTCGCGAACGGCGCGCAGATCATCGACATCAACATGGGCTGCCCAGCCAAGAAGGTCTGCAACGTCGCGGCCGGCTCGGCGCTGCTGCAAAACGAACCGCTCGTGCAGCGCATCGTCGAGGCCGTCGTGAACGCGGTCGGCGTCGGGCCCGACGCGGTGCCCGTCACGCTGAAAATCCGCACCGGCTGGAATCGCGAGAACAAAAACGCGCTGAACGTCGCGCGTCTCGCGCAAGCAGCGGGCATTTCGATGCTGACCGTGCACGGCCGCACGCGCGCGGACCTGTACCACGGCGACGCCGAGTACGAAACCATCGCCGCGGTAAAGGCGGCGGTGCGCATTCCGGTCGTCGCGAACGGCGACATCACGTCGCCGCAAAAGGCGCGCGAGGTGCTCGCCGCGACCGGCGCGGACGCGATCATGATCGGGCGCGCCGCGCAGGGGCGTCCGTGGCTCTTTCGCGAGATCGAGCATTTCCTGCAAACGGGCGAGTTGCTGCCGCCGCCGCGCATCGACGAAATCCAGCAGGTGATGAACGAACATCTCGAAGATCACTACGCTTTTTACGGGGAATTTACCGGTGTCCGCACTGCGCGCAAGCACATCGGCTGGTACACTCGCGGCCTTTCCGGCGCCAACCTGTTCCGGCATCGCATGAATACGCTGGACACCACGCGCGAACAACTCCTCGCCGTCAACGAGTTCTTTGACGCGCAAAAGGCGATCTCAGACCGCCTCGTCTACGTCGACGAAGCGCCCGGCAACCCCGGGCTCGACAGCGAGAGCGAGGACAACTCCGACCGACTGGCAGCATGAGCAAGAACAACATCGAACAATCTGTCCGCGACAGCCTGGACGTGTATTTCCAGGATCTCGACGGCTCCAATCCGCACGACGTCTACGACATGGTCATTTCATGCGTGGAAAAACCCTTGCTCGAAGTGGTGCTCGAGCAGGCCGGCGGCAACCAGTCGCTGGCCGCCGAGTATCTCGGCATCAACCGCAATACGCTGCGCAAGAAGCTGCAACAACACGGTTTGCTGTAGCGCGTCGTAGTTTCTCGCGCCCTGCCACGTTTCCCTTCGGCTTTTCGTCTTCATCATGATCAAGCAAGCGCTCATCTCCGTTTCCGACAAGTCCGGCATCGTCGACTTCGCCAAATCGCTGTCGGACCTCGGCATCAAGATCCTGTCGACCGGCGGCACCGCGAAACTGCTCGCGGACGCGGGCCTGTCCGTCACCGAAGTCGCCGACTACACGGGTTTCCCGGAAATGCTCGACGGGCGCGTGAAAACGCTGCATCCGAAGGTGCACGGCGGCATCCTCGCGCGCCGCGACCTGCCCGAGCACATGGCCGCGCTCGAGAAGCACGACATTCCGACCATCGACCTGCTGGTCGTGAACCTGTACCCGTTCGTGCAGACCGTGTCGAAGGAAGAATGCTCGCTCGAGGACGCGATCGAGAACATCGACATCGGCGGCCCGACGATGCTGCGCTCGGCCGCGAAGAATCACCGCGACGTGACGGTGGTGGTCGATCCGGCCGACTACGCGGTCGTGCTCGACGAAATGCGCTCGCACGGCAACACGGTGTCGTACAAGACGAACTTCCGCCTCGCGACCAAGGTGTACGCGCACACCGCGCAATACGACGGCGCGATCACGAACTACCTGACGAGCCTGACCGACGAGTTGCAGCATTCGTCGCGCAACGAGTACCCGGCCACCTTCAACATGGCGTTCGACAAGGTGCAGGACCTGCGCTACGGCGAAAACCCGCATCAGAGCGCGGCGTTCTACCGCGACCTGGCGGTGCCGGCCGGCGCGCTCGCGAATTACAACCAGTTGCAGGGCAAGGAACTGTCGTACAACAACATCGCCGACTCCGACGCGGCGTGGGAATGCGTGAAGACCTTCGACGTGCCGGCCTGCGTGATCGTCAAACACGCGAATCCATGCGGCGTCGCGCTCGGCGCGGACGCTCACGAAGCGTATTCGAAAGCATTCCAGACCGATCCGACCTCGGCGTTCGGCGGCATCATCGCGTTCAACCGTGAAGTCGACGAAGCGACCGCGCAAGCGGTGGCGAAGCAGTTCGTCGAAGTGCTGATCGCGCCGTCGTTCAGCGCCGAAGCGCGTCAGGTGTTCGCGGCGAAGCAGAACGTGCGTCTGCTCGAAATCACGCTGGGCGAAGGCCATAACACGTTCGATCTGAAGCGCGTCGGCGGCGGTCTGCTCGTGCAGTCGCTCGACTCGAAGAACGTGCAGCCGCGCGAACTGCGCGTCGTCACGAAGCGTCATCCGACGCCGAAGGAAATGGACGACCTGCTGTTCGCATGGCGAGTCGCGAAGTACGTGAAGTCGAACGCGATCGTGTTCTGCGCGAACGGTATGACGCTCGGCGTCGGCGCGGGTCAGATGAGCCGCGTGGACTCGGCGCGCATCGCGAGCATCAAGGCGCAGAACGCCGGTCTGAGGCTGGCCGGTTCGGCGGTCGCATCGGACGCGTTCTTCCCGTTCCGCGACGGTCTCGACGTGGTCGTCGCGGCAGGCGCGACCTGCGTGATCCAGCCGGGCGGCTCGGTGCGCGACGACGAAGTGGTCAGCGCCGCCGACGAGCACAACATCGCGATGGTGCTGACTGGCGTGCGTCACTTCCGTCATTGATCGGCTGAAGTTCGGTAGCCGCAAGACAGGCCCGGCGGGTTGTCCCGCCGGGCCTTTTGTTTCGCGGCGACGCGTTCAATCGTCCGGCTCTTTGCGCGCATAACCGTCCCGCACCTGCGCATGCTGGCTGATGTACGTGCCCAAACCCCGGCCCCGCCGCGCGAGACGCTTCAGCACTGCGACATGTTCGGCGCCGACACTTGCCTCTGTGTACCAATACACGACGCCCGGCCGAAAGCGCACCTTGATGAAATCGTCGCCGATTTCGTAAGCGTCGACACCCGAGTCGCCGCTGAGATTGCGGTAGCGCTCCATTCTCGATCGCCCTCCTTGCGCAAAGCCTTTAGCAGCTTTTATTCCGCTAAGCATGCTGCCAGCGGGTCGCCGCGCGCCGCGTTCGTTGTAGTATCGCAGGCACCTGGTTTTTATCGCTTGTGCGGCACCTCATGAGAATTCTCGGCATCGACCCCGGCCTGCGCGTGACCGGCTTTGGCGTGATCGAACAACACGGCCATACACTGAGCTACGTCGCGAGCGGCGTGATCCGCACCGCCGACGCCGATCTGCCGTCGCGGCTCGGCACCATCTTCGCGGGCATCTCGACGCTGATCCGCGAGCACGCGCCGGATCAGGCGGCCATCGAAAAAGTCTTCGTCAACGTCAATCCGCAGTCGACGCTGCTGCTCGGCCAGGCGCGCGGCGCCGCGATCTGCGGGCTCGTCGCGGGCGGCGTGCCGGTCGCCGAATACACCGCGCTGCAGCTGAAGCAGTCGGTGGTCGGCTATGGCCGCGCGACCAAGGAGCAAATGCAGCAGATGGTCGTGCGGCTGCTGAGCCTGGCGGGCGTGCCCGGCACCGACGCCGCCGACGCGCTCGGCATGGCCATCTGCCACGCGCACGGCGGCTCGACGCTGAGCACGCTTGGCGGCATCGCACCGGCGCTCGCGAAGAAGGGGTTGCGCGTGCGGCGCGGGCGTCTGGTCGGCTAGCGCAACTATGCCCCGCGCCGCCGATCCGCTGCGCTACACTCGCGCTTTCCCATCCGACTCTGAAAACTAATCCGCCATGATCGGTCGCATTGCCGGCGTTCTGCTGGAAAAAAATCCGCCGCATCTGCTCGTCGACTGCAACGGCGTCGGCTATGAAGTGGACGTGCCGATGAGCACCTTCTACAACCTGCCGTCGACCGGCGAGCGCATTGTGCTGCTCACGCAGATGATCGTTCGCGAGGACGCGCATCTGCTGTACGGCTTCGGCACCGCGCAGGAACGCTCGACGTTCCGCGAGCTGCTGAAGATTTCCGGCATCGGCGCGCGCATGGCGCTCGCGGTGCTGTCGGGCATGAGCGTCGCGGAGCTCGCGCAGACTGTCACGATGCAGGACGCCGCGCGCCTCACGCGTGTACCGGGCATCGGCAAGAAGACCGCCGAGCGGCTGCTGCTCGAACTGAAGGGCAAGCTCGGCGCCGACCTCGGCGCGATGGCGGGCGCCGCGTCGCCATCCGACCACGCCTCCGACATCCTCAATGCGCTGCTCGCGCTCGGCTACTCGGAAAAAGAAGCGCTCGCGGCAATCAAGAACGTGCCGGCCGGTACGGGCGTGTCCGAGGGCATCAAGCTCGCGTTGAAGGCGCTGTCGAAGGGCTAAGCGCCAAGCCGCGCGCGGTACAATGACCGCATGATCGAAACCGACAAACTCGCCGCCGAGCGCATCATTGCGGCCACGCCCGTGTCGCCGAACGAAGAAGCGTTCGAGCGCGCGCTGCGCCCGCGTCAGCTCGACGAATATGTCGGGCAGGAGAAAGTGCGCGGCCAGCTCGAAATCTTCATCGAGGCCGCGAAGCGCCGTTCCGAATCGCTGGACCACGTGCTGCTGTTCGGGCCGCCGGGCCTCGGCAAGACCACGCTCGCGCACATCATCGCGCGCGAGATGGGCGTCAATCTGCGGCAAACGTCGGGGCCGGTGCTCGAACGCGCCGGCGACCTCGCCGCGCTGCTGACCAATCTCGAAGCCAACGACGTTCTTTTCATCGACGAAATCCACCGGCTCTCGCCGGTCGTCGAGGAAATCCTGTATCCAGCGCTCGAGGATTATCAGATCGACATCATGATCGGCGAAGGGCCGGCCGCGCGCAGCGTGAAGCTCGATCTGCAGCCGTTCACGCTGGTCGGCGCGACCACGCGCGCTGGTATGCTGACCAATCCGCTGCGCGACCGCTTCGGCATCGTCGCGCGACTCGAGTTCTATAACGCCGAGGAGCTCGCGCGCATCGTCACGCGTTCGGCCGCGCTGCTCGGCGCGCAGATCCATCCGGACGGCGCGGTCGAAATCGCCCGTCGCGCGCGCGGCACGCCGCGTATCGCGAACCGCTTGCTGCGGCGCGTGCGCGACTTCGCCGAAGTGAAGGCTGACGGCAACATCACCGCGCAGGTGGCCGACGCCGCGCTCAGGATGCTCGACGTCGACGCGGTCGGCTTCGACCTGATGGACCGCAAGCTGCTCGAAGCGATCCTGCACAAGTTCGACGGTGGCCCGGTCGGTGTCGACAACCTCGCCGCGGCGATCGGCGAGGAGCGCGACACGATCGAAGACGTGCTCGAGCCGTATCTGATCCAGCAGGGCTTCCTGCAGCGCACGCCACGCGGCCGCATCGCCACGCTGCTCACGTACCGGCATTTCGGGCTGGCCGCGCCGGATTCGGCGAGCGCGCGGCCGGGTCTGTGGGATTCCACGAACTGAGTCACGCGACGAGGCCGACCAGGATGTCAGACCAGACCCAGCAACCCGGCCCTTCCAACCGTTCACCTGTCAATCCCGCCGGCGACCCGTCCGGCAATGTCACGCGGCGCCTCACCCACCGCCTGCGCTCGAAGCTCGCCGCCGGCGTCACGCATCTGACGACCGGCAGCGGACCGGTGCTCGACTACTCGTTGCCGCCGGGCGACCCCGGTCTGTTCGGGCCGGACTCCGTCTGCTGGAAGGTCCACGCCGACTTCGCGTCGATGATGACCGGCGGCATCAGCGCGCTGCTGCTTCAGGCGCTGCATCCGCTCGCGCTCGCGGGCGTTTGGGATCACTCGAGCTTTCGCACCGACATCCTGGGCCGGCTGCGTCGCACGGCGACGTTCATCGCCGGCACAACGTACGGCAGCAAGAACGATGCGCTCGCGCTGATCGAGCGCGTGAAGCGCATTCATCTCGACGTGACCGGCGTCGCACCGGACGGCCAGTCGTATCGCGCGAGCGAGCCCGCGCTGCTGACGTGGGTGCACGTCGCGGAAGTGTCGAGCTTCATGGCCGCGCATCTGCGCTATGTGAATCCGGTGCTGTCCGTCGCGGCGCAGGATCAATACTTCGCGGAAACCGCGCGCATCGCGGAAATGCTCGGCGCCGTCGATATTCCGCGCTCGCGCGCCGAGATCGAGGCGTACCTGCTCGCGATGCGGCCCGCGCTCGTCGCGAGCGAGCGCACGCGCGAAGTCGTGAGGATTCTGATGAACGCGCCGGCACCGAGCTTCGCGATGCGGCCCGCTGGCACGCTAATGCTCAACGCGGGGGTCGATCTGTTGCCCGACTGGGCGCAGACGATGCTCGGCTTGAATCGCCACGCGGCGCTGCGTCGAACCTTCGCGCGGCCTGGCGTGCGGTTCGTCGCGCCGGTGATCCGCTGGGCGCTGGTCAATGGGGTATCGAAGCGGGCTCGGCGCCGCGCGGCGGCGGCGGTGCGGGAGCAGGATTGATTGCGGCACGCGTCTCGGGCCATAGCCCGCCCTTGCTTACCGCCCCGGTCCCTTCCTGAAACCATCATCGTCGGCGCTGCCCGCGTCGAGATGCGTTACGTCCGCCCACGACACGATCGTCGCGCGACCGTCCCCGTAATCCACGACGTTCAGGCTGGTGTTCAGCAGGGGGTAGTCGCGCGGTGCGTCGAGCCGCATGCCGGTTGCAAAGCGGCGCACGCAGTCGAGCACCCCGCCATGCGTGACACAGGCGATGCGCCCGCCCGGATGCGCGGCGACGAGCGGCTCGATCGCATGCACGATGCGGTGGTAGAACACGCGGTGCGACTCGCCCTCGGGCGGCGCGAAGCCAGGATCGCGGGTTTGCCACTGCGCGTATTCGTCGGGGAAACGCAGCGCGATCTCGTCGCTGTCATGGCCCTGGAACGCGCCGTACGAGCGCTCGCGCAAGTTCTCGCGCGGCTGCAGCGGCAGGCCGAGCGCCTCGCCGATCGGCTGCGCGGTCTGCTGCGCGCGCTGCAAGTCGCTCGAATAGATCGCGTCGAGCCGCGCGCCCTGCTTCGCCTCGTCGGCGAGGCGCCGCGCGAGACGTCGCGCCTGCGCGACGCCGGTCGTCGCGAGCGGAATGTCGATGTGGCCTTGAATGCGCTTGATGCGGTTCCAGTCGGTCTCGCCGTGCCGGATAAACAGGATCTGCGTCGTCATGAGAGAGAGGTGCCGTTCGCGGTTGTGTCGAGCGACTATTGTCGCAAAAAGCAGCGGCACGGCCCGCCTGCGGCGACGGCGGGCTCGAACGTTCGCGTTCTTTTACGCGGTGGTCTGCAACCAGAACGTGACCGGCCCGTCGTTGACGAGCGACACCTGCATATCCGCGCCGAACTCGCCAGTCTCGACGATCGGATGCTTCGCGCGCGCGGCCGCGACGAAGTAGTCGAACAGGCGCTTGCCCTCGTCGGGCGGCGCGGCCGGCGTGAAGCTCGGGCGCAGGCCGCTGTTGGTATCGGCCGCGAGCGTGAACTGCGACACGAGCAGCAGGCCGCCCGCGCGTCCGGCGCCGTCGAGATTCTGCACCGACAGGTTCATCTTGCCGGCCGCGTCGCTGAACACGCGGTAACCGAGCACCTTGGCGAGCAGCTTGTCGGCCGTGGCCTCGGTGTCGCCGCGCTCCGCGCAGACGAGCGCGAGCAGGCCCGCGTCGATCGCGCCGGTCACGCGATCGGCGACGCGCACTTCGGCGCGCCGCACGCGTTGGATCAGCGCGATCACGCCGTCAGCGTCACGCGCGCGAAACGGCGCTTGCCGACCTGCACGACGTACTCGCCCGCTTCGACCTTCAGGCCCTTGTCGGACACCGCGGCGCCGTCGATCTTCACGCCGCCTTGCTCGATGTTGCGCAGCGCCTCGCTCGTCGACGGTACGAGGTTCGCCTGCTTCAGCAACTGGCCGATCGCGAGCGGTGCGCCCGCGAGCGTCACGGCCGGGATGTCGTCGGGCACGCCGCCCTTCGCGCGATGGTTGAAGTCCTCGAGCGCGCGTTCGGCGTCCGCCTGCGAGTGGAAACGCGCGACGATTTCCTGGCCGAGCATCACCTTGAAATCGCGCGGATTACGGCCCGCGTCGGCCTCGCGCTTGAAGCCGGCGATTTCGTCCATCGGACGGAACGACAGCAGTTCGAAATACCGCCACATCAGCGTGTCGGAGATGCTCATCAGCTTGCCGAACATGTCGGTCGGCTTTTCGCTGATGCCGATGTAGTTGTTCTTCGACTTCGACATCTTCTCGACGCCGTCGAGCCCTTCGAGCAGCGGCATCGTCAGGATGCACTGCTGCTCCTGGCCGTACTGCTTCTGCAACTCGCGACCCACCAGCAGGTTGAACTTCTGATCCGTGCCGCCGAGCTCCAGGTCCGCGTTCAGCGCGACCGAGTCGTAGCCCTGCATCAGCGGGTACAGGAATTCGTGGATCGAGATCGGCACGCCGCCCTGGAAGCGCTTCGTGAAGTCCTCGCGCTCGAGAATGCGTGCGACCGTGTAGCGCGACGCAAGCTTGATCATGCCGTCGGCGCCTAGCGGCATCGACCATTCGCTGTTGTAGCGAATCTCGGTCTTGTCGCGATCGAGCACGAGCGCGGCTTGCTCGAAATAGGTCTTCGCGTTCGATTCGATCTGCTCGCGCGTGAGCGGCGGGCGGGTCGCGTTGCGCCCGGACGGGTCGCCGATCAGCGACGTGAAGTCGCCGATCAGGAAAATCACCGTGTGGCCGAGGTCCTGCAACTGGCGCATCTTGTTCAGCACGACCGTGTGGCCGATGTGGATGTCGGGTGCAGTCGGATCGAGCCCGAGCTTGATGCGCAGCGGCTTGGCCGTCGCCGCGCTGCGCGCGAGCTTTTGCGCGAATTCGTCTTCGATCAGCAGTTCGTCGACGCCGCGCCTGGTCACGGCGAGCGCGTGACGGACTTCGTCGGTGATCGGGAAGGCGGAAGCGGGATTGGGCTGGGTGGACTCGGTGCTCATGCTGGAAACGTGAAGTCGCGAAAAAACAGGATTGTCCCATAGATGCGCGCCGCCGCGCCCTCTCACGCGCCCCGCACGGCCCCGCGACGGGCCAATTCGTTGCGGCTCGCGTCACCTTCGCCGTTTGCGCCGATAATCTGCTACAACAAATCGGAATGAACATCGACAGGAGCAGCGACGTGACGCAAGATCCCGCAGACGGCATCTATTTCGGACTGATGTCGGGAACCAGCATGGACGGTGTGGACGGCGTGGCCGTCCGGTTTGCCAATGGGAAGCCGCCCGAGGTGCTGGCCGAAGCGTTCGTCGGCTTTTCGGCCGGCATCCGCGAAGCGCTGTTCGCGCTGCAACAGCCGGGGGACAACGAGATCGAGCGCGAGGCGCTCGCCGCCAACGCGCTCGCGACGCGCTACACGGTGTGCTGCCACGATCTGCTGCGCGACAGCCGCGTATCGGCCAATGACGTCCGTGCGATCGGCGTGCATGGGCAGACCGTGCGGCATCGGCCGGAAAAGGGGTACACGCGACAGATCAACAACCCGGCGCTGCTCGCGGAAATGCTGCATATCGACGTGGTCGCCGATTTCCGCAGCCGCGACGTCGCGGCAGGCGGCCAGGGCGCGCCGCTCGTGCCCGCTTTTCACGCGACGATCTTCGGTGCGAAGGACGAAACGCGCGTCGTCTGCAATCTTGGCGGAATCAGCAACATCACGATCCTGAACGCGACCGGCGGCGTGCGCGGCTTCGACTGCGGGCCGGCGAACGCGCTGCTCGACGCGTGGGCCGAGCGCCAGCTCGGCAAGCCATTCGACGAAAACGGTCATTTCGCGGCGAGTGGCCAGGTCGATCGCAAGCTGCTGAACGCGTTGCTCGACGAACCATTCTTCGCAGAGCAGCCGCCCAAGAGCACCGGCCGCGATCTGTTCAACACCGCATGGCTCGATGCGAAGCTCGAGCCGTTCTCCGCGCTCGCAGCAGCCGACGTACAGGCGACGCTCGTCGCGCTGACCGCGGTGACGGTCGCGCGCGAGATTGAGCGGCATGCATCCGATGCGCGGGCCGTGTACGTGTGCGGCGGCGGCGCGCGCAATCCGGAGATCATGAAGGCGTTGCAGCAGGCGCTCGAAGACAGCGGCGTAAGCGGCGTGCCCGTGATGACGACCGACGCGCTCGGCGTGCCGCCGAGCCAGGTCGAGCCGCTCGCGTTCGCGTGGCTCGCGATGCGCTGCATCGCGCGTCTGCCGGGCAGTCTGCCAAGCGTGACCGGGGCATCCGCGGAGCGGGTGTTGGGGGCTATTTATCCGCGCTGAGAAAAGGCAGATGCGAACAAACCCACGCCTCTTGACGTCGCGGGTTGCCTCTGCGGCGCGAAAACAATAAAAAAACGGCGCCGAGGCACCGTTTTCACTGTGGCACGAAGAGCCTGTCCGCTCAGACCGAGAACGACGAACCGCAACCGCAGGTCGTGCTCGCGTTCGGGTTTTTGATGACGAACTGCGCGCCGTTGATGTCGTCCTTGTAGTCGATCTCTGCGCCGACCAGGTACTGGTAGCTCATCGAGTCGATCAGCAGCTGGACGCCGCTCTTGTTCATCACGGTGTCGTCTTCGTTGATCGCTTCGTCAAACGTGAAGCCGTACTGGAAGCCCGAGCAGCCGCCGCCCTGCACGAACACGCGCAGCTTGAGCTCCGGGTTG
Organism: Paraburkholderia sp. MM6662-R1; assembly: GCF_050436245.1. NCBI lineage: Bacteria > Pseudomonadati > Pseudomonadota > Betaproteobacteria > Burkholderiales > Burkholderiaceae > Paraburkholderia > Paraburkholderia sp. MM6662-R1. The sequence goes on along the minus strand of NZ_JBNDLV010000001.1, from coordinate 3,152,448 downwards.
CCTTCCTCATCGATCAGTTGCTTGACCTTGTCAGCCGCTGCGTCGGTGAAGACGAAGGGGGCCGGCATCTCGGTCACGGGGGTGTCGGTGACTGCGTTCATTCGAACTCTCCAAATAGCTTTAGCCGATATTGTAGGGCTGTTCCGGATATCGTGCTGAAGCCCACAAAATCAATGGGTTCTTGCTGCAAGGTCGATGCAAGGCGAGCCGATGCCGCTTGAGCGAACGAGACCGGCCCGCGAACCCCGGCAAACCATAAAAAAAGCCGCCTTCGCGCGTGGCGTTGGCGGCTTTTGCTGCAAACCGGCGTGAAGGCCGGTTCGCGCCCGAAACGATTAACGCTTCGAGAATTGCTTGCGGCGACGTGCCTTGTGGAAGCCGACCTTCTTACGTTCGACTTCACGAGCGTCACGCGTGACGAAGCCAGCCTTCGACAGTTCCGGCTTCAGCGTTGCGTCATAGTCCATCAGCGCGCGGGTGATGCCGTGGCGAACCGCACCGGCTTGACCCGTTTCACCGCCGCCGGTCACGTTGACCTTGATGTCGAACGTGACACCGTGGTTCGTCAGCTCCAGCGGTTGACGCACGATCATCAGCGACGTTTCGCGCGAGAAGTAGTCGGCGATGGGCTTGCCGTTCACAACGATGTCGCCCTTGCCTGCCTTGATGAACACGCGAGCGACGGCACTCTTGCGGCGGCCCGTGCCGTAATTCCAGTTACCGATCATGTGGGCTCCCCTTAGATCTCGATCTCGAGCGCCTTCGGCTGTTGTGCCGAATGCGGATGCGTTGCGTCAGCGTAGACCTTCAGCTTCTTGATCATCGCGTAGCCGAGCGGACCCTTCGGCAGCATGCCCTTGACCGCTTTCTCGAGCGCACGGCCCGGGAAGCGTTCCTGCATCTTGCCGAACGTCGTTTCATAGATACCGCCCGGGTAGCCCGAGTGACGGTAGTACTTCTTGTCGGTAACCTTGTTGCCCGTGACCTTCAGCTTGCCGGCGTTGATGACGATGATGAAATCACCGGTGTCGACGTGGGGAGTGAATTCAGGCTTGTGCTTGCCGCGAAGACGGTGTGCCACTTCGCTGGCGACACGCCCGAGAACCTTATCCGTCGCGTCAATCACGTACCATTCGCGCGTCACCTCATGGGCTTTTGCGGAAAACGTCTTCATGATCGATCCAAAAAAATTGCTGCGCCCAATGTGTTCTTTCCTGCTTGTAGTGTGCGCATCGAGGCGCGTGCAGGCTCTCCCTGGTTCTTCTTCCGCGGGCGCGGATGCGGAAAAGCCCTGAATTATAAAGGAATTTGTGCTGGCAAGTCAAAACGTGCGATGCGCTCGCCGCGAGCGGCCAGGAAACGGGGCGAAACGCCTGACAAACGGGGGCGAAAAAAAACCCGAACGAGCGGCTCGGGTTTAATCCACCAAAGGAGGAGGTGGAGGAGACAGCGGAGGTTGCAGAACTGCTGCAACGATGGAGTAAATTATAAGAGTCACCCTTGTGCAACGCAAGAAGATTTGCATTGTGAAATTAGTTTTCACAATGTGACAGATTCGATGCAGGGAGGACATTTGACGAAACTCCTTTTGGCTCAAGCACTAAAGGCCAAAAAATTCGAATCGCATCAGACATGCCTTAGAGTAAGTACCCTAAACTGTCCGAGGAATTCTGGAACCACCCGCCCATTCCGCACCGCAACAAGAAAGCAATCACCGTGCATGGACGCGGGATGCGCTCAGCGTGCGCCAATCGTCAGACACCGGGCTACAATGCCGTCTCGACAAAGCGATGCGCGGTGGGAGTGACAGCATGGAATGCAAAGTAAGCTGGATGGGACAAGACGGGATGGCGTTCGCGGCCGAGACGGGCAGCGGTCATCTGGTCGCGATGGACGGCGCACCCGAGGGTGGCGGACGCAACCTCGCGCCGCGCCCGATGGAAATGGTGCTGCTCGGCACCGGCGGCTGCACCGCCTACGACGTCGTGATGATCCTGAAGAAGAGCCGCCAGGAGATCGCCGGCTGCTCGGTGACACTGAAGGCCGAGCGCGCGAGCGAAGATCCGAAGGTGTTCACGAAGATCCACTTCCACTTCACGGTGACGGGCAAGAATCTGAACCCGGCGACCGTCGAGCGCGCGATCAACCTCTCGCACGACAAATACTGCTCGGCGTCGATCATGATCGCGAAGACCGCCGAGCTCACGCATTCGTTCGACATCGTCGCGCTCTGAGCGCGAAAGCGATGGCGGCCACGGCCGCCACCCCGCCCCAAATGAAAAAGCCGGCGTCCCAACGGACGCCGGCTTTCCTTATACAGCGGCAAAGCAGGCCGATAAGCCGGATTCTGTGCACGCGCCGCGCCCGAAGACTCGACCCGCGTGGCAGCCATTCCTCTAGGCGCGCCATTACTGACGCGCTCAAGCTTCCTACCCGCAGACGAGACGGGGGCCCCGTCCTGCATCGCGAAGATGCGCGCCTGCCTACTTGGAATTGCTCCGGGTGGAGGTTACCGTGCCGGTCTGCCTTGCGACAGCCGCGGTGCGCTCTTACCGCACCGTTTCACCCTTACCTGATCCCGGCTTGCGCCGGGCCATCGGCGGTTTGCTTTCTGTTGCCCTGTTCCGCGTGTCGCCACGGATGGCCGTTAGCCATCACCCTGCCCTGTGGAGTCCGGACTTTCCTCGCCCTCGTTGGCCGAAGCCGTCGAGGCCGCGACTGCCTGGCCTGCTTTGCTGGCGCGAATTTTAACACCGAACTTGGAAGCGCCTAGCGCTTGCGCCGCCCCGTGCGGAACACGGACGCGTCGTCGTAGAACGCCGGCGATTCGTTCTCGGGCCACCAGCCCGGAATGCCGAGCACCGGCAGCGGCGCGAACATGCGGCTCGTCAAAGCGTCGGGGCCGAGCAGCGCCGCGCTGACGGCTTCATCGAGCCATGCGTCGCGCGGCGGGGTGTCCCATTCGAAATACTCTGCCGGAACGTCGACGATCCATGCATGGCCGGTGCAGCCCTTGAACGGCGCGATCAGCTTTTCGAGCAGCGCATGGCCGAAGCACCGCACTTCGCAGCGCCGCCCCCACGCATCGCGCCACGCGACAAACAGCGTCTGCCACTCGAAGCCGCGTAGCGCGGCGTTCAGCGAAGAATCGGCGCAAGCGAACAGCAGCGCGTTTTCGTCGAAGAGGGTCAGCATATCGCGCACACCGCCACGCGTCGGGCCGACGCCGAGCACGTCGAGTTCCGCCGACTGGCGCGCGTTCAGCGCCGCCTTGATGCGCGGAAACGCGAACCACATCGAACCGTTGAAGAAGTCGTGCAGATTGTGGCGCGTCGGCACGCAACCGGTCGACGCTATATGCCCCTCGTACGCGGCACCCGGTGGCAGGTCGTCCTGCGCGATGAACGCAAGAGGCTGGCCGCGGCCGGTGGTCTGTTGCATCTGGGCGGCGTCGGCGTTCATCGCGGCGAGAAGGTCCGCGTAGCCGGTCAGCGCGGCTTGCTGCCAACGCTGACCGCGTGCGGCGAATTGCGCGAACCACGGCTTCGACCAGTCGATTGCGGCGAAGCACGGTGGCAGAGGCTCGGGTGCCATGCCGCGCGCAGCTTTGGTTGCCGCGGCTTCATGCGCTACCGCGGAGCCCGCTTTCGCCGCCTTATCAATCTTGGCAGCGCGCTGCCCCGCCTCACGCTCCCGCATCTACCGCAGCCTCAAACGAGACGCCAGCCAATCGACTCCCCGCCTCGCAGCGGCACGACCGGCGTATCGCCGGCCGGCAGCTCGGCCGGCAGCGTCCATTCCTCGCGACGCAGCGTGACCTTCTCCGTATTGCGCGGCAGACGGTAGAAGTCCGGACCATGGAAGCTCGCGAAGCCTTCGAGCTTGTCGAGCGCGCCCGCCTTGTCGAATGCTTCGGTATAGAGCTCGAGCGCGTGCAACGCGGTGTAGCAGCCTGCGCAACCGCACGCGTGTTCCTTCAGCCCCTTCGGATGCGGCGCGCTGTCGGTGCCGAGGAAGAAGCGCGGATCGCCCGAGGTCGCCGCCTCGACCAGCGCGACGCGATGCGTCTCGCGTTTGAGCACCGGCAGGCAGTAGTAATGCGGACGGATGCCCCCCTGGAAAATCGCGTTGCGGTTGTACAGCAGATGGTGCGCGGTGATCGTAGCGCCAAGCAGTTGCGGCGCGACGCCCGCTTCGCGGACGTAGTCGGCCGCGTCCTTCGTCGTGATGTGCTCGAACACGACTTTCAGCGCCGGAAATGCGCGGCGCAGCGGCATCATCACGCGATCGATGAAGACCTTTTCGCGATCGAACAGATCGATGTCCGAATCGGTCACCTCGCCATGCACGAGCAGCGGCATGCCGACTTCCTGCATCACTTCCAGCGTCTTCGCGCACTTCATCAGATCGGTGACGCCCGCGTCGGAGTTCGTCGTCGCACCCGCCGGGTACAGCTTCACGCCGTGCACGAAGCCGCTCTCTCGCGCGCGGCGGATCTCGTCGGGCGGCGTGTTGTCGGTCAGGTACAGCGTCATCAGCGGCTCGAATTTCGCGCCCTCGGGAATCGCGGCGATGATGCGCTCGCGATATGCCTCCGCCATCGCGGTCGTCGCGACCGGCGGCTTCAGGTTCGGCATGATGATCGCGCGACCGAACTGGCGCGCGGTGTCAGGCAGCACGGCCGCGAGCATCGCGCCGTCGCGCACGTGCAGATGCCAGTCGTCCGGGCGGACCAGTGTGATGGAATCGGGGGAAACGTTGGAAGCAGTCATGGCAGGAATACGAGACTTCGCGCGCCTCGCTGATCGACCGGTCAAACCGCGTTGTAGCGGCCCAAACACATGTCAATTTTGCTATTTGGCGTCTCCGGCTCGGTGATATGCTTGGGAAATCATCATTGTAACGGCTCACTCCGTTCACAGGCTCACCTGCAACATGTGCCAACTTCTCGGAATGAACTGCGCCGCGCCGACGGACGTCACGTTTTCCTTTACCGGCTTTGCGGCGCGTGGCGGCGTCACCGATCACCACGCCGACGGCTGGGGCATCGCTTTCTTTGAAGACAAGGCGTGCCGCTTGTTCATCGATCATCAATCGTCGGCCACGTCGCCGATCGCCGAGATGGTCAAGCGCTATCCGATCAAATCGAAAAACACGATCGCGCACATCCGCAAGGCGACGCAAGGGCACATCCTGCTCGAAAACTGCCACCCGTTCATGCGCGAACTGTGGGGGCGTCACTGGATCTTCGCGCATAACGGCGACCTGCAGGCTTACGCGCCGGAACTGAACGGCGTGTATCAGCCGGTCGGCACGACCGACAGCGAACTCTCGTTCTGCGCGCTGCTGGAAGGTTTGCGTAAGGCTTTTCCGGGCCCGCAGCAGCCGCCGCTTCACGAGCTGTTCGCCGCGCTCGAGACGCTCACGCGTGAAATCACGCAGTACGGCGTGTTCAATTTCCTGATGTCTAACGGCCAGGCCCTGTTCGCGCATTGCTCGACGCATCTGCATTACGTCGTGCGTCGCTGGCCGTTTTCGACCGCGCATCTGGTCGACGCGGACGTGTCGATCGATTTCGCCAAATACACGACACCCGAAGACCGCGTCGCGGTGATCGCGACCAAGCCGCTGACCGACAACGAAGTGTGGACCGCGTTCAAGCCCGGCGATCTGCTGATGTTCCAGCATGGCGACGTGATCGGCCGCGCCAATATCCCGGTGCCGAAGTCGGTGCTCGAAAAGTTGCGCAATCCGGCACTCGACGCATCGGCGTCGGCCACGACGATCGCGGCGTCGAACGGCGCGCACGCGGTGGGCACGAGCGCAACCACGCTTTCACCCGACAGCGAAACCGATCTCGAAGCCGCCGATGACACGGCAGCGTTCGAGTCGTAAGCCGCCGCGTCACCTTACGCCTGCGAAACAAAAAGCCGCTCCGTGGAGCGGCTTTTTTTTCGTCCCGCGCGAGCCCCGAAACGAGGCCTGCGCACCCACCCTCAGTGCAGAATCTTCGCGAGAAAATCCTTCGCGCGATCCGACTTCGGATTCGCGAAGAAGTCTTCCTTGCGGTCGTCTTCGACGATCAAACCCTTGTCCATGAAAATCACGCGATGCGCGACCTTCTTCGCGAAGCCCATTTCGTGCGTCACGCACATCATGGTCATGCCTTCCTGCGCGAGTTCGACCATCACGTCGAGCACTTCGTTGATCATCTCCGGATCGAGCGCCGAGGTCGGCTCGTCGAACAGCATCGCGATCGGGTCCATGGAGAGCGCACGCGCAATCGCCACGCGCTGCTGCTGACCACCGGACAGCTGCCCCGGATACTTGTCCGCATGTGCGCGCAGGCCGACGCGATCGAGCAGCTTCAGGGCCTTCGCGGTCGCCTCGTCGTTCGAGCGGCCGAGCACCTTGACCTGCGCGAGCGTCAGGTTCTGCACGATCGACAGATGCGGAAACAGTTCGAAGTGCTGGAACACCATGCCGACCTTCGAGCGCAGCTTCGACAGATTGGTTTTCTTGTCGGTCAGCGACTGGCCGTTGATGACGATCTCGCCCTTCTGGAACGGCTCGAGTCCGTTGACGGTCTTGATCAGCGTGGACTTGCCCGAACCGGACGGCCCGCACACCACGACCACTTCGCCCTTTTTGACTTCCGTCGTGCAGTCGGTCAGCACCTGGAAATGGCCGTACCACTTCGAAACATTCTTGATAGAGATCATCTTGCGACCTTTTTCTGAAGACCTTTGACGAGGCTCGACGCGATCACGCAGATCACGAAATAACACGCGCCCGCGAACAGTACCATCTCGACGTTCGTGCCGTCACGATCGCCAATATTCGTAGCCGTGCGGAAGAAGTCGGCGAGGCTGATCACGTAGACGAGCGACGTATCCTGAAACAGCACGATACCCTGCGTGAGCAGCAGCGGCACCATCGCGCGGAACGCCTGCGGCAGCACGATCAGGCGCATCGCCTGCCCATAGGTCATGCCGAGCGCGAACGACGCGTTGACCTGACCACGCGGCACCGCCTGAATGCCGGCGCGGATGATCTCCGAATAATACGCGGCCTCGAACAGCGAGAACGCGACCATCGCCGAGGCGAGCCGGATGTCGATGTCGGCCGACAGACCGAGCACGCTTTGCAGCACCTGCGGCACGATCAGGAAGAACCACAGCAGCACCATCACGAGCGGGATCGAACGGAAGAGCGTCACGTAAGCCTGCGCGAACCATCCGAGCGGCTTGATCGGCGACAGTCGAAACATCGCGAGAATGGTGCCCCAGATGATGCCGAATACGATCGCGATCAGCGTGATCTTGAACGTGATGATCGCGCCGGTCCATAGCGTAGGCAGCGCGCCCGGAATACCGCTCCAGTCGAAATGATGCATCACTTTCCTCCGATATAGCCAGGCAGCCGGGCCTTCACTTCGACCCAGCGCATCAGTTGCATCACGATCAGATTGATCAGCATGTATGCGACCGTGACCGCGATGAACGACTCGTAAGTTTGCGACGTGTAGTCGACGAGCTGGCGCGCCTGCGCGGACAGATCGAGCAGACCGATCGTCGAGGCAACCGCGGAGTTCTTGAAGATGTTCAGAAACTCGGAGGTGAGCGGCGGCACGATGATGCGGTACGCGACCGGCAGCAGCACATAGCGATACGTCTGCCACTGCGTGAAGCCTACCGCCAGACCGGCCGCGCGCTGGCCGCGCGGCAACGCGTTGATGCCCGAGCGCACCTGCTCGCACACGCGCGCGGCGGTGAAGAGGCCCAGACACACGATCGACGATGAGAAGAACTGCGCGCCCGGCGGCAATTGCTTGAACCAGTTGCCGATCGACACGGGCAGCAGCTCCGGTATCACCAGATACCAGATGAAGAACTGCACGATCAGCGGAATGTTACGGAAAATCGCAACGTAGACGGTGCCGACGCCCGACGCCCATTTGTTGGGCACCGTGCGCAGCACACCGAAGAGCGAGCCGACGATCAGCGCGATCACCCATGCCGACAGCGACACGGTGACCGTCACCCACAGCCCCGAGAGCAGCCAGCCCAGGTAGGTGGTCGGCTCGCCCGTGGAGACGGGACTCAGCAGAATGCCCCAGTTCCAGTGATATGACATGACCAAGACTCCGGCAAAAAGAAACGGAAGAAGCGCGCGGCCCCTTCCGTTCCTTTCAGCGTTTTGAAAGTGTCGAAAAAGCAGCTAGTTTAGTCGATTGCCTTGTCGTTCGGGTTCTTGAACAGCGCACGCATATCGTCGCTCATCGGGAAGTTCAGGTTCAGGCCCTTCGGCGGGATCGGCGATTCGAACCAGCGCTTGTAGATCTGTTCGCCTTCGCCCGACGTTTGCACCTTCGCGATGGCGTCGTCGGCGACCTTCTTGAAGTCGGGGTCGTTCTTGCGCAGCATGCAGCCGTACGCCTCCCTCGATTGCGGCGTGCCGACGATCACGAAATCGCCCGGGTTGCTCGACTTCGCGCGCTCGCCCGCGAGCAGCGCGTCGTCCATCATGAACGCGGCGGCACGGCCCGTCGACAGCGTCAGGAACGATTCGCCGTGATCCTTCGCGCTGATGATGTTCATGCCCATGTTCTTGTCCTGGTTCATCTTGCGAAGCAGGCGCTCGGACGTGGTGCCGGCGGTCGTGACGACCGTCTTGCCCTTCAGGTCCGGGAAGTCCTTGATGCCGGAATCTTTCTTGGTCATCAGGCGCGTGCCGATCACGAAGATCGTGTTCGTGAAGGCAGCCTGCTGCTGACGCTCGAGGTTATTCGTGGTTGAACCGCACTCGATGTCGACCGTGCCGTTCTGCACGAGCGGAATGCGGTTCTGCGACGTAACCGGCACGAGCTTCACCTTCAGGTTCGGCATGTTCAGCTTCTGCTTGACGGCCTCGACGATCTTCATCGCGTAATCCTGCGAGTAGCCGATCACGTTCTGCTTTTCGTCGTAATAGGAGAACGGGATCGACGATTCGCGATGGCCCAGCGAAATGACGCCCGTATCCTTGATCTTTTTCAGCGTGCCCGAGTCTTGCGCATGCGCGCCAACCGTAAACAGTCCGAGAGTCGCGAGCAGCAGCGCAGCTTCTTTAATCTTCATCTAGATCTCCTTGGCAAGAACCGGCGCCAGTGTAACAAAGTAATTTTTCTGAAAGTATCGCTATTAACCATTCTGTTGCGCGCACGCCGCGATAGGCTCGCGGCGCCGTGGCACGGCCGTTTCGTGCATATGAGAAGGCGGGCGGCATCGATAGGATGCCGCCCGCCGGTCAAACACGCCGTCTTGTGGACCGCGTTGATGCACGAAGTTTCGGCGGTGTGCGCCTCCCGGCCCGGATACCGGGCCGCGTCACCGCCGTTTCAAACAAGATAGGACACGGTCCATCAGGGATACAAGCCGCGCATCTCGCGCGCCTGCAAAATCCGCTTACACGCGACGATGAACGCAGCCGTGCGCACCGACACGTTCTGCTCGCTCGACACCTGCCACACCGCCGCGAACGCTTCGCGCATCACGCGCTCGAGGCGCTCGTTGATCTCGTCCTCGGTCCAGAAGAAGCTCGAGAAGTCCTGGACCCATTCGAAATATGACACTGTCACACCGCCGGCATTCGCGACCACGTCCGGAATCACGAGGATGCCGCGATCGTGCAGGATGTCGTCTGCCGCCGTGGTGGTCGGGCCGTTCGCGCCCTCGACGATGATCCTGGTGTTGATCTTGCCGGCGTTTTTTTCGGTGATCTGATTTTCCAGCGCCGCCGGAATCAGGATGTCCGACTCGACGGTCCAGAACTCCTCACCGGTGATCGCGTCGGCTTCGGGGAAACCGCCGACGCCGCCCGTCTTCGCGACGTAGTCGAGCAGCGCGACCGCGTCGATGCCGGTGGACTTGTACACCGAGCCGGTGTGGTCCTGCACCGCGACGACCTTCGCGCCCGCCTCCTGGAACAGACGCGCGGCGATGCCGCCGACGTTGCCGAAGCCCTGCACCGCGATACGCGCGCCTTCGATGTCGAAGCCGATGCGGCGAGCCGCTTCGCAGCCCACCACGAACACGCCGCGGCCGGTCGCCTCGCGACGGCCGAGCGAGCCGCCGAGCGTGATTGGCTTGCCAGTCACGACGCCGGTGGCCGTCTGGCCCTGATTCATCGAGTACGTGTCCATCATCCACGCCATGATCTGCTCGTTCGTGTTCACGTCCGGCGCGGGGATGTCGGTATTCGGTCCGATGATGATGCCGATCTCGCTCGTATAGCGGCGCGTCACGCGCTCGAGCTCGCCACGCGACAGCGTGCGCGGATCGACGCGGATGCCGCCCTTCGCGCCGCCGTACGGCACGTTCACCGCCGCATTCTTCACCGACATCCACGCGGACAGCGCCATCACTTCGGATAGCGTCACGTCCTGGTGATAACGCACGCCGCCCTTGCCCGGACCGCGCGACACGTTGTGTTGCACGCGATAACCCTCGAAGTGCGCGACCGTGCCGTTGTCGAGTTCGATGGGCACGTCGACGACGAGAATGCGCTTCGGGCGTTTCAGGGTTTCGAGCCAGCGGGACAGCGAACCGAGATACGGCGCGACGCGGTCGACCTGGCGCAGATAGTTGCCCCAAGGGCCGAGGTCTTCCTTATTGAGGTAGGAGGGAACGGCTTGCAACGTTGAGGCGGCTTGGACCGATTCTGCGGCTTGTTGCTGGGATGACATGAACGCTCCGGCGTTTGATCGAGTACGGGCATTGTGGAAAAACGCCGTATCGAAATCCAATGCCGTTTCCTTATCCCGTTATGTTTTTCTTGCATAACGTTCGCAAAGCCGCAAATTCGCGTCGTCGCGACGCAGGTTCGAGTTTGAGTTTTATGCCGCGGCTCAGGCGGCGCTCTGCCGGAGTTCCTCCGACACCACGTCCCACAACCGGCGCACGAGAATCTGGCGCGCGTCGTCGCTTTTCGCGGCGAGCTTGTCGCGATACAGGCGAATCTCCATGCTGAGCGTCAGCTGCCCTTCCGGCGAGCCGCGCGTCGCGCGATCGAGGCGGATCAGCCGGCCTTCGGCCACCGCATCTTCGACCGCGCTATGCGGCAGAAACGCGATGCCGTGACCAGCGAGCGCCATCGCCTTGAGCCCCTCGGCCATGTCGGTTTCGTAGAGCCGGTCGAGGTACAGGCGCTCCGGCGCGTTCGCGAGAATCACCTCGGTCATGCGCCCGAGGTACGCGTTCGGCGTGTACGACAGATACGGCGCGGGCGCATCGGCCGAGCCTGGCAGCGTGTGACGCGGCCGGCCCGCCCGGGCCGGCGCCGAGAACGGGCTGATCGGCTCGTGGCCGAGCGTCAGCATGTCGTAGCGCGCCGGATCGAGCGCGACCGGATGGCTCGGATGGTGGTAGCCCATCATCAGATCGCAGCCGCCTTCCACCAGCGAGAGCGCCGCGTCGTGCACGTTCAGCGCGCGCAGCCGCGTGTGGATCGGGCCCATCTGCGCCTCGATGCGCTGCAGCCAGCGCGGGAAGTAAGTGAGCGACAGCGTGTGGGGGACCGCGAATTCGATCGTCGCCTGGGGCGTCGCCGTGTGGCCGCGCAGCAGCGCGCGCGCCTCGTGAAATTGCGACAGCATCGCGAGCGCCTGCTCGTTGAACACCTGACCGGCCGCCGTGAGCCGCGTCGGATAAACAGAACGGTCGATCAGTTCCGTGCCGAGCCACGCTTCGAGCGCCTGGATGCGGCGCGAGAAAGCCGGCTGCGTGACGTGGCGCAACTCGGCCGAGCGGCTGAAGCTACGCGTTTCCGCGAGCGAAATAAAGTCTTCGAGCCATTTCAGTTCCATGCGATTGCGCTTGCCGTCGAGAGGGAAGAAGTCTGCATTCTAGCGGCGCCGATTGCGACCGACGCATCCGGGCGGGCCGATCGCGTCACAGTGGTAAAATTCAGGGTTCCCTCCGTTCCCGACCCGCTCGCTGAGCGCTCAACCGCTTCAACCCGGTCCTCATCATGTCCGACACCCGCCCCGACACCCTGTTCGCGCTGAACGCGCTTTCTCCGCTCGACGGCCGCTACGCCGCCAAAACCGAAGCCCTGCGCGACTGGCTCTCGGAAGCCGCCTTCATGCGCAATCGCGTGACGGTCGAAATCCACTGGCTGATCGCGCTGTCGCGCGCCGGCTTCGCTGAAGTGCCGCGCTTCTCCGAGGCGTCCGAGCAATTCCTGCTGCAACTGGCCGAGCGCTTCACCGCGCACGACGCCGCGCGCATCAAGGAAATCGAGCGCGTGACGAACCACGACGTGAAGGCCGTCGAATACTGGCTGAAGGAATCGGTGAAGGGCCATGAAGAACTGGAGCGTGCCAGCGAGTTCATCCACTTCGCGTGCACGTCGGAAGACATCAACAACACGTCGCACGGCCTGATGCTCGCCGGCGCGCGCGAACACGTGATCCTGCCGGCGCTGCGCTCGGTGCATCAACGCCTCGTTGCGCTCGCGCACGCGCACGCCGCCCAGCCGATGCTGTCGCGCACGCACGGCCAGCCGGCCAGCCCGACCACGCTCGGCAAGGAAATCGCCAACGTCGCCGCGCGGCTCGCGCGTGCGATCGAACGTATCGCGAAGGTCGAACTGCTCGGCAAGATGAACGGCGCGGTCGGCAACTTCAACGCGCACCTGTCCGCGTATCCGGAGTTCGACTGGGAAGCATTCTCGAAGGACGTCGTCGAGAACCGTCTGAAGCTCGCGTTCAATCCATACACGACCCAGATCGAGCCGCACGACTACATGGCCGAGCTGTTCGACGCGATCTCGCGCGCGAACACGATCCTGCTGGATCTGGACCGCGACGTGTGGGGCTACATCTCGCTCGGCTACTTCAAGCAGCGCACGAAGGCCGGCGAAATCGGTTCGTCGACGATGCCGCACAAGGTCAATCCGATCGACTTCGAAAACTCGGAAGGCAACCTCGGCCTCGCGAACGCGACGTTGCGTCACCTCGCCGACAAGCTGCCGGTGTCGCGCTGGCAGCGCGACCTGACCGACTCGACGGTGCTGCGCAACATCGGCGTCGCGTTCGGCTACTCGCTGCTCGCGTACGACTCGCTGATCCGCGGCCTCGACAAGCTCGAAGTGAATGCGCAGCGTCTGAACGAAGACCTCGACAACTGCTGGGAAGTGCTGGCCGAGCCGGTGCAGACCGTGATGCGCCGTTACGGCATCGAGAATCCGTACGAGCAGTTGAAGGAGCTCACGCGCGGCAAGGGCATCACGCGCGAGGCGCTGCAGAGCTTCATTGGCGGCCTGGCGATTGCGCAGGACGCGAAGGACCGCCTGCTCGCGATGACGCCCGGCTCGTACATCGGCCGGGCCGTCGAACTGGCGAAGCGGATCGGCTGATCGGCTGGCCCAGCTTCTTCAATGCATAAAAAAGCCGCTCCGAGGAGCGGCTTTTTTTTCGTCCCGCGTTCAAAGCTGGAACGCGAAGCAATCAACGACTCAGCGCGCTTCGACCTGCCTGAGCACCTCGTCGACGATCTGTTCCGGCGTCAGATCGATGCTGACCGTGATCGCTTCGTCGTCACCGGGCTCCTCGAGCGTGTCGAGCTGGCTTTGCAGCAGCGACGGATCGAAGAAATGCCCGGTGCGATCCTCGAGACGCTCCGCGAGCACCTCGCGCGAACCCCTCAGGTAGACGAAGCACACGTCCTTGTCGCCGGCACGCAGAATGTCGCGATACGAGCGCTTCAGCGACGAACACGTGAACACCGCCGTCTCGCCCGCTTTCTGCTTTTCCTCGATCGCCGCGCGGATCGTCTTCAGCCACGGCCAGCGGTCTTCGTCGGTGAGCGGAATGCCGTGGTGCATCTTCTCCTTGTTCGCCGCGCTATGGAACGCGTCGCCGTCGGTGAACGCGCAATGCAGGCGCTCGGCCAGCATTTCGCCAATCCTCGTCTTGCCGGCGCCCGACACGCCCATTGCGATCAGAATCATTTGAAACTCCTTACAGGACCGCCGCGAGTGCGAAGGTCAGGCCCAGCCCCATCACCGAAATGATGGTTTCGAGGAGCGACCACGTCTTGAAGGTCTGCACCACCGTCATGCCGAAATATTCCTTGATCAGCCAGAAGCCGCCGTCGTTCACGTGCGAGAAGATCAGCGAGCCCGAGCCGGTCGCGAGCACCATCAGTTCCGGCTTCACCTGCACCGCGCCCGCCGCCGCGATCGGCGCGACGATGCCGCAGGCGGTCGTCATCGCGACGGTGGCCGAGCCGGTCGCGAGACGCATCATCGCCGCGACGAGCCAGCCGAACAGCAGCGGCGACAGATGCACCGCGGTCGCCACGCTGGTGATTTCCTTCGAAATGCCGCTATCCATCAGTACGCGGCCAAAACCACCGCCCGCACCGACGATCAGTGTAATACCCGCGATCGGCGCGAGACATTCTCCGCAGAACTTCTGAATCTGCTCGCGGTTAAAGCCGCGGCTCGCGCCGAAGGTCCAGAAGCTGACCAGCACGGCCGTCAGCAGCGCGACGTCGGTGTTGCCGAAAAAGCGCAGCAGATCGTTCGGCAGCGTCTTCGGCTCGAAAACCAGGTCGGCCCAGCTGCCGACCAGCATCAGGACCACCGGCAACAGGATCGTGACCAGCGTGATGCCGAAGCCCGGCAGTTCGCGCTTCGGTGCAGCGGTCTTCGCGGCGTTACCACTTTGCACGCCGTTGGCGTCCTTCACGTCGCTGCCCAGAAATTGCGCGGCAAGCGGATTTTCCTTCGGCAACTGGACATGACGGCTCACCAGCAACGCGAACAGCGGACCGGCGACGATCGCGCACGGCACGCCGACGATCAGACCGTAGGCGATCGTCTTGCCGATGTCCGCGTGATACGCCTGCACGGCGAGCAGTGCGGCCGGGTGCGGCGGAATCAGCCCGTGCACGACGGACAGACCCGCGACCATCGGCAGGCCGACCAGCAGCAGCGATTTGTTGGTGCGCTTGGCGACGTTGAACGCGATCGGAATCAGCAGCACGAAGCCGACTTCGAAGAACACCGGCAAGCCGACGATGATCGCGACCACCATCATCGCCCAGTGAATGTGTTTCTCACCGAACCAGTTGATCAGCGTGGTCGCGATGCGCTCGGCGCCGCCCGATTCGGCCATCATCTTGCCGAGCATCGTACCGAGACCGACGACGATGGCAATGTGCCCGAGCGTGTTGCCGTTCCCCGTTTCGAACGATTTGACGATGGTCTGCATCGGCATGCCGGCCACGAGGCCCAGCAGCAACGACACGATGATCAGAACGAGAAACGGATAGACCTTGAAGCGCGTGATCAGCAAGATCAGCAGCGCGATCGCGATCAATGCGTAGACCAGCAGCAAGCTGCCGTGGGCAGATTCCATGAAGCCCCTCCTTTGGTTTATTGACTTCAGAGTGCGGATGCGGCCGGCACTTCGTCTCACGGCAACCTGCGCGATGCCTGAAAACCCGGCTAGCCGCGCGGACGCTGAATTCTACTGTTTGTTTCCAGAAAGCGCGCGCAAATCCAGCACGCATATCAGGTAAAAAAAGAGTCTCGCCGCGACAGCCTGATGCGGCTGTATCGACGAGACTCCTGGGCCCGGTTCAGTTGACCGATGCGCTATTGGGTTGTGGAGCTTAGTGCGCGGGTGCCGCCAGTTGGCTCGCGGCGCGCGCGAGGCGCGTGAGCTCGTCCCAGTTCTGCGCGGCGAGCGCGGCCTTCGGCGTGAGCCACGAACCGCCGACACAGACCACGTTCGGCAGCGACAGGAAGTGCGGCGCGCTTTCCGGCGTGATGCCGCCGGTCGGGCAGAACTTCAGCGCCGGGAACGGGCCGTGGAACGCCTGCAGCATCGGCACGCCGCCTGCCTGCTGTGCGGGGAAGAACTTGACTATCTCGTAGCCGAGTTCGAGCGCGAGGATGATGTCCGACGGCGTCATCACGCCGGGCAACAGCGGCAGACCCACATCCTGCGCGGCCTTGTGCATGTCCTTGGTCAGACCCGGCGACACGCCGAACTGCGCGCCCGCCTTCTTCGCCTGGGCGCAATGCTCGGGCTTCGTGATCGTGCCGACACCGACCACGATGTCGTCCGCGAGTTCGCACGCACGCTCGATCGCGCCGAGGCCCGCCGACGTGCGCAGCGTGATTTCGAGCACCTTCACGCCGCCCGCGTGCAACGCGCGCGACACGTGTTCGCCCTGTTCGACCGTGTCGAACGCGAGCACCGGAATCACCGGGCCGAGGCGCACGATATCGCTTACTGTTTTCGACGTCATAGTCAGACTCCTTGTTTCTGCAGCGCCGCGCCGGCTTGCGCGGTGCTCGTGTGATGATGGTCGCTGGGTTGATGGTCACCGTCGTGGCCGTGCTTGTGATGGCTGCCGTGGCCGTGCTGGCCATCGACCGTGCCGCCCTCGCCGACCAGCTTGCCGAACACCGACGCGCCCTGCTCCGCCGGCGCCGCCGCCGCACGGAACACGCCGAACAGCTCGCGGCCGAAGCCGACTTCGTTGTCCGCCTGATGCAGCGGCTCGGCGTTCGGACGCGCGGCCCACTCGGCTGCGTCGATCTCGATGTCGAGCACGCCCGCTTCGGCGTCGATCACCAGCATGTCGCCCGTGCGCACTTTGCCGATCGGGCCTTGCAGCAACGCTTCCGGCGACAGATGGATGACCGCCGGCACCTTGCCCGACGCGCCCGACATACGGCCATCGGTCACCAGCGCGACATGGAACCCCTGATCCTGCAGCACACCGAGCAGCGGCGTCAAACGATGCAACTCGGGCATGCCGTTGGCGCGTGCGCCCTGGAAGCGCACCACCGCGATGAAGTCGCGCTTGAGCTCGCCCTTGTCGAACGCTTCCTGCACCGCTTCCTGCGAATCGAACACGATTGCCGGCGCCTTCACCTTGCGATGCTGCGCCGCGACCGCCGAAATCTTGATTACGCCGCGGCCGAGCTTGCCCTGCATCAGACGCAGGCCGCCGTCCGGCTGGAACGGCTCCTTGATGCCGCGCAGCACCGCTGTGTCCGCGCTTGCCTCGACACCTGCCACCCATTGCAGCTTGCCGTCGAGCAGCTTCGGCTCCTCGGTGTAGCGCTTCAGACCCTTGCCCGCGACCGTGTTCACGTCTTCATGAAGCAGACCGCCTTCGAGCAGATTGCGCACGAGGAACGCGACGCCGCCCGCCGCGTGGAAGTGGTTCACGTCGGCCTTGCCGTTCGGATAGATCTTCGCAAGCAGCGGTACCGCCTGCGACAGCGTGTCGAAGTCGTCCCAGTCGATCACGATGCCGGCCGCGCGCGCGATTGCGACGAGGTGCAGCGTGTGATTGGTCGAGCCGCCCGTCGCCAGCAGCGCGACGATGCCGTTGACGATCGCCTTCTCGTCGACCACATGGCCGATCGGCATGTAGTGGCCGCGCTCGACCGTCAGATCGAGCACGCGGCGCGCGGCCTGCGCGGTCAGCGCGTCGCGCAGCGGCGTGTGCGGATGCACGAAGGCCGAGCCCGGCAGATGCAGGCCCATCACTTCCATCAGCATCTGATTACTGTTCGCGGTGCCGTAGAAGGTGCAGGTGCCGTGGCTGTGATAGGCGGCCGCTTCCGCTTCGAGCAGCGCGTCGCGGCCGCACTGGCCGGTCGCGAACTGCTGACGCGTCCTGGCTTTGTCGTCGTTCGACAGGCCGCTTGCCATCGGGCCGGCCGGCACGAAGATGGTCGGCAAATGGCCGAACTGCAGCGCGCCGATCAGCAGGCCCGGCACGATCTTGTCGCAGATGCCGAGGCACAGCGCCGCGTCGAACATGTTGTGGGTGAGCGCGACGGCCGTGCTCATCGCGATCACTTCGCGCGAGAACAGCGACAGCTCCATGCCCGCGTTGCCCTGCGTGACGCCGTCGCACATCGCCGGCACGCCGCCCGCGAATTGCGCGACGCCGCCGTTTTCGCGCGCGGCCTGCTTGATGATGTCCGGGTAGTTTTTGTACGGCGCGTGCGCCGACAGCATCTCGTTGTACGACGACACGATGCCGATATTCGGCTCGCGAATCTGCTTGATCACGAGCTTGTCGTTGCCCTCGAGGCCGGCGAAACCGTGAGCGAGGTTCGCGCACGACAACGCGCCGCGCGCCGGAAAGCGCCCCTGCGCATGCTCGATGCGGGCCAGATACGCTGCGCGCGTGGGCTTGCTGCGCTCGATCACGCGTTGCGTGACCTTCAACAATTGCGAATGCGGGGAAACCATCGGAACTCCTTCGTCGCTGGCGGCAGGCGCACGCATGACACCTGGCGGTATCGCGGGGTTGTGATATCGAACGACGTCATCTTAGTAGAAAAACTACATGATCGCAATGACGAACTCTGTTGCGGCGCCGCATGGCGCGGATCGCCAAGTCGCCCTATTGGCGGCGCCTTAGCGCTTTACAGCAGAAACCTAGGGAATACACTTACTCGCCGATATGTAGTTTTTGTACCTAGCTTTTGTGCGCCAACGACCAATCGGATATAGTCCACACGTTCTTCAGCATAGTGCGAGTTTTCCGATGATGCTGTCCCAGGTGGAAGAGATGCGCGACCAGTTGCGCCCGTCCGAGCGCAAGCTGGCCGATTACGTGATCGAGGCGCCGCGCGAGGTACTCGATCTGTCGATGACCGAGGTCGCCGCGCGCGCGGGCGTGAGTCAGCCGACGATCGCGCGCTTCTGCCACGCGCTCGGTTTCTCCGGCTTTCGCGAATTCAAGATCCGTCTCGCGCAGGGCATCGCCAGCGAAGTGCCCGCCGTCTATCGCGACGTGCGGCCCGACGAGCCGACGCCGGGCGTCGCCGCGAAGGTGCTCGACCGGACGATCGGCGCGCTGATTCAGGTGCGCAACAATCTGTCGTCGGATAGCGTCGCCGCGGCGATCGACATGCTCGCGCAAGCGAAGCGCATCGAGTTCTACGGGGCGGGCGGCTCAGGCATCGCCGCGCTCGACGTGCAGCACAAGTTCTTTCGGCTCGGCATGCCGAGCGTCGCGTATTCGGACCCGCATACGTTTCTGATGTCGGCCGCGCTGCTCGGACCTGGGGACGTGGTCGTCGCGATTTCCAATACGGGCCGCACGCGCGACATCATCGATGCCGCGAAGGCCGCGCTGAACGCGGGCGCGAAGGTGATCGCGATCACGCACGGCAACTCGCCGCTCGCGCGGCTCGCAACCGTGGGCCTCTTTGCGAACGTCGACGAAGACACCGACATCTTCTCCCCGATGACCTCGCGCGTGTCACATCTGGCGATCGGCGACATTCTGGCGGTCGGCGTCGCGCTGAGCCGCGGGCCCGAACTGCTGGAGAAGCTCGCGCAAACGAAGGAAGTGATCCACCGGCGGCGGGTGGATTCGCAGGGGTGATCCGCTGCGATGTAACGCGGAACGACGGGGTAACGCAAAAGGGCGGTGTGCCATTCAGCCGGCATACCGCCCTTTGGTCTATTCCAGCGCCCTGCTTAACGCCGTCAGCCGCTCAGAACGGCTTGATCACTACCAGCGCGACCGCCGCGAGCATACCGAGCACCGGCAGCTCGTTGAACATCCGATACCACTTGTCCGAGTGGCGATTCTCGCCGCGCTCGAACCTGCGCAACAGCACGCCGCAATACGCGTGATAGATGACGAGGAGCACGACCACGCCGACCTTCGCGTGAATCCAGCCCTGCCCGCTGCCGATGCCGATCACGAGCCACAACCACAGGCCGCACGCGATCGCGGGCACGGCGATGAAGCTCATGAAGCGGAACAGCTTGCGCGCCATCAGCAGAAGACGCGCCGTCGCGGCGGGTTCCGTTTCCATCGCCAGATTGACGAAGATGCGCGGCAGATAGAACAGGCCGGCAAACCAGGAGGCAATCAATACGATGTGAAACGTCTTTACCCAAAGCATCGGCGGGGGTCCTTGTGGTCCTTGTTGTTGTGGCGCTTCGACTCGTGCTTTATTGACGGCCTTCGCCATGACCCAGCACGACGTATTTCAGCGACGTCAGCCCTTCGAGGCCGACCGGGCCGCGCGCGTGCAGCTTGTCGTTGGAAATGCCGATCTCGGCGCCGAGGCCGAACTCGAAGCCGTCCGCGAAACGCGTCGACGCGTTGACCATCACGCTCGCCGAATCGACTTCGCGCAGGAAGCGCATCGCGCGGTCGTGGTCTTCGGTGACGATCGCGTCGGTGTGCTGGGAGCTATACGTGTTGATGTGCTCGATCGCCGCGTCGATGCCGTCGACCACCTTGATCGCGAGCACCGGCGCGAGATATTCGGTGCGCCAGTCTTCCTCGCTCGCATCGACGAGCGGACCGACGCCCGCATCGGCCAGCACCGCGCGCGCCGCCGCATCGACGCGCAGTTCGACGTCCTTGCCGCGATACAGCATGCCCAGCGGCGGTAGCACTTCGGCCGCAATGCCGCGCGCGACCAGCAGCGTCTCCATCGTGTTGCAGGTGCCGTAGCGGTGCGTCTTCGCGTTGTCGCAAACGTTGAGCGCCTTCGTCAAGTCCGCGCGATCGTCGACATAAACGTGGCAGATGCCGTCGAGGTGCTTGATCATCGGCACGCGCGCTTCGTTCATCAAACGCTCGATCAGGCTCTTGCCGCCGCGCGGCACGATCACATCGACGTACTCGGTCATCGTGATGAGCTTGCCGACCGCCGCGCGGTCCGACGTCGCGACCACCTGCACCGCGTCCTGCGGCAGACCGGCCGCTTCGAGGCCCTCGCCGATCAGCTTCGCGAGCGCGGTATTGCATTCGAGCGCTTCCGAGCCGCCGCGCAAAATGGTCGCGTTGCCGGACTTCAGGCACAACGCCGCCGCGTCGATCGTCACGTTCGGGCGCGATTCGTAAATGATGCCGATCACCCCGAGCGGCACACGCATCTGGCCGACCTGGATGCCGCTCGGCCGGTACTTCAGATTGCTGATCTCGCCGATCGGGTCAGCCAGCGCCGCGACCTGGCGCAGGCCTTCGACCATCGTTTTCAGCGCCTTGTCGGACAGCGTCAACCGGTCGATGAACGCGGCATCGTGGCCGTTGCCGCGGGCGCGTTCGAGGTCGCGCGCGTTGGCGGCCTTCAGCAGATCGGCATCGCGCTCGATCGCCTCGGCAACGGCCGCAAGCGCCGCATTCTTCGCGGCGGTCGACGCCCGCGCCATCGCGCGCGAAGCCTGACGGGCGCGTTGGCCGAGGTCGGTCATGTACTGGTCGATATCCATGGTCATTCTCGTGATGCCCCGCACGTTGGCATGCGGTGGTCGGGCAGGATTAGCGAAAGATCAAACGATTGTAAGTCGGGTACCGGGGCTTTGCTCGCACGCGGGCGGCGGGTGCACTGGGCTGTCGCAGGTTCGCCGATGCGTTTCGTTCGGCGCGTGGCACGCGAAACACGCTGGTCTGTATGTGTGGAACGACTGGCAGTTGGTACACGATTGCTCGCGTCAGCCACTGCTTCGACGCTCGCGCGAATCAGCTGTGCCGCTTCAGACTGGCCGCCGCACCGGCGCCGCAGTTGGCACCCTAGGTCGCGGCGGCGGCACTGGCGAAGCTGCCGACGGTTTCGGCGCCGCCACCGTCATCGCGAGTTCGAACAGGCCGTCCCACGGATCGGGCGGCGGATCGTTGCGATGATTACCCGGCGTGCCGCCCGACAGCCCCTTCACCTGCCGGTCGAGCCGCGCCGCCAGCGCGAGTGCCTTCTCGAGCGCCGCTTCGCTGACGCGCGACAGCGCAGGTCCGATCAGCCGTTCGCGCGGACCCCACACGCGGTTCTCGCGCGTGAGCATCGCGAGCGGCTTGCCGGCCGCGACGCCGCGCTTGATCCGCAGCAGCGTGCGCACTTCTTCGACGACCGCCCACAGCACGAGCACCGCGGCCTCGCCTTCACCGCGCAGCCCGTCGAGCATGCGCGCGAGACGGCCGACGTCGCCCGCGAGCATCGCCTCGTTGAGCTTGAACACGTCGTAGCGCGCGACGTTGAGCACCGCGTCCTGAACCTGATCGAAGCTCAGCGAGCCGTTCGGATACAGCAGCCCGAGCTTCTGGATTTCCTGATGCGCGGCCAGCAGATTGCCCTCGACGCGCTCGGCGATGAACGCGAGCGCACGCCGCCCCTCCTCGCCGGCTGCGACGCGCTGACCCTGGGCCGCGAGCCGCTGCCCGACCCAGTTCGGCAGCTGCGCGCGCTCGACCGGATCGATCTTCAGCGCGACGCCGGCGTCGGCGAGCGCGGTGAACCATGCCGACTTTTGCGTGGCCGCATCGAGGCGCGGCAGCGTAATCATCGTCAGCACGTCGTCGTTGACGGTGGATGCGAGCACCTTCAGCGCATCGGCGCCTTCCTTACCGGGTTTGCCCGACGGAATGCGCAACTCGACCAGTTGACGGTCGCCGAACAGCGACATCGACTGGCTCGCGCCGAGCAGCGAGCTCCAGTCGAAACCGCGCTCGACCGTGAACACCGAGCGGTCGGTGAAGCCGGCCGCGCGCGCCGCCGCGCGGATGCGATCGCATGCTTCCTGCGCGAGCAGATGCTCGTCGCCGTATACGACGTACAGTCCGGCGAGGCCGCGGGCGAGATGCGCTTCGAGCGCGTCAGGTCGCAGTTGCATGGCTGGCGGTTGACGGGATGAATGAGATTCGACGAATCACGAACGGCGCGATGCTCACAGCGGCGGCGGCGGCAGCGGTGCGCGCGGCACGATGGCCGGCACGGCCTCGGCCGGCGTCGGATGCAGCGAGCGCACCACGCCGAGACGGCGGACGAGCTGATCGACCGCGTCGTTTTCCATGTCGGCGAACAGGATGTCGGACTCGGCGGCCTTCGCCTGCGAGAACTGGTCGCTATAGGTCATCGCGCGGTTCAGCGCGATCACGCTGCCTGGAATCAACACGGTGCCGTCCTTGCCGGTCAGCGTGTAGGTCATCTGCAGATTCAGCTGATACTCGGCGACGACGCCCAGCGAATTCAGCGTCAGCGTGCTGACGTTGCGGTTCTGCGTGATCTGCAGCAGCGCATCGGCATTGGCGGGCGAGCTGACCACCACGGTGTCGCTGCCGCCCTGCACGATGCGCGTGAAGCGCGCCATGGCCGCGGGCGAGCCGCCGGCCACATAGAGGCGCTTGAACGCGAAGTCCTGCTGGCCGCGCAACTGGAAGCCGCAGGCCGACAACATCATTACGCTGCAAGCGAGCGTCAAAAACGATCTGCGAGTCACATTCGCTCCCGGTTCGCAGTGGATTCGCGGTGCCGAGGAACGCCGCCGGGCGGGCGGCGCTCCGTCTGCCGGATGAGGGCCTGGAACGTCAAACGACCACGTTCACGAGGCGGCCCGGCACCACGATGATCTTCTTAGGCGCCTTGCCTTCGCTGAACTTCACGACCATTGCGTGCTCGGCCGAGAGCTGCTCGATCGCTTCGCGCGACGCGTCTTTCGCGACCGTGATCGCGCCGCGCACCTTACCGTTCACCTGCAGCACGAGTTCGATCTCGGCCTGTTCGAGCGCCTTCTCGTCGACCTTCGGCCACGGCGCGTCGAGCAGTGGGCCGAATTCGTCGGCATAGCCGAGCTCCTGCCACAGCTGGAACGTCAGGTGCGGCACGACCGGGTACAGCACGCGCAGCATCACACCGTAGGTTTCACGCAGCACGGCGGTCTGCGCGCCCTTCGCGCCGTCGAGCGCGTTGAGCATCTTCATCGCGGCCGATACCACCGTGTTGTACTGAAGACGCTGATAGTCGAAATCGGCCTGCTTCAGCACGCTATAGATCTCACGACGCAGCGCCTTGTCGGCGTCGTTGAATCGTGCGGCGTCCAACTGGCCGCCCGCGCGCAGCGCGGCTTCGTTCGAATAGCCGAAGTTCCACACGCGACGCAGGAAGCGGCTCGCGCCTTCGACGCCCGAACCCGACCACTCGAGCTGCTGCTCGGGCGGAGCCGCGAACATCACGAACAGACGCGCGGTGTCCGCGCCGTGCTGATCGATCAGCATCTGCGGGTCGACGCCGTTGTTCTTCGACTTCGACATCTTTTCGATGCCGCCGAGCACGACCGGCTGGCCGTCAGCGTTGAGCACCGCGCCGACCGGGCGGCCCTTGTCGTCGAACGACACGGTCACTTCCGCCGGGTTGTACCAGGTCTTCTTGCCCGCTTCGTTTTCGCGGTAATAGGTTTCGTTGAGCACCATGCCCTGCGTGAGCAGGTTCTTCGCCGGTTCGCCGAACTTCACGAGACCGAGGTCGCGCATCACCTTCGCCCAGAAACGCGAGTACAGCAGGTGCAGGATCGCGTGTTCGATACCGCCGATGTATTGGTCCATCGGCGCCCAGTAGTCGGTGCGCTCGTCGACCATCGTCTTCGCATCCGGCGACGCGTAGCGGTAGAAGTACCACGACGAATCGACGAAGGTGTCCATCGTGTCGGTTTCGCGCTTTGCCGCGCCGCCGCAGCTCGGGCACGTGCAGTTCAGGAACGCTTCGGACTTCGCGAGCGGATTGCCCGTGCCGTCCGGCACCAGGTCTTCCGGCAGCACGACCGGCAGGTCTTTTTCCGGCACCGGCACGTCGCCGCACTTCGGGCAGTGGATGATCGGGATCGGCGTGCCCCAGTAACGCTGGCGCGACACGCCCCAGTCACGCAGACGCCACGTGATCTGCTTGTCGCCGAGGCCCAGTTCCTTGAGATCGGCGGCGATGCGGTCTACGGCTTCGTCGTAGGCGAGGCCGTCGTACTTGCCGCTGTTCACCAGCGTGCCGGTCTTCTCGCCGTACCACTCCGCCCACGCTTCGGTCGAGAATTCCTTGCCCTCGACCGCGACGACCTGCCTGACCGGCAGACCGTACTTCTTCACGAACGCGAAGTCGCGCTCGTCGTGCGCCGGCACGCCCATCACCGCGCCTTCGCCGTAAGTCATCAGCACGTAGTTGCCGATCCACACCTCGACCTTCGCCTGCGTCAGCGGATGCGTGACGTAGAAGCCGGTGGCCATGCCTTTCTTTTCCATCGTCGCGACGTCGGCTTCGGCGACGCCGCCGCGCTTGCATTCGTCGATGAACGGCTGCAGTTCCGGCTTGTCTTGCGCGAGACGCGTGGCGAGCGGATGCTCGGCGGCGATCGCGCAGAACGTGACGCCCATGATCGTGTCGGCGCGCGTAGTGAACACGCGCAGCAGCTTCTGTTCGCCGTCGATTTCATACGGGAAGCCGAAGTTCACGCCGAAGCTCTTGCCGATCCAGTTCTGCTGCATGATCTTCACGCGCTCGGGCCAGCCGAGGCCTTCGAGATCGTTCAGCAGTTCATCCGCGTACTGCGTGATGCGCATGTAGTACATCGGGATTTCGCGCTTTTCGACGAGCGCGCCCGAGCGCCAGCCGCGCCCGTCGATCACCTGCTCGTTCGCGAGCACGGTCTGGTCGACCGGGTCCCAGTTCACGGTGCCGGTTTTCTTGTACGCGATCCCCTTTTCGAGCATCTTCAGGAACAGCCACTGGTTCCACTTGTAGTAGTCAGGGCTGCAGGTCGCGACTTCGCGCGACCAGTCGATCGCGAGGCCCATCGACTGCATCTGCTTCTTCATGTAAGCGATGTTGTCGTAGGTCCACTGCGCGGGCGGCACGTTGTTGGCCATCGCGGCGTTCTCCGCCGGCATGCCGAAGGCGTCCCAACCCATCGGCATCAGCACGTTGTAGCCGTTCATCCGCAGATAGCGGTACATCACGTCGTTGATCGTGTAGTTGCGCACGTGCCCCATGTGCAGCTTGCCCGACGGATACGGCAGCATCGAGACGCAGTAGAACTTGGGCTTGTCGGTGGTTTCCGTCGTCTTGTAGGCGTCGATCGCGCGCCATTGCCCTTGCGCGGCGGCTTCGACGTCGGAGGGAACGTATTTTTCGTGCATGGTGTGATGGGATCGCCAGGTTCGGTGCTTTCGCACCGGCCCGGTGCTCTGCAGAATGTCGTTGCGTCGTGTCCCCTTCGGCGGGGAAAGGGCTGATTATACCGTTCGCGGACGGGTGCGCCGCGCGGCGTGGTGCGGGACTGGGTATGCCGGATTCGTGAACGCGGTGCGCACCCGGTGGCGCTCAGTGCTGCGCGGCGGGCGGCGGCGGGTCCGTCACGAAGCCGATCCGCTCGAGCCCCGCCTGCTGCGCGGCGCCCATCACCTGCGCAATCACTTCGTAGCGCGTCGAGCGCTCCGCGCGCAACTGGAGGTCCGGCTGGTCCGCCCGCTTGCCGGCCTCGGCGAACTGCGCGCGCATCTGCGCGAGCGTGATCGGCTTGCCGTTCCAGTAGAGCTTGCCGGCGCCGTCGATCGAAAGGGAGATGGTTTGCGGGGTCTGGCGCGCGGGCGCCGCCGCGACCTTCGGCAGATCGAGCCGAATCGCGTGCGAGAACAGCGGCGCGGTGATGATGAAAATCACCAGCAGCACCAGCATCACGTCGATCAGCGGCGTCATGTTGATCTCGGCCATCGGCGCGGCCGTCTGCTTCTTCTCGAGTCCGCCGAATGCCATGTCGCCTCCTTGCGTCTGAGCTTGCCCGTGCGATGGGCGGTGTGTCGTGCGAGAAAGGTCGCGATGTGCCGAGCCCGCCGCGCGTGACAAGTCAGCGGTGCGCCTCGCGCGCCGCCTGCTGCGCGCGCGGAGGCGTCGGCGCGTGCTCGGTTGGGGAGCACACGTACGCATGCAGATCGTGCGCGAATCCGTCCAACTCCTCGGACAACTGCCGCACGAGACGGCCCAGCACGTTGTACGCGAGCACCGCCGGAATCGCCACCACCAGACC
This sequence comes from Paraburkholderia sp. MM6662-R1, assembly GCF_050436245.1. Lineage (NCBI taxonomy): Bacteria > Pseudomonadati > Pseudomonadota > Betaproteobacteria > Burkholderiales > Burkholderiaceae > Paraburkholderia > Paraburkholderia sp. MM6662-R1. The sequence goes on along the minus strand of NZ_JBNDLV010000001.1, from coordinate 3,125,615 downwards.
GAACGCGGTCATGATCAGCGCTTCGCCCACCGGTCCCGCGACGTTCTCGATCTGCGCCTGCCCGCTCGCCGCGATGCTGCCGAGCGCGTGATAGATACCCCATACGGTGCCGAGCAGACCGACGAACGGCGCGGTGCTGCCAACCGACGCAAGCAGCACCTGACCGAACTCGAGCCGCCGCTGCGACGCATTGAGCGCCTGGCGCAGCGCGCGCAGCACCCGTTCGCTGCGCTCGACGCGCGCGAGCAGCGCGCCCGGAATGTCGACCTCGGCCGCATTCAGCGCCGCTTCGGCGAGCGGCGCGAACACGCGCTCACGATCAGTGCGGCGCAGGATGGCGACGCCTTCGGCGAGCGTCGGCGCCTGCCAGAAGCGCGCGATCGCCCGGTCGGCCTGGTGTTTCGCGCGCGTCAGAATCCAGCTCTTGACGATCAGAAAACACCAGCTCGCAATCGACATGGCCAGCAGCACATAGGCGACGCCATGCGTGATTGCGTCGCTCGTTTGCAGGTAATGGATGATGCCGCTGCTGCCTGCCATCTGACCTCGCCTTGGGAAAGTGACTTCGGGAGGGCGCGCTGGATGCGCTACTCCGCCTCTGCGCAACGGGCTTCGCTCAACGCAGGCCGAGCACGTCCTGCATGTCGAAGAAGCCGTTGTCGTAGCCTTCGAGGAAGCGTACAGCACGAAGCGCGCCTTGTGCATATGACAGGCGGCTTGCCGATTTGTGCGTGATCTCGATGCGCTCGCCGATGCCCGCGAACAGCACCGTATGATCGCCGACGATATCGCCGCCGCGAATCGCCGAGAAGCCGATCGTCGACGGATCGCGCTCGCCGGTCACGCCTTCGCGGCCGTAGATCGCGCAGTCGTCGAGGTTGCGGCCGAGCGCGTTGGCGATCACTTCGCCCATCGTCAGCGCGGTGCCGGACGGCGCGTCGACCTTGTGACGATGATGCGCCTCGATGATCTCGATGTCGTAGCCGGTCGAGAAGTGCCGCGCCGCGTATTCGAGCAGCTTCAGCGTGACGTTCACGCCGACGCTCATGTTCGACGCGAACACGACGCCGATCCTCTGCGCCGCCGCGCGCAACTGCGCTTTTTGCCCGTTGTCGAAGCCGGTCGTGCCGATCACCATTTTCACGTCGTGGCGCTGCGCGGCTTCGAGATGCGCGAGCGTCGCATCGGGACGCGTGAAGTCGATCAGGTAGTCGGATTCGGCGAACACACGCTCGATGTCGTCGGACAGCAGCACGCCGGTCTCTTTGCCGAGGAACGCGCCGGCGTCCTGGCCAAGCTGCGCAGCGCCCGTGCGGCAGAGCGCGCCGGACAGCGTCGCGTCGGCATCGTCGAGGACGGTTTCGATGAGCATGCGGCCCATCCGGCCCGATGCGCCTGCAATGGCAATTTTCATGACGATGAGGATTCGAAAAGAGTCAACCGGTATGGAGCCCGGCAAACGCGGCCCGGCGAATGCCCGGACCAGTGTGCCGGGGAATGCGCCCGGCCGATATAGGGACACGCGGCGGCAGGGAGCAAAGTCACCCGGCTCGCTGCTGGAGCCAATGCGGGCGGCCAACCGGGACGGCTCGCTCAGGTGACTGACCGATACGGCCCGCTGCGGCGACCCACTGTCGCGGCAACCGCGGCAACACATTCATGCGGCCCAAGCGGCGCATTTCCGACCTCGCCTGGTGCCGGACAAACACACATCTGGCGGGCGCCGCACATGTGGCGCGCAGCCCGCCTCACAACACCGACGAGCAAATCAGTTGCTCGTTCCCGGCGTCGCCGGCGAAGTGTTCAGCGTCGGGCTGCCGCTGCTTTGCGAGCCCGTCGGGCCGACCGGGTTGCTTTCGTTCTCCTGAGCGGGCGGCGGCGGACGCTTGAACTGGAACTGCGGCTGACCGCCGGACGTCGGGCCTTGCGTCGGGATCCCGCCAGCGTTCGCTCGCGGCACGGCCGACCGCACGGACGGCGCGCGGCTCGGCGTCGGCACCGCGCTCGTTGCGCGATTGGCCGCCTGAGCGGCTTCCGCGTTGGCGTCCATGGACGGCGTGGCGGCCTGCTGGGCGCCTTCGACCGACGGCGAGCGCGTCGTATCCACGGTAGCCGGTGCCGCGGCGGCGGCCGCTGCGTCGCTGGCTGCCACGGCGTTGGCGGCCTCGGCCGCGCTCGTCGCGCGCGGCGGCGTCGCGTTCGGGCGGCGGCCACGGCGATCACCGTCGATTTCGGCCAGCAATTCGAGATTGGTCGGCAGATCCTCGCCGCCCGTCCAGTGGGTCACGAGGTCGCCGGAGAAGTACACGACGAAGTCACGCTGCTGCACGATCGACGTCGAGCCGCGCTTGAAATAGAACACGTAATCCCAGCGATTCGCGTGGAACATGTCGGTCAGCAGCGGCGTGCCGAGCAACTGACGCACCTGCGCGCGCGTCATGCCGACCTTCATCTGGTCGGCCATTTCCTGCGACACAAAATTACCTTGCACAACCGTAATCCGATACGGCGTAATGCGTTGGGCAATGCGCTGGGTCAGGCTGTCGTATGTGGAACATCCGGCAAGAACCGCGACAGTCGCAACAGCGATCAAGGTACCCCGCATGCGGCTCCCCCGGTAGATCAATTGAGATTTAGAAATCATTTCACTCACCGTGCGGGCCCGCTTGCGGGCCGCGCTCATTCCATCGAAGATGACCAGAACGGCAAAAACACATTACTATGAGAGCCCAGCATTGTACTCTAGGGATCCCTTGTCATGACCAATCCAACCGATCTCAAGAATATCGGGCTCAAGGCGACCCTTCCGCGCCTCAAAATCCTTGAGATTTTTCAGCATAGTCCGGTACGTCACCTGACCGCCGAAGACGTGTACCGCAACCTCCTGCACGAGGAACTCGATATCGGTCTTGCCACCGTGTATCGCGTGCTGACGCAATTCGAGCAGGCCGGACTGCTCTCGCGCAGCAATTTCGAATCGGGCAAGGCGGTGTTCGAACTGAACGAGGGGTCGCACCACGACCATCTCGTGTGCCTCGATTGCGGGCTGGTCGAAGAATTTTTCGACCCCGAAATCGAAAGCCGTCAGCAGTCCATCGCCAAGGCACGTGGCTTCAAGCTGCAGGAACACGCGCTGGCACTGTATGGGGCGTGCACGAAGGAGAATTGCCCGCATCGCAAGCATTGATGCGTCGCAGTCGCGTGGGAGCATGCGGCCTGGCAAGTCGAACAAAAAAACCCGGCCGATGGGGATCGGCCGGGTTTTTTTGTTCAGGCGGCCGCAAGCACCGCTATCCAATCAACTCCGCGCTCGGCTCGAAGGCGAGCCGCCACGGCTCGGCCAACTGCAATTCGTCGCAATTCGGCGCATCGCCGCCGCGATCGACGACGATGAAATCCCTGACCTGATCGAGCGCGAGCAGCGGATGGTGCCAGACCCCTTTCGCGTAATTGACGCCCTGCCACGCATCGGTCCAGAAAGCGCGCATGCGCGCGCCGTCGAACTCGCCGGCCGGCGCGACCACCATCAGATATCGGCCCGCGCGTAAGGGAATGAAAGCCTGGCTGCCGAGCGGATGCCGCTCCATCATCGTGATCTCGACGGGCAGCGCGCGCGGCTGCGCGCGAAACAGACTGACGAGCGGCCGGCCGCCCTGCTCCACCACGTCGACGCGCGCAAGGTCGTGATAGCGCTCGGTGGTACCGCCGTTGATCGGAAAACGACGCGCGCCGTCGAGTTCGATCACGTCGCCGAACGGCGCGAAGGCCGAGCGCGTCAGGCGTTCCATCTGCAGGATCTTCATGCGTGCCGCTCCATGACGTTGCTTGCGTTAAGCGATCTCGCCCCACAGACGCAGGCGCGACACGCCGCCGTCCGGGAAGATGTTGAAGCGCACGTGCGTGACCGGCCCGAGCGCGGCGAGGTCGTCCGCGAACGCGTGCATGTGATCCATCTGCAGTTTCTGTTCGCCGAGCAGCACCGGCCAGAACATCGCCTGCGTGACGAGGGAATCGTCTGTGCCGCCCGTCACCGATGCCGCCTGCAGCGAGCAGCGATCCGGGAAGTTGCCCTTGAAGTGCGCGGTGTCCACTTCGATCTTGCGGATCACGCCGGGCCGCGCGAGCGCGACGATCGCCCAGTCGTTGCCCGGCTCGCGACGCCGCCGCGTTTCCCAGCCGTCGCCCATGTTCACGCCACGGCCCGGCATCAGCATCTGCGAGGCCGGCCCGAAATGCTGGTTGTTCGCGGCGACGAGGTACGCGCCGTTTTCGATCGCGGCGAGATCGAGCAGCGTGCCGCGCTCGACGCGGCTCCAGTCGCGCTGCGGCTGGCCATACACGCGCAGTCGCGCGAGCCCGCCGTCCGGATACAGATTCACGCGCAGATGGGTGACCGGGCGCGCGTCTTTCACCTCGACGTAGTGATGCTGGTTGCCCTGTAGCGTTGTCGCCGGCACGAGCGGCTGCCAGTCGGCGTGCTCGGGCGGAACGTCAGCGTCGCTATGACAGGCATCGATCGACGCCGCCGGCGGGAAATTGCCGGTGAAGTGGCTCGTATCGAGATCGACCCCATGCACGACGCCCGGCCGCGCGAGCCGGATCACGCAATGGTCGTGGCCGGTCGTGCGCTTGCGACGCGTCTCCCAGCCGTCCATCCACTTGCCGTGGTCGTCGTATTTGCCGGGGATGAACACCGCCGGCTGCGGGTCGAGCATGCGCTCTTTCGGCGCGAAGAATTCGTCGCTGGCGAACAGCGCCTTCGCGCCGAGGCGCGGATCGGCGAGGTTCATGTAGCGGCGTGTGAAGGCGGGAGCGTTCGGGTCGAGGATCGGGTTGGCCATGATGTCGGTCGGTGTCGAAGAGGTCGGAAACAGCCGGCGGCGCCACGGCAACCGCCGGCTTTGCGAAAAAAGGTCGAGGAGCTATCTAGGAAGCGATGCCGGTTCGTCTGGTCAGACCAGCCGTCATACCGCCGGTGCGGGTTCGGCCGCACCGGGTTCGACGAGCGTGTCGTCGACGACGGGCACGTAGCGCAGCGCCGCGTCGCGATTCAGCACGCGATGCGCGCGCGCCTTGTCGATATCGTTTTCCCACACGGCGACCACCACCGTCGCGACGCAGTTGCCGATCAGGTTGGTGAGCGCCCGGGCGATGCCGACGAACCAGTCGACCGGCAGAATCAGCACGAGACCGAGCACGGGAATCGCGGGAATCGCGGACAGCGTCGCCGCGAGAATCACGATCGCAGAGCCCGGAATGCCGTGCGCGCCCTTCGATGTCACCAGCGACACCAGCACGACGACGATCAGGTCATGAATAGACAGCGGCGTGTTGGTCGCCTGCGCGATGAACAGCACGGCGAGCGTCAGATAGATCGAGAAGCCGTCGAGGTTGAACGAGTAGCCGGTCGGAATCACGAGACCGACCGTCGAATCCTTGACGCCCATCCATTCGAGCTTGCGCATGATCTGCGGCAGCACGGCGTCGGACGACGCGGTGCCGAGCACGATGGACAGTTCTTCGCGCAGATAGCGGATCAGCTTGAAGATGCTGAAGCCGGCGAGCCGCATCACCGCGCCGAGCACGAGCACGACGAACACCACGCAGCTCGCGTAGAACACCAGCACGAGCATGCCGAGCTGCTTCAGCGACTCGACGCCGTAGGTGCCGGTCGTGAACGCGATCGCGCCGAGCACACCGAGCGGCGCGAGCTTGATGATGAAGCCCATCACGCGGAAGAACACCTGCGACAGCTCATCGATCAACCCGCTCACGCGCTGCGCGCGCTTGCCGAGCAGCGACAGCGCCGAGCCGAACAGCACCGAGAACACGAGGATCTGCAGAATGTCGCCGGTCGCGAACGCGTTGATCGCCGTGTCGGGGATGATCTTCAGCAGGAAGCCCGCTGTGTCCTTCAGGCTCTTCGCGTGTTCGGTATAGGTCGCGAGCGACGCCGCATCGAGCGAGTTCAGGTTCACGTTCATACCTGCACCAGGACGCGTCGCGTAAGCGAGCACCGCGCCGATCACGAGCGCGATCGTCGTCATCGCCTCGAAGTAGATCACCGACTTCAAGCCGACGCGGCCGACCTTGCGCAGATCGCCCGCGTGCGCCATGCCGCTCACCACCACGCAGAACACGATCGGCCCGATCACCATCTTGATCAGCTTCAGAAAACCATCGCCAAGCGGCCGCAAGGACTGCGCGAAATGCGGAAACACGGCACCGAGCACGATGCCGGCCACGAGCGCTATCACGACCCGGCCAAATAGCGAATTGAAGAATTTCAACACGGCTTCCTCCTGCGGATGGTTATCTCGATCACTTCTGTTCAGACTGGTCCGACCAGTGCTGTTATGGCGAATAGTAGAAAGCCGATATACCCGCGTCAAGGACTCATCGAGCAGTGTTTACCCGTTGTGTTTTCGGCGATTTCGGGTCGGATTTCGGGATTTCAGACGGCGCGCGGCGCGCCTTCGCGCGCGCAAGTATTAGAATTGCGGTCAGACCACGCTACCGAGCGATCCCTCATGAAAAACGTCCCGCACACCGTCACCGACGCGGCCATCGCGACCATCCGCGAGCGTATCGAGGGGGGCGTCTATCCGGTGGGCAGTCTGCTGCCGGCGCAGCGCCAGCTATCCGATGAACTGTCGATCAGCCGCGCGTCACTGCGCGAAGCGCTTTCCACGCTGGAAGCGCTTGGTCTGCTGGTGATCCGCCCTGGCAAAGGCGTCTACGTGGAAAGCGCGCAGGCGAAAAACGCGCAGGCGTGGCGCTTCGCCGAGCAGTCGTCGCTGCCCGACACGTATCAAATGCGCTACGCGCTTGAAGGCTTCGTCGCGCGTATGGCGGTGCTCGCGGTCACCGACGACGACCTTGCGTGGCTCGAGGAAAACATCACCGCGATGCAAAGCGCGCTCGCCTGCGAGGAACTCGACGAAGCAGCTCGGCTCGACTACGCGTTCCATATGCGCATCGTCAGCATCGCGGGCAATGCGGCGATCGAGTCGATCCTGCGCAGCAGCGCCGAGATCATGCAGGAAAGCCAGCGCATGCCGTTCTACCGGCGCGAGCGGGTGCTGTCCACGTACACCGAACATCGCGCGATTCTCGACGCGTTGAAGGCCCGCGATTCGCTCGCCGCGGGCAAGGCGATCGAGACGCACATCGCGAACGCCGCACAGCGCGCCGGCGTCTATTTCCCCACGCCGTAGACGGCAAAAATCGCAGACGAAAAAAAACCGCTCCGAAGAGCGGCTTTTTCATGCAGCGTGAAACCCGAAACTTACTTCGCGTTCGCGAGCGCCACAGCCGTGTCCAGCATGCGGTTCGAGAAGCCCCACTCGTTGTCGTACCAGCTCGACACTTTCACGAGTCGGCCCGACACCTTGGTCAGCGTCGAGTCGAACGTCGACGAAGCCGGGTTGTGGTTGTAGTCGATCGACACGAGCGGTGCGTCGTTGTAACCGAGGACGCCCTTCAGCGCGCCTTCCGATGCTTCCTTCATGATCGCGTTGACTTCCTCGACCGTCGTGTCGCGCGCGGCGATGAACGACAGGTCGACGACCGATACGTTGATCGTCGGGACGCGGATTGCGTAGCCGTCCAGCTTGCCGTTCAGTTCCGGCAGCACGAGGCCGACCGCCGATGCCGCGCCGGTCTTGGTCGGGATCTGGCTATGCGTGGCCGAACGCGCGCGGCGCAGGTCTTCGTGGTACACGTCGGTCAGAACCTGGTCGTTCGTGTACGCGTGGATCGTCGTCATCAGGCCGTTCACGAGGCCGATCTTGTCGTTCAACGGCTTGACCAGCGGCGCGAGGCAGTTGGTCGTGCACGATGCGTTCGAGATGACCGTGTCCGACGCCTTCAGCACGTTGTGGTTCACGCCGTAGACAATCGTCGCGTCGACGTCCTTACCGCCCGGCGCCGAGATGATGACCTTCTTCGCGCCGCCCTTGATGTGCGCGCTCGCCTTTTCCTTGGTCGTGAAAAAGCCCGTGCACTCCATCACGACGTCGACGCCCAGCTCGCCCCACGGCAGTTCGGCCGGGTTGCGGTTCGCCAGCACGCGGATCTTGTCGCCGTTCACGACGAGGTAGTCGCCGTCCACCGACACGTCGCCCGGGAACTTGCCGTGCGCGGTGTCGTACTGCGTCAGGTGGGCGTTGGTCTTCGCATCGCCCAGATCGTTGATGGCAACGATTTCGATATCGTGCTTCTTGCCGTTTTCATAGAAGGCGCGCAGGGTATTGCGGCCGATCCGGCCGTAGCCGTTGATTGCGACGCGAATCGTCATGATTTATCTCCTGATGGCTAAAAAATCCGTTTAGGTTCGCCTGGTCGGACATCCGGTTCGGTGCGTTGCCGCGCGCAGCCACGAGGTGCACGACGGCAACGCGACGCAACCATCAGCCGAGCGCGGCCTTGACCGTCGCCACCACGTGCTCGACGGTGAAACCGAAATGCTTGAACAGCACGCCTGCCGGGGCCGATTCGCCGAACGTGTCGATGCCGACCACGCCGCCTTCCAGACCCACGTACTTGCGCCAGAAATCCGACACGCCCGCTTCGATCGCGACGCGACGCACGCCATGCGGCAGCACGCGTTCGCGGTACTCGGCGTCCTGCCTGTCGAACACGGTCGTCGACGGAATCGACACGACGCGGGCGGCGATGCCTTCGCGCGCGAGGGGCTCGACGGCTTTCATCGCGAGTTCGACTTCCGAGCCCGTCGCGATCAGGATGATCTTACGCGCGACGATCTCTTCATCCCAGTCGCGCAGCACGTAGCCGCCCTTCTCGATGTTGGCGATCTGCGCGTCGGTGCGCTCGTTGAACTGCAGGTTCTGGCGACTGAAGATCAGGCACGACGGACCTTCATGCTCGATCGCATGGGTCCAGGCCACCGCGGTTTCGACCGTGTCGGCCGGGCGCCACGTTTGCAGATTCGGGATCAGGCGCAGGCTCGCGACGTGTTCGATCGACTGGTGGGTCGGGCCGTCTTCGCCGAGACCGATCGAGTCGTGCGTGAACACGAAGATCGACGGCGACTTCATCAGCGCGGCGACGCGCAGCGCGTTGCGGCTGTAGTCGGAGAACGTCAGGAACGTGCCGCCGAACGCCTTGTAGCCGCCATGCAGCGCGACGCCGTTGATCGCCGCGCTCATGCCGAATTCGCGCACGCCGTAGTTCACGTAGTTGCCGGCGGCACGGCCTTCGGCATTCACGCGCACCGGCTTGGCGGCCTTCCAGTTGGTGAGGTTCGAGCCGGTCAGGTCGGCGGAACCGCCGAGCAGTTCGGGCAACACGACCGACAGACCTTCGATGGCCTGCTGCGATGCCTTACGCGTCGCCACGGTCTCAGCGCGCTCGTTCGCGCCGGCGATGATCGCTTTCGCCTTATCTTTCCAGTCGGCCGGCAGTTGCTTCGCGCTGCGGCGCTTGAATTCGGCCGCTTCCTGCGGGTACTTCGCCGCGTAGGCAGCGAACGCCTCGTCCCATTCCGCTTCGAAGCGCGCGCCCGCTTCCTTCGCGTCCCATGCCGTGTAGACTTCCTGCGGAATCACGAACGGCTCCCACTTCCAGCCGATCGCTTCGCGCGTCGCCGCGATTTCCTTGTCGCCGAGCGGCGCGCCGTGCGAATCGTGCGAGCCCGCCTTGGTCGGCGCGCCTTCACCGATCACGGTCTTGCAGCAGATCAGCGTCGGCTTGTCCGACAGCTTCGCCTGCCTGATCGCCGCGTCGACCGCGTCGACGTCATGGCCGACCACGTTCGGGATCACGTTCCAGCCGTATGCTTCGAAGCGCTTCGGCGTGTCGTCGTGGAACCAGTGCACCACTTCGCCGTCGATCGAAATGCCGTTGTCGTCGTAGAACGCGATCAGCTTGTTCAGCTTCAGCACGCCCGCGAGCGAGCAGGCTTCGTGCGAGATGCCTTCCATCAGGCAGCCGTCGCCGACGAACACGTACGTGTGGTGATCGACGATCCTGGCGTCGGGCTTGTTGAATTCGGTGGCGAGCAGCGATTCGGCGAGCGCCATGCCGACCGCGTTCGCGAGACCCTGGCCGAGCGGGCCGGTGGTCGTCTCGACGCCCGGCGTGATGCCGTATTCCGGGTGACCCGGCGTCTTCGAATGGAGCTGGCGGAAGTTCTTCAGCTCGTCCATCGGCAGGTCGTAGCCGGTCAGATGCAGCAGCGAGTACAGCAGCATCGAGCCGTGACCGTTCGACAGCACGAAGCGGTCGCGATCGGCCCATTGCGGGTTCTTCGGGTTATGGCGCAGATGACGCGACCACAGGGCGACGCCGATTTCGGCCATGCCCATCGGCATGCCGGGGTGACCGGAGTTCGCCTTTTGAACGGCGTCCATGGCCAACGCGCGGATCGCGTTGGCCATCAGGGAGGTGGGTGCGGGAGACGGGGTCGTCATGTCGAGTCCGGAGACAGAGTCAGAAAGCGGGGGCGCGCTTGAGGCCCGGAAGCTCGGCGGTCACTTCGCTACGGCGCACGATGCGGCGCCAGGAGACGCGAAACGGGCAGAGCAAGCGGACAAGGCTGAAAGCGTCACATTCTAGCAGAAGGCTACCCCCTATCCGGCCGGAAAGCCGCCTGGCCGCGTGGTTCAACGCGCACCGCCAGGCGGCGGCATTTACAATTCGAGCAGCTGTGTGTCCGCACTACCGATCGAGCCCGTCCGCCGTGAACGCCCCGCTATTGTTCCAGCCTTGTCCCGACGCCGTCTACGGCTTTCCTCACGCGCGCCTCGTCGAGCGTGTCGAATCCCGTTATCAGACGATCGAGATCTGGGACACGCCGCAGCTCGGCGCGCTGTTCACGCTCGACGGCCGTCCGATGACGTCCGCAGGCGACGAGTTCATCTACCACGAATGCATGGTGCATCCGGCCGCGCTCGCGCATCCGGCGCCGCGCGCGGCGCTGGTGCTCGGCGGCGGCGATGGCGGGGCCGCGAGGCAATTGCTCAGGCATCCGGGCATCGAGCGGATCGTCGTCGCGGAGCTCGATCCCGAGGTCGTGCGGCTCACGCGCGGACATTTGCCGCAGGTGCATGGCGGTGCGTTCGACGATCCGCGCGTCGAGCTGGTGATCGGCGATGCGGCGGACTACGTCGCGGCGGCGGCCCGCGCGACGCAGGGTGCAACGAACGTCGCGGCCGCGCAGTTCGACCTCGTCGTATTCGACCTGACGCCACCCGATTCGCCCGCGGCCGGCCTGTACACGCCGAGCTTCTACGCGCAGTTGAAGCGCGTGCTACGTGCTGATGCGTTGCTGTCGCTCCATCTCGGCTCGCCGTACCACCACGCGCCGCGCATCGCCGCGCTGCTCGGCGATCTGCACGCCGCGTTCGCACAGGTGCGCACGCTGGGCACCTTCGTGCCGCTCTACGGCTCGCTATGGCTGATGGCGATCGCCAGCGACACGCTCGACCCCGCCGTGCTCACCGCCGACACGCTCACCGAGCGTCTCGCCGCGCGCGGCATCGATTCGCTGCGTCATTACGAACCAGCCCTGCACGCGGGGCTATTCTCGGCGGCGCGATCGGCGCGCGATAAACTGAGCCCGTTGACGAAGTCGTCCTTTTGAAGCGCGGACACCTTGCGCGAATCGGTTCGTGTGATGCCGGCGTGCCGCGCCCGACCGAAACCCGCAACCGTGGCCTCGCCGCCTCACGAGATCCGGAGAACTCCATGACCGCCCCCCACCCCGCCGGTGTGCCTTGGCTCACCCCCTATCTGACGGTGCGCGACGCGCGCGCGTCGACGGCATTCTTCTCGGCGGCGTTCGGTTTCGACGTGCGCGACAGCGTGCAGGACGACGGCGTCGTCATGCATGTCGAGATGACCTATCAAGGCCAGCTGATCGTGATGTTCGCGCCTGAAGGCGCGTTCGGCTCGACCGCGAAGACGCCGAAAAGCGCGGGCACGATCGCGCCGCAATCGTTCTATGTCTATGTCGAGGACGTCGACGCCGTGTATGCTCGCGCGCTCGCGGCCGGCGCGAAGTCGCTGAGCGAGCCACAGGACCAGTTCTGGGGCGACCGCTTCGCGCAGGTCGAGGATATCGACGGCTATCGCTGGGCACTCGCCCGCCACCTGTCCTGAATTCAAGAGTCTCCCGTCGATGCCCCGTTTTTTTGTTGATATCCCGCTTTACGCCGACGACGTGATCGCACTGCCCGACGACGTCGTGCGCCACGTGGCCGTGCTGCGTCTGCAGCCAGGCGATTCCCTGGCGTTGTTCAACGGCCAGGGCGGCGAATACGGCGCCGAACTCGTCGAGGTCGAGCGTCGTGCGGCTCGCGTGAAAATCGGCGAATTTCGCGCGATCGAGGTCGAGCCGCCGTATCGGCTGACGCTCGCCCAAGGCATCGCCGGCGGCGACAAGATGGACTGGCTGATCGAGAAGGCGGTCGAACTCGGCGCCTCGGGCTTCGTGCCGCTCGCGACCGCGCGCAGCGTCGTGCGGCTTACCGGCGAGCGCGCGCAGCGGCGGCGGCAGCACTGGCAGGGTGTGGTGCGGGCGTCGTGCGAACAGTGCGGACGTAATCGGGTTCCGGACGTGATGCCGGTGTGCGAGATTGGCGCGTGGCTCGATACGCTGTCGCGCGAGCCGGCGCCTGACGAGCTGCGCCTGCTGTTATCGCCGCGCGCGAGCATCGGCTTTGCGGCGCTGCCTGACGCGCCGCCGCCTGGTGGCGTGACGCTGCTGATCGGCCCCGAAGGCGGCCTTTGCGCCGACGAGGAAGCCGCCGCCGGCGAACAGGGCTTTACCGCGATTGGCTTGGGACCGCGTGTGCTGCGCACAGAGACCGCCGGAATCGCAGTGTTGGCGGGGCTCGCGGCGCGCTGGGGCGGCTGGTGAGCGGGAGCTTGCCCAAGCAGCGCGACAAAAGCAAAGGCCCGCCAATTAGCGGGCCTTTGCCGTTTATACCGCGACGTTGACTGTCAGACTCAAGCAGCTACGCCTGAACAGGCGAAAATCCGGCGAACCTCAAGCGAACGAGTAGAACACCCGGAACGCGACCTTGCGCTCGGCCCAGAATTCGGCCGCTTCACGGAACACGTCGAGCAGCGTCTCGCGCCCTTCCTTGTCGAATTTCTGCGCGATCGGCAGGTGTTCGAGCACGATCACGAAGCCGGGCTGCGCGCCGGCCTTGTGCACGAGGTCGGTCAGGCAGTCGTAGAGCGCGTCGTAGTTCTTGCCGAAATGCTTGGGAAACAGGAACGACGTCGCGATCGTCTCGAGCACTTCCTGCTTCGAGGCGGCGTTCGCGCAGTACGCATACAGAAAGTGCTGGCCGAGCAGGTTGGCCTCGTCGGCGAGATCCTGCACGCGGAACGCGCGGATCGACTGCACGATGTTCGGCCGCACCGTCCTGAAAAGGCTCATGGGCTCCTCGTTCGATGAAACCACCGTGGCAGCCTCGCTTTGATTGTCGCGACCCTGCTGGTCGGCGCGCATCTTCATGACGCGTTGGAACAAATTGCCGTCGCCGGCCGCGAAAAGATCCGTCGCGACTCCGGAATCGTGCGCGTAGATGTTGTCGCTCATGCCGTTCATCCCAATGTCATTCAACAATATGGTTAAAACTGGTGTAATGGTCGTCCGAGTAATAACAATTGTCGGTCCGCTGTAGCGGACCTCCGCAGACGATGCGGCGCGCCCCGCGATTACGCGCGTGAGGCGTGGGGACGGTGTATTCATGGTAATAGCCGCGCCGGTGGGCGGGCAGCACCCGTTCGTAGTTGCCGAATACGATGCCGTCCTTCTGATACGGGTAAGGCCCGCCGGCGGCAATGAGGTTCAACGTATCGACCGCCTCGCGCGGCAATTGCGCCAGCGCGATGGTGCCCACCTGCGCTTCCACCCCAGTTGGCGCCGAGTAATCTCGCGCCAGCGCGTCGGGCGCGGAACTGGACAACGCGCAGAGTGCGGCGGCACCGATCAGCACGCCTTTCATGCGCAACCAGTTGCGTGCCATGTATCCGGTTTCCCCGCTGTCAGATCACGAGTTTGACGACCATGAAAGTCGTAAGGGTATCGCTAATAGCCTTTGGAATCAACGTTCGACGGCCGATGGCACCCCGCCTCACCCCGCGGAAAAGCCGGTGGCGCGGACTTTGACGACTTTTGACAAAATGTTTAGCTCAATCAGGCTAAACTGAGCTCAACCGTGATCGAATGCAGTGCGGGCGGTGCAAGCGGCCGCTGGCCGAAGCGCTCGATTGCGGTTGTTAGAGCCTGTAACCACTGAGCCGAAAGGCCGTGTCATTGCCATTTTTCGGGGTGGCGATCCCCTGCTTGCCCTGAGGGCGTGCCCATTGCGGGCACGCCTTTTTTTTCAGGTACACCGGTTGGAAAACCGGCGCCGGGCCCGTCGCGGCCCGATCACGATGCGCAGTTAGCGGGTTGCGCTGACGTCCGCGACCAGCAGCGCCGTCATGTTGACGATCCGGCGCACCGTCGCCGACGGCGTCAGCACGTGCACCGGCTTGGCCGCGCCGAGCAGAATTGGGCCAATCGCAATGTTGTTGCCGGCCGCCGTCTTCAGCAGGTTGTACGAGATATTGGCCGCGTCGATGTTCGGCAGCACCAGCAGGTTCGCGTCGCCTTCGAGCGTCGAATCGGGCAATACCTCACGGCGCAGGTTGGCGTCGAGCGCGACGTCGCCGTGCATTTCGCCGTCAACTTGCAGCTCCGGCACGCGTTCGCGCAGGATCTCGAGCGTATCGCGCATCTTCTGCGCCGTCGGCGCATTGCTCGAACCGAAGTTCGAGTGCGACACGAGTGCAACCTTCGGCTCGATGCCGAAACGGCGCACTTCCTCGGCTGCCATGATCGTGATCTCAGCCAGCTCGGCCGGTGTCGGATCGACGTTCACGTGCGTATCGACGAGGAAAATCTGCCGATTCGGCAGGACCAGCGCGTTCATCGCCGCATAGACTTTCGCGCCGGGCTTCTTGCCGATCACCTGATCGATGAAGTGCAGGTGGCGGTGTGTGGTGCTGACCGTGCCGCAGATCATGCCGTCCGCCTCGCCCTTGTTGACCATCATCGAGCCAATCAGCGTGGTGCGGCGGCGCATCTCGAGCTTGGCCATCTGCGTGGTGATGCCCTTGCGCGACATCATCTTCGCGTATTCCTGCCAGAACTCGCGGTAACGTTCGTCATGATCGGTGTTGACGACCGTGTAGTCCTGCCCCGCGACGAGCCGCAGGCCATAACGCGCGATCCGCTGCTCGATCACGGCCGGCCGGCCGATCAGGATCGGCTTTGCGAGCTTTTCGTCGACGATGATCTGCATCGCGCGCAGCACGCGCTCTTCTTCGCCTTCCGCGAACACGATGCGCTTCTTCTCCGGCTCGATGCTGCGCGCGAGCTGGAAGATCGGCTTCATCGTCGTGCCGCTGTGATAAACGAACTGTTGCAGATGCTGCGCGTATGCGTCCATGTCCTCGATTGGACGCTCGGCGACGCCGCATTCCATCGCGGCCTTCGCCACCGCGGGCGCGACCTTCACGATCAGACGCGGATCGAAGGGTTTCGGAATCAGGTATTCCGGTCCGAACGATAGGTCCTGGATGCCGTACGCGGTCGCGACGATGTCGCTCTGCTCCTGGCGCGCCAGCTCGGCGATCGCGTTGACGGCGGCGATTTCCATTTCGCGCGTGACCGTCGTCGCGCCGGCGTCGAGCGCGCCGCGGAACAGAAACGGGAACACGAGCACGTTGTTGACCTGGTTCGGGTAGTCGGTGCGGCCCGTGCACAGCACCGCGTCCGGACGCACTTCGAGCGCGAGTTCCGGCAGGATTTCCGGCGTCGGGTTCGCAAGCGCGAGGATCAGCGGCCTGGCGGCCATCTGCTTGACCATGTCCTGCTTGAGCACGCCGCCAGCCGACAACCCGAGGAACACGTCCGCGCCTTCGATCACCTCGGCAAGCGAGCGCGCGTCGGTTTCACGCGCGAAACGCTCCTTGTCCGGGTCCATCAGTTCGGTGCGGCCCTTGTACACGACGCCCGCGAGGTCGGTCACGGTGATGTTTTCGAGCGACAGGCCGATGTCGACCAGCAGGTCCAGACACGCGAGCGCCGCCGCGCCCGCGCCCGACGCGACCAGCTTGACTTCCTTGATGTCCTTGCCGACGACCTTCAGGCCGTTGGTGACCGCCGCCGCGACGACGATCGCGGTGCCGTGCTGGTCGTCGTGGAAGACCGGAATCTTCATGCGCTTGCGGCATTCGCGTTCGACGATGAAGCAGTCCGGCGCCTTGATGTCTTCGAGGTTGATGCCGCCGAAGGTCGGTTCGAGCGCGGCGATCACCTCGACCAGCTTGTGCGGATCGTTCTCGTTGATCTCGATATCGAACACGTCGATGCCGGCGAACTTCTTGAACAGGACGGCCTTGCCTTCCATGACCGGCTTCGACGCGAGCGGCCCGATGTTGCCGAGGCCCAGCACCGCGGTCCCGTTCGTGACGACGCCAACGAGGTTGCTGCGCGCGGTGAAGCGCGCGGCGTTCAGCGGGCTTTCGACGATTTCCTCGCACGCGAACGCGACGCCAGGCGAATACGCCAGCGCGAGGTCGCGCTGGTTGATCATCTGCTTGGTCGGGGCGATCGCGATTTTGCCGGGAGTCGGGAACTCGTGGTAATCGAGAGCTGCTTCGCGGAGTTTGGTATTGACGGAATTCGACATAAGGCGGGCTTCGGAGGGCGGATTAGAATAGACGTTCGACGGCATTGTAGCCCCAATTGCCTACGCAATTCCTTCAATACGGGTACAACAGCCGCGACTGAAACAGCGTGAAAGCGCGCGTTGCCCGTTGTCCGGATGGTCCGGCGCTTGCGACGGGGCATCATGCTCAATCGCCCTGATCCGCGCCATTTCTCCAATCGTTCTCCGCTCACCGTCCGCCATCATGCTTTCCGAGTTTTCGCTGATCGATCGTTTCTTTGCCCGCCGCGCCGCCGCCGGGCGGCCCGCCAATGCCGAAGGCGGCACGCTCGGCATCGGCGACGATTGCGCGTTGCTGGCGCCGCCTGCCGGCGAAATGCTGGCGATATCGACGGACATGCTGGTCGAAGGCCGTCATTTCTTCGCCGATATCGATCCCGAAGCGCTCGGTCACAAGGCGCTTGCCGTCAATCTGTCTGACCTCGCCGCAATGGGCGCGCAGCCGCGGGCGTTCACGCTGGCCTTCTCGCTGCCGAAAGCCGACGAAGCCTGGCTTTCCGGTTTCAGCGAAGGCCTGTTCGCGCTCGCCGAGCGCTACGGTTGCGAGCTGATCGGCGGCGATACGACGGGCGGGCCGCTCAATCTGTGCATTACGGTATTCGGCAGCGTGCCGCCACGAACAGCCTTGCGCCGCGATGCCGCGCAACCCGGCGACGACATCTGGATCTCCGGCACTCTCGGCGATGCGCGCGCCGGCCTCGGCGCGCAGCGCGGCGAATGGTCCGCCACCCCGAATGACGCCGCGACGTTCCGCCGGGCGCTCGAACGCCCCGAGCCGCGCATCGCGCTCGGCCTCGCGCTGCGCGGCATCGCACACGCGGCGCTCGACCTGTCGGACGGACTCGCCGGCGATCTGCGGCACATCCTCGAACGCTCGTCGGTGGGCGCGAGCGTCGACGTCGATGCGGTGCCGCGCTCGGCCGCGCTACGCCGCCTGCCGCCCGACGTCCAGCAGCGCTGCACGCTCGCCGGCGGCGACGACTACGAGCTGTGCTTCACCGCGCCCGCCGCCGCGCGCGCCGCGGTCGAGGCCGCCGCGCAGAAGGCCGCCGTGCCGGTCACCCGCATCGGTACAATAAGCGCACTGGAGGCGGCCACCGACCGCCCGGCCATCGCGTGGCGCAACGCCAGCGGCGCGCCGCTCACTCTGACCTTGCAAGGTTTCGATCACTTTCATGCAGAATGACCCCCCGCTCGGCCCCGCCGACGACTTCCTCGGCGGCGAGCCGCCCCAGCCGCCTGGACCGCGCGAGCCGAAGCCTGCTCAGCCGCGCCGCGCGACCGCGCGCTTCATGCTGTCGCATCCAGTCCACCTTCTGTCGCTCGGCTTCGGCAGCGGGCTGTCGCCCGTCGCACCGGGCACGATCGGCACGCTGCTCGGGTGGGCCTCGTTCGCGGTGCTGAGTCGTTATCTGACAGTTATTGAATGGGGCGTGCTGATCGGCGTCGGCTTTCTCGGCGGCATCGCGTTGTGCGGCTTTACCGCGAAGCGGCTCGGCGTCGAGGATCCGTCGGCGGTCGTGTGGGACGAAATCGTCGCGATCTGGCTCGTGCTGCTGATGGTCACGCCTGCCACGCTCACCGGCCAGGTGTGCGCGTTCCTGATCTTCCGCTTCTTCGACATGGTGAAGCCGCCGCCGATCGGCTACTTCGACCGCCGGCTGAAAGGTGGCTTTGGCATCATGTTCGATGACCTGATCGCCGCATTTTTTACGTTGCTGGTGATTGCGCTGTGGCGGATGTCGGTTTGAGCGCTGCCTGTTCACCGTTCGAGTACCGTTCGACTCTTTTGGTCGCCGCCAGGCCCCTGCCGTTCGCCGCGCCGCCCGGCCGGCTTCGTTTTCCGGATTGACTGACGCCATGCCTACCGATTCCGTCGTTCACCAGCTTGCGATCCGCGTGAGCAACCGTCTGCGCGACGAGCGCCTGATGCTCGTGACCGCCGAGTCCTGCACGGGCGGCATGGTCGCGACCGCGATCACCGACATCTCCGGCAGCAGCGGCTGGTTCGAACGCGGCTTCGTCACGTATTCGAACCAGGCGAAAAGCGAAATGATCGGCGTGCCGGCCGACCTGATCGAAAAGCACGGCGCGGTCAGCGAGCCGGTCGCACGAGCGATGGCCGAAGGCGCGCTGCGCAACAGCCGAGCGCAGGTGTCGCTGTCGATCACCGGCGTCGCCGGCCCCGGCGGCGGCACGGAAACCAAGCCGGTCGGCATGGTGTCGTTCGGTTGGAGCAACCGGCTGCACACGTCGGTGGAAACGAAGATTTTCAAGGGCGACCGCGACCAGATCCGCGTGCAGGCCGCGGCGCACGCGCTGCGCGGCCTGCTGGCGCTACTCGACGAACGCGAGCATTGAGCGGCGGCTAACTATCACTGAGGAGGCGGACAATGCCGGATTCGCGCGCGATCGCAGACGAACTGATCCGCCGCTTCGATCTGAAGCCCCATCCTGAAGGCGGCTTTTTTGCGGAGACCTACCGCTCGGCCGCGCGTGTGCTGCGCGCCGGCGAGCCGAGCGAGGTTGGGAACGCCCGTGCGGCGTCGACTGCGATCCATTACTTGCTGTGCGACGGCGCGCATTCGGCGTGGCATCGGATCCGTTCCGATGAAGTCTGGCATTTCTATGCCGGCGAGCCGCTGCTGGTCCACGTGCTCGATGAAAGCGATGCCGGCGGTGCGCTCGTCACGCACCGGCTCGGCAATCCGCTCACGCATCCCGATACGGTCTGTCAAGCCGTCGTGCCGGCCGGCTTGTGGTTCGCGGCCGAGTGCGCCGATCCGGCATCGTTCGCGCTGGTCGGCTGCACGGTCGCGCCGGGTTTCGAATTCAGCGAGTTCGAACTCGCGGAGGTGGATGCGCTGAAGGCGCGGCATCCGCGGCATGCGGGGTTGATCGGGCGGCTCGCACCGGCGCGCTGACGCGCCGCGCCGGCCGCCGCGGGATCGCCCGCCGCGAGATCGCCCGCCGGTTCAACGAAACGCGTTGATCCGGTCGCGGGTGTCCTTCGCGGCCTGCGCGGCCGCTTGCACGAAATCGTCGCCCTTGCCCGCGTAGATGATCGCGCGCGAAGAGTTGATCAGCATGCCGGTGCCGTTCGCGGTGCGTCCGGCGCTCACGGTGGCCTGCACGTCGCCGCCTTGCGCGCCGATGCCCGGAATCAGCAGCGGCATGTCGCCGACGATCCCCCGCACCACTTCGATTTCCTTCGGAAACGTCGCGCCGACCACGAGCCCAAGCTGGCCGCTCGCATTCCACTTCTGCGCGGCCAGTTGCGCGACGACCTGATACAACGGCCGACCGCTTGTCTCGAGAAACTGCAGATCCGAGCCACCCGCGTTCGACGTGCGACACAGCACGATCACGCCCTTGCCTGCGTGCTCGAGATACGGCTCGATGGAATCGAAACCCATGTACGGATTGACCGTCACCGCGTCGGCCTGGTAGCGCTCGAAGGCCTCGCGTGCGTATTGCTCGGCCGTGCTGCCGATATCGCCGCGCTTGGCGTCGAGAATCACCGGCAGGCCCGGATGGTTCGCGTGAATGTGGGCGATCAGCTGCTCGAGCTGCTCTTCTGCGCGATGCGCGGCGAAGTAGGCGATCTGCGGCTTGAACGACGACGCGTACGGCGCGGTTGCATCGACGATCGTGCGGCAGAACTCGAAGATCGCGTCGGCGCGGCCCGCGAGCGCACCCGGGAATTTGCTGGGCTCGGGATCGAGGCCAACGCACAGCAGCGAATTCGTGCGCTGCCAGGCGTCGTTGAGTGTCTGGATGAAATTGGACATGGTGAGTCTCGCGGCGAGCCGGTAATCGGAGGAGGCGCGTATTTTACCTGTCCCACGAACGCCGTCCGTCGATGGCGGTCACCGCGCGGCCCGCGCCTCATAGGCGATAGCAGCGCCAGGCCGCCCGTTCGGACGTTCGTCCGGCCGGCGGCCCGGCGGCTACGACTGCGGCTACGGCTGCGACTACTACCTGCGCCGCGCGCCACGCCCGCCCGGCATCGAGCGCAGTCCAGTCCGCTCGACCGTGAAGCGGAACGTGCGCGTCAACCGCTCGCCGCGCTTGAGCAGCGTCATGCCGTTTTCGCTCGCGCCGCCCGCCAGGTTCATTGCATTGATCGGATGATCGACCGGTTCGAAGCAGAAGAAGTCTTCGCCGGGCGGCGTGTACAGCACGTAATAGTCGGTGTCGGCGGCGATGTTCAGCGACAGACGGCGCTTCGGCCACACCACTGCCGCCTGGCCGCTCCAGCCGGTGAACGCGTGATTGACGATCGTCTCCGGCAGCGGATACGCGACGCCGAACTGCCACGCGGGGGGCGCCGGCACGTGGCGCACCGGCAGCCAGTCGTCGCCCGAGAGCCACAGGCCGCCGGCCGCCGCCGACAGCTCGGTGTCCGCGTCGCGCACGAAGAACGGATGCACGCCGAGCCCGAACGGCAGCGTCTCGCGGCCAGCGTTTTCGATGTCGAGCGAGACGACCAGCGTTGGGCCGTCCAGCGTATAGGTTTGTGTCGCGCGGAACGCGTACGGCTTGCCGTCGCTGCGGTCGAGCGCGAGACGCACGTGCTCGCGGCCCGCGTCGAGCACCTGCCATTGCGCGAGCCAGCCGTCGCCGTGAATCGGCAGCGGCTCGTCGGCGCGGTTGCGCGGCACCTCGACGCGCCGCCCGGCCACGCTGAAATGGCCGCCGCCGATGCGGTTCGAGTACGGCAAGAGCGGATAGCAGGCCAGTTGGTTCGGTTGCGTATCGCCACCGACGTGACTGCAGCGCCGGAAGATCGGCGTCAGCGCGCCGTCGTCGCGCCAGTCGAAGCGGGTCACACCGCCGCCGAGCGTCGGCGCGACATCGAGACGCAATTGCGAGTTGGCGAGCGTGATGCACGCGACATCGCCGGCGCTGCCTTCGCCGAGGGCCACCGCCGACGTGCTCGGGCCCGCCAGCACGGGATTGGCGGCCGCGGCGAGTCGCGAGCGTCGCGTTTGAGAGGTTGGGGATGAGGCTGAAACGAGATTCGCAACAGTCATATCTGGCTCCATCGAGAGGCGTGGGACGTTGCCGTCAGGGTTGACGGGAGTGGCGGGCGACTTTTTGTGACCAATTCGCCTCGAGTCCGAACTGCATGTTGCCGATTCGTTGCCGGCCGGTCGCGGGCGTATTGCTCGCGGACCGAAACTGCCACATCGACTTCTGCTTCACCTTCAGGATCGCGGCCCCGGCGTGCGGCCGGGGCTGCGTCATTCTGCGCTAGATAGGCGCGCCCTGGAACAGCGGCTCCGCAACACCGCGCCGCGCGAGCGTCGCGACGAACAGGTCGCCCGCGAGCGTGTCGGCCGCGCGCGCCGTCGCATCGAGCTCGGCGTAGGCGCTCGTGATGTACAGCGTGTCGAGCGCCGTCTCGCCCTGGGCGCTGCCCGTGGCCTGGCCGAGCGCGGCACCGCCGATCGCGACGCAGCTCGGCTGCGTGGTGGGCACGTCGATGCGCTCGGTTTCCACGCCATCGGGGCCGTAACGCACCACGCGCGCGCCGCCCCATTGCGCGTTCCACAGGCCGCCGTCGCTGTCGACGGTCGAGCCGTCGGGGATGCCGTTCGCATCGGTCAGGCGAGTGAACAGGCGATCGTTCGCGATGCCGCCGTCCGCGCGATAGTCGCACGCGCGGATTTCACGCGTCGGCGAATCGCAGTAGTACATCGTCGCGCCGTCGGGACTGAATGCGATGCTGTTCGAAATCGCCGGCGCTGGCAACGGTAAACGTTCGAGCGACAGATCGTGATTCAACCGATAAAAGCCGGCGACCGTCTGCCGTTGCCCGCTTTCGTCCTTGGTGCCGAACACGAAACGCCCTTGCCGATCGCAGCGGCCGTCGTTGACCCGTGTATTCATGCCGGGCTCGACGTCGACGATGCGCTGTGTGCTGCCTGTCCGCAGATCGAAAAACGCGAGGTGCGATGCGAGCCCGAGCAGCACGTAGCGCGGGTTTTCGCACAGTGCGAAGGTGGCGAGCCGCTCGGGCATGTCGAACGAATCGCTGCGGCCGTCGGCCGGATCGTAGCGCCACAGCCGCGCGCCTTCGATGTCGGTCCAGTAGAAGCGGCCGCTCCTCGCGCACCAGGTCGCGCCTTCGCCGAGCTCGCATTGCGCGTCGAGCAGCAGCGTGGCCCGCTGCACGCGCGGGCTGGCGCTCACGCCCAGCCTCCGTCGACGACGATGTCCTGCGCGGTGATCATGCGGCTGTCGTCGGCGGCGAGGAACAGCGCCATGCGCGCGAGGTCGGCCGGCATCAGCTCGGCGTCGATGCACTGGCCTTCCTTGATCTGGCGGCGGCCGTTGTCGTCGAGCCACAGGCGCAGCTGCTTGTCTGTCATCACCCAGCCCGGCACCAGCGTGTTGACGCGGATATTGAAGTGGCCGAGGTCGCGCGCGAGCCCGCGCGTCAAACCCTGCACCGCCGACTTCGACATCACGTACACCGGATAGCCGCCGTTCTTCAGCATCCAGCTGATCGAGCCGAGGTTGATGATCGAGCCGCTACGCGCGGCCTTCATGTCCTCCATCACGGCCTGCGCCGCGAAGAACTGATGGCGGATGTTCACGGCGATGCCCGCGTCGAACGACTCGCGCGTCACGTCGCCGATCTGATGGCGCTTGTCGTTCGCAGCGTTGTTGATGAGCACCTGGATCGGACCCAGCGCGGCCTTCACGTCGGCGATCGCTTTTTGCAGCGCGTCGACGTCGGTCAGATCGCAGGCCAGAAACAGCGGCTTGTGCTTCGAATCGCCGAGCTGGTCGGCGAGCGCTTCGCCCGCGCTCGCGTCGATATCGAAGAACGCGACGCGAGCGCCCTGCGCCGCGAAGTGCTCGACGAACGATGCGCCGATGCCGGTCGCGCCGCCCGTGATCAGCACCGTACGGTCGACGAGGCTCGGATAGCGCGCGTACGCGGTGTCAGCGAGGCTGGCGTTTGCATTGGCCGGAGACGACATCGTTCGATTCCTTTATGAGCTTGGATGTGCTTGGGATGGGGTGAAAGCGACTCAATCGCGCGAGCCGCGGTTCTTCAACTGGTCGAGCAACACGGCCGCGAGCAGGATCGCGCCGCGCACCAGGTACTGATAGAACGCGTCGATGTTCAGCAGGTTCATCACGTTCTCGACCGTACCCATGATCAGCACGCCGATCACGACGCCGGAAATCGTCGCGCGGCCGCCCAACAGCGACACGCCACCGAGCACGCACGCGGAGATCACGTTCAGCTCGAAGCCTTCGGCGGCGTTCGGCTGACCCGACGTGATACGCGACGCGAGAATCACGCCGGCAAGCGCGGTGACGGCGCCCTGGATCAGAAAGATGTAGACGCGCGTGCGCTCCACGTTGATACCGGCGAGCCGCGACGCTTCCGGATTACCGCCGATCGCCAGCGTATTGCGGCCGTACACGGTCTGGTTAAGCATCACGCCGAACACGATGAAGCAGATCAGCGTGACCCAGATCGGCAGCGACACGCCGAAGAACGTCAGGCCGCCGAGCGCGATGAACGTATCCGACGACACGCCGACCGCCTGCCCATGCGACACGATGAAGCCGAGGCCGCGGACGATTTCCATCGTCGCGAGCGTCGTGATCAGCGCGTTGATGCGCAGGTACGCGATCACCGCGCCGTTGACGAAGCCGATCATCGCACCCGCCGCGACCGCCGCGATGATCGCGATAACCGTGCTGTTGGTCGCGTTGAGCACCATCGCGCACAGCACGCCGGCGAACGCGACGGTCGAGCCGACCGACAGGTCGAAGTCGCGCGACGCGAGGCAGAACATCATCGTGCACGCGACCATGCCGATCTGCGAGATCGACAGCGCGAGGCCGAGCATGTTCTCGATCGAGAAGAAATGATCGACGGTCAGCGACATCGTGACGAACATCAGGATGAAGATCACGATCAGGCTGTATTCGGTGATCTGCTGCCACCATTTGGCCTTGTCGCCGGTCTGCGGAATCAGCGCGTCGGCCGCGCTCTTGGCGGTCTGCTGCGCGAGGTTTTCTCTGGCTTGCATGTTCAATACTCCTCCCCGTTCCCCACGGGTTGCGGACTCGCGTCCGGATAAGGTTCAGGCCGCGCGCGACGCGCTCTGGTTGGCGGCGTTGGCGTTCGCGTTTTCAGGCAGCGCGGTCGAGCTTTGCGGCAGCGCGAGGCTCAGCACCGACTGTTCGGTCGCGTCCTTGCGCGCGAGCTCGCCGGAAATGCGGCCCTGGCGCATCACGATGATCCGGTCGGACACGCCGAGCACTTCCGGCAATTCCGACGAAATCATCACGATCGCGCAGCCGCGCTCCGCGAGCTGATAGATCACGTTATAGATCTCGTGTTTCGCGCCGACGTCGATGCCGCGTGTCGGTTCGTCGAGAATCACGACTTTCAGATCGGGCTCGGCGAGCCAGCGCGACAGAATCGCCTTCTGCTGGTTGCCGCCCGACAGGAAGCGGATCTTCTGCCGCCGATGCGGCGTCTTGATCTTCAGCAGCTTGATGAAACGGTCGGCCGTCTGCGCCTCCTTCTTGCGATCGAGAAACACGCCCGCGCGCAGATAGTGACGGCGGCAGCTGATGTTGATGTTCTCCGCGACGCTCGCCATCGCGACGATGCCCTCTTCCTTGCGATCCTCGGGGCACAGCACGATGCCGTGCTTAATGGCCTCGCCCGCGCTGCGCACCTTGATCGGCTTGCCGTCGAGTATGAGTTCGCCGCCCTTGCGATGCTCGGCGCCGTACACCAGATGCATCAGCTCGCTGCGGCCCGCGCCGACGAGTCCGAAGAAGCCGACGATCTCGCCGCGCCGCACCTCGAAGCTCGCCGGCTGCGCGAGCGGATGACCTTCGATCGCCTTCGCCGCGAAACGCACTTCGCCGAGCGGCCGCGCCGAATAGCTATAGATGTCCGAAATTTCGCGCCCGACCATCTCACTGACGATCGTGTCGCGCGACACGCCTTCTAGCGTCGGATGCGACGCGACCTTGCGGCCGTCGCGGAAGATCGTGCACGCGTCGCACAGCTCGTAGATCTCGTCCATGCGGTGCGAGATGTAGATCATCGCGCGGTTGTCGGCGCGCAAATCGCGCACCAGCTTGAACAGCACCTCGGTCTCGCGATGCGACAGCGAGCTGGTCGGCTCGTCGAGCGCGATCACGCGCGCGTTGCGCATCAGCGCCTTGCAGATTTCGACCATCTGCCGCTGCGCGATCGACAGCTTGCGCAGCTTCGCGTTCGGATCGAGCGCGACGCCCATCGCTTCGAGCCGCTCGCGCACGAAGCGCTTCGCCTCGCGCTTGTTGACCCAGCCGAGCGCATTGGGCAGCTGGCCGAGCAGCAGATTCTCCGCGACCGTGAGGTCGGGCACGTACTGCAGTTCCTGGTGAATCACCGCGATGCCGGCACCGATCGACGCGGCCGCGCTCGGAAAGCGCACCTCGTTACCGTCGATCATCATGCGGCCCGAATCGGGCTGATACTCGCCGCCGAGAATTTTCAGCAGCGTCGATTTCCCGGCGCCGTTTTCGCCCATCAGGCCGTGCACCTGGCCGACGTTGACGTCGAAGGACACGCCGTCGAGCGCACGCACGCCTGGAAAAACCTTGCCGATATTGTCAAAACGTAGCGTCGCTGACACTTCGCCTCCTTGTCGACCGGAGTTAGCGCTTTAGCGCTTACTCTGGTCCCATGCAAGATATTGCTGCCTCATGTTTACCGTACGCGTATCGCGGACGGTCCGTCTGTCTACCGCAGATCTTCTCTCGCCGCCGGCGTGCGGTCCCCTGCGCCAGGCAGGGAAAGCGACGCGCCGGCGGTGTACTTCATACCACCGCCAGTCTTGCGACTACTTCGACGCGAGGCCCATCTTCTCGCGCACTTCGCCGACGTTGTCGCGTGTCGCCAGCATGCCGGTCGTCAGCGTCAGCAGCGGCGGTTCCTTGCCCTGCGTGATCCACGCGTACATCAGTTCCGAGGTTTCCTCGCCGTGGCGCTTCGGGCTGATGATCACGGTGCCGTAGAAGCCCGTCGGCTGCGGCTTCTTGAACTCGTTCATCGCGGACTCCGAACCGCCGATGCCGATGCCGATCATGTTGTCGGCCTTGAAGCCACGGCCTTCCGCCGCGCGCACCGCGCCGAGCACGCCTTCGTCGTTCAGCGCGTAAGCGACCCAGTGCTTGAACTGCGGGTTCTTCGTCAGCGCGATGTTGGCGGCGTTGAACGCGTTTTCCGTGTCGGTCTTCGCCTGCGGCGCGGTGACGATGTTCGCTTTCGGGAAGCCCGCGGCGACCAGCGCGTCGGTCGCGCCGGTGGTGCGGTCATGCGCGGTCGGCAACTGCTCGTAGGTCACGTCGATCGCGCCGACGTCCTTCATGTCCCAGCCGCGCTTCTTGATTTCAGCCGCGATGCCGTCGCCGACCTGCTTGCCGATGTTATACGCCGAGATGCCCATGTGCGGCACCGCTTCGATCGGCTTGCCCGCGCCGTCGACGAGGCGGTCGTCGACCGTCATCATCTTCAGGCCGTCGGCCTTCGCCTTCGCGACGATGCCCGGCCCGAGCTTGACGTCGGGCGTGCAGATCACGAAGCCCTGTGCCTTCTGCGCGGCGAGGTTATCGATCGCGCTCATCACCTTCTCGCCCGACGGCGCGCCGATCTTCACGAGCGTGAAGCCCTTCTGCTTGGCGGCGATCTCGGCGAACTTCCATTCGTCCTGGAACCACGGCTCTTCCGGCTGCTTCACGAGGAAGCCGATCTTGACCGAATCGGCGGCCTGTACGACCGGTGCGTTGAAGAGCACACCCGCCGCCGCCGCTGCCAGCGTGAGGAAAATTCTGCGTTTCATAATGCGTGTCTCCTGACTAATTGATAACGAGAAGGTAATCGGCCGCGTCTTCTTGTACCGGTCTGACACACGCGGCCAGCGCGTCGTCCGGTGTTCTGTGCGTCTTTTGGCGACGCAAATTCAGTCGTGATACAGCGCCGAGCGTCCGCCATCGACGGTAATGCAGCTCGCGTTGATGAACGGCGCCTCGTCCGACGCGAGGAACACTGCGGTCATCGCCACCTCCGCCGGACGGCCGATGCGCTTCATCGGCTGCAGATCGAGTGTCGCCTGCTGCGCGGCGGCCGGATCGGACTGCTCGTTCCACCAGTCGTGCGTCAGCTGCGTTTCGATGTAGCCCGGCGCGATCGCGTTCACGCGCACGTTGCGCGGCGCGTACTCGATGCCGAGCGCGCGCGTGAGGCCAATCACGCCGTGCTTCGCGACCGGGTACGGAAAGCAGCCCGGAATGATCTTGAACGCGTGCGTCGACGCGATGTTCACGATGCTGCCCGCGCCACGCTCGACCATGCCCGGCAGCACCGCGCGACAGCCGTTCCACACGCCGTCGAGATCGACCGCGAAGCAGCGCCGCCAGTCGGCGTCGGTCATCGTCAGCGGATCGCAGAACACGTTGATGCCCGCGTTGTTGACGAGGATGTCGAGCGCGCCGAACGCGCGTTCGCCTTCGCTGACCGCGTGCCGCACCGACGCGGATTGCGTCACGTCGGTCTGCACCGCGAGCACGCGCGCGCCGGCGCCAACGTCTGCCTCGATCTGCGCGGCCGTGCGCTGCGCCGTGTCGAAGTCGAGTTCCGCCAGCACGACCGCCGCGCCCTCGCGCGCGAACGCCAGCGCGATCGCCGCGCCTATGCCTCGTCCAGCGCCCGTCACGAGAGCGGCTTTGCCGGCGAGCCGGTTCATTTCTTCACGCCCGCGCGGGCGATCCGCAGACCGTTGATGAACGCCTTCGCATGCGACGCGGTCACCGCCGCGCTCTGGCCCGGCTTGTACAGCGCGGAGCCGAGGCCGAAACCGTTCGCGCCGGCGCTCAGGAACGGCCCCATGTTGTCCGGCGTGACGCCGCCGACCGGCACGAGCGGCACCTGCGCGGCGATCACCGCGCGCCATGCCTTGACGACCTGGCAGCCGAGCTGCTCGGCGGGGAACATCTTCAGCACGTCCGCGCCGTTCTTCAGCGCGACGAACGCCTCGGTCGGCGTCGCGACGCCGGGCGCGCAGGCGAGGCCCCGCGCCTTCGCGGCGATCACGACTTCCGGATCGCTGTGCGGCATCACGATGAGTTCGCCGCCTGCGGCCTTCACATCGTCCACGAACAGCGGATGCAGCACCGTGCCCGCGCCGACGATCGCGTCGGCCGGCAGCACCTTGCGGATCGCCGAGATGCTGTCGAACGGCTGCGGCGAATTGAGCGGTACTTCGACGATGCGAAAACCGGCTTCGTACAGGGCCTGACCGTGATCGGCCGCGTCGGCGGGCGTGACGCCGCGCAGGATCGCGATCAGCGGACAGGCTTCGAACGCGGCGATCAGACCCGCGTGCGGCATGTACGGTGCGGGAAGATTGATGTGTGGTTGCATGTCGGTTCCTTGTTTCGTGAGCGTCGTAAAGGGCTCTGCCGCCGGTCAGCCTGCGCGCGCCGCCTGGGCGGGCGGCCGGACCAGCCCCGCTTCGACGGCGACGCGCCACAGGCCGCGTTCGGTTGCATGCCTGACCGGCTCCGCGCGCAGACAGCCGAATTGCGCGAGCGCGAGGCGGTAGCGCTCGCACAGCGCTTCGTTGCCGATCAGCCGCAGACTCTGCTGCGCGAGCGAGCTGCCTTGCTGCGCGAGGACCGCTTCGAGGCCGGCGAGTTCGTGCCCGATCAGCAGGCCCGACAGATAGTCCGGCTGTGCCTCGCTCGACAGCGCGCCGGTCAAGCCGAGCGTGCGCGTGCTGAACACGGTCGCGAGCACGCCTGCCTGGCCCTGCTCGCGCGCGATGTTCACGCCGCGCAGAAATGCTTCGGTATCCGGGCGATCCGGCGTGACCATCGTGCGGCCGAGAATCGTGTGCTCGCGCAGCGCGGCGAACACCTCGCCGGTCATGAACGTATGAAAACGCTCGATGCGCTCCGCCTGCACGACCGCCCATTTCGCGTGCGTGCCGGGCAGGCCGATCAGCGAGCGGGCGTTGCTGTCGACCGAGTTCGCGTCGTGCACGCCGTCCGCCTCCGCGCTGAGCGCGCCGAAAATTTGCGTCTCCTCGCCGCGCATCACGTTCGGCAATTCACCGCGTTGCAGCACGCCCGGCACGATATGCAGCGTCGCGCCGCGCGCGGTCTGCACGCGGACGATACCGGCCACCAACGCATCGGCGTTCGCGGGTGTCTCGACATACGGCGCTTCGAGCCAGCCCTGCGCGCTGCCGACCATCCCCGCCGCGATCACCGGCACGCCGCGCGCATGGTCGAGCCATGCGCCGCAGGCGTCGTCGAACGCGGCGTCGAAGCCGCCCTCGGCCGCGCTACGCGGCAGATTCATGATGCCGGCCGTCGATGCGCGCGTCGCCAGCACGCGACCGTGCGCGTCGAACAGATAGGCGCGCAGCGACGTCGTGCCCCAGTCGAGCGCGATCAGCGCGGCGTGCGTGAAATCGACGGCGGCGGTATCGGCGGCGGCGGTCGCGTCGGGCTTCACGCCCGAGGTGGGCGCGGCGGACGCCCGGTGGTTCGCCGGCGTGGCGGTGCCCGCTTGTTTCATCGCTTGATCCTGCGCGTGGCCGGTCGCGGTGCGCGCCAACCGAGTTCTTCCGAAATCGCGCGCGCCTCGCGCTGCACGACCGGAATCAGTTCGTCCATCCGTTCGAGCGGCATATAGGGAATCGTGCTGGCCACCGACAACGCCGCGACGATCGCGCCCGACGCATCGCGCACCGGCGCCGCGACGCAACGGATCGCCGCTTCGTTCTCTTCGAGATCGAACGTGTAGCCGCCGGCCGCGTAGTTCGTCATGCGCTGCAGGAAGGTCGGCGCATCGGGGCGGTTGTCCGGCTTGAAGCTGACGCCTGCGAGCGCGCGGCGCGACGCGTCGAACAGCGACTGCCATGCGTCCGGCGCGAGGTCGAGCATCATCGCCTTGCCGATGCCGGTCGACGCGAGCGGCATCCGATGGCCGACGCGCGAGCGCATTTCGAGGCCGCGCGTGCCGGGGATCTTGTCGATGTACAGCACGTCGTCGCCGTCGCGCACGCCGAGGTGGATCGTGTCGCGCGTCTGCTCGGCCAGCGACTCGAGGTGCGCACGCGCGACGGCCGTCAGCGGCATCTGTTCGAGCGCGATCGTGCCGAGCTCGATCAGCTTCGGCCCGAGCAGATAGCCGCCCTGCACCTGGCGCAGATAGCGCGCCTGCACGAGGCTGCTGACGAGCCGGTGTGTGGTGCTGCGGGTCGTGCCGAGCGCGGCGCCGAAGCTGCGCAGATCGCGCACACCGGCCGCGGCCGCCTCGAGAATCGCGAGGCCGCGCAACAGTGTCTGCGTGCCGGCCTGCTGCGGTGTGATTTCCAGCAGCGTGACCGGCAGCCCGAGATCGTCGACGGTCGCCGCGCGCGCCACCGGGCGCGACGCCCTCGCGGTAGCGGACGCACTGGCGGCGACATTGGCGGTGACGGCTGAAGCCTCGCGCGGCGCGGAATTCAGCGCCGGATTCGCGGCGCTGTTCGGCCCGCCGTTCGAGCCCTGCGCGGCCTCGGTCGCGCTGGCGGCGGGAGTGGGCATCGCTTTGTTCATGGCGATTCGCCTTCGGATGGTTTCTGCGCTTAGCGCGCGGGGCCGGAGAACAGGGCGGAAACGGGTGCGGCGCCGCGCTCGCGCGGCTGCTGTGGTTGGCTGCCAGACATGGTCGGTCTCGTCTCCGGTTTTTTTCTGTCGCTGTTCGCTGTTTCGGCGCGCTGGGGCGCCGACTCGCGATGCATGTCGGCTTGGATTGTAGGGCGACTTTTGAGAATCACCAATATGTGAATGTTGAGTCCATATAGTGAGATTTTAGTGGGCGATCGAGTGTTTAGCGAGCTGTCACGGTCGCGGTCTG
This sequence comes from Paraburkholderia sp. MM6662-R1, assembly GCF_050436245.1. Taxonomy (NCBI): domain Bacteria; kingdom Pseudomonadati; phylum Pseudomonadota; class Betaproteobacteria; order Burkholderiales; family Burkholderiaceae; genus Paraburkholderia; species Paraburkholderia sp. MM6662-R1. The sequence continues at coordinate 3,093,911 of NZ_JBNDLV010000001.1, read as the reverse complement.
CTGACGCAAAAAAGCCCGCGCGAGGCGGGCTTCGAAGCAGGACAACGGGATCGAGGGCTCTTTCAATCCGGCAATTCGGCCGCGCCCATCCGCCGCGCAATCACGCGCGCGCGTTGCGTGAGATACGCCGAATTCCTGTGTTCATCGAAATACCTGGGGCGTGGCAGCATCACCGCGAGCCGCGCCGACTGCGCGGCCGTGAGCTTGCTCGCCGAGGTCTTGAAGTAGTACTGCGCGGCCGCCTCGGCGCCGTACACGCCGCTGCCCCATTCGACCGAGTTCAGATAGATCTCGAAGATGCGCTGCTTGTCCATCAGCGTTTCGAGCATCCACGTGATGATCAGCTCCTGGCCTTTGCGAATATAGCTTTTCTCGCGCGACAGAAACAGGTTGCGCGCAAGCTGCTGCGAGATCGTCGAGCCGCCGCGCACGATCCGGCCTTGCGCCTTGTTGCGCTCCCACGCCTGCAGGATCGCGTCGGTTTCGTAGCCTTTGTTGTTGACGAAGTTCGCGTCTTCGGACGCGATGATCGCGCGCTTCAGGTTGCGCGAAATCTGCTCGTACGGCACCCACGTTCGCTGCACCGACAGATCCGGCCGGTCCTGCGACAGACGCCATGCGTCCGAGCGCATGAACGCGGTCGAACGCGGATTGACGACGTTCCAGATTGCGATCTGCGCGAAGTAGTACGCCTGCGTCGCGAGCCAGGCGATGGCCACGACCGCGGTCAACCAGGCGAGCCAGCGCAGCGGGCCGGACTGGCCGCGTGAACCGCTGGCGCGCCGCGTCGCTGTCATGGTGCGTGCTATCCGCGCGCCGACGTTACGCGGGCGACGGCGCCGTCAGCAGCGCGCGCAATTCGGCGAGCACCGGCGCACTGTCCGGACGCACGCCGCGCCACACATGGAACGATTCGGCGGCCTGCTCGACCAGCATGCCGAGTCCGTCGGCGCCGCGCGCGCCGAGTTTCGCCGCGTGCTGCATGAAGATGGTCGGATGCGCGCCGTACATCATGTCATAGGCGAGCGTGCCGTTGCCGAACGCGCAATCGTCGCACTCGGGCAGCGACGCATCGAGGCTGCCCGCGGTCGCGTTGACGATCACGTCGTACCGGCCCGCTTCGATCGCGCGCGCGCTGCCGCCGGTCAGACGGCAGTGCGCGCCGCTGGCAGCCTGCGCGAACTGGTCGACCAGCGCCTCGGCCTTCTGCGCCGTGCGATTGACGATCGTCAGCGTATGCGGTGCGCGCTCGAGCATCGGCAGCACGACACCGCGCGCGGCCCCGCCCGCGCCGAGCAGCAGGATGCGCGCGCCCTTCAGCGACACGCCGAGATTCACCTCGATGTCGCGCACGAGGCCGACGCCGTCCGTGTTGTCGCCGTAGATGCCGTCGGCGTCGACCCGCAGCGTGTTGACCGCACCCGCCGCCGCCGCGCGCGGCGACAGCGTATTCGCGAATGCATGCGCGTCGAGCTTGAACGGCACCGTCACGTTCAGGCCGCGTCCGCCCGCTTCGATGAACGCGCGCACGTGCGGCACGAACGCGTCGAGCGGCGCGAGCAGATGACCGTACTCGACCGGCTCGCCGGTTTGCGCGGCGAAGCGGCCGTGGATGAACGGCGACTTGCTATGCCCGACGGGGTTGCCGATGACCGCGTAGCGCTCGCGCGTTGGGTTGCCGCTCATCGTCCCGGCTCCGTGATGTGTTGGTCGTTGTCGGCGTTGTTCGCGGCGTCGTTGCCGTCGCCGGCCGCCGCGGATTCGTCTGCGCTGGGATTGTCGTTGGGATTGCCGCCGTCGGCTTCGGCTTCCGCTTCAGCTTCGGCTTCGCTTTCGGCGCTGTCGTCGGATGCGTCGAGCAACTCTTCCTCGCTCTCGTCCTCGCCTTCTTCGGCTTCGGCGCCGCTCGTCACGGTCGGTGCATCGAGCACGTGCAACAGACGCACCGACGCTTCGATCGTCAGTTCATCGATCGACATGACTTCCATCTGCAAACGCGTGCCGCGCGCATGCACGCCGAGGCCCGGCACGTGCAGCAGCAGCGGAATTTCCTCGAGACGCACGAGGTCGCCCTTCACGACCGACGCGACCACCTGCTTGCGGTTTTCCTGCGTGAGCCAGCGCAAACACCAGAAGTACTCCATGCGACGCTGATAGTCGGCGTACGCGGTGTAGGTGTCGTCGAAGCCTTGCACGACCGCGAACAGATCGGCGTCCTTCGGCTTGAACGGCGCGGCGAGCTTGGCGGTCACGCCATGCTGCACGCACGCGATCAGCTGCCACTGATTCACGAGGTCGACGTAGCGGCGCAGCGGCGACGTGCTCCACGCGTACTGCGTGACGCCGAGCCCTTCGTGCGGCGCGGCGTTGGTCTGCATGCGCGTGCGCTTCGGGCCGCTCGGCACGCCGAACGCGCGCTGCGTGCGATAGATGCCCGGCACGCCGTGATCGTGCAGGAACCCGCCCCACGACGAGTTCGCGAGAATCGCCAGCTCGGCGACGATCGTGTCGAGCGGCGAGCCGCGCCGACGCGGCGTAATCGTGACGTGCTCGCCGTCGACGTAGAAATTGAAGTCGGTATTGCGCTGCACTTCGCGGCGCAGGCCGTAGCCGGCGCGCGCGGTCTGGCGCTTTTCGAACAGCGCTTGCGCGAACGGCCACAGCACGGCGATATCGTCCTTGTGTGGATACTCGCCGGTGCCCTCGGCGAGCGCCTTCTCGGTGACGATTTCGTCGAGCGTGTTGTGGCGCAGATTGTTCTTCACGAACACGCGCTCGGCGCGCGTTTCGCTCGCGACGATCTCCTGCGTCTCGCGATTGACGATCACGTACAGCGACAGCGCCGGCCGATACCCACCCTCGGCAAGCGTGAAGGTGTCGACGACGCTGTCGGGCAGCATCGTGATCTTGTCGCCGGGCATGTAGACCGTCGACAGACGCGCGCGCGCAATCGCATCGACGTCGTCGCCACGCTGGATGCCGAGCGCCGGCGCGGCGATGTGCACGCCGATGCGCACACGGCCGTCGGCCAGATGCTCGACCGAGAACGCGTCGTCGATTTCGGTCGTGGTGATGTCGTCGATCGAGAACGCCTCGACGTCCGCCTGCGGCAGATCGTCGGGCACGTTCGCGGCCGCGACGGACGGGAAGCCGGTGCCGTGCGGGAAGAACTCGGACAGGAACTTCGCTTCGTGCAGCGCGCGCGGCGACGCGATCGCGCCGCATTCGAGCATCAGCCGCGCCTGCGAGATGCCGCGCGCGGCCGCGGCGCCCTCGAGCGCCTTGTACTCGATCGTGTTCTTGTCGGGCTTCGTCAGGAGCGCGAGCCCCTTGCCGCCCGCGAACGCTTCAGGCAGACGGCCTGCCTTCAGCTCTTCCTCGTACTGCGCCTGCACGAGCGCCTGCTGACGCTTGCGCTCGAGGCCCGCGAGCGCCATCTTCAGTTGCTCTTGCGGCGCGCGCTGGTACATGCCGCGGCCCTTGCGGCGGAAGTACACCGGCGAGCCGTGCATGCGCAGCACCAGCGCCGCGCGCTCGATCGCGCCGAAGCTCGCGCCGAAGTACTCGGCGCCCAGCGTCGCGAACGGGAATTCATCGTCCGGCGCGCATTCCCACAGGAAGTCCAGATCGATCTCTTGCGCCAACGCGTCGGCCTGCTGCATCAGTTCGGCCGCGGTGGGCTTCTCGAACTCGATCAGCACATCCTTCGCGCGCACCTTCGCGCGCCGCCCGCCCGGCAACTCGACCTGAAACGCGTCGCCCTGGCGCGACAGCACGCTGCCGGCCTTGAAACTGCCCGATTCCTCGAAGAAGACGTTCACTCAATACTCTCGTTCTGACTTGCGTCTGCCGTCGCGCCCGACGCCCTGTGGCGATCGATCACTGCATGCGCGGCACGGCAACCTGTTCGTGATAGTGAATCCGCGGCGCGCACTGCGCGTGCCAGCGGGTTGAATCTTGCGACCAGCGGTGGCGGTCGGTGTGCCTCTCTGACTGACGTCCTGGCAGGGTTCGGTGCCGCCGCCCTTGCATGCCGTCAGGCCGCCGCGCGCGGCGCCGGCGGCTCGACATATTCGGCGTCGCAAAAGGCCAGCACGTCGCCGAGATACTGCGCAAACTCGCTGATCGCGTGGTCGCTGCCCTCGATCAGCGTGGTGCGCGCGCCCGGATAGTGCGCGAGCATTTCGCGGTAGTCGAGCACTTCGTCGCCGGTGGCTGCCATCAAATAATAGCGTTCGGGCTGCGTGATCGACGCCACGCCGAGCGCGCGCAATTCATCCAGATGATGCGGCTCGACGACGATGCTGCCGCCACCGTGCCACAACGGCTGCTCGCCGAGATACGCGCTCAGGTCGCGCTGCGGCACGACCGCCGGGTTCAGCAGCACGGCCGGCCAGCCGTGTTTCTCGGCCAGATGGGTGGCGAAGTAGCCGCCGAGCGAACTGCCGATCACGGTCACCTGCCGCGCATCGCCCTTCGCGCGTGCGTCGGCGACCAGCGATTCGGCGAGCGCCACGGTCTCGAACGGCGACACCGGCAGCATCGGGCAGCACCACTCGTCGGCGCGACCCAGCTCGGCGAGACGCGCCGCGAGCAGGCGCGCCTTGAACGAATTCGGCGACGAACGGAAACCGTGCAGATACAGAATCACGACGCGCCTCGCGTCGAAAGACCGTCGAGCAGTTTCTGATGCACGCCGCCGAAGCCGCCGTTGCTCATCACCAGAATCTGGTCGCCGGGGCGCGCCGCGTGGACCACCGCCTTCACGAGCGCGTCGAGGTTGTCGAACGCCTGCGCCTTGCCGTCGAGCGGCGCGAGCGCTTCGCCGAGGTTCCAGCCGAGCGCGTCGCGCCCGCTCGGCGCGCCGTAGCCGAACACGAGATCGGCGTCGGCGAGGCTCGCCGGCAGTTGCGCTTTCATCACGCCGAGCTTCATCGTGTTCGAGCGTGGTTCCAGCACCGCAAGGATTCGCGTGTTGTCGCGGCCGACCCGCGCGCGCAGGCCGGCCACCGTCGTCTCGATCGCGGTGGGGTGATGCGCGAAGTCGTCGTACACGGTCACACCCTCGACGCTGCCACGCACTTCCATGCGGCGCTTCACGTTGCGAAAGCCGGACAGCGACTTCGCGGCCTGCGCGGGCGGCACGCCGACATGGCGCGCGGCGGCGATCGCGGCGAGCGCGTTCAGGCGGTTATGCTCGCCCTGCACCTGCCAGTCGACCACGCCGACGCGCTCGCCGTTGTGATAGACGGCGAAGCGTTCGTCGACGGGCACGCCCTGCTCCGCCGCCTGGATCTCCCAGCCGCCCTGGACGCCGAAGCGCTCGACCTCGCTCCAGCAGCCGCGCGTCAGTACGCGCTCGAGCGCGTTCTCGCGGCCGTTCGTGACGACGCGGCCCAAGCGCGGCACCGTGCGGATCAGATGATGGAACTGCGTTTCGATCGCGGCGAGATCGGGGAAGATGTCGGCGTGATCGAATTCGAGATTGTTCAGCACCGCCGTTTTCGGGCGGTAATGGACGAACTTCGAGCGTTTGTCGAAGAATGCGGTGTCGTATTCGTCGGCTTCGATCACGAAGAAGCTCGAATCGGTGAGCCGCGCCGACACGCCGAAATTCAGCGGCACACCGCCGATCAGGAAGCCGGGGTTCAGGCCCGCGTCTTCGAGCAGCCAGGTCAGCATCGAGCTCGTAGTGGTCTTGCCGTGCGTGCCGGCCACGGCCAGCACCCATTTGCCGTTCAGCACGTGCTCGCCGAGCCACTGCGGACCGGACACGTACGGCAGGCCGCGGTCCAGAATCGCTTCCATCAGCGGGTTGCCGCGCGTGACCACGTTGCCGATCACGAATAGATCCGCGTTCAGGCCGTTCAGTTGGTCCGCGTCATAACCCTCGATCAGACCGATGCCTTGCGCCTCGAGCTGCGTGCTCATCGGCGGATAGACGCCGGCGTCGCAGCCGGTCACCGTGTGGCCCGCATTGCGCGCGAGCACCGCGAGACCGCCCATGAAGGTGCCGCAGATGCCGAGGATGTGGATATGCATAAGCCTGTCGTGCCGCGGGGGCGTTTCTTGCGAGGGATGAGAGAGCCACAGGACGGTCGGAACGTCCGTCTGCAAAGGACGCCTATTGTAACCGACGCGACGCGCGCTGCCCCCTGCCGGCCACGCCAGGCGCCGCCCCGTGCGGGCCGCCGAACCGCGTCGCAGGCTCGATCGAGTATCATGCAAGGATGGTCCGCAAATCACATTTCGATCCGCAGCGCGTGCGCGAGGAAATCGCAATCGCGGCGGCACGCCTGATTGCCGAAGACGGCCTGGATTACGCCAGCGCGAAGCGCAAGGCGGCCCGGCAGGTCGTCGGCGAGACTCGTGTTGCCGGCGAATGGCTGCCGGACAACGATCAGATCGAAGAAGAAATCCGCGAATATCAGTCGCTGTTCCAGAGCGACAGCCAGCCGGCGCTGCTGCGGCGCCTGCGCATGATCGCGGTCGACTGGATGGAGCGGCTCGCGCCGTTCAATCCGTATCTGACGGGCGCGGTGCTCGGCGGTACGGCCGGCGAGCATTCGGATGTGCATCTGCAGGTGTTTTGCGACAACCCGAAGGAAGTCGCGATCTACATGCTCAATGCAAACATCCAGTACGACGTGTCGGAAACGCGCCACTTCGCGGGCCGCGGCTACGTGGAGACGCTGAGCTTTCTGTGGCGCCCCGCGGGCGAGCGCAACGCCGAGCCGGTCGGCATCCACGTCGCGCTGTACGAAACCGACGACCTGCGTGGCGCGGTACGCGCCGACGCGCGCGGCCGCACGGCGCGGGCCAATTTGCCGGCGGTGCAGGCGCTGCTCGACGGCGACGAAGTGCCGTCCTTCACCAATTGATCAGACAGAACGGAGCACGATGAATACGAGACGTATGCTGGCGGGCGCGCTCGTCGCGCTGATTGCCGCGGGCGGCGGCGTACTGGCCAATCACTGGCTCAATCGCGGTTCCGACGTCGCGAACGCGGCGCAGGCCGGAGCGCACGCCGGGGCGCAGGCCGTAGCGCAGCCTGCCACCTCTGCGAGTCCCGTGCAGCAACTGTGGACCGCGCCGGTCACGAACGTCGACGGCAAACCGCAGTCGCTGAACCTGCTCAAGGGCCACCCGATCGTCGTCAACTTCTGGGCGTCGTGGTGCGCTCCGTGCGTCGAGGAAATGCCGGCGCTGTCGCAGATCCAGCGCGAGTACGCGAAGAAAGGCATCCAGTTCGTCGGCCTCGGCGTCGACTCGGAAAAGAACATCCAGACCTTCCTGCAGAAGGTCAAGGTCGCGTACCCCATCTACGTGACCGGCTTCGGGGGCGCCGACCTCGCGCGCGCGTTCGGCAACAATGCGGGCGGTTTGCCGTTTACCGTCGTGATCGACGCAAAAGGCAACATCCGCTCGACAAAATTGGGCCAGATCGACCCGACGGCGCTGCGTCAGACGCTCGACGCGCTGTAAATTTCCCGATTTCCCACGCTATGCTTTTGGCATGCGATTCCGTGCAGAACGAGCAAAAATACGCGGATAATTCCCGAATTTGAGTGAAGTTGGACCCAAGGCTGCGCGGCGGCCCGCGCCGGCCGTCGCCGCGTACGCGCGCAAAACTAGACAAGTTTCTCTAATCAGCGCTAAAGTGCGCGCAATTCCACGGAAAAAGAAGCGACCATGACGCGACTGCTGGTACTGCACGGACCCAACCTCAATCTTCTCGGCAGCCGGGAACCCGAGGTCTACGGTCGCGTGACCCTGCCGCAGATCGATCAGGCGCTGGCGGACCGCGCAGCCGACGCAGGCGTCGAACTCGCGTCGTTTCAGAGCAATCACGAAGGCGCACTGGTCGACCGTATTCAGGCGGCCCGCACCGAGCAAACCGATTTCATCCTGATCAATCCCGCCGCGTACACACACACGAGCGTGGCCATTCGCGACGCACTGGCGGGGGTCGGCATCCCGTTCGTCGAGATTCATCTGTCGAACGTGCATCGCCGCGAACCGTTCCGGCATCACTCGTATTTCTCCGACCAGGCTGAGGGCGTCATTTGCGGCCTCGGCTGGAAGGGGTATCTGTACGCGCTCGAATTCGCGCTCGACCGGCTCGCGGCCGGGTCGTCGCGCGGCTGAATCCAAACACGTCCAATTTGAGCCGGCTACTGCGACTTGCACACGCCGGCACACTACGCATTGAAAAGGGGCAACCTGATGGATCTACGTAAACTCAAAACTCTGATCGACCTCGTCTCGGAGTCCGGTATTTCCGAACTCGAAGTGACCGAGGGCGAAGGCAAGGTCCGCATCGTCAAGAATGCGCCGCCGGTTTACGTCCAGCCGTCCGCCTCATACGCCGTACCGCAATTCGCACAACCCGCACCGTTCGGCGCTGTCGAAGCACCGGCAGCCCCCGCGGGCGCTCCGGCCACGCCGGCCGCCGCCGCACCGCAGGGTCACGTCGTCACCTCGCCGATGGTCGGCACGTTCTACCGCGCGCCGTCGCCGGGCGCCGATCCGTTCGTGCAGGTCGGCGACACGGTCAAGGAAGGCCAGACCATCTGCATCATCGAAGCGATGAAGCTGCTCAACGAGATCGAGTCGGACAAGTCCGGCGTGGTCAAGGAAATCCTCGTCGAAAACGGCCAGGCGGTCGAATACGGCCAACCGCTGTTCGTGGTCGGCTAACGCGGCACGCACGATTTGCCGCCCGCGCGCCGCTCGTCCCGAGGCGCGCGACCGATCCTCTGCGGCAGCCGGCGTCGTGACCGACCCGGCGCCCATTGATGAGTCGAAAACCCGCTATGTTTGAAAAAATCCTCATTGCCAATCGTGGCGAGATCGCGCTTCGTATCCAGCGCGCCTGCCGCGAGCTCGGCGTCAAGACGGTCGTCGTCTATTCGGAAGCCGACAAGGAAGCCAAGTACGTGAAGCTCGCCGACGAGGCGGTCTGCATCGGCCCGGCACCGTCGAATCTGAGCTATCTGAACATGCCCGCGCTGATCAGCGCGGCCGAAGTCACCGACGCCGAAGCGATCCACCCCGGCTACGGCTTCCTGTCGGAGAACGCCGACTTCGCCGAGCGCGTCGAGCAGTCCGGCTTCACTTTCATCGGCCCGCGTCCGGAAACGATCCGCATGATGGGCGACAAGGTCACGGCCAAGCAGACCATGATCAAGACCGGCGTGCCTTGCGTGCCGGGTTCGGAAGGCGCGCTGCCGGACGATCCGAAAGAAATCGTGAAGATCGCCCGCCAGGTCGGCTATCCGGTCATCATCAAGGCGGCGGGCGGCGGCGGCGGCCGCGGCATGCGCGTGGTCCACACGGAAGCGGCGCTCGTCAACGCGGTCATCATGACCCGGGAGGAAGCCGGCCGCGCGTTCGGCAACCCGCAGGTCTACATGGAGAAATTCCTCGAGAACCCGCGGCACATCGAAATCCAGGTGCTGGCCGACTCGTTCAAGAACGCCGTGTGGCTGGGCGAGCGCGACTGCTCGATGCAACGCCGTCACCAGAAGGTGATCGAGGAAGCGCCGGCGCCGGGCATCGCGCGCCGTCTGATCGACCGCATCGGCGATCGTTGCGCGGACGCGTGCAAGAAGATGGGCTATCTCGGCGCGGGCACCTTCGAGTTCCTGTATGAGAACGGCGAGTTCTACTTCATCGAAATGAACACGCGCGTGCAGGTCGAGCATCCGGTGACCGAACTGATCACCGGTGTCGACATCGTGCAGGAACAGATCCGCATCGCGGCCGGCGAGAAGCTCACGTTCCGTCAGCGCGACATCCAGTTCCGCGGCCATGCGATCGAATGCCGGATCAACGCCGAAGATCCGTTCAAGTTCACGCCGTCACCGGGACGCCTGACCTCGTGGCATATGCCGGGCGGTCCCGGCATCCGCGTCGATTCGCACGCCTACAATGGTTATTTCGTGCCGCCGAACTACGATTCGATGATCGGCAAGCTGATCGCTTACGGCGCCACGCGCGAACAGGCGATCATGCGGATGCGCATCGCGCTGTCGGAAATGGTGGTCGAAGGTATTCAGACCAACATCCCGCTGCACCGTGAGCTGATGCTCGACGCGAAGTTCGTCGAAGGCGGCACCAGCATCCACTACCTCGAAAACCGGCTGGCCGCGCGTCAGCAGGTCGCGGAAGAAGCGTAAGTCATGAGCTATCGGGAACTGGTTGCCGAACTGGCGCGCGAGCACGCGGAGGAGTTGTCCGACGCGCTGCTCGAGCTGGGCGCGCTGTCGGTATCGGTCGAAGACGCCGACGCCGACACGCCCGACGAGCAGCCGCTGTTCGGCGAGCCCGGCCTCACGCCGGATCGCACGGCATGGCAGCATTCGCGGGTGATCGCGCTGCTCGCGCCGGAACACGATCCGGCCGTGCTGCTGACCGCCGCGGCCAACGAGATCGGACTCGATGCCGCGCCGGCATATACCGTGCGCGAGGTCGAGGAGCAGGACTGGGTGCGGCTCACGCAGTCGCAGTTCGATCCGATCCAGATCGGCGAGCGCATCTGGGTCGTGCCGTCGTGGCACGATGCGCCGGACCCCGACGCGCTCGTGCTCGAACTCGATCCGGGTCTCGCGTTCGGCACCGGCAGCCACCCCACTACGCGTCTGTGCATGGAGTGGATCGAGCAGTCGATCAAGCCCGGCCAGTCCGTGCTCGACTACGGCTGCGGCTCGGGCATCCTCGCGATTCTCGCGAAGAAGTGCGGCGCCGATCCGGTGATCGGCATCGATATCGATCCGCAGGCGGTCGAATCGGCGCGTCACAATAGCGAACGCAATCACGCCGAAGTCACCTATGGCCTGCCCGACGCCTGTCCGGCCGGCGAATTCGACGTCGTGGTCGCGAACATTCTCTCCAATCCGCTCAAGCTGATGGCGTCGATGCTGTCGTCGAAGGTGAAGCCGGGCGGCCACATCGCGCTGTCGGGCATTCTCGCCCGCCAGGCCGAGGAGGTCGCGCAGGTCTACGCGCGCTGGATCGATATCAGCGTGTGGCGCGAACATGAAGGTTGGGTGTGCCTCGCCGGAACGCGCCGCGAAAGCAATTAGAATAAGGCGTATTGTCAACCTAACGGCCTCAGGCTCAACGGCTCGATATGCACCTGGCGACGCGTTGCCCCTTCTGCGAAACTGTCTTCCTTCTGCAACCGGCGCAGCTTGCGCAGCGCCGCGGCCTCGTGCGGTGCGGGCATTGCCAAGAAGTCTTCGACGCGTCGAGCAGTCTGTTCGACGTCTCCGAAGGCGGCGATTTTTCCACGGCCAAACCGGTTGCCGCCGCGGCGGCAATCGAAGCGCTGTCGGGTGTGCGGCAACCCAACCCGGACTTCAGCGGGGTCGCGTGGGACCCATGGGCGCCGGCTTCGGAACAAGACTCCACCAGCATTTCCCGCAGCACGCTGGATGCCCGTTTGCGCGACCACGTGAGCAGCGTGCCGCTCGCGCCGCTGCCGCCTGGCGGCAACGAGCACGCACCCGTCGCATCGGACACTCCTCGCCAGGCGACCGAACCGGAATTGCGCGCCGGCGCTTTCACGGCACCGCTACCCGCGGACGATGAGCCGACGCTGGCCGACGCGCCGCTCGAACCCTTCGCCTATCCCGCCGACAATGCGGTCGATGAACCACCTGTCGTCCCGCCCACCGCGTCTGCTCCCCCACCGCGAGTCGAAGACGAAGCGCCGCGCGTCTGGCACAAGATCGAACGCCCCGAGCCGTCCACGCTCGATGAACCGGCGCTGCGCGAACCAGCAAGTCTGCATGGCATGCCCGACAACGAGCCGCACTTCGGCCCGGTCGGTGGGGGCGTGGGCGGCTTCGGCGCCGCCGCAGGCATGGCTGCCGCAGGTGCTTCGGGCGCCGGCGGTCCCGGCGGCCCGCGCCCGCCGGGCGGTCCGTCGCTCGCCCCATCGAGCGGCGAACCGTTCTCGGTCAATCCGCCCGTCAGCGATGGCGACGATCCGTTCCCGGTCGTGCGCGAAACCCGCCCGGTGGACGCCGGACGCGTCGGCTGGATCGTCGCCGGTGTGGTGCTCGCCGCGCTGCTCGTCATTGCGCTGCTCGCGCAACTCGCGTGGTGGCAACGCGAGACCGTGATGGTCAACCTGCCGCGCTCGCAGATCCTGTACGCGCAGGCCTGCGCGCATCTCGGCTGTCAGCTGACGCCGCCGCACGACCTCGAAGGCTTGCTGGTCGAGCCGTCCGATCTGCGGCAGATCGACGGCCCGCACAAGCTCGAGTTGAAGATGCCGCTGCACAACCGCCTGAACATCGCGCTCGCCTACCCCGCGATCGAACTCACGCTGCTCGACGATCAGAACAACGTCGCCGTGCGGCGCGTGCTGTGGCCGCAGGATTACGTGCCGCCCGGCACCGTGATCGCGTCCGGCCTGCCCGCGCACGCGACGCAGACGATGATCGTGCACCTCGACACCGGCAGCGCGATTGCCTCCAATTTTCGCGTACAGATTTTTTATCCGTAACGCACCCTCGCGCGCCCGCTCCCGAGCGGGCGCATCATTGTCATCACTGAAGCCCTTTTCGGAGCACAACACATGAGTCAAGTCACGCTGGGCGGCAACCCGATCGAAGTAAGCGGCACGTTCCCGTCGGTCGGCCAGCAGGCCGCCGCATTCTCCCTGATCGGCCGAGACCTGAAGCCGCTGACGCTCGCCGACTTCGCCGGCAAGCGCAAGGTGCTCAACATCGTCCCGAGTCTCGACACGCCGACCTGCGCGACGTCGACGCGCAAGTTCAACGAAGCCGCCGCGAAGCTCAGCAACACGGCCGTCATCGTCGTGTCGGGCGACCTGCCGTTCGCGGCGTCGCGCTTCTGCACGACCGAGGGCATCGAGAACGTGGTGACCGCGTCGACGTTTCGCGGCCATGAGTTCGCGCAAGCGTACGGCGTCGACGTGACGAGCGGTCCGCTGACCGGCCTGACCGCGCGCGCGGTCGTCGTGCTCGACGAAAACGACAAGGTCGTGCACGCCGAGCTGGTCGGCGAGATCAAGAACGAGCCGAACTACGACGCAGCGCTCGCCGCGCTGAAGTAAGCCCTCTCGCGCGCGAACCACGGCGCCGCGCCTCGCGCGCGGCGCCGTCGGCGCGGCGCGTCTCTTCCCACCGCTTTCATACAGGAACGCTCGCCTTGGCTACGCTCATCTGCGGCTCGCTCGCGTACGACAACATCATGACCTTCGAAGGCCGCTTTCGGGAGCACATCCTGCCGGAGCAGGTCCACATCCTGAACGTGAGCTTTCTCGTGCCGACCATGCGTCGCGAGTTCGGCGGCTGCGCGGGCAACATCGCCTATGCGCTGAATCTGCTCGGCGGCGAGGCACGGATCATGGGCGCGATCGGCGCCGTCGACGCACAGCTCTATCTGGACCGGCTCGCGCAGCTCGACCTGTCGACGGAAAACGTGCTCGTCGTGCCCGACACCTACTCGGCGCAGGCGATGATCACGACCGACCTCGAGAACAACCAGATCACCGCTTTCCATCCGGGCGCGATGATGCAGTCGCATCAGAACCGCGCCGACGAAGTGGCGGGCCTGACGCTCGGCATCGTCGCGCCGGACGGCTATGACGGCATGGTCCAGCACTCCGAACAGCTTGCCGCCGCAGGCGTGCCGTTCATCTTCGATCCGGGCCAGGGCTTGCCGCTGTTCGACGGCGAGACGCTGCGGCGCATCATTGAACTTGCTACTTATGTAGCGGTCAACGATTACGAAGCCGCGCTGGTGAGCAACAAGACCGGCTGGTCGATCGAACAGATCGCCGGCAAGGTCGACGCGCTGATCATCACGCTCGGCGAGAAGGGTGCGCAGATCCATCACGGCGGCGGGTATCGAAGAGATTCCGGCGGTCACGGCCAGGCAGGTGCTCGATCCCACCGGCTGCGGCGACGCGTTTCGCGGCGGCTTGCTCTACGGTATCGAGAAGGGTCTCGGGTGGGCCACGACCGGCCGTCTCGCCAGCCTGATGGGCGCACTGAAGATCGAGCATCAAGGCCCGCAAAACTACGCGCCCAGTCGGGCGGAAATCAACGAGCGGTTCAAGCAGGCCTTCGGATACGACCTGCACTGATATCGCGTGCTATGGGAGTTTGGGAATGAGAACATCGAGTCGCCTGATCGTCGTCACCTTGTTCGCCGGTTCGCTGGCCATGTCGGGGTGTGCGGTCAACAGCAGCTCTCCCGACGTTTTCACCGCCTCGCAGGCGCAGCGTGAACAGACGGTTCGCATGGCCACGGTGGAGAGCGTGCGCGCGGTGCGGATCAGCACGAACGACGGTCAGCCGATCGGCATCGGCGCACTCGGTGGCGGGGCGCTCGGCGCGCTCGCCGGCAGCACGATCGGCGGCGGACGTGGCTCGGTCGCGACGGGTATCGTCGGCGGCATCGGCGGTGCGGTCGCCGGCAATGCAATCGAAAACCGCGTCGCCATGCGCGACGGTATCGAAATCACCGTGCGCCTCGACAACGGCGACATGCGCGCCGTCACCCAAACTGCTACCGGCGAAATCTTCCGCGCAGGCGATCGCGTGAGGCTGCTGTCGAGCGGCGGCGTCACGCGCGTCACACACTAAGCGCACCTCCCGCGCGGCGGCGCGTAGTTCAGCGCCGCGACGACGACTTCACACGCATGGGTCCTCACGGGTCCATGCGTGTTTTTTCTTTTCGGGACGACGGGCAAAAAAAACCCGCCACCGGCACACCGGTAACGGGTCATTGACCGGGTGGCGCCCGCAAGAAATCGAGCACGACCCGGTCATCCGGCACATCGTACGATGTGTCGACTTACTGCTACTGCTTACGGACGGCTGCCCGTCGGGAACGGCCATGCCGCTGCCGGGTTCAGCGCGGTCTTCACCGTCGCCGCCGGTGCGCTCGAGACAGCAGGCGCAGCGGGAGCAGGCGCGGCCTTCTTGGCGACAGCCTTCTTCGCAGGGGCAGCCTTCTTCGCAGGCGCAGCGGCCTTCTTCGCGGCAGCCTTCTTGGCAGGTGCAGCTTTCTTGGCTGCAGCCTTTTTGGCAGGCGCCGCCTTCTTGGCAGCGGCCTTCTTCGCCGCGACCTTCTTCGCCGGTGCTGCCTTCTTCGCTGCGGCCTTCTTCGCCGGTGCTGCCTTCTTCGCTGCGACCTTCTTCGCTGCAACCTTCTTCACCGCGGCTTTCTTCGCCGGTGCTGCCTTCTTCGCCGCGACCTTCTTGGCTGCAACCTTCTTCGCCGCGACCTTCTTCACTGCGGCTTTCTTCGCCGGTGCTGCCTTCTTCGCCGCGACCTTCTTCGCTGCAACCTTCTTCGCGGCGACCTTCTTCACTGCGACCTTCTTCGCGGCGACCTTCTTGGCCGGAGCAGCCTTCTTAGCCGGAGCAGCCTTCTTTGCTGCGGTCTTCTTTGCTGCGGGCTTCTTGGCCGCGGCCTTCTTTGCAGTTGCCATCATTTTCTCCTTCAGGTTTTCAGATGAGGTCAGTTCAAACTACACCCTTCGTCAAAACCCGCTTCCCGCGGACGCTTCTCAGGGCGCGCGCTACGAAGCGGGCTATTCATCGGCGTACGCAGGTGCGGCGCGCTTACGCTAATGAATGCGGTAAGGCGCGCCGTGCCCGAAGGCACCGCGCGCCAAATCTGGTCGGCGTCGCAAGGCGACGCCGGCAATTGCTTGATCGGGCCGCCGGCAACGACGCCAGCGGCTTTTTCCGGGGGGAAGTTTGCCCATCCCACTGAAGGGTCCGCAAAGTGCCTGTCATGTTTGTGGGCCGTCAAGGCACCGGGCACGCTTTGCATCAGGCCGTTCTGCTCCTAACCCGGGGCGCCGCGGCCACAGGCGGCGGCATCCCCATCAATGAATACATCCGCGATACGAATCCCGGCTTACTCCCAGGAAAGCGCACCGCCAGTCTGATATTCGATCACTCGCGTCTCGAAGAAATTGCGTTCCTTCTTCAGGTCGATCATCTCGCTCATCCACGGGAACGGGTTTTCCTCGTTCGGGTACAGCGGATCGAGACCGATCTGCTGGCAACGGCGGTTGCAGATGAAGCGCAGATAGCTCTTGAACATCGACGCGTTGAGGCCGAGCACGCCGCGCGGCATCGTATCTTCGGCGTAGCGGTATTCGAGCTCGACCGCCTGCTGGAAGATCGCGCGAATTTCGGCGCGGAATTCGGCCGTCCACAGGTGCGGGTTTTCGAGTTTGATCTGGTTGATCAGGTCGATGCCGAAGTTGCAGTGCATCGACTCGTCACGCAGGATGTACTGGTACTGCTCCGCCGCGCCGGTCATCTTGTTCTGGCGGCCGAGCGCCAGGATTTGCGTAAAGCCGACGTAGAAGAACAGGCCTTCCATCACACAGGCGAACACGATCAGCGAGCGCAGCAGCGTCTGGTCTGCTTCGAGCGTACCGGTCTTGAAGGCCGGGTCGGTCAGCACGTGGATGTACGGAATCAGGAATTCGTCTTTCGCGCGGATCGACGGGACCTCGTGATACGCGTTGAAGATTTCGCCCTCGTCCAGACCGAGCGACTCGACGATGTACTGGTAAGCGTGCGTGTGGATCGCCTCTTCGAACGCCTGGCGCAGCAGGAACTGGCGGCATTCGGGCGCCGTGATGTGGCGGTAGGTGCCCAGCACGATGTTGTTGGCGGCGAGGGAATCTGCCGTCACGAAGAAGCCGAGGTTGCGCTTGACGACGCGGCGCTCGTCTTCGGTCAGCCCGTTCGGGTCTTTCCACAGGGCGATGTCGCGCGACATGTTCACTTCCTGCGGCATCCAGTGGTTGGCGCAACCCGCCAGATACTTTTCCCAAGCCCACTTGTACTTGAACGGCACCAACTGATTGACGTCAGTCTGGCCGTTGATGATGCGCTTGTCGGCGACATTGACGCGCGCTTCGGAAGCGGCCGCCGCGTTGGCAACCGCGTTGCCAATATGAGCGACGGGAGCGACAGCGACGTCGTTCGCGAAGACTTCTTGAGCGGAGGGAGCATGCGGAGCGGAACGCGTTCCGATTTGCGAATCAACAGCCGACCCCGCAGCGTTGCGCAACACGTTCGGTTGCGTCGCGCTCGAGGGAGTTACGGCAGTGATCTCGTCATCCCAGTTGAGCATAAATGTCACCATCAATTTAGAACGGTTTGTACCATCTTTTCACGAGCGATAAAAGAGTTCACTCGCGAAAATTCCTGTTTTCGATTCGCGTTGCTACGTTCATACAACACTTTGTTCGACATGCTGCGTGTGACCCATCCAGTGACGCATCGAGTGACGCGTGATGAACGCGTGTTGAACATGTGTTGCCGAGGTCCTTCGCGAACTCGAAGAGCAACGTTTCGACACGACGTTTCGTTGCTCTATCTATATGTATTGCGCAGTGCGTTCGCGGCATCCGCCCACTGATCGATGGACTGATCGATGCCGCACGAGCCGCGCATCGCGAGAGTCGGCGGTGAGCCGTGTCGAGCGTGTTGCGTCAGCGTTGGCGGTCGAGGTGCGATGCCATGTCGAGCGATCGTCTGGTGTTGCCAACGGCTGGATTGCTTCACTGCATCGACGAGCGGTGAGACTTCGATACTGCTCACCGCTCGTCGACCTGCTTTCTACTTCATCGACGGGGCGCGTCGCTCACCGCCTGCGGATCACCACCTACGACCCTCGCGTGCAGTCAGCAAGCATCGCTCCCGCTGCTTGCCAATCTTTACTGGCAAGCCTCGCACTCGTCGAAGCCAGGATCGCCCGGACGCATCATGCAGACCGGACCATCCGCTTCGGGTGCCGCGTCGAGCGCGACCGCGGCAGTCGCTGCGACCGCTGCAGCAGCCTGGAAGCCGCCGCCCACACCACCCGCCGCGCCGCCGCCCACGCCGAAGCCGCCTGCCGCGCCGCCCGCGCCACCCGAGCCGTCATGACCCGAGCTCACCGCGTTCAGCGCGCCGTGCGCAACCGTCGACTTCTCGACGTGCGTCGCCGCCATCGTGCGCAGGTAGTAGGTGGTCTTCAGTCCGCGCAGCCATGCGAGCTTGTAGATCTCGTCGAGCTTCTTGCCCGATGCGCCCGCCATGTAGATGTTCAGCGACTGCGCCTGGTCGATCCACTTCTGACGACGCGAAGCCGACTCGACGAGCCACACCGGATCGACTTCGAACGCGGTCGCGTAGATCGCGCGCAGGTCGGCCGGGATGCGGTCGATGCGCGACAGCGTGCCGTCGAAGTACTTCAGGTCGGCGACCATCACTTCGTCCCATAGGCCGCGCGCCTTCAGGTCGCGCACCAGGTAGTCGTTGACCACCGTGAACTCGCCCGACAGGTTCGACTTCACGTACAGGTTCTGATAGGTCGGCTCGATGCACGCCGACACGCCGATGATGTTCGAGATCGTCGCGGTCGGCGCGATCGCCACGCAGTTCGAGTTGCGCATGCCGTAGGTCGAGATGCGCGAGCGCAGCGCGGGCCAGTCCATCGACTCGCTCGAATCGACCTCGACATAACCGCCGCGCGCCTCGGCGAGCAGCGCCACCGAATCCTGCGGGAGGATGCCGCGATCCCACAGCGAACCGCGGTAGCTCGAGTAGCGGCCGCGCTGTTCGGCAAGCTCGGTCGACGCGTAGTACGCGTAGTAGCAAACCGCTTCCATCGAGCGATCGGCGAACTCGACCGCTTCCTGCGACGCGTACGGCGTGCGCAGCACGTGCAGGCAGTCCTGGAAGCCCATGATGCCGAGGCCGACCGGACGGTGCTTCAGGTTCGAGTTACGCGCCTTGGCGACCGCGTAGTAGTTGATGTCGATCACGTTGTCGAGCATGCGCATCGCGACGCTGACCGTGCGCTTCAGCTTGTCGTGGTCGAGCGCGAGCGTGCCGTCGGCCTGCTCCTTCAGGTGCGCGACGAGGTTCACCGAGCCGAGGTTACAGACGGCGATTTCGGCGTCGCTCGTGTTCAGCGTGATTTCCGTGCACAGGTTCGACGAGTGGACGACGCCGACGTGCTGCTGCGGCGAGCGCACGTTGCACGGATCCTTGAACGTGATCCACGGATGGCCGGTTTCGAACAGCATGCCCAGCATCTTGCGCCACAGCTGCGCCGCCGGGATCTTCTTGAACAGCTTGATCTCGCCGCGCGCGACCTTGTCTTCGTAAGCCGTGTAAGCCGTTTCGAACGCGGCGCCGAACTTGTCGTGCAGGTCCGGACAGGTGGACGGCGAGAACAGCGTCCAGTCGCCGCCTTCCATCACGCGCTTCATGAACAGATCGGGAATCCAGTTCGCGGTGTTCATGTCGTGCGTGCGACGACGGTCGTCGCCGGTGTTCTTGCGCAGCTCGAGGAATTCCTCGATGTCGAGGTGCCACGATTCGAGGTACGCGCACACCGCGCCCTTGCGCTTGCCGCCCTGGTTCACGGCGACCGCCGTGTCGTTGACGACTTTCAGGAACGGCACCACGCCCTGCGACTTGCCGTTGGTGCCCTTGATGTGCGAGCCGAGCGCGCGCACACGCGTCCAGTCGTTGCCGAGGCCGCCGGCGAACTTCGACAGCAGCGCGTTTTCCTTCAGCGCTTCGTAGATGCCGTCGAGGTCGTCGTCGACCGTGGTCAGGTAGCAAGACGACAGCTGCGAGCGGCGCGTGCCGGAGTTGAACAGCGTCGGCGTCGAACTCATGAAGTCGAAGCTCGACAGCACGTTGTAGAACTCGATCGCGCGCGCTTCGCGGTCGATCTCGTTCAGCGACAGACCCATCGCGACACGCATAAAGAATGCCTGGGGCATTTCGATACGCACGTTGTCGTGATGCAGGAAGTAGCGGTCGTACAGCGTCTGCAGACCGAGGTAGCCGAACTGCAGGTCGCGGTTCGCGTCGAGCGCGGCCCCGAGGCGCTTCAGGTCGAACTGCAGCAGCTTGTCGTCGAGCAGCTCGGCTTGCACGCCGCGCTTGATGAACTGCGGGAAGTACTCGGCGTAGCGCTCGCCCATCTCGGCTTGCGTGACTTCCTCTTCGAGAATCTCGCGGCGGATCGTATGCAGCAGGATGCGCGCGGTGACCTGGCTGTAGGCCGGGTCCTTTTCGATCATCGTACGGGCAGCGAGGATCGCCGAGTCGTACACCTGGCTCATCGGCACGCCGTCGTACAGGTTCTTCACCGTTTCCGCGACGATCGGCTCGGCGCTTACGGCCTCGCCGAGGTTCGCGCACGCGGATTCGATGATGCCGCGCAGCGCAGCCATGTCCAGCGCACGCGTGATGCCGTTGTCGGTCACGTTCAGGCCCGGGGTGCTGGCGCCTTCCGCTGCCTGACCTTCATGAGCGTCATGCGCGCGCGCCTGGTTGCGCTTCTCGCGATACAGCACGTAAGCGCGCGCGACGTTGTGTTCGCCGCCGCGCATCAGCGCGAGTTCGACCTGATCCTGAATGTCTTCGATATGGAACGTGCCGCCATTCGGACGGCTGCGCACCAGCGCGCGCACCACGTTCTGCGTGAGTTGCTCGACCAGTTCGCGCACCCGTGCCGACGCCGCGCCCTGACCACCGTTGACGGCGAGGAACGCCTTCGTCACGGCGATCGCGATTTTCGACGGCTCGAACGACACCACGCTGCCGTTGCGGCGGATCACCTTGTAGTCGGCGTAATTCGCTTGCGGCGCGAGCGCCTGCGCGCCTTGGGTCTGGCCGAAGGCCTGGCCAGTCGGTGAGCCCTCGTAACGGGTCGTCACGTTGTCGGTGGTTTGCATGTGCAAAGCTCCTGGTCTTGGAAATATTGCGGCGAGTGCCGCGGATTAAATCAAACGCCGCGCCGCCGCGTGCGCGTGCGCGTGCGATGAGGTGCAGGAAGGCCGGCTACGCCGGTTGGCGGGATGCAACTGCGAGGAAGCCTGGTTCGATTTGATGACGGTCTTCATCGGGTCGGTCGCGATCACTGGCTGGTCCTTTCCTGAATGCTTCTGGATGCGGCCGGAGATCCCCTACCGGCTGCTCCCCAGGAATTTTTTTCGCTGTCTGGAATGCTTGCGGTGCCAGGCTCGGGGAGCGGGACGCCGCAGACTTATCCACTCTTATTCACTCGGTTATGCACATGGTTATTCACAGCACAACACAAGATATAGTGCGAAACTCAGTTGTCGGCACCAAGTATAGTGGAGTTTCGAGACAGGTCAAAAGGTTTTTATTTGCGCTTGCAGTCTTGACTTTTGCTTCACGCGGCGCGCAGAAGCTCCCCGGAGAAGCAGGCTGCGCCTCGTTCTGCGTGGATCACGCAAGATCGTGCGAAGGGGTTACCGCGTTTCGGAAAACTTGCGATAGGGGAAATACCGACCGTCGAGCAAGGTGTCGCGCTGCAGTCGCGGCCACTCGAAATACGGACCGGGATCGGTCTTGCGACCGGGTGCGATGTCGGAGTGGCCGGCAAGCGCGTCGATCGGATAGCGTGCCTTCAGTGCTCTGACGAGCGCGGCGAGCGTGCGGTATTGCGCCGCTTCGAAGGCGGTGGTGTCGCTGCCTTCGAGCTCGATGCCGATCGAGAAATCATTGCAGCGCTCGCGGCCAAAAAAATTCGACGGCCCCGCGTGCCACGCGCGCTCGTTGCACGACACGAACTGCTCGAGTGCGCCATCGCGATGAATCACGAAATGCGCGGACACGCGCACGCCGCGCAGATGCGTGTCGTAGTACGGGTGAGTGTTGCAGTCGAGCGCGTTCTGGAACAGCTCGGCAATCGCGGTGCCGCCGAACTCGTTCGGCGGCAGGCTGATGTTGTGAACGACGATCAGCGTCGGCAGCGCGCCTTGCGGCCGCGCTTCGAAGTTTGGCGAGGCAAGCTTGCGTGCGGCAGGAACCCAACCGTCGGCATCGACGGTGTACGCGCCGCTCATCGGGCGTCGCGGCCGCTCGGACGCGCGCCGTGGCGCTGCGCGTGCGCGGCGCAGCAGAACGCCTGCCCCGCGACGCTGACCGAGTCGCTCTTCGGTGCGTGCACGCCGCACTCGACGCAGCGGATCATCGGCTCGGCAAGCTGCGGCTGTTGCCCATTCGAAGAACGCGCGCCGCCATTTGCGGTGCCGGCAGCGTTGGCACCGCCGGCACCGGTGCGTTGCGCGGACTGCGCGTCGTGGCGGCGCAGCGCCTTCACGAGCCATTGACCGACGATGAACAGCAGAATCAGCAAAAAGATTTGTCGCATGGGGACACTCACACCACGGGCCGGTGCAACAGCACCTCGAAAACAAAACGGCTGCCGACGTACGCGAGCAACAGCGCGACGAACGAGGCCAGCACCCAGCGCAACGCCGCACGGCCGCGCCAGCCGGACACCTTGCGCGCGGTCAGCAGCGCGCCGAACATCACCCACGAAAGAATCGCGAACACGGTCTTGTGATCGAGCCGCAACGCGCGGTCGATCAGCTGCTCGCTGAACAGGATGCCCGACAGCAGCGTCAGCGTGAGCAGCACGAAGCCGGCGCCGATCAGACGGAACAGCAGCTTCTCGAGCGTGAGCAGCGGCGGCAGCGCGTCGAGCCAACTCGACCACCAGCCATTGTCCGCCGCCGCGTGCCTTTGCGCGAGACCACCGCGCATCGAATGCAGACGCCGCTCGACCGCCAGCATCAGCACCGCGTGCAGCGCCGCGATCGCGAACAGACCGTACGCGATATTCGCAATCAGGAAGTGCAGCTTGAACATCGGCGCGGCCGCATACGGCAGCACGCGCACGCCGCCGAACGCGAGCGGCAGCAGCGACGCGACGCACGCGAGTGGCAACACCAGCAGGCGCAGTCCGTCGAGCGGGAAAAAGAAACTCTCGATCCAGTAGATGCCGGCGCCGAGCCAGAACATCGCCGACAGCGCGAACGCGAAGCCGAACACCATCGCGTTCTGCGGGAAGATCGTGCTATGCAGCAGCACGCCGTGAGCGAGCAGCGCGACGAACAGCAGCGCGCGCCCGGGCGCGCTCATGCCGGAGGCCACCAGAGCGCCCGCGTTGGCGGCATGACCGGGCAGCGGCGGCACGCTCTCGAGCAGCGGCCGCACGGCCGCGTGCCGGTGCGAGCGCCAGCCGGCCACGGCAAGACCGCCATAGAGAAGCGCGGTGAGGGCATACAGTACAATATCCATATTCGAAGTTTACACTAGGGCCCTACTCCGCGACGTCTTGCGCTTCGCGCGCTGCGCGGGCCCCACCGTTCATCGCTCCCCATGCTCGACAATCTGACTCAACGGATGGCGCGCGTCGTCAAGACGCTGCGCGGCGAAGCCCGGCTCACCGAGGCGAACACCCAGGAAATGCTGCGCGAGGTGCGTCTCGCACTGCTCGAGGCCGACGTGGCGCTGCCCGTCGTGCGCGAGTTCATCGCGAAGGTCAAGGAGAAGGCGCTCGGCGAGGAAGTGATCTCCAGCCTGTCGCCGGGTCAGGCGCTCGTCGGCGTCGTGCAGCGCGAACTGACCGCGGTGATCGGCGGCGATTACGAAGGCAAGGCCTCCGAGCTCAATCTCGCCGTCGCGCCGCCCGCGATCATCCTGATGGCGGGTCTGCAGGGCGCCGGCAAAACGACCACGGTCGGCAAGCTCGCCAAGCTGCTGCGCGAGAAGTACAAGAAGAAGGTGCTGACCGTTTCGTGCGACGTCTATCGTCCAGCCGCCATCGCGCAGCTGAAAACGGTGACCGAGCAGGTCGGCGCGGACTTCTTCCCGTCGGAGCTGAACCAGAAGCCGGTCGACATTGCCCGCGCCGCGCTCGACTGGGCCAAGCGCCACTATCACGACGTGCTGCTCGTCGACACGGCCGGCCGTCTCGGTATCGACGAGGTGATGATGAACGAAATCACCGCGCTGCACGCCGAGCTGAAGCCGGCGGAAACGCTGTTCGTCGTCGACGCGATGCTCGGCCAGGACGCGGTCAACACCGCGAAGGCGTTCAGCGACGCGCTGCCGCTCACCGGCGTCGTGCTCACCAAGCTCGACGGTGATTCGCGCGGTGGCGCGGCGCTCTCGGTGCGTCACGTGACGGGCAAGCCGGTCAAGTTCGTGGGTGTCGCCGAAAAACTCGACGGCCTCGAAGTGTTCCACCCGGACCGCATGGCGAGCCGGATTCTCGGCATGGGCGACATTCTCGCGCTGGTGGAGGAAGCGCAGCGCGGCGTCGACGTGCAGGCGGCGCAGAAGCTCGCCGACAAGGTCAAGAAAGGCGGCGACTTCGACCTCAACGATTTCCGCGCTCAGCTCACGCAAATGAAGGGCATGGGCGGCCTGTCGTCGCTGATGGACAAGCTGCCCGCGCAGTTTCAGCAAGCCGCGGCCGGCGCCGACATGAGTCAGGCCGAGAAGCAGATGCGCCGCATGGAAGGCATCATCAACTCGATGACGCCGGCCGAGCGCGCCAAGCCCGAACTGATCAAGGCGACCCGCAAGCGCCGCATCGCCGCGGGCGCGGGCGTGCAGGTGCAGGAAGTCAACCGCATGCTGAACCAGTACGAACAGATGCGCACGATGATGAAGAAGCTCAAGGGCGGCAACCTGCAGAAGATGATGCGCGGCATGAAGGGCATGATGCCCGGCATGCGCTAAGCTTGATGGGACCGGCGCGCGCTCGCGCCGAGGGCGGCGCGGCTGACTTCGGCACCGTGCGGGTTTATTCTGTAGCGCATTGCGCCGTCCCTCGCGGGAACGTCCCTCGGGACGTTGCCACTCACACTATGTATACAGTTACCGTCCGTCAGACGTCATGAACCGCGAAGAAGCCCTCCATATTTTTCAACACTCCGAAGAGATAGTTTCGGCCTCGGACGTCACTGCGTCGATCGCCCGCATGGCGGCTGCCATCCGCGACGAGATGAGCGAGGACTTCCCGCTCGTGCTGTCGGTGATGGGCGGCGCCGCGGTATTCACCGGCATGCTGCTGCCGCACCTCGATTTCCCGCTCGAGTTCGACTACATCCACCTGACGCGCTACCGCAATACGACGAAGGGCAGCAACGAGATGCAATGGCGCGTCGCGCCGGCCGAGTCGGTCAAGGATCGCGCGGTGCTCGTGCTCGACGACATCCTCGACGAAGGCGAGACGATGGCCGCAATCCGCGACCGCATCCTCGCGATGGGCGCGAAGCGCTTCCTGTCCGCGGTGCTGTGCGAGAAGATCATTCCGAAGGCGAAACCGCTGCGCCCCGATTACTGCGGCTTCGAAGTGCCGGACCGGTACGTGTTCGGCTGCGGGATGGATGCGAAGGGCTACTGGCGCAACCTGCCGACCATTCGGGCGTTGACCGAGGGAGCGTGAGCGGGGCATCCGCCCCGCCCCACCGGCGAAAAAAAAGCAGCCTGCCTGGCTGCTTTTTTTATGGCTGCGACGGTGGCAATGCGCGCACCGGCTCGCGTTTCACAGCTTGTGCACGAAAGAGCGGATTCCACCGAGCATCATCTCGACTGAAATCGCGACGAGCACGAGCCCCATCAGTCGCTCGAACGCCGCCATCACACGTTCACCGAGCCACGCCTGAATGCGCTCGGCGAGCATCAGCACGATCGCACAGATGATCATCGTGACGGTCAGCGCGCCGACCCACTCGACCGTTTTGCCCGGCGCCTGCGAGGTCAGCAGCATGACCGTCGCCAACGCCGACGGACCCGCTAGCGCAGGAATCGCGAGCGGCACGATCAGCGGCTCGCCCCCGCGCGCGTCGCCGCCGAACGGACCGTCCGGATGCGGAAACACCATGCGCAGCGCAATCAGAAACAGCACGATGCCGCCGCCGATCCGCAACGACTGGTCGCTGAGGCTCATCATGCGCAGAAAGCTCTGCCCGAGCATCATGAACACCAGCAGGATCGCAAACGCGATCGCGACCTCGCGCAGGATCACGACCGTGCGACGCTCCGGCGACACACCTCGCAGGCAACTGACGAAGATCGGGATGTTGCCGAGCGGATCGGTGATCAGGATCAGCAGCACCGTCGCGGACAGGAAGGTGTACTCCACCGCCCGCTCCGCTTAGTTCGCCAGCGCCGCGCGCACTTTGCCGATCACGGTCTGCGCGGCATCCGCGACCGGCAGCAGCGTCGCTTCGGCCTCGCGACGGCCCTGATACTCGATCTTGCCGTCCTTCAGACCACGGTCGCCGATCACCAGTCGATGCGGCACGCCGATCAGTTCCCAGTCGGCGAACATCACGCCCGGCCGCTCGCCGCGATCGTCGAGGATCACGTCGATACCGGCCGCGACGAGTTCCGCGTACAGCTTGTCGGCCTGCTCACGCACCGCGTCGCTGCGGTCATAGCCCATCGGGCACAGCACGACTTCGAACGGCGCAATCGACTCCGGCCAGATGATGCCCTTGTCGTCGAAATTCTGTTCGATCGCGGCGCCGAGAATCCGCGTGACGCCGATGCCGTAGCAGCCCATTTCCATCGGCCGAGGCTTTCCGGTTTCGTCGAGACAGGCCGCGTTCATCGCTTCGGAATACTTGGTGCCGAGCTGGAACACGTGGCCCACTTCGATGCCGCGGCAGATGTCGAGCACGCCCCTTCCGTCCGGCGACGGATCGCCCTTCTTCACATTGCGGATGTCGGCGACGACCGGCTCCGGCAGGTCGCGGCCCCAGTTCACGCCGGTGGTGTGATAGTCGACGTCGTTCGAGCCGACCACGAAGTCGCTCATGTTCGCGACCGTGCGGTCCGCGATCACCTTGACCGGCTTCTTCGTGTTGATCGGACCGAGATAGCCCGGCGGTGTGCCGAACGTCTCAACGATCTCGGCTTCGGTCGCCATGCGGAAACTACCGAGGCCCGGGAGCTTGGCCGCCTTGATCTCGTTCAGATCATGATCGCCGCGCAGCATCAGCAGCCAGATCGTCGGCTCGGCGCCTTCGTTCTCGGTGGCGAGCACGACCGACTTGATCGTGCGTTCGAGCGGAATGTTCAGCAGCTCGGCAACCGCCTCGCACTTCGCCTTGCCGGGCGTCGCGGTCTTCTTCATCTCTTCTGCCGGCGCCGCGCGCTCTGCGATCAGCGGTAGCGCTTCGGCCGCCTCGACGTTCGCGGCGAAATCGGAGGTCGGGCAATACGCGATGTCGTCTTCGCCGGTGTCGGCGATCACATGGAACTCATGCGAGCCGCTGCCGCCGATCGAGCCGTTGTCGGCCGCCACCGCGCGGAAGTCCAGACCGAGGCGCGTGAAGATGCGCACGTACGCGTCGTACATCTTGCGATACGACTCGCGCAGACCCTGCGCGTCCTTGTCGAACGAATACGCGTCTTTCATGATGAACTCGCGGCCGCGCATCACGCCGAAACGCGGACGGATCTCGTCGCGGAACTTCGTCTGGATCTGATAGAAGTTGACCGGCAGTTGGCGATAGCTCTTGATCTGGTTTGCGCGCGATGTCGGTGACCACTTCCTCGTGCGTCGGGCCCATCACGAAATCGGCCTGCTTGCGGTCTTTGAAGCGCAGCAGCTCGGGACCGTACTTCTCCCAGCGCCCCGATTCCTGCCACAGTTCGGCCGGCTGCACGGCCGGCATCAACAGCTCGATGGCGCCCGCCCGGTTCATTTCCTCACGCACGATCGCTTCCACCTTGCGGATCGAACGCAGGCCGACCGGCAGGTAGTTATAGATACCGCCCGCGACGCGACGGATCATGCCCGCGCGCACCATGAGCTTGTGGCTGATGATTTCGGCGTCGGCGGGCGCTTCTTTGAGAGTGCCGATAAAGAAACGGGAAGCTTTCATTCAAGGTGTCCAAAAGCGGCGGCTTCCGGTAGGACCGCCAGAAAAGGGGAAAATGAGGGAAATCGACACAGATCCGCGGCGAAGCCGGCAGGGTTCGCCCGACTGGGGGCGCCCTGCCCCCGTGCGGCGCCGAAACCGCCGCGCAAAGCC
Source organism: Paraburkholderia sp. MM6662-R1 (assembly GCF_050436245.1). Lineage (NCBI taxonomy): Bacteria > Pseudomonadati > Pseudomonadota > Betaproteobacteria > Burkholderiales > Burkholderiaceae > Paraburkholderia > Paraburkholderia sp. MM6662-R1. Next base: position 3,066,019 of record NZ_JBNDLV010000001.1, on the reverse strand, counting down.
TCTCTCACAAGGGATAGGCACGGAAAACCGACAGGCTACCGCAAACCCGGGCCTGTTGCGGCGAATCGCTCCATTCTGATGCGATTCGGTGCGAAGGGTCCGTTATCTGTTTATAATCAAAGCAATTTTAAAGGATTCGAAGGTGGTTGTATGCTGGATCGTGAAGGCTTTCGCCCGAACGTCGGCATCATCCTCTTGAACGCGCACAACGAGGTGTTTTGGGGCAAACGACTCCGTGAACATTCCTGGCAGTTTCCGCAAGGGGGCATCAAATATGGTGAGACCCCCGTGCAAGCGATGTATCGGGAGTTACACGAAGAGACCGGGCTGCTTCCTGAGCACGTCAAGGTGATCGGTCGCACGCGCGACTGGTTGCGTTATGAGGTGCCTGACAAGTTCATCAAGCGCGAAGTACGCGGTCATTACCGCGGCCAGAAACAAATCTGGTTTTTGCTCCGGATGGTAGGACGCGACTGCGACATCTGTTTGCGCGCCACCGACCACCCTGAGTTCGATGCGTGGCGTTGGAACGAGTATTGGGTGCCGCTCGACTGTGTGATCGAGTTCAAGCGGGATGTGTATCAGTTGGCGCTAACGGAGCTGTCCCGTTTCATGCGCCGGCCTGCGCCGCGTGCGGAAAAACCTGGCGGGCATCATGGGTCGCGTTATCCCCGGATAGCGTCGTCGATGCAAAGCCCGCCGGATTCCACGGTAAGCACGGTGGTCACCACCGTCACGACCGTAACTTCGGTCAGCGTCGAAACTTCGACGCACGTGCTGGTCGCGCCGGATTGCGGTCCCGGCTCACCGGATGCCAACATGAGATCGGAGGATGAGCGCGAAACGGCCGAAGCCGACGAGGCCGTCGCCCCGTTAGTCCGACGAGGCGTGCGCGATTAACCATTCCAGGCGGCGGCTCGCGCCGCCTCTCTCTGGCGCGGCTTTCGAGCCGCGTCTGTCTCTCGAGGGAATCAGATTGAAAGCACTTGCATTCGCCGTGGCGTGCGTCGCCACCGGCGCCCTGCTGGCAGGCTGTTCGAGCGCCGGCAAACCGACCAACAAAGACGACAGCGAGTTCACCTATCTGCTGGATCGCAAGAGCAACTGGGTTGAAAACAAGGTCGACACGTTGCCGCCGCTGCCCTCCGACGCGAACCTGCTGCCGTTCGAAGTCTCCGGCAATACGCCGCTGCAATTTGCGATCGACCCGAAGTCCGTCAGCGTCGGCGACGACGGCGTGGTGCGTTACACGGTGGTCGTCACGAGCCCGGGCGGTGCGCGCAACGTCAATTACGAGGGCATCCGTTGCGATACGTATGAATGGCGTCAGTATGCGGGCCTGAACGCCGATCACGACGGCTGGGACACGACGGTCGCAAACCCGTTTTCGCGGATAGAAAACGGCGCGCTGAATGCGTACCAGGCCGCGTTGTATCAGGACTATATGTGCGCCAACAAGATTCCGACCGGCAGCGCGCAGCACATCGTCGAGAACATTCGTTACAAGCGCACGCAGACGTCGCAGATTCATTGAGGCCGGTTGCGCGGCGCGCGCCCGACTCAGGCGCCGTTGCTTATCCGTGACGATTAAAAAGCCGTTCCAGCCTGCGCTGGAACGGCTTAATTGTTGGCTCTTCATACGCGCGATATGCGCGCCGCCTCGCAGATCAAAGCACCACGAGATTGTCGCGATGAATCAGTTCGGGCTCGAGCATATAGCCGAGCACTGACTCAATTTCGCCGCTCGGACGCCGCTGGATCAGTTTGGTTTCCGCGCTGCTGTAGTTCGTCAAACCACGTGCGACCTCGCGGCCTGACGCGCTCAGACACGCGATCACCTCGCCGCGCGCGAATGCACCCTGCACACCGACGATGCCGATCGGCAGCAAGCTCTTGCCGCCGGCGGTCAGTTTTTCGACCGCGCCGTCATCGATCACGACGTGGCCGCGCACCTGCAGGTGATCGGCCATCCATTGCTTGCGCGCCGCCATGCGCGCGGTGCGCGCGATCAGTTGGGTGCCGATCGCCTCGCCGGCCGCCAGTCTCACCAGCACGTCCGACGCGCGCCCACTCGCGATCACCGTATTGGCGCCGCTATGGGCCGCACGCTTCGCAGCGAGAATCTTGGTCAGCATGCCGCCGCGGCCGAGGCTCGAGCCCGCACCGCCCGCCATCGCCTCGAGCTCGGGCGCGCCGGCGTCGGCTTGCTGGACTAGTGTCGCGGTCGGGTCCTTGCGCGGATCTGCGGTGAAGAGGCCTTGCTGGTCCGTCAGAATGATCAGCGCGTCGCCCTCGATCAGATTGGCAACCAGCGCGCCGAGCGTGTCGTTGTCGCCGAACTTGATTTCGTCGGTGACGACCGTGTCGTTCTCGTTGATGATCGGTACAACTCCGAGCCCCAGCAGCGTGAGCAGCGTGGAGCGAGCGTTCAGATAGCGCTCGCGGTCAGCAAGGTCAGCGTGAGTAAGCAGGATCTGCGCAGTCTGGATGGAATGTTCGGCGAAGCGGCTTTCGTACACTTGCGCGAGCCCCATCTGACCGACCGCCGCGGCCGCCTGCAGCTCATCGATTTCACGCGGCCGCTTCGTCCAGCCGAGCCGCTGCATGCCCTCGGCGATCGCGCCCGAGCTGACCAGCACCACTTCCTTGCCTTGCGCGCGCAGTGCGGCAATTTGCGCGGCCCAGCGGCCGATCGCCGCATGATCGAGGCCGCGCCCGTCGTTCGTGACGAGACTCGAACCGACTTTGACGACCAATCGCCGTGAATCTGCGATGACGGAACGCATTGTGCGCTGTCTCCCAAGATGACGCGTGATGCATACCGGCACCCGCCGCTGGCGCCGGCGCTCGAGTTGTTATTCCTGCGGATCGGTGCCGGCTTCGCGGGTCGCGGCCGGTACTTGCGTCCCGTCGCGGAAACGCACGTCGGAGGCCAGGTCTTCGGCTTCGGCCGCGCGTTGCGCGTCGGAGTGCTCGGCGAGATAGTCGAACACGGCGTAGCAAAGATTTTCACAGCCCTGGCCAGTCAGCGCCGAGATCTCGAACACCGGACCGTCCCAGCCGAAGCCTTCGAGGAACGCCGCCACGCGCGCTTCGCGATCGTCCTCAGGCACCATGTCCAGCTTGTTCAGCACAAGCCAGCGCGGCTTCTGATAAAGCTCTTCGTCGTACTTGCGCAATTCGTTGACGATCGCCTTCGCTTCGGCGACCGGATCGATCGATTCATCGAACGGTGCGATGTCGACGATGTGCAGCAGCAGCCCGGTGCGCTGCAGGTGACGCAGGAATTGATGGCCTAGGCCGGCGCCTTCCGCCGCGCCTTCGATCAGCCCCGGAATGTCGGCAATCACGAAGCTGCGGCTCGGCCCGACGCGCACGACGCCGAGGTTCGGCGCGAGCGTGGTGAACGGATAATCGGCGATTTTCGGCTTCGCGTTCGACACCGACGAGATAAACGTCGACTTGCCGGCATTCGGCATGCCGAGCAGACCGACGTCGGCCAGCACTTTCAGTTCGAGGCGGACCATGCGGCGCTCGCCCGGCTTGCCGTCGGTCTTCTGACGCGGCGCGCGGTTCGTGCTGGACTTGAAATGGAGGTTGCCGAGGCCGCCGGCTCCCCCTTGCGCGATTTGCACGCTCTGGTTGTGCTCGGTCAGATCGGCGATCAGCTCGCCGGTTTCCATGTCCGTGATGGTGGTGCCGACCGGCATGCGCAGCGTGATGTCATCACCGCCCTTGCCGTAGCAATCCGAGCCGCGGCCGTTTTCGCCGTTGCGCGCCAGATGTTTTTTCGCGTAGCGGTAATCGATCAGCGTGTTGATGTTGCGGTCAGCCACCGCGATCACGCTGCCGCCCCGGCCGCCGTCACCGCCATCGGGGCCGCCGAACGGGACGAACTTCTCGCGGCGCATCGACGCGCTGCCATCCCCTCCGTCGCCGGCGATGACTTCAATCCTCGCTTCGTCAATGAACTTCATGTGTTACTCCGTCCCGTGGTGTACTGCCCGATTCGATGCAGGGGTTGATACTGATTGGATGCTGCTATTTTGCCGCGCGCGCCGCGCGTTGATCAATCGACCGACCGGCGTAGTCCGCCGATGAGGAGCGGTCGGCTGCGCGGCTTCGGCGCCAAGCTAAAGAGGCGCCGCAATAAAAAAAGCCCCGCGTACTTCGCGGGGCCTTTTTCCGGTCCTGAAGCCCGTGCTTGATTAAACTCAGGCTGCCGGGACGACGGAAACGGTGTGCTTCTTCGCCGCGCCCTTCGTCGAGAACTGGACGTGGCCGTCCTTCAGCGCGAACAGGGTGTGATCCTTGCCCATGCCGACGTTCTCGCCAGCGTGCATGCGCGTACCGCGCTGACGCACGATGATGCCACCAGCGTTGATAGCCTGGCCGCCGTAAACCTTCACGCCGAGGCGCTTCGACTCGGAGTCGCGGCCGTTTCGGGACGATCCGCCTGCCTTTTTGTGTGCCATTTGATTTGCTCCTTAACCGGTGCGCTTACGCGTCGATCGCGTCGATGCGCAGTTCGGTATAGTTCTGGCGGTGGCCGCCATGCTTCTGGTAGTGCTTCCGGCGACGCATCTTGAAGATCGTCACTTTGGCGTGACGACCTTGCGACACGACGGTAGCCTTGACGGAAGCCCCACTGACCAGCGGCGTACCGAACTTAATCGATTCGCCTTCGCCCACTGCGAGAACCTGGTCGAGCGTGATTTCAGCGTCAATGTCTGCCGGTATCTGTTCTACTTTAAGTTTTTCGCCGACGGCAACCTTGTACTGCTTGCCACCGGTTTTTATGACCGCGTACATTGAGAACCTCACTCTGTATTCATTTTTCCCACGCACCGCGCGCGGAAACTGTCAATTATACATAGAGTTAGCTGCTCGGTCAAAACCTGCTTACCAAACCGTCTACCGTCCGGCTTTGCCCTCCCTCGCAGGCGCTCGCAGATGGCATACCTGCGACGCGCGGCGCCCCGCAGACGGCCTTGGCAGGCGCCCCGCGCGCCATGCGGAACGCATCCACGCCGCAGCCGACGACCCGGAAGCGCCCCGATCGCCTTATAATTCGCGGCACTACCCAATTCAGCCATCATGTCGTCGACTGCCACCACCTCCCCCAACGTCGCCAGCCTGCTTGCTCCGATCGCCGAAGACATGCAGCAGGTCAATCGCGTCATCCGGCAACGTCTTGCGTCGGACGTGATGCTGATCAATCAGATTTCCGAGTACATCATCAGCGCCGGCGGCAAGCGGCTGCGGCCCGCGCTGCTGTTGCTGGTGGCGGGCGCGCTGGGCGATACGACGGGGCACCGGCACGAGCTGGCAGCGGTCGTCGAATTCATCCACACGGCCACGCTGCTGCATGACGACGTGGTCGACGAGTCCGACCTGAGGCGCGGCCGCCAGACCGCCAATGCGCTGTTCGGCAACGCGGCGAGCGTGCTGGTCGGTGACTTTCTTTACTCACGGTCGTTCCAGATGATGGTCGGCGTGGGCAAGATGCGCGTGATGGAAATTCTGTCGGAGGCGACCAACATCATCTCTGAAGGCGAAGTGCTGCAGTTGTTGAACATGCACGATGCCGACGTCGACGAAGCCCGTTACATGCAGGTGATCCGCTACAAGACCGCAAAGTTGTTCGAGGCGGCCGCCCAGCTCGGCGCGGTGCTGGCCGGCGCGGACGCGAAAACCGAAGCCGCCGCCGCCGAGTACGGTCGTCGCATCGGCACCGCGTTCCAGATCATGGACGACTGGCTCGACTACACGGGCACGGCCGAGTCGATGGGCAAGAACGCCGGCGACGATCTGCGCGAAGGCAAACCGACGCTTCCGCTCATCTATCTGATCGAACGCGGCACGCCCGAGCAGTCGGCGCTCGCGCGCGAAGCCATCGAGCAAGGTGGCACTGACCGTTTCGATACGATTTTCGACGCGATCACGCGCTCGGGCGCGCTGGATCACACGCTCGAGTGCGCGAAACAGGAGGCGCAGGCAGCCGCGGCAGCAATTTCGTCATTTCCCCATTCCATTTTCAAAGAGAGCCTGCTAGAATTATGCTCTTACTCGACGGCAAGACAGTCTTGAACGAGACTGAAACACCGAATTAGTCTGAATCGAGTCAGCAGTACCCAATCGGGGTGTAGCTTAGCCTGGTAGAGCGCTACGTTCGGGACGTAGAGGCCGGAGGTTCGAATCCTCTCACCCCGACCAGATTCTCCTTGTTAGCTCAAGGTTCAAAACCGCCGCAGCGTTGCTGGGCGGTTTTTTGTTTTGCGCGGCGCTTTTTTCGTTGCTCTCGTGCTGCCCTTCGCCGCTTTCTTTCCTCCGGCTCGCCAGGCACAGCGCGTACGTTGCCACGTTGTCGTCCTAGCGGCGTCGGCCGTCGTCCACACCGGAGCACCCGGCCCCCTCTGCTATATTCTCTCCATCCTTTCCCTTATTTTTCACGACGCGTGGAACAACTTCCCTTATGGGCGCAGATCGGCGCCGTCCTTCTGCTGCTTGTCTGCTCCGCCTTCTTTTCCATTTCCGAGACAGCGATGATGGCGCTCAATCGTCATCGCCTCAAACATCTCGCCAGCAAGAACACGCTCGGCGCAAAGACGACTCAGGGCCTGCTCGCAAAAACCGATCAGCTGCTCGGCGTGATCCTCATCGGCAACAACCTGTTCAACACGATCATTCCGGTACTGACGACATCGCTCGCGCTGCATACGTTCGGCCGCAATAGCCTCGTGCTGTCGATCGCGACCGGTATCGTCGCGTTCCTCATTATCGTGTTCGCGGAGATCACACCGAAGATCGTCGGCGCGACGTTTCCCGAGAAAATCGCGCTACCCGCGAGCCTGCTGATCGCGCCGTTGATGCGCGTCGCGAGACCACTGATCTGGTTTGTCAACCTGTTCGCGACCGGCATCCTGCGCGTGCTGCACATCAACACGAAGGGCGCGCGCGACCAGCGGCTGTCCACCGAAGAACTGCGCACCATCGTGCTCGAGTCGGGAAGCTTCATGCCCACCAAGCACCGCAGCATCCTGCTGAACCTGTTCGACCTCGAAAACATCTCCGTCGATGACGTGATGATCCCGCGTCGCCGTATCGAGGCCCTCGACTTCGATGCCCCGTTCGAACAGATCCTGCATCAACTGGAGACCTGCTATCACAACAAGCTGATCGTCTACCAGGGCGACATCGACCGCGTGCTCGGTGTGCTGCACGTGCGCAAGACGCTGTCAGCGCTGCACAACCAGGAGCTCGAGCGCGATACCTTGCGCGAGCTGCTCGCCGAGCCGTACTTCGTGCCAAGCGGCACGCCGGTGTTCCAGCAGCTGCAATACTTTCAGGAGAGCCGGCAACGCATCGCGCTCGTCGTCAACGAATACGGCGAACTGCAAGGCCTCGTCACACCGGAAGACATCATCGAGGAACTGATCGGCGAATTCACCACGTCGATTCCGCGTAGCGCCAGCTCGCGCGGCGGCTGGAACGAGGCGGGCGAATGCATCGTCGCGGGAAGCATGCCGTTGCGCGAGCTGAACCGCTGGCTGCAACTGGGGCTACCCACCGATGGCCCCAAAACGCTGAACGGCCTGATTCTCGAAATCCTCGAAGACATCCCCGACGGCGACGTCTGCGTCCACATCGGAGACACCAAGCTCGAAGTGATGCGCAGCGACGATCAGGCGATCCGCACCGTCAAGCTTTTCAAACCGCCGTCGCGCACGAAGGCCGGTAAAGCACGGTCAGGGTGAACTTCGCGCCGCCGCACGCTGATTTACGGTCAGCATCGCACAGGCTCGCGAAACGCGCCATTAGCCGAATGGCCGAATGGCATTCGGACGCCCGCAACCGGAAGATGAAGCCGTCATGTTCTAAAGGCGGCTCATCACCGGTCTCTCATGCAAACACCTTTTGCCACCGCCGCGGCATTGCCGCGCCCACTCGCTATCGACGGCGAATCCAGCGCAACGAGTCTGAACGATCCCGACAACGCCCCAGCCGTGCGTCTGTTGACCGACACGTTGCACGAAGCGACGCGGCGCAATGCGTCGGATATCCACATCGAGCCGGCCGAGCATGGCTGGCGTGTGCGCCTGCGTATCGACGGCGTGCTGCATGAAATCCCGCGGCCGCCCGCCCATCTGCGCGACGCGTTCGTCACGCGTGTGAAAGTGCTCGCGCGCATGGACATCGCCGAGCGACGCGTGCCGCAGGACGGCCGGCTACGCCTCGCGACGTCGCCAGGGCGGCTCGAGGATTACCGCGTCAATTCGCTGCCGACACTGTTCGGCGAAAAGCTCGTGCTACGACGGCTCGACGCGTTGCCCGCCGATCTTTCGCTCGATTCGCTCGGCCTCGATCCGCAGCAGCGCGAAGCCGTCGACGCCGCGATCCGCGCGCCGCACGGTCTGATGCTCGTCACCGGACCGACGGGCAGCGGCAAGACACTATCGCTGTACTGCTTCCTGAACCTGCTGAACGGCGAGGCACGCAACCTCTGCTCGGTGGAAGACCCAGCCGAGATCCAGCTGGCCGGCATCAACCAGGTCAGCGTGCGCGAAAAAGCCGGACTGACTTTCGCGGTCGCGCTGCGGGCTTTTCTGCGTCAGGACCCGGACGTGATCATGGTCGGCGAAATCCGCGACAACGAAACCGCCGACGTTGCCGTGAAGGCCGCCCAAACCGGTCACCTCGTGCTGTCCACGCTGCATACGAACGACGCGCCCGCGGCCATCGCGCGGCTCATCGACATCGGTGTCGAGCCGTACAACCTTGCCGCCGCGCTGCGCATGGTGACCGCGCAGCGGCTGGTGCGGCGACTGTGCGTCGCATGCCGCGCGCCCGCGCCGCATTCGCCGGCGGCACTCCACGCCGCGGGCTTTGGCGAACATGACCTCGACGGCTGGCAACCGTATGCGGCGACCGGCTGCGCGGTTTGTCATGGCATCGGCTATCGGGGGCGCGTCGGCATTCATCAGGTGATGCCCGTCTCCGACGCGATGCGTGAGCAGATCGTCGCAAGCGCGGGCGCGCACGAGCTGGCGCGCCTCGCGCAGATGGAACAGGTCGCGACGTTACGCGACGCGGCGCTTGCGCGCGTGCGCGACGGCACCACGAGTCTCGCCGAAGCGCTCGCCGCCACGGAGGTCGCATGAGTACCGCCGCGCTGTCACCAACCCGGTCCGTCTCAGCCGACCTACGCTTCAGATGGCGCGGCGTCGACGCGGACGGCACGCGCCAGAGCGGCACGCTGATCGCGCCCGACGCGAGCGCCGCACGCACGATGCTCAAACGCGACAACCTCTTTATCGTCGAACTCGCAACGCAAGGGCCGGCGCCACGCCCGAAGACGAGCGCGGCCGCTGTCACGCTGTTCACGCGACAACTGTCCAGTCTGCTGCGTGCCGGTTTGGCGCTCGCGCCCGCGCTCGAACTACTCGCGCAGGCGTCGACGTCGGGTCAGCGGCAAGGCATGCCGCGCATCGTCGGCACTATCGCGCGCGACATCACCGCCGGCCTGCAGTTTTCGGCGGCCTTGCAGCGGCACCCGGCGCAGTTCAATGCGCTGTATTGCCAGCTCGTCGAGGTGGGCGAAGCGGCGGGCGCGCTCGTCACCGTGCTCGCCCGCCTCGCCGACGATCGCGAACGCGCCGCTGCGCAGCGCGCGAAGGTGCGCGCGGCTCTCACCTATCCAGCCGCGATCCTGCTGCTCGCGCTCGCGATAACTGCCGCATTGCTGGTGTGGGTCGTGCCGACGTTCAAGCAGATCTTCGATGGCTTCGGCGCGAAGCTGCCCGCGCCGACGCAGTTCGTGCTGGCGCTCTCGGCGGCCGCCGCGCGCTGGAGTGTGCCGCTGTTCATACTGATGCTCGCAATGAGCTCGGCCTTCACGCTCGTGCTGCGTCGTTCGGTAGGCGCGCGCATCCGCTTCGCGCGCCTGTCGCTCGACCTGCCGGTGGCCGGCCCGCTGCTGCGCACGCTGTGCGCGGCGCGCTGGAGTCGCGCGCTTGGCACCTTGCTGTCCGCCGGCACGCCGCTCGCCGACGCATTCGATTCGCTCACTCAGGCGACCGGCAATGCCTTCTTCGATCGCGCGACGGCAAGCATCGCCATCAGATTGCGGCGCGGCGAACGACTCGCCGCGGCTATGCTCGCGGCCCGCTGCTTTCCTCCCGAAGTCGTGCAGCCCGTTGCGGTCGCGGAGGAATCCGGCGCGCTCGACAGCATGCTGCTCGATGTCGCGTCGCTTGCGGATCGCCAGGTCGACGACAGGATCGGCACGCTATCGAGCCTGTGTGAACCGCTCGTGATCGTCGTGCTCGGCACACTGGTCGGCGGCCTCGTCATCGCGATGTATCTTCCCATTATTCAACTCGGCAACGTGGTGTAGCATCGCAGCCGAATCCACTTCGTCACCATGCAGGCTCCTCTTCCGCTCGTGTCACAAACTTTCTCCAGCCTGCTCGCGGGCTTACTGCCGGGCCGCTTTGCCAGCGATATCGGCCTCGCGCTCGCGAGCCTGCCCGCCGGCGTGCAGATCGCATTCGCGATCGTGCTTGGCCTCGTGATTGGCAGCTTCCTGAACGTGGTCGTGCATCGATTGCCGATCATGCTCGAGCGTGCATGGCGCGCCGAAATCAGCGAGACCACCGACGTGCCGCCGCCCGACCACGGACTGCCCGCGCGCTACAACCTGTGGGTGCCGCGCAGCGCGTGCCCGCATTGCGGCCATGTGCTGAGCGCGTGGGAAAACTTGCCGGTGCTGAGCTACCTGCTGTTACGCGGCCGTTGTTCCGCGTGCGGCACGCATATCAGCGCACGCTATCCGCTGCTCGAAATCGCGAGCGCCGCTTTCGCGGCAGGCGCACTGATAGCGTTCGGCCCGACGCTGACGGCACTCGCCGCGTTCGGCCTGTGCGCGACGTTGCTCGCGATGAGCGCGATCGACGTCGACACGCATTTGCTGCCCGACTCCTTGACGCTGCCGCTGTTGTGGGCCGGCCTGATCGTCAATTTCAACGGCATGTTCACGAATCTGCATGATGCGGTGCTCGGCGCTATCTTCGGATATCTGGCGTTGTGGGCCGTGCATTGGGCGTTCAAGCTCGTGCGTGGTATCGAAGGCATGGGCTATGGCGACTTCAAGCTGCTCGCCGCGCTCGGCGCGTGGCTCGGCTGGCCCGCGCTGCCGCAGATCGTGCTGGTCGCCGCGGTGGCCGGTGCCGTGATCGGCCTCGCGGCGACGTGGCGCGGCCGAATGCGCTTCGAGGAGCCGCTGCCGTTCGGGCCGTTTCTCGCGGCGGGCGGTGTGTTGACGCTGTTTGCCGGCACGCCGCTTTATCTGGCTCTGGGGGGCTGAACCATGTTCGTTGTGGGACTCACTGGCGGCATCGGCAGCGGCAAATCGACGGTGGCCGATCTGTTCGCCGCGCGCGGCGTGCCGCTCGTCGACACGGACGTGATCGCGCATCGCATCACCGCGCCGCATGGCCTCGCAATGCCGCACATCGCCGCCGCATTCGGCGCGCAATTCGTCGCCGCCGACGGCTCCCTCGATCGCGCGCGCATGCGCACGCTCGTGTTCAGCGACGAGACCGCGCGCAAACGTCTCGAAGGCATCACGCATCCGCTGATTCGCGCGGAAACCGAGCGCGAAGAGCGCGAAGCGAAAGGACCGTATGTGATCGTCGTGGTGCCGTTGCTGGTCGAGTCCGGGACCTGGAAGAACCGCGTGAATCGCGTGCTCACCGTCGATTGCAGCGTCGACACGCAGATCGCGCGTGTGGTGAGCCGCAACGGCTTCAGCCGTGAGCAGGTGCTCGCAATCATTGCGCGCCAGGCCACGCGCGAAGCGCGACTCGCCGCCGCCGACGACGTGATCGTCAATGACAATGCGCCGCTCGAAGAACTCGAGGCGCAGGTGGACGCTCACCATCAAGCCTATCTGTCGCTGGCGAAGGGCGATGCCGAGTTGTAGCGCGCGCAGACGCGTCGTCACCGGCACATTGAACTTTGCGCGCACCTGGCAGCCGAAGCGCTCATAACACCGGGAACTCACAAAAAAGTTGCGAAAGCGCGCAGAAAAAGTGCGTGATTGCCTGGGTAGTCCCACGGCATTAGAATGTTTTGCATTCCTGTCACCGACCACGCCCGAGGCGAGCCCGCTTGATCCTTTACGAGTACCCCTTCAATGAGCGAATCCGGACGCTGTTGCGGCTCGAAGATCTGTTCGAGCGCTTCACGTTCTTTCTGACTCAGGAAGACGCGCGGGAACATCACGTCGCACTGACAACGCTGTTCGAAATCTCCGAAGTGGCGGGCCGCGCGGATCTGAAATCGGATCTGATGAAAGAGCTCGAGCGGCAGCGGCAAACGCTCGCGCCATTTCGCGGCAATCCGGGCATCGAGCAGAACGCGCTCGAAGCGGTGCTCGGCGAAATCGAGCAGACGCTTGCGGGGCTCACGCAGATGCAAGGCAAGACCGGCCAGCATCTTGCAGACAACGAGTGGCTCGCGAGCATTCGCAGCCGCGCAATCATCCCCGGTGGTACCTGCAAATTCGACCTGCCCTCGTATTACGCGTGGCAACAGTTGCATCCTGATCAGCGTCGCCAGGACATCGCCAAGTGGGTGACACCGCTTTTGCCGCTGCGCGACGCGGCCACCATCGTGCTGCGGCTCGCGCGTGAGTCGGGCCAGGCGTCGAAGGTGATGGCGATGCAAGGCAGCTATCAGCAAATGCTGTCGGGCCGCTCGTATCAATTGATGCAGGTTCGCGTCGCTCCCGAATTGCGCGTGATTCCCGAAGCGAGCGCCAACAAGTATATGCTGTGGGTGCGCTTTACGGTGCAGGACGGCGATCTGCGGCCGCGCGCGGTCGACGTCGACGTGCCGTTCCAACTCACGCTCTGCAGCCTGTAATCGCCTGTCAATCACCGCCGCATTGAGCAGCGCACACCGGATTTGACCGAACGCGCCTTTGAACCGGCGCGAAATAGCCCTATATTCGTTACTTGTTCCGTTTGCGATTGACCGTCCGACCGTATGCCTACCGTCGTCAAATGTCCTACCTGCGGTAAAGATGTCCGCTGGACCTCCGAGAGCCGCTTCCGTCCGTTCTGCTCCGAGCGCTGCAAACAGACCGATCTGGGCGCATGGGCCGCCGAAAAATACAGGATTGGCGGCAACGAACAGGAAGGATCTTCGTCCGAAGAGGAAACGCCGCGCGGCGACTACAACCCGCACTGAGCGAGTCAGTAAAAAAGCCACGCGAACCGGCGCTGCCGATACAGCGCCCGCTACCGCGTGGCTTTTTCAGTCACTGCCTTCAATCAATCACTTCTTCTCAGCCGCGAGCCACTCCAGCACCGGGATCGTGGCCGGCAGCAACGGCGAGACATCCGCAGGCAAGCTCTGCCAGACGAAGGCCTGGCCTTCACGCCCGTGCGGCTCGCCCGACCACTGTGTCACCTTGCAGAAGAAGAGGCGCACATAGGCGTGCGGATAATCGTGTTCGAGCGTATGCCACAGATGGCTCGCCTCGACCTCGATTCCCAGCTCCTCGTGCAGTTCGCGCGCGAGCGCGGCCTCGACCGATTCGCCCGCTTCGAGCTTGCCGCCCGGAAACTCCCAGTAGCCCTCGTACGGCTTGCCCGTCGGACGCTGCGCGAGCAGATAGCGCCCATCCGGCTGCACCAGCACGCCAACCGCGACTTCGGTGACCGGACGGCCCGCGCCGTTGGCGCCGACGCTATGGCCGGCGCTTTTGTTAGCGTCGCTCATGCCGGCGTCTTACGGCCGGACCAGTCGCGCGCGAACTGCCATGCGACCCGTCCCGAGCGCGAGCCACGTTCGAGCGCCCACACGAGCGCATCGCCGCGCGCCGATTCGATCTCGGCGTCGTCGCAACCGAAATGGCGCAGCCAGTGCGCGATGATCGTCAGGTAGTCGTCCTGCTTGAACGGATAGAAGCTGACCCACAGCCCGAAACGCTCGGACAGCGAAATCTTCTCTTCGACCAGTTCACCCGGATGAATCTCGCCGTCCGAAGTGTGCTTGTACGTCTCGTTGTCGCTCATGTACTCGGGCAGCAGATGGCGGCGGTTCGACGTCGCATAGATCAGTACGTTGTCGGACTGCGCGGCCACCGAGCCGTCGAGCGCGACCTTCAGCGCCTTGTAGCCCGACTCGCCTTCTTCGAACGACAGGTCGTCGCAGAACACGACGAAGCGCTCCGGCCGCTTCGCGATCAGATCGACGATGTCGCCGAGGTCGTGCAGATCGTCCTTGTCCACTTCGATCAGGCGCAGGCCGTCTTTCGCATACGCGTTCAGGCACGCCTTGATCAGCGACGACTTGCCGGTACCGCGCGCGCCCGTCAGCAGCACGTTGTTGGCCGGCTGACCGCGCACGAACTGGCGCGTGTTCTGTTCGATCAACCCCTTCTGGCGATCGATGTTCTGCAAGTCGTCGAGCGTGATCGGCGAAATGGCATGCACCGGCTGCAAGTAGCCGCGACCCTGGCGCTTGCGCCAGCGGAAAGCGACCGCGGCCGACCAGTCGATGTCCGGCGCGGCGGGCGGAAGCATCGCTTCCAGGCGGCCGAGCACGGCTTCGGCCCGGTTCAGAAACTGTTCGAGTTTGTCCATGGTGAGTAGGCGGCCCGTGGCCGCGCTTTGAAGCTGATTACGAGCGGTAGTCGGCGTTGATGCTCACGTAGTCGTGCGACAGATCGCAGGTCCAGATCGTGGCTTGCGCATTACCGCGGCCGAGCACGACGCGAATGCCGATCTCGCTTTTTTTCATCACGCGCTGGCCGTCTTCTTCGCGGTAGGCCGGGTTGCGTCCGCCGGCAGTCGCGACCAGCACGTCGTCCAGATACAGATCGATCTTGCCGACGTCGAGATCGTCAACGCCGGCATAGCCGATGGCCGCGAGAATACGGCCGAGGTTCGGGTCCGATGCATAGAAGGCCGTCTTGACAAGCGGCGAGTGGCCGATCGCGTAGGCGATCTGGCGGCATTCGCCGACGCTCGAGCCGCCTTCGACATGCACGGTCATGAATTTGGTCGCGCCCTCGCCGTCGCGCACGATCAGTTGCGCGAGGTTCTGCGCGACCTCGGTCACCGCGTCGCGCAGCGCTGCATAAGCGGGCGAATCGGTGGACGTGATCGCGGGCAGGCTCGATTTGCCCGACGCGATCAGGATGAACGAATCGTTGGTCGACGTATCGCCATCGATCGTGATGCAGTTGAACGAGCGATCCGCGACGTGCTTCACGAGCTCGTCGAGGACCGGCTGCGCGACGGCTGCGTCGAACGCGAGGAAGCCGAGCATGGTCGCCATGTTCGGCTTGATCATGCCGGCGCCCTTGCTGATGCCGGTCAGCGTGACCGTGTGACCGTCGATCGTGACCTGGCGCGAGCTCGCCTTCGGCAGCGTGTCGGTCGTCATGATCGACTGCGCCGCGTCGTACCAGTTCGCTTCCTTGCGGTTCGCTAGCGCGGCCGGCAAGCCCGCCTTCAGACGATCGACCGGCAGCGGTTCGAGAATCACGCCCGTCGAGAACGGCAGCACCTGCTCGGGCACGATGTCGGCGAGACGCGCGAGTTCCGCGCAGGTTTCGCGCGTCGCGGCGAGGCCCGGCTCACCGGTGCCCGCGTTCGCGTTGCCGGTGTTGATCACCAGCGCGCGAATCGGCTTGCCGCCCGCGCGCACGCGCTGCAGGTTCTCGCGACAGACCGTGACGGGCGCCGCGCAGAAGCGGTTCTGCGTGAACACGCCGCCTACCGTCGCGCCTTCGTCGACGGAAATGACGAGCACGTCCTTGCGGTTCGGTTTGCGGATATTCGCTTCCGCCCAGCCTAGCGTGACGCCGGCGACGGGGTGGAGTTGAGCGGGATCGATCGAGGGAAAGTTGACAGCCATGGTCGCGACCTGTCGAAGAAAATGCCGGCGGACGCCGGCATCTGGGAAACGGAACTGATGACCAGGGTGTGTTGCCGGGTCATCCGCGAAATCAGAACGGCCAAACGGCGCTTAAAAACGACACGGCGCGCCCGGAAGCGCGCCGCATCGCCATCAGGCGATCTTGCCGTGGCACTGCTTGTACTTCTTGCCGCTGCCGCACGGGCACGGGTCGTTGCGGCCGACCTTCGGCACGTTGTCGGCATTCATGTGCACGGCCGCCTGCGGCGCTGCGCCGTGGCCGTGGCTCATCGCGTCGCCGATCATCGCGGCGGTGGCCGCTTCGGCCGCGACCGGCGCGGCGGCGCCGGCTTCCGCGAACTCGGCATGACGGAACTCGACGTTCTCCAGATGACCGCCCTGCTCTTCCATCTGCTCCGCGGCCGCTTCGAGCTGCTCCGGCGACTGGATCTGCACGTTCATCACGATGCGCGTGACTTCGAGCTTCACGGCGTCGAGCATCGCGGCGAACAGTTCGAACGCCTCGCGCTTGTATTCCTGCTTCGGGTTCTTCTGCGCATAGCCGCGCAGATGGATGCCCTGACGCAGATGATCGAGCGCGGCCAGATGCTCGCGCCACGCGCGGTCGAGCGTCTGCAGCATGATCGAGCGCTCGAACGCGCTGAACGATTCGCGGCCGACCAGCTGGACCTTCGCCTCGTACCCTTCGTCCGCGGCGGCCTCGACCGCTTCGAGAATCTCTTCCGCGCTGATCGAGTTCGACTCGTTGATCATTTCCTGAATCGCGAGGTCGAGCTGCCATTCGTTGCGCAGCACTTCCTCGAGCTCGGGCACGTCCCACTGCTCTTCGATGCTGCCCACCGGCACGAACTGATGCACGATGTCGCCGACCACGCCGTGACGCATCGCGCTGATGGTCTCGGTGATGTCGTTCGCTTCGAGCAGTTCGTTGCGCTGCTGGTAGATCACCTTGCGCTGGTCGTTCGATACGTCGTCGTATTCGAGCAATTGCTTACGAATATCGAAGTTGCGCGCCTCGACCTTGCGTTGCGCCGATTCAATCGAGCGCGACACGATGCCTGCTTCGATCGCCTCGCCTTCCGGCATCTTCAGGCGGTCCATGATCGCGCGCACGCGGTCGCCCGCGAAAATGCGCAGCAGCGGATCTTCCAGCGACAGATAGAAGCGCGACGAACCCGGGTCGCCCTGACGGCCCGCACGGCCGCGCAGCTGGTTGTCGATCCGGCGCGACTCGTGACGTTCGGTGCCGATGATGTGCAGACCGCCCGCGGCCTTCACCTGGTCGTGCAGCGTCTGCCATTCGTCGTGCAGCTTCTGGATGCGGCGCTGCTTTTCGTCGGCGGCGAGCGTTTCGTCCTGCTCGATGAACGACGCCTGCTTCTCCGCGTTGCCGCCGAGCACGATGTCCGTACCACGGCCGGCCATGTTGGTCGCGATCGTGACGCGCTGCGGACGGCCCGCTTCGGCGACGATCTCCGCTTCGCGCGCGTGCTGCTTCGCGTTCAGCACTTCGTGCGGCAAGCTGACCTGCTTCAGCAGATGCGACAGCAGCTCCGAGTTCTCGATCGACGTCGTGCCAACCAGCACCGGCTGACCTCGTTCGAAGCACTCGCGAATGTCGCGGATCACCGCGTCGTAGCGTTCCTTCGCGGTCTTGTAGATCTGATCCTGCTTGTCGATCCGCTTCGGCGGACGGTTGGTCGGGATCACGACCGTTTCGAGACCGTAGATCTCGTTGAATTCGTACGCTTCGGTGTCGGCCGTGCCGGTCATGCCGGCCAGCTTCGCGTACATGCGGAAGTAGTTCTGGAACGTGATCGATGCGAGCGTCTGGTTCTCGCTCTGGATCTTCACGTGTTCCTTCGCCTCGACCGCCTGGTGCAGACCGTCAGACCAGCGGCGGCCGGCCATCAGACGGCCGGTAAATTCGTCGACGATGATCACTTCGCCGTTCTGCACGACGTAGTGCTGATCCTTGAAGAACAGCGTGTGCGCGCGCAACGCCGCGTACACGTGGTGCATCAGCGTGATGTTCTGCGGCGCGTACAGGCTTTCGCCGTCGCCGATCAGGCCCCACTCGGAGAGCAGGCGCTCGGCCTTTTCGTGGCCCGACTCGGTCAGGAAGACCTGACGGCCTTTTTCGTCCAGCGTGTAGTCGCCCGGCTTCTCGACGCCGGTGCCGTCCGCCTTCTCTTCGCCGATCTGGCGCTCGAGCAGCGGCGGCAACGCGTTCATGCGCACGTAGAGTTCGGTGTGATCTTCGGCCTGGCCGGAGATGATCAGCGGCGTACGCGCTTCGTCGATCAGGATCGAGTCCACCTCGTCGACGACCGCGAAGTTCAGGCTACGCTGCACGCGCGCGTCGGTCTCGTAGACCATGTTGTCGCGCAGGTAGTCGAAGCCGAATTCGTTGTTGGTGCCGTAGGTGATGTCGGCGGCGTAGGCTTGCTGCTTCGCCGTGTGCTCCATCTGCGACAGGTTGATACCGACCGACAGACCGAGGAAGTTGTAGAGACGCGCCATCCATTCGGCGTCGCGCGCTGCGCGAGGTAGTCGTTGACCGTGACCACGTGGACGCCGCGGCCCGACAGCGCGTTCAGGTACACCGGCAGCGTCGCGACGAGCGTCTTGCCCTCGCCGGTGCGCATTTCGCTGATCTTGCCGTAGTGCAGCGCCATACCGCCGATCAGCTGCACGTCGAAGTGGCGCATCTTCAGCACCCGCTTGCTGGCCTCGCGGCAGACCGCGAACGCTTCCGGCAGGATCTTGTCGAGCGATTCGCCGCTCGCGACGCGCTGGCGGAATTCACCCGTTTTGGCGCGCAGTTGGTCATCCGTCAATTGCTCGATCTGCGGCTCGAGCGCATTGATCGCCGCGACGGTCTTTTGATATTGCTTGACTAGCCGCTGATTACGGCTGCCAAAAATCTTCTGTAGAAAACCGGTGGTCATCGGATCGGTGTCTGCGTCGCGGCTTCGGCTGGCTCGCGGTATGCACTATGCGCATACCGCGCCTGGGTCGGAAAGTCCTCGGCGGCTTAGTCCAAGTGTGAATTCGAATCGGGCATTTTAGCACGCGCCTCCGGCCGCGCTCGTGTCGCAGGCGTGACGGCGCCGGCCTCCGCCAGCCCCGCCCGGCAACCTCCGGCGCGGCGCGGACCGACTTCGCAAGCTGCCCGCGCGGTACAATCGCGGCGTGAGCGCGCATGGGGCGAGCTCACGTCGTCAATCCCAAACATGAGCCGTTTTTCGTCCTTTTCAAGGCCGCCGAAGCAGTTCGATCGGCGCCGTCCGCAACCGCTTGCCGAGGTACTCGGCCGCACGGACGCGTTCGCTGCGCTGCGCGCAGGCGTCGAGCAGATCGCCGCGCTCGAGAAGGATCTGCGCGAGCTGCTGCCCGATTATCTGGCGACGAGCGTCGAGCCTGGCTTCATCAAGGAGGGCGTGCTGGCCCTGTTCGCCGCGCACAACGCGCTCGCGGCGCGTCTGCGGCATCTGGAGCCGCGGCTGCTGGCGGATTTGCAGCAGCGCGGCTGGCCCGTGCAGGCGCTGAAGATTCGCGTGCGGCCGCAGCCGCTGAAAGAACCGCCGCCCGTAAAACAAGCGCGCATGACGCCGGCGGGCGCCGCCGCACTGCAGGCGTTGAGCGAATCGCTTGAGCCTTCGCCGTTGCAGGAGGCGCTCGCGCGCATGGCCGCGCGGCATCGGCGCAATCGCTGAACGCTCGACGAAAAAAAACGGCCCCGAGGGGCCGTTTTTCATTCGCTTGCCCGTTACGCTGGCTTTATGCGAACGCAGTCTGCGTCTCGTACGCGAAGCCGCGTGGGGCCTTCTGCGTGTCGTCGAAAGTGACGATTTCGTACGAGTCTTCGTGCGCGAGCAGCTCACGCAGCAACGCGTTGTTCAGACCGTGGCCCGACTTGTACGCGGTGTACGACGCGAGCAGCGGGTGGCCGACCACGTACAGGTCGCCGATGGCGTCGAGCATTTTGTGCTTGACGAACTCGTCGTCGTAACGCAAGCCGTCGTTGTTCAGGATGCGATACTCGTCGAGCACAATCGCGTTGTCCATGCTGCCGCCGCGCGCGAGGCCAAGCTCACGCATCATTTCCACTTCGTGCGCGAAGCCGAACGTGCGGGCACGCGCGATTTCGCGCACGTACGACGTGTTGGCGAAATCCACTTCCAACGCCTGACCGGTTTTGTCCACGGCCGGGTGACGGAAGTCGATCGTGAATTTGAGCTTGAAACCGAAGTACGGATCGAGGCGCGCGAACTTGTCGCCGTCACGGATTTCGACCGGCTTCGTGACCTTGATGAATTTCTTCGGCGCGTTCTGCTCTTCGATACCCGCCGACTGGATCAGGAACACGAACGAACCCGCACTGCCATCCATGATCGGGATTTCCTCGGCGGTGACGTCGACGTAAAGATTGTCGATGCCAAGACCGGCGCAGGCGGACATCAGATGCTCAATGGTCGACACGCGCGCGCCGTCTTTCTGCAACACGGAAGCCAGACGCGTATCGCCAATCGCCAGCGCCGACGCAGGAATGTCCACCGGCGTGGGCAAATCCACGCGCGAAAAAACGATGCCAGTGCCCGGCGCCGCCGGGCGGAGCGTCAGATTGACTTTACGGCCGGAGTGCAGCCCGATGCCGACAGTCTTGACGATCGATTTAATTGTGCGCTGCTTCAACATGGTGGCATTCTGTTCGATTGAAAATCCTAATCAGGATTTTTTATTTCATAGCGCGAATTATACTCCAATCCCCAGACCAGCGTCTTTGCGGGGAACGTGACAATCTGTTTCGCTGCATTACCCACCGGGCTCCCCGACGGAAAGCGTGACGGGCCGATGCCCCGGAACGGAGGCGTTTCCGGTCATCGGCCCGCGTAACGGCCTGTCACAAAAGCGTCGTAATCACCGTTGCCGTAACGCCACGCGGCATAAGCGCAGGGTCGCGGCGAAGGTGCGACGTCAGCAACTAGCTCAACGTGGCGAGAATACTCGCTGCATCGCTGACTTCGAATTTGCCGGCAGCCTCGACATTCAGCGTCTTGACCACGCCGTCGTCGATCACCATCGCGTAGCGCAGGGAACGGATCCCCATGCCGCGCGCCGACAGATCCTGCTCCAGACCAAGCGCCCGTGTGAAAGCCGCACTACCGTCCGCCATCATGCGCACCTTGCCCGAGGTGTGCTGATCGCGTCCCCACGCGCCCATGACGAACGCGTCGTTGACGGACACGCACCAGATTTCGTCGATGCCGGCAGCGCGCAACTGCTCGGCATGCTCGACATAGCCCGGTACATGTTTGGCCGAACAGGTCGGCGTGAACGCGCCGGGCAATCCGAAGATCACCACGCGCTTGCCCGCCGTCTGCTCGTGCACGTCGAAACTGTTCGGTCCGATCGTGCAGCCCGCCCGGTCGTCTTCGACGTACTCGAAGAGCGTCGCGTCGGGCAACTTTTCACCTTCCTTGATCATGCTCAGTCCTTTGCATCGATGCGAAGCACGCTCGCACGTCCTCGTGTCGCAGTGAATTTCGGTTCGGCCCATTCAACTATAAGCCAACGCCGTTCGGCGGCAGCCACTTCGTCCGCTTCGCGAATCCGCAGAGGGCAGTTGCCCCTGCCGCGAATCAGACGATAAGCGACCTGCTTGCCGTTCACCCGCCACGCTCGTGCGTTCGTCCGCCAGCGCTGCATCTGCGACCTTACTCGCAACGCGGCAACGAAGCCTGCCCGTGCGCTCAGTCCGCCTGCTTGCGCAGGAATGCCGGAATGTCGTACGTATCGACGCCCTTTTCCTGCAGCGCCTGCACGTGCGAGGCCGCCGTGTCGCGCGAGGTGCGCCACACGGCCGGCGTATCGAGCGCGCCGTAGTCGGCCGTGCTGGCGTGGCCTGCCGCCGGTGCGTACGCCGCATGCGTCATCGCGCCGATCGGCTGGTTGTCGGTGCCGGTGCGCAGCAGCGTCATCGGTGCAGATTGCTGCTTCTTCGCCGCGCGGCCGAGGCCCGTCGCGACGACCGTCACGCGCAGCGCGTCGCCCATCGCGTCGTCGTACACGGCGCCGAAGATCACCGTGGCATCTTCCGCGGCATAGCTCTTGATCGTGTTCATCACTTCGCGCGTTTCCGACAGACGCAGCGAACGGCTCGACGTGATGTTGACCAGCACGCCACGCGCGCCCGACAGATCGACGCCTTCCAGCAGCGGGCTCGCGACGGCCTGTTCGGCCGCAAGACGCGCGCGATCGACGCCGGCAACCGTCGCCGTGCCCATCATCGCCTTGCCCTGCTCGCCCATCACGGTCTTCACGTCTTCGAAGTCGACGTTGACGAGACCGTCGACGTTGATGATTTCCGCAATGCCCGCGACCGCGTTGTTCAGAACGTCGTCAGCGCACTGGAAGCACTTGTCCATCTCGGCGTCGTCGCCCATCACCTCGAACAGCTTGTCGTTCAGCACGACGATCAGCGAGTCGACGTGATCCTCCAGTTGCTGCGAACCGGCTTCCGCCACGCGCATACGCTTGCCGCCTTCGAATTCGAACGGCTTGCTGACGACGCCAACGGTCAAAATACCCATTTCCTTCGCGATCTGCGCGACGACCGGTGCCGCGCCCGTGCCGGTACCGCCACCCATGCCGGCGGTGATGAACACCATGTGCGCGCCGCGCAGTGCGTCGGCGATACGCTCGCGTGCTTCTTCAGCGGCGGCGTGCCCCATTTCCGGCTTGGCGCCCGCGCCCAGACCCGTGTTGCCGAGCTGGATCACCGCGGTGGCGCGCGAACGCGACAGCGCCTGCGCGTCCGTGTTCATCACGATGAAGTCGACGCCTTGCACGCCTTTGTTGATCATGTGCTGAACGGCATTGCCGCCAGCGCCACCGACTCCGACGACCTTGATGATCGTGCCGCTCGTTTCGGTTTCCAGCATCTGGAATTCCATGTTGCCTCCGTCAAGATAAAAAGTTACCGCCACTCGGCGTTATCCGGCAGGAGATCGGGCAACCCCCTGTCGCGCGCCGGCCGCCGGCACCAGCGCGAATTTCTCGAAACCCGTGGTCAGAAGTTGCCGAGGAACCAGTCCTTCATGCGCGAGAACACCTGTCCCATCGACCCCGACTGCACCGCAACCTTGCGCCCGCGCATGCGCTGCGAGCGTCCTTCGACGAGCAGACCCATCGCCGTCGAATAGCGCGGATTGCGCACGACGTCGGCGAGACCGCCCGCATACTCCGGCACGCCGATGCGCACCGGTTTCAGGAAAATGTCCTCACCGAGCTCGACCATGCCGATCATCATCGACGCGCCGCCCGTCAGCACGACGCCCGAGCTCAGCAGTTCCTCATAACCCGACTCGCGCACCACCTGCTGCACGAGCGAAAACAGTTCTTCGACGCGCGGCTCGATCACGGCCGCCAATGCCTGGCGCGACAGCGTGCGCGGACCGCGCTCGCCGAGACCCGGCACTTCGATCATCTCGTCCGGATCGGCGAGCGCCTGCTTGGCGATGCCGTAGTCGACCTTGATGTCCTCGGCATCCGGCGTCGGCGTGCGCAGCGCCATCGCGATGTCGCTCGTGATCTGGTCGCCGGCGATCGGAATCACGGCCGTGTGGCGAATCGCGCCTTCGCTGAAGATCGCGATGTCCGTCGTGCCGCCGCCGATGTCGACCAGCACCACGCCCAGTTCCTTTTCGTCTTCCGTCAGCACTGCGAGCGACGACGCGAGCGGCTGCAGAATCAGGTCGTTCACTTCGAGGCCGCAGCGACGCACGCACTTGACGATGTTCTGCGCCGCGCTCACGGCACCGGTCACGATATGCACCTTCACTTCGAGGCGGATGCCGCTCATGCCGATCGGCTCGCGCACGTCTTCCTGACCGTCGATGATGAATTCCTGCGTGAGGATATGCAGCACCTGCTGGTCGGTCGGAATGTTGATCGCCTTCGCGGTTTCGATTACGCGCGCGACGTCGGCCTGCGTGACTTCCTTCTCCTTGATCGCGACCATGCCGCTCGAATTGAAGCTGCGGATATGGCTGCCGGCGATCCCGGTGAACACGTTCGTGATCTTGCAGTCGGCCATCAGCTCGGCTTCCTCGAGCGCGCGCTGAATCGACTGCACGGTGGCTTCGATATTCACCACCACGCCCTTCTTGAGCCCCTTCGATTCGCTCTGGCCGAGACCGATCACCTCGTAGTGACCCTCGCCCTTCAACTCGGCGACGATGGCCACTACCTTCGACGTTCCGATGTCGAGGGCGACCAGCAGATCTTTATAGTCTTTACTCATAGCGTGCTCAGTGCGTGTGATGTCCGTTTACTTCTTGCCCTTGTCGGGTTCGCTGATGAAGCGCATGCCAGTGGCACGAATCGCGAAACCGTTCGGATAGCGCAAGTCCGCATTCTCGATATCCTTTCCCCAACGTTGCGTCACCGCGCTCCATGCCGCGGTCAGGCGCTTGCTGCGATCGGCCAGCGTGTCCTGATTGCGTTCGCGGCCCAACTCCACCTGCGTGCCGTTCGACAGCTTCACCGTCCACGCGTAGCGCGGCGACAGCGTCACTTCCTCGGGCGTCTCGTGGATCGCCGCGAACCACTTCTGGAAGTCGTGATAACGCGCGACGACTTCCTTCGCCGTACCGTCCGGGCCGTCGAACGCCGGCAGGTCTCCGTCGAGCTCGCCCTGATTCGCGGTGAACAGCTCGCCGTCGACGCTCACCAGCTGATCGCTGCCCCACGTCCCAAGCGGCTTGTACTCCTCGAGCGTGACAGCCAGTGCATTCGGCCACACGCGCCGTACGCTCGCGTGACGCACCCACGGCATCTGCTCGAACGCCTGCCGTGCGGCGTCGAGATCGACCGTGAAGAAGTTGCCCTTCAGTCGCCCCACCACGCCGGCGCGTACCGTCGGCGAATTGATGTGCTCGGTATCGCCGTCGATCTGGATCTCGCGCAGCGCGAAATTCGGGCGCTGGATCAGCCAGTAACCGCCCGCCGCCAGCAGCACGAGCACCAGCAACGCGTGCAGCGCGTTGGTGGCGAGATTGAGCTGGCGAACGTTGTTCCACATGGTGTCGCTTGCGGTTGCCTTGGTTAATCCTGCAGCGTCAGCGCCAACACGCCGACCACCAGTTCCTGATAGCTGATGCCGACCGCGCGCGCCGCTTTCGGCGGCAGCGAGTGATCGGTCATGCCGGGCGCCGTATTCACTTCGAGGAAGTACGGCTTGCCTTCGCCGTCGAGCATGAAGTCCGCGCGGCCCCAGTCGGTGCAGCCGAGCACATCGAACGCGCGGCGCGCGAGCACCTTCAGGCGCGCTTCCTCTTCGGCGCCGAGACCGCACGGAATCAGATACTGCGTGTCGTTGGCGACGTACTTCGCGTGGTAGTCGTAGAACTCGCCGGCCGGCACGATGCGGATCACCGGCAGGTCCAGATTGCCGGCGATGCACGCGGTGTATTCGCCGCCGCCTTCGATGCTCTTCTCGACCACGACGATACGGTCGTGCTTCACGGCTTCGATCAACGCGGCCGGCAGCGCATCCGCGCGCTTCACCTTGATCACGGCGACACTCGAACCTTCGCTCGCCGGCTTCACGAACAGCGGCAGACCGAGCTTCGCGACGATCTCCTTGGCGCGCGCTTCGTAGTCGTCACCGCGCAGCACCGCTTCGAACGGCGGAGTCGGAATGCCGAGCTGCTGCCACACGAGCTTGGTGCGGAACTTGTCGAGACCGAGCGCCGAGCCGAGCACGCCGCTACCGGTGTAACGGATGCCATAGAAATCCAGCGCGCCCTGGATCTGGCCGTTCTCGCCGTAGCCGCCATGCAGCGCGTTGAACGCGCGCACGAAGCCTTCATCCTTCAACGCGGACAGCGGACGCTCGGCCGGATCGAACGGATGCGCGTCGACGCCCGCGTCACGCAGGCCTTGCAACACCAGGCGCCCGGAATTGAGCGACACCTCGCGCTCGGCGGAATTACCGCCGAGCAGCACTGCCACCTTGCCGAATTGTTTAGGGTCGATACTGCTCATCTCACACCTTCTGTTCCTGAGCGAGTCGAACCGGCACACCGCCGATCGAACCCGCGCCCATCGTAATCACCACATCGCCGTCGCGCACCACCGTGGACAGCGCGTCCGGCACTTCATCCACCGTATCGACAAACACCGGCTCGACCTTGCCCGCGACGCGCAGCGCGCGCGCCAATGCGCGGCCGTCGGCGGCGACGATCGGCGCTTCGCCGGCCGCATAGACTTCGGTCAGCACGAGCGCGTCGACGGTCGACAGCACTTTCACGAAATCCTCGAAGCAATCACGCGTGCGCGTGAAGCGGTGCGGCTGGAACGCCAGCACCAGACGCCGGCCCGGAAATGCGCCGCGCGCCGCCGCCAACGTGGCGGCCATTTCGACCGGGTGGTGACCGTAGTCGTCCACCAGCGTGTAGGAGCCCGCGGCCTGGCCGTCGCTGAGAACCGGCACTTCGCCATAGCGTTGGAAGCGTCGGCCGACGCCGTTGAAATCCGCGAGCGCTCGCTGGATATCGGCATCTTTCACTTCGAGTTCAGTCGCAATTGCAATTGCGGCCAACGCGTTCTGCACGTTGTGCTCGCCCGGCAGGTTCAACGTGACGTCGAGCGGCGCCGCGTCTTCGCGCATCACGGTGAAATGCATGCGGCCTTCGCGAGCTTCGACGTTGACCGCGCGCACCTGCGCATCGGCCGCGAAACCGTAGCGGATGATCGGCTTCGACACGAACGGCAGGATCTCCTTCACGTTCGGATCGTCGACGCACAGCACCGCGATGCCGTAGAACGGCAAACGGTGCGTGAATTCGATGAAGGCCTGCTTCAGACGCGCGAAGTCGTGACCATAGGTGTCCATATGATCGGCGTCGATGTTCGTGATGACCTCGATCACCGGGAACAGGTTCAGGAACGACGCGTCCGATTCGTCCGCCTCGGCGACGATGAAGTCGCCGGTGCCGAGGCGCGCATTCGCGCCCGCGCTGATCAGCCGGCCGCCGATCACGAAGGTCGGATCGAGCCCGCCCGCGGCGAGCACGCTCGCGACCAGCGACGTGGTCGTGGTCTTGCCGTGCGTGCCGGCAATCGCGATGCCCTGCTTCAGACGCATCAACTCCGCGAGCATCACCGCGCGCGGCACGATCGGAATGCGGCGATGACGCGCGGCCAGCAC
This sequence comes from Paraburkholderia sp. MM6662-R1, assembly GCF_050436245.1. Taxonomy (NCBI): domain Bacteria; kingdom Pseudomonadati; phylum Pseudomonadota; class Betaproteobacteria; order Burkholderiales; family Burkholderiaceae; genus Paraburkholderia; species Paraburkholderia sp. MM6662-R1. The sequence continues at coordinate 3,038,847 of NZ_JBNDLV010000001.1, read as the reverse complement.
TTCCGGGTTGTCGCTGCGCACCGCGGTCGACACCACCACCGCGTTCGCGCCTTCGATGTTCTGCGCCGCGTGCCCGATCGAAATGCGCGCGCCGAGCCCGGCGAGGCGCTCGGTGACCGCGTTGCCCGACAGGTCCGAGCCGCTCACCTGATAGCCGAGATTGACGAGCACTTCGGCGATGCCGCTCATGCCCACGCCGCCGATGCCGACGAAATGAATGTGTTTGACGATGTGTTTCATTGCTTTCCTTCCGGGCTCACGCCCGCCATCGAACCCGCAGCCGCCACGGTCGCGCAGATCTGCGCGACCTGTTCGGTGGCATCCGGTTTCGCGAGCGAGCGCGAACGCTCCGCCATTTCCGCGAGACTTTCCCGCGTCTGGCTGCGCAACCAGTCGGCGAGCTTTTCCGCCGACAGATCGCGTTGTTGCACGACCAGCGCCGCGCCGTTGCTGGCGAGGAACGCTGCATTAGTGGTCTGGTGATCGTCGACCGCGTACGGGAACGGCACGAACAGCGCCGCGACGCCGACCGCCGAGATCTCCGACACGGTCATCGCGCCCGAGCGGCAGATCACCAGATCGGCTGCTTCGTAAGCGCTCGTCATGTCGTCGATGAACGGCACGAGCGAGACGTCCGCACCAGCCTGCAAACCAGCCGCCGCGTAGTTCTCGCGCAGCGCGTCGATATGCTTCGCGCCCGCCTGATGCACGATGCGCGGTCTCTCGTTGGAGCCAAGCAGCGCGAGCGCGCGCGGCACGACTTCGTTCAACGCCGCGGCGCCGAGACTGCCGCCCACGACGAGCATGTTCAGCGGACCATTACGCTGCGCGTAGCGTGCTTTGGGTGGATTCGCCCGCGCAAGTTCCTCGCGAATCGGATTACCGGTCCATTCGCTGTGCGGCAGCGCATCCGGAAATGCGACCAGCACGCGCTTCGCGAGCTTCGCGAGCACCTTGTTCGCGAGACCCGCGATCGAATTCTGTTCGTGCAGCACGAGCGGCCGGCCGCTCAGCGCGGTCATCAGACCGGCCGGGAACGTGATGTAGCCGCCCATGCCGAGCACGACGTCGGGCTTCACGCGACGCAGCACGCTCAAACTCTGCGTGCACGCGCGCAGCAGATTCACCGGCAGCATCAGCTTGGTCTTCAGGCCTTTGCCGCGCACGCCGCCGAAGCGCAGGTACTCCATTGGAATGCCGTGCTTCGGTACCAGCGTCGCTTCCATGCCCGCGGGGTTGCCGAGCCACACGACTTTCCAGCCCCACGCCTGCATCAGATGGGCGACCGCGAGCCCCGGGAACACGTGTCCCCCGGTGCCGCCGGCCATCACCATCAGCGTGCGTTGTGGCAGAGCCGTCATACCTTGCCCCCGCGCATCAACACACGATTTTCATAGTCGACCCGCATCAGCACCGCGATCGCCACGCAGTTCAACAAAATGCCCGAGCCGCCGTAACTGACGAGCGGCAACGTCAGGCCCTTGGTCGGCAGTAGGCCGAGGTTCACGCCCATGTTGATGAAGGTCTGCGCGCCGAACCATATGCCGACGCCCTTCGCGACCAGACCCGCGAACGTGCGATCGAGCGCGAGCGCCTGGCGGCCGATCTCGAACGAACGGCGCACGATCCAGTAGAACATCAGGATCACGACGAGCACACCGACGAAACCGAGCTCCTCGCCGATCACCGCGAGAATGAAGTCGGTATGCGCTTCCGGCAGATAGTTGAGCTTCTCGACGCTGCCGCCGAGACCGACGCCGAACCACTCGCCGCGCCCGAACGCGATCAGCGAGTGCGTCAGCTGATACGCCTTGCCCTGCGCGTTAGCGATCGTCCCACGGATCGAGGTAGGCGAAGATCCGCTCACGACGCCACGGCGACGCCCACACCAGCAACGTGAACGTGCCCACCGCGGTCGCGACGAGGCCGCCAAACAGCTTGCCGTTCACACCGCCGAGGAACAGCACGCCCATCGCGATCGCCGCGATCACCATGAACGCGCCCATGTCCGGCTCGAGCAGCAGCAGCATGCCGACGAGACCGACCGCGACGGCCATCGGCAGAAAGCCCTTGGCGAAGCTGTGCATGTATTCCTGCTTGCGCACCGTGTAGTTCGCCGCGTAGATCGTCACCGCGAGCTTCATGATTTCCGACGGCTGCATGTTCGTGATGCCGAGCGGAATCCAGCGGCGCGCGCCGTTCACGCCCTTGCCGATGTGCGGGATCAGCACGATCACGAGCGCGACGAGCGAGATCAGGAAGAGCTTCGGTGCGTACTTGTCCCACGTCGAAATCGGAATGCGGAACGACGCGACGCCGACCGCCGCGCCCATCAGCACGAAGATGAGCTGGCGCACGAGGAACGCCCAATCGCGATACGACGCGTACTTCGGCGAATCGGGCATCGCGATCGACGCCGAGTACACCATCACGACGCCGAGCCCGAGCAGCGCGACGACGACCCACAGCAGCGAGTGGTCGTAGTCGAGCATGCGCGAGCGCAGCGGCCGCACGCCGTTGACCGCGCTCGCGAGACCGCTGCCGCCCGTGCGGGTGGACGTGCGCGCCGCGGCGCCGTTGCCGCCGGAGGGTTCGCGCGAGCCGAAACGTTCCGACCAGCTCATATCATCGTCCCCCGTTCGGCCGCGATATCTTCGACCGTGCTGCGGAATACCGCCGCGCGGTGTGCGTAACCCTTGAACATGTCGAAGCTCGCGCACGCGGGCGACAGCAGCACCGCGTCGCCGGGCTGCGCGAGCGCGGTGGCCGCGCGCGTCGCGTCTTCAAGAGTCGCGTGATCGGTCATCGCGACGCCGCAATGTTCGAGCGCCGCGCGAATCTGTGGCGCGTCGCGGCCGATCAGCATCACCGCGCGGCACCAGCGCATCACCGGTGCGGCGAGCGGCTCGAACTCCTGACCCTTGCCGTCGCCGCCGGCGATCAGCACGACGCGCTGCGCGAGACCGTCGAGCGCGGCGACCGTCGCGCCGACGTTGGTGCCCTTGCTGTCGTCCACATAGTCGATGCCGTCGATCGACGCGATCAGTTCCACGCGATGCGGCTCGCCGCGATATTCGCGCAGGCCGTGCAAAAGCGGCGCGCCGGGCAGGCCGATCGCGCGTGCGAGCGCGTACGCGGCCAACGCGTTGGCGGCGTTGTGCAGGCCACGGATGCGCAGTGCGTCGGCGGGCATCAGACGCTTCGACGCGATGTCGGGCGTTGCGGCTGCTTCGTTCTTGCGACGGCGCTTCGGCGTCGGCGCCCCGAAGGAAGTCCCCTTGGGGGACTCGTCGCTCGCGTCGCGATCTTGCGCTTCGACGAGCCACACCATGCCGTTGTCGCGCAGGAGGCCATAGTCACCGTCGTTCTTCGGCTCGGTCACGCCGAACGTGACGACCTCCGCGTCGCCACTGGCGGGCGCGAGCGCCATCACGCGTGCGTCGTCGCGGTTCAGCACGCGCACCGTCCGTGTACCGAAGATGCGGCCCTTCGCGGCCGCGTACGCATCGAGTCCGCCGTGCCAGTCCAGATGATCCTGCGTGATGTTGAGCACGGCGGCCGCGTCCGGCGTAAACGTATGCGAGGTCTCTAGCTGGAAGCTCGACAGTTCGAGCACCCACACGTCGGGCAGCGCGGTCTGGTCGATCGCTTCGGAGAGCTTGTCGAGCAGCGACGGGCTGATGTTGCCCGCCACCGCGACCTTCTTGCCTGCGCGTTCGCACAGCAAGCCGGCGAGACTCGTCGTCGTGGTCTTGCCGTTCGTGCCGGTGATCGCGATCACCTTCGGCGCGTAGCCGGACTCGCCGAGCGTGCGCAGCGCCTGCGAGAACAGTTCGAGTTCGCCCCACACCGGGATGCCCTGCTCGCGCGCCGCCGTGACCAGCGGCAGCAGATCGGCGGCCAGCGGCGACAGTCCCGGGCTGATCGCGACCAGCTCGACGCCTTCGAGCAGCACCGGCGAAAACGGACCGCCGACGAAATCGGCATCGACGCCATGCGCTTCGAGCGCGGACAGATTCGGCGGCACTTCGCGCGTATCGGCCACGCGCAGCCGACAGCCGTGCCTGGCGCACCAGCGCGCCATCGCGAGACCGGATTCACCCAGTCCCAGCACGAGCACCATCGGCTTTTGCCGATCCCGAAACTTCTCGCCGAACATCGCCTGCTTCCTTAAATACTGCTGCTTAACGCAATTTGAGCGTGGACAAACCGAACAGGCACAACATCAACGTGATGATCCAGAAACGCACGACCACCTGCGTTTCCTTCCAGCCCGACAATTCGAAATGGTGATGCAGCGGTGCCATCTTGAAGAGCCGCCGCCCTTCGCCGTAACGGCGCTTCGTGTATTTGAACCACGTGACCTGCAGCATCACCGACAGCGTTTCCGCGACGAAAATGCCGCCCATGATGAACAGCACGATTTCCTGACGCACGATCACCGCAACGGTGCCGAGCGCGCCGCCGAGGGCCAGCGCGCCGACGTCGCCCATGAACATCTGCGCCGGGTGCGTGTTGAACCAAAGGAACGCGAGACCCGCGCCGCCCATCGCCGAACAGAAGATCAGCAATTCGCCCGCGCCGGGAATGTGCGGAAACAGCAGGTACTTCGAGTAGACCGAACTGCCCATCACGTACGCGAACACGCCGAGCGACGCGCCGACCAGCACGACCGGCATGATCACGAGGCCATCGAGGCCGTCGGTCAGGTTCACCGCGTTGCTCGCGCCGACGATCACCAGATACGTGAGCACGATGAAGCCCCACACGCCGAGCGGATAGGTCATCGACTTGAAGAACGGCAACAGCAGGTCGGCGCGCGCGGGCAGGCCCATCGACAGGCCGCTGCGCACCCACGCCATGAACAGGTCGAACACGCGCACGTTGCTCGCCTCGGACACGCTGAACGCGAGATAAACCGCCGCGAACAAGCCGATCACCGATTGCCAGAAATACTTCTCGCGCGACGACATGCCCCGCGGGTCCTTGTGGACGACCTTGCGGTAATCGTCGACCCAGCCGATCACGCCGAAGCCGAACGTGACGAGCATCACGATCCAGATGAAGCGGTTGGTCAGATCGGCCCACAGCAGCGTGGCCACGGCAATGCCGAGCAGGATCAGCACGCCGCCCATCGTCGGCGTGCCCGATTTGACGAGGTGAGTTTGGGGGCCGTCCTTGCGAACGGCCTGGCCTACCTTCATCGCGGTCAGCTTGCGAATGACCGCCGGGCCGCAAACGAGCCCGATCAACAACGCGGTGATGGTCGCCATCACCGCGCGAAACGTCAGATAACTGAACACGCGCAAGAAGCTTGCGTCATTCTGCAGCCATTGCGCCAGCGCCAGTAGCATGCCTGGATCCTTCTATTTCAATGTGCAGCGGGCGTCGTGCCCGCGGCGTTGGGTTGTGGACTCGTAACGGCGTCCACCACGCGCTCCATCTGCATGAAGCGCGAGCCTTTCACGAGAAGCGTTGCGGCAGCGCCGAAGCCGGCCTGCTGCAGGTGCGCGACCAGTGCGCCGACATCGGCGACGTGGTGCGCACCCGCGCCGTATGCGGCGCAGGCGTCGCGCGAGGCGTCGCCGATCGCATACAGCGCGTCGATACCGCGCTCTTTCGCATACGCGCCGATTTCGCGGTGAAACGCCGGGCCGTTGTCGCCGACTTCGCCCATGTCGCCCATCACGAGCACACGCGGCGATTCACGTGACGCGAGCACGTCGATCGCGGCGCGCATCGAATCGGGATTCGCGTTGTAGGTGTCGTCGATCACGGTTGCGCCCGCGAGCGTGCCGAGCACGGCCTGCTTGACCTGCAGACGGCCCTTCACCGCGCCGAACGATTCGAGGCCGCGCTGGATCGCGTCGAGCGACACGCCCGCTGCCAACGCGGCGGAGGCCGCCGCGAGCGCGTTGTGCGCGTTGTGATTGCCGAGCACCTGCAGCGTGACGTCGAGATGGCCTTGCGGCGTGTCGATACTCAAACGCTTGCCGTCGAACCTGCCCTTCACCGCGGCTTCGGTCGTGCGCTCCGCGCTGTCCAACGCGAAATCGATGATGCGGCTGCCGGTCGCGGCGACGCGCCAGATGCTCGCGTATGCGTCGTCGGCGGGGAATACCGCCGTGCCTTCCGGCGACAGCACGTGAATCACGCTCGCGTGTTCGAGCGCGACCGCCTCGACGGTCGCCATGAATTCCTGGTGCTCGCGCTGCGCGTTGTTGACGACGGCAACCGTCGGCTCGGCAAGCTTCGCGAGCTGTTCAGTTTCGCCCGGATGGTTCATGCCGAGTTCGACCACCGCGAGCCGATGCGCGGCATGCAGACGGAACAGCGTGAGCGGAAGGCCGATGTCGTTGTTGAAATTGCCCGCGGTCGCGAGACGCGCATCCGCGCCGACCGCGGCCGCGAAGATCGAGGCGATCATTTCCTTGACCGTGGTCTTGCCGTTGCTGCCCGTGACCGCGACGAGCGGCAGGTCGAACTGACGACGCCAGCCGCGCGCGAGCGCGCCGAGCGCTTCGCGCGTATCGGCGACCCGGATCGCGGGCACGCTCCAGCTATCCGGCGTGCGCGCGACGAGCACCGCCGCGACGTTGCGCTCGGCCACTTGCGGCAGGAAGTCGTGCGCGTCGAAACGGTCGCCCTTGATCGCGATGAACAGATCGCCGGGGCCAGCGCTGCGGCTGTCGGTCGACACGCGCTCGAAGCGCACGCTGTCGTCGCCGGTGACGCTCGCGCCGGGGATCTGCGCGGCGGCTGCACGTAGCGAGAACATGTTCATTCGCCACCTCCGCGTGTTTGTGTGGCGCGCGCGGCAAGCGCGAGGCGGGCGTGGTCCTGATCGGAGAAAGCGCGTTTCTTGCCCATGATTTCCTGTGTGGCTTCGTGCCCCTTGCCGGCCAGCACGATCACGTCTTCGCGCGCGGCGCCGCGGATCGCCTGCAGGATCGCGCTCGCGCGGTCCTCGATGCGGCGCGCCTGCGACGCTTCCTGCATGCCCGCGGCAATTTGCTCGATGATCGCGAGCGGATCTTCGCTGCGCGGGTTGTCGCTCGTCACGACGAGGTTGTCCGCCAGCCGCTCGGCGATCGCGCCCATCAGCGGACGCTTGGTCGCATCGCGGTCGCCGCCGCAGCCGAACATGCAGACGAGTTCGCCGCCGCGCGCGGTCGCGATCGGCCGCAGTGCTTCGAGCGTCTTTTCGAGCGCGTCGGGTGTGTGCGCGTAGTCGATCACGACGAGCGGCTCGTCGTTCTGCAGACGGCCGCCCAGACGCTGCATGCGGCCGTTCACCGGTTCGAGCTTCGCGAGTTCGGCGAGCGCAGCGTCGAACGGCACGTCGGCGGCGAGCAGCACGCCGAGCACCGCGAGCAGATTGCCGACGTTGAAGAGGCCGAGCGTTTGCACTTCGACTTCGGCGTTGCCCCAGTCCGAGGTGCTCAGATGAAACGCGGTGCCGGTCGCGGTGGCATGCACGTTCGATGCAGTGAGCCACGCGTCGGCTTGCGGTGTGCCGTCAGCGTCGGCGTCGCCATGCTCGCCCTCGATGCCATACGCGATCGTGCGCGCGTGACTACGCGTGCTCGCGAGCAAACGCCGGCCGGCGGCATCGTCGCGATTGATTACGGCCGCGCGCAGCTCGGGCCAGGCGAACAGACGCGCCTTGGCGGCTTCATAGGCTTCGAACGTGCCGTGATAGTCGAGATGGTCCTGCGTCAGGTTCGTGAACACCGCGATGTCGAAAGCGGTGCCGTTCACGCGCCCCTGGTGCAGCGCATGCGACGACACTTCCATCGCCACCGCCTGCGCGCCCGCGTCGCGCAATTGCGCGAGGCTGCGTTGCAATTGCGGTGCGTCGGGCGTCGTGAAGCCGGTGTGCACGAGTTGGCCAACGAGCCCAGTGCCAAGCGTGCCGACGATCGCACAGCGCGTGCCGCGCGCGGACAGCGCCGCGGCGACCCACTGGCTGCACGAGGTCTTGCCGTTCGTGCCGGTGATGCCGACCGCGAGCATCGCGTCGCTCGGATCGCGATACCACGCGCTCGCGATCGTGCCGGCGAGTTCGTTCAACGCCGGCACCGCATGTGCGGCGGCCGCGTCGAGCGTGCCGCTGAAACCTTCGGGTTGCACGAGCACGGCGGCCGCACCGCGCTCGATGGCCGCGTCGATGAATGCGCGGTTGTCCGCGCCATCGACCGCGTACGCGAAGAACGCGTCGCCGGCCGCGAGCGAGCGCGTGTCGGCGTGCAGATGCGCGCCTGGCTGCACGTGTGCGTGCAGCCAGGCGAGGGCGTCGGCGATCTGCCGGTGCGCTGGATGTTGCTCGCGCAGCGCGCTCATCGCTCGACTCCTGGATGATTTTTCGGGTTGGCGGAAATGGTCATCTTCTTCACGCCGGGGCTCGTCGACAGCTTCTTCACCACGGGCGGCGTGGCCGGCGCGCCGGGCGCGGGCGGCGCCGAATCGTCGGACACGACCATCTGCTTGACGGGCATGTCGGGCGGCACGTTCAGCGCGCGCAGCGTATCCCCGGCGATGCCCGAAAACACCGGGCCCGACACCTGGCCGCCGAAGTGGCTACCGGCCGTCGGCTCGTCGACCGACACCGCAACGACGATGCGCGGATTCGGCATCGGCGCCATGCCGACGAACGAGGCGCGATATTTGGAGTGGTCGTAGCCGTGCGGACCGTGCTTGTACGCGGTACCGCTCTTGCCGCCGACGCGATAGCCGGGCACCGCCGCATCCGGCGACGTGCCTTGCGGCGACACCACGGTTTCGAGCATCGCGCGCACTTCACGCGCGGTGGTCGGCGAGAAGATCTGCGGACCGGTGGCCGGCGGGTCGCCCGGCGTGTGGAAAATCGTCACCGGCATGATTTCGCCGTCGTGCGCGATCGCGGTGTACGCGCGGCCGAGCTGGAACAGCGACACCGACAGGCCATAGCCGTACGACATCGTCGCCTGCTCGATACGGCGCCAGCTCTTCCACGGACGCAGACGGCCCGCCGCCGCGCCCGGAAAGCCGACCTTCGGCGCCTGGCCGAGACCGATGCTGGTGTACATGTTCCACATCTCTTCGGGCCGCAACTGCATCGCGATTTTGGTCGCGCCGATGTTGCTCGACTTCTGGATCACGCCGCCGACCGTCAGCACGCCGAAGCCGCTGTCGTCGGTAATCGGCGCGCCGTCGAGTACGAAGTGGCCGTTGCCCGTATCTACCAGTGTAGTCGGCGTCACCCGGTGCAGATCGAGCGCGAGCGACACCGTGAACGGCTTCATGATCGAACCCGGCTCGAACGTGTCGGTCAGGATGCGGTTGCGCAGCTGGTCGCCGGTCAGGTGCGAGCGGTCGTTCGGGTTGTAGGTCGGGTAATTGACGAGCGCGAGCACTTCGCCGGTGCGCACGTCGATCACCATCGCCGCGCCGGCCTTCGCCTTGAATTTCTCGACGGCCGCTTTCAGGTTCGTATAGGCGATGTACTGGATCTTGCTGTCGATCGACAGATCGACGTCCTTGCCGTTGTGCGGCACGACCTGTTCGTCGACGTCCTCGATGATGTGGCCCATCCGGTCCTTGATCACGCGACGGCTGCCCGACATGCCCGCGAGCAGCTTCTGGTCGCCGAGCTCGACGCCTTCCTGGCCCTCGTCCTCGACGTTCGTGAAGCCGATCAGGTGAGCGGTGATCTCGCCTTCCGGATAGAAGCGCTTGTACTCGTCGCGCGAGTAAATGCCGGGGATGTCGAGCGCCGCGACTTTTTCTGCGACGTCGACCGGCACCTGGCGCTTCACGTAGACGAAGGTCTTGTCTTCCGACAGCTTCGAGCGCAATTCCCTAGTGGTCATGCCGAGCAGTTTGCCGAGCGCGTCGAGCTTGTCGGCGCCGAGGTCGTCGGGCACCGATTCGGGAATCGCCCAGATTGCACGCACCGGCAGACTCGTGGCGAGCACGAGACCGTTGCGGTCGAGAATCTTGCCGCGCGTGGCCGGCATGTCGATGCGGCGCTGATAGCGGATCTCGCCCTGCTTCAGATAGAACGCGTTGCCCGGGCCCTGAATCCAGAACGCGCGCGCGGCAAGCGCGACGAACGCCATGAACAGCAGGAACACGACGAGCTTCGAGCGCCACATCGGCAGGCGCACCGACAGAATCGGGTTGGCCGAAAACGCAACGCTCTTGTGGGCCGACGATTTTTTCATCGCGTGGCTCCGCGACGGGTCGCGACCGGCGCCGAGGCCGGCGCGGAAGTCGGAATGGGTGCGTCGATCGCCGTCGCGGCGCCCGGGGCGAGCGTCAGGTACTGGGTGCGGCCCGTGGTGACCGATTGCATCTTCAGCGAGGCGGTGGCGAGCTGCTCGATGCGCGACGTTTTGGACAGCGCGCTCTGCTGATATTGAAGCTGCGAATAGTCCTGCTGCAGCTGACGCTCCTGCGACTGCGCGCGCTGCAGCTGGATAAAGATCTGACGCTGCTGATTGGTCGCGTTGACGACCGACAAGGCACAGCCCATCACGATGATCAGCAGGAAAATATTGAGGCGGTTCATGGCGCGATCCGCTCCGCCACGCGCATCACGGCAGAACGGGCGCGCGGGTTGCCGGCGACCTCAGCGTCGCTCGCGAATACGCGGCCGATGATCTTGAGCGGAGGGCTCGGCAGGTCGACCGCGCGGATCGGCAGACGGCGATCCACCGCCGGCGTGCTCGCGTGCGCCTGCATGAATCGCTTGACGATCCGGTCCTCGAGCGAATGAAAGCTGATGACCACCAGCCGCCCCCCTTGCTCCAACAACGACAACGCTGCTTCTAGAACGACTTGCAGCTCCGCAAGCTCTTGATTGACGTGAATCCGTATAGCCTGAAAGGTGCGGGTTGCCGGGTCCTTGCCCTTCTCACGGGTTTTGACGACGTTAGCCACGATTTGGGCAAGCTCGCCCGTGCTGACGAGAGGCCCAAGACGGTCGGACTCTGCCCGGCGAGCAACAAGCGCCTTTGCAATCTGAAAAGCAAACCGTTCTTCCCCATAATCTCGTATCACCTCCGTCAATTCCTGCACCGTGGCCCGCGCGAGCCAGTCAGCGGCGGACTCGCCGCGCGTCGGGTCCATCCGCATGTCGAGCGGGCCGTCGGCGCGGAAGCTGAAGCCCCGCTCCGGATCGTCGACTTGCGGCGACGACACGCCCAGATCCAGCAACACCCCCGACACACGCCCTACCCCGCGCTCCGCCATCGCGGCGCGCAGTGAAGCAAAACTCTCGTGGACGATGGCAAAGCGCGGATCGGCGATCTTCTGCGCCGTCGCGATCGCGAGCGGATCTTTATCGAACGCGATCAGCCGCCCTGCTTCACCGAGCCGTTCCAGCACGAGGCGGCTATGGCCGCCACGGCCGAACGTGCCGTCCACATACGTGCCGTCGGCGCGCGTGACCAGCGCATCGACCGCTTCGTTCAACAGCACCGTGCGATGCTGCAATTCGTTTCCCATCGCAGAAGCCATATAAATAAGCCGCGATCAGAACGTGAAATCTTTCAACGCTTCGGGCATGCCCTCGGCGATCGCCGCCTGTTCCTTCGCGGCGTAGATCTGTGCATCCCACAGCTCGAAATGGCGGCCCATGCCGAGCAAGGTCACTTCTTTCTCCAGCGAGCCAGCCGCTCGCAACTCCGGCGACACGAGCACACGGCCTGCGCCGTCCATATCCACATCCATTGCATTGCCGAGAAAAATGCGTTTCCACCAGGCGGCGTTCATGGGCAGCTTGTCAACCTTGTCACGGAAGATTTCCCATTCGGGGCGCGGAAAGAGCAACAGGCAGCCGTCCGGGTGCTTGGTGATCGTCACCCGGCCCTCTGCCTGTGTTTGCAGCGCATCCCGATAACGAGAGGGAATCGACATCCGCCCTTTCGCATCGAGCGTCAGCGCCGACGCCCCTTGGAACACTTCGCTCTCCCCTATTGCGGCGCTGTTTGCGCCGCCCGCCCGGTCCGTGAAAATCTACCCGAAAGTGATGCCGGGAACACACAAAAATACACTTTCTCACACTGTCTCCCACTTTAGAGGAACGCTAAACACGGGTCAAGGGAGCGGCGCGCTTTTCGAGCGGATTTTGTTTGCTAGAACAAGGACTTAGGGCGACTCCTTCACGTCCCGCATAAAAACGGAAAACCGTTATAAATGAATGGGCTAGTGCAACTTGTGAAGGTGATACGTGAAAAGTGCGAGGAAACAGCGCGAATTGAAAGAGATCGTCAAGGGATTCTGAAAGGGAACAGGCGGCGTCGCCCGGACCGACGACGAACGGGGCGCGCGGCGCCGTCTCGCTTGCGGAAATGCGTTCAGCGATGGCTGAGGCGATACGTGCGGTGCTCCGGTTAGCGAAGCGAAGCGGGTGAAACGCTCATATGTAATAGGCGGTGCGCGTCATCACCTTCGACATCACACGCATCAACGCGCGTGCAGGAAACGGCAACTCGATGCCGCCCGCGTCCATCGCGGCCTTGCCGTGCTGCGCTTCATCGACGCGCATCTGCTCGACGATCGCGCGCGATTCATGGTCCGCGGCGGGGAGCTGGTCGAGATGACTGTCGAGATGCTGCTCGACCTGGCGCTCCGTTTCGGCCATGAAGCCAAGACTCACTCGATCGCCGAGACGCCCCGCGGCGAGACCGATCGCGAGCGCGCCGGTGTACCACAGCGGATTGAGCAGACTCGGACGCGAGTCGAGCGCCTGGAGGCGTTTGGCGGTCCACGCCAGATGATCCTCTTCTTCCGACGCGGCGTGATCGAACATGGCGCGCAATGAAGGTGAGTCGGTGGCGAGTTTCTGCGCCTGGTAAAGCGCCTGCGCGCACACTTCGCCGACGTGGTTCACTCGCATCAAACCCGCCGCATGCGCGCGCTCCGCGGGCGAGAGTTCGGGAGCTTCGGCCGTCGCCGCGGAAGCCTGCGGAAGCGGCAGCGGACGGCTCATCCGCGAGACCCCCGTCAGTGAGCGTAAACCCCGATCAAACTCGCCAATCAACTCGTCCAGCAACATAAAGCGCTCCCTGATTCGATACCGCCGCATCGTTCCGGAAGGTCCGTGCGACAAGGCCTCGCGACGCGAAACCGGTGGCCCGACAGGCACCAATCCGCATGCAATGGGCGGTTAATTTGCGATTCTAGACCATGTTGCGTAAACGAAACAGCGGCCTTCCGGAGCGACTCCTTTTTCTTTGTTCCATGTATGCCTTTTGTTACATTACGTGGCAACTTCTCGCGAAGTTGGACAGCAAGGCCTTCAGCACTAACTAAATATTTCGCCTTGTACAAAAGATTCGTATTCCTTGGAGATCATTCGATGAAAAAGTCGCTTCTCGCTCTCGCAGCACTGGGCGCATTCGCAGGCGTCGCTCATGCGCAGAGCAGCGTGACCCTGTACGGCATCGTAGACGTTGGTATCAACATGAACACCAACTCGGGCGGTAAGCATCTGTACAACATGTCCAGCGGCGTCCTGCAAGGCTCGCGTTTCGGCCTGCGTGGCACTGAAGATCTGGGCGGCGGTCTGAAGGCCCTGTTCGTGTTGGAAAACGGCTTTGACGTGACCAACGGCAAGCTCGGTCAAGGCGGCCTGATGTTCGGTCGTCAGGCATATGTCGGTCTGTCGAGCCAGTTCGGCACGGTCACGCTGGGTCGTCAGTACGACTCCGTCGTCGACTACGTGGGTCCGTTCGAATCGGGTGATCAGTGGGGCGGCTACATCGCCGCTCACCCGGGCGATATCGACAACTTCAACAACGCGTATCGCACCAACAACACGGTCAAGTACACCAGCAAAAACTACAACGGCCTGACGTTCGGCGGCACGTATAGCTTCGGCGGCGTCGCCGGTGACTTCACGCACAACCAGATCTGGTCGTTGGGTGCTGGCTATAACAACGGTCCGCTGCAATTGGGCTTGGGTTATTTGAACGCGCGTACGCCGGCAGCTTCGGGCGGTCTGTTCAACAACGGCGGCACGATCGCAACGAATACGCCGGCCGTGGGTACTACTGCAGCTAACTTCGCAGTCACGACCCCGATCTACGCAGGCTTCGCATCGGCCAACACGTACCAGGTCGTCGGCGCGGGCGGTGCATACACGTTCGGCGCGGCAACCATCGGCCTGACGTATTCGAACATCCAGTTCGGCAACCTCGGCAAGACGTTCGCGTCGCCGTTCGCTGGCCAGAAGGCAACGTTCAACAACGGCGAAATCAACTTCAAGTATCAGTTGACCCCGGCACTGCTGGTCGGCGCAGCGTATGACTACACGCGCGGCGAGCAGATCGAAGGCAACTCGCGTGCTCAGTACCACCAAGGCGCGCTGGGCGTGGACTACTTCCTGTCCAAGCGTACCGACGTGTACCTGGTCGGCGTGTACCAGCACGCTTTGGGCGACACGGTCAACGCAACGGGTCAGGTGGTCGCAGCAACGGCAGGCATCAACGGCCTGACCGGTTCGACGAGCAGCAACCAGTTCACGGCTCGCATCGGTATCCGTCACAAGTTCTAATAAGTCGTAAAAAAACGCAGTTTGTCTCAAAGGCGCCTTCGGGCGCCTTTTTTTATGCGCGGATTTTGTACGGGCAACAAAAAGCCCGGCGCACTTTCGTGCGCCGGGCTTTTGTTTTTCGCTCGCTTAAGCCCTGCCGTCGCGCAACTCGCGGCGCAGGATCTTGCCGACATTGCTCTTCGGCAACTCGGTGCGGAATTCGACGACCTTCGGCCGCTTGTAGCCGGTCAGTTGCGTTTTGCAGTACGCGAAGATCTGTTCGTCGGTCAGCGATGGATCCTTTTTCACGACGAACAGCTTCACTGCCTCGCCGGAATGCTGATCCGGTACGCCCACCGCCGCGACTTCGAACACACCCGGCAGCTTTGCGACGACGTCCTCGACTTCATTCGGATACACGTTGAAGCCGGACACCAGAATCATGTCCTTCTTGCGATCGACGATCTTCACAAAGCCGTCCGCGCCCATGATGCCGACGTCGCCTGATTTAAAGAAGCCGTCCGCCGTCATCACCTTGGCGGTTTCGTCGGGCCTGTTCCAGTAGCCCGCCATCACCTGCGGGCCGCGGATGCAGATCTCGCCGGACTGGCCGGGCGGCACTTCGTTGCCTTCGTCGTCGCGGATCGAGACTTCGGTCGACGGCAGTGGCAGGCCGATCGTGCCGTTGTATTCGGTGGCGGTGACCGGATTGCAGGTCACGCACGGCGACGTTTCCGACAGCCCGTAGCCCTCGACGATCGGCGTGCGCGTCAGCTCGAACCAGCGCTTCGCGACCGCCTCCTGCACCGCCATGCCGCCGCCGTTCGCGGTCAGCAGCTTCGAGAAGTCGAGCTTATGGAAGTCGGGGCTGTTCAACATCGCGTTGTAGAGCGTGTTGACCGCGGGAATCGTCGTGATCGCATACCCCTCGAGCGACTTGATCATGCCGGGGATATCGCGCGGATTCGGAATCAGCACGCCGAGACCGCCGGTGCGGATCGTCAGCAGCCCGCACACGGTCAGCGCGAACACGTGATACAGCGGCAACGCGACGACCGTAATGAACTGATCGATATCCGTGCGGTTCGCGCGCACCGGATTGAGCCAGACCTCCGACTGCAGCACGTTCGCGATCAGGTTCCGGTGCAGCAGCGTCGCGCCCTTGGCCACGCCGGTGGTGCCGCCAGTGTATTGCAGGAACGCGATATCGTCGGGCCCCTGCCGGACCGGCTTGAACGTCAGACGTGCGCCCTCCGAGAGCGTGTCGTTGAACTTGACGTGCCCAGCCAGGCTCCACGCCGGCACCATCTTCTTGACCTTGCGCACGACGAAGTTCACGAGCGGGCCTTTGATGCCCATCAGGTCGCCCATCGCCGCGACGACCACATGCTTGACCGCCGTATTGCGCACGATTGCCTGCAAGGTCCCCGCGAAATTCTCGAGCAGAATGATCGCCTCAGTGCCGCTGTCCTTCAGTTGGTGCTCGAGTTCGCGCGGCGTGTACAGCGGATTCACATTCACGACCACATAGCCCGCGCGCAGAATCGCGGCGAGCGCGACTGGATACTGCAGCACGTTCGGCATCATGATCGCGACACGCGAGCCGCGCGTGAGCCCTTTCGACTGCAGCCACGCTGCAAGATTGCGCGAAAGTTCGTCGAGTTCACCGTAGCTGATCTGCTTGCCCATGCACACGAACGCCGGCTTTGCGCGGTGTTCGCGAAAGGCTTCCTCGAGCAACTCGGCCACCGACGAATAGCGTGTCGGGTCGATCTCTGCTGGAACGCCGGGCGGATAAGATTTCAGCCAGATTTTCTCCATGCAGCGTCTCCTGAATTATTTTCGAATGGTCGTGCTAAAAACGCATCGTAGCATGGGCATATTGCGGCCAATGGGCAAAGCGATGAGGTTAGACGGCAGCCTCGAACTTGCGAGGCTGGGCGCCAGCTTCAATGTGCGGCGCGGCTTTCAGGCCCGCTCGACTTCGACGAGACAGTCGTAAAACGTCGCCGAACCGCCGAAATCGGTGAGTGCCTGGCTCGTCAACTGGTTCGCGTTGCGGCCGTCCGGCGCGAGCTTCTTCCACCAGATCGACAACCCGACGACCAGGCCTTCGCGCGCCCGGTCGGTCACGCGGGCACGCGCTTGCATCGAGCCGCGGTCGTTGAAGATGCGCACCTGATCGCCGTCGCCGATGCCGCGCGCGTGCGCGTCGGCAGGGTGGATGTCCAGATGCGGCTCGCCTTCCGTCGCGCGCAGACTCTCGATGTTCACGAAGGTGCTGTTCAGGAAGTTGCGCGCGGGCGGTGAAATCATCGCGAGCGGATAGCGGACCGCCAGTTCGGGCGCGCCGTCGGCCGATTCGTAGGGCGGCAGGTAGTCCGGCAGCGGGTCGAGGCCCTGTTGCGCAAGGCGCTCGCTGTAGAACTCGCACTTGCCGGATGGCGTGCGAAAACCACCGTCGGCAAATGGCGCGTCAGGCACATTGAGACGGGCCCAGCCGGCTTGCTTCAGCATCGGCCAGTCGACACCGTCCAGCGTCTTGTCGTCCCAGCGAAATGCGGCTTGCGCGACGGCTTCGTCGCTGTCGAAGAGCGCCGGTTCCGTCATGCCCATGCGGCGCGCGAGGCTGCGGAAGATCTCGGTATTCGGCCGTGCGTCGCCGAACGGCGCGATGGCGGGCAGGTTGACCATCACGTGCGTGTGACCGTACGACTTGTGCACGTCGAGATGCTCGAGCTGCGTCGTGGCAGGCAACAGCAGGTCGGCATAATCCGCGGTGTCGGTCTGGAAATGCTCGAGCACGATCGTGAACAGATCCTCGCGCCCAAAACCCGCCGCGACGCGTTCGGAGTCCGGTGCGACCGCGACCGGATTCGAGTTGTAGACCACGATCGCCTCGACCTTGGGGCCGAACGTCGCGTCGCCCGGATGCAGCAACGCGTCGCCGATCGCATTCATATTGATCACGCGACTCGGCTTCGACGGCCAACCCGGCATCAGGTCGGGACGC
The DNA here is from genome assembly GCF_050436245.1 of Paraburkholderia sp. MM6662-R1. NCBI lineage: Bacteria > Pseudomonadati > Pseudomonadota > Betaproteobacteria > Burkholderiales > Burkholderiaceae > Paraburkholderia > Paraburkholderia sp. MM6662-R1. Next base: position 3,021,313 of record NZ_JBNDLV010000001.1, on the reverse strand, counting down.
TGCAACGCGTGCGAGTCGACCGGTGCCCAACCGCTCGACGACAGCAGCGCCCCCCCCGCGCGCTCAAGCCATGCGCCGGTCAGCGACGGTAGACACGCGATTGCGCGCACCGCATTGCCGCCGCCACGCACCCGCTGCAGCCCGTAGTTCAAGCGGATCGCGGCTTTCTTCGTGCTGGCGTAAAGTCGCGCAAGATCGGCGATTTCCTCTTCTTCGACACCACAGATTTCACTAACCCGAGACAATGGATAGCTGAGCGCACGCACCTTCAAGTCGGCGAAGCCCAGCGTGTGCGCCGCGATGTACTCGTAGTCGAGCAGATTCTCGGTAATCAGGACATTCATGATGCCGAGCGCGAGAGCGCCGTCTGTGCCTGGCTTTAGCGCGATGTGTTGATGGCATTTCTCCGCGGTCAGCGAGCGATACGGATCGATTGCGATCAGCTGGGCGCCGCGACGTTTGGCTTCCTGCGCGCGCGTCCAGAAATGCAGATTCGATGCGATCGGATTCGCTCCCCAGATCAGGATCACCTCGCTCTCGGCGAAAAACTCGGTGTGCATACCGATGCCGGCGCCGTACGTGTATTTGAGGCCGGCAGCGCCGGCCGCCGCGCAAATCGCGCGATCCAGCTGCGAGGCGCCGAGCTTGTGGAAAAAGCGTTGCGCGATGCTATCGCCCTGCACCAGGCCCATCGTGCCCGCGTAGCTGTAAGGCAGAATCGCTTCCGGCGCGCGACGGACAATCTCGCCGAGGCGGCTTGCGGCAAGGTCGAACGCTTCGTCCCAGTTGATTGGCTCGAAACGGCCCTCGCCCTTGCGGCCGACACGCTTCATGGGCGTCGTCAATCGGTTCGGATGGTATACACGCTCCGCGTAACGACTGACCTTTGTGCACAGCACGCCCTGAGTCGGCGGATGGTCGGGATCGCCGGCGACCTTGATCGCCCGTCCATTGTCGATGGTCACGCGCATCGCGCAGGTGTCGGGGCAATCGTGCGGGCACACGGCGCGCGCGAATTCGGTCGGGGCGTTCATCGGCAATGTGTCCTGGCGAGCAGTAAGCGGTCGCGCAAAGTGGAATTTTATTACGTCTATAGGCCGCCGACCTCGGTGGCGCCACCAAAAATGCCTTCGGCGTAGAATGAATTATCCGCAGTGCCCGGGCCGACGTGGTCCGCGGCGATCTCATGCTCGTCAAGCACAAACGCATAATCACTCAATTATGAAACTCATCCCCGAAATTCAGGCCGCTCGTGGCGAAATCCAGACCCTTCGACGAACCATCCATGCCCACCCGGAGCTGCGCTACGAAGAGACGGCGACTGCTGATCTCGTCGCGCGTTCGCTCGAGTCCTGGGGCATCGAGACCCACCGTGGTTTCGGCAAGACGGGCGTGGTCGGCGTATCGAAACGAGGTAACGGCTCGCGCGCGATTGGTCTGCGAGCCGACATGGACGCGCTGCCGATCCAGGAGCTCAACAGCTTCGATCATCGGTCGACGAACGACGGCAAGATGCATGCGTGCGGGCACGACGGGCATACGGCGATGCTGCTCGGTGCCGCGCACTACCTGGCCAAACATGGTGCTTTCGACGGCACGATCGTGTTCATTTTCCAGCCGGCTGAAGAGGGCGGCGCCGGCGCGAAGGCTATGATCGACGACGGCTTGTTCAACAAATTCCCCGTGGACGCCGTGTTTGGCATTCACAACTGGCCGGGCATGCCGGCGGGCCACTTCGGCGTAACCGAAGGCCCGATCATGGCGTCGAGCAATGAATTTCGCATCGAAATCAAGGGCGTCGGCTCGCATGCAGCGCTACCGCACAATGGCCGTGATCCGGTCTTTGCGGCGGTGCAAATTGCCAACGGGCTGCAAAGCATCATCACGCGAAACAAAAAGCCGCTGGATACTGCGGTATTGTCGATAACGCAGATACATGCGGGCGATGCGGTCAATGTGGTACCGGACGACGCTTGGATCGCGGGGACCGTTCGGACCTTCACTACAGAAACGCTCGACCTGATCGAGTCACGCATGCGCAAGATCGCGCACAGTACGGCCGAAGCATACGATTGCTCCGTTCAGGTCCAATTCCACCGGAACTATCCCCCGACGATCAACAGCAGCGAGGAAGCGCGTTTTGCGGCGTCGGTCATGAAAGAGATCGTTGGCGCGGAAAATATCGATGACGCGGTTGAACCGACCATGGGTGCCGAAGATTTTTCGTTCATGCTGTTGGCGAAACCGGGTTGCTATGCGTTTTTGGGCAACGGCGATGGCGGCCACCGCGAGGCGGGCCACGGCGCGGGCCCTTGTATGCTGCACAACGCGAGTTATGACTTTAACGACGAGTTGTTGCCGGTGGGATCGACGTATTGGGTCCGACTGGCGCAGAAGTTTCTGGCGCAAGGGAAGTAGAGAGTTGATGCGTCGGAGCTGAGGGATGCGCTGAAGCAAATCATGGAACTCCAGCAACTGCTCGGCAAAAAGACAATGGAGAACGAGATTCTCCGTGAGGCGGTGGAGGTGGCGAAGTCGCGAAAATGGATTGCGCGCTCAACCTCATTGCCGGGGGACGAGCAGTGAAGCAGGTCTGCGACGTTCTCGGTGTAGCGCGCTCAAACCTGGCGTCAAGGCTTGCACGTCCAGCCGACTGGCAGGATGGACGCAGCGCCAGGAAGACGGACGATGCCGGGCTGGTCGAAGAAATACGGCTGACCGTCACTGACCTGCCGAGCTATGGTTATCGCCGGGTCTGGGGTATATTGCGTCGGCAGCGGGAGAACCAGTTGAAAAGCGTTGAGGCGGGCGGAGGCGTCGCTTGCTTCAATGCTGTTTGTTAATTTTGGCCGCGTAAACGCAAAAACCCCACCGCGGCGGGTGGGGTTTCTGACTGGAGGGGAGCCTGACGATTACCTACTTTCACACGGGCAATCCGCACTATCATCGGCGTGGAGTCGTTTCACGGTCCTGTTCGGGATGGGAAGGGGTGGGACCGACTCGCTATGGTCATCAGGCATGACGGGTTGCTGCGTCGCAGGGCTGGAGTCAACCGGTTGCGCCACAGCCAATCGGGAAGAAGCGTAAAGGATTCGAGTGTGGGGGGTTGTGTTGTTTCTGGCACAACACTGAATCCCAACCGTGCGTTTCTGTGAGCTCCCGCGGGAGGTCACACAAATCCCCTTCGGGGATCGGACCCGCGTAAGTGCTGAAGCACTCACGCGGGTCGAGACACACCTGTTATAGGATCAAGCCTTACGGGCAATTAGTATCAGTTAGCTCAGTACATTACTGTACGTGCACACCTGACCTATCAACGTCCTGGTCTTGAACGACCCTTCAAGGGGCTCGAAGCCCCGGGGATATCTCATCTTAAGGCGAGTTTCCCGCTTAGATGCTTTCAGCGGTTATCTCTTCCGAACATAGCTACCCGGCGATGCCACTGGCGTGACAACCGGTACACCAGAGGTTCGTCCACTCCGGTCCTCTCGTACTAGGAGCAGCCCCCTTCAAATATCCAGCGCCCACGGCAGATAGGGACCAAACTGTCTCACGACGTTTTAAACCCAGCTCACGTACCTCTTTAAATGGCGAACAGCCATACCCTTGGGACCGGCTACAGCCCCAGGATGAGATGAGCCGACATCGAGGTGCCAAACACCGCCGTCGATATGAACTCTTGGGCGGTATCAGCCTGTTATCCCCAGAGTACCTTTTATCCGTTGAGCGATGGCCCTTCCATACAGAACCACCGGATCACTATGACCTGCTTTCGCACCTGTTCGACTTGTCAGTCTCACAGTCAAGCACGCTTATGCCATTGCACTATCAGCACGATTTCCGACCGTACCTAGCGTACCTTCGTACTCCTCCGTTACACTTTGGGAGGAGACCGCCCCAGTCAAACTGCCTACCATGCACTGTCCCCGACCCGGATCACGGGCCAAGGTTAGAACCTCAAACAGATCAGGGTGGTATTTCAAGGACGGCTCCATTGAGACTGGCGTCCCAACTTCATAGCCTCCCACCTATCCTACACAGACCGGTTCAAAGTCCAATGCAAAGCTACAGTAAAGGTTCATGGGGTCTTTCCGTCTAGCCGCGGGGAGATTGCATCATCACAAACACTTCAACTTCGCTGAGTCTCGGGAGGAGACAGTGTGGCCATCGTTACGCCATTCGTGCAGGTCGGAACTTACCCGACAAGGAATTTCGCTACCTTAGGACCGTTATAGTTACGGCCGCCGTTTACCGGGACTTCAATCAGGAGCTTGCACCCCATCATTTAATCTTCCGGCACCGGGCAGGCGTCACACCCTATACGTCCACTTTCGTGTTTGCAGAGTGCTGTGTTTTTATTAAACAGTCGCAGCCACCAGTTTATTGCAACCCTTTCACCCTTCTGGCGCAGGCCAGTCAGGCTATGAGGGCGTACCTTATCCCGAAGTTACGGTACCAATTTGCCGAGTTCCTTCTCCCGAGTTCTCTCAAGCGCCTTAGAATACTCATCTCGCCCACCTGTGTCGGTTTGCGGTACGGTCACTGTGAAACTGAAGCTTAGAGGCTTTTCCTGGAACCCCTTCCAGTTGCTTCGCCACCGAAGTGGCTCGCCTCGCACCCTTGAATTCTGCGCCCGGATTTGCCAAAGCGCCTTCTCCAATGCAAGGACCGGGACTTCCAACACCCGGACAACCTTCCGCGATCCGTCCCCCCATCGCATTTCACAATGGTGCAGAAATATTAATCTGCTTCCCATCAGCTACGCATTTCTGCCTCGCCTTAGGGGCCGACTCACCCTACGCCGATGAACGTTGCGTAGGAAACCTTGGGCTTACGGCGAGGGGGCCTTTCACCCCCTTTATCGCTACTCATGTCAGCATTCGCACTTCCGATACCTCCAGCACACTTTCCAGTGCACCTTCGCAGGCTTACGGAACGCTCTCCTACCATGCACATTACTGTGCATCCGCAGCTTCGGTATATGGCTTAGCCCCGTTACATCTTCCGCGCAGGACGACTCGATCAGTGAGCTATTACGCTTTCTTTAAAGGGTGGCTGCTTCTAAGCCAACCTCCTGACTGTTTTAGCCTTCCCACTTCGTTTCCCACTTAGCCATATTTGGGGACCTTAGCTGGCGGTCTGGGTTGTTTCCCTCTTGACACCGGACGTTAGCACCCGATGTCTGTCTCCCGTGATTGCACTCTTCGGTATTCGGAGTTTGCTATGGCGTAGTAATCCGCAATGGACCCCACAACCATGACAGTGCTCTACCCCCGAAGGTGATACACGAGGCACTACCTAAATAGTTTTCGGAGAGAACCAGCTATTTCCAGGTTTGTTTAGCCTTTCACCCCTATCCACAGCTCATCCCCTAACTTTTCAACGTTAGTGGGTTCGGTCCTCCAGCACGTGTTACCGTGCCTTCAACCTGGCCATGGATAGATCACCTGGTTTCGGGTCTACACCCAGCGACTGGACGCCCTGTTCGGACTCGCTTTCGCTACGCCTGCCCTAATCGGTTAAGCTCGCCACTGAATGTAAGTCGCTGACCCATTATACAAAAGGTACGCCGTCACCCCTTCGCAGAGGCTCCGACTGTTTGTATGCATGCGGTTTCAGGATCTGTTTCACTCCCCTCCCGGGGTTCTTTTCGCCTTTCCCTCACGGTACTGGTTCACTATCGGTCGATCACGAGTATTTAGCCTTGGAGGATGGTCCCCCCATCTTCAGACAGGATTTCACGTGTCCCGCCCTACTTCTCGTACACCCAGTTCTTCCATGCTGTTTTCGTCTACAGGGCTATCACCTGCTATGGCCGCACTTTCCAGAGCGTTCGACTAACAATACAGATAACGTGTACCGGCTGATCCCATTTCGCTCGCCACTACTCTGGGAATCTCGGTTGATTTCTTTTCCTGCGGTTACTTAGATGTTTCAGTTCACCGCGTTCGCCTCACGTAGCCTATGGATTCAGCTACGGATACTCCATTAGGAGTGGGTTTCCCCATTCGGACATCTCCGGATCAATGCTCGTTTGCCAGCTCCCCGGAGCTTTTCGCAGGCTACCGCGTCCTTCATCGCCTGTGATCGCCAAGGCATCCACCACATGCACTTGTTCGCTTGACCCTATAACGGGTGTGTCTCTGTGTCGACCCACGCTAGCGCTTTAGCGCTTACGTGGGTCCCATCCCCGCAGGGGATAGACGCACTCGCTACAGGTTGAGTATTCGTGTTGCGCCGTATTCCAAAGCAATCTTTCGATCACCTTTAAAATACATCGATACAATCACAACCCTGATTCACCTACTCCGCACCCATCTCCAGGTGCCTTTCGTGAATCTCTTTACTACTTCTTCCTGATTGTTAAAGAACGGCAGCCGGTATGAAGCCTGTGCCTCATACCGCTCTGACTGGCTCAATCGCCAATGCAAAGTACTCAGCATCACTTCGTGCTGAACCCTTGGCATTGAGGATTGGTGGAGGATGACGGGATCGAACCGACGACCCCCTGCTTGCAAAGCAGGTGCTCTCCCAGCTGAGCTAATCCCCCAGTCTCACAGATACTCCAGCGGCCCCAGCCCTTCAGCTCACCAGACAAGACACTGGTGGGTCTGGATGGATTCGAACCATCGACCCCCGCCTTATCAAGACGGTGCTCTAACCGGCTGAGCTACAGACCCCTGAGCCTGCCTGCGTTTCTTCTAACCACAGCCGATAAGCGTGAGCACTTGAGTGCAATGAATGCACAGCTCTGGAAAGGAGGTGATCCAGCCGCACCTTCCGATACGGCTACCTTGTTACGACTTCACCCCAGTCATGAATCCTACCGTGGTGACCGTCCTCCTTGCGGTTAGACTAGCCACTTCTGGTAAAACCCACTCCCATGGTGTGACGGGCGGTGTGTACAAGACCCGGGAACGTATTCACCGCGGCATGCTGATCCGCGATTACTAGCGATTCCAGCTTCACGCACCCGAGTTGCAGAGTGCGATCCGGACTACGATCGGTTTTCTGGGATTGGCTCCACCTCGCGGCTTGGCAACCCTCTGTTCCGACCATTGTATGACGTGTGAAGCCCTACCCATAAGGGCCATGAGGACTTGACGTCATCCCCACCTTCCTCCGGTTTGTCACCGGCAGTCTCCCTGGAGTGCTCTTGCGTAGCAACTAGGGACAAGGGTTGCGCTCGTTGCGGGACTTAACCCAACATCTCACGACACGAGCTGACGACAGCCATGCAGCACCTGTGTTATGGCTCCCTTTCGGGCACTCCCGCCTCTCGGCAGGATTCCATACATGTCAAGGGTAGGTAAGGTTTTTCGCGTTGCATCGAATTAATCCACATCATCCACCGCTTGTGCGGGTCCCCGTCAATTCCTTTGAGTTTTAATCTTGCGACCGTACTCCCCAGGCGGTCAACTTCACGCGTTAGCTACGTTACCAAGCCAATGAAGGCCCGACAACCAGTTGACATCGTTTAGGGCGTGGACTACCAGGGTATCTAATCCTGTTTGCTCCCCACGCTTTCGTGCATGAGCGTCAGTATTGGCCCAGGGGGCTGCCTTCGCCATCGGTGTTCCTCCACATCTCTACGCATTTCACTGCTACACGTGGAATTCCACCCCCCTCTGCCATACTCCAGCGCTGCAGTCACCAATGCAGTTCCCAGGTTAAGCCCGGGGATTTCACATCGGTCTTACAGCACCGCCTGCGCACGCTTTACGCCCAGTAATTCCGATTAACGCTCGCACCCTACGTATTACCGCGGCTGCTGGCACGTAGTTAGCCGGTGCTTATTCTTCCGGTACCGTCATCCCTCTCGGATATTAGCCACGAGGTTTTCTTTCCGGACAAAAGTGCTTTACAACCCGAAGGCCTTCTTCACACACGCGGCATTGCTGGATCAGGCTTGCGCCCATTGTCCAAAATTCCCCACTGCTGCCTCCCGTAGGAGTCTGGGCCGTGTCTCAGTCCCAGTGTGGCTGGTCGTCCTCTCAGACCAGCTACAGATCGTCGGCTTGGTAGGCCTTTACCCCACCAACTACCTAATCTGCCATCGGCCGCCCCTTGAGCGCGAGGTCCCGAAAGATCCCCCGCTTTCCTCTCCCGAGCGTATGCGGTATTAATCCGGCTTTCGCCGGGCTATCCCCCACTCCAGGACACGTTCCGATGTATTACTCACCCGTTCGCCACTCGCCACCAGACCGAAGTCCGTGCTGCCGTTCGACTTGCATGTGTAAGGCATGCCGCCAGCGTTCAATCTGAGCCAGGATCAAACTCTTCAGTTCAAACCTGTTACTGTGTTCGGGCTCTCTCGAACCCGGTCGCTCACTCAACGTACTGACGATGATTGATCCGTCTTTCGACAGACAAACCTTCCTCTAATACTGTGTGAGGCTTCTGATACTTCTGCCTGACAGCAGACTCCGGAGAATCCGCCGCCGCATTCCGCATCAAGCGCCCACACTTATCGACTGTTAGTTTTTAAAGATCGGTCCGCCAAACCCGCCGCGCCTGAACCACCACTACCCGGCACCGCTTCGTTTGCGTCGCTGCGTCTGCAGCAGAGAAGCGGAATTATGGAGAACTTCCACCGGATCGTCAACAGGTTTTTATCACTCGCCTAACCTGCCCACGCCGCCGAAGCCCACGCCATCAAAGGCTTCCCGCTTCTCCGCACCCCGGCGTCCGGAGCGCGAAAGTGCGGAATTCTAGTCGCCGACATCGGGACTTGCAAGCGATATTTTGACAAGCGTATTAACGGTGCTTGAAAACCGGTTTGCGCTTCTCCACGAACGCGGCCATGCCCTCTTTCTGGTCTTCGGTGGCGAAGAGCGAATGGAACAGGCGGCGCTCGAAATGCACGCCCTCCGCGAGCGTCGTTTCAAAGGCTCGGTTGACCGACTCCTTGACCATCAGCACCGCCGGCAGCGGGAATTCCGCAATGGTGGCGGCCGCGCCGACCGCTTCGTCAAGCAGCGATGCCGCCGGGATCACGCGCGAAACCAGTCCGGCGCGCTCCGCTTCGGCGGCATCCATGAAACGGGCGGTCAAACAGAGGTCCATCGCCTTCGCTTTTGACACCGCCCGCGGCAAGCGCTGCGTGCCGCCCGCGCCCGGCATGATCCCGAGCTTGATTTCCGGTTGACCGAACTTCGCCGTGTCGGCGGCAAAAATGATGTCGCACATCATCGCCAGTTCGCAGCCGCCGCCGAGCGCGAAGCCCGCCACCGCGGCAATGATCGGCTTACGGATCGAGCGAACCGTTTCCCAATTGCGCGTGATGTAGTCGCCCTTGTAGACATCCATATAGGAGTACGACGCCATCATCCCGATGTCCGCACCGGCCGCGAACGCTTTCTCGCTGCCCGTCACGACGATTGCGCCAATCGACTCGTCGCCGTCGAACTCGCGCAACGCTGCGCCTAGTTCGTCCATCAGCGCGTCGTTCAGTGCATTCAGAGCCTTCGGACGGTTGAGCGTAATCAGTCCGACCCGTCCCCGCGTCTCAACCAGAATGTTTTCGTAAGCCATGCCGCCTCCATAAGGGTTAATCGCACGCGAAAAACGCTTCGCGCATCGTCTGTGGTGATGCTACCATTCCCCAACCAACCGGTCGGTCAATTATTCGACAGGTATTTCCCCAACGTACAGCCGAGCCTCTTTGCCATGACACATCCGCTATTCACCAAGCACGAAGACACGCTGCACAAAGCGCTCGCCGCGCTCGAAACGCGCGGCTACTGGAGCCCGTTCGTCGAGATGCCCAGTCCGAAAGTGTACGGGGAAACAGCCAACGCGGACGGCGAAGCCGCGTTCAAGGCGCTTCTAGACAAAACGTTCGACCTGGACCAACCGTCGACGGGAGAGACCGTCGGCGCAGAGGTTTCGCCGTTCGGCTTCCAGCTCGGCGTGCGTTACCCGAAAGCCGACCCGAGCGCGCTCATCGCCGCATCTGCCGCGGCGCAACGCGATTGGCGCGCCGCCGGCCCGCAGGCATGGATCGGCGTGAGCCTCGAAATCCTCGCGCGCCTGAATCGCGCCAGCTTCGAGCTCGGCTACAGCGTGATGCACACGACCGGTCAGGCGTTCATGATGGCCTTCCAGGCAGGGGGCCCACACGCGCAGGATCGCGCGCTCGAAGCGGTCGCGTATGCCTGGGATCAACTGCGCCGTATTCCCGCCGACGCGCACTGGGAAAAGCCGCAAGGCAAAAACCCGCCGCTCGCGATGCACAAGCGCTACACCGTCGTGCCGCGCGGCATCGGCCTCGTGCTCGGCTGCTGCACATTCCCGACGTGGAACGGCTATCCGGGCCTGTTCGCCGATCTGGCCACCGGCAACACGGTGATCGTCAAGCCGCATCCGGGCGCGATCCTGCCGCTCGCGCTGACCGTGCGCATCGCGCGTGACGTGTTGCGCGAAGCGGGCTTCGATCCGAACGTCGTCACGCTGCTGGCCACCGCCCCGAACGACGGCGCCCTCGTCCAGCAACTGGCCCAGCGCCCCGAGATCAAACTGATCGACTTCACGGGCAGCACCCAGAACGGCACCTGGCTCGAGCGCAACGCGCACCAGGCGCAGGTCTACACCGAAAAAGCTGGCGTCAATCAGATCGTCATCGACTCGGTCGACGACATCAAGGCGGCCGCGCGCAACATCGCGTTCTCGCTGGCGCTGTACTCAGGCCAGATGTGCACCGCGCCGCAAAATATCTACGTACCGCGAGACGGCATTCGCACCGCGGAAGGCACGCTCAGCTTTGACGATGTCTCCCAGGCGCTTGCCGGCGCGGTGCAAAAGCTCGTCGCCGATCCGGCCCGCGCCGTCGAACTGCTCGGCGCGATCCAGAACGAAGGCGTCGCGCAGCGCATCGACGAAGCCGCCGGGCTCGGCCGCGTTCTCGTCGCGAGCCAGACGCTCGACCATCCGTCCTTTCCGGGCGCTCGCGTGCGCACACCGCTCGTATTGCAACTCGACGCCTCGACCGACCGCGCCCAGTTCACGAGAGAATGGTTCGGGCCGATCTCGTTCGTCATCGCGACGGACTCGACCGCGCAGTCACTCGACCTCGCTGGCGACATTGCTGCCGAGCACGGCGCGCTAACGCTGGCGGTCTACAGCACGGACGACGCCGTGCTCGACGCCGCGCACGAAGCGTCGATTCGCGGCGGCGTCGCACTGTCGATCAACCTGACCGGTGGCGTGTTCGTCAACCAGTCCGCGGCTTTTTCGGACTTTCACGGCACCGGCGCCAACCCGGCCGCGAATGCCGCGCTTGCCGATGCCGCTTTCGTCGCCAACCGCTTCCGCGTCGTTCAAAGCCGCGTTCATGTTGAACCGAAAGCGGCGCCCGCGGTAGCTGGCTGAACGGCATAAGAAGGCTTCAGCACAACGCACGACTTCGTCCTATGCCGTTCGGCGGATGGACCGAGTCGTGCGCTCTGTCGAACATCAGACATCGGATCGGCATCACGCGCCGACGCTAGTCGAGCGACCGTGCCCATCGGCCAAAGAGAGTTTGAGGAGACACCCCATGTCATATGAAGCGATCCGGCTGGACATCGACTCATCGAGCCACGTCGCCACCATCACGCTGAACCGCCCGGACAAGCTCAACAGCTTCACGCGCGCGATGCATCAGGAACTCGGCGCGGCACTCGACCAGGTCGAAAAGTCCGGCGCACGTGCGCTCGTGCTCACCGGCGCGGGACGCGGCTTCTGCGCCGGCCAGGATCTCGCCGACCTCGATTTCACGCCCGGCGCGATGACCGACCTCGGCGCCGTCATCGATGAATACTTCAATCCGTTGATCCGCCGTCTGCAAGCGCTACCGTTTCCGGTGATCGCCGCGGTCAACGGCACGGCCGCCGGCGCGGGCGCCAATCTCGCGTTGGCCTGCGACCTGGTGCTCGCAGCTCGCTCCGCGAGTTTCATCCAAGCGTTCGTGAAGATCGGCCTCGTGCCGGATTCGGGCGGGTCGTGGTTCCTGCCGCAACGCGTTGGCATGGCACGCGCGCTCGGCCTCGCGATCACCGGCGACAAGCTCAGCGCCGACACAGCCGAAAGCTGGGGCTTGATCTGGCAAGCGCTCGACGACGCCGAACTGGCTCCGGCCGCGGCAAAACTCGCGGCCCAGCTTGCCCAGCAACCGACGCGCGCGATCGCCGCGATCAAGCAGGCGATGCGTGCCGGCACAACGCAAACGCTCGACCAGCAGCTCGATCTCGAGCGTGATCTGCAGCGCCAACTAGGCGCCTCGCACGATTACGCGGAAGGCGTGCAGGCATTTATCGAAAAGCGCGCGCCGCGCTTCGAGGGGCGTTGAGATGTCCACGCAAACCACCCGCCCCGACCAGATGACTGCCGACGAACTCGCCCGCGCGACAGCTGCCGCGATGTACGAAAACGACGCCTGCAGTCGCGCGCTCGGGCTCGAGATTCTCGAAGTGCGCCCCGGCTATGCGCGGCTGCGCATGGCGGTGCGCGACGACTTCCTGAACGGCCATCAGATCTGCCACGGCGGCCTGATCTTCACGCTCGCCGATTCGACCTTCGCGTTCGCCTGCAACACCTACAACATCAATACGGTTGCCGCCGGCTGCTCGATCGAATACCTCCGGCCGGTTTACGGCGGCGACGTTCTGAGCGCCGAAGCGGTCGAGCAGACATCGAGCGGGCGCACTGGCATCTACGATATTCGCGTCACGAATCGCGCCGGCGAGACCGTCGCGATGTTTCGCGGCAAGTCGGCGCAAATCAGGGGCAACCTGATTCCCACCGGCGACTGACATTGAGCGGCGGCAAGCCAGAGCCGCCCTCGCGGACAACTGTCTGCGTGGCTCTCTGACGCCAACGCGTTACATATCAAACTCAGATACTGAGGCAGCAAGGAGACATTCGATGAGCACCGCTCTTCCGCTCGATCCGATCGAGACCGCCAGCCGCGACGAGCTCGCCGCGCTCCAACTTGAACGGCTCAAATGGTCACTCACCCATGCGTATGAAGATTCGCCGGTGTACCGGCGCAAGTTCGACGAAGCCGGTGTTCATCCGGGCGATGTCAAGTCGCTCGCGGACCTCGCGCGCTTTCCGTTCACGACGAAGAAGGATTTGCGCGACAACTATCCGTTCGGCATGTTCGCGGTGCCGCCGGAGCAGATTTCGCGAATCCATGCATCGTCTGGGACGACCGGCAAGCCGACCGTCGTCGGCTATACGGCGCGCGACATCGACACGTGGGCGAATCTCGTCGCCCGTTCGATACGCGCCGCCGGCGCGAAGCGCGGCGACAAGGTGCACGTGAGCTACGGCTACGGCCTCTTCACGGGCGGCCTCGGCGCGCATTACGGCGCCGAGCGCGCGGGGCTCACCGTGATTCCGTTCGGCGGTGGTCAGACCGAAAAGCAGGTGCAGCTGATCCAGGACTTCCGGCCGGACATCATCATGGTGACACCGAGCTACATGCTGTCGATCGCCGACGAACTCGAGCGCCAGGGTATCGACCCGGCTAGCTGCTCATTACGCATCGGCATCTTCGGCGCTGAGCCGTGGACCAACGAAATGCGCGAGGCGATCGAAAAACGCATGGGCATCGACGCGGTCGACATCTACGGTCTCTCCGAAGTGATGGGCCCGGGCGTCGCCTCGGAGTGCATCGAGACCAAAGACGGCCCGACGATCTGGGAAGACCATTTCTATCCCGAGATCATCGACCCCGAAACGGGGGAGGTGCTGCCCGATGGCGAACTCGGCGAACTCGTGTTCACGTCGCTGACTAAAGAAGCGCTGCCGATCATCCGCTACCGCACGCGCGATCTCACGCGCCTGCTGCCGGGCAGCGCCCGCACGATGCGGCGTATGGAAAAAATCACGGGCCGCTCGGACGACATGATGATCGTCCGTGGCGTCAATGTGTTCCCGACGCAGATCGAAGAGTTGCTGCTCAAGCAGCACGCGCTCGCGCCGCACTATCAGATCGTACTGACGAAGGAAGGGCCGCTCGACGTGTTGACGCTGAACGTCGAACCGTGCCCCGAAAGCGCGCCGGATATTTCCGCGCTAACCACCGCGAAAAACGCGCTGGCGTACGACATCAAGGCGCTGATTGGCGTAAGCGCGGTGGTGAACGTGCTGGCCGTGAATGGGATCGAGCGCTCGGTGGGCAAGGCGCGGCGGGTGGTCGACAAGCGCAGTTCGGGGCTCTAAGTCAGGCAACGCGCAGCGTAAGAGCCCAACAAAAAACGGCGTCACGCACGGATCCTGATCCGAACGTGACGCCGATTTCCACGACTTCTATTAGCGGCTTCGCGGCAGCCTCCAACCCGCCTCCCGAAAACCGCTGTAACTCAAACGGCAGTCACGCTTCCGCCTGCGCCCCACCGCCTCACGAATTCGGCAGCAGCAACCACATCCGGCCACCCTGCTTCATCTTGCCAGCCAGATCACCGGCACCGTCGCCGAGGCCCCAGAAGTAGTCGGCGCGCACGCCGCCTTTGATCGCGGTGCCCGTGTCCTGCGCGAACACGAGGCGGTTCATCGGCGAGTTCGTCAGCGGCCGTGTGGTCTGCAGGAACACCGGCGTGCCGAGCGGAATCGCGCTCGGGTCGACCGCAATCGAGCGCTCCGGCGTCAGCGGCACGCCGAGCGCGCCGATCGGGCCGTCCGCGCCGCCGCTCGGCATACTTTCGGCCGACGGCATCTCGCGAAAAAACACGAAGCGCGGATTGGTGTCGAGCAATCCATCGACGCGCGTCGGATTCGCGCGTGCCCATGCCTTGATGCCCTGCATCGTCGCCTGCGCGGGTGTGATCTCGCCATGATCGAGCAGCCAGCGCCCGATCGACTTGTACGGCTGATCGTTGGTACCGCCAAAGCCGACGCGCATCACACTGCCGTCTTCCATCACGATGCGCCCGGAGCCCTGCACCTGCAAAAAGAATGCTTCGATCGGGTCGTCGACCCACACGAGTTCGTTGCCGCTGAGCGCGCCCGAGCGTTCGAGTTGGGCACGCGCCGGCAACGGCGCCCCCGCGCGATAGCCGGCGGGCCAGCGGTACAGCGCGGTCTGATATACCCCATGCCGCGTGCGCGAGCCCCGCAGCAGGGGCTCGTAGTAACCGGTGACCAGACCGTCGAGCGTGCCGTCGCTATTCGCGAGCTGGAACGGCGTGAAGTAGGCTTCGAAGAAAGCGCGCGCGCCGGTGACGTCGAGATCGTCGATTTGCGCGGCGGCCGCGCATGCACGCGACCAGTTCGGCTGACGCGCGAGCCTCGTGCAGTTTTGCCGCAACGCGGCCGTCGCGCCGATCAGCGAGTCGTCCTGCCAGCCCGGCACCTGCTGCCACGCAACCGCGGTCAAGCGCGACGACGCGATCTGGCCGGGGATGATCGCCGCGCCGCTCGGCGGCGAAGGCCGGAGCGCGCCGCCGCCGCCGCAGGAGGCAAGCAACACCGCAACCGACAATGCACCGACCCACGCGCCGGCTCGGCGGACAAAACGCATACAATGTTCGTTCTTGATGGAAACCGCCATGTCTGATTTGTTTGACGAATACCCGATGCTCATCTTCGCGCTGGAATCGCTGCTCGCGCTGTTCCTGCTCGTCTTTATCGTTGTGTGGACGTCGTCTGGCAAGAAAAAAGCGAGACGTGCCAAGCCGGCGGAACGGTCCCAACAGCAAAAGCCGCAGTGACCCTGACCGGCGGGTTGCATACGGAACCGCGCAACCCCTCGTGCATCAGCGCTCGTCTGAGCGCTCATCCAACCACCCACTCAACTGCCCGCTGCGCCGCGCGCCGACACGAACTCATTAAAGACCGCGCAACACCGCGCCGGTTCAATGCAACGTTCGCGGCATGCGCAACACGAACTCCGGCACCGGCGCCTCGAAGCGCTCACCATCCTCCGCCACGCAGAAGTAATCGCCGCGCATCGTGCCGACCGGCGTCGCGATCACTGCCCAACTCGTGTATTCGAAATGCTCGCCCGGCTTGAGCAGCGGCTGATGACCGACCACGCCCAGGCCTTTGACTTCCTGGACGGTGTTTTCGCTGTCGGTGATGATCCAGTGACGCGCGATCAACTGTGCGGGCACCTGGCCGGTGTTACGGATGGTCAGCGTGTAGGCAAAGGCGTACTGGCGACGCTCCGGGTCCGATTCTTCGGGCAGGTAGTGCACCTGCGCCGAGACGCTGAATTCGTACTGGCTCATCCTGATTCCGATCTGATCAAACGGGCTGTGAAAAATCGTGGAAGGCCCGAACGCCAATGGTCTGCGGGTGCAGCGGCGATGCGGCGCTCATGGAATGGCATTCTGCTTGATGCGCGGCATGGCCGCAACCAGATACGCCTTTCGGCCAGCAGTGTCTAAGACGTTGGGACACGGCTGCTTTGCCGCGCCCAGTCTCCATGTCGTTTTTGCGCCGGCACTTTGCGAAGTTTCATCGCGCGATTCCGCCACGCCAACCGCGCGGCCAGCACCCCGGTCTGCACGCGCAAAACCGGTAAAATGGCGCTTTCCCGCTTGCATCGGCCCCTGTCATGACGCAATTTCGCATCGCCCCCAGCATTCTCTCCGCCGACTTCGCCCGCCTGGGCGAGGAAGTCCGCAACGTCGTCGCCGCCGGCGCCGACTGGATCCACTTCGACGTGATGGACAACCACTACGTGCCGAACCTGACCATCGGCCCGCTCGTATGCGAAGCGATCCGCCCGCACGTGGACGTGCCAATCGACGTGCACCTGATGGTGCGTCCCGTCGACCGCATCGTGCCGGACTTCGCGAAAGCCGGCGCGAACCTGATCAGCTTTCACCCGGAAGCGTCGGATCACATCGACCGCACCCTGTCGCTGATCCGCGACCACGGCTGCAAGGCCGGCCTCGTGTTCAATCCGGCGACGTCGCTGAACTATCTCGATCATGTGATGGACAAGGTCGACCTCGTGCTGATCATGTCGGTGAACCCGGGCTTCGGCGGCCAGTCGTTCATCCCCGAGGCGCTCAACAAGTTGCGCGAAGCGCGCAAACGCATCGACGCGTACACCGAGCGCACCGGCCGCGACATCCACCTCGAAGTGGACGGCGGCGTGAAGGTCGACAACATCGCGGAAATCGCGGCGGCCGGCGCGGACACGTTCGTGGCCGGCTCGGCGATCTTTGGCCAGCCCGATCACAAGGTCGTGATCGACAAGATGCGCGCCGCCCTCGCGACCGTCCAGCGTTAAAAACCAGCGCCTCATGACCACTTCGTATCCCGCCCCGACGTTTACCGGCGCGCGCCTCGAAGCCGCGATCATCGACCTCGACGGCACGATGATCGACACGGCCGACGACTTCACCGCCGGCCTGAACGGTATGCTCGCTCAGCTCGACGCGGAGGAAACGACGCGCGAGGAAGTGGTCGGCTACGTCGGCAAGGGTTCGGAGCATCTGATCCGCAGCGTGCTTGCGCCGCGCTTCGAAGCCGAGCACGCGCAAGAGCGCTTCGACGAAGCGCTCGCGATCTATCAGGCCGAGTACGCGAAGATCAACGGCGTGCACACGCGGCTTTATCCAGACGTCGAGGCCGGTCTGCGCGCGCTGCGCGACGCGGGCCTGAAGCTCGCCTGCGTGACCAACAAGCCGCACCGCTTCGCGCTCGAATTGCTGCAGCAGTACCGGCTTGCACCGTATTTCAGCGTCGTGCTCGGCGGCGACAGTCTCGCGAAAAAGAAACCGGACCCGCTTCCGATGCTGACCGCCGCCGCGCAGCTCGGCGTCGAGCCGAGCGCCACGGTGGCGATCGGCGACTCGGAAAACGACGCGCTGGCGGGCCGCGCGGCCGGCATGGCGACGCTGACCGTGCCCTACGGGTACAACCACGGCCAAGCTATACAAACGATAAAATCCGATGGTATAGTTGCCTCGCTGCTCGACGCCGCCAGGGCGATCGCAGCGCATCAATCCACGACTTAACAGTCCTTCATCCTCATGTTTCTGAATAAAAAACGGAGTCTGATTAGCATCGACCGGGGAGCCTGGCCCTGGCGTCGCTGGTCGCGCTAACCTCGCCTGAGGTACGCTGAAGCTCGTCTTCGGCAACCGTTTTTTACTTCGCTGCGCTCACGCGCTTTTTCCATCGATCTGTTTTTGCGCAGCTGCATCGGCTGATTGAGCCTGCGCGTACCCGCAAGGTACCGTTGCTCACCCGCACCGCTAGCGCGCGCCGATGGAAGACCCGCGCCGGTCGGTATCATTGTGTCGAGAACGTCGACCCACGCCCTGACCGGAGGCGCTTAGCCCCGCTTTGCCCGACGCTTGCTGCCGCCGGACCACCGTACAGGATCGGAACATGACCGAACTCGAATTCCAGTCCCTCGCCAACGAGGGTTTCAACCGCATCCCGCTGATCGCCGAAGCGCTCGCCGACCTCGAGACGCCGCTGTCGCTGTACCTGAAGCTCGCGCAGACCGAGCGCAACGGCGCGAACTCGTTCCTGCTGGAGTCGGTGGTCGGCGGCGAACGCTTCGGGCGTTATTCGTTCATCGGCCTGCCGGCGCGGACTCTTATGCGCACGCGCAACGGCGTGTCGGAAGTGGTCCGCGACGGCAAGGTCGTCGAGACGCACGACGGCGATCCGCTCGCGTTCATCCAGCAATTCCAGGCGCGCTTCAAGGTCGCGCAACGCCCGGGGCTGCCGCGCTTCACGGGCGGTCTCGCCGGCTATTTCGGCTATGACGCCGTGCGCTATATCGAGAAGAAGCTCGCGCACAGCGCGCCGAAAGACGACCTCAATCTGCCCGACATCCAGCTGCTGCTGACCGAGGAAGTCGCCGTCATCGACAACCTCGCCGGCAAGCTCTATCTGGTGGTCTACGCCGACCCGACCCAGGCTGAGGCCTACACGAAAGCGAAGCACCGTCTGCGCGAACTGCGCCAGCGGCTGCGCGTCACCGTCGAGCCGCCCGTCGTGTCGGCCAGCGTACGCACCGAGATCTACCGCGAGTTCGCGAAAGACGATTACCTGGCGGCCGTGCGCAAGGCGAAGGAATACGTCGCCGCCGGCGAACTGATGCAGGTGCAGGTCGGCCAGCGCCTGATCAAGCCGTACCGCGACAATCCGCTGTCGCTGTATCGCGCGCTGCGCTCGCTGAATCCGTCGCCGTACATGTACTACTACAACTTCGGCAACTTCCACGTGGTCGGTGCGTCGCCGGAGATTCTGGTGCGCCAGGAAAAGCGCGGCGAGGACCGTATCGTCACGATCCGCCCGCTGGCCGGCACCCGTGCGCGCGGCAACACGCCCGAGCGCGATGCCGCGCTTGCTACCGAGCTGCTGAACGATCCGAAGGAAATCGCCGAGCATGTGATGCTGATCGACCTCGCGCGCAACGACGTCGGCCGCATCGCGCAGATCGGCTCGGTGGTCGTGACCGACAAGATGGTGATCGAGAAGTACTCGCACGTGCAGCACATCGTCAGCTCGGTCGAAGGCAAGCTCAAGAACGACATGACCAATTTCGACGTGCTGCGCGCCACCTTCCCGGCCGGCACGCTGTCGGGCGCGCCGAAGGTCCGCGCGATGGAGCTGATCGACGAGCTCGAGCCCGTCAAGCGCGGCCTGTACGGCGGGGCGGTCGGCTATCTGTCGTTCACCGGCGAGATGGATCTGGCCATCACGATCCGCACCGGCGTGATCGCGAACGGCAATCTGTATGTGCAGGCGGCCGCGGGCGTGGTCGCCGATTCGGTGCCCGAATCCGAATGGCAGGAGACCGAGAACAAGGCACGCGCGGTGATGCGCGCCGCCGAGCAGGTCCAGGACGGCCTCGATAGCGACTTCTGACCGGAGACACACCATGCTGCTCATGATCGACAACTACGACTCGTTCACCTACAACCTGGTGCAGTACTTCGGCGAACTCGGCGAAGACGTGTGCACCTATCGCAACGACGAAATCACGCTCGACGAAATCGCCAGGCTGAACCCCGAGCGCATCTGCCTGTCGCCGGGCCCGAGCAATCCGCAACACGCGGGCATCACGCTCGACGTGCTGCGCGAATTCGCCGGCAAGACGCCGATTCTCGGCGTGTGCCTCGGCCATCAGGCGATCGGCGAGGCGTTCGGCGGCCGCGTCGTGCGCGCGCAGACCATCATGCATGGCAAGGTCAGCACGATCGAAACCGACTGCAAGGGCGTATTTGAAGACCTGCCGAAGCATTTCACGGTGACGCGCTACCACTCGCTCGCGATCGAACGCGAATCGCTGCCCGACTGCCTCGAAGTATCGGCATGGACTGAAGACGGCGAAATCATGGCCGTGCGCCACAAGGAACTGGCCGTGGAAGGCGTGCAGTTCCACCCGGAATCGATCCTGTCCGAACACGGCCACGCGCTGCTCGAAAACTTCGTCAAGCAGTCGAAGCTCGCCGTCGCCGGCAAGGCCTCGAGTCACGCGGCGTCCCGCAATGCCTGACACAAAGGGAGACGAGATCATGTCCATTACGCCCCAGGAAGCCTTGCAGCGGACCATCGAGCACCGCGAGATTTTTCACGACGAAATGCTGCACCTGATGCGCCTCATCATGCGCGGCGAACTCTCGCCCGTGATGTCGGCGGCGATCATCACCGGCCTGCGCGTCAAAAAAGAGACCATCGGCGAAATCACCGCGGCCGCGACGGTGATGCGTGAATTTGCCCGGCACGTCGACGTGCAGGACAACTCGAACTTCGTCGATATCGTCGGCACCGGCGGCGACGGCGCGCACACGTTCAACATTTCCACCGCGACGATGTTCGTGTCGGCCGCGGCGGGCGCGAAGGTCGCAAAGCACGGCAATCGCGGCGTATCGAGCAAGTCGGGCAGCGCGGACGTGCTCGAAGCGCTCGGCGTCAACATCGATCTGCAGCCGGAGCAGGTCGCGGCATCGATTGAGGAAACGGGCATGGGCTTCATGTTCGCGCCGAACCATCATCCGGCGATGAAAAACGTCGCGCCGGTACGCCGGGAACTCGGCATCCGCACGATCTTCAATATCCTCGGGCCCCTCACCAATCCGGCCGGCGCGCCGAATCAGCTGATGGGCGTGTTTCACCCCGACCTCGTCGGCATTCAGGTGCGCGTGATGCAGCGCCTCGGCGCCAAACACGTGCTCGTCGTGTACGGGATGGACGGCATGGACGAAGTGTCGCTCGGCGGCGCCACGCTGGTCGGCGAGTTGCGCGACGGCGAGATCCGCGAGTACGAGATCCATCCGGAAGACTTCGGCATGCAGATGGTGTCGAACCGCACGCTCAAAGTCGCCGACGCGGGCGAGTCGAAGGTCATGCTGCTCGACGCGCTCAGCAACAAGCCCGGCGTCGCGCGGGAAATCGTCACGCTGAACGCCGGCACGGCACTCTATTCGGCGAACGTCGCGGCCACGATCGCGGACGGCATCGAGCTCGCGCGCGAAGCGATCGCGAGCGGCAAGGCACGCGCGAAGGTCGACGAACTGGTGCGCTTCACCCAGCAATTCAAGCAGTAATCACGTAGCGAGACATTTATGAGCGACATCCTCGACCGCATCATCGCGGTCAAACGCGAAGAAGTCCGGGCGGCCGAGCAAAGCGTGCCGCTCGAAGAACTGCGGCTCGAAGCGTCGTCGCGCGATCTCCGCGACTTCGTCGGCGCATTGCGCGCCAAGCACACGGCGGGTCGCGCCGCGGTGATCTCCGAAGTGAAGAAGGCGAGCCCGTCGAAGGGCGTGCTGCGCGAGCACTTCGTGCCGGCCGACATCGCGCGTTCGTATGAGAAGCACGGCGCGGCGTGTCTGTCCGTGCTGACCGACGTGCAGTTCTTCCAGGGCAGCGTCGCCTATCTGCAGCAAGCGCGCGCCGCGTGCCAGTTGCCGGTGATACGCAAGGACTTCATCGTCGATCCGTATCAGGTTGTCGAAGCACGCGCGATGGGGGCCGACGCGATCCTGCTGATCGCCGCCGCACTCGAAACCGCCGAGATGCAGGACCTCGAAGCGCTCGCGCATTCGCTGGGGCTCGCGGTGCTCGTCGAAGTGCACGACAGCGATGAACTCAAGGAAGCGCTGACGCTGAAGACGCCACTGATCGGCATCAACAACCGCAATCTGCGCACCTTCGAAACCTCGCTCGACACGACGCTCGGCATGCTCGACGCGATTCCCGACGATCGCATCGTCGTGACCGAATCGGGCATCCTGTCGCGCGACGACGTCGAGCGCATGCGCGCGCGGAATGTGCATACCTTCCTCGTCGGCGAAGCGTTCATGCGCGCGGACGAGCCGGGCGTGGAACTTGCACGGATGTTTTTCTGAGCGTCGTATCGACGTATCCGCGTATGGGCCGCAGAGAAATCCACGCAACGAGGACACCCAGCATGGGCATGGAACGCGAAATCAAGCTGGCGCTGCCGGCTTCGCAGGTGAAGGCGGCGACGCAGTGGTTCGCCGCGCGCGCCGGCAAGAACGGACGCGCGATCAAGCTCGTGAACATTTACTTCGATACGCCGCAGTTGACGCTGGCGTCGTCAAAGAGCGCGCTGCGTCTACGGCAGACCCCGGACGGCTGGCTGCAGACCTTCAAGACGGTCGGCACGGCGACGAACGGCTTGCATAGCCGGCACGAATGGGAATTGCCGGTGGCGGGCGCGAAGCTCGAAATCGAATCGTTGCTGAGCGCTTGCGACGAACCCGCCGCCGCGGATGCGCTGAAACAGGCCGCGCCTGCGCTGATCGAGCTGTTCCACACCAATTTCACGCGCACGCTATGGCTGCTCGACTCCGACGGCGCTCAGATCGAGGCGGCGATCGATCAGGGCGACGTGCTTGCCGAAGTCGACGATGAAGCGCGCCGCGCGCCGATCTCGGAGATCGAGCTCGAACTGAAATCGGGCGACGAAGCGGCGCTTCACACGCTCGCCGCCGAACTCGGCAAACGGATTGCCGGCCTCGCGCCGGATGACATCAGCAAGGCGCAGCGCGGGTATCGGTTGCGCGCCGGGTGAGCGCGTTGCCCGAAACCCGCCGCACCTCATGCGCTCGCTTGCCGCAACTTGAGCTAGTCCGCGTTTGCTGCGACACTTCCCCGCCATGACCTCCGCTTCCCGCACCCGCTCCAGTTTGCAGCAGGCATCGCTGTTCGACGATGTCGCGCCCGCCCCGGCCTCCGCCGCCCCCACCACCGCCCCGCCCACGCTCGAAGCACAATTCGCCGCGCTACCCGCGGCCTGGCGCGCGCATCTGAAGCCCTTCATCGACAGCGACACCTACGCGCCGCTGTGCCGCTTCGTCGACGGTGAGCGTGCCGCCGGCAAAACGATCTATCCGGCCGACGTGTTCCGCGCGCTCCGCCTGACGAGCCCCGACGAAGTGAAAGTCGTAATCCTCGGCCAGGATCCGTACCACGGCGAAGACCGCGGCACGCCGCAGGCGCACGGTCTCGCGTTTTCGGTCGCGCCGCACGTGCGGCCGCCACCGTCGCTGCGCAACATCTTCAAGGAAATCGCCGCGAGTCTCGGTCACCAGACGCCGCAGCACGGCTGCCTCGACAGCTGGGCCAAACAGGGCGTGCTGCTGCTGAACACGGTGCTGACCGTCGAGCGCGACAGCGCCGCGAGCCACGCGAAACGCGGCTGGGAGAAATGTACCGACACGCTGATCCACGAACTCGCGACGCGGCATGAGAACCTCGTCTTCATGCTGTGGGGCGCGCATGCGCAGGCGAAGCGCGCGCTACTCGGCGGCAAGTCGCACTATGTGCTGGAGGCGCCGCATCCGTCGCCGCTGTCCGCGCATCGCGGCTTTCTCGGTTGCGGGCACTTCGCGAAGGCGAACGAATATCTGTTGCAGCACGGCCGGGAGCCGATCGACTGGCGTCTACCGGACGACGCGCAAATGCTTGCGTGAGAGCGTCGTCGTCAGAAGATTGCGATACACAACGAAAACGCCGCGGAGGGTGAACCCATCCGCGGCGTTATTCTTTTCACCGCTCGCGCCGCATCGAAGCAGCGCAATGCGGCAGGACAAACCCGCTTAGATTGCGGCGATCGCTTCGCGTGCCGAGCTCAGCGCGGCGTTCGCGGCGTCCGGGCCCAAGTTCAGGCCTTCGGCGTAGATGAAGTTCACATCGGTTAGGCCGAGGAAGCCGAGGAAGCTCTTCAGGTACGGCGTCTGGCTATCGTTCGGCGTGCCGAGATACTTGCCGCCGCGCGCCGACACGACGTGGACCTTTTTGCCCGTCACGAGGCCTTCCGGGCCGTTCGCGGTGTAACGGAACGTGATGCCCGCACGTGCGATGAAGTCGAAGTACGTCTTCAGTTGCGACGAGATGCCGAAGTTGTACATCGGCGCACCGATCACGATGACGTCGGCGGCTTGCAGTTCGGCGATCAGCGCTTCGCTGCGTGCGGCGATCGCGGCCTGTTCCGGGGTGCGCTGGTCGGCCGGCGTGAAGAACGCGCCGAGCACGGCGTCGTCGAGGTGCGGCAGCGGTTCGGCTTGCAGATTACGGACGACGACTTGCGCGCCCGGATTCGACTGTTGCAGCTTTTCCGTCAGCTCGTTGACGAGAAGCGTCGAGTTCGCGCCTTGCGAACGGGCTGCCGAGTTGATTTGCAGGATCGTGGTCATGGTTGACTCCAGTAGGGGCGCGCAGTGTTGCGCGAGTGAAGTCATTGTGTTTTTTTACCGGCCGGCGAAAAAGCCGTCCGGCGGCGAAGGATTGTTGCATGGGTAGAACAATCCACCGCCCTCCTCCGCCGATTGACGACGGGACAGGCGACGATCGGTGGACTGCCCGGTGCGGCCCACCACCACGCCGATCACTTCGTCAGCCAGCGCTCGAGGGCTTTGCGCGCGGCGGGACGGTGATCGCTGACCGTGAGCTTGTAGCGGGCCACTTCGGGACCGTCGAGCTTCACCTGCGTGACCCGCAGCTCGTCGCGGCGGAACGCGTGCACCTCGACTTTCGCGCCCGGCTGATAGCGCGACAGCAGAGCATCGATATTCCCGCCGGTCACGCGCAGACCATCGATCGCGATCAGCACGTCGCCAGCGGAGAGGCCCGCCTTCTGCGCGGCGCTGCCCTCGTGCACGGTCGCGAGCGCGCAATCCGCGCCGCCGCGTAGCCGCACGCCGAGCGACGGCTTGCCGTTTTTGTCGACGTCCGGCGCGAGCGCCACGCCGAACGGCGCGAGCAGCGCGTCGAGCGGCAGATCGCGCGTGCCGCGCACGCCCTCGGCGAACAGTTCGGCCAGTTGCGCGCCGCTCGCTTCCGCGAAAATCGCCTCGATCTCGCTTTCGTCGACGCCGACCGGCCTGCCTCGATAAAAGTCACGGCCAAAGCGCTTCCACAGCAGACGCATCACGTCGTCGAGCGATTTCTGGTTGCCGGTCTGCGCGCGGATCGTCAGGTCGAAGGCGAGCGCGATCAGCGAGCCCTTCGTGTAATAGCTGACGATCGCGTTCGGCGCGTTCTCGTCCTGCCGGTAGTACTTGACCCACGCATCGAACGAGCTTTCGGCGACGCTCTGCTTGAGGCGCCCGCTGCCGCGCTGCACCCCGCCGATCACCTTGCCGAGCAGGCCGAAATAGTCGTCCTGCGAGATCACGCCGCTGCGTACGAGAATCAGGTCGTCGTAATATGACGTGAAGCCCTCGAACAGCCACAGCATCGACGTGTAGTTTTCGACGCCGAGGTCATACGGCGCGAACTCGGCCGGCTTGATCCGCTTCACATTCCACGTGTGGAAATACTCGTGGCTGCACAGACCGAGATAGGTCCGGTAGCCCTCGCTCATCGGCTCGCGGCCCTGCACCGGCAGATCGGTGCGATTGCAGATCAGCGCGGTCGACGCGCGATGCTCGAGCCCGCCGTAACCGTCGGTGACAGCCTGCGTCATGAACACGTAGCGCTCGACCGGCGCCTTCTTCGACTTCGGTTCGAACAACGCGATCTGCGCTTCGCAGATGCGCTTCAGATCCTTGCACAGACGCTCCATGTCGAGCCCGATCACGCGACCGCCGATCACGACGTCGTGCGGCACGCCGTGCGCCTTGAACGTCGCGAGCGCGAATTCCCCGAGCGTCACAGGATGGTCGATCAGTTCGTCGTAGTTCTGCGCGCGGTATTCGCCGAAGCCGTAGCGCTTCGTGCCGCGCGCTTCCGGCAGCGCGGTCGCGACGCGCCAGCCGCGATACGCGGCGCCCTGCGGCTTCTGGATATCGACCACACACTGCGCGTCCTCATGGCCGAGCGGCGACAGGAACACGCTGGTGCCGTTGAAAAAGCCGATCGTGTCGTCCAGATGCGCGGCGCGCACCGACAGGTCCCATGCGTACACCTCGTAGCGCAGCGTCAAGGCTCCCTTGACCGGCGCGGCCTGCCACGTGTGCTTGTCGATCTTCTCGACGCGCACCTTGCGGCCCGCGTCGTTCACCGCGCGCAGCGTGACGATGTTGCGCGCGAACTCGCGCACCATATAGCTGCCCGGAATCCACACCGGCAGCATGAAACGCTGACCGGCCGGATCGGGATCGGCGACGGTCACGATGACTTCGAACAGGTGGGCGGCGGGGTTACCCGGAACGATGGTGTAGCGGATCGGCTTCATCGGCGGCGCTTGGGAGTGTCAGGAGAGTGAGGCGGAGAAGTTCGGGGCTCGATGCGAAAGGAGGCGCTGCGTGCGCCTCCTTCAGTTTGAACGTTGCATCTGTTGCGCGCCCGGGGCGGGCGTGGCGCTGTGGCCAGCGCGCTCTTCAGTGCACGGCCGACAGTTCCTTGTCGAGCCGATCTGCCGGCACTGCGCCGGGCAGGCGGCGACCGTCGGCGAGAAACACCGTCGGCGTGCCTTCGACGTTCATCGAACGGCCGAGCGCGAGGTTCTTGTCGATCGCGGCGGTGTCGCAGGTGGCGGCGGCGGTCGGCGCCTGACGGTCCTGCATCCACGATTCCCACGCCTTCGCGCGATCGGCCGAGCA
Organism: Paraburkholderia sp. MM6662-R1; assembly: GCF_050436245.1. Classification (NCBI taxonomy): domain Bacteria; kingdom Pseudomonadati; phylum Pseudomonadota; class Betaproteobacteria; order Burkholderiales; family Burkholderiaceae; genus Paraburkholderia; species Paraburkholderia sp. MM6662-R1. The sequence continues at coordinate 2,994,338 of NZ_JBNDLV010000001.1, read as the reverse complement.
CCAGATCGACTTCGACTTGGCCGTCGAATCCGGCGACAGCACCGGGTACAGGAACGTGTAGACCGTCACGTTGTCGATCGACAGCAGCGTTTTTTCGAGCTGCTTGCAGTACGGGCAGTTCGGATCGGAGAACACCGCGATCTTGCGCGCGCCGTTGCCGCGCACGACCTTCACCGCGTTGCCGAACGGCAGGCTCGCGAAGTCGATGCGGTTGGTTTCCGACAGGCGTGCCTCGGTCAGATTCTTGCGCGTCTTCGAGTCCACCATGTCGCCGAGCATCAGGTAGTCGCCGCTCGCATCGCTGTAGACGATCTGCGTGCCGAGATTCACTTCGTACAGGCCCGCGATCGGCGTCTTCGACACGCTTTTGATCGTCACGTCGGAAAGACGGGTTTGCAAGGTGGCCTTGAGCTTGTCGGTGGTCTGGTCGGCCCGCGCCGAGCAGCCGAGCATAGCGGCACCGATCGCGAGCGCGGCGGCGGCGATGCGGAAGGTCTTTTTCATGCTGGAGTCCTGGAGTCAGTCGCGCACCTGCGCGTTTTTTACGTTCCGGCCGCGAGTTTCGGCCGCCTATCTGTTCAATCAGGCTCGATCAGGTTCGATCGGGGGTCGGATAAGGGGCGGATCGCAGCGCTTCGATCCGGTCATGATACCTGTCCCGGGCGCCGGTGACCGGCCATCGGCTATTCGCCCGACGCCTCGTCGCGGTTTACCCCAGCGCGGCCGACACGAGCCAGCGCTTGATGAATGGCTGCGCGCCGACGAACGCCATGCCGGTATTGCGCACGGCGCGCGCGAGCGGACCGGGCACCGAGAACAGTTTCTGCAGACCGTCGGTGGCGATCATCAGCGCGCGAATGTCTTCGCGGCGCGCGCGTTCGTAGCGACGCAGCAGCACCATGTCGCCGAGATCGCGGAACGACTCCTTGTCGCCGATCGTGCTCGCGAGCGCGGCGACGTCGCGCAAGCCGAGGTTCATGCCCTGTCCTGCCAACGGATGGATCAGATGTGCGGCATCGCCAACCAGCGCGACACGCGGGGCGACGAGCCGGTCCACGGTCTGCAACGCGAGCGGGAAGCCCTGCGCGGGCGTCACGCAGTCGAGCGCACCGAACTGTTCACCGCTCACGTGCTCGACTTCGGCGGCGAGCCGCTCGGGATCGAGCGCGAGCAACTGCTCGGCGTGTTCGGTGCGCGCCGACCAGACCAGCGACACGTGGCCGTCCGGCATCGGCAGCAACGCGATGATCTCGCCGTCGCGGAACCACTGATACGCGGTTTCGCCGTGCGGCTTCGCAGCCTTGAAATTGGCGACCACACCGATCTGTCTGTAGTCGCGGCGCACCATCTTCGAGCCGATCTGCGCGCGCACCCACGAGTGCGCGCCGTCCGCGCCGACTACCAGATCCGCTTCGAGCACGCTGCCGTTCGCGAGGCCGACGCTCGCGTTGTCGACGGAGAAATCGAGCGCCTGCGCGCGCGCGTCGAACCACGTGAGGTTCGGCTGGAAGCGCAGCGCGGCATCGAGCGCGCGCTCGATCACCGACGACTCGACGATCCACGCAAGCTGCGGCACCGATGCCTGAAACGCCGAGAAATGCAGCTCGGCATGCGCGTCGCCATAGACGCGCATGTCGTAGACGGGACCGAGCCGTGTGTGATCGAGCGCCTGCCAGACCCGCAGCCGTTCGAACAAGGCCTGCGAACTCGACGACAACGCATAGACGCGCGAGTCGAAGACAGCACCGGCGGGCAGCGCCGCGCAAGGCTGCGCGAGCAGTGCGACGCGCAGTCCGGCTTGCGTGAGCGCGAGCGCCGCGGTCTTGCCGACGAGCCCGCCGCCGATCACGGCGGCATCAAAGGTCTGGTGGTGTGCGTTCATGCGCGCATTATAGCCGCGGGGGGTGCGGGGGACGGATCGACGGGCGCGCCGTTGGGCGCTGTGCGCGGGGTCTCGCGGGCTCGTGCCGGACATGGTGTCTGGGGGCAGAGCCTGAGGTTGTCGGCCGGGACTGTGCGAGTCTGATGCCGACCGCTCGCGCAACCCGCACTTCATGCGTTGGCGGCCACGCGCATTTGAGTCCCGGGCCGGTGGCCGCGCGGCCTCGATGCGTCGTGCTAATGCGTCGCGGCGCTTGCCGCGAGCGCCGCGTTCGCCTCGCGCATGCGCATGAAGTCGCGATTGGACGAGAGGTTGCGCCACGCGGCCGCCTCGAGCTCCGCCTTGCGATCGCGCTGATCGCTGCGTACCGCGCAGTCGGGGAACACGCGGTCGAACACGCGCCATAGCGAGTCGTAGTCGTTCTTATCGGCGAACCGCGCGATGTCGGCGTGATCTTCGTGCGACAGGTGGGTCGTCAAACAATCGATGGTCTGCCGGTCCGTGGTGGCCTGCGCTTCGTCGAAATTCGGCGCGACCCATGTCGCGACCGAGCCCACCACGACCGCGGCGACGACGCCGATCCCAACCCATCTGATGATTCCCACGCGGCTCCCCCGGAAATTGAGCTCTGCCGGCTTTGAACTGACGATTCTACAGTGGCTTCGGGCCAATGCGCCGGCGGGTCCGCGCGGGCGAACGGGTTACAATTGCGCTTTCCGTGAAAACTCGCACTCAATCGTCGAGCCAACGCCCCGATTCGGTGTTTTGTCCGCTCCGCTGAGCCTGCCGCGCCCCACCTTACGCGAAGGCTTTCCGAATCCGCGCGCAGCGTCGAGCGCATCACGCAACCTACTGATTCACTGAAGGATTTCCATGAGCCTCAAATGCGGCATCGTCGGCTTGCCCAACGTCGGCAAGTCCACCCTGTTCAACGCGCTGACCAAGGCGGGCATCGCCGCCGAAAACTATCCGTTCTGCACGATCGAGCCGAACGTCGGCATCGTCGAGGTGCCGGACGCGCGGCTGAAGGCGCTCGCCGAAATCGTCAAGCCAGAGCGCATCCTGCCGGCCGTGGTCGAGTTCGTCGACATCGCCGGTCTGGTGGCCGGCGCGAGCAAGGGCGAGGGCCTCGGCAACCAGTTCCTCGCGAACATCCGCGAAACCGACGCGATCACGCACGTTGTACGCTGCTTCGAAGACGACAACGTGATTCACGTCGCGAACAAGATCGATCCGCTGTCGGACATCGAGGTGATCAACACCGAGCTCGCGCTTGCCGACCTCGCCACCGTCGAGAAGGCGCTCGCGCGCTATTCCAAGGCGGCCAAGTCGGGTAACGACAAGGAAGCCGCGAAGAACGCGGCGGTGCTGGAGAAGGTCCGCGCGCAGCTCGACCAGGCGAAGCCGGTCCGCGCGCTCGATCTGACCGATGAAGAAAAGGCTACCCTCAAGCCGTTCTGCCTGATCACCGCCAAGCCGACGATGTACGTCGCCAACGTGAAGGAAAACGGCTTCGAGAACAACCCGCACCTGGACGCGATCACGAAGTTCGCGGCTGCTGAAGGCGCGCCGGTCGTGGCCGTGTGCGCGGCAGTCGAAGCGGAAATCGCCGACCTCGACGAAGCCGACATGGAAGTCTTCCTCGCCGACATGGGCATGCATGAGCCGGGCTTGAACCGCGTGATCCGCGCGGGCTTCAAGCTGCTCGGCCTGCAGACCTACTTCACGGCCGGCGTGAAGGAAGTGCGCGCGTGGACGATCCACGTCGGCGATACGGCGCCGAAGGCGGCCGGCGCGATCCACACCGACTTCGAGCGCGGCTTCATCCGCGCGCAGACGATCAGCTTCGACGACTACATCACCTACAAGGGTGAACAAGGCGCGAAGGAAGCCGGCAAGATGCGCGCGGAAGGCAAGGAGTACGTCGTGCATGATGGCGACGTGATGAACTTTTTGTTCAACGTGTAAGCGCGAAGCAGCGCAAACTGCGCTGCGCGCTTAAGGCCCGCGAACCCTGAGGGGTTGCGGGCTTTTTTGTTTGCGCGCTACGACCTCCGCAACGCGTCGAGACAACGGACCTTGGCAGTCGTGACCGCCGAAACACCGTGCAACGCTTTGGCCTTGTAGTTTTTCGGCGCATCGTCAATAAACGGAATGCCGCACACACGCGATACCGCGAGAATGTGACTGTCGCCTTCGACAGGGTCTACGACCTTCAGCACAGCTGTGGGATTTCTCGGCAACGCATAGGCAAGAGCGATTCCCAAACCTTCCGCGTTCGCGCCGTCGGCCCCTATGGCCAGGCTACCCGGATGACTCTAGCTGTCGCCATGCATGAAGAAGGCGTCCCTGCCGAAAGTGTGCGTTCCCGGATTAGGCGTCAATGGCATGCCGAAAGCTCCGACATGATGGGAATGCCTTGGCGACCCAATCGTGTACGAACCTTCAGGTATCGGCCCGACCGATCGGACGTGTTGCATGAGGCGATTGCTTTTGCCCGCGCCGTGGCCCGAGTTGCATCACCCGTGATCTTTCCGAATAGATTCCCGTTTATTTCCTTTCCGTGACAGCCAATGCTAAATTTCGGCTTCCGGCGCGCCGCCGCCGGAATGTCATCGAACACAACTAGAATCGCGCGATTCGCGTCCGCGCCCCTTCCGAACCGGAGACAAATCGATGAATTACAAGCCGCTGTTCCGCTCACTTTCCGTCGCCGCTGTATTGAGCATCGGCGTCAGCCAGGCGGCTCACGCCGCGACCGAAATCCAGTTCTGGCACGCCATGGAAGCCGCACTGGGTGAACGTCTGAACGACATCGCGAACGACTTCAACAAATCGCAAAACGACTACAAGATCGTGCCCGTGTTCAAGGGCACCTACGATCAGACCCTCGCCGCCGGCATCGCCGCCTATCGCAGCGGCAATGCGCCGGCCATCCTGCAGGTCTACGAAGTCGGCACCGCGACGATGATGCAGGCGAAGAAAGCCATCGTCCCGGTCACGCAGGTATTCAAGGACGCGGGCCTGCCGCTCGATCAGAAAGCCTTCGTGCCGACCATCGCGAGCTATTACAGCGACTCGAAAACCGGCGAACTGATCTCGATGCCGTTCAACAGCTCGACGCCGGTGCTGTACTACAACAAGGATGCGTTCAAGAAGGCTGGCCTCGATCCCAACCAGCCGCCGAAGACCTGGGCCGAGTTGCACACCGATGCGCAGAAGCTGAAGGCCTCGGGCATGTCGTGCGGCTACTCGTCGGGCTGGCAAAGCTGGATTCAGCTCGAGAACTACAGCGCGTGGCATGCGGCGCCGTTCGCGTCGCGTAACAACGGCTTCGACGGCATGGACGCGCAGCTCGAATTCAACAAGCCGCTGCAGGTCGCGCACATCCAGTTCCTGCAGAACATGGCGAAGGACGGCACGTTCACCTATGTCGGCCGCAAGGACGAACCGGTATCGAAGTTCTATAGCGGCGACTGCGGCATCATCACGAACTCGTCAGGCTCGCTCGCGACGATCAAGAAATACGCGAAGTTCAACTTCGGCACCGGCATGATGCCGTACGACGACAGCGTGAAGGGCGCGCCGCAGAACGCGATCATCGGCGGGGCGAGCCTGTGGGTGCTGTCGGGCAAGGACCCGGCCGTCTACAAGGGCGTCGCGAAGTTCCTCGCCTATCTGGCCACGGCGCCAGTCGCCGCGAAGTGGCATCAGGACACCGGCTATCTGCCGGTCACGACCGCCGCGTATGACCTGACGCGCCAGCAGGGCTTCTACGACAAGAACCCCGGCAGCGACACCGCGATCCGCCAGATGCTGAACAAGCCGCCGCTGCCGTTCACGAAGGGCCTGCGTCTGGGCAACATGCCGCAGATCCGCACCGTGATCGACGAAGAACTCGAGCAGGTGTGGGCGGACAAGAAGACGCCGCAACAGGCGCTCGACTCGTCCGTCGCGCGCGGCGACGACCTGCTGCGCCGCTTCGAAAAGGCCAGCAACTAAGCATCGCCTGCAGGCAGGGTTCCGGCGCTCCCGCGCGGGAACCCGTCGTTGCAGCACACTCTGGACATTCCGATGGAAAAGCGCTCCTACTTCGGCACCAGCGTGCTGCCCTACCTGCTCGTCGCGCCGCAGCTGCTCATCACGCTCCTGTTCTTCCTCTGGCCGGCGGGCGTCGCGCTCTGGCAATCGACGCAAACCCAGGACGCGTTCGGTACGTCGAGCGCGTTCGTCGGACTCGCGAACTTCAAACAGCTGTTCGCCGACCCGCTGTATCTGGCGTCGTTCAACACGACGATCGTGTTCTGCACGCTCGTCACCGTGTCGGGCCTCGTGATCTCGCTGCTGCTCGCGGTCTGCGCGGATCGCGTGACGCGCGGCGCGAAGGCCTATCAAACGCTGCTGATCTGGCCGTACGCGGTCGCGCCCGCGATCGCCGCGGTGCTGTGGTCGTTCCTGTTCAACCCGAGCATCGGCCTCGTCACGTATGCGCTCGCGAAACACGGCATCGTGTGGAATCACGCGCTGAACCCCGGTCAGGCGATGTTCCTCGTCGTGCTCGCGTCGGTCTGGCAGCAGATCAGCTATAACTTCCTGTTCTTCTATGCGGGCCTGCAGGCGATTCCGCGCTCGCTGATCGAAGCGGCCGCGATCGACGGCGCCGGTCCGGTGCGCCGCTTCTTCGGCATCGCCCTGCCGCTGCTGTCGCCGACCACGTTCTTTCTGCTGGTGATCAACATCACCTACGCGTTCTTCGACACCTTTCCCGTGATCGACGCGGCGACCGGAGGCGGCCCCGGCCAGGCCACCCGCACGCTGATCTACAAGATTTTCGCCGAAGGCTTCCAGGGGCTCGACATCGGCAGTTCGGGCGCGCAGTCGGTCGTGCTGATGATCATCGTCGTGGCACTGACCGTCGTGCAATTCCGCTTCATCGAACGCAGGGTTCAATACTCATGATCGAGAACCGACGCGGTTTCGACCTGTTCTGTCACGCGGTGCTGATCATCGGCGTCGTGCTGGTGGTGTTTCCGGTGTACGTCGCGTTCTGCGCGGCGACGATGAGCGAGCACGAGGTGTTCACGGTGCCGCTGTCGCTCGTGCCGAGCACGCATCTGTTCGAGAACATCGTCACGATCTGGACGCAGGGCACCGGCAACGCCGCGGCGCCGTTCAATCGCATGCTGGTCAACAGCCTCGTGATGGCGCTCGTCATCGCGATCGGCAAGATCGCCGTGTCGATGATCTCCGCGTACGCGATCGTCTACTTCCGCTTTCCGTTTCGCACGCTCGCGTTCTGGCTGATCTTCATCACGCTGATGCTGCCGGTCGAAGTGCGGATTTTCCCGACCGTGCAGGTGGTGTCGTCGATGCATCTGAGCAATACGTACACCGGTTTGACGCTGCCGCTGATCGCGTCGGCGACCGCGACGTTCCTGTTCCGCCAGTTCTTCAAGACGCTGCCGGACGAGCTGATGGAAGCCGCGCGCATCGACGGCGCGGGCGCGCTGCGCTTCTTCTGGGACGTCGTGCTGCCGCTGTCGCGGACCACGATGGCGGCGCTCTTCGTGATCACGTTCATCTACGGCTGGAACCAGTATCTGTGGCCGATCCTGATCACCAGCCAGCAGTCGCTGATCACCGCGGTGATCGGCATCAAGGGAATGATCGCCTCGGGCGATACTGCGACCGAATGGCATCTGGTGATGACGGCCACGCTGCTCGCGATGCTGCCGCCGCTCGCCGTCGTGCTGACGATGCAGCGCTGGTTCGTGCGCGGCCTCGTGGATTCGGAAAAATGATCCGGTATGGCGGACTGCGACAAGCACTCAAAATCAAAGGCTAGAACGGCATGGCTGCACTGACTCTGCAAAGCGTTAAGAAAACCTACGACGGCAAACAGTTCGTGTTGCACGGCATCGACGTCGACGTCGCCGACGGCGAATTCGTCGTCATGGTCGGGCCGTCCGGCTGCGGCAAATCGACCTTGCTGCGAATGGTCGCCGGGCTCGAGCGCATCTCCGACGGCAGCATTTCGATCGCCGGCAAGGTCGTCAACGAACTGGAGCCGAAGGATCGCAACATCGCGATGGTGTTCCAGAACTACGCGCTGTATCCGCATATGAGCGTGGCCGAGAACATGGGTTACGCGCTGAAGATCGCGGGCGTCGATCGTGCGCAGATCGCGAAACGCGTCGAAGCCGCCGCGCAGATTCTCGAGCTCGGCGCGCTGCTGCAGCGCAAGCCGCGCGAGATGTCGGGCGGGCAGCGGCAGCGCGTCGCGATGGGCCGCGCGATCGTACGCGAGCCGGCGGTGTTTCTGTTCGACGAGCCGCTGTCGAATCTCGACGCGCGTCTGCGCGTGCAGATGCGCCTCGAAATCCAGCGCCTGCATGCGCGCCTCAAGACCACGAGTTTGTACGTCACGCACGATCAGATCGAAGCGATGACGCTGGCGCAGCGCGTGATCGTGATGAACCAGGGCCACGCCGAGCAGATCGGCGCGCCGACCGAAGTCTACGAGCGGCCGGCCACGGTGTTCGTCGCGAGCTTCATCGGCTCGCCGGGGATGAACCTGCTCGAAGGCCGTGTCGCGGACGACGGCTCGACCTTCGACGTTGCGGGCAACGGCCCGAAGCTGCCGCTCGCGGGCGTGCCGTCGATCGGCCGCGAAGTCGCGACAGGCCGCGAGTGGACGCTCGGCATTCGCCCCGAGCATCTGAGCCCGGGCACGGCCAACGCACCGTTCGCGACACTGAGCGTCGATTCTTGCGAAATTCTCGGCGCGGACAATCTCGCGCACGGCCGCTGGGGCAAGCACGATGTGACCGCGCGGCTGCCGCACGCGCATCGTCCCGCGGCCGGCGAGGCGCTGCAGGTCGTGCTGCCCGCGCAGCATCTGCACTTCTTCGATCCGGCGACTGGACGGCGCGCGAACTGAGACGCCCGCGGCGCGCCGCGACGGCGGCCCGCCGCCGGAACCCCCTGCCGCCCGGCCCTCGCCGCGAAGTACAATGCCACCTGAACCACATGCCGCGCGCGGCAGCGTCGTCGAATCCGACGCCGCGCCGGCCGGCGCCGGGTGTTCCGCCCGGCCCTCACACCGATTACCCATTCACCCCCGACTGCCCGCCCGCACGCGGCCGGCGTCGTCAACGTCTACTGCAAGCTAATGGCCCAATACGTTTTCACCATGAACCGGGTCGGCAAAATCGTGCCGCCCAAGCGCCAGATCCTGAAAGACATTTCGCTATCGTTCTTCCCCGGCGCGAAGATCGGCCTGCTCGGCCTGAACGGCTCGGGCAAGTCGACCCTGATCCGCATCATGGCCGGTGTGGACACGGAGATCGAAGGCGAAGCGACACCGATGCCGAACCTGAACATCGGCTATCTGCCGCAGGAGCCGCAACTCGATCCGCAGAAAACCGTGCGTGAAGCGGTCGAGGAAGGCCTCGGCGACGTGTTCAACGCGCAGAAGAAGCTCGACGAAGTCTACGCGGCCTACGCGGAGCCGGACGCCGACTTCGACGCGCTGGCCGCCGAGCAGGCGAAGTACGAAGCGATCCTCGCAACGACCGACGGCAGCGCCGAGCAGCAGATCGAAATCGCCGCCGACGCACTGCGCCTGCCGGCATGGGACGCGAAGATCGAGCATCTGTCGGGCGGCGAAAAGCGCCGCGTCGCGCTGTGCAAGCTGCTGCTGCAAAAGCCCGACATGCTGCTGCTCGACGAGCCGACCAACCACCTCGACGCGGAATCGGTCGAATGGCTCGAGCAGTTCCTGACGCGCTTCCCGGGCACCGTGGTCGCCGTCACGCATGATCGCTATTTCCTCGACAACGCCGCCGAGTGGATTCTCGAACTCGACCGCGGTCACGGCATTCCGTGGAAGGGCAACTACAGCAGCTGGCTCGATCAGAAGGAAGAGCGTCTGAAGCAGGAAGAAGCGTCGGAGTCCGCGCGCCAGAAGGCGATCAAGAAGGAACTCGAGTGGGTGCGCCAGAACCCGAAGGGCCGCCAGGCGAAGTCGAAGGCGCGTATCGCGCGCTTCGAGGAGCTGAACAGCCAGGACTACCAGAAGCGCAACGAAACGCAGGAAATCTTCATTCCGGTCGGCGACCGCCTCGGCAATGAAGTGATCGAGTTCAAGAACGTCACCAAGTCGTACGGCGACCGGCTGCTGCTCGATAACGTCAGCTTCAAGATCCCGGCCGGCGCGATCGTCGGCATCATCGGTCCGAACGGCGCCGGCAAATCGACGCTGTTCCGTATGCTGACCGGCCGCGAGCAACCGGATTCGGGCGAAATCGTGCAGGGTCCGACCGTCAAGCTCGCGTACGTGGACCAGAGCCGCGAAGCGCTCGCAGGCACCAAGACCGTGTTCGAGGAAATCTCGGGCGGCGCGGACGTGCTGACGGTCGGGAAGTACGAAACACCATCGCGCGCGTATATCGGCCGCTTCAATTTCAAGGGCGGCGACCAGCAGAAGATCGTCGGCAATCTGTCCGGCGGCGAGCGCGGTCGTCTGCATCTGGCGAAGACGCTGATCGCGGGCGGCAACGTACTGCTGCTCGACGAACCGTCGAACGACCTCGACGTCGAAACGCTGCGCGCGCTCGAAGACGCGCTGCTCGAATTCGCGGGCTCGGTGCTCGTGATTTCGCACGATCGCTGGTTCCTCGATCGCATCGCGACGCATATCCTCGCGTTCGAAGGCGACTCGCAAGTCACGTTCTTCGACGGCAACTACCAGGAATACGAAGCGGACAAGCGCGCGCGTCTCGGCGAGGAAGGCGCGCGGCCGAAGCGCCTGCGCTACAAGCCGATCTCGCGTTAAGAAGCGGGCGGGCGACGGTCCGTCTGGCGCGATGCCGGACGGGCCGCGGGGCATGCGCGTTGCTAATCGTCGCTAGACGGAGGCGCGCGTGAAAGTCTCGCGCACGCGACAGACGGTCAACACAGCGCCGCGCGACGCGGCGACGAGGAGACAGGCATGGCGATGTCGAAGGGCAGGCGCTGGATCGTCATCGTGGGCGGAACGCTTTTGGCGTTGGTTCTGATCGCGATCGGCGCGATGCAATTCGCGCAACAGGAAGTCAAGAATCGCGTCAGCGCGGCGCTCGGGCCGCTCGGCAGCGCCGACAGTATCGACGTCGGCCTCACCTCGGTACACCTCACCCACGTCGTGCTAAAAGCGCCGCCTGACTGGCCAGCGGGTGAACCGCTACGCGCCGACGAAATCACGATCACCCCCGACGTGCGCGATCTGATCGCGCGGCGCATGCATATCCGCGAGGTCGTCGTGCGCGGCTTCGACATGGCCGTGTTACGCACGAAGGACGGCTCGCTGAATCTGCTGCCGAACCTGCGCGAATCGCTGAACCGCGGCGATCAGCCGGGCAACGCCGGCACGGCGCCGCCGATCCCGCGCGAAAAGCTGGTCGACCATATCCGCTTCGAACACGGCAACTTCCATTTCTACGACATGACTGTCGGGCCGCCGCCGTTCAAGGTCACGCTCAGCAACGCCAACGCGAGCGTCGACCATCTGCATCTGCCGGCGCTTACCGAACCGACCCATGTCAGCGTTCGCGGCGCGATGAAGGGGCCGGCGCATACGGGCACCGTGACGTTCGACGGCTGGATCAAAATCGCCAGCCGCGATTCGCAGACGACGAGCACGCTGCACGGCGTCGATATTGCGATGCTCGATCCGTATCTGCTGAAGAAGGCCGGCACGCGCGCACAGGTGACGGGCGGCACCGTCGATCTGACGATCGAATCGACGGTGCGGAATTATCATCTCCATGCGCCCGGCACGGTGACAGTCCACAATCTGCAGCTCGCCGAATCCGACAATCCGCTCGAGACGTTCATGTCGATTCCGACCCGCGCCGCCGTCGCGGCGCTGAAGACGCATAACGGCAATATCACGCTGCATTTCGTGCTCGACGGCGATCTGCGCGATCCGAAGTTCTCGGTGCGCGAAGGGATCCTCGCGCGCATCGGCGCGGGGTTTGCGCAGGCGCTCGGGGTCAGCGTCGAAGGCGTCGCGAAGGGTGCGGGCGAGACCGTCAAGGGTCTCGGTAATGCGCTGAAGAATCTGCTGGGGCAGTAGCGGCGGCGGTCAGCTCAAACCGGCAAGCCCAACTCGCGCAGCTTGGCTTCCGTTTGCGCGGCGCTCGTGTGATGCACGCCGTGCCAGCCGAGCGCCTTCGCGGCTTCGGCGTTCTTCGCGTTGTCGTCGATGAAGGCGAGTTCGGCCGGCTCGACACCGGGCATTTGCAGTTCGATGCGCCGGCGCATCTCCGCGAAGATCGCCGGGTCGGGCTTCACGAGCTTCACGCGCCCCGACACGGCGACGTCGCGAAACCGCCGCAGCACCGGATAGTGCTCCCACGCGTACGGAAACGTCTCGGCCGACCAGTTGGTCAGCCCGAAGAGCGGCACCTCGGCCGCTTCGAGCTTTTCCATCAGCGCGATGCCGTCGTCGAGCACACCCGCCACCATCTGGTGCCAGCGCTCATAGAACGCGCGGATCAGCGGTTCGTGATCGGGAAACCGCGCGATCAGCTCGTCGGTGGCTTCGACGATCGGCTGACCGCCATCCTGGCGGATCACCCAGTCCATCGAGCAGACGTGCGTGAGGAACCAGCGGCGCTCGACTTCGTCGGGAATCAGCTCGCGGTACAGGTACTCGGGACTCCAGTCGATCAGCACACCGCCGAAATCGAACACCACTGCCTTGATCGCCATGCACCACGCTCCTTTGGAAGGTCGTCGCTACGCTCAGATGGGTTGCGTGCGCAGTTCCAGCCACGCTTTCGCGTCGCCCGATACATGCGGCGCGAGGCGCGCGCGCACCGTCTCGTGATACGCGTTGAGCCACGCGCGCTCGTCGTCGCGCAGCAGCGACAGCTCGATGCAGCGCGCGTCGATCGGGCACAGCGTCAGCGTTTCGAACTTCAGGAAGTCGCCGAATTCGGTTTTTTCCGCGGCCACGTTCAGCACGAGGTTTTCGATTCGCACGCCCCACTTGCCCGACCGATACAGACCCGGCTCGTTCGACGTGATCATGCCCTCCTCCATCGCGGTCCACGGTTCGGCCGGTGCGTAGTGCGAGATCACCTGCGGGCCTTCGTGCACGTTCAGGAAGTAGCCGACCCCGTGACCGGTGCCGTGGCCATAGTCGGCGCCGGCCTGCCAGATCGGCGCGCGCGCGATCGCGTCGAGCATCGGCGAGCGGATGCCGCGCGGGAATTGCGCGCGTGACAGCGCGATCATGCCCTTCAGCACGACGGTGAAATCGCGGCGCTGTTCGCTGCTCGGCGTGCCGACCGGGACGACGCGTGTGATGTCGGTCGTGCCGCTCAGATACTGGCCGCCCGAATCGATCAGCAGCAGGCCGTTGCCTTCGATCACCGCATGCGACTCCTCGGTCGCGCGATAGTGCGGCATCGCGCCGTTCGCATTGAAGCCCGCGATCGTCGCGAAGCTCAGCGACACGAAGCCGGGACGGCGGGCGCGAGCTGCCGTCAGACGCTCGTCGATCGTCAGCTCGGTGATGCGCTCGCGGCCCAGCGCGCTTTCGAACCACGCGAAGAATTCGGCGAGCGCGGCGCCGTCCTGCTCCATCGTCTCACGCACGTGCGCGGCATCGGCGGCGGTCTTGCACGACTTCAGGAAAGTGGACGGATTGACCGCCTCGACCACCTTGACCGACGACGGCACCGCCTGCAGCGAGCCGTGCGTGATGCGGCGCGGATCGATCAGCAGTGTGCTGCCGGCTGGCAGCGCAGCAAGCGCGGCGGCGGTTTTCGCGTACGGCTCGACGCTGATGCCGTCGCGCGCGAGCACTTCGGCGAGCGCCGGCGACACCTTGCCGTCGGCGATAAATAGCGACACCCGATCCACGCCGATCAGCGCGTGCGCGACGAACACCGGGTTGTAGCTGACGTCGGCGCCGCGCAGATTCAGCAGCCAGGCGAGGTCGTCGAGCGTCGAGATGAAGTGCCACTGCGCGCTTTTCTCGACCATCGCGCGACGCACCTGCGCAAGCTTGTCCGCACGTGTGACGCCCGCTTGCGGCGCGGCGTGCTCGAAGACGGCGTCGGCGGGCAGCGCCGGGCGCTGCGCCCAGATCGCGTCGAACAGGTCGAGGTCGGTGCGCAATTGCACGCCGCGCGCGTTCAGTGCGGCGCTCAACGCGCGCGCGGCCGCGACGCCCAGCACCGCGCCGTCCACACCGACCGTGCCGCCGCTCGCGACGTTCTGCGCGAGCCATTCGAAATGCGGCGTCGTGAGCTGGCCGCCGGTCATCTTCATCAACTCGACACCGCTGCCGGCGAGTTGCGCACTCGCCTGCTCCCAGTAGCGGCTGTCGGTCCAGACGCCGGCGAAATCGGCGGTGACGATCAGCGTGCCGGCCGAGCCGGTGAAGCCCGACAGCCACTGGCGGCCTTGCCAGCGCCCTGGCAGATACTCGGACAGATGCGGATCCGCCGACGGCACGAGGTAAGCGGCAATGCCCTCGCGCGCCATCGCGGCGCGCAGGTTCGCGAGGCGCTCGGGAATGAAGGAGGTTTCGGGAAGTCGGGCGTTCATGGAGTTACCTGCAAGGATTCATCGACGGATGGACCGGCGCGTTGATTGACGCGACAAGAGGCCGACCGTCACGGCGACGGCGACGAGCGCGACGGCGGTGCATACCGGCCATTCGAGCATGTCGCCGTCATGGAAGAGACTTGTCACGTTGCCGGCCATCCGCGCGACGCTCGTGCCGAGCACACCGGCCAACAGCGCGGCCCACCAGCGGGCGCGGCTCGCGCGGCGCTGCGGATGCAACCACCAGCCCGCGAGGCCGATCACCGCGCCGAGTACGAGAATGCCTGGCCAACCCATCAGGCGTCGACTCCAGACTGGGCGCTCAAACACGGCAAGATCAATTTCGGATTCGTCTCATAGGCGAAAGGAGCCGCCAACGCTAGCATTTTTGCCTCCTCAACTATACAAGTTCAGCACGGCGCTTTCCGCATAGCGGTTGAGTTTAGGGATCGGGGTGTGCTTAGGCAAGTTGTAAGTCTGACGAAAACGCCTCATGCTTCGCCCGTTGCCAGGCTGACGCAGCGCCATGCGCATCGCCCTTATCGAACCCGACCTGCAACACGCCAAACTGGTTGACCGGCTCATTTTCGCCGGCGGCCACGCGTGCCAGCACTTCACCACTAGCGCCACCTTCCTGCAGCGCGCTACCGACGAATTTTTCGACCTGTTGATCACCGAAAGTTGGGCCGGCGATCATTGCGCCGAAGACGTGATCCCGCGCGCGCGCTCCATTCTGCCGGGCCTGCCCGTCATGATGCTGCTGAGCGCACCGCGCGAATGCCAGATCGTCGCCGCGCTGCATGCCGGCGCCGACGACTGTCTCAGCAAGCCAGTGCGCGGCCCCGAAATGCTCGCGCGTGTCGAGGCGCTGCAGCGCCGTGCGGGCCTGCGGCGGCCGCCCAACCGTCGACGCGACGTGATCGGCGGCTATACGTTCGACGCGGCGAATTTGGCCGTGACATTCCGCGACCTGACCGTGATCCTGACGCCGAAGGAATTCCGCCTCGCGCTGGTGCTGTTCAACAATCTCGCGCGGCCGGTGTCGCGCGCGCATATTCTCGAAACCGTGTGGGCCCGCCGCCGTGACGTAAATTCGCGCACCATCGACACCCACGCGTCGCGCGTGCGCAGCAAGTTGCAACTGCGCCCGGAGCTTGGCTACACGCTGACGCCGATCTATGGTTACGGTTACCAGCTCGACGCGATCCCGCCGGAGAGCCTGACAGGCGCGAACTGACGCATGCGGGATATATGGCGGGCAGAATGTGAGTATCGTGGAAACGCTATAATATACGGCTGAACGATAGCTCCCCCAAATGCAGCTTCTAACGATCGGAATCAACCATCACACTGCGCCTGTCGCCTTGCGCGAACGCGTGGCGTTTCCGCTCGAACAGATAAAGCCCGCTCTGGATACGTTCAAGGGCATCTGGCTGGGCCACATGGCCCCCAACGCGCCCGAGGCGGCAATTCTGTCCACCTGCAACCGCACTGAACTCTACTGCGCGACCGACGACCTCGCCGCGCGCGAAGCCTCGGTGCAGTGGCTGTCGAAGTACCACAACCTCCCGATCGATGAACTCGCGCCGCACGTCTATGCGCTGCCGCAGTCCGAAGCCGTGCGCCATGCGTTCCGCGTCGCGTCAGGGCTCGATTCGATGGTGCTCGGCGAAACGCAGATCGTCGGACAAATGAAGGAGGCGGTGCGCACCGCCTCCGAAGCCGGCGCCCTCGGCACCTACCTGAATCAGCTATTCCAGCGCACCTTCGCCGTCGCGAAGGAAGTGCGCAGCACCACCGAGATCGGCGCGCAGTCGGTGTCGATGGCCGCCGCCGCGGTACGCCTCGCCCAACGCATTTTCGATAAGATCGCGAACCAGCGCGTGCTGTTCATCGGTGCTGGCGAAATGATCGAGCTTTGCGCGACGCACTTCGCGGCGCAGCATCCGCGGGAACTCGTCGTCGCGAACCGAACCGCCGAGCGCGGCATGCGGCTCGCCGAGCGCTTCAACGGCCGCGCCATTCCGCTCTCCGAGCTCCCCGCGCGGATGCACGAATTCGACATCATCGTGTCGTGCACGGCGTCCACGTTGCCGATCATCGGTCTTGGCGCAGTCGAGCGCGCGGTCAAGGCGCGCCGTCACCGGCCGATTTTCATGGTCGACCTCGCGGTGCCGCGTGACATCGAACCCGAAGCCGGCCAGCTCGAAGACGTGTTCCTGTACACCGTCGACGACCTCGGTGCGATCGTCCGCGAAGGCAATGCGTCGCGCCAGGCCGCGGTCGCGCAGGCCGAAGCGATCATCGAAACGCGCGTGCAGAACTTCATGCAGTGGCTTGATGCGCGCAGCATCGTGCCGGTCATCCGCCACATGCACACGCAGGCCGACACGCTGCGCCGCGCAGAGGTCGAACGCGCGCAGAAAATGCTCGCGCGCGGCGACGATCCGGCCGCAGTCCTCGAGGCACTGTCGCAATCGCTCACCAACAAGCTGATCCATGGTCCTACGCACGCGCTGAATCGCGCGAGCACCGACAACCGCGACAAGCTGATCGAGCTGATGAGCGGCTTCTACAAACACCCCGGCTCTACCGAGCGTTAGCGGCGCAGTGCTCGCCGCACCTCCGCGCGCCACCGCCGTGGCTCGCAAAGTGCTTCCGCCCCGGGCATTCGCCCGTTCCCCTGGCCGCATCCATTCCGGAGTCCGCTCCGCTACCCGCCCGATGAAAACGAGCATGCAACGCAAGCTCGACCAGCTGACCACCCGGCTGGCCGAACTGAACGACCTGTTGAGCCGCGAGGACATCACCGCCAACCTCGACCAGTACCGCAAGCTGACGCGCGAACACGCGGAGCTCGACCCGGTCGTCGAGCATTACGGGCTGTGGCGCCAGGCGCAAAACGACGCCGCCACCGCGCAGGACCTGCTCGCCGACGCGTCGATGCGCGATTTCGCCGAAGAGGAAATCCGCGCAGCACGCGATCGTATGGAGACGCTCGGCGTCGAACTGCAGAAAATGCTGCTGCCGAAAGACCCGAACGACGAGCGCAACATTTTCCTCGAAATCCGCGCGGGCACCGGCGGCGACGAATCCGCACTGTTCGCGGGCGATCTGCTGCGCATGTATCTGCGCTATGCCGAGCGCAACCGCTGGCAGGTCGAGATGATGTCGGCGAGCGAATCGGACCTCGGGGGCTATCGCGAAGTGATCGTGCGAATTGCCGGCGATGCCGCGTATTCGAAGCTGAAGTTCGAGTCGGGCGGGCATCGCGTGCAGCGCGTGCCGGCCACCGAAACGCAGGGCCGCATACATACCTCGGCGTGCACGGTCGCGGTGATGCCGGAAGCGGACGAGATCGGCGAAGTCGAGATCAATTCGGCCGATCTGCGTATCGACACGTTCCGCGCGTCGGGCGCGGGCGGCCAGCACATCAACAAGACCGACTCGGCGGTGCGCGTCACGCACTTGCCGACGGGCATCGTCGTCGAATGTCAGGACGACCGCTCGCAGCACAAGAACAAGGATCGCGCGCTGAAGGTGCTCGCCGCGCGCATCAAGGACAAGCAGGCGCACGAGCAGCAGGCGAAGGAAGCGGCGACGCGCAAGAACCTGATCGGCTCGGGCGACCGTTCGGAGCGCATCCGCACGTACAACTTCCCGCAGGGGCGCCTCACCGATCACCGCATCAACCTGACGCTGTATCGCCTCGACGCGATCATGGACGGCGATCTCGAAGAACTGATCGCGGCGCTCGTCAGCGAGCATCAGGCCGAACTGCTGGCTTCGCTCGGCGACGCGGACTAACGCCCCGACAATGACCGACGCCTCCCCGGCTCCGCTCGACCCCACCGCTCTGCCCCCCACGGCCGAGGCGCTATTGCGCGCATCGCCGCTGCCGCCGCTCGAAGCGCGGATTCTGCTCACGCATGTGCTCGGTTGGCGGCGCACGCAGCTGATCACGCGCGGCGAGGAGCCGCTCGAACGCGCAAGCGTCGAGCGTTATCGCACGCTCGAGGCGCGGCGCATGGCCGGCGAGCCGGTCGCGCAGCTCGTCGGTGCGCGCGAGTTCTTCGGGCTCGAATTCGAAGTGACGCCGCATGTTCTGATTCCGCGTCCTGAGACCGAGCTGCTGGTGGAGACCGCGCTCGCGGCGATCGAACCTCGGCCGCGCCCACGTGTGCTCGATCTCGGCACCGGGACCGGCGCAATCGCGGTGGCGATCGCGTCGATGCGGCCCGACGCGCAGGTCTGGGCGCTCGACCGCTCGGCCGACGCGCTCGCCGTCGCCGCGCGCAACGGCGCGCGCCTGCTCGACGTGAAACGCCCGGGGGGCGCCGTCGTTTTCCTGCCCAGCGACTGGTACGGCTCGCTCGACGCCGCGTTGCGCTTCGATGCGATCGTCAGCAATCCACCGTATATCGCGAGCGGCGACCCGCATCTGCGTGAGGGCGATCTGCGCTTCGAGCCGCGCGGCGCGCTCACCGACGAGGCCGACGGCCTCAGCGCGATCCGAGCGATCGTCGCCGGCGCCCCCGAGCGTCTCGCCGCCGACGGCACGCTTTGGATCGAACATGGCTACGACCAGGCCGAAGCCGTGCGCGCATTGTTGAGCGAACGCGGTTTTGCCGAGGTCCGCTCGGCGCGCGATCTCGCCGGCATCGAGCGGATCAGCGGCGGCGTGCTGCGCGCCGCTGCGGCCTGAGCGCGGTCGCCGAGGCTAAAACCCCAGGCGTGACGTGGCTGCGGCCGCCGGTAGCGAAATCCGCTATCATTTCAGCCTATTCCCATCCTTTATCGGAACCGCAAGGTCAGTCATGGATACGCAACAACGCATCAAGCAAATCGTCGACGGCAACAACGTCGTTCTCTTCATGAAAGGCACGGCCCAGTTCCCGATGTGCGGTTTTTCCGGCCGCGCCATCCAGATCCTGAAGGCGTGCGGTGCCGGTGAAATCAAGACCGTCAACGTGCTCGAAGACGACGAAATCCGTCAGGGCATCAAGGTGTTCTCGAACTGGCCGACCATTCCGCAGCTTTACGTGAAGGGGGAATTCATCGGCGGCTCGGACATCATGATGGAGATGTACGAATCGGGCGAACTGCAGCAGCTGTTCGCCGCGGCCTGAGCGTTCTACGCTTCGTTCGCTTCATCAGGCGCCGCAAGCCATGCAGCAAGCACGCACCGCGGTGCCTCGCCGGCTGATCGTCGCGATCACCGGCGCCTCCGGCGCGATCTACGGCATCCGGCTGCTCGAGACGCTGCGGCGGCTCGGCGGCGTCGAGAGCCACCTGCTGATTTCGAGCGCGGGTTGGCTCAACATCCAGCATGAACTCGAGTTGGGCAAGGAAGACGTGCATCCGCTCGCGGATGTCGTCCATTCGGTGCGCGATGTCGGCGCGAGCATCGCGTCGGGCTCGTTCGCGACCGACGGCATGATCGTCGCGCCCTGCTCGATGAAAACACTCGCGAGCATCGCGCACGGTTTCGCCGACAACCTGATCACCCGCGCCGCCGACGTCACACTGAAGGAGCGTCGCCGTCTCGTGCTGCTGGTGCGCGAAACGCCGTTCAATCTCGCGCATCTGCGCAATATGACGGCCGTCACCGAAATGGGCGGAGTGATCTTCCCGCCGCTGCCCGCGTTCTATAACCGGCCTGCTTCGATCGACGAGATGGTCGACCACACTGTCGCACGCGTGCTCGATCTGTTTGCGCTTGGGCCGGCGTTGTCGCCGGCGTGGGAAGGATTGCGGGGCGCGCAGGATTAACCGCGACAACGCGGATTAACAACGGCTGCGACGCAATCAATTCCCGCCGAACCCATTTATCAAGCTGGCGTGCGGACCTATATTGGTAGCAACCCAATTTCTCCGTGCCGTGCTTACACGGCCGCGTTGCTGTCATGAACCGCTTACCTTCGCTTTTCCTGTCTCACGGCGCACCCACGTTGCCGATCGATCCGTCGATGCCGTCCGCCGAGTTCAGCGCGCTCGGCACGCAATTGCCGCGTCCTGAGGCAATCCTGATCTTGTCGGCGCACTGGGGCACCGCGCAGCCACTCGCGAGCATCGCGACGGCGCCTGAAACCATCCACGATTTTTATGGTTTTCCGCGCCAGCTCTACGAAATCCAATATCCGGCGCCGGGCGCGCCCGACATCGCGCGTAGCGCCGCCGCGCTGCTCGGCGCGAGCGGCATCGTCGCGGACGTGCAGCCGCACGGACTCGACCACGGCGCATGGGTGCCGATGCTGCTGATGTTTCCGCGAGCGGACGTGCCGATCGCGCAACTGTCGATCCAACCGCACAAGGACGCCGCGCATCATTTCCGCGTCGGCCGCGCGCTGCGCGCGCTAAAAGACGAAGGCGTGATGGTGATCGGCTCCGGCCAGATCACCCATAACCTGCGCGCCGCCGATTTCTCCGCGCGCCCGGAAGACGCCGATCCGCGCGTGGCCGAATTCACCGACTGGTTCGAGGACAAGCTCGTCGCGCGCGATACCGACGCGCTGCTCGACTATCGCCGCCAGGCGCCGCACGCGGTGTTGATGCATCCGACCGACGAGCATCTGTTGCCGGTATTCGCCGCGCTCGGTGCCGCCGACGACGAGTATTCGCTCGCGATCCAGTCGCTCGGCACCTACCAACGCTCGCTCGCGATGACGAACTACGTGTTCGTGACCGCCTGATCCGGCTCGGGGTCGCGCACAAAGGTCAACAAAAAGCCCGCCTGATCATCGATCGGGCGGGCTTTTTATCGGCCCCGAAAGACCCGCGTCGAGCGGATCTTCGGTTTCGACCGGCGCTCAATGCGCGCCGATAACTTCGAGCACTTCGTCGTGCACGAGCTGCTCGTCCAGATACTCCGAACGATAGCCGCTGTTCACGCCCCAGAAGTAGAACACCAACGAGAAGGCGATCACGACGAGCATGTCCCAGCCGTACGGCAGAATGCCGAAGCCGCCAAACTCCTTGCTGCCGATCAGCGACAGGATCGCCATGATCGGCAGATACGCGACCAGCCACCAGGCAGCCTTCAGGTCACGGCCCCAGCCCTCGAAGCCCGACTTCGCCTGAAAGTAGAAATACACCGGCAGCGCGACGACCATCAGCAGAATGATTTCGCCGGTCAGCGGCCACCTCGCCCAGTACAGGATCAGCGACGCGCAGACGAACGCGAACGGCGCGATCACCTTCATGCCGGCGATGTGCAGCGGGCGCTCGAGATCGGTTGCCGCGCGGCGCAGTGCCATCAGGCTGATCGGGCCGGTCAGGTACGAGATCACGGTCGCGACCGAAATCACCGCCGCGAGCGAACTCCAGCCGCGGAAGAAGAACAGGAAGATGAACGAGACGAGCAGGTTGAACCACATCGCGTTGCGCGGAACGCCATAGAACGGGTGCACGTTACCGAACATCTTCGGCATCGTGTTGTTGCGCTCCATCGCGTAGATCATGCGCGAGGTGGTTGCCATGTAGGTCGTACCGGTGCCGCTCGGGCTCACGAACGCGTCGACGTACAGCAGGATCGCCAGCCAGTTCAGGTTCAGCGCAATCGCCAGTTCCGCGAACGGCGAAGCAAAGCTGAAGTGGCTCCAGCCCTTCATCACGTCGGCCGGATTCACGGCACCGATGTATGCGATCTGCAGCAACACGTAGATCACGAGCGCGAGCAGGATCGAGCCGATCACCGCGAACGGCACGCTCCTGGCCGGATTTCGCGCTTCACCGGCCAGGTTGATCGGGCTCTGGAAACCGTTGAATGCGAACACGATGCCGCTCGTCGCGACTGCGGTCAGCACCGCCGACCAGCCGTACGGCGCGAACGTGGTCGTCTGGCCAAAGTTCTCGGTGTGGACGCCTGTCATCATCAGGCCGACGATCGTTGCGCCCGGGATCAGGAACTTGAAGATCGTGATCGCCGAGTTGGCGCGCGCGAACAGCTTGACGCCCCAGTAGTTGAGCAGGAAATAGATGATGACGAGCCCGGCGGACAACAGCAGGCCGTTGGTCGTCAACGACCCGTCGACGAACAGCGCATGCGCCCAGGGATAGGGCCAGGTACTCATATATTGGATCGATGCTTCGGCCTCGATCGGGATCACCGACACGATCGCGATCCAGTTGGCCCACGCGCTGATGAAACCGACCAGCGCGCCGTGCGAGTAGCGCGCATAGCGCACCATCCCGCCAGATTCCGGAAACATCGCGCCAAGTTCCGCGTAGGTCAGCGCAATCGCGAGAATCACGACCGCACCGATGATCCATGCGCAAATCGCAGCCGGACCGGCAATTTTTGCAGCCTTCCACGCGCCGAACAGCCAACCCGAACCGATGATCGAGCCCAGACCGGTCAGCATCAGCGCGAATGGCCCGATGTTCCGTTGTATAGAACTTTTCAAGTCTTCTCCTAAATCAGAACCATGTCGGCACCGCGTGACATCGCTTGTGGCGGTGGGGACGGGGTGACGCGCATGTAAGCGCGTCCAGATGCGGAATAGGTGCAACCGACGCGCGGCGCGTAGTTTAACGGTTGCACCGTGTTACTGCAGCGAAACCGCAGCCGAACTAAGGGTTCCCCCTAGCAAAAAGTTGTCCCCCTGCGCAAGCTTTGTAAGAAAGTTTCGGATCAGTCCGGCAAAGTTTCGTCTAGACTGTTGACCTTCGTCCGAATTCGCCGTATAACGTTCGGGCAGGATTTCAAGTGGCGAGTGAAGTGGTTCTTTCGTAGTTCGCCCATCAACGGTACTCCGGTTGGTCCCATTACCCCCTTCCTTGATTTTCATGCACCCCGGGCTTCGGCCTTATTCACCATTTTTAGGAAAAAGTAATATGGAAACCGGTACCGTCAAGTGGTTCAACGACGCTAAGGGCTTTGGCTTCATCACTCCGGACGGCGGCGGTGAAGATCTGTTCGCGCATTTCTCGGAAATTCGCACTGAAGGCTTCAAGACGCTGCAAGAAAACCAAAAGGTCACGTTTGAAGTGAAGACGGGCCCGAAGGGTAAGCAAGCGGCTAACATCAAGCCGGTGTAAGCTCCGCGCTTCCTTCTGGACGCAAAAAAACCCCGCCTCGGCGGGGTTTTTTATTACGGCGGCCAATCTGAATGCGCCGATTAACTTCGCGTTACTTCGCAATCCGCGGCGGATTATTTGTTGATTATTCGGGATTATCCGAATACACGCCGCGCATGAATACCGAGGCCAGTCGCCACGCTCGCGAGACGATCGCCGAATACCGCTTGCGCGTCTGGAAACGCCGCGGCCAACGCGTTCGACAGAAACGCGAGGCCGGTCGACCCGCCGGTGAAATAGATCGCGTCGACATCGCGCGGCGCGACGCCCGCCGCCTGCACCGTATCGCGCGCGGCCTGCACGATGCGTCGCGTTTCTTCCTCGCCTGCTTTGACGAGCTGCGCTTCGTCGAACGCGAGACGCAGATCCTCTTCCACCTGCTCGAGATCGATCACGGTCTCGCCGCCCGCCGCCACGCCGATCTTCGCCTCTTCCGCGTGGGCGGCGAGCGCGTGCCCGAAACGCTGCTCGACCACGCGCATCAGCCGGTCGTGGTGCTTCGTCTCCGTGAAAAGGTGCCGCATTAGCGCGAGTTCGCTGACGCGCTTTGGCGTGTAGACGGTGTTGATCAGGTGCCAGGTCGCGAGATCGAAATAAATCCGGTTCGGGATTTCGCGCCCTTGCGGATCGAGCGACTGGTAGCCGAGTTCGCGCAGTATCGTGGCGAGTTCGACGCGGCGGTCGAAGTCCGTACCCGCGACGTGCACGCCATGGTGCGCGAGCACATCGTCCTTGCGCTCGACGCGCTTCATCCGTTCCGGCCCCACTCGCACGAGCGAAAAGTCCGACGTACCGCCGCCGATGTCCGCCACCAGCACGAGCCCCTCGGCGCTCAGGTGCGATTCGTAGTCGAACGCAGCCGCGATCGGTTCATACTGAAAGTGGATGTCGCGCAAGCCGGCGGTGCGCGCGGCGGCTTCGAGCTGTTGCTGCGCCATCTGGTCGGCGCGCGGGTCGTCGTCGACGAAGAACACCGGGCGGCCCAGCACCGCGCGGTCAATCGCGCCGCCGGCGCTCGCCTCGGCCGCGCGCTTCAGGTGAGTCAGGAACGTCGCGATCACGTGGGTGTACTTGATCGCACTGCCGTCGCCGAGATCGGTCGTATTCTCGGCGAGCGGCGAGCCGAGAATGCTTTTCATCGAGCGCATCAGCCGGCCGTCGAAACCGTCGATGTAAGCAGCGAGCGCCGCGCGCCCGAATTCGCTGGTGTGTTCGTCGGTATTGAAGAAGACCGCGGTGGGCAGCGTCGTGTACGCGCCTTCGACCGGCGCCAGCTTCAGCTGCGGGCCGATCGGAACCGCGACGGCCGAATTGGAAGTACCGAAGTCAATCGCGCAATAGTTCATGGCAGGAATGGCCGCTCACGGCTGGCGCGCAAAGAAAGGGGAGCGGCTTTGTATCACGAAAACTCCGGCAGCATCAACTGAAGCTGCCGGGACGGCCGCAAGATCGATTGAAATCATGGCGCGGAATGCATCTTGCTGCGTCCGACCGGATATGCCGCCCCATTTCGCCATCGAGGAGACTTCGCGTCATGAGCGTGCCGCCCACCGCCGCCGTCGATGACCAGCACGCCACGCTGATCGAAACCGATCTGCCGTCGCGGCTAGACCGTCTGCCGTGGGGCCGCTTTCATACGCTGATCGTGGTTGCGCTCGGCGTGACGTGGCTGCTCGACGGCCTCGAGGTGACGCTTGCCGGCGCGGTCGCGAGCGCGCTGAAAACCAGCCCGGCGCTGCGCTTTTCGAATGCCGAGGTCGGCCTCGCGGGCAGCGCATACATTGCCGGCGCGGTGCTCGGTGCGCTCGGTTTCGGCTGGCTGACCGACCGGCTCGGCCGCCGCAAGCTGTTTTTCGTCACGCTGACGCTGTATCTGGCCGCGACCGCGGCGACCGCGCTGTCGTGGAATCTGATGAGCTTCATGCTGTTCCGCTTCCTGACCGGCGCGGGTATCGGCGGCGAATACACGGCGATCAACTCGACGATCCAGGAATTCACGCCGGCACGCGTGCGCGGCTGGACCGACCTCGGCATCAACGGCACGTTCTGGGTGGGCGCGGGGCTCGGCGCCGCGGGCTCGCTGGTGCTGCTCGATCCGCACCTGCTGCCTTCCGACTGGGGCTGGCGCGCGTGTTTTTTCATCGGCGCGGTGCTCGCGCTGGTGATCCTGCCGATGCGCATCTGGATACCCGAAAGCCCGCGCTGGCTACTCACGCACGGCGACGAGCGCGACGCCCGCACGATCGTCGAGGGCATCGAGACGCGTTTTCGCGACGCCGGTCACACGCTCGCCGACGACGCCCTCACGCGGCTGCGCCTGCGCGCGCGCGACCATACGCCGTTGCGCGAGGTATTCCACACGCTGTTCAACGTGCACCGGCGCCGCGCGCTGGTCGGTCTCACGATGATGACCGCGCAGGCATTCTTCTACAACGCGATCTTTTTCACCTACGCGCTCGTCCTCACCGACTTCTATCACGTGCCGGGCGACGACATCGGCTGGTATCTGCTGCCTTTCGCGCTCGGCAATTTCCTGGGGCCGCTCGTGCTCGGGCGGCTGTTCGACGTGATCGGCCGACGCAAGATGATCGCCGCGACCTACGCGATGTCGGCGATCCTGCTGACGCTGTCCGGCTATCTGTTCGAGCAGCAACTGCTGAGCGTCGTCACGCAGACGGTCGCCTGGATGGTCATTTTCTTCTTTGCGTCGGCGGCCGCGAGTTCCGCGTATCTGACCGTGAGCGAATCGTTTCCGCTCGAAATCCGCGCGCTCGCGATCGCGGTTTTCTATGCGTTCGGCACCGCGCTCGGCGGCATCATCGGGCCGGCGTTTTTCGGTCGGCTAATCGATACGCATCAGCGCAGCGAGGTGTTTTCGGGCTATCTGGTCGGCTCGGCGTTGATGCTCGCGGCGGCGCTCGTCGCGGCGATCTGGGGTGTCGACGCGGAGCGCAAGTCGCTCGAGCATGTGGCCGCGCCGCTGTCCAGCGTGACGGATGGCGAGAACGGCATGGACGGCGCTGCATGAAAAACGCGCGGACCGTGCCGCGCGTGCCTGACTGCTTCGTTGCTCATCGACTGCTTTCTTCGCTTTACGCGAAATCGCGCGGCAAGCGCGGCGAATCCGTCGCTCAGAACGCCTTCTTCCAGGCGCCGGCGTACGCGATATCCGCGAGCGCCGCGCGTTGACGCGGCGCCTTCTCGCGTTCGCGCAGGACCGGGTCCAGTTTGTCGACGTCGCCGTAATGGCCGAGCGAGATCATCGCGATCGGCTCGACGTCCTTTGGTAGTTCGAAGGTGGTACGGAACGCGTTCACGTCGAAGCCGCTCATCTGGTGCGCGGCGAGGCCGAGCGCGTGCGCCTGCAGCACCAGCGACATCGCCGCCGCGCCGGCGTCGTAGAACGCGCAGCGGTTTACCTCGCCCTTGTTGGTCAGTGTGTGCGCGGTCACCGCGATCAGCACCGGCGCGAGCGCATTCCAGCCCTGGTTGAACGGCACCAGCGTGGCGAAAGCCTTCTTGAACGCGACTTCGTCGACGCTGCGATCGAATACCACAAAACGCCAGGGCTGCACGTTATATGAAGACGGCGCCCAGCGCGCCGCTTCGAGCACGGCGCGCAACTGATCGCGGCTCACCGGCTCGCTCGAATACGCGCGAGGGCTCCAACGGCCTGCAATCAGCTCGTGAATGGCAACTTCGGTTGAGGCGGGTTTGGTGGCCATGCGCTTCTCTCGGTAGATATTCATGTTCTCCGGGCGGCTGCCCGAGGCCACATAGCATAACGGGCTTTCGGTGCGCGCTCCAAGTTGCGGCGAGGCGCTATGCGTGCTGGCTGAGAAAACGCGCACGGCCCCGTTATGGGGCCGTGCGTCGTTGCTTCGCTGACGGTGAATCCGCGCGGCTCGCGAGGGCGCCTCAGATTGCCTGCGGCGTCGGCACCTTGGCCGGGCGATTGATGCGCAGCACGATCACCGCGGCGATCAAACACAAGCCGCCGGAAATCATCGATGCGACCGTGTAGGTGCCAAGACTCGCGCGCAGCATGCCCGCGCCGAGCGCCGCGAACGCCGCGCCGAGCTGGTGGCCCGCGACCACCCAGCCGAACACGATCGGCGCCGATTCCTTGCCGTAGACGTCGGTCGCAAGACGCACGGTCGGCGGCACGGTGGCGATCCAGTCGAGACCGTAGAACACCGCGAACAGCGGCAGTCCGAAAAAGTCGATGCCGAACGCGTGCGGCAGATACATCAGCGACAGCCCCCGCAGCCCGTAATACCAGAACAGCAGCACGCGGCTATTGAAGCGGTCCGACAGCCAGCCCGACATCGTCGTGCCGAACAGGTCGAACACGCCCATCGCCGCGAGCAACGACGCGCCCTGCACTTCGGTCATCCCGTAGTCGCCGCACATCGCGATCAGATGGGTGCCGACATAGCCATTGGTGCTCGCGCCGCAAATGAAGAAGCTGAAGAACAGCAGCCAGAAGTCGCGCGTTTTGCTCGCCGACGCGAGCGTGCCGAATGCGATCGCGAGCGGATTCTGCCTGGTGACGGTCGTCGTGATGGGCGCGTCATGCGGTTCGCCGTACGGGCGCAGCTGCATGCTGGCCGGATGCTCGGGCAGCAGGAACGCGACGAGCGGAATCACGACGCCCGCCGCGAGCGCGACGACCCACACGACCTGACGCCAGCCGTAATGCTCGGCGATGGCCGCGAGCAGCGGCAGAAACACCAGCTGGCCGGTCGCCGAGCTGGCGGTCAGGATACCCATCACGAGACCGCGGCGCGTCGTGAACCAGCGCGTCACGACCGTCGCCGACAGCGACAGCGCCGCTACCCCGGTCGAGCCGCCGACCATCACGCCCCAGATCAGCACCATTTGCCACGGATGCGTCATCAGCGACGACAGCGCGACACCCGCGGCCATCGCGCCGAGCGCGCTCAGCAGCGTGGGGCGCACACCGAAGCGCTGCATCGCGGCGGCCGCGAACGGCCCCATCAACCCGTACAGCGCGATGTTCACCGAGATCGCGAGCGAAATCGTCGCGCGGCTCCAGCCGAATTGGTGCTCGAGCGGCACCATCATCACGCTCGGTGTCGCTCGCGTACCCGCCGCCGCGAGCAACACCAGGAACACCACGGCGACGGTCAACCAGCCGTAGTGGAAACGCCCGCCTATCAGTCGCGCAGCCCAGTTCATCGATTCTCCCATCGACGCGGCCCGGGGGGCGGCGTCGTTCGTATTATTACGGCCTCGGTGAATGACTTGTGACAGATCGGTCACAATTGTGTTGCGATCTTAGTTACTGGTCGGTAACATGTCAAGGCGTCAATCTCATTCGGGTGACTTGCCATGTCCGACAGCGAAACCCCCAAGCCCGCCCCTACTCGTGCGCGGCGCGCGCGCGGCGCACAGACCGCCGGGCCGCAGGCGCAGCTGCATCTGCTGCGCGCGGCCAGCGAGTTGTTCTATCGCGAGGGCGTGCGCACGGTCGGCGTCGATGCGGTGGTCGAGCGCGCGGGCGTGAACAAGATGAGTCTGTACCGGCAGTTTTCGTCGAAGGACGAACTCGTGATGGCGTATCTGGAGCAGAAGGACGAGCAGTTCTTCCGCTACGTCGAGAAGAGCTTCGCGAAGCATCCGGGCGAGCCGGCGAAGCAGCTTCAGCAGTACTTCGACGACCTCGCGGTGCGCGCCTCGGTCGACGATTACCGCGGCTGCCCGTTCGTGAACGTGTCGGTGGAGTTTTCGGATACCGCGCATCCGGCGCGGCAGTTCGTGTTCCGCAACAAGCAGCGCTTGATGGCGCGCCTCGTCGAACTGTCGACAGCGGCCGGCGCCGGCGATCCGCAAGCGCTGGCCGATGGGCTCGGTCTGCTGATCGAGGGCGTGTACGCGGCGAGCCAGACTTACGGGCCGGGCTGCGGGCCAATCCTCGCCGCGCCGAAAGTCGCCGCGCAGTTGGTAGCGGCCGCTTGCGCGGAGAAGCCGGTTCGCTGAGCCAGTCCGTCAGCTGGGTCCTTTAGAATTGCGCGTTTTCCCGTCACATCCGTCCGCCATGCCGTTGCCCGCCGAATCCCACGATGCCGTTATCGCCGCGACCCGTCATTGGCTGACGGAGGCCGTGATCGGCCTGAACCTGTGTCCGTTCGCGAAGGCCGTGCATGTGAAGGGGCAGATTCGCTATGCGGTCAGCGAAGCGGACACGCTCGAAGCGGTGCTGACCGACCTGGAAGCCGAGCTGCAGACCCTCGTCGCCGCCGACCCCGCCGCCATCGACACGACGTTGCTGATCCTGCCGCGCGCGTTCGAGGACTTTCTCGGCTTCAACGACTGCCTGTTCTTCGCCGACCGGCTGGTCCAGCAGCTACGGCTCGAAGGCGCTATCCAGATCGCGAGCTTTCATCCGCATTACCAGTTCGAAGGCAGCGAGCCCGACGATATCGAAAACTACACGAACCGGGCGCCCTATCCGATCCTGCATCTGCTGCGCGAGGACAGCATCGAGCGGGCCGTGCAGGCCTTTCCCGACGCGGAAGAGATCTACGAGCGCAATCAGGAAACGCTGCGGCGCATTGGCCTCGCGGGCTGGGATGCGTTGATGAAGCGCTAAGTGAAGCGCTAAATGAAGCGCCAGGCCGCGCCTCAGGCCGGCACGAAAAATCGCTCCTTCAGCGTATCGAGCCCGAGCGCGTCCAGCACTTCGCCGAGCCGCTCAGCGGGCCGGCGCCGCGGCAGGTCCTTGTACTGCGCGATGATCAACTCGTTTTTCATCGAGTGTTCCCAGCCGACCAGCTCGGTCACGCTGACCTGATAGCCATGCGCTTCGAGCTGCAGGCAGCGCAGCACGTTCGTGATCTGGCTGCCGAATTCGCGCGTGTGCAGCGGATGCCGCCAGATTTCCGTCAGCGCGGTCTTCAGAGCCTTGCCCTTGTTCTGCCGCAGTACGCCGGCTACCTCGGCCTGGCAGCACGGTACGACGACGATGTACTTCGCGTGCTTTTCGAGTGCGAAACGGATCGCGTCGTCGGTGGCGGTATTGCACGCGTGCAGCGCGGTCACGATGTCGATTTCGGCGGGCAGCCGCGTCGACGTGATCGACTCCGCCACCGACAGATTCAGAAACGACATCCCCTTGAAGCCGAGCCGCGCCGCCAGCTCTTCGGACTTCGTCACCAGCTCTTCGCGCGTTTCAATGCCGTAAATGTGCGAAGCCCCACCAGCCACATCCTGAAACTCCTTGAAAAACAGGTCGTACAGGATAAAACCGAGGTATGACTTGCCCGCGCCGTGATCGACGAGCGTCAGCGCCCCCTGCTGGTCCTTCAGGTCCTTGAGTAGCGGCTCAATGAACTGGAACAGATGGTAGACCTGCTTCAGCTTGCGACGGCTGTCCTGATTCATCTTGCCGTCGCGCGTGAGGATGTGGAGCTCTTTGAGCAGTTCGACGGACTGGTTGGGACGGATTTCGTGGGTTTTGCCGGACATCGTATGGGCCGCCATCAATTGCAGTGCGAACGTGCGACAGATGACGGAAAAAGAGAAAAGTTGCTGCCAGTTTACCCAAAGTGCGGCAATCCCAGCGAGTACGCCGCCCGGGTCACGCGAGACAGGCGGTCCGCTGGGAACATTTCCTGCTCGAAAGGCGCTGCGCGGAAGTGTCTCGAGAATGGCTGAAAACAGCTTGAGCGCCGGCTGAGCCTGCGGGTGCAAGCCGCGTCGCCGAAAACAGGAAGCTGTCCGGCCGTGCAACCGGACACGCGAACCGGATGCATGTGGGGAGAGCGGCCCCGCAACAAGGGGCGAACGTTACGTAACCAGCAGCGGCCGGCTTTGCAACGGGTCGCGCGCTCGGATGATCACAGAAGAGGCGGCAATGGATACGGTACCCAACGGAAATGTCGAACAGAAGTTTCAGGAAATGATGGCGAAGCTCACCGCCGCGCCGGCATGGTCGGAGAAACAGCAACTCGAACTGGAGATGGCTCGCGACATCTCCACGGAAATGCTGCGGCTCGCCGAGGTCATGCGTGACGGCAACGTCGACCTCGAGACCTGCCTGACGATGCTCAAGTACGCCAAGGTGCTCGACTTCGTGATGACGACGCTCGCGTCGCGACGCGACATCAAGCCGCAGACGTTGCGGGTGATCTTCAAGCTCGCCGGGCTGAAGGTCGATGAGGCGTATCCGGGTTAGCGCGTCGGCATGCTGGTTAGATTGGCTTGGTATAGCGTTTCTCGTGTCACCACAAGACTGCTGCAACACCCTCGCCCGCGGGCGGCCGGCTGCCGCTCGCGACGCGGGCTTCCACACTCCCCTTCCACGGGTGTCTCAAGCGTGCCGCGCCTCGACGGGCGGCGTTCCCTCATGAAATAGCGTCTTCAGCTGCTCGCGCAGCTCCGGCGAATCCGCGTGCTTGTGAACGCTGACGGCATGCTGGACCGCGGCTTCGAGCAGTTCGCCGTCGCTGTCGGCGGATAGCGCGACAGTGCAGTTCGTTTCGCTCGGAAACTCGCGACAGTCGATATATTTGCGGGTCATGGCAATCTCCTTGAACCAGACGATCGACCCTTCCATCGATTCAACAGGCGCTTCGCGTCGGCTGCCGGCGCGCGGCAGTGAAGCGCGCCGCAGCGGCTGCGTCGCAAGCGACGTGATTGGGGATTGACGCGAGGAACGACGCGAACGGCGTCCGATGGAAGATGTTTGAAAAGTATAGGTCGCGTGCGGCGCGGGCCAAGCGGTGAACGCGATGCGCAACGGCCGGGAGAAAGACTGAATCCAGTATTTTCCGGTCTGGGGCGATCGAGCCCGGTCGCCTGGCCGAATAGCCGCCTGTTTGCCAGTACCGAGCACAGTTCGACAGAGTTTGTCGGCGTTTGCCGCGCGCCGCGCGCGGTGTGACAATAGCGCCCTTCGCGCCGCATATCCGTTCGGTCACCGCGGCGCACCGACTTTTCTCCCCGTTGATCCGCTGAACCGCATGTCATTCTCGCTCGATTCCGCCCGCGTCGCCGTGATCGGCGGCGGCCCCGCCGGCCTGATGGCCGCGGAGACGCTTGCCGGGCGCGGCGTGCAAGTCCACGTATATGACGCGATGCCGTCGGTCGGCCGCAAATTCCTGATGGCGGGCAAAGGCGGCATGAACATCACGCATTCGGAAGCCCTCGCGCCGTTTCTCGAGCGCTACGGCTCGCGCCGCGAGCGCATCGCGCCGTTACTCGACGCGTTCGGTCCCGACGCGCTGCGCACATGGTTGCGCGAGTTGGGCGTCGAGACGTTCGTCGGCAGTTCGGGGCGCGTATTTCCGTCCGACATGAAGGCCGCGCCGATGCTGCGCGCGTGGCTGCATCGGCTGCGCGAAGCGGGTGTGCAGTTTCATATGCGTCACAAGTGGAGCGGCTGGGCGTCAACATCCGAAGACGGTGCCGCCCACGCGTTGCGCTTCGACACGCCCAACGGTGAGCAGACGATCAGCTGCGACGCGGTCGTGTTCGCGCTCGGCGGCGCCAGTTGGCCGCGTCTCGGCTCCGACGCCGCGTGGGTGCCGCTGATGACGTCGCGCGACGTGCCGGTGACGCCGCTGCGTCCCGCGAACTGCGGCTTCGACGCGGACTGGAGCCCGTATCTGCGCGAGCGTTTCGCGGGTCAGCCGATCAAGACGGTCGCGATTTCCGTCACCGGTGTAGACGGAAAAGTCCACAATCGACAAGGTGAAATACTTTTGACCGAAACGGGCCTCGAAGGGAGCCTGATTTACGCGTTGTCGGCGCCGATCCGCGAGCGGATTCTCGCCGGCGGCGAGGTCACGATCGCGCTGGATCTCGCGCCCGGCTTGCCGCTCGAGCGAATCGTGGAGGAAGTGACGCGGCCGCGCGGCTCACGCTCGATCGCGAGTCATCTGCACGGGCGAATCGGAATCGGCGGGGTCAAGCTGGCGTTGTTGCACGAGATTCTGTCGAAAGAAGCCTTCGCCGATGCACGCGGCCTCGCCCACGCGATCAAGGCGCTGCCGATGCGACTGCTGCGCGCGCGACCGATCGAGGAAGCGATCAGTACCGCGGGCGGAATCCCGTTCGAGGCGTTGGACGCGCATCTGATGATCGACCGGATGCCCGGCGCATTCTGCGCGGGCGAAATGCTCGATTGGGAGGCGCCGACCGGTGGTTATCTGTTGACCGCCTGCTTTGCCAGCGGGCTGGTCGCTGGCCGGGGCGCGTGCGCGTATCTGGAAGCGCACGGCACGTCGGCGTGACGCGCGCAGTCGCCGTCACCGCGCCTTGAGCCGCCACAACGACGTGACCTCGGCCGCTCGCGCAACATACAACGGATCGTTCTGATCGCTGGCCTTCGGATGCCGTGGACGAATGTCCTCGCGTCCCACGACACTGAGCCCCGCGTGCTCGATCGCCGCGAGCAGCCACTCGCGCGTCCGCAGTCCAAGGTGCTCGGCGAAATCCGAAATGATCAGCCAGCCCTCGCCGCCCGGCGTCAGATGATCGGCGAGGCCGTTCAGGAAGCCGACCAGCATGCGGCTGTCCGGATCGTAGATCGCGTATTCGAGCGGCGACGCGGGCCGCGCCGGCACCCACGGCGGATTGCAGACGACGAGCGGTGCCCGACCGTCCGGAAACAGATCGGCCTGTACGATCTCGACCTGCTCGGCGCAACCAAGACGCGCGAGATTTTCACGAGCACACGCAAGCGCGCGCGCATCCTGGTCCGTCGCGACGATCTTGCGCACGCCGCGTTTGGCCAGCAGCGCGGCCAGCACGCCAGTGCCGGTGCCGATATCGAACGCGAGGTCCAACGACGGCAGCGGCGTGCGCGCGACCAGATCGACGTACTCGCCGCGCACCGGTGAGAACACACCGTAGTGCGGATGGATGCGCTCGCCGAGCGCCGTAATCTCGACGCCCTTCTTGCGCCATTCGTGCGCGCCGATCAAACCGAGCAACTCGCGCAACGACACGACCGACGCGTCACCGCTCGCCGGTCCATAAGCTTCGATGCAGGCCTGCCGCACGTCGGGCGCGCGACGCAGCGGAATGGCGTAGTCGGCATCGAGCGGAATCAGGATCATGCCGAGCGTGCGCGCGCGCTGCGACTGCGCCTGCCGATGCTGGTTGAACGCGTCGAGCGGTGTGGCGCCCTGCTTGCGCGGCTTGCGTTCGAGCCGGCGCGTGACGGCCTGCAGCAGTTGGCGCGCGTTCTGGAAGTCGCCGCGCCACAGCAGCGCGGTGCCTTCGCAGGCGAGGCGGTAGGCCGAATCGGCGGTGGTGCGGTCGTCGGCGACGACGACGCGCTTCGGCGGCGGCACGGCCGCTTCGGAACGCCAGCGTGCGGTGCGCGGGCCGTCGGCTTCTGGCCAGGTGAGAGTTGCGGGGCTGGTCATGGTGCAATGGAGTCGATGTGACGTCGCCGGCGACGTGGACCGCGGCAGCGGACCGGAATGTCCGGCGGCTGCCCGCCATCCCGGGCGACGCCCGAATAGTAACGTACCGCCGCCGTGCGGATTCGCGGCGCGGCATGAATTGGTGACGGTGATGAGGTGAGTCTAGACGCACCGAAAGTAGACAATCATGTCTACAATCGACAAGGTGAAAGAGATATCGTGGTTTTTGAGCCATCGCGCGGCTCACCTCACGCTGCCCTCGCACGTTTTGACGTGCGTGAAACCCTCGTCGCAAACAAGCCTGGCCAAGGCTTCGGTGATCGGCATCAGCAACGATCCGGGCAATTTCCACCGAAAAAAGAAAAACCCCGCTAAAGCGTGTGCTTCGACGGGGTTTTCTAGCATTTCCAGTTACTGCTGATAAAGCAATCTGGTGCCGGCTGCAGGACTCGAACCCGCCACCTCATGATTACAAGTCAAGCGCTCTACCTGATGAGCTAAGCCGGCATGAGGCCGTGATTCTACTTCATTTCACGATCTTAAGGCGAGCCCTTCCGCCGCCTTTCGAGCCATCGTCGTCGGGCTGCGGTTTGTCGTCGGCGTCGGTGGCCTCGACAGGGTCGGCGGGGGCGGTTTCGACGGCGCGCGGAGCCGCCGGCGTGTCAGCTTCGTCCGCGGCATCCGCGCCCGAATCCTGAGCCTCGCCGCCCGCCGATTCGACCGGGAACGCCATACCCTGGCCGTTCTCGCGCGCGTAGATCGCAAGAATATTGGCGACCGGCACTTCGATCTTGTGGGACTTGCCGGAGAAGCGCGCGTTGAACTCGATCCACTCGTTGCCCATCTGCAGCTGGCTGGTCGCCTCGAAGCTGATGTTCAACACGATCTCGTTGTCGCGCACGAACTGACGTGGCACGCGCGTCTGATTGTCGACGCGGACCGCGATATGCGGTGTGTAGCCGTTATCCGTGCACCACTCGTAGAGCGCGCGCAACAGATAAGGCTTCGTGGAAATCTCTTGCATCAACAGTCCTCTTGCGGGCGCGGTCGCGCATCGAAGCGATGCGGCGTCCGCGCTCCAAAGCCAAACTCAACGACGCATCACCTTTTCCGACGGCGTCAGCGCTTCGATATAAGCCGGGCGGCTGAAAATGCGCTCGGCGTACTTCATCAGCGGCGCGGCGTTCTTCGACAGTTCGATACCGTAGTGGTCAAGGCGCCAAAGCAGCGGTGCGATCGCGACGTCGAGCATCGAGAACTCTTCGCCGAGCATGTACTTATTCTTCAGGAAGATCGGCGCGAGCTGCGTCAGGCGATCGCGGATCGCGAGGCGCGCCTTCTCGTGATTCTTCTCCGCTGCCTTGCCCTTCTCGTTTTCGAGCGTGCCGACGTGGACGAACAGCTCTTTCTCGAAGTTGAGCAGGAACAGGCGGGCACGCGCGCGCTGGACCGGATCGGCCGGCATCAGCTGCGGGTGCGGGAAGCGCTCGTCGATGTACTCGTTGATGATGTTCGATTCGTACAGAATCAGGTCCCGTTCGACGAGAATCGGCACCTGACCATACGGATTCATCACGGCGATGTCTTCCGGCTTGTTGAACAGGTCGACGTCGCGGATCTCGAAGTCCATGCCCTTTTCGAACAACACCAGCCGGCAACGCTGGGAGAACGGGCAAGTAGTGCCGGAATACAGAACCATCATGTTTACGTTTCCTCAAAAAGCTGAAGGGCCAGCGCGCGGAAAAACCGTTCAGCAGGTTTTTCCTGGCGCCGGCCCCACGCCATGTAGCGGCGTGATTATTTGATATGTTTCCAGTACGCGGCGTTCAGTCGCCAGGCGAAAAAGCTCAGGATACCGAGGAACAACAGCACCCACACGCCAAGTTGCCTGCGGGTTTGCTGCGTCGGTTCGGACATCCATGACAGGTACGACACGAGGTCGGCCACAGCAGAATCATAATCTACCGGCGACATCGTCCCCGGAGTCAGTTGCTGGAAGCCGAGGAATTTGTGTACTTTTTCGCCGGTTCTTTCGTCGGTTTCGTCGCCGAATTGCGCCGCACGCTGCCCCTGAAGCTGCCACAGCACGTGAGGCATGCTCACGTTTTGGTACACCAGATTGTTCCAGCCGGTCGGCCGCGTATCGTCGCGGTAAAAACTCCGCAGATACGTGTAAAGCCAGTCCGTGCCGCGCGCCCGCGCCTCCACCGACAGATCCGGCGGCGTCGCCCCAAACCACGCTTTCGCGTCCTCCGGGCGCATCGCCACGGTCATCGTGTTGCCGACCTTGTCGGTGGTGAACAGCAGGTTCGCCCGGATTTCGTTCGGCGTGATGCCGAGATCAGTCAGGCGGTTGTAGCGCATCAGGTTCGCGCTGTGGCAATTCAGGCAGTAGTTTACAAACAATTGCGCGCCGCGCTGCAAAGAAGCGAAATTGTTCGTGTTGTCCGGCGCGCGATCGAGCGGGAAATTCTCGTCCGCGTGAACCGGAGCGGCCAACAGCGCAAGCACGGTCGCGCCGACCAGCGCGCACATCGAAAGCAGTTTTTTCATCTTCATGTTCTCCTGGCTCGCGATTAGTGAGGCTTGAACCGCACCCGCTCGGGCGGCTGCTTGAACTTGCCAAGCCGGGTCCAGAAGGGCATGCCGAGGAAAAACGCGAAGTAGATCAGCGCGCAGATCTGGGCGATCAGCGTCGCGGCCGGCGATGGCGGTCGCGTGCCGAGGAAGCCGAGCGTCAGGAACGCGATCACGAAGATCCCGAAGAAAACCTTGTGGAAGAACGGCCGGTAGCGAATAGACCTGACCGGCGACCGGTCCAGCCACGGCAGGAAGAACAGCGAAATCACCGCGCTGCCCATCACCACGACGCCCCAGAACTTCGATTCGGTGAACACCATCGCGACGATCACCAGCACCGCAAGCAGCGGCAGACCGAGCTTCCACTTGCCGCGCGCGCGCACGAGCGCCAGCAACCCGAGTAGCGCGATGACGATCATCAGCACGATCTTGAATGGATCGGTGGTGGCGCGCAGCATCGCATAAAAGGCGGTGAAGTACCACACAGGCGCAATTTCCGGCGGCGTCTGCAGCGGATTCGCGGGGATGAAGTTGTTGGCTTCAAGGAAGTACCCACCCATTTCCGGCGCGAAGAAGATGATCGCCGCGAAGATCAGCAGGAAGATCGTTACGCCCATGAAGTCGTGCACCGAGTAGTACGGGTGGAACGGAATGCCGTCGAGCGGCACGCCATCCGGGCCCTTCTTGGCCTTGATCTCAATGCCGTCCGGATTGTTCGAGCCGACTTCGTGTAGCGCGACGAGGTGCGCGATCACGAGGCCGATCAGCACCAGCGGAATCGCGATCACGTGGAACGCGAAGAAGCGGTTCAGCGTGACGTCGGAGACCACGTAGTCGCCGCGAATCCACAGCGACAGATCCGGACCGATGAACGGAATCGCCGAGAACAGGTTCACGATCACCTGCGCGCCCCAGAACGACATCTGGCCCCACGGCAGGAGGTAGCCGAAGAACGCCTCGGCCATCAGGCTCAGGAAAATCAGGCAGCCGAAAATCCACACGAGTTCGCGCGGCTTGCGGTACGAGCCGTACAGGAGCCCGCGGAACATGTGCAGATACACGACGACGAAAAACATCGACGCACCCGTCGAGTGCATGTAGCGGATCAGCCAGCCCCACGGCACCTCGCGCATGATGTACTCGACCGACGAAAACGCGAGCGTCGCGTCGGGCTTGTAGTTCATCGTCAGGAAAATGCCGGTGACGATCTGGTTGACCAGCACCAGCAACGCAAGCGAACCGAAGAAGTACCAGAAGTTGAAGTTCTTCGGCGCGTAGTACTCGGAAACGTGCTTCTTCCACGTGGCAGTCATCGGGAAGCGCTGGTCGATCCAACCAGCCAGCCCGGTCGTCTCTACTTCGTGTTCGCTCGCCATTACGCTTCTCCTTTTTCGTCCTTCCCGATCACAAGGGCCGTCGCCGACGTGAACATGAAGCGCGGGATGTCGAGGTTCTGCGGAGCGGGTTTGTTCTTGAAGACGCGGCCGGCCATGTCGTAGGTCGAGCCGTGGCACGGGCACAGGAAGCCGCCGGGCCAGTCGTCGGGGAGATTCGGCTGCGGGCCTTCCTGGAAGCGCGGCGTCGGCGTGCAGCCCAGATGCGTGCAAACGGCGACGGCAACCAGCAGATGCTTGTTCTCGGCACGTGAACGGAATTCGTTGTTGCAGTAGTCCGGCAGCGGCATCGAAAATGGATTCAGCGAGTGGGGGTCCGCTACCTGGCTGTCGGCTTTTTGAACATCGGCGAGCATGCGGTCCGTGCGGTTGATGATCCACACCGGCTTGCCGCGCCAGGCGACCGTCATCATGTCGCCGGGCTTCAGACCACTGATATCGACTTCGACCGGGGCACCTGCGGCCTTGGCCTTTTCGGATGGTGCAAAGGAACTAACAAAGGGTACGACAACGGCAACACCTCCTATGCCGCCTGCTACGGTCGTCGCTACCAGCCAGTTACGGCGGCTGCCATCGACGCGTTCCTCTTCTTTGTCTCGCATCACACGCCCCACTTCTGAGTTGGATTTTTCCTTCACGTCGCGTCTACCGCCGCTAGTTTGCTCGAATGGAGTCGCCATTTACAAGGGCCGATTGCCAAAAACCGTGCGAAGCCCTTGATAACTCAGGGTTTGTCCGTACCGATCGCAAACTTTTTCGCACCTCCTTTTAAGTGCCTTCTGCGGTATTCCTGCCTTGTTCTTCGTTAATGCAATTCGCAATTCAAACGGGATTGGGGATATCGATAAACAGATGTTCGATATCGAACGATTCGGACAGATGCTTGCCCACCGCCTGCACGCCGAAGCGCTCGGTCGCGTGGTGGCCAGCGGCCAGAAACGCGACGCCGCTTTCCGCCGCCGTATGCATCACCGACTCCGATACCTCGCCGGTCACGTAGACGTCGACACCCGCGTTGATCGCCGCGTCGAACATCCCTTGCGCGGCGCCCGTGCACCAGCCGACGCGGCGCAGCTCCATATCCGGATCGCCAAACACGAGCGGCGTGCGGCCCAGTGTCTGCGCGATTTCCGCGGTGAGGTGCGACAGCGTGATCGGCATTGGCAGCGTGGCGAGCCAGCCGAGATCGTTGTCGCCGAAACGCGCGTCGCTGATCCAGCCCATCTTTTCGCCGATCTGCGCGTTGTTGCCGAACTCGGGATGATCGTCGAGCGGCAGATGGTAGGCGAACAGGTTCAGGTCGTTGGCGAGCAGCAGCTTCAAACGAGCATGTTTGCGGCCGGTGATCTGCGGTGCCTCGTTGCGCCAGAAGTAGCCGTGATGGACCAGCACGGCGTCCGCGCCCCAGTCGAGCGCGGCCTCCAGGAAGGCCACCGACGCGGTAACGCCGGTCGCGAGCTTGTTGATCCGGCGGCGTCCTTCGACCTGCAATCCGTTCGGGCAATAGTCCTTGAAGCGCGCGGTTTCAAGGAGATTGTTCAAGTACAATTCAAGTTCAATCCGATCCATATAGACCTCTAGTCTTCAGATGCTTAGACGCTTCTGGCTGTTATTTGCCCAAGCGGTGACGGTGCTGTTGGCGCTGATGTTCATCATTGCGACCCTCAAACCGCAGTGGCTGCAGCGTCAAGGACAATTCGGCAGACAACTCGCCGAACCGATCGTCGCGCTACGGGAAGTGGCGCCGGGCATCGGCACTGGCCATGCCGAAACGTCCTATGCCGAAGCGGCGCAAAAGGCCATGCCCGCGGTCGTCAACGTGTTCTCCAGCAAGGATGGCTCGCTGCCTCCCGACCCGCGCGCCAAAGACCCGCTGTTCCGCTACTTCTTCGGCGACAGGAACAATCGCAAGCAGCAGGAGCAGCCTGCCTCGAATCTCGGCTCAGGCGTGATAGTGAGTTCGGAAGGTTACATTCTAACGAACCAGCACGTCGTCGACGGCGCCGATCAGATCGAAATCGCGCTCGCCGATGGCCGCACCGCCAGCGCGAAGGTCATCGGCATCGACCCCGAAACCGATCTGGCCGTGCTCAAGGTCAATATGACCAATCTGCCCACCATCACGCTCGGCCGGATGGACCAGACCCGCGTCGGCGACGTCGTGCTCGCGATCGGCAATCCGTTCGGCGTCGGGCAGACCGTAACGATGGGCATCGTCAGCGCGCTCGGCCGCAACCATCTCGGCATCAATACGTTCGAAAACTTCATCCAGACCGACGCCCCGATCAACCCCGGCAATTCGGGCGGTGCGCTCGTCGACGTGAACGG
Source organism: Paraburkholderia sp. MM6662-R1 (assembly GCF_050436245.1). Lineage (NCBI taxonomy): Bacteria > Pseudomonadati > Pseudomonadota > Betaproteobacteria > Burkholderiales > Burkholderiaceae > Paraburkholderia > Paraburkholderia sp. MM6662-R1. The sequence continues at coordinate 2,953,074 of NZ_JBNDLV010000001.1, read as the reverse complement.
CAACCTGCTCGGCATCAACACCGCAATCTACTCGCGCTCGGGCGGCTCGCTCGGCATCGGCTTCGCGATTCCGGTGTCGACCGCGCGCAGCGTGCTCGAGAGCATCATTACGACCGGCACGGTCACGCGCGGCTGGATCGGCGTCGAACCGCAGGACGTCACGCCGGAAATCGCGGAGTCGTTCGGGCTCGATCAGAAGTCGGGCGCTATTGTCGCGGGCGTGCTGAAAAGCGGCCCGGCCGACCGTGCGGGCATCAAGCCCGGCGACATCCTGACGAGCGTAAACGGCCAGGTTATCACCGATACCACACGTCTGTTGAACGTGATCGCGCAGATCAAGCCCGGTACGGCGGCGAAAGTGCATCTGGTGCGCAAAGGTCATCAGATCGATCTCGAGGTGATGATCGGCAAACGCCCGCCGCCGCCGAAGCAGGCGCCAGACGATAACGGCGGCGATCAGCCGGATGACGAAGGCGGTTGAAGTAATGCCGCGATTCCACGCAATGAATAAGGGCAGTCCGCAATGAACTGCCCTTTTTCATTTGACACCCGGCACTGACTCGCGGCACTTCAACCAGACGGCGGCGGACTCGCATCCTCCACGACCACCGGCTGCTTGCCGACGATCAACCGCGCCGCGACGATGCCAGCTTCGTACAGCAGAATCAGCGGAACCGCGAGGATCAGCTGCGAAAACACGTCCGGCGGCGTTACGACGGCCGACACCACGAACGCGCCGACGATCACATACGGCCGGATCTCCTTCAGCTTCTTCAGCTTCACCACGTTCATCCGCACCAGCAGCACGACGACGATCGGTACCTCGAACGTGACGCCGAACGCGATGAACATCGTCAGCACGAAGCTCAGGTAATTGTTGATATCGGTTGTCATCTCCGCGCCAAGCGGCGCATTGTAGTGCGCCATCACGCGGAAGATGGTCGGAAACACGACGAAGTACGCGAACGCCATGCCGCACAGGAACAGCGTGTAGCTGCTCGCGACGAGCGGCGCGACGAGCTTCTTCTCGTGCTGATAGAGCCCAGGCGCGACGAACGCCCAGATCTGGTACAGCACGACCGGCAGCGCGATCACGAAGGCGACCAGCATCGTCACCTTCATCGGCACGAAGAACGAGCCGGTGACGTCGGTGACGATCATCTTGCCGTCCTTCGGCAGATTCATCATCAGCGGACGGGCGAGCAGTTTGAAGATGTCCGGCGCCCAGTACACGAGCCCGATGAACACGAGGACGACGGCGAGCCCCGCACGGATGATGCGGTCACGCAGTTCGACGAGGTGGGAAATGAAGGTCTCTTCAGTGCCTTCGCTCTGGGATTGCTGGGGGTCGCTCACACCGGCCCTCGGTTGGGGATTGTCGATCTGAACATCAGAAAAACCGCGTCGGACGACGCAGGTTGGCAGGTGTGTGCCGCGCAACGCGCGCGGCGCCCGACTGCACGCGCGTGCGCCGCAGGCTCGCTCGCTTGTACCAGGTGGGCGTGGCGCTCTGCTGGACGCGCCAGGTCTTGCGTTTGGGCGCGGCGGCCGGCGTACTGACGGGCCACGAGGTGGCACCCGCGCTGCCGCTGGCCCCGCTGCCGGCGTCTTCGAGCGCGCCGCCGGCGATGCTCGGCGATACCGACGTACCGCTATTCCATGCTTCGTTCAGTTCATTCTCGTGCTTGCGCAGATTGTCCTGAACCGCCGTTTCGACATTGCTCGCGGCCTTCTCGAACTCGGTCTTCATGCGCCGCAATTCGTCGAGCTCGATTTCGCGCGTGACTTCGGCCTTAACGTCGTTGATGTACCGCTGTGCGCGGCCGAACAGCGCGCCGGCCGTGCGAGCGACACGCGGCAGGCGCTCAGGCCCGAGGACGACCAGCGCGACGACGCCGATCAGCGCCATCTTGGTTAGACCGAGGTCCAGCATGAAGTGGAATGTCCGTCAGAAACGCGGGAACGGCGCGAAGGCCGCGGCTTAGCGGTAATCGCTCGATTGCTGCGTCTTTTCCTTCGCTTCGACGTCCACCGCGCCGTTGCGCGGCAGCTCGCGCTGCTGCTGTTGCGCGTCGGCCGACGACGAATCGGCTTCCTTCATGCCTTCCTTGAAGCCCTTCACGGCGCCGCCCAGATCGCTGCCGATGTTGCGCAGCTTCTTCGTGCCGAACACGAGCGCGACGATCAACAGAACGATCAACCAATGCCAAATACTCAACGAACCCATGACTACTCTCCTTAACCCCGGCGCCGCATCTTGATGCGGCCAATTTGCACAACCTGAAGCGCGTGCGCTTCGTCTCGATATATCTCTACGTTACATCAGGCTGCACCGCCTCGCTCGCAATGCGGCCATCTTCGCCTGTCATTGTGGCCACACGATCGCGTCGACGTTATTACACAGCGGTAAAAACAACGACGGCGCTATTGTCCTCGACCAAAACTCGCGGCGGTGCGCACTTGCCACGCAGCGCGCCTGACGCGTGATCCGGCGCTCAGCCCATGCGTTGCCAGGGACGCGGTCCCGCGAGAATGTGCGCGTGCAGGTGATACACCTCCTGACCACCGCCCGGACCGGTATTGATTACCGTGCGAAAGCCCGTTTCGCCGCCGTGATAGGCGACCCCCAATTGTTCGGCCAGTCGCGCGGCCAGGACAAGCATTCTACCAAGCAGAGGCGCGTCGCTTTCCGTGCAGTTCGACAGCGTTGCAATGTGCTTGCGAGGAATCACCAGCACATGCGTTTCGGCCGCCGGACGGATGTCGCGGAAGGCGACGAACTCGTCGTCTTCGTGGACCTTGGTCGACGGGATTTCGCCAGCGGCAATCTTGCAGAAAAGGCAGTTCGGATCGTGACTCATCGTATTCCTGACGCGGTATGACTTGGGCGAGCGAAGCCGCCCGCGCCGAGGTTCGATCCGAAAGCCGGCCCGCCCATACGGACCGGCTGGCGTTCAGACCCAACTGGCCGGATTCGCGAACGACTTGTTATCGTACAGATACAGCCAGCCTTTGATAATACGGTACAACATCCATATGCTGACTGCCCACAGCACCGGAATGCCAATCACGACGAGCAGCAGCAACGCGCCGATCGCGTAACCGACGAGGCCCAGCCAGAACGTGCGGATCTGCCATTCGAAGTGCGCTTCGTACGGCGTGCCGGCCACGTCCGACCGTTTGACGTAGTTGATGATGATCGCGACCAGAATGGTGAGCCCGCCGGTCAGCCAGTGGACCGCATACAGCGCGTACAGCACGTGCGTGAGCGTGCGCAGGCTGCGCTCGCGCTCAGGCTCCATCGCGTGGCGGTAGACCGGCGGCGGATAGCTTCCCTGCGGCTGTTCCATGCTTGCGTCCTCCCGGAGGTGCGGTTACCGCTATATTGGTGCCGGCGCGCGCGACTTCAAGCGGAAACACCAGATTTCCGCTCCGGCTGCTCAGTCGCCGTTTTCCTCGCGCTCGCGGCTCTTGCGCAGCGCCTTTTCCTCGATGCCCGACAGGCCTTCGCGACGCTCGAGTTCGGCGATCACGTCGGCGGGGCTCAGATCGAAATGCGACAGCATCACGAGGCAGTGGAACCACAGGTCCGCAACCTCGCCGACCAGCGCCTTCGGTGCGCCGCCCTGGCGCACGTCCTTCGCGGCCAGCACGACTTCGGTGGCTTCTTCGCCGATCTTTTTCAGCACCGCGTCGTCGCCCTTGTGGAACAGGCGCGATACATACGAGATGTCCGGATCGCCGCCCTTGCGGTTGTCGATCACCGCCGCGAGGCGCAGCAGCGTGTCGAGCGTGGAAGCCGTGGCGGGCGACGGGTTTTGCGTGGATTGCGTCATTTGTAGATGTGTTCGGGGTCTTTCAGCACGGGATCGACGGCCTGCCAGTCGCCATCGTCCACCGAGCCTTCGAATTTCTGGAAAAAGCACGAGTGGCGGCCGGTATGGCACGCGATGCCCGATACCTGCTCGACTTTCAGCAGCACGACGTCTTCGTCGCAATCGAGTCGCACTTCATGCACATGCTGCACGTGGCCCGACTCCTCACCCTTGAACCACAGGCGCTGGCGCGAGCGCGAGAAATACACCGCGCGGCCGGTCTCGACGGTCTTCGCGAGGGCCTCGCGGTTCATCCACGCGAACATCAGCACGTCGTTCGTCGACGCTTCCTGCGCAATCACCGGCACGAGGCCGTTCGCGTCCCACTTGACCTTGTCGAGCCAGTTCACTGCCGAAGGATTCGTCACGTCACAACCTCACCGAAATGCCCTGATCGGCCATGAAGCGCTTGGCCTCGCCGACCGTGTGTTCGCCATAGTGGAAGATGCTCGCGGCGAGCACCGCGTCCGCGTGACCGCTCTTGATGCCATCGGCGAGATGCTGCAGATTGCCGACGCCGCCCGAGGCGATCACCGGCACCGGCACCGCGTCCGACACCGCGCGAGTCAGCGCGAGGTCGAAGCCGCTCCTGGTGCCGTCGCGATCCATGCTTGTCAACAGGATTTCGCCCGCGCCCAACTCGGCCATCTTGCGCGCCCATTCGACCGCATCGAGACCGGTGGCCTTGCGCCCGCCGTGCGTGAACACTTCCCAGCGCGGCGTTTCGCCGTCGGCCGACACGCGCTTCGCATCGATCGCGACGACGATGCACTGCGAGCCGTATTTGTCGGTCGCGTCCTTCACGAGTTGCGGATTCGCTACCGCCGACGAGTTCATGCTGATCTTGTCGGCGCCCGCGTTCAGCAGGCGCCGCACGTCTTCGACCGCGCGCACGCCGCCGCCGACCGTCAGCGGAATGAACACCTGCGAAGCGACCGCCTCGATGATCGGCAGAATCAGGTCGCGCTGATCCGAGGTCGCGGTGATGTCGAGGAACGTCAGTTCGTCGGCGCCCTGGTCGTCGTAACGGCGCGCGATTTCGACCGGGTCGCCCGCGTCGCGCAGTTCGACGAAGTTGACGCCCTTGACCACGCGGCCCGCGGTGACGTCGAGACAGGGGATGATGCGTTTAGCTAGAGCCATGATCGTGCAATTCTGCCAATACCGCTGATGGGGCCGCTCGCTTGCGGGCAAGCGGCACGGTGCCGGCGCGAGCGGTTGCGTCGCGCCGCGAGTGAGGTGCCGGCCGGAAGCTGGCGAGGTTCCGGACGCTTAATCGTGCGACGCGCGTTACAGGCAAGCCATCGTTCGAACGCGCCGCAAGCCGACACGAGCGCAACGCCGGCGGCCCGCGCAACCTGCACAGCACGCGCAGCCGACGCCGTGCTTAAGCGTCGTCCGCTTCGCGCAGCTTGTCCGCGAGCGTCTGCGCGGCCGCGAAGTCGAGGTCGCCCGAATAGATCGCGCGGCCGCAGATTACGCCCTCGATGCCCTCGCCTTCGACTTCGCACAGCGATTCGATGTCCGCGAGGTTCGAAAGGCCGCCGCTCGCGATCACCGGAATCTTGACCGCGCGCGCAAGGCGCACCGTCGCTTCGATGTTGATGCCTTGCAGCATGCCGTCACGGCCGATGTCGGTGTAGATGATCGACTCGCAGCCGTAGTCCTCGAACTTGCGCGCGAGGTCGGCCACTTCGTGACCGGTCAGCTTGCTCCAGCCGTCGGTGGCGACCTTGCCGTCTTTCGCGTCGAGGCCGACGATGATGTGACCGCCGAACGCGGTGCACGCGTCCTGCAGAAAGCCCGGGTTCTTCACCGCGGCCGTGCCGATGATCACGTACGACAAACCGTCGTCCAGATAGCGCTCGATCGTGTTCAGGTCGCGGATGCCACCGCCCAACTGAACCGGAATCGCGCCGCCCACTTCATCGATGATCGCCCGGATTGCATCGCCGTTCTTCGGCTTGCCGGCGAACGCGCCATTCAGATCGACGAGATGCAGACGACGCGCGCCGCGGTCGACCCAATGTCGGGCCATTGCCGCCGGTTCCTCGGAGAAAATCGTCGCCTGGTCCATATCGCCCTGTTTGAGGCGTACACACTGACCGTCTTTCAGGTCGATGGCGGGAATCAGCAGCATAGCAATCGGGTGTTATCTGGGAGTGGATTGAAGGTCGGCGGCAGCGGCTGGCGAGTCAGCCCGCCGCAATACCGTCTCGCTAGTTTAGTACAACTCGTTCGCCGCTCCAGTGGGGCGCCGGTCGGATGCGGGACCGCGGCACCGCGCGACGCGCGCGCGGCAACGGGATGAAAAAAGGCGTTCACGGGTTCCAGTGCACGAAGTTGCGATACACGCGCAGACCCGCCTCGGCGCTCTTTTCAGGGTGGAATTGGGTGGCAAAGATGTTATCCCGCGCTACCGCCGAGGTAAAGGGCACGCCGTAGACCGTTTCGCCCGACGTATGCGCCGGGTTGTCCGGAACCACGTAGTAGCTGTGCACGAAGTAGAAGAACGCGTTGTCGGCGACACCGTCCCACAGCGGATGCGGCTGCGCCTGACGCACGCGGTTCCAGCCCATCTGCGGGACCTTGAAGCGCGAGCCGTCGTCCTGCACCTGGCCTTCGAGTTCGAAGCGCACCGCCTTGCCGGGCAACAGACCCAGACCCGGCGTGTCGCCCTCGGCGCTCCAGTCGAACAGCATCTGCTCGCCGACGCACACGCCCATCAGCGGCTTGCTGCGCGACGCCTCGACGACCGCTTCCTGCAAACCGGACGCGCCGAGACTGCGCATGCAGTCGGGCATCGCACCCTGGCCCGGCAGCACCACGCGGTCGGCCGAGCGGATCGCTTCCGGACGATCGACGATCGCCACGTCCGCTTCCGGCGCCGCTTTACGCAGTGCCTGGGCAACCGAGCGCAGGTTGCCCATTCCGTAATCCACAATCGCTATCGAAGTTTTCATTTCAAGTTTGGCCGCTCTGCCCTCGATCCATCGATGCCGCCGCGCGGCGTCAAACGACGTGCCGGCAAATGCGGTCCTGCCCGATGAATCGCCTGTAGGTGAGTGGCCTGAAGACGTTGGAGGCGGTGAAACCCGTGTTAAGGCCTGCTACGGCCGTTACGTTAGAGGCTGCCCTTGGTCGACGGAATCTGTCCGGCCGCGCGCTCGTCGAGTTCGACGGCCATGCGCAGCGCACGCCCGAATGCCTTGAACACCGTTTCGAGCTGATGGTGCGCGTTGATGCCACGCAGGTTGTCGATGTGCAGCGTCACGCCGGCATGGTTCACGAAGCCGCGGAAGAATTCGATCGACAGGTCGACGTCGAACGTGCCGATGCGCGCGCGCGTGAACGGCACGTGAAATTCGAGGCCCGGACGGCCGGAAAAATCGATCACGACGCGCGACAGCGCTTCGTCGAGCGGCACGTAGGAAAGGCCGTAGCGGCGGATGCCCTTGCGATCGCCGATCGCCTTCGCGACGGCCTGGCCGAGCGTGATGCCGGTGTCTTCGACCGTGTGATGATCGTCGATATGCAGGTCGCCATGCGCTTCGATCTCGAGGTCGAACAACCCGTGGCGGGCGATCTGGTCGAGCATGTGGTCCAGGAACGGCACACCGGTGGCCAGCTTCTGCTGGCCGGTGCCGTCCAGGTTGATCTTCACACGGATCTGCGTTTCGCTGGTGTTGCGAACGACTTCCGCAAGGCGCATGGCAATTCCTCGAATCTGGCTTAAAAGCGCTAGTAATGTGGGATGGACAAACTGGCGGGCTGCTCAGTGCAGCCGTTCAACGCAGCGGCTCAGTGCCGCCGCTCGATGCGGCGGGTTACCGCAACACGAGTTTCAGGCCGGCGAGCAACTGGGCGTTCTCGTTCGGCGAACCGACGGTCAAACGCACGCAATTGGCCAGCAATGGATGCATTTTACTCACGTTTTTGATCAGAATCCGCGCCGTTAGCAGGGTTTCGAACAATACCGACGCATCGGGCACCCGCACGAGCAGGAAGTTGCCCGCGCTAGTGAACACTTCGGCGCCCGGCAGCGCGGCCACCGCCTGCGCGAGTTTCTCGCGTTCGTCGCGCAATTGCGCGGCCTGCGCATCGAGCACGCCGATGTGGTCGAGCAGGAAATCAGCGGCGGCCTGCGTCAGCACGTTGGTGTTGTACGGCGGGCGGACCTTGTCGAACTCGGTCAGCCACGCGGGCTTGCCGACCAGGTAACCGAGGCGAATGCCGGCGAGGCCCAGCTTCGACACCGTGCGCATCACGACGACGTTGTCGAACTGGTCGGCGCGCGGCAGCCAGCTCTTCTGCGCGAACGGCTGATACGCCTCGTCGATCACGACGAGGCTCTTGCCCGCCGCGGCGATGATGCGCTCGATTTCGGCGTCATCGAACAGCGTGCCGGTCGGGTTGTTCGGATACGCGAGATAGATGATCGCCGGTTCATGCTCGGCGATCGCCGCGAGCATCGCGTCGGTATCGAGCGTGAAGTCGGCTTTGAGCGGCACGCCGACGAATTCGAGATTCGCCAGCTTCGCCGACATCTGATACATGACGAAGCCCGGCACCGGCGCGAGCACCTTCGCGCCCGGCTTCGCGCACGCGACCGACATGATGCTGATGATTTCATCCGAGCCATTGCCGAGCAGCACGTCGCACCTCGCCGGCACGCCCATCACGTGACGAATGCGCTCGATCAACTGCTCGGGGCGCGGCGCCGGATAACGGTTCAACGCGACGCCGGCCAGACGCTCGCCGAGATGCGCGGCAAGTTCCGGCGGCAGCGGAAACGGGTTTTCCATCGCGTCGAGCTTGATGAAGCCGGTGGCGTCCGGAACCGGATAGCTCGTCATTGCGAGCACGTCGCTGCGGATGATGTCTTGAGGTGTCGTCATAGGTTCGGGGGCCGGGCCGTGCGAAAGACGCCGGGTCGGCGTCGTCAGTGCTCGGCGCTCGGCGCTCGGGTTGGTCTCTGTCGTCGTTATTGAATGGGGCGGGTGGGCTCGAGCCGTCGCTCGAGCGGGTGGAGGAAGCCGGAAAACATGGAAGCCGGTCGATGCGGCGGCGGTTGCCGCCCTCGCCGCTTCTCCTGCTCCCGCTTACGCCTGCTTGAGCTCCGCCGCGCGCCAGCGCGATCAGCGCTGCGCCTCAGCCGCGTTCGTTGTTGTTCTGCCGCATCCGGTATTCGGCGCTGCGTGCGTGCGCTTGCAGACCTTCGCCGTATGCCAGTTCCGCGGCAATCTCGCCGAGCGTCTGCGCACCTTCCGCGCTGACCTCGATCAGGCTCGAACGCTTGAAGAAATCATAGACGCCGAGCGGCGACGAAAACCGTGCGGTACGCGACGTCGGCAGCACATGATTCGGGCCCGCGCAGTAGTCGCCGAGGCTCTCGCTCGTGTAACGGCCAAGGAAGATCGCGCCTGCGTGACGGATCTGCTGCGCCCACTGATGCGGCTCCAGCGCCGAAATTTCAAGGTGCTCCGGCGCGATGTCGTTGGCGATCGCGCAAGCCTCGGCCATGTCGCGCACCTTGATCAGCGCGCCGCGGTTTTCGAGCGACGTGCGGATCACTTCGCGGCGCGGCAGGGTGGGCAGCAGTTCCTCGATCGCTTCCTGCACGCGCGCGATGAACGCGTCGTTGGGGCACAGCAGGATCGACTGCGCGAGCTCGTCGTGCTCGGCTTGCGAAAACAGGTCCATCGCGACCCAGCGCGGGTCGGTCGTGCCGTCGCACACCACGAGGATTTCCGACGGCCCGGCGATCATGTCGATGCCGACCGTGCCGAACACGCGACGCTTGGCCGACGCGACGTACGCGTTGCCGGGGCCGCAGATCTTGTCGACCGCGGGCACAGTCTGCGTGCCGTACGCGAGTGCAGCTACCGCCTGCGCGCCGCCGATCGTGAACACGCGATCGACGCCACCCAGCAGAGCCGCCGCGAGCACGAGCGGATTCTTCACGCCTTCCGGCGTCGGCACGACCATCACGATTTCGCGCACGCCGGCCACCCGCGCCGGTATCGCGTTCATCAGCACCGACGACGGATACGCGGCCTTGCCACCCGGCACGTAGATGCCCGCGCGATCGAGCGGCGTGACCTTCTGGCCGAGCACGGTGCCGTCGGCTTCGGTGTACTGCCAGCTATGGCTGCCGCACTCGATCTTCTGCTTCTCGTGATAGCCGCGCACGCGTGCCGCCGCCGCTTCGAGCGACGCGCGCCGCTTCGGCTCGAGACTTTCGAGCGCCGCCTCGAGTTCGGCCATCGGCAGTTCGAGCTCGGCCACGCTTTTCGCATCGACGCGATCGAAGCGATTCGTGTACTCGAGCACCGCCTCGTCGCCGCGCGCCTTCACGTCGTTCAGAATCTGCGCGACCGCGCGCTCGATGGCTTCGTCTTCGCTCGCCTCGAACGCGAGCACCGCATGCAGCGACTTGTGGAAGTCGCGAGCGGTGGAATCGAGTTTGCGAATCTTGGTAGACATACAGGTATCCGTTTCGGTAAGGCGCGCTATCAGTGCAACGTCACATTGCCATCGTCAGTCAGGCCGCCGGGGCGGCGGTTTTCGACGAAGCATTGGCAAACGCGTCGAGAATCGGCCGCAACGCGGCGCGTTTGAGCTTCAGCGCTGCCTGGTTCACGACGAGACGCGACGAAATCTGCATGATCTCCTCCACCTCGACCAGATTGTTCGCGCGCAGCGTATTACCCGAGCTGACCAGGTCGACGATCGCGTCGGCGAGACCAACCAGCGGAGCGAGTTCCATCGAACCGTACAGCTTGATCAGATCGACGTGAACGCCCTTGGCGGCAAAATGCTCACGAGCGGTTTCAACATACTTGGTCGCGACCCGCAGACGCGCGCCCTGGCGCACCGCGTTCGCATAATCGAAACCGGCCGCGACCGCGACCGACATGCGGCAACGCGCAATGTCCAGATCCACCGGCTGATACAGGCCGCTGCCGCCATGCTCGAGCAGCACGTCCTTGCCGGCCACGCCGAAGTCGGCCGCGCCATACTCGACATAGGTCGGCACGTCGGTCGCGCGCACGACGATCACGCGCAGGTTCGGGTCGGTGGTCGACAGAATCAGCTTGCGCGAGCTCTCCGGGTCTTCCGCTACCTCGATGCCGGCCGCCGCGAGCAGCGGCAGCGTTTCCTCGAAGATACGCCCTTTCGACAACGCGAGCGTGAGCGGCGCGCTGACCGCCGGCGACGACGACGTTTGCGGCATCGAACTCATGTCCCGCTCCCGGAAACCCGGCGCACCTTCGCGCCGATCGCATTGAGCTTCGCTTCCATGCGGTCGTAGCCGCGATCGAGGTGATAGATGCGGTCGATCAGCGTCTCGCCCTCGGCGCGCAGCGCGGCGATCACAAGACTCGCGGACGCGCGCAGATCGGTGGCCATCACCTTCGCGCCGGACAGTTTTTCGACGCCGGTTACGAGCGCGGTGTTGCCGTCGATCGTGATGCTCGCGCCGAGACGGTTCAGCTCCTGGACGTGCATGAAACGGTTTTCGAAGATCGTCTCCACGACTTGCGACGTACCGTCCGCGATCGTGTTGAGCGCCATGAACTGCGCCTGCATGTCGGTCGGAAACGCCGGGTATTCGGAGGTGCGGAACGTGACCGCGCTCGGGCGCTTGTCCATGCGCACGCGCATCCAGTCGTCGCCTTCCTCGACCGTGACGCCCGCTTCGCGCAGCTTTTCGGTGACGGCTTCGAGCAGCAGCGGACGCATCTTGCGCAGCATGACGTCGCCGCCGGCCGTCGCGACCGCGCACAGGAAAGTGCCCGCTTCGATGCGGTCCGGAATCACCGTGTGCTTCGCACCGTGCAGCTTGTCGACGCCATGGATCACCAGACGGTCGGTGCCGATGCCTTCGATCTTCGCGCCCATCGCGACGAGCAGACGCGCGAGGTCGACCACTTCGGGTTCGCGCGCTGCGTTCTCGATGACCGTCTCGCCTTCGGCGAGCACCGCCGCCATCAGCAGGTTCTCGGTACCGGTCACGGTGATCATGTCGGTGACGATGCGCGCGCCCTTCAGACGCTTCGCGCGCGCTTCGATGAAGCCGTGCTCGATCGTGATCTCGGCGCCCATCGCCTGCAGACCCTTGATGTGCTGATCGACCGGACGCGCGCCGATCGCGCAGCCGCCCGGCAGCGACACGCGCGCATGACCGAAGCGCGCGACGAGCGGACCGAGCACGAGGATCGACGCGCGCATCGTCTTCACCATTTCGTACGGCGCGACGAGGTTGTCGACCTTCGACGCGTCGAGCGCGACGCGCCCTTCGCCGGCTTCGATACGCACACCCATCTGGCCGAGCAGCTTGAGCATCGTGCGCACGTCCTGCAGATCGGGCACGTTCTCCAGATGCACCGGATCGGCGCTCAGCAGAGCCGCGCACAGAATCGGCAATGCCGCGTTTTTCGCACCCGAGACGACAACTTCACCGGAGAGCGGGTAGCCACCTTCAATGATGAGTTTATCCATGCCTGTCGGTTCCTGATCGGCCCGGTTCGCGTCCGGACCTGCTTTGTCTGTGTTCGGCGCGCCGCTAGCGGTGTCGCGCCCTTCCTGAGTAATTCGCACAAAATTTCCAGATTACGCGTTCTGCCATTCGGCGGGCGTCAGCGTCTTCATGCTGAGCGCGTGGATTTCTTCGCGCATGCGGTCGCCGAGCGCCGCATACACGAGTTGGTGACGCTGGATCAGGCGCTTGCCTTCGAAGTTCGGCGAGACGATCGTCGCAAAGAAATGCTGACCGTCGCCTTCGACTTCGAGATGCTCGCACGCGAGTCCAGCTGCAATGTACTGTTTGACCTGTTCGGGAGTCGGCAACATGAGAGAAGCTCCTCGTCAGTGGCGCAGCTTGTAGCCGGTAGCGAGCATGCGCATCGCCACAGCGGCCAGCACCACGAAGAAACCGGCGACGATCGCGAGGCTCACCAGCGGGTCGATATCCGACACGCCGAAAAAACCATAGCGAAAGCCGTCGATCATGTAGAAAAACGGATTGAGCCGCGATACTTCGCGCCATACGGGCGGCAGCGTATGCGTCGAGTAGAACACGCCCGACAGGAACGTGAGCGGCATGATCAGAAAGTTCTGGAACGCGGCGAGCTGGTCGAACTTCTCGGCCCAAATGCCGGCGATCAGACCCAGCGTGCCGAGAATCGCCGAGCCGAACATCGCGAACACGACGATATAGAGCGGCGCGGTGAAGGCGAGCGGCACGAACCAGATCGTCACGATGAACACGCCGAAGCCGACACTCAGCCCGCGCGCCACGGCCGCGAGCACGTAGGCCGCGAACATCTCGTGGTGCGACAGCGGCGGCAGCAGCACGAACACGAGGTTGCCGGTGATCTTCGATTGAATCAGCGACGAAGAACTATTCGCGAACGCGTTCTGCAGCACGCTCATCATCACGAGGCCCGGAATCAGGAAGCTCGTGTATTCGACGCCCGGATAGACCTGCACGTGGCCGCGCAGCGCGTGGCCGAAGATGGTCAGGTAAAGCAGCGCGGTGATGACCGGCGCGAGCACGGTCTGGAACGACACCTTCCAGAAGCGCAGCAGTTCTTTGTAAAACAGCGTGCTAAATCCACTGTACCCGCTCATGCAAGCCCCTCGATCACTTCTGGACCGTTCATCACCTGAACGAATACGTCTTCGAGGTCGGCCTTGCGGACCTCGATTTCTTCGAATGTACAACCGGCCGCGCGGCATTGCGCGAGGATGCGCTCGACGTCGTCGTAGCTCGTCAGGCGCAGCAGATGCTGGCGGCCATTGCCGTTGCCGGCGCCGCTTTCCGCCTCGAGCGGACGCAGCTCGGCAGGCAGCACGCCCTGCGCGAAGCGAACGAACAGTTGCATGCCGGCGAAACGCTGCAGCAGTGTGCTGGTGCGATCGAGCGCAACGACCTCGCCACGGCGCAGCATCGCGATGCGGTCGCACAACGATTCGGCTTCTTCCAGATAGTGCGTGGTCAGCACGATCGTGTGGCCTTCGCGATTCAGGCGCGAGATGAACTTCCACAGCGTCTGGCGCAACTCGACGTCGACACCCGCGGTCGGCTCGTCGAGCACGATCACCGGCGGGCGGTGCACGAGCGCCTGCGCGACCAGCACGCGGCGCTTCATGCCACCCGACAGCGCGCGCATGTTGGCATCGGCCTTTTCGGTGAGATCGAGATTGGCCATGATCTCGTCGATCCACGCGTCGTTGTTGCGCAGCCCGTAGTAGCCGGACTGGATGCGCAAGGTTTCGCGCACCGTGAAGAACGGATCGAACACGAGCTCCTGCGGCACCACGCCGAGCGCGCGGCGCGCGTTGCGGAAATCGTCGACGACGTCGTGACCGCGCACCGCGATGCTGCCTTCGTCGGCGCGCGCGAGACCCGCGAGTATGCTGATGAGCGTCGTCTTGCCCGCGCCGTTCGGACCGAGCAGTCCGAAGAACTCGCCTTCTTCGACCGTGAGGCTGACGCCCTTGAGCGCCTGCAAGTCCTTGTAGCGCTTCTTGACGTTACGAATTTCTATGGCTGACATGACTATGGGCCGCGTGCGTCGCGGCGCCTGAAGTAGCCCCAATGGAGCTTGGGGATGCGCAAATGCTGGAAGAAACGGGAACCGGGGCCGATTAGGGGGCCAGTTCGACGCCCCAAAAAAACGTTTGATTATAGGGCAAAAACTGACACCCCCGGCCTGGCCGGAAGGGAGGAGACGACGCTAGAGGAGCGTCAATGTCGCGCTGACGCAACCATGCTGGAGGCGCCAGAAGAGAGAAGTGTATCGACGCCGTAGGCCTGCGCGAGACTGGCGAGCCCAGCCGGCAGATTGACGATTTCGAACTTGCCGCCGCGCGCCGCCGCGGCCCGCACCCACGCGAGCAGGACGGCGAGCGCCGACGAATCGAATTGCGTGAGCGGCGCGCAATCGACGCCGCCCGCACCCGCCGCGATGCGTTGCAGACCCGCCGCGAGCGCGGCCTTCGCGCTCTCGTGGGTCAGCGTCGTGCCGCTGTCGAAGCGGTTCGCCACCGGGTTCAGCACGTCGCTCACGACTGCTTGCCCGCAGCGAGTTGCTGATTGCGCTGCGTGAGGAACTGGATCAGTCCGTCCACGCCCTTCTGCTGGATCTGCTCGTTGAACTGCTGCTGATACGCCTGGATCAGCCACGCGCCGAGCACGTTGATGTCATACACGCGCCAGCCCTGCGCCGTCTTGTACAGGCGGTAGTCGAGTTCGATCGGCTGGCCGTTGTTCATCACGACCGAGCGCACCACCGTGTCGGTGTCGTCCGGGTTCATGCGGAACGGCTTGTACTGGATCTGCTGGTCGCGCACCTGCGCGAGCGCGCCCGCGTACGTCCGGATCAGCAGCATCTTGAACTGCTCGACCACCTGGTTCTGCTGTTCGGGCGTCGCGGTGCGCCAGTTACGGCCCATCGCGAGCTGGGTGGTGCGGCGGAAATCGATGTACGGCAGGATCTTTTCGTTGACGAGCGCCGTGATGTGCCTGATGTCGCCCTGCTGGATCGACTTGTCGCCCCGAATCGCGTCCATCACCTGCTGGGTGACGGTCTTGATCAGCGCGTCGGGCGAGCTGGTGTCGACGGTTTGCGCCGATGCGCCCGCGCTGATGAACGAAAACAACGCGGCAAACAACGGAATCAGGAAGAATTTTTTCATATCGAGCTTTGCCTCAAAAATAATGCAACAGTTTGAACCGACCTTATCACGCGAGTTCGACGGCAATCGATGCGCAAACTGCGAGAGTCGTATCGATCTGTTACGGCTGCACGTTCAATGCAATCTTAAGGACGGGAAGTTGAAGCGCGTGGGCGGCACCAACTGACCGGCCGGAACTTGCGTTTCCGGGCCGCCTTTCAGGTCGAGAGGCGGTGTTTCGGCGCCCGACGCGGCCTCCGGTGCCGACGCGCCTTGCGGCGTGCCCACGGCCGCGCCGGATGCGGGAGCCGGCTTGGCCGGCGCACCTGCCGCGCCCGTCTCGCCTTCGTCGTACTTCGGCAGCGGCGCTTCCTCGTCGTAGCTCGGCAGTTCCTGCGGACGCCGGCGGTTATCCGACAACAGATACTGCCGGCGCTGCAGATACGCGTTACGCACGAACGAGTATTTGTCGAGCGCTGCGCCTTCCAGCAGGTTGCTCGCTCCGAGCAGGTTCGCGCGCGTGTTGACGATGTTCAGGCCATACAGCGCCCAGCTCAGGCCCGGCGGGTCGACGTAGCTGATCGGGTTCACGTAGTAGTTGCCGAGCGAGCCGACCGCATCGCGCACCGTGCTCGGCCCGAACAGCGGCAGCACCAGATAGGGGCCCGCCGGCACGCCGTAGTGGCCGAGCGTCAGACCGAGGTCGTTGTCGTGCTTCGGGAGCTTCGCGAGCGTCGCGACGTCGAACAGGCCGCCGACGCCGAACAACGTGTTGATCACGATCCGCATGATGTCGGACACGCCGTCGGCGATGCGCAGCTGCAGCAGGTTGTTCGCCGCGATATAGACGTCGCCGATGTTCGAGAAAAAGTTCGTCACGCTGTCGCGAACCGGCTGCGGCGTGACCCAAACGTAGCCCTGCGCAACCGGCTTCAGCGCGTACTGGTCGATCTTGTCGTTGACGGTGAAGATCGTACGGTTCAGCCCTTCGAACGGGTCGCCCTTGGTAGGCGTCTGCACGGTCGTGCAACCGGCGAGCAGCGCAGCCGCCACGGCGACCTTGCCGAACTGTAGGACGCGCGCGCCGCTGCGCGCGGTCTGCAGTGTCGTCTGCATCTAATTCTCCTTGTTGGCCTTACTGGGCGGCAGCGCCGGAGGCCGGCGCGCCGGGCGCCGGTGCAGGGGCGGATGCGGCGGGCTTCGCCGCGCCGGAATCCGCGGCCTTGCTATACAGGAACTGGCCGATCAGGTTTTCCAGGACGATCGCCGATTGCGTCATCGAGATCGTATCGCCGGCCTTCAGCATTTCCGAGTCGCCCCCCGGCTCGAGCCCGATGTACTGCTCGCCGAGCAGACCCGAGGTCAGGATCTTCGCCGAAGTGTCCCTCGGAAACTGATATTGCTTGTCGATATCGATCGTGACGAGCGCCTGGTAGGTGTTGCTGTCGAAGCCGATCGACGCGACCCGGCCGACCGTCACGCCGGCGCTCTTCACCGGCGCGCGTGGCTTCAGCCCGCCGATGTTGTCGAACTTCAGCTTGACCGGGTAGGTTGCCTGGAACGACAACGAGCTCATATTGCCGGCCTTCAGCGCAAGAAACAGCAACGCCACGAAACCCAGCACCACGAACAGGCCGACCCAGAAGTCGAGAACATTCTTTTTCATCGTCATCCCAAAGTGAATCCGCCGCGCCGCCGCCACCTCCCGCCGTGCGCGGCGCATCATGCACCGCCGGCAGCCGGCATGCTGCGCGGTCTTAGCTGAACATTAGTGCGGTCAGCAGGAAATCGAGCCCGAGCACCGCGAGCGACGCGTACACGACCGTGCGGGTCGTCGCGCGCGACACGCCTTCCGGCGTCGGCTTCGCCTCGTAGCCCTGAAACAGCGCGACGAAGGTCACCGCGAGGCCGAACACCACACTCTTGACGACCCCGGCGCCGACATCCCGCCACACGTCGACGCCGCTTTGCATCTGCGACCAGAACGCGCCGGCATCGACGCCGATCAGCAGCACGCCTACCACGTAACCGCCCAGAACGCCGACCGCGCTGAAGATCGCGGCGAGGATCGGCATCGACACGATGCCGGCCCACAGGCGCGGCGCGATCACGACCTTGACCGGATCGACGGCCATCATTTCCATCGCGGTGAGCTGCTCGCCCGCCTTCATCAGGCCGATTTCGGCGGTCAGCGACGTGCCCGCGCGCCCGGCAAACAGCAGCGCGGTCACGACCGGCCCGAGCTCGCGCACGAGCGACAGCGCGACCAGCAACCCGAGCGCCTGCTCGGAGCCATAACGGTTCAGCGTGTAATAGCCCTGCAGCCCGAGCACGAAGCCGACGAACAGCCCCGACACCGCGATGATCACTAGCGAATAATTACCGACAAAGTGGATCTGCTTCGTGACAAGACGCGGGCGGCGCAGCAGCGGGAAAAACTCGAGCACGAGCCGCAGGAAGAAGCGCGTCGCGTAGCCGGCGGTGCCGAGCCCGGTGATGACCGAGCGACCGATCGTACTGATCATGACTGGCCTCCGCCGATGCCGAAGTCCGCCGCGAGCGGCGTCTGCGCCGGATAGTGGAATCTGAACGGGCCGTCCGGCGCGCCGTCGATGAACTGCCGCACGGTCGGATCGGTCGACGCGCGCAGTTCGTCGGGCGTGCCCTCGGCAAGCACACCGCCGTTGGACAGGAAGTACACGTAGTCGGCGATCGCGAATGATTCCGGCACGTCATGCGTGACGAGAATCGACGTGGCGCCGAGCGCCCGGTTCAGCGTGCGGATCAGGTTCGCGGTGATGCCGAGCGAGATCGGGTCGAGACCGGCGAACGGCTCGTCGTACATCATCAGTTCGGGGTCGAGCGCGATTGCGCGCGCGAGCGCCACGCGCCGCGCCATGCCGCCGGAAATCTCGGACGGCAGCAGGTCGCGCGCGCCGCGCAGGCCGACCGCGTTGAGCTTCATCAGCACGAGGTCGCGCAGCAGTTCCTCGGGGAGATCGGTATGCTCGCGAAGCGAGAAGGCGACGTTTTCGAACACCGACATGTCGGTGAACAGCGCGCCGAACTGGAACAGCATGCCCATCTTGCGGCGCAGCGCGTAAAGGCCTTCGCGCGTCTGCTCGCCGATGTCCTCGCCATGGAACAGCACCTGGCCGCGCTGGGCGCGCACGAGTCCGCCGATCAGCCGCAGCACCGTGGTCTTGCCGCAACCCGAGCCGCCCATGACCGCGACGACCTGACCGCGACGAAAGCGCAGATTCAGATTCGACAGGACGAGCCGGTCGCCGTAACCGAAGTCGACGTCGCGCAACTCGAGTAAGGTCTCGGGATAGGAAGGCACCACACTGACAATCCTTTTACAGGGAAGGCCGAATTATAGGGCCATCGTGCAAAAGCTGCCGTGAGGTGCCCCGTTCCTTGACTATGCCTGACGATTATTGCGTAAACGTGTGTTGCAGTGCAGACACGGCGGCGGCCGGGTCGGCCGCTTCCGTCACCGCGCGCACCACGGCCGCGCAGCCGACGCCGGTCGCGAGCACGTCCGGCAGCACCTGCAGATCGATCCCGCCGATCGCGACGAGCGGCACCACGCCGTCGAGCAGCCGCACATAGCGTGCGAGGCGGCGCAAGCCCTGCGGCGCGGTCGGCATGACCTTGGTCGTGGTCGGGAACACGGCGCCCAATGCAATGTAGCTCGGCCGGAAATGCAGCGCCTTCAGCATCTCGTAGAAGCCATGAGTGGACAGGCCCAGGCGGACGCCCGTGTCGGCCAGCGCGGACAGATCCGCGGTATGCACGTCTTCCTGGCCGAGGTGCACGCCGTATGCGCCCGCCTCGAGCGCCGCCTGCCAGTGATCGTTGATGAACACCTGCGCGTCGTGCGCGCGGCCGGCCGCCACGCAGCGCGCGATTTCGCGCTTCAGCTCGTCGGCGGGTTCGGCCGACTTGCGGCGCAACTGCACCGTCTTCACGCCGAAGCCGACCACCCGTTCGACCCAGTCCGCGGTCGGCAACACCGGATACAGGCCGAGCCTTGCCGGGCAGCGCGGGAACGCCTTGGCGGGTGCCGCCGGCAGGTCGGTAAGGCGCGGAAAGCGAGCGAGGTCGGCCGGGAAAGCATCGTCGGCGCGGGTCTCGTCGCCATCGCGCCACGCGAGCGCGAGCACCAGCGCGTCGTGCGGATCGAAACCGCAGTCGAGGAACGCGGCAAGCGCGGGAATCCAGTCTTCCGCCAGATGGCCTTCGAGGCCGTACTTCTCGCCGCCCAGATGCAGCGTCGCGCGGTTTTCCGCGGCGACGATCACGCCCGCACCCCGCGTCAGCCAGCGCGCGATCTGCTCGCCGTGCGGCTGTGCGTCGGCGCTCACGATCAGGTCGCCACCGTTCGGTTCGTCGGGTGCGATCAGGCAGATGCGCCACGGCGCGTGCGTCGGCGGCCAGTCGCCGAGACGTGCGCGGATGCGCTCGGCGGCTTCGATGAGTTCGTCGGCCGTCGGCCAGAACAGATCGCGGTCCTTCAGCGTCAACGACTGAGTCATGCGGCACCTCCATCCTGATGCCAGAACGGCATGCCGACCACCGGCGTGCTCGCGTGCGCGCTCTCGCGCTCGGCCATCGGGCCCGCGAGATACGCTTGCCGACCCGCCTCGACGCCCAGCGCGAACGCGCGCGCCATCGCGTCGGGGTGCGTCGCCTGCGACACGGCCGTGTTCAGCAGCACGCCGTCGAAGCCCCACTCCATCACCTGGGCCGCATGCGACGGCACGCCGAGCCCGGCGTCGACGATCAGCGGCACGTCCGGCAGCCGCTCGCGCAACACGCGCAGCCCGTATGGATTGATCACGCCCTTGCCGGTGCCGATCGGCGCGCCCCACGGCATCAGCGCCTCGCAGCCGGCGTCGAGCAGACGGCGGCCGATCACCAGATCTTCGGTGCAGTACGGCAGCACCTTGAAGCCATCCTTGACGAGCCGCGCGGCGGCTTCGATCAGGCCGACCGGGTCGGGCTGCAGTGTGTAGTCGTCGCCGATCAGTTCGAGCTTGATCCACTCGGTCTCGAAGATTTCGCGCGCCATGTGCGCGGTCGTCACCGCTTCACCGACGCTCAGGCAACCCGCCGTGTTCGGCAAGAGCGGCACGCCATGGCGCTTGAGCAGATCGAAGAAGCCGGCTTCGGCGTGGCCCTCGTTCATCTGACGGCGCAGCGCGACCGTCACCATGCCGGGGCGCGCGGCGTCGATCGAATCGGACAGCGATTGCAGCGACGGATAGCGCGATGTGCCGAGCAGCACGCGGCTTGCAAAAGTTTGACCGTATAGCGTCAGCGCGTCGGCGGTCTCGTGAGAAGTCATTTGCATCATCCTGGTTTGCCCTCGCGGCTAGAACCGACCGCGTTGCGGCAATGGGTTTTCGGCGACGGTTGTTGCGTTCGGTAAGCGACAGGCTGGCGCGGTCGCGCTCAGCCACCCGCGACCGGCTGCACGACGTCGAGCCGGTCGCCCGTTTGCAACGCGCGCGCCGCATGCTGCGCACGCGCGACGAAATCGCCGTTGAGCGCGACCGCGAACGGCGGACGCGCGCCAAAGGCGGCGAGCGCATCGGCGACGGTCGCGCCCTCGGGCAGCGACAACGGCTTCTGATTGATATGAATGTCCATGGTGTTCGAATGCGGTTCAATCGATGGCGCAAGCGGCATCGCGCGCGGCACGTTGGCCGCTACGCTCGGGCCGGCTCGCGCGCGAAATGCTGCTGGAACAGCTCGCTCCAGCGTGAGTCGCGCCGCCAGCCGGCGAATGCGTCGGCATCACCGACGCGGCCGTCGAGCAGCGCGCTCGCGAAGCGCACGGCTTCGTCGGCGACTTCGGGCGCGATCATGTAGCCGTGCCGGTACAGGCCGTTCACGCGCAGCGTGCGCGCGCCGTCCCACAGCAGCGCGGGACGATGATCGGGCAAGGTCGGCCGGCACTGCGAATTCAGCTCGAGAATGCGCGCCTCGCCGAAGCCCGGGTGCACCGAAAACGCCGCGCTCAGCAACTCGAGCGCCGAACGCACGCTGACGGGCGACATGTCCTCGCCCTCCACCTCGGTCGCGCCGATCACGTAGAGGCCGTTCTGCTTCGGCGCGATATACAGCGGGTAACGCGGATGCAGTAGCCGCACCGGGCGCGTCAGCTGCAGGTGAGGCGCATGCACGCGCGCAACTTCGCCGCGGATGCCGCGCAGCGTCGGCAGCACCGGCTTCGCGCCGAGCCCGCGGCAATCGATGGTGATGCCGGCATCGGGCAGCGACGCGTCGTCGATCGGCGTGTTCCAGTGCGTGTCGACGCCGCGCTCGGCAAGCCCGGCCGCGAGCGCGGACAGCACCTGGCGGTTGTCGAGCTGGCCTTCTCGCGGCAGCAGCCAGCCTTGGCTGAAGCGGCCGGCCAACGCGGGTTCGGCGGCGCCGAGCTGCGCGCCTGCCAACGCGACGAAGCCGCCGTCGAGCGAGCAACTCGGCCGGCGCGTTCGCACGCACGCGCCGCTCGAATAGCGGCGCCTCGGTGCGATCCGCGTGATGCCAGACGACGAGCGTGCCGTTGCGCTGGAAAAACACCGGCTCCGGCAGTTCGGCAAGCACGCGCGGCCAGCTTTCGAGCGAACTCGCGCCAAGCCGCGTGATCAGCAGCTCGGCGCTCGCGGCCTCTGCCAGCGGCGCGAGCATCGCGGCGGCGACCCACGCGGCAGCCTGCGAACCGGTGGCATCGCCGCGCTCGTAGAGCGCCACGCGATGCCCGTCGCCAGCGAGGCGCCACGCGACCAGGCGGCCGCACAGGCCGCCGCCGAGCACGGCGAAATCGGGTCGGGCGGGACGGTTCATCGCGCGCGCTCCGTTCGACTGCGGTGGGCAAAACCAAAACGGCACGGCTCGCCCGAGGCGGCGTGACGAAGGGAAAAATGCATGTCTGAAGAATGGGCGGTCATCGAGTCCTTTCCGTACGGCCAAAAACGCACGTACCCAGGACGAAACCGGCGGGTGAAGCCGGCCGGTCACGACGTGCACATGTGAGCTGCGCTCGCCGCCCGGCGGGGAATGGAAGACGGTTGCTTCCGGAAACTTCCCGCGCCGGTATTACCCGGATCGGGTGCAAAGGGTCTCTCTCAGCCTCGCCGCCCCGGCATGAAAGTCATGCCGCCTGTGGGCGAAGCACCCCTGTTTCGTCGCAGGTTATTAGACCATAAAAGGCGCGGCGCCCGCAAACCAGCGCTCCGCGGTCGCCACCCCAATTTTGATCTGGCACCGTCTATCGAGATGCCGGTGCGAAGCGGCCCGGCGCTCTGGCACAATGCCGTGATCGGTGCCGCAAAAACGCGGCGCGCGCGGCACTCGTGGCCGCATGCGTGGCGGCGGCACCCCAGCGGATGCCGGCCCCGAAAATTAATTTTCGCTTAAGGGCGTCACGCCAGAATCGGGCGCCCGTCCGGACTCGCGTCATCGAGCGTGATGGCGCGATGACCGGCCAGGTATCGCAGACCCGCGGCAGCCACACCCTCGCAAAGGCGCCTGCTGTTCGCGGGATCGCCCGACATGGGTCAACCAGATCGGACCCGTACGCCGGAATGGCACTTCGGGTCAGCACTTCATCAGGATGCTCATGACACCACATACTTCCGCCAGCCCCGCGCTGCCGCCCGACGAAAAGGTCTCCGCGTGGACCCTGATCAAGCCCTACTGGGTTTCCGAGGAACGAGGCATCGCGTGGGGGCTGCTCGTCACGATCATCGTGATGAACCTGCTCGTCGTCTGGATCAACGTGCGCCTGAATAGCTGGAGCAGGGACTTCTACAACGCGCTGCAGGCGAAGAACGTCCACGACTTCCCGCACCTGCTGATGATCTTCACCGGACTCGCGTTCGGTTTCATCATCCTCGCCGTGTATGGACGCTATCTGCGCCAGATGCTCGGCTTCCGCTGGCGCCAGTGGCTGACCACCCGCTACCTGAACGAGTGGCTCGACGACAGCGCGTTCTACCGCATCGAGCGCGACCGCCTCACCGACAACCCCGACCAGCGGATCAGCGACGACCTGCAGTCGTTCGCGACCACCACGCTGTCGCTAACGCTCGATCTGCTGTCGACCGTCGTCACGCTCGTGTCGTTCATCACGATCCTGTGGTCGCTCGCGGGCGCGTTGAGCATCTCGCTCGGCGGCATGCCGCTGCAGATCCCCGGCTATATGGTGTGGGCCGCGGCGCTGTATGCGGTGGGCGGCTCGCTCGTCACGCAGAAGGTCGGCCATCCGCTCGTGTCGATCAACTATCAGGCGCAGAAAGTCGAGGCCGATTTCCGTTTCGGCTTGATACGGCTGCGTGAGAACGCCGAGCAGATCGCGTTCTACAACGGCATGGAAACCGAGAAGACGAACGCGCGCACGCTGTTCGGCCGCATCCGCGACAACTGGTGGCAGGTGATGAAGTACACGAAGCGCCTGACCTTCGTGCTGAGCTTCTACGGCCAGATCGCGATCATTTTCCCGATCGTCGTCGCCTCGCCGCGCTACTTCGCGGGCGCGTTCACGTTCGGCGTGCTGATGCAGATATCGAGCGCGTTCGGCACGGTCAGCGATTCGTTCTCGTGGTTCATCAACAGTTATACGAGCCTCGTCGAATGGCGCGCGACCGTGAACCGGTTGCGCGAATTCAAGCGCGTCGTGCATTCGCCGCGTCTGAAGGAATCGGTGTCGCCGGCCACGGAACATGGCGGCATCAATCTGCATTTCGTCGACAGCAACACGCTTACCACCGACAGCCTCCAGCTCGCGCTGCCCAATGGCAACCCACTGTCGCGCATCCGCGATATCGCGATCCGGCCGGGCTCGCGCTGGCTCGTGCGCGGTCCGTCGGGCGCCGGCAAGAGCACGCTGATGCGCGCGCTCGCGGGCCTGTGGCCGTTCGGCGACGGCTCGATCGACGCACCGGTCAACGCGCGCATGATGTTCATCCCGCAGGTCAGCTACATGCCGATCGGCACGCTGAAGGCGGCGCTCGCGTATCCGTCGGCGGCGGACACCTATGACGACGACGAATGCCGCGACGCGCTCATCACCTGCCATCTGTCGGAATACGCGGACCGTCTGCAGGAAACGGCGCACTGGACTCGCGTGCTGTCGCCGGGTGAACAGCAGCGCTTCGCCGCCGCGCGCGTGCTGCTGCACAAGCCGGACTACCTGTTCCTCGACGAAGCGACCAGCGCGCTCGACGCGGAAAAC
Organism: Paraburkholderia sp. MM6662-R1; assembly: GCF_050436245.1. NCBI lineage: Bacteria > Pseudomonadati > Pseudomonadota > Betaproteobacteria > Burkholderiales > Burkholderiaceae > Paraburkholderia > Paraburkholderia sp. MM6662-R1. The sequence continues at coordinate 2,928,267 of NZ_JBNDLV010000001.1, read as the reverse complement.
GAGGCGCGGCTCTATCGGCTGTTCACCGAGCGGTTGCCGAAGGCTGCGATCGTCAGCGTCGCGCATCGCGAATCGCTCGCAGCGTTCCATCACGAAACGCTCGACGTCGAGCGTTCTGTCGAAGCGGTAGCGGCGTGAGCGACGCGAGCGGCGCTCACGTCAGCGAAGCGCACGGCACCGCCGCTCGCGTCGTGCTGATCACCGGCGCCGGTTCCGGCATCGGCGCGGCGCTCGCACGGCGCCTCGCGGCGCCGCATACGTCGTTGATGCTGCACGCGCGCGGCGCAGACGACGCCTCCCGTCGACGGCTCGTGCAGGTTGCCGCCGACTGCACGGCAAGCGGCGCACGCTGCGCGACCGTGTTCGGCGACCTCGCCGAGCGCGGCGCGGCGGAGCACGTGATCCATCAGACGCTCGCGAGCTTCGGCGCACTCGATCAACTGGTCGCGAACGCCGGCCATGCGCAGCGCCAAACGCTGGCCGCGCTCGATCCCGACACCTTCGGCGCCGCCTTCGCCGCGATGCCAGCCGCCTTCGCCGCGCTCGTGCGGCGCGCGATGCCCGCGCTCGAAACATCGAAGCGCGGTCGCGTGGTCGCCTTGAGTTCGTTCGTCGCGCATCGCTATCGCGCGGATGCGCCATTCGCCGCGACGGCGGCCGCGAAAGCGGCACTCGAAGCGCTTGCGAAAACGGCGGCCGCGGAGCTCGCGCCGCTCGGCGTGACCGTCAATTGCGTGGCGCCGGGCTACACGCGCAAGGATCGCGGCCCAAGCGCCGACAACGCGGCCGTGTGGGCGCACGCCGCCGAAGCCACGCCGCTCGGTCACGTCGCCGAACCGGACGACGTCGCCGCGCTGATCGCATTCCTGCTGTCCGACGCGGCACGCCACATCACCGGCCAGGTGATTCACATCGATGGCGGCTTGACGCTCGGTTAAGCCTCGCCTGCGCGCCGGCACCTCCGGGCGCAACATCCGGAAAGACACGAGAAGAGTTCGAAAGCATTTGCGGAGCGCGCAAGCTGTTCCGCGCTTTGAAAATGCCTGCGAGCAGCGACGATAGTCGTACGGGCCGCGCCATGCGCCGGCCTTCGTTGATGTCAGTCACGTCTTTCATCGCAACCGCTCTTCGGACTCCTCGCCCATGTCATTCGCTCGCCGTGTTTCACCTTTGCTCCCGCGCGTCGCGCTCGCCTGCGGCGCGGCGCTGCTGCTCACGAACGCCGTCGATGCCGCGCAAACGACCGGGCCGAACCAACCCGCCGATATCTGCGCGGCGCTCACGCACATCGTCGATGCGAGCGATTTCCGGCGGCTGCCAAACGAGACCGCCGCGCAACTGCCGGGCGTCTCCAATACGGACGATTGCCGCGCCAGCCCGCACGCGTACGACTGCCACTGGCGTGCGCACTGGCAAGCCGACGGCGTCATCAACGATCCGCTCGAAGAACTCGGCGCCGACATCGCCGCCTGCTTTCCGCGCGTCGTGCACGACGTCAACACACCCGTGCGCCAGCATTTCGTCGTGACCACCGACGCCCGTCGCGTGAACGTCACCGCGAGCGTGCAAGGTCAGAACGAACTGCGACTGCGCGTGACTCCCTGAGCGCGCGGCCGTCGCTGCTTTTGATGCTCCATCGCATTTTGTGACCGGGATCGGGCGCTGCCTCATGACCTCGTCGCCGACCGTGCGCGCGCCAGCGGCAACCAGGCATTCGCGCCTGTGTCTGGTCGCCTCGCTGATATGCCGGCGTCGTTGCGCCCTCGCCGCCTTCGCCGCGACGCTGACGCTCGCGCTCGACGGTTGCGCCTGGACGCTGATCCAGGCCGCCGACGCCACCGGCTCCGTCATCCAGGCCGGCTACGCGATCGCGTCGAACTACTCGTCGCCGACCTTCGTCAACGGCCGGCCCGCGGATTTGCAGCACCTCTGCATCGAAGTGAACCCGACGGTGTCGGTCGGCGATTTCGTGCCGGCGCTGCAGCTCGCGCTCGAGCGGCGCGGTATTCGTTCGGACGTCTACAATCCGGGCACCTCGCCGGCCGGCTGCGAAGCGCGGCTCGTCTACGACGCCGCGATCGGCTATGGCCGCCGCTCGTTCAGCGACGAATCGATCCAGTACCTGTCGATCATCGATCTGACGCTGATCCAGAGTGGCCGCATTCTGGTCACCGCGCGCTATCAGACCGGCGGCCTGAACACCGACCGTTTTTCGTCGGCCTCGGTCAAGCTCGGCGGACTGATCGAGCGGATGGTGGTCGATCGGACCGATTTCCCGCGTCAAGCGCAGCAACAGCAGACCCTGCAAACCTCGCAGGCTTTCCCGCCGCCCCACTGAGTGCTCGCGGCTTTGCTTTCGCTTGCAGCGCCTTACACGGGAAAGGATTGGAAAGCGGTATACGCTTTGCGCGGCCCGTGCGCATCACTAAGATGACCTGAATGAACCAGACCATCCTGATCGTCGATGACGATCCCGTCGTACGCGAGCTCGTCGGCGAATATCTGCACGGCCGCGGCTTCAAGGTCGCCATGCTGGAAAATGGCTTGGCGTTGCAGCGCAGATTGCAGCAGGAGCGTCCCGCGCTCGTCGTGCTCGACATCATGATGCCGGAGCTCGACGGCATCAGCGCGCTGCGCGCTTTGCGTGTCGCCGGCGACGACATTCCCGTGATCCTGCTGACCGCGCGCGCCGATCCGATCGATCGCGTGATCGGCCTCGAACTCGGCGCCGACGATTATCTCGGCAAGCCTTTCGAACCGAGCGAGCTCGTCGCGCGGATTCGCACCGTGCTGCGGCGTCGCGGCTCGATCGCGGCGGGCGCGCCCGAACAGCGCGCGCCCTATCATTTCGGCCGCTTCGAAGTGAACTTCCCCGCGCGCGAACTGCGTCGCGACGGCGAACGCATCACGCTGCGTTCGAGCGAATTCGCGATGCTGAAGGTGTTCGTCACGCACGCGATGACCGTGCTCACGCGTGCGCAGCTGCTCGAAAAACTGCACGGCAATAGCGAAGCGCATCGCAACCGCAGTCTCGACGTATCGATCTGGCGCTTGCGTCGATTGATCGAAGTGGACCCGTCGGAACCGCGCTACGTGCAGACGGTGTGGGGACGCGGCTACGTGTTCGTGCCGGACGGCGAGATCGGCGCGGCCGAACGCGGGCTTGCGCCGCCGCTCGGTTAGCGGCGCCTGACGGTCGAAGCCGGTTGATGCGGCCCACGCGTCGCACGTAACGCGCAGCGCGGTGTCGCGCGCACCGCGCTGACCCGGCTGACGGTCAAAACGTCAGCACACTCAGAAACATCCTCTGCAGCCAGCCCATCGTCGTCGCATCGTTGACCATGCCGAGGCCCGCCTGCTCGATGCGCGCGTTCGCGACCTTGCTCGACGCGACGTAATTGCCTGCTTCGATGTCCTTGGGATTGACGATGCCCGAGAGTCGAAGACGGTCGCGGGTCCCGCTCATCGCGATCACCTTCTCGCCTGACACGACGAGATTGCCGCCCGACACCGTGCCGATCACGGTCACGGCTAGCGTGCCCGTCATGTCGCTGATGTCGCTCAGATTGCCCTGCCCTTTGTAGTCGGTGCCGGCAGAGCCGATGTTGAACAGTTTGGCGAGTCGCGCGGCGGCATTCGTCGATTGATCCGCGGCAGTCGCGGTGATGCTGCTCGTGCGGTTCGCCGACGCGCTCGCGCTGTTGTTGCCGCTATACGATTCCGACAGCCGGATCGTCAGCACGTCGCCGACGTGCTGCGCGCGCGGCGTCTCATACAGCAGCAGCGGCGCGCCGGCCTGATAGATCGCGCCTTGCGTGTTGACGTTCAACGGCGCGGACGCGAGCGGCGGCGCCATCGGCGTTTCGACGATCGACCTGGTCTGCGCGCTCGAACAGGCCGCGAGACAGCTCGCGGCGCCGAGCACGAGGGTGAGACGTAGCGCGGTCATGCTGGCTCCGTGGCGGAAAGGATGAAAGGAGTCGAAGTGAGGCGGCCTATGCGGACACCGCCCGGTTTCGGCGTTGGGATCGCACCGGTAATCAGGGTTGCCTGGCAAACGTCAGCCCGCGTCAGCCCGCGTCGGCGCCGCTCGCCTGCCACTGCCGCACGACCGCTTTCATCCACGCATCCGAGCCCTTCAGCAGATACGTGAGCGTGCCGTTGCGGCTGCCGGGCAGAAAGCACAGCGTGATCGAACTCACCGCGTTCTCCCATACGTACATCGGCATCGCGCCCGGCGCCGCGCCGCGTTGCGGGTCGCGAGACGCGGCGGCCCGTAACGATCCTCGAGCGCGTCGCGCAGATCCTCCGCGGTCAACTCGTCGATCACGAACGACATCTCGTAGAGACGCAGCGCGCCCTGCCCGTCGATGCGCGCGAAGCGCATCACGTGTTCGAGCGCCGGCGCACCATCGACCACGGCCTGCGACACCGCCCAGCGTTCATCATCGCGATGCGCCCAGCGGCACGCGACGCTCAGGCTATCGTGCGACTTCAGCCGCATGCCGAGCGCTCCGGCCTGCACGTCCGTCTCGCAGATCGGCACGCTGCCGACCGGCGAGGAGAAAGGCGTGGAACTGAGCGTATTGTGGATCGTCATGATGGACCTCGCGAAGGTGCGCATTGCGCACCGGTGTCGGTTGAACGCCGCGCGCCGTCGTCCGAGGCAGCGGGCCTCGTTCGGCGTGCGGCGCGACTTGCTGCGGAACGAATCATCGCGCCGCGCGGGTGCCGACGATGGGCGAAGCAAAGCACGCTTTCGCGCGGTTGTTACGATCCGTTCCGTGGGCTTGCGAGGGCTTTCGAGTGCTTGCCAACTGTTGTCATCGCTTGCCTGTCGTCGCGCAGAGCCGGATCAGGCAGTGCTAAAGTAAGCGCTGCACCTTCGCTGATCCGCCCCGGCGCGAGCCCGCCAGCACCGAGCGGCGCACAGTAAGCGTTGGTAAGGAAATGCCCGGTCGCGCGTCGGGCGGGCCAGTCTAGAATTTCGCCATGAATCCACAGGTCCTTATCGTCGACGACGATCCGGTCGTACGCGATCTGCTTTGCAAATTTCTGCAGTCGAACGGCTTCGATGCGTCCGTGCTGCATGACGGCACCCATTTGCAGCGTCGTCTCGAGCGTGAGCGGCCGTCGGTCGTCGTGCTCGACATCATGATGCCGAACACCGACGGCCTGCGCGCGCTCACCGCGTTGCGCGCCGCCGGCGACGACATCCCGGTGATCTTCGTGACCGCGCGCGGCACGGTGGCCGACCGCATCGTCGGCCTGTCGCTCGGCGCGGACGACTATCTGACCAAGCCGTTCGATCCGCGCGAACTGCTCGTGCGGATCCAGACCGTGTTGCGCCGGCGCGGGCCGTCCACCACGAGCGCGCCCGAAGCACGCAAGCGCTATCGCTTCGGTCCATTCGAACTGGACTTCGCCACGCGCTCGCTGAGCCGCGACGACGCCAGGCTGCCGCTGCGCGACAGCGAATTCGCGCTGCTGAAGATCTTCGTCAACAATCCGTACAAGGTGCTGTCGCGCGTGCTGATTCACGATCTCGTGCATCGCGACAACCTCGCGTTCCGCGACCGTAGCCTCGACGTACCGATCTGGCGCCTGCGCCGCGTGATCGAGGACGACCCGTCGAACCCGTGCTACGTGCAAACGGTGCGCGGCAAGGGCTACGTGTTCGTGCCCGACGCCAACGGCGCACCCTTCGAGGACGGGGCCGCCCCGAGCGCATGAGAAATCCGCTGAACACGCTGTTCGGCAGAATGGCGTTGCTGTCGGCGGCGGTGCTGTTCGCGATTCAGGCGAGCTGGTTCGTGCTGGTGACGATGCAGCCGCCGCGCCACGAAATCGACGGCTTCGCGCGCGGCATTCTGCTCGTGCTGCAGGCGATCAACGGCGAGCCGATCAAGGGCGCCGCGCTCGCGCCGGCGATGCGCGTGCATCTGGTGCCCACCTGGAACATGCCGACCAGCGTGCATCTGCGCGAGCCGCACGAGCATATGGTGGTCGAACTGAGCCGGCACCTGCGTGAGAACCTGCCGGCCGGCACGCAGATCGCCGTCGACGATCTGCGTCCGCCGCAACTGTGGGTGCTGGTCCCGGGCAAGTCGAACTGGGTCGTCGTGCCGGTCGACCTGCCGCCGCCGCCGCGTTTTCTGATCGAATCGGTGTCGATGCTGGTCGCCGGGCTGATCCTGTCGTTGTTCGCGGTGTGGCAGATGCAACGGCCGTTGTCTCGCGTGGCCGATGCGTCGCGGGCGTTCGGCTCCGGCGGCCGGCCCCGACCCGTGCCGGTGCAGGGCCCGCGCGAGCTGCGTGAGCTGATCGGCTCATTCAACGACATGATGCGGCGCCTGAACGAAGCCGGCGACGACCAGGCGGTGATGCTCGCCGGCGTCGCGCACGATCTGAAGGCGCCGCTCACGCGCCTGAAGCTGCGCGCAAGCGTGCTGGTCGACGAAAACGAGCGCGCGGGCCTGATCCGCGACGTCGATTCCCTGACCAACATCGTCCAGCAGTTCCTCGAATTCGCGGGCCAATCGGCGGACGCCGGACCGGCCGTCGAAGTCGACGAGTTCTTGCGCGAGCAGTTTTCCTCGGGCGATTACGCGGAGGCCGCTGAAACCGCCGAAGCGGCGGACCCAGCCGAAACCCCGCTGTTCGCGCTCGATCTGCGCGCCGGCCCCTCGTTCACGCTGCCGCGCACGCTGCTCGACCGGCTCGTGACGAACCTCGTCGACAACGCGCTCGAACACGGCATGCCGCCGGTGGAAATCTCGACCGCGTGCAGCGACCGTCATTGGACGATCAGCGTGCGCGACCACGGCGCCGGCATTCCCGACGACCGCATTGCCGCGGCGATGAAGCCGTTCGTGCGGCTCGACGCCGCGCGCGGCGGCGAAGGCCATTGCGGGCTCGGTCTCGCGATCGTCGCGCGGCTCGCGCACGATCGCGGTGGACGCTGCCTCGTGCGCAATCACGCGCAGGGTGGGCTCGAAGTACGGATCGAATTGCCGGTGGACCCGGCGCTGTCGTAAGCATGTTCGCAGGCAAACGCGGCGCGGACCGGACACTTACCTGCCCTTACCGCATCGACTGTCGCGCGGGGTGCGGCCTTATAGTCACCCCCGGCAACCTCGATGCAGCCCTTCCCGGTCCGCCCGCACCTCTGCGGCGGACTTTTTTTGCGCTGTAAGGAAGGCCACCAAAGCGCGCCAGCGAAGCGCGTCAATGCACGAGCCGATTGCGCAGCGCGTCGACCTTCGCCCTGGAAAGACCGAGGCCTTGCGTCAGGTAGCTCGCCATCGTGCCGTAGCTCGCCTGCACCTGGTCGAAGCCCGCCTGCAGATAGTTCTCGTCCACGTCGAGCAACGGCGCTCTCGCCGTCGCGATGGCCGCGCCTTCCTGCGCGCGCAGCGTGGTGGTTTGCGCGGCGATCGATGGCGCGAGATAGACGTTGCTGAGCAGGTAGTCCTGCATGATCACGTCGAGCGGAACGTTGGCGATGCTGAGCAGCAGCGCCGCGACCCAGCCCGCGCGATCCTTGCCCGCGTTCGAGTGGAATAGCTGCGCGCCCGTGCCGTCGGCGAGCGCGCCGAGCAGCGCGCCATAGGCGGCTCGCTGCGGGCCGCCCGTCACATACGCGCGCGCCTGCGCCTGCATGAACGCGACGGCGTCGACGGGAGAATCGACCGGGGGCGCGACGAAGTCGTTCGTGCCGAGCACGTTCAGCGTCGAGGATGTCGCGCCGCTCGGCAGCACGTCGGCGGTGCGTGCGATTTCGGCGGGCGTGCGCAGGTCGTAGACCGACACGATACCGAGCTTGTCGAGCGTCGCCGTGTCGGTGCCGCTCAGCGTCAGCGCGTTCGCGCGATAGAACACGCCGCGCCGCATCTGTTTGCCGTCGACGGTCAGATAGCCGGCACCCGCGCCGCCGACATCGCGGAAGTTGCTGACCGACACGAGCCGCGGCGTAGCCGGCTGATCGGCTTCGAGACTACCGCCGCAGGCGGACAGCAGCGTGCTGCCGAAACCCGCGGCCAGCATCGCACCGGCCGAGCCCCTCAGAAAGCGTCGCCGCGCCGCCGACGCTTCGCCGGGCATGCCGCGCTCCACGGGCACGATCGTGCTCGCAAGGGCGCGGAAAGGCGAACGGTTTTTCGCGGTAACGGACATCGGGGCGACAGGTGTATAGGAGGATTGCGCGGGGCAGCCGGGGCTGCAGACGCAGTTTAACGTTGACCAGGAAGTTTTGCGTTACATCGTAGGGCTTGTAAGAAAAAAGAGGGACGGTTGGCCCACCGATTTCCGTTCCCTTGCGGTGCCTTATCGGCCGTTGCCGCGCGCACGCCCTTTTTGACCCCAACTGGCCTCACGACGCCGCATCCCCGTAGAATACTGACACCCTCCCATCCGGCCCCCGCAGGCACAAGAAACCTGGAGACCACAACAAAACATGTCTTCTCTCCAATGGTTCACCGAGCTGACCCCGCGCGAGCGTCGCACGCTATTCGCCGGTTTCGGCGGATACGCGGTCGACGCGTTCGACTTCATGATCTACTCGTTCCTCATCCCGACGCTGATCGCGACGTGGGGCATGAGCAAAAGCGAAGCAGGCATGATCGCCACCAGCTCGCTGATTTCGTCGGCGATCGGCGGCTGGCTCGCCGGCATTCTTGCCGATCGCCACGGCCGCATCCGTGTATTGCAATGGACGATCGCCACCTTCGCGATCTTCACGTTCCTGTCTGGCTTCACGCAGTCGTTCTGGCAGTTGCTCGCCACGCGTACGCTGCAGGGCATCGGCTTCGGCGGTGAGTGGTCGGTCGTGACGATCATGATGGCCGAGACGATCCGCTCGCCACAGCATCGCGCAAAGGCGGTCGGCACCGTGCAGAGCAGCTGGTCGTTCGGCTGGGCGGCTGCGGCGATCGTCTACTGGGCGGCTTTCGCGCTGCTGCCCGAGCAGTACGCGTGGCGCGCGTGCTTCTGGGTTGGCCTGCTGCCCGCCGCGTGGATCATCTATATCCGCCGCAACGTCAGCGACCCAGACATCTTTGTCGCGACGCGTCGCGCGCGCGAAAGCGGCATCAACACGTCGCACTTCATGCAGATCTTCTCAGCCGCGCATCTGAAAACAACTGTGCTCGGCAGCGCGCTGTGCACCGGCATGCTCGGCGGCTACTACGCGATCACGACGTGGCTGCCCACCTATCTGAAGACGGAGCGCCATCTGTCGGTGTTCAATACGAGCGGCTATCTGATCGTGCTGATCGTCGGTTCGTTCGCCGGCTATATCGTCGGCGCCATTCTGTGCGACAGGATCGGCCGGCGCGCGTCGTTCGTGCTGTTCGCGCTCGGCTCGTTCGTGCTCGGCATGGTCTACACGATGCTGCCGATCACCGACGCGATGATGCTCGCGCTCGGCTTTCCGCTCGGCATCGTCGTGCAGGGGATTTTCGCGGGCATCGGCGCGTATCTGTCGGAGCTGTATCCGAACGAAATCCGCGGCTCGGGGCAAGGCTTCTGCTACAACCTCGGGCGCGGGCTCGGCTCGTTCTTTCCGATACTCGTCGGCACCTTCGCACAGACGATGACGCTCGTGAAGGCGATGGGCATCGTCGCGGGCGCGGGGTATCTGCTCGTGATCGTCGCCGCGTTGTGCCTGCCGGAAACGAAGGGCAAGGTGCTAGGGGCGGCCGGCTCCGCCGCTTGAGATCGTCTGACACCGCAGTTCCACAATCATGAAAACGATCGTACTCGGCGGCGGCGTCATCGGCGTCGCCACTGCTTTTTATCTGTGCCAGCAAGGCTGCGACGTGACGGTGATCGAGCGCGAACCCGACGTCGCCCTGGCCACGAGTTTCGGCAACGCCGGCGTGATCGCGCCGGGCTACGTGACGCCATGGGCCGCGCCCGGCATGCCGGCGAAAATCCTCAAGTACCTGTTCAAGCCGGCCTCGCCGCTGATCTTCCGGCCGACGCTCGATCCGGCCCAATGGCGCTGGATCGCGCGCTGGCTGCGCGAGTGCGACCTCGACCGCTTTCGCGTGAACAAGCAGCGTATGCAGCGCATCGCGTACTACAGCCGCGCTTGCCTGCACGAATTTCGCGGCCGTCATCCGTTCGATTACGACCGCAGCCAGGGCTATCTGCAACTGTTTCGCAGCGAGTACGACGTCGAACTCGCGCAGCCGGCGCTCGCGGTGCTGCGCGATGCGGGCATCGTGCATCGGGAAGTCAGCGCCGCGCAGTGCGCGGAGATCGAGCCCGGTCTGCGCTGGGCGCGTCAGGCGCCGTTCTCGGGCCTCTATCTGCCCGACGACGAAGCCGGCGACTGCGCGCGCTTCACCCGCGAACTGCGCGCGATCTGTGAACGCAATGGCGTGAGCTTTCGCTTCGACACGCGCGTCACGTCGCTCGATGTCGAGGGAGCGACGGTGCGCGGCGTGCGTATTCAAAGCGAGCAGGGCGCGCAGACGCTGCCGGCCGACGCGGTGGTCGTCGCGCTCGGCGTCGATAGCGCGGCGCTGCTCGCGCCGCTTGGCGTGAAGGTGCCGCTCTATCCGGTGAAGGGCTATTCGGCCACGCTGCCTGTGACCGACGAGGAAAAAGCGCCACGGGCGGCACTGATGGACGAATCGCTGAAGACGGCGATCACGCGCTTCGGCAACAACCTGCGCATCGCGGGTACGGCGGAGCTCGGCAATCGCCAGACGACGTTGCGCGAGCAGGCGCTGCAAACGCTGCTCACGGTGCTGCGCGACTGGTTTCCGCACGCGGCCAATCCGACTTCCGCGCACTTCTGGGTCGGCCGCCGGCCGATGACGCCCGATGGCGCGCCGCTGCTCGGCCCGTGCAACATCGACAACTTATGGCTGAACCTCGGGCACGGCTCGACGGGCTGGGCGATGTCGATGGGCTCGGCGCGCGTGGTCGCGGATCTGATCGCGCAGCGCAAACCGGAGATCGATCTCGACGGTCTGACGCTCGCGCGCTATCGCCAATGAGGCGGACATAACGCACCGCGACGAGATAAAAGAAAACCGGGCTCCCCCTTTCAGGCGAGCCCGGTTTCTTTTTTACTGCATTGCTTTCCCGCTACAGGTGCCCTTCATGGGACGCCTTGTCGTCTCCACGTCTTCCTGCAAATCGTGGCCGGCGCGCGCGGCATGGAACGCCAGGCACGCACACCGGCTGAAGACGCTTAACGCGGCAGTTCCGAATGCCCCATCAGGAACGCATCGACCGAACGTGCGCACTGACGGCCTTCGCGAATCGCCCACACCACGAGCGACTGGCCACGGCGCATGTCGCCTGCCGTGAACACCTTGTTCACCGACGTGTAGTACGCCTTGTCGCCCTCGGTCGTGGCGCGCACGTTGCCGCGCGCATCCTTGTCGACGCCGAACGCTTCGAGCACCGGCGACACCGGCTGCGTGAAGCCCATCGCGAGCAGCACGAGGTCGGCCTTCATTTCGAATTCGGAGTTCGGCACTTCGACCATCTTGCCGTCCTTCCATTCGACGCGCGCGGCGATCAGCTTCTCGACCTTGCCGTTCTTGCCTTCGAGACGCTTGGTCGCGACCGCCCAGTCGCGCTCGCAGCCTTCCTCATGCGACGACGACGTGCGCAGCTTGATCGGCCAGTACGGCCATACGAGCGGCTTGTTCTCTTCTTCCGGCGGCTGCGGCAGCAGTTCGAATTGCGTGACGCTCTTCGCGCCGTGACGGTTCGACGTACCCACGCAGTCGGAACCGGTATCGCCGCCGCCGATCACGACGACGTGCTTGCCCTTCGCGACGAGCTGGTTCGGCACTTTGTCGCCGGCGTTGACCTTGTTCTGCTGCGGCAGGAATTCCATCGCGTAGTACACGCCTTCGAGCTCGCGGCCCGGCACCGGCAGATCGCGCGGCATTTCGGAACCACCGGCGATCACGACCGCGTCGAACTGTTCGTTCAGCTCGGCCGGCGTGATGGTTTCCTTCGCCGTGTTGCCGATGTGCGCCGGCAGCGAGTCCGGCTTGCCGATGAACACGTTGGTGCGGAACGTCACGCCTTCGCCTTCCATCTGGCGCATGCGGCGGTCGATCTGCCACTTCTCCAGTTTGAAGTCGGGGATGCCGTAACGCAGCAGGCCGCCGATCCGGTCGTTCTTCTCGAACACGGTCACGTCATGACCGGCGCGCGCGAGCTGCTGCGCGGCCGCGAGACCCGCGGGGCCCGAGCCGACCACGGCGACCTTCTTGCCGGTCTTGTGCTTCGGCGTCTGCGGCGCGACCCAGCCTTCGGTCCAGGCTTTGTCGATGATCGCGTGCTCGATCGACTTGATGCCGACCGGATCGTCGTTGATGCCGAGCGTGCACGCCGCTTCGCACGGCGCCGGACAGATGCGGCCCGTGAACTCGGGGAAGTTGTTGGTCGAATGCAGCACTTCGATCGCGTTCTTCCAGTCCTGACGGAACACCAGGTCGTTGAAGTCCGGGATGATGTTGTTGACCGGGCAGCCGCTGTTGCAGAACGGGATGCCGCAGTCCATGCAACGCGCGCCTTGAATCTTCGCTTCGTCGTCGGTCAGTGCCGCGACGAATTCCTTGTAGTGCTTCACACGCGTGAGCGGAGCCTCGTACGTCTCGTGGCGACGTTCGAACTCGAGAAAACCGGTTGCCTTGCCCATGTGGTTCTCTTCTCTATCTGTATCTAGGGGGTAATCTGGACCCGCCGCGCGTCGATTGGTCGGAACGCGGCGGGTACGTCTAAAGTTGACTTCCGTGAAGGCAGCTCAGGCGGCGAGCACTTCGCTGTTCGCCTTCTTCGCGGCGAGTTCGCCGAGCGCGCGCTTGTATTCGGTCGGGAACACCTTCACGAACTGACGGCGTGCCGCGTCCCAGTTTTCGAGCAGCGCCTTCGCGCGCGGAGAGCCCGTGAACTGGAAGTGACGCTCGATGAGCCCCTTGAGCAGCGCTTCGTCGGTCGTGCCGCGATGCCACACGCCCTGATCGACCGTGCGCTCCTGTTCGGCCTGTTGCAGCACCGGTTCGAGCGCGACCATCGACTTGTTGCACTTGCTCGCGAACATGCCGTCCGGATCGAACACGTACGCGATGCCGCCCGACATACCGGCCGCGAAGTTACGGCCCGTCTCGCCGAGCACGACGACCGTGCCGCCCGTCATGTATTCGCAACCGTGGTCGCCCGTGCCTTCGACGACCGCCGTCGCGCCCGAGTTACGCACGCAGAAACGCTCGCCGGCCACGCCGCGGAAGAAGGCTTCGCCTTCGATCGCGCCGTACATCACCGTGTTGCCGCAGATGATGTTCTCTTCCGACTTGCCGCGGAAATCGTTGGTCGGACGGATGATGATGCGGCCGCCCGACAGGCCCTTGCCCACGTAGTCGTTGCCGTCGCCGACCAGATCCAGCGTGATGCCCTTCGCGAGGAACGCGCCGAAGCTCTGACCCGCGGTGCCCTTCAACTGGATGTGGATCGCGTCGTCCGCGAGTCCTTCGTGGCCGTACTTCTTCGCGATCGTGCCCGACAGCATCGCGCCGACCGTGCGGTTCACGTTGCGCACCGGCTGGATGAACGACACGTGCTCGCCTTTCTCGATCGCGGCCTTCGCCTTCTCGATCAGCGTGTGGTCGAGCGCGCGGTCGAGGCCGTGATCCTGCACGTCGACGTGCTTGCGCGCGACTTCAGCCGGCACTTGCGGCTGGTAGAACACACGCGAGAAGTCGAGGCCCTTCGCCTTCCAGTGCTCGATACCCTTCTTCGTGTCGAGCAGTTCCGCGCGACCGATCAGGTCGTCGAACTTGCGGATACCGAGTTGCGCCATGATTTCGCGCGCCTCTTCCGCAATGAAGAAGAAGAAGTTCACGACGTGTTCCGGCTGGCCCTGGAACTTCGCGCGCAGCACCGGATCTTGCGTCGCGACGCCGACCGGGCACGTGTTCAGATGGCACTTGCGCATCATGATGCAGCCTTCGACGACGAGCGGCGCCGTCGCGAAGCCGAACTCGTCAGCGCCGAGCAGCGCGCCGATCACGACGTCGCGGCCGGTCTTCATCTGACCGTCGGCCTGCACGCGGATACGGCCGCGCAGCCGGTTCAGCACCAGCGTCTGCTGCGTTTCGGCGAGACCCAGTTCCCACGGCGTGCCCGCATGCTTGATCGACGACAGCGGCGATGCACCCGTGCCGCCGTCATGACCGGCGATCACGACGTGGTCGGCCTTCGCCTTCGCGACACCCGCGGCAACCGTACCGACGCCCGACTCCGACACGAGCTTCACCGAGATGCTCGACGACGCGTTCACGTTCTTCAGATCGTGAATCAGCTGCGCCAGATCTTCGATCGAGTAGATGTCGTGGTGCGGCGGCGGCGAAATCAGGCCGACGCCCGGCACCGAGTACCGCAGCTTGCCGATGTAGTCCGACACCTTGTGACCCGGCAGCTGACCGCCTTCGCCCGGCTTCGCGCCCTGCGCCATCTTGATCTGGATCTGGTCGGCCGACGCGAGGTACTCCGCCGTCACGCCGAAGCGGCCCGACGCGACCTGCTTGATGCGCGAGCGCAGCGAGTCGCCCTCCTTCAACGCAATGTCGACGACCACTTCGTCGCCGATCACGGACTTCATCGTGTCGCCGTTCTTGATCGGAATGCCGCGCAGTTCGTTGCGATAACGGTTCGCGTCTTCACCGCCTTCACCGGTGTTCGACTTGCCGCCGATGCGGTTCATCGCGACGGGCGAGCGTGGCGTGCGCTTCGGTGCTGATCGAGCCCATCGACATTGCGCCGGTCGCGAAACGCTTGACGATTTCCTTCGCCGGTTCGACTTCGTCGAGCGGGATCGCCTTGGTCGGATCGAACTTGAACTCGAACAGGCCGCGGAAAGTCATGTGGCGCTTGGTCTGATCGTTGATCAGATGCGCGTATTCCTTGTACGTCTGGTACGAGTTGCTGCGCGCCGAGTGCTGCAGCTTGGCGATCGCATCCGGCGTCCACATGTGTTCTTCGCCGCGCACGCGGTACGCGTACTCGCCGCCCGCGTCGAGCATGTTCGCGAGGACCGGGTTGTCGCCGAATGCTTCGCGATGCAAACGGATCGCTTCTTCCGCGACGTCGAACAGACCAATGCCGCCGACTTTCGACGACGTGCCGTGGAAGTACTTCGACACCAGATCCGCGGCAAGACCGACCGCTTCGAAAATCTGCGCGCCGGTGTATGACATGTAGGTCGAAATACCCATCTTCGACATGACCTTCTGCAGGCCCTTGCCGACTGCCTTCGTGAAGTTGTAGACCGCCTTCTCCGCCGACAGGTCGCCCTTCAGGCCGGCCGCGAACTGGCTCAGCGTTTCCATCGCGAGGTACGGGTGCACGGCTTCCGCGCCATAGCCCGCGAGCAGCGCGAAGTGGTGCGTTTCACGCGCCGAACCGGTTTCGACGACGAGACCCGTGCTCGTGCGTAGACCCTGCTGCACGAGGTGCGTATGGATCGCGGCCGTAGCGAGCAGCGCCGGAATCGCGACGTTGTCGCGATCGGTCTTGCGGTCCGACACGATCAGCATGTTGTAGCCGGACTTGACCGCATCGACGGCTTCCGCGCACAGCGACGCAAGGCGTGCCTCGATGCCTTCCTTGCCCCAGGCGACCGGATAGCAGATGTTCAGTTCGTACGAGCTGAACTTGCCGCCCGTGTACTGATCGATCGCGCGGATCTTCGCGATGTCCTTGAAGTCGAGCACCGGCTGCGATACTTCGAGACGCATCGGCGGGTTGATATTGTTCGTGTCGAGCAGGTTCGGCTTCGGGCCGATGAACGACACGAGCGACATCACCATGTTTTCACGGATCGGGTCGATCGGCGGGTTCGTGACCTGCGCGAACAGCTGCTTGAAGTAGTGATAGAGCGTCTTGTTCTTGTTGGACATGACCGCGAGCGGCGAGTCGTTGCCCATCGAGCCGACGGCTTCCTCGCCCGCTTGCGCCATCGGCGCCATCAGGAACTTCAGGTCTTCCTGGGTGTAGCCGAACGCCTGCTGGCGATCCAGCAGCGCAGCAGCTTCGCGGCGTTCCGTCACGACGTCTTCGGCCTTCGCCTCGATCTCGTCGAGCTTGATGCGCACGGCGTCGATCCAGCTCTTGTACGGCTTGGCGTTCGCGAGGTTGTCCTTCAGTTCCTTGTCGTCGATGATGCGGCCGTGCTCCATGTCGATCAGGAACATCTTGCCCGGCTGCAGACGCCACTTCTTGACGATTTTCGACTCGGAAATAGGCAACGTGCCGGCTTCCGACGCCATGATGACGAGGTCGTCGTCGGTGACGATGTAGCGCGCCGGGCGCAGACCGTTACGGTCGAGCGTCGCGCCGATCTGGCGGCCGTCGGTGAACGCGATGGCGGCGGGGCCGTCCCACGGCTCCATCATGGCGGCGTGGTATTCGTAGAACGCGCGGCGATTTTCGTCCATCAGCGTGTGCTGTTCCCAGGCTTCCGGAATCATCATCATCATCGCGTGGACGAGCGGGTAGCCGGCCATCACCAGCAGTTCGAGACAGTTGTCGAACGATGCCGTATCCGATTGGCCCGGATAGATCAGCGGCCACAGCTTCGGCAGATCGTCGCCGAGTACGTGCGAGGCGATCGCGCCGGTACGCGCGTTCAGCCAGTTGACGTTGCCCTTCACCGTGTTGATTTCGCCGTTGTGGGCGATCATGCGGTACGGGTGAGCCAGTTCCCACGCCGGGAACGTGTTGGTCGAGAAGCGCTGGTGCACGAGTGCGAGCGCCGAGATGGTGCGGTCGTCCTGCAAGTCGCGGTAGTACACGCCGACCTGGCCCGCCAGCAGCAGACCCTTGTAGACGACCGTGCGCGCCGACATCGACGGCACGAAGTATTCCTTGCCGTGCTTGAGCTTCAGCGCCTGGATGCGATGGCTCGCGGTCTTGCGGATGATGTACAGCTTCCGCTCAAGCGCGTCGGTCACCATGATGTCCTTGCCGCGGCCGATAAAGATCTGGCGGATCAGCGGCTCGCTCGCCTTCACGGTCGGCGAGATCGGCATGGCGTGGTCGACCGGCACGTCGCGCCAGCCGAGCACGACCTGACCCTCGGCCTTCACCGTGCGCTCGAGCTCCTGTTCGCAGGCGATGCGCGACGCGTGCTCCTTCGGCAGGAAAATCATGCCGACGCCGTATTCGCCAGCCGGCGGCAGCGTCACGCCCTGCCGGGCCATCTCTTCGCGATAGAAGCCGTCCGGAATCTGGATCAGGATGCCCGCGCCGTCGCCCATCAGCGGATCGGCGCCGACGGCGCCCCGGTGATCGAGGTTCTCGAGAATCTTCAGGCCCTGCTGGATGATTTCGTGACTCTTGTGGCCCTTGATATGGGCGACGAAGCCGACGCCGCAGGCATCATGCTCGTTTTGCGGGTCGTACAGACCTTGGGCGGCGGGAACCGGGTGAATCGGTTGCTGGTGGTCGTTCATGGGGACACCGTCTGTGAGGAGGCCGGACAGGCCGTTAAACCATTGTGTTTTTGCCGCAGTGCGCTTCGCGATTACGACGGCGCTCTTTCTCGCAGCAAGACTGCGCGGGACGAAAAGCGTCGGAAATCGGAATATACGCGACGAATCAAGGAAATAGCAAATAAAACCTAATGATAAGACCCCGATTATCAAATTGGTGCAGTGCGGTTATTTTTTATTGGTGCCACATCAACTTGGGGCAAAAGAAAACGGCATCCGACGTGCCGTCTTCATGCAGTCCCTTGATGCAAATCGCTTTAATCCGATTTAAAGCGGCTCTATCGGCGCCGCCGGGGTATCGCCCTGCCGCCGCCTCACTGCGTATGCGGCGTCTCGCGCACCTTGCGTGGTCGGCCACGCGGTAGGGGTGACACACGTCGGTTGGCGGCGCGCGCCGCCCATTCGCGGTACGTGTCGCTGCCGAGCACCCAGCCCTTCAACGTGGCTTGCTGGAGCTGACTTGCCTCGCGCTCGTCGAGCGGCTGCTCGCACAGTTCGCGATAAGCACGCTGTCGCTCGAACGGCGTATTGCCGAGCGACCAGTAAAGGGGGTGATCCGTGATCAGACTGTCGAGGGTGAGGCCGATGTGATGACGGTAGCTCGACCAGCGATAATCCTCGGCCGCGTTGACCAGCTGCAAGCGCACCGGACACATTTCCACGACCCGGCTCGCAAGCAGGAAGTAGCGCTCACCCTCGATCACGGTGGCCCGGTAACGGCCTTCCCACAAGGTGCCGCGACGCGCATAGCGCCGGTTGAAGTGCGCGACATAGCGCCGCCCGACGGCCTGCATCGCCTTGGGCAGGCTCGACTCCTCGGTGGGCGTGACGAGCAGTTGCACGGCGCCCGGCATCAAGGCGTAAGCGTGGATCGAAAGGTGATGGTCCCGGGAGGCCGCCTTCAGACAGTCGATGAAAAGCTCGTAGTCCTGGTCGTCGACGAAGGCGGGCTGCTGGTCGAGCCCGCGGAGGATGACGTGCTGCGGCTGGTCGGGGACATAAAGACGTGCAAGCCGTGCCATGCTGGAGTGTCCAATAGTCGCGTTGGTATATACCCGAAGGTCCGAAGAGCCGCATGGGCGCAAGGTTCGGCGCCATGCGGCCAAGCCAGAAACCACGCGGTGCTTAGGGAGAAAACTCTAACCGCCGCGTATGGTTTGTTTCAAACGTTGTAGTCATAATGAGCGGGCCTTTTTTGGAGGAGCACATATGAAATTAAAACAGGCCGTAACGGGGATGGCAGTGCTAGCCTGCATGAGCACGGCAGCGCACGCACAATCGGCCGGCACCATTTACTTCTCGACGGGCTGGTTCCATCTTGCGCCCCAATCGAGCAGCGACCCACTGACCGTGACCAGCATTGGCGGTAGCCCAACCAACATCACCGAAGCCAACACCGGCGCCTCGCTGAGTTCGGCCGATACCATCGGTTTCACCGCCGGCTACTTCGTCACCGACCATATCGCAACCGAATTCGTCATTGGCGTCCCCCCTACTTTCGATCTGTACGGCACGGGCAGCTTCGCGCAGTTCGGCAAGCTCGGGCAGGCCAAACAGTGGAGCCCGACGCTGCTGTTCAAGTACTACTTCAACGCGCCGACCGCTTCGTTCCGCCCGTATCTCGGTCTCGGTGTGAGCCGCATCTGGTTCACCGACGAACACATTTCCAACAGCGCATTCGAAGCCAACGTTCTGCATGGTCCGACCAGTGTGTCGACGGATAGTTCGTGGGAACCCGTGTTTAATGCGGGCTTCACGTACGCCTTCAATCAGCATTGGTTCGCCGGCGTGTCGATCTCGTACCTGCCGCTCAGCACGACCGCAAAGCTCAGTTCGGCATCGGCCACGCCGGTCGGCACGCTGACCGTGCAATCGCAAACCAAGATCAAGCTGAACCCGATCGTCACTTACGTCAACGTCGGTTACCGTTTCTAACGCTTCGCTAGAGCGGGTAGCTTGAATTAGGGTAGTCGAATTTTCGCGACCTGGGGAACGCCGTCATCGAACCGATCACGGCGTTTGCATTTGGCGTCTCTGTTGCATCGGCATGGCAGCGTCATCCGGCATCAGCGTTTGTAAATTTGACGCGAATTCGGCGCGTCCATGTGCAAAATCCGGCGACGATACGGGCACGCCCCATCCTGTCGTGAGCCGCACGCGTGCAGCGGTACCGGCGATGCAGCGCTTGGCATCGAAGTTGCGTTTAGATGGCGTTTCCTATGCGACGACGTGATACTGCGTCTGCGCATTGCGTGTCCGCGCGACGATGCGCGGGGCCTTTCAACTCATCGACGGAGCGACCATGACAGCACTTCCAAATACGCGAGACGCCCTCGGCGAATCCTGGACCAGCGCGAGTCGCCGCGCGCGGCGCATCGCTCGCCACAGCCGCCACGCGGCCGAAGACATCGCGGTCGAGTTGCGCACCCTGCTGTCGGAACTCGAATCGACCTTGGCCGACGGCACGCAGGCCGACGCCGTGGCCCTGCGCGGCAGGCTGCGCAAACAGTTGGACGCCGCGCGCGAGCGGCTGAACGACACGCGCGACGCGATGCGCGATCGTGCGGGCGTCGCGATCTCGGACGCCGATCACTACGTGCATGAAAATCCGTGGCAGACGATTGCGATCGTCGGCGGGCTTGCGCTGGTGCTGGGGGCGCTGTTCGCGTCCCGTTCGCGATGACGCTGGCTTGCCCGGTTTGACGGTGCTGGCAAGGGGGCGCGACGGCCGCTCGATGCGAAGGCTGAACGTTACACTGCTTGCCGCGCCCAGCCGCTAGCGCCTAGTTGTCGTCGATCACGAACAGCCGCCGATACTCCTTCAGCGCGTAACGATCGGTCATCCCCGCGATGTAATGCGCGATCAAACGCGGCTGACGCGTCGCATCGGCCGACTGATAGTCCGGCGGCAGCAGCCGCGGGTCGTCGGTGAACGCGTCGAACAGGCCGACCACGACGCGGCGTGCCTTATTGGCCATGCGCATCACGCGATAGTGACGGTACATGTTTCTGAACAGGAAGCGCTTGAGCGCCGCGGCCTGCGCGGCGATCGCATCACTGTGCGCGACGAGCGGTGGCGCCGCGCGTACGTCGTCGAGTGACGCCGGCGCGTAGCGCGCGAGATTGGCCCGCGTCGTTTCGATCAGATCGACGATCAGCGTATTGATCACGCGCCGCACCGTCTCGTGAATCAGCCGACGCCCCTCGATCTGCGGATAGTCGCCGCGCGCCGCCTCGCAGTGCGTCTGCCAGAGTTCCACTTCGGCGAGCTGCTCGAGCGACAGCAGACCGGAGCGCAGACCGTCGTCGACGTCGTGATTGTTGTACGCGATTTCGTCGGCGACGTTGGCGATCTGCGCTTCGAGCGACGGTTGCCGCCCTTCGAGAAAGCGCTCGCCCAATGTGCCGAGCCGGCGCGCGTTGTCGCGTGAGCAGTGCTTGAGAATGCCCTCGCGCGTCTCGAAGCACAGGTTCAACCCATTGAACGCTCCGTAGTGCTCTTCAAGTTCGTCGACGACCGTGAGGCTCTGCAGGTTGTGCTCGAAGCCGCCATGCTCGCGCATGCATTCGTTCAACGCATCCTGGCCGGCATGGCCGAACGGCGTATGGCCGAGATCGTGCGCCAGCGAAATCGCTTCGACGAGATCTTCATTGACGCGCAGATTGCGCGCAACCGAGCGCGCGATCTGCGCAACTTCGAGGCTATGGGTGAGGCGCGTGCGAAACAGGTCGCCCTCGTGGTTGACGAATACCTGCGTCTTGTATTCGAGCCGCCGGAATGCGGTCGAGTGGACGATGCGGTCGCGGTCGCGCTGAAACTCGGTACGCGCGCTCGGCGCGGTTTCCGCATAGCGACGCCCACGCGACTGGCTCGAATGCGCCGCGTACGGCGCGAGATGCGCTTCGAGCGCCTGCTGGGTCGGCGCGGGGACGGCGGGTGTGGCAACCGCGGCAGCGGCATCCGCGGTGCTGACCGTGGCGGCGATGACGCCGTTCCCGGCGCCTGCGCGCGCGCTCGTCGTGTCATGCTGGATATCGTCGCTGCGCCTGTCAGTCACCGGGTCCTCCGAAACATGGGCGGCGCCTCGTGACGCGGGTGCGTGAAGCGTGGCTGCAGGGCCGTGTTGAATCTAGACGGCGGCGGCCAGCGTCGCATGCACGTCGGCGTCGGGCGCGCGGGTGATCAGTGTCTCACCGAAACGCTTCAGCAGAATGAACTTGATCGCGCCGGCTTCCGCCTTCTTGTCGATCTGCATCAGCTCGATGTAACGATCCGCGCCGAGCGCGGGAGCACGAGTGGGCAGATGCGCGGCAAGCACGACGTCGACGAGCCGCTTGCGCGACGCTTCATCGAGATGGCCGAGCCTCACGGACAGATCCGCCGCCATCACCATTCCGCAGCCGACCGCCTCGCCGTGCAGCCACTCGCCATAGCCGAGGCCGGCTTCGATCGCGTGGCCGAACGTGTGACCGAAGTTGAGGATCGCGCGCAGACCACCTTCGCGCTCGTCCTGCGCCACCACCGACGCCTTGATCTCGCACGAGCGTTTGACTGCCTCGGTCAACGCCTCCGGTTCGCAGCGGTTCAAAGCCTCGATATTGGCCTCGATCCAGCTGAAGAATCCGGCCTCGGCGATTGCGCCGGTCTTGATGACCTCGGCGATGCCCGCCGCGAGTTCGCGTTCGGGCAACGTACGCAATGCGCCGATGTCAGCGATCACCGCCCGAGGCTGGTAGAACGCGCCGATCATATTCTTGCCCAGCGGATGATTGATGCCGGTCTTGCCGCCGACCGACGAATCCACCTGCGACAGCAACGTGGTCGGCACCTGGATGAACGGCACGCCGCGCATGTAGCAGGCGGCGGCAAACCCGGTCATGTCGCCGATCACACCGCCACCGAGCGCGATCAGCGTGGTCTTGCGGTCGGCGCGCGAGCCGAGCAGCGCGTCGAAGATCAGGTTCAGCGTCTGCAGATTCTTGTGTGCTTCGCCGTCCGGCAAAACCACCGTGGACACCTGCTTGTTCAGCGGCGCAAGCGCTGCGCGCAGCTTGTCGCCGTAGAGCGGATCGACGGTGCTATTGGTGACGATCGTGACCGAGTTGCCGGCGATATGCGGCGCGAACAGCGCGGTCTGGCCGATCAGGCCGGCACCGATATGGATGGGGTAGGCGCGCTCGCCCAGTTCGACGTTGACGGTAATCATACGGTCCATTATGAAGCAGGATGTTTGGCGACGCCGGCCATCTCGAGCTGCATCAGAACCATGTTGACGAGTCCGTTGACCGAGGGCCGGCCGGTTTCGATCACGAAGTGCGCGCATTCGCGGTACAGCGGGTCGCGCACTTCATAGAGCGCTTCGAGGCGCGCCTTGGGGTCTTCCGTTTGCAGCAGCGGGCGATTCTTGTCGCGCCGCGTGCGCAGCCACAGGTCATGCGGATTGGCGCGCAGATAGATCACGAGGCCACGACTTTTCAACGCTTCGCGGTTTTCCGGCCGCAGGACTGCACCGCCGCCGGTCGCGAGCACGATATTGTCGCGCCCGGTCAGCTCGGAGATCACGCTCGCTTCGCGATCGCGAAAGCCCGCTTCGCCCTCGAGCTCGAAGATCACGGGAATGCGCGCGCCCGTGCGCGCCTCGATTTCATGGTCGGAATCGAAGAACGGGCGCTCGAGACGGCGCGCAACCGCCCGACCCACAGTGGTTTTTCCTGCCCCCATGAGCCCTACGAAAAAAACATTGGCGTGTGCGTCCCGCGCTTGCAACGGTGTCCTCTGGCTAATCCGGTGTAGTTCGTGCCGCAGCTTACTGGCAAAGCGGCTGCCTTGTCGAGCCTGCGCGCCGCCGGCGGACGGCGGTGCATGCGTGCCCTATATGCCCTAATTTTCCCGCACCACGCGCGGCGTGATGAAAACCGCCAGTTCGCTACGCGTGTCGCGATGAGTCCGATGGCGGAACAATGCGCCCAGAACCGGTATTTTGCCGAGGAGGGGCACCCGCTCGACGTCGTCACGGTCGTCGGTCTCGTAAATTCCGCCGATCGACACCGTACCACCGTCCTCGACCTCGACGCGCGTTTGGACGTGCTTGGTGTTGATCGCGGGCCCGGCGTCGGTCTGCTCGCCGACGCTGTCCTTCGCGACGTCGAGATCGAGCACCACGCGGCCATCCGGCATGATCTGCGGCTCGACCTCCAGTTTGAGCGTCGCCCGGCGAAACTGCACGCCCGATACGCCCTGGCCGACCTTCGCCTGATACGGCAGCTCGGTGCCCTGCTCGACGATCGCCTTCATCCGGTCCGCGGTGACGACCCGTGGGCTCGACACGATTTTCCCATGCCCTTCGGACTCGAGCGCCGAGAGTTCGATATTCAGCAGCCGGGTCGCGTGAGCCGCGAACAGCGTGAGGCCGGCGGTCGCGGCATCGAATCCGGAGATCGGTCGGGCCGACAGATCGTACACGGAGCCGTCCGTTCCACCCGTCAGCCCTCTCGACGTACCGTCCGCGCTGGTGCCGGCGAGCGACAGCCGCACCCCGAGATTGCGCGAAAAGCCCTGGTCGCCTTCGACGATCTGAGCCTCGATCAGCACCTGGCGAGTCGGCCGGTCGACGGAAGCGATCAGCGCCGCGATCTGCTCGAGCCGCCCCGCGAGATCGGTGACGAACAGCAGGTTGGTGCGCGGATCAGCGGTGACGGCGCCACGTTTGGACAGCACGCGCTGGGTGCCGGAACCGGTCAGCAGGCGACGCACGTCCTCGGCATGCGCGTAGTGCAGCTCGAAGGTGCGGCTCACGAGCGGCTCGAGGTCCGCGGCGCGCGCGTGGGCTTCGAAGCGCTGACGTTCGCGCGCGGCGAGCTCGGCGGCAGGCGCGACCCAGATTACGTTGCCGTGGCGCTCCATCGCCAGATTATTGACATCGAGCAAGGTGTCGAACGCGGTGCGCCACGGCACCTTGTCGAGACGTATCGACACGGCGCCGCGCACTTTGGCGCTGGCGACGATGTTCAGGCCGGTGAACTCGGCGAACGCTTTCAGGACCGCGCCAAGTTGCGCACGCTGAAAGCTCAGCGAGATCGGCTCGTTGCCCGCGGGAAGGCCCGAGTCCGCACTGGCCGATGCGTCGGCGAGGCGCGGCCGCGGCGGCAGCGGGACCGGCGGGCCTTCGAGACCAGGCGTGCCGGCACTGTCGTCGCGAGCCGGGGTGGCGGGTTGTGTTGTGGCGAAGGCGGCGGCATCGGGCCGTTGGCGAGGTCGTCCGGGGAGGCGTCGGGCGCTATCGCGGAACGCGCGGCCGGCTGGAGCGTGTCCGGCTCCTGGGCCGCGCCTGGCGTGGAAACGTCGCCGAACGGATTCGCCGCCTGGCCGATGCCGCCGCTCGGCAGCGGCGCCGTCTCGTAGGCGGTGTTGGCCGATACGGCCGGGTCGTCGAGCGCCGCGTAAGTCGGCAACGGCGGCAGCAGCAGTGGCGTCGCTGCCTGGGCGACGCCGGCACCCAGCGTCGCGGCGACGTAGAGCCCGAAACACCGTCCGGAGACGACGCGGACCTCGCGTCCGACACCCATCTTCGCCACGCTCCATCGCTTGAGCGGGCGCATCATGACGCCTCCGTCAGCGTCAGCGTGCGCGTCGCGCCGCCGTTCGCGAGCGTAATGCCAAGCGCGTCGAGCTGTGTGACCCGCTCGACGCCCAGTCGTTGCCCAGCCGCGACCGTCGTCGTGCCGTCTGGCGTGTCGAGCAGCGCGAGCCCGCGGGTACGATCGCGCAGCAAACCGACAAGGCGCAACTCAGAAGCATCGCCCAGCTCGCCGCTCGCGGAGATCTGCGACTTCGCAAACGGATCGAAGAACACGAGGCCTTCGTCGTCATCGTCGGCAGCCTCGTCGGCGTCAGGGCTCGCCTCGGCGCTCGCAGCCGGGGTGTCGGGCGCCGGTCGCAGCGCGGCGTACACCTGCAGCGTCGCGGCCACCGCGAGCCCTTTGCCGTCCTGCTTGACGGTCACGTCGACGGGAACGATCAGCACCGGCAGTTGCGCGAGCCCGTGGAAAAACGCCATCAGGTGAACGAAGTCGGTGCGCGCGGTGAGCTGCAGCACGCGCATCCGCTCGACGCCCTCGCCGCTCGCCGCGCCCGGTTCCACCGCAAGCAGCGCGACGCCGCTTTGCGTGGCCAGCTCGGAGACGATGCGCACGTCGTCGGCGGAGTTCCACGACACGGCGCTCGACGCCGTGGCCGGCATCGCCGCGGCTGCACGGCGCAGCGACGGCAGCTGTGCGAGCGTGTGCCGCGCGGCCGCGAGACGCTGCGTGCTGACCGCGAGCGCCGCGCGGCTCGCTTCCAGTCCGGCGAGATCAGCCGCGTTCCAGCCGTACGCGCCGACGCCGAACACGAGCGCGGCAAGCGTCGCCGCGACGAGCCAGCGACGGCGCCGGCTCCACGCCTCGAGCGGCATACGCGCCTGCTTGACCCAGCGCGAAAAACCCGCGGACCCATGCGCCGCACCACCCGCCTCAAAAAAGGTCGTGCTCATCGCGCACCTCCCGTTGGTGCGGCCTTCAGGGCGCGTGCCGGCTTGTGCGGCGGATCGCCCCAGCGCAGGCGCGCATCGAACTCCACGGGTCCGCCTATCGCCTGTTCCGTCGACGCGCCGCCCTTCCCCGTCGGCCGATGCAGATCGCGCATCTCCGCGCCCTGCACGCCGTGGATCGCGCCGAGCCGCTTGAGCCACTCAGCCGACGCGATATGGTCACTCGAAGTCGCCAGCAATTCAGTCTCGTACTCGCGCTGGCGCAACTGCCGCAACACGACGCGATCGCCGGGTTCGAAGCTCAGCGCGTCGAGCAGATCGCGCAGATGTGCGAGCGGCCTCGCGAGACTCGCGGCGCGCGCCGCGGCTTCGCGCTCATCCTGTTCGGCCCGCGACAGCTTCGCGTGCTCCGCGAGCGGCACGGCGAGCGGAGTCAGCGCCTGCCCGGCCGCCGCGAGCCGCGCATCGAGCCGCGCTGCAGCGAAGCTCTGCCAACCGGCGACGAGCAACACACCCGCGGCACCGACACAAGCGGCCACAGCCCAGTCGCGCATACAGCGGCGCCGCGCGAGTCGCGCGTTGCGTTGGCGATACGGCAGCAGATTGAAGCCGCCCAGCCACGGTACAGCGGCGCGCTGATCGGCACTCGCGGCGACGCCAGACGAAAACGACAGAACGGCCTTCATTCCAGCACCCCGCGCAACGCGAGCCCAAACGCGACCGCGCCAGCCGGCTCGTGCAGCAAGGCGTCGTCGAGCGGCCGCGCGTGGCTGCCGAGCAGCGCGCATTCGAACGGCAGCGCCGAGCAGCCGAGCACGTCGCCAATATCGGCGAGTGAAAAGCCGACGCCGTCGAGCAGATCGATTTCGCCGCCAATCAGCGCGCAGTCGAACTCCGGCCCGCGCATGAGATCGCGCAACGCGTCGGCGAGATCGGCATGCTCCGGCGCCGGGTAGCGCATCTCGCCGACGCTCGCGCCATCGACGACGCTCCAGCCGTACACGCCGTCCGTACCGACCCACACCGCCGCGTACGGCTCGTTCGGGTCGAGTTCGCGACTGGCCGCGTGGCGCAGCGCGCGCAATGCCGCGTGCGGTTCGCCATCGATCGCGGACAGCGAAATCCCTGCGGTCGCGGCGCATTCGATCCGCGCTTCGAGATGCTGGCGCGCGGTCGCGGCGATCTTCACCGAGCGCACCGGCGACGGCGTCTCGTCGACGTACCAGTCGACCGCGAGCGCATGACGCTCGAGGCCGGCGATGCGCTCCGCCTCTCCCATCACCGCGGGCGCAAGTCCGGCGAGCGCAACGCCGCCGTCCTCCGCCTCGCAGTCGCTCTGAGCGGCGAGCCGCGCGAGCGGCACTGTCGTCGTTAGCGTGGCCGACGAAGGCACGGCCATCGCGCAGCGCAGCGCGTGCGTCGCGCATACGCGCGGCAAACCGGCGAACGCATCGCGCAACGCCCGCGCGACGGCCTGCCGATCGACGATCTCGGCGCCCGCCATGGTGCCGGCCGCGAAGGGCACCGTGCTCATATGTTCGAGATGCAGCGCGCCCCGGGCGCGTTGACTCACCACGACGAGACGCACGTTTTGCGAACCGACATCGATGCCGGCGGCGAAACGCTGCCGGCCCTCCCGCACCGCCTGAAGCCACGAATTTTTATAGGCCATACCGCCCTCCCTCTGACTCACGCGACGAACCATTCGAACGCGAGTAACGAGGGATCATTGTCGGCAGACGCACGTCCTAACGACATTCAGCCGAATGGCTAACGCGGATGCGAAGCCGCCCCGAGCGACATCAAAGCGACTACAGTTGGGACTACAGCGAAGTCATTCCCGCGCCGCCTGGCGTGTGCCGATTGCGCGTCATTCGTAAGCTTGTCGAAAGCAGAAAAACCCTGGCGGCTATAATCGCGGGACTGTTTTTCCGGTACTCCTATGCAAGCCACGTCTCCTACGTCCCCGCCGCCCGCGCCGAAACGGCGCGAACGTCCGTTATGGCTGAAGCTGATCCTCGGCTTTGTCGGGTTGATCGTGGCGGGCATCGTATGCGTGGCGCTGGTGCTCGGCTATGCGCTCGTCGTCGCGACGCCGAACCTGCCGTCACTCGATGCATTGACCGACTATCAGCCCAAAGTGCCGCTGCGAATCTATACGGCCGACCACGTGCTGATCGGCGAATTCGGCGCGGAGCGGCGCGACATCGTGCACATCCAGGACGTGCCCGACAGCCTGAAGAAAGCGATTCTCGCGATCGAGGACGCGCGCTTCTATGAGCACGGCGGCGTCGACCTCACCGGCATCGCGCGAGCCGGCTTCGTCGCGCTGACCAACGGTCATGCGACGCAAGGCGCGAGCACGATCACGATGCAGGTCGCGCGCAACTTCTTTCTGTCCAGCGAGAAGACGTACACGCGCAAGATCTACGAGATGCTGCTCGCGTACAAGATCGAGTCGAAGCTGAGCAAGGATCAGATTCTCGAGGTGTACATGAATCAGATCTATCTCGGTCAGCGCGCGTACGGTTTCGCGAGTGCCGCGCGCGTGTACTTCGGCAAGGATCTGAAGGACCTGACGCTCGCCGAATCGGCGATGCTCGCCGGTCTGCCGAAGGCGCCCTCCGCGTATAACCCGGTCGTCAATCCGAAGCGTGCGAAGGTGCGCCAGGAGTACATCCTGCAGCGCATGTACGAATTGCACTACATCACTCAGGAACAGTACGACGAGGCGAGCCGGCAGCGGCTCGTCGTGAAGGGCATGGGCAAGGAGTACAGCGTGCACGCGGAATACGTCGCGGAAATGGTGCGGCAGATGATGTACGCGCAGTATCGCGAGGAAGCCTACACGCGCGGCCTGAACGTCGTGACCACGATCGACTCGGCCGATCAGGACGTCGCCTACCACGCGGTGCGCAAAGGCTTGATGGACTACGAGCGCCGTCACGGCTATCGCGGCCCGGAGGCGTTCATCGATCTGCCGGCCGACGCCGACGAGCGCGAGCAGGCCATCGACGACGCGCTGCTCGAACATCCCGACAATGGCGAAATCATCGCGGCCGTCGTCACGGCGGCGAGCCCGAAGCAGGTCCAGGCGGCGTTCATCGACGGCAATGTCGCGACCATTCAGGGCGACGGCCTGCGCTACGCGCAGTTCGCGCTCGGCCCGCGCGCGCAGCCGAATCAGCGCATCCGGCCCGGCGCGATCGTGCGGCTCGTGAAGAACGACGAGGGCGACTGGTCGATCACGCAATTGCCCCAGGTGGAAGGCGCGTTCATCTCGCTGGTGCCGCAGGACGGTGCGATCCGCTCGCTGGTCGGCGGCTTCGACTTCAACAAGAACAAGTTCAATCACGTGACGCAGGCGTGGCGTCAGCCGGGCTCCAGCTTCAAGCCGTTCATCTATTCGGCGTCGCTCGAAAAGGGCCTCGGGCCCGCCACGATCATCAACGACGCGCCGCTCTTCTTCAGCGCCGCCGAAACCGGCGGCCAGGCGTGGGAGCCGAAAAACTACGGCGGCGGCTTCGACGGTCCGATGACGATGCGCACCGCGCTGCAGAAATCGAAGAACCTCGTGTCGATCCGCATCCTGAACCAGATCGGCCCGAAGTACGCGCAGCAATACATCACGCGGTTTGGCTTCGACGCGGACCGCCATCCCGCCTATCTGCCGATGGCGCTTGGCGCGGGCCTCGTGACGCCGCTGCAAATGGCCGGCGCGTTCTCGGTGTTCGCCAACGGCGGCTATCGGATCAATCCGTATCTGATCGCCGAAGTCACCGATCAGCGCGGCATCGTCGTCGCGCACGCGCAGCCGCTCGTGGCCGGGCAAAGCGCGCCGTTCGCGATCCAACCGCGCAACGCCTACGTGATGAACAGCCTGCTGCAAAGCGTCGCGCAGCACGGCACCGGGGCGAAGAGCAACGTGCTCAAGCGCACCGATCTCGCCGGCAAGACCGGCACGACCAACGATTCCCGCGACGCGTGGTTCGCCGGCTATCAGCACACGCTCACCGCGATCGCGTGGATCGGCTACGACAACCCGCGCAGCCTCGGCGACAAGGAAACCGGCGGCGGCCTGGCGCTGCCGGTGTGGATCGAGTACATGGGACGCGCGCTGAAGGGGGTGCCCGAGTACAAGATGCCACGCCCCGACGGCGTCAGCGAAATCGGCTCGGAGCTTTATTTCGACGAGTTCACGCCGGGCCACGGCTTCATCGCGACGGTCGGCGTCAGTCAGGCGACGCTCGATGCGGAGGCGAGCGCGGCAGCCGCCGCTCCGGAACAGGTTGGCGAACAGGAAAAGCAGGACATCATGAATCTGTTCCGCGGGCACTGAGGCTGCGTCGATGTCCCGCTAGAAAAGAAAAAACCGCCGCGTTCGTTACGCGGCGGTTTTGTTTTGAGAGCGTCTCGCGCTTATTACACCGCGCTCATAGCGCGGCGATCCGCACCGGCTCGCCAGCCTGCTGCGTCGCATACTGCGACAGCGCCGCGAAAAACTCCGCGCCGCTGCGCGTGTCGCGCCATTCACCGTCGACGAAACGGAAGTGGAAACCACCGGCTTTGGCGGCGATCCAGATCTCGCTCATCGGCGGCTGAAGGTTGACGATGATCTTCGTGCGGTTCTCGAATTCGAGCGTCAAAACGTTGCCGCTGCGCTCGAGCTCGATGTCGGCGTCGATGTCGTCGAGCGCGCTCTCGATGGCGGCCAGCACGGCTTCCGCACGGGTCAGGTAATCACTATCGGACATGCTAAACTCCATCGATTATTCATTCAGGGACAGTCATGCGAGTCGTAACTCGGATGCGCGCGGCAGCGCCCGGCCGCGCGATTGTAGCGGTTTTAGTCATTCTCGCAGGTTGTGCGCTTACCGGCTGCGGCCAACGCGGCTCACTCTATCTGCCGACCGTACCGCCGATGCCTGCCCCGCCGGCTCACCGCACGCAAACACCATCGACCGATCGAACGCAACCGGCTAGCGGCAGCGCGGCCGACACGGGTTCGATCCCGGACACCTCGGGCACGCCGCTCACGCTCGCCCCCGAAGACCAGCTCGCGGCGCCGCCCGCTTCGGCGGCATCGGCTCCCGCAGTGCCGCTGCCCGCCTCTGCCGTCCCTTCCGTTCAATAAGACTTTCGCATGACTCGATCCGCATTTGACTACGTCGACGGCGTATTGCACGCCGAAGGCGTGTCCGCCGTTTCCCTCGCCGAGCAGTTCGGCACGCCGCTCTACGTCTATTCACGCGCCGCGCTCACCGCAGCGTGGAACGCCTATGCGGGCGCCTGCGCGGGGCGTCGCGCGAGCGTGCACGTGGCCGTCAAGGCCAACAGCAATCTCGCGGTGCTGAACGTGTTCGCGCGCCTCGGCGCGGGCTTCGACATCGTGTCGGGCGGCGAGCTCGCGCGCGTGCTCGCGGCTGGCGGCAAAGCGGAAAACACCGTGTTTTCGGGCGTTGGCAAGCAGGCAAGCGAAATGCGCGACGCGCTCGCGGCGGGCGTCAAATGCTTCAACGTCGAATCGATTCCCGAACTCGACCGCCTCAATTCGGTGGCGGGCGAGATGGGCAAGAAAGCGCCGGTGTCGCTGCGCGTGAATCCCGATGTCGATGCGAAAACGCATCCGTACATTTCCACCGGACTCAAGACCAACAAGTTCGGCGTCGCGTTCGAAGATGCGCGTGCCACCTACCAGGCGGCCGCAGCGATGTCGAATCTCGAGGTGATCGGCATCGACTGCCATATTGGCTCGCAGATCACCGAAGTCGCGCCCTATCTCGACGCGATCGACAAGGTGCTGGAACTCGTCGAGCAGATCGAGCAGGACGGCGTGTCGATTCGCCATATCGACGTCGGCGGCGGTCTGGGCATCACCTACGACGACGAAACGCCGCCGGAAATCGGTGAGTTCGTGCGCACGGTGCTCGATCGCATCGAAGCGCGCGGCCACGGTCACCGCGAAGTCTATTTCGAGCCGGGCCGCTCGCTGGTCGGCAATGCGGGCGTGCTGCTCACACGTCTCGAGTTTCTGAAGCCGGGCGAGGACAAGAACTTCGCGATCGTCGACGCGGCGATGACCGATCTCGCGCGCCCCGCGATGTACGACGCCTATCACGCCATCGAGCCGGTCGTGAAGCGCGACGTCCCCGCGCATGTGTACGACGTGGTCGGCCCGGTCTGCGAAAGCGGCGACTGGCTCGGCCGCGAGCGGCTGCTCGCGATCGAACCCGGCGATCTGCTCGCGATCCGCTCGGCCGGCGCGTACGGCTTCGTGATGAGCTCGAACTACAACACCCGTGCGCGCGCCGCCGAGGTGATGGTGGATGGTACACAGGCGCATGTGGTTCGCGCGCGCGAAGAGGTCAAGCAGCTGTTTGCGGATGAAACGATACTGCCGGCGTAAACGTCAGTCCCTGCGGCAGAGCGCGAAGGTCGAGCGCAGCAACGAAAATGGCGATGCCACGGTGGCATCGCCATTTTTATTTGAAACAGCGTGACGCCAATAAACTCGCCATCATCGTCGGCGCGTTCCCATCCTCCGCTCACGTATCCACACCACCAGTCGCCATCCCAGCAACGCGATCATCACCGCGCCGTAGATCTTCGGCAGCAGCAGGTCGTGCTTGCCCGCCTTCATCCACCAGAAATGCAGGATCGCGAGCACGCCGATCGCATAGATCGCGCGATGCAGCGTCTGCCAGCGACGTCCGAGCTTGCGCACCATCGCGCGCGGCGACGTGACCGCGAGCGCGATCAGCAGCACGAACGCGGCGAAGCCCACCGTGATGAACGGCCGCTTGCCGATGTCCTTCAGAATCTCCGCAACATCGAACCACTTGTCGAACCACAGGTACGTGGTGAAATGCAGCGTCGCGTAGAAGAACGTGTAGAGCCCGAGCATGCGGCGCAAACGCACGAACGCGGCGACGCCGGTCAGACGGCGTAGCGGCGTCACCGCGAGCGTGATGCACAGGAACACGAGCGTCCACAGGCCGGTCGAGCGTGTGATGAATTCAATCGGATTCGCGCCGAGCCGGTCGGTCAGGCCGAACAGCACGAGGCGCGCGAGAGGATAGAGCGCCGCGATGAAGACCGCGACTTTGGTGGGCACGACCCAGCGCGCGCCGCCGGTGGAACGCAGCTTCGCCGCCGACGCCGACGAGGTCCGCCGCGTCGCAGGCTCGGTGCGGGTGACAGTTTGCGTATCGGAAACCATCGCGCTCGCCCTAGAAGTTCTTCTTCAGGTCCATGCCCTGATAGAGCGACGCGACCTGATCGCCGTAACCGTTGAACATCAGCGTCTTGCGTTTCGGCGTGAAAAAGCCGTCTTCGCCGATGCGCCTTTCAGTGGCTTGACTCCAGCGCGGATGATCGACATTCGGATTCACGTTCGAATAAAACCCATATTCGTTCGACGCGTACGTGTTCCAGCTCGTCGGCGGCTGCTTCTCGACGAAGCGGATTTTCACGAGCGACTTCGCGCTCTTGAAGCCGTACTTCCACGGCACCACGACGCGCACCGGCGCGCCGTTCTGATTCGGCAGCACCTGGCCGTAGAGGCCCATCGTCAGTAGCGTCAGCGGATGCATCGCCTCGTCCATCCGCAGGCCTTCGGAGTAAGGCCAATCGAGTATGGGTGCCGACAACCCTGGCATCTGCGACGGATCGGCGAGCGTGATGAACTGCACGTACTTTGCATTGCCGGTCGGTTCGACGCGTTTGATCAGCTCCGACAGCGAGACCCCGATCCACGGCACCACGATCGACCAACCTTCGACGCAGCGATGCCGGTACACACGCTCCTCGAGCGGCGCGAGCTTCAGCAGATCGTCGATGTCGTACACCTTCGGATTCTTGATCTCGCCCTCGACGCTCACCTTCCACGGATGCGGCCGCAACGTGCCCGCGCGCTGCGAGGGGTCGGATTTACCGGTGCCGAACTCATAGAAATTGTTGTAGGTCGTGATGTCCTTGTACGGCGTGATCTTGTCGAGCGCGACGAACCTGGTGTTGGTTTTCGCCGCGAGCTTCTGCGCCTTCGGATCGGGCGACGAGTAGGTCGCGAGCGCCTCGCCGCTCACGCCGATCAGGCCGCCGAGCGCCATCGCGCCCGCCGCCTGCAGGATGCGTCGCCGGTTTTCGAACACGTGCCGCGGCGCGATTTCGCTGCGCGCGATGTCATCGCCGGTCAGTTGAATTCTGTCGCTTCGCTTGATCCACATCGTGCTACTCCTTGCCGGCCCGCCGCGTCGCGCGCGTTGCGGAGCCTTATTGATGATCGCCCCTTTGGGGGCGTCTGTCATCCATGGGTAGTTGCTCTGGTGCTCGACTGGCGAACACCGGGGAGCAACGAATATTCCATCGGCCATAAAAAAACCGCCGGTGCGAAAGCACGCGGCGGTTCTTAGTCGGTTCAGCGCGGCGGATCTTACAGCTTGCCGTAGCTATGCAAGCCCGACAGGAACATGTTCACGCCGAGGAACGCGAAGCTCGTGACCAGCAGCCCGGTCAGCGCCCACCACGCGGCGAGCGCGCCGCGCAGGCCCTTCATCATACGCATGTGCAGCCAGGCCGCGTAGTTCAGCCACACGATCAGCGCCCACGTCTCCTTCGGGTCCCAGCTCCAGTAGCCGCCCCAGGCTTGGGCGGCCCACAGCGCGCCGAGAATCGTCGCGATCGTGAAGAACGCGAAGCCGACCGCGATCGACTTGTACATCACGTCGTCGAGCACGTCGAGCGCCGGCAGACGATCCGCGAGCACGCCGCGTTCCTTCGCCAGATATGCGACGCCGACCATCGCCGACAGCGCGAAGCTGCCATAGCCGATGAAGTTCGCCGGCACGTGAATCTTCATCCACCAGCTTTGCAGCGCCGGCACGAGCGGCTGGATCTGCTGCGCATCGCGCGCGACCGAGTACCACATCAGGAAGCCGACGGCTGCGCTGATCACGAGCAACACGAACGCGCCGAGCGCGCGCGTGTTGTAGTGCTGCTCGTAGTACAGATAGAACAGCGCGGTGATCAGGCTGAACAGCACGAACACTTCATAGAGGTTCGAAATCGGAATATGGCCAACGTCCGCGCCGATCAGATACGACTCGTACCAGCGCACCATCATGCCGACGAAGCCCATCAGCACCGCCGCCCACGTCATCTTCGAGCCGATCGCGGCGCCGGTCGGCGAGCGCGACAGCAGCGCGATCCAGTAGAACCCGGTCGCGAATACGAAGAGCGCGCTCATCCACAGGATCGCGGACTGGCTCGACAGGAAATACTTGAGGAAGAAAGCGTTGTCGGCGCGGCTCAGATCGCCGTGGTAGATCTGGATTGCGAGCAGCGACAGCGCGGCGATTCCCACCATCAGCGGACGCACCGGCTTCCAGCGCCAGCCGAGCACGACGAAAACCGGCACCGAGCACATCAGCACCAATTTGTCGTAGTAGTTCATGAACGGGTAATAGCGCGACAGCGCGAACCCGGCGCCCCCGACGAGCGCGAGCGCGAACAGCCAGTCGACGATACCCAGGCGTTTCAGGAACGGCCGTTCGTCGAAGTTCGGGAGTTCGGGCGTGCTGCTCGCAAACGCCTTGTCGGCGCGTGAAGCAGAAGAAGAGGAGGAGGAAACCTGAGTCAAGTCCATGATCTTACCGGGTCGAATCCTGTGAGCTTGCCGACGCAGCGGCGGCCTGGCCGGCCGGGCTGGCATCGGCTGCTTCGATGAGTTTCGCGCCCAATGCGGCGCTCACGGCGGCCCGCGTCTGGACGAACTCTTTCTCGAAGTCTAGCGTCTTACGCGCGCTCGACATCGCCATTACGACGCTCGTGCCGTGGTCCGTGTCCTTGAGCCAGAACCACAGACGCCGTTCGCGAACGTAGAACATCGAGAAGATGCCCAATACGAGAAGCAGGCTGCCAAGATACACGACTTTTTTGCCCGGCGCGCGCGTCAACTGAAATACCGAAGCTTGCACCTGCTTGAATGAGTCAAGCTGCAAATAGACCGGCGATCCATACAGAAAGCTGTCGGAAATCGCATTAAGCGAACTCTGGATGAAGCGGCTCGTGTCCGCATCGGCCGGCGCGGCGGGCTCGCCGAGCCGCTGGCGCGACAGTTGCCACAAGTCCCACGTCACACCTTCGAGCATGCGAAGCAGCAGGCCCGCGGCCTTTTCCTGCTCGCCCTTCGGTACCGAGCGGTCGATAAACCCAGCGACCGCCTGGAAGCCGCCGAGCGTTTCGCCATTCGGCATCTTCATGCTGCCGTCGGCGCCCGCAAAAAGGGTCAGCACCCGCAAGGCGCTTTCCTCCAGATGTTGCTGCAACTCCGCATTTGAACCCGGCACCGAACGCTGCGCGAATTGATGAGCGGCGATGGCCCGTTGGTTCGGGTCTTCCAGCGTGGCGCGCAGATTCATCCATTCCTTGAGCGTGCCGCCGCTGTCGGCGGGAATTCGCAGATAGCGGAACGGGTCATCGGGATTCAAGCGCATGCCGGCGAGGAACATTTTCTCGCCGTTCACGTCGACGGGCAGCATGTAGTTGTTGTATTCGCGCGCCTGGCCATCCTTGCCGCGAATCTTGTACTGCACCGACGGGCCGACGTTGTGCAGATCGAGCGGCTTCGACGTTTTCGCGCCGGAGCCGAGGCGCTCGTCGAACGCTTCCTTCAGCGAGTGCTGCGCGACAACCCCGCGCGCATCGTTCTGCCCGTTGCCGTTCGAGATGTTTTCGACGTTGATCGCGCGGAAGTCGGTGAATTCGACGGTCTGGCCATCGGCCAGCGGCGTGGCCGAGCTCAACGGCGCGCTGCCGCCGATCGTGCCGCCAAACGGCGCGGGCTTTGCACTCGGGCCGGACATCGGGAAGGCAGTCATCTGCATCTGCGAGCCGCCGTCCTGGAAGCTCGATTGATAAATCGACACGCCGTCGTATTCGAACGGCTTGTTGACCTCGACGCGCGCCGGCACGCGCGCGCCGGTCTTGTGATCGATCACGACGATGTCGCTCGCGAACAGCTTCGGCATGCCGGTCGAGTAGTAATCGACGATGAACTTGTTGAGCTCGATCGAAAACGGCAGGTCCTGGATCAGCGAACCATTGGGCTGATTCAGGATCGCGGTCGACACGTGCTGCCCTTCGGGTACCCACGCGTAGCCGCGGAACGTCGGGTTCGATTGCGACAGCCGATGCTCGGGCGAAATCTCGTTGATCACCGTGTTCGAGTTGATCGGCGACTTGTCGAACAGCCACATTTGCAGCTTGATCGGCAGATTGCTGTCGAGCAGGCCGCCGAGGCAGATCACGACGATCGCGAGGTGCGCGGAGATGTAGCCGAACTTCGTCAGCGCGCCACGCTTCGCGGCGATCAACGTCGCGCCGTCCGACTCGCGCGTGACGAACTTGTAGCCGAGCTTCGCCGACAACCTTGCGAGCACCGCCGCCGACTGCGCGCGCGTGCCGTGCACCGCGAACTCACCCTTGTGATGGAACGCGCGCAGGCTGCCTTCTCGAACCTTGTCCTTCCAGCTCTTCACGTCGGCGACCATCTTCGGCGCATTTCGGATCACGCAGAGCGACACAGACACCATCAGGAAGCCGAGAATCAGCATGAACCACCACGAGCTGTACACCGTGTAGAGGCTCAGCGCGCGGAAGATGTCCGCCCAGAACGGACCGAACTGGTTGACGTAGTTGGGATACGGATCGTCCTGCGTGAGGACGGTACCGATGATGCTGGCGATCGACAGAATGACGAGCAGCGCAATGGCGAAACGCATCGAGCTCAGGAGCTCGATGGCGCTGCGCATGACGCGATTGCCCGACTTCGACTGCAGACCCGACGTGGTGACGCTCATTCAATCTCCGACTGAACAGCAAAAAAGGGTGAAGGGCTGTCGTAGCGACGACACCCTCACCCTTTTCTTGTTTTTCACCGGCCTCGCCGGGCCGGTTGGATTTGCGCGGACGAAGCGCTTAATGCAGGCCCGCGATGTAGTCGGCAACCGCTTTGATTTCGTTGTCCGACAGACGCGATGCTATCGCATGCATCGCGTCGTTGTTATTACGAGCGCCCGGACCTTGCGTGAACGCGGTCAATTGCGTGACCGAGTACTCGGCCCACTGCCCCGACAGGCGTGGATACTGGATCGGAATGCCCTGCCCCGTGGGCCCGTGACAGGCCGCGCAGGCCGGCACCCCGCGGTCAGCAATCCCACCGCGATAGATCTGCTGCCCCACCGCGACGGTCTTCTTGTTGTGCGCATAGCCTGGCTTGGGCGTCTGCGTCGAGAAGTAAGCCGCGACGTTGATCATGTCCTGATCGGAAAGCGCGGCGGCCATGCCCGCCATGATCGCATTGTTGCGCGCGGCCTGTTTGGCGCCCGGCTGCGGCTTGAAATCTCTGAGCTGCTTGACGAGGTACTCAGGATGCTGGCCCGCCAGTTTCGGGTATGCGCCGCCGGCACTGTTGCCGTCTGCGCCGTGACATGACGCGCATACCTGTACCGCGATTGCCTGCCCCCGATTGATGTCCGGCTTTGCCGGATCTGCTGCTCGTGCCTGAATTGCCAAACCTGAAAGAGCTGCCGTTACATGAAGCACCATCAGAGTCTTGCACAGTCGATTCATTCGCACACCCTGTCTCGTCTTGTGGGATTTTAGATGTTCTGCAAAGTACGACGACGGCGACCGAGTGACCGCCAGGAGCCGCCAAGGCACGTGGGGCGGCCTCCTAAGGTTTTCAGTAAACCATCGTATTGTACAATAACTCGCTAATCGCTTAGACGCCAGTCGGGCTTGACCCCGTTCCCGCTGCGGGCTCCGCAGCTTCTCCAATCTGGCTTCCACCATGCCCTTCCTGCTCCACGAATCCCGCTTCTATACCACCGTCAATCATCTGCGCGACCTGCCGTCCACCGCGCAGCCCGAGATCGCTTTCGCGGGACGCTCGAACGCGGGCAAATCGACCGCGATCAACGTGCTCTGCAATCAGAAGCGACTTGCATTCGCAAGTAAGACGCCTGGCCGCACGCAGCACATCAATTATTTTTCGGTTGGCAAGGCGGATGAGCCGACCGCCTATCTGGTCGACCTGCCGGGCTACGGTTATGCGGAAGTGCCGGGTGCGGCGAAGGCGCACTGGGAAGCGCTGCTGTCCACGTATCTGCAATCGCGCTCGCAACTGCGCGGCATGATCCTCATGATGGATTCGCGCCGCCCTCTGACGGATCTAGATCGGCGCATGATCGAGTGGTTCGCGCCGACCGGCAAGCCGATCCACACGCTGCTCACCAAATGCGACAAATTGACGCGCCAGGAAAGCACGAACGCGTTGCGCACCGCGCAGAAGGGACTGGCCGAATATCGGGCTGCGGGCTATCGCGGCGAACTCACCGCGCAACTGTTTTCGGCGCTCAAGCGAACCGGGCTCGATGAAGCGCATGAGCTGATCGAGAGCTGGCTGATCCCGGAGGCAGCGGGCGAAACAGGCGAAACGCCGGCCGCGGGCTGAACGCATATCAATGCAGGAATCCCGCGGCACGCGTGATATGCCTGTAAAACCCGCGTCAGAGCGCGTTTGCGGCCGCGCATAAAAAAACCCGCCGCTTGAACGGCGGGTCAAACAGCCTAATCGAAAAACGACAGGCACCCGCTCAGGGAGGAGAAGCGGGGAGGTCAGCGCTAGGCGCCTTGCTCGATCGGTATGATATACCATTGTCTCGAAAAGTTTCCGGGAGCGGAGCTAGGTGCTATTTGTCCACTCCACCTATCCACGATCTTCGATTCGATATGAGCTTCTACCCGCACTACCGTCCGCGCCGCATGCGCCGTGACGACTTCTCGCGTCGCATGATGCGCGAAAACATCCTCACGACCAACGATCTGATTTACCCCGTATTCATCGTCGAGGGAACCAACGTGCGGCAAGCCGTGCCGTCGATGCCGGGCGTCGAGCGTGTGTCGGTCGATCTGCTGATGGGCGTCGCCGGGCAGTGCGTCGAACTGGGCGTGCCGGTGTTGTCTCTGTTTCCCGCGATCGAGCCCTCGCTGAAAACACCCGAAGGCCGTGAAGCGGCCAACCCCGCGGGCCTGATCCCGCGCGCGGTGCGCGAGTTGAAGAAGAATTTTCCGGGGCTCGGCGTGCTCACCGACGTGGCGCTCGATCCGTATACGAGCCATGGTCAGGACGGCGTGCTCGACGAAGCCGGCTACGTGATCAACGACGAAACCGTCGAGATCCTCGTCGAGCAGGCTCGTGCGCAGGCGGAAGCCGGCGTCGACATCGTCGCGCCGTCGGACATGATGGACGGACGCATTGGTGCGATCCGCGAAATGCTCGAGAGCGAGGACCATATCCACACGCGCATCATGGCGTACGCGGCGAAGTACGCTTCGGCGTTCTACGGCCCGTTCCGCGATGCCGTCGGTTCCGCGACGAACCTCGGCAAGAGCAACAAGATGACCTACCAGATGGACCCGGCAAATTCCAACGAGGCGCTGCGCGAAGTGCAGGCCGACATCAACGAAGGCGCGGACATGGTGATGGTCAAGCCGGGCATGCCGTATCTGGACATCGTGCGTCGCGTGAAGGACGAGTTCCAGTTCCCCACCTACGTGTACCAGGTAAGCGGCGAATACGCCATGCTGAAGGCCGCCGCGCAGAATGGCTGGCTCGATCACGACAAGGTGATGATGGAATCGCTGCTCGCGTTCAAGCGTGCAGGCGCGGACGGCGTGCTGACGTATTTCGCGCTGGATGCCGCGAAGATCCTGCGTTCGCAGAAGTAAGCCAGGCGCGGTTTAGCGCGCGGCCGTCGAGAAAAAAACGGAGGCGAACCTTAGGGTTTCGC
Source organism: Paraburkholderia sp. MM6662-R1 (assembly GCF_050436245.1). Classification (NCBI taxonomy): domain Bacteria; kingdom Pseudomonadati; phylum Pseudomonadota; class Betaproteobacteria; order Burkholderiales; family Burkholderiaceae; genus Paraburkholderia; species Paraburkholderia sp. MM6662-R1. Next base: position 2,887,362 of record NZ_JBNDLV010000001.1, on the reverse strand, counting down.
CTCCGTTTTTTTGTGCTGCCGTTTGCGAAGCGGCGGTCTTGCAACGCCCCGCGGCCTTCGATTACACCCCCGATGCACTCGCCCGATCCAGTGTGCGCAGGAATTTGTCCGCCGATTCGTAGCCGACCTCCCGCAACACTTCCTTGCCACCCTGATCGAAAAAAATAATCCCCGGCGGCCCGAACAGATTGAAGCGCTTGAGCAGCGCCTGGTCGTCGGTATTGTTCGCAGTGACGTCGGCGCGCAGCAGATTCATCTGCTTCAGCTTCGCCTGAACGCGCGGGTCGCTGAAGGTGAATTTCTCCATCTCCTTGCAGCTCACGCACCAGTCCGCGTAAAAATCGAGCATGGCTGGCTGCGCCGCCGTTTTGACGGCCTGGTCGAGCTGATCCGATGAACGTACCGGCGCGAACGTCAAATCGCTTTGCGGCGCCGGCGCGGCCGCGCTGGAGCCATCCTTCGCGATGCTCGCCTGATTGCCGACGCGAGCCGCGAGCACCGCCAGCGGTCGCAGCGGATCCAACGATCCCGCCGCGAGGCCAACTAGAAGCGCGGCTGCCCAAACCGCCATCACGACGCCGACCGCCCGCCCAAGCCGGTGCCATATCGAGGCGCCCGCAACCGACTTGGAAAACAGGCCGAGCGCAACCGCGGCGATCAGCAGCCAGAGGGCGCTCAACAGCATCGACGCCGCCCCGCCGAGCACCGGCCAAACAATCCACAGCGCCGCGGCCAGCAGAACGACGCCAAAGAACACTTTTACGCTGTCCATCCACTTGCCCGCGCGCGGCAGCAGTGTACCCGCGCCGAGGCCAATGATCAGCAGCGGCAGCCCGAGCCCGATGCCCATCGAGAACAGCGCCGCGCCACCGAGCACGGCGTTGCCGGTATGCGCGATGAACGCGAGCACCGCAAAAAGCGGCGCGGTCATGCAGGCGCCGACCACCAGCGCCGACAGCGCGCCCATCACGGCGACCGCGGTAAATTTGCCACCCGAGCGTCGCGCTGACCCGCTCGACATGCGATCGCGCCAGCGCGGCGGCAGTTCGAGATCCACACCGGCGATCAGCAGCAGCGCGAAAATCGTCAGAAGCCCGCCGAACGCGCCGAGCACCCACGGGTTCTGCAGCCATGCGCCGAGACTCTGCCCGACGAGTGCCGCCACGACACCCAGCACCGTGTACACGAGCGCCATCCCGACTACATACGCGAGCGACAGCGCGAAGCCACGCCTGCGCGTGACGCGCGCTCCCTCACCGATGATGATCGCCGACAGAATCGGAATCATCGGATACGAGCACGGCAGCAAGCTCAGAATGGCGCCGGCAACGAAATAAAGCCCGACGATCGCAAAAAAACCGCCACGCTGCAGCAGCGACTGCGCGTAATCGGCGCTGGTGGCGCGTTCGTACCAGGGTTCGTCGTCAGCGGCGGCGGATTGTTGCGCGGTTGGGGTCGCCGTCCCGCTGCCAGCCAGCTGCAGCGCCTCGCTGCTCACGTGGTACACGCGCTCCATCGGGGGGTAGCAGATGCCCGCGTCGGCGCAGCCCTGCGACGTCACCGCAAGATCGAACGGTCCGGCAGCCTGCTTGACCGGAATACGAATCGTCAGCTCGTTGCGATACGTCTCGACATTCTTGTTGAATGTCTGATCGAACTTCACATGACCGCCTGGCAGTTCAGGCTCGCCAAGCGTCGCCGTGCCGTTGCGGGTCGCGAACGCGAAGCGCTCGCGGTACATGTAGTAGCCGTCCGCAATCTTGTAGGTGACGACGACTTGGCCGGGGGCCTCGGTCGCGCTGAACCGGAACGCGACGGACGGGTCGAGGAAGTCGTCCGCAGCGCGCGCGAGCGTGGCGACTTGCGCGAGGAACACGCAGCCGAGCAGAAAGAATGCGGTGCGCAGCGCAGCGCGCGCGCGCCGGTCGAGACCGTTAAACATGGACAGGGCGTTGGGTTTCAGCAGTGATCCACTGGCCGTAGGCGGCGGAGGCCGTCGCTTGCCATGAGAGGATTTCCGGCGTGCCGTAGGGATGATGAGCCTGAATGTATTGCTCCAGTTCGAGCGCGCGAGCGGCGCTGGTCTTGAACAGCAGCTGGATTTCCTGCGCGGTTTCGATCGCGCCCTGCCAGTGATAGCTCGACTGCACGCTTCCTAGCTGGGTGACGCACGCGCAAAGGCGAGCGGCGAGCGCTTCGGCTGCGAGCTTTTGAGCGCCGGCCGCATCCGGCACCGTTGTCAGCACCAAGGTCACATTCACACTCACACCAAGCTCCGGCGGCGCAGGATTTCGATCCCGATATCGTATCACCTGGCCCTGTCGCCCTGCAGGGCGCCACGCGGTGCGGCCGCGACATTTGGTCACAGCGAAGCGGCTTTCGCTATCAATGAAAAATCGGCCGCAGAAAACAAAAAAGCCAGGCGACGCGCCTGGCTTTTTGTCGAAGCAGAAAGCTTACTCAGCTTCTTGCACTTCCGTTTCTTCAACTTCCGGACGGTCGAGCAGTTCGACCAGTGCCATCGGCGCATTGTCACCAACGCGGAAGCCGAACTTCAGCACGCGCAGGTAGCCGCCCGGACGGTTTGCGTAGCGCGGGCCGAGCACGTCGAACAGCTTCGTGACCGAGTCACGATCGCGCAGGCGGTTGAACGCCAGACGACGGTTTGCGAGCGACGGCTTCTTGCCGAGCGTGATCAGCGGCTCGACGACTTTACGAAGTTCCTTGGCCTTCGGCAGCGTGGTCTTGATGACTTCGTGCTCGATCAGCGAGTTGGACATGTTACGGAGCATTGCCAAACGGTGGCTGCTCGTGCGGTTCAGTTTCCGCAGACCATGACGGTGACGCATGTTAATTCCTTCAGTTCAAAGTTTTGGTCCAGCTCTTCTATCGCACTCGTTCTGCAGCATCGCCTACAAACAGTGAGCGCACGGGCCGGTAGTGACAAAAGACAAGACGCGGATTTTAAAGGAAAATCCGCGCCTTTGCCAGTACAGTACATCGGTGCAATTCGCGGGTCACACCCAACCGAGTTGTCCGCTTACTTGTCGAGACCAGCCGGCGGCCAGTTTTCGAGCTTCATGCCGAGCGTCAGCCCACGCGATGCCAGAACTTCCTTGATCTCGTTCAGCGACTTGCGACCCAGATTCGGAGTCTTGAGCAGTTCGTTCTCGGTACGCTGGATCAGGTCGCCGATGTAGTAGATGTTCTCGGCCTTCAGGCAGTTCGCGGAACGAACCGTCAGTTCGAGATCGTCGACCGGACGCAGCAGGATCGGATCGATCTGCGGTGCGCGCGACGGCGCTTCCGCCGCTGCTTCGGTACCTTCCAGCGCCGCGAACACCGACAACTGATCCACCAGAATGCGCGCCGATTGTCGGATCGCTTCTTCCGGCGAAATCACACCGTTGGTCTCGATGTTCATCACGAGCTTGTCGAGGTCGGTGCGCTGCTCGACGCGAGCGCTTTCGACCGCGTAGCTCACGCGACGAACCGGCGAAAACGAGGCGTCCAGCACGATCCGGCCGATGATCTTGGCCGACTCTTCACCGTAACGACGCACATTGCCCGGCACATAGCCGCGGCCCTTTTCGACCTTGATCTGCACGTCGAGCTTGCCACCCTTCGACAGATGCGCAATCACGTGATCGGGATTGATGACTTCGCAATCGTGTGCGAGTTCGATATCGCCGGCCGTGACCACGCCTTCGCCTTCCTTCCGCAGCGTAACCGTCACTTCGTCACGATTATGCAGCTTGAAGACGACGCCCTTCAGGTTCAACAACAGGTTGACCACATCCTCTTGCACACCGTCGAGCGTCGAATACTCGTGCACGACGCCTGCAATCGTCACCTCGGTCGGGGCATAGCCTACCATCGACGACAACAGCACGCGCCGAAGCGCGTTGCCCAAGGTGTGGCCATAACCGCGTTCAAACGGCTCCATGACCACTTTCGCGTGGCTTTCGCCAAGCGATTCAACTGCAATAATCTTGGGCTTCAACAAACTGGTTTGCATAGGTTTTCCTTTTCAATACCCTCGGCTCGTTACACCGATAAGGCTGACCGGTAACAACCTGAAAATAAACAGCCGAGACGCCCCCTTGCGCAACGCAATCAGGGCGCCCCGGCCATCAATCCGATTACCGCGAATACAATTCGACGATCAGGCTTTCGTTGATGTCGCCAGCGATGTCGCTGCGTTCCGGCTTCTGCTTGAAGGTACCTTCGAACTTCTTCGCGTCGACCGCGACCCAGCTCGGCATGCCGCCTTGCTCAGCGAGCGACAGCGCCTCAATGATGCGAGCCTGCTTGCGCTTCTGTTCGCGCACGGCGACGACGTCCCCAGCCTTCACTTGCATCGACGGGATGTTCGTCACGACGCCGTTCACCGTGATTGCCTTGTGGCCAACGAGCTGACGTGCTTCAGCGCGCGTCGAGCCAAAGCCCATGCGATACACGACGTTGTCCAGACGCGATTCGAGCAGTTTCAGCAGGTTCTCACCCGTGTTGCCCTTCAGGCGGTCTGCTTCAGCGAAGTAGCGACGGAACTGGCGCTCGAGGACACCGTAGATACGCTTTACTTTTTGCTTCTCGCGCAGCTGAGTGCCATAGTCGGACGTACGTGCGCCCGAGGTACGGCCGTGCTGGCCGGGCTTGCTGTCAAGCTTGCACTTGTCAGCGAGCGAACGGCGCGCGCTCTTCAGGAAGAGGTCAGTGCCTTCACGGCGGGACAGCTTGGCCTTGGGGCCGATATAACGTGCCACGTTAATTCCTTCTGTGATTTGTCACGCGAATGCTTCCACTCGCGCTAGTCCGAACCCTTTGAGTCGAACGGTGGGCTTAGTCAATTCAAATAACACGCGCAGCCCGCCACCGCGCAAGGCGGCAACAGGCGCTCGAAATACCAGCGTCTTAGATACGACGACGCTTCGGCGGACGGCAGCCGTTATGCGGGACCGGCGTCACGTCGGAGATCGCGGTGATCTTGATGCCAAGACCATGCAGCGCGCGCACCGCCGATTCCCGGCCAGGACCGGGGCCCTTGATCCGCACTTCGAGGTTCTTCACGCCGTATTCCATCGCCACGCGGCCAGCTGATTCAGCTGCGACCTGAGCTGCAAACGGAGTCGACTTACGCGAACCCTTGAAGCCCTGACCGCCCGACGTTGCCCAGGCAAGCGCGTTGCCTTGACGGTCGGTGATCGTGATGATGGTGTTGTTGAACGACGCGTGAACGTGAACCACGCCCTCGGCGACGTTCTTCTTGACCTTCTTGCGAACGCGTTGCGCCGCGGAGTTGTTCGAAGCCTTAGCCATTACGTTTTCCTGTAACTGTCAGTTCCGCTTACTTCTTCAGCGATTGCGCTGCACGACGCGGACCCTTGCGCGTACGGGCATTCGTACGCGTACGCTGGCCGCGCAGGGGCAGACCCTTACGATGCCGCACGCCACGATAGCAGCCGAGATCCATCAGGCGCTTGATGTTCATCGTCGTTTCACGGCGCAGATCGCCTTCAACGATGAACTTGCCGACTTCTTCACGCAGCTTTTCGAGGTCTGCGTCAGTCAGGTCTTTGACCTTCTTCGAAAATGCCACACCAGCAGCGACGCAAATGTCGCGCGAGCGCGTGCGACCGACACCGTAAATAGCCGTCAGGCCGATTTCAGTATGCTGGTGATTCGGGATGTTAACCCCTGCGATACGAGCCATTGTTTTTCCTCAAACAAAAAGCGCAAGCAAAAGCGCGGCGTTCAGCCTTGACGCTGTTTGTGGCGCGGATCAGAACTGCAAATCACGCGCACAACGCCTTTGCGCTTGATGATCTTGCAATTGCGGCAAATGCGCTTAACCGATGCCATCACTTTCATGATATTACCCTTTTTTCAAATCACTTCGCCCGGAACACGATCCGCGCACGCGACAGATCGTAAGGCGTCAATTCAACCGTCACCTTGTCGCCCGGCAAGATCCGGATGTAGTGCATCCGCATTTTGCCGGATATGTGTCCCAACACGACATGGCCGTTTTCCAGCTTCACCCTGAAGGTAGCATTAGGCAGGTTCTCGATTACTTCGCCCTGCATCTGGATAACATCGTCTTTGGCCATAAGTCCTTTCAACGCATCGGGACGCCGCCGCCTTTGAAATTAGCTTTCTTCAGCAGCGATTCATACTGTTGCGACATAACGTACGACTGCACCTGCGCCATGAAATCCATTGTGACGACGACAATGATCAGCAGCGACGTTCCACCAAAATAAAACGGCACGTTCCAGCGTAGCACCAGAAATTCAGGCAGCAGGCAAACGAACACGATGTAGATCGCACCGGCAAGCGTCAAACGCGTGAGGATGCGGTCGATATATCGCGCCGTCTGATCGCCCGGGCGGATACCTGGGACGAAAGCGCCGCTCTTTTTCAGGTTGTCGGCCGTTTCCCTGCTGTTAAACACCAGTGCAGTGTAAAAGAAGCAGAAGAAGACGATCGCCAACGCGTACAGCAACACATACACCGGTTGACCGGGCTTCAGGGCTTCGGCAACGTTGTGCAACGTGTCTGCGAACCAGCTGGTACGCGAACCCGAACTGAACCAGTTCAGGATAGTTGCCGGGAAGAGAATGATCGACGATGCGAAGATCGGCGGAATCACCCCCGACATATTCAGCTTCAGCGGCAAATGCGAAGACTGGCCGCCGTAAATCTTGTTGCCCACCTGCCGCTTCGCATAATTCACAAGTATCTTGCGCTGGCCGCGTTCGATGAACACCACCACATAGGTCACAGCAGCAATCAGCGCGACGACGATAATCGCCGAGATGATGCTCATCGAGCCGGTTCGCACCAGTTCAAAGAGACCACCGATTGCGTTCGGGAAACCCGCCGCAATACCGCCGAATATGATGATCGAAATACCGTTGCCAAGCCCGCGCTCCGTGATCTGCTCACCCAGCCACATCAGGAACATCGTGCCGGTCACCAGCGTAACGACCGTCGTCAAGCGGAAAACCATCCCCGGATCGATCACGAGGCCCGGCTGATTTTCCAGAGCGACGGCAATACCGAACGCCTGGAACGTCGCCAGCACAACCGTGAAGATCCGCGTGTACTGCGTAATCTTTCGCTGACCTGCCTGCCCTTCCTTTTTCAGCGCTTCGAGCTGCGGCGAAACAATCGCCAGCAACTGCATGATGATCGACGCCGAAATGTACGGCATGATCCCCAGCGCGAAAATCGTGAACCGCGAAAGTGCGCCACCCGAGAACATGTTAAACATGCCAAGGATGCCGCCCGACTGGCTTTGGAACAGTTTCGCCAGTTGGTCCGGGTCGATACCCGGCACCGGAATATGCGCGCCGATACGGTAGACGACTAGCGCCAGCAGCAGGAACACTGCTCGCCGGCGCAGATCGCCAAACTTCGCCGCGCTGCGACCGGGTTTTGCGAGACTCGGGCTGTTAGCCAAGTACCTTCTCCGATGCAAGTGCTAGTGACGGCAATTAACTTGCGCGTTACTCGGCAAAAGAGCCACCGGCTGCCTCGATAGCAGCACGTGCGCTCTTCGTCGCACCCAGACCCTTCACAACGACCTTGCGCTTGAGCTCGCCCGTTGCAATGATCTTGGCGCTACGGATCAGCTCGCCGACGAGGCCGGCTTGCTTGAGAGCCAGCAGATCGATTTCGTCGACCGGCAGCTTCTCCAGATCCGAGAGACGTACCTCACCGACGAATTCCTTCGTCAGCGAGGTGAAGCCACGCTTCGGCAGGCGACGTTGCAGCGGCATTTGACCGCCTTCAAAGCCGACCTTGTGAAAGCCGCCCGAACGCGACTTCTGACCCTTGTGACCACGGCCAGCGGTCTTGCCGAGGCCGGAGCCGATGCCGCGACCAACGCGGCGCTTTGCGTGCTTCGCGCCTTCGGCCGGCTTCAGGTTATTCAATTCCATTATCAACTCCTTGAGTCCTGGTCAGCCGCTTAGCTGATGACCTTAACGAGGTACGAAACCTTGTTGATCATGCCGCGCACAGCCGGCGTATCCTGCAACTCGCTAACCGAGTTGAGTCGGCGCAGGCCCAAGCCACGCACCGTTGCACGGTGCGATTCACGGGTGCCGATCAGGCTCTTGACGAGCTGGACCTTGACAGTTTTATCAGACATGGTGTCCACCTTTAGCCCAGAATTTCTTCGACGGACTTGCCACGCTTCGCAGCGATGTCGGCCGGCGTGGACTGCTTGCGCAGGCCATCGAGCGTCGCACGAACGAGGTTGTACGGGTTCGTCGAGCCGTGGCTCTTGGCCACAACGTTCTGCACGCCCATCACGTCGAACACGGCGCGCATCGGGCCGCCCGCGATCACGCCGGTACCGTCTTTCGCCGGAGCGAGGAGGACCGTCGATGCGCCGTGCTTACCGTGCACTTCGTGTTGCAAGGTACCGTTCTTCAACGGCACCTTGAACATGTTGCGGCGAGCCTGTTCCATCGCCTTCTGGACAGCGACCGGCACTTCCTTCGCCTTGCCCTTGCCCATACCGACGCGGCCATCACCGTCGCCAACCACGGTCAGTGCAGCGAAGCCGAGAATACGGCCACCCTTCACGACCTTGGTCACGCGGTTAACCGCGATCATTTTTTCACGAAGGCCGTCGTCGCGTTCGTCAGCCTGAACTTTAGCTTGCATCTTTGCCATGACGAATTCTTCCCTTAGAACTTGAGTCCGGCTTCGCGCGCCGCGTCAGCCAGCGCTTTCACGCGGCCGTGGTAACGGAAACCCGAACGGTCGAAGGCGACGGATTCGATGCCGACAGCCTTAGCCTTTTCTGCAATGCGCTTGCCGATCAGGGTGGCAGCAGCAACGTTGCCGCCCTTTCCCGATTGATCGGCCAGTTGCGCACGCACTTCGGCTTCGAGCGTCGACGCGCTAGCGAGCACCTTGGTGCCGCACGGCGAGAACACTTGCGCATAGATGTGCGTGTTCGTGCGATGCACGGCGAGACGCGCGACCTGCAGCTCAGCGATCTTGATACGCGTCTGACGAGCGCGGCGCAGGCGAGATTGAGTCTTATCCATGATTGCGCACCCTTACTTCTTCTTCGTTTCTTTGAGGATCACAACCTCATCGGCGTAACGCACGCCCTTGCCCTTGTAGGGCTCCGGCGGACGGTAGCCGCGCACTTCTGCAGCGACTTGACCGACTTGTTGCTTGTTGATCCCCTTGATCACGATTTCGGTTTGCGACGGGGTTTCTGCCTTGACGCCAACCGGCATCTGGTGCACCACCGGGTGCGAGAAACCCAGCGACAGGTTCAGCTTGTCGCCTTGCGCTTGTGCGCGATAACCGACGCCAACCAGCGTCAGCTTGCGCTCGAAACCCTTCGTCACGCCGTGCACCATGTTCGCAACCAGCGCGCGCATCGTGCCCGACATCGCATTCGCCTCGCGGCTTTCATCGACCGGTTCGAACTTCAGCGTGCCGCTGTCGTTCACTACCTTCACGAGGCTGTTGGCAGCCTGCGAAATTGTACCCAGCGGACCCTTGACAGTAATGCTGTCGGCGCTCAGGGCCACTTCCGCGCCTTGCAGCGCGATTGGGCTCTTACCTACTCGAGACATGTTTCTCTCCTTTCGGCCTTAAGCGACATAGCAGATGACTTCGCCGCCAACGCCCGTTGCACGTGCCTTGCGGTCCGTCATCACGCCCTTCGGCGTCGACACGATTGCCACGCCCAGGCCATTCATGACCACGGGGATGTCGTTACGGCCGCGGTACACACGCAGACCAGGCTTCGAGACGCGTTCAATGCGCTCGATGACCGGACGGCCAGCGTAATACTTCAACACGATGTTCAATTCCGACTTCGCACCTTCGGACTTCACTGCGAAATCGTCGATATAACCTTCGTCCTTCAGGACCTGCGCAATCGCAACCTTGACTTTCGACGAGGGCATAGTCACCGAAACCTTCTCGACCATCTGCGCATTGCGGATGCGAGTCAGCATATCGGCGATAGGATCACTCATGCTCATTTATGTTTCTCCTATTACCAGCTCGCCTTGGTCAGGCCAGGGATCTCGCCGCGGAACGCGATTTCGCGAATCTTGTTACGCGCCAGCCCGAATTTACGGAACGTGCCGCGCGGACGACCGGTAATTGCGCAACGGTTGCGCTTACGGGTCGGATTAGAGTTTCGCGGCAGTTGCTGCAGTTCCAGGCGTGCTGCGTAATGCTCTTCTTCCGACTTGCTCGTATCGCCAATGATTGCCTTCAATGCTGCACGCTTGGGAGCATACTTGGCGGCGAGGCGAGCACGCTTCTTTTCACGTTCGATCAGTGCCAGTTTAGCCACGGTAACCTCAGTTTCTGAACGGGAACTTGAAGCTGGCGAGCAGAGCCTTTGCTTCGTCGTCAGTCTTCGCAGTCGTCGTGATGCTGATGTTCAGCCCACGCAGTGCGTCGATCTTGTCGTAGTCGATTTCGGGGAAAATGATCTGCTCTTTCACACCGACGTTGTAGTTGCCGCGACCATCGAACGCCTTGCCCGACACGCCACGGAAGTCGCGCACACGGGGGAGCGCAACCGTCACGAAACGGTCCAGGAATTCGTACATTGCCTGGCCACGCAGCGTGACCATTGCACCGATCGGATAGCCCTGACGGATCTTGAAGCCAGCGATTGCCTTGCGTGCCTTCGTGATCACCGGCTTCTGGCCCGCGATCTTCGTCAGATCGCCAACGGCGTTTTCGATGATCTTCTTGTCAGCGACGGCTTCGCCAAGGCCCATGTTCAGGGTGATCTTGGTGATGCGCGGCACTTCCATCACGGACTTGTAACCGAACTTCTCGATGAGGCCGGGTACAACCTTCTCTTTGTAAAACTCTTGCAAACGAGCCATTTTTTACTCCGCAGCGTCAGGCGCTCAGTACGGCACCGGTCGTCTTCAGGAAACGGACCTTCTTGTCCCCTTCGACCTTGATGCCTACACGCGATGGCTTGCCATTCGCGTCCACCAATGCGACGTTCGAAATTTGCAGCGGCATCGTCTTGGCTTCCACGCCGCCCGTCGTACCCTTCATCGGGTTCGGCTTGACGTGCTTCTTGACGAGGTTGATGCCCTCGACAGTCACGGTCTCGCCGTGAACGGCCAGCACCACGCCACGCTTGCCCTTATCTTTGCCGGTGATGACGATAACTTCGTCACCCTTGCGAATCTTGTTCATCGCGACTCCTTACAGCACTTCAGGCGCCAGCGAAACGATCTTCATGAATCGTTCGCTACGCAACTCGCGCGTGACAGGCCCAAAAATACGGGTACCGATCGGTTCGAGCTTGGTGTTGAGCAACACAGCCGCGTTGCCGTCGAACTTGATCAGCGAGCCGTCCTGACGACGCACGCCCTTGGCGGTGCGAACCACCACGGCGTTGTAGATTTCGCCTTTCTTCACGCGCCCGCGCGGCGTTGCCTCTTTGACAGTCACCTTGATGATGTCGCCAATGCTGGCATAACGACGCTTCGAGCCGCCGAGCACCTTGATGCACATGACTTCACGTGCACCCGTGTTGTCGGCCACTTCAAGCCGAGTTTCGGTCTGGATCATGGTTTATCTTTCCCAACTTAATCCGGTCACACCACCATGGCGCTTCCCGGTCAGTCTTGGTCCCGTCAGCCGATCGGCTGCTTGGGTTAGAACAGCAGCGACGGCAAACGAAACCCGCCATCGCAATCCGGTGAATCCTTCGGTCTAGGCTGGCGCCCGAACCGCTTCCCCCACCAACTTCGCCCGCGACGGGGCTCCCATAAAGAGGGAAGACCGAGATTATATCAAATAATCTCGGTCTTGCAAGCGAAACTTACTGCGATTTCAACTACTTCTACAGCTTTGCGACATTAGATGACGCGAGCAGCCTCGACCAGGCGAGCCACAACCCAAGCCTTCGTCTTCGAAATCGGACGAGTTTCCTGGATTTCAACGAGGTCGCCCTCGTTGTACGTGTTCGCGTCGTCATGCGCGTGGTACTTCTTCGACCGCACGACGTACTTGCCGTAGATCGGGTGCTTCACGCGGTGCTCGACCAGCACGGTAACCGTCTTGTCCATCTTGTTGCTGACGACCTTGCCGACCAGCGTCCGCTTGAGCGAGGTTTTTACGCTATCGTTCATTTCTGGTTCGCCTTCTCAGTCAGGACGGTCCGCACACGCGCGATGTCGCGACGGACCTTCTTCAGCTGGCTCGTGTTCGTGAGCTGCTGGGTCGCGAGTTGCATGCGCAGGCCGAATTGCGCCTTCAACAGGTCCGACAGCTCCTTGTTGAGCGCGGCCTGATCTTTCTGGTGAAGTTCGGAAGCCTTCATCATTTGCTCCTTAGGCGCCGAGCTGACGCACGATAAACGTCGTCTTCAGCGGCAGCTTCGCTGCAGCCAGACGGAACGCTTCGCGCGCCAGTTCTTCGGTTACGCCGTCCATTTCGTACAGCATCTTGCCCGGTTGAATCTCAGCGACGTAGTACTCCGGGTTACCCTTACCGTTACCCATACGCACTTCCGCCGGCTTGGTCGAGATCGGCTTGTCCGGGAAGATCCGGATCCAGATGCGGCCACCGCGTTTGATGTGACGCGTCATTGCACGACGCGCCGCTTCAATCTGGCGCGCGGTCAGACGGCCACGACCGACAGCCTTCAGGCCGAACTCACCGAACGACACCGCGTTGCCGCGGGTAGCAACGCCGGTGTTACGACCTTTCTGCTCTTTGCGATACTTTCTGCGTTTCGGTTGCAGCATCGTTATTCTCCAGTCTTCCCGTCGCCGCCGGCACGTCGGGGAGCGCCACGGCGTGCACCTGCCGGGCCACCACCTTCACCATCACGACGCGGACGGCGATCGCCACCCGGACGTGCGTTGCGGCGCGGACGCTTTTCTTCGGCGACTTCTTCGACCACCGGTGCGTCGTTGCGGCCGAGCGTGTCGCCCTTGTAGACCCACACCTTCACGCCGATGATGCCGTACGTCGTCTTTGCTTCCGACGTTGCGTAGTCGATATCCGCACGCAGCGTATGAAGCGGCACGCGACCTTCGCGATACCATTCCGTACGGGCGATTTCGATACCGTTCAGACGGCCAGCGCTCATGATCTTGATGCCTTGAGCACCCAGACGCATCGCGTTCTGCATCGCACGCTTCATCGCGCGGCGGAACATGATCCGGCGCTCGAGCTGTTGCGTGATCGAATCAGCGATCAGTTGCGCGTCCGTTTCCGGCTTGCGGATTTCTTCGATGTTGACGTGAACAGGAACGCCCATGCGCTTTTGCAGCTCGGACTTCAGCAGTTCGATGTCTTCACCCTTCTTGCCGATCACGACACCCGGACGCGAGCTGAAAATCGTGATACGCGCGTTCTTTGCAGGACGCTCGATCACAACGCGGCCGACGGACGCGTTCTTCAGCTTCTTCTTCAGGTATTCACGAACACCGATGTCTTCCTGCAACATCGCCGCGAAATTGTTGTTGTTCGCGTACCAACGCGAAGCCCAATTGCGGCTGACGGCCAAACGGAAGCCAGTCGGATGAATTTTCTGTCCCATCGTATGACCCCTTAATTCCCGACCGTCACAGTGATGTGACAGGATTGCTTCTCGATGCGGTTACCGCGGCCTTTAGCGCGCGCGGTGAAACGCTTCAGCGATGCTGCCTTGTCGACATAGATGCTCTTGATCTTGAGCTCGTCGATATCGGCGCCTTCATTGTGCTCCGCATTCGCGATCGCCGACAGCACGACCTTTTTCACGATCCCCGCAGCCTTCTTCGGCGAGAACGTCAGAACGTTCAGCGCCTTGTCGACCGGCAAACCGCGGATCTGGTCAGCCACAAGGCGCGTTTTCTGCGCCGAGATGCGGGCACCGCGATGAATTGCTTTCACTTCCATCTTGACTGCCCCTTATTTCTTGGCCTTCTTGTCGGCCGCGTGTCCCTTGAACGTACGGGTCAGTGCGAACTCGCCAAGCTTGTGGCCGACCATGTTTTCCGTGACATACACCGGAACGTGTTGACGGCCGTTGTGAACGGCGATCGTCAGGCCGATGAAGTCCGGCAGGATCGTCGAGCGACGCGACCAGGTCTTGATCGGTTTCTTGTCACGCGATGCTGCAGCCGCCTCAACCTTCTTCAGCAAATGGGCGTCGCAGAACGGACCTTTCTTAATAGAACGTGCCATTGCCTACTCCTTAACGCTTGTGACGGCGCTGAACGATCATGCTCGTCGTGCGCTTGTTGCTGCGGGTGCGATAGCCCTTCGTCGGCGTGCCCCACGGGCTCACCGGATCGCGGCCTGCCGCAGTCTTGCCCTCGCCACCACCGTGCGGGTGGTCGACCGGGTTCATTGCAACGCCACGCACCGTCGGGCGGATACCGCGCCAGCGGTTCGCACCAGCCTTACCGATTTGACGGAGGCTATGCTCTTCGTTGCCTACTTCACCGATCGTTGCGCGGCATTCAACGTGAACGCGGCGGATTTCGCCCGAACGCAGACGAACCTGCGCGTAGATGCCTTCGCGAGCCAGCAGCATCGCCGACGTACCCGCCGAACGCGCCATTTGGGCGCCCTTGCCCGGCAGCATTTCGATGCAGTGAATCGTCGTACCGACCGGGATGTTGCGGATCGGCAGCGTGTTACCTGCGCGGATCGGCGCCTCCGAACCCGACATCAGCTGTTGACCGACGGTAATACCCTTCGGAGCGATGATGTAGCGGCGCTCGCCGTCTGCGTACAGAACCAGCGCGATGTTCGCGCTACGGTTCGGGTCGTACTCGAGACGCTCGACCTTTGCGGGAATACCATCCTTCGTGCGACGGAAGTCGACGACACGATAGTGATGCTTGTGACCACCACCCTTGTGACGCGTGGTGATGTGACCGTTGTTGTTACGGCCGGCGGTCGACGACTGCGTGTCGAGCAGCGCTGCGAACGGCTTGCCCTTGTGCAGTTCCTTGTTGACCACCTTGACCATCGCGCGGCGACCCGGCGAAGTCGGCTTAACTTTCACGATTGCCATGATTACTTGGCCTCCGCTTCAAAGTTGATTTCCTGGCCGGGCTTCAGGCAGACGTACGCCTTCTTCACGTCCTTGCGCTTGCCCATGAAGCGACCAAAGCGCTTGGCTTTGCCCTTCGCGACCAGCACGTTGACGGAATCGACTTCCACCTTGAACAGCAGCTCGACTGCAGCTTTCACTTCCTGCTTCGTGGCATCCGGCGCGACTTCGAACACAACCTGTTCGTTCTTGTCGGCCACCAGCGTCGCCTTTTCGGAGACCACCGGCGCGAGCAGGACCTGCATCAAACGATGATCGTTCTTGCGAATCTCGCTCATGACAGCAACTCCTCGATCTGGGCGACCGCAGCCTTCGTGATCAGGATCTTCTTGAAGTAGATCAGCGACAGCGGGTCGGCGTAACGCGGCTCCACAACCGCCACATGGGCGAGGTTGCGCGACGCGAGGTACAGGTTTTCGTCAACCGTGTCGGTAATCACCAGCACGGAATCGAGACCCATCGCCTTGAATTTTTCGGCCAGCAGCTTCGTCTTCGGCGCTTCGAGCGTCAACTCGTCGACCACTGAGATGCGGCCTTCGCGGGCCAACTGCGAGAAGATCGAGCAGAGACCTGCACGATGCATCTTCTTGTTGACCTTGTGCGAAAAGTTTTCTTCCGGCGAATTCGGGAAAATACGGCCACCGCCGCGCCACAGCGGGCTCGACGACATACCGGCACGGGCGCGGCCCGTACCCTTCTGGCGCCACGGCTTCTTGGTCGTGTGTTTGACCTGCTCACGATCCTTCTGCGCGCGGTTGCCGCTACGGGCATTCGCCTGGTACGCAACCACCACCTGGTGAATCAGGGCTTCGTTGTAGTCGCGGCCGAACACGACGTCCGACGCGCTAACGCCTGCACTTTCCTGACCATTGGCATTCAGGAGCTTAAGTTCCATTATTTCGCTCCTTTCACGGCACGCGTCTTCACGGCCGGCGTAACGAATACCTTGCCACCCTTCGCACCCGGAACGGCGCCCTTGACCAGCAGCAGCTTGCGGTCAGCATCGATACGAGCGATTTCGAGGTTTTGCACCGTTACCTTCTCATCACCCATGTGACCGGTCATGCGCTTACCCGGGAAAACACGACCCGGATCCTGCGCCATACCGATCGAGCCCGGCACATTGTGCGAGCGCGAGTTACCGTGGGATGCACGGCCAGACGAGAAGTTATAACGCTTGATGGTACCGGCGTAGCCTTTACCGATCGACACGCCTTGCACGTCGACCTTCTGGCCCACTTCGAACAGCTCGGGACCAACCACGGCGCCGCTCGACAGTTCGGCAGCCTTAGCGGCATCGATCTGGAATTCTTTGAGGATTTCACCGGCTTGAACACCGGCTTTGGCGAGATGACCTGCCAACGGCTTCGTCACGCGGGATGCACGGCGCGTACCGAAGGCAACCTGCACGGCCGTGTAGCCGTCGGTTTCAACAGTCTTGATCTGCGTCACGCGGTTGTCGGACACGTCCAGCACGGTGACGGGAATTGAATCCCCTTCAGCCGTGAAGATACGGGTCATGCCAACCTTGCGACCTACGAGTCCAAGGCTCATCGTTTTCTCCATTCCCGACTGCGATTGGTCGGGGCTAATTTACAAAATGCCGGCACCGCTTCGGGCATGAAACCATGCTGCAGGACGCCGACTTTTTTACGCAAATGCGCCAAAAGCTCAATAGTATAGCGAGCCTTTTCGTTTTCCGCAAGCAATCAATGACTTAGCGTTGCCCGGGTGGCCGGGCAAGGGCTGGAAGCCTTACTGCAGCTTGATTTCAACGTCCACGCCAGCCGGGAGATCCAGCTTCATGAGCGCGTCGACGGTCTTGTCCGTCGGGTCAACGATGTCCATCAGACGCTGGTGGGTGCGGATTTCGAGCTGGTCACGCGACGTCTTGTTGACGTGCGGCGAACGCAGGATGTCGAAGCGTTGAATGCGGGTCGGCAGGGGTACGGGACCACGAACAATCGCGCCGGTCCGCTTTGCCGTATCGACGATTTCAGCTGCCGATTGGTCGATCAGGCGATAGTCGAAAGCCTTCAGGCGAATGCGAATTTTCTGGTTCTGCATGACAAATTCCTTGAAAAGAGCGAGGCGATATTGCACCGCCGATTAGAAAAAGAACGTAGGCTCGGACGCTCGCGCAAAGCGAGTGCCCGAGCCCGGGCGCTACAAACTGCTACAGCAATCGTCGATTTTACTCGATGATCTTGGCGACGACACCAGCGCCGACCGTACGGCCACCTTCGCGAATTGCGAAGCGCAGACCTTCTTCCATCGCGATCGGGTTGATCAGTTTCACCGTGATCGACACGTTGTCGCCCGGCATCACCATTTCCTTGTCCTTCGGCAGCTCGATCGAGCCCGTCACGTCCGTCGTACGGAAGTAGAACTGCGGACGGTAGTTGTTGAAGAACGGCGTGTGACGGCCGCCTTCGTCCTTGCTCAGCACGTACACTTCAGCCGTGAAGTGCGTGTGCGGGTTGATCGAACCCGGCTTGGCCAGAACCTGACCACGCTCCACGTCTTCACGCTTCGTGCCGCGCAGCAGGATACCAACGTTGTCGCCTGCCTGACCCTGGTCGAGCAGCTTGCGGAACATTTCCACGCCCGTGCAGGTCGTCTTGGCCGTTGCGCGGATACCGACGATCTCGATTTCCTCGCCAACCTTGATCACGCCGCGCTCGACGCGACCCGTCACCACCGTGCCGCGACCCGAGATCGAGAACACGTCTTCCACCGGCATCAGGAACGCACCGTCAACCGCGCGCTCCGGCGTCGGGATGTACGTGTCCAGCGCATCGGCCAGGTTCATGATCGCCACCTCGCCCAGCTCGCCCTTGTCGCCTTCCAGCGCCAGCTTGGCCGAACCCTTGATGATCGGCGTCTCGTCGCCCGGGAAGTCGTACTTCGACAGAAGTTCGCGAACTTCCATCTCGACGAGCTCCAGCAGCTCGGAGTCGTCCACCATGTCGCACTTGTTCAGGAACACGATGATGTACGGAACGCCAACCTGACGCGCCAGCAGGATGTGCTCACGCGTTTGCGGCATCGGGCCGTCGGCAGCCGAGCACACCAGGATTGCGCCGTCCATCTGCGCCGCGCCCGTGATCATGTTCTTCACGTAGTCTGCGTGGCCCGGGCAGTCGACGTGTGCGTAGTGGCGGTTAGCCGTTTCGTACTCGACGTGCGCGGTGTTGATGGTAATGCCACGCGCCTTTTCTTCCGGCGCCGCGTCGATCTGGTCGTACGCCTTCGCTTCGCCGCCAAACTTCTGCGTCAGGACCGTCGTGATCGCTGCCGTCAGCGTGGTCTTGCCGTGGTCAACGTGACCGATCGTGCCCACGTTCACGTGCGGCTTGGTCCGCTCGAATTTACCTTTAGCCATGTTTCTCTTCTTTCAGAAAGTTAATCGTTGAATGACTTTGCCGCGCGATTACTTCGACTTCGCGTTGATGATCGCTTCCGACACGTTACGCGGAGCTTCAGCATAGTGCTTGAACTCCATCGTGTACGTTGCACGGCCTTGCGTCAGCGAACGCAGAGACGTCGAGTAGCCGAACATTTCCGACAGCGGCACTTCGGCGCGAACGATCTTGCCGCCGCCAACCATGTCATCCATGCCCTGAACAATACCGCGACGGCCAGAGAGGTCGCCCATCACGTTGCCCATGTAGTCTTCCGGCGTTTCGACTTCGACAGCCATCATCGGTTCGAGAATGACCGGCTGTGCCTTGCGCATCGCTTCCTTGAACGCCATCGAACCGGCCATGCGGAACGCGTTTTCGTTCGAGTCGACATCGTGGTAGGAACCGAACGTCAGGTGAACCTTCACGTCCACGACCGGGAAGCCCGCCAGCACGCCGGCCTTCAGCGTTTCCTGGATACCCTTGTCGACTGCCGGGATGTATTCACGCGGAATCACACCGCCCTTGATCTCGTCCAGGAACTCGTAGCCCTTGCCTTGCTCGTTCGGCTCGAGCGTGATGACCGCGTGGCCGTACTGGCCGCGACCACCCGACTGCTTGACGAACTTGCCGTCAACGTCTTCCGCCTTGCCGCGAATCGTTTCGCGGTAAGCCACCTGCGGCTTGCCAACCGTTGCTTCGACGCCGAACTCACGCTTCATCCGGTCGACCAGAATTTCCAAGTGGAGCTCGCCCATGCCCGAAATAATGGTTTGACCCGATTCTTCGTCCGTTTGAACGCGGAACGACGGATCTTCCTGCGCCAGACGGTTCAGGGCCAGACCCATCTTTTCCTGGTCCGGCTTCGTCTTCGGCTCAACAGCCTGCGAAATCACGGGTTCCGGGAAAACCATGCGCTCGAGCACGATCGGGCTCGTCGGATCGCACAGCGTGTCGCCCGTGGTCGCGTCCTTCAGGCCGACCGCAGCGGCGATGTCGCCTGCGCGCACTTCCTTGATTTCTTCACGCTGGTTCGCGTGCATCTGCAGAATACGGCCCAGACGTTCCTTCTTGTCCTTGGTCGCGTTCAGCAGGGTGTCGCCCGAATTCACAACGCCAGAGTAGACACGGAAGAAGATCAGTTGGCCGACGAACGGGTCGGTCATGATCTTGAATGCCAGTGCCGAGAACTTTTCGTCGTCAGCAGCGCGGCGCTCACCCTTTTCACCGTTTTCCAGCTCGCCGGTAACCGGCGGGATGTCGATCGGCGACGGCAGGAAGTCAAGCACGGCGTCCAGCATGCGCTGCACACCCTTGTTCTTGAACGCGGTGCCGCACAGCATCGGCTGGATTTCGCAAGCGATCGTACGGTCGCGCAGACCCTTGATGATTTCCTCTTCGGTCAGCTCACCCGACTCGAGGTACTTGTTCATCATGTCTTCGTTCGCTTCCGCCGCGGCTTCGACCATCTTTTCACGCCATTCGTTGCATGTGTCGACGAGCTCTGCCGGGATGTCTTCGTACGAGAACTTGGTGCCTTGCGACGCGTCGTCCCAAATGATCGCCTTCATCTTCATCAGATCGACGACGCCCGTGAAGTTCTCTTCCGCGCCGATAGGCACGACGACCGGAACCGGGTTTGCCTTCAGACGCAGCTTGAGCTGGTCGTAGACCTTGAAGAAGTTCGCGCCGGTACGGTCCATCTTGTTGATGAACGCGAGACGGGGAACCTTGTACTTGTTAGCCTGACGCCACACGGTTTCCGACTGGGGCTGCACGCCGCCCACAGCGCAGTACACCATGCACGCGCCGTCGAGCACGCGCATCGAGCGCTCGACTTCAATCGTGAAGTCGACGTGACCCGGGGTGTCGATGATGTTGATGCGGTGTTCGGCGCGGTCGCCCGCCATGCCCTTCCAGAATGCCGTGGTAGCAGCGGAAGTAATCGTGATGCCGCGCTCCTGTTCCTGCTCCATCCAGTCCATGGTGGCAGCGCCGTCGTGAACTTCACCAATCTTGTGGTTCACGCCCGTGTAGAACAGAATGCGCTCGGTCGTCGTCGTTTTGCCGGCGTCGATGTGAGCGCTAATACCGATGTTACGGTAGCGCTCGATAGGAGTCTTGCGAGCCACTTTGATCCTCTATTGGGATGACGCGATGCGAGAGATGCCCATCGCGCTGTAACACAAACGGGCGAGGCGCCTTTGAAGCGCACCCGCCCGGAATTTCTTTCCGTTTTCAGCTAATCCCGGGGTGGGGAAGCTTAGAAACGGAAGTGCGAGAACGCCTTGTTGGCTTCTGCCATCCGGTGAACTTCGTCGCGCTTCTTCATCGCGCCGCCACGGCCTTCGGCCGCTTCGGAGAGCTCACCTGCCAGACGCAGGGCCATCGACTTCTCGCTGCGCTTCTTCGCGGCTTCACGCAGCCAACGCATCGCCAATGCCATACGACGCGACGGGCGCACTTCGACCGGAACCTGATAGTTCGCACCACCAACGCGGCGGCTCTTCACTTCGACCACCGGCTTGACGTTGTTGAGCGCCACCGTGAACACTTCCAGCGGGTCCTTGCCACCCTTGGTCTGGATCTGTTCGAAAGCGCCGTACACGATACGCTCGGCAACCGACTTCTTGCCGGAGAGCATCAGCACGTTCATGAATTTTGCTACATCAACGTTGCCAAACTTCGGATCCGGCAACACTTCCCGCTTGGGGACTTCGCGACGACGCGGCATGTTTCTTCCTTTACTTTTCAGTTGGAGCTGTTTACAGCCCCGCGGCCACCAACTAACCCGATTCATCCGTAAGACTAACCAGCCTGGTCGGGTGACCACTTACTCGATAGCGCCGGCGATTCCGGCACCATCGCTATTACCGCCTTTGCAGGCGACCTGAAACTGCGATCGACCGGCTAAATTACTTGCCAGCCTTGGCACGCTTCGCACCGTACTTCGAGCGAGCCTGCTTACGATCCTTGACGCCCTGGGTATCCAACGAGCCGCGAACCATGTGGTAACGCACACCCGGCAAGTCCTTCACACGGCCGCCGCGAATCAGCACGACCGAGTGTTCCTGCAGGTTGTGGCCTTCGCCACCAATGTACGAAATGACTTCGAAGCCGTTCGTCAGACGAACCTTGGCGACCTTACGGAGTGCCGAGTTCGGCTTCTTCGGCGTCGTGGTGTACACACGGGTGCACACGCCCCGACGCTGGGGGCAGTCCTGCAAAGCCGGGCTCTTGCTCTTCGTCGTTTCCGACGTGCGGCCTTTGCGAACCAGTTGATTGATGGTTGGCATTGATTATTCCTGAAATTGAACAAAATCGACGCATCGGTTTCCGGGCAAAGCGGAAACGCCCGCGCATCGAACTTCCGGCTGGCCCGCTCACGCACGAACTGAAGTTGCGCGTAGGCATTCCAAGAACCGGAACCTAACATAATATTCCGAAAATACTAAGGGAGTCAACAGGTTGCGGTGTTTCGCCCGTGTCAATCCGGCTCAACAGCCAGACGACGTCAGTCTGCCGCTACGACGTGCAGCAATTCGTCGCCGAAACGGTCCAGTTTACGCGCCCCCATGCCCGGAATCCCGCGCAGACCGTCGATCGAATCGGGGCCGAGACGGGCGATTTCCGCGAGCGTCGCGTCATGGAAAATCACATAAGCCGGCACTCCGTCGCTCTTCGCGGTTTCTGTGCGCCACATGCGTAGGCGCTCCCAGCGGGCCCGCTCGCGAGGGCCCATGCCAATGGTCGGATCGGCGCGCTCGCTCGTACGACCCGACGATTGACGCGTGCGTGTCGGCTTGACGTAGCGACGCATCGTCACCTTCTGCTCGCCCTTGAGCACCGGCTTGCTCGCCTCCGTCAGCACGAGCGAACCGAAGCCCTCGTGGTCGACCGTCAGGTAACCGAACGCGACGAGTTGGCGAAAGATCGCACGCCACTCCGGCTCACCGAGCGCCGCGCCGATACCGAACGTGGTCAGCTTCTCGTGGCCGCGCTGCAGGATTTTTTCGCTGCGGTTGCCACGCAAAATATCTATCAGGTGTCCGGCTCCGAAATGAAAGCCGCTCGCACGCTGCGCGCGAAACACGCACGACAGCGCCATCTGAGCCTCGCGCGTTGCATCCCAGGTCGGCGGCGGCTCGAGGCAGTTGTCGCAGTTGCCGCACGGCTGGCTCGTTTCGCCGAAGTACGCGAGCAGGCGCACCCGCCGGCAAGTCGCCGTTTCGCACAAACCGAGCAGCGCGTCGAGCTTGCCGGTCTGGACGCGCTTGTGCGCGTCGTCTGCTTCGGATTCGTCGATCATCTTGCGCTGCTGCACGACGTCGCCGAGCCCGTAGGCCATCCACGCGTTCGACGGCAGTCCGTCGCGGCCCGCGCGGCCGGTCTCCTGGTAGTACCCTTCCACGCTCTTGGGCAAATCCAGATGCGCGACGAACCGCACGTCGGGTTTGTCGATGCCCATGCCGAACGCAATCGTCGCGCACATCACGATGCCTTCCTCGCGCTGGAACATCTCCTGATGTTTCTGGCGCACCTCGAACTCCATGCCGGCGTGGTACGGCAGCGCGCGCATGCCCTTTTCCTTCAGCCACTCCGCGGTTTCCTCGACCTTGCGGCGCGACAGGCAATAAACGACGCCCGCGTCGGTCGTACCGTCGGCTTTCGTATGCTCGGCGCGGATGAAGTCGAGCAGTTGCGTGCGCGCGTTGTCTTTTTCGGCGATGCGATAGCGGATGTTCGGCCGATCGAAACTCGACACGAACACGCGCGCGTCTTCGAGCGCGAGACGGTGGATGATTTCGTCGCGTGTGATCGCGTCGGCGGTCGCCGTCAGCGCGATGCGCGGGACATTCGGAAAGCGCTCGTGCAGCACCGACAGCTGAATATATTCGGGCCGGAAATCGTGTCCCCATTGCGACACGCAGTGCGCTTCGTCGATCGCGAAAAGACCGATGCGCGTGCGTTCGAGCAGTTCCTGGAAGCGCGGCGTCATCAGCCGCTCCGGTGCGACGTAGAGCAGATCGATGTCGCCGTCGCGGAGCGCCCGCTCGGTGGCCACCGCCTCCGCGCTCGACAACGTTGAGTTCAGGTACGCGGCCCGCACGCCGACTTCGGTCAGCGCGGCCACCTGATCCTGCATCAGCGCGATCAGTGGCGACACCACGATGCCGGTGCCAAAGCCGCGTTCGCGCCGCACCAGCGACGGGATCTGATAGCACAGCGATTTGCCGCCGCCCGTCGGCATCAGCACAAGGCAATCGCCACCGTCGGCGACGTGCTCGACAATTTCGCCCTGCTGCCCTCTGAACGCGGGATAACCAAAGACTTCATTGAGGATTTCGAGCGGTCGGGACATGTATTTGAGAGAGACGGCGAAAGGAACGGCACGCAGGCGGTGAGACGAATTTTACCAACCCATTCGTGCCGCGCCCGCGCTTTGCGACAACGTTAGCCATCGGGCCTAGGACGAATGGCACTTACTTAAGCCCGTGGAGCGTGCCCATATTTTTGGACGCGCTCACGTGCGATGTGACGAGGCTCTTTCAGCCATGGGTAGGACTTCGGTCTTCGTTTGCGCATTCGTGGTTCGATGCGACCGGGGCGACTCCCAACGCAAGACTGCGTGATCAGGTTGAACAGGAGACTCTGGTTGTGAGTTGCCGTCAGACCTCTGGCCAGCCATTCAGTCCATAACTGCACCGTGTGTTTGAAACTCAGTGTTCTCGGGTCAGTGGCATGGTGACTGGCGGCCTGAGCCATCAGCAGCCGAATCACGTTGTAGGCCAGCAGATGGACCCAGATCTCCTTTTCGTTCATGTGGGCAGTCTGGCAATGCAGCACATCCATGCCCATCGTCGTCTTGATGTTACGTAGATCCAGTTCCACGTTCCAGCGCCTGGCGTACAACTGCGAGAGGTCCTGTTTGCTGGTCTTGCGTGCATCAAGCATCGTGGTGACCAGCACCCGGTGATGCAGCCTGGACTCGCGCACCATCAGTTCATCGGGGAAGGCCTGGTACTGCTCATGCGTCATCCAGTCGGGACGCTGCCGGGGTTTGGGCCACGTCACAATGTGATCGCGCGTGCCCAGGGACCGGCCTCGCCGAAAGTCGGTGCGGCGTGCCCCATGCTGTTCCATCACGACGTCCACCCCGGCGGCGATCATTGAGGCCATCAGAAAGTAGTGGCAGTACAAGGCATCGGCGACGATCACGTCACCTTTGCGAAACGTGCCTTGCAGCATGCGAAACGCCGTCAGCTCCCCGCTGCCTTTGCCCGCGTAAGTTCCGACCGCCGACTCCAGTACTGCGCCGCTTGCCAGACAGATCACCGCAACCAGATAGGCCAATGGAAAGCCCACTCCTTCGGCCTGAGCACTGGACTGCGGGAAACGGGCCTGGTTCGACGGCGTATCGGGCATCGAGATCCCGGTGCCGTCAACCAGCTTGACCGGGCGCCCGCGCCACTTCCAGGCAGGCTCGGCCTGCTCATGCAGTTGGCGCCCCGTCTCGCGCGCCAACTCCCGCACCATCGTCAGCGGCAGTCTCTGGCGAGCGCGGC
Source organism: Paraburkholderia sp. MM6662-R1 (assembly GCF_050436245.1). Taxonomy (NCBI): domain Bacteria; kingdom Pseudomonadati; phylum Pseudomonadota; class Betaproteobacteria; order Burkholderiales; family Burkholderiaceae; genus Paraburkholderia; species Paraburkholderia sp. MM6662-R1. Next base: position 2,862,310 of record NZ_JBNDLV010000001.1, on the reverse strand, counting down.
AGTAGCCTCCCGTACGCACACTCATGGGCCGCAGCCCGTCGGCAGCTCGCTGCGCCGCCCACCCGTTGACTGCCTTCTGACAGGAGGCGTCCTCTTCCAGCGCCTGGCGCATGAACATCGACAGTGTCACCGTCGGCGGATACAGCCGTTCCCGATGTTCTGGCAAATACGCTTCCGTTATGCCCAACAGCCCCGGGCTCGTCAGTATGTTGAAGTAGTCTACCGCCTGGGCCCTGCACGCCCGGCTTTGAACCCTGCTTCGTGTTTGCCTGTGATGACTTCGTGCATTACGATCCATGGGGGCTGATCTTTGGAATGAGACGGTGTTTGCCTGGTAACAACCATCGTATCAATCCCTGGATCAGCCCCCTCCCTTTCTCTTCAAGCACTTACCCGCGTCTTCTCCTCCATGTAGGCTTAAGTAAGTGCCATTCGGCCTAGGACTGCTCCGGCACTTGGCACCCATGCACGCGCAAAAAGAGCAAAAAAAACCGCTCAGTCGAAACTGAGCGGCCTTCGTGGCTCGTAAGGCAAGGCGGCTTGCGCCGCCAGCACTTACTCGCCCGAGTGTTGCTGTTCGGCAGCCGGCGTTTCCGGCGTACCGAATTCGAACGACTCTTCCGCTGCGATCTGATCGAAACGCTCGCGGTCGGCCAGTTCCTTGCTCTTGCGCGCCTTGTGGAACGCGAGACCCGTACCGGCCGGAATCAGGCGGCCGACGATCACGTTTTCCTTCAGGCCACGCAGGTCGTCGCGCTTGCCCATGATCGCCGCTTCGGTCAGCACGCGGGTCGTTTCCTGGAACGACGCCGCGGAGATGAACGAATCGGTCGACAGCGACGCCTTCGTGATACCGAGCAGCACGTTTTCGTACGTTGCCGGACGCTTGTCTTCCGCGATCATACGGTCGTTCTCGTCGAGCATGTCCGACCGCTCGACCTGTTCGCCCGGGATGAAACGCGTATCGCCGTTGTCCGAAATCTGCACGCGGCGCAGCATCTGACGGACGATCACTTCGATGTGCTTGTCGTTGATCTTCACGCCTTGCAGACGGTACACGTCCTGCACTTCGTCCACGATGTAGCGCGACAGCGCCTCGACGCCCTGCAGACGCAGGATGTCGTGCGGATCCGCCGGTCCGTCGACGATCATTTCGCCCTTGTTGACGACCTGACCATCGTGCACCAGAACCTGCTTTTCCTTCGCGATCAGGAACTCGTGCTGGTTGCCCTCGAGGTCCGTGATAACGAGACGCTGCTTGCCCTTCGTGTCCTTACCGAACGACGTCGTACCCGTGACTTCCGCCAGGATACCCGCGTCCTTCGGCGAACGTGCTTCGAACAGTTCCGCCACACGCGGCAGACCACCGGTAATGTCACGCGTCTTCTGCGATTCGGTCGGGATACGTGCGAGCACTTCGCCGACCTGCACCTGCTGACCGTCCTTCACGGTGATCAGCGCGCCGACCTGGAAGCCGATCTGCACCGAGTGCTCGGTGTTCGGGATCTTCACTTCCTCGCCGTTCGCATCCAGCAGCTTGACCTGCGGACGCACCGTCTTCGACGCCTGCGAACCACGACGCTTCACGTCGATCACGACGAGCGTGGACAGACCCGTCACGTCGTCGATCTGTTTCGCGACCGTCACGCCTTCCTCGACGTTCTCGAACTTCACCGTACCACCGTACTCGGTGATGATCGGACGCGTCATCGGATCCCACGTGGCCAGTTGCGTGCCAGCCTTGATCTGCGCACCGTCGAGCTGCAGCAGCGTGGCGCCGTACGGCACCTTGTGACGCTCGCGCTCGCGGCCGTGATCGTCGGTGATCATCGCTTCACCCGAACGCGAGATGACGATCTGCTCGCCCTTCGCATTCGTGACGTAACGCATCGTCGACGTGAAACGCACCGTACCGTTCGACTTCGCTTCGACCGACGATGCCACCGCCGCACGCGACGCCGCGCCACCGATGTGGAACGTACGCATCGTGAGCTGCGTGCCCGGTTCACCGATTGACTGCGCCGCGATCACGCCGACCGCTTCGCCGACGTTCACCAGCGAGCCGCGGCCGAGGTCGCGACCGTAGCAGGCCGCGCACAGACCGTAGCGCGTTTCGCAGGTCAGCGGCGTGCGTACCCGCACTTCGTCGATGCCGAGGCGTTCGATGTCTTCGACCGCGTCTTCGTCGAGCAGTGTGCCCGCTTCGAACAGCGTTTCCTGCGATTCCGGGTTGACGATGTCAGCCACGGCCACGCGACCCAGGATACGGTCACGCAGCGCTTCGACCACTTCACCGCCTTCCACGAGCGCCTTCATCGCCACGCCGTTCGACGTGCCGCAATCTTCCTCGACGACGACCAGATCCTGCGTCACGTCGACGAGACGACGCGTCAGGTAACCCGAGTTCGCGGTCTTCAGTGCCGTATCAGCCAGACCCTTACGTGCACCGTGGGTCGAGATGAAGTACTGCAACACGTTCAGACCTTCGCGGAAGTTCGCCGTAATCGGCGTCTCGATGATCGAGCCGTCCGGCTTCGCCATCAGACCGCGCATACCGGCCAGCTGACGGATCTGAACCGCGGAACCACGAGCGCCTGAGTCCGCCATCATGTAGATGGAGTTGAACGACTCCTGACGCGTCTGGTTGCCGTCGCGGTCCGTGACCGGTTCCGTCGACAGCTGCTCCATCATTGCCTTGCCGACCGCTTCCGACGTCGCCGACCAGATGTCGACCACGTTGTTGTAGCGCTCCTGCGCAGTGACGAGACCCGACATGTACTGACGGTCGTATTCCTTCACCTTCTTCGCGGCGTCGCCAACGATGGTTTCCTTCTGCGGCGGTACGAGCATGTCGTCGACGCAAATCGAAATACCAGCGCGCGTTGCCAGACGGAAGCCCGACTGCATCAGTTGGTCGGCGAAAATCACCGTCTCACGCAGACCGCACTTGCGGAACGCGGTGTTGATCAGACGCGAGATTTCCTTCTTCTTCAGCGGCTTGTTCAGCACCGAGAACGGCAGACCCGGCGGCAGGATTTCCGACAGGATCGAGCGGCCAACCGTGGTCGCATACAGCGTGATCTTCGGTACGAACACCGGGCCGCCTTCCGACTTGTCTTCGTTGTGGACCATTTCGGTGATCCGCACGTTGACGCGCGAGGCCAGTTCGACTTCCTTGTTCTCGTACGCGCGCAGCACTTCCGACACGCCCGTGAACGTCAGGCCTTCGCCCTTGCCGTTCACCGCTTCACGCGTCGCGTAGTACAGGCCGAGCACGATATCCTGCGACGGCACGATCGACGGATCGCCGTTAGCCGGGAACAGTACGTTGTTCGACGCGAGCATCAGCGTGCGCGCTTCCATCTGCGCTTCGAGCGACAGCGGCACGTGAACGGCCATCTGGTCACCGTCGAAGTCGGCGTTGAACGCCGCGCAAACGAGCGGGTGCAGCTGGATTGCCTTACCTTCGATCAGCACCGGCTCGAAAGCCTGGATGCCGAGACGGTGCAGCGTCGGCGCACGGTTCAGCATGACCGGATGTTCGCGGATCACCTCTTCGAGGATGTCCCACACCACCGGTGTCTGGTTCTCGACCTCCTTCTTCGCAGCCTTGATGGTGGTAGCGACACCCATCACTTCGAGCTTGTTGAAGATGAACGGCTTGAACAGTTCGAGCGCCATCAGCTTCGGCAGACCGCACTGATGCAGCTTCAGCGTCGGGCCGACCACGATCACCGAACGGCCCGAGTAGTCGACACGCTTACCGAGCAGGTTCTGACGGAAGCGACCGCCCTTACCCTTGATCATGTCCGCGAGCGACTTTAGCGGACGCTTGTTCGCACCGGTCATCGCCTTGCCGCGACGGCCGTTGTCGAGCAGCGAGTCGACGGCTTCCTGCAGCATCCGCTTTTCGTTGCGGACGATGATTTCAGGCGCCTTCAGCTCGAGCAAACGCTTCAACCGGTTGTTACGGTTGATCACGCGGCGATACAGGTCGTTCAGATCCGACGTCGCGAAACGGCCGCCGTCGAGCGGGACGAGCGGACGCAGTTCCGGCGGCAGCACCGGCAGCACTTCGAGGACCATCCAGTCCGGCTTGATGCCCGAACGCTGGAACGCCTCGAGCACTTTCAGGCGCTTCGCGTACTTCTTGATCTTCGCTTCCGAGCCGGTGTTCTTGAGCTCCGTGCGCAGCAGCTCGACCTGCTCGTCGATGTTGATCGCGCGCAGCAGTTCGCGAATACCTTCCGCGCCCATTTCGGCACGGAATTCGTCGCCGTATTCCTCGACCTTGTTGTAGTAATCCTCTTCGGTCATGATCTGCCGCGCTTTCAGCGGCGTCATGCCCGGATCGATCACCACGTATGCTTCGAAGTACAGCACGCGCTCGATGTCGCGCAGCGTCATGTCGAGCACCATGCCCAGACGCGACGGCAGCGACTTCAGGAACCAGATGTGCGCGACCGGCGAGGCCAGCTCAATGTGGCCCATTCGCTCACGACGCACCTTCGCGAGCGTCACTTCGACGCCGCACTTCTCGCAGATCACGCCGCGGTGCTTCAGGCGCTTGTACTTGCCGCAAAGGCATTCGTAGTCCTTGATCGGACCGAAAATCTTCGCGCAGAACAGACCATCGCGCTCCGGCTTGAACGTGCGGTAGTTGATGGTTTCCGGCTTCTTGACTTCACCGAACGACCACGAACGGATCTTGTCCGGCGAGGCCAGACCGATCTTGATCGCGTCGAAAACTTCAGGTTGTTGGACTTGCTTGAATAGATCGAGCAAAGCTTTCATCGCTTCTCTCCAGTAGTCCGATTAGTTCCGGTCCAGGTCGATGTCGATACCCAGCGACCGGATTTCCTTCACCAACACGTTGAACGACTCAGGCATGCCGGCATCGATCACGTGATCGCCCTTGACCAGGTTCTCGTACACCTTGGTCCGGCCCGTCACGTCGTCCGACTTCACCGTCAGCATTTCCTGCAGCACGTACGATGCGCCGTACGCTTCGAGCGCCCACACTTCCATTTCACCGAAACGCTGGCCACCGAACTGCGCCTTACCGCCCAACGGCTGCTGCGTGACGAGCGAGTACGGGCCTGTGGAACGCGCGTGCATCTTGTCGTCGACCAGGTGGTGCAGCTTCAGGTAGTGCATGTAGCCGACCGTCACCGTACGTTCGAACATCTCGCCCGTGCGACCGTCGAACAGACGCACCTGGTTCTTCGACGGCGTCATGCCGAGGTTTTCAGCGATGTCGTCCGGGAACGCCAGATCGAGCGCGCGGGACATTTCTTCTTCCGTCGCACCGTCGAACACCGGCGTTGCGAACGGCACGCCTTCGCGCAGGTTCTTCGCCAGTTCGAGGATTTCGTCGTCGCTGAAGCTGTCCAGCTCTTCGGCGCGGCCCGATTCGTTGTAGATCTTGATCAGGAATTCGCGCAGTTCAGCGATCTTCGCCTGACGCTGCAGCATTTCGCCGATACGCCAGCCGAGACCCTTCGCGGCCCAACCCAGATGCACTTCGAGAACCTGACCCACGTTCATCCGCGACGGCACGCCGAGCGGGTTCAGAACGACGTCAGCCGGACGGCCGTCGGCCATGTACGGCATGTCTTCGATCGGCACGATCTTCGACACGACACCCTTGTTACCGTGACGGCCTGCCATCTTGTCGCCAGGCTGCAGACGGCGCTTCACCGCCAGATACACCTTGACCATCTTCAGCACGCCCGGCGGCAGTTCGTCGCCTTGCGTGAGCTTCTTGCGCTTCTCTTCGAACGCGAGGTCGAACTGGTGACGCTTCTCTTCGATCGAGTTCTTGATCGCTTCGAGCTGGGCCGCTGCTTCTTCATCCGCGAGGCGGATGTCGAACCAGTGATAGTGGTCCAGATCTTCGAGGTAAGCGCGGTCGATCTTCGTGCCCTTCGCGAGCTTCTTCGGACCGCCGTTCACCACCTTGCCTTCGAGCATGCGTGCGAGACGCTGGAACGCATCGCCTTCCACGATACGCAACTGGTCGTTCAGGTCGAGACGATAGCGCTTCAGTTCATCGTCGATGATCTGTTGCGCGCGCTTGTCGCGCTGGATGCCTTCACGCGTGAATACCTGCACGTCGATCACAGTGCCGCTCATGCCCGACGGCACGCGCAGCGACGTGTCCTTCACGTCCGACGCCTTCTCACCGAAGATCGCGCGCAGCAGCTTTTCTTCCGGCGTGAGCTGGGTTTCGCCCTTCGGCGTGACCTTGCCGACCAGCACGTCGCCCGCCTCGACTTCCGCGCCGATGTACACGATGCCCGACTCGTCGAGGCGGCCAAGCTGCACTTCGGCGAGATTCGAGATGTCGCGCGTGATTTCTTCCGGTCCGAGCTTCGTGTCGCGTGCAACGACGTTCAGTTCTTCGATGTGAATCGACGTGTAACGGTCGTCCGCAACGACCTTCTCCGAAATCAGGATGGAGTCTTCGAAGTTGTAGCCGTTCCATGGCATGAACGCGATCAGCATGTTCTGGCCGAGCGCGAGCTCGCCCAGATCGGTCGATGCGCCGTCAGCCAGCACGTCGCCGCGCGCAACCTTGTCGCCCATCTTCACGATCGGACGTTGGTTGATGTTCGTGTTCTGGTTCGAACGCGTGTACTTGATCAGATTGTAGATGTCGACGCCGACTTCACCCGCGACCGCTTCGTCGTCGTTCACGCGAATTACGATACGGCCCGCGTCGACGTAATCGACCACACCGCCACGCAGTGCCTGAACCGTCGTGCCCGAGTCGACCGCCACGGTGCGTTCGATACCCGTACCGACGACCGGCTTTTCCGGACGCAGACACGGGACGGCCTGACGCTGCATGTTCGAGCCCATCAATGCGCGGTTCGCGTCGTCGTGCTCGAGGAACGGAATCAGCGAAGCTGCGACCGACACGATCTGCGACGGCGCCACGTCCATGTACTGAATGCGGTCCGGCGTGACCATCAGCGTTTCGCCCGCTTCACGCGACGACACGAGTTCGTCGGTCAGCGTGCGGTCGTCGGCCACCGCCGCGTTCGCCTGAGCGATCACGTAACGGCCTTCTTCGATCGCCGACAGATAGTCAATCTGGTCGGTCACCTTGCCGTCCGCCACCTTGCGATATGGCGTTTCGAGGAAGCCGTATTCGTTCAGGTGCGCGTACAGAGCGAGCGAGTTGATCAGACCGATGTTCGGACCTTCCGGCGTTTCAATCGGGCACACACGGCCGTAGTGAGTTGGGTGCACGTCGCGGACTTCGAAGCCGGCGCGCTCACGAGTCAGACCGCCCGGGCCTAGTGCAGAAACACGACGCTTGTGCGTGATTTCCGACAGCGGATTGGTCTGGTCCATGAACTGCGACAGCTGCGACGACCCGAAGAACTCGCGAATCGCCGACGAGATCGGCTTCGAGTTGATCAGGTCGTGCGGCATCAAGTTTTCGCTTTCGGCCTGGCCGAGGCGTTCCTTCACAGCACGTTCGACACGCACGAGGCCCGCGCGGAACTGGTTCTCAGCGAGTTCGCCGACGCAGCGCACACGACGGTTGCCGAGGTGGTCGATGTCGTCCACTTCGCCCTTGCCGTTGCGCAGCTCGACGAGGATCTTGATCGTCGCGAGAATGTCGTCGTCCTGCAGCGTCATCGGACCGACGATTTCATCACGGCCGACGCGCCGGTTGAACTTCATACGACCCACCTTCGACAGGTCGTACGCTTCTTCGCTGTAGAACAGACGGTTGAACAGTGCCTCGACCGCTTCTTCCGTCGGCGGCTCGCCCGGACGCATCATGCGGTAGATCGCGATACGTGCGGCCATCTTGTCGGCCGTTTCGTCGATACGCAGCGTCGACGAGATGTACGGACCTTGGTCCAGATCGTTCGTGTAGAGCGTCTGGATGTCCTTGATCTTCGCTTCGCGCAGCTTCTCGAGCACGGATTCGGTAATTTCGTCGTTGGCGTTCGCGATGACTTCACCCGTATCGCCGTCGATCACGTTCTTCGCGAGCACGCGGCCGAGCAGATAATCTTCCGGCACCGAGATGAACTTGGTCTTCGCGTTATCGAGGTCGCGAATGTGCTTGGCGTTGATCCGCTTGTCCTTCTGGACGATCACGTTGCCATCGCGGTCCGTGATATCGAAGCGCGCGACTTCACCGCGCAAACGCTCCGGCACGAATTCCATCTGCGCGCCTTCCGGCATCAGCGTGAAATTGTCGAACACGAAGAAGTTTGCGAGGATCTGTTCCGGCGTCAGGCCGATTGCCTTTAGCAGGATCGTAACCGGCATCTTACGACGACGGTCGACGCGGAAGTACAGCACGTCCTTCGGGTCGAACTCGAAGTCGAGCCACGAGCCACGGTAGGGAATGATACGTGCCGAAAACAGCAGCTTGCCCGAGCTGTGCGTCTTGCCCTTGTCGTGTTCGAAGAAAACACCCGGCGAACGGTGCAACTGCGAAACGATCACACGTTCCGTGCCGTTGATGACGAACGAACCGGTCGGCGTCATGAGCGGGATTTCGCCCATGTACACTTCCTGTTCCTTCACTTCTTTGACGACCGGCTTGCTCGGTGATTCTTTGTCGAGCAGCACCAGACGCACCTTGGCGCGCAGCGCCGAGCAGTACGTCAGACCGCGCTGCTGGCATTCCTTGATGTTGAATGCCGGCGGCGACAGCATGTAGCTGACGAACTCAAGGCGCGCGAAGCCGTTGTGCGAAACGATCGGAAAAACGGAAGTAAACGCGGCCTGCAAGCCTTCCGGCTTGCGTTGCGTAGATGACGTATCTGCTTGCAGAAACGTGCTGAATGATTCAAGCTGGGTAGCCAGCAGGAAAGGTACTTGGTGAACGATGGGGCGCTTCGCAAAACTCTTGCGAATACGCTTCTTCTCGGTGAAGGAATATTGCATACGATCTCCGAATCACGGCGGGCATAGTTGTCGAGGCAGGATACCTTGATGAGACAACCCGAGTGTTCACCGACTGAGACCCGATGGCCGTCCGATGGCTTGAACGAGCCTAGAAGCTTGGTGGTTGGCCGCTACCAACCGCTGGCTGACGGCAGCGGATGCCTGTGTTGCCCGCTACCCGACCAAACTTGCCTTCTGCAGTCGCTTCAGAAGACAAAGAGAAATGCCGGTCAAAATTACCGTGGGCGTTTTTCTTTGGCTTCTGGGAATCACATTCCTGCCGGCATACGCCCGCAAAAACGCGTCCTCCACAAAGCACAAAAAGGCCGGCGGTGAAAAACCGCCAGCCTTCGCACAGCGCGTTGAAGCTTACTTGATTTCAACCTTCGCGCCGGCTTCTTCCAGCTTCTTCTTGGCTTCTTCAGCAGCAGCCTTGGGCACCGCTTCCTTAACGGGCTTCGGTGCACCGTCGACCAGATCCTTCGCTTCCTTCAGGCCGAGACCCGTCAGTTCGCGAACAGCCTTAATGACCGAAACCTTGTTTGCACCGGTTTCAGCCAAGATGACCGTGAATTCGGTCTGCTCTTCAGCAGCAGCAGCGCCGCCGGCTGCACCTGCCGGGCCAGCCACTGCAACAGCAGCTGCCGAGACGCCAAACTTTTCTTCGAACGCCTTGACCAACTCGTTCAGTTCCAGAACCGACATCGAGCCTACGGCTTCGAGGATGTCTTCTTTTGCGATTGCCATTTGAAATACTCCTAAATTGAATTCGGATACAGCCAGCGATCAATCACGCTCGACTGAAGTGCATTACGCAGCGGCTTCTTCGCCTTGCTTCTTTTCTGCCAGCGCGGCCAGAGCGCGCGCGAAGCCAGAAACAGGTGCCTGCATAACGTACAACAGCTTGGAGAGCAGTTCTTCGCGGCTCGGGATGCTTGCCAGCGCTTGCACGCCCGCCTTGTCCATCACCTTGCCTTCGTAGGAACCAGCCTTGATGACCAACTTGTCATTGCTCTTGCTGAAGTCATTGACGACCTTAGCAGCAGCAATCGCATCTTCCGAGATGCCGTAGATCAGGGGGCCAGTCATCTGCTCTGCCAGCGGAGCAAACGGGGTACCCTCGACGGCGCGACGCGCCAGCGTGTTCTTCAACACGCGAAGGTAAACCTGTTGCTCACGCGCTTTCGCGCGCAGCTTGGTCAGATCGCCAACCGCGATTCCACGATACTCAGCCAGAACCACGGTCTGAGCTTTCGCGACTTGCGCGGCAACCTCAGCGACGACGGCCTGCTTGCTTTCTTTGTTTAGTGGCACGGTTAACCTCCAGATTCGATACACGCAGCGTGCGCCTTGTGTACCGCATTCAATAACGGCGTCCGACCAGTCAGGAGTATTTCGACCGTCAAAAATCCGTATCGCTACAGACATCGAACGGCTTCATCACTACAAAACCTTTTCGGGTTCGCCATCTGCGTTGGCTTTACATTAAGGACCCGCCTACTTGCTGCGTGCCCACCAACGGTCTTTGACAACCGGTCGCGCGATGCAGACTGCCACCTCGCAACCGCCCAAAGCCCTTAGAAGCCGCCCCAACTCGCGCCGGAGCGGCGAAATTCATTACTGGGCAGCGATCGACGTCTGGTCGACACGAACACCAACACCCATCGTGCTCGACAGAGCGACCTTGCGCAGATACACGCCCTTGCTCGTTGCCGGCTTCGCCTTCTGCAGCGCTTCGATCAGCGCATTCAGGTTGTTGCGCAGTGCTGCCGGTTCAAACGAAGCGCGGCCGATCGTTGCGTGGATAATGCCGGCCTTGTCGACACGGAATTGCACCTGACCAGCCTTGGCGTTCTTGACCGCGGTCGCGACGTCCGGCGTGACCGTGCCAACCTTCGGGTTCGGCATCAGGCCACGCGGGCCGAGAATCTGCCCGAGCGTACCGACGATACGCATCGTGTCCGGCGAAGCGATCACGATGTCGAAGTTCAGGTTCCCGGCCTTGACCTGTTCGGCCAGGTCTTCCATACCGACGACGTCAGCACCAGCGGCACGAGCCTGCTCAGCCTTTTCGCCCTGCGCGAACACAGCGACGCGGACCGACTTACCGGTACCAGCGGGCAGCACGACCGAGCCGCGAACCACTTGATCCGACTTCTTTGCGTCAATGCCGAGTTGCACGGCGACGTCGATCGACTCGTCGAACTTCGCGCTTGCGCATTCCTTCACGAGCGACAGAGCGTCTTCGATCGGGTACAGCTTCTGACGATCCACTTTGGCTGCAAATGCTTGCAGACGCTTCGAAAGCTTAGCCATTTACACGCCCTCCACGGTGATGCCCATCGAGCGGGCGCTACCAGCGATCGTACGAACCGCTGCGTCCAGATCAGCAGCCGTCAGATCGGGCATCTTAGTCTTGGCGATATCTTCAGCTTGAGCGCGGGTGATCTTGCCCACTTTGTCGGTATGCGGCTTGCTCGAACCCTTATCGAGCTTCGCTGCCTTCTTGATCAGAACCGTAGCCGGCGGCGTCTTCAGAACGAACGTGAAGCTCTTGTCCGCGAATGCCGTGATCACGACAGGAATCGGCAGACCCGGTTCCATCGCTTGAGTCTGCGCGTTGAACGCCTTGCAGAACTCCATGATGTTCAGGCCGCGCTGACCCAGTGCCGGACCAACCGGCGGCGACGGATTGGCTTTACCTGCAGGAATCTGCAGCTTGATAAAGCCGATAATTTTCTTTGCCATTTCGAGAACCTCTGTGGAACGCCGCCTTACGGGCGGACGCTCAGTGAGTAGTAGCGCGTGTTCGCCGACAAACTGGCTAGTTACGCTCCTCAACGGCCATTACGCGGACCGTAAGCGCGAAATACGGAACGCACCTAGCGGTGCGTTCCGTAAAATCTAGACTACAACTTTTCGACTTGGCCGAATTCCAACTCGACCGGCGTTGCGCGGCCGAAGATTGTAACGGAAACACGGACTCGCGACTTTTCGTAGTTCACTTCTTCGACGCTGCCGTTGAAATCTGTGAACGGGCCTTCTTTCACGCGCACCATCTCGCCCACCTCAAACAGGGTCTTCGGACGCGGCTTCTCCACGCCCTCCTGCATCTGCGACATGATCTTTTCAACTTCCCGAGGGGAGATCGGGCTCGGCCGATTACGCGCCCCGCCGACGAAGCCGGTCACCTTCGCCGTATTTTTGACGAGGTGCCACGTTTCGTCTGTCATTTCCATTTCGACTAAAACATAGCCCGGGAAGAAACGACGTTCGGTTACTGATTTGTGACCGCCCTTTACCTCAACAACCTCTTCCGTTGGAACGAGGATCTGGCCGAACTGATCCTGCATACCAGCCCGCTCGATGCGCTCCTGAAGCGCTCGTTGCACGCTCTTCTCCATACCGGAATATGCGTGCACTACGTACCAACGTTTGCCGCTCGGGGATGCCGGAGTATCACTCATATCATTTCCAACCCAGAATCGCCGAGAAAATCGCCCACTCAATGGATTTATCACAAACCCAGAGGAAGATAGCCATCACGACTACGAAGCCGAAGACCACGAGTGTTGTTTGGGTCGCCTCTTTGCGACTCGGCCAGACTACCTTGCGGACCTCTTTGTATGAGTCATTGGCGAAAGCGATGAAACCCTTGCCAGGCGCCGAGAGAAGACCGACTACGACACCCGCGATCGCACCAACAGCCAAGGCGGCTCCGCGGATGTACCATTCCTGGCCATTAAGCCAGAAGAACCCCACGAACCCGGCCAAGACCAGCAACACACCTGCGATCAACATCAACTTGTCGCCGGATGTATTTACAGTTTCGACGGAAGGATTCGCCATAACACCTTAACAAGCGCCACTACGGCGCGATAGTTGGCAGGGGCAGAGGGAATCGAACCCCCAACCTTCGGTTTTGGAGACCGACGCTCTGCCAGTTGAGCTATACCCCTAAACCATTTGGGGTTGACGACACCGCCAACCCCGATACAACCGATTGTCGAGAACTCTCTGGCGTTACTCGATGATCTTGGCGACGACACCAGCGCCGACCGTACGGCCACCTTCGCGAATTGCGAAGCGCAGACCTTCTTCCATCGCGATCGGGTTGATCAGTTTCACCGTGATCGACACGTTGTCGCCCGGCATCACCATTTCCTTGTCCTTCGGCAGCTCGATCGAGCCCGTCACGTCCGTCGTACGGAAGTAGAACTGCGGACGGTAGTTGTTGAAGAACGGCGTGTGACGGCCGCCTTCGTCCTTGCTCAGCACGTACACTTCAGCCGTGAAGTGCGTGTGCGGGTTGATCGAACCCGGCTTGGCCAGAACCTGACCACGCTCCACGTCTTCACGCTTCGTGCCGCGCAGCAGGATACCAACGTTGTCGCCTGCCTGACCCTGGTCGAGCAGCTTGCGGAACATTTCCACGCCCGTGCAGGTCGTCTTGGCCGTTGCGCGGATACCGACGATCTCGATTTCCTCGCCAACCTTGATCACGCCGCGCTCGACGCGACCCGTCACCACCGTGCCGCGACCCGAGATCGAGAACACGTCTTCCACCGGCATCAGGAACGCACCGTCAACCGCGCGCTCCGGCGTCGGGATGTACGTGTCCAGCGCATCGGCCAGGTTCATGATCGCCACCTCGCCCAGCTCGCCCTTGTCGCCTTCCAGCGCCAGCTTGGCCGAACCCTTGATGATCGGCGTCTCGTCGCCCGGGAAGTCGTACTTCGACAGAAGTTCGCGAACTTCCATCTCGACGAGCTCCAGCAGCTCGGCGTCGTCCACCATGTCGCACTTGTTCAGGAACACGATGATGTACGGAACGCCAACCTGACGCGCCAGCAGGATGTGCTCACGCGTTTGCGGCATCGGGCCGTCGGCAGCCGAGCACACCAGGATTGCGCCGTCCATCTGCGCCGCGCCCGTGATCATGTTCTTCACGTAGTCTGCGTGGCCCGGGCAGTCGACGTGTGCGTAGTGGCGGTTAGCCGTTTCGTACTCGACGTGCGCGGTGTTGATGGTAATGCCACGCGCCTTTTCTTCCGGCGCCGCGTCGATCTGGTCGTACGCCTTCGCTTCGCCGCCAAACTTCTGCGTCAGGACCGTCGTGATCGCTGCCGTCAGCGTGGTCTTGCCGTGGTCAACGTGACCGATCGTGCCCACGTTCACGTGCGGCTTGGTCCGCTCAAACTTACCCTTGGCCATTTTCGACTCCTAAGAGGATTTTCCGTACGTTGCGCCGGGCGCAAACAATCACCGATTACTTCTGGTGCCCATGGGCAGGATCGAACTGCCGACCTCTCCCTTACCAAGGGAGTGCTCTACCACTGAGCCACATGGGCGCTACCTCTGTGTTGCTGGAGCGGGTGAAGGGAATCGAACCCTCGTCGTAAGCTTGGAAGGCTTCTGCTCTACCATTGAGCTACACCCGCAAGGATCATGGATTCCCAACAACTGCTACATCGTGCATTCTGGTGGAGGAGGTTGGATTCGAACCAACGTAGGCGTAAGCCAACAGATTTACAGTCTGCCCCCTTTAGCCACTCGGGCACCCCTCCGCAGAGAACTGACGATTATGGGGGAACAATGTCTCTTTGTCAAGGGCTGCTTGACCGTTCCGATCCCAACGCTCTCACTTATATAGTGATTGGCTGTTAGCCGTTCGTAAACGCAAAAACCCCACCGCGGCGGGTGGGGTTTCTGACTGGAGGGGAGCCTGACGATTACCTACTTTCACACGGGCAATCCGCACTATCATCGGCGTGGAGTCGTTTCACGGTCCTGTTCGGGATGGGAAGGGGTGGGACCGACTCGCTATGGTCATCAGGCATGACGGGTTGCTGCGTCGCAGGGCTGGAGTCAACCGGTTGCGCCACAGCCAATCGGGAAGAAGCGTAAAGGATTCGAGTGTGGGGGGTTGTGTTGTTTCTGGCACAACACTGAATCCCAACCGTGCGTTTCTGTGAGCTCCCGCGGGAGGTCACACAAATCCCCTTCGGGGATCGGACCCGCGTAAGTGCTGAAGCACTCACGCGGGTCGAGACACACCTGTTATAGGATCAAGCCTTACGGGCAATTAGTATCAGTTAGCTCAGTACATTACTGTACGTGCACACCTGACCTATCAACGTCCTGGTCTTGAACGACCCTTCAAGGGGCTCGAAGCCCCGGGGATATCTCATCTTAAGGCGAGTTTCCCGCTTAGATGCTTTCAGCGGTTATCTCTTCCGAACATAGCTACCCGGCGATGCCACTGGCGTGACAACCGGTACACCAGAGGTTCGTCCACTCCGGTCCTCTCGTACTAGGAGCAGCCCCCTTCAAATATCCAGCGCCCACGGCAGATAGGGACCAAACTGTCTCACGACGTTTTAAACCCAGCTCACGTACCTCTTTAAATGGCGAACAGCCATACCCTTGGGACCGGCTACAGCCCCAGGATGAGATGAGCCGACATCGAGGTGCCAAACACCGCCGTCGATATGAACTCTTGGGCGGTATCAGCCTGTTATCCCCAGAGTACCTTTTATCCGTTGAGCGATGGCCCTTCCATACAGAACCACCGGATCACTATGACCTGCTTTCGCACCTGTTCGACTTGTCAGTCTCACAGTCAAGCACGCTTATGCCATTGCACTATCAGCACGATTTCCGACCGTACCTAGCGTACCTTCGTACTCCTCCGTTACACTTTGGGAGGAGACCGCCCCAGTCAAACTGCCTACCATGCACTGTCCCCGACCCGGATCACGGGCCAAGGTTAGAACCTCAAACAGATCAGGGTGGTATTTCAAGGACGGCTCCATTGAGACTGGCGTCCCAACTTCATAGCCTCCCACCTATCCTACACAGACCGGTTCAAAGTCCAATGCAAAGCTACAGTAAAGGTTCATGGGGTCTTTCCGTCTAGCCGCGGGGAGATTGCATCATCACAAACACTTCAACTTCGCTGAGTCTCGGGAGGAGACAGTGTGGCCATCGTTACGCCATTCGTGCAGGTCGGAACTTACCCGACAAGGAATTTCGCTACCTTAGGACCGTTATAGTTACGGCCGCCGTTTACCGGGACTTCAATCAGGAGCTTGCACCCCATCATTTAATCTTCCGGCACCGGGCAGGCGTCACACCCTATACGTCCACTTTCGTGTTTGCAGAGTGCTGTGTTTTTATTAAACAGTCGCAGCCACCAGTTTATTGCAACCCTTTCACCCTTCTGGCGCAGGCCAGTCAGGCTATGAGGGCGTACCTTATCCCGAAGTTACGGTACCAATTTGCCGAGTTCCTTCTCCCGAGTTCTCTCAAGCGCCTTAGAATACTCATCTCGCCCACCTGTGTCGGTTTGCGGTACGGTCACTGTGAAACTGAAGCTTAGAGGCTTTTCCTGGAACCCCTTCCAGTTGCTTCGCCACCGAAGTGGCTCGCCTCGCACCCTTGAATTCTGCGCCCGGATTTGCCAAAGCGCCTTCTCCAATGCAAGGACCGGGACTTCCAACACCCGGACAACCTTCCGCGATCCGTCCCCCCATCGCATTTCACAATGGTGCAGAAATATTAATCTGCTTCCCATCAGCTACGCATTTCTGCCTCGCCTTAGGGGCCGACTCACCCTACGCCGATGAACGTTGCGTAGGAAACCTTGGGCTTACGGCGAGGGGGCCTTTCACCCCCTTTATCGCTACTCATGTCAGCATTCGCACTTCCGATACCTCCAGCACACTTTCCAGTGCACCTTCGCAGGCTTACGGAACGCTCTCCTACCATGCACATTACTGTGCATCCGCAGCTTCGGTATATGGCTTAGCCCCGTTACATCTTCCGCGCAGGACGACTCGATCAGTGAGCTATTACGCTTTCTTTAAAGGGTGGCTGCTTCTAAGCCAACCTCCTGACTGTTTTAGCCTTCCCACTTCGTTTCCCACTTAGCCATATTTGGGGACCTTAGCTGGCGGTCTGGGTTGTTTCCCTCTTGACACCGGACGTTAGCACCCGATGTCTGTCTCCCGTGATTGCACTCTTCGGTATTCGGAGTTTGCTATGGCGTAGTAATCCGCAATGGACCCCACAACCATGACAGTGCTCTACCCCCGAAGGTGATACACGAGGCACTACCTAAATAGTTTTCGGAGAGAACCAGCTATTTCCAGGTTTGTTTAGCCTTTCACCCCTATCCACAGCTCATCCCCTAACTTTTCAACGTTAGTGGGTTCGGTCCTCCAGCACGTGTTACCGTGCCTTCAACCTGGCCATGGATAGATCACCTGGTTTCGGGTCTACACCCAGCGACTGGACGCCCTGTTCGGACTCGCTTTCGCTACGCCTGCCCTAATCGGTTAAGCTCGCCACTGAATGTAAGTCGCTGACCCATTATACAAAAGGTACGCCGTCACCCCTTCGCAGAGGCTCCGACTGTTTGTATGCATGCGGTTTCAGGATCTGTTTCACTCCCCTCCCGGGGTTCTTTTCGCCTTTCCCTCACGGTACTGGTTCACTATCGGTCGATCACGAGTATTTAGCCTTGGAGGATGGTCCCCCCATCTTCAGACAGGATTTCACGTGTCCCGCCCTACTTCTCGTACACCCAGTTCTTCCATGCTGTTTTCGTCTACAGGGCTATCACCTGCTATGGCCGCACTTTCCAGAGCGTTCGACTAACAATACAGATAACGTGTACCGGCTGATCCCATTTCGCTCGCCACTACTCTGGGAATCTCGGTTGATTTCTTTTCCTGCGGTTACTTAGATGTTTCAGTTCACCGCGTTCGCCTCACGTAGCCTATGGATTCAGCTACGGATACTCCATTAGGAGTGGGTTTCCCCATTCGGACATCTCCGGATCAATGCTCGTTTGCCAGCTCCCCGGAGCTTTTCGCAGGCTACCGCGTCCTTCATCGCCTGTGATCGCCAAGGCATCCACCACATGCACTTGTTCGCTTGACCCTATAACGGGTGTGTCTCTGTGTCGACCCACGCTAGCGCTTTAGCGCTTACGTGGGTCCCATCCCCGCAGGGGATAGACGCACTCGCTACAGGTTGAGTATTCGTGTTGCGCCGTATTCCAAAGCAATCTTTCGATCACCTTTAAAATACATCGATACAATCACAACCCTGATTCACCTACTCCGCACCCATCTCCAGGTGCCTTTCGTGAATCTCTTTACTACTTCTTCCTGATTGTTAAAGAACGGCAGCCGGTATGAAGCCTGTGCCTCATACCGCTCTGACTGGCTCAATCGCCAATGCAAAGTACTCAGCATCACTTCGTGCTGAACCCTTGGCATTGAGGATTGGTGGAGGATGACGGGATCGAACCGACGACCCCCTGCTTGCAAAGCAGGTGCTCTCCCAGCTGAGCTAATCCCCCAGTCTCACAGATACTCCAGCGGCCCCAGCCCTTCAGCTCACCAGACAAGACACTGGTGGGTCTGGATGGATTCGAACCATCGACCCCCGCCTTATCAAGACGGTGCTCTAACCGGCTGAGCTACAGACCCCTGAGCCTGCCTGCGTTTCTTCTAACCACAGCCGATAAGCGTGAGCACTTGAGTGCAATGAATGCACAGCTCTGGAAAGGAGGTGATCCAGCCGCACCTTCCGATACGGCTACCTTGTTACGACTTCACCCCAGTCATGAATCCTACCGTGGTGACCGTCCTCCTTGCGGTTAGACTAGCCACTTCTGGTAAAACCCACTCCCATGGTGTGACGGGCGGTGTGTACAAGACCCGGGAACGTATTCACCGCGGCATGCTGATCCGCGATTACTAGCGATTCCAGCTTCACGCACCCGAGTTGCAGAGTGCGATCCGGACTACGATCGGTTTTCTGGGATTGGCTCCACCTCGCGGCTTGGCAACCCTCTGTTCCGACCATTGTATGACGTGTGAAGCCCTACCCATAAGGGCCATGAGGACTTGACGTCATCCCCACCTTCCTCCGGTTTGTCACCGGCAGTCTCCCTGGAGTGCTCTTGCGTAGCAACTAGGGACAAGGGTTGCGCTCGTTGCGGGACTTAACCCAACATCTCACGACACGAGCTGACGACAGCCATGCAGCACCTGTGTTATGGCTCCCTTTCGGGCACTCCCGCCTCTCGGCAGGATTCCATACATGTCAAGGGTAGGTAAGGTTTTTCGCGTTGCATCGAATTAATCCACATCATCCACCGCTTGTGCGGGTCCCCGTCAATTCCTTTGAGTTTTAATCTTGCGACCGTACTCCCCAGGCGGTCAACTTCACGCGTTAGCTACGTTACCAAGCCAATGAAGGCCCGACAACCAGTTGACATCGTTTAGGGCGTGGACTACCAGGGTATCTAATCCTGTTTGCTCCCCACGCTTTCGTGCATGAGCGTCAGTATTGGCCCAGGGGGCTGCCTTCGCCATCGGTGTTCCTCCACATCTCTACGCATTTCACTGCTACACGTGGAATTCCACCCCCCTCTGCCATACTCCAGCGCTGCAGTCACCAATGCAGTTCCCAGGTTAAGCCCGGGGATTTCACATCGGTCTTACAGCACCGCCTGCGCACGCTTTACGCCCAGTAATTCCGATTAACGCTCGCACCCTACGTATTACCGCGGCTGCTGGCACGTAGTTAGCCGGTGCTTATTCTTCCGGTACCGTCATCCCTCTCGGATATTAGCCACGAGGTTTTCTTTCCGGACAAAAGTGCTTTACAACCCGAAGGCCTTCTTCACACACGCGGCATTGCTGGATCAGGCTTGCGCCCATTGTCCAAAATTCCCCACTGCTGCCTCCCGTAGGAGTCTGGGCCGTGTCTCAGTCCCAGTGTGGCTGGTCGTCCTCTCAGACCAGCTACAGATCGTCGGCTTGGTAGGCCTTTACCCCACCAACTACCTAATCTGCCATCGGCCGCCCCTTGAGCGCGAGGTCCCGAAAGATCCCCCGCTTTCCTCTCCCGAGCGTATGCGGTATTAATCCGGCTTTCGCCGGGCTATCCCCCACTCCAGGACACGTTCCGATGTATTACTCACCCGTTCGCCACTCGCCACCAGACCGAAGTCCGTGCTGCCGTTCGACTTGCATGTGTAAGGCATGCCGCCAGCGTTCAATCTGAGCCAGGATCAAACTCTTCAGTTCAAACCTGTTACTGTGTTCGGGCTCTCTCGAACCCGGTCGCTCACTCAACGTACTGACGATGATTGATCCGTCTTTCGACAGACAAACCTTCCTCTAATACTGTGTGAGGCTTCTGATACTTCTGCCTGACAGCAGACTCCGGAGAATCCGCCGCCGCATTCCGCATCAAGCGCCCACACTTATCGACTGTTAGTTTTTAAAGATCGGTCCGCCAAACCCGCCGCGCCTGAACCACCACTACCCGGCACCGCTTCGTTTGCGTCGCTGCGTCTGCAGCAGAGAAACGAGATTATGGAGACTCTCTCGCGTCTCGTCAATACCCGTTTTTGCTTTCGCTTAAAAAAGTTGCCGCTCACTTCCGGGTCGCATCCACCACGACCTCGACAGGAACTGCAGCGGCCATAGCCGCGTAGCCCGCGTCGCTCGGATGGATGTGATCGCCGCTATCGAAAGCGCGCTGCAGACGCTTCGGCTGCGCCCGATCGCGCAACGCCGCGTCGAAGTCGACGACGCCATCGAAAGCACGACTAGTTCGGATCCACTGATTAACCGCGAGTCGGATGTTTTCCCGCTCCGGTGGCAGCGACGCCGGCGTCAGCGTCGCGCCGAACATCTTGACACCGTTGCGCCGCGCGGCCGCGATCACTCGCTGGTAACCGGCGATCAGATCGGCAGCCGTGACCGACGTATGAGGAAAATCGCAGTCGAGCCCGCCATGAGGCGGCATTGCCGCAAAGTTGATGTCGTTGATGCCAATCAGCAGGATCGCCGCTTTGACGCCTGGACGTCGCAAAACGTCGCGCTCGAAGCGGCTCGCAAGCGCGTCGCCATAGCAAGGCGAGTCGCTCAGGAGCCGGTTGCCGCTGATGCCGAGATTCACGATCGCGGTCGACTGCGCGCCGCTGGCCGCCAGCCGCCGAGCCAGCGCATCCGGCCAGCGACGGTTCTGGTTGAGGGTGGAGCGCATGCCGTCGGTGATCGAGTCGCCGATCGCGGCCACGGCAAGCGACGGTGCCGCCGTCTCCACCGACAAACCCGTGACCCACACATATTGCGTGAAGCGTCCGGGAAACGCCGTGGCGGACGCGTCGGTGGTGTGATTGCCGGGCCCGGACACATAATTCACCTGATTCGACACTCGGTGCCATGCGACGATCCGCTGCTCCGGTCCCACGAACGCACTGATCGCATATGGCGCGCCCTCGACGACATCGATCGCGACCGGATCGCTGTCCACCTCGCCGCCAGGCGGAACGCTGACCGCGCCCTTACCGCCAAACGTCACCCGACTGCCGGCGCCCTCGACTGCTGCCGCGCCACCGGCGGAGCGCGCGATGCGCAGTTCGTCGATGACGAGAGGCGTCTTGCCATACGCATTGCTCAGATGAATTCGCGCCACCCTCCCCGACAACGTCGGATACATGATTTGCCGAACGGTGCGCCCGGCGACTTCCGGCGCGCGATACAGCGGTGGCAACTCGACCCGCTGTGGAATCGGTTGCAGCGCGGTCGCCCAAACGGCGACCCAATGCTCGGACGCTTCGGCAGCGAACGCACTCGAGGAAACGACAAACGGGGCAAATTGGGCAAGCAGCGCCGCGCCGCATGCGGCAGCCAAGGTGCGAATGGTCATTCGGAGGATCGGTTCGAGGCGAAACGCGCATTGTGCCCGAACGACGCGGCAAGCGCCGGCAATCGCCGGCAGGTCCGCTTACCCCGGCGCCCGGCGGCTGTGCCGGTTCGGTCTCACGCCGTTTGCCGACTCATGATCTTTAGCGCGACCGCTTCGGCGACCTCGATTCCGTCGATTGCCGCCGAGTAGATCCCGCCCGCATACCCCGCACCCTCGCCCGCCGGATACAGCCCGTCGACGTTGACACTCTGGTAGTCGTCGCCGCGACGCACGCGTACCGGCGACGAAGTTCGCGTTTCAACGCCGGTCAGCACCGCATCATGCATCGCGAAACCTGCGATTTTCTTCTCCATCTGTGGCAGGGCTTCGCGAATCGCTTCGATCGCGTAGTCGGGCAGCGCGGTGCTGAGATCGGTTGGCCGCACGCCCGGCTTGTACGACGGAACGACCGAGCCGAATGAAGTGGACGGCCGCCCCGCGATGAAGTCGCCGACCAACTGCCCTGGAGCCATATAGTTACCGCCACCGAGCTCGAACGCCCGCTCCTCCCACTTGCGCTGGAACGCGATGCCGGCGAGCGGCCCGCCCGGGTAGTCGTCTGGCGTAATGCCGACCACGATGCCCGCATTCGCGTTGCGCTCCGCGCGCGAGTACTGGCTCATGCCGTTCGTGACGACGCGCCCCAGCTCGGACGTGGCCGCCACCACGGTGCCGCCGGGACACATGCAGAAGCTATAAACCGCTCGCCCGTTGCTGCAGTGGTGCACCACCTTGTAGTCGGCTGCGCCGAGCTGTTTGTGACCGGCAAATTTCCCAAAACGGCTCCGATCGATGATCCCTTGCGGATGCTCGATCCGAAAACCGAGCGAAAACGGCTTCGCCTCGACGTGAACGCCGCGGTCGTACAACATCTGGAAGGTATCGCGTGCGCTATGGCCGACCGCCAGCACAACGTGGTCGCAGCGCAACGTCTCGCCGGTCGACAGCTTCAGCCCGCGCACCTGGCCGTTGTCGATGTCGATGTCCTCGACACGCGTTTCGAAGCGCACTTCGCCGCCCAACTCGTGGATGCTCGCGCGCATCTTCTCGACCATGCTGACGAGACGAAACGTGCCGATATGCGGCCGGCTCAGGTACAGGATGTCCTCCGGCGCACCGGCCCGCACGAATTCGTCGAGCACCTTGCGGCCGTAGTGTTTCGGGTCCTTGATCTGGCTGTAGAGCTTGCCGTCCGAAAAGGTGCCCGCGCCACCTTCGCCGAACTGCACGTTCGACTCGGGATTCAGCACCGATTTGCGCCACAGGCCAAACGTGTCCTTGGTGCGCTCACGTACGGCCTTGCCGCGCTCGAGGATGATCGGCCGGAAGCCCATCTGCGCGAGGATCAGGCCCGCGAACAGTCCGCACGGCCCCATGCCGATGACGACCGGACGCGGCGTGCTCAGTTGGGCGGGCGCTTCGGCGACGAACTTGTAGCTCATGTCGGGCGTCACGCCGCAATGCGGCACGTCGGCGAGCCGTTTCAACGCGGCCCCTTCATCCTTGACCTCGACATCGACGATGTAGGTGAGCTTGATGTCGGCGCGCTTGCGCGCGTCGTGCGCGCGGCGAAACACGGTGTATCGGATGAGCCCGTCCCGCGCCACGCCGAGTTCCGTGAGGCGCGCACGGATGGCGGCTTCGAGGGCGCTTTCGGGATGATCGAGCGGGAGTTTGATTTCGCTTAGACGTAACATGAGTACCGGAGATGCAAGTGGGCCGCAAATCGCGGCCAATTCGCAATTTTACCGGTAAGTGTCGGCGCGGGGTGACGGCCGGTCATGAAGCGCCGGCCCCGTCGAAACCGGGCAAACCAGCATGCATGCTTCGACGCCCTCGATGAGCTATCAGCCCCAACGTCTCTGCACAAAAAATTTATTAACCGACCGGTCGGTTGGTTTATACTACGCCGACACAGACCACTCCTCCAGAGAGAGCGTCCCTCATGTACACCCAATCCCTCGATACCCCCGGCAACGTCGCTCCGCTGGACGCGGACGCGAATTCGCCCGAACAACAGGCTCGCTTCGACGCGGTCATGAGCGCCGACGGCAAGATCGAGCCGCAGGACTGGATGCCCGACGCGTACCGCAAAACGCTGGTGCGGCAGATCTCGCAGCATGCGCACTCGGAGATCGTCGGCATGCTGCCCGAGGGCAACTGGATCACGCGCGCGCCGAGCCTCAAGCGCAAGGCGATCCTGATCGCCAAGGTGCAGGACGAAGCCGGCCACGGCCTCTATCTGTATAGCGCCGCCGAAACGCTCGGTGTCTCGCGCGAGCAGCTGATCGACGCGCTGCACGCGGGCAAGGCCAAGTATTCGAGCATCTTCAACTACCCGACACCCACCTGGGCCGACGTCGGCGTGATCGGCTGGCTCGTCGACGGCGCGGCGATCATGAACCAGATCCCGCTGTGCCGCTGCACGTACGGCCCGTACGCCCGCGCGATGATCCGCATCTGCAAGGAAGAGTCGTTCCATCAGCGCCAGGGCTTCGACGCGCTGCTCGCGATGATGGCCGGCACCGAGGCGCAGCGCGAGCTGGTCCAGCAGGCGGTGAACCGCTGGTGGTGGCCGGTGCTGATGATGTTCGGCCCGAGCGACAAGGATTCGGTCCACAGCAACCAGTCGGCCAGATGGGGCATCAAGCGCATCACCAACGACGACCTGCGCCAGAAATTCGTCGATGCGACCGTCGAGCAGGCGAAGGTGCTCGGCGTCACGCTGCCCGACGCGGACCTCAAATGGAACGAGGCGCGCGGTCACTACGACTACGGCGACATCGACTGGGAAGAGTTCTGGCGCGTCGTCAATGGCGACGGCCCGTGCAACCGCGAGCGCCTCGCGACCCGCGTGAAGGCCCATGAGGACGGCGCCTGGGTACGCGAAGCCGCGCTCGCCCACGCGGAAAAGCAGCGCCAGCGCGCGCAACAGCACGCCGCCTGAGTGGCACCGCACATCAAAGGAATCAGGAGATCAGCAATGAACAAGGAATGGCCGATTTGGGAAGTGTTCGTGCGCAGCAAGCAGGGACTCGACCATAAACACTGCGGCAGTCTGCATGCCGCCGACGCGCCGATGGCGCTGCGCATGGCGCGCGACGTCTACACGCGCCGCCAGGAAGGCGTGAGCATCTGGGTGGTGCCGTCCTCGGCGATCACGGCCTCGGCGCCGCACGAGAAGGCCGAGCTGTTCGAACCGGCGGGCGACAAGATCTATCGCCACCCGACGTTCTACACGCTCCCCGACGAAGTCAACCACATGTAAGCGCGGCCATGACCACTACGTCCACTACGTCCACTACGCCCGAACATCTCCAGTACGTGCTGCGCCTCGCGGATACCGCGCTGATCCTCGGTCAGCGCAACACCGAGTGGTGCGGCCACGGCCCGATCCTCGAAGAGGACATCGCGCTGTCGAACATGAGCCTCGACCTGATCGGCCAGGCGCGCCTGCTGTACACGCACGCGACCACGCTCGAAGCGCCGCTCGCCGGCCGTCAGCGCAGCGAAGACGACTACGCGTACTTCCGCGCCGAGCGCGAATTCGCGAACTACACGCTCGCCGAGCTGCCGCATTACGGGCCGCTCGCCGGCACCGCGCAGGCCGGGAAGGATTACGCGGTCACGATCGTGCGCAACTTCCTGTACGCGACGCTGATGATGCATCTGTGGGGTGCGCTGACGGGCTCCACCGACGGGCAGCTCGCCGCGATCGCCGCGAAGTCGATCAAGGAAACGCAGTACCACGTGCATCACGCGAGCGAGTGGCTGATCCGTTTCGGCGACGGCACCGACGAATCGCACCGTCGCGCGCAGGCCGCGCTCGACTATCTGATGCCGTACACGTACGAGTTCTTCAGCGCGGACGCGGTGGAAGACGCGGTCGCCGCGGCCGGCATCGGCCCGCGCACCTCGGCGCTGGAAGCCGCGTGGCTCGACGACGTGCGCGCCACCCTCGACCAGGCCACGCTGACGCTGCCCGCGGCGCTGCGGCACGTGAGCACGGGCAAGCACGGCGAGCATTCGGAGCACATGGGTTTCGTGCTCGCCCAAATGCAGAGCCTCGCGCGCCAGCATCCGGGCGCCAGCTGGTGAGTACGCGATGACGACCTCGACCGCCCCGCAGCCCGCGAACGCCGCCGCTGCCACCACCGATGCCGCGCTCACCCGCGCATGGACCGTGCTCGAAGCGGTACCCGACCCGGAGATCCCGGTGGTGTCGATCCGCGAGCTCGGCATCCTGCGCGACGTGCGACGCGCCGCCGACGGCGCGCTCGAAGTCGCGATCACGCCGACCTACTCGGGCTGCCCGGCGATGTCGCAGATTGCCGAAGACATCGGCCGTGCGCTCGAGGCCGCGCAGCTCACGCCATACCGCGTCGCCACCGTGCTCGCGCCGGCGTGGACCACCGACTGGATCACGGCCGAAGCCCGCGAAAAACTGCGCGTCTACGGCATCGCGCCGCCGACGGGCAACTGCGGTTCAGCCGCGACGTCAGCGCCGCAGGAGAAAGTGCTGCGCTTCGTGCCGCGCGCGCTGCCGGCCCCAGGCTGCCCACGCTGCGGCTCGGCGCACACCGAGCGGCTCGCGCAATTCGGCTCGACCGCCTGCAAGGCCCTGTATCGCTGCCTCGACTGCCGCGAACCCTTCGACTACTTCAAACCGTACTGATATGGCCACCCCGCAATTCCATCCGCTGCGTATCCGCGAAGTGCGCCCCGAAACCGCCGATGCGGTCTCGGTCGCCTTCGAAGTCCCCCCCGAACTGCGCGACCACTATCGCTTCACGCAGGGGCAGTTCGTCACGCTGAAGACGCATATCGACGGTGAGGAAACGCGCCGTTCGTATTCGATCTGCGTGGGCGTCACCGACTACGATCGCGACGGCGAGTTGCGCATCGGCATCAAGCGCGTGCGCGGCGGGCGTTTCTCGAACTTCGCGTTCGACACGCTGCAGCCGGGCCATACGATCGACGTGATGACGCCGGACGGCCGTTTCTTCACGCACCTGAACGCGGAACAGGGGCAGCAGTACCTCGCATTCTCGGGCGGCTCGGGCATCACGCCGGTGCTCGCGATCATCAAGACGACGCTCGAAGTCGAGCCGCGCAGCACCTTCACGCTCGTCTACGGCAACCGCAGCGTCGACCAGATCATGTTCGCCGAGGAGCTCGAGGATCTGAAGAACCGCTTCATGAACCGCTTCGTGCTGTATCACGTGCTGTCGGACGACCTGCAGGACGTCGAGCTGTTTAACGGCGTGCTCGACCAGGAAAAATGCGCGGCGTTCATCGAGCAGCTGCTGCCGGCCGACGCGATCGACGAAGCGTTCATCTGCGGCCCCGCGCCGATGATGGATGCGGCCGAGGCCGCGCTCAAGGCAGCCGGCGTGCCGCCCGCGAAGGTGCACGTCGAGCGCTTCGGTACGCCGCTGCCGCAGGCGGGCGTGCCGCCCGTCGAGATCACCGCGGACACCCCCGCGGCCGAGCTCGAAATCGTGCTCGACGGCAAGCGCCGCAAGCTGCGCCTGCCGTATCAGGGCACGAGCGTGCTCGACGTCGGGCTGCGCGCCGGTCTCGCGCTGCCGTATGCGTGCAAGGGCGGCGTGTGCTGCACCTGTCGCGCGAAGGTGCTCGAGGGCGAAGTGAAGATGGAAAAGAACTACACGCTCGAAGAACACGAGGTCCGCGATGGGTTCGTGCTGACGTGTCAGTGTCATCCGGTTAGCGACAAGGTCGTCGTCAGTTACGACGAACGTTGAGTCGAGTGCTTTCGTGGTCTAGGTACGGACTGCCCTCCCGTGACGTCCGCCACCGCTTTCGGCCGTTTCGCGATCCGCTTAAACTAGGGGCCGCTCATCGATCGGGACATCGGGTTCCAGTCGGCGAGCGGCCTCTTTTTGTTACAGCTGCTGGCGTCACTGCAAGCCCTTGCCCATGAGCACGATTCACCTCACCAACGGCGACGTCGCCGCCGAGTCGCTGCGTACCGCGCTGGACCAGGCGGGCCGCGACGATCGCGTGCAGCCGCTGCGGGACGATCTGGCGGTCGGCCCGTTACGCGGCGTCGACGACGCTCCGCACGTGCGCGCCGACTTCTGGGAACGCGTCAGCGCCGACACGCAACGCGACTTCGTGCGCGAGTTCCGCGAACAGGCCGCGGTGCTCGACGGCCTCGCCAACAGCACCGCGAATCTCGTGGTGTGGCACGCCGAAAGCGCGTCCGATCAACTGATGCTGCGCCGCGTCTGCTACCTGGTGCGCAACAGCCCGCAGCGTTTGAACGAAGTGCGTCTGTCGATCGCCGACCTCACGGATCCGCAAGCGTGGGCGCATACCCGCAAGGATCGCGCGACATCGGTCGGCATGTTTGCGCCGGACGTATTGCAGACACACCTGCCGGACGCCGCGCCGATTTCCGTGCTGCGCATCAGCCGGCTCGCGCTCGAATGGCAGGAGGTCAAACAGGCGAACGGCGAGACGCGGCGCTGGCGTGACAACACCTTCACGAGCGGCAGCGTTGCCGAAATCGACGCGCTGATCCTCGAACGGGCAACCGACGCCTGGCAGCCCGCCGCGCGCGTCGCCGCCTACGTGATGACCGCCGAGTTGTGGTTCCTCGTCAGCGACAGCATCGTGCTGTGGCGCATGCGCGAACTCGCGGCGCTGCGGCGCATCCGCCTGCGCGGCGACGCGAACGAATGGCGCTCGCTCGAACTGCGCGCGGCATCCGCCCCCTGCTCACCCCAATAAGATAAGAACAGACGAATATGGCCCGCACCCGAGCCCCCGACCACGAAACCCAACGCGAGCAGATTCTCGAACTGGCCGCCGCGAAGTTCGCGCAGACCAGCTATCCAAGCACGTCGATGGCCGATCTTGCCGCGGCGAGCGGCACCTCGAAAGCGCGCCTCTATCACTATTACGACAGCAAGGAAGCAATCCTGTTCGATCTGCTCGATCGCTACACGAAGCGCCTGATGCTGATCATCGCCGAGGTGGAAGGATCGAGCCAGCGGCGCGAACTGAGCGAGCGAGAAACCTTCGCGGAGCTGATCCGCGCGTTCCTGTCCGAGTATGAGACGTCGCACAGCCGGCACGTCGCGCTGCTGAACGATGTCAAGTATCTGGTCGATTCGCAGCGCGAGATCATCCTGAACCGTCAGCGCGACGTAGTCGCCGCCTTCGCGCGGCAGCTCGTGCGCGCCTATCCCGAACGCGCGACTCGCGACAACCAGACCGCGCTGACGATGATGGTGTTCGGCATGATCAACTGGACCTTCACGTGGCTCAAGCCGGACGGCCGGATGGGCTATCGCGAGTTCGCCGAGCAGGTGGTCGGCATGGTCGAGCATGGTCTCGGCAGCGCGCCGGCCAGGTAGACGATGGTCTGAACAGATCGCAACCCGCACACCGGATGTTGCAAAGCAACAACATGCAGACCACATAAATCGGCGCAGGGAATCCATGCGGCATCGTGTCACGAACGTGCGATCACTTTTAATTTCTGTTTAAAATCAAATAATTAAATTTAGGGTTCCAGCGCTCCAGGTATTCACCTCGACTTTTGATACGGGTTTTCCCTAGTGAATGGCTTAGGTTTCCGCTAAAATCGGTTTTGCGGTGCACAACGCCGCCTGATTAAAAGGAGAACCCGACCATGAACATGCTGACCCATCGCAACACCGAGCCGATCGCGCCGAACGATCGCGCGTCGCTGCCTGCTGAACGCGCGCACGTTCTGGTCCGTGAACTCACCGCCGCCGATCGCGAACGCCTGCTTGCTCACTTCCTCGCACTCGACGAAGAAGACCGTCTGCTGCGCTTCGGCCAGGTCGTGCCGAACCATGTGATCGAAAACTACGTGCGCGCGATCGACTTTACGCGCGACACCGTATTCGGCGTGTTCAACAGCAAGCTGGAACTGAGCGGCGTCGGCCATCTGGCCTACCTGCCGGCCGAAGGCAACAAGCGCACCGCCGAATTCGGCGTCTCCGTGCTCGAAAGCGCACGCGGCATCGGTATCGGCTCGAGGCTATTCGAGCGCGCCGCGATCCGCAGCCGCAACACGCATGTGACGACGCTGTACATCCACTGCCTGGCGCGCAATTCGACCATGATGCACATCGCCAGGAAGGCCGGCATGAAGATCGAGTACGCGTACGGCGAGGCCGACGCCTATCTGACGCTGTCGCCGGCCGATCAGTCGAGCATCCTCGCGGAAATGCTGCAGGAGCAGGCCGCCGTGTTCGATTACGCGCTCAAGCGCCACGCCCGCCAGGCATCGCGACTGTTCGAGTCGTTCATGCCGGTGGCTGTCGCTGCCTGAATAATCGCTACGGGGAAATGAGATTGGGGCGGCCGCAAGGTCGCCCTTTTTCTATCTGTACCCAATCAACGCCACGCGTAGGACCGTGCGCGGAAGCCTACAAAATGGGCAGCGCTGTCGTTTCCTTGATCTTTTCTAGCGAAAAGCTCGATTTCACATCGATCACCGATGGATGCCGCAGCAATTGATCCTGCACGAAGCGCGAAAAGTGCGCCATGTCCTCCACCTGGACGCGCAGCAGGTAATCCATCTCACCCGTCATCGCGTGACATGCGACAACTTCGGGCCACGTCTGCACGGCCGCGCCGAACAGATCGGCGTGCGTGGCCTCGCCATGCGGACTGAACGCGCGACCGCCACCCTTCTCCAGCCGCACGCTGACATACGCGAGCAGGTCAAGCCCGAGACGTTGGGCGTCGAGCAGCGCGACATAGCCGCGAATCACGCCGCTTTCCTCGAGCCGGCGAATCCGCCGCAGGCACGGACTCGGCGACAGATTGATCCGTTCCGCTATCTCCTGATTCGACAGCCGGCCATTCTCCTGAAGGATCGCCAGAATGCGTCGATCGATCGCGTCTATCTCGTTACTAGCCATGTTCTGCCGCGTATCCGTTGAATAAAGCCATAAACTGGCTCAAGCGTAGCGACGCGCGATTAAGTTCGCAAGTATTTGCCTTCATCGCGGTTCTACACTTGCCCCATCCGGTCGCGCTCAGCCGACCGTCCCGCGCGCTCACCGCCAGCGCGCCTTGGCAACCCTCTTGCATGGGATTGGAGACAGACGATGCAGGTTTCAACTTGGGAAAATCCTGTCGGCACTGACGGCTTCGAATTCATCGAATACACGGCGCCGGACCCGAAAGCGCTCGGCAAGCTGTTCGAACAGATGGGCTTCACGGCCGTCGCGCGGCATCGTCATAAGGACGTGACGCTGTATCGTCAGGGCGACATCAACTTCATCGTCAACGCGGAGAAGCATTCGTTTGCGCAGCGCTTCGCGCGCTTGCATGGCCCGTCGATCTGTGCGATTGCGTTTCGCGTACAGGACGCCGCGAAGGCCTACGCCCAAGCGCTCGAAAAAGGCGCATGGGGTTTCGACAACAAGACCGGCCCGATGGAGCTGAACATCCCGGCGATCAAGGGCATTGGCGATTCGCTGATCTATTTCGTCGACCGCTGGCGCGGCAAGAACGGCGCGACGCCGAACAGCATCGGTGACATCGACATTTACGACGTCGACTTCGAGCCGATTCCGGGCGCGAACCCGAACCCGGTCGGCCACGGCCTGACCTATATCGATCACCTGACGCACAACGTGCATCGCGGCCGCATGCAGGAATGGGCGGAGTTCTACGAGCGCCTGTTCAACTTCCGCGAGGTGCGCTACTTCGACATCGAGGGCAAGGTGACGGGCGTCAAGTCGAAAGCGATGACCTCGCCGTGCGGCAAGATTCGCATTCCGATCAACGAGGAAGGCTCGGACACCGCCGGTCAGATCCAGGAATACCTGGACGCGTACCACGGCGAAGGCATCCAGCACATCGCGCTCGGCACCAGCGACATCTACCGCACCGTCGACGGCCTGCGCGCATCGGACATTTCACTGCTCGACACGATCGACACGTACTACGAACTCGTCGACCGACGCGTGCCGAATCATGGCGAGCCGCTCGAGGAACTGCGCAAGCGCAAGATCCTGATCGACGGCGCACCGGACGATCTGCTGCTGCAGATCTTCACCGAAAACCAGATCGGCCCGATCTTCTTCGAGATCATTCAGCGCAAGGGCAACCAGGGCTTTGGCGAAGGCAACTTCAAGGCGCTGTTCGAATCGATCGAGCTCGATCAGATTCGCCGCGGCGTCGTGCAGGACAAGACCTGACCACGGAGACTCGCGCCTGATCGGCGCGCACAAGAAAAAAGGGCGAGGATCGCAGGATCCTCGCCCTTTTACGTTGCAACGCCGCCGCTCTCTTCGGAACGGCGGCCGGTCGTCATAAGACGCGCGCGATGCGGTGCGTCATGAATTCTGCCTGTACCGATCGCTGCCGATCGCACTGTCGACCCGCGCCGGCGCCACCTGCGCCGTGCGGATGATCGCGTTCGACAGTGCCCCCGTGCTGCCCGGATTCGAGCGCACCGGCGCGCTCATCGCGAAGAAAGCGGCGGAAACCATCAGGAAGGTCTGGATGTTTCTTGTGTTCACGCGTACTCCTTTTCTAACTGCCCTGCTGTCCAGAAGCTGCACAGAATGCGCGGCGTTCGGCATCGCTCGCAGGTCGGGGTTAGACAGTCGTTTTCACTGCGGTTCCGCAAATTTGTAGGTTTTACAGCTTGTTACACGCGCAGGCGCAATACAACTCCATTCCGGCGGAAATCCGCGACAACTGGTGACAACACGTAGGCAACTTGTCGCGAAACCGGCCGAAATCAGACCGTGCGCGGGCGATTTTTGATCCGCTGCGGCGGGTTTCCACCAGTGCTACCATCGCTTAAAACCCGTCAATATGACGACCCCGGCCCCAGCATTCACGAGATGCCGGGGCCAGAAAAGTTTTGGTGATCCCAAGCTGAAGTGGAGGAGTACACATAATGAATGCCCCGCTAGACGCAGGTCAGCGAGCCTCGCTCGAAGCCGCGTTGTCTTCCGTCACGCTCGACGACAAATACACCCTCGATCGCGGCCGCGCGTACATGAGCGGCATCCAGGCGCTGGTGCGTCTGCCGATGCTGCAGCAGGAACGCGACCGCGCCGCCGGCCTCAACACGGCCGGCTTCATCTCCGGCTACCGCGGATCGCCGCTCGGCGGGCTCGACCAGTCGCTGTGGAAAGCGAAAAAGCATCTGGCCGCGCATCAGGTGGTGTTCCAGCCCGGCGTCAACGAAGACCTCGCGGCCACCGCCGTGTGGGGTTCGCAGCAGGTCAATCTGTACCCGAGCGCCAAATACGACGGCGTGTTTTCGATGTGGTACGGCAAGGGCCCCGGCGTCGACCGGTCCGGTGACGTCTTCAAGCACGGCAACTCGGCCGGCTCGTCGCGGCACGGCGGCGTTCTCGTGCTCGCCGGCGACGATCACGCCGCCAAATCCTCGACACTCGCGCATCAGTCCGAACACATCTTCAAGGCATGCGGGCTTCCGGTGCTGTTTCCGTCGAACGTGCAGGAATATCTGGACTTCGGCCTGCACGGCTGGGCGATGAGCCGCTACTCGGGCCTCTGGGTCGCGATGAAGTGCGTGACCGACGTGGTCGAATCGTCCGCATCGGTCGATATCGATCCGCACCGCACCAACATCATCCTGCCGGAAGACTTCGTGATGCCCGACGGTGGGCTGAACATCCGCTGGCCCGATCCGCCGCTCGTGCAGGAAGCGCGTCTGCTCGACTACAAGTGGTACGCGGGCCTCGCCTACGTGCGAGCGAACAAACTCGACCGCGTCGAAATCGATTCGCCGCATGCGCGCTTCGGCATCATGACCGGCGGCAAAGCTTATCTCGACGTGCGCCAGGCGCTGACCGACCTCGGTCTCGACGACGAAACCTGCTCGCGCATCGGCATCCGGCTGTACAAGGTCGGCTGCGTGTGGCCGCTCGAAGCGCAAGGTGCGCAGGCCTTCGCACGCGGTCTCGACGAAATTCTGGTGGTCGAGGAAAAGCGCCAGATCCTCGAATACGCGATCAAGGAAGAGCTCTACAACTGGCCCGACGCGCAGCGCCCGCGCGTATTCGGCAAGTTCGACGAGAAGGACGGCGCGGGGCGGCGAATGGTCGGTGCCGATGGGCAACTGGCTGCTGCCGGCGCACTACGAGCTGTCGCCCGCGATCATCGCGAAGGCGATCGCCACGCGGCTCGACAAGTTCGATCTGCCGTCGGATGTGCGCGCCCGCATTGCCGCGCGCATCGCGGTGATCGAGGCGAAGGAAAAGGCGCTCGCGCGGCCGCGCGTCGAAGTCGAGCGCAAGCCGTGGTTCTGCTCGGGCTGCCCGCACAACACGTCGACCAACGTGCCGGAAGGCTCGCGCGCGATGGCCGGCATCGGCTGTCATTACATGACGGTCTGGATGGATCGCAGCACCAGCACGTTCAGCCAGATGGGCGGCGAAGGTGTCGCGTGGATCGGCCAGGCGCCGTTCACGAACGACAAGCACGTGTTCGCCAATCTCGGCGACGGCACCTACTTCCACTCGGGGCTGCTCGCGATTCGCGCGGCGATCGCGTCGAAGGCGAACATCACCTACAAGCTGCTGTACAACGACGCGGTCGCGATGACGGGCGGCCAGCCGGTCGACGGCGTGCTGAGCGTGCCGCAGATCACGCATCAGCTCGCCGCCGAAGGCGCGGCGAAGATCGTCATCGTCACCGATGAGCCGGAGAAGTACGCGGCAAACGTCGGCCTTGCGCCCGGCGTCGACATTCACCACCGCGACCAGCTCGACGACGTGCAGCGTCAGCTACGCGAGGTTCCGGGCACCACGATCCTGATCTACGACCAGACCTGCGCGACCGAAAAGCGCCGTCGCAGGAAACGCGGCGCGTATCCAGATCCGGCACGACGCGTCGTGATCAACGAAGCGGTGTGCGAAGGCTGCGGCGACTGCTCGGTGAAGTCGAACTGCCTGTCGGTCGAACCGCTCGACACTGAGTACGGCACGAAGCGCCAGATCAACCAGTCGACCTGCAACAAGGACTTCTCGTGCGTGAACGGCTTCTGCCCGAGCTTCGTCTCCGTTGAAGGCGGCCAGTTGCGCAAGCCGAAGGCGGCGTCGGGCGCCGAAATGCCGCCGGTGCCGGATCCCGAGTTGCCGTCCATCGACCGTCCGTACGGCGTTCTGGTGACGGGCGTGGGCGGCACGGGCGTCGTCACGATCGGCGCGCTGCTCGGCATGGCCGCGCATCTCGAGAACAAGGGCGTCACGGTGCTCGACGTCACCGGCCTCGCGCAGAAAGGCGGCGCCGTGATGAGCCACGTGCAGATCGCGAAGCAGCCCGCCGACATCCACGCGACCCGCATCGCAATGGGCGAAGCGAGCCTCGTGATCGGCTGCGACGCGATCGTCACTGCCAGCGACGAATGCGTGTCGCGGATGCACGCGGATCGCACGCGCGTCGTGCTGAACAGCGCGCACACGCCGACGGCCGAGCTGATCAAGAACCCGAACTGGCGCTTCCCCGGCAGCAGCACCGAAGCCGACGTGCGCGCAGCGGCCGGCGATGACAACGTTTCGACCGTCGACGCGAATCACTTCGCCGTCGCGCTGCTCGGCGACGCGATCTACACGAACCCGTTCGTGCTCGGCTATGCGTGGCAGCGCGGCTGGGTGCCGCTCACGCACGAGTCGCTGATTCGCGCGATCGAGCTGAACAACGTGCAGGTGGACAAGAACCGCGCGGCGTTCGAATGGGGCCGGCGCGCCGCGCACGACCTGGCTGCGGTACGCAAGCTCGCGCAAACGCAGGGACGCGGCGACCCGGCCGACAGCGCGGGCGGCAAGATCATCGCGCTGCATACGCCGAAGGCGCTCGACACGCTGATCGACAAGCGCGCCGACTATCTGACCGCCTGGCAGAACCGTGCGTACGCGGAGCGCTATCGCGCGCTGGTGTCGCAGGTGCGGGCCGCGGAAGAAGCGCTCGATTCCGCCGACGGCCAAATGCCGCTGACCGAGGCGGTCGCGAAGAACCTGCACAAGCTGATGGCGTACAAGGACGAATACGAAGTCGCGCGTCTGTACAGCAACCCGGCGTTCATCGAAAAACTGAACGCGACGTTCGAAGGCGACTGGAAGCTGCACCTGCATCTCGCGCCGCCGACGCTATCGAAGAAGGACGCGCACGGCCATCTGGTGAAGAAGAAGTACGGCCCGTGGATGTTCCGCGCGATGCACGTGCTCGCGAAGCTCAAGTTCCTGCGCGGCACCGCGTTCGACGTGTTCGGCAACACCGGGGAGCGTCGCACCGAGCGCGCGCTGATCGGCGAATACGAGGCATTGGTGCGTCAGCTGATCGGCGGGCTGACTTCTCAGAAACGCGATCTCGCGGTCGAGCTCGCGAATCTGCCTGACGGCATCCGCGGCTATGGGCACGTGAAGGAAAACAACCTGAAAGGCGTGCGCATCAAGTGGAACGAGCTGCTCGCGCGTTGGCGTTCGCCGGATGCGGGCAAGACGCAGCACGCGGCTTGATCGACTCTCCCAACTGAACCGAAAAGCGGCGGTCTGCACGGACCGCCGCTTTTTTTCAGGCGTGATGCACGTTACTTCGCGTTCACCGACTTGTGCGCGTTCGCCGAAGCGACCGCCGTCATGTTGATGATACGGCGCACGGTCGCGGCCGGCGTCAGGATATGCACCGGCTTTTCCGCACCCAGCAGGAACGGCCCGACCGTCACGCCCTCGCCGCCCACGACCTTCAGCAGGTTGTACGCGATGTTCGCCGCTTCGACGTTCGGCATGATCAGCAGATTCGCTTCGCCGGCGAGCGTCGTGCCCGGGAACGCGGCCTTGCGGACCGTCTCCGACAGCGCCGCGTCGCCGTGCATTTCACCGTCGATTTCGAGCGACGGCGCGCGTTGCGTGATCAGCTTGCGCGCCGCGGCCATGCGCTGCGACGACGACGACGGCGCGCTGCCGAAGTTCGAGTTCGACAGCAGCGCGACCTTCGGCGTGATGCCGAACTTCTCGATTTCGCGCGTGGCGAGCATCGTCATGTCGGCAAGCTGCTCGGCGGTCGGCACTTCGTTCACGTACGTGTCGCAGATGAACATGTTGCGGCCCGGCAGCATCAGCAGATTCATCGCGGCGAAGTTCTCGACGTCGTCGGCCTTGCCGAGCACCTGCTCGATGAAGTTCAGATGCGTGTGGAACTGGCCGATCATGCCGCAGATCATGCCGTCCGCTTCGCCAAGGCGCACGAGGATCGCGCCGATCAGCGTGTTGAACTTGCGCATCGCGGCCTTCGCGACGTCCGGCGTCACGCCTTCGCGCGCGCCGAGTTCGTGATACGCCTGCCAGCACTTGTGATAGCGCGGATCGTCTTCCGGATCGACGATCTCGACGTCTTCGCCGCACTTGAGCTTCGAGCCCATCTTCTTCAGACGCATCTCGATCACCGACGGACGGCCGACCAGGATCGGCTTGGCGATCTTTTCGAGCAGCACGAACTGCGCGGCGCGCAGCACGCGCTCGTCTTCGCCCTCCGCGAACACGATGCGCGCCGGTGCCGACTTCGCCGCCGCGAACACCGGCCGCATCACCATGCCCGAGCGATAGACGGTCGCGCCGAGCTGTTCGCGGTACGCATCCATGTCCTGGATGGGGCGGGTCGCGACGCCCGAATCCATTGCGGCCTGCGCGACGGCCGGCGCGATCTTGATGATCAGGCGCGGATCGAACGGCTTCGGAATCAGGTATTCGGGACCGAATTCGAGCGAGTGGCCTTCGTAGGCCTTCGCGACTTCATCGCCCTGGTCGGTTTCCTCGGCCAGTTCGGCAATCGCGCGCACGCACGCGAGCTTCATTTCTTCGGTGATCGTCGTCGCGCCGACGTCGAGCGCGCCGCGGAAGATGAACGGGAAACACAGCACGTTGTTGACCTGGTTCGGATAGTCCGACCGGCCGGTCGCGATGATGCAGTCCGGGCGCACCTTGCGCGCTTCTTCCGGACGGATTTCCGGCTCGGGGTTCGCGAGCGCGAGAATCAGCGGCTGCGAGCCCATTTCGGCGACCATCTCCGGCTTCAGCACGCCAGCGCTCGAGCAGCCGAGGAACACGTCCGCGCCGCGGATTGCATCGGCGAGCGAGCGCGCTTCGGTGTGCGCGGCATAGCGCTCCTTCGACGGATCGAGGTTGCCGCGCCCTTCGTAGATCACGCCCTTCGAGTCGGCGACGAGAATGTTCTGCTTCGACAGACCGAGATTGACGAGCAGATCCAGACACGCAATGGCCGCCGCGCCCGCGCCCGAACAGACCAGCTTCACTTCGTCGAGCCTCTTGCCGACCACCTTGAGGCCGTTCAGGATCGCCGCCGACGCGATGATCGCGGTGCCGTGCTGATCGTCGTGGAAGACCGGAATCTTCATACGTTCGCGCAGCTTCTTCTCGATGTAGAAGCACTCGGGTGCCTTGATGTCCTCGAGGTTGATGCCGCCCAGCGTGGGCTCGAGCATCGCGATCGCCTCGACGAGCTTGTCCGGATCGGATTCGCTCAGCTCGATGTCGAACACGTCGATGTCCGCGAACTTCTTGAACAGACACCCCTTGCCTTCCATCACCGGCTTCGCGGCAAGCGGGCCGATGTTGCCGAGGCCGAGCACCGCGGTGCCGTTCGTGATCACGCCGACGAGGTTGCCGCGCGACGTGTACTTCTGCGCGTCGAGCGGTTCCTCGTGAATTGCCATACAGGCTGCCGCCACACCCGGCGAATACGCGAGCGACAAATCCAGCTGGTTCGACAGCGCCTTGGTAGGCGTCACCGAAATCTTGCCAGGTTTCGGATTCTGGTGATATGCGAGAGCGCTTTGCTTGAGTTGTTCGTCCATTTCTAGGCCTGCGAGACGTAAGTGATTGGGCCCGGCGACACACATCGTTGCAGCGCTTTCATCTGTCGGACCGATAGCCGACCGAGGCGGTTTTCGCACGCGCCCGGTCAGGCGCGACGGCTTAGCTCGACGAACACGGGACGATGTGGAGTGCTTCGCGGGTCGATTAGTGTACACCCCGGACGTGTCGATGCACTGAGTGGTTAACAGGACTCGCCATTAGCGAAACAGGCGCTCAGGACGCTGCGTCGCCACGACCCGGCCATGCTTTTCCGCCACGCGGCAGGGCGCCATGCGGGCCGCATGGTCCACGCATTCGCAGTATTCGAAGCGATTGAAGGACGCGCTTCGTCGACGCGGTCAGTCGAGTTCGGCGCCGCGTCGCTCAGGAATCAGAAACAGGGTCGCGAGGATGTCCAGCAGGTAAATCGACGCCAGTAGCGCGAGCGCCGCGCCGAACGAGTAGCGCGCCGCCAGCGCGCCCACGACGACCGGCCCAAAGCCGCCCACCGCGCGACCCGCGTTGAACAGCACGTTTTGCGCGGTGGCGCGCGCATCGGTTGGATAGAGCTCCGAAATCAGCGCGCCGTAGCCGCCGATCATGCCGTTGACGAACACTCCCATCGCCGCGCCGCCGATCAGCAACGCCATCGGCGTCGTCAGTTGCGCATAGACGAACACCATGACGACGGCGCCCGCCTGGTAGAACAGGAACGTCGGCTTGCGGCCGAAGCGGTCGGCGGCGATGCCGAATAGCCAGATGCCGGCCGCCATGCCGAGAATCGTCGCGGCGGTCCACAGCCCCGATTTGGTCAGCGAGTAGCCGAAGGTCTTCGACAGATAGCTAGGTAGCCAGAGCATCAGCCCGTAATAGCCGAAGTTCTGCACCGAGCACAGGATCGTGACGCCGAGGCTCGCGCGCGTCGTGCGTCCATCGACGAACAGCAGTTTCAGCGGCAGCTTGCGCATGCCGCGCGCGACGCGTTGGTCGAAAAGCGCCGGCTCCTCGACGCGGCGCCGCACGAAGAACGACACGACCGCCGGCAGCAGCCCGAGCGCGAACATGCCGCGCCAGCCGATCACCGGCAGCAGCAGCGGCGTCAGCAACGCGGCCGCCAGCACGCCAAGCTGCCAGCCGAGCCCGACATACGACGACACCCGCGCCCGCTGCGACGCCGGCCACGCTTCGGCGACCAGCGTCATACCGATGCCGAATTCGCCGCCCAGCCCGATCCCGGCGATGGTCCGATAGATCAGCAGGTCCGTGTAGCCTTGCGCGAGCGCGCACAGGCCGGTGAACACCGCGAAGATCAGGATCGTCCACGTCAGCATGCGCACGCGGCCGAAATAATCGCTGAGCACGCCGAAGAGCACGCCGCCCGCCACCGCACCGATGAGCGTCCATGTGACCAGCGCACCGGCCTGCGAGGAACTCAGATGCAGGTCGGCGGCGATCACCGGCAGCATGAAGCCGAGAATCAGCAGATCGAAGCCGTCCATCGCATAGCCCAGCACCGACGCAAGCAGCGCGCGGCCCGCATAGCCCGGTTGGACGGCGGAGCGGGTTTCGGTGGCGGAGGCGGAGGCGGGTGGAGCGGCGTTCATTGAAAGCATTCCGTAGGTCTGAAGGCGGCTGCGTGGGAAGCGTCCCGGGAAAGTCGCGTGAGTGTAAAGGCGGCCTCACCCGGTCACAAGACGATGCGCGCGCCAAAGCGCCCGCCGGCTGCGCCGCCGCGCACGACGGCCTCCTCGGTGCGACCCATTTCAGGTAAAATAGCGGCCCACGCGCGCAGCAAAAGCCGGTCTGTGCTCTTCCCCCGGCCGCGTATCCCGCCCAGCATGGCGCGGCATACCCCGCTTGCTGCGCCACCGGGCCCAGCGCCCGCTTCTCCCCCGCTCACTCCGAAGGATCCGCCCATGACAGGCTTCGATCGCCAGACGATCTCCGACACCACCGCCAAAATGCTGCTCGAAGTGCAAGCAGTGCATTTCAATGCGGAGAAACCGTATATTTTCACGTCCGGCTGGGCGAGCCCGGTGTATATCGACTGCCGCAAGCTGATCTCGTATCCGCGTGTGCGCCGCGGCCTGATGGAAATGGCCGAAGCGACGATCCTGCGCGACGTCGGCTATGAGCAGATCGACGCGGTCGCCGGCGGCGAAACCGCGGGCATCCCGTTCGCGGCATGGCTGTCCGACCGCCTGATGGTACCGATGCAGTACGTGCGCAAGAAGCCGAAGGGTTTCGGCCGCAACGCGCAGATCGAAGGTCTGCTGACCGAAGGCCAGCGCGTGTTGCTCGTCGAAGACCTGACGACCGACAGCCGCAGCAAGATCAACTTCATCAACGCGCTGCGCACCGCCGGCGCGACGGTGAACCACTGCTTCGTGCTGTTCCACTACAACATCTTCAAGGA
Organism: Paraburkholderia sp. MM6662-R1; assembly: GCF_050436245.1. Lineage (NCBI taxonomy): Bacteria > Pseudomonadati > Pseudomonadota > Betaproteobacteria > Burkholderiales > Burkholderiaceae > Paraburkholderia > Paraburkholderia sp. MM6662-R1. Next base: position 2,821,321 of record NZ_JBNDLV010000001.1, on the reverse strand, counting down.
AAGCGTGTCGGTGCTGAAAGACATCGACGTCGATCTGCACGCGCTCGCCACGTGGTGGGACGTGCTGCGCGTCGCGAAGCAGAACAACTACTTCGACACGAAGACGATCGACGAAGTGGAAAAATTCCTGCACGCGCCGGCCGAGTGGTCCGCTGCACATGGCGGTGCGACGTCTACGCCGCAATAAAGCCATCGCGCTAAGGCAGTGACAATAAAAACGTAGCCGCTTTATGCGGATTGAATGAAAAAGCCGCCTGTTTCGCAACAGGCGGCTTTGTTTATCGCCGATTACCCGGCGGACGAAACGAGGCCCGATATCAGGACTGGTTCGCGATGTCCTTACTCGAGTTCGACGAAAGATTCAGCAAACCATTGCTCTGCGCATACTGGAATAGTTGGGAGTCGCGATCGATTCCCAGCTTGCGCATGGCCGCGTTTTTTTGTGTGCTGATCGTCTTGATGCTGCGATTCAAACGCTCCGATATTTCCTTGATCGTCATACCCGATACGAACAGGCGCACGACTTCGAGTTCGCGCCGCGACAGCTTCGAGTCGTCGCGCTTGCCGGCTGAATTGACCCGCAACCCATCGAGCACCGCCTTCACCGACGGACTCATATAGGCCATCCGACGGCCCACGTGTTGTACCGCAAGCGCAATATGGCTGAGATCGTCCGATTTGTTCACGACCGACGTCACGCCAAGTTCCTTGAGCCGTTTGAGCAATGCGGCGTTCTCGAGCATGGTGAGCACGACGATCGGCAGATCCGGGAAATTGCGGCGCAAATAGTCGATGAGTTGCAAGCCGTCGCCGTACTGACCGCCCGGCATGGCCAGGTCGGTGACGAGCACGTCGCATTCGGTGGATTGCAACATTTTGATAAGTTCAGTCGACTGCCTTGCGCGCCCAACGACTTGCATACCGGGAAATTTGAGCAGCGCATTTTCAGCGCCAAACAGAATAACCGGATGATCGTCTGCCACCACGACCCTGAGTGAAACTTGCATCGTCCTCCTCTGGACGGATAAACCGGTCTCCACAACTTCTAACACTGCTTTTGACGCTCGCTATTTAAACGAGTCAAATGCAGTAAGGGTCGCGCGACAACCCCCTTACTATAGCTGATTTCCTGTCTGCGAATTCCGCGGCACGCGAACATATTGCGTCGCAGAGCTAATCAGCGCTGATGTTAGACTTGATTCGACCTTGGGGCACAATTCAGGACAACGACAGTCGCGAGGACCCGCGCCTCGCGCCCTTACAGGAGAACCGGCATATGCGCATGCGTTGCCTGGTTGTTTCGCTGGCTTCATCTTGGCGGCATCGATCGCTCGCCGTCGGCGCGATGCTCGCGCTATTCGCAGCGCATAGTGCGGGTGCGCGGGCCGACGAGCCGTTCACGCTGACGAGCGCGAGCGTGCGCGCGGGCGGCACCGTGCAGAATGCGCAGGTGTTCGACCGGAACGACTGCAAGGGCGGCAACCGTTCACCGCAGCTCTCATGGCGCGACGCGCCGGCCGGTACGCGCGGCTTCGCGATCACGATGTTCGACGAGGACGCGCCGGGGCGCGGCTGGTGGCACTGGGCGGTCGCGGGCATCCCCGCCACGGTCGACAGCCTGCCCGAGAATGCGAGCTCGTCCGGTTTCCTGCGCAAGCTCGGCGCGGTCGAAGCGCGCAACGACTTCGATACCGACGGCTATGGCGGTCCGTGCCCGCCGCCCGGCAAACCGCATCGCTATATCATCACCGTGTACGCGCTGAACTCGGCCGATCTGCGTCTCGCGCAAGGACGTCCCGCGTTGATGTTCGATCACGAGATCCGCACGGCCGCGATCGGCAGCGCGCGGCTCGAGGTCAATTACGGGCGCTAGTGGCGGCCATCGCGGTCGTGATGGGGCGCCGCCGCGCCGCATCGCCTGGCTTGCGCCGCTCGCCTTCCCGATCGCTTTGCTGGAGCACTTCATGTCGAAGATCGTCATCGTTTATCACAGCGGCTACGGCCACACGAAGAAGGTCGCCGAAGCCGTCCTCGCGGGCGCGCTGGAAGCCGGTGCGCAAGCAAAGATGATGCCGGTCGGCGACCTCGACGACGCCTCGTGGGACGAACTCGCCGCCGCCGACGCGCTGATCTTCGGCGCGCCGACCTACATGGGCGGTCCGTCGGCCGACTTCAAGAAGTTCGCCGACGCCAGTTCGAAACCGTGGTTCGCGCAGGCGTGGAAAGACAAGATCGCAGCCGGCTTCACGAACTCGGCGACGATGAACGGCGACAAGTTCTCGACCATTCAGTACTTCGTCACGCTGGCGATGCAGCACAGCATGATCTGGGCCGGCACCGGCATGATGCCGTCGAACACGAAGGCCGCGACGCGCAACGATCTGAACTTCGTCGGCGGCTTTACCGGTCTGCTTACGCAATCGGCGGCCGATGCGTCGCCCGACGAAGCGCCGCCGCCGGGCGATCTCGAAACCGCGCGCCTCTTCGGCGCGCGCATTGCGGGCGTCACCGCGCGCTGGATCGCGCCGCACGGGTAGCGGCGCGCGGGTAGCGGCGCGCGGCTAATGGCTGAACGGCGCCGAAACGACGTCGCGGCTCATCTGCGGTTCATCTTCGGTCATCAGCCCGCATTCGCCGCGCAACGGGTCACGCCAACGTCACGTTGTGCGCGCATCGTCGTTTTTTCGCGCTGCACCGCACGGTTGCGGCGATGACGTCTTAAAATAACGTTCCGGCGCGGCGTCGCGCCCCGTTTCCAGCGAGTGAGATCGAGATGAGCACGAAAGTTTTTGTCGACGGACAGGAAGGCACGACCGGCCTGAAAATTTTTGAATACCTGTCGCAGCGCGCCGACGTCGAAATCCTGCGTATCGAAGAAGCGAAGCGCAAGGACCTGGACGAGCGCCTTCGTCTCATCAACGCGTCGGACGTCACGTTCCTGTGTCTGCCCGATGTCGCCTCGCGCGAGTCGGCCTCGCTCGTCGAGAACGACCGCACGGTGCTGATCGACGCGAGCACCGCGTTCCGCACCTCGCCCGACTGGGCCTACGGCCTGCCCGAGCTGGCTCGCTCGCAGCGCGAACGCCTGCGCACCGCCAAACGCATCGCCGTGCCGGGCTGCCACGCCTCGGCGTTCGTGCTTGCGATGCGCCCGCTCGTTGAAGGCGGCGTCGTCGCGCCCGAGTTCGCCGCGCACGCCTATTCGATCACTGGCTACAGCGGCGGCGGCAAGAAGATGATTGCCGACTACGAAGCCGGCGGCAACGACAGACTCAAAAGCCCGCGCCCGTACGCGCTCGGCCTCACGCACAAGCACCTGCCGGAAATGGCCGCGCATACGGGCCTGAAGTCGGCGCCGATCTTCACGCCGATCGTCGGCGACTTCTACAAGGGCCTCGCGGTCACCACGTACTTCTCGCCGGGCCAGCTCGCGAAGAAGACGACGCCGCAGGACGTGCAGGCTCAGTTCGCCGAATACTACGCGGGCGAAGCGTTCGTGCACGTCGCGCCGTTCAACGCCGACGCGAGTCTCGACAACGGCTTCTTCGACGTGCAGGCGAACAACGACACCAACCGCGTCGACCTGTTCGTGTTCGGCAACGAAGAGCGCTTCGTGACCGTCGCGCGGCTGGACAATCTCGGTAAGGGCGCGTCGGGTGCGGCGATCCAGTGCATGAATCTCGCGATCGGCGCGGCCGAAGACACCGGTTTGAAACGCTAGGCGAGTCGACCCGCATCCGCGGTGCCACGAAAAAAGCCGGTCTTTGCAGACCGGCTTTTTTTGTTTTAAAGCCCGCTCATTGCATTACACTGCATTGTTTTCCGCCAGCAGCATGTCGCACGGCATAACTCGCGATCTGGCCATGGCTATTGCCACAGCACCTTTTCTTATTGCTTGCGGCGGCGGCAAAGCCGACAATCCGGGCCCCGTCACACCGGCGCAATGCGCGGGCGCGAGTTGCGGTACGCAAGGCGCACCGACGCCCAGCGCTAGCACCGCGACGCTGTGCGCCGGCAGCGGCGAAATCGTTCAGTTGAATATCGACGCGACCGCGATGACCTACACGCTGAAGTGGCTCGAGTCGCCGATTCCGCTCACCAGCGCGAGCGTCGCCGTCACACGCAGGGGCACGCAGATCACGGGCGCGGTGATTCACCCGCCCACCGGCATGCTGCCGACTGCCGAGCAGACACGCTGCGCGTTCATCCTCGGCGCGGGCACCGGCACCGCGTCGGACGGCACGACCTACACGACGCCCGACTTCGTCGACAACCCGAACGCGCCGATGATCCTGATCGGCAAGTGCGTCGCGGGCGGCGGGATTCCGGGCGCGACGATCCAGTATGCAGGCATCACGCTGCTGCCCGGCGTTCCCGCCATCGGCGCGGTCAACAAGCGGCACTTCGACTTCTATCCGTTCCTCGGCTTCGCGAGCACGACGACCGACATCACGAAGCTTGCCGGCACCTACAACGCGCTGCTGTACCACCTGTCGCCGACCGCGAACTACGAAACCGTCGCTACGAACGCCGTCGAAACCTTCGACGCGAGCGGCAACTGCACGTCATCGAGCGTGGCCGGGTGTCTGAGCACCGGTAACCCGTTGACGCTGAACAGCAACGGCTATTTCGACAGCGCCAACCCGCCGCAGATCGTGCCGGGCACCGGCGCCACCAGCAATCCGCTGCGCACCGGCAAGTACGGCACCGCGCACATGATCCTCGGCCAGCTCAACGGCGCGACGGTCCCGCTCGTGGTCCGCACCGGCCTCGTCGACACGAGCAACCTGATCTCCCCGCAGGTCGACGACGAATCCGGCATCGCAATGCTCGCCGCGGCGACGCCGCTCGCCTCGGGCGGCTTCGACGGCGGTTACGTCGGCGCGGATTCGAACTTCAAGTACACGGCGACGCTGGTCCAGGGCGCGGCCGCGACATTCATCAATCCGTCGACGTCGGCCGCGGAAAGCTCGGTCGGTCTGAGCTATGGCGCGTCGAGCCCCGGTCTCGTCAACGTGCGGGACGGCACCGGCAACACCGGTCTCGCGATCGCGTCGGGCGGACTGTACGCGACCGTGATTCAGGGCGAAGAAAACGGCGGGATCACGTCGACGTCGGCGAATGCGGATACGCCGAGCGCGCCGTACTTCGGCATCGGCGCGCAGATCAGCAAATAAAAGCAACAGGCACCCGCTGCGCGCAACGCGCAGCCGACCCGCGCGGCTCAGTGCAGGACACATGAAGCAGACGGTGGCCGGAATGGGAGCCGGCGACGGACCGATGACCGAAACGCGGCTGTGCCCTGCGTCGCTCGACTACGGCACGGTCTTCACCGGTGGCGGCGGAGACGGTGAACTCGTCAAACTGCAGCTCGATACGACGAAGATGACGTGGCAGATCAGCTACATCCAGTCGCCGATTCCCGCCACCACCGGCACCGTCGCCCCGACGCGCGCGGGCCAGTTCGCGAGCGGCTCCCTGACCCAGGAAACGCGGCTACCGACCAACAAACTGAACCAGTGCGCGTTCCGTCTGAACGGCGCGAGCCTCGATGCGAGCCGGCCGGCGCGGATTTTCGTGGGCGAAGGCGTCGTCGTCGTGGGCGCCGGTGTTCAACGCGGGCCTTGCGTACAACATCACCGTGCACTGGGGGCTCGTTGCGTCGGTCACGTATATCCCGCTGAAGACGACGTCGTCGGTCATCATCAAGGCGGCCGATGGGACGGAGCTTGGCGTGTCGAAGGCGGATCTGCGCGCAAACCCGATCATTTCCTTCCTGGCCGTCTCGTATAAGTTCTGAATTTGATTTTCCGCGGTCGCGGCGCCGCTTTGGGCGCGCGGCGAATTCCGGGCAAAAAAAAGCCCACCTAGGTTGGCGGGCTGAATCCATATCAGAGGAGACATGGAGGAGACAAGACGAACTATAGCAGACCGCTTGGTGCGTTGCAACATGCAAATTAGGGTTGACCCTCAATGTTGCAGACATACAACGGTCACATGGGTACGGCTCAGTTTTCCCTGGTCTGCCGACACGCGCGGTGCTTAGTGCCTCACCAGCGCCATCATCGCGCCGAAACCGACGAACACAGGATCGGGCGGCTATTATGCCTTGCCGCCCAGCGCGACTCATGCGGCCACGCTGCGTCGATCGCTCGCGTCCGGGGATCGACAGCGCCGTCAGCGGCCGGCCCGGCGCGTCGCGACCTGACCCAGCACCGCGAAATCCTTCTCGCCGTCGCCGTGCGCGATCGCCTCGATCAGGCTGTCGCGAACCACGCTCGCGACCGGCATCGGCGTTGTCACCGCATCGGCGGCGGCGAGCGCGAGGCGCACGTCCTTCAGTCCCAGACGCGCCTTGAACAGCGCCGGCTCGAAGCGCTGCTCGGCGATCAGCTTGCCGTAGCCCGAGTACACCGGTCCCGGAAACAGGCCGCTCGTGATCACGTCGAGAAAGTCCTGCATCGCGAGGCCGTGGCCCGTCACGAGCGCGGCCGCTTCGCCGAGCGTCTCGATCGCCGCGCCGAGCATGAAGTTCGCGGCCAGCTTCATCACGTTCGCCTGCTGCGGCAGCGAGCCGATGCGCCAGGTCTTCTGGCCGAGTGCGTCGAAAATCGGCTGGATCCGGTCGATCGATTCGGCCGGGCCCCCCGCGACGATCGTCAGCTTGCCCGCGGCCGCGACATCGGGCCGCCCGAGCACCGGTGCGGCGACGTAATGCACGCCGCGCGACGCGTGCGCGGTCGCCAGTTCCTCGGCGAGCGCCACGGAAATCGTCGCCATATTCGCGTGGATCAGCCCGCGCGGCGCATGTTCGAGCAACGACGCGGTGATGACTTCGCGCAGCGCGGCATCGTCGGCGAGCATCGAGAACACGGCGTCGCCCGCAAACGCTTCAGCCGGCGTCGCGACGACTTGCGCGCCCAGCCCGGCCAGCGGCTGGGCCTTTTCCGGTGAGCGGTTCCACACGCGCACCTGGTGCCCGGCTTTCAGAATGTTTGCAACCATCGCGGCGCCCATCTCGCCGAGACCGATAAAACCGATGTCCATCTATCGCTCCGTCTTCTAAAGAACCCGAAGTAGAGCACACTCATGCGACAAGCGCAGGACAACGCGCAACCCGAGCGGTGCGATACTGCAGGCATGGTCACCGCGACATTCCGCTTCTACGAGGAGCTGAACGACTTCATCGCCCGGCCGCTGCGCCGGCGCGCGTTCACCTGCGTCTGCGCGCGCGGCGCAACGACCAAGCACATGATCGAAGTGCTCGGTGTGCCGCATACCGAGGTCGAGCTGATACTGGTGAACGGCGACTCGGTCGGTTTCGATCATCCGCTCGCCGACGGCGACCGCGTCGCGGTCTATCCGAAATTCGAGGCGCTCGACATCCAGCCGCTGCTGCGCGTGCGCGAGCGTCCGTTGCGCGTGATGCGCTTCATCGCCGATGCGCATCTCGGCGGCCTCGCGCCGCTTCTGCGGCTTGCGGGCTTCGATACGCTGTACGACAACCACTTTCCCGACGCCGATATCGAGGCGCTCGCCGCCGCGCAGCAGCGCATCGTGCTGACGCGCGACCGCGAGCTGCTCAAACGCCGCAACATCACGCATGGCTGCTACGTGCGCGCGCTGCGGCCGCGCGAGCAGTTGCGCGAAGTGTTCGAGCGGCTCGACCTCGCGCGCAGCGCGCAACCGTTTCGGCTATGCCTCGTATGCAACGCGCCGCTGCGACGCATCGCACGCGAGGAAGCCGGCCCGCGCGTGCCGCGCGGCGTGCTGCAGCGGCACAGCCGCTTCGTGACCTGCGATGTATGCGGACGCGTGTTCTGGGAAGGCACGCATTGGCAGAGGATGCGCGCGTTGATGGACAGCGTCTCCGCCGGCGCACCGGACCGTGTCGGCTGACGCCCCGCGCTTGCGTACAATGCGGGTTGATCTATTTGGCAGAGGCCTTTCCGATGATGAAAAAAACCGACCTTGAAAAGAACAAGGCGCTGAAACTGGGCAACGCGATGAAACAGGCGACCGCGAACCGCGGTGGCAAGAACGCGGCGACCGAGCCGAAGATCGACCGGCGCGAGCAGCGCAAGCTCGATCAGGCGCAAGGCCTCGTCCCGTTTGCGTGCAAGCTCAACGGCGAGCTGGTGGAGGAGCTGAAAACGCGCGCTGCCAGTCATCCGGACGGCCTGAACGGGCTGCTGGATGAAGTGATCCGGCGCGGGCTCGCGGGCTGATCTTCCCGCGCGCAAAATGCGCCGCAACAGCAAAAAGGCCAGAGCGCGAGCTCTGGCCTTTTTGCTGGCAACGCATCTGCCGCCACCGGCTGCACCGACCGGCAACCGGTGCGGCGCAGCGCTATGTCGCGCCCAACGAGCGCGCGTTGGCTTAGTTCTGCACGCCCTTGTCGTTCGTGCCTGCTGCCGAAGCTGCGGCGGAAACGTGTGCCTTCTTGCCGTGGGTCTTCAACTGCTTGACGTGGTGCTTCTTCGGTGCGCTTGCTGCTTCCATAGCAGCGGCACCCGATGCCTGCGCGAAAGCCTGAACGGAAACGAGTGCGATCGAAGCGGCTGCGAGCGAGACGATAACTTTTTTCATGTGTTGATCCCCAAACCAGACGACTGAGTCAATGTGAATGAATACAGCTGCACGGTAGAGCGGCTGGACTTCGAGGTGCCTTGTGCTCCCCGCGGGAGAGTATTACCCAGGCGTAGGCGGTTTGTCATGCGCAAAACTCGATATGTATTTTCCGGGAGACAGCCTGCTTTCAGCGTGCTTTCATCTACCTGCAAGGCGCACCAAGGACCCTACCAGGTCCCCGTGAAGCCGCCGCCCGCGCGCCTCGCCGACCGCTTCGCGGCGCTCAAACCAGGTTCCGCAGCAGGCTCGCGGTCTCCTGCAGCGCCGGCAAAACGCGGTGCAGCGCGGCGTTCGCCGACTCCTCGCCAATCGGCATGCTGACGCTGATCGCCGCGACCACCGTACCGTGCCGGTCGCGCAGCGGGACCGCGACGCCGCGCACACCGATCTCGAGCTGCTGGTCGGTGACCACGTAGCCGTTGCGGCGGATTTCGCCAAGCACTTCTCTGAGCCGTTCGACGGTCGAATAGGTGTACGGCGTGAAAACCTTGATCGGATACGACGCGAGCCACGGGTCGATGCTGTCGGGCGGCTGGAACGCGAGCAGCACGAGCCCCGCCGACGACAACGGCGCCGGCGCGCGCGAGCCGGTCACGAAGCCGACCGCCATCGCCCGATTCACGCCGTTGCGCGCGACGTAGACGACGTCGTGTTCGTCGAGGATCGCGACCAGCGCGGTTTCCTGCACGGTCGCGGTGATCCGTTGCAGGAACGGCTGCACCGTGCGCGGCAGCCGCGCCGAATCGAGGTAAGACTGGCCGAGCCGCAGCACGCGCGGCGCGAGCCAGAACAGCTTGCCGTCTGTGTCGACGTAGGCGAGCTCGCGCAGCGTCAGCAAATAGCGGCGCGCAGCCGTGCGCGACAGGCCGGCGCGCGCGGCGACCATCGTTGGCGTCATGCGCGCGTGCTCTTCGTCGAATGCTTCGATGATCGCGAGCGCCTTCGCGGCGCCCGCGATCCAGTCCTTGTCGTCCATGTCGTTTGCTCGTGGAAGGAGCGGGGGATCGCGGTCCGGTCCGCAAGTCGCTTGATCACCGCGATCCGCAGGCCGGCGACCGCACGGCCGTTGCGCGATTATCGCGCGACTCGCGGGCTTTGCCTGCCCCACGCGCGACGCCCGCGTATCATGTGAGCGATTCCTTACCGGCTGAGCACCGCGTGGCGCGCCTGCGCGGCTTCCCAGCGCGATCCCAAGACAAATCAGAAGAAATCTTGCATCCCGATACCCGCCAACACCTGCGCGCGAACGTGCTGATGCTGATCGCCGCGATGATCTGGGGCTCCGCGTTCGTCGCACAGCGACTGAGCCTCGATACGATCGGCCCGTTCCTGTTTACCGGCTTGCGCTTTCTGCTCGGCGCGCTCGTCGTGCTGACGATGATCGTCTGCGTGCGCCGCGCGGCGCTCGGCGAGCGGACGAAGCGCGCGCCCGGCGGAGCCCGCGAACTGCTTGGCGCGGGCGGGCTGCTCGGCGTCGTGCTGGCCGTGTCGATCTCGCTGCAGCAGATCGGCCTGCAGTACACGAAGATCGCGAACGCGGGCTTCATCAGTTCGCTGTATGTGGTGATCGTGCCGCTGCTCGGCGTGCTGTTTCGCCACCGGACTGGCCTCGGTACGTGGCTTGGCGCGCTACTGGCGGCCGTTGGCATGTACTTCCTGAGCGTCGACGAGCACTTTTCGATACTGTACGGCGACTGGTATCAGCTCGCCGGGGCGCTGGTGATTTCCGCGCAGATGATGCTGGTCGGCCGCTTCGCGGCGCGCCACGACACGCTGATGCTCGCACTCGCGCAGTTCGTGACCTGTGGGCTCGTGTGCCTGTCGATCGGCCTTGCCATTGAACCCGTTAGCGCCGCGGTAATTGCGCGGGCCGCGCCGACGATCGCGTACGGCGGTGCGTTATCGGTGGGCGTCGCGTATACGATCCAGGTGGTCGCGCAGCGCCACGCGGCGCCCTCGCATGCGGCGGTGATTTTCAGCATGGAAGGCGTGTTCGCTGCGTTTGCGGGCTGGCTCGTCTTCGGCGAAACGCTGACGACTCGCGCGTTGTTCGGCTCTGCGCTGATGCTCGCGGGATTGATCGTGTGTCAGATACTGCCAGGCTGGAAACGCGCCCGGCAGCGTGCGCCGCAGGGGATGTGATTTACAGCGTCATAAAACGATTCGACGCCAACGCTCGGTGCGCGGATGCGCGCCGACAGGCGTCTTGCCCCTTCGCCCAACTATGCCGCGCGCGGATGAGCGAATAGGCTCGGCGTATCGGCGGTTGGCGGAAACACGCACCAGCAGCCGTCGTCGTGGCGAAAGAAGAACAAACCCCGCCCGCCCTGTTCCGACGACGTCTCCACCCGCACATAGCGCCGCCCGCCCGCGCGCGTGCGGCTGAACTCCGTCACGTGAACCGGCTCGGCCGGCGATGGCGAAAGCCACTTCTCGACCAGAAACCGCAACGACTGTTCGCTCGCGGCTCTCATGATCTGCCCCGGAACAGCTTGCCGCGCTGCGCATCGCGCGTGGACTCGGGACTGTCGTCGTCGCGAGCGGCGTCGCCGTTCTCGGCGGCCTCTGCGGCTGCCAGCGCCATCATCCGACTGGTCGCGACCGCGCGCAACGAGCTGCAATGGGCCGCATGTCGAAGGTCGGACAGAAGACGGACTAGCTGTCGTGCTGATCTGCGTTTCATACATCCCCCGCACTGCACCAGAAACCTCACAAAGCACTTTAACTCTATGCCGGATTGTTCGTTGGGCAAATGATTTTGACCAAATAGCAACAGTCGCGCTTGCAATAAGAAGGCGCGCAATCTTCGTACCGCGTTATCAATGTGCGCGTTCGGTGGGCGGAAATCTGTGCGTTGGCGAGCCCTTCGCGTCGCGCGAAGCGTCGATGCGGGAGCAACGGGAAGTGTCGGTCGAGGCGTGGTTATCCCCAGCGACCTCTGAATAACTTCGGGATAGCGCGACGAACAGCCTGTGCGCGAAATCTTGATAAAGATCAGGGTCGGCTAACGGTGTTCGAACTTATCCCAGTTATGTAGTTTTTCTACCGACGTGTTCCGCAGGGTTATAGGTTTCGCATGATGTTGAAGCGGCGCGACATTTGCGACTTATCCACAGAATCGGTTAACCCTTGTTAACTACTACTACGTATGTATACGTATCAAGTAAACACCATAAGGTGAATATCACTGCGCGCCTGAATCAGAGGCTGATCGGACCTTGATCAGCCTCGATGCGAAAGCCGCTGCGCCGCTGTCACGGCACCAGAGGCGCCGTGCCGCTCGCGGGATCGATCGCTGCAGCCTGGCCAATTGGGTCGGCGGGCTGGACCGGCGAGGATGTCGACGGTGTCGTCAACGGAACCGGTGCGGGCGCGGTTAACTGCACTGGCGCGGGCGCTGACTGGACCGCCTGAGCCGCAGCTGGTGGCGTCACGACGACAGGCTTGTCGGTCGTCGGTTGGGCGAGCGCTGGTGACGTCGTCTGAACCGGCACGGTCGGCGTCGCTCGAACTGCAGTGGAGGTGGTCGCCGCTACCGGCTCGGGCACCGGCTCAGGGATCGTCAGTTGAAGCGGCGCTGCTACCGGCATCGGCAGCGTCCGCGTCTCGATCGGGCTGCTCGTCACCGGCTGCGTGCGCACGACCGTCTGCAAGTAATGATCGACGAGACCGAAAAAGCGGTCATAGAACTTGCCCGACGGAATCGTCTCGCTCGAGATCTTCACCATCGCGTCGCTATTCGAGCGAATCGGCAGCGACAGCGAACCGAGCACGCTGAGCCCGACGCTCGCCGACGTATCGCTCTTCTTCAATGCGAAGCCGTTCTGCACCGCGTTCACGTACACGATGCTGGTATCGGCCGCCTCTTCGCCGGGCGTGCACACGACGTGAAATTCGACGACCACGTGCGAATCGCCGGTCGGCTGAAAATTCTTCGTGCCGTCGACGGTATCGGGACGCGACATCGTCGTCAGATAGCCTTGGCTCAGCAATGCGCGGCGCGCGGCTTCGCAGCTATCGCCCGTACTCGAATTGAAATTGCGCGCGTACGGGCTTGCGCCGGTTTCGAATAGTTCCTGAGTGAATTCGGGTTGCGGCGTGCTGCTGCATGCCGTGAGCGCGACCAGCCCGAACAGGGCCGCGGCGGTGGTGCGGGAAAAGGGGTTCTGCATGATCAGTTGCGAGAAGCGCCTCGTGAGCGCGAATGGAAATGCATTGTAGAGCGGGCAGCGTCACGTGCGTAAAAAGCGTGCAAGGTGCAGCCCGGACCCTATTACAGCGGGAAACAGGGCGTCAACTTGAAGCACGCCGCCGCGCCCTCGCAGTGCATGCGGGCGAAAATGCGAAAGAAATCGCGCGCGTGCCTAGTTCGACGTCGTGCGCGTCGAGCCAATCGTCGCGGCCGAAGTCGACCCAGAGGTCGCGGCCGACGATGCCCCGGCTGCCCCGCTCGCGGCGGGTGCCGCGGATGCAATGAGCGCCGCCGGCACGCTGAACGCGTCGGCCCACGGGTTCGCGCTGGCGCAACGATCCGCCTCGCACGACGCGGCCCGCCCAGCGGCCCCGGAAGCGCCGTCAGCGGGTGTCGCAACCGCCGCGAAATCCTCCACGCGCAGATTCACCTTCTGCGCATAGGCCTTCGAGCCGCCATAGCTCTTGAGCGCGGTATTCAGATCGCCGTTCGCCGAGCGCATGTAGCCGTACAGAATCGCCGAGCCCGCTTCGATGTTCGCACCCGGCTCGGTCAGATCCTTCACGTTGCGCAGCAGGCCGCGGTGCGCCTGCGGCACGACCTGCATCAGCCCCGTCGCGCCATTGGCGCCGCGGGCTTTTTCCTTGAAGCGGGATTCGATCGAGATGATGGCGAGCAGCAGCGCCGGAGGAAGGGAGTATTTGTTGGCGGCGGATTGCACCGCGTCGGAGATCTTTTGAGCCTTTTCTTTGCCCACACCGAACTTCTGCGTCAGGTACGCCGATATTCGGTCGCTGTTTTCGTCGGCCGCCGCGGTTTGCGCGAGGCCGAGCGAAAGCACGATCAGGCAAAGTAACCGGCTCATAGTGGACGTCGGAGGAAGCAAAGATCCGCGCATTATAGCGCCGCGGCGTCGGGCGGCGCCTTTCCTCGGCAATTTTTGTCTTTTAAATCAAGGGTGAGCGGAACTCGCCCCGCTTTCCGATGCGTTCATTTGACCGCTTTTGACTTCAGGTCATAGCCGTCGCTCAGCGTCGCGAGGAATGCGGCGACGTCGTCGATATCACGCTCGGACCAGACCGGACGCTCGCCCGTTTTGCGCGTCAGCGGCTCGTCGGTCATATCGACGTTCACGCGCAGTGCGACCGGCAGATCGTTGAATTTGTCGACTTTGCCGTGCGCATCCCTTGGATACCACTTGTCCGGGTTCGTATCGCGTTGCACGTAGAAACGCAACGCCTCTTTCAGCGTGTGGAAGCGACCGTTGTGAAAAAACACGTGACGCGTTGCGGTATTGCGCAGCGACACCGACTTGAACAGTCCGCAGTTCAGCTTGTCGCTCTGATCCGTACGCAATGGTCCGCACAGGCCCATGTCGAAATACTTCGGATCGGCGTTGACCTTCAGTTCAGCGTTGCGCGGCACGCCAAGCGCCTGAAAGTTGAAGTCGGTGAAAAGCGGATGAGCGCCGTTCACGCCCGACTGGTCGATATGACAGGATGCGCAATTGCCGCCGGCGGGGTCGTCGAACAGTTTTTTGCCGCGTAGCTCTTGTGCAGTTAGTTGCACTTTCCCGTCCAGGTAGTAGTCGAACTTGCTCGTGTACGGATGAAAACTCGGGTCTTCGAGCTCGAAGCGCTCGATCGCGTACATCGCCTGGGTGAACGCCTTGGTCGGATCGGCAAAAATGTTCTGGCCGAATACTTCCTTGAAGCGCGCAGCGTATGGCACGCGCTGCATCTTCGCGAGCAATGCGGCCGGATCCTTGTTGGCCATCTCGTTCGGATTGAACAGCGGGAAGTTCGCCTGATCGTGCAGATAGTTGAAGCGCCCGTCCCAGCCGAAGCCGCCGACCGGCGCGTTGTCCGTTTCGCTGAGCCGCTCGGACAGGCTCGCCGCCTGCGCATGCGTCCAGATCGGCGTACGGTTCAGCACGTAGCGCAGGCTCGGCACCGCGCGTGTGCCCTGCTGATGCAAGTCCGTGCCGCCCAGTTGCGCGGCGAGACCGTTGGGCGGCCCGTACGCGTGCTCGGGACTGTGGCAGCTCGCGCACGACATCTTGCCCGAGGCCGACAGCGCCGGATCGAAGAACATCAGTTTGCCGAGCGCGGCGGCGTCGCTATAGACGGGCTTCGCATCGGCGGATGTCGGTGTCGCATTCGACGCAACAGCGGGCGCCGCACCGGCGCCCCCCAGTAACGCGCCGCCCATCAGGGCGGCGAGCGCTATCCGACGCGCGCTCGCGCGCGCCGTGAATCGTATGACAGAAGACAGCATCGAGTCTTTTACAGGTTCGTGAAGATGTCGCTGCCGAACCCCACCAGACCGGCCTGTCCCGCATAACCAAGGTGGTCGAGCTGGAAAATGTCCTCGATGCTCTTCAGCATCGAATAGTGGTTGTACGGCACCGTGGACACCGTACCCGGCTTGATGAACTTCGAGATCATCACAGCGCCGGTCTGGTCGCCGCCGTAGCTCGACTTGGTCAGGTTGATCGTGATGCCGTTATAGGCGAGCGACGAAGTCTCCGGGAACGACGGCAGGTTCGGCCCGGGTTGCTGGCTACAGCAGGTCGTGCCGGCAAATATCAGATCCTCGCCCGACGCGGACTGCGTGACCGTCGCGTAGCTGCTTTCGTCGAAGTTGATGATCAGCAGGCCATCCTTCTGGAACGCCGGCGATGCGGTGATGATCGGCACCCACTTCTGCAGGAACGTGTTCGCGCTCGTCAGGCCGCCCGGCTGGCCGTTCACGCAAGGTGCGTCGTGGCCGTCGTCGCACAGGTTCGGCGTGATCAGGTTGAAGTTCGCCGTGGTCGAGACCGATTGCAGATCGTTCTGCAGGTTATTCAGATTGACGACGTGCTGTCCGCAGTCCGGCGAATCGATGATCGAGTGGAAGTACATGAACGGATTGTGGCGCGTCGCATACTGGTCGCCGAGCGGCACGGCCGCGCTCGGCGCTTCGGCCGACTGCGTGAGGTCCGTCGTGTTCAGCGTCGGATGGCCGCAGGTGGCCGCTTCGCGCGACGGATCGTTGCCCATGTCGCCTTCATAGCCCTTCCACGTATAGCCCGCTGCCTTCAGCTGGTCCGGCAACGTCTTCACGCTCGCCGGATACACACAGCCCGAGCCGATCGCCTGGCCATCGGACGTCATGCCGGTCAGCTTGAAGTCCTGATAGGTCATGCAGTCGTTGTCGGTCTCGTTGGTCGGCGACTGGCCGCTGATCATCGAGATGTAGTTGTCGAGACTCACGTGGCCCGTGCCGTAGTACTGCTGCACGAGCGCGCCTTGCGATGCCAGTGTTTGCGCGAGATACGGCGCTTTGGTGTTGGCGCCGAATGTGGTCGCGTAGTTTTCGTTTTCGAGCGTGATCACGAAGACGTGGCGAATCTGCTGCTGTCCGGTCAGTTGCAGCCCGCCGGACGAAGAAGACGAGCCGCAGGCGGCCACGATCAAAGCGATTAAAGCCGCGCAAGCGGCCATGATGAGTGCGCGTAGCCCAATGCGGTGTGACATGTTCGTGGCCCTCTGTTGCTGTCTCTTTGTTGCCCTGTCGGGAATGCGGTTTTATTTGCGGGCAGACTTTATGGAGCGCCTATGACATTGCCGTGAAAGTTGACGTTAGTTCACCGATAAAACCATTGGCGAACCAGCGGGTTGCCGACTCGATTCACGCTTCGCGCCGATTTGAGACAATGCGCGTCGGCCGCGCGCATCGTTGCATGCCGCCTCAACGAACAACCGATGTTTCAGCTATGAGCAAGACCGCGTTTATTCCCAGCGTCCCCGGCACGTCGGAGGACGACTTCGAGATTTCGGCGAGCGCGAAAATGGCCGGCTACCGGCGCTTCTTCGGCGTATTGACGGTGGTGCGCACGACCGACGGCCGCGTGCTGTTTCCATTCGATGGCGCGCCCGAACTGGGCCCACACGCGAGCCGACTCGAAGCGCTCGCGGCCGCGCAGGTGTATGGCGAACACATCGTCGCGAGCGATCTGGCGCGGCCGGAGTTGTAGGATTCGTCGATCACCCGGCGATATGCCGATAGGCGAAAAAATACAGGTGGGTCAGCGCACGCGTACCCGGTTTGCCGCGCCGGCCCCCGCACGCGCGGCGAGCACACCACCGAGCACGCCGCCGACATGGCTCTGCCACGACACATCCGGATAGATCGGCAGTACGCCGAACAGCAGGCTCAGACCGTAGCTGCTGACGACGACCAGGGCCACGAGGATCGACACGAGATTGCGCGTGTAGTAACCACGCGCAACCAGGTGACCCGCATAGCCGAACACCAGCCCGCTCGCGCCGATATGCACCGAATACGGCGCGCCGAATAGCCACGCGCAAAGACCGGCGCCGAGCATCGCGCCGATGGTCGCGCGCCAGAAGCCGGCGATATCCGGCCACGTACACAGCCAGCCGAGTACGACGAGCCCGCTCGTGTTGGCGGCGATGTGTCCGACGCTCGCATGCAGCCACGGCGCGAACAGGATGCCCTGCAAGCCGTCGAGCGAAGGCGGCACGACGCCGTGTTCGTTCAGATGCAGGAACGGCAACGCAACCGACAGAAAGAACACCGCCCACATCGAACCGACGAACAGCCCGATTAGCACGACGCGTGACTTCAGCTTTTCGGTGAGCGTGTTGGGAGATGAGGTCTTCATGATGACGAGGCCACATGGATGTCGACAGAGGGTAGTCGATGTGGCGTCGTCACGTCGAGGCATCGTTGCACGACAGATGCCGATGGTGTTTCGTCCGCCGGACCGCATGGCGGCGCGGCTGATTGCGTGAGCTTGCGGCCCTAGCCACTTCTATTAGTTTCACTTAAGCGGCGAAGTTTCACTTAAGCCGAGTCTTTTTTTCCGCAAAATCAACGACTTAAGATTCGGCCTGCCTGTAGCACCTCGATGCTCCTTGTTAGCGCGGCTCGTTCCTTTTGACATGGCGTCCCTGACGCGAACTTCTAATAGTTTCACTTAAGCTCGGTGTGGGGAAGCCGGCATCGCTTCCCAAGACCGTTTGTCACACAGCCCTCTGCACCAGCCGGCGCTTCCGGTACACCACCTTCACCTGATTGAATTGCGCGGTGGCCGCCGCACCGGCCGAGTCGCCAAGCTCTATCCTCCCGGTCAGCCCTCGGCTTCCGCCATCGTCAACAACGGCACGACCACCCACCTGCCCGCGGAATTCCTCGGGCAGCGATTGCTCGTCTATCAGGTTGACATTCCGAGCCGATAACCGACAGGCGTCGAGAATCTCGAGAGCATACGCACCGCTTATCTGCATCCCAGTCGCCAGCACCTCGGTTTGAACTCTTCGACGTTCGCGCAGTTGCGACTCGCTGAGTTCGTGGTCCCAGACAGTGGGACGTACGTCATTCGACAGATGTGCTTCGCGTATGGCCCAGTAGTTTTGGTAGCCGAAAATCCGGGCAGCGAGGTTGTATGCGTTACTCAAGTGCAATGCTTCCTTACCGAACATCTTCCGGAGCTTTTTTCCTTGCCTCTTGACCGACTCAAGTGTAGGCGGGAAGAAGAATGCCGTTTTGTCGGACGATGAAGGTCGATTACGGTCTGCTGCAGCCATGTCAGACTCCTTATCTGTGATGGCGACGCGGCTTCGTGCGCCAAGAGTAAGAGTACGGAGCGATGTCACCACCGCTCCGAGAAGTGACGCAACCAAGTCACGGTCGTGCGATGCGGCTTTGCGATTGGGCAATCGCCAGCAGCCGAGCTTCGAGGTCGCTGTCGTATGCCTGTTCGGCCATTGACCCATGAAACGACTCGAAGAAGATGCTCACGCTCTCTTCGACGATGGTCTCCACAGAGGCGATGTCGTTCTGCTGGTCGCCCGAACTGCCATGTGCCGCTCGGAGGTCTGCAAGCCTCCGTGCCTCCCGTCGAGCCTGTCCGTCTTCCCGAGCCTGTTTGGGGGTAGGACCGTGGAACGCAGTGACCGCCGAGGCTTGCCGAGCTTTTTCGACTTTAGCAATCTTCTTATGCGGTTTATCTTGCAGCCGACTTCGGCTGCGGCTTGCTTTCGGCTCCGCTTTCACCGCCTGAGTTCTGTCGTCGAAGTTGCGCAGTTCCAACTGCTTCCAAGTCATAGCGCCTAACATGAACTTGTCTTCCTCGACCATCTCGAGCTCGCCAATCTTTCCATCATCCGCGCGCCACTGTAGGCGCTTGGCGTACGGGCCAACCCGTTTGAACTCGATTGAGAGCGTGCCGCGCGTCTTCGCCTTCTTGCCCATATGCCTGTCATAGAGCGCATCGAGCTCATCCGAGCGCCAACGCCTGCCGAGGTATCTAATCTTGCCACCGCGCACGCTCGCTGTTCGCCAAGGTATGAACCTGAGCCAAATGTCAAAGGGATTCCATTCACGCCGCTGGTCGCCAGCGCGGTTCTCCGGACGCTGGTAGTAGTTCCAGAGCGAATATGGATGTATCCGGACTCCCTTTTCCCGCATTGCTTCGCTGCGCAGATGACGCTTGTTCGCATAGAGGTTCACGTGTTGTATCGCCATCAGAAGGAACGTCTCTAATTGTGGCTCTTTTAAAAACTCAGTGGGTAATGCGGCTCACGAGGCATGCGGATTGAGTGCTGAGAAGTCGAGCTTGCCCGCGATGAGAAACAGCACGGTGCGCATGGTCTTGAAGCTGGCGTATCCCCGTGCCTTGCGTTTGGCGGCCTGAAACAGGCCGTTGATCGCTTCGATGAATCCGTTGGTCTGACGCGTCTGCGCCCACGCGATGATGCCGTCGAAATGACGACGGATCATGCGCGCGACGTCCTTCATGGGTTCGACTTTCGAGCGCATGACGTTGCCGCACCACCGGCGAAGCATTTTGGAGACGACGTGGATCTGTTTGCGATCGAGAATCTCGCGCAGCTGCTCGCGGTACATCCACGCACGCGCGGTGCGGTTGGTGGTGTACTGGCTGATCAGGGCCTCGAGATCGGTCAGTTGTGCGAGATCGAGCTTCCCGGCATCCTTGAGCAGCGACCAGCGCATACCCTTCAGCGACGGATCGGTTTTCTGCTGCGCGCGGCGCACGCCATCAAGCGCTTTGGACGCGTGCGCGACGACGTGAAACTTGTCGAAGGTCACCCGCGCATCGGGCAGATGCTCCTCGACGCCCTTGATGAAGGCGGGCGACATGTCGATGCTGACCGACTCGATCTGCGCAGGCGTTGCGTTGTGTTCCTCCAGGTGCCGGGCAAAGCGTTCGACAACGCCGGCATCTTTGCCTGGCGTGACGAAGACCACACGCCGCCCGTCCATGTCGGCGACCAGCGAAACATAGTCGTGGCCACGCCGGCACGAAGTCTCGTCAATAGCCACCGCAGTGACTTCGGACAGGTCAGTCGCGGCCACGGCCAGGTCCACGTAACGGTCACAGATGGCTTTCACCCGATGCCACGACAGGTTCACCACGCGTGCCACCGCGGCAAATGTCATCTCCCGGCACAGCGCCAGCACGAGTGCTTCAAACAGCAGCGTAAAGCCGTCCAGCTTGCCCATCCAGTCGGGTTCGATCAGGCGCACCGAGCCGTCCGGCAGACGTACCCGCGGCACCCGGACCTCCAGATAGCACTCATGTTGAAAGAAGTTGAGGTGCCGCAGCCGCTTGATCTGGGTGTCGTGAGCCGGGTGTTCGCCCGCCACACCGGGATATGGAAAGCGCGTACCCGCGACAAAGTCCACGGCAATGGTCAGCTCACGCCGCGCGGCATCGAAATCGACGCCTTGCACGTACCACGGCGCCTTGATCCCCAAGGCGGCTTCAAACAGTTGGGTCTGGTTCATCGGTTCACGTTGTCTTGCAGGGCTGGTTGCCGCATTCTGCCGCAACCAGCCCTGTCCCAGCTTACTTCTTCAACGCGCGTCAAGTATTCGCTTCGCCGGGCTGACGCCCGTACTTGACCCGCCAAACCAGCCACTCGGATTTTGAAAGAGGCCTAATTGTTCGGCCGTAATGGCCTCGTCGTCCCTTTTGATGCGTCGCATTTCGCGCGAAAAGATGTCTCTCTGTCGCGAAAAAGCTCCTTTCAATTCAAGAAAGAGATGCACCATCACGTTGTTCAGACTCTCCCCAACTGGCTTCAAGTCACCCCTGGCTGGCGGAGCGACAAATTGCGTGAGGCGCATTTCTTCGCAGGCGGTCTGGATGACCTCCTTCGTCATACCGGCATTGTCGTAATAGACAGCGTCGATGTTTCCGTGCAGCAGGCCTCGAGTGTTTGTTAAGCCCAGCTGCTGGGCACGTTCGGCCTTTGGCATATAGACCGATGCGATACATCTGCGAAATGACTCGGCTCTTTCATGCCGCATCTCAATCTCGTAGCCCACGACCGCTCCGGTACGCCGCGACACAGCAAACATGATTGTCACGAAAACGTTCTGAGGCTTGCCAGCAATCATCGCAACTATTGGAATTTTGGCGATGAAACCGTCGACGTCGACTACTTCGAGGTTGAAGCCGAATGTCATCCAGCTCGCCTGGCCCGTTCTTGACCTCGCGTATTGTTCAGTTAAACGGGGTCCAAGTCTTTTCTTCTCCGCATCGTTTTGCTCAAGGAGATGCTCTCTGCAGTGGTACAAGAACCGATGCTCGCCAGGAAGTAGTCGTGCGGGGTAGCGCCCGTATTGCGTCTTAACCATGTTGGCATACGTCATGGGCAGCGACTGCTTTTCGCCGATATGGAACTCAACAATTGCCGAGACAAACTTAACGATGTCCGACGGTCGAATAGGACCACGTCGTTGGCGGGATTCTTCTCCAGTTATTTTCGACCTCATCACGTCCTGCTCTTCTTGAAACGTTCGAGGTCCAGGCCGCCTGACGTTGACACCAACACGAGAAACCTGGGGTCTCCCTTGGCGCTGCGTCAGCCTCGCCATCGCGCGCTCCACTCCGCCGAAGTACACATAGCGGTAGAACAGCTCGAGAACATAAGTCTGGTACCCAGGAGGCTGCCTCAAGTTCTCGCAGACATAGGTCAACGCGGCAGCCCGCTCGCTCCGGTCCGTTTGAATGAATGGATTGAAGAGACGCCGATTGCGGCCTTCATAGTCAATGTCTACAAAACAGAAGGATTCGACGAGGGATTTCCGGCGCTCAGAACCCGCAAGGCTCGACTTTGGCAGTTCCTTGCTGAGGTCAGATAGCTCGACAGGAGTGATTGTGTCCTGAATCGGGTAAGCATCTTCCAGTGCAGCATTAGGGTTGGGTAACTCCCAGTTCTCCCACTTCCCCACCCCGGTCGGTGTAGAGTCTGCAACAATTTTTAGGACGTGCATAAGGCGGCTCTGCGGGTCCCACGCGACTGCCCGGTAGGCCACGCCGTCGGGGTCACGCGCACGGCGAAACAGCGCAAATCGAAAGAGGTTCCCTGGCCAGCCGTTAAGGTAATGATGGTCGAGTATCCGCCGGCCGAGCATTGTGTCGGTGACATTGCGCACCGGGGGTGCGAAATCTGGGTCTGACATTTGCATTCTCCGAGGAGTGGTAACGCCAGGCATCCTGTTGCAAAGAACAGCATGCCTGGAATTTGCTCAGCGAATCAGGGCGATGGGTTCATGGAGCTTGAGACGCTTGCTGTGGTCGAGCGTAATGAATCCGTACGCGACGGCAACAGCAAAGAGCCTGAACCCCTCATCGGGCTCAATGCGCAATCGCTTTGCGATACGGCTGACGACCGAGAGCATCTTTCCCTTCGCGCTGCTGTGTTTCAAGCAGCGAGCGAAAATGCGCGCGGATTCGTAAGAGGAGGGAGCGTCCGTGTGACGCATGAAAGAGAGCAGCAACATACAGTTTTCAACTTCGATGCGCGGAATATCGTTGGCGCGAATGAGTTCCCAGGTCCAACCCCGCGCTGACATCGCCCTCCGTTCCTTTTGTTCACGTACGCGGTCCTTTGGTGAAGGCTCGTAGCCTGCGTGTTTTACTGAGATGGCGTGATAACGAAGGGTATTGCTGTTGGGGTGTATGTAGGTCACGACAAGGTCAATCGTCATTACCTGGCTTCTCTGCATGCGCTGCCCAGATGCGTTTGCACGCCAAAAGTCCCTCGGGTCGTAGACCGGATACTGTTCGCGTAAATCAACTACGTAAGGGTTGAACATATGGGCGATTTGTACAGCGAGCTCGCCCATCGACAGCATTTCGAAACGTCTGCGAAATTTCACGCCCAGCATCGTCGCCCTGGTGCCTATTGACATCGGCGTACGAGCTTCGAGGATGGGTTCATATTTCTCACCTGTCGGCCATCCGTAATCGTCGACCGGCGGCAGCATAACGTTGGGGGGCGTCTCAAACGGCAGGGGCAAATCACGAAGGTGAAAGTCCTTGGCCTTGCTTCTATCGTCAACCAGCCGAGAGCGCGACTTGACGACGACCTGCTCCCTCCCAAGCTCGATTGGAACGAAGGACAAACATGTCACGTCCGGTCCGCGCTCGAATCTGGCATAGCGCTTGCCGCCTTTGAGCGCAACACGCGTGACATCCGTGTCACGAAGTGCGTGCGCACTGACTTTCGGTGGCATGGATTTGTGACCAGGGGTACGGCGAGTGGGATGAGAGCCATCGCGATGTTGCATCATGATTCTTTCTCCTATTACTGGACCGACGTCACGCCGGTCACGGGTTGAACAAAAGAAAAATCCTCCTGCTTGGTCTCCCGCTTTTGTTGCGTTCTTTTGACGCGCGACCCCGGCCCAGATGCACCACCAAGCCGGCGTCGCCACGCGGTGCGGTCCTCAACAAACGCCTCCAATGCGGCTTTCGTGCGCGGTAGATGCTTTTGCAAATTGCCGACATCTCCCGCGTGCTCGTGGCCTTGTGTTAGAACTGGACGGGTAATCGGCTTCGGAAATCCATCTTCAATGAGAGCCTTGGCACGGGCAAGAACATGAGAGTGTAAGGAGCGGTCAATTTTTTCGTAGTCCTTAGTCTCTCGGCTATGCGAAAATTCCGGCACGTCGATTCCGGCCTCACGAAGCTTCGATTTACTGGTAATCCGACCATGTGAGCGACGCAACGATTTGACTATTTCTGTGTGGTTCTTATTCGGATGCACCTGGCGCGCCTGCGCATACTTCACGCAGAATTCTGAAAAGAGCCTTTCTTCGTGTTTGCTGGCCCATTTCTTAAATTTTAGTGTTGCTGTAGACGGTGTCCGAGAAGGCTTTTCGTTTTGAATCATCTTGGAGTCCGTTGGAGAGGGATTGTTGGTCAACCACTTTTCGAAATTCAGCCACGTGCCATGCATCAGCGAGAGCAGTCCGATGCATTGAACAGGGTTAGCGTAGACTCGCCTTCCCATCAGGAGGTCGCTTAGGGAAGACTTGTCTGCGAGAACTCTTGTTCGTTGCAGCAACGAACGCATTGAATGTTCATTCAGCAACTCTGCTATGCGCGCGAGGTGCGGACGATTGTCAAGTATCAGTCCCAGTTCACTTGCTTTTCGGGAAATGGCCCAAGAGACCGCATCGCGCCGGATGTCTGGCCGATAGTCGGGATTCAAGAGGAGCGTTGAAATTCGATGCATCTCGATTTCCCCCTCTTCTTCGCTGCTGGATAAGCCAGCAGTCCCGTAGAGAGGCCGGAGGCGGCAGCCGCAGTGTTTGTTTGGACTCGAACTTCGCTCCGGATACTGTTTGAAATACTCGCGGCAGTTTCCACATGCACTCTCCAGAGGCCGTTTATGTCCGGAGCAATACCGCAAGCCCGCGACCAAGTTCCTACGATTCCAGAAGGGAGTGCCACATGGAGCGAGGTCGACTTTCACGCATTCTGGGCACGACGCCAGTACAGGGGTGGCCCATCCGCTGCCTTGCCCATTCATCCCAATCAAAGCCAGGATGCCACCCTTGTACTCAGTCTTGCAGTGGGCCAGATACACGTCGATGTCTCGCGGTGTCATGACTCGCGTCTGCAGTGGCAAATGCGTGTTCGTTCTCGACACCTGCTCGAACGTTCCGATTAAGTCGCGGAAGGGGGCAATGAGCGCATCGAGGCCGCTCGGTGCAAACCACCCTGAGGTCCGAATCTCATGCGGTGTCAATGCTCCTATCCTCGTGAAGTACGTCGATAACATCTCTTCCGGAGGCAGAGACGTTTGTAGCAGCGGCGCATACATCATGGGAGTACCTCCAGGTCCGGAAGGCCGCAGCGAGAAAGTTGACGTTCTACTGTCGCCGTTCTGAGTCCCGCCGCTCGAGCAATAACGGTGGCTGCAGCAGAGAAGCTGAGGCCGAAATCGTTCACGGCGGTCTGAATTCGGCGCGAGTGAAATACTTCTTTGTTGGCCGGCGTGACTGCCATAGCACCAACGCCACCGAACTGCGCGACGGCGCGATTGAAGGCGGCCTCGCTCATCCCGTGTGCGACGCGCATCTGATAAGCGGATGGCAATGGAGCGCGACCATATGCGGAGTATCGAGGGTCGGCGCGTTCGCTGTAGATAGCGTCTCGGACGCATCGTGGCAAAGGTCGAACTCCTCGGCTACGAAAACGCGCGGCGCGCTGCGGCTGATGCTCAACAAGCCAATCACGGTCGTGGCGGTAGAGCCACGCCCATAACGCGGTTGCCTTCATTCGAAGCTGCCTAACGCTACTGGTTCTCGGGTGACCTCGATTGATGTGGAGTTCGGCGCAGCATCGGTTGTCCGCACAATGGCGGTCGCAGTCGTCGTCTCCATTATTTGCCCCCGCTTAATGGGGCTGGAACAGTTGCCGCGCTATACATGCGACGACGACTGCAAATCGACGCCTGCTGTGAGAGGTGCCTGCCCGGCGCGAAGCATCCGATGCTAAGACGACCTGGGAAAAAAGCCGGTTCGGAGCCACCAATCCATTTGTCTGATTTACACGGTCGAGTGACCGGGCGGCTAAAGTCTGTAATGGTCTGAGCGCAGAAGTCGGGTGATGAATGCGGCGAATTCATTGAATTCCTCATATGATAGGCAGCCATATATCTCCGTTCTGGTTTAAAAACCATTTTTCGGAGAGCGAGCGTTGACATTGGCGCTATCATTTGAGAAACTACGCGCGTGTTAGGGGCGCAGCGTCTTTTTGATAACGCGCAACGGGATAAGTGGGACGGCTGCTACCGTCCCATTTTTCTTTTCTGGTCAGTTCAACGCGTCCCGACCAATTCAATTAGGCGGTTACTCCATATTTCTCCTTGTCAGATTATCTCGACGGGTGAAAGCCACCGCATCTACGGCTTTATGCGCGAGCGCTCTCCTCGACGAGAGTCGATATAAATGCAACTCGAACCAATCGGCCGTGGCTGTCCCTCCGCCAGACTAATGACGAATCATCGGCCAGGCGGAAGATTGGAGAGCGAGTGTCGAAGGCGCTAGCGCACTGGTCTCAGTGCATCTGGGTCGCCGAGCGAGCGCTGGCGGGGAATGACCGGGCCACGAGGGCCGAGAAAGCAGATGGTCGACGGCTGACAACATGAGCAGTTCCTCACGCTCCACTCAGCAGTGGCGCGCAGTCGGTTGAGTTGACGCCTCTCAATCGGGAGTCTCATCGCCATACGGCGACAGAACTCCCCAAAGAGAGACTCCAGCGGCCAAGCCATAAACGGCTGCCACGTACTCTGCAAGACAGCGAGCCATTTCAACTGACTCACAATCTCACCTGCTACAACTACTACTGCAACTTCTACTGCAACTTCTATTACTGCAACTCCCATCCTTCAGTTCGACTTGTACAACCCGGCCTCTGATTACGTTTTTGTTACCAACCAGACACCTGCGAACATAGTAGCCACGAATTGCTACCCGTCAATAGTTTTTCATTCAAAAACGTGTTTTTTTCTTTGAATTGGTCTTGGAGTTGACGGAAAGGCCATTTATATTCAATACAATTCGTCAGACAGAATAATTATCAAGCGTATTTGCGCTTTAGCCATTTGAATATATATTCAGACAGAAAAAATCAAGTAATAGGCATTTTACAGGTTTAAACCTATATTAACGTATAGCACTAAATCGGCTTTACTGTTCCGCGCGCTATTGTGTTGGCAAACCTTATTGCGTGAGCAGTTCTTGTAATCGGTTCCAGTCTTCACGCGTCGCAGCCCACAGTCCCTTTGGGACGATGACGGTTCGGTCTCTAAGCGGCACTGGGACACAGCGGGCGTCTTGCTCCAACACGGCTAGTTGGTCCGGCTGCCTTCGTTCAACGTCCGCAGAGAGCAAAGTACACCTGCCTGTTTGACGTCCGAATCTACATCGGCGGATAAACCGATTGCCTGGAAAGGTAGCGCCGACGATGCGGCCACGAAGCGCGCTCGGGAAGAGTTGCACGATGGCACGGAAGCCGAGCTGAACTATCAGGCCTGAGTTGAGCACAATCGCGAATTGTTCATTGTGCGCAAGTAGGTCTTCGAGCCGTTCGACGTGTTCGCCCTCCTTCAGCGAGCGAGGCGCTGCATCCGAGATTCGGCACGAATTGGCGACGCTGGGAACGAGGACACCCTCGACCGTGACGTAGAGAATAGACCGCGGGGCCATCTGGACCCCCTTTCGCAAGTACGCGTGTAAGCGCGCCAGAGCTGGCGATATACTCCGTGAGGAGCCTCGAAGTTATCTCCAACAGGTAGGGCTTGCCGCTTCGTCCGGCTCTAGTGCTTCTGTTGAGCCCCGCAGTTAAGTGCGAAATATTTCGCACTTAAGGGTAGTCCATTGGTTTCGAAACGCAAGAACTTTTTACTGTGCGCGAACTTTCTTATGAGTGAAGCAGACACTCCTTGGGCTCGCCTTGCATCACGGGTTACCCGTGTAGCACTCGCTCGAAAAGACTACACCTACGGGTCTTTGGTCGAGGCATTGACCAACGACGGTGAGACTGGCGGAGACAGGGCCATCGTTTCGCGTATCTCACGCGGGACGCTCAGGTTGAGCCTTTTCCTTCACATCTTGTCGGTCACGGGAGCGCGTGTTCCAGAACGATGGGTCGATGCACTCCGTAGCAGAAAAGATTGGGATGCCAGAGCCAGCGCCGTAACACGGGCCGAGATGTCCAGCCAGCCGCCAGAACTTGCAAGAGACCTCACCACGAGCTTGTCGAGACTAGGCACGGTGATGGCGGCGAAGACCTTGGACACGCAAATCCAGAATGGCTCGCTCCCGCTCAGTCTCTTTCTTCAGTTGCTGTACCTGCTGAACTCAAACTCGCTCGAAAGATTCATAGACCAGGACGACCTCGCTGAGGCAGCGAGAAGTACAGTTCGGACGTGAGCAGCCCGCTTTGCCGCCGGAGGGTTGCAGATTTTCGTTGGTGTACTAGACTGAATGTATGCGAAAAATTTCGCACTTCCGCAAGACCACATCAAGCAGAATTCCAGCTGGTCTACGTCGTGTTACAGCCTTGGATGACAAGTGCGGGTCCATGGCCATCAACATCGAGAGTCAATGACGTTCTTCGCTTCGTAGACGTCCCATTGCCAGTCGCAGCGCATGTTTTCGGCCGAGGTTGCCGAGGTCTGAATTCGCTCACCGACTTCCAATCACCGATACCTGACGAACTGCCTGGCTTGGTCAGCAGTGGCATCTACATCGTTGATGCTGACTCTGATGAACGCGGCCGTATGTCTGCGTTGACCTCTCGGCGGTCAAAAACGGAGGCTGTTATGCCTGTCTGGAGTGTTCCCGACGTCAGCACTGAACCCGATATATCCATTTCTGACTGGCAAATCTTCAAGACAGAAAATGGCTCAAGACACTTTGTGGGCAACAACGTTCGCGACTACACAGGGCGAGTCAGCACTGCGATTCGGAAGTTCGACCTTACCCTACGGCGTGGCGTCACCTCTTCTGGTCGCGTCTATCAGCTGGTCGGCCCTCGAGGTTGCTCAGCAGACGGTCGATACATCTGGGAGCGTTGGTGCGCGGTCAATGGGATAACTTCATACACCGACGTGACTACCGATTTGCTCGTGGAGGGAAAGATATGACAACGCCAGCGGAACGTACGAAAGCTGTGGTCGATGCGCGGGATTTTCTACAGATGCTGAGCAATGCAGAAGAAGTCACGATTCGGGGTCTAGTGCAATCAGTCGCGATTGGCCTTCTCAGGCACTACCCTTCGAACGTCGACCTGGACGCATCAGCGTCCGCGCTTCCAGGGCTCTGGGCACATCCGATTGTCGAGCGACCTGAAGAACTCACAGCATGCACTCGCGTGGTTCAGTTGTTCGCAACACGGACTGACGAATAGCGTATCGAGGTAGGAAGACCATGCCGCGCCATCCGAACAGCTCAACAAGTGAACCTCCGTCCCAAGATGCCCGCGTGTTACAGATTTTGCGGAGCGCTGCGGTCGCAGTGACCCTGTTCGACCCTGTGGGGGCTCAAGCGCTTCTTGAAATTCCGGCTGCGGAACTCGGCCGCCGTTTCAAACTTGCGCTTGTTCGAGTTGCCGGCCTAGCCACCGTGTTAAACCTGGACCTGAGTTCAAATCGTGACGGAAGCGCTCCCCGGCGGAAGGAGCCTGATTCAACTCGACGGAAGTTGACGCCAGCATCCCTGGTTGCCAAAGCAAAACTAATACACGAGTCTGACTTTCGTGCAGCCATGGGTATCACAGACCAAAGGCTTAGCAAGGACGTCGCTGCTCGGCGCATCTTCAGTGTGGACGTCGGCGGTGAACCGTATTTCCCGACTTTTTTCCTGGTTGAGCAAATCCGCCGAAAGGACTTAGCCAAGGTTGTGCGAACGCTCGGTGACTTGACAGGTTGGAGCAAGTGGAATTTTTTCACAACGCCCACCTGGGCGCTGGGCGACCTGACACCGTTGCAAGCACTCTTCTATGGTGACAGGAAGCAAGTGTTACGCGCCGCTGCAGAATTCGTTAAACGCTGAGGAATTCCGTCGTCGGAAACCGCCTGAGGCAGTTATGCACCGATAGAGGCCATGGACGCAATCTGGCAATTCGCTCTCAGGAATCAGGCCTTGCTGGTCGTGCCGGCATGCGGATTCGTCCTCGCGCTGCTCGTGTTGCGCGTCAAGAAGAGGTATGTGAATGAGGGAATCTTGTTTCGACGCTCGCCACGTCAGCGCGACGACAGCGCCGCCAAATCGACTGAAGAAGATGAAATGAAACCAGATAGGGCATTCGACCTCGAAATTGCGCTTCGCAAGCTTCACGAATTGGGCTTGGCGGACGGGGACTTAGGATATGCCTACTGGTATGAGGTCGGACAGCTACTGAAACGAGCGGCCGGCATGCAAGCACAAATTGACGCACTCAGCAAGGAACTGGAGCAGTTGCGCGCCACGCAGCAGAAAATGGATTGAAGCGAACGCAACGCCGCAGCGGCTGCGAGCTAGCCCCGTTGAACGTTACTCAGGCGCGTAGGGATGGTTGTTTTGAGAGAAGGTGAGCCACAATGTCGACGAACGCGAAGATTTCACCGCCATCCGAAGCCGACGCGATGGCACTCGCTCATAAGCGTCTGGAAGAAATGTTTCAGAATCTGGGCTCCCGTGTACCTGCCGAGGTTCAACGGGAACTCTCCATCGGCGTGGACGCAATAATCGGCGAGATTCTGAGCCTGCACTTCTCGCGGCGGGCTGACGCCGACGATTTCATGTCCACCGCCGACGCTGCGAAGCTGCTATTCGTTTCCCGTCCACATGTGGTGAAGCTGCTCGAGCAAGGAAAACTCAAGCTTCACCACAAAACGGGGAACAACCGATTCGTGATGAAGGCGTCAGTGCTGGACTATCAGGCCGACCGGCGTGCTGCGGCAAAAGCCTACCAAGCTTCAACAGCTGACGAGGAATGAGCCGAATGCGACCAGCTGGGCCGAACGCCAGGTTAGATGGCAAACGCTCACACGCGACTGTGCTCAAGGAGGCGTCGGCGTTTTTCAACGATAAGTGGTCGAGACACTACGGTATTTTTGGCGAACCACCGCTGGCGCCACGGGAAACCATGGCAACGCTATTCCCGATTCTTTTGCCTTAGGCTGTCAGAACAGAACTGTTTGGGGATTCGTAGCTTGGTTCCACTGCTAGTTCGGGACACTCCCGCGGACACATATCTACATGAACATGAAAGCCGATTCGCAGCTCCCAACCGACCACGTCGCGGTTAGCAGACTTCTCTCGAAGATTCTGCGCCACGAACCCGAGATAGTCGGTATCCGTCTCGACGGCCAAGGCTGGGTATCTATTGATGAGCTGATACGCGCAATCGAACGTGCCGCGCGTAACGGGGGCGCCACGAAGCGACTAAGAACACTGCCAACAATCACCAAAGACATCATACAGGCGGTCGTGGCCACAAACGAGAAACGGCGCTTTTCGCTATCTCCGGATGGCCTGCGGATACGCGCGGCGCAGGGTCACTCAATAGCCGTGGACCTTGGATATGCCGATATGGAACCGGCTACTGTTCTTTATCACGGCACCGCCTGGAGCAACTGGGAGAGTATCTCGGATGAAGGGTTGACGCCTCGGACCAGGCACGCCGTCCATCTAAGCACAGACGTAGACACGGCGACGCGGGTCGGTGCTCGCCACGGTCCGCCATTGGTACTGGTGGTCGATGCCGCACAGATGCATGCGGACGGCCACGAATTCACTCGTTCGGATAATGGGGTGTGGCTTACTGCGCTCGTGCCGGCGGCATACCTCGCTCCTTTTGGGTCCTGGTTCCATGGGCGTGGGCCGAAACCATGAATGTGTGTGCTCGCGTCAAATACATCACGACCCAACGCATGCAAAAGCGCAAGCTGAGTCGTCAACGCGCGAAGGAGCTACTACTCGCTGACGCCGTTTCTGGCCTCAGCAATGCGAAGACCGGGCGCGTAATTAGCGAGGCCGAGTTTCGCCGACGCTTTCGACGATGAAGGACCTACCTACATCGTGCGCCGCCTTTTTCGCCGCGAGGCTTGATGGCTCAGAGAGCGGCAGCGTCATACACGGATGTCATGCGGCGCCCCCTCGACGGGGCCTCGAATTGCTGAGGTACACAGCGTTGACGGAAGCTAGCGCAGCGTTGACACGCGCGACGGGACTCGTGGGCTTCCTTTGCTGCCCACTTTCAGAAACCTAGATGACAACGCTCAAGAACGTACGAAAGCTGTTGTTGTTGAGACTGGCGAGTTTCTGCGAATGCTCGTCGTGTCGGACAGTCTCGCAATCTCACCACAAGTCAAGGACCTCGCCAACAAGCCGCTCCGGCGGACAGGTAGTTTGTCCCCATTGCCTTCGCATGCCAGGTTATCAGTCCACTCGTGCCAGCGACGAGCAGATTGATGTGCGACACCTCTTCGTGACTGACTGAGCTCACGGAAGGCGTCGTCGCAGGTGCCGAAAAAATCTTGACGAAGGATGGTTCGGCATACGTCGCGATTGTCGACGCCCGAAAGCTGAATTACTACCACGCTCTCGAAGCCGAGCACGGTCGGCTCGTCCTGTTGCATGATGCCGAGGAGGGTCTCAAGGCCGCGCTTGCGGACAAGGTGCAGTCCGAAGAAGAATTCCAGAAATCACTGCGGCGTTTTTCTCCCGGGAAGTGAAGCGGGTCGATTTCGCGGAGTTCGAAAGGCTTGGGTTTTGTTTTGGAGGTGCATGATGGGCTCAATTATTCGCACCGGTCGACACGGGCTGCCGGTGCACAGTTTCCGTATCCTTCTTTGAGGGCAGCGCCGGTAACTTCGACGTGAGCCACCGCTGCCCCTGAAAGTGCAAGCGCGGTGGCTCCAAGGCCTAATGAAAGCGTCAGGTGTCTCGCTTAAACCTTGCCGAGTGCTGCATTCGAGCTGCATTAGCGTGCGGTGAGTGTGCAGGAGAGGGGGCTGCCGCGCCAGAGTGCGCATGAACGACCTCAAGGTATTCCAGCGGAACCCGCTCAAGCCGTTCAGGCCGCCGCTCACCATCCACCGGGAATTCGACGCTTACGTGCTTTCCCGTGGGCTCATGCGCTATGACCTGCCCGACCCGACCTCGAAACCGGCTTGCCGAACGGTCGTCGAGTGCACTCAGGCGAGCAGCAGTGAATATCACGGAAACCTTTTTTCTTATCTGGGACACAAGAAGCTCCTTAATTCCATTGTTCAGAGGATAGGAAACAGGCGTAGGTAACGCAAGGAAAAAAGAGGTCCCCACCCAAGCCGCTTTGGCATACGGCGGCTCTCGTGAGGGTGACTTCTGCCTCCGCCGCCAAGGTACCGGTAGCACCAAGCGTTGCTGTAGGCACGGCAAAGCAAAAGAAATCGACAGTCCGCTGCACTGCAGGCCGCCGCGGAGCGCCAGCTATGCGAAGGGGCGTTGTGAGGGCGGCATTTTCGGATACGGAATGAGCGTCCGTTGTCTGTTGTATCGCCTGCCTGCCGTTGCAAAGCGACGAATCAGCGGCCCTAGGCACGGGCCTTGCGGCACTTCGTTCGTCAGCGGCAGTCGCTTTCACGACATCCCCTCTTCGGAGGTGAACCATGAAACTTAACAATAGGACGTTTTGCGCTTCGGCCCTCGTGATGGCGCTGGCGGCAATCACATACGTGCACGCGGGCGGCACTGCTGGCGGGACGTTAAGACCGGGGGTCGGTTCGATGACAGCCCCGAACGACAGTGGATACGGTTCGCCGAATGTTGCGCGCGGTGGCGTCGGTGCGATGCAGAGCAGCCCTCCGACCGGACGTTCTAACCGCGGGAAGGCCAATGGCCTGAATATGGGTACCCGTAGCGGCGCGAACAGCGACGTGAACAGACCACGGTACGGCCCAAAAGAAAACAGCCAGTAGTGGTAACAGCGGACTGCACGCGGCGTTAACATCGCGACAGGCTCACTCGACAAGCAACTAGCGCATGCCTGCAGGCTCGGTGAACGCGTGGACCAGTCGACGGCTCCGTCCCGCGGAAGAGTCGTCAAATTTGTCGCCGGTTCGTTTCACGAGACAGACCTCGTCGTTGACGATGATGTCGCCAAGGCTGAGCCGGGGCGCGCTGTTGACCTTGAGTCTGGCAGAAACGTCGCGACGGCATCGGTCAGGTCGTCGGCTTTGGTTCGGGACAAGGCCCGCCCTTCCGCTAGCCGGGCGCATCCCGCTCCGCGGGCGACGCGACCCCGACTGGACTCTTTTCCTCCGCGGCGTCGTGCAACGGCTCGGCCCACGCGTCCCTTCTCATCTGGGGAAACCCGGTCCCAAACCACTTCACCTTCTTCTGCATGTGAGCGACGTACGCCTTCCAGCCGTCAGGGTTGCCGTCAATGAGGTCATGCTGAACGGTTGACGCGAGCGCATTGCGGTTGAGTTCAGTATCGAGCAGCTCCTTTGGCCACAGGAAGAACGCACTAGCGACGCGTGCGCTGAACTCGCCCACTGTCATCTTCCGCGCAAGTGCGCGGAGGAACTCAAAGTCCTGTAACAAATCCTGTTCCTTCGCAAGCTCCACTACCAGCGCATCCGGCCGACCGGTCCCGGCTAAACAGCTCAAAACTTCGAGCATGTCCCCGAGGTGCAGCAGCGGTTCGCGTCGGTCAAATCGGTCGTCCACTGCAGCTATCTCCTCTCGTTGCGTGCCTGGCTGGAAACGGTCTGTTCCGGCGCAACACCGCGCCTCGGCGACTCCTGTCCCGGCGCGTCTTCGTCAACCATTGCGTCATCGTCCTCTGACTGCACGAGTGGGGGAGCGCTGTCAGGCACAGGTGAGCCAGAGGCGTTCGGGGCGTCTCCAGGCCGTTCATCTTTATCATCGTCGCGGCGCATGTCGCGCGTCTGTCCCTTTCGTTGATTCGTCATGGTTTCCTCCTGAGGGAGGCAACGACCCGATGTGATGGGTCTGCCTGTGCGACTATCTGACAGGCGGCGGCAGCTTCGGCTTGGCCGCCCGGGTGACTTTGCTGACAGTGAGTCCGGGTTCAACTGCATGCTCACATCGCGGGGAAATCGCGGACCAATGTCAGCGGTGCATCATCCGCCTCGCGGCCGACAACCTCTCACCAAGGCGCAAACCCCATTCAATTCCGCACGTTATTTCTACCGTTTCTCGTGTCCCTCCAGGATGCTGAGCAGCTTTTCCAGCTTGATACGTTGGGCAAGCCCGAGCCCCGGCGTTGCGTGAATTTCGTGAAGACGACGTCGCCAATAGGTCTGGGCAAATATCGAGTGCGTCCCGTCCGCCGCCAGCGCTTTTTCTAGATTTGAAATCTCTGCGTCTGCGTGCCGGAGAGCGTGCCGGTTTGAGGCGCTCAGGCCCCATCGACGAGTTCCCCTACTCATGTCGGCCTCCATCGCGAACTATGCTTCATGCTCCGTAGCGCAAAAGAAGTGCCAGGCCGACACTCTTTCCGTGCATCGCCTCCAAGTCGACGAGGTATATCTTTTGCGCCTTAAGTTTATCTTGGACCCATCACGCCACAAGGGTGACGGTTTATGAAGGTCATTCTGTCCCGCGAACGAGTGCGAGCGTTTGCGTGGACTGCACAGGTTCGGCATCTCCGACACGCCAACGGAGTCGTCGTTTGATGCCATAACGCGCCTGGCGGCACTGTCGTTGCGTGCTCCGATGGCGCTCATCATCGACGAAAAACCGATAGTGGCGCCAGTCCGCCTAGGCAATGCAGCCACTCTCCGAATTGACACAGAATACTGCGAGCGAACCGTCGCGTGCATCCTGCAAGAAGGGGGCGCTCCTGTGCACAGGAGCGTCGACCTCCATCACGTACCGCGCTGAGTCTTTCGCCAGATTGGATGCTAGGTCGGTACGTGTCGTTCGTGGGTAAGGGAAGCTGTCTCGCCGTGCATCGTCGTGCATAACTGGGGCCTTGTGTGATGGCGCGCCGCTGTATGCAACGCAAAGCACAAGCTGACGTTGCACGCGTTCCCGGGACCAAGCCTTGCTGCACCGCTGATTCCTGCCCTGTGGCGTGTCGTTCAGATTCCTTCAAGTGGCTTCACGGACCACTCGCCACGTTACCCAGATGGAGGTTGCAATGAGCAGTCTTTCCAGCAAACAGGCGGTGGCTTCGCAGAGAGCCAGTTTGGAAACCGTGTCCGATGTATGGACCAAGGCATTCGGCTGCATCGAAAAGCTGACTGAGCTGAACCTGCGGGCGGCTAAATCGACGCTCTCCGAAAATCAGGCAATCATCAGCACGGCGTTGTCAGCCAACGACCCGCAGGAGCTGTTCGCATTGCTGGCAAAGCGCGCGCAAGCCGCCATGGAAGAAGCACAGTCCTACTGGCGGCATGTGTACAACATCATGTTCAGTGCACAGGCCGAACTGGCCGGGAGCGCCGAGGGCCAATTCAGGCAGCAACAGCAGAATACGCAAGCGTTTGTCGATACGGTCGCAAGCAATGCACCGATGGGAAGCGAACCCGCTATGAACGCGTTGCAATCAGCTGTTAGGTCCGCCAGCGAGACGACGAGCGCAACGATTGAAGCCGGAAAAAAGGCCGCTGCACAGACACTGGAGATTGCCGGAAACAACGTTGACGCAGCAGCTTCCGCCTCAAACAGGGCGACCAGACAGGCCGTTGAACAAGTCACGGCTGGCACAAAAAAATAAGTGTTAATTGACGTGCGGTGTCAATGCCGGAAACGGCTTGACTCTCATGCCTTCGGCCCCGGTGTTCACATCGGAACAGTCGCGCATGGGCGGCGTGGGCACCGCGTTTGGGCGTGAGCGTCCGGAGCCCGTTGGCGGCTTCAGTCGCTGGGTGTAAAGAATCCCCTGTCGCAGCTCGCTAGCGTGTTCGTGCGATATACGTCCGATAACGCAATCCAGCGCATGAGCCCTCAGCATCGCGACGAGATATTCCGGGTGCCCGTCCTGCAGTGCTGGCCAGGGCGGCACCGGAATGGGCACGCCGAACGCGAGTGGCGCGACGGACACGATGTCTGGCGCGTCCGGCTCTAACACGATGGGTCACTCTGGCAGCAAGTCGAAAAAGCAGATGCAGAAAAAAGGGGCGGTGGGCTCGCCGGCCTCCAGTAGTGAAATGAAAAAACCTACTAGGGGTGAGTTCCGGCAGTACGCCCACCATGACGCTTTCGCCGTCTTCGCGGCGAGCGCGATACAGATTGCAGTGGCGATTATTCGCGCGCGTCTGGTGGTTAAGGAAAGCAATGCGCCTATGCCACCGAAGCAAGCCATAGTGGCATAGGCGCTGGAGCGGCAGAGAAGCCCTCCGCCCTGGACCGCTTACCGCTAGTGTTTAATGCTCGCTCGGCCGGAAAGCTGGGTCACTTTCCACCACCTCCTGGGTCGCGGACCAGTACGGCTGCCGGTTGTAGTAGCTGTATGTTGACTCTCCCCATTTCGCATCTGCCATGGCGGGCCAGTGGTCCTTGTCGAAGCCCGGGTCCTCCTTGAGGCGCTGGGCCGTGATGTCGACGAAGAAACACTTCTGGTCCGTATCGAGGGTCAGCGCACTCCATGGGATGGCATGCAGGTTAGACCCCATCCCAAGGAAACCGCCTTCAGACAGCACTGCATAGGCGATGCGTCCGTTGCGGACATCAAGCATGATGTCTGAAATCTTTCCCACGTGTTCGCCGTCTGAAGACATCACCTTGGTCCGGTCGAGCGTCGCGGCAGCCATGACGTCTGGTCCCGGTCCTTCGCCAACGCCACCGCCCACGATATTCGCTCCGCCTCGGGCAGCACCTTGCGGGTTGATTGAGCCCATGATTCACCTCCATCGAAAATGGTGCCTCCGTAACGAGCAAGCAGCATACCTCCGCAGGCGGGTGCCGACGCGAACTTCGGTACATGGCGCCCTCAAGATAAGACGCGAGGCGCTCTCGGAATGCCGTTCGTTCACCGGTTACGCCCAATACCTTGAGGGCATCGGGGCCCAACGCGAGGGCGCCGGAGCCGGCACATTGACGCTCTTTTTGGAACAGCACAAACGCCGGGCCAGGAGCGAGCTGACGGCAGACTCAAGGGCTTTCAGGTCGACGGGCTTGGAGAAGAACATGTTCCACAGCGCGGACTTATCTTTGGGCGGCAACTCGCCAGATGTCATCAGCACCGGAATCTGCGCAAGTGAAGGGTAAAATTTCAGCCGCTCGCAGAGGGCGATGCCGTCCATTCCCGGCATGTTCCAGTCGGTGATAATCAAATCAGGCAGATGGCGCCCCGCCAACGCCAGCGCCGGTTCACCGCTATCCGCGAGCAGCACCCGGTGACCACTTCGCTCGAAAACCAGCTGAAGCATCCACAGTGATTCACCGTCATCGTCGACCAGGAGAATGAGAGCCATAGCGCAGCAACCCAGGGACATATCGATTTTGCGCATTAAGCATGCCGCCTTGCACAACCGCCGGCCTGCGCCCTCGAAGACGCTTTGTTGTTCCTCGTACTCGGCGGCCGTGCGCTGAGGGCGGCGCTCTATCGTCAGTGCATTCGGCGATTTATCGGGAGCGTGACGACGCTGTCGCCGAGGGCGAGGCTGGAGCGCCCTAGGACCATACGCGTTCCAGCCGTCAGGGTTGCCGCCAGAGCTTTCCGGTTGAGTCCGGTGGCATGCGGCGCCTGCTGCCAGTTCAGCGACGCGTGCCGGCTCGTGCGACGCCGCCGGAGTCGAGATGCACCGGGAGTAAGTCGTTCAACTACATCCGCGTTCGAAATTTCAAGGTCAGAATTGGCGTTGCTTCAAGCGCGAAATAACTTCGGTGTGGCGAGCGTATTGAGGGGACAATGCCAAAGAGATGCGAGCATGCAGGCTAGGCGACCGGTCGCTCGTCGTCGGCCTGTTCAACCGATGTGCGGCTCGAAAACCGTCGGTATTCTAGCCGGTGCGGCTCGGTGTCAGATTCCAGTCACCCGGAGGCATACGAAGTCAGGACAATTGTCGCGCATCGCCACCGCTGCATTTCAAAACCAGCCGGAGGCGGAATCATCCGCCGCACCGACATTTGGGTGGGCCAGTAGGTCAGGGGAAGAGCTAGCGCCGCTCGGGGCCGTTGATTCCGCACGGTGTATCCACATCGCCGACGGCGGCCCACGGGACACTGCTTCGGCGCGACGCATCCAGCTCATGCCCTTTACTGCCAGCCCGGATGGGCCCGCCGCAAATCGGGCGAGCCTCGGGTCTCGTTGCACACGCGGATATATACCCGTCACGGTGCCTTTTCGTCCGGCGGCTGGTCGCCGGGAGACGGCTCCGGAGGCGTCTCCTCATCGGGAACGTCTTCGTCCGGTTCTGTTCCTGGAACGTCGCTGTCTGTCTGCGTTCCAGCATTCTCGTCCGGCCCGATTTTCGTCGCTCCACCGGTCGACGGCGGGTCGCTCGCAGCGAACGTATCTTCGACAGCTGTATCGACGTCCTTTTCCGATTTGTCGTCGGCCGCGCGTTGCTGGGTAGGATGGGTAGCCATTTCCAACTCCTGATGGTTTGTGTTCCGAGAGGCCGCAACGGCTGTTCCTGAAGCGGCATCAGCCTGCGCGGCAAGAAGGCGAGCGATGGTAGAGCCGCGCCAAGAGCGCAAATCAGCGCAGAGCCTCCGTGCGGGGAAGAACCGTCAATGCATTGGCATTCCAAAAAACCGGACCTCCAGGGGAGCAAATCCGCTCCGTCCGGTCGTATCCATTGTGAGTTGTCGTCTGACCGAATGTTCTTCAATGGGAAGGGGCATCCCGTAGCCGCACTTGTTTCGGCTTTCCAGAAACTGGTTTTCCGGTGCTAAGCTTGCAAAAAAGCCGGGAGGATAGCGACTGACCTCCGACCGGTGGCTTGTGCAGCCGTAATCAGAAGCCGCGCGACCTCCGGCCCGCCGGCTACGAGGAGAAGTTCATGGCAGCTCGTTCCATCGCGTCTCTGACGCTTTCCTTCGGCCTGGTTTCCATCCCGGTCAAACTGTACTCGGCCACGGAGAGTGCCTCAGGGGTTGGCTTCAATCTCCTGACGCCAGAAGGCGGGCGGGTGAAGCAGCAGTACATCTCTGAGGCGACAGGCGAGGTGGTGGCTCGCGCCGACATGAAGAAGGGTTACGAGTTTGAGAAGGGACAGTTCGTCGTCTTCGCTGCAGACGAGCTGAAGGCGCTTGAAGAGGGTGCTACGCACGTTGTAGAAATTGTCTCCTTCGTGCCGGAAAAATCGGTCGACCCGCTCTACTACGACAAGGCGTATTTCATTGCGCCGGACAAACGGGGTGGCAAACCCTACAGTCTGCTGCAGCAGGCGATGCGCCAAAGCGAACGGTGTGCACTCGCCAAATGGTCGTACAAGGGAAAGACCCGAGTCGTTCAGATAAGGCCGGCTGAAGACGGGATGGTCTTCCAGCAACTGTTGTTTGCCGATGAGGTGCGTGCATTGAGCGATTTGCATATCGAGCAGGCGCCCGTAACCGCCACGGAACTCAAGCTTGCGCTGCAAATCATCGACCAGGTCTCCGAAGACGCTTACGACCCGTCGGCTTATGAGGACGAGGAGAAAAAGCGGATTCTCGAGGCCATCGACCGGAAAATCGCGGGCAAGCAGATTGTGTCTCCAGAGGAGTCCACGAGTGAGTCGGGCGGCCAGGTAATTGACCTGATGGAAGCGCTTCGGGCGAGTCTCAGCGCCAACAAGGCGAAACGGGACGTACCGGCGAAGACGGCGCCGGCCAGGACAACGGCAACGAAGAAGACCACCGCCGCTGACGTCGAAGTGTTGGCAGCCAAACCAAGGCGCCCTGTCAAACGAGCCACACCGAAAGCCGATGTGAAAGAGGCGCAACCGGCAAAGGTTCGAGCACGCAAGTGACCAGACGGAATCAGTCAAACGATTACTCGTTGCGCAGCCTTCAATCGCTGCTGGGGGTCTCGCGTCGGGTGCTATCTGGGCTGATTGAAGCCGGATTTGTTCACCCTGCACGCGGCCGAAGAAACGAACTTCGGTTCTCTTTCCAGGATGTAGTGGTCCTGCGCACAGCATTTCAGTTGCAATCAGCCAAAATCTCATCACGGAAGATTTTGAAGGCGCTTGCCAAGCTAAAGGCCGAACTCCCTGACGAGCTTCCCCTGTCTGGAATCCGAATCACATCGGTAGGCGAGACCGTGGCTGTCAGGTCAGGACAGGCCCAATGGGACGCGGCCTCGGGCCAGCACCTGCTCGACTTCGAGGTCGCACCTATTCGTGGCGATGTCGCGTTCCTCGACTCGGCACCGCGAAACCTGGCGAGTCGGGAACAGCAAGCGGAGGAATGGTTTGCACTCGCAGAACAACTGACCGGAACCGATGCTATTGGCGCAGAGCAGGCCTACCGGAAAGTGCTGGAGCTCGCGCCATCACCGCATTACCACGCTTTTACCAATCTGGGCGTATTGCTCTGCGAGGCAGAAACCCGCTGCGATGAGGCATTGTCCGTTTTTGAAGGGGCGTTAGGGCACTTCCCGGATGACGCGTTACTGCACTTCAACCGCGCGGTCGTTCTCGAAGAGTTGAAACGTTACGACGCTGCGGCGACAGCCTATCAGCGATGCATAGAACTTGACCCGACGCATGCCGACGCTCACTTCAACCTCGCCCGGCTGAGCGAGATTCGTGGTGACAAACAAGGTCTCGTTCGGCACCTTAGTGCTTATCGCCGGCTGGTTGGCTGAACCGGGATTCGCCGGCGAATCATCTGGTTCAGAGCACGGCTTGCGGCCTATCAACCCGTTCATGAGGATGCTGAAACTCTGCGGCATGTCCGGCCACGGCCTGATGCAAGGACGTACAAAGCTGCAGATGCTGCGTTCGGCATCGTTCTCGTGACGCAACTGTTCTGTCGAAGTTCATCGACGTGACTTGTCCTCCACCCACGTTTTACTTGTCCTCCGCCCACGCGCAACTTGTCCTCCACCCACGTTTTGCTTGGCCTTCACACACGGAAAATGGGTATCCACTTCCGAAAACCGTGCTGCAGGCAAGACGTTTTCTCGGTCGAGCACTCCGGTAATCTTATAATCTTTAATCTGTGTAACCCTATGCGTGAGCGAGGAGCCCCTAAGATTGGCTCGAGACAGCGGTTCCGATGAATCCTCTCGGTGCTGTTGTTGTACGGCTCTGAATATCCCCGAGGGTAGCGCTTATGGCAACCAGGACGAAGGGCTGTGCGCACGAGCGGCGTTTCTGCTATCAAGCCGGCGCCCCCTTAAGGAAGCGTCAAGCTGTTCGGAAGTCACCGCCGTGCAGCGCACTCCCTGGCTGCCCTCTGTACAGGCATGAGAGTCCCGTAAGCGCAACACCGCCCGTGTCGAGGCTCGTGTTTTCCGCTCTCCGGCAGTTCGCCTCTTTTGTGGTCACTGTAAATGCCGGCTTATTGCGACACGTCACGAGACACTGCCTGGTTTGGTGGCTTTCTCGGCGTCGCAATTTGTGATGCTCACGCACAGCGGCGTGGACAAACGAAGTTGCGTACGCATGCGAGACGTTCAGAAAACGTACTGCTTCTTCGGTTCACATCGATTCGTCCACCACTTGTCGCGAGACGCCCAGCACCGACTTGAGAGTCGCGAGAGACAAACACTTCAACCCGCTCGGAGCATCTTCCCCGAAATCTGAGCGAGTGCGAGTGGGGAAAGAGAAGTACATCCGTCCTGTTTCGCACTAGCCATGGCTATCGACCCACGCGCGACACCACGAAAGGCCTGCTGATTCTGCCTCTTCGTCAGTATCGAAAGAGCCAAGCACCCCAGACACCTCTACGACTTTGGTGTCGCGCATGATTGTGCCGCTTCCTGCGAATCGTTCCCGTTGCAGGATGTTTTCCTGGTCCAGGATTGCATGGCCCCAGAGCGTATATCCACGATATTTTTCAGTTTGCATCTGTTGACCTCTGCAGGTCCTCCGTACAACTCCCCACCAATATTTGGCTCGGTTCGCGCGGCTCGACAAGTACCCTACTGCTAAGGCGCTGGGTGTCGATTCCAGCCATCGTTAAAGTAGCGTCAATCATCTTCAGCTCCTGGCCGGAATGGAGCGCCCATGCCTCGCCGTCACACCGCACGGTCATGCCGTTCTGCTTTCGCGCGTACGCAGACGCTTCCCTCTCTCGTGATGTTCCAAACGAGAATCGTACCTGGCTGTGCAGCGAGCGCCTCCCTGACCGAGGGTGGCACTGAAG
Organism: Paraburkholderia sp. MM6662-R1; assembly: GCF_050436245.1. Lineage (NCBI taxonomy): Bacteria > Pseudomonadati > Pseudomonadota > Betaproteobacteria > Burkholderiales > Burkholderiaceae > Paraburkholderia > Paraburkholderia sp. MM6662-R1. The sequence continues at coordinate 2,778,417 of NZ_JBNDLV010000001.1, read as the reverse complement.
TCTGACCGTCCGCCCGTAGTTGCGACTCCGCTGTAAGCTCTCCCATGTCATCCGTCCGGACTATTGTTCCGGGACCCATAGTTGACTGCGGACTTTTCTCGGCGACGTTGAGCCCGTCAACATCGAAGCCTCGGGTTGCTTTCCGCATCCAATTCGGCAGCAGACGACCCTCGTTGACATAGCGAGCTTGTACACGTCGCAGCCAGACGCTGAGGAGCAGGCCGATTAGAGGCAACACTATGATTGGAGGGTTCCTCCAGACCAAAGAGAGCAGTGCCATGTTCGCCTCCCGTACCGTGTCAAGCGCCGCCAGCACGCCCAGAAAACCATGGTAAGGCAGAACCTCGAACCTCGCATGCGCCGATTCGGCCTTCGTTAAAGAACGAGCGCAGCATCATGCCGCGCTCGCTCGCGATTTCAGACCGTCACCCGTCGCGTGGCCATCTAAATGACCAGCTCCAATACTCGAAGTAGAGGCTCTAACTTCGTTTCATTTCGACTGCAGCGGTGCTTCAGTTCCAGCAAAGCTACATGTCGGATGTGGGCTACGTCACAACTGACAAAGCTTCGTGTCCGAGCAATCGCTTCGAGGCAGAGCGAGCGTCATGGGTTGGGAAGACACCGAGTTCCTCCTTCGACGCTTGTAGTTTCAACTCGTTCACCATGTCAGAGACAAGGTCATAATCCTGCTCCGAGTAGATTGGTAAATCAGGAGAAGGGACCCAAGCCGTCAGCTCAAATCTATCCGGAGTGAAAAATCCAAAGTTAAAGCTATCGCGTGCTCGTGCCAATCGCCAAAGAGCTGCAGACGACGTGCGCAAACGTACGGCCCCCTTACTTCTAGGGTCGATGGCTGCATAGCAGGTTGCATACGAGTGCCCGATATAGTCAATGGCAAAGCCAGTTGAAGAATTCGTCAGGCTGAACGTGCGGTTGAACCCTGGCTCAAGCGATGGTTTTTGCAGCAAGACATCTCTCTTCACCGATTGAGCAAATCTGCTCTCAAATGCAGGGCGCGGAGGTCGGTCCGCCTCTTCCTTCACGGCATTCTTCGGAATCGAGGGGCGATGGAACAACGAGCACCTCTCAAGCGCGGCATAGACGACGGCCTCACGACTTTCCGCGTCAACAATAAACTTCTTTCCCGTCTCGATGCCCCCTAGCGGACTTTCCCAGCCCTCAGTGCCACCTCGTCTTGCGGCCCAATCAAGATAGTCGGCAACGATAAGCGTGGCAAATGAGTGAACGGCGACCCCGAGGTCCTGGGGCAAGCATCTCAATACTTTGGGAGTAACGACGCGAGCGAAGGGCTCGCCATTTGCATGTTCCCCAAGAACGGCAATGGCGATATTTTCACCGGAAGGTTCCATGTGTAGATACGCAAGACGCGCGCATCCCGTGCACATCTCGTCTGTCGATAGTAGCGACAATTGTTCGAAGTTCTTCATAGCGGGGAGGTGCCAACGTCGGGACGCTTGATGTTGAACAGCTCGGGAAGTCCAAGAGCCTTAGATACAACTTCACTGAGGCGGTCGGCGCTTTGCTTCAAATAGCGGTCGATTCCGTCTGCAAGCTGCGCGGTTGACGCTAACTGCTCGATTGGAATGCGCTCGACTGCGTTGACGCAATCGGCGCAAAAGGAGTGGACCGTATTGCGGAGGGCCAATCGCCTTGCCTGAGGCAACGCGCACAGACGGCGCAATAATTCGTTGGGTCCGGGACGCGGAATCGTCGAGAACAGGTTCATGTGCTCGCCGCCCATAGCCTTTTCGTGGTCAATCAGGAAAACACCCTTCGCTGGTGACCACAAAATGTTCCCGTCGTGCCGGTCATCGTTGCCGATGAAAGCGTCGAACATCGCAATCTTTGCGAGCAGGACATCGTCGATTTTCATGTGGGCGGCCAGATAGTCATCAGACAGCCGGTCCAGATTCATCGGTAACGCGTTAGGAATGTGCTCCGTACCGAAGCATAGTCGGGAGGTCCCCGGATATGGCCACCCATCAGTTACGCGGTTGGCCTCGACCCACACCCAAAGTGCTTCTGGGGCGGGTAGACCCAAATATCGCGCGAGCCATGCGCATGCCGATTCGACGGAAAAGCCGCGGTCTTTCAGAAGCTTGACGATTGCGAAAACGCTGCCGGTACGGACTTGAATCTGCACCCGCCCGCGCAACACAAGGTTTGTCGCGTTGGACACCCGTTCGATAGGGCGGTACCGAAGCCGGCCTTCCGTGAACGGTGGCTCGTCTCCATATCGGGCTGCCTCAATCAAGCTGCTCATGCGTTGCCTGGTTTGTGCGATGGTTGCGCAACTTGCGCAGACCGGAAATCATAAACTTCTGGGATGTCTCCAATGAGCAGTCAAACACTTTATATGGTGTTTATCTGCCAACGATACACCAAGTATAGTGCATTTTAAGGCCGGATTTAGGAGGTGGGGCGTCGGAGCGGCCCCATAAAGTGTTGACCACCCTGCCAAGAGTCGTCGCCGGCCACTACCGACTATGCCCTTCAACGACATTTTCTCGGCGCGCGGCAATTTTTCTGATTCCGCCCGGCCTGGCGCAGGACCACGCCGGCCACAATTGCGGAAGGCCACACGTCCGGCGCGCCGCACGCGATGAACGCTCTGGAACGCCTACGCCAACTCTCGCGGTCGGTCCCGCAAGTCACGGCAACGCTATTGTCCCGCCCTAGAGAGGCGGAACAATAGCGTTGTAGACACCGACGCATGCGGACAAACGCCCGTAATTTCAATAATATTTGAAATGTAGAAATATTGCAGTTATGCTTTGTCGCATGGACTCAAATCTCGTAGTGCGCGCCCTGAGCGCGCTTGCTCACGAATCGCGGCTCGCGATTTTTCGTTCGCTTGTCGTAGCCGGACCTGAGGGCATCCCGGCAGGCGAGATTGCCCAGCGACTCGGGCTGTCTCCGTCCAGCCTGTCCTTCCATCTGAAGGACTTGTCGCATGCCGAGCTGGTGAAAGCACGCCAGGAAGGTCGTTTCATTTTTTATTCGGCCAACTTCGACGCGATGGGAGACCTCATTGGCTTCCTCACGGAAAACTGCTGTGCTGGCGCCGACTGCTCGCTGCCGGCATCGCCGCAATGTTGTGGAGACAAATCATGAAGCGCATGCATATCCACGTCGCCGTTGAAAACCTCGCGGACAGCGCGCGGTTTTATACCGCGATGTTTGGTGGCATTGAGCCGACTGTCTTGAAAACCGACTACTGCAAATGGGAGCTGACCGACCCGAAGGTCAACTTCGCCATCTCGCAACGAGGCGCAAAGCCGGGTGTCGACCACCTCGGCATTCAGGTCGAGACGGACGAAGAACTCGCGGAAATGCGCAGCCGTTTTGCAAACGCGGAATTGCCGACGCTGGACCAGGCGGCCACGACTTGCTGCTACGCGAAGTCGGACAAGTCCTGGACTGTCGACCCGCAAGGCGTCGCCTGGGAAACGTTCCGGACGCTGGATGCTGCACCCAGGTATGGTCAGTCGCGGCATGACCCCGAACCCGCAGCATCGGCCGCCTGTTGTGCCCCAGCAACCTCAACCATTGCTTTCCGGAGCCGCACGTGAGCGACCGCCAATACAACGTTCTTATCCTGTGCACAGGCAACAGCGCACGCAGCATCATGGGCGAAGCGTTGTTCAACGTGCTCGGCAAGGGGCGCTTTGCTGCCTACAGCGCAGGCAGTCACCCGACTGGCAAGGTCAACCCTTTTGCCATCGAACGCTGTGAATACATTGGATACGACACGGCGAAGGTGCGCAGCAAAAGCTGGAATGAGTTCGCGGCACCGGATGCTGCGCAAATGGATTTCGTCATCACCGTGTGCGACCAGGCAGCGGGTGAGGTCTGTCCCATCTGGCCGGGCAAGCCGATGGCTGCGCACTGGGGATTCGAGGACCCGGCCGTATTCGAGGGAAGCGATGAAGAGAAGCGCAAGGTATTCAACAAGGTGTTCCGCCAAATCCTGAACCGCGTGAGCCAGTTCGTGAACCTGCCTCTCGACGTGCTCGACCATAACGCCATACAGAAAGAGTTGCGCGCGATTGGCGATAGGCCCGCAGAGGAAGCAAATGAGCAGCGCTGAGAACGTAACCCCGGCTAGCCGCCCCGCAGCTATTGGCTTCTTTGAGCGCTACCTCACTGGGTGGGTGGCACTCTGCATTGTCGGTGGCATATTGCTTGGTCGGTGGTTTCCGGCGGCGTTTGAAACCATCGGTCGCGTGGAAGTCGCGCACGTCAACATCCCGGTCGGCGTCCTCATCTGGGTGATGATTATTCCGATGCTGGTCAAGATTGACTTCGGTGCGATGGCGCAGGTGAAAGGTCACTGGCGCGGCATCGGAGTGACGCTGTTCGTGAACTGGCTCGTCAAGCCGTTCTCAATGGCATTGCTCGGCTGGATTTTTGTGCGCCACGTATTCGCGCCATACCTGCCGGCAGCGCAACTCGACAGCTACGTTGCCGGCCTGATTCTGCTGGCAGCCGCGCCGTGCACCGCAATGGTTTTCGTCTGGTCGCAGCTTTGCAAGGGCGACCCGTACTTCACGCTGTCCCAAGTCGCGCTGAACGACGCCATCATGATTGTCGCGTTCGCGCCCATTGTTGCGCTCTTGCTGGGTTTGTCCGCTATCACTGTGCCTTGGGACACGCTGATTACGTCGGTCGGCCTGTACATCATCATTCCGGTCATCGTCGCGCAGTTGATGCGCCGAGTATTGTTTGCCCGGGGCGAGGCTCACTTTCAGCGCGTCGTATCGGCCCTCGGTCCGTATTCAATCTGCGCATTGCTTGGCACCCTGGTTTTGCTCTTCGCATTTCAGGGACAGGCCATCGTCAAAGAGCCGCTGGTTATTGCCATGCTGGCAGTGCCCATCCTCATCCAGGTGTTCTTGAATTCCGGCTTGGCATATGTGTTGAACCGCCGTCTCGGTGTCGCTCACTGTGTGGCCGGTCCATCTAGTCTGATTGGCGCGAGCAACTTTTTCGAGTTGGCTGTTGCGACCGCCATCAGCCTGTTCGGATTCCAGTCAGGTGCTGCGCTAGCGACAGTCGTTGGCGTGTTGATTGAAGTACCCGTGATGCTGCTGGTCGTCGGCGTGGTCAACCGGTCGCAGCGTTGGTATGAAGCACCTGCAAACTGAGGAAGACAAGATGAGCGTCACTATTTACCACAACCCTAAGTGCGGCACTTCGCGCAACACGCTCGCGATGATTCGCAACGCCGGGATAGAGCCGGAAGTGATTGAGTATCTCGAACATATTCCGACGCGCGAACAGCTTAAAAGCATGATTTCCTCCTCGGGGCTGACGATTCGCGGAGCCATACGCGAGAAGGATACGCCCTTCGCTGAACTGGGTCTTGCAGACGAGTCGATGACCGATGACCATCTGCTGGATACGATGCTCGAACATCCGATTCTCATCAACCGGCCGTTCGTGGTCACGCCGCTCGGCGTTCGGTTGTGCAGGCCGTCGGAAGTGGTTCTCGAAATCCTTCCGTGTCAGCAGCAAGGCGAATTCACAAAGGAAGACGGCGAACGCGTGGTCAACGCTGATGGCAGGAGAATTCGCTGATGTCGTCAGACCTTCGTAACGTCACCCTGCCATTGCTCGCGACGCCTGACAACGAGAAGCTGAAGCCTCGCTCAGTTTCAACCCACGCACCTCGAATCTTGCTGCTCTACGGCTCGCTCCGACCGACTTCTTACAGCCGCCTGCTGACGCTGGAGGCCGAACGGATTCTGCAGCACTTCGGCGCGGAGACGAAAGTGTTCGACCCGCATGAACTGCCCATTGCCGACAGTGTCCCAGCAGACCACCCGAAGGTCGTCGAACTACGAAAGCTGTCGGAGTGGTCCGAAGGCCAGGTTTGGTGCAGCCCGGAGCGCCACGGGACACTAACCGCAGTATTCAAAAACCAGATTGACTGGCTACCATTGGAACTTGGTGGCGTCCGTCCAACACAAGGCCGGACGCTCGCAGTCATGCAGGTTTGCGGCGGCTCGCAGTCATTCAACGCCGTCAATGCGCTCCGTGTGTTGGGACGCTGGATGCGGATGGTGACAATTCCGAATCAGTCGTCGGTCGCGAAGGCGTATCAGGAGTTCGAGGCTGATGGTCGTATGAAGCCGTCGTCATATTACGACAGGGTCGTGGACGTCATGGAAGAGCTGTACAAGTTTACGCTGCTCGTTCGAGACCGTTCCGCATACCTGACCGACCGATATAGCGAACGAAAAGAACGGGCGCCCCAAATTGCGGCTGCGCTGGCCAGCGCAGCAATGGTCCATGAGCACGATGCAGACAGCGACGACAACGAAGTCGAATAGTGTGGCGGAACCGTCGGCGAAGCTCACCACGTGGGCGCTGGCGTTAGCGCAGCTCGTTTCATGGGGCTCCGTCTATTACTCGTTCTCCTTGCTCGTCGTGCCGATGGAGCAGTCCATGGGCTGGGGCAGGACTGCCACGAACGCCGCGTTGTCTGTCGGGCTACTGGTCTCCGGATTTGCTGCCTATCCAATCGGCCGCTGGATTGACCATGCACATGGTCGCAGAGTCATGACCGTCGGTTCGGTCATCGCTGCAGCGATGTTATTGCTCTGGGCCGATGCGCAATCGCTAACGGTGCTCTTCGTCGAGTGGATTGGACTTGGCATTTCGATGGCGGCGACATTCTACGACCCCGTCTTCGCCGTCGTTACGCATCGCTATCCCCGGTCGTTCAGGACCAAGATTACTCTCATCACCCTGGTTGCCGGGTTTGCCAGCACGGTGTTCATCCCGTTGACGCAGTTCCTGGTTGGCTCGGTTGGGTGGAGGACGTCGCTCGTTGTGCTTGCGGCGCTGAACCTGATTGTCTGCCTGCCCATCCATGTGCTGGCAATCCGCTCCTCGCGCGCCGACCGGAGCTCTCGTCCCACCAATGGCGCAGTCAAGCTGGCCAACGACGCAGCCACCAGTCGCGCGCTCCGCTCGCCAACCTTCTGGGCGCTCGCGGTGTGCTTCACGGCTTACTACGCGACGTTCGCCGCGCTCACATTTCATCTGGTGCCGCTGATGGTAGAGCGCGGTGTGTCCAACGCCGTGCTCGTAACAACAATGGCGCTCACAGGTCCCGCTCAGGTAGCCGCACGGGCCATCTGGTTCACCTTCGGACGAACAGTTCATGTTAGTGCCGTAGGCGTCATCATCGTGACGCTGTTCCCGCTATCGACTGTTATCCTGATAAGTGCTGGTCACTCGGCGGCGTTGCTCTGGCTATTTGCGGCCATCTACGGCGCAGCGAATGGCATGATGACTATCCTCCGCGGTACCATCGTCCAGAACCTGATGTGGACCGAGGGATATGGCGCGGTTAGCGGTATGCTTTCCTTTCCGTCAAACGTCGCGAAGGGAATTGCACCGATTGCCGCGGCCAGCATCTGGAGCTTCACGCACGGCTATGTAGCTGTTGAATGGACGGTGTTTCTCGTTTCGATACTGTCAGCAATCGCCTTCTTTGTCGCTGTCCGGGTTAGCCGCCACGCTGCGACCAGCGTAGCCTGATATTTCCTCCCTCCAGGTCCAACACTAATACATTCAGCATGAAGATACGTGCCGCGCGAAGTGATGACCTCGATGTCATCAAAGCATTGCTGGCCGAAAACGAACTACCGGTCGACGACGTGGATGCAGCCTTGCTCGTCGACTTCTTGGTGGCGGAAGACGCCAGCGGCAGGATTGTTGGCAGTGTGGGGCTTGAGCGGTTTGGCGCCAAGGCGCTGCTACGGTCGTTGGCAGTTACGCAGACTGCACGCCGCAACGGACTGGGAGCCAGGCTGCTGTCCCACGCCGAACTGATGGCGCGTGTGTCAGCCGTTTCGGAGTTGTGGCTGCTCACGATGACGACGGTTGGCTTCTTCCGACCAAAGGGATTCGAGGATGTCGGACGGTGCACCGCACCTGAAGCAGTACAGGAGAGTTCACAGTTTGTGCTGATGTGCCCGGCAAGCGCCGTCTGCATGAAAAAGACGCTTTGATACGACGTTTAGGTGTCTCGCGTCGGCCGCAAATTCACGCATCAGCGTTTTCCGGTGCGCCATCCGCCAGCAAGCAATCCAAAGGGACATGCACATTTCCGTGTCTCAATAGGGCGACGTAGAGTTGCTCTGTTCCGGTGATGACTGCGAGCAGAGGCGACTCGTCCGATGTCTCCCGCGAGTGCTGCTGCCACTGCTTGACATCTACGCCGGACGGCGACGGGCATGTCTCAGGATGCGAATGCCACTCACCCAAATATCCTACCTCCCGATGCGACGCCTTCCACAACTCTATCGCCCGTTCCTGATGTCCTAAGCTTTCTCGGACAAACGATGTGCGAGTGCGCTTATCCGTCCGCAGAGGCTGCGTCGCATGAACAACTTCGAAATGTTTGCCCCGGCGCCTGCCGAGCAATACGCCACCCGCTTCCGTTTGCCCAGGGAGGAGTTGGCGATGAGCGCTAAAGGTCGCGATGACGGCTTCAGAAAATAACACCATCACCCGCCGGTCAGGCGTCGCCCAAGAATCTACGTGCTGCATGCGGGGCAGGAGGCTTGTCGCTGCGCATCAACATCGTCAGTACCAGGCCGAAGGCCAGTGTCAAGCACGCGGGTTCGAAGCCGGGGAGTGACGTCTCCGTTTATCCAGTCGACCGCCATCTCCGCACCCAGACAGGCTGCTTGCATCGAGGCAGTAGCAGGAAATGGGACGTAAAGACCTTCGCATCCGTGACCCGCGAACATCGACGGCAATTCGCCGTCAACGACGCGATAGATGGGAGTTCGGTCGACCGTTTTCAGACAACGCACGCATGCGGCGCCTGGGGAGTCCCGCAGCAGCGCCCGCACTGCCGTCCCCGGCCCCTCAATCCATACGGAAAGCGAGGGACGAAATGCCTCGCAGGAGAATCTTTGCGCTAGAAGATGCCCCAAAGCTTCCTCGCCTGTCGCGTCAATCACGAAATCTACCGCTGACAAGTCAACATTCATCGCATCGGCGGGCAACGGACGGAAGGTGGCCGAGGGTGCACTTCGTGCCAGTTCCTCTGCGAGCGCAGCTGACTTGCTGTGGAATAGGTGATTCATCCCGAGCCGGTGACGGCCGATGTTCTGAGGCAGGAGAATGTCGAAGTCCACCAGCGCGAGTTCGCCGCCACCGGTACCCGCCCCCGCCTTGACCAGGCTCTCAGCGAGATACCCGCCGATGGTGCCGCATCCAATCAGCGCGATTCGCTTACCGGCAAGCGTTCGCCGACCCGGCGTATTCCGCTGCGCAAGGTATGCATCGTCCATCCGGAAGCACATCATTGGCAGCAGGGCGCTCTGGTACGCCAGTTGCAGCGGTGAGCCACTGTGAGTTTGTTTATTCGCTTTTCGGTCGAATGCCACCGCGAAGGCGTATTTGAATTTCGGCGACTCAACCACACAAAGTACACCGTTGGCGCCGGTCTTTGCCTCTGCGTGAATTATCGTCTCGAGCTTTTTGCGGGTCCGCCTATCGAGCGCAGCTTGCCATCGCAACAAATCCGCTACCGTGCGGGGCGGCCATTGGTCTTGCATCGCACGCGGTGCCGCAGCCGTCACGACGCGACGCACGCTGACAGAGCGATTCTCGTCGACTGTCAGTCCGCAGGCCTTTAGCTTTACGATAGTTGCCGGTAAGTTGTCCGTGACAGCAGTCATCGGACGGGCCCCGTCTGCGCTCTTGAGGACGACCGCACGGACTGGTCGATTCGAACCCTCGTCGAAGTCGAGAAGGCAAAAGCCTTCCGCTGGCCAGCACGCAAAAAATTCTTCCTCCAGGTCTGCGGTCAATTCCCCACGAAGTATCTGCCCGAGGACAAGCTGCGCCCGCTCAACGCAGGCAAGAACCTGTCCGCCCAGGTCAAACACGTCGAGGGTTATGGAGTTGGACGCAGCGTAGCAAAGATTTCCCGATGCCGAGACGTGAGGAGCGACCGGCTTCAGTGAATCGGGAATCGGAATCAGAGAAATCCGCGGCAACGCCTGACCGGTAGGGTCGACGTCGAGTCTGACAGGATAGTCCACGCCGTCAACGTGCAGCGCACCTTCGAACGTATACCACCTGTCGAGGCTTCTCCCGCTGTAGGTGAACCCTCGCGTCGCAAGCGAACGGGATATGCGGGCACCGCTCGTGTCGTCGGCGTTCATCCTGCCTGGTTCCGTCCCACCAGCGGCGATGCCGCGGCGCTCGCCGGAGCCGCGAGAACAGTAGCTGCCGCTGTTGTCACCTTCACCCGCAGAGGAGCGTTCGGAAATCTCTGGCCGAATTGGTCGACTATCCACGTGCACGCTTGGCTGGAGTTGTTGCTGTTCAGTGCGCCGCGCAGATAGACCTCCAAACGCCCGAACCGTTTGGCAGCATCCTCTACCCCTTCAGCACCCAGGCGGTCTGTCAACGATTCATTGGCATCGATTGGATTGCAGACGCCTTCACGAAGCGCCTTGGGCAACTTTTCGACCACGTCCAGCAACGCAAGGTCGTCGCGCCGGTCTCGCGCCTCAAATATCGGGGCTGATGCCGCCATCAGCAGAATGGAAGAAGGTCCTCCCGCGCTCCATTGCCAGTCGCGAAATCCCTTCAAGTACCGAACCGTCCGCCGGTACTGCTCGCCATGCCGTTCCACCTCGTCAAGAAACCACGTCTTCACCGGCCGGGGGTCGGACTTGACCCAGTCGTCTTCGCGGTGAGCCAAAAGCACGTGGTCGCGCGGCAAAGCCGTCCACGCATCGCGCTCGGCACGGTCCATCGCAGCATCCAGCGACAGGTAGCCGTAGACGCTCGATGCTGTTTTCTGAAGTGTTTCGAACTCATCGTCAGGTATGGCGTACAACGGTACGTCAACATGCGCAAAAGAAGCTATCTCGACGCGGATGCAAGTCGGTTTGTCCGTGACAAGCTTCCAGCCACGTTGCCCGACAAGCGGCAGTAACGCCTGTTCGGCTGCCGCGAAAAAGATATTGCTGGCGACGCTCGGCCTCACCTTTTGCGACACGAAACTGAGGGGCAGGTATGCACCGTCATCAACATCGGCCTGCTGTGGATGCTGGGCGGGCGCATTGATGGTCTTGTACGCCCATGAACCCTGCGTGAAAAATCTGGGGCGCACTGCCGGGCCCGTATATCCGTGCGCGCGCAAGACCTTGAGCAGTTCTTCCCGCAGACACATCCGGACCGCAGACTTCGCCTCTGCGATGAAAGTGCGTCGATTGTCCGAAAGGTCCAAGTTGGCGAGCAACGTGGGAGCTTCGACTGTCGAATGGAACAGAGAACTCAAGTTCAACATGAGACAACTCCCGCGCTTTTGTTAGGCCCGTGATAGAAGGTCGGTGCCGCCGCCAGATGCGATTTAAAAACGGAAAATTTCGTATCCCCGAGTGTTCGGCGCGCAGCTTGAGCGCCCCTGTCTCGAAGCACGTTGGTCGCGCCGGCAGTGACTGCATCTAGTGAGGAAACATCGCGGCTCTGGTCCGGCGTCGCGAGGTCGTCGATACGGTAGTAGCAGTCCCCGAGGACATGCGTGAGCATTGAATCGACCGCACTTTCCTGGGCAGAGATTACGAGGTCGAACACTTTCGAGCCCCACCGGAATATCCCTCGGTCGAGCCCGGCCGAACCTCGAAGGGTCGCACCGAGCGTCATAGTCCCCACTGACAGCACGCGCACCCGCGTTTGCTCCCCGACGCAGAGAACCTTCGTGGCTTCGTGCAGCCCGAAGAATCCTGGAGAGTTTCCAACCAGCCCGCCGTCTGCGAACACCCCTTCGCCCTCGATTCGGTGCAGCGGAAAGTAGGTGGGTGCCGCCGCAGTCGCCAGACCGACATCGACCAATGTGCGGCGATAGTCCATTTCAAATGCAGGCATATGCGGAGTCTTGAAGAACTGACCTTTGCCCGTGCTGTAATTGACCGCCGGAACGAGAACTCGATGTTTCAGGTCGCCGATGGTAGTGGAGCCGAGGCGCTCAGTGAGCACTGACTTAAGGCCGTCAGCGGAGTGTTTCGCCACTATCCACTGTCCAATCGCTCGTCGGACAAGGCTTCGTGCCCCGAAGATTCGTTTCCCATCGTTCGCGAACATTGCCTCGAGTTCTGCTGCCGGAATCTCTGCTGCGAGCCCTAGCGCGAGCAGGCCGCCAGCGGAGGTGCCGCAAATCAGGTCGAAATGCTTCGCGAGCGGCCGCCCAAGCGATTCTTCCAACGAACGCAAGACCGTCGCCGCGTACAGCCCGCGATACCCTCCACCCGACAGGGCCAGGATGTGAAACGGCTTCGACTGTTCAGCTTCGTCCATGCTTTAGCGCACATTCGTATGAGTACACTAAGTATGCGCGTATTTTTTACACGCGTATACTTATTTTATTTATGGCACACTCTTGCCATGAACACTCAAACAGGGCAAAAAATCGCGTCCGCGACGGGCGAGCCGAAGACCGGTTCACGCTGGGGCCAAGAGCGCCGGCTCGAATTTATCGACTTTCGGTTGCAATGGGACGAGCGGCTGAACCGCAGCGACATTACCGACTTCTTCGGCATCTCAGTTCCCCAGGCGTCGGCGGACATCGCTAGGTACCAGGAACTCCGCCCGGAGAATATGGAATACGACCGGAGTTCGAGGGTCTACGTCAAAACAAATTGTTTCTCACCCCAATACCCGGTCAGCCATCCGTCACGGTACCTCAACGAGCTGCTGGCCACTGCTACCGGTCTACTACCCAGAGACGCAACGTTCGTCGGCTGGTGGCCGTCAATAGCAGTAAGCCCACTTCCGCATCGGGTGCTCGACGTTGACGTGCTGACAGCCCTGCTACGCGCTATTCGCGAGGGTAAAGGTCTTCGTATCAGCTACCAGTCGATGTCCCGCACCGAACCGAGTAGCCGTGTGATGACACCACATGCGCTAGCCTTCGACGGCTTTAGATGGCACGTTCGGGCCTATTGCCATACTAGGAGTCGATTCTTGGATTTCGTGATTGCACGGATACTGAAGGTCGAGGGCGAGGAGGCCGCCGGTCTCGGGCACGAGGAAGATGAGGAGTGGCATACCGCCGTCACACTGAACCTTGTTCCCAATCCGGCCCTCAACGAGGCCAAGCGGCGCGTTGTGGAATTGGACTATGGGATGGTGCAAGGCCAGCTAGACCTAAATTGCCGGCAAGCGCTTTTGTTCTATGCGCTGAAACAGTTAGGTCTTGATGCCAACGCGGGAGAAAGACCCGAAGCCCAACAAATAGTGTTGAAGAACCACGCCGAAGTAGAGCGTTTCCGTCTTGAACGCGCCAGCGAGTAGCCACCCGCTCGGGTAGCAGTCCAATGTCGCGCGCCTAGCCTGCGCGACCTGTTCAATGAAAGTGTCTTGATGCTGTCATGCCAACCGAGCCGATTGGCAGTCAATTCGAAGCGAAGGACGCCATTGTTTATAGGTGCAACGCTTCTTTGGTTACTGGGCACCTGCTCTCGTGAGTGAGAAGTGCCCCTTGGTGAGTCGGTCGGTAAAATAGTTGCCGCTCAGTTCACCGTGCCCGGCCTCCGAAAACTTCAGCAAAGCAGAGCCGCGATATTCATGGCTCGAATGAAGATTTTTGTCCTTGGGAACAATACGGTAGACATAGAACAACAATGGACGCCCCGACACAGGGTCCTTTTTGGGATGCGCGATTAGCGTTTCCGAATCTGAGCCAGCTGATATTACCTCCATGCTGATACTCATCAAGTCCTGCTTGATTACAGCACTTGCGTTGACGACACCCTGCTGTCCTCGCGTGGGATTTTTCCAATGAATTTCCATGTTCCAGGTACCGCTTAGATTCGGGAACAGAACGTTGTTTAAGATAGGAATTTTTTTCCATATCGGTTTCCAGGCGAAGCGCAGCAGTCCGAGCAGAAGAAGGTTCAGTATCGTCGCGCCGCCGATGGCGACTCTCCAACCAGTCAGCGGACTTGCGTCACTTGAGAATATCCAAATTACCCCGCTAATAAGGGAGACTGTTGCTGCATAAATGACCGCAACGGTCACCAGCAGGCGATTCAATGGTACAAGACTTATCATTGCACTCCCTTAAAGTACATCTCTTTGCCATCTTGAAAAATGGCAAGGCCGAAGCCGTTACTGGCAACCCCGGTCGCCTTCACGGAAGGAAGGGCCGACCCGAATAGCGCGGCAAGGTAACGCCCGCCAAACTGCCTGCCCCAGTTGATTTCGGCTTTCACGACTATCGGTGGAGAAAAATACTGTGCGACCTTTATAAGCTTCCAGTCTGTCGACACAATATGGAAACCGTCATGAAACGTACTGTGCCTCGACGAGACAGAACTTAGCTGAGCGACCAGGTCTCCGGCGTCAAGGATTGTGCTGACAGTCCTGAGCGGATGGATGGGAAGGTCCTCTACCGCATCACAAACGACAATCCCGATACCAGAAAAATCAGCCCCAACGCTCTTCTGCACGTTTGCCAACGTGTCCCGTAGTTTTTGAATCACGCAGGCTCCACGTTCGGGCGCGAGGAAATGTTAATGAATTACTGAACATAGCGCGGAACTGATTTCACACGAGAGTCGAGCGCAGGCCACAAGTTCGGGACCCGTATTTGAGCGCCCCGAAATTGTGCCCGTTTGCCTCAGCGCACGGCCATGCCCCGACGCGCGAGTTCGCCGTCTCACACGTATATCATTTTGCGGATACTTGATTATGCGTCTTTTTGAGTGATACTCATCTGTTCGGGGAGACTAACATACCGCGGTCAACATGTTCCCGGTTCAGAGCAAATTTGCACACTTACGACCACTAGGAACGGCACTTAGCGGCCCATTGCCGCAATCAGAATTCGCCTTTGAAGGGGTCGACGATGTCGATTTGCCGATGCTGGTCGACTTCGCCTATCGGAATGAATTCGTCCGAATCGGGGGCTCGATAGAAGTGCTTCTGCTCATGATAGTACGCAATCGACTGGGTCGTGTAGAGGCGCACTTGACCGTCCGTGAGTGCAAGCGGAAGGTCTTGTGGCTCGCCAGCTTGGTTAGCCATTGCGTTCGGAAACAACACTACGTTCGTTCCGCCTCGTTGCTGCGCCGACTGGAACATGATGCCGTCGAACGATGGCTTCGTGACGTGCGATAGGAACTCGGCCATAGTCTGCGTGATGAGGTAATCCGATTCGCGACCCGGCGTAATCGGCTGCGCAATCAAAGCATGCAGCAGGCGGAGAAACAGGCGCCGCGCGCTTTCCGCCTGAAAATCAGGTTGGAAACAACTGAGGTTCCTGCTCGAACGAGCCTCATCGAGCCGGGAAAAATCGAGGACTCGCAGCTTCCTGGTCGTTTTCAGTTCAATCAAAGCAATGTCGTTGCCGATGGCGGGACGCATTTCAGCCAGGCAAGTTTTTTCCTTCCGTGAGCCATAGAAAACAGAAACGCCTTCGGCATTCATTCGCCCCGCTCGTGCATCTGCAGGTGGAGGCGGACCGATGTGCTTTAGCGGGTCATCGAGCATCTCTTGGAGTTTCGAGGCGCTTGTAACAACGCGAGCGCGAAACAGGCGCTTCCCAGCGCTCAAGCTGCGCACTACCGGAGCCCGGCGCTTGCCTGGCACGTACATGTCCTCGACACCATCGAACAGCTCAGTGAAAAACTGTCGGGCCTTTTCGCTGAAGAATCGCCGGCGATGCTTCACATCAGCAAGCGTTTCCTTCCACCTATCGTGGTAATCGCCCGCGTGATACTCGACGCGCTCGTAGTTTTGCATGTCATCCCAGAACGGTTCCTCTCCGCCGCGTAGGTCCCAGTTGTCGGTCGCAACGATGGCATCCACGATTTCGCGTTCGAAGTCGAAATACTGGCCGAGGAACTCTTGAACCCAATGCGAAAGCGAGTCGCCGAGCTGACGATGATACAAACGCCCGTCATTGCCGAAATCGGGGACCGAATCGCCCAAGCGGAGACAATCGCGCATGACAGGAGCAAGGATTTGACCTAGCCGCTCGGCGCTGACGCCTTCGCGTTGTTCTTCGCAGACGCGACATTCGTCGATGGCACCCTCACGACGGACCATCTCGCGGAGGTGCTCATCATCGAAACATTCGTAGCAGATGTGGTCAGGCAACGCAGTTCCCGGGGATTCTCAGTGATACCAGGGCGTATGGTAAGCGCAGCATGATACCGGATTGGAAAGCTGACTTGACGCTGCGGCACTCCATGATGTGCCGCCGACCGGCTCGCATGCGCATCGGCCCGACGAGCGTCACCAAAACGCGAGCCTCATCTGCTGGCTGGACGCGTCGCGAGGCGTCTGCGAGGCCCTGGTGATTGCGACGCGCTCTACGTTGCCCGTGAGGGTATACATTCCGACGGCGTGCAGTCGCTCGCACTCGGATGGCTGGTGCACCCAGGAGGTATTGATACGGTATCCCTCCTTGCGCAGCTCAACAATCCGCGCCCGCGGGTCGACGATGTCGAGAAACCGCATCGCCTCCAGCGTCGTTACACCTGCGTGTACCCTCATGGCCTCAAGCAGGCGTGCGCGCTGGTGCGCGGCGGTGTTATCGGGCCAGTTGTCGATGATGCAGTTGAAGGACAGGAAATTGTGCATTCGAAGCAGTAGTAGTTGAGACAAGGCGTATTGTTCGCCTTCCGTCTCGAAACACTGCTACCGAAATGCCTGGCAAATTCACAGGCAAATCATCCGGCCGAAATTCGGCAGATTTTGACGCCTATTTTGGCCGCTTCATTCTGGTGGAAAATCCGGCTCAATTCCGGCTTCTTGGCGAAGCATGTCCATGAGATTGACGGCCGAGATTGATATGGTCTCGTCCGGAATGCGCTTCGCGAGCGCCAGCATCATTTCAAATATCTCGCTGGTCGTCTGCGGCTCTCGGGCCTGGGGAGAAGCCTTCGGCGGGATGCTCGCGCGGTTCAGCAGCAGGTGCGTCGCGTTTTCGCTTTCTGCAACCTGTCGCCGATTGTTCTCGGCGTGCCGCCTGATGGCGTCTCGCTCATCGTCGGTCAATATCTTCCGGACAGCACGGTCGTCCGTGTCTTCCCATACCCGAGCAGCGACCGTGGCAATAAACCTGCCCGGAAAGTCGCCGCACATTCCGTAGAGCGCCCGAGCAAGATGCAATACAAAGATGCGCCGCTCGCTGAATGCCGGACGTCCCGCAGACCGACGTTCGACCGTCGATGCCGCATCCCGAAGGTTCTTCATCGGGCTACGGAAGCTCTTCTCCAACTCCGGCGGCACCCAAGACGAACCTTCAGCATCAAGCTCGGACTCGAAGGCGGCGGCCTTCTTCATCAGCCCGCGCACTTCTGCCGCCGTAGGCAGCGGCCCGGAAGGCTCCCGTTCGAAGCAGGCCACGTACGCATGCGCGACTTGGGTAACCGCGGCTACCTTCAGCACGGTCCCCTTGCCGAAGACCGATTGCTTGAAAAAGCTCCGCACGGGGGCATAGGCCAGGAAACCCTTGAACCAGTCAGACTCCGCGCGCGCGGCTTGGTCCAGACCCAAAAAGTAGCGAGCTTCCCTGTAGGTCTCGGCCAGCTGCTCGTTCGTTTCCAAAAGGGTCATATGCGGATTAGCAGCGCCTACCTTGGGAAATCATTAGTTCGCAGACGGAAAAGCTGCTGCGGCTTGCCCTGTCGGAGGCGCAACGAACGTGTATTCGTGGCCTCGAATTCCATATGGACCTAATTATGAATGCGGCTTTTCGGCCGAAATCTGCAGGCATTTTCGCAGTCGCCAGGGGGCGGCGACCGCGCCAGGCTGCAGTTCTAATAGTTTCGCTTAAGCCTTGCTCCATCTGGCTTAAGCGAAACCTAGTCGCCGTTTAAGTGAAACTTTTCACGGGTCGATAAGTGAAACTATTAGAAGCGGCTAGCCCGGTTTGCCGCTACGTCTTCGTCACTCCACCGTCACCGACTTCGCCAGGTTCCGCGGCTTATCCACATCCGTGCCACGCGCACAAGCGGTGTGATACGCGAGCAACTGCAGCGGCACGACGTGCAGGATCGGCGACAGCAAGCCATAGTGCTCTGGCATCCGGATCACATGCAGCCCTTCGCCGTTGACGATCTTCGTATCGGCATCGGCGAACACATAAAGCTCGCCGCCGCGCGCGCGCACTTCCTGGATGTTCGACTTCAGCTTTTCGAGCAGCGCGTCGTTCGGCGCGACCGTCACCACCGGCATCGCTTCGGTCACGAGCGCCAGCGGCCCGTGCTTCAGCTCGCCAGCCGGATACGCCTCGGCGTGGATATACGAAATCTCCTTGAGCTTCAGCGCGCCTTCGAGCGCGATCGGATAGTGCATGCCGCGGCCGAGGAACAACGCATGTTCCTTGCGCGAAAACTCCTCCGACCACGCGATGATCTGCGGCTCCAGCGCGAGCACGCTGTTGAGCGCCGCCGGCAGGTGGCGCAACTGCTTCAGATAACTCGCTTCCTGCTCGTCGTTCAAACGTCCGCGCAGCTTCGCGAGCGTTGCCGCCAGCGTGAACAGCGCAACCAGCTGCGTCGTGAATGCCTTGGTCGACGCGACGCCGATCTCGCGGCCCGCGTGCGTGAGGAACGACAACTCGGTCTGCCGCACCATCGCGCTCGTGCCGACGTTGCAGATCGCGAGCGTGTGCTTGTGGCCGAGCTCCTGCGCGTGCTTGAGCGCCGCGAGCGTGTCGGCGGTTTCGCCCGACTGCGAAATCACCACCACCAGCGACTTCGGATTCGGCACCGACTCGCGATAGCGATACTCGCTCGCGATCTCGACCTGAGTCGGAATCTTCGCGAGCGATTCGAGCCAGTACTTGGCGGTGAGCCCCGAGTAGTAGCTGGTGCCGCACGCGAGAATCAGCAGGCTGTCGATGTCCGCGAACACCTGGCGCGCGCCTTCGCCGAAGATCGACGCATCGAACGCGTCGGCCTGCGGAATCGTGTCGGTGATCGCGCGCGGCTGCTCGAAGATTTCCTTCTGCATGAAGTGGCGATACGGGCCGAGTTCGACCGCGCCGCCATAGGCGGCCACCTGGCGCACCTCGCGTTGCGCGGCCTCGCCCTGGCGATCGGCGATGCGCACGCCATCGAGCGACAGTTCGCAGACGTCGCCTTCCTCGAGGAAGATGAAGCGCTCGGTGCTGCCTGCGAGCGCGAGCGCGTCCGATGCGAGGAAGTTTTCGCCGTCCCCGAGCCCGACCACGAGCGGCGAGCCCTGGCGCGCGCCGACCACCGTATGCGGCTGATCCTCGTGCAGCACCGCGATCGCATACGCGCCGTGCAGTTGCGCGATCGCCTCGCGCACCGCGGCGAACAGGTCGCCGCGATACAGGCTATGGACCAGGTGCGCGATAACCTCGGTGTCGGTCTGCGAGACGAACTCGTAACCCTTGCCGCGCAGCATTTCGCGCAAGGTCTCGTAGTTTTCGATGATGCCGTTGTGTACCAACGCCAGCGCATCGCGCGAGAAGATCGGGTGCGCGTTGTCGGTGACCGGTGCGCCATGCGTGGCCCAGCGTGTATGCGCGATGCCCGTCACGCCTTCGAGGCGACCGTCGCGCACCTGGCCTTCGAGGTCGGCCACGCGCGCGACGCTGCGCGCGCGGCTCGGCCCGCGAGCGCCGAGCACGGCGACGCCGCACGAATCGTAGCCGCGATATTCGAGGCGTCGCAGTCCTTCGATCAGGACCGGAACGATATTACGTTGCGCAACCGCGCCGACAATGCCGCACATGGTGTATTCCTTTTCAGTGCCGGATTCAGTGAGCGCGCCTCGTGGGCACGCCGTATCGATCAGCTTTTCTTTTTGACAGGGCGCACGTAGCCCGTCTTGCTCGTCTGGGTTTTATCGTTCAACACCAGCGCGTCGGCGGCGACGTCCTTCCACACCGTGGTGCCGGCCGCGATCGTCGCGCCGCGCTGCACGCGCACCGGTGCGACCAGTTGCGTGTCCGAGCCGACGAACACGTCGTCCTCGATCACGGTGCGGAATTTGTTGGCGCCGTCGTAGTTGCAGGTGATCGTGCCCGCGCCGATATTCACGCGCGCGCCGACATCCGCATCGCCGAGGTAGGTGAGGTGGTTGGCCTTCGAGCCATGACCGAGCACCGCGTTCTTGATCTCGACGAAGTTCCCTACATGAGACTCGTCTTGCAGCGCCGCGCCTGTGCGCAAGCGCGCATATGGACCGACAACGGCCTTCGCGCCGACTTGCGCGCCTTCGATGTGCGTGAACGCATCGACGCGCGTACCGGCGCCGATACTCGCGTTGCGAATCACGCAGTTCGGCCCGATGCTGACGTTGTCGGCCAGCGTCACACGGCCTTCGAACACGCAGTTGACGTCGATCGACAAAAAAAACGTCGCGGCCGCATTCGAGCGTGCCGCGCACGTCGACGCGCGCCGGGTCGGCGAGCGTCACGCCCGCGACGAGTAGTGCGTCGGCGACATTGCGCTGATGAATCCGCTCGAGCTCGGCGAGCTGCTGCTTGCTGTTGACGCCGAGCGTTTCCCACTCGTCGTCGGGCTGCGTGGTGACGACTTCGAGGCCGGCTTCGATCGCCATTTCGACCGCGTCGGTCAGATAGAACTCGCCTTGCGCGTTGTCGTTTTTGAGCGCCGCGAGCCAGCCGGCAAGGCGCGCGGTCGGCGCGACGATGATGCCGGTGTTGATTTCGGCGATCTTCAGCTGCTCGGGACTCGCGTCCTTCTGCTCGACGATGCGTTGCACGTTGCCGTGCTGATCGCGCACGATGCGGCCGTAACCGGTCGGGACGTCGAGCGTGACGGTGAGCACGCCGTAGCCGTCCTGGCCGGCACGCCCGGTCAGTGCGCGCAGCGTTTGCGCACGCGTGAGCGGCACGTCGCCATAAAGCACCAGCGTGGGCAACGATGGATCGAGCAGCGGCAGCGCCTGCTGCACCGCGTGGCCGGTGCCGAGCTGTTGCTCCTGCACCGCGAACTGGATATCGGGCGCCGCGACGGCTTCGCGCACGGCTTCGGCGCCGTGGCCGATCACGACGATCAGGCGGGCGGGCTCCAGCGCGCGGGCGGTGTCGATGACATGAGCGAGGAGCGGCCGGCCGGCCAGAGGATGGAGCACCTTGGGAAGCGCGGACCGCATGCGCTTGCCGGTACCTGCCGCCAAAATGACGATGTTCATGGCGTCGGCAAATAGACGAGTTTGGAGCGGACGATTCTATCATGCTGCACCTGCAAAAAAGGCCGCAGACGCGGCCTCGGCAGGGCTTGCAAGCCAGTGGAAAAGCACCGGAATGCCGTCGGAACAGGCACTTTTCGCTCGTTACAGGTCGTCGAACTGGACCAGCGAAATGGTCTTCGCACTGGTGAGCGGCGCGCCTTCGTCGCCGCTCGAGCATGGTTCTTCGTCGAACGCGATGTCACCTTGCGGGTCGGCTTCGCCGCTCGCGCGCAGCCCCGCGAACGCAAACAGCTGGCGATCCATCAGATGCGACGGCACCACGTTCGACAACGCATTGAACATGTTCTCGATGCGGCCCGGGAAACGCTTTTCCCAGTCGCGGACCAGCGCCTTCATTTCCGCGCGCTTAAGGTTTGGTTGGCTACCGCACAGATTGCACGGAATGATCGGGAATTCACGCAGCTCGGCGTACTTCTCCAGATCGGTTTCCTTCACGTAGGCGAGCGGCCGGATCACGATGTTCTTGCCGTCGTCCGATTGCAGCTTGGGCGGCATGCCCTTCAACTTGCCGCCGTAGAACAGGTTCAGCAGCAGCGTTTGCAGGATGTCGTCGCGATGATGGCCGAGCGCGATCTTGGTCGCGCCGAGCTCGCCGGCGACGCGATACAGGATGCCGCGCCGCAGCCGCGAGCACAGCGAACAGGTGGTCTTGCCCTCCGGCACGAGCCGCTTGACGATGCTGTAGGTGTCCTGATTCTCGATGTGAAACGGGATGTCGAGCTGGGTCAGATACTCGGGCAGCACGTGCTCGGGGAAGCCCGGCTGCTTCTGGTCGAGGTTTACCGCGACGATGTCGAAATTGATCGGCGCGCGCTCGCGCAGCCGCATCAGGATCTCGAGCATCGCGTAACTGTCCTTGCCGCCCGACAGGCACACCATCACCTTGTCGCCGTCCTCGATCATGTTGTAGTCGCCGATCGCCTGGCCGACCTGGCGCGCGAGACGCTTGAAGAGCTTGTTGTTCTCGTACGCTTCCTTCTGCTCGCGGCGCGTGAGCGGCGATTTCGGGGCGCGGGCGGCGCTCGGTGCCGCGGTGGCGTCAGCGGCTTCGTTGTCTGCGGTCAGGATTTCCGGTGCGTTCATCACTCAGTCCTCCTTGATGCGGAAGACTTCGACGCCGACCGCATCGCAGTCCGGATACACGTCCGGCTTTTCGGTCGACACGCGCGCGCCGCGCACCTGCGGATGTTCGAGCATCGCGCGCACGAGGTCGTCGCACAGCGTTTCCTGCAGATGAATATGGCCTTGCGAGACGCGCCTGGCGATCGTCGAGCGCATGAAGTCGTAGTCGACGACTTCGGTGAGCTTGTCGTGCACCGGCGTGGACATCGCGAGCGGCACGAACAGTTCGACGTTGATCACGACGCGCTGCTCGCCGCGCTTTTCGAAGTCGTGCACGCCAATGTTGATGTGCACTTCGTAATTGCGCAGAAAAAGCCGGCGGCAATCGGCGAGCCGGGGGTGCGAAAGAGCGGCAAACATGTTCGTTCCAGTCCAAAAAAGCGTGCGGGGCACGCAAAGGGGCGCTTCGCCACACGCGATGACCGCCTCGAAGGCCGGCCACGCGCGCGTGTCAGGCGCCCGTCAAAAACATCACGTCGCGCGGCAGCGGCACGAGATGCTGCCCGCCGTCGACCACCAGCGTCGTTCCGGTAACGCCGGCTGCATCCGCGAGATACAGCGCGGCGGCGACGATATCCTCGGGCCGCGACGCACGGCCAAGAGGCGTCATACGGTGAGCGGCCTCGAACCCGTGCTGGGTCTGGTCGCCCGATTGCATGGTCAGCCCGGGCGCGAGCCCGACCACCCGGAGCTTCGGCGCGAGCGCCTGAGCGAGCGCGACCGTCGCGGCCTGCAGCGCCGCCTTCGACAGGGTGTACGACAGATAGTCCGGGTTCATGTTGTACAGCTTCTGATCGAGCACATTGATGACGACGCCGCGCTGGCTTTCGTCGCGCAACGCCGCATCGGGCGTCGCGTCGTAAAGCATGCGCGCGAGCACGAGCGGCGCGCCGACGTTCATCGCGGTCAGCTTCAGCAGCAGCTCGTAGCCGACGTCGCGCGCCGTGTCTTCCTCGAAGCGCGACGCGTTATTGACGATGCACGACGGCCGCCCGAGCGCAGCGGCACAGTCCGGCAGCAGCCGGGCGACCTGCGCCTCGTCGCCGAGCTCGGCGTGCAGCGCGACCGCGCGGCGGCCCAGCGCGACGATCTGCGCGACCACTTCGTCGGCGTCCTCACGCGAGGCACCGTAGTGCACGGCCACGTCCCAGCCGCGCGCGGCGAAGCCGAGGGCGAGCGCGCGCCCGATGCGGCGCGCGGCGCCCGTAATCAGCACGACGCGGGGCGTTTCGGGCGGCAGTTGAGCCGCGCGGGCAGCGATGTCCGGAGAAACGGTCATTTACAATGCGGGGATGAATCCCAAAGCTCACCAACCCGATAGTTTACCTGCTCCCGGCCCGAGCGCGCTCGCGCAGTCCGACGCGCTCGTCGCCGAGATCCGCGCGCAGCTCGACGCGGCCGGCGGCTGGCTGCCGTTCGACCGCTACATGGAGCGCGCGTTGTACGCGCCGGGTCTCGGCTACTACAGCGGCGGTGCGCGTAAATTCGGCCTGCGCGCCGACGACGGCAGCGACTTCGTCACCGCGCCGGAATTGTCGCCGCTGTTCGCCGCGACGCTCGCGCGCCCGCTCGCCGAAGCGTTGGAGGCGAGTGGCACGCGCGATGTGATGGAGTTCGGCGCCGGCACCGGCAAGCTCGCCGCGGGCTTGCTCAATGCGCTCGACACGCTCGGCGCCGGGTTCGACAGCTATTCGATCATCGATCTATCGGGTGAGCTGCGCGAGCGGCAGCGCGAAACGATCGCGGCGGCCGCGCCCGCGCTGCTCGCGAAAGTGCGCTGGCTCGACGCGTTGCCGCAGCGCTTCGAAGGCGTGGTGATCGGCAACGAGGTGCTCGATGCGATGCCGGTGCGGCTCTTCGCGCAAAACGGCGGTGTCTGGCGCGAGCGCGGCGTGGTGTGGCGCGACGGCGCCTTCGCGTTCGACGACCGCCCCGTCACGGCCGCCGCGGACCTCGCGCTGCTGACCGAAATCGATGCGACCCGCGAACCGGCCGGCGACGACTACGTGACAGAAACGCACGAAGCCGCGCGCGCCTTCACGCGCACCATCTGCACGATGCTCGCGCGCGGCGCGATCTTGCTGATCGACTACGGTTTTCCGCGCCACGAGTACTACCACGACCAGCGCGCGCAGGGCACGCTGATGTGCCACTACCGGCACCGCGCGCACGGCGACCCGTTCCTGTACCCCGGTCTGCAGGACATCACCGCGCACGTCGAATTCACCGGCATCGCCGAGGCGGGCGTCGAGACCGGCGCGGACCTGCTCGGCTTCACATCGCAAGCGCGCTTCCTGCTGAACGCGGGCGTCACCGAGGTGCTCGGCGAAATCGATCCCGCCGACGCCGCGCGCTTTCTTCCTGCCGCCAACGCGGTACAGAAGCTGCTGTCCGAGGCGGAGATGGGCGAGCTCTTCAAGGTGATCGCGTTTTCGCGTGGACTCGACGATACGCTGCGCGCCTTTTCGAGCGGCGATCGTTCGCATACGCTGTGATTGTGAATCCGCTCTGGCTCGAGGACTCGCGATGATTCGCTGGCTTTTGACGACCTTCGTTGCCGTCGCGGTGCTGTCGTCGTGCTGGCCGTGGCTGAGGAAGCTCGGCATCGGCCGGATGCCCGGCGACGTGACCTTGCGGCTGTTCGGCCGCGAGTATCCGTTTCCGTTCATGTCGACGCTGGTGCTGTCGATGCTGTTGTCGCTGTTGGCGCGGGTGTTGTAGGCGCCGTCGCGCTACTTTACGCCCGCGCGACTTCAAGCCAGCGCAGCCTCTACCGCACGCACGCGCTCCTCATGCACGGCGTCCTTGATGCCGGCCGGCGCATCGGCGAGCCGCTGCGCCACTGCCCCTGCATCCACGCCTCGCGCGGCCACCAGTGCAAGCCTCAGCCGCTCGGCCTGCGGGTACTCGCTCATCTCGAGGCCGAGCCGCCCGCGTGCATCCGACTCGCAGGCCTGCAGCGCCTCGGCGAAGCGCGCCGGCTTCCTGATCGCGTCGCTGCGCTCGAGCAGGCGCACCACAGCCGCCGCCCCCATCTCCATCACGCGATGAATATTGCCGTGCTCGCGCGCGACCAGCACCGCCAGATCGCGGCACTCGTTCGGCACGCGCAGCCGCTCGCACAGCGGCTTTAGCAGATCGACGCTGCGGCCCTCGTGGCCGATGTGCCGCGGCAGGAGGTCCTCCGGCGTGGTCGCCTTGCCGAGGTCGTGCGTCAGCGCCGCGAAGCGCACCGGCAGCGCGTAGCCCTGCTGCGCGGCATGGTCCAGCACCATCATCACGTGGACACCGGTATCGACCTCGGGGTGATAGTCGGCGCGCTGCGGCACGCCGAACAGCGCGTCGATCTCCGGCAGAATCCGCGCGAGCGCGCCACAGTCGCGCAGCACGCCGAACATCCGCGACGGCTTCTTCTCCATCAACCCGCGCGACACCTCCTGCCACACGCGCTCGGCCACCAGCGCATCGGCTTCGCCGTCGGCGACCATCTCGCGCATCAGCGCCAGCGTTTCCGGCGCGACCGTGAAATCGACGAAACGCGCCGCGAAACGCGCGATGCGCAGAATCCGCACCGGATCTTCGAGGAACGCGGAGCTGACATGGCGAAAAAGCCGCGCCTGCAAGTCAGCCTGGCCGTTGAACGGATCGATGACGGGGCCGGTCAGCTCGCCGTCCGGGCGCACCTCGCGCGCCATCGCGTTGATCGTCAGATCGCGGCGCGCGAGGTCTTCTTCGAGCGTCACGTCGGGCGCATAGAAAAACTGGAAGCCGCGATAGCCGGCCGCCGTCTTGCGCTCGGTGCGCGCGAGCGCGTACTCCTCCTGCGTCTGCGGATGCAGGAATACCGGAAAGTCCTTGCCCACCGGCCGATAGCCCTGCGCGACCATCTGCTCGGGTGTCGCTCCCACCACCACGTAGTCGCGGTCCTGCACCGGCACGCCGAGCAGCTCGTCGCGGACCGCGCCACCTACTGCATAGATATTCATGGGCATTCGTCTTGACAGGCGATCGCGTGCGTTTCGCGGCGCGAGGCGTCGATCCATGCATTGACCGCGGGCAGCTCGGTGAGCCGCTCGACATAGGCGGCTGCGGTCTCCGACAACGCCGGCTTCCATGTGTTGAAGCGCATCGCGACCGGCGCGAACATCGCGTCGGCAATGCCGAATTCGCCGAATAGGAACGGACCGCCGTAGGTCTCGAGGCAGTCGCGCCAGATCGTCTCGATCCGCGCGATATCGGCGAGCGCGCCCGGCGTCGCGTTCTTGCCCGGGAACGACGCACGGATGTTCATCCACATCTTCGAGCGCAACTCGCCGAACCCCGAATGCATCTCGGCGCTGACGCTGCGCGCATGCGCGCGCGCCGCCGCGTCTCGCGGCCACAGCGCGTGTTGCGGGAAGCGCTCGGCGAGCGTTTCGGCGATCGCCAGCGAATCCCACACGGCCTGCCCGGCGTCGTCGATCAGGCACGGCACCTTGCCCGGTCCGCGCGGCGCCTGAGCGCGGATCTTCGCATTCGTGTCCGCTTCGTACAGCAGGATCAGTTCCTCGTCGAACGGAATGCCGAAGTGCGTGAGCAGCAGCCACGGACGCATCGACCACGACGAATAGTTCTTGTCACCAATCAGCAGTTTCATACTTGTTATCAGGTAGAGGGAAAGGCTTCAGCGCCCGGCGTTGGCGCGGAATGTGTCGAGTCGCGAACCCGAGGCAGCACCGGTCAGGTACGTCGGCACGATCGCTTCGATGCTGACCGGTTCGAGTCCGAGCTCGGGCGCGAGCGGCCCGCTCAGAATGTTGGCGACCTTCATCGAATCGAGATTGTCGCGCGAAATCACCGGTTCGCCCGGCGCCATTTCGAAGCTCAATGCCTGCAGGCGCGCGAGCGGCTCGGGCAGACGGATGATGCGCGCATGCTTGCCGATCACGTCGCCGCAGTACGAAACCAGGTCTTCGAGCGTGTAGACGGTCGGACCGCCGAGCTCGTAGGTGCGGCCGCTCGCGCCATCGAGATCGAGCACGTTGACGATCGCCTTCGCGACGTCGCCGACATAAACCGGTTGGAACTGCGCGTCCGGCATCGCGAGCGGAATGGCCGGAAACACGCGCTGCAGGAACGCGAACTTGTTCAGAAACGCGTCCTCGGGTCCGAACACGACGGACGGCCGGAAGATCGTCCACGCGACGTTGGCCGCATGCACGGCTTTCTCGCCGTCGGCCTTCGAGCGCGAATACATGCTCGGGCCGTTCGGATTGGCGCCTAGCGCGCTCAGATGAATCAGCCGATGCACGCCCTTGCCTTCGCAGGCGGCGACGATGCGCGTCGGCAGCTCGACGTGCGCATGCGCGAACTCCCGCCCATAGGGCTTGCCGCGTTTGCCGTTCAGGATACCGACCAGATTGATTACGCAATCGGCGCCCTCGACGAAGCGCGCGAGTTGCACCGGATCGAACACATCGGTTTCGAGCACGTCGATCGGCAGCATGGTCAGATGGCGCGCGTTGTAGCGTCGCCGCGTGGCGACGCGCACGTCCTTGCCCGTCTCAACGAGCGCGTTGACGAGGTAGCTACCGATAAACCCTGAACCGCCGATGACCGCGATGGCTTGATGTCGCATTTTTCGACTCCCTGATGGAAGCCGCGGCAACGGCTGGTGAAGCGCGCCGCAACCTCGAAGCGAGATTGCGGCGCCAAGGCGCTTACGGTGCGATGTAACCCAGGCGCGCCTTCAGCGATTGCGGACGGCCTTCGAACAATGCCGCGTAGTAGACCGTGTTGGACAACACATTTTTCACGTAGTCGCGAGTTTCCTGAAACGGAATCGTCTCGGCGAAGACCGCGCCTTCGACCGGGCGCTGCAGCGACTGCCGCCAGTTGCGCGGACGGCCCGGACCTGCGTTGTAGCCAGCGGTGGCCAGCACGGCGGACCCGTCGAACTGATTGTAGATCATCGCCAGGTAGTTCGTGCCGAGCAGGATGTTGGTGTTGATGTCGTTCATCTGCTCGCGCGACACCGGTCCCAGACCGATCTTCTTCGCGACCAGTTGCGCGGTGGCGGGCATCAGCTGCATCAGTCCGCCCGCGCCGACCTCAGAGCGGGCATTGATGATGAAGCGCGACTCCTGGCGAATCAGCCCGTACGCCCACTCGACGTCGAGCCCGCTCGACTGCGCGTCCTGCTCGACGATGTTGCGGAACGGCGATAGATAGCGTAGCGAAAAATCGTGCTCGCTCTTCGTGCGGTCCGCGGTGTTGACGGTGCGGTCGTACAGCTCGATGCGGCGCGCGTACTCGGCGGCGGCGAGCAGTTGCCGGTCGGACATATTGCGCAACGGCCAGTTCCATTCGCGATTGCCTTCGAGCCGCAGATTCAGCCCATAGAAGCGCTGCGCGAGACCGAAGCCCGGCGTGGTGCCGGCTTGCTGCACTTCGGCGTCGGTCACGGTGGTTTTCGGCGGCACGGTGATTTTCTGGCCGAGCTCTTCGAGCGCGAGCTGGCCGTAGAAGTTGAAGTTCGACGCGATCGACTGGAATTCCTGACTGGCCGTGGCCGTGTCGCCGGCCTGCTTCAGCGCGCGCGCGTGCCAGTACACCCACGACGGTTGCTTGCGCAGCGACTCGGGCATCTGCTCGATCGACCAGCGCACCATGTTCCAGTCGCCCGCGAGCAGCGCGCTGCGTGTGCGCCATTCATACGCGGGATTCGACAGCGGCGCGTTGGCCGACAGCCGGAACCAGTCGACCGCGCCAGGCATCTGCTTGAGCGCGCCCTGATAGCCGATCGTGCCCCAGCCGATCGCGCGCTCCGGCGAATTCAGCGACGGCGCGACCGACGCGAACGTGGCCGCGGCCATGGCCGGATCGTTGCGCGCCATGCGCGTGATGGCGAGCAGCGCCAGTTGATGCGATTGCGCATCCGGTCCGACGCCGCGCGCGAGCAATAGCGGCGGCGCATTGGTCGCCTGGCTGAACAGCACCGGGTCGGGCGGCTGGTCGCCGAGCGCGTCGACGAGCTTGCTGCCGGTGCTCGTGTAGTTCTGCTCGTACGCGAGACGAATTTGCGCCCAGATGTCGTCGGCGCTGAACTGGTGGTTCACGCCGAGCACCGTGATCAGATCGACGCAGCCGTCGCCGTACCACTTCGGCTCGACGAGCAGCGCGCGCGCCGCGTCCGCGACGTTCTCGCCGCGCGACGCGCGCGATTCGAGCGCGTAGCACTTGACCTGAGTGTCGTCGTCGAGCACGAACTTCGCGTACTGCTGGTCGAAGTTGCGCCAGTCGTGACGCGTGCCGAGCACCGTCAGGTAGTCGTTGCGCATGCGATCGGCGATCGCCTGGCCGTCGTACTTCTGCAGGAACGCGAGCACGGGCGCGTCCGGCGCGTCGATGCGCGCATGGCCGGTCGAATCGAACAGCTGCGGCTTGATCTGGAAGTACTCCAGATACGAGGGCGCCGGATAATTCGGGATCATGCTCGCGAGCTGGGCTGCGCGCGCCGCGTCGTTAGTACGCGAGGCTTCGCGAAGCTGGACGAAAATCTGGTCGTCGTTCGTGAGTTGCGAGATCGGAAGGGGCTTGACGGCCGAGGCAGTGCTGCAGGCCACGAGTGCCGCTGCGGCAAGCGCGATACTGGCCGCGCGATATACTCGAAAAAGGCGTTTTGACATCGTTGTTTCTGGAGCGCGAATTGGACCCAAGCATAGCATGCAACCCTGTCCCGGCAACGAAAAAGGCGCTGCGCCGGAGGTTGCTGGAAAGCCGTCTGCAAGCGGCTTCCGAGCCGGCGAAGAATGCCGCGCTCGGGCGTCGGATGCTCGACGCGCTGAAGCACTACGCGGTACGCAGCGCGGGATTCTACTGGCCGCTTGCCGGCGAGTTCGATGCGCGCGGCGCGATTGCGCTCTGGCTTGCCGCGGACTCGCACCACGAAGCCAGTCTGCCAATCGTTAAAGAACGTGGCATGGCGCTCGAATTCCATGCCTGGACGCCCGCGACGCCGATGAAAATCGGCCATCACAAGATTGCCGAGCCCACCTCGGGGCGCGTGGTGCTGCCCGAGCTGCTGTTCGTGCCCTGCGTGGGTTTCGACTCGGACGGCTACCGCCTCGGCTACGGCGGCGGCTATTACGACCGCACACTGGCCGGCTGGCCGGCGGCGCACAAGCCGATCACGGTCGGCATCGCCTACGAAGCGTGCCGCACCGACACGCTGGAACGCGAGGCGCATGACATTGCGCTCGATCTGATCGTCACAGAGGCGGGGTTTCATCCGGCGCTGCCGGGCTGAACGCGCGATGCGCGGCGTGTGACGCGCCGGCGCTTGCGCAGTGTTTCGTCGTTACAGCGAAGCCGCCGCGCGCGCCGCCGTGTCGTACAGGCCCGACGCATTGCGCATCAACTGCGCGGCCTCGCCGATCTGCTGGTTGGTCAGGCCGCTTTCCTTGAGCGTCGAGATCAGGCAGTTTTCGCGCACCTCGCGATACTTCAGGCATAGTTCGCGGCCCGCGTCGGTTGCGGAAAAGAACACTTCCTTGCCGGTCTTTTCGCTTTTTACGTACCCTCTAGCTACGAGCTTTTTCAACGCGTACGTCGCGACGTGCGTGTCCTCGATGTTCAGCACGAAGCAGATGTCCGCGAGCTTCTTGCGGCGTTCGCGATGGCTCACGTGGTGCAGCAGCGACACTTCGATCGCGGTCATGTCCTTGTCGCCCGCCGCCGACATGCAGCGCACCATCCAGCGGTTGAACGCATTGCCCGCCATGATCAGCGCGTATTCGAGTTCCGAGAGTTCCGCGCTGCTCTCGGAGACGAGATGTTCCGACGAAACGATCTTGGTGGGATGACGCGTCATACGAGGGTCCCGTGACGAAAATGGGCTGGAAAAGTGTCGCAAGTGTACGACGATGCCCGCCGCCGACGAGCCTGGCAAAAACGCTTATTGGTAAATCGTCAATATTTTATTGATAATGTACGCTCCAAACGTCGCCGCCTCCGTGCCGGGCATGCGCCAACGCACCGCGCTGTCCGCCTCATCCTCCGACTCGATCCGGGCCGCCCAGTCATGAGCCAACCACGAATTTTTCCCCTCGGCGATGCCGCGCTCGTCTGCGAAGCGCCGCCGCCCGCCACGCTCGAGTGCCAGCAGCGCGTGTGGGCTGCGGCCGAAGCCGCGCGCGACTGGCCGCAGGTGCTCGAAGTCGTGCCCGGCATGAACAATCTGACGCTCGTGTTCGACCCGCTCTCGACCGACGCCGACGCGCTCGGCGAGCAGTTGCTGACGGCCTGGAACGCAGCGGCCAAAGCCGTGGCGCCCGGGCGCGACGTCGAGATTGCAGTGCAGTACGGCGGCGCATTCGGCCCCGATCTGCAGGCGGTCGCCGAACATACGGGCTTGAGCGCGCGCGAGGTCGTCGAACGTCATGCGGGCGGCGTCTACGTGGTGTTCTTTCTCGGCTTCCAGCCCGGCTTCGCCTATATGGGTGGGCTCGTCACCGCGCTGCACACGCCGCGCCGCGCGTCGCCGCGGCTCGAGGTGCCAGCGGGCTCGGTCGGCATTGGCGGGGAGCAGACTGGCATCTATCCGGCGGTGTCGCCGGGCGGCTGGCAGCTGATCGGCCGCACCGAGGTGCCGCTGTTCGATCCGGCGCGCCGTCCGCCCACGCTGCTGCAGCCCGGCGACCGGGTGCGCTTCACGATCGCGGGGATGCACGCATGATCGACGTGATCCGCGCGGGTCTCCAGACCACGATTCAGGACCTCGGCCGCCACGGCTATCGGCATCTCGGCGTCGCGATGGGGGGAGCGCTCGACCGGCTGTCGCTCGAAGTCGGCAACCGGCTGGTCGGCAACCGCCCCGACGCGGCCGGCCTCGAAATCACCTTCGGCCCGACCGCGCTGCGCTTTTTGCGCGCGACGCGCGTCGCGATCACCGGCACCGAGTTCGGCGCGACGCTCGACGGCAAACCCGTCTATTCGTTTTGGAGTCTGCCCGTGCAGGCCGGCCAGGAGCTCGTGCTGCACGCGGCGAAGCGCGGCATGCGCGGCTATGTCTGCGTGGCGGGCGGCATCGACGTGCTGCCGATGCTCGGCTCGCGCAGCACCGACCTTGCCGGCCATTTCGGCGGACTCGGCGGCCGCGCGCTCAACGACGGCGACCGTCTGCCGGTCGGCGCGCCGCAGCAGCGCGGCCACCTCGGCTTCACGCCCGAGGCGCCCGAGTTCGGCGTGAAGGCGCCCGCCTGGTGCAAGTTCGTGCTGGTCAACGAGCCGCTGCGGCGCGGTCGTCATCCGTCGGGCGTGCCGTGGGCCATACCGATCCGCGTGCTGCGCGGCCCCGAATACGACAGCTTCACCGCGGATGCACAGCAGTCGTTCTGGTCCGACGAGTGGCTCGTGACGCCGAACAGCAACCGCATGGGCTATCGCCTTGCCGGCACCGAGCTGAAGCGCACGCACAAGACTGACCTGCTGTCGCACGCGGTACTGCCCGGCACGATCCAGGTGCCCCCGAACGGTCAGCCGATCGTGCTGATGAGCGACGCGCAGACCACCGGCGGCTATCCGAAGATCGGCGCGGTGATTCAGGCCGATCTGTGGAAGCTCGCGCAGGTGCGCCTGAACGGTGCTGTCCGTTTCATCCCGACGACGCCCTACGAAGCGCGCCAGGCTTTGCTGGAAGAACGCACGTATCTGCGGCAGATCGATGCCGCGATCGCGATGCATGAAGAGCGTTGCGCGCGCCGGGTGGCGCTCGCGGCGCTGTGACACTAAGTAAAGGAATCCCCATGGAAATCGATCTGAACGCCGATCTCGGCGAAGGCTGCGGCTCCGACGAGGCGCTGCTCGACCTCGTGAGCTCGGCCAACATCGCATGCGGCTGGCATGCGGGCAGCCCCAACGCGATGCGCGACTGCGTGCGCTGGGCCGTGCAGAAAGGCGTGTCGATCGGCGCGCATCCGAGCTTCAACGATCCCGAGAATTTCGGCCGCAAGGAAATGGATCTGCCGGCGGGCGAGATCTATGCGGGCGTGCTGTATCAGCTCGGCGCGCTGTCGGCGATCGCGCAGGCCGAGGGCGGGCGCATCGCGCACGTAAAGCCGCACGGCGCACTGTACAACCAGGCCGCGCGCGAGGCGAAGATCGCTGACGCGATCGTCTCCGCCGTGCACGATTTCGATCCGTCCGTGGCGGTGTTCGCGCTCGCCAACAGCGGGCTCGTGAGCGCCGCGCGCAACGCGGGCCTGACCGCGATCGAGGAAGTGTTCGCCGACCGCGGCTATCGCGCCGACGGCTCGCTCGTGCCGCGCAAGGAGCCGGGCGCGCTGCTCGACGACGAGGACGAAGTGCTCGCGCGCACGCTCGTGATGATCCGCGAGCAACGCGTGAAGGCCGTCGACGGACAGTGGGTGCCGTTGAACGCGCAGACCATCTGCCTGCACGGCGACGGCCCGCATGCGCTGGCGTTCGCGCGACGCATTCGCGGCGCGCTCGCCGACGCCGGCATCGAAGTGCATGCGGCGGCCGCCGCGCGCGTCTGAGCGTTCGCATCACCGTCGGATCACACCGCACGCCGATCCGATCCGGCGGTTCCTTTCATATCGACGAGGTGCTGGCCATCTGACGCAGTACCTCGTCGTCCGAAAGCTGCTGCTGTCCAATCAACGGTGGCGCGTCCGACGCAAATGACTAACGATCGCTAACAGAGCGACCGCCAATATCAACGATCTCCGGATCGTCCTACCGGGTGCAATCGCAAGCTACCGCGTCGCACACCGTCCACGAACATCCAGTCATCAATGTGTTGGTCGATGTGGTAAAGAGCAAACCATTGCGCGCGGTGCGTGTCCGCCAATAGGATCTCCTAAAAGTTCTGACGAAGCTAACAGCCACAGGATGCAACACGACTCGGACGCCTCCGAGAAATGCGCCAGAGATTCACGGCGCTGATCGCGATGGCCTGGCTCAGCACGGCGATCGCGCTATACGGTGGTCTGCAGTTGCCTTCTGATCGATCCCGCCGCTACGGCCGCAGTCTCGAACCGGCTCAACCCGCCTCAACCACGAAGCCGTGCTGCCGCAACAACTGCAGCACGCCCTTCGGCCCACCCAGATGCAGCGCGCCGATCGCGACGAACAGCGGCTTGTTCGGCGCGGCGATCTGCAACATTCTCGCGACGAAGCGGCGATTGCGCTCGTAGACGATCCGGTTGTCGATCGAATTGGAGACGCGCAGGTCGCGCGCGAGCTTCTCCGATTTGGCAGCCTGCCACGCGGCGATCGCATCGGCATCGCCGACCCGCCACAGCCGGTGCAGCGTGCGCACGTCCTCGACGTTCTGCGCGGGCGTCTGCACCAGATCCTGCGCGAGCATCTCCCGCTGCTGCGCGGCCGACAGTCCGGTGAACGCGCGCATCTGTTGCGCGAGCGTTTCGAGTCCGACGATCTTGCCGCGCGTCTTCAGATAGACGTTCTGCAATTGCGCTTCGGTGCCGTATTCCGTTTGCAGCCCCGCGGACAGCGAGTCGTAGGTCTCGACCACCAGCGACGCGAGCCACGGCCGCATCTTTTTGATCGCATCGAGCGCGGCCGGGTTGCCGCGCAGCCGCAATGCGAGCTTGTGCCACAGCGGCTCGGGCAGCAGACCCGGCAGGCAGTCGTGCTTGCATACGCCGTACTTCGACACGTCGTCCTGCGACACCAGCAGCTCGTCGGGCGACAGTTCGAGCGCGAGCGTCGGCGACGCGGCGAGCGCCGCGAGGATCGGCGCGCGGAACGGCTGCCCCGCCGGATAGTCGGCGGGATCGCCGACGTGCAGCGTGCCGAGCACGTAGATCGTCGTACTGCCGCGCGTCGCGACATAGAACGGCATGCGCGCCGGTTGCTGGCGCACCGGGCCGCTCGCCGTGGTGCCGGGGACCGGGGGCGGCGCAATTGACGGCGGTGGCGGGCTTGGCGCCGTGACGGCAGGACGGGCCGCCTGGGCTGGCGCCTTGGCCGCCGCGCCGGCCGCGTGAGCGATGCAGGGTACGGCCGCGCCGACCGACAGCGCGCAGCCTACGCGAAATAAAGCGGACAGCGACGCGGGAAGAAATACGGAGAAAAAGGCGCGCGCGAGCGCATGAACAAACGCGCAGAGAAACGTGCGAAAAAACTTGCCGGCGAACCTTCCAGCAAATGCGCCGCAGGGCGCGGCGCCTCCCAGCGCACGCGCCCCGCGGCGCCGCGCGAAGGCGGCTATCCAGCCGCCCTCACACAAGCGGCGCGCAAGACGACGCGCCGCCACCACATCAGGCATCCACGTCCCCCACCTCTTCAGCGCGGTGACAGGAGACCAGGCGGCCATCCACTTCTCGCAGCTTCGGCTCCTCGCTGCGGCAGCGGTCGATCACGTACGGACAGCGCTGATGGAACGTGCAGCCCGACGGCGGATTCAGCGGCGACGGCATTTCGCCTTGCAGCTTGATCTTGATCGTGCGGTCGGCCTCGAAGATCGACGGGGTCGCCGACATCAGCGCCCGCGTGTACGGATGGCGCGGCTTCGAGAAGATGCGCTGCTTGTCGCCGAGTTCAGCGACGCCGCCGAAGTACATGACCATCACGTCGTCGGCGATATGCTCGACCACCGACAGGTTGTGAGAGATGAACACGTAGCTCGTCTTGAACTCGTCCTGCAGGTCCATGAACAGGTTCAGGATCTGCGCCTGGATCGAGACGTCGAGCGCCGAGACCGGTTCGTCGGCGACCACGATCTGCGGATCGAGGATCATCGCGCGCGCGATCGCGACACGCTGACGCTGGCCGCCGGAGAACATGTGCGGATAGCGCTTCGCGTGCTCGGGCCGCAGGCCGACCGTGCGCATCATCTGCGCGATGCGCTCGGCGCGCTCGGTCGCGCTCATCTGCGTGTTGATCGCGAGCGGTTCGCCGAGCGTCTGCTCGACAGTCTTGCGCGGATTGAGCGACGCAAACGGATTCTGGAACACCATCTGCACGCGGCGCCTGAGCGCCGCGATCTTCTCGTGATTCGCGCCGGCCACGTCCTCGCCGTCGATCAGCAGGCGGCCCGCGCTCGGCGTTTCGATCATCGTCAGCTGACGCGCGAGCGTCGACTTGCCGCAGCCGGACTCGCCGACTACCGCCAGCGTCTTGCCGCGCTCGAGCGCGAACGACACGCCGTTCAGCGCCTTCACCGTGCCGTGCGCGAACATGCCGCGCTTGACCGTGTAGTAGCGCGCGAGCTGGTCGGCGACGAGCACGTGATCGCCAGTACGATCCGACTGGCGACGGGTTTCGGGTACTGCGCTCATCGGGCGCCTCCTTGCGTGTGAACGTTGGCGTCCTTCTCGAGGTTCAGCGGCTTGATGCAGCGCACGCGCGTGAGCTCGGCGTGCGCGGGCAGCGGCGCGAGCGCGGGGCGCGCCTTCATGCAGTCGTCGACCACGTATTTGCAGCGCGGCGCGAAGAGGCACCCCTTGGGCCGGTCGTCGCGGCCCGGCACCATGCCCGGCAGCGCCGCGAGCCGCACCGCGCCGACGTTGTGCTCGGGAATCGCGGCCAACAGCGCTTCCGTGTACGGATGATGAGGCGCGGCGAAGATGTCCGGCACCTTGTTCGTCTCGATCACCTCGCCCGCATACATCACGGCGACGCGCTGCGCAACCTCGGACACCACGGCCAGATCGTGCGAAATCAGCACGAGCGCCATGCCGCGTTCCTTCTGCAGGCGCATCAGCAATTCCATGATCTGCGCCTGGATCGTCACGTCGAGCGCGGTGGTCGGCTCATCGGCGATCAGCAGCTTCGGGTTGCAGGCGATCGCCATCGCGATCATCACGCGCTGGTTCATGCCGCCCGACATCTGATGCGGAAACGAGCCGATGCGGTTCTTCGCGTCCGGAATGCCGACCTGATCGAGCAGTTCGAGCGCGCGTTTGTCCAGCGCGCTGCCGCGCAGGCCCTCGTGCAGCTTCAGCACTTCCTTGATCTGATAGCCGACCGTGTAGCTCGGGTTCAGGCTCGTCAGCGCGTCCTGGAACACCATCGCGATGTCCTTGCCGATGATCTTGCGGCGTTCCCTCGCGGAGGCCTTCAGCAGGTTCTTGCCGTCGAACGTGATTTCGTCGGCGGAGACCTTGCCGGGCGCGTCGATCAGGCCCATCAGCGCCATCATCGTCACGCTCTTGCCCGAGCCCGATTCGCCCACCACCCCGACCACTTCGCCCGGCGCGACGTCGAGATTGATGCGGTCGACCGCGGGCAGGCCACCGAAGTTGACCGCGAGATTGCGGATGGTCAGTAAGTTGCTCATGGTCAGGCCATCCGTTTCAGTTTGGGGTCGAGCGCGTCACGCAGCCCGTCGCCGAGCAGGTTGATCGCAAGCACCGAGATCAGGATGGACAGGCCGGGCATCGTGACGATCCACCATGCGCTGTCGATGTAATCGCGCGCCGACGCGAGCATCGCGCCCCACTCCGCCGACGGCGGCTGCACGCCGAGGCCGAGGAAGCCGAGCGCGGCGGCATCGAGAATCGCCGACGAAAAGCCAAGGGTTGCCTGCACGATCAGCGGCGCGGTGCAGTTCGGCAGCACCTGCGAGAACATCAGCCGCAACGTGCTCGCACCCGCGACGCGTGAAGCGGTCACATACTCCTTCTGCAACTCGCCCTGGGCGGACGCGCGCGTCAGACGCACATAGCCCGGCAGCGCGACGATCGCGATCGCGAGCATCGTGTTGACGAGACCCGGACCGATGATCGCGACCACCGCGACCGCGAGCAGCAGCGACGGCAGCGCGAGCAGCACGTCCATGATGCGCATGATCGGCGTGTCGGCCCATTTCTCGAAGAACGCGGCGACGAGGCCGAGCACGACGCCCGGAATCAGCGCGAGGACCACCGAGACGAAGCCGATCCAGAACGACAGCCGCGCGCCGTACATCAGACGCGAAAGGATGTCGCGGCCCGCTTCGTCGGTGCCGAGAATGAACTTCCAGTTGCCGCCGTCGAGCCACGCCGGCGGGATCTTCACGGTGTCGCGGTATTGCTCGATCGGGCTGTGTGGCGCGATCAGCGGCGCGAAGATCGCGATGAAGACCAGCACCAGCACGATGATGCCCGCGCCGACCGCACCGCGGTTGCGCGAGAAGTTCGCCCAGAATTCGCGTGCCGCGATGCCGCGGCCGCTCGGCGGGGTAACCGCTTGGGGGACGGTGTTTTGAATGTCAGCCATCGTGATTTACCTCGTATGGCGAATGCGCGGGTTGAGCACGCCGTACAGCAGATCGACGACGAGGTTCACGACGATCACCAGCGTGGCGATCAACAGGATACCGCCCTGCACGACCGGATAATCGCGCCGGCCGATCGCGTCGATCAGCCACTTGCCGATGCCCGGCCATGAAAACAGCGTTTCGGTCAGCACCGCGCCCGCAAGCAGTGTGCCGACCTGCAGGCCGATCACGGTGACGACCGGAATCAGCGCATTGCGCAGCGCATGCACGACGATCACGCGTCCCGGCGACAGCCCCTTCGCGCGCGCGGTGCGGATGTAGTCCTCGCGCAGCACTTCGAGCATCGACGAGCGCGTCATGCGCGCGACGACCGCGAGCGGAATCGTGCCGAGCACGATCGCGGGCAGGATCAGGTGACTGAGCGCGGATTTGAACGCGCCTTCGTCGGTGGACATCAGCGAGTCGATCAGCATGAAGCCGGTCACGTGCGGAATGTCGTATTCGACCGCGATGCGGCCCGACACCGGCGTCAAGCCGAGCTTGACCGAGAACACCATGATGAGGATCAAGCCCCACCAGAAGATCGGCATCGAGTAGCCGGTCAGGGCGGTGCCCATCACGCCGTGATCGACCACCGTGCCGCGCCTCAGCGCCGCGAACACGCCCGCCGGCAGGCCGACGATCAGCGCGAACAGCATCGCGCAGAACGACAGTTCGACGGTGGCGGGAAAGCGCGCGAGGAATTCGCCCATCACGCTCGTGTTGGTGATGATCGACGTGCCGAGGTCGCCGTGCACGGCGCGCACGATGTAGTGGAAGTACTGCATTGGCAAGGGCTCGTCGAGCCCGAGGCGGTGCATCGCGGCCGCATGCATGGCCGGATCGACGCCGCGCTCGCCCATCATCACTTCGATGGGGTCGCCCGGGATCAGGTGAATCAGCGCGAACGCGAGGATCGTGATGCCGATAAACGTCGGTATCACCATGCCGATGCGGCGCAAAACGAAGCGGAACATGGTTCGCTCCCATGGTACTGGTGATGAAAAAACGCAACCGGCGACGAGGGCTCGTGACCCCGGTCGCCGGACCATTTCGACCAGTTTTCTAACCGTGCGAAAAGTGTACTGTGTTGCGGCGTACTGTATTGCGGCCTACTGCGCGAACTTTACGATTACTTGACGCTGACGCCGTCGAAGCGCGCGTAGCCGAGCGGTTCGATGCGCATGTCGACCACCTTCTTGCTGACCGGCTGATAGACGGTCGAGTGCGCGATCGGCGAGAACGGCAGTTGCTGCGCGAAAATATATTGCGCTTCGCCGTAGATCTTCGTGCGCGTCGCCACGTCCGAAGTCGTACGGCCCTTCTGGATCAGATCGTCGAACGGCTTGTAGCACCACTTCGAGAAGTTGTTGCCGTTGATCGCCTCGCAGCCGAGCAGCGTGCCGAGCCAGTTGTCCGGATCGCCGTTGTCGCCGGTCCAGCCGATCAGCATCGTGTCGTCTTCGCCCGCGTGCGCGCGCTTGATGTACTCACCCCACTCGTACGTGACGATCTTCGCCTTCACGCCGATCTTCGCCCAGTCCGCCTGGATCATTTCCGCCATCAGACGCGCGTTCGGGTTGTACGCGCGCTGCACCGGCATCGCCCACAGCGTGATCTCGAAGCCGTTCGGGTAGCCCGCCTTCGCGAGCAGATCCTTCGCCTTGGCCGGATCGTACGAGGCGGCCGGCAGGTTCTTGACGTACGACCATTGCGTCGGCGGCATCGGGTTCGTGGCCAACTGGCCCGCGCCCTGGTAGACCGACTCGATGATCGCCTTCTTGTTGATCGCCATGTCGAGCGCCTGACGCACTTCGAGCTTGTCGACCGGCTTGTGCGTCACGTTGTACGCGAGGTAGCCCAGGTTGAAGCCCGGTTGCGACGGCATGTCGATGTTCGGCTCGGCCTTCAGCGGCGCGATGTCGGCCGGGCGCGGATAGCTCATCACCTGGCATTCGTCGCGCTTGATCTTCTGCACGCGCACGCCGGCGTCCGGCGTGATCGAGAAGATCAGCTTCGAGATCTTCACCGCGCCCGGCTTCCAGTAGTCGGGATTGCCGTCGAAGCGGATCGTCGCGTCCTTCGTGTAGCTGCGGAAGATGAACGGACCGGTGCCGACCGGGTACTGATTGATGTCGGCGGCCTTGCCTGCCTTGAGCAGCTGATCCGCATATTCAGCCGACAGGATCGACGCGTATTCCATCGCCAGATTCTGGATGAACGGCGCGTTGACTTCCTTCAGCGTGAACTTGACCGTGTACGGGTCGACTTTCTCGACGCTCGTGATCAGCTTGTCGAGGCCCATGTCGGTGAAGTACGGGAACTGCACCGGATACGCCTTGCGGAACGGCTGGTTCGGGTCGAGCATGCGCTGGAACGAGAAGACCACGTCGTCCGCGTTGAATTCGCGCGTCGGCTTGAAGAACGAGGTGGTCTGGAACTTCACGCCATGACGCAGATGGAACGTGTAGGTCTTGCCATCGGGCGACACGTCCCACTTCTCCGCGAGGCCGGGCTCGACCTTGGTGCCGCCGCGTTCGAACTCGACGAGGCGGTTATAGACGGTGAACGTGTTGGCCGTGAAGTCGACGCCCGTCGTGTATTGGGCCGGATCGAAACCCGCGGGACTGCCTTCCGAGCAGTAAACGAGGGTTTTGTTCGGGATCCCAGCGGCCTGCGCGCTCGTGACGCCAAGCAGGGATGCCGCTGCGGCAGCGACGAGCGTGGACCTACGCGCGACGCGCAACAGATTGTTTTGCTTCATGTTTCCTCCAGGTTCAGGGCCGGCTTGCGCCGGCGTAGCGGGATATTACTTGAGCTTGGGCCGGCTACCAAGCGGAGCAAAATCCCTCTGTTGACGACAGGAAACACTTCGTGCAAACGTTTTGCCACGGTTTTGTCACGGGCCGGGCGGGCTCATTCGAGCCGCCCGGCGACGAATGCGGCGCAAAAAAGCGCGCCGCGCCCGCTTATTTCACCCC
Source organism: Paraburkholderia sp. MM6662-R1 (assembly GCF_050436245.1). Lineage (NCBI taxonomy): Bacteria > Pseudomonadati > Pseudomonadota > Betaproteobacteria > Burkholderiales > Burkholderiaceae > Paraburkholderia > Paraburkholderia sp. MM6662-R1. Next base: position 2,736,780 of record NZ_JBNDLV010000001.1, on the reverse strand, counting down.
AACCCCCAGGAATTGCGTCGGCCCGAACGGATCGATCTTGAAGCCCGTCACGTTCTTGCTGATCGGCTGATAGACGGTCGAATGCGCGATCGGTGTGAACGGCACCTGGTCCTTGAAGATCTCCTGCGCCTGCGTATAGGCCTTGGTGCGATCGGCCATGTTGGTGGTGCTGCGGCCCTGCTTGATCAGATCGTCGTAAGGCTTGTAGCACCACTTCGAGAAGTTGCTGCCGTTGACCGCGTCGCAGCCGAGCAACACGCCGAGCCAGTTGTCAGGGTCGCCGTAGTCACCCGTCCAGCCGATCAGCATCGCCTGATGCTCGCCGGCGTGCGCGCGGCGAATGTACTCGCCCCATTCGTACGTGACGATATTCACCTTGACGCCGATCTTCGCCCAGTCCGCCTGCAGCATTTCGGCCATCAGGCGCGCGTTCGGGTTATACGGGCGCTGTACCGGCATCGCCCACAGCGTCAGCTCGAAGCCGTCGGGGTAGCCCGCCTGCTTCAGCAGCGCTTTCGCTTTGTCGACGTCGTAGGGCGCGTCCTTCAGGTTCTTGTCGTAACCCCATTGCGTCGGCGGCATCGGGTTCGTCGCGAGCTGGCCCGCGCCCTGGTAGACCGCTTCGATGATCGCCTTCTTGTTGACCGACATGTCGAGCGCGCGGCGCACGAGCACGTTGTCGAGCGGCTTTTTGGTCGTGTTGTACGCGATATAGCCGAGGTTGAAGCCCACTTCGCTTGGCATCGCGAGCGACGCATCGGCCTTCACGGTGGGGATGTCGGCCGGGCGCGGATACGACATCACCTGGCATTCGCCGCGCTTCAGCTTTTGCAGGCGCACGGCCGGATCGACCGTGATCGCGAAGATCAGCTTGCCGAGCTTCGCGACGCCCGGCTTCCAGTAGTCGGGATTGCCGTCGAAGCGGATCGTGTCGTCCTTCGTATAGCTGCGGAAGATGAACGGACCGGTGCCGACCGGGTACTGGTTGATGTCGGACGCCTTGCCGGCCTTGAGCAGCTGATCGGTGTATTCAGCCGACAGGATCGACGCGAACGGCATCGCGATCTGCTGCAGGAACGGCGCGTCGACTTCCTTCAGCGTGAAGCGCACCGTGTACGGATCGACCTTCTCGATTTTGGCGATGTTCTTCGCGAGACCGAGGTCGTTGAAATACGGGAAATTGACTGGATACGCCTTGCGGAACGGGTTCTCGGGATCGAGCATGCGTTCGTAGGTGAACACGACGTCGTCCGCGTTGAATTCGCGGGTCGGCTTGAAGTACGACGTGGTCTGGAATTTGACGCCGTGGCGCAGATGGAACGTATAGGTGAGGCCGTCGGGCGACACGTCCCACTTTTCGGCGAGTCCTGGCTCGATGTCCGTGCTGCCGTGCGCAAATTCGACGAGCCGGTTATAGACCGTGTACGAGCCGGCGCTGAATTCGACGCTGGTCGTGTATTGCGCGGTATCGAAACCCGCCGGGCTGCCTTCGGAGCAGAACACCAGCGTCTTGTCGGGCAGCGTGGCCGCCTGCGACGCGGCGGGCGCGAGGCCGCTCGTGGCGACCGCGAGCGCGGCGAGAGCCGGCAGGCAGAACTGGTGAAGCGCGAACCGCCGGTGTGTCGCAGTCTTTCTTGTCACTGTCATATCGTCCTCCGCACAGCAGCCGGGTTGGCTGCGTTTCGATGATAGACAGCCCAAAAATGAGCTTCAACAGGGACTTACCACGCTATTTGGGACAAATTTGCGACCCATGCCAGACTGGCGGGGACCGCGCGGCCGTTGCGGCCGCGCGGGCATCGCAGTTACACGGCGAGCCGTTCGCAGATCGCCTTGGTCGACGCGGCCGCGTTCAGCGTATAGAAGTGCAGACCGGGCACCTTCGCATCGACGAGCCGTTGACACAGAGCCGTCACCACGTCGAGCCCGAACGCGCGGATCGACTCGCGGTCGTCGCCGAAGCTCTCTAGCCGGCGCGCGATCCAGCGCGGCACTTCGGCGCCGCACATTTCGGAGAAGCGCATCAGCTGCGAGAAGTTCGTGATCGGCATGATGCCGGGCACGATCGGCACGTCGACCCCGAGCTGGCGCGCATCGTCGACGAAACGGAAGTACGCGTCCGCGTTGAAGAAGTACTGCGTGATCGCCGAGTTCGCGCCGGCTTTCACCTTGCGCGCGAAGTTTTCGAGATCGTGACGCGGCGAGCGCGACTGCGGATGGTATTCCGGATAACCCGCCACCTCGATCCAGAACCAGTCGCCGAACTCGGCACGGATGAAGCTGACGAGCTCCGATGCATAGCGCAGCTCGCCGACCGCGCCCATGCCCGAGGGCAGATCGCCGCGCAGCGCGACGATATGGCGGATGCCGTACGCGCGGTACTCGTTGAGGATCGCACGCAGGCTGTCCTTCGACGAGCCGATGCACGACAGATGCGGCGCCGCCTCGAGCCCTTCCTTCGCCATGTCGACGACGGTATCGAGCGTGCCTTGCTGGGTCGAGCCGCCGGCGCCGAACGTGACGGACACGAACTTCGGTTTGAGCGACACGAGTTCCGCGCGCGTCGCGCGCAGTTTGTCGATGCCTTCCTGCGTTTTCGGCGGGAAGAATTCGAATGAGAGTTCGATCGGATTCATAGTCAAAAAGGTCAACCGAGACTGCGGTTGCCGAAAATGAGCGCGGACAGTAGCCACGACACGATGCTGTACAGGATCGAGCCGAAGAACGCCGACCAGAAGCCCGACACCTCGAAGCCCTTCAGCAGCGACGCGCACAGCCAGAAGCACAGCGCATTGACGACCAGAATGAAGAGGCCGAGCGTGAGGATCGTGACGGGCAGCGTCAGCAGGATCAGCAGCGGCCGCAGCAGCGTATTGATGAGGCCGAGCACGATCGCGATGATCAGCGCGGTACCAAAACTACGGATATGGATCGACGGAACGATGTAGGTGATGATCAGCAGCGCGAGCGCGTTGATGAGCCAGGTCAGCAGCACGGTCATGTAGAACTCCTTGTAAGCACCTGTGCGGAGAAGATGTCCAGCAAACGAAAAGCCGCGCTGGCGAACAAAGCGGCGCATTGCGCGCCGCCCCGGGATCGGACCGTCAAGCTTTTACCGCCGCCCGCGTGGCCGGGCGCGCGAACGCGCGCATCGAGCCGCGGACGGCCGCGTGCTTAATAGCGGTAGTGGTTCGGCTTGAACGGACCGTTCCTGTCGACGCCGATGTAGCCGGCCTGCGCGTCGGACAGCACGGTCAGGTTCGCGCCGATGCGCGCCAGATGCAGACGCGCGACCTTCTCGTCGAGATGCTTCGGCAGCACGTACACCTTGTTTTCGTACTTCGCGCCCTGCGTGAACAGTTCGATCTGCGCGAGCGTCTGGTTCGTGAACGAGTTCGACATCACGAACGACGGGTGACCCGTCGCGCAGCCGAGGTTCACGAGGCGGCCTTCGGCCAGCAGGATCACGCGCTTGCCGTCCGGGAAAATGATGTGGTCGACTTGCGGCTTGATGTTTTCCCACTGGTACTGACGGGTCGACGCGACGTCGATTTCCGAGTCGAAGTGGCCGATGTTGCAGACGATCGCGTTATGACGCATCGCCTTCATGTGATCGTGGTTGATCACGTGGTAGTTGCCGGTCGCGGTCACGAAGATGTCGGCCTTGTCGGCCGCGTATTCCATCGTCACGACGCGGTAGCCTTCCATCGCCGCTTGCAGCGCGCAGATCGGATCGATTTCGGTGACCCACACAGTCGCGCCCAGACCGCGCAGCGATTGCGCGCAGCCCTTGCCCACGTCGCCGTAACCGGCCACGACCGCGATCTTGCCCGCGATCATCACGTCGGTCGCGCGCTTGATGCCGTCGACGAGCGACTCGCGGCAGCCATACAGGTTGTCGAACTTCGACTTCGTGACCGAGTCGTTGACATTGATGGCCGGGAACGGCAGGCGGCCTTCCTTCTCCATCTGGTACAGACGGTGCACGCCGGTGGTGGTTTCTTCGGTGACGCCCTTGATTGCCGCGAGGCGCTTCGAGTACCACGTCGGGTCGATCTCGAGGTGCGCGGCGATCGACTTGTACAGCGCGACTTCTTCTTCGTTGGTCGGCCTGGCGATCACCGAGCGGTCTTTCTCGGCCTTCGAACCAAGGATCAGCAGCAGCGTCGCGTCGCCGCCGTCGTCGAGGATCATGTTGGCGAACTCGCCGTTCGGCCATTCGAAAATGCGGTGCGAGAACTCCCAGTATTCATCGAGCGATTCGCCCTTGAACGCGAACACCGGCGTGCCGGCCTGCGCGATCGCGGCGGCGGCATGGTCCTGAGTCGAGAAGATGTTGCACGAGGCCCAGCGTACGTCCGCGCCGAGCGCGGTCAGCGTCTCGATCAGCACGCCGGTCTGGATCGTCATGTGCAGCGAGCCGGCGACGCGCGCGCCCTTCAGCGGCTGCTGCGCCTTGTACTCATCACGGGTCTGCATGAGGCCGGGCATTTCGGTCTCGGCGATCGTGAGTTCCTTGCGGCCCCAAGCGGCGAGCGACATGTCGGCGACAACGTAATCCTGCTTCTGGGAATCGATGACTGCGGCGTTCATCACGCCCTCCTTTCTAAGAAATTGACTAGAAATGTGACGTGAGCGCGGTTTGAGGCAGCGTTCGGAATCGCGCAAGCGCGTTCCATGCTGCCAATTGAAGCCTTCGAGCCTGGCGGGCGGCCGGCGAATGCGGATTCGCGGTACCCGTCGCAACGCTCCTCGAAGACGAACGGCGATTGTAGCAAATCGAGATGACTTCGGCGCGTGCCGGATGGTGCGGCAGCGCGCTGGTTCAGATCGGCAGCAGCCCCAGCATCGGCGCGAGCAGCACCATGGCGAGACCGGCGATCATCATCGTCAGGCTGGACACTACGCCCTCCTCGCTGCCGAGCTCGCGTGCCTTCGCGGTGCCGACGCCGTGCGCGGCCGCGCCGAACAGCGCGCCGCGCGCGAGCCGCGTACGCAGCGGCACGAACGCGAGCACGATTTCGCCGAACAGCATGCCGCAGACGCCGGTCGCGATCACGAACAGCGCGGTCAGGTCCTTCGGCGCGTGAATCCTGTCGGACACCGCGAGCGCGAATGGCGTCGACACCGAACGCGTCATCAGGCTGCGCTGCAAGTCCGGCGACAGGTGCAGCAGCTTCGCGAGCATCAGCGAGCCGCCGACGCCGACCAGAATGCCCACCGTCACGCCGACGGACAGCGAGATCCAGTGGCGCTTCAACAGTGCGCGGTACTCGTAGATCGGCACGGCGAACGCGACCGTCGCGGGGCCGAGCAGCCACATCAGCCAGCGCGTGTCCTCGAAGTAAAGCGAATACGGAATGTGCGCGAGTACGACGAGCGCGACGAGCGCGGCCGGCACCGTCAGCATCGGCGTGAGCCACGGCGAGCGCACGCGCGCATACAGCGCCTTCGACGCGAAGTACAGCGCGATCGTCAGCACGAGGCAGCCGGCCGCGATCAGGCGCGAGGCGTCGTCGGCCAACAGCGAAGCGAACGGGAGCGGGTTCATCGGCGCTCGCGCGACAGACTGCCTGCCTTACGCGCAACCCGCACGCGGCGCAGCGCGAAACGCCGTTCGACGCGCGCGGCCTGATCGACAGCGAACGCCACCGCGACCATCACCATCAGCGTGCCGGCGATCACCACCAGCGCGAGGCGCCAGCCGTCCGCGCGGAACAGGCCGCCGTATTGCACGGCGGCGACTGCCGCCGGAATGAAGAACAGCAGCATGTCGGACAGCAGCCAGTCCGCGCCGGCCTTGACCCAGCGCGGCGCGATACCGCCACAGAACAGCAGCGCGAGCAGCACGACGAGGCCGACCACGCCGCCCGGCACCGGCAGATGCAGCCGCCGCACGATGAAATCGGCGCCAATCCACAGCGCCGCGATCGCGGCGCTTTGCACGGCGATGCGTGCGACACGGCCGAAGCCACCCGCGTCCCCACTTGAGCCGCCACCGGCGGGACGGGCGGAACGGGTGAAAACTGGCGCGGACATGACATCCCCTGGCTGGCGTGGAAGGCACTTAGTATGGGGTCCGCCGCGCCATAAATAAAATGACTTACAATCATCGAAACCATTCCGAACTGGAATTCTGGAGACCCCCCTCATGGAACTCCGCGCGCTGCGCTATTTCGTCGAAGTGGTCCGTCAGCAAAGCTTCACCGTCGCCGCTGAGCAGATGTTCGTCACGCAGCCGACCATCAGCAAGATGGTCAAGTCGCTGGAAGACGAAATCGGCTCGCCGCTGCTGCTGCGCGACGGCCGCCAGATGGTTCTCACCGACGTGGGCCGGATCGTCTATCAGCGCGGCCAGGACGTGCTCGCCGCGCACGCGCAACTGCAGGCCGAGCTGAACGATCTCGACACGCTCGGGCGCGGTGAACTGGCAATCGGCATTCCGCCGATGGGCGGTGCGCTCTTCACCCCCGCAATCGCCGCGTTCCGCCAGCGCTATCCGAAGATCGAGCTGAAGCTGTTCGAGCAGGGCTCGCGCGCGATCGAAGCCGCGCTGATCAACGGTGAACTGGAACTGGGCGGTGTGCTGCAGCCGGTCGACCCCGACAACATCGACGTGCTGCCGATGTCGCACGAGCTGTTGTGGCTCGTCGCGCGCGCCGGCTCGCGCTGGGATGCGTTGAACGAGGTGCCGCTCGCGCAACTCGCCGATGAGCCGTTCGTGTTTTACGGCGAAAGCCTCGCGCTGAACGACGTCGTGTTGAACGCGTGTCGCGCGGCGGGATTTGCGCCCGCGATCGTCGGGCGCAGCGCGCATTGGGACTTCATGGCGGCGCTGGTGCTAGCCGGCGTCGGCATCGCGCTGCTGCCCGCGCCCTATTGCCGGCGGCTCGATCCCGCGCAGTTCACCTGCCGCCCGGTCGTCAAACCGGAGATCCCGTGGGAGATGGCGATCGGCTGGCGCCGCAACGGCTATCTGTCGCACGCGGCGCGCGCGTGGCTCGACGTCGCGCGCGAAACGCTGCCGACACACGCCAGCGACGATTTCATACTCGGACCTGGGATCGGCTTTAACGGAATCACAGCGCCGCAAGGAGCTCTGCCACCCTCAGGCGAGTGACGGGCGCCGGCCGGCCGCCGGCCGCGTTACGCCGCTCGCGTTTGCCGACCTCCTTGCAAACGGCGATCAAACCGCCTGCGCCGGCATGTCACCTGGGTTCGGGGGCGTCACCGTCGCCGACCTCCCCGCTCCCTCTCGCCGGCTCGTCGCGATCAACTCCGCAGCCCGTTCGCCGATCATCACCGTCGGCGAATTGGTGTTGCCGCCGATCAGGGTCGGCATGACCGACGCATCGACGATCCTCAACCCCGTCACGCCGCGCACGCGCAATTGCGGATCGACGACCGAGCGCGCGTCGCCGCCCATCCGGCAGGTCGCGACCGGGTGATAGATCGTGTCCGCGCGCTCGGCGATCGTCTGGCGCAGTTCCGCATCCGATTGCCCTGGCCGCGTGTACAACTCCTCGCCGCCGTGCAGCGCGAGCGACGGCGCGCCGAGAATGCGCCGCGCCATCTTCGCGCCCTCGACGAGCAGATCGAGATCGCGCGCATCGCTCAGAAAGCGCGGATCGATCAGCGGCGCGACACGCGCATCGGCGCTTGCGAGCGTCACGGTGCCGCGGCTATGCGGACGCAGCACGCATACATGCAGCGAATAGCCGTGGCCCCAGTGCATATGGCGGTTGTGATCGTCGACGATCGCCGCGCAGAAATGCAGTTGCAGATCGGGCCGTGCGAGCGTCGGCCGGCTCTTCAGAAAACCGCCCGCCTCGGCGACGTTGCTCGACAGCATGCCGCGCCCGTGGCGCATGAAGGTCACGAATTGCGGCAGCATCCGCGCGATGCCGCGCACCGAAAAACCGGTGGGCTCGATCGACCTCACACGCTTGTTGATCGTGAAATCGATGTGATCGATCAGATTCTGGCCGACCTCGGGCGCATCGTGAAGCACGTCGATGCCGAGCGAGCGCAGATGCGCGGCCGGCCCGATGCCCGAGCACATCAACAGTTGCGGCGAGTTGAACGCCCCAGCGGCGAGCACGACCTCGGCGCGCGCCGCGAGCGTTTCGGTGCGGCCGCCGCGCACGATTTCGACGCCGCTCGCGCGCTTGCGGTCGAACACGACGCGCAGCACGGTCGCGTCGGCCATCGTGTGCAGGTTCGCGCGCGGCCGGTCGTAGATGTATGCGCGCGCGACGCTGCAACGGCGCCCGTCACGTTGCGTGACCTGATAGAAGCCGATGCCTTCCTGGTCCGCGCCGTTGAAATCGTCGTTCGCTTGGTAGCCCGCTTCGAGCGCGGCCTGCACGAAGCGCCTGGAAAACGGATTCCTGAAGCGCAGATCGGACACGGTCAGCGGACCGGCCTCGCCATGCCACGCATCGGCGCCGCGCTCGTTATCTTCGGCGCGGCGAAAATACGGCAGCACCTCGGCCCACGACCAGCCGTCGCAGCCCAGCCGCGCCCACTCGTCGTAATCGAGCGGATGGCCGCGCGTGTAGATCATCGCGTTGATCGCGCTCGATCCGCCGAAACCGCGTCCGCGCGGCTGATAGCCCTGGCGACCGGCGAGCCCCGCCTGCGGCGTGGTCAGGTAGCCGTAGTTGGTCTTCAGTCTATTCGGCACCACGGCCGCGACGCCGACCGGCATGTTCACCAACAGATTGCGCCCGGTATGCGGACCGGCCTCGATCAGCGCGATGGTCGCGTCGGGACAGCTATCCGCGAGACGGCTCGCGAGCGTGCAGCCGCCCGAGCCCGCACCGACGATGATGTAGTCGTATTGCATGCGCCCCTCCTGATGGGCCGCGTTGCTCGCGGACCCTGTCTCGTGCACACTTGTCTACGTGTGTTTTCTGCGCATTGTAGGGAGCGTATTGGGGCTGCGGCGGCTCCCTGAAAGAACGATTCCTCTAAACGCCGGCGGCAACGCGCCCCTATGATGAAAGGCGCGTACGGCCCGCGCGCGGCTTCCAAACATGGCGCGACGCGCGCCCTCCTTCCGGCATGCGGCATCACGCGCGGCGCTCGAACAGATGCGACAAAGCGCATCGGGGATGCCGTCGGCGAAGCGGCGCACAATAGCGAAAGCAAGGAGACAGCAGATGGAACGGCACGGCTTCGGCCAGACTCACGAAGTGACGAATCAGGCACCGCCGCTCGCGGACTACAACCTGTTCGCGAGCGACGCCGCTTTGAGCGCGGCCGTCGATCGCGACGGCGCGAGCTGGCATCGCGAGGCGCTGCTACGACACGGCGCGACGCTGACGACGCCCGACACGCTCGCGCTCGCGGAGCTCGCCAACCGCCATACGCCGGAGCTGGTCACGCATAGTCCGCGCGGCGAGCGCATCGACGCGCTCGAGTTCCATCCCGCGTGGCATGAACTGCTCGCGCTGCTGCGCCGCGAAGGGCTACACGCGCTGCCGTTCGCCGAGCCGCGAAGCGGCGCGATGGCCGCGCGCTGCGCCGGCTACTTCATGCATGCGCAGATCGAATCCGGCTCGCTATGCCCACTGACGATGACATTCGCGAGCATTCCGGTGTTGCAGCGCGAATCCACGTTGTTCGATACGCTGCGCGACCAGTTGTACACACGCGAGCACGATCCGCGCGACGTGCCGCTCACGCAAAAGCGCTCGGCGATGATCGGCATGGGCATGACCGAGAAACAGGGCGGCTCCGACGTGCGCAGCAACCGGACGCGCGCCCATGCGTTCGACGGTGCCGGCGGACGCGGCGGCGCCTACCGGCTCGTCGGTCATAAATGGTTCTTCTCGGCGCCGCAGTGCGACGCGCATCTGGTGCTCGCGCGCACCGACACGCACGAGGGGCTGTCGTGCTTTTTCGTGCCGCGCTTCGCGCCGGACGGCAGCAAGAACGCGGTGCAGATCCAGCGCCTGAAGGACAAGCTCGGCAATCGCTCCAACGCAAGCAGCGAAGTCGAATTTCTCGACGCGTACGGTGTGATGATCGGCGACGAAGGACGCGGCGTGCCGACAATCATCGAAATGGCGAGCTACACGCGGCTCGACTGCGTGATCGGCAGCGCCGCGCTGATGCGTGCCGCGCTCGTGCAGGCGGTCCATCATGCGCGGCATCGCAGCGCGTTCGGCCGGCACCTTGCCGAGCAGCCGCTGATGCGCAACGTGCTCGCCGATCTCGCGCTCGAATCCGAAGCGGCTACGGTGCTGTTCATGCGTCTCGCGCGCGCGTTCGAGGAATCCGCCGACGCGTCGTCGGCTTCATCGGCCGAACGCGCCTGGCGGCGCATCGTTACGCCTGCCGCGAAGTACTGGGTCTGCAAGCGCGCGCTCGAATTCACCGGCGAGGCGATGGAAGTCTGGGGCGGCAACGGCTACGTCGAAACCGGGCCGATGGCGCGCTTCTATCGCGAGGCGCCGGTCAACTCGATCTGGGAAGGCTCGGGCAACGTGATGTGCCTCGACGTGCTGCGCGCGATGGAGCGCGAGCCGCAGGCCGCGCAAGCGCTGTTCGCCGCCTGGCAGGACGTCGCCCGCGCGCATCCGGCGTTGGGCGCGGCACTCGCGCGCCTCGCCGCGACGCTGAACGGACCGGCCGAACCGCGCGAGGCGTCGGCGCGACGTATCGCGCAGCAGATCGTGCTGATCGCGCAGGCGACGCTGCTCGCGCAGCACGCGCCCGCCGAGGTCGCCGACGCGTTCATCGCGACGCGCCTCGCCGACGGCTGCGGCGAAAGCGGCCGCGTGTACGGCACGCTGCCGGCCACGTTCGATCACGCGGCGATCGTCAAGCGCGCCTTTCCCGCGTAACCGCGGCGGGCGCGCAAACCCCGAGCGCGCCGCTCGCAACTCCGACTCAACCTCACACCAATATAAGTGCGCTCGACGCGCACGGTCATCCATCTGGGAGTGGACTCACATGAAGAACGATGTGCCGGAGGTCGCCGCGCTCCAAGCACTGTTGCGCGATCAACGTCATGCGTATCTGCGCGCGCCGTATCCGTCGTGGGACACGCGCGCGACGCATCTGCGTGCGCTGCGCAAGCTGATGCTCGACAATCGCGACGCGCTCGCCGACTCGATGCACGCGGACTTCGGCAATCGCGCGAAGGAAGAAGTGCTGCTCGCCGAATTCCTGCTCGTGAAGGAAGAGATCGACGCCGCGCTGCGTCACGGCAAGCGCTGGATGAAAGCGCAGCGCCGCCGCACCAACAAGTGGCTGCTGCCGGCGCGCGCGAAGGTGGTGCCGCAGCCGCTCGGCGTGGTCGGCATCATCGTGCCGTGGAATTATCCGGTGCTGCTCGCGGTCGGGCCGTTGATCAGCGCGCTGACGGCCGGCAATCGCGCGATCATCAAGATGTCCGAACTGACGCCGCGCACCTCGGCGCTATTCGAGCTGCTGATCGGTCAGACGTTCGCGCGCACTCACGTCGCGGTCGTCAACGGCGATGCGGCGCTCGCGGCCGCGTTCAGCGCGTTGCCGTTCGATCATCTGCTGTTCACCGGCTCGACGAAGGTCGGTCACGAAGTGATGCGCGCGGCGGCCGAGCATCTGACGCCGGTCACGCTCGAACTCGGCGGCAAATCGCCGGCGCTGATCGGCGCGCATGCGCGTTTCGACAACGCGGTCGACAATCTGATCGCCGGCAAGACGCTGAACGCGGGGCAGACCTGTGTGGCGCCCGACTACGTGCTGGTGCCGCGCGGCAAGGAGCAGGCGTTCATCGAACGGGCGCGCGTGCGGATGGCGAGGATGTATCCGGACTTCGCGCAGAACCCGGATTACACGTCGATCATTTCTTCGCGGCACTTCGAGCGGCTCGAACGTCTCGCCGACGAAGCGCGGGCTGCGGGCGCGCAATTGCATGCGCTGACCAACGCGACGCCCGATGCCGGGAGCCGGCGCTTTCCGCTGATCGCCGTGACTGGCGCGCCGGACGAATGCGCGCTGATGCAGGAGGAGATTTTCGGGCCGCTGTTGCCGCTCGTGCCGTACGACACGCTCGACGACGCGATCGCGTGGATCAATGCGCGGCCGCGGCCGCTGGCGCTTTATCTCTATGCCGACGATGCGCGGACGATTGAGCGTGTCACGCATGAAACGATCGCCGGCGGCATGGCGGTTAACGAGACGCTGATGCATCTGGCATGTGAGAGTTTGCCGTTCGGCGGGGTCGGGGCGAGTGGGATGGGGGCGTACCATGGGTACGAGGGGTTCGTTACTTTTTCCAAGATGAAGCCCGTGCTCGTGCAGGCGCGCTTGAATGCGCGCGGGTTGATTTCGCCACCGTACGGGAGACGCGTGAACGCGGTGTTGAAGTTGATGATGAGGTTTTGATTTTGCCCTTGGGCGGGGTGAGGCCTTTTTTTGTCTTTGTTCTTTGCGGTGTTGGCCTTTCCTTGCTGACTTATCGGTCTATTGGCGTTGCCCCTGTGCGGGGCGGCACCTACTTTCTTTGCTGCTGCAAAGAAAGTAGGCAAAGAAGACAGCTAAAACCGCAAGCTCATAAGCGGGTCCCCTAGCTTGCGAGGGGTAGTGGTGCATCTGGAATCCGGGCCCCCGCACATCCCGCGTTCGTGACAAAGCCGTCATCCCTCCCACTCCGCACTACGTGCGTCGCGGAGGGGTCTGCCTGGGAAACCAATGGTTTTGCCCGCGCAGCGGAGCCATCGGCTGCGCCTCGGCGATGCGCCGAAACAACCAGTGGGTTTTGAACGGGTTTTCGGCGCGCGTAGCGCCGCCGGAAGAATGACGGCCTTGTCACTGGCGCCGAATGTGCGGGAGCACGGATTCCAGATGCACCACTACCTCATGCGGACCGAGGGACCCGCTTAAGAGCTGGCGGTTTTAGCTGTCTTCTTTGCCTACTTTCTTTGCAGCAGCAAAGAAAGTAGGTGCCGCCCCGCACAGGGGCAACGCTAATAGACCGATAAGACAACAAGGAAAGGCCAACACCGCAAAGAACAACGCCAAAAAAGCGCCCGCCCTGCCAAAGGGCAAACACACACCTTCAGTGATCCGCAGTACTAGCGCCGCCAGGCACATCAGTAGCAACAACATCAACCACATCCGGCGCGCCAGCGCCATTGCCCGTCTCAGCATCGGCCCCACTCTCGAGCCGATGCAACCAGGCCAGCAACTCGGCGACAGCCTGATAAAGCTGCGGTGGAATCCGCGCATCCAGATCGACTTGCATCAGCAGCGACACCATCTCGGGCGCCTCATGCACATAGAGCCCAGCCTCCTTCGCGCGCTGCACGATCATCTCAGCGAGCAGCCCATACCCCTTGGCGACCAGACGCGGGGCGGGCTCGCCGCCATGAGCGTCATAAACAAGCGCAGCCGCGCTGCGACGTTGGGTGCGGCTCATCAGATATCCCAATCGAGGTCGTCGCGCGATGCGGCGCCCGACGCCGACGCCGTCGACGTGGCCACAGCCGCCGACGCCGACCGTGCATACGCGCCCGCGGCCTGCGCACCCGCCGCCGAGGTGCCCGCCGCGGTAGTACCAGGCACACCGCCGCCGATCTCGCGAATCGTCAATCCCTGCAACTCGAGCCCCGCCGCCGCGAGCTGCTGACGGAAACCGTCCCCCTGCATCGCGAGCCGCGCGGCGCCCCGCGGGCTCGCCTGCACGCGCGCGGTCAGCCGCGTGCCGGTCAGCGTCAGTTCGGCATCGACGGTGCCGAGCGTCGGCAGCGACAGCGTCAGGCGCGTGCGCCACGGCTGGTCGTCCTCGCTCGCGAGGCCGCCGCCGCTGCGGTCCCATTCGTCGCCATCCTGCTCGATCGTCCAGTCCAGACGCGCGCCGGGCCACGCCTCGCCGGTCCACCGGAACTGCCCGGTCGCAAGCAGATCGAGCTGCTGGCGCACGAGCGGCACCGTCGCCGGATGCACCGCCGCCGCCATCGCCTGCGCGCTCTGCGACGAGCCGGCATCGGCCGCCTGGGACACCGCGCTGTGCAGCCCCGCGTGTGTGGACTGGCCATTCAGGTCGGACACCGAGCTGGCCAGCAGCTCGCCCGCGACGAGTCGCGCGGCCTGCGCGGTCAGGATCGACGGCATCGCGTGCATGGCAGGGTTGTTCTCGGCAACGTTCGCCGTGCCGCGTGGCGTTGCCTCGGGGGCTCCGTTCGCCGCAGCGGACCGCGCGCCCGCGTCGCCAGCGTCGGCGCTCCAGTCGGGAGGCAATTGAGAATCTGCGACGAGCTGGTTCTGCGCCTCGTTCGCCAGTTGGGCCGGCGAACGCTGGCCGACCAGCCACGCCGCGAGATGCGCCTCGTAGAACAGGCCGCTGTCGGCGACCGTCTGTTGCAGCGCGGCCGCGAGCGCCGCGACCGGCACTTCGGTCGCCGCCACGCTCGCGGTGGCGGCCGCGGTTGCGCTGGCGGCAGCGTTGGGATTGGTATTGGTGTTGGCAGCAGCGGCGGAATCGCCGGCAGCGAAATTGACTGTCGCGGCGCCCGCCGCATCGGTCAGCGGCAAGCTTTCGATGGCGACGTCGAGCGCCGGCGCGGCCGCCCAGATCGGCGCGCGGCCGAGCACCGCCGGTGTGGCCTCGCCGCCTGAGTGCGCAATCGCATTCAGCGTCAGCGCGACGGCCGACAGCGCGGTTTGCGCGGACGGCTGGGGCGCGGGCGTCACGTTCGCAGGCGCCGCGGGAACCGCGGTATCGACGCCGGCCGCGCCGGTCTGCGAGGTGGTCGCGGTTCCCGGCGCGATGCTGAGCAGGCTGTCGATCCGGCTCGACAGCACCGAAGCGAGGGCCGAATCGATTCCGTTCATGCCGGTTCCTTGGTCGCATCGGCGGCAATGCGCGCGATGCTCTGATTGCTCCGATCCTTCAGACGCGTGCGGCGTAGCGCCAGCTCACGCGCGCGCCCGCTCGCGCTCAGCGCGCCCCGTACAACTCCTTCAGCACGCGCGTCGACCGGCCGGCGAACAGCGCCGACAGATGCGCCATGCGCGGATTCGCGAGGTCGCGGATCGCGGCGTCGTCGGCGAGGATCTGGCGGATCAGCGCGTACTTGCGCAGGCGTTCGGCCTCGTCGAGCTTGACGCCCACGTCGGCTTCGCGCAGCGCTTCGACCAGCTGCCGATACTCTTCCTGCAAGTGCACCAGGTCGTTCCACAGTGCACGACGGGCCGCCATCAGCATGCGGCAGGACAGCGCCGCGATCGCCTCGTAGCGGGCAAAATATTCTGCGTTCGATGTCATCTCAGGCTTTCCGCGGCTGGCTGTGCTGCCATCCGCGCGATCTCCGGGGCTATCCCGATCCATGCCTCTTCGAGCGTCGCGAGCAGACGGTCCACTTCCACGAGCATCGCCTCGCTCTGATTGATATTGGCTTGCAACAGTCGACGCGCCATATAGTCGTACAAAGCATTGAGGCGTTCGGCGATTTCGCCGCCCACCTCGAGGTTGAGCGACTGCTGCAGCCCGCTTTCGATGATCCGGATCGCCTTGCTGATCGCCATGCCACGCTCGGCCACGTTGCCCTGCTGCAAATGCATGCGGCTTTGCGCGATCGCCTGACGTGCGCCCTGGTACAGCAACACGATCAGACGATGCGGACTTGCGCCCATCACGGATGTCTCGATACCGACACGCGCATACGCGTTGGCTCCAGCGTGCCCTTGGGAAAACATCGGCGCTCCTCCTCTTATACTGGCTGCGGTTAAGTCGTGGCGTGGCCGCGCGGCGCGTCGACGCGCCGCTCGCTGACCTGTAATTGGGTTATCGGATGCGCGACGACAAAGCTTTAGTCCGGTGTAAGGAGGATCGAAAGCGCCGCTGGGCGAGCCCGGGAAACACGGCACGAAGCCGCCGGCGCAAGCGCCGGCAGCGTCCCGCTCAGATCGACATCTGCGCGATGTCGTTGTACGCGGCGACCAGCTTGTTGCGCACCTGCAGGCCGAACTGGAAGCCGATGTTGGCCTTCTGCATGTCGACCATCACGTCGTTCAGCGACACGTTCGACGCGCCGAGCTCGAACGCCTGCGACTCGCCGACCGCCTTCTGCTGGTCGCCGCTGATCTTGTCGAGCGAAGCCTTCAGCGCCGCCGCGAAGTTGGTGGGCGTCGCCGCGCCGGATTGCTCCGCCGCCGGGGTCGCGTCGCCGGCCGCCTGCGCCGCCATCGCCTGCATCTGTTGCAGCGCCGACGATAGCGCGTTCACGGGCATGGTCATGTTTTCTCCGTTGGATGTGCGATCGGACCGCCGGACGGTGTACCGATCTGGACGAAAGCATAGCAGCGGCTCCTCGCGGAAAGTCCCGAAACTAGAGGGAAAACCCGGCTCTATTCAAGCAATCGGGTTCAGCGGCGCTGCGGATAATTTCAAAGGTGAAAGTCTCTGTCCGTCCGCCCAGCCCCGGCGCGGCATCACGACAGAACGCCAAGGCATTCCCCGGAGAAACCCGACGCATGGATTCGTCAGCCAACTCGTTGATCAACCCCGACGCCCGTATGGGGCTCGCCGGCGCGCAGCCCGCTGCCGGCCAGGCCGGTAGCGGCCAGGCCGGCGGCACGGCCGACCTCGGTGGCCTGGGCGGCCTGGGAGGTATCGGCGGCAATTTCGGCCAGCGTCTGTCCGGACTCGCGCAGATGCGCGGCAACCCGCGCGCGCCGCTCGTGTTCGCGGTCGCGCTGCTGGTGGCGGTCGTCGCCGGCCTGTTCCTGTGGTCGCGCGCGCCCAGCTACAAGGTGCTCTACAGCAATCTGTCCGACCGCGACGGCGGCTCGATCATCACCGCGCTGCAGCAGGCCAATATTCCGTACAAGCTGTCCGAAAGCGGCAGCGCGATCCTCGTGCCGGCCGAGCAGGTCCACGAGATGCGCCTGCGCCTCGCATCACAGGGGCTGCCGAAGAGTGGCTCGGTCGGCTTCGAGCTGATGGACAACCAGAAATTCGGCATCAGCCAGTTCGACGAGCAGATCAACTATCAGCGCGCGCTCGAAGGCGAACTCGAACGCACGATCGAAGCGATCTCGAGCGTCAAATCGGCGCGCGTGCATCTCGCGATTCCGAAGCCGAGCGTGTTCGTGCGCGACAAGGAAGCGCCGTCGGCGGCGGTGCTCGTGAACCTGTACCCGGGCCGCGTGCTCGACGAAGGGCAGGTCGTCGCGATTACGCACATGGTCGCGTCGGCGGTGCCGGAAATGCCGGTGCGCGGCGTGACGATCCTCGACCAGGACGGCAACCTGCTCACGCAGCCCACCAATGGCAGCGGACTCGATGCGACCCAACTGAAGTTCCGCCAGCAGATCGAGCGCAACACCCAGCAGCGCATCGACACGATCCTCGCGCCGCTGTTCGGCGCCGGCAACGCGCGCTCGCAGGTCAGCGCCGACATCGACTTCTCGCACAGCGAGCAGACCTCCGAGAACTACGGCCCGAACGGCAATCCGCAGCAGGCCGCGATCCGCAGCCAGCAGTCGAGCAGCGCCACCGAAATGTCGCAAGGCGGTGCCTCGGGGGTGCCGGGCGCGCTGTCGAACCAGCCGCCGCAGCCGGCCTCCGCGCCGATCGTGGCGGGCAACGGCGCGAGCTCGGTCACCACGACGCCGGTCAGCGACCGCAAGGATTCGACCACCAACTACGAGCTCGACAAGACCGTGCGCCACGTCGACCAGCCGATGGGCGGCATCCGCCGGCTGTCGGTCGCGGTAGTCGTCAATTATCTGCGGGTCGTCGATCCGAAGGGTCACGTGACGATGCAGCCGGTCAGCGCCGACAAGCTCGCGCAGATCACCCAGCTCGTGAAGGACGCGATGGGCTTCGACGCGTCGCGCGGCGACTCGGTCAACGTGGTCAACAGCGCGTTTACCACCGAGCTCGACCCGAACGCCGACCTGCCATGGTGGCGCACGCCCGACATGCTCGCGCTGTACAAGCAGATCGCGACGTACCTCGGCATCGGCGCGGTGGCCCTGTTCCTCTACTTCGTGATGGTGAAGCCGGCGTTGCGCCGCGCCTTCCCGCCGCCGCCCGAGCCGGTTGCCGCGCTGATGGCGCCCGACGAACCGGTGCTGCTCGACGGCATCCCGGCCGAGGAGCGCGATGGCGCGGTGGTCGAAATCGAAGCGGATAGCGAGCAGCTCGCGCTCGAAAACGCGAAGCACAAATACGAGCGGAACCTGGAGTTCGCGCGCAGCATCGCGCGTCAGGATCCGAAGGTCGTAGCAACCGTCGTCAAGAACTGGGTGTCCGATGAGCGCTGAAGGCGTAGTGAAGAGCGCGCTGCTGCTGATGTCGATCGGCGAGGAAGAGGCGGCGCAGGTGTTCAAGTTTCTGGGCCCCCGTGAGGTTCAGAAAATCGGCGTCGCGATGGCCGCGCTGAAGAACGTCACCCGCGAGCAGGTCGACGAGGTGCTGCAGGAGTTCGTGCGCGAGGCCGAGCAGCACACCGGCATGTCGCTCGATTCGAGCGATTACATCCGCTCCGTGCTGACCAAGGCGCTAGGCGACGACAAGGCCGGCGCGATCATCGACCGGATCCTGCAGGGCAGCGACACGAGCGGCATCGAAGGCCTGAAGTGGATGGACTCGGCGGCGGTCGCGGAACTGATCAAGAACGAGCATCCGCAGATCATCGCGACGATCCTCGTGCATCTGGACCGCGATCAGGCTTCGGAGATCGTCGGGTGTTTCACGGACCGGCTGCGCAACGACGTGCTGCTGCGGATCGCGACGCTCGACGGCATCCAGCCGGCCGCGCTGCGCGAGCTCGACGACGTGCTGACCGGCCTCTTGTCCGGCAGCGACAACCTGAAGCGCAGCCCGATGGGCGGTATCCGCACGGCGGCCGAGATTCTGAACTTCATGTCGAGCAACCACGAGGAAGGCGTCATCGAAAACGTGCGCCAGTACGACGCCGAGCTCGCGCAGAAGATCATCGACCAGATGTTCGTGTTCGAGAACCTGCTCGACCTCGAAGACCGCGCGATCCAGCTGCTGCTGAAGGAAGTCGAATCCGAAGCGCTGATCATCTCGCTGAAGGGCGCGGCGCCCGCGCTGCGTCAGAAGTTCCTGTCGAACATGTCGCAGCGCGCGGCCGAGTTGCTCGCCGAAGACCTCGACGCGCGCGGCCCGGTACGCGTGTCCGAAGTCGAGACGCAGCAGCGCCGCATCCTGCAGATCGTGCGCAACCTGGCCGAGAGCGGGCAGATCGTTCTAGGCGGCAAGGCGGAAGACGCCTATGTCTGATCCGAACGCCCCGGCAAAGGAAAGCCTCTCGGCCTACCAGCGCTGGGAGATGGCGTCGTTCGACCCGGCTCCGCCGGCGCCGCCGCCGGCCGAACCCGAGTTCGACGAGCGCGCGTTCGAAGCCGAACTCGAGCACCGCCGCGAAGCCGCGCATGCACAGGGCGTCGCGTCCGGTCATGTGGCCGGCCAGGCGCTCGGCTATCAGGCGGGCTATGACCAGGGGCACGCGCAGGGTTTCGCGCAAGGCCAGACCGAGGCGCGCGAGGAAGCGATGCGGCTCGCCGCGCTCGCCGAAACCTTCAAGAGCGCGCTCGATGGCGCGCAGCACGCGATCTCCGAAACGCTGATCGCACTCGCGCTCGACATCGCGCAGCAGGTCGTGCGCCAGCACGTGCAGCACGACCCGACCGCACTGATCGCGGCCGCGCGCGAGGTACTCGCGGCCGAGCCCGCGCTCGCCGGCGCGCCGGCGCTGATCGTGAGTCCCGCCGATCTGCCGGTCGTCGAGGCGTATCTGCTCGAAGAATTGCAAACGCGCGGCTGGACCGTGCGCACCGACGCATCGGTGGAGCGTGGCGGTTGCCGCGCGCAGGCCGGCACCGGCGAGGTCGACGCGGGCATCGACACGCGCTGGCAGCGCGTCGCCGCCGCGCTCGGCAAGGTGAGCACGTGGTGAAGCCGACGCTCGACGAGATCCGCGCGAGCGATCTGACGCCGCTCGAACGCGAGCTCGCGTTGGCGTCGTTCGGCGCCGAGGCGCTGGTCGATGTCGAGTCGGCCGGTATGCCGCAGCCCCCGGATGCGGCTTGGCACGCTCCTGCGAGCGCACATCCGGCGACAGGCGCGGCGGCGAGCCGCGAGTCCGCCGCGACGGACCACGCCGCGCGCAGTGCTTGCGCCGCTCACGCTGCGCACGCGCCGTCCTACGATCCCGCGCTCGACATCAATCCCCACATGCAGGCATGGCGCGGCCAGCTCGACGCGCTGCGCGCGCGCAACGCGATCGCGAAGCCGCTGCGCGCGTGCGGGCGTCTCACACGCGCGGCCGGTCTCGTGCTCGAAGCGGTCGGCCTGCGTCTGTCGGTGGGCGCCGAAGTGATGATCGAGTTGCCGCCCGGCAGTTCGCTGCCGATGGCCGAAGCCGAAGTGGTCGGCTTCGCCGGCGACAAGCTGTTCCTGATGCCGACCACCGAAGTGATCGGCCTGTTGCCCGGCGCGCGGGTCTTTCCGCTCGAAAGCGCGCCGATCGCCGACCCGCTCGCGGGCGCGAAGCGTCTACCGGTCGGCTGGGAATTGCTCGGCCGCGTG
The DNA here is from genome assembly GCF_050436245.1 of Paraburkholderia sp. MM6662-R1. Taxonomy (NCBI): domain Bacteria; kingdom Pseudomonadati; phylum Pseudomonadota; class Betaproteobacteria; order Burkholderiales; family Burkholderiaceae; genus Paraburkholderia; species Paraburkholderia sp. MM6662-R1. The sequence goes on along the minus strand of NZ_JBNDLV010000001.1, from coordinate 2,716,220 downwards.
CTCGATGCATCCGGCCGTCCGCTCGACGGCCTCGGCCCGCTCGGCACGCAAAGGGACGCGCCGCTGTCCGCGCCGGTCATCAATCCGCTCAATCGCGAGCCGATTCACAAGGTGCTCGACGTCGGCGTGCGCGCGATCAACTCGCTGTTGACCGTCGGTCGTGGTCAACGGATGGGGCTGTTCGCGGGTTCGGGCGTCGGTAAATCGGTGCTGCTCGGCACGATGGCGCGCTACACCAGCGCCGAGGTGATCGTGATCGGCCTGATCGGCGAACGTGGCCGCGAAGTGAAGGAGTTCATCGAACAGATTCTCGGCGAGGAAGGGTTGGCGCGCTCGGTCGTGATCGCCGCGCCGGCCGACGTGTCGCCGCTGTTGCGGATGCAGGCCGCCGCGTACTCGACCTCGCTCGCCGAATACTTCCGCGACCAGGGCAAGCACGTGCTGCTGCTAATGGATTCGCTGACCCGTTACGCGATGGCGCAGCGCGAGATCGCGCTCGCGATCGGCGAGCCGCCCGCGACCAAGGGGTATCCGCCGTCGGTGTTCGCGAAGCTGCCGGCGCTCGTCGAGCGCACCGGCAACGGACCGGCGGGCGGCGGCTCGATCACCGCGTTCTACACGGTGCTCACCGAAGGCGACGACCAGCAGGACCCGATCGCCGACTCGGCGCGCGCGATTCTCGACGGCCACATCGTGCTGTCGCGCTCGCTCGCCGAAGCCGGCCACTACCCTGCGATCGATATCGAAGCGTCGATTAGCCGGGCAATGACCGCGCTGATCGACGATAACCATCTGAATAAAACGCGTATGTTCAAGCAGATGCTGTCGCGCTATCAGCGCAACCGCGATCTGATCAACGTCGGCGCGTATTCGAGCGGGCGCGACGCGGTGCTCGATCGCGCGATCGCGCTGTATCCGCGGATGGAAGCGTTCCTGCAGCAAGGCTTTCGCGAGTGCGCGAACTTCCAGCCGAGCATCGACATGCTGAACGCGCTGTTTGCCTAGGGCCGAGGAGGCTGACGATGTCGAAACATTTTCCGATCAAGACGCTGATCGGTCTTGCGCAGGACGACGTGGATGCCGCCGCGCAGCGGCTCGGCCGCGCGCAGCGCGAGCGCAACGACGTACAGGCGCAACTCGATGCGCTCGTGCAGTACCGCGACGAATACTACGCACGCTTCATGGAGAGCGCGCAGTCGGGCATGCCGGCCGGCAACATGCGCAACTTCCAGGCGTTCATCGACACGCTCGATGCCGCGATCGAGCAGCAGCGCAGCCTGCTCGCGGCGGCGAGCGCGCGCCTCGAGGCGGCGAAGCCCGACTGGCAGCGCCACAAGCAGAAGCTCGGCTCGTACGAAGTGCTGCAGGCGCGCGGCGAGGCGGCCGAGGCGAAGGTTGCGGCGCGGCGCGAACAGCGCGACGCCGACGAATATGCGGCGCGGAGTCTGCGCATGCGAGCCGACGGCGCGTGAGGCCTTGCCTCGCGGCTAACGCCCTACGGCACACCCGTTCGACCGACTCACAGGATTCTTTATGTCGCTTCTTTCACAGATCGGCTCCCAACTGAGCACGCTGCTCGACACGAGCGGCAATGGGTCGAGCAGCGCGTCCGCGAACGCCGCGGTCTCGAGCCCGTTCGCGCAGACCTTGCAGCAAAGCATCGACCAGCAGAACAGCGCGAATCAACAGCAGACCAGTTCAGCGACGGCGTCGCAAGCCTCGGCGCCGCGCGCGCCCAGTGCGCCGCCGCCCGCTTCCGCTTCCGCTTCCGCTTCCGCGTCCGCTCCCGCTTCCTCGCAGCAGAGCGCGAGCGGCAGCCAGAACGGCAACGGCACAGCGAGCAACGCGGCCAGCAGCAGCGCGTCATCGCCGTCGTCCACGGCGTCGACGACACCAACGCAGCAGACATCGAACAGCCAGGCGACCGCGACGCAAGCCAGGCAGAAAGACACCAAGGCGCAAACCGACGCTGGCGCGCTCGCCGCGGCTGCGGCTGCCGCCCAGGCTCAGGCGCAAGCGCAGGCACAGGTCGTCGCCAACAACGCCGACTCGAACGCCACCACCACGACCGATGCCGCGAGCTCCGCCGCCGATGCGGCGAGCGCGCTGGCCGGCACGGCCACGAGCGCGCTCGCGGCCACCGCGGCAAGCAGGAAAGGCGCGGTCGATCCGAAGTCGCTGCAGGATGCGTTGCAGAGGGCGCTGTCCGCGCTGTCGAGCGGCCAGGGCGCGGTGCCCGCGGCCGCGCTTGCTGCCGGCGCGGCCGCAAAAGCCGCGAGCGTGTCGAGCGCGGCGGGCGGCTTGAGCAGCACGAAAAACGGCCTGAACGGCACGTCGGACGACAAGGCGCTCGCGAGCGGCCTGTTCGGCAACGGCAAGGGCGCCTCGACGACCCACACGACGTCGGCGGCGACGGCCGCCGCGACCGCGCTGGCCGATCCGTCGGCAGCGAAGTCGGCCGCCGATGCGTTGAGCGCCGCGGCCGCGACGAGCGGCCAGGCGGACAACCTCGCATCGGCGCGCAGCGCGTCCGAGGCGGCGAACGCCGCGCTGGCCGCGACGCAGGCGGCAGCGAACGCCGCGAGCACGACGGCGGCAGCGCAGAGTACGGGCAATGCGAGCGCGGCCGCCGCCGCGAATGCGTTGACGCCGCAGGTCGGCACGAGCGACTGGGAAGACGCGCTGAGCCAGAAGGTGGTGTTTTTGTCGAATGCGCATTCGCAGAGTGCTGAGCTGACGCTCAATCCGAAGGATCTGGGGCCGTTGCAGGTCGTGTTGCAGGTGGCGGATAACCATGCGCATGCGCTGTTCGTTTCGCAGCACCAGTCGGTGCGGGAGGCGGTCGAGGCGGCGTTGCCGAAGCTTCGCGAGGCGATGGAGTCGAATGGGATTGGGCTCGGCAGCGCGAGTGTGAGTGATGGGTTTGCGCGGCAGAGCGGGCAACAACAGCAGGGCGCTGGCGCGGGTGGGGGGAATGGGAAGAGGGGCAGTGATGGTGGGGGCGCCCTTGCAGGGGACAGTTCCAGCGATGCCATCGGTAATGTTGCCGTGCGGCAGCAGGTTGGATTGGTCGATACGTTTGCCTGAAGCGAGGCGGGGCGCTTTTTTGTCGTTGTTCTGGCTTTGTTGGCCTTTCCTTGCTTTGTTATCGGTCTATTAGCGTTGCCCCTGTGCGGGGCGGCACCTACTTTCTTTGCTGCTGCAAAGAAAGTAGGCAAAGAAGACAGCTCAAACCGCAAGCTCATAAGCGGGTCCCCTGGCTTGGAAGGGGTAGTGGTGCATCTGGAATCCGGGCCGCCGCACATTCCCCGTTCGTGACAAAGCCGTCATCCCTCCCACTCCGCACTACGTGCGTCGCGGAGGGGTCTGCCTGGGAAACCAATGGTTTTGCCCGCGCAGCGGAGCCATCGGCTGCGCCTCGGCGATGCGCCGAAACAACCAGTGGGTTTTGAACGGGTTTTCGGCGCGCGTAGCGCCGCCGGAAGAATGACGGCCTTGTCACTGGCGCCGAATGTGCGGGAGCACGGATTCCAGATGCACCACTACCTCATGCGGACCGAGGGACCCGCTTAAGAGTTGGCGGTTTTAGCTGTCTTCTTTGCCTACTTTCTTTGCAGCAGCAAAGAAAGTAGGTGCCGCCCCGCACAGGGGCAACGCTAATAGACCGATAAGACAACAAGGAAAGGCCAACAAAGCCAGAACAACGAAAAAAGCCCCGCCCTGCAAGGGGCAACGCTAATCGACCGATAAGTCAGCAAGGAAAGGCCAACAAAGCCAGAACAACGAGAAATAGCCAGAAATAGCCCTTCTTTTCGACCCATAGCGCCGCAGGCAAATCAACAACAATCACCCTAACCCTTACTAGGCCAGCAACAAGCTGGCAAACCAAATGGCAACCACGACCGCCCCGCAACAAGCCGCGCCCGCCTCGCCGGGCCCCATGAAGCGCATCATCCTGATCGTCCTCATTGCGCTGATCGCCGCGGGCGCTGCCGGTGCCGGCGTGTGGTTCTTCATGTCGAAGCGCGCACCCGTCGCCGTATCGGCCGAAGCCGCGCCGGCACAATCCGCCGTGCCGCTGTTCTTCCCGCTCGAATCGATGACCGTCAACCTGCAATCGGACGACGGCCAGCAACACTTCCTGCGCATCGGCCTCACGCTCAAGCTCGGCGATGCCGCCACCCAGCAGGCGCTCACCGATCACATGCCGGAAGTGCGCAGCCGCATCCTGCTCGCCCTGTCGAACAAGCACCCCGAAGAACTCGCGCCGCTCGAAGGCAAGCGCGCGCTCGCCGAAGAGCTGAAGACGCTGATCACCGAGCCGATTGACAAGGGCGCCGCACCGATCCGCGTGCAGGACGTGCTGTTCACCGAATTCGTCGTGCAGTGACGTGACGTTGTCAAGCGCTGCCATCATCAATCGCCAAGGGACGCACGAGGAATAAGCAATGGGCCACGAAGAGTTCATGTCCCAGGAGGAGGTCGATGCCCTTCTGAAGGGCGTCACCGGCGAATCCGACACGGAATCCGAGCAAACCGACCGCACGGGCGTGCGGCCGTACAACATCGCCACGCAGGAACGTATCGTCCGTGGCCGGATGCCGGGCCTCGAAATCATCAACGACCGCTTCGCGCGCCTGTTGCGCGTCGGCATTTTCAACTTCATGCGGCGCTCGGCGGAAATTTCCGTCGGCCCGGTGAAGGTGCAGAAGTACAGCGAGTTCACGCGCAACCTGCCGATCCCGACCAACCTGAACCTGGTCCACGTGAAGCCGCTGCGCGGCACGTCGCTGTTCGTGTTCGATCCGAATCTCGTGTTCTTCGTGGTCGACAACCTGTTCGGCGGCGACGGCCGTTTCCATACGCGCGTCGAAGGACGCGATTTCACGCAGACCGAGCAGCGCATCATCACGAAGCTGCTCAATCTGACGTTCGAGCACTACGCGGCGTCATGGAAGAGCGTGCGTCCGCTGCAGTTCGAATACGTGCGCTCGGAAATGCACACGCAGTTCGCCAACGTCGCGACGCCGAACGAAATCGTCATCGTCACGCAGTTCTCGATCGAGTTCGGCTCGACGGGCGGCACGCTGCACATCTGCATGCCCTACTCGATGATCGAGCCGATCCGCGACATTCTCTCGTCGCCGATCCAGGGCGAGGCGATGGACGTCGACCGACGCTGGGTGCGCGTGCTGTCGCAGCAGGTGCAGGCCGCCGAAGTGCAGCTGAGCGCCGATCTCGCGCAGGTGCCGGTCACGTTCGAACAGATCCTGAACATGCGCAAAGGCGATGTTCTGCCGATCAACATCCCCGAGCACATCACCGCGAAAGTAGACGGCGTGCCGGTGATGGAATGCGGCTACGGAATTTTCAATGGTCAGTACGCGTTGCGGGTCCAGAAGATGATCAGCGCAGCCGACACGATGAAGGAAGGTGGATATGAGTGACCTGAACGCAAAGCCCGAGACCGATCTCGCGGCAGCCGAGCAACTCGCCGCCGGCGAGCTGTCCGCCGTGGAAGACGACGCGGCGATGGCCGACTGGGCAAGCGCGCTCGCCGAGCAGAACGGCAACGACGAAATCAACCCGGCCGCGGGCGCCGTGTTCCAGCCGCTGTCGAAGGCCGCGCCGACCTCGACGCACAACGACATCGACATGATCCTGGACATTCCCGTCCAGATGACGGTCGAACTCGGCCGCACCAAGATCGCGATCCGTAATCTGCTGCAGCTCGCGCAGGGCTCGGTCGTCGAACTCGACGGCATGGCCGGCGAACCGATGGACGTGCTCGTCAACGGCTGCCTGATCGCGCAGGGCGAGGTGGTGGTCGTCAACGACAAGTTCGGTATCCGGCTGACCGACATCATCACGCCGTCCGAACGCATCCGGAAACTCAATCGATGAAACGTTTGGCAGGTCGCGGCGTGCTGCTCGCGTCGTTTTTCGCGTCCACCGTCGCGTCCACCGTCGCGCACGCCGCCGACATGAACGCGGTCAACAACGCCGCGAAGATCGCCTCCGGTGTCGGCGCGGGTAGCGCGGTGCCGGCGCTCGGCGTCGGCGCGGTCCTGCAAACCTTCGTCGGGCTCGCGGTCGTGATCGGCCTCGTGTTCGGCTGCGCATGGCTCGCCCGACGCTTCGGCCTGCAACCGGGCCAGCGCGGCGCTCTTGTGAAGACGGTCGGCGGCGCTTCGCTCGGTGGCAAAGGAACGCGTCGCGGTCGTCGAGATCGGCGATACGTGGCTTGTGCTCGGCGCCGCGCCCGGCAACGTGCGGCTGCTGCATACGATGCCGGCGGGTTCCGTCGCAACCGATACGGTTGCCGCTTCGCCAGCACCGCTTTCCGGCACTTTTGGTCAACGCTTTCGCGACGCCCTGAAAGGCGAAGTGGGCAAACGTTTCAACGCGCACCGCGGCGGGGATCGGTAATGCAGGTCAGTTTCAGGCAGTCAGCTTGGTTCTTCACGCTTACGCGCCGTGCGGGGCGGGCGCTCCCCGCAGCGCTTCAACTCGCGCTGCCGGCACTGCTGTTCGCGCTGCCGACGCTGTCTTTCGCGCAAACCGCCGGCCTGCCGGCGTTCACGACGAGCCCCGGCCCCAACGGCGGCACCACCTACTCGCTGAGCGTGCAGACGATGCTGCTGCTCACGATGCTGTCGTTCCTGCCCGCGATGGTGCTAATGATGACGAGCTTCACGCGCATCGTGATCGTGTTGTCGCTGCTGCGCCAGGCGCTCGGCACGACCACGACGCCGCCGAACCAGGTGGTCGTCGGTCTCGCGCTGTTTCTGACGCTGTTCGTGATGTCGCCGGTGCTCGATAAAGCCTATAACGAAGGTTACAAGCCGTTCTCCGAAGGCACGATGTCGATGGATCAGGCGATGGCGCGCGGTGTCGCGCCGTTCAAGACCTTCATGCTGCGTCAGACCCGCGAAAGCGACCTTGCGCTGTTCGCGCGCATCTCGCACGCGGCGCCGATGCAGGGGCCCGAAGACGTGCCGCTGTCGCTGCTGGTGCCGTCGTTCGTGACGAGCGAGTTGAAGACCGGCTTCACGATCGGCTTCACGATCTTCATTCCGTTCCTGATCATCGACATGGTGGTCGCGAGCGTACTGATGTCGATGGGCATGATGATGGTGTCGCCGGCGACGATTTCGCTGCCGTTCAAACTGATGCTGTTCGTGCTCGTCGACGGCTGGCAGTTGCTGCTCGGCTCGCTCGCGCAGAGCTTCGTCTGATATTTTTTGACTCCTTGTTCCTCAGGCACTCACGATGACACCCGAAGCAGTCATGACGCTGGCCCACCAGGCCATGTACGTCGGCCTCGTGCTGGCCGCCCCGCTGCTGCTCGTCGCGCTCGTCGTCGGTCTGATCGTGAGCCTGTTCCAGGCGGCCACGCAGATCAACGAAAGCACGCTGTCGTTCATCCCGAAGCTGCTCGCGATCGCGCTCACGCTGGTGATCGCCGGACCATGGATGCTGACCACGATGCTCGATTATCTGCGCCACACGATCACCAGCATTCCGACGCTCGTCAACTGAGCGCCGCTGGCACGCCTGCCCTCCCCACTCCATGTTCACGGTCACCTACGCGCAACTGAACGTCTGGCTGACCGCGTTCCTGTGGCCGTTCGCGCGCATCGCCGCGCTGATCGCGACCGCGCCGGTGCTCGGCAACATGTCGCTGCCCTCGCGCGTGAAAATCGGTCTCGCCGCGTTTGCGACGATCATCGTCGCCCCGACGATCGGCGCGCTGCCGCAGGTCACCGTGTTTTCCGCGGCCGGCGTGTGGATTCTCGTCAACCAGTTCCTGATCGGCATCGCGCTCGGCGTGACGATGCAGGTCGTGTTCCAGGCGATCGACGCGACCGGCTACTTCATCGGCCTCGGCATGGGCCTTGGCTTCGCGACCTTCTTCGACCAGCAGGCGACCGGCTCGGGCGTCGTGATCTCACGCTACATGACGACGATCGCGACGCTGGTGTTTCTCGCCGTCGACGGTCATCTGCAGATGATCGCCGCGCTCGTGACGACGTTCCAGTCGGTGCCGGTGTCGGCGAACCTGCTCGCGCCGCACGGTTGGCAAACGCTCGCGAACTGGGGCGGCTCGATCTTCTCGGCGGGGCTGCTGCTCGCGTTGCCGGTCGTCGTTGCACTGCTGATCGCGAACCTCGCGCTCGGCATTCTCAATCGCGCGGCGCCGCAGATCGGCGTGTTCCAGATCGGCTTTCCGCTGACGATGCTGGTCGGCCTGCTGCTCGTGCAGCTGATGCTGCCGAACATGATCCCGTTCTTCGTGCGCTTGTTCGATAACGGCATCGATGAGATGGGACGGGTCGCGGCGGCGCTGAGATAACGCCGAAAATCGCGGACATAAAAAAACCGGCTCGCGCCGGTTTCTTTATTGCGCCGCCGGGAGCGGCATCAGCTGTTGATGTACTGGAACAGCGACATGTTCTGGATCTGCACGAACGCTTGCTGCGAAGCCTGCAAGGCCGCCTGCTCCATCGAGTACTTGCTGATCGTCGAGACCATGTCGGTCTGGGTCAGGTCCGCGAGATCGCTTTGCGTTTGCAGTGAGTTGGTCTCCGTAACCGTTTGCAGCGCCTTGACTTCCTGCTCGCGGCCGCCGACCGATGCCTGCACCGCGGTGACGTTGTTCAGCGTGTTGCCAAGCTGCGACAGGCCCGTATTCAACGCGTTCTGCAGGTTCGCCGAGGCCGCGGGGTTGCCGCTCACCGGCTGCTGGAGCGCGGCGATCATCGCGTTCAGGTTCGCGAACACGTTGGTGCCCGCCTGGTTGGCCGGCTGCACCGTGAAATTGTCGTTGGCCGCCGGCGTGCCTGTGATTTCGACGGTCTGGCCCGCGATCGTGATGTCCGAGCCCGCCGTGTACGGCTGCGCCGTACCCGCGACGCCGGTCGTCGTGTCAGTGACCGTGTAGGTGAGCGGGCTGCCGCTGAACTGGATCTGGTACGAGTCCGCGTTCCCCGCGTTGGTCGGATCCTTGACCGACACCGCGCCGATCACGCCGCTGCCGGTATTGGCCGGGTCGCCCGAGGCGATCGGCTGCGCGTTGGTCGCGCCGACGCTCATGAACACCGACAGGCCATTGTCACCGGTCGAGACCGCGTTGCTGCCGGTGACCTGCACGGTGCGCGTGCCCGTGTCGCCCGTATAGGTGACGTTGCCGGCCGCATCGGTCGTGAAGGCCTGGGTCGAATTCTGGAAACCGGCGAACAGCGCATTGCCCGAGCTGTCGGTCGCATTCGCGGAGGTGACGAGCTGGTCGCGCAGGGCGGTCAGCTGCGCGGCGAGCGCCGTGCGGTCGGCGTCGTTCAAACTGCCGTCGCCGGCGCGCAGGCCTAACGTGTTCGCGCTTTGCAACGTCGTGATGACGTTGGAGAGCGTCGAGTCCTCGGCCTGCAACGACGTGAGCGCGGCGTTCTGGTTCGTCATGTACTGCGACAGCGCGGACGCCGTCGAGCTGAGCTGCACGGCCTGCGCGGCGCCGAGCGGATTGTCGGCGGGCGTGGTCAGGCTCTGGCCGCTCGAGATTTCCTGATAGATCTGCGACAACTGAGCCTGCTGATTGCTCATGTTCGCGACGTTCATGCTGAAGTACTGCTGGGTCGAAATTCGCATGGTTCCGCCTTACGAGAAGATGCCAAGCAAAGTCTGGAACAGCGTCTGCGCCGTCTGGATGACCTTGCTGTTGGCCTGATAGAGCTGCTGGTACTGAAGCAGGTTGGCCGCTTCCTCATTGATATTGACGCCCGACACCGACTGCTGCGCCGACGTGATCTGCGTGACGAGCGTGCTTTGCGCGGTCGCCGAGGTCTGGATCTGCGTGGTCTGGTTGCCGATGTTGTTGACGTAGCTCGCGTACGCGCCCGTCAGCGTCGAGGTGCCGCCGTCGAGCGCCTGCGCCGAAGTCAGGTTCGACAGCAGTTGCGCGTTGCGGCCGTCGTTGGTCGCGCCGGTGTTCGGTCCGATCGTGAACGAGTCGCCGTTGGCGGGCGTGCCGCTGATCGTGACCGTCACGTTGTTCATCGCGCCCGCGCTCGTCGAATTGCTCGGGTTGGTGATCGTCAGCGTCGCGCCCGAGCTCGGCGAGTATGGCACCGCGGTCGTCGCCGAGCTGATCGTGTACTGCGTGGACGGCGAGCCGGCGACTGTCACCACCGTGCCGACCGGGAAGCCGGTCAGGCCGGTGCCCGCGGTGTAAGTGATCGTCGAGGTGCTGGTCGGCGCGCTGTAGCCGGCAGATACCGTGCCTTGCGTGATCGTCCCGGTGCCGGTGTTCGACGTCGACGCCGACGCGAGCACCGGCGCCGCGGCCGCGATTGCCGACGCCGACGTGGTGGTCAGCGCGAAGCCGTCGAGCGCGCCGCGGGTCGGTTCGACCGAGAACGAGTCGCCGGCCTTCATCGTGCCGCTCGCGACCGAGAACTGCAGGCCGCCGATCGGGTTGGTCAGGTTCGCCGCCGAACCGACGATGCTGCCGGTCTGGTTGTCGGTCAGCGTGTAGGTGCTGCCGTCGTACGACAGCGTGTAGTCGCCCGTGGTCGGCTGGGTCGCGTCGGCGAACGAGACGCCGAGCGTAGCGTTGCCGGTGTTCTGCGAGTTCGCGTACACGGTCGGCGAGCCGACCGTGAACAGCGCGCCGCCCGCGGTGCCGTTCAGCGTCAGGCCGAGTTCGTTCTGCGCATTGACCTGCGCGGCGAAGCTGGTCGCGATCGCGCCGAGTTGCGCCTCGGCCGGATCGAGCGTTTGCGAGCGGAATTGCAGCAGTCCGCCCAGCGTGCCGCCGGACACGCTCGTGTCGGACAGCGTCTGCGGCGTCGGTGTCGGCTTTGCCCCGGCCTGGCCGAGATACTGGACCGACAGCTCGCTCGGATCACCCGACGAAGTCGCCGTGCCGAGATTGAAGCTGTTGCCGGCCAGCACGAGCGGCTGTCCGCTCGACATGAACAGGCTATAGCTGCCGTTGTCCTGCACGACCGACACGCCGATCAGCTGGGACAGGTTCGACACCGCCTGGTCGCGTGCGTCGAGCAGCTGGTTCGGCGGCTGGCCCTGGTTGCTCGCCTGCGTGATCTGCGTATTCAGCGACGCGATCTGCGCGGTGTAGGTGTTGATCTGCGCAACAGAGTTGCTCAGCTGCGTGTTGACGCTCGAGCGCAACTGGTCGTACTGCTGGCCCGCCGCGTTGATCTGGTTCGCGAGCGTCTGCGCGTCGCTGATCGCGGTCTGCCGCGCCGACACGCTCGACGCGTTGTTGGCGACGTTCTGCAGCCCCGTGAAGTAACCGCTGATCGCGCTCGCAATCCCGGCGGTCGGACTGCCGACGAGGTTGTTGAGCTGGGTGATCATCGTGTTGTACGCGGTGAGCGCGCTGCTCGACGACTGCGCGTTGTTCAGCTGGGTCGTCAGGTACTGGCTGTACGCGCGCGTCACGGTGTCGGTGGAGACGCCCATCGGCAGGTAGCCGGAGCCGGTATACGTGCCGCCCGTCTCCGAATACACCGGGGTTTCCATCGTATAGCCGGGTGTCGACGCGTTGCTGATGTTCTCACCAGTCGTCGTCAAACCCCATTGGGCCGCGTTGAGTCCGCTAAGGCCGATATTCAACAGATTGCTGGACATGCGTCATCCTGAAGGGCGGCATCGCAGACATGCCACCGCGTTAGTGGAACATCCTCTTTAACGGCCCGACCTGCGAAAAATTGAGGGCCATTCCACTTCGTTTGCGCTCGCCGCGATGTTTGCGCGACGTTGCCGCGCTGTTGCCTCCGACGCGAGTGCAACGTTTGCTTCGTCGGCCAAAACGTTCGCGCGGTGCCGGGCGTCGCGCGCACGGCACCGCGCGTTGGCTCGCCGCTCAGCGCGCCAGCGAGCGGCGCTTCATTTCGAGCTGCGTGATCAGCCGCTGCAGCGTGTTTTCCGCGCTGCCCGGCAGCGACAGGAAACGGAAGCCGAGCTGATAGCGCTGCGTGCCGTTCGGCAGCGCGAGCGAGCGATGCGACACGAGCTGCAGATCGAGCGACAGACGGCCGAGCGCGCCGAGCGTGAGCTCGCAGTCCATCAGGCGCGCGCCCATCGGCAGCGCGGCGACGCGCAGGTCGGTCGTGCGCATCCCGACGCCGCCGAGCGACAGGTCGTGCACCTCGAAGCGGAACGTGTCGCCCTCGGGCAGGCGGCCCGTACACATGAACGGGTCGAGAATCGGCGCGGCGACGCGGAAGTACTCGCGGCGCTGCACGTAGAACAGCACCTCGGGGAAGTCGGCCTCGAACGCCGGCATTCCCTCGAAGCGCGTCTCGCGTGGCGTCGGGGTCGTGAACTCGACGCGCACGCCGTCGGGCGACGCGTGGAACTGGCAGCGCGGCGCGTTGAGCAGCCCGTTGTTCTGATCGGCAAGCGCGCCCCAATCGAAGGTGAAGGTGCGCTCGCGCACGTCGACGTCGAGCAGGCGCGTGACGATCTGCCCGCCCGCATATTCGACGGTGAGGAAATCGCCGCGATTGACGATATTGCGCAGCTGCACGCCGATTTCCAGCGGATTGCGGCGGCCGAAATCGGAAGCGCTCTCGTTTTGCGGGACGTGCGGCTGACCGTTCGTGTCAGTCAGGCCGTTCGACTGGTTCATATCCATGGGCTTGCCGGTAAGCATGTTCTTGCGGGCACGTGCCAGGGCCTAGTCATGGACTCTGAGGGTCTTCATGCAAAGCCGCAACACACGCGTTCGACCGGACCTTACAGCGCTATTCCGGTATCGGGTCTAACTCGTTAGCGGCAGCATCGAGCCAAAATTTAGGGGCTCAATTTAAATATTCGCCGGAAAATTTCGCGCAAACGTTAAAAGCGTATCTGCCCTATTTTTCCGCGACCTTGCTCGCCCCGGACCCTGCGGAGCTTTTTACCGATGCCGGTTTTTCTGCTGCCTTTATCGCCGCTTTTACCGACATCTTTAAAACCGCTTTAATGCCCGTCGCGTGCGTTATTTTTAATCAGCTCATTTTCTGCATGATCGACAGCAGCTTTTTCGCGTAATGCGGATCGGTTGCATAACCGGCGCGCTGCATGCCGTTCGCAAAACCGTTCACGTCGCGCGACGAATTGATCACCTGCGCGTAACGCGGATTGCTCTTCAACATGCCTGCGTAATCGGCCATCGCTTCCTGGTATGAGTCGTACGCGCGGAATTTCTCGACCGTGCGCTGCGGCTTGCCGTTCACGTATTCGGTCGTGACCGTCGACACGGTCTTGCCGGTCCAGTCGTTGCCCGCCTTGATGCCGAACACGTTGTGGCTCGTCGAGCCATCGGCCTTCTTGATCTCGCTCTTGCCCCAGCCCGATTCGAGCGCGGCCTGACCGATGATGAAGCGCGCCGGAATGCCGGTCGCCGCACTCGCGGCCTGCGCCGGCGCGGCGAGCTTGTCGACGAAGGCGTCGACCTTCGACGAGCTGCCGTCGCCGCGCACCGGCGGCGTCAGCGCGCTATTGGCCGAGTAGGCGCGGCCGAGCCCGAGCTGACCGTTGGCCTGGGCGTTGCCGTAGGCACGCGCGAGCGCGTTGAGCGCCGCGCTCTGGCCTTCGTCGCCGCCGCTACCGCCGCCGAGCGCGTTGGCCATCCCGGCGAGACCACCCGCCGCGCCCGCGCCGCTCGCGCCACCTACCTGGATGCCCTGGTTGCGCATCAGCTGCTTGAGCATCGCGTCGGCGACGCCGATGCCCTTCTTCGACAGCTGCTGCGCCATCTGCTGATCCATCATCGACGTGAACGTCGCCGTGTCGTGCGAATCGAACGGACCGTCCTGCGGCGTTGCATCGCGCATGCTCTTCAACATCATCTGCGTGAACACGGCGTCGAACTGCTGCGCGGCCATCTTCATGCCGGCTTGCGGCGAGGCCTTCGCCTGCGCGCTGAGTGCGCCGAAGCCCTGCACGTCGAGCGCGAACCGGCTGGTCAGATCGTTGGCGGAGTTGACGCTATTGGTCGTATCGGAATTCATCTCGCGTACTCCTTAGATGATTTCAAGGTCGGCGCGCAATGCGCCGGCTGCTTTCATGGCCTGCAGGATCGACATCAGATCCGCGGGCGTCGCGCCGAGCGCGTTGAGCGCTTTCACCACTTCGGCGAGGTTCGCACCGGCGTTCACGAGTTTCAGCGAGCCGTTGTCCTGCTTCATCTGGATCTGCGACTGCTGCGCGACCACCGTGCGGCCGTTCGAGAACGCGCCCGGCTGGCTCACCACCGGCTGCGTATTGATCACGACCGACAGATTGCCGTGCGCGACCGCGCAGTTCTGCAGCGTGACCATCTGGTTCATCACGATCGAGCCGGTGCGGGCGTTCAGGATGACCTTCGCGGCGGCCTGCCCGGGCCGCACTTGGAGGTTCTGCAATTGCGCCATGAACGAGACCTGCTGCTGCGGATCGGCCGGCGCGCGCAGCTGGATCGTGCGGCCGTCGAGCGCGGTCGCGGTGCCGCTGCCGAACGCGTTGTCGATCGCCGCGACGACGCGCTGCGTGGTGTCGTAGTCCATGTCGTTCAGGTCGAGCTGCATGGTGCCCGCCTGCGACACCGCCGTCGGCACCGAGCGCTCGACGATCGCGCCGCTGGTGATGCGCCCCGCGGCGAGCTGGTTGACCTGCACCTTGCTGCCGTTCGCGCTCGCGCCCGCGCCGCCCACGGCGACGTTGCCCTGGCCGAGCGCATACACCTGGCCGTCGGCGCCCTTCAGCGGCGTGAGCAGCAGCGTGCCGCCGCGCAGGCTTTTCGCATTGCCGAGCGACGACACCGTGATGTCGATCGCTTCGCCCGGCCGCGCGAACGGCGGCAGCACCGCGGTCACCATCACCGCGGCGACGTTCTTCAACTGGATGTTCGACAGCGACGATTGCGAGTTGCTGGAGCCCGCCGCCTGGTTGTTGATCGAGATGCCGAGGTTCGCGAGCATGTTCGCGAGCGTCTGCGTCGTGAACGGTGTCTGCGTGGTCTGGTCGCCGGTGCCGTCGAGGCCGACCACGAGGCCGTAGCCGATCAGCGGGTTGTCGCGCACGCCCTGGATCTGCACGAGGTCCTTCAGGCGCTCCGCGTGCGCTGGCGTCGCGGCCGGCAGCGCCGCGCAGGCGAGCGCGACGAACATCAGTGCGCGGCCCGCGCGCGACAGCGTGTTGAAGACGGTACCCATGATCACCACGGCGCCACGTTGAGGAAGAACCGCTGCAGCCAGCCCATGGTCTCCGCTTCGTTGATGTAACCCTTCGCGGAGTATTCGATTTTCGCGTCGGCGACCTGGGTTGAGTACACGGCGTTCAGACTCGAAATCGTGTTGGGATTCACGACACCGGAAAAGCGCACGAATTCATTGCCCTGATTGATCAGCATCTGTTTCTCACCGCTCACGATCAGGTTGCCGTTCGCCTGCACGCCGGTCACGGTCACGGTGATCGTGCCGTTGAACGTATTCGACGCGTTCGCGCCGCCGGTGCCGGTAAAGCCGTTGGCGCCGGTCGCGTTCAGGTTGGTCTTGGCGAACAGGCCGCCGAGAAAGCCCGCGGTCGGCACGCTGAAGTTCGTGCTGCCGTCGCGGCTCGCATTCGCGCCCGAGTTCTTCGTTGCGTTGATGTTCTCGGCGATCACGATCGTGATGATGTCGCCTACGTTGCGTGGCCGCTGGTCTTCGAACAGCGGCCGACCCGCGAAGCCCGGGTTGTAGATCGAGCCCGGCGCCTGCGCCTGCGGCGGCATCGGCGGCACCGCGTTCATCGGCTGCTGGGTGATAGGTTCCCTCGGCAGTTGGGCGCAGCCGCCGAGCGCGGCGAGCAGCGCGAGCTGCACGAGCGCCTCGGCCGTGCGCGAATGAACCGGAGTGCGAGTGGAGTGCGACATCATCGTTTACCGCCTTAAATTTCCAGTCCTCAAACCTGCATCTGGCTCAAGGTCTGCAGCATCTGGTCGGAGGTCGTCACGGCCTTGCTGTTGATTTCGTACGCGCGCTGCGTCTGGATCATGTTCACCAGTTCCTGCACGACGTTCACGTTCGACGCTTCCACGTAACCCTGGTTGAGCGTGCCCGCGCCGTTCAGACCCGGCTGCGACACGTTCGGCGCACCCGACGACGCCGTCTCCGAAAACAGGTTCTCGCCCTTGGCGTCGAGGCCGGCCGGGTTGATGAAGGTCGCGAGCTGCATCGTGCCGAGCTGCTGCGTATTGCTCGAGTTGGCCACGGTGATCGACACCGCGCCGTCGCTGCCGATCGTCAGCGAGGTGGCATTGGTCGGGATCGTGATCGCCGGAATCACCTGGTAGCCGCTCGACGTGACGAGCTGACCCTGCGCGTTGGTCTGGAACGAGCCGTCGCGCGTGTAGGCGGTCGTGCCGTCGGGCATCTGCACCTGGAAGAAGCCCCCGCCGTTGATCGCGACGTCCTTCGAGTTGCCGGTCTGCTGCAGGTTGCCCTGCGTGTACAGACGCTCGGTCGCGACCTGTTGCACGCCGGTGCCGAGCTGGATGCCGGACGGCAGTTCGGTTTGCTGCGTCGAGTTCGCGCCCGGCTGGCGGATGGTCTGGTACAGCAGATCCTCGAACACCGCGCGCGAGCCCTTGAAGCCGTTGGTGCTGACGTTCGCGAGGTTGTTCGAGATCACGTCCATCTGCGCCTGTTGCGCATTCATGCCGGTGGCGGCGATATACAGTGAGCGGTTCACTTATGGTTCTCCAATGTCGGGCGGAGTTGGCGCTTTAGCGCTTGCTCCGGGCCCATGCAAAGCGGTCTCGGAGCGCGCCTCGTAGGGCGCCCCGTGGCAATCCGTTAGCTGAAGCTGAGCAGCTGGTTGGCGGACTGATCGTTCTTGTCGGCGTTTTCCAGCAACTGCGTCTGCATCTGGAACTGGCGCGCGTTGGTGATCATCGAGACCATCGCGCTGACCGGATTCACGTTGCTGCCTTCGAGCGACGCCGGCGCGAGCGTCACGGTCGGATCGGCGTCGGCGGGATTGCCGTCGGCGGTGCGAAACAGACCGTCATCGCCGCGCGTGAGCGACTGCGGATCGGGATTGACCAGCTTCAGCTGATCGACGGTGACCACAGCGGTGGGCGGATCGCCCGGCGTCAGCGCCGACACCGTGCCGTCCTTGCCGATCGTGATCTGCGCGCCCGGCGGCACCGATACCGGCCCGCCGTTGCCGAGCACGACCTGATTGGTCGCGTTCACGAGCTGGCCGTTTTCGTCGATGTGCAGATTGCCCGCGCGCGTGTAGGCCTCGTTGCCGTCGGCGGTCTGCACCGACAGCCAGCCCGGCCCCTGAATCGCGACGTCGAGCGGATTGCCCGTCTGCTGGATCGGCCCCGGCGTGTAGTCGGCGCCCGGTGTCGACGACAGCACGAAGGTGCGGGTCGTGTCGTCGTTGATCGCGCTGCCGTCGCCGAACGACATCGGCACGGCGCGGTAGGTTTCGAGCTGCGCGCGAAAGCCCGTGGTCGACGCGTTCGCGAGGTTGTTCGCGACGATCGCCTGCTGTTCGAGCGCCTGCGCGCTGCCCGACATCGCGGTGTAGATCAGCCGATCCATGAAGAGGTCCCGTTCGCTTACAGGTTGATCAGGGTCTGGTCGACGGCCTGCTGGGTCTTGATCGTCTGCGCGTTCGCCTGATAGTTGCGTTGCGCGGTGATCAGGTTGACCAGCTCGCTCGTCAGATCGACGTTCGAGTTCTCGACCGCGCCGCCTTGCAGCACGCCGTGATTGGTCGAGCCCGGCGTCGAGATCTGCGCGACGCCCGAGGCGGCCGTCTGGCCGTACTCGTTGTTGCCGAGGTCGACGAGGCCGTTCTGGTTCGAGAAGTTCGCGAGCACGATCTGGCCGAGCGCCGCGGTCTGCCCGTTCGAGTAGTTGCCCGTCAGCGTGCCGTCGGAGCCGACCGTGAAGCTCGTCAGCTGGCCCGCCGCGTAGCCGTCGGTCGACAGGCTGTTCACGCCGTCCTTGCCGCCGTACTGCGTGGTGCCGGCCATGTTCAGCGTGACGTTCTGCGGCGTGCCCGAACCGTCGGTGGTCGGGATCGACATCGTGAACGCGCCGAGCGTCGCGGTCGCGAGGCCGGTCGTCGCGTCGGTCGTGCTGACCAGCGTGCCCGATGAATTGAAGTTCGCCGTGCCGATCAGGGAAGCGGTGCCGGTCGACGGGCCCGCGTACACGTTCCACGTGCCCGAGCCCGTTTTCGCGAAGTACATATTGACGGTCTGCGAGCCGCCGAGCGTGTCGTAGACGGTCGTGCTCGTCGAGTAGTTGTAGGTCGACGAGCTGTTCTGGTTGAACGTGGTCGGGTTCTGCGTGATCGTGTAGCTGTCGTTGGCCACCGGCGCGCCGCTGAACGTGATGCTCTCGCCGTTGCCGAGCGTGATCGCGGTGCCGGCCGTGTAGGGCTGCGACGCCGTGGTCGTGCCGAGCGTGTTGTCCGTGACCGTGTAGGTGGTCGGGCTCGTGAAGTTGATCGTGTACTGGTCGGTGTTGGTGCCCGCTGCCGCGTTGGTGATCGTCGCGCCGGTCGTGTTCAGCGTGCCGGCGTTGGTGCCGCCCGGCGTCGCGGTCGGCGCGCCGAGCATGATGTTGTCCTGCGCGTTCAGGTTCAGGCCCGCGGTGATCGAGGTGGTCGCCTGCGGCGCGATGTTCGCGGTTGGCACCTGCAGCGGCACGGTCTGCGCGGTGTTGACGATGCCCGAGCTATTGGCCGCGTAGCCCATCAGATCGAGGCCCTGCGCGTTCGTGATGAAGCCGTTCTTGTCGAGCTGAAACACGCCGTTGCGCGAATAGGTCAGCGTGCCGTTGTTCGACATCTGGAAGAAGCCGTTGCCGTTGATCGCGACGTTCAGCGCCTGGTTCGTCGTCGTGAGCGTGCCTTGCGAGAATTGCTGCTGCACTTCGGAGAGTTGCGTACCGATACCGATCTGCTGGCTCGTCGCGGTCGCGACCGAATTGGCGTACATGTCGGCGAATTCCGCGGTGCCGCTCTTGAAGCCGACGGTGTTGGCGTTGGCGATGTTGTTGCCGATCACGTCGAGATCGCTAGACGACGCCGACAGACCGCTCAAACCTGTTTGGTAACTCATGACGTACTCCGTATCTGTAAAGTCGTAACTGAATGGATCCGGACTACAGGATCGCTGCGACGCCGGTCAGGTCGACCGTCGAGCCGTTCGACAGCACGAGGCCCGGCGTGCCGCTGCTCTGCTGGACGACGCTTTCCACCGTCGCGCCGGTGAGCGTGGTAGCCGTCGCCTGCTGGCCGTTGATCGTGCCTGTCGCGGTGATCGTGTAGGTGCCGTCGGGGAGCGTGTTGCCCGCCGAATCGGTCGGCGTCCAGCCAACCGGAATCGTGCCGGCCGACTGCTTGCCGAGATCGAGCGTGTTGACGATCGTGCCGGCCGAGTTCTTCACGACGATCTGCAGGTCGCTGACGGAGTTCGCGAGCGTGACGCCGAACTCGTTCGTCTTGCCGCTCGCCACGGTGATCGAGTTGCCCGGTGCGAGCACGGTCGAACCGATCAGCAGCGCGGCCTGCGACTGCTGGCCCGCCGACAGCTGCGTCGACAGCGAGGAGAGCGACGTATTGAGCTGGCTGATGCCCTGCACCGTGCTGATCTGGGCGAGCTGCGAGGTCATCTGCGAGCTGTCCATCGGATTGGTCGGGTCCTGGTTCTGCATTTGCGCGACGAGCAGCTGCAGAAAGGTGGTCTGCAGGTCCGCCGCCGACGTGCCCGACGTGCTGCTCGACGTGCTGCTCGTCGAGCTGGTCGCGCTCGAGCTGCTGCTCGTGCCGTTCATCGTGTCGAGCAGCGTCGGCGAAACGGTCGTGCCGCTGCCGCCGATCGTGGTGTTGGTGGTCAAGGCTCTCTCCTCAGGTTCCGATCGTGAGCGTTTTCAGCATCAGGGTTTTGGCGGTGTTCAGTGTTTCGACGTTGGCCTGGTACGAGCGCGAGGCCGAGATCATGTTGACCATCTCCTGCACCGGGTCGACGTTGGGCAGCGTCACGTAGCCGTTCGCGTCGGCGGCCGGATTGCCGGGTTCGTACGCGGTCTTCATCGGCGACGGATCGTCGACCACGCCCGTCACCTGCACGCCGCCGACCTGCTGGCCGGAGCGTGTGCGCGCGCCGCCGAGCGGGCTCACCGCGAACACGACCTGCTTGGCCTTGTACGGCTGACCGTCGGGGCCCGTCGTGCTGTCCGCGTTGGCCAGGTTCGACGCCGTCACGTTGAGCCGCTCCGACTGCGCCGACATCGCGGAACCCGCGACACCAAAAATGTTCATCAGGGATGGCATGTTTCCTGACCTCTCCTGCCGGTTCGCACCGGCTTTACGTTAAGTCCCGTAGCGTTTCTGTTCGTGCGTGCATGCTGCCTGTGTTCAGCTGCTATGCGCCCTGCCTGGGTGCCGTGCTCTTGCCCGGCTTACGACGAGCCCGACGTGATCGCCGACAGCATCGTCTTGATCTGGTTCGACACGACCGTCATACCCGACTCGAAGTGCACCGTGTTGTCGGCGAACTGCACGCGCTCGGTGTCGACGTCGACCGTGTTGCCGTCGAGCGCCGGCTGCAGCGGAATCCGGTATTGCAGGTTGCCGTAATCGTCGGGGCTGCCGCCCGTCGCCGTCAGCGTGGCCTTGCCGCTCATGTGGCCGGCCTCGGTCGTGTTCATCGACATGCCGCTCGTCACGCCCGCGGGTTGCGTCATCGCGAGCGTCGAGCTGTTCGATGCGCCTTGGCCCGCGGTGCTGCCGCCCGTCTTCTTCAGCGCGCCGGCGAGCGACGACGCGAAGTCGATATCGCGCGCCTTGTAGCCGGGCGTGTCGGCGTTCGCGATATTCGACGACAGCAGTTCCTGCCGGTATGCGCGCACATCCATCGCCTGCCGGCCGAATGCGAATTCGGCATCGAGCTTGTCCAGCATCGGAATCTCCCGAGAACGTTTTCAAGGCCGTCCCGTGTGCGCATCGTGAGAGACACGCGGCGGGTGCGAAGGCCTTTTTGCATGTGATGCATCTTATGGGCCGCGCGCAAGCGGCAATCGGACGAATAACCGGGAAAGGGGGCTTCTATTCAACGTTTGCGCGAAAGCGGGGCTCACTAGAATGCAAGGCGTACCGATGCATTCGATGGAGACCCGCGATGGACCAGCCCACCAACACCTTGCCGCAGCCGGCGAGCGGCACGACGATGCGTCGCGTGGGGGGTGGCCGGGTCGATGAACGGGGCGATGGTTCGGAGGGCGCGCTCGCCCAGCCGGTACCGCGCTCTTTCTCGCGTTGCCTTGCGCATTGCCTGACGCGGGCGGCCGTCAACGTCGCGGTATGGGTTGCGGGCGGCATCGTGTTGCTGCCGGCTACGACCCACGCGCAGGATGCGGGCGGTCCGATCGTGATTGCCGGGCCCGCCGAGAAAAATCCCGCCGCGCTGAACGATCTCGCGCAACGGATTCAGACGCCGGCGCAGCGCAGCGCGTCGGCGGCGTCGCTCTCGGCGGCGACCGCACAGTCGCTCGGCCGCGCGAGCGGGTCGCGCGACACCGATACGTTCGGGCGCGCCGCGAGCGCAAGCGGCGCGATCGTCATTCCGGGCGCGGGCGAGCCCGCTGCCGCCGCGCCGGCCATCATCCGCACCAACTTCAAACCGGACGCCAACGGCGTCGTGACGATTCCGCCGGCGGCCAGCACTGGGGCGTCAGGCGTCGCGCGCGTCAATGTCGAAGCGGGCCCGGTCGCCAGCGTCGCGAATCAGCGCGTGGTCGCGGCCAGTGCGCCGCAAGGCGACGGTTTCGACAGTCTCGCCGCGCGCGGCGAGCCGCCCGAGTTCGGCGCGAATGGCAAGCCGATCGCGGCCGCTGCGGCGCAGCCGGCGCATCCCGGGATCGCGAGAACACCCGCGACGTCGCCTGGCTCGCGCCAAGCGGCGGCCGTCATTGCACAGAGAACGCCGCAGACCGCTACCGCCGCGACGGCTGCGCAAGCCGCGCCGCTGCCTGGCCAGCAGGACCCGGAAGCGATTCACGCCAGCGCGCTCGCGTTCCTGCAACAGCAGGCCGTCGGCCTGCCCGGCAAGGCCGACATCACTGTCGCGTCCGCGTTTCCGCGCGGCCTCGCCGCGTGCACGTCGCTCGAACCGTTCATGCCGACCGGCGCGCGCCTGTGGGGCCGGCTGACGGTCGGCGTGCGCTGCGCGGGCGAGCGGCCGTGGACCATCTATCTGCAGGCGCGCATCTCGCTGCTTGCGACCTACTACCTCGCCGCCCGCGCGATGGCGCCGGGCGAAGTGCTCACGGCCGCCGACCTCGTCGCGCGCGAAGGCGACCTGACCGGCCTGCCGCAGGCGATCGTCACCGACCCCTCGCAGGCGGTCGGCTCGGTCTCGCTCGCGCGGATCGCGGGCGGCATGCCGCTGCGCCGCGACATGCTGAAGAGCGCGTCGGCGGTGGTGTTCGGCCAGACCGTGCGGGTCATCGCGGCCGGCGACGGTTTCTCGATCTCGTCCGAGGGCAGCGCGATGAACAACGCGTCGCCGGGCCAGCAGGTGCGCGTGAAGACCGCCAACGGCCAGATCATCTCCGGCATCGTCAAGGACGGCGGCACGGTGGAGATCCCGATGTGAGCGGGCTGGCGGCAACGAGCATCGTCGAAACGGTCGGCGCCCCGGTGGCCGGGGCAGACGGACGGGGAGTGAACGGGGTAGGTGGCCACCTGGCGGCGAGCCGGGTGTCGAGCGATTGCGCTAAAGTTTTGATCAGCGGTTGCCGTTATCAGGATCAAATCGTTAGGGAAGCCAATCGTGAAAGTCGATCCCACCACCTCTTCAAATCTGCCGTCGTTGAAAGACGCTTTGTCCCGTTCGCAACAGAGCGACGAAGCCACGCCGGCAGCCAGCACCACCCAGGGCGCGACGAGCACGGCCGCGCCGGCCGCGAGCAGCGCGTCGGGCGAAACGAGCGTGAGCCTGTCGGGTCTGTCGCAGCATCTGCGCAGCCTCGCGGCCTCCGGCTCGGCCGACATCGACACCGCGCACGTCGAGTCGATCAAACAGGCGATCAAGGACGGCAAGCTGCAGATCGACTCCGGCAAGATCGCCGACGGCGTGCTGCAGACGGCGCGCGACCTGTTGCAGAACAAAACCTCGTCGACCGGCAACTGATCGGCATTTCGCCGCGCGGTGATCTGCCGGGCGGCGTCCGACCAACCCGGTTCGCGCGCCGTTCGCGAGCCAGTGTGCGTAGCGAGTTGTTGATATGAAAGACGCCCTCGTTGCTACCCTGATCGAAGAATATTCGACCGTTGAGGCATTCGCCTCGATCCTCACTCTCGAAACCAAAGCGCTGACGGCGGTCTCGCCGCTGGAGCAGTTGCCGGCGATCGTCGAGAAAAAAACCGAACTGATCGGGGTGCTCGCGAGGCTCGAAGCCGCGCGCGACTCGCATCTGGCCGAACTCGGCTTTCCGACTGGCTGGTCCGGCATGGAGCTCGCGGCCAGCACCGACGCGCGCGTCGCGACGCAATGGAAGCTGCTGCAGAAAGCCGCGGATCGCGCGCGGCGCGTCAACACCAACAACGGCGAGCTGATCCGCGTGCGGATGGACTACAACGAGCGCGCGCTAAAGGCGCTGCAGGTCAACGTGCCGCGCAAGACGAATCTGTACGGGCCGGACGGGCGAGTTCCGGCTTATTCGGGACTTTGATCGGCCCGCCTGCCCGGCCTGCAATCGAGCAATCTACGAAATGAATGAAAAAGCCCGTCATCGACGGGCTTTTTCGTTTTCCGCCGCCGCTTGTCCACCCAATCCCTGTCCGTTCCGCGCTGCGTTAGCCGTTCGGCTAGCTGGCGCTAGTCCACCTCGTCACGTTGAAATGGTGACTTCGTTCGAGCTTTCGCCAACGCCGCGGCTTCGACGCGGCCGCAATTCGACGGGCGGAAGCTTGTTTGCCCGTTAGTTTGTGTAGGCGTGTGTATAATGGAGGGTATGATGTATGAACAGTGCCGAGGTCGTCAAATTGATTCAAGCGAATGGCTGGCAGCTCGTCCGCATAGCGGGCAGTCACCATCATTTCAGGCACGCGGGAAAACGGGGGCTCGTGACCGTCCCGCATCCGAAAAAAGATTTGCCGGCCGGCACCCTGAACAGCATTCTGAAACAGGCGGGGCTCAAATGAAGCATCTGATCTTTCCGATCGCCATCGAACCCGGAGACAACACGCACGCGTTCGGCGTCGTGGTGCCCGATATTCCAGGCTGCTACTCCGCGGGCGACACGCTCGAACAAGCGT
Source organism: Paraburkholderia sp. MM6662-R1 (assembly GCF_050436245.1). NCBI lineage: Bacteria > Pseudomonadati > Pseudomonadota > Betaproteobacteria > Burkholderiales > Burkholderiaceae > Paraburkholderia > Paraburkholderia sp. MM6662-R1. The sequence continues at coordinate 2,691,905 of NZ_JBNDLV010000001.1, read as the reverse complement.
ATGTGAACGCGAAAGAGGCAATCGAATCGCATCTCGAAACCTTGCTCGACGAAGGACTGCCGCTGCCCGAGCCTCTCACGCTAGGCGAGCATCGGCGCAATCCCGAGTTCGCGGGGTTCACATGGGGTTTCGTGACGACGCGCAATATTCCGGCGTTGAAGAAGGCGGTTCGCATCAACATCTCGCTGCCCGAGGTGCTGGTGCAGGAGATCGACGCGTATGCGCAGGCGCGCGGTATGTCGCGCTCGGCGTTTCTCGCGCTCGCCGCCGAGCATGAGATGGCGAACGCCTGAGCAACGGTAGGCGGCACAGGCGCGCATCGGCATCGGCGCACCGCCGCATCTGAAGGCGGCGTTTGAAAAACGGCGTCCGGCGCCGCGGTGGCGTCAGTTCGCTTCGGCGTTCGCCCAGGCCATTTCGCGCAGTCGGGCGCGCAGGCGTGCCACGGCCTGGCTATGCAACTGGCACACGCGCGATTCGCTGACTTCCATCACCGCGCCGATCTCGCGCAGATTCATGCCGCGCTCGTAGTACAGCGACATCAGCAACTTCTCGCGCTCCGGCAAGCGGTCGATCGCTTCGACGAGCGCCGAGCGCAGGCTGTCGTCGAGCAGCGCCGAGAGCGGATCGGAATGATCGACGCAGTAGCGGTCCAGAAAAGGTTCGTCGTCGGCGGAGCGGTCGAAGTCTTCGTAGTAGATCAGCTGGCTGCCATGCAGGTCCTGCAGCATCGACTGATATTCGTCGAGCGGCATTTGCAGGTGCTCGGCGACCTCCGCCTCGCTCGCCGAGCGGCCGAGGTTCTGCTCCACCTTGTGCACCGCGGATTCCACTTCGCGCGACGTGCGGCGCAGGCTGCGCGGCAGCCAGTCGTTGCTGCGCAGCTCGTCGAGCATCGCGCCGCGAATCCGCTGGCTGGCATAGGTCTCGAACTGCGCGCCCTGGTCTTCCTTGTAGCGGCCGGCGGCATCCAGCAAACCGATCATGCCGGCCTGGATCAGGTCGTCGAGATCGACGCTCGCCGGCATTTTCGCGACAAGCTGCAAGCCGAGTCGACGCACGAGCGGTGCGTACTTCGTCAAAACTTCGGCCTGAGAAATCTTTCCCTGAGCGTTGTACATCGTGCTCCCCTTGTCCTTCGTGCACGCCTTTCAAGCGTGATGCGCGGACGGTTGGTCGGCGTGGTGCGCCGCTGTAACTGTCGCAGGCGCCCGCCAGGGCGTTTGCGACGACATCGCTGGCCGCATCGGCCAGTACTGCAATTCGGCGGCGAGATGGCGGAAGTCGCGCGCGGCCGGTGTCGACGGAAACGCGTCGACCACGCAGCGCGACAGCTCGAGTGCCCGTGCGATGCGCACGTCGGCCGCAATGCAGCCGGCGTTTTCCAACGCGACGCTCAGGTAACGGCCGGCCACGCCGGCGAGAGTCGCGAACGCGGCCTGCGCGTCGTTGGCGCTTTGCACGTGATTCGCGAGCACGCGCAACTGCGCGATCGCGTGCGCGTAATGCAAACGCTTGATGCACGCATAGGCCTCGGTGATCGCCTCGCCCGACATGCGCGCGACGATCATCACGTCATGCGCCTGCCTGGCGAGCGGCGACAGATGCCCTTCGTCGTCGAGCTGCGCGTCGATCAGCACGATATCGGCCGAGCCGCCGAGCAGCACACCGAGTTCGGCCTCCGTATGCCCCTCGCGGTTGTTGCGCGAGGCGGACAGCACCGAAAAACCGAGCGCGTGACGCGCGGCGGCGAAATCGACCGGGCTCTCGCCGCGCATCACCGCCGCGAAGTTACCCGCGCCGCGCAAGCCGCCAAGCATCGAGCTCACCGATTTCTCACCGACGCATTCGTCGATCACCAGCACGTCCTTGCCCTGCTGTGCGAGCGCCGCGGCGAGGTTGACCGCCACGGTCGTATTACCGACGCCCGACGACGCACCCGCCAACGCGATCACGCGCGCGCCGCCGCGCCCGAGCAGCCGCCGCAACCCTTCGGCTTGATCTGAAACGAACTTATCCAAAGCGAACCTCGTGCAGCTCGGCCGTCGAACGCGCGGACAGCGAGGACAGCAAAGCGGGGATGTCGTCGTCGTGCGGCACGAACGGCGAGCTGTCGCGCGGAATGCAGAAGGTGCTCTTGATCAGGAATTTCTTCGTCGCGACGTAAAGGTTCTCCGGCACCTTCTGTCCGGTCGATACGTAATGCACCGGCAGCTTGTAGCGGATCACCGTATCGAGCACGCCGCCGAGGTTGGTCGCTTCGTCGAGCTTGGTCAGAATGCAGCCGGCGAGCGGCTGCTGGTCCGGCGCGCGCTGATACGCCTGCACGACTTCGTTCAACGTGTCGCCGTGGCTCGTCGCGTTGAGCAGCAACAGACGCTGCACCGGCTGGCCGGCGCGGCTTAGCATCGCGATCTGGTCGGACACGAGCCGGTCGCGCTGGCTCATACCGATCGTATCGATCAGCACGATGTGCTTGTTGCGCAACTCCGAGAGCGCCAACTGCAGATCGGCGCTGTCCTTCACCGCATGCACCGAAACGCCGAGAATCTTGCCGAAGATGCGCAACTGTTCATGACCGCCGATGCGGTAGCTGTCGGTCGTCAGCAGCGCCACCTTGCTCGCGCCGAAGCGCATCACGCAGCGCGCTGCGAGCTTCGCGGTGGTCGTCGTCTTGCCGACGCCGGTCGGCCCCATCAGCGCGAATACGCCGCCGCGCTCCATCAGCGCGTCTTCGTCCTCCATCACCGGCAGGTTCGACTCGAGCACCGAGCGCACCCAGTCCATGCCGCCGTCCATCGTGTCGACCTCTTCGGGCAGGTTGTCGACCAGCATCTGCACGAGCTGCGCGGAAAAGCCGGCGGCGAACAGATGCTTGGTGAGCGCGGCGCGTGCGGGACTGCGGCGCTGTCGATCGCCCCACAGCAGACCCGCGAAGTGCTCTTCCATCATGTCGCGCATCGACGACAGCTCGTTCATCACGGTGTCCTTGACGACCTGCTCCATGCGCCCCTTGATCGCTTCGGCGACGGCGGACGGCGTGCGGCTTTCGTCAGTAGCGGACGGCACGGGCGCGATCTTCTGAGCGGCGCGGCGCGCAGCGACCTCGGCGGCTTCGCGCGCCCAGTCGGGCGTGTCGATCACCGGCGGCACGGCGGCCGGCCGCGCGTCGACTGCGCTGCCGAGGCCTTTGGCGGTCGCGACGGCGGGCGTCATCGCGGCGGGACGCGCGCTGTATTGGCCGCTCTGTTGCTGCTGCTCGGCCGCGAGGCGGCGCGCGTGATCGATGAGCCACGGATTCGACTCGGCCATCGTGCGCGGCGCGGCGGCTTCGTTCGATGCGATAGCCGGCGGTACCGGCACGCCGGCAGCTTTCAGCACATCCGCGCGGATGTCTTTCGACAGGCGCGCGGCCGCGGCGCGGGCGCTCGCGCCGGAAGGCGCGGCGGCAGCGGCGGGCGTGGCCGGTGCGTTGAACGATGTGGCCGCGCTGGACGCCGACTGGCTCACGGCGGGCGCGGGGCCTGTCGCGATGGCCGCGGACGCGCCGCTCGCGCCCGGCATCGCCGGGCCGATTGGCGAATTGCCGGGCAACGCGGCGGCCGACGCTGCTCGATTCGCGGACATGCTGAGCGCCTGGCTGAGCGTCGAATTGAGCGCCGTCCTGTTCACCGAGCCGGCCATGAAATCCGCAGCCGCATTCGCCGGCTCGATCGCCGGCGTCGCTTCACCACCCGCTTCCGGGCTCGCGCCGAACACCGACGAAAACACGTCCGGCATTGCGCTCGCGTACGGATTCGTCGGCGCCGCGAACAAGCCGCGCGGGGCCTGCGTCGATGCCGCACCTGAGCCCGTGCCGAGCGCCGCGGCCTGCGCGCCTTCGCGCGCTTTCGGCGTGATCGCGGCGAGGTCGCTATCGGCGAGCGCGACGATTTCGACGCTGCCGTCGTCCATCGTGCGATTCGACAGCACGACCGCATCGGGGCCAAGTGCTTCGCGAACGAGACGCAACGCATCGCGACTGGTAGCACCGACAAATTTACGAATGTTCAAGCTGGACCCCCGATGAGGTATACGGACTGACGGACCGGCAATACACCGTTTCCCATTGCGATCAATTATTGCGAAAGGCGTCGGGCGACGATCGATGGATAAAGACCGTTAAAGGTGGGTAATTCGCGCGATGGACACACGGCAGACGCATTGTTCGACGAGCCTGGGGGAGCCGTGCAAACGCAAACCGGCGCCCCATTGGAGCGCCGGTTCGTTGTATCGACAGCCGCGGGCGAGCGACCTTCGTCAGCCGTGCGCGCCGATCAGATTGACCACCTTGACGTTGCGCGTATCGGGCACTTCCGCATACGAGAGCACCTTCAGCTGCGGCAGGCTGCGGCGCAGGAAGCGCGCGAGCATCGGCCGCAGTGCGTGCTGCACCAGCAGCACCGGAGCGAGGCCAAGGTTCTGCTGACGCGTCATCGCTTTCTGCGTTTCGGTGAGCAGCGTGTTCGCGAGGCCCGGTTCGAGGCCCGGGTTCGGTCCGGTCGATAGCGCCTGCGACAGCACCCGTTCGAGGTTCGCGTCGAGGCCCATCACCTGCATGTCGGCGGTCCCGGGGAACCACTGCTGCGTGATCGCGCGGCCCAGCGCGAGCCGCACCGCGGCGGTGAGGTCGTGCGGGTCGGTGAGCTTGGTCGCGTGTTCGGCGAGCGCTTCGAGGATCGTGCGCATGTCGCGAATCGGCACGCCTTCTTCGAGCAGGTTCTGCAGCACCTTTTGCAGCGTGGTGAGCGGCAGCATCTTCGGCACCAGATCGTCGACGAGCGACGCCGTGTCCTTCTGCATCCGCTCGACCAGCGACTGCACCTCGCGGCGGCCGAGCAGCTCCGAGGCGTGCGTGACGACGAGGTGATTGAGGTGCGTCGCGACCACCGTGCTCGAATCGACGACCGTGTAGCCGTATACCTGCGCCTGTTCGCGCAGATTCGTGTCGATCCAGATGGCGGGCAGGCCGAACGCCGGGTCCTGGGTCGGCGTGCCCGGCAGCGCGGCCGATACCTGGCCCGGGTTGATCGCGAGCCACTGGCCCGGATACGCCTCGCCCGAGCCGACCTCGACGCCCTTCAACGCGATCCGATAGCCGTTCGGCCGCAATTCGAGGTTGTCGCGGATATGAATGACCGGCGGCAAGAAGCCGATTTCCTGCGCGAACTTCTTGCGGATGCTCTTGATCCGCTTGAGCAGCTCGCCGTCCGAGTTCTTGTCGACGAGCGGAATCAGCCGGTAGCCGACTTCGAGGCCGAGCGTGTCGATCATCGTCACGTCGTCCCAGCTCGCCTCGGCGTTTTCGATCGGCGCCAGCGCGGCCGGCGCGACGTCGACGAGCGCCGGTGCGTTCTTGCGCTCCTCGGTGCGCTTCTTCATCGTGCGGCCGAGCTGGATCAGGCCGCCGCCGAGAATCAGGAACGCGAAGTGCGGCATGCCCGGGATCAGGCCCATCAGCACGAGAATGCAGCCGGTGATCATCAGCACGCGCGGGTTCGTGAACAGCTGGCCGGTCAGCTGCGTGCCGATGTCCTCGTTGGTCGCGACGCGCGAGACGATCACGCCTGCCGCCGTCGAAATCACCAGCGACGGAATCTGCGCGACGAGGCCGTCGCCGATCGTCAGCAGCGTGTAGTTCTTGCCCGCCGCGGCAAAACTCATGTCGTGCTGGACCATCCCGACGATCAGCCCGCCGATGATGTTGATCACCATGATCAGGAGGCCGGCGACCGCATCGCCTCGCACGAACTTGCTCGCACCGTCCATCGAGCCGTAGAACTCGGCTTCCTGGGAGATCTCCTTGCGCCGCGTGCGAGCCTGCTCTTCGTTGATGAGGCCGGCGTTCAGATCGGCGTCGATCGCCATCTGCTTGCCGGGCATCGCGTCGAGCGTGAAGCGCGCGGACACTTCGGCGATCCGCCCCGCGCCCTTCGTGATCACCATGAAGTTGATCACCATCAGGATCACGAACACGACGATACCAACCGCGAAGTTGCCGCCCACGAGGAAGTGGCCGAACGACTCGATCACCTGACCGGCCGCATCGGGACCGGTATGGCCTTCGAGCAGCACGACCCGCGTCGAGGCGACGTTCAGCGACAGCCGCAGCAGCGTGGAGAACAGCAGCACGCTCGGGAACGCGGCGAAGTCGAGCGGCTTCATCGTGTACATGCTGACGAGCAGCACCATCACCGACAGGGCGATGTTGAACGTGAACAGCAGATCCAGCAGGAACGGCGGCAACGGCAGAATCATCATGCCGAGGATCATGCAGATCAGCACCGGCCCGGCGAGGGCGCGCAGGTTGGTGCTACTCAGCGCATCCGAGCGTCGGGCGAGGAAACCGGCGCGAGCGTTCATGCGGAGGCTCCGTTGTTGTCGTCGCTAGTGGCGTCGTTGGCGTTGTCGTCGGCCGGGTTCAGCGTGTTGGCGGCTTCCTCGGCGGCGTCCTCGTCCGATACGCCGCCCTTGTCGAGTTCGGGCGGCACGTCGAGTTCGGTCGGCGCGACCGGCACGTCGCCGCCTTCAGCCTTGAAGCGGCGCAGCTGATAGACCCACGCGAGCACTTCCGCGACCGCGCCATAGAGCGGCCCCGGAATCTCGCGATTCAGATCGACGTTGTGATAGAGCGCACGCGCGAGCGGCGGCGCTTCGAGCAGCGGCACGTTGTTTTCGGTGGCGATCTCGCGAATCCGCGCGGCCACGAGGTTCACGCCCTTCGCGACCACCTTCGGCGCGCGCATCTCGCCGTCCGTGTACTGCAGCGCGACCGCGAAGTGGGTCGGGTTGGTCACGACCACGTCGGCCTTCGGCACTTGCGCCATCATGCGGCGCCGCGCGATCGCGCGCTGCTGCTGGCGAATCTTGCCCTTGATGTGCGGATCGCCTTCGCTCTCGCGATGCTCACGCTTCACTTCTTCCTTCGTCATGCGCAGCTTCTTGTGGAACGACCACAGCTGGTACGGCACGTCGAGCGCGGCCACCGCGAACATGCCGGCCACCGTCATGCCGCAGCACACCGCGATCAGATGCACGGAGTTGGCGAGCGCGAGATTGAGCGGCTGCGTCGCGAGCGCGAGGAATTGCTCGTGGCGATTCCAGATCGCCGTGCCGCCGATCAACCCCACCACCAGCGTCTTCGCGAGCGACATGCCGAGCTGGATCGGTCCGTTGATCGAAAATATGCGGCCGAGGCCCTCGATCGGGTTCAGCCGGTTGAACTTGGGCTCGAACCCTTTCGCGGACAGTTGCCAGCCGCCCAGCGCCATCGGTGCGAGCAGCGCGGCAAGTCCGGTGACGCCGAGTATCGGCACGAGCGCGTAGAGTCCTTCGCGACCCGCTGTGCCCGCGCCGATCAGCATGCGGCTGGTGTCGAACGCGCTCGCGTGGTTGAAGGTGAGCGACGCACGCAGCATGTTCTGCAAATGCTCGCCGATGCTGCCCGACATGCCCCATACGCCGTAGAACCCGGCCGCGAGCAGCGCGAAGGTCGACAGCTCCCGCGAACGCACGATCTGCCCCTCCTCGCGTGCCTTCTGCAGGCGCCGAGGGGTGGCGGATTCGGTTTTTTCGAGGTCGCTGTCCTCTGCCACAAAGCTCTCCAGTCGGCCGAGGCACGGCGCCTCTTTCCAGTGACAGCGATTATTCCTGCTCGACGCAAGCGCCGATCGGCGGATAAGGGCGGAGAAACGGGGGTATTTCGACGGATGAGCGGACGGCTCGCGCGTCTGTCACGCAAGCCGTCCGGCATTGGATCGACGTGCGGCTTCAGTAGCCGACGAAGGGGGAGGGACCGCCGCTCGCGGTCTGATCGAGGTGGTAGTACACGTAGCGGCCGAAGAAGTACGGCAGACCGAGGTCGAAGCTGGCGCTGCCGCCGATCTGGCCGGCGAGCGTGTTGAACGCGTAGTTGCTGCCGTTGGCGAACAGCGTCTGCGCGTTCAGAATGCCGATGCTCGCGACCGCCGACACGTTGTTCTTCCCGACCAGCGTGACCGTGCGGGTCTGCGCCGACGACGGGCAATAGAAGCCCGCGAACTGGCTGCCGCACAGCGTGAGCGTGCTATCGCCGAAGAAATAGGCGTTCGAGCCGGAATCGAGGAACGCCTGGACGGTCGTGCCGTTAAAGGTGCTGTTGTTGAGGTCGCCGTATGGGTCGGTCGTGAATACCTGCGCAGCGGCAAGCGGGTTGTTCCCCTGCGTGCCGATGCCGAACACCAGCGTGCCGGTCGCCGACGCCTGCCCGGTGTTCGAGACCGGCGCCATCTGCACGATCACGCCGTTGTTGTCGAGCGGGAAGTTCGCGACCGGGTTGGCGACCTGTTGCGTCAGCGGCACCGCGGTGCGCGTGCACGACGTGCCGTTCGGGCAGGCGAAGTAGTTGCTGTAGTTCGCCGCGGTCGCCGGGTTCGCGCACGTATTGCCGCAATCGGTCAGCGCGGTGCCGATGCCGAGAATGCCGTTCGCGCCCAGATCGGCGGCCGTGTTTTCGGCCATGCCGCTGCCGCAGGCGCTCGTGGGCACCGTGCTCGCCGACTTGTCGCCGATGATCTGCAGCGGGATGCTGCTGGTCGTCGTTTCACCGCCGATCGTCACGATCGCGGTGCGCACCGAGCCCCACGTGTAACCGTCCGCGAAGGTCGCGCACTCGGCGAGCTGCGCGCCGTTGCTGCCAATCGTGCTGACCGGCAGCGCGCCGAGCAGCGTCGAATTGAGCGTGGAACTGACCACGCGCAAGCCGAACGACCCGGTGTCGACCTGGATATTGTCGATGGTCTGACAGTTGCTGGTCGAGCCTGGCGCGCAGATCCTCACGCTGACGGTCGGGATGTTGATGACACCGGCCACGCCCCGGCCGACCGTGATCGGCACCGTGTTCGACGCATTCGCGGAGATCGGCTGCTGGCTCGGGCTGGCCGGCAGCGAACCGCCGTTCAGTCCGTTCGAGGTGTTGCCGCCATTGTTGGAACTGGAGTTGTTGTCGCTACCGCCGCCTCCGCCTCCGCCGCAGGCGACGAGCGTCGCCGTGAGCAGCACGGCAAGCGCGGCCTGCATCCAGCTTTTGATGTTCGCGGTCGTGAGCATGGTTCGCATCGTGGTCCTCGCCGTTACTGGATGTCGGAACCGCTGACGCCGGCCGGCAGCGCGGAGGGCAGCCACGCGACGCCGCTGAACGCGCCCATGTGGCCGCCCGAACGCACCACCAGCCCGCTCTCGTCGACGGCGACCGGCCCCCGCGCATTGCTGCGCGCGGCCCGCACGGCCTTCACGCCGGCCACGTACTGCGGGAAATAACTGCCGAGCAGATCACTGAGATCGGGCATTTGCGGACCATGCCACGAAATGCCGAATACCGCGCCGCTCGTGCTCAGGTATTCGCGCACCACGGTGCCGTTGCCGAACGTGGTCTCGCGTACCGTGTAGGAAGCGGGTGTGGAAGATGTGGAAGACGCCGCGCTCGATTCAGAACGCATGACACTTTGCGATGTGCCGCTGGCGGGCTGCACCACGCGGGAGGACACCGACGCGTCGGACGGGGGGGTAAGCGGCGCGCTGCCCAGCGCCGCATGGGCGGATTGCGCGGCCGTCAGGGCCAGTAACGAACATGGTAATACGAGCGCCGTGACTCCGGCGCGACCAATACGACTCCACATGAGAAGCTCCTCCCGAGCCGCGGCACGCTTCGCCGACTGCGCGAAGCGGCCGCTTATAGGCAGATGATACGGCACCGCCGCGGCCGCAACGCTGAGGGATGGCCTCACCGGGCGACTGCCCGGCGTTGCGCGGGCCGGGTGCCGTACCGCTTTGACCTCGTAGTATGCCTGCGGATTCTTTCAGCCGGCGCAAGGCGCGCCCACGCGCGCGACTTGCCGACTATTACTAGCAGGAAAACGTACGGAAGATGGGTAGCCGGTACTCATTGAATGCGTGTTTGGCGCAAATCGCGGAGAAGCCACCAGCCCGGCGCGCTTGCCGGGCCGAGTCACTTGCTCAGAAACCGAGGCTCGCGAGCAGATCGTCGACCTGCGATTGATCCTGCACCACATCCGTCTTGCCTTCCGGATTGATCTGCGGACCGTTGAGCAGATGCTCCGGGCTGCCCGTCGACGACACCTCCGCCTTGAGAGCCGCGGCGTTCGCCGCGAACTGCTCGCGCCGCTCGAGCGCGATGTTCTCGACCAGCACGCCGAGCAGTTGCTGCTCGATCAGATAGACGACGTCGGTGATCTTCTTGATCACCTGGCCGGTCAGATCCTGGAAGTCCTGCGCGAGCATGATCTCCATCAGCTGCGAGTTGGTCGCGCTGGTCGCCTCGGGCACGCCGCGCAGGAAGGTGCGCGTGTCGTTCATCAGCGCGCGCACTTCCTCGCGCTCGATCGGCGCCGCGTACCACTGCTCCCAGCGAGCGTCGAGCGTGCCCGCGTCTATCTGCAGCTGCTCCTGGATCGGCTTCGCGATGTCGATCGCCGACAGCACGCGCTCGGCGGCCTGCTCGGTCATGTTGGCGATGTACTTCAGACGATCGCGCGCATCGGGCACGGCTTCGGCCGCGCGCTCGACGTGCTTGTCGAGCCCGAGTTCGCGCATCGAATCGCGCAGCGTGCGCGTCAGTTGTCCGATGCGGGCAAGGATGCGGTCCGACGCGAAGTCGCCGCTGTCGTTGTCCGCTTCGGCGCCAGGCGTTTGGGTCGGCGGCGTCACGTCAGCTCCCGGCTTTCGCCATCTTCTCGAGGATCTTGTTGAGCTTCTCGTCGAGCGTCGCGGCCGTGAACGGCTTGACGACGTAACCGCTCGCGCCGGCCTGCGCCGCCGCGATGATGTTTTCCTTCTTCGACTCGGCCGTCACCATCAACACCGGCAGGTGCGCGAGGCTCGCGTCGGCGCGGATTTCCTTCAGCATCGCGAGACCGTCGAGGTTCGGCATGTTCCAGTCGGAGATCACGAACTCGTAGCTGCCGCTGCGCAGACGCGCGAGACCGGCCGCGCCGTCTTCCGCCTCGTCGACGTTCGAGTAGCCCAGTTCCTTCAGCAGGTTGCGGACGATCCGGCGCATCGTCGGAAAATCGTCAACCACCAGAATCTTCATTCCCTTGTCCATTTCTTTCCCTTTGCTTGATCCATGTTGCGGCGCTCGGCCGCGTCATTCCATCCGGCACGCATCATACCCGCTGAACGCGGTCACCCATCGACGACAAACGTGCCATCACGCGCCGGCTCATGTCCGGCAGCGCGGCGATTTCGTCGGCCGCGCCGAGCGCGATCGCCTCGCGCGGCATGCCGAACACGATGCAACTCGCCTCGTCCTGCGCCAGCGTGTAGGCACCGGCCTTTTTCATCTCCAGCAGCCCGGCCGCGCCGTCGCGCCCCATGCCGGTCAGGATCACGCCAACGGCGTTCTTGCCCGCTTGCTGCGCGGCCGAACGGAACAGCACATCGACCGACGGACGATGCCGGTTCACCGGCGGGTCGTCGGACAGATGCGCAATATAGTTCGCACCGCTCCTCGCGAGCAACAGATGCGCATGGCCGGGCGCGATGTACGCGTGCCCCGGCAGCACACGCTCGCCGTGCTCTGCTTCTTTAACGGTAATCCGGCACAAACCATTGAGGCGTTGCGCGAAAGATTTCGTAAAGCCCGGCGGCATGTGCTGCGCGATCAGCACCGCGGGCGCGTCGGGTGGCAGTGGCACCAGCACTTCGCGGATCGCTTCGGTGCCGCCCGTCGAGGCGCCGACGATAACCAGCTTCTCGGTACTCAGCAGCGGGTTGTTGAAGAGCGGCGCGGCGCCGGCCGGCGCATGCGCGGTCTGGGTGGCCGCATGCTGCGCCGGCGCGGCCTGGCGTACGCGCGCGCGGGCTGCCGCGCGAACCTTGTCGGCGAGCTTTTCCGCGTAGTCGAGCATGCCGTCGCGAATGCCGACCTTCGGCTTGGTCACGAAATCGACCGCGCCGAGTTCGAGCGCGCGCAGCGTGATTTCGTTGCCGCGCTCGGTCAGCGACGACACCATCACGACCGGCATCGGCCGCAGACGCATCAGCTTCTCGAGAAAGTCGAGGCCGTCCATGCGCGGCATTTCGACGTCGAGCGTCAACACGTCCGGGTTGTGCTGCTTGATGAGCTCGCGCGCGACGAGCGGATCGGGTGCCGTCGCGACCACCGTCATGTCCGGCTGGCTATTGATGATTTCGGTCATCAGGCTGCGGATCAGCGCCGAATCGTCGACGCACAATACCTTGATCTTTTGCACAGCGCTCACGCCTCCTCTGTGGTTCTGACGTTGTTGGAATGAGTCGGGCGCGGGCTCGCGCCGAACAGTTCGATTCTCGGCCGCGCGGCGGCGGCGGCCGGCTTCGCGAACAGCTCGACCCGCTTGCGCGCGGCGGCGAGCCGCTCCGCGCGTGCTTCGGCGCTTTGCCGCACGAGCGCCTGCTCGCGCTCGGCGACGCCCGCTTCCTGTTGCAAGCGCAATTTCTTCACCATCACCTGACCGGTGCGCGGCATGAACGCGACCTTGCGCGGGTGCGAGCCCTGCAGGTCCTCGGCGACGATGCGGATCTTTTCGGTGGCCAGATAGCGGCGCACGAACTCGGAGTTGCGATCGCCGATGTTCATCGTGGTCATGCCCGCGAGCACCGCGCCGCCGCCGAACACCTTGGCCTCGAAGCGCTCGCGCCGCCCGCCCGCCTTGATCAGTTCGTTGATCAGCACTTCCATCGCGTACGCGCCGTAGCGCATCGAGTCCGACGCGGCCTGCGCGACGTCGGCGCCGTCGTCGGGCAGCATGAAGTGATTCATGCCGCCGATGCCCGCGGTGCGGTCCTGGATGCAGGCCGCGACGCACGAGCCGAGCACGGTCACGAGCACCATGTCTTCGCTCGTCGTATAGAACTCGTTGGGCAACAGCTTCACGCCGGGGCGCTGGAAGTGGTTGTCGTAGTACAGGTTCGAAGCGATCGGCAGCGTGCTGCTCATGCGGCCACCCCGCTCGATTGATGCGCGTCATGCGCGTCAGCGCGCGACGGCGCGCGCGCGCCGCCCGCGTCGCGCGTCAGTTCGTAGACGGTCTGGCCGCGCAGCCGGAACGCTTGCGTCACGTACGTGAAGTTTTCCGAATGGCCGGCGAACAACAGGCCGCCCGGTTTCATCAGCGGCTCGAAGCGCGTCAGCACCTGCGCCTGCGTCGGCTTGTCGAAATAGATCATCACGTTGCGGCAGAAGATCGCGTCGAACTGCGTGCGCAACTGGTAATCGCGATTGGTCAGGTTCAGTTGCTCGAAGCGCACGAGCGCGCGCACTTCGGGACGCACCTTGACCATCCCCGCATGCGCGCCCGTGCCCTTCAGGAAGAAGCGCTTCAACCGCTCGGGCGACAGGTGCTTGACCTGGTCGAACTGGTAGACGCCGGCCTCGGCCTTCGCGAGCACCTGGGTGTCGATGTCGGTCGCGAGCACCGACGCCTGGCGCGCGCCGCCGTCGCCGAGCGCTTCGATCAGCGTCATCGCGATCGAGTACGGCTCCTCGCCCGTCGATGCCGCCGAGCACCACACGCACACCGGTTGCGCACGGCGCGGCACGAACTCGGCGAGGATCGGAAAGTGATGGGCTTCGCGGAAAAACGCCGTGAGGTTGGTGGTCAAGGCATTGGTGAACGCTTCCCACTCGGCCGGATCGTTTTCCGCTTCGAGCAGATCGAGATACTGCCGGAACGTATCGATGCCGCGCGCCCGCAAGCGGCGCGCGAGGCGGCTATACGCCATGTCGCGCTTGTGGTCCGACAGCGAGATGCCCGCCCCGCGATGAATCAGGTCGCGGATGCGGGCGAAATCGGCCGCCGTAAATTCGAAATCGCGGCCCGTCTCGACGGACCTGGCCGGCTCTGTGCGGTCAGGTGCTGCCCGCGCGGGGCGTTGTGTTGCGCGCGTTGCCATCATGAAAATTCCTGTCTGCGATATGAGCCATCACGCTCGCCGCCCAGCCGGGCTGCCTGGGAGGTAGGAATTGTCGTCGCGGGGTCGCGCCCTCCCGCGAGTACCATCGACATATGGCCGGCTCGCGACACGCGTGCTGCGCGTGCTTCGATGCTTCGCCCATCCGCGGGCGCGATGCCGGTTGACCACATGTCACTCTGCCGTTGCCTAAAATGTTTCCCAGTCCGCGTCCGAGCTCGCCTTCGCGGTGCCCGGCGGAGCGGCGCGCGTGGGCGTGTCGGTCGCGACGCGAGCCGCGGCTGCGGCCGGCCGGGGCTTCAATACCGGTTCGACGCGTGCGGCCGCGTCGTGCTGCGTCGGAGTCGCCGCGCTCGCCGCTTGCGGTGCAGCCCTGGCGGGCCGCGCGGGCGTCTGCGCACGCGTCGCCGGGGCGCTCTGACGCGCCGGTGTGCCGGTTACCTTCCAGCCGCCCAGCACCGCCTGCAACTGCCGCGTCTGATCTTCGAGCGACGCCGCCGCGGCCGCCGCCTGTTCGACCAGCGCCGCGTTCTGCTGCGTGACCGAATCCATCTGCACGACCGCGCGGTTGACCTGCTCGATGCCGCCCGACTGCTCTTCCGACGCCGCGCTGATCTCGCCCATGATGTCGGTCACGCGACGCACCGCCTGCACGATTTCTTCCATCGTCGTGCCCGCGCGGCCGACCAGCTCGGAGCCGCTCTTGACCTTGTCGGCCGAATCGCCGATCAGCTCCTTGATCTCCTTCGCGGCGCTCGCGCTGCGCTGCGCGAGGCTGCGCACTTCGCCCGCGACGACCGCGAATCCGCGGCCCTGTTCGCCGGCGCGTGCGGCTTCGACCGCCGCGTTCAGCGCGAGGATGTTGGTCTGGAACGCGATGCCTTCGATCACGCCGATGATGTCGACGACCTTGTTCGAACTGGTCGCGATTTGCTGCATCGTCGTGACGACCTGGCTCACCACGTCGCCGCCGCGCGTCGCGATGTCCGACGCGTTGACGGCGAGCTGGCTCGCCTGGCGCGCGTTCTCGGTGTTCTGCCGCACGGTGCCGGTCAGCTGATCCATGCTCGATGCGGTTTCCTGCAGCGACGCCGCTTGCTGCTCGGTGCGCTGCGACAGATCGGTGTTGCCCATCGCGATTTCGCGCGCGCCGGTGTCGATCGATTCGGTGCCGCTGCGCACCGCGCGCACCATCGTCGCGAGGCTTTCCTGCATCCGCTTGATGCCCGCGAACAGACGGCCGATTTCATTGTTGCTGAACACCTCGACGGGGGTGGACAGATCGCCCCCGGCGATCCGCTCGAAACAGGCGGTCGCGTCGTTCAGCGGCTGCACGATGAGACCGCGCAGCGCGAAACGGATGCCGACCACCACCAGCAGCGCGAACACCGTGGTCACGCCGATCAGCATGATCATCAGCGACGCGCTCGACTGCGCGCTCGTTTCCTGATCGGCCACGCTCTGCCGCAACGCCTGGATCACCGCGGCGCCGGCCGTGTCGTAGGCGATGAACATCGGGCTGATCTTCGTGTCCGCGACCGCGTGATACGCGTCGAGATTGTTCGCGTTCAACGCGGCGAATTCGACGTCGACGCCGTCGTGCATCACCGTCGTATGCTTCGCGAGCACATCGTCGAGCAAGGCCTGCTCGACGCGGTGCTTCGGCGCGTCGAGATACGCCTGCCAGCTCTGCTTGCTCTTGCCGAGCAGCTCCTGCCCGCGATCGAGCGCCTTCTTCGCCTCGTCCGCGTTACCGGCGGCCGTCAGCGTGTTGAAGCGATCGATCGCGATGCGCGAACGCAACAGATACGCCGACGCATCGTCGAGCGCATGAATCGCGACCAGTTCGCCGCGTGCGATGCGATCGAGCGAGCCGCTCGCGCGATTCAGCGCGGTCAGCCCGAGCGCGCCGACCACCACGGTCAGCGTCACCAGAAGAATCCCCACCATGGTCAGCGACGTGCGGATCGACCACCTGCTCAGCATTTCGATGCTCCTTGTGCCGGGTTCCGTTACTGCCTGCGCTCAGACGCCGAGCGTTTCGGTCAGCGACATCTCGGAGCTGGTCATCAGCTTCTCGATGTCCATCAGGATCAGCATGCGGCCGTCGACCGTGCCGAGACCGGTCAGGTATTCGGTCGTCAGCGTCGCGCCGAATTCCGGCGCCGGCATGATCTGATCGACCGCGAGCGTCAGCACGTCCGATACGCCGTCCACGACCATGCCGACCACGCGATGCGCGACGTTCAGGATGATCACGACGGTCTGATGGTCGTACTCGACGCGGCCGAGATGGAACTTGATCCGCATGTCGACGATCGGCACGATGATGCCGCGCAGGTTGATCACGCCCTTGATGAACTCGGGCGCGTTGGCGATGCGCGTCACGTTGTCGTAGCCGCGGATTTCCTGCACCTTCAGGATGTCGATGCCGTACTCTTCCGCGCCGAGCGTGAAGACGAGGAATTCCTGACCGCCGGCGTCCGCCTGCGCGTCGCGGCGGCCATTCGTACCGCTCGCGTTTGCGACGCTCGAATTGATGGATTGGACTTCTGCCACGTTAGCCCCCAAACGGTTGGGATGAATTGAGTTGAAGTTGTGTTGCGATGTCTGTCAGTGCCGCGTTTGCTGCGTGCGTTAGGCGAGGCTCATCGCCTGCGCATGCCCATGCGCATGACGCGATTCGCGGTTCAGCGCCGCGACGTCCACGATCAGCGCGACGCTGCCGTCGCCCAGAATGGTCGCCGCGGAAATGCCGTGCACCTTGCGGTAGTTCGTTTCCAGATTCTTTACGACCACCTGCTGCTGGCCGACGAGTTCATCGATCAGCATCGCGAAGCGCCGTCCCTCGGTCTGCATGATCGTGACGATGCCCTGGGTCGGCTCCTGCTTCGCATCCGACACGTTGAACACCTCGTGCAGCGCGACGAGCGGCAGGTATTCGCCGCGCACGCGCACCACGCGCTCGCCGTTGGCGACCGTGTAAATGTCTTCGGCTCGCGGTTGCAGCGACTCCATCACGAAGTTCAGCGGCAGGATGAAGATCTCGTTGCCGACCTTCACCGACATGCCGTCGAGGATCGCGAGCGTGAGCGGCAGCACGATCCGCGTGGTGCTGCCCTTGCCCGCGTGCGACGTGATCTCGACGTGACCGCCCATCGACTGGATGTTGCGCTTCACCACGTCCATGCCGACGCCGCGGCCGGACACGTCGGTGACCTGCTCGGCGGTCGAGAAGCCCGGCAGGAAGATCAGGTTCCAGACTTCCTCGTCGCTCATCGTGTCGCTGACCTGCATGCCCTGCTTGGCCGCCTTCGCGAGGATCTTGTCGCGGCGCAGGCCCGCGCCGTCGTCGCTGACCTCGATCACGATGTTGCCGCCGTGGTGCGCCGCCGACAGCACCAGCTGACCGGTGGAATCCTTGCCCGCCGCGCGCCGCGCCTCGACGGTCTCGATGCCGTGGTCGAGACTGTTGCGCACGAGGTGCGTCAACGGGTCGATGATCCGTTCGATGAGGCTCTTGTCGAGTTCGGTCGCCTGACCGAAGGTGACGAGTTCGACCTCCTTGCCGAGTTTCGCCGCGAGATCGCGCACCAGACGCGGGAAGCGGCTGAACACGTAATCCATCGGCATCATGCGGATCGACATCACCGCTTCCTGCAGATCGCGGGCGTTGCGCTCGAGTTGCGCCATGCCGTTGAAGAGCCGGTCGTGCAGCGCCGGATCGAACGTGCTGGTGGTCTCCGCGAGCATCGCCTGCGTGATCACCAGCTCGCCGACCAGATTGATCAGCTGATCGACCTTCTCGACGCCGACGCGAATCGAGCTGCCTTCGGCGCCGGCCGCCGCGGCGGCCGGACGGGCCGCCTTGCGGTCCTGATCGGCGGACGCGGCCGAAGCCGGTTTGGCCGACGCCTGAGCCGCCGCCTGAGCCGCCGCGGGTGCCGCTGGCGGCGGCTCGATGCTGTCCGCCTGACCGGGTACGCTTGCGGGCGCAGCGATGAGGGCCGCTGGGGTCGATGATGCCGCGGGCTCCGTGTGAAGGACCGGCTGCGCCTGCGCTTGCGCCGCGGGAGCGGCGGGCGCGACCTGCGCGGATTGCGCCGGTGTCGGAGCGGCAGCGTCGGGCGTTCCAGGTTCGCCCTGCTGCGCGTCGTCCACCGGCGCGGTGCCACGGCCGATCGTGATCTGACTTTCGTCGATCACGAAGCAGCACACGGCGATGATGTCGTCGGAAGATACGTCGCTCGAGAGCCACAGCGTCAGATCGCTGCCGCTCTTGACCTGCCCGACGATGTTGCCCAGGTTGCCCAGCTCTTCGGTGAGCAGTTCCTGGTCTTTCTCTCCCACGCCCCGTAGCGTAATTTTCAGATGTGGGCCGGCGCTGTCGGCCGTGCCCGCGGCTTGTCCGGTCTGTGCCGGTTCGCCGTCGATCCATTCGCCCGCCGCCTGCACCGCCTGTTCGACGACGTGCTCGGGCGGGGTGCCGCCTTGCTGCTGTACCGCGGTTGCTTGTGTTGTTGTTTGGGTTGCCGTCGCCTGCGCTGCTGCGGGCGCGGGGGCGCTCACGGCCGGCGCGGTTGCGGCGCTCGCCGCCGCTGCCGGCGCGCCGCCCATGCGGCTTTCCGCGTGCAGCTGCTCCAGCTTCGCGCAGATCGCGCGCGCCACCGCCGCATCGGGCTCGGCGCTCGCGCGATAGTCGGCGAGCTGGCCGGACAGCACGTCCTTGGTTTCGAGGAACGTGTCGATCATGTCCTTGCGCAGCACCAGCTCGTTGTTGCGCGCGCGATCGAGCAGCGACTCGAGAATGTGCGTGGTCTCGGTGAGCGCGGTGAAACCGAACGTCGCCGCGCCGCCCTTGATCGAATGCGCGGCGCGAAAGATCGCCGCGAGGTCTTCGGGGTCCGGGTGGGCCACGTCGAGATTGAGCAGCAATTGCTCCATCTGCGCGAGCAGTTCGTCCGCTTCGTCGAAGAACGTCTGATAGAACTGTGTGATGTCGAGTGTCATGCCTGGTTCACCGCGAGAGTGCCTGTCTGGCTTGAGTCGCCGTAGAGGCGCGTCGAGAGCTATCTGTACTGTGTCTAAAGGTGCTGATTGCGCGGATCAAGCCGGGTCCGGTTCGGCCAGCGCCGCCACCAGCTCGGTCAGCATGTCCGGGTCGAGCGGCTTTTCGATCCAGCCGGTCGCGCCCGCCGCGCGCGCCGCCTCTTTGAAGGGTTCGCCCGATTCCGTCGTGAGGACGAGGATGGGCGTCGCCTGATAGGCCGGATTTCCGCGCAGCGCGGTGATCAGATCGAGACCGGTCTTGCCGGGCATGTGCTGGTCGGTCAACACGAGATCGAACGCCATCGCGAGCGCGTTTTCGAGCCCTTCGTTGCCGTCCGCCGCGAGCGTGACTTCATAGCCGGCGCCCGTCAGCGTCGCGGCGAGGATCTGCCGCATCGATGCCGAATCGTCGATTGCCAGGATGTGCCTGATCATGAAAACCTCGCTGCGCTTAACACTGGGCCGCCGGGCGGTGCGCGCCGGTCGGGCGCGGGCCGCGGCCCGGCGGCCGCGGTCTGTTACTGGGCCGGTGGCGCCGCCGCCGGCAACTTCGGTGCAGCCGTCACCGGCTGCGCAAGTCTTTGCAGCAGCGGCTTCGAGCCGGCTGCGTCGTCCGACAGGGTCGTCGTCGTGGAGTCGTCGTGATCGAGCGCCTCCTCGGACTTCCTGTTCAACACGATGATGCTGATGCGACGGTTTTCCGGATCGAGCGGGTCCGCCTTGTTCAGGTTCTGCGTCGACGCGAGACCGAGCACGCGCATTACCTTCGCTTCGTCCATGCCGCCCGCGACCAGCTCGCGCCGCGACGCGTTGGCGCGGTCTGCCGACAGCTCCCAGTTGCTATAGCCCTTCTCACCGCCCGCGTACGGCACGGCGTCGGTATGGCCCTGCACGATGATGCGGTTCGGCACGTCGTTCAGCGTGTGGCCGATCTCGCGCAGGATGTCGCGCATGTACGGCTCGACGACGTCGCGTGCGGTCGCGAACATCGGCCGCTTCTGCGAGTCGACGATCTCGATGCGCAGGCCGGTCAGCGTCGAGTCGATGCGGATCTGCTGCTTGAACTGGCGCAGCACCGGGTTCGCCTCGATCGCCGCCATCAGCTTGACCTGCAGGTCGTGCAGACGCACCTGTTCCTGGCGTTCGAGCGCGCCCGTCAGCTGCTTCACGGAGTCGTCGTCGTTGTGCGACGCGGTGCGCTCGGCGCGGCTGCTGCTGCCGTCGGTCGAGCGGGTCACGCCCTGCGCGTCGGTCGAGATGTCGCGACCGCCGCCCTTCAGGATGCTCGAGTCTTCGGCGCTGCGATCGCCGCCCCACAGCGTGATCTTCAACGGCTGGTTGAAGTAGTCGGCGATACCTTTCAGCTGCACGGTGGAGGCCGAACTCAGCAGCCACATCAGCAGGAAGAACGCCATCATCGCGGTCATGAAGTCCGCGTACGCGAGCTTCCACGCGCCGCCGTGATGACCGGACTTTTTCGGCGCGCTGCGCTTGACGACGATTGCGCGGTCTTTGTCCTTGCTGCTCATCGGATCGGTTCCCGTCGCCTGCTTATTTCGCCTTGACGCGGCGCACGTGCTCTTCGAGCTCGGCGAACGACGGGCGCTCGGTCGAGAACAGCACCTTGCGGCCGAACTCGACCGCGATCGCCGGCGCGTAGCCGTTCAGGCTCGCGAGGATCGTCACCTTGATGCACTGGAACATCTTGGTCGACTCGGTCACGCGCTGCTCGGCGACGCTGGCGAGCGGCCCGATCAGCCCGTACGAAAGCAGAATGCCGAGGAACGTGCCGACGAGCGCCTGCGCGATCATTTCACCGAGCACCGCGGGCGGCTTGTCGGCCGAGGCCATCGTGTGCACGACGCCCATCACCGCGGCGACGATACCGAACGCCGGCATCGCGTCGCCGACCTTGGTCAGCGCGTGCGCGGGCGCCTCGCCTTCCTGGTGGTGCGTCTCGATCTCCTCGTCCATCAGGCTTTCGATCTCGAACGCATTCATGTTGCCGCCGACCATCAGCCGCAGGTAGTCGGTCAGGAACTCGATGATGTGCTTGTCGGCGAGGATCTTCGGGTACTGCGTGAAGATCGGGCTCTTCGACGGATCGTCGATGTCGGCTTCGAGCGTCAGCGTGCCTTCCTTGCGCGCTTTCGCGAGCAGCACGTACAGGAGCCCCATCAGCTCCATGTAGACGTCCTTGTTGTACTTCGCCCCCTTGAACAGGGTCGGAATGACGCGCAGTGTCGCCCGGATCGTCTTCATCCCGTTACCGAGAATGAATGCGCCGACTCCGGCGCCGACGATCATCAGCACCTCGACGGGTTGCAGCAGCGCGCCGAGATGGCCGCCTTCGAGCGCGTAACCGCCGAAAACGGACAACAGCGTCACGAGTGTTCCCACGAAAATCAGCACTGCCGAGCCCTCACAAAAAAGCGACGGTTACCGTCGTTAGTCAGGTTTACGGCACCGGGGCGGAAAACTTTGGGGAAAAAGACGGCGCTCGAGTCCGGTGTAAACCAGAGGCTTGCGCTGCCTCAACGCGTGCTGCTCAGACGTCGGCGGTGACGACGGTATCGAGCGTGGGGGCGGGGCAGCGGGCCTCGTGAGCTCGCGCGTCGGACACTTGCGGCACCTCGGCCGGGACTCCGGCGACGGCGATTTGCCGCTCGGCCCGCGTTTGCGCCGCCTTCTTCGTCTTGCCCGCGCGCGACGGCGGCTGACACAGCCCGCAAACGAACCCGTGCTGCGGATCGTGCGCGTGCGCGACGAAGTGGCCGCCGCAGCGGCGGCAGGCGCTCATCTGCAGCATGCCCGAGTCGAAGAAGCGCACCAGCGTCCAGGCGCGCGTGAGACTGAGCACCGGCTCGTCGTCGTGCAACTGCACGTGCTCGAGATACAGCCGGTAGCTCTTCACGATCGATTCGATCGCGCGGCAGCCGCCGTGACCGGCCATGAAACGGTAGATGTTGTAGAACAGCGACGAATGAAAGTTCGGCTGCCAGGTCATGAACCAGTCGGTCGAAAACGGCAGCATGCCCTTGGGCGGCGACACCCCTTTCAATTCCTTGTACAGCTTGACGAGCCGGTCGCGCGACAGGCTGGTTTCCGCCTCCAGCAATTGCAGACGCGCGCCCAGTTCGATCAGCTCGATCGCGAGGGTGATTTCCCGGACTTCGAGTACGACGCTCTTACTGGCCATCAGCCGATCTGCTCGACCGGCTGGCTCGCCATCAGGATCGCCGAATGAGCCTGCGCCATCGCGCTGGACTTGTCCTTGTCCGCGAGGGCGGACAGCACCGCGTGATCGTCGAAGCGGAAGCGGCACAGCATCTGGTTGGACGCCGCGAGCTTGACGGTCTGCGCCAACGACAGATTGGCGAGCACGTCGGCCAGCTGGTCCGAAATACCCATGCGGAACATGCCCATCGGCTTGTCTTCGCGCAGCAGACGCTGGGCGAGCAGCAGATAGGAAAGATTGACTTCCCTGATCTCACTGAGCATATGGCTAGTCGTGCTCATGATTTCCCCCGTTCGTATGCCCGGCTGGTCAGGCCGATTTTTTGCGGAAACGTTTGCTCGAACGCGCGCGCTGAATCCGCGCGAATCCGCTCGTCTCTGGTCTTGCAAGCATTGTCTCGAAAGGGGGCACAGCCGAAAATCGGAGAGACACCCCAGCTGGGTGACGGATTAATCCGTCATTTGTGTAGGAATTATTCCTACAACCCGGGTTGCGGCGAGGCACGAATTGGGTCGAATTGATGCGCGGGGCGGGACTGACGATGCGCGCTGGGAATTTATACGGCTGCGGCGTGTACCGGATGGTGAGTTTTCAGAACTTCGCCGCCGCACCGTAAAACGGTGGAAAAGAATTATAAGACGTTTTCACCCGGCTGCAATCTGGCTCGGTTAGAGATCTTTCCCGGCGCATCCCGACCCTCGGGTCCGCCGCTTGCTACGGTGCATTTCGCCTGTCGAGCCTGATTAAGTCGGTGGAATTACGCTTCCCGATGATGGGGACCTGTTGGCGGCTCGACCTTGCGCGGCAGCTGTAACGGTCGATGTTTCGCGCTGTAACAACATTAAGCGTTTGAAAAATAACTCGAATTACCGCGGTCGATCCCGATAATGAAGGCTAAGGGATTACCCGATAGCTATTTCGGAGCACCCTCGGGCGGGGCAAACCGCGCCCAACCGTCCGGTTAGGCAGACGTACCACGCGCCATTCAGCCGTGGTGCGAAGCCCCGGTAAGTATCAAAAATCCGCATGGGATCCGGGTCGGCGCCACAGCGCTAACTCTGATCGACACAGGAGAAAACGCATGCGAATCGCACAAGTCGCGCCGCTCTACGAAGCTGTCCCACCGAAACTCTATGGCGGCACCGAACGTGTCGTGTCGTATCTGACCGAAGCGCTGGTCGAGCTCGGCCATGACGTCACGCTGTTCGCGAGCGGCGACTCGGTCACGTCCGCCAATCTCGAGGCATGCTGGCCGCGCGCGCTGCGCCTCGATCCGACGATTCGCGATGCATTGGCGCCGCACGTGCTGATGATGGAAAAGGTCCGCAAGATCGCGCACGAGTTCGACGTGCTGCATTTTCATCTCGACTACCTGCCGTTCCCCCTGTTCACGACGATGGACACGCCGTTCGTGACCACGCTGCACGGTCGTCTCGACCTGCCGGAATTACAGCCGGTGTTCGACGCGTTCTCGCATGTGCCGGTCGTGTCGATTTCGGATTCGCAGCGTCTGCCGCTGCAGCAGGCCAACTGGCTCAGCACGATCTATCACGGTCTGCCGGACCAGTTGCTGACGCCGCAGCCGCACAAGAAGCCCGAATATCTCGCGTTCCTCGGCCGCATCTGCCCGGAAAAACGCGTCGATACAGCTATCAGGATCGCCGCGCAAAGCGGTCTGCCGCTGAAGATCGCCGCCAAGGTGGACAAGGTCGACATGGAGTACTTCAAGCGCGAGATCGAGCCGCTGCTGTCGATGGCGCATGTCGAGTTCGTCGGCGAGATCAACGAGGCGCAGAAACCCGAGTTTCTGTCGGGCGCGAAGGCGCTGCTGTTCCCGATCGACTGGTCCGAGCCGTTCGGCCTCGTGATGATCGAGTCGATGGCCTGCGGCACGCCGGTTATCGCGTTCAACCGCGGCTCCGTGCCTGAGGTGATCGACCACGGCGTGACCGGCTATATCGTCGAGGACGTGCAAGGCGCGGTAGCGGCTCTGCAGCGTCTCGACGAGCTGTCGCGCATCGAAATCCGCGCCCAGTTCGAACGCCGCTTCAGTTCGAAAACGATGGCGCAGAACTATATCGACGGCTATTCCGCCTTGATTGAAACGTCGCGGCGCCCGGTATTGCGCCAGGTCGCGGTCGGCTAGGCGCGCCTGAAAACGGCCGGCGCTTTTACGGCTGGCCGTTTTCGGCCCGCATTGAAGCGGCGCTGTGAACCTTCGCTTATAACGCCGCAATAGCGGCGAGTCCGGCATCGGAATCGTTTGCGCGAGCGAAAAACGAAGTCTTTTGGCTGCCGGACGGGAAAAAGCCGCCCTGTATGGGCGGCTTTTTTAATACAGGGATGGTTGCGCTTCCACGGTGGATTTGCGAGCGGCGAATAAGCCAAACAGCAAAGAAACCTTCAGACCGCCTTCACCTCGTCTCACATCAGGTCGGGCGAGCGTCACGCCGAGCCAATCAGAAATCGCTCGCGATTCTTGCCGACGATCCATTTGGGCGGCTTGCCGCGCCCGCTCCATGTATTGCCCGACTTCGGGTCCTGATATTTCGCCGGCAGCGGCGTCTTCTTGGGCGGGCGGCCGCGCTTGGCGGCGACCGCGAAACCGAGATCCTGCGCGGTCAGACCGTATTCGGCGATCTTTTGGCGGATGTCGGCGACGACATTGTCGATTTCCGTGCGTCGCGCTTCTTCTGCCTGTGCCTGCAATTTGGCAATCTGCGCCTTGAGGTCTGCATATTGAGACATTCGGTTCTCCCCTTTTCTAGAACTCATTCGACCGCAGACTAGCTGCAATTATAAAAATTCGCAATGGCGACTAATACCGGTTTAGCGAATTTTCCTCTGATAATTATTAAAGAGTGTGAATTGTAAAACCCGCGCTTTATCTCGCAATAGTTTATAAATTCTGTGCGGATTGACAATCTTTGACACTCAATTTGGCGCTGTCTGCCTAGAATTGCGCGCTCAAGGTACGTACTCGCCCTTTTCGATGCGTGCTTCTGAAGTACCCATTCTTTTTAGGATCACCAAAAATGCAGTTGTCAAAGCGCCTCGTTGCCGAATTGCTCGGCACCTTCTGGCTCGTGCTCGGAGGCTGCGGCAGCGCGGTCCTCGCCGCCAACTTCGCCGGGCCGGTTCACGGATTGGGCATCGGCTTCGTCGGCGTGTCGCTGGCCTTCGGCCTGACCGTGCTGACGATGGCTTTTGCGATTGGCCACATTTCAGGCTGCCACCTGAATCCGGCGGTGAGCGTCGGACTGGCCGTCGCCGGCCGATTTCCGGTGCGCGATCTTCTGCCCTATGTCGTCGCGCAGGTGGTCGGCGCGGTGCTCGGCGCATTCGTACTGTCGCTGATCGCGTCGGGCAAGCCTGGCTTCGACCTGGTCGCGAGCGGCTTCGCGACGAACGGTTACGGCGAGCAATCGCCGGGGCACTACTCGCTCGCCGCTGCCTTCATTTGCGAAGTGGTCATGACTGGCTTCTTCCTGTTCGTGATTCTCGGCGCGACCGACCGCCGCGCGCCGGCCGGCTTCGCGCCCATCGCGATCGGCCTGTGCCTGACGCTGATCCATCTGGTCTCGATTCCTGTCACCAACACGTCGGTCAATCCGGCGCGCTCGACGGGCCCGGCGCTATTCGTCGGCGGCGTGGCGATCGATCAGCTGTGGCTGTTCTGGGTTGCGCCGATCATCGGCGCGGTGATCGCAGGTGTCGTCTATCCGCTGATCGCCGAGGATCGCAGCAGCGATGCGCGCAAGCTGGCGCTCGACTGACGGCCAGTTCGACGCCCCGGTCTCGCGATCGTCGCGTAGTGGGTATGAATGGGCGCCTCGGCGCCCATTATTCATTGCGCTCGCCAATGCGATATGAATGCCGCGCCGGCCGCGTGCCGGTGGGCACCGCTGCTAGAATCGGGCGACTTCCCAGCCTCGCACAGGTGTTTTCGATGAACCGTTTCCGCGGATTCCTGCATGGCGTCGCACTGTCGCTCGGCGGCCTGTGCGCGAGCACGATGGCGTTGCCGGCCGCGTCCGCGGCGACGAACACGGCGACCGTCGTTGCGACCGCGGCCCCCGTTGTTGCCGCGGCGGGCGGCAATATCGAAACCCTCATATTCGTTCGACACGGCGAGAAACCCGCGCAGGGGTACGGCCAGCTAGACTGCCAGGGGCTCAACCGTGCGCTCGCGTTGCCGGCCGTGATCGCCGCCAAATTCGGCAAGCCCGATGCGATCTACGCACCCGACCCCGGCCAGCAAAAAGACGACGGCGGTCATCCGTACTATTACGTGCGCCCGCTCGCGACGATCGAACCGACCGCGATTCAATTCCAGATGCCGGTCCAAACACCGTACGGTTTTGCGCAGATCGACCAGCTCGGCAACGCGCTCGTCGACCCGGCCAATCGCGGCAAGCTGATCGTCGTTGCCTGGGAGCACAAGCTGATCGAGAAGCTGTTGCGGCAGATGTTGAGCACGCATGGCGGTCGCGCGGCCGACGTGCCGAAATGGCAAAGCGACGACTTCGACAGCATTTACATCGTCCGACTCGACTGGCAGAACGGCACGCCGCGCGCGAGCTTCAAACACGATCGCGAAGGGCTCGACGGGCGGGCAACCGATTGCCCTTGCGCGGCCTTGCCGGGAGTGTCGGCATCTTCGACAGGGGCGGCCTCTTCCGCAACTTCGGCCGCTTCGGCGCCCGCGGCGGATTAATTGAGCAATACAGATGTAAGCCGTGTTTACGTGCGCCGGCGCGGCAAGCGGCGTGCGTGCGCGACGAGCCGCCTGCCGGCTTGAATTGATCCGCCGCAAAGCCCCGTGCGGCGCGGCTGCAAGCGAAGTAAGGTATTTGCGCGCAACGTCCGCGCGAGCGTTTTTTTCTAGCTTCGATGACTTCGACGATGCTTGCAGTCCGTAACATCTGGTCGCAGTCCTGCCCGCCTCGAGTGCGTACATTGGTCCTGCGCGACAAACCTACGTCGCCTCACAGGAGAGACCAACATGAAACGCATCGTCACTCACTTGCTGGTTGCTGCCGGACTCGCGGCGGGCGCATGCGGTGTCGCGCAGGCGCATACGGATCTGAGCGTCGGCCTATCGCTCGGCGCCCCGGTTTATGCAGCGCCCGCGCGCGTCTACGCGGCGCCGGAGCCGGTGTATTACGGCGGCTGGGATCATCGCTACCCGCGCGGCGACTACTACCGCGACTATCACCGCGATGACCGGGGCTGGGGTCACGACAACCATCGCTGGGGTCATGACAATCGAGGCGAGCACCGCGGCTGGCGGGATTGACGAGCGCAAGCGGAGCGCACGCTGCGCGCTTCGGGAGCAACTTTTGCGGCCCGCATCCACGCGAGCGGATGCGGGCCGCTTTCAATCGCAGTGACCACGGTTCAAGATGCCAGTTCGTCGTTGAGCGCAAACAGTTTGCGCAGATGATGCGCAACGCCCGCCTCGAAATTGTTGCCGATGCGCGGCACATGCGGCAGACGGGTGATCAGATCGGGATTGGCGTTGTTCATCATGAATGGATGGCCGGCCGTCTCGAGCAGATCGATATCGTTCATGTTGTCGCCGAACGCGACGCAGTGCGACGCGTCGACACCGAGACGCTCGAGCACGATCTGCAGGGCGCGCCCCTTCGACACATTCGCGGTCATCACTTCGAGACAATCCGGCAATGAATACGTCACGTACAGTCGCTCGCCGAAGTCGCGTTCCAGATTGGCGGCCACCTGCGCGAGATCGGCGGGGTCGCCGATATACAGCGCCTTGGCAATGTCGACGCCATCGTGCTTCGGCAGGTCGGTCACTTCGTACGTGAAGCCGGAATCCTGGTGAAATTCCAGCAGATGGGGCGCGTCGCGGTCGATGAGCCACGCCTCGTCTGCAAACAGACTGACGATCACTCGACCATGCGCGCCGACAATTTCGGGCTGCACGAGACGCTGAACGATCGCCGGCGGCAAATCGTCGGCGTGGATCACCGTGTTGCCAGGCGCGTGAATGCGCGCGCCGTTCGAGGTGATCAGATACGGATTGATGCCGAGCAGATCGCGGATGCCCGCGACGTCGCAGTAATGCCGCCCGGTGGCGATCACGAACTGCAGCCCGTCGCTTTCGAGCTTGCGCACCGTGGCGACCGTGAACGGGTCTACCTGGTGATCGGCATTGAGCAGTGTGCCGTCGAGATCCGTGGCGATGACTTTATACATGGTGAGTCCGGCGGCTGAACCGTCGAGGCAGCGGCAAAGCGGGTATTTTACAGGTCTCCCCGAGCCAGCCGCTGCGCCTCGCGCCGCGCCAGTTGCAAGCCGCCATGCGCCGAATCCGCGCGCGGCTCGCGCAGGCGCGCCTGATACGCCTGCGGCACGTACTCGCGCAACGGCGTACCGAGCCCTCCGCATAACGCGACCGGCAGCGCGCCCGTCGCGTCCAGCGCGGCGATCATCTTGCCGACTTCGACGCCGGCCTCGCCGAGCAGCCGCGCCGCGAACGGATGTGCGCGGTGTTCGATCGCGATCGGCGCGAGCCGCGCGTAGGCAGTCTGATTGGCCGTGCACAGCCACACGACGAGACTGTCGCGATCCCGCGCGCCGGTATGCGCGAGCAGCGCTTGCGTGAGATCGTCGACGGCAACGCGGCCATCCAGCGCCTGTTGCGCGTGCACGATCAGCCGAAGGCCGAGCCATGCGCCGCTCGCTTCGTCGCCCGATGGAAAGCCGTAGCCGCTGGCCATGCGGAATTCGCCGTCGCTCGCGAGCGAAGCCGCGACGCTGCCGGTGCCGAGTGCGACGATCACGCCGGGCGCGCCGTCGTGCGCGCCGAGCAGGGTCGTGTAGGCGTCGGTTTCGACGGCCAGTCCGGCGAGCCGCGGCGCCTGCTGGTGAAACTCGGCGAGCCAGTCGCGATTGTTGACGCCCGCCAGTCCGCAACCGAGCACGCAGCGCGACCAGTCCAGCGCGACTCCGGCTCGCTGGAACGCTTCGCCGCAGGCGGCCTGAATGGACTGCCATGCGCGCGGGATGCCGAGCCCAAGGCCCGATGGGCCGCTTGCCGCTTGCACCAGTTCGCGGCCCTGCGCGTCGGCGAGCACGACGCGCGTGCCGGTGCCGCCGCCGTCGACGCCGATCAGAAAGAAGTCGTGGTTCATCGAATCGAATCAGTTCCGTGGGTGAATAACGCTTAGCGTGGCAGGTCAGTTTGAATCGCGCAATTAGCCGATTGGCCAGCTTGCGGCGTACACCGCTTCCGCTATGCTGGCGAACGACATGACCACGCGGGAGCGCGACAGTGACACAACGATGCAACTGGGTATCGAGCGAAGCGCTCGCACGGTACCACGACACCGAATGGGGTGTGCCCTCGCGCGACGACCAGCACCTGTTCGAGATGCTCGTGCTCGAAGGCGCGCAGGCCGGTTTGTCATGGTCGACGATCCTCAACAAGCGCATCGGCTACCGTCGTGCATTCGCCGACTTCGACATCGACAAGGTCGCGGCCTTCACGCCGAAGCGCGTGGATGCGCTCGTCGCCGATGAAAGCATCGTTCGACATCGCGGCAAAATCGAGGCGGCCATCCTGAACGCGCGCGCTGTGCAGCAGATTCAGGCCGAACATGGCTCGCTCGCGAACTTCGTGTGGTCATTCGTCGACGACACGCCGATTCAGAACGAATGGACTTCGTATAAGCATGCACCTGCGTCGACGGAAGTATCCGACGCGCTAAGCAAGGCGCTCAAGCGCTACGGCTGCAAATTTGTCGGTTCGACGATCTGCTACGCATTCATGCAGGCGATCGGCATGGTCAACGATCATGAGACGACCTGCATGTGTCGTGAGCGATGCGTGTCGCTGGGCAAGAAGGGGCGTGGTCGGAAGGCGAGGTGAGGCCACGGCGTCCGCGGGACGCGCAAACGCGTGAATTGGCGCCCTTTCATGCTCGTAGTCGGCCCTTCGTCGGACGACGCACGGCGGATACTCGTCGCCATGCGCTCAGGCGATGCGCGCTCAACAACAAATAACTACCGCCTCGGACGCGGGAGACCAACCATGAAAACACTTAGCTTCCTGACCCACCAGGACATTTACGATCAGTCCGTCTCGCATCTGTTCGAACAGAAACGCGCTGCATTGCTACTGAGGGCGTCGGCGCCTGCCGCGGCTATTGCGGCGGCTGCCCGGTCGGCACCCTGATCAAGCCGCGCGATTACATGACCGCAATGGAAGGCGTTCCGGTGCGCTTCATCGGCAAGCCACCGGCCGAAGTGCCCGCTTACATGGATGTCGGCTTGGCCGCGCTGAAAAAAGCGCTGCTTCGCGCCCGCATCAACGTATACGACCCGGTGACCATCGCCTTGCTCAGTTGCCTGCAAAACGTGCACGACGTGTTCGGCACATGGGAGTGGCACGACCGGCTGGGCTCGATCGCGCGCGAGTTCAGGCTGTCGGCCGAGCGGCTGAGGAGCGCGGCGTAACGGCTGCACGCAGGGGCAAAATCCGACGCTATGAAAGCAAAACGGCGATGTGGCTTCTTTCGAAGCCCACATCGCCGTTCGGCGTATCTAAAAAAGCGTGTTCAGTGCAGCTTTTTCGGCAGCATCTGGCTGCGCAGACGCTTGTGCAGGCGCTTAACAGCTGCTGCCTTCTTGCGCTTGCGAGCCGTGGTCGGCTTTTCGTACGACTGGCGTTCACGCAGTTCAGCGATCAGGCCATTCTTTTCGATTGCGCGACGAAAGCGGCGAATTGCCACTTCGAACGGCTCGTTTTCCTTCAGAAGAATCGTCGTCATGTAATTCCTAACTCAATCACTAGATACGGGTTTAATTGCATGGCGGTAACCGCTCAGGTCACCACTCACGCGCCGGCCCTCCGGTCGCTCCGATTCATGGCCAGTAACAGGCAAACGCGAGGCTGATAAACAACCCCGGCCAAACCACGAATGAAGCGAGAGGCAAAGCGGCCACGGAGGCCGGAAAAGAGAGGTGGGGAGTTCACCGCGGAACGCGGACAGACGTAATGCAAAAGCCGCGTCAGTTGCCGTTTCGCCAACCTTTCATCAACGAAGAACACTGACGAAACAGGCAAAGATCTCAATTCACTCCCGATCATATCAGGAAACTCTCCATCCTACCAGGGGTTTACCGATTGCGCCAGGCTATTCCCTGGCGCGGATCGCCGCCGCGTTGGCGGCCGAGGTGTTCGCCTTATCAGGCGCTCGCTTCGTCCAGCTCACGAATATCGTCGGCGGAGAGGGATAGCTGGACGGCCGCGACCAGGCTCTTCAACTGCTGGACCGAGGTTGCGCTCGCAATAGGGGCCGTAACGCTCGGGCGCGCGATCACCCATGCAAGCGCGATCGCGGCCGGCGTGCTGCCGTGCCGTTGCGCGACGCGGTCGAGCGCGCCGAGAATCCGCAAGCCGCGCCCGTTCAGGTATTTTTCGACCCGGCTCCCGCGCGCCTTGCCGGCCAGATCGGCCTCGCTGCGGTATTTGCCTGACAGGAACCCGCTCGCGAGGCTGTAATAAACGACCACGCCGAGATGATTCGCGAGCGCCACCGGCTCGCTGTCGCTCTCGTATTGCGCGCGGTCGTACAGGTTGTATTCGGGCTGCAGCAACTGATACCCGGGCAGCCCGTGCTCGTGCGATACCGCGAGCGCTTCCTCGACGCGCGCGCCACTATAGTTAGACGCGCCGATCACGCGCACCTTGCCCGCCTCGATCAGCTTCTGATACGCACCGAGCGTTTCGGCGAGCGGCGTCGCGGTGTCGTCGTCGTGGGAGAAATAGACGTCGATGTAATCGGTTTGCAGGCGGCGCAGCGAGTCTTCGACCGCCGCCTGGATATTTGCGGCCGATAGCCCCTTGCGCTGCGGATGCTTCGACACCTTGGTCGCGAGCACGATCCGCTCGCGCTTGCCGCTCTGATGGAACCACTTGCCGAGGATCGTCTCCGACTCGCCGCCCTGGTTGCCGGGCACCCAGGCCGAGTAGACATCGGCGGTGTCGATGAAATTGAGTCCGGCTTCAACGAACGCGTCGAGGATCGAGAAAGAGGTGGCTTCATCGGCCGTCCAGCCGAATACGTTGCCGCCGAACATGAGCGGGGCGACTTGCAACGAGGAAGTGCCGATCCTGCGTAGTTCCATGATGGCTCCAGGTATGAGTGGGCGAACGCAATGCGGGAAATGGCCGGGCAAACCCGGGACCGTTGAGCATACGCCGCCTTGCACTACGTTGCAGCCCCGGGCACGAAGGCTACGCCGCACGCCTCGCGCTTGAACGCGGTCGATGCATGGCGCTAAAGATGGCGCAACAGTTTGCGCGCGTCTCAAGTTTATTCAGAACACCGCTGGTGTTCACGAATGCCGCCGGCGGCAGCGTCACGAACAACCGCGACGCGGGCACGCGCGACGTGCAGGTGTCGGTCCCGCGGCAGATCACGATCATCGACAACGGTCAGACGCTGTTCCAGATCCAGAGCGTGCAGGCAGACGGCTCCGCCTACCTCGCCGCGGCCGGCTCGTCCAATCAGGGCAAGGGCACGTTAGGCACGTACACAGACGTCTCGGTAATTGTGGCCGGCTCCGTCTTGAGCGTCCCGATCTCGAGTACGCCCGAAGGACGGCGACGCGTTCAGCGTGACGCCCGGCAATGCGAGCGCCAACAGGCAACACGCCTGCGGGTACGGCGGCGTTCGATAACGCGCTCACGACGGGCGAGGCGCGGCTCTCCAACTCGTACTCGAACGTGGTCACGATCCTGGCTTCGGTAGGCGGAGGCGTCGCAGAAAACCTTCTCGTCCGCGCAGAACCCGTCGCTCTTCCAATACATCAATCCCTGGTGTGGGCGAGAGGCTGGCACACGCCGCCAGGCACACCAGCCTCCCCGCAAGCGCAGCCGCACAGCGCATATTTTTCAAGCGCGCTCCCAAAGCGCCCGCTGAGCCCCTTGGTCGTAGCGCCGCTGCCGCGCACCCCAGCTCCTCGACACATTCTCGCGCTGCTCGATGCGCTGCTGCCGGAATTGCGCGTCGGTCTCGTTTGGCGGGGCAAGCCGCAACATCACAACGACGCAAACCGGTCGTTGCCGGCGGTCGCATTGCTCGCGCAGCTCTGGCGGAAGAGGTGGTCGAGCGGGTGCGGGAGAAGTTGGCTAGTTGGCCCTCATTGAGTGCACGCCCATGGCTACGGGATACCATGCATTAGCACCGCCGATAGTCTGTCGCCTGAACTACTGCTCTACCCCACGTGCCCGCAACAAAGCTTTAGTTGACCGACCAGGCGCAATGGTCACTTCAGGAACGTGGACCATGCCTGGTGTTTGCGGTAGTACTGATCCTCCGCAGCATCCAGTCCGTTGTCCTTGTACCAGGGCAGATGCCTGCACGTGTACCGTCCACCGAAACGCACCGCAGCCAGATGAGTTTCGCGGCGGAAGTACCGCTTGTTGTAGACCGCAAAGGTCGTATCGATCGGCGCGCGAAAGATCGGGTCACCGTTGGCGCTCGCCGCGATCTGCTGTTGCCAGAAGCGTGCTTCCCAGTCGATCAGCCCATAGTTCTTCACGCCGTCCGACTGCATGATGGAGAGTGCTTTCTCGTCCATCAGCGCGGGTTGCGAGATGTCGAGAGCAAAGCCGGCCTTGCCGATTTTCAAAGCTTCCGTGGCGTCTATCAGGTCGAACAGGAAAGTATCGGGCAACTCGGGATTCAGTTCGAGATCGGGATCGGTAATGCAGAAAATGTCCGGCAGCCGGTGATAGATGACGTCTGAAAGCAAGAACGCGCGCGGCCCGACATTGTGGTCGAGCCGTGCGACGCTCACCGTATCCTGGATGCTGGCGAGGTAGTCGAGCATACCGGGGGCGCTCGATGCGTTGTCCACGACGATGAGATTGCGCAATCCTCTGCCTTGGAGCTGCGACACCATCCGGCGCAGATATGTGACGTTGTTAAAGGTCGGGATCAGAACCGGCACGTTGGCGATCAGGGCGCCGACTGGATGCCGGTATTGCCGGCTATCCGCCCTGAGCGCTGCCAGCTCGCTCGCTGGCTCAGCCCGGTCGACCGGCGCGATGCGCTCAAGATCGCTCACGTATTGTGAGACTCGGCTCAGTTCCTGGCGGATGTTCCTGTCGTTCGGCAGCAGAGTATTGGCCTTGCGCAAAGGCTCCAGTGCCTCAAAGGGTTTCCCTTGCTGCAGTAGCGACGTCGCCAGCATGTGCCATGCCTTGCCGATTTCTGGCAAGAGCGTGGTGAACTGGCGGGCTACAGCTTCGGCCTCGGCAAACTGCTGCTTGTCGAGCAGGAGCGTGAGCGTATCGACGAATTCACCGGCCAGCGCGGCGCGCTGCTCGGGCGACAGGCCTGCTGGGTTGTCCACGGCGGTGTGCGCATTGCTGACATGCGCCAGAACCTCGAAATGCTCAGGCTCCAGTCCGTCGCACCACCGCTGCCACATGGTGCGAAACGCGCGCGAGGCGGCGTTGGAGATCGCGCCGGCGTCGATCAGGACCGACTGTCTGCAGTACTCGCGCAGCTCGCCGCGCACTACCGCGAGCGCTTCGGGGTCGGCGGCCAGCGCGGCGCACTTGCGCACGAAGTCGTCCTTGTCCTGCGCAACGAAGGCTGAGTCGAGCCCGAGGTGCGAGAGCCACCCCGTGCTGCCGCGGCTCGCCATCGAAACGCCGGGCAGGGTCATGGTGGGCACGCCCATCCACAACGCTTGCATGGTCGTGGTCGAATTGCCGAAGGGCAACGTGTCGAGACAGACGTCGATCAGATTGTGCTGCTGCAGGTAAGTCGAGACATTCCCGCGCTGCAGAAAACTGATACGGCTCAAGTCGATCCCTTCGCTCGCGAACAGCCCGGTCAGCTTGTCCATCTGCTCCCGTGCCGTAATCGCGCCGATGACCATGCGCGAATCCGGTACCTCGCGCAGCACGCGTGCCCAGAGCGCCACGACTTCAGGCCCGATCTTGACGATGCGGCTGAAGCTGCCGAACGTGATGAAGCCGTTTTTCAGGGCAGGTAACTCGTTGACGTCCGGCGCTTGCGGGTGCGGCTTGAACGGCGCGAGCGCCGGCAGGAACACGAGCTTTTCCGAGAACTGGCGCTCGAATTGTTCGAGCGGCGTGACAAAACGGTCCGACAGGTAATAGTCGACGGCATCCAGGCCCGTCGTGGCCGGATTGCCGATCCAGCTCGCCTGGACCGGCGCCGGCTTGTGCGCGAAGGCCACGAGCCGGTTGCGGCCGGTATGGCCGGACAGGTCGATGAGGATATCGATGCCGTCGTCGCGGATCTTCTGCACGACTGCGTCGTCGCTCATGCCGAAGATTTCGCTCCACGTCTGCGCATGCGCACGAATCTGCTCGGTGAAGCCGTCGGTCACCGCGTAGTTCGAATAGATGTGCAGTGACAGACTCGAATCGAGCGCCAGATGCTCTAGCACCGACAGGAAGAAATACGCAACCGGGTGACCGAGCAGATCGCCGGAAACAAAACCGACTCGCAGGCGCCGCGACGGATCGCGGTCATTGGTGTGCCGGGGCCGACGCGCACGCAGCGGCGCTTCGTGGCGCGCTGCAAACTCGCGGAACTCCGCGAATGCGCTGAGCGCATCGAGGTCCGGCTTGTGCATCAGGTTGAACAGCAGGTTGCTGTGGGTTATCGCCTGCATCGGTGCCAGTTCGAGCGCACGGCGGAAGGCGGTTTCGGCTTCGTCGTACAGACCATGCTTGAGCAACAAGAGGGCAAGCGCGTCGTACTCGAGGGCGTCGTTCGGCGCCAGTTTCACGGCACGGCGGAGATGGACGATCCCCTCGGCGTACCGGCCCATCTCCTGTAAGGCGGTACCCAGGTTGCGATGTAGCACGGCGCTTTCGGGATATTTTTCGAGCGCTTGGCGGCAATGCGTTTCGGCTTGCTGATACTGGCGGGTGGTGATCAGCCCGTCAGTCAGCATCGTCCGGGCGGCAATGAAGTTGGGCAGCAAGCGGGCGGCGTGCTCGGCTGCCTCGACGGACTCGTTGTAGCGGCCCGTGCGTTGCAGGACACGCCCAAGTTCGTACCAGCATTCACCATGCGACGGATATTGATGCGTCAGGCGGCGGGACACATTCAGCGCCGCTTCGAATTTCCCGCTGTTGAAGAGATGCTGGAGCTGGCGCATCTCCTTGAGGCTTGCGCGGCGCGTATCGAGCTTCACGCGCTCGTCCGTATCGGATGCCGCAGGGGGGCGCGAGTCGCTCCCGCTCGCATCAGCCTCGGGAGCGGGAGCGGTCGCAGCCTCGGGCTCCGGCGTGGCCGGGAGCGGCGCTTCTTCCCCACTGATGCGCGCGTGCAGCATCTGGACGGCCGCCTCGGGCAGGCCTTGATGCCGCGCGAGGTCGAGCACGACGCGCGCCGCCTCGGTCTGCTGGCTGGCGACGAGGGCGTTGATGTAGTAGACCCAGATCTGCCCATTTTTCGGCATATGCCCAAGCGCCGCCTCGAAATGCGGCACTGCTTCGGAGGGCCGCCCCGTTTGCACGAGCAGCACGCCGAGGTGGTAGTGCGCGTCGGGGTGATCGCTCGCGGCCTCCAGGACGGAGGCATAGCGCGCGGCCGCCTCGTCATATTCCTGCTGGCGATGATGTTCGATCGCGCGCTGCATGGTGAGCGAAATGTCTTGATTCTGCTGCAATTTGGCAGCAGGTGTGGCGGTGCAGAGGAAGGCGGTCATGACGAAGGCGCGCGTACGCGTCAAGAACTCGGAACGTTCGAATTATGGGCGGCGGCCAATTACGCCGATCGTCCGAGCTAGCGCCAAAACGGCCGCCAATTTGCCTTCGATGAACTCTCAGGGCAAAGAAACGGAAAAGAAAAAGCCCGCACAAGGCGGGCCAGAGTACGCCATTGCGCCGCGAAGGACGCAATGAACCGTTGCTCCTGCTTCAGTACCGCGCCATGCTCAAATACTGCCCGGCGTTGCGGCTCGCTTGCATGCTCGCCTGATACTCGGCGCCCAGCACCTGCTGCGCGGCCTGCGCGGCCTCGACGATGCGGCTGTCGATCTCGTGGATCTCCTTGAGCCGCGCGATGACCTCCTGCGGCTGGGGCACGCCGAGCGCCGTCAGCAGGGGCGAGCGCTCGTCCGCGAGCTGCGCGGCCCGCTCCCACTCGCCAACAGCGACCGCCAGTTCGAGGTCCTTCGTTATCTGCCAGATGCGCTCGATCGGGGCGACGTTCTGCATGGCTCGCTCCTCGTCGCGCTCAGCTCTTGTTCGTGGCGAGCGCGCCTGCGCTGTTGGTGCCACCGAACAGTTGCGTGAGGTATTGCGAGTTGTTGTTCATCGTTGCCATCAGTGTGTTGAGCGCTGTGAACTGCGCGGTATACATACTGGTGAGCTGAGCCTGCCACGCTGTAAGCGTCGTCTGCTGGTTCGATAGGCTAGTCAGGTCGGCGTTGATCGCGTCCGTACGGTTTTGAATGATGCCGCCGGACGAGGTGTAGTTTGTGATGCTGTCGTCCAGTTGCGCGGCGATGCCGTTGGTCGAATTGAACAGCGAGGCTACAACCGACTGGTTGTTCTGCAACGCATTGCTGAGCGTCGTGTTGTCCACCGACAGCGTGCCGTCCGCCTGGAGCGTAATGCCGATCGCGGCAAGCGTCGTCTGCGAGGTGCCGCTGCCCACGCCGCCGCTCACGATCTTGGCGAGCTGGTTCTGGATCGTGCTCAACGTGGAATCGCCGATTAGCACGCCCTGCGACGTCGAGTTCGCGTTGTACGCCGTCAGCGCCCCCATCGTCGTGACGAGCGTGTTGTAGAGGCTGACGAAATTGTTGATCGCCGAGGACTCCGCGCTGGTGTTCTGCGCGATCGTGAGCGTCTGCGTGGTGCCGACCGCCGCTGCCGTGAGGTTCAGCGTCACGCCGGACACGGCCGTCGTCACGGAGTTCGAGGAGCTGGTTACGCCCACGCCGCCGAGCGTGAAGTACGCATCCTGGGCGGCCTGCGTCTGGGTCCAGCCTGTGCCGGAAATGGTCGACTGGCTGGGGTTGTAGGTCTCCGGGTTGCCGTTGCTATCGAGAACCGGGTTGCCACTGCTATCCAAAACTTGAGCGGTGAGGTCGCTCGCGCTGGAGATCGCCTTGCCGTTGGTGGTCGTCACCGCGAGCTTGTTCAGGCCGTCGGTCGAGCTCGAATCGTTGATCGCGATGCTGATGCCGCTCGACGCGCCGGTCGAGGTCGATTGCAGCACGAGATGCGCGCCGTCCGCGCCGGTCACCACGGTCGCGACCACGCCGGGATTGTCGTTGGCCGAATTGATCGCCGATGCAATGCCGGCAATCGTGCTGTTCGAGCTATTCAGGGAAATCGTGCTGGTCTTGCCGTTGACCGTCAGGGCCATCGTGGCCGCGCCGGAAGCCAGGTTTTGGGTCGAGCTGTAGCCCGCCGAGGTGAGCACTTGCGACGTGGCGACCTGCGCCACATTGAGCGAGTACGAACCTGCCACCGCGCCCGTGCTGGCCGTGGCGGTAACGCCGCTGCCGCTCAAGGTGGACGAGAACGAGTTGAGCGTCGCACCGTCGCTGAGCGGCTCGGCGGCGGCCTGCAACGCGGACAGTGCCGCGGAGAGCGTGCCGTAGGCCGAGATCAGCGTGTTGTCCGCAGTCTGCTCGGCAGCGATGGTCGCGGCCTGGCCGGCAGACTTCGAGTTGACGAGCGCGGTAACGAGCGAACTTGTGTCCATCGACGAATTGGTCGAGCCGCTAATGATCGACTGGGCGGCTGCCTGCACCGTGGCGTTGGCGTCGGCTGTCGTGGTGGCGACTGCACTCGCGATCGCGCTGGTGGTGGATCCGGTTACGGTGGAGGTCGATCCGGTTACGGTGGACATGAGGAGGCTCCGTGCGTCGGCAATGCCGGTTAAAGCGATTTAACAAGCGGGGTAACGCGGGAAAAGACAATCGGGAGGCGAGCCTCCCGACGGGTTTGCGTCCGGCGCGCATCGAGCCGCGCGCCGGCTGCCTGCAGCGGGAAGCGCCTTACTGGAGGAGCTTCAGGATCTGCTGCGGCTGCGAGTTCGCTTGTGCCAGCACCGAGATACCGGCTTGTTGCAGAACCTGTGCCTTGCTCAGGTTAGCCGTTTCTTGTGC
Source organism: Paraburkholderia sp. MM6662-R1 (assembly GCF_050436245.1). Classification (NCBI taxonomy): domain Bacteria; kingdom Pseudomonadati; phylum Pseudomonadota; class Betaproteobacteria; order Burkholderiales; family Burkholderiaceae; genus Paraburkholderia; species Paraburkholderia sp. MM6662-R1. Next base: position 2,652,475 of record NZ_JBNDLV010000001.1, on the reverse strand, counting down.
GAAGTCGGCGTCCTGGATCGACGATTGTGCGGTCGACAGGTCGGTCGACTGAGCTTGCTGCGTCGTGCCGATTGCGCTGAAGCGGTTTTGTGCCGCGCCGAGCGTTGCTTGCAGGTTGTTGACAGCGTTCAGCGCGTTGTCGATGGTCAGCATTGCTGCCGAAGCGCCGTCCTTGGTCGAGATGTCGATCTGCGAAACCGTGTTCGACTGGCTCAGCTTGTCGATGGTCGCGCCCATTGCGTCTGTAGTCTTGCCCGCAGCATCGAGATTCGGGTTATCGCCGGCCACTTGATTCGCGGTCGCGATAGCGCCCGTTACCGCTTCGACGTCGGTCGACATAGCCGCACCGGTTTCGCCAGTCAGCGTGGTATTGCCGTTGCTGTCCGTACCAATAGTACCGCCTTGGAAGACTGCGGTAGCAACAGCGTTAGTCAAGGCCTTACCGTTCTGGTCCGTGAGCGTGAAGCCGCCCTTACCGTCGGCAATCACGTTGATCTGCGAGACAGTAGCGTTCTCGCTGCCGTTCGTATTAAGCGTCCACGTCTGCGAAGCATCACCTGCTGCAGCCGGAAGCGCGGCGCCACCGGTCACTTCGGCCGCGGGGGCATTCGCGAAGGCCGTGATCGTCGAAGCATCGGTGATGGCGTTACCGTTCTGGTCCGTGTACGAGACCGAATTCGTAGCGTTGTCCCACGAAGCCGTGACCGACGTGATACCCGCAGCCGCCGCCGCAGCGCCGTTGCTATCCAGCGAGACCGAGAACGAGCCGAGCGTGTTGCCCGCTGCCGGAACGCCGCCGCCAATCGAAGCAGCGGACATCGACTGCGAGAGATTCAGCGAGATCGACTGACCGACGTTTGCGCCGACCTGGAACGACACGTTGCCCAACGAGCCGTCGAGGACGTTCATGCCGTTGTACGTCGTTTGCGACGCGATACGGTTGATTTCCGAGACTTGCTGGTTCACTTCCTGTTGAAGTGCAGCACGGTCGTTGTCGGTCATCGAACCGTTAGCTGCTTGCGTAGCAAGCTGGCGGATACGCTGGAGCGACGAAGTCAGCGACGACAGACCCGACGATGCCGTTTGCACCATCGACGTACCATCGTTCGAGTTCGACACACCCTGGTTCAGACCGTTGATCTGGGTCTGCATGATGTTCGAGATCGCAAGACCTGCTGCGTCGTCTGCTGCGCTGTTGATGCGCTTGCCCGACGACAGACGCGTGATCGCTTGCGACAGTGCGCTACCCGAGCCGGTCAGGTTCTGTTGCGCGACGAGCGAGTTGGTGTTGGTGTTGATTCCGAGCATTGACATTCTCCTGATGGGGCCATCGGCCCAGTAACGGCAGCGGTTCGTTGGCCGGCCGCCTTGTTTGTGATTACGACCCCACCTGGAAAAACTTTAGCTGCCTTGTTGATGCGACCCTCTGGGCTGACGCCCTTCCCTCGCCCGCGTGCGGTGGGGAGGCGCTTTTCAAGATGGGGGACGCCAGGCTTCGTCCTTCGGCGGCTTAAGGCTCGCAGGCGTCGAAGCCACTTCGCGTCGCAATGCTGATTGAGCATCCGATCGCCCTTGATCTGCACCCGGCCTTACGGCTTCGAAAGACAAAGCCCGCGCAGCACGTCATCGGTCGAATTGAACCGAGCTGCCAGCTCAATTCGGGCCGCCACCGCGCGTGCGCATGCCTTAAGCTGCGAATCCACAGCCCCTCTACGACGACCGTGACCGCTACGAGCCCACTTGCCCCCACGCGCCAGCACATTCTGAGCGCAGCCACTGCCCTTGGCGCCACCGGGCAGTTCGCCGACGCACTGGCGCTGCTTGCACCGCTCGTCGGCGCGAAGGCCACGCCCGAGGACGCGGAGCACGCCGATGCGCTCAACCTCGCGGCCATGTGCGCCACGGGTGTGGGCCAGCCCGCGCAGGCGCAAGCTCTATGGTTGCGCTGCATTCAAGCGAAGCCGGATTTCGCCGACGCGTATCTGGGGCTCGGAGCGATGCTCGCGACCCTCAATCAGCTTGCCGAAGCGGAAGCGGTTTACGGGCGGCTTGCCGCGATACGCCCCGATGACGCCGATGTCCACAGCAATCGCGGGATCGTGCTGCACCGTCTCGGACGGCATGACGCGGCCCAGGCCGCGTACCGGGTGGCGCTCGCACTTCGCCCGGACCACGTCGACGCGAACTACAACCTCGGCATCGTGCTTCATGAACAGCGCCGCCTCGACGAAGCGGAGGCGGCCTATCGCACAGCGCTCGCCGTGAACCCGCAATTTGCCAAGGCGAACAACAACCTCGGCAATCTGTTGCGCGAACGCGGCCGGATCGAAGAGGCTGAAGAAGCGTATCGGCAGGCGCTGCTCGCGCACCCGCAATATCCCGAGGCACTGAACAACCTGGGGGCGCTTTACAGGGCGCTCGGCCGGCTCCGGGAAGCCGAGCTGGCTTGCCGCCTCGCGCGTTCAGATCCGCCCCGCCTACGCGGACGCGCTCAACAATCTCGGCTGTGTGCTCACCGAACTCAAGCGCCTGCCCGAGGCGGAGAGCGCCTACCGGCAGACGCTCGCGTTGCGCCCCGCCTTCGCCGAGGCGCACTACAACCTCGGCTGCGTCCTGCACGCACTGGACAAACTGGTCGATGCCGAATGCGCGTATCGCGAGGCGCTTCGGCTCGCGCCGAACCGCGTCGAAGCGGCCAATAACCTGGGTTGCACGCTGCTTGCGCAAGCGCGCCTGCCCGAGGCTCTCGCGGCGTTTCGCCACGCGCTCACGTTGCGCGCCGACATCGCCGAAACACACTTCAACATCGGCAGCATCGTGAAAGAGTTCGGCGACCCGGAGCAAGCCGAAGCCGCCTACCGCCGCGCGCTCGCGCTGCGCCCCGACTACGGCGACGCGAAGTTCCGTCTCGCCACGCTGCTCATCAGCATGGGACGCTTCGAAGAAGGCTTTCTCCTCTACGAATGCCGCTACGAGATGGCTGGGTTCGCGCATCACGCCACGCAGTCGATGCTGAGGTGTCCGCGCTGGCGAGGCGAGCCGCTCGCCGGCAAATCACTCCTCGTTTGGCAGGAGGATGGACTCGGCGACATGCTGCAGTTCGGGCGTTATCTGCGCCTGTTGAAGGCTCAGGGCGCCGCGCACGTCGCGTTTGCCTGTATGGCACCGCTACAACGCCTGTTCGCCGATGTCGATGGAGTCGACGCGGTGCTCAGTCATGACGAAGCCTCGGCGCGCGCCGGCGATTTCGATTGCTGGATCAGCGCGCTCAGCGCACCGCTGTATCTGGGCACGACGCTCGACACGATTCCGCCTCCCCTGTGCATCACCCTGGCCCCGTCGCGCGTCGAGCATTGGCGCGCGCGCCTTGCCGTGCTGGGCGCGGGACACCGGGTGGGTCTCGTCTGGAAGGGCAACCCGAAACACCACAACGACGTGCACCGTTCGCTACCGTTGCTCAACACACTGGCGCCGCTCTGGAGCCTGCCGGGCGTGAAGTTCGTGAGCCTGCAAAAGGGCGCGGGGGAAGACGAAGCGCTGTCATTCCCTGCGAGCCTCCCGATCCTGCCTCTCGGCGCAGATCTCGAAGACTTCACCGACACGGCGGCGGTCATCTCGCAACTCGATCTGCTGATCTGTGTGGACACTTCGACGGCACATCTGGCGGCCTCGCTCGGCAAACCATGCTGGGTGCTCTTGCCGGCACGCGATGTGGACTGGCGGTGGATGCACGGCCGTGACGACTCGCCGTGGTATCCCGATACGGTTCGCCTGTTCAGGCGAGGGCTGGATGAACCGTGGGTCGCCGTCGCGGAGCGCGTGCGACAGGTTTGCGCTGCGTGGTTCGGCGTGTGATATCAACGCCGCGCTTGCGCTGAGGTGAGGCTAGTCACACATGCTGCGAAACACCACGGCAGCGATCATAGGCGCGCAGAGCACGAGCAGCACCAAGGCATCGAGCAGGCGAACCAGGCGGTGTCGCAGATGGGCCAGATGACGCAGCGGAACGCGGCGGCGGCCAGTTCGTTGCACGACCATGCCGGTCAACTGGTTCAGCAGGCCTCGGATTTCAGGGTGGCTTGAAGCGGCTTCCGGGTTCGCGCAGAAAGTTTTCCGGTCGTCGGCGTTGCTGGGGTGTGATGAGACCGGCAACTGATGCTGGAAGCACGCCATGTTGGAGCGCAAGACGTTGGTTCTGACGCCACGACAAAAAACTAAAGGCCCCAGGCTTTCGCCAAAGGGCCTTGTTTTATCGGGTTTTCTGCGAACCCGGATCATGCCTAATCCTGGTGCGCCATACAAGACGTGGCTGGGCACTGGGAGGAAGTCGTGCCTTGGCCCGTAGCGCTTCGACAACGATAGCTTCCGCAGTTCAGGAGCGCCCTCGGTTCCGCGAGGGCGCTCACCGTGTTGAAAATAACGTAGGGTTAACCACTTTTTGTGTCTCCATGTTTTGAGTCTACAATGGAGGCTGGATTGGTGTAGGCGTTAATCGCAATTGTGTCACTGTCCCACGCTCCTGCGGATTGACAGTAACTTCGCAACTTAGATACAGTTCATCCGATTGCACGTGGATGCGCACCCAGCCCCTACGGTCTGTGTACCGAACAGGGTCGCCTCATGGCTTGTGTGTGCTGTGCAGTTATCGTGAGACATGCGACTGCAGTTGGTCGCATGGCGCGACCCGCATGGTCGCGTGGCACCCATTTAGCCCTCGGCAGTGCCGTAGCAACCAGGAAAGTGGCCCTTCCCCCAGGACAGGGCTTGGTTTGTTACACTCACTCGCCGAAGGCTGATATGGAATTCACATTTCAAAACGACCGCGCCATCAATCTGGCGCTCAAGCGCTTTCGCGACCGGCTCGAGTCGCGCTTCCCGGACCTCGTCGACGTCTTCGGCAAGAACGACAAGGATGTGTTCGCGAGGACTGTCAGTGGCGTCTCCTGGCAAGAACTGAAGGGCGGCTGCATGGCAGCCAATCGGCGCGTCGCAGACGAAAGCGGTGAGGGGGTTGTATCGAGGTAGTGGCGGCCGTGCTTTGCGCATTCGTCGCGGAAACGCCGGTACTGGCCGAGGTGCCGGTCAATCAGCTCCGACGAGGTGCACTCATCGTCGAAACGGGACACCTCACTGCGCGCAATCTGCCTCTCGCGGGCGAGTATCAGGGTGCCGTGGACATCGTGGGCAACCTTTGGACGTGCGTGCACGAACTGCACAAGTACGAGACCAATTCGCAACTCGTGCCGACTCCCGCAGTCGTCGAGATGTTCCGTGCACACGCGCTGAACGGGGAGCCGGGGAATCGCGCGAACGTGCAGCAGTCGGTTTATATCATCGCTTCGCACCTAACGTGGAACGACGCACCGGACGCCCGCAAGATGAGCGCCCGGCTTTTCGAGGCACTCAGGGACTGCGGCAGACCCAGCGTCAGTCTATGGCGGAGGTCTAATCATGGAAAAGACCACCTCCGAACGTGCGCTTCTTGACCTTGGCTTCGAACAGGGCATCGAAGCGACCGAAGACCCGTCCGAGCTCGAGATGACCTCACGCGTACCCCAATACCGCCTCGGCTTTGTGCTCGGCCGCAGCTACGTCACGTGTGTGCAGCGAGCAAGCCGGACTGCCGCTGCCGCCACGGCCGGCAAGTTGGGCGCGCGCTTCGGAGTCAAGCTCGATGACCTAATTGAGGCACTTGGACTGCCTGACGAGCTCCGCTGCCTTATCCAAGACGCCTACGGTGAAAACAGGACACAGAAGTAGCCCGTCGAAGGCAACGAAGCCTAGACACATGCTTGTGTCGCCGTTAGGCGACCACTCAGTCCGCCTGCGAGTGAGTTCCGCCCAAACGTATCGAAGGAGCTCTGAACGCGGGCGGTCGCCCACACACAGAGGAAATTGCGATGTTCACGATTGGCACCATGACACCTTCTGGAAATTTTGACTGGTTTGGCGAGTGCGAAACGCTGGAAGACGTACGTTCGAAGGCTGGCGCAATGCGTCAAGTTCATTGGCTTCGCGGCGACATGCTCGAGATGGAACATCTCGAATCGGACACGCAAGCTGTTGTGCTCGACTTGAGTGGCACCGTGGTCTACGTTGCAACAACTGACAACGGTTTCGACGATTAGTTGACGCGGGCGCGTCGCGCAGCGAGAGTCCCGCGACGCGTCATTGGTCGGCGCAACGCACCAAGCGCGTTGGATAAAGCACGTAGTCCGCTCGCGGAATTCAAGTACTGCGCGCCTACTTAAGCCCCGATAGGGTACCCATCGACATATCGGGGACGAAAAAATCGCTCACAGGAACGTCCAAAGCCTGCGCGAGTTTCACGAGATGGCCTAGGTCAACGTTCGGTTTGTGGACCTCGAGCGAAGAGACGTAGTTTCTCGACAGCTTGGCACTCTCGGACAACGCATCTTGCGACAACCCGCGCTTGGTGCGAAGAGCGAGCACATTCAACGACACGCGCTCTCGAAGAGTTGTCCAACCGAGAGGATTGCGCTGAACTTCTTTGTCGTAAAAAAGTGAAATAGCGTCCACGCCCAAGGCGGTCGCAAAGCGGTCGATGGTATCGACCGAGAGGTTTCTGGCAGCTCGTTCAACTTGGCTCACAAGGCTTCGATGACAACCGACAAGTCGGGCAAATTCATCCTGCGACTTGCCTCTCGCGTTGCGGAGCTCTCGGACACGACGCGCTATATAAGAGAGTTCGAATTTGTCGGTCATGGCGCGCGATAGCTTGCGCGAAAACGGGCACGCCGACCAACCCGATTTGTGTCTCCATGCTTTACGACTCCATGTTTTACGTCTACACTTGCGATATCAATTGACTTCCCGGTCGGTGAATCACAGGGGAAATCGTGGCCGCCCTGCTCCGAAGTGACGAAATCATGAAGAACACCGCGCGCAGCAGATTCCCTGCGCGCACTCCGAAATTGCAGAGGGACTCCGACGGTGAACGGCCCGTCCATGGGCCTCCATGCCCAGTTATCAAATGGACGATGACGCGCTTAGCTCGAGACATCGCCACCGAATTGATAAGTCTGAGATGGCAACTAGGTTCACAACGAACGACGGAGCAAGAAAGGGACGGAGATGGTCTACGTATTCTTCTGCGTGAGCGGCGCTCTCGGCCCGTTAAACCTAAATTTCACGGTGCCGCAGCGGCACGGTAGGACGGCAAAGATGCGCCGGCTTGAGGTCGACGTTTCGCATTTGACGGAGTTCCTTCGAGACTTTCCGGGTGTCGTCGTCGTCGCAGGCAATGCGTGGCCGTTTCATCACAGCCTGGACTCGCTACGACAGGCGTTTGCCGCATTGGGGCAGCGAATCGTAAATTTCGTGAGTACGCTGTCTGACAGGCAAGAGGAAGGCATATTTGATTTCATGTCGAACCGCTCGGAAGCGTTCGTTATCCTTGCCTCTAAGGAATCTGAGTTTTCAGAACTCACCGATTCCCAGCGCGTTGACATCGATATCGAGCGTGGATTTGACCATGCTGCGCGTTCAGCGCTGCTGGCGCAACTGCGTGAAATTGGCGAGCCGGCGATTCGGCCGCTCTCGTACGACGACATGCTGCGTGCAACTGTTTCGGGACATGCTCTGCGACGCGCCAAACGAATGCTCTCACGCATGCATGCAAGCGAGGACGTTCAGTTTCAGCGTAGCCTTCGCACGATAGTTGGTGAGCGGTGAACTATTGCCGAAGATATTGGAGCGTATTTCGCGCGGGAGGTGCAGCCGCACGCGCCGGATGCCTGGATTGATGAAGAGAAGAGCAAAGTTGGCTATGAGATTCCGTTCAACCGGCACTTCTATGTGTTCGAGCCGCCGCGCGACCTGCACACCATTGACGAGGAGCTGAAGGCGGTGGCTGGCAATATCATGAAGATGCTTGAGGAGTTGGCGGAATGAGCCGGCCTTCCTATTCGGATTACAGAGATAGCGGTATTGCTTGGCTCGGGCAAGTGCCAGCGCACTGGAGCATCGCTGCGGTCGGGTAGGAGAGCATCCATGAGCAAGCCAACCATCAAAGCAGTAAGTCTGAACCTGGCGTTGTACGGGCGCGTATCCACCGAACGCCAAGATGTGGAAGGTGTATCAATCGAACAGCAGATTGAACAAATCAAGTTGTGGGCTGCAAGAAACCACCACACGGTTGTCGACGTGTTCTTGGAACGTGGTGCCTCCGCATTCTCGGTTGAGAAAAGACGGCCTCAATTCGACCGTATGGTCGCAAAAGCGCTGCTACCCGAAAGACCTTATGACCTCATCGTTGTCCACTCGCAGTCGCGCCTTTATAGAAATAACGCTGAAAGAGAGTTGCTCGAGCAAAAACTTGAACGAAATGGCGTTCGTGTAGCGATTTCAAGTCAGCCCAGGCCGGAAGATGACCTGACCTCTTTCCTTGTTAGAAATATCCAAGGGAGTGTCGATGAGTGGCAAAGCCGCAACTCCGGAAAGACGCGTCGCAGAATGCATGCAAAAAAATGCGAGAGACGGCTACTTCAATGGCGCGAGGCCACCATACGGATACGTTGCCGAGCGAACCGACATTCCGGCACGGAGCGGCGTAAAAAAAATCTTGAAAGTCAACCCAGAAGAGGCGGAAGTGGTTCGCCACATCTTTCATCTTGCCCACTACGGTAGCGATGGCAGAGTGGTCGGAGTTAAGTCAATCGCCGAACTATTGAACGGCCAGAACATACTCCATCGCGGGGTAAAGTGGACAAAGGGCCACGTAGAGCAAGTACTAGCGAACCGAGTGTATATCGGCGAATACATTACTTTTCGGAGAGATTCACGTACTAACCGGCCTCGGCCACAGAGCGAGTGGGTCACTACGCCGGTAGAGCCTCTCATCACGCCGGATGAGTTTCGGACTGTTCACAAAGAAATGGCGTCGCGGCGGCCACCTAATACCGAAAACAGGGCAGCGCAAATTTCCACGCTGTTGACGGGCTTACTTCGCTGCGGTCTTTGCGGAAAGTCTTTGAACCTCATGGGTGGGAAGTCAGGCAAGTACTACTATTACGTTTGCGCCTCGAAGCTAAAGATAAGTCCGCGCGAATGCACGTGCCCCAACTTCCGAAGAGACAAGTTGGAACAGTTCGTCTTAGAAACCCTTGTCAGCCGAGTGTTGAGCATCGAACGCACGACAGCGATACTCGGTCAACTCGCCGAAGGTTGGAAAGAAAGCCAAAAACCTGACCCGAAGCGTATGCGAGTGTTGGGCACCCGCATAGCTGCACTGGACTCCTCGCTGGCCCAGCTGTACGAACAGATAGCAAAGCAGACGCTAAAGGCAGACGTAACCCTTACGGACTTCATCTCATCGAAACAAGCAGAGAGGGAAAGGTTGGCCGGTGAGCGGAGAACCCTCGAACTTCGCCAGCAGTTGCCGTTCCGGAAGTTCGGGCGGTCACAAACCGAAAGATTTCTGCGAGTTGCGCGCGATGTGCTTTCGGACCCCGCTAACCCACGCGCACGACAATTCCTACGGTCGGTCGTCACCGATATAGTCGTTCGCCCAGCGTCATGTCGTCTACGCGGTAACCGCGCCCAGCTGGCGTCGGCAATATCGCATTGGATGGGTAAGGACGAAGAAGTGCCCAGTGACGTATCAGATTGGCGCGCCCGGCTGGGATCGAACCAGCAACCCCTGCCTTCGGAGGGCAGTACTCTATCCATTGAGCTACGGGCGCTTCACCACAAAACTGCGGGGAATCTACGCGAAAGCGCGCCAACCAGAACGGACGCGACGCCAACGCGAGAGACCGCAAGGATACCCGGTTTCGGCCGAACCGTCCACAGGACGGCCTCCGACGCCCATCCCAGCGTCTTCCCCGAGCTCTGCCATCGTCCATGCCGATCCGGGTAAACGCCTGCTGAACACCGTCCTGGCCCCCTCGCCGCCGCCGAAAGCTTGCGTCTATAATCGTCCGTGGCTGATAAAGAACAAGAAGTTGCCGTCGCGCTGTACCGCTCACACACCCACGGAGACGAGACAAGCATGAGCGAAGCACCACACGGAGCCCCGATTAAAACCCCAGCACAGCTCATCGCCGCGGTCATCGCCGGGTTTGCTGTGCCGATCGTCATCATCGTTCTGCTCGCCGTCTACGTCGATAATTCGACGCGCACCGGCGCCGGCACCGACTCTCTCTCCGAAGCCGAAGTCACCTCCCGCATCCATCCGATCGCCCAAGTCGAGATCCGCGACGCCAACGCACCGCGCGTCTACAAGACCGGCGAGGAAGTCTACAAGGCGGTCTGCTCGGCGTGTCACGCGTCGGGTGCCGCAGGCGCGCCGAAATTCACCAACACCGCCGACTGGGCGCCGCGCATCGCGCAGGGCTTCGACACGCTGTGGCACACCGCGCTGTCCGGCAAGGGCGCCATGCCGCCGCGCGGCGGCACGAGCCCCGACGACTACAGTGACTTCGAGATCGCGCGCGCGGTCGTCTATATGGCGAACAATTCGGGCGCGAGCTTCCCCGAGCCGGCGCTGCCGGCATCCGGCGCGGCCGCGGCATCCGGCGCGGCAGCGGCATCCGGTGCAGCAGCGGCATCCGGTGCAGCAGCGGCATCCGGTGCAGCAGCGGCATCCGGTGCAGCAGGTGCATCGAATGCGGGCGCGGCCCAGGCCGCCGCGGCGATGGCCGCAATGGCCAGCGTGCCGCAGACTCCCGCCCCGGCAGCAGGTGGCGCGCAAAGCGCGGACGCCTCGCAGGCCGGCAAAGCGCTGTATCAGTCGGTATGCCAGGCCTGTCACGCGACCGGCGTGCTGAACGCGCCGAAGTTCGGTGACAAGGAAGCATGGGCGCCGCGCCTGAAGGACCCGATGAACACCGTCTATAACTACGCGCTGCACGGCAAGGGCGCGATGCCGCCGAAGGGCGGCTCGAACGCATCGGATGCGGACGTGAAGGCCGCGGTCGACTATATGGTCAGCGCGGTGAAGTAAAGCACGCGGCATCGGTCGTCGCTGAAATGAAAAATCCCTGCATGCGCTAACGCGATGCAGGGATTTTTTATGTGCAATCGCAAGCAACCGCACCTGGCGGGCACTGGCAGTCCCGCCCGCTCACGACTTCTGCAACAACGCCTTCAGGCTCGCGAGCCGGTCCTTCGGCGACATCGGCGCTTCTTCCGGTGTCGGCGGCGGCGCATCGTCGAGCAGCATTTCGTTGATGAAGCGCGACGCCTCGCAGACGACCGTCTCCCGCGCCCGCTTGCGCTTCTTGCACCAGTTCAGATGCAAGCTGCGCTGCGCGCGCGTGATCGCGACGTACATCAGCCGGCGTTCCTCCTCGATGCGCGCGTCGTCGATCGGCTCGTCGTCCGCGCCGCCGCGATGCGGCATGATGCCTTCCTCGACGCCGACCAGGAACACGTGCGGATACTCGAGCCCCTTCGACGCATGCACGGTCGACAGCCGCACCGCATCCGGATCTTCCTCGCGGCCTTCGAGCATCGACATCAGCGCGACCGTCTGGATCAGCCCGAGCAGGTTCTTGCCGGTGTCGCCGAAGCCGTCGGCGGTGTCGTAGCCGGTCGCCTCGCTGCCGCTGCCGTGCTCCGGCTCTTCCTTCGTGCCCTTGCGCTTGAGCCACTCGATGAACTCCAGCACGTTCTGCCACTTCGCCTGCGCCTGGCGTTCGTCGAACGCGTCGTACAGATACGCTTCGTAGTGGATCGCCTCCATCAGCTCATTGAGTAGCGTGCCCGCCGCGTCCTTCTCCGCGCGGTCGCTCAGGCGCTGCATGAAGTCGCAGAACGCGCGCATCGGCTCGATCTGACGCGGCGACAGACGCGCCTCGATGCCGCCCATGTAAACCGCCTCGAACAGCGACACCTTCGCCTGACCCGCGAACGCGCCGAGCGCCTCCAGCGTCGTATTGCCGACGCCGCGACGCGGTGTCGTGATCGCGCGGATGAACGCGGGATCGTCGTTCGCGTTGGCGATCAGACGCAGGTACGCGCAGATGTCCTTGATCTCGGCCTTATCGAAGAACGACTGGCCGCCCGACAGCACGTACGGAATCCGTTCGCGGCGCAGCACCTGCTCGAAGATGCGCGCCTGGAAGTTGCCGCGATAGAGGATCGCGTAGTCGCGGAAATTCGCGCGCCGCTCGAACTTGTGCGCGGACAGCCGAAACACGACGGACTCCGCCTCGTGCTCCTCGTCGTTGCAGCCCGTCACCGTGATCGTGTCGCCCATACCGTGCTCGGACCACAGCTTCTTCTCGAACAGCTTCGGATTGTTCGCGATCACGTTGTTCGCGGCGCTCAGGATGCGCACCGTCGAGCGGTAATTCTGTTCGAGCTTGATCAGGTGCAGGTTCGGGAAATCCTTGCCGAGCTGGCCGAGGTTTTCGAGGGTCGCGCCGCGCCAGCCGTAGATCGCCTGATCGTCGTCGCCGACCGCCGTGAACGCCGCGCGCTTGCCGGCCAGGAGCTTCACCAGTTCGTACTGGCATGCGTTGGTGTCCTGATACTCGTCGATCAGCAGATAGCGCAGCTTGTTCTGCCAGCGGTCGCGCACCTGCTCGTTGCTCGCGAACAGTTCGGCGGGCAGGCGGATCAGATCGTCGAAATCGACCGCCTGGTACGCATGCAGCGTCGCCACGTAGTTGCGATAGACGATCGCCGCCTGATGCTCGTCCTCGGTCGAGGCGGTCGCGATCGCCTGCTCGGGCATGATCAGGCCATTCTTCCACAGCGAGATGATCGACTGGATCTTGCGAATGAAGCCCTTGTCCGTCGAGCCGACCTGCTCCTGGATCATGCCGAAGCAGTCGTCGGAATCCATGATCGAGAACTGCGGCTTCAGGCCGACATGCTCCGCCTCCTGACGCAAAATCTGCACGCCGAGCGAGTGGAAGGTACACACCGTCAGCTGGTTCACGGGCACCTTGCGGCCTTCCTTTCCGGGTGCGGTCAGCGTCTTGCCTTCGAGCAGCTTGCCGACGCGCTCGCGCATCTCCGCCGCGGCCTTGTTCGTGAACGTGACGGCGGCGATGTGGCGTGGCTCGAAGCCCTTCGCTTCGATCAGGTGCGCGATTTTCTGCGTGATCACGCGCGTCTTGCCGCTGCCGGCGCCGGCGAGCACGAGACAGGGACCGTCGAGATAACGGACCGCTTCACTTTGAGCGGGGTTCAGGCCTGCGGACATCGTTTGTGGATGGGTAATACGGTTGAGGGCCGCTGAGGTCGGACCGGCGGGTGGCGCCGGCCGAAGGCCCGGGGCATGCTGCGCGGCGCAGTGCGCGCGAGAGGTGCGATGTTAACATGGCCACTGCGATGGCCACTGCGATGACCACCGCGATGGACGCCCTCGTTGGATGCCTCGATGGTTCGGACGCCCCGACGGGCTGCGCGCATGGCCGGCCGTCATGCTCAGCCCCCAGTCCAGCCCACAAATGCCACAATGACCAGATTGCGCGCCGCCGCCGCGGTGGCAAGGCGGCGCGCCGCTCCTCCAGGAAGACTCGCATGTCCGCATCGCTGAAAATTGGATTGATGGGCTACGGCTTCGCCGGCGCGACGTTTCACGCACCGGTGATCGAACACTGCGGACGCGCGAGGGTCGCCGCGATTGCGACCGGGCAATCCGAGCGCGCGCACGCCGACTATCCGCACGCGAAAATCGTCGCCGATCTCGACGCGCTGCTCGCGCTCGACGACATCGACTGCGTCGTGATCGCGACGCCCAACGACACCCACTTCGACCTCGCGCGCCGCACCCTCGAAGCCGGCAAGCACGTGGTCGTCGACAAGCCTGTCACGCTGAGCGCCGCCGACGCCCACACGCTTGCCAATATCGCGCTCGCGCGCGGCAAGCTGTTCGCGCCCTTTCACAACCGCCGCTGGGACGGCGATTTTCTGACCGTGCGCGATCTGCTCGCGCGCGTGGAACTGGGTCGCCTCACGCAGTACGAATCGCATTTCGACCGCTTCCGGCCGGGCGTGCGTCAGCGCTGGCGCGAAGACGTGACGCGCGGCGGCGGTCTGCTGTTCGATCTCGGTCCGCATCTGATCGACCAGGCGCTCGCCCTCTTCGGCGCGCCGCGGACCGTATCGGCGACGGTGCGCACCCATCGCGACGACGCAAGTGCACCCGACTACGTGCACATCCAGCTCGGCTATGACGAGTTCGAGGTCGTGCTGCACGCAAGCGCGCTGACCGCGTTGCCGGGAGCGCGCTTTTCGATCCACGGCACGCGCGGCAGCTACGTGAAGTACGGCCTCGACACCCAGGAAGATCAGCTGAAAGCGGGCCTGCGCCCCGGCGACGCAGGCTTCGGCGCCGGCAACAGCCCCGGCGTGCTGCGCGTGCTCGAAGGCGACGAGGAAGTCGAGTGCGAATTGCCGACCCGAAACGGCGAGTACGCAGGCTTCTATATTGCGTTGGCCGACGCGATCCAGAACCGCGTCGCATTTCCGATCAGCACGCGCGACGCGGTCGACGTGATGACGATCATCGACCTGGCCGCGCGCAGTTCCGAGCAGGGTGTGCGACTGCCGTTCGAGCGCATTCGCTGAACCCCGCCCCGCTGTGCGTCGACACCGCGCCACCACGATCTGTGTACCAAAAACGGGACCGCCTTTAGCGCCGCGAAGGCTGTCGGCGCTGGCTTTCCTGACGTTCCGAAAAAGGAACATAACGTTACAAATTCGCCCGCTGCAGAGTCAGCGGGCATTCTTCGTCAGCCGTTGCTAGTGAGGTAGCAACCCAACACGACAACGACTCCGGGAGAATCCATGTCTCGAATCATCCGTGCCCTTGTTGCATGCGCGCTGCTCGGCTCCGTCGCCGCCTGCGTGGTAACGCCCCCGCCGACGCCGCATCCGGGCCCGACTCCCCAGCAGATCGCGGACCAGCGTCTGCATCAGGTCGACGGCCGCATCGACAATCTCGCGCACCGTATTGATAACCGCGTGAATCAGGGCTATTACCCGCCGCCGCAAGGCGCCGCGCTGCATCATCGTCTCGAGACGATTCGCCAGGAAGCGCATGACATGGCCGCCCAGCATGGCGGCGGTTTGTCCGCGGAAGAACAGCGCGTGCTGAATCAGGAACTGGACAATGCGGCTCATGCGATCGGCGAGTGAGTCAGCGAGCAAGTGGGCAAACCGAATCGGCAAACGAGCCACCAGGTGAGCCCCCACTACCGCTCATCGTGCGGTCACGGATGGCACCGGGAGAAGCAACTGAAAAGCGCGGGCACCACGGTCCGCGCTTTCTTTTTGACGCCCCCGAACAGCCACAGCCGGCCCCACACCGCTCCCGGGCCTTTATTTGACAAGCCCCGGCCCGTCGCGTAAATTCGCCGCACGCGTCGGGAGAGCGTGCTGGCAGGCGAAAAATCGCAGGCCGCGCCGCCGAAGGGGCACACCCGCAAACTCTCAGGCAAAAGGACCGACCGCGTCGAAAAACCCGTCTTCCGGCGGCTTTTTCGCACTCTGGAGAGCGGCAGTAGCCATCCGCGCGCACCTCGTGCACCGCAGGCAGGCTGCCCACCGAAGGGGCGCGCGTTTCACCGTGACGAATCGAGCTCATTGAGCCGGTCGCGGCGGCGCAATCTCTCAGGTATCGAGGACAGAGGGGTCATGCAGAACCACGCTCGCAGGCACACGGCCGCGAGGCAGTGCGCCGCATGGCCTTTTTTGTTTCGCGAGATGCCCGAGGCCCCATGACCGAACTCAAACACACCCCGCTCCACGCCGCTCACCGCGCGCTCAATGCTCGCATGGTCGACTTCGGCGGCTGGGACATGCCCGTCAACTACGGCTCGCAGATCGAGGAACATCGCGCGGTGCGTACCGACGCCGGCATGTTCGACGTGTCCCACATGTGCGTGGTCGACTTCACCGGCGAGCGCGTCCGCGCGTTCTTCGAATACGCGCTCGCGAACAACGTCGCGAAGCTGCAAACGCCGGGCCGCGCGCTCTACTCCTGCATGCTGAATCCGAACGGCGGCGTGATCGACGACCTGATCGTCTATTACTTCGCCGAAGACCACTTCCGCGTGGTCGTCAACGCCGGCACCGCCGACAAAGACATCGCCTGGTTCGGCCAGCTCAACGCGGGCGGCTTCGGTCTCACCATCACGCCGCGCCGCGATCTGGCGATCGTCGCCGTGCAAGGCCCGAACGCACGCGAAAAGGCCTGGCAAACCGTGCCGGCCGCGCGCGCCGCGACTGAAACGCTGAAGCCGTTCAACGCCGCGCGCGTCGACGGCACGCCGTTCGGCGAGCTGACCGTCGCGCGCACCGGCTATACCGGTGAAGACGGCTTCGAGATCATCGTGCCGGCTACCCACGTCGAAGCGCTGTGGAATGCGCTCGCGGCCCACGGCGTGCGCCCGGCCGGTCTCGGCGCGCGCGATACGCTGCGCCTCGAAGCCGGCATGAACCTGTACGGCCAGGACATGGACGACAATGTCTCGCCGCTCGACGCGGGCCTCGCATGGACCGTCGACCTGGCCTCGCCGCGCGAGTTCGTCGGCAAGAGCAGCCTCGAAGCCGACGGCTCGCGCGCCGCGTTCGTCGGCCTGATCCTGCTGAAGGAAAACGGCAAGGCCGCGGGCGTGCTGCGCGCGCATCAGAAAGTCGTCACGCCGCACGGCGACGGCGAAATCACCAGCGGCACGTTCTCGCCGACCATGCAGAAATCGATCGCCTTCGCGCGCGTACCGAAAGGCGTGCAGCCGGGCGACACCGTGCACGTCCAGATTCGCGACAAAGCCTGTCCCGCAAGCGTGGTAAAACTGCCGTTCGTGCGCAACGGCAAGGTGCTGGCGGTCTGAGCGGCCGGCGCACGCCCCTACATTCAAACACTACCGAACATACCGTTCAGGAGCATCCAATGAGCATCCCGGCCGAACTGAAATACACCGAATCGCACGAATGGGTCCGCACCGAAGCGGACGGCACGCTGACGGTCGGTATCACCGACCACGCGCAGGAAGCGCTCGGCGACATCGTCTTCTTCGAAGTCCAGGAACTCGGCAAGTCCGTGACCGCGGGCGACACCGTCGCCGTGATCGAATCGGTGAAGGCCGCCTCCGATATCTACGCGCCGGTCTCGGGCGAAGTCATCGAGGCGAACACGACCGTCGCCGACTCGCCCGACACCGTCAACAGCACGCCGTACGACAGCTGGCTGTTCAAGATCAAGCCGGCCGCCGATGCGTCGCTCGACCGTCTGCTCGACGCCGAGGCCTACGCGAAGTCGATCGGCGCCTGAGTCGCCGTTTGTTTTAACCGTCAGGCGCGGCGCTCGCACAACGGCGCGCCGCGCCGCCAGGAACACCCATGAAGCTCGAACACCCGGATCGTCTGATGAACCGCACTCCTCTCTCGCTCGCCGCGCTCGAAGTGCACGACGCCTTCGCCGAACGGCATATCGGCCCGGATACGGCCGACCAGCAAGCGATGCTCGAAGCACTCGGCTTCGCGTCGCGCGCGGCATTGATCGACGCCGTCATCCCGAAGACGATCCGCCGCACCGAAACGCTGCCGCTCGGCCCCTTCGCGCAACCGAAGAGCGAAGCCGAAGCGCTCGCCGCCTTGCGCGAGCTCGCGGACAAGAACCAGGTGTTCCGCTCCTACATCGGCCAGGGCTATTACAACGCCCATACGCCGACGGTGATCCTGCGCAACGTGCTCGAAAATCCGGCGTGGTACACCGCGTACACGCCGTACCAGCCTGAAATTTCCCAAGGCCGTCTGGAAGCGCTCCTGAACTTCCAGCAGATGGTCACCGACCTGACCGGCCTCGCGATCTCGAACGCATCGCTGCTCGACGAAGCGACCGCCGCCGCCGAAGCGATGACGCTGCTGCAACGCGTCGGCAAACCGAAGTCGAACGTGTTCTTCGTTGCCGACGACGTGCTGCCGCAGACCATCGAAGTCGTGAAGACGCGCGCGACGCCGGTCGGCATCGAAGTGAAAGTCGGCCCGGCCGCTGAAGCCGCCGACGCCAACGCATTCGGCGTGCTGCTGCAATACCCGGGCGTGAACGGCGACGTGCGCGACTACCGCGCGCTGACCGAAGCGATCCACGCGGCGGGCGGCCATGTCGTCGTCGCCGCCGACCTGCTCGCGCTGACGCTGCTTACGCCGCCGGGCGAATGGGGCGCGGACGTCGCGGTCGGCAATACGCAGCGTTTCGGCGTGCCGGTCGGCTTCGGCGGCCCGCATGCCGCGTACCTCGCGGTGCGCGACGAATTCAAGCGGCAAATGCCGGGACGTCTGGTCGGCGTAACCGTCGACGCGCAAGGCAACCCCGCGCTGCGTCTCGCGCTGCAAACGCGCGAGCAACACATCCGCCGCGAGAAGGCGACCTCGAACGTGTGCACCGCGCAGGCGCTGCTCGCGATCATGGCGAGCATGTACGCGGTCTATCACGGCCCGCGTGGCCTGAAGACGATCGCACTGCGCGTCAATCGCATCGCCACGCTGCTCGCCGAAGGCGCGAAGCAGCTTGGCTATAAGCTCGTCAACGAAACTTTCTTCGACACGCTCACGTTCGACACCGGCGCCCGCACGCAAGCGCTGCACGACGCGGCGACGGCCAGGCGCATCAACCTGCGCCACGTGAGCGCGACGCAAGTCGGCCTGTCGATCGACGAAACCACCACGCGCCACGATCTGGCCGACCTGCTCGCGGTGTTCGCTCAAGCGGCCTTCGCGAGCGACGTGCCGCAAGTCGACGCGCTCGACACCGCGCTCAACGCATCGAACTCTGCGTCGGTGCCGGCCGCGCTCGAACGCACGAGCGCGTACCTGACGCATCACGTGTTCAACCGTCATCATTCGGAAACGGAAATGCTGCGCTATCTGCGCAGCCTGTCGGACAGGGACCTCGCGCTGGATCGCTCGATGATCCCGCTCGGCTCCTGCACGATGAAGCTGAATGCGACGTCGGAAATGCTGCCGGTCACGTGGCCCGAGTTCGGCCAGATCCATCCGTTCGCACCGACCGAGCAAACCGTCGGCTACCGCGAGATGATCGATCAGCTCGAAGAGATGCTGGTCGCCGCGACCGGCTATGCGGCCGTGTCGCTGCAGCCGAACGCGGGCTCGCAGGGCGAGTACGCGGGTCTTTTGATCATCCACGCCTATCACGCGTCGCGCGACGAAGCGCATCGCGATGTCTGCCTGATTCCCGCTTCGGCGCACGGCACGAACCCGGCGTCGGCGCAAATGGCCGGCATGCAGGTCGTGGTCGTGGCATGCGACGCGCAGGGCAACGTCGATATCGAAGACCTGAAGAAGAAGGCCGCGCAGCACGCCGATAAGCTCGCGGCGATCATGATCACGTACCCGTCGACGCACGGCGTGTTCGAGCAGAACGTCCGCGAAATCTGCGAGATCGTGCATGCGCACGGCGGCCAGGTGTACGTGGACGGCGCGAACATGAACGCGATGGTCGGCCTGTGCGCGCCGGGTCAGTTCGGCGGCGACGTCTCGCACCTGAACCTGCACAAGACCTTCTGCATTCCGCACGGCGGCGGCGGACCGGGCGTCGGTCCGGTCGCGGTCGGCGCGCATCTCGCGCAGTTCCTGCCGAACCAGACTTCGTCGGGCTACCAGCGCTCGGAGGATGGCATCGGCGCGGTGTCGGCCGCGCCGTACGGCTCGGCGTCGATCCTGCCGATCTCGTGGATGTACATCGCGATGATGGGCGCGAAGAACCTGACCGCCGCGACCGAAACCGCGATCCTCAACGCGAACTACGTCGCCAACAAGCTCGCGCCGCACTATCCGGTGTTGTACTCGGGCCCCGGCGGCCTCGTCGCACACGAGTGCATTCTCGATCTGCGTCCGATCAAGGACACGAGCGGCATCACCGTCGACGACGTCGCGAAGCGCCTCGCCGACTATGGCTTCCACGCGCCGACGATGAGCTTCCCGGTACCAGGCACGCTGATGGTCGAACCGACCGAGTCGGAGTCGAAGGAAGAGCTCGACCGCTTCATCGAGGCGATGATCGCGATCCGCGAGGAAATCCGCGCGGTCGAGGAAGGCCGCGCGGAGCGCGAGGACAATCCGCTGAAGCACGCGCCGCACACGGCGGCGGTCGTGATCTCGGACGACTGGAAGCACGCGTATGCGCGCGAGACCGCCGCCTACCCGCTGAAGACGCTGATCGCGAACAAGTACTGGCCGCCGGTCGGTCGCGCGGACAACGTGTACGGCGATCGCAACCTGTTCTGCTCGTGCGTGCCGATCGCCGATTACGAGTAAGCAGCGCGAGTCGGCGAGACGTCATGCGCGGCGCGGTGAAGGGCCGTCGGCGTTTGTGAGCGGTCCACCCGCGGTCCTGTCGTTGAAAGCCGCAACCGGCTAACATCACACACCGAATCAGCCTAACGAGGAGTTTCGCATGGCGCGAAAGGTGCGATTGATGCAAAGCCGGGCCGAGGCGGCAGGCGTCCGTCCGTGGCGGCCCGCTTACGCGGTACTGTTGGCCGCAGCGGCCGCGTTGCTGCCGGTGCGCGCGGCGCAGGCCGCGATGAATTTCTGCGCGGCGCCGGCGCTGCAAACGAGCGAGCGCACCAATGCCGACCCCGGCGTCAAGGCGCTCGTCGCCAACGTGCAGGCACATCTGAACGAGCAGCCGCATGCGCTCGCCAAATTGCACACCGAGGGCACGCTGCCGCACGAGGGCATCTACGATCAGAGCGTCGAAGCGGAGAAGGATCTCGACCTGCTGCGCGACGCCGCGCTCGCGTGGCGCGCGACCAGCGACGACCGCTTCCTGAAGCTCGTCGACCGTCTGCTGTACGCGTGGGTCACGACCTATCAGCCGAGCTTCAATCCGATCGACGAAACGCGTTTCGAAGGTCTGATCCTCGCGTACGACATGACCGCGAGCGCGTTGCCCGTCAAAACGCGCAACGCGGCGATGGCGTTTCTGACGAAGCTCGCGAACGGCTACATCGCGCAGATCGACGCGCAGCCGCGGCCGCTCACGGGCACGTTCCGCAACAATTGGCAAAGCCACCGCATCAAGCTGATCGCGATGGCGGCATTCACGCTCGACAACCGCAAGATGATCAACGCCGCGCAGCGGCTGTTCGTCGAGCATATCGGCGACAACATCGCCCCGGACGGCTCGACGATCGACTTCGGCGAGCGCGATGCGCTGCACTACGTGACCTACGATCTGCAACCGCTGGTGACGGCCGCGCTCGCCGCGCGCCGCCACAACCGCAACTGGCTGCAAGAAAAGGGCGCGAACGGCGCGACGCTGCTCGCCGCGCTGAATTGGCTCGTGCCGTTTGCTACCGGCGCTCAGACGCATGAGGAATTCGTGCATTCGAACGTCGCGTTCGATGCAAAGCGTCGCGAGGCCGGCTTGCCCGGCTATTCGGGTCAGTGGGATCCGAAGAACGCGACGGAACTGTTTCACCTGGCGGCCCGTCTCGATGGACGCTTTACGCCAGTCGCGCTGCAGCTCGCACCGACGCCGCCCGCGTGGCTCGCCGTGTGCTTGCCGCTGCCGGCGCGCTAAACTCTTTATCTATAGGCAGGGAGCAGTACATGGCAGTCAGCGTCTTCGATCTCTTCAAAATCGGCATTGGTCCGTCGAGCTCGCACACGGTCGGGCCGATGCGCGCGGCGCTGATGTTCGTCCAGGGACTCGAGCGCGACGGGCTGCTCGCTTCCACCGCATCGGTGAAGGCGGAGCTGTACGGCTCGCTCGGCGCGACCGGCAAGGGCCACGGCACCGATCGCGGCGTCATGCTGGGCCTGATGGGCGACGCGCCCGACACCGTCGATCCCGAGACGATCGCGCAACGGCTCGAAGCAGTGCGCACGTCGCGCCAACTCGCGCTGCTCGGCACGCACGAGGTGCCCTTCGTGCAGAAAGAGCACATCGCGTTTTATCGTCAGGCGCTGCCCGAGCATCCGAACGGCCTGAAGCTGTTCGCCTTCGATGCGCAAGGGGCAACGCTGCGCGAGTCGACCTATCTGTCGGTCGGCGGCGGCTTCGTCGTGACGGCCGGCGCGCCGAACACGAAGGTGTTGAGCGCCGTCGATCAGCTTCCGCATTCGTTCCGTACCGGCAACGAATTGCTCGCGCTGTGTGCGGCGAGCGGAAAGAGCATCGCGCAGTTGATGTGGGAAAACGAGCGCGTCTGGCACAGCGAGGAAGAGACGCGCGCCGGTCTGCTGAAGATCTGGGACGTGATGCAATCATGCGTCGCGCGCGGATGCGGCATCAACAATCCCGATGCCGATGGTCACTTGCCCGGACCTTTCCAGGTGAAGCGGCGCGCGCCGCAGCTGTATCGCGCGTTGACCGGCAACCCTGAGCGCGCGTTGCAGGATCCGCTGTCCATGGTCGACTGGATCAACCTGTACGCGATCGCCGTCAACGAAGAGAACGCGGCGGGCGGGCGCGTCGTCACCGCGCCGACCAATGGCGCGGCCGGCATCATTCCGGCGGTGCTGCATTACTACACGCGCTTCATGCCGGGCGCGAACGAGCAGGGCGTGATCGACTTCCTGATGACGGCCGCCGCGATCGGCATCCTGTACAAGCTGAATGCGTCGATCTCCGGTGCGGAGGTGGGCTGTCAGGGTGAAGTCGGCGTCGCATGCTCGATGGCCGCGGGCGCGCTGGCCGCCGTGATGGGCGGCACGCCGAAGCAGGTCGAGAACGCCGCGGAAATCGGCATGGAGCACAACCTCGGGCTCACCTGCGATCCGGTTGGCGGCATGGTGCAGATTCCGTGCATCGAGCGCAATGCGATGGCATCGGTGAAGGCGGTCAATGCCGCACGCATGGCGTTGCGCGGCGACGGCAGCCACTATGTGTCGCTCGATTCGGTGATCAAGACGATGCGCGAAACCGGCGCGGACATGAAGACCAAGTACAAGGAAACGTCGCGCGGCGGCCTCGCGGTAAATATCGTCGAGTGTTGAGTCGCTGAGCGCGGCATTCAATTGCGTGCGATCGCATCGGAAAGGCGCGGGCCCTGCGGCTCGCGTTTTCATTTGCGCAATCGTGTTGCGCGCACGCCGATCGAACAGTTGCGCTGCGCCATGACAGCGCCCACGTGCTCGGCGTAAGCTGTCGAAGCGCCCATCGGCCGCTGTTGCACGTTCCGCCGATGCGGCTCCATCCCAACGCACCCACGCACTGCCAGGAGGCTTCTTCGCAATGTCGCTGCCGAATGCTCCCGCTTCCCATACCGCTTCCAATTCCGCTATCGCTTCCCATACCGCACGCACGACCGGCGCGCGCCTCGTCGTCGAGGCGTTGCTCACACACGGCGTCGAGCGCGTGTTCTGCGTCCCCGGCGAAAGCTTTCTCGCCGTGCTCGATTCGCTGCACGACGAAACCGGGCGCATCCAGACGATCGTCTGCCGTCACGAAGCCGCGGCCGCGAACATGGCCGAAGCGCTCGGCAAGCTGACCGGCCGCCCGGGTGTCGCACTCGTCACGCGCGGTCCGGGCGCGACGCATGCGTCGATCGGCGTTCACACTGCGTTTCAGGACTCCACGCCGATGATTCTGCTGATCGGTCAGTGCGCGCGCGAACATCTCGATCGCGAGGCATTTCAGGAGATCGACTACCGGCGCATGTTCGGTCAGATGGCGAAGTGGGTCGCGCAGATCGACGACCCGAAGCGCATCCCCGAATATCTGAGCCATGCGTTTCATACGGCCACCTCGGGGAGGCCCGGGCCGGTCGTGCTGGCGCTGCCCGAAGACGTGCTGAGCGATGCCTGCGACGCGGTACCTGGCGCACCCGCTTATCACCGCGTGGCGGCGTCGCCATCGGCCGCGCAGATCGCGAAGCTGCGCGAGTTGCTCGAAGGCGCGCAACGGCCGATGGTGATCGCCGGCGGCAGCGGCTGGACAGCGGCCGCATGCGCGGACCTGCGGCGTTTCATCGAAAACTGGCAGTTGCCGATTGGCCTCGCGTTCCGCTTCCAGGACACCTTCGACAACGAGCATCCGAACTACGCGGGCGACGTCGGTCTCGGCATCAATCCGGCGCTCGCTCAGCGCATTCGCGACGCTGACTTGCTGCTCGCGCTCGGTCCGCGCCTCGGCGAAGCGACGACCAACGGCTACACGCTGCTCGACATCCCGAAGACGAAGCAGACGCTCGTGCACGTGCATCAGGGCGCGGAAGAACTGGGCCGCGTATATGCGGCCGATCTGCCGATCGTCTCGGGCATGCCTGAGCTTGCGGCGATGCTTGCGGAACTGAAACCATCGTCGTCCGGCAGGCTCGCCTGGGCGGGTGCCGCTGAGGAAGCGCATCGCGCGTATCTGGATTGGCGCAAGCCGCGCCCAATTCCCGGCGACGTGCAGATGGGCGAACTGATCCAGCAGTTACGCGCCCACTTGCCCGACGACGCGATCCTCACGAACGGCGCCGGCAATTACGCGACGTGGCTGCATCGGCATTTCTCGTATCGGCACTTCCGTTCTCAGCTCGCGCCGACGAGCGGCGCGATGGGCTACGGCGTGCCGGCGGCGCTCGCGGCAAAGTCGCTGTATCCACAGCGCGCGGTGGTCGCGCTCGCCGGCGACGGCTGCTTCATGATGGCCGCGCAGGAGCTCGCGACAGCGATGCAGTACGACCTGCGCGTGCTGTTCATCGTCGTCAACAACAGCCAGTTCGGGACGATCCGTATGCATCAGGAGCGACACTATCCGCATCGCGTGCATGGCACCGGCCTCACGAATCCGGACTTCGCGGCATTCGCGCGATCGTTCGGCGCGCATGGCGAGACCGTTGAACGTACCGGGGATTTTCTGCCGGCGTTGCAACGCGCGATCGAATCGCAGTTGCCGGCCGTGATCGAAATTCGCATGCCGCAGGAAGCGAGCACGCCCGCGGCGACGCTCGAGATGATTCGTGAGCAGGGCAGGAAGATGCGGGGGCAGTGAAAATCGCCACGTGGCCTGACAGCGTGTCGAACGCGCCGCCCATAAAAAAACCCCGCCAGAGCGGGGTTTTCTATTATCAACCGTAGTCAGCAAAAAACTTACTTGCCGCCCACGCTTTGCAGCGTCGTCCACTTGCCATCGACGACCTTGTACAGCGTGATACCGCCGTTCTTCAGATCGCCGCGCGCGTCGTACGCGAGGTTGGCCGACGTCACGGCCGGCTTCGACGTCTTGGCGAGCACCGGCAGGTACTTGGCAGGATCGGTCGAGTTCGCGTTCTTCATCGCGGTGAACATCGCCATCGCGCCATCGAACGCGTACGGCGAGTACGTTTGCACGTCTTCGTTGAAGCGCGCCTTGTACTTCTCGACGTATGCTTTGCCGCCCGGCATTTCTTCGAGCGGCAGACCGGCGAGCGAAGCCACCGTGCCGTTCGCCGCATCGCCGGCGAGCTTGATGAAGGTCGGCGTGTGGACCATTTCGCCGCCCATCAGCGGCGCCTTCACGCCGAGTTGCTTCATCTGCTTGACCATCGGTGCGGCTTGCGAATCCGCGCCGCCGTAATAGATCAGATCCGGGTTCGACGACTTCAGCTTGGTCAGGATCGACTTGAAGTCGACGGCCTTGTCGTTCGTGTATTCGCGATCGACGATCGTCGCGCCTGCCGCCTTCGCAGCCTTCTCGAACTGATCCGCAAGACCCTGGCCGTAAGCGGTGCGATCGTCGACGATTGCGATCTTCTTCATGCCGAGGTTCTTCACCGCGAACGCGCCAGCGACCGAGCCTTGCTGGGTGTCGGACGTCATCATGCGGAAGGTGGTCTTGAAGCCCTGCTGCGTGTATTCCGGCGCCGTCGCCATCGCGATCTGCGGAATGCCCGCGTTCGCGTAGATGCGCGAGGCCGGAATCGTCGTGCCCGAGTTGAAGTGGCCCAGCATGCCCTTGATGCCGTCATCCACGAGCTTTTGCGCGACCGTCGTGCCGGTGCGCGGGTCGGCCTGGTCGTCGGCCGAGTCGAGCACGATGCGAACCTGCTTGCCGCCGATCACCGGCTTCGTCGCGTTGAACTCTTCGACCGCGAGCGTGATGCCGTTCTGGAAGTCCTTGCCATAGTGCGCCTGTGCGCCCGTCATCGGACCGGCGAAACCGATCTTCACGTCTTCCGTCGATTGAGCGTTGGCCGTCCCCGCCAGCGACATGGCGGCAACCAGAGCTGCGCCTGCCAGCTGTTTCATTTTGTGTTGCATAGCTTCTCCTTGATACCAGGTGTGGATGAAGCGGTGTCGGGGTCGCCGTGCCGCTTCCTTTCTATTGAAGAAATCGCCGAGGTTCGCTCAACCGATCGTCATCAAATTCGCATTGCCGCCTGCCGCCGCGGTATTCACGCTGACCGAGCGCTCGGTGAGCAGACGCTCGAGCGCATAGTCCTCGTCGCCGCTCGCAAGCGCACGGGCCGCGACGCCCTGCACCGACACGATCGGCCCCGCGCGCTTCGCGACCTCTTTCACGAGCGCGAGCAGCTCATCGCTGTCGCCTTCGAACAGCACGGCGTCGAACGGCGCGTCGGCGCTCTTCTTCACGCTCGCGTGGGCCTTCAGCGACGCCGGCAATTGCGAAACCAATTGTTCACCGGCCGCGCCCTCGAACAACGCACGATTTCCCGTAGCCAGCGCCGCCGCGAACTGCACGCGCGCGCCACTCGCCGTCGACGCGATACACAGCACCGTGCCGCGCGGGCCCAGCGTGTACGTATTGCGCTCGCCGGTCGGCCCCGACAGTACCGCGGTCGCGCCCGCCGGCACATGCGACAGATAGCCGTCGCAACGCGCGGCAAGCTGCGGCTCGCGCTCGGCGATCAGCCAGTCGCGCAACGCGCTCAGCGCGGCCACCGGATTGTCGCCCTGTTCTGCAGCCTGCGCCGCCTGCGGTACTTCGACCACCAGCGCCTGCGCGAGCGACTTCGGCAAACCAGCCGGACGCGTTGCGAGCAGACGCTGCAGGTATAACGCACCGCCGGCCTTCGGCCCCGTACCCGACAGTCCTTCGCCACCGAACGGCTGCACCCCGACCACCGCGCCGATCACGTTGCGGTTCACGTAGATGTTGCCTACGTGCGCGCGGCTGATCACGTGCGCGATCGTTTCGTCGATGCGCGTGTGGATGCCGAGCGTCAAACCATAACCCGTCGCGCGAATCTGTTCGAGCAGCTTGTCGAGCTGGCTGCGGCGATAGCGCACCACGTGCAGCACCGGACCGAACACTTCGCGCTTCAGCTCGTCGATGCTGTCGAGCTCGATCAGCGTCGGCGGCACGAAAGTACCCTGCGTCGCGCCCTCCGGCAGCGGCAGTTGCTCGACCTTGCGGCCCTTGTCGCGCATCGCCGCGATGTGGGCGTCGATGCCGCGCTTCGCGTCCAGGTCGATCACCGGGCCGACGTCGGTCGACAGCCGATCCGGGTTGCCGAGCGCGAGCTCGCGCATCGCGCCCGTCAGCATTTCGAGGGTGCGGTCCGCGACATCGTCCTGCAGACAAAGAACGCGCAACGCCGAACACCGTTGACCGGCGGAGTCGAAAGACGACTGCAGCACGTCGGCGACGACCTGCTCGGCGAGCGCCGACGAGTCGACGATCATCGCGTTCTGCCCGCCGGTTTCGGCGATCAGCGGAATCGGCTTGCCATCCGGATCGAGTCGGCCGGACAGCGTCTTGTTGATCAGACGCGCGACTTCGGTCGAGCCGGTGAACATCACCGCACGCGTGCGCGGATCGGCGACCAGCGCGGCTCCGACCGTCTCGCCATTGCCCGGCAGCAGTTGCACCGCGCCCGCCGGCACGCCCGCTTCGCGCAGAATTCGCACCGCCTGAGCTGCGATCAGCGGCGTCTGCTCGGCCGGTTTCGCGAGCACCGTGTTGCCGGCCGCGAGCGCGGCGGCCACCTGGCCCATGAAAATCGCCAGCGGGAAATTCCACGGGCTGATACAGACCACCGGACCGAGCGGCCGATGCGTGTCGTTCGAAAACTCGTCGCGGATCTGCGTCGAGTAGTAGCGCAGGAAGTCGATCGCTTCGCGGATTTCCGCGACCGCGTTGGCGAGCGATTTGCCCGCTTCGCGCACCACGAGGCCCATTAGCGTATGCATCTGCGCTTCGAGCAGATCCGCCGCGCGCGCGAGGCAATCCGCGCGCGCCTCGACCGGCGTCGCCTGCCAGATCGGCGCGGCGGCCACCGCATGGCCGAGCGCGGCGCTCACGTGCTCCGCCGTCGCTTCGACGACCGTGCCGACGAGATCACGATGGTCGGCCGGGTTGCGCACGTCGCGCCCGGCGCCGACGGCGATCTGGTTGTCTTCGAGCATCGGCGCGGCGCGCCACGGATGATGCGCGCTCGCGAGCAGCGCCGACGACAGCGACGCGAGCCGATGCTCGTTCGACAGATCGAAGCCCATCGAATTGAGCCGTTGCGCGCCATACAGATTGCGCGGCAGCGGAATGCGCGCGTGCGGCGCGCCGAGCGGCACGATTCTCGACGCTTCCTCGACCGGATCGGCGACCAGCTCCTTGATCGCGACGGATTCGTCGGCGATGCGGTTCACGAACGACGTGTTCGCGCCGTTCTCGAGCAGCCGGCGCACGAGGTACGCGAGCAGCGTCTCATGCGTACCGACCGGTGCGTACACGCGGCACGGGCGATTCAGCTTGTCGCGGCCGGTGACTTCTTCGTAGAGCTGCTCGCCCATGCCGTGCAGGCACTGGAACTCGTACTGGCCGGGGTAGTAGTTGTTGCCTGCGAGCTGATAGATCGCCGAAAGCGTGTGCGCGTTGTGCGTCGCGAACTGCGGATAGACGGCATCGGGCGCGCCGAGCAGTTTCTTCGCGCAGGCGAGGTACGACACGTCGGTGTAGACCTTGCGCGTGTAGACCGGATAGCCTTCGAGGCCGTCGACCTGCGCGCGCTTGATTTCCGTATCCCAGTACGCGCCCTTCACGAGCCGCACCATGACACGGTGACGGCTGCGGCGCGCCAGATCGATCAGGTAGTCGATCACGAACGGGCAGCGCTTCTGATATGCCTGCACGACGAAGCCGATGCCGTTCCAGCCTTGCAGCTCCGAATCGAAGCACAGCGCTTCGAGCAGGTCGAGCGAGAGTTCGAGGCGGTCGGCTTCTTCGGCGTCGATATTGAGGCCGATGTCGTAGCGGCGCGCAAGGATCGCGAGCGAACGCACGCGCGGCAGCAGCTCGCTCATCGTGCGTTCCTGCTGCGCGCGCGAGTAGCGCGGATGCAGCGCCGACAGCTTGATCGAGATGCCGGGGCCCTCGTAGATGCCGCGGCCGCCCGCGGCCTTGCCGATCGCGTGGATCGCCTGCTCGTACGACGCGTAGTAGCGCTGCGCGTCGGCCTCGGTGGTGGCCGCTTCGCCGAGCATGTCGTATGAATAGCGGAAACCGCGCGCCTCGTACTTGCGGCTGTTCGCGAGCGCTTCGGAAATGTTCTCGCCGGTCACGAACTGCTCGCCCATCAGGCGCATCGCCATGTCGACGCCCTTGCGGATCAGCGGCTCGCCGCCCTTGCCGATCAGGCGCGTGAGCGCCGACGACAGGCTCGTCTCGCTATTGGTCGTCACCAGCTTGCCGGTGATCATCAGGCCCCAGGTCGCCGCATTGACGAACAGCGACGGCGCCTGACCGACGTGCGATTTCCAGTCGCCCTTGCTGATCTTGTCGCGAATCAGCGCGTCGCGGGTCGCGCGGTCGGGAATGCGCAGCAGCGCCTCGGCGAGGCACATCAGCGCGACGCCTTCCTGGCTCGACAGCGAAAACTCGTGGATCAGCCCTTCGACGCCGCCGCCCTTGCTCTTCGAGCGCAGCGTTTCGACGAGCTTGCCGGCCATCGCCTGCACGTCGCCGGCGAGGTTGGCCGGCAGACGCGCCTGGCCGAGCAGGAACGGCACGCACTCAGGTTCAGGGCGGCGATACGCGGCGGTGATCGCCGCGCGCAGCACCGACTGCGGTTGCACGTTCTGCGCGAAATCGAGGAACGGATGGGACGCGCCGTCTTCCTCGTTCTCGACCGCCGCGCCGTCGGCGAGATCGGCCGTGCCGGTCGCGCCGGACAGTTCGGGCGGCAACTGGCCGTGCTCGATCTTTTCGAGGTAGGCGAAAATCGCCTGCTTGATCAACCAGTGCGGGGTGCGCTCGAGGCGGGCGGCGGCATCTTTGAGCCGGGAACGCAGGAGGTCGTCGACCTTGACGCCAAGGGTGGTGCTAGCCATGTTTCCTTCTCTGATATCGGGCGCGAGCCTGGCGAAAGACTAAAAGTTGGGCGAATCGTACGCCTCCAAATAAAAAGGTGCAACCAAATCGGCAGGTTGGTTGCACCCCGTCGGAAGCCTTATGGAACCTAGGTTTCCGGGCGGTGACCGACAGTCGAACCGGGGTGTTTTCGATCGGTACTTTCCCTGGCGTGATTCTTTTTGAAATAAGCCTTATCAAACGACTTCGCGCGCCGATATACAGAAGCACGAAGACGGACGGCCCGAAACGTCGGTTTCAGGGCACGCAGAAAAGATAAACGGGGTTCTCGAGGGTTGGTGTAATGGAAAAGTGGCTGGTAATACTGGGCATCTGGGCGCTGTGCGCGGCCTGTGCGGTGTTTTTCATTCGAGGCGCGACAAGGGGCTCGAATCGGCGCGAAGAGGAGCGCAAGCGTGCGAGCGCGGCCTCGCGTGGATCGGCGGGCGATACGCGAAACGCGCTGAACGACTGAGATCGGGAGAGGCGCGCAACGGCTCATGAAGCCGGATGCGCGCGAATGTGGGGATTCGCGACTGGATTGGCGCGGGGATTTGCGCCTGAAGATCGCTGTTGGATCAGCGCGGCCCGAGCGACGGCGCAACCGGCTCGAACCGCGCACAGACATCGCCGGGCGATACCAACTGGTCATGCAGACCACACAGTCGGCTATCGGCGACGCTCGCGCCGAACCCTGAACCGAACACGGCAAGCCCTGGGATACGCTGCTCGAGCGCATCCCGTTCGCTCACGCGATGCCGGCATGCGGCGCAGCAGGGCGCGTCCGCCGCGCAGTTGCGCTCTACAGCGCCTACGTGTGGCGCAGCGCCGGCGCCACGATCCATCGGAATCTTCACGGCGTTATCCGAGGCTGTTCCAGTACGACGCGAACACGTGTGCGGACAGCGCGTAACCGATCGCGATATTGACCACCACGCCCGCCGTGAACGCGAGGAACGGCTTCAGACCGGTCGCGGCAAGCGAGCGCAAGCGCGTCGTCAGACCGATGCTCAGGAAGCAGAAGGTGAACGCCCACGTGCGCAGCACCGTGATCGGCGCGACGAACTCCGGCGTGACGACCTTACGGTAATCGGCGAGTGAATAATGGCTCGCGATCCACGTGACCAACGCCGACGCGATCACGAAGCCGATCACGAACTTGGGGAAACGCGCCCAGATCTCACCGGCATTCGCGCGCGCGGCGACGCCGCTCCCCTGCGCTTCCCAGCGCGTCGTCGCGACGATTGCGAGCACGAACGCCCAGATGCCGATCCAGATGTCGCGGCCGACCACCTTCATCAGCGTGAAGGCCTGCAACGACGCTTCCGGCGCGCCGGCGATCGCGCCGCCTGCGTGGCGCGCGAAATCGCCGTAGGCCTGGGCGGCGGCGATGCCCGCGGCGTCGGCGAATTCGGAGGTGCCGATCCAGGCGCCGGCGACGGCCGTCGGCAGTCCGAGCGAGCGCGACGCGAACGGCAGCACGAAGATCATCACGATCGCCCACAGCACGACCAGCGTGATCGCGACCGACGCCTGCTCGCGTTTCGCCCGTACCGCGCCGGCAATCGCGATCGCTGCCGACACGCCGCACACCGCGCCGCCGACACCGAGCACGGCGGCAAAGCGTCGATCGAGTCCGAATGCTCGCGCAACGAGAAAGATCACGAAGAACGTCATCAATGACACGATGCTCGCCTGGACGACCGCGACCGGACCGGCCCACACGAGCAGCGTGAACGGCAGCGTCGCGCCGAGCAGCACGATACCGACCTTGATGTAAAACTCGACGCGCAGCCCGGCCGCGAGCCACTCCGGCAGCGTGAACAGGTTCGACACGAGCAGCCCGAGCGCGAGCGCGACGAGCGGCGGCTCGAGGTTGTACCTGGACGCGTCGACCCATGCGCCGAGCGTCAGAATCAGCGCGGAAGCGACGAACACCACGACGAACGCGGCGAGAAACGCGCCGACGCGCTGCCGGAGCAGGGCGACGCTCGCGCCGAACAGCACCGCGAATGTCGCGAATAGCGCGAAGTAGTTGGGTAGATGCTTGCCGATGTCCTGCGCGGCCTGCGCGACGCTCGACCATTTGGCCGGCGCGACCGCGAGCCACTTGATGCTGCTGCCCGACGCGAACAGCGCCCACGCGATCACGATCACGAGCAGGCCGACGCCCGCGGCGAGCCAGTCTTCGGTCAGCGAAAAGCCGCTGCCTCGTGCGGTTTGCGCGTCTTGTGTACCTTGCCGCTGAGCCGGCGCGGCGCCCTCCGGCGCGGTGTGATGGGTGTCGCTCATTGCAGATGCCCCGCGAAAGTTGGGTGGCATCGGCGCGAAGTTATTGTCGTTTAGCCCCAAAATGCGCCGATTTGGCGACTATAGGCGAGCGGGATCGCAAAGCGAAACGATCATTCGCTCTATGGATATGACTCAAAGAAGTATGGCGGGCGTCATCTGGCCCGTGGCGTCAGATGTCGAGCGGATCGACTTCGAGGTTCCAGCGCAGCACGCCCTTGAGCACGCGCAACAGTGGCTGCCACGCGCGCAGCGTAGCCTGCAGCGCCGCGCGCGATGCGCTTTCGATCAGCAACTGCGCGCGATGCACGTGCATCACCTTGACGATCGTGAGCGGCACTGCGTCGTAGACGGTGACGCGCTC
Organism: Paraburkholderia sp. MM6662-R1; assembly: GCF_050436245.1. Taxonomy (NCBI): domain Bacteria; kingdom Pseudomonadati; phylum Pseudomonadota; class Betaproteobacteria; order Burkholderiales; family Burkholderiaceae; genus Paraburkholderia; species Paraburkholderia sp. MM6662-R1. The sequence continues at coordinate 2,619,599 of NZ_JBNDLV010000001.1, read as the reverse complement.
GGCGGCAGGAATCCGCGCAAGTTCGGCGGCGGCCTGCTGCAGAAACGCGAGCGCCGCTTCGAGCGTGCGGCCTTCGGCGCGCAACAGCGCCTGGTAGACGAACGGCGGCAGGTGCGCGTCGCGTCGCTCGGCGAGCGTCGCATTGGCGAAGCCGACGTAGTCATGACGGCACAGCGCGTGATACAGCGCGTGTCGCGGATAGCGCGTCTGCACCAGCACTTCGCCCGGCAGACCGGCGCGGCCCGCGCGGCCGCTCACCTGCATCAGCTGCGCGAACAGGCGCTCGCTCGCGCGGAAATCATGCGAAAACAGCGCGGTATCGGCGTTCAGCACGCCAACCAGTGACACGCGCTGGAAATCGTGTCCCTTCGCGATCATCTGCGTGCCGACCAGAATATCGACCTCGCCCGCGTGCACGTCCGAGAACAACGCCTGCGCGCTGCCCTTGCGGCGCGTGCTGTCGGCGTCGATACGCAGCACACGGGCGCCCGGCACCGCGCTTGCAAGCGTTTCCTCGACGCGCTGCGTGCCGCGCCCGAGCGGTGCGATATCGACGTTGCCGCACTCCGGGCACGAACGCGGGATACGAGACTCCCAGCCGCAGTGATGGCAGCGCAGCGCGCGCTCGGGCTTGTGCAGCACGACGTAGGCGCTGCAGCGCGGACAACCGGCCACCCAGCCGCACGCGTCGCAGGCGAGTTGCGGCGCGTAGCCACGGCGGTTGAGGAACACGAGGCTCTGCTCGCCGCGTTCGAGCCGCGCCTTCATCGCGGCGATCAACGGGCCCGACAAACCTTCGATCGATGCCCGCCCGCGCCGGCGCTCGTCTTCGAGATCGATGAGACGCACGCTCGGCAGTGCGGCCTCGGCGACGGCGCGGCGCGACAGCGTGAGCCGCTCGTAGCGGCCCTGATCTGCCTGCCACCAGCTCTCGAGCGACGGCGTTGCCGAGCCAAGCACGACCGGCACGCCGAGTTGCTTCGCCCGATAGATCGCGAGATCGCGCGCCGAATAGCGCAAGCCTTCCTGCTGCTTGTAGGCCGGATCGTGCTCCTCGTCGACGACGATGATCGCCAGCCGCGGCAGCGACGCGAGCACCGCGAGCCGCGTGCCGAGCACGATGCGCGCGCGGCCGGTGTGCGCGGCGAACCAGTTGCGGGCGCGCTCGCCTTCGGCGAGGCCGCTATGCAGCGTGACGATCGCGCTGGCGTCGAGCGCGGCGAAGCGGGCGCGGAACGCCGCCTCGAACTGCGGCGTCAGGTTGATTTCCGGTACCAGCACGAGCGCTTGCGCATCGGGCTTGCCGGCCAGAATCGCGGCGAGCGCGCGCAGATACACCTCGGTCTTGCCGCTGCCCGTCACCCCGTGCAGCAGGAACGGCGCGAAGCCGTGGGCGTCGCGGATCGCTTCGACGGCACTCGCCTGTTCGTCGGTGAGGGTTGGCAGGGCAGGCGCGGGCATATTCGGCAGCGACGCGGCGGCGGGCACCGTGGCGGCGTCGATCACATCGAGCGTGACCCAGCCTGCCGTCTGCCATGTGTCGAGTGTCGCCAGCGCCTTCGGATGCAGCGCGCGGGCGTCGGCAGCGAGGAGGAAGTCGGCTTGAGCGAGCGCTTGAGCGAGCGCTCGGAGCGCGGTCGCGCGGGCCGGCAAGGCGTCAGGCAATACCGTGCGGCCCTCGGCCGTCAACCGATAGCGCTCTTCCGGCGCGAACAGCCGCGACCAGCGCGACGCGTCGCGCAGCGCCTGCGGCAGCCCCGGCAGCGCCACTTCGCCGAGACCGCGCTGATAGTAGTCCGCGGCGAATGCGGCGAGCGCGAGCCAATGTGCCGACACCGGCGGACACGCCGTGCAGACCTGATCCACATCACGCAGGCGCTCGGCCGGCACGTCGCTGTGAGCGGTCACTTCGCAAACGAGCCCCACCACGTGCCGCTTGCCAAACGGAACGCTGACGAGCGTGCCTACGACAGCCGCCCCGGAGATGTCGCAGCGGTAGTCGAACAGGGTCGGCAGCGGATGGTCGAGCGCGACGCGGACGAACATTTCGTTCACTCGGCGTGGCGCTGAGGATGAGCCGGCAGGAGGCCAACTCGCGGCGCGGGGTGGGTCGCATGGGACGCGAAGCCGTAGAAGTTAAAGTAAAACCTTAATTTCACCGCTAAGTTTTGGATTCGACTGAACAATTGCGCTCGGCTCGCGGCCCTGTGGATAACTTTGTTGAGAACTTCGCTTCGACGGGCCGCAAACGGCGCCGCGACGGCCTTGTGTGGGATTCCGCACATTTCATCACGCGCCCCGCAAACCCTTGCCCGGCAAGGCTCAGATCAAATGCGCCGAGTATGTGCAAGGGTCGGGGCACGATTAAAGTCTCTGCCGCGCCGCAGCGTGCGAAGTGTGCATAAGTCAGCTCTTGACTTTCGTAAGACCACCATCTGGCGGCGGATTCGCGGAGCCGCGGTCCTTAGGGCGAGAGCCCAATTCGCTGCGGTGCAACAAGAAACGGTAATGATTACACACTCACGCGGGCGTAGGTGCGCCACTACGAATAACGCGGCTGTGACGATGCACTTCGTCGACCAGTTCAGCAACATGCTCTGGCGGCGTGAACTGTGAAATGCCGTGACCCAGATTGAAAACGTGGCCGGGATGGTTGCCGAAACTGTTGAGCACCGCGCGCGCTTCCATGCGGATCGCGGCAGGCGGCGCAAACAGCACAGACGGATCGATGTTGCCCTGAAGCGCCACCTTGCCACCGACACGTTCGCGCGCCGTGCCGAGGTTCACTGTCCAGTCGAGGCCCACCGCGTCGACGCCGCTCGCGGCGATGTCGTCGAGCCATAAGCCGCCCCCCTTCGTGAACGCGATTACGGGCACTTTTTCGCCGTCGTGTTCGCGCTTCAGCTGGCTGACCACCTGCTCGATGTAGCGCAGCGAAAAGCGCTGATAGATGCCATCGGCGAGCGCTCCGCCCCATGTGTCGAAAATCATCACCGCTTGCGCGCCGGCTTCGATCTGCGCGTTCAGATATGCCGCGACCGAGCGCGCGTTGACCTCGAGAATCCGCTGCAGCAGATCGGGACGCGCGTACAGCATCGATTTGACGGTGCGAAAGTCCGCCGAGCCGCTTCCTTCCACCATGTAGCACGCGAGCGTCCACGGGCTGCCTGAGAAGCCGATCAGAGGTACGCGCTGGCGGCCTTGCGCGTCCTTCAGCGCCGAGCGGATTTCACGCACGGCGTCGGTCACGTAGCGCAGTGTCGCGTCGATGTCGGGCACCGCCAGGCGCGCGACGTCGTCTTCGGTGCGCACCGGACGGGCAAATCTCGGCCCTTCGCCGTCGACGAACTCGAGACCGAGGCCCATCGCGTCGGGCACGGTCAGGATGTCGGAGAACAGGATCGCGGCGTCGAGCGGATAGCGATCGAGGGGCTGCAAGGTGACTTCCGTCGCGAAAGCCGGGTTCTTCGCGAGACCGAGGAAACTGCCCGCGCGGCCGCGCGTGGCGTTGTATTCCGGCAGATAGCGGCCAGCCTGCCGCATCAGCCAGATCGGCGTGTAGTCGGTGGGCTGGCGCAGCAGCGCGCGCAGAAAAGTGTCGTTCAGGAGTTGATGGGCCACGTTGCGTGCGACTGAAGAGCTGAGGGCAAAGGAGCATTTTACCGGAGGCGGCTCCGGACATCGCGCGTCGCGGGGTAATGAATGTGGCGACGACGCGTCGTGGGAAGCGGGCGGGAAGCAGCTCGGACGCACCTCGATCAGCTACCGCCCGCCACTGCCCGCACGGGCCCAGGGTCGATGTCTTCCGCTGCCCGGGTCGCCCTGGCTGAACGGCCGATGTTCAAGCCCGCGCTGCCAAGCTACTATCCAACAGCTTTACCAATGAATTGCACACTACACACCACCAGGATACTCGATGAAGAAGGCAGCACTCGCAATGCTCGGCGCGCTCGCCGGCGTCCTGATGCACGTCGGCGTAGCCAGCGCGCAAAACGCCGCGCCCGCGCCCTCCAGGCTCGACGACATCATCAGCCGCGGCACGCTGCGCGCTTGCACTACCGGCGACTACAAGCCGTATTCGTTCTACAGGGGCGATGGCCAGTTCGAGGGCATCGATATCGACATGGCTGAATCGCTCGCGAAGTCGCTCGGCGTGAAGGTCGAGTTCGTCAAGACGTCGTGGTCGAACCTGATGAACGACTTCGTCGCAAAGTGCGACATCGGCATTGGCGGTGTGTCGCCGACGCTCGAGCGCCAGAAGCATGCGTTCTTCACACAGGCTTACATGATCGACGGCAAAACGCCGATCGTCCGTTGCGACGACGTCAACAAATATCAGACGGTCGCGCAGATCGATCAACCGTCCACACGAGTGATCGTCAATCCGGGGGGCACCAACGAGAAGTTCGCGAAGCAATACTTCACGCACGCAAACGTGACCGTTTATCCGGACAACGTAACGATCTTCAAGCAGATCCTCGCGGGCAAGGCGGACGTGATGGTGACGGATGCGTCGGAAACGCTGCTGCAGCAGAAACTCAATCCCGGCCTCTGCTCGGTGCATCCGGACAAGCCGTTCCAGTACGGCGAGAAGGCCTGGTTGCTGCCGCGCGGGGATGTCGCGTTCCAGCAATACGTCGATCAGTGGCTGCATCTCGCTCGAGCGACCGGCGAGTATCAGGCTATCTCGGACAAGTGGTTGAAGTAAGCCGACCGTGTCCGTTGGAGGCCGTCAGCTGCTGACTGATTGGGAGGGCGCCCTGCGCGCGCCTGGAGATTTGGGTGCCGGCAATGATGTAACGAAGGGCGACGTCGTCGGGTCGTATAACTGTCCGGGTCAGGTCCAAGGTGCAGCGATGCGCCCCTTTCCAATACGCGGCACAAGCGGACTCGCTTTGCTGCATTGCATCACAGGTTTTTCATCGAATTGCGATGTATTTCGGGGCAGGGTCACAGCGCTGGTTCCGCAGGAAATTCGTCGCTCGAACGCTGCAGACGCAACCATTTCATGCTGATGAGTGACCCAATTTCTGCTGCACCAGACGTCATGAATGGCATCAATCATGCGTATTAAATTGCGGCGTAGTCATCGGTAATAACTACGTTTTAAAGGTTTCATTTTGGCAATAAATCCCGCAGCGCCTTATCTGGCGGGCGTTACAACCTGAAACACTTTGTTACCGCGTTCATAGGGTAATTCGCCCACAATGCCCTCAACGGTTTCAACACGGATGTGGCTGTGTGCGTGGTGTGAGCGGATACGATGCACTTGCCGGTCGGCGCTTGCCGAAGCCCTGTAAAGGGGCATCCCTGCTGGGGCCGTCATCGACGCAGGGGCGTCGTAATAACCGTCCCATCTTTGGTCTCCTCGCGCTAACCCCGTAGCGTGTGGTTTTTAGCGGGCTCCAGGCCCGCTTTTTTTTCGCCTGCTCAAACGTTTGCGCGCGACGAATCCTCGCCGCGCAACTCCTGTTCTACCGTACCTATTTGGCATATTTGGCTGCGCAGCGTGCTGCGGCGGCGTCACGCCGTCTTGTCCTCTCTGAGTTTCAACTCGCCGATCATCCGTTCGCGCATCACGAATTTTTGCACCTTGCCGGTCACGGTCATCGGCAGTTCTTCGACGAAGCGGATATATCGCGGCACCTTGTAATGCGCAATCTGTCCCTGGCAGAACTGCTGGATTTCTTCTGCCGTCGCCTGTTCGCCGGTCCGCAGCACGATCCACGCGCATACTTCTTCGCCATACCTGGTATCGGGCACGCCGAACACCTGCACGCTCTGGATCTTCGGGTGACGGAACAGAAACTCCTCGATCTCGCGCGGATAGATGTTTTCACCGCCGCGAATCAGCATGTCCTTCAGCCGGCCTACGATGTTGCAATAGCCTTCGGCGTCGAGCGTCGCCAGGTCGCCCGTGTGCATCCAGCCGTCGACGATACTCTCGTGCGTCTTCGCTTCGTCCCCCCAGTAACCGAGCATCACCGAGTAGCCGCGCGTGCATAGCTCGCCCGTTTCGCCGACCGGCACGATATTGCCGAGCGGATCGACGATTTTCACTTCGAGATGCGGCTGGATGCGCCCGACTGTCGTCGTACGCTTGTCGAGCGGATCGGTCGTCGAGCTCTGGAACGAGACTGGGCTGGTTTCCGTCATGCCGTAGGCGATCGTGATCTCGCTCAGGTGCATCTTCGACACGACCTTCTTCATCGTCTCGATCGGACACGGCGAGCCCGCCATCTGCCGGTGCGCAGCCGCGAGAAGTCGTACGAGGCGAAGCTCGGATGGTCGAGTTCTGCGATGAACATCGTCGGGACGCCGTGCAGCGCGGTGCATTTTTCCTCCGCGGTCGCGGTGAGTGTCGCGGCCGGATCGAAGCCCTCGCCCGGAAACACCATGTTCGCCCCGACCGACACGCACGCGAGCACCGCCAGCACCATCCCGAAGCAGTGGTACAGCGGCACTGGAATGCACAGGCCGTCCTGCTCGCTGAGCCGCATCGCCATCGCGATATAGCGCGCGTTGTTCACGACGTTGCGATGCGTCAGCGTCGCGCCCTTCGGATTGCCCGTCGTGCCGCTCGTGAACTGGATGTTGATCGGCTCCCGGCACGACAGCGTCGCGCCGATCGCATCGAGCCGAGTGGCGTCGAACGACGCACGGCCACGCTCGATCACGTCGGAAAAGCTCAGCATGCCTGGGGTCTCCGTGTCGCACATGCGGATCACGTAGCGCAGTTCCGGCAGCCGCGCGGCATGCAGTTCGCCCGGCGGCTGCGTCGCCAATTCGGGCGCGAGTTCCTGCAGCATCTCGAGGTACATCGACGTCTTGAAGCGCTCGGCGGTGATGATCGCCTTGCAACCGGCCTTGTTCAGCGCGTATTCGAGCTCCGCGAGCCGGTAGGCAGGATTGATGTTGACGAGGATCGCGCCGATACGCGCGGTCGCGAACTGCGTCAGCAGCCACTCGACGCGGTTCGGCGACCAGATGCCGACGCGATCGCCCTTCGCGATGCCGAGTGCAAGCAGCCCGGACGCAAGCACATCCACTTCCTGCGCGAATTCGCTCCACGTCCAGCGGATGCGCTGCTCCCGAAACACCACGGCCGGCCGGTCGGGAAAGCGCGCCGCGGTGTCGCGCAGAAGCTCGCCGACGGTCGCTTCGCTCAACGGATTTTCAGTCGACCCGCGCACATACGACAGTCCATCCGCGGGTTCGATGAGCGCACCTTCTCCCGAGCTATGCGTTGCCATGGTGTTGTCTCCGTGAGCGCAAGCGCGCTCGATTGAAATGAATTTGAAATCGATTGTGCACCGGCGCGTATCCTGCCGGCATCAAGTCTTACCCGCACCGCGTCGCATCGACCGCGGCGAGCGGCGACCGTCCGTTTCTCCAACCTCGTCGATTTTGCCGACCTTTACGTAAACGTCAACTAGCTATCAAAAAAAAGCAGCCGCGCAGGCTGCTTTCTTCTACTACGTGCTGCTTTAGTGCTGGCCGCGCAGCTTGCGCAGACGCTGGATTGCCGCGAGCTGCGCCGTCGCGTACGCGAGTTCCGCCTGTGCGGTCGCGTACTCGAGGTTCGAGCCCGTGTTCTGCAGCGCCTCTTCCGCACGCTTGCGTGCGTCTTCGGCCTTGGCTTCGTCGAGATCCTTGCCGCGGATCGCGGTGTCGGCGAGAACCGTCACTGCACCCGGTTGGACTTCGAGGATGCCGCCGGCGACGAACACAAACTCTTCTTCGCCGTTTTCAACTTCGATGCGCACCGCACCCGGACGGATCCGCGTGATGAGCGGCGTGTGGCCCGGCAGAATGCCGAGTTCACCCGCTTCGCCTGGCAGCGCGACGAACTTCGCCTGGCCCGAAAAGATTTGCTCTTCCGCGCTGACGACGTCTACTTTAATGGTTGCCATATGTGTCGACTCCTGTCGACGAGAGTTAGCGCTTGAGTGCTGACTCCCGTCCCATGCAAGGCGGGTTGAGCGTAATCAGAGACGCTGGCTTTGCGCAACACTACCGTTTTGGCAGCCGTGATGCGCGAGGTCGGCGCCCGCTTCGTTACACCCGACCTTTACTGGATCTTCTTGGCTTTTTCGAAGGCTTCGTCGATCGTGCCGACCATGTAGAACGCTTGCTCCGGCAGGTGGTCGCACTCGCCTTCGACGATCATCTTGAAGCCACGGATCGTTTCCTTCAGCGGCACGTACTTGCCCGGCGAACCCGTGAACACTTCAGCGACGTGGAACGGCTGCGACAGGAAACGCTGAATCTTACGAGCGCGCGCGACGGCGAGCTTGTCTTCCGGCGCGAGTTCGTCCATGCCCAGAATCGCGATAATGTCGCGCAGTTCCTTGTAGCGCTGCAGCGTTTGCTGCACGCCGCGCGTGATCGAGTAGTGCTCTTCGCCGATCACGTGCGGGTCGATCTGACGCGAGGTCGAATCGAGTGGGTCCACCGCGGGGTAGATACCGAGCGAAGCGATGTCACGCGACAGCACGACGGTTGCGTCGAGGTGGCCGAAGGTCGTAGCCGGCGACGGGTCGGTCAAGTCGTCTGCAGGGACGTACACGGCCTGCACCGACGTGATCGAGCCAGTCTTGGTCGACGTAATACGCTCTTGCAACTTACCCATTTCTTCAGCCAGCGTCGGCTGATAGCCCACTGCCGACGGCATACGGCCGAGCAGTGCCGACACTTCGGTACCGGCCAGCGTGAAACGGTAGATGTTGTCGACGAAGAACAGCACGTCGAGGCCTTCGTCACGGAAGTGCTCGGCCATCGTCAGGCCGGTCAGCGCGACGCGCAGACGGTTGCCCGGCGGCTCGTTCATCTGGCCGTACACCAGCGCGACCTTGTCGAGAACGTTCGAGTCCTTCATTTCATGATAGAAGTCGTTCCCTTCGCGGGTACGCTCGCCCACACCGGCGAACACGGAGTAACCGCCGTGTTCCTTCGCGATGTTGTTGATCAGTTCCATCATGTTCACGGTCTTGCCCACGCCGGCGCCACCGAACAGACCCACCTTACCGCCCTTCGCGAACGGGCAGATCAGGTCGATAACCTTGATGCCGGTTTCGAGCAGCTCGGTCGACGGCGACAGTTGGTCGAACGCCGGAGCCTTCTGGTGGATCGCACGCGTGGTTTCGCTCGAGATCGGGCCGGCTTCGTCGATCGGACGGCCAAGCACGTCCATGATACGGCCGAGGGTCGGCTTGCCGACCGGCACGCTGATCGGGTTGCCCGTGTTCTTCACGATCGTGCCGCGGCGCAGACCATCCGAAGCACCCAGACAGATGGTACGGACCACGCCGTCGCCCAGCTGCTGCTGGACTTCGAGCGTCAGTTCCGAACCTTCCAGAATGAGCGCGTCGTAGATCTTCGGCATGGTTTCACGCGGAAATTCCACGTCGATCACCGCGCCGATGCACTGTACGATCTTGCCTTCTACCAAAGCAGTAGTACTCATCGCTTTTCCTTTAGATACTCAATTCTTCACTCGCGCAAAGGCGCAGTTTCTCCGATGGGCGCGCCGCTCGGGCGCACACGCAACGACCTGCCTGACCGGGGTCAGACGGCCGCCGCTCCACCGACGATTTCCGACAGTTCTTTCGTGATCGCGGCCTGACGGCTCTTGTTGTAGACGAGCTGCAGATCGTTGATGACCGTCTTCGCGTTGTCCGAAGCGGCTTTCATCGCGACCATGCGGGCCGACTGCTCCGATGCCATGTTTTCCGCGACGGCCTGATAGACCAGCGCTTCGACATAACGCACCAGCAGTTCGTCCACCACTGCCTGCGCATCCGGCTCGTAGATGTAGTCCCACTGCGTGCTCGGCGTCGTACCGTCTTCTTCCGTGCGCTCGAACTGGTCCGCCGACAATGGCAGCAGTTGCTCGATCACCGGCTCCTGCTTCATCGTGTTGACGAAGCGCGTGTACGCGAGGTACACCGCCGAAATCTTCCCTTCCGAGTACAGGTCGAGCTGCACCTTCACAGCGCCGATCAGTTTTTCCAGATGCGGCGTATCGCCCAGTTGCACGACGTTCGAGACGACTTTCGCCTGCAGGCGGTTCAGGAAGCCCAGACCCCTGCTGCCGATCGCGGTTGCCTCGAACGTCTTGCCCTGGCCTTCCAGTTCCTTGAACTTCTGCAGCGACGCACGCAGCACGTTGGTGTTCATCCCCCCGCACAGACCTTTATCAGTCGTGACGAGGATGATGCCGGCCGCCTTCGCGCCTTCGTTCGACACCATGAACGGGTGACGATACTCCGGGTTCGCACGGCTCATGTGCGCGGCGATATCGCGGACCTTGTCGGCATACGGGCGAGCAGCGCGCATGCGCTCCTGAGCGCGGCGCATCTTCGATGCGGCCACCATCTCCATCGCTTTCGTGATCTTGCGCGTGTTTTGCACGCTCTTGATCTTGCCGCGAATTTCCTTCATTCCAGCCATTGCTTGCTCCTTTGTCGGCCCGAGTTAGCGCTTTAGCGCTTACTCGGGTCCCATGCAATGCGGCCGAAGTAGCGCGGGAGCATTCGCATGCGGCCCGCGCCGCTTCAAGGTCCGTTTATGCCTTGCGGATCACTCGCGGATCAATAAGCGCCGGACTTCTTGAAGTCTTTGACGGCCGTGTGCAGCAGGCCTTCGTCGTCCTTCGAGAGTTCCTTGGTGTCTTCGATACGCTTGACCAGGTCAGCATGGCTCGACTTCAGGTGGTCGCGCAAGCCCTTTTCGAACGGCAGGACTTGAGCAACTTCGAGGTCGTCGAGATAGCCGTTGTTCGCCGCGAACAGCGACACAGCCAGTTCCCACACTTGCAGCGGCTGATACTGCGGCTGCTTCAGGAGTTCCGTCACGCGGCGGCCGCGCTCGAGCTGCTTGCGGGTCGCTTCGTCGAGGTCCGATGCGAACTGCGCGAACGCAGCGAGTTCGCGGTACTGCGCCAGGTCGGTACGGATACCGCCCGACAGCTTCTTCACGACCTTCGTCTGAGCCGCGCCACCCACACGCGACACCGACACGCCAGCGTTAATCGCCGGGCGGATACCTGCGTTGAACAGGTCGGTTTCAAGAAAGATCTGGCCGTCGGTAATCGAGATCACGTTCGTCGGAACGAATGCGGTCACGTCGCCTGCCTGCGTTTCGATGACCGGCAGTGCCGTCAGCGAACCGCTCTTGCCCTTCACTTCGCCGTTGGTGAACTTCTCGACGTACTCTTCCGACACGCGAGCAGCACGCTCAAGCAGACGCGAGTGCAGATAGAACACGTCACCCGGATAAGCTTCACGGCCCGGCGGGCGGCGCAGCAGCAGCGAGATCTGACGGTATGCCCAAGCCTGCTTGGTCAAGTCGTCATAAACGATCAGCGCGTCCTGACCGCGGTCGCGGAAGTATTCGCCCATCGTGCAGCCGGCGTACGGTGCGAGGTACTGCATCGCAGCCGATTCCGAAGCCGAAGCGGACACGACGATCGTGTATTCCAGCGCGCCGGTTTCTTCCAGCTTGCGCACCACGTTCATGATCGACGAAGCCTTCTGGCCGATCGCGACGTAGATACAGAAGAGGTTCTTGCCCTTCTGGTTGATGATCGCGTCGACTGCGACTGCGGTCTTGCCGCACTGGCGGTCGCCGATGATCAGCTCACGCTGGCCACGGCCGATCGGCACCATCGCGTCGATCGACTTCAGACCGGTCTGGACCGGTTCCGAAACCGACTTACGCCAGATCACGCCCGGAGCAATCTTTTCGATTGCATCGGTCTTCTTCGCGTTGATCGGGCCTTTGCCGTCGATCGGGTTGCCGAGTGTGTCGACCACGCGGCCGAGCAGTTCCGGACCCACCGGCACTTCCAGAATGCGGCCCGTCGTCTTGACGATGTCGCCTTCCGAAATGTGTTCGTATTCACCCAGAATCACGGCGCCGACCGAGTCGCGCTCGAGGTTCAGCGCGAGACCGAAGGTGTTGCCCGGAAATTCGAGCATTTCGCCCTGCATCACTTCCGACAGGCCGTGGATACGCACGATACCGTCGGTCACGGAGATCACGGTGCCCTGGTTGCGAACGTCTGCGCTCGCGTCAAGGCCCTGGATCCGGCTCTTGATCAGCTCGCTGATCTCAGAGGGATTGAGTTGCATTATTCGCTCCTGATAGTCAATTCTGTTGCGTGCCAGCCGCTAAAACGCGAAGCGCTTCAGGCCGTCAGGGCCGTTTGCATGCTGGCGAGCCGCGCGCGGACCGAGGTATCGAGCACTTCGTCGCCGACCGTCACGCGTACGCCGCCGATCAGCGAGTGATCGACTTCGACCGTCGGCTTCAGCTTGCGCTTGAACTTGCGTTCGAGGCTTGCGACGAGTTCGTTCAACTGCGCACCTTCGAGCGGGAATGCGCTGACGATCAGCACATCTGCTGCCCCTTCGCGGGCGTTCTTCAACTCTTCGAACTGCGAGGCGATTTCCGGCAGCAGCTGCAGGCGATGGTTGTCCACCAGCATCTGCACCAGATTCTTCGCTTGCGCGTTGTCCTTGAGCGGCGACTTGACCGCGGCCAGCAGCAGATCGCTTACCTGGGCACGGCTCACTTTCGGGCTCGAGGCGATCGACAGCACTTCGGGCAGACGCGCAACCTGTGCCAGCTCCTGCACGAGCGTGGACCAGGCGGCGATGTCACCAGCTTCGGCCACGCCAAACAGCGCTTCCGCGTACGGACGGGCGATGGTTGCAAGTTCGGCCATGATCAGAGCTCGGCTTTCAGTTGATTCAGCAGGTCAGCATGAGCCGCCTGGTCGACTTCGCGCTGCAGGATCTGTTCAGCGCCCTTCACAGCGAGTGCAGCAACTTCGCCACGCAGCGCTTCGCGCGCCTTCACGACTTGCTGATCCGCGTCGGCCTTCGCCTGCGCGATGATGCGGGCGGCTTCCGCCTGCGCCTGAGCCTTGATTTCGTCGGCGACTGCGACAGCGCGCTTTTCAGCGTCGGCAATGCGTTGCTGGCCGTCGTTGCGAGCCTGAGCCAGTTCCTGGTCGACGCGCTTGTGAGCGGCTTCGAGTTCCTGCTTGCCCTTTTCCGCGGCGGACAGACCGTCGGCGATCTTCCTCGCGCGCTCGTCGATGGCGTTGATCAGCGGCGGCCACACGAATTTCATCGTGAACCACGCGAGGATCAGGAACACGACCATTTGCGCAAACAGGGTTGCGTTGAGATTCACGGTGTTTCCTTAAACGTTGCTAGTTCGGAAAGTGAAACGGCAAGGCGCTCATCGATTCTGCTCGATCAGCGCCCCAGTACCCGTTCCGCCCTGCGCCTTTACCTGTTATAGCTCAGGCGCAAACCTCCGAGGAACCTCAGCCTGCCAGCTTCGAGAGCAGCGGGTTCGCGAACGCAAACAGCATTGCCACACCAACGCCAATCAGGAACGCCGCATCGATCAGACCAGCCAGCAGGAACATCTTGGTTTGCAGCGGGTTCATCAGTTCCGGTTGACGGGCGCATGCTTCGATGTACTTGCCGCCCATCAGACCGATACCGATACAGGCGCCGATAGCACCCAGGCCGATGATGATGCCGATACCGATGGCGGTCAGACCCTGGATGTTGGCGATGAAAGCTTGCATGATCACTCCTTTGTGAAAAGTCTTTTAGAACTGGTTGGAACTGGGATTTGAAAAACTACGATTCTTTTACCGACGGCGCAGGTTAGTGCGTGTCGTGTGCCTGGCCGATGTACACCAGCGTCAGCATCATGAAAATGAACGCCTGCAGCAGAACGATCAGGATGTGGAAGATTGACCACACTGTGCCGGCGACCACGTGGCCGATGAAGCCAAGCACCGTCGTGTCCGCGCCGAAGCTCCAGAGGCTGCCGAGCAGGGCAATCAGCAGGAACAACAGTTCGCCCGCGTACATGTTGCCGAACAACCGCATGCCGAGCGAGACCGTCTTCGCGACGAACTCGATGATGTTCAGTGCGAGGTTCGGGATCCACAGCAGCGGATGCGCGCCGAACGGAGCGGACAGCAGTTCATGCACGAAGCCGCCAACGCCCTTGATCTTGAAGTTGTAGTAAATCATCAGCACGAACACGCCGAGCGCGATACCGATCGTGCCGTTCAGGTCGGCGGTCGGCACGATGCGGTGGTGCGGGATGGCTTCGGACAGACCCAGCCAGCCGATCACACGGCCCGGCAGGTCGACGGGAATGAAGTCGAGTGAGTTCATTAGCGCGACCCAGACGAACACGGTCAGCGCGAGCGGCGCGATGAAGGTGCGCGAGCCGTGGATCATGGCCTTCGATTGATCCTCGACCATTTCGACAAGCATTTCGATCGCGCATTGGAAGCGACCCGGCACGCCGGCCGTTGCCTTGCGGGCTGCCAGATGCAGCACGAAGATCGTGACGAGGCCGCACACGATCGACCAGAAAAGGGTGTCGAGATTCCACACATGGATGTCGAAAATCGACGTCTGGTGTGCGGTGGAAAAGTTCTGCAAGTGGTGCGCGATGTACTCGGACGGATCCATTGCGCGCGTGCCTTCGCTAGCTGCCATATCGTTAAAGCCACCCAAATTGTCGAAAATCGTTCGAGGCCGCTCCCGCCGAAACACTGTGTTGCGGGAACGCGCCGGGTGCGGGCCCTGTCTCACCCGCACACCCGTGCCGGCGCTGCGCGCCGGCCTTAAATTCTTTTTGCTGCTGTTTTTTGTGCTGCTACCTTAGCGCCACGCCAAGGCGATCCAGTAAGTCTTCAGCGCGATGAGGTAGGTCACGAGCAGCGGAATCCAGCGTACGTCGTGATACCAGAAGGCGATTGCGACAAACATCGCAATCGTTGTCCCCATCTTGAGTGCTTCGCCGATCATCCAGCTCATCACGGTCTCGGCGCCGCCCTGCTTTTTCAGTCGTGCCGCGAACAACGCGCCCGGCACCCAGCAGATCGCCCCCCCGAGGAACGCGGACAGCGCAGCAGCGCCCGGCGGCTTGTAGAACAGCCACCACAACAGCGTTGCGACCAGGGACAAAACCATTTGCGCTGCGACGACCCTGAACGGCGTTACGCGCGATGGACGACCCACGCCGGGACCAAACAGCTTTTCCGCCTCGGCCCGCGTGAGCGGAACGATATTGTTATCTTCCTGCGCGTCATCCCACGCTTCGGCCGGATCGAACTGCCGACTGGAGGACATCTCGGGTGCGGAGCGTTCAGCGCGGTGTCTGTCGTCACCATTCTCCGGCGACAGATTCGACGTTTTGACCGCCATCGCAATGTTCCGAAAGTCTCGTTCAGCCCGCGAGTTTACGCAGCGCTTACGGGGTTGCCGTGCAATTAAATCCGGGCGATTGTAAGCGATAGTTGCAGGCAATTCAAGACTTTAGGCCAGCCTATAACCGCGTGAAACTTCCCTTCACGATGCGGTAAAACGTACGCTAACGACGCGAAACACGTCAAATGTAAGGCGGGCGGGGGGCGGCAAAACCCGTGCGGGTGGTCGCGTGGATCAAAGCTCGTTGGCAGTGCGTTCCGACGCAGCGGCAGACGTCTCGAAAATGCAACAAATGCCTCTTTTTTAAGGGCTGAACGGGATGGCTCTTCTAATGAACTGAATCAGCCTCACCGCAAATTTCGATGATGATCGGGTCGCTTTTGATAGCGGCTCGTCAGGATGATTATCGCGTGAATGGGGAGCGTCTGAAGCTAGGATTCCTGATTATTCGTGCATCGGTTGTTTTGGAATCCGCAATAGTCGCTCGCACCGAGGTAGACCAACTCGCGGCAGTGCTCATGCACAGGCCGCCAGCCGTTCACCACTCTTGCCTGCTGAGCGCCAATCTGTGCTCAGACGTTCGCGTTCCCGCGCAAACGAACCAGAATGCCTTCCAGCGCGTCGAGATCGCCGAAGTCGACCAGCACCTGGCCGCGACCGCGTCGGCCGAGCTTGATTTTCACCGTAGCGGACAGCAGGTCCGACAGTTCCTCTTCCAGGCGTCGCGTGTCACGGCCGCCGTCCGGATTCGCGCGGGCCTTGGCCGCCGGCGTCACCTTCGTGGTCATCGCAACCAGCTTTTCCGTCTCGCGCACAGACAGGCGCTTGTTGACGACCTGGTTGGCCAGCGTGATCTGCGTCGCGGCATCGACGGCGAGCAGCGCGCGAGCGTGGCCCATGTCGAGATCGCCGGCGAGCAACATCGTCTGTACCGGTGTCGCAAGGTTCAGCAGACGCAGCAGGTTCGACACCGCGCTGCGCGAGCGGCCCACCGACTCTGCCGCCTGCTCATGCGTGAAATTGAATTCGTCGAGCAGGCGCTGGATCCCCTGGGCCTCTTCGAGGGGATTCAGATCCTCGCGCTGGATGTTTTCGATCAGCGCCATCGCCGCGGCGGCCTGGTCGGGCACGTCCTTCACAAGCACCGGCACCTCGTCGAGGCCCGCAAGCCGCGCCGCGCGAAAACGCCGCTCCCCCGCGATGATCTCATAGCGGTCCGCCGCGATCGGACGCACGAGAATCGGCTGCATCAGCCCTTGCGCGCGGATGCTCGCCGCAAGCTCCTGCAGCGCGCCTTCGTCCATGCGCGTGCGCGGCTGGTATTTGCCCGCCTGCATCTTGCCGAGCGGCAATACGTTCGGCGCGCCGTCGATCACCGCTGCCTCGGTGATATCGGCGGTGCCGCCGAGCAATGCCTCCAGACCGCGGCCCAGTCCCTTCTTTCTTGCTACTGCATTCATCGTGCTTCCTCGATCCGCTTAGGATGCCTGGGGCGCGTCATTCAGCGCGCGCACCCGCTCAATCATTTCGACGCCGAACTGCACGTACGCCTGCGCGCCTCGCGACGCCCTGTCGAACACCACACCGGGCAGCCCGTAGCTGGGCGCCTCGGCCAATCGCACGTTGCGTGGAATCACCGCGTCGAAGACCTTGTCGCCGAAGTGCTCTTTCAATTGATCCGAGACTTGCTGTTGCAACGTAATGCGCGGATCGAACATGACGCGCAGCAGACCGATCACCTTGAGGTCGCGATTCAGATTCGCATGGACCTGCTTGATCGTGTTGACGAGGTCGGACAGACCTTCGAGCGCGAAGTATTCGCACTGCATCGGAATGACGACGCCGTGCGCGGCGCATAGTCCGTTGAGCGTCAGCAGTGACAAAGCCGGCGGGCAATCGATCAGCACGAAATCGTACTCGCCCTCGACCCCGGCGAGCGCCGCCTTCAGTTGACGCTCGCGATTCTGCATGCTGACGAGTTCGACCTCGGCGCCCGCGAGCTCACGGTTCGCGGGAAGCACGTCGTATCCGACCGCCTCGGGCCGTACGCGCGCATCGGCCACCGACACGTTGTCCACGAGCACCTCGTAGACCGTGTTCGTACATTCGGCCTTGTCGATACCGCTGCCCATCGTGGCGTTGCCTTGCGGGTCCAGATCGATGAGAAGGACTCGCTGTCCCTGCGCTGCCAGGCTCGCGGCCAGATTGACTGTGGTGGTCGTCTTGCCGACGCCGCCCTTCTGGTTCGCAACGCAGAAGATTTTTGCCATCGTTGGTGTGTCCCTTTTGCTGCTTGGATGAAGTGAAAATCGTTGAGGGTGCAGACAGGCCGAAGTGGCCGTCAGCTTTCGGGGTCCACTCGCACCTCGATCAGATGCCGCTCGGCATCGAGCGACGGCACGTTCAGCCGGATGATCTGTTCCACGTGAGCGCCCGCCGGCAGACGCGCGATTTCGGCATCCGGCCGCATACCCTTCATCGCCCAAATTGCGCCCTGCTCCGCAACCAGATGACGGGCCAGTGTAACGAAATCCGAGAGTTCTGCGAACGCGCGCGAGACAATTACGTCGAACTTTGCCGGTACTTCGGCGCCAGGCCGCAGCGTCTCCACCCGACCGGTCACAATCGACAGGTTCGCGAGGCCCAGTTCCGCCTTCGCCTGCGACTGAAAGGCAGTCTTCTTATGGACGATGTCGTTCGTCGTGATGGTCCAATCGGGCAGCACGATCGCGAGCACGATGCCCGGCAGCCCCCCGCCCGAACCGACGTCGAGCACCGACGACGGCCCGCGCGGCGCCAGGTGCGGCACGATCGATAGCGAATCGAGAATGTGCTGGATTAGCATCTGCCTCGGATCGCGGATCGCTGTCAGGTTGTAGACGTTGTTCCACTTCGCGAGCAGCGCGACGTAATCGAGCAGCTTGCGCTGCTGCGCGTCGCTGAGTTCGAGACCAAGTTCACGGACACCCTCCGCCAGCAATGACGCCAAGGCCTGCTGGTCGATTCCCCTCTGCGCTGCCGTCATTGAACCACCGGCGTGCTGTCGGCGCCGGGCTCGGCGGACTTCGACGGACGACGCCCGAGGCCACGCTTCAGATGGACCATCAGCAGCGAGATGGCGGCAGGCGTGATACCGGAAATACGCGACGCCTGTCCGATCGTTTCCGGCCGGAACTGCATCAACTTCTGGCGAGCTTCGAACGACAGCCCACGGACCTCGGTGTAGTCCAGCCCTTCAGGCAGACGCGTGTTCTCTTGCGCCTCGTTGCGTTCGATCTCACCGGCCTGTCGGTCGATGTAGCCCTGATATTTGATGCCGATTTCGATCTGTTCCTTGATTTGCGCGAGCAGCACGGGGTCTTCCGCAAGTGCTTCGGGCGCGCCACAAGTGCCGTCACGCAGCCCGCAGACGCTGTCGTAGCAGACACCCGGACGACGCAGCAGGTCCGCGAGACTGTATTCGTGGTCGATTGGCTTGCCAAGCAAGGCGGTCGCCTCTTCTGCCGATAAGCTCTTAGGATTGACCCAGGTCGAACGCAAGCGCTGTGTTTCACGTGAAACAGCGTCACGCTTGCGACTGAAGGCGTCCCAGCGGGCATCATCGACCACGCCGAGTTCGCGCCCGATCTCCGTCAGCCGCGTATCGGCGTTGTCTTCGCGCAAGCTCAGACGGTACTCCGCGCGGCTCGTGAACATCCGGTACGGCTCGGACACCCCGCGCGTGACTAGATCGTCCACGAGCACGCCGAGATAAGCCTGGTCGCGACGCGGACACCATGCTTCCTTGCTTTGCACAAACAGACCGGCGTTGATGCCGGCCAGAGTGCCCTGTGCAGCTGCCTCTTCGTAGCCGGTCGTACCGTTGATCTGTCCGGCGAAGAACAGGCCACTGATTACCTTCGTTTCTAGGGATGCCTTCAGGCCACGCGGATCGAAAAAGTCGTACTCGATCGCGTAGCCGGGGCGCAGGATATGCGCATGCTCGAGCCCACGCATGGAACGCACCAGCTCGAGCTGCACGTCGAAGGGCAGGCTCGTCGAGATCCCGTTCGGATAGAACTCGTTGGTCGTCAGACCTTCCGGCTCGAGGTAGATCTGATGCGATTCCTTCGACGCAAACCGGTGAATCTTGTCCTCGATCGACGGGCAATAGCGTGGCCCCACCCCCTCGATGACGCCCGTGTACATTGGCGAACGATCGAGACCGCCGCGAATGATGTCGTGTGTCCGTTGATTCGTATGCGTGACCCAGCACGGCACCTGGCGCGGGTGCTGCTCGACACGCCCGAGGAACGAAAACACCGGCACCGGGTCCAGATCGCCGGGCTGCTCTTCGAGCTGCGAATAGTCGATCGTGCGACCGTCGATTCGCGGTGGCGTACCGGTCTTAAGCCGGCCCTGCGGTAGCTTCAGCTCTTTCAACCGCGCCGACAGCGAAACCGCAGCCGGGTCGCCCGCGCGTCCGCCGGTGTAGTTGTTCAACCCCACGTGAATCTTGCCGTCGAGGAACGTGCCCGCGGTTAGCACCACCGCGCGCGACCGGAAACGAATACCCACTTGCGTGATGGCGCCGACCACGCGGTCGCCCTCGACCATCAGATCGTCGACGGCCTGCTGAAATAGCCAGAGGTTCGGCTGATTCTCTAGACGATGGCGGATCGCCGCTTTGTACAGCACGCGGTCAGCCTGAGCGCGCGTCGCGCGGACCGCCGGTCCTTTCGACGAATTCAGGATCCGAAACTGGATGCCGCTTTCGTCGGTAGCGGCCGCCATGGCGCCACCGAGCGCGTCGACCTCCTTCACCAGATGGCCTTTGCCAATGCCGCCAATCGACGGATTGCAGCTCATCTGACCAAGGGTCTCGATGTTATGGGTCAAAAGCAGCGTTTTGTTGCCCATGCGCGCCGACGCCAAAGCAGCTTCGGTGCCGGCATGACCGCCACCGACGACGATTACGTCAAATTCTGAGGGAAAAAGCATCGCGGGATCTCACGCCAGATCGTCGCGTGAGCCTTCAAAAGAAATGTATGGGCGAATTATAACGGGTTCAGTTTCGGCCCGAATTTCGTCCGAATGGTGAAACAATAAAAAAGCGGTGTGTTTCACGTGAAACACACCGCTTCCAGAGACAGCGATCAGCGAAATAAGTGCGGGCTTATGCGACCTTTTTCGCAAGACCGAGATAGGTTTCGATCACCCGGGGATTTTGCGCGAGGTCGGTTGCCGGTCCTTCCAGTGCCAACTCGCCGGTTTCCAGCACGTAGCCGTAGTCCGAGATCTGCAATGCAGCGCGCGCATTCTGCTCGATCAGCAGCGTCGCGACGCCCGTCTGCCGCAAGGCGCTGATGATGTGAAAGATTTCCTTCACGATCAGCGGCGCGAGACCGAGGCTCGGCTCGTCCAGCATCAGCAGATCGGGCTTGCCCATCAGGGCGCGGCCGACCGCGAGCATCTGCCGCTCGCCGCCGGAAAGCGTGCCGGCCGCCTGCTTGCGTCGCTCCTTCAGCCGCGGAAACAGTTCGAACACCGGTTCCAGCTGATCGAGAAAGTTGCGCTCCCCTGCTCGCTTGCGCCGGTAGGCGCCAAGCAGCAGATTGTCCTCGACGGTCATCGAAGCGAAAAGCTCGCGCTTTTCCGGCACCAGACACATTCCAAGCGCAACGCGTTTTTCGACCGGCATCGCGCTGACGTCGTCGCCCTGATAGGAAACCGCGCCTTTCGCATGACCCGACGTCGGCAACGCGCCCATGATCGCATTCAGCAGCGTCGACTTTCCCGCTCCGTTCGGGCCGATCACGGAGACGATCTGCCCCGCCCGCACCTTGATCGCCGCATTGTGCAGCGCTTCAACCTTGCCGTAGCGCACGGACAGTTGGCTCACTTCGAGAATCGGTCCCGTTGCCGCCACGCCGGTCGTTGTCATGTCGTCCATCATTCCACCCCACCCAGATACGCTTCGAGCACCGCCGGATCCTGCTGGACTTCCTGCGGCAGGCCCTCAGCGATCCGCGTGCCGAACTCCATCACCACGAGCCGGTCCGTCAAATTCATCACGAAATCCATGTCGTGCTCGACGAGCAGCACGCTCATCCCTTCTGTCTTCAGTCTGCGCAGCAGGTCGGCGAGCTGAAGCTTTTCCTGATACCGGAGACCAGCGGCCGGTTCATCGAGCAATAGCAGAGTCGGGTCGCAGCACAGGGCGCGCGCAATTTCGAGAATCCGCTGTTGACCAAGCGCCAGGCTGCCCGCTTCGTCATACATGTGCTGTTCGAGGCCGACGCGGCGAATCTGCCGAGCGGCTTCGGCCATCAACCGCTGCTCTTCGGAGCTGTTCAGCCGCACGACACTGCGCCACACGCCCGCATGGCCACGTAGATGCGCACCGATCGCGACGTTTTCGAGCACGGTCATACCCGGCAGCAGCTTCACGTGCTGGAACGTCCGGCCGATGCCGCGCTTGACGATTTCACGCGAACTCAGCGCATCGATGCGCTCGCCGCGGAACGTGATCTCGCCGCTTGTCGCCTGCAGCACACCGGTCACGAGATTGAAGGTCGTCGACTTGCCCGCGCCGTTCGGTCCGATCAGCCCGATGATCTGCCCTGCTTTGACCTCGAAGCTGACGTCGTTCACCGCGACCAGACCGCCGAACTGCTTGCGCGCCTTGTTCACCGTCAGCAGGTCTTCGCCGGTCTGTGGCTTGTTGCGCTGCGGCAAAGGATCCGCGTGATCGACGAGATGCGCCCGCGGGCCACGCGGGAAAAAGCGCGCGACGAACGGCCAGACGCCCTGCCGCGCGTACTGCAGAAGCAGCACCATGATGATGCCGAACACGATCACTTCGAAGTTGCCGTTCTCGCCGAGCAGTTTTGGCAGCAGCGTCTGCAAATAGTCCTGCAGCACGGTCAGGATCGCCGCGCCGAGCACCGCGCCCCAGACGTGCGAGACGCCGCCCACCACCGCCATGAACAGGAACTCGATGCCGTGATTCAGTCCAAACGGCGTCGGATTCACGGCGCGCTGCAAGTGCGCGTACAGAAAACCCGAGACCGACGCAAGCACCGCCGCATAGACGAAAATCACGACGCGCATCCAGCCGGTGTTGACGCCCATTGCCTCGGCCATCAGACCGCCGCCGCGCAACGCGCGGATTGCGCGACCGGGCCGGCTATTAAGCAGATTCTGAACAGAGACGACCGCACCGAGCACGACCACCCAGATCAGGTAATAGATATGGCGGCCGGACTCAAGATTGATCCCGAAAACATTCAA
Organism: Paraburkholderia sp. MM6662-R1; assembly: GCF_050436245.1. NCBI lineage: Bacteria > Pseudomonadati > Pseudomonadota > Betaproteobacteria > Burkholderiales > Burkholderiaceae > Paraburkholderia > Paraburkholderia sp. MM6662-R1. The sequence continues at coordinate 2,597,070 of NZ_JBNDLV010000001.1, read as the reverse complement.
CACCGGGATGCCATTGATGCCGTCGTACTTGCCGAGCATGTCGAGATTGCCGAACAGGTAGAACAGCGCGAGCCCCCACGCAATCGTGCCGAGCGGCAGAAAGTGGCCGGATAGGCGCATCGTCACGAGACCGAGCATCAGCGCAACCAGGGCAGTGACGATCACGCCCGCGATCAGTGCGAGCCACGGCGACACGCCGAAGTTCGTCGTCAGATACGCGGTTGCATACGCGCCGATACCAACGAACGCGGCCTGCCCGAAGCTCGTCATCCCGCCGATGCCGGTCAACAGCACGAGGCCGATCGCGACGATCGAATAGAGACCGATGTAGTTCAGCAGCGTGACCCAGTACTCGGGTACATGGATCGGATACGGCAGAACCGGCAAAGCGAACAGCACCACGAGGAACAACCAGAAGAACTTCTTTTGCATGATTCGTTTCATCGTGTCACTCCGCTTCCTCTTCGGCGTGCGGGCTCGCAAGACTGCGCCACAGCAGCACCGGGATGATTAACGTGAAAACGATCACTTCCTTATAAGCACTAGCCCAGAACGACGAATACGACTCCAGCAGACCAACGAGAATCGAGCCGGCCGCCGCCAGCGGATAGCTGACCAGACCGCCGATGATCGCGCCCACGAAGCCCTTCAAACCGATCAGGAAGCCCGAGTCGTAGTAGATCGTCGTGAGCGGCGCGACGAGGATGCCGCACAGTGCGCCGAGCCCCGCCGCAAGCGTGAATGCGAGGCGTCCCGCCTGCGTGGTGCCGATGCCGACGAGCCGCGCGCCGAGCCGGTTCACCGACGTCGCGCGCAACGCCTTGCCCGAAATCGAGCGATCGAAGTACAAATACAGCGCGCCGATCAGCACGGCCGCGGTGCCGATCACCCACAGGCTCTGTCCGGAGATCGACAACGTGCCGATGTTGAACGTCGCATCGGAAAACGCGTTGGTGCGCGAGCCTTCGGCGCCGAACATCACGAGGCCGAGACCGACCATCACGAAATGCACGGCCACCGCGACGATCAACAGCAGCAGCGTGGTCGCCTCCGCGATCGGCTCGTAGGCAAGGCGATACACGAACGGACCCATCGGAATCACGATCAGCAGCGTCAGCGCGATCTGCACGATCATCGGCAGCGGCTGCAGGAAGATGCCGCGCGTGAGCGCGTAGACCGCGATCGGAAACAGCAGGTACTTCCCCGCCAGCACGGGCAGCGTGCGCGCCGCATGACGACGCCGCTCAGCATGCCGCAACACGGCCGCCGTCTCGACGACGAAGCATGCCGCGCCCATCGCCATCAACAGCCAGCAGGTGGCCGGAAACTTCTGCGTTTGCAGTGCGGCGAGCGTCAACGCACCGTACGAAACGAACTCCCCTTGCGGGATGAAGATCACCCGCGTGACGGAGAACACCAGCACCAGCGCAAGCGCGAGCAGCGCGTAGATCGCGCCGGTCGTGATGCCGTCCTGCGCGAGGATCGCCGCAATTGATAGATCCATACTTCCTCGTCCTGAAGCGTCGAAATCGAAAAACCGGGAAACAGTCGCGACGGCGCGGTGCGAAGCCGGCCATCGATCTGCATGTCAGAAAAGACAACCGCCGCGCCGGGACGCGGCGCGGCGGTCGATGCCATTGTCGTCGAACACAATGGCAATGCGGCGTCATGCACCGCAGATTGCGCGAGAGGCGCGTACCGCTACTTGTTTTTGTAAATAGTCTTAGTTGTTCTGCAACTTCCACTTGCCGTCGACGATCTGCACGATCACGCGTGCGCGCTGGTCGAGGCCGTTGTGGTCGTTCGCGGTGGTGTTCATGATGCCGTGCGACACTGGCAGCTCCTTGATGTTTTCGAGCGCGTTGCGCAGCGCCACGCGGAACTCCGGCGTGCCCGGCTGGGCGGTCTTCAGCGCGACCGGAATCGCAGCCTGCAACATCTGGCCGGCATCCCATGCGTGGCCGCCGAAGGTCGCGACCGAACCCGCGCCATAAGCCTTCTCATAGGCGTTCTTATAGGCTTCCGCCGACTTCTTCACCGGGTTCGAATCCGGCAATTGATCGACGACGAGAATCGGACCGGCCGGCAGCAGTTCGCCGTCGCAATCCTTGCCGCACACACGCAGGAAGTCGTTGTTCGCGACCCCGTGAGTCTGATAGATCTTGCCCTTGTAGCCACGCTCCTTCAGCGTCTTGGCCGGCAGCGCCGACGGCGTGCCCGAGCCCGCGATCAGCACCGCGTCGGGATTCGCGCCCATCGTCTTCAGCACCTGGCCGGTCACCGATGCATCGGTGCGGTTGAAGCGCTCGTTCGACACGATCTTCAGGTTGTGCGCTTTCGCGGCGGCGTCGAACGTCGTGTTCCAGCTGTCGCCGTATGCGTCCGAGAATCCGATGAAGCCGACCGTCTTCACGCCGTGATGCTGCATGTAATCGGCGATCGCTTCGGCCATCAGGCTGTCGTTCTGAGGCGGTTTGAATGCCCATGCGCGCTTCGCATCCATCGGCTGAATGATCGCGGCCGATGCCGCGAGCGAGATCACCGGTGTCTTGCCCTCAGCGGCCGGATCGAGCATCGCGAGCGAATTCGGCGTGACGGTCGAGCCGATGATCGCGTCGACGTGGTCTTCGTCGATCAGCTTGCGCGTGTTCTGCACGGCCTTGCTGGTGTCCGACCCGTCGTCGAGGATGATGTACTGCACGCTCTTGCCGCCGATCTCCTTCGGCAGCAACGCGATCGTGTTCTTTTCAGGAATCCCGAGCGACGCGGCCGGCCCCGTCGTCGACAACGTGACGCCGATCTTCACCTGCGCGAATGCAGCCCCCGCGCCGCACATCAGCGCCATCGCGATGCCGGTGCGTACCCAATGCCTTGTCTTTTTCATTGCGAGTCTCCAAACGCTTTGAAAAGCGCCTATCTGTAAACCGGCTTGCTGGGCCGGGTGTTTGAATCTAGTGAGCGGGTTCAGGTGTGCCAAGCATGGTTTTCCCTGCTCGGCGCGCATACCTTCCCGAGCTGCGTTGGGTACCGCGTTGGGTACCGCTCCTCTCGCGTCGCGCGAGCGCGCATTCGCGTCATACGCCGCGTTTCTGTGCCGCGGCTTTATTCCAACCAGGCATTTCATAAACCACTAATATGTTAGTAGTTTGCGTTCTGCATGATCGACGGTCAAGAGAGCGTGCGCCAAATGCGGGTTTGTCCTGAAGCAGCGAAACCACACTTTTGCGCGATGCGGACACCTGGCCCGGATAATAAAAAAGACGCGTCAACCGCACGCGTCTTTTTCGATGAGGTCCCGTGGCGCAGAGCCTTCGCTCAGTCGCCGGCGAGCTTCCACTTGCCGTCGACGATCTGCACCATCACGCGCGCCCGCTGATCGAGGCCGGCATGGTCGTTCCCGCTCATGTTGAAGATGCCGTGCGACGCGGGCAGATCTTTCGTGCCTTCGAGCGCGGCACGCAGCGCCTCGCGGAATGCCGGCGTGCCTGGCTGCCCCTTCTTCAACGCGAGCGGGATCGCATGCTGCAGCAGCAGACCCGCGTCCCATGCGTGACCGCCGAACGTCGACACCGACCCCGCGCCATATGCCGTTTCATACGCATGCTTGTACGCAAGCGCGCTTTTCTTCACCGGATTCGCCTCGGGCAGTTGCTCGGCGACCAGCAGTGGGCCAGCGGGCAGCCACGTGCCCTCGCAATCCTTGCCGCACACGCGCAGAAAGTCGTTGTTCGCGACGCCGTGCGTCTGATAGTACTTGTCCTTGTAGCCGCGCTCCTTCAGCGTTTTCTGCGGCAGCGCGGCCGGCGTGCCCGCACCGGCGATCAGCACCGCGTCCGGGTTCTGCGACATCATCTTCAGCACCTGGCCCGTGACCGATGCATCGTTGCGCGCGAAGCGCTCGTTCGCGACGATCTTGATCTTCGCGAGGTCAGCGGCTTTGCTGAATTCCTTGAACCAGCTCTCGCCGTACGCGTCGGAAAAGCCGATGAACGCGACCGTCTTCACGCCGTGATTGGCCATGTGCTGCGCAATCGCCGTGGCCATCAGAATGTCGTTTTGCGGCGTTTTGAAGACCCATCCACGCTTCGCGTCCATCGGCTCGACGATGCCCGCGGCCGCGGCCAGAGAGATCATCGGCGTCGAGGTTTCGGCAGCGACGTCGATCATGGCGAGCGAGTTCGGCACGACGGTCGAGCCGATCAGTGCATCGACGTGGTCTTCGCTAGTGAGCTTGCGGGCGTTCTTGACCGCCTGGGTGGAATCGGTTGCGTCGTCGAGGACGATGTAGTCGATCTTCTGGCCCGCCACTTCTTTCGGCAGCAGCGCGATCGTGTTCTTTTCCGGAATGCCGAGCGATGCGGCCGGTCCTGTTGCCGACACGGTGACGCCGATTCTCACGTCCGCGAACGCATGGCCGCTCCAAGCAGCCGAGACCCCTGTGGCGACCAATGCCGCGCTGATCCAACGCAATGCCGACTTCATCCTGCTCCTCTATTAACCCCGTTATTCAATTGCAATTAAATCCGCAGATTTAATTGCCAACCCAGTGGTCGGTGAATAAGCGAGTGTAGCGGACGCAAGCGCCGTGCTGCAAGCGTTTCGCAGGCTTGTGATGTTTACCCCAGCGGCTAACGGAGAGTAAAAAATGGCGCGTGAAATAGCCGGGAGATTGCGTCAAAAAATTCGATAAACACAAATAAAAAAGCGCTGTTGGATATCAATCCAACAGCGCTTTCTTCTGGGCACTGAGTGCCTCACTTGTCTCCTCGTTCTCCACCTGCAAATTCGTGGTGCATCAGAACTGCATGAAGATTAAACGACCACCCCCAACAGTCACAACTAGCAATTACCCTAGTGGTGCACTGCGGCACCGGATTGGGGCGCGTAGGGCGCATTTCGTCACACGGTTTGCCACAGGTTCGCCCGAGCCCTTGATCCAGCGGACCTTCTGCATGAGCCGCAATTAGATCGGAGGTCGAAGCAATTTCGTATCGCACTGCATCAAGCGAGCGACCACGCGGGCGGGATCAAACAGCCAATCTCAAGCCCGCAACGGTCGCACTCGCGCGACGATCTCACCGACGATGCCGCGCCGGAACGCCAGCACACACGCGATGAAAATCAGCCCGGTGACGATCGTCACCGATTCGCCGAGCGAGCGGAACCAGTCGATGCCGGTCATCGACGCGAGTGCCGCGCCGATATCGCCGAGCCTGTCTTCGAGCGACACGATCAACGCGGCGCCGAGCAACGGCCCGAACAGCGTGCCCATGCCGCCCACCAGCGTCATCAGGATCACGAGGCCGGACATCGTCCAATAGGCATCGCTCAGCGTTTCGAAGCCTTGCACCAGCACCTTCAGCGAACCCGCGAGACCCGCAATGCCGGCCGACAGGATGAATGCGAGCAGCTTGAAACGGTCGGTGTCGTAGCCGAGCGACACCGCGCGCGGCTCGTTTTCCTTGATCGCGACGAGCACCTGCCCGAACGGCGAATGCACGATCCGCACGATCAGCAGGAAAGCCGCGACGATCACCGCGAGCACGACGAAATATAGCGCGAGGTCCGAAGAGAGATCGAGCACGCCGAACAGCTTGCCCCGCGGCACGCCTTGCAGCCCGTCTTCCCCGTGCGTGAACGGCGCCTGCAGGAACACGAAGTAGACCATCTGCGCGAGCGCGAGCGTCACCATCGCGAAGTAGATACCCTGACGGCGAATCGCGAAGAAGCCGACGACGAGCCCAAGCAGCGTCGCCGCCGCGGTGCCGCTCAGCACGCCGAGCTCCGGCGAAAAGCCGAGCGTCTGCATCGCATAGCCGGTGACGTAACCGGCCGACGCGAGAAACATCGCATGACCAAAGGACAGCAAGCCCGTATAGCCGATCAGCAGATTGAAGGCGGCCGCGAACAGCGCGAAGCACAGCACCTTCATCACGAAGAGCGGATAGATGCCGAGCACCGGCACCGCGAGCAGCACGATCAGCAGCAGACCGTAGAGCACCTTTCTCTGCATCATTTTTCCCTGCCGAAAAGACCCGCCGGACGCACGAGCAACACGAGCGCCATGATCACGAAGACGACGGTCGCCGACGCCTCGGGGTAGAACACACGCGTGAGTCCTTCGACTACGCCGAGCATCAGGCCGGTCAGGATCGAGCCCATGATCGAGCCCATGCCGCCGATCACGACCACCGCGAACACGGTGATGATCATCGACTGGCCCATCAGGGGCGAGACCTGAATCACCGGCGCGGCGAGCACGCCGGCAAACGCCGCGAGCGCGACGCCGAAGCCGTAGGTCAGCGTGATCATCAGCGGCACGTTGACGCCGAACGCCTCGACGAGCTTCGGGTTTTCGGTGCCCGCGCGCAGATACGCGCCAAGCCGCGTCTTCTCGATCACGAACCAGGTCGCAAAGCACACGACCAGTGACGCGACCACCACCCATGCGCGATAGTTCGGCAGATACATGAAGCCGAGATTGGTCGCGCCCGACAGCGCCGACGGCACATCGTACGGCTGGCCCGACGAGCCGTAGATCGAATGGAACACGCCCTCGATCACGAGTGTGAGGCCAAACGTCAGCAACAGGCCATACAGATGATCGAGCTTGTAAAGCCAGCGCAGCATCGAGCGCTCGATCGCGACGCCGACCAGTCCGACGATCAGCGGCGCGAGCACGAGCATCACCCAGTACGGCAGATTGAAATACGACAGCCCCATCCACGCGAGCATCGCCCCGAGCATGAACAGCGCGCCATGCGCGAAGTTGATCACGTTGAGCAGGCCGAAAATAATCGCCAGCCCGAGGCTCAGAATCGCGTAGAACGAGCCGTTCACGAGCCCGAGCAGAAGCTGGCTCAGCATCGCCGGTAGCGGAACGCCAAAGATGTCCATTGAAGCCCTTAGCCCTTCAAGCCATCGTCAAGGTGAGATCGGTGACGCACGATCCGGCCGGCACGCGACGAGCGGCGACGCTGCCCATCGCGTGCGGCATCTGAAACGGTCATCCGCCAGCGCGTGCCCCTGCAGCGCCGGCGGTTCTCTCAGGTCTGCGCGGTCCTCGACCGCTTACTGCGCCCGCGCTTACTTCCACAGCGCGCAGCGGGTCTGCGCCTTGGTCGTGAAGGCCTGGTCGCCCGGAATCGTCGCAGTGATCTTGTAGTAATCCCACGGCTCCTTCGATTCGGCCGGCGTCTTCACCTGCATCAGGTACATGTCGTGGATCATGCTGCCGTCCTGACGGATGTAGCCCTTCGCGTAGAAGTCGTCGATCTTCGTCTTGTGCAACTGCGCCATCACCTTGTCCGGATCGGTCGAGCCCACCGCCTGCACCGCCTTCAGATAATTCATCGTCGCCGAGTAGTCGGCAGCCTGCAGGCTCGACGGCATCTTCTTCATCTTGTCGAAGTAGCGCTGCGACCACTTACGCGTGTCGGCGTCCTTGTTCCAGTACCAGCTGTCGGTCAACACGAGACCTTGCGTCGTTTCGAGACCGAGGCTGTGCACGTCGTTGATGAACATCAGCAGCGCGGCGAGCTTCATCGTCTTGGTGATGCCGAATTCCTTCGCGGCCTTGATCGCGTTGATCGTGTCGCCGCCCGCGTTCGCGAGGCCGAGGATCTGTGCCTTCGACGCCTGCGCCTGCAGCAGGAACGACGAGAAGTCCGACGCCGACAGCGGATGACGCACCTCGCCGAGCACCTGGCCGCCGTTCGCCTTCACGACCTCCGAGGTCGCTTTTTCGAGCGCCTTGCCGAATGCGTAGTCTGCCGTCAGGAAGTACCACGTCTTGCCGCCCTGCTTCGTCACGGCCGAGCCCGTGCCGTTCGCGAGCGCGGTCGTGTCGTATGCGTAGTGGATCGTGTACGGCGTGCATTGCTCGTTGGTCAACGTATCGGCGCCGGCGCCAACGTTGATATAGACCTTGTGCTTCTCGCCCGCGACGGTGTTAGTCGACAGTGCGGTCGCCGAGTTCGTGCCGCCGATCACCATGTCCACGCCGTCGCGGTCGAACCACTCACGAGCGCGCGATGCCGCGATGTCCGCCTTGTTCTGGTGATCCGCGTACAGCACCGTGATCGGCTTGCCGTTGACCTTGCCGCCGAAGTCGGCGACCGCCATCCGGATCGCTTCAAGACCGCCCTGCCCGTCGATATCCGCGTACAGGCCCGACATGTCCGTGATGAAGCCGATCTTCACAGCATCGTCGGCCGCTTGCGCGCTGCCCAGCGTCAGTGCGGTGCCGGCGGCGACTGCAAAACAGAGTGAGGCAATTCGCGCGAGTGGGTTCTTTTTCATGCATGTCTCCTGGTTCTTCGCTTGTGGTTATCAGAGGCAGTCGGGCGCGCGTGTGTCCGTGTCTATACGCCCAGTAAATCGTGCAGCACCGGCATCTTGCCTTCAAGTTCGCTAGCCCCGAAATGCTCGACGATCATGCCGTGCTCCATCACATAGAAACGATCCGCGAGCGGCGCGGCGAAGCGGAAGTTCTGCTCAACCATCACGATCGTGTAGCCGCGCGCCTTCAGCGTAACGATCATGCGCGCGAGCGCCTGCACGATCACGGGCGCGAGCCCTTCCGAGATTTCGTCGAGCAGCAGCAGATTCGCGCCGGTGCGCAGAATCCGCGCGACGGCGAGCATCTGTTGTTCGCCGCCCGAGAGCCGCGTGCCCTGACTCATGCGTCGCTCGTGCAGATTCGGGAACATCGCGTAGATTTCCTCGAGCGACATCATGCGCGCCTTGTCGCCGACGGGCGGCGGCAGCAGCAGATTTTCCTCGCACGACAGGCTCGAAAAAATGCCGCGCTCTTCCGGGCAATAGCCGATGCCGCAATGCGCGATGCGATGCGTGGGCAAGCCGACCGTTTCGCGTCCGTCGATTCGGATCGAGCCGGTACGGCGACCCGTGAGGCCCATGATCGCGCGTAGCGTCGTGGTGCGGCCCGCGCCATTGCGTCCGAGCAGCGTCACGACCTCGCCGCGGCCGACCGACAGATGGACGCCGTGCAGAATGTGGGATTCCCCGTACCAGGCTTGCAGTCCCGCGATTTCCAGCGCGGGTGCGCCGCTTTTCGTTTCGTTCGCTTCGAGGCCTTCGCGCTCGACCGTCGTATTCATGCGTGGGCTCCGGCGAGCGCCGCGTCGGCGCTGCCCATGTAGGCTTGCATCACGAGCGGATTCTTCGACACTTCCGCGTAGCTGCCCTCGGCGAGCACTTCACCCCGTTGCAGCACGGTGATCGTGTCGGAGATTCCGGCGATCACGTTCATATTGTGTTCGACCATCAGGATCGTGCGTCCGGCCGACACTTTCTTGATCAGCGCGGTCACGCGATCGACGTCCTCATGACCCATGCCTTGCGTGGGCTCGTCGAGAAGCATCAGTTCCGGCTCCATCGCGAGCGTGGTCGCGATTTCGAGCGCGCGCTTGCGGCCGTAGGCGAGCTCGACCGTCAACACATCGGCGAAATCGGTCAGGCCGACCTGGGTCAGCAGATCCATCGCGCGATCGTTCAGACGGCGCAACGTACGCTCGCTCTTCCAGAAGTGAAACGCGGTGCCGAGCGAGCGCTGCAACCCGATGCGCACGTTCTGCAATGCCGTCAGATGCGGAAATACCGCGGAAATCTGGAACGAACGGATGATGCCGCGCCGCGCGATCTGAGCTGGCCGTTCGCCGGTGATATCGACACCGTTGAAAACGATCTGGCCCGCGGTGGGTTCGAGAAATTTGGTAAGGAGATTGAAGCAGGTGGTCTTGCCCGCTCCATTGGGGCCGATCAGCGCATGGATCGAGCCACGGCGCACGCGCAGGTTCACGCCGTTCACGGCGACAAAGCCTTTGAACTCGCGGGTGAGGCCGCGCGTTTCGAGAATCGTATCGCCGAGAATCATGTTCCCTTCCATACGGAGTAAGGCGAAGCACTACGATCTTTCCGCGCGAAGCTCTGCGCGACTTGTTATTTTTGCGGCACCCCTTGCCGCTCGTTGGCGTGCTGCACCAATCCGGACGGTGAGCCATGGCGCGGCACGCAGCATGGCTGCCATTGTCGCGCCAATGATGCAGCGCAATCATTGGGATTTGCACTTAGGGAACGAGGCCCGCGCCGTGCGCATGTGACGCGCGGTTCACACGCACGCTTCACGTCCGCGGCGGAAAACGGGACCGGTGCGCTCACCGAGTCATGTCACACAGCTGACATCGACGCGTCAACACCGGTATGCGCGGCCATGCTGCCGCTCACGCGCGCGCGACGATCCTCGCGGATCATGTCGCTGGCGCGCTCGGCGATCATCAGCGTCGGCGAATTGGTGTTACCTGACGTGATGTTGGGCATCACCGACGCATCGACGACACGCAAGCCCTCGACTCCGATAACTCGTAGCCGGTTGTCGACGACCGCGGCGGGATCGTCGGTCGTGCCCATGCGGCAGGTGCCGACCGGATGGAAGATCGTCGTGCCGACCGCGCTCGCGGCCTGCTGCAATTCTTCTTCACTTTGATACTGGAGGCCCGGCAGGATCTCCCGCGGCTGATAGCGCGCGAGCGCGGGCGCCGCGACGATGCGACGCGTCAGACGTAGCGCGTTCGCGGCGACGTGGCGGTCGTAGTCGGTCGACAGATAGTTCGGCGCGATCAACGGTGGCGCGCAAGCATCGGCCGACGCAATATGAATGCTGCCGCGCGACGTGGGGCGCAGCTGACACACCGAAGCCGTGAACGCATTGAAGCGATGCAGCGGTTCCCCGAAGCGATCAAGCGACAAAGGCTGCACGTGATACTCGAGATCGGGTCGCGACAGCGAGCGATTGTCGGCGTCGGACTTCGCGAACGCGCCGAGTTGCGACGGCGACATCGACATGGGTCCACTCTGAAACAACGCGTACTGCATGCCGATCATCAGCTTGCCCCACCAGTGCGCGGACATCGTATTCAGCGTGCGCACGCCCTGCACCTGATACGCCATGCGCAGTTGCAGATGGTCCTGCAGATTTTCACCGACACCGCGCAGATCCTGAACGACCTCGATGCCGAGATTCTGCAAACGCGCGCCATTGCCGACACCGGACAATTCGAGCAGTTGCGGCGAGTTGACCGCGCCGGCGGAAAGGATCACTTCGCAACGCGCTTTGGCGAGATAGTCGACCTCGCCGCCACGATATTCGACTCCGGTGCAGCGGCGGCCATCGAACACGACACGCTGCGTGTGGGCGCCGGTGATGACAGTGAGGTTCTCCCGCTTCAACGCGGGCCGCAAAAATGCCTTCGACGCATTCCAGCGAATGCCACGCTTCTGGTTGACGTCGAAGTAGCCGACACCGGTGTTATCGCCGCGATTGAAATCGTCGGTGGCGGGGATGCCGGTTTGCTGCGCGGCTTGCGCGAACTCTTCGAGAATCTTCCATTTGAGGCGCTGCTTCTCGACGCGCCACGGTCCGCCCGCGCCGTGCGCTTCGTTGGCGCCGCCGTGGTGATCCTCGCTGCGCCTGAAGACCGGCAGCACCGCGTTCCAGGACCACGTCCTGTCGTTCGTCACACGCGCCCACTCGTCGTAGTCTTCCCGCTGACCGCGCATGTAGATCATGCCGTTGATCGACGAACTGCCGCCGAGCACACGCCCGCGCGGATACGACAGCGTGCGGCCGTTCAGACCCGGCTCGGCCTGGGTCTTGTACAGCCAGTCCGTGCGCGGATTGCCGATGCAATACAGGTAGCCGACCGGCACGTGAATCCAGTGATAGTCGTCCTTCCCCCCGGCTTCGAGCAGCAGCACGTGGATGTCGGGATCTTCGGTGAGCCGGTTCGCCAGCACGCAGCCGGCGGTACCCGCGCCGACGATGACGTAGTCGAACTCGCCTGCGAGTCGCCGTGCGGCGCGAGGCGTACTGTCGGTATGAATCATCGTTCAGCCTCCTAAGCATTTTTGCGGCGCACGCGTGGCTGCTCGATCGCTTCCACGCGTGCGCCGCGAAGCGCTTTTATTGCGCTTTTATTGCGCATTTATTGTTTTCCTGGCGCGCTTGCCGACTTGATGCCGCGCAAAGCCGCCAGCTTACTTGGCGACCGGCATCGTGAATTCGGCGCCCTTCGCGATGCTGTCAGGCCAGCGCTGCATGATGCTCTTGTAGCGCGTGTAAAACCGCACGCCTTCCTCGCCGTACGCATGATGATCGCCGAACAGCGACTTCTTCCAGCCGCCGAACGAATGCCAGGCCATCGGCACGGGAATCGGCACGTTGATGCCGACCATGCCGATCTCGATCTGCCGGGAAAACGCGCGTGCAATGCCGCCGTCGGACGTGAACAGCGACACGCCGTTCGCAAACTGATTCGCGTTGATCAGTTCGACTGCGGAGGCGAAGTCGGGCACGCGCACGACGCATAGCACCGGTCCGAAAATCTCCTCGCGGTAGATCTTCATGTCGGGTAACACGTCGTCGAACAGCGTGCCGCCGAGGAAGAAACCCTTCTCGTGCCCCGCGACCTGATGACCGCGCCCATCGACGACGAGCTTCGCGCCCGCGGCGACGCCAGCGTCGATATAGCCGAGCACCTTGTCGCGATGCGCGCCGGTGACGAGCGGCCCCATCTCCGCCGCCGCTTCCATGCCGTTGAGGATCTTCAGGTTCTTCACGCGCGGCGTCAGACGCTCGATCAGCTCATCGGCGATATGCCCCACCGCGACCGCCACCGAAATCGCCATGCAGCGCTCGCCGGCCGAGCCGTAAGCGGCGCCGATCAGGGCGTCGACGGCCTGGTCGAGATCGGCGTCGGGCATTACGACGAGGTGATTCTTGGCACCGCCCAACGCCTGCACGCGCTTGCCGCGCTTCGTGCCTTCGGTGTAGATGTATTCGGCGATCGGCGTGGAGCCGACGAACGACAGCGCGCTGACTTCCGGATGCACGAGCAGCGCGTCGACCGCGACCTTGTCGCCGTGCATGACGTTGAACACGCCGTCCGGCAGGCCGGCTTCCTTCAGCAGTTCGGCGAGCCGGTTCGACGCGGACGGATCGCGTTCGGACGGTTTCAGCACGAAGGTGTTGCCGCACGCGAGCGCGACGGGGAACATCCAGCACGGCACCATCATCGGGAAATTGAACGGCGTGATCCCCCCGACCACGCCGAGCGGCTGCCGCAGATTCCAGTTGTCGATGCCGCCGCCAATCTGATCGGTGAAATCGGTCTTCAGCAGATTCGGGATGCCACACGCGAATTCGACGATCTCGATGCCGCGCATCACCTCGCCCTTGGCGTCGGAAAACACCTTGCCGTGCTCGCGCGTGATCAGCCCCGCGAGCTCATCGTGATGACGGTCGAGCAGTTCCTTGAACTTGAACAGGACCCGCGCGCGTTTGATCGGCGCCGTTTCGCTCCAGGCGGGAAACGCGGCTTTGGCGGCAGCGACCGCGGCGTCCACCTCGGCGACGCTCGCGAGCGGCACGCGCGCGCTGACGCTGCCGAGCGCCGGATTGAAGACGTCGCCGAAGCGCCCGCTCGTGCCTTCGACGGTCTTGCCGTTGATGAAATGGCTCAGCGCGCGTGCACTCGCCGCGCTGCGTGCGGCTTCGTCCTGCGCGGTTGCGTCGGAATATGTCTCGCTCATCTCGTTCCTCTTTCCTGTGAAATCTTCCGCTTCGCGCGCGATGCCGCGCGCACAAGCGTGCTGAACACCAAGCGTACGGCCCTTACGAGCGACAAATCCAATAAGTAATGCTCATCTGCGCTATAAGCCGCGCTAATATCAGCATATGGATCTCACTCTCCTTAGGGCCTTCGTCACCGTCGCACGCGAGGGCAACCTTACGCGTGCCGCGGTGCAACTGCATCTGACCCAACCTGCCGTCAGCCTGCAAATCAAGCACTTGCAGGAGACGCTCGGGGTGACGCTGTTCACGCGGACTTCGCACGGGCTCGCGCTGACCCGCGACGGCCAGGCGCTGCTGCCGCATGCCGAACGCGCGCTCGGCGCGGCAGCCGACGTCCAGCGGGCGGCGCAGACGCTGCGCCAGGAAGTACGCGGGCGTCTGCGCATCGGCACCATTCTCGACCCGGAGTTTTTGCGCCTCGGCGGTTTCCTGAAGCAGCTCGTCGAGACCTGGCCGCAGATCGAAACCGCGCTGCGCCACGGCATGTCGGGCTGGGTGCGGGAACAGATTCGCGCGGGCGAGCTCGACGTCGGCTATTACATTGGCCTGCCCGCCGACGACGAGACGCACGACGGCGCCACGTTTCACGCGGTCACGCTCACGCATTTCCAGTATCGCGTGCTCGCGCCGGCGGGCTGGAAAGATCGCGTGAAGGGTGCGCGAGACTGGCGCTCGCTCGCGGCGCTGCCGTGGATCTGGACGCCGCCGGCGTCCGCGCACAACCGGCTGCTGTCGCGCTGTTTCCGCGAAGCCGGTGTGAAGCCGGTCAAGGTGGCCGAGGTGGACCAGGAGCCGTCGATGCTCGATCTGGTCAAATCGGGCGTCGGTCTCACGCTTGCGCGCGACGCAACCGCGATCGCGGAGGCGCATGCGCACGCGCTGACGATCGTCGATGGCATAACGGTGCCGACGCAGCTGAGCTTCATCACGCTCGACGAGCGCAAGGACGAGCCAGCGATCGCGGCGGCGTTGAAGCTGATCGAACAGCAGTGGGCGATTTGAGCGGGGACGGTCTGACGCGTTGCGATATGAGCCTCGCTAATGCCCGCCCTCTTCCACTTGTCCGCCGAGCTGAAACCGCTCCGTCACGAAGTTTTTGCTAGATTAGCGGTTTGCGCTCGCGTAGCGCCCTCGCAGCTTTCCGTTCCGCCTGGCTTCGTCCTTCCCGGCGGCCTCCGCCTGGCAACACCAGCAACTCCGGAGCCGCCGGTCACTTCCCCCATCCACAGGAGCCTGACATGGCACGCAACATCGAAATCAAAGCCCGCGCCCGGCATTTCGACCAACTGCGCGAGCGCGCCGCACAGCTCGCGACGGACGCGCCGCTGATCTTCCGCCAGCAGGACTTTTTCTACGACGTGCCGCGCGGCCGCCTGAAGCTGCGCCAGTTCGACGACGGCACGCCGGCCGAGCTGATCTTCTATCAGCGCGACGACCGCGACGGCCCGAAGGCGTCGTACTACACGCGCAGTCCGGTGACGAATCCCGAAGCGATGCATGCGCTGCTCGCGACCGCGCTGACCACGCGCGGCATCGTCTCGAAAGAGCGGCACGTATATCTGAGCGGGCGCACGCGGATTCATCTGGATCGCGTCGACGGTCTCGGCGATTTCGTCGAACTCGAAGTGGTGCTCGCGCAGGACGACGACGAAGAAGGCGGCCACGCGGAAGCACAAGCGATGTTCAAGAGCCTTGGCGTATCGGAAGCGGATCTGGTGCCGGTCGCGTATGTCGATCTGCTGAATGCCGACGACGAGCCGCAGCGGGCGGCATAGAGATCCCGTCACCGCAGGGGCCGCGGCAAGGCATGCGCGGCTCCCCTCTTCCTGTCAGTCGGCACTGCCGGCAACGGCTTCGAACCCTCAAACCGCCGCCGCCCCCGGCGCCAGATGCCCGAGCGGCAACGGCCCATTGCGCTTGAACGTGGTCAGCACGATATTCGAGCGCACGCTATCGACACCCGGCACGCGCATCAGCTTCTTCATCACGAAGGTCGACAGGTAATTCAGATCCGGCGCGACGATGCGCAGCAGATAGTCGGCATCGCCGACGACCGCGTGACATTCGAGCACTTCGGGCAGCAAGTCGATCTGCTGCTGAAACTGCTCGATGATCGAATCGCCGTGATGCTTCAGCTTCAGGCTCGTGAAAGCGGTGACGCCGAGCCCAAGCTTTTCGGGCCGCAGCACGACGCGATAGCCATCCACCACACCGACCTGTTCCAACCGTTGCAGGCGTCGCCCGATCTGCGACGGCGACAGCGGCACCTGCTCCGCCAACTGCTGATGCGTGGCGCGGCCGAAGCGCTGCAGCACGTCGAGCAGTGCGAGATCGAAGTGGTCGAGTTCAAGCATGATAATATCCCGCACTAATCTGCCATTTAACACACGATTATCGCATAACCATCCGCTTTTACGCGAAGCTTTCGCCCTTTCCGCACGTGCTCCGCTCTACACTCGCATACACCAATTTCAGGCAATTCGTCTTACTGCAGCCTAGCCATGTCCACCGCCAGCACCGCCAAACTCAAGGAACAGTTCGACGCCGGTCTCGAGACCCGCGCCGACTTCACGATCGATCAGCCCGCTTGAGCGCTACGGCCCGCTGCCGCTGCTCGCGCGGCTCTATTGGTACACAGTGGAGTTCGGGCTGATCCGCGATGACCCGGGTCCGAACGGCGTGAAGACGCTGCATAGCCAGCAAAGCGCAGCGCCGAACCGGCTCGGCTTCGCGTTGGAACGCGTGATGCGCACCCGTTATCGCATCGATACGTTAAAACAAACCTATTTCGTCATCGATGACTTCGCGCAACTTTTCCACGTCGCGCAAACAGACTTCACACCGCTGCTGACGAAGCTCGCCAACGCACCTGCCTACGCGGCGGGCGACCTGTTCGACGGCGACTGCGTGATTACGCGCGGAATCCGCGAGGGTTGGAACACCGGCGGCGACGTTTGAACGAAAAGCCATCGCAAACCGATCCGGCCCAGCGTGCGGCGAGCGTTGCGCAACCATGAAAAAATGACGGATTCGTCCGCCTGCCGGCGAGCGTGTTCCACGAGCGAGGTAACACCATGATTCAGAAACTGACTTCCGACGAGCGAACCCGGCAACTGGCGAAACTGAATCGCTGGCAAAGCGTGGCTGAGCGTGATGCGATTCGCCGCGCGTTCGAGTTCGCCGACTTCAACGAGGCCTTCGGCTTCATGACGCGCGTCGCGATCAAGGCGCAGGAGATGGACCACCATCCCGAGTGGTTCAACGTGTACAACAAGGTCGACATCACGCTGTCCACCCATGAAGCGAACGGCGTGACCGAACGCGACATCGCGCTTGCCGCATTCATCGACGGGATTACTATGTAATACCAATAATTACGGGCCTTTATGCGTGTTTATGCCTAACTCGCCGCGTAATCAGGTGACCATGAAAGGACAATGCAGGCAATTCCCTAGGCAAACCTTCAGTTCTACAGGCTATTCTTAAGTTGAACGTAAGCTTCCCAGGCCTGCCTTGCAATCGGGTCGAAACGATCGAGTGATAGCGACTGCTGACGCTGTACAATCAGCAGCGCATACGGCTTGGAGAGCGCGCTTGCCTCCTTGCACAGAACGTGTTCGTCGCCGCTTGAAGGTGAGCGGGTGCGCCAGAAGTTGATCGCGGCTTCCAGTTCGTGAATGCTGATCTCGGACATGACTTCGTGATGGCTGGCACGGTGCTTCGATTCGGCTCGACAGCTGCTTCGTGGCGCGTCTGCCGCCGCTTCGCACGCTGGCTGTGTAGCAGGCGCCCCGGCGAACCGCTTGCCCAAACGCCTAAACCCATTGTACTTGAGCGAAATCCATGCGACTCCTTCTGATCGAAGATGACCGCCCCATCGCGCGCGGCATCCAAAGCAGTCTCGAACAAGCCGGCTTCACCGTCGACATGGTCCATGACGGCATCTTTGCCGAGCAGGCCCTCACGCAAAATCGCCACGAACTCGTGATCCTCGATCTGGGTCTGCCGGGCATCGACGGCATGACGCTGCTGTCGCGTTTCCGCCAGAGCAACCGTCACACGCCGGTGATCATCCTGACCGCGCGCGACGAACTGAACGACCGCGTGCAAGGCCTGAACTCGGGCGCGGACGACTACATGCTGAAGCCGTTCGAGCCGGCCGAGCTCGAAGCGCGTATTCGCGCGGTGATGCGCCGCAGCGGTCCGCACGGTGACATGCCGCGTCCGGAAGTGTCGCTGGGCGGCGTGCGGCTGTCGGGCGTCGACCGCCGCATCTTCAACGACGACAAACCGCTCGAACTGTCGCCGCGCGAATTCGCGGTGCTCGAAATGCTGCTGCTGCGTCATGGCCGCGTCGTCAGCAAGGCGCAACTACAGGATCATCTGACACACTTCGGCGGCGACCTCGGCGATACCGCGATCGAAGTCTACGTGCACCGCGTGCGCAAGAAGCTCGAGAACTGCCGTGTCGAAATCGTCACCGTGCGTGGCTTTGGCTACCTGTTGCAGGAAATTCGCCAGGCCGCATAATCGTCGTGAAGGCCGCGCATTGCGTCGCGGCCTGACGGCCCCGGAGCGGCGCCGCGCATCGGCTGTGCCCGCGGCGCCTTGTGCCGGGCCCCGGGCCGTCTCAAGGCGCCTCGCGCCATTACTACCGCAGTTGCCACCGCAGTCACAACTTTCCCGCGCGTTCGATCATGCACCAGCCGGCCGCCAATAGTCTGCGCCGCACGCTGCTGCGGCGCCTCGCTGCTCCCCTGTCGCTGCTCGCGCTGATGAGCGGCCTGATCGCTTACTGGCTCGCATGGCAGTACACGCAGCACGTGGTCGACCGTTCGCTCGCGGACCTCGCGACCGCGATCTCCAAACAGATCCAGATTGCCGGACCGGAAGCGCCGATCACGGTGCCGCCGCTCGCGCAGGCGATGTTCTCCGACCCGGTCGAACATCTGGTCTACCGGATCAGCACCGGCGACACCGAAATCGCCGGCGATCACAATCTGCCGCTGCAAGGCACCAACGTGCGCCGCATGCATTACGCGTACGTGTTCGAGACGCAGCACGAAGGCGTGACCGTGCGGGTCGCTCAGGTGCGCGTCGATCAGCCGAGCGGTAATCCGATCGTCGTCGAAGTCGGCCAGCCCGTGCATCACCGCTTCCGCATCGCCGCCGAGTTCCTCGTCGCGATCATGATGCCGTTATTGCTGCTGCTGCTAGCCGGCTGGGTGATCGTGTGGCGCGTCGTCAATCAGCAGCTCAATCCGCTGACGGCGCTCGCCGATTCGCTGAACCGGCAAACGCACACGTCGCTCGAGCCGGTCGACGAAACCTATGTGCCGGTCGAGATCCGTCCGCTGACGGGCGCGCTGAACGCGTTGCTCGATCGTCTGAAAGCCGCCCTCGATGCGCAACGTAAATTCATCGCCGATGCCGCGCATCAGCTGCGCACGCCGCTCACCGCCGTGAAGCTGCATGCGGAGCAGGCGGTCGTCGCACGCGATCCGCAGCAGACGCTCGCTGCCGTGCACGAACTGCGCGCCGCGGCCGATCGCGCCGTGCGGCTGTCGAATCAATTGCTGTCGCTCGCGCGCGCCGAGCCGGGCGAACAGGCGGCCCGCTTCGTCAATGTCGACATGGCCGCGCTCGCGTTCGACACCGGCGCCGAATGGGTGCCGCGCGCGCTACCGGTACACGTGGACCTCGGCTTCCAGCGCCTCGACGATCCGTCCAACGATGACCCGCTGATGGCGCGCGGCAACCCTGTGCTGCTCCATGAAGTGATCGCGAATCTGCTCGATAACGCGCTGAAGTATGTGCCGCCTTCGCGGGCCGACGGCGGGCGTATCACGGTCACAGTTTCGCAGACGCTGATCGACGATCTGCGCATGGCCGAGATCGTCGTCG
Source organism: Paraburkholderia sp. MM6662-R1 (assembly GCF_050436245.1). NCBI lineage: Bacteria > Pseudomonadati > Pseudomonadota > Betaproteobacteria > Burkholderiales > Burkholderiaceae > Paraburkholderia > Paraburkholderia sp. MM6662-R1. The sequence goes on along the minus strand of NZ_JBNDLV010000001.1, from coordinate 2,577,512 downwards.
AAGACAACGGGCCGGGCGTGCCGCGTTCGCAGCAGGCGGATCTGTTCAAGCGATTCTTCCGCGGCGACGGGCAGACCGAGGCGGGCGTCGACAGCGGCGCGGGTCTGGGCCTCGCGATCGTCCACGACATCATGGTGCTGCATCATGGCAGCGTGCATTACGAGGACGCACCGGAGGGCGGCGCACGCTTTATCGTGCGGATTCCGTTGCTGCCGCCCGGTGCGTCCGCAGGCGCTGCCACCGCCAACGATGCCAACGCACGGCGCGCCACGAAAAAACCGGCGCACTCGGCGCCGGTCGATTTGTAGAAGGTTTGCCCGGCTGCCGCGGCGGCGTTCGCCTCAGCGCTTCGATCAGCGCAGACAGCTACCGCCGCGCACCGACCCGCGGCTCATTTCTTCTTCGATTTCTTCGCCGATTTGCTCGACTTTTCCCCCTTGTCGGCGCCTTTACCCGACTTGCCGCCGCCCTTGCCCTTCTGCGGCGGCGCCAGCATCGTGCCGCGGCACTTGCGCGCGCCGCAGCGGCATTCGTATTCCTTTTTCAGCTTTTTCGTCTGACGCGCGTCGATCACGAGGCCGTAGTCGTAAAAGACTTCCTCGCCCTCCGCGATATCGCGCAGCGCATGCACGTACACGTGTCCGTCGATTTCCTCGGCTTCGCAGTTCGGCGCGCATGAATGATTGATCCAGCGCGCGCTATTGCCGTTCACCTTGCCGTCGATGACCTTGCCGTTATCCAGCGCGAAATAAAACGTGTGATTCGGTTCAGCCGGATTATGCGGATGGCGGCGCAACGCTTCTTTCCAGGTAATCCGCTCGCCCTTGTATTCGATCAGTCGCTCGCCGGCCGCGATCGGTTCGAGAGCAAACACGCCTTTGCCGTGCACACCCGAACGGCGCACGGCGATCCTGCGTGAATTCATTGAATGAATCCTTGTGAAGAACTGGGGAATCAAATCTGGCAATCGTCAGGCACGTCGTGCGCGCGGCTTTTTTCTGACGCGAATAGCAAACGCGGCGCCCTGAAAGCGCCGCGTCGACTTGCGACGCGCACCGCGCCACAACCGGCATCCTACACGTTGTCCACGGCTTCCTTCAACCGTCAGCCGATGCGTTCGTTCAAGGTGCGACGGGCGTCACCGTTGACCAAACGAAATGTCGCCGAACAGCGCTTTCTGCTCACGCGGTTGTGAACGCCAGTACTGCGGCGGCGCTTCGACGGTCGCACCGAGGTTAGCGGCGGCGTGCCACGGCCAGCGCGGGTTATAGAGCAGCGCGCGAGCCAGCGCGATCAGATCGGCATCGCCCGTTTCGATCAGCTGCTCGGCGTGCAGCGGATCAGTGATGAGTCCGACGCCGATCGTCGTCAGACCGGTTGCGTGCTTGACCGCCTTCGCGAACGGAATCTGATAGCCTGGCTCGAGCGGAATTCGCTGCAGCGGCGAGACACCGCCCGACGACACGTCGATCCAGTCGCAGCCGCGCTTTTCCAGCTCGTGTGCAAACGCGATCGTGTCTTCGAGCGTCCAGCCGCCTTCGACCCAGTCCGTCGCCGACACGCGCACGCCGACCGGTTTGTCGGCAGGAAATGCGGCACGCACGATGTCGAAGATTTCGAGCGGAAAACGCATGCGGTTTTCGACCGAGCCGCCGTAGTCGTCGGTGCGCTGATTGGCGATCGGCGACAGGAACTGATGCAGCAGATAGCCATGGGCGGCGTGCACTTCGAGCGCGTCGATGCCAAGACGCGCGGCACGCCGCGCGGACGCGGCGAAGGCCTCGCGAATCCGGTTCAGGCCGACGACATCGAGCGCGAGCGGCGGCTCCTCGCCCGGCTTGTGCGGCAGCGCCGACGGCGCATGCGGCAGCCACCCGCCTTGCGACACCGAAATCAGCTGGCCGCCTTCCCACGGCACGTGGCTCGATGCCTTGCGGCCCGCGTGCGCCAGTTGCATCGTCACGTTGACGTGCGAATGCTTGCGGATCGCGGCCAGCACCGGCACGAGCGCCTCTTCGGTCGCGTCGTCCCACAAGCCGAGATCGCCGGGGGTGATGCGCCCGTCCGGCTCGACGGCGGTTGCTTCGATGCACAGCATGCCCGCGCCGGACAGCGCGAGACCGCCGAGGTGAATCATGTGCCAGGCGGTCGCTTCGCCGCGTTCCGCGGAGTACTGGCACATTGGGGAGACGACGATCCGATTGGGAAGCGTCACGCTACGCAGCGTGAGCGGAGAGAAAAGCGCGCTCATGGATTACGCCCAGTGAAAGCCCGAGAGCGATCGAGGATAGCACCGCACGCGGTTTACTGCATGAACGTGGCACCTGGCTGGCCGCTTACGTCGCCATTCGGCTAGCCATTCAGACTTGCGTCTCGACGCGATCGAGCCATTCGCCGAACATGCGGCACGCGGCGGCTTCGAGCACGGGACCGTATCGGCCGGTGTCGGCGCGCAACTGACGCGCGTCGATGCCGTGGCCCGAGAGTTCGTTCGCATTCCCTATCAGCCAAGGTTCGAACCGATCGGTGCGGATCTCGGGATGACACTGCAAGCCCAGCACGTGATCGCCCCATGCGAAGGCCTGATTCTCGCAAGCCGGGGTCGATGCCAGACGGGTCGCGTTGGCCGGCAGATCGAAGGTGTCGCCGTGCCAATGCAGCATCGAGGTATGAGCGCCATCGAGATGACGCAGCGGCGAGGCGCGGCCGGCATCGGTCAGCTTGAGCGGCGTCCAGCCGAGTTCGGCCTGAGCCGCGGGGTAGACGCGCGCACCGAGCGCCCGCGCGATCAGTTGTGCGCCAAGGCAGATACCGAGTGTCGGCAAACCGGCCGCGATGCGTTTTTCGATCAACGACAGCAGCGGCGCGAGCGTGGGGTACAGCGCGTCGTCGGTAGCGCTGATGGGGCCGCCCAGCACGACCATCAGCGACGCGGCAACCGGATTGGGCGCCTCGATACGGGCAACGCCCACATCGAGATAACGGACCGGACGCCCGCGCTCGCCGAGCACGAGCTCGAGACTGCCCAGATCCTCGAAGTGCACATGGCGGATGGCGAGTACTTCCCGATTCATCGGCCTGCCCTATCTTCAGGTTGACTAACGACCTGCCGCCAACGACTTTATCCGTGCACGGCACCAGCCGGCAAGCAGGCGGCGCATACCGCCCGCCGTCGCCGGCCAGGCCATGTTAGCGGATTGCCCAGGAAGACGCCCGTTATTGGGCGAAGATCTTCCAGGTCTTCTTCTGGGTGGCGACGTCCGCCGTTTCATGCACGGAGCAGTCGAGACGCACATCGGTGTCCAACATGTTCAGGTCGAGCAGCGCGCAGTGATGCGGCGTCTTCTTCGGATTCTTGCTCGGCTGGAAATGCGTGCAGCTCAGGCACATACGATGCGACGGAATCGCGTTTTGCGCTTCGAGCTGATAGATGGTCTTGAGCAGCGTGCGATAGAACACGGACTGCTCGTCGTCGCGCAGCGTACCGACCGCCTTCGAGAGGAAGTCCGGCCATTGCGCGGCGCGTTTGGCAGCGGTGCGGCCACGCGAGGTCAGACGTACCGCGAGCGCGCGACCGTCGTCGAGTGCGCGACGCTTTTCGACGAGGCCCTTGGTCTCGAGCGTGCTGACCGCATCGCTGGTGGTCGCGGCAGTCAGCGCCGTTTCACGCGCGATTTCGCCGAGACGCATCGGCCCCTTACGTTGCATCAACAGCACGAGGATCTCGCCCTGGGTCGGCGTAAGGCCCGCGCCTTCCGCCCATTCCCAAGCCTGGCTTCGCATCGCCGTGCTCAATCGCAAGAGGCTGTGGGTCACTCGCCCGGCTGCCTGTTCTCCGTATACGCCTTCGCTCATAATCTTCGATTCGTTTATTTACCGCTTTGGTGCAATGCCGGCGGCTGCCTGCCGGAGTACACCCGTTGCGTGTGTGGGGTAGCTTCGTCCAACCGCGGATGAAACCGTTTGTACTATCTCAAAAATACACCGTCTTGGAAGCCGAAGGCGGCGAAAAACGACATTCTATGCGACAGCGGCTAATCGTACAGCTAACTTATCCAACGCGAGCTGTGGATAAGCAGGGGAAAACGTTTGGACAGCCTGTGTACCGTTTTGCAACAAGCACTTGCAGCGTGTTGAACGTTTCCTCGGTTGCGCTTGCCAGGCGTGGCCGGAGCCCGTTTTACGAGCCCAGTTATCATTTCCCCAGCGCATTGACCTTGCAGGAAATTATTCAGTTGTCCACAGCCTTTGGCAATGCCTGCTTACGACTACTACGCTGGTATACGTAAACTTTCGAAAAACCTGAAGGGTTGCGCGCGCGAAAAACCATAAAAATTTTCTTACGAAAAAAAACCCGCACGCGGCGGGTTTCGTCGGAACGTCGCGTAACTGGCGCACGCAAACGGTTTCATGAAGTCTTCGCGACTAGGCGCGCCATTGCAGACACTGCTGGCGTACTGCTTCGTGCAAGGACTTTTCCTGCGCAAACACACTGCGCAGCCACGTCGCGTCGTTGACCTGACCGCGCGCGATCGCGCCGACTTCGGCCAGCGCATTCACCGAGCCGAGCGCTTCCGCATGCGGTCCGATCTGTTCGAGCGTTTCCAGAATATCTTCGGAAATCGTCTTGCGTTCACCGGTTTGCGGATTGATGCAGGTGCCACCGAGTCCGAACCGGCAGGCTTCGAAACGGTTGAACGTGTAGACCAGATAGTCGTCTTCCTGCGGCAGGATCGGCTTATCGAGCAACAAATGACGCGCGAGCGTCTGGATGTAGCAGGCGATCGCCGCGGCACGATCCACCGAAAACGGCGTATCCATCACGCGGACCTCAATCGTGCCGAAGCCCGGCTTCGGACGGATATCCCAGTAGAAGTCCTTCATGCTGTTGACCACGCCCGTGTGGACCATCTTCGAGAAATACTCCTCGAAGCTGTCCCACGTCAGCACGAACGGCGCGCGGCCCGACAGCGGAAACGCGAACACGGAATTCAGACGTGCCGAATGAAATCCGGTATCGACGCCCTGTACGAAAGGCGACGACGCGGACAACGCAATGAAATGCGGGATGAAGCGCGACATCGAATGCAGCAGATACAGCGCGCTGTTCGGATTCGGGCAACCGATGTGCACGTGCTGGCCGAACACGGTGAACTGCTTCGCAAGATAGCCGTATAGCTCGGAAATATACTGAAAGCGCGGCGTATCGACGATCTGCCGCTCGCTCCATTGCTGGAAAGGATGGGTGCCGCCACCGCACAGACCAACGTTCAGATGATCGGCCGCGGACACCAGCGTGTCGCGAATCTTGCGCAGATCGGTGACCGCCTGTTCGTGCGACGTGCAGATGCCGGTCGACAGCTCGATCATGCTTTCGGTGATTTCCGGCGTGATATTGCCGGGGATTTTTTCGTCCTTGATGAGGCGCAGCAGATCCGTGCCGGCTTTGGTCAGATCATAGTCGTGCGTATTGACGATCTGCATTTCGAGCTCGATACCGAACGTGAACGGTTTCGAGTCGATGAAGGGTTCGAGTGACATGGCGTCCCCTGAGTCAGGTCGTTTGAGGCGAAGGAATTGAAAGACGGGTTCGTGAAACGCGCATGGCAGCCCATGCGTGTATCACGCTTACCCCTCGCGCCGCTCGGCGACGAGCGCGAGGCTGCGATAGACGAGCCACGGCGCGAGAATCTGCAGCACGAAAATCGAACACATAGCGATTGCGCGCAGCTGCGGATCGAAGTTCGGATACAGGTTGTACGTGTCGTCGACGAGCAGATACGCGAGCGCCGACATCGGTGACAAGGACAGGCCGAGCGCGATGCCCTGCTTCAAGTTCAGGCCGCTCGGCTTCGCGAACGCCAGCACGCCGACCAGCTTCGCGACGAGGCGAGCAACGATCAGACCCAGCGCGGCGACTCCGCCCAACGCGATGTGCTTCCATTCGAACGACGTCAGCGTCAGCACGAACAGGATCACCGTCAGCAGCCAGCCCGCGGTGCCGAAATGCTCCGGCCACAACTGCGGACGCACTTCGTGATTCTTCACGATGATGCCCGCGGCGAGCAGCGCGAGAATCGTCGACAGCTTGAACAGATGCGCGATCGCGATCGCGAGCAGCACGAGACCGAACAGCGCCACGAACGAATGCTCGTCCTGCATGTTCAGGCGCCGATAGAAGAACGTGCAGGTGCGCGCGAGCAGATACGCGAGCACGAGCGAGCCGACCAGCAGGTACAACGGCTGCAGGATGGTCGCGAACACGTTGCCGTAAACCTCCTGATGCAGCCAGCTCGACACGAGCTTTTCGATCACGACCGCGTACATGCTGTTCAGCGCGGTCAAGGTCAGAAGACGCTGCGTGACCTGGCCTTCCGCGCGTAGTTCGGTTTTGAGCTGGATCACCATCGCGGGCGATGTCGCCATCGCGATCGCGGCGAGTACGGTCGCGACCATCAGCGGCACGTGCAGAAACAGCAACACGGGCAGCACCAGCACGAAAGTCAGCGTGGCTTCGGCGACGCTCGACAGAATCAGCCACGGATTACGGCGGATCCAGCGCAGATCGAGCCGGCTGCCGAGTTCGAACAGCAACAGGCCGAGCGCGACGTCGAGCAGCGGCCGCGCGGCGCTCGCGGAATCCGCATCGATCACGCCAAAGCCTGCCGCGCCGGCCACGAGTCCGATCACCGCATAGCCGGAAATGCGCGGCAAACGCCACGCGCGATAGCAAAGCTCGCCGCACAGACCGGCGGCAAGCAATGCAAGACCCGCCCAGAAAATGGCGTCGGGCGAAAGCGGCCACGCTGGCAAAAATGAAAACGCCGAATTCATCGTAATGGGTTCTCCTTGGCAGCAACGGCAGACGACACGAACCGGCGCACACGCACGCCGTCACGAGCGCACGGGGAGCGCACGTTGTCGCAAGCGCTTCGCGAAATCAGCGTTGCGAGGTTTCAATGATCGGATGATCGGAATGCGCCACGGCCGCGAAGAACCGCACGGAGTCGGGCACATACACGGGATGCGGCAGTAGCGACAGGCATGCTGAAGGAACGCCGTCGACCTTGAATCAGATTCTGTTTGACCGGCACCGTTCCATTGCTGCGCGTGCCGTCAGTTGCGGTGGCACGACGCGGAAAAACGGGGATTGTGCCATAGCTTTTTCCAGGTTAACCGAAAAGACGTTAACTCGCAGGCAAAACGGTAAAAAATCACGTTATTTTCCCAGTGAACGGAAAAAGCGACCTTTTTTCGAGGTATCGCATCAGTTTCGACCACGTCGCGAACGGCGAATCCGCTCCCGGGCGTTACCGCTGCTTCGGTGATTCGATGCGCGGTTTTGTCGTTAACGCAGCGCGTCGAGCGATCCGTTTTACGCGAACTCGAACGAAATTCAGCTAGCCCGATAGGCGGGGCGTTAGCCCCCGTCCTTGCTGTTTACTGGTTTACCGTATGTATACGTAGTAACAGTTAACAAGCTGCCTCGGTTTCTGTGGATAACCTATGTTTACCGAAACAAATCATCGAGTTCCCGCCCGCATAACCGGATGCACAGCATGTGCGGCGGCTGCCGGTATACGCGAGCAACTTTTCGCACTTTTTCGCGATGTCCCAGTTACCCCGTTTACGTCCACAACGGTTCCACACGACTTGCGCCGGTTAACCGCGCCGTTATCCACAGGTCGCAGTGGATAAGCCGGAATCCTGGTTAACCTGGTTTACAGGGAGGGCGGAGTTAACGTGCCGGGCGCAGAGATAACTTCGCAATGGCCGAAGCCGGTTAACCGATCGTTCCCTGTCGCAAGGAGCGCAGCAGAAAACGCCCAGGGTCGATGTCTTCGGCGAGATCGCGTTCGAGCGGCCACGGCTCGCCTTCGATCTGCGAGGCGATCAGTTCAGCGCCGAGCGCGGCCCACACCAGCCCGCGAGAACCATAAGCGAATGCGCCGTACAGACCGTCGAGACGCGGCAGATCGAGCGGCCATGCGCCGCGCAGGCGGGCAGCATCGCGGGCGGCAGCGGCTTCGTCGGCGAGCTGGCCGATCATCGGCATGCGATCCGAGCTCACGCAGCGAAACGCAACGCGTCCGGCGAGCGAGGTCAGCGGCGCGGCATCGAGTGCGCTTGCGAACGACGGCAACATCTGCGCGACGCGCTCGATATTCTCGCGATGACCGTCCGCGCGCAGCGACGTGTCGGGGTCGTCGAGTTCATAGGTCGCGCCTGTCAGCGTGACATCGTTCGCGAGCGGCACGGCGTAGCCCTCGCCGATCACCGGCAGCGCGAGCGGCGCGACGGTATCCGCCGGCAGCAAGCTCAACTGACCACGAATGCTGCGGGTCGGCGCATGACGCAAGCCAGCGATGCGCGCAGCTTCATGCGCACCAGCGACGATCACGACCGGCGCTCGCGCGACTACCTTTCCCGCGATATCGAAGACGGTCCACTGATCGCCGGAACGTTCGAGCCGCGCGACGTCCACACCGAAGCGTCGTTCGAGCAAGCCGCCTGCCGATGCGAATTGCGCCGCGCACAGCGAAGCCGGATCGATCCAGCCGCCGCGCGGAAAGAACCAGCCGCCACGCGCGAGCGGCACGCCGGCGAGTCGCTCGGCATCGGACGCGCACACCGGCGTCACGTAGTCGGACGGATAGCGGAACGCGCCGATGGCCTCGCCGATTGCGCGCGCCTCGTCGTCGTCCGCGGCGATCTGCAGCAGACCGCGATCGCCGCGCGCGAGCCGATGCCCCGCACTTTCGAGCGCGGCCCAACGATTGAGCGAGTACAGAAAGCCCGCCCGCGTGACGCGCGACGCGACGCTGTCGTCGCGCGAAATCATTGGGTGGAATACGCCGGCTGGATTGCCAGACGCATCTTGTGCAACCGACGCATGCCGCTCGAGCGAAGTCACGCGCCAGCCGCGCGCCGCAAGCCGCTCGATCACCGCGCAGCCGGCCAGTCCCGCACCGATCACGACCGCGTGTCGTTCGTCGTGCCCGAACGGCGCGGGCGGCTCATAACGGCGCACACGCCAGCGCGGCGCGAAGCGACCGACCAGCATCGCGCGTTTCCAGCCGAAGCCGTCGACCTTGCGATACTCGAAGCCGCATTGCGTCAATGCGCGTTTGACGTCGCCCGCGCTGCTATAGGTGGAGAAGGTCGCGTCATCGCCCGCGACGCGCGCGAGCGCCTTGAAGATCGCCGGGCTCCACAGCTCTGGATTTTTCGCGGGCGCAAAGCCATCCAGATAGAACGCATCGGCACGCAGCCGCAGTGTGGGCAGGCTGTCGAGCGCATCGGCGAAGATCAACGTCAGCACGACGCGGCCGCCTTCGAATTCGAGCCGGTGCGTGCCGGGCACGAGCATCGGCCAAGCGTTCGCGAGCGTGTCAGCGAGCCCGGCGATCAGCGGATCGGAGATCGTCGTTGCGTGAACGCGGCGCAGATCGGCGGCGCTAAACGGATGCTTCTCGGTCGACACGAAATGCAGCCGCTCGCAGCGAGCCGGATCGGCGCGCCATGCGGCCCACGTGACGAGAAAGTTGATGCCGATGCCAAAGCCGGTTTCGAGCACGGTGAACGTACGGCGGCTCTGCCATCTTTCGGGCAATTCGTTGCCGCGTAGAAAGACGTAGTGAGCCTGCTCGAGCGCGCCGACGGCGCTGTGATAGATGTCGTCGTAGTGTGGTGAAAAGGGGCTGCCGTTGTCGCGGAAAGCGAGGACGGCGGGGATCAGCGGATCGGTCATGCGCGGTGGGAAAACACGCTCAAAAGGTCGCTCGAAAGAGCGGGTTCGATGGTTCGAGCCGGCGCGCGCTGCGCGCGAGTCGCCGTAAAAGACCCATCAGGACGCATTTAGACGCTTTGCTGCGTTGGCAAAAACCAACGCTAACCCCCGCCAGGACTGGGTTTCAGCCCTCGTTTAGGGGGTGCTGAGGGGCAAAATTTCGATTTCCTTGCAAGAACGGCCCGAAAACCGTGCAATTCCTCGAAACCCTTATCCTGATTGGGTTTGCGCTGCGCTATCATAGCAAGCGCCGCGAAGGGAGCGGCAGCACGGCCGCCGAACAGGGTTTTGTCCGGCGCGGGAGATCGTCAGGATCAGGGCCGCAGCTGCTCGACGGCGCGGTGCGCGCACGTATAATCGGCGCGGTCGCGCTGTTCGTATCAACCTAAACTCAGAAAGGAACCTTAATGAACAAACAGGAACTGATCGACGCTGTCGCAGGACAGACGGGCGCCAGCAAGGCTCAAACCGGTGAAACGCTGGACACGTTGCTTGAAGTGATCAAGAAGTCTGTGTCGAAGGGTGAGGCGGTCCAGTTGATTGGCTTCGGTAGCTTTGGTTCGGGCAAGCGCGCAGCGCGTACGGGTCGTAATCCGAAGACCGGCGAAACTATCAAGATCCCGGCTGCCAAGACCGTCAAATTCACGGCAGGCAAGGCGTTCAAGGACTCGGTCAACAAGCGCTAGGCAGATTCCTGCCGGGCAGTTGACACCCGCGAGAAAAACCCGCCAGTGGCGGGTTTTTTTTCGTCCATGCATATGGTTCAAGCGCGGGACGTGCTTCGTTCAGTCATGACGATGCGCGTTCTCGCCGTGGTCATGTCCGCCATGTTCTCAGTCGTCGCCGTGCCCGTGATGATGATGGCCGCGATCATCATCATGATCGTGGTCGTCGAACTCCCACGCCGGGAACGGATCAGGGAACTGCTGCCAGGCTTGCGGCCCGAGCGCGTATTCGTCGTCGGTGAGCAGACAGGCGTCGAACTTCGCGCGCCACATGGCGGGGTCGATATCCACGCCGATCAGTACGAACTCCTGACGACGATCGCCGATGCTGGTATCGTCCGGCGCGCCGTACCAGTCGGCGGCGATTTCGGCGGCCAGCTCGTCGTCGCCTGCCGGCCATTCGCTGCGATCCTGCGCGGCCCACCACATGCCCGCCGGACCGTGCCGGCAAGCGCCACCGGCCTGCGATAGCGAACCGCCGATATCGTTGCGCGTCGCGAGCCAGAAGAATCCCTTGCTACGCAGTATGCCCTTCCACTCCCGATGCAGCAGCTCCCACAGCCGCTGCGGATGAAACGGCCGGCGTGCGCGATAGACGAAATGGCCGACGCCGTATTCGTCGGCTTCGCTGCGATGCATGTGGCCGTGTTGACCGCCGTGCTCGTGCTCGAGTGCCGCGAGCCAGCCCGGCGCATTCGACGCTTCGTCGAAATCGAAGCGTCCGGTGTTCACGATCTGGTCGAGCGGCACGTCGGCGAAGCGGCTCACGAGCTGCACCGCGCGCGGGTTCAGGCGTGCGAGGATGCGCTGCAATCGCGCGAGTTCGTCGGCGCTGACGAGATCGATCTTGTTCACGACGAGCACGTCACAAAACTCGATCTGCTCGATCAGCAATTCGACGATCGTACGGTCGTCGTCTTCGTCGACCGTAATGCCGCGTTCGGCGAGCGCGTCGGCCGACGCGTAATCGCGCAGGAAGTTGAACACATCGACGACCGTGACCATCGTATCGAGCCGCGCGACGTCGCCGAGCGACGCGCCTTCGTGGCCCTCAAATGTAATGGTTTCGGCACTCGACATTGGCTCGGCGATGCCGCTCGATTCGATCACGAGCGCGTCGAAGCGATTTTCGCCGGCGAGGCGACGGATTTCGTTTTGCAGCTCGTCGCGCAGCGTGCAGCAGATACAGCCGTTCTTGAGTTCAACGACCTGCTCGTCGACGCTCGACAGGTCGGCCGCGTGGCGCACAAGTGTCGGGTCGATATTGACCGCGGCGAGATCGTCGACGATCGCGGCGACGCGCAAACCGGCGCGATTCGCAAGGATGTGATTCAGGAGCGTGGTCTTGCCGGCGCCCAGAAAACCGGAGAGCACGGTGATGGGCAATAGCGGCTGGTTCATCGCGGTACGGAATACGGGAGGATTGAAAGGCGTGTCGGGAGCGGGGCCAAATGGTCGGCGTCGCTGCGACGGCGCGACAGCAGCATGAAGCCGCATTGTGCATTAAAACGGGCGCAGCCTGCGCAAGCGACAGCGCTGGACAAGCCTACTGCGCGGGCATCAACTTCCACCTGCGCAGAATCGCGGCGATCTGTTGCGAGTATTTGTCCCGCAACGCCGGCGTCTCAGAGTGGTATGCTCCGACCGCCTGCCAGGTATTGCCGTACTTGTTCATCTGGCGGCGCAGATGCCACGCCGCGATATAAACGTTCTTGCACGGCTCCATCAGCGTGCCCTGCGAGATCCCGTACTGGGCGAGCACCGGCAGATGCACCGAATTGATCTGCATCACACCGTAGTCGGTCGAGCCGTTCGCGTTCTTGTGCTGCGCATCCGGCCGGTTGTGCGACTCCTGCCACGCGATAGCCCGTAAAATCAATGGGTTGACCTTCTGATACTTCGCCGCTTCGTCGAAGCAGTCGGCGCGCGCGGAGCCGGCTGCGACGAGCAGCGCGAGCGTGGCGGCGACGGTGACGAGCGGACTTTTCATCGGTCAACAGGACTGGATAAACCCGAGGTAAGAATCGGTAAGGCAGTTTGCCGGCCGTATTTCGGCCGCAACGGCAAGCTGGCCGGGCATTTGTCGAGCATCGGGGAAAACCCGCGTCAGCAAACACATAGCAGTGAGTCGAACGGCTCGTATCATACCGGCAGTCCGACCTTCGTCAAGTTGGCTAACCGACATAAGACCGTACAAAGCCGGGTAATGGCGTCCAGGTACGGTGCTGGTTAGCTTTCAATTTAGTAACCAGCCTGCGATTCCGTAAGGATTCGCATGAGGCCCCTTGTTTTGTTTCAAATCCGACATGAAAAGCTGTTACTGTTCGTTTTTTTCGGGCGTCGGGACGCTGGAGCTCCAAGCGAAACTCGCTTTTGGGGCCGGCTCACAGACCGACCGGGCGGTAGCTTGCTGCCAGGTCCGCATCGCTTGACCGTCGGTGGCAGAGGCTGCCGGCATCGATATCACATTCCATGAGAAGAAATTGTATGGCTTTGCGTCGCGTGGCAACGGCGCTGCTGGTGGCTGGACTGATCACCGCGCAGACAGCACAGGCAGAGGTGACACTCAACTTCGTCAACGCCGACATCGACCAGGTCGCCAAGGCGATCGGCGCGGCGACCGGCAAGACGATCATCGTCGATCCGCGGGTGAAGGGGCAACTGAACCTCGTGTCCGAAAACGCGGTACCCGAGGATCAGGCGCTCAAAACCCTGGAGTCCGCGCTGCGCATGCAGGGCTTCGCGCTCGTGCAGGATCACGGCGTGCTGAAAGTGGTGCCCGAGGCCGACGCCAAGCTGCAAGGCGTGCCGACCTACGTCGGCAACGCACCGACGGCGCGCGGCGACCAGGTCGTCACGCAGGTCTTCACGCTGAGGAACGAATCGGCCAACAACCTGCTGCCGGTACTGCGTCCGCTGATTTCGCCGAACAACACCGTCGCGGCCTACCCCGCCAACAATACGATCGTCGTCACCGACTACGCCGACAACGTGCGGCGCATCGCGCAGATCATCGCGGGCATCGATAACGCGGCAGGCCAGTCGGTGGCGGTCGTGCCGCTGAAGAATGCGAATGCGATCGACATCGCGCAGCAGATGAACAAGATGCTCGATCCGGGCTCGATAGGCAGTACGGACGCGACGCTGAAGGTGTCGATCGCGTCGGATCCGCGCACCAACTCGCTACTGATGCGCGCGTCGAACACCGCACGTCTCGCGGCGGCAAAGGAGCTCGCGAAACAGCTCGACGTGCCGACCACGATGCCGGGCAACATGCACGTCGTGCCGCTGCGCAACGCGGACGCGACGAAGCTCGCGCGCACGCTGCGCAACATGCTCGGCAAGGGCGGCGGCGAAGGCTCGTCGGGCGGCTCGAACGAGGCGAACTCGTTCAACCAGAACAGCAGTGGTGGTGGCGGCGGCGGTCTGTCGAACGCCAGCAATTCGACGGGCACGTCGGGCACGCCACCGTTGCCGTCAGGCGGACTCGGCGGCAGCTCGATGAACTCGCCGATGGGCGGCGGCGCCTCGGGCTCGAATAGTAATAGTGGCGGCTTTCTCGGCGGAGAAAAGGAGAAGAGCGAAGACCAGGGCGGCGGCATGATCACGGCCGATCCCGCAACCAACTCGCTGATCATCACGGCGCCCGATGCGACGTACCGCAACTTGCGCGCGGTGATCGACCAGCTCGATGCACGTCGCGCGCAGGTGTATATCGAGGCGCTGATCGTCGAGCTGAACTCGAATACGAGCGGCAACCTCGGGATTCAGTGGCAGGTCGCGAACGGTAACCTGTATGCCGGTACCAACCTGTCGACTGGCTCGGGCAACAGCATCATCAACCTGACGGCGGCCGCGGCCGCTGCCGGCTCGACCGGCGGTCTCGCTACGGCACTGGGCGCCCAGAACTTGCAACAGGGCCTGAACGTTGGCTGGATTCACAACATTTTCGGCGTGCAGGGTCTCGGCGCGCTGCTGCAGGCGCTGTCGCAGACCGCCGACGCGAACGTGCTGTCCACGCCGAACCTGATCACGCTCGACAACGAAGAAGCGAAGATTATCGTCGGTACCAACGTGCCGATCCAGACCGGTTCGTACTCGAACCTGACGAGCGGCACGACGAGCGCGGCGTTCAACACGTTCGACCGTGTCGACGTCGGTCTGACGCTGCACGTGAAGCCGCAGATTACCGACGGCGGCATCCTGAAGCTGCAGCTCTACACGGAAGATTCGGCGATCGTGAACGGTACGAACAACGCGGCGACGAACCCGGCGGGCCCGGAATTCACGAAGCGTTCGATCCAGTCGACCGTGCTGTGCGATAACGGCGAGATCATCGTGCTCGGCGGCCTGATGCAGGACAACTACCAGGTCAGCAACAGCAAGGTGCCACTGCTCGGCGACATTCCGTGGCTGGGCCAGCTGTTCCGCTCCGAGCAAAAGACGCGCGACAAGACTAACCTGATGGTATTCCTGCGCCCGGTCATTCTCGCCGATCGCGACACCACCCAGGCCGTCACGGCGAACCGCTACGACTACATCCAGGGCGTGCAGGGTGCGTACCGTTCGGACAACAACATCATGAAGGATCGCGACGATCCGGTCGTGCCGCCGATGCCGCTCGGCCCGAGCCAGGGCGGTGTGCCGGCGCTGAACCTGTTCGATCTGAACCAGATGCGCCGCAAGCAGATGATGCCGCAGCAGGCACCGCAACAGGTGCCTCAACAGGTACCGCCGCGGGCCGTGCCGCAAACCAACGCGCAGCCCACGACGCAACCTGTGCCGCAATCGATGCCGCAAACCGTGCCGCAACCGGCGGTCGTCGATCCGGCCAGCGGAGTGGTGCCGAGTACGGTATCGCCGGGAGCGCGTCCGTGACGCAGACGTCCGCGCAAACCGCGCCATTGCAAGGTCGGTTGAACGGCGACGCCGCCGGCGAGCGCGCGGCGCCCTCGCCGCTCGCCGCCCGGCTCGTGCCGTACGGTTTCGCGCGCAGCGGCCAGATCCTGGTCGCGCATCAGTATGCCGATAGCCTCGAAGTCTGGATCAGCGAGCGCACGAGCGAAGCCGCGCTTGCCGAAATCGCGCGCAACTACGGCACGGTATCGGTGGTGCGCGTGCCCGCCGACGATCTCGCGCAGGCGATCAACCAGGCCTATGCGCGCCAGGACGGCAGCGCCGCGCAGGTGGTCGGTGAAGTGGAAGGCGAAGTCGATCTGTCGCGTCTGATGCAGGACATTCCCGAGGTCGAGGATCTGCTCGAATCGGAAGACGACGCGCCGATCATCCGCATGATCAACGCGCTGCTCACGCAAGCGGCGCGCGAACAAGCGTCGGATATTCATATCGAGCCGTTCGAGAATGCGTCCGTGGTGCGCTTTCGCGTCGACGGCACGCTGCGCGACGTGGTGCGGCCGAAAAAAGCGCTGCACGGCGCGCTGATCTCGCGGATCAAGATCATGGCGCAGCTCGACATCGCGGAGAAACGTCTGCCGCAGGACGGCCGCATTACGCTGCGCGTCGGCGGTCGTCCGGTCGACGTGCGCGTATCGACGCTGCCCACCGGCCACGGCGAGCGCGCGGTGCTGCGGCTGCTTGAAAAAGACGCGGCGCGACTGAATCTCGAAGCGCTGGGCATGGCATCCGACACGCTCGGCAAGTTCGACAAGCTGATCGGCAAGCCGCACGGCATCGTGCTCGTGACGGGCCCGACCGGCTCCGGCAAGACCACGACGCTGTATGCGTCGATGTCGCGACTGGAGACGGCGACCACCAACATCATGACGGTGGAAGACCCGATCGAATACGACCTGTCCGGCATCGGCCAGACCCAGGTCAACGAGCGGATCGGCATGAGCTTTGCGCGCGCGTTGCGCTCGATTCTGCGTCAGGATCCGGACATCATCATGATCGGTGAAATCCGCGACCTCGAAACCGCGCAGATCGCGGTGCAGGCGTCGCTGACCGGCCACCTGGTGCTCGCGACGCTGCACACGAACGACGCGGCATCCGCGGTCACGCGTCTGACCGACATGGGCGTCGAGCCGTATCTGCTCGCGTCGTCGCTGCTCGGCGTGCTCGCGCAGCGGCTCGTGCGGCGGCTGTGCCCGGTGTGCCGCGAAGAGCGCACCGAAGAGGACGGCAGCAAGCGCTGGCATCCGGTCGGCTGCGACCGTTGTGGCCAATCCGGTTACGCGGGACGGCGCGGCGTCTACGAGCTGCTGCTGATCGATGAGACGATCCGTGCGCTGATCCACCGCAACGCGGCGGACGCCGAAATTCTCGAAGCGGGCCGCGCGCACGGCATGCGCACGCTGCGCGAGGATTCGGAGCGCTGGCTCGCATCGGGACTGACGTCGCTCGAAGAAGTGATTCGCGTGACGGGCGGAGCATAAGCGCATGCCGGCATTCCGTTTCGAAGCGATTGACGCGGCGGGCAAGGCACAAAAAGGCGTGCTCGACGCCGACAGTGCACGCGGCGCGCGCACCAACCTGCGCTCGCAGGGACTCACTCCGCTCGTCGTCGAACCGGCGGCGTCGCGCACCCGCGGCGAGCGCAATCAGCGGCTCGCGCTCGGGCGTCGTCTGTCGCAGCGCGAGCAGGCCATTCTGACGCGGCAGCTCGCGAGTCTGCTGATCGCGGGTCTGCCGCTCGACGAAGCGCTCGCGGTGCTCACCGAGCAGTCGGAGCGCGACTACATCCGCGAGCTGATGGCGGCGATTCGCGCCGAAGTGCTCGGCGGTCATTCGCTCGCGAATGCGCTGCAGCAGCATCCGAAGGACTTCCCCGAGATCTACCGGGCGCTCGTCGCGGCCGGCGAACACACGGGCAAGCTCGGCCTGGTGCTGTCGCGGCTCGCCGACTACATCGAGCAGCGCAATGCACTGAAGCAGAAGATCGTGCTGGCGTTCACGTATCCGACGATCGTCACGATCATCGCGTTCGGCATCGTCACGTTCCTGCTCAGCTATGTGGTGCCGCAGGTCGTCAACGTGTTCGCGAGCACCAAGCAGCAACTGCCGTTTCTGACGATCGTGATGATGGCGCTGTCCGGCTTCGTGCGGCACTGGTGGTGGGCGATGCTGATCGGCGCGATCGTGGTCGTCTATCTGGTGCGCGCGACCCTCAGGCAACCGGGCCCACGGCTCGCCTTCGACCGCTGGCTGCTGACCGCGCCGCTGATCGGCAAGCTCGTGCGCGGCTATAACACGGTCCGCTTCGCCAGCACGCTCGGCATTCTGACCGCGGCGGGCGTGCCGATTCTGCGCGCGCTGCAAGCCGCGGCCGAAACGCTCAGCAACAATGCGATGCGCGAGAACATCGACGACGCGATCGTGCGAGTGCGCGAAGGTACGTCGCTGTCGCGCGCGCTCGGCAACACGAAGACGTTTCCGCCGGTGCTCGTGCACCTGATCCGCTCGGGCGAAGCGACCGGCGACGTGACGACGATGCTCGATCGCGCGGCCGATGGCGAAGCGGGCGAGCTGGAGCGTCGCACGATGTTCCTGACGAGCCTGCTGGAGCCGCTGCTGATCCTGGCGATGGGGGGCGTGGTGCTGGTGATCGTGCTCGCGGTGATGCTGCCGATCATCGAACTGAACAACCTCGTGCAGTAGTAGTCGTAGCGCGAGGAAGGAAGAGAAAGGATTTGCGCGGCATGCGGTATCAGCCGCGCAACCGCTTCGGGTTTCAGCGCACGTAAATGGTGGGACCGCTGGAGTAGGCGGGGAGGAAGATTTCCGAGTGGGCGCCATTGCGGTCGATGATGATCGAGCGGGCGCGGACTTCGGAGAGCCTGGTGCCTTGCATCAGCGCGCTGCCGAGCGACACCGCGCGCGGCGGCTCGCCACCGACGCTGACGATCGCCGCGGCGCCTTCGCTCAACGCGAGGATGCCGAAGAGATGGATGTCCTGATTGACGTTGCGCGTGCGCTGTCCGCCGAACAGCGTCGCGGCCTGATCGGTCGAGACCTGCGCATGCGCCGCCGCAGCCGGCAACGGCGCGCCGGCCATCGTGATGAGCGTGATGACCCAGTAGGTCAGCGTCGCGCAGAAAGCGGCGAACAGCGCGAGCGACAGGAGGCGGATTTGGATGGCGTTCATGCGCACATTGTACGGACTATTGTGAAAATTGCGGTGGGTTGAAGCCCTTCAACTGCATGACATTAAAATGACGGCCCGGCTGTTCAATCTGATAAGCCGGGCCGAAAATTTCACCTGAAAAGAGGTAGCAACCTATGCAACTGTCGACCATTCGCCGCGCTGACAACGCGGGTTCGCGCGGCCGTCGTCAACGCGGTTTCACGCTGATCGAAATCATGGTCGTGATCGCCATTCTCGGCATTCTCGCCGCGCTGATCGTGCCGAAGATCATGAGCCGTCCGGACGAAGCGCGGCGCGTTGCCGCGAAGCAGGACATCGGCACCGTGATGCAGGCGTTGAAGCTCTATCGCCTCGACAACGGCCGCTATCCGACCCAGGAGCAAGGCCTGCACGCACTGATCGAAAAGCCGTCCACCGACCCGGTGCCGAACAACTGGAAGGAAGGCGGCTATCTCGAGCGTCTGCCGAACGATCCGTGGGGCAATGCGTACCAGTACCTGAATCCCGGCGTGCACGGCGAGGTCGATGTGTTCAGCTACGGCGCCGATGGCAAACCGGGCGGCGAAGGCAACGACGCCGACGTCGGGTCCTGGCAATGAACAGGCTGAACCTGGCATCCCGGCAGACTCGATGATGTTCATGCACGCGCCCTCCTTGCCACCGGTTCGGCCGCTTGTTTCGCCAGGCGCCCTGCCCGCCACGCCGTTATGTTCGCGGCGCGTGCAAGCGTGCGTGCTTCACCGATGCATTGCTGTATGAATTTCCGTTGATCGTCGATGGCCGGCACTATGCGCACGTCCGCTTGCAAGTCCCGTGTGGACACTTTGTGTACGGCTTCGCGGCCGCGCTCCCGCCTGCGCCGCCGCCGCGCGGCAGGCTTCACGCTGCTCGAAATGATGGTCGTGCTCGTGATCGCGGGCCTGCTCGTGTCGCTGACCGCGGTCACGATGACCCGCAATCCGCGCACCGATCTGAACGAGGAAGCGCAGCGTCTCGCGCTGCTGTTCGAATCGGCTGGCGATGAAGCGCAGGTGCGCGCGCGGCCGATCGCGTGGCAGCCGTTCGAGGGCGGCTTCCGTTTCGATCAGCGCACCCAGGACGGCTGGCGTCCGCTGCGCGACGATCTGCTCGGACCGCGTCAGTGGGAAGGCGGCGTGACCAGTGTCGCGATCAGTTACCCGGGCTCGGATTCGCACGCCGATCGCATCGTGTTCGGTACCGAGGCGATCGACGTGCCGGTGCAGGTCACGCTGTTTTCGGCGGCCGGCCAGGCGACGATCGTCGGCACCGGCAATGGCCGCTACGAGGTGCGCTGAGATGCGGATGCTTCGCTTTGGCAGGTCGGTCCGGGCCCCTTTCCTCTTCACGATGCGCGATGTCGGGTGCCGCGAGGAGCGTGGCTTCACGATGATCGAGGTGCTGGTCGCGCTCGCCATCATCGCGGTCGCGCTTGCCGCGTCGCTGCGCGCGGTCGGCAGTCTCGCGAGCGGCGAAGCCGAGCTGCACCGGCGTCTGCTCGCCGGCTGGAGCGCGGACAACGCGCTCGCGGACCTTCATCTGAAGCATGCATGGCCCAACATCGGCTCAACGAGCTTCGATTGCTCGCAAGGCAATCTGCAACTGCGCTGTACCGAGCATGTGACGGCGACGCCGAATCCGGTGTTTCGCCGTGTCGAAGTGATGGTGACGATGCCTGGGCAGTCCGGCAATCTCGCGCAGATGGTCACGGTGGTCGCGAATGAAAACAACCGCTCGCTGTGAGCGCCGCCGCCGTTATGGCGCGCGCGGCTTCACGCTGATCGAACTGCTGGTCGCGATCGCGATCCTCGCGGTGATCGCCGTGCTGTCATGGCGCGGGCTCGATCAGATCATCCGCGGCCGCACGACGATCACGAACGCGATGGAAGACGAACGGGTGTTCGCGCAGCTGTTCGACCAGATGCGTATCGACGCACGCCAGGCCGCCAGCGACGACGAATCAGGCCAGGCCGCGGTCTCGGTGTCCGGCAACGCGCTGCAGATCGTGCGGCACATGATGCTGCCGGCCACCGCGCCGCGTCTGCAGGTGGTGCGCTATCAGATCTCGAACGGCCGCGTGGTGCGCTACGCGTCGCCGCCACTCGGCAACGTCGGCGAATTGCGGCGCGCGTTGCACGGCAGCGACGAAGGCTGGAGCGCGGTGCCGCTGATGGGTGGCGTGGGCTCGATCTCGGCGCGCATGTACGTGCCGAAGCTCGGCTGGACCATACGGATGAACGACGTACAGACCGCGATGACCGAGGCCGTCAACAACCTGAAGGTGCCGCAGCTCGGCAACGCGCCGATGCCACGCTCGGTGACGGGGCTCGAGGTCAGCATCGGCGCAACATCGCTCGCGCGGGCCGGTCACGCGCGTTTTTCTGGTCGGAGAATGACATGACGTTCTCCTCGTCGTCGTCGAAAAAGTCGGCATCCGGTTCGCGCGTGGCCGGCGCGCGCGAGCGCGGTGTGGCCATCATCAGCGCGCTGCTCGTCGTCGCGCTGTCGGCGATCCTCGTGTCCGGCATGTTGTGGCGCCAACAGGTGCAAATCCGGCGCATCGAGAATCAGCGGCTGTTGTCGCAGGCGCAATGGGTCGCGCGCGGCGCGCTCGACTGGACCCGGCTGATTCTGCGCTCCGAAGGCGATACGTCGGCTGGCATCACGTATCTGGGCGGCGTGTGGGGCGTGCCGATCGCGAAAACCCGGCTGTCGGATTTTCTCGGCCAGATTGGCGAGGTACGCGCTGAGCAAGGCGCGGCCACCTACCTGTCGGGCTCGATCGAGGACGCGCAGTCCCGATTCAATCTGCGCAATCTGGTCGCAAGTCCGGCGCCCGGCGTGACGCAAATCAGCGCCGAGCAGATGGCCGCGTATCAGCGCCTGCTGGTGTCGCTCGGCCTGAGCGGGCAGCTCGCCAAAGTGACCGCGCTGCACGTGCGCGCGGGGCTGTCGCAATCGGCGACGCGCTTTCAGACCGGCACGTCGATCAGCAGCACGCCGCAGATGGGCGGCGGCGGCGGTATGACGGGCGGCAACTTCACGAACCAGCCCGGCATCGAGGACGGTGACGACAACGTGGCGGTCGCGCCGCTGCTGATGACGAGCGTCGATTCGCTGCTCGACATTCCGGGCTACACGCCGGAGATCGTCGCGAAGCTGCGGCCGTTCGTCACCGTGCTGCCTACGACCACCGCGATCAACATGAACACCGCGTCGGCCGAAGTAATCGCGGCGATGGTGCCGGGCATGACCGTGTCGCAGGCGCAAGCACTCGTCGCGCGGCGCCAGACCGTGTTTTTCCGCAACGTCGGCGACGTGCAGCTCGCGCTGACCGCCGCCGGTGTGCAATCGGTGTCGATCGATCCGAATCAGTTCGACGTCAATTCGAGCTACTTTTTAGTCCACGGCAGTGTGCAGCACGAGCGCGCCGAAGTGGATCGCACGACGCTCGTCTATCGCGATCCACTGACTCACACCACGCGTATCGTGCGGGTACAAGACCAACTGTGAACAACGCAATCCATAGAGAGAGTGGCCTTTGAGCACGCTGATCGTCCTATTGCCACCGCGTGATCCGGCGGTGCCCTCGCAGGAATGGCAACTGCCCGAGCTGCCGTTCGTGCTGCTCGACAAGACGGGGCGCACGCAGCGCGCCGGCCGCTCGGCGCTCGCGCTGCTGCCACGCGCCGGCACGACGGTGCTGATGCTCGCCGCGCGCGACCTGCTGCTGATGCCCGCGACGCTGCCGCCGCTGCGTGGCCCGAAGCTGCGCCAGGCGCTGCCCAATATCGTCGAGGATCAACTGATCCAGGACCCGCAGACCTGCCATATCGCGGTCGATCCGCAGGGGCTTGGTGAAGGTCGGCACCTGCTCGCGATCATTGATCGCGGCTGGTTCCGTTTCATCTATGAGGCGTTCACGACGGCCGGTCATCGCAGTCTGCGCGCGGTGCCGGTCACGCGTTGCCTGCCGCTGGCGCCGGTGACCGAAGTTGCCGCGAACGACGATGAAACAGCCGAAGTGCGCGAGCCGGCGATGGCCGGCGCGGCGAGCGTCGCGACGTCGCTACCGGGCATCGCGCCGGTGGTCGCGCCCGAAGCGCCGTCCATCGTGCCGATGGTGGCCGCGGTGCTCGGTGCGGTCGTGCAGACCGCACCCGCGCTGCTCGTCGAGGGCGCGCTCGACAGCGGCGTGCCGCGCGTCGAACTGGCGATTGCACGCGGTGTCCAGGGCGAGGGTTTCGCGGCGCCGGCCGATGCGGTGAACGCGACGCTGTCCGCGCTAGCGGGTGCGGCGCCGGTGTCGCTGTACATGCTGACCGAGGTGCCCGGCAACGAGCCGAACCAATCTACGACGAGTCCCGCGCGGCTCGCCTCGCATATTCACGGCGCGAGTCCGCTGCCGTTCGAGCAGCTCGCGCGACGCGCGCTCGAATGCCGCTTCGACCTGTGCCAGTTCGAATTCGCGTCGCAGCCGTGGCGCCTCGATCGCGCGACGCTGCGGCGTCTGCGTCTGCCGATCGTGCTCGCGGTCGGCACGCTCGTCGTCGCGATCATCGGCGCGAACGTGCAGTGGATGATGCTTGCGCGTCAGCGTGACGCGATCAACACGCAGATGACGGAGCTGCTGCTCAATACGTTTCCGAAGACGACCGTCGTACTCGACGCGCCCGATCAGATGGCGCGTCAGGTGCAACAGCTGCGCGTGGCGGCGGGCGAGCTGTCGCCGGAGGATTTCCTGTCGCTCGCCGACGGCCTCGCGCGCTCGCTGTCGCCGCTGCCGGTCAACGGCATTGCCGCGCTCGACTATCACGAGCACCGCCTCGACGTGACCTTCAAACCCGCGGTCAAGGTCGACCCCGACTTCGCCAAGCGCCTCGCGCGCAACGGCCTTACCGGCGCGATCGACAGCAGTACCGGCAAGTGGACCATCAGGAACGGACAATGAAAGCTGAACTCGCTCAAACATGGGCTGGCTTCTGGGACCAGCGCACCGATCGCGAAAAGGCGCTGCTGACGTGGGGCGGCGCCGCGCTCGCCGTGGCGATTGCGTGGTCGGTGCTGTGGGCGCCCGCGCAGGAAGGCCGCGCGCACCTGCGTGAATCGCTGCCCAGCCTGCAGCGGCAGCTTGCGCAGATGACCGCGCAGTCGAACGAGGCGCGCTCGCTGTCGGCGGCCGCGCAAGGTGTCGCGCCGACCGGCGCGGCGCTCAAGGACGCGCTTTCCGCATCGCTCGGCGAACATGGCCTCGCCGCGACGCAGGTGCAGTTCGTCGGCAACGCGGTGCAGGTGCAAATGAAAAACGTGGCGTTTCCGGCCTGGACCGCGTGGGTCGATGACGTGCGCAAGCAGTTCAAGGTGCAGGTCTCCGAGGCGCACATCACCGCGTTGAAAGACGACGGCCAGGTCGATCTGACGGTCGCGCTGCAACCGTCGACCGCGAAATAACCACGCGCCGCTCGCTACAGGATCTCGCATGAATTACTGGATGTGGCGCCTGCGTGCGGCGCTGCCGTGGCTGGTGGTCGCCGTTTTGTCGGTGGCGGCCGTGACGCTCGCGTTACTGCCGGCCGCCTGGATTACGCCGCAGTTCGCGCGGCAAACGCACGGGCACGTCAATCTCGTCGACGCCGAGGGCTCGCTGTGGCACGGCTCGGCGACCCTGATGCTGGCCGCCGGCGCCGATATGAGCGCGGCGACGCTGCTGCCTGGTCGGATCGAATGGCGCACGGCGTTCTGGCCGCTTTTCACCGGACGCGTGCGCATGGTCATGCGCCATAGCGAGGCGATGCCCGACCCGGTCACGGTCGAAGCGACGCCGCGCGGCGCAACCGTCACGCCGGGCGTGCTCACGGTGCCGGCGTCGCTGCTCGCGGGGCTTGGCGCGCCATTCAACACGCTCGATCTGCAGGGCAACGTGCAGCTGTCGTGGTCCGAGTGGCGCAGTTTCAACGGCGAAGCGTTCGGCCAGCTGACGATGATGCTCGACGACGTCAGCTCCCGGGTGTCGCTCGTGAAGCCGCTCGGGTCGTACCGGGTCAGGTTTCAGGCGCAGGGCACGTCGTCGGCGCTCGATCTGAGCACGATCAAGGGTCCGTTGACGCTGACCGGCAGCGGCACGGTGTCGGCCGCATCGACGTCGTTTCATGGCACGGCGAGCGCCGCGCCGGAACAGCACGATAACCTCGCCGGCCTGCTGAATCTGCTTGGCCGGCCTAGCGGGCCGGATACGGTGGCGCTGACGTTCGTGCACTGAGTTGGGGCTGACGTGCGCTGATGTGTGCCGAGGCGCGTGTTTCGCGCGCGTGGCGCGATGAAAAAAGAGGCATGGCCGCGAGTTGCGGCCATGCCTCTTCTGTTTTGTGGCGTTGCTGCGCGGCGAGCGCAGCGGACATTATTTGCTCTGCACCCGCGCTTGCGGCGCGTCTGTGCCCGACGCGGTGCTCTGTGCGATGGACGGCGCGCCGACTGACGTGGCCGCAGCTCTCGGCGCCGATGCCGGCAGCGGCGCGGGCGCCGCGACATCGCCGGTCTCGCGATTCATCTGCGACGCGTCCCAGCCGCCGCCGAGCGCCTTCACGAGCCCCACCGACGACACCATCCGCTGCCCGGCGATATTCTCGAGCTTCTGTTCGGCCGTGAAAGCCGTGGTCTGCGCGGTCAGCACATTGACGAAGCCGACCGTACCCGCCTTGTACTCGTTCGTCACGATGGCGAGCGCCTGGCGCGCCGAGTCGACCGCCTGCCGCTGCACGACGATTTCCTGTTCGAGGATGCGCAGCGACACGAGGTTGTCCTCGACGTCCTGGAACGCGGCGAGCACCGTCTGCCGATAGGTCGCGACATCCGCGTCATAGGTGGCACGCGCGGCCTCGGTTTGCGCTTTGCGCAGGCCGGCGTCGAAGATCGTCCCGGCCAGTTGCGGGCCGAGCGTCCAGAAGCGCGACGGCAACGTCAACAATTGCGAGAACACCGAGTTCTCGAAGCCGCCGGTCGCCGACAGCGTCAGCGACGGGAAGAAGGCGGCGATCGCCACGCCGATCTGCTCGTTCGCCGCCGCGGCCTTGCGTTCCGCCGATGCGATATCCGGCCTGCGTTCGAGCAGCGCGGAGGGCATCTGCGCAGGCACGGCGGGCGGCGTCGCGGTGAGCGGCATCGGCGGCAGGGAGAACATCGACGCGGGCACGCCGACCAGCACCGCGATCGCGTGCTCGTCCTGCGCGCGCTGGATGCCGTTGTCGATCGCGGCGGCCTGCGCCGATTGCAGCTGCGTTTGCGCCTGGATCACGTCCGAGCGCGCGGCGACGCCGGCCGCGTACTGATTCTGCGTGAGTTGCAGCGAGCGCTGATAGGCGATCACGGTGTCGTCGAGCAGCTTCTGCGTGGAGTCGAGCGCGCGCAGCAGGAAGTAGGTCTGCGCGAGCGTGGCCTGGGCGGACAGGCGCGCGTTCGCGAGGTCGGCGGCCGCGCCCTGCTGGCCGGCTTTCTGCGCGTTGACCGAGCGCGTGACCGAGCCCCACAGGTCGGGCTCCCAGCTCGCCGTCATCTGCACGTTGAAGCTGTTGGTGATGCCCTCGCGACTGGTCGCCGTAGTCGCATTGCCACTGGTTTGCGTGCCGTTGCCCGAGCGCGTCGCGCCCGCCGACGCACCGATCGTCGGGAAGTACGCTGCCCGCGCTTCGCCGACGAGCGCGCGCGCCTGCCGGTAGCTCGCGGCGAATTGCGCGATGGTCTGGTTCGCGGTGTTGAGCTTGGCTTCGAGTTCGTTGAGCTTCGGGTCTTCGTAGATCGCCCACCAGTCGCCGCGGTCGTGTTGATCGGCGGGTTCGGCGACTTTCCAGCCGGGCGCGGCTTCCTTGAACGACGCGGGGATCTCGGTGGCCGGCCGCTGATAGTTCGGACCGACCGCGCAGGCGGCCAGGAGCGTCGCGCAGGCCGCGCTCACGGCAAGGGACAGGACGCGCGGCGCAAGCGCCCGCGACATTCGATCAGACTGCATGCAATGAATTCCTTCTGGACGCCGCAATACGGCCGGGAATGGCGCCACCGGCCGGGCGAGATCGTGGTCTGCCGGAATGTTAGCGTATGAGCCCGCGCGAGCGCGGGAAACTGAAAGCCGAAAGGTTAATGCGAGGCGGTGCGCAGGTGTGTTACTTGCGGTGACGCGCTGGTTACGCGTTGTTACCGGCGGCGCGAGGGGCTGCGGGTTCGCGGTGGTTCAGATGGCTAGACGAAGCGAAACTGTGTGCCGAAAAGCGCGCTGCGAATCGGTACACCTTCAGAGCCGCGATTCCGTGGATTGGGTCTGCTGGCGTTGACGCTGACACACGAGCTTGCCAGCGGAGGCCCGGCACGACGCACCGCCAGGCGCGAGGCAAGCGTTACCGCTGTTGGCCGTCGCGGGGACGACGTTTCCCGCCTTTATCACGAAGCTTTCCTTCGGCAGCACGATCTCGCTGGATTCCGCGCCCACAACGCTGCCTTTGCTCGCCCGCTTCGTGCCCCTTCGATGCTCGGCCCACGCGAGCAACGCGACACCCACCGACCCACCCGGCAGCACGAACAGTCCCGCAAACAGCGCGAGCTTCCACCAGCGGTGTCGGCCCTGGAAGGTATGGAGTGCGGAATCGGTGAGTGAGCGGCTGAGGCCGCCAAGCGTGTTTTTGAGGTACAGCATCGGGGAAATCCTTTGGCGCGCGTCGCGAGGCGGGCGGCGTGCGGTCGATCGGTCAGAACATGGTCTCGAATGGCGCAGGACGCGCGAAACTCATTGCTTGTCATAATATTGACTATGCAATCAAATTTCAAGATACTGTGCGGCGCCATTGATTCGACTGTTGTATTTCGGTTGGCCTCGTTGCGCACCGCAAAATGCGATTTGACTTGTCTGCTTAGGCAGCTAAACTTCGTCTTGCCTGGATGTTGCGGATACCCCATGACTGATGGCCCCTACAAAGCGGACGAGGCCGAGCTCACGAGCAGTCTCGGCTACTACCTGACGAAAGCGCGCAACGTGCTGGTCGAGCGTACGGACCGTGCGGTCAAGCCGCTCGGGCTCACCGCGCAGCAGATCGGCGTGATTCTGATGCTGTCGTCGCGGCGCGCGAGCACGCCATTCGAGCTGTCGCGCGCGATGTCGTACGACAGCGGCTCGATGACGCGTCTGCTCGACCGGCTGGAAAAGAAGGGCTTCGTCGTGCGCACCCGCAGCAGCGACGACCGACGCATGGTGAAACTTGAGCTGACGCAGCAGGGCCACGAGGCCGCGCGCCAGTTGCCGAACCTCGGCGCAACTGTGCTGAACGACCAGTTGCGCGGCTTTACCGCCGAGGAGCACGCGACGCTGATTCACCTGCTCGCCCGTTTCATCGCAAACGGTCCCGAGGGAGACGCCGACGTGGGTTGCGGACCGGCGCCACCGCCGGACGAGCCGCCGGGATGAGCCGAAGCATGCGTCAAACAACGGTCGTCGTCGGATGGCGGCGGCGCGTCATCACGAAGTACTAGCAGGACAATCACGAGGCGCGTTTCCAAGGCGTCATTGTCATCAGATATCTGTCTGGGCAGAGGGTGATGCGGCATGCAAGCATCGTATCTGAAACACCCGATAAGGCTGCCGCGACAAGCTTTCGCCGCCTGAGGAGAACAAACCTATGGATGCCACGGCTTCCAACGCCACGCTGCCCGCAGCAGAACTCGCCCCGCTCCAGGGCGGCACGCTCGCGCTGCTGACCGTCGGCCTTGCGCTCGGCACCTTCATGGAGGTGCTCGACACCTCGATCGCGAACGTCGCGGTGCCGACCATTTCCGGCAGCCTCGGCGTCGCCGCAAGCCAGGGCACCTGGGTGATCTCGTCGTACTCGGTCGCCTCGGCGATCGCTGTGCCGCTGACCGGCTGGCTCGCGCGACGCGTCGGCGAGGTACGACTCTTCACGCTGTCCGTGCTGCTGTTCACGATCGCGTCGGCGGCCTGCGGTTTCGCGCACAACTTCGAATCGCTGATCGCATTCCGGCTCGTGCAAGGGCTTGTGTCCGGGCCGATGGTGCCGCTGTCGCAGACGATCCTGATGCGCTCCTACCCGCCCGCCAAACGTGGACTCGCGCTCGGCTTATGGGCGATGACCGTGATCTGCGCGCCGATCTTCGGCCCGGTGATGGGCGGCTACATCACCGATAACTTCACGTGGCCGTGGATCTTCTACATCAACGTGCCGATCGGCCTGTTCTCGGCGTTCTGCGCGTATCTGCTGCTGCGTGGCCGCGAGACGCAGACGACGCGCCAGCGCATCGACGCGGTGGGCCTCGTGCTGCTCGTGACCGGCGTGTCGTGTCTGCAGATGATGCTCGACCTCGGCAAGGACCCGCGACTGGTTCAACTCGACGTTCATCGTGGCGCTCGCCGTGATCGCGCTCGTGTCGATCGCGTTCCTGCTCGTGTGGGAGTTGACCGAGAAGGAGCCGATCGTCGACCTGTCGCTGTTCAAGGATCGCAACTTCGCGCTCGGCGTCGTGATCGTCTCGTTCGGCTTCATGGCGTTCTTCGGCTCGGTGGTGATCTTCCCGCTATGGCTGCAAACGGTGATGGGCTATACGGCCGGCCTCGCGGGTCTCGCCACGGCACCGGTCGGATTGCTCGCGCTGTTTCTGTCGCCGATGATCGGCAAGAACATGCATCGGCTGAATCTGCGCATGGTCGCGAGCTTCGCGTTCATCGTGTTCGCGATCGTATCGTTCTGGAACTCGACGTTCACGCTCGACGTGCCGTTCGGCCACGTGATCCTGCCGCGGCTCGTGCAGGGGATCGGTGTCGCCTGCTTCTTCGTGCCGATGACGACGATCACGCTGTCGAGCGTGTCCGACGAGCGTCTTGCAAGCGCGTCGGGTTTGTCGAACTTTTTCCGCACGTTGTCGGGCGCGATCGGCACCGCGATCAGCACGACGTTCTGGGAAAACGACACGATCTATCACCACGCGATGCTTGCAGATACGGTCAGCACGTATTCGGCGAACACCAACGCCTATACGAATGCGCTGGCGGGCGTCGGGCTCTCCGGCGACAGCCTGACCGCGCAGCTGAACCAGGTGGTGACGAGTCAGGCGTACATGATGGCCACCAACGACTTCTTCCGCATCTCGGGCGCGGCGTTTATCGTGCTGGCGGTGCTCGTGTGGATCACGAAGCCGCGCAAAGGCACCGGGCCTTCATTAGGACACTGAAGCAAACGCGTGGCAGCGGCGAACGCATCGCCGCTGCGGCCACCGCTCGATCTATTGCGACATCGCCTCGCCATTCGGCAGCCTGGTCGTGTTACGGGGCGTCGTCTCCGGATGCGTCGCATCGGGCGCGTTCTGCGATGGCGTCGCGCTGCCTTGCGGCGCGCTGGCGGCTGTGCCCGTGGTGCCTCTCACATACTGCTTGAAATCCGCACCGGCTTCCCACGGATTCGGCTTGCAGCCGAGCGAGCTGTCGCAATGCGCCGAAAAGCCGATCGTGGTGGTGCCATCGGGACCTGCGGCGCGCGTGATCTCAAACGCGAGCGCGCGCTTGCCGCCGTCCGGGCCGGCGGTCTGGATCAGCGAGTCGTTAGCGGTCTCGATCTTGTACTTCGAATGACTCGCGACCCACGTTTGCGCCCGTTGCCACCAGAGGTCGCATTCGGCCTTGTTCGAACACGTCAACGGCCTGGTCGCGATCTGCATGACATCGGGATCGACCTGACCCTGGGTCGAGCATGCCGTCGTCGCCAAGAGACACAGCGCGGCCACCAGAGCTTTGTTCTTCACGTCGATACCTCCCCTGTGGAGCATGTCATAAGATTTTGGACTACCCCATCGAAGCGGTGTTTCACCCAGATCAGAGAATCGCGACGTCGCGCGGAGTATTTGCCGATTCCGCGGACGCCTGAAGAGCGCAATCCGTAGAGGTTACCTGCGCGTTACTCGGGGCAAAGAAAAAGCGGCCACGTGGGCCGCTTGAAGCACTTCCGGGATGCTGTGGTCCGAACGCTCAGACGCTGAAGCGATTGAGCGTATAGGCCCGATACGCAGCGACGAACGCATCGAACGAACCAACCTCGTCGCGTTCGAGCTTCGCCTGTTCGTCGAGCGATCGCACCGCGAGGTCGGCAAACGCCTTGGACTGCGCGGCATCGAGCGGACGCGCACGGAAGTACGCGGCGTGCGCTTCGCTTTGCGCGAGGCCGAACGCGAGGAAGCTTTGCTGCTGGTCGCGCATCGTTTGCAGCACGCGCGCCGATGGCGTCAGCGACACGTCCGCGAGCTTCGCGCGTTGCGCGGCGACCGCGCGCGCGTGTTCGTCACCGCCCTTCAGGCTGTCGAGCACGGCCGCCGCGGCGTCGATTTTCACGAGCAGTTCGTCGGCCCAGTCGATCATCGCGACCGGCTTGCCGTCGCGAACCAGTTCGAGGCCTGGCTTGCGGCCTTCCATCGTCACGCGGCCGAAGTTCCGGTTCGCTTCGGTGTACGCGAGCGGAGGCAGGGACGCGCTGTCGTCGAGCGCGCACACGAGCAGGTACGCGTCGAGAAAGCGCGACGTTTCGAGCGAAATGCCGGCCGGCTCGAACGGATCGATGTCCATGCAACGCACTTCGACGTATTGCACGCCGCGCGCGGCGAGCGCATGCAACGGCCGCTCACCCGGATACGTGACGCGCTTCGGACGAATCGTCGAATAGAACTCGTTTTCGATCTGCAGTACGTTGGTGTTGATCTGCACCCACTCGCCGTCGCGTTGCGTGCCGATCTGCTCGTAGGCGGGATACGGCCGGCTCACGGCTTTCGCGAGCGCGTCGAGATAGCCGGGCAGCGTGTCGTAGTCGGCGTGCAGCGCGGCTTGCGCGGCCGTGTTCGAATAGCCGAGATCGCTCATGCGCAGGCTGGTCGCGTACGGGCGGTACAGGGTGTCGGCGTCGAACGTATCGAGCGTGTGTTTGCGATCGCGGAGAAAGCGCCGATCGAGCGCCGGCGACGCGCCGAACAGATACATCAGCAGCCAGTTCGTGCGGCGGAAATTGCGGATCAGCGCGAGGTAGCGGTCGGACTGGAAGTCGACGGCGTTCGCGGTGGATTGCTGATCGGCGTGCAGCAGGCGCCACACGTCTTCGCTCAGCGAATAGTTGTAGTGGATGCCCGCGATGCACTGCATCGTGCGGCCATAGCGCAGCGCGAGGCCGACGCGGTACACGTACTTCAGCTTGCCGATGTTCGAGGTGCCGTAGTGCGCGATCGGAATGCCATCGTCGGTGGCGGGCAACAGTCCCGGCATCGAGTTGTTCCACAGGATCTCGTCGCCGAGCTCCGCGTAGACGAAACGATGCAGCACGTCGAGTTGCGCGAGGGTTTCGGCGGCGTCCTGCTCAGCCGGCGTGATCAGCTCGAGCAGCGCCTCGGAGTAGTCGGTCGTCAGCGACGGGTGCGTGAGCGCCGAGCCGAGCGCGCGCGGATGCGGCGTCATCGCGAGCTGGCCGTTGCGCGTCACGCGCAGGCTTTCCCTTTCGATGCCGCGCAGGCCGCGTATCAGCACATCGCGCTGCGGGCTCGAGTCGAGCACTGACAGGCGGTGCGAAAGCGCGTCGGTCGGGCAGGAAGGTGTGGTGTTTGGCATTGATGCAAGTCGGGCGTTGCCGGTCGCCGTGTATCGCCAGACGATTCACAGACGGTATAGCGGCTGACAACGTTCGGCGGAATTTTCGGTAGCGGGCACTTTAACATCTCGCCAGAACCGCTGCTTGCGGCCGCTTCGGCGGAGTTTCAGCGGGCACGTCGAGGTCGCGCTGAGCTACGCCATCGGCATCGGCATCGGCATCGGCATCGGCACGTCGCGACGACGCTCAGCTCATCCCCCGCGCGCAGCGCCCGCCCGATCCGCCACCTCGTTCCACAGATGCATCGCGGCATACGCGCGATACGGCCGCCACGCGTCGGTGCGGCTGCGCTGCTGCGCGGGCCGTACGAGCGAAGGATCGCGCGCGCAGATCGATTGCATCAGCACGAGATCCGCCTCGGGCCATGCATCGGGATCGCGCCATGCACGCATCGCGACGTATTCGACGGTCCATGGGCCGATGCCCGCGAGCGCGAGCAATGCGGCACGCAGGCTCGCGGCATCGACGGTGTCGCTGCTGTCGAGCGGCACGTCGCCGCTCGCGACCGCACGCGCGAAGCCCTGCAACGCGGCGACGCGTTTGCCCGGCATGCCGATCTGCGCGAGATCGACTTCGGCGAGCGCGGCCGGCGTCGGAAAACGCCAAGCGGTGTTTTCGTGCGGATGCCCGTCGATGGGTTCGCCCGCTCGCTGCACGAGCCGTCCGATGATGGTCGTCGCGGCCTTCACGCTGACCTGCTGACCGACGATCGCGCGCACCACCAGTTCGAAGCCGGACCACGCGCCCGGCACGCGCAGGCCGGGCACCGCGGCGACGAGCGGCGCGAGCCACGGGTCCGCCGCGAGTCCGGCGGCGATCTTCTTTGGATCGGCGCACAGATCGAACATTCTTGCGATTGGCGCGGCGAGTGCGTCGGCGTGGCGGCTCGCCGGCCCTTCGATGCTCGCGACGATGCAGCGCTTGCGCGGATGCAGCCGCACGCTGAGTGTGCCGCTGTCGCCGTTCCAGTCGATCGCGCGACGATACGCGCCGTCCTCGACGGCTTCGACGCCAGGCGTCGCGCGGCCGCTGAAAAAGCGCAGCAGCCGCGGCCAGTCGAACGGTGCCTTGAACGGTAATTCGAGAGTTGCAACCTCGTGAAGCGTGCTCAAGCGGCGTGATCCAGTTGGGAGTTGTGGGAGTCGGCATCTGTGCGGCTTGCGTCGCGGCGGGGCGCGTCGCTGGTTGAAACGCCGCCTGCGTGCTGCGCCTCATTGTCGAGCAACGCGGCCTTGCGCGGCAGCCCCCAGCGATAGCCGGCGAGCGCCCCGCCCTTCTGCACGACGCGATGGCAAGGAATCGCGAGCGCGACCGGGTTGGTCGCGCATGCGCTCGCGACGGCGCGCACCGCCCGCGGTGAGCCGACCGCCTCGGCGATCTGCGAATAGCTGCGTGTCTCGCCGTACGGGATTCGCCGCAGCGCATCCCACACGCGCTGCTTGAATGCGGTCGACGCGATATCGAGCGGCAGCTCGAAGTCCTGGCGCGTGCCGCGCAGATACGCGTCGATCTGCGCGATGAACGGAGCGAGCCGACCGGCGTCTTCGCGCAGCTCGGCATTCGCGAACTCGCCGCGCAATTCGTCGATCAGCAGCGCGGTGTCGTCGCCGAAACCGATCTTGCAGATGCCCTTGTCAGTCGCGGCGACCAGCACGAAGCCGAGCGAGGTCGGCGCGCTCGCATAGCGCACCGTCAGGCCCGCGCCCTTGCGGCGATACGCGGACGGCGCCATGCCGAGCTCGGCCGGCGCGCTGTCGTACATTCGCGACGGCGAGCCGAAACCGGCGTCGAGCGTCGCGCGCGTGACGTCGGCGCCGCCCTGCAGCGCATCGCGCAACGCGGCGCCGCGTTGCGCGGCCTGGTATTGACGCGGCGAGACGCCGACTACGCGCTTGAACAGGCGCTGCAAATGGAACGGGCTCACGTGCACGGCATCGCTCAGTTGCGCGAGCGTGAGGCGCTGCTGCGGATCGGCGTCGAGCGCGGCGCACGCCCTGGCGACGATGTCGAGCTCGCGCGGCAGACCGCCGGGCTGGCAGCGCTTGCAATCGCGAAAGCCCGCGGCGCGCGCGGCGGCGGCATCGGTGAAGAAAGCGACGTTTTCGCGGCGCGGCTGGCGCGACGCGCACGACGGCCGGCAGAACACGCCGGTCGTCCTGACCGCGTAGAAGAATGCGCCGTCGGCATCGCGGTCGCGGTGGGTGACGGCGTCCCAGCGTTCGTCGTCGGTGCGCCACTGGGTGGTGTCGACGTCGGCGGCGGCGCGCATGGGGTCGGGATGGCGAGTGGTGGCGTTCATGATGTCATGGGGCCCGGATGGGCAGGCAGTGTCGATGCTCATCAATCTAGGCCCGAACGCTACACAGTACGCGCCGGATCTTGCTCGGTCATTCGGACGCGCTTGTCCGTACCCGTAGTGCGGTCAAACCCGGCAAATCGCAATCCGAAGCGCCTTGGAATGCCCTGCGGCCGGACGTTTTGCCTCAAACTGCGGCAATTTCGCACGATATCGGGTTTTCCCTTAAAAAGTTATTGCGTCGCACCAAGCCGATGTGTATATTAGTGCTTGTCTCCTCCATGTCTCCTCCTGATATGGATTCAGCCCGCTCCACTTGAGCGGGCTTTTTTTTGCCTGCTTTTCTGTCCGCGCCTGGTCCGCATTTGGTCCGGTTCGCCCACGACTTCCCGCCGATCCACCCCGCCCTTTCCTTTCTCCTACACTTCCTAATCGGTTCTCCGAACTAGCGAAAGGGCGTTCGACATGAAAATCCACATTCGCGAGATCGACCACGTCGTGATCCGGGCGACGCACGTCGAAACCCTCGCGCGCTTTTACTGCGACGTACTCGGTTGCAGTGTTGAAAAGGAGCAGCGCGAACTCGGCCTCACGCAACTGCGCGCGGGCCGATCGCTGATTGATCTGCTGCAGGTCGGCGCGAAGCTCGATCGCGCGGAAAACGGCGCGGCGGGCACGGGGCGCAACATGGACCACCTGTGTTTGCGCGTCGAGTCGTTCGACGCCGACGCGCTGAAGGCGCATCTGGGCGCGCATGGCGCGCGGCTCGGTGAACAGGGAGTGCGTTATGGCGCGGACGGATTCGGGCCGTCGCTGTATCTGTTCGACCCGGAGGGCAATATGGTCGAGCTGAAGGGGCCGCCGGAAGCGGCGCGGGTCACGTCGCTCTGAATGCGAGAACGAAGCGGCGCAAAAACTGGTTCAGACCTGAGCCGTCACGCATCGGCGGGCGCCTTGAGTACGGTCCAGTCGATCTTCACCGCATCGGCTTCGGCGCTGCCGAGCCATGCTTCGCCGTCCTGCACCGTGCATTGCAGCCGCATCGTGCGTTCGGCAAGCGAGCCGAGCGATGCCGCGACGTCTTCGCCGAGCGTCCAGACCGTCACGTTGCGCAGGCGCTCGACCTTGTTGCGCACGCCCTGCCACCAGATTTCCGAAGTACGCCCGCCATACGCGATCACGACCACGTGATTCGCCCGCCCGCTCGCCTTGGCGATGCGGCGCTCATCGGGCTGGCCGACCTCGATCCACGTGTCGATCGCGCCGGTCAGATCCTTCGCCCACAAATCCGGTTCGTCGACATCCGACAAACCTTTGCAGAACTCCAGCCGTTCCTGCGCGAACAGCGCGAACGCGGCGACGCGGACCATCATCCGTTCGTCGGTTTCGGAGGGGTGACGGGCGATCGTCAGCGAATGGTCGGCGTAATAGTGCCGGTCCATGTCAGCGATCTGCAGTTCCGCCTTGTATATCGTCGATTTGAGAGCCATGCCGTTGCTAAACCAGGCGCTCGCTCCACCGGAGCGCAGCGAAAATGAATCGTCGACGGCGCGTTGCCGTTTCTTGTGTTTGCTGTACATCGTATGTTCCTCCCGCGCCGTTAGCCGGTGCCTATGACACAGAAGGAAGCATTTACCGGGCCACCGCAGGTTCCGTGGCCGTGCCGTATACGTCGCGAGCCGCATCTCGCAGCGCGTCGAGCACGACGGCGGCCGCCGGCGACAACAGATGCGACTGGCGCGTGATGATACCGAATGTATCCATCCTGCAAGGCAAATCGATCGGTACGCGCTTCAATACCCCGTACTGTTGGTACTGGCGCGCCACTTCATCGGGCAATACCGCCAACATGTCGCTTTGCAGCAGCAGGCTCGAAATCGCGAGGAAGTTGTTCGTATTGACGACGTTCTGCGGCGGATTCAGGCCGATCTGCGAAAACATCAGGTCGAAGCGATGGCGCAGCACGCTGCCCGGCGGATGCAGCACCCAGCTCGCGTTGACGATGCCGCGCAGC
Source organism: Paraburkholderia sp. MM6662-R1 (assembly GCF_050436245.1). Lineage (NCBI taxonomy): Bacteria > Pseudomonadati > Pseudomonadota > Betaproteobacteria > Burkholderiales > Burkholderiaceae > Paraburkholderia > Paraburkholderia sp. MM6662-R1. Next base: position 2,540,898 of record NZ_JBNDLV010000001.1, on the reverse strand, counting down.
GTCAATCCCGTTTCATTTTCGAGCGGATGGCCGGGACGCGCGACCACGCACAGCGGTTCGTCGGCGAGCGGTTCGTAGCGCACGTCGGTCTTGAACTGGTTCTGCCTTTCGAGCACGCGGCCGATCATGATGTCGAGATCGCCTTCGGCGAGCCGCGGCAGCATCACGTCGGAGGTCTCGACCTCGGTCCAGATCTGCAACTGCGGATAACGCGCCTTCACGCTCGCGATCGCGCGCGGCACCATCGTCGCGGCGGCCGCGGCGATCACGCCGATACGCACCTGACCCGCGAGCCCCGAGCGCAGCGCCGAGATTTCGTCGTGCGCCTGGCTCAGGTTCGACAGCACCATGCGCGCGTGGCGGATCATCACCTCGCCGTACAGCGTCGCATGCATACCGTGCGGCGTGCGGTCGAACAGGCTCACGCCGAGCATGTCCTCGAGCTCTTTCAACAGGCGCGACGCGGCCGGCTGCGTCATGCCGAGCACGTCGGCCGCGCGGCGCACGTTGCCCTCCTCCTCCATCGCGGCAAGCAGCAGCAACTGGCGCGTCTTCAGCCGCGCGCGCACGAACCAGTTCGAATAGCTACGCGTCATCGCAGGGTCTCCTGGGTTTTTACGAGCGATTTTTGTACGTTCTTCCTCTGAAGCTCCATGATGCCATACCGAAACTGATATCGGAGAAGCCTAAAAAGGGATTGGAAAGTTATTGGGCCGGCTCATACCATTCGTGGACTTTTGTGAACTTACGGTGCGCTTTTTTTCGCCGATGAACCGCGATCCGCTCGTCCCCCTCGTTGCCAGCCCGTTTCGCCATTACATCAATGGCGGATGGGAGACTGGCGCGACCACGGGCGTGTCGCTCAATCCGTCGGATCTCGACGAGCCGGTCGGCGAATACGTGCGCGCGGACGTGCGGCAGACCGACAGCGCGATCGAGGCTGCGCACGCGGCGTTTCGCGACTGGTCGCTCGCCTCCGCACAGCGCCGCGCCGACGCGCTCGACGCGATCGGCAGCGAAATGCTCGCGCGCCGCGAGGAGTTGGCCCGGCTGCTCGCGCGTCGCTTCGGCAAGGTGCTGCCCGAGGCGCTCGCCGAAGCGACGCGCGCAGGGCAACTGTTCAAGCTGTTCGCGGCCGAGGCGCTGCGCGCGTTCGTCGAGCCGCTCGCGTCGGCGCGTGCCGGCGTCGAAATCGACGTGACGCGCGAGCCGCTCGGGGTGGTCGGCATCATCGCGCCGTGGAGCGCGCCGCTCGCGATCGCCGCGGCGAAGATCGGCGCCGCGCTCGCGCACGGCAACTGCGTCGTCTACAAGCCGGCCGAATCGGCGCCGGCCTGCGCGGCGGCGCTCGCGTCGATCGTCAGTCGCGCGGGCTTGCCGGCCGGCGTGTTCAACCTCGTGATGGGCAGCGGACGCAAGGTCGGTGCGCGCATCGTCGCACATCCGCTCGTCGCGGCGATCAGCTTCACCGGTTCGTCCGATACCGGCACGCGCGTGCTGCAGGCCGCCGCGACGCGCCAGGCGCGCGTGCAGCTCGAGATGGGCGGCAAGAATCCGTTCGTCGTGCTGGCCGACGCCGATCTCGACGGCGCGGTCGACGCGGCGCTCACCGGTGCCTTCAGCGCGACAGGCCAGCGCAGCACGGCTGCCGCGCGGCTGATCGTCGAACGCGCGGTGTTCGCGCCGTTCGTCGACGCGTTGCAGGCAAAGCTCGCGAAACTCACCGTCGATCACGCGTTGAAGCACGGCACCGATATCGGCCCGGTGGCGAACGTCGCGCAGCTCGAACGCAATCTCGACTACGTGCGCGTCGGCGAGCAGGAAGGCGCGCAGTTGCTGCGCGGCGGGCGGCGACTGGAGCGCGCGACGCGCGGCTATTTTTTCGAGCCGGCGCTGTTTATCGGCGAATCGGAGCATCGCATCGCGCGTGAAGAGATTTTCGGGCCGCTCGCGGTCGTGCTGCGCGCGGACGATTACGAACACGCGCTACATCTCGCGAACGACACCGCCTACGGACTGTGCGCCGGCATCTGCACGCGCTCGCTCGAACGCGCGCGGCATTTTCGCCGCCACGTGCAGAGCGGTCTCGTCACGATCAATCTGCCGACCACGGCCGTCGAGCATCACGGACCCGGCGGCGGGCGCAAGGCGTCGGCCTATGGCGCGAGCGATGCCGCGTTCTGGACCGCCGCGAAAACGGCGTACCTGGCGAGCTACCAGCAATGAGCCGCGCCACCGTTTTCACCGCGACTTGCGCGAACCGCCCGGCGTGCCGCGCGCAGATCCGCCCCGATTCGCGCGACGGCTGACGCCGCCCGCGTTACCCCGCTGCGACTACACGACATCAATGCAGCTTTTCACCCTCAGGAGACAGTAGATGACCAGCAAGCTTCGCCGTTTGACCCTGACCGCGATGGCCGCCGCCGCCCTCGCCGCCCCGTTCGCCGCACAACTGTCCGCCCACGCGGATGAGCCGCTCAAAGTCGGCTTCCTCGTGAAGATGCCCGAACAGGCGTGGTTCATCAACGAACAGAAAGCCGCGACCGCGCTCGGTAAGAAGGACGGCTTCTCGGTCGTCAACATCGGCACGCCCGACGGCGAAAAGGTGCTGGCCGCGATCGACAACCTCGGCGCGCAAGGCGCGAAAGGCTTCGTGATCTGCGCGCCCGACGTGCGCCTCGGACCGGCGATTCAGGCGCGCGCGAAGCGCTACAACATGAAGTTCGTGACCGTCGACGACCAGCTGGTCGATTCGACCGGCAAGCCGCTGGGGAACGTGCCGCACCTCGGCATGTCGGCCTTCAAGATCGGCAACCAGGTGGGCCAGGCGATCACCGACGAAATGAAGCGCCGCGGCTGGAAGCCTGAGGAAGTCGGCGCGCTGCGTATCACGGACTATGAGCTGCCGACCGCGAAGCTGCGCACCGACGGCGCGACGCAGTCGCTGCTCGCCGGCGGCTTCAAGAAGGAAAACGTCTTCGACGCGCCGCAGAAAACCACCGACGACGAAGGCGGCTTCAACGCGGTGTCGCCGGTGCTCGCGCAGCATCCGAACATCAAGAAGTGGGTGATCTTCGCGCTCAACGAGGAAAGCGTGCTCGGCGGCGTGCGCGCGACCGAACAGCTGCATATTCCGGCCGCGGACGTGATCGGCGTCGGCATCAACGGCGCGGGCGAGGCGTTCGCCGAGTTCCAGAAGAAGGAACCGACGGGCTTCTACGGCACGATCGCGGTCAGCTCGACGAACCACGGCAAGGAAAGCACCGAGAACCTTATCGAGTGGATCAAGGACGGCAAGCAGCCGCCCGCCGACACGCAAACCACCGGCAAGCTGATGGTGCGCGGCAACTGGCAGGACGTGCGCAAGGAACTGGGTATTTAAGCGAGGTTCTCGCAGCAGACGGCGGGCCGCCTCGTGCCTCGCGTTTAGCGCGAGCGCGGCCCGCTCAGCTTTCATCCGTTCGAGGTTTTTCGATGACGTCCTTATTCACCGGGTCTCATGCCGGCGAGGCGGTGCGCACGCCCTCGCCTGCATCGACGCCCGCATCCGACGCCCCCTATCTCCGGCTCGACGGCATCACCGTGCGCTTTCCGGGCGTGCTCGCGCTCGACCAGGTCTCGCTCGAAGTGCGCCGCGGCGAGGTGCACGGCCTGATGGGCGAAAACGGCGCCGGCAAATCGACGCTGCTGAAGGTGCTGTCCGGCGTCAATCATCCTGTCTCGGGCACGTTGTCGCTCGACGGCGTCGAGCAGCAGTTCGCGACGACCAAGGCGGCGATCGCCGCGGGCATCGCGATCATCTATCAGGAACTGCATCTGGTGCCGGAGCTGACGGTCGCCGAGAATCTGATGCTCGGCGCCCTGCCGAATCGCTTCGGCGTACTGGACGAAAAGGCTTTGGTCGCGCGTGCGATGCGCGAGCTCGAACGGCTCGGCGAAAAGCTCGATCCGTCGCAGCAGGTCAAGCATCTGTCGATCGGTCAGCGGCAGATGATCGAAATCGGCAAGGCGCTGATGCGCGACGCGCGCGTGATCGCGTTCGACGAACCGACCAGCTCGCTGTCGTCGCGCGAAACCACGCAACTGTTCCGCATCATCCGCGCGCTGAAGGCCGAAGGCCACGCGATCATCTACGTCACGCACCGGATGGATGAAGTCTACGAACTGTGCGATCGCGTCACCGTGTTTCGCGACGGCCGCCGCATCGACACCTTCGAGGCCGGCGCGGGACTCGACCGCGATCGGCTGATCCGCTGCATGGTGGGGCGCTCGATCACCGATGTGTACGGCTATCGCGCGCGCGAGCACGGCGACGTGCAGCTTCAGGTCGAGGGCCTGTTGGGACCGGGCCTGCGCGAACCGGCATCGTTTTCGGCGCGCAAGGGCGAGATCGTCGGCTTCTTCGGGCTCGTCGGCGCGGGCCGCTCCGAGCTGATGAAGCTGATCTACGGCGCGCTCAAGCCGAGCGCCGGCGAGGTCGCGCTGAAGGGCAAGCGCGTGCAGTTCGCCACGCCGCGCGACGCGGTGCGCGCCGGCGTCGCGCTGTGTCCCGAGGATCGCAAGCAGGAAGGCATCGTGTCGATCGCGTCGGTGTCGGACAACCTGAACATCAGCTGCCGCCGCCACTTCAGCCGCTTCAACGTGCTCAACGGCCGCAAGGAAGCGCAGACCACGCGTGAATTCATCGGCAAGCTCGCGATCAAGACGCGCAACGGCGACACGCCGATCGGCACGCTGTCCGGCGGCAATCAGCAGAAGGTGATCCTGTCGCGCTGGCTCGCCGAAGAGATCGACGTGTTCCTGATGGACGAGCCGACGCGCGGCATCGACGTCGGGGCGCGCAGCGAGATCTATGGGTTGCTGTATGGGCTCGCCGAGGCGGGCCGCACGGTCATCGTCGTGTCGAGCGATCTCGCCGAGGTGATCGGCGTGACCGATCGCGTGATCGTGATGAAGGAAGGCCGCATCGTCGGCGATCTGCCGAAGGCGCAGGCCACGCCGGATGCGCTGATCAAGCTGGCATTGCCGCGCTGATCGCCCAACGGATCGCGCCACCAGACCTCTTACCGCATACCGCAACGAAAACGGCATTGAATGGAACAGACATCATGAATACACCTTCCACCGATTCCTCGACCCCCGCCGTCGCCTCCGTGGGCTTGACCGCGCGCGCCGCGCGCACCTGGGACCTGATCAACAAATCCGGCATCGTGATGGTGTTCGTCATCCTGTTCGCGGTGCTGTCGTTCACGGTCCCAGACTTTCTGAGCACGCGCAATATCCAGGGCCTGCTGCTGTCGGTCACGCTGATCGGCTCGATCTCCGTCACGATGATGTTCGTGCTCGCGCTCGGCGAGGTGGACCTGTCGGTGGCGTCGATCGTCGCGTTTTCGGGCGTGGTGGCTTCCGTGCTGATCACCGCGACGCACAGCGTGCTAGTCGGCATCACGGCCGGCGTGCTCGCGGGCGGCGCGGTCGGGCTCGTCAACGGCACGCTGGTCGCGCGCTACAAGATCAACTCGCTGATCGTCACGCTCGCGATGATGGAGGTCGTGCGCGGCCTCGCATACATCACGTCGAACGGCGACGCGGTGATGATCTCCGAAGAGCGCTTCTTCGAGCTCGGCGGCGGCTCGTTCCTCGGCATTTCTTATCCGATCTGGAGCAACATCGTCGGCTTCGTTCTGTTCGGCTTCCTGCTGAAAAAGACCGTGTTCGGCAAGAACGTGCTGGCCGTCGGCGGCAATAGCGAAGCGGCTGTGCTCGCGGGGCTGCCCGTCACGCGGATCAAGATCACCGTGTTCGTGCTGCAAGGCCTCGTGACCGGCTTCGCGGGCGTGATGCTCGCGTCGCGAATGAGCCTCGGCGATCCGAAGACGTCGGTCGGGCTCGAGCTCGGCGTGATTTCCGCGTGCGTGCTGGGTGGTGTATCGCTGACGGGCGGTGTCGCGACGATCTCCGGCGTGCTGGTCGGCGTGCTGATCATGGGCTCGGTACAGGACGCCATGAGCCTGCTGAACGTACCGACGTTCTATCAGTATCTGATTCGCGGCGGCATCCTGCTGCTCGCGGTTCTGTTCGACCAGTACCGCCGCAGCAAGCGCGTGCACTGACGCGCCGTTGCTCGTGGCCGGTTTCCTGCGCTTTGCGAGAAGGCGTACTACCGATGCGGGTCGATAAAACCCGCATCGGCTTTTTTATTGCAGGTGAAGCCTGGCAAGTATCAAAAGCAATAAAAAACGGCTTGGCATCGGAATGCCCAAGCCGTCTCTTTTAGCTCACGCGTTTACGCCTACGACTTTTAAAGCCGCAGCGGATACGCATGCGACCGTATTCCGGCTTTTGCCGGAATGCCGGTGTGTACTTATTGCTTGATGAATCGGTCGTTCGCCCAGAGTCCCTCGGTATCGCTATTGGCTGAATTCACGAACTCGACGTCGTGGCCGACCACGCGCACCACGCGGAAACTCGAGTCGGTCGGAGTCGACACGCATTGATATCCGGAGAAGAATTCCTGCATCTGCTGCTGTTCACCGGCTTGCGCGTGGTGATCGGCGGCATCGAGCTTGTCCTTCGATACGCAGCCATAGGCATTGGCCTTGAACTGGATCGTTTGCTGCGGCTTGATCACGACGTCTTGCGCCTGAACGCTAGCGGCAGCCAAACCCGCGATGGCGAAAACAACGGCAATTCGAGTTTTCATTCGTTCCTCCGGGGCGGGCCGAAAACATCTCGGTTAGCTATGTATTTAACTTTAACGGTGGACCCGCATCTTGCACTTTAGGAGAACCGATGAGAACGACAAGCACATCTTGTGTGCGATCGCAACAGTGGCGAATTGTCGCACCTGCTGTCGAAGCTGATTAAAGCTTGAGCACACGCCCGACCGAATGGCAATGAAATGAATAACTAAAAATCCACTCTCGAACACGCCTTAGCTGGTAAAGCTTTGCGCGCGCATTCACGTAAACGCGTAGCGTCAATTAAGCGATTTAATACAATTTAATCAATGGGTTTGTGCATTGCACACAAAGTCATTCCACAGGCAAAAGCGGCGATGCGCAATAACGAGGCAAGTGCAGAAAATAAACAGTGCCAGCCGTCTCTCAGGGCCTTGATGAAACGCTTGCAACGCGCCATTGCCGAAAACGCATGAAAAAAAGCCGCGCGGCGCAAAGCCGCGTGGACAGGCGAGGAGGGCGCGATCGCAGTGCGATGTACCCTTCGCGTGCGGCCTGAATCCAGGTGGATCTTCGTCGAGCCGGTATGCGGGTACAGGCGGTGCTCTACAATGAAAACGAATCTCCTGCACACGGAGGCTATCGTGAACGAGCACGTCATACTCGGGATTTTTCTGGTCGTTCCGCTGCTGATCGTCATGTTTCTTGTTTTCCGACGAACTGTGGCAGGAGCATCGAGACCTGCACGACGGACGGCCGTTGCGAGCGCGTCGCCGACGCATCGACTGGCGGCATCCGCTACGCCGTTCGCGCGAGCGGCTCTGAGATTGCGAAGCGGATCCCTAAAGAAAAAAAGCCTGCCACAGGGGCAGGCTGAAAAAAGAGATCCACACTCAATGCCTTGAACACAAGGCAATAGCAGTCTAGTCGCGACGCGCCAATCGGTGGTTTCAACGGCTTTTACAGTTGTTACCGGGCGTGACCGTAATGCGGGGCGCGACGTTGCGTCGGCAGCCCTCGCGTCGCGCTTCAATGGGCGCGCCAGTGCGCGCGAATCCGTTTGGCGAGCGCTTCGAGCGTGTCCGGATCGGCGACCTCGCGCGCATGCAGCTTCAGCGGTTGGCCTTCCCAGCGCGGAATCACGTGGAAATGGACGTGCGGCACTGTCTGTCCCGCCGCCGCGCCGTTGAACTGGCCGATGAACACGCCGTCAGGACGCAGTGCCGCGCGCACCGCGATCGCGAGCTTTTGCGCCATGCGCGTCGACGCGACGAGCGCCGCATCCGATAGATCGAAAATTTCCGCGACCGCTTCCTTCGGCACGACGAGCAGATGGCCGTCGGCCTGCGGCATCAAGTCCATGAAAGCCAGCGCCTGGTCGTTTTCGGCCACCTTGATGCACGGTAGTTCGCCGCGCAAGATTTTGGCGAACGGGTTGCTGTCGTTGTAGCTCATCGCGTTTCCTTTCATTTGGGCTGGGTTCGATTCACGGGTCGAGCGGGATACTTTTTTTTGCGTAGCTTCGCACCGCGGGTTTCCTATTCTCTACCCGAACGCTTACGCCACGCGTGCGGCACGCCGGATCGCTTGAGGTGGCTGGCCGAACGCGCGCAAAAACGCGCGCCGCATCCGCTCGGGGTCGATGAAGCCAGTGTCGGCTGCGACGGTTTCGATCGAATGACGGCCGGTTTCGAGCATCGTGCGAGCCGCCTCGACACGCAGCGCCTCGATCGCGCGGGCCGGCGACTGGCGCGTCTCGTCGCGAAACGCGCGGCTGAACTGGCGCGGGCTCAGATGCGCGACGTCGGCGAGCTGCTCGACGCTCAGCGGCTCGCGCAGATGGCTCTTCGCATACGACAGCGCGTTCTGGATCCGATCGGATTTCGGTTCGAGATCGAGCATCGCGGAGTACTGCGATTGCCCGCCGGTGCGCCGGTGATAGACCACGAGCTTCTTCGCGATCGCGCGCGAAACCGCGATGCCGAGGTCGTTCTCGACGAGCGCGAGGCACAGATCGATACACGCGGTCATGCCGGCCGACGTCCACACCGAGCCGTCGACGATGAAGATGCGGTCCTCGTCGACCCGCGCGCGCGGAAAGCGCCGTTGCAAATCGCGCGCATGCGCCCAGTGCGTAGTCGCGTGGCGGCCGTCGAGGATGCCGGCTTCGGCGAGCACGAACGCGCCGGTGCAGATGCTCGCGGTGCGGCGCGAGGCGGCGAGGGCGTCGTTCAGAAACGCGAGCAGCCCCGGCGACGACGGCGCGATCTCCATCGCGCCGGTGACGATCACCGTGTCGTAGGCGGGATCGCCGAACGGGCGCGTCGCGACCTCGACGCCCGCCGAGCTGCGCACCATGCCGCCGTGCTCGGAGATCACCGCGACGTCGTACGCGGGCTCGCCGGTGTCCTGATTGGCGAGTTCGAAAATCGATACCGCGACCATGTCGAGGATCTGAAAGCCCGGAAAGACCGCCACGCCGATGCGTTTCATTTACGATGTCCGGAAACGAGGGAAATATGACATTTGAGACAAAACAGTACGCGCCTAAACTCAGCTCGTCAACCCCGCCGTATTAGCGCAAAAGCCGCCAGGCGGCGAGTTCACGGATGTTCCCATTCACCGGACAGGGCGGCCGCATCATGCGCAGCCCGCAAGGAGAGCTTCAATGGCAACGCAGGCAAACAAGGGCGCACAAGGCAATTCGAACGAAGGCAAGGGTACGGCGGTGGTCACGGGCGCATCGTCGGGTATCGGCGCGGTCTACGCGGACCGGCTCGCGCGACGCGGCTACGACCTGCTGCTGATCGCGCGCGACGGCGCACGCCTGAGCAGCCTCGCCGACCGGCTGACGAAGGAAACCGGCCGCCGCGTGAGCACCGTCAGCGCCGATCTGACCAACAAGGCCGACGTGCGCCGCATCGAGAACCAGTTGCGCGCTGAGCCAGGCATCACGATGCTGATCAACAACGCGGGCGTCGGCGCGACCGCGACGCTGGTCGACTCCGACATCGATGAACTCGAGCAGATGATCGAGCTGAACGTGATCTCGCTCACGCGCCTGACGGCGGCGGTGTTGCCGGGCTTCATCGCGCGCGGCGCCGGTACGGTGATCAATATCTCGTCGATCGTCGCGCTGGCGCCGGAATTGTTGAACGGCACCTATAGCGGCACCAAGGCCTACGTGTTGAATCTCACGCAGTCGCTGCATCACGAGGTGGGCGGCAAGGGCGTGCGGCTGCAAGCGGTGCTGCCGGGCGCGACGAGCACCGCGTTCTGGGATCGCGCGGGTCTCGCGGTCGAGAACCTGCCTTCGCAGATCGTGATGAGCGCCGAGGACATGGTCGACGCGGCGCTTGCCGGTCTCGATCAGGGCGAACTGGTGACGATCCCGTCGTTGCCCGATGCCGCCGACTGGGAGCGTCTGAACAGCGCGCGTTTGCATCTGCAGCCGAATCTGTCGCGCAGCGCGCCGGCCGAGCGCTATACGCGCGCCGTGGCCGCGTAAGCCGAAGGTTGAGGAGGGCGACGCCAGACTCAGCCGCTCACGGCCACCTGATTCTTGCCGTCGTGTTTCGCGCGATACAGGCCGACGCCGGCGGCCTCGATCAGCGTCGTGACCGGTTCGGCGGCCGACGGCACCACCATCGCCGCGCCGATGCTGATCGTGACGACGCCCTCTGCCGAGCCCGCATGGGTGATCGCGCGGTCTTCGACCGCGATGCGGATTTTCTCCGCGAGCAGGCGCAAGCCGCCCGCCGACGTGTCCGGCACGACCACCGCGAACTCCTCGCCGCCGAAGCGCGCGGCGAGATCCAGTGAATGGCCGAGGCACGCTTCGATCGTATGCGCGACGCTCTTCAGCACTTCGTCGCCGGCGACGTGCCCATAGGTGTCGTTGTAGGCCTTGAAGTGATCGACGTCGATCATCAGGAGGCCGAGGCGGGTCTTGTCGCGGGTGCCGCGGTGCCATTCGGCCGCCAGATACTGGTCGAGGTAGCGGCGGTTCGACAGGCCGGTCAGACCGTCCGAATGCGTGAGCCGCTGCAACTCCAGATTCGTCGCCAGCAGTTGCCGCTGAGATTGCCGCAGCGCGCGGTACGCCTCGTCGCGTTGCAGCAGGTGTAGATACGAGCGCGAGTGATAGCGGATGCGCGCTATCAGCTCGATGCGGTCGGGCAGCTTCACGAGGTAGTCGCTCGAACCGGCCGCGAACGCCGCGCTTTTGACGAGCGGCTCTTCGTTGGTCGACAGCACGACGATCGGGATGTCGCGAGTGGCGGCATTCAGCCGGTATTGCCGCACCAGCGTCAGACCGTCGGTGCCCGGCATCACGAGATCTTGCAGGATCACCGTCGCGCGCGTTTCCTCGGCGCAGCGCACCGCGTCTTCCCATGACGCGCAGTTGCGAAAGTCGATGCCCGGCTCGTCGGCGAGCGCCTCGCGCACCCCCTCGGCGATGACCGCCTGGTCGCCGACCAGCAGCACCATGATCGGGCACTCGGCCGCCGGCGGGGCGGCGAGGATGCGCGCGAGCGCGTCGTCGCTGGCGAGATTGGGCGCATCCTCATCGACGAGCGCGTGCGCCTGCGGGCTCCCGTCGTCTGCGGGATGCAGCGTTGCGGCATTCTGGGGCGGTTTAGAAGTATCCATGTGGTTCGGCCAGGATGAAGTTCAGGGAGGGCACGTCAGCTTTCGGGGAGGCGAGACGCTCGTTGACCACTGCCCTTGGTCAGATAATAGTCGGCGCCCGCATCAAGGCCAGCGCGGCGATCTTCCCCCGATGCCTGGATGAAAAGCAGCGCAATGCCCTGCGTGGGTTAACGCGTCCAACGTTATGCACCTGTTACAGAGTAAATCTCTGGTTACCAACTGCAGCATCTATTTCCGCGCGCGCCGGCGACAATTCGTCCATGCCTGAACGGCGGGAGCTCAATATGAAAAAGATCGCAGTGGCGTTGGTAATGGCGGGTAGTTTGACGGTGGCGGGCCAGGCGTCCGCGCACGGACACGGCGGTGATGTGGTGGGTGCGCTGATTGGCGGCGCGGTGCTGGGCGCGGTGGTCACCTCGGCGTTGACGCCGGCGCCGGTGGTCGCGTATCCGCAGCCGGTCTATGCCGAGCCCGCGTACCAGCCCGCGCCGGCTTACGTGGCACCGCCGCCCGGATATTGCTACGACCAGTATCAGCGCGCCTATGTCGCGTGCGGCGCACCGCCGCCCGGACAGTACGGCTATGCGCAACCGCAACCCGAGCCGCAGTGGTGAGCGCGGCAAGGCTCTGATGCGCGGATGATTCAGCCGAACAACGCGCAGACAAAAAGGCCGTCGCCCAATGCGACGGCCTTTTTCCATTTGAGGCACGGCTTAATGCTTGTGATGCAGCCACTCCGCGTAATGCGTGTCGAGCCAGCGCTCGAGCTTGGGCGGCCTGGACGGGTCGCGGTGACGCGACATCATCCAGATGGCAAGGCCGACCACCAGCATGACGGCGGGCCCCATCAGATAAGCGAGCATTGATTCAGGCATCGGAACCTCCGTATCGGCTTGCATCCATCTCTCAGTGTAGGCGAAGGAAGCGGGGAAAGAACGACGATTCAAACGGTCCAGAGAAGCGAAAAAAGGCGCATTTGCGCCCGCTTTGGAAACCTGTTTTTTTGATGGTTTTTCCTTTATTTGCTTAGCGTCTGGGCGAGGTCCCATTAGCCTGTGTACCATCCTGTTACCGGCCTGACGGCAAGCGTCACATGGCGCCAAAACCCATGACAATGCCGTCAAGCCGTCCCGTTCGCCGTCTACCGCGCGACTTCCATCTGGCTATCGACAAAGTCCGCCCAACTCTGAAGCATGCGACCCTGCCACGCCGCTTCGTCGGTTGCTTCACGCTTCGCGATGTCGCCCCCCGCAGCTGTTTGCTGTTCCATGTCGCGCAGATGCGACGACGCGGTGCGACGAAAGTCATGCAGCACGAAATGCTCCACGTCGAGCCCCAATGCCTTGACTGCCTGGTTCAGCGTGCTTTTCGCGATCGGCCGATCGTCGCCCCTGACGCTCGGGAACACGAACGTCTCGCTGGTGCGCCCGCGCTGCAGCTCGCGCAGCAGCGCAACCGCCTGACGCGGCAGACGGACGACGCGGTCCTCGCGCGCGTTCAGGCGCGCGGCGGGGATCGTCCACAGCGCGTCGTCGAGATCGAACTCGGCCCATGTCGATTCGACGAGGTCCGCTTTGCGTGCCATCGTCAGCACCAGCAGATGCAGCGCGAGCTTCAGCGGACGGCGGATATTGGATGTGTCGATCGTGCGCAGCATGACACCGATCTCGGCGCCGGACAGCACGCGGGTGCGGCTGTCGAAGGTCGCGATCGAGCGCGCCGGTACGACTTCCGCGGGATTGCTGGTCGCGAGCTGGCGCGCGATCAGATATGCGTACAGGCGCTTCACGACGTTGCGCGTGTGCAGCGCCATTTTCGGCGAGCCGCGGCTTTTGATGCGCTCGCAGATCGCGACGACGTCGTCAGCGGTGACCGCGCCGATCGGCTTGTTGCCGATCGCGGGCAGCACGTCCTTGTCGAGCGCACGCCGCGTGGTGCGGCGATATTCATCCGACTTGCCGGCCAGCGCCGTCGCGAGATAAAGCTCGGCCGCTTCGCGCAGCACGTCGGCCTTGCTCTCGGCACCGCGATCGCGCCGCGCGGTGGCGACCGGCGAGATGCCCTGCGCGACGAGCGCCGCGTACCTCTGCGCCTTCGCGCGCGCGACGCGCAGCGAAATCATCCGGTAATCGCCGATGGTCGCGAGCGGCTGACGCTTGCCGTTCAACGTATAGCGGAAGCGCCAGACCTTGGTGCCGGTCGTCATGACCTCGATCACGAGGCCGTTGCCGTCGGCGACGCAGTAGCGGGTCGCGCGCGGTTCGAGCGCGCGGATCTCGGATTCGGTGAGCGGGGTGGCGAGGCGGGGCATGCTTTGGGGACGCTGTACGTTTAGGCTCGGACAGCTGGATTCTAAACCTTTGCACGGTTGTGTACCAAAAATCCGGTGGCTTTTTGGCCGACGGAGTGCGATTTTCGCGTGTGCGGCAGCGGCGCCGATTCGGCCGAGAGAGCCTATATGACGGCCGCATTGCGGCGACGCACAAGTTCGGCGTTACTTGCCGATACAGAATCGGCTGAAAATCACGCCGAGCAGATCGTCCGAACTGAACTCACCGGTGATCGAGTTCAGTTGATCCTGCGCGAGCCGCAATTCCTCGGCGAACAGATCGAGCGCCTGCGCGTTCTGCTCCGCATGCACGGCGGCGGTCGCCAGATGCTCGTCGGCCGCGCGCAACGCGATCAGGTGCCGCTCGCGCGCGAGATAGACGCTCTCCGCGCCCGCCTGCCAGCCGGCAATCCGCAGCAGTTCGTCGCGCAGCAGCGCGACGCCGTCACCCTTCTTCGCCGACAGCCGCACCTCGCTAAGTTCGAGGTCGGCGTCGAGCGCCTGCGTCGCGGGCGCGAGCCCTGTCAGGTCGGTCTTGTTCAGCACGCGGACGACGGGCACGCCGCGCGGAAAGCGTCCGGCGATCGTTTCGTCGCCGGCCGTCATTCCGGCGCGCGCGTCGAGCAGATGCAGCACCACGTCCGCGCGCTCGATCTCGCCCCACGTGCGCTCGATGCCGATCTTCTCGACCTCGTCCTCGGTCTCGCGCAGGCCGGCCGTGTCGATCACGTGCAGCGGGATGCCTTCGATCTGGATCGTCTGCGCGACCTTGTCGCGCGTCGTGCCGGCGATCGGCGTGACGATCGCGAGTTCGGCGCCGGCGAGCGCATTCAGCAACGACGACTTGCCGACGTTCGGCTGCCCCGCCAGCACGACCGACAAACCTTCGCGCAGCAACGCGCCCTGGCGCGCCTCGCTCAGCACGTGCGCGAGACGCTCGCGTATGCGCACGAGCTTGCCGCGCGCGTCGGCGGCTTCGAGGAAGTCGATTTCCTCTTCCGGGAAGTCGAGCGTCGCTTCGACCAGCATCCGCAGCGTGATCACCTCTTCGACTAGCGCGTGGATGTCGCGCGAGAACGCGCCGTCGAGCGAGCGGCCGGCCGAACGCGCGGCGGCCTCGGTGCTTGCCTCGATCAGATCGGCGACGGCCTCGGCCTGCGCGAGGTCGAGCTTGTCGTTCAGAAACGCGCGACGCGTGAATTCGCCGGGCTCGGCGAGCCGTAGACCGAACGCGCGGCCGGCGTCGATGCAGCGCTGCAGGACCAATTGCAGCACGACCGGGCCGCCATGGCCTTGCAGTTCAAGCACGTGCTCGCCGGTGTACGAGTGCGGCGCCGGAAAGTACAGCGCGATGCCGCGATCGAGCGGATTGCCGCTCGCGTCGAGAAACGGCACGTAGCTCGCGTGACGCGCCGCGAGCGTCTGGCCGGTGAGGGCCTGCATCAACGGCTGGGCCGCCGCCGCGCCAGCGCGGCCGAACGAAATCCGCACGACGCCGATGCCTCCCCGGCCGGGCGCGGTAGCAATGGCAACGATGGGATCGGAGTCGGTCGTGAGCATGTGAAGTCGGCTGAAACGGGAGGGGAGGAGCAGGGCCGCGTCGGTCGAGCCGGCGCGAGGCATTGTAACGCGCGCGCCTCGCACGGAAGGGCTGGCGACAAGGACGCGAAGCGGATGACGCGCCCGTTCGCCCCTATCGTTTGAACAACTCAGATTTATCTCAATTAAGCTAGGATTGTTACCGCGCTACTTAGGAATTGTTGAGACTCGGCAGGAACTGTGGTTCAGGCAAAGCCAAGCCTGGCAATCGAGAGATGAAAAAAATCAAATTCGTGCAACGCGTTACGGGGCGCGCGCTACAAGCTAAAACTATCTCAAATAAGAGAAAACAAAGCTTGATCGGTTGTCAACTGGCTGAACTCCGAATTGCACAATCTGGCCCATGCCGACCGACAAAGAAAAAGCCGCCTTCGCCAAGAGGCTGAAGGATCTGCTCGAGCCGCTGAAAATCCGCGGTGGGACCAAACTCGCCGAGCAATTCAATCTTCGCTATTACGGCGAGCGGCCCGTGACGCCCCAGACCGCACACAAATGGCTGACGGGCACGACGATCCCGAAGCCGGACAAGTTGCGCACGCTCGCCGAATGGTTGAACGTCAAGGAGCACTGGCTCCATTACGGACCACCGCCCGGCGCCAGCGCACGACCGATGGCACGTGGCGAAAAATATCCGCCGACACCCGAAACGATCGAACTCGCTTCGAAGATCGCATCGTTGACCCCGAAGGACCGGAATCTGGTCGAGGAAATGATCGTGCGTTTTTACGGCGAAGATTCCGACGAAGAGTGAACGACGAAACTCAAGCGCAGCCGCCCGCCGCATTTCCTTCAACCGCACCATAAAAAAAGCCGCCCGGTTCGCACCGGGCGGCTTTTCGTTTTGAGCTTGCGTCACGGCGGCCCTGCGGGCTGCCACCGGACGGAACCTCAGGCCGGCTTCGCCTTCGAGCTGCCCATCATCCGCGTGATGTAGTACTGCTGCGCGATCGACAGCACGTTGTTCACGACGTAGTACAACACGAGACCTGCGGGGAAGAAGAAGAACATCACCGAGAACGCGATCGGCATGAACATCATCATCTTCGCCTGGACTGGGTCCGGCGGCGTCGGGTTCAAGCGGGTCTGCAAGAACATCGACACGGCCATCAGGATCGGCAGGATGAAGTACGGGTCCTGCTGTGACAGATCATGGATCCATAGAATCCACGGCGCGCCGCGCATTTCCACCGACGACAGCAACACCCAGTACAGCGAGATGAACACCGGGATCTGGATCACGACCGGCAGACAGCCGCCGAACGGATTGACCTTCTCGGTCTTGTACAGCTCCATCAGCGCCGCGTTCATCTTCTGCGGATCGCCCTTGAAACGCTCGCGCAGCGCCTGCATGCGCGGCGTGATCGCCTTCATGCGCGCCATCGACTTGTAGCTCGCGGCCGACAGCGGGAAGAACACCGCCTTGATCAGCACCGTGAGCAGCACGATCGACCAGCCCCAGTTGCCGACATAGCCGTGGATCTTCGACAGCAGCCAGAACAGCGGCTTCGCGATGATCGTGACCCAGCCGTAGTCCTTTACCAGATCGAGACCCGGCGCGATACCTGCGAGCATCTTTTCTTCTTCCGGACCGGCGAACAGACGCGCGGACACGCTGACGGTCTGGCCCGGCTGGATGGTCGGCATCGCCTCCTTCATGCCGACGCGATACAGCGACGGATCGATCTTCTCGGCGTAGAACTCGCGCTTCACGCCTTCCTGCGGAATCCAGGCCGACGCGAAGTAGTGCTGGACCATCGCGACCCAGCCGTCGTTGGCCGACGTCGCGAAGTTTTGCTTGTTCTTGTCGAGATCGCTGAACGTCATCTTCTGGAAGTGATGCTCGTTCGTGTAGACAGCCGGTCCGATGAACGTGTGCGAGAAGCGCGGCGTTTCGACCGGCTGGTCGTCGCGCACGAGTTCCATATAGAGCTGCGGCGTCACCGGCGTGGTGCCGACGTTCTGGACCTTCGTCTCGACGCCGATCACGTAGCTGCCGCGCGTGAACGTATACGTCTTGATGACCCGGAGGCCGCCCTTTTCCGGCGACTCGAAGCTCATCTGGAACGAGTTCTCGCCGTCGGCCAGATGGGTCGGCTGATTCGGCATCAGCGTAAAGATGTCGTTGTGATTCGGGAAGTCACCGCCGAGCAGGCCAGTGCGCGCCAGATACGTGTGATTGTTCGTTTTGTCGAACAGCGTGATCACGAGATCCGGCTGCTTGCCGTCGCCCTGCTTGACGAGCGACAGGCGCGACAAGGTGGCACCGCGGGTGTCGATTTCGCCGCTATAGACGTCGGTGCCGAACTTCACGAGCTGCGATTGTTCGGCCGCTGGCGCGTTGCCCGGCGCGGCCGCGTTGGTTGTCGCCAGATCGGCTTGCTGGGTGCCCGGTGTCGTGGTGCCCGGCGCGGCGCTGCCGGCGGTCTGGGTCGGCGTCGTGCTCGGGAAGAACATCGACGGGCGTCCGTGGTCGCGTTGCCAGTTGTCGAACAGCATGACAGCTGACATGAAAAAGATGACCCATAGGACGGTGCGTTTGATATCCATGCGTTGTCTCAGTGTCGATGGAACGGCGCGTCAGCGCTTTTCAGAAGTGGGTGGCGGGACGAGATCGATGCCGCCCGCGGAAAACGGGTGGCAGCGGCAAACACGCCTCACGGCGAGATAAGTCCCGCGCGCGGCGCCATGATACTGGATTGCCTCGCGCGCGTAATCAGAGCAGGAAGGGTAAAAACGGCACCGGTTGCCGAGCATGGGGCTCACGGCAAGCTTGTAAAAGCGCAATAAAGCGAAGAGTACCGTTTGCATGGCAGGTGCGGCCGTACGGCGCCGGGCAACGTGAAGTACAGGACGACGCCCGCGCTCTGAAGCTGCCGGCGCAACGCCCATTGCGGCGACCATGGTGCGGGCGGTCACTGCGTCATTCCGTCTTGGGCGCCTCCGCGGGCGGCGCCTGACGACGGGTAATTTCGCGCGCTGCCTTGTCGAGCAGCGCCTCGATTTCGCTGCGGCACAGCGCCTTCAACGGCGGCGACGACGCGCTCGGCAAAGCTTTTTTGTCGAAACGCGTGTGTAGACGCAGCAGCACATCCCAACCGCCGAATTCCGCGCGACGCAGCCGGAAGGCTTCGCGCGCGATCCGGCGCACCAGATTCCGCGTGGCCGCGCGCGGCGCATACTTCTTACCGATCACGAGGCCAAGACGCGCCTCGTTGCCGGTGGGCCGGCCGTACACGACAAAGTGTGCGGTACGGCGCCACGGCCGCAAACGAAAAACGGATGAAAATTCATCCGTTTTTAGCAGCCTTGCGGCTTTGGGGAAGGCGGCTTGCGCTCGCAACGGAACCGAGCCCGGTTGCTGCGCCCCGGCCGCTCCCGCTTCGCCGCGGGTTTCGGTCACAGCGCGCAATCCGCTTGCCTTAGATCGCGAGGCGCTTGCGGCCCTTCGCGCGACGTGCGTTGATGACCTTGCGGCCGCCAGCGGTCTTCATGCGAACGCGGAAGCCATGGGTGCGCTTGCGACGGGTAACGGAAGGTTGGTAAGTACGTTTCATGTTGCTCTCACTTGATCGAAAAAAACCGCGCGATCATCGCTGAAAGCGCAATGGCCGGTGGTTTACTGAAATTTGGTTTTCGCGGAACCCACTATTTAAACTGGTTTTCCGTTGGCCGTCAATAGTTTAGCCGTCGTCTGGCGCAGCCGGGGGTTGCCGGACCAAGCGATCGGTCCCTGTGGATAACTCACTTTCGGGTTCGTTTTGGCGTTAGAATCTCGCCTTACTTCCCAAAAATGTTGCACGCCGCTCCGGCACGCTTGTCCCGCAGACCCTTGTGGCACAGGCGCCTGGGGCTGTTACGCCTGGCTGCTCAGGGCCTTGTTGCGCGTGCGCGACAGGGGCAGCGGCGACAGCCGTGCACACCATAACGATAGCAACTTGATGAACGAATTCTGGCAACACTGTTCCGCATTGCTGGAGCGTGAGCTTACGCCCCAGCAGTACGTGACGTGGATCAAACCCTTGGCCCCGGTCGCCTTCGACGCCGATGCGAACACGTTGAGCATTGCCGCGCCGAACCGCTTCAAGCTCGACTGGGTCAAGAGCCAGTTCTCCGGCCGCATCGCGGATATGGCCCGCGATTTCTGGCATGCGCCGGTGGACGTGCAATTCGTATTGGATCCGAAGGCAGGCATGCGTAGCCCAACGGCCGCGGCGCCGGCTCCGTCGTCGGCACGCCCGGCTTCGGCCGCGCCGCAGGGCGGTAATGCCGGCGGCGTCGCGGCCGTCGATGCGGCTGTCGGCGCCGTGCACGCCGCGCATGCCGCGCGCGCGAATCCCGCAGCCGCGGCTGCGGCGCTCGCAGCGCAAAACGCTAATTCGCGCAGCGCCGCCGAAGACGTCGCAGACCTCGATCTGCCGAGCCTGGACGCGAACGAAGCCGCCGCCGGACGTCGCACGTGGCGCCCAGGCCAAGGCGTGGGCGCGACGGCATCCAGCGAGAGCGACTCGATGTACGAGCGCTCGAAGCTGAACCCCGTGCTGACCTTCGACAACTTCGTGACCGGTAAGGCGAATCAGCTCGCGCGCGCCGCGGCGATCCAGGTCGCCGACAACCCCGGCATTTCGTATAACCCGCTGTTCCTGTACGGTGGCGTGGGCCTCGGCAAGACACACCTGATCCATGCTATTGGAAATCAGTTGCTGATGGACAAACCCGGCGCGCGGATTCGCTACATCCATGCGGAACAGTACGTGTCCGATGTCGTGAAGGCGTACCAGCGCAAGGCGTTCGACGACTTCAAGCGCTACTACCACTCGCTCGACCTACTGCTGATCGACGATATTCAGTTCTTCTCGGGCAAGTCGCGCACGCAGGAGGAATTCTTCTACGCTTTTGAGGCGCTGGTCGCCAACAAGGCGCAAGTGATCATCACGAGCGATACGTATCCGAAGGAAATCTCGGGTATCGACGATCGCCTGATCTCGCGCTTCGACTCCGGCCTGACGGTGGCGATCGAGCCGCCCGAACTCGAAATGCGCGTCGCGATTCTGATGCGCAAGGCGCAATCGGAGTTCGTGAGCCTGAATGAGGATGTCGCGTTCTTCGTCGCGAAGCATCTCCGCTCGAACGTGCGCGAGCTCGAGGGCGCGCTGCGCAAGATCCTCGCGTATTCGAAGTTCCACGGCCGCGAAATCACGATCGAACTGACCAAGGAAGCGCTGAAAGACCTGCTGACGGTGCAGAACCGGCAGATTTCGGTGGAAAACATCCAGAAAACGGTCGCCGACTTCTACAGCATCAAGGTCGCGGACATGTATTCGAAGAAGCGTCCGGCGAACATCGCGCGGCCGCGGCAGATCGCGATGTACCTGGCGAAGGAATTGACGCAGAAGAGTCTGCCGGAAATCGGCGAGCTTTTCGGCGGGCGTGACCACACGACGGTGCTGCACGCGGTGCGCAAGATCGCCGACGAGCGCAGCAAGGACGCGCAGCTGAATCACGAACTGCACGTGCTGGAGCAGACGCTGAAGGGCTAAACGGGCTGGCCGCACGCGACCGTGAAACGGACGTCGGCGGCAGGAAACGCTGGAAGCGGCTACGCAGTGGTTTGAATGAGGCCGCGAAAACGCTGTAAATCGAGAAACGGGCAGGGGACTCACAACCCGGCGGCGCTGTCGGGTCCGAACGGGAAATGACAAGGAACGCGACGGTAAGCGGGCAGAAGCGACGTAAAAGGCGCGGCAAACCCGTGACGAATTTGCGGCGCAACCGGCCAGAAGTGGCGGAACAACGAGCCTGCGAACCGGTAGCGCCGCGCAGCGGCGCGACAAGTCGGCGGCAGCCCGGACCACGCCCTACAAAATCGACCTGTTTATTCCCGAACTCGCCCCCATTTTAGTGAGGCGGTCCCGTTTTCAGGCACAATACAGGTTTAACCGCCCGGCGGCGACGGGCGGATTTCACGCCGTGTCGGGCGCTTTTCAGGGCGCCGGCGGGGAGCCGTGGCTGCGCGCTGAAACGCTTGTCCCGTAAGGCGTGCAGGCCGTTATACCAACGAAGGAACCCTATGCAACTGGTCAAGACCGAACGCGACAACCTCCTCAGGCCGCTGCAAACCGTGAGCGGCATCGTCGAACGCCGCCATACGTTGCCGATCCTCGCCAATTTGCTGATCACCAAGAACGGTCCTGACGTATCGTTCCTGTCGACCGACCTGGAGTTGCAGATCACCACGCGCGCCGATTTCGGCGTGGGCGGCGATTCGGTCGCGACCACGGTGGCAGCGCGCAAGCTCCTCGACATTCTGCGCGCGATGCCTGACGGCCAGGTCACGCTGACGCTGAACGACAAGCGTCTGACCGTGCAATCCGGCAAGAGCCGCTTTGCGCTGCAGACGCTCGCCGCGGACGAATTCCCGACCGTCGCTCACGCCAAAGACTACGGCGCGAGCCTGGTGGTTCCTCAAAAGACGTTCCGCCAGTTGCTCGGCATGGTCCATTTCTCGATGGCCCAGCAGGACATCCGCTACTACCTGAACGGCATGCTGCTGGTGGTGGACGGCGATCAGCTGATGGCGGTCGCGACCGACGGTCACCGTCTCGCGTTCTCGTCGATGAAGATCGAGGGCTCCTTCGCGCGCCACGAAGTGATCATTCCGCGCAAGACGATTCTCGAACTGCAGCGCCTGCTCGAAGACATCGACGACACGCTGAAGATCGACATCGCGCAGACGCAGGTCAAGTTCACGTTCGGTCAGGTTGAACTCGTGTCGAAGCTCGTGGAAGGCAAGTTCCCCGACTTCCAGCGCGTGATTCCGAAGTCGCACAAGAACAAATTCCAGATTGGCCGCGAAGAACTGCAGCGTTCGCTGCAACGCGCGGCGATTCTGACGTCGGATAAGTTCAAGGGCGTGCGCTGCATCGTCGAGCCGGGCCAGTTGAAGATCATGTCGACCAACGCCGATCAGGAAGAGGCGCAGGAAGAACTGGAAATCGCATACGACGGCGACAGCGTCGATATCGGGTTCAACGTCACGTATCTGCTCGACGTGCTCGCGAATTTGAAGGTCGACATGCTGCAGGTGAGCCTGGGTGATGCCAGCTCCAGCGCGTTGATCACGATTCCCGAGAACGACGAATTCAAGTACGTGGTGATGCCGATGCGCATCTGACGCGTCCAACATCAAGAAGAACACCAAGGGGCGCAGCGCCCCTTTGGCGTTTTTATGGCGTTTTGAAAAGTCCAGAGCAGCAACCTTGCAGTAACGCAGAACCGGAAAAAATCCATGACTGAAACGAACAATACGCAGCCCGATAACAGCTACGGCGCCTCGTCCATCCAGATCCTCGAAGGTCTGGAAGCCGTGCGCAAGCGGCCTGGGATGTACATCGGGGATACATCGGATGGCACCGGTTTGCACCACCTCGTGTTCGAAGTGCTCGACAACTCGATCGACGAAGCGCTCGCCGGGCATTGCAACGACATCCAGGTGATCATCCACGCGGACAACTCGATCTCGATCACCGACAACGGCCGCGGCGTGCCGACCGGCCTGAAGATGGACGACAAGCACGATCCGAAGCGCAGCGCCGCCGAAATCGTGATGACCGAGCTGCACGCCGGCGGCAAGTTCGACCAGAACAGCTACAAGGTGTCGGGCGGCCTGCACGGCGTGGGCGTGTCGTGCGTGAACGCGCTGTCGGCGTGGTTGCGCCTCACCGTGCGCCGCGACGGCAAGAAGCACTTCATGGAATTCCACCGTGGTGTGCCGCAGAACCGCGTGCTCGAAGAGATCGACGGCGTGACCACGTCGCCGATACAGGTGATCGGCGACACCGAAAACCGCGGCACCGAAGTGCATTTCATGGCCGATGAAAAGATTTTCGGCAATGTTGAATACCACTACGACATTCTCGCGAAGCGGATTCGTGAGCTTTCGTTCCTCAATAACGGCGTGCGGATTCGATTGGTGGATCAGCGCTCGGGTAAGGAAGAGGATTTCGCGTTCGTCGGCGGCGTGAAGGGTTTTGTCGAGTACATCAACAAGAACAAGTCCGTGCTGCACCCGAACATCTTCCACATCATCGGCGAGAAGGATGGTGTGGGCGTCGAAGTGGCGATGCAGTGGAACGACAGCTATAACGAAAACGTGCTGTGCTTCACGAACAACATTCCGCAGCGCGATGGCGGCACGCACCTTACCGGTCTGCGTGCGGCGATGACGCGCGTGCTGAACAAGTACATCGCCGATCACGAAGTCGCGAAGAAGGCGAAGGTCGAAACGTCGGGCGATGACATGCGTGAAGGGCTGTCGTGCGTGCTGTCGGTGAAGGTGCCGGAGCCGAAGTTCAGCTCGCAGACGAAGGACAAGCTGGTGTCGTCGGAAGTGCGCGCGCCGGTGGAAGAAGTGGTCGCAAAGGCGCTCGAGGAATTCCTGCTCGAGACGCCCGGCGACGCGAAGATCATCTGCGGCAAGATCGTCGATGCGGCGCGTGCGCGCGACGCGGCGCGCAAGGCGCGTGAGATGACGCGCCGTAAGGGCGTGCTCGATGGCGTCGGTTTGCCCGGCAAGCTCGCCGATTGCCAGGAGAAGGATCCGGCGAAGTCGGAGATTTATATCGTCGAGGGTGACTCGGCGGGTGGGTCGGCGAAGCAGGGGCGTGATCGGAAGTTTCAGGCTATCTTGCCGCTGCGCGGCAAGGTGCTGAACGTCGAGAAGGCGCGCTACGACAAGCTGCTTTCTTCCGAGCAGATCGTTACGCTGATTACCGCGCTTGGCTGCGGGATCGGCAAGGAAGATTACAACCTCGACAAGCTGCGCTATCACCGCATCATCATCATGACCGATGCTGACGTCGATGGCGCGCACATCCGGACGCTGTTGTTGACGTTCTTCTATCGGCAGATGCCGGAGATGATCGAGCGCGGGTATATCTATATCGCGCAGCCGCCGCTTTACAAGATCAAGGCGGGGAAGGATGAGCGGTATCTGAAGGATGAGTCGGAAGTCAACGCTCATATTCTTCGGCTCGCGTTGCAGGGGTCGGAGTTGGTGGCTTCTGAAGGTGCGACTCCGATTACCGGGGATGCGTTGGGTGAGTTGGCTCGGGCTTATCTGTTGGCGCAGGCAGTGGTTGACCGGTTGAGCCGGCTGTATGACGCTGGTGCGCTCGAGGCGGTGATGGATGGCGTCGTTATCGACCTCTCCAGCGAGCAGGCGGCCGAAGCTTCGGCTCGCGCGCTTGAGGCGAAGCTGCGGGATGATGCGCTGAAGCCGGAAGTGCGCGTTACGACGATGTATGACCCGGTGCGGGAGCTGCGCTCGCTGCGCGTCGCGCGGACGCATCATGGGAATCAGAAGATTTCTGTGATCGATGAAGAGTTTCAGTTGACTGCGGATTATCAGCAGCTTGTGACGACCGCTAATACGTTCAAGGGGTTGATTGGCTCTGGCGCTGTGATCAAGCGTGGGGAGCGGAGTATGGCTGTCACCGACTTTAAGAGTGCGATGAAGTGGCTGCTGGCTGATGCTGAGAGGAATATGTCCAAGCAGCGCTATAAAGGCCTCGGGGAGATGAATCCGGAGCAGCTTTGGGAGACGACTATGGATCCTGCGGTGCGGCGTCTTCTTCGGGTGCAGATCGAGGATGCTATTGCTGCTGATGGCATCTTTACTACGCTCATGGGGGATGATGTGGAGCCGCGCAGGGCTTTTATTGAGTCGAATGCGTTGAGGGCGGGGAATATCGACGTTTGAGGGTGTATGTAGGTAGACGCATAACCTGAGAAAAACGGGCCCGTAAGTTGAGAAACTTATGGGTCTTTTTATTAATAGTCAGGCTGATGAACAATACGTCGACGTGCTGATACTGCTTGAGCTTTTCTTCCTGCTCGCGGAGTCGACATTCAGGCCAAACAGCTGTTGGTGGCTTTCTTCGAGTTTTTGCTCCTCTCCCGTTCAGGAATCAACCTGGGGGCGGCGAAGTGAAATGGGCGCTACGCTCGCGCGTCGACCGCGCTCGGCGGTTCCGGACGGCTAAAGCGACTCGAATCCTCGACTTTCTGGACATGCGCGACCCGGCGAATCGATAAAGTGCCTGCCGTCTGCCGTCTGCCGTCTGCCGTCTGCCGTCTGCCGTCACTGTCTGTCGTATCACGACAATTCTGTCATTTGCATTGCATTCCTGCCCGGACCGCCTATAACGCTGCATAAATAACTCTGTCCGTACTCATGGGAGACGGCCATGTTCGCAAGTGTGAGAGGCTTGCCGTTCCTTTTGCTAGTCCTTGTGCTCCTTTGCATTCCGCGCGTCCCCTACGCGCAGGTGGCGCGAATGGAAGTCATTCCATTCGAGTCGATGACGCTCACAGACGAGCAATTTCTGGCCGGAAGCGAAGACGGCAAGCGCGTGACGATAGCCGGTGAATTGCGGCTGCCTCGACCCGGGACCGACAGGCTGCCCGCCGTCATACTGCTGCACCCGTCTGGGGGTATCGGCGGCCAGATAGCGGACTGGGAGCAGTGGTTCCTGTCCTTGGGCGTTGCCACTTTCGTTGTCGACAGTTTCACGAGCCGAGGCATAGAAAACACAATCAATGACCAGAGTCAGCTTGGCAGACTCGCCCAGACAGAAGACGCGTATCGCGCGCTCAGCCTTATTTCCAAAAACCCTCATGTCGACGCGAGCCGCGTGATGCTAATGGGCTTTTCCCGTGGAGGGCAAGACACGCTCTACGCGAGCATGGTGCGCTTCCAGAAAGCGCATGCCGATGCGTCGAGTCCAGGATTTGCAGCCTATGTTCCGCTTTACCCAGACTGCAGTGCCCACTACCTCGATGACGACAACGTATCAAAGGCTCCCATTCGCATATTCCATGGAAGCGCAGACAACTATGACCCGGTCGCGCCTTGCAAGGCCTATGTGGAA
Source organism: Paraburkholderia sp. MM6662-R1 (assembly GCF_050436245.1). Lineage (NCBI taxonomy): Bacteria > Pseudomonadati > Pseudomonadota > Betaproteobacteria > Burkholderiales > Burkholderiaceae > Paraburkholderia > Paraburkholderia sp. MM6662-R1. The sequence goes on along the minus strand of NZ_JBNDLV010000001.1, from coordinate 2,514,709 downwards.
CGGCTGAAAGCCAAGGGGGCGGACGTAGAGCTGACCGAGTTTGCCGGGGTTAATCATATTTTCGATGCGCGCGCCTTCGCACATCCAACCTCCCTGCCGAAAGCGCAAACAGTGCGCAATTGTGCATGGGAAGAACACAGTGCGGGACATTTGCTTAACGTCAGAAGCAACCTGCCGTTCTCATATGCGGACCCCTGTGTCGAACGGGGCGTGACAATCGGGTACGACGAGAGCGCGACGGAGCAAACGAAGAAGGCAATAGCCAACCTGGTTACCACTACGCTTAAGCCGACACCGACACGTGCCCCGTGATTCCGTCGAGACTGGCGGGAACAGCATTGCTTTGGGCTGTTACGTAAAACGCGCGGAGATTTGCTTTCTGCGAGATCTTCAAAAAATGGCCTTCCACCCGAGGCCACTTATCCACATCCCCCTTTGGAAAACTTTTGTAGAAACAGCCGAACACATTGTGGGCGAAACCTTGATAAATGCGCCGCGTTAACCGGTCGGCTAAAACTTTTCCCTGGCTCCGTTAACCTGTCCGCCCGCGCTCCCAAGGGTTATCGATTCTGCAGCGCGTTGATCCGTAAACGAACTTCCACGTTATCCACAGCCGAACGCCCCACTTGTTAACTATTACTACGTATACATATACAAAGACTATAAAAACCGGAGAAGCACGCCGAAACACGCGCAACGTATACGCACATAACGACAGCAACAACGCAGGACGCAGAACCAGCGAGCACCAACCCAGCCACCCACACCTCACCCCAACGGCAAACAAATCTCCGTAACCAACTCCGCAGGCGCAGTCTCCTTGGGACTGTTCAAATACTCCTCAAACACCGGCGCATCCGCTGCCTCCCTCCCAGACTGCACGAGCCAGGTCCCATACAACCACTCATAAGCCGCTCGCATATCGCTATACGGCCCCACATGCCGCAACACCGCATATTCCCCACCGCGTATACGCGTGGCAGAAACCGCCCCACCCATCCCAACAGCCGAAGCCACTTCAGCCATCACAGGCCCCGGCAACAACACAGCCGCCTTCGACCGCAACGCCTTCTCCTCGACCACTCCCGGATCATCGAAGTAAACCCCGATCATCCGCATCTGCGCCTCCAGCAGATTATGTTTCGCAAGCCACCCCAACAAAGCATCAAAAGCCTTTCCGATCTGCATATAAGGTCCGACATGATCGACCGACAAAATTTCCATCGGCTCCACATAGCGAATCACGACCTCACGAATCATCGTCATCTGATCGTCTCCTGAAAGCGCCGGACGAAACCGGCTATGCGTGCCTTGCCTGCGATACTGCGCCGGCGGCACACCAAACACCGCGCGAAACGTCCGCGAAAAAGACTGCAAACTGCTATACCCCGAACGCTCGGCAATCTGAGCAATCGGCATCGAACTACTCGCAAGAAAACCCGCTGCGCGATGCAACCGTAAACGCCGCACGGTCGTCGCGACCGTCTCGCCATACATCGCCTGATAAATCCGGTGCCAGTGATACGGCGACAGACACGCAATCTCCGCAAGCCGTCCTATATCGAGCGGTTCGTCGAGGTGATCGTAGATATGGTCGAGCACGCGTGCGAGTCGCGTCTCGTATCGAGCCCGATGGTCTGATTCGTTCATGACTGGACCGCAGAAAATTGGCGCGAGAGGATGCGAACAAAGTATCACGTCAGCGAGTGTCGGCCGTTTACCAAATCCTGCGGATTTCAAGTGGTGCGCACAAAGGCGATTGAGCGCCTGTTGACCGCGCCCCGTGGACGCGAGCAGGAGCGCCAAACACAGCATCGGCAAACAGCCCCAATCTCCGCAACGTGACGCTGCCGCCGTTTGGCGCTATCGTGTAGTGAGCGGCACCAGCACCAGCACCAGCAGCAAGCAACCTGCAGCATGTAACCGCCGTTCCCATTCCTACCCGCGTTCGCGAGGCGATGGAGCCGCAAACATGAGCTACACCGAGTCGATCGGCAGTCGCACGTACCGCTTCGCCGACCTGAAGACCCTGCTCGCGAAAGCGAGCCCGCAACGCTCGGGCGACCAGCTCGCAAGCATCGCGGCAGCGAGCGAAGAAGAGCGGGTCGCCGCCAAAATGGCGCTCGCCGAGGTGCCGCTACGCACGTTCCTGAACGAACCGCTGATCCCCTACGAAACCGACGAAGTCACCCGCCTGATCATCGACGATCACTCGCCAGCAGCCTTCGCCGAAATCTCGCATCTGACGGTAGGCGACTTCCGCAATTGGCTACTCAGCACCACAACCGACACCGACGCACTCACCCGCATCACCGAGGGCCTAACACCAGAAATGGTCGCCGCCGTCTCAAAGCTGATGCGCAACCAGGACCTGATCACCGCCGCCCGTAAACGCCCGGTCATCACACGCTTTCGCAACACGGTCGGTTTACCGGGCCGCATGTCCGTACGCCTGCAACCGAACCATCCAACCGACGACGTCAAAGGCATCGCCGCCTCGATGCTCGACGGCCTGATGTACGGCTGCGGCGACGCGCTGATCGGCATCAACCCCGCGAGCGACAACCTCGCCGCGATCACGAAGCTGCTGCAGATGATCGACGACTTCCGCCAGCGCTATCAGGTACCGACGCAGTCGTGCGTACTCACGCACGTGACGAGCACGATCGCCGCGATGGAAAAAGGCGCGCCGGTCGATCTCGTATTCCAGTCGATCGCCGGTACCGAAAAAGCGAACGCGAGCTTTGGCATTTCGCTCGCGCTGCTGCAGGAAGCGTACGAGGCGGGGCTGTCGCTCCAACGCGGCACCGTCGGCAGCAATCTGATGTACTTCGAAACGGGGCAGGGCAGCGCGTTGTCGGCGGATGCGCATTTCGGCGTTGACCAGCAGACCTGCGAGGCGCGCGCCTATGCGGTCGCGCGCAAGTTCAGGCCGTTTCTGGTGAACACGGTAGTCGGGTTCATCGGCCCCGAGTATTTGTACGATGGCAAACAGATCACGCGCGCGGGTCTCGAGGATCACTTCTGCGGCAAGCTGCTCGGCGTGCCGATGGGTTGCGACATCTGCTACACGAACCACGCCGAAGCGGACCAGGACGACATGGACAATCTGCTGACGCTGCTCGGCGTAGCGGGCATCAATTTCATCATGGGCGTACCTGGCGCGGACGACGTCATGCTCAACTATCAGAGCACATCCTTTCACGACGCGCTGTACGTGCGCGACGTGCTCGGTTTGCGCCGCGCGCCGGAATTCGAGGAATGGCTGGAGTCGATGCAGATCATCGACGCACGCGGCGCGTTGATCGGCCCATCGGCGCGGCAACCGCTGCTCGAAGGTGCGCGCGACTGGATGGGGATTGCATGAGCGAGAACGACGCACTCGACAAGGACCCGTGGAGCGCACTGCGTCGGTTTACGCAGGCACGCATCGCGTTGGGCCGCGCGGGCAACAGCCTGCCGACCGCGCCATTGCTCGCGTTCAATCTCGCGCATGCGCAGGCGCGCGACGCCGTGCACCATCCGCTCGACGTGGACCCGCTGCACGCACAACTGCGCGCGCAAGGTTTCAACACGCTTGACGTGCATAGCGCCGCGCCGGATCGCGAGCATTATTTGCGGCGCCCTGATCTTGGGCGGCGTCTGTCGGAGGAGAGTCGCGCGACGCTTGCCCGACTGCCATCGCAATCAAGCGATGTGCTGTTTGTGATCGGCGATGGTCTATCGGCGTTCGCCGCATCGAAGCAGGCTGTACCGTTGCTGCAAGCTATACATCCAAAGCTCGCGGGTTGGACCATCGGTCCCGTAGTGGTCGCGCGTCAGGCACGCGTCGCACTCGGCGACGAGATCGGCGAATTGCTCGACGCGAAAATCGTCGTGATGCTGATCGGCGAGCGGCCGGGTTTGAGTTCGCCGGATAGCCTCGGCATCTACGTCACGTACGCGCCGAAAACGGGGTGCAGCGACGCCCAGCGCAACTGCATTTCCAACGTGCGCCCGCAAGGCCTCGACTATCCGCAGGCCGCGCACAAGCTGCACTATCTGCTCACGCAGGCGAGGAAGCTGAGACTGACAGGGGTGGGCTTGAAAGACGACAGCGATGAGCTGCTAGCCAGCGCTCCGACGCATCCTGCCGTGAACGACGGTTCAGCGTAGGACGCAACGAGCGCAAACCTCACGCGCCCGTCACTTCCGCAACAACCTCAACCCATTGCCCACTACCAGCAAACTCGCACCGACATCTGCGCACACCGCCATCCACATCGTGCCGAAGCCCATCAACGTCAGCACGAGGAACACGCTCTTGATGCCAAGCGCGAGCGCGATGTTCTGCACCAGCACCCCGTACGTCGCCTTCGACAAGCGGATAAACGCCGGAATCTTCCGCAGATCGTCGTCCATCAACGCGACGTCGGCGGTTTCGATCGCGGTGTCGGTACCCATCGCACCCATCGCGAAGCCGATGTCAGCGCGTGCGAGCGCGGGCGCATCGTTGATGCCGTCGCCGACCATGCCGACCGTCGCGCCATCGCTCGACCATTGCGTGAGCGCGTCGAGCTTGTCCTCGGGCAACTGATCGCCGCGCGCTTCATCGACGCCGACCTGCTGCGCGATCGCCTCGGCGGTATGACGGTTGTCGCCGGTCAGCATCGTGGTGCCGACGCCGAGCCGCCGCAATTCGGCGACGGCGGCGCGGCTCGTTTCCTTCACCGTGTCAGCGACCGCAAACAGCGCGAGCACGCGCTGCGCATCGGCGAGCATCACGACGGTTTTGCCGTGCTGTTCGAGCGCATCGAGACGCGCTTCGAGTTGCGGCGAGCAGCGGCTCAACTCTTCGACCAGGCGATGATTGCCGAGCCAGTACGCGATACCGTCGATATCGCCGCGCACGCCGCGCCCAGCGATCGCCTGGAACGCATCGACGTGCAGATGTTCGACGCCGTCGTCATTGGCGGCAGCAGCGATCGCCATCGAAACAGGGTGGTCGGAGCGGCCCCCGAGGCTTGCCGCGAGCGTGCGGTATCGGAACGTTTCACGCGCGTCACCAACCACCTCAAACTCCGTCTGCACTGGCTTCCCGTGCGTAATCGTCCCGGTCTTATCGAGCGCCAACCGGGTCAGCTTGCGACCCTGTTCGAGATAAACGCCACCCTTGATCAGAATCCCCTTGCGCGCCGCGGCCGCGAGCCCGCTGACGATCGTCACCGGCGTCGAAATCACGAGCGCGCACGGACACGCGATCACGAGCAGCACCAGCGCCTTGTACACCCACGCGTGCCACGCTCCACCGAACACGAGTGGTGGGACCAGAGCGACGGCGAGCGCAATCGCGAACACGATCGGCGTATAAACGCGCGCGAATTCATCGACGAAGCGCTGCGTCGGCGCCTTCGTGCCCTGCGCCTCCTCGACCGCGTGGATGATCCGCGCGAGCGTCGTGTTGCCCGCGGCCGCCGTCACTTGATAATCGAACGAGCCCGCCTGGTTGATCGTGCCGGCGAATACGGCGTCGCCGATCGCCTTGTCGACGGGCAGGCTCTCGCCGGTGATCGGCGCCTGATCGACGCACGAGCGGCCCGCGACGATTTCGCCATCGAGCGCGATCCGCTCGCCCGGCTTCACGCGCACGAGCGTCCCGGGCACGATCGCGTCGACGCGGACGGGCTGCCACGCTCCATCGGGCTGCTGCACGCTGGCCTGTTCGGGCGTGAGCCGCATGAGCCCTTCGATCGCGTTGCGCGCGCGGTCGAGCGAGCGCACCTCGATCAGCTCGGCGATCGTGAAGAGCACCATCACCATTGCGGCTTCGGGCCACTGGCCGAGCAGCGCCGCGCCGGTCACGGCGATGCTCATCAGCGCATTGATGTTCAAGTTGCCGTTGCGCAGCGCGACCCAGCCCTTGCGATATGTCGTGAGGCCACAGGAGGCAATCGCGACGACCGCCATACCCGCCACCACCCAGGCCGGCGCGCCGAGCCAGCTAGCGGCTTCTGAGGCTCCCGCGACGATGCCGGCGAGGATCAGGGGCCACCACGGCTTACGCATTGCGTCAGTGGCTGCTTGGGGCACCGCGTCGGCGTTCCCACCCTTTCCGGCGTCGCTTGCCAGTTCGGGCGTGAAGTCGAGCGAGCGCAGGGCGGCGAGGACCGACTCGAGCGCCTCCGGCGCGTGGACGACAGTCAGCACGCGCTGCATCAGGTTGAAGTCCATGCTACGCACGACCGGCATACGGCCGAGTTTCTTGCGGATCAGCGCTTCCTCGGTCGGGCAGTCCATCTGCAGGATGCGGATTGCGGTGCGAAGGTCGTCGTCGAGGGCTTCGGACGGAGGCAGGCGCAGCGACGCAGGCGCAAAAGCGCTAGCGGCGCAGCAAGCGACAGCAGCGTGATCATCGGCGTGGCCGTGATCATGGTCGCGCCGCGCATCAACGTCGCCGCAACCCCCGTGCATACAGGCCTCGTCCAGTTCCGGACGATCGGTGGCAATACGGCTGCTGTCAGGCATTGGTGGCTTCCTCGTGCGATTTGTGGTCTAGTAAACACCCTGAAGCCACTACAAGGTCAAGGCCGCGTGGAGGAAGGGTCCATGAAAATCGGCGAACTGGCGAAAATCGCCCATTGCACGACGGAAACCATCCGTTTCTACGAGAAAGAGCGCCTGCTGCCCGAGGCGGAGCGCACCGAAGCCAATTACCGCAGTTACACGGCAAAGCATGTCGAGCGCCTGCGCTTCATCCGCAATTGCCGCGCGCTCGACATGACTCACGACGAAATCCGCGCATTGCTGCGTCTGACCGACGCGCCGGCGAACGGCTGCGGCGGCATGCATACGCTGGTCGACGAGCACATCGCGCACGTCGACACGCGTATCGAAGAACTGCAGCAGCTGAAGGCGCAACTGACGACGCTGCGCGACCAATGCCACGGCGAGCATCCGGTCGAAGACTGCGGCATCGTGCACGGCCTGACCGACATGGATGTGGCCGTGCCGCGTCCGCGGCATACGCATCTCGGCTGACGCCATGCTTGCCGTCGAGCGCTATCGCGTCACGACGCAGCGCCGGCGCGGCAACCCCATACACGGCAAGGCCGCATATGCGACCTTGCCGATCGATCATCGAATCCAGTTGGAGAATCAACGTGTTCACCTGTAGAAATCAGTCCTGCGGCGCGCAGTGGGAGCAATCCGACGTCGTCATCAAGAACGAAGGCCAGGGGCTGCTGTTCCGCTGCCCGCTGTGCGGCGCGCGCAATTACGTCGAGCGTTTCGACGGCGACAACGGCGCGGTGCTGTACGAGCAGTTGCCGGGCCGCCCCGATCAGGGCCCGATGGCCGAGTAATCTCGATTCCTACAGACGATCCTATGAACAGTCCAACCCCCGCCGGCGCCGCATTCAGCGAGCTGCCGCTACCGCCCGCCACGCTCGCGAACCTGACGCAGCTCGGCTACGTCGAGATGACGCCGATCCAGGCCGCGAGCCTGCCGATCGCGCTCGCCGGTCAAGATCTGATCGCGCAGGCGAAAACCGGTAGCGGCAAGACCGCGGCGTTTTCGCTGGCGCTGCTCGCGCGCCTCGATGTACGCAAATTCGGCACGCAGGCAATGGTGCTGTGCCCGACGCGCGAACTCGCCGATCAGGTCACGCAGGAAATCCGCCGTCTCGCGCGCGCGGAAGAAAACATCAAGGTGCTGACCTTGTGCGGCGGCACACCGATGCGTCCGCAGACGGCGAGCCTCGAACATGGCGCGCACGTCGTGGTCGGCACGCCCGGCCGCATCATGGATCACCTCGAACGCGGCAGCCTCGATCTGCAATCGCTGAACACGCTCGTGCTCGACGAAGCCGACCGCATGCTCGACATGGGTTTCTTCGACGACATCGCGAAGGTCGCCAGGCAATGCCCGAAAGAGCGCCAAACGCTGCTGTTTTCGGCGACGTACCCCGAGGGCATCGCGAAGCTGAGCCAGCAATTCCTGCGAAACCCGAAGGAAGTCAAACTCGCCGAGCGGCACCACGACAGCAAGATCCGTCAGCGCTTCTACGAAGTGACCGAAGACGAGCGTCTGCACGCGGTCGGTCTGCTGTTGAATCACTATCGTCCGGTCAGCACGATCGCGTTCTGCAACACGAAGCAGCAGTGCCGCGATCTGCTCGACGTGCTGCGCGCGCAGGGCTTCCATGCGCTTGCGCTGCACGGCGAACTCGATCAGCGCGAGCGCGATCAGGTGCTGATCCAGTTCGCGAACCGCAGCTGCTCGGTGCTCGTCGCGACCGACGTCGCCGCGCGCGGCCTCGACATCGCGCAACTCGAAGCGGTGATCAACGTCGACGTGACGCCGGACCCGGAAGTGCACACGCATCGCATCGGCCGCACGGGCCGCGCCGATCAGGAAGGCTGGGCGCTGAGTCTCGCGACAATGAACGAGATGGGGCGCGTCGGTGGGATCGAGCAGGCGCACAAGCGCGACGTCGAATGGCACAAGCTGGCCGAGCTGAAGGCGGGCAACAACGAACCGCTGCTGCCGCCGATGGAAACGCTGCAGATCCTCGGCGGCCGCAAGGACAAGATCCGTCCCGGCGACGTGCTCGGCGCGCTGACCGGCGACGCCGGCTTCGCGGGCTCGCAGATCGGCAAGATCAACGTGACCGACATGTCGACCTATGTCGCGGTGGAGCGCAGCATCGCGCGCGAGGCGGTGCGCCGGCTCAGCGCGGGCAAGCTGAAGGGGCGCAAGGTCAAGGTTCGTTTGATGGATGAAGCCTGATTCACCCGAAGCTCCGGCTTTCATTGAAAGTCCAATAACTCGAAAAACGGCCGCGTTAGCGGCCGTTTTCGCGACCGGGCCGCTCAGCATCACATTCCTTCATACCTACGCAGTTACCCACATTCCCCGAAATCCACACCGCGTCCCCGTAAACCATGAACCCGCCGGCTTAGGCCTGCGTCGAGCGGCTTCGCGCGAGCCATGAAGAAAACGCATGCCGCGCATGACAAAGTTTCGATTGTGAGCGTTCTTTGGCTGATGCCTAATCACCCCACCGGAAGGAACGCCCCGCCGCCGCCATTCGCGCGGCCGCCGGCGGGTGTAGATAGGGAGAAAGTCTTATGCAGAGCGCCATGCAAGCCCGCTCGAAACTGCCGGACGTCGGCACCACCATTTTTACCGTGATCGGCCAACTGGCCGCGCAACACGATGCGTTGAACCTGTCGCAGGGCGCGCCGAATTTCGCGCCGGACCCGAATCTCGTCGACGGCGTCGCGCAGGCGATGCGCGCCGGCCACAACCAGTACGCGCCGATGGCCGGCATCGGCGCGCTGCGCGAAGCGCTCGCCGACAAGGTCGAAACGCTGTACGGCGTGCGCTACGACCCCGCCAGCGAGGTGACCGTGCTCGCGAGCGCGAGCGAAGGTCTTTATTCGACGATCAGCGCGCTCGTGCATCCGGGCGACGAAGTGATCTACTTCGAGCCGTCGTTCGACAGCTACGGTCCGATCGTGCGCCTGCAGGGCGCGAAGCCGGTCGCGATCAAGCTGTCGCTCGATCACTTCCGCGTGAACTGGGATGAAGTCGCCGCCGCGATCACGCCGAAGACGCGCATGATCATCGTCAACACACCGCACAATCCGACCGCGACGATTTTTAGCGACGCCGATATCGAGCGGCTGAAGGCGCTCACGCGCAACACCGACATCGTGATTCTGTCCGACGAGGTCTACGAACACGTCGTGTTCGACGGCGCGAAGCATCAGAGCATGGCGCGCCATCAGGAACTCGCCGAGCGCAGCGTGATCGTGTCGTCGTTCGGCAAGTCGTACCACGTGACCGGCTGGCGCGTCGGCTACTGCCTCGCGCCCGCCGCGCTGATGGACGAGATCCGCAAGGTCCATCAGTTCATGGTGTTCTCCGCCGATACGCCGATGCAACACGCGTTCGTCGACGCGCTCGCCAATCGCGACAGCTACCTCGGCCTGTCCGACTTCTATCAGAAGAAACGCGATCTGCTCGCGCATGCGCTGCGCGAATCGCGCTTCGAACTGTTGCCGAGCGAAGGCAGTTTCTTTATGCTCGCCCGGTTCCGCGGCTTCTCCGATGAAAGCGACAGCGATTTCGTGCTGCGCCTGATCCGCGATGCGCGCGTCGCGACGATTCCGTTGTCGGCGTTCTACACCGACGGCACGGATTCGGGGCTGATTCGCCTGAGTTTCTCGAAGGACGACGCAACGCTGCTCGAAGGCGCGCGGCGTTTGTGTGAAATCTGAGCGGGCGAGAGCACACTCAAAGTATCGAAGTCGTCAAAGTATTCGAAGAATGAAGGGAGATGTCATGAAGTTGCTCAAGTGCTTGTTGGCGCTGGCCTGTGCCGGCGCGTCGCTCGCAACATCGTCGGCGGCAAGCGCCGCCGATACCGCGACGCTGCGTTTCGGCGTCGAAGCGCAGTACCCGCCGTTCGAGTCGAAAGGACCGAACGGCGAACTGCAAGGGCTCGATATCGACGTGGGCAACGCGGTCTGCGCTGCCGCGCACATGACGTGCAAGTGGGTCGAAACCTCGTTCGACGGCCTGATTCCGGCGCTGCAAGGCCGCAAGTTCGACGCGATCAATTCAGCGATGAACGCGACCGAGCAGCGCCGCCAGGCGATCGATTTCACGACCGTCGTCTATCGCGTGCCGTCGCAGCTGATCGCGCGCAGCGACAGCGGTTTGCAGCCGACGCCCGAGTCGCTGAAGGGCAAGCGCATCGGCGTACTGCAAGGCTCGATTCAGGAGACCTTCGCTAAGGTGCATTGGGAACCGGCCGGCGTGATCGTGCTGCCGTATCAGGATCAGAACCAGGTCTATGCCGATCTGACGGCTGGCCGTCTCGACGGCACGCTCGTGCTCGCACCGGCCGGACAAACGGGCTTTCTGTCGAAGCCCGAAGGTAAGGGCTACGCGTTCGTCGGTCAGCCTGTGCGTGACGACAAGATTCTCGGCAGCGGCATCGCATACGGCATTCGCAAGGGTGATACCGCGCTGCGCGATCAGTTGAACGCCGCGATCGCGAAGGTGCAAGCCGACGGCACGGTGAAGACGCTCGCCGCGAAATATCTCGGCAATATCGACGTCAGCGCGAAGTAATCGCGTCGCGTTCGGGCGGCGGCGCCGTTTGCGAGCGGCGCCGCGCGTTCGCTTGTTGGCCATGCGTTTGACGGCTACGATACGTAGGCTTCGCGAAGTCGGAGACAACGGCGAAGTCGGCGGATCAACCGGAGAGTGCGCATGAGCGAGACGATCGAAGCGGCAAGCGCTGCGAACACCGCACGCGCAAATGGCGCAGACGCGCCGCGCTTCTGGCGCAGCGCGGCGCTGCCGTTCATCGAGGCGCGTTCCATCGACGATGGCCGCAAGGTCTGCTACGCCAAACATTCGCACGAAACGTTTTCGATCGGCGCGGTGACGGGAGGCCGCAGCGTGTACCTGAACCGCCACGCGCGGGAATGGGTCGGCGCGGGCGCCGTCGTGATGATGAACCCCGACGATGTGCACGCGTGCAACCCGGTTGCCGGTGAGCGGTGGTCGTATCGGATGCTGCACGTCGACGTTGCATGGTTCACGAAACTGCAGCACGAGCTGGGCTTCAACGAGAATCATGCGTTCCGCGCGTTTTCGCAGATCATGACGCTCGACGCCGCGCTGTTCGACGGCGTGCGCTGAAACTCGACGATGTGTGCGAAGCCGCCGGGCTGTCCGCGTCGCACCTGATACGCGCGTTTAAGCTGCGCTACGGCATGACGCCCCACGCGTATCTGATCAACCGACGCATCCAGTACAGTCGCGCGCAACTGCGGCGCGGGGCACTGATCGCCGATGTCGCGCTCGATGCCGGCTTCGCCGATCAGGCGCATTTGCAGCGCACCTTCAAGCGGCTGGTGGCGGCGACGCCGGGCCAATATCGCAGCGGAGCGTGACGCGGCATGAAGCCGCCTCAGGAATCAGGCGCGGCTCGCGTCACTCCACGAGCAGATACATCGCACTGAGCGCGAGCAGCGCCGCCATCACGCGATTGAACGCCCGGACCCGCTTCGCTTCACGCAGATGCCTGCGCAAAAACGTGCCGGCATACGCCCAGCTCGCGATCGATAGATAGCAGATCACGAAGTACAGCGTCGTGAATTGCCAGACGAGCCCGCCGTCGCCGCCTGCCGCATACGCGCCCATGCCGGCCAGCGACGCGAGCCACGCCTTCGGATTGAGCCATTGCATGGCCGCGCCTTGCGCGAACGACGGCCCGCGCGCCGGCTTGTCCGCGCCGAGCTGGCCGTCATCGATGGTGAGCTTGTAGGCCATATAGAGCAGAAAGCCCACGCCCGCCCATTTGACGATCTCGATCAGATTGGGAAAGCGCGCGAGCAATTCGTGCAGGCCGAGGCCGATCAACAGAAGCAGCAACGTGAAACCGACCGTCGCGCCAGTGACGTGCCGCAGACTCGCGGCGAGCCCGTGCTGCGCGCCGGCGCTCAGCGCGACGACGTTGACCGGGCCGGGAGAAATGGAACTGGCGAGCGCGAACGCGGCCATCGAGAGTAATGCGGTCATCGGATGCCTCGAACGTGAGTGTGCGAATGGATTGCGACGCTCAACGGTAACGAGGCGGCGAGGGCATGTATTGAAGGAAATTGCCCAATCGATAAGAAGGTAAAACCGCTGCGGCTTCAACGGTTCACAAAAACATTAGGCGATGACGCGATGATTCGATAACAAACACGCGTCTGAATTTAGAAAAGAAATACGCGCAAACGTTACCGAGGAACAACGATTTTTGAATTATCAGGTAAATTCTATTTATCGAAACTTATGATATGCCCCTATGTAGCGGGCGATTATTCGGCCCGATAAACAGTCCGAAGCCTCGAAAATGCGTGATTCCACTTGCGGATGGATTCGCTATCTGCTGGTGCTCTGTCTCAACAAACCGGAAGCGTAGTGAGCACTTCGACAAACTGAGTCCCGCCGTTGGAAACGCAGAGCACATGATCCACAAAAGAAAGGCCCGGTTTCGCGTCCTGATCGCACGGGCGCGCAGATGGCGGATGCCACGCGATGGCGTCATCTACGCGGGATGCGGTGTGGTGCTCGCAATGCTCGCGCTGTGTGGCTACGCGCTGTATCAGAGCCGCGAGGATGCGATTGCGCGCGCACTCGATTCGACGCGCGATGTCGCGACGATCACCGAGCGCGACATCGCGCGCAATTTCGAGCTGTACGCGCTGTCGCTGCAGGCCGTCGCCGATGGCCTCGGGCGTCCGGGCGTGCTCGATTCGCCGCGTTTGCGGCGCGAGATCCTGTTCGATCGCGCGGCGACCGGGCAATACGTCGGCGCGATGGTGGTGATCGACGCACTGGGCAACGTCGTGATCGATTCGGATAGCGACGTGCCGCGCGGGGGAAACCTCTCGGACCGTCCGTACTTCACGATTCATCGTGAAGATCCGGATCTCGGGCTCGATGTCAGCGCGCCGTACAACTCGAGACTCAGATCCGGTTCGCGCAGCATCGCGCTGAGCCGGCGACTGTCCCGGCCTGACGGATCGTTTGCGGGAATCGTCGCGCTCGGTATCGATCAGGAGTATTTCACGAGCCTGTTCGCGGATCTGCGGATCGGGCAGCATGGCTCGGTGTCGATCGTCAGAACGGACGGCACGATCATCGTGCGACGGCCCGACGATCGACACGTGACGGGCAGCGACATTAGCAAGACGGCGTTCTTCCAGCACCTGCTCGCGAAAGACGAGGGCAGCTTAATCGCGTCTTCGCCGCTCGATGGCGCCGAGCGGCTTTACTCGTTCAGACGGATTCCGCAATTGCCGCTGATCGTGCTGGTCGCCGAGGCGACCGACGATATCTATGCGGGCTGGTGGGGGCGCGCGCTGACGATCGGTTCGCTGATGCTGATCTTCGGGATCGGCGTGATCGTGTTGGCGGCGTGGCTCGGCGCCGAGTTGCGGCGGCGGCAGCGGGTGGAGCACGAGCTCGAACGGCTTGCCGGCACGGACGGACTCACCGGCCTGCCCAATCGCCGCGCGCTGTGTGAAACGCTCGAGCGCGAATGGCTGCGCGCGCGCCGCACGGGCAGCGTGTTGTCGCTACTGTTCGTCGATATCGATCACTTCAAAGCCTATAACGATACGTATGGTCATCAGGCCGGCGACGTCGCGCTGACCGCGGTCGCGCGCTGCATCCGCAGGGTGATCCAGCGGCCGGGCGATTGCGTCGGTCGATACGGCGGCGAGGAGTTTGTCGTGGTGCTGCCGGATACCGACGCCGCCGGTGCCGGGGTGGTCGGCGAGAACATCCGCGTGGCGATCGGCGAGTTGGGCATCGCGCACCAGGGCGGCGAGTTCGGTCGCGTGACGGTCAGCATCGGCGCGACCACGTCGCGCTCGGATCGGGTGACGGATGTCAGCGTCGTCGTTCGGGCTGCCGATGAGGCGTTGTATACGGCAAAGGCCGGTGGCAGGAATAGGGTCGCGCAGATGGGAGTTGGGTGACCGGTCGCTCCTGATTTTTCTGCGCCGGAAATGAAGAAGGGTTGCGACGCTTTCGCGTGCAACCCTTTCTGATTTCCGCGACGTGCTACCCTCGCGCCGGTTGTCGATGATGCCTGGATTAGAACGAGCCAGCGATAACGCGCACCAGCCCACTGCGCAGCGGCGGCGCTGCTTCAGCGAACTCGAGATTCACCTTGTTGGCGACGCTCAAGATGCGGGTCTGATACGTACGATAGTTCGTATCTTCGCTGTAGGTCACGGTTGTGCCGCCGCTGTTGCCTTGGTGCAGGTTGTGCGTGGAGTTTTCGTGGCTCGCTACGCCACTGTGCTGGCGCTCCTTGATTTGCACGTCGGTAATGGCGGGGACCGACGCTGCTGCGCCGACGTGTCTATGCATCTGGCCGGTGCAAGGTAGGTGAATTCCTGAACCGGCCAGATCTCACTTCGCACGGTGGGGAATCGGGCCAATGTGGGAGCAGCCGTCTGCTGAGCACGCAGAAAGGGCGAACAGATCACGATGGACGGAGGCTCGGCAAGGCGCTGGCTGATCGCGTGGGCCTGCTGTTCGCCCAATTCAGTCAGTGGGATCGACGCCGGGTCGCTGGTCGCATGGCCAGCGTTCGCGGCACTCTCACCATGCCGGAAGCATAGAACTCGAAGTAGGGGCATGTCTTGGGGGGCTCCGGTAGTTCTTCAGCGCAGAGCGTCGCCCGCGCTCGGAGCTTAGAAATTGCGACGTCGCACGAAATGACGTCCGTCCATAGGCGTCTAATTGTATTGCGCAATACAAATTTAGACGTGGTCTCCCCGCTCACTGACCGCATCCGCATTCGCGCAGGGCGCGCGCAGGAGGCGATAGCCTGGTCCTTGGAATGAGACGGGTGTTTGCCTGGTAACAACCATCCTATCAATCCCTGGATCAGCCTCCTCCGTTTCTCTTCAAGTACTTACCCGCGTCCTCTCCTCCATGCTGGCTTAAGTAAGTGCCATTCGTTCTAAGGCAACGCTGAACAAGCCGCCGCGAATCTCGATTTCAAAATGATTCGAGGTCTGATCACCGTGAGCGGAGCTTTGACCTCTGGTTTTCGGCCCTTTCAGGCCATTTGCACGGGCCTTTGGCCCGCTTTTCGCCCACTACGGGCGCACCTGTGCCATCAATCGTCGGCGCGACAGATAGACGTTGGCGAGGGCCAGCGCTACAAAAGCACGGTTGGCGTTCTTTGCCAGCCCGCGATAGCGCACTTTGGTGAAACCCCAGAGGCGCTTGACTACTGCGAATACATGTTCGACCCTGGCCCTGATCTTCGACTTGTTGCGATTCTTGCCGCGCGCTACCTCGTCGACTTCGCCCGCACGGCGCGTGCGCTGATTGGTGAAGTCGCGTGCCTTGGGCGCTTTGCCACGAATCAGCGCTTTCTGGCTCGCGTAGGCGCTATCACCGTAGACGCGTTGCTCCTGCCCGTGCAGCAATTGCGGCAGGGGATGCTTGTCGTGCACGTTGGCGGCAGTGACCACCGCACTATGGGCCAGGCCGCTTTGGCTATCGACGCCGATATGCAGCTTCGCGCCGAAATACCACTGCTGGCCTTTGCGCGTCTGATGCATCTCCGGATCGCGCGCCTTCTGCTCATTCTTCGTCGAGCTCGGCGCAGAGATGAGCGTTGCATCCACGATGGTGCCGCTGCTGAGCTTCATCCCGCTGGCTTGCAGCACGCGCCCCACCTCGGCAAAGAGTCGTTCACCCAGTTTGTTCGTCTCAAGCAGTCGCCGGAATTTGAGCAACGTTGTTGCGTCGGGCACGGCTTCGCAGCCCAGATCAATTCCCACGAAGCGACGCAGGCTGGTGCTGTCGTAAAGCGCCTCTTCGCAGGCGAAGTCGGCCAGATTGAACCAGTGCTGGATAAAGTGAATCCGCAGCATGCGCTCCAGGCCAATGGGCGGGCGGCCGTTGCCCCGTTTCGGGTAAAACGGCTCGACCACCGCGCCCAGTTCCGCCCACGGCATGATCGAATTCATCGTGTCGAGAAACTCGTCGCGACGCGTGCGTTTGCGTCGGGTCTCGAATCCTGCACCTTGATCTGCGGCCAGCGCGAGCGTTTGTTGCTTCATCGTGTTTTGCGTTTGTCGTTTCCCGAGATCGAGCCATTCCCATTGCACGCTACAGAGCGCGCCTTGTCGCAGGCTGGTTTCAATCGCGAGTTCGAAGGCGAGCGCTGCGTGCGGATTGCCACTGGTCGATAGGAGTGCGTGCAGCAGTTCAAATTCGCCAGGGCGGAGGCGTCGATCTCTTGCCTCGCTGCCGGACGGCTTGCGAATGTTCTTCAGGGGGTTCATCAGCGCTTCCATGCCCCATTCCTTGCGGGCGATCTCGAAGAGGTGGCTGATGACCTGGAGTTCGAGTCGGATGGTGTTCTCTGTGCGCCCGGCCGCCCGGCGTTCGTCTCGATACTTTGCGAAATCCGCGCCGCGCAAGTTGGCTGGAGTTCGATGCGACAGAGGGTTGCTGATCCAGCGTTGGATGCGCCGGTTTTCCTGATAGGGGTGGTGCTTTTCTGGGACGATACCGCTCCAGCGCCTCGAGGAGCGTGGTCCGCTCGGCTTCCGTGCGATCGACATATGCCCCGCTATCCATCTCCGACTCCATCCTGCGAGCCCATTGCTGCGCTTGCTGTGTTTGGTGTCGAACGATCGATAGACGGGCTTGTAACCCCGCCGGCGGACTTTAGCGCGCCAGTAAGCACCACGTTGACTGATATGGGCCATTTCCAGACTCCATGCGAAAGATTGAGATCGCTTGGTCTGGATTCTTCCGTTCCGGCAGTTTTCCGGCAAAGGCCAGTTTTCGATGCTAGCCCGCACGGGCTACAGACGAAAAAAAAGCACCGCGATCGCTCGCAAGTGCTTGATTTTCAACTACAGAATTCGGTGGTGGGGCGTGAGTGACTCGAACACTCGACCTACGGATTAAGAGTCTCGAGGTCTTATATTCTATAGCCATCAATGGGTCTCGATGAGGATTATAAGTATCTGATTTGTAGTAGAATTATCGTTCATGGAAGTTTTATAAATCTACCGAAAGCCATGTGCATGGTAGCAAAGGGGTAGCAACAGTGAACGAGAATAACGACCGGGCCGGCAAGAGCGCCCTAAACTTCACCAAGGCGTCGATCGAAGCGTTGCCGGTGCCCGAGAAGGGCTGGAAGTACTACTACGACACCAAAGTGTCGGGCTTGGCGATCGGGGTAGGCGCGAGCGGCGTCAAAACTTTTGTGCTGTACCGGAAGGTCGAACGGAAACCCGAGCGTATCAAGATCGGGCGGTATCCCGATCTGACGGTGGACAAAGCTAGGGCGCAGGCGATGAATCTGAACGCGGACATCGCGAACGGTACGAACCCGGCCGAGTTGAAGCGCGTTCGCCGCGCCGAGATGACGTTCGGCGACCTGTTCGACCAGTACTATAAGAATCACAGCGTTCCGCACAAGAAGACATCGGACGAGGACAAGCAGAAGTTCGACAAATACCTGTCGAGCAACAAAGACGGCATCAACCTCGCGTCGCGCCAGTTGTCAGTGATCACGAAGGCGGACATCGCCCAACTGTTTATGAAGATCAGCAAGGAACACAAGGTCACAGCCAACCGCGTTCTCGCCCTCGTCAGCAGCATTTTCGGCAAGGCGATCGAATGGGGCATCTGGAATCACATCAACCCATGCAAGGGCATCCGCAAGCACAGCGAGAACAGTCGTGACCGCTTCCTGCAACCGGACGAATTACCGAAATTTTTTGTGCAGGTGCTGGCTTATCCGAACGCGACGGTGCGCGACTATATATTGGTCAGCCTGCTGACCGGCGCACGCCGCAGCAACGTATTGGCGATGAGCTGGGACGAGGTGAATCTGGAGCGGGGCGAATGGCGCATTCCCGAAACAAAGAATGGGACGCCGCAAAGCGTGCCGCTGGTGCCCGACGCAGTGGAAATCCTTCACGCGCGTAAGAAGTCGGCGGCGTGCGCGGACTCTCAGTTCGTGTTTCCCGGCTCGGGCGAGTCCGGGCATCTTGTCGAGCCGAAGAAGGCGTGGCAGATCATTCTCGACAAGGCGGGCATTGCCGATCTCCGGCTGCACGATTTGCGACGGACGATGGGGTCGTGGCAGGCCGGGACCGGCGCAAATCTCTCAGTCATCGGCCGGTCGTTGAATCACAAGTCGACACAGACAACGGCGATTTATGCGCGACTGTGGATGACGCCGGTGAGGGATTCAATGGAGACGGCGGCGAGTGCGATGCTTCAGGCGGCGAGTTTGACAAACCAGAGTCGAACGGGCGGCGAGTCCTCGAATGCTGAATGAAAGTCGGCATGATCGGTCAAATCGACGGAGTGATGTGTATTAGCCGGTACACGACCGGTCAGACAATGTCAGCGGAGATATCGTCCGCTCCCGACCAAGGGAATGGTTCTCCGGGGCGAGTCGAAGCTCAAGCCTGCGCCTGTGGCGCACCGCTTCGCGGCTTTGGGCTTGACCTTTTCCTCACCCCGAAAAGGCAGGTATCAAGTCGGGAACGACGAAATGAACTGACACTGTCTGTCGAGTCAAGTGCCACTGTCTACAAGTGATGGTGTTGTCCGACGATCGCGATCACTCTTATTTCGCAGTGTTGGTGACAGGCCGAAGTCGACCGAGGTTGTGTGAAAACGCATGCGGAATGCGATGCTCGAAAAAATTGACCCTCCAGATCGCTCTGTATTGGCCTGGTAGCAACTCGGGAAGGGTAAAGCGACACCCAAAAACCAAGTACTTTTGCGTTTTCACACACCCTCGACCCGTTCCGGCCCTTCCGCCGGTTTCTGCGAATGTCCCCACCTCGCTGTCCCCACCTCGCTCCAAAGCGCCCGCTTCGGCCTTCGGCGCCGACCAGTGCTATGTCAAAAGCTGCAAGATGCCTGCGGCCTGCTATCAACGTCCCCTTGATTTAAGAAGAGTCGATGCTCGCTCGTACTATATTGGTAACCATCTGCCTGCGTTATCGGTACACGTTCCCGCCATGCGGATTTCGGACTTATCCAGTCCATAAGGAGCACGCAATGGACCCCGTTACGACCGCCATCATTGCAGCCCTTTCCGCTGGGGCCAGCAATGCAATCCCCGAGGTGGCAAAGAAAGCCATTGCAGACGGTTATGACGGCCTCAAGGCATTGCTGAAGAAGAAATTCGGGACCGACAGCGACGTCTTGGTGGCAGTCGAAAAGCTGGAGAGCAAACCTGATTCCGCGGGCCGTCAACAGGTGATGGTGGAGGAGCTGTCCGAGGCTGGCGTGCCTGCGGACGCAGACCTCATCGGCGTTGCGACCGCACTCCTCCAACAGATCAAGAGCCAGCCAGGCGGCGTCCATCACATTCAAGTCGCCCAGGGAAGCAACATCGCGCAGGCCAGTGAAGGCGGCACTGCCACCGTCAACGTGACGGGGTGGCGGGGTGGTAACGAAGAAAGTAAGAAGGATGGCTGAGCCCGAACCCGAAATACAGGTCAAGCGGCGCCGCATTGCGCCCAAGGCGCTGATCCGCTTCAAGGAGCGAATCCGGGAACTGATCCAACGCATGCGAGGGGGCAGCGATGACCCCGTTCAAAAGGCAATTGGCTCCGGCATTGCGCAGGCCGCCCCCGGTGGGACGGCGAGCGTCACCATCGGCTGGACACCGGAGTGCCTGCGGCAGCTTGGTTTGATGGTAGTCGAGCAGAGGAGGGATGCCGAGCGCGAGAAGGCGCTCAAGGACCTTGGCGAACAACTGCAAGTCAGCACGGAGGCCCTTGTCGGGTTCTTCGGTATCCTCAACGTCAATGAGGTGCCACCCGAAAAATTGGCGCACACCCTCGCGGAGATCGCCCAGCGTCACCGGGATTTGATTTACCGGCTCGACAGTCTCGATCCTGAGGACCCGGCAATTAGCGCCCTCATCGACGAAGCCCGCGGCGTGATCGAGCGGGCCGACTCCGACGCAGCCTACGACCGGGCTGACCGACTGCTCGGAGAAGCGGAAGCACTGGATCTGCAGGCGATCCAGCGCGCTGAAGCGCTCGCTCAGGAGGCCCAGGCTGCCGCCAACCGGCGACGCATCAATGCGGCGAGTACCCGGCTCGAACGCGGCGAACTGAGTCTGACGCGTTTGGACTACCTGCAGGCCGCGCTGCACGTCAAGGCTGCCGCAGACCAGCTTCCCGCTGAAGAGGACGTGTTGCGAGCGAACTATCTAGGTCGATACGCCAACGCACTGTATCGCCATGGGGATGAGAAAGGCGATAACGCCGCGCTTTTGCAGGCGATCAGAGAGTATCGTCAAGTGCTGCATCTCTGTCCGCGCGCGCGTGTTCCACTGGAGTGGGCGCGGACGCAGACTAACCTCGGTACTGCGCTCGCGACCCTCGGAGCGCGCGAGAGTGGCACGGCGCGGCTCGAAGAGGCGGTTGCGGCATACCGTGCGGCGCTGACCGAAGTCACCCGCGAACGCGGGCCGCTGGAGTGGGCCGGGATCCAGAACAATCTCGGCAACGCCCTCACGAAGCTGGGCGAGCGGGAGAATGGCACTGTCCGGCTCGAAGAAGCGGTGGCGTCATTCGGCGCCGCGCTGACCGAACGCACGCACGAACGTGAGCCGCTGGCGTGGGCGATGACGCAGAACAATCTCGGCAACGCCCTCACGAAGCTGGGCGAGCGGGAGAATGGCACGGCCCGGCTGGAAGAAGCGGTAGCAGCGCACCGCGCGGCGCTGACCATAGTCACCCGAGAGCTCGGGCCGCTAATGTGGGCCGGGACCCAGAACAACCTCGGGAACGCCCTCCTGAGGCTGGGCCAGCGGGAAAGCGGCACGGCGCGGCTGGAAGAATCGGCGGCGGCGTACCGCGCGGCGCTCACCGGATACACGCGCGAGCGCGTTCCGCTGATTTGGGCCGTGACCCAGCACAACCTCGGCACCGCCCTCGCGCTCCTGGGCGAGCGGGAAAAGAGCACGGCCCGGCTCGAAGAAGCGGTGGACGCGTACCGCGCGGCACTGACAGAACGCACGCACGAGCGCGGCCCGCTGGACTGGGCGATGACCCAGCGCGACCTCGCCAACGTACTCGCGCAGCTGGGCGAGCAGAAAAACGACGCAGCCCGACTCGAAGAAGCGGTGGTGGCATACCGCGCGGCGCTGACCGAATACCCGCACGAGCGCGATCCGCTGGATTGGGCGATGACGCAGCGCAACCTCGGCGACGTACTCGCCCGCCTGGGCGAGCCGGAAAACGGGGCAGCCCAACTGCAGGAAGCGGTGGTGGCATACCGCGCCGCGCTGACCGAATGCACGCGCGAGCGCGCCCCGCGGCTGTGGGCGGACACCCAGATCATCCTCGCGCTTGCGCTCAAAAGGCTGGGCGAGCGGGAAAACGGCACGGCCCATCTTGAGGAAGCAGTGGAAGCGATCCAATTGGCCCGTAGCGAATATCACAACGCCGGCGTCGTCGGGTTCGACGCCGAATTTGACGAATTGCTCAGCGCGATTGTGCAAATGATCGATGAACGCCGGCGCATGACGGAATGACCCTAAGGCGAGCGGCGCTGGGAGTTCCAAGCGTGATATGGATGTTCAAATGCACTGGTGGGAGAGGTTTGCTCAAGGCTGCGGCTTTTCGGCATTCGGCGGACAGACTTCAACGCGGACAACGCGACTGTACATAACTAAATCTCAAACGAACTCCTCGCAAATTATTGAACGAATTTCTCCAAGGGTGTGCGAGTACGCGGCGGTCGCGCTAATCGCGTGCCGCGAGAGTTCGAGCGCAGGTCGCCTTACCGACGAACGACACAATCACGACCAACGTTCAGTGCCTAGTGTTCAAAGTAACGAACAGGAGTCGCGGTCGGTCGCATGCGTCAGGGGATGGTGCGCGGGTTGGAGAAAGTCGACCAGATGTTTGTTTTGCACATGGCCGTTACAACCTGGTGCGCATGCGCTCACTAGGACAAGCTTCGCCCAGCCAAAGCCCTGTTCAATCAGCTTGCGCTTTTGCTGCGAAATCGCATAGCCCGCACTACGGGCTATCGCATCAGCCACCGATGAACGTTGAACTCGCGTTGCAATTGCACAATGCGAAAGAAATCGCGGCGGTAGCCGCGCAGTCAGAGGATGGCTGCTGCTGCCTGGGTGTATTTCAGCAGGTTCACCATTGGATAGGCGTAGCGCATTCTTCGTCCTCGGACAGCGACTGATCGCGGATTCGCTCGAACATCGCTTCCGTTGCGTCGCGCAATACGGGTCCATAGATGTTGTTTACTGAGTCTTTGGCCGACTTGCAGCGCACCTTTACATCAGGCGCAATTGCCAAGGTGACATACAAAGCCGCGCGGGCATCCGCCGCGTCACCCGCTGCTGCGTCTATCGCTGCCAATGTAGCCCAATCAGCTGTTCGGCCGCTCCGCCTCAATGGCCGAGGCAGCGACAAGGCATACAGAACATACATCCTGGCTTCCGCAGTGCGCCCCGTCCTAAAAGCATAGATGGCCAGGTTTCCTGCGATCTCAGTATCCAGAGGATCGGCGTCAAACGCCTTCAACTGAATGCCATAAGCCGACTTCGGGTCGCTACCTTCGTAGAACGCGGACAGTGCCTTCTTGTCCAGTTTCCTGGCGAGCTTCCACTTGAGTTGTGGATGATAGGGGGAAAAATCGAAGGTGCGACCTGCTTGCCTCGCAGCCTGCAGGATTTCGCTGCTATCACCGTTTCGAGCGATCGCCAACACCTGGGAGATGCTCTCATTTGCACTTTGCGCAACCTGATCCGGGGAGGGCCTTGCCGGGACGTCGCTTGCCGATTGGGTCGATGTCGGCTTGTCAGAGTGGTCAGCAGATGGAACGGAAGTCGTTGGTCTGGATTTGTACGCTAGGATTAAGCCCGCGATAAACACAAGGGCAACGACGGCAAGAGTTACCTTGATCCCCCGGAGCGCGGTAGCGAACATCGATGCCGCGTTCCGGCTGCTATCTCGTACCGCAGAACTGCGCGCGGCCTGCGCGGCCACGTCCGCCTTCACAACCGGTCGGATGATTCTAGGGTCGATGGCCATTTGACTTCACCGTTAGTTGCTCGGGCAGCCTTCAGAACGGTGGTTCGCGGAAATCTGAGTCACCGCAACGCGGACAATCTGGGCGCCCCGTGGTTTTCAGCCAGACTGATTGAAATGCGTACTGCCCTATAGCATTGGCATGCGTGTGTGGAAAAATGTAGAAATCCGGCTCTGTCGACAACATCAGATAATGCACGCCATCTCTGAGCTTGTCGTTGATGAATCGATGAATGGCAAATTCTTGGTCTTTGGCACACAACATCGAAAGTGCAACTTTAACGGCGCTATTGCACACAAAATGGATATCAGAGCCAAGCGCCACCTGGGGCTCAAGCTTGTTTGTTGCGTAGTCTTGTTGCCGAAGAATCTTCCTGCTTTCAGTTACATCGTTGAGTGATTCACGGACGCCACCGGTTGCGCATCCTAGACACGGGGTTACACCCGGTACGACAGCGATCACTTCTCCGCCGTGGGCCTTTTGATATATGCCCACGAACAACGCGGGCTTCGAGAGCGCATAGCAATATCGGTCGATGATTCCCGTTGCGCTCGGGTCATCGAGAGCCGACACAACCAGATCGACGTTTGATAAAAGGTCCTTGAGAGCCGGACGCAGAGCGTTGACTTCTTCTGCGTATGCATCGACCTCAATGTCTGGGAAGATCGCCGCCAAATGACGACCGAGGGCAGCAACCTTCGACATCCCGACGTCGGCATGCCGGTAGACAGTTCTAGTCAGATTTCTCCATTCAACGACGTCACCGTCGATTAACAGGAATTTTCCCACGCCTGCCCGGGCCAACTCGTCTGCGATGAATGATCCCACCGAGCCGCAACCGACAATAGCAACACGTTTGTCAGAGATGATAGATGGAACGATCCCTGACAACCTGTCGAACCAGCTTGGGTCCCGATTCTCCGGTGACATTTTGAGCATCACGCTCCTCCACCTATCCAAACGTAGAATCGCCGAAATGTGCCTCGCTTTGGCTGTTATTGATCGAGAAGGGGAACGCGCGCGGCTCGCCAATCCTTCTCGATTCAATCATGACAGCCATACCCTCTGCCCACAGGCAACTCTTTGCAAACGCGTCCCTCAGCGTTCTCATCGTGCGCATTGAGGCGCCGCCGAGACAAATGACGCCGTCGGCAAACAGATGTCCAACGTGCACATTCTTCCATGCGCTTTCAACAGTTGGCTCGATAAGCTGGGCACAATATCCCGGAATCTGCTCGTCCGGAGCGAAATAGATGGAGATTGTGAACGGCACATTGAGTTGAGAATTCTTAGTGAACGTCCAGATATCCTGGCCGCCAATTCGACTGTGAACTGTGTCCAGTGGAAGAAATCTGGACACGTCCGCGCGGTCCTGCTCGTACCGGGTTGTCATGGTAAGCCCCTGCGTGTCAAGCGAAAACGTCTCGAGGAACTACCGTCTGTGGCTGACCGTGCTTTGTATCGGGTCCCAGTACGATAGTCCCATCCCGGTCCACAACGACCAGTGAGTTAGGGTCCGTTGGAAGCGAGCCTTGCTGAAGTTGATTGGCCAGAACTTTCGTGCGCAGAGCGTTCAGATCAAGAGTGCCCATTCCAGGCTCCTTTACAATTAAATCGCGACGACGAAAACGCTTCAGTTTGTAGTGGTCACCCACTTTTCACAAAGCCGCGTTGCAATCCGGTCGACGTACGTATCGACTTCACCCATTCCATCCCAGCTGACCACCAAACTGCGCGTGATGCCTTCTTCCTGATACAGAACGACTGGCCCAACGGCAGGGTAGCCCATACCGATGAAGTACATGAATTCATGCTCACCAGAACTCGTGCACAGCAGGCCCACAAGCAGTGATCCGGACATCTCGAGGTGTTGGACCTTCTTTGCGCACACGAGATTGACCTGATGTGCCTTGAACCGGTCTATAAGGCGACGAACGTGGGACCAAAGAGGAACGACGTGGAGCGGTTCATCGACTATAGCGACTGCAGGCAAGCGGTCAGCGGTATACCCCATGTTCGACGCCGAACGATTGCTTCGTCTCTCCGCCCTGTACCAGTGCATGAAAGGCTTTTCAGCATCGTCGTCACACTGTGTAGTCTCCTGAACTATTGGCAACGCAATCGCCGAAATGTGCGGATTCTCGGAAAAGAAAGTCTGCACCGTACGTTCATCGCCCGTCGATGGGCGGATGACGCCGCGCGGATGAGAGTGGACAATTCCCTTGAATCGCAGGCCGCTCTCCCGCTCGACGCGCGGAACGTTGGCAATCAGTCGCTGCGAGGGCGCATAACTGACTGCTGATGTTTGCGCATCGAAGTCATACTCAAAATGGGTCACTATCGGGTAGTCTTTGGGGCCGTATAGTGCACCACCTCTTTCCGGGCGATGCTGCGCCAGATGTTCCCGAATATCTCGATATACGAGGTCAGTGGCAATCATGCACACCTCAACTAGACGCGTCCCTAGATACTCGCAAGTCGAGAAATTCAGCGGTTCCATTGGAGCTTAGGGCGCAATGACCTTCTCGCTCCAGACAACTTGGATGACCCAAAACCGCCGAACGCAGGGGAATGTAAATGGATAATAAGTGCTGCCGCACTCGAGTTCAAACATTTCGTCGCGGTCGGAAATCGTCTGATCTACCACCTTCAACAGGGCCGATGTGTGTACCGCGAGCAACAACCGATCGAGGACGAACGCCTCGACGCGGAATACGAGGCGGAACTGAAAGCGTTCGCCCACCTGCGCAGCAAACAGCGCGCGTCTGGCTCATCGACGTGATGGTGAGCCCGGCCGTGTGCCGGGCGCGCTTCATGCCGCTTTGCGCTCACCCTTCCGCGTTCGCGCCGTCTGACCGCAGCCGGCGGCAACACCTTGCGGCGGTCGCGCAAGTTTTTGCGTTTTGCCCTTGCAACGCGATGCTCCACCCCAATATCGACGCGGGCGAGACACGTTCACGCCGATTGTTCGACCCACCCGGGAGACCGCAAATGTTTGACGAAGACGCAGACGATTCCAGAGCACGTGCCGAGCAAGGGCTCAAGAATACCGAGTTCCGCGACCTGTTCGATTCCATCAAGATGGATATTCAGGATCAGGCGAACGCCGGCGCCAACAAGACCACATACAGGGTCCCCAAGAACAGCCGCGAGTACGTCGATGCTGCGGTGGAGCGTTTGACCGAGGAGGACTACGCGGTCACGGTCACGGAACAGGATGGTGAACGTCCCGTTCTCCACATCTCCTGGGAACAACCGAACACCTAAACCGGCGTGGCCCAGCAGAACCACAGCAAGCCCACTTCGGTGGGCTTCTTCGCTTTTTGGTTTGGGCAGGTTCCGGAGTCACGGGCGCGTGTCAAGGCACGGGTCACCTCATCGTCTGCAAGCTGGACGTCGGAAAGAAGTTGCGTGTTTTGCGCAACTTTTTGCCGGAAAGATGTTGCGTGCTTCCGGCAACTTCTTGCGGCACGAAAAAGCGCCAACCGGAAGTGAGCGCTTTGCAGTGACTCGGCACTCGATCGGCGATCGAATGGCCGTTCGCCGACTGTGAGCCGCCATCCGGTCGTCCGAGCGACGCGCCGGACCTCCGTCTCTTCTTGGCCGACGTCCGCCGACTAGCGGCCCCATTATGCGGAATGTCGAAACAGCCCCCAGCTTTGGTCGCCGCGCGCAGCCCGGTCTTCGGTAAAAAAACGACCGTTTTCTTGCCGGGTCAGAACACGTCAGAAATGTGGAAATAAAGTCCTCGTTTCTAGATTTATTTCCGCATGATATTATTTCCACGTTATCTTTCCACCTGAGCGCGCCATGTCCAAGACCTTTCTTTATGCCCGCGTGAGCACCAACGAGCAGACGACTGCGAATCAGGTTTTGTTGGCCGCGAAGGCGGGTTACGTTGTCGCTGATCGTCACGTGTATGCCGAGACGATCAGCGGCACGCTCGCGGCTATGGATCGGCCAATGTTTGCCAAGCTGGTCGGCAAACTCGACGAAGGCGACAAGCTTGTGGTCACAAAGCTGGATCGACTCGGGCGGAACGCGCGCGACATAGATGCGACGGTTGCGATGTTGCGAGACATGAAGGTTGCAGTCATTGTGTTAGACCTGCCGGTCATGGAGGTGACGAGTGCAGCTGGCGATCTCGTAATGCGCATGTTTGCGGCGTTCGCCCAGTTCGAACGCGATCAGCTAGTCGAACGCACGCATGCTGGTCTCGCACGGGCCAGGGCCGAAGGCAAGATTTCCGGTCGCCCATTGTCGCTGACGGCTACGCAACGCGCCGAAATCAAGGTGAAGCTCGAAGCGGGCGTGTCCGCACGCGGACTTGCGAAAGAGTATGGTGTGAGCCATCCGACCATTAAGAAGGCTGCGGCCCGCATCGCGTAATTGGCCGAGCTTTCGCTGCTCGCGTGAATGCATGCGACGGTGGATCGATGCAGCGTGAGGCCCAATACCTCCCGATAGCCTAACAACGGTTCGTCATGTTCATCCATTCGGATCGGCTTTTGCTCGAACAGGCATATCCATTGATTTATTACCGAGATTGGGCTTTGGTGTGTGGGGCGCAAACGCAACTGGTTCAAATACAGCGATGTGCAAGAAGCGCCTGCTTATATCTTCCGCTCTGGAAGGCGACGTGGGATACGCCGTCCTGACGCCCGCGCAATTGACTAAACATGCATGCGTGGCGAAATGACACCATCGCTTCGTTAAAGTTTCCCGCCTAGCCGCCGTCAAAATGTAGTGGCCGCTGCGCGTGAAATTCGTTTCGCAGAAGCGCGCCAAACGAATGCCAAAAGCCGATCTGCAGAAGCTGCGCGATGGCATGCCTGTTTCCGATCTCAACGACTACGAAGGCGTTTAATGAAGCTCATCCCAATCGCCGCATTCAGTGTGGCGGTCGCGGCGCAATCGGCATTTGCCGAGGACCTCCCCCCCTCCTGCCAACGCATGGTCAACTTCTTTTCTGCGTGTAGCGCTGAGGTGAATCAGGCAATACGGGCGATGGGCACCGACACTTCAAATGGCGGCTGGCCGAGCGGATCAGCGGTCTCGAAACAGGTTCATGCAGCCTTGTCCAAGAACGGTGGGCAAAAGCAGGAAGCCCTGTGTGAACGGGGCCTCGTCGATTTCGACAAGAACCTCGCGAATGTCGCCATGGTCATGGGCTTGAGCGGGCGTCAGCTTTCCGATGCGTGCGCGATGCAAATGACATCGCTTGCTGCGACTGCTGACAGCCTCGCTGAGAAGGTCGAAAAGGAAGATGCTGCAGCGCAGGTCAACCCGGCTCCCGCAGGCAACGCCGTCACGCCGGTGAATGCTTCGTCGCCGACACCTGGCACCGCTGACTTCCAGTGCAACACCGCGAAACACACAGTCATCGTGGATCACCTGTCGGCAGGACAATATCGCTATCGAGCATGGAACAAGCCCAAACCGGCCAGCGACACACCGGACATGCAGGTGCAATCCGGGAGCGCTGAGACGTCCGGCACGGGCCAATGCCAGCACACGGACTATACGTTCAAGAACGGAAAGGTCGTGTTCACCGTGAGCGACGATATCCATTGCGGCGAAAGCGCCCCACCAGCCAACGCGTCTGGCTTCCTCTCGGTCGAGATCAATGGCGTGGAGAAGGCCCGTTACTGGTGCGAGAAGTAACCACACATAAACAGACAGGATGTGAAATTTTCAGCATCGGTCACGGTCCACCGTTGCCCATACTACGAGCCGTGCCTTGAGGGGCGGATCGAGGTACAGTTGGATTCAGTGGCCGGTGAGGTTTGCTGACAGGCCACTCGATTTTCCTAAGGACGCCCGGCCGCAACGGGTCGACCTGAGCCGGTCCCATCGGACCGGGTCCGGCGATACCCAGTACCTCCTTGGGCCGCGGTCGCTGGTCACGTTCATTTCCATCCATCTTGAAGTGCAAACGACGGGCAGCCGCAGTAGGACTGATAGGCGAGCGTCTACGTGGTCAGAGTGCGCTCCGATACAAATCAAGCCAATACTAAATTTGGGGAATCACCTTGACTTTCAGCGATGCTTGGATCAAGTCAGTCGATGATCAGGAGTTTGCCGCTTTCTTGGCGCAGTCACCGCGCTTTCGCGTTCTCCCTCCGCCCCCAAGTCCCTATTGGATTAATCACGTACGGGGGTGGGCAAAGAAGGAGGGCGTAGCGGTTAAATACCCAACCGACGACGGACTGGAGATACACGTTCTGGTCACGAGGCGCCAATTGATGCGGTTCTTCGATGACATGTTTGGGCCGTTGGAATCAGGCGTCGACTGCTCAGCCTTACGCGGGTACATTGTTAACAAGTGCCGAGACGGCTGCACCTACTTGATCGCCGCCGACGAGTTTTAGTCTGAACGCGTTTTGGTCGTGTAAGTCGCTGATTGCGCGTCACGACCACGAAACCAGTCGTTGCTGGATGAGTGTGACATCGATCCACAGTCCGCCGACCATCAGCGTCCTGTCCCAGTCACCTCGATTTTTATGGTCAAATAGGTCATGGAACAGGTAGCAAAAGTGGACGTCGGTAAGCGGGTGCTCGGCACCAGCGTGCAATTCATCCCAATTGGTCAGGCGAAGGTCGTTGGCGCACTCTTCGATGAGCAAGATCGACGCATCTAGCTCCGTCACGATATTGTCGTTGTCGGCCTTGAAGTCAGGATGGTCGGTGCGCAGAACGCATGTGACTTTCGCTTCGACTTCAACATCCTCTTGAAGCTCGTTATCGAAGCGATGACGCCTGACTCCGCCAGCAGCGTAGTAGGCGGATAGACATTGTTGTGCGCGCTGATGAATCCAATATTCCGTGTCTGTCAGTTGCTGATTGAGCGCGCGTATCGCAGTTAGTTCGTCGGTACTGAGGTCCGAGAGCTTCCGCTTTCCAGTCCCGATAGATATTTCCATTTTCCCTAACGCAGATATTCGCCGAGAAATTTGCGCATCGCACCAATGTCTGTGCACTCCGCTTGACACGCATGCGAGCATTAACGACGGTGCCCGGTTTCCCAACGCGTTGCAGCCCAACGCCGCAGCCCACACTATTGCGCCGCCGAGCGTGCCTTCTCGTCAGCTAGGTCCCGCAACTCATTTGCGCGAACGGCTGTCGTGTTGAGCAGGCACGACGACGCTTCGATTTCTGCGCCGGTACCGTTGGCAGGGTCTTCATAGAATCCGCAGTTGGCATCCCGCCACTTGATCCATGCCCGTTGCGCGTTCTCCAGTTGGGCCTTGCGTTCCGGCTCAGTGAGTTTCATCAGTCGCGCATAGTTGGTGGTCAACAATTTTTTCTGCGCGTCCGTTTCTGCCGCCATGCAGTTCAGTCGGTCGGGTGTCACGCCGTTTGCGCGATTCATGCACGCAACGAGTTGCTTTGAGAAAAGCTTGTCGTCGGCGTGAGCGAAAAGTGGCGTGATGGTGATTGCGACGAGGATAAGGTTTCTAAATTTCATTTCTTTGTTTCGAGTTGATTTCTGCCCATGTGACAACGCCGGTTGTCGACGTAGGCGCTTGCATCCGGTGAACGACGTGTCGGCCCACTTGTCCGCGGCAGCGCTCGCGAACAAGCGGCTTCCAGCGAGTCCCATAAGTCAGGTCCTGACCAGATTGCTTTCCGATACGCGAACGCCCTTGGCCTCGCGACGCGTTTCGACGAGCGTTCGAAACGTTTCACGCAGGGCCGAGCCGTCACGAACGGCTCTTATCGTCGAGACTGGCTTCACCTCGTCGAAACCGACTATCGTGATGTTGGACAGGCCGACAAGTCGAAGCCAGAAGGGTTGATCCAGTACCACATCCTTGACCCGATAAAGCTCAACTTCATGGAACTTCCGATGCAGGACGCCGTACTTATGGGCGAACCGCTCGCTTGTGAGCGTGTAGGATTGGCAGCGGGTCTTGATGTACGTCCATAGGACGCGCGCGACGGCGACCGCAGCCACGATGAAGGCGACCACTTGCAGATTCCCGCCGTGAACTGCGAATGCTAAGGCCGCGATTGTGACGGGTGGCCAGAAGGCAAAGGTCCACAAGTTGATCCACTGAGACGGGCGACCCGCCCATGATCGAATTTCAGAAGTCATGTTGAACCCATAAAAATTAAATACCAAGTCCGTGACAGAGGCGCTGGAGAGGAAGCCCGTTCTAGCAGTCAAGGTCTCACGTGTTCTTCGGGCAGGACGGTTTCTGTTTCCAGCATTCACGCTCCCATGACGCCCGAAAAATAAACATGGGCAGCGGGAGAGCGGTGGCAATCCAGACGAAAGAGGTCATCAGGCTCCTGCCTTCATCCCAATCACCCGACATTTCCTCCTGTTTAACGGCAGCTGGAAGGCAAAATTGAGTGTTGATAGCAACATTTTAAGGTGTTACCAGATGAGCCATACAGGGCCAGTATCGACACTGATTTTTTGTAATGTTCGACATAAGGTGTTGTATGGGACGAGCCGCAGCTCGGGAAGAAAAAAGCCTCGTAAATAGCTTGATTGAGTTGATCGACATCCTTCGAGCTCTGGACTTCGAGCGACACGAGTTTATCGATCTAATTCGCACTTCGCCTTGATGCCGCGTCAATCGCTTTCTAGCCGGTAGGGATGAAGGCGGCTGTTCCGAAAGCTCGTTTGTCCGGCAAGAGGTGGACGTTCTCACGGCAGAAGACCTTCGACAGGTTGAGACTGCGCGCTGCCGGAACGTGTTTCGCAATATCGATGCCGGCTTGCTTGACGATAGCCTGTCGATGGGAGTTGAATGTCGATTTCGGGAGGATCGCGTGAAGGTCGCGACCGTCTGACCACAGCAACAGCGTGATCCGAAGTGACTTGGCCCGGACACGCGCCAAGGCACGATTGAGGGAGATCGGGGCCTCGAACGGCAGGCTCTGCAATTCAGAAAAATATAGTGAGTAGACGGACTTGACGGTCCATGCGTGACCATCGGTCAGCTTGTGTCGCTTCAGGTAAGCCTCCGATAGCTTCAGTTCCGAACGGATTGTTGAATCAGCAATTTCCGAGAGCAAGCGCCAAACATTTTCCGCATCCGAGCCGACCACGGCCTTCAGGTACGGTAAAGCCTTCGTCCGTTTATCTTCGAGCTCTCGATTCTTGTCGTAAAGCAACCACTCTGCGCCTGGTTTCGAATTGCGCAAGCGAATACCTATTCCTTTGTCGAGCCACTGCGGTTTGCATCGTCTCACGGGCGACGTGCGCAGCAGGTGGCGGCAAATATCGAAGGAAGTGAGCCCTTCAGGCAAACAAAAACGATGCGTTATGTCGATTTCACGAATGGTGAAATCACCGGAGGCCCACGATTTCGCCTGATCTTGGGAATATGGAATGCTTAAACAATCCAACGTCCTACAGATAATTGCCGAAGCGATAGCGCAAACGTTGTTTGAGCCAAACACATTGTGTCCTTGCAACGCTTTCAACGGAGAACAGCGAATTGACACCTCTTGTCCATAATTTAAAGAAATTGCATATACTGGACTTCCATCCTCACTTAATCTAACAGTTTTAGAAAGATGGTTTTCCTTGTTTTCGGAGCCGTTCTCGAATTTTTTTCGTCTGAATATTGCCGAACGGACTGTGTTTGATGTAGACCTGAAGGTCGAGAAGATCGATCATTGCTGAAAAATGAGAGCGCGCGGGTTAAAGAGCACGCAAAAAATCAACGAAAAACACAGCGAAAACAGATGGTGGCCGAAAATGGGTAGAGTTCAGCTAGTATGTGTCTGATGGCTAATTTCGCTGCTGTTGTGTCTTTGCGTCTGTTTCCTATGGTCTACGTAGACCGGTAGACCCCAGGCGTTCACATAGTGTTGCTGAGAAAAGACTCGCGAAACGCATAGGCTCTGAACCGCATTCCACTACCTCCAGGCACCTTGAACTGTTTCGTCGGCTTCCCACCAGAACCTGGTTCAATCCATC
Organism: Paraburkholderia sp. MM6662-R1; assembly: GCF_050436245.1. Taxonomy (NCBI): domain Bacteria; kingdom Pseudomonadati; phylum Pseudomonadota; class Betaproteobacteria; order Burkholderiales; family Burkholderiaceae; genus Paraburkholderia; species Paraburkholderia sp. MM6662-R1. The sequence goes on along the minus strand of NZ_JBNDLV010000001.1, from coordinate 2,481,137 downwards.
CAGACGCTTGCAAAGTGTCGTGAAATTCGCGAACGCCGTACTTTTCCTTCAGCAAGTCAAAAGCTTCGGGTCTAACAAGCAGAAGGGCCTCTCTGCCATTTGCGGGTGCATACCGATAAGCGAACGGCTCTTGTGCTTCGCATTTGTTGTATTCTACGAAGGGGTAAATCTGTTTCTGTCGTTTTTGAAGAAGTGCGAGAACACGGTCGATCATTAACGAACCCGCCGAAGTTCGCGTTGCGGAATATTCGGAAAACCATTTTTCAAAGCACTCGCGCATCTCAATACCGATTTCTCGTTCGGTGAGTGCGCAGATACCCGCTGTCGGCGTTATTCGTCCAGCAAACGTGGCGACTACAAAATGGTCCAGGACGCGCATGAAAACGCCATCCGATGTGTCAATTTCTAAATTCGTGACAAGTGCTGATCTGATTCGAGGAGCGTCCCTCTTAAAGGCCGACTTCAGCGTTTCGAGATTTTCGGCCACATATTTGACGAAGTGACGCCACGCTACGCCGTGCGTGTGATGGAACGCGCTTTTCATTCGGTCTGCAAATTCCGCGCCGTCACGTGCGCCATGCAAGTTGGAGAACGCACCGTGCTCTTGATCGACGGGCAGGGTTATGAATCGCGCAATTTGGCCGAGTTTGGGCTTGAGCCCTCCGCTTACGAGGCGTTCTCGTGTGCTTTCTTCGCCCGCCGTCACGATGACAGTGGAGATGCGTGAGTTGGCGGCAAGGCCGCCTTCAGGGGTCGCGCGAGATTTACCTTGGCCATTGGTTAGCCCGTAGGTCGCGCTGTCAAGTACGCTAACGTCGGCCTGTCCGATCTCGTCGAGTATGGTGGGCTGGTCCTTGCAGCGGGCGGCACGGGCGGCGAGCCCATTGGCCGTCCCCTCCCAAGTGGCAACGTCGTTGGGCGCGCTCAAGAGCGCCTGCAAGAAGCGAAGTAGCGTTGTTTTTCCCGAACTCGATCTGCCAACAAATGCGACGCTAAAGGTGTCGTGATGCAACGGTTCGACCAACGCGGAGGCGCACGCGAAGCTGAGACCAGCGATTAGCAGTGGGTTGTGCGCGCACCACTTGGTAATTTCGAGCCAATCGTCCAGATTTCCACGCGACGAGCGTTGCTGTATATCGCGAGACGACCGCATCACGGCCAGCGAAGCTGAGGTTGGCGAGAACCACTCATCGCCGAACACATAGCCGCTTTGTTTTTCAAGCGTGAGCCAGCCGTCCGTGTACGCGCGGACGTATTGTTGACCCGGCGGGATGCTGCGCAGGTAGCGCGCAATCCTGCGGGTTGAATCCTCGGTTGGAGCGAGCTGTACGCCTTGGGCGATCAGGAACCGCGCGAGGTCGGCTGGTTGTGTTAGCAACGTTTCAGGAATCTCAACGCGCTTGATCGTCGAGAGGCGTGTTTCGATTTCGAGCGCGTGCGCAGGGTTGCCACCATCTGGGTCGAATACTTGCCCGAGCCACCGCATCGGCGAGCAGACGTGTTCGCGTCGGCCGCCGATCATTTCGAAGAGGCCTTCCGGAGTGGACACGAACGGTACTACTTCCGGCAGATTTTCGTTCTCCGCAGGCGCAATTGATGATGCGGCATATGCGTCACTCGCTGTTTTCCCAGCCGCCGCGTTGAGGGTTTGCTGGGTGGTCGCGTGTATACGCTCGTGACGCGCATGGACCGAAAGGTGCTTTTTAACGAGCGGCAGCGGCATTATTGTTCGCTTCCCATGGCTGCGCCGCCGACGCGACACGTTTCGAGGAAAGCGAACAGATCACGCTTACTGTAGAAGACTTTGCGGCCCACCTTAAAATATGGCAGCGACTCCGCGAACTTGCGCAGGTAGCGCCATTGGGCGAGCGTTTCGGGCTCAACGCCCAGTATCTTGGCGGCTTCGGTGTTGGTCACCAGCTCGTCTGGCAATCGTGATTGGGCAGACATCGACATCGGTACTCCCCGGGTTCAATTGATGTTGGTTGAAAGGAGCTCAAGAGTGCCGAGTTCGGCACAGTCTTGGGGCTATGTGGCCAGTCTGAACATCTCGAAGGTGTCAGGGTCCTGTCTTTCGGCGATGAATTTCGCGAGGAAATTGGTTTTGGCGCTATTCACGAGAAATTCGGGCAGGCATTGGCGTAATGCATTGGCGACGACCAACTCCGATGGAGGGATGCCGGGGCGGATGGTGCGCAGCCAGGATCCAAAGGAACTCCAGACGAGTGAAGGAAACACCACTGCCAAGTACTGAAGCAGTCCCTGACAGATGATGCCGGCCTGAATGAAGACGTGATAGGCGTGGATCTTGCGCTTGACGGCGTTGCGGTACTCGAGGGACTCGCGATGAAGGTATTGGTTACCGTTTCTGCGGCGAAGCGGCTTCATGTCTTGCATCCAGAAGTGGTATGCGAATGTGCCGATCCGATGTACCGCCTGTTTGAAGCTGTGTTCGATCTTGAAGCGCAACCCATACAAGCGGATGATCTCGATGGCATCCAGGCCGAGGTCGGTGCACATCAACAGGCACGAACCCCTGCAGGGGTGAATCACTGCCACGAAGCGAACGAGCCGTCCGCACGCCGGCCAAAGTAGATCGCAGACCCGATACTGGATGATTACGTTGTGCTCGCCATAGACTGGACTGGGGGCTGATTGTGAGGACTGTGAATCAGCCAGCAGCGATCTGAGTTTGATCTTGGCGCCGTAGCGCCTGGGGCGGCCCCGTTTGCGCGGTCCTTGCTGCACGTACGGGGCATAGGCGACTGCATTGGACTTCACGCGTGTGACCAGGTGGTTGTCCTGATCGCGCAGGCCTTTGACGATCTTGCCAGCAGCGTAGTAGGCATCGGCGACGAAGTAGAACGGATCGTTGACCGAGACGATCCCCAGCAACGAGATCATCTTGTCGAGCAAGGTACGCCGATCGCGGTTGGACCACACCAGACCTTCGTGAATGCGCACGGCCAGCGGTACGGCGAAGACGCTCTGGGCGGCCCGCACGAGTATGCTGACTGCCTGCATGGAATGCCCCATGATGTACTCGGGCTTGGCGTTGGAGTCGGACTGTTGATGCAGCAGCTTGACGCCAGGCATCTTCTTGCCGGACTTGGCCACCTTGATGCCGTCGCCGACGAGGACGCGCCGGCCATTGACGCGTAGCGGCTCCGGGAACAGGCGCAACACCGCCTGGGTCCACAGCGCCGAGAGCTGATCGAGCTGCACGGCGTCGCTGTGCAAGCTGTCACACAGCTTGTTGTAGAGCGCCGGTCGCAGCTTGAGCGCCCGCACGATGCTGGTCACGCCCAGCAACTCGGTGCGCACCGTCAAGCCTGCCACGGCAGTTGCGAACCACATAAAGCTGCGCAGGCGAGCGAACGCTGGGCGCAGCAACCAGATCGCGTCCCACCAAGCCATCCAAAGTGCCATCGTTTGTCTTCGAATTGCTGTCGACAGCCAAGTATAGTATTACTACGCAATACTAACTATATGAAATCGCCTCCTTCAAATCGAAACACGCATTGAGACGATCAAGGCGAAGCTCGCCGCGATCGATGAAATGCGCCGTGGCACACTCAGCTGTCAATAGAAGGACCCCGCCAACCAGGGTCGTGCGTAATACCAGTTGAGCTATACGCGGGACAGAAAGAGCCGATATATTGCGCGTAACGCGCTGAGCGACGTGCGCCGCCAAATCGACAACTACAAGCACCTCAAGGCATTGACCGAGAAATGGGTCGACTTGAGCATTGAGCAGTCGCCTAAAGATGAGACTGGCGCGCGAAGGCAACTAAGCGAGCCGGATCGGATTACCGAGAACTCAATCGGCGCTCACGAACGCCAAGATGAGACGGTGAGAAAGGCGCAAGAACTCGGCACTCTCGAGAAAGGAGAACCGAGTGTAAAAAGAACGTGATGCCGACGTTGCAGAATGCGGGTAACGATTTTCCGCAGCTTATTCTGCGCGGTGCGAGTTGCTGAATAACGATAGAGAGAGCTGCGACGGCTTGTTCTACAATAGCGTTCCGTCGCAGTTCGTGGCGAGATCAGCGTTTGAGATGTGCAGTGACTGGTTTTGTCGCGAGGCGGACGTATCCCTGTTCCAGAGTGCAGCGGCGCGCATACCGCATCCACTCGCGCACGTTTCCCGGCGTGAACCTGATTTTTAGGTCGCCCTCATAGTTGCTCGATGCGACTTCGTTTTTGAACATTTTGGCGATTTCCTCGGAGAGTGGCGCGACCCAATCTTCAGCCGCTTCACCGAAGGGAAATCTGACCAGCCATTTGCGCAAATCTTTTGTGTTTTTGAAAAACGTGCGATCAGGTTCAAGCTGCTCACGTTGCAGGTTTTGCTGTTGTGTTACGGCGTCGAGGGTGCGCAGGACGAAGTGCAGGTATTTGGGCCGTCTCGCGACCGTCTGCGGATACGCTACCCCCGCCGCAAATTGAATCTGCGTACTTCCGTCTTCGAGCGCGAAAAGTGTTGGATTCGCCCTTTGAAGGCGAAATGGCTTGCTTCGGTCGTAGAAAGAAGCCAGCCCCGGAGTGCCCTCTCGCAGCACTAGATTTGCCATAGCATCGCCACGCACCACGATCCCTTGTGTTGGGAGGTCTACCGGCTTGCGAGCATCTTCGAGCAATTTCGTAACAGCTTTCCCTTGCTCGTGTGGATCGCCGTCGAGCGAGAGGCGCACGACCAGTTGGTGCGGCGTGGCTGGAACAGTGACACGGAGCACAGGTTCTCGATCAAGCTCACGGACCTCATCGGGGAGCGTTGGGTGAAATATTTCGACGTGTGACGACGGTCCAATGAGATTGTGGCGCGTTGCTACGTCAATGTCTCCCCAATCGGTGGACGGTGCCACTGGCTCCTTAACCTGCCACCGCAACCGGAAAAGATCGCGGTCGCTGTAGCCCAGTTCTTGGCGGGCAAGCTTCGTTATGACTCCCTCGGCGGGTAGCGCTGCGAACAACTCGGCGTACGCGGCGCTTCGACGCAAAAACTCCCATGCCCAGCGTTGGCTGTCGGGATTGTCGATTTCTGGATAGCCCTCGGGATTTTTCCAGTCGATGCAAGCAGGGGAGACAAACAGGTTATTGGTTGCGGGTGGAGACGCAAAAAGCCGGGGCTCTCGGAACGGGGGAACGAAGTCTTCCCAAGTGAGGTCGCCTGGGTCATTCATCGATATTCCCCGATGGGCGTCGCCCTGCAAGGTAGCAAAGAAGTAGCAATGCGTTTTTGTCGTAGCAAAGAAAAAGGGCTTAGCATACGCTAAGCCCTTGAATTCTTTGGTGGGGCGTGAGTGACTCGAACACTCGACCTACGGATTAAGAGTCCGCTGCTCTACCAACTGAGCTAACGCCCCCAACGGAAGCGAAATTATGCAGGATCTTTTTGAGATTGCCAAGCCCTTTTCGCAGTGTTATTAAAAAGATCGCATCGCCCGAACTTGAGCGTTCCCTCGACAAAGCCGCCATCCCGAAAATATCGACGCGTCCAACGCTGCCGGTATCATGTCGCGGACACCTCCCGCACGCAGCATCGCGACTTTCGCCCGGGGATTCCCATGAATGACAAAGAGATTACCGAGCTGCTCGACCGAGTTCTCGCCCCATGGGTCCGGGCGCTCACGTTGACGCCGATCAAGGTCGACGAGGAAAGTGCCACGCTGCGTCTGCCGTTCTCTGGCGAGTGGCGACACTCGGGCGGCATGATCAGCGGCCAGGTATTCATGGCGGCCGCGGATACGGCGATGGTCGTCGCCATCACCGCCGCGCTCGGCGGCTTCAAGCCGATGAGCACGGTGTCGCTGAACATCAACTTCATGCGCGCGGTCCGCAAGGGCGATGTGCTGATCAAGGCGCGCGTGCTGCGCATGGGCCGCAATCTCGTGTTTGGCGAAGTCGAACTGTTCGACGAAGGCGGCAACATGGCGGTTCAAGCCACTACGACTTACGCGCTGCTCGAGTGAATGCGCGTCGGACCCGAGGGGGCCGCCAACACAATCTGCGCGCAGCAAGAGCAAAGGAAAGCAAGGAAAAGCAGCATGTTCGATCAGGTCGTATTCGCCGGCGGCGGCAACCGCTGCTGGTGGCAGGCGGGTTTCTGGGACGTCGTGCAGCCGCAGCTCGACATCCGTCCGCGCGTGATCACCGGCATTTCGGCCGGCGCCGCAACCGCGTGCATGATTTACACGCGCGGCGACGCCGACTGGGTTATGCGCTATTACGACGACGCGCTGCGCCACAACACGCGCAACGCATACTGGGGCAATCTGCTGCGCGGCGAGTCGGTGTTCCCGCATTACCGGATCTACCGTCAGGCGCTGCTCGATATCTATGGCGACAAGTTTTCCAGGCTCGCGCAGGCGCCGGAAATCCGCATCGGCGTGTCGCATCTGCCGCGCTGGCTCGGCGCGAGAAGTGCGGTCGCGGCAGGGCTGGTCGCGTACAACATCGAAAAATACGTGCGCAAGACGCTGCATCCGACGCTCGGTCGGACGCTTGGCTTTCATCCGGAATTCGTGCGCGCGCAGGATTGCGCGAGCGTCGACGAGTTGGCCGACCTGATCCTGCAATCGTCGAGTACACCGCCGTTCACGCCGGTTCTGCGGCGCAACGGCCGGCCGGTGCTGGACGGCGGCATGGTCGACAACGTGCCGGTCGGCGCGCTAGATGCCGACGCGCCGGGCAACGTGCTCGTGATGGTCACGCGTCTTTATCCGCGGCCGCAGATGTTCGTCGTGCCACACGGCGTGCAGCAGCGGCTTTACGTGCAACCGTCGCGCAAGGTGCCGATTTCGAGTTGGGATTACACGAGTCCGTCGCAGATGGTGCACGCCTATAACCTTGGCCGTGCCGACGGTGAGGTCTTCCTTGAACGCATCCCTGCATTGATGGCGGCGGGAGCGCACGAAGCGCGATGAGCGACGCGGCGGGGCGGGCACACAGCTGATCCGCCGGCCGGCCACGCCCACCAATCACCGCCGGCGCCCGCCCTGCAACGCCTCCGGATTCGCGACACTGGCGGTATCGCCGGCATCGAACGCGAGGATGTTGTTGAACGCCGCCGAAAAATACAGCTCGTAGCTCTCGCGCTCCACGTAGCCGATGTGCGGCGTGCAGATCACGTTCTCCATGCGCAGCAGGCTGTAGCCTTGCAGGATCGGCTCGCTTTCGTAGACGTCGATCGCGACCATCCCCGGACGGTTGTGCGACAGCGCGTTCACCAGCGCACTCTCTTCGAGCAGCTCGGCGCGGCTCGTGTTCACGAGCAGCGCGGTCGGTTTCATGCGCATCAAATCGTCCTGCTTGACGATGCCACGCGTGTCGTCGTGCAGACGCAGATGCAGGGACAGCACATCGCTGGTCTCGAACAGTTCCTCACGACTCGCCGCGACGCTGTAGCCGTCGGCGCGAGCGGCTTCGCGCGAGTGCTCGCGGCCCCAGATCAGCACGTTCATGCCGAACGCCTTGCCGTAGCCGGCGAGGAGTCGGCCGATCTTGCCGTAGCCCCAGATCCCTAGCGTCTGTCCGCGCAGCACTTGCCCCAAACCGAAGTTCGGCGGCAGCGCCGACGTCTTCAGCCCCGACTGCTGCCAGGCGCCCTGTTTAAGGTTTGCCACGTATTGCGGAATACGCCGTTGGGCGGCCATGATGAGTGCCCACGTCAGTTCGGCCGGCGCGACCGGCGAACCGCTGCCCTCGAGCACGGCAATGCCGCGCTCGGTACAGGCCGCTAGATCGATGTGGCTCGACACTTTGCCAGTCTGACTGATCATGCGCAAACGCGGCAGCTTGTCGAGTAGTTGCGACGTGACGCGGGTACGTTCGCGAATCAGGACGAGGGCGTCGACTTCCGCAAGACGGCTCGCAAGTTGTCCGAGACCGCGCACGGTATTGTTGAATACTTTGACTTCCTGGTCGGCCAGCAATTGAAAGCAGTCGAGCTTGCGAACGGCGTCCTGGTAATCGTCGAGGATGGCAATCTTCATGGTATGTAATTTGCGACGCACCTCATTGGTGCGAACCGAATGTTATGCTGACTGTCCCACCATGTGACTTAGGTCACACGTTAGTCTGGCTAGATGCCCTACCGTAGAAGCTGTCGCACACAAAAGAACGGCAACGCTACGTGAGGGCGAATTGAGAACGTTTTTAGCAGTTTGTTGCGTGTTGAGGCAAGCCGCTTTACACAAGGTTGCAGAAGCCTTGTAGGAAGCGCGCCTCCGCCTGGCAAGCTGTGTGGCCCAGGACGATCTGCGCAATCATGCGCCGCCAGTGGAAAATTGACACGTCGGCGCGATGAATTCAATGCCACTCGCATGCAGCGTCCCGCGGGCTTGTACCGTTTTTCTATTGCTTCAAACGGAGACAAGTCGATGAATCATCCCTCGTTCGAAGGCCAGCCCACTATCGAGGCGCCCACATGGATCAAACACCGCAAGCTGATCGACTGGGTCCAGCGCATCGCCGCGCTGACCAAGCCTGAAAAAGTGGTCTGGTGCGACGGCTCGCAGGAAGAATATGACCGCCTGTGCGCGCAGATGGTCGAAGCCGGAACGCTGAAGAAACTCAACCCCGCCAAGCGTCCCAATTCCTATCTCGCCTGGTCCGATCCGTCCGACGTCGCGCGCGTCGAGGATCGCACCTTCATCTGCTCGCAGCGCGCCGAGGACGCCGGCCCCACCAACAACTGGATCGCCCCGGCCGAAATGCGCTCGACGCTCGACGGCCTGTTCGATGGCGCGATGCGCGGCCGCACGATGTACGTGGTGCCGTTCTCGATGGGCCCGCTCGGCTCGCCGATCGCGCATATCGGCGTCGAGTTGAGCGACAGCCCGTACGTCGCGACCAATATGCGCATCATGACGCGCATGGGCCGCAAGGTGTATGACGTGCTCGGCGAGGACGGCGAGTTCGTGCCATGCGTGCATTCGGTCGGCGCGCCGCTCGCGGCGGGCGAGCAGGACGTGTCGTGGCCTTGCAACAAGACCAAGTACATCGTGCATTTCCCCGAATCGCGCGAAATCTGGAGCTTTGGCTCGGGCTATGGCGGCAATGCGCTGCTCGGCAAGAAGTGCTTCGCGCTGCGCATCGCATCGACGATGGGTCGCGACAAGGGCTGGCTCGCCGAACACATGCTGATTCTCGGCGTCACCTCGCCGGAAGGGCACAAGCATCACGTGGCGGCGGCGTTCCCGTCGGCGTGCGGCAAGACCAACTTTGCGATGCTGATCCCGCCGGCGGGCCTGAACGGCTGGAAAATCTCGACGATCGGCGACGACATCGCGTGGATCAAACCGGGCAAGGACGGCCGCCTGTACGCGATCAATCCGGAAGCCGGCTACTTCGGCGTCGCGCCGGGCACGAGCGAAAAGACCAACTACAACGCGCTCGCCACGTTGAAGGAAAACGTGATCTTCACGAACGTCGCGTTGACCGACGACGGCGACGTCTGGTGGGAAGGCATGACCGACGACCCGCCGGCGCATCTGATCGACTGGCAGGGCAAGGACTGGACGCCGGCCGAGGCAAAGGAAACCGGCCGCAAGGCGGCGCATCCGAACGCGCGCTTCACGGCGCCGGCTTCGCAGTGCCCGTCGATCGACGCGGACTGGGAAAACCCGGCCGGCGTCGCAATCGACGCATTCATCTTTGGTGGCCGCCGCTCGACCACCGTGCCGCTCGTCACCGAAGCGCGCAACTGGGTCGAGGGCGTCTACATGGCGGCGACGATGGGCTCTGAAACCACCGCCGCGGCGGCTGGACAGCAGGGCGTGGTGCGCCGCGATCCGTTCGCGATGCTGCCGTTCTGCGGCTACAACATGAGCGACTATTTCACTCATTGGCTGAAGACCGGCGAGCGTCTGCAGCAGTTGAGCGCGAAGCTGCCGAAAATCTTCTGCGTGAACTGGTTCCGCAAGGGCGCGGACGGCAAGTTCGTGTGGCCTGGCTTCGGCGAGAACATGCGCGTGCTGAGCTGGATGGTCGGCCGCATCGAAGGCACCGCGCAGGGCGAAGAGCATGCGTTCGGCATTTCGCCGCACTATGAGGACATCGACTGGAGCGGGCTGAACTTCAGCCGCGAGCAGTTCGAGCAGGTGATTTCCGTCGATGACGCTGCATGGCGCGACGAGCTCGTGTTGCACACGAAGCTGTTTGACACGCTGCAACACGGTCTGCCGCCGGCACTGACTGAGGCGAAGCGCGCGCTCGAGGAAAAACTCACAGCTTGATTATGTGAGTGCTCACTCAGCATAAAAGCCGCCCTCGGGCGGTTTTTTCGTTTGGGCGCCCGGTTTATTTCCGTTTTTTCGAGTTCCGCAACGGCCGAACGACCGTTGCGTCTGTTCGAACAAAAAAGACGGAGCAAGATGCAGCGCAGCAGATTGTTTTTGATTTGGGAATAATCGCTGGTCGGACCCCGGTTTTATCGACACAGTCATACCAAAATTGACAATATTTCCTATTTTGCGGGCAACTTCTGCACGATTTTGCGAGTCGTAGGAGAATTCCAAGTTCGCTTCACTGGTTTTCACCAATTGTCAGGAAGCAGTAACAAGGCAGGGAGTTGTCCTATGGATCATTTGCAGTCGATGCGAGTTTTCGTCAAGGTGGCGGATCTCGGCAGTTTTGCCCGCGCCGCGAGCGCCATGGATATTTCCAACGCGGTCGCCACCCGTCACGTTGCCGACCTCGAGGGCCGTCTTGGTACGCGGCTGCTCAATCGCACGACCCGCAGCTTGTCGCTGACCGAATCCGGTCAGGTCTACCTCGAGCGCGCCCGTCAGATTCTCGACGAACTGGAAGACGTCGAACAGATGGTGGTCGCTCGCAATCACGAACCCGTCGGCACGCTACGCATCGTCGCGCCCGTCGTGTTCGGGCTGCATAACCTCGCGCCCGTGCTGCAAACGTACGCGGAGCGCTATCCGAAAGTCATTCCCGACGTCACGCTGGTCGATCGTCAGGTGGACCTCGTCGAGGAGGGCTTCGACGTCGGCGTCGTGATCGCGCGGCAAATGCGCAGCGCGAGTATCGTTACGCGGCGTCTGACCACGGGCTGCATGACCGTCTGCGCGACGCCGGCTTATCTGGAAAAGCATGGCATGCCGACGCGTCCCGAACATCTGCTCGAGCACCCGTGCCTGAGCCTGCCATCCGAATACTGGGGCGATGAACGCGTGTTTACGGGGCCGGAAGGCGAAGTGCGCGTGCGGCCGTCGAACGTGATCGTCGCGAACAACACGGAGATGCTGAGACAGTTTGCGCTGCTCGGCATGGGCACCGCGATTCTGCCGAGCTATCTGATCGGTCGCGACATGACGCGCGGCCGGCTCGTGCGTTTGCTCGGCGATTACCGTTTGCCGCAGGTCGAGATCAATATTGCGTACCCAAGCCGCCGTCACCTGCCGGCCAAGGTGCGCACGTTCATCGACCATCTGGTCGAGCACTTCAACCAGACGCCGAACAGCGTGCTCGGCGAGCAGTGGATCAAGGACGGTCTGGAGCGTCCGGCGACGTCGGCCGCGTTCGAGACTGCCGAGTCGCGCGCACCGGAAGCGTTCGATGGCGCCGAGCCGCTGTCGCGGCTTCTCGATAGCGAGCTGTCGCCGGCCGTGCCGAAGCCGATGACGAAGTCGGCCAATCGCAGTCCACGCCCGACGGCGTTATCGCCGCTGTAAATCGCTGAATGTCGAAGCCCGCAGCGATGCGGGCCGGCATTAAAAAGGCGCAGTCACCTCAAGTGACTGCGCCTTTTTTCTTTTTTCATGGACAGATGCGGACTACACCGCGGGCTGTGCACGGATCGCCGACTGCGGTGGCTAATGTAGCTATTCCTGCTACCACCCGAGCCGCCGATCCGAATCTCGCCCTACTAGCCGGTTTTTCGCGCCGCGGTCTTTTTCGCCGGTGCCTTCTTGGCCGCCGCGGTCTTGGCGGCGGGCGCCTTCTTCGCCGCCACCTTCTTTTCCGCCGGCTCGGCCTTCACGGCGACCGCGGTATCACCTTCGTCCGCTTCCGGCATCGCCTTGGCCGCGGAACGAGCACCCGAAGTCTTCGCCGCTGCGGTCTTCGCCGCCGCCGGCTCCTTCTTCTCGAATTCGAAGCCGATCTTGCCGTCGTTCTGCTTGACGAGGAAAGCTTTGAAGTTACGGCCGGTACGCGACGACTTGAAGTTCGTCAGCAGATCGGTGCGACCCTCCTCGAGCAGTTTGGCCATCTGCTCGCGGGCGATTTCCTGCTGCAGGATCACCTTGCCGGAACGGAAGTCGCACGACTTCGGATTCGCCACCGAGTTTTCGCAGACGTAGCTCATGCCATGCTCGAAAACGCGGCCTTGGCACTTCGGACACGCGCCGACCGGCTGCTGATCGGAGAAGTCGGGCGGCTCGCCGTCTTCGCCGGCCGCGTCCTGGCCGAAGTCGAACTCGAGCTTGTAATTCTTGATCTCGTCGTCGAGCGACAGTTTCAGGATCGCCGAGAACGGCCGCCCCATCTTGCTGCGGAAGCCCGACAGCGGCCCGATCGTCTTGTTCTGCAGCAGTTCTTCGACTTCGGCGATCTCGAACTGACGGCCGCCCGGAATCTTCGAGATCGAGAACTCGCACTTCGAGCACGCGAAACGCCGGTAGTTTTCCTTCACCTGGCCACCGCAATTCGGGCAAGGTGTCTGCAATGTCGCGTAATCGCCCGGGATCGTGTCGGAATCGTATTCCTTCGCGCGCTTGACGATAGTCTGCGTCATGCGCGCGATTTCCTGCATGAATGCGTCGCGTGGCAGGTTGCCGCGCTCCATCTGCGACAGCTTGTATTCCCATTCGCCGGTTAGCTCCGGCGCAGTCAGCTCCTTCACGCCGAGGCCGCGCAGCAGCGTCATCAGCTGGAAGGCCTTGGCGGTCGGAATCAGATCACGGCCTTCGCGGATCAGGTACTTTTCGGTGAGCAGACCTTCGATGATCGCCGCGCGCGTTGCCGGCGTGCCGAGCCCCTTGGCCGCCATCGCTTCGCGCAATTCGTCGTCTTCGACCAGTTTTCCCGCACCTTCCATCGCCGACAGCAGCGTCGCTTCGTTGTAGCGTGCGGGCGGCTTCGTGATCAGTTGCTGCGCGGCGATCTTGTCGGTCTTGACCTTTTCGTCCTTCTGCACCGGCACGAGGTTCGCGTCATCGCCGCTGGTTTCACGGCCGTAGATCTGCAGCCAACCCGGCTCGACGAGCACCTTGCCTTCGGTCTTGAAGTGATGGCCGACCACCTCGGTGATACGCGTCGTCACTCGGGATTCGGCGGCAGGGAAGAACACGGCGAGGAAGCGCTTCACGACGAGGTCGTAGAGCTTCTGCTCCGGCTCGGACAGATTCTTCGGCGCCTGCAGCGTTGGGATGATTGCGAAGTGGTCGCTGATCTTCGAGTTGTCGAAGATGCGCTTGTTCGGCTTCACCCAGCCCTTGTCGAGCACCTGCTTCGCGAACGGCAGGTAGTTGTTGCTCTCCTTGAGCATGCCGAGCGTCTGCTTGACCGTGTCCAGATAGTCTTCCGGCAGCGCGCGCGCGTCGGTACGCGGATAGGTCAGAACCTTGTGCTTTTCGTACAGCGCCTGAGCGAGACCCAGCGTGTTCTTCGCCGAAAAGCCGAAGCGGCCGTTGGCTTCTCGCTGCAGACTGGTCAGGTCGAAGAGCGCGGGCGACAGCTGTGTCGACGGTTTCGACTCCTCGGTCACCGTGCCGAGCTGTCCGCGGCAAGCCGCGACGATCGTCTCTGCCGCTGGCAACGCCCAGAGGCGCGAATCGCGCTTCTCCGGATCGAACTCGTCGCGCTTGAATTTCGGATCGAACCAGCGGCCTTCGTAGAAGCCGCCCGCGCAGACGAACTCCGCCTTCACTTCCCAGTAGTCGCGCGGCACGAAGCGTCGAATCTTCTCTTCGCGCTCGACGACGATCGAAAGCGTCGGCGTCTGCACGCGCCCGACCGTGGTCAGGAAAAAGCCGCCGCCCTTGCTGTTGAACGCGGTCATCGCGCGCGTGCCGTTGATGCCGACGAGCCAGTCCGCCTCCGAGCGGCAGCGCGCCGCGTCGGCGAGCGGCTGCATCTCTTCGTCGCTGCGCAGACGCGCGAAACCGTCGCGGATCGAGCCGGCCGTCATCGACTGCAGCCACAGCCGTTGCACCGGCTGTTTGGCTTTCGCGTGCTGCGCGATCAGGCGGAAAATCAGTTCGCCCTCGCGCCCCGCGTCGCATGCGTTGATCAGACGGTCGATGTCCTTACGCTTCATCAGCCTGGTCAGCACCTTCAGGCGCGACTCGCTCTTCGCGATCGGATTCAGATCGAAATGCGGAGGAATGACGGGCAGATTGGCAAAGCTCCACTTGCCGCGCTTGACTTCGTAGTCGTCGGGCGCGGCGATTTCCAGCAGGTGGCCCACTGCCGACGAAAGGACGTAGTCGTCGCTTTCGTAGTACTCGTCATGCTTGGTAAAGCCGCCCAAAGCGCGCGCGATGTCGTTCGCGACAGAAGGCTTTTCGGCGATGATCAGTGCTTTGGACATGACTCGATGTGAGGTTGGTAGATCCGGGTTGGTGGCCTTGAGGGCCAACATGGCGCGCGACGCTCGCTTGAGACCTCTTTCGACCCAATAACGACCGCTTTATAGCACAAGGTGCGAACCCAACGGGTCAAGTGCCATAAAAGCGCGTCATCATAATTGCGCGTCCGGCGGTTGATCAACTGCGGCAAACGCCGCGTGCGGACAGCGATGCCAGCCGCGATGCTGTCCCAAATGATCGGCGGGGGCCTGTGCCGCAAGCCGCGCGTCGCGAGACTTTCCGTTTGACCGGGCGGCGCGCGAGGCCGCCTTCAGGCGACCGCCAGCGCCGGTCGCAGCTTCGGCGCACCGGTTACGCCGGGCAGCGCGGTCAGATCCGACAGCATCCGCTCGACGATCGACACCTGTGGCAAAACCGTACCGAAAAACCGTGTCGTCACCGAGTCTTCGATCAGGACGGTCGGGAAATTCTCGACGTCCAGATCGTCGAACCGATCCGCATGAGTTTCGATGTCGATCCATGCGAAACAGACTTCCGGGTGCCGCTCGGCCAGTTGGTTGAAGGAGTCTCGGTACTCGCGACACGTTCCGCACCACTCCGCGCACAGGCATGCAACGAACAGCGTGTCGGGTTCGTTGACGCGCTCGGCGATCCGGTCCTGGTCGGTGTCGAGGTTCAGCGCGGGCATGAAGTGATTTCCTTGTGCGTTTTGTCGGGTGCTTTGGCGCGAATGTAGCATGGCCGGTCGCGAAAAGTTGCCAATCTGCATTGACGCCGGTCAGTCTCGGCTCAGTCATGATGGGCTCGCATGAAGCGGCCGCCGGGCAGCAGCGTGACCTCGCCGGCGAGTTCGAGCCGGAGCAAGGCGGCGTGCAGGGCGGCATTCTCCATCTCGGTACGGGCGGCGAGAATTTCAAGCGTGGTCGGCGAATGGCCGAGCGCGGCGAGCAGACGCTGTGCGTCAGGGGCGAGCGCCGGCTGCGGGGCCGGCCCGGACGCCGGTGAGTCGGCGAAGGCTGCGGTCGTAGCGGGCAAAGCGGTCCCACCCGACGAAACGTGCAAACCCGCATGCTCCAGCGGCACGGCCCGCTTCGCCGAGCGTCTCGCATCGCCCGCCGGCCGCCGGGCAAAACCGAGCTCCTCCAGCACCTCGTCAGGCGTTTCCACGAGCCGCGCTCCCTGCTTGATCATCCGATGACAGCCGCGCGACAACGGCGCGTAAATCGATCCGGGCAACGCGAACACGTCGCGCCCCATCTCATTGGCAAGCCGCGCGGTAATGAGCGAACCGGAACGCATAGCCGCCTCGACGATCACGACTCCGCTGACCAACCCAGCGATCAGCCGGTTGCGCTGTGGGAAGTTGGCGGCGCGTGCCGGCGTGCCGAGCGGCCACTCCGAGAGAATCGCACCCTGCGCCGCGATCTGCCGCGCGAGCGCTTGATGCGCGGCGGGATAGACGAGGTCCGCGCCGGTGCCGACCACCGCGACCGTTCCGCCGACACCTTCCAACCCGCCCCGATGCGCGGCGCCGTCGATGCCGAGTGCGAGCCCCGATACGACCGTCACGCCCGCCGCCGACAGCTCTCGCGCGAACCGCCGCGCATCCTCGATGCCCTGCGGCGTCGCGCTGCGGCTGCCTACCAGCGCGACCGCGCGCGTATGCAGCAGATCAAGCCGGCCCTTTATATATAGGAGCGGTGGCGGATCGGGCAACGTCAGCAGCGCGGGCGGATAGGCGGGATCGTCGAGCGTGACGATCTGGTTGCCCGGCTGCTCGCGCCATGCGAGCACCGCATCGAGCTGGCCGTCGAACGCTGGACCGGGCGGCGCCAGCACCGCGCGCGCCGCGGCGTCACCGGCGACCTCCGCGAGCGTCTCCGGCGACTGCGCGAACAGCGCCTGCGGCAGCCCGAATGCGCCCAGCAACAGGCGCAACGCCGCGGGTTTTAGGCCCGGCGCAAGTGACAACCGCAGCCAGGCGGCAAGTTCGATACGGGTCGCGGGCAAGGTCTGCATGCGGGTCGCTCCTCTGGCGGGGCCTGCGGGCAGGCGGGCGCCATGCTAAAATTTTCATCATCCGAAATAAAAACGCGGAAATAAAACGGCAATGAGCCGCGAATAATCGCGGCGCCGCGCTTACCGGCGCGGGTTCGTCGTCGGGCGCACGAGGCGCGTTGAATCGAACCGGTTCGACATCATCTATCCTCTGCGTATTACGACGGGCTCACAACCTGGCCAAATGGCCAACGCGAGCCTCCAACGGTTGGCGGCGTCTCAAATCACACTCGAAATCATGGCTTTACTGAGCATCCTCAATTACCCGGACAAACGGCTGCACAAGGTGGCGAAGCCGGTCCCGGAGGTCAACGACCGTATCCGCCGTCTCGTCGCGGACATGGCCGAAACGATGTACGCGGCGCCCGGCGTCGGCCTCGCCGCCACCCAGGTGGACGTGCACGAACGCGTGATCGTGATCGACGTGTCGGAAACGCACGACGAACTGCTCGCGTTCATCAATCCGGAAATCGTCTGGTCGAGCGATGAGAGGAAGTTGTCGGAAGAGGGCTGCCTGTCGGTGCCCGGGATCTACGACAACGTCGAGCGTGCCGAGAAAGTGCGCGTGCGTGCGCTCAACGAGAAGGGCGAAACGTTCGAGCTCGATTGCGAGGGGCTGCTCGCCGTGTGCATTCAGCACGAAATGGATCACCTGATGGGCCACGTGTTCGTCGAGTATCTGTCGCCGCTGAAGCAAACGCGCATCAAGAGCAAGATGAAGAAGCTCGCCCACGCGATGTAACGCGCTTTCAACTTGCCTACCGCCCCATTCATGAGTCATTCGTTGCGCGTCATCTTTGCCGGCACACCGGAATTCGCCGCGGCAGCGCTGGCCGCGATTCATGGCGCCGGGTTTGCCGTGCCGCTCGTCTTGACGCAGCCGGACCGGCCGGCGGGTCGCGGCATGAAGCTGCAGGCGAGTCCGGTCAAGCGCTACGCGCAGGAGCACGGCCTCGCGGTTGCGCAGCCCACGTCGCTGCGCCGCGCTGGCAAATATCCACAGGAAGCCGCCGCCGGCATCGAGCAACTGCGCGCGACGCCGCACGACGTGATGGTTGTCGCCGCCTACGGACTGATCCTGCCGCAGGAAGTGCTCGACATTCCGCGCTTCGGCTGCATCAACATCCACGCGTCGCTGCTGCCACGCTGGCGCGGCGCAGCGCCGATTCATCGCGCGATCGAGGCGGGCGACGCGCAAACCGGCATCACGCTGATGCAGATGGACGCTGGACTCGACACCGGCGCGATGATTTCGGAAGTACGCACCCCCATCTCCGCCGACGACACCACCGCCACGCTGCACGACCGCCTCGCCGCGGACGGCGCGCAACTGATCGTCGACGCACTGATCGAGCTCGAGCGCAGCGGCAAGCTGACGTCGATCCCGCAACCGGCCGACGGCGTGACCTACGCCGAGAAAATCGCCAGGCACGAAGCGGCGCTCGACTGGCGCCGGCCGGCCGAGGCGCTTGCGCGTCAGGTGCGCGCGTTCGACCCGTTCCCCGGCGGCGCCGGCACGCTCGACGACGGCAGCACCGTCAAGATCTGGGCCGCCACCGCCGTGGCCTCGCCGGCGTCGGGCAGCAACAAGGCGCCAGGCACCATCGTCGAGGTTGCGCCCGCCGGCGTGCTGGTCGCTTGCGGCGAAGGTGCACTGCGTCTGACGCAATTGCAGAAGCCCGGCGGCAAGCGCCTGCCGGTGCGCGAATTCCTTGCTGGCTCGCCGCTCGCCGCAGGCCAGCGCTTCCAGCTTCCCAAGGCGCAATAAGCGCGTGTCGCACGCCGGAGCATCGTCCATTCGGCCGGTGTTCTCCGCGCCCGCCGCGAGCGCGACGCGCGTTAGAATCCTCCATGCAGCAGACCGGGTTTTCGAGGGTGCATCACATGTTCGGCATCGTCCATTTCGAGTTTTTCATCGTCGCGGTTTTTCTCCTGAACATCACGCCGGGGCCGGATACCGCTTATATCGTCGGGCGCAGCGTCGCCGAGGGCCGCGGCGCTGGGCTGATGTCGGCGCTCGGCATTTCGGCGGGCTGCTGCATTCACTCGCTTGCCTGCGCGTTTGGGCTGACCGCGCTGCTGGCCGCGTCGGCCACGGCGTTCACCATCGTCAAATTCGTCGGCGCGATTTATCTGATCTATCTGGGGGTGCGCCTGATCTTCGCGAAGCCGGCCGCTGATGCGCCGGTCGGCGATGCGCGCGCGTCGTCCACGCCCAAGTCGCTGCGGCAGTTGTTCCTGCAGGGCTTCTGGACCAACGTTCTGAACCCGAAAGTCGTGCTGTTCTTCGTGTCGTTCTTCCCGCAATTCGTCACGACGGGCAGCGAACACAAGACCTTCGCGTTTCTCACGCTCGGCGCGGTCTTCGTGCTGATGAGCATGGTCTGGAACAGCTTCGTCGCGTGGATCGCGGGAAGCGTCACGCAGCGTTTCTCGGGCAAACCGGCGGTCAAGCGCTGGCTCGATCGCGGCGTCGGCAGCGCGTTCGTCGGCCTGGGCATCAAACTCGCGAGCGCCTCGCGATGATTGAATTTTCCCGCATCGCCCATATCTAACATTTCGCTTACAATCTGGCGCCGCAATCGCGCGGCACGGAGATGAAGGCCACGCTCGGGGCAAGGAGTTGCAGACATGTTTAACTGGGTGAAAACCGCGATGTTGATGGCCGCGATTACGGCCCTTTTCATCGTGATCGGCGGGATGATCGGCGGGTCGCGCGGCATGATGGTCGCGCTCGTGATCGCCCTTGGGATGAATTTCTTCTCGTACTGGTTCTCCGACAAGATGGTCCTGCGCATGTACAACGCGCAGGAAGTCGACGAAAACAGCGCGCCGCAGTTCTATCGGATGGTGCGCGATCTCGCCACGCGCGCGAACCTGCCGATGCCGCGCGTCTACCTGATCAACGAAGACGCGCCGAACGCGTTCGCCACCGGCCGCAACCCGGAGCACGCGGCAGTCGCGGCGACCACCGGCATTCTGCGCGTACTGTCCGAGCGCGAAATGCGCGGCGTAATGGCGCACGAACTCGCGCACGTGAAGCATCGCGACATTCTGATCTCGACGATTTCGGCGACCATGGCCGGCGCGATTTCCGCGTTGGCGAACTTCGCGATGTTCTTCGGCGGCCGCGACGAAAACGGCCGTCCCGCGAACCCGATCGCGAGCATCGCGGTTGCGCTGCTCGCGCCGATTGCCGGTGCGTTGATCCAGATGGCGATTTCGCGTGCGCGCGAATTCGAAGCCGACCGGGGCGGCGCGCAGATTTCGGGCGACCCGCAGGCACTGGCGTCGGCGCTCGACAAGATCCATCGCTATGCGAGCGGCATTCCGTTCCCGACGGCCGAGGCGCATCCGGCCACCGCGCAGATGATGATCATGAATCCGCTGTCGGGCGGCGGTATCGCGAGTCTGTTCTCGACGCACCCGGCGACCGAGGAACGCATCGCGCGTTTGATGGAAATGGCGCGCACCGGGCGCTTCGACTGAGGCGCCGCGTCGCTCGGCGCGTCGAGCCTGAAGTACTGAAGAGCGGGCCCGCGAGGCCCGCTTTTTTTCACACTGTTCGTCGCCACTGCACGACAGCGTCTGCGGCCACCACCCACGCATGGCGGCGCCCCACCGGCGCCACGCTACAATGTGCGCTGATTGCGCCGCGCGCACCGTGCGGCTTGCCCTTGCTCCCTTCATGACTCCAAAGCCTTCTTCGCGTTCTGCTTCCTCGTCGGCGCGTTCGCGCGAATCCCGTTTGTCGACGCTGCAACTGTCGCCCGAATCGCTCGGGTTCGCACTCGATTGCGCGGCCCAGGCCGTTGGCGCCGTGCGTCTCGGCGCGGCCTTGCCCGCGGCGCTGCAAAGCGTTTTCGTGGCGGTGCCCGAGGACAACGCCGCAGCGGCGCGCGGCGCGGTGCAGGATATCGCCTATCGCACGCTGCGCCGTCTCGCAACCGCCGAGTGGCTGATCGCGAAGCTGGTGAAGAAGGCGCCTCCGCCGCACGTCGCGCATGTGCTCGCGTGCGCGCTCGCGCTGCTCGTCGACGACGAAGCGAGCGCTGCCTACACGCCGTTCACGGTCGTCGACCAGGCGGTCAGGGTGATTGGCGCGCGTCGCGAGTTCGCGTTCGCGAAGGGGCTCGTCAACGCGGTGCTGCGCAACTTCTTGCGCGAGCGCGACACGTTGCTCGCCTCCGTGCAAGCCGATGAAGTAGCGCGCTGGAACTATCCGGCCTGGTGGATCGACGCGGTGAAGCGCGCATGGCCCGAGGCGTGGCAATCGGTGCTGGCCGCCGGCAACACGCAAGGTCCGCTGACGTTGCGCGTGAACGCGCGCCATTCGACGGTCGACGCCTATCTGCAAGTGCTGCAACGCCAGCAGATCGCCGCAAGCAAGGCTGGCGAGTACGCGGTCACGCTCGCGACGCCAATGCCGGTCGAGCGCATTCCGGGCTTCAGCGAAGGTGTCGTGTCCGTGCAGGACGCAGGGGCGCAACTCGCCGCGCAATTGCTCGGCGTGCGCGACGGCATGCGCGTGCTCGACGCATGCGCGGCCCCTGGCGGCAAGACCGGGCATCTGCTCGAACTCGCCAACATTCAAATGGTCGCGCTCGAAAGCGATGCGTCTCGCGCGCGCCGCATCGGCGAAAACCTGCGGCGTCTGAAGCTCGAAGCGGAAGTGCGCATCGGCGACGCGGGCAACCCCGCGCAATGGCACGACGACCTCGACCAGCCGTTCGACCGCATCCTCGCCGACGTGCCGTGCTCGGCGTCGGGCATCGTGCGGCGTCATCCGGATATTCGCTGGCTGCGTCGTCAGTCCGATATCGCCGCGCTCGTCGCCGAGCAGCGCCGCATTCTCGACGCGCTGTGGCCGCTCGTGAAACCGGGCGGCGAGTTGCTTTACGTCACCTGTTCGATCTTCCCCGAAGAGGGCGAGTTGCAGGCACAGTGGTTTGGAAACCAGCACCAGGATGCGGTACGATTGGACGCGCCGGGGCAGCTTTTACCCTCAGTTGCCCGCGCGCCCGCCGACCCATCGGCCGGTTCTCATGCTGGACGACCCGCTGAATTCAGCTCCGGCACGAACTCAGACCACGACGGATTTTTCTACGCGCGCTTTCAGAAACGGTGACCATAAAACGCTTCTTCCCGCTTCGGCTCGCTGCCGTGCTCTGGATCGCGCTGGCCGTCTGGCTTGCAGCGCCGGGCGCGGCGCACGCTGACTCGATCGCGGTGCAGCGGGCGTCGCTGCAGGCCGACAACGGCGGCTGGAGTCTCGACGCGCATTTCGAATTCGAGCTGAACAGCAATCTCGAAGACGCGGTCAACAAAGGCATTCCGCTTTATTTCACGACCGATTTCGAACTGAGCCGGCCGCGCTGGTACTGGTTCGACGAGCAGCCGGTCAGCGTGTCGCAAAGTTTGCGGCTGTCGTTCCAGCCACTCACGCGCGAATATCGCGTGTCGAGCGTGCAGTCGGGCGGCTTGCAGCTCGGCTTTTCCACGCTCAACGATGCGCTCGCGGTGATCAAACACGTGACGTCGTGGCACGTGATCGACCGCAATCAGGTGCGGGTCGGTGAAACCTATAACGCGTCCGTGCGCATGCAACTCGACATCGGGCTGATGCCCAAGCCGTTCCAGATCGACGCGGTGAACAACCGCGACTGGAACCTCGCCTCCGATTGGAAGCGCTTCACTTTCACGGCCGCCGATCGTGCTAAATAAAGTGCGCTCATCTTCCACCAGTGTCAGCAGCATCGTCGTGCGCGTGCTCGTGTCGACGGTCGCGGTGACGGCCGTGTTGCTGCTCGTGTTGCTGGCCGCCGCCAGCGCGAACACCGAATTCTTCGACCGCTATTACCAGTGGCTGTATGCGGCCAACGTCGCGGTCGCGTTGATCTTTCTGCTGGTGGTGGCGACGCTCGTCGTCATCATCATCGTGCGATTACGCACGGGCAAATTCGGCACACGGCTGCTCGCGAAGCTCGCGTTCTTCATGGCGCTGGTCGGTGTGGTGCCGGGCGGCATCATCTACATCGTGTCGTATCAGTTCGTGTCGCGCAGCATCGAGTCGTGGTTCGACGTGAACGTCGAAACCGCGCTCGCGTCCGGCCTCAACCTCGGGCGCGGCATGCTCGACGCGTCGCTGTCCGATCTGCAGACGAAGGCGCGTCTGATGTCCGAGCAGCTCGCGAGCGCGGATGCGGCCGGCACCACGTTGACGCTGCTGCGTTTGCGCGACCAGTTCGGTGTGCAGGACGCGACGATCGTCGAGCCGACCCGCAGCATGTCTGGCGCGACGCCGGACATGCACGTGGTCGCGCAGGCGTCCGGCAACTACGCGATGCTGCTGCCGAACGATCTGCCGACACCGCTGATGATCGAGCAGGCGCGTGGCCACGGCTATGCGGCGATCGAAGGCGAAGTGGACGGCGATCCGAATGCGCACGGCGGCAAGGGAGCGCTGCGTCTGCGCGTGGTGCAGCGTATTCCCGATGCGAACGCGTCGCTATTGCAGCCCGCCGAGCGCTTCCTGCAACTGACGCAGCCGGTCTCGACGACACTCGCGCGCAATGCCGACTCGGTGCAGCGCGCGTATCGCGAGTATCAGGAGAAGGCGCTCGGCCGCACCGGCTTGCGCAAGATGTACATCGGCACGCTGACCCTGTCGCTGTTTCTCGCGACCTTCATCGCGATGATGCTCGCGCTGGCGCTCGGCAATCAGCTCGCGCGGCCGCTATTCCTGCTCGCGCAGGGCACGAAGGAAATCACCGAGGGCGACTACACGCCAAAGCGCGAGATCAAGTCGCGCGACGAACTCGGTTTCCTCACGCAGTCGTTCAATGCGATGACGCGGCAGTTGTCGGAAGCGCGCGGGGCGGTCGAGAAAAATCGTATCGCGCTCGAGCATTCGAAGGCGTATCTCGAGAGCATCCTCGCGAACCTGACCGCGGGTGTGTTCGTGTTCGACCGGCAATTCCGGCTGACCACCGCGAATCGAGGCGCCGAGCGGATTTTCCGTCAGCCGTTCCAGACGGTGCTCGGCTCGTCGCTCGATCAGATCGGCGTGCTCGGCGAATTCGGCGCGATTGTGCGCAAGGCATTCGCCGATCGCGAAGCGGCGAGTGAAGACGGCCATGACGACAACGGCCATTGGCAGCAGCAGTTCTCGGTGCCGGTGCCCGGCGAAACCGAGCCGCTCACGCTGCTCGTGCGCGGCGCGCGCCTCCTCGCGGCGAACGAGCGCGACGCTGAAGGCATGCAGACCGCGGGCTACGTGATCGTGTTCGACGACATCTCCGACGTGATCTCCGCGCAGCGTTCGATCGCATGGGGCGAAGTCGCGCGGCGCCTCGCGCACGAGATCAAGAATCCGCTCACGCCGATTCAACTGTCGGCCGAACGGTTGCAGATGAAGCTCGCCGACAAGCTTGCGCCGTCGGATGCGGACGTGCTGAAGCGCGGCGCGACGACGATCGTCAATCAGGTCGCCGCGATGAAGCAGATGGTCGACGATTTCCGCGACTACGCGCGCACACCGCCCGCGGTACTCGCGCATCTGCAATTGAATGGTCTGGTCAGCGAGGTGCTCACGCTGTACGGTATCGAAGAAGGCAAGGGCGCGATCCAGGTCGAGCTGGCGGCCTTGCCCGCGATACGCGGCGACGCGACGCAGTTGCGTCAGGTGATCCACAACCTGCTGCAGAACGCGCAGGACGCGGTCGCCGAAGTCGCGCATCCGCGTGTTTTGCTCGAGACGAGGACAGTAGAATACGGAGACCCCGACGCGCAAGGCAAGGCGCGCGTCGCGGTCCGTCTGACAGTGTCGGACAACGGACCAGGCTTCCCCGCGCGTATCCTCACGCGCGCGTTCGAGCCGTACGTGACGACCAAGGCCAAGGGTACGGGTCTAGGGCTTGCGATGGTCAAGAAGATCGTCGACGAACATGGCGCGCGCATCGACATTCGCAATCGCATGAAGGCCGGCGACGTGATCGAAGGCGCGCAGATTTCGATTCTCTTCCTTCAACTGGCGGACGACCCCGCGCAGCCGGGTGCACCTGGTTCGGGTGCCCATCCGGCGCACGGCGGCGCGTCGCAGGGAACGACAAAAGCAACAGTGCAGACAAGGGCAGCATAAATGGCAACCATCCTGGTGGTAGATGATGAAATGGGCATCCGGGAACTGCTCTCGGAGATCCTCAGCGACGAGGGACACGTCGTGGAGGCCGCTGAAAACGCGCAGGAGGCGCGCGAGTTCCGTCTGCGTCAGGCGCCGGACCTCGTGCTGCTCGACATCTGGATGCCGGACACCGACGGCGTGACGCTGCTCAAGGAATGGGCCGCGCAAGGTCAATTGACGATGCCCGTGATCATGATGTCCGGTCACGCGACGATCGACACCGCGGTCGAGGCCACCAAGATCGGCGCGCTCAACTTCCTCGAAAAGCCGATCGCGTTGCAGAAGCTACTAAAGGCGGTCGAGCAGGGACTCGCACGTGGTAACGCGGCGGCCGTGCCTGGCGGCGTGGCTGCGAAGCCGGCGTTGCCGGTCAGCGCATCGTCAGTCGCGTCGGCGGCCGCGTTGCCGATACTGTCGTCCGATGGCGTCGGCGGCGGCACGCTCGTCGCGCAAACCGCGTCGATCTCGTTCGACATTCCGCTGCGCGATGCGCGCGATGCGTTCGAGCGCGCGTACTTCGAATATCACCTCGCGCGCGAGAACGGCAGCATGACGCGTGTCGCGGAGAAGACCGGTCTCGAGCGCACGCATCTTTATCGCAAGCTGAAGCAACTCGGCGTCGATCTCGGCAAGAACAAAGGGGAGTGAGCGCCACGTATTGCATGCGAACGCGGCCCGGCAGATTATTTATGAAAGGGCTTGCTGAACTGCGGATCGCTTGATATAGTTTCGTTCTTCGTTGGCCCGGTAGCTCAGTTGGTAGAGCAGCGGATTGAAAATCCGCGTGTCGGTGGTTCGATTCCGCCCCAGGCCACCAGGATTCAGCCCCAGGAAATCGCAAGATTCCCTGGGGCTTTTCCGTTTGGCGGACAAGTCGTCACTTCGGCTTGCCATGCAGTTGAAGCCGCGCGGGTGGGACAGCTGGCGTCGGCGACATTCGGTGTCGCGTGATAAAATCGCGCCAGTTCAAGGACTTGCATGCAGGCATCGCACGCGGTCGTGCGCCGCGCGAATGCAGTGCCGAGCATGT
Organism: Paraburkholderia sp. MM6662-R1; assembly: GCF_050436245.1. Taxonomy (NCBI): domain Bacteria; kingdom Pseudomonadati; phylum Pseudomonadota; class Betaproteobacteria; order Burkholderiales; family Burkholderiaceae; genus Paraburkholderia; species Paraburkholderia sp. MM6662-R1. Next base: position 2,455,321 of record NZ_JBNDLV010000001.1, on the reverse strand, counting down.
CGCACCGAAGCACCCAATCCTTCGCCCGACGATCGGCGGTATAAGCGCCCAGCCACGTTCCCGCGCAACGCGCGACCTATACTGCTTTGGGCCGGCACAGTGCCGGCACACGTCGCGCCGCGTTGCTTGCATGGCGCACCTCGCGCAGCGCGACGTGGCACTCTCATTCACGGAGTATCACGGTGATCCGCAAAGACGCTAAGCGTAGCGCGCTCGTGCTGTTTTCCGGTGGCCAGGATTCCGCCACGTGTCTTGCGTGGGCGCTCGACCGTTACGACACGGTCGAAACGGTCGGCTTCGATTATGGTCAGCGTCATCGTGTCGAACTCGAATGCCGCGAAGGATTCCGCCAGGCCGTCGTGCGTGCGTTTCCGGCGTGGGCCGATCGTCTCGGCGACGATCACACGATCGACCTGTCGCTGCTCGGCGCGATCAGCGACACCGCGATGACGCGCGAGATCGAAATCGAAGCCACGGCCAATGGGTTGCCGAACACGTTCGTGCCGGGCCGCAATCTGATGTTCATGACGATCGCCGCGGCCATCGCGTATCGGCGCGGTTTGCAGGTGCTGGTCGGCGGGATGTGCGAGACGGACTTCTCGGGCTACCCCGATTGCCGCGACGACACGATGAAGGCGCTGCAGGTCGCGCTGAATCTCGGCATGGACGCGCGTTTCGCGCTGGAGACGCCGCTGATGTGGCTCGACAAGGCCGACACGTGGCGCCTCGCGCGCGCGCTCGGCGGCGACGCATTGGTGGAACTGGTGCGCGTCGAGACGCATACCTGCTACGTCGGCGAACGGGCCGAGTTGCACTCATGGGGCTTCGGCTGCGGCGAATGCCCGGCATGCCGGTTGCGCAAACGTGGCTATGAGGCCTACCTCGCCGGCGAAAAAGTCACCGAGCCGGTCTGACGGCTCGCGCGAGAGCGCCCATCATTGAGCATCGTTGATTCAGGAACACAGGACAGAAAGCAGCATGACGTACGCGGTCAAGGAAATTTTCTACACGTTGCAGGGCGAGGGCGCGAATGCCGGGCGGCCGGCCGTGTTCTGCCGTTTCGCGGGCTGCAATCTGTGGTCCGGCCGCGAAGAGGATCGCGCGGACGCCGTCTGCCGTTTCTGCGACACCGACTTCGTCGGCACCGACGGCGAGAACGGCGGCAAGTACCGCACACCTGACGAACTGGTCGCGATGATCGCGTCGCAATGGCCGCAAGGCGAGGGCGAACGCTTCGTCGTGTGCACTGGCGGCGAGCCGATGCTGCAGCTCGATCAGCCGCTCGTCGACGCGCTGCACGCGGCCGGCTTCGAGATCGCGATCGAGACCAACGGCTCGCTGCCGGTGCTCGACACGATCGACTGGATCTGCGTGAGCCCGAAGGCCGACGCGCCGCTCGTCGTGACGAAGGGCAACGAACTGAAGGTCGTGATCCCGCAGGACAACCAGCGCCTCGCCGACTACGCCAAGCTCGACTTCGAGTATTTCCTCGTCCAGCCGATGGACGGCCCGTCGCGCGACATCAACACGAAGCTCGCGATCGACTGGTGCAAACGTCATCCGCAGTGGCGCCTGTCGATGCAGACTCACAAGTATCTGAACATTCCCTGATTTGCCGTGCTGACGATTACCCGAAAACTCGAATTCGACGCGGGCCACCGCATTCCCGATCACCGCAGCCAGTGCCGTAATCTGCATGGCCATCGCTACGTGCTCGAAATCACGCTGCTAGGCGATCTGGTCGACACCGAAGGCGCGCCCGATCGCGGCATGGTGATGGACTTTGCCGACGTGAAGTCGCTCGCCAACGAGCACCTGGTCGACAAGTGGGACCACGCGTTTCTCGTCTACGAAGGCGACACGCAGGTGCGTGGCTTCCTCGACAGCATGGCGGATCACAAGACGGTCGTGATCGATCGCATTCCGACCGTCGAAAACCTCGCCGCGGTTGCGTTCGACATTCTCGCGAACGTCTACGACGCGCACTACGGCGTGAACCTGCGCCTGCACAAAGTGCGTCTGTACGAGACGCCGAATTGCTGGGCCGAGGTGGTCCGCGACTCGCTTCCCGCCTGAATCCACGCCCCGCCGGGCGAACGAACTTCTCGCGTTATTGTCACGGTATGATCGTTCCGACCAACACACGGAGCGAGACATGCCGGTCACCGCATCGCATCGCAGCAGGCAACGAGGCCGTCAGCGCCCCGGTGCCTGCCTGATCCACTATATGGCCCCGCTTCGCATTGCAAACCTGCGCGAGGCCAGCCGATGAGCACCTTCACCAACTCCCTGAAACAACGTCTGAAGGACAACGCGCCGCTGATCGGGCTGTGGTTGTCGCTCGGCAGCGAGGCCGCCGCGGAAGCACTCGCGCACGCCGGCTTCGACTGGCTGCTGATCGACATGGAGCACGCGCCCAACGATAGCGGCGGCGTCGAATCGCAATTGCGCGCGATTGCCGCCGCCCATCTGCCGAGCGAGCCGGTGGTGCGGGTGCCCGCGAGCGAGCCGTGGCTCGTCAAGCGCGTGCTCGACGCCGGCGCGCGCACGCTGATGTTCCCGAACATCGAATCCGCTGAAGACGCGGCACGCGCCGTGCGGCTCACCCAATATCCGACCGCCGAGGCGCTCGACGGCCTGCGCGGCGTCGCGGGCGTCGTGCGCGCGGCCGGTTACGGCATGCGGCGTGATTACGTGCAGACGGCCAACGCACAGATCGCGACGATTGTGCAGATCGAATCGGCGCGCGGCTTGCGGGAGGTCGAGCAGATCGCGGCGACGCCGGGCGTCGATTGCCTGTTCGTCGGGCCGGCCGATCTGGCCGCGAGCCTTGGTCATCTCGGCGACGCGAAACACGCGGACGTGCAGGCGGCGATGGCGCGTATCGTCAGCGCGGCGGACAAAGCCGGCATTGCCGCCGGCATCTTCGCGATGGACGTGGCGAGCGCGCGGCAGCATCGCGACGCCGGTTTTCGCTTCGTCGCGCTAGCCGCCGACGTGATCTGGATGTTGCGCGCGACGCGCCAGGCATTACAGGAGGCGAGGTCATGAACGGCAGAGTGCAGAGGGGCGCCGGGCGGATGATCACGCGAGTGACCGCGCAAGTGACCATGGCGGTGGCGCTGCTCGCGACTGGCGCGTGGAACGCCGCGTATGCACAGGATCGCGTCGCCAAGGCGAACGATCCGCAGACGCAATCCGCGGTGGCCGACTACAACGCCGGCAATCTTGGCGCGGCGCTGAGCGAATTCCGCCAGGCCGCCGAGCGCGGCAGCCGGCTTGCGCAGTTCAACTACGCGATGATGCTGCTCAACGGCGAAGGCACGCCGGTCAACGTCGACGAAGGCAAGAAGTGGCTGCGCAAGGCCGCCGACGCGAACATGTCGCACGCGCAATACGTGTACGGCAAGATGTACGACGATGGCGAGTTCGTCGGGCGCGATCCGGTGGAGGCGCATCGCTGGTTCATGAAGGCGGCCGCGCAGGGCCATGTGCAGGCGGAGCTCGCACTCGCGAATCAGTTCCTCGACGGACGCGGTACCGAGCGTGACAACAAGCAGGCGTTCGTCTGGTACAAGAAAGCGGCGCAGGGCGGCGACATGACCGCGCAGTATGTGACCGGCTCGTTCTACGAGCGTGGCGGCGATGGCGTCGACCGGAATCTGAATGTGGCGCGCGCATATTACGCGGCCGCGGCGGCGCAGGGCGATCCGGCCGCGCGCCTGAAGTATCAGCAGTTGAGCGCGCAGCTGCGCGATCAGAAGGAAGTGAAGCCGCAGTAATGAAGCAGCAAAAAAGCAAAAAGGGCGCTCGCAACGAGCGCCCTTTTTTGCATTGTCGTTTGCTAGCGTGCCGCTAGCTACGGGTTAGCTCTGCATCAACCGCTTCTGTCGCGCGACGCTCATGATCAGCCCGATCGCGACGCCCAATGTAGTCAGCGCGGTGCCACCGTAACTCATGAACGGCAACGGCACGCCGACCACCGGCAGAATCCCGCTCACCATGCCGATATTGACGAACGCGTACGTGAAGAACGCCATCGTCAACGAGCCGGCCAATAATCGCCCGAACAATGTCGCGCCGTTGGCCGCGATGTAGAGCCCGCGCGCGATCAATAGCATGTACAGCGTGAGCAGCACGATTCCGCCTGCCAAACCGAACTCTTCCGAAAACACCGCGAAGATGAAGTCGGTGTGCTTCTCGGGGATGAACTCCAGATGCGCCTGCGTACCCTTCAGCCAACCCTTGCCGAGCGGGCCGCCCGAGCCGATCGCGATCACCGCTTGAATCGTGTGGAAGCCTTTGCCGAGCGGGTCCGAGGTCGGATCGAGCAGCGTGCAGATGCGGTGCTTCTGGTAGTCGTGCATCAGCGGCCACTGCACTTCGGGCTGACAGATCTTGTCCTGGAACGCCGCGATCGACGCAACCGCAATCACGGCCGCGATCAGCACCGGCACGATCAGCTTGAAGCTCAGCCCCGCGAAGTAAATCACGAACAGGCCGGCCGCGAACACGAGCACGGCCGTGCCGAGGTCGGGCTGCTTCGCGATCAGGCCGACCGGCACGATCAGGATCACGAAGCCGACCAGGTAGTCGTACCAGCGCATCACGCCTTCGCGGCGCTGGTAGTACCAGGCGAGCATCAGCGGTGTGGCGATCTTCATGATTTCCGATGGCTGGATCACCACGCCGACGTTGATCCAGCGCTTCGCGCCCTTGCGCGTAAGGCCGAACATAGCGACCGCGACCAGTAGCGCGATCCCGAACGCGTAGAGCGGGACCGCGAAGCGCATCAGCGTATTGGGCGGCACATTGGCGAGCCCCCACATCAGCACGAAGGTGAGCAGGATGTTGCGCAACTGGTCTTCGACACGGCCCGGCATATCGAGCGTCGCGCTGTACAGCGTGACGATGCCGACGCACAGCAGCAGAAACACGATCAGTGCGAGCGGACGGTCGAAGCCTACGAACATCCGCTTGATGCGCTCGAGCCAGGCGCGCTTGTCGAATTGCATGCCTTTCTCCTTATTCGTCGATGCCGCCGGCGGCCGGCTGGCGCGGCGACGCGCCCTGGAAGCTGTCCTCGCGCGATGGTGCCGCGACGCTCGGCGCCGGCTCGCTTGCCGGACGGGGCTGGTGCGGGGCGCCGGACGTACGCGACGCGGATTTCTTTGCCGCGGACGAAGCCGATGCCGGCTTCGCCGCCGAGGCCGCGCGCGCTGCGGTGGCCGAAGCCGCTGCCGGCGCGCTGGCCGGCACCGTTGCCGCCGCGCCAGCCGACGCCGTCACCGGCGCAGACGCGCCATTCGCGCCCGAAGCCGCAACAGCCGCCGACGCACCGGAGGCCATCGCGGCAGCCGCCGCCCCTGGCATCGGCAGTGCCTTGAAGCCCGCCGCAATCTTGAGCGGCTGAGCGCCATCATGCGATGCAGGCGTATCGCCGACCTGCGGCGCGGATGCTTCGAGCGTGGTCGATGCCGCTACCGCGACCGCCGCTTCTTCCGCACCGGGCTTGTTCTTGCCGACCAGGTAATAGTCGAGCACCCTGCGCGCGATCGGACCGGCCGCCTCCGCGCCCCAGCCGCCGTTTTCGACGACCAGCGCAAGTGCGATCTTCGGTTGATCGGCCGGCGCGAAGGCGATGAACAGCGCGTGATCGCGCAAATTCTCCGCAACCGCGTGACCTTTGTAGTTCGCGCCTTGCAGCGAGTACACCTGCGCGGTACCGGTCTTGCCGGCCGCCTGATATGGCGCGCCCGCGAACACTTTGGCCGCCGTGCCGTTCGTGACCACGCCTTCCATCGCGCGCTTGATGAAGTCGATGTCCTGCTGCTTGACCGCGATCTTGTCGCTCGGATCGCGCACCACCGGCCGCGTGTCCTTCGTGATCGGATTCTCGATGTCGCGCACGAGGTGCGGCTTCATCACGACGCCGTTGTTCGCGAGCGTTGCGGTGGCATGGGCGAGCTGCAGGATCGTGAACGAGTTGTAGCCCTGGCCGATGCCGAGGCTGACCGTTTCGCCTTCGTACCACTTCTGCTGCTCGGGGCGGCGGTACGCGTGGCGCTTCCAGTCGGTCGACGGCAGGATGCCCTTCGCTTCGCCGGCGATGTCGATGCCGGTGATCTGCCCGAAGCCCCACGGCTTCATGAAGTTCGCGATGTTGTTGACGCCGAGATCGTGCGCGAGCATGTAGAAGTACGTGTCGTTCGACACGACGATCGCGCGGTTCATGTCGATCCAGCCTTGGCCCGAGCGCACGTCGTTGCGGAACGTGTGGCCGCCGAACGTGTAGTAACCGGGGTCCTGGAAACCCCAGCTCGGCGTGCGCTTGTGCAGCGTCAGCGCGGCGAGCGCCATGAACGGCTTGTAGGTCGAGCCCGGCGGATAGGTGCCGTGCAGCGGCCGGTTCAGGAGCGGATGGTCGGGCGAGTTGTTCAGCTCGTCCCAGCTCTGCTGGTCGATGCCGTCGACGAAGGAATTCGGATCGAAGCTCGGCGCCGACACGAATGCGAGCACGTCGCCGGTGGACGGCTCGATCGCGACGAGCGCGCCGCGGTGTCCGGCGAACGCCTGCTCGGCGACCTGCTGAAGGCCGATGTCGAGCGACAGCACGAGGTTGTTGCCCGGGGTCGCCTGGGTGCGCGACAGCGTACGCACCGGGCGGCCGCCCGCCGTCACCTCGACTTCCTCGAAACCGGTCTGGCCGTGCAGCTCGGTCTCGTAGCTCTGCTCGACGCCGATCTTGCCGATGTAATCGGTGCCCTTGTAGTTGTTCGCGTCAAGACGCGGATCGTAGTGATCCGGATCGCTGTCGTTCTGATCGCTGGCGTCGTCGATGCGGTCCTGGTCGCGTTGCGAAATCCGTCCGATGTAGCCGATCACGTGCGCGGCGGTCGGCCCGAGCGGGTACTGGCGGAACAGCCGCGCGCGCACTTCGACGCCAGGGAAGCGGAAGCGCTGCGCGGTGAAGCGCGCGACTTCGTCGTCGGTCAGGCGCGTGCGGATCGGCAGACTTTCGAAGTTCTTCGAGTCTTCCTGCAGCTTCTTGAAGCGGCGACGGTCGCGCGCATCGATCGACACGACGGTGGCGAGGTTGTCGATCACGTTATCGAGCGTGTCGTTCAGCTTCGACGGGGTGATTTCAAGCGTATAGGCCGAGTAGTTCTTCGCGAGCACGACGCCGTTCCGGTCGGTGATGATGCCGCGGTTCGGCACGATCGGCGCGACGGAGATGCGGTTTTCATCGGCTTGCAGCGAGTACTTGCTGTAGTGCCAGACCTGCAGGAACAGGAAGCGGAAGCCGATCAGCCCGAAGCAGACAAACACGAACAGGCCCGCCGCCGCGACGCGCAGGCGGAATTTCGTGAGCTGCTGTTGAGTGTCCTTGAATTCGGTCATGCGATTCTGCAAAAGGCCGGCATGCGGCCATCAAGAGTGTGCGCCCAAACTGGCCGCGGCCGGTGGGCCCGATGCGGGATCAAATGGGGCGAGTATCGTCCGGGTCGGCGGGGCGGCGCTGCGGCATCAGCAGCAAGATGCTGGCGACCGGCCATAGCGCCGCTTCGACGAAACCGTCGATCAGATAACTCCAGCCCGGAAACGCCGCGCCGGTCAACAACCGGATCACGAACGGCACCAGTTGCGCGACGACGAGCAGCGGCATCACCGCGAACATTTGCACGCCGAGCGACATCCACAGCACGCGGCGGTGAATCGTGATCGCGCCGTACGAGAGCAGCGTGTAGGCGAGCGCGTGCTCGCCGAGCAGGCTCGCGTTGTGCACGTCCATCAGCAGACCGAGCAGAAACGCGATGCCCATGCCCACCTTGCGCGGCTGATGGACATTCCAGAACAGCAGCACGAGTGCGACGAAATCGGGCACGCCGGCGAGACGCCCCCACGGCATCAGGTTCAGCAGGAACGCGGAAGCGAGGCTGAACGCGATGAAGTACGGGTTGACAGGCTGCAGGATGTATTGCGGGCGATTCATGGCTGAGCCCCCGGCTCGGCTTGCGGCTTCACGTTCTTCGCGGCGGCCGGCTTTTCGGCTTTCCTGTCGGCTGCGGGCTTGTCGGACTTCTTGTCGGCCGCAGCTTTGCCCGGCGCCTTTTCCACGGATTTGGCTGCGGGCTTTTCGGTCGCCGCTTTGTCGGCGGCGTTCCTGTCGGCTGGCCTGGCGGCGGATTTGTCCGCCGCGCCCTTGCCGTCCGCTGCTTTGGCGCCCTTCTTCGCTTTCGCTTCCTTCGCGACGGTTGCCGCGTCGGGTTCGTCCGCCGGGCGCGGCGGCGCGTTGTTCTGGACGTGCAGCACGAGCACCTGACGCGCACCGCGCACCGCGGCGACCGGCAGACTGACTACGCGCGCAAACGCGGTGTCGGCCTGCTTGTCGACGCGCACGACCTTCGCGACCGGCAGCCCCGGCGGATACACGCCGTCGAGGCCGCTCGTGACGAGCTCGTCGCCGGTCTGGACGTCGGCGCTGATCGGCACGAAGCGCAGATCGAGCGTGTCGCCCTTCGGCGTACCGTAGATCACGCTGCGCAAGCCGGTGCGCAGAATTTCGACCGGCACCGCCTGGTCCTTGTCCGTCAGCAGCGTGACTTCGGCCTGCAGCGGGAACACCCGTGTGACCTGGCCGATCACGCCATCTTCGTCGACGACCGGCGAGCCGTTCTGGATGCCTTGCTGCGCGCCGCGTCCGATCACGACCTTCTGCGTGAACGGATCGCGCGTGTCGTACTGGATTTCGGCGGGCAGCGATTGCGTGGTGAGGCTCTGCGACAGTTGCATCAGCGCGCGCAGATGGCCATTTTCGGCGGCGAGCGACGCGGCCAGATTGGCCTGCTGCGACAGCCGCAGATCCTTCGCGCGCAGCTTCGCGTTCTCGTCGCGCAGCGTGGCGCTCGTCACGGCGAGGTCGGCGGCGCCCATGAAGATGTCGCGCGGCACGAGCGCTGCGCGCTGCAAAGGATAAAGACCCGCGCCGAGCACGCCGCGGACGATTTCGAGCGTCTGGAAGCGGGCATCGGAGATCAGCAGGGCGAGCGCCAGCACGACGAAGAACACCAGTCGGGCCAGAGCGGAGGGGCCTTGCTTGAACAGGGGCGGCGGACTGTATTCCATGGTCGGCGCCGGGGGCGTGAGCGGTTGGGTGAGACGGCGACGCGCAAGGCGCGCGCGGTCAGCGAGCGGAGGCTGGTCGGCCCAGCCAACGACAAAGCGGCCCGCAAGGGGCCGTGTGCCAGATCCGCGCTACTGACATGGGAGGAAGGCTCGCTTACTCGTACGAGAAGATGCTGCCGAGCTTGTCCATGCGTTCGAGCGCCATGCCCGAGCCGCGCACGACGCAGGTCAGCGGGTCTTCGGCGACGAGCACCGGCAGGCCGGTTTCTTCGGCGAGCAGGCGATCGAGGTCGCGCAGCAGCGCGCCACCGCCGGTCAGCATCATGCCGCGCTCGGCGATGTCCGCGCCGAGTTCCGGCGGCGTCTGTTCCAGTGCGATCTTCACCGACGACACGATCTGGTTCAGCGGATCGGTCAGCGCTTCGAGGATTTCGTTGCTGGAGATCGTGAAGCTGCGCGGAATGCCTTCCGACAGATTGCGGCCCTTCACTTCCATTTCCTTGACTTCGGAGCCCGGGAACGCGGAGCCGATTTCCTTCTTGATGGCTTCGGCGGTCTGTTCGCCGATCAGCATGCCGTAGTTGCGGCGGATGTAGTTGACGATCGCTTCGTCGAACTTGTCGCCGCCGACGCGCACCGAGCCCTTGTACACGATGCCGCCGAGCGAGATCACGCCGACTTCTGTCGTGCCGCCGCCGATGTCGACGACCATCGAACCCGTTGCTTCCGACACCGGCAGGCCCGCGCCGATCGCGGCAGCCATCGGTTCTTCGATCAGATACACCTGCGAGGCGCCCGCGCCGTGCGCGGCTTCCTTGATCGCGCGACGCTCGACCTGGGTCGAACCGCACGGCACGCAGATGATGATCCGAGGCGACGGCGAGAACATGCGCGATTCGTGAGCAGTCTTGATGAACTGCTTGATCATCTGCTCGGTGACGGTGAAGTCGGCGATCACGCCATCTTTCATCGGGCGGATCGCCTCGATGTTGCCCGGCACCTTGCCGAGCATCTGCTTGGCTTCCTTGCCGACTGCCTGAATGGTCTTCTTGCCGTTGGGGCCGCCTTCCTGGCGGATCGACACGACCGACGGTTCGTCGAGAACGATGCCCTTGCCGCGCATGTAGATAAGGGTGTTGGCGGTGCCGAGGTCAATCGCCAGATCGTTAGAGAAGTAGCTGCGCAAAAAACCGAACATTCAAAATCCTGTCTCGCTGGGGGCCGGGCCTCGCACCGTATGCGTAGGGCGGCAGCGGAAAAATAACAGCTTCAACCGGGCGGTAGCGACGCCACATGAACTTGAAGCCGCGGGGGAGTCTACCGGAGGCCGTTGCAAAGCCAGGGCGGAAAGCGCCGGACGTTCTTGGAATTGTCCGCAAGGCCTTGGTAAGTCGGTCCGGGTTTGGGTCGAACGCGTAATGATACCTTATAATTTTGGATGTTTTGAAGGAAACGGAGCGCACATTTTGTCATTGCCGCTCCTTTTTCAGGATTGTCCTATCTTGTCGTAACCCGCTGTTACAACGCGACTTTTTAACTGTTGTGACATTCCACCCTTTCCGGTGACTGCATGGCTCTGACCCTGACCGATGTAAAACGCATCGCGCATCTCGCGCGACTCGAACTGGCCGATGCCGACGCCGAGCACACGCGTGCCCAGCTCAATGATTTTTTCGGCCTCGTCGAGCAGATGCAGGCGGTCGATACCACCGGCATCGCGCCGCTTGCCCACCCGATCGAGCAGATCGAAGACGTCGCGCTGCGTCTGCGTGACGACGCCGTCACGGAGACGGTCGAGCGCGAGGCTTTCCAGCGCCCCGCGCCGGCCGTTCAGGACGGCCTGTACCTCGTGCCGAAGGTGATCGAATAAGACCCGCCGGGCAGACCCCGGGTCTGGCGTCGGCGCGAGCCTCCGTGGTCCAGACGCGCGTCCTCGCCGCGAACCTTGCCGGACCGGTCTGCCGACGGGCAACCGAAGGCCTCCACGGCGGCGTGACCACGCTGCCGCGCTTTCCAGGATAAAACGCAATGCATGAAAAAAGTTTGAGCGAACTGCGCGCCGCGCTCGCGGCCAAGGAATGCTCCGCAGTCGAACTGGCGCAGCTGTACCTGAAGCGGATCGACGCGGCCAATAGCCTGAACGCGTTCATTCAGGTCGATCCGGAACTGACGCTCGCGCAGGCGAAAGCCGCCGACGCGCTGCTGCACACCGGCCATGCGGGCCCGCTGGTCGGCCTGCCGATCGCGCACAAGGATGTGTTCGTCACGAAGGGCTGGCGCTCCACGGCCGGCTCGAAGATGCTCGCGAACTACGAAAGCCCGTTCGACGCGACCGTGGTCGCGCGTCTGCAGAACGCCGGCATGGTGTGCGTGGGCAAGACCAACATGGACGAGTTCGCGATGGGTTCGTCCAACGAGAATTCGTATTTCGGCGCCGTGCAGAATCCGTGGGACCGCAAGGCCGTGCCGGGCGGTTCGTCGGGCGGCTCGGCTGCCGCCGTGGCCGCGCGTCTCGCGCCCGCCGCGACCGGCACCGACACCGGCGGCTCGATCCGCCAGCCGGCGTCGTTCTCGGGCATCACCGGCATCAAGCCGACGTACGGCCGGGTGTCGCGCTACGGCATGATCGCGTTCGCGTCGTCGCTCGACCAGGGCGGCCCGATGGCGCAAAGCGCCGCGGACTGCGCGACGCTGCTCAACGCGATGGCCGGCTTCGACGAGCGCGATTCGACGAGCCTCTCGCACGAGCGCGAGGACTACACGCGCTATCTCGGCAAGTCGTGGCAGGACGGCGGCACGGACAAGCCGCTCGCCGGTCTGCGCATCGGCCTGCCGAAGGAGTATTTCGGCCCCGGTCTCGCCGACGACGTGCGCGCGTCGATCGACGCCGCCTTGAAGCAGTACGAAGCGCTCGGCGCGACGCTCGTCGAGGTGTCGCTGCCGAAGACCGAACTGTCGATCCCGGTCTACTACGTGATCGCGCCGGCCGAAGCATCGTCGAACCTGTCGCGTTTCGATGGCGTGCGGTTTGGCCATCGCGCGGCCGAGTACCGCGATCTGCTCGACATGTACAAGAAGTCGCGCGCCGAAGGCTTCGGCCCGGAAGTGAAGCGCCGCATTCTGGTCGGCACCTACGTGCTGTCGCACGGCTACTACGACGCGTACTACCTGCAGGCGCAGAAGATCCGCCGCATCATCGCGCAGGACTTCCAGCAAGCGTTCAAGCAGTGCGACGTGATCATGGGACCGGTCGCGCCGTCGGTGGCGTGGGACATCGGCGCGAAGGGCGACGATCCGGTGCAGATGTATCTGGCCGACATCTATACGCTGTCGGTGAGCCTCGCCGGCCTGCCTGGCATGAGCGTGCCGTGCGGTTTCGGCGCGGGCGCGAATGCGCAGCGTCCGGTCGGTCTGCAGATCATCGGCAACTATTTCAACGAAGCCCGGATGCTGCAGGTGGCCGACGCGTTCCAGCGCGCGACCGACTGGCACCGTCAGGCACCGGCAGGAGTGTGAGCACCATGACCAAACAATGGGAAGTCGTGATCGGTCTGGAGACCCACACGCAGTTGTCGACGCATTCGAAAATCTTCTCGGGCACCGCGACCCAATTCGGCGCCGCGCCGAACACGCAGGCCAGCCCCGTCGATCTGGCCTTGCCGGGCACGCTGCCGGTGATGAACCGCGCGGCGCGGTCGAACGCGCCATTCAGTTCGGCCTCGCGATCGGCGCAACGGTGGCGCCGCGCAGCATCTTCGCGCGCAAGAATTATTTCTACCCGGACCTGCCGAAGGGCTACCAGATCAGCCAGTACGAAATCCCCGTCGTGCAGGGCGGTCAGGTGACGATCCAGGTACCGGCCAATGAAAAGGCGGGCAAGGAAGCGTACGAAAAAACCGTCAACCTGACGCGCGCCCACCTCGAGGAAGACGCGGGCAAGTCGCTGCACGAAGACTTCGCGGGCATGACCGGCATCGACCTGAATCGCGCCGGCACGCCGCTGCTCGAAATCGTCACCGAGCCGGAAATGCGCAGCGCGGCCGAGGCCGTTGCCTACGCGAAGTCGCTGCACACGCTCGTCGTGTGGCTTGGCATCTGCGACGGCAACATGCAGGAAGGCTCGTTCCGCTGCGACGCGAACGTGTCGGTGCGTCCGGTCGGCCAGAAGGAATTCGGCACGCGCACCGAGACCAAGAACCTGAACTCGTTCCGCTTCCTCGAAGAAGCGATCCAGTACGAAGTGCGTCGCCAGATCGAGCTGATCGAAGACGGCGGCACGGTGGTGCAGGAAACGCGTCTGTACGATCCGGACAAGCGCGAGACGCGTTCGATGCGCAGCAAGGAAGACGCGCATGACTACCGCTATTTCCCCGACCCCGACCTGATGCCGCTCGTGATCGACGCCGCGTGGGTCGAGCGCGTGAAGAGCGAGATGCCGGAACTGCCGGAAGCGATCCAGCGGCGCTTCGTGTCGCAGTACGGACTCACGCCGTACGACGCGAACGTGCTGACCTCGAGCAAGGCGACGGCCGCTTACTACGAAGCGGTAGTCGCCAAGTTCGGTGCGGCCAACGCGAAGGTCGCGGCGAACTGGGTGATGGGTGAAGTGTCGTCGCAGCTCAACCGCGAAGGCCTCGACATTGCCGCGTGCCCGGTCTCGGCCGCGCAGCTGGCGCTGGTTCTGCAACGTATTGCCGACGGTACGATCTCGAACAAGATCGCGAAGGAAATCTTCCTCGCGATCTGGGAAGAGAAGGCCACCGACGAACCCGCCGCCGACCGCATCATCGAGGCGAAAGGCTTGAAGCAGATTTCGGACACCGGCGCGCTCGAAGCGATCATCGACGAAGTGCTCGCCGCGAACCAGAAGTCGGTCGACGAATATCGCGCCGGCAAGGAAAAGGCGTTCAACGCGCTGATCGGCCAGGCGATGAAAGCAACCAAGGGTAAGGCCAACCCTGCTCAGGTCAATGAATTGCTCAAGAAGAAGTTGTCCTGAGTTGAAGTGCCGCGGGCCGGGCGTGATCGCGCCCGTGTCACCACGGGCCGTTGCCGGATCGAAGCAGGGCAACGGCCCGTTTTATTTTGCGGACTCGCTTCAGCCGGTTAAGCGTAGACCTTGGAGTGTATGCATGACAAAGCAACCCGATCTCGACGATTTCCGCGTGCCGTATTTCGACGACGGCAACAAAAAAAACCACTTCTCGCTCGACCATTTCGATCCGAAGGCGAAGCCGTTTTCGAGCGGCTCGAAAGACGCTGACCGCGCGCGTCTGTCGGAAGTAGGCCTGCTGCTCGACAACCTGCAGGAGCGGCTGCACGCGCAGCGCAAGCGCCGCGTTCTGCTAGTGCTGCAAGGCATGGACACGAGCGGCAAGGACGGCACGATCCGCGCGGTATTTCACGAAGTCGATCCGCTCGGCTTGCGCATCGTGCCGTTCAGGGCGCCGACGCCCGTCGAACTCGCGCACGACTTCCTGTGGCGCGTGCATTCGCAGGCACCCGCGGCCGGCGAGCTGACGATCTTCAACCGCAGTCACTACGAAGACCTGCTCGTGCCGACCGTGCTGGGCGCGCTCGACGCCGCGGCGTTCCAGCAGCGGTGCCGCCACATCCGTCAGTTCGAGGAGATGCTCGCCGACAGCGGCGCGACGATTCTCAAGTGCATGCTGCACATTTCAAGGGACGAGCAGCGTGTGCGTTTGCAGGAGCGCATCGACGATCCGCTGAAGCATTGGAAATTCGACGTGTCGGATCTCGAAGCGCGCAAGCAGTGGGACGCGTATCAGTCCGCGTATCGCGACACACTGGCCGCGACGTCGACCGAATACGCGCCGTGGTACGTGATTCCGGCCGACTCGAAGACGCATCGCAACGTGATGGTCGCCGAACTGCTGCTGCGCACGCTCGACGCGCTAAAGCTCGAATATCCGCCGGCCAAGGAATCGCTGAAGGGCGTCAAGGTCGAGTGAACGCGGCCTTGCCCCTTGGCTTCAGAAACGAATCGAACAAAAGAGGAAAGACATGTTGCGTGTGATTACCGCCAACCTCAACGGCATCCGCTCGGCGGCGAAGAAGGGCTTTTTCGACTGGTTCGGCGAACAGGGCGCCGACGTGCTTTGCGTGCAGGAAATCAAATGCTCGCAGGACGACATGACGCCGGAGTTTATGGCGCCGCATGATTTCACCGGCTATTTCCAGCATGCGGTAAAAAAGGGTTATAGCGGCGCGGGCGTCTATACGCGTCATGAGCCGGACGAAGTGGTCATCGGCTTCGGCAGCGAGGAGTTCGACCCGGAAGGGCGCTATGTCGAGCTGCGTTTCGGCAAGCTGTCGGTGGTCTCGGTGTATGTGCCGTCGGGGTCGAGCGGCGACGAGCGCCAGCAGGCCAAGTTCCGTTTCATGGACGAGTTCATGCCGCATCTCGCCGAGCTGGCGAAGGAGCGCGAGGTGATCGTGTGCGGCGACGTGAACATCGTGCACAAGGAAATCGACATCAAGAACTGGAAGAGCAACCAGAAGAATTCGGGCTGCCTGCCCGAAGAGCGCGCATGGCTCGACAAACTGTTCGACGAAGTCGGTTATGTGGACGTGTTCCGCACACTCGACCAGCGGCCCGAGCAGTACACGTGGTGGAGCAATCGCGGTCAGGCGTATGCGAAGAACGTCGGGTGGCGGATCGATTACCAGATCGCGACGCCGGGCATCGCAAGCAAGGCGAAGCGCACCGACGTGTTCCGCGACATCAAGTTCAGCGACCATGCGCCGCTGACCGTCGACTACGACCATAAGGTCAAAAAGTAAGCCCACCGGCCGCGACGCGTGCAGCGCCGTGGCCCGCCGGCAGTCGTAGAACCGGGGTATCAGTCGCGCGCAGGCTTGCGGGTCGGCCGACCGATGCCTGCATAATCGGGCAACTCGTCGACGCTCTTGCCGATTGCCTTCGCGTACAGCGGCAGCATGTCCGGCAGCCGCTTGATGATGTCGTCGCGGCGCGCCGGCGTGTACGGGTGCACGTAGATGAAGCCCTGCTTGCGACTGCTGCGCGTCGCCTGCGCGAGCTTATCCCACAGCGTGACCGCCGCGCGCGGATCGAAGCCGGCGCGCGACGCGATATCGCTGCCAATCACGTCGGCTTCGGTTTCGTCGGTGCTCTCGTACTTCATTTCCAGCAGACGCGAACCGATGCCGAGCGGCGCCATGCCCAGATCGGCGAGGCCGAACAGTTGCGGAATCGTGCCGGACGAATCGAGCTGGCTCGCCTGCAACTGACCGAGCCGCATGCGCGCGTGCTCGCGCAACGCGTGCGCGATCTCATGGCCGATCAGCATGCCGACCTCGTCGTCGTTCAGGCGGACGCGATCGAGAATCCCGCTATAGACGACGATCTTGCCGCCCGGCAGGCAGTACATGCGGATGTCGTTCGAGCGGACCACCGCGACTTCCCACTTCCAGAGCTTGGCTCGCTCGTTCCATTTCAACGAGTACGGAATCATCCGGTCGATGATCGAGCGCACGCGCGTCACGCGCGCGTCCGTCTCGCCGTACAGGCGGTTCGCGTGGCTGGCGCCGTAGACGATCTGGTTGAACTCCTCGGCGGCCTGCGCCTCGAGCATCGACGACGGGATCAGGTTGCGGAACACCATGTAGCCACCGTAGCGCAGTTGCGGGCTCACGTAGTAGGGCGGCGGGACGGCCGCGGGGGCCGATGCCGCGGCGGGCGCTTTGGCGGTGGCGGGGGCGTGCGCGGGCTGCGGCGCGGAGCCGGAAGTAGCGGCGCCCGGAGCGCTACCGCTAGCGCTGGGCGTGCCCGGGGCACCGGCGTTGGCACCGGTGCTGTTATTCGCGCCAGGATTGGCACCGCCGGCGCTGTTGTTGCCGCTGTTGCCGGCTGCAGCCGAAGTCGCGTTTTCCGCGGCGCTGGTGCCGCTGGTCGCGGACCTGGCCGCAGGCATCGGGGCTGGGTTGGGCGTCGCACCGCTGGTGGTCGCGGCGGCGGCCGGCGCGGGCGCTTGCGCGCCGCTCACCGGGCTGGCGCCAATCGCCGGCGTGCCGGCCGCATAGGCGCCCGCCGGCATCGCCAGCGCGACGCTCGCGCAACCGAGGACGCTTACGGCGCCGAGTGCGGTGCGGCGCGCGCGGGTCGGAAGCGGTACCTTCACGACCGGTCCCTCCACGGCGCGATACGCACCAGTAGCAGCATGCCGGGCACCGCGAGCGCGGTGCAGAGGATGAAGTAGTCGAACCAGCCCATCCGCGCGACCACATAGCCGCTCGCCGCCGACGCGAGCGTGCGCGGCACCGACGCGAGGCTCGTGAACAGCGCGAACTGCGTCGCGGTGTAGCGCGGATCGGTGGTGCTCGCGATATACGCGGTGAACGCGGCCATCGTGAGACCGGTGGCGAAGGTCTCGAAGCCGTACACGAGCGCGAGCGCGACCGAGCGTGGATCGAGCTGCACGCTCCAGTCGATGCCGACGAACGACAGCAGCTTCGTCGTCCCCTGGCTCAGTGCGACGGCAATGTTGTAAATCGCGGCAAGTCCGGGCGAGTCCGGGCCGAGATGCGCGAGCCACGCGAAGCCGAGCGTCGACACCATCTGCAGCAAACCGAAGATCCACAAGCCGCGGCCGATGCCGATCTTCATCAGCCAGATCCCGCCGACGATGCCGCCCGCGAGACTCGCGCCGAACGCCGTGGTCTTGGCGATCACGCCGATCTGCGTGCGCGAAAAACCGATGTCGAGGAAGAACGACGTGGACAGCGTGGTCGCCATCGTATCGCCGAGCTTGTACAGGAAGATGAAGCCGAGCACGAAAAGGGCAGTGCGCCAGCCGTCGCGCTGAATGAATTCCCTGAACGGCTCGACGATCGCCTCGCGCAGATTCTTCGGCGGCTCGCCGTGCACCTCGGGCTCGCGCACCACCAGCGTCATCAGAACGCCCGGCAGCATGAACGCGGCCGTCACGATGAACACGGTGCTCCACGGCAGATGATCGGACAAAATCAGCGCGAGCGAACCGGGCACGAGCGCCGCGATCTTGTACGCGTTCACGTGCACCGCGTTGCCGAGGCCCTGCTGCGTGTCGCTGAGCAATTCACGCCGGTACGCGTCGATCACGATGTCGGAGCTCGCGCCGAAGAACGCGACCAGGGCGGTCAGCGCGGCCACGGTCCAGATCGATTCGCGTGGCGACACGAAACCGAGCGTCGCCATCGCGCCGGCCACGAGCAATTGCGTGACGAGCATCCAGCCGCGCCGTCTGCCGGGCCGCCAACCGGGCACGCGCGGTACGTAGCGGTCCATCAGCGGTGCCCAGACGAATTTCCAGGTGTACGGAAACTGGATCAGCGCGAAGAGGCCGATTTCCTTCAGATTGACGCCTTCCGAGCGCAGCCACGCCTGCACGAGGTAGACGAGCGTAAACAGCGGCAATCCCGACGTGAAGCCGAGAAAGACGCAAATCAGCATGCGCGTATTCAAAAACGCGCGCCAGCCGGGATGTTCTTCGTGAGCGGTAAGTGCGGGCGCCTCGTGCGGCGGGTTCGACATGTGGATAAGTGACGTTAGCTTTTCTTGACGCGATAGACCGCAAGACTACCACGCCAGTTCACGCCCCAACGCACCACCTGTCCGTCATGCAGCACGACGCGATCGAGAATCTCGATGCCGACTTCGGGCGCGAGCGCTTCGAAGTCCTTGATCGTCAGCACACGCACGTTCGGCGTGTTGTGCCATTGATAAGGCAGCGACTTCGACACCGGCATACGCCCCTGCAATACCGACAGCCGATGCGCCCAATAGCCGAAATTCGGAAACGACACGATGCATTGCTTGCCGACGCGCACCGTCTCGCGCAGGATCGCCGCGGTCTGATGAATCGTCTGCAGCGTCTGCGACAGCACCGCGAAATCGAAGCTGCCGTCTTCGAACAGGCGCAGGCCGTCTTCGAGATTCTGCTGGATCACGTTGACGCCCTTCTGCGTCGCGGCGAGCACGCCGGCGTCGTTGATCTCGATGCCGTAGCCCTGCACGTCCAGTTCTTCGTTCAGCAGCGACAGCAACGAGCCGTCCGCGCAGCCGAGATCGAGCACGGTCGCGCGCGGTTCGACCCAACGGGCGATCGCGCGGAAGTCCGGGCGCAATGCCAGGTAATCAAGTGCTCGCTGGTTCATGCGTTGACCTCGTTTGCAATGCGTTCGTAGTAGGCGCGCAGCAGGTTGTGATAGCGCGCATCGTCGAGCAGGAAGGCGTCGTGGCCGTGCGGCGCGTCGATCTCCGCATAGGTGACCGTGCGCTTGTGGTCGAGCAGCGCCTTCACCAGTTCGCGCGAGCGTGCCGGCGCGAAACGCCAGTCGGTCGAGAAGCTCGCGATCAGATACTTCGCGGTGGTGTGCGCTAGCGCGGCGGTCAGATCGCCGTCGAAGGCCTTGGCCGGATCGAAGTAGTCGAGCGCGCGCGTGATCAGCAGGTAGGTGTTCGCGTCGAAGTAGTCGGCGAACTTGTCGCCCTGATAGCGCAGATACGATTCCACTTCGAATTCGACGTCGAAGCTGAAGTTGTAGTCATCGAGCGCGCCTTCCGCGCGACGCAGCGAGCGGCCGAATTTTTCGGCCATGTCGTCGTCCGACAGATACGTGATGTGGCCGATCATCCGCGCGACGCGAAGGCCGCGCTTCGGCTTCACGCCGTGCGCGTAGTAGTTGCCGCCGTGGAAGTCGGGGTCTGACAGGATCGCCGAGCGTGCGACCTCGTTGAACGCGATGTTCTGCGCGGACAGTTTCGGCGTCGATGCGACCACGATGCAATGCGCGACCCGCTCCGGATACATCATGCTCCACGCGAGCGCCTGCATGCCGCCGAGACTGCCGCCCATCACGGCGGCGAAGCGCGTGATGGCCAACCCGTCGGCGACGCGCGCCTGAGCGTTGACCCAGTCTTCGACGGTGACGACCGGAAAGGTCGCGCCATACGGCTTGCCGGTCGCGGGGTCGATGCTCATCGGCCCGGTCGAGCCGAAGCACGAGCCGAGGTTGTTCACGCCGATCACGAAAAATTTGTCGGTATCGAGCGGCTTGCCCGGGCCGACCATGTTGTCCCACCAGCCGATGTCCTTCGGATCGTCGGCGTACACGCCCGCCACGTGATGCGATGCGTTCAGCGCGTGGCACACGAGCACCGCATTGCTGCGCGCGGCATTGAGCGTGCCGTAGGTCTCGACCATCAGGTCGTAGCCTGCGAGCGAGCTGCCGTTGCGCAATGGCAGCGGCTCGGTGAAATGCATTTTTTGGGGAGCGACGATGCCGATGGATTCCATTCATTCCGCCATTGAGTCAACAGGGCGGCTAAACGGCGTCGGCGAAGCACGAAGAGAAGGACGGTGTGCGCAGCTGACGACCTCTTTAGCCGCATTTATAGTGAACCGCGGGCCTGGGGCCAAGGGTTCGCGCGCCCGCAATCGAGTCAGCAAATCGGCGCGTGAAGGGGTGTGAAACCGGGTGCAACGTGTTTCGGGATGCCTTGGCGCGGTCCGTTATGCATCGGAAGGCCGCGGCAACATCAGGCGCAAAGTATAGCGGAAAATTCCGCGCGGCAGCGGCACGGGCGATGCCGCGCGAAGGGTGCGAGTCCTCGCGGACTACTGAAGAATCAGCAGCAATTGCTCGTCCGCGTGTTCGGCAGGCGGCCGCGCGAAACCGCTGCGCACATAGCGATGCCAGCGGCCGATCACATAGCTCACCACCAGGCTCGCGCGAATGGCGGGATCGTAGCCGGCAGGCAACGCAGTGGATTGCGGTGCGGTCTGCGGGCCGGCGTTGCCTGTGACGTCGTTATCCGCACGGGCAAGCGCTTCGGTCTGCGCGAGCCGCAAGCACTGCTTCAGCGATGCCTCGACGCGCTCGAGCATCTGGTTCACGCGCTCGGTGAGTCGCTCGTGCTCGCCGATCAGCGCCTCGCAGGTCAGCACGCGCGTCATGCCGGGATTTTTCGCGGGAAAGTTGAGCAGCATCAGCGCGATCGCGCGCGCCTGCAGCACGCCGTTGTTTTCGTGATTGGTGATCTGGTTGATGAGGCCGAACAGCGTCTGCTCGATGAACTCGATCAGCCCTTCGAACATCTGCGCCTTGCTGGCGAAATGGCGATACAGCGCGGCTTCCGACACACCGAGCCGGGCGGCGAGCGCGGCCGTGGTGACCTTCTCGCGCTTCGGCGCCTCGAGCATGCTGGCAAGCGTCTGCAGGATGTGCACGCGGCGCTCGCCCGGCTTCGGACGCGGCGAGCGTGTGGCGGCCGGCGCCGCGGGGGAGGCTGCGGCTGAGGTTTCGTCAGGCTTGTCGATCGGCTGCATGGCTGTGGTCCCCCGGCTGATGTCGTTGGCGGCTTTCGTCCCTACTGTCCCGGCTTGCGTCCCTTCCATCGAACCGAGCGCGTGCCCAGTCGTAGCGATTTTAGCGAACGAATGCTGCGGTCGACATAATGCGGCCGGCCGGTGCCCGGCAGGCGCGTCGGTACACCGTCCGCGTGCGGCTTGCGCGGCAGGTGCCCGGTGATCCACACGGTGCGGATGCCGAGCCGTCGATAGTTTTTCAGGTGCGAACGCGTGTCCTCGACGAGGATCGCGTCTTTCAGCGACACGTGCGCGTCGCGCATCGCGCGGCGCAGCATCGCGTGATCCGGCTTCGCGCGCCATTGGCGGCGATCGCGCATGTGCTCGATCGCGATCACGCGCTCGAATAGCCGCTCGATGCGCAACTCGGCGAGCACTGCGCGCGCGTAGGTTTCGGGCGCGTTGGTCAGCACGATCTTGCGGCCCGGCAGCGCCGCGATCAGACGCGCAACGCCGCGCTCGTGGCGGATCATCGAGCAGAGGTCGGGGAACGTGTGCACGACCTTCAGGAAGTCGTGCGCGTCGAGCGGATGGTGGCGCGTGAGACCGAGCAGTGCTGCGCCGTAGCGCAGCGTGTAGCCGGTGCGCAGACGGTTGGCTTCGTCGATGTCGACTTGCAGCGCGTCGATGATGTACTGGGTCATGCCGCGATTGATCGCGGGGAAAATGGCATGTGACGCGCGGTGCAGCGTGTTGTCGAGATCGAACAGCCAGACGGGCTTGCCGCCTGCGAGGTCAGGACGGCGGCGCCGCGAAGAGGGGGTGCGCATGGTGGATTTCTTCACCCGCTGACGGGCGTTTCATGCTGCGGATGCGCAGAGATTGCCGCATCAACGCTCGGGGGCGCGCATGGACTGCCGGCCGCGAGGTGGGGCACAGGCGTCGCGCCGCTCGGACGCAACCCCTGTGCCGGGGATGCCGCAACGATCAATGCGAGCGGATCATCGTGCCGAACGGCTGTTCGGTCAGAATTTCGAGCAGCACCGAGTGCTCGATGCGGCCGTCGATGATGTGCACCGAGCGCACGCCGCTCTTCGCCGCATCGAGCGCGGACGAGATCTTCGGCAGCATGCCGCCGGAGATCGTGCCGTCTTCGAACAGACCGTCGATTTCGCGCGCCGACAGGTCGGTCAGCAGATTGCCTTCCTTGTCCATCACGCCGGGGATGTTGGTCATCATGACGAGCTTTTCGGCGTTCAGCACGACCGCCAGCTTGCCCGCGACGAGATCCGCGTTGATGTTGTACGACAGGCCGTCTTCGCCGAAGCCGATCGGCGAGATGACCGGAATGAACGCGTCGTCCTGCAACGCCTTCACGACCGCCGGGTTGATCGACTCGACTTCGCCGACCTGGCCGATGTCGACGTACTGGCCCGGAGTTTCGCGATCCGGCATCAGCATCTTGCGCGCGTGGATCAGGCCGCCATCCTTGCCGGTCAGGCCGACCGCGTGGCCGCCGAAGTGGTTGATCAGCATCACGATGTCCTGCTGCACCTCGCCCCCGAGCACCCATTCGACGACTTCCATCGTCTCTTCGTCGGTGACGCGCATGCCCTGGATGAACGTGCCCTGTTTGCCGATTTTCTTAAGCGCCTGGTCGATTTGCGGACCGCCGCCGTGCACGATGACCGGGTTGATGCCGACCAGCTTCAGCAGAATCACGTCGCGCGCGAAGCCCTGCTTCAGACGCTCTTCGGTCATGGCGTTGCCGCCGTATTTGATGACCACGGTCTTACCGTGATACTGACGGATGTAAGGCAGCGCCTCGGCCAGAATTTCGGCTTTCAGGGTGGGCGCAATCTGCGAGAGGTCGGGAAGCTCGGACATGGCGGCAGGCTCGGGCACGGAACAGTTAAAACAGCGCGAATTGTACAGGACTGGCGCGCTGCAACAGGGTTTTCGGCCGCGGCGCGAGCGACGGGCGGTGCAGGTTTGGCGTACCGCACCATGACGGGCCGCGGGGGTGTCGAACAGCAAGCGTAACGCACTTGCGTGACGGCTGTGCATTGGCCGAACGGACGACTGCACCTGAGCGTGTCAGTCATGGCATCATGGCTTGATCAATGTCCCCGGCCCTGAGCGCCGATCTGCGATGAAATCGTCTTCCCCCCGCTCCGAACGCAGCGCACGCTGTCCGCGTTGCGGCAATGCTTTCGACTGCGGCATGCAGACTGAGCCGTCCAACTGCTGGTGCCGCGCGCTGCCGCCGCTACCGGTCGAGCGGTTAAAGCCAGGCGGCCGGTGTCTGTGCCCGGAGTGTCTGGCCGCGGCGATTGCACACGCGACACACGAGGCGAGTGAGCATGAGCGGCCGTGATGGTCGGATTCGCCCCGGGGCCGATCAGAAACCGCCGACGCGCGGCGATGCTGCGCCACCCGCGCCCGCAGATCGCGCACAATCGCTTCCAGCGCCGACTCCCATTCGCCGAACCGCGGCTGCCGATCCGCCGCGATCGCGTCGGCGTGCCGGCAGGCCATCCGCAGCGTGTAGCCGGCGCGGAATTATGCGACGGCGTTTCCCGGGTCGAGTGGGGCAATAATGGCGGGCGTCGTCGAGCGGGTGCAGTTTGGTCGCGGCGGCGAAGCAACGGGCTTCATCTGCCGCGGCGCCACTGGCTCGGGCCGCGGCGGCGTAACGGGTAGACTAGGGTCATGCACCGTATAACCAACACCGGCCGCGTCAATCTCGGTCATCTGTTCTGGCTGCGCAGCCTCGCGATCATCGGTCAGCTGCTGACGATCGCGTTCGTGCAGATCTTCATCGGCGCCAATCTGCCGTTGCCGGCGATGCTGCTCGTGATCGGGCTCGAAGTGCTGTTCAACGCGCTCACATGGTGGCGCGTGTCGCAGCAGCGTCCCGAGTCCAACCTCGAGCTGTTCGGGCAGATCTGGGTCGATCTCGGGGCGTTGTCGGCGCTGCTGTTCCTGTCCGGCGGCACCACCAACCCGTTCGTGTCGCTGTACCTGCCATCGCTTGCGATCGCGGCGGCCGTGCTGCCGTGGTATCTGATGGCCTGGCTCGCGGCGTTCGCAGTCGCCTGCTACGCGATGCTCAGTTTCGATTCCGTGCCGCTCAATCTCGAGAATCCCGCCAACCTGTTCGACTACTACCGTGCGGGCATGTGGGTCAACTTCATGGTCAGCGTGGGGCTGATTGCGTGGTTCGTCGCGCGCATGTCCCGAGCGCTGCGGCTACGTGACGCAGCGCTTGGAGAAGCGCAGCAGCGCTTGCTCCACGACGAACGGGCGGTCGCGCTCGGCGTGCAGGCGGCCACCGTGGCCCACGAAATCGGCACCCCTCTGTCTACAATCGCGATGTTGTCCGAAGAATTGCGCGACGCGGCGCGGACCGACGCGGGACTCGCCCCCTACCGCGCCGATCTTGAGCTGCTCGAGCAGCAGATGATGCTGTGCACGTCGGCGCTCGCGCGGTTGCGCAGCCGCGCAACGACCACGACGAACCGCCAGCCGGTCGACGAATGGCTCGAATCATTTGCCGGGCAATGGCGCCTGCGCCATCCTCACGTGAAGTTCGAGCGGCTTGGCACACCGCCCGCCGATGTCAGTCTCAACGACACGGCGGCCGTCAGCCAGATACTGACGATCCTGCTCGACAACGCCGCGCGCGCGAGCCGCGATCACGTGACACTGTCCTGCGTGCTCGCGCCACGCGGCGACCAGATCGTGTTCGAAGTGTGCGACCACGGTCCGGGCATTCCGGCCGCGCTGCGCGGCTCGCTCGGCGCGATGCCGGTGGAGAGCACACAGGGTGGTCACGGCGTCGGCCTGTATCTGGCGTTTTCGGCGGCGGCGCGTCTGAAGGGATCGATCGAGCTGACCGACGCCAACGGCGGACGGCCGCGCGGCACGCGTGCGGTGCTGCGACTACCGCTCGCCGCGCGCAAGATTTCCGGAGCGAGCCCACATGGCGCCGCGCCATCCAACACGGAGAAACAGGCATGAGCGAGAAGAATTTTCTGGTGATCGACGACGACGAAGTGTTCTCCGGCATCCTCGCGCGCGGCTTGACGCGGCGCGGCTACACGGTGACCGAAGCACACAACGCGGACGAGGCGATCCGGCTCGCGAATCAGCAGAAGTTCAGCGAGATCACCGTGGACCTGCATCTCGGCAACGACTCCGGCCTGACGCTCGTCGCGCCGTTACGCGATCTGCAGCCCGATGCGCGCATGCTCGTGCTGACCGGCTACGCGAGCATCGCCACCGCGGTGCAGGCGGTCAAGGACGGCGCCGACAACTATCTCGCAAAGCCCGCCAACGTCGAGACGATCCTGTCGGCGCTGCAAAGCGAGGCGAGCGCGTTGCAGGCCGAGGAGGCGATCGAGCATCCGCAGCCGCTGTCGGTGGCGCGGCTCGAATGGGAGCATATCCAGCGTGTGCTCGCAGAACACAACGGCAATATCTCGGCGACCGCGCGCGCGTTGAACATGCATCGGCGCACGTTGCAGCGCAAGTTGGCGAAGCGGCCGGTGAAGCAGTAGGCGGCGATCTTCTGCCGCGGCGTTGGCTGTTCGAGGCGCCGCCGCGGGAAGGGCGGCACCAAACAAAACGGGCTGCCTATGCGAAGGCAGCCCGTTTTTCATGCATCAGCGCTTCGCGCTGTCACCGCGCATGTCAAAGCACGTAGCGCGACAGATCCTCGTCTTCGGCGATTTCGTTCAACGCGCTATCGACATACGCCGCGTCGATCTGCACTGCATGGCCCGAATGATTGCCGGCCGAGAACGACACTTCTTCGAGCAGTTTTTCAATCACCGTATAAAGACGCCGCGCGCCGATGTTCTCGGTCTTCTCGTTGACCGAGTACGCGATCTCGGCGAGACGGCGGATGCCGTCGTCGGCGAATTCGAGGTGCACGTCTTCGGTCGCGAGCAGGGCCTGGTATTGCTTGACGAGGCTCGCGTCCGTCGACACGAGGATCGATTCGAAGTCGTTGACCGACAGCGAATCGAGCTCGACGCGAATCGGGAAGCGTCCCTGCAGCTCGGGAATCAGATCGCTCGGCTTCGCGAGATGAAACGCGCCGCTCGCGATGAACAGGATGTGATCGGTCTTCACCATGCCGTACTTGGTGTTGATCGTCGTGCCTTCGACGAGCGGCAGCAGATCGCGCTGCACGCCCTGACGGGACACTTCACCGCCGCCCGCTTCGTTGCGCGACGCGATCTTGTCGATTTCGTCGAGGAACACGATGCCGTTCTGCTCGACGTTCTGCACCGCCTTGCTCTTCACCTCTTCGTCGTTCAGCATCTTGCCGGCTTCTTCGTCGGTGAGCACCTTCAGCGCTTCCTTGACCTTCATCTTGCGGCGCATCTTCTTGCCGCCGCCGATATTGGCGAACATCGAGCGGATCTGCTCGGTCATGTCTTCCATGCCCGGCGGCCCCATGATGTCCATGCCGACCTGCGGCTGCTCGACGTCGAGCTCGATTTCCTTGTCGTCGAGCTGGCCTTCGCGCAGGCGCTTGCGGAACGTTTGACGCGTCGTGCTGCCTTCATCGGCGGTGTCGGTCGAGCTCGAGCTCGAACCGAAGCCGACCGGCCGTGCGGTTGGCAGCAGGATGTCGAGGATGCGGTCTTCGGCCAGATCGCCGGCCTTGGTCCGCACTTTGCGCATTTCGGTTTCGCGGGTCTGCTTGACCGAAATTTCGATCAGGTCGCGCACGATACTGTCGACGTCGCGGCCCACGTAGCCGACTTCGGTGAATTTGGTCGCTTCGATCTTGATGAACGGCGCGTCCGCGAGCTTCGCGAGACGCCGCGCGATTTCGGTCTTGCCGACGCCGGTCGGTCCGATCATCAGGATGTTCTTCGGCGTGATTTCCTGGCGCAGCGGTTCGTCGACCTGCTGACGGCGCCAGCGGTTGCGCAGCGCGACCGCCACGGCCTTCTTCGCGCGGCCTTGGCCGATGATGTGTTTGTCGAGTTCGGAGACGATCTCGGCGGGGGTCATGGTGCTCATCGATGGGTCCTTACTCGATCGTCTCAATGACGCGGTTATGGTTCGTGTAAATGCACATGTCGCCGGCGATTTCCAGCGACTTCTCCACGATGTCGCGCGGCGACAGCTCGGTGTTGTCGGCAAGCGCCTTCGCGGCCGCCTGCGCGTACGCACCGCCCGAGCCGATCGCACAGATGCCGCCTTCGGGATCGAGCACGTCGCCGTTGCCGGTGATGACGAGCGTGGTGCTCGCGTCCGCGGCGATCAGCATCGCCTCGAGACGACGCAGCATGCGGTCGGTGCGCCAGTCTTTCGCGAGCTCCACGGCCGCGCGCGTCAGATTGCCCTGATGTTTTTCCAGCTTCGCCTCGAAGCGGTCGAGCAGCGAGAAGGCATCCGCCGTGCCGCCGGCGAAGCCGACCAGCACCTTGCCGTTGTAGATGCGCCGGACCTTCTTCGCGCCGCCTTTCATGACGATGTTGCCGAGCGTGACCTGGCCGTCGCCGCCGAGCGCCACCTTGTTGCCGCGGCGCACGGAAACGATCGTCGTGCCGTGAAATTGCTCCATATGCGTTCCTCTTTGCAAAACGGGTAGAACGCGGCAGCGCTGTGCGCTACCGCATGAATCCAGTCAGCGGACGGCGCGCCGGGCGGCGCGCTCGTGAGCGCATGTCCGATCTATTTTAGGGCGCGCGCGGTCATATCAAGATCCGCCGGAAGGCATAGGACGAAAAACTGAAAATCCGCTTAGCCTGAGAAACGAGGCGGGAAGGGACGGCGGGGCGGGACGGATGGCGGAGCATGCGCGGATGTCGCGCAAAAAGAAAAGGCGCACGATTCACCGTGCGCCTCTCGACGAAGCAGCGTTTTCAGGGCGCCAAGCCGAAGCCGCGCCGCAGATAATCAGTCGCCGAACAGCTTCTGGCGCAGTTCGCGGCGCTCCTGGGCTTCGAGCGACAGCGTAGCCGTGGGCCGCGCGAGCAGACGCGGAATGCCGATCGGCTCGCCGGTTTCCTCGCACCAGCCATAGTCGCCCGCCTCGATTCGCGCGATCGATTGCTGCACCTTCTTCAGCAGCTTGCGTTCGCGGTCGCGCGTGCGCAGTTCGAGCGCATGCTCTTCCTCGATCGTGGCGCGATCGGCCGGGTCCGGCACGATGACCGTTTCGCGCAGGTTCTCGGTCGTCTGGCCGGCGTTGCGGAGAATGTCCGCCTGCAACTGTTCGAGCCTGTTCTTGAAGAAGGCGAGCTGATCCGCATTCATGTAATCCTTGTCGCTCATCTTCAGGATTTCGGCTTCGGTCAAGAGTCGTTTCGTCGTCATCTGGCTTACTTCTTCAATGTGAGGCAAAACTCATAGGGCCCGCACTTTCGTATTGCCCGCAAACGCGTCGCGCGGACGCGCAGCGCAGGGTGGCCACGAACGTTGGACTGTCGTGACGCCGAAGCGCCAGGCGCCCACGCACCGGGCGTTGCTAGCTACGCCGCTGCGGGGCCGAATTCCTCTGGAAACCGATTCACACATGCTCCTGAGGCATCGCTCGCCGACGAGCGCGTGCCTTTTCAGGCCGTGCCCGCCGGCGTTTTCGGCGTGTCTCCGGACAAGGTTTTCCGGCGCCGTTTCAGGCCCGTCGCGGGATACGCGCGACCGGGCAATTCGTTGTCATTCTCCAGTGGGCACGTATTGTAACTGAATCACAATACGGCACCGCAACTGCTGAAAGCCAGCCTGCGGCGCTGAGATATCCCGAAAATATAACGCGCAGAAAGCCAAAAAGCGATGGTCGTGCACGCTTTAATACAGCAGGGTTTTCACGCGTTTTTCATATGGCCTGGATTCGAAAGGCCTCGGCGTGGCGGCGTCGCAGTTTCAGCAGAGGATTCACGCCCGCGCAGTCGGCGGCGGGCATCTCACCGCACTAGAAGTAGCACGGCGCATGCCGCGCTGCGCGCGGCGTGTCGTGGGCTTGCTCCGAGGCTTGCTTGCGCGACGGCGCTGCGCCCGCTCAGGCGAGGCAGGCGTCGAGACCGTCGGTGATCAGATCGCGCGGCAGCTCGATGCCGATGAACACCATCTTGTTGGTCTTCTTCTCGGCCGGTTGCCATTTCGCGGCGAGGTCACTGCCCATCATTTGATGCACGCCCTGGAACACGACCTTGCGATCGACGCCCTTCATGTACAGCACGCCCTTGTAGCGCAGCAGGTGCTCGCCATAGATCTGCAGGATGCCGCCGAGGAAGTCCTCGAGCTTGTTCGGATCGAACGGACGATCGCTGCGGTACACGAACGACTTGATCTTGTCGTCGTGATGCGCATGGTGGTGATGTCCGTGATCATGGCCTTCGTGATCGCAATGGCCATGGTCGTGATCGCAATTGGCGTGCTCGTGGTCATGGTCGCCTTGCGTGTGGCCGTGCTCGTCGTGCGCGTGCGCGTGGCTATGCGCGTGTTCGTCTTCACTCAGGAAGTCCGGATCGATTTCGAGCTTCGAGTTCAGGTTGAAGCCGCGCAGATCGAAAATTTCCTTGATGTCCGCCTCGCCGAAATTGACGACCTTGATCGCCGCCTTCGGGTTCATGTGCAGCAGACGGTGGCGCAGATCGCCCATGTGCCGCTCGTCGACGAGATCGGCCTTCGTGATGAACAGCCGGTCCGCGAAACCGACCTGGCGCTGCACCACTTCGTGCTGGTCGAGCTGATGGTTCGCGTGCTTCGCGTCGACCAGCGTGATGATCGCGTCGAGCAGGAATTCGCTCGCGATCTGGTCGTCCATGAAGAAGGTTTGCGCGACCGGGCCCGGATTCGCGAGGCCGGTGGTTTCGATCACGACGCGGTCGAAGTCCACTTCGCCCGCCTGCTTCTTCGCGGCCAGATCGTTGAGCACGCGCGACAGGTCGCCGCGAATCGTGCAGCAGATGCAGCCGTTGCTCATCTGGATGATCTGCTCGCTCGTGTCCTGCACGAGGATCTCGTTGTCGATGTTCTCTTCGCCGAACTCGTTCTCGATGACGGCGATCTTCATGCCATGCTTTTCGTTCAGGATGCGCTTGAGCAGGGTGGTTTTGCCGCTGCCGAGAAAGCCGGTCAGGATGGTGACTGGAATCATGTGGGTCGCCTGTAAGTCGTGAAACGGTGCGTGATCGGACGCTAGCGCAAGGCTAGCCAGATGCGTTAGGCGGGCCGCCGCAGCCAGATGGCGCGAGCCCCGTCCAGCCGGTCATTGAAACATATTTGCCTGGCGGGCGCAGGGGCGGCCGCGCTGCGGCCGGCTGATGGCCGCCCTGCGCGGAGGCGGGCCGCCGCCGCCACGCGCAATCACCGGGAAAATGAGGGCGATCAGGCGATTTGCAACAGCAGCCCCTTCAGATACTCGCCTTCGGGGAACGCAGTGAGCAGCGGATGATCGACGCCTGCGCCAAGGCGCTTCAGGATGCGTGCGTCGACGCGTGCGTCGGCGGCCGCGCCCGACACGATCTTCTGGAACAGCTCGGGATCGATCGCGCCCGAGCACGAGTACGTGAACAGCAAACCGCCCGGGCCCAGCAGCTTCAGGCCGGTCAGATTGATGTCCTTGTACGCGCGCGAGGCGCGGTCCACGTGCTCGCGCGATGGCGCGAATTTCGGCGGATCGAGCACGATCAGGTCGAAGCGTTCGCCTTCGTCGTAGAGGCGCCGCAATGTCTTGAACGCGTCGGCGTCGAGCCAGGTCGCGCGGTCGGCGTCGAAGCCGTTGGCCGCGACGTTCTGCTGCGCGAGCGCGAGCGCTTCACCCGACGAATCGACCGACACCACGCGCTTTGCGCCACCCCTGAGCGCCGCGAGCGAAAAGCCGCCGGTGTAGCAGAAGCAGTTCAGCACGTCGCGATCTTTCGCGAACTGCTGCACGAGCAGGCGGTTATCGCGCTGGTCGACATAGAAGCCGGTCTTGTGGCCGTTGCGCACGTCGACGTGATAGCGCACGCCGTTTTCGCTCGCGATCAGCTTCTCGGAAGGCGGCTCGCCCGCGAGCACGCCGGTGATCTGCTCGAGCCCTTCCTTCTGACGGATCGACACGTCCGAGCGCTCGTAGACGTTCGGGCAGCCGGTTGCGCCGACCAGCGCCGCGACGATCGCGTCCTTCCACGCTTCGACGCCGGCCGCCATGAACTGACAGACGATCTGGCTGCGCTGATCCGCGTCCTCGGCGACGTAGTAATCGACGATCAGGCCCGGCAGACCGTCCGCCTCGCCGAAGATCAGCCGCACGGCGCCGGTGTCGCGCACCATCGCCTGACGATGCGCGAACGCGCGCTGCACGCGGCGCTTGAAGAACGCGTGATCGATGGGCTCGGCTTCGTCGAAGCTCCAGACGCGCGCACGGATCTGCGAATGCGGGCTGTAGGCGGCGCGGGCGAGAAAGCGGCCATCGTGCGCGCGCACGAGCACGGTCGCGCCGGGCGCGGGGCGGCCGTCGACGTGCTCGATCGCATTGGCATAAACCCACGGATGGCGGCGCAGCAGCGATTTTTCTTTCGACGGTTTGAGCGTAACGGTATTCATCAGGTGTAGGTAAGGTGCAAGCGAAGGCGGCGCGTCGAGGCGCGCGGCGTCAGTCGCGTGATCAGTTGCGTTTCTTTGCGCGAGGATGCGCGCTGTCGTAGACGTGGGCGAGGTGCTGGAAATCGAGGCCCGTATAAACCTGCGTCGCGGTGATGCTCGCGTGGCCGAGCAGTTCCTGCACGGCGCGCAGGTCGCCGCTCGACTGCAGCACGTGCGTCGCGAACGAATGGCGCAGCACGTGCGGATGCACGTTGGCCGGAATGCCGGCGGCGAGCGCCGCGCGCTTCACGCGCTCGCGCACGACGTTCGGCGACAGCCGGTTGCCGCGCGCCGACAGGAACAGCGGATGCGGATCGTGGCGGACCATCGGTTCGCGCACCGCGAGCCATGCGTTCAGCGCCGCGACCGCCTTGCTGCCCACCGGCACGACGCGCCGCCGGTTGCCTTTGCCGAGCACTTCGACTCCGCCGGAATCGAGTTTCAGCCAGCCGGCCGAGCGATAGCCGTCGACGTCGGCGAAACGCACGTCGAGGCCGACCAGTTCGGCGAGGCGCAGGCCCGACGAGTAGAACAGCTCGAGCATCGCGTGATCGCGCAGGCCTTCGGGCGAGTCGGCGGGCGGGCTGTCCATCAGGCGCGCGGTGTCGTCGACGGAAAGCGCCTTCGGCAGCATTTTCGCCTGCTTCGGCGCGCGCACCGCGGCGACCGGATTGGCCGGCAACTCGACGTGGCCCGCGAGCCAGCGATAAAACGCCCGCCATGCCGACAGCCGATGGCCGATCGACCGCGCGGTGAGACCGCCCGCATGCGCGCGCGCGACGGCGCCGCGGATGTCGACGGCGGTGAGGCTTTCGAGCGCTCGGCCTTTGGCGAGCTGCTTCAGTTCCGCGAGCTCATGCGTGTAGCCGCGCAGGGTGTGCGCCGACAGCCGCCGCTCGTGCTCGAGATGCGACAGGTAGGCGGCGATCGGGTCGGCGGCGGTCACGGTACGCGGTGACGTTGCGTGGCGCGGCTCAGCGCGGCAGCAGCCGGCTCAGCGCGGCGCTCGCGAGCGCGCCGATCTGCGTGAGGAAATCGGTGGCCATGCCTTCGTGGAAGCGCCGCGGGTCGGATGAGCCCATCACGAGCAGGCCGAACGTCGGCGCGTCTTCGACACCTTCGGGGTCGCGCAGCGCGAGCAGCGCGATCGATTCGGTGCTCTGCGCCGTCCCGTTCGACGCGATGCCGAGGTCGTCGGTCGCGCTTGCCGCCGGGTTGGTCGTCCCGTGGGACGCGACCGCAGCTTGCGCGAGCCATTGCGCGGCCTCGAAGCCGGTGTTTGCGCCGCAGTACGGCGTGCTCAGGCTGCCCGCGAAAATCCGCACTTCCTCGCTGACGTGGCGCGCGAAGTCCGCTTGCGCATACGGTTCGGCGACGTCCCACACGCGCAATGCCGCTTGCGGCACGTCGAAGATGTCGCGCAGACCGCCGGCGATCGTGCGCGGCAGCGCGTAGGGATCGCGCTCGGCCATCACACGGATGGTCCAGCGGTTGAATTTCGACGCGATGCTGTCGTTCTCGTGACCGTAGCGCAGCAGTTCGGCAAGACGCCGCTCCAGATGCTTGTTCTTGTCGCGCAGCATCTCCATCTGCCGCTCCTGCAGCGACACCGCGGCTTTGCCGTGCGGGTTCGCGAGCCGGATCGTCGCGAGCGTTTCCGCGTGTTCGACGAAGAATTCGGGATTGGCGAGCAGGTATTCGGCGACTTCGCGATCGTTCATGGTTTCGGCTAGAGGACTACGGGACGGCCGCCTCACGGCGGCGCGTCGGTCAATGAGTTAGACGGAGGGCGCCATGTCGGCCGGGCTGGACGGATTGTGCTGCGTCGAGTCCGACGAGGCGCTCGACGCCTCTTCGGCCAACTCGATCTCCCCTTCGAAGACGGTGGCTGCGGGGCCGGCCATCAGCAGCGGCGCGCCTGGGTGCGCGCTGTCCCACGTGATGGTCAGATCGCCGCCGTGCGTATGTACGAGCACCGGCGAATCCAGCAGCCCGCGCCGGATACCGGCCGCGACCGCCGCGCACGCGCCGGTGCCGCACGCGAGCGTTTCGCCTGCGCCGCGTTCGTAGACGCGCAGCCTGATCTCGTTGCGGTTGACGATCTGCATGAAGCCCGCGTTGACCCGCTGCGGGAAGCGCGTGTGCCGCTCGATGGCCGGACCTTCGGCGAGCACCGGGAACACCTCGGCATCGTCGACGACCTGCACGGCGTGCGGATTGCCCATCGACACCACCGACATCCAGCGCGTCGCGCCGTTCACGTCGAGCGGCCAGAGCGTATCCTCGCCTTCGCGGCGGCCTTGCAGACCCTTGATCGCGAACGGCACGAGTTCGGGATCGAACACGGGCGTGCCCATGTCGACGATCACTTCGCCGTTGTCCTGCATCGTCAGCGTGATCGTGCCTTTCTGGACCTGCACGCGCACGCTGCGCTGGTCGGTGAGACCGCGCTCGCGCACGAACTTGACGAAGCAGCGCGCGCCGTTGCCGCAGTGTTCGACCTCCCCGCCGTCGCAATTGAAGATGCGATATCTGAAATCGACGCCTTCGACGGTCGGCTTTTCGACCAGCAGCAACTGGTCGGCGCCGACGCCGAAATGGCGGTTCGCCAACGCGCGCACCTGCGCCGTGGTTAGATCAACCGGCTGGGTATAGCCGTCGAGTACGACGAAGTCGTTGCCCGCGCCGTGCATTTTGGTGAATTTGAGCTTCACGTTTTCCGTGTATCCGTTGCTGCGTAGGGCTTCGCGCGTGCGGGCGGAGCCGAAAATCCCGGCCTCACCGCCGTTGGGTGAATCACCCATTGGAGCCGTGCTCGGCCAATAGCAGATGATACACGTTGGCACATCGGAAACGGTACGACAGGCAAGGAGGCCAGCCCCACCTTCAATACACCCCCGGCACCCCCGGCGGGCGTGTCTTGAACCGCTTGTGCACCCAGTAATACTGCTCGGGCATCAGCGGAATCTGCTCTTCGAGAAACTCGTTCATGCGTCGCGCATCAGCGTCATCGTCGCCGGTCGGATAGTCGTCCCAAGGTTTGAAGACCTTGAGCCGGTAGCCCTTGTAGTTCGGCAGCACCTCGCCGATGAACGGTACGACCTGCGCGTGCCCGACCTTGGCGAGACGACCGACTGCGGTCAGCGTGCAGGTCGGCACGCCGAAGAACGGCACGAACGTCGAATTGCGCGCGCCGTAGTCCATGTCCGCGCCGAGCATCACCGGTTTGCGTTCGCGCAGCCAGCGCAGCACGACGCGCGCGCTGTCCGCGCGGCTCGCCATGTCCGCGCCGAAACGCGCGCGCGCTGCTTTGGCGGCTTCCTCGAACTCCTGATTCGACATCGGCTGATAGAGCGAGCCGCACTGGCGCTTCAGCGAGTAGTTCAGAAAGATCGAACCGGCCTCGATGCCGACAAAATGAAAGCCGAGAAACAATGTGGGTGGCAGGTTCGGATCCGTCAGGTCGATCGCGCTGTCGAGCTGGATCAGCTTGTCGAGCTTCTTCGCCGAGCCGAACCACTGCACGCTGCGCTCGACATAGCTGCGGATCGCATGACGGAAGTGCTTTTGCGCGACGTCCTCGCGGCGCTCGTCGCTCCAGTCTGGGAAGCACAGCTTGAGATTGGTATGAACGATGCGCTTGCGAGGGCTCGGGATCTGGTAGAGCAGCCAGCCGAGCCCGTCACCGAGACGGGCGACCAATCCGTAAGGCAACAGCGCAAAGAGTTTGAGCAGCCCGATCGCGAGCTTCGCGCCGTAGCGGCTCAGCATGCAGCCTCCAGGCGCGCGGCGCCGCAGGGGGCGAAATTGTGGAAAGCGGAAAAATTGACGTGATACCGCACTCGTTTCGGCTCTGTGACATTCAAAGGAAGTCGCTATAATAAGGGCTTCGCCGAGTTAATAGACAACTTGCGGGGCGAAGCCGGCGGGTGCGGTCCATGGGTTTTCATGGGTTATGCGTCCATCGGTCAGGTAATCCGCTAAAGCGTCGCCGCTTCAGACTCCCGAAGTCGGCTACGTGGAACGCAACCGTAACCACTAACAGGAGTCTGCAACGTGGCAAACGACTATCTCTTCACTTCCGAATCCGTTTCCGAAGGCCATCCCGACAAAGTCGCGGACCAGATCTCGGACGCGATCCTCGACGCCATCCTCGCTCAAGACAAGTACTCGCGTGTCGCGGCCGAAACGCTGTGCAACACGGGTCTCGTCGTGCTGGCCGGTGAAATCACCACCACCGCGAACGTCGACTACATCCAGATCGCGCGCAACACGATCAAGCGCATCGGCTACGACAACACCGACTACGGCATCGACTACCGCGGCTGCGCGGTGCTCGTCGCCTACGACAAGCAGTCGCCGGACATCGCCCAAGGCGTGGACCGCGCGCACGACAACAACCTCGATCAAGGCGCGGGCGACCAGGGCCTGATGTTCGGTTACGCGTGCGAGGAAACGCCGGAACTGATGCCGCTGCCGATCCACCTGTCGCACCGCCTCGTCGAGCGTCAGGCGAATCTGCGCCGCGACGGCCGTCTGCCCTGGCTGCGTCCGGATGCCAAGTCGCAGGTCACCGTGCGCTACGTCGACGGCAAGCCGCATTCGATCGACACCGTCGTACTGTCCACCCAGCATTCGCCGGACATCGCGCTCGACACGCTTCGCGAAGCGGTGATCGAGGAAGTGATCAAGCCGACGCTGCCGGCCGAACTGATCAAGGGTGACATCAAGTTCCTCGTGAACCCGACCGGTCGTTTCGTGATCGGTGGTCCGCAGGGCGATTGCGGTCTGACGGGCCGCAAGATCATCGTCGATACGTACGGCGGCGCGGCGCCGCACGGCGGCGGCGCATTCTCGGGCAAGGATCCGTCGAAGGTGGACCGCTCGGCAGCGTACGCCGGCCGTTACGTCGCCAAGAACATCGTGGCCGCGGGCCTCGCATCGCGCTGCCTGATCCAGGTGTCGTACGCGATCGGCGTCGCCCAGCCGACCTCGGTGATGGTCAACACGTTCGGCAGCGGCCGCGTGTCGGATGCGACGATCACGGAGCTCGTGCGTCAGCATTTCGACCTGCGTCCGAAGGGCATCATCCAGATGCTCGACCTGCTGCGCCCAGTCTACGAGAAGAGCGCGGCGTATGGTCATTTCGGCCGCGAAGAGCCGGAATTCACGTGGGAAGCCACCGACAAGGCGCTCGCACTCGCCGAAGCGGCAGGCACTGAGCCGGTCGCGGCGCTTGCCGAATAAGGGCGAGCCGATCGCCGCTTGAAAGCAAACAAATCCCGCCGGCGTGAGCCGGCGGGGTTTTTTTTTGTCTATCGATGGCGTAGCGATGCTGCCGCGCGAAGCACGTCGTCGAGGCGGCGCGCTCGAAGTCTTGCGGTGCTCTCGAAGTCAGCCCAGCGGTGAACGGCCAGCCGGTCGGCAGATCAGCGGTCTAGCCACTCAACGCGCAACTGCAACTCACCGGCCCAGCAATCTCACCGGCTCGCAAACGCAAACGCAAACGCAAACGCGAACCACCCGCCGCTGCTCGCCGACAGGCGACGCGGTCGGCGGCTCGCAGGCGTGCGCATCGCCGGTGCGCGTTTCGCGACCGCGAGGCGCAACGGTGTCGGTTTGCGCAGCAGCGTGCGCAGCGACAGACGGCGCGTGCCGCTCTGCTGGCGTAGCGCCGAGAAGAACGTATGGAACCAGGTGCGAAAGCCGTCGACGGCCTTCGCGTCGCGCCACTGCTCGCCGAGCGCGCGGGTGCGCGCGGCATGATGGCGCAGCGCCCGCAACATATGGCGGCGCGCGGGACGCGCCGCTTTCAGCGCGGCGCGGGTAAGACGGGTGCTCAAAAGAGTATGCATGGCTTCACATTTAGGCAATGAACCGCACGTCGGCGCGTACACCGGATGTGCACGGACAAACAGCACCATATGTGCCAATGACGGGGTTGCGATGAACGGCCTGAAAGCGGGAAATTCGGTGCGGGTCGTGGCGCGGGAGATTGCGACGCGAAACACGGCGCACAGCGCAGCGAAGGTACAACGCGGAGAAACCGACGGCACGGGCCCTGACGGCCTGCGCACAACAGAAAACTGCGTAAGCGACGATCGACATGCGAGCAGGCTACACGGGAATCATGACGTCAGAAAGTCGGTTATTACCCTGCGCGAACCAGATTTCTCCGTGGATCGAATCGTCGCGGATGCCAGTTTGCTGTCACCCTTTACGGGCGATTTGCGTGCGCGTTTGCCCAGCGAATGTGCGGTGCGGGCGCGCCGCGCGCTTGAAACCGGTGCATTGGCGCGCCGCGAAAAGCGAAGGCGACCGGCGCAAAAGATCAGCAGGACGCAGGAGCCTCTCGCGGTGAACCAACGCATCCCGATGGCGCCCGTTTTACAATCGAACATCAGTTAGTCGACAGTAACGGAACGCCATGTCACTCCATTCGAAGAAAGAGCAGATTCAAACGTTGCGGGAGCAGGGTTTTGTCGTCGTGCCAGGACTCGTGTCGCCCGAGCGTTGCGACGAGCTGAAGCGGATCGCGCAGCGGCAGC
The DNA here is from genome assembly GCF_050436245.1 of Paraburkholderia sp. MM6662-R1. Classification (NCBI taxonomy): domain Bacteria; kingdom Pseudomonadati; phylum Pseudomonadota; class Betaproteobacteria; order Burkholderiales; family Burkholderiaceae; genus Paraburkholderia; species Paraburkholderia sp. MM6662-R1. The sequence continues at coordinate 2,416,719 of NZ_JBNDLV010000001.1, read as the reverse complement.
TGCAGGAAGCGGCGGCGCCGATCGAATTCGAAGCGGATTTGCAGTATCCGGGCGCGCCGTCATCGAAGGATGCTCCAGGCGGACATACGGTGCGGCGCCTGCTCGACGCGTACGGTCGTCACCCCGCGTTCGCGCAATGGGCGACCGCGCCCGAAATCCGTGGCTGGATGGAGCTGTATTTTGGCGAGGAGCCGCGTCTGTCGCGCGCGCATCACAACTGCATGATGACCAAGCACCCCGCGTACGGCAGCCTGACCGGCTGGCATCGCGACGTGCGCTACTGGTCGTTCGAGCGCGACGACCTGATGTCGGTGTGGCTCGCGGTCGGCCCGGAAACCGTCGATAACGGCGCGCTGTGGTTCGTGCCGCAATCGCACGGTGCCGCGTTCACATCGGACCGTTTCGACGAAGCGAAGTTTTTCCGCGCGGATCTCGCCGAGAACGACGCCGCGATCCGCACGGCGGTGTCGCCCGAGCTGAAGACTGGCGACGTGGTGTTCTTTCACTGCAACACGCTGCACTCGGCCGGCAAGAATCTGAGCGACCAGGTGAAGTTCTCGCTGGTGTTCACCTATCACGGCGCAAGCAATGTGCCCCTGCCCGGCACGCGCTCGGCCGCGAAGCCCGAAATCGCGTTCTAGATTATTGTGGTCGCGGGCCTCGCGCCGACGCTCAGCGCTTGCGCCCCGACATCGCGATTCCCGTCAGCCCGGCGAGCGTCGCCACCACGCCCGCGACGATCAGCACGATCGCCTTGTTGCTCGGCGAGCCGGTAAAGAAGCGCGACACGTCGCTGCTCACCGAATTGAACGCCTGCCCGCCGAAATACAGCAGCACGATACCGCCGACAATCAGCGCGATCGAAATCGCTTTCGTCATCTGCACCTCCCATCAACCTGAACCGGCCAGAGTGTAGGTGAGGCGTGCGTGCTCGTCCATCCCGCATACTGGCTGCGCTGCAAGCGCCGCGTCGATTGGCTAACATAGCGGTCCGGCCGCACCGCGGCGACACCACAACAACAAATCTCCCCAGCAGCACGCCTCCCGCAACGCGCGAATCCTCACGCCCGCCATCCTCGGGCGATCTCATCGACAAGGACACTAGCAATGGCTTACGAAGCAGCTTCAGAACGCTATTCGGACATGCAATACCGCGTCTGCGGCAAGTCGGGTCTCAAACTGCCGGCGCTGTCGCTCGGCCTGTGGCACAACTTCGGCGACACCACGCCGATCTCGACGCAGCGTGACATCCTGCGCACGGCCTTCGACCTCGGCATCACGCACTTCGATCTGGCGAACAACTACGGGCCGCCGTACGGCAGCGCGGAAACCAACTTCGGCCGTCTGTTCAAGGACGATTTCAAACCGTATCGCGACGAGTTGCTGATTTCGTCGAAGGCCGGTTGGGATATGTGGCCCGGTCCGTACGGCCAGGGCGGCGGCTCGCGCAAATACGTGCTCGCGAGTCTCGATCAGAGCCTGAAGCGCATGGGCCTCGATTACGTCGACATCTTCTATTCGCATCGCTTCGACGCGCACACGCCGCTCGAGGAAACCGCGGGCGCGCTCGCGAGCGCGGTGCAGCAGGGCAAGGCGCTGTATATCGGCATCTCGTCGTACTCGTCGGCGAAGACGCGCGAAATGGCGAAGCTGCTCGCCGAATACAAGGTGCCGCTGCTGATCCATCAGCCGTCGTACAACATGCTGAACCGCTGGATCGAACACGACCTGCTCGATACGCTCGATGAAGTCGGCGCGGGCACGATCGCGTTCACGCCGCTCGCGCAGGGATTGTTGACCGGCAAGTACCTGAACGGCGTGCCGGAAGATGCGCGCGTCAACAAGCCGGGCGGCGGTTCGCTCAAAGACGAGCATCTGAGCCCGCGGAACATCGAGCACGTGCGGAAGCTCAACGACATCGCGCAGCGCCGTGGTCAGAGCCTCGCGCAGATGGCGCTCGCGTGGGCGTTGCGCGATCCACGCGTGAGCTCGGTGCTGATCGGCGCGAGCCGCGCGGAGCAGGTGCGCGAGAACGTCGGCGCGCTGAAGAAGCTCGCATTCTCGGCCGACGAACTCGCCGAAATCGATCGCTATGCGACCGAAGGCGGGATCAATCTGTGGGAAAAGCCGTCGACCGATCAGGCGATCTGATCGCGTGAGGAGCCGTCCGCGCAACAGGCGGACGGGCGCAAGGGCAAAACGAAGCCGCACGCTCAGCGTGCGGCTTTTCTGCAGGTATTTCGCCGCGCCGCTACACGAGCGCCGGCAGACCCTCGACCAGCGCCACCGCGCACATCACACCGATCAGCGCGCCCAGCACACGCAGCCCGTTGTGTCGCAACTCGGTCTTGCAGGGCAGCGCGCCGACGAATAGCGCGCCCGCCAATGCCATCGGAATGACCAGGATGAAATCGCCGATCGTAAAGTAGGTCATCTTCGTCTCCTCCCATGCGGGATGGTTGCTATGTCGTTCCGGCAGAGGCCGCGGCTTCGAAATCATGCCGCGCCATTGCACGAATCGAGTATAGGAGACCGATCGAGCGGCGCGACGGCGCAAGCCGGCGCGTCGGCGCTTATTCGTAAGCTGCTGAACCCAGGCGCGGCGCGGCCCGCGGCGATTGGCGCGGCGCAACAAAACGCGGCGGAAAATATCAAACGTTCGCTTACGCAAGCCTTTCGTTTTGCCGCCGATCCATGCGGGTTGGATGATTGCGGCCGGCTCGCGGTGCCTGCACCGCGCAACGCGACCGATGCGCCGGGCTATTCGCGCCCGCGCAGGCGGCTCGCCGCGATCAAGCCGATCACGAGCAGCGCACCGACTAGCCCGACGACGCCGTTCCAGCCATGACCGGCCCACACATGGCCGCCATACGAACCGACCAGGCTCGAGCCGATGTAGTACGCGAGCAGATACAGCGCAGCGGCCTGGCCTTTCGCGTCTTTCGCCAGACGCCCGACCCAGCCGCTCGCGACCGAATGCCCGGCAAAGAACCCGAACGTCACGCAGGCGATACCGGTCGCGATCGCCGCGAGCGGATGCAGCATCGTCAGCGCGAGGCCGAGCACCATCAGCAGCAGGCTCCCGATCAGCACGCGTGCACGGCCGAACGTGTCGGCCATGCGCCCGGACCATGGCGACGCGACCACGCCAACCAGATAGACGATGAAAATCGCGCCGATCTCCGTCTGATTCAACCGATACGGCGGCGCGAGCAGCCGGTAGCCGATGTAGTTGTACAGCGTGACGAAGCTGCCCATCAGCACGAAGCCGAGCAGGAACAGCAACGGCAGACCCGGTCGCGTGAACTGGCGCAACAGCAGCGTGCGGTGATGCGCGAAGCCGAGCCCGCGGCGCGGCACGAAATGGCGCGACGGTGGCAGCAGCGCGCGGAACGCGAGCATCGACAGCAGGCCGAGCACGCCGATCGTGCCGATCGCGATGCGCCACGAAAACAGATCCGCGACCACGCCGGTGATGACCCGCCCGGCCATGCCGCCGATCGCCGTGCCGCCGACGTACAGGCCCATCGCGAGGCCGAGGCCGTCGGGATGCACTTCCTCGGCGAGATAAGCCATCGCGACGGCCGGCACGCCGCCGAGCGCGAGCCCTTCGAGCGTACGCAGCACGAGCAGCTGGTGCCAGTGCGGCGCGACCGATACGCCAATCGTCAGCACCGACGACACCGTCAGCGACAGCGTCATCAGCTTGTGCCGGCTCCAACCCTCGGAGACGAAACCGGCGACGAAGATCGCGAGCGCGAGCGCAGCAGTGGATAGTGACAACGACAGACTGCTTTGCGCCGGCGTTACGTTGAACGCTTCGGAAAACGACGGCAGCAGCGGCTGCACGCAGTAGAGCAGTGAGAACGTCGCGTAGCCGGCGAACAGCAGCGCGAGGCTGGCACGCCAGTACGCGCGCGAGCCGCGTTCGAGATAAGGGATGTCCGACACGGTGGTGGTGCTTGCGCAAGCAGCTGAAGCTGCGCCGCGGGAGGGAACGGCAGATGCGGTCCGCTGGGATTGCGGCGGCAGGGTCACAACAAAACTCCTTGGGTCACACGGAAACGCGCAAAGCTGTTAAGGATACGCTGAAAACGCGTTTCAAGCCGGCGTCGCGGGCAACGCGGCGTGCCAATGGTGACCCGCAGCGCTCCATCCGCAGCACGTCGCGCGCCTGTCTCCCGGCGCTAGCCGTGCGCCCCGGCTTCACTGCCCGGCGCCGGCGTCCGCGTCGCCCCCGAAGTCGCCGTCGACGGATGCACGAGCGCGTCGTCGCCCGGCACTCGGATGATGATCAGGGTTCAGCGTGATCAGGATGTCCGAGTCGGATGTGCCGATCGTGCCCGTGTTGCTGTACGAACGGTTGATGCCCGACACCGGCAGACCGATGTTGTCGATGATCGAATGCAGCTCGCCGGCCGGAATCAGCTGACGGCTGAGCGCATCGACACGATCGGTCAGCACCGCGGTTTCCTCGACGCGCATGCCGGTTTTCGCGCGCATGTGCAGCGCGATCGTGCCGGCATCGACGGCGGGGGAAAAGTCGCGGCCGATAAACGGCAGCAACAGCAGCGACGCGCAACAGCACGCGAGAAACAGCGTGACGAACAGTCCCGGTCGCGCGACACGCGCTTCGAGAAATACGCGGTAGCGCTCGCGCAAACGCGAGAAACCGCGCTCGAACGCGTAGTGCATGCGCATCAACGGATTGCGCGTTTGCACCGGTGCGTGATGTAAATCCGCGGGCTTGTGGTGATAGCGCAGCAGATACTTCGCGAGCGTCGGCACGAGCGTACGCGAGAAGAAGTACGACGCGAGCATCGCGAACACCACCGCTTCGGCAAGCGGAATGAACAGATAGTGCGCGACACCGGTGAGCAGAAACATCGGCACGAACACGATACAGATCGACAGCGTCGACACCAGCGTCGGAATCGCGATCTGATGCGCGCCGTCGAGAATCGCCTGTTCTAGCGTCTTGCCCTGTTCGAGCTGATGGCTGATGTTTTCGATCGCGACGGTCGCATCGTCGACGAGAATCCCGACCGCGAGCGCGAGCCCGCCGAGCGTCATGATGTTGATCGTCTGACCGAGAGAGGACAACGCGATGATCATCGATGATCAGCGTCGTGCGCCAGTTGCCGAGGAACAGCAGAATCATCAGGCCCGTCAGGCACGCGGCGATCAGCGCTTCACGCAATACGCCCTGCACGGATGCACGCACGAACAGCGATTGGTCGGCGACGGGGTCGATATTCAGCGACGGCGGCACCAGATTGCGCAGCGTCGGCATCATCGTCTTGATGCGGTCGACGATATCGAGCGTGGACATTCCGTGTGTTCGATATCGTTGACCGCCACCGACAAGCCGCGCTCGTAGTTCAGCGCGATGCGCCGCTCCATTTCGTCGGCGGGCAGGCCGTTATACGACCCGATGACCGAGAGCACCGGAATATCGATGTTCGGAAAGATGTCGGTGGGCGTGCGCAGAATGGTCAACGGTCCGACGATCAGCAACAGCAGCGCCAGCACGACGAACGTATAGGGGCGCCGTAGCGCGAGACGAACGATCCACATGACTAGCGCAGACGGATGAAATGAGCGGCGAGCGCGCCGCGCGGATCGGAAACGAGGCGCGCACCTCGGCGCGAAGGCAGGTGCGAAGCCGCGCGGCGCCCGCATCTGGCAGATCGTTCCGGCCGTGCACGTTTTTGATGTCTCCCCCCGCAGGGTTTATGATGGTCTGCATTACGACGTCTGACGCCGAGATAATCGGCCGTGCGCAGCGTAATGGGAATAGGGCGAAACGACGGGTGAAAGCCTTCTATTCGCCTTCCCAAAGCCCCGCAAAGCGGGAACAATGACTCGAACCTCTTACGCGCCATGCGCGCGACAGATTAAGTGCGCACGCAACGTCAAATGCGAAGCGGCGTTTTTATCATCACCTCGACCGGCGTGAAATCATAAAGCCGGCTAAGGGAAGCGGGGAATTATCATGGAAGTCGGTTCCATTGTCCGATCGGTACATATCGCCGTGCCGCAAGGCGCGCGCGGAATCGTCATGCGCATTCTTGGCGACATGGCGATGGTGGCGTGGTACGCCGGCGAGCCCGGCGCCTCGCAGCAACTCAATACCGAACCCTTTTTCCTGGAAGATCTGATCGATACCGGCGACCTGATACGTCCGGCCGGCGCGCAGACGCATTGAACGAGAGGCTTACCGGTTGCTCATTGCCGTTGTGTGACCCGCAGGTGCGGGCTGTATTGATGCTGTAAGGTCAGATCGGCTCGCCAGCATCGCCGTGGGCCGATGCGCGCGTCGATTCACGGCGCGTCCCAAATCAGCCCGTATTTCTAGCGATGCCACGCACGCATTGTGAGTCGTCGCCCTCGTCTTTACCCGCGGCGCGGCGCACAATGCGGGGCATGAACGACACCATTCCCGACAATTCCTATCCCGAGGCCGGCGCCGATGGCGCCGTGCCATTCGCGCGGCTCACGCCGGAAACCGTGCTCGACGCGATCGACGGCGTGCTCGCAACGACCGGCGTGCGTACCGACGGCCGTCTGCTGCCGCTCAACAGCTACGAAAATCGCGTGTATCAGGTCGGCGTCGAAGACGGTCCGCCCGTGGTCGCGAAGTTCTATCGTCCCGAGCGCTGGAGCGACGCGGGGATTCTCGAAGAGCACGCGTTCGTCGCCGAACTCGCCGCGCGCGAGATCCCGGCCGTGCCCGCGCGCGTGCTCGATGGCCGCACGCTGCACAGCTTCGACGGCTTCCGCTTCTCGGTCTTCGAGCGACGCGGCGGTCGCGCGCCGGATCTCGACCGGCGCGACACGCTGGAATGGCTGGGGCGTTTCATCGGACGTATTCATGCGATCGGGCAGACCCAGGACTACGTAGAACGTCCCACGCTAAACATCGACACGTTCGGCTACGAGCCGCGCGACTTCCTGCTCGCGCACCGTTTCGTGCCCGACGATCTGCGCACCGCGTGGGAAACCGTCGTGAATCTCGCGCTCGAAGGCGTCGCGCGTGCGTTCGAGCGGGCTGGCGAGATTCGCAGGCTGCGTCTGCACGGCGACTGTCATCCGAGCAACGTGCTGTGGACCGACGCGGGCCCGCATTTCGTCGATTTCGACGACAGCCGCATGGGGCCCGCGATTCAGGATCTGTGGCTGCTGTTGCCGGGCGAGCGTGCGGAGGCGTCGCGCGCGCTGGCCGATCTGCTCGCCGGTTACGAGGATTTCTGCGAATTCGATCCGCGCGAGCTGTATCTGATCGAAGCGCTGCGCACGTTGCGGCTGATTCACTATCAGGCATGGCTCGCGCGCCGCTGGAACGATCCGGCGTTTCCGGCCGCGTTTCCGTGGTTCAACACACAGCGCTACTGGGAAGATCGCATCCTCGAGATGCGCGAGCAGATCGGCGCGATGCAGGAAGGGCCGTTGTGGCCGGTTTGACGTGTTGACGGTCAAGGCGCCTGCGACGCCACGTTCGACGACTCCACCAACGTCGATCTGACGATCACCTCCGCGCGCACGTCCCGCCCAATCGCTTCGATCGCGGGACGCATGCGCGTGAAATCGTCGGGCGTGCAGACGTCGCTGTCGAAATGGGTGGCGCCGTCGCGCGTCATCGTGACCACGTTGCTGCGCGGGTCGAACGCGTACTGCGACGTGAAATCGACGAAGCGGTCCTGCGTGCGTTGCGCCTCCGGCATGTCGAGCACGCGGAAATTGGCCGGCAGTTCGATGCGCGCGCGTTCGTGGATCGCGAGGTTGTGGCACACGAACGGCTGCGTGCGCTTGCGTTCGCCGAGCCAGTAGCGCGTGTCGGCTTCGACGCCGCCGCCGAGGCTCGTCAAGGCCGGAATCGAGGCCGTCATGCCGGTCACCACGAGACTCTCGAGCGTGCCTTTCATCGTCAGCGTGAGCGGGCCGTCGGCCGCGCTGAGGTCGCTCGTCGTCAGCGTCGCGGTGCCGCGCAGATTCGCGTTGCGTAACTCGGCCTGAATCGATTCCTCGCGTTGCGCGGGCGATTGCGTGCGCAGCCGCGCGCGGGCCTGCTCGGCGTACGGCCCGGCATCCTGCAGCCGATACGTGAAGCTCGCCGAGCCATCCGGTTCGATCTTGATCGCGAGATCGGTGCTGCGCGACATCTGCGCGGTGGCCGGCGTTTGCGCGAGCACGCCGTCGCCGATCAGCACGGTAGGACGGTCCATGTCGGACGAAGGCAGAAAACCGAATTCGACGTTCGACGCGGTCGAATCCGCGTACATCTGCAAATCGGGCAGCCACGTGATCGCATGATTGATGACGCCGTAGCCCGGGACGCTCGGCAGCGTGTAGATCGTGCCGCTGCTGATCAACGCCGGCTCGTTGCGCACGCCGAGCGCGTCGAGCAGCGCGCCGTAGAGCGCGACGTGGTCCTTGCAGTCGCCATAGCGGTTCGCGAGAATCGCGCTCGCGCTGTGCGGCACGACGGCGCCACGTCCGACGTAGATCGCAACATAGCGGATATTGCGGCGAACCCAGTCGTACAGCGTTTTGGCTTTGTCGTGTGGGGTGTGATCGTGCGCGGTCAACTGCTGCGCGAGCTGGGTGATCGCGACGTCGTGCGCGCCCGGGTCGGCCGCGGAGCTGCGATAGGAGGCGGCGAACGCGGCATAGCTCGGGAAGGTCGACACCATCAGTCGATCACCGTACGACACGTACGCGACCGAGCCGCGTTCGAGCCGGTCGAAGTGTGCCTTGTCATAGCGGAATTCGTAACGCGTGCGGCCGTCGCGCGTGACCGGTGTCACTGCGCTGAAGCCGCGCGCGTCCGCATACAGCGGCTTGTCGGCGGGCAGGTCGTAGATCAGGCGGAAGTTGCGGGTCGGCGCGAGATCGGGCGGCGTGAAGTCGCTGAATTCGCCCGGCACTATCGGCTGACGCTGCGTCTTGCGGTACGTCAGATGCACGCGCGCGCCGGGTTCGACCGCGGGGAACACGATCACCTTTTCCTGGATGTCCTGGAACATCGGCGCGTCGAACGAGCGGACTTCCTGCACGTCGCGGATCTGCTCGGGCGCAACGTCGTGACGCTTGCCGTCGGCGGTGACCGTGTAGGCCTCGAGGATCTGCACGTCGGCCATGTTGCGGTTGAACCAGACGTATTGCTGAGCGACCCGCTCGACGCCGGCTTCGTTGTTCACGCGCAGCGTCATCGAATCGAGCTTCGCATACGAGCCGTCAGCGTTGACGGTGAAGGTCTGCGTCTCGCCTTCGTTGGTGTAGGGATCGTCGAGGTTGAGCGGCGCGCTCGCGCTCGCGGCGTGAACGCCGGCCAGCCAGCCGGCGGAGGCAAGGACCACGAGGCAGAGTCGCATGACGGCGGGCTACACGCTGTAAGCGGCGCCACCCGACGCCGCAATCTCCCGCGCGGCCTTCGCGCCTTCGACCTGCAATAGCGTCGGCAGCGACACGCCATTTTTCGCCGCCGTCACCTCCGCCAGAATCGACACCGCGATCTCGGGCGGCGTCCTGCTGCCGATATAAATGCCGACAGGTCCATGCAAGCGGGCCAGTTCGGCTTCGTTCAGATCGAACTCCTTCAGGCGCTCGCGTCGCGCGTGATTGTTCCTGCGCGAGCCGAGCGCGCCGACATAAAACGCCGGCGTCTTCAATGCTTCCATCAGCGCGAGATCGTCGAGCTTCGGATCGTGCGTGAGCGCGATTACCGCGCAGCGCTCGTCGAGCTTCATGTCGAGCACGGTATCGTCCGGCATCGTGCGTACGATCTTCGTGCCCGGCACGTCCCATTCCTCGGTGTATTCCTCGCGCGGATCGCAGACCGTCACCTGATAATCGAGCCCCACCGCGATATGACACAGGTAGCGAGACAACTGCCCGGCGCCGATCACTAGCATCCGGTAGCGCGGGCCGTGGATCGTCGACAGACGCTCACCGTCGAAATGCACGCCGTCGGTCGCCTGTGCGTCGTCGAGCCGCACCGCGCCCGTCGTCATGTCGAGTTCGCGCGCGACGAGCCGGCCATTTTCGACCGCGTGACACAGCTCGGCGATGCCGCTTTGCCGCGTCAACGGTTCGAGCACGAGCTGGATCGTGCCGCCGCACGGCAGGCCGAAGCGATGCGCTTCCTCGGCCGTGATGCCGTACTTCACCGCCTCCGGATGTGTCTGCTCGATGCCCCGTTGCCGCACGCGATCGATCAGATCGTCTTCGATGCAGCCGCCCGACACCGAGCCCACCACGAGGCCGTCGTCGCGCACCGCGAGCATCGCGCCCTCGGGACGCGGCGACGAGCCCCACGTCTTCACGACCGTCACGAGGAGCGCGCGATGTCCGTCCGCCAGCCAGCGGGCGCAGGTTTTCAGAACTTCGAGATCCACGCTGTCCATGATTTCTTCCCTTTCTTTGCTTCGCCGCCGGACTCGCCGTCCGCGGCCTCGTTCGATTCCGTTTGCTCGGAGGCGGATGCGGCTTCGGCTTCGGTTTCGGTATGCACCGGGGCGTCGCCTTCCGCTGTTTCATGAGCGCTATTGTCTCCCGAGAGCTGGACGCCGAGGCGCTTGAAAAACTCCCCCGCAATCTTGCGCGCCGCACCGTCGACGAGCCGCGAGCCGATCTGCGCGAGCTTGCCGCCGACCTGCGCATTGGCGGTGTAGGAGAGCTTCGTCGCGGCATCGCCGTCGGCTTCGAGCGAGACGTGCGTGTTGCCCTTGGCAAAACCCGCGGCGCCGCCCTGGCCTTCGAACACAATGGTGTAGGTGTTCGGCGCGTCGATATCGGTCAGTTGCATGCGCCCCTTGAAGCGCGCCTTGACCGGGCCGACCGCCGCGCTCAGCGTGACCAGGTACGCGTTTTCGCCGTCCGGGTCGATGCTTTCGCAGCCGGGAATGCAAGCGCGCAGAATCTCGGTGTCGTTCAACGCGTCCCAGGTTTGCTGCTGCGCGACCGGCAGCGTATGAATTTCGCTCAATTCCATGACGTTGCTCCTGCGAATGTCGTCGCGACGACGGCGCGGCGAGGCGCGCGTGTCAGTTGCGCGAGATCGTGGCCGAACGCTGCGAGACTGTCTAGATTATGAACCGGACGATGCGCGTCGACATACGGCAGGATCGCCTGCACGCCGCGCGCCTTCGGAGTAAAGCCGCTGAACCGCAGCAGCGGATTGAGCCACACGATGCGATGCGCGAAGCGTGCGAGGCGCGCCATTTCGGTATCGAGCACGTCGATCGCTTCGTGATCGAGACCGTCGGTGACGAGCAGCACCGTCGCACGACCTGTGAGCACGCGGCGCGCCCAGCGTCGGTTGAATTCGGCGAGCGCCGCGCCGATGCGCGTGCCGCCCGACCAGTCGACCACCTGATCGCTGAGCGTCGCGATCGCGACGTCCGGATCGCGTTCGCGCAATGCGCGCGTCGCGTTCGTGAGCCGCGTGCCGAACAGAAACACCTGCAGACGTTCGCGCGACTGCAACAACGCGTGGCAAAAGTAGAGCACCGCGCGCGAGTAGTTGCTCATCGAGCCGGAAATGTCGAGCAGCAGCACGAGCGGCGGCTTGCGCTCGACCCTCGCGCGATACTTCCACACGGTCCAGTCGCCACCGGCGCGCACCGCATGCCGCGCGCTCGCGCGCAAGTCCGCATGCGTGCCGTGCGATGCCGCCTTCAGGCGCCGCGTCGATTCGGTTGCGAGCGGCAGCCGCTGGCCGCGAATCAGATGCCGCAGCGTGCGCCATTCGTCGGCGTTCAGCGTGTCGAAATCGCGATGACGCAGCCGCTCTTCTGCGCTGAACGTCAACTGCGCATGCAACTCGTGCTGCTCGGTTTCCTGCGGCGCATTCAGATGCGGCGACGGTGGCATGCGCACCGCGAGCGCATCGGCGAGACGGTTGTTGCGCTTAGGCGGTGGCAGCCCGTCGCGCACTTTCGGCAGCAGCAGCGCGCGCAGCTTGCCTTCCCAATCGGGGTCGCGCCAGAACAGATCGAACGCGGCATTGAAGAGTTCGCGTTCGTCGGGCGCGGTGACGAGCAGCGCGGCAAGCGCGGCGTGCACGTCGTCGCGGCGGCCGAGGTCGATCCACTGCAACGCGGCGAGTGCGTCGACTGCCTGTGCGGGCGACATCGGCAAGCCGGCGCCGCGCAGCACGCGCACGAAATGGACGACGTTGCGCGCGAGCGTGGGCGCAGTGTGCTGGTTCGTGTCGTCGAGCCTGCCCGAGCCGGTTCCGTTCGTCATGCCAACGACCCTCACCCGGACAGACACTGCGCGATCTGCGCGGCATCCACACGCGCGAGATCGTCCTGATACTTGAGCAGTACGCCGAGCGTGTTCTGCACCGATTGCGGATCGAGCTCCGTGACCGACAGCGCTTCGAGCGCGCGGCACCAGTCGATCGTCTCGGCGATGCCGGGCGCCTTGAACAGATCCATGCCGCGCAGCCGATGCACGAAGTCGACCGCGCGCCGCTGCAATTGCGCCGACGTTTGCGGCGCGCGCGCGGCGACGATCTCCAGTTCGCGATCGCGGTCCGGATAGCCGATCCATTGATACAGACAGCGGCGCTTCAACGCGTCGTGAACTTCGCGCGTGCGGTTCGACGTCATGATGACGAGCGGCGGCTGCGTCGCGCGCACGGTGCCGTATTCGGGAATCGATACCTGGAAGTCGGACAGGAGTTCGAGCAGGAATGCCTCGAACGGTTCGTCGGCGCGGTCGATTTCGTCGATCAGCAGCACGCGCCGCGCGCCGGGATGGTTTTCGTCGGGCATCAACGCCTGCAGAAGCGGACGCTTCAGCAGGAATTCGCCACGATATAGCGTGTCGTTGTCGGGGCGCTCGCCGCTCGCTTCGGCAAGCCGCAGCGCCATGATCTGGCGCGGGTAGTCCCATTCGTAAAGCGCGCTCGCGGTGTCGAGGCCTTCATAGCATTGCAGGCGCAGCAACGTGGTGCCGAGCATGCCCGCCGCCGCTTTCGCGAGCTCGGTTTTGCCGACACCCGGCTCGCCTTCGACGAACAACGGCCGCTCCATGCGCAGCGCGAGATACAGTGCGGTCGCGAGCTCGCGGCTCGCGAAATAGCGTTGGGCGGCGAGTTGGGCGAGGGTGTCGTCGATCGAAGCCGGCTGCATGGTGATCCTGAATCTGCGCGACAGGCCATGGCAAAGCGTGGCGCGAGTGAAGAACGCAATGGCCGCGAGCCCGGCGTCGAACTGTCGCGCCGGCTCGCGAAGTGAACGAAGCCGGCTTGCGCGCACCGTGGTGAAGGCGCGGCAAGCCGGGGCGGCTAGCGAGGATCGCTAGGCATTTGCCTTCGTGACCGCGCGCGCGGCGAGCACCGGAATCAGATGCGCGCGATACGCGGCGCTCGCGTGCATGTCGTCGTTCAGCTCCTCGGGCGACACGCTCACTGCACGTGCCGCCTCGGGCGTGAAGTTCGTCGACAGCGCGCTTTCGAGCTCGGCCACGCGAAACACCGATGACGCCGCCCCCGTTACCGCGACGCGCACGCCGCTCGCGACCTTCGCGACGAACACGCCGACCAGCGCAAAGTGCGAGGCCGAATTGCGGAATTTCTCGTATGCGGCACGCTCGGGCACCGGAAACTCGACGGCGACGATCAGCTCGTCGGGCGCGAGCGCGGTCTCGTACATGCCGACGAAGAAATCGGCCGAAGCGATGCGCCGCCGGTCCGTGACGATCGTCGCATCGAGGCCCATCGCCGCCGCCGGGTAGCACGCGGCCGGGTCGTTGTTCGCGAGCGAGCCGCCGATCGTGCCGAGCGCGCGCACCTGGCGATCACCGATATTCGCGGCCAGCTCCGCGAGCGCGGGCAACACGCGCCGCACGTCCGCGTGTTCGGCGACGTCCGCGTGACAGACGGCTGCGCCGATCGTCACCGTGCTGGCGTCGACGGTGATCGTCCTGAGCGCGGGAATGCGCGTCACGTCGATCAGTTGCGACGGCTGCGCGAGACGCAGGCGCATCGTCGGCAGAAGGCTCTGGCCGCCGGCGAGGAACTTCGCGTCGCTGTCGGCGGTGAGGGCTGCGGCGGCCGCCTGCGGATCCGTCGCGCGTTGATACTCGAATGAATACATGTCGAATGCTCCGCTCAGGATCGTTGGGTCAGGCTTGCTTCGCCGCTTGAATCGCGGACCAGACGCGATGCGGCGTGGCCGGCATCTGCAGATTGGTCACGCCAAGCGGCGCGAGCGCGTCGATGATCGCGTTGATCACGGCCGGCGGTGAGCCGATCGCGCCCGCTTCGCCGCAGCCTTTGACGCCGAGCGGATTGTGCGTGCATGGCGTGCCCTTCGACGTTTCGACCGTGAAGTCGGGCAGGTCGGACGCATGCGGCATCGCGTAGTCCATGTAAGAGCCGGACAGCAACTGGCCGCTGTCGTTGTCGTACACGCAGCGCTCGAGCATCGCCTGACCGATGCCTTGCCCGAGCCCGCCATGCACCTGACCTTCGACGATCATCGGATTGATCACGTTGCCAAAATCGTCGACCGCGGTGAACTGCTGGATGCGGGAGACGCCGGTGTCCGGATCGACTTCGATCTCGCAGATATACGCACCCGACGGATACGTGAAGTTGGTCGGATCGTAGAACGCGCTTTCTTCGAGCCCCGGTTCGAGCACGTCGAGCGGATAGTTGTGCGGCACGTACGCGGCGAGCGAGATCTCCGCGAACGCCTTGGTGCGGTCGGTGCCCGCGACGCGGAACACACCGTTCCTGAACTCGATGTCTTCAGCCGACGCTTCGAGCAGATGCGCGGCGATCTTCTTCGCCTTTGCTTCGATCTTGTCTAGCGCCTTCGAGATGGCCGAGCCGCCGACCGCGATCGAACGCGAACCATACGTGCCCATGCCGAACGCGATGCGGCCGGTGTCGCCGTGCACGATCTCGACGCTTTCGAGGGCAATGCCGAGGCGGTCCGCGACGACTTGCGCGAAGGTCGTCTCATGCCCCTGGCCGTGGCTATGCGAGCCCGTGAACACGGTCACCGAACCGGTCGGGTGCACGCGAATCTGGCCGACTTCGAACAGGCCCGCGCGCGCGCCGAGCGCGCCCGCGATGTTCGACGGCGCGAGACCGCATGCCTCGATGTAGCACGAATAGCCGAGGCCGCGGCGCTTGCCGTTGTTTTCGGATTCCTGCCGGCGTGCGGCGAAGCCCTCGACGTCCGCGAGCGTGAGCGCGCGCGACAGGATCGCGTTGTAGTCGCCGGTGTCGTAGGTGAGGCCGACCGGCGTCGCGTACGGGAATTGCGTGATGAAATTGCGGCGGCGGATTTCCGCGGGGTCGAGTTTCATCTCGCGCGCCGCGGCTTCCACCAGGCGCTCGACGACGAACGTCGCTTCCGGCCGGCCCGCGCCGCGATACGCATCGACGGGAACGGTGTTGGTGAAGACGGCCTTCACTTCGGCGTAGATCGCGGGCGTTGCGTATTGCCCGGCGAGCAGCGTCGCGTACAGGATCGTCGGCACGCTCGACGCGAATGTCGACAGATACGCGCCCATGTTGGCGATCGTATGCACGCGCATCGCGAGGAACTTGCCGTCGGCGTCCAGCGCAAGCTCGGCTTTGGTCACGTGATCGCGGCCGTGCGCATCGGAAAGGAACGCCTCGGAGCGCTCGGCGGTCCATTTGACCGGCCGGCCGATCTTCTTCGACGCCCAGGTGAGCGCGACGTCTTCGGCGTATAGAAAGATCTTCGAGCCGAAGCCGCCGCCGACGTCCGGCGCGATCACGCGCAGCTTCGATTCCGGCAGCGACAGCACGAACGCGGCCATCAGCAGCCGCTCGACGTGCGGGTTCTGATTCGCGACGTACAGCGTGTAGCTCTCGTCCTGCGCCGAATAGTTCGCGTTGACCGCGCGCGGTTCGATCGCGTTCGGCACGAGGCGGTTGTTGACGATGTCGAGGGTGGTCACGTGTGCGGCTTTCGCGAACGCGGCGTCGGTCGCGGCCTTGTCGCCGTGGCCCCAGTTGTAGCAGACGTTGTCGGGCACTTCGTCGTGCACGGCCGCTTGACCAGGGTCGGCCGCATGCGCGGTATCGACGACGGCCGGCAGTTCTTCGTAATCGACGTCGATCAGTTCGGCCGCATCTTTCGCCGCCTTGATCGATTCAGCGATCACGAGCGCGACCTGATCGCCCACGTGCCGCGCTTTCGTATGCGCGATCACCGGATGCGGCGGCTCGTTCATCGGCTTGCCGTCGGTGCTATGGATCAGCCAGCCGCACGGCAGTCCGCCGACGTTGTCGGCGGCGAGATCCGCGCCGGTGAAGATCGCGATCACGCCCGGCGACTGTTTGGCCGCGCTCGTGTCGATGCTTCTGATCTTCGCGTGCGCGTGCGGTGAGCGCAGGAACACCGCGTAGGTTTGCTGCGGCAGCACGATGTCGTCGGTGTACTGGCCTTTGCCGGTCAGGAAGCGATAGTCTTCCTTGCGTTCGACGGCGGCGCCAATCAGGCTCTGTGTATCGGGTGCGTTCATCGTCGGCTCCTCAAGCGGCGGTGGCGCCGGCGGCATTCGTGCCGGCAGATGCGCTCGATGCGGCGGACTTCATACCCGCGGCGCCCTCGAGCACGGCCTTGACGATGTTGTGATAGCCCGTACAGCGGCACAGATTGCCGTCGAGCTGCTCGCGCACCTCGTCGCCGGTCAGATCGGGTTGACGCTGCACCAGCGACACCGCGTTCATCACCATGCCCGGCGTGCAGAAGCCGCATTGCAGACCGTGACAGTGTTTGAACGCGGCCTGCATCGGATGCAGCGCGCCGTTGTGCGCGAGCCCTTCGATGGTCGTGACTTCGGCGCCATCGGCTTGCACGGCGAGGATGTTGCAGGACTTGATCGCGCGGCCGTTCAGATGCACGGTGCAGGCGCCGCATTGCGCCGTATCGCAGCCGACATGGGTGCCGGTCAGACGGAGTTGATCGCGCAGGAACTGGACAAGCAGGGTGCCAGGGTCGACTGAGGCGCTCACGGGCGCGCCATTGACCGTCAGACTGATGCTGATCGCCATGAAGCTGTCTCCTTTGTCGACCGCAGTTAGCGCTTCAGCGCTTACTGCGGTCCCATGCGTTTATCGCGGTCGATCGGAGCGAGCGCGTTGGCGTATCGATCCCTGCCTCGGCGCAGACCACGATCCCATGCAAGATAGTTGCTGTGGGTGAGGCCGGACCTGTGATTGTTATTGCCCCCTGCTTTGCTTCGACTGCGTGCTGACTTCGATTCGCCAGGTCCGATGAGGCTACTACGGGTTTTACAAATCTGCCGAAAAGTAAAGCACAAATCGCGCGGGCGCGCTATGAGGGGAAGTGTGTTCGGCGCGCGCGAGCGCACGACGAGAACACGGCGGCCACGGAATGGGACGCCGCAAAGACAAGCGCCCCGTCTGCGGAGCATGACGGGGCGCATCGATAGATCAGCGGAAAGCGAGGCCACGCTCGCGAGCATTCAGCTCATTGGCGTGGCTTCATCGAAACGGCGCATTACTTTGCCAGTTTCGAATGACGGCGCGAGTAGCCGAAATAGATGAACATGCCGATCAGCAGCCAGATCACGAACGCGCCCCACGTGATGCCTTGCAGATTCAGCATCAGGAACAGGCACGATGCGACCGCGAGCACCGGCACGACCGGCACGCCAGGGCAACGGAACGCGCGCGGCAGCTGTGGGTGCGTCTTGCGCAGCACGAGCACCGCGATCGACACCATCGAGAACGCCGCGAGCGTGCCGATATTGATCAGCTCAGCCAACACATTGAGCGGCACCAGCGCGCCGATCAGGCCGAAGAAGATGCCGACGAGCCACGTCGTGAAGAACGGCGTCGCGAAACGCGGATGCACTTTCGACAGCTTCGCGGGCAGCAGGCCGTCGCGCGACATCGCGAAGATCACCCGCGTCTGACCGTAGGCCATCACGAGAATCACGGTCAGCATGCCCAGCACGGCGCCGAGGTCGATGAAGCCGGCGACCCAGTTCTGCCCCGCGAGTTGCAGCGCGTACGACACCGGGTGCGAAATGCCCATGAACTTCCCGGACGGCACGATGCCGGTGACAACCGCGGCCACGGCCACATACAGCACCGCGCACACGCCGAGCGACGCGATGATGCCGATCGGGAGGTCGCGCTTCGGATTCTTCACTTCTTCGGCCGCCGACGACACCGAGTCGAAGCCGATGAACGCGAAGAACATCACCGCGGCCGCGCCGAACACGCCGCTCCAGCTGTGAGGCATGAACGGGTGCCAGTTGGCCGGCGTGACGTGAAACACGCCGACGCCGATCACGAGCAGCACGACGACGACCTTGATCGCAACCATGATGTTGTTGATTCGCGCGGATTCGCGCACGCCGAGCGACAGCAGCGTGGTGATCGCCATCATCACGAGGAAGGCGGGCAGGTTGAACAGCGTTTCGTGTCCGGGCACGGCGCCCGGGGCTGCGCTCAGCGCCATCGGCAGCGATACGCCGAAGCCCGACAGCAACGACTGCAGATAGCCGGACCAGCCGACCGACACCGCCGAGGTCGCGAGCCCGTACTCGAGCATCAGGTCCCAGCCGATGATCCACGCGGCCAGCTCGCCGAGCGTCGCATACGAGTACGTGTAGATCGAACCGGCGACCGGAATCGTCGATGCGAATTCAGCGTAGGCGAGCGCGGCGAAGCCGCAGGCGATCGCCGCGATCAGGAACGAGATCATCAGCGCGGGACCGGCCTGTAAGGCGCCCGTGCCGGTCAGCACGAAGATGCCGGTGCCGATGATGGCGCCGACGCCGAGGAAAGTCAGGTCGAGCGCGCCCAGCGCCTTTTTCAGGCCGGCGGTCTGAGCGCTCGCCGCAAGCATGTGCTCGACGCTCTTTTTGCGAAACAGGGACATTGGCGTGGGTCTCCAGTGGTGCACGCGTGTTGCGCGCCGAATGTCGGGAAAACCCGCGATTCTAGCGGATGCGTGTCGCCGGGCTGGTTCGCGCGCGGCGCTTTCTGGGCCAAGGCGATGGGCGGAAACTCCCGCCAGGAGGTGATTTCGAGGAGGTCTTGCGGTGCCGGAAGCGGGGCGGCGGTGAAGCTATTTACTGAATAGTCAATTGATGAGGATGGAATCTCTCCGATTGCGCCGGCGCCACGATCGGACGACAGCGGCGCAACGCCGCGGGCACGCCTGGCGGCGCCTGCTGGGCTAGCCTGCCATCGCGGGATTCAGATCGACGAGGCGGTTGCTCATTACATAGAAGGTCAGCTCGGCGTTGTTGCGCAGCTTCATCTTGTCGAGCAGCCGCGTGCGGTACACGCTGACCGTCTTCACCGACAGCGACAGCGCGGCCGCGATATCGGTGAGACGTTTGCCGGACGCGAGCATGCACAGCGTCTGGTACTCCCGATCGGACAGCTTTTCGTGCGGCAACTGCTCGCCGTCGAACGATACGTAGTCGGCGAGCGCCTCGGCCATCTCGGGGCTCACGTACTTGCGGCCCGCCGCGACCTGCTGGATCGCGCCGATCATCTGCGCGGCATCGACCGTCTTCGACAGATAGCCGGACGCGCCGGCTTTGAGCGCGCGCACCGCGTACTGGTCCTCGCGGTACATCGAGAACATCAGCACCGCGACGCGCGGCGCCTTGCGCTTCAGGCGCTTGAGCACCTCGACGCCATTCATGTCGGGCAGCGAAATGTCGAGCAGCACGACGTCGAAGCTCTGGTGGACGACCAGGTCGAGCGCTGCGGAGCCGCTTTGCGCCTCGGCGACCTCGCGCGCGACGCCGCGATCGAGCAGCAGATGGCGAACGCCCTGGCGGACCACCGCGTGATCTTCGACGATCAGGATGCGCAGGCTCATGGTCGCGGGCTCACGATTGCAGCGCGCGCCGGGCGGAGCGCGGCGTTGGGGCGGCCGCGAGCAGCGCGTGCCACGCGAAGCGGGCCTGGATCAGGGTGCCGCGCGGGGTGATGGCGCCGTTGCTGCCAGTGCCGCTGTCCTCGCCACGACCGACGCTCGTGCGCCTCGCGCTGATTCGCAGCGTGCCGTTGAATGCGGCGCAGCGCGCCTGCATGCCGGCGAGGCCGAAATGATCGCGCGGTTTTTTCTGGCCACCGCGTTCGCGCGCGCCGCGCGGCAGGCCGATGCCATCGTCGCTGACGAGGAGCCTCAGATGACGCGCACCGGTTTCGACGCGCAGGTCGGCGCAGGTCGCGCGCGCGTGCTTCGCGACGTTGTTCAGCGCTTCCTGCGCGACGCGGAACACGGCGAGCGCGGCATCGGCGGGCAGGCGCGCGAGCCGCGCGTCGCCGCTGCAGGTGAAGGTGGTGCGCAAGCCGGTGCGCATGGAGAAGTCGCGGGCCCAGCACTGCAGCGCGCCGGCGAGGCCTGTCTCGAACGACGGCGCGTGCAGTTGCGCGATGGCGTCGCGATTTGCCGCCTGCACGGCGTCGAGCGAACGATTCGCGACCGCGAGCGCGGCCGCGCATTGCGGCGGCGCGTCGGCGGGCAGCCAGGTTTCGATGCCGGCGAGCGCGAAGCGCGTCGCAGTCAACTCGGCGCCGACGTCGTCGTGCAGCTCGCGCGCGACGTGACGGCGCACGCTTTCCTGCGCGTCGACCAATTCGGCCGACAGCTCGCGTACCCGCGCGCGCAGCCGCTCGATCTCGCGCGCGGCGAGCGATGGCATGTCGAAGCCATCACGCTGCGCGGACGAAGCGAGCGCAGCGTTGAACGGGACGGCAGTCGACGTATCCATGAATTTCCCTCTCAGGAGGCGGAGTGGACGGCGAAGCGGGCACGCGCAGACGGAATCAAAGCCCGCGAATCACGAGGTTTCGCGTCGGACGAAACACGATGGCCCAACGTAACGAAATTTACATTCAGTCACAACTCTGGTGGACGACGATCGGTGCATGAATTCGTCTGATCTCGCGGCGCGATGATATCTCAAAAAGATTAAAAAAGCAGTCCCACCAAGGCTTAGCGCAGAGTCTTCAGAGATTAGATGATGTTTACTGCGGACTCGTGCTGTCAGAGGAATTCTGACAGCGAAGGTACGCAATGCGCTCCAATTTGTAACGGAGCAACAAAAAAAGAGCCCGGAGGCTCCTTTTTGGGAATTCGCGGCGCGCGGGCCGCGAAGAAGAATGCCGGCCGGCTTAGCCGACGAAGGCCTTTTCGACCACGTAATGGCCCGGCTCGTTGTTGCTGCCTTCCTTGAAGCCCGCGTCTTCGAGCAGCTTGCGCGTGTCGCGCAGCATGTGCGGGCTTCCGCACAGCATGACGCGGTCGTCCTCGAGCGAGAAACCCGGCACGCCGAGGTCGGCGAACAGCTTTTCGGTTTCGATCAGCTCGGTGATGCGGCCGCGGTTCTGGAACGCTTCGCGCGTGACGGTCGGGTAGTACAGCAGCTTTTCCTGTACGAACTCGCCGAGGTGTTCATGCGCCGGCAGGTGCTCGGTGATGTATTCCTTGTACGCGAGTTCGTCGACGAAACGGCAGGTATGCGTGAGGACCACGCGCTCGTAGCGGTCGTAAATGTCCGGATCCTTGATGATCGACATGAACGGCGCGAGGCCCGTGCCGGTGGACAACAGCCACAGCGTCTTGCCCGGCAGCAGGTTGTCGGCCACCAGCGTGCCGACCGGCTTCTTGCCGATCAGCACTTCGTCGCCGACCTTCAGGTGCTGCAGACGCGATGTGAGCGGGCCGTCCTGCACCTTGATGCTGAGGAATTCGAGATGTTCTTCGTAGTTCGCACTGGCGAGGCTGTATGCGCGCAGCAGCGGCTTGCCCTCGACCTGCAGGCCCACCATCGTGAACTGGCCGTTTTCGAAACGGAACGACGGATCGCGCGTGCAGGTGAAGCTGAAAAGCGTATCGGTCCAGTGATGGACGCTCAGGACGGTTTGTGAATTAAGGTTGCTCATGGCTTCTTGGATAGTGCGAAAACAAAGGCGGCCAGTCGTCTGAGCCGGCCGGCACGGCAAGGGCGATGCTGCGCTGACCCGTGGTCGGGACTCCCGCGCAATCCGTCATTTTACCGTGCCCGCCGGGGCGGGGCCGCGGCGCGGCGCTCGAGCGTGGTAAAGCGGGTTGCCAAACCGGGAAGCGGCGGCGCCGGCTTGCTGGCGCCGCGAAGTACGTTGGCGTGAGTGCGGCCGTGCTTCAGCGGGGTACGGCGATTCGGCGAACGCCGCGAAGGGCGGCTGCCATTGGTTGCCCGGCAGGCGCGAAAGCGACGCGCCGCAAGGGCAACATTTTCAGGATGATACCGAAAGGCGGCGTGCGCTGCAGCATTGACCCTGCTGATAAAACTGGCTAATGGGGAGGAACCCTGCCGGCGCCATCGAGATCGCCTCGCTTTCGACTATCGTTTGCGCGCCGCGATTTTTTGGGGAGTACGCCCGAGGTTGCCTCGTTTACGCAGGACGCGAGTCGCGCGAAGCCAGGCAGTGCGGTGGGTGCGCGACACTCGTCCTGGCGGCTGCGGCCGCCCATGCGAGTAGGAGGTGTCAAATGGAGGCTTCTCGTGCGATATCTGCATCCGGTTCATACACTGGCTTCGACGGGTTGGTGATACGCGCACGCGCATCGCGCCGCGTGTGTCGCGCGCCCGACCCGAAACGTCCCAGCGAAATCGTCGAGTTCACCGTCGACGGACAATTCGTCGCTCAAATGTCGGTCGACCCTGCGCCGGGCTCCGCGTTCGGCCTTGCATTCGGCCTCGCGTTCGGCCTCGATAGCAAGCGCCACTTGCAGTTCACCGCGGCAGACGACGCCACGAATACGGCGACCGTCTGGACGTTGCGCACCGACAGTCAATAAGGAAACCGGGGACGACGAGCGGGGACGTCGTGACGCGTCGGGGACGCGTCACGGTCACACGGTTTCGCGGCGAGTCTATCGGTACACAGAGATGGGTCGGGGGCGGCGATTGTGGCGGCAAGCCTCGGCCAAGTAAGGAAATTCTGTCCGATGGAATTGATGACGCCAATTCGCGGGTGCCGCTTGCTCACGCCGCCGCCACCCGCTTTTTTCCGCGCTGTTTCCACACGCGCGCCTGCAGCACGATCACGAGTAGCAGGAACACGCCGCGAAGCACGGATTGCCAGTACGCGGACAGACTGATGAACCCGAGCCCGTTCTCGAAGTTCAGCAGTTGAACACGAGCCCGAGCAGCAGCACGCCGGCAATCGTCATCGCGACGGAACCCTCGCGCCCGCGGCGACGCTCAGATTCGCGGAACGGCGCCAGGTTGATCTCCTGGTAGATCGTGCTGATGCCCGCTTCGCGCGCCTGCTTGGGCGTGCGGAAATCGAGCATCGTCGTGACGAGCTGCAGCTTGTCCATCTCGGCCATCGTGCTTTGCACGACCGTCTGGCCGTCGCGCATCACGGTCACGCGATCGCACAGCGCGTACAGCTCGTCGAGCCGGTGCGAGACGAAAATTACCGCGCGGCCGTCGTCGCGCAGCTTGCGCACGACGGTGAACAGCAGTTCGACTTCGCGCTCGTCGAGCGACGACGTCGATTCGTCCATGATCACCATCTTCGCGTCCGACGACACCGCGCGCGCAAGCGCCACCATTTGCCGCCATGACTTCCTCCAGTAACCGGTGACGGTTTATTTGCTTTTCGTGCTGCTCGGGATTGCCTCTGTCCAGCCGGGGGGCCGACGTTGGTTCGCCGGCGAGCGCGCGATTGGCTATGACCCACCGGCGCGCTGTCTTCCCGACCCGACGTGCAGATTATTTCACTCAAAATTATTATCGGTTAATCACTAATAATATTAACTGTCGCCGGTTTTGCCTCGGTAATTACCCGGACCGAGGTGCGTTCCACCAGCGGTCCGTCGAGCTTGACCGTGCGATGGCGCACCGGCGCGCCGGCTGCGCGGTTGTGCTCTTCCTGCAGCAGCGTTTCGACGGCCCAGCGGCCGAGTTCGTAGTTGGGCAGCACCACCGTCGACAGCGGCGGATGCGTGTGGCGCGCGATTTCCTGGTCGTCGTAGCCGAGGACCGACACGTCCTCGGGCACGCGCAGGCCGAGCTGCTTGAGCGCCTCGATCGCGCCGATCGCGGTCAGGTCGTTGGCGCAGAAGATCGCGGTGGGCGGATTGGCCTCGCGCATCAGCGACAGCGTCAGCTCGAAGCCGAGGCCGGGGCTCCAGTCGCCGTCGCGCACGAGTTCGGCCGCGAAAGGCAGATCGGCGGTCGCGAGCGCGGTGCGGTAGCCCTTCAGGCGGTCTTTCGCGGCGTCCTGCCACGGCTCGCCGTTGATGTAGCCGATGCGCCGGTGGCCGGCCTGCAGCAGGTACTCGGTCGCCAGATGGCCGCCCGCGACCTCGGCCGGCACCACGGACGAGAACGTGCTGTCGCCGGTGTAGCAGTTCAGCAACACGGTCGGCACCTGCGACAGCGCGCTCGGCGGCGCGACCTTGCGCGTGTAGACGGTCGCATAGATCACACCGAACACGTGCGGATTGGTGAGGACCGTGTCGAGTACCTGTTTTTCGATGTCGGCGTTGCCGTGCGTCGAGTAGACCGCGAGCATCTTGCCGCTCGCGTACGCGGCGTCGCGCGCGCCGTCGATGTTGACGACCGGGTGCGGGCTCGTCGAGATTTCGTCAGCCAGATAGACGATCAGGTTGCGCTCGTCGCTCGATGCCGCTACGGGCGCGCGCAGCGACTGCCGGTAGCCGAGGTCGTGCGCGGCCTTCAGCACCTTGTTGCGGGTCGCATCGGAGAATTTCGCGCCGGCCGCGTTGTTGAGCACGAGCGAAACGGTGGATTGCGACACGCCGGTGAGCTTGGCGATGTCGGTCATGGTGGGACGGCGTTGAGTCGATTTTTTCATTGTGCGGGCCGCGCCGAGGCGGCGCTGAAGCGGGGCAATGCCAGCGGCATCATGCTGCTGACGGTACCACTAATAATATGCGCGCGGCAACGCGCGCTAACCCGCCATTTGGGAATGGAGCGTACGGTCCGTTACCGGCCCTTTTTGAACGAATTTATTACTAATAATATTGATCAATGGCGCGGTGTCGTGCGATTCTCGCTGGGGGCGGACTGAGGTGGTCCGCCGGCCGCGGGGTGCGCGGCACGTCAAAGGAGATATGAATGCACGTTGATGCCGCTTTCCGCTCGCGGTTTCGCCTCGTCTGACCATGCGCGACGTTTCCCTGAATCCTGCCCGGCCGCGCGAGGCACATGACGTGACTCGATCGGCGACTCAACGCTCATGGCTCGACGATCCCGTGATCGCCGCGCGCCTCGTCACGTTGTCGGCCGGGGCGTTGCGAGCGGTGCTCGCGCCGGACGTTGGCGGCGCGCTCGCGGCGTTCTACGAAGTCACGCCGGAAGGTCCGTTGCACTGGCTGCGGCCGGCGCTGCCGGAAGCGTTCGAAGCGCGCGATCCGCTGCGCATGGCGAGCTTTCCGCTGTTCCCATACTGCAACCGGATTCGCGATGCGCGCTTCGCGTTCGACGGCGCGACGATCGATCTCGCCGGCAACGACCCGCGTTTCGCCCACGCGCTGCATGGCAACGCGTGGCGGCATCCGTGGCGCGTCGGGGCGCGCAGCGAAAGCGCGGTGGACTTGCACTTCGAGCACGAACCGGATGCGAGCGCGACTGGCGACTGGCCGTTTCGCTATCGCGCGCGGCAGCGTATCGAGTTGCGCGGTGGCGCGCTCCACATCACGATGTCCGCGCGGAATCTCGCCGGCCGGCCGATGCCGTTCGGCATGGGCCATCATCCGTACTATCCGCGCACCGCGTCGACGCGCATCCATGCCGACGTGCAGGCGATGTGGCACGCGGACACCGACGTGCTGCCGACGCATCTCGGCCCGCATCCCGCCGTCGACGCCTTGCGCGCGGGCATGTCGCCCGATGCGTTCGATCTCGACAACAACTTTTCAAACTGGTCGCGCGTGGCGACGATCGCGTGGCCCGACGAGCGCCGCAATCTGACGATGCGTGCCGACGCGCCGTTCGATCACCTGGTCGTGTTCGCGCCGGCCAACGATCCGCAGCTATGCGTGGAACCGGTCACGAATACGACCGATTGCTTCAACGCGGTTGGTACACAAGAACACGTCGGTGGCTGCGTATTGCAGCCGGGGGAGGAGATCGAAGCGGCGTTCAGCTGGACGCCGCTTCGCGAGTGAGGGTGGACGCGCTTTCCGTTGGCGAAAGCTCAACCAGCAGAAGCGCTCACTCCAGCCGCAACTTCGCCATATACGGCAAATGATCGGACAGCCACGCGGTCTC
This sequence comes from Paraburkholderia sp. MM6662-R1, assembly GCF_050436245.1. Classification (NCBI taxonomy): domain Bacteria; kingdom Pseudomonadati; phylum Pseudomonadota; class Betaproteobacteria; order Burkholderiales; family Burkholderiaceae; genus Paraburkholderia; species Paraburkholderia sp. MM6662-R1. Next base: position 2,390,433 of record NZ_JBNDLV010000001.1, on the reverse strand, counting down.
CTGCGTCGGCTGGATCCATTCGACCGGCTGCATGTCGCGCACGAACATCTTGTCGAGCGACAGCGCCGGCGAGAACGCCGGGAACGTGCGCGCCGGTTCGCCGAGCAGCGTCGCGACTTCCTGCAAGCCATGCTCGCGAAAGAGCGGCACCGAGTCGTTGCGCCAATCGTTGAAATCGCCGGCCAGCACGAGCGGACCGTCGGGGGCTTCCTTCGCGATCCAGTGCGCGATCCAGTCCATCTGCCGCAACCGCGCCGGACGCGTCAGCGCGAGATGCGCACAGAGCAACGTGACGAGTCGTCCGCCGAACGTCGCACGCGCGACCAGCAGGCCGCGCTTTTCGAAGCGGTGCGCGGAGATGTCCCAGCGGCCGCCGAGATCGAGCGGATGCGGCGACAGGATCGCATTGCCGTGCCGCCACGACGGCTTGAACACGTTCGGGCCGAGCGCGACTTCGAGTTCGAGCGCGCGCGCGATTTCGGTTGCCTGACAGTGCCATACGTCGGTCAGTGGATCGCCCATCGGCGTGCCGAAACTGCTCGCCAATACCGGCGACGGCATACGCCGCGCCATCGCTTCCTGCAGGAAGTATGCGTCCGCGTGGGTCGATTGAACCCAGCGCTGCATCGCCTGCCAGGCCTGAAAACCGAGCGGTGTGCGGCCCTTGTGCAGGTTCCAGCTCACCGCGACGAAATCGTTCGGCGCGAGGTTCTCGCGGATCAGTTCTTCTGGGTTTCGCATGCCGCGTTATCCACGTGTTCTGTCTAAGCGCGTCGGTAAGGCGCGCGGTTCCTGTCAGTTCGGATTGCTGCTGCCGGTCGCGGCGCCATTGCCGCTCATGCCGCCGTTCGTGCCGTTGCCGTTCGCACCGTTGCTCACGACGTTCGCATGCACGCGGTACACGAGGTTCGGATTGTGATCGACGATCGTCCAGCTCGCCCATTGATCCGGCGGCACCACGAGACCCGGGTGGCTCGCGCTCACCTGGCGCGGCTGCGGCGGCAGCTTGCAGCCGATGTCGGTGCGCCGCGCATTGTCGTCCTCGAGCGTTTCCTGCGTGTCGATCGAAAACATCACGCCCTCGGGATCGACGCGCAGCGGCGACACCGTGATCGTGCGTGACAGATCGATGCTGCCGGCCGGCTGGTCCTTGCAGCCGACCTCGTGTTGCACGACCTGGTGATGCGTATCCGTGCGCGCCTGGCCGACGGTCGTGGTGCCGTCGAACGAATCGATCTGCTGGCCATCTTTCACCACCTGCAACTGCCATTGCACGACCTGCTGCGCTGGCTGTTGTTGCGCGTGGGCGAGCAACGAAGCGCCAAGCAGCATGGCCACGATACTGGTTTTCCACATAAAAAGGATCTCCGCTTACGCGTCGCTTGCGTGGGTGCCTCGTAGCAATTAGAGAGCCATCTTACCCCCGATGGCCGCAACGATTTCTGACACGGTCGACGAGGGCCGGTTCAGCAACACTCCATTCCAGATGAGGATGGGATGCCAGCGATCGTTAGCAGCAGAGCCACATGACTGCTGGCTTGCACGCGTTTGTGTCCTCGCTACACTGGACTCGAACCGGCGCTCACAAGGCGCCGCCGCTGCAGAATCAGCCAGACGGGGTGAGCGATGACGACAGCAATGGTCAAACAGGAAATCGCCGTGGCCTCGTTCAGCCGGGTGTATGACCTCGACGAGGTCGAAAGCGCGCTGAACGGTCTCGGCGAGGGCGCGAACGAGGCGCTGCGCGCGACCTACGAAAAGATGCTGAAAACCGGCAATCTGCGATTCTGCGTGAAGCCGAACCGGATGCCGTCGATCGACGATCTGATCGGCGCGCTGCCCAATTTTTCCGCCCCGCTCGACGACATCCGCAAGCAGGTCGCGCTGTGCCTCGAAACCGAGGACCGGCTCGAACTGATGCCGATCCTGTTGCTCGGCGAGCCCGGCATCGGCAAGACGCATTTCGCGAAGCACCTCGCGCGCCTGCTCGGCACCGCGTACCAATACGTCGCGATGAGTTCGCTGACGGCGGGCTGGATTCTGTCGGGCGCCTCGTCGCAATGGAAGAACGCGAAGCCGGGCAAGGTGTTCGATGCACTCGTGAACGGCAGCTACGCGAACCCGGTGATCGCCGTCGACGAAATCGACAAGGCGAGCGGCGATTCGCAATACGATCCACTCGGCGCGTTGTACGCGCTACTCGAACACGACACCGCCCAGAGCTTCATCGACGAGTTCGCCGAGATACCGATCAACGCGGGCAACGTGATCTGGATCGCGACCGCCAACGACGAACGCGCGATCCCCGAGCCGATCCTGAACCGCATGAACGTCTACGAGATCTCGCCGCCGGACCACGCCGGCGCGCGACGCATCGCGCAGTCGATCTACGACGAGATCCGCGGCGCGCACAACTGGGGCCTGCGCTTTCCGGGGACGCTTGGCGAAGCGACGCTCGATGTGCTCAAGCGGGCGTCGCCGCGCGAGATGCGCCGCGCGATCCTGAACGGCTTCGGCGCGGCGCGCATCGCGGGACGCGACCAGATCGAGCCCGCTGATATCCGCCTCGATTACGGAAACCGGCGAAAACCGATCGGTTTTTGAGGTTTTCGGTCGGTTTTTTGCACCCAAACCCCGCTTCTCTGGAATTTGGGGAGCTGTTTCGGCAAATTTATACAGCCTGCGTTGTGAATGCTGCGGCAATTATTGCTATTTTCGATGTGGAGCGCAGAATCGAGCGCAGCTTGCGCCGCCATCGCCTGGTCGGCGCGCACGAACGTTTGTCACTTCTGTCTGTACCGAGTCGTACAATTTCCCGTGGCGGTGATAAAAAGACATAAGCAGACCAGCGGACAGATGCGTTCGACAACAAACGGAACGCGGCGGCGAGGTGCCGTACTTGTCTTCCTTCCATCGGCTGAACGAGGCAGCGCGCGGCCCAATGCGCCGCGTCAACGGATATGGATCAGATCGAATGTGTAGTGATCGGCGCCGGCGTGATCGGCCTCGCGACGGCGCGCGCGCTGGCGGCGCGCGGGCGCGAGGTGATCGTGCTGGAGGCCGCCGACGCCATCGGCGTGGGCACGAGTTCACGCAACAGCGAAGTGATTCACGCGGGCATCTACTATCCGCGCGGATCGCTGAAGGCCACGCTGTGCGTGCGCGGCCGCGAAATGCTGTATGACTATTGCGCCGAGCGCAACGTGCCGCATTCGCGCTGCGGCAAGCTGCTCGTCGCCACGTCGCGCAACCAGATTCCGCAGCTCGAAAGCATCATGGCCAAAGGGCGCGACAACGGCGTGCTCGACCTGATGCGCGTCACCGGCGATCAGGCGCAGGCGCTCGAACCGGCGCTTGAATGCGTGGAGGCGGTGTTTTCGCCGCAGACGGGGATCGTCGATAGTCATCAGTACATGCTCGCGCTGCAAGGCGATGCCGAGCGCGACGGCGCCGTGTACGCGTTCCATGCGCCGGTCGAGGCGATCGAGGCTCACAACGGCCGTTTCACCATCGCGGTCGGCGGTGCGGCGCCCACCACGATCAGCGCTGCCTGCGTGATCAACAGCGCGGGTCTGCATGCGAACGCACTCGCGCGCAAGATTCGCGGACTCGACTCGCGCCACGTGCCGCCGCTCTACTTCGCGCGCGGCAATTACTTCAGCATTTCGGGGCGCGCGCCGTTCAGCCGCCTGATCTATCCGATGCCGAACGAAGCCGGCCTCGGCGTGCATCTGACGCTCGACCTGGGCGGCCAGGTGCGCTTCGGCCCCGACGTCGAATGGGTCGATGCGATCAATTACGACGTCGATCCGCGTCGCGCGGAGTCGTTTTATGCGGCGATTCGCGCGTACTGGCCGGCCTTGCCCGATGGCGCGTTGCAGCCGGCGTACGCCGGTATTCGTCCGAAGTTGTCCGGCCCGGGCGAGCCCGCCGCGGACTTCATGATCCAGGGGCCGGCCGCGCATGGCGTGCGCGGACTCGTCAATCTGTTCGGCATCGAGTCACCGGGGTTGACGGCATCGCTTGCGATTGCGCAGCGGGTCTGCGAGCTGAGCGGGCGTCCTTGAGGCCGCGTTTGCACCGTACCGATCCGCTTATCTTTAGCATTTGGAATATCACGGGCGACGGCTACGTTGCTATGCTTGGCGAACGCTGTCATCAGAACGGCGTTGATTCCCATATAAATGGAGTGAGTCCCCATGAGTTCTTCCCGTCGTACGTTTTTGATCGCCAGCATCGGTGCGGCATCGACGCTCGCGCTGTCGCGCCAGGCGTTCGCCGACGCGCCGAAAGTCTCCGAAACCGATCCGACCGCGCAGGCGCTTGGCTACAAGGCGGACGCGAGCAAGGTCGACAAGGCGAAATTCGCCAAATACACGCCTGGCGAGCAATGCAGCAACTGCAGCTTCTTCCAGGGCAAGGCGGGCGACGCCTACGGCGGCTGCCCGATGTTCGCGGGCAAGCAGGTCGCGGCCACGGGATGGTGCAGCGCCTATAACAAGAAGGCCTGATCAAGCCTGCGCTGCGCAAGCCGGGCCGGTTTTTCAAAGCTTCATTGCAGCGGGCCGCTGGACTATTAGCGGCGCGCATTCATCAATGGCGGCCGCCTGTCGAACCACGGCCGTGCCGCCTCGAGTTGCGCGGCGAGTCTGAACAGAGTCGCCTCGCCGCCGGTACGCGCCGCGAACTGCACGCCGATCGGCAGCCCGCGCGCATTCCAGTACAAAGGCACCGACATCGCCGGCTGGCCGCTCAGGTTGAACAACTCCGTGCATCCGGCCCACGCGAACGCCTTGTTCGACGCTTCGAACAGCAGTTTCTTCATCAATCGTTCTAGCGGTATCGTGGTGACCGCGCGCATCTGCATGCGCTCGACCGAGCTTGGTCGCATCTCGCCGATCTTGATCGGCGCGGACGCGAGCGTCGCGCACAACAGCACGTCGTAGCGGTTCAGCAGGTCGGTCAGACGCGCAGTGATGCGGCGCTGTTCGTCGAGCGCGGCCGGCAAGCCCTGCTCGCCGAGCTTGCGGCCGACGTGCGCCATCGCCCATGTCGAAATTTCGAACTCGCCGCGCGTTGGCTTGTGGCCGGTGATGCGCTCTGCGTTCAGCACGAGGTCCTCGGCGGTCACCGACCACAGCGTGAGGAACGCATGACGGACCGCCGCGAAATCGACGCCGAGCGACACCGGCTCCAGACGATGGCCGAGTGAGCTCGCGAGTTGCGCGGCGTCGTCGAGCGCGGCGCGCGCATCGGCCGATAACGACGGCGCGAGCATCGGCTCGGTCACGTAGGCGATCGTCAGCGGTTTGCACGGCTCGCGCGTCGCGCCGAGAAAGGTGCCGGGCGCGCCGCTCGGCCGCTCGGCGTTGCCGGCCAGCAGATCGAGCAGCAACGCGCTGTCGCGCACGCTGCGCGACACGGCGTGATCGATGCCGAGTTCGCCGGCGCTGGCCTGCGCCGCGCGCGGCACGCGACCGCGCGAGGGTTTCAGGCCGAACAGTCCGCAGCACGACGCCGGAATCCGGATCGAGCCGCCGCCGTCCGACGCATGCGCGAGCGGTACGATGCCGGCAGCGACCGCTGCCGCCGCGCCGCCGCTCGAACCGCCCGGCGTGTGATCGATATTCCACGGATTACGGCACGCGCCAAATAGTTCGGGCTCCGTATAAGGCATCTGGCCCAGCTCGGACGTGCTGGTCTTCGCGAAGATATTCAAACCCGCCGCTTTCGCGAGCGCGACGACCGGCGCATCCTGCGTCGGAATGAAGTGGCGGTAGTGTCGGCTGCCCATTGCCATGGGCAGTCCCGCAACGGGCGCGCCGAGATCCTTGATCAGGAACGGCACGCCGGCGAGCGCGGCGTGGGCGGCGCAGTTGTCCGTTCCGTTCGCGCCGTCGACGGTATTCGCGCGATTCTCGTCTTCGCGCGACGCACGTTGGCGGGCCGCATCGTAGTCCTTCAGAACGACCGCGTTGATCGCGGGATTGACGGCCTCGGTGCGCGAGATCGCGACGTCGATCAATTCGCGCGCGCTGACCTGGCGCGTGCGCACGAGTTCGGCGAGGCCGATGGCGTCATGAGCGAGATAGTCTGATTGCACGTCGGTTGAGCCCTCGCGGTCGGTTGGCATGCTGCGTCGAATTCGTGGCCGGCCATGCACGCGCGACTGAGGCGTTTCGCTCGGCATCGCGTTGCCCCGCCCGGGCGTCGCACATGTGAAAAGACGGCGTGTCGGCCGACACGCCGTCTTGCACAGAGTACCCGAGTTGAGCGCCGACGTGACTCGTGTGAATCCGAATGCGCACTTCAAATGCGCGAGCGTGCGATCACATGCGCAACGCGGCGGGGCCGGCTGAATACCGGAACCGCGGATTACATCCGCTCGCCGAGGAACGTCAGCGTGCGGCCATGCGCCAATGCCGACGCGTGCTGGTTGTACGATGCACGCTCCGAGCAGTTGAAACCGTGGTCGGCGTTCGGGTAGATGTTGAATTGCACGTCGCCGCGACCCGCGAAGCGCTCCTGAATCTGGCCGATGTCCGACGGCAGAATATGCGCGTCGAGCTCGCCGTAGTGGAACTGCATCGGCACCTTGATGTTCGCGGCCTTGTCGAGATGGTTATGGATGCCGCCGCCGTAGTAGGCGACAGCGGCGTCGACCGAACCGGCCGCCGCGGCCAGATAGGCGAGACGGCCGCCGAAGCAGTAGCCGATCGCCGCGATCTTGCCGGTCACTTCCGGCAGCGCGCGCAAGGCGGCCGCAGCGGCGCCGAGATCGGCGACCGCGTCGTCGACCTTGGTTTTCTGCATCAGCTCGATGCCCTTTTCGCGATCCTTGCCGTCGTACGTCAATTCGACGCGCGGCTGCACGCGCCAGAACACGTCCGGGGCGAGCGCGACATAGCCGTCCTGCGCGTACTGATCCGCGACCGAGCGGATATGGCCGTTCACGCCGAAGATTTCCTGAATGATGATGACGGCCGGTCCCTTGCCGCCCTTCGGCAGCGCGAGGTAGCCGCCGAAACTGTCGTTGCCGGCGGGGATGTCGATCCATCGGGAAGTCGTGCTCATGCTGTTCTCCATTGACTCGCGCGACCGCCGCGCGAGGTCGGTGTGTACGAAACGCTCAAGGCCATGAGGCCCTGCAACGGGCGGTTAGTTTGCCATCAAAAGAATCGCCTTGCAGGGGGCGGGACGGGGCCTCGCGGGTGATGCGAAGTGCTTCGATTCTCGTCAGGCGATTGAAACGATCTCGATAATTCATTTCTCCGCGATGGCGCGTGTCGGTAAAGTCAGCGCGTGATGGCTCGCGCGTGTCAGCGCGTCTCGCGAACATGTTGGCGAGCGCATGAATCAGCACATCGACGGCTTTGCGCCGCAAGGAAACGAACATGAATGAAGGCAGTTTCGTGACGCCGTTCGCCGAGCACTTCCAGATGCGGGTACCCGTCGTGCAGGCGCCGATGGCCGGCGGCGCGACGACGCCGGCGCTCGTCGCGGCGGTATCCAATGCGGGCGGACTTGGTTTTCTAGCGGGGGCGGCGCTCGCGCCCGAGAAGATCGCGAGCGAGGTCGCGGCGATTCGCGCGCTGACCGATCGCCCGTTCGGCGTGAATCTGTTCGTGCTCGATCCGGTCTCGCCCGATGAAGCCACCGTGCGCCGCGCGCTCGACGCAATCGATCCGCTGCCCGCCGATCTCGGCTTGCCGCCGGGACAGCCGCTCGCACGCTATGCGCCTGACTTTCGCGCGCAACTGGAAACGCTGATCGAATTGCGGGTGCCGGTCGCCGGCTTTACGTTCGGACTGCTAGCAGCGGACGACGTCGAGCGTTTGCACGCGAGCGGCAGCTATGTAGTTGGGACTGCGACGCATGTTGCCGAAGGCATCGCGTGGCGCGATGCGGGCGCCGATGCCGTCGCCGCGCAAGGCGCGGAGGCGGGCGCGCATCGCGGCACGTTCATCGGCGCATTCGAAGATGCGCTGGTCGGCACGATGGCGCTCGTGCCGCAACTGGTCGACGCGACCGGGCTGCCGGTGCTCGCGGCCGGCGGCATCATGGACGGTCGCGGCATCGTCGCGGCACTCGCGCTCGGTGCGCAAGCCGCGGTGATGGACACCGCGTTTCTGACCACCCGCGAGAGCGCGATCCCCGAGGCATGGAAAACCCGCGTGCGCGGCATGTCAGATACCTCGACCACGGTGACGCGCGCGATCACGGGCCGCCACGCGCGCGGCATCCGCAATCCGTTGATACAACGTTTGCGCGAATCGGCGGACAGCATCGCGCCGTATCCGGTGCAAAACGCGTTGACGCAGGAGCTGCGGCAAAACGCGGCGCGTGCGCAGAACGGCGATAACCTGTCGTTGTGGGCGGGGCAGGGTGCGCCGCTTGGCCACACGCGCGCCGAAGCAATTGGCGCGATCGAACTGATGGCGCAGCTCGAGCAGGAATGGCAGGCGGCCTCCGTGCGAATCGCCGCGTTCTTGCGTTGATTGCATGGCCGATTTAAGGCTGATTTAAGTTTTTTACCGCACTCACAATCCTGTGCGGCACGCCACATTTTTGAGTTGAAAAACCCTTCGAATCATATGTGACAGAAGCCGGAAAATGGCTAAATCCGCGCCCGCGGAGAAACTTCCTAATTAGCGGAAACCCGCATGGGCTGGGGCTTTCCGGTTTGCTCGCCCAAGCCACGAGCGGTTCGCCCGGGAACTGCGCTATTAGTGTAGTTCCCACTTTCTCAAAAAATTCCCGCAAATTAATTTGATGGCCTACACTTGCGCGCAAGTACGGTTTGCCAACTGTCACAAACAGTCCGGTAAACGTACTGGCCAAGTGCATGAACGATGCAACCGGCGTGGTCGTCCACGGGACTGAGCGACACGTGTAGGGGAAGCGGGGCACAGGGCGATTACGTTGTTTTGACCGAAACTGGAGACTTACATGAACATCAAGATTCAAAAGCTGTTGCCGATCAGCGCTGCGGCGGTGCTGTTCGCGACGTTGGCAACATCGGCCGCGGCCGACACGGTCGTGAAGATCGGTCACGTCGCGCCGTTGACTGGCGGTATCGCTCACCTGGGTAAAGACAACGAAAACGGCGCGCGCCTCGCCATTGAGGAAATCAACGCGAAGGGTCTGACGATCGGTGGCCAGAAGATCACGCTGCAACTCGACGCGCAGGACGACGCGGCCGACCCCCGCACGGCCACGCAGGTTGCGCAGAAGCTCGTCGACGACAAGGTCGTCGCCGTGGTCGGCCACCTGAACTCGGGCACCTCGATCCCGGCATCGAAGATCTATAGCGATGCGGGCATCGTGCAGATCTCGCCGTCGGCAACGAACCCGGCCTACACGCAGCAAGGCTTCAAGACGACCTACCGCGTCGTCGCGACCGATGCTCAGCAAGGCCCGGCTCTCGCGAACTACGCGGCGAAGGGCATGAAGGTGAAGAGCGTCGCGATCGTCGACGACTCGACCGCTTACGGCCAGGGTCTCGCGAACGAATTCGAGAAGACGGCGAAATCGCTCGGTATGAAGGTCGTGTCGCACGACGCGACGAACGACAAGGCCGTCGACTTCCGCGCGATTCTGACGAAGATCAAGGGTGAAAATCCCGACGCGATCATGTACGGCGGCATGGACGCGACCGGCGGCCCGTTCGCCAAGCAGGCGAAGCAGCTCGGCCTGCGCGCGAAGGTGCTGGCAGGTGACGGCGTGTGTACCGACAAGCTGTCGGACCTGGCCGGCGACGCAACCGACAACATCGTCTGCTCGGAAGCCGGCATGGCGCTCGAAAAGATGGCGGGCGGCAAGGCGTTCGAAACGAAGTACGAGAAGCGCTTCGGCCAGCCGATCCAGATTTACGCGCCGTTCACGTATGACGCGGTGTACATCATCGTCGACGCGATGAAGCGCGCTAACTCGACCGATCCGGCGAAGATCCTGGCAGCGATGCCGACGACCGACTACAAGGGCGTGATCGGCGAAACGACGTTCGACTCGAAGGGCGACCTGCAGCACGGCGTGATCTCGCTGTACGACTACAAGCAAGGCAAGAAGACGTTGCTCGACGTCGTGAAGATGTAAATTCGGTGTGGTCGAAGGCGGCGTCGGGCCGCACTTCGATTTGCCGCCAAAGAGGCACGTGGGCCGTCAGGCTTGCGTGCCTCTTCTTTTTGGCGTTGCGTTTGCGTCAGATCTTCAAACGCCGCAGCACCTTCGGCCCGACGAGCGCGATCATCGCGGCGCACACGGCGACGACCGACAGCCCGATCGTCAGATTGGTCACCTGCGCGACCGCACCGATGATCACCGGTCCGAGCAGCAACCCGAAATAGGCCAGCCCCGCGACGTGCGCGAGCCCCTCGGCCGCGTGGATGCCCTTCACGCTCGCGGCCGCCGCGAAAAGCACCGGCATCATGTTCGCGAGGCCGAGGCCGATCAGCGCAAAGCCGGCGAGCGCGGCCACCGGATTCGGCAGCAGCAGCGCGTCGACCATCCCGGCGCAGGCGAGCGCCGCACTGATCATCACGAGTTGCGGCGCGCCGAAGCGGGCGCGCACCGCGTCGCCGGCAAAACGCGCTGCCGCCATGCCGCCGGAAAACGCCGCGTAGGCGGCGCTGGCGAGCGCGGGCGTCGAGAGCACGACATCGCGCATATAGACCGTGGCCCAGTCGTACATCGCGCCTTCGGCGATCAGCGCGACCAGCGCCATCGTGCCGAGCGCCCACAACGCCGGCGAGCGCCAGCGGCTCGCGCGCGGCGTCGCGGCATCGGGATGCTCGGCGTGTGGCACGTGCGGCAGCACCGACGGGCACGCGAGCACCAGCACGAGCGCGCTGGCCGCCGCGGCGAGCGCGAGATGCACAGCCGGCGCCATGCCGCGCGACAGCAGCGCCCCGCCCACCGCCGCGCCGAACATGCCGCCAAGGCTGAACATCCCATGCAGCGACGACATGATCGGCTTGCCGAGCGCCTTTTCGACGGCGCTCGCTTCGGCGTTCATCGCGACGTCGAGCGTGGCCATGCCCGCGCCGAAGACGGCCAGCACGATCAGCACGATCCAGTACGCCGGCACGACGAGGATCAGCGCGGCGCAGGCGGCCATCGCGAGGCCGCCGGTCAGGCAGGCGCGGCGCGTGCCGACCCGCGCGATCCACGACGCATTGGTCACCATCGCGCCAATCGATCCGCCCGCCACCGCGAACAACGCGAACGACAGCATCGCCGGATTCAGATGGAAGCGGTCGCGCACCGTCGGCACGTGCACGCCCCACGAGGCGTACATCATGCCGGCGATGAAAAATACCGCCATCGTGGCAACGCGTGCGCGTTGCCGTGCGGTGACGGACAGATTGCGATGCGCGGCGGGCAGGACGGCGAATTCGGAGGCTTGGTGATCGGGCACGGAGGTCTCGAGGCGATGTGCGCGAGAAAGCGCATTGAAAGCGGATCTTCGATTCTATCGAAGCGTGGTGGCGAATGCTTGGAGCCGTGGGATCGGGCGCATACGATTGATAGGCTGGGGATGCAACCTGGCGGTATTGCCGGCTGTCATGCCATGGCACGCCGCAGTTGGTTTTTGCATTGCCGTGCGCGGCGGCTTTTCTGCCGCTCACCGCTTCCCGTTCATTCCTGGTTCACCGAGGAACGCTCAGTTGAACATTCCGGCTCACGCTCCGCTGCATCTGCTGCACACGGCCACGGTCGGCACGCTCGCCACCCATGCTCGCCAGCCCGAGGGCTTTCCGTATCCGTCGGTGCTGCCGTTCGCGCCGGACGCGCGGCATCGTCCGACGATCCTCGTGAGCCGGCTCGCGGAGCACACGCACAACCTGCACGCCGATCCGCGCGCCGGTTTTCTGGCCGTCGACGCACCCGACGGCGACGTGCTGGGCGGCCAGCGCGTCACGCTGCTTGGCCGCTTCGAGCCGGTCGGCTCGAGCCCGGAACTGGCGCGGCGCTACCTGCACTATCACCCGGACGCGGAGCGCTACCTGATGCTGGGCGATTTCACGTTCTGGATCATGGAGGTCCAGCGGCTGCGCTACATCGGCGGCTTTGGCGCGATGGGCTGGCTCGATGGCGCCGAACTCGATCCGCTGCCGCCGCTTGCAGTCAGCGAGGAGGACGCGCTGATCGCGGAATTCGGTCACCGGCTGAGTGGCGCGGGCGGCGTCGAATTGCTGGGTGTCGACCGTTATGGCGCCGATCTGAAACGCAACGGCGTGCGCCACCGTTTCGCATTCGATGGCGCCCGGTCCGATACCGGGACATTGCACGCCGCGCTCGAAGTCTGCATCGAGCGGCATGCGGATTAAGTATTTATCGTTTATCGAGAAAACGCGCATGCGCCAGTCGCGACGAACGGGGTCCTTGTCTCAATAGTGCGCGGCTTATCCAAGCCAAAGCTTTCATGCCGTGAAATGTTCGATGTGCAATGGACCGCTCAAGTCTCATTTCTTGATAGTTAAATCGTGTAAATATGCAGATGAGTGGACTTTTTTAGCGACATGCGAAATCAGCGATTAGAAAGGCCGTAGTCCGACCCAAAAGCAGCGCAGGAAACTTTTTGAAACGAATTTAAATTAATTTTTTCCGGTTGCTTATCCAGCCTTTCTATTTTGTGTTAATCTCGCCGTCAAATTCCGAGGCATGAAACCTTCAAAGGCGAGTCGGCAAAAGACCGGCGGTCATTTATCCATACCACAAGGGAAACCTATGTCTTCTTACAAGGAACTGCTCGCACAGCGCGAGAAGCTCGAAAAGCAGATTGAAGAAGCGAAGTCGCGCGAATACGCGGAAGTCTTGAATGAAATCAAGCAGAAGATGGCGGATTACGGCATTTCGCTGAGCGAACTCGGCGGCGGCCGCGCACCGAAAGGCGCTAAAGCGAGCCGGCCGCGCGCAGGCGTCGCGCCTAAATATCGCGATCCGGAAAGCGGCAGCACGTGGTCCGGTCGCGGCAAGCCGCCGCGCTGGATTGCGGGTCTTGATCGCGAAAAGTTTCTGATCCAGAAGTAATCACGATCAGGCGGGCAGTGAGGGTTGGCCGCACGTAGTACGAATAGCGGCGATCCACCGCGTTTTATAGCCTGCTGCAGAATCTGAAAAAGCCGCGCACCGTTCAGGGCGCGGTTTTCGTCATTTGCGGCGCCGAGTTTTTTGTCGCATGCGCTTCAGGCAACTGGAACGCGAATGCTTTTCGTTTAGATAAGCGATTGATTTAAAAAGGTTTTTTCCGCTTTTCCCTGCGCGCGCGATTCGCGGCGGCTACAATAACGATAATTGACATTTCCGCCACTTCAGCATGCAGTCCGCCGCGATCGCCCAATCCACCGAGAAACAACGCGTTGCGCGCAAAAATACTTTTGCGAGTATTGCGCTCAATAGCGTGTTGATGACGCTGCAAATCGCCATCGGCACGATCGCGCACTCGCAGGCGCTAGTTGCCGACGGTGTCCATTCCCTTGCCGATCTTATTTCCGATTTTGTCGTGCTGATTGCCAATCGGCACAGCGGGGCCAAGCCCGACGCGGATCACAATTACGGGCATAGCCGTTATGAGACGGTGGCGTCGTTATTTCTCGGCGCGCTGCTGATCTCGGTCGGCGTCGGCATGTTGTGGCGCGCCGGTACGCGGCTCGCCGACCTGCAAAATATTCCCGCCGTGCACATGAGCGCGCTCGCGGTCGCGGCGCTCGTGCTGGTCTGCAAGGAAGCGCTGTTTCGCTACATGCTGCGCGAGGCGAAGCGCGTGCGTTCCGCGATGCTGATCGCGAACGCATGGCACGCGCGCTCGGACGCGGCGTCGTCGCTGGTGGTGGGGATCGGCGTGATCGGCAGCCTCGCCGGCTTGCGGTTGCTCGACCCGATCGCAGCGGCCATCGTCGGTTTCATGGTCGCGCGCATGGGCTCTGGACCTTCGGTTGGGACGCGCTGCAGGATCTGTCGGACCGCGCGCTCGACGAAACCGCCGCGGCCGACATGCGCGCATTGCTGATGTCCACCCCCGGCGTGCGTGACGTGCACGAAATGCGTACGCGCAAGATGGGCGATTTCGCGCTCGTCGACGCGCACATTCTGGTCGATCCGATGATTTCGGTATCGGAAGGGCATTACATCGCGGAGTCGGCGCGGCTGCGTGTGCTGACCGACAAGCGCGTGCTCGACGCGCTGATCCACGTCGATCCGGAAAACGATGCGCTCGCGCATCCACCGGTCGATCTGCCGCCGCGGGAGCGCGTGACCGCCGAGGTCGACGCGGCGCTGGCGGCCTGGGGCTTGCAGGCCGCTGGGATAAATCTGCACTACCTGAGCACCGGGCTCGACGTGGAGGTGGTGTTACCGGCGGCGGCGTCCGTTGAAGGGCGCGCTGCGGACGGCCCAGAGGCCGCGTGTCTGCTGGAAAGCGAGGCGCAGTCGCTTGGGCGCATCGATCTGGAGGCGCTCAAGCGTCGTCTCGGCGCGCGCAAGCTAGACGTGCTGCTGCAACGGGATATCTCGGCCGCGCAAGGCGGTCCGGCGGCGGAACTCCAGACCGGCGTCGCCCCCGGCGCTCGGTCAACTGCCACGGAGCCTCACAACGCCGCCTGAGTCCGACGAGTTTCGGACACCCGATGCCGCGAACCTTCATGCCGCCCGCGGCGGCGGCATGCGTCACAACGGCAACTGCGTATCGAACTTGATTTCGCGCAGCACGACGCTCGTGCGCACCTGCGCGACGGCTGGAATCTTGAAAATGCGTTCGTGCAGGAAGCTGTCGTACGCCTTGATGTCCGGCGCGACGATCTTCAGGATGTAATCGGATTCACCGGTCGTGCTGTAGCACTCGGTCACTTCGGGGCAGGTGGCGATTTCCCGCTCGAACTGCTCGACGCCGCCTTCGGTGTGGCGCGTCAGATGGATGTGCGCGAGCGCGCACACATGCAAGCCGAGTTTTTCGCGATCGAGCAGCGCCGTGTAGCGCTGGATCACGCCCGACTGTTCCATGTCCTTGATGCGCCGCCAGCACGGCGTGCTCGACAGCCCGACCTGGTCGGAGATTTCCTGCACGGAACGACGTGCGTCGAGCTGCAGTAGGCGCAGGATCTTCTGTGAGAACGTATCGAGTGTCAACTGCGCCTCCGTTAGCGTCGCCGTATCAACGCATGGTAGAGGGCGCGAAAACGAAACGCAATGTAAAACGGCTCTCGCGAGCGAGATTGCCTAATTTACCGGGTCGGGAGCGGCGTTTTGCCCTGAGCCGTCCCCATCATCCTTGCCGTCCCCCGGCAGCTCGGGCTGACGCGCGCGCAAGTCCTTCAGCATGTTGCAAAAGAGGGCACCCTGCTCGATCGCGTCGTCGAGCGCGACGTGCGTGTGCGGATGCTCGTCGAACCAGTGCTTCGGAAAGCGCGGCTTGATGTTCTTGCGGTACGGCAGGCCGGTCATCGCGAACGCGAGCGTCTTGATGTCGAGCGCCGACCACGAAAACGGGCAGCGGCCGACGAAGCGCATCATGTACCAGAACATATAGGTGAAGTCGAAGCCGGCGGGCATCGCGACGAACACCGGCTTGCCCGGCAGCGCCTCGACCCATTCGACGTAGGCGGTCAGGGCGGCCTCGGGTTTCTGCAAGTCCTGGCGGCAGGCCGCCCATGCTTCCGGCTGGGTCTTCCACCACGCTTCCTGAACCGGATGCGGCGCTGCGCCTTCGAGCAGTTCGAGATTCGCCGAGAACGTCGCGATCAGCTGCTTGTCTTCGGTGTATGCGGCGGATGCGAAGCTCAGCATCGAGTGCGGGCCGGGGATCGGGCCGTCCGCTTCGACGTCGGTACTCACATAGATTTCGCTGCTCATGCGCCCACTCCGTCGGCGACGTAGGGATTCGTGCGGCGCTCGGCGCCGAACGTCGAGGTCGGGCCGTGGCCGGGCACGAACGTGACGTCGTCGCCGAGCGGCCAGAGTTTGTCGCGGATCGAGCGGATCAGGTCCGCATGATTGCCACGCGGGAAATCCGTGCGGCCGATCGAGCCGGCGAACAGCACGTCGCCAACTAGTGCAAGCCGGTGCGCGCGGCTGAAGAAGACCACATGGCCCGGCGTGTGGCCGGGGCAGTGGTAGACCTCGAGGGTTTCGTCGCCGAATTGCACGGTGTCGCCGTCTTGTAGCCAGCGGTCCGGCTCGAAGGCGTCGGCGGCCGGGAAGCCGAAGCGCGTGCTCTGGTCCGGCAGCATGTCGAGCCAGAAACGTTCGTCGGGATGCGGACCTTCAATCGGCACGCCGTAGTGGCTGGCGAGTGTCTTCGCGCCGGCGCAATGATCGATGTGGCCGTGGGTCAGCAAGACTTTCTCGACGGTCACGTTCTGCCGCGCGATCTCGCGCTGGATCATGTCGAGGTCGCCGCCCGGATCGACGACGGCAGCGCGCCCGGTGGCCTCGCAAACGAGCAGCGAGCAGTTCTGCTGGAACGGCGTGACGGGGATCAGGGTGACTTTCATGGGTGGACGACGCGCTGGAAAAACGTTGATTGTACCGGGCCTCGCGACAGCCTCCACCGCCCATGCGACGGGGCCGGCTCACGGCCCGTCTCGGTCTTTCGTATGTCCATTTTTGCGATAAATGTGAAGATTGATCAAGTTTTTGAGCAGCTCACCATCCCAAAAAAAAGTTTTGGGTATAATGGACTCCATGCACTAGGAATTGTGCTGCCACAAGGCGATGCGTTCCCACCAAAAGGGAATGCCGCTCGCCGTTCAAGTAAAGGCTGTCGGAATGCCGACGGCCATCAGTATCGATGCGTTCGATGCACACGTCTTGTCCAGCCAGGCGCCGCGCGCCTGCTACGGAATTAATCTCCGTGACGCTGGGTGGGGCCTACGCCGCCGTTCCTGCGCGCTGAGTTGCGCGCGCAAGAACGTGTCATTGCCACGTTCAGTTGGCGGCATGTGGGGTCTGGTCAGGCTGCCGGGGACAGGTTGCGCCAGACGTGAAAATTAACCGTGCGGTAGCGGCTGAGTGAGCCGTATCCGGGCTTTGACGTACTGCGCATTTTCGCGCGGCGCGTTGTCGTCCCTACCGCCGGAGCCGCAAGCAACATACCCAGCAGTTTGCGGGTGACGCGGCTCGACAATGTGATTGCACGTCTTATGAAAACTCGGCTAACCCGTGGTGTAGGGACTCTTTTTGCCTTTTTTGTACTGGCCGGCTGTGCCACGCCTCCGGGCGCGCCCGATACGTCCGCGAACGACACGCCGCAAAGTACAAGGAACACGCACCTGAGCTCTTTCGGACCACAATCGTTCGGTAGCGCGCCGGCCTCGAGCCCGAGCGCGTCGAACGCGCCCGCGTCGCCGCTGGCTGACGCGCAGCCGCTCACCGACGACGGCGTCGACGTCGCGGACTTCCATCAGATCGGACGCGCGTCATGGTACGGACGCTTCTTCCACGGCCGCCGCACCGCCAATGGCGAGCGTTACGACATGCATGCCATGACGGCCGCGCATCGCACGCTGCCGCTCGGCTCGTACGTGCGCGTGACCAATCCGGCCAATTCGCGCTCGGTGATCGTACGGATCAACGACCGCGGCCCGTACGCCCGCGGCCGCGTGATCGACCTGTCGATGGCGGCCGCCGCCATGCTCGACATGCGCCACACCGGCACCGCGCGGGTCAAGATCGAAGGGCTCACGCAGCAGGAAGCGCGCGCCGAGCTGAACGAGACGCTCGCGTCGAACTCGGACCCGAACAAGTGATGTGACGTTACGTGGCGATGATGCCGCGTCGGCTGAACCAACCGTCTGTAGAAAATCGAAGGGCCGCGACATGCGGCCCGTTTTCTTTGCCTTCCGCCGTTTACCCGCCCGGCTTGGCTCTCAGGCGTCGGGCTTGTCTTCCTTCAGCGCCAGCGCGCGCGCGTACAACACGTTGCGCGATGCGCCCGTGAGCGCCGCCGCGACCTTCGCCGCGCTGCTCACCGTCAATTCTTCCAGCAGGATGCCGAGCAGCGCGTCGTGATCGTGCTCGCCGGCCGCTTCGGGCGCCGCGCCTTCGACCACCAGCACGAATTCGCCACGCTGCCGGTTCGCGTCGGCAGCGAGCCACGTTGGCCCTTCGGCCAGGGTGCCCTGGTGTAGGGCTTCGTGTAACTTCGTCAGTTCCCGCGCGATCAGCAGACGGCGTGTGCCGCCGAACGCATCGGCGAGCGCCTGGACCGTCTCGACGATCCGGTGCGGCGCTTCGTAGAACACCATCGCGTGAGGATGTTGCGCGAGCGCTTGCAAAGCGGCGGCGCGCGCCTTCGGCTTCGGCGGGAGGAAGCCGAGGAACGAGAACGTCGCGACCCAGTCGCCGGTTGCGCTGAGCGCGGTGGCGAGCGCACTCGCGCCGGGCAGCGGGACCACCACGAAGCCGGCCTCGCGCACGGCATCGACGAGCTTGGCGCCGGGGTCCGAGATGCCCGGCGTGCCCGCGTCGGACACGTAGGCCACGCGCTCGCCGGCCTGCAGATACTCGATCACGCGCTGCGCGGCGGTGCGCTCGTTGTGCTGATGCACGGCGACGAGCGGCTTCGAGATGCCGTAGCGCGCGAGCAGCTGTCCGGTGTTGCGGGTGTCCTCGGCGGCGATGCGATCCGCGAGTCCGAGCACGTGCAGCGCGCGCAGCGTGATGTCGGCGATGTTGCCGATCGGCGTGGCCACCACATACAGCGCGGCGGCGGGGTACTGCTGCCCTTGCGCGAGTTCGGAGAGAGGAGTCATGACACGGAAGACACAAACAGACGGAACGAGGCCGACATTGTGCCATGTGGGCTTGCGCGAGCAGGCCGCGCCGAACACTGCGCAAAAGATGCCCATAAACGCCGGTCCAAAAACCGCCCACAACTTTTCCTGCGCTCACCAGTCCAAATCCGTCGGCGCGGCTTTCGAAGCACGCGCGCGAGAATTTTTGCAGCGCCAGCGTCTGCGCTTCGTGGCGCGCAACGTCACCTGCCGGGGCGGCGAGATCGATCTCGTGATGAGTGATCGTGACGGCGCGCTGGTGTTCGTCGAAGTTCGCGCGCGTGCGCAGCGGCATTATGGCGGTGCGGCCGCGAGCATCGGTTGGCAGAAGAGACAGCGCATCGTGCGAGCGGCGCGGCACTATCTCGCGACGCGCGCCACGACGAACCGCGGCCCGCGCGACGAACCCGCGTGCCGTTTCGACGTCGTCGCGTTCGAGAGCGGCAGGCTCGTGTGGTTGCGCGATGCGTTTCGCGCCGACGAAGTCTGACCGACAGCGCAGACAACGCGCGTGAGTGCGATAAACTTGCGCTCGCGTGCCGCGCGAACTCATCGGCGGCCACAGCCTGGCAGTATGACTTCACAACACGGCCGCGCAGTGCGGTCCATTCGCGGTACAAGATAGAGACTCGATGTCAGTCGAACGCATCCAACAACACTTCCGCGACAGCGCGGCAGTCAAACTCGAAGCCCTCGAAACCCTGTCGATGCCGATCGCCGCCGCGATCGACACGATGTTCGCCGCGCTCGCCAACGGCAATCGCATCCTCGCGTGCGGCAACGGCGGTTCGGCCGCCGACGCGCAGCATTTCGCGGCCGAGCTGATCGGCCGCTTCGAGCGCGAGCGGCCAGGTCTGCCGGCCATTGCGCTCAGCACCGACACCTCCGTGCTCACCGCGATCGCCAATGACTATTCGTTCGAACAGATCTACGCGAAACAGGTCTGGGCGCTCGGTCAGCCCGGCGACGTGTTGCTCGCGATCACCACATCCGGCAATTCCGCGAACGTGCTGGCCGCGATCGAAGCCGCGCATGAGCGCGAAATGATCGTCGTTGCGCTGACCGGCAAGGGCGGCGGACGCGCGCAGGAGGTGCTGAGCGACACCGATATCCACGTGTGCGTGCCGTCCGACCGCACGGCGCGCATCCAGGAAGTGCACCTGCTGACCATCCATTGCCTGTGCGACGGCATCGATGCCATGTTGCTCGGCGAAGACTGAGACTGATTTCGAAGGAGAGCTAGTTGATGAGCGTTTTCCGCATCAAGAAGACACTGGTGAGAACCGTGCTCGTGGTCGGGGTCGCGGCGGGCCTGTCGGCCACGCTGCAAGGCTGCTTTCTCGCCGTCGGGGCCGCGGCGGGCGGCGGCGCGCTGATGGCGACCGACCGCCGCACGCTCGGCGCGCAGACCGAGGATCGCGAGATTCAGGTGAAGGCGCTGTCGCAGATCAGCCAGAATCTGCCGGACTCCGCGCACGTCAACGTCACGGTGTTCAACCGCCGCGTGCTGCTGACCGGCGAGGTCGCGGGCGAGGCGTCGAAGCAGCGTGCCGAGAGCATCGTGCGGAACATGAACAACGTGAATACGATCGTCAATGAACTGGCGATCGCGCCGGCGAGCTCGTTCTCGTCGCGCACCAACGACACCTACCTCGAAACGCGCGTGAAGACCGCTCTGATCGCGGAGAAGAACATTTCGGCGAACAATTTCAAGGTCGTGGCCGAGCGCGGCAACGTCTATCTGATGGGCCTCGTCACGATGAATGAGGGCAATATCGGCGCCGACGTCACGAGCCGCGTGCCGGGCGTCGTGGAGGTGGTCAAGGTGTTCCAGTACATCCAGCCGCAGGAAGCCGAAGCTGCTGCGGCCGCCGGTGCGACGGCGCCGGTGGCCGCCTCGCAGCCCGAGGTCAGCGAGCCGACGGTCGGCGCGATTCCCGATTCGTCGGTGAGCGCGCGGCCGCTCGATCAGCAGGCGCCTGCGCCTGTCAACTCGTCGACGTCGGTGCGACCGGGTAATCCGAAGGCGGTGCCTTGATGCGCGGTATGACGCGTGCGGGTGTCGTGTTCGCGTTGGTGGTGGGCGCGCTCGCCGGCACGATGACGTCGGGTGCTCGCGCGGCCGAGGCGGCGCGCGGCCAGCAGGTCGCCGCCGCGAATGCATGCATGGGCTGTCACGCCGTCGATCGCAAGCTGGTTGGTCCGTCGTTCCAGCAAATCGCCGCGAAGTACAAGGGCGACGCGCAGGCGCTGACCAAACTCGCGCGCAAGGTGAAGGACGGCGGCTCCGGCGTATGGGGCATGATTCCGATGCCTGCCCATCAATCGATGAGCGATGCGGATATCCGCGCGGTCGTCGACTGGGTGCTCGCGGGCGCGCCGTCCAGATGAGGTTTTCCCGGGGCTGGAGGCTTGGCAAAAGGGAAAATGGCTGTGCTAGAATTATTTTTGTGTTGGGGGGGTAGCTCAGCTGGGAGAGCGTCGCGTTCGCAATGCGAAGGTCGGGAGTTCGATCCTCCTCCTCTCCACCAAACAAATCAAGGGCTTAGCAGCGATGCTAGGCCCTTTTTACATCTGCCAGACGCGGCGTGTAGGAACTGTGTAGGAACTCTACCGGTATCCTGCGTCTTACGCCGCACCACTCGTCCGTCGCTTACGCAGGGAGCCTCGTATTGGCTATGCCGCACTCGAAAAAGATTGCCACGCCTGCGACAGAACAAGACTTGGAATGGTTCCAGCCCAGACACTACGCGGGGCTTGAGAACTTCACCGTGCTGGAGTGGACACGTCTCGTCGGTGACCGGCTCAACATCCGACGGGCAGTCGACGGGGGGTGTCCGGGGGCGGTCGCTGGCGTTTTCGAAATACTCAAGAAGGAGCCCTTGAAGTGGCTGGGCTCGGACGTTCGGTATATTGGTGCAGATCACGAAGCTAACACAGCCACAGTCAAGTCGATGAATCTGCGGCGATTGGGGTTCCTCATCAACGAGCTGGACACGACGCAAGCGACTGGTGACGACGGCTATTCGCGTGGCGATGATGACGGCGATTTGTGGAGCGACTTGACGGAGTCTCCAGATGCCGTTGTCGATGAGATTTTGGCAACCAATTCACAGTCGTCATTCCAACGCTTTGCGCATGTGACGGTGTCGCTGGAATTTCCTCGGGAGTCGATCATCGAGGATTTCAAGACGTGGTTGGAACGAGAACTTCAACGTCGTGGGTTGCCAGAACCTGACAAAAAAAACGGCAACTATATGGACAAGGCGAAGAATCAATGGATTCCACATTGCGCCGTCCAGTGGTATGACCTCGATCTGTTTGAGCGTCTGACCGGACTTTCGGTCCCAAGTGTGTTTCGTTGGAGCAGCCTGTTCCCGGGGGCGAGATACGAAACGCTCGATTCCAAGAAGAAGAAAGCCGCTAACGCCGCAACACTCTTGTTCTCGGAAGACACATACCGAGTCTTGCGACGGCTCGCAAACGATCTGCCAACAGCACAAGCGCCCGACTGATCCACAGCGCGCAGGTCAGACGGAAATAAATTTCGCAGATTTTTCTTCCTCGCAACCGAGCGGCGCCACCGCGACAATCGTTTCATGCCGGTACGTTCCGGTGACTCGAAACGAAGAAATGAACTCTCACGCATTTTCCCGCAAAGAATTCGAAGATAGCTGCCGCGACTTTCCCACGGCTCACGTCCCGTTCCCGGCCTCGATCAGTACCAGTGCCGAGGCTCGGAATGGTTCTTACTGGAATGACGCTACTCCTGCGTCTGCAAATTTCAACCGGCTGCTCGATCGCCAGGAGGCGGCAACGTATCTCCGACTCAAGCCGCAGACTTTGGCAAACTGGGCCGTCACTCGGGCGCAAGACCTGCCTTATGTGAAGATCGGTCGTCGCGTGATGTATCGCCTCGCCGACCTGGACGCTTTTGTAATGGCTAACCGCCATGGCAACCGAGCAGTGGTCGGGGGTGCAAATGTCTAAGCTCCACGCCCAAATCGCATCGTTCTTCTCGACTCTGCCGGAAAAAGACGAGCTGGCCGTTCTTGACATCGCCCCGCGCAGCGTCGAATGCAAAGCGCCTG
This sequence comes from Paraburkholderia sp. MM6662-R1, assembly GCF_050436245.1. Taxonomy (NCBI): domain Bacteria; kingdom Pseudomonadati; phylum Pseudomonadota; class Betaproteobacteria; order Burkholderiales; family Burkholderiaceae; genus Paraburkholderia; species Paraburkholderia sp. MM6662-R1. The sequence goes on along the minus strand of NZ_JBNDLV010000001.1, from coordinate 2,367,572 downwards.
CGAAGTACACGAAGCAGGACTGGGCCGCCACCATGCGTCCCTACGCTGCAAGCGTACTTTGGCTCGCACTGAAGCTGGCGGTCGCTGGCGCTGAAGCCGCCAGGAATGCGTATCTGAAGCTGGGTGCAGATCGTCGGGCGCTCGTCCGGATCGGCTATGAGATCGTGTTTGAAAATAAATACCCGTTCGAGGTGGGTCACAGGTATCGGCGCCCCGGCATGTTCGTCGAAGTCGACATGAAGCAAGGTCAGTTTCCGGTTAGAACGCTGACGAACATGCGCCTCCACACTTACCTCCGTCTCACCGAAATGGGCGAGGTGGCAGCATGAGTGATATCGCCATTCTCGATGCAAACCAGTCCAGGGTGATCCGGCTGCCATTGTGTACGCCAGTGACCATCACGGACATCCGTGGATCTGACGACAGCCGAAGCAGTCCCGACGGAGCCGTCCATGCAAATGGCCAGCCCGACAACCTCTCGACTCAAGACTTCATCCGGGCGGCGGTGACGCTGGGCGAACCGAAAGAGAAGATGTGCCACTACGTGCGGCACCTGATCGCAACGGGCCACCCTTTGGAGCACGCGTCTCGGACGTGCCCGGAAATCCGGGCAGACGGGTTCAATGGTTGCCCCGGGAGCGAAGGCTGCCTCACGCCCGATGGCGGCGTCGCTGGTCGCCCGGACGATCTCAATCGACGGGCGGGGGTGGAGAAATTCCACAAGCTGTCTCAGCGCGTCGTTGCTCAGACCTTCCTTGATGCACAGTATCGGGATGGATGTGCCTGCGTCGGGAACTTGTTCTATGGCTATGACAACGGTGTCTATCGGATCGTCGAGGAGGCGGAGCTCATCCAGCAGCTGCTGGAAATCTTCGGGTACGGTATCAAGGTGTCCGATGCTCAGCAGTTACTCAAGTACATCAAGTATCAGACCCGGGAGCCTGCCGACATCTTCAAGCCAAACAAGAAACTGGTGTGCTTCCGTAACGGCGTTCTAAATGTCGAAACCGGCGAACTCGGCCCGCACGACCCAGCGCACCGCCTCGTCAATAGCATAGATGCTGATTACGTGTCGACGGCTGAATGCCAACGTTGGCTCCAAGCCTTGCGGGAGATGTTCCGTGATGACCCTGACCGGGAGCAGAAAACACGCTTTATCCGGCAGTGGATGGGGTACTTGCTAATCACTGACGCCAGTTTTCAGAAGATGCTGTACCTGCTGGGCAACGGGGCAAACGGCAAGTCGCTGTTCTGCAAGGTGGTCGAAGCGATGGTTGGGCGGGAAAATGTGTCGCACGCCATGTTGAACCGGCTGGGACGTGCGGCGGTCCGGGCTGAAATTGCCGGAAAGCTGGTAAACATCTCATCCGACCTTCCGGCGCAGGCGTTGACGGGTGATGGGTACATCAAGTCCATCGTGTCGGGCGACCCGATCGAGGCTGAACGGAAGTATAAGGATTCGTGCACGATCACGCCGTTCGCCAGGTTGATGGTGGCAACCAACTCCATGCCACACAGCAGCGATGATTCTGATGGGTATTTCCGGCGGATCATCATCCTGACGTTCAACCGCACGTTTGCACCGGAAGAGCAGAACCCGAATTTGGAAAATGAGCTTTTGCAGGAAATGCCAGGGATCATCGCATGGGCGGTCGAGGGGCTTCGAGATCTGCTCGCTCAGCAAGAATTTTCGATTCCTCCCTCGTCGTTAGTGGCGGTTGCCGCCTACCGTAGTGACGTGAATCCGGTTCAGCAATTTGCGGAAGAGTGCCTCGTGCCGTCGCCGGATCAACGGGGATGGACGGCCAAGGGTCTGCTAGAGGTTTTCGATGCGTGGCGCAAGGCGCATAACCAGAAATCCTGCACTTCCATAGGGTTCGGGCGGGCGCTAGCCAATCTCGGCTTTCAGTCACGAAAGGTTAGCCATACCGTCTGGCTCGTGGCTCTGAAGTCCGGGGCTGAGCTCTACCATCCGAAACCCTGGGAAGGACCGGCATTGACCTGAAGACATGCGTTTTCCAAGAGGACACGGGAAGACTTTCAATGAGGAGTCCTCCCATCCTCCCGGCACAAAAACATATGCGGCAGAGGGTCGGCGTAAGGACTAGGGAAGATGGGAAGATGATTTGCGAGAACTGTTCCGTGCAAATGCGTTGCCAACCGGCATGTCGTCGAGCGTCCGGCAAGGACATATAGCAAAAAAAATATTTTCGCTTCTTCCCACTCGTCGCAACTCTCCGGACTAACATAAGAAACGAGTCAAGCAAATCTGCGGAAACTTTGCGATACGCAGACTCAGTCTTTAACCGAGAGAAAAATGACAAACACAAATTTAGTAAAAGAGGCAATACACACCGCTGGTGGTCCTAGCCGTGTAGCAGCGCAGTTGAGGGTTTCAAGCAGGACAGTTAGCAATTGGCAGGCACAAGGCTTTGTTCCGAACTATTACCGGGCCGAAGAATTGGCAGCACTTGCGAACGTACCCGTTTCGACATTGCGCAAGCCGAGCTAAGGGCGAGGATGATCGGTCAGCCAGGAACGGGCTTGCATACCGAACAGGAAGACAAGAAAGAAAGGCCAGCGAAGTGCAAATTCGACTGGACCAGCCATACCAAAAAACAATCTTATAAATGTATTTTAGTTCAGTATTCACGCGTGGCATACCGCTGCCCAAGACGAATCCCCGTCAATCTCAACGTATTGCATTCCCCGCCGCTACTGGCGACGACAATGCCGAGATCACCGTCTTGACGTCGCTCGACCATCCGGTCAACAAGCGCTTCTACCTCGATGAAGATCAGCAGGTACAAAAGCAAAATTTCCAGAACGCATTCCTCTTCGAGGCATCCACGGTTTCGGTCGGTGGGATTGAAGACCTGGCAAAGCTGATTCAGTTTTGCAGCGTTGACAACCGGCACATCCTGATTCGAGGTCTACCTGTCAGCGCCAAAACCCAAAACGTCCGCAAGACCGGTGAGAACTTCACGGAGCACCCCAAAGGCACGCCTTGGGCCATGCTCGATTTCGATAACATCGAAGTGCCTCCGACGATTGACGCGCTTTCGGTCGAAGCCATCGAGTGGGTAATCGCCAAGCTGCCTGCAGAGTTTCGCAACGTCACATACTTCTATCAGCACAGCGGTAGCGCAGGTGTTCTTGGCGAAAACGGCGCTCCGCTGAAGTCTGGTTTGAACGTTCATCTCTTCTTCTGGCTTGATCGACGCGTTCCCGGCAAGGCGCTTTCAGCTTACTTATCCTTGCATTGCATGGAAACGGGTTTCTACACACTGGGAGAAAACGCAGGCGGCAATGTGGCGCTGAGCGTTGGTATCGATCCGGCTCCGCTGCGAAGCGAAGTTCAAGCGCATTACATTGCCAGCCCGACCATCGAAACCGGAGTGAGCTGCAGAATTACGCCAGAGAGCCGTCAGGGTCTGATTCGCAAGGAATGTGGCGGCGTGACGATTCCACCGATCGCTTCAGACGTCGAAGATTGCGCCTCGATTCTCAAGCGCCGTCTCGTCGATGAGTACAAGCGCAGTCATGGCTATCAAACGAGGACGATGTTGACCAAGGTTGAAGGCAAGGTCGCCGTCACCCGTTATAGCGTTTCCCCGAATCGAGTGAATCAGTCCGCTCGTCGAGGTCGCCCATTTGCTGGCGCAAAGTTGAGTGCCGATGAAAACTACCTGACGCTGTACTTTGTTGATGAAGGCACCCCTGGCTCTTGGTACGTTGCAAAGAATCGTCCTCAATTCGGAATTCGCCACGGCGATGGAGACTCGATTCCGCTCAGAGAGCTGTCCCAAGGCGCACACGACCATGTTCGTGATGTACTTGGCTGGTTCTCCGAAGTGCCTCATCGTCATCTCGATTTGGTCAACGGCTATCTTCCCGCGTTAGACGATTTCGCCACGGCAAAGGTGTCGTTGGTCAATTCACCCACAGGCTCTGGCAAAACCACTGCAACGATCGACTGGATCCGGAATCGCGTCGACCAACGCCAGCTTGTCCTGTATTCAGCGCCGACGATCGCACTGGTCAAGCAGATGCAGGCAGATCTTACGGAAGCTGGGCTCCGCCCAGCCTATTACTCAGGTGTGTGGGGAACGGGTTTTCCTCAGCTTGGCGTCATTGTGACGACCATCGACTCGCTTCCCAGACTTCTCGAGCAAGCGTACGACGACGGGATCGCCCATGTTCTGATCCTTGATGAAATCCATCAGGGCCTGGACCGATTCATGTACAGAAAGAATGGGCTTCGTGATTTGGAATCTGCGTTGAGCAAGGCTCGCCAGTCACTGTTACTCACCGGCACGTTAACCGACGTTCAGCGCCATGCCGTCGTTGAAATCTCGAAGAATGCTGTCGGAAGCCTGACCGAAAGCGACTATTGCTGCTATGAGTTTGCTCCGTACAAAAGCAATCCCCTTCAAGTTGTGCCGACCGCACGCTTTGATTCGGATCTCGCAACGTTGCTCGACGACTTCCAGAACAAACTTCGCAACGGCGAGGCTCTTCCTCGCTTCGTGATGCTGCTTGACACGTCGAAGATGGAGATGTACCGACGCCTCGCTGAACAGTACGGCGTGGCTGACCACTCGATGATCGTGTCCCGGCCAGAAAATTCCGAGGAGGAAATCGAAGCCGCAAGGACCAGCGTTCTGCCGATTCTGATTTCAAGTCCGCTCTTCGGGCTGGGCCTCAACTTCGCTAGAGAACCAGACATTCTTTGGGCTCGCTTCGATCACATGGACGCCGATACCAGTCAGATCATCCAATCGGTCAACCGTGCGAATCGTGGCCGGGTTCAATGCACCGTGCGGATCTACGGCAACGTTCAACCCGACGCTGACTTCGCCATCCCGAACAAAACTGTACTGAAAACTGAAGTCACCGAGCGATTTCTCGCCGAAACATCTGTCGCAGGGTTCCTTGAAGAGCACTTCCAGCTCGATAGTGCTGTGTACAAGTTGCTCCGAAAAGCCGAGCGCAATAGCATGGTTGCCTTGAGTTCGCTGGTTCGTGACAACACTATCCAGAATTTCTGCGTCGTTGATTGCCTTGATCTGCCGGAGATCGACAAGGACAAAGCGAAGGTCGTGAAAAGCGCTCGTGCCGAAGCTCGCCTTGATTACAGACAGGCAGTGGCTGACCAGGGTGCCATGTACGCCGGATGCAGTCCGATGCAATCCATCATCAAGCTCGAGCATCTGTGTGACGAGCGAAAGAATAACTGGCGCGCTGACGAGCCTCGCCTGGAACGAGACCTGCAAAATGAAGAAGCAGGCATCTTCATGGGCTGCTTCGGAATAACAGATCCCGTATCAGCGCAAAAGGTGAAGGCCGTCACGGTGTTGCGCCTGTTCGGCGAGGTATCGCCATGGACTTCGAGCCAGTACGCTCGTGACCGTCATCCTGATTGGGCGAGGGCCGAAGCGGAGAAGACTGAGAAATACGTCGTTCTCTTGAAAAAGCTTGAAGCTTTGAAGGCTGGGGAGATTTCCGCCGAAGACCTCTCCGCAGCGCTGACCAGAAACGGCCAGATTGCCGAGGCGTTCATGGCGCTTGCCGGAAACGACCAGGAGTTTCAGTCGATTTGCCAGAAAATCGAAGCATTAAGGAAAGCACGGGAGAGGCTCAGAACCAAAGGTGGCGATGCGGAACGAGCGAAGGTCCGCGGGAAAGGCCTGGAGTTGGTACGTGAACTCGTCGAACCCTTGGGCGTAACCTATGGCAAGAAGACGAGTCGTGGGCGAGAGGTTAGGGACAACACGCAAGCGATCGTGCCGGCCAGTTGGGACCTGCCGCAGATGATTCTCAACCTCGAACGACAGGCCGCAAGGCTACGAGCTTTGCCGAGAGGTCAGAAGGTGCCTATCGTGCCGACGCAGGAAGAGAGCTATTTCGGCGAACCGCCAATGCCTCGACAGATTTGCGAGTCTTGCGTGTTTTTCCACCAGAATGCTTGCAGCCAGGGGCACCCGATGGATTGGCAGAGCTCCGGCAACTTCGATCCCGGCCTGAAGTGCGACGCTTTCAAACGTATCAAGGTCGAACTGATGTTGGAGTGACGGTGGCTGTGCCCACGAATTTACAAAACTGGTGGGCGATGCAACGCAGAAAAGCCGGGCCAATGCTTCACTTCCTGCTTCGAGCCTTTTCTAATATATATGGGAGAGGCGACAACGCCGGAAAGCCCGGACAGTGCTGGCGACTTGCTCGCCAGATACAACGGCAACGCGCAGCGATGCGAGAACACCGCTCGGCAACAAACGGAAAGCGTTTTGGGCCAGTTCATGGGGATCTCGACAAGGCGCTCAGTGACAGCAAGTCCGTCGTTTTCGATCTGGGAAATAACATTTGACCTGCACCCGCTACTAATCAAACGCCAGTTACAGTTCGAGGCTAAAAAATTACAGCGCTCGATGTGCCATCTACCAAAGTACGTTTGCGAGGCTTGCCAGTTCGACTTTCAGAGCATGTTTGGCCTGATTTCGTATGTGCCGAGGAACAACACTAGTGAGCGCAGTCACTTGTTAAGGCAAACAGCAGCAAAAACATAGTCGAATGGACTGTCCGGTTCTACGACCGACACAGCATCGCTGTGCACATTCGCCCATGTATATGAATCAGAAGGCCGCGCTCGGCTACCGGAACGCTCTGTGCGAAAAGTGTGCGTTGGACAGTTGAAGAACGTGAGACTTATCAGGTCCATACTTCGACCGTTGTCGTTGGCTGTCTCTTTCCACCACAGTGTCTTATTTTCGCCACCATTGGTGGTAGCAATACTATCTCGATCAACAAGGATCGAAATGGGGGAAAATTGACGCTGAACATTGGTTGACTGCCCGGGCAGATATCCCGTCCAGTCAGCGGTCTCCTTATGGATAACTTGCCAATTCGAAGCAGAAGCAAGAGTTGGTACAAGAAGTGCCATAGCAGCTATGAGCGCACGCATCTGTTCCCCATCACACAAAGACAAACAAAAGAGGCGCCAAATGGCGCCATATAGTGACTTACTGCTTCGCTCAGTTACAGTTCGTGTAAATCTGATTGCCGATCTGCTGCGACGTGCAATTGCGCATCGTTGAGTTCCCTTGCCCGTCGTAGTAAGTCTGATTCGTGTACGTGGTGTTTCCGTAATGTTGCGATGTTGAGTTCATCGACTGCCCGTTCGGCCCTGAGTAATTGCCGTACGTTGTGCTTCCATATTGTTGCTGCGAACCGTTCCATTGCGCTTGAGCAGCGAGTGGTAGCAGGACCGCCACGAACAAAATATGCTTTTTCATTACGTCTCCCCGACCAGTCAGAACGTAATTCGCCAAAAACCCATCTTGATTCTATTGGGCAACCGCGGCGGCGGGAAGATGGCCTATGTGGGCTTGGCAACGCTCCAGTGCATGTTGTCACCAATAAAAGACTGCACTGTCGGTCACCGGGGCTTTATGCAGAACAAATCAGGTCCAGCCGCAACTTCGAACAGGTCCTGCATATGACGTCGGTTCACCTGTACAATATGGAACAGGAAAGCTTTATAGTTATCTACAGCTTTATGACCCTAACCGATATCGCTATTGAGCATACGTACCGGGGCAAACGACTTGCCACGGCAACAACATACACTGTTCATCCCTTTGAAAATGAGAAAGGCGAGCATAGGGGAAAATTTGAGATTCTCCGCGACATCAAAGTTGAAGATGGTGGTTCAATAAAGCGTTCCGCTCACGTTACACGCGCTGAGTTGATAGAATTGTACGCACGTGGGCTCATGGAAAGAGAGACCGGAATACGAATCCGAGTTCGGCCATCAACAGATGTCTACCCTACCTCGCCGCTTGGGAAAGCCGTTCCACGCCAGTACGTCAGCCCTCATACGGCTTTCGACCGTGACATTGGCGATTTCGACGCTTCGCTTCCTATTCGCCCAGCACTGCAGAGCCAATTAAGATTGCTCGGTCTTTTTCGGTAAGGTAGTTGTCTGTGTTTCGTCGCATTTAACGACTGAGCTGAACTCATCCCGACTTCTTCGTTCGGTGCGAACCGCCTCTTCTATACTGAGATAACGAATTCCAACGTCCCAAGGCTTTTTTCGGACATGACAGAAAAGAAATTAAGCTCGCTCGGCTTCGAGCTCAGTGCAGATGCGGTCGATCCCACATTGCCTCTTCTCTTCCGCATTGTGATCGCCCACACCGTCTCCAACGTGCAAGACGTGATCTACATCGGCAAGAGCGACAACGGCGCCGGCGACCTTCTCTCAAAATAGGACAACAACATCCTACGATTGCGTAACGAGCGCTCTGCAAGAAACGGGAAGCGCTTTCGACAGGTTCATTGGGACTTGGACCAAGCTCTAAGCGACGGCAAAACCGTCATCTTCGAACTCGTAAGAAACGTTGATCCTGCAACGGAAAGCATCGCAGAGGCGAAGATTGAGTTGCAGCGGGTGCACGGCATTGCTGATTGACAATTTCTGGCCGACGAACTGGTCCGAAATCGATCCGGCGGCAAAGAAAACGAAAATAACATGGCAAACCGATGATGTTGCACCCACCGCCAGACGAAGAATGACCTACAGTTTTTCGCCGATCACAATCCAGATCCGTTGTGCCCGGGACGGCGCTGTGACGCCACCGCCTACGAGCAGCATCTGGTGGCGAAGGAACGCCAAGGCCTGCTTTCAATCCGCAGACCACCGGTACTCGAAGTCCTGAGAATCCAATGCGGTTCCAACGGTCAATCTTTTCTTTATTTCTGTCCCGCCGGGCATCATTGGTAGCATGCTGAAATAGTTGCGAATAGCTCCATTAATGCCTGCCAGACAGCTTTTAGACTTGATCCAATTCTGAGGGCTGAACACCCGATTTGCTGGCTGCTGTTCGTTTGCCGCCGCCTCCAGTGCCATGTTCAAGCTAATACCTGCCACCTTAACAATCTCATCGATCATCCCCCCGTTTGCCGCAGCATCGTACGCCTTGGCTGGATTAGGGACCCGCTCTGACTGATTATTCGAAATGGAAAAGCACATGGCAACCGCATACAAGTGGTGATACGGCGCGTAGGCGCGCATCGCAAGGAGAGTTTCATTGAAGTTCAATGGATTTCCAGCCACCCAGCACTTGTATATGGAGAGCATCCATGAATGAAGCGCAAAAACGTTTTCTGGAGGATAATCTTTGTTTTTAAAAAGCGTCTCAAAATACTTGTCAAATATCTTCGTCTCACCATATGATAGGTTTGGCCTTTGCGAATGCCACGCAACTAGATTCTTTGCCAAGCCGGACAGCTCCACGACTTCATCCTTGTTTTTAGTGGCCGGTGCATTTTCTCCGCGCTTTGTCACAAAGTATCCGTTCGGATACTTCAGCTCGTACGTTTTTTTTATCGTTAAAACACGTTTGTCATTACTTCGAAGATCTCTAGCCTTCACCGCGCTTTGCGAGTTTGTGAAAATCGATATCTTGTCAGCACGATCCCGTTGCGGTATTTCGTAGAATCTAACGAGAATAAACGAGTCGTCAACTTTCTTGACTGTTTCGCTGCATGAGAGAATGGTATTCAGTGACTGGCAGCCGTTGACGACGCTTAAGCCATGCAAGGAAAGGACGTCATTAAACAGCTCCATCTTGTTGCATAAGGCAGTTATTCCATTATGAAAAAAGAAAAAGTCAGATCGCTTATCGCCGGTGATCGTCTGTCTGATGCCTTTGTTAACCGTGTTGCTAGAGCCTAAGCTTTGCCGAACATTCTTCTGAAAAAGTGTCCCATCCTTGATCCCTGGAAGCTTAATGCATTCTTTCAACGGCAGAGCCACCACGACAACGGGTGTTCCAGCGATCTCGTGGAACATATATTTGCTTCCGTCAAGACTCAGCTTGTAGTTTAAACTTGGGTTGTCCTTTTCGAGCGCATATTCGTACCGCTGTCGGAGTTCCTCGTTGTCAATAACGTGGATTGTCACATCGAGATCTTCAGTTTCCCCCAGCTTGGCGAACTCTTTCTGGAATGTTTCCAAATCGTCTTGCGCCGCATTTGTAAGGGTCCCCGTCGTAATCAACTCGAACGAAACCTCATATCCTTCCTCCAAAGCGGCGGCCAGTTCAGAAACCTTTCGTTGCAGTTTTGTGTTTGCGACGTTTTGGAGGCGAGCCAGGTCTTTGATCTGCATCCACGACGATAAGACTTCACGCAGCGGCCCTGAATCGACAGAGCCCTCTTGAATGAACTTGCCTTGTACGATGCGGATCAGTGAATTCTCATCATCGATAGTTATCGCGTCGATTTGCTTGTCTTTTGCGCCATCTACGACGTCATCCTTCGTTTCACTCATATCGCGGAACAGCACATTTCGCAGATACCAAGCCACGAAGCGCTGGCCGTCATTCGAAAAATGTTGCGTGAAGTAGTCAGCTAATATCTGCTTTTTAATTAACTCGTACATAAAAGACTTCCTTCTTTTCTTTTTTTAAAATGAGATAAGCGAATGAACTGCGACGTATCGATCTCGCAACCCGCAAGACATCATCGACGGTGCTCGACGCATGGGCGGATAATCTACTAATATCCACATCGATGATGTGAAGCCAGAAAAACATTCAGCCCTTAGTTACACAAGATAAGCTTTGCGCCCGAGAAATCACTTCATCTGCCGTTTTTGCGGCACCTTCTTCCAGTACCAACTGTTCCCGCTGTATCTGCAGTTTTTCATTTAAAAAGTTATGACGAAGTTCTACGTCAGTGATCAATTCGCTCCAGCGCTTGACGTAAATCTTGTGATTTTTTGCCTTGAATATAAGAGACGATTCTCCATGATTTTTTGCATTTTCCAATTGCGCATCGATGAAGCCTGTGTTGTCGTATTCATTTCCAATAAGGTAGTACGACCACTCCATATTTGAAGCATTAAATCGTGCATCAGAAAAAACCACTTCAAAGTATGTCTCCACCTGTCTGACATACTTTTTTCCTAGTCTCTTGTTGGGATGTTTTAACTCGAGAACGACGTTGTGAATCTTGTTATGATATTTGTCCTGTCGAACAACGAAAATGTCCATTTCCTTGTTCTTGTCGGCATGATCTAGTTTTCCGTCCGTAAGCGGCGTTGAAATTTTCGCGTATAGTTCACGGAGAGCCTGCTCAAAATCCTTTTCCGCTGCGACAACAAGAGAGAACTCCTCGCCGATCATCCAGAAGTGCAGTTCCATAAACTCCTGGATATGGGGCACCTCCATTGCATTCAACTCAGCATCCCAGTTCAAGCGTTTTACTTGCTCCAAAGCCCGATATCTGTCTTGAATGAGCTTTACCGTCTTTACGACTGAACTCAGGCGGGAAACCTTTAGAATATCGAGAAGCGCCTCTTTTTCAGTCTGCTCAAGATCCAAGACTTGCCCAATGATCTTATAAAGACTTTCTGCTTCAGAGCTGTCGAGCAACTGATCGATCAAGCGTATCAAAATCTTCTTCTGATCAACCGATCCACTTGTAAAAAGATTAGGCTGAATGTTGTAAAGCTCGCCGACTGTGTCGGTCAGTTGAGTATGCCTTATAACTTCCCACTTATTTCTTTCATTGTACGGCGGAAGAATTTTCCTTTCCACGAAATCGTTGATGATCTTGTCCTTGGATATCCTCAGAAAGTCCTTTCGTGCTCCGCGGAGTATGTCATCAGCTGATTTCTTTGCGATCTTAAACCATTCGTTCTTGGGCGAATATTCGCTGTCAAGCAATGTGGCTTGATTATCGTATTCGCTTTCGAAGACAAAATTATCAAAAAATGTGCTGCTAACGTAGACGCTGTGATAAAACGCATCGCCTTTCTTATTAAGTGCCGTGAAATCCGTAAAGCGTTCGCTTCCCTTGGAGTCCGAAAAATAATATCTAGAGAATTCCCGATGCAGCTTATTAGTCCATCGCACCATTCGGATGGTTAAAGGCGGGTCAATGTCAACCAACGGGCAAAGAAACGTATCTTCCGATATATTTTCTTGGGCGGTAAGCGGTACGCCGTCCAAAACTATAGTTACATCATCCTGAAGCAAGAGTTTCCAGCAAAACTCACCAACCAAGAACGACCGAAACTCACGATTTGTCACATCGATTACAGAGGAGTCGACATTATAAAACGTTACAGAAGTGCCCGTTCTAGCTGCTGCATCAATCTCTTCAGGGTTATTTGCCGGATAATTTACTAGATTCGACGAGTCCACGGAAATTATATAACGGTATTTTCTTCCGTCTGCTTCATAAACCGTTTCCCATTCGGCGCGCTGAGAAAAAGAATAAAAAGTCAAGCGCCCAATGCCATCTTTGCCGTGGATTTCCGACAAAACTCTTTTTGTTGATTTCCGACGGCTCTTCTTCTCGGAATCGAGAAAAACACCGAACTTGCTATCCAAGAGCTCATGCGGAATACCCACGCCGTCATCAGAAATTTTGATCCGCTCAATTCCGCCAATTTCGTTAGCAACGAACGAAATCTCAACGTTCTTTGCCCGAGCATCCAATGCATTCCAAATATATTCAGCACACGACTGGACGGGAGTCGTCGAGGCAAGATGCTTTTTGATGCCGTCAGAGGTTAATTGTACTTTTTTCATTTCCAACACCGAATTTTTAATCGTTCGTGCCCAATTCGAGAACTGTTGCTTCCGGTTTTCTTGGGGTGTCCGCACAGCGTGGCACATATCTAATCAGCTCGCCCTGTGCATCGAGGGCCGGCACGCCGTCAACAACCTCCCTCATGCATGGGCATGCATCTCCCGATATTCGATTGCTTGAAACCACCATTGGCCCCGAGATCGTCTACGTACACACCGATCGCTTGCATCCTTCCCCGAGGAGACAGACGACATAGGGGATGACGCCTTAGTTTATCCCGGCACGACATTTTGTCACGAACACAGTTCCAGCTGCGCCAGAACCGGGCATCTGCCAGCGAGGGAGGTGTTCAGAGTACAGCAGGACACTATCATTGACATCGTAGGTCCAAATCTCAGTTCCGTCCGGCTCTTGGAGAAGCCAGGTGATATAGTCCTTACCTACGTTGACCACATTCGCTTTGTCTGACGATGGCTGGCCTGTCGCATCCGATACCGATATTGTTGCCTGTGGACTTCCTTGCTCCCACACAATAGTAGGGTGACTGCCAGCGAAACCGTCAGCTATCTGCTGAACCTTGCCGCTACCGTCAACGCCGTAGCGCACTCCTTGAAGCTCACCACATTCCAGCGTCAGCGTTTTGGCCGAGATGCCCACCGAGGCAATACCAACGATAAGTGCTGCAACCGAATTTTTCATAGATCCCCGCCAATCGTGTAATGGAAGCGCATCCGGCATCTTAACGGCGTCGATTTATTGCTGTGTTTTCAGGGGCCGCGAAGTAAAATTGGAAAAACGTCTGAAATCCCTTGCGACAGATTCCTCTCCTTAAGACTCAGTGCGACCAGTTTTCATGGCCCAGCGGGGCCCGATTCAATTCTTCCCGATAGCTGCGCCAATGCGGTAAATGACGATCCATCAATGCGGTGAAGCGGTCGTTATGGTGGCGTTCCATCAGATGAATCATCTCGTGCACGAGAATGTATTCGAGGCATTGAGGAAGCTTCTTCGCAAGTTCAAGATTCAACCAAATGCGGCCAGCATCGATGCTGCAGCTGCCCCACTTGGTCTTCATTTTTTTGATGCCCCAGGCAGCAACTTGGACATCCAGTAGCGGTTGCCATTTTGCGAGTAGAGCGGGAATTTCCGCCTTTAGCTGCTCTCGGTACCAACGCTCGACGATTCTGAGACGCTGTTCTGCGCTCGTCTCTGGGCGAACTGTAATCACCATCGTGGTCTTGTTGCGCAACGCGACAGTTGCTGGGCCGTCGTGATAAGCAACGCGGATGCGGTACCGACGCCCTTGGAAGTAGTGGCTTTCACCGCTGACCATTTCCCGCTTCGACTGTCGAGGCTGGGCTTCGAATTTCTCTCGCTGCCGTCGGATCCAACCCAGCTTGCCGATTACCGCCAAGCGAATGGCATCGTCGCTGACTGAGAGCGGCGCGGCGACGCGTACCCGCCCATTGGGGGGATAAACTCCGAGGTGCAGGTTTTTGATCGACTTCCGGACGACTTCGACCGACAAGCCACTCACCTTGATCTTGCGGTGAACCTCAGTAACCATGCTGGCTCTTCACGAGATCGAGGATTGCGTCGAGCCGATCATCGGTTTCGCCCAAGACCGACTTGATGGCGTTACGAATCTTTCGGGTCTTCATTGTGTTGCTGCGCCAATCGTCCTGGCGAGCAACCAGAATCGCGTGATCGACGTCCACTGCGAGAGTTTCGTCTTTGCCTAGATTGTCATAGAGGGCCTTTTGCTCGGCCGTTTTCAGCGAAGCAGGGTAGGTCGAGCCCGATGTTGGGCTTTGCACCTGCTTTGTAAGCTTTACGAGCTCCGCGAGATACTCCTCATAGGCGAGAGCATCAGCTTTCCGCTTCTCGATCAAAGCATCGAGTAGCTCGGACATCTTCTCATAGTACTTTGGATTAATCGCCTGCTCGTCGATGATCAGCTTGCGGACGTTGTTCTCGATTGTTTCAGCGACCGCATCCTTGCTCTCACGAATGCCCTTTGGAAGCTTGTCTACAGCCCCCGCGCCGCGTTCAACGATAAGCTGTATCAAGGACATATCATCGAAAGCGGAGATCGTCTCACTGTCGTCAGCTCGGATGTAAGTGTCGATCAGATGGCGCATAGCCGGCTCATACATCTTCAGATCGATGTAGTCTCCACTGGCAAGCTTGACCTCGTTGCGAACCTTCTCGAAGTGGCTGGTTTCGTCCTTAAGGTCTTTGATTTCTGCAGGTGAGTAACCCGCTTCCTCGAAATCGTTGGCGAGGGCTGCGTAGGCACGGATGAACCCGGCCGCAAACTTATACAAAGCCAAACGCTTCGGTTCGTTCTCTTTCAGCTGCTCGGCGTCGCCGGAATCCCTTGCGCAGAAAAATCGGAGATAAGCCGCCGTGTTCTTCGGTGCCTCTACCGGTTCGCAGAGAGCCTTAATCGCCTCACGGGTTTCTTCGAGGTGCTCACGTGCCTTTTTCAGGCGATCTTCCAGCAATCCAGCAACGTCGTCCTTGTCGTAGCCGTCGAGTGCGCCGGAAGTGTAGTCGTGAACTGCACTACCGATGCTCTTGAACAGATCCTTGTAGTCGATGATATAGCCGTATTCCTTATCGTCTCCATCCAGCCGGTTCACGCGGCAGATCGCTTGGAAAAGACCGTGGTCCCGCATCTGTTTGTCGATGTACAGGTACGTTGCAGAAGGTGCGTCGAAGCCGGTCAGCAACTTGTCGACGACGATCAACAGTTTCATCTGCCCCGGCTCGTCAATGAACTTCTTCTTGACATCCTTCTCGAAGGACTCAGGGTCTTGGCCATTGAGCATCTTCGTATAGATCTCGTACTGGCTCAGCTTTTCCGTGAGCCCTTCTGCGCTTTCACCCTTCATGCCTGAAGTCGCTGGCCGATAGCTGGTTACGATCGCACACTTGCCAGCGAGGTCAGTCTTACTAAAGAGCTCGTAGTACTTGCAGGCTTGATAGATGCTGCCGGATACGAGCATGGCGTTACCGTGGCCGCTTATCAATCGGTCTTTGGTCGCCATGTCGAGCAGAATATCGGCGACGATCTTCTCCAATCGGGACTGGCTGGAAAGCACCCGCTGCATGGTTCCCCATTTCTGCTTGAGCTGCGCTTTGGCGAGGTCCGTCAGTTCCTTCGTCTTCGATTCAAACCACTGGTCAATCTTCTTGGTCGACGTAATGTGCTGATCAACGTCACGGGCTTCGTAGCGAAGATCGAGGACCACCCCATCACGAACGGCCTCATCGAACTTATAGGTGTGGATGTACGAACCGAAGACTTCGAGGCTGGTGGCCTTGTCGGCCTTAAGAAGCGGCGTACCGGTAAAACCGATGAACATTGCATTCGGCAGGATGGCTTTCATCGCCTTGTGCAACTCGCCGGATTGGGTCCGGTGGCACTCGTCGACGAAAACGTAGATATCGCCCTTGGCCCGGAAGTCGGGCGGGAGGGATCGCTTCATTTCTTCGACGTAGCCAGCAACGTCGCCGAACTCTTCATTGTCTTCTTTACCGCCGAATTTGTGAATCAGGGAGCAGAGCAGCCAAGGCGTCGTAGCGTTGAGCTTGGCAATCAGTTCGGCACCGCTCTTTGTACGATAGATCTCCTCGTTGACACCTTTAAATACTTTTTCGATCTGCTCGTCGAGCTCGGTCCGGTCGGTGATGATGAGCACACGGGCGTCCTTGACGTTTTCCCGAATCCACTTCGTGAGCCAGACCATCGTGAGGCTTTTGCCTGACCCCTGCGTGTGCCAAATGATGCCGCCTTCCCGGCGCTTCACATGGTTCTGCGCTGCCTTCACGCCGAAGTACTGGTTCTGTCGACAGAGTTTCTTGATGCCTGCATCGTACACGATGAAATCGTGGATTAGTTCAAGGAGGCGAGCCTTGCTACAGACCTGCGTGAGGTGGCGGTCGAGCGGGTTTTCGGTTGAGCTATCTTCCTTCCATGTTAGGTAGTACTTTTCGGGCGTCTCGATGGTTCCGTATCGCAGACCGGCAGTGTCGCTGCCAGCCATGACGAACTGAATGGTCGAGAAGAAGTGCTGAATAAAGGTCTTCTTCTGGTTGTCGAGGTTTTGCCGGATGCCTTGCGATACCGAAACAGTCGAGCGCTTGAGTTCAAGTACGCCGAGTGCGATACCGTTCACGTACAAGACGATGTCGGGTCGCTTCGTGTTGGCCTTCGCATCCGCACCGATGACGGTCACCTCCTCGGCGAAGGCGAAATCGTTGGTGAGCGGTTGCTTCCAGTTGATGAGCCAGACCGTTTGGACCTGTTCTCCAATTTCGGGCTTGACATGAACGCCGTAGCGGAGCATCTCGTACACAGCCTTGTTCCGGTCGTAGATGCTTTTGCTCTGGTCTCCTGCGGCCTTGTCGAGAAGGTGAATAGCTCGTGCGATGACGGCATCGTCGTAGCTCTGTCGCTTGAGAAAACTGCTCAGCAGGCCATGGTCGACGTTCCGATTGCCAACGCGGTCGATCCAGTTACCGAGGTATTTGTATCCGAGTGACTCCTGGAACAGCGCAACGACACGCGCCTGAGTTTTCTTTTCGATTTGACCCACGGTGCTCATACGAGACGAATCCTCCCGGTCAGGAGTTCTTGCATCATGCCCTGCTTGAGATCACGAGTCTTGTCTCGCTTTTGTTCAAGCACTGTTATTTCCGAGTCCATGTCAGAGAGAACCGAAGCGATGGCGCTTTGCTCCGCTAACGGGGGCCAAGGAATCTCCAATCCACGGACGTCACCACTATTGATGGCCGGATAGTTCGAACCGGTGAGCAAAGCGTCGATCTGACGGCTGACCCCGCCCGAGAATAGATGATAGTAGACGTAGTGCGGGTCGGCCAGATGAGGTT
Source organism: Paraburkholderia sp. MM6662-R1 (assembly GCF_050436245.1). Classification (NCBI taxonomy): domain Bacteria; kingdom Pseudomonadati; phylum Pseudomonadota; class Betaproteobacteria; order Burkholderiales; family Burkholderiaceae; genus Paraburkholderia; species Paraburkholderia sp. MM6662-R1. The sequence goes on along the minus strand of NZ_JBNDLV010000001.1, from coordinate 2,350,070 downwards.
TGCAGCGAACAACTGCGAATCCGGTCGAGCATACGAAATCTCTCACTCTATGCCGAATGAGTAAGTGTGATTGCAAGTTCGGCCTCACAGTCGATACTAAAATATCGCCTTGTCGCAAAACTCTCCTTGCACGTGATGGTGCGGTGCGGAAGAGCTGCTGGGAGTAGTGTTTCAAAGCTCCTCGTTCAACGTCTTCGAGAGCAATATAATTAAAACGATATTCAGGATTGGTGGAGCCGTTAAGGTTTTCCGGATCGACGTCGGCTAGGTCGATGACACGCCCCTTCTTCCACTCTGCATTGAAACCCGGCAATCGTTGCTTGCCCGTGAGCAACTGCTGTATCGTGGCCTGTTTGATGTCACGTTTCTTGGCGATGAGCTGGTCGAGGCCGCCGATCAGAGCATCCACATCGGACAGAGCGGCTGCAATGGCGCGTTGCTCGAATGTGGGTGGCAATCGGACAGGAATCTCCAATAACTTTTCGGGAGACGTGTGTTTTACTTTCGTCCCCGCTGCCGTCTCACGTACGCTTGTTCGATAGCTGGTTGAATTGAAGACCCAGAATAAGTAAGCCGAGTTAATTCGGGAAGATAGTGTTCGCACGCGGCCAAGCCGCTGGTTATGCAGATAGGTGTCTGCTGCGGGAATGAAAGCAGCGCTTCCCAAAAGTCCGTCCGCCTGTTCGGTCATCGCTACGATTAGGTCGCCGGGTTCTAACACATAATCACTGGGTACTTGGCCGGTGTAGAACTTTTGCTTTTCGCCGATGTGGCGAAAGCCGCCCCTTTCATAAAAATGTCCGGGCGTGGTCAAGCGATACGCTCCGTTGCTCGCAAAGTATGTGCTCAAGAACGCAAACCCATGCGTTATAGAAACCAATCCGTTAAGTGGTTGTGCATCCCAATCCTCCGGAACCATCCCCACCTCGGTCTGCTTGTGACCCGGCTTCAGTTCCATGCAAACCCCATCTTCTTCAGGTGTTCATCGACACGGGCGGCGAGCGTTTCAACCTCAGTCGTAAGCTTAGGCAGCGGCGTCGCATAGCGCTCTCCCAGCTCCTTAATCCGCCCGGTCAGTGCCTGCGACACCCGATCCAGTTCTGTCTGGACGTCGGTAGCGAGCGTGGCTAGCCATTTGTCGTCGATCACGAGCGTCTTGATCTCGATCTCGTCGAGCTTGGCATATTGCGCAGCGACCTTCGCCTCCAGCGCCTTCTGTGCGTCTTTCACTTTCTTGTTCGCAGCGGCTTCCTTCTCGATCAACTCGAGGTAGTCGTTCAGCAGCTTGCGCTCGCTCGCAGCGTCTGCATCTTTCTTGATTTCAGCGAGGCGAGCCTTGACACTGACCTTGGTCAGTTTCCCTTTCTCAGTTTTGGCTTCTGCGAGGAGTCCCTCTTCGCCACCGTGCTCCTCGTCCAGTTCTTCCATCTGCCGGGTGATTGCGTCACGGTCAGCTTCGTATTGTTCGATGGCTTTGGCCTCGTCCGCAAAGTATCGGGCAACGATCAGCGACGACGGGATCAAGTCAACGTTGGGTTCTCCATCGATTACCGCCTTCCAGCCATCGTGGACCAGCATGTACACGTCGTCCTGCATCGACTCTGCCCAATAGCTCATCAAGTGTTGGTACACGTCGTAAGCGTCAAGCAACGGCACAGCCTTGAAAATCTCCAACAGGCTCTCTGAGATTGTCTCGATCAGCGCCTTCGGATGGCTTCCGATCGTGATACCGGTCAGGTGCGGAACGTTGGCTGTCTTCCACTCGGTGAAGTGGGCGCTGACGGTTTCGTTGAAAGCTGCGAACTCGGAATGACCGAATATCGTGGTCTTGACTTCGCCGGCAGCGACCTTCAGTTGACTGTAACCATGCCGATCAGCCGGGCCAAACAACGTGGTGCGCACGCTCGGCAATACCTGCCAGTACTTGTCCAGATCTTCGATGTCGTGATCCGGGATTCCACCTCGCAGATGGGCATCGATATCCTGCAGATCCTCGGGCTCGGTACTGTCGATGTAGCGGGGAATGTTCAGGTTGAAGTCGTTCTCGGCAATTTCCGAAACGGGTACCAGCCGGGAAAACTTGTCGATCTCGACCTGCTTGTTGAAGGCGTCGACGATCTTGTGAATGTCCTGAGCACGCAGCCGATTCTTGTTTCCGTCCTTGATAAAACCCTTGCTGGCGTCGATCATGAAAATGCCCTTACGTGCAGCGGCGTTTTCCTTGTCGAGCACGATGATGCAAGCAGGGATACCCGTTCCATAAAACAGGTTGGCAGGCAATCCAATGATGCCCTTGATGTGACCCTGCCGGACAACGCGCTTACGGATGACACCTTCGGCGCCGCCACGGAACAGAACTCCGTGCGGGAGAATCACCGCTCCCTTACCCGTGCTTTTGAGCGAGGTCAGGATATGCAACAGGAATGCATAGTCGCCGTTCTTTTCTGGGGGAGTGCCGAAGTCGAAGCGGTGATACAGATCGTTGGCCGGGTCGAATCCATTGCTCCACGCTTTTGTGGAAAACGGGGGATTCGCAACGACGAAGTCAAAGGTCTTGAGAAAGCCGTTAGGCTGGACAAAGTGGGGGCTGGATAGCGAGTTATCTCTCCAGATTTCCGCCGTAGGGCAGTCATGAAGGATCATGTTCATCTTCGCCAGTGCGGACGTGGCGTTGTCCATTTCCTGACCGTAGATGGTCAGATCGAGCCGACTGGTGCCTTTTGCTTCGTCGTGTGCCTTGATGAGCAACGATCCCGAGCCACAGGTCGGATCATAGATGGTCTGGTCGGCACTCTTTGCGCTTCCGAGACCGATTACCCTCGCCATGATGCGAGAGACTTCAGCTGGCGTGTAAAACTGCCCCTTGCTTTTCCCCGATTCGGTTGCGAAGTGGCGCATCAGGTATTCGTAGGCATCGCCCAGAATGTCATCGCCCTCGGCTCGGTTACTCTTGAAGTCGAGCCCGGGCGTGTCGAAGATGGCGACCAAGTTGGACAGGCGGTCAACCATCTCCTTGCCCTTGCCCAGCTTCTCGGCGTCGTTGAAGTCGGCAACGTCGATCACGCCCTTCAGTTCGTTGGCTTCGGCGAGGCGGCTGATAATCTTGTTCAGCTTGTCCCCGATCTCCTTGTCACCCTTCAGCGCCACCATGTCGGCGAAGCTTCCGCCAGCGGGTACGTCGATCAGGGCGTCCTTCTGACCCGCATATTTGTCGGAAACGTACTTGACGAACAACAGGACTAGCACATAGTCCTTGTACTGCGAGGCATCCATGCCGCCGCGGAGTTCGTCGCAGCCTTTCCACAGGGAGCTGTAGAGTTCAGATTTCTTGATTGCCATCGATTGTCTTGTGCGTGATGTTGCGGTGTGGGGGCCTGAGTGTGCGGTCGGGCCACGTAGCAGCGCGGCTTTACGTCGCCATCGGCGTCGCCTTGCTACCATGGCGTACCCCGATTATCATGAGTCGGTCAATTATACGAACTTCGCTGGCGAAGCCGCCATCCGGGGAAAAATTTGAAACTCGAGCTCCGAAAAACGTGTCTTGGAGCGTCTGCAGGCGGATCCGGGCGTAAAACTGATAGCGCTGTAATCGAAACCGACGAACAGCCGGCGTCCTTGCAAAAATAGATCTTGGGCTTAAACATGGGATTCGGTATCTCGCTACAGAGCTAATGCGTTTTCCCACGCTGACGGAAAAAATCAAGGTGAATGAACTTAACGTGTTTGTGAGCGTTGGCGGAACAGCGACTGAGCAACAGGAGGCGTTCGTCCGTGCTGTCGAGGATCGGCTCCGTAGCGAAGGTCTCATCCCGCATACTGTTGGCCGGAACACCTTCAGTGCGGATGCGCCTCTGAAGACGGTGACAGCACTTCTGGACCAATGCTCAGGCACCGTCGTGATCGCCCTTGAGCGAAAGTACTTTTCAACAGGAATAGAAAGGCGTGGTGGCCTAAAGGAAACGTTTCTTGCCGACGTCAAACTTGCCACGCCGTGGAATCAAATTGAGGCCGCCATGGCATACAGCCGTGGTCACCCGTTAATGGTCATCGTCGAGCATGGAATATATAAGGAGGGACTTCTGGAGCCGGGCTATGACTGGTATGTCCAATCAGTCAAGCCTGAGGTCGCATCCCTAACCACATCGGAATTCAACGGTGTTCTTTCGAGTTGGAAGCAAAAGTTGTCAAAACCTCAGGCGAGGCCGGCAGCGAAAAACCCAGCGGAGCTGACGATAGGCGAGCTTGTTGGCGGCATGAAAGCGGCCCAACTCTGGAGCTTCCTCGCCGCAATAGCTGCGCTCGTGGCCGGCGCCTTTGCTCTTGGCGCAACGCTACATGGCGGCTGAAACTAATATGGCTCGCAGGTCCTCAATGGGTGCTAACGTCGGTGTCGAGTTTCGTCACGTCGAACCCCGCAATCCGTTTGCCTCAGTGAAGAGCCAGCCGGGCCGGAACGTCAGCGTCGATTAGGCGGTGCGGAAGATCGTTCGAGCGAAGCTCCGGCTGATGGTGAAGCGGATCCTGCGGAAATACAAGTACCCGCCTGACCAACAGGAAGAGGCCGTGCAAACGGTGCTGCAACAGGCGGAGAAGCTGAGTGCGGAGTGGGCGTAGACCAAGGCTGTCCGTCGAATCAGCCGGACCACAAACACGGGGAAAGAGCGATGAACTCGAGCAGCCTGTCGTCGAATGATGGTCAGGCACCGGTCAGGACAAGACCCCTTGCGGTTGGGTATAGGTTATGCGATACATTCTTTTTGTTTTGCGTCGCTACCGCGAGCTTTGCGGCATGGGCAGCACTTTTGCGCGGCGTCCATGCTTGGCAAGTCTATGCGTTTGTCTCATCCGGTATCGTCGCTCTCCTTGGATTGCTGAGGATTCGGATCGCCTTTGCCATCACAAGCGTCGGCATTACGGCCACTGCGATACTAAAAGCGCTCAACCTTTTCCGTGGAAACCCAATTGGATTTTTTGTCCCCGTTCCCTTTACGAGCGCTTCGACGAGGTGGATAGAAATTCTCATTTGCATCGGTGTCAGCGCTTGGTTCTGGGATCGATACAGACAGCATTTCGGCCGCAGATAAGCTACGTGACTCGCGTTTTGCGACGCCGTAAATAGGCCATCACACGCTTAATGCCAAGCTGAAACGTTCACGCGTGGCTGGCGTCGTTGCACCAGTTTCTACCTGCGAGGAAAAGATGTCACGGCTTGATTCGGTAGTTAGCCCACGCTCAACAGTCGCGGTGCTGCGAGCCTAGGATGTGCCTCAACCCAGCGCTTCTGGATTGCAGATTGCCAATGCGGATTTCGTCATCGGGTGCCCAGCTATGCCCATGAGTCGAACGATTCTTCGAAGGATATTTTCTCCTGTTTGAGCCAATCTCGAATGGCGTGAACATGCTTGAACGTCTCCGCAAAAGACGTGAGGATCGCCTCGTCTCCCACGACGGCACGTCCCGTCAGCTTTGCCAGGCGCTCAATCAGCTTTGGCTTCTCTGCAAATGGAATGGTGTAGTCCCAGGTCACATCATTTCCAAACGTTGCCTCAGCCTGCTCGCTGTGGTCGCATAGCTCCAATTGAATGCAACCGTCCTCAAGAATTGTTGCCCAAGCGGAGGCACCATCCCAAGGACTCCGCAAGTCGATGCGTGGGCGGGCCGTTTGAACTTTAAGTTGATCTTGTGACATCACCATATTCTTCGCTCGAGAACACGAAATTGCCGGACGACAATACCGACTCGCCGCCCCAACGATAAGCCACGAGCGGACCGCCCTTTCCAGCGCTGTAATCGACGCATGCCACCGTTGGCGACAATATCGCTGGCTTCCCCGTCCTCCAATAGTGACCAACAAATACTGGCTTGTCCGCGCCGTAGCTGATCCTCGCATCGTTTGGGATCTCCGTGTCGGGGAGTAGCGCTGCGGTTTCAGGGGGGACCAGCGCTGCAAGACGATAGGTGGTCGCCGCCTCATCCCACCAGCGAGTGCGGGCCTCGTGTCGGGTATGGCCCGATTTGTCCTTGAAGAAGTAGCCAGGTGGCAGCTGGACTTCTATGCCTTTAAGCAGCGTTTCGACCAAATTGTATTCCGCCGTGCCCTTGCTGCTGGCCTTGACCATCATGACTTCGTCCAGCAGGCGACCAGGCTTCAATTTTGGCTCGAGTTCAGCCATAAAGCCCGGATGCCAGCAAGCATGAATCACCCGCAGTTCGGGAAGCTCCAACCAGAGCGGCAAAGAGAGGAACCAATCGATGATCTCGGCGTGAAGGTCTGGCTTGTGCTCCACTTCAGCCAAGAATGCGGCGTGCTGATGACGATTCTTCTCGCCAATTTCCCCTTTCCGTGGGCGAAGATATTCATCGCTCCGGTCGGGGTCACGCAGATACCACGCAATGGCGTTGAATTCATGGTTCCCCATTGTCGCAAAGGCGCTGCCCGACTCGACCATCGGTCGAACAATGTTAAGCGTGTCAAGTTGGTGTGGACCTCGGTCGATGAAGTCTCCGACAAAGATGGCGGTGCGTTCGGGGTGTCTCATGACCCCAGCGCTCTCGACATAGCCCAAGCGTTTCAAAAGCGCCCGCAGCTTACCTGCCTCGCCGTGAATATCCCCAATAATGTCGTAGCCCATCACCACCCCGATTTGAAATTTTGGTTCTACTTGGCATTTCAGGCGTTAAAGTACCAGAAATTTGGTGCCGCCAGTTACCGGGGAAACGCTTTCATCCATTCTTTCAAACGGGGCAAAGCATCGTTACGGCAGTTGGAGGCGTCGAAGCGGCGACGACTTGCAGGGGCATCCGAAGAAAATGAAAAAACTAGACACCTTCACAGAAGCACATCAAAAAGTTCTTGACGACACCAAGCGTTCACTGGAGACCATTCGTCGACTTTCGTCGCTGCCATGTGAGACGACCGAAGAAGGTATTGATATCCTGAGCAGTTTGCGACAAGAATCGTACGAGGATCTAAACCAGATACAGCACGAGCACCTTATCATCAAGGCGGCAGAGTGGCTTTCCTCCGACGGCAGGTTTCCCGCTGGAGTCGAATGGTCATGGAACCCTCGCCAAACTGGCGATAGTTCGGAGCCTGATCTCCGGGGAACGCGCAATGGCGAAATAGTCCTTTCCGCTGAAGTGACGACATCGGCACGCCCCGTTGGCACGATCGATGCGCGGATGCAGAAGACCCTCGCCAAACTTGCGCAAATGCAAGGGATGAAATTCTACTTCGTCAGATCGGAAGAGATGTGTCAGCGTGCAGCTACGAAAGTTGCGAAGGGTGGATGGTCAATTGCGATCGTTCGGCTTGCCGCAATCTGACTGAGCGTCTTTATCTTTTGCGACAGGGACGGGGACCGATAACTGCAGACGGATGCGGATCGTAGCGGCGACCTGAGACAGCAGAACGTAAGGGAAAACAATGGAACCCGTGCCATCCAAGTTAACCAAGACGTACCCAGCGAGGGGGCCGTTGCAACAGTTTCGCTTTGCTGAAGCAACCGCCTTTCGATGCTTTCGTTGTGGGGAGACAAAAAAGGCGAAGCTAATTTCTATCTACGGAGGGGACTGGTCAAGGCGCCTGTGCAACGGTTGCTATGGCCGACTCCTGTCATTGTACGATATCAAGACCGGGTTAATTCCGGATGATCAGAAAGCAGACGCACTGGGCTATGCCCTTCTTTCAGCGGTAGCGGTAGACGATAGGCGAAATGCGGAAAGGCTCCTTCTTGCCTCCGAGCAACGAGCCAGTCTTCTTCCTGTCGATGTCATGCGGTTCTTGGCGACCGCCGAGTATGTGGCAGGAACACTTCTTTCGGACCCTCAGCTTGAGTGGTCGCCTCCCGTTATTGGCCTCTGCAAGGCCGTGGAGGCGGAAATTGTCGCTCGAATTTTACGTCCACTGGCGATGCGGGTGCCAGCCAAGGAACTAGCGGACGACAGGGCCGATAAGGACGTCGGACGCATTGCATCTTTCAGCGCTGACCAGACCCGTAAGCCCCCTGAGCTCGGAGTATTCGCCCATTTTTTGCAGACAGCAATTCATAGCCAGCATCGGCGAGAAAATAGCGTGCTGATTCGATCATTTCTAGAGCTTCTTAGGGAGTGGGCTGGGTCGTCATGGCTATTAGATCCAAACGGGCTCCATCATCAGCTCGTTTTACTGACTACCAACTTCCGAAATCGAGCTGCTCACATCGATGAACTCAGCAAGGCCGACTATGACGACTGTCGGGTCCTTGTGATCGGCACGAACGGGCTATTGTGGACGCTCTTGACAGCCACCGAGGAGCGCCGCAGATAGTACAACGCCAAAGGTCGGCTAACACGTCAACAAAACGCAAATGACCAACTCCACCCCACTAGACCAATAAATGCGCCCCTCTGCTCTCCTGCTTGACGACGACACATCACAGTCCGGCACCCTGCTGACTCGTCAGCCACTCGACGCCGGCCATTCTGAGAAGTGGCTTCAGGACATCGTGTTTAGGCACCCAGAAATCCTGCCGCTAAACGAGATTTCAGGCTCCGTACATGGCTTTGTGCCCATCTGCTCAGAGCTGCTGGTGCCGAAGGAAGGGCGCAATATCAGGCTGGATATCTTCGGCGTCACCCCGCACGGCAAGGTCGTGCTTATCGAGTGCAAGCTGTGGCGAAATCCTGAAGCCCGGCGGGAAGTGGTTGGTCAAATCCTTGAGTACGCGGCGCTTCTCAGGACGTGGACCTACGCGGATTTAGAAGCGAAGCTGAAGGCTCATTCTGACCATCGTTCTGATCGTCGATGGCAAGCGGTGAACCCGCTCTATCAGATCGTGAAGAGCAAGTTTCCGGACGTTGAAGAAGCGAGGTTCGTCGACAACGTGTCGCATTCGCTGCACACCGGCAACTTCGTAATGGCAATTGTCGGAGACGGCATACGCCGTGACATCCAAGCCATGAAGGAGCTCCTCGAGAAACGCGGAGGGCTGCTGGCGCAATTAGGCCTGATCGAAATGCAGGTCTGGAAAGACGCCGACGGAAGAACGTTGCTTGTCCCGTCGCTTGCAATTCGAACGGACGTCATTCAGCACAGGGTTGTGGTGGACGGATCGGGGACACCTCTCGTGCCAGCGGAGTCGAGCGAAACCGACAAGGTAGAGCCGGAGTCTATCGAAGAAGTTGTGAAACCCGACCGTGACAGCGAATTTTGGAACCTCTTCATGGCGCAGATTCACTTCGATCATCCTGAGCAGCCAATGCCTAAGCTGGGACCTCATCCGACGAACGCGCGTGTGGAGTTGCCTGCCCCAGCCAGGTGGATAACCCTGTACCGCCCCCTCAAAGGGGAAATGCAGCTGTTTTTCCGGCTGTACGGTGAAGACGGCGCTGATTGCTTCGAGCGCTTGAAGGAAGAGCAAGAAGACATACGCAGGGAAACCGGACTCGACGTCGAGTTTCGGCTGGCAAAATCGAACCTTAACCGCAGTGATGCCGAGAAACCTCTCGTGACGGTGACACGATCGGCCAATATTGAGCCTGCACTAACCGTGCAGCAACAAGTCGCGTGGTTTGCAAAGGCTACGAATGCCATGGTCAACGCATTCCGCCCCCGCCTGATGCAATTCGCTCGTGAGCGGATGACTAGTTGAGACTCGCAATAACGATCAGGGGGTGTCCTCATTCTTATAGGGCGGTGACTCCGCTATCGCCCACGAATTTCAAAGACTGGTGGGCGACCGGACGCTGGAAAGCCGCGTCCTTGCTTCACTTTTGGCGTCGAGCATTCTCTAATATATATGTAGAGATGAGTCGAGCAAAAAGTTTTCTTCCTTTGAACGACCGGAACCAAAAAAAAGCCCTTGTCGAAGCGAGAGCAACAAGCGTGTCAGCGCCGAGAATGCAGTGAGACACTACAGACGTGATCGTCGCCCACCCATCATCATGAACGAATCAAAATATCTCCATGCACCCGACAAGCTCTTTGACGCGGCTCAATAGCTGGATTCCGTCTACCTTTTCTTGGGCGAATCAAGACGACGTTTTTGCTGTACTGATCCAATCTGACGATCTTGATCTCGTCGAATTTATCGCCAGAGGACGTATTGACGTGGCTGCGCTGCACAGCAAAACAACCGCAAAGGTGTTTGCCGTTTTGGCACCAGAAAGGTCATTGCTTTGCCAGCTAACGCTAGCATTGTGGGATAAGCGAAAGCTCGGACCGGTTGGCGAGAGAGTGCGCTCTGGCCTAAAAGTGATAGCACACTGCTATGGGGTTTTCTCCCTGCCGGACAAACATACCCTCTGCGTCTTGGTCAGTCGTAACGAGCCCGTTGAACGCCAAACGTGGATACCGAGCGACGTCAAGATTGCGGCGAAACATCTGGTCGAGAATCATACACAGCGGATAGCAGAAATCGATAAAAAAATCGCGGTGGAAGAGACGCAGCACGAGAACAACCTCAAGGCTATGAAAGGCCGTTACGATGACGATGCGATCAGGACAATAAACCGGACGGGGCGTTTCCGTATCGCTCGGATCAATAATGAGAAGCCGCCCCTTAGAGCAGACGAGTTGCTTACGCATTTTCCCAAAGCGGTGACTTTCCCGATTCGTCGCACATATGCCCTTCGAGGAGTTGAACGCGTTGCGCGGAAGGCAATCGGGGCCTCGCCATGGGAGCCTCCCCGGGATGGGGCGTACACGGGCCTTCTAGTAAACTCAACAGCGATCGTCACGTGGACGACCCATGAGGGCGTTCCTAGCTATCCCGAAATTCGGTGGACAGTTCAACGCCTTATTCCCGGCGCTCTCACCACGCCGAGATTAAACCGGTGTTCTCGGCCCGAATTCGATGCTGGCGACGTCACTGTTGCCGGCCCACCCTTGGTCGCTTCTCCGGAAGACGATCCCGAAGGAATTGTCGAAGCATTGGACGGCCTGCAACTCGAAGAGCATAACTTCCATAGCCGAATCAACGACATTAGAAATGAAATCGGGCGTCTAGGCTTCGAAGCGATGGCTTGGTTCCAGGCGTATCACATCTGGACTGAAGACACTTGGGGCATCTACGTCGATGCTCGAAAGCTGGATGATTTCGCCTTAAGTTTGTTGCGGGATCTGCGGCAAAACGGGGTTGCTGCATCCGATGCCACGGCCGCGTTTCTTGCCCTTGGGCTAACTTATTCTCATGAGCTATTCCATGCAAGGATTGAGGCGGCATCATCATGGCTTGAGCTTACGTCTCGTCAACCACGGCATTTGCGTTACAAGAAGGATGTCTACGATACCTTGAGAGAGACCACTGAGTGGCTCGAAGAGGCCCTTGCCAACTGGGCCTCGTGGAAATGGTTCCGGCGAGACAATACGAAAGCATTGCTCATGGTTACGGATGAAGAGTTCGCCAGGATTGAGCGGGTTGTTAGGGCGTCACTAGATTTGTCGCCTCCAGGCTACGACCAGTGGAAGCTTGGCGAAAGGCAAAGCACTTGGCGTATCTTTGCAAACCAGCTAGCGACAGGAAAACCATCGGTCACAAATAAGGCGCCGCCCGTAGAAGGTTTGCTTACCGGAAGTCAGCCGTATGATTTCCAACCCACCGACGTACCGTTCCGCTTCGTTGGTGCAGGAGTTATTGCCGACCGCCTTCATGCCAACCACAAGACGTTCTCTCAACCAACGGTCCGAGAGCTTGAAAAAGCACTGAACCATTTTGGCTATAGGTGTGATCCCTCCGGTGGAAAAGGCAGTCACGAGAAGTGGGCAAAGGACGGCAAGCAATTCCCATTACCTCGTTGTGACCCCGTCAGTCAGACCGTCTTTAAGGCCTTTCTCGAACAGGTGGGAATCGACAGGAAGCGCTACTTTGCAGAGGTTCGCCCTAAGCTTTAGGACCAGCTAAAAAAGCTCCCGTCGAAGCGAGAGCAATGAGCGCATCAGCGCCCGAAAATGCAGGCTAGTATTTTGTGTCCTAGCCAAAGCCAGACCGAACCGACGACGATCAGCAGAAATGGCGCTACGGTCAGGAACAGAATGGCACGAACGAAAATCATGATGCGCCTCCCACCTGCATCGCAACTTTTCGTTCGAGCTTGTCCTTCAGAACCGTAGCCGGCGAACCATTGTCGGCTTCGGTCTCGACTCCGCCTTCGCTTTCCGGATAGAATTCCTCGACCACCGCAGGAATGTCTTCCCCCGATTCCTCGAAAGCTCCGTTGCCAAACCCCAGCCTAGCCACCTCATCAAGCGCAGCTTGGTCGAAGCCCGAAGCTTTACGCTGGCTGTCCAGTTCCCGGGCACGAGCAATCGCCTCCTCGAGTGTCAATTTCGACTGCACAACAAGATCGACATAGTAGATGGCCGAGCGATAGCTCTGCGTCGTCGACTTCCCGCGCAGCTTGAGTTCCAGCGGCATCGTCGCCAACAAACCGCCTGAGACTGCGCTGAAGTAGCGAAGCCTCGCAGCCAAGGTCCTGATCGAATTGAACGAAGTCGTGCGGAAGATGAACGAACCCAATTCGTCCTCCTCGCCGATGACAACGTTCAAGCGACCATAGGGTTTGCAGTAACCGTTGCTGTACGCACAAACATTGGGCGATGGACACGGCAAGGACATGACACCTTCGTTCGTGACACGCTTGCAGTTCTCGCCGTTACCGACACAGATGGGCCGTCCGGTTTCTCGGTCGAACATCGAGAATTCCGCTCGAAGGTTCAAGTCAGGATCATTAAACAGCACACGCACCGGAATTGCCCTGAGCTTCCCGCCGCCGTTTACCTGGCGGAGCGCTTCGTCGAGCGGATGAAGAACCCAACCATCACGATTCTGCACCTGGCTGGTGAGCTGAAATTCGTCCGACTTCTCCGGCAAGCGCTTGCCGTTTTTCTCCACAACACGGCCAATCGAGATCCGCCCAATAACAGGCGGCGTGATCGCAAGACCTTTCAACATAATTGCCTCCATGGGCTAGACTGAGACGAGAAACCGGCGTGAACCGGGCTTCGTGGTTGCGTATGGCTGTTGAAGCTCCGGATGGTCGGCGAGTAGCTTCTTCAGGTCGATGCCGGAACTGTCCTTGCTGCGTTTGAACGACACTTCGCCAGTCTCGAAGACCGCACGGGATGCGTCGCCCATTGCCTGCTGGATGCTTTGCTTGAGCTTCGCTTCGAGCTCTTCTCGGGTTTCGATTTCGGCCCGAACCGTCATCAGATCGGCAAACGTCGCCGACAGATTACGGTCGTCGGAGAAGTCGACAGTGTTTCCGGCGTCTCGCGGGAACAGGCAACGCAGCGCTTGACCCGCCGAATCGGAACCGTCAGCCGGTGGAGGCGTGTCGGTTTCAACGTACGTCCAGAATCGCGCTTCGAGTTCGATCAGCTTGGCGATGAGTTCGTCGTCACGTTCAATGCGATGCACGTCTAGCTTCTGTCCGCAGAGCAGAACGGCAACATGAGCTGCTTGTTTGCCGGTTACGGCGAGTTGATGCTGCACCTGCAGCTGGACATACTCCGGCGCCCCGTCACGCCACGCCCTTGCACCGAACTCACCGGCTGTCTTGCATTCGAGAATCTGTACGTCAGGAGCTCCGACGACTTCTCGGTCTAGGTTGGCGAGCATGAAGTTCACCTTCGGATGCCTGAGCACGGCATTGACCTTGCGAACCTTGTTGCCGGTCTGCTGCGTATAGGCTGCAGCGACGATGGGTTCCAGCAACGTGCCCCAGTAGACAGGATGCGTCGTATCCTTCGAATCGGGCTTGTCTAGATCGACGTCACGGCCAGTCTTTTCGAGCCACAACTCCAGCTGCGACTTGTAGGGGTTGAGACCAACAGCGGCAGCAGCATCCGAACCTCCGATTCCAGTCTTGCGAACGGCAAGCCAGTCTTCACGGTCAAGACCTCGAGTGTCGACGAGACGAAGCGCAGGCTTCTGTTTATCAGGCTTTGCATCTTGTTTTGCAATGCTCATCTTTCGCTCCTTCAATGAAAGAAGCCCGGTGAACGAGGTTCAACCGGGCGGCTAGTACAACGTTTGAAAGTGTCGGTAGATCAGACGACGAGTTTCAACGCCTCGTTCCATGCCCTCTGTTTGAGCGCGGCGCCTTGGCCGAACAACGCGGCATCAAGTCGATGGTCGTCGCTGCGGGCGCGGCGTTCGTGGTCGACGTACTCCGTGACGGCGTTCAATAGGCCCCATGCCGTACCAGAAGCCGAAGCGAGGTCTGAACCCTTGCCTCTGCCGGCGTACAAGTTATGAACAGCCTTGATGGCCCGATCGTTCGTCGCTGTCGCAGGGTTGCCCTGGGTGTCACTCACTGGATACGTCAACACCCGACGGAAATACGCTTCCGCCGTTTCCGGTTTGACCTTCCGCTCGGACAAAGCCTTCATTCTGACCATGAACGCATCCCAGGAAGAGATGGCGATGCCGAGTTGCCGCTTCACCGCATCTGCGTCAAATTGACTGCGGTGAGGGACCTTGATTGCGCTAGCGCTGTCACCAAGGGCAATTGCGAGTGTGTTGTTACAGACAACTCTGATCGAGGTGAACTGCGCAGTCGTCGCCAAAGTTCCGTCGCAAGCCGTGGCGAGGAGCAAATAACCGTTGACCTCGTCTCGACCTTTGAGAGATACGGACTGCCCTGTGCGAGCTAGCGCCCAAAGCTTTCTGCCGGATTTAAGGACCCCCGCCGTTTCAAGCTGGAAGCCGCCGACTTCGGTTAGATCCCTGTAGAACTCCAAGATTGCCCGAGGTTGAACCGTTTGGTACCGGCTTGATACAACAGACAGCGGCTCTTGTGTGTCGCTCCGATAGAGCACCTTCTGTTCGGGAAACGCGTGGATACTCCCGAGACCGCCGCTTCCGGCGACGAAACGAACTTCTGCTTCTTCTATAGTCCAGTTCATTCGTGCGGCGGCGGCCCAGGCTTCGATTGGTTGATTCGGCGATAGCTGGTTTCCGAGGCCGTGCCACGGTTGCTCTCCAATGTACGCCATACTTTTCACGAGGTGCATTCTTCAACTCCTAAGGACGAGCGCATCCAGCCTGGACGAAGCCGGGCGGCGAATGCAGTTGAAAGGAAAGTGTCCGGCCGCAACAGCAGGACGAGAGGCAGGTCTTGGTTAGCAGCAGGCGAAGTCGGGGTTGTAGGCGTCGTTATCACCGGACCGACGAAGGTAATCCATCACGCGCTTCTTCATGTATGCGGCGATTGCGGTTACCGCTTCGACTACGACGACGAGCAGAAAGGTTATGACAGCGTTTTTCATTGCGGCTCCCTAGTATCGGAAAGCGAAGTGGTTCTATATCATTCTTGTACCAAGGCAGCACTCCTCTATTGAGCAAACACCCAATTGAAAAATAAATACTTCGCCGTCTCTAGAGAGATTGCTGATCTCCACGGCGAATGTCGGAACGCATTTTGCGAGCGAAAAGCCAAAAATGAAACCGGATATGTATCAATTTTTTTGGGGCGCTTTGCGGGTCGGCAAAATAATTTGATTTTTCCAGAAGATTAAACATTGCCTGCGTAATTCTAACTAACTAAAACTGTCATATTTTCTGGGGGCGATTCTTGCTATTTTAGGGCGCAGGAATATCTGGCAACGAAAAAAACCAACCTTGCTCGAGACCAATAGCTGCGTCGTGCTAGATGCCGAGTATCGTCACATGTTTTGCTCTGGCGCGTGGAGAAATCGCAGATGGAGGCGGCGAGGAGTACGATCACTTCACCACAGTGGACATCGTCTCAACGGCTCCGAAGTGTTGGGGCGCAATCAGGAGTAAATCATGGCAACAACACGAAAAAACTTGTCCGATATGTCTTATGCGTCACAGCGTCGGCACGGTTATGTCGATGAGAAAGGCGATATTACAGAGTCAGGTTGGGGCCGCATGACGAAGGAGGACTTTCGAAACTACGACGAAAGCAATAGGCTGCGTCGGGAAGATAATGAGAAAGCCAGCAGAGGGGAGAAGTAAGATCAACCGGTACAGTGAGGCATATATGTCGTACGATCATGCGCCTATAAGTGATGGTGGTTGGGGCGTCTTGTTTTTAGATCGGAAAGCTTCCCACATACTTACTTCACACGCTGATAGCTGCGAAATACGAGAAAGAATGCTTACCAGACGAAGTAAGTTCACCGCTAAGTAGTAGAGGGCACCATTGCGTCGTCTGGTAAAGGGCGGCCCGGTTTGTTAATCGATGAGATTAGACGTGAAAAAGACAGATCTGGCAATAAATAATTGAGAGCGCTAACTCGACCGCGCGTGTCGTCCAGAATGCGCTTCTGCTCAAGGTGTGGAGCGCCACAGCTCGCCTAAATCCGCATTAAGTATATTTTGCATCCATGTCTCAGTCTTTGAATTAAAATAAAAGTAGACAAGCAATTATCAAAAAATTGACTTGCGCTTATCAAATAAAGGACTAAGCAGCGCATGTACATTACATCAAATCACATCAAGATCGCAGTCGATAGAATCGGCGGCCCCACTAAAGTTGCACACGCCTGTTCAGTGAGCAATGCCACCGTCCACAATTGGCTTTCATCCGGTCACATACCAAACATCGACAAGGCGAAGATCGTCGCAAAAGAGTCGGGCATCGACCTTCGGCTTCTTCGGGGGACGCGATGAACAACAAACGCATCGAAGCCCAAGCGCAAGCGCTGATCCACGAAGCGATCGGCCTCTATTGCGGCGATGACTGCCAGCCACCGAAAAGCCAACTCAGCAGCGGCAATGTTCACGAACTCGACCACCAGCAAATCGTACAAGGTGTGACGGCGATGCTGCTTCAATGCAACATCTCGGCAGGATCAGCCGGCGACATCGACCTCTACAAGCTAAACAGTCTGTATCTCCGTGACCCCGAAGTTCGCCAATTGATCAATGGAATACTAAAGGATCGGGAGCTGTGGCAAATGCCAGCGGGGCTACCGCAGCCCAGACGCCTGCCTTTTTCCTGATTTGCTCCGAAGGGAGATGGCATCAGGAGCGGTTGTGTATCGACATTACTCGTGCCGCTGCATCAGCTTGGCGCGTTGGCCGGCTCAATGTTGACAGTGACGTCTTCTACCTGCTCGGTTGGTGCAGCTATCAATGCAAGCATGTGTCGCTCGTATTGTTCGGCCCACGGGCGCAGTCGCTCAACCGTAATTTGCGTGTAGTGCGCCGTCGTAACATCCCCTTTCAATGAGTGTCCCAGCAGGGACTTCAACGGGATTCCGGGGCAATCGAGCGATTCTAAAATGGTCGAGAAGGTGCGTCGAAGACCGTGCACAGTAACGGTACTGCCTGCGGCAGCATTTAACGTCGCCATTGCTTTGCGAGGTTCGCTGACATGAGACGGCTTATCAACCTTGTCTCGGGTGCCAAAGACGAATTCACCGATCTTGACGTGCCACATTGCATCGAGGATCTCGGCAATCCTCGGCGTTATGGGAAGAATCCGGTCGGAGTGGTTTTTGGTTTCTTTCAGCGTAATCGTTCGTGCCTTCCGGTCTACGTGTTTCCATCTGAGCGTCGCGGCTTCAGATCGACGTGCTCCGGTTAGCAAGATGAATTCGATATAGGCGCCCATGACAGCGTTCGGTAACGCTCGTGCTGCGAGGACAAACGGCTTGATTTCGTGGGGGCGCAGGTGATCAGTACGGGCCTTATCCCGCAGCCACGCACGTTTCGCTGTGAGGCTCGCAACCGGGTTTTCCGGAATCACTGCCCGCCCGTAGGTTGCTATGGCGAAATTGAGCACGCTTCGCAGCGCTCGCATTACGCTTGAGGCTTGAGCTGCGCCACTGCTCGAATTTGCGATCTTGCGGTAGCGTGCCATGATCATGTCAGAGTCGATTGTTGCTATCCCCTTTCCCAACCAGTCCGACAGATAGTGCACCATATAGCGCCGATAATCTGTCTGAGTTCTTGGCTTCAATTGCCGTTCACTCATGAACTTTTCGAAAGCAGTCTGCAAGGTGACTGCGGCGTCATTTCTGCGCCTTTGCTGCAGGCGCACGTCGTTACCTTTGTCCAGCTCGACGATCAGTTCCTTCGCTCGGTCCCTTGCTGCTTGTACGGACCAGGCCGGATACCGACCGATGCTTATCCGAATGGTCCGGCCGTTAAGTTTGCGGTCGACGACAAAGGTCTTGGCTCCGCTCGTCACGCGAATTCCGAAGCCTTTGATCTCATCGTCGAAGTAAAAGGCCGGCTTGCCGTCGTCTCGGGGCGCGGCGCTCTTCTCGACATAAGTCTTTGTAATGTTAGCCATATTCTGTTGGGTTCCTACACGAAGATTTGGGTCTGCGAAAATGCTACCATGTAGGAGCCGTGTAGGAATATAGAGGGTACAGCGGGGTACGTTCCGGTAACGGGAAGTATGCTAACTTACTGAAAAATAAGAGAATGTTATTCGTGGGTATTCTCGTTGATCCGTGGGGATAAGCGTGAATCGCATTCGCAATGCGAAGGTCGAGGGTTCGATCCCCTTCCTCTCCACCAGGAATATCAAAGGGTTACAGGTGATTTGCCTGTAACCCTTTTCTGTTTCTGCGGGTCGTGTAACCGGTGTGTAACTGGATTTGGTCCGGCCCAGTCCATGTCGATCCATGTGCCGCTCTCTCGCTGCCGGCCATCAGCGTGTTCGCCTGCTTCGTTTGACCCGAGGCTTCGGCCGGCGTAGTGGGCGAGCACGATCGCAAAGTCGACGCCCGATGGACAACGTGGCGATCGCCGCTGCATGGCAGCTTTATGCCCGACTTGGTCCTCGATGTTGGCTTCGTTCCCGCCGTACCCCTTGTCCGCATGCAGGCCGTTCGGTGACGGACTTCGTCGCGATAGAATCCTTGGAACGATCGGCGGGGGGCAATGGACTCAGCGAGATGGGTACGTTTGGCGTTTTCCGCGTTACGTCCGAGCGCGCTCAGCGTGTGCGAGTCCGAGTTGAGTATTCGCGCAAGATATTGTCTGCTGCCCAATCCGAGGCGCTCGATCCTTGTCAGCCCCATCCGAGCGCGCTCAGCGTTGACATCCTGCGGTGAGTAGTAAACGTCAGAATTTGCTTGCTTCAGTTCGATTCCAGCGAGCGCGCGATGACAGATAACATCGAATTTGTGCGGTGATGCGCCAGGATTCTCGTTTTCGAAGCCAGAGGGGGCGTCGACATGCGCCAGGATGCCGAAACCGCCATGCGCCTCGGCCGCAGTGAGACACTCGAAGATCGACTGTTGGCACCGCGACGTTGGCAAGCCCTGATCCGCAATGTTCAAGCTTGCAAAGAATCGCGCCAAACGGTTGAAATCGGGGAAATAGCAGAGAAGCTGACCCTGCGTTGTCGACAACTCAACGCCAGCGACCACCAAGACGCGGCCATCACGCGCCGCCGCGTTAATTGCGCGAGGCACGTTCGAAATCTCGTTGTGGTCCGTGATCGCGACGATCGCGATGTTCTCTTCAACGGCAGTTGCTACGATGGCGTCCGGCGTCATGGAAGTATCCGCCACGTCATGCGAGCCACCGTAGGAATGGATATGCAGGTCAGCTCGGTAAAAGGTTGCACCGGAAAACTGTCCGGTGATTAGCTCGATAACTGACATACACGTACTCCTTGCTGTCACGGACTCCAATGCCTCGGCCGCAATGCGGGGCCACCGACGCGCGGTTACGCTCCCTGATTGTTGAAAACTTCTCAGCTTGTACCGTTGCGTTTCCGCTCTTGTTCGCGGACGTTAACGAGCGGTCATGCCGTCAGGTGCCGTTCTGCCGACCGGGCACCATTTATAGCTCGCTAACGACAATTTCGGCGTTTGCTGGCATCCTTGCTGTGCGAGTACAGCGGCTTGCGTATCTGTGAGGGGGCGAGCTTTCGGCCATCTCGCGGTACTCAACGCGGAGCAGACTGTGGTCAAGCGTTGTGCGGCCGAACAAGCACGCCTCGGCCGGTCGCGAGGAAGAACTGCGTAAGTGCGTATATCGGCGAGAAGCACTGCCGGACGTTCGATGTGAGCCAAGCACCGGAGAAGCTGAAATCGGGACGCCCTCGGACTGATGCCTGTTCGAGCAAGATGAGTGATGCTCCGATCCAAGATGAACAAATTGCCCAGCCGGATGTAGATGGGACAACGCACGAGGTGGCTCGGAGCGAGTAAAGAGACCACGACTGAGGCGGTTCACAAACCTGGTAGCCGTCTATTACTGTGCGATGCCAAGCATGGTGCCGCGATAGGTAGCCGTTCGGACTTGCAGCAGGCCGCTGAGACCACGCGCGTCAGGGGCCGTAATGGGTCCGACGTGAGCCGGACATGTCGGACCGGGCGCGGCCCACGTTCGATCGTTCAAACGGGGTCTTAGGTGAGCAACCGAACTGCATTCTGCAAACCGCCTTAGCACGCCAACTCTTTGTGATCTTGCCGGCCTCGGCCAGGTCGCCTTCTCAGGAGCGTGCAGGTAACATCCGATGACGGAACTTAAACCATAAACTCTCCTGATTAAGAAAGGGCGTATGCGCATTGCAATCATCGAATCACCAAATCCTATCGATGTGTTTGCCGGAGTGGATGAAGCACGAGCACTTGATGCGACCTGTAAGCTAATTGGGCACCAAACCGCGTCCTTCGCGGCACGATCGCGCGCCGAGCTTCAAACCATCTGTAAATATCTATCGTCGGCAGATAGCGCTCATGCGGTGAGCCGAACCCAGAAGTCACCTCTCTTTATCCACATTTCGAGTCATGGAAACGACCAAGGCCTTGCATTTGGCGCCGATTTCATCGAATGGGATGGGCTCGCGTTAGATCTATTGCCGATACTAAAAAACGAAGACTACCTTGGTCGGACGGTCCTTTGTCTTTCGGCTTGTGGGTCCGGTGAGCAAAAGATTCACCGAGTCTTGAAACAGGAGCTCAACGATCGATGGGAGCGCGTCCCGTTGTACATCGTCTCGATTCGTGGGGAGACTGTTCTCTGGGCCGATGCGTTGGTTGGCTGGACGCTTTTCTATCACAAAATATCCAAGATTAACCTTGCTGATCACAAAGCTTTAGTCAAGATATTCGACGAAATCGAACAATGTGTGCAGGTCCAATTTTCGTATCACCGATACAATGAATCCCAAGGAAGGTTCGTCTTCTTCCCATCTCGCCCGAATCAACCCGCCGACACTGGCGTCGGTGAGGCGTAAGAGATTGCACGGATCGCCAAGCGCATACTTTCTTACTGCAGGCGTCGGGCCGAGAAAATCTGGATCACTCACGTTTTTTTGGGGGGCGAACTCGGCCGAACGTGTCAGATGGAGTTCTCTCGGCGGCGGCAAAAATCCTGCGTGTCGCAACGCAGGTAACGCGCGATCAAAAAAAATGTGTGGGCCGTATGGGAAGTGGCAATCACCTCTGCCGAGGTGGTTGCCACTTCTTCACTTGCCGGATTCGCGGTAGCGCCCCCTGACGACGCGTGGTGGGCTGAATGCTACCGGGCGCACGACCTTATGCACCGGGCGAAAGCTCACATTGCTGTTGCCATGCAGTGACCTGTTCAGGGCTCGGTGAGCTGGTGTATGTTCCGGTCTGCTTGTGGAACGCGTCGTGGCTTCGTGAAACACATGCCGAGACGGCATCCGCATGCGCCTGCTTGTCAGTATCCGCCTGAAGCTGGGCGGCGGCCTGTTGCTGTAGCGCTGTCTGTGCTGCGAGCTCTCCAGCTGTCGGGATGCGATTGCCGTAGTCGTAGGTAACCTCCTTGAGCAGCTTGCCACTGTTATCCCAAGTCTTCACGACACCGTTCATCTGCCCATTTTCCCAGTCGGCATGTCCGATCTGTTTGCCAGTAGCAGCGTCATACTCGTCATCCGGCCCCTGCTTCTTTCCCGCGACATATGTGACCCGGTGAATGATCTGCATGCCATCTGGCGCGTAAACGAGAAGCTCGCCATCATACTGACCGTTCACGCGCGTCGCGTGCACGTATCGGTTTCCGGAATCCGCGTAGTAGCCCTCCTCTTCACAGTAGCGACACCACCTTCCCAGTGATTTACATAGACGAGCTTGTGCGTCTCAGGGCTGCAAACCTTCTGTTCGCCGTCAGGCATGCCATTGCTGAACGTCACCGTAATGAAAGGTGCCTTGCCGTTCGGATCATTGACTACAAGATCGCCGTCAAGCTCGCCGTCCTTGAACGTCATCTGCATGCGGACGATGTCAGATTGCGGTGTCATGCAGACGGCCTTGCCGAGGCCAGCCATCCTAGACGTGAACGTCGCAGATGGAACTAAGACCCATTGCGCCGACCGTGGCTTTGGGTAGGTCGTAGTTGACCACGCTCATCAGTTTGCCGAAACCATTCTGGGCAGCGAGGACCTGCCCGGCAGAGACGTTCGTCAGGGTGCCGGAAAACGCCCTATTCGCATCGCCAGCATAGACTTTGCCATTATTGATCTGCGCGTTCCGGTAGTCGAGGGTCTTCTCTCCACAGCTGGCCAGTACGAGGGCGGTGGCGAGCGTAGCGACAAGAAGTAAAGGTTTCGAGTGGAATGAGAATTTCATGGCGAGGATGAATGAAGTGAGGAGTGAAGGGAGGGCAGGCGTCGAGAGCCATGCGGTGATCACCCAACGCGAACAGGGGAATGTCAGATGCGGGACGCGTCGGATGACGAGGAAAACTACCGCGCTTCGGAGGCGAGCGCGTTCGGGTAGTGCCTGGCGAGGATCTGATTCATTTTCTCGACCAGATCGGCTCGTTTGAAGGTAATGTGGCCATTGCCATTCTTGAACCAGCGCAGATGGAAGTAGGCATTCTCCGCTTCGGTGCGTCGTGCCTGCCGCGCGTGTGAGACGAGGACGTAGGCGCCGTGCCGGTGGTCTGGCTCGGGCTTGCTGTCCAGTATGCAGAACACGCGGGTCAGATCGTCCAGTTCGTCGGTGACCCTGTGATTCGGGGAGCCGGAACTGAGCAGATATGTCACGATGATTCGCTTGCCGAACCGGAACGGCTCGTTGGTCTTGTAATCCCAAGATAGCCGGCGGAAGCACTGCAGCACTCCGCGTTCGAACATGTCGCCCCGCGTGCCGTAGAGCTGCGTGAACGTGGCTTCGATGTTGGCAGCAGTCAGTTCGGGTACGTCGCCGTCGGCGAGCTGCCGGTCCCACTGTTCGCGGGCGCTCGCGTCCATGAAGGTGCGCAGGCCCGATTCGGATAGCAGGTAGTTCCAGCCCCGCACATCGATTACGCGCGTGATGGCGCCTTCAGCCTCGTCGCGCTTCGCGTATTCCCCGGTAACGGTCGGCCTGCCGCGACAGGCGTAGCTGTCGTCGAGCACGAGCCGCGGAAAGCCGAGATGTGCTGCCCTTGCGAGCTGTTCGGCTTCATAGAGCAGATCGAGCGCGTGACGGACGCGTTCGACGACGGCAACGCGCTGGTTGGCGAGATTGGCGATGCTGAGACTCTTGACGAGATCGGTGGTCGTGTCCATACCGCTCCGTGGTTGTCGAGAAAAGAAAAAGCCGGGCGCGAGGCCCGGCGTCTATGCCGTTGTGGTGTGTTCGACGAGCCGGCGGCGTAGCGCTGCCGCGCGCGACTGAGAGCAGCCGAGATACGTTCGGATTCCGGCAACAGTCGGACGTACCTGACCTGCCGCGATGGCCTTGGCGAGCTCCGCGACCTCGCCACCGGGCGAAGTGCCGTCCGGTAACGACGTAATGGGATCATCACGGGGCGTACGACAGTTCTCCACGACAGCGTGACTTTCCGACAGCGCTCCACTACTAACGGTCCCGTCGGCGTGACTCGCGGCGACCGCCGTGACTGCGGGGCGAGTCACGGTAGTCATATTCGCGATCGGCGTGACTGCGGGCAGAGTCACATGAGTCGTGTCTTCGCGGGGCTTCTGAGGCGGAGTGACCGCCGTCGACGTCGTCTCAGTCACGACCGCAGCGGCTGCCGGCAACGAAGGCGGACGAAGCACGATGGTCCAAAGCAGGCAGGCGGTGCATTCCAGTACAGCTGCGAATACCAGTCCCGATAGCAAGTCGACACGCGGCGCCGATATGTCAACTAGCGCCGCGAGGCGCGACGTGACCGGATCGGCGAGTAACATGCCGCGCCGCACAGTGACGCGATCGTCCGTTGCCTGCTGGCGGCGGATGTCACCGGCTTCGGCGTTCAGCGCATCGAGTCTTGCAGCGAGCATCGCGCGGTGCGCATCGCGTCCAGCGCAGTCACGGAAGCAACGCCGTGCGTCAAGCCATGCGAGTTGTCGGACGACGGTCGCACGATCGGACATCACGACCGTTAGACTGCGAGCCGGGGTGGGAAGCGTGATCGCGACGACTGACGCCCGTCGCTCTCCCGCGTGCTGCTGGGCGAAGAGGAAAAACGTAAGGTGCCCGTAGCCCGCGGTCACCATGCATGCGATCCACAGCAGGCTTCCCACGCCGCGCACGACGAAGGACGACTTGCGGATCAGCGCCGGTAACAGGTGCGCGCTGACGACGAGCACGATGCCGATAGTGATCCAGATGACCCGCTCGGGCAGCGTGCCGCCGCGCTGCCAGCCTGCCAGAATCGACAGACTGAGTGCGGTGACGGTCGCGGCCGTCGCGAGCCAGAAGATCCCACCGGGTGGGCGCAGCAGGCGGAAGCGGGTTTCCATGTTGATGGTGTTTTCCATAGGCAAAATGTCCCCGGGACGCGTTGGGGCGCGCGTCCGATGAAGGTCAGGAAAGGGAGGTGGACGGAAGGAGTGGGAAGCGTTTGTTATGTTCGGTCGCCGGGCATGAACACCGACCAGTGGCCGAAATACCGGCCGTCGAAGACGATCAGATCGTCCACGACGCTCAGGACGGCCTCGGCGCATGGAACGAGGTCGCCGGTTGCAGCATCGGCGACGAGCCACGTTCCGGGGAAGTATCGCGGTGTGACGTGGCGTTCGACAAAGCGCAGCTTGATCTCCGCTGCATACGTTGTGTGGACGAATTCGAGCGGTCCGATGACTGGTCCGTCGAATCCCCTATCGTCCAGGATCTCGTCGATCCCGTCACGCCCATGAAACAGACCCAGGTACAGGCCGGGCGCGAGATCGGTCTTTGTGTCGTGGTAGCGAGGGAGCAGCCGTCCGTCCCGGCAAACGAATGCCTCGCAGATGTCGTCGTTCATGCCGCCTTCCCGCCCAGCAACGCCGCTTTCTGATCTAGCTTGTCGCGCAGCGAGGGCCGTGCCGTTTCTGCGGTTTCCGTCTCCGTAGGAGAGCGGGCGTCTGGTCCCCCCGAAGTCGGCTCAGGAAAGAACTCCTCAGCCACAGCGGCTCGCTCGTCCGGACTGTCCTCGAACGCCCCGTTAGCGAAGCCGGCGCGAGCCGCAGCATCAAGCGCAGCCTGGTCGAAACCGGCGGCCCTTCGCCGAGCATCGAGTTCGTGCGCCTGCGCGAGCGATTCTTCGAGCGTGCACCCCGAACGCACGCCAAGATCGACGTAGTAGATTGGGGACCGATAGCTCTGCGTCGTGGACTTGCCTCTAAGTTTCAGCTCCAGCGGCAGGCTGGCGAGCAGATTGCCCGACACGGCGCGGAAGTAGTGTAGACGTGCGGCGAGCGTGCGGATCGAATTGAACGACGTTGTCCGAAAGATGAATGAGCCCATTTCGTCGTCGTCGGAAATTAGCACGTTCAGACGTGCATAAGGCTTGCAACCGCCTTGCTGACCGAAGATGCACCCATCCGGAGAAGGGCACGGCATGGCCTCGATGCCGTTAGCGGTAGCCCGCTTGCAGCTCTGACCGTCCCCGACGCACACTGGCCGGCCCGTGTCGCGATCGAAGAGACTATAGTCGGCGCGCAGGTTTAAATCCGGGTCATTGAACAAGACCCGGACCGGAATCGCGCGCAGCTTGCCGGTGGTCGCTTTGCGCAGCGTCTCGTTGAGCGGATGCAGAATCCAGCCGTCGCGGTTGACCACTTGTGTCGTGAGAGTGAATTGATCATCTTTCTCGGGAAGACGTTTTCCGTTTTTCTCGACGATGCGACCGATGGAGATACGTCCGACGACGGGCGGGGTGATGGCAAGGCCTTTCAACATGGTGTTGTCCTATAGAGCAAATGGGAAATCAGACGGAGATGAGAAAGCGCCGGGAACCGGGCTTGGAAGAGGCGTACTGCTGCTCGAACTCGGGGTGATCTAGCAATAGGCGTTTCAAGTCGACCGCCGACGAGTCTTTGCTGCGCTTGAACGACACTTCGCCGGACTCGAACAAGGCGCGCGTGGCTTCGCCCATTGCCTGCATGATGCTCTGCTTTAGCCGCGCCTCGATTGCCTGGCACGCTTCGATTTCGGCCCGCACAGCAACCAGATCGGTGAACACCGACGACAGGCGACGATCGTCCGAGAAATCGATGGTGCCGCCGTTGCCAAGGTATAGGTGGCGTAACGTACGGTCCGCCGATTCCGACCCATCCGCTGGCGGCGGCGTGTCAGATTCAACGAATTGCCAAAACCGCGCTTCTAGTTCGACGAGCCGACCGATTAGCGCATCGTCGCGTTCAACGCGATGGACTTCGAGCGCTTGGCCGCACAACAGTACGGCCACGTGTGCGGCTGCCTTGCCCGTTACGGCGAGTTGGTGCTGCACTTGGATCTGCACATACTCGGGCACACCGTCGCGCCACAGTCGCGCGCCAAACTCGCCGGCGGTTTTGCATTCCAGAATGGAGACGTCGCGAGCACCGACGACCTCGCGGTCGATGTTGGCAAGCATGAAGGGCACGCTCGGATGCCTAAGCACTGCATTGACACGCCGGACGCGATTGCCCGTTTGCTTCGTGTAGACCGCGGCGACGATGGGTTCGAGCAGCGTGCCCCAATACGTCGGCGACGTTGTATCGTCGGGATCGGGCCGGGGTAGGCCGTCTGCCCGCCCGGTCTTGTCGAGCCATAGCTCCAGCGGGCTCATATACGGACTGAGCCCCACAGCCGCAGCGGCGTCTGAGCCGCCGATGCCAGTACGGCGCACGGCCAGCCAATCGTCGCGGCTCAGTTCCTGCGTTTTCACGAGCTTCAGCGCCGGTCGTCGCGTGCGGGGCCCGTCGGGTTGGACTGCACTCATATCGCCTCCAAAACAAAACGGCCCGGCAGGTGAGCGTGACCGGGCCGAGGGTGAGGGAGCGCAGGTGTAGCCTGGCTCAAACGACAAGCTTGAGCGCTTCATCCCAAGCTTTCTGTTTGATTGCTGCGCCTTGCCCGAACCACGCGGCATCACGACGGTGGTCGTCACTGCGTGCGCGGCGGTGATGGTCGACGTATTCGGTCACGGCGTTGAGCAGCCCCCACGCGGTGTTGCCAGCGTCCGTCGATCTTTGCGCGCACAGGCCCGAAGTCCACAAACCAAGCCTTGAACAAAGTTCGAGCCATCGCCTCCAGCGTTGCGTTCATGCGCCGGTTTAGTTCTATCTTGTCATCCAAAGCGCCGAGGATATGGGCGATTGCATTACGCTCCTTCCTGTTGGGCAATGGAATCGCTAGCTCGCGCAGGTCTTTGAGGTTAATGGTCGTTTGCACCGTAGTGTTTGCCGCAACGCCAAGCTGATATTGAGCCTGCGGTGCACGAAGCACTAACGAAATCCAACGAGACAACTCTGCTTCGCGCGGACGAATCATTGCAACGGCTCGCGCGATGTTCCATCCGCTCAGCTCATTGGACACCACAGCCACTTGTCCGACGGACACGTTGAAGAAGTCTTCGAACTGACGGATGCGGTTCTCGCGATCCTTCGCCGATTCGCCCTTCACGCCGATGCACTGGCTGATGACCTCGGTCTTGTTCCACGCGACCGGCCGCACGATGCGCAGCTGCGAGCTGATCTGGTCCATGAAGAACAGGCTCGGGTAGACATTCAGATTGCGCAGCCGGTGCATCATCCATTCGGCCTTGTCCTCGCCATAGGCTTCGACGAGCCGCGGCATCACGCTCTCGTAGCCGGGACGCACTTGCGGATTCGGCATGTCGCTGAACAGCACGCTGTGGCCATTCCTGAACGCGAACCAGCCGTCGTCGGTTTCGCTGTCGCCCGCGCCGAGCTTGCTGTAGTCGAGCGTGCCGCTGGGGTTATCCCCTTTCTTCGCATTCGCCTCGATGCGGTGCTGCACGGTCGCCACGTAGTTGTAGTGCACGGTGCTCACGTGATAGCCGTCGAGACCGTTCTCGTTCTGCAGCTTCCAGTTGCCGTCGAACGTGTAGGTCGACTTGCCGGGCAGCACTTCGAGCTCGCCGGTCGGCGACTGCGCGACCATCATGTCGAAGAAGATGCGCGCGTCGCCGAGATAGTCTTCGAGCGTGTCGATGCCGTCGACGTCGAGGCTCACGAACACGAAGCCCTTGTAGCTCGCGATGCGCGCTTTCTTCAGGCCGCGCACCGACTTGTCGAAGTCGTCGCAGTATTCGCCCGGCGCCTTCACCTTCACGAGCCGGCCGTCGTTCTTGTAGCACCATGCATGGAACGGACACGTGAAGGTCGACTGGTTGCCCTTGGTCATACGCGTGAGTGTCGCACCGCGGTGCTGGCACGCGTTGATCATCGCGTTCAGGTTGCCGGCGCCGTCGCGCGAGATGATCAGCGGCTGGCGGCCCGCGCGCATCGTCAGGAAATCGTTCTTGTTGGGGATCTCGCTTTCGTGGCACGCATAGGTCCAGGCCTTCTCGAAGATGTGCTCCATCTCGAGCGAGAACAGCTCGGGCTCCGTGAACATTTCGCGGGCAATCCGGTACACGCCTTCCGCGGGGCGGAAGTCCAGACAGCCGCTGACGAATTCGCGCCATTCCGAGGCGCTGCGCTTCTCGCTCATGATGTCTCTCTCTCCTTGTGTCCAATCGTTTGAACGTGACAGGCTCGATTGAATACCCAAGTGGCGAGGCCAACTATCCAGCCAATTCGCATTTGCTATCCGAATATTTGGACGGCGCCTGGATAATCTGGCGATCGGGCGCAACCCCCGCCGGACGGGACTTCTGGCGTGCCGTTCTGGTGCATGCGGGCAAAAACCCGGCTACGCAAACGTTTGCCTGCGTGCCATGTCTGCTACGCTCACGTTTTCGTAGGTCGCGTTTTTGACGGTGATTGCCGAGACGCGGCCGCTTCTTCACGCGCGACTTTCAGCGCATGTCAGAACCAAAAACGCATGGTGACGCGCCGACCCAACAACGTGATTGCGATCAGTGTCTTGCTGGCTGGCGCGATCCTCGCGATTGCCGTGTCGCTGCTCGCACAGATGCGCGAAGATGCGTTGCGGCGCGCGCAGGACTCCATCGCCAACATATCCCTGCTGGTCCAGCGCGACGTGTCGCGCAATCTCGAGATCTACGACCTGTCGCTGCGCGCGGCGATCGACGGACTGAAGCAGCCGGGCGTGCTCGATCTGCCGCCGGAGATCCGCCAGATGGTGCTGTTCGACGGCTCGATCAGCGCAAAGGACATGGGCTCGGTATTCGTGCTCGACGAGAACGGCAACGTGCGCTTCGATTCACGCGCGTGGCCGCCGCGCGCAAGTAACCATGCGGACCGCGATTACTTCAAGGCGCAGCGCGCTTCACCCGACGTCGGCCTGTACATCAGCCATCCGTTCAGTCCGAGCGGCACCGACGACGACCTGCGCATCGCGCTGAGCCGGCGCATCTCGAGGCCGGACGGCAGCTTCGGCGGCGTGGTGGTCGGCACGCTGCGCCTCACGTATTTCCATCGGCTGTTCGACGGCATGAAGCTCGGGCCGAGCGGCTCGATGGCATTGATGCTCAGCGACGGCACGATGTTGATGCGCCGTCCTTACGATTCGAAAACGATCGGCATCAACCTGACCGGCTCGGCCAACTTCTCGCGCTTCATCAAGCAGCCGAGCGGCGACTTCTTCGGCACGGCGGCGATCGATCGCGTCGAGCGCTGGTATGCGTTCCGCCATATCGACGGCTTTCCGCTGATCCTCGACGTCGCGCTCTCGACGCGCGACGTCTACGTCGAGTGGCGGCGGCGCGCATGGATCATCGGCACGCTGATCGGCGCGCTCGACGTGACGATCATCGCGCTCGCGATCCTGTTCTCACGCCAGTTGCGTCTGCGCCGCGCGGCCGAGGAAGAGTTGCGCGAACTGGCGCGCACGGACGGGCTGACCGGCCTGAACAACCGCCGCGCCTTCGAGGAGCACGTGAACGACGAATGGCGACGCGCGCAGCGCACCGGCCGGCCGCTGTCGCTGCTGCTGATCGATGTCGACAACTTCAAGGGCTTCAACGACCTGTACGGCCATTCGGCCGGCGACGAAGCGCTGATCGGCGTCGCGCGCTGTATCGCGCAGAACGTGCGACGTCCGGGCGATACGGCCGCGCGCTTCGGCGGCGAGGAGTTCGCGGTGCTGCTGCCGGACACCGACGCGACGGGCGCGCAGCGGATCGCCGAGCAGATCCGCGCGGCGGTGCAGGCGCTGCAATGCCGCCATGTGGCCAGCACGCATCACGTGCTGACGGTGAGCGCAGGCGCTGCGACCGCGCAGGGCGCGGCGCTCGCGACGAGCCGCGCGCTCGTCGACGCCGCCGACGAAGCGCTGTATCGCGCGAAGGATGCCGGCCGCAATCGGGTGATGCTGTACGGCGCGCCGACGGACCACTCCTCGCGGGACGGCGCCGCGGTGACGCCGGACCCCGACCCGCGCCGGGCGAATTGACGCGCTTCCAGGGCTCGTTTCCCGAGCCACTTGTCGGCCCGCTTGCCAGCCCTTATTGCTCTCCGTAAACTCGCGCGTAACTTTTGCCGGACCCACGCCGCAGCGCGTGATCGGCACACACCACGCCGACCCAGAGGAGAATCCCCGCGATGGCCGCATCCTATTTCCCGCGCTGGCGCCGCCAGCCTGCCGGCGCCGAAGGCGGCATCGTCGGCATCGACGAACGGCTCGGGTGGCCGCAGATGTTCGCGATGGGCGTCCAGCACGTCGTCGCGATGTTCGGCTCGACCGTGCTCGCGCCGCTGCTGATGGGCTTCGATCCGAACCTGGCCATCTTCATGTCGGGGATCGGCACGCTGCTGTTCTTCGTGCTCGTCGGCGGGCGCGTGCCGAGCTATCTCGGTTCGAGCTTTGCGTTCATCGGCCTCGTGATCGCGGTGACCGGCTACGGCGGACACGGCGCGAACCCGAATATTGCGGTCGCGTTGGGCGGCATCATCGCGTGCGGCGTCGCGTACGGGGTGATCGGCCTGATCGTGGCGGCGGTCGGCACGGGCTGGATCGAAACGCTGATGCCGCCGGTCGTGACCGGCGCGATCGTCTGCGTGATCGGTCTGAACCTCGCGCCGATCGCCGTGCATGGCGTGAGCGGAAGCAATTTCGAGTCGTGGATGGCGCTCGTCACGGTGCTGTGTGTCGGCGCGGTCGCGGTGTTCACGCGCGGCATGCTCCAGCGTCTGCTGATCCTGGTCGGCCTGCTGCTCGCCTACGTCATTTACGCGATCGTCACGAACGGCCTCGGCATGGGCAAGCCGATCGATTTCTCGATCGTCGCGAACGCCGCGTGGTTCGGCATGCCGCACTTCATGTCGCCGGTGTTCGACCCGCACGCGATGACGCTGCTCGCGCCGATCGCGGTGATCCTCGTCGCCGAAAACCTCGGCCACATCAAGGCCGTCAGCGCGATGACGGGCCAGAACCTCGACCGCTATATCGGCCGCGCGTTTCTCGGCGATGCGCTCGCGACGGTCGTGTCCGGCTTCGCGGGCGGTACCGGCGTGACCACGTACGCGGAGAACATCGGCGTGATGGCGGTCACGAAGATCTATTCGACGCTGGTGTTCGTGATCGCCGCGTTGATCGCCCTCGTGCTCGGCTTTTCGCCGAAGTTCGGCGCGGTGATCCAGACGATTCCGGGACCGGTGCTGGGCGGTGTGTCGATCGTCGTATTCGGGCTGATCGCGGTGACGGGCGCGCGCATCTGGGTCGTCAACAAGGTCGACTTCTCCGACAACCGCAATCTGATCGTCGCGGCCGTCACGCTCGTGCTCGGCGCCGGCGACTTCTCGCTGAAGCTCGGCAGCTTCGGGCTCGGTGGCATCGGCACCGCGACGTTCGGCGCGATCATCCTGTACGCGCTGCTGAGAAGAAAGCCGACGCAAGGGCCGGTGGCCTGAGCGTCTTTTATCGGCACTGGCATTGCAAGCGCCGGTGCCGATGCCGATGCGGCAGCCAACTCCTACCTTTTGCGCGCGGTCAGCGCCGTTTCCGACAGATCCACCTCGCGCATCAGCTTGTACAGCGTCTCGTCGTTGATGCGCTGGGTGTCGCGCAGGTCGAGCAGCGTCTTGCGCTCGGCGCGCATCGCCGCGAGCTTCATGCGGAATTCGAGGGCATCGGCACGGCGCGCGAGTTCGCGTGGCGCCTGTTCGTCGTCGAGCGTCGCGAGGCGGCGGCGGTACAGGTCCATTACCCGCGCGGTTACATCGGTCGCGTACGCCTGAGCCGATTCCTCGAGGTCCGCGCATTCCGTGTCGTGCAGATGATCGATCGCGCGAATCGCCGACTGCGCGGCGAGCGTACGCGCGAGTGCTTCCTCGGCGGCATGCGGGTCCTTGCCGCGCCGCCAGCCGCGCAGCAGCAGCGGCAACCCGGCCACCGCCACCAGCAGCGACACCAGGATCACCCCCGACGCGATGAAGATCGCGAGATCGCGTCCCGGCAGCGGCGTGCCGTTCGGCAGCACCTCCGGCAGCGACAGCACGCCCGCGAGCGTCACCGCGCCGCGCACGCCGGCCACCGTCGTCACCGACACCATGCGCAACCCGGGCACTGCGTTCGCGACGCCGTGCTTTGTCGCGCCGCGGCTCGCGAACCAGCGCAGCAGCCACACCCACGCGAAGCGCATCGCGTACAGCGCGAGCGCCACCGCAACGATATAGCCGATCAGCAGCGCGACCTGCGCGTCGTTGGTTTCGTGCGCGTCGAGCAGCGCGCGGCCGAGGATGCGCGGAAACTGCAGGCCGAGCATGATGAACACCATGCCGTTGAACACGAACTCGATCATCGTCCACGTGCTCGAGGCCCGCACGCGCGAGGCGACCTGCCATTTTTCCGTGATGCTCGCGTAGTTCATCATCATGCCGGCGGAGACCGCGGCGAGAACGCCCGACAGCTCGAAGCGCTCGGCGGTCAGATAGGCGGCGAACGGGATCAGCAGGGTCATCACGACGCCCGGCGCGGGATCGCCTTCTTCGGTGAGATTCAGGAAGCGCGCGGACACGAAGCTGAACACCGCGCTCACCGCCGCGCCGACCGCGAGGCCGCCCACCGCGATGATCACGAAGCTCACCGACGCGTCACGCAGCGAGAACGCGCCGGTCAGCGCGGCGGCGATCGCGAACTTCAGCGCGACGAGGCCTGACGCGTCGTTCATCAGCGCCTCGCCTTCGAGGATATGCATCAGCTGGACCGGAATCTTGCCCTTGCCGGCGATGCCGGACAGCGCGACCGCGTCGGTCGGCGACAACACGGCGGCGAGCGCGAATGCGACCGGCAGCGAGATCTGCGGCACCAGCGCGTGCACGAAGTGACCGACCACCAGCACCGTCATGAACACGAGGCCTAGCGCGAGCATCAGGATCGCGCGGCGCGCCATGAAGAACTCGCGCTTCGGGATGCGCCAGCCGTCCGCGAACAGCAGCGGCGGAATGAACAGCAGCATGAAGATTTCCGGATCGAACGCGACGTGCAATTCGAGGCGCGGCCACGCGAGCATCGCGCCGATCGCGATCTGCACGAGCGGCAGCGGCAGCTTGAACGGCAGCGCGCGGGTCAGCATGCCGGACGCGGCGACCGCGAGTAGCAGGATCAGGACGGTAAAGACAATTTCCATCGTGTTGTTTCGGGGGATGCAGGGGTTGTCCCGGGAGAGGGCGCGATGCGCAGGGTCGAGTGTAGCCCGGCGGCGCGCGCCGTTGCCGCGAGCTTCGCCGCGACGCGGCCTGCGAATCGGTGCACCGCAACGGTGCGCGCGACGCCCACCGGCGGCGCACGAGCGCTGTCGCCGGTGCAATGTTTCGGCCGAGTTACAGCGCAGTGTGCGCCAGCGTGCGCATGGACCTTGCTTAACCGGTAACGATGACGCACATTTTGAGAGCTCGTTGCCGGTCGCGTTCGGACCGGCCGGCTCTCGCGTGAGAGGATTGCATGACGATTGCGCAACAGGACAGGGCGGCGAGCGTGCCGCACGGCTTCGAGGTCGAGGTGAGCTCGGGCCTTCAACGCTATTCGGTGCAGCACGGCGAACTGACGCTTACCAGCGTGTTCCAGCCGATTTTCAGTCTGTCGCACCTGCGCGCGGTCGGCTATGAGGGCTTGCTGCGCGCGCACGACGCGCTCGATCGCGCGGTGTCGCCGCTCGATGTGTTCGGCGAGGCCGCGCGCCTCGGCGACGCGCTGCAGATCGACCGGCTGGCGCAGACGCTGCATCTGGAGAACTTCAAGGTGCTCGGCGCCGAGCGCGAATGGTTGTTCCTGAACGTGCACCCGGGCGTGCTGACCGACCCGTATCTCGCGGCCGCTTTGCTCGCCAATCTGCGGCGGCTCGATCTGTCGCCGCGGCGCGTCGTGCTCGAAGTGCTCGAGCAGAGCGCCGAAGATCTCGATCGACTCGCCGACGCGGTGCGCGAGTTTCGCGAGCGCGGCTTCCTGATCGCGCTCGATGATTTCGGCGCCGGCCATTCGAACATCGAGCGGATCTGGCAACTGAATCCCGACATCGTGAAGCTCGACCGCGTCATGCTGTCGCATGCCGCGCATCGCGCCGACATGGCGACGATCCTGCCGGGGCTCGTGGCGATGCTGCATGAAGCGGGCAAGCTCGTGCTGATCGAGGGCATCGAAACCGAGCACGAAGCGCAGATGGCGCTCGCCTGCAATGCCGACTTCGTGCAGGGCTTTTTCTTTGGCCGGCCGAATCCGGGTGTTGCCGATCCGATCCACGCGGCGGTTTGCATCGGCGAAGTCACCGAGCGTTATCGTGAGCAGGCCGAGGCTCGCGAGCGGCGCAGCGCAAGTCGGCTCGCGCCTTATCTGCGCGCGTTCGAGCGCGCCGCGGAGCGTCTCGCCGCCGGTGAGCCGCTCGACGAGGTGTGCTGGAATTTCCTCGCGCTCGATCACGTGGCGCGCTGTTTTCTGCTCGACGCGAAGGGGCGCCAGGCCGGCCGCAACGTCGTGCTGCGCGCCGATCGCGCGGCGCACGAAACCCGCTTTCTGCCGCTCGCCGACGCGCAGGGCGCGAACTGGCTGCGTCGTCCGTACTTCAGCGTCGCGATCAATGCGCCGGAGCGGGTACACGTGACGCGGCCGTACCTGTCGATCAACGAGGCGTTGCCGTGCGTGACGCTGTCGGTGGCGACGCGCGTCGGCAGCGAGACCTGCGTGCTGTGCGGCGATATCGACTGGGTCGAAGACGAACGCGACGCGCGCATCTGACATGATGTCGTTTTCAACGACACCAGGTTGCGCTCATGTCCGTGCTGCTCGAAGTGATTGCCACGACCGTCGCCGATGCGCGCGCTGCCGCGCAGGCTGGTGCCGACCGTCTCGAACTCGTGACCGCGATGGGCGAGGGCGGATTGACGCCGAGTGTGGGGTTGATCGAGGCGGTGGTTTCAGCGGTCAGCGTCCGGGCAGCCGGCGTACCCGTGAACGTGATCGTGCGGCCGCATAGCCGCGCGTTCGTCTACGACGCCGACGACTACGCGGTGATGCTGCGCGACATCCGGGCCGTCAAGGCGGCCGGCGCGAACGGCATCGTGATCGGCATGCTCGATGCCGAGCGGGCGATCGACCGCGAAGGTCTCGCGCGCGCGTGCGAAGCTGCCGATGGACTCGCGATCACGTTCCATCGCGCGTTCGACGAGGCGCGCGATCTGCGCGAAGCGCTCGACGTATTGCTCGGTTTCGAGGCGGTGACGAATGTGCTGACGTCGGGCGGACAGCCGTCGGTGCTGCGGGCGCAAGCGACGATCGGCGAACTGCTGCGGCAGGCTGCCGGCTCGCATTGCACCGTGCTCGCCGGTGCCGGCTTGACGGTCGATGCGGTCGCGGAGTTCGTGAGCAAAACGCACGTCGAGGCCGTGCATTTCGGCTCCGGCGTGCGCGTGAACGGTAACGGACTCGCGCCAGTCGATCCGGCGAAGGTGATGCAGGTGAGGGCGCTGCTCGACGCAATGCAACGGTGAGCAGCGCAACGAACCACTTACTTCGCGACCACCACCGGAATGCCGCGCAACTGCCCGGCGCCCTTCATCTCCTCGAGCGACTTCTTCACCGCGACACCCGTCGCCGCATCGATGCCGAGGCGCGCGGCGAGGTCACGCTCACCACGCTTGACCCCCGCCAGATTCGCCAGCTTCACGTGCCCATACCCGCGCACGCGCGCATGCAGCTCAGCGAGTTTCGCGACGTCGTCGAGATGGCCCGCGTCGAGTTTCGCTAGCGCACGGTGCAGCGTGGCTTCGTAATCGCTCGCGAGCTCGCGCTCCATCTTGCGCTCGAGCGTGCGGCCGAACGGATCGAGCGCAGAGCCACGCAGACCGCGCCATTTCGCGAGCAGGCCGAGCACGGGCCACATCCACTGACCATAGGTTTTCTTCGTCGGCGCGGCGCCGGGCTGCGCGCGCGTGAGCGTCGGCGGCGCGAGGTTGAAGCGGATCGTGAAGTCCTTGCCGGCGACGCCCTCGAACTGCGCTTCGAGCGCATCGCGGAACGCGGTATCCGTATGCAGACGCGCAACTTCGTATTCATCCTTTACCGCGAGCAGCCGGTAGAACGTGCTCGCGACCGCGCGCGTCACGCGCTCGCTCGCCGCATCGACGGCGGTTTCCGCGCGCCGTGCTGCATCGACGAGCGAGCGATATCGCGTCACATAAGCCGCGCCGCCATACGCGAGCAGCCGTGCTTCGCGATGGGCGATCAGCTCGTCGAGCGTATCGACCCGCACGCTCGGCTTCGGTGCATGACGCGACTGCCACAGCGATTCGAGCGCGGCGGGATCAGCCGCGGCCATGCGCCCGATCGAGAACGCGAGCTGGTTCATCTGCACGGCGACGTTGTTCAGTTCGATTGCGCGCATCATCGCGGCGAACGACACCGGCACGAGACCGAGCTGCCACGCGAAGCCGAGCATCAGAATGTTCGCGCCGATCGTATCGCCGAGAAAACGCGTTGCGAGCGCTTGCGCGTCGCACGTCGACATACGCTCTTCGCCGGCCGCGTGACGCATCTTGTCGATCAGCGCGTCGGCATGCAGCGTCGCATCCGGGTTCTGCACGAAGCTCGCGTTCGGAATCGCATGCGTGTTGACGACGATGCGCGTGCGGCCATGTCGCACCGTCTGCAGTGCATCGGCACTCGCGCCGACCACCATGTCACAGGCGAGCAGCACGTCGGCCTGCTGCGTGTCGATGCGGACCTGGTTCAGCCATTCGTCGCGGGCGGCAAAGCGCACGAACGACAGCACCGCGCCGCCCTTCTGCGCGAAGCCCATGAAGTCGAGCACCGACGCGCTCTTGCCTTCGAGGTGCGCGGCCATGCTGATCAAGGCGCCGACCGTCACGACGCCGGTGCCGCCGACGCCCGTGATGAGGATGTCGTACGGCGCGGCATCGAGTTGCGTCGCGGGAATCGGCAACGCGTCGACGTGCGTGGCGAGCGTCTGAGGATCGAACGCGTCGCCCGCGGCTTTTTTCAGCGTACCGCCTTCGATGGTGACGAAGCTCGGGCAAAAGCCGTTCACGCACGAATAGTCCTTGTTGCACGACGACTGATCGATGCGGCGCTTGCGACCGAGCGCGGTTTCCACCGGTTCCACCGACAAACAGTTCGACTGCACGCCGCAATCGCCGCAGCCTTCGCAGACTTCCTCGTTGATGAAGAGCCGTTTGTTCGGGTCGGGGAATTCGCCCTTCTTGCGGCGCCGGCGTTTTTCGGCCGCGCAGGTCTGGTCGTAGATCAGCACGGTCACGCCGTCGGTGTCGCGCAACTGGCGCTGCACCGCGTCCATCTCGCTGCGATGGTGAAACGTCGTGCCCTGCGGAAACTGGCCGTGATGGCCGTCGTATTTCTCCGGCTCGTCGCTGACCACGACGAAGCGCGACACGCCCTCGGCTTCGACCTGTCGCGCGATCTGCGGCACCGAGATGCTGCCGTCGACCGGCTGGCCGCCCGTCATCGCGACCGCGTCGTTATAGAGGATCTTGTAGGTGATCGTCGCGTTCGCGGCGACCGCCTGGCGGATCGCGAGAATGCCGGAGTGAAAGTAGGTGCCGTCGCCGAGATTCTGGAATACGTGGCGGGTTTTCGTGAACATCGAATGCGCGGCCCAGTCGACGCCTTCGCCGCCCATCTGAATCAGCCCGGTCGTGTCGCGCTCCATCCACGACGCCATGAAATGACAGCCGATGCCTGCCTGCGCGATCGAGCCGTCCGGCACTTTCGTCGACGTGTTGTGCGGGCAGCCGGAGCAGAAGTACGGCGTGCGCTTCACGCTGTCCGCCGCATTCGACAGGATCTGCGGCGCGACCAGATCGACGACGCGTTCACGGCGATCGAGCGCCGGCTTGTGCTTCGCGAGCCAGTTCGCGAACACCGGGAGAATGCGCGACGGCCGCAATTCGCCGAGCGACGACAGCAGCAACGTGCCATCTTCGGCGTGCTTGCCGACCACGACCGGCCGTGTGCCTTGTGTGCGGTTGTACAGATAGTCCTTGATCTGTTGCTCGATGACCGGGCCTTTCTCTTCGATCACGAGCACTTCGGACAGACCCGACACGAACGCGTCGATGCGCGTCATCTCCAGCGGAAACGACAGCCCGACCTTGTAGATGCGCACGCCGGCCGCGTCGAGATCGGCGACCGTCAGATCGAGCCGGCGCAGCGCTTCCATCAGATCGAGATGCGCCTTGCCGCAGGTGACGATGCCGACATTGGCGTGCGGGCTCGGCGCGATCCATTTGTCGATGCTGTTCATGCGCGCAAAATGGCGCACCGCGTCGAGCTTCGCGTGCAGACGCGCTTCGATCGTCAGGCTCGGCAGATCGGGCCAGCGGTTGTGCAGACCGCCGGCTGGTGCTTCGAATTCCGGTGGCGGTGTCCATTCGGTTTGCAGCGCGTCGAGATCGACGGTCGAGCCCGATTCGACGGTCTCCGAAATGGCCTTGTAGCCGACCCACGCACCGGAGAAGCGCGACAACGCCCAGCCATACAGGCCGAATTCGAGCATGTCCGCGATGTTCGACGGATTCACGACCGGCATGTGCCAGCCGATCAACGCGAAGTCGCTCTGATGCGGCATCGACGACGACACGCAGCCGTGATCGTCGCCCGCGACTACCAGCACGCCGCCGTGCGGCGACGAGCCGTACGCGTTGCCGTGCTTCAAGGCATCGCCCGCGCGGTCGACGCCCGGGCCTTTGCCGTACCACATCGCGAATACGCCATCGACGGTGCGCTCGGGATCGGCTTCGACGCGTTGCGTGCCGAGCACGGCGGTGCCGCCGAGTTCTTCGTTGATCGCGGGCAGAAAGCGGATGTCGCTCGCGGCGAGCAGTTTTTTCGCCTTCCACAACTGCTGATCGACCATGCCGAGCGGCGAGCCGCGATAGCCGCTGATGAAGCCGGCCGTGTTCAGGTTGCGGGTCTTGTCGAGCGCGCGCTGCATCAGCGCGAGGCGCACGAGCGCCTGCGTGCCGGTCAGAAAGATCCGGCCGCGCGTCGCGGTGAGATTGTCGGAAAGCTTGTAGTCGGCGAGTGCGGGCGTGCCGTCGATGGGCAGGCGAGCGGTCATGGGGGAGTCTCCAAGGTTCTGGCTTCGCGCGCGGGCGGTGGGGTCACGGATGCCGCGCAGCGAAAGAGACTCTATTTTTTAGCGCTCGTGAGAGTGAATTATTTCTTCTTTAATCGGGCGTGCGCGAATGGGCGCGACGAGTCGCGCGTTTCGGCCCGCTTTTGAGCCGGATTTGCCACGCGGCGGCGCGCTTCGGGTATGCCCTGGGGGATCGTGAGGCGGCGAATGGGACGATGGCTATTGCTATTGCGCCGTGTTCGCCGCGATGTCCGGTTGGAGCGGTGCCGCATCGAGCGGCACGATTTCGTCGAAGTGCGCGTAGTCGATGTGGCTCACGCCGTCGCGCTCACTCATGATGTCGACGAACCGGTGCTGCCAGACGATCTGGTCGCAGGTCCACATGTGGCGCGCCTGCATGGTTTGCGACGTCGATTCGTCGATGCCTTCGAGCGTGAGCAGCAGCGACACGTCGCGGCCTTTCAACGATTCGGCGTTTTCGCCGAACAGCGGGCTCGCTTCGTCGATGATGTGCATCAGCGTCCAGCCGAGCTTGAAGACCGGGTGCTGGTCGCGCACCAGCGCGAGGTCGTAGAGCTTGCGCAGCGTAAAGCCTTCGATCGAGGTCTCCAGACGCATGATGCGCAGCCGCGCGCGTGCCTCGGCGATCACGTTCTGACGCGCGTTGGCCGAACGCACCATCAACGTCATGCGGCCGTCGATCGGCCGGATCACCGCGTAGCGCGCGAACATGATCTTCGCGTGCGGCCGCGAAAAGCGCGCGAAGATCAGCCCGGTCGCCAACGCGATGCTCGACATGCCGATGAAGATTTCGAGCGTCGCGATCCAGTGCGCGTAGACGGTTTGCGGATGCATGTCGCCGTAGCCGACCGTCGCGAGGGTTTCGACGCTAAAGAAGAACGCGCCGGCGAAGCCCTTCGGAAACTGATTCGCGATCGGAGCGTCGCCGAGCATGTAGAGCATGGCGAACACGATGTTGAGCAGCAGGAACAGCAGCGCGAGCGACACGAAGAACCCCGGCCAGCGCACGCCGAGCGCCCGGTGATACAGGTCTTGCCACAGCGGCGTCGGCATGCCGTGCGCGATCACCACGCGATCGTCGAGACGCATTTCGCGACTGCCGCGCGCGCGGCGCCTCGCGTCGGTGTCGCCGAGCGTGGAAAAACGGTCTGACGGTTCGCTTGCCATCACGCGCTCGTGGGAATGAAGACGTGGACAGCGTAGCATGGCGCGCTGCGCGAGTTTCCGCGCGGTGCGAAGGCAGCGCGGCGCGATGTATCGCCAGGGTGCGAGGTTGCGCCATGCCGTCGTTGAAATGCTTTCGGGCGCGTCCCGGAATTCAGGCTGGGTCAGGTCGCATCACGCGCGGCGAGCGGGTCGGGCGCAGCCGCGCGCCACACCCACCCATCCGCCGTCACGGAAACACGTGCGGCTTCGGAATTCCCGCGCCATGCTCGATATCGTCGACCGCCTGCCGATGCGCACTTTCCACCGCTTCGGCCTGCTCGGCATAACCCGCGTCGCCGCCGACCGTGGTCCACGCCTTGACGGCCTTCTCGCGATGACGGATTTCGTATTCCGCGTCCCAGCGCGCGCCACTGAGTTCGAGCGGACGAACGTGAATCGAATACACGCCGTATTGGAACAGCTGTTCAGCCATGATCGCCTCCAGCCGGCCGGTCCGGCAGCGGCGCGCCGATGCGCGAGGACGCGCGACGCGCTGCCCCTTGGTTCGGCCTACAGTTCGATTTCCCCGAGGATACGATGTGCGAGCGCTTTGGCTTCTTCGAGCGCTTCTCCCGGCGTCGACGACGTCGAGTCGACTTCGTAGAGCGTGGTTTCCTGATCGGCGCTGGGTTCGCCTTCGTCGCGCGCGAGGGTGACGACACCTTGCCAGGCGTCATGTGCGACTTCTCTTATCGACGCGGTGGCCGTGTAGAGCCCTTTGGTGTAGGTGACGTCCTCCATGGCCTCGCTCCTTTTCGCAAAGGTTTCGATGTTTTCATCCTAGCACGGCGTGGCGGGATCGGTTCCCGCCCGGGGCAGCTTCGCGCCGCGCGACGTGCTCGACATCCGTTACGCTACGCGCGCCCCAGGGCAGCAGAATTACAGCGCCGCGTGTTATAGCAGCGCGACCACCTCGTCGAGCGTCGGCGCGTGCGCACCGGCGTGGCCGCAAGCCGCCGCGCCGGCCGCGAGCGCGAACGCGAGATGCTCGGGCCACCCGCGTTGCGGCGCGCTCATCAGGCTGAACAGCAGACCGCCGATCGACGCATCGCCCGCGCCGACCGTATCGACCACTTCGACGCGCGGCGGCTTCGCCTCGATCACCGCGGCGCCGTTTAGCAGCATCGCCGCTTCGGGGCCGCGCGTGACGAGCACGGTGGCGGCGGGATTCATCGCGCGCAATTGCGCGAGCGCGGCGGCTTCGTCGCTGGTCTTGAAGATCATGCGCAGGTCTTCGTCTGATACCTTGATCAGATCCGCGAGCGCCGCCATCTTGCGCAGCGTCGGCTCGTAGCCGTGCTCCATCAGGTTGCGATAGTTCGGATCGAAGCTGATCTTCACGCCGTGCGAACGCAACTCGGCGGTGAGTTGCGCCAGTTTGTCGCCGAGCGGCTGACGCACGAGGCTGATGCAGCCGAAGTGCGCCCACTTCACCGCGTTCATCCAACCGGCGGGCAGCTTCGCCGGCTCGAACGCGAGGTCGGCGCCGTTCTCGCCCATGAAGAAGTACGCGGGCGGATGCGTCTGATGCACGATCGCGAGCAGCGGCGGGCGCTCGACGCGCTGCAGG
The DNA here is from genome assembly GCF_050436245.1 of Paraburkholderia sp. MM6662-R1. NCBI lineage: Bacteria > Pseudomonadati > Pseudomonadota > Betaproteobacteria > Burkholderiales > Burkholderiaceae > Paraburkholderia > Paraburkholderia sp. MM6662-R1. The sequence continues at coordinate 2,307,458 of NZ_JBNDLV010000001.1, read as the reverse complement.
AAGCGCATGTCGAGGCCGGCCGCGACGCTCGCGTCCCACAGCTCGTCGGAAAAGTTATCGACGCCGAGCGAGCCCGCGCACGCGGTCGGCAGGCCGAGCCGCGCGACGCAGCGCGCGGCGTTCCAGCCCGCGCCGCCCGGACGCGACAGCCAGTGCGATGCGCCGGTGCGCACGAGATCGGTCAGGATGTCGCCGGCGGATACGAAAACGGGGAGGTTGGTCGTCGCGCTCATTGTGCTTTCTCCGCGGAAGCCGCTGCGGCGGGAGCGGCTGATTCAGCCGCAGCGTTTTCGCCGAGCGCGTGGGCGAGCACTTCGTAGCACGCGCCCATCGTGTGATAGTCGGTCTTGCCGGCCGGGCTCTTTTCGTCGCTGTACTTGCGGTTGTCGCAGGTGAGGATGCGATACCAGGCGCCGTACTTGTGGTCGACGAAGTGCGTCCAGCCATAGCGCCAGATCTCGTCGTACCAGTCCCAGAAGCGCTCGTTGCCGGTGCGCTTGCCGAGCAGCGCGGCGGTCGCGAACGTTTCGGCCTGCACCCAGAAGTACTTGTCGTGATCGCACACGGTGCCGTCGGGGCCGAAGCCGTAGTAGAGGCCGCCGTGGTCTTCGTCCCACGCGTGCGTCATCGCGGCGTCGAACAGTTCGATCGCGCGCGGCAGCAGCCATGGCAGCGGACGGAAGCGTTCGAGAATCAGCAGCAGCTTCGCCCATTCGGTCTGATGACCGGGCTGGAAGCCCCACGGACGGAAGATGTTCGAGCTGTCTTCCTCGTTGTAGTGCCAGTCGACCGACCAGTCCGCGTGAAAGTGCTCCCACACGAGCCCTTGCGACAGCTTCGCCTGGCGCAGCGTGATATTGGACGCCACGCGCTCGGCGCGATCGAGATACACCAGATGACCGGTCGCTTCGTGCGCGGCGAGCAGCGCCTCGGTGGTATGCATGTTCGCGTTCTGCCCGCGGTACGTGCTGACACGCCAGTCGGCCGACGCGTCGTCGGCATAGAGGCCGGCGGCGGCGTCCCAGAAGCGGTGCTCCATCAGCTCGAAGGTCGCGCCGATCATCGGCTTCGCTTCCTCGATGCCGGCCATCGCCGCGTGCGAGTACGCGAGCAGCACGAACGCGAGGCCGTAGCAGTGGCGCGTCGCGTCGAGGGTGCGCTGTTTGCCGTCGCGCCATTCGATTTCCCAGTCGTAGCCCTCGTGCTGCGAGTCCCAGTGCGCGTCGCGCAGAAAGCGCAGGCCGTGGCGCGTGTATTCGAGGTGCTTCGGGTCGCCGAACTGCCGGTACGCCATCGCGTAGTTGAACACGTAGCGGCAACTGCTGACCAGGTGGCGCGTGGTGCGGTTGTAGATCGAACCGTCGTCGCGCAAGAAGTGGTAGAAGCCGCCGCTCGGGTCGAGCACGTTCGGCGCATAGAAGTGCAGCGTGTCTTCGATGTGCGTGAGCAGAAACTCGCGCTTGCGGAAGCTGGCGAACGGCGGCGCCTTCGCGGCGTCGCTGGAAAGTTGAAGCGGATCGGTTAGCGTCATGGCGTTTTCACCAAGGTACTGGCACGGGCAACGAGTTGAACGGGCAAGCGGACTTCGAGTTCGGCGGGCGAGTCTTCGAGCAGCAGTTCGACGCCGCGTCGGCCGAGCGCTTCCTTGTCGACCGCGATCGTCGATAGCGGCGGGGTAGCGTGGGCGGCGGCGGGGATGTCGTCGAAACCGATGATCGCGATGTCGTCGGGCACGCTGAAGCCGCGCGCGAGACACACGCGCAGCGCGGCAAGCGCGGCGGCGTCGTTGAACGCGAATACGGCGTCGGGGCGCGGGCCCGGCGCGTCGAGCAGGCGCTGCATCGCGCGCGCGGCGCCGGTGTCGGGATCGAGCCCTGCGTCGATGTTCACTTCGAGCGACGGATCGAACAGCAGCCCCGCTTCGAAGAACGCGCGCCGGTAGCCGAGCGCGCGCTCGGCGATGCTGAAGTGCGCGAGCGAGCCGCCGATGAACGCGACGCGCTTGCGCTGCTGCGCGAACAGATGGCGCATTGCGAGCGTGGCGCCGCCGGCGTTGTCGAGATTGACCGAGCGCAAGCCCGGCGACCATAGATCGATCAGCACCAGCGGGCGTTGCATCGCGACCAGCGTGGCGAGCGTTTCGGGCTCGACGAAGCCGGCGATCGCGACGGCGTCGGGCGCGTGCAGGCGCATCTGGTGAATTACGTCCTCGGTCGGCCCGGCAGTCAGCACCGACGGCACGATGCCGCGCTCGCGGCACGCGTCTTCGACACCGTGCAGCACGTGCGAGAAGAACGGGCTCGCGGCGAAGTTGTTGTGCTGACGATGCAGCAGGAAAGTTAGCCGGCGGATGCGCGGACGCAGCTGCGCCGAGTCGTAGCCGAGCTGGCGCGCCGCTTCGACGACGCGTTCGCGCGTGGCCTCGGAAAGGCCCGGCTGATTCTTGAGCGCGCGCGACACGGTGCCGATCGAAACGCTGGCGGCGCGGGCGACGTCGCGGATGGTTGTGGCCATCGAATGAAGCTGCCGCGCGAGGCGAGGCAGCACGGGTTCAGGTCGGGCGATTGTATAGTAAAACGCAGCTAAAGCCGCTCGCAAAACGCCAGCATGACACCAGTAAATACCCGTATTTTATGGACTTGTTGGAAATTAAGTTGTTTAGTAAAAATTCCTAAACAATAGGCGGGCCGCCGTTTTCGAGACGGTTCGAGAATCGTCCTATGCCATCCGGCCGAGGCGACAGCGAGAGCGTTTGCGCGTGAAATAACGACAAAGGCCAGTGAAGAGCCCAAAGAAAAGCCGCCCGAAGGCGGCTTGCTTCACACGATCAAAACGACGCTCAGGGAGGGCGCTTATGAATGTCCTGTTTGCATTGCGTGTGTTTTCAACGGCGCGCGACGGCGGCGGCGGGTCGCCGCGCCGCGGCATTGCTCTCGCCGCTGAGGTCGCGGGCGCCCCAGCGTTGCGCGAGCGCGGCGCAGACCATCAGCTGGATCTGGTGGAACAGCATCAGCGGCAGCACCACGGCGCCGACCGCATGCGACGCGAAGATCACCTTGGCCATCGGCACGCCGGCGGCGAGGCTCTTCTTCGAGCCGCAGAAGATGATGGTGATCTGGTCCGCGCGGCTGAAGCCGAGCCGCTTGCTCGCGAAGATCGTCGCGGCCAGCGCGAGCGCGAGCAGCACGGCGTTTACCACGACGAGGCCGCCGAGCGCGGACAGCGGAATCGTGTGCCAAAGGCCTTCGGTGACGGCCTCGCTGAACGCGCCGTACACGACGAGCAGGATCGAGCCCTGGTCGACGAACTTCAGCACGCCGCGATTCTTCTCGATCCACTTGCCGATCAGCGGGCGCAGCAGCTGGCCGGCAACGAACGGCACGAGCAGTTGCAGCACGATGTTGCCGGTCGTATGCCACGGCGACGCACCGCCGCTCGCGGCCTGATTCGTCACGATGACGCTGACGAGTGCTGGAGTGACGAAGATGCCGAGCAGGCTCGAGGCGGACGCGCTGCATACCGCGGCCGGCACGTTGCCCTTGGCAATGGACGTGAACGCGATCGACGACTGGACCGTCGACGGCAGCGTGCAGAGGAAGAGGACGCCGGCGTAGAGCGACGGCGTGACCAGCGGCGAAAGGACCGGTTTAAGCGCGAGGCCGAGCAGCGGAAACAGCGCGAACGTGCTCAGCAGCACCACGAGATGAAGGCGCCAGTGCGTCGCGCCCGCAATGATCGCCTCGCGTGACAGCTTGGCGCCGTGCAGGAAGAACAGCAGGCCGACCGCGATGTTCGTCACCCAGTTGAACCCCGCGGCGGCCTGTCCATGAACGGGCAGGAAGCTGGCGAGGATCACGGTGCCGACGAGGCACAGGGTGAAGTTATCGGGCAGGAATTTCGGGCGGGCCATGTCGCAATCTCGATTCAATGACGCGGTGTAAGCATGGGACGGGTCTGTCAGGCGTGGTCCATGCCAATGGAAAGCGGCTATTGTTGTCGAAAGCCGATTGAAAACGCAAATTCATTTGCCGAATCGATTAATGAAGTTTGCGCATCGACTCTCCAATCAGGCCGAGCCCATTCGTGCCACGCGCCAGGTTTCAGTATTGGCGAGGTGCTTTCTCGCGACAAACCGTTTAACCATTGACGTTGCAAGCGGCGTTTATTTGCAACAAACGGCGCCCGCGCGGGCTAGGCGAAAACGCCGGTCAGCAGCCGCCGAGGCGCGTCCGCACGAGGGCTCCGGCGCGGAAAAACACCGCAGTAACAGGGTGTTACATCCACCGACGAGACCTAACACTTTTTGGCTCGACACCCTCTGCCCCCGACCATAAATTACTCGTTCAAAGGCCGCAGGGATGCCCTGCGCCGCGACAGGAACGCGGCGCTTTTCTCCTCCCGCAACAGGTCCATCGCAGCTCGAACGGTGGATTTCAGGCAAGTCTTCGGGCGTGAGAGTCACAGGTGGACGCGTTGTCGAGAACGAGGCACTGGGCGTGGGGCGCGGTCATCGCCGTGCTGTGCTCGTTCGCCTATGCGAAGGAGCCGGGTGGGCCGCATGGCGGCGGTGCCGCCGCGGGCGGCGCTTATTCGCGCGACACTGCGGGGCGCGCGCCGCGCATGGAGATGCATGGCGACGGCCGTTATGCCGGTGCGGGCGGCGGCGCACCTGCTGCGCGCGGCTCGCGCGGTGCGATGGCTTCTCGTGACGCACGCGCGCAGCGCGGCAACCCGAATATCGCGGACGCCAATTTCGGTTACGGCTTCGGCAGCTACGAGTCCGGCATGCGCCGTGTCGGCGATCCGTCCGGCTATGCGGGCGCGATCACGCCGGTCAGCGCGGAGTCGCGTCCGGTGCCGCATCCCCCGTCCAACATGCCGATGCGCAACGGCTCGATCCGCGCCGACGTCGCCCGCTACAACGAAGAGCGTGGCGCAGCGCGCCCGATGCAACGCCCAGCCGACGATCCGCGTCAGCCGGGCGGTTCACCGTACCGGAATTAGCTGAGCGCGATTTCGCAAACCACCGCACCGCCCCAACCGCAGTCCCGAAACCCGTCTTCCAGATCCTTCCCGCGATCCCTCGCGCGGCTTCGCGCGCCTTCGTCTGCGCCGTAGCCCCGAATCTGACGTTTCGACGCCACACTTTTTTGAAAACACCCGGCATCGAATTACCGGTCAGCGTCAAATCCTGGCATTCTGCCGCGTCGCGTCATCGGCCCGTCATTTAAGGCGTTCACGCACGCTGTGGCGCGCCGTTCGCCGCATGCCGCATTGCGTCCAGGGGGCGGCGCTAGTCCGCTCTGAAGCGTCATATCAAGCCGATAACCAACCAAACTAATCAGACCGATATACCCGCAATAAGCAGCGATATTTTTGTTTATAAAAATGGTCCGCAAAGATGGGACCCGCCCAGAGTGACTCGACGATCGAACGGATAACAACGACGTTTCGTGCGAGCGCCCCCTTTCGCACAGCCACACCCTTTTGACAAAGAATGGAGAACCCATGAACACAAGCCTCAGCAGCGCGCTGAAGACTACTCTCAAGGCCACTGCATGCGTCGCCGCGCTGGCGGGCGCGTCGTCGGCGTTCGCGCAATCGAGCGTGCAGCTCTACGGCCAGGTCGACGAATGGGTCGGCTCGCAGAAGTTTCCGGGCGGCCAGACCGCGGCGGTCGTATCGGGCGGCGGCATGTCGACGTCGTACTGGGGCTTCAAGGGGACCGAGGATCTGGGCAACGGCTACAAGGCGATCTTCACTATCGAAGGCTTCTTCCGCGCGCAAACCGGCGAGTACGGTCGCTTCACCGGCGACACGACGTTCTCGCGCAATGCGTACGTCGGCATCGAATCGCCGTACGGCACGGTGACCGCCGGCCGCCTGACGACGCCGCTGTTCGTGTCGACGATCCTGTTCAACCCGTTCGTCGATTCGTACGTGTTCTCGCCGATGGTCTATCACGTGTACCTCGGTCTCGGCACCTTCCCGACCTACACGACCGACCAGGGCGTGACCGGCGACTCGGGCTGGAACAATGCGGTGTCGTATACGTCGCCGAACTTCAACGGCCTTTCGGCGACGGCGATGTACGCGCTCGGCAACACGACCCAGAACGGCGCGAAGAAGTGGAGCGGCCAGGTGCTGTACTTCCACGGGCCGTTCGCGGCGACGGCGGTGTACCAGTACGTGAACTTCAACAACGTGCCGGGCGACCTCGGCAGCTTCGAAACGTCGGGCGTGCCGGGTCTGCGCAGCCAGAGCGTCGCGCAGGCGGGCGTGTCGTACGACCTGAAGTTCGTGAAGCTGTACGGCCAGTACATGTACACGTACAACGACCAGCAGGTCACGAGCTGGCACGTGAACACGGGACAGGGCGGCGTCACGGTGCCGTTCGGGCCTGGCTCGGTGATGGCTTCGTATGCGTATTCGCGTAACGGCGGCGGTTCGAACCAGACGCGCCAGACGGCGGCGGTCGGCTACGACTATCCGCTGTCCAAGCGCACCGATGTCTATGCCGCGTACCTGTATGACCACATCACCGGTCAGTCGAGCGGCAATACATATGGCGCGGGGTTGCGCGCGAAGTTCTGATCTCGGCCCACGGTGTCACCGCAAAGCCCGCGTTCCGCCCGGAACGCGGGCTTTGTCGTTTTCGGGTGCCGCCGAATACGAGCGTTTGCTGCCGTCCTTTTGATAAACCCGGCAAAATGACGTCGATTGATTCCTGAAGCGAGCGACTGAGATGGACACCCTCGTCAGCATGAAAGTGTTTCGCCACGTGGTCGAAGCCGGCAGTTTCGTCGGCGCGGCGGAGAAGATGGAGATGTCGGCGGCGATGGCGAGCAAGCACGTGATGCATCTGGAGCAGCAGCTCGGCGCGCGGCTCCTGAACCGCACCACGCGCCGCGTCGCGCCGACCGAGGCAGGCCGCGAGTACTACGAGCGGCTGAGTCAGGCGCTCACCGAGCTCGACGAAGCCGGCCAGGCGGTCGGCGCGGCAAGCGTCGTGCCGCACGGGCGGCTGCGGGTGTCGTCGCTGTCGGCGTTCGGCCTGAATCACGTGATGGCCGCGGTCGCGGACTACGCCGCGCAGTATCCGCAGGTCACCGTCGATATGACACTGTCCGACCGCGTCGTCGAGCTGATCGACGAGGGCTTCGACGTCGCGATCCGCGCGTCGCCGGGCGGGCTCAAGTCGTCGTCGCTGATCGCGCGGCAGATTGCGACCGCGCATCTGGTGCTGTGCGCATCGCCCGCCTATCTGCGCAAGCATGGCACGCCGAAGAGCGTCGCCGATCTCGCGCGCCACAACTATCTGCAGTACGCGGGCGTATCGGCGCTCGAAGTCGCGACCGGCGACGCGGGCTCGCGTGTGCGCCTGTCGGGCAACCTGATCGTCAATCAGCTCGAGGCCCAGCGCGTGGTCGTGCTGCATGGCGCGGGCATCGCGATGCTCGGCACCGAGGTGATCGGCAGCGATCTCGCCGAAGGGCGGCTCGTGCCGCTGCTTGTCGACCAGGTGCCGCCGCGGGAGCTGCCGATCCACGTCGTCTACACGAGCCGACGGCATCTATCCGCTAAGGTGCGCTCATTCGTCGATTTTCTGGCGGCGCGGTTCGCAAACGAATCGCTGTGGCCGTCGCTCGACCAAATCAAGGCGTTGGCGGTGCGGTAGCGTTTCGCGAAGCACCGAGCATACGTCGCCAATCGCCCGCCCCGCGCCCCGGCGCCGTGTTACCCCGTTTCTATATACTGATTGTGAGCACCCATCAGTTAAATGATCTGGGGGAGACATGACCGATCTGTCCACGCCGCAGCGTGCCGGCAGCCACGAACTGCCCGCGGGCCGGCGCCTGCGCTTCGTCACCGCCGCCGCACTGTTCGACGGCCACGACGCGTCGATCAACATCATGCGGCGCATCCTGCAGGCAAGCGGCGTCGAGGTGATCCACCTCGGCCACAACCGCTCAGTCGCCGAAGTCGCGACCGCCGCGCTCAACGAGGACGCCGACGGCGTCGCCGTGTCGAGCTATCAGGGTGGCCACAACGAATACTTCCGCTACCTGGTGGATTTGCTGCGTGCAAGCGGCGGCGAGCGCATCAAGGTGTTCGGCGGCGGCGGCGGCGTGATCGTCCCCGAGGAAATTGCCGCGCTCGAACGCGACGGCGTCGAAAAAATCTACTCGCCGCACGACGGTCAGCGGCTCGGTCTGCAAGGCATGATCGACGACATGATCGCGCGCTGCGTCGAAGGCGCGCGCGCGGCCGACGCGGCGCGGCCGACGCCGGTGCGCGAATGGCTCGCCGAGCTGGCCGGGCGGCCGTTGCCGCGTTGCGGTGAGGCCCATGCTCCGCACGCTGGCACTGCTGCTGGCTCGCACCCCGCCGGTCCCGCCGATCTCGCCGTGCCGATCTTCCGCCGCCTCGCGCAACTGATCAGCGCGTTCGAAGCGAACAGCGTCGACGCCGCCGCGCGCGACCAGCTAGCGACGCTCGCGCAAGCGCCACGCATCCCGGTGCTCGGCATCACCGGCACCGGCGGCGCGGGCAAGTCGTCGCTGACCGACGAGCTGATCCGCCGCTTCCGGCTCGACTACGGCGACACGCTGAACATCGCCGTGCTCGCGATCGATCCGTCGCGCCGAAAATCCGGCGGCGCGCTGCTCGGCGACCGCATCCGCATGAATGCGATCGGCGATTGGGGCGACGGCGCCCGCATTTATATGCGCTCGATGGCGACGCGCGAGGCGTCGACCGAACTCTCCGATTCGCTACCCGCCGCGCTGATGCTGTGCAAGGTGGCGGGCTTCGATCTGATCGTCGTCGAGACGTCGGGGATCGGTCAGGGCGACGCGGCGATCGTGCCGTTCGTCGACGAATCGCTGTACGTGATGACGCCGGAGTTCGGCGCCGCGAGCCAGCTCGAGAAGATCGATATGCTCGACTTCGCGAGCTTCGTCGCGATCAACAAATTCGATCGCAAGGGTGCGCAGGATGCGCTGCGCGACGTCGCGAAGCAGGTGCAGCGCAATCGCAGGGACTTCGCGACATCGCCCGACGCGATGCCGGTGTTCGGCACGATCGCGTCGCGCTTCAACGACGACGGCGTGACCGCGCTGTACCGGCGCATCGCTAATGCGCTGCGCACGCATGGCCTGCGCGAGGGCGGCGCACGGCTCGGCGCGACCGAAGGCCTGCGCTTTTCGAGCAACCTGCATGCAATCGTGCCGCCCGCGCGCGTGCGCTATCTGGCCGACATCGCGCAGACGGTACGCGGCTATCGAGCGCGCGCCGACGCGCAGGCGCAAATCGCGCGGGAACGCTGGCAGATCGTCGAGACGCGCCGCATGCTCGGCGAGGCGGGCAGCGACGCAGCGTCGCTCGATGCGCTGATCGACCAACGCGGCGCCGCGCTCGGCGAGCGCGAACGCAAGCTGCTCGACGCGTGGCCGCAAACGGTGGCCGCCTATGCGGGCGACGAACATGTGGTGCGCATCCGCAAGCGTGAAATCCGCACCGCGCTGACGGTCACGACGCTGTCCGGCTCCGAAATCCGCAAAGTGTCGCTGCCGAAATTCGTCGATCACGGCGAGATCCTGCGCTGGCTGATGCTCGACAATCTGCCCGGCTATTTCCCATTCACCGCTGGCGTGTTTCCGTTTCGTCGCGAGAACGAGGACCCGACGCGCATGTTCGCGGGCGAGGGCGATCCGCAGCGCACGAATCGTCGCTTCAGGCTGCTGTCGGAAGGCATGCCGGCCAAACGGCTATCCACCGCGTTCGACTCGGTGACGCTGTACGGTGAGGAGCCGCACGAGCGCCCGGACATCTACGGCAAGGTCGGCAATTCGGGTGTGTCGGTCGCCACGCTCGACGACATGAAGACGCTGTATGACGGCTTCGATCTGTGCTCGCCGGATACGTCGGTCTCGATGACGATCAACGGCCCCGCGCCGACGATCCTCGCGATGTTCTTCAACGTCGCGATCGAGCAGCAGATCGCGCTGGGCGAGCAACAGCAAGGCCGCCCGTTGACCGAAGCCGAACTCGCCGCAACGCGCCGCGCCGCGCTCGAAAACGTGCGCGGCACCGTGCAGGCCGACATCCTGAAAGAAGACCAGGGGCAGAACACCTGCATCTTCTCGACCGAATTCAGCCTGAAGGTGATGGGTGACATTCAGGCGTATTTCGTCGAACACGGCGTGCGCAATTTCTATTCGGTGTCGATTTCCGGCTATCACATCGCCGAGGCCGGCGCGAACCCCATCTCGCAGCTCGCGTACACGCTCGCGAACGGCTTCACCTACGTCGAGGCGTATCTCGCGCGCGGCATGTCGATCGACGACTTCGCGCCGAATCTGTCGTTCTTCTTCTCGAACGGCATGGACCCGGAGTACACGGTGCTCGGCCGCGTCGCGCGACGCATCTGGGCGGTCGCGATGCGCGAGCGCTATGGCGCGAACGAGCGTAGTCAGAAGCTCAAGTATCACGTGCAGACGTCGGGCCGCAGCCTGCACGCGCAGGAGATCGATTTCAACGACATCCGCACGACGCTGCAGGCGCTGATCGCGATCTACGACAACTGCAACTCGCTGCACACCAATGCGTTCGACGAAGCGATCACGACGCCGACCGAGGAATCGGTGCGCCGCGCAGTTGCGATCCAGCTGATCATCAATCGCGAATGGGGGCTCGCGAAGAACCAGAATCCGAATCAGGGCAGTTTCGTGATCGACGAGTTGACCGACCTGGTCGAGGAGGCTGTGCTCGCCGAATTCGAGCGGCTGACAGAGCGCGGCGGCGTGCTCGGCGCGATGGAAACCGGCTATCAGCGCGGACGGATTCAGGACGAGTCGATGCTGTACGAGCATCGCAAGCATGACGGTTCGTATCCGATCGTCGGCGTCAATACGTTCCTGAGCGCGCATCCGCATGAAGCGCCGCGGCCGCTGGTGCTCGCGCGTTCCACCGACGCGGAGAAGCAGAGTCAGCTGCGGCGGTTGCGCGACTTCCAGGCGCGCCACCTCGACGCCGCGCCCGAGGCGCTCGAACGCCTGAAGCGCGCGGTGATCGACGACGGCAACGTGTTCGCGGTGCTGATGGACGTGGTGCGCGTGTGTTCGCTCGGGCAGATCACCCACGCGCTGTTCGAGGTGGGCGGGCAGTATCGGCGGAATATGTAGGCCGCGAGCGGGCGCCCCGGCCCGCTCCGTTCTTCACCTCAGCGCGCGATGCCGAGCCGCGCCTTCGCGTCGTTGTATTCCTTCTTCAGACGCCGCACGAGCTCGGCGACGTCCGGCACGTCGTCCATCAGGCCGACGCCCTGGCCCGCGCCCCAGATGTCCTTCCACGCCTTCGTCTTGTCGCCGCCGAAGTTCATCCTGGTCTTGTCCGATTCGGGCAGCGCGTCGGGATCGAGCCCCGCGTTCGCAATGCTCTCGCGGATGTAGTTGCCGTGCACGCCGGTGAACAGGTTCGTGTAGATGATGTCCGACGCCTTCGCGTTGATGATCGCCTGCTTGTAGCTGTCGACCGCGTGCGCTTCTTTGGTGGCGATGAAGCGTGTGCCCATGTACGCGAGGTCCGCGCCCATCGCCTGCGCGGCGAGAATCGAGCCGCCGTTGGCGATCGAGCCCGACAGCACGATCGGGCCGTCGAAAATGCGCCGCACCTCGCCGACCAGCGCGAACGGCGAGGTGGTGCCCGCGTGGCCGCCCGCGCCCGATGCGACCAGAATCAGCCCGTCGACGCCGGCTTCCAGCGCTTTCTGCGCATGACGCAGATTGATCACGTCGTGCAGCACGATGCCGCCGTAGCTATGCACCGCATCGACGATCTCGCGTGCCGGCGCGCGCAGGCTGGTGATGAAGATCGGCACCTTGTGCTCGACGCAGACGCGCACGTCGTGCTCGAGCCGCGCATTCGACTGATGAACGATCTGATTGACTGCGATCGGGCCGATCACCGCATCCGGGTTCGCGGCCTTGTGCCTGGCGAGTTGCGCCTGGATATGCGTCAGCCATTCGTCGAGCAGCTCGGCCGGGCGCGCGTTGAGGGCAGGGAACGAGCCGACGATACCGGCCTTGCACTGCGCCAGCACGAGTTCGGGATAGCTGACGATGAACATCGGCGAAGCGACGACGGGCAGCGCGAGGTTTTGCAGAACGGCGGGCAATGCCATGGTGCGAGTCTCCAGGTTGGGCCAACCGGTGCGACGTGCGCCCGGCGAATAGATGAATGAGTTTAGCGGCACACGGCTTGCGGCGTGTTGGCCGGCGAATGCGTGTGGCAGTCGAACGATACCGGCATGCCGAAGTCGCGCAAACATTTAAGAACGGTCGTTCGATTATAGGCGAAGTGGGTTCGAAGGAGTATTCAGGTTCCATGTCTGCGTGGGATATCCCACCTCGCACGGACCTGTTGGCCTTCTACAATGCACGGACCTCAAACGATCAACGAGACGTCATGGCCTTCGAAAATTTCACGTCTTTTCGCGTCGCCGTGGGCGATGTCGACATTTTCGGAGTGAAGGGCGGCGCCGGGCCGCCTCTGCTTCTGCTGCACGGCCATCCGCAATCGCATCTGATCTGGGAACGCTGCGCCGCGCCGCTCGCGCAGCACTTCACGGTGATCGCAACCGATCTGCGCGGCTATGGCGCGTCGGGCAAACCGCCGAGCGATGCCGCGCACGCACCGTATTCGAAACGCGTGATGGCCGCCGACCAGGTCGCGGTGATGCGCCACTTCGGCTTCGAGCGCTTCCTCGTCTGTGCGCACGATCGCGGCGCGCGCGTTGCGCACCGGATGGCGCTCGATCACGCCGACGCGGTCGAGCGTTTGATGCTGCTCGATATCGCGCCGACACTCGCGATGTACGAAGCCACCGACCGCGCGTTCGCAACGCACTACTTCCACTGGTTCTTCCTGATCCAGCCCGAGCCGCTGCCCGAAACGTTGATCGGCGCAAATCCGGCTGCCTATGTCGACGCGGTGATGGGCGGACGTCATGCGGGTCTCGCACCGTTCGATCCCACCGCGCTCGACGCGTATCGGGCGGCGCTCGCGCAACCGGGTGCGGTGCACGCGATGTGCGAGGACTATCGCGCGTCGGCGAGCATCGACCTCGAACATGATCGCGCCGATATCGAGCGCGGCAACAAGATCGGCTGTCCGCTGCGGGTGCTGTGGGGCGACAAGGGTGTGATCGAAAAATGCTTCGATGCGCTCGACGAATGGCGGCATGTCGCGCGCGACGTGAGCGGCCGCGCGCTATCGTGCGGGCACTATCTGCCCGAGGAAGCGCCGGACGAACTGGTCGCCGAGATGCTGTCGTTTTTCGAGACGCTCGAACAATAAGCGCCGGGCTGCTTTGCGCGACCTTCGTTTGACCAGCGATGGACCTTCGTTAGCCGAGCGGCGGCAGCCGTCGCGCGACCGGCGTCGACTTGACGATCGCCGTGCTGGTCTCCGCGCGCTCGGTCACTTTCGACAGGATCTCGTCGAGCTGCTCGATCGAATGCAAGTACAGGCGGCAGATGAAACAGTCGTCGCCGGTCACCTTGTCGCATTCGACGAACTCCGGAATGCGCCGGATCACTTCCTCCACCAGATGCAGCTGCCCGGGCAGCGGCTTCACGCGCACTACCGCCTGCAGCGTGAAGCCGAGCGCGCGCGGATCGATCTGCACGGTGAAGCGCTCGATCACGCCCTGCGCTTCGAGCCGCCGCACGCGTTCGGCCGTGCTGGGCGCCGATAAGCCGACGACGCGCGCGAGTTCGCTGACCGGCTGGCGCGCGTCCTGCGCGAGCGCGGCGAGCAGTGCGCGGTCGGTGTCGTCGAGTGCGACCGGCGTGATCGATGCAAGGCGTTTGCTCATGACGGCCTTCGTTTATGAGGTGAAAATGCGGTAACGCTTAAGTTTAGCCATGTATTCGCGCGGGTGGATTAATTAGACTGCCAGTTATGCAGTCACAATCCGGGATCGAATCATGGCTTCAAACAAGGCTTCCGTCACGACCTCGAGCAGTTCGCCCACCGACATCCGCCGTGGCGCGGCGCAGATGAGCGTCGCGATGCTGATGTCGGGCACGATCGGCTGGCTTGTCGTGTCGTCGCAGCAAAGCCCGTTCAACGTGGTGTTTTTCCGCTGCATTTTCGGCGGCGCGACGCTCGCGCTCGTGTGCGCCGTACTCGGCCTGTTCCGCCGCGAGCTGTTTTCGTGGAAGATGCTCGGCCTCGCGTTGCTCGGCGGCGCGGCGATCGTCGTGAACTGGGTATTGCTGTTCGCCGCGTATTCACGCGCGTCGATTTCGATGGCAACGGCCGTCTACAACACGCAGCCGTTCATGTTGGTCGGACTCGGCGCGCTGGTGTTTCGCGAGCGCATCAGCGCATCGACGATCGCGTGGCTCGTGGTCGCGTTCGTCGGGCTCGTGTTCGTCGTGAAGGTCGAGCCGGCCGTGCTCGCGGTGCCGGGGCAGTATCTGGTCGGCGTCGCCTATGCGGTCGGTGCGGCGGCGATGTACGCGGTGTCGTCGATCATCACGAAGCGGCTGAAGGGCACGCCGCCGCATCTGCTCGCGCTGATCCAGGTATCGCTCGGCGTGCTGTTGCTCGCGCCGTTCGTACGCTTCGACGCGTTGCCGGCAAACGGCGCGCAGTGGCTCGAACTGGTCGTGCTCGGCGTCGTCCATACCGGTCTCATGTACGTGCTGCTATATGGCGCGATCCAGAAGCTGCCGACGTCGATGACGGGCGCGTTGTCGTTCATCTATCCGGTGGTCGCGATCATCGTCGACCGGCTTGCGTTCGGACAGACGCTCGCATGGATTCAGGTGCTCGGCGCCGCGCTGATTCTGCTGGCGGCGGCGGGCGTCAATCTCGGGTGGCGGATCGTGCCGCAGAGAAAGCGCTTATCGTCCACGTAATGCCGATTCGACATTCAATCGGATATTGCTACGGATCCCGGAATAACGCGCAAGCGTTCAAGCGCCTAACGCCGTTTGATGACAGATCATGTATGCATTCGTAAAACGTGGCGTCAAATTTCTGTAGGGAAATCACCGATGCGATGCAAAAACCCACACGCGTATCATCGACAGCGACGCTGATCACGTCCAACAGATGTTCCGCCGCTCGCTTCGTCGAGCGGTTTTCTTTTTAGGAGCACGGTTTTGCGTTCCGGTGCGCTTTTCCACCGCGCCGGTCGAAGCGGTCACATCACAGTTCAATGCCGCGCGAGAATGCGCGTGCCGTCCACCTCGAGCGGTCCATCGTTCGCCGCGAGCTCCCCGATCATTCCCTTCAGCAACGCGGGCCATTCGCCGCGCGGCTTCAGCATCGACGCGGCCGCGCGCATCACGGCCGCGTCGTCGAGCATGCGCAAAAGCGTGTCCACGCTCATCTCGCGGACTTCGAGCAGCTTGAACACGATCAGCACCTTCAGCGCGTTCCTTGCGTTGCGCGCGGGATCGGCGCGCAACCAGGCGACGCGCGACATCGCGCGTTCGAGCGCCGCTTCGACCTGCGTGAACGGCGCGCCGTGGCCTGGGATGACGACGCGCACGTCGAGCGTTGCGATCAGGTCGAGCACGGCTTGCTGCTCGGCGAAGCCGCTTTCGCCTTCGAGTTCGGGAAAGATCACGCCGAAGCCGTTTTCCCACAGCGCATCCGCGCTGATCAGCAAGCGTTCGTCCGCGCAATAGAGCATCAGCGAATGGGGATCGTGGCCCGGCGCGCCGAGCACCTGCCAGTCGAGCGCGCCCAGCCGCAAACGTGCGCCGGGTGCCAGCGTGCCGGTGAAGCCGAAGCGCTCGCAGGTTTGACCAGTCGCGCGAAAGCTGAGGCGAGTTTCGTCCCAGCCGCGTACGGCATCGGCTTCGGATGACGGGATCAGCGTGCGGCACGGCCACGTTGCCTGCAACAGTGCGTTGCCGCCGCAATGATCCGAATGCAGGTGCGTGTTGACGATCAGATCGAGCGGCCGCGTGCGCAACGCATTGCGTACCAGCGCGACCGTTTGCGATGCGTGCGTCGCATAGCCGGTATCGACCAGCGCGGCGCATGTGTCGTCGACGAGCAGCACGTTGTTCGACGACAGCCAGCCGCGCTCGAAAACCCGGATCGATGCGGGCAGCGCGATCATGGCGTGGCCGTTCTCGCTTGCGCGTCCACGACCGCGTCGGGCTTCGGCATCACGAGGATCGTCGAGGTACCCGTCAACATCAGCTCGCCGCGCTGATTGACCACCGAACCTTCGAGATAGGTCAGATCGCCGTTCAGGCTCGGCTTCCAGTGAGCGTCGTGCACACGCCACGTGATCGTCAGCGTGTCGTGCGCCTGCACTGCCTTCTTCAGCTTGATATCGAATTCGAGGCCGAGCGGTTGCGCGTAAGTAGAGAAATGCGTGGCGAGCAGCGCCATGAAATACGCGGTGGGTTGCGTGCCCGACGCGATCAAGCCTCCAAAGCGGCTTTGCGCGGCATACGCTTCATCGTGATGCAATGGGTTCAGATCGACGACGAGCGTCGCGAACGATTTGATCGAATCCACCGACAACTTGAGCGTCGAACTGAACGTCTCACCGGGCGTCACGATGCGCGGCGCGGCGTTCATTGCTTCTCCTTCGCCGTCGATGTCGTGCGCAGCGCCATTAACGTCGCGTGGCGCACTTCGATCGCGTCCCACACCGCGCGCTTCGCGTCGTTGTCGAGCATCGACCAGCCGGCGATTTCGTCGATCGTGCGCAGGCATCCTTCGCACCAGCCGGTCGATGCATCCATCCTGCACACGCTGATGCACGGCGACGGCACGCAACCGCCGTCGTCCGTGTCGTCGTAATCGTTGCCGCTCGCCATCGTGTTCAGGCCGGCTCGCGCAACGCGACATCGACGACCGGCGCGCCTGTGAGCGAGATCAGCTCCTGCGCGGTCAGATTGAACACCGCGTGCGGATGACCGGCGGCCGCCCACAGGCTCTCCAGCTCGAGCAGATCCGCATCGATCAACGTGACCGGCGCGGTCGCGTGACCGACCGGGCACACGCCACCGATCGCATAGCCGGTTTTCTCGCGCACGAACTTCGCGTCCGCGCGGCCGATCTCGCCGACCTGCGCGGCCACTTTCTTTTCGTCGACACGATTCGCGCCGCTCGCGATCACGAGCACCGGCGCGTCGTCTTCGCGGCGCCGGAACAGGATCGACTTCGCAATCTGCGCGACCGAGCAGCCGAGTCCGGCGGCCGCTTCGGCGGAAGTCTTGCCGGTTTCCGGCAGCATCACGATTCGCCCCGCGTGACCGCGTTCGCGTAGCAGCAGCGCGACGCGACGTGCCGAGTCGGGCAGCGCGGCGAGATCGTCGGAGTCGAAGGACGCGAGGTCGTTCATTGTTTGGGACCCTGAATGAAAATGGATGCTGCGGTTATACGCAGGTGTTTGCTTCGCTGCGCGCCTTCGCGAGCAGCGCTTTACCGGCGCGCGACACGTTGGACCGGCCGATCGCGTTCGAAATGAAGTCGCCGATTTCGACCACTTGCGCGAGGTCGATACCGGTCTCGATGCCGAGACCGTTCATCAGATACAGCACGTCTTCGGTCGCGACGTTGCCGGTCGCGCCCTTCGCATACGGACAGCCGCCGAGCCCCGCGACCGATGCATGAAAAATCTCGACGCCTTCGAGCAGCGCCGCGTAGATGTTCGCGAGCGCCTGGCCATAGGTGTCGTGGAAGTGTCCCGACAGATGCTCGCGAGGAAACGCTTCGGTCACGGCCTCGAACACTTCGCGGGTGCGCTTCGGCGTGCCGACGCCGATCGTGTCGGCGATATCGATCTCGTCGCAGCCGAGCGCCGCGAAGCGCTTGACGACGTCGACGACCGACGCGACCGGCACTTCGCCCTGGTACGGACAGCCGAGCGCGCATGACACGCTGCCGCGAATCCGCAGCTTATGTTGTTTCGCCGCCGCGGCGACTGGCGCGAATCGCTCGATGCTCTCCGCGATGCTGCAGTTGATGTTCTTCTGCGAGAACGCCTCGCTCGCCGCGCCGAAGATGACGATCTCGTCGGCGCGCGCGGCGAGCGCGCCTTCGAAACCGCGCAGGTTCGGCGTCAGCACCGAGTAAATCGTGCCGTCGCGGCGCTCGATGCCGGCCATCACGTCGGCGCCGTCGGCCATCTGTGGCACCCATTTCGGCGACACGAACGAGGCTGCCTCGACGTTGCGGAAGCCCGCCGCCGACAGACGGTTGATCAGCTCGATCTTGGTCGCGGTCGGCACGAATTCCTTCTCGTTCTGCAGCCCGTCGCGCGGACCCACTTCGACGATTTTCACTTGCTTCGGTAAGGCCATGATGTGTCTCCGATTCGATACGGTTTGATCGCTGTCCCATCCAGGATGGGTGCTGCCGCGTTGCTGCAATTCAAGTCAGCCCGCACGCCTGCGACGCGTGCGGGCGCAGGTTTCACTCAGTAGCCGCGTTCCAGTTGCACTGCGCCGCTCACCTGCTCGCCGCGCATCATCGCGCCGATCTTGTCCGCGACCTGCGCGACGCTGTCCTCGCGCAACGTCAGCGCCGACGTGTGCGGCGTGATCGTGATGCGCGGCTCGCGCCAGAAAGGATGATCGGCGGGCAGCGGTTCCTCGCGGAACACGTCGAGCGTCGCGGCGGCGAGCTGGCCGCTCGCGAGCGCAGCGAGCAGATCCGCTTCGACGAGATGCGCGCCGCGCGCGACATTGATCAGATATGCGCCGCGCGCGAGCTTCGCGAAGACTCGCGCATTCAGCACGCTTTCCGTGTCGGGTGTATGCGGCAGCAGATTGACGAGCACCTTCGCGCCGTCGAGGAAGCTATCGAATTGCGCGTCGCCGGCGAACGTCGCGATGCCATCGATCTGCTTCTCGCCGCGACTATAGCCGCGCACCGGCAGGCCGAACGACGCGAGCGTTTGCGCGACCTGCGTGCCGAGCACGCCGAGCCCGAGCACACCCACCGTGAACGTTGCGCGCGGATGCGGCTCGAGCACTTTCCAGCGGCGCTCGCCTTGCAGCACCTGATATTCGTCGAAGCGGCGCAGATAGCGCAGCACCGCATGCGTCACGTACTCGGCCATCTGCGCGCCCATGCCGGTATCTTCGAGGCGAATCAACGGCACCTCGGGCGGCAACGTGCCCGGATGCGCGCGTTCGAGCGCGAGAATCGCATCGACGCCAGCACCGAGATTGAAGATCGCGCGCAGCGTATTGCGTCCGGCCAGCATCTCGCGCGGCGGACGCCAGACCACCGCGAAATCGGCTGGGCCGGTGTCGCCGGGCTTCCATTCGCGCAGCTCGGCGGCGGGCAGAGCGCGCGCAAAGTCGTGCAGCCACGCGGCGGCTTCGGTGTGCGGTGCGTAGAAGAGTATTTTCATGCGGTGCGGAATGCGTCGGCGTCGATGTGGGCGTGAGCGGGACGGACCCGGAGCGCGCGACGGCAATCGGACGACGCGTGCGGCATCGGGTCTCCTCCCGGTATGAACAGGCTTCATTCTACTTTTTCGACGCAAATCGCGCGCGTTTGCGCACGCACGTGCGTTTCGAGATGCATGCCGTGGTGGGCGTCGAGTTCGCGCGTACCCGCGCATTTCTTCGTTTGCCCGATAACCAAAGCACAAAAACCTGGTTCATCGATGCGCGACCGAGCGGGACAATGATTGCCTGGATTCCTTGCGCAGCGAGGCACGCACATGCTTTCATGCACCCGATCGATTGCGACAATTCCTAATTTGACGCAATTTGTATATTGATTAGGTTTCTTGAATTGGTGATTAAAGCTTCGCCATGAAAAACACCCCGAAGATTGGATCAACGTCCAACTTTCGGGGTGAATTTCGCCACTATGCGGCGACGCAGACCATTAGTTCGTGCACGCAGCGCATGCGGCTCAGCGCTTCCGCGACTCAATTCGCCACGCCGTGATCCCCATGCCCATGCGCACACCCATGCTCGCCCCCACTCTGCTCGACCGGCATCTGCTGCGCAGCCTCAGCGCGAATCCCCAGGCGCGCGAGCAGCTTGCGATCCGCTTCCGCCTGCGGGTTGCTCGTGGTCAGCAACTGATCGCCGTAGAAAATCGAATTCGCGCCCGCGAGGAAGCACATTGCCTGCAACGCCTCATCCATCTGCTCGCGTCCGGCCGATAGACGCACCATCGCGCGCGGCATCGTGATGCGCGCAATCGCGATCGTGCGCACGAATTCGAACGGATCGATCGCTTCGGTCCCGGTCAGCGGCGTGCCTTGCACCTGCACCAGATTGTTGATCGGCACCGATTCCGGATACGGCTCCATGTTCGCGAGCTGCGCGATCAGCCCCGCGCGTTCGCGGCGCGATTCGCCCATACCGACGATGCCGCCGCAGCACACGTTGATCCCCGCGTCGCGCACGCGTTCGAGCGTGTCGAGGCGATCCTGGTACGTGCGCGTCGAAATGATCTGGCCGTAGAACTCCGGCGACGTATCGAGATTGTGGTTGTAGTAGTCGAGGCCCGCATCGCGCAGCGCCTGTGCCTGGTGCGTTTCGAGCATGCCGAGCGTCACGCAGGTTTCGAGGCCCATCGCCTTCACGCCGCGGATCATGTCCTTGATCGGCTCCAGGTGGCGGTCCTTCGGATTGCGCCACGCGGCGCCCATGCAGAAGCGCGTTGCGCCGTTCTGCTTTGCGACCTGCGCGGCGGCCAGCACTTCGTCGACCGGCATCAGCTTGTCGGCGGCGAGACCCGTGTCGTGATGCACCGATTGCGGACAGTATGCGCAATCCTCTTCGCAGCCGCCGGTCTTGATCGACAGCAGCGTCGACAGTTGCACCGCATTGGCGTCGAAATGCTCGCGATGCGTTTGCTGCGCGCGAAACAGCAGGTCGTTGAACGGCAGTTCGTACAACGCGATGATATCGGCGACGCGCCAGCGCGCGAGCGGCTTCGCTTCAGTGGCGGCTGCGGTCGGATTGCTGTTGGCGGCGCTCGCTTCGGCGGTGCCTGCTGCGATGTTCAGTTGTGTCATGTGATCGATCCTCGTAAACGGATGAATTTGGGTTCGGCGCTGCGGGGCAGCGCTATGCCGCGCGCAATTGGCGCAGCGTTTGCAGAAGCCGTCGAATGTCGAGCTGTTGCGCTGCAAGCTCCGGCGACGGCGGGCCGATATGTGGCACGACGCCGAGCAACGGCGCGTCGTACGCTTGCGCGAAATGCACGCGAATCGACGCGATGTTTTCGTCGGGAAAGGTCATGTCCGGGTCGATGCGATTCGCGACCCAGCCCGCGAGCGTTAGACCGCGCGCGGCGATCGCTTCGGCAGTCAGCAGCGCGTGGCTGATGCAGCCGAGCCGCATGCCGACCACCAGCACCACCGGCAGCTTCAGCGCGACGGCGAGATCGGCGGTGTCCTGCGTCGCGGTCAACGGCACGCGAAAGCCGCCGACACCTTCGACCACGACCACCTCGGCGAGCTTCAACGCCTCGCGATGGCACGCGACGATGTGCTCGAGATCGAACGAGACGTTTTCCAACGCCGCCGCGATGTGCGGCGCGGCCGGTTCCTTCAGCAGATACGGCGTGCGCATGGCGGGCGGCAGCAGCACGCTCGACGCGGCATCGAGCTGATCCGCGTCCTCGTTGTGCAGCACGCCGTTCACTTCGAACGCGCCCGCCGCGATCGGCTTCATCGCTGCTGCCTGCAGGCCTTCGCGCACGAAGCCGCGCAATAGCGCCGACGACACGAAGGTCTTGCCGATTTCCGTACCGGTGCCGGTGACGAACAGCGACAGCGCGCCGTCATCGTTATTCAAGTTGCTCATGCCGCGCGCGCTCCGACTTGTTGCAGGCCGGCCTCGAGCCGGTCGAGATCCGCATGCGAGTGCGCGGCCGACAGCGAGATGCGCAGACGCGACGTGCCGGTCGGCACGGTCGGCGGACGGATCGCGGGCACCCACAGCGCCGCGCGATCGAGCGACGCGGCGATGTCGAGCGTCGCATCGTTCGCGCCGATGATCAGCGGTTGCACGGCCGTATGTGAATCGACGGGCAGCCACGGCGTCGCCTTCAGCATCGCGCGCGTGCGTTCGATCAGTTGCTGCAGATGCGCGCGGCGCGCATCGCCTTCCACGCCGCCGATGATGCGCAGACTCGCCGACACCGCATGCGCGGCCGCCGGCACCGACGCGGTCGTGAAGATATACGGACGCGCGCGCTGCACGAGCCATTCGATCACGGTCGCATGCGCGACGACGAACGCGCCGGAGACACCCGCCGCCTTGCCGAGCGTGCCGATCGAGATCAGATGCGGCGAGCGCAGCGCGGCCTGCGCGATCGCGCCACGGCCTTGCGGACCGAGCACGCCGAAGCCGTGCGCATCGTCGACGATCAGCCATGCGCCGTGCCGCTCGGCGAGTTCGAGCAAACGCGGCAGCGGCGCGATGTCGCCGTCCATGCTGAACACCGTGTCGGACACGATCACCTTGACGTCCGCCTCCGACGCTTCGAGCATCGCGCTCAATGCATCCACGTCGCAGTGCGGATAGATCTGCACATCCGCGCGCGACAGCCGCGCGCCGTCGATCAGCGAAGCGTGATTGAGCGCATCGGAGAACAGCGTCGTGCCGCGGCCCGCGAGCGCGGTCAGCGTCGCGAGATTCGCCATATAGCCGGTGCTGAAATACAACGCGCGGGCGTCGTCGAGAAAGCCCCCGGCAAATTCAGCGAGATCGTCTTCGAGTTGCGC
This sequence comes from Paraburkholderia sp. MM6662-R1, assembly GCF_050436245.1. Classification (NCBI taxonomy): domain Bacteria; kingdom Pseudomonadati; phylum Pseudomonadota; class Betaproteobacteria; order Burkholderiales; family Burkholderiaceae; genus Paraburkholderia; species Paraburkholderia sp. MM6662-R1. The sequence continues at coordinate 2,284,708 of NZ_JBNDLV010000001.1, read as the reverse complement.
ATGCGCACGCGAATGACCGCCGAGCAGATGCGAGCCGCCGCTGCCCGCGCCATACAGGCGCGCGCCTTCGGCGATCGCGTCGATCAATTGCGGATGCGCGGCAAGGCCCAGATAGTCGTTGCTCGCGAAGCCGATGATGTCACGGCCGTCGACCGTCATGTGCGCGGCGCATGGTGTGTCGGCGGTGCGCCGGCGTCGGCGCAGGCCGCGCGCGTCGATTTCCTTCAGGCCTTCGGCGAGTGTGTCGAGCAGATGCATCAGCGGGTCTCCGCGAGCGTGGCGTCGAAGGTGTCACGCGTGCGCGTGGCGAGCAGCGCGAGTTCTTCGTCTTCGAGGATGTACGGCGGCATCAGGTACACGGTGGTGCCGATCGGGCGCAACAACAGCTCGCGTTGCAGCGCGTTTTCGAAGAAGCGGCGCGAGAACGTCTTGGCTTGCTGAGGATCGTCGATCATTGCGTCGAACGCGAAGATCGTGCCGCGCTGACGCAGATTGCGCACCTGCGCGTGCTCGACGAGCGGCGCGAGCGCGGCCGCGAGGGTCGCCGATTTGCGTGCGTTGGCGGCGAGCACGTCGTCGCTCGTGAACAGATCGAGCGTCGCGAGCGCGGCGCGGCACGCGAGCGGATTGCCGGTGTACGAGTGCGAGTGCAGGAAGCCGCGCGCGGTGTCGTCGTGATAGAAGGCCGCGAAGATCTCGTCGCGCGACAGCACGATCGACAGCGGCAGATAGCCGCCGCTGATGCCTTTCGACAGACACAGGAAGTCCGGCCACACGCCCGCCTGTTCGCACGCGAAGAACGCGCCGGTGCGGCCGCAGCCGACTGCGATTTCGTCGGCGATCAGATGCACGCCGTACCGGTCGCACAACGCGCGCAATCCGGCGACGTACGACGCGTCGTGCATCGCCATGCCAGCCGCGCATTGCACGAGCGGCTCGACGATCAGTGCGGCGATGCGGTTCGCGCGCGCCTCGAACAGCGCGCGCACATGGTCGAGCGCGCGGCGCGCGACGTCGGCGGCGGTTTCGCCCGCTTGCGCGAGCCGCGCATCGGGCGAGGCGACGACGTGGGCGTGACGAATCAGCGGATCGTACGCGTCCTTGAACAGCGCGACGTCGGTTACGCCGAGCGCGCCGATCGTCTCGCCGTGGTAGCTGTTGGCGATGCAGACGAATTCCTGCTTGTCGGCGTAGCCCCGGTTGCGCCAGCTGTGAAAGCTCATCTTCAGCGCGATCTCGACCGCCGACGCGCCATCCGACGCGAAGAACGCGTGGCCGAGCGTGTTGCCGGTCAACGCGTGCAGACGTTCCGCGAGTTCGACGGCGGGCTCGTGCGTGCAGCCGGCGAGCATCGCGTGTTCGAGCGTATCGAGCTGATCTTTCAGCGCCGCGTTGATGCGCGGGTTCGCATGACCGAACAGATTGACCCACCACGAACTGATCGCGTCGAGATAGCGATGACCGGCGCGATCGTACAGCCACGCGCCTTGGCCGCGCGCCACGGGGATCAGCGGCAGACGTTCGTGGTGCTTCATCTGCGTGCACGGATGCCACACCGCGCGCAGGCTGCGGGCGACCCAATCTTCAGGGGCGACCGGGGGGACTGCTGACTTTTCCAAAGAGGTACTCCAGGGTGCTTTTTTGCCACGCACGCAAGCCTCGGCGAGTGCGCGGGGTCGAGATTAGCGGTTTATTTGGTCGCGCGCATCAACCGCGAAATGCTCGTTTTTCGCGGTGGCGTCGAGGTTTAGCATCGTTCGATGCAGCTCGTTCGATTTCATGAGGGAAGCTCGCCAATCGACGGAGATAGCGACGTCAAAGTAATGGGCTGTTACTGGCCAGAATTTGGGGTGACGAGGTGTTTTTTGCGGGGGAACTGAGCGCACAAGAAAAAACCCGCCGATACGGCGGGCTTGCGGCACATCAGAATCAGGCGCGATTCACGCCTCGATTCACGCCTCTATTCGTACTTCACTCCCGGCTCGCAATCGCTTTGCGCCCGGCATCGGCATCGCTTGCATCCGCCGTCTGCGAGTTCTGATTGCCCCACACGACCGCGTTATCGACCGCATACAGCCGGCACGGATCGGAGCTCTGCTTCTGGCAATTCGTCACCGCCACCGACATCGGATCGTCGCCGCCCTCGGCCCACGACCACGCGCCCGAATCCGACACCGCGAACGCGCGGCTCGGATACTGATGCAGGAAGTTGCGATAGCCATTGCGGCCCTCGTTGTCGAGGTACGGCACCGAGTCGACCGCGTCGAGCGCGGCGAATCCGGTTGCCTTCGGCGCGGCCGGATCGGCGACGTGATACTGCACGGCAGTCGGCATACCGGCGCGCGCGAGGAACGCTTCGACGGCCGGCCACCATACGTGCACGCCGTCGCGGTCGCCGACCAGCCGATGCGCGTCGTTCTTGTAGTGGCCGAAGTCGACCATCTTCACGCTGGCGCCGTGTGCGCCGTACGCGGCATACATGCCCGCGACGAGTTGCGCGTTCCACACCGAATCGTTATCGCCATAGAGCCACAGCGACGGCACCGCAGTCTTCTCGCCGTACGCGCCGAATGCGCGCGTCAGATTGCCTTGCCAGTCTTCGCAGGCGTCCTGGCGCAGGCCGCCCGAGAAATTGATCAGCGCGCGCACGCCGGGCGCCGCTTCGGTGCCGTATGCGATCGTCGCAAGACCGCCATGCGAGGTGCCGGCCACCGCGATGTGCGTCGCGTCGACATAAGGTTGCTTCGACATGTAATCGATCGTTGCTGCGACGTCGCCGGCCTGGCCAAGGCCGTTGCGCTCGACGTCGCAGCCGTCCTGCTCGTACACGCCGCCCGAGTGACCGAAGCCCTGACGGTTCGGCGCGACGACCACGTAACCGCGGCGCACGAATTCGCGCGCGAACGGCAGCGGGTCGCTGCGTTCCTGCGTGCGCGGGTCGCCCGGAATCTTGCCGTGGTTGAAGACGATCATCGGGAACGGGCCGGGGCCGTCCGGCTTGTAGATCGTGGTTTCAAGCGTGACCGTGCCGGCGGCGTCGACCGGCACGCGGATGATCTTTTCGTTCAGGTGAGCGGTGGGCAGGTAGACGTCGTCGTCCAGCGCGAGGCGCGGCACGCGGGCGCGCGACAGCGGTCCCTGGATGTCGCTCGACGGCGTCGCGTCGTGTGCGGAAAGGGACGAGTAGGCGAGCGGATCGGCATGCGCGATCGTGACAGCACACGTGGCCGCGGCGCAGATCGCCGCACACTTCGTCAGAACCTTGCTCAACACCATTGATGCACCTGCTTTAAAGACGTGTCCTGAACTCCGTGCTGTCCGGTTGCGCAAAACGCTGCTGACATTCAGCTTTCGTTCGCGATTTCGACACAAACAGACTCACTCGCGAGCGTTGCGGGAAGCGCACGCACGCAAATCGAGATCGCACGGGATGAACCCAACGGCCGACGCGACCCCACGCGTCGAGGATGAACGTCACTTGATGCAGTCGGAGTCCGCGCGGCTCGCGTTCGATCAGCGGCCGGTCAGCCTTCCTTTGCATGTTGCGGAGCCGGTATGATCCGCTCTCGCAATGTGACGTCATGAAACTACGGACTCATCCTGGCACGACAATTTTGTTTTGTGCAATCAAGGAGAACCCGTGACGAAAAAATTGCTGCATGTGCGAACGAGGCTTCAAAGCCTTTCCGGGCAAGGGCCGGGAACATGTGGCGGGAAGCGGCAAGTACAGGTCGTGTCAGTGCTGTGGTGCGAGGCCAACGAAGAAGCCCGCGTGAAAGGAACGAAAAAAGGCCTATGCAAAGGCCTTTATCAAGTTTGTCGAGAGCGAGTGAAAGGCACGAGAAAGCTTCGGCGCGTAATGCAGCGATTACTTAATCGTCGCGTGCTCTTCATTTACTCATTGACGTCGCCATCGACATAACGCCAGCGGCCATCATCGCCGCGCACGAATCGACTCGATTCATGCAACCGATAAGCACGTCCCCCCACTTTGTAGCGGGCGATGAATTCGACGGTCGCGTGATCGGCATTGCTTTCGGCGAAGCCTTTGATCTGCAGTCCGAGCCAACGGGGCGCGTCGGGCGCGGTGGGATCGACGTCGAGATCGGCGGGGCAGGTGCTGCGGTCCCACGTCGCGCGCAGGTAGTCGGTTGCACCGAGCACGTACGCGCTATAGCGCGAGCGCATTAGTTCGAGCGCGCGCGGCGCCGCTTCGCCGCCGTCGATATAGCGGCCGCAGCATTGCGCGAAACGCGGGGCTTTGGTCGCGGTGCCCCCGCGTGCGTCGGGCGCGGCGCCGCCGCACGGACAGTCGACAGGTCTTTGCAGTGACAACAATGGCTTGTTCATTGAAATTTCAGTTGAGCGCGCGAGCGATCAGGATCTTCTGGATGTCGCTCGTGCCTTCGTAGATCTGGCACACGCGCACGTCGCGGTAAATCCGCTCGACCGGGAAGTCGCTCAGATAACCGTAGCCGCCGTGAGTCTGCAAGGCGGCCGAGCAGATGCGCTCGGCCGCTTCGGAGGCGAACAGTTTTGCCATCGCGGCTTCGGTCAGACACGGCTGGCCCGCGTCCTTCAGCGACGCCGCGTGCCAGATCAGTTGACGCGCGGCTTCGAGTTGGGTCGCCATGTCGGCAAGACGGAACTGCACCGCCTGGTGCGAGAACAGCGGCGCGCCGAAGCTCTCGCGTTCTGTTGCGTAAGTCAGCGCCGCCTCGAACGCGGCGCGTGCCATGCCGACGCTTTGCGCGGCGATACCGATGCGCCCGCCTTCGAGACCCGACAACGCGATCCGGTAGCCTTCGCCTTCCGCGCCGATCAGGTTCGCGGCCGGCACGCGGCACGCCTCGAATACGATTTGCGCGGTATCCGACGAATGCTGGCCGAGCTTGTCTTCGACCCGCGCGACCACGTAGCCCGGCGTGCCGGTGGGCACGATGAACGCGCTGATGCCGCGCTTGCCAGCGGCCTTGTCGGTGACGGCCATCACGATCGCGACGTCGCCGTTCTTGCCGCTCGTGATGAACTGTTTGACGCCATTCAGCACGTACGCGTCGCCGTCGCGTGTCGCGGTGGTGCGCAGCGCCGACGCATCCGAGCCCGCTTGCGGCTCGGTCAGGCAGAACGCGCCGAGCATCTCGCCGCGCGCGAGCGGCGTGAGCCAGTCGCGCTTCTGCGCGTCGTTGCCATAAGTGAGCAGGATGCTGCACACGGGGCAGTTGTTCACCGAGATCGCGGTCGACGTGCCGCCGTCGCCGGCCGCGATTTCTTCGAGGATCAACGCGAGCGCGAGCGCGTCCATGCCCGCGCCGCCATACGCTTCGGGCACCAGCACGCCATAAGCACCGAGCTCGGCGAGCTGCCGGTGCACGTCGCGCGGGAAGGTGCGCTCGCGGTCCCATTGCGCCGCGTACGGCGTGATCGCTTCGCGCACGAAGGTGCGCAGCGCGTCGCGCACCATCAGGTGATCCTGATCAAGCACCATGAGCGTGTCTCCGGTCCCATGCAACGTAGTTGTCTACCAGTCGAGCTGCGTGCCGTCGTGCTGAAAGAAGCGGCCGTGGAACGCGTCGCGCGATGCCGCCGCCTGCGCCAACACCTCGCGCATGCCGGCGACGCTGTGCGCGGGATCGAGCGCGGCCTGCGCGCCGCCCATGTCGGTGCGCACCCAACCGGGATGCAGCGACACGCAGGTCGCGCGCTGCGCGTCGAGCGACGCGAGCTTCAGCACGGCGTTCAGCGCCGCCTTGCTCGCGCGATACAGCCAGCCGGTCGTGCCGCTTGCATCGGCGATGCTGCCCATGCGACTCGAAATCACCGCGAGCACGCCGTCCGTTTCCTCGACGAGCGGCAGCAGGATTGGCAGCAGCTGCATCGGGCCGCGCACGTTCGTGTGCATCACGTGATCGAAGTCCTCGGCGGTGATCGTTTCGATGCCTTCGGTGCGCGGACCGTACACGCCCGACACCAGGATCGCGGCATCGAGCCGTTCGCCGTCGAGCTTCCAGCCGAGCGCCGCGATGTCTTCGGGCGCGGTGACGTCGAGCGCGAAGGTTTCGGCGCCGAGTTCGTTGAGCGCATCGAGCGCGGCGCCGTCGCGCGCGGTCGCGAGCACGCGCCAGCCGCTCTTTCTGTACTGCCGGACGAATTCCTGGCCGATGCCACGCGATGCACCGACGATCAACACTGTTTTCATCGTATTCCTCGAAGATTTTGTGGATGCGTCAGATCAGTTCGACACCCATCGCGGTCGCCTCGCCGCCGCCGATACACAGCGTCGCGACACCGCGCTTCAGACCGCGATTCTTCAGCGCGCCGATCAGCGTGACGAGAATGCGCGCGCCCGAGGCGCCGATCGGATGGCCTAACGCGCACGCGCCGCCGTTCACGTTGACCTTGTTGTGCGGTAAATCGTGCTCTTTCATCGCGGCCATCGTGACGACGGCGAACGCTTCGTTGATCTCGTACAGATCGACGTCGCCGGCGCGCCAGCCGTTCTTTCCGAGCAGCTTGCGGATCGCGCCGACCGGCGCGGTGGTGAACTTCGCGGGCGCCTGCGCGAACGTCGAATGACCGACGACGCGCGCGAGCGGCGCCACGCCGAGCCGTTTCGCGGTCGACTCGCGCATCATCACGAGCGCGGCCGCGCCGTCCGAGATCGACGACGAGTTCGCCGCCGTCACGGTGCCGGTCTTGCTGAACGCGGGCTTCAGCGTGGGGATCTTGTCGAGGTTGGCCTTGAACGGCTGCTCGTCGCGCGCGATCGTGACGTCACCCTTTCGGCCCGCTACGGTGACCGGCGCGATTTCCCAGTCGAACGAGCCGTCCTCGTTCGCGCGCTTTGCGCGGTTCAGCGACTCGACCGCGAACGCGTCCTGCGCCTCGCGCGTGAAGTCGAACGACGCCGCGCACTCCTCGGCGAACGCGCCCATCAGACGGCCTTTGTCGTAGGCGTCTTCGAGGCCGTCGTAGAACATGTGGTCGAGCACCTGGCCGTGGCCCATGCGCATGCCGCCGCGCGCTTTCGGCAGCAGATACGGCGCGTTCGTCATGCTCTCCATGCCGCCCGCGACGATCACGTCGAGCGAGCCGGCGGCCAGCATGTCGTGCGCGAACATCGCCGCGCGCATGCCGGAGCCGCACATCTTGTTGACCGTCGTGCAGCCGGTGGCGAGCGGCAGACCCGCGCCAAGCGCAGCCTGGCGCGCGGGCGCCTGGCCGAGGCCGGCGGGCAGCACGCAACCGATCACCGCTTCGTCGATCTGCTCGGGCTTCAGACCCGCTCGTTCTACGGCCGCCTTGATCGCGACCGCGCCGAGTTGCGGCGCGCTCAGCGACGCGAAGTCGCCCTGAAAGCCGGCCATCGGCGTGCGCGCCGCGCTGACGATTACGATTGGATCGGCGTTGATACCACTGTGGTTTGCGTCACTCATGTTCGAGCTCCTTGGTCATAGCTTGGATGGCTACCGCCGCGCGTTGCCCGCTGCGAACCCTTGTGGGATTCATCAAGCCACGCGCACATTTGGCTCGTCCGCCTGCGCATCGGGCGCTCCGGCGAACCGCTCCGGATAACGCACGCAAAAGCGCACGCTCCGGTCGTACGGGAAAAAATCGGGCAGATCGCCCTTCAACAGAAAATCTTTGTATCGCTGCCACAGCTCGGGCTCGAAGAAATCCGCGTGATGCCGCATGAACGAGCGCCGCACGCGTGGATCGCCGAGCAGGAACGTGCCGTACGTCTCCGGGAAAATATCGTGCGGGCCTACCGCGTACCATGGCTCGTCCGACATTTCGTCTTCCTCGTTGCGCGGCGCCGGCACCGCACGCACGTTGCAGTCGGTCAGGTATTCGATCTCGTCGTAGTCGTAGAACACGACGCGGCCGTGTCGCGTGACGCCGAAGTTCTTGTACAGCAAGTCGCCGGGGAAGATGTTCGCCTGGATCAGCTCCTTCACCGCGTCGCCGTATTCCTTGATGCCGTGCTCGACGTCGTCGTCGTTACCGTTCTGCAGGAACAGATTGAGCGGCACCATGCGTCGCTCGAGGTACAGATGGCGAATCACGAGGTTGTCGCCGTCGTACTCGATCAGCGACGGCACTTCCTTTTCGAGTTCGCGCAACAGCGTTTCGTCGAGCCGCGCGAGCGGCAGCGCGACGCTCGAATATTCGAGCGTGTCGGCCATCCGGCCGAGCCGGTCATGACGTTTGACGAGCAGATACTTCTGCTGGATCTGCGCGCGCGTGGTTTCCTTCGGCGGCGGAAAGTTGTCCTTGATCAGCTTGAACACGTAGGGGAACGACGGCAACGTGAACACCAGCATCACGAGCCCCTTGATGCCGGGCGCGACGATGAAGCGGTCGCTCGAATGCTTCAGGTGATGCAGCAGATCGCGATAGAACAGATTCTTGCCCTGCTTCTGCAGACCCACCGATGTATAGATTTCCGCCTTCGGCTTGCCCGGCATGATCGTGCGCAGAAACTCGACATACGCGGACGGCACTTCCATGTCGACCAGAAAATACGAGTGCGAGAAGCTGAAGATGATCAGCAACTGCTCGCGCTTGAGCAGCACGGTGTCGAGCGCGAGCACGCCCGGTTTCACGTGACGCAGCGGCACCGCGAACGGCAGCAGCGCCTCGCCGTTGATGATGCGCCCGACGATATATGCAGCCTTGTCGCGATAAAACAGCGACGACAACACGTGAATCTGGAAGTTCGGCGCTTCGTCGAACACGCCGAACGCTTCGCGAATCGACTGCATCACGCAGGCGACGTCGCGCGTCAGATCCTCGAACGGCGGATCGAGCTGGAAGTTCGTGACGACCCGTTCGAGCGTTGCGGCAAGTCCATCGGTACCGGGGTAATACGCGCGATACGTCGGCTTCGCGGCCGGTTCGTCGTTCTCGATGTATTCGGTCGAGATCGCCGGGCGCACGAAAATGAAATCGTTGTTGAAGTACGAGCGATGCAGAATCTTGCAGGAAACCGAATTAAAGAAGGTTTCCGCGCATTCCGGCTGACGGTGCGTGGTCAGGAGGCCGATGTAGTGCAGCTTGATCTGCTGCCACACTTCGCTGTCGATGTTCTCCGCGTCGTACTCGTCTTCGAGCAACTGCACGCATTCCTGCACGCGATCGTCGTACGACGTGATGCGGTCGCGCGCGAGCTTTTGCAGGCCGTGCCAGTCGCCGGCTTCGAACAGCGTCTTCGCGTGGATCGCCGCGTCGCGAAAGATCCGGTAGTGACGGTCGAACCCATCGAGCATCGTCTGCGCGACGTCGAAACCGATTTGCGACGATAACAGCTTGGGGAAGTGATTCATCACGCGCGCTCCGCAAACGCCGGTCAGAGTCAGGCCGCTTCAGGCAGGCTTCGCGTCGTGCCTCGCGCCATCGAGCAGCGCGCGCGCCTGCGCTTCATACTGCGCGAGATCTTCGAGCGTCGCGTCGAGATCTTCTCGCTGACGTTCGAGCACTTCGCGATGACGCGCGACCGTCGCGAGGAACGCGTGCAACTGCGGTACGGTATCGGTCGGCGATTCGTAGACGTCGAGCAGGTCACGGATCTCCGACAGCGTGAAGCCGAGCCGCTTGCCGCGCAAGGTGAGCTTCAGACGCGTGCGGTCGCGGCCCGAATAGACGCGCCGCAAGCCGCTCGAACCCTCGCGGCTCGGCGAGAGTAAACCCTGGTCTTCGTAGAAACGGATCGCGCGTGGCGTGACGTCGAATTCGCGCGCGAGCTCGGTAATCGTGTATTGCGTATTCATCGGGACATCTCGTGGCCGCTTGGTCGGCACAAAACCGGATTGGACGATAGAATCGACGTTTACGTTATCGTCAACCTGAGCGGAAAGCAACCACAACCCGGCCGACCGGCATCGCACACCTCGCCATGCCGGAGGGTCGTCGGAGGAAGACAGTCCCCATGAATGCACTCGAACACCAGCTCGAATACCCCTTCAACGACACGATGCCCGACGCGGGCCGCACGATGGAAGTCGCGCCCGGCGTGCTTTGGCTGCGCATGCCGCTGCCATTCGCGCTCGACCATATCAACCTGTGGCTGCTGCGCGATGAGATCGACGGCCAGCAAGGCTGGACCGTGGTCGATTGCGGCATCACGTCGGACACGATCAAGGCGAATTGGGAGAGCGTGTTCGAATCGGTGCTCGACGGCCTGCCGGTGCTGCGCGTGATCGTCACGCATTGCCATCCGGATCACATCGGCCTGGCGCACTGGGTGTGCGGCGGTGGCGATAAAAAGCGTTGGGACGCGCGACTTTGGATGACACTCGGCGAATACATGCAGGCGCGCGTGATGGCGACCGGCGGTGGCTCGAACGCGGGTGGCGAGGCCGCGGCGCGGCACTTCGCGCGGCACGGTCTGACCGACGCCGAATCGCTCGAAAAACTGCGCAATCGCAATAGCTACTACGCGAGCCTCGTGCCGGCGATTCCGGGGCAATACCGTCGTTTGCGCGAAGCCGAGGACGTGAGGATTGGCGGTAGGACGTGGCGCGTGGTGACGGGCTTCGGCCATTCGCCGGAACACTGTGCGCTGCACTGCGCGCAAACCGGCACGCTGATTTCCGGCGATATGGTGCTGCCGCGCATTTCGACCAACGTGTCGGTGTTCGATATCGAGCCTGAGGGTTCGCCGCTCGAACTGTATCTGGAGTCGCTCGGCCGCTACGAGACGATGCCTGAAGCTACGCTCGTGCTGCCGTCGCATGGCAAGCCGTTTCGCGGCGTGCGCACGCGCATTGAGCAACTGCGCGAGCATCACGACGCGCGGCTCGCCGAAGTGCGCGAAGCATGCGCGGAAAAGCCGCGCAGCGCCGCCGATATCGTGCCGCTGATGTTCAAGCGCCAGCTCGATATCCATCAGATGACATTCGCGATGGGTGAGGCGCTCGCGCATTTGCATCTGCTGTGGCGGGCGGGGGATTTGAAGCGGACGCAGGATGCGGATGGGGTGATTCGGTTTGCGGCGGTGTGATCTCGGCCGTTGGCTGCGGGCGTAGAAGCGAGGACGAATAGGTCCGCGCTACGCGGAGGCACTGAGCGGCGCAACGATGCCAGGCGTCCTTTCGTGCGAACTACTTCAACGGCAAGTCAGAGGCAGCGTCGCGTAGTTGCTGGGCTCGCCGGTTGTTGAGTTCGGAAATGCAAGCCAAACGGCCCAATTCGTGCGAATTGCCAGCCCCACCACCACTTAGCGAAGCTGCGAATTCGCATTGAGCCTTGCGGTACTCCGCGAATTTCCTGTTTGATGCGACGAGTTTTGCCCTGGCCTGGTTGACGTACTTGTTGTCTTCATCCCATTTGGAGAGGGTGCCAGCCATCTTCTCCTCGGCTCGTTTGAGGGCCTTCAGACTGGCCTCTGCTTTCTCTGCCAGACAGTCCCGCATTCCCGCTTGCGAGAACGCGCTGCATTCCTCGCGCAGAGCCCGTTCGCTTGCAACGGGAGCAGTTGAGGCCGCAAGGACCATTGTTGGCAGGTAGGCGGTCAAACCGAAACAGATCAGCTTCATTGTGCGCATAGGGCTACCTTTCCTTTGCGCACCATTGACAAAGCGTAATCAAGCTTCCTGGCGTAGTTGGGGTCGCCCCCTCCGTTGTAACGCTCCGCTATCACTGGCGCGGACATGGGACGCCAGCTTGTAACAGCGTTTTGAACTGAAGCTTTCCGGTACTTCAACACTTGTCCGGGGCGCAGAACAGTGGCGGTGGGATTCAGCTTTTTTAACGTGTCGATCGTGGTGCCCTGAGCCCTCGCCATCTTGTCGAGGCTATCTCCTGGCCTCACCGCGATTTCGTAAACCTCAGGGTCAGCACCAAGTACGCTTCTGTACTTAAAATGTGCCATGCGCATTAGCAAATAACCAATACCAGCACGAATGTTATACGCCGGTATCGTTCTGACAGAGGCCATTGTCAGCCGTCCTATCCAGGCTGACGGCACAATCAAATCACCGCCTTCTTTGCGTGAAAGCAGCGATGCTAATCCAGGATCGCCTGCAACCCCGATTTGCATCGGCTTGGCGTTCCACTGCGGATCGTGGGCACCTGTTTCGACCCACAACATCGCCTTGATAAGCTGCCAGTCCAAGGGCACGTACCCGGAAGTGCCGTGAAGATGCCGGTTGTACTCATGGACTGCCATCTGGATCTCGCAGTCCCAGGAATTCCATTTGGCATCGCTTACAGCCTTGCTAACGCCATCCTGCCACCGTTCAAAACCTGTCCTCGTTGGAGCTTGCATTGCCATAACCATTCCTTCTGTCAAAGTGTGGGCGGCTACTTTGCAAGCAATTATCAGCTTCTTGCCTGAGGAAAATTGCATTAGGAATCGGTCTGGCGGGCGAAGGCCCGAGATCACGTCGAAAAAAGGTTACGCAGTGTCAGATGCAACCAGCCAATTCGCGCGTTGAAAAGAAAAAGCCCGGTTCAAAAACCGGGCTTTCTTGCAGGGCCGCCTGCGCTAACCGCAGCGCAAAATCACTGCACCACCACCGCCCCAAAATTCTGCCGACCAAACGGACTCACGTGATACCCGCTCACGTTCGTGCGCGTGATCGCGGCAGCGGTCGGATAGCCGAGCGGAATCCACAGCGCTTCGTCGTGGATGATCTGCTGCGCGGCTTCATACGCTTTCGTGCGCTTGGCGATATCGGACGTCGCTCTGCCGTCGGCGATCAGCTTGTCGAGGTCCTGATCGCAGAAGCGCGCGAAGTTGATGCCCGACTTCACCGCGTTGCAACTGAAGAGGGGCGACAGATAATTGTCCGGATCGCCGTTGTCGCCGGCCCATCCCATGAACAGCGTGTCATGCTGACCCTGCTTCGCCTCCTTGATCAGCTCGCCCCATTCGATCACCTTGACTTCCGCCTTCACGCCGATCTTCGCGAAGTCGGCCTGCAGGAGTTCGGCACCGGCCTTCGGATTGGGATTGAGCACGCTGCCATTCGGACGCACCCAGATCGTCGTTTCAAAACCGTTCGGATAGCCCGCGTCGGCGAGCAGCTTCTTCGCCTTCGCCGGGTCGTACGGCCAGCCCTTGATCGAGTGGTTGTAGCTCCACGTATTCGGCGGAAACGGGTTGACGGCCGGCGTCGCGGTGTTGTCGAACACGGTCTTCAGATATGTCGTGCGGTCGAACGCCATGTTCAGCGCGGCGCGCACCTTCTGGTTTTCAAGTGGCTTCTGCTGCGTGTTCAGCGCGACGAAGGCTGTCATGAACGCGGGCGTCTGCACGATCGCGAGCGACTTGTCGTTCTTCGCGTCGGCGAGATCCTGCGGCTTCGGCGACAGCGCGATCTGGCATTCGCCAGCCTTCACCTTCTGCGCGCGCACGGTCGCGTCCGGCGTGATCGCGTAGATCAGGCGCTCGATCTTCGGCTTCGGTCCCCAGTAGGTCGGGTTCGCGTCATAACGGATCACCGCGTCTTTCGTATAGCTTTTCAGCACGAACGGGCCGGTGCCGATCGGCTTCGCATTCAGATCGACCTGCTGGCCGGCCTTCAGCAACTGATCCGCGTACTCGGCCGAATAGATCGACGCGAAGCCCATCGTCAGGATCGACAGGAACGTCGCGTTCGGCTCGTTCAGCTCGAACTTGACCGTGTTGTCGTCGACCTTGGTAATCGACTTGATCAGCTTCGGCAGCCCCATCGATTGCGCATGCGGGAAGCCGCTCGCGCCCGCCACCTTGTGCCACGGATTGCTGTCGTTGAGCATGCGGTCGAACGTGAAGATCACGTCGTCGGCATTGAGCGCGCGGGTGGGCTTGAAGTAGTCGGTGGTTTGGAACTGCACGTTGGGGCGCAGGTGAAACGTGTACGTCAGGCCGTCGGGGCTCACTTCCCACTTGTCGGCGAGCGCGGGCACGACCTTCTTCGCGGCTTCGTCGAACGACACCAGCGAGTTGAAGATCACGTCGGCCGATGCATTCGTCGTGACGAGCGAATTGAACTGCACGACGTCGAAGCCGTCGGGGCTCGATTCGGTACAGACGGTCAACGGTTTGGCGAGCACGAGCGCGGGCGCAGTGAGCAGGATGGCGGCTGCGAGCAGTTTGAAGCGCATAGGATCTCCGGTAACGAGCGCAGTCAGGCAGTGCGTCTGGTTGTGTTTATGGCGGCGATGCGTGAGCGGGCAGGTCAGCGGTCCCGGCGCGCGCGTCGCCACGATTGTGATACGTTCCCGGCGCCGTCGTACAGGTCGGGCGATCCCGGCCTGAGGCCTGGGCGCCAGGCCTTCGAGGCCTGGCCGGCGGCGCGCCTTCGCGAAAGCTTATCGAAGGGCCATTTTGGCGACAACAATTTAATCGACATATCCATATGGGGGCGGCGCGGCCATGCTGCCGCCTCAGGTTGCGGCGGCCTGACGCAGCAGGTAGCCGATGCCACTTATTGCGCGCACGCCGTACCACGACGTCATTTCCCCATCGATCAGATCGATGCGCTTGCCGGTGAGACGCGGATCGCGCGCGAGCGCATCGCGATGCGCGGCCGTGAAGCGGTACGGCTCGCTCGACAGCAGCACGCGCTCGACCTGCGCGAGCCACGGCGCGTCGTCGAAGTCGAGCGTGGGGTAACGCGCGGCGCCCGCGCTGCCGCCGCGCACGTCGGGCAGCGTATGCCAGTTCACGAGGCGCAGCATCGCGGCGATATAGGTGTCGTGTGCGACGCTCATCCACGGTTCGCGCCAGATCAGGTACAGCACGCTCTGGGCGGCGAAGGCGTGAGCGCCGGCTTCGCGCAGACGCGCTTCGAGCGAGTCGCTCAAGCGCCGCGCTTCTTCTTCACGCCCGAAGATCGCGCCGAGCAGCGCGAACAGCGCGAGGTTGTCGTGCGGCGTCTGCGGATGGGTGACGACGATGTGCGGCACGAACGCGCGCAGTTGCTCGACGGTGTCGCGTTCGTTCTCGTCGACATTGACGATCAGATGGGTGGGGCGCAGCGCGCGGATCGCGTCCAGTTTGACGGCCTTCGTGCCGCCGACCTTCGGCACCGCCCGGACCTTGTCGCGCGGATGCACGCAAAAGCCGGTGCGCCCGACGATCTGCCGTTCGAGGCCGAGCGCGAACAGCGTTTCGGTGAGGCTCGGCACCAGCGACACGATGCGTGCGTCGGTGCCCGCGGATTCGTGCGCGACGCCGGCTGCATCGACCGCACGGGACTGCATGGCTTACTCGGCGGCGGCGCGCGGCTTGCGCGGCGCGCGTTCGAACACGCGGTCGTAGAGCCAGCGCGGCAGCACATGCAGCAGCATCGCGGCCACGCGCATCTGCCACGGAAACACCCCGAACGACGTCTGCCGTTCGACCGCTCGCGCGACCTTCGCCGCGAAACGGTCGGGGTCCATCAGGAACGGCATGTTGTACGGATTGTGCTCGGTCATCGGCGTGCGGATATAGCCGGGCGCGATCGTGACGACCCCGACGCCGAACGGCCGCATCTCGACGCGCAACGCCTCGAGATACTTCAGGGCCGCCGATTTCGATGCGCTGTACGCGCCCGAACCGGGCAAGCCGCGCACGCCCGCGACGCTCGCAATGCCGACCAGCGTGCCGCGCTTCGATGCGGCCATCGCGGCGGCAAATGGCTCGAACGTCGCGACCATGCCGAAGTAATTGATGTCCATCACCTCGCGGAACGTGCGCAGATCGCCGTGACCCGTCAGCGCGCCGCGGCTGATGCCGGCGTTGGCGATCACGACGTCCGGCAGGCCGTGCGCGGCGATGAAGCGCGCGGCCGCATCGGCGAGCGCTTCCGCGTCGCGCACGTCGACTGCATAGATCGAGACGGTGTTCTGGGGATGGGACCGCTGGAACGCGGCGAGCGCGTCGCCGCGGCGGGCGACGAGGCCGAGAATCGCGCCGCGCCGTGCGTATTCGCCGGCGAGCGCGAGGCCGATGCCGCTCGAAGCGCCGGTAATGAAAACCTTCAGCGGAGAGCTCATACCGGCGCCTCGTGATTACATCTTCTTGGCGCGGACTTGCGAGACGAGGTAGTCGAGCACCTGGATCGTGCCCGGCAGGGTGCCGGTCGCGGCCGGGCCGGTTTCATACTTGCCCTGCACCGCGAGCGTCGGCACGCCGTCGATCTTGTAGTCGTCGAGCAGCTTCTTGTCCTTCTGCAGCGCGCTTTGCGTCGAGAACGAGTTGTACGCTTCCATGTACTTCTTCGGATCGACGCCGAGCGTCGCGAGGTATTTGCTCTGGTCTTCCGGCGTCAGCAGATAGTTCTTGTTGACATGGATTTCGTTGAACACCTTCGGCGTCAGTTCGTTCGCGACGCCGAGCGCGTCGAGCGCGTGGTACATCTTCGAGTGCGGGATGAAGTCGTCGCGGAAGGCGACCGGCACGCGGCGGAACACGACGTCCGGGCCCTGCTTCTTGACCCAGGCTTCGAGGAACGGGTCGAATTCATTGCAATGCGGGCAGCCGTACCAGAAGAATTCGATGACTTCGATCTTGCCGGCCGGCACGTCGGTCGGTTGCGGCGAGGCCAGCACGGTGTAGTCCTTGCCGGCAACCGGCGCGGTCGGCGACGCATGCGCGCTGGCCGCGATCAGGCCTAGCGAGAGAAACAGGATGCTCAGCAGCTTTTTCATGTTGTGTAGACCCAGATAAGGCGGTAGCGCGGCGACGCCATGCGAAGGGCCCGTCGCCGCTGGTCGGATTCGGTGCGGCCGCCCGCCACAATACAGGTCGAAGCGGCCATCGTGCTTGTGACTCGCGCGCCGCGCCGATAGTTCGATGCGCCGTGCGAGCCGGCATTACCGTTTATTTATTGTTTGGTGAAGCGGATCACCGCGGTATCGACACCCGCGTCCGACAGACGCTGACGACTCGAATTCATGTCCTCGAACTTCGAGAACGGCCCGATGCGCACGCGGTAGTACGTGACGCCGCCGGCATCGCGCTGCGTGACCTTCGATTCGAAGCCCTGGAACCCGAGGCGCGCGCGCTGCTGTTCGGCATCGGCGGCGGTCTTGTACGCGCCGACCTGCAGGAAATAGCCGGTGTTCGCCTCGCCCGGCGCCGGAGCGGCGGCCGGGCCCGGCTTGGCGTTGGCGAGCGTGGTCGCGCTCTTAGGCGCGGAGCCTGCCGCCGTGGCGGCCGGCGCGCTCGAGGTCTGCGGCTTCTTCGCCGGCGCCGGCGCGACGATGCCGCCGGTGCCGCCGGTGCCGCCGGTGCCGCCGGTGCCGTTCTCTTGCGCGGGATTCGGCGCGACCGCAGTGCCGTTGTTATTCGCGTTGCCGCCCGACGGCGGCACTTCGACGATCTGCGGTTCTTCGAGCATGCCCGACTGGGTCTGGGCGTTGGTCTGGCCCGGCGCGGTGTTCGGCGGAGCCGGTTGCGCGGCCTGCGGCACCGGCTGGCCCGGCGTCTTGCCTTGCAGCGGACGGTTCGGATCGTATTGCGGCTGGCTCGCACCGTTGTCGGTCGCCGCTGGCGGCGCGACCTTCGACACGAACGGCGTAGGTGCACGGGTGATATACAGCGCCACCACTACCGCGATCGCCAGGCCGACGATCAGGCCCAGCACGATGCCGAGAAAAGTGCCCCCGGTTTGCTTCGATTGCTTTGTTGTGCGGCGTGGTTTTGCCATCGTACGAATCACCTGCAAAAAGAATCCAGGAACGGCCGCCGATTATAACGACGGCCGCGCGCATATTACGCTGGAGGAGTTACATCTTGACGGGAGCGGAGACGCCGATCGTCGCGAGACCGTTGGCCAGCACCTGGCGCGTGGCCGCGAGCAGCGCGACGCGAGCGTTGCGTTCGGCCGCATCGTCGACCAGCACGCGCTCGGCACGGTCATTGTAGAACGAGTGAAATTCGCCGGCGAGTTCGCGCAGGTAGAAGGCGACCGCGTGCGGCGCGAGTTCGTCGGCGGCGTGCTGCAGCATGTCCGGGAATTCGGCGAGCTTGTTGAGCAGCGCCATCGAGCGCTCGCTCGTGAGCGGCGCGAAATCCACGCTTGCGAGCGCGTTCTCGTCGAGGCCGTAGCGCGCGTTGCACTCGGCGATCACCGAGCAGATGCGCGCGTGCGCATACTGCACGTAGTGCACCGGATTCTCGTCGTTCTGCTTCAGCGCGAGGTCGATGTCGAACACGAACTCGGTGTCCGCCTTGCGCGAGATCAGGAAAAAGCGCACCGCGTCGCGGCCGCGGCGAATGGTTTCCTCGTCGATCAGATCGACGGCCGCTTCCGAGCCCGGCGTCGCGCCGCCCGACCATTCGATCAGGTCGCGCACCGTCACGTAGCTGCCCGCGCGCTTCGAGATCTTCACCTCTTCGCCGTTGCGCATGACCGTGACCATCTTGTGCAGGATGTAGTCGGGGTAGCCCTTCGGAATGCCGATGCCGAGACCCTGCAGACCTGCGCGCACGCGCGCGATCGTGCCGTGGTGATCCGAGCCCTGCACGTTGATGACCTTGGTGAAGCCGCGCTCCCACTTCGCGACGTGATAGGCGACGTCCGGCACGAAGTACGTGTAGGTGCCGTCGGTCTTGCGCATCACGCGGTCTTTGTCGTCGCCGTCGTCGGTGGTGCGCAGCCACAGCGCACCTTCCTGCTCGTAGGTCTTGCCCGCGGCGATCAGCGCGTCGACCGTTTTCTCGACGCGGCCTTCCGTGTACAGCGACGATTCCAGGTAGTACTGGTCGAACTTCACGCCGAACGCCTGCAGGTCCATGTCCTGCTCGCGACGCAGATACGTGACCGCGAAGCGGCGGATCGCCTCGAGGTCCTCGACGTCGCGCGCGCCGGTGACGGGCTCGCCGTCGCTCGCCTCGACCGTGATGCCGTTCAGATAGTCTTTCGCGATGTCGGCGATGTACTCGCCGTTATAGGCCGACGCGGGCCAGCCTTCGTCGCCGGGGGCGAGGCCGCGTGCGCGTGCCTGGGTCGACAGGGCGAGCGTGTGGATCTGCACGCCGGCGTCGTTGTAGTAGAACTCGCGGTGCACGTCCCAGCCCTGCGACGCGAGCACGTTCGCGAGCGCGTCGCCGAGCGCGGCCTGGCGGCCGTGGCCGACGTGCAGCGGGCCGGTGGGGTTGGCCGACACGAACTCGATCAGCACGTGCTTGCCGGCGTCGCGCCGTGAGCCGCCGTACGCGTCCTTCTCGGCGAACACGGCGGCGATCACGCCTTGCTTGGCGGCGGCCGTGAGCCGCAGGTTGATGAAGCCAGGGCCCGCCACTTCGGCGGTGTCGATCAGGCCTTTGGCCTGCGGATTGACGAGCAGCGCATCGACGATCTGTTGCGCGAGCTGGCGCGGATTGGCGCGCAGCGGCTTGGCGAGCTGCATCGCGACGTTGCACGCGACGTCGCCGTGCGCGGCGACTTTCGGGCGCTCCAGCGCGATGGCGGGCGAGACGAAGGCGGCTTCCGTCGCGCCTTGGGTGGCAGTCGCGACCTGCTTCACCGTCTCGGCGAGCAGTGTTTCGAGTGTGTGTTTGTGTGCGGGCAGCATGCTTGTTGCGAGTCCAGTGAGGCAATCCGGTAAGGCGGAAGAGGCGCCGGCCGAGGCCGGTGTCGCAAGCGTTGAACGCGGCAGCGCTTTGCGGCGCCGCCGGCAGAGTGTCCCCCAGGCGATGCGACGAGATGCAAGCAGCGCAACCCGGTGGACTCCGCTCGGCGGCCCGCCGGCACGCAGGCTCGCGCGGCATGCGGATCGCGGCCGATGGTTCGACGCCCCCGCTTGGCCCACGTGTGCGATGCTCGTCGAGCCTTGCCATACGTGGCGCTGGGCGGCGCGCTTTTCCGTTCAGACGGATTTTAGCAGGTGCTAATATGTTCAATGAGTTGCCCACGAGGGGCTGGGGCCGCCGCGCCTTGCCGGCGCCACGTCAGGCGCGCGCTGTTGCTGCCCTTGGGACGCTCATGCGTTAACCCGACATAACGAAAAAGGGAACAGTCATGCTGATTACTTTCAAGTGCCACGCCTGCCCTGACGTGATGATGCTGGAGAATCTGGCGCAGTATCTGGTCGGCATTGTCGGCAAACGCCTTGGGCAGCGGGGCGTCATTACTCACGACGAACTGGGCCCGGCCATCGAGAAGCTCGAAGCGGCGATCACCTCCGACAAGCAGGAGCGCGCCGAGCACGAGGGCCATTTCCACGAGGGCGAAGACGGCCGCGATCGTCACGAGATTCCGCCCGGTCTCGCGCAGCGCGCGTATCCGTTCCTCGACATGCTGCGCGCGGCGCAGAAGGAAAACGCGGATATCGTCTGGGGGCTTTGATTTCTGCTGGGTCCCGAGCGCCGCGGCCCGGTCTCGGAAGGCCTTCATAAGCGCTTTTGGGGCGCACTCAAAGAAAGGAGCCCGCTTGACGCGGGCTCTTTGTCATTCAGAGGGCTTGTCCGCCTTGCCGCTCACTGGCTCGCGGGGGCCGCCGACGCTGCCGTGCCTTTCTTCATCTTTTGCTTCTTCGCCTTTTTGACATGCGCCTCGGTGGGGGGCGAGTAGGAGCTGACCGCGCTCGATCCGCCCGGCGCGGCGGGTTGTGCGAGCGCCACGGAAGCGCCCGCGGCCAGCGAAACAGCGGTCAATAACAGTGTCAGCTTCTTCATACGATTTTTCTCCGTTGACGGTTGCAATTTCGGTGAGCCGGCGCGTTGTGCTCGCGCTTGACGGGATGAAAGCCGACTCAGTCTACAAAGCCGAAATTGCCGTGGCGCCAAATATTCTGTCTTTCGGACTCGATATAGTCGCGCACGCGCGGCTCGGGCCGCACGGCCCGGCCACGTATCGCTTCACGCTCAAAGCAACGGCGCCAACGCGCGCTCGGCGTCCGCTTTCGTGAGCGACATCCGCTGCGCGTAGTCGTCGAGCTGGTCCGCGCCGATCTTGCCGACCGAGAAATAGGTGCTGTCCGGATGCGCGAGGTAGAAGCCCGACACGCTCGCCGCCGGCAGCATCGCCAGCGATTCGGTCACGCTCATGTTGATTTCGTTCGCCTGCAGCACGTCGAACATGTCGCGCTTGACGAGATGGTCGGGGCAGGCCGGATAGCCTGGCGCCGGGCGGATGCCGCGGTATTTTTCGGCGATCAGCTCCTCGCTGGAGAGGTTTTCGCTGTTCGCGTAGCCCCACAGGTCGCGCCGCACGCGCGCGTGCAACGCTTCGGCGAATGCTTCGGCGAGCCGGTCCGCGAGCGCCTTCAGCATGATCGCGCTGTAGTCGTCGAGATCCTTCTCGAACTGCCTCTCCTTCACGTCGACGCCAAGACCCGCCGTCACCGCGAACATGCCGATGTAGTCGGCGACGCCCGAGTCCTTCGGCGCGATGAAGTCGGCCAGCGAGCGGTTCGGTCGCATCACCCCGTCGACCACCGGCCGCACGCTCTGTTGACGCAGATTGCGCCACGTCAGCGCGACTTCGATGCGCGATTCGTTCGTGTAGATTTCGATGTCGTCGTCATTCACCGTGTTGGCTGGCAACAGCGTGATCACGCCGTTGGCCTGCAGCCAGCGGCCCTGAATCAGGCGCGCGAGCATCGACTTGCCGTCGGAGAACACGCGCCGCGCCGATTCGCCGACGATCTCGTCATTGAGAATCGCCGGATATGGGCCGGCGAGATCCCACGTCTGGAAGAACGGACCCCAGTCGATATAGTTCGCGAGCTCGTTCAGATCGAAGTTCTTGAACACGCGCCGGCCGATGAACTTCGGCTTGACCGGCTGATAGCCTGCCCAGTCGATCTTCGTCTTATTGGCGCGCGCTTGCGCGAGCGTGACCATCGGCTGTGCCTTTTTGTTCGCATGCTGATCGCGGATGCGGTTGTAGTCGGCGTTCAGTTCGTCGATGTACTTCGCCGCGCCCTCGTCGGACAGCAGGCTCGAGGCGACCGATACCGAGCGCGACGCGTCCGGGACGTAGACCACCGGCCCGTCGTAGTGCGGAGAGATCTTCACCGCCGTGTGCACACGCGAGGTCGTCGCGCCGCCGATCAGGAGCGGAATCTTCTTGACGCGGAAGTAGTCGTCGCGCTGCATTTCCGATGCGACGTAGGCCATTTCTTCGAGACTCGGCGTAATCAGGCCCGACAGCCCGATGATGTCCGCGCCCTCGACCTTCGCCTTCGCGAGGATCTCGCTGCACGGGACCATCACGCCCATGTTGACCACTTCGAAGTTGTTGCACTGGAGCACGACCGACACGATGTTCTTGCCGATGTCGTGCACGTCGCCCTTCACGGTCGCGATGACGATCTTGCCCTTGGCGCGCACGTCGCCGCCGGCCGCCGCGAGCCGGCGCTTTTCTTCCTCGATGAACGGGATCAGATGCGCGACCGCCTGCTTCATTACGCGCGCCGACTTCACGACCTGCGGCAGGAACATCTTGCCCTGGCCGAACAGGTCGCCGACGATGTTCATGCCGTCCATCAGCGGACCTTCGATCACGTTGATCGGACGGCCGCCTGCAGCGGCGATCTTCGCGCGCACTTCCTCGGTGTCTTCGACGATGAACGTGGTGATGCCGCTCACGAGCGCATGCGCGAGACGCTTCTCGACCGGCTGCTTGCGCCACTCGAGGTTCTCTTCCTTCTTCGCGGCGCCGCTTTTGAACTTGTCGGCGATTTCGAGCAGGCGGTCGGTGCCGTCTTGACGGCGATTCAGCACGACGTCTTCGACGAGCTCGCGCAGTTCGGAATCGAGTTCGGCATACACGCCGAGCTGGCCCGCGTTGACGATGCCCATGTCCATCCCCGCCTGGATCGCGTGATAGAGGAACACGGTGTGAATCGCCTCGCGCACCGGATCGTTGCCGCGGAACGAGAACGACACGTTCGACACGCCGCCGCTCACCTTCGCGTACGGCAGGTTCTGCTTGATCCAGCGGGTCGCCTCGATGAAGTCGACCGCATAGTTGTTGTGTTCCTCGATGCCGGTCGCGATCGCAAAGATGTTCGGATCGAAGATGATGTCCTCGGGCGGAAAGCCGACTTCGTTGACGAGCACTTCGTACGAGCGCTTGCAAATCCCGGTCTTGCGCTGGAACGTATCGGCCTGGCCCTGTTCGTCGAACGCCATCACGACCGCAGCCGCGCCATAGCGGCGAATCAGCTTCGCATGATGAACGAACGCTTCCTTGCCTTCCTTCAGCGAGATCGAGTTGACGATCGCCTTGCCCTGCACGCACTTGAGACCCGCCTCGATCACGTCCCACTTCGACGAGTCGATCATGATCGGCACGCGCGCGATGTCCGGCTCCGACGCGATCAGATTCATGAAGCGGACCATTGCCGCTTTCGAATCGAGCATCGCCTCGTCCATGTTGATGTCGATTACCTGCGCGCCGTTCTCGACCTGGTGGCGCGCGACGGCCAATGCTTCGTCGAACTGATTGTTCAGGATCATTCGCGCGAACGCTTTCGAGCCGGTCACATTGGTGCGTTCGCCAACGTTGATGAAGAGCGTCCCGGACGTGACGTTGAACGGCTCGAGGCCGGCAAGGCGCATGGTGTGATCGGTCATGGCGTGTGTGCGAGTCGGGTGCGTGCGTTAAGGGACGTGCAGGACGTGCAGGGCGTCGGGGCGAAGTGTTTCAGGCGGGCTCAGGCCGCGTCGCGATACTGGCTCGGCCACTTGCGCGGCTTCAGCTCGGCGAGCGCCTTCGCGATCGCCGCGATGTGCTCGGGCGTCGTGCCGCAGCAGCCGCCCGCGATGTTCACGAGCCCCGCTTCGGCGAATTCCTTCAGCAGGCCAGAGGTATCCGCGGGCAATTCGTCGAAGCCGGTGTCGCTCATCGGGTTCGGCAGGCCGGCGTTCGGATAGCACGACACGTAGGTGTCGCACAGCTTCGCGAGCTCGGCGATGTACGGACGCATCAGCGCCGCGCCGAGCGCGCAGTTCAGGCCGAACGTGAGCGGCTTCGCGTGACGCAGCGAGTTCCAGAAGGCCTCGACGGTCTGGCCCGACAGAATGCGGCCCGACGCATCGGTGACGGTGCCCGAGATCATGATCGGCAGACGCTCGCCGGTGTTTTCGAACAGCTCGTCGAGCGCGAACAGTGCGGCCTTCGCATTCAGCGTGTCGAAGATCGTTTCGACGAGGAACAGGTCCGCGCCGCCGTCGAGCAGCGCTTTCGCCTGCTCGTAGTACGCGGCGCGCAGTTCGTCGAAGGTCACGTTGCGCGCGCCCGGATCGTTGACGTCCGGCGAAATGCTGGCGGTTTTCGGCGTCGGGCCGATCGCGCCGGCGACGAAGCGCGGCTTGTCCGGCGTTGCGTATTTGTCGCACGCGGCGCGCGCGAGCTTCGCCGATTCGATGTTCATCTCGACGGCGAGCGATTCCATGCCGTAGTCGGCCTGCGCGACCGTGGTCGCGCCGAACGTGTTGGTCTCGATGATGTCCGCGCCCGCCGCGAGATACTGCTCGTGAATCTCGGCGATGATCTGCGGCTGGGTGATCGACAGCAGTTCGTTGTTGCCCTTGATGTCGCGCGCGTAGTCCTTGAGGCGCTCGCCGCGATAGCTGGCTTCGTCGAGCTTGTAGCGCTGGATCATCGTGCCCATCGCGCCGTCCAGAATCAGGATGCGCGAGTTCAGCAGCGCGGGCAGCGCTGCGCCGCGGGTGTAGGCGGGCTCCGAACGGACTGGCGTGATGGATTGAGCAGGCTGGGTCATGGCGGACGAGGGCTTGCGCCGGCGTTGGCGGAAAGCCTGTCATTGTAGCCGCAGCCGGGCGGATGCGCCCGGCGCGGAGGAGAGTGCGAGGCGCGGCCGGCAAAATCGACCGATACGAACGCGCCGCGCCGGGAATTCAGAAACGCGCTAACCAACGAGGCAATAAAAAACGGCCCGGCAAGCCAAAGCCTGCCGGGCCGTTTCGCTGCCGCCGACTGCTTGATGGAACCCGCCGGCAAAGCCGCGCGGTGCGGTCGATCGATGTCGCCAGAGCGCCAGCTGAACACCTCCAGTCAATGCAGCACCACCGGTTGATGCATCAGACTGTCGAATTGACCGAGGAATTCATCAACCTCGTCGAGCGTCGGCTCGCCTTCGATCAGCTTTTGCACATGCTCGCGAAAACGCGCCGCCAATGCCCCGTCGATGTAGATTTCGCGCTGCATGTTCTTGTCGACAATCTCGTAGCCGCCCGACTTCATGGCAAGCAGACCTTCCTGCGGAGGAAACTCGACGACACAGTAGTTAGGGCTGTTATAGATCATTTGCATGGCGACACTCCTTATTTCCGTTGGGCTCCTGCCCTTTTCTGGACCGTAGGTGGAGCATGTGGGATGGAATTCAAGGGGTGGGTCCGGACGACGCAAGTAAAAACTCCGGACCTGACGGTTAGACTCGCCGCTCCAGAAACGATTCAAGCAAGGCGGCGAAACGCTGTGATTGCTCGATTGGCGCGAGATGCGCGGCGTCCAGCAACTCGAAGCGGGCGCCCTCGATCGCCTCCGCTATTGCCTGCGTAGCAGCAGGGGGCGTGCCAGTGTCGTGACGTCCGGCCACCGTCAGCGTCGGCGAGCGGATTGCGCCGTGCTGGCCGCGAAGGTCGAAATCGCGCAGTGCCTCGCAGGCCATCGCAAAACCTTCCGGCGAGGTGCGCGCAAATGTCTCACGGATCGGCTCGACCGCTTCGGGATGGCCGGCCTGAAAGTCGGGCGTGAGCCAACGCGCGATCGTCGACGGTAACAGCGCCTCCATGCCGTCGCTGCGCGCGGTGTGGGCGCGCTGATTCCACAACTCACGGTTCTCGGGCGGAGTGCCGCCGGTGCTGTCGGCAATCGTCAGCGTGTCGATTCGCGATGGATGGTCGAGCGCGAACTGCTGCGCAATCATGCCGCCGAGCGACAGGCCGACCAGGTGCGTCGTCCGCGCGCCGAGGGCATCGAGCAGTTTGACGAGATCGTCGGCCAGATCGTGCATGGCGAACGGCTCGCGCGCAGCCGCGCTGTGGCCGTGGCCGCGCACGTCGTAGCGCAGCACCGTGTAATCGTCGCGGAAATAGCCTGCCATCTGATCCCAGATGGAAAGATCGCCGCCCAACTGATGGATGAACGTGAGCCACGGGCCGCCGCCTTCGTTGCTCAGCACGTAGCGTGTGTCGATACCGTTGATGTTCACTTGCATGCGGACTCCTTTGAAGGAAACGCAGTGAAAAAGCGCGGTGGGTCGCCTCGTTCGCGCGAACGGGGCTCCATTGACGTGCGAGTCAGCGTTGCAAAGGAAGTTTCGCCGATCTCGAGCAGATCTGCTCGTGACACTGTGTCACGAAAAGTGTCACGGTTTGATGATGGTCGGAGCGGTCGAATCGACCGGTGCAACTGGGGCGGCCTCGGGTGTTACTGCCGATGCGTCGGCCGGCGCCGGCGTTGCAGGGCCCGTGGCAGCGGGGGCTGCGGGTGCAGCAGGCGTGGCCGGCGCGCCACCATTGCCGCGGTCATCCGGCGACGTGCCATCGACATTCAGCTTGCCGCGCCACACCAGTTCGAACTGGGTACCGTTCGGCTCCGTCTGCAGTATGCGCGCCGGCAGCCAGCCAAGGGACGGGGCGAGCCACACATCGACGCGGCGCTGGTCGCCATCGTGCCGCGGCAGACGTTTGAAGTGACGCGTCTGCAGATAGCCTTGCGCGGCGCGGATCGTTTCGTCGCCGATCGTCTCGATCGGCCAGTTCTCCCCGCTATCGGTATCGACGACGAAAAACTTTCGCGTCACGCCAGGCTTATAGGCATCAGGATCGCCGCGCACGAGGCTCGCGAGCTGCATCACGACACTGAAGCGATCCTGCGCGCCGTCGGGCAACGGCAACGAGGCGGGCGTGCGCGTAAAGCCCACCTTCTTGTCGTTGCGATTGAAGATCGCGATGTCTTCGGCGCGACGGCCACGCTTTTCGCTGTACTGCGCCGGCGCGAGGCCAAAGGCATCGATGCCGCCGTGGCTCGAAAACACGAACGGACCGACGAACGGCAGCGGCACTGATACGACCATTTCGTAGCCCTGCCCGTCGCTCGCCCAATGGATCGTGCCGGGCGCGTTGCGCACGCCGTTGTAGAACGTGTCGTAGTCGAGTTCGGCCGACGGCGGTACCGAAAACTTCACTCCCTGCGACGCTTGCGGCGCGCTGGCCGCGGCAGGGGCGCTCGCGACGGCGCCACTGGCATTCGCATGGGCCGATGCATTCGCGTTCGCGGTGGCGGGTGGCGCGCTAGCCGCCACCTCCGATGCCGGCGTGGCCGCGGGCTCGTTCGGTTTGGCCGGTTGCAACGCGGTCATCACATGCTGCTCGCGCGGCGGCCTCGCCGCGGGCTTGCGTGCTGGCGCGGGCGGATGCGGTGCCGGCACGGCGGGCTGTGGCGCGGGTTGACGCTCGACCCTTTCGGGCGTCAGCAGCACGACCTGCACCGGCACATGCTCGCGATTCGCCGGATTCAGATCCACGCGATTGCGCTCGAACCATTGCGCCGCGATCCAGTGCACAACCGCGACGGCCGCGAGGACGGCGATCCAGCGCCACGCGCGCGCGCCGCGTCCCGGCCCGCTACCAAAAGCGGGCAGGCGATCATGACGGCGGTTGGCGGAAGCAAAATCCATCGGCGCTTGAATCGGTGAGAGCGTGAAAGGATACGGTGCGTATCAACCGTTGTCACCACGCGGGGTCGCGCTATAGCCGAGTTCGTACGACAGCTTGTGCGCGCATTCGCGCAGCGCGGTATCGATCTCGCCGCCCCAGCGGATATCGAACGCCCCTTCATGGCCGAGCGCGACGAGACCGAGCGCGAGTTCGCCGGTCGAATCGAACACCGGCAACGAAAACGCGTGGATCGTCGGCAGCAGCATGCCTTCGACGCGCGCAGCCTCGTGCTCGCGCACCTCGGCGAGCACCTTGTCGACCTCTTCGCGGGTGCGTGGCGCGCCGCTATACGACGAGCGCCGCGAGTCGGTCAGCTCGCGCTCGAGCATCACGGCGGTCTTGCCGGACGGCAGGTAGGCGGCGAACAGCAGACCGGTCGCCGAACTGAGCAAGGGCATCACGTCGCCGAGCTTCAGCGACGCCTTGGCCGGATAGCTTGACTCCATCCAGTGCACCATCGTCGGTCCCTGATTGCCCCACACCGCGATGCCGACGGTCAGGTCGAGCCGGTCGCGCAGTTCGGCGAGCGCGATGCGCGCGAGCTTCACACCGTCGACGCGAGCAAGCCGCGCGAGCCCCAGCTGCAAAGCGAAGCCGCCGAGTTCGTAACGGCCCGACAGCGGGTCCTGCGCGACCACGCCGAGACGCAGAAAGCTGACCAGATAGCGATGCGCCTTCGCCGGACTCATGCCCGCGCGCTGCGCGAGATCGCGCAGCATCATCGCGCGCGGCTCGTGGGTCAGCACGTCGAGCAGCCTGAAACCGACCTCGATCGACTGGATGCCCGAGCGCAGTTTTTCTTCGCCGGGTTCGCCGGGTTCGTCATCGGCGCCGGTTGCGTCGGTTGCATGGGCGGGATCGAGCAGATCGTCGGCGGACGCGGGGTCGGTGCGGGTGCGGATCGTGCCGGAGCGGGCGTTGGCGGACATGTGCAAAAGGCGCGGGCAGCGCGTTCGGTGATCGTAATTGGAGACGGCTACGGTGACACGACGACGAACACGCAGATATTGGGCCGCGCCGATTCACCATCGTAGAATACATTCCTTCCATCGTCACTAATACACGGTTCACAGCTCTATGAAACTTGCCTCGCTGAAGGACGGCACGCGCGACGGTCAACTGATCGTCGTGTCCCGCGACCTGCACACGGCGGCCATCGCCGACGCGATCGCGCCCACGCTGCAGCGCGTGCTAGACGACTGGGCCTTCTACGCGCCGCAACTGCACGACCTTTACGATGCGCTGAACCAGGGCCGTGCGCGCAACAGCTTTTCATTCGACGCCAAAGAGTGCATGGCGCCGCTGCCGCGCGCGTTCCAGTGGGCCGACGGCTCGTCGTACGTGAACCACGTCGAGCTCGTGCGGCGCGCGCGCGGCGCGCAAATGCCGCCCGAATTCTGGACCGACCCGCTGATGTACCAGGGCGGTAGCGACGACTTCATCGGCCCGCGCGACGACGTGGCGTGCGCATCGGAAGAGTACGGCATCGACTTCGAGGCCGAAGTCGCGGTCGTCACCGGCGATGTGCGGATGGGCGCGACGCCCGAGCAGGCCCTGCGCGGCGTGCGGCTGGTCACGCTCGTCAACGACGTGTCGCTGCGCAACCTGATCCCCGCCGAACTCGCGAAGGGCTTCGGCTTTTTCCAGAGCAAGCCGGCCACCTCATTCGCGCCGGTCGCCGTGACGCCCGACGAGCTCGGCGAACACTGGCGCGAAGGCCGCGTGCATCGGCCGATGATCGTCCACTGGAACGGCAGGAAGGTCGGCCAGCCCGACGCGGGCACCGATATGGTGTTTCACTTCGGTCAGCTGATCGCGCATGCCGCGAAAACGCGCAATCTGCGTGCTGGTGCCATCGTCGGTTCGGGCACGGTGTCGAACAAGGACGCGAAACGCGGCTACTGCTGTATCGCCGAGAAGCGCTGCCTCGAAACGATCGAGCACGGCGCGCCGCAAACGGAGTTCATGAAATACGGCGACACCGTGAGGATCGAAATGTTCGACGATGCGGGCAAGTCGATTTTCGGTGCGATCGAGCAGAGCATCGCGCCGCTCGAATGAAGCGCGGCGCTCACGCGGCAATGCTGTGACGCGGGCGGCACGCGCGAAAGGGTTTCGCCCGATGCCGCCACTTGCGCGCGCGGCTACACTGCGGCAAACATCACAACTAAAACCCCGACGTGAGGAGGAAGACAGCATGCCGCGATTGGACTTCTCCGCAGCTGGACGTCGGCGCGCTTGCGCGTCGCCCGTTGAAGCGCGCACGAGCGCGCGTGGCTTGCGTCAACGTTTCAATCGCACCGATCCGAGCGTGACCGGCCAGGTGCTGAAGATTCTCGCGACCCACCCCGACGCGGTAGTGGTCGGCGCGGCCGGCACGCCTGCCGCGTTGCCGCCGAAAACGCTGCGCGAGCGAGGCTACAAGGGCGTCATCTATCACAACCACGGCGTCGGCAATAACGACTTCCTGCGCGTGTGCGGCGCCGATTGCAACGGCACCTTCCTGCCCGCGAGCCCGGTGCTGGTCGCCGCGCAATTGCCGGCCGATCATCCGGCGAAGGGTCTCGCCCGCGATTACATCGCACGCTTCGAGGCGCGGCACGGGGCGGGCAGCGTGTCGGCATTCGGTTCGTACACGTCGGACGCGGGCGCGTTGCTCGAGCATGCGATTCCGCTCGCGCTGAAAGCCGGCGCGCCCGGCACGACGCCGTTTCGCCGCGCGCTGCGCGAGGCGCTCGAAGGAACACGCGGTCTCGCGGACACCAATGGCGTCGTCAACATGAGCGAGGCCGATCATCTCGGGCTCGATCAGCGCGCCCGCGTGATGGTCGAAATCACCAATGGCAAGTGGCTTTATCAGCCGCATTGAACGGGGCGCGGCGTTGCGCGCGCGACTGAACGAATCTCCTCCGGACTGCTCACCATGCCTCAGCCATCGCAACCGAACGACGCGTACTACGCGCACTACCAGTCGCTGCGTTTGCAGCGTCATCAGCATGGCGTGCTCGAAGTCGTGATGAGCGGCGAGGGCGCGAATAAAAGCGGCCTCGCGACCGCGAACGCACGCATGCATTACGAGCTCGCGGAAATCTGGCGCGATATCGATCGCGATCCCGATACGCGCGTCGCGATCATTCGCGGCGAGGGTAAAGGCTTTTCGGCCGGCGGCGATCTGCAGCTCGTCGAGGACATGGCGAACGATTTCGAGGTGCGCACGCGTGTGTGGCGCGAAGCGCGCGATCTCGTCTACAACGTGATCAACTGCGGCAAGCCGATCGTGTCGGCGATGCACGGGCCGGCGGTCGGCGCGGGGCTCGTCGCGGGGCTGCTCGCCGATATCTCGATCGCGGCGAAGACGGCCCGCATCATCGACGGACACACGCGCCTCGGCGTCGCCGCGGGCGATCATGCGGCGATCGTCTGGCCGCTCCTGTGCGGCATGGCAAAGGCGAAGTACTACCTGCTGCTGTGCGAGCCGGTGAGCGGCGAGGAGGCGGAGCGCATCGGGCTCGTGTCGCTGGCCGTCGACGAAAGCGATCTGCTGCCGAAGGCGTTCGAAGTCGCGCGCAAGCTGGCCGACGGTTCGCAGACCGCCATCCGCTGGACCAAGTACGCGTTGAACAACTGGCTGCGCACGGCGGGGCCGGCGTTCGATACGTCGCTCGCGCTGGAATTCATGGGCTTCGCGGGACCCGACGTGCGCGAGGGCCTGAGCTCGTTGCGCGAGCGGCGCGCGCCCGATTTTGGCGCGGGCGGTCCACGTAACGACCAACGATCGTGATGTCATACCCCACACGGTATGATCGAATCGACGCGCGCGGCATCGCGCGCTCCACCTATCATCCAGCACCGAGGCGACAACCATGACCGACACCACTGGCTCCGCGCCGCCCTTTCCCGGCTTCCCCGGTTTTCCGCCCGCTGAAATGCTCGATCGCATGTGGAGCATGATTCGGCTGTCGCCGTTCGGCGCCGCCATGACGGGCGCGCAGCCGGGTGGGGGCACGAGTCCGTCGCTGTCGATGATGTCCGACATGATGGCGCCGCTCACGAGCGTCGAGGAGCTCGACAAGCGCATCACCGACATGCGCGCGGTCGAGCAATGGCTGAAGCTGAATCTGAGCATGCTGCAGTCGGCGATCCAGGCGCTCGAAGTGCAACGTGCGACGCTCGCGACGCTGCGCGCGTTCGGCGCGTTCGCGCAATCGTCGATGTCGCACGCCGCGGCTGCTGCGTCGGGTGCCGCCGCGAGTGACGCGCCGAACACCGCCCCGAGCCCCGCCCGGGCGCCGAGTTGGACGAAGCCGGCCGCGCCCACGCCCGAAAGCGCCACGCAGGCCGACAGCGACGAAGAGGAGGCGCCCGCGGCGCCCGGCTTCGATGCGTCCGCGTGGTGGAATCTGCTGCAATCGCAGTTCAACCAGATCGCGCAGTTCGCGATGACGCAGCCGTCCGTGGCGGTCGCCGCGGCGGGCGGGGGCACGCAGGGCAAGCCGGAACCGTCGAAGGCCGCGGATGCGTCGGGCGCCGATGCGTCGGGCGCCGCCGCCCAAAACGCGAAGCCCGCCGTCAAACGGCCGGCGGCGAAGCGCGCCGCGCCGTCGGCCAAACGCGCGGCTGGAACGAGCGCGGCAACGCCGAAAAAGTCGACGTGAGCCGGACGGCGCGCCGGGAATCAGTGGCCGATGATGACGGCGACTGATCGGCTGCGTTTTTCCCTATTCCAGCGCCGGCGGTTTCCGCCCGCGCGAATCGCCGACTTTATTGAGAGAAGTCAATGCCACAGTGCGCTCGCGCCGCTTCTGTCACGGGTTTCGTGGGAGGCGCGTGCTATCATTGTGTAAGCTTGATCTGGCTTTGGGGTGTGCGCCGAAAACAACCAATCCCGCCGCCCTCGCGTCATTCGCCGCCGGCGCTACCGGTGCAGGGCGGGACGGTGCGGTTGTCGACCCAGACTGGCTCGACCTCAGGCAAAGGGTATCCCTCCCGCACGGTTGGCCACGGCGCCTGATTCACGCTTCAGGCGCCAATACAAAAGCCCGGACTTCTTTGCTGCCCGATGCTTCTGGGCGGCTGATTAACGCGTAAAATTGAATGCTTGGCCGATAAACGGCGCGTCCGTTCGTCGTAGATAAAACGGCTACACGTAGCAGCAACAGACACACACAGTATGTGCAGAACAGGGGTGGGACTATGAACACCATGCTTTATCCGGAACTTTACAAATCGCTCGAATCCGTTCGATGGGACATGGAGAAGGACATTCCCTGGGACAAATTCGATGCATCGCTGTTGACCGATGAGCAAGCCGCGACGATCAAGATGAACGCGATCACGGAATGGTCGGCGTTGCCCGCCACGGAAATGTTTCTGCGTGACAATCATCACGACAGCGATTTCTCCGCATTCATGAGCGTGTGGTTCTTCGAGGAGCAGAAGCACTCGCTGGTGCTGATGGAATACCTGCGCCGCTTCAAGCCGGAACTGGTCCCGACCGAAGAGGAACTGCACGCAGTGCGCTTCGAGTTCGATCCCGCACCGCCGCTCGAAACGCTGATGTTGCACTTCTGCGGCGAAATCCGCCTGAATCACTGGTATCGCCGCGCCGCCGAATGGCATACCGAGCCAGTCATCAAGCACATCTACGAAACTATCTCGCGCGACGAAGCGCGCCACG
This sequence comes from Paraburkholderia sp. MM6662-R1, assembly GCF_050436245.1. Lineage (NCBI taxonomy): Bacteria > Pseudomonadati > Pseudomonadota > Betaproteobacteria > Burkholderiales > Burkholderiaceae > Paraburkholderia > Paraburkholderia sp. MM6662-R1. The sequence continues at coordinate 2,251,415 of NZ_JBNDLV010000001.1, read as the reverse complement.
GCGGCGCGTATCTGCGCTATATGAAGAAGGCGATGGCGCAAACCGGCGACATCGCGCGTGCCGCGTTCGCGAAGATCGGCGTGCTGATGGCGTCGGCGCGTCGCACCGAAAAGCCGCTGCACCCCACCAACCTGCACGTGAACCAGGCGCTGTTCCCGCGCGACACGATCCAGTCGCGTCTGCCGGATCCGGAATGGCTCGAGCGCTGGCTCGACGAGCAGATCCGTTTCGACGACGGCTGGGAAAAGAAGGTCATCGAGCGCATTCTGCACAACCTGTCGCTGCTGTTCGAACGCACGTTCAACACCGCGCAGGAACTGAACCGTTATCGCAAGGAAGTGGTCGCGCGTCTGCAAGCTGCTGAACAAGACCCGGCGCAGCAGCAGCCGGCGTAACGACTCAGGCGTTTCAGCACCGTATCAAACGGCGGTCCGGCAAGCGTGAGCTTGCCGGACCGTTTTGCTTCGGGCCGTCCACCGTGTATCGTGACGGCACCTGGCATTCCTGTTCCCGTAACTCCCCAACTCCCAGATTCCCCAACTCTGTGACCGTGCGATGACCGCCATCTTTGAACGCAAGATTCTGACGCGCGATGCCCTGGTGAAGCTTCGTCCTTCGCTGCGCGCGCCCGTCGTGTTTACGAACGGCGTGTTCGATATCCTGCATCGTGGTCACGTGACCTATCTGGCCGACGCAAAGGCGCTGGGCGCGTGCCTGATCGTTGGTGTCAATAGCGACGCGTCGGTGCGGATGCTCGGCAAAGGCGACGACCGGCCGATCAACAACGAGGCCGACCGCATGGCTTTGCTAGCGGCGCTGGAAAGCGTCGATTACGTGGTGGGCTTCGGCGAGAAGACGCCGGTCGAGCTGATTTCCGCGCTGCGCCCGGACGTGCTCGTGAAGGGCGGCGACTACGACATGGACGCGCTGCCCGAATCGGTGCTCGTGCGCGGTTGGGGCGGCAAGGCGCTCGCGATTGCGTTCGAGCACGATCGCTCGACGAGCGCGCTGTTGAAGAAGGTGCGGACGCAGGGTTGATGCCGCCCATTACCGCAAAACGCGCGGCGCACTGCTGAACTTCTAACCGATCGCGTCGCTCACCTGATTACTGCGGCAACTCCGATGTCGAAATCGGCGCCTGCGGCGCGGGTCCGCCGACCACCGCCTGGTCGGCCGCGTCGGCGGCGCTGACCGGCCGCACCTTCAGCCAGTCCGGATGAATCTGGCGATTCAGATGATTCGGCTCGCGTCCGCTGGCGGTGGGTGTGGGGCCGAAGGCGCCAAGCAGCGCGACGAAAGCCAGCACGTTGACAACAATCAGAATGGCGATCGGCCAGCGAAGCATTGTGGGTGTTTCCAATTCAGAAAGAAGTTGAGCCTGGGGCGTGCGGGAGAAACTCGGGTTCGGAAAATGGGCGGCGAATTGCGCGCAACTCAGGCGCACGTTCTACACGTACATCACGCGCGACCCGGTCGTGAATCGAACGTTAGCCACGGCAGGCAATCAGCCGCTTTGCCGCGCCGTATCCTCGGCTGCGATCAGCGCAAGCCCTGACAGCACCAGCGAATCGTGGCGAGTATGCGGCACTTTCAGGGCGCTCGCCACTTCGTCGGCGGCGCCGCCGCTGACTACGAGACGCACCGGCACCTGCCACTCATCCTGCAGGTCCCGCCACATCCGCTCGATCAATCCGGCCTGCGCCAGCGTGCAGCCCGCCGACAGCGAGCGCGGCGTATCCGTTGCGAAGAACGGACCGCGACGGACCGCGCCGGTGGTATCGGCGGCGTCGAGCAGGCCGCGCGCGTGCGCGGCGTCGAGCGTCGGCAGTTGCGCGGTGTGCTCACCGAGCGAGCGCATCATCAGCGTCCAGCCCGGCGCAATCAATCCGCCGATAAACGCGCCATCGGCGCGCAAGGCCTCGAGCGTCGTCGCGGTGCCGAAGGTCGCGAGCAGCAGATGCTCGCCGGGAAAGGTCGCGTGCGCGCCGATCATGCCGGCCCAGCGGTCGCTGCCGAGCGAGTCCGGTGTCGTGTAGCAATTGGTCACGCCGCATCGACGAGCACTTGCGCGGATCGTCGCGAGCGGCAGTCGCGGCCAGTGCGCGTCGACGAGCGCCGCGATGTGCGTCGCGACCTCCGCGCCCGCGACGTTGGAGAGCCACGCGCCGCATGGCGCCGGCCAGTCAGTCCAACTGGGTTGCGCACCCGACCGCGCGCGTGGCCCGGCAAGGTCGTCATGCGCGAGCGCGCCGCTCGCCAACTGCGTCCCATCGGGCTGCACCAGCGCCCACTTGATCCGGCTATTGCCCGCGTCGATCAGCAGATATGGCGCGCGCTGACTCATGCGACACCGTGGGCGAGGCGCAGCGACACGTCGCCGGTCGCGATGCTCTGGCGGCCCTCAGCCGTATCGAGCAGCAACTGGCCACGCTCGTCAACGCCCGCCGCCACGCCGCGCGCGAGCTCCTGGCCTTGTTCGAGCAGCACGACCTCGCGGCCCGCGTAAGCATGCACCGCGTTCCAGCGCGGCTGGAACGGCGCGAAGCCTTCGGCGCCGAAGCGCTGCAGCATCGGTTCGAGCGCGTTCAATTCGGCTGCCAGCGTATCGGTCAGATTCGCGTTCGGCAGCGCCCGTTGCAACGCGGTCGGCACGGTGCCGAGCGCCTGCGGCGGTACCTCGGCGTTCAGCGCGCCCACCTTCGCCGCGAGTTCGTCGGCGCCTTTCACGTTGGTGCCGATGCCGATCACGACCGCGCTCGCGTCGTCGGTGCTCCACGCGGTTTCGATCAGGATGCCGGCGAGCTTGTCGCCTTCGAGCAGCACGTCGTTCGGCCACTTCAGCGCGATCTGTCCGGGACCCGCGACCGGCAGCGAGCGCAGCCCGTCGACGAGCGCGACGCCCACCGCAAGACTCAAGCCCCCGAGCCCTTCGAGCGGTCGCGGCAAGACGCACGCGACCGAAAACAGCAGCGCGTTGCCGGGCTCCGCGTACCACGGCCGCCCACGGCGGCCGCGCCCAGCGGTCTGCAGATACGCGACGCGCACGATCGGCCGCGGCAGCGCGTTCGCGCGGCGCGGCAGGGCTTTCACGTGGGTCATCAAGTCGGCGTTGGTCGAGCCGGTTTCTTCGACGATTTCGATCGGCCAGTCATGCGCATGTGCGCCGAACAGCTTGACCGCGCGTTCGCGATCGATGCGCCAGTCGGTCGAAGCCGACGACGAGGCTGGTGCCGCGCTTGTCGCTGCGGACGGGGAGGCGGGAGTCTTGGAGGCATTCATGTCCCATATTGTAGCCACAGCGAACCCGCCCGGGACTCGAATGCGCAGCGGTGAACGGCGACGCCGATCGATGTGCATCAGTGCGGACCGGCGGCCGAGCCTTCGTTACAATGGCCGCTAATCCGATAACCAGATTCACGCGATCCTTGAACAATGACACTCCGCCCGGCCTTGAAGTCGCGGCCGGCAGCCAAGGCAAGATCGTCCGTCTCTCGGGCCAGTGGACGGCGCTCGCGCTCGCGCGCGATCGCGACACCGGGCACGTGATTCCGGAACTGCGTTCGCTGACCGGCGCGCAGGGCATCGGCGAGTGGGACCTGTCGCGCGTCGACAGGATGGACCACGTCGGCGGCCAGGCGCTGTGGCGCGTGTGGGGCCGCAAGATGCCGCCGGGCACCGCGCTCACGGACACGCAGCGCGACATCTTCGAGCGCATCGCGCTGCTCGACACGGTGCGCGAGAGCGCCGAGCCGGTCACGCGCCTCGATCCCTTTACGCGTCTCGGCCTCGGGCTCTTCTCGTTCGTCGAGCACATGCAGGGCGGCGTCGCGATGCTCGGGCGCTTCGTGCTCGATCTGCTCGCGATCGTGCGCAAGCCGAAACTCACGCCGTGGACCGAAATCTCCGCGAACATTTACAACGCCGGCGCTCGCGCGCTGCCGATCACCGCGCTGGTCGCGTTCCTGATCGGCATCGTGTTGAGCTATCTGTCGGCACAGCAATTGCGCATGTTTGGCGCGAACCAGTTCATCGTCAATATTCTCGGCCTCGCGGTGATTCGCGAACTCGGCCCGGTGCTGTCGGCGATTCTGGTGGCGGGCCGCTCGGGCTCGGCGATCACCGCGCAGATCGGCGTGATGCGCGTGACCGAGGAGCTCGACGCGATGCGCGTAATGGGCATCCCGCACGGCCTGCGGCTGATCCTGCCGCGCGTGATCGCACTGGCCGTCGCGATGCCGCTGCTCGTGATGTGGACCAACGTGATCTCGTTGACGGGCGGCGCGCTCGCCGCGAAGCTCGTGCTCGGCATCGACATGAGCTTCTTCGCGCGCCAGCTGCCGAACGTCGTGCCGATCGCGAACCTGTGGATCGGGCTTGGCAAGGGCGCGGTATTCGGCATGCTGATCGCGATCGCCGGCTGTCATTTCGGCTTCCGTATCAAAGCCAATTCGCAGAGTCTCGGCGAAGGCACGACGACCTCGGTGGTCACGTCGATCACCATCGTGATTCTCGCGGACGCGGTGTTCGCGATCCTTTTTCAAAACGTGGGGCTAGGATGATCGCGCCACTCACCGAAGCCGTACGCGGCCAACCCGTACCGTCAATCGCCGAGCCGGTGATCGAGGTGATCGACATCACCAAGCGCTACGGCCGCAACATCGTGCATCAGCATCTGAGCCTCGAGGTGCGGCGCGGCGAGATCGTGTCGATCGTCGGCGGCTCGGGTTCGGGCAAGACCACGCTGGTGCGGCAGATTCTCGGCCTCGAGCGCCCGTCCAGGGGCACGATCAAGCTGTTCGGCGAAGACCTCGCAACGATCTCGCCCGACACCGCGCTGCTGATGCGCAGCCGCTCGGGCATGCTGTTCCAGCGCGGCGCGCTGTTCTCGTCGCTGTCGGTGTTCGACAACGTCGCGCAACCGGTGCGCGAACTCGGCAAGGTGCCCGAAGACCTGCTGCGCGACATCGTGATGCTGAAGCTCGAAATGGTCGGGCTGCCGTGCAAGCACGCGTCGAAGATGCCATCGGCGCTGTCGGGCGGCATGATCAAGCGGGTTGGCATCGCGCGCGCGATCGCGCTCGAACCCGAACTGCTGTTCCTCGACGAACCGACCGCCGGCCTCGACCCGGAGGCGTCCGACGAATTCGTCGAGCTGATCTCAGGGCTGCATCGCGCGCTCGGTCTGACGGTCGTGATGATCACGCACGATCTCGATACGATGGTCGCACTGTCGACACGCGTGGCCGTGCTGGCCGATCGCAAAGTGCTCGTCAACGCGCCGGTCGAGGAGGCCGCGGGCGTCGACCATCCGTTCATCCACGAATATTTCCTCGGCCTGCGCGGGCGCCGCGCGCTGCAGGCGCTGCCGCCGGAGCGCCGCGCGAAGCTGCCGCAGGCGGCGCTCGAGCCGGCGTCGTCCGAGTTGCCGCTGTGAGGCGGGCCGCCATGAACCGGGCCGCTATGAACCAGGGAAACTGACAATGGAAAACAAAGCGCATGCGTTCTGGGCCGGGCTCTTCACGGTCGTGCTGACGGCGGCGATCGCGCTGGCGGCGTATCTGTTCAACGTCGACCGCACCGTGCGGGTGCCGTACGACCTGATCGCGCGCACCAGCGTGAACGGCCTCTTTGCGGACGCGGCGGTGCGCTTTCGCGGGCTCGACGTCGGCCGTGTGCAGTCGATCAAGTTCGATCCGAAACATCCGGGGGAGATCCTGATCCGCATCATGGTCGACGAGCACGCGCCGATCACGCATTCGACGTTCGGCAGCCTCGGCTTGCAGGGCGTGACCGGCCTCGCGTTCATCCAGCTCGACGATACCGGGCGCGATCTGACGCCGCTGCCGTCGTCAGCCCAAAAGGTCGCACAATTGCCGATGCGCCCGGGTCTGTTCGACCAGTTGCAGCGACGCGGCGACGTGCTGCTGCGCAAGCTCGAAAAAGTCACCGACAACGTGAACAACATGCTCTCGCCGGAAATGGTCGCGCAGCTGCACGACACCGCGGCGAGCATCGCGCAGGCGGCCTCGGGCGTCGCGACGCTGACTCGTGAGATGGCGCCCGTCGCCAGCAAGCTGCCCGGCACGGTCGACCAACTGAACCACACGCTCGCGTCGACCAACCAGATGATCACGAACCTGAACCGTCCGGACGGGCCCCTCGAGCGCAATCTGGACAAGGTCGGCACGGCCGCGCAGCAGGCGGGCGATGCGCTCGCGCAGATGAACATGTCGCTGCAGGACCTGTCCGCGCGGGTCGGCTACGAGACGCTGCCGCGCGTCAATTCGCTGACCGAGGACGTGCGCGCGGCGGCGCAATCGATCGACCGCGCCGCCGACACCTTCAACACCAATCCGCGCAGCGTTCTGTTCGGCGCGCCGCGCCCGGCGCCGGGTCCGGGCGAGGCCGGCTTCGCGTGGCCCGCCGCTACCGCGCCCGCAGCTCACTGAATCCGCAGGCTAGAACAGAGGAAGATGCCCATGTCACGCTCGATTCACCGACTGTTGTCCGCGCGCGCCGCGCTCGCGGCGCTGCTTGCGTTCGGCGTGCTGGCGGCGGGCTGCGCGGGCACGTCCGCAGTGGTGTCGGACATCCGCTACGACTTCGGACCACCGCCGCAGGCCGTCGCGGCGAGCCGGCTGCCGGCCGTCAAGGTGCTGGAGGTCAGCGCGCCGTCCGTGCTCGAATCCGACCGGATGACTTATCGGCTGAGCTACGCCGACGCGCAGCAGACGGCCGCCTACGCCAACAGCCACTGGACGATGATGCCGTCGCAACTGCTGACGCAGCGCCTGCGCAATGCGCTGAGCGAGCGCGGCACCGTGCTGACGGGCGCGGACGGCGTGACCGCGCCGGTGCTGCGGGTCGATCTGACCGAGTTCGAGCAGGTGTTCGACAGCCAGACGGACAGCCACGGCGCGATCACCGCGCGCGCGACGCTGATGCAGGGCGGCAAGGTGATCGGCCAGCAGACCTTCGTCGCGCACGCGCCCGCGCATTCGGCGGATGCGGCCGGCGGCGCGCGGGCGCTCGCCGCGGCCAGCGACGACCTCGTTGCGCAGATCACCACGTGGCTCGGCTCGCAGGCGCTGGTCGCCGCGCAATGACGGGCGGGCCGCGCACGCAACGGAGCGCTGCATGAGCGAACGCCCCTGGCTGCGCCGCCCGTCGACGCTGGCCCGTCAGGCGCTGCTGCTTTACACGGCGCTGATCGTCTACGGGTCGTGGTATCCGTTCTCGGGCTGGCGCTCGCTCGGCATCACGCCGTTCGCCTATCTGTTCGATCCGATGCCGCAGTACCTGACGGCGTTCGACGTCGTCACCAACGTGCTCGGCTATATGCCGTTCGGCGCGCTGGTGGTGCTCGCGGTGTACCCGCGTTGGCGCGGCACGCTGGCCGTCGCGCTCGCGTTCGTGTTGGGCGGTCTGCTGTCAGGCACGATGGAAGCCGTGCAGACCTATCTGCCGACACGCGTCGCCTCCAATCTCGATCTCGCCGCCAACACGCTGGGCGCGCTCGTCGGCGCGGCGGTGATGTCGCCGTTGACCGGCGCGCTGCTCGACCGCGGCCTGCTCAGGCGTTTGCGGTTGCTGTGGTTCGAGCGCGGCCATGCGACGCTCGCGTGCCTCGTCGCCGCGTGGCCGTTTGCGACGATGTATCCGTCGCCGCGTCTGTTCGGTCTCGGCAACTGGCCGCGCGCGCTGTGGCTGAGCGTCGATCCGGCCACCCAGGACGCGCTGCTCGCGTGGACGCCGTCCGCGTGGCATGTCGGCGCATGGCCGGCGGCGGCCGCCGCGTGGCTGGACGACGACACATGGGAAGCGCTGATCACGGCGCTAAACCTGTTCGCGGCGCTCGCGCTTGCATCGCTGCCGGCGCGCCGTCATGCGCCTCGCGTGCGCCTGCTGTTCGTGTTCATCGTCGCGACCTTGTGCGTGAAGGCCGGCGCGACGTTCCTGCAATCGCAATCGGGCCTCGCGTTCGACTGGGCGACGCCCGGCGCGCTAATCGGACTCGTGTGCGGCACCGTCGCGGCGCTCGTCGCGCTGCCGCTGCGGCGGCGGTTGCGTGCGACGCTCGCCGGGGTCGCGCTGGTCGTCGCACTCGTGTTCGTCAATCTGCTGCCGGTGAACCCGTATTTCGACGCCGTGCTCGCCGACTGGCGGCAGGGACGCTATCTGCATTTCAACGGGCTCGCGCGCTGGCTCGCATGGATATGGCCCTATGCGGCGCTGGTGTGGCTCGCGTTCGCGGTCGAGCGGGCGTGGCTCAAGCGGCGCGCGAGGCGGGCGTGACGTGCTTGCGCGCCGGCCGCCAGGTCCCGACGCCTGCACAGCCCGGTCGCTATAATCGTCCGCACCGCCATTGCACTTCCTTTCAGGCTCGCCTCCCGAACATCATGGATTCCTTCTACAAGCACCACGTTTTCTTCTGTCTGAATCAACGCGACCCCGGCGCCGAGCGTCCGAGTTGCGCGAACTGCAACGCACAGGCGATGCAGGAATACGCGAAACAACGCGTGAAGCAACTCGGCCTCGCCGGGCCCGGCCAGGTGCGCATCAACAAGGCCGGCTGCCTCGATCGCTGCGAACTGGGCCCGACGCTCGTCGTGTATCCCGAGGCGGTCTGGTACACCTACGTCGACGAGAGCGACATCGACGAGATCGTCGAATCGCATCTTGCGAACGGCAAGATCGTCGAGCGTCTGAAGATCGATCAATAACGCGAACGACAAAACGATCCATCCCGATGAACGTCAACACGAAGAAGTATCTGATCGACGGCCCGGTCGGCAAGATCGAGGTCGCGCTGGACCTGCCCGACGGCGTGCGCGAAAAAGGCGCCGCGCCACGCGGCATCGCGCTCGTCGCGCATCCGCATCCGCTGTTTGGCGGCACGATGGACAACAAGGTCGCGCAGACCCTCGCGCGCACGCTCGTGCAGCTGAACTACGTCACTTACCGGTCGAATTTCCGCGGCGTCGGCCAGACCCAGGGCGAGCACGACGCGGGCGTCGGCGAGCGCGACGATCTGCGCGCGGTGCTCGAGCACATGCGCGCAGATCCGGACTACGGCGATCTGCCGCTCGTATTGGCGGGTTTTTCGTTCGGCACCGTGGTGCTGTCGCACGTCGCGGCGAAGCTGCGCGATGAAGGCCGGGAAATCGAGCGCATCGTGTTCGTCGGTACCGCGGCGAGCCGCTGGGACGTCGCACCCGTGCCCGAAAGCACACTCGTGATCCACGGCGAAGTCGACGAGACCGTCCCCGTCCAGTCCGTGTTCGACTGGGCGCGGCCGCAGGAACTGCCGGTCGTCGTGATTCCGGGCGCCGAGCACTTTCTGCATCGCAAGCTTCACATCCTGAAGCGGATCATCGTCGACGCCTGGCGCTGAAAACGCGCGACGCGCATTTTGCGGGGGACAGGTGCGCGCAAACGTGTGCAAATCGACGACACGCGCGCGAAGCTGACCAGGTAGCGCGCGTATAATGGGCGCTCTTTTTTTGGGCACAGCGCCGCCCAGCCGGCAGAATCGCGCGCCGCGGAATCATTTCGCGGGAGGGCGCGGCCGGGTGCGCAGCGCTGCGCTCGCGAACCGATTGCGTCGCCGTCAGTCCAACGGGCGCCCGCCGTTTTACGGCCAGATGCCCCGCCGACCGGCTCCCCCAACTCCGCGCGCTGTCGCGCAACGAATTTTTCTGCACGAATCGACCCTATGCGTTTCTCCTCCTCTGGCCGCACGTCATTCCCGTCACTCGCTTCTTTCGTTCCCGCTTCGCTCAATCGCGCCGTCGCCGTCGGCCTCGTGCTGCCGGCCACGCTCGTCGCCGGCACCGCGTTCGCGCAGGTGCCGCCGCCGGGCGTCAACGCGCGCTCGTGGGTGCTCGTCGACGCGACCAGCAACCAGGTGCTCGCGTCCGCCAATGCCGACGAGCGCGTCGAGCCGGCGTCGCTGACCAAGCTGATGACCGCGTATCTCGTGTTCGAGGCGCTCGACACGAAGAAGATCACGATGGATCAGAGCATCGAGCCGAGCGAAGCCGTGCGGCGCGTGCGCAACGACGAATCGCGCATGTTCATCGAGGCGCTCAAGCCGGTGACCGTGCATGACCTCGTGTACGGCATGATCGTGCAGTCGGGCAACGACGCGGCAATTGCGCTCGCCGAACTGGTGGGCGGCAGCGAGGCGCAGTTCGTCGACATGATGAACAAGGAGGCGCAAAAGCTCGGCATGACGCACACGCATTTCGCCGACGTGAACGGCATGCCCGACCCGCAGCACTACACGACCGCGGGCGATCTCGCGATCCTGTCGGCCCGCCTGATTCGCGACTATCCCGAGTACTACAACATCTTCTCGGTCAAGGAATTCACGTACAACAAGATCAAGCAGCCGAACCGCAACCGTCTGCTGTGGATCGAGCCGACCGTCGACGGTCTGAAGACCGGTCACACGCAAGCGGCCGGCTACTGCCTGATCGCGAGCGCGAAGCGTCCGCTGCCGGGCACGACCGACGCGTCGCGCCGTCTCGTCTCGGTGATGATGGGCGAGACCAAGGAGCACGACCGCGTGCAGGACAGCCTGAAGATGCTGAACTACGGCTACACCGCCTACGACACGACGCGTCTGTACAAGGCGAACCAGGTCGTCGCCACGCCGCGCGTCTACAAGGGTTCGCAGGACAGCGTGCAGGTCGGCGTGAAAAGCGACCAGTACATCACGCTGCCGAAGGGCGCCGCCGACAAGGCGAAGCCGCAGATCGAACTCAACGATCCGCTCGTCGCGCCGATCGCCAACGGCCAGCAGATCGGCACCGCCAAGCTCGTCGCCGACGGCAAGGTGCTCGCGCAATTCCCGGTGGTCGCGCTGCAGCCGGTGCAGCAAGCCGGTGTGGTGGGCCGCGTGTGGGATTCGCTGATGCTGATGTTCAACAAGAAAAAGTAAGGGCTACGTCGCAATGACCGTTGTCTCCGAGGTTTCGCCGGACCCGATCGTTCATCTGAACGGCGAACTGGTGCCGTTGTCCGAAGCGCGCGTGCCGGTGCTCGACCGCGGCTTCATTTTCGGCGACGGCATTTACGAAGTGGCGCCGTTGTACGCGCACGCGAGCGGACGGCGCACCGCGTTTCGTCTGAAGCAGCATCTGGCGCGTCTCGCGCGCTCGGTCGGCAAGATCGGCATCGCCAATCCGCTCGACGACGCTGGCTGGCGCGAGCTGATCGGACGCGTGGCCGAGGCCAACGAAACGGACGGCGGCTTGCGTGCCGATCAGGACGCGATCGCATACATCCAGGTCACGCGTGGCGTGGCGAAGCGCGCTCACGCATTTCCGGCCGGCGTGAAGCCGACCGTGTTCGTGATGGTCACCGCGCTGAACCTGCCCGCCGCCGCGCAGCGCGCAAGCGGTGTCCCGTGCGTGAGCGCCGAGGATCGTCGCTGGCTCAATTGCGACATCAAGTCGGTGTCGCTGCTCGGCAACGTGCTGATGGCGCAATACGCGGCCGAAAACGACGCCTTCGAGACGCTGCAGTTCCGCGATGGTTTGCTGACCGAAGGGTCGTCGTCGAACGTGTGGATCGTGAAGGATGGCGTGCTGGCCGCGCCGCCGCGCAGCAACAGGATTCTCGAAGGGATCCGCTATGGGCTCATCGAGGAGCTGACGGCCGAATGCGGTATCCGCTTCGAAGCGCGCGACATCACCGAAGCTGAAGTGCGCGCGGCCGATGAAATCATCGTCAGCTCGGCGACCAAGGAAGTGCTGCCGGTCACGCGGCTCGATGGCGCGCCGGTCGGCGCGGGCCGCCCGGGCGCGGTGTTTGCGCAGCTGTATGCGGCGTATCAGCGAGCCAAGGCGGCTGAAGCCGCCGCGGCGGAAGAAGGAGTAGAGAATGAATCCCGAGAACGACTCACTGTTTGAATTCCCCTGCGATTTCCCGATCAAGATCATGGGCAAATCGCACCCCGAGTTTGCCGCGACGATCGTCGAAGTGGTGCGCGTGTTCGATACCGAGGTCGATGCGTCGCGCGTCGAGACGCGGCCGTCGAGCAGCGGCACCTACACGGGGCTGACCGTCCACGTGCGGGCGACGAGCCGCGCGCATCTCGACGACATCTATCGCGCGCTGACCGGCCATCCGATGGTCAAGGTCGTGCTGTAACACCGCGCGGTTTTTCACCTTACGGCGCGACGCGCAATGCGTCCGCCGTCACTCCCTGCGCCGCCAGGCGCGCGCGCGCCGCGGGACCCGCCTCGCAGGCGAGATCGAACAGCAGCCTGAAGCGCGCCACCTCGTCGAACACCCAGTCGCGAAACGCCTTGACCCGCGCGGTCCCCAGCGTCTGCGGCAGGCAGACCAAATAGTATTGCCACGGGCTCGGCCCATCCACATCAAAGAGCCGCACGAGCCGGCCCGCCGCGATTTCGTGCATCGCGAGCGAGCGGCGCGTCAGCGCGACCCCCTGGCCGTCGACGGCCGCCTGCAACAGATTCGACGAATCCTGATACAGCACGCCGCGCTTCGGCTCCGGCCAGTCGGTGAGGCCGGCGGCGTCGAACCATGGGCGCCATAGCTCGTCGTCGGAGCGCAGCAGCGGGACTTTGGCGAGATCGGCCGGGGTTTGCGGCAGCTTGCCGCCGTTGAAGTTGGGCGAGCAGGCGGGGAAGAAAATCTCGTCGAGCAGCAGCTCGGCGTGCAGCCCCGGATATTTGCCGAAGCCGAAACGGATCGCGACGTCGACGTCGTCGCGCGCGAAGTCCGTCAGCGCATTGGTGGTCAGCAACTCGAGATCCCATTGCGGATTTGCCTCGATAAAGCTGCCGATGCGCGGCGTCACCCAGCGGGCCGCGAACGACGACAGCATCGATATCACGAGGCGCCGCTCGCGGTCGCCGGCACGGATCGCGCGAGTCGCGTCGGCGAGCTCCATCAACGCGGCGCGCACCTGGGTGGCGTAGCGACGGCCGGTTTCGGTGAGGCGCACGCGCTTGCCGTCGCGCGCGAACAGCGACACGCCGAGCTCGGCCTCGAGCGCGCGGATCTGGTGGCTGACCGCGCCGTGCGTGACGAACAACTCGTCGGCGGCGCGCGAAAAGCTTTCGTGGCGGGCGGCGGCTTCGAACGCCTTGATCGCGTTCAGGGCGGGGAGTTGACGCAGGTCCATCGCAATATTTCTCACATAGACGTGAAAATTGATCGTTTTGCCCAAGTCCTTGCTGCACCTAGGATTCTAGTCATGAAACGATTTTTGGCGAGGGCCTCATGCGAGAAATTTCCTCTAGTATTGCATATGAAATCCGCACCGGCGACACGCTGCCGCTGAAGGTCGCGCGCAGCACGAAGTTGCGCGTGCATGGCGGCGCGGTGTGGGTCACGCGCAGCGACGATACGAAGGACTACTGGCTGCAGCCCGGGCAGACGCTGCATCTGCGGCGCGGCGAGCGGCTCTGGCTCAGCGCCGAGGGCGCCACGTTCGCGAAGGTTACGTTCTCGGTGCCGACGCGCTGCGACGAGCGCGCGCTGAACTGGCTCGCTCGCATCGGCGAGCGCTGGATGATGCGTGTGCGCGGCGGCTGGCACACCGTTTGACGGTGGCGCGGCGCAAAAGCCGTGCGTGACGCCGGGGCCGGCAGCGTACCGGCCCCGGCTGTGCAGGTTCCTGGTGGCCGCGGGCGCGGTTTCCGAGATTTCGGTAAACTCCGGAATCATGTGCGCCACCCCGGTCTCTCCGTCTCCGCTACCTGCCATCGAGCCGCCCATGCTGCGCTGGCTCGGCCGCGAACCGTACGAAGCCAGTTTCGACGCGATGCGCGCCTTCACCGACGCCCGCACCGCCGACACCGCCGACGAAATCTGGCTCGTCGAGCATCCGCCCGTCTTCACGCTCGGCCAGGCCGGCGATCCGGCGCACCTGCTCGCGGCAGACAGCAACATTCCGCTCGTCAAGGTCGACCGCGGCGGGCAGATCACGTATCACGGGCCCGGCCAGGTGGTCGCCTATCTGCTGCTCGACCTGCGCCGGCGCAAGCTGATGGTGCGCGAGCTGGTCACCCGGATCGAGCAGGCCGTGATCGACACCCTCGCGGCGTATAATCTCGCCGGAGAACGCAAGGCGGGCGCCCCCGGCATCTACGTGGCGCCCGGGCCCGACGCCGGGCTCCATGCCGGCGCCAAGATCGCGGCGCTTGGCCTGAAAATCCGCAACGGCTGCAGCTATCACGGCGTGAGTCTGAACGTGAACATGGACCTGCGGCCGTTTCTCGCGATCAATCCATGCGGCTACGCGGGGCTCGAAACAGTCGACATGGCGACGCTCGGCATCGCCGCCGGCTGGGACGACGTGGCCCGTACCCTCGCGGCAAGTCTCACCGCAAACCTCGACGGCAATCCCGCGGCCGTCGCCCAACCGCAGGCCGGTGCGCTCACCGCCTGACTGGATCGAACGTATGACTGACGTAACCGCGAATTCCGCAGCAGCCAACCCCGCGCCCGAAGGCGTGCCGGCCCCCGCCGCCTACGACGCCACCGCGAAGCAGAAAGCGCAAGCCAAGACCGCGCGCATCCCGATCAAGGTCGTTCCGATCGAAAAGCTGAAGAAGCCGGACTGGATCCGCGTGAAGGCGGCCACCGGCAATTCGCGCTTCTACGAGATCAAGCAGATCCTTCGCGAGCACAATCTTCACACGGTGTGTGAAGAGGCGAGCTGCCCGAACATCGGCGAATGTTTCGGCAAGGGCACCGCGACCTTCATGATCATGGGTGACAAGTGCACGCGCCGCTGCCCGTTCTGCGACGTCGGCCACGGCCGTCCCGATCCGCTCGACGCCGACGAACCGGCCAACCTCGCGCGCACCATCGCTGCGCTGAAGTTGAAGTACGTGGTGATCACCAGCGTCGACCGTGATGATCTGCGCGACGGTGGCGCGGCGCACTTCGTCGAATGTATCCGTCAGACGCGCGAGCTGTCGCCGCAAACGCGTATCGAAATCCTGACGCCGGACTTCCGTGGCCGCCTCGACCGCGCGCTCGGCATCCTGAATGCGGCGCCGCCCGACGTGATGAACCACAACCTCGAAACGGTGCCGCGTCTGTACAAGGAAGCGCGCCCGGGGTCGGATTACGCGCATTCGCTGAAGCTGCTGAAGGACTTCAAGGCGCTGCATCCGCACGTCGCGACCAAGTCCGGCCTGATGGTCGGCCTCGGCGAAACCGAAGAGGAAATCCTGCAAGTGATGCGCGATCTGCGCGAGCACGACGTCGACATGCTGACGATCGGCCAGTACCTGCAGCCGTCGGAGCACCATCTGCCGGTCCGCGCTTACGTGCATCCGGACACCTTCAAGATGTACGAGGAAGAGGCGTACAAGATGGGCTTCACGCACGCCGCGGTGGGCGCGATGGTTCGTTCGAGCTATCACGCCGACGTGCAGGCGCATGGAGCCGGCGTGGTCTGACGCGCTCGCGCCTCGCCGCTGTTGCCTCGCTTCACGCCCGCAGAAACGAAAAGCCCGCCGATGTGCGGGCTTTTTTCATAGACCGCTCTTCTATCAGCAAGGAAACGACACGTGGCAACCCCGATGGATCGCGGGACCTCCGCACAATGGCCTTATCCGCGGCTGATCGCGCACCGCTGCGGCGGTACGCTTGCGCCGGAAAACACCTTGGCCGGTTTCGACGCCTGCGTGCGCTACGGCTATCGCATGGTCGAATTCGACGCGAAGCTGTCCGCCGACAACGCGCTGTTCCTGCTGCATGACGACACGCTCGATCGCACGACCAACGGCCACGGGCCGGCGGCCACGCACACATGGCAGCAACTCGCCGCTCTGGATGCCGGCGCGTGGCGCGGCGCGGAGTTCGCCGGCACGCGGCTGCCGACGCTGGCCGACGCGGCCGAGCGTTGCGCGCGCGACGGCATCGCGGCGAACATCGAGATCAAGCCGTGTCCGGGCCGCGACGTCATCACCGGCGCACTGGTCGCCCAAGGCGCGCTCGAGCTTTGGCAAGGGCAGACGCCGCCGCTGTTGTCGTCGTTTTCGTTCGATGCGCTCGCCGCCGCGCGCGATGCCGCGCCATCGCTGCCGCGCGGCATGCTGTTCGAGCAGGTACCGGCGGACTGGCTGCGCATCGTGCGCGAACTCGACTGCGTCTCGCTGCACGCGAGTCACCGCTATCTGAGCGAACCGCTGGTCGCGCGGATCCGCGCGGCCGGGCTGCGCGTGCTCGCTTACACGGTGAACGATCCGGCGCGCGCGCGGTTGCTCGAAGAATGGGGCGTCGACATGATCTGCACGGACCGGATCGATCTGTTGACGTGACGTTGCGCTCGCAAGCTCCGCACAAACCCCTGCGGGTTTCCCCGCAAACGCGCGCGCACCGAATTCCGGATTCCCCGACAGCGCTCGTCCTGATTTCCGGAAACCCGGACGGCGCGCGCCGAGCTGTGCCGGAAAATCCATAAAAATCAAGGCTTCCAGTCTGAAATCAAACTGGCATCGACCTTGCGAAAGAAAGCGCGTGGCCGCCACGGCCCGACAAAAAAGCAAGGAGACAAAATGTCCGATTTCCCTTCCCGGTATTTCTGAATTCGTCGCCTTTGCAGCGGTCCGCCAACGTGCGCCCGCGCGACGACGTTTTGTTCGCGTGTCGCGCCTCGCGGCGGGTCATCAGCTCATATCCCTCGCAGGAACCATCGTGAAGAAACCTATCCATAAAGTGCTGTACGTCCAGGTGATCGTGGCGATCATCGTCGGCATCGTACTCGGGCATTTCTACCCGAACCTCGCCATCGACATGAAGCCGCTCGGCGATGGCTTCATCAAGCTGATCAAGATGGTGATCGGGCCGATCATCTTCTGCACGGTCGTGACGGGCATCGCCGGCATGGAGGACATGAAGAAGGTTGGACGCGTCGGCGGCAAGGCGCTGTTGTACTTCGAAATCGTCTCGACCTTCGCGCTGGTGCTCGGCCTCGCCGCCACGCACCTGCTGCGACCCGGCGCCGGCTTCAACGTCGATCCGGCCTCGCTCGACGGCCG
The DNA here is from genome assembly GCF_050436245.1 of Paraburkholderia sp. MM6662-R1. NCBI lineage: Bacteria > Pseudomonadati > Pseudomonadota > Betaproteobacteria > Burkholderiales > Burkholderiaceae > Paraburkholderia > Paraburkholderia sp. MM6662-R1. The sequence continues at coordinate 2,234,379 of NZ_JBNDLV010000001.1, read as the reverse complement.
CGCGGTTGCGTCGTATGCCGCGAAGGCGCACGGCCAGTCGACGGTCGACTTCTTCATGCACATCATTCCGGACACGCTGTTGTCGGCGTTCGCGCAGGGTGAGATCCTGCAGATCCTGTTGATCGCGCTGCTGTTCGGCGCCGTGCTCGCAACGGCCGGTGAGAAGGGCAAGCCGGTGACCAACTTCATCGAAGGGCTCTCGCACATCCTGTTCGGCATGGTGCGCATCATCACGAAGCTCGCGCCGATCGGCGCGTTCGGCGCGATGGCCTTCACGATAGGCAAGTACGGCATCGGCTCGCTGCTGCCGATGCTCAAGCTGGTCGGCACGTTCTATCTGACCTCGATCGTGTTCGTGGTGGTCGTGCTCGGCGCGATCGCGCGGGCGGTGGGCTTCAACATCCTGCGTTTCGTCGCATACATCAAGGAAGAGATGCTGATCGTGCTCGGCACGAGCTCGTCCGAAGCCGCGCTGCCGCAGCTGATGCTGAAACTCGAAAAGCTCGGCTGCTCGCGCTCGGTGGTGGGCCTCGTGGTGCCGACCGGCTACTCGTTCAACCTCGACGGCACCAACATCTACATGACGATGGCGGTGCTGTTCATCGCTCAGGCGACCAACACCGACCTTACGTGGGGCCAGCAGCTGACGCTGCTCGCGGTGACGATGCTGACCTCGAAGGGCGCGAGCGGCGTGACCGGCGCGGGCTTCATCACGCTCGCGGCGACGCTGGCCGTGGTGCCGACGATTCCGCTGTCGGGCATGGTGCTGATCCTTGGCATCGACCGGTTCATGAGCGAGTGCCGCGCGCTGACGAACATCGTCGGCAACGGTGTCGCGACGGTCGTCGTGTCGGCCTGGGAAAAGGAGCTCGATCGCAGCAAGCTGAACAAGGTGCTGCGCGGCGAGGTGGCGGTCAAAGAGCCGGCCGGCGTTTGAGTCGCGCCTCGCCAACGCTGTCGTGACCAGCGCGGACGCTTAAGCATGAAACCGGCGTCCGCGCGACCTTCCGAGGCGTCTGGCGGCGACGCCTTGCCGCCCTATGCCACAATGTCCGATGCACATCGATCGGACTTTGCCAACGTGACCCGCCGCCTGCTGATTCTCTTCGCGCTCGCAGCCGGGCTCGCGGCGGCATGCTGGCTCACCTACAGCCTTGCGTGGAAAAGCGGTGTCGACACGCTGCGGCGCAACGCCGCCGTGCGCGCCGAGCGCACCGCGAGCGCGCTCAAGAGCACGCTCGAACGCTACGAATCGCTGCCGTATCTGCTCGCCGAGCATCCGATCGTGCAGGACGTGCTGATCGATCCGAATCCCGCCAACGTCAAGCGAGCGAATCTCTATCTCGAAGACCTGAACCGCCACGCGCGCGCGACGGTCACCTACATCATTTCGCTCGACGGCTACTGCATCGCCGCCAGCAACTGGCGCGGGCCGGGCAGCTTCGTCGGCGCGGGCTATCAGTTCCGGCCGTATTTCGTCGATGCAATGAAAGGCGGCGTCGGCCGCTTCTTCGGCATCGGCACGATTTCGCAGGCGCCCGGCTACTACATCTCGCAGCCGGTGCGGCGCGATGGCAAGATCGTCGGTGTGGCGGTCGTCAAGCTCGATCTCGAATGGTTTCAGGGCGTGGACGCGTCCGAGCCGCTCGTCGTCACCGACGATCATGGCGTGATCTTCCTGTCGTCGGTGCCGGCATGGAAGTACCACACGATTCGGCCGCTGCCCGGCCAGATCGCCAATTCGATCTACCAGGCTCGCCAGTACGCGCAGCAGCCGATCGAGCCGCTACCGGTGACGGTCGAGCGCATACTCGAAGGCAATGCGCAGATCCTGCGCATCGGCGGCGGGCGCTCCGCGCCGCGCTTCCTCGCGTCGCGTCACGCCATGGGCGAGCCGGACTGGCATCTGATCACGATGTCGCCGGTCGATCCGGTCGATGCCGACGCGCGCAAGGCGACCATCGTCACCGGCTTCGGCTATGTATCGCTGGTGCTGCTCGCGTTCTACTGGCGCATGCGGCGCGCGCGTGTGCGCGAAATGATGCGCAGCCGCGCGCTGCTGCAGAAGGCCTATGCCGAGCTGAATCAGCGCGTCGCCGAGCGCACCGCCGATCTGTCCGAGGCGAACGAGCAGTTGCACAAGGAAGTCGCCGAGCGTACACGCGCCGAGCAGGAACTGCGCGCCGCGCAAGACGAACTGATCCAGGCGAGCAAGTTGGCCGCGCTCGGTCAGATGGCGGCCGGCATCACGCACGAGCTGAACCAGCCGCTCGCCGCGCTGCGCAGTTTTTCCGATAACACGCGCGTGCTGCTCGAACGCGGCGATCAGGCATCGGCGCGCGAGAATCTCGAAGCGATCGCGGCGCTCACCGAGCGCATGGGCAACATCACGAACCAGCTGAAGCTGTTCGTCGGACGCGCGCGGCCGCGCAGCGCGCGCGCGTCGATCGTGCGGGCCCTGCGCAACGTCGTCGCGTTGCTGCAAAAGCGCCTGCAGGGCGTCGAACTCGAGTTCGTGCTGATCGATATCGCGGCCGACATCGACACCGACGCCGCCGCTGCGGCAGGCGGCGCGCGCACGCCGCTGAATCTCGCCGACGATCATCCGGAGCTGGTCGCGAATTGCGACGATCTGCGGCTCGAACAGGTGCTGATCAACCTGCTCGGCAACGCGCTCGACGCAACCGCCGGCATGAACCCGCCGCATATCACGGTCGAGGTGGAGGCCGGCGTCGCGAACCTGTCGATCGCGGTCGGCGACAACGGCCCCGGCATTCCCGACGACGTGTTGCCGCACCTGTTCGAACCGTTTTTCACGACGAAGGAAATGGGCCAGGGGCTCGGCCTTGGCCTCGCGATTTCATCGTCGATCGCGCGCGATTGCGGCGGCTCGCTCGTCGCGCGCAACGCGCCGCACGGTGGCGCATCGTTCGTGTTGACGCTGCGTCGTGCGCGTGTGCAGACCAGCCCCTCGTACGATCCGCTGACCGCGGGCTCCTGATTTCACCCCGAAGCATCACCCGGAACACGCAATGAACGACGGCCTGCAAGTGCTGTATATCGAAGACGACGAACTGGTGCGCCGCGCGAGCGTGCAGAGCCTGCAACTGGCGGGCTTCGACGTGGTCGGCCATGCGTCGGTCGAGGCCGCGGCGAAGCTGATCAGCGCGGACTTCTCCGGCGTGATCGTCAGCGATATCCGGCTGCCCGGCGCGAGCGGTCTCGACCTGCTCGCGCAGTGCCACGAGCGCGCGCCCGACGTGCCGGTGATTCTGGTCACCGGCCACGGCGATATCTCGATGGCCGTGCAGGCGATGCGCGACGGCGCCTACGACTTCATCGAAAAGCCGTTCGCGTCCGAGCGGCTGATCGAAACCGTGCGGCGCGCGCTGGAGCGCCGCAAGCTCGTGCTCGAAAACCTCGCGCTGCGCCGTGAGCTGGCCGGGCAGAACGCGGTCGCGCCGCGCATCATCGGCCGCAGTCCGGCGATCGAGCAGGTGCGGCGGCTGATCGCCAACGTCGCGCCGACCGATGCGTCCGTCCTGATCAACGGCGATACCGGCGCGGGCAAGGAGCTGATCGCGCGCAGCCTGCACGAGCTGTCGCCGCGGCGTGACAAGCCATTCATCGCGGTGAACTGCGGCGCGCTGCCCGAGCCGATGTTCGAATCGGAGATGTTCGGCTACGAGCCGGGCGCGTTCACCGGCGCGGCCAAACGGCGGATCGGCAAGCTCGAACATGCGTCGGGCGGCACGCTGTTTCTCGACGAGATCGAGAGCATGCCGCTCGCGCTGCAGGTCAAGCTGCTGCGCGTGCTGCAGGACGGCGTGCTGGAACGGCTCGGCTCGAATCAGCCGATTCGCGTCAATTGCCGCGTGGTCGCGGCTGCAAAAGGCGACATGGCCGAGCACGTCGCGGATGGCTCGTTCCGGCGCGATCTGCTGTACCGGCTCAATGTGGTGACGATCGCGCTGCCGCCTTTGAGCGAGCGTCGCGAGGACATCGTGCCGCTGTTCGAGCATTTCCTGCTCGATGCTGCCGTCCGTTATCAGCGGCCGGCGCCGATGCTCACCGATCGCCAACGTGCGAGTCTGATGCAGCGAGACTGGCCGGGCAACGTGCGCGAGCTGCGTAATGCCGCCGACCGCTTCGTGCTCGGCATCGCCGACGAACCGGTGCTGTCGTTCGGCGAAGACGGCGGGGCCACCCATCCGCTGAAGGAGCGCGTCGAGCAGTTCGAGCGCGCGATGATCGCCGAGGCGTTGGAGCAGGCGGGCGGCGTGGTCGCGGTCGCGGCGGACCGGCTGCAGCTCGGCAAGGCGACGCTCTACGAGAAGATCAAGCGATATGGCCTTGCGGCCAAAGGGGAAGGGGAGCGGTGAGGTGGCGGACGCCGGCGGCGGGAGGTTGCGCCGGCGCGCGGGGATCTGCTTGCGCCGGCTTAAGCCGCGCCAGCCTTCAGCGCTTTCGCGAGCAACTGGTCGAGTTCCGCGAACTGCGGCTCGCCGACATAGCGCTTCAGGATCTTGCCGTCTTTATCGACGACGAAGGTGGTCGGCGTGAGCTGCACGTTGCCGAACCGCTTGGCGGCCGAGCCGTCGTCCATCGCGACCTTGAACGGCAGCTGACGCGTTTGCGTGTAATTGGTCACGTACATCGGCGCGTCGTAGTTCATTGCCACCGCGACGAATTCGAGGCCCTGGCCCTTGAAGCGGTTATAGGTCTCGACCATCTGCGGCATTTCCTTCATGCAGGTGTCGCAACTCGTTGCCCAGAAGTTGACCAGATAAACCTTGCCTTTGAGGTCCGCGGTCGTGAGCTTCTGTCCCGATAGCAGCGTGAAGGTCGCATCGGGTACGCGCTGCTGGCCGGCGAACGCGAAGTAACCGGCGACGGCGAGCGCAATGGCCACGGCCACCGCAATCAGATAGCGAAGCGGGTTCGTGCGCCGGACGGCGGTCGGTGAATTGGAACTCATGGACGGAACCTCGTGAGTCGCGCGCGGCGCGGAACAATGGGGCGGTGTGATGGCCCGCGGGCCGGTACTGAATAGCTTTTCTATTGTAGCTCCAATGGGTTCGGCTGCGCCGAAATGGCGGGACGGCTGCGCTCCGCGTCGGCCCCGCAGTCGATCAGCGGATAATGGCGCTTTACGCTCCGAGAAGCCCGCTCTTCCGTCCCATGCTCCGAACCGTTCTTCGCGTCTGCTCTTTAGTTGCCCGCGTTTCTTGCCGTTTTCCGTTGCTCAGCCGATTGTCCGCCCGCCGTGCGGGCGTGTTCCAACCGGCGGGCCTATTTCTCCGCGCATTCACGCGATCCGGTCACGCTCGAACCGTGATCGGCGCGGCGACGGCCGCGTTGGCGCTCGGCGTCGCGCTCAGCGCCTGCTCACCGACCTTCGACTGGCGCACCGTGATGAACAACGACAAGGGCTACACGGTCGACTTCCCAGCCAAGCCGGGCAACGATCAGCGCGCGGTGCAGATCGGCGGCACACCGATGCAGATGGCAATGCAGACCGCCGAAGCGGGCAATGCGGTCTTTGCGGTCGGCACCGTGATGCTGCCCGACGACAGCGGCGCGACCCAGCGTGCCGCACTCGATTTCCTGCGCGCGGGACTGGCGCGCAACGTCGGCGCGACGCCCGATGCTCACCCAGCGCAAATCCCGCTGGCGGCGGGCGGCAAGATACCGGGGCTGGAAATGACGGTGAGCGGCGCGGCGGGCGCCAAACACGAGACGCGCACGGTGTATGCGCGGCTCGTCGCGCGCGGCCGGCACGTGTACCAGGCGGCGATCATCGCCGATCAACCGCTGCCGCAAGAGCAGGTCGACCAGTTTTTTTCGTCGTTCCAGCTGTACTGAATGCGGTATTTTTGGCCGGTCGGGCGCACCTCAGAGGGCCGAACGCAGTGAAAGTTCCTTCGCAGGTTTGTACGCTAATTGCCGGTTTACGTTGAGATTTTTGAGTTACGCGCACAGCCTGTGGATAACTCTGTTGAGAAGTCGGCCTCAATGGCCGCAAAAGCCCATCAGGCGGGCCTTCCGGCAAAATCCACAGGCGTAGGGAATTTAAAAAAATACATTGAAATCAATGGCTTGGCGAGATGCGCGTCTGCGCGCTTTTGAGTTGTATCAAAATCTAACAGGATCGCGCGTATGTGAATAAGTCAAGTCTTGACAGTCGTTTTTTCTCCTCATAACGAGCCAAAAGCGCGGCGGTATTGGATTGCCTCGGCGACCTGCGCGGCGCTCGGCATCGCCGCGCCAGCCAGGTCCGCGACGGTGCGCGCGACCTTCAACACCCGGTAGTACGCCCGCGCCGACCAGCCAAAGCGCTCGCCGGCTTCGCGCAGCAGCGCCTCGCCCGCTGCGTCCGGGCGGCATACATCGTCCACTTCGCGTCCGTCCAGCTCGCGGTTGGTCTTGCCTTGCCGGGCCAGTTGCCGCTCGCGCGCAGCGCTCACGCGCTGTGCGATCGCCACGCTTGCTTCGCCGGTGGTGGCGGCGCGTGCCGCGAGTTCGGTGGCGGTCAGTGCTGGAATTTCGAGCTGGATGTCGATGCGGTCGAGCAGCGGTCCCGACAATTTACGCAAATAGCGCGCCGCAACTTCAGGCGTACAGCGGCAGCGCCCGCCCGGATCGCCGCGCCAGCCGCACGGGCACGGGTTCATTGCGGCGATCAGTTGGCAGGCGGCGGGGAAATCCGCTTGCCAGGCGGCGCGCGAGATCGTGATGCGGCCAGCTTCGAGCGGCTCGCGCAGCGTTTCGAGCACCACGCGATCGAATTCGGGAAGCTCGTCCAGAAAGAGCACGCCCAGATGCGCGAGCGTGATCTCGCCAGGCTGCGGCGGATTGCGTCCGCCGACCAGCGCCGCCGCGCTCGACGAATGGTGCGGCGCGCGAAACGGCCGCTGGCGCCACTGCGACGGCTTGAAGCCGATGCGGCTCGCGGACAGTAGCGCGGCGGAGGCGAGCGCTTCGTCGTCGGTCATGGGCGGCAGCAAGCTGGGCAGGCGTGCCGCGAGCATCGACTTGCCGGCGCCGGGCGGTCCGATCAGCAGCACGTGATGGCCGCCGGCCGCCGCGACTTCGAGGGCGCGCCGAGCGGCGCGCTGGCCAATCACGTCGGCTATGTCCGGCGCCGGGGCAGCGGCGTGCTCGTTGAGCTCGGGCGCGGCGACAGGACTAAGACGCGCGTCCGGCGAGCCTGCGAGATGCGCGCATAGCGACGGCAGATCGGCGGCGCCGAACACGTCGACGCCGGGCACGAGCGCCGCTTCCGCCGCGCTCGCGGCCGGCAGGTAAAGCTGCGGGGTATGGAAGGCCGGTGCGGCTAGTTGATCGAGGAGGGCGGGCAAAGCAGAACGCGCTTCAGATGAAGCGTCGGCGTCGCCGGCGTTCGCCAGAGCGCCGCGCGCGGTGCCGCAGGCCATCGCGAACGCGCCGCGCATCGGCCGCAGCGCGCCGGTCAGCGACAGCTCGCCGGCAAACTCGCGATGGAGCAGCGATTCGGCGGGAATCTGCCCGCTTGCGGCGAGGATGCCGAGCGCGATCGGCAGATCGAAACGACCGGATTCTTTCGGTAGATCGGCCGGCGCGAGGTTGACGGTGATGCGGCGGACTGGAAAATCGAAACCGCAGTTCTGCAGCGCCGCGCGCACGCGTTCACGGCTCTCGCGCACTTCCAGATCGGGCAGGCCGACGATCGAAAAGGACGGCAGCCCATTGGCGAGGTGAACCTCGACGGTCACTTCGGGCGCACGGCCAGCGGCCGGCGCGCGGCTGCGCACCACGGCAAGCGACATATTCTCTCCCGTCGGACGGCGCGCTCACATCGCGCGCAAATCCCCTAAAACGCTGATGACGTCACGGCCCGCTTGCCTGTGATGAGCGGCACTGCGCAGCGCGAAGGCTGCGAGCAGCGCTTACGGCGTCTGCGTGAGCGGCAATTTCTGCTCGAGCTCGGCGACGCGGCGCTCGAGTTCTTCGAGGCGCGCGCGCGTACGCACGAGCACCTGGGTCTGCGTATCGAATTCCTCGCGCGTGACCAGATCGAGCTTCGAGAAGCCCTGCGACAGCATTGCCTTGACGTTGCGTTCGACATCCTTGGCCGGCGAATTCTTGAACAGATCGCTGACGCGAGCCTGGAAGTCGTTAAAAACGTCGTTCGGTTGTTTCATCGTATTCCCCTTGGTGCACAAAAAAAGTGCATGTTTCATTGCGCCCGTGCCCCGTTACGGCGAACGGCCGATCCTGGTGCGCGCGACGTATTGGTTGCCGCGGCCGCGTGAGCGTGTTTGGTGCGCGCCCTCGCGTTCAGAACGTTCGAACACTCTAGCAACGATCCCCCCGCCGCGCCACCGCCCGCCGCGCCGCTGGCCGTTCGGACAAGGCCGCTCGGGCGCGCTGCGCCACGCGCGCGAGGCGCGCTCCGACACAACATGGCATAGGAGTTGCTGTTACTGCCCCGCGCGCGCACTGCCAGGGCGCTTTTCCCGGTAGCGCAGGAGACACCGTCACGGGTACGCCACGGGGCACAACGGATCAGCAATAACTAGCGAGGATTTCATGAAACTCATTACCGCAATCATCAAGCCGTTCAAGCTGGATGAAGCGCGCGAAGCCCTGTCGGCGATCGGCGTGTCGGGCATCACGGTGACCGAAGTCAAAGGCTTCGGACGGCAGAAGGGCCACACCGAGCTGTATCGGGGCGCCGAATACGTCGTCGACTTTCTGCCGAAGGTGAAGATCGAAGCGGCGGTATCGGACGACATCGTCGATCAGGCGATCGAGGCGCTCGAGCGCGCCGCGCGTACCGGCAAGATCGGCGACGGCAAGATCTTCGTCACGCCGATCGAGCAGGTGGTTCGGATCCGCACCGGCGAGACCGGCGCGGACGCACTGTAAAAGACCAGAACATCGCGACACGGACAGCGACAAGAGGAAAACCAAGATGCGCAAACTAATGATGTCCCTGCTGATGGCCGGCTCGCTGCTCGCGGGCGGTGTCGGCACCGCCCTCGCGGACGATGCGTCCGCTCCCGCAGCCGCCTCCGCTCCCGATACGACGGCGAGCGCGCCCGCACCGGACGCCTCCGCCGCAGCCGCTGCCCCGGCGGCCTCGGCTCCCGCCGCCGATGCATCGGCCGCCGCCGCGGCCGCGCCGGCCACCCCGACCGCGCCGTTCTCGGTCGATTCATCGAAGATCAACTCCGGCGACACCGCGTGGATGCTGACCTCCACCGCGCTGGTGCTGTTCATGACGATCCCGGGTCTCGCGCTGTTCTACGGCGGCATGGTCCGCAAGAAGAACGTGCTCGCGACGCTGATGCAAAGCTTCGCGATCACCTGTGTCGTGACGATCGTCTGGACCGTGGTCGGCTACAGCCTCGCGTTCACGCCGGGCAACTCGTTCATCGGCGGCTTCTCGCGCGTGTTCATGACGGGCATGAACTACATCAAGGGCGACAAGGCCACGACGCTGACCGTCAGCCACCTCGCGCCGACGATCCCGGAGACGGTCTACTTCGTCTACCAGATGACCTTCGCGATCATCACGCCGGCGCTGATCACCGGTGCCTTCGCGGACCGCATGAAGTTCTCGGCGATGCTGGTGTTCATGACGCTGTGGTCGATCATCGTCTACTCGCCGATCGCGCACATGGTGTGGGAGCCGAGCGGCTGGCTGGCTAGCGCGGGCATCCTCGACTTCGCGGGCGGCACGGTGGTGCACATCAACGCCGGTATCGCGGGCCTGGTCTGCTGTCTGGTGCTCGGCAAGCGCGTCGGCTATGGCAAGGAAGCGATGGCGCCGCACAACCTGACGCTCACGCTGATCGGTGGCGCGATGCTGTGGGTCGGCTGGTTCGGCTTCAACGCGGGTTCGGCCGTGGCAGCGGATGGCCGTGCCGGCTTCGCGATGTTCGCGACGCAGGTGGCGACCGCCGCGGCGGCGCTCGCGTGGATGTTTGCCGAATGGGCAGCCAAGGGCAAGCCGTCGGTGCTCGGTATCGTGTCAGGCGCGGTCGCGGGTCTGGTGGCGATTACGCCGGCGTCGGGCTTCGTCGGCACGGTCGGCGCGCTCGTGATCGGTATCGTCGCGGGTGTGGTCTGCTTCTGGGCGGCCACGTGGCTCAAGCACAAGTTCGGGTACGACGATTCGCTCGACGCGTTCGGCGTGCACTGCATCGGCGGGATCATCGGTGCGCTGCTGACCGGCGTGTTCGCGGTCAAGGACATCAGCGGCTCGGACGGCAGCGTGATCCTGCAGGCGAAGGGCGTGCTGACGACGCTGATCTACAGCGGCGTGGTGAGCTTCGTGCTGCTGAAGATCATCGACCTGGTGATGGGCATCCGCGTGACCGAAGAGCAGGAGCGCGAAGGCCTCGACGTGAGCCTGCACGGCGAGAAAGTCGAATAACGGAGAACCTGTCCCGGTTCGGCCCGCGCTCGCGGGCCCGTCAGTAAGAAAAAATGGTTAAGCAAGCGCAGCAATTTCGCCCGCCTTCATGGCGGGCTTTTTTCTTGCTGATCGGCTTGCGAACGGCGATTTTCCGCGCCTATCATCGAGATAGGGAGAATGCATTCGAGTCTGCTTGCGAATGGAGAAACCGTCCCCAAATGGACAAAGCATTTGCTCTACAATCTTTTTTCTCCAGTCTGCGAGTGATCAATGGTTCCGCACCTAGTTACGGCGTTAAACGGCCCGCTGCTCGACCTCGAGCGGAAGATCCTCGACGCCACGCCCGCTATCGAACGCTGGTTCCGGCTCGAATGGCAGGAGCACACGCCACCGTTCTACTGTTCCGTCGATCTGCGTAACGCGGGCTTCAAGCTCGCGCCGGTCGACACCAATCTGTTTCCCGGCGCGTTCAACAATTTGCCGCAGGAAGTGCTGCCGCTCGCGGTGCAGGCCGCGATGGCCTCGATCGAAAAGATCTGCCCGGACGCGAAGAATCTGCTCGTCATTCCCGAGCGTCACACCCGCAACGCGTTCTACCTCGAAAACGTCGCCCGGCTTGCGTCGATCATGCGCCAGGCGGGTCTGAACGTACGCTTCGGCACGCTCGACGAAACCATCAACGGCCCGGTCACGATTGCGCTGTCGGACGGCCAGAAGCTGGTGCTCGAACCGCTCGAGCGCTCGCAGCGGCGCCTTGGTCTGAAGAACTTCGACCCGTGCTCGATCCTGCTGAACAACGATCTGTCCGGCGGTATTCCGCCCGTGCTCGAAAACCTGCACGAGCAGTACCTGCTGCCGCCGCTGCATGCGGGCTGGGCGGTGCGTCGCAAGTCGACGCATTTCTCGTGCTATGACGACGTCGCGAAGAAGTTCGCGAAGATGGTCGAGATCGATCCGTGGATGATCAATCCGTATTTCGCGCACGTCGAGGGCGTCGACTTCCAGCAGCGCACCGGCGAGGAAGCCCTTGCCGATGCGATCGACGGCGTGCTGAAGAAGATCGCGCGCAAGTATCGCGAGTACGGCATCTCCGAAAAACCGTATGTCGTGATCAAGTCCGATGCGGGCACCTACGGCATGGGCGTGATGACCGTGCACGACGCGTCGGAAGTCGCCGCGCTGACGAAGCGCGAACGCACGCGCATGGCCGCGACCAAAGACGGCCTCGAAGTGCACGACGTAATCGTGCAGGAAGGCGTCTACACGTTCGAGCGTATCGGCGAGGAAGTCGCCGAGCCGGTCGTCTACATGATCGACCGCTATGTGGTGGGCGGCTTCTATCGCGTGCACGGCAGCCGCGAGCGCGATCAGAACCTGAACGCGCCGGGCATGCACTTCGTGCCGCTCGGCTTCGAACACACGGCGCTGCCCGATGCGCACGCAAAGCCCGGCGCGGCGCCGCCGAACCGCTTCTATATGTATGGCGTCGTGGCGCGGCTCGGGTTGCTGGCCGCATCGGTCGAACTCGAAAAGACCGATCCTGAAGCGATCCAGGTCTAAGCCGCCTCGCGCGGCAGGATGGCGGCATGCGTGCCGCCATCGCCGTCTTCAAAGACTATATTGACGAACAATGTCACGCCCCTCAGGGCGCACCGGGACTTTCATGGACATTCTTTTCATCGCCGATCCGCTCAGCCATTTCAAGATCTACAAAGACACGACCTACGCGATGATGGCCGAAGCGGCGCGGCGCGGTCACACGGTGTACACCTGCGAGCCGAAGCATCTGGCGTGGACGGGCGGCGATGTCGAGGCGAACGTGCAGCGCATTGCGATCGTCGGCGATACCACGGATCTGCATCGTGATGTCTGGTTTGCCGCCGATGCCGCCACGCCGCGCGCGCTCGCGAGCTTCGGCGCGGTCGTGATGCGCAAGGACCCGCCGTTCGACATGGAATACGTGACGTCGACCTGGCTGCTCGAACTGGCCGAGCGTGGCGGCGCGCGCATCTTCAACAAACCGCAGGCGATCCGCGATCATTCGGAGAAGCTCGCAATCGGCGAGTTCGCGCAGTTCGTCGCGCCGACGCTGGTCACTCGCGACCCGGCGCGTCTGCGCGCGTTCCACGAACAGCACGGCGACGTGATCCTGAAGCCGCTCGACGGCATGGGCGGCATGGGCGTATTCCGCGTGAAGGCGGACGGCATGAACCTCGGCTCGATCGTCGAAATGCTGAGCCACGACGGCGCGCGCTCGGTGATGGCGCAGAAATTCATCTCCGAGATCAAGGAAGGTGACAAGCGCATCCTGCTGATCGGCGGCGAAGCGGTGCCGTACTCGCTCGCGCGCATTCCTCAGGGTAATGAGGTGCGCGGCAATCTGGCGGCCGGCGGACTGGGCGTCGCGCGGCCGCTCAGCGAGCAGGATCGCAAGATCGCCGATACGCTCGCGCCGGTGCTGGCGGCGCGCGGCCTGCTGCTGGTCGGACTCGATGCGATCGGCGACTGGCTCACCGAAGTCAACGTCACGAGCCCGACGTGTTTCCGCGAGATCATGGACCAGACCGGCTTCGACGTCGCCGCGATGTTCGTCGACGCGCTGGAGCGCGCGGTCGGCTGACGCGTGGCGCTCGCGTGGCGCGCCGACGCAGTGGCCTTGATTGCCCGGCTGCACCCCCAATCTGTGTAGTAAATCCGCATCAGGCGTGGCGTCGGGGTTGGCGCGAAAATGAGGCTGCTACAATGCCCGCTCGCCCGACGATGCACTCCCGCCCTCGCGACCCACGGCCGGTCCGGGGCGATGGCGAACCGGGCTCGAGTCCCGGTCCACGGTTTGGGGCCGTTCTTTTGCAGTAAGGCTGATATGGCAGGTATTCTGATCATTGCGCACGCTCCATTCGCCACCGCGTTGCGCGATTGCATTTCACACATCTATGGCGGTTTGCCGGCGCGTATCGGCGTGATCGACGTGTCGCCGGATTGCGATCCTGCGCAGGTCGTCGCGTTCGCGAATTCGGAAGTCGTGCGGCTGAAGGAAGAGAACGGCGCGCTCGTGCTGACCGACATGTTCGGCGCGACGCCGGCCAACATCGCGGGCCGGCTCGCCACCGTGCCGGACGTGCGTGTGCTGTGCGGCGTCAATCTGCCGATGCTGGTGCGCGCGGTCTGCTATCGCGCGACGCCGCTCGACACGCTCGTCGACAAGGCGCTCGCCGGCGCGACCAAGGGCGTGCACGCGATCGGACCGGCGATGCCGACACCGGTCACGCCGCCAGCGTGCGCTGCCGAGTGCCTGCCGGCGCTGCCGCCTGACGCGGCGGCCGCCGACTGTGTTCCCGCTTTGCCGGCCGATGCCGATCTGACGCAAAAGACGGACGCGACCGGCCTGTAAGCCGGGCTGGTTCGCAGGCAAGCTTCGACGGATTCAAGCGGTTTCGCAACGGTGCCGATCGCATTGAAGCCGCTTTGCAGTAACACGTTTCACCATTTCATTCACCCGCGCTTCGGACCACCACATGCTGCAACAGGAAACGACAATTGTGAACAAGCTGGGGCTGCACGCGCGCGCGTCGGCCAAGTTGACGCAACTCGCGGGCAACTACCAGGCGGAAATCTGGATGAGCCGCAATGGCCGTCGTATCAACGCGAAGAGCATCATGGGCGTGATGATGCTGGCCGCGGGCATCGGCAGTACCGTGCTGATCGAAACGGAAGGCACCGACGAACAGGACGCGATGGACGCGCTCTTGAAACTGATCGCCGATAAATTTGGCGAAGGTCAATAAAGCCGCGCGCTTTGCGTTCGACAAACCCGAAAATGCCGCGGCTCAGTCCGCGGTTTTTTTTCGCCGCCGACATCTGAATATCAGAAGAGGCGCGCCGTTAATCGACATTAAAGGGATCTAGAAGCGGCGCGAAAGCCATCGGGAAGAGTGCGTAAGACGACATGCGTTTTCAATGTTTAAACCATATGTTTTGCGCGACGTGTATAAAGCGAAGCTTCGCCGGGTACGAGGGCACCTCATTGCGATAATCCGTGCTGCGCTGCACACACCGCTGACACACTTCAAAAAGGCGCGGAATTTATAATGCCTAGTACAGTCTGAGAGCATTGCAGCGGTTTGCCGCGGCATTACACAACTAGAGGAGGTGCGCGTGTCATTCACGCTGCATGGAATTCCCGTGTCACGCGGTATCGCCATCGGGCGGGCCTATCTGATCGCCCCGGCAGCACTCGACGTAGACCACTATCTGATCGAACCGCCCCAGATCGAAGGGGAGGTCGGGCGTTTTCGCGCGGCTCAGCAGCGCGTGCATGAAGAACTCAACGTATTGCGCGCCGATCTTGCCGCGGATGCCCCGAGCGAAATGGGCGCGTTCATCGACGTTCACACGATGATCCTGAACGACGTCATGCTCGTTCAGGAAACCATCGACCTGATCCGCACGCGCCGCTACAACGTGGAATGGGCGCTGACCGAACAGCTCGAAAGACTGTCGCGCCATTTCGACACTATCGAAGACGAATACCTGCGCGAGCGCAAGGCCGATATCGAGCAGGTCGTCGAGCGCGTGCTGAAGGCGCTCGCGGGCGCGCCGGGCATCGTCGGCAACGTGCATGGCGCGTGCGACGAGATGATCGTGGTCGCGCACGACATCGCGCCGGCCGACATGATGCAGTTCAAGACGCAGACGTTCCAGGGCTTCGTCACCGATCTGGGCGGGCGCACGTCGCACACCGCGATCGTCGCGCGCAGCCTCGGCATTCCGGCCGCGGTTGGCGTGCAGCATGCGAGCGCGCTGATCCGCCAGGACGATCTGATCATCGTCGATGGCGACCACGGCATCGTGATCGTCGATCCCGCGCCGATCGTGCTCGAGGAATACTCGTACCGGCAAAGCGAGAAGGAGCTCGAGCAGCGCAAGCTGCAACGGCTCAAGTTCTCGCCGACGCAAACGCTGTGCGGCACGCGCATCGAACTGTGCGCGAACATCGAGTTGCCGGACGACGCGCGCGCGGCGGTCGAATCGGGCGCGACCGGCGTGGGTCTGTTCCGCACCGAGTTTCTGTTCATGAATCACAAGCACCGGATGCCCGAAGAGGAGGCGCAGTTCAGCGCGTATCGTCGCGCGGTCGAACTGATGAACGGCTTGCCGGTCACGATCCGCACGATCGACGTCGGCGCCGACAAGCCGCTCGATTCGATGGGCGGCGACGGCTACGAGACCGCCGCGAATCCGGCGCTCGGTTTGCGCGCGATTCGCTGGAGCCTGTCCGAGCCGCAGATGTTCCTCACGCAGTTGCGCGCGATCCTGCGCGCGTCGGCGTTCGGCAGGGTGAAGATCCTGATCCCGATGCTCGCGCACGCGCAGGAAATCGACCAGACGCTCGATCTGATCCGCGAAGCGAAGCGTCAACTCGACGACGCGGGTATCGCTTACGATCCGAACGTGCAGGTGGGCGCGATGATCGAGATCCCGGCCGCCGCGATCGCGTTGCCGCTGTTTCTGAAGCGGCTCGATTTCCTGTCGATCGGCACCAACGATCTGATTCAGTACACGCTCGCGATCGATCGCGCGGACAACGCGGTCGCGCATCTGTACGATCCGCTGCATCCGGCCGTGCTGCATCTGATCGCGTTCACGCTGCGCGAGGCGAAGCGCGCGGGCGTGCCCGTGTCGGTGTGCGGTGAGATGGCGGGCGATCCGGCGTTGACGCGTCTGCTGCTCGGCATGGGTCTGACCGAGTTTTCGATGCATCCGAGCCAACTGCTCGAGGTCAAGCAGGAGGTGCTGCGCTCGCATCTGAAGACGCTCGAAAAGCCCGTTGCCGACGTGCTGGCTTCGTTCGAGCCGGAGGAGGTGCAAGCGGCGCTCAAGCGGGTCGCGCTGGTTTGAATCTGACGCGCATCGTCTTGCCTCGTTGAACGAAAAAACGCCGCACATGTGCGGCGTTCTGCTATTTCGGCGTCACGCGAACGGGCAGTGCAGAACCGCCTCAAGACCCCTGCGCGTGGCCGCACACCGGACAATCCGGCTGACGTCCGATGCGCATCGTGTTCCATTCCATCCGCAGCGAATCGAGCATCGTCAGGCGGCCCACGAGCGGCGTGCCGATTGCGCCGATCACCTTCAGCGCTTCGGCAGCCTGCATCGAACCGATGATGCCGACCGTCGGCGCGAACACGCCCATCGTCGAGCATGCGACTTCTTCGAACGGCTGGTCTTCGGGAAACACGCACGCGTAGCACGGCGACGCTTCATCGCGGAAATCGAAAGTGCTGATCTGGCCGTCGAAGCGCAGCGCCGCGCCCGACACGAGCGGCACGCGATGCTTGACGCACGCGCGGTTGATCGCGTGACGCGTCGCGAAGTTGTCGGTGCAATCGAGCACGACACTCGCGTGCGGCACCTCGCGGTCGAGCCACGCATCGTCGACGCGCTCGGCCACCGCGTTGACGACGACCTCGGGATTGATCCGCGCGAGCATGTCGCGCCCGGACTCGACCTTCCTACGTCCAACCGACGCGCTCACGTGCAGGATCTGTCGTTGTAGATTAGTCAGGTCGACGATATCGGCATCGACGAGCGTCAGACGGCCGACGCCCGCCGCCGCGAGATACAGCGCGGCTGGCGAACCGAGCCCGCCCGCGCCGACGATGATCGCGTGGGCGTCGATAAAACGCTGCTGCGCCTCGATGCCGATTTCATCGACGAGGATGTGGCGGGAGTAGCGAAGGAGTTGATCGTCATTCATGGCGGGGCGCGTGGGGTGTGTCGCTATGTCGCGTGTCGCGCAAGGAGAGGCAGGCCGAGGGGCCGCGGCGCGCATTCGTGGCTGTTATTTTAATCGCGCGGGGCGGGTGGCGGTTGCGGCTTGCCGTGATGCGCCACCGGTTAGGCGGCGGCTTTTGCTGAAACTGTTGCGGCGTGTCTTCGCAGACTATCGTGCTGCGAAGACACGCGCGGGGTTCGCTGCCTGTCGGTCAGCTTACTTGCCAGCGGGAGCCGGTGCCGAAGCCGGCGCCGGTCCCGATGCGCCCGGCACCGGTTGCGTCGGCTTCACCGCGACCGGCGCGGAGGCCGACGTGCCCGGCTTGTTCTGCGCGAGACGGCGCTCCATCAGCGACTTCGATTCCTGAACCGGCTTGCCTTCGAGCTTGTCGACCGCCTGTTGCAGCATGAAGTCGTCGGCCGAACCGAACTCGACCGGCTTGCGTTCGCGCTCCTTCTGGCGCTGTTCCGGCGTCTTCTTGTCGTTCTGCTCTTCGAGTTGACGCAGTTGCTCCATGCGCTCCTGCTCGCGCTGCTCCGCTTCCTTCTTCTCGTTCGGGTCCTGCGTGTTCGCGAGGTGATTCGAGTAGTCGACTTCGCGGGTCACGAGCGCGTCGTCCGGATCGCCGTCCGCGTACTGATCGACCGGAATGTCGGGGCGGATGCCCTTGTTCTGGATCGAACGGCCGCTCGGCGTGTAGTAATACGCGGTGGTGAGGCGCAGTGCGGTGTCGGCCGTCAGGGGGCGCACGGTTTGCACCGAACCCTTGCCGAACGTGGTCTTGCCGAGAATCAGCGCGCGGTGCTGATCCTGCAGCGCGCCCGCGACGATTTCCGACGCCGACGCCGAATACGCGTTGGTCAGCACGATCATGGGCACGGTCTTGAAGATGGCCGGGACGTCCTTGAGCGGATCGCTGTCGAACGATTGCAGACGGTAGTTATCGTAGGTGTCGCGATAGATCTGCTTCGAATCCGGAATCTGGCCGTTGGTCGACACCACCACCGAATTCGGCGGCAGGAACGCACCCGCGACGCCGACCGCGCTTTGCAGCAGACCGCCGCCGTTGTTGCGCAGGTCGAGGATGAGGCCCTTCAGGTTCGGCTCCTGGCGCGCGAGATCCTGCAGCTTGGCCGCGAGGTCGGGCGTGGTGCGTTCCTGGAAGCTCGTGATGCGCACGTACGCGAAGCCCGGCGCGACGATCTTGCCCTTCACCGACTGCACCTTGATGATCGCGCGCGTGACGGTGAGCGGGAACGTGCGGTCGTCGGTCTTGCGGAAGATGGTCAGCGTGACCTTGGTGCCCGGATCGCCGCGCATCTGCTTGACCGCCTGGTCGAGCGTCATGCCGCGCACGGGCTTGTCGTTGATGCGCGTGATCAGGTCGCCCGGACGGATGCCGGCGCGGAACGCGGGCGTGTCTTCGATTGGCGAAATTACCTTGATCAGGCCGTCTTCCGACGAAATTTCGATGCCGAGGCCCGCGAAGCGGCCCTTGGTCTGCTCCTGCAGCTCTTCGTAGTCGGTCTTGTCGAGGTACGACGAGTGCGGGTCGAGGCTGGACACCATGCCCTTGATCGCGGCGGTGAGCAGCTTCTTGTCGTCGACCGGTTCAACGTATTCGTGCTTGATCTGCCCGAACACTTCGGCGAAAAGCCTGAGCTGGTCTAGCGGCAGCGGGGCGACCGCAGCGCTAGCGGGTTGCTGGGCCGAGGCGGAGTATTGCAGGGTGGCAAAGACACCGGTAGCAAGGCCCGCGGCAATCAGGCCGAAATTTTTCAGGTTCTTTCGCATAGAGTCTGTTGCGGTCGGAAGCGCGTGGCAGCGTATATAAAGATTGGACGGACAAGTATAACTGCACACCCGCCTGCTCAGGGCGCGGTGCAGGCAATCGTGGTTCGACAGTACGGGAAGGTCCTGGTTCTTGCGACCCGAGCCGCGGATGGCGAGCCGTACGACATGGCACTCGGCGGGTCGGAACTGAGAGTTGCCGCGCAAGGCCAGCGGATGCGCTCGCCGCTACGGTGAAGCCTGCAGCGGGCCTCTGAATCTGCCCGCCGGGCGCAATACAGAATTTCTTGTCGGCCCGGTTGTCTGCGTGCGGCTCCGCGCGTTTTCGTGGCGTGGGCCGCGCCCGGAAATGCCGGATCAGCCCGCCTTGCCCTGGCTCGCGACCGCGGCTTGCGCCTTGGCGATCGCGTCCTGGTCGCCGAGATAGTAGTGCTTGATCGGCTTCAGGTTCTCGTCGAGTTCATAGACGAGCGGCACGCCGTTCGGGATGTTGAGGCCGACGATGTCGTTGTCCGAGATGTTGTCGAGATACTTGACCAGCGCGCGGATCGAGTTGCCGTGCGCGGCGATCAGGATGCTGCGCCCCGACTTGATGGCCGGCGCAATCGACTCGTTCCACAGCGGCAACACGCGCGCGACCGTGTCTTTCAGGCACTCGGTCAGCGGCAGTTGCTCGCGCGGCACCCTGGCGTAGCGCGGATCGGTGTACGGCGCGCGCTCGTCGGTGGGCTCGAGCGCGGGCGGCGGCGTGTCGTAGCTGCGGCGCCAGACCAGCACCTGCTCGTCGCCGAACTTCGCGGCGGTTTCGGCCTTGTTCAGACCCGACAGCGCGCCGTAGTGGCGTTCGTTCAGGCGCCACGAATGCACGACGGGCAGGTACATCAGATCCATCTGGTCCTGCACATGCCACAGCGTGCGGATCGCGCGCTTGAGCACCGACGTGTAGGCGATGTCGAACGTATAGCCCGATTCCTTGAGCAGCCCGCCCGCCTGCTGCGCCTCGAGGTTGCCCTGCTCGGTGAGGTCGACGTCGACCCAGCCGGTGAAGCGGTTTTCCTTGTTCCAAGTCGATTCGCCGTGGCGGATGAGAACGAGTTTGTACATGAGAGTTGCCGGTCGGTAGTGAGGAAGCGGTCTCGCTCTGTGCGGCGCCTCGGGCGGCGCATCGCCATCGCGTCGAACGGTTATTTTATAATGCTCGGGTTGACCTTTTCGATTTCTCTCTTTCCGGCGGATCTTCCGTGAAGTTTTTCACCGAATACACAAACCTTGTCCTGATCGCAATCGTCCTTATCTCTGGTGGGTTGCTGCTGTGGCCGACCATCAGTCGGCGTGGACGTGGCGGCCTGTCGGCCGCTGAAGCCACCCAACTGATCAACCGGCGCAACGCGGCGGTCATCGATCTGCGGCCGTCCGCCGATTACGCCAAGGGGCACCTGCCCTTGGCACGGCATTTCGAATTCGCAGAGTTGCAGGCGAAAGTCACGCAACTCGCGAAGAACAAGAGCAACCCGGTGCTGCTGGTGTGCCAGACCGGCCAGCAGTCGAACAAGGCCGCGCGTATCGTGCAGGAAGCGGGATACGCGGAAGTCCATGTTCTCGAGGGCGGCGTCGACGCCTGGCAGAAAGCCGGTATGCCGGTTGTGAAACAAGGAGCAGCCAAGTGAACAAAGTGATCATGTACAGCACCCAGGTGTGCCCGTATTGCCAGATGGCCGAACGTCTTTTAAAGTCGCGCGGCGTCGAGCACGTTGAGAAAGTACTGATCGACAAGGACCCGGGCCGTCGTGAGGAGATGATGACCCGGACCGGTCGTCGCACGGTGCCGCAGGTGTTCATCGGCGAGACGCATGTGGGCGGCTATGATGACCTTTCCGCGCTCGATCGCGCGGGCGGTCTGACGCCGCTGCTCGAAGCAGCCTGAGTTCGCGCGTTTCGCGCAGCGCGAACGGGCGGACCACTCGATAAGCCGGCGCACGCGCTCCTCGTGGAGCCGGCGAGCCGGCGCAATAATCTGGCGGCCCATGCGTGCATCGGCCGCCGCCACGCACACCTATCAGGAATCACCATCATGTCCGACGAGAATAACCAGCCGTTCTTCAACATCCAGCGCATCTATCTGAAGGACATGTCGCTCGAGCAGCCGAATTCGCCGGGTATCTTCCTCGAGCAGGAAATGCCGTCGGTCGAAGTCGAAGTCGACGTGAAGGCCGAGCGCCTCGCCGAATCCGTGTTCGAAATTCTCGTGACGGGCACGGTCACGGCCAAGGTGTCGGACAAGGTCGCGTTCCTGATCGAAGCGAAACAGGCCGGCATTTTTGACATTCGCAACATTCCTGCCGAGCAGATCGATCCGCTCGTCGGCATTGCCTGCCCGACCATCCTGTTCCCGTACCTGCGCTCGAACATCGCCGATGCGATCACCCGCGCCGGCTTCCCGCCGATCCACCTCGCCGAGATCAACTTCCAGGCGCTGTACGAGCAGCGTCTCGCCCAGATGAGCGCGGCCCAGCAGGACGGCGCGGCGCAAAAAGGCGTCACGCATTAAGGCGCCGCGCGCAGTGCCGGCTATGAAAGTCGCCGTTCTCGGCGCTGGCGCCTGGGGCACCGCCCTCGCCGGCCATCTGGCCTTAAGGCACCACACGGTGTTGTGGGCGCGCGAGTCCGCGCTCATCGCCGAGCTTTCCACTTCGCATGAAAACGCCCGCTATCTGGCGGGCGTCGCGTTGCCGCCCGCGCTTCGCTTTGAAGCGGATCTCGGCGTGGCGCTCGATCACGCGCTCGACGACGATGCGCTGTGCGTGGTCGCGACGCCCGTGGCTGGCCTGCGCGGCCTGTTGCGCGCGATGCGCGATGCGGGCAAGGTGCCCGCGCATATCGTGTGGCTGTGCAAGGGGTTCGAAGCGGATTCGCAGTTGTTGCCGCATCAGGCGGTCGCGGCGGAATTGCCCGAGCATGCGAGCAACGGCGTGTTGTCCGGACCGAGCTTCGCGCGCGAAGTCGGGCAGGGGCTGCCGGTTGCGTTGACGATCGCGAGCCCGTCGGCGGCGTGCCGCGAACGCACGGTCGCGGCGTTCCATCACGGCGCGATGCGCATCTATACCGGCGACGACGTCGTCGGCGTCGAAGTGGGCGGCGCGGTGAAAAACGTGCTCGCCATCGCCACGGGCATCGCCGATGGCCTCGGCCTCGGCCTCAATGCACGCGCGGCGCTGATCACCCGCGGCCTCGCCGAAATGTCGCGCCTTGGCGTGACGCTCGGTGGGCGCGCGGAAACCTTTACCGGGTTGACCGGCCTCGGTGATCTGATTCTGACTGCTACCGGCGATCTGTCGCGCAACCGCACCGTGGGCCTGCAACTCGCCACGGGCCGCACGCTCGACGACATCCTCGGCGGTCTCGGTCACGTGGCCGAAGGCGTGCGCTGCGCGCGGGCGGTACTCTCGATCGCACGTGCTCATGCAATCGAAATGCCGATCACGCAGGCGGTCTGCGCGGTGCTGTTCGACGGCGTGGCGCCGCGCGATGCGGTTAGCGCGCTCCTGCGGCGCGATTCGAAGGCGGAATAAAGCCTTTTCTATCAGCCGTTTAGCGGAAATTAGCGTTGAACGGCTGCCTCGCCCGGTTGTCCACTTCGGGTTGTCCACTTCGTGAGCGAGACTCGGGTCAGCGAGGTTCCCATGCCCACCTTCAATCTCGGTCCTGGCGCGTGCACGCTCGAAGCGCGCGTGGTCGATATCACGACGCTCGCCGTCGATGCGATCGTCAATGCCGCGAATACTTCGCTGCGCGGTGGCGGCGGTGTGGATGGCGCGATACATCGCGCGGCCGGCAAGGAGTTGCTGCGCGAATGCGAAACGCTCGGCGGCTGCGCGACCGGCGACGCCAAAATCACCGCCGGCTATCGTCTGCCCGCGAAGCATGTTATTCACGCGGTCGGTCCAGTGTGGCGTGGCGGCGCGCATGGCGAAGCCGACCTGCTCGCATCGTGCTATCAGCGCTCACTCGAAGTCGCGCGCGAAACTCAGTGCACGAGCATCGCGTTTCCAGCGATCAGCTGCGGTATCTACCGTTTCCCCGCCGACGATGCGGTCAGCATCGCGGTCGCGACCGTACTCGACACGTTGCCGCGCACACCACACATGAAGCACGTGACGTTCGCGTGCTTCGACGACGCGATGTTCGCACGCTACGAGGCCGAGCTCGAACGCCGTCAGGCGCCGCCTTCGAAGCCGGCCTGACGCCACGCTTCGAACACCACGATCGCCACCGTATTCGACAGATTCAGACTGCGATTGCCGGGACGCATCGGCAGACGCACGCGCTGTTCGTTCGCAAAGCGCTCGAGCACCGTGCCGGGCAGGCCGCGCGTTTCGGCGCCGAACACGAACCAGTCGCCCGGTTGAAACGCGTGGTCGTGAAAGCGCCCCGAGCCGCGCGTCGTAAATGCGAACATGCGCGACGCGTCGGGCGTTTCTTTCGCGATGAACGCGTCCCAACCGGCATGCACGTTCATTTCCGCGTACTCGTGATAGTCGAGGCCGGCGCGCCGCATCTTGGTGTCGTCGAGAGGGAAGCCGAGTGGCTCGATCAGGTGCAGCCGGGCGCCGGTGTTCGCGCACAGGCGAATCACGTTGCCGGTGTTGGGCGGAATTTCGGGTTCTACGAGAACGACGTTGAACATAAGAAGACCACGTAAAAGCTAGTTTTTCGGAGTGCGCAGCGCGACGAAGTTCGTAACCCGCCGCGCGCCGGCGGCCTTCAGCGTATGCGCGAGCGCTTCGAGCGTCGCGCCGCTCGTCATGACATCGTCGACGATGCCGACGTGCAGGCCGCGCACTGGGCGCGCGACGCGAAACGCTCGGCCGACGTTCTGCCGGCGCGCATCGAGATCGAGGCGCGATTGCGGCGCGGTGTCGAGCGTTCGTTCGAGCAGCGTGGGGTCGCCGCGCACGCCGAGCGCCCGGGCGAGCGGCCGCGCGATCTGCCAGGCCTGGTTGTAGCCGCGCTCGACCAGACGGCGACCGGCGAGCGGCACTGGCGCGATCACGTCGGGCCGCTCGGCCGCGTCGTGCCAATCGGCTTCAGCGAGCCGCGCGAGGCGTTGCGCGAAGTCTCGCGCGAGCATCAGCCGGGCGCGGAACTTCAGGCCGACCGCGAGCGTATCGAGCGGCGCGCGATAGTCGGCGAGCGCGAAGCTCGCGTCGAACGGCGGCGGCTCGGCCACGCAATCCGCGCAGCGATACCGCGCCTGAGCGACCCGGCGTGACGCCGGCAACGGCACCGCGCAAACGGTGCAGCGCAGCCGGCTCTCGTTCCAGTAGGCCGCGTCGCAACCGTCGCACAACGTCTTATGCGACAAATTGCCGCACAACGCGCACAGGTTCGGCAGCGCGGCGTTCAAGGCCCGCGGCCATGCCGAATGCAGACCGCGCGCAAAACGCGCCACCTGATTTCGACACGACGAAGAAAATGACTGGAATCGCACGAGTGAGCGCCGGTGAAAGCCGTTCTCGCTGAATGGAGGGGAACGACCGAGTATACTTCGAGCTCACGCCAGCACGACACACATGTCCCCAACATCCGCTCAATCTGGCCGTCCGGCCTACGATTCACGGCGCCTCAGGCGTATTTTCGACCGTCGCGCTGCCACCTTCGACGAGGTTGCGTTCCTGCCGCGAGAGATTGCGCAGCGCATGCGCGAGCGTCTCGATTACATCAAGGTGGCGCCCTCGAGCGTGCTCGACGCCGGTTGCGGCGCGGGCGAAGACCTCCCCGCATTGCGCCAACGCTTTCCCGAGGCGCCGGTGTTCGGCGCTGATCTGTCGCACGGCATGCTCCGCCGCGCGCTGCGTCACGATGCCGGCGACACCAGTTGGCGGCGCTTTCTTCCCGCCTCGCTCGGCAAGGCGCTCGGTGCGCGTGGCCCGCGCTTCGCGCAAACCGATTTCTCCGCGCTGCCGTTCACGTCCGGCGCATTCGAATTCATCTGGTCCAACCTCGCGCTGCACTGGCACTCGCGGCCCGATCTGGTCTTTCCCGAATGGCAGCGCGTGCTGAAGGTCAACGGCCTGCTAATGTTCAGCACGCTCGGCCCCGATACGCTGAAGGAGTTGCGCGGTGCCTACGCCGAGATCGAGGCCGCGCACGGCGTCGCGTCTCGCAAGCATGTGATCGACTTCGTCGACATGCACGACCTCGGCGACATGCTCGTCGAGGCGGGCTTCGAGATTCCGGTGATGGACCAGGAGACGCTGACGATCACCTATAAGTCGCCCGAGTCGCTGCTCGCGGACGTGCGTCGCTGGGGCGCGTACCCGTTCGAGCGCGATGCGCATGACGGCGTGCTCACGCGTCGGTTGCACAAAGCCCTGCTCGCCGCGCTCGAAGCGCGCCGGCGCGCCGACGGCACGATCGCGCTGACCTTCGAGGTGATCTACGGCCACGCATGGAAAGCCGTGCCGCGCACCACGGCGGAAGGACATGGCATCGTGCGGCTCGAGGACATCGGACGAGGTCCGGGCAAGCGTGGGTAGCAGATTGCGGTGCTGTCATCAACTGCTTGCCGACGGTGCGGTTGACGTGTTGCAAAAGCGGTAAAGAGGACATCCGTTATGCCTGGGATTTGCCCTTCAAAAGAGCCGCAAAATGCTGGGCAAAATGGCGCGAAGGCTTGTCGCGCCTGGCTTGTGGGCCGATTGGGGCTTGCTTGTCGATGCTATGGATCACGCCTATAATGCGTCAGTTTGTCACCCGAAGTTCCCACATTTGGGGTGGCAAGCCGCGAGGCGCGGGGCTGCAAAATGAAGTGATGCGGTAGGGGTTGGCGCGCTCGCGAGTGATGCTGGAAACAGTGACTCGAACGGCGGCCGCGAGATGCATCCGGAAGTAAAAGAAGGCAGGCCGGACTCGACGATTCGCAGGAGGCAGCGATGGGCGCATCAGATCATCTGCTGGCGGATTCAGAACCGGTCCTCAGGGACTGGACCATGAAGCGCAACTGTTCGATATCGCCGCGGCAGTTCGTCTGTCTGTACGTGTCGCTTGCGTTGTTTTCATTGGCAATTGCATTCATGCTGGTTCTGGTCGGCGCCTGGCTGGTGTTGCCGTTCACCGGAATCGAATTGCTGGCCGTAGGTATCGCGTTTGCAATATATGCGCGTCATGCTGTCGATTACGAGCGCATCCGGTTGTTTCCGAACCGGCTCGTGATCGAGCAGGTCAGCGCCGAGCAGATTACGCAGTTCGAATTCAATCCGCGCTGGGTGCGGATAGAGCCGGGCGCAACGCCGCGCGATCAGATCAAGCTGGTCTCGCGCGGGCAGACGATCATGATCGGGCAACATCTCGCGCAGAATCGGCGCGCGCAGTTCGCAGGCGAACTACGTACGTGGCTGGCGCGGTGTTAGATGGTGCCGGACGCGCGGCGTTCAAGGGGGCGCGACACGCTGCCAGCGGGGTCGAGGGGTTTGAATGGAAAATTTGGGTAAGGAAGCTATGAAAACAATCAAGCGAGCGCTCATGAGCGTGCTGGCGACGAGCGGACTGCTTTTCGCCGGTGCCGCCCTGGCAGTGGGCGATGCTCCGGGCGGCCCTGCCGTCAACGCGATCAATCTCCAGCCGCCTGCAACGAGAATCGCTGAGGAGCTGTTCAGCCTCCACATGTTCATGCTGGGACTGTGCACCGTGATCTTCATCGGTGTGTTCGGCGTGATGTTCTATTCGATCTTCGCGCACCGCAAATCGAAAGGCCACAACGCAGCCAATTTCCACGAAAGCACCACCGTCGAAATCATCTGGACAATCGTGCCGTTCGTCATCGTCGTGCTGATGGCGCTGCCCGCCACCAAGGCCGTTGTCGCGATGAAGGACACCTCGAACGCCGACCTCACGATCAAGGTCACCGGCTACCAGTGGAAGTGGGGCTACGACTACGTGAAGGGTCCGGGCGAGGGCATCGGCTTCCTGTCCACGCTCGCCACGCCGCGCGCGCAAACCGATGGCCGCGAGCCGATCTCCACGCTGTATCTGCAGGAAGTCGACAACCCGCTCGTGGTGCCGGTCGACAAGAAAATCCGCATCATCACCACCGCGAACGACGTGGTCCACTCCTGGTACGTGCCGGCCTTCGGCGTGAAGCAGGACGCGATTCCCGGCTTCGTGCGCGACACGTGGTTCAAGGCCAACCGCACCGGTACGTTCCGCGGCTTCTGTACCGAACTGTGCGGCAAGGAACACGCGTTCATGCCGGTCGTCGTCGAGGTGCTGTCTGCCGACGACTACGCGAAGTGGGTCGACGAGGAGAAGAAGAAAATGGCCGCCGGCCAGGACGATCCGAACAAGACCTACACGATGGCCGAGCTGATGGAACGCGGCGGCAAGGTCTACGCGGCGAACTGCGCGGTCTGCCACCAGCCGACCGGCAAGGGCGCGGGCGCATTCCCGGCGCTCGACGGCAGCAAGATCGCCAACGGTCCGATCGGGCAGCACGTGAGCCTCGTGTTGAAGGGCAAGAACGCGATGCCTTCGTGGGCGCCGACGCTGGACGACGTCGAAATCGCCGCGGTGATCACGTACGAACGTAACTCGTGGGGCAACCACACGGGCGACATCCTGCAGCCGAAGCAGGTCGCCGACGCGCGCAACGGCAAGCTGCCGGAAGGCGGCGATCATCTGGCCAACGCCGGTGCTGCCGCGAGCGGCGCCGTTGCGGCATCGGGCGCGCAAGCAGCGTCGGGCGCAGAAGCGGCGTCCGCACCGGCCGCATCGGGCAACGAGGCTGGCGCGGCGGCTTCGAACAGCGCAGAGGCCGCGCTGCCGGCGAGCATCTACTTCGAGACCGGCAAGAGCACGCTGCCGGCCGACGCGAAAGCGGCGGTCGACGCGGCCGCGGCCTACGCGAAGGCGCATCCGGACGCGAAATTCACGCTGTCGGGCTTCACCGACGCAACCGGCTCCGCCGACGTCAACGCGAAGCTCGCGAAGAGTCGTGCCGAAGCCGCTCGCGACGCGCTGAAAGCAGCCGGCATTGCCGACGATCATATTATTTTGAAGAAGCCGGAAACGATCACCGGCGGCACCGACGCGAAGGAAGCCCGGCGCGTTCAGATCAGCCCGGCAGCCTGACGTGTTCATGGTCAGCACCGCAGAATTCGCTTTAGGAGATTGTCATGTCTAGCATCGGACACGATGTAGTCGCGGGCCACGAGCACGTGCACGGCGACCATGCCCACGAAACGCCGCACGGCTGGCGTCGTTGGCTGTTCGCAACCAACCACAAGGACATCGGTACGCTGTATCTGATCTTCTCGTTCACCATGTTCCTGTCCGGGGGCGTGATGGCGCTGATGATCCGTGCCGAACTGTTCGAGCCGGGTCTGCAGATCATGCGTCCCGAGTTCTTCAACCAGTTGACCACCATGCACGGGCTGATCATGGTGTTCGGCGCGATCATGCCGGCGTTCGTCGGCTTCGCGAACTGGATGGTGCCGCTGCAGATCGGCGCATCGGACATGGCTTTCGCGCGGATGAACAACTTCAGCTTCTGGCTGCTGCCGGTCGCCGCTGTGCTGCTGGTCGGCTCGTTCTTCGCACCGGGCGGCGCGACCGCCGCGGGCTGGACGCTGTACACGCCGCTCTCCACGCAGATGGGCCCGGGCATGGACTTCGCGATTTTCGCGCTCCACCTGATGGGTGCGTCGTCGATCATGGGCGGTATCAACATCGTCGTGACGATCCTGAACTTGCGCGCACCCGGCCTCACGCTGATGAAGATGCCGATGTTCGTCTGGACCTGGCTGATCACCGCGTACCTGCTGATCGCCGTGATGCCAGTTCTGGCGGGCGCGATCACGATGGTGCTGTTCGACCGTCACTTCGGCACGTCGTTCTTCAATGCGGCAGGCGGCGGCGACCCGGTCATGTACCAGCACATCTTCTGGTTCTTCGGGCACCCCGAGGTGTACATCATGATCTTGCCTGCGTTCGGGATCGTCTCGCAGGTGATCCCGGCGTTCTCGCGCAAGCCGCTGTTCGGCTATAGCTCGATGGTGTACGCAACGGCATCGATCGCGATCCTGTCGTTCATGGTGTGGGCGCACCACATGTTCGCGACCGGCATGCCGGTCACGGGCCAGCTGTTCTTCATGTACGCGACGATGCTGATCGCGGTGCCGACCGGCGTGAAGGTGTTTAACTGGGTCGCGACGATGTGGCGCGGTTCGCTGTCGTTCGAAACGCCGATGCTGTTCGCGGTCGGCTTCCTGATCGTGTTCACGTTCGGTGGCCTGTCGGGTCTGATGCTCGCCATGGCGCCGCTCGACATCCAGTATCACGGCACTTATTTCGTGGTCGCGCACTTCCACTACGTGCTGGTGGCGGGGTCGCTGTTCGCGCTGTTCGCCGGCTGGTACTACTGGTCGCCGAAGTGGACCGGCTGGATGTACAACGAAACGCGCGGCAAGATCCACTTCTGGGCGTCGATGTTCTTCTTCAACCTCGCGTTCCTGCCGATGCACTTCGTCGGTCTCGCGGGCATGCCGCGTCGTTACGCCGATTACCCGGCGCAGTTCACCGACTGGAACCAGGTGATCTCGATCGGTGCGTTCGGCTTTGGTCTCTCACAGGTGTACTTCCTGTTCGCGGTGGCGCTGCCGGCCTACCGTGGCGGTGGCGAGCACGTAGAAGCGGGCGACAAGCCGTGGGACGGCGCAACGGGCCTCGAGTGGACCGTACCGAGCCCGGCTCCGTTCCACACGTTCGAGCATCCGCCGACCGTCGAGTAAGCCTATCCCGGCGAGGTGCCGGGTTCCGGCGGCGCGACATGCCGCCACCGGACTCGGGCGCTTCGCGCGGCGGCCTCGCCAGTCAAGAACCGTACTCAGAAAGTCGAGCATGACGCGCAATCCACAGGAAAGACGTACGCCGGAGCAGATTCGCGCGAGCAACAGGCGGATAGGGTTGCTGATGTTCGCGATCGCCGCGGTGTTTTTCGCGAGCGCGATTCTGAAGCAGTGCTGGTTCAGCTAACGCCGCCTTCGCAGTCCGTAGGCAGGTTTGTTGAGGATTCAGATGTCGACGCAACCGCCGGCTGAGGCCGACCGCTCTTTCAACCGTTCGATGCTGATCAAGCTGTTCGTCGTCGCGTTGATGATGTTCGGTTTCGGTTTCGCGCTGGTGCCGATGTATCGCGCGATCTGCCAGATCACCGGCGTGAACAACCTCGTGCAGCGCGACGTTTCAGCGCGCGAGGCGAAGAATACGCAGGTCGACATGAGCCGCACGATTTCGATCGAATTCGATGCGAACGCGCGGGGCCTGTTGGGTTTCAAGCCGGAGCAGCGCAGTCTCGACGTGCATCCGGGCGAAGTAACGACGGTCATGTACGACGTCAGCAACGAGCAGTCGCGCACGATCCGTGCGCAGGCCATTCCGAGCTACGCGCCGAAGCAGGCGACCGAGTACTTCAGGAAGATCGAGTGTTTCTGCTTCACGCAGCAGACGTTGAACGCGAACGAGACGAAGCGGATGCCGGTGGTGTTCGTCGTCGACCCGAAGTTGCCGAAGGACGTGAAGACGATCACGCTGTCGTACACGTTTTTCGAGTTGAACACGCCGGCGGCGGCTAGCGCGGATGATGCGGCGCCGAAGGCGAATGCAGTGAACGATGCAGTGACCAGCGCGGCAGCCACTCCCGCGAAGCCGGCCTGAAGCAGATCTGACGGCGCGAGCCGCGGACGAACGAAGGAAGACGAAGCGACATGAACGATAACGGCGGCAGTCCGCGCAAGAGCAGTTTCGGTCAATCGTTGCGCGCGGTGTTCTGGTCGTTTTTCGGCGTGCGCAAGCGCCGCGATCTCGAGGCGGACGCGACGCAACTGAACCCGCTGCATGTGATCGTGGCGGCGCTGATCGGCGCGGCGGTTCTGATCGGGGTGCTGATTCTGGTCGTGCGCCTCGTGGTCGGTTGAGACAGTAGCAGGGCGCAGCACAGCAGAGAAGAGCCCACGAATTAGAGAGAAGCGGTGCGGTATCGACGCGCCGCCGAAGATACAGCCGGAGATTCCGGAACAACTGGACTGAAGTGGAGAATCAAGAATGAGCGGTCAAAACGAGAGCCCGTACTATTTCGTACCGCATCCGTCGCGGCATCCGATCAGCGCCGCTACGGGGTTGCTGGTCATGCTCGGATCGCTTGCGGCCTGGATCAACGACCATACCTGGGCGCCGCTTGGCGTGCTCATCGGTCTGCTGTGGCTGCTCTTTACGCTGTGGCATTGGTTCGGCGACGCGATCGCCGAGTCGGAAGGCGGCATGTACGGCAAGAACGTCGACCGGTCGTACCGCTGGAGCATGAGCTGGTTCATATTCTCCGAAGTGATGTTCTTCGGCGCATTCTTCGGCGCGCTGTTCTATGCCCGCGAAATCGCGCTGCATCAACTCGGCAGCCTCGACTACAAACTGATCTGGCCCGATTTCACGGCGGTGTGGCCGAACAACGGCCCGGCCGAACTCGTGGGCACCTTCAAGTCGATGCAGCCGTGGCCGGTGCCGACCATCAACACGGCGCTGCTGCTGTCGTCGGGTGCGACGCTGACGGTGTCGCACCACGCGCTGCGCGACAACCATCGCAAGAAGGCGATTGCGTGGCTCGCGGCGACAATCGTGCTGGGCGCGAGCTTCCTGTTCCTGCAGGGCTTCGAATACTTCCACGCGTACAACGAGCTGAACCTGACGCTGGCTTCGGGCATCTACGGTTCGACGTTCTTCCTGCTGACCGGCTTCCACGGCTTTCACGTGTTCCTCGGCGGCACGATGCTCTCCGTTGTGCTGGTGCGCCTGATTCGCGGCCACTTCACGCCGGAACATCACTTCGCGTTCGAAGGCGCGGCCTGGTACTGGCACTTCGTCGACGTCGTGTGGCTCGGGCTGTACGTCGTCGTGTACTGGCTGTAATGCGGCCAGATCCGTGCGCGCAACGCCGTTCAGGCGGCGCGCACGAGCAGTATGCAAGGCTGAATGCAGCGCCGCCCTCGACCTCTCAGGGCGGCGTTTTGTTTGGCGGCGAGGAAAATTTGCCGCTGACGGGGATGCGGCGGCGACCTATCCGCGAGCGTCAGCGCCCGTACGGAATCCCGGTCGACTGAATCCAGCCCATCCAGTGTGCGAACAGGATGAACAGGAACAGCGAGATCGACAGGCCCACCCGCGTGGCGAGTGACCAGACCATCCGCTTGGTCTTGCCCCTGTCGTGCATCATGAAATACAGCGCCGACGCCATGCTGGCGATGATGAGAGCAAAGGCGATGGGAACGATAATGTGCATGGAACCAACTGAAACCGGAAAGCGCAGTGGCAAGACATTCATTATCGCACCGCGAGCGGGCGTCTGCCGCAGGTTCCCGGCGGCCCTGAGCGCGATGCCGGAGCGCCCGCAATGAAGTTTCGCCTGATTCCCGCGCTGCTGATCCTGCTGGTCGTCGTCGTGACGATGCGGCTCGGTTTCTGGCAGCGCGATCGCGCGCATCAGAAGGAAGCGCTCGAGGCGCGCATCACGCAGTTCGAGAACGCGCCCGCGTTGCCGGTCAGCGCGGCGCCGCTCGCGCTGAAGGACGTCGAGTTTCATCGCGTGAAAGCGAGCGGCAGTTTCGTCACGGACAAGGTCGTGTACCTCGATAATCGTCCGTATAACGATCAGCCGGGCTTTTACGTCGTGATGCCTTTTAAACTCGCCGACGGCGGTTACGTGCTCGTCAATCGCGGCTGGCTGCCGCGCAACCTGAGCAATCGCGAGACCATCGCGCCGTACACGACGCCGCCGGGCGAGGTCGAGATCGAAGGGATTGCGCGTGCCGACGCGTCGCGCGCGTTCGAGCTCGGCGAGGGCGGATCGGCCGCGCATCGCCTGATCCGGCAGAATCTCGATGTCGGCTCGTACGCCGCGGAGACCGGGCTGCCGCTGCAATCGTTCGTGATCCAGCAGACCGGCGATGCCGGCGACGGCCTGGTGCGTGACTGGCCCGCACCGACCACCGGCGTCGAGCGCAACTACGGCTACATGCTGCAGTGGTGGGGCATGGCCGCCGCCGCGCTCGCCTTCGGTCTGTATGCGGCGCGCCGCGCGGGCAAAAAAGAGCACGCGCCGGGCGCGTGAGGAACGCAAGGCACGGCTCGCCGCCGTCCAAACATTGAAAGAGGTTCTGTAGTGTCGACTCAAACTCCCCGTTCGCCGGAAGCTGGCAAATCCAGCGGCAAACCCGCCGCGGCCAAAGCGATGCCCGGCCAACCGAACGGCCCGGGCTCGTGGCGGCGCGGCCGCTGGGTGCTGCTGCTGCTCGCGGTGATCTGCGCGGCGCCGATCGCGATCTCGTACTTCATGTACTTCGTCGTGAAGCCGACCGGCGGCAGCACGAACTACGGCGCGCTGATCGAGCCGCAACGGCCGATCCCGGACTCGCTCATGGTCACCGGCGCGGACGGCAAGCCGCTGAAGCTCGCCTCGCTGCATGGCCGCTGGCTCATGATCTCGGTGGACAACAGCGCGTGCGACCAAGCCTGCGTGACGAAGCTCTACTTCATGCGACAAATCCGCGCAGCTCAGGGGCCGGAACGCGAGCGCGTCATGGAAGTGTGGCTGCGCACCGATGCAGACAAGGTCGCGGACGTGATACAAACCGCCTACCCCAACACCGACATGCTGATCGCCGATCCGGCGCAGGTCGCCGCGTGGCTGCCTGCCGACACCGGCACGCGGATCACCGACCACATCTATCTGGTCGATCCGAACGGCAATCTGATGATGCGTTTTCCGAAAGACGCGAACCCGAGCAAGATCAAAGGCGACCTGACCAAGCTGCTCAAATGGTCGACCATCGGCTGACGCCCCAACCTGGGTAAATGAGATGTTCGTATTGCAACTGGGCCTGATCGGCTTGTGTATCGCGTTGCTGCCGCTGTCCTACGTGTGGGTCAAGGCCGACGACAACAAATTCCGCAAGCTGGTCTGGCTCACCACCTTCCTGACGCTCGATCTCGTGATGTTCGGCGGCTTCACGCGCCTCACCGATTCGGGCCTCGGCTGCCCGGATTGGCCCGGCTGCTACGGCACGTCGTCGCCGTTCATCGCGCACGCGGCGATCTCCGCGGCCTATCAGGCGATGCCGAGCGGCCCCGTCAGCATGACGAAGGCGTGGATCGAAATGATCCATCGCTACTTCGCGATGGCGATCGGCGTGCTGATCATCGCGCAGACGATCATTGCCTGGACGGCGCGTATCAAGCGTCGTCCGCTGCATGTGTCGCCGTGGTGGCCGACTTCGCTGCTGCTGCTGATCGTCGTGCAGGGCGTGTTCGGCGCGTGGACCGTGACCATGAGGCTGCAGCCGATCATCGTGACCACGCATCTGCTGCTCGGCCTGGCGCTGCTCGGCACGCTCGGCTGGCTCGCGGCGCGCTTGACGCCGCTGCCGGCCTACGAACCCGAGGCCGCGCGCTGGCGCGTGGCCGCGCTCGCGGGTCTCGCGCTGCTGGTACTGCAAATCGCGCTCGGTGGCTGGGTCAGCACGAACTACGCGGTGCTCGCGTGCACCGACTTCCCGACCTGCAACGGCCAATGGATTCCGCCGATGGACTTCGCGCACGGCTTCCACCTCTGGCGCGCGCTCGGCATGACCGGCGACGGCGACATGATTACGCAGGATGCGCTGGTCGCGATTCACTGGACGCATCGCACGTTCGCGTTCGCTGTGATCGCCTATCTGGTGTGGTTCGCGTTGAAGATGCGCCGCTTCGAGTCACTGCGGCGACCCGCCAACGGCGTGCTGCTGGTGGTGCTGATCCAGTTCGTCACCGGCTTGTCGAATATCGTGCTGCAATGGCCGTTACCGATTGCGGTCGCCCATAACGGCGGGGCCGCGATCCTGCTGCTGCTGCTCGTTATGTTAAACTTTCGGATCGCTTATAGCCGTCCCGGCCGCGCCGCGCTCCCTGCGCGCGAAGCCGCGCCAGCGTGACTCACATGGACAGCACAACACTCTCCCAAACGCCCGGCAGCCGGGTCTCCCAATATCTCGCACTGACCAAGCCGCGTGTTACGCAGCTTGCGGTGTTCTGCGCGGTCATCGGCATGTTCCTGTCGACGCCGGGCATGGTGCCATGGACCGTACTGATCGGCGGCACGGTCGGCATCTGGCTGCTGGCCGGCGCCGCGTTCGCGATCAACTGCCTCGTCGAGCAGCAGATCGACGCCAAAATGCGCCGCACGTCGTGGCGTCCGTCCGCGCGCGGCGAAATCACCACCCCGCAGATCCTGCTGTTCTCGGCCGTGCTCGGCGGCCTCGGCATGTGGACGCTGTACACGTTCGCCAATGCGCTGACCATGTGGCTCACGCTCGCCACGTTCGTCGGTTATGCGGTTATCTATACGCTGCTGCTGAAGCCAGCCACGCCGCAGAACATCGTGATCGGCGGCGCGTCGGGCGCGATGCCGCCCGCGCTCGGCTGGGCCGCGGTAACGGGCCACGTGCCCG
The DNA here is from genome assembly GCF_050436245.1 of Paraburkholderia sp. MM6662-R1. Lineage (NCBI taxonomy): Bacteria > Pseudomonadati > Pseudomonadota > Betaproteobacteria > Burkholderiales > Burkholderiaceae > Paraburkholderia > Paraburkholderia sp. MM6662-R1. Next base: position 2,198,882 of record NZ_JBNDLV010000001.1, on the reverse strand, counting down.
CCGACGCGTGGATCCTCGTGCTGATCATCTTCGTGTGGACCCCGCCGCATTTCTGGGCGCTCGCGCTGTATCGCCGCAAGGACTACGAAAACGCCGGCCTGCCGATGCTGCCGAACACGCACGGCGAAAAGTACACGCGCCTGCATATCCTTCTCTACACGATCATCCTGTTCGCGGTCACGCTGATGCCGTTCATCTCCGGCATGAGCGGCGTCGTGTATCTCGCGTCGGCGGTGCTGCTCGGCGCCGTGTTTCTCGCTTATGCGTGGAAGATCTACCGGGAGTATTCGGACGAGCTCGCGCGCAAAACCTTCCGTTATTCGATCGTCTATCTGTCGCTGCTGTTCGCCGCGCTGCTGATCGACCACTACGCCCGCGTCGTGATAGGCGCGTAACACCATGCTCAACAATCGCTTTGCGCGCATTGCGCGCGCCGCTGTGATGGCTTGCACGCTCGGCGCGACGCTGGGCGGCACACTGTTGATGACGGGTTGCGGCAAGCAGCCGCCGGCTTTTACGAATCTCGACATCACCGGCAATACGCAATTCGCCAGCGATTTCTCGTTGCCCGACACGTCCGGCAAGATCCGCACGCTTGCCGACTACAAAGGCAAGGTCGTCGTGCTGTTCTTCGGCTATACACATTGCCCGGACGTCTGCCCGACGACGATGGCCGAGCTGTCACAGGCGTTACAGCAACTCGGTCCGGAGGACGCGAAGCGCGTGCAGGTGCTGTTCGTCACCGTCGACCTTGAGCGCGATACGCCGCAGTTGCTCGCGCAATACGTGCCGGCGTTCAATCCGAGCTTCGTGGGCTTGCGTCCCGCCAGCGAAGAACAGCTCGCGAAGGTCGCGAAAGACTTCCGCGTGTACTACGCGAAGGTCCCGGGCAAGACGCCCGACAGCTACACGATGGACCACACGGCCGCGAGCTATGTGTTCGACACGGACGGCAAGCTGCGTCTGTTCGCGCGCGATGGCCAAGGCGCGACACCATGGGTGCATGACCTCAAGCTGCTGCTTGATTGACGCGCATCGCAGGCGGCTTTTTAAAGCGGCGCCGCTCACGCCTCCCCGCATCCCTCCCCTCTTCGCCACTCGCGCTCAGACCGGAATCGGCAAATTCAGCCCCGGCGCGAGACGCGTCGTCTTGAACTCCGTCACCTCGTAGCGCGCGAGCTGTTGCAGGGCGAACGGATCGCTCGCGAGAATGCGATCCAGCCTGTCGCGCTCGATACGAACCGCGAGGATGATGCCGCCGTCGCGCGGCACTTTCGGCCCGGCCGCGACGAAGATGCCCGCGTCGAACTGCTCCGCGAGAAACGCGCGATGCGCGTCGAGCGCGTCGTCGATACGATCGAGCGGGGCGGTGTAGATCAGGTTGATCATGTACATGGTCGTTCTCAGGGGCGGGTGAGTGGGCCGTGCGCGGCTACGGCTCTGGATTATCGGTCAGCCGTAGGTTTTGCGTTGCGCTAGCCATTGCGCTTGCGCTCCGCATAACCATATGCGGTAAGGGTATTTCCCAGCTTGCCGCCCATATGAAAGAATTTTGGGCTTGGCCGACGGCGCGCCAGCACGAACCGGAGCGCCGCCCATTTCATCCGACTCCGACATCGATCGGAGCCATCGACTCAAACGTCGAACCGCAACAGCGAGAATCACATGCAGCGCAGAAATATCCTCAAAGCCCTCACCGCAGTCGTCGCCGGTGCGGCGATCCTGACCAGCTTCGGCGCGCACGCCGACGACAAGGTCATCAAGGTCGGCACGATCGGCGGCCCGGACGCGCAGATCTGGGAAGTCGTCACCAGGGTCGCGAAGCGCGAAGGCCTGAACGTGAAGGTCGTCGAGTTCAACGACTACATTCAGCCGAACGCCGCGCTCGACGCGGGCGACCTCGACGCCAACAGCTTCCAGCACCAGCCGTACCTCAATAGCCAGATCAAGCAGCGCGGCTACAAGCTCGTCAACGCGGGCCTCACGTACATCTCGCCGCTCGGCGCGTACTCGAAGAAGCTGAAGTCGTTGAAGGACCTGCCGCAGGGCGCGAAGGTCGCGGTGCCAAACGATCCGTCGAACGAAAATCGCGCACTGCTGTTGCTGCAGGCGCAAGGGCTGATCAAGCTGAAGGACGGCGCGGCCACAGGCGGCAACAACGCGACGCCGCTCGATGTCGTCGACAATCCGAAGAAGATCAGGTTCGTCGAGCTCGACGCCGCGCAACTGCCGCGTTCGCTCGCCGACGTCGACGCTGCCGTCATCAATACGAACTTCGCGCTGGCCGCCGGCCTGCAGCCGACCAAGGACGCGATCGCGCTCGAAGACATCCACAGCCCGAACGCGAACCTGATCGCCGTGCGCGCGAAGGACAAGGATCAGCCATGGGTGAAGAAGCTGGTCGCGGCGTATCAGTCGGAAGACGTGCGCCAGTTCATCAAGACGCAGTTCAAGGGTTCGATGGTGCCGTCGTTCTAAGCGACGCGTTCAGCGCGATCGCAAGCGCAGCCGCATGGCATCAGGAAAGGCACGCGCCGTACAGGCGCGTGCTTTTTTTATAGCTCCAGCTCCCATCTTTCGATTATCAGATCCTGGCCGAAGCGGCGCTGCGCCGCGCTGCCGGCCAACTCGAACCCAGCGCGCTCGCAAAGCCGCCGTGGCTCCGCCAATGCGCTCGCGGTGGTCAGCGTGAGCTTCGTGTAGCCCGCGCGCCGCGCGAAGCGCACGCATTCGCTGAGCAATTGCGTGCCGATGCCGAGCTTCCGCACGTCCGGTTCGACCCACAGCAGGCGCACGCCCGCGACCGTCGTCGAGACCCCGACGAGGCAAACCGAGCCGACCACCAGACCCTCCTGTTCGGCGATCCAGCACTTCTCGCGCAGCGGATCGTTGCGCTGCGCGTACTCGGCGACGACGCGCGCGAGCAAGCCCTCGAACGTGTGATCCAAGCCGTACTGCGCGGCGAACCACTGCGCCTGACGATGCACGAGCCAGCCACATTCGCCGGCGCGCGGCTGACGCAGCACCACGAGTTCGTGCTTCGGCTTGTCGCCGAGCAGGCGCTCGATCAGCTTCATCGCGGCGATCAACTGCTCCTGCGATAGCGCGCTGAGTCTGTCGAGCAGGCCGAGTGCTTCGTGGATGGCGGCGGCGTCGAGCGGCGCGTAGATCGCGTGGCCGTGCTCGGTGAGCGCGATCAGCGACTGGCGTGCGTCGGTGTCGGACGGACGGCGGGTGATCAGCTTGCGTCGCTCGAAACTGCTCAGCAGGCGGCTCAGATAGCCGCTATCGAGCCCGAGTGCGCGCCCGAGCACCGACGCGGTCTGCGCGCGGGCGCATGATAGCTCGTGTAGCACGCGCACTTCCGTCAGCGAGAACCCGCTTCGAGCCAGATGCTCGTGCAGGGCACCGATGCATTGGGTATAGAAGCGATTGAAATGGCGGACGGCCTGAGCGCGCCGCAGCGCCTCGGAATCTGTCAAGGGCGGCTCCCCGGGACTTTTTATGGTCGGTACAGCGCACTATATCGGCACGACCCTTATTTACAAAGCCACTCCACCCCCGCGAGACACCAACTGGTATTAAATAGGTATTGATTATTTGGGCTGTTGACACCACCAGGAGCCGATAACGACTCGCTGGTATCGTCAAATGCGTGCGATGCGGGAAAGTCCCTGGTCTGCCAATCCCTCCGAGGGAGCCCTTGAATCCCGCTGTGATCCCCACTCAGCAAGGCTTTCCGGCGATCCGGACCGGCATGGAACCAGCCCGTTGACTGGTATTATGTTGGTTATATAATGGGCTCTCAATTTTCCGGGCTGTACTGCTCACGGCGTCCCTGGAGCCCCATGGAAACTCGCTGGTCCGCATTGATGCCTGACGTGCGCAACGTCACGCCGCTCTACCTGCAGCTCGCGCGCAACCTGGCGACGGCGATCCATTGCGGCGTCTGGTCGGCCGGCGAGGCGCTGCCTTCCGAGCGTACGCTGTCCGACGCGATCGGCGTGTCGCGCGTCACCGCGCGCAAGGCGATCGAACTGCTGGTCGAGCAGGGGCTGATCCGGCGCTCGCGCGGCGCGGGCAGCTTCATCACGCCGCGCGTCGAAGATCCGCTGTCGCGTCTCACCGGCTTCACGAAGAAGATGCAGCAGCGCGGTTTCCGGCCCGATTCGGTCTGGCTCGAACGCGACGTGCGCGCCGCCAATCGCGACGAGCTGCTGCGCCTCGGCTTGTCACCCGGCGCGGCCGTCACGAGCCTGCGGCGGCTGCGGCGCGCGGACGGCATCGTGATGGCGGTCGAACATTCGGCGCTGCCGGTCGCGATCGTGCCTGATCCGCTGGTGATCGGCGACTCGCTGTACAGCTATCTCGAGCAGCGCGGCGCGGCGGTCGTGCGCGCGTTGCAGCACTTCCGCGCGGTCAACGCGTCGAGCGAAATCGCCGCGCTGATGGACATCGAACCGCGCACCGCGCTGCTGGTCATCACCCGGATCGGCTACAGCGCGGATCAACGCGCGATCGAGCTGACCGACACCTATTGCCGCGACGACTACTACGACTTCGTCGCTGAATTGCGTACCTGAGCTGCGCGGCCCTCGCAGGCCGCAAGTCCGGCGGACGCCATTTGCCGCATACGTATCACGCACCAGAGAGACTCATGCTGACCGGAAACATACTCACCACCGAAGGGTGGATCCACGGCACGCTCGAATACGAAAACGGCCGCATCACGACGCTGTCCGGCGAGCGCGTCGATCCGTCGACGAACGACGCACCGTACATCCTGCCCGGCTTCATCGATCTGCACGTGCATGGCGGTGGCGGCGCCGACGTGATGGAAGCTGGCGACGCGATCGAAACGATCACCCGCACGCATGCGCGCTACGGCACCACGAGCCTGCTCGCAACGACCATGACCGCGCCGCGCGACGAGCTGATGAACGTCGTCGCCGGGCTCGGCAACGTCACGCGGGTGCGCACGCCGGGTTGCGCGCGCGTGCTCGGCGTGCATCTGGAAGGACCGTACATCAACCCCGGCAAGCTCGGCGCGCAGCCCGACGCGGCGGTATCGGCGGTGTTGGACGAGGTGCTCAGATATCTGTCGATCGCGCCGATCCGCGTCGTCACGCTGGCGCCCGAGATCGCCGGCCACATGGAGATCATCTCGGAGATGGCGGCGCGCGGCGTACGCGTGCAGCTCGGCCATTCGCTCGGCACCTACGACGACGCGGTCGCCGCGCTCAAGCACGGCGCGTGCGGCTTCACGCATCTGTTCAACGCGATGTCGCCGCTGCATCACCGCAACCCTGGCCTCGTCGGCGCTGCGCTTGCGCACGCCGAATACGCCGAAATCATTCCCGACCTGCTGCACGTGCATCCGGGGGCGATCCGCACCGCGCTGCGCGCGATTCCGCGCCTGTATGTGGTGACGGACAGCACGTCGGCCACCGGCATGCCCGACGGCGAATACCGCCTCGGCAGCCAGCACGTAACCAAGTGCCTCGGCGGCGTACGTCTGGCCGACGGCACGCTCGCGGGCAGCACGCTGACGATGGATCAGGCGCTGCGCAATCTCGTCTCGATCGGCCTGCCGATCGCCGATGTATCCCACCGTTTGTCACGCTACGCCGCCGACTATCTCGGCATCGAGGACCGCGGCCGCATCGCGCGCGGTGCGTGGGCCGACGTGGTCGTATTCGACCGCGAGCTGGCGCTGAACGCGACCTACGTCGAAGGAGAAGCCATTGTCGAATATGCTTAAGGAAGCGCTCGCGTCCGCCGCAACAGTAGCCGGGCAGCTCAAGGACACCTCGCATGTCGCGGCGCTCGCCGCGAAGCTCGCGCAACAGCCGCGCCATGTCGCGCTGACCGTCGCGCGCGGCAGCTCGGACCATGCCGCCAGCTACTTTGCATCGCTGACGATGAGCCGCCTCGGCGTGCCGGTTGCGTCGCTGCCGATGTCGGTCGCGACGCTGCAGCAGGCGCCGCTGCAGGTGCGCGACCAGCTTGCGCTCGCGTTTTCGCAATCGGGCAAGAGCCCCGACCTCGTCGGCACGATGAACGCGTTGCGCGCGGCCGGTGCATTGACGGTCGCCGCCGTGAACGCACCGAGCTCGCCGCTCGCCGACGCGTGCGAATGGCATCTGCCGCTCGTAGCCGGTCCCGAGCTGAGCGTCGCGGCGACCAAGAGCTATATCGCCATGCTGTCGATCTCCGCGCAGCTGGTTGCGCATTGGCAGAACGACGCCGAGTTGCTCGATGGACTGAATACGCTGCCCGACGCGCTGGAACGCGCGGGCCGGCTCGACTGGTCGATGGCCGTGAACGAGGTGCGCGGTATCGAACGGATGATCGTGATTGGCCGCGGTCTTGGCCTCGCGATCGCGCAGGAAGCCGCGCTGAAGCTGAAGGAAACTTCCGGCATCCAGGCCGAAGCGTTTTCGAGCGCGGAAGTGCGTCATGGTCCGATGGAGCTGATCGACCGCGACTATCCGCTGCTCGTGTTCGCGCCGCGTGGCCCGGAGCAGGCGGGTCTGCTGCAGCTCGCGCACGACATGAGCGCGCGCGGCGCGCGCGTGCTGCTCGCGGCGCCCGATGACGTCGCGCAAGCCTCGCTGCCGCTCGTCGCCACCGCACACGCGGCGCTCGATCCGATCGCCGCCATCCTGTCCTTTTACGTGATGGCCGCGGATCTTGCCGCCGCGCGCGGGCGCAATCCCGACGCGCCTCGCCATCTCAACAAAGTCACCGAAACTCACTGACGAGAATGACGATGCGACGTGTCGAGAAGTCCAATCTGATGAGCCATTCCGAGAATCACATTGTTTTGCTTGCACCGCTGACCGGACCGGTCGTGCCGCTCGCGAAGGTGCCGGACCCGGTGTTTTCGGGCGGCATGTTCGGCGACGGCATCGGCGTCGATCCGCTCGAGGGTCGGCTCGTCGCGCCATGCGACGGCGTCGTCACGCATCTCGCGCGCACCGGCCACGCGGTAACGCTCGAGAGCGCCGAGGGCGCGCAGATTCTGCTGCATATCGGTATCGACACCGTCGGACTGAACGGCAAGGGTTTTGCGCCGATGGTCGAGCAGGGCGCGCAGGTGCGCGCCGGTGACGTGCTGATCGAGTTCGATCTGGATCAGATCGCGCTGAATGCGCCGAGCCTCGTCTCGGTGATTGCGATTGCGAATTCGGATGCGTTCGAGGTCATCGAGCGGGCGCCGAGCGGGCATGTCAAGGCCGGCGAAACGACGCTGCTGGTGCTGCGCGCGCGCGAGGGCGTCAGCCACGACGCGGTGCGCGAGGCGAGCGCCGCGCAGGTGATGGACGAAGCGCGCCGGCAGATCACGCTGACGCACGCGGGCGGCCTGCATGCGCGGCCCGCGGCGCGGGCGCGCGAAGCGGCGCGCCGCTTCGACGCACGGGTCGAGGTGCGGTACGACGGGCGCAAGGCGTCGATCGAAAGCGTGGTGGGTTTGCTTGGACTCGGTGCCGGCGAAGGCGCAAGCGTCGAGTTGCTCGGCGTCGGTCCGCACGCGCAGGCGGCGGTCGATGCAATCGCTGACGAACTGACGCGCGAAGCGCACGGCGAGGTCGAACCGAAGCGCGAACAGAAAGCGGCGCGGCCCGCGGCAGTCGTTGCGGCGCCCGCCGCGGGCGAGCCGCTCCCGCCGAACACGCTCGCGGGCGTGTGCGCCGCGCCGGGCATCGCGCTCGGCAAGCTGGTGCGCTGGGACGACGCGGATCTCGAGCCGCCGGAACAGGCGAGCGGCACGTCGGCGGCGGAAAGCCGTCTGCTCGACAAGGCGATCGCGACCGTCGACGCCGATCTCGACACGATCGTGCGCGATGCGTCGCAACGCGGCTCGGTCGGCGAGGCGGGGATTTTCGCGGTGCATCGCGTGCTGCTCGAAGATCCGACACTGCTCGACGCCGCGCGCGATCTGATCAGCCTCGGCAAGAGCGCCGGTTTTGCGTGGCGCGAAGCGATCCGCGCGCAAGTAGGCATTCTGAGTAATGTGGAGGACGCACTGCTCGCCGAGCGGGCCGCCGATCTGCGCGACATCGAAAAGCGCGTGCAGCGCGCGCTCGGCTACACGAGCAGCGCGGCTCGCACCCTGCCGGACGAGGCGGTGCTCGCGGCCGACGAATTCACGCCATCGGATCTGTCGTCGCTCGATCGCACGCGCGTGACCGCGCTCGTGATGGCACGCGGCGGCGCGACCTCGCACGCGGCGATTCTCGCGCGTCAGGCGGGCATTCCGGCGCTGGTCGCGCTCGGCGACGCGTTGCATGCGATACCCGAGGGCACTCAGGTGGTGGTGAACGCGAGCACCGGCCGGCTCGAATTCGCGCCGACTGAACTCGACGTCGAACGCGCGCGACGCGAACGCGGCCGCCTCGCCGACGTGCGCGAAGCGAATCGCCGCACCTCGCAGCAGGCAGCGGCGACCGCCGACGGCCGCGCGATCGAAGTGGCCGCCAACATCGCCACACTCGACGACGCGAACGCCGCGGTCGACAACGGCGCGGACGCGGTCGGCCTGCTGCGCACCGAGCTGCTGTTCATCCACCGCCCGGCCGCGCCGAGCGCGGACGAGCATCGCCACAGCTATCAGGCGATCGTCGATGCGTTGCGCGGCCGCGCCGCGATCATCCGCACGCTCGACGTCGGCGCGGACAAGGAAGTCGATTATCTGACGCTGCCGCCCGAGCCGAACCCCGCACTCGGCCTGCGCGGCGTGCGCCTCGCGCAGGTGCGCCCCGATCTGCTCGACGACCAGTTGCGTGGCCTGCTCGCGGTGCGTCCGGTCGGCGCCGTGCGCATCCTGCTGCCGATGGTCACCGATGCGGGCGAACTGATCCGCATCCGCAAGCGTATCGACGAGCTTGCACGCGAAGCGGGTAGATCGGAGCCGGTCGAAGTTGGCGTGATGATCGAAGTGCCGTCGGCTGCATTGCTCGCCGATCAGCTCGCGCAGCACGCCGATTTCCTGTCGATCGGCACCAACGACCTGACCCAATACACGCTCGCGATGGACCGCTGCCAACCCGATCTGGCGGCGCAGGCGGACGGCCTGCATCCGGCGGTGCTGCGCCTGATCGCGGCGACCGTCGAAGGTGCCGCGAAGCACGGCAAATGGGTCGGCGTGTGCGGCGCGCTCGCCGGCGACCCGCTTGCGATGCCGCTGCTGGTGGGCCTCGGTGTGACCGAGCTGTCGGTCGATCCGGTCTCCGTGCCAGGCATCAAGGCACGCGTGCGCACGCTCGACTATCAGCTGTGTCGCCAGCGCGCCCGCGATGCGCTAGCGCTCGACTCGGCGCAGGCGGTCAGAGCCGCAAGCCGCGCCACGTGGCCCCTCGATTGAAACACTAGCGAATTTGAGAAGCCGCACGCCGTGCGCCCGGCAGCACGTCTGCCTTCACGCGCGGCGCGATTCTCCGTATAGCTGCACCACTCAACCAAGACCTACCCCTACGAGACAAAATTGGAGATACCGATGGATGGAAATCCGTTTCTGAAGATTCAGCGCCTGGGACGCGCGCTGATGCTGCCGATCGCGGTGCTACCGGTGGCCGGCCTGTTGCTGCGGCTCGGCCAGCCCGACGTGTTCAACATCAAGATGATCGCCGATGCGGGCGGCGCGATCTTCGACAACCTGCCGCTCCTGTTCGCGATCGGCGTGGCGGTCGGCTTCGCGAAAGACAACAACGGCGTCGCGGGTCTGGCTGGCGCGATCGGCTATCTGGTGCAGATCGCGGTGATGAAGGACATCAACGACAAGCTCAACATGGGCGTGCTGTCGGGGATCATCGCGGGCATCGTCGCGGGGCTGCTGTACAACCGCTACAAGGACATCAAGCTGCCCGACTACCTGGCGTTCTTCGGCGGCAAACGCTTCGTGCCGATCGTGACAGGGGTGGTCTGCGTGGTGCTAGGCATCGTATTCGGGCATGTGTGGGAGCCGGTGCAGAACGCGATCGACGTGGCCGGCCACTGGCTCACGACGGCCGGCGCGCTCGGCGCCTTCGTGTTCGGCGTGCTGAACCGGTTGCTGCTCGTCACGGGCTTGCATCACATCCTCAACTCGCTGACGTGGTTCGTGTTCGGCACCTTCACGCCGGCGGGCGGTGCGCCCGTCACGGGCGACCTGCACCGCTTCTTCGCTGGCGATCCGACCGCGGGCACCTTCATGACCGGCTTCTTCCCGGTGATGATGTTCGGCCTGCCGGCCGCATGTCTCGCGATGTATCACGAGGCGCCGAAAGAGCGTCGCGCGATGGTGTTCGGCCTGCTGTTTTCGATGGCGCTCACGTCGTTCCTGACCGGTGTGACCGAGCCGATCGAGTTCAGCTTCATGTTCCTCGCGCCGGTGCTGTATGCGATCCACGCGCTGCTGACGGGTCTGTCGCTCGCGATCTGCTCGGCGCTCGGGATTCACCTCGGCTTCACGTTCTCGGCGGGCTTCATCGACTACGTGCTGAACTTCGGTTTGTCGACGAAGGGCTGGTGGGCGATTCCGCTCGGCATCGTGTACTCGGTCGTGTACTACGGTCTGTTCCGCTTCTTCATCCGTAAGTTCAACATGGCGACGCCGGGCCGTGAGCCCGCCGCTGCCGACGAGCAGGTCGAGTCGTTCGCGGCGCGCGGTTTCGTCGCGCCGGCGGCTGGTGCGGCCGTGCCGCGTGCGCAGCGCTATATCGCGGCGCTCGGTGGCGCGGCGAATCTGTCGGTCGTGGATGCGTGCACGACGCGTCTGCGTCTGTCTGTCGTCGATACGGGGAAGGTCTCCGAAAGCGAACTGAAGTCGATCGGTGCGCGCGGTGTGCTCAAGCGCGGCACGAACAACGTGCAGGTGATCATCGGACCGGAGGCGGACATCATCGCCGATGAGATGCGTACGGCGATCGCGCAGGGTCAGGGCGACGCGGTGAAGGTGGCGCGTGTTGCTGTATCGGCGCCGGCTGCTGCCGCGGCGGCTACCGCTGCCGCGCCGGTCGCGCGAAACGCTGGGCACGCCGATGACGCGCAAGGCGGTCCGCTCGATCCCGATCCGCTGCGCTGGCTCGCCGTGCTCGGCGGCGTGGGCAACGTGATGTCGCTCGATGCGGTCGCGGCGACGCGTCTGCGGGTAGTCGTGCGCGATCCGTCGGCGGTCGATCGTCAGCGCCTCGCGACGCTCGATACCGCGTGGGTGTCGACCGACACGTTCCATATCGTCGTCGGCGAGGCCGCGCAGCGCTATGCGCAGAAGCTGGCCGAGCGCCTGTCGTCGCAAGGCGGCGGCGCGGGCGCGGCGCCGGTGCCGGCGTGATCGGTTGATGGCTGTCGAGCGCTGTTGAGTTGCACGGCGATCGCAGCACGCCAATAAAAAAGCGGCACCTGGTCCCAAGGTGCCGCTTTCGCGTTTACGACCAGTCCCTAGCGAGTCCCCCGCTTTGCCGAGCGCGCCACCTCGCGCGATTCGAGCCACATCACATTGACGACACCGAACGCCAGCGCGACGCCAACGCCGAGAATCCAGCTGAAATACCACATCGCCAACTCCTGTTTTCTGTTGAAGCGTCGTGCCGGTCAATACATCGAATGGTGGTTTTCCTTGATCGCCGCGGCGGTCACCTTGCCGCGCATCACGCGATACACCCAGCCCGTATAGAGCAGGATGATCGGCAGGAACACGATGACGGCGAACAGCATGATCTCGAGCGTCATGCGGCTCGACGTCGAATCCCACATGGTCAGACTGCTGCGGCCGTCGAGTGACGATGGCATGATGAACGGGAACATCGAGAAGCCCGCGGTCAAGATCACGCCGACGATCATCAACGACGTCGACAGAAACGCCGTCGCCTCGAAGCGCGAACGCGCGAGCAGCACCGCGAGCACCCCGCCGAGGAGACCCGCGAGCGGCGCAACCGCCATCCACGGGTAGAGCGCGTAGTTGTTCAGCCACAAACCCGGCGCGCCGATCACGGTCTTCATCAACGGATTGGAGACGGCGTCGAGCGGCGGCGCGTCGACGATCTGATAGCCGCCGATCATCGTCGCGACGAGCGCACCCGCGACGAGAAACAACACCACCGTGCACAGCGCCGCGAGCCGCAGCGCCTTCGACGCGCGCTCGTGAACCACCCCATCGGTCTTCCACTTGACGAACGCGGCGCCGTGCGCGGCTAGCATCGACACGCTGACGAGTCCCGTCAGCAGCGCGAACGGATTGAGCAGGCCGAAGAAGCTGCCGTGATAGGTGACGCGCAGATCGGTATCGAACGAGAACGGCACGCCTTGCAGCAGATTGCCGAACGCGACACCGAACACCAGCGCCGGCACGAAGCCGCCGATAAAGAGGCCCCAGTCCCACGCGTTGCGCCAGCGCGGATCCTCGCGCTTGCCGCGATAGTCGAAGCCGACCGGGCGGAAGAACAGCGCGAACAGCACGAGCAGCATCGCGAAGTAGAATCCCGAGAAGGATGCCGCGTAGGCGAGCGGCCACGCGGCGAACATCGCGGCGGCCGCGGTCACGAACCAGACCTGGTTGCCTTCCCACGTCGCGCCGACCGTGTTCACGACGATGCGTCGCTCGGAGTCGGTGTTGGCGATGAACGGCAGCAGGATCGCCGCCCCCATGTCGAAGCCGTCGGTGAGCGCGAAGACGATCAGCAGTACACCTATCAACACCCACCAGATCAGTCTGAGAGCTGCGTAGTCCATATGGGTTTCTCCTCCGGGGCGGTGCAGCGGTGCGTCATGCGGCCGTGTTCGACAGTGGCTGCGTCACCGGCTGTCCGATCTCGTGGTGATAGCGGCCCGTATGCAGCGACGAAGGGCCGAGCCGCGCGTACTTGAACATCAGCATGATCTCGATGACGAACAGCCCCGTGTAGAACAGCACGAAGCCGCCGATGCTCAGATACAGATCGCGCGGCGTCAGCGTCGACGCGGCCAGGTTGGTCGGCAGAATGCCCGCGATGCTCCACGGCTGGCGGCCCATTTCCGCGACGATCCAGCCTAGCTCGGCGGCGAGCCACGGCAGCGGAATCGCGATGACCGCCCAGCGCAGAAACCAGCGGCGCCTTTCGAGCAGCAACGTGCGCTGCGCGCAGAACCAGAAGGCGAGCACGAAGGTCGCGAGGAACAGCAGGCCAAGGCCGACCATCGTGCGGAACGAGAAGAACAGTGTCAACACCGGCGGAACCGTGCTTCGTGCCGCCGCGGCGATCTGGTCTGGCGTCGCGTCGATGACGTTCGGCGTGAACCGCTTGAGCAGCAGGGCGTAGCCGAGATCGTCCTTGTACTTGTCGAACTCCGCATGCGCCTCGTCGCTGGAGTCGCCGCCCTTTAACCGCTGCAACGCCGAATAGGCGAGCATGCCGTCCTTGATGCGACCTTCGTTTTGGGCGATCAGGTCGCGCAGGCCGACCACGGGTTCGTCGAGCGAGCGGGTCGCGATAATGCCGAGCGCGTACGGCACACGGATCGCATAGTCGGTGCGTTGCTCTTTCTGATTGGGGATGCCAAATATCGTGAACGGTGCCGGCGCGGGCGCGGTGTCCCATTCGGATTCGATAGCCGCGAGCTTGATCTGCTGGACTTCACCGGTGCGATAGCCGGATTCGTCGCCCAGCACGATCACGCACAGCGCCGACGCTAGGCCGAAGCCGGCGGCGATCGCGAACGAGCGCAGCGCGAACTCGGTGTCGCGGCGCTTCAACAGATACCACGACGACACGCCGAGTACGAACATCGCCGCGGTCACGTATCCAGCTGATACCGTGTGCACGAACTTGACCTGTGCAACCGGGTTGAAGATCACCGAGCTGATGCTGTCGAGCTCCATGCGCATCGTCTGATAGTTGAACTTCGCGCCGACCGGATTGTTCATCCAGCCGTTGGCAATCAGAATCCACAGCGCCGACAGGTTCGAACCGAGCGCGACACAGAACGTGACGATCAGATGCTGGATTTTTGACAATCTGTTCCAGCCGAAAAAGAACAGACCGACGAACGTCGATTCGAGGAAGAACGCCATCAGCCCTTCGACGGCGAGCGGCACGCCGAAAATGTCGCCGACGTAATGCGAGTAATAAGCCCAGTTGGTGCCGAACTGAAACTCGAGCGTGAGGCCGGTCGCGACGCCCATTGCAAAGTTGATGCCGAACAGCTTGCCCCAGAACTGCGTCATGTCCTTGTAGATCTGCTTGCCGGTCATCACGTAGACCGATTCCATGATGACGAGCAGCCAGGCGAGACCGAGCGTGAGCGGCACGAACAGAAAGTGATAAAGCGCCGTGATGGCGAACTGGAACCGCGACAGTTCTACGACTTCGCTAACGGGCATGTTGATCACCTCGAGACGGATGCGGGGCGGGCACCGACAGCAGCGCCTGCGCGACCTGCTCAGGCGGCAGCATCATGTGCTGCGCCTGTGGATGATTGAAGAATGTGTACTTGAGCGCCATCAGTAGCACGAACTTGATGGCGAGGATGATGGCGATATCGCGCGCCAGCGTTGGACCGCGCACCCACCTGGTGAACCGGCCGCGCAAGCGCGACCGGACAGTGCTGCTGCGATTCAGGGCTATGGTCATGATCGGTCGAAGACGACTTCACGCCGGTGAGTCCGGCTGGATCCAGACCGCCCTGGCCGTCAGGCAGTCTGGCAGTCTGGCGAATGCATGCCGATTGTAGGAGGTGAACCTCGCGCGCTCAGGTTTAGCCATGCGGCAACACGTCGCGAAACTTGCCGCGTCTGTGCAGTATTGCTACCGGACTTGCGATACGTCAAGAAACGCTTACCGGCCTCGGCAGGCCGGCTTGCGGATAGGCCGACGCGAAGCGCGGCCGCGGGGACGCAGGAAAGGGCGAAAAGAATGAAAAAGCCCCGCCGTCTTGCGAGGGCGGGGCTTGAGCGCGATGGTCGCTAAATGGCGCGACCGATTAACGCGTGTCGTTTTTACCTATGTCATAGGCGGGACACAATTGACGCGCGCATGGCTTCGACGCTTTACGCGTATTCGGTCAGCGCGCCGCGCATCTTCTTCATCGCGCTGGCTTCGATCTGGCGGATACGTTCGGCCGAGACACCGAACTCGTCGGCCAGCTCGTGCAACGTGGAGCCGCCCGAGCCGTCGTCGGCCACCTTCAGCCAGCGCGCTTCGATGATGCGGCGGCTGCGCGGATCGAGCGCGTCGAGCGCGCTTGCGATGCCGTCGCTTTGCAGCCGGTCGCGCTGACGCGAAGCCAGCACCGCAGTCGGTTCACTATGCGAGTCGGCCAGATAGGCGATTGGCGCGTACGACTCCTCGCCGTCTTCGACCTGACCTTCGAGCGCGATATCGCCGCCTGACAGACGCGTCTCCATCTCCGCGACCTCTTCGCGCTTCACGTTCAGCTCCTTCGCGAGACCGTCGATCTCGTCCGGCGTGAACGCGCCAAGCCCCTGCTTGTGGCTGCGCAGGTTGAAGAACAGCTTACGCTGCGCCTTGGTGGTGGCGACCTTCACCATGCGCCAGTTGCGCAGGATGTACTCGTGGATCTCGGCCTTGATCCAGTGCATCGCGTACGACACGAGGCGCACGTTTTGCTCGGGATCGAAGCGCTTGACCGCTTTCATCAGGCCGATGTTGCCTTCCTGGATCAGATCGGCGTGCGGCAACCCGTAACCGAGGTAGTTACGCGCGATTGACACGACGAGTCGCAGGTGCGACAGCACCAGGCGGCGCGCCGCCTCCAGATTGTCGTGTTCGCGCAATTCGGTGGCGAACTGGCGTTCCTCCGCCGGCGTCAGCATCGGAATCCGGTTGACCGCCTGGATGTAGGCGTCGATGTTGCCCAGGTGACCGGACAGCAGCGAGGAATGCGAGAGCGCCAGTGCACCTGCCGGAGCGGCCTTAGCCGACGACGGGCTCAAAGTACTCGGAAGGGTCATTGCATGGCTCACGTTTGAAGCTCCTTTGGAATCAGACAATTGCGTACTCAGTAAACGACTCCAGCGACGGATGTTAGCACTCAGATCTGCCGAGTGCTAATACTTAGAGGTCGCAGGGGTATCCGAGTTCCCAAAAATCCTATTGAGTTTTGACTTCCGATAGCCATCATACGCCCTATTTGCCCTGCGCGTTGGACCTGTAGAAAGTACCGCCCGGAGCGGGTGCAGGCTCACGTTTGACTGATATCGTCCGGTTTTGAAGAGAATAATTGCTGATCATGGGCATTATCTGGGAAATACTTGCTCCTGAATTCGTGCCTGGAATAAAGGGGGCGCTCGCTTAATACTCGGCAGTATGGGGGGCGGATGAACAGGCAGAATCTTGTGGTGCGTGGGCTTAGTCTAAAAAGCACGTTTGCCGTTCTGCTCGTTCTGCTGTTGAGCGCGGCGGGCGCGTCCCAAGCTGAGCAGTTCGGCGTGCAGGTGGCCGCCGGCGTCGGCGACCATCACGTCAGGACGCTCGATCTCGGCGTGGTCTGGGATCCAAACCTGACCTGGTGGCAGATCGGCGACTGGCATTTCGCGCTGCTCGGCGAGGCGCATGTCGCGTGGTGGCACACCAATGAAGGAAACGTTCACGACAACATCGGCGAGATCGGCGTGACGCCGGTGATCCGCTTCATCAGGTCGTCGGGTTCGGTGCGGCCATTCATCGAGGTGGGTGCCGGCGTCCGGCTGCTGACCAGCCCGCGCATTTCTTCCGACTTCACGTTGGGCACCGCGTTCCAGTTCGCCGAGATGGCGGGCGTCGGGCTGCAGTTCGGCGCTCGTGAGCAGTATGTCGCCGGCTACCGCTTCCAGCATGTCTCCAATGGCGGTATCAAAGAGCCGAATCCTGGTATAAATTTCAGCCAGCTATATTTGCAATATCACTTCTGACCGTGGCCGCCTGCGGCTCGCGGTGTTCGAGGGGCTCTGCAATGGCGGCAAAGATGATCGAAGCGATTCGCGGGCTCGAGCGAGAGCGTTTTCGCGCGATGGTCGATGGCGATGGGCAGTCGCTCGACACGCTGCTCGCGGACAACGTGAGCTACGTCCACACGAATGGCAAGCGCGAGACGAAGCGGCAGTTCATCGACGGGATCACCGCGGGGCGCCGTCGTTATCGGCAAATCGAGGTGCAGTCGCAGGATGTCTTGCCGGCCGGGCGCGAGACCTACGTCGTCACGGGCCGCGCGCTGATCGAGATGGAGGCCAACAACGGCGCGCTCCTGTTTCCGATTGCCTATACCGCGATTCACACGCACGAAGACGGGCAGTGGCGACTGATCGCGTGGCAGGCGACCCGTTGCGCGCTCGAGTGAGATTCTCATCGGGCGGGCGCGCCTCGTGAGCGCGTCTCCAGCGGCAGCGGAATGCGGGTGTGCACTCCGCTGCAGCAGGCTCGAGGCCCAACGCGAATTCACGCGGTCACGCATTCGCCAGCTTTGTCGCGGCTGTTTGCGCCGTGCTCGTCTACATCGGCATCCGCGTCGCGCGCCTCGCGCGTGCCGCGCATCGCTACCTGTCCCGCATACGGATGCCGCGCCGCAACCGGAAGCCGCGTGCAGTGCTCCGCCACGCGCCTGATCGTCGCGAGATCCGAGAAATCCAGACCGCTGTCGATACCCATCGCGTCGAGATTCATCGCGACTGTGACGAGATCGACGTTGCCGGTGCGCTCGCCATTGCCGAACAGACAGCCTTCGATGCGATCCGCGCCCGCCAGCAGCGCGAGCTGCGCCGCGGCCACGGCGGTGCCGCGATCGTTGTGCGGATGCACCGACAGCACGATGCTGTCGCGGTAACCGAGGTTGCGATGCATCCATTCGATCTGGTCGGCGAACACGTTCGGCGTGGCCGCTTCGACGCTTGCCGGCAGGTTGACGATCATCTTGTGATCGCGCGTAGGCCGCCACGTTTGCGCGAGCGCGTCGCACACCTCGCGCGCGAACGGCAGCTCGGTCGTGTTGAAGGTCTCGGGCGAGTACTGGAAGGTCCAGCGCGTGCCCGGCCGCGCCTGCGCGTGTTCCTTGATGAGGCCCGTGCCTTCGACGGCGAGCGCCTTGGTCTCATCCTTCGACTGCTGGAACACGATGCGCCGGAACGACGGGCAGATCGCGTTGTACAGATGCACGATCGCGCGCGGCGCGCCTTCGAGCGCGTCGAACGTGCGTGCGATCAGCTCCGCGCGCGACGGCACGAAGACTTCGATCGTGACGTCGTCGGGAATGCGTCGCTCGTCGATCAGCTTGCGCACGAAGTCGAAATCGGTCTGCGACGCCGACGGAAAGCCCACTTCGATTTCCTTGAAACCGATCGCGACCAGCATCTCGAAGTATTCGAGTTTCTGCGCGGCGTTCATCGGTTCGATCAGCGCCTGATTGCCGTCCCGCAGGTCCGTGCTCATCCAGACGGGTGCGGCGTCGACCGTGCGACTCGGCCATTTGCGGCCGGTCAGCCTGACGGCGGGAAAAGGGCGGTACTTTTCAGCGGGATTGCGCAACATGGTGAGGTGCCTCATTCGTGGCGTCGTCGGCGGAGGGTGGGGACGTCGAGCGGTTGGCCGACTGTTCACGCATGCACGCTGCGGATGCTGCCCATGCAACGTACATGTGATCCTCTCGCATCGTCCGCGCGGTAAACGGACGAATGCAAACGACGACAGGTTGTGGAGAACTACGACGGGGGTGAAGCGAAACTGCGGGAACTACGGGGAGGACCGCCGACGGCAACCGGAGCTGCCAGCGCGCGGCGCTACGCGAGACTTAGGCCAGGCGTAGCGATAGGGGCCGCGCCAGGCGGCCGGAGATAATTCGGAGGGTGTTCGGAAGGGAACGCATGAGGCCAAATGTATGACGGCGTGCGTTGGCCTGTCAACCCGCGGCCGTCAGGCCGCCGTCTTCGCGATATCGACGATCAGCTCGACCTGCCGCTCGAGCGCGCCAGGCACCGGCGCTTCGCCGCGCAGCACGGCGTCGATCCAGGCGGCCGTGGTCGCCGCGTCGCGCGCTTCGGGCAGTTCCACTTCGGGCGCATCGGGCGACGAGCGCTCGTGCGGCAGCCGCGTCTCGCAGATGCCGTCATGCAGCCAGTCGACCTGCACCTGGCGGCGCGTATCGGCGACCGCCTCGCCTTCGGTGCCGCGCGCGAGCAGCGCACCGCCGACGGCCGCATCGGGATGCGTGACGAACAGCTGAGTGAGACTGTCGCGATACGGCGGATGCGTGTAGTTCACGAGCCGCAATCCCGCGGGTGCGAACGGCTGCAGCAGCTTCACGAGCGTATGCGTCGAATTGCGCACGCCCATGCGCCGGCGCAGCGCGAGCAGGCGCGCGAGCTTGGGCGCCAGTACGTCGATCGAGGCGAACGCGACGCGGCGCTCCGCAAGTCCAGCTTCGATCTGCGCGTGCGACTGCGCATGGGCGATGCGCAGATGTGTGAAGATTTCCGCGCTCGTCACCCGACCCAGATCCTCGGTGACGCCGTGAACCAGCACCGGCACGCCTTCGCGGGCGAGCAGCAGCGCAAGCAGCGGCACGAGGTTCGGCTGCTTGCGCGCGCCGTTGTACGACGGAATCGACACCGGCCGAAACGCGCCGTGCGGCAGCCGCACCGGCTCGAACGACGTATGCGCGGCGGCCAGCATCGCGGCGAGTTCGTCGGCGGTTTCGCCTTTCACGCGATACGCGAGCAGCACCGCGCCGAGTTCGAGATCGTCGACGCGGCCGTCGAGCATCGCGGTGTAGAGCGAGCGCGTGTCGTCGGCGGTCAGCGCGCGGGCGCCATTCGGGCCGCGGCCGATTTCCTTGATGAATCGGGCCCAGGGGAAGGGAGGAGTGGTATCGGTGGAGTCGGTCATCGTGCGCAAGAGGCGGGTGGCGTGCCGCGCCTGGCGGTTCGCTACGCCATTCGGGGAACAGTTCGGTGTGAGTATCGCATCTATGGCGAGCGGGCGAACAGCAACGAAGCGGGCACGCAGTGGCGCGCGACGGGCCGCCTGACACGCCTCCGCGCCGTGCCGCGGGTTACACTCGATGTTTCTCGCCGCCTCGGCGGCGCACATCGGAAAACGGAGAACGGGATGAGTTACGTATTTGCACCCGCACCGCAGGTCGCGGTGCCGGTCGTGGGGTCGGGCGAGCAGTTCGCGGTGCGCCGCATCTACTGCGTGGGGCGCAACTACGAGGCGCACGCGCGTGAAATGGGCCACGACCCGGACCGCGAGCCGCCGTTCTTCTTCACGAAGCCGGCCGATGCGATCGTGTACGTCGCGCCGGGCACGACCGGCGAATTCCCGTATCCGTCGCAGACCAGTAACGTCCATTTCGAAATGGAAATGGTCGCGGCGATCGGCGAGGGCGGCAAAGACATCCCCGTCGACCGCGCGCTCGACCACGTCTACGGCTACGCGCTCGGTCTCGACATGACGCGCCGCGACCTGCAAGGCGAAGCGAAGAAAATGGGTCGTCCGTGGGATACCGCCAAGGGCTTCGATCACTCGGCGCCGCTCGGCCCCATCCATCCGGCTTCGACGGTTGGTCACATCGGCAAAGGCGGGATCTGGCTGTCGGTGAATGGCGAGGACAAGCAGCGCGCGGATGTGTCGCAGCTGATCTGGTCGGTGGCCGAGACGATCGCGTATCTGTCGACGCTGTTCGAACTGCGGCCTGGCGACCTGATTTTCACCGGCACGCCGGAAGGTGTCGGCGCGGTCGTGAAGGGTGACCTGATGAAGGGCGGCGTGGACGGGCTCGGCGAGTTCAGCGTGCGCGTCGTCTGAGACGGCTTGCGTGCAGGTGGAGGAGGCAGACAACATGAAGCTCTACAGCTATTTCCGTAGCTCGGCGTCGTATCGCGTACGCATCGCGCTGAACGTGAAGAACCTGTCGTACGACTACGTACCCGTGCACCTCGTGCGCGAAGGCGGCGAGCAGCTGAAGCCCGCGTATCGCAAGATCAACCCCGACGGCATCGTGCCGACGCTCGCCGACGGCAGTCATTTGCTGCCGCAGTCGCTCGCGATCATCGAGTATCTCGAGGAGACGCATCCCGAGCCGCCGCTGCTACCGAAGGCACCGCTCGATCGCGCGTATGTGCGCTCGGTGGCGCTGCAGGTCGCGTGCGAGATTCATCCGCTGAACAATCTGCGCGTGCTGCGCTATCTGAAGCACACGCTGCGAGTCGACGACGACGCGAAGGACGCGTGGTACCGGCACTGGATCGACGCGGGCTTCGCGACGCTGGAGACGCATCTTGCCGGCGACGCGCGCACCGGCAAACTGTGTTTCGGCGACGCACCGACACTCGCCGACGCGTGCCTGATTCCGCAGGTATTCAACGCGCAGCGCTTCAAGCTCGACACCGCAAAGTTTCCGACGATCCAGCGCATCTACGATCACGCGATGCAACTCGACGCGTTCGCGCGCGCGGCGCCGGGCGTGCAGCCGGACGCGGAGTGAGCCCGGGATCGCTAACACTTCGACGGTAGCTCGAAACGAAAAAAGGGCGCTCCGCTGAGTGCCCTTTTCCTTTGGTTCGCCGCGAGCGCCGAGCGCCGCAACGATCACGCGATCAGCCGCCCAGTAGCGCGTCCGAGAACTCCTCCGCGCTGAACGGCTGCAGATCCTCGACCTTTTCGCCGACGCCGATGAAATACACCGGAATCGGCCGCTGCCGCGCGATCGCCGCGAGGATGCCGCCCTTCGCGGTGCCGTCGAGCTTGGTGACGATCAGGCCGGTGAGCCCGAGTGCGTCGTCGAACGCCTTGACCTGTGTGAGCGCGTTCTGGCCGGTGTTCGCGTCGATCACGAGCAGCACTTCGTGCGGCGCGCCGTCCTGCGCCTTGCCAATCACGCGCTTCACCTTGCGCAGTTCTTCCATCAGATGCAGTTGCGTGGGCAGGCGGCCAGCCGTGTCGGCCATCATCACGTCGATCTTGCGCGCGCGCGCGGCGCCGACCGCGTCGAAGATCACCGCGGCCGGGTCGCCGCTTTCCTGCGCGACCACGGTCACGTTGTTGCGCTGGCCCCACACGGCGAGTTGCTCGCGCGCGGCGGCGCGGAACGTGTCGCCGGCGGCGAGCAGCACCGATTGGTCAAAGCTCTGCAGATGCTTCGCGAGCTTGCCGATGCTCGTGGTTTTGCCCGCGCCGTTGACGCCGGCGATCATCATCACGAGCGGCTGAGCGCGGCCGAGCATCAGCGATTTTTCGAGCGGCTTGAGCAACTCGACGAGCAGTGTGCGCAAGGCGGTTTTGACCTGCAGCGGGGCCGTCAGGCGTTCGCCGCGCACTTTTTCGCGCAGCGCTTCGAGCAGGAATTCGGTCGCCTCGACGCCGGCGTCAGACATCAGCAGCGCGGTTTCGAGTTCCTCGTACAGGTCCTCGTCGATCTTCGTGCCGACGAAAATGCCGGTCAGGTTCGAACTGGTTTTCGCGAGGCCGCTCTTCAGACGCGTAAGCCACGAGCGCTTCGCGCCGGCATCCTGCACGGGCGGCGGGACGATTTCGACGGTGTCGAGCATGGCGTCTGGCGGCTCGGACTGCGGCTCGATGATCGTCGTGGCCACAGGAGGAACGGTGGGCGCGGTGGGCTCGATGGGCTCGATGGGCTCGATGGGCTCGATGGGCTCGATGGGCTCGGCGGGCGCAACGGCCTCGGCCTCGGGTGCCGCGCCGTCTTGCGCCGCCAGCGATTCGTCTGCGGCGGTATCGGACTCTTTCGAGCCCTTGAATCGTTTGAAAAAGCTGAACATGATCTGACTATGGGAGAGCGCGCCGATGCGCGCAACCGGCACGGGACCGGCGAAGCGGTGGGCAGCGCCGGGATGCGAAAAGGCGGGGCGCTGGCAGCCGCACATTTTATCAGGCGTGCCGCGGCGCGTCGTATCGGCCGCTCGGCCAGGCTGGACGCGCGCCAACCCTGTGGTAACGTGAGCGCTCCGGCCCGCGCGCATCGACGCCGTGGGCGTGTTCATCACCTAGCTGAAACTGCGCGATACTGCATGCCTCGTTTAGCACCTTCACGCGCCGCTGGCGCTTCGTCCAAAAGTGGCAAACCGCATGCCATTCGCATCATCGGCGGCGACTGGAAACGCACGCCGCTGCCCGTGCTCGATCTGGACGGCTTGCGCCCGACGCCCGACCGCGTCCGCGAAACGCTGTTCAACTGGCTCGGCCAGCGTCTGGACGGCCAGCACTGCCTCGATCTGTTCGCTGGTAGTGGGGCGCTCGGCTTCGAGGCCGCGTCGCGCGGCGCCGCTCGCGTGCTGATGGTGGAGCGCCATGCGCGCGCTGCCGGCCAGTTGCGCGCAAACCAGCAGCGGCTCGATGCACGCATGATCGAAATCGCCGAGGCGGACGGCCTGCGTCTTGCGGCGAGTCTCGCGCCAGGCTCGTTCGACGTCGTGTTCCTCGATCCGCCGTTCGATGCCGACCTGCTCGGCAAGGCGCTCGCGGTGGCCGTGCCGCTCGTGCGCTCCGACGGCTATCTTTATGTCGAGGCCGGCGAAGCGCTCGAACCGGCCGCTCACGAGCCACTGTCAGGCTGGGAACTCGTGCGGCAGGGCAAAGCGGGCGCTGTGCACTTTCATTTGCTGCAGCGCGAAAATAAGGAATAATGCGCGTTCCAAAAAAGGGCCGGGCGGTTTATCGTCATCCGCGCCGGTGCGAAATGCGTCGCCCGGACGTGCCCTTTTGTCTGAAGAGAGGAGAAGTCTCATGGTAGTCGCCGTGTACCCGGGCACGTTCGACCCGCTGACGCGCGGTCACGAAGACCTCGTTCGGCGCGCGTCGAGCATTTTCGACACGCTGGTGGTGGGTGTGGCCGACAGCCGTGCCAAGAAGCCGTTTTTCACTCTCCAGGAGCGCCTCGCGATTGCGCATGAGGTGCTCGGTCACTATCCGAACGTCCAGGTGATGAGCTTCAAGGGACTGCTGAAGGACTTCGTGCGGACCAATAACGCGCGGGTGATCGTCAGGGGGCTGCGCGCGGTGTCGGACTTCGAGTACGAGTTCCAGATGGCGGGCATGAACCGTTATCTGCTGCCCGACGTCGAGACGATGTTCATGACGCCGTCCGATCAGTATCAGTTCATCTCGGGCACGATCGTGCGCGAGATCGCGCAATTGGGCGGCGACGTCAGCAAGTTCGTGTTCCCGTCCGTCGAAAAATGGCTGAAGGAGAAGGTCGCTTCGCTGGATCCGCAGGACGGCGCTCAGGGGACCTGAGCCTGAGTCGCGCGAATGCCGGTTTTGACGGATCAAGACCGGCCAGGCCTCGGTGATCGGCGCCAGGGGCATCGGTCGGCTGTTCCAGGTAATGTTGGCGAGCCGTATTGGCGGCGAACGTCAATCCTGTCGTTATGCACGGGCATCGGTGTATTCGATGGTTCGTGCAAGCTGCGATGTCAATGATGATGCGAAGAACAAGAATTGTCTCTTCATCGCAAACGGGGCGATCATCAATAGTCACGCCGGCTTGTCAGGTTCCTACGGAACCCTATCCGGAAAAAGTCACGGGCGTGGGCAATCGATATACCTTTGTCCAATTCGCCGAGTATGAACTGACGAAGCGCACCAGTACGGTACGATGGATTTCAACAGGGTACAGGTGCCGCATACGTGGAATTGCCGGAGCGGAGCAACCAGACGGGCATTGCAAGAGGAATGAGGAGTTTTTCCTAACCGGATAGTGCCGGCTTAACCGAAGCAGAACAATGTCAGCTTCCCTTCGCAGCTTTCGTGAACGCCTCGGCAAGTTTGTCGAAGTGCCGGAGGGCCGCGGGCGTCAGCTCGACCTGTTTGCGGCGAGCGTCTTCGGTGTCGTTGAGCAGGAGCCAGCCCTTTTCGCGCATTGACGTGATACGGGCATGCAAGGTAGCCGGCGACCCCAGCGCACTTTGGGCCATCATGTCTCGAACTGACAGGCGTTCGTTTTTTTGCCTCATGCGAGCAACGAACTCCAGGATCTTTTCTTCGAGTGGATCGAGCGCGGGAAGTGCGGGAAGACCTCGCAGTGCTTCGGTCAATTGAAGAAATCGAAGATAGATATCAGCAGGGCGGCCCATGACCATCGCTCCAACGAAAACGCCGCTCACCCGAGCGCGGAAAGCGAACCTTGATGCCCTGCGACAACCGGGCTTCCCTATTTTATCTCCATGTCCAGCTTACGTTTGGGTTTGCTCCCGGTCGCGGGCACGGCCATCGCGTTCGCGCTGTCGCTCTGGATCGACCAGGAAGTCTTCACGCACATCGAGTTCCACGCGAACCATTTCTCTCAGGTTTGGCCGTTACAAAAACTATAACGATAAAGTCGCGCATTGCCAAGATTCGTGCGGGTGATCAACTCGAGCCGTCGCTGGAGGACGATTGGCTGCTTTCCGAAGGCGGATTCAACCGGTCGATGCAACACTAGGATCGTCGATCAAGTGGCGAAGGCTGTAGGGCGCTACGTGCTCGTACAGGATCGGCCAATCTACCGCGAGTAGCGGAATCGTTGGGTCTTTCCGACACCAGTACGCAACAAACCGCGCCCAGCCCCCGAGAAACATTCCGTTGCCAGAACTCAGCAGACACGGAGGGCGAGCGACAGGCGGAACCAGCATCCGCGGCATTCCCGCCGCCAGGGTTTCAAGGGCGTCCGACGATTCGTGTGACGCCAGCAGACTGTCCTCGGTATCAGACAGGTATCGACGTACTTCTTCTGCGACGCATGTGCTGCGAAGTTCCAGGTAAGAGGCGCGGACTTCATCAAGTACTGAAGTGGGCACACACGAATAATTGGAGCCACCCAGTCTTTCCAAAGCAGCGCGCCTGACGAAGTCAGGAAGCGCCCCCAACCTTGTTTCGCAGCCGAGCAACGCATCTCGAAAGACGGGATAGCACGCGAGCCATGCAGCAGGCGGCCGGCCTACTGGTCGGCGTGCCGATAGCCACCGGTTCGTCCGGATAGCGCGTTCCGTTCCAGCCTGTTCTCTCAGGTTCATCGCTATAAAAAGCATATCAATATGGACGCGGCTCTGCATGCTTGTCGAGCCGGGCATAAAGCTATACATGGGTTTTCGGTCGCGTCGCGCAGAACTTGAGGGCCTCGCGAAATTTTTTCCGTGAGCGTCACGATATCTGTGACCGAAAGCCTGCTGCTTGTGCTCGCGGAACGCCATACGGGCACGCTATGATGCATTCGGCAAAAGCAACCGAGGATGGCTCACCGCAATGTCTAGCTTACGTTTGCATTTTTGGTCGATCGCTGGGACCCTGATCGCGTTCCTGGCGTCGCTGTGGATCAATCAGGAGGTGTTTACGCACACGTCTTTCGTGCGAGGCGTCAACTGGATTTTCCTGCCGTCTGGTGTTCGGCTTCTCAGCACGTTGCTGGTTGGGTTCGATGGTGCACTCGGCCTGCTGCTTGCCGGACTGATTACAGACTTTCTGTACTGGTTTCCGCATGACCCGGTGCGTGCAATAGCAGGCGCCTTGCTTGGGTCACTGGCACCGTATCTGGTCTACAGGTTTGCGCTCGAGTATTTCGATCTGCGCGCATCGCTGACGAACCTGACGCCGAAGCGGCTGCTTGTTCTGGCTGTCGCCTATTCGGGAGCAAATACGCTGTTTCACCACCTGTGGTTCGCGCTGGCCGGTACGACGAAGAACTGGTTCGAAAGCTTCTTCACGATGTTTGTGGGTGATCTGGCCGGCGCGCTAATCATTCTGTATGTGATGAAGGCATTGCTGGCCCTGTTGCCGAAACAGCCCGGCAATTCCCGCGTGTCGAATGGCATGTTCAGCATCCAGTTGGCGTTGAACAGCGCATACGCCAACCAGTTTGCGACGAAGGCTACCGGGCCGAGAAGCGCAGCCGTCCATGATCCTGGCGTGGGATTGCACGGCCGTGCGGGGGCGAAAAAGCTATAATGTATTGTTTTCTCTAGCAAAGTTGGTGGCGGCATGGCCCTGATGATTACCGACGAGTGCATCAATTGCGACGTCTGCGAGCCCGAGTGCCCGAACGACGCGATTTCGATGGGCCCGGAAATCTATGTGATCGACCCGAAGAAGTGCACCGAGTGCGTCGGTCATTTCGACGAGCCGCAATGCGTTCAGGTGTGTCCGGTCGAGTGCATTCCGCGTGACCCGAACCACCTGGAAACGCCCGAAGGTTTGATGGCGAAATATCACGCGTTGCAGGCCGCCAAGGGCACCTGACGTTCGCGGGAGACGCGCAAAAGAAAACGGCGAAGGCCTGCGGGCCTTCGCCGTTTTCTTTTGGGGGCGGCGTTTCCGTTATCCGACGTAAGCGCTGAACATGCCGCGCAAAGCGTCGAGCAGTATGTCGCATTCGGCGTCGGTGCCGACCGAGATCCGCAAATGCCGGTCGATGCGCGGCGCGTTGAAATGCCGCACGAAAATTTCCTTTTGCCGCAACCGCGACGCGAGCGTCGCCGCGTTGTACCCCTCATGCCGCGCGAACAGCAGATTCGCCGCCGATGGCACCACCTCGAAGCCGAGCGCGGTCAATTCCGCCGCAAGCCGTTCGCGGCTCGCGATCACCTTCGCGCAGCATTCGCGAAACCACGCGTCGTCTTCGTAGGCGGCGGTGGCCGCGACTTGCGCGAGGCGGTCGAGCGGGTACGAATTGAAGCTGTCCTTCACGCGATTGAGCGCATCGATCAACGCGGGATCGCCGAACGCAAAGCCGACGCGCATGCCGGCGAGCGAACGCGACTTCGACACGGTCTGCACGACGAGCAGATTCGGATAGCGCGCGATCAGCGCAATCGCCGACTCGGCGCCGAAGTCGACATACGCTTCGTCCATCACCACGACCGAATCAGGATGGCTCGCGACGAGGCGTTCGATTTCCGCGAGCGGCAGCGGCCGGCCGGTCGGCGCGTTCGGATTCGGAAACAGGATGCCGCTGTTGGGCACCGTGTAGTCGTCGACGTTGATCGCGAAGCTGTCGTCGAGGGGGATGGTCCGGTAGTCGACCTCGAACAGCTTCGCGTAGGTCGGATAGAAGCTGTAAGTGATGTCGGGAAACAGCAGCGGCTTGTCGTGCTTGAGCAAGGCCTGGAACGTTAGCGCGAGTACCTCGTCCGAGCCGTTGCCCGCGAACACCTGCTCGGCGCGGATGCCGTGATACGCGGCGACCGTTTCGCGCAGCTTGCGTGCGCTCGGATCGGGATAGCGGCGCAGTGCGTCGGCCGTGTCGCCGAGCTCGCGGCGGATCGCGTCTAGCACGCGCGGCGACGGCGGATACGGATTCTCGTTGGTATTCAGCTTCACCGGATGCGCGAGCGCGGGCTGCTCGCCCGGCACGTACGGCGTCAGACGGTGAACGATGTCGCTCCAGTAGCGGCTCAAGCGATTCTCCTTGCGGGGCCGATTGCGGGTGTCGATGAGTGTGGCGCGCGTCAGCTGTTGTTGCGATGCAGTTGCATCATTGCGCGTTCGAGCTCGCCCTTGATGATCTGCGGCATCACCGCGAGCGCGCGTTCGATCGACGCGTCGATGACCTCCTGCTCTTCTCGCCGCGGCGGCTTCAGCACATAGTTCGCGACGTCCGGCTTCGCGCCGGCGCGCGCGCTTTCGGGAATCAGATCGCGCGGATGGCCGATGCCGATCCGCAGCCGCCAGTATTGCTGCGACGACAGATGCGCGCTGATGTCCTTCAGCCCATTATGCCCGCCGCTGCCGCCCCCGAGCTTCAGCTTGACGCTGCCGGCTGGCATGTCGAGCTCGTCGTGTGCGACGAGGATCTCGTCGGGAAGAATCTTGAAGAATTGCGCGAGCGCGACGACCGATTGACCAGAGCGGTTCATGTAGGTTTGCGGCTCGAGCAGATGCACTTCCTCGCCATGCAACCGCGCTTTCGCGTAAAAGCCGTGAAAGCGCCGCTCGTCGCGCAGCGCGGTGCCGGCCTCGCGCGCGATTTGATCGACCAGCCAGCAGCCGGCGTTGTGACGCGTCGCGGTGTATTCGGCGCCCGGATTGCCGAGCCCGACGATCAGCTTGATCATGATTGCGTGAGTCCACCAAGTCCGGAAGTGAAACGTACCGGACTAGAAAAGCCGAAAAAAAAACCCGCCAGGGCGAACCTCGGCGGGTCACATCGACCGTTTCATAGGAAACGGATCGAGAGGATTGCTTGCTTCGAACCGGAAGGCTCTTAAGCAGCCGGCGTTTCGCCACCTTCAGCAGCAGCAGCGTCTTCAGCGATTGCGCCAGCCGGGATCGTTGCAGCAGCGACCACCGGGTTTTCCGCGTCGACGTGGGCCACGAGCGCCACACCTGCCGGCAACGGGATGTCCTTCGCGTGAACCGATTGACCTGCTTCGATCTTCGCGAGGTCGACTTCGATGAACTCCGGCAGTGCCGACGGCAAGCACTCGATTTCGATTTCGTTGAGGATGTGCGAAATCACCGCGCTCGACAGCTTCACTGCCGGGTTGGTTTCCTGGTTCAAGAAGTGCAGCGGCACCTTGGTGTGCAGCTTCTTCGTCGCGTCGACGCGCTGGAAGTCCACGTGCAGCACGAGCTGACGGAACGGGTGGTATTGCACGTCGCGCAGCAGAACCTGTTGCGACTTGCCTGCCACTTCCAGATCGAGGATCGACGAGTGGAAAACTTCTTTCTTCAGCGCGTGCCACAGGGCGTTGTGATCGAGTTCGATCAGTTGCGTGTCAGCGCCGGCGCCATAAACGATACCCGGGGTCTTGCCCGAGTTACGCAGGCGGCGGCTCGCACCCGTACCTTGCAGGGAACGCTCGAAAGCGACTACTTTCATGTTGAATCTCCAATGCACTGCCCGCGACCAGGCAGTAAAAACAGGGCCTCGAAGCCGTAATGGCTGAGGCCCAGGATAGCGGCAAGAACCTTCGTTCGTTCATGCCGATTGTGCAAAAACGCCGCGTGTCGCGTGAAGCGGTACGCGGTGTCTTCGCAAATGCTTAACTCTCAGCGAACAGCGACATCACCGAATCGCCGCGGCGGATGCGCGAGAACGTTTCGGCGAGCAAACCGGCGCTCGTCAGCGAACGGATCTTCGCGCACGAACGGGCTTCTTCGCCGAGCGGAATCGTGTCCGTGACAACGAGTTCGTCGAGTGCGGAAGCGGCAATACGCTCACCCGCGCCGCCCGACAGAACCGGGTGGGTGGCGTACGCGAATACCTGCTTCGCGCCGCGTTCCTTCAGAACCTGCGCGGCCTTGCACAGCGTGCCAGCCGTGTCGACCATGTCGTCCATGATCACGCAGGTGCGGCCTTCGACTTCACCGATGATGTTCATCACTTCGGCGACGTTCGCCTTCGGGCGACGCTTGTCGATGATCGCGAGATCGCAATTGAGTTGCTTCGCCAATGCACGGGCGCGGACCACACCGCCGACGTCCGGCGAAACTACCATCAGGTTGTCGTAGTTCTGCTTGCGCAGATCCCCGAGCAGCACGGGCGTTGCGTAGATGTTGTCGACCGGGATGTCGAAGAAGCCTTGAATCTGGTCGGCGTGCAGATCCATCGTGATGATCCGCTCGACGCCGGCGATTTCCAGCATGTTCGCCACGACCTTAGCCGAGATGGCGACTCGCGCCGAACGCGGGCGACGATCCTGACGGGCATAACCGAAGTAGGGGATGGCTGCGGTGATCCGGCCTGCGGATGCGCGCTTGAGCGCATCGACCATGATCATCAGTTCCATCAGATTGTCGTTAGTCGGTGCGCACGTGGATTGCAGGACGAAGACATCCTTGCCGCGCACGTTTTCCTGAATCTCGACTTGGATTTCACCGTCCGAGAAACGGCTAACCATTGCTTTGCCGAGGGGAATACCGAGGTTTTTGACGACTTCCTGTGCAAGCGCGGGATTTGCGTTGCCAGTAAAAACCATCAGGCCGTCATGGCTGCTCATCGTGCACCTACTTCAGGCTGGGGGCGGGAGAAATGCGAACTACAGCGAACTACGAGAATTTTTGGCAGGGGAGAAAGGATTCGAACCTTTGCATGCCGGAATCAAAATCCGGTGCCTTAACCAGCTTGGCGACTCCCCTACACTAACTTTGAGCTCCGCCGAACGTGGAGTTTCGTTCGACGATGCAAAACTTATGACGCGAAAGCAAAGAGTGGATGCTGATCCAAGCCCGCTGCTACTGCGCTGTTCCACTCGCCGGGCAGTTTGGCTTGCGCCGCTTCTGCTTCAGCTTTGCTACGGAACGCTGCAAAAACGCTGGCACCCGATCCGGACATCCGCGCTGGCGCGATGCTTTCAAACCACCGCAACACTTGCGCTACTTCCGCGTACTTTCCTACGACAACTTGCTGCATGTCATTCCGGCCGAAGCTTTCTGGCCATTCAGTGTTGCAGCTGTGTTCTGCAGGAAAGTCCGTAATTTTGAGGGGCTTTGTATCTCTTGTCAACGCTTTTTCGGAAAAAATCGCTGCAGTCGGAACCTGCACCCTCGGCGTCACTACCAGGAAGTAACGCGGCGGCAATTGTACAACGTCCAATGATTCTCCGACACCCTCTGCAAACGCATTTTTTCCAAATACGAAGAAAGGCACGTCCGCGCCGAGTTTCAACGCAAGATCCTGCAACTCCTGACGTGGCAGATCGAGCTTCCACAGGCGATTGAGCGCGAGCAGCGTCGTCGCCGCATCGGAACTGCCGCCGCCGAGGCCCGCGCCCATCGGCAGGCGCTTGTCGATTTCGATATCGACGCCTTCGCGGGAGCCCGTATGTACCTTCAGCAACGTCGCGGCGCGTACGGTCAGGTCATGCTCGGGTGGCACGTCGGCGATTTCGGTGCGGCGCGTGATGAAACCGTCGTCGCGTCGCGTGAAGTGCAGCGTGTCGCCCCAGTCAAGCAACTGGAAGACCGTCTGCAGCGTGTGATAACCATCCGGCCGACGGCCGGTGATGTGCAGGAAGAGATTGAGTTTCGCTGGCGCGAGACAGTCGCGCAGCGAATTGCTTGTTTCGATCATGAGTGAAGGCTACATGCGCCACGGTGGCGCCAAACGGGTAGCAAGGTTACGTGAGCGGATGCTGGACAAAAGGCCCAGCAAGAACGACTCACTGATCCAGCACGAGCTTGATGTCGAGTGGCGGCTCCGAGCGGCTCAGATTGAGGCGCTTCACGCCGGTGGCTGGCGCATCGGCATAGGCCACATAGTCGATCGTCCAGCCGTCCTGGGTGATCTGCTTCAGGCGCGACGGTTGCTCCGGATCCTTCTCGGTCTTCGCGCGCGAAGTCGGCGCCGGCGACGGTTGCAGCCAGTAGCGCAACCCTTCGACCGGCAGCGTGAAGCCGAGCGCGTTCTGCATCAGCGTCGACACGTTATCGGCGGTGAGCGGCTGGCGGTTCGGCAATTCGAGCGTGGCCGAAGCCGGCGACGAAGTCACGATGGCCAGCGTCTGGCCAAGCGGATTGCGCAACTGCAGCGTGACGGTGTCGCCCGTTTCCTGCCACGAGAAATTGCCGTAAGCGTTGCGCTGCTGGCCGTTCTGATCGTTGTATTGGATCGCGAAGCGGCCCTGATACGAGCGGCTCGTCTGCGCGGTGACTTCGGTGGCGGCGTTCGACGTGGACGGCCCCTGCGGCTTCACCGACGCGCAGCCGGCCAGCGCGACAACCGCCGCCGCCGCGAAACCAACCGCGCTGCCGCGAGGCGCCCTGGAAAAAGAAATCAAACGCGAAAGACGCATCAAAGATTGTTTACCTGAAGACGTTGCAACGTTTTGACGAGCGTCTCGTTGTCGGGTTCGAGCTTGCGAGCCTCGCGAAACGCGGCGCGCGCCTGTTCCTGCTCGCCGGCCTTCCACAGCACTTCGCCGAGGTGCGCGCCGATTTCCGCGTTCGGCTGGAGGCTGTATGCCTTGCGCAGCAGCTTGATCGCATCGGCCGTGTCACCCATCCGGTACTTGACCCAGCCGACGCTGTCCATGATGAACGCATCGTTCGGTGCGAGCGCCGAGGCCTTCTCGACCAGCTTGTCCGCCTCTGGCAGGCGCTGGTTGCGATCTGCGAGCGAATAGCCGAGCGCGTTATACGCCTGCGGATTGTCCGGCTGCGTCTGGATCAGCTTGCGCAGCTGCGCTTCCATGATGTCGTAATGGCCGGTTTTCTCGGCGGCCATCGCGTAGTCGTAGGTGAGGTCGGGGTCGTCGGGAAAGTTCGCCGTGGCTTGCTGCAGACGCGCTTCGGCCTCCGGGTAGCGCTTCGCGTCGAACAGGATCGCCGCATCGGTGCGCGCGATCAGCGCCACATCACGCGGATCGGAGGTCTGCAAGTTGGAAAGCAACTGGCGCGCCTCCTCGGTCTTGCCCTGTTTCGCGAGCAGTTGCGCGCGGGTAATCTGCGCGGCCAGGTATTGTTGACTCGCTGGCGAGATCTTGTTCAGCCAGTCGCTCGCGGCCGCCTCATTCTTCTGTTCGAGCGCTAGCTGCGCGAGGTAGATGTAGGCCTGGCCCGCATCGACACCCGGCGTCTTCTCGGCCTGCTGCGCGTACTGCATCAGATACGTCTGCGCTTCGGGGAGATTCTTCTGCTGGATCTTGATCAGCGCGAGGGCCATCAGCGGTGTCAAGTCGTTGGGGTTTGCCTTGCGCATGAGCTCGAACTGCTTCTGCGCGTCGTCGAGACGGTCGCTGGCAAGATACATCTGCGCAAGCGCGAGCCGTGCGTCATGCGATTTCGGATTCTGCTGCACGTACTTTTCGAGCGACGCGATGCCTTCCTTGCGCTCCTCCGGACCCATTTGCGACAGCATCAACGCCGCCGGCAGATAGTCGGGCTTGATCGTGAGCGCCTGCTCGAGCGACTTGTGCGCGCCCGGCGCGTCGTCGGCCAGCAACTGCTGACGCGCGAGGGCCAGTTGCGCCTCCGGCCGGTTCATGTCGTTCTTCAGCAGGTCCTGCAACACGTGCAGGCCACCGACGCGGTTCGGGCCGCGCGACAACAGCAGTTGCAGCGCGAGGATCGCGCTGCCGCGATTTTCCTCGGGTACCTTCGCCAGTTCTTGCGACAGGATTTGCGAAGCATCGTCGGGCTTGCCAGACAGCACGAGCAGCGACGCGTCGAGCTGGGCGGCGCGTTCCGAACTCGGCGCGTACTGTTGCCACAGTTGCGCGGCGGCGAGCGCGTCCGACGGGCTCTGCGCCGCCAGCGCTATTTCGGTGGCGCGTTGCGCCATGCGCGGGTCGTGAGTGTCGCGCGCGAGCGCGAGGTAGGTCTGATAGGCCGGTGCCGGCTGGTCGCGCTGCAGCGCGATCTCGGCGGCCAGCACCTGGAAGACGATCTGGCTCGACAGCGGTACGCCGGGCAGCGACTTTTCGTCTTCAGGTGTTGCCGGACCCAGCGGGTCCGGCATCGTGACCGACGTGTCGTCGGAATCCGGCGACGGGTCCTGCGCATGCGCGGGCACGGCGGCCAGCGCACACAATCCGAGCGCGGCCGCACCGAGCATCCGGCGAGCGGACACGGCGAGCGGCACGTTGGACACGCGCGCGCGGCGCTTTGATAGCAGCTTCACGAAGGACACGTTCATGGAAATCCGTTCAATGTTTCAGTCGATTGTAACGCGCTCGCTACAATACGCGCACAACCACTCACGCAAGTAGCAGACCAATCAGCCATGCCAGAGTTGCCAGAAGTCGAGGTTACCCGACGGGGGATCGAACCGTATGTGTCCGGGCGCAAGGTTGAGCGCGTCGACGTGCGGACGGCCGCGCTGCGCTGGCCAATTCCGGCCGACCTTGCGAAAACCTTGCGCGGCCACGTGGTGCGCAAAGTCGAGCGACGCGGCAAGTATTTGCTGTTCGAAATCGACGCTGGGTGGTTCATCGTCCACCTCGGCATGACGGGCACGTTGCGCGTTCTGCGTCATGTGCCGCATCCGCCTGCCGCGGCGAAGCACGATCATGTCGACTGGATCTTCGACGACTTTATCCTGCGCTATCGTGATCCCCGCCGCTTCGGCGCGGTGCTATGGCATCCGCGCGAAGCAGGCGACATCCTCGAACATCCGCTGCTCGCGAGCCTTGGCGTCGAGCCTTTCTCGCCGGCTTTTTCGGGCGCGCTGATGCATCGGTTGACGCGCGGGCGCAAGGTGTCGGTGAAGCAGGCGCTGCTGGCGGGGGACATCGTGGTCGGCGTGGGCAATATCTACGCGTCGGAGAGTCTGTTTCGCGCGGGCATCCGGCCGACCACCGCGGCGCGCCGCGTGTCGCTCGTGCGTTATGAACTGCTGGCCGATGCCGTGCGCGTGACGCTCGCCGCCGCGATCGACAAGGGCGGCAGCACGCTGCGCGATTTCGTCGGCAGCGACGGCGAAAGCGGCTATTTTCAGCTCGACTACTTCGTCTACGATCGTGCGGGCCTGCCATGCCGCGTGTGTGGAACGCCAATCAAACAGATCGTGCAGGGGCAACGCTCCACGTACTTCTGTCCCACTTGCCAGCGCTAGATTCTCGATGCCTTCCCGCCTGACCCCAACGACCGGCGCGCGCTCCAGCGCGTCCGACACCACGCCCGCGTTTGCGCCGATGCCCGAGTTTTCCGCGCGGCTGATCGCGTGGCAGCGCCAGCACGGCCGCCACGATCTGCCGTGGCAGAACACGCGCGATCCGTATCGTATCTGGCTGTCCGAAATCATGCTGCAGCAGACCCAGGTGTCGACGGTGATTCCGTACTACGCGAAATTTCTCGCGCGTTTCCCGAATGTCGCCGCGCTCGCCGCCGCGCCGTCCGATGACGTGATGGCGCTGTGGGCCGGCCTCGGCTACTACACGCGCGCGCGCAATCTGCATCGCTGCGCACAGGTCGTCGTCGAGCAGCATGGCGGCGCGTTTCCCGCGTCGGTCGATGAGCTCGTCGAGTTGCCCGGCATTGGGCGCTCGACGGCCGCGGCGATCGCGTCGTTCGCGTTCGGCGCGCGCGCGACGATTCTCGACGGCAACGTGAAGCGCGTGCTCGCGCGCGTATTCGGCGTCGAAGGCTTTCCGGGCGAGAAGAAAGTCGAGAACGCAATGTGGACGCTCGCGGAATCACTGCTGCCGTCGAATGCGTCGAACGCGGAGCTCAGCGGGTACACGCAGGGCTTGATGGATCTCGGCGCGACATTGTGCGTGCGCGGCAAACCCCATTGCTCGCGCTGTCCGTTCGCGCCGGACTGCGTTGCCAACGTCACCGGACGTCAACGTGAATTGCCGACCGCGCGCCCGAAGAAAGCGGTGCCGACACGCCGTACGTGGATGCTGCTGCTGCGCGACGGCAATGCGGTGATGCTCGAGCGGCGTCCGCCGTCGGGCATTTGGGGTGGTCTGTGGAGTTTGCCCGAAGCTGCCGACGAAGCATCGCTGGCCGAGCGGGCGCGCGCGTTCGGCGGCGACGGCGAAGTGTCCGCGCTCGCGTCGTTCTCACACGTATTCACGCATTTCAAGCTCGATATCGAACCGCGGCTTGCGGAGTTCGATCGCGGTGTCGGCGCCCTGGCCGCGCTCAACGATGCGGACACCGCATGGGTTGCGCTCAGCGATCTGGATTCGTTCGGCGTGCCGGCGCCGGTGCGCAAGCTGCTCGCCAGTCTGAATGGTTCGTTGCTCTAGCGGAATGGATCGGAGGTGCTGAGCGGGCGACTTGGGTCCGACGCGGCAGCCTTCACGACTTCAGGATTTCACAGCAACTGATGCTGTTGCATGTAGTGATGCACGACGTCGATGCGTGCGCCGGCATCGGTTAATTCCATCAGCTTTTGCCGTGCGCGCAACGCGATTGGCAGCACCTCGGCGAGACGGTTCGACACCCACGACGGATCGTCGAGCCGGAACGGCTCGGCGAACGGTAGGCTGTCCGGATCGCGTTCGCGGATCGTTGCGATGATCCGCTCGAGCACTTCCGCGCACGCGCCGAATTTGGCCAATAGCTCATTGCCCTCGAGCGGGAGATCATCGGCGAGCGGCTCGGCCATGCCGACCAGCAGACCGCTCGCTTCGACGCGATGCGATAACAGACGAAAGCGCGTCGTGCCGCGCGCGCGAATCAGCAGCATGCCGAATGCTTCGACGTCGCACTCGTCGATTTCGGCGAGACAGCCGATCGTTTCGGGTACCGAAGGTTCTTCCTCGCGCGCGACTTCGGCGCCGCTTTTCAGCATGCAAACGCCGAACGGTGTTTTTTCGCGCAGACAGTCGCGCGCCATGTCGAGGTAGCGCGCTTCGAAGATTTTGAGCGGCAGCAAGCCATCGGGAAATAGCACCGTATGCAGCGGAAACAGCGGCAAATCGGCGTACACAGTAGGTGTAGAGGACATGGCGCAACGCTTCGGGTTAAGGCCGCGCGATGCGGCCGGTTAAGCCACCAGCTTCGATGATTCGCCGACGTCGACCGGCGCATCGCGGTGCCGCACAATCACATTCGCCGATGTTGCGAGACGCGCGGCAAGCGTCTCCGCGATAAATACCGAGCGGTGCTGGCCGCCCGTGCAACCGATTGCGACGGTCAGGTAGCTGCGATTGTCGTCGCGGAAATGCGGCAGCCACTTGGACAGATACTTCTCGATGTCGTCGATCATCTCGTGGACGACCGGCTGCGCATCGAGAAAATCCATGACCGGTTTGTCGAGGCCGGTGAGCGGCCTCAATTCATGATCGTAGTATGGGTTCGGCAGCGTGCGTACGTCGAATACGAAATCCGCGTCGAGCGGTACGCCGCGCTTGAAGCCGAACGACTCGAACATCAGCACGAGCCCCGCGTCCTCCTGTTCGATGAAGCGCTTGACCCATGCGCGCAGCACGTTCGCGCGCAGATTGCTCGTATCGATCTGATGGCCGAATTCGGCAAGTCCCGCGACCAGTTCGCGCTCGCGTTCGATCGCTTCGGCGAGCGACGTGAGCAGGCCAACGTCCGCGTCGTGCGCGGGCGAGCCGGACAGCGGATGGCGGCGACGCGTTTCGGAAAAGCGTTGAATCAGCGACTGCGTGCTCGCGCTCAGGAACAGCACGCGCACGTCGTGCGAGCGCTTGAGGTCACGGATCATCGCGGGCATTTCGTCGAGCGACGAACCGGAGCGCGCGTCGATCGCGACCGCGAGACGATCCTGGCCGTCCGCGGCGAGGTAGGTGGCGAGTTGCTGCAGGAAACGCGGCGGCAGATTATCGACGCAGTAATAACCCGCGTCTTCGAGCGCGTTCAGGGCAACGGATTTGCCGGAGCCGGAGATACCGGTGATCAGGATTATGCGCATGGAGTCGTCGAAAGCGTAGATTTCATCATAGCATCTGGCCTCCATGCGCGTGCCCGCGGCCTGCCTTCTGCGGGCGCTTCATGGCGCTGTGGCGGGCTTCAGATCAGCTTGCCGGGAAACTGGCTATCGGGATCCTGCATGGCGAGACGTTGCCGATCCATGAAATCGCGCAGCGTGTCGATACCGCGCAGCTGCAGAATCGTATTGCGCACGGCCGCTTCGACCAGCACCGCGAGGTTGCGGCCGGCGGCCACCTGGATCGTCACCTTGCTGATCGGTAGGCCGAGCACGTCGACGGTCTGGCTTTCCAGCGGCAGCCGCTGGAATTCGCCGTCGGGGCGGCGCACCAGTTGCACGATCAGCTTCAGTTTCATTTTGCGGCGCACCGCCGTTTCGCCGAAGATCGTCTTGATGTCGAGCAGACCGAGGCCGCGAACTTCGAGCAGGTTCTGCAGCAGCGGCGGACAGCGTCCTTCGACGAAGTCCGGGCCGAGGCGCACGAAGTCGACGGCGTCGTCGGCGACGAGACCGTGGCCTCGGCTAATCAGTTCGAGGCCGAGCTCGCTCTTGCCGAGGCCCGAGTCGCCGGTCAGCAACACGCCCATGCCGAGGATGTCGAGAAACACGCCGTGCAGCGTCGCGCGCGGCGCGAGAATGCGCGACATGTAAAGACGCAGACTATCGATCACCGCGGCCGCCGAGGTCGGCGTCGTGAACAGCGGCGTCGACGAGCGCGTGCAGCGCAGCACCAGCTCCGGCGGCGCCGCGACTCCGCCCGCGACGACGAGAAACGGCGGCTCCAGCGCGATCAACTCGGCCATGTGGCGCGAGCGGTCTTCGTCGGTCTGACGTTTGTAGTAGTCGATTTCAGCGTCGCCGAGCACCTGGATCCGGTTGGGGTGGATCAGGTTCAGGTGGCCGACGAGGTCGGCGCTCGACGTGGCATTGGCGACCGATTCCGAAGAAAAGCCGCGCTCCCAGCCTTCATGCCCCGTGAGCCAGCTGAGCTTCAGCATGGCGGCGTTGTCGTCGAAAATGCTTTGGGCGTTGATGCTGGACGTATCCATGAGTCAGTGACTCCAGTGTGAGCCGCTTGCCGGGTCTTTGCTGCGTGTGCGGGCGCGTATGAACTACCGCCGCCGTTGCATCAAGGTTGCCACTGAGTAAGCAGGCGATGCAACGATTCGCGTTCTTCTTCAGTGTGCAGCCGCTCGCGGGCGTCGCGATCGGACAGCAATTGCGCGATCTCGGAGAGAATTTCGAGGTGCTGTTGAGTGGCCTGTTCGGGGACGAGCAGGAAGATCAGCAGCGAGACCGGCTGGCCGTCCGGCGCTTCGAAGGGGATCGGTTCGGCGAGTCTGACGAATGCGGCGAGCGGCTGCTTGAGGCCCTTGATCCGCCCATGCGGGATTGCGACGCCTTCGCCGAGCCCGGTCGAGCCGAGTCGTTCTCGCGCAAAAAGATTGTCTGTGACGGTACTGCGGGCGATGCCGTTCTGGTTCTCGAAGATCAGGCCCGCTTGCTCGAACACGCGTTTCTTGCTGGTGACCGATAGTCCGATGACGACGTTCTCGAGGGGAAGAAATTTGGCTAAACGATTCATTTTGACAGGCGAAAACGTGGCCTGAGTTCTCCCCACCGGGGCGGTTGAGTGACGTTCCATTCGTTCGATGCTGGCGAAGACGGACGGTCAGAGTCGATCGCGAAAGCGTTAGATTTCGATCGGCCGTACTTCATCAGAGCTGGCTTGACCCCGATGGTAACTGGAACATTATAGAACAGGGTGACGGCCGATGGTGCGGCGCGCCATCTATGCATATCAGGTTTTTCAGCGCTTGCGCCGCGGCACGTGTCGCGCTGCGCAAACCTCTGCGGGAATGGTACGGGTCGGCCTCGGCGAGACGCACCGGCGGTGAGCGGAAACCGGGGCGCTGAAACGAAAAACCGCCCGGTCGCGGGCGGCTCGACGAGTTCAAGGGAATTGAGGAATTTCCTCTAATTTCTCCTATTGCGGCGGTACGTCCAGTTGCGGCGCCGGCTGATACTTGATCGCTTCGTGCTGATGGCCTTGCAGACGATCCTTGTGGCGTATCACCTGCCTGTCGAGCTTGTCGATCATCAGATCGATTGCAGCGTACAAATCGCTGTCACAACTCTCGACGAAGATATCCTTACCCTTCAGATGGAGGTTGATTTCCACCTTTTGACGCTTGTCCTTTTCCTTATGGTTGTCGACCGAGAGGACCACACTGCCGTCGATGACCTGATCGAAATGTCTTAGCACCCTGTCCAGTTTGGTGATCACGTATTCGCGCAACGCAGGCGTTACTTCGAGGTGGTGTCCACTGATCTTGAGATTCATAGTGCTTCTCCAAGCTAATGGCCGCTTGGTCCGCACAATGACAAAGGTCCGGTCGATCTGACGGCTTGCCTGTGTCGCCCCCCGGTGACGGACATCTGGCAGGTCGCAGCGGCCGGCCTGTCCGCCAGGTGCGGAGCGGCCGGTAAATGCCCGCTGCAAAACGCGACGGGCTACAGAGACTTGCGCAGGTTGACTGCCGGGATTTTGAGCGCCTCACGGTATTTCGCAACGGTACGCCGTGCGACCACGAAGCCCTGTTCCGCCAGCAGTTCGGCTATGCGACTGTCTGAAAGTGGCGATTTCGGGTTTTCCGCTCCTATCAGTTGTTTGATCAGCGCGCGAATGGCCGTGGAGGAGGCCGCGCCGCCGGTGTCCGTCGAAACGTGTGAGCCGAAAAAGTACTTGAATTCCAGCGTCCCGAATGGGGTCAGCATGTATTTGCCGGTTGTCACACGCGAGACAGTCGACTCGTGTAGGCCCAGCGTATCAGCTATTTCCCGCAAAACCAAGGGGCGCATGGCAATTTCGCCGTGCACAAAAAAGCTCTTTTGACGCTCGACAATTGCCTGCGCAACCCGCAGGATCGTCTCGAAACGCTGCTGGATATTTTTGATCAGCCAGCGTGCTTCCTGCAGTTGCTGGCGCAACGAACCACTGCCCGGATCACCGCGGTTATTGCGCAGAATATTCGCGTATAGATGGTTAATCCGCAGCTTCGGCACTACCTCGGGATTCAGCTCCGCCAGCCAGCCCTGTGCCGTTTTGCGCACCATGATGTCGGGCACGACGTAGTCCGCTTCGGCCTTGCCGTAGGCCGCGCCCGGAAATGGTTCGAGCGAGCGGATCAGCACATGCGCGTTGCGCAGATCGTCGTCGCTGGCCTTAAGGTGCTTGCGCAGCCGCGTGAAATCGCGCGCGGCGAGCAGTTCCAGGTAATGGCTGACAATGTCTAGCGCAAGCGTGCGCGTGGGCGATGGCTCGAGCCGCAGCAACTGCAGCTTCAGACATTCGGACGCGGAGCGCGCGCCGACACCAGATGGGTCGAAGCTATGCAGCAGCGCAAGCGCGGCGTTCAGTTCGTCGACGTCGACTTCGAGTTCTTCGGGCAGGTCGGCCAGCACTTCTTCGAGCGTGGCGGCGAGATAGCCGTCGTCGTCCAGCGATTCGATCAGGAACGTGATGAGCGCGCGGTCGCGCTGGCTCGCCTGGGTGACGCGCAGTTGCGTCATCAGGTGGTCGCGCAGCGACGTGCTCGATTCGTGGATTTGCAGCGGGGGCAGGTCGTCGTCGTCCGACGCGTTGCCGGAGCGGCCGTAGTCGTCCAGGTTCCACTGCGAGGTATCGCCGCCGCCGTCGCCCGAAAGGCCATTGTATTCGTCGACACCCTGCGGCTCGCCGCTTTCGGCTCGCTCGCCGTTGCCCTCGGACGATGCCGAACCGTTGCCGGCCATCGGATCGGCCGGCGCCGAGGAGCCCGGTGTCTGGGCGATCACGGAACCGTCGGATGCCACCCGCAACGGGCTCGCGATCCACTCGTCTTCGTTTTCGAGGAGAGGATTCTGCGAGATCGCCATGGCGACTTCCTGCTGCAGTTCGAGCGTCGACAACTGAAGCAGCCGGATGGACTGTTGCAGTTGCGGCGTGAGCGCAAGATGCTGCGATAGGCGGAGTTGGAGGCTGGCTTTCATGGCAAGTTGAGATTCATTGTAGAGAGTTTGCCACGACCGCGATACCTTGCGGCACTCGCAATTTTTGGGTACGCCCAATTTGGCGCGCCGCGCGGCGCCACCCTGCGCCGCCTGACAACGAATGTGCGGGTGCCGCAAAAATGGCGCCGCGGCC
This sequence comes from Paraburkholderia sp. MM6662-R1, assembly GCF_050436245.1. Taxonomy (NCBI): domain Bacteria; kingdom Pseudomonadati; phylum Pseudomonadota; class Betaproteobacteria; order Burkholderiales; family Burkholderiaceae; genus Paraburkholderia; species Paraburkholderia sp. MM6662-R1. Next base: position 2,156,473 of record NZ_JBNDLV010000001.1, on the reverse strand, counting down.
GGCCGCGCGCGCTCGCTTGGCCGGGGACGCCGTACGTGCTTACATGCGGAAGTGCTCGCCCAGATAGACGCGCCGCACGCTTTCGTTTTCGATGATGTCGCTAGGCGCGCCGGCGGCCAGCACGCTGCCGTCGCTGATGATGTACGCGTGATCGCAGATACCTAGCGTTTCGCGCACGTTGTGGTCGGTGATCAGGACGCCGATATTGCGCTGCTTCAAGAACTTGACGATTTTCTGGATTTCCAGCACCGCGATCGGGTCGACGCCGGCGAACGGTTCGTCGAGCAGAATGAAGCTCGGATTGGTTGCCAGCGCGCGCGCAATTTCAACCCGACGACGCTCGCCGCCCGACAGCGACAGCGCCGGATTTTCACGCAGATGCGCGATCTGAAGCTCGTCGAGCAGCGCTTCGGTGCGTGACGTGATCACGTCTTTGCCGAGGCGCTTGCCGTTTTCGTCGTGCTGCAATTCCAGCACCGCGCGAATATTCTGCTCGACGCTCAACTTACGGAACACCGACGCTTCCTGCGGCAGATATGACAGGCCGAGCGATGCGCGTTTGTGAATGGGCAGCAGGCTGATCGACTTGCCGTCCAGATCGATTTCGCCGGCGTCGAGCGGCACGAGGCCGACGATCATGTAGAACGACGTGGTCTTGCCGGCGCCGTTCGGGCCGAGCAGGCCGACCACTTCGCCGCTCTTCACGTCGAGCGACACGTCCTTGACGACCGTGCGCGAGCCATAGCGCTTCTTCAGATTGCGCACGACCAGCGAACTGCTGGTGCCGGCCGGCTTCCTATGGGGGAGGGGCGCGATGGTGCTGCTCATGGTGCTCACTGGTTCGGCGCTCCCTGGATCGAGTTGGACGGCGTGAGCGTGGCCGACGCGCCGGTCAGCGGCGCGGCGCCGGCGTTGCGCGGCGACAGCATCGCGCGCACGCGGCCGGTCGGGTTGCCCGGACCTGCGACGTCCTTGCCTGACTTCGCGGTGTAGAAGTCGTTCTGGCCGTCGTAGGTGATCACGCTGCCGTGCACCTGGTCGAGCAGCGTCGTCATGCCCTGCAGGCGGCGCACCGTCGCGTTGGTGGTCAGCGTGGTCAGATCCTGCTTGCCGTCGTAGTCGATACGGATGGCCGTACCCTCGATGTATTCGTCGAGCCCTTCGCGCTTCTGGCGGAAATACGACAGATTGCCGCCGCTCGAGGTGCCGGTCGCGAATTGGTAGCCCTGCGGGTCTTGCGACACTTCGACGCGATCGGCCTTGATCAGGATCGTCCCTTTGGTGGCCACCACGTGGCCGGTGAAGATGCTGACCTGCCGCAGGTCGTCGTAAGTCATGTTGTCCGCTTCGATGTTCAGCGGCTTGTCTTTGTCGGCGCGGTCCGCGTGCGCAAGCGGCGCGAAGCCGACGAGCGGCAGCGCGACGACGAGCGCAGCGAGTGCGGCGCGGCACGCGGACAGCGCGCGCGAACGGCCGGTATCAAAACGGGGGTGCGATTCGTTCATGCAGTCACGCCTGGAATGGATTACCCGGTATGCGTTGGCTTAGTGGCCGGAATCGGACGCGGCGATTGCGCCTCTTACATTGCCGAACAGTTGCATAAGCCGGGTGACATTGTTGTATTTCATGCCGCTGGCAGTCATCACGGACATGCCGCGCTGAAGTTTAACTGGCTTTTCAGTCTCGATCACATCGTCGTTGACGAGGACCCTGAAATGCTCGGAATCGGCCTGCATCTGCGGATCGCCGCCGCCGGGCGCGCGCAGGATGCGCGCGTTCTGGTACAGATTGACGATCGACGCATCCGCGTTGACCGTGCCCGTGTCGCCGGTCGCGGTGACGATCGGCTTGCCGGGCTGGAACGCACGCATCGCCGGCTTGACGAGGTCGCTCATTTCGTCGTCCTCGTAATGGACCAGCGACTGCGCGGTCAGCCGGTACTGCGTCGCGCCTGACTGGTCGAGCTCGGACACCGAAAAGTTGTCGGCGAAGTAGTCCGGCGTGTGTTCCTTCGGGCGCACCTCGTCGTCGGTCTTGCGCGGCAACGTGGCTTGCAGCAGCCACCACGTGATGCCGGCGAGCGCCGCCATCGCGATGAGCGGGATCAGCGAAGTCAGGCGAAACTGGTTCATCCCACGAGGCCCCGTTGCTCGCCGCTGCACGCCGCCGCGAGCAGTGCTTCATATTTGTGCTGGGCACGCAGCAGCGTGTCGCACACTTCGCGCGCCGCGCCGTAACCGCCGCGCGCCTCGCTGACCCAGTGGGCGCGCGCGATCACTTCGGGATGCGAATTGGCCGGCGCGGCCGCGAAGCCGACGCGCAGCATCACCGCGAGATCGACCCAGTCGTCGCCCATGTAGCCGCAGTCCTCGGCGGTGAGGCCGGTTTGCCGCAGCAGGTCGGCGAACGCCTGTGGCTTGTCCTGCACGCCCTGGTAGACGTGCGCGATGTTCATTTCTTTCGCCCGCGCGGCCACGATGCCGGACTTGCGCCCGGTGATGAGCGCCGTTTCGATGCCGGCCTGGCGCAGCAGCTTCATGCCGTGGCCGTCCATCGAGTTGAAGCCTTTCATCGTGTCGCCTTCCGCCGTGAACAGCAGGCCGCCGTCGGTCAGTACGCCGTCGACGTCGAAAATCATCAGCTTCACGCGGCTTGCGCGTTCGGTAGCGGTAGGGGGAGCAACGGCCATCAGATCACCTTCTTCGAAAACAGGTCGTGCATGTTGAGCGCGCCGATCAGCTTGCCCGTTTCGTCGACGACCAGCATCTGATTGATACGATAACGCTCCATCAGTTCCACGGCTTCGACCGCGAGATGATCCGGCCCGATCGTGCGCGGGCCCGCGGTCATCACCGAGGCGATCGGCAGCTGGCGGAAATCGCCGTCGCGTTCGAGCACGCGGCGCAGGTCGCCATCGGTGAAGATGCCCTTCACACGGCCCTCGCGGTCGACGACCGAGGTCATGCCCATGCGCTTCGCGGTCAGTTGGAAGAGGGCATCGCTGACGGTTGCCTCAGGGGTGACCTGCGGCAACTGGTCGCCGGTGCGCATGACGTCGCGCACGTAGGTGAGCAGGCGTCGGCCGAGCGCGCCGCCCGGATGCGAGCGCGCGAAGTCGTCGCGGCCGAAGCCGCGCGCGTCGAGCACCGCGACCGCGAGCGCATCGCCGAGCGCGAGCGCGGCGGTGGTGCTGGCGGTGGGCGCGAGATTCATCGGACAGGCTTCCTTCGCGACGCCGGAATTCAGATGCACATCCGCGAGTTGCGCGAGGCTTGAGCCAGGACGGCCCGTCATCGCGATCAGCTTCGCGCCGATCCGCTTGATGAGCGGCAGGATCGCCATCAGCTCCTCGGTTTCGCCCGAATTGGACAGCGCGAGAAATACGTCGTCGGCGGTCACCATGCCGAGGTCGCCGTGGCTTGCTTCCGCCGGATGCACGAAGAACGCGGGTGTGCCGGTGCTTGCCAGCGTGGCCGCGAGTTTGCGGGCCACGTGGCCGGATTTACCGATGCCGGAGACGACCACGCGTCCACGGCAACCCAGGATGAAATCGACCGCGCCGACGAAACTGCCGTCGAGCTGGTCGCGAAGCGCGCGCACGGCGTCCGCTTCGATGTCGAGTACGTCGCGAGCAAGCGTGAGTGCCCTGTCGCCATTGATTTTCGCTATCATTCGCGGAGTATAGCAAAGGCGCCTGTTCGCCGCGCCGGGCCTGCTGTGCCGAGCCGCTGTCTGCATCGGCCTGTCGACAATCCCCTTTTTCAGCTGCTTTGTCGCCTTTTTGCAGCTTTTTTGCCGGCCCAATCAATCATCTCGCACGGCGTTCTCGTGCGCGGTTCCGCTGACGAACGAGGACGCTTCACCCATGCGTTTTTGCCGATGATTTCCCCGCTCGAAATGACGCTGTTTTTACTGCTGGCATCGGTGGCGGGTGTGGTGATCTTTCGCTTCCTGAATCTGCCGCCGATGCTCGGCTACCTGACGGTCGGCATCGTCGTCGGGCCGCATGCGTTCGGGCTGATTCCCGATTCGGCGGGGGCGCAGAATCTCGCGGAATTCGGCGTCGTGTTCCTGATGTTCTCGATCGGGCTCGAGTTTTCGCTCGCCAAGCTGCGCACGATGCGCCGGCTCGTGTTCGGACTCGGCTTGCTGCAGGTGATCGGCACGGTCGCGGTGGCGGTGTCGCTCGGCTTCGTGCTCGAGCGTTGGGTGCATATCACGTGGCAGGCGAGCGTCGCGCTGGGCGGCGCGCTGGCGATGTCGTCGACGGCAATCGTCAGCAAGATGCTCGCGGAGCGGCTCGAAATCGAAACCGAGCACGGCCGCAATATCTTCGGCGTGCTGCTGTTTCAGGATCTCGCGGTGGTGCCGCTGTTGATCATCATTTCGGCGCTCGGCGGCCGCTCGGAGAATCTGGTCAGCGCGCTCGGCGTCGCGGCGATCAAGATCGTCGTGGCCCTCGCGCTGCTGCTGATCGTCGGGCAGCGCTTCATGACGCGCTGGTTCAACGTGGTCGCGCGGCGCCGCTCGCAGGAGCTGTTCGTCCTCAATCTGCTGCTGGTGACGCTCGGCGCCGCGTTCATCACCGACAAATTCGGGCTGTCGCTCGCGCTCGGCGCGTTCATCGCCGGCATGCTGATCGCCGAGACGCCGTATCGGCATCAGGTCGAAGAGGACATCAAGCCGTTTCGCGACGTGCTGCTCGGGCTCTTCTTCGTGACCACCGGCATGCTGCTCAATCCGCGCGTGATCTGGGAGCATCCGCTCGTCGTGCTGGCTTTTTTCCTCGGCCCCGTGCTGCTGAAATTGGTCATGATCACCGGCCTTGCGCGGCTCTTCGGCGCGACGCCGGGCGTCGCGATGCGTACCGGTATCGGTCTCGCGCAGGCGGGCGAGTTCGGCTTCGTGCTGCTGAACCTCATTCTCGACCGACATCTCGTCGACGCGACGCTGTTGCAGGCGATTCTCGCCGCGATGCTGCTGTCGATGCTCGCCGCGCCGTTCATGATCCAGAACGCGGACCGTGTCGTGCTGCGGCTGTCGTCGACCGAATGGATGATGCAGTCGTTGCAGATGACGCGCATCGCCACGCAAAGCCTGAAGCAGAGCGGCCACGTAATCATCTGCGGCTACGGCCGCGCCGGGCAGAACCTCGCACGCATGCTCGAGCATGAAGGGCTCTCGTATGTCGCGCTCGATCTCGATCCCGACCGTGTCGCGGCGGCCGCGGCAGCCGGCGAATCGGTCGTGTTCGGCGACGCGGGGCGGCGCGAGTCGCTGCTGGCCGCCGGCCTGCATCGCGCGGCCGCGATCGCGATCACCTACGCGAACACGCCGTCGGCACTGCGCGTGCTGCACAACATTCACGAGATGGAGCCGACGCTGCCGGTCATCGTGCGCACCGTCGACGATGCCGATCTGGAGAAACTGCTCGCCGCCGGCGCGACGGAGGTGATTCCGGAGATCGTCGAGGGCAGCCTGATGCTCGCGTCGCATACGCTCGTCGTGATGGGTGTGCCGATGCGGCGCGTGGTGCGGCGCGTCGAGGAGATGCGCGACGAACGCTATTCGCTGCTGCGCGGCTATTTCCACGGCGCCGACGACATCGACGACGACGACGGCCACGAGCAGGTGCGGCTACAATCGGTGCCGGTCGACGAGAGCGCCGACGCGGTGGGCCGTACGCTCGCCGAGGTGGGCCTGTACGAACTCGGTGTCGAAGTGACCGCGATCCGCCGGCACGGCATCCGCGGCGTCGAACCGGACCCGTCGACGAAACTGCGCGCGAGCGACATCGTGGTGCTGCGCGGTCTGCCCGAACAACTGGCGCAAGCCGAGGAGCGGCTGTCGAAGCATCGCCGCGCCGCTGCGGCCTGAACCCGTGAGCCTGGCCCGTTCTGGCGGGCGACCGTGATTCAAGCCTTTCACCGGACCTGTCGAGGTCCATCCGGAGACATCATGTCCAAGGCGCTCGCGAGCGCGCCGCTCGATGCGGCCGACTACATCAGAAGTCACATTCGCACGGTGCCCGACTGGCCGCAGCCGGGCGTGCAGTTCCGCGACATCACGCCGCTGCTGCGCGAGCCGAAGTCGCTGCGTGTGCTGATCGACCTGTTCGTGCAGCGCTATATCGACGCGAAGCTCGACTACATTGCCGGGCTCGATGCGCGCGGCTTCATCATCGGGCCGATCGTCGCCCATGAGTTGAGCGTTGGCTTCATCCCGATTCGCAAGGCGGGCAAGCTGCCGTACAAGCGGATCTCGCAATCGTATGAACTGGAATACGGTACCGCGACCGTCGAGATTCACGAGGATGCGTGCGAGCCGGGCGACCGCGTCGTGATCATCGACGATCTGATCGCGACCGGCGGCACGATGATGGCCGGCAAACTGCTGCTCGAGCGGCTCGGCGCGGTCGTCGTGGAAGGCGCGGCGATCGTCGATCTGCCGGAGCTGGGCGGCTCGAAGCTGCTGGGCGAGGGCGGTCTTGCGCTCTATACCGTGACGAGTTTCGACGGTCATTGAACCGGGAGGTAGTCACGGCGCGTGCCGTGACGCGCGGTAGCGTTTCCCGCCGTACCAGCGGCTAAAGTCGCATGAGCCGCACAAGCCCCGTTGGCCGAGCAAAACCAACCGGGCTCAACGATATGGCTCACCCATCATGGTTCACCAGTCGCCCAACCAGAAGGCCACCACGATGCCCAACTTCCTGCTGTTTCTTGCCACCTCGATCGCGATCACCGTGGCGCCCGGCCCGGACAATCTGCAGGTGCTCGCGCGCGGCATCTCGCAGGGCCGCGCGGCCGGCCTGGTCGCCGCGCTCGGCTTTGCCGCCGGCATCACGTTTCATACGACACTCGCGGCGCTCGGCGTCGCCGCGCTGCTGCGCTCGTCGCCGCTCGCGTTCGAAGCGATCAAGCTCGCCGGCGCCGCGTATCTGGTGTGGATCGGCATCAAGGCGCTGCGCAGCCAGGGCCTCGCGACCGCGCACGAGCGTGCGCCGCAGCCGCTTTCGACGGTGTTTCGCCAGAGCGTGCTCGGCAATCTGATGAATCCGAAGGTCACGCTGTTCTTCGTCGTGTTTCTGCCGCAGTTCGTGCAGCCGGACGGCGCGCAGAGCGTCACCGTGCAGATGCTGGAGCTCGGCGCGCTGTTCATGCTGCAGACCGTCGTGGTGTTTTCGCTATTCGGCGTGTGCGCGGGGATCATCGGCGGCTGGCTCAGACGGCGGCCGCGCGTGGGCCTGTGGCTCGATCGCGTGGCCGGCGCGACGTTCATCGCGATCGGGATTCGCGTCGCCTTGCGCGACTGAGGCTCGTCACGCAATCCGCCCGCTTCTGCTTTGCCCCGGTTCGCCACGACGGCGGACAGTTTGGAGTTTTCCGATGACTTTGCCCTGCATCACCGCCGCGCGCCGCTTCGACGCGAACGCGCATCGGCCGTTTCTGATCGGCGCCGAACAGGTCGGGTGGATTCGCGAGCGCGACGTGCCGCTGCTCGCGCGCTGGCCCGACGTGTTCGAGATGGCGAACGACGGCGTGACGCTCTGCGCCACGTTCGATACCGTCGATCTGCGCAGCGCGGCGCTCGCTTCCGTGATCGGCGCGCTCGCCGCCGATGGTCGCATCCCCGGCTGGCGCAACGAGACGTACGCGATCCGCAATGCGTTCGACGCGCCGCCGCTCGCGTATATCGAGCGCGCGGCGTCGCGCTTCTTCGGCACGATGACCTACGCGGTGCATCTGAACGGCGTCGTAGAATATGCGGATGGCGAGGCGCCCTTTGGCGGAGCGCCCTTTGGCGGAGCGCCGCGTGGCGCACCGCAATTGTGGATCGCGCGCCGCAGCGATACCAAGGCGACCGACCCCGGCATGCTCGACAACGTCGTCGCAGGCGGGATCGGCTGGGGCTTCGGCATCGCCGAGACGATCGTCAAGGAGTGCTGGGAAGAGGCGGGCATTCCGGCGCAGATCGCGGCGAGCGCGGTCGCGGGCCGCACCGCGCACGTGCTGCAATCGCTGCCGGAAGGCACGCAGGCCGAGCAGATTTTCATCTACGACCTCGCGCTGCCCGCCGACTTCGCGCCGCGCAACCAGGACGGCGAAGTGGGCGAACACCGGCTCGCGCGCATCGACGAAGTCGCGCGCTGGATCGAGGAAGGCGCGCTGACCGTCGATGCCAGCCTCGCGACGCTCGATTGCCTGCTGCGCCGCCGCTGGATCGACGAGGACGCGTGCGAGGGCATCGACGCGCTGTTCGCGCCGCCGGCGCTCGCCTAGCTCAGGCTCATCAGTCGAGCTCAAGCCGTGCAGCCAGTACCCACTGAAACAAACCACGCATTGAAGAAGGGAGTCACCGAGGTCATGTCGACCGATCACAGCTTTATCCTCAAACTGTCGTGCGCCGACCGGCCCGGCATCGTTCACGCCGTGTCGGGCTTTCTGTTCGAGCGGGGCAGCAATATTCTCGACTCCGCGCAGTTCGGCGACAGCCGCACCGGCGAGTTCTTCATGCGCGTGCATTTTCAGCAGGTGGGCGGCGATCCGGGGCTTGACGCGCTGCGCGCGTCGTTCGTGACACTCGCCGAGCAGTTCGGCATGAGCTGGGAATTGCACGACGCGAACGTGAAGCCGCGCGTCGTGATCATGGTGTCGAAGATCGGCCACTGCCTGAACGATCTGCTGTTCCGCTACCGCACCGGTCAGTTGAACATCGACATCCCGGCGATCATCTCGAACCACAAGGAGTTCTACCAGCTCGCCGCGAGCTACGACATCCCGTTCCATCATTTCCCGCTGCTCGGCGGCACGCTCGAAGCGAAAACCGCGCAGGAAGCGCGCGTGCTCGAAGTGATCAACGAGCATCAGGCCGACCTCGTGGTGCTCGCGCGCTACATGCAGATCCTGTCGCCGAACCTGTGCGAGGCGCTCGCCGGCCGCGCGATCAACATCCACCACTCGTTCCTGCCGAGCTTCAAGGGCGCGAAGCCGTACTACCAGGCGTTCGACCGCGGCGTGAAGCTGATCGGCGCAACCGCCCACTATGTGACGACCGATCTCGACGAAGGTCCGATCATCGAGCAGGAAGTCGAGCGTGTGGACCACAGCATGACGCCGGAACAACTGACGGCGATCGGCCGCGACGTCGAGTGTGTGACGCTCGCGCGCGCGGTGAGGTGGCACGTGGAGCATCGCGTCGTGCTGAACGGCAGCAAGACGGTGGTGTTCCGCTAGGAGCCGCGCCAGTCACACTGCGCCGGTCGAGCTCGGCGCGGCCCTTTACCTGCTCGTGTTACGAACGCGCTGCCGCGCCGCCCGTGCTTCTCGCGAGATTCGCGTTTTGCGCGGAACGACGGCGCGCGTTCAGCTTCTTCAGCCAGATCAGCAGGCCCGTGACGCTCAGCACGGCCACCGCCACCCCCACCGCGCTGATCAGAATCCGCCCCCCGAGACCGAGGATGCGCCCCGAGTGCAGCGGAAACTGCACCTGCAGGAAGATGTCGCCGGCCGTGCCTCGGCCGGGAATCCGCGCGGCGAGCCGCTTGCCGGTGGCGGCGTCCCAATACATCCACGGGTTGCCGAGGCCGGTGTCGCCGTGGTCGTTGCCGGACGTGTAGAAGCCGACGCCATACGCGTGCATGAATTCGGCGTAGTAGAGCCCGCCCGGCGGCGCGGCGACATGCATTTCCTTGCCGGCCCGCCCGGCGAGTTCGACGATGCGCTCGCGGCTCTGCACCTGATCGCCGGGTTGCGGCGCGCGCAGGATTTCGGGGTTGCTGAACGGATCGGGTGTCAGCGTCGACAGTCGTGACACGATCGGCCGCACCACCTGGGACGACAGATTCATCGAAATCGACGTCAGCGCGACGATCGCCAGCAGGCCCCAGATCCATACGCCGCCGGAGCGGTGCAGATCGAACGTCAACGCATAGCCGCCGCGTTTCAGGCGCAACGTGAACGACTTGCGCCAGGCCTTCAGGCTCGGAAACGACAGGCACAGCGCAATCACGCAGTCAAAGAGCCACACGATGCCGACGATCCCCATCAGCCAGGTGCCAAGGTCGACACCGCCGGTAAACGGCAACTGCAGCGTGTAGTGCAGCTTGTAGATGAACGGAATCAGGTTGAGTCGCGCGAGCGACACGGCGCCCCACTCGCGGCATCCCTGGATCTTGCCGGTGACGGGATCGACGGCGATCTGATTGAAATCGAGCGGATAGGGCTGCTTCGTCGCCGGATCGGTGCGCGGCAGCACCATCATCTGCAGCGTGTGGCCCGGTTCGACCGTGAGCGGCAGATAGGTCACCCGAAGACGCGGATCGGCGGCTTCGACGCGATTCGCCAGTTCGAGGCCGGACAGCGTCGGCCCGACCGTGCGAGCCTGGTAAAACGACGGGTTCAGCGCGGCATCGAGCTCGTGGTCCCACGCGATGATCGCGCCCGTAAGGCCCGCGACGAACAGAAACAGTGCGGTCGCGACGCCGAACCAGCGGTGCAGGCGGACAAGCCGGCGTCTCATGCGCGAGCCGGCAACGCGCAACAGGGACCCAGACGGAGACGCGGGTGGGAGATCAGGCGAAACGTCACGATGCGGACTGGGTGTAAATAGGAATTGTTCGCATCTTAGGGGGTGGCGCGGTCGGCTGCAAGTTTTCTGTCAGCAAGAGGCGACGATGCAGGGTCACGGGAAGCAAAAAAAAGCGGCACCGAAGTGCCGCTTGCGCTTTCGTCGGCTGCGTGGACTGCCGCGTGTGCTGCAGAGCGCTAGTGAGTGCTGACTTTTGCTACTCGACCCAGCCCAACTCACACCAACCGCAAATAAATGAGCTCCCGCTTGATGTACGCATAAAAAATCGGCGCCGCGATGACCCCGGCGATACCGAACGCCGCTTCCATCACCAGCATCGCGATCAGCAGCTCCCATGCGCGCGCCTCGATCTGCCCGCCGACGATCCGCGCGTTCAGGAAGTACTCGAGCTTGTGAATCAGGATCAGGAACACAAGTGACATGATCGCCGCCGCAAAACTCACCGACAGCGCGACCGCGACGATGATCGTGTTCGAGATCAGATTGCCGATCACCGGCAGCAGACCCACGATGAACGTGACGAGCACGAGCGTCTTCGACAGCGGCAGCCGGTCGTGGAAAACCGGCAGGATCACCAGCAGGAAGATCGCGGTGAACACCGTGTTCAGCGCGGAGATCTTCACCTGCGCGAATACGATGCGGCGAAACGCGTCGGCAAAACGCGTGACGCGCGTGACGAACGCGGTGGACAGCGGCAGCCGCTGGATATGCTTCTGCGCGCCGACCGCGATGATCGCGCCGATGATCATGCCGAGCAGCACGTGCGTGAACGCGCGCGCCACGGTCGTGCCGCTTTGCTGCAGCATGTTCGCGTGCGTGTGCATCAGTTCGGCGGCCTTCGTCTTCATCTGCTCGGTGTCGACCGGCAGATAGTTCGCGACGAATTGGGGAATCCTGCCGCGCGCCTGGTCGATCAGTTGCATGGCCTGATCGAGCAGAGCCTGCACGCTCGGCACGTCGTTCTCGAAATGCGAGATGATGCCGAGCGTGAGTCCCGTCAGCGCGCCGACGATCAGCGTCGACAGAATCACCACCGCGAGCCAGCGCGCCCGCTTGCTCGACATGTGACGCTCGATGCGCGGCGCGATCGTATGCACGAGCTGAAACACCAGCAGCCCGGCGAGCAGCGCGCCGAGCAGCTTCAGTTCGATCACCGCCCACATACCGAACAGCATCACCACGTAGCTGCCGATCTCGACCGCCGACAGCTTCGGCAGACTCATGTCGCTGGTCAGCCTGACCGGGCGCGGGCGCAGGTCCTGCACCCGATCTTCTTCGTGCGCCTGATTACGCTTGGTCATGGCTTATCCCGTCTCCAACCTCGGTAGTGCAGCGTTACTTTGTGGTGGCGGCGCGCTTGAGCAGCGGCGCCAGATATTTGCCGGTAAAACTGGCCTTCGACTTCGCGACCTGCTCGGGCGTGCCCTGGGCGATGATCTGCCCGCCGCCGGCGCCGCCTTCGGGGCCGAGATCGATGACCCAGTCCGCAGTTTTGATTACATCGAGATTATGTTCGATGATCACGACGGTATTACCCTGGTCACGCAACCGGTGTATGACTTCCAGCAACTGCGCGATATCGTGAAAGTGCAGGCCGGTAGTCGGTTCGTCAAGGATGTATAGCGTGCGACCGGTATCACGCTTGCTCAGTTCCAGCGACAGTTTCACACGCTGCGCCTCGCCGCCCGACAGCGTGGTGGCCGACTGACCCAGGCGAATATAGCCGAGACCCACGTCCAGCAGGGTTTTCAGCTTGCGCGCGACGACCGGCACGGCCTTGAAGAACTCGTACGCGTGTTCGACCGTCATGTCGAGCACTTCGCTGATGTTGCTGCCTTTGTACTGGATATCGAGCGTTTCGCGGTTGTAGCGCTTGCCGTGGCACACGTCGCACGGCACGTACACGTCGGGCAGGAAGTGCATTTCGACCTTCAGCACGCCGTCGCCCTGGCACGATTCGCAGCGCCCGCCCTTCACGTTGAACGAGAAGCGCCCCGGATCGTAGCCGCGCTCCTTGGCGGCCGGCACGCCCGCGAACAGCTCGCGGATCGGCGTGAAAAGGCCCGTGTAGGTGGCCGGATTCGAGCGCGGCGTGCGGCCGATCGGCGACTGGTCGACGTTGATCACCTTGTCGAAGTGCTCGAGGCCCTCGATCGACTCGTACGGCGCAGGCTCCGTGGCCGAGCCGTACAGATGATGCGCGACCGCGTGATACAGCGTGTCGTTGATCAGCGTCGACTTGCCCGAGCCGGACACGCCGGTCACGCAGGTCAAAAGACCCACCGGCAGATCGAGCGTGACGTTGTGCAGATTGTTGCCGTACGCTTCGACGATGCGCAGGCGCCGCTCGTCGGGATCCTTGCGCTCGTCGGGGTATTCGATCGTGCGCGCGCCGGACATGTATTGGCCCGTCAGCGACGCCGCGTTCTTCTGCACCTCTTTCGGCGTGCCCTCGGCGATCACCATGCCGCCGTGCTCGCCGGCGCCCGGGCCCATGTCGACCACGTAGTCGGCCATGCGGATCATGTCCTCGTCGTGCTCGACGACGATCACCGAGTTGCCGAGATCGCGCAGATGCTTGAGCGTCGAGATCAGCCGGTCGTTGTCGCGCTGATGCAGGCCGATCGACGGTTCGTCGAGCACGTACATCACGCCGGTCAGCCCCGAGCCGATCTGGGAAGCGAGGCGAATGCGCTGCGCTTCGCCGCCCGACAGCGTTTCGGCGCTGCGTTCGAGCGACAGGTAATCGAGCCCGACGTTGTTGAGGAACATCAGACGCGCGACGATCTCCTTGACGACCTTGTCGGCGATCTCGCGCTTCGAGCCTTCGAGCCGCAGGGTCTGGAAGTAGCCGAGTGCGTCGCGCAACGGCCAGCCGCTGATCTCGAAGATGCCGCGCGCGTCGCTGTCCGCGCCGATGCGCACGAAGCGCGCCTCGCGACGCAGCCGCGTGCCCGCGCACGCCGGGCATGGCTGGTTATTCTGGTATTTGGCGAGTTCTTCGCGCACCGCGGACGAATCGGTTTCGCGGTAGCGCCGCTCCAGATTCGGGATGATCCCTTCGAACACGTGCTCGCGCACCGACGTGCGGCCGCGCTCGTTGATGTACGAGAACGGAATTTCCTGCTTGCCTGAACCGTACAACAGGATCTTGCGGACTTTTTCCGGCAGGTCCTCGAGCGCGGTGTCGATGTCGAAGTCGTAGAACGCCGCGAGGCTCTGCAGCATCTGGAAGTAGAACTGGTTGCGCCGGTCCCAGCCCTTCACCGCGCCCGCCGCGAGCGACAGCGACGGATGCGCGACCACCCGCTTCGGATCGAAGAACGTAATCTGGCCGAGGCCGTCGCATTCGGGGCACGCGCCCATCGGGTTGTTGAACGAGAACAGGCGCGGCTCGAGTTCCTGCAGCGAATAGGAGCAGATCGGGCAGGCGAACTTCGAGCTGAACAGGTGCTCCTTGTCCGTATCCATTTCGAGCGCGATCGCGCGGCCGTCGGCGAGACGCAGCGCCGTTTCGAACGATTCGGCAAGGCGCTGCTTCACGTCGGGGCGCACGCGCAGACGATCGATCACGACGTCGATCGTGTGCTTGTCGTTTTTCTTGAGCTTCGGCAGAGAGTCGACTTCGTAGATTTTCGCCGTGCCTTCGTTGGCGGTGCCGCCGCCCGAGCGCACGCGAAAGCGCACGAAGCCTTGCGCCTGCATGTCCTCGAACAGATCCGTGTGCTCGCCCTTGCGATCGCTGACGACGGGCGCGAGGATCATCACGCGCGTTTCCTCGGGCAGCGCGAGCGCCGCGTCGACCATCTGCGACACGCTTTGCGCTTCGAGCGGAATCTCGTGATCGGGGCAGTAGGGCGTGCCGACGCGCGCGAACAGCAGACGCAGATAGTCGTGGATTTCGGTGACGGTGCCGACCGTCGAGCGCGGATTGTGCGAGGTCGCCTTCTGTTCGATCGAGATAGCTGGCGACAAGCCTTCGATCAGGTCGACGTCTGGCTTTTCCATCAGTTGCAGGAACTGCCGCGCATAGGCGGACAGACTTTCGACGTAGCGCCGCTGTCCTTCCGCATACAGCGTATCGAACGCCAGCGACGATTTGCCGGAGCCCGAAAGCCCCGTGATAACGACGAGCTTGTGACGCGGTAGGTCGAGATTGACGTTCTTCAGGTTGTGGGTGCGAGCCCCACGAATACGGATTTGTTCCACGGATTTATTCCATGAACTGCGGAAAGGGAAAGAGGCCAAACCTGCTACTATAACGACTTTTCCAGACCGCCGTTACGGTGTGCTGACAGCGGGAAAAAGGCGTAACTGGGGCCGTTTTCCGTGAGTACAAGATGCCGCGAGGGGTGAGCGGGGGCGATGGGGCACGGGCTTTGCGCGTCTCGTCGGCGCGGACCCGCCGATATGCCGGGGCTAGCCGCCTGCCTGTTCGTTCTGCTCCACTGTGCCGGCGGCCAAGGCTGTCCCCACGGGCTCGCCGCCCGGTTCATTCAAACAACGCTTCGATGTCCAATCCGTCCGCCATCTCCACACGCATGAGCGCGCCCGAATTGCGCGCGACCGTGTCGCTTGCCGCCATCTTCGCGCTGCGCATGCTGGGTCTCTTCATGATCATGCCGGTGTTCTCGATCTACGCGAAGACCATTCCCGGCGGCGAAAACGTGCTGCTCGTCGGCATCGCGCTCGGCGCGTACGGCGTCACGCAGTCGATGCTCTACATCTTCTATGGCTGGATCTCCGACAAGGTCGGCCGCAAGCCGGTGATCGCGACGGGCCTGCTGATCTTCGCGATCGGCAGCTTCGTCGCGGCGGCCGCGCACGACATGACGTGGATCATCGTCGGCCGGGTGATTCAGGGGATGGGTGCGGTGTCGTCGGCGGTGATCGCGTTCATCGCCGATCTGACCTCGGAGGAACATCGCACGAAGGCGATGGCGATGGTCGGCGGCAGCATCGGCGTGTCGTTCGCGGTCGCGATCGTCGGCGCGCCGATCGTGTTCCACTGGCTCGGCATGAGCGGGCTCTTCACGCTGGTCGGCGTGTTCTCGATTCTCGCGATCGGCGTCGTGATATGGGTCGTGCCCGATGCGCCGAAGCCGGTGCATGTGCGCGCGCCGTTCGCCGAAGTGCTGCACAACGTCGAGTTGCTGCGTTTGAATTTCGGCGTGCTCGTGCTGCACGCCACGCAAACCGCGCTGTTCCTCGTCGTGCCGCGCATTCTCGAAGCGGGCGGGCTGCCGGTCGCTTCACACTGGAAGGTGTATCTGCCGGTGATGGGGCTGTCGTTCGTGATGATGGTGCCGGCGATCATCGCCGCCGAGAAGCGCGGCAAGATGAAGATCGTGCTGCTGTCGGCGATCGCTCTTATCCTGATCGGCCAGTTGTTATTGGGCGTTGCTCCGCATACGATTCTGAGTGTGGCGGCGATCCTGTTCGTGTACTTTCTCGGCTTCAATATTCTCGAGGCCTCGCAGCCTTCGCTGGTGTCGAAGCTCGCGCCCGGTACCCGCAAGGGAGCCGCGGCCGGCGTGTACAACACCACGCAGTCGATCGGTCTTGCGCTGGGCGGAGTGGTCGGCGGCTGGCTCCTGAAGGTGAACGGCCAGAGCGCGGTTTTCTTCGCCTGCTCCGGGCTGGTATTTTGCTGGCTTATAATCGCCGCAAAGATGAAACAGCCGCCGCGCAAGGCATAACACAGCGTACTCGGGGCACCTCCCGAATCATCCAGAACTCACCCGGCGGCGGGCAGAGGCGCTCTTCTGGTCTCGGGCCTGCCGGCCGTGAGACGCGAACCGCGTAGTGCCGCGCCGCCTGCAACAGGAATCAACAGGAGAAATTCATGGCATCCGTGAACAAGGTCATTCTGGTCGGCAACCTCGGCGCCGATCCGGAAGTCCGCTATCTTCCGAGCGGCGACGCAGTGGCGAACATCCGCCTTGCGACGACGGACCGCTACAAGGACAAGGCGTCGGGCGAGATGAAGGAAGCCACCGAGTGGCACCGCGTCGCGTTCTTCGGCCGCCTCGCGGAAATCGTGGCGGAATATCTGAAGAAGGGCTCGTCGGTGTACCTCGAAGGGCGCATCCGCACGCGCAAGTGGCAGGCGCAGGACGGCACCGATCGCTATTCGACCGAGATCGTCGCGGAGCAGATGCAGATGCTCGGCGGCCGCGGCGGCGCGTCGATGGGTGGCGGCGATGAAGGCGGTTATAGCCGTGGCGAGCCGTCGGAGCGCAGCGGCGGCGGCGGTGGTCGCGCGATGTCGTCGGGCGGCGGTTCGCGTGGCGGTAGCGGCGGTGGCGGTGCGAGCCGACCGAGCGCGCCGGCTGGCGGCGGCTTCGACGAGATGGACGACGATATTCCGTTCTAACCACCCGTAACTGAAATATGTAAAGATCAGCCCCGCCTTTGTGCGGGGTTTTCTTTATCTCTCTTGGGTTTACGGCCTTGGAGAAATGACAAGATTGAGCGGAGGGTATACCGCGGCTGACTGCGCTTTGGTTCGTAACGGGCTGTGTAAACATTGCTGCCCAGAAACCGGCTCCGTTGCTGACGCTCGCACATTCTCCTTGGTAGAAACGTAAACATCACCTATTGTGCTGTTGACGCCCGTTGAGGAGGGTGGCAGTGGCCAATCCGTTTTTCGTGGTAACCGTCCGGCATCCGGGGGGCGAACGCCTTCCGATCCTGCTTGACGCCGACCGTCAGCCAGTCGTCTGGATCAATCTCTACATCCTCAAGCGCCTGCGTCGCAGGCTTTCGTTCAACAGTCTCCTGAAGGTCACGCGAATACTGGGCTTCCTCTATGCCTGGTCACTCCGGCAGACGTCCTCGCTGCGTGAACCTCTGGAGAGCGGGAACGGCCTGACGCAGAACGAGATTGACAGCCTTTGTTCCTGGTTGCGCCGCAACTTCCGCACAGCGGATGCAGTCCGGTCATTGGCTGTCGCACCAAGCTCGGTCAAGTTCCGGTTGGACGTCATATGGCAATTTGTCGACTGGCACTTCAATGCAGCGATCACTGCCAGGCCCGTAGGTAGTAGCGAGATCAAGGACATTCGGGCAAAACAAACGGCATGTAAGAAAATATTCGCGGATGCCGCCAAAGGGCGCGGGCAATCATCTGAACATGCCAAACCCCTTCTGGAGCCGGAGAAGCGGAGGCTGCTGGCGATATGCGAGGTAGACAGCCCTGAAAATCCATGGAAGAAGCCCTACCGCATCAGGAATCGCCTCATCATTCGCTTGATGCTGGCGCTCGGCCTGCGGCGGGGGGAACTTCTCAAGCTGCAGGTTTCTCACTGCCATCTCTCGCGTGCCATCCCGGAGATTCACGTTGAGCGTTCACCTGACGACGACAAGGATCCCCGCATCAATGAACCTCAGGTCAAGACCGAGTCCCGTCAGTTGCCCTGTGACAGACAGCTCGCCAGAGACCTGCATCAGTTTATCTGTGTCACGCGGAGGGAAAACCGTCTGGCGGATCGAATGCCGTTTCTGTTCCAGAGCCGGTCTGGCCTGCCCCTGAGCTTGAACCGGCTGGATGGAATCTTCGGCCAGATCGGCTTGGTGCATCCGGAATTCTCCGATCTGCATCCGCACTGCTTGAGAAGTACCTGTGTCACCGACTTCAAGGAGACCGC
Organism: Paraburkholderia sp. MM6662-R1; assembly: GCF_050436245.1. Classification (NCBI taxonomy): domain Bacteria; kingdom Pseudomonadati; phylum Pseudomonadota; class Betaproteobacteria; order Burkholderiales; family Burkholderiaceae; genus Paraburkholderia; species Paraburkholderia sp. MM6662-R1. The sequence continues at coordinate 2,138,237 of NZ_JBNDLV010000001.1, read as the reverse complement.
CCGCCGAAGAGGTCTCGATGAATCGGATATCGACAAGGACATGCAAACCTTCTTCGGCTGGCGCTCTGACAAGTCAATCGCGCCGTACGTCGAGGACGCAACACGCCGGGAAGCCGCCGAGATCGGACTGGCGTATCAGCACTCGCTTTTCGGCAGTTCAAGCTGAGCGAGCTGAATCGTGACAAACGACGAGATAAACCGCCAATTGGGTCGTAAGCTCCATCAGTTCGGACTGTCGCCGCTAGAGAGCCAGATTGTGGATCGCGACGGACGTACGATGGACCTAAGTGGCGTCGTGTGGAAATTCAACGTCCCAACACAGAAATCGTCTTTTGACTGGAGCCGGTTGGCGGGTGGCAACATCATCGTGATATATGCCCTGCGGCTTTGGACACAGCAACTGCTCAAGCAGCAGTCTGCGAAAGGCACTTTAGTGAATATACATGCTGTCGCGAACGCCCTTCAGGGCCAGGTCGGGAGGACGCAAACCTCTAAGCGCGTGAATCAGCTGTGGCACTCCATGTGTGACATTGAGGATGCACAGGAGCTAGCCGACGCTCTTCGCGTTCTCTTGCGGTCTGCAATTGAGACCCTGAGAGCAACGAAAAGAATGGAGGATTTCTATCGTCTTCGTCAATGGTACTGTAGGTCATCGGACCTACTTGCGTGCCTCGGATTCGACGAAGAGTTTGCGTTGGAGCTGGATAGGGTTAGCGTACCCGGGCGCGACTCAGGTGTTGCAGTAGAACTGGAAGACGAGGAGTCTGGGCCGCTTTGGGACGTCGAGGTTTCAGTGCTTCAACACGCAATTCTGGACGATCATTCGTCCGAGCGTGAGCACGTCATGCAAAGGGCTGCGGTAGCGCTGGGACTGGCCTTTGGCCGTAACCCGTCCAACTACTGCCTGCTTCGCGAGGAGGATTTGAAGAATGCGCTCGCAGGCTTCAAGGTACCGCCCGAGTGGGTTCTGTCCATCCCCCGCATCAAGAAGCCGGGAATTGGGCCGCGGGCCGCGTTCATTGACGAGCGCATTGATGAAAGACTCGTCCAGATTATCCAGGATCTTATCGACCGCAACAGGGTGATCGACTGCGGACAATTTCCGCGTCCGCTCTTTATGCGAGCGACTCCAGATCCATGGTTCGACGAAACGGGCGTGAGTGAATACAAATATCATCTCCCGATTGACGAATATCGTAGCCTCCTATCAAGGTTTGTGAACCGCCTGGATCTGAAATCGCCCAGAACAAATCAGCGCCTGTTCATTACGCCACGTCGCCTACGGTATACGTTTGCGACGATGATGGTCGAGCGTGGGGTGGCCAAGCGCACCTTGGCGGCAATGCTGGATCACTCTGATACCCAGCACGTGCAGGTTTACTATTCGCTCAAGGGAAAGCGATTGACGCGCATCCTCGACCGCGCTGCCGCGCTCCGGCTCGGACCCCTAATGAAGCTCTTTAAGGGCAGGATAGTTGAATCTGCAGCGGATTCGACAAATGGCGAGAAGCCCGAGAAAACGGTGACTTTTTTCGGGGCTGAGCATGTCGTCGACCCGGTCGACATTGGCGGTTGCGGCAAAAAGAAGAACTGTCAGCTTGATCCCCCCTTTACCTGCTATTGCTGCCCACAATTCGAGCCGTTCGTGGAGGCCGATCATAACGCCGTCCTCACTGAATTGCTTTCAACCCGGGAAGAGCGTCGAAAAAAATATTCGTTGCAGATTGCGATCCAGATCGACGACGTGATCTACGCCGTATGCGAGGTGATAATGGAGGTGGCCGCCTATGTCCGACGAAAAGGCACGAAAACGTAAGTCGATGGCAGCTGTCGGCTCAGTCATCGGGCTGCCGTGCGATAACTGGATCGCGAACCAAGGCATCCTGATAGCGCTTTCGAAGATGTCCAACCCCTTTCTTCATGTGACCTGGGAGGATCCGGTCTGGGACGTGACAGCGTCATATGAGTCCCGGGATCGTGGATATAAGTCCAACGGCACACCTCATAATTTGCTGTTCACTCAGCATTCACAGAAGGCGCCTATCGCTGGCGAGCCTCTTGCCGGAACATTCGGTGACGTGGTCAAGTCACTCGTTTGTGCACGTCACTCACAACGAGGTCAATCCGTCCCGAGTCACATGGTATTTGTCCGTGCGACACGCTATGTCTACGACGCACTGAAATCCGTCGATTACGACATCAGCCTGATAACGCCAGCGCATCTCGATCTTGCTGCCGCCGCGATTTTCAAGCGGGAGGCCGAGGTCTCCGCGTATAAGGCCGTCGGCCATATGGAAGAGTTCGCGGACATGCTGGACGCGAACGGGCTCTGCAGGCTGCGGCTTGACTGGCGGTGTCGCAGGAAGGTCCGGCCAGAAAAGCTCCGAACAGACCGTATCGAAGACGTACTCCCCGTTGCGGAGCCCGACGACCGTCTTCCGAAAGAAGAGGCTATTCGTGCGGTGGGATGGCTATACCAGAATATCCGGAGTGAGGACCCCGCCAGTGGCGTAGCGAATCCAGATCGTATAGCAATCCTGATTACGACCATTCTCGTGTGCACGGGTCTGCGAATAGGTGAAGTCCTCACCTTGCCAGAAGATCCGCTGCTGACTGAACGAGATGGCACCAGAAGCCTGCGATATGCGCGGCTCAAGGGGCGGCGGGACCATGTTACCGTTGAGTGGAAAGTGAAACCACTCCTCAGCGCAACCGTTGAACTTGTGGAAGGGGCGATTAGGGAGCTACACGAGTTGACAGACGGAGCTCGAAACGTCGCACGCTCGTTCAGCCACACTGGAAGACTGCTTGTCGGGAAAAATCTGAAGCCCGTCCTGGGCCCCGTAGATGTCCGACGACTCGTCGGTCTCGAAAGCAAGAACGTCGCGCAGTTTCTCAAGCAGCGCAAGATTCCATACGAAGTCCTGACCAAAAGAGTTCAGGTTCGAAAGTCGGACTTCCTGGCAGGCATCGCCCGGGATCATTGGTCACGGCCGATGCTGCGTGGACCAAAAGGGAAGGGACTCGAACTTCATCAAGCCCTGTGTGTCGTGTACACGAACCAGATGCATCGTGGAACCCTAACCACGTTGCTCTACGCGGCACAGCCGGTCGCCGATCTGCAGATCCGCGATTTCCTGACAGCTCGCACGGGGACCAGAAATATCTTTGAGCGCTCCGGCATTGTCGACGCTGACGGGCAGCCAATCGAAATTAGTTCAAAAGGGTTTCGCCATTTTCTGAACAATCTGCTGGATGAGGGTGGGGCTCCGGATATGGTTCAGACCAAATGGTTCGGGCGGAAGAATCCTTCGGATACGAGAGCGTATCAACATCTGACGCCTGCGCAGCGGGCGAGGAAGGTTGTCGACGATATCATGGCCGGGAAGGTGGAGGGGAAAGTCACCGATATTGCCAAGGTATTGCCGACTGAAGTCGCCAGAGGTTTCTTGCTTACGCGTGTTCAGGCTGTCCACGACGTTGGCCCAGGGATGTGCGTCCATGATTTCCAGATGATGCCATGCCCCAAGTATCTGGAGTGCACAGCCGATTGCGATGAATATGTTTGGGAGAAAGGTGACCTGGAACGCAAGGATGCGCTATTGCGTCAAATGGCGTTCGTGCAGGGGACCATCCGCGCCGCACTTAGCCGCAAGGCAGCAGGAGGGATCGTCAAGAGTGACTGGTGGAAACACTTGAAAACGAAGTACCGTCAGCTCCTGAAGCAGATGAAATCGTCAGGGCTGAAAAAATCGGATATCGATCGGTATATCGCTGAGAACGGTCTTGATAGAGGCGAAGAATTGTCTGAACCAGTTCCCGAGGAAGGCCGTTGACTACGCGCACAGGGTTACGCATCGAAGGTCTATTCACACTGGACTCCCGGTCGCTTGCACAACGAATTGTCGCGCAAAAAGGCTGGCGCAACCAAATATCGGGTTGGGGAATAACGTATGGTCAAGGTAATCAGGGCGAGTGCAAAAATCAGCGACGTGAAAGCGCTCACTATCGTTTCCGAGTTGGAGAGGTGGCGTGACCGCGAGCTGGGGACCAAGCTCACGTGGGAGAAAATTGAGGCCTTTTCAGGTTATACCCGTCAGGCGCTAAGCCGCCATCCGAGAATCAAGTTGGCCTATGACGAAGCGAAGCGCGCACTTGCCGATCCGGCGCGCGTATCGTCTTCGCGCTCCAGGGATGAAGAACCGAAATATTTTGATCAAACGGTTAGGGACTTGGAAGGGAAAGTGAAGCGATACCAGGATCTGGAGCAAACGTGGTTCCAGCGTTGGCAACGCATTGCTGTCCGTTGCAGCGAGCTTGGGCTGAACATTGAAGATCTCGATAAGCCACTTGACGATTTAAACCGGCGGGGCGATACGTCGGAAGTGAAGCGGGGCAGGAAGCGAAAGGGACAGCATTAGGGACGGTGGGTGCGATGACCTTTCGCCGCCTTCGATGTGTTTGTGCCGGGCGTGTTGTCCTGCAAACTGCGATGAGCGTCCCGCGTATCGATTCACCCAAGGAGCCGCACTTTCGACCGCGGGACAGGAAAGCTTCGCTTTGCGCCCGATGCCGTCGGCGACAGTGAGCAGGAAAGAGCCGTGGATGAGCGAGGCGGTTCACCAAGTGACCGAATTGATCTTCTTCAAGGGTTGCGGCAGTATCGACGAACAGGTTGTACCGATCTTGTTTCTCGCTTCCGACGAGGCAAGCTATATCACCGGGCACGGTATTGCCCGTTGCCGGCGGTGATACGGGCTGATCAATGGACGCCTGTTCCCGATTTCTGAATGACGCTTCGCCGCTCACGGTATTTGGGCCGCACACCGTTTCGAACTGTCACCTCGTTCGAGGCATTCGCGGTCGTTGGGTGATCCGATCATTGACGCTCGATAGGCCAAGAGCAATCGTCCGTGCGGGTTCGCTACTGCGCATTAAGATCGTAGCGAACAAAATCGTCGAGTTCGCTCTGAACCCGAGACTTGGTTTCCTCTATCTCTGTCTCTGATGCCCCTGCCGTGTACGCGTAGATCAGTAGGGTCAAGGGGTGTACGCCGATATCGTCGGCGATACCTTCGAGCTTGTCTAGCGTCGGGCTCTGCCTTCCTCTCTCTAACGCACTCAAATACGTCCGACTGGTAGCGGTCATCGATTCCTGGGACACGTTTCTGTAGCGCCGAGCAGCCCTGAGTGCCCGCCCCAAACCGATGCGAATCGACTGTTTGCTCATGAAGTTCAAATACGAGCAATGTCTTCGCATGCACACGATTGAGCTACAATCTATAATGTGCAAAATGTAACGAATTCGGCGGGTGCAATGGTCATAGCTAGGGACTAGACGCCTCGCTGGACGCGCTCACGTGCCTGGTTCCAACGCTTACGATCCGTCGAAGTCTCATGGATGGTCTCTGTTGAGTCTCGCGTCGAGCGTCGATACAGAGGTGACTAAATACTCAGCATCGGGTTTCGTTGGGCAAATGTCTGTGGATTCTTTTTCGTCGGCTTTTGTCGTGCGGACCAAATGCCTAGCGAGCGTTAGTTGGTAATGAAAGCGTTTGAGGTAGTGGCTGTATGTTTGTGACGAGTGAAATTAACCGTGTGCCTGCGTTGAACGTGCCTTTCGGCGGGTTGCCGGGCAGGGGGGTATGGTCAGCGGTTCAGCTACTGCTACCGCGGGACGTCTTGATTCTCAGGGTGTCGCGGGCGCGTTCGCGGGCCGTCCCGACAATCGTGATGCTGGACCTGCCCGAAACGGCTGCGACGCTAGAACAGTTCGTCGAAGGGGAGGTTGTCCTGCGCGACGCGGCCATACTGAGCACGCGGCTGGCACGGGAGGTCGACCAGTGGACGCTCGAACCGCTTTGCGAAATCCGGGTGGGTGTGACCGAGTACGAGCATCGCGGCGAAGACAAGCAGTTGCTCACGGTGACCCGGTTCACGACCGCTGCGGGGCGCACGTTGTCGATCCCGTACGACGTGGCGACGCAGCCTGCGCGCGGCAGGCGGCTCTGGCGCGCGAAGGCGCCGACCGCAGCGGCCCGTTGCTGATCCTGGCTTGCCGTGGAGGCGCATTTGGACAGGGGCGGGGCATGGCCATCGAGGAGCCGGACATGCTGCCGCGCCGACGGGGTGGCATCTTGCTGTATCTCGATTTCGGCGGTGTGCTTCATCCGGAGGACGTGAGGCGCCGGCCGGGCACCAGACCGTATGTCGCGAGCCCGCCGGGCCATGCGCTGTTCGAACACGCGGCGCGGCTCGCGTGTTGCCTCGAGCCGTCCCCTGAGCTGCGCATCGTGCTGTCCACTAGCTGGGTGAGGGTGTTCCGCAGCGTTCGCAAGGCGGCCCACCGTCTGCCGCCGGAACTGCGTCAACGCGTGGTCGGCGCGACCTTTCACTGCTGGAGGGATCCAGTGTGTTTCCGGTCCGGGCCGCGTGGCGTGCAGGTCTGGGGCGACGTGTGCCGGCGTCAGCCCGCAGCATGGCTCGCGCTCGACGACGATGACATCGGTTGGCCGGTGGTGTGCCGAAGTCACCTGGTGCACACCGACCCCGTGCTCGGTATCGGCCCCGGCGGTCCTCGCGCAACTACAGGCGTACCTCGTCGCGATGCATCGACCGGAGCAGGGGTAGCCGTGATAATCCGCCGCTTATCGCGGCCAGCTGACCACTGCCGCCATCGACGAGGTATTTCAGGGAGCTGCCATGAGAAAGCGCAGGATACGGCCGGCATTGCCGCCGCACGAGGTATCGGCGCAACTGCGCGCGCGGCTGCGGCGGTTCGCGCTCGCCACCCGCGACGACGCGACCCGGCTTGCCGGGCCGCTGCGCCGCATCCGCCCGTATGCGTCCGCATCCGCCCGGAGCGGGCCGCAGCAGGGGCGTGGCGCCGCCGGAGTCGAGCAGGAAGATGACAGTAATCGGCCATGAGGCAAACGGAATGTGGCATGGAAATGGAAGGTCGGGGCGCGGCGACGGGCACGCACGTGTGCGCTCGGGATCGATTCAGTCAGGCAGGAGGATCTCTGTGCCAGGTTTTGAACGATTGGATGACGACGATGGGCCGCCGGGCGTGCGCGCCGGGCTCGACGGCTGGGACCTGCCCCTGGACGACGGCGTGAGGCGCATGCGGTCATGACGGATACCCGCTTTCACGGCGCGCTGGCCTGGCCAATCCCGCCCGGGGAGCACAGCGGCTGGAACAACCGCTGCTTCCTCGACACCGAGTTCACTGATTTCCAGCGCTGCCAGCTCATCAGCCTCGCCATCGTGGGCGAGAACGGCTGTGAGTTCTACGGCGAGCGCATTGACTATGATGTCGCGCTGTGCAGCGACTTCGTCGGGGCGGTGGTGCTGCCGCAGCTTGGCCGCTTCGCGGAGCGTGCCATGCCGCTTGAGCGGTTGCGCGAGGCGCTGCATGCGTGGCTTGCCGACATTCCGGTTACGTCCGGGCCGGTGCTCTGCTACGACTACGAAACGGACCTGAACCTGCTGCGGTATCTCCTCGGTGGCCCACTGCCGCGCGGGTGGGCGCTGGAGAACATCGCGGGACGGTGCGACAGCGAACGGCGCGCCGCATACTTCGCCCGGCATGGCGGCGAGCACCATGCGCTGCATGACGCGCGGGCGAATGCGTATGCCCATGCAGGCTGAAAGCGGCGGCGGACGTAAAGCGACCGCCAGGGGACCACGTTTGTCCGGCCGCTCGGACGCATCTTTTCCATCTGTAAAGAAAGTACTCAGGCAGGAGACCAGGATGACCGGGGGCCGTGTATGGATTCCGCGAGCCGATGCACCGAAGATTGCTCGGCGCCTGCGAGAGCGCCGAAGGGCGACGGGGCTGACCCAGTCGAACTTGCGGCCAGGGCGAACGCAACTGCGGTGAAATTGCTGGAAGCGGCCCTGCAGGTGTGGTTACCAAAAGGAGAGGCGGATGCTTCGAGTCACCATTGAGTTGCTGCCCGGCGGGCGGGAAAGCGGAAAGCGTGTCATCGCGACGGCGGATATCGCGCGGGTGAGCGAGGCGCCGTTCGGGGCACTCGCGGACTACCGGGTCGTCCTGAAAGATGCGGTGCTTGGTGGCGAGATCGGCGAGCGCGCTGTGGTGCGCAGCTATCCGCGATGGGCGACTAGCGTGTGGGACCTTGTTGCTCGTGGCATTGCCGCTGCGCTAAATCAGGATACCGAATCGTTGCCACCGCGACCGACGAAACCGGAGGTGACGGTTCATACGAACGAAGCAGGCTTTCGCTACGTGCGTCTGGATGAAATTCCCGAGCCGACCCGAACATTCTTCGACCGGAAGCTCGCCGGCTCGGGCATTCCCGATCATGGTTGCGCCTACGCGCACGACTGGTTCGACTTTCTCAACGGCCAGCGCTGATGTCAGGGGGCAACGCGTACGTGACGCGCGGGTCTGGCCTGCGTGCGACGCGGATTGCGCGTGGGAATGCGTGGCGGGCAGACGGGGCCGCCTCGGCGAAGTTTTTCATCCGGCGGAGGCGGGCATGAATGAATCGGGCAGTGCGGCATGGTGTGCGCAGAGCTACCCGTGCACCGGGCCCACCACATGATCCTTTGCGGCGGCCAGGACTGCCGGGGAGTCCGAAGCCAGGACCTCGCGAGGACGCTTGCCATGAAGCATGCTGCTGGTCGACTCGAACCAGGACGCGATCCGGAACGGACCGTAGCTCGCAAAAACGCGCAGAATCTCTGCGACCTCAGGGATCGGGTTGCCGGTTTCGTCAAAGAGGTAGGCGGGGTACAAGGTCTGGCCGGCCAGTTCGATGGCGAAAATCCTGGCTTCCTGCTTCCACCGGTTCGTCACTTCAAGCGGATTGGCTGCTTCGGGGTCGTGCCATTGGCCGACCGTTTGCGCTGTCACCCATTCCGTTCCGTTCATCACCGCTGCAACGGCTTCCGACAACGGATCGACTGTACGCTTGCCGGTCTGATCGATACTGCGATGTGAGTTCATGCCAGATCCTTCTTGAGTTGCAGGTGGCTGGGCAGCACGCGGCCGGTGGAGCCGATGTTCAGAGAGAGGACAAGTGTCGTCGTATGCAGGAGGTGAGGCGAATCGGACTGCTCATTGACGACTGTCGCTGAACGACCCACTACGGACATAGAGCCGGTGCCACCTGTATGACCGCTTTCCGAGTACAGCAGCCATCCCTTTATCTGCAGCGGCCTTTTGATGGCAAGCTTATTGTCAACCGCAGTAACCTCCCTTCACGCCACGCGCCAAGTGTTCCGCTTTCTATTCGGAACTATCGCACGGTCAGAAACAGCCGCACCCAATCGTGGCTTCGCGGCAAACGAAACACGGATTCCGGGTCATGGCACCTTCCGTGAGAAACGTGGCGGTGATCGCCGGCAGCGCCGCTTGCAGCAGGGCTCTGCGGCTCGACCTTGCTCCGCTATCCGGAAATGCAAATCCTCGATGGGCAAAGATTCTTCGACCAACGACGGCCCGAAGGCGGGTCAAAAACGGTGACGCATGCCGACGAGTGCTAGCGCTTGCCAGCGCGTACCGTCGACGCCGTACGACGAGATCGAAGCAACAGCGCGCTGCGTACCGCCATCTGCGGTACGTTGCGCACCTTTCGCGATTTGATACGCACCTGTCAGATAAACGTCCGTGCGCACGGACAGGTTATAAAAACTGCCAGCGCTGAACTGATGATAACTCGCCGAGGTATCGCCGCTCGCATGCGTATAGGCGTAGCCCAAGCCAAACTGAAGCATAGGGTTCACGCGATAGAACGTGAAGGCGCGCGCTGTGTTGTATGTCTCAGTCCTTGAAAACGACGACAGTGCGTCGGGCCTGTACGTCGCGTTGCTGTAACCGAAGCCAAATGAGACACGCTTACCGGTATACTGCGTCGCAACTTGCGCAATCCCGATGACGTGCGCCGTTGCGTACGCGGCATTGATCGAGCCACCGTCGAACAGAGAGTCTGACGATGCGCCGCTCCACCCCAAGCGCAATGTCGAACCCATATGCGTATTGCTGGCCTGGTAATAGCCGCCTGCAACACTGAGGCTTTCATAGGTGTAGGAAACTGCACCCGCAGCCGTATATCCCTGGCCGTTCTGCCCCGCGATGCCGCCCAGCGCGTACATTGCCTCAGCCCGAAGTCCCGCGATCACAGGACTCGTGTATTTCACCGCGTTCGAGACGCGGGCGCTGCCGTCGTTGTTGTCGACGTCGCCCGGGGTCGCGAATGGCGAACCGCCGATCGTCTCGGCCGTCAGCACCTCTGTCATATCGACGACCGGATCATACATACGTCCGAAAATCACGGTTCCCCACCGTTGACTTGCCAGACCCACAACCGATTGCCGTCCGAACTGCCGGCCACCCTGTCCCAGCTTTCCGTTGACAATCGAGAACCCATTTTCGAGGCGGAAAACAGCCTGAAGGCCGTCGCCGAGATCTTCGCTACCGCGGATCCCCCACCGGTTGCTGGACAAGCCGCCGCTTACGAGGCTTGTCCTGTTACCAGTATTCGTCGTCATGTAGCTCAGACCGGAGTCGACCACCCCATATAAGGTGACGCTTTGTGCATTGACCTGTGGCGCGATCAGTCCCAGCGCAGCAGGAATAAGTGCAAGAGTAGATGCTATTTTCATTTTCGCAATACGTACGTTTTTATCCGATGTCCGGAAGCGTCGCGCGCGGTGAGTCGCGACGCAGCGCGGACTCCCCTGGTAAATGAGACTATGAAATCGAAGTTGCGGTTGGGGGGCTACGTTGGACTGGCGGCGCCCTGCGATCCATGCACGGGTCCTGTCGCGACCAGCGTTGGGTAATTGCCCGCGCCGGGGAGGCTCACCATCTCCACGCGAAAGACCGGGCCGACGACGTCCGGCCGCACGATCTCCTCAGGTTTGCCGCATGCAAGCATGTGTCCTTCTCGCAGGACCGCGACTTGGTCCGCGTAGCGGATGGCGGCGTTGAGGTCGTGCAAGACGATGACGGTTGCCAGCCCGCGCTTCTGCGTCGTTCGCCTTACCACCTCCAGCACGTGCAACTGGTGATATATATCCAGCGCACTGGTCGGCTCGTCCAGCAACAGTGCCGCAGGATTGCGCGCGAGGGCCTGCGCAATGAAAACGAGTTGGCGCTGACCGCCGCTTAGTTCCACCAGAAAGCGTTGCGCGAGATGCAGGATGCCAAGTTCCGCAAGGACCTCGCACACGACATGTTTGTCCACTTCAGTCACACGCAGACCTAGTGTTGCCAGTCGACCCAGCAGGACAACTTCGAGAACGGTAAGGCTGCTACGCCCTGCAGAATCCTGCGCGACATAGCTGACGAGGCTTCGGTTCGATTTCTTCGGGGGGCGGTCCAGCGCGCGGCCGTCGAACAGGAGTTGGCCGCTGTATCCAGCAAGCCCCGCAATGGCACGCAACACTGATGTCTTCCCGCAGCCATTCGGACCGACGATGGCGGTCACGTCTCCGGGCATGGCGGTGAGGGAAATTGATTGCATCACCGCACGTTTCCCGTACGAGATACTGATATCACGAAGTTCGATCTTCACGCTGGACCTCGCTTCTGGCTGACGATGAGGCAGACAAAAAACGGAACGCCGATGAGTGCAGTGACGATGCCGATCGGCACGACCGCACCCGGGTAGACCACCTTGCTGGCAATCGAGGCGCCGGATAACAGTAAAGCGCCTGTGATCGCGGCGCCAGGCAGCAGGAAGCGATGATCGTCGCCAAGCAGCATCCGGGCGATGTGCGGGGCTACGAGACCGACAAATCCGATCGTTCCGACAAACGCGACGGCCGCGGCCGTCAGCAAGGATACGAAGGCGAGTGAGCGTAGCCGTAATGCGCGAGGGTTCACGCCTAGAGCGTGCGCACGGTCGTCGCCGAGTTGCAACGTCGTCAGCTTCCACGCGTCCAGCATCAGAAACGGAAAAACCACGGCGACCACTGCGGCCAGCACAGCGACCTTGCCGAGGCTCGCTTTAAGAAAACTGCCGAACAGCCAGAAGACAACCTGCTGCAAAGCTTCCGGCGAAGCCTGAAACTGTACAAGCGATGTCAGCGCCTGAAAGAGGAACAACAGCGCAATGCCGCCCAGAATCATCGCTTCGGGACTTGCGCCTTTGCTGTTTCCTATTGCAAAGACACAGGCACAGGCAATTGCTGAAAAGAAAAAGGCTGCGATCGGTATCGCATAATCGGCGGGGAGAGGGATCCATCGCCCCAGGACGATCACGAAGGCGGCGCCAAATCCCGCTGCAGCCGAAATGCCGAGCGTATAGCTGCAGGCCAGCCGGTTGTGCAGCACCGTCTGCATGACTGCGCCCGAGAGACCGAGCGACATCCCGACACCGACCGCCATCAGCGCCATGGGCAGGCGGATCGTCCAGACAATGATACGGTTGACCGGGTCAGTATCCGCCCCAAACAGAGCCGTGAGCATGTCCCACGGTCGCAACATCGCGGGGCCAGTCGCGATGTCAATCATGAACAGGACTGTCAATAACAGGACGGCGCTTATCAACCACGCGCCGCGACGCATTATCTGTCGACGGTACTCGGCAAGAAAGGAATCTACGACGGTCATGGCTTCGCGCTCAACATCCACGTTCCAGTCAGCTTCACTGGCAAATATCTGGCGTAGTAGTCGCGCAGGTCGGCCATCGGGTCGATATCGGCGAACTGTGCAGGATAGAGCTGCTTGGCGATGTACTCCATCGCGGTGTAGTCGAAGAACGTCCGGCATAACGCGTGATCAATGCCGTAGACGTGCCCCTCCCGCACGGCACGCATGTTCGACCAGCCTGGACGCGCGGTATAGGTCTTCAGGGTGGCACGGGCTGGTGCGGGATCGCTTCCGAAGCCTAGGCGAACCGCGTTAGGTGCGTTGTCCCACGAGGAACCTGCGATAAAGACGAATGCCGGGTCGGCCGCCAGGACGAGCTCCGGATTCATTTGCCCCCAACCACCGGGAATTCGACCCGCTGCGATATTTTCCGCACCGAGGTTATCGAGAATCTTTCCCCACATCGTGCCGTTGTAGCTATTGCCGATGGTTCCTGCGCCGTCATACCCCAGTTCAACGTAGACCTTGGGTTTCGTGGTCGTGCGGGCGGCGGCGACACGACGCAGGATGTCGTCGTATTTGCGCTGATAGAAGCGGGCTAGTTCCTCGGCGCGGGTGTTCTCGCTCATAACGGCGCCAATGGCACGCGTGCTGGCGAGGTGGGCGTTGCAGTGTCTGGGCGTTATAGTCGATGACGACAATCGGAATACCAGCCGCATCCAAACGGCTTTTGGATGTGCCGAGCGAATCGAATTCGAGTTGCGAAAGAATCAGAAGATCGGGGCGCAGGGCCAGTACCTTCTCGACGCTAAACGTGTTGTCCCCCGCGTACCCAACGTCAGGCAGATCCTGCAGCCGCGGAATCACCTTGACATACTCTTTCCAGGTCGCGGCGCGCCATCCCGCCCAGGTTGCCTTGCTCAAACCCACGACGCGGTTCCATCCGCTGGTGCCGGCAACGGCGGTGAATTCCTCGAAATAAAAACCTAGAACGATCCGTTTTGCAGGTGCGTCGACCACGACATCGCGATTCAGTGCATCGATGACATGTACGGGTGCTGCGATGGCCTGGCTTGCAGGGATGCAGGCGAGGGCGACTAGGGCCGCGGTCAGCATGCCTTTCCAGTTCAACATATAAGCTCCGGTGACCAGACGTGCGCGCGAAAACCGCCCGCTCAGTCAGATCGGAGGTCGGCGTTGGCAGTGATGTCTGGTCGAAATGATGTGGCGATGCGAATCCGTCAATCCCGGGCGTGTCATCCGATCGTCACAAACAACGCGGTTCGAGATGGCGAGTGAGGGCCTCGACACAAGGGTCGAGAGGGGGACCTAAGAAACACGGATCACATCAGTCAACGAGCGCATTCTCGCGGTCGATCGCTCGACACAGCGGGGAAATATGCTCAATGTCAGCCCGAAAAGGCGGGAGGCGCACGCGCGCCAGGGCAACGCAGGAGGAGAAACTGCGGGAGACCGTTCTGGTTCGGTGCGAACCAGAACGGGGTGGTGACGATAATGCCGAAAAGCACCGACAGCGCGAAAATCGATGCGATCGCGCTCAGGAATGCCGCGCTGAAAGAGCAGAGCGAATGGGTGTCGCGCGAGTCAGAAAGCGGGTTGTGGGCGTCTCCTGATGCGCTGATGTCGCGAGCGTCGCTGAGCCCACTCACATCGGGCATTGCCATCACGCCGGACATGGCGCTGAGATTGCTGCCTTGAGGAAGCACCAACGGTCCATGTCCGGTACATAGGGCCAGTCCGAAGCTGCCGGATGGCGCTTCAGGGTCAAGCATGATGGCACCTGGACAGATAGCGCGGAGCAGGAGGATGGCGAGCATCCAAATGATGACCTGCCGTCCCCGTGCACCGCACCACGTCAGGCGATGGCGGAGCGAATTCATGGTCGCGCATTTTACAGAGATTACGAACGCCTTGGTAGGCTAGCCTCAAACAACCAGCGTTTGTAAGGCTGCTGCGGCAACACGATTCGAAGGACAACGTCGTGTGCGACCATCGCATCAGCAAGTCAACCTCTAAGCTCTAAACATTAATCCCGCTGTTGCGCTTCACCCTTGAATCCGCCAGCTACAACGGCCGTTCGTCGACCAGCGACAGTCAGTTCGAAGCGAGGCGACCGTCTGGCGATGGCAACACTCCAGGATGGCTATTTTGTGATGAGCGTCAGGTGCTGCTTTAAGGCGTTAAGCCCCGGGTTTCGTGAAGAATCCATTTCGCAAATGCCTGTAGCGGCCCTTCACTCAACTCGATCGGCTCAGGAAGAACGAGGCAGAAGTTTTTGGTAATCGCTTTGCCGTCCGGCCAGGGTGCGACCAAACGGCCCTGTTCAAGCTCTGCCCCGATGTAAAGACGCGGCACCAATGCCACACCCAGGCCGGCTAGCGCCGCCTCTATCAGCATGGAATGGAGATCGTAACGTGCGCCAACCGCCGAATTGGTCAGCACGATGCCGGCCTCTTGCGCATAAAGCTGCCACGCGTCCGGATTTTGTCGTCTGTGAAGGCGGGGCAGCTCATTTAGCGATATGTTCGCATCGGCGTCTGCGAGGAGCGCCGGACTACAGACGGGCACAAGCACCTCCTCCAGCAGGCGATGTAAATGCATACCCGCCCATGCTGGATGCTCAAAATGGATTGCTGCGTCGAAACCGCTACCAGCAAGAATGAACGGTTCCATACGTTCGGCGATATGCACGGTAATGTTCGGATGCTTATTTTGAAAGCGTTTCAGTCGAGGGATAAGCCAACGGGTGGCGAAGGTCGGAATTGCGGCGATATCAATGCTCGCACCCTCGATGGGCTGCCCCATCAGATATAGGCTGTCCCGTTCCAGCCGATCCAGAATCTCGCGAACCTGCACCGCGTATCGCGTGCCGTTGGGCGCAAGCCGTACCCGATTTCCAACGCGCTCGAACAGCGCGACACCCAAAAACGCCTCCAATCGACCGATCTGACGACTGACGGCGCCCTCGGTCAGCGCCAATTCCTCGGCCGCGCGTGCGAAGCTGCCGTGTCGAGCCGCAGCCTCAAAAGCCAGGAGCGCGGAATTGCTTGGAATCTTACGTCGCATTGGAGTCTCGCCGATTGATGTGCGTTCGACGCCAGCTTGAGCAAACGTCACTGAAGGCTGACTATATATCGATATATACGCAGGAAATCACAGGTTAGCATTACGTTATTGCAATGAACATGGATCGTTTGCTGCAATATGCTCACCCGTCACGAAGGTTAATCTGATGATCTACACCGTGGAATGCAGCTTCGCCGATCCCAGCAGCGAAGCCGAATGGAACGACTTCTACAGCCTTGAAAAACTGCCCGCCCTCATCTCGGTTACTGGCTTTCGCACGTCGCAGCGCTTCAAGTCGTTAAGCGATGGTTGCCCGGTCTACCTGGCCGTCCACACGATTGACGGTCTCGATGTCCTGACGGGAGAGGAATATCGCCAGAAAGGCGGCGGCGATTTCGCAAGGTGGCAGCAACACATCACCGACTGGCACCGAAATCTCTACAGCGATATCGGCCATGCGCCAGCGGTCAATGCAGACGAACTCCTCGTGCTTTGTGCAAGCGGCCCCGAACCTCTGATCCAGATGGGCCTCACACCGTTGGCCATGCGAGCAGTTGCATTGGAGAAGTTTCCGGAACGCCGTTGGCTCGCAAGACTGCCTCGGCGAAACGCCCGGCTTGTCGAGAGCATGTCGGAAGGCGTCCATCTCTACTCGCCGATGACGGAACAACTGACAAGCTCCCGCACCGTTTCGACCGAACAGGAAAAATAGATCCGCAATGCCCAATGTCACTATCTATGTTCCTACGGGGCAAATGCCGTCTGATGAGAGGCTTGCCGAGCTTTCCTGCGACTGCATCAAACTCTGCACGAGAGTGCTTGAAGCGGCACTCGAAAACGTTCATGTCATCTATGTCGAGGTTCGGCATGGGCACGGACATCCCGTCTTCGCGGAAGTCCAGTATCGCCTTGAGACGTTTCGCACGCCCCCGGTAATGAACCAGTTCATGGAAGCCCTGGACGACGCCATCACGCGCTGCACTGGACTCACGGCGCGCATCCGTTGTTTCGGCTATGCCGCGTCGAACATTCACGCCGGAAATTAGGAAGTTTTCTGGAGAAGAACTGTGTCCACCATTACCTTTCCAAGTCAGCGAGCCGGGGATTTCACGATCACCGCAATCAGCGACGGCTACCTCACCGCTAGCCTGGACTTCCTCTCGAATATCGACCCGTCCGAGGCCTCCAGAATACAAAGTGATGCAGGGCAGAAGGAGCCTTCCGCCGTGCATATCAACTGCTACGTGGTACGCGGAGCGGGCCGCACAATTCTCATCGACGGTGGGGCTGGGGGCATCAAGCGATGGGGCGGCCGGCTGAGAACTAATTTATCGCTTGCTGGCGTCGAACCATCGGAGATCGACACAATCCTGCTCACACACGCCCATCCCGACCATGTCGGAGGACTAGTGGACACAGCCGGACAAATTACCTTTCCGAATGCGGAACTTGTTGCTCATCAGCGAGAGGTCGAATTTTGGCAGGATGACGGAAATCTAAGCCGTGCCAGCGAGCGTGCCCGCGGTAACTTCCTGATAGCCCGTCAAGTGTTCGACGGCTACCGCGACAAGCTCCGTACTTTCGACGAGGGCGAAGTGCTGCCCGGTATCAGAGCGATGCCGCTACCGGGACACACAGATGGACACTCCGGATATCTTCTCGAATCCCATGATCAGGGCCTGCTTGTTTGGGGAGATATTGTTCATTTTCCTCACATCCAGATTAAACGGCCAGACGTATCGATTGCATTCGATCAAGACCCTGCCCTGGCAGCCACCACACGTTCACGGCTTCTGGACCTGGTCAGCTCGGAGGGACTTTTGATCGCCGGTATGCATTTGGGGGAACTCGGCTTCGCGCGAATAAAGCGAACGAGCGGAAGCTACGGTCTGCTTTACGAGACCGAAGCATGAGGCCGCGAACAGAAGCAACCATGTCTGATATCAGTCCGGCACTCTGCACTGGACCAACGACGAACACTACGATGCCGTGACAACGGCATTGGCCGCTTCGTGCTCTTTGAGGGACATTCCCACTGCACTAACGGAGCGGCCACTTCGGCCGATGAAGGAGCGTTTGTCTTTGTCAATCGGACGGCCGGTTACGGGATGAAGCCGACGCATGAACGTCCGACCGACAACGCATGTGAACGGCGGCTCCTGGCCGGTTGCTGCCTTATGCGATCGGCGGAATTCGACACGGATGCGCGATCGCAATGGTCAATCGGCCAGCACCCTTGCGGATTGCACGGGCAAAGCCCACCTATGAAGCGTGGGACGCTGAAGACCGTCAGGCAGGTCGCGCTCGCCCCGGGGGCTGGCGCGATCCCGGTCGGGCCTTTACCGGGCGACGCCGAGCTGGCGGCGAACTTCGGATGCAATCCGACGCTGCCGCGCTTCAACGCGCTTCAGTGCAACCACGACTACACGGGTAGCTGGTCGGCAGTGCAGCGTTTCGTGCTGCACCTGAAGGCCGAAGGTGCCGCCAGAGCGACGACGATTCACTAACCGACCGCGCTGCGCACCATGCACAAACTGTGCGTATCGTGTGCACATCGAAGACCCCGCGGAGTTAAACGATGCCGATCTCGCTGAGATCGCGCAAGAAGGCATTGACGTTCAAGTGATCGCCCGACTGGACGCACAGGCCTCAAGGGTGACGAACTGGTGTTCATCATCCCTCGGCGCACGCTGGCACATCGTCGGCAGAAGCACGAACGGCTGTCGGCCGAGGAGTCCGACCGCGCCATCCGCCTCGCGCGAATCCTTGCGCGGGCTAACATCGCATTCGGAAATGCAGAGAAGGCCATGCGCTGGCTGCGCGGCGCGCAAGTTAGGTTTGCTGGGCGCAATGCACTTCAGATGACGGGCGCCGAACAAGGTGCGCGGCTCGTCGAAGAAGCCTTGGTGCAGTTCAACGAAGGCTTCTTCGCCTGAAGGTGTTGTGGAGGATCAGCGACTGCGCCGACCCTCGGGAATCGGGGATTCTGTGTGGCGCGCCCAGCAAATCGGCCGCATCATTGGCACGTCGCTCTTGCTCGTGTTTTATCGCCTTCGCTTTTGCTTCCACAAGCGAACCCAGTCTTTGTGCCCCTCCTTTCAGCGCGCTGTTCGACCGCCTCAATTTTCTTCTGGGTGGCTCCGGACACTGTTCCTGAGCTCACGGTTTCCACCACCGAAGGAGCCTTCCGTGACCTATAGCGAGCAGCCTGAAGTCCGCTGTTCTTGAGTTTACCCATGAAGTCATGCTCCCATCTAGGCCCGGACCCAAATGCCTCCTCGGTCTGTGATGTGGCGTTTAACACATCTAAGTTTTTGTCGGGACCCTCCCAAAGGAGAAATTGCGGAGCATTTGGTATTTCGTATGTCGTGATGCTGATCGTCTTGCCATGCATTTGCTTATATTCTTTAGCAAGCAATTTCAACCTATCTGAACTGTAGATATGTCTATTGATTGTGACGAATCCGTCAGGAGCGAGCTTTGGCTGGATTTCACACAGCCTCCGATAGATAGTTTCCTCTGGCCAATCCCACGGCGCGTCGCCCCGCCTCGTGCGTTTGTTGAATAGGTAGATCTCCAGAGGAACCGGCGCGGGCGGTTTATCGGCGCTTGCCATCGCAGTCGGGGCCGCTTCATAACTGGTCCGCACCGTATCTTCTCGAGACCGGACCGCAGGAAGCTCGACACCGCGATGAACGTGATCGGCGAAACACTCGGCTTGGCCGGCGTGCGTCAACGCGCCAACAACGGAGAAAACAGATGAGACCAGAAGCTGCGCGCTAACTACCAGCTGATCTTTGCCACCGAACCAATTAATAATCCGGACGACCCAGACCTTCCTGCTATGCCTTCGGCATTTGCATCCTGGAGCTTCGAGTGCGGGGATGGTTGGTATGACCTGATCGACGACCTCTGCGCGACGCTACAGAATGCGACCGCAAACGGTGCTCCGCAAGTGTCACGGATCGGCGTAATGAGGCCATTTCGGGATCGGCGTAATCGAGCCACCAGATGATCACCGTAATCGAGCCAGTGCAGGATCGGCGTATTGGAGCCACTCGATGATCGGCGTATAGGAGCCACCTCAGGATCGGCGTAATCGGGCCACTTGACCGGCTCGTTGTTATGTCGGGCTGCAGCCCGAAACGCATTTCGAATTTCCGTAACCCGGTATGGGGCATACTGTTGTGGCCGTAGAACCAGTGGACGCGTTGCGCGTCGCAGGAATCGGGCTGCATTCGTCTTCCCGGATTGAATGGGTGGACGACAGTCTGCCGGATCTCATGTCTGTACGTTCGCGACGAAGAGAATTCGACTTGGTGATGCTCTCCGCTGTTTGGATGCCTCTGGACGAAGACGCCCTTATCACGGGAAAGCATGCGCGGAGACCCAAGGCGCAATGCCAGGCACCTGAAGCGCCGGGCCAATGTTCTGAAGGCAAGCCATGATGTGGTGCGCAAACGCACGCTCGACGATTCGTGGGACGCATTGGAAACTGGGGTAATGAGGGATTCGGTATGCAGGCGTAACCACAACGAATTTCGCGTCATTCGAAAAGGGCGGCGCGCAACACGGAAGGGCGCTGCTCATGCGTTCCGCCTGGAATACCTCACCCAATACGCATGTTTATTTTGGAAGCTTCCCGCTTGCCCTAGCGCGCTGGCGTCTGGGCTCAAGTCCCGATTTCTTTTTCGAGTGGGCGTTCGCGATATGTTGCTCGACAGCAGCAACCAGTTCGCTGGCCGCACAATCAAGCGCCCTTGCCAGAGTAAGCAGCATTGCAAGTGTCGGTTGGGCGCGGCCCAATTCCAGCTTGCTTACATATACCCGTTGAATATCAGCCTCAAATGCCAACTGCTCCTGAGTCAGGTTTGCCTCAAGCCGGCGTGCACGCAGTACAGTTCCGAAGGCTTCCGCTGCTTCCAAATTTGCTCCCGTGAAATGGGAGCACTGTCCTTTTACCGCTATAATTTGTCTTCATACTCGAGTATGAATTATCGTGTCATCACCACTCTTTTTAGCGCGGCGATAGCGGCTTCGGCGGCGTCCCAGCGCAGGAGTTGAAAGCGGCATTCTGCGAACCCACGGCCGCCGAACTGTTTTCAAAAGCGGCGGTGGGTGGCCTATAGAGATAGGAATCTAGACTTATGTTTTTGACTTCTGACCAGAACCGTTTGCCTACATGGCACGGAATGGCGTTGTGGGCCGTTGCCGAGATGGCGGGTTGTGGAGATGTGCTCATCCTGCAATTTGCCGCTGGAAAACGCGACCTGCCCCGGGTTGTCATGGTGGAATTCGCGTCGGGTGCCGCGAAGACGCTGCTACAACTGACGGCAGACGGCCAGACCGTGCGGGGCGCGGCAGTGCTGAGCGCGAAGCCGCACAAGGACTCAGCACAATGGAGTCTGGAGCCGCTGAGCGAAATTCACATCGGCGCAACGGCAGCCTATGACGAGGACCATCCGCTGGTCTCGTTTGCGCGATTCACGACAGCAGGGGGGGAGGAATTCTCGATGCCTGTCGGTATCGCGGAGAAACACTCTCTCGGAAAGCGCATTTACCCGTCCACGCCGGCGCGTTCGTCGAAGGCTGGTCGCCGGAAACCGACGGTTGATGTCGCAGATATGAGCTGACGGCATGCGTATCCAGATCGCCTCGGATCTGCATCTGGAGATCGTGCACCAGAGTTTTCCGGGCTTCAACCCGGTCGTGCGGTCCAATGCGGACGTGCTGGTGCTCGCGGGGGACATCGCGAAGGGTGCCGATGCGGTTGAGCCGTTTGCGCGCTGGCCGGTGCCCGTCATCTACGTGCATGGCAACCATGAAGCGTATGGCACGGAGTACGACACGCTTGCCAACTCCATCCGTATGCGCGCGGCCGGTACTGCGATTCATTACCTTGAGCGCGACACGTTTTTCATGGGTGATGTGCGGTTTCTCGGTTGTTGCCTCTGGACAGACTATGCGCTCAGTGGCGTGCGCGACCGGAGTATGGCGCTGGCCGGGCGTATGTTGCATGACCATCGTGTTATCCGCACTAGCGATGGCGGACGGTTTCGGCCAGAGCATGCGCTGGCCGAGCACGAAAAGACAGTGAAGTGGCTGCGGACCGAGCTGGCAAAGCCCTTCGACGGGCGCACGGTCGTCGTGACCCATCACGGCGTTGCTCCGCCGTCGGTGCATCCGCGCTATGCGAACGACCCGGTCAACGCTGCATTCGTGAGTGACCTGCGACCTGTGCTCGAGCTGGCCGACGTGTGGATTCACGGTCACGTGCATGACTCGTTCGATTAGCGCGTTGGCCAGTCGCGGGTGATTGCCAACCCGCGCGGCTATGCGACGAACCGTCTGATGGCGGGTGCGCCGACCGACCTGAAATGGGAAAACCCGGCGTTTGATCCGGCGCTGATGATCGAGTTGTGAGCAGCTGTGCCGTGGCGCGCTGAGGCGGCGCAAACATTCTGGCGATGCGCATGGGCGCTGCCGCGAGGAGATCGCCTGCAAAAAAATGGTTGACCCCCAAGACTACGGACTCGAGGGAGCATCTCGACATGGAGCGCGCTTGACCAGGGCGAACCGGCGAAAAAGACGGCGACAGTCATTGCCGCCTGACGGGAGCAGCGCACAGTTACGGGCGCGCCTGAAGGCCTTTGCGCTCGCCACGCGTAAAACAGGAACAGCGATGACTACAATTGCGGCCGCGCTTGAGGAAACGATGTGGCTGACCGCTCAAACGGTCTGCAGGCGGCAGAATCTGGGGGCCACGAATCTGTTAGCCGTGACCAATCTGTTGATGTTCATCCCGAGAACGAGCCGGGTCACGCAGGCGGCCGCGGTGCATATGGCTGTCCGGGCGACTGCGGATCTGCACGCCTGCTGCACCCGATGAAAGGTCAACAGAAGGAGAAGCGGATGCTTCGAATCACCATTGAGTTGCTGCCCGGTGGGCAGGAGGAGGGAAAGCGTGTCATCGCGACGGCGGATATCGCACGGGCGAGTGACGGGCCGACCGGCGCACTCGGCGATTACAGGGTCGCCCTGAGCGACGCAATACTCGGCGAGGTTGGCGAACCGACGGTCGTGCGCAGCTATCCGAGATGGGCGAGCAGCGTATGGGATCTCGTTGCCCGCTGTCTTGCCACCGCGCTGAATCAGGGGCGCGAAGCGTTGCCGCCGCGACCTGCACGGCCGGAGGTAACGGTTCGCACGAACGATGCGGGCTACCGTTACGTGCGTCTGGATGAAATTCCCGAGCCGACCAGAACGTTCTTCGACCGGAAGCTGGCCGGCTCGGGCATTCCGGATCACGGCTGCGCTTTCGCGCACGACTGGTTCGACTTTCTCAACGGTCACCGCTGATGCCAGGATGCAAGTGTCAGCTCGATCTGATGGGCACATGTCCGAACGCGCGACCGCCGCGTGGCAGAAAAAGGCTTATGTCATTGACGACGCGGATTGCGTCCAGTATCTGAAGCGACTGCCCGTGACACGTGGCGCGTCGGCTAAACGCCCGCAAAAGGAACAGCGATTTATGAGCAGCAAGGACCACATCCGGTATCAGGCGAAAGAGGGCGGTCAGCCCGGCTGGGATCTTTACGCCGAGATTTTTGAGCCAGAGGACGTCGTGTATCTGGAACTTGACGGTGTAGACGCTGAAGTCACGATGCTCGGGAACCTGGAGCGCGGGCCGGGCACGGTGCTGTTGCGCCTGCCGGTCGCCACCGCGAAGCAGCTCGGTCTCGTGCCTCCGGGCTGGAAAAAGTCGGGCTGGGAAAGGGAGTAGGTCATGCGCGAATACCGTGACAGGATGGTGCAGGAGATCGCCGCCTGCACATGCGACCGCTGCAGCCAGCGCATGTCGCCCGATGATGACCAAGGGGAGTGGTATGAAAAAGTGTCGCTCGACTGGCGCGGCGGCTTTGGCTCGGTTTTTGGCGACGGCGCCCATCTGAGCATTGACCTTTGTCAGCAGTGTCTCCGCGATACGCTCGGGTCATGGCTGCGGGTCGATCCGCCGTCCGCAACGGATAACGTGATTGAAGCCTTGAAGGGCGTCGTTTCCCGACCCGACGTGCGCGGTAACTGTGGACCAGATGAATCCACTGCTGTTCGGCGAGCAAGACGAGTCCCGTGGCACGTTACTCCTTGCGACACGTCTCGCGAAAATAGTCGCGCAGGCGATAGCCGTCTTCCGGGAGCAGGATAAGGCGATCCGGTGGCTGGTCATGCCGCACAAGCAGTTTGCCGGCCGAACTGCGCTCGAAATGGCGAAGACCGAGGATGACGCACGGCTGGTTGAGGAAGCGCTGGTGCGGATTGACGAAGGGTACGGATAGCAAAAGGCCGGACCTTGCGCGACTGAAGAACTTGTTGCCCGATTGCGCATCCGCACATCGCCTAAAGCCGACGATCATCCGATGCGATAACTTGTATGTTGTCGCTGGGCATCCCCTTGAGCAAGCCCTTTCGCCGCGCAGTTTCGGACGCAACCGGAAAAACGGTCTTTAGCCCCGACATCCGGCTGACCGGTGCGCTCGGGTTGCGCTCACTGAGCTATCAAGCCACGAAGCGGCCGGTGGCATCGTGCGAGCCTGCGAATGGCTGATCAAGGTTCCGTTGCTGAACGCGTACAGTCGGCCATGAGCGGACCTTCGGCCCCAAAGTGCAAATTGGTGACGATCGATTCGGCGCGATAGTATTCGCACAAGAAGTAAGCCTCGCGAATCCTTTGACCGGAAGCCGTTCCCAATGAACATCGCCTTTTCTGATACAACCGAGTCCGACGCCGACATACTGGTCGCCATCCGTATCGCCGCGATGCGCGAGAGTCTGGAGCGCATCAGTCGTTTCGACCCGCAGCGTGCCCGCGAGCGCTTCCTCGCGTCATTCGACCCTGCGCGGTGTCGATTCATAGAGGTCGATGGCGTTCGGTCCGGCTTTATCCTCATTCGCCCACAGGCAGACTACTGGCTACTGGACCACCTTTACATTCTGCCGGCGCACCAAGGGAAAGGAATCGGCGCAGCCGTCTTGCGGGACGTCTTCGCGAACGCCGACGCGCAACGCATGCCAATCCGCCTCGGTGCTCTACGCGGCAGTGATTCAAACCGCTTCTACCAGCGGTATGGATTTGTAAAGACTGACGAAGGAGAATGGGATATCTACTATGTGCGTCAGCCAATCGAAACACCGGAAGAAAGCTAGGCTGCATTGGTATTCATAGGACGCGGCCCATCGCTGGAGTCGGCGACAGAAGTTCGAGCGTCCCGACGCCCAACCATGTACTGCCGAGTTCGGCCAAGAAGGGACACTCGACGACGTGGGACACATCGGTGACAATCGATCACCGGCGGAGTTTGATCGCGCCGCATATATTTTTGCCGATACAAGAAACCGTAGAGACGCTCCGTGACCAAATATCAGCCGCTTGCAGATCACTTGGCCGTGCAATCCGCCAGTGAAGTGACACTCTCGTTTGCTGATGTAGCGAGAATAATCGGCGAGGAGCTACCACCGACCGCTGACCGATTCAAGCCATTCTGGGCAAACTCTCGCGCCAAGGATGGCCATCCGGGGCGATTCTGGATGGAGCAAGGTTGGCGGCAGGTAAGGCTGGACCAAGCCAATCGACTCGTCACATTCAGACGATCAGACGCTCGTCCAGCAGACTCACTAGAGAGCCTCGAGCCAGTATCGAAAGACACGCTTTACGACCTTTTACGCGAAGCGGGCGTGTCGATTGATGGTTGGAATGAAGACTTTAAATCGAATCCAAACTTCTGCTACGAATGGTGCTTCGGATCGTTGACCGAGGGCTTCGTCCTTTGCCTCTGGTACAGCGAATTCAAAATCAATGAAGACGGGTGGATTTACTTTGACCGGAACGCCCGTATTGGGAAAGAGGATCGGACCAGAATTGCCAACAATCCCGCGCTGGATATAAAGGTTCGCAACCGTGCAAAGACTCAGGCGCAGCGTGCAGCAGCATTGGACGTTGCCATCCAGGAGTCTTACGAGCGGCGACTTCCGGTGCGGGTGATTGTGGGAGCGGGAAAGCGCCCTGAAGGCGAAGAGCGGGCCGAACGCGCAACGAAGGTTGAAAAGCGTTATCTGGACGGGCAGGAGTGGTACGTTCACTCTTACGATTTTTCCAGCGGGGCGTGCGTGATCGTGCGCGGGATCGAAATGCCCGTCGATGGCAATGTTGATCAAACGGATAAAGATGGTGACCCTTACGACGAGGTACAGAACCGTGCCATCAAAACACGCCGTGGTCAGGCGAAATTCCGACGCGCGCTGTTGGACGCGTATCGAACGCGGTGTGCCGTCACTGGTTCACGGATTGAGGAACTTCTGGAGGCAGCGCACATCGTCCCACACTCGCTAGTCACGGACTACAACTTGCGCAATGGGCTCCTACTCAGAGCAGACATTCACACGTTGTTTGACCTTTATCTGCTGTCCGTCGATTCACGATCTATCGTCCATGTTGCACCACACCTCCGACTGACTGACTATGGGAAGTACGATGGCAGGTCGCTAGCGGTCGTACCGGATCGCTTCACGGACGCTCCTGCTGCGGACGCGCTCGACAAGCATTATTCGAAGTATCTAGATGTGCAGCGGCAGAAAAAGGCAGTGACTTAGCGACCGAGCATTCGACTGGTAAAACTTGTCGTTGGGAAAACCGGACGGGAATAGCATGATCGAAATTCAATTTCTCGAAAGCATCGAGAATCTGAAAAGAAATGTCTCTCAAAGCCAAGGCTGGATGCCCAGCACCGAGCAGGCGACGTCAATCACAGCCTGCCTGCGTCAGGGACGGCTGTTCTACGAAGCTGCCAAGTCAGCACCACTTGAAATCCGGCCGCTCGAGCTTTACTACGGCACTGCCGCGTATGCGAAAGCTGTGGTGCTGTCGGTCAACCGAGCGCGCCTCGACGCTTTGGTGCAGTCGCACGGAGTAAGTGACCGCTCACCCACCAATGCAAGGCTTGCAGATCTCTCAATTTACATTGGACAGCGTGGCACATTCCAGGACTTCAACGATTGTGCGGCAGAGTTGAACGTGATCAAAGTAATGCGTATGTCTGCGGAGTTTACTCATTTCAAATTTCCCTGCGCGAAATCTGCTGATCTAGCTCAGAAGCAATTGACACTGAAAGAAATACGCCTCTTTCAAAATCCGAGTGGCTGGTTTGGCGGGTCAAGTACGGGCGTCAGCCCGGCGAAGCGAATACTTGACGCGCGTTGAAGAAGTAAGCTGGGACAGGGCTGGTTGCGGCAGAATGCGGCAACCAGCCCTGCAAGACAACGTGAACCGATGAACCAGACCCAACTGTTTGAAGCCGCCTTGGGGATCAAGGCGCCGTGGTACGTGCAAGGCGTCGATTTCGATGCCGCGCGGCGTGAGCTGACCATTGCCGTGGACTTTGTCGCGGGTACGCGCTTTCCATATCCCGGTGTGGCGGGCGAACACCCGGCTCACGACACCCAGATCAAGCGGCTGCGGCACCTCAACTTCTTTCAACATGAGTGCTATCTGGAGGTCCGGGTGCCGCGGGTACGTCTGCCGGACGGCTCGGTGCGCCTGATCGAACCCGACTGGATGGGCAAGCTGGACGGCTTTACGCTGCTGTTTGAAGCACTCGTGCTGGCGCTGTGCCGGGAGATGACATTTGCCGCGGTGGCACGCGTGGTGAACCTGTCGTGGCATCGGGTGAAAGCCATCTGTGACCGTTACGTGGACCTGGCCGTGGCCGCGACTGACCTGTCCGAAGTCACTGCGGTGGCTATTGACGAGACTTCGTGCCGGCGTGGCCACGACTATGTTTCGCTGGTCGCCGACATGGACGGGCGGCGTGTGGTCTTCGTCACGCCAGGCAAAGATGCCGGCGTTGTCGAACGCTTTGCCCGGCACCTGGAGGAACACAACGCAACGCCTGCGCAGATCGAGTCGGTCAGCATCGACATGTCGCCCGCCTTCATCAAGGGCGTCGAGGAGCATCTGCCCGATGCGCGGGTGACCTTCGACAAGTTTCACGTCGTCGCGCACGCGTCCAAAGCGCTTGATGGCGTGCGCCGCGCGCAGCAGAAAACCGATCCGTCGCTGAAGGGTATGCGCTGGTCGCTGCTCAAGGATGCCGGGAAGCTCGATCTCGCACAACTGACCGATCTCGAGGCCCTGATCAGCCAGTACACCACCAACCGCACCGCGCGTGCGTGGATGTACCGCGAGCAGCTGCGCGAGATTCTCGATCGCAAACAGATCCACGTCGTCTCCAAAATGCTTCGCCGGTGGTGCGGCAACGTCATGCGCTCGAAAGTCGAACCCATGAAGGACGTCGCGCGCATGATCCGTCGTCATTTCGACGGCATCATCGCGTGGGCGCAGACGCGTCAGACCAACGGATTCATCGAAGCGATCAACGGCCTGTTTCAGGCCGCCAAACGCAAGGCACGGGGATACGCCAGCTTCAAGACCATGCGCACCGTGCTGTTTCTCATCGCGGGCAAGCTCGACTTCTCAGCACTCAATCCGCATGCCTCGTGAGCCGCATTACCCACTGAGTTTTTAAAAGAGCCAGAAATACTTAGCAGGCTTCCAAGCGTGGACAAGCTTTATTGCGCGACATTTGAGCGCCCGTCAAACTCAGACCTGATTGAGTTCTTCGCCCCGGTGGTCGACTTCGCTTGGACGATCCGGGTTCACGACTCTCGTGCCTGTGAGAGCCTTGATGGATTAACAGAGTTGATCGGCCGTTTGCGCGATCGCATGCCGTTTCTTCAAGGATGGTCGTTTAGTCAATGCAATAATGCTTGGGGTAAGAGCAGCGTTATTTTCCGTAACGCCCCTCCGTTAGCCGTTGAACTCGCACCGGGTTCGATAAGACAGAATCTGAACGATTTTGAAGCAACGATTCGTCCGGCAACCGATAGCTACTTTCATGACATCAATAATCATGTTGCCACACTGATCAACAGCGCGCCAGGGTTTCAGCCCTATTACGTTCAACCGGTCGGTCAAAGCTATTTATCGGAGCAGGCTCTTACTTTCTTGGCGCTTCATCTACTCAGTAGCTTGGTGCGATACAGACCCGATACGTGGATGCATGCCTTATCCCGCTCGGCGCTCGGCGCGCGTGCCGCCGACGATGCCATGCTGGCGCTGCTTGAAGGATTTATGACCAACGTCCAAGCAGGCTTTCCACGCTTTGTAGCGAACGTAATTAGTCCCGACTGCATTTTTAGCATTCCGGTGCTGGGGCAGCGACTCGGGAATGTGATATTGAACGACTGCTATCGGGAAAGCCCCGTGTCCCAAATGGGTCGCTGGTCGCCAATGGTGCTGCGCGCCAGCGCCCCGCAACCGTCTCGCAAGTCGTAAGGCTGCGTCTGGTCAGGAGCGGTCGGCTATTGGACGGAGTAGACTTGCCAGCTTCCAATCGCCGCTCGAGGTAGTCTCTATGTTGATGAAAGCCCTGCGTGCCGGTCTCGGCCAGTTAATCGTGCTCGGCGACGCCGTCAGTCGCCCACGCCCGCAACGCCGTTCGGCGCAAGGTCAGGCCGCAGTGGAAAAAGAAGCGGCGCGGCTGTCGCTGTATCAATTCCGTGCGTGCCCTTTCTGCGTAAAGACGCGACGTGCCCTGCATCGTCTGAATGTGCCGATGACTCTACACGACGCCAAAGACGATCCTGTGCAGCGGGAGCATTTGCTGGCCGGCGGCGGCAAGATCAAGGTGCCCTGCCTGCATATTCAGGAGGAAGGCCAGTCGCGTTGGCTGTACGACTCCAACGCGATCATCGCCTATCTGGAGCAACGCTTCGCTGGCATCGTCTGATCTGGGGCGTGGAGCCGTTTATGAAAGCTCATGGCTCGCTACTCCCAGAGCATGACCTAATCCTCGAACGCCTGTCACGGACATTCGGTCACCTGTTCATCCGCGACTTCCGCTGGAATGCTCGCCCATCACACGCGCAGCAAAGTGGTGTCGCCTTTCAGGGTATCCGGGCAAGCGGCCCGGCATTGGGGAAAGGCGGTATACGGCGTCAGCCGGCCCACTTGGAAATTGCGGCATGTCGGCCGTGTCCTCTTGATAGGGAATTTGAATCGCCGCGTTGGATGCCCGCTTTTCTAACGTGCGACTACAGGGTCGAGTAGGGCCGATCGCATACGGCAGCAGTCGCTTAGGTTTATTCGATGCCTGCCATCGGCCGCAGGAATGTGCATGCCGCCGTGCATGTCGGCAGGCGTCGAATAAACCTAAGCGACATGAGCCAAAACGCATCGGGCAGCACGCGGCCACTCCCCGCCATTCGCGGTCGCGGACCCCTTCGACACTTGACTGGGCTGCTTCACTCCGTGAGATCAGTCGTTGAATGCCCGACCGCGTGACGTTAAAGATTCATGCCCACCGACGCCGGCCTAATCACGTCATCGAGGCTCGCGTCGCCTATTCACATGAAACGGTGGATTTTATGGGCGCGCAAATCGTATGGCAAATGGGTGCCGGAAACACAGTCGGACTGTTAAAATTCCTGTCGCTTTTTCAAAGACCAGCGACCGTCAAGTAATCGCGGCAAGGAATTAAAGGGGCTGACCAGTGGCATTGACCGAAGCCGACACGTGCCGCGAATACGTCACTCCTGCTTTGCAGAAAGCCGGCTGGGGCGACGCTCCCTACGCCATAGGCGAGCAGCGGCCTATTACAGATGGACGCATCCTGCTGATCGGTGGCAAGGCGCGACGGGCGAAGGTGCGCAAGCCGGACTACATCCTCTACTATCGCCGCGATTTTCCGATTGCCGTGGTCGAGGCCAAGGAAACCGCGCTGCCAGCCGAGAACGGCGTGCAGCAGGCTCGCGAATACGCGCAGATGATGAATCTGCGCTTCGCCTATGCCACAAACGGCCTGCGCGTCATCGAGATCGACTACACCAACGGTACTGAGCGCGAAGTAGAACGCTACCCTACTCCGGAAGAGCTCTGGGCGCGTTTGAACCAATCCATCGGGCTTAAGGAAACCGCGCAGCAAACTTTGCTGGAGCCGTACAACCTCGTTTCCGGCAAGAAGCCACGCTACTACCAAGACGCGACCATTCGTTCCGTGGTCGAAGCTATCCTGTCCGGCAAGAAGCGCATGCTGGCGACGCTCGCTACTGGCACGGGTAAAACCAGCGTGGCCTTCCAGGTCTGCTGGAAACTCTGGAACAGCCGATGGAATCGAGATGGTGAATACCGTCGTCCGAAAATTCTGTTCCTCGCCGACCGCAACATCCTGGTGGACGACCCGAAGGATAAGGACTTCATCCATTTCGGCGATGCGCGCCACAAGATCAGCAGCGGCGACGCCAGCCAGGCGCGCGACATGTATTTCGGTATCTATCAGGCGCTGACTACAGCGAATGAGGATGTTTTCCGCCAGTATCGCCCGGATTTCTTCGACCTCGTCATCATTGACGAATGCCATCGTGGCGCGGCCCGCGACGAGAGCAGTTGGCGCAAGGTGCTGGACTACTTTTCCGAGGCGGTCCATTTCGGCATGACCGCTACCCCGTTGCGCAACGAGTCGCGCGACACGTACGATTATTTCGGGAATCCGGTTTACCTTTACAGCCTGAAGCAAGGCATCGAGGACGGCTTTCTTGCGCCGTATCGCGTGCATCGCATCATCACTAGCGCCGACGCCGCAGGCTGGCGACCGAGCAGGGACGAGGTCGATCGCTACGGCAGGGCCATTCCCGACGACGAATATCAAACCAAAGATTTCGAGCGCATCGTCGCTTTGCGCGCCCGGACCAAAGCTATCGCCAAGCATCTGACTAGCTTCATGCGAGGCAGCGATCGCTTTGCCAAAACCATCGTGTTCTGCGTCGATCAGGAACACGCTTCGGAAATGCGGCAGGAATTGGTGAACCTCAACGCCGACTTGGTGAAGGAATACCCGGACTATTTATGCCGCGTCACCAGTGACGAGGGCGACATTGGCCTTACCCATCTTGCCAACTTTCAGGACTTGGACAAGCCGACGCCGGCCATCCTGACCAGTTCGCAAATGCTCACGACAGGCGTGGACGCGGCCACGGTCAAGAACGTGGTGCTCGCCCGTGTCGTCGGTTCGCAATCCGAGTTCAAGCAGATCATCGGGCGGGGAACGCGCTTGCGCGTTGACTACGGCAAGGAATTTTTCAACATCATCGACTACACCGGCACCGCGACCCAGCACTTCGCCGATCCCGATTTCGACGGATTCCCGGCACTCGTGGAAGAACTGCTGGTAGACGATGACGGCAACGTCACCGCCACCGAAAGCAGCGAACCGGAACAGACGGATGTCCCCGCGGTCGATAGTGCCGACGAGGGATCCGAAACCGGAGAGGGGGGGGAGATCTGCGGCGCCGACGAGCCGACTGAACCGCGCAAATACTATGTTGATGGTGGTGAGGTCGAAGTCCTCGGCCATCTGGTTTATGACTTGGATGCTGACGGCAAAAAGCTGCAAGTGGTGCGCTATACCGAGTACACGGCGCGCTCTGTCCGTTCACTGTTCCCTACCCGCGAGGAACTGGAACGCGCATGGGCGAAACCGGACACCCGTGCCGAAGTGCTGCACGAACTGGCTGAGCGACACATTAGTTTTGATGAGCTTGTTGCCGCTACGGGTCAACCCGATGCGGACCCGCTGGACTTGCTGTGCCATCTCGCATGGAATGCGCCTCTATTGACCCGCCGCGAGCGGGTCGAACGCGCGAAGAGGTTGCATCCCGACCTGTTCGCGCAATACGGTAACATTGCGCGCGACATCCTTGGCTTGGTGATTGATCGCTATATCGAGCGCGGCCTCGCTAAGTTTGAGAGACCTTCCGAATTACTGACGGTAGAACCCTTCGATAGCTTCGGCAAACCTTCTGAAATCGCGGCCCACTTTGGTGGTCCGAAAGCTCTGCGTGCTGCCTTTGGCAGTTTGCAGTCGGCTTTGTATCAGTAAATGAAAGAAATCATGGTTCGCAAAGCAAAAACCGAAAAACCCACACAAACCACGGCGCAGCAGCTTTCCGCCCTCATCAAGTCCGTGCGCCAGATCTTGCGCAAGGACAAGGGCCTGAACGGCGATGCTGACCGCCTGCCTCTGCTGACGTGGGTGATGTTCCTGAAGTTCCTCGATGACCTTGAGCAAGGCCGTGAAGATGCCGCAGCACTCGATGGCGAAGACTACGAGCCGCTCATCGAGGCGCCGTACCGCTGGCGAGACTGGGCGGCTAGCCCCGACGGCGTCAATGGCGATGAACTGCTTGCCTTCCTGAGCAACGACGAAGCCGTGCGCCCGGATGGCAAGCGCGGAAAGGGCTTGTTCGCGTATCTACGCTCGCAGGGCGATCGCGAAGACCGCAACGGCCAGCGCCGGGTCATCGCCAACGTGTTCAAGGGCGTGCAGAACAGGATGGTCAGCGGTTACCTGCTGCGCGACGTGTTGAACAAGATCAACGCTATCCATTTCACGTCGAGCGAAGAAATACACACCCTCTCGCACCTGTACGAATCCATGTTGCGCGAGATGCGGGACGCGGCGGGAGATTCTGGCGAGTTCTACACGCCGCGCCCGGTGGTGCGCTTCATGGTGCAAGTGACCGATCCACGGTTGGGCGAAACCGTGCTCGACCCGGCGTGCGGCACGGCCGGCTTTCTGGTCGAAGCCTACGAGCATCTGCGCACGCAAGTCGGTAAGGACGTGAAGCTGCGCGCGATATTGCAGAACGATACCCTGTACGGAAAGGAAGCCAAGCCGCTGCCGTACATGCTGGCGGAAATGAACTTGCTGCTACACGGGCTGGAAACGCCGCAAATCGGCTACGGCAACACGCTGGACATCAAGCTCAACGACATTGGCCACAATGAGCGCATGGACGTGATCATGACCAACCCGCCGTTTGGCGGCGAGGAAGAGGCGGGGATCAAGGCGAACTTTCCGCCGAACATGCAAACCAGCGAAACCGCGCTGCTGTTCCTGCAATACATTATGCGCAAGCTGCGCTTCAAGGACGCGATGGTGCCGAAGCTTGGCCACATCAAGGCTCACCGCTCCGAGCGTGGCGGGCGTGCGGCGGTGGTGGTGCCCAATGGCACCCTGTTCGCCGATGGCGTGGCGGCGGTCATCAAGGGGCAACTGCTCAACGATTTCAACCTGCACACCATCGTGCGCCTGCCGCAGGGCGTGTTCGCGCCTTACACCGATATACCAGCCAACCTGTTGTTCTTTGATCGCGGAGAGTCCACAAAGGACATTTGGTATTACGAAATCCCGCTGCCGGAAGGTCGCAAGAGGTACTCCAAGACCGCACCCATGCAGTTCGAAGAGTTCGCCGAATGCCTAGCGTGGTGGACCGACCGCAAGGAAACACCGCAGGCGTGGAAGGTCAGCGGCAATGATGTTGCCGCACGCGGCTACAACCTCGATTTGAAGAATCCGAACGTCAAGCAGGAGTTGGAGCACATTGCGCCTGCGGACCTGGTGGTGCGGATGCGTGAGCACGAAGGTGAAGTGTTGCGTCTGCTGGGTGAAATCGAAGCGCTAGTCGGGAAGGTGGCAGCGTGAAGAATTGGCCCCGTGTGAGATTGGGAGAAGTTGCGTCGATATGTCGGCGCCCCGTTGATATAGACATCAATGCAGAGTACCCGGAACTCGGTATTCGCTCTTTCGGGAAGGGGACTTTTCAGAAGCGGCCAGTAGCCGGTGCTGATGTTGGCTCGAAAAAGTTATTCGAAATTAAGCCCGGCGACCTGGTGTTCTCGAATGTTTTTGCATGGGAGGGGGCCGTTGCTGTTGCCAAGCCAGAGGATGATGGTCGCTTCGGCTCACATCGCTTCATCGCCTGCGTTGTTGATAACGGGCGAGCCGATGCGAAGTTCCTTTGCAGCTACTTAACCTCTAGCGAGGAAGGTTTAGACCAGATCCGCAAAGCATCGCCAGGTGGCGCAGGCCGCAACAGAACTTTGGGGCTTGAAAAATTGGTCGAGATTACGGTTCCACTCCCGCCGCTGCCCGAACAGCGCGCCATCGTCGCCAAACTGGATGAACTGAGCGACAAGACCACCCAACTCAATGCGCATCTGGACGCAATTGAAGCCGATGCGGATGCGTTGGTGCTGTCGTTGCACAACGAACTTTCTGGCAGTCGCACCGTGGCGTTATCAGATGTGATTGAGTTGTACGAGGAATCGGTCGCCATCGAAAGCGACATGTCATATCCACAAGTCGGTATTCGCAGCTTTGGTTGCGGGTTATTCGCCAAGCCTGCTATCACTGGCGCAGAAACGACATATCGCAGCTTCAATTGCTTGTATGAAGATGCGTTCGTACTCAGTCAAGTCAAAGGCTGGGAAGGCGCTATCGCGCTTACACCGCCGGAATTGGTCGGAATGTATGCGTCGCCGGAGTACCGCACTTTTCGTTGCCTCCCGGGACGAGCTTCGCCACAGTACCTTGTGGAGATCATCAAGCGTCCGTGGTTCTGGTCGCTGTTGCAAGATGCCACGCGCGGCGTAGGTGCACGGCGCGAGCGCACAAGACCAGAGCAATTCTTGAATGTCGTTCTGCCGATGCCCGAATACGACAGGCAGCTCGAAGGAGCGCAAATTTTCAAGAACCTAGCGGCGCTCAGGGCCAAGCACGCCACCATCCGTCAGTCCAACGCCACCTTGGTGCCGGCGACACTAGAGCGGATTTTCGGCGAGCACCGAGCACCCGCCGCGGAGTCAAGCGGAACAGCTACCGATTTGCGTCTTCATTCCGACGTGGGTGTGTGACGTCAACCCTGCGGAGCAGGCACGGTTGTAACCAGATACTAGACCCTCGCGCATCAAGCTCGCGGTCATCAATCGTCGCTGCCGCAGACCTTCCAGATCAAGACGCCCATCCCCACAATCCACCACGCCCCGATGAACTGCAGGGTCCCGCGGTCAAGGTACACTGCGTCGTGTAGCCACTTGATGACTAGGCCGCTCCCGATAAAGCCGCCTACGATGATTGCAGTTTTTTTCATTTGTAGTCCCCTGATTTATTTTCGCCGCCAACCATCCCTAGGCAAGCTTTTGCATTGCTTTTTTGTAAGCACGTCCGATCAGCCAGCCGATGTGGCTGCCGACGAAGACAATTAAGAAGAAAGAGACCCCGAGCGCGCCAAAGTTGGTGATGTCTTTACCCGGTCCACAATCTGGTTGCCGCACTTTTGTTCTGAGTTCCCTATCGAGCGCGGCAAACGCGTCTTCCGACATCTGCTCGACCTTTAACTTACCTGCGTACACCTGGTCGATCTCGGCACGCAAGCGGTTGCCACGTATTTGGCACTCGAGGTAGTCGGTCGCCGTCGGCACTATCGCGGTTCCGAGTCCAATTGCGACGGCGAAAAATAAGATGGCTTTGCTTACGCGTGTCATATCCCCTCCCTTATCGCATTTTCTATTGTTTCAAAAATGGGGACGTAAGACTGATGGCGAAACCACATTTGCCATCAATATTCGAGGCAGCATTGAAGCATGCGGTCGGGACCACATGCGCAGACAGCCGCCGAGGTCGCGTTTTCTGCAGTGGCGGCAGTGGATCGTTTGCTAATGGTCGCAGGATGATAGCGGGGACATATGTCTTATAAAGACCGTGGCTGGCGGATTCTGCCTCCTCGGATACCGCGGTGGGAAGGAAAGAAATGTAGGGGCCCGAAATAACTAACGACGGGCATTGGAGTGCGCGGTTGCAGGCGGCGTTGCCCCGGCAGAAGGCGCTAAGGGTGACTTTGACAGAGAAGAAGTGGCGAATTGGCTTTCGCTCGTTGGCTCGTCCTCCAACATTTGGCTTGATTTGATAGCTGAGCAGGGCTCCGAGTGGCCGGTTTAGCGTCCGCTCCGGGTCGGGTTCAGCCGACCGCGTCGGGCAGCAGTCGGCCAAGAGCCGACCTTCAGTTCCGGCGTCGATAACGGCGACTAAGACTTGTGAAGCGGTCATCCAAATGACCGCTCTTGTTTGGCGTCATTGATTGCGCGCGCAGATGTCGATCCTCGGGAAGAACATATTCTCGGAGCGTCTGCGGGTTAGTCCTTTGCCAATTCAGAAGTCGCCCCGCGTGAAAACAAGTCCTGTACTCGACCGTATGCGTGTTCCCAGATCTCAAAGTACCCGCCCTGAACACCCGTCCGACATTGGCAATAATAGCCCTGGCCGCCAACGTCCTGCTGCCCCGCGGTTGTTCTCTGCTGAGGACACCCGTTATGGCAGATCTCATACCACCGGCATCCGATAGAACCAAGTTGAGAAGCGATGTCACGCTCCCGAAATGACTTAAACCTCTCCGAAGCGACGATGTCGAGTAGGCTCGCGTCATCGGTATTTCCAAACGTGTACTGAGATCCGTCAAATGGTCTTGTGCAGGGAATGACTCGGCCGTTCCCCTCGACTGCAATGATGTCAGAGCATCCGCCCGCGTGATAGCAGGTCTGAGGCGGATTGCCGGACAGCAATCGGAAGAAGTCGTCTATCAGACCGATTCTGACCGTCGAATCACCCTCGGCCAACCAATGGTCGAAAACGGCGTTGACGAAGTCAGAGAATACCTTGGGACTGACGGCTTTCGGCCCGGAGGTTCCGGTCCCGTTTGATGGGTGAAGGTCGAAACTTGTGATCCCCTGCTCGCGAATAAAACTCCAGTAGTCACGGTCTCGCCCCGCGTGCCCAGGTCCAACGACGGAGATTACGTTGAAGGCGATGGCATTCTTTTGTAGAAGCTTGACCGCAGCAATGACGCTCGAATGAGTACCTTTCGCGCGCGGGTCGATGCGGCTTGCGTCGTGCAGGGACTTGGATCCGTCAATGCTGAGGCTTATCCCAAAGTTATTCTGACGGAAGAAATCAATCCACTCCTGGCTTAGAAGCGTGCCGTTGGTTTGGATTGCGTTGTAGATCTCGGTGTTGAAGGGATTGTTCGCCCGCTGCACCTCAATCGCGCGCCTGTAAAAGTCGAGGCCCGCGAGGAGAGGCTCTCCACCATGCCATAAGAACTGGATGTCGCGGCGAGGAGAAGCAAGTATCTCGACAATTACTCTCTCCATTCCCGAATCAGTCATACTTTTTCCCATGCTTCGCGTCCCTTCTTCGCCCTCGTAGCAGTAAGTACACCGAAGGTTGCAAGCGTCGTTAACCGGCTTGATGAGAACGGCGCGGATGGTCGACAGGGCATCTCTTTGAAAAACTTTGTTTCCGGTTTGGAAGATCCTTGCGAAAGCTTTGAGCTCGGCACGATGGTGCCGTTTAATGGTCGATCTGATTAAGTGCCTTGCGGCGTTATCCTCTGAACCGTCTGTGCGAAGTATAAGTTCGTAAAGTGTCCGCAAAATGGTAGATGCATGAATTCCGTTGACGTCGTTCATAGCCGAGTTATATTCAGGCATTTCAGACTTCTCGCGGGGCCGCTCGCATATTTTAAAAATTTCGTAACGAGAGATCTTGAGATTGCTGTGCGGTTCATAACCTCTTCCAATGGCATATCGAGAAGATTTCCGAGGTAGGCATTCCGTCTATCTTCATCTCCCATAAAAGAGTACGCATAGACGTTTCCGTCGTAATACACATTCAACTCACCAAAAGAAATATCGTTCAACTCTTCAATCTTCCATTGGCCCTTGTGCCGCTCATATATCCCAGAATGCAGCTTGTTGCGGTAGAGCTGAGTATCTTCGTCGGGCTTCGTCGTCGGTATATTCGTCCAAAATTCTGTAGCCCTTCCTAGCTTTGATAGCGCTTTCAGCTTTATGATCGTTATTCCCAACTCGTCGCAGAAACGAAGAATGTTCTCCATTTCGTCCTCCCACCCCGGATAGATCGTACAGCCGACCTCAAGCTTTCGCGAGTCATAGCCAAAGTCCACGAGTCGCTTGATTCCGCTCACAGTTCTTTCGAAGCTGCCAATTCCACGAATGAAATCATGCCGTTCTCGCGTAGTCCCGTCGACGCTGACCCGAATGCGCAGGCCTTCTATGCCAGCGAGGTTCCGGCCAATTCCGTCATTGATCAGCATTGCGTTGGTAAGAAGAAGCGACTGCATTCCGAGGTCAGTCGAATGACGGAGGATCGCGAGAGCGTCCCCGGGCCTCATAAGTGGCTCTCCACCGCCCAAAACTAATCTAATCGGACCGTATAGACGTACCACATCGTTCAATATCTCCTGAGCTTCTTCACGCCTTAGCCCGTGATGTCCTTTAGGACTACTCCAAACACAGCAATGCTTGCAAGTCAGGTTGCACCGATTCGTCAGCAGGAGATAGAGCGAATGGATCTCGGGCACAACCTCCGGGTAGGCAGATTGGCGCAGCATTCCTCACACCCCTCCTGCGGCTGGCGACCAGGTATCGCTAAACGCTATATCGTATACCGCGTCCGGATGGTTTTGGATAATCCATTTCTTCTCGTATGCACTGATGATCGGCATCTCAAGCTCCCCCGCGGGCGCGGGTAGCTTGATCTTTTCCGAAGGTGCCTTGCCGCGCTCAACGAGCACGGCAATTCCGTTGTCGACCACGAGGTGAAGAAAAACCTCGGCGGTTCGTTCGATCACGCGTTCCTCGACGCTGGGGTACAGCGTAGATAGTGCGTTAATTAGGCTGTTTTTAGACCGTCCCTGCTCAAGGATTGTCAGCAGCATCCCGGCGGTTTTATTTAATACGAGGAACACTTGCCTTTCCGGAAGATAGACAAGACTCATCGTACCGATGTCCGCCTTCACGAGGTTTGCATTCACTAAGTAGCCGTTGATTTTCATGACGCCTGTTCCTTTGGTTGTCAGATTCTTTAGTGATGTGGATCGCCAAAATTTACGGATCGTGAAGCCCGCGTTTTGATTTCCATTCAAACCTCGTGCGTCGGCAGGGTGGAGACTTCCGACAAGATTACCTATTTTTTCTAGCTAATAAAAGGACGGATTGAAATGATGCAGTGCCGTGCAAGCTCGACGACCGCCGAGGGTTGAGAATATGCGACTCGGTGAAACCTTCAAAACGTTAGCAGACTAAAACAAAGGTTCTGAGAATTTTATATTTAGATGTAACCGCATACATAACAACGTTTCGAGAGTTCTTGTCTCTAACGCAGAGGCGATCTGGCGAAAGGCAGCTTTTAGCAAATAAGTCACTGAGGCATCGGACCTCAAACGACAGCTACGGGTCGGGTGCGGCCGACCGCCCGAAGGGCAGCGCCCGGCCGAGGGTGTGTCAAAACGTGCTGCTTCGTAGTCGAGTGCGAAAGTCGACCCACCAGAACGCGCTGTATCGGCTTCGCGGCACGTGGGGAGGGGTAAAGCGACACTCGAAAACCTGGCAGTTTCGAGTTTTGACACACCCTCGGCCAGGAAGAGGCAGCCGCATTCTTGCGCGAACGGCCGGAGTGTTCGCCGTTGCGGCCGTTGGGCCGCCGCGAATCTCGTAGACCGTGGATGTTGGCCTTCGAGAAATCCGACTGATCACAGCGGCCCCGTTTCCGCCACTCGCAAACCCCCGTCGTTCCGCTATGCAGCGCATGAACTGAACGCCGACGGCGGTTCGATCCAGCGCTAGTCGGCGTCACGCGGGGTTCGCGTCTCGACGCGTCACGCTGGCCTCTGGGCGACGACAAGTACCACGGCGAAATTCATAGCGACGCCCTACAAGCTTCTCTTGTATGTGGCCTATCCCGCATTCAATCACTGTGATGGCGAGACAAAATATGCGAGATACAGCGAGTGAGGTATTGCAATGAGTGACTCTCCTATCGGAACAGTTGCAGCATACCTAAGCGCCATAGCCGCAAGCGTCTCGGCCGTTTTCGCATTTGTCTCGGCAAAAACCGCCGCGAAGAAATCCAAAGCAGAGCTTGCGCACAACATGGAAGAACTCCGGCAAGCCAACGACCGGCATCGAGAGGCCCTTGAACAATCCGCCAAGCTTCATTCCACGGAACTCCAGCAAGCAAACGACCGACATAAACAGGCCCTTGAGGTAAGCCACAGAGACATGATGCTAAGCCTTGAACAATCCGCTACGCTTCATGGGAAAGAGATGAACCTGGGGCACTACATAAACATCACACAGCGAGTATTCGATCTCGGTCACCTGTTCATCGATCATCCGCACCTTCGCAAGTATTTCTACGACAACGCAGTCGTGGATTCTAGCGAGGATATAGAGAAAATTACTTCTTTCACGGAATATATACTCGATTTCTTTTCTTCAATACAAGAGCACGAACGTCTTCTGGGCGATGGAACTCCGTCATGGAAAGAGTGGAATGAATATATTTCGGACTTTTTTGGCCGAAGCCCGTTCCTGTGTGTTTATTTTGCGGAGCGTGCTTCATGGTACGAACCGGGTCTCTTTGAAATATTTAGACCTGTAGGTAGATCCCAGGAAGAATTAATAAAAAAGCAACGTTCCGCGCTTCCTCGGAAGTCGGAACATCTATGATGGGACTGCTCCGCAGCAAATGTTGCACAATTAAATAATTAAAAATGATGCAAGACAACGGCCATCTCGCAAAATTCGATAATACGTTGATGCTCTTGGGCTTTGGCAGCGTGGGACAAGGACTGCTGCCACTACTGTTTAGACATTTTGATCTTTCGTTGGCAAGGGTACTCGTTGCGTCGGCAAGCGATGAAGGAAGCGAGCAGGCCAACGCAGCGGGGTGCGAGTTCATAAGCGCGCGCCTTGCGGCGGATAATTTCCAGCTTTTCCTGGCGCGCTACCTCAAACGCGGTGATGTGCTGCTGAACTTGGCCGTTAATGTGTCGAGCTTAGCCTTACTTCAGTGGTGTCAGCCTCGTGGCGTCCATTACCTGGATACCTGTATCGAACCCTGGCAGGGGCATCTACTCGATACCAACCTTCCACTGGCCGAACGAACAAACTATGTCTTGCGCGAAGCGACTCTCGCCTTGAAGGAGCGCGACGATTGGGGGTCGACGGCACTGCTTGCTCATGGCGCCAATCCCGGATTGTCTTTTCACTTCCTCAAGCACGCATTGCTGGATCTAGCCGCCATATGCGGCCTGCCGTCGGGCATGCCTGCGGCCTGGCCAAAAACGCGGGAACAGTGGGCATCACTGGCATATGAGCTTGACGTCCGGGTGATCCACGTCGCGGAGCGCGATAGTCAGGTGGATGCGCAACCCAAGCAGACTGATGAATTCGTCAACACATGGTCCGTGGACGGGTTTCTTGCCGAGAGCTGTCAGCCGGCTGAAATTGGATGGGGCAGTCACGAAACGCTGCTCCCGCCCGGAGCGGGCGCGCACCTGCAAGGCTGCCGAAGTTCAATCTATTTGCAGAAGCGAGGTGCGGCAACCCGTATTCGCAGTTGGACTCCGGCCGACGGCGCTGGCAACGCTTTCCTGATAAGTTTGTTCGATGCGGTAGCGATGAGTGACTACCTGAGCATCCACTGCGATGGTCAGCTTATCTATAGGCCTACAGTCTGCTACGCTTACCGGCCGTGCGACGATACGGAGCAGTCACTCCTGGAGTTGGCTGCGCGCGACTGGCAACCGCAGGCTCGGCAGCGCTTGCTGAAAGCTGGTCTCGTCAGCGGACAGGACGAATTGGGCGTCTTGTTGCTTAGCCCGCGTTTCGGCGGCTACTGGTATGGATCTCTGCTATCTCTGGAAGAGGCCCGCAGGCTAGCTCCAAACAACAGTGCTACTAGCCTTCAGGTCGCGGCGGGCGTGCTAGCGGGACTGCTATGGGTACATAGTCATCCGCGCGCAGGTCTGGTCGACCCGGGGAATCTAGCACACGACTTTATTCTCAACATCGCAGGCCCATACTTAGGCAAGGTGGGCGGAGTAATGACTGACTGGACGCCTTGCGCGGACGGCAAAGGGGATCCCTACCAGTTCGACTGCTTCCTACTTTGACCTCTCAAAAACTACCTGCCGGCTCGTCAATCAGCGGTGCCGGCGACATGCTGGCTTCCGGCCACCGATCTCCAGGGCAATATGGGTTGCCGAGGCTCCGCCGGGCGTGTTGCGTAGTCGGGAGGTGAACGGCCGCTTTTTCCGCAGGTTGGGACATTCGCAGAAGCTCTCTGAAGGGCAGCAACGGGTCGCTTGCTGCCGATCGCAGCCTTCCGATGGCTCAGGCCTCGTATGCAGATTGCATGAGGCAGTGACCGGCCACTTTCTGCCGCTCGCCTGAGCCATGCGGTGGTCGTTCGAACGACCGGTCCACTCCGAAACCCGCCCGATCCCCAACGCGCGCTTGTCGGCCATTGCCGACATTGGGACGGTCTGGGCGGTGCGTCAGCAATGCGGCGGATTGCCGACGGTGGTGCCATCGAGCAACCCGATGGCAGCTTCGTGCAACAGCGAACTCACTCTCCCGAGCCGTTTCCGACGCCGAGCCTTCGCAGCGCCTATCCGCTACGCAATCTATATGCGGCCAGAAAACGGTCAGCCTTTCGGTATGGATGCGAAACGCAGCCACCCCGAGGAACTTAAGAAATGAAATGAATCAAGCTGACAACCAGTTTCGGCCTCAGCGCACCGGTTCAAAATCCACATTCCTTGACATCCCCGGGCTTCGCTCTTCGGATGGAACCGGCGCGAAGCAGGCCGAGCGCAGCGACGTCACCCGGCGTGAGCCTTGGAGCTCGCCTCCAGCGATTTCAGTCCATCTGGCACTTCAATTTCCGGTAGCGGTTTTTCATTGAGCTGCCTGATAGTCGGGCGTGCCACGCGAAGCGCCGCGAGTGCCAACTGCATGACCTCGCGCGGGTGTTCGGCGGACGCCGCGCCCGACAAAACCGTCTCGACGCTCTGATGGATCGCGCCGATCAAAAGGTCCCTCGCAGCACGGACGTTGGTGAACTGGGCGATGCCTTGCTCCCGTGCTCTTGCGAGGTCACGCGGAAGATATACGTCCGTCAACCGTCCGCTGGCCCCGCCACGGATGCCCGTCCTCGTAATAAACGCCCCCCACGCTGGATGCTTGATCGCCACCTGCGTATAGAGCAGGCAGCCTGTCAACACCCGCTCGATGGGATTGTCGATCGCGCCCACACACACCTCGATGCGGGCAATGACCTCGTCGCTCAACTCCGACGTGACTGCGTCGAGCAGTTCGGAGGTCGTCTTGAAGTAGTTGTAGAACGTGCCGCGTGCGACGCCCGCTGCCGCGAGGAAGTCGTCGATCGACGCCGCGTCGGGCCCCTTGGCCGCAAAAACTTCGACGGCCGCGCTCAACAGTTTACGGCGCGTGGATTCCCGTCGCACGGCGCCGGTCCGTACGCGGTGGTCCTCGTTCGCGAGGACGAGGCCCTGGTTGTCGCTTTTCGAATGCCTGGTCATTAGCGCGGTACCCGGGGTTTCCCCCATTGCATGAATGAGTTGGTCAACATGACAATAGAGTATGAATTGTACGATATCGTCAGTTTGTGACGATGCCCGACTCAGGAGAAAAATGGTGGCAGACAGGATCGTCGATGTTGCAATTATCGGCTATGGCCCGACGAGTCAGCTACTTGCGCTGATGCTCGGACGCGCGGGGCGCAGCGTGAGCGTGGTCGAGCGTTGGCCCGACCTCTATCCGCTGCCGCGCGCCGTCCATTACGACCACGAAATCGCCCGGCTCTTCCAGGCGGCCGGGGTCATAGATGATATCAACCGCATCGCGGAGGTTACAGACCGCTACCAGTGGCGCAACGCAAGCAACGAAGTTCTGATGGATTTCGACTGGGGCGGCACGGGCCTGAGTGGCTGGCCTGCATCGACGCTGTTCGCGCAGCCGGAGCTCGAGCGCGTCCTCGACGGACATGTCAAGGCACTGCCGAATGTCACGGTGCGTCAGGGCTGGTCGGCTAACGCGCTCGTCG
Source organism: Paraburkholderia sp. MM6662-R1 (assembly GCF_050436245.1). Classification (NCBI taxonomy): domain Bacteria; kingdom Pseudomonadati; phylum Pseudomonadota; class Betaproteobacteria; order Burkholderiales; family Burkholderiaceae; genus Paraburkholderia; species Paraburkholderia sp. MM6662-R1. Next base: position 2,093,705 of record NZ_JBNDLV010000001.1, on the reverse strand, counting down.
AAAAAGCCGACGGCGTGCGCGTCGATATCGAGGCGGGAAGGCTGGTGGACGGCAAGTGGGTTGCCGGCGGCGAGAAGGACACGATCCGCGCACGCTATGTGATTGGCGCGGACGGCGCGAACTCGATGGTGCGCAACGCGCTCGGCCTCGAGTTCGAAGATCTCGGTTTCGCGTTCGACTGGCTGGTGGTCGACGTCAAACCGCTTGCGCCGCGCGAGTGGATGCCGAAAACCTGGCAACTGTGCGATCCGGCGCGGCCGACGACCATCGTGCCAGGTGGTCCCGGCCGCCGTCGCTGGGAGTTCATGCTGTTGCCCGGCGAAACCGCGGAGCAGATGAACCTGGACTCGGTTTCGTGGGACCTGCTCGCCCGCTGGAACGTCACGCCCGGCAACGCGGTTCTGGAGCGCCATGCGGTTTATACGTTCCGCGGACGCTGGGCGAAGCAATGGCGTGCGGGCAAGGTCTTGCTGGCGGGCGATGCCGCGCATCTGATGCCGCCGTTCGCGGGGCAAGGCATGTGCAGCGGTCTGCGCGACGCGGCGGCGCTTGCATGGCGGCTCGACGCGATTCTCGCGGGCAAAGGCAGCGACGCGCTGCTCGACAGCTATGGTCCCGAGCGATCGAACCACGTGCGCGAGATCATCAACTTCTCGATCGAACTGGGCAAGGTGATCTGCATCACCAATCCCGACGCGGCCGCCGCACGCGACCTCCAGATGCTGTCCGCGCAGGCGACACCGGGCTTCCGGCCGCCCGAGGCGCCGCGACCGCGTCTCGGCGCGGGATTGTATGAAGCGGAAACACCGGGCAGCGGCTGCCTGACGCCGCAAGGCCTCGTCGAGATCAACGGCCGGCGCGGCCTGTTCGACGATGTGTTCGGCGTTGGCTTCGCCTTGATTGCGACGAATAAATCCGTGCTCGATGCGCTTAGCTTGACTAACCGGCAGGCGCTGGATGAGCGCGGCGTGATCGTCACGCATTTCGGCGAAGGCGGCTTCGTCGACATCAACGGTGCGTATGCCGACTACTTCGCGCAACTCGGCGTGGCGGCGGTGATCGCACGTCCGGACTTCTACAGCTATGGCGCGGCCCGCACGACTGGCGAACTCGATGCGCTCGTCGACGCCTGGCGGTATGCGATGCAACCCGACACTGAAACCACCCCACAAGGCCAAGAGACCTAAATGACCCAAGAACGCAGGCGCGACCGCCTCGGCATTCATTCGATCGGCGCCTTCAGCATGAGCGTGCCGTCACTCGACGATGCACGGCGCTTCTATACAGCCTTTGGGCTCGACGTCCAATCGGAAGGCCACAAGGGTCTGCTGATCCGCACGTTTGGATCGTCGCATGTGTGGGGCCGCATTAAGGAAGGGCCGCGCAAGAAGATCGACTGGCTCACGCTACACTGCTTCGAGGACGAACTCGACGCGCTGCGCGCGCGTGCAGTCGTGGTCGGCGTTGAGATCATCGCGCCGCCCGAAGGCGCTGACGCCGAGGGTTTCTGGATTCGCAATCCCGACGGCGTCGCGTTGCAGATCCGCCCCGGCGCCAAGACGACGCTCGACGAAGCGAGCCACGCGAGCCCGGCGCTGCCCGTCAACGGCGTGCGTTGCGCGCCCTACCGTCGCAGCACGAAGCGCATAGAGCCTACGCGGCTCTCGCACATTGCGTTCGCGACACCGAACGTCCCCGCGCAGATCGATTTCTGCGAGCGCGTGCTCGGCCTGCGCCTCTCGGACCGCTCCGGCGACGGCGTTGCGTTCATCCACGCGCCGCACGGCGGCGACCATCACCTGTTCGCCTTCGCAATGAGTTCGGGCCCGGCGCTGCATCACCTGAGCTGGGATGTCCCGACCGTCGAGGAAGTCGGTCTCGGCTACATGCAGATGGCCGCCGCCGGTTACAGCGAAGGCTGGGGCGTGGGCCGTCACGTGCTCGGCTCCAACTACTTCTACTACGTACTGGACCCGTGGGGCAGCTTTTGCGAGTACAGCGCGACGATGGATTTCATCCCCGCTTCGGTGGACTGGGTCGCGGAAGATCACGCGCCGGAGGATGGCATGTACCTGTGGGGTCCCGATCTGCCCGCGATCTTCTTCGCCAATTCGGAACACGGTGTCTGACGCGCAGAGCGCACCCGTCACCATTCAACACTCTTTAGCAGGACTTCAATGAAACTCGTCACTTTTCAATGCCGCGGATATCAATCGATCGGTAAGGTAGAAGGCCAGCAGGTTATCGATCTGCCCGCCAGCGACGGCAGATTGCCCCGCACCATGCTGGAACTGCTGCAGGGCGGCCCCGCGCTCATGCAATACGTCAGGAACGTGCGCATCGAGGACGCCGTCACGTACCCGCTTTCGGACGTGCGACTCGACGCGCCGGTGCCGAACCCGTCGAAGTTCCTCGCGATCGGCATGAACTATCGCCGCCATGTCGAGGAAGCGAAAGCGGCAGGCATCCAGGTGCCGGACAGCCAGGTCTGGTTCAACAAGCAGGTCTCGTGCGTGAACGGCCCGTTCGACCCCGTGCAAATGCCGAAGGTATCGGACAAGCTCGACTATGAAGCGGAACTGGGCGTCGTCATCGGCCGCCGCTGCCGTCACGTGTCGGAAGCCGAGGCCGCGTCGGTCGTCGCCGGTTATGTCGTGTGCAACGACGTTTCGGTACGCGACTGGCAGATGCGCTCGCCGACGATGATGCTCGGCAAGTCGTTCAACACGCACGGCCCGTTTGGTCCGTGGCTCGTGACGCCGGATGAAATCGCCGATCCGCACGCGCTGCAAATGCGCATGCTCGTGAACGGCGAATGCCGTCAGGAAGTTCGCACCGGCGAGATGATCTACAACGTCTGGCAGCAGATCGCTTATCTCTCGACCGTCATGACGCTCGAACCGGGCGACGTGATCGCGACGGGCACGCCGTCGGGCGTGGGTGGCGCAGCCACGCCGCCGCGTTTCCTCAATATCGGCGACGTGCTGCGCGTGGAGATCGAGGGCATCGGACACATTGAAAACGTCGTCGTGGCCGAGCCGGTCTGATCGACTCAACGGAGAAAAAATACTTGGCACGTAAAGTCATCATTACCTGTGCAATCACGGGATCGATTCATACGCCGAGCATGTCGCCGCATCTGCCGGTGACGCCCGACGACATCGCACGCGAAGCCATTGCCGCGGCAGAGGCAGGCGCGTCCATTCTGCATCTCCACGCGCGTCATGCCGAAGACGGACGCCCGGCGTTCGACCCGTCGGTGTATCGTCAATTCCTGCCGCGCATTCACGCGGCAACCGACGCGGTGATCAACCTCACCACGGGCGGCGCGGTCAATATGACGCTGGACGAACGCCTCGCCGGCGCGCTCGACATTTCGGCCGAGATGGCGTCCTGCAACATGGGTTCGCTGAACTTCGGGATCTTCCCGGTTCTCGACAAGCTGAAAGAGTTCAAATACTCGTGGGAAAATGACTTTATCGAAAGCACGCGGCGTGCGATTTTCCGCAATACGTTCGCGGATATCGAAGAAGTATTCGAGCGGCTGGGTGATGCGCACGGCACGCGCTTCGAATTCGAGTGCTACGACGTGGGGCATCTCTACAACCTGAAGCACTTCGTCGATCGCGGGCTCGTCAAAGGTCCGATCTTCCTGCAGTTCGTGCTGGGCATTCTGGGTGGCATTGGCGCGGATCCCGAGAATCTCGTGCACATGAAGCGCATTGCGGACAAGCTGTTCGGCGACAACTATCAGTGGTCAGTGCTCGGCGCCGGCAAACATCAGATGCCGCTGATTACGCAGGCCGCGCTGATGGGTGGCAACGTACGTGTCGGCCTTGAGGATTCCCTCATGATCGGTCCGGGCAAGCTCGCCACCTCGAACGCCCAGCAGGTCGAATTGATTCGCGACATTCTCACGCGCCTTGGTCTGGAAATCGCGACTCCCGCGGAAGCACGCGAAATGCTCGGCCTCAAGGGTCGCGACAAGACGCGTCTGGACGCAATCAGCCAGTAAGGTAAGCATCGGCGCGCGACGGCATTGCGACTGGCGCACCGTCGCGCGCAATCGGGCAAAAAGGACATATCGATGAATCATGGCGAACGCAGACATCATTCATCAACTCGAAGAAGCGCGATGCGCCGCAATGCTGGCGGGCGACGCGGCCACGCTGCGCGATCTGTTCGAAGAAGGCCTCGTCTATATCCATTCGACAGGCGCGCGCGACAGCCGCGAAAGCTACCTCGACAAGCTCACGAGCGGCGCGATGCGTTACGAAGCAGTGAAGTTCGACTTGAGCGAGATTCAGACGGGTGAACGCTTCGCGCTGGTGTGCGGCTCCATGACGGCGAGCGTGCGCATCGCAAGCGGGACGATAGCGGTTGCGAGCCAGTACGAAGCCGTCTGGATGAGGACGAACGGCACGTGGCGTCTAAGCGTCATTCAGGGGTTTCATTCGGAAGCAGACGCCGGCCGACGCTGAAAATCGTTCACGTCAGAAAGAATTCTTCAATTATACAAACATAGGAATCCCCAGCAAACATCACCGCGAATATTCAGGGAGCTATCGTTGAAAGTAATGGGATGGACGCCCCCACCCGAAGCGGCATCAATGTGCCAAAGTGGATGTGTCGAAGCAACCACCTGACCGAGGGGAGCGCCCATCATGAAGATTACGACAGTTGGCATCGATCTGGCGAAGAACGTTTTTGCCGTCCATGGTGTAAATGAGCATGGTCGAACGGTGCTGAAGAAAGTGCTCAAGCGGAATCACGTTGCGGAGTTCTTCGCCAACCTCCCGGCCTGCGTGATCGGGATGGAAGCGTGCGCCAGCGCGCACTATTGGGCCCGCAAGCTGCAGGCCATGGGCCATACGGTCCGACTGATTGCACCGCAGTTTGTCAAACCGTACGTCAAGACGAACAAGAATGACGCGGCGGATGCCGAGGCAATCTGCGAGGCAGTCGCGCGGCCGAACATGCGTTTCGTGCCGGTCAAGAGCATCGAGCAGCAATCGGTGCTGTCGTTGCATCGCGTGCGCCAGGGTTTTGTGCGCGCCCGCACCGCGCAGGCCAACCAGATCCGCGGCCTGCTCGCCGAATTCGGGATCGTTGTTCCCAAGGGAATCGGGCATCTCGGGCGTCAGGTACCCGAACTGATCGAAGATGCAGAGAACGAACTCACTGGCTCGTTTCGATTGCTCATCCAGCGCCTCATGGACCATCTGAAGGAGCTTGACAGGCAGGTCCGGGAGTTCGAGGCGCAGATTCAGGCCTGGCACCGCAGTGACGAAACGAGTCGACGGCTCGCGCGCGTCCCCGGCATCGGGCCACTTACCGCGAGCGCGCTCGTCGCATCTGTCGGCGACGCAAAGAGCTTCAGGAACGCCCGGCAACTTGCAGCGTGGCTCGGTCTGGTACCCCGACAGAACTCCAGCGGTGGCAAGAACGTGCTGCTGGGCATCAGCAAGCGCGGTGATACCTACCTGCGAACATTGCTGATCCACGGCGCGCGCTCCCTTCTGCAGGTTGCCAAACGCAAGGAATGCAAGAGCGGCTGGCTGACTAGCCTGCTGCAGCGGCGAAACGCGAACGTCGCCGCCGTCGCGCTCGCGAACAAGAACGCGCGGATCGTCTGGGCGCTATTGGTCCACGGCCGCGAGTTTCACCCTGATTACCATGCGCCTGCAGCGACGGCGTAACTGTCAGCCGCATGCTTGCCGCGTAACTACCAGCAGGAGACTACAGCCGATTGCTCAGGCGATCATGACGTGATGGCGAGACAGGTCAGACCGTGGCCGGGAAACTCTGGGTACACCAGTGTGCGCAAGAGTACGCGAAAGTGATGAGAGTCCGGCCAGCGCATTCCATCAGGGACCGCCGGCCTCGCGCCGGACAGCGAAGTCCGGATGCATGGCCGCAATCATTACCTGCCCTCCGTTACAAACGAGAGCTTGGCAAGCCGGGGGCGTCCATGCATGGTGTACGCGGCGTAGGCGGGAGGCAGGAGAAGGCGGTGGCGATTGAAGGAGAATGTTGCTTTCCACGGTAACACTTTCCCAATCGAACTCCACCACCATCGCGAAACATACTCAGGAAACGAAGAGCGGTCAAACGACGGACGCGGAAATCAAGGGGGCGCCGGGTCTGGACGATCTGATCCAGCAAGGGGCGCGACGAATCATCCAGCAGGCAATCGAGGCGGAACTGGCGGCGATGCTCGAGCAGTATTCGAATGTGAAGTCGATCGAGGGCCGACGGGCAGTTGTGCGCAACGGCTAGCCGTTCATGCGGCCATGGCTGTTCCCGGTCCGTTGATCAACGCAAGGACCTTGCGCTGCCGCTCGTTCGAGGGCAGTTGCAGGAGCCTTTGCTGACTCGCATGCAGGGACGCGCGTGTCTCGAACGGAGCGCCGGCCAATACCTCTGCTGGCGCCAGTTCGTTCAGCGCGTCCTGCGCCGTGACCAGGAAAGCATGGACCTCGGTTCTCAACGCCCCCCGAAGGGCGAGCAGCGGCTTCGCCCGAGACAACGGACCGTCGTGCTTCCGCGGCGGTTGTCGCCTCGTCGGCAAATCAGGGTGTTCACCGGTAGTGGAAGGACACGCCGGCCACCCAGTATTTTAGTAGACGGCTGGAACGCCGGGTGGGCGGTGTTTGAAGCGTCGATGCACCCAGTAATACTGTTCCGGAAATCGCAAAATCTGAGCCTCAAGAAACGCGTTCATTCTCCGCGCATCGTCCGTGTCACTCCCTGATGGGAAATCGCAGAGCGGCTCGAAGATGGTCAATTTATATCCTTTGAAATTCGGCAGCACCTCCGTCACGAACGGCACAACGCGCGCATGGCCCAGTCTTGCAAGCCGCGAGACGGATGTCAGCGTGCAGGCGGGAACGCCGAAGAATGGGACAAAAACAGAGTTGTTGATACCGTGATCCATGTCCGCTGCGAGCATGACTGGTTTGCCAGAACGAAGTATTCCCACGATCTTTCTGGCGCTCGTCGAACGTTCGATCATATCCGCGCCAAACCTGCCGCGCTGTCGCCTTGCAAGGTCGCAGAGGCGCGTGTTCGACATGCGTGTGTACAGTGCTGCGACAGGTAGCTGCATCGAGTACAGCATGCATCCGATCTCGATGCCCACGAAGTGGAACCCCATAAAGATGGTAGGTGGCGCATCCCTGTCTTCGAGATCAATCCTGCTTTCGATCTGGACAATATTCTTTATCGTTTTTGCACTACCGAACCATTGAATGCCTCGTTCGAGATAGCTGCGGATAACCTGCTGGAAATGTTCTTTGGCAAGATCGTGGTGCTCGCGGTCGGTCTTTTCTGGAAAGCAAAGGCGTAGATTGACAAATACAACATGTTTGCGGCGACCTGGAAGCGCATACAAAGCTGCACCAAGCGCGCTGCCAAGCCTCGCGACCAAAGGGTACGGAAGCACAGAGAATGCTCGCAACAGCATTACGACGAGGAAGTAACCGAGTCGTGCCACGATCTTTCCTGCGTGTAGTGGATGGTTGCGCCAGGCGGGAATGTTGTCATGCGCTGACAACGGACACTTGAAAGCGGCCTTTGCCACAATCTCGCGCCGAGCGGCTGAAGTCGGTCGGTCACGGAAGCTCAAGCCTAACGCGTCGGAGCGGGCCGGTCGAACGATTTCGAATTTCCGGGGGCTCGGCCAGTGCCATTCGCTTCTCCATTCAATATGGACGGTGCGCATGGCACAATCGGCTTGGGCTGCTACTCCTCGCCAGACTTCAGGTTCCGACATGATGCGTGCCAACCAACTATCAGGCTGTGTCGCTACCTTGGCTGTCGTCTTGTCGCCGGCTGTAATGCTGTCGATAAGAGGGGGCACCGGCTACTGCTTTTTCGTTATTTTCGCGCTCGCTCTGGCCTACCTTGGCAAAGCCGGGCATCGGCGTTGCGCGGCGGCGCTGTTTCGCGAGCACCGGCTCTTCGTGCTGGGTCTGATCGGCATGCCGGCGGTCGTGCTGTTCCAGATAGCGGTTTTTCGAAGCAGCACGTTCCCGGCATTGGATCCATTCCTGCGGCTGGCTCTCGTCGTCCCGAGTTTTTTCTATCTGGGGTCGCTGGCGTACCGGCAACTCCGCCTCGTGCAGTGGGGATTTGTGGCGGGCGCACTGGGCGTCGGTACGTGGGCCATCTACGCGCAATTTCATCCAGCCGTCTGGGTCATCCCCGGTCGTCTCGGCAATTCATTTACCAACCCGATCCCTTTCGGCGACACAGCATTGCTGCTCGGCTTCCTGTCGATTGTGTCGATTACGCGAGGCAGGCGCGCACGCATAACTGAGGTGGCGATCAAGATTGCGGCGTTTCTGCTCGGCGGATATGCGTCATATCTGTCGGGCTCGCGCGGGGGCTGGATTGCGGTGGCGCTGCTCGTATGGACAACCGTCGGCGGCCGGCACTGGCTAGCCCGCAGGCGGGCACGCATTACATTGAGCTGTGCGATCGTGGCGTTTTTCGTGGCACTCGGATCCACCAGCATGGTTCGCCAGCGGGTCGACGCGACCGTGTCCGACATCAAGGCAATGCAGCAAGGCAAGATCGATACTTCGCTTGGGCTGCGCCTTCAATTGTGGCGCGCGTCCGCGCTCCTGTACTCGCGCCATCCGGCGTTTGGCGTGGGGCGCGGCCGTCTGGAGGAGGCGCTGAACGAGCTTGCCCAACGCGGCGAGGCGCCGCGGGCGATCGTCAACGCGGGCGCACATAGCGAGTTCTTTTCGACGCTTTCCCAAATGGGAACGGTGGGCGTGGCCGCACTGCTGCTTCTGTACGTCGGGACCTTTACACCGTTCTGGCGGAACCGGCTCAGCGCGGACGGCGAAATCGCTACCGCATCGTATCTGGGACTCGCCGTGGTTGGCAGTACGATCATCTTCGGGTTGACGATCGACGCGTTGACGCTCGTGATGAGCGCAGCCTTTTTCGCGCTGAATGTAGCAACACTGCTTGCGTGCATCGAGGCGCGCAAGCGGGAAATCGGGGAAGTCGACAACTCACGTGCGCTGAAGCTGGAACGGCCTCCGCGAACAATTCTCGTGGCCTGCCCACGTCGCATAGGCGATGTGTTGATGGTGACACCGCTTATCCGGTCGATGAAGACGCAATGGCCCGAAGCCATGATAGACATGATCGTGTTTCGGGGTACAGAGGGGGTACTTGAGCACAACCCGGACCTGCGCCGCGTCATTACTGTCGCTCAGCGCGTCCCGCTGCGTGAGCGAATTGCCGACGCGGCGGGGATCTGGCGGCGTTACGATCTGGCCTGCGCAGCCACCGACTCCGATCGCGCACTGATTTATACGTGGCTTGCCGGTCGCAAACGGATCGGGCTCGTCAATGCCGATCGTGTGAAGTGGTTTGCTCGCCTCATGCTTCACCGTATTGCGCTCGACTGGCAACTGCAGGCACACGTGGTGTCGAACACCCTGGAACTGGCGCTGCTGGTGGGTGTGACGCCGCGTGCGGAGGTGGTCGCACCGGGCATCGGTCCCGATCCCGGGCGCAGAGCCCGGTTCGAGGCGCGGCTCAATGCGCCGCCCGGCGCGAAGCCGGGGCAGCCCATGGTCGTGCTGCATCTGTGCCCCAAGTACGGGTATAAGCAATGGACCGTCGATGGCTGGGCCGCAACGATCCGCTGGCTGCGCGCGCATGGCTTTGCCGTCGCGCTGAGCGGAGGACCGGCGCAGGCCGAGCGCACGTATGCCGCGCAGGTGGTCGTGGCGGCTGGCGAGCCGGTCCTGAATCTTGTCGGTGAGCTGACGTTCGGCGAAACGGCGGAAATGATCCGGCGCGCGAAGCTCTTCATTGGTCCCGATACGGGTACCACGCACGTTGCGGCCGCATGCGGCACGTTGACGATCGCGCTGTTCGGCCCAGGCGACCCGGTTCGCTGGGGCCCGTGGCCATGGAACTGGCCGGTGGGTAAGGCGCCATGGGCTCGACGTGGCTCAGGCCTGCGCGGCAACGTGTACCTGTTGCAGGGGGAGAGCGAATGCGTTCCGTGCCGGCAGGAAGGGTGCGGCCGGCACAAGGAAAGCACAAGCGATTGTCTGACCGGCCTGCGGGCAAGCCGCGTGATTCCTGTCGCTGCGCAACTGCTTGGTATTCAAGCGCCGACACAGGCTAAGATCGTCGACATCAGCCGATAGACGCGCCCTGTGGACGTTGTCTGAAGGGCCGGACTTACAATGAGATGCAGATAAAATAAATACACTTCGACGGCATAGCAGTTCAAGCGAAGACTATTCAACTGCATGCTCGTGGCCAGCGCGCTTTGCGACAACGCTATGCGCCTGTGTAGTAATAATATGGGCCTTGAATAATCCGTAAAAACAACGAAAGTTGCGACAGCGGACGTTGCTGCTCCGGTTCTGCGACGATTCACGAGTGTCCGCCCCGTGAATTTGCCGGCCGACATGGCCGCACGAATGACGGTTGTACTTTGGGAACAGCCATTGATGGAGAGCCGACCCGAAGGGCCGCAGTGGGTCGCGTGCTGCCGCTCGTGGCACGCACGGGTCGATCGCACGACGATCGGCAAGGTACGCCGCCATCTCCAGCCGTTCGCCTGATACCGTGCGCTTTCCTCGGAAACCCGAGAGGAATCAGTTGCGCACACGGAATCGCGTTGTTCATCCTGTTCGGCACGCAACCGACCACGACTGATGACACCGGAAGTACGACGTAGTCGTGCGGGAAATGCCCCGAGATATACTTCCCGCATGGAACTCGACCCCCGCGACCTCGATAAAATCAGTGCCGTCACGTTGCAGCACTACGACGCGCACGCGGAAGATTTCCGCAACGGCACGTACGACCACGACGTCACGCAGAACATCGCGGCGCTGCTGCACCATATCGAAGTCGAGCCGCCTCTTACGATCCTGGATTTCGGCTGCGGGCCGGGGCGAGATCTCAAGGCCTTCACTACACTCGGCCATTGCGCGGTCGGCCTCGATGGCGCCGAGCGCTTCGTTGCGATGGCGCGTGACGCGACTGGCTGCGACGTCTGGCAGCAGGATTTCCTGCATCTCGATTTGCCGGCCGCGCACTTTGACGGCATTTTCGCCAACGCCGCGCTGTTCCATGTCCCGAGTCAGGCGTTGCCGCGCGTGTTGCGGCAATTGCACGCGACGCTGAAGCCCGGCGGCGTGCTGTTCAGCTCCAACCCGCGCGGCACGAATCAGGAAGGCTGGAGCCACGGCCGCTACGGCGTCTTCCATGATTTCGAAGCATGGCGCCGATATATGGCGGACGCAGGCTTCGTCGAAATTGAGCACTATTACCGGCCCGCCGGCTTGCCGCGTGAGCGGCAGCCGTGGCTAGCCAGCGTGTGGCGCAAGCCGGTTGCCTGAAACGCCAAGGGGCTGTTCCACAGTATGGCCGCGCTGGGCTTGGCAGATGCTTGCGTTCAAGCCGCTCTGATGCAGCGCAAAGCAGCCGATTTGCAACAGTGTCCATCGCGCAGAGATACGGCCAGTCGTGGATCTCAGACAATCGGCAGAAGCGGGGACGCCTGTCGTCGACCGCGGCAGGCAGAGGGCGGCCATGAGCAGCCATTCTCCGCCTCAGTTGTCGCGACGTTCAGACGTCGGTTCCAGTTTGTAAGCGGCCATTCAACTCGCAAGGGTGAACGCCGAGTCGTCGGCCAAAGTCGTTCGCGACCAATTCAACGAATGGCCGATTTTTAATTCGGGCCTGCCGATTGAGGCCGCAACGCCGACTCGCAATGGTAAATTTCATTATTGCCCTCGTCCGTGTACAGATGCTCAGGCGACCGCGGAATCTACTCACTCTTCCAAAGAGTCGGTCAAGGCGGATTTACACCATATATATGTAAATCTGCGGACATAAGAATTCGTTAAGGACCGTGTATGGCCTCCATTCTGGCTGAGTATCAGAGGTTTCTCGCATCGCTGGCAATATCGCCAGCATCGGAAAATGTGCGGCGAATGGCGAATCTAGTGCTCGCCAACCTCGACCATCTTGCGGAAGTGGGCGCAACACGACGCGCCCGCTCAGTGCGGCTGGCACCCATCGCCGTCAACCATCTGCTTACGACTGCGACTGAGATCCAGCCGGAGGCGTTGCCTGATGCGCACGAGCAACTCATGGGACGTCTGCATGAACTTCGCGTGGGACCGTTTCGCGGCTTCATGCGCGAGGAAACCTTCGACCTCAGCCGAGACATAACGCTGGTCTATGGCGCCAACGGCACGGGAAAGAGCAGCTTTTGCGAGGCGCTGGAAACGGCGATGCTGGGCTTTATCAGCGAGGCAAAGATCAAGCGCGTGGATCATCGCGTCTACTGCAACAACGCACGACTTCGCCGGCATGCAATACCGGTCCTGACATCTCGAGCGGGCGAAGCGGACCTGGCCGTGGTGGCGTCCAACGAAGATGCGTACCGATTCTGTTTCATCGAAAAGAACCGTCTCGACGACTTTGCTCGAATAGCCGCACGAACTCCGGGTGACCAGCGCCAACTGATTGCCACCCTGTTCGGGGTGGATCAATTCAGCGAGTTCGTCAGAGGCTTCAATCCAGACCTTGACGAGAACCTCAACCTGTCTGGCCTGAAGGGTTTGATGCTAGCAGGACGCCGTACCCAGTTGGCCGCATCTGAGCAGCTCATCAGGGCGAACCCAGAAAAGCTTGCGCAACTGGACCGCGACGAATTGGCACTGGCTGAACGTATATGGACGGGCAAATCGTTCGCCGAAGTCTGCGACTGGTTGTTCGGAAACGCCCAGACGCAGGGACAGTTGCCTTATGTTCAAGGATTGCTCAACGCGGCGCCGCCACAGATCCATGGCATTACCCAGGCAAATCTGGCCGCCCTGCTTGCAGAGACATATCGCATCGATGCGCTTCTGGGAAACGCGAGAGATCAATTGGCCGCTCGCGCCGGGGATGTCTCGTATACGCAGCTTTATAACGCTGTGCTGCAGTTGAGTAACGGTGCGACGTCGTGCCCTGCGTGCGGAACCGATCTCGGTCAGGTTGCCCAGAACCCGTTCGACCGGGCTCGGGCCGGCCTGCAGCAGCTCGCCGAGCTCGCGGCCATCCAGCGTCAGGAAGAACAGCATAGCCAAGCGCTGAACGGCGCACTTCAAAATCTGCTCATGTCCATGTCTGGGGCCATTCGCGCAGTCGCGGTCGTTAGTCCCGAAGAACTCAGAGCTGCCAATTTGCCAGTGCTGCCGCCCGTGTCAGCTGGACAGTGGCTTCAGCCGTGGGTGGAAAACAATCAACAAGGCTGGCGGACCTTGCTCGGCCTGGTCGCCTCCATTGAGCAACGGGATGCTGAAAATCAACGAGTTCTGGCTCAACGCCATGAACTGGCCCAAGAGCGTGACCGTCTCGACGGATACCGTTCCGACATAGAGCGCTGCAGAACCATTCGCGCGACCAGCCTGGAAGCCGTGCTTCAAGCGCAAGGCGAAGTCGCGCAGTTCGAAGTGGCGAATCGCGAACTGGTGGCCGAAGTGGCCGCTGAGGCCAATGTGATTGCCCATCACCGGGTGATCAAGGACAGTTACGACGGATTCCTTGCGGCCCTAAAGCAGTATCTAGACGGATTGCCAGCGCTCCTGCTGCAGGGGCTAGGGCAGCGAGGTCGGGATCTGTACAACTCGTTCAATCGGGATGATCCACCGGCCGATCTGCTTCATGCCCTGTGGCTTCCGCTCGCGGAGAACGGCAAGATCGAGATCGAGTTCACAGCCGAGCCTGGGGTTCGTTATGACGCGCTGGTCATCCTCAGCGAGGGGCATATCAAATGCTTGGGATTGGCAATATTGCTTGCGAAGAACATCGAGCAAAGTTGCCCAGTGGTGATCTTCGATGACGTAGTGAACGCCATCGACGACGAACACCGAAATGGAATCTGGCGAACCTTCTTTGAAGACAATCTGCTTGACGGCAAGCAAGTTATTCTGACTTCGCACGCGGAGGAGTTTCTACACCGTATCCAGCAGGAGTTGGGCGCACAGCGGGCGCAGATGATCAAGGTCTACAAGTTTCTTCCTCATGAAGGCGAACACCACCTGCGCGTCGACGCTGACCCGCCCACGAAGAACTACGTCCTGCTTGCGCAGGCTTCCCTTGCCGCCGACGAAAAACGGGACGCCCTGCGCCATTCGAGACCTGCCATCGAAAGCCTGACCGATCGTCTGTGGACATGGTTGGGGAGCCGGCTGGAGCTCAAGCTCGCCGGGCCCAGAGCGAAGTGGGAACTCAACAACAAGTGCATGAAGTTGCGTGGGGCTTTGGCGCGCCTCCCTAATCCGCATCCAGCGATACCCGCAGTGGTCGCGGCGCTTGATGACCTTTTGGGGATTAACGGTGGATCGATCGAATGGGGTTACCTCAACAGTGGGACGCACGATGCACAACGTGACAATGAGTTCGACCGAGCGGCCGTACGACGAATTGTCGGTGCGACCGCAGCGCTTGATGCTGGCTTAATTCAATTGCAGCAGGGGCGCTGATTCCTCAATGGGCACATAAGAAATTCGGCGCACGGCCGCGCTTAGGAGTTGAACCGGGGCACAGTTCGTAGTGGTTAAACGGCCACTGACCGCCCTAAGTCGGCTGGCACCTTCGAACGGACGCGATGGCGGGCATCCGCCGACGAAGCAGCCGTCCGAATGACCGCTGTACTTCGGGAAGAGACTGCGGGGCGTTCCATTGTCGAACGGCAGAGTTGGGTCGCGTGCTGCCGATTCCTGGCAGGCGCAAGCCGGCCATGAACTGCCGTTCGCCCGCGCGGTCATCCCGGCATTCAGGCGGCGGATCCGCCCTGACAACGGACGTTCGATTGCCGACGACGATGCAAGTTGCATAGTCGGCCATTGCGGTCATCCTCAGTTGCTTGACCACCGCTCGCTGCGAATGGCCGCTTTCACGCGCAGTAAATTCGGACCCTCAACGGACCGTTGCGAAAGATGCTCTTGCGCCCACGGAAGCCATCAATCAGTTAGCGATTCTGTTCGGCGAGCGATTCGCCTGCGCCATGAGTTGAGACTTCTTTATACCGACCTCAGCACACGAAATTTCTGACAGCTCCTTGCACCTTCATTCTGCAGGTGTCATGTTCGCGGAACGATATTTGATGCTGTCGTGATGATGGTCTTGCAAGCGGTTCTTGTACCGTACAACCTGCCTGTCGAGCTTGTCGACCAACAAATCGATCGCAGCGTATAGATCCCCATCGGAACTCTCAACAAAGATATCTCGCCCCTTCACGTGAACGTTGATCTCAGCCCACCGCCTTTTTTGCTTCTGGTTGTCGACCGACAGAAGGACGGTCACATCAATGATGTTTTCGAAATGTCGCAAGATCCGCTCGAGCTTAGTAACCACGTATTCACGCAGTGCCGGAGTGACTTCGAGATGGTGTCCGCTGATTTTAAGGTTCATGAATGCTCCGCAACGGTAGCTAACAAATGCACCAACAAGACGAACCGCGTGCTTCTCCTGCTATTTGGTTCGGCTCGCAAGCTGGCTCCTCTCCTACACGTCGCCGCCACCGGCGCCCGGCGGACTGTATCCACCATACGCCCCGCTGGTGTGATTGTGGGTGGATTTGCCTCTATACCTTCGGTCATCGCCTAGGCACTAAGGTTGATGAATGGAGCGGTGCCCGAACTGTCACTGGTCGATCGCATTGCTGCGCACGCTCGAACTCCCTCGCGCCGAGCTGTCGGAACTAGATGCCTCCGAAGCCAGAGGCAGTCGTGGTGCCGGGATGATCATCGTCACCCGTGGCGTCGCCACCTCAACCAACGACTCGATCGCCAGCGCGTCCTGCGCGCATGCATCGGCGCCGTTCGGCTCGTAGCTGTCGGGGTAGCCCGGATTGTTGTCCGCGCGCACTTGCGGGCCGCCGCGCAACTCAGAACACGATGAAGCACAAGCGACGTCCATGTACCAAGCTGTACAGCGCAAATCTTGGCGTGCAAGAAAAACAGCCCGATCGATGCGATGCTCGTCACCGGTCCATGCCGTCCTCCGGGCAATTGAATGCAGACACGGCTCAGTTTCACCGTCCCCTGATACACGATCCCGCCTAGCCACGATACGAACGTGCATAACGTTCTCCGACCGAAGAAACTGACGACCAAAGAAGACGCTGCCGTTGCAGACGTGTCACGCGAACGCACCGACCATGGAATCAATGTAAACGTGCAAGACAAAAAAGACCATTCTACGAATGGCACGCATTGCTCCTGCTTAGGAATGGCCGTCCCATACCTAGGTATGACTGGCTTACGGTAACGGATCCCGCTACATCGCCACTCGAACGCTCACTTCCTAAATGCCTCGAGGTATCCGAACGTATGAGCGCGCTACGCCAACGGAGGATTGCAGCGACCGTTCGTAGAATGGCTTTCTTCGGGTCGTCCATCTATCTTGATTCCATGGACTTTGCGATTTCATTTGAGGGGCGCCATGTTAAACGTTCTGCATAACTGGATTCATATCGGTAGCAACGCGTACGACGAGTACACGTTCGCCCCCTGGCTGAACAAGAACGTGTATCGCCGGACTGTTGACCTTAGCCACATCTGTATCCAGTGAGGGCCACGATGAGCACGAACGCAAGAGATTTACTCGGGCTGCGCCGAGATGATCCGACGTCGGCAGAACTGCGGAAGATGGCCGCGAACATCATCGCTGTCGGCGTCGCAGATCAACACGAGGGCTGCTGACATGAACGCGGTCGAACAGTGGCGCTCACGACCGCTGCAGGTCCGTGTCCTGGATCGCTGCGATGAATGCGGCGAGATGAAGGAAGACGTTCAGAAGCGCGTGAACTATTGGCCGAATATTACAGCCGTCTGCTGTGGGAAGTGCTTCACCGAAATGATCGGGCGAACACATGTTATACGGCCGTCTGATCAAGACCAGTCAATAAAACTGTTCTACGAACCGTGAACAGATAACGGCACAAGTAAGTCTGAGCAACGCCATGTGAGTATCGAGACCTCGCAAAGCCCATGTGGACAGGGGGGCGCGAATCGCCAGCCGATCGCGCCTGTCGCCATCTCTAGCGTCGCGATTCCAGCGCGATACGCACCGCTAATCCGGCCAGCACGGTGCCCATCAACCAGCGCTGAACCAACGCCCAAACCGGCCGGCCGGTGAGAAATACCGCGATTGAACCAGCCATGCTCGCGATCAACGCGTTGACGCTAACGCTAACCGCGATCTGCACGCAGCCGAGCGCCAGCGATTGCGCGAGCACGCTACCATGTCCCGGCGAAATGAACTGCGGCAATAGTGACAGATACATCACCGCGATCTTCGGATTCGCGAGGTTCGTGACGAAGCCCATCGTGAAGAGTTTTCGGCGGCTGTCGTGCGGCAACTGCCGGACCTGAAACGCCGAGCGACCGCCCGGCTTGAGCGCCTGCCAAGCGAGGTACAACAGATACAGCGCGCCGGAAAAGCGCAACGCGTCGTACGCGTACGGCACGGTCAGCACAAGCGCGGTGATGCCTAACGCTGCGCAAAACATATAGAACACGAACCCCAGTGCAACGCCGCCGAGCGACAGCAGACCCGCACGGCGGCCTTGGCAGATCGAACGCGAGATCAGGTAGATCATATTCGGGCCGGGCGTCAGGACCATGCCGAGCGACACGAGTCCGAAAGCAAGCAGAGTGGGCAAGGCAGGCACGGCGGTCTCCTTCGAGACAGGGAAGTCAGGTTGACGAGTGCCGCACAATGTACTGCATATCGGCCGGCTTCAGCGTGAATAAACTGCAAGCCGCATATGAGCGCTTTTCATCGCGCCGGCGACCCGTTACTTTCCCTTCTTCGCCCGCGTTTTGGTCGCCTTTCCTCCTTTGACACGTTGTGCGGCGGCGAGCCTGATAAATTCATCTGTCACCGCGTTGCCAGTCGTGTTCCACGACAGCCGCACAGAACGATGCAGCCTCGGTGACAGCTCCAGCACCCGGCCTCCGAACGACGTGTAAGTGAGCGTGATGCGCGGGACGATCGACACGCCCATGCCCGCCTCCGCCATTGAAAGAATGGTGCGCATCTTGACCACGTTGAAGGCGGCCCGAAGTTGCGCGCCACTACGCGCGAAGTAATCTGCGATCACCGGCCCGCAACGTGCCTTCGAGAAAATAAACGGCAACGCGGACAACTGTTTTGTCGACACACTCTTGCGGCCGTCGAACGTACCGGCCGCCGCTACCGCGACGAAATCGTCATCGAGCAGCAGCAAGTTGTTCGCGAACGTCTTCGTGCCCGCCACAACGCCGACGTCGGCGGTACCGTCCTCGATCCACCCTTCGACTTCCACATCCGTGCCTTCGAGCAGCACCGCCGACACCCCCGGATGCATCTCTTTCAACTCCTCGAGTGCGCGCACGACGAACGCCAGCGATACGCTCGGCAGCGAGGCGACCACTAGCCGCCCTTCTAGCTTGCCGCGCGACAGGCTGAATTGCTGACGCAGCGTCTGCGCCTCCCGCACCACGTTCCGGACGTACGGCCATAGACGTTCGCCGGCAGCAGTCAACACGACCGGCTGCCGGTCACGCATAAGCAGCTTGACCTGCGTGATGTCCTCCAGTTCGGTCAAAGCGTGACTGATCGCAGATTGACTGCGGCTGAGCCGGTCGGCGGCGGCCGTAAGCGAAGGTCGCATTCGTTTTCGTTCTGCTACTATCGTCGTCCTACCTTATCTAGTGCGCCAGATGGACAAAAACAACGTATGACCAGCGTGCATCAATCGTCTCAATGCACAACATTGGTACCGCAAGAATGATTCTGCGTCAGCCGACCAACTCGGATGTAGACACTCTGTTCCGTATCTATGGTGATCCACTCACAAACGAATTTAATCCGGCTGGGCCGATGCGCGCTCCCTCGCCGACGCCGAGACAACAATGGCTCGTTGGCTCGATGATTGGATCAAGAACGGGTTCGGCACGTGGGCAATTGCCTGGGCAGCCCGGCCGAGCGAGGTTGTCGGGTTCGGCGGCCTTTCATATAGGCCATTCGGCGATGAGGTAAAGGTGAATCTGGGCTATCGACTCGGGGTCAAGGCGTGGGGGCGAGGGCTTGCGACCGAGTTGGCAACCGCAGCAATCAAATTCGGGTTTCAAGCCCTGCATTTACAGGAGATCTTCGCCTTGGTACGGAGCAACCATGTCGCCTCTCGGAACGTTCTGGAGAAGGCGGGGTTGACTCAATTCGGAACTCTTGACGATGTACCGGGAGACGCGCCAAGCATTGTTTATAGAATCTCGCGCTGACCAATGTGACCGAAACTAGGAATCGGGTGCATATTGGACGAGTCGCAGCGACTCGTCCTCGAGTGGATCGACGCTAGTTAACAAAACAGGCCTCACGCCGGCCGACCGTCCGCGCGCCGACAACATTCGCGGATGACTCAGAAGGCACGTGGACTGAGAAAAGCCAACGAACTGCCATCGGGGAAATTTCATGCAATACAAGAAGGGCGATCGTGTTCAGCACCCGAAGAAGCCAGAGTGGGGCATTGGCCAGGTGCTGAGCGACAGCGTCGCGGGTACCGTCCGGGTCTTCTTTGCCAATGCTGGCGAGAAGACGATTTCCTTGGACTTCGTTCTGCCTGAGAAACTTTCGCGCGACGGCGCGTCGAGTGCAGTCCTTGACGCGATAGGCAGTACGGAAACTCCGATCGGAAATGCAAAGGGGAAAGTCCTCTGTCACGGTCACGGTTGGCGGGGTATCGCTCGGCCGCGTGCGGCCACAAGCAGTCATTGAACGGTCTTCGTTAGATCGGCGACAATCCAGATCCTGCATGCTCCTCCAACAAACGACTATGAGTAACATTCAACCAAGTCGCGCGACCCGTGCCGACGCCCGCCGATTTGATTGCTGCAAATTTGGCAAATCGAGAATACCACTGGCCGTGGGTCACGGCATTCACGGATCAGGCTGGATTCGACGGCTGGTTTGCACGCGGACTGACCGGAACAAATGTCGGACTAGTTGCACGGGCAAATGTCTCGAATAAGGTGATCGGTGTGATCAACCTCAACGAGATTGTTGCGGGCGCTTTTCAGAGTGCCTATCTCGGTTATTACGGGATGTCAGACTTCAGTCGAACCGGTCTAATGACAGAGGCGCTTCGGGCGCCCATCATGTACGCCTTCGCCGAGCTTGGTTTGCATCGCCTCGAGGCGAATATCCAACCGCGAAACGTGGCATCAATCTCACTCGTGCGTCGCTTAGGCTTCAAACAGGAAGGCTTTTCACCGCGCTATCTCCGCATTGATGGAAAATGGCGCGACCATGAACGTTGGGCATTGCTCGCTGACGACGATGCCCCGGGAGCGACCTGACTGAGTTGGGCGCTTCGTGCCGGACGCGCGAAGGCTGTCGCCGGCCACGAACGGTCGGTCAACGCGGTCTCCTAAACCGGCAAGCCGAAACATAACGGTCTGTACACAAAAACCAGTTTGTGTGTCAGTATTAGCAGCATGGAACTTCGTAACGTCACTAGCAAGTCTCACCACCATCACGGTTGCTATCCAATGCGCCGTGGTCCGTTACGTCCATAGCAGGGAATCCGGGATCTCGT
Organism: Paraburkholderia sp. MM6662-R1; assembly: GCF_050436245.1. Lineage (NCBI taxonomy): Bacteria > Pseudomonadati > Pseudomonadota > Betaproteobacteria > Burkholderiales > Burkholderiaceae > Paraburkholderia > Paraburkholderia sp. MM6662-R1. Next base: position 2,073,076 of record NZ_JBNDLV010000001.1, on the reverse strand, counting down.
TCCTCCCTTTCCGTGCACAAACGACCAAGGCGCCTTAAGCGCCTTTTTTTATGTGCGCCGAGCATGCGCAACAGCTTGGGGGTGCAAGTCCCCTTCTATGAGCAGGAAGTTGTCAAGGCTTTTCACGGCCTGACTCATGAATCATCAACGATGTCCTTCTCCGTCTCCATGCAGAAGCGCATTGCTGGGTCAAGGGCAGGCGAAGCCTGGCGTAGCGGACCCTTGACGCTGCGAAGGGGCAATATGCTGGCGTATGGTGGTGGCGCGATAGCTCGCGTTCACTACCATACAAGCGCATTTTGTGCTGCATAGTCCGGCGGAGTTCCACCACCGTCAACCATTGCTGTGATCCAGTCTACGTCCCTGGTCTGAAGCCGGTCATCGCGCGCGTCGAACTTGACGTCCGACCACCTTCTATCCGCTGGCGTCTGGCCAGCCTCATCCTGCATGCGCATTACGCCGGAATCTTTTCCGGGAGCATGCCCCATCTGTAAAATCGGTTACGTCGGTAACCCGGGGACTTGACGGGCATGTTCACTTCAAACCGTTCCATACATCAGTTTCGGGCGTTGCATGATTGCCTTGTTGCGATACCTCGCTGACTCAGACTGACTTCAGCTGTGCGCCTTCGGGTATTACACCGTCCTTCAGATAGCGCCACAGCGCTATGGCGAGACGTCGCGCCACCGCGACGATCGCAATGCGTCGCGCGCGGCGGTTCGGTCCCGCGCCCTGGGTGCGCTGGTTGAACCACTGTGACAGCGCGCTGTGGGGCTGGTAGCGCAGCCAGGACCACGCCATCTCGACCAGTAACGCGCGCACCCGCCGGTTGCCCTGCCTGCTGATGCCCTGATCCACCTGGCTCTGGCCACTGTCGTAGGGCTGGGGCACCAGCCCTACGCAGGCACCCACCTGGCGCCGGTTGCTGAACTCCCTCCAGAACAGCTCTAGCGCGAGGCGCGACGCGCCCACCTCGCCAATGCCCTTCAGGCGCGCCAGGTCATCGCTTCGCTTGCGCGCGGGTGCTGGCACGCTCGCCTGCCGCGTCTTCTCCAGCGCCGCGAGTTGCTGCTGGGCCAGTGCCAGCCGTTCGCACTCGCGCAGCAGCCGCTCGCGCAGCTCGCGCGGCAGCGGCGCACCGTCGTGACACCGCACCTCGTCACGGGCGAGCCGGCCCGCGAAAGCCCTGTGATCGACCTCATCCCAGCAGCCCAGCGTGACCAGCAGTTTGCGCATGCGGTCGCGGTGCTGCAGCACTTCCTTCTGCAGTTCCCCGCGATCGCGCATCAGCTGGCGCGACGCTTCGTCCTGCGGCGACGGCACGTGAACCACGTGCATGCGGTCGCGCTCGCCGCGCAGCCACGCGCGCAGGCTGGTGACCAGCCTGATGGCATCGAGCCGGTCGGTCTTCGCGCGTCGACTGTGGCGTTCGACCGGAATGCTGGCCGTATCGACGACGAAGCACTCGACGTGTCGCGCCTGCAGCGCGCGACAGATCCAGAAGGCGTCCTGACCGGCCTCGTAGCAAACGACCACGCGCACGCCGGCCGGCAGCGACCACTTCTGCTTGTGCGCCTCGATCAGGTCCAGCACCGCCTGCAGCCGCGCGGCGGCCTGCGGCTGCGCCACCGTGTGCACGGCTGGTTTCTCGCGTCGGCCGTCGTGCAGCGCAACCTTCCACTGGCCGGCAGAGAGTTCCAGTGATACTGCCAGCACGAGCGTTTCGGAATGCGTCGGGTATGCCTGATCTGTGCGCATGATCCTCTCTCCTTTCAGTAAGGCTCAACACGCTGATTTTAGGATCGGCGTGTTCAGTGGCCCCTTCGTGCATAGGATCTGTCCAGCCTGATGGGGCGAAGGACTAGTGAAACGCAAGGGCGTCGTCGCGAGGCGGGGTCTGAAGGAAGCGTGTAGCAAAGCCACGACCTGACGAACAGAAACCAGATATGAGGCCTACCCGGCCGGACGAGCGAGCATATGATCGCGAAGTCCTCAACCATCAAGGGCCGGGGTGGTAAATCTGGCAGGTGTGTGGTGAAGGCGGTTGAGCTTACCTCGGGAGGCCTGCCCGGTGTCCTGAAATCAGGACTGAACGACCCGCAAGGGGCGTTGATCGTCGTGTAGGAGTCAGCAGCGGGCATAGTACAGCGGCAACGTTGGAAGGCCCAAACGGAAAGGAGCGGCAAGTAAGCCGGAGAACTCGACATGGGAGAGCAGCAGAAAACGCATCGCGTCCTCGACAGCGGAAGCAGGGGTGAAGCCCCGATGGCTGCTGGTGGAGGGGCTGAACCTATGGCGGCGAACCCCGAGTCTGAAAGCCCGTCGGCATATGACCGACTGATGGAAGAAGTCTGCGAAAGGGGGAACCTGAAGCAGGCGTTGAAGCGTGTGAAAGCGAACAAGGGCGCACCGGGCGTGGACGGGATGACCGTTCAGGCATTACCGGCGTACCTGCGGGAGCATTGGCCGTCGATACGGGCCACGCTGCTGAACGGCACATACAAGCCTCAACCTGTGAGACGGGTCGAGATACCCAAGCCGGATGGTGGTGGCGTGCGCAAGCTCGGCATCCCCTCTGCGCTTGATCGATTCGTCCAGCAGGCGGTCTTGCAGGTGTTGCAAAGGCAGTGGGACCCGACGTTCTCGGAGTCCAGCTACGGCTTCCGTCCGGGCCGCTCGGCACATCAGGCCGTGGCGCAGGCGCAAAGCTACATCCAGTCGGGGTACCGATGGGTTGTAGATCTGGATCTGGAGAAATTCTTCGATCGCGTGAGCCACGACATCCTGATGAGTGGGGTGGCAAAGCGAGTCAGCGACAAGCGAATGCTGAAGCTGGTCCGCTCCTTCCTGACGGCGGGTGTGATGGAGCACGGGCTGGTTGGTGCGACGGACGAGGGCACACCCCAGGGTGGCCCCCTGTCCCCGCTATTATCCAATCTGATGCTCGACGATCTTGACCGGGAGCTTGAGCGACGCGGGCTGCGTTTCGCGAGGTACGCTGACGACTGTAACGTCTACGTACGCAGCGAACGCGCGGGCCAGCGTGTGATGGCGGGGCTGAAGGCCTTCCTCGCCGGCAGGCTGAAGCTGACGGTCAACGAGACCAAGAGCGCGGTCGCACGGCCACACACGCGGAAGTTTCTGGGGTTCACCTTCTCGGATCGGGACAAGGTCAAACGGCGTATTGCGCCCAAGGCGCTGTCCCGCCTCAAGGAGCGCATCCGGGAATTGACTCAACGCACGCGCGGGGTCAGCGTCGACCAGATGATCGGCGCGCTGAAACGTTATCTGGCAGGGTGGCGGGGCTACTGTCATCGGCAACTTGAAAGTCGTCGAGATCTGACGGTGCGAACGTCATCTTCTTCGTGGTGGTTTTTCTTCCGGGTGCGTTTTCTTCCGGCTTTTGTTTCATAAAGGCCTGGCTGTTCTTCGCTTTTCGCTTCTTCTTCGGCTGTTGTTTTTTGTTCGTGCCGAACCTGACGGCGAGGCTCGGGCGTAGGCGCGCGCATGATCTGCCCCCAAGGAGGGTCGGTCATGAAGCGCGTCGGACAGCGAAAGTGCCGGCATTGCGGGGCCTGGTTTCGTCCCGATCCCCGCAATGCGCGGCACCAACGGTACTGCAGCGAACCCGCGTGTCGCCGGGCGAGCAAAGCCGTCAGCCAGCGGCAATGGCTGGCCAAACCCGAGAACCAGGACTATTTCCACGGTGCGGAGCACGTCGCGCGGGTGCGGCATTGGCGCGCCGAGCATCCGGGCTACGGGCGCCGAACGCAGCAGAAGTCCGAGAAGTCTGGGGATGCGTTACAAGAGAACTGCCGCGCGCAAACCCTTGCCACACAAGGCTCGGGGGCCGATTCGGGAGGCGCTGCGTTACAAGAAGTCTTATCGGCGCAACCGGCCGTCCTGATTGGGCTGATCGCCCATTTGACCGACAGCCCGTTACAAGAAGACATCGTGCGCAGCAGCCGGCGGTTGCTACAACTGGGGCAGGACATCTTGCATGGGAGGGGGGAGCATGCCGAGCAAGCGTGTGATTTGCCCTGAGCGGATCCGGCAGATTCCGGCGCACTTCAGTTGGGTCGATCACCGGCTGGTGCGCGAGCGCTACCTCGAGCGCTGTGACGCCTGTGCGGCTGCGCTGTACCTGTTTCTGGTCACCGTCGCCGATGCGCAGGGCCTGAGCTACTACGCCGACGCGACGCTCGCACGGCGCCTGTCGATGGCGCCGGCGCGTCTGGAGATGGCCCGCAGCGACCTGATTCGCGTCGGCCTGATCGCCTGGCAAGGGCCGATCTATCAGGTGCTGGCGCTGGATGCGCCGGTGCCGGCGCCGCCGCTGCCTCACGCGGACGTGACGACGCAGCTTGAGCGGTTGCACGCGGCGCTGGGGAAGCGTCGTGCTTGATTATGAAACGTACTGCAAGATTCGCGACTGCCATGATCGGCAGCACCTGACGATCACGCAGACGGCGCGCGCGCTCGGCCTGCATCCGCAAACGGTGTCCAAGTGGTTGAAGGCCGCGCGGTACGCACATCGCGCGCAGCCGCCACGCGCCAGCCGGCTCGATCCGTTCAAGGCGCAGGTGGTACGCTGGCTCGATGCGCACCCGTACAGCGCGCAGCAGATCTTCCAGCGCTTGCGTGAAGCGGGCTTCGACGGCGGCTATACGATCGTGCGCGACTACGTGAGCAAGATCCGCCCGCCGCGTCGCGAGGCATTCCTGAAGCTCGCGTTCGCCCCGGGCGAGTGTGCCCAGGTCGACTGGGGCGAATACGGTTCGATCGCCGTGGGCTCGACGCGGCGGCGGCTCTCGTTCTTCGTCATGGTGCTGTGCTACAGCCGGCTGATGTATCTGGAGTTCACCGTCTCACAGACGATGGAGCACTTCCTCGCCTGCCACGAACATGCCTTTGCCGCCTTCGGTGGTTGTCCGGCCAAGATTATGGTGGACAATCTGAAGTCCGCGGTGCTGCAGCGGCTGATCGGCCACGCGCCGGTATTCAATCCGCGCTACCTCGATGCAGCGCGCCACTGGGGGTTCGAGATCGTCGCCTGCAACGTCGGCAAAGGCAACGAGAAGGGCCGCGTCGAGAACGGCGTGGGCTACGTCAAGAAGAATCTCTTGAACGGGCTCGAGCTCGCCGAGTTCAGCGCCATCAACCCCGCGGCCCGACTCTGGCTCGATACCATTGGCAACGTGCGCATCCACGGCGAGACGCACCAACGCCCCGTCGATCTGTTCGAGACCGAGCGCGCGCATCTGAAGCCGCTCAATGCTTCGCCCTACGACGTCGCGCGCATCCTCACGGTGCGCACGAGCAGCCAGTTTCGCGTAGCGCTGGACACCAACCACTACTCGGTGCCGGCGCGCTACGCCAATACGCGCGTCACGCTCAAGGCCTATCCCGATCGGATTTGCATCTACTACGAGAACCAGTTGATTGCCCGCCATGTGCGCAGCTACGAGCGTCACCTCGATATCGAGGATCCCGAGCATCCGAAGGCCCTGCTCGCGCAGCGTCGCCATGCGCGCGAACAGCGGCTGATGCTGCGCTTCCTGAGCCTGGGCCCGCACGCCCAGGCCTATTGCGAAGGCCTCGAGCAACGGCGCATCAATGCGCGCCAGCATGTGCGCAAGACCGTCGCGTTGAGCGAAATCTACGGCATCGAGGCCGTTGCGCGCGCCCTGCAGGACGGGCTCGCGTTCCAGGCCTTCAGTTGCGAGTACATCGCCAACATGCTCGAGGCCAGAGCGCGGCAGCGGCCCGAGGCCGGAGCACTGCATCTGATCCGCCATCAGGATTGGCTGGAGTTCGAACTCGCCCAGCCGGATCTCTCGTGCTACCGCGTGCCGGAGGCCAACGATGACCAGGATGACGACAAAGACAAAAGCTGAATCCAGCGCGCCACAGTCAGGCGCCGATTCTGCGGCAACGCTGCGCACGCAGCTTATGCAGCTGCATCTGGCCTACACGCTGCAACACTACGAGGCTTTGGCCAGCGAGGCAGCCGCCCAGCACTGGTCGCATGTCGGGTATCTGGCCCGCCTGGTCGAAGGCGAGGCGCATCGGCGTGAAGATCGCAGCGTCGCCCGACGCGTCGCGCTCGCGCGATTCCCGGTACTCAAGACATTGGACCAATTCGAGTGGAACTGGCCCACCAAGATCAATCGTCTGCAGGTCCAGAATCTGTTTCGCCTGAACTTCATCGAGGAGCACGCCAACGTGATCTTCCTCGGCGGCGTCGGGCTGGGCAAAAGCCACTTGAGCATTGCGCTGGGCCATACCGCCTGCCTGCGCGGCTACTCGGTGCTATTTGCCACGGCCGTGGACATCATCAATTCGGTGAATGCCGCCTGTGCCCATGGCGGGCTCAAGCGTGAATTGCGCCGCTACGCCAAGCCGCGCCTGTTGATTATCGACCTATGTGCAGCACGTCGTTATGTGCAGTCGGCCGCCGCGGCCACGGTCCACTGGGGCCTTGAGACCGCAGTGCTACACATAACTGGAACGAGCTACTGTGATTCTTCCGTTCACTTGAATGGGAGATTCACATGCTGGAATTTCTCTTTCCCCGCGATTGGCCGCGCTATGCCGCCGGCCCGCAAGGACCGCTAGTCCGCAATTTTGCGGCGTGGGTCGTCGAGCGCGGCTACACGCGCATTTGTGCGAAACGCCACGTCCACCGTTTCCGTGAGGTTCTTACCTATAACCATGTCGCGGCTGCCACCAGCCTCCCGATTACCTCGACTGCGCTGTCCCGCTGGTTCGCACCCTGGTCGCATGAGACGCTGTACCGCGCCACGCAGCGAGCGGCAGCACGCTTCCTTACCGATCGAGGCCTCTTCGTTCCGGTCGCAAAGCCCGGCCGATTCGACCCACTCGTTTCGCAATACCGTTCGCACCTCATTGACCTGCGTGGACTGTCTTCTTCCACGGTTGAGCAGCACCTGAGCACGGTTACCGGCTTCCTGGCGAGCGTCTGTTCGGGGCGCAGGCGCCTTGCAAGCGTTAGATCTGACGATGTCGAGCGCTTTATTGATCAAACCAGCAAGCGTTTTTGCCGTCAGAGTCTTCAGCATACGGTTGCACACCTTCGTGCCTTTCTGAGCTTCTGCGCCGATCGAGGCTACACGAGGAATCGGCTCGACGTCATCGACACGCCCCGTACCTATCGCGGAGAACTTCCACCACGGGCGCTCAATTGGAGGACGGTATGCAAGCTCCTTCATTCGATCGACCGTTCGAGTGTTGAGGGTTGCCGTGATCACGCGATTCTCTACCTGATGGCCTACTACGGCTTGCGCCCAGCAGAAGTTGCTGGCTTGAGGCCCGACTCGATTGACTGGGAGAAGAACACTCTGCGGGTAGACCAGTGCAAGACCCGGTCGGTATTAATCCTGCCGCTGAACGGCCGAACGCGGCGCGTGCTCGAGCGCTATCTACGCCGTCGCCCGCCATTGACGAGCACGCGTCAGTTATTCCTGAGAGTGCGGTGCCCGGCTGGCCCGATCAAGGCTGCAACCGTCGACGACATCTACGCCAAGCGCGCACGGCTCAGTGGTTTGCCCATTCGGCAGACCAGCCCCTACTGCCTGCGGCATAGCTTCGCCATGCGCTTGCTCGAGCGAGGCGTCGGCGTGAAGACGATCGGCGATCTGCTTGGTCACGACTGCCTTGAGAGCACGTGCGTCTATCTTCGCCTGCATGTGGAAGCGCTGCGACACGTCGCCTTACCCGTCCCTTGTTGTGGCCACGCCTCGAGGAAGGAGGCATCATGAACGACCATATCGCGTCAACTGCGCTCGATCCGGTCATCAGGCGATATCTTGCGCACCGTCGAGCGCTAGGACGTCAATACAACATGCAGGAGCGTACCCTGCACTCGCTGACGGACTTTCTCGTCCAGGCTGGCGAATCGGAGCTGAGCAGCAGGCTGTTCGAATCGTGGTGCAAGACCTTCGATTCCCTCACCTCGAACGTGCGCCGCGCCCGTCAAGTTGCCGTGCGCAATTTCTGCCTCTACAGGCAACGTACCGAACCCCGATGTTTCGTGCCGGACATCAACCGGTTTGCGCGACCGCAACCGCACGCCGCACCAATTATCCTGACTCCAGCACAGATCGGCCAATTACTTGAACTTGCGGCCACGCGCGCGGCCACGGCGACATCGCCCCTTCGACCGTATGTCCTGCGCCTGGCGCTTGTACTGCTGTACACGGCCGGGCTGAGGCGAAGGGAGTTGTTACGGTTGACGCTGGCCGATGTGGACGCACACGCTGGAGTTCTGCGCGTACGGGAATCGAAGTTTCACAAATCGCGGTGGGTTCCGCTTTCGTGTGGTGCCCGGCGGGAACTACGCCGCTACCTCGTGCGCCGCCTCGCCACCCCGCTCGACACCTCGCCGTCGTCACCACTACTTTGCAATTTGAGCCATGGTCTACGAGGCTACACTGGAACAGGATTGCGTCGCGGCATCATGGAACTGTTGCATGAGGCCGGAATACGCGATGTCGACGGACGGGTTCCCCGCATTCATGACTTTAGGCACTCCTTTGCAATTGGGGGCACTAATGCGATGGTATCGACAGGGCGCGGACGTCCAGTCCAACCTGCCAAAGCTCGCACTTTACATGGGTCACGTCTCAATCGTCTCGACGGCCTACTATTTGCGCTGGATTCCGGAGCTCCGGGATCTGGCCAGTAATCGGTTCGCCAAGCGATTTGGTTATCTTGTCCAAGGAGAGCAGTGATGAAACGGCGCTCTTATTCCGACGAACTCGGTCGGGCCCTTGTCCGATTTTTCCAGAATTATCTGCCTACGTTGCGAGGGATGAGTCGGCACACAATTCATAGCTATCGCGACACGCTGGTACTCCTGCTGAGATTTCTCAGTGCGATGCGACACTGTGGGATTGAACGCCTGGACCTTGCGGCGATCACTGCTGACTCGGTCGGGCAGTTCCTGACATCTCTCGAGCGAGACCGGCACAACGGCATTGCGACGCGCAATGCCCGGCTTGCCGCGATTCATACGTTCGCGCGGTTCCTGGCAACTGAATTTCCTGAACATCTTGCGGCGTCGCAGGCAATCCTCGGCATTCCATTCAAACGCGGCGCCCAGTCAGCGCCGATCGAATATCTCGAGGAGGGCGAGGTCGAGGCGCTGCTTAGTTCGGTCGATCGAACGACCGCCGCCGGACGACGTGATTACGCATTGCTCTCACTCATGTTTAATACCGGAGCAAGAGTGCAGGAGGTACTCGACCTTCGTCTGTGCGACCTGCGCGTCCAGCGGCCGTGCCAGGTCAGATTGCAAGGCAAGGGAAACAAGGTGCGCGTCTGCCCGATCTGGCCGCAGACTGCCAGGTTGCTGCAGCGACTCGTTGAAGAGCGACCGTATCCCCTTGACGTGAAAGCGGCACTGTTTGTCAACAATCGCGGCGACAAGCTCACGCGCTTCGGCGTTTATTACCTGCTTCGCAAGCATCTGGTCACCGCCGAAGCGGTCGCGCCTACCCTCCGGGAGAAACGTATCCACCCACACTCTCTTAGGCATACGACTGCGGTCAGCATGCTAAAGTCGGGCGTGGACTTCCCAACGATTAGCCAATGGCTTGGTCACGCGAGTCTCGATACAACGATGCGCTATTCGAAAGCAGACATCGACATGAAGCGCCAAGCGCTTCTGCAAGTGTTCCCCGACATATTAACGACGGTGCCAACTGACCGCCGAACCTTTGAACGCTTGCCGACTATCGACTGGTTGAAGCGCCTCTGATAATTATGTGGAGTCCGCGTCCTGCCAACCGGCCGTCACTATGCCTCGACCGACCGAACTCCACATAACGGAGCACTGCACATAGATCGATTAACGTTATGCAAAACGTTAATTGACGAACTCGGATATTTGCCCATCGACCAGCAAGGCGCCGACATCCTGTTTCAGATCGTCAGTCAACGCTCCGAACACGGCGCCACCATCGTCACCTCCAATCGCGCCTTCAAGCACTGGCCCGACATCCTCAACCACGACAGCACCTTGACCTCCGCGCTGCTCGATCGCGTCTTGCATCATGCCGAGACCGTCGTCATCGAAGGCAAGAGCTATCGCATGAAAGACCAGAGCGACCCCAAACCCGCCGCTTGACGCCGTTCACCACCGTGAGTTTCAAACCGCCCGTTTCGCGTGAAATTGACGCCGCCGCTGACAGGGCTACTTCGGTTTCTGCGAAACGCCCAGCGTTCTGCAACGCCTGGATGAATGGATACGCCGCCGCATCCGCTGCTTCTTCTGGAAGCAGTGGAAACGGGGCCGCACAAGATTCCGGGAGCTGACAGTACGCGGCGTCAGCCGAAACCTTGCTGCCCAGACGGTCGGTTCGCCACACGATGCGTGGCGGCTGAGTTGCAGTCCCGCGCTGGGCATCGCCCTGTCAAACCGTTACCTTCGCTCGCTGGGGCTTCCATCACTAAGGCCATAGTCGATTAACCGATCCGAACCGCCGTGTACGGACCCGTACGCACGGTGGTGTGGGAGGGGCCGGGCCGCGAGGCCTGCCCCTATCCCGATTTTCTACACCGAAGAGGATTCTCATGACCATGATTCGCGGAACCCGTTTCATCGTTGGTAAGGAAGCCGCGCAAACACGCGCTCTAGAAAATCAGTTCCGGAGCTATCTTCATTAACGTTGGGGCAGAAGAGGCCATCGTTCCCGCTTTGTGGTCGCAGGATACGTTCATCCAAAAGGCTGGCGGCAGTGAGATCATCGGCCAAATGTGGGCCTTTCCCGATAAGAAGGGACGCGCCTGCTGCCTAATCCCGGAGGCAACTGCTCTTTTCCAGGAGCGGTGTATAGAGTTGCTGGGTCGTCAACAGGAACGGATGTTGTTTTATATCGCTCGATGCTATCGCTATGAACGACCGCAAGCCGGTCGGTATAGGGAATTCTCGCAACTGGGATTCGAGTACCTTTGCCCCGATCCGGAATTGGCGGTCAAACGTAGTCAGGAGATAGTGATTGGCTTCTTTGATTCACTTGGACTTGGCTATGAAATCGACGGCTCAGCTCGTAGAGGCCTCAGCTACTATCTCAACGGCCGGGGCTTCGAGATGCGCTGCACTGAACTCGGAGCGCAGCAGCAAGTGGTGGGCGGCGGGGCGTATCGGGAAGGTGCGGGCTTTGGAATCGGTGCGGAACGGCTGCTGTTGGCGATGACAGCTCAAGGGCTCGTATAGCAACACGAAACGCGGGAAAAGGCTTGTGGTTGGGATCAATTGCAAGCCTCATATCGGGCTGATACGCTTTCGCGTGAGAGCGGGAACGTCCGCTTCCCGCTCCCGCGACCGTCCCTTGTGGGTCGACATGTGCCAAAACGCATTGGGCAGCACGCGGCCAATTTCTGCCGTTCGGAAAGCGCGTTTGGCGGTCCGTTCTTGTCCAGGGAGCGGACGATGGCACAAAAACACTGCAACTTCGCCCATTTTAATATGACATGCGCCTCTAGCCGGTTCAGCTGCTCCGCTCCTGTAGCAGTGCCACCATGCGTTGGGCAAGCGGAGAGAGGTAAGCCCCGGTCCGGAACACCACGCCAATACGTCGACGCAAGTCGAGTTCGTTCATGTCGAGATTGAGCGCGCGCAGCCCCTCGAGACTCTCGAACGATTCGGTGCCTGCTATGCAGAGCATCGTCGTGCCGCGCAGCAGATGTAGTAGCGAGGTGCTACCGAAATCGGTTTCCACGCGAAGCTTCGGCGGCCCGAGCCCCTGCCGCTCGAAGGCCGCGTCGACTTGCTGCCGCAGCAGAATGTTCGGTCCAGGCAGCAACCATTCCTGACCTGCCAGATCCGCAAGCCGTAGATTGCGCTTGCGATGTAGTGCATGCGCCTCATCGGCTAGCACGGAGAGCGAGTCGCGAAAGAGCTCGACGAAGGTAACGTCGCCTACGCTGCGAGTCGGCTCGGGCGCCACGACCAGATCGAGTTCGCCCGCCATGAGGAGGTCGACCAGATCGCGTGCGAGCCGGCGCCGCAGTCGCAGACGCGCGGCCGGGCGTTCGTTCAACAACTGTCGGCACGCGCCCAGTACCAGCGCGTTTGGCACCGTTGGCGAATAACCGATGCGAAGCACGCCCTGTTCGCCGCTCCGGATCGCATGCATTTCCTTCAGCGCGTCTTCGTATTCGAGCGCAATGCGCTGGGCACGTACGATGAACAGCGCCCCTGCCTGGGTCGGCACGATACCGCTGGCCGTGCGCTCGAACAGTCCCAGCCCAACCTGCGCCTCCACGCGTTGAATCGCCTTGGTCAAAGCCGGCTGGCTCATGCCTAGTGCCTCGGCGGCACGGCCAATGCCGCCGTGCTTCTCGACGGCAAGCAGATATTCCAGGTCCCGTGTCTCCATCGTCATTCCTGATGGCTATGACTTTATAGCCAACGCCTCATTGTGGTGATCCCCTGCATCTTACAGACTAAGAGCCAGATCGATAACGGGAGACACCGATTGGCCTTTGCTTATTTTCTGCGCCGCGCCGCGCGTTATTGGGGCGACACCGTAGCGGTCATGCATCGCGAGCGCGAGCTGACGTACCGCCAACTCGACGAACGCTCAAGCCGGCTCGCGAATGCATTACTCGGTCTTGGACTGACGAAAGGCGACCGGGTCGCGGTTCAGGCCCGCAACTGCACGGAATTGGTGGAGATCGAATGCGCGCTTTATAAGGCCGGGCTCGTCAAGGCCGCGTTGAATCCTCGCTTCACGGTGCACGAAGCCGCCGACGTGGTCGAGAATTGCGCACCGCGCGTGATGATCGCGGGAGCGGGATACACGACTTACGATCGCAGCTCGCCAGGTTTCCGTTCAGTCGAAACATTCATTTCTGTTGGCGAAGCGGCGAACGGCTATGCCGACTACGAAACACTGATTTCGCGGGCCAGCGCGAACCTGCTCGATGTCACCCTGTCGTCCGACGACCTCGCCGTGCTGCACTTCTCGTCCGGTTCGACCGGCAAGATCAAGGCGGCCATGCAGACCTACGGCAATCGCCTCGCGTCGCTGCGCAAAATCCTGTTGGGCATGGACCGTCCCGCGAAACCGGGCGACCGCCTGGCGCTCATCGGACCGGTCACGCACGCGTCGGGCATGTTGATGCAGCCGTACCTCTGTTCGGGCGCCACACTCGTGCTGTTCGACACATTCGAGCCAGCGCACTTTCTTGCGGAAATCGAACGACTCCGCATTACGCACGTGTTCATGGTGCCCACGATGATCAACATGCTGCTCAACGATGCTGCGCTGGACACCGCCAATCTCAAGAGCCTGAAGATGCTCGGCTACGGCGCCGCGCCAATGGCGCCAGCGCGCATCGAGGAAGCATGGACGCGGATCGGGCCGGTGCTGTCGCAAGGCTACGGCGCGAGCGAGTCGACCTCGGGCGTCACGCGCCTGAGCATCGCCGATCATGCCGACGCAATCGCGCACCGTCCCGAAAGGCTGGCATCGTGCGGCCGGCCGACGGGCGAGACTGAAGTCCTGGTGGTTGACGAACACGGCCGCGAGGTCATGGGCGATGCGATCGGTGAGATCGTCATTCGCGGCGCCGACGTGTTCCAAGGCTACTGGGGCGAGCAGGAACTCACGCGTGAAGTGCTCGTCGACGGCTGGCTGCGCACCGGCGATCTCGCGCGCGTCGACGAAGAGGGCTTTATCTACCTCGTCGATCGCCAGAAAGACATGATCATTTCCGGCGGCTTCAACGTGTATCCCACCGAAATCGAAGCCTCGCTGTATCAGCATTCCGATGTGATGGAAGTATGCGTGGTCGGCGTGCCCGACGAGAAGTGGGGCGAAAGCGTCAAGGCGGTCGTCGTGCTGAAGTCCGGACGCAATACGTCTGCCGAAGAAATCATCGCGCATTGCCGCGCCCGGCTGGCCGACTACAAACTACCGCGAAGCGTGAGCTTCGTCGCCGATCTGCCCAAGAATGCGAGCGGCAAGGTCGCCCGCAAGCTGGTTCGCGAGCAGTACTGGCAAGGCATCTCGCGTCGTGTCAACTGAAGGGGACAACCATGTTCGATCACCTGAACAATCCGGCATTTATTGAAACGCGTGAGGGCATTCGCCGTTTCATCGCGGAAGAATTGCTGCCGCTGGAGCAGGAACTCGGCCTCGGCAGCGAAGACGTCTGGCCGCGCGACACGCTGCGCCGTGTCTGGCGCCGCTCCGCTCAACTCGGCTTCTACGCGTCTTGCCTGCCCATCAAGCTCGGTGGCCGCGGGTTGTCGATCACCGAACAATGCGCACTCAAGGCGGATCTGGCCGTATCCGGTTCTGCGCTCGCGCCTCATGTCCTCGGCGACCTGGGCGGCCCGCCGCGCGTCGGCAACATGCTCAAGTACGCGACGCCGGATCAGCTCGTGCACTACTTCGAACCGGTAATCCGGGGGGAGAAATCGACCTGCTTCGCGCTGACCGAACCCCACTCCGGCTCGGATGCGCAGAGCATCACCACCTCGGCCGTGGTGGACGGCGACGACCTCGTGATCAATGGCATCAAGCACTACATCAGCGGCGCGCCGTTTGCCGATTTTGCGATCGTCATGTGCGTGACGGACGCCGGCGCCTCGCCACCCGCGATCACTGCGGTGCTGGTCGACCTCGATCTGCCCGGCGTGACGGTCGAACAGCAATACGTGCCGATGTCTGGACAGCACATCGACGCGGACATCCGCTTCGTCGACGTGCGCGTGCCTCGCGCAAACGTGTTCGGCGGAGAGGGCAACGGCTTCAAGCTCGGCATGTCGCGTATCAACGTGAACCGCCTGCTGCATTGCCCGACGATGCTCGGCCTCGCCACGGCGGCCTACGAAGCGTCGCTCGACTATGCGCGTACGCGCCGGCAGTTCGGCGGCCCGATCGCGCGCTTTCAGGCAATCCAGCACATGCTCGCCGACATGGCCGCCGCGCTGTGGGCGTGCGAAAGCATGATCGCGCAGACCGCCGCGCTCGCCGACGCCGGCGCGGATCTGCGGATGAAGGCCGCGGCCTGCAAACTGTTCGTGTCGGAACGTTGCTTCGAGATTGCGGACAAGGCCGTGCAGATTCACGGCAACGTCGGCGTGACGCGCCACCACCCAATCGAGCAGACGTTCCGGAAACTGCGCATGTTCCGCATTTTCACGGGCACGAGCGAAATCCAGCGCAATACGATCGCCCGCGTCATTCTCGACCCGGCCGGCTCGCCGGCCTGAAAGAGGGGGCAACATGCGCACGAAGAATGCTGGACGCCTCTAAAAGGAAGCGATACCGATGAAACCTGAATGGTCCTGCCTGAACGGCGTCAAGGTTATCGACCTGAGTCAGTTGTTGCCCGGTCCGCATGCCACGTCCATGCTGATGCATCTGGGCGCGGACGTGCTCAAGGTCGAACCGCCGGGCACCGGCGATCCGGCACGGCAACTCGGACGCGAGGTGTTCGCCCAGCTCAACCGCGGCAAACGGTCCGTCGCGCTCGACCTCAAGAGTCCCGCAGGCACGGCCGCCATGCTCGAGCTCGTGCGCGGTGCGGATGCAGTCGTCGAAGGTTTCCGGCCAGGCGTCATGAAACGGCTTGGACTCGACTATTCGACGCTCGCTGAAGTGAATCCGCGCATCGTGATGTGTTCGATTTCCGGATTCGGGCAGACCGGCCCGTACGCGGCCCGGCCTGGCCACGATCTCAATTACCTGGCGCTCGGCGGTTTCTGGTCGATTCCGGTCCAGGTCGACGACCGGGTCACGCGCCCGCGTGTGCGGCTTGCGGACTACGCCGCCTCGAGTCACGCCGCGCTCGCGCTGGCGGTTGCTGTTATGAGCGCGCGTCAGAACGGTCGCGGCCAGCATCTTGACGTATCGATTCACGACTGTGTGTTGGCGTGGACTGCATCGGCCGCGTGGACCTCGCGCGAGTATGCAGACCGCCCGCTGGCATCGCCCAACGTCATGTCCGAGAACGATCTTTTCGCGACGCGAGACGGCCGGCATCTTGCGTTGGGGATTCTGGAAAACAAGTTCTGGTTGAACCTGTGCGAAGCGCTCGGAGCCGACTATCCCGCGTTGACTGATGATCGCTTCGCGTCGCGCCTCGGCAGGCAGCAGTTCAAGCGCGAGGTCAACTCGCTGCTCACGCAGATGTTCTTGCAGCGCACACTTGCCGAATGGCTCGACATGCTCGCGTCTTTCGATCTGCCGGTGTCGCCGCTGCTTGATGCGCATGAGCTGTTTGACGATCCGCATGTGCGCGAACGCGGCATGGTCCGTGAACTCGCTAACGGCGCAACCATGGCGGTGCGCTTTCCCGTGAAGTTTTCAGCGGGTCTGCCCGACGCCAGCGACACTGTCCCGCTGCTTGGTCAGCACGACTGCTAGATCCGCCCTCAGCAACACCAACCGCAGGGACGCGAAAGACGTCCCCACCATAACGGAGACAACCCGAATGACAATTGAACACAACCGGTACCGGCCGGCACGGGCGTGGTTTATCGCGATCATGCTTGCGTTGATGATGCTCGTGAACTTTCTGGACAAGGTCGTGCTCGGCCTCGTTTCCATCCCGATGATGCGTGAGCTTCACCTGTCCCCCACGCAGTTCGGGCTGATTGGCGGGAGCCTCAACTGGTTGTTTTCGATTTCCGCCGTGCTGGGCGGCCTCGCGGCGAATCGCGCTTCGACAAAATGGCTGTTGCTGCTGATGGCTGGCTCATGGGCCCTGCTGCAATTGCCGATGCTGGTCGCCAGTTCGATCTGGAGCATCATCGCGTGCCGTGTGCTGCTCGGCGCCGGCGAAGGACCGACCTCGCCGGTTGCCGTGCATGCGCTTTACAAGTGGTTTCCGGACGCCAGGCGCAACCTGCCTGTCGCCGTGCTGCATCAGGGGAGCGCGCTCGGTCTGCTGGTCGCGGGGCTGAGCATTCCGGCCATCACGGCACACTGGGGCTGGCGGGCAAACTTTCTCGTGCTGTCCGCGCTGGGCTGCCTCTGGTGCATCGCGTGGCTCGTGTTCGGCGCGGAAGGTCGTTTGTCGAGTCCCGTACGTCCCGGTCGCACGGCGCGCGTCCCGTACGCTCTGCTGCTGACCGATCGAACGGTACTGGGCGTTTTTGCCGGGCACTTCGCCGCCAACTGGATACTTGCCATGACACTCACCTGGACGCCAACCTGGCTGCAACAGGGAGTGGGTTATGAACCGCATGTCGCGGGCAGAATGTTTGCGTTATTCGTCGCCATTACTGCGCCCCTTAGCCTCGGGCTTGCCTGGCTGTCGCAGCGCCTGTTGGCGAACGGGGTGCCGTCGAGAGTCGGTCGCGGCGGCTTCCTTGCCGTCACACTGATCGTGGCAGGCGCACTGATTGCCTTGCTTGCGTGGCCAGGCGTTTCGCCCATGATGAAGTTCATCCTGCTCACGCTCGGCAGTGGCATGACGCTTGCCATGTATTCGATCGGGCCTGCCATGTTGGGCGAAGTCACCCCCGATTCGCAACGGGGCGGCGTCCTCGCATTGAGCAACGGATTTTCATCGCTCGCCGGACTTGCCGCGCCGATCGTCACCGGGCTGCTGATCGACGGCGCCGGCCGGTCCACCGCGCGCGGCTTCGAGCAGGCGTGCGTCGCCTGCGGCGTGGTGCTGCTGGGATGCGGCCTGCTTTGCGCATTCTGCCTTGACCCGCAGCGCTCGCAACGGCGCCTCGCCGGTGGCGTGTCCGGCGCCCCAGTCCTGCGTAGCGTCGCCGATCCTGGCTGAAACACCGCGCCTCACCGTCTTTGAGTGCGTTCCGCGACACGTGTGGACGGACGCGATCAATTAGTTATCCGTAATAATACCAATAGAAAACAAAGGAAACGTATGAAGAGGGTTCTTGGTGCGACGCTGATAAGCCTGCTCTCGGGAGTGGCCTGTGCGCAGTCGAGCGTGACGTTGTATGGCGATGTCGGCGGCGGTCTTCGCTGGACGAACGGCTCCAAGGGCGGCAGCGTGGTCGGTTACAACAACAATATCATTGCCGGCAACCAGTTCGGATTCACTGGCAAAGAAGACCTGGGTGGCGGCCTGAAGGCCATCTTCAAACTGGAGGGAGCGTTCAACAGCGGCACCGGCGCGGTGAAGACCTCGGGCACCTTGTTTTCGCAGGCTGCGTTCGTCGGTTTGACTGGCAATTTTGGCCGCCTGACCTTTGGCCGGCAACTGAACGCAAACGAAGACCTCGGCATTCTCATCGATCCGGCGGGTGGGCGCGGACAGTCCATTGCGATCGAACCAGGCGTGGTATATAGCGCTAACTATTTCACACTGGACTCGCGCTTCAATAACACCGTTAAGTACATCGGACAGGCGGGCGGCTTTCGCCTGGCGGCGAGCTATTCTCCAGGCGGCGTCGCGGGCAATTCCCGTGCGGCGACGAACTTCTCGGGCGCAGCCTTGTACCAGTGGGGACCGGCGCTCGGCGGCGTGTCCTATCAGAAAACCTGGAACGCGACCGCGACACAGTGGGCGCAAACGTTCCAGACCGGCGGCACGCTCCAGCTCGGACCGGCGCGCCTTTACCTGAATTATGCCGACCTCACCGTCACCGGCGCCACACCGCTTGCTGCCCGGCGTCGCGACAAGATTCCGGGCGGTGGAGTCGTCTGGTTGGTCACGCCAGCTTGGCAGTTCACGGCGGCTCTCATTGAAGATATTGCCAGTAATCTTGGCAATGTCGCGTCGGCAAACGGCCATAAAGTCACAACGTTTGCAATTGCCGAGTATTTTCTGTCGAAGCAGACCGAACTCTACGCGGAATTCGATCGGAACGGATTTTCAGGCGCCTATCGTTACGATCCCGCCAACATCACCGCACTCGGCCTGAATCCCGGTGGCCATACGATGACCGGCGTGTCACTCGGTCTAATGACGCGCTTCTAGAAGGGAGGCGTCACCTACGCGTGGCCGTTCCCACCCATTCACTTTATTGAAGAAATCGCATGACGATCCTTATTCGAATTCCCCGCGCTCTGCTCATGGCTGCGCTTATCGGGGCGTCCGCCGGCGCATTTTCCCAGTCGGGCGCCGCATCCGCGGGCGGCGCCAACCCCGCCTCTGACGCGACGTCCGTCAAGGCACGGAAGGCCGCGGACAGGAAGCTCGCTCGCCGGGTATCGACGGCACTGGCTCGCACCCGAGGGCTCAACGCCGCACGCATCTTCGTGAAGGCTCAAAGCGGCCACATCACGCTTTCCGGCTCGGTGTCGGATAACGTGCAGATTCCACTGGCCGTCGAAGCGGCAAAGCAGGTCACCGGCGTCTCAAGCGTTGAGAACTTCATCCACCTGTCTGGGCCATCGCTGTAATGCCTGCTTTCCGGGAAAAACCATGAAAAATACTCGAAATCGTAACCTCGCCACTCGCCCCGTCGCGACCGCCGTGGCGCTTGTCATTGGCGCGCTGTTGCCGCTGGCCACGCATGCTCAGGAGGTCGGGGTATCTCGCGACCCCGTCGAACTCGGCATCATGCAGGGCTTTCCTCCGCCTGCGGACAAGCTCGTGACCAAGGCCAACTCGCTGCGCTACCCGAACCTTGCCTGGGCGCTCCGCAATACCCGTCTGATGAGCCCTACTGCTAATGTCGAACACGCGCATACGCCGTTGCCGCTACCTGCCGGTGCGGCGCTCGACCCCGACAAGGTGCAGTTAACTGTCGACGGAACGACGCTAACCTTAACCGATTATCTGCGGCGCTCCTACACCGACGGTTTCATCGTCGTTCACGACGGCAAGGTGGTGCTTGAGCGCTACTTCAATTCCTTTACGCCCCGGCAGACGCACGCGTGGGCGTCGATGACCAAATCCGTGACGGGACTCGTTGCGGCGCAACTGATTGACGGAGGCCGACTGGACCCCCAGGCGACACTCTCGACATACGTTCCCGAACTCGCGGGCACGCCGTTCGGCGACGCGACGGTCCAGCAAAATCTGGATATGGAGGTGCCGGTCAGCTACCCGGCCGATCTTCCACCCGATCTGGGGCTGTTCGGCGCAGTGGGCATTATTCCGCGCCGCAGCGGCGCCCCAGACAGCATCTACGACTTCCTGAAGGTGGCACGCCCCACGCCCGGAGCCACGGCGGAAAACGTGTGGTTCTACCAGAATGGCTCGCCCGAAGCCGTCGCATGGGCGATACGGCGCGTGGCGGGGCAGTCGTGGAGCGAACTCGTCTCCCGCACGATCTGGCAAAAAATCGCCGAAGACGATGGCGATGTCGTGGTCGATCGTGAAGGCACCGAAATGGCAAGTGGTGGTTTCAACACGACGCTTCGCGACGCGGCACGTTTCGGTGAGTTAATGCGGTTGGGCGAAGCGGGACGGACGACTTTGCTCCCGGCTTCTACTGCCCACATCACATTGAAGCCTGCGGATAATGCCGGCGCCTTCGCGAAGGGCAATCTCGCGTCGGGTCGCGCCGGTTACTCATATCGCGACTACTGGTATCAGGTGAACGATGGAGACGGCTCGTTCGCGGCCGGCGGCCGTTTTGGGCAATCGATCCTGGTCGATCCGAAGACGAAGCTCACCATCGTCAAGTTCTCGTCCTCGCCTGATCAGGCCGCGCGCCCGACCAGTGCGACAGCGGGGCGCTCGATCCCGCGAGCGCCGCTCGATACGGCCGCTGCGCTTAACCAGGCCGCACATGCGATCAGTGCCGCGATCAGATAACGCATCGCAGTGCGAGCAGGGAGCGGTAACGCGACGCGCAGCCCGGTTATCGGTCGGGCGACGTAAAAGTTAGGTGCGGCCGTACGCGTTGTTTAAGTGCTAATCGCTGAGCGGATAACTAGCCTCCGTCGGCGACCGTCCGATTTGTGGGTGCTCAGCGGACATTCGCCGTCAGTGTGTGACGGGCGGCTCCGGGTCGACTTCTGCCGACCGCATCGGTCAGCACGCGGCCAAAGGCGGCCAGTCGCCCGCATCATCGTTCAGACACAGCAATGTCGGTTAGACCTTTGAGAACGGCCGTCCAGCTCAAGATTTTTTAACCTTGTTCTATTGACCAACGCTGTCATTTGCCGGTTGGCGTGTGTCGGTCAGCTAACCGACACTGAGCAAACGTTTTGCAGCGGGCGTCAGCTTTTCTGTGCCATCGACATCTTGTACCGCGATCCGGGACGGACGCGCTGCAACAGATCCGCGTGTCGGAAAATATTAATGTTGCTGTAATAGCCGGTTGCTACGGTTCTGGTCCGCAAAAAACTGTCCGCTTTGCCGTTCACGCAAATAACCGGTCAGATAAATCTGCCTGCGGGATACATACTCAATCCGATCAAAATCAAGGCATCAACAAGTCATGCACAACAGACGAACCTTCCTTGCTTCCGCATCCAAAGCTGCGACATTGCCGATCCTGGCATCTGCGCTCAGCGCATGTGGCGGCAACAGCCTTTCCAACGACACGCCGATCTCCGATGCCGAACTGCAAGCACAAGTGATCGGCAAGCTGAATGCCGAACTCAACGACACCACAACCGGGAGCACGATCGAACCTTATATGATGGACGTGGGCTTTACGTGGGATCTGCCGCTGATTCCCGCAGCAAAGGTCAACGCCATCGTTGCATACAGTTTCGGTAATCGTCCGAACGCCGCAAGCGGCAACACGTCGAGCACCGGCGCCAATCAGGTTGCACTTCCAGATCCGGGACCGATCAATGAAGAACTGGCGGACGCAGTGCATCAGATCTATCAACTGAATCCGGTCAAGGTATTCGCGCAGTGGGAAATCGCACGCTTTCTGGTGTCCAAGTACCAGATGAATAGTACGAACCTGTATTCCGTCGAACCAGTTGTTGCCAGCGACGGTTCCATTGTCTATCTCAGTACGGACGGCGCCGCCGCAGACATCGTCGCGCGCGAAGGAGGGGGCGCGGCGATGGGAACGGTGGCGGTAGTCGGGCATCGCGATCACGCGAAACGCTGCATCCAGACATCCATAGGCCGTGGGATGAACGCGTATGCGGTGAAAGAAGTCACGTTACCGGTCAACTACGATCTGTTGTCAGGACAGCCGTGGACGCGCAATCGCTCCCTCTACGGCGGTTGTCAACGTACTTGTCGCGTCACCTCATGCGCACTGCTTTAGTTCTTCCGGTTGCATGCGCTCCGGATTGAGCCAGACTTCATCCTTCAATTTCCAGTTGCGCGTCGATCGGGACCAACGCCGTGGATTGCGCTGCCTGGCCTCCGCATAAACGATCTCACGTTGCGCAAGAACTGCATTCGCCACGCCGTTATGACACTGGGCCGGCGTGACGAATTTGAGGCCGCTGTGTTTGTGCTCATGGTTGTACCAGCGCACGAACTGCTGCGTCCAGGCCCGCGCCTCATCAACGCTGCCGAACGGCTTGCGCGGGTAGTCGGGCCGATACTTGCAGGTCCGGAACAGCGACTCTGCGTACGGGTTGTCGTTACTCACGCGTGGTCGGCTAAACGAGGCCACGACCCCCAGGTTCTCCAGGGTGGCAAGCATCGTCGCACCTTTCATCGGGCTGCCATTATCCGAGTGCAGCACCAGGGGACGTCCTGCCAGGCCCTCTGCCAGACTGGCACGCCGCATCAGCAACGCGGCCAGTTCTGCCGATTCGGCCTCATGCACTTCGTGACCGACAATCTTGCGGCTGAACACGTCCAGCATCATGTACCAGTAGTAATACTGTCCTTTGACCGCCGCAGGTACCCAGGTGATGTCCCACGACCAGACCTGATTGGGCGCCGTCGCGCAATGACTGGTCACTACCCGGGTCGAGGGCTTGCGCGCACGACCACGATGGTGCTGCTGCGAGGCGCTGCGCAGCACGCGGTAAAAGCTCGATTCCGATGCGACATACACGCCGCGATCGGCCAGCCTCGGCACGATCTGGCTGGGCGGCAGACTGGCAAACTCCGCACTATTGGCTACCTCAAGAATCTGTTGCCGTTCAGCCTCACTCAACTGGTTGCCCGGCGGCGGCCGTTCGGTCGTGGTACGACCATCAGCACGTACCGTGTCACCGTCACCGACCCAGCGCTGAAACGTGCGCAGGCTCACGCCCAACTCGTCGCAAGCCTTCTCCAGCCGGCAGCCTGACTGCGCCGCCTCGCGTATCAACGATATACATAACAGGCGATCCGGGACGTTGATCAATCGTCCTCTTTGTCTCCCCAGATCGCCTGGACTTTTTTTCTCAGAATCAGCAGCGCCGCCGCTTCCGCTAGCGCCTTCTCCTTGCGCTGCAATTCCTTCTCGAGCTGCCGGATGCGCTGCTTGTCGTCTTTCGACTGGTGGCGCTGCTCGCGTGCCTGCTCGGTGGCATTCGCGTTGGCTGCCTGGCAGGCCGCTCGCCACGCCGCGATCTGTTCGGGATAGAGTCCTTTGCGCCGGCAGTACTCGGCCAGCTCCGCTGCGTTGAGCGGGGCGGCTTCCAGCACTACTGCAAACTTGTCTTCCGAAGACCATCCCTCGGGATTCTTCCCATCGCCCGGCACGGCCAGCCCTTGTCCTTTCGCCTGTCGGCGCCACGTGTACAACGTCTGTTCGGTAATTCCCGTTTCTCTGGCCAGCGCTGAGACCAACGCGTTTTCCGGCGGCATCATGCGACGCACCAGCGCTTCTTTTCTTTCTGCTGAGTAGGCTTTCATTCACCCTGATTTTACCGCCCCCGGACCATGTCTATAAGATTCAGATAACACGACAAGTAGTCTGACGCCGGGGGTCTACCTCGTACATGACATGTATGTGCAGTTGGGCGTCAAAGCCCAGACGCTTATTACCCAAGCCTATCCGCAAGGCTGATTTCAACGCGTCAAAAAAACATCGAGGTTACCTATGTCATCACGCCGTAAATTCCTGTTTGCGACGACGGCCGCGGCTTTGCCCGCTGTCGCCGCTACGTTTGCCGTCAGCACCACTGCAAGAGCGGCCGACGTGCTCGTATCCGATACTGAACTCAAACGTCAAATGCTCGGCAAGCTCGATGTGGAGTTGAATGATTCCACCGTTGCCGCGACCGAAACACCCTATCTCACAGACATCTTTTTTAGCTGGGATCTTCCCACTGTTGCCGCGACCCAGATCAACACGATTATTGCGTACAGCTTTGGCGACCGACCGGCCGCCGAAGGCAGCAGTCAATCGCAACTGCCTCAGCCCGGGCCGATCAATGAAGCGATCGCAGATGCCGTGTATCAGTTGTATCAGTCGAAGCCTGTCATGGTGTACGCACAGTGGGAAGTGGCCAGTGTGCTGACCTCGAAGTATCAGATGAACAGCACGAACCTTCAGTCGGTCAAGCCGCCTACCGTGGCAAGTAACGGCACGATCAGCTACCCCGCACTCGACGATGTGGCGGCCGCGGTCATCGCGCTCAGCGGGACGGCTTCCGCACTCGGGACGGTGGCTGTCGTCACACATCGTGACCAGGCGAAGCGCGCGATTCAAACCTCGCGGGCACGCAGCATGAATGCCTATGCCGCTCTGGGACTGACACTGCCCGTCAACTACGATTCGCAGGCGTCACAGCCCGCGAATCGCCGTCGCGATGTTTATCTATTGAGCGACATGGCGAACCAGTTTGCTACATTGCGTGCGAATCTGATTGCCCAGCAGTATCCCAACGGATAGTGTGCTGGCGCCCGTTTGACGTGTGGCATGGTCGAACTGACTGCATGGCAAATCGATGAGGCGCGGTCTGGCGGACAATTCCCTTGCCTAATCGCGGGATCAAAGGGCGTCCGCCGGCCAGAAAAATTTCGCATGTCACAGCGCCGCAAAAGCCCTTGGTAATCATCCGCGGAACTGTGCCGGACGATTCACGCGGCAACGAGCAGCGCACGGTGGTCAAGACAAACGCTTCTTATCGAGCATGGCCGTACGCCACAACATGCAGTCGATGTCGGTGAAAGCTGAAAAGGGTTGCGGACAAAGGGGCTTCGGTTCGTTCCGGACATGATAAAGGTACGGTCGGTTTTCTGAGGTGAGGACGTCGACCGACTTGGCGACCATCTGGAACTGATGCTGTCGTTGGTCATCGGCTCAATTAGGCGAGGGACAGTGCTTCCAGATCGGTTCAGCGAGCGGCAGCTGACGGCCTTGAAAGCAGTCATTCAATCTGTACGGAATCGAGCGGCTGCAACGGGTCGCGTGCTGCCGATCGCAGCCTTCCGATGGCTCAGGCCTCGTATGCAGATTGCATGAGGCAGTGACCGGCCATGAGCGGGCATTCGCAGTCGGTTGGCGAACGTCTGTTGACGAGCGACGAGCCGCCATCTTGCAAAGCGACGATGACCGATGATTCGGCAGATGGGCCATACGCCCGACGGTGATTTCCGTTTGAGCGATCCGTTCGCGTGCGTCTCGCCAAGACAGGGCCTCTGTCATCACAGCCAGCAATGTGATTGTGTTTTTTTATGACCGGCCTGTATGTGATAGAGGGCATTATCATATATAGAAACTTACATGATCGGCCGCAGTGCATCACTCTAAAATTTTGGCAGATGAGCCTGACGCAGAGGGCGCAAGCCACTTTCACATCCTCAACACCAACAAGCGCCACCGCATCGAGGATCACGAGCGCATGCTCAACGAGGGCGTCGCGGCAGCTTTCTATGCTCCGTGGAAGTTCAACATCGACCGCATCCAGAAGAACGACGTCGTGTTCCTTTATGAAAATGGCAAGGGCATCGTTGCG
The DNA here is from genome assembly GCF_050436245.1 of Paraburkholderia sp. MM6662-R1. Taxonomy (NCBI): domain Bacteria; kingdom Pseudomonadati; phylum Pseudomonadota; class Betaproteobacteria; order Burkholderiales; family Burkholderiaceae; genus Paraburkholderia; species Paraburkholderia sp. MM6662-R1. The sequence continues at coordinate 2,047,346 of NZ_JBNDLV010000001.1, read as the reverse complement.
TTCGGCACGGGAACGGGAAAAACGCTCAAGACCGACCATCAAGGCAACATGGATGAGTGTCATTACCAGAAGCTCCCGGACTTCGTGCGGCTGGATTCACCGCTGTCGGCTGCAGAGATCCGGAAGATTCTCGGCCGCAACGTGGTTTTTCTGAGAACAATGTCGGGCGCATCCGATGGGCAGAAGATCCTCGACCGGATCAATGCACCGTAAAAATGGGCGCACCGGCGGGCTCTGCTTCTCCCGCACCCGATCTGCTCGAGGCGTCGCTTCACGCCTTTCATGAAGCCGGCCCCTGACCGATACGGCGGCACTGTTCCAAGCAATGGGAAATTGCCGTCGGCCCAGCAGCAAACAGCGTGGGCGCAATGATCGTGCACCGGTAAGACCCGGAGAGAGATGTTTGCCACGCGCTCGAAGGTGCGACCTCCAGCATCCGTGGCAGTGCGGACGCGCGAACCGATTTCAGAAAATTCCTACCCAGTTTTCGCTAAAGGGCCCTGCAATCCTTCCGTTAACCAAACAGAAGGTGCTTCTCGCCGCGCGGGTGCTCGCGCTGCTTGACGCAAACGTTTGCGGCGCGACCGGCGGAATTATCGGCGGCAGTGCTTTTCAACCATGGCCACATAGCCGGAGTAACCATAGATGGATGAAACGAAGAAGAGCGATTTCGGCGCGGGAATTTCACGGCGCACCTTCCTGCATAGCCTCGGCGCGCTCGCGCTGACGGCATGCGGCGGCGGCACCGGCAGCAGCAGCAGCGGCGGCAGCGGCGAAACCGCAGTGGCGCGCGCGTCGACCACGGCGTTGGGCGACGTCGCGGTCACGACGTTCGCGCAAGCGGCGACGGGCGAGCCCAGCGTGACGACGAGCGGCAGCTTCATTCACCCGGGACTTTCGAATGTGCAGGGTGATTTTGACCGGATGGCCCAGAAGGTCGCTGCACAAGCCTCGCCCTGGTTCGCTGGCTGGCAAACGCTCCTTGCAAACGGCCATTCAAACACGGGTCAAACCCTGCTCGCGCAGGCTGAGATTACACGCACGTCGACCGGGGGCAGTTACCCGCATCTCATGCAGAATATCGCAGCCGCCTACGCGAATGCGTTGTACTGGAAGGTCACCGGCGATACCAGGCACGCCGATCAGGCCGTCCAAATAATGAATGCATGGTCTTCGACGCTGCAGGACATTGCCGGAGACACGAACGCGGCGCTCGCGGCGGGCATCTACGGGTACGAGTTCGCCATTGTTGGCGAGATCATGCGCACCTACCCCGGCTTGTCGGCAGCCAACCTTGCCGCGTTCCAGTCAATGATGCTCAATGTCTTCTATCCGATCAACGTCGACTTTCTCAACCGACACAACGGCACGGACATCACGCACTATTGGGCCAATTGGGACCTTTGCAACATTGCATCGATCATGGCGATCGGCGTGCTTTGCGACGACCAGACTCTGTTCGACGAAGCGGTCAACTACTTTCTGTTCGGAACGGGCAACGGAGCGATCCGGCAAGCCGTCTACTACCTCCATCCCGGCTACCTTGGGCAGTGGCAGGAAACCGGGCGAGACCAGGGACACACCACGCTCGGCATTGCGCTGGGCGGCATCATCTGCGAAATGGCCTGGAATCAGGGCATCGATCTCTACGGCTTCGACAACAATCGATTCCTGGCAGGCGCGGAGTACGTCGCAAAGTCCAATCTCCATCAACCGGACGGCACGACGTTCTATACCATGCCTTATGTGACGTATTCCAACGTGGACGTCACGCAAACACAGTTATCGACCGACTCGCAGCCTACGCTCCGTCGATGCTGGGCGCTCGTGTACAACCACTACGTCAATCGAAAGGGGCTAGCGGCGCCGTGGACGCAACAGATGGCGCTGCTGATGCAGCCGGAAGGCGGACCCACGGGCAACGTTAGCGGACCTTTTGATCAGCTCGGCTACGGCACGCTCACTTCCACGCTCGATCCGGGGACGCCGGCCGCCGCGCCGAGCGGGCTCACGGCCTGGTCGACCGCGGGACAGGTTGTGCTGTCGTGGTGGGGCGTGAGCAATGGCACAAGCTATAACGTGAAGCGCGCCGCAACAACGGGTGGTCCGTACACGACGGTCGCCACCGGTATTACCGACCTGCTGACCTACACCGACAGTCCGTTGTCCGGCACATGGTACTACGTCGTGAGCGCGCAGACGCCTTCAGGCGAAAGTGCGGATTCGGCGGAAGCCGTCGCCGTAACGGCGGTGCAGTTGCATACCTACTTGCCTTTTGACGAGACGAGTGGTACGAGCGCCGCCGATTCGAGTGGCAATGGCCACACGAGCGCGCTCGTCGGCGGTGTCACGCATGTGGCGGGCAAGTCCGGCAATGCAGTTTCGCTCGATGGTGTCAGCGGCTATGTGAGCCTACCAGACAACATCGTCGCCGACCTGTCTGATTTCTCGGCTGCGGTTTGGGTCAACTGGAAAGGCGGTGCATCCTGGCAGCGCGTATTCGATTTCGGGTCCGGCACCGGACGCTACATGTTCTTATCGCCGAAGGCAAGCGGTGTCAATGTCATGCGCTTTGGGATCACGACAAACGGCAGTCACGGCGATTATCACCTCGACGGAACCGCGGCATTGCCGACAGGCCAATGGACACACGTGGCCGTGACACTCTCGGGCTCAACGCTGACACTCTATGTCAACGGTGCTGCCGTGAAGAGTCTGAGCAACGTCCCATTCGCGCCGTGGCGCATTGGTCCAACCGCGCAGAACTGGGTCGGGCGTTCTCAGTTCCAGGAAAACCCGTACTTCAACGGCTTGGTCGACGAGTTCCGCATCTATCGCGGCGCGCTGTCCGCCAGTCAGATCGCTGCACTGGCGCAGGGCTCACTATCCGTCTGAGCGATCGTCCTGTGCCCTGGCCAGCGATTGGTCTCGCAACGACATGCCTTCCTTCACCGTCAGCTCGCGTCCGCAGCGCGAAATACCGATGTGGTCGAACAGCTTGTGCGTGTCAGTTCATGCAGGGGTGTAACCGGCGGCTGTGGGGTTCCGGCAAGGTGCGCTGTCGCGGCCTCGCGAAGAACGCCACGCGCGCCTTCACCGCACTGGCGTCAGGGCGCGGCTCAGAAACCGCCCAATTCGGTAACATGGACGAGCTGGGCCGCGCCGCTCATGAGGGCGGCGTTTTTGTAAGGGGTACGAAACCGGTCGAAGGATTCGACCGCGGGCGGTCAGCCCTGGCGAGCTTGCAGTTCGCCGAGCCCGAGCAGGGTGAGCCAGTGCGGGTGTGGCTCATCGGTCATCAGCTCGCGCGGGCTCCTGCCTTTGCGCTCGGGTCGGGGTGCCGTCAAGATTCGGACGTTGACGTGCGTTAGCGGCGGGATTGTCAGGTTTAAGTCTGGAATTTTGAGGAGAAGCCGTCAGGTAATGTCGGAAGCACGACCTACGCTCGTTTGACATAACACCTGATCCCGAACGCATAGGGAGGAACCAAGGATCGTCGCCGTAGAGCGGCCGCTTTGTAGTGAAGTTATGACGTTCGAGAAAGTAAACTGAAAGGCAGTAACGGGTCGTGTGCTGCCGGCCGCCGTCAGGCAGGGACCGGCCACTTTGGGACATTCGGCACGCCCCCGTAGATTGTTGACAATCGGCAGGCCGTCATTGACTGCATCGTTTTCGTTGGGCAATATACTTTTATGAACTGCACTGCTCTCAACTTCGTGATGTGCACCATGACCGCCGATGGCGAGCCGTGGGAGTCGTGACGTTCAAAGATCACATGTAGACTTTCTCAACGGCCCCGCCAGTCATGACGGGGCCGTGTCTTTTCATTCGCTCCGAATTGCATTGGCGCAAATAGGAGTGAATGCATGCATTACAAAAAGCGCAATCCCGTTTCTCGGAACCTTTCGGACGTGGCGACTTGGCCGCTCGAGTCGAGGAGCGCCGCATGCTGACCATACGAAAAGCGACCTGCGATGACGTGTTCGATGCGTGGCATATTCGTAAAACCTCGGTGCATGCTGCATGCGCCGATCACTATCCCGCAGCGGCTCTCTCGGCATGGGTCAACGGTACGCCCACCGAGAAATGGGCCAGCGTCGTTGAACGTGACTTCTATGTTGCTACGGATGAGGAACTAGTCATTGGTACAGGAATGCTCACGGTGGCAAATGGCCAAGTCGACGCTATCTTTGTGCGGCCCTCTCACATGGGGCATGGCATTGGGCGTGAGATGCTGCAATTTCTCGAATCGTTGGCCGGCGATCACGGCGTTACCACGATGCACCTCGATGCAACGCTGAACGCGGCACCTTTCTATCGTCGCTGCGGTTGGTCGGGCGATTCGGTTTCGACGTACCGCACCGCGCGTGGACTGGAATTGGCTTGCGTGCCGATGACGAAGCGTCTCGCCGTCCCGGTGTAGGTTGCCCCCGGGCCGACGACTGCCACTCGCGTCGGGCAGCGGTCGGCCATGAAGGGACCTTCGATGCGACCTAGCGAATCATCGACAATCCGGGTTATCGTGGTGAGCCGCGAGGGCGCGGTTCTCGCACGCCTACTGTCTAAATTCAAAGCGAGGCGAAATGGAAACCGATTGGAAGCTAATACGCGATGTCATTAATTCAGCGATCGATAGCTGTGAGTCGTTGGAACAAGCGGGCTATGCGGAACAGCACCGAGGTCGGACGGTGGAGGTCAACGGACAGCGGGTAAGCGTACAGGATTTTTTGGTAAGCGCATGGACCTTACCCGAAAACGCGCGCTACGAAGTGATTCGCCAGCGGCATGAACAGGGCCTTGACCAGCCCTACGTCCCCGAGTCAGCAAGAATCCTGACTGCTGTTATCGCGGCCTGTGCCGAATTGATCGGTGCGGGGGAAGCACCACCAGGGGGCGACATGGTGCATGGCATGGCCAACTGGTATCGAAATCATTTCGACCCAAAGGTGAAACACGCAATCGCTGCTGAGGAATGAATTGATCCTGGTGTTCGTCGCACGGTCGGCCAGCGAGAGCTGAGACCGGGTCCGGCCAACTTCGGACGTTCGACAACACTGTACAGATCGCCGACAATCTGAAAATTCATGTCTCTCCGCCATTCTTATGCGCATCGAATTAACCGATAGTCCTGACGAGCGCGATGAAGCGTTTGTGATCGCTCAGACCCGAGCGTATAACGCAGCGTTCACAACGGAAGATGTCCGTTCATTGTGCGTTTTCATTCGAGACGATGAAGAACGCGTCATTGGCGGAGTGACGGCGAAGACATATTGGGAATACCTCGAAATACAGTTTTTGTGGGTCCACGAAGACCACCGCGATAGAGGTTTGGCATCGGAGTTGATGGTAGCAGCCGAGACAGAAGCAGCGAGGCGAGGCTGCAAGCATGCGTTTTTAGATACGCTTAGCTTTCAGGCTCTTGGTTTCTACAGGAAGCTTGGCTATTCGGAATTCGGTCGCCTTTCAGGATTTAGTGGCCAGCATGAACGCCACTTCTTGTGCAAAGCGTTGGGGCTCTCGCCGGACGAACAAGGCTAGCGGCACCGTTCGGGCCACTTTCGGCCGTTCGACAAGGCCGTTCAGATCCGCGACAATCGCCTCCGATGCCGAGGTTCGGTTTTCTATCTCAACGGTTCGACTTTCCTATGCGGGTGGCATTTTGAATAACGAGAGCTACATCGGTTGGTTAAGACAGAAGGTCGGTAATGGTTTGATACTGAGCCCGTCGGTTGGGGCCGTGATTCACGATCACGAGGGCAGACTTCTCTTGCAAGAGAAATCTTCGGATGAGGCTTGGAGTTTGCCAGCTGGGGCAATTGAACTGGGTGAAAGCCCCCAAGAAGCAATTGCCCGGGAGGTGATGGAAGAGACCGGCTACGCCATCCGCATTCATGGCATTCTCGGCGTCTTCGGCGGCCGAGCATTCCGGTACACGTATCCCAATGGCGATCAGGTTGAATACGTTGCGACGTTGTTTCAGTGCAAGATCACTGGCGGTTCCGGAATTCCTACCGACACCGAAACCAAGTCCACCCGGTATTTCAAAAGGCACGAAATGCCCGAACTGGCATTACCGTATTCGATCGACGATTTGTTCCGCAAGTTCTAAAAGCTGATGGCAAGTCAGCTACGCGTGATCGGCAGCGGCCGGCCAGGAGCGGTCAGTCAACATAGCAGCTCGAATCGCTAACAATCTGGGCTGACTATCGAGGCGACGCAATCCGGTTTCTGATGCACAGAACGGTGGGGTTACCCGGGAAGCCGTTAAACTGTTGGGTTTTGTCGAGCGCGTGGCGGCATGAGGGAGCGCCCTGCGCAACTACCAGAATGAATTTAGTTCGGGCGGCACTAGCTGGCCCAACCGCCAAGTATGGAATTTAGAAAAGACATAAATGGCCTGCGCGCGATCGCGGTTATAGCAGTTGTTCTCTTTCACTATGGCGTCAGGTATTTCGACGGTGGATATGTCGGCGTAGACGTGTTTTTCGTCATCTCGGGCTTCCTGCTGACGTCGATCGCACATGGCAGACTCCAAAAGCGCCAATACTCCGCCGTTCAATTCCTGTTGAACCGTCTTCGCCGGATATTTCCAGCCCTTTTGATGACGGTGATCGGATGCTGGATATGGGCGACGCTGTTCTACCTGCCCGATGACTTCAGCAGGCTTGTTCGGAACGGCACGGCGGCGCTTTTGTTCCGGTCGAACTACGCGTTCCTCGGCGACGCGGGTGGATATTTCGCGCCCGACGCGCGCTCGAACATTCTTTTGCATACGTGGTCGCTCGCGGTTGAGTCTCAGTTCTACCTCATGTTCGCGATCACGTGCGCGCTGTTCTGGCCAGCGGCCGGGGCGAGGCGGAAGGCGGCGGGATGGTTGCTGTTTGGCGTTGTCGGTCTATCGTCGCTGGTATGGTGTGTCGTCCATACGCCTGCGCATCAGCCGAGCGCCTTTTACCTGCTATGGGGCCGCGCGTGGGAGTTCATGGCTGGGTCGGTGGTGGCTCTGCTCCCGGCCAGACCGCGTCGCGGCGCTGCGAACCTCGTGGCGGTTGTGGGCGCGGCCCTGTTGTTGGCCGCGGTATTCGATCTTCGCGCGGACGATGTCTATCCCGGTTGGAGGGCGATCCTTCCTGTCGCGGGGACCGCGCTCATCATTTATGCGGGTGAAGGTTTCCTGACGAAGGTTCTTTCCAGCTGGCCGCTTCAGTTTCTCGGCGCAATTTCCTATTCGATTTATCGTAAGCGCACGATCCAGCACACGGAATTGACGTCCCTGGGTGGTGGGGAGATGGCGTCTCACGACAGCGCGTCGATTGGTGAAGTTCGCGCCAATGCGCTGGTCAAATCAAACGGGGTTGCGTGCTGCAGCCGTGAGCTTCGCGAAGTTGAAGGGCAGCAGGTCTGTGACATCGGCATCCGGTGCTCGTTGCGGCAATTCGGTCAGCACATGCACGAGATATGCGTAGGGTTCGACATTGCAGGCTCGACACGTGAGCATCAGGCTGTAAACGATTGCGCTCGCTTTCGCCCCGGCAACAGTGTCACTGAACAGCCATGAGGATCGGCCTGTACAGAATGGTCTGATGTCGCGCTCGATGACGTTGTTGTCGACGGCGGCACGCCCGTCGCTCACGTAGCGGCAGAGATACGTCCACTGGTTGCGTGTATATGAGATTGCCTTGCCCAGCAGGCTTTCTGGCAGAACCTGCGGCGCCTGTTCGTCCAGCCACTTTCTGAACGCTTCGAGTAGTGGCACGCTGTGCTGCTGGCGCAGCCGGTATGTGTAGTCAACGCGCGTCTCGCCTTCGGGCATATCGGCTTTGGCCAGCGCCTCGACCTGATACAGCGCCTTGAAGTATTCCAATGCCTGCCCGGCGCGGCCGCCGGGTTTTTTCATGCCCTTGAGCGCGTCGACGAAGGCCCGACGGGCGTGAGCCAGGCAGCCGAAGTGGGTTGGTCCTTCGAGCGTACGCCAGGCGGCGTATCCGTCCGTCATCAGCAGATCTTCATAGCCGGCGAGGAATGCCTGAGGATATTCCTGCCCCCGCCCCGGCTGATAGTCGAACAGTACGACCGGCTCCGCACAGTCTTCGGCACTGCGGTAGACCCACATATACGATGTGCTCTGCGCGGTCTTGCCGGGCTCCTTGAGCACCTGCACCGTTGTCTCGTCGCCATGGATCAACGGCTGCGACAGCAGCGTCTTGCGCAATGCCTCATAGAGCCGGCGGTAATGCAGTTCAGCGGGCCGGATGATCCAGTTTGCCAGCGTGCCACGTCCGACTTCGATGTCTGCGCGCGCCAGTGCGTGAGCCATCCGGTATAGCGGTGTCCCGTCGACATACTTGCCGGCAGTAACGGTGGCGATCATCGCCGCACTGGCATTGCTGCCCGGCAATGGCTGCGCTGGCATCGGTGCGGTGATCACCGGCGTGCGTTCGGCATGGCGTTCGCAGTGGCGGCACGCGTACTTGAAGCGCACGTGCTGCAGCACGGACGCCTTCACCTCGATATGCAACTGTTCGCTGACCTCTTCGCCCATGCGGTGAAGTGCGTGTGCGCAGCATGGACAGATCTTCTGCTCTTCGGGCAGGTCGTATTCGATGCGCTGACGTGGCAGGTGCGCCGGCAGTGGTTTGCGTCCGGGCCTGTTCCGTGCCGCCCCGGGTACATCTGGCAGGCCAGTATCGGGCAGCGCGAACGTGCCTTCGGCATCGCCGGCGTCATCGTCGTCGTGGTCGGTGGCGGCGATCTGTTCGGCCTCGTCGAAGACACGAGCCCCGAGCTTCTCGCTACTCGGCGCGAAGCGCTTGCTCTGCGCCAGGCGGAACTGCTCCTCCAACTGGGCAATCCGTTCGCCCAGCTGCCGGTTGCGTGCCTCGAGTTCACGGATATAGGCCTGGGCGACCGACGGCAATCGGGAGAAGTCGTCTTCGTTCATGCTCCCAGGATAGCGAATGATTGCGCGCGACGGGTTTACGGGAATTTGTAACCGTCCACCCGCCCGTTGTTTTTACTGGGAACGCCCGGCGTTCAGCTCGCGTGACGGTACCGCCGTGCCGGATGGCGGCGCACTGCGTCAACGTCAATGCCCTCAAGGAGCCAATGCAGCTGTTCGGTCGTCAACTCGATCACAGCCTGTTGCCGACGTGGCCAGACGAAGTGGTCCTGCTCGAGGCGCCGCAGCATCAGCCAGAAGCCGGTGCGCTCGTAGAACAGTAACTTGACCCGGTTGCGTCTGCGATTGTGGAAGGCAAACACGGCACGTGCAAATGGGTCGAGTTGCATGGACTGCTCGACCAGTGCCACGAGGCTATTGATACCGGCACGGAAATCGATCGGCTCACGATGCAGGAAGACCTTAATGTTCGCCTCGAACCGGAACATCATTGGGCTCTCAGTGCGGCAATCATCGCGCTCACCAGTGCGGCGTCGCGCCCTGAGCATTCGAGCTCAAGCTTTACACCGTTGGGCAATCTGGCCGACAGGCGCGCAGCTTGTGTCGCCGGTGGCGACAGATCTGCGCGATCCAGTTCAGGCGTCGGCTGCGCAACATGTGTCGTCGGCGCCGCGTCGTCGATCGCGACGACCGGCACGAAGGCCGACAACCCGACAGCAGTGTTGAATCTCGCGGAGGAAGTCGACTGTTCGCGCAGCCGAACCCATTTGCGCAACTGGTTGGCGTTCACCCCAGCCTTCAGGGCGAGGCCAGACAGCGATGCGCCTGGCTGCAGGCAGGCGTCGACCAGTCGTCGCTTGTCTGACGGGTGGAAACTGCGCTTGCCGCCGACACCAACGCGTGTCACCCGCAAGGGCAAAAAGGTCAGGTCATTCTCGGTCATGGATTGCGTCCGCAAGTTTGGGTTGCGGACGCAATCGTGGACCTTCTCAAAGGCAGAAGCTAGGTGCGTGAAAACTAGCGCTTACGATTTATCTATGGCATTGGCCGATCCTGCTCATGTTTCGAGAGCGTGCGGGTGCCGAGCCGTCGCCCTTGCAGGCGGCGCTTCTGATTCTTGTTTCGATCGTGGCTGGATGGCTTTCCTACCAATTTGTCGAGCAACCGGGGCGAAAGCGGTTGCGCAATGTTCCCATCACTATCTTGCTGGCGGCTTGCGTCGCCTCTGGCTTCGCCTTCACTGCGGTTCTCAACAAAACGGACGGCCTGCAAGGCAGGCTACCGCCGTACCTTCGCGCCGCGTCGACGGCCATGAAGAGCGAGGGACCGCGCTCGTATGAGTGTCAAAGAGACGTGGATGGTACCAAGCATTCGCCAGGCGATTTTTGTAGTTTGGGCGGCATGGCGTCGGGCGCTAATCCGACGATCATGCTGTGGGGTGACTCCTTCTCCAACATGGTCCAACCAATTGTAGACGGTGTCTCAGCTGAGACGCACGTTCCCGGCATAGTTGCCACGCTGGGTGGATGTCCTCCGTTCAGGGGAAAGGTTTTTCCGGGTTCCGGGGCGGAGATTTTTCCGGGGTGTGAGCGATACGCAAACTTCGCCTTTGATCACTTCATGGATACACCGTCGATCAAGCTCGTCGTGGTGGCGGGTGACTGGCAACGATATGAGTCCATCTACGAAGGGAACGTGTTGAAGGATATCGCAAAGGTTCTAGCAGCTCGTGGTGGAAAGATGGTGCTCGTCACTGCGGTGCCGAATCCTCGGGGCGATTCGCCGCGCGATTGGGCTCGTATCCAGGTTGCGGCGGGTCACGAAATATCCGACATGACTATTTCTCGAGCGGGGCAAGCGGATATCGTCCAACGGGGCAATCAGATTGCCGACATTGCGAAGCAGGTTGGCAATGTAACCCTCGTTGACCCATTCGACGCGCTTTGCAATCAGCAAGTGTGCTTTACAGTCAAGGACGGAGTAGGGCTGTACAAAGACACCGACCATCTGACACAAGACGGCGTGAAGCTGCTGGCTCCGCGTCTATCGTCAGCGATACGACAGGCTCTGGTGGACATCGGCGCGGTCGAGAAGCTGTGAGCAAGTGCTTTGAAGAATGACTGCAACAAGTTAGCGCTAAAGCGGCCTAACTTGGTTCTCAGACGGAATGAGACTCCGGCTCGGATAAGCGTCTTGGTCCGGCCTGTCTAGATGGTTTGAGTGTCCGCTACGAAGAAACGCTACCGTCCCTTGTGGGTCGTCCTATGCCACATGCATCAGGCAGGGCGCGGCCAGCTACGGACGCTGACCACCGCTTTCAAGCGGACATCCGAACGTCGAATTTGCCCCAGACAGCTGACCTTCGCGCGCGGATTGCCAGATAGAATGCGCCCTAGCTGCACGATCCGATTGTCGATTTGTTCTGTTGATGGACCGGCTGGATGAAGGCTACGAACCGCCTGGGTCGCTTTAAGCCTTCCATGGCTTCGGCAGCCCGGACAGGATATTCTTCTTTGTCACCCAATAGGCGCGCACGGGGCGGCCTTCTGACTTGACATGGAAACTCGCCGCACCGGGCGGACCACAACTGGACGGAAACCAGCGATGCGCACCAATGGACCAACGAACTGTCGCCCGCCCGTATGCCATTGAGCCACTTGTTGTTACCGCCGGAGCCGCCCAAGCTTGCGCCGGGCATCGTGCACAGCAATTTCAGCGTGCAAGGCGACGCCCGTCACAGCTTCCTCGCCTGGCAGGAGCGCATGAATCCGGTCTACGACATCCAGGCTGCCTCGAAGCACGGTGACGAGACGTTCGACGCGGCGCTTTCTCGCTACACTATCGACAATCTGAGTTTTTTCGATTTCCGCACCAGTCCCAATCTGGCCGTGCGGTCGCTGGGACGAGTGTCGACGGAAAGCATACGCGACGTTAGCTTCAGCGTGTTCCTGAAGGGTCTGCCCGGCCAATTCCTGGGCGGCAAGCAACGGCGCGACGCACCGCAGTTATCTTCCGGGCCGACCATCCTCGCGCTGGACATGGATCAGCCGTGCACAGTCCGGAGTTTTCATAGCCGGATACTGCTGTTCTTTGTGCCGCGCGCCCTGGTCGAAAAAGCGTTCCCCGACGCCGCGTCGCTGCATGGCCGCCAGGTCGAAGCCACGACGCCCTTGACGCGCATGCTGATTGCTCATCTGGTCGCGCTCAATCGACAAATCGTCGGCCTGAGCAAAGACGAGGCACATCAGTCTTTTCTCACCGCGGTCGAACTGCTGGCCGCGGCATTCAGCCGACAAGCGGGCCTATCCGGTAACGCTCGCGCTGCGGTGCGCGCCGCAGCGTACGGACAAGTTCGGCGCTATGTCGAGGCCAATCTGCACGACCCGGATTTGTCGCCTGACAGCGTGTTGGCGTCGCTTCATTTGTCGCGCGCCAGCGTGTACCGACTGTTCGAGCATGAAGGCGGCCTGGCCACTTATATCGCCAGCCGCAGGCTGCGAATGGCGGCTGATGAACTGGTCCGCTTTCCTCATCTCGAAGTGCAGGACATTGCCTCGGGGCTTGGTTTCAATAGTGCGTCGAGTTTTACGCGCGCATTCCGTCGCGCCTTTGATATCGCGCCGCGGGACTTGCACGGGTATGCCCCGCTGCTCCGACGCGAACAGGACAGGCTGGAGCGACATGCTACCTGGCCGGCGGCAGGCACCACATAAATGCGCAAGAAGGTTGAGCACGCGGTGCTATTCGACTGCGGTGACTCCCGCGCCGATCGGACTGCGGTCTGTAAAGTCAGGTTGCCGGGAGCGGGTTGTAGCCGCGGCATAAATCGGCAGGAGCCGGCCAGGAACAATGGGATGGACTCCTCCTCACCCGACTGGTACACGGCGCATGATTAGCGGCGTACTTGACCGGTCCACAGGGAGGAACCCTAGATGGACATTATCCGCGAGCGCCCGTTTGCCGGATCGGAATCGCCACCGTGTTCTCTTATCGGCCCCCAGGCTGACGTCCGGTTTTCCCCGGCCGGCGTCAGGCAGCGGTGCGGTTGCATATGCTGACCGATGCGTGCCGCTTGAGCAGGTCGAGGAGCCGGAAGACCCGGCGCCGCTGAACGGCTACAAGGTCATGTGTTTCCGCCAACCTGCCAAGGCGCCTTTCCCAATACTCGTGATCGAGCCCACGAAAAGTGTTTTCAGCGTTCACGCGCGTGACGTACTGGGCTATGCGTTCGAAGTGGTCGAGCTGCGCGTCGGCGAGGCTGGCCGGCAACAGGCCCCCGTCCGTCGAAGTCGGTTGTTTTTTTGTGCTGCTCATGGCTATCTCTGATCGTACGTCTAGCACCTTCCGCCAAAGCGATGCCATGGCCAACGTTCGCCCACGACATCGCGACGGCCCCTGAGTTTTCCCGGGCAAATGCGGGAGTCCCTTATCTGGTAAAAAAGCCTTCTTCCGTACGACAATACCGCGGCTTCCTTGGTACGCTTTACCGTGTGTCTCACAAACTTCCTAGGGGCCGTGCAAATCGCGTGTCGCCTGATACGAACGCGGCGTCGCGTGTCAGATTCACCCGTAGAGCCCCTTGATTGACAAAATGTCCTCGGCCCGTCATTTCAGTGTGAGGGCAGGCTGCCGCATCGGCGCCGATCGGCCACAACCTGCCGTTCAGCAAGTGGGGAAACCTGCCGTTTGAACGGCCGTACTACATCCGAAACCTGGCAGACGAGCTACGCGCACAATACCGCCATTGCCGACGGTCAGTGTGTGCGATCGTAAGGCAGCGAAAGGCCGCTTTACCGCGCCCACCGAGGGATCTGTGGCCCAAACCCGGAAACGCCCGTCCAGCAAGGCGCACCCGGAAATGGTGAGGGATGCCTAAACAGTTTTTCACCCACAACCGGCGCGTTTTTCCTAGAGCCAATTGCCTGGCCAGGTACTTTTAGCGGGACACGAGGAAAAATCTGGCGGATGATTTCGCCGCACGCCAGTTAGTCTTGATCCTGTCCGCCACGCGTTGCGCGGGTCTGTATCTTCATGGACTTGTTGTTCCAGCCCTGTTCAATCGTCCTCAGCCGCTGCGCCTCGACGGCCATTCACGCGTCCACGCCAGTGATCCCTCCAGGTCACCGGCGGGCTCTTTTTTGCGCGCAGACTTTCACGCACCGCTTGCCTGCCTAGCCCACGTATGCAGCGACTTGAGCCGTTTGATGGTTGGTCCAAGCGCCTCCATCGGATCGCAGTCCGCGTCCAGCGGCGTCGAGATCGTCAGATGCGGCGAAATCTCCATGATTTTTTTCTCACCAGATGGGGTCCGTGTCACGACCTGTTCGGCGCGTCCACGATACTGTCGTGTGGCGTCGAGACAGCCAAGCGCTTCGGTCAGCATGGCCTGCCACTTTTCCGGCGTAAGGGCATCCAGCGGCAGTTCCTCACCGCCAATCCATTGCTCCGCGATGGCTTGTCGTGAAGCGCCCTGCCAGGCGTCGCGCGAAAAGCGCAGCATGAGGGACCCAGCCTCAGATAGACATTCCGCCAGCCCCGGCAGCCGCGGTGCAGTCTGTTCCGACTGGATCAGTGTCGTGATTGGCCAGTTCCTGTAAGTCACGCCTTCGAGATTGACACCCATCCGGATCTGGCTCATCTGTGGGTATACCGCCAGATTCCACTGCACGCCTTTCGCGGCATCGCTGATACCGAAATAAGGCTTGCTGCGCTGGTTGAACAGTTCACCCCTGACGCCCAGCATTTCCACGAAACGCAGGAGCAGCGGCAGATATGGATCGATGCGTGCGGAGTGAGTGTTGCGCGACGTGCGCGCCTTTTTCGTCCTTTCCGCTGTGGCGGGCGCGACAGTGACGGCAATCTCCGGGGTGCGTTCGAGTACACGCAGGATTCCGGCCATTGCCATATCCGCGCTCACGAAAAACACCTCGCGTCCCGGCATGCGATGTGCCGACAACTCGTCGTGTGCCAAGCCTTCGAGGCGCATGCAGTCGCTCACGCCGATGTTGTGTGTGACCTCCCAGACGAAATCGCCCGTGGTCGAATCATTGTTGATCTCGGCGCAGCGGTCGGCGGGCGTGCGGCCCGTGCGGCCGATCTTGCAGACCTCAAAATCGCGGTTGCCTTTTGGGCCGAGCACGTAGATATAGCCCTGTTTGCTATCGTTGTCCTGCATGATGTGTCCTGTCATGAAAAGCCCGGACGGATCCGGGCAGAAAAGGGTTTGTTGGGGGCCATGCCGTTCTTGTCTTCCTGGTCGTCAGCGGGCTCTTTTTTTGCGCGCGGTTTGCGTCAGGATTTCAGCCAGCGGCTGGCGGCCCACCCCGCGCCACGGGCGCGGGCGCGGGCATCCCAGTCCGCGTGCCACATGTAGGCTAGCCCAGCCCGTCTGCGTCGTGCCCGTCAAGGCGCACGGTCAGAGCGGATCCGCGACAATGACAGGCGGCACGCCGGGATCGAAACCGAACACGCGGAACGCGGACTCCACATGCGCGGCATGCGGGCCGGGCAGCGCATCAGGCGACACTATCGCGCCAGGTGCGCGGTGCGCATTCCAAACCACATCGCGCAGTGCGCGCACGTCGCCTGCATGGTCGGACGGCACGCCAGGTGCCTTGAAACTCACGAACGCCTCAAACAGCCTGATGTCGCGCGCTGGTCCCGCCTCAATCACTGCACGCAAGAGATGTGCGGCGGCCAGCGTGACCTGGCAGCCCAGTCCCGCGTACCAGTAGCGGTGGAGGTTGCCGCGCTTCTCCATCCGGCGACCGGCGGGGTTACCGTCTGCCGTGAATGCGGCACTCAGTGGGGCTTCCAGTACCAGGTTCAGTGCACCGTCCGGCTGGCGGGCCAGTGCACTCACCGACTCGCACAGTTGCGCGAAGGTGTGCAACGTTGGCTCGGCATTCTGCACGAGCAGGCCCGATGTCTGGCTCGCGCGCGAGAATCCCGGATCCACGAAAACCCAGGTGCCGCTCGCGCGGTGAATCTCGTTAACGCGTCCGGCGTGCAGTGTGTCCAGCGTCATGGCAGGACCGGATAGCCCACGGCGTCATCGCGCCGGTTGAACAGCATGTGTTCCACGATCTTCATGACGATTGCGGCAACGCCGTCGTCGCCGTCGTAGCATGCACGGATGGTGTCAATCACCGTCACCTCATTGCGGATGCTTTCATCAATCATCGCCGCGTACAGCAGCACAATGCATCCGGCGAAAACCGGATCGACGACATCCCTCATCTGGCCGCTCGCCTGTCCGGTATCAAACTGCGCGGTGGCGCAACCCATGCGGACCCCCATTTCCCAGTCGAGGGCGGGATTCGTTGTCGCCAGCAACTTGTCACTCCACCGAAACTTCAGCATGCGGTTTGCCACAAAAGCGGCCGCCATCACCCCCGCCTCATCACAGACTTCACGGGCGCGGGCCACAGCGGCGTCATAGCCCGCGCGTTCATTGGCCAGCACACTCCGGTACAGTTCAATGCCACAGGCAGCCGTTTTGCGGTCAAGCACGTTGCGCAGGTTGAAGCGGTACGTCGAACTGGCTTCCAAGCCAATCACATAGCCCATGCGAAAGCCCCAGTCGAAATTCAGGGCGTCCATCTGGCTGGCGGGCGCGGATGCCGTCAGGGTCGGTTCGATTCGCGAGAAAAGTTTCTTCAGCATGTCAGTTTCCGTTATTTCCGTTCGTTCTGTCAGGCAGTTCAGTCCAGATGGACCTTCCCTTCGACAACGCCCGTACTTCAAACGGAACCATGGCATTCGTGAAAGTCGCGCCCGTCACTTTCTGGTAAGTGCGCGGCAGGCGGCTATCTTTCGGATCTACCGAATAGGAGTGGAGAACATTGCAGGCCGCGTCAACTAGTAGACATATCAACTATATAGAAAGCTGTAAGTAATTTGTATGCGTCAGTGTGTCGCCAATGCCTGTTTAAATCGCGCCGTGAACGCGGTCGGGAAACCATGCCGAGTAGGGTGCGAGGTTCCCGAAGAGGCTGATCGCGTGCCTCGAAAAACTGGGGAGATCCCGTGGGCGGTTGTCCCCCTAAAAGCAGCCATTGATGCTACGCCAGCCTGAAAGGCTGTTGAGGGTCGAAACCGGTCATCAAGCAGAGGCGCAACGCGCCCCTGTCGCAAGATGGCAGCGCGAACTGAGTCGAGTCGTGTTCATGTCAAACAATGTTTCGTCTGGATGCGATCACGTGCGTCGCTAAAGGCATGATTTTATTCGGCGCGTTGTGTCAAACTCTATTGCCCGTTCACACCAGCGAAGCCGGAGTCAAGCGGACATGCCATCGGCCCGATGCCCGCCTAACAAGGGAGCGCGGCACTATACAACTTTATTTTTTCTACTATACGACTTTATTTTTGCTCAACAAATCCGGCTCTATTGCCGGAACCCCGAGTTCCACATACCTGATTCATCTCGTCATCCGTCGACTCGGAACTGACAATTTGCGATCAAAGGCACAGTGTCGCATTCTAGCTGCGATCCGATTGCTTTCGAGTGGTTCGACGCGAAGCGAATCGGCTTGCTCTTTCACCGGCTTCACGTTTTTCGTTAAGCCACATCGAGGCTGTCGAGCAGTGCCACGGCTGCCGTCATATCCTGGCAGTCCAACCCTTCAGTGAAAGCGCTGACAACAGGCCTGAGCACGTCCTGCGCCTCTCGGCGTTTTCCGTTGGCTTTCCACAAGCTGGCCATGGATGTGGCTGCACGAAGTTCGATAAGGCTCAATCCAATCGAGCGCGCATCGGTCAGCGCAACGTTGAACCAGTGCTCCGCGATGCCTTCGTCAGATCCAGGATCAAGCAGTTCGGTCACGCCGCGGGAATAGGCGAGCTCAGTCAATGAGATCAACTGTCCGATGCATTGGACGCGACCCGTTTCGATGTCACGCCGGGCTTCATCGAAACGGCCCAGGTGCGCGAGCGCTTGCGCCCGGCATGCGTATATGTATCCCAGATCGCTGCGGCTGCCGCCTGCAGCGAGATGTTCGATTGCTTGCGCGAGGTGCGCCTCAGCGTGCTGATGTTTTCCCCGTCGTTCGAGCACGACACCTTCAAAAGCGATGGCCCAGCCTTTCCAGAACGGAAGGTTCTGCGAGTCGCAAAGTTCGATGCAGCGATCGCACAGATCGAAAGTCGTCTCTTCGTCACCCGTCTCCGCGAACGGCCGGGCAGCGATGCTCAGTGCCATCGACAGCACAAACGGCTGCGCAATACCCGTCGCATGATCGACAGCCATGCGCGCATATTGCTTGGCCTGATCGAAGCGGCCAGCGGCCAGATGGCAACAGCCCAGCCAGTTGTACGCAGTCACTTTTGGGTCATGGAGCCGGCCAAAACCGATTGTCCGGTCTGGCCTGTACGAGTCGAGTACAAATTCAAGCAATTTCGCACAACGCGCGAATTGCCCTAGATAGTGGAGAATCGGTCCGACGCCAGAGTACGCGACAACCTTGCTATCGATATCTTGGGTGCTTTTGGCGAGCTTGATGAGCCGCTCTGCGGTGGCAAGCGCTTTTCGCGTATCCGCACCAACATACGCACAGGTGCAGATACCCGATAGCGCCACGATCGAGAGCCGTGGATCAGTCACCTGGTCGACCAACCCTTCTACGCGCGCCCACAACGCCGCCGCCTGTTTGCACGCATAGCCTGTCAGCACCCAATGACAGGCGGCACCCGCAACAAGCAGTCCGACCTCATGGTCCGCCCGGTGTTCGATGTCCACCCGATCGATCAGTGCAAGCCCTTCGTCCACATAATCAAGGGCCTCGCGATGTCGGTTCTTCGCAATGGCTGAGCGTGCAGCATTACGCCACTGAGGCAGGGCGAGATCGATCAGATCCGCGCGTGTCAGGTGCAATGCAAGCAATTCTGGCTGGATCTTCGCGCGATCCTTTAGCTCACTGGCAAGCGCGCGTGCAATCGCCGCGTGAATCTGCTTTCGACGGCTCATCAGGAGCCCATCGTAGGCGACATCGCGCACGAGTGCATGCTTGAACGTGTACACCGTTTCCCTGCCGCTGCCATGCCTGAAGACCAGTCCACTTTCGACGAGACGATCGAGCGCATTACGCAAGCCAGCATCGTTGGTCGGAACTATCGCCGCCAGCAGTTCGTGATCGAACTCGCGGCCGATGCACGCTCCGATCTGGGCGACTTCCTTGGTCATCCCGAGGCGATCGAGGCGCGCCATCAGCGAGTCCTGGATCGTCGACGGAATCGCCAACGGGGGCAGCGGTCTCTTCAGTTCCCAATGGTCGCCAGCATCATCCAGGAAACCTGACTCGAGCAGCGCCTGGGTGAGCTCCTCCAAGAATAACGGTACCCCGTCGGTACGTTCGAGAATCTGGGTTAGCAATTCCTGGGGCAGTCGCTTGCCGCCGACGAGTTGATCGGTAATCGCCTCGCCCTGACGCCTTGACAGGCGGTTCAAATGCAGCAGCGTGACATTGCCGTGTCCGGTCCAGGGTGGCACGAATTCGGGGCGACAGGTCACGACGAGGAGTACGGCTGCCTGGCGTATCCGCTCCACCATCAGCGCCATCGTCTCGAGTGTCGCTGGATCAGCCCACTGTGCGTCTTCGCAGATCATCAATATGGGTCGACGTTTCGCGAGGTGCAGTATCTGCTCGACCAATGCGACGATCGTTTGCTCCCTGTGCTTTTGGGGAGAGAGCAGCTGCGCCGGATAGCGATCGGTCGGCAGCGACAGCAATGCGGCAAAAAACGGGGCGACGAACGGCAACTGGTCGGTGCCGAGGTCCAGTGATGCTTCGAGCTTGTCGAGCTTCTGCTCTGGCGTGTCGTCGCGTTCGAATCCACAAGCGCGCTCGAACTGTTCGACAAGTGGGTAGAAGGACGAGCCCTTGTGATAGGGAGAACACTGATAGAACTGTCGAAGATGAGGTGTATCGACGAGAGGTTTGCTCAGTACACGCGCGATGCGGCTTTTCCCAATGCCGGGCTCCCCGGTCAGTAACACGACCTGACCATCTCCGTCGCGTGCGCTTTCCCAGCGAGAGAGAAGCAGAGCGACTTCGGATTCGCGACCGACAAAAGGTGTATATCGGCTCTTTCGGGTGGCGTCGAAGCGGCTCTCGTTAGGCGTCAGGTCCCGGACGAGATATGCTCTGACCGGGCAGCTGATGCCTTTCAGCATGCGTTCGCCGAGATCTTCGGTCCTGAAGGTATTGCCGAGCAAGCGATGGGTGCAAGATGAAACCACGATCTGGTCGGGACCGGCCAGAGCGGTCAGACGCGCGCCAAGGTTGGGAGCCTCACCCACCGCCGAATTCGATATGGAACCATCGCCTCCTCCATTGTCCCCGACGACGACCGAACCGGTTGCGATGCCGATATGCACTCGCGGCGGCGTTGGACCTGGAACCTTACCGACGGCGGCGACGATATCGAGCGCAGCTCGCACGGCGCGCTCCGCGTCATCCTCATGCGCCTGCGGAAAACCGAAGTACACGACGACGCCGTCGCCGACGTATTGCGCCACATGACCGGCGTAGCGGGAAACGATATCGGCGCATGTGCACTGGTAAGCGTGCACCAGGTCCCTGAGTTTCTCCGCGTCGACTTGCTGCGCTAGCTGTGTTGAGCCGACGAGGTCGCAAAACAGGATAGTGAGTTGACGGTGACCGGCATCCTTGGCCGGTTGCAATGTCGAGGGCGCTGCGCCGCCGTCGTTGTCAAGCGTGGAGATCGCTTTTTGCAGGAGCCTGCGGTGCCCGAGCAGCACGCCGAGTTCAACGAGATCTGCTTCGGAGAGCAGTGGCAGCGAATGCAGATCGATGCCATGGGTTTCGAACAATGGCGCGTACTGGTCAAGCCCGAGGGGGCGCAGCCACGATGCGAGCGTATCCATGGCCAGACTCCGGTGACGACTGCAACTTGCTTGCCAGGCCGGGGCGTCGGGTAAAACGCAAGAAATGGAACGGCAATAGCTAATTTATACCGTAGCAAGAGGATGGTTTATGGGCAAGTTGCATTTTTTGCGGGTATACGAACCCCATGCGGCATGCGTGCAGGAAAACTGTCTTGGGGGGCGCTGGAG
The DNA here is from genome assembly GCF_050436245.1 of Paraburkholderia sp. MM6662-R1. Taxonomy (NCBI): domain Bacteria; kingdom Pseudomonadati; phylum Pseudomonadota; class Betaproteobacteria; order Burkholderiales; family Burkholderiaceae; genus Paraburkholderia; species Paraburkholderia sp. MM6662-R1. The sequence goes on along the minus strand of NZ_JBNDLV010000001.1, from coordinate 2,026,374 downwards.
GTCAGAGGAGTATCACGCATTCGCTGACAACGAGATCTGACATTCGCGGCTGGCAACGGGTTGGACGTCAGGAAAGCGACCGGTAGCTGCCTCACGAATGTCGTTAGCTGAATGTCGGCTATAAAGGCCGATAAGAGGCAGCCGACCGGCCCGAGCGAATGTCCGTTGGACTTTGGAAACGGCCGTTGCTTTCGCGGCGACTCGAATGACGGCAAGGGGCTACGGTCCCTCGCCTAGGGCAATTGGCGGCAGAAAGCGTTGTCGAGAGTCCTTCGTCAACGCGGTGGCTCAAAATTCAATCGGCGCGGATACTCCGCCTGCGTGGAGCTATGATGACCTCGTCGGCTACCGTGGGTGACGGCGCCCCATGAACCGTTTCCTGATCGTTATTGGCACACTGTGCATTCTTGCCGGCCCCGGATGGCACTGGCTCGCGCGCATCCCGTTCGGCCGACTGCCCGGCGACATCCATATCGTCCGCGACGGATTCAACTTTCACTTCCCGATCGTCACGTGCATCGTGATTTCGGTTGTGGTATCCGTGCTGTTGTGGTTCTTGCGGCGTTGAGCGCGGCTCCGCGTCGGAGCACACAACGGCGACGATCTGTAGGCGCAAATCGGTCGGAAAGCCGCCTACGGAACCCGCGAGGGTGGGCTAGACGGTGCGCGTTTTGCTGCCCACCCCAAGGAAGTGAGCCATGCCGTTTGTGCGCACGCTTTCGCACTCGAAAGTAGAAAGGCCAAGCACGCGGTTCCGAGGAACGCGCGGGCTGTGTCAAGGAAATCGCTACGCAACGACACATCCGTAAAGACGGTATCCGTCACAGGAGGACATGAGGGGTATGTCTGTCTCACATCGGCTGCTATTCCCCTCTTTTGCGCCGAGCTGATCAGCACAAATATACCTGCACTGTGACCTGCACTGTTTTTGTATGATGATTGCATTGCTCATTGGCGTTTCCTGCTGATACTGTCACCTTTTGGACGTCTCGCCACAGCTTTGGCATGCGTGCAATGCACGATCGCAGAGCAGAGAACAACTTACGGTATCGCGCGACACAGCCGGGGTCTATAACTCTCTGGAGGAAAGCGCGCAAATCGACAGGCGACCGATATCCCACGCTCCCAACGGCTCCGCATCGCTACTGCATCGTAAAGGCACCATGCACAGCTACTGACATCCCCGGAGCGTCGTCGCAGCGCCGCTTCTCACGATGCGTCCTCCTCCAGTAAAAGCACTCGCAATGACAGCCGCCGACGCTGTGTCGCCTGATCACCGGCGCACCGGGCCTAGGATCGGGTTGAAGCGCACTGAAGAAGCTCTATAACGCCGGTGCTTCTATCTGCCGCACTTACCCGATACCACGGCACACGGACCGATTCCACGGCATCAACGTTGAGAGCAATCGGAGTGGCCTTTCAAAGGAGGGAAACGTGAAATATTCGCCATATTGGCCCGACGGTCTTCCGCATCACCTGTCATCGCCGCAGACTTCGCTGTACGACAACCTCGAAGCCTCTGCCGCCCGCGATCCCGGTAAGACGGCACTTCACTACTACGGCTGTGCGATGAGTTACGCGCAGTTGCGGCAAGAAGTGGAGGCGCTCGCCGGCTTCCTGCAGCATCAGTGCGGCGTCGCCCGTGGTGATCGCGTCGCGCTCTATATGCAGAACAGCCCGCAATACGTCATCGGGTACTACGCAATCTTGCGAGCCAATGGAGTGGTTGTGCCGGTGAATCCGATGAGCATTGCTGCCGAACTTCGGCACATTATTGAGGACTGCGGTGCCAAGGTCGCACTGCTGGGTGAGGAACTCTACGACAATGCCCGACCGCTTCTCGGCGATGCGCTTGGGCGTGCGATCGTGGCGCGCTATGCGGACTATCTTGGTGAGACCACCGACCTGCCGCTTCCGCCCGTGATTACTGAGGCCGCCCCCGATCTCGATGTCCACCCCGAGTTCTCCGCAGCTATCGCACCGAAAGCCGTGCGCTGGCGTGCCGCACTTGCGGCCGCTCAGCAGCCGTCGCCGTACGTCTCATCGCCCGAGGACCTCGCGGTGATTCCTTACACGTCGGGCACCACCGGTGCCCCGAAAGGATGTATGCATACGCATCGAGGCGCAAATCATGTAGTTGCCGCCTCAGTGCAGTGGTGTCATTTGTCGTCGGATTCGGTCATCTTATGCTCGATGCCGATGTTTCATGTCACCGGGATGCAACACACGATGAATGTGGCCATCTTCGTCGGGGCGACCATGGTCGTAATGACGCGTTGGGACAGTCACTGTGCCGCGCAACTGATCGAGCGCTATCGCGTAGGGTACTGGAGTGCAATCTCGACGATGATGATTGACTTCATGAGCGTGCCCGATCTCGACCGTTTCGACCTGAGCTCCATCGAGATCGTGGGTGGCGGTGGCGCTGCGATGCCGAGGGCACTGGCGCAGCGCATGGCAGCACGTTTGGCCGCTCCCTACCTGGAGGGCTACGGGTTGTCCGAGACCATCGGGGCGACCCATCTCAACCCTCCGCAGCGCTGCAAGCAGCAGTGTTTGGGTATACCGATTCAGGACACAGAATCGATTGTGGTTGACCCCACAACCTTCGAGGTTCTCGATACGCGTTTAACGGGAGAAATTCTGGTCAGTGGCCCGCAAGTGTTCGAAGGATACTGGGGACGCCCTGACGCCACGCGCGATGCCTTCGTCGAGGTTTCCGGGATACGTTATCTGCGCACTGGCGACCTAGGCTATGTCGACGAGGACGGATTTTTCTTTTTCATCGACCGGTTGAAGCGAATGATTAACGCATCCGGTTATAAGGTATGGCCGGCCGAAGTCGAGACTTTGCTTTTTGAACACCCTGCGATTCAGGAGGCGTGCGTCGTCGCAGCACGCGATTCGCGCAGGGGTGAAGCCGTGAAGGCATTCGTGGTCCTGCGCGCCGGCGCCGAGGTTTCAGAACAGCAAATCATTGCATGGGCACACGATCATATGGCGTCGTACAAGGTTCCCCAGATCGTCGAATTCCTCCCTAGGCTGCCCCGGACGGGCAGCGGGAAGGTTCAATGGCGGCTGCTGCAGGAGCGGGAGAATGAGTGCCTACGGCCGTAACTGTGCATGGGGCTGGATTAAGCAGCTGCCTTGCAGCATTTGCATAGATTTGCAGTCACCTGCTCGGCACATTTGCCGTTCTCAAGACCGGCCATACGCAATGGGCAAGCTTCACGGGTAGATGAATGACCCGAATGCCCTTTCATTCGCCGTCTAACGCGACTAAGCGAATGGCCGTTGTACCCTTGGAAGCTGCCGTTTAGGTTGCGGCGTGTCGAAGGGCCGGTGTGGGTCGGGTTCGGCCGACCGCGTCGGGCGGCAGCCGGCCAATTCCTGCCATTCGCCGACGTGCGCCCGCAGACGCTCAGGCGGCCGTTCCACAGCAGATAGCAGCCGTTCGTTGCCCGGATACGCTTCCCGCAAATCCTCTGGTTCGACTTGTCCGAGAGAACGGAGGACCCCGGATCGGCCGCGGCGAAACTTGCTATTCCCTAGGGGGAGAGAGGGTCTGTCCTGGGGGGCTTGACTCATCGGCGGCTGCTCGCCGGCCCTCCAGCTCCTTGAGTGCCGGGAAGACAGAGCGGGCCCACGAATAGTAGCCAGCTGACCGCCAGACGACCGTGCGGCCGACGTAGATCTCGAACGTTGGCGTGCGCGGTTTCAAGTTTCCGATATGCCGGGCCCATTCAAACATCCATTGAGCTTCTGGGGGATAGTTCGCCGACGTTTCTACGCCTGCAATCGCGTCGCGCTCCACAACGAGCAGACCTACATTACTGCGCCCTTGTGCCCATGACTCGAAGTCGTGCTTGCCACCCAAGAATCCCATCCACCTCGCACACCATGTACAGTCCCGGGCGGAATGAATCACAAGCACGAGCGGATCGTCCTGTTTGACAGTGGCCCCGCTGACCCGCTGATTCCAGTCAGTGGTTGACTGCGGGGCTGCGCCGTACCCTGAATGGTCGTTTTCCTGGGCGTTCAAAACTGGCGTATGCGCGAGCAGGAACAAGAGCGTGCAGGCCATCAGGCGTATGGCTCTGCAAGCCACGCGAGGTTTTTCCCCGATCCCCGCCCAAAAATTGGCATAACGCATCTACACCCCCTTGCTAATCCCGAGAACCCGCGGCGTGCGAATTCCCAGAATCGCTGACGTCAGAAGTCATGGAGGCCCCAGCCCAGAACCGGCGGCGTCGGAATTCCCAGAATCGCTGACGTCCGAACCCATGGAGGCACCAGTCAACGCAGCCGTTAGTGCAGCAGCTGCGTAATGAGCTGCCAGACCCATACCTATCCCGATTCCCACACTGCCCCAGAGTGGAGCAGAAATGCCCATGGTGATACCGGCCCCGAGAATCCCCAGAACCATTTCCGTGTTCACCATTATGACGGTGTTGACTGTCAACGCTGATGGCGATTGGACGAGATTCGCTATAGCGACATTGACGTCGTAGACGCCGAAGACGACGCCTAGGACTCCCTCTTTTTCCGGCAGAAGCAAATCTACCGTTGAAGTATACAGCGCGTCCAAGACGACCTGTACGACTGCGCCATTGACGTCGGGCATTGAGTTTACATCGACGGGGCTGCCTGCATACACGAGTGTCGAGCAGAGGCAAGCTGTCACGAATGCCACCGTAAAACATCTTCGGATGGCACGGAACAGGGCAGCAAGCAAACCCCAGCTACTTTGTCGAAACTTCGGCAACTGCATGGCGGATATCTGTGACGAGCTTTTGCCTGTCGTCAGCGACGGGAGACGGCGACGTGAAGAATGACCATTTCGTACCGGGAAAGCGTGCTTCCACAAACGAGAAATAGGTTGGTTCGTCCTTGAAGAAATCGGCGATACCGTTGTGCGACAGGAGGTAAGCGGTACCATCGCTGCTTTTCTTCACGTAGACGCCGATTGTGTAGTGCACATTTCCGTCGCGCCCTAGTGGAGGGCCAAGGTCAGTGAGCAGAATGCGTCGCAAAGTGTCGCGTGTAAGAAGGGACGGGCGATTGACGTCGAACGCGCCCAGCAACCTTGACAGTTCCCCTGGGGCCATTCGCCAGCCGGCGAAAGGTGCCACGACTTGGTACGGACCAGGTATTACTGCGTCCGCAATCCCTAGCGCTGCAAAGACATGCTGTTTGCAAAACCCCTCATAGGACTCTCCCGAGACCGCTTCGACGACCAGCCCCAGCAGCAGGTACGAGATATTGGAGTACACATGCCTTGTCTCGCCGTTTGAGACATCCGCCCGAGCTTCGATTAGGTAATCAAACGCGGTACTGTCAGGGCCGAGTCTACTGAAGACGTCAGAGTTCTTGATCCCACGCACGGGATCCGAGGTGTAATTGGTTCGAAGGCCCGCCGTGTGAGTCAGAAGCCTTTCTATCGTGATATCGCGCAACGACGGATCGAGCGGTTTGCCGTGTGCGACAAAATAAGACGTCAGGACATCGCCGAGCCTCGTCTGAAGCGTCAATTTGCCATCCTGGATCAGCTTGCCCACAGCAAGACCAGTCACCAACTTCGTCAGACTCCCGATCATGACGTGGTCTGCTGGCGTAGCGCCGTCGAGGTCCACCTCAAGGTTCCCCCCTATAGGGGACTGTACAACCAACCAGACCTTGCCAAGATGGTATTCGGCGCGAATCTTTGAAAGCTCGCTTTCGAGAGCTGCGCGCGCTGTCGGCTCCGACTGTGATAGTACGGATCTAGGACCTCCGAGGGTCTGATCGTCAGCACACGCGTTTTCCGCGGTCCCTAGGCCGAGCAAGCAAGTAGCGGCAAGGATAAGATTGCCAGGGCGCTGCGCCAACAGGCTGATCATTGCTGCCCGCTGCGCGCCAGGTGCACGTCGCCATCCGGGCCTGGTCCCGAATGTGCAGGCTGCGCGCACGCGATCAAAGCAACGAAGAGCGCAATTGCAACCCTCCCGCTCTTCATGAGACTTTTCCATGAGCCTCTCCGTCCCTGACGGATTATCGCTTGTCTGGTGCACAAGGCACGACAAGCGCGGATGCGCCTGATATGGACAACGCGGCGAGAAAAGAGAGAAGGCGCTTGGAAAGTTTAGATCATTGGACCGCTCGTCGAAAGCCGAGATTGACCTCGCGTTAGAGGCGCGCAGCGGCAAAGCGCCGCTCGTCTGGCTGGCAGCGCGGTTGTTCGTCTTACCACTTCAAGCGAGCTCGATGTCCGGCACGCCGCTCACAGAGGCCTGGTCTGCGATCCCACTTGTAGTCGCTCGTTCGCATTACGGCCTGCTGTGGGCGATCGGGACGGTGGCAGGCGTGCTCGCGCTGATCGTCGCGCAGCGGTTGACCGCAAGAACGACAGACAGGGTCCCGGTCATAGTCACACTTGCGATCGCCGCCTTCGCCCACGCTGCAACGACTTTGCGGCCGACGCACGCGACTTCTCCGTTGCCGAGATCGTACATGCAGTGCATCTGATGGCAACCGCCGGGTGGGGGGCGTTGTCACGGCCGCGTGGCCGCTACGGCAAGCATTTAGCACCTCATCACCGGACGTGTCCACGCACGCCGTTCGATTATCCGGATAGCGGACTTTCGCGCAGGCCCAGACTTGCAGCCGCGCAAACGGCAACTATGGCTTGAGGACTTGCCGGCCGTCGAGAAGGCGCGGATGACCGTTGGACCTTGGAAGCTGCCATTGAAGTGGAGGGGGATTCACCGGCCGGTTCGGGTCGATTTTCGCCGCCCGAGACGGGTGTACGAGATCACCTTTTATGTCAACCGACTGGAAATCCCGCTAAGGAAACGCTGATTAATGAACTGTCGGATCGGCTTGCAGATCAAGACGCGTCAAATTTTCTGGATAACGAATCGAATCGACGCTCATTTCGGTGAATTTGGCTCGCAAACGAGCCCCTCTTCTCTCATTTTTCATACGCATGACGGATTGCTCCCATGAACCGATCGCAACAGATTTCGCGCAGTCACCAGATTCGCCAGAGCGAACAAGCTGAACGGTTGCGCCGTGTTCTTGGCCAAGCCCTTGTATCGGGTTTTGCGATGGTGAAACAGGTTCTTGACGATATGGAACGGATGCTCAACGCGCGAACGGATTTGCGCCTTGGTTCGCTCAAGCGCAGTCACCAGGTACTTCAGCGGCCCGTCCTGCATCGCCTTGATCTTTCCGCGCTTGGCAGCGACGTGCCAATTTACTGCCTTGCCTTTCATTTCATCACGCTTGTCTACACCAATGTAGCCTGCGTCGGCGAACACTTCCTCTTCATGGCCGTGCAGCAGCAAATGGGCTTGCGACACATCCGACACGTTGGCCGCCGTGCCAACCACACTGTGGACCAAGCCCGAATCGGCGTCCACGCCAACGTGGGCTTTCATCCCAAAGTGCCATTCGTTTCCCTTCTTCGTTTGATGCATCTCCGGGTCACGGCTCTTCCCGGCGTTCTTGGTCGACGGTGGCGCTTCGATGATCGTCGCATCAACCAGCGTGCCTTCCTTCATCATCAGTCCACGCTCACACAGCGAGATACCGATCTCGTCGAACAGCTTCCGTGTCAGTTCGTGCTCGATCAACAGGCGCCGGAATTTCAGCAGCGTGGTCGCATCCGGAACGTTCTCGACTGCCAGATCGATGCCGGCGAAGGCGCGCAGCGCAATGCTGTCATACAGCGCGTCTTCCAGCCCTTCGTCCGACAGCCCGTACCACTGTTGCAGGAAATAGATCCGCAGCATTCGCTCCAAGCCAATCGGCGGACGGCCTCGCGTGCCCTTCGGGTAATGCGGTTCGATTGCAGACAGCAAACGCTGCCACGGCACAATCTGCTCCATCTCCGCCAGGAAGCGTTGGCGCCTCGTCACGCGCTTCTTGCCTGCAATTTCCGCTTCCGCGAAGCCGATCTGCCTCTTCATCCTCGTGAGTCCGTTCTGTGAGCTGCCTTCTATAACGTCTTCGGCTACGTGAGCGATGACCGCCGAGCTCCATTAATCAGCGTTTCCCTAAGGACTCAACCAAATCGCTCAAGAAGCTGCGCAGAATGCCGTTTAGTCCACGGGAATTTCACCTTAACCGGCAGCGAGCCGCTGCCGGTCCGGACTGCGCTCGATGCTAACGGCCAATCTGCTGTATCCCCGCCAGTCGCCAGGCCGGGTCGCCCTGCCCGTGGCCCACGAGGTTCCAAACCTCCTCGAACGGTTGCGCCGTCTGCGCGTCCTCGTCTTCCCGCATCTGGCCGTGAAAGCGAAGGCTGACCAGCATTTCGTTGCCATTGTGTTCCGTGCTCAACAATTCCACGTCCAGCTGGGTGATTTCCGTATAGCTCGGCTGGTTGCCCCGATCTTCCAGGTCCCGCTTGATCACTGCGAACATCTCCGGCGTGGTCAGCTCGAAAAGGTCGACTTGCTGATTCTGGTCCCACGCGCGTTGCAGACGCAGGAACAAGGTCCTAGCCGATGCCAGCAAGATCGCCTGATCGAGCCCGACAGGCAGCCCCGGCACTGTCGTTGTTTGTGCAGGTGCGGCGGGATTCATCGCTGTGTGCGCCCAGTCAGCAATCTTGGTCTCAGGCGCCGCCTGCCCGCTCTGATTCATGAGCAAGGAGCCGTTCATGCGCTGCCCGTTCGCCGCGTCGTGCCCATAAGCGAGATCTGGACGGCGCCGGTTGGCAATGAAGCGGAACAGCATGATGCCGGCGACAATCACGAGGCCGATCACCACTACGCTTGACAGCATCTGGGCCAGCCCTTCACCCAGCCCCAACGACGACATCAGCGCGGCAATGCCAAGTCCTGCGGCCAGGCCGGCGAGCGGGCCCATCCAGCGGTTGGCTGGCTTGGCGGCAGCGGCCGCCGGCGCGGCCTGCTGCGCCGGTTGAGCTGGCTGGCTCCGTTGGCTTTGTCCGGACGGCGACGCCGCCTGCGACTGGCGGCCGACACTACTACCACCGCCAATACGCTTTGCTTCGGCGTCGTTAGATGCGACAGTGCCCGCGACGAGCAATAGCGCCATGGCCAGTACAGCTGTACCGCGCGTCACGGCACTCGCAAGGCGTCGCAGTTGATTGATTGTTTGGGAATACATAAGAATCTCTTTCGTGTAGGACAGAAACTCGCGAAGGTCGCCCGAACGCGTCTTTCCATCGCACCCCAGTGGGCGCAAAGCAATTACAAACGACAAAACGCCGGAGTGAAACGAATTCGGCCCGGCGCAAAAATGCAATGAAACGCTAATATGGCGAGTTTTAAGTGGCGCGCATCGCCGGCCGTTCTCGACTGGGCGGGAATATGCGCCATGTGCCGTCTTGGTGACGAAAAAAGAACATTGCACACCGGACATGCCCCTCTGAATGTCTCAACGCATACGTAGCATTCGTGTTTGGACCGTCTATTTCTGAACTTGGTGACTCGAACCGTCGTCGAGGGGTCCGGGGCGAGCCAGTGCTCGACCATCAAGCGCAGCGACATTCCCGCACTAGCCATCGATTTCTCCTTCCTTTCGCCTGACGCCACAATGGGCTCAGGGCTCATCAACCTCCTTCGTAGATCGAATGCTCCGAGGCCACCTGGGTCGGTGCGCCGGAAGCGGCCGAGCCCGATTTCACCCACCGTGGCCACTGAGTGCCTGCTGAGCGGCCACGCTTTTCAGCGCGCCCTGGAGGTGCGTGGGGTAGTGCGCGTCACCGTGGTTGCGGTCGTAGCCCGCTTGCCGCAGCTGGGCCAGCTCCGCGCGCACTTGCTCACGGGTGAGGGGGCCGTTGCTGTTAGCGGATGCAATCGTGGGCAGAGCGAGGACCGAAACGAGTGCGATAACCGGAATTAATATTTTAGCCATGGTTAGTTGTCCAATTTAAATGTCAGAAACAGAAAATACTGGATTAGCGAAACAACGACCGCCGGGGGCGGAAGCCTGTGTGCTTAGTCGTTGAAGCCAGTTTATCGGTTTAACGCACCATTACAATCACTTGCACCCAACACATACTTTCCGCGTCTGCAACGTCACCGGGCGCCTGGTGCCGCGCAAAGCAATTACAAACGACGAAACGCCGGAGCGAAACGAATTCGCGCCGGCGCAAAAATGCAATGAAACTGTCGCTGATACTGGAAGAGGATGGAATGCCGGTCTGCGCGGCTAAGTGCAGGCCCGGCTGCAGAGGATCAAGCGGCGACGATGCCGCTCGCCGTGTGTCACCGGCCCAAGCGGTTCAAACCGCCCGGCCACTGGGCTCAGGGCTTATCAACTTCCTTTGTAGATCGAATGATCCGAGGCCACCTGGGTCGGTGCGCCGGAGGCGCCCGACTTCACGACGCCACCGTAGCCACTGATTACCTGCTGCTGAGCCGCCACGCTTTTCAGCGCGCCCTGAAGGTGCGTGGGGTACTGCGCGTCACTGTGGTTGCGGTTGTAGCCGGCTTCGTGCAACTGGACCAGTTCCGCGCGCACCTGCTCACGGGTGAGGGGACCGTTGGTATTTGCGAACGCCATCGTGGGCAGCGCGAGGACCGAAACGAGTGCGATAACCGGAATGAATGTTTTAGCCATGATTAATTCTCCAATTTAAAAAGTCAGAAACAGAAATAGTGGGTTAGCGAAACAACGACCGCCGGGGGCGGAGGCCTGTGTGCTAAGTCGTTGAAGCCAGTTTATCGGTTTAACGCTGCATTACAATAACCTTTCGCCCAACAGATACTTGTCGCGCCTGCAACGTCACTGGGGTCCCGTTGGTGCAAAGCAATGACAAACGACAAGACGCCGGAGCGAATGACGAATTCGCTCCGGCGTCAAATGCAATGAAACTGTCGCCAGTCCTGGAAGGGTGATGGAAGACCGGTCTGCGCGGCCAGGTGCCGGCCCGGCTGCAGACGATCAAGCCGCGACGATGCGGTTCGTCGGGGGTCTCGGGGACCGGGCGGTGTGAACCGCCCGGACATTCGGCTGATACGCAAGCGGACAGCTCCGATGTCGCCGGCTTGAGGAGGGACCTGCATGAGACACCTCCTCGGTAACCATGAATCAATCGTACGGGCAGAAGCTATTCATAAAAAGCAGATAAACAGATGCATCAGGTTCGTAAAAACCGAACCTTCTCCGTCCGGCAGCCCGTCACGCGCACCCGGCGGGCATGCAGCAACGGGTGTAGGAGACAGGTGTTATGTCAAACGAGCGTAGGTCGTGCTTCCGACAATACCTGACGGCTTCTCCTCAAAAGTCCAGACTTGAACCTGACAATCCCGCCGCTAACGCACGTCAACGTCCGAATCTTGACGGCACCCCGACCCGAGCGCAAAGGCAGGAGCCCGCGCGAGCTGATGACCGGTGAGCCACACCCGCACTGGCTCACCCTGCTCGGGCTCGGCGAACTGCAAGCTCGCCAGGGCTGACCGCCCGCGGTCGAATCCTTCGACCGGTTTCGTACCCCTTACAAAAACGCCGCCCTCATGAGCGGCGCGGCCCAGCTCGTCCATGTTACCGAATTGGGCGGTTTCTGAGCCGCGCCCTGACGCCAGTGCGGTGAAGGCGCGCGTGGCGTTCTTCGCGAGGCCGCGACAGCGCACCTTGCCGGAACCCCACAGCCGCCGGTTACACCCCTGCATGAACTGACACGCACAAGCTGTTCGACCACATCGGTATTTCGCGCTGCGGACGCGAGCTGACGGTGAAGGAAGGCATGTCGTTGCGAGACCAATCGCTGGCCAGGGCACAGGACGATCGCTCAGACGGATAGTGAGCCCTGCGCCAGTGCAGCGATCTGACTGGCGGACAGCGCGCCGCGATAGATGCGGAACTCGTCGACCAAGCCGTTGAAGTACGGGTCCGCCTGGAACTGAGAACGCCCGACCCAGTTCTGCGTGGTTGGACCAATGCGCCACGGCGCGAATGGGACGTTGCTCAGACTCTTCACGGCAGCACCGTTGACGTAGAGTGTCAGCGTTGAGCCCGAGAGTGTCACGGCCACGTGTGTCCATTGGCCTGTCGGCAATGCCGCGGTTCCGTCGAGGTGGTATTCGCCGTGATAGCCGTTTGTCGTGATCGCAAAGCGCATGACATTGACACCGCCTGCCTTCGGCGATAAGAACATGTAGCGTCCGGTGCCGGACCCGAAATCGAATACGCGCTGGCAGGATGCACCGCCGTTCCAGTTGACCCAAACCGCAGCCGAGAAGTCCGACACGTCGGCGACGACGTCGTCTGGCATCATTGCCGCGTACCTGACGCTGCAGGCGGTGCTGGATGAGAACGTCGACAACCTCGACGACGAGGCCGACGATGCGATTGAAAACGCGACCGGCGAGTTCCACGAGACCGTCGGCCGGATCCTCGGGGTGTAGTCGCTGGCACGTTCGGGTCTCACGCCGTCCGGTAGTCGGATGCTGCTGGCACAAGTCAGCCGTGACCGCGGCGAGCGGTTTGCGCCCGGAGCCGGTCCGCTACGTGCCGCCGCTGACAGGCTTGCCAGCGGCCATTCCTTCTCACTGAAGAGAGCACGATGCTTGAATATCAGGACAAGGTTGTTCAGGAAGTTGCCGCCTGTACCTGCGACCGGTGCCAAAAGCGCATGACGCCGGACGACCACGATTCCGGCTGGCATGAGCGCGTGTCGCTGTCGTTCCGGGGCGGCTTCGGCTCGGTTTTCGGGGACGGCAACGAGGTCAGCGTCGACCTCTGATCGGTCGGGAGTTCAGCGTCAATGATGCTACCGCGCGGCGCGAGTTGGGCTATGCCGGAAGGGCTTCGCGCACCGTTGGCTTGCGCAGTTACGGGGAAGCAATTCCACCAGAAACTTCTTGAATGGGAGTCATTCGTTGAAGCCTGCGCGGGCTTACTGCTCGCCCGGAACCCGAGCCATGGAGGTGTGCCGTGCCGGTGATCGCAGTCCGCTGTAATAGGTGGCCCCGTAGGTTTGCCGAGCAGCCGCCTCTCGAGCTCGCCTTCGTCCATATCGCAGGCGCTCGCCCAGTCGAGCCCGGCGGCGCCGGCCAGTCCGAGGTACTTCGTGACCACGCCCTTGGAAATGCCCAGCGACGCGGCGATCCGATCGTGCGAGAAGCCGCCGTCGAATTTAAGTCGTAAAACGTCCTTGATCATGCGCATGTTCATCCGGTGCGCGGGCATGGTCTCTCCGGCCAAAGCCGGCGAGCATAGCCCGCGTGGTTGATGTCATGCGCAACGCCGATCCTGTCTTCCGGTCCGGCCGGTCACGTTCCCGAAATTGTCGGTCACGTTGCCGGAATCGCCGGTCACCATCCCGAAACGGCCGGTCACGTTCGTCCGAAATACGCATATGGATCGAGTTTCCGGTGATGGCCCGTCGCTGCTCGGTCCGCGCGACGGTCGAACCGATTGCTACCGGGTGGCACTGCCCCTCGGGAGCGTGTGCCAACCTTTCACGCGCTCGAAAACTGTTGGGCCGATGTCACCTGCTTCGCCGATATTGCATCGGCCTCGCATTGCATCCCCTAGCATCACGTTATGGGGAATCGAAACATGCCAGAGCTGCGACGACTGGTCAAGCGCTGCGAAATCAGAAAAAACCTCAACGGTGGCCTCGCGCTGCAATGGCACGCTTTGCAAAGCGGGGTGCTTCTGGCGGGAGCGCTGAAAGCTGACCTAGCCACGCCAGCTCTCTGCTGGCCGTCTCGTCTCCGGTGGAGAACTGACGATCTCGAATTCCAGGCGAGCGGCAGAACCTGGCCGACCTCCGCCCGACGCGATCACCCGGAACCGGCCCTTTTCGGTCACACGCTGCCGAGCGGACGCCAGATCGCCTATTGGAGTACAACGGTCATTCGCCTCTCACCGTGGACGGCGATATGAGTGGGCCCTTACCCAATCATTTGTGGCCTAGCGAACAAGGAACCGCGGCACGCCCCACCCCAATTACTTCTTGTACCCGAACGTTGACGTGTCCAAGACGAGGTTCTTTGCCATTTCGTAGTCGGAGTTCAATGGTCCCAAGTTTGCCTAACGTGCGCTTGGTTGGCGGGGCTAGACATTTGCCATCGATAACATGGACCTGTGGGGCTCGCATCACCGTGGCACAGGGCTGTTGAGATCATTAAAATTAGAAGAACACTTAAAGAATTTTCAATCTCCGCCGTATACATGGTTGCGTGCACAACGATCTGCGTCGGGGCGATTCTGTTCGCTTGCGTCCAATTGATGCCGCCGTCTCGGAGGAAGAAAGATCACGTCTTGAAATCAGTTCTTGCCGCGTCGTGAGAATCGGTCTGTCCGCATCAAGGGGCGCGCCACTACAGAGGCGCGTACTGGGTAGCTTTCCTCCACCGGCATTACCCGGCTTCAACGGTAATACGGGCCTCTCCGTCACCCCAAGGCGCCCGGCCTGTCCCTCACGGGCGTCCGGTTGGTCATCCCTGACCACGCCAGGGGGCTTGCTGCCAGTGGAAGCGGGACATGCACCTGCGGACTACGAATAAGTCGACCCAAACGCCTTCGTCTTTAAATCGCCAGCGCTCTAGCCATGCTGCGGTTCGAAGCAGCGGCTCTTTCCAGTAGCGTGAATCGGATACCCGCTGCCGGCGTTCACGGGAGAACATGCGGACCGGCAACGAAAGCATGTAGCGGACGAGGGCACGACACTGCCCACAACAATCCTTGGGCGCATTCGGATTCTTGCTGTAGAATCAGCGCACGCCATCGACTGGCATTAATTTCAAATTGCTTTCAGCGTGTCGACCGAGATGTTAGGCGCACGAGGAAGTGTCATAGCCGACCGTTCCGGTCTGGCGGAAGGTAGCGATCGTCAGTGAGCTGCTCGCTATTGGTTTCCGTCTTGCTTCCATTGCTTCGCCCTTTGAGTTTTTCTTCCCGGCAGAACGCCAAGGATGGGCGTTGTAAATTTTCGGTGCCCCGCCGACCCAGCAAAGTCGGACCAAAGTTTCGCTTTTTTCTGACGTTGGCCTGTGAGGAGTGCTTCGAGCCCTGCTGCGCGGGCTGTGAGTGAGAAAGTTTACGGTACTTAAGGAACAGATCCGTTCTGATCGTTGCGGCTCGATGCCGAGCCGACCAGCGTCCCGCTGATCGACACAAAAACAGAGGCCCGCTTTCTGCCAGGAAAGCGGGCCTTTCTGCCTTCTGTTTGCCGGCATTTTTTACGTCACGCGCGCGGACGGGGCATTTCGTCAGAAACTCACCGACTCAAATGCTCCAACGTATCCCGCAACGGCAGACTCGAAATCACGATCGGCCCGGTGAACGGCGTGTCGAGATCGACGATCACATAAACCGCCGAAGCAATCGACACCGCTCCCAGCGATATCGTCACCAGCGCCAACGCATTACGCGGCGCGATCAACCCGAAGCTCAGAAAGATCACGCCTAGCCAGAACGTCAGCGTCTTGAAGAACGGCTGCGAAATCGAGCTGTGCGCTTCCTCGATGATTTTCCAGCGCGCATCGATGACGCGCCGGTACTGCGTCAACGCGTCATCGAGCGCACGTTGCTGCAACGCATCCTGCGTGCGCAGTTGTCGCAATTGCCGCCCCACCGTGGTCAGCATGTCGCCCAGATGCACGTTTTCGAGTTGCTGCGGATTGCCCGGCGGCCCGAGATCGCGCGGATAGTCGCCGCTCGGCGCGGGCTCGCGCGGCCATGTCGAAGCGATCGCCGCCGCCGTGTACTGGCGCAACAGGCGCCGCGACTCGTCGGCCGCGCTGCCGAGCTCGCGCAGCGTCGAGTCGAATTCGATCAGTTCGGCCGCATAGCTGCGCATATCGTTCGACGCGGTGTCGAAGCTCGCTTTCGCCGATGCCGTCATCAAACCCAGCACCAGCGCGGCGAACGTCACCAGCATGCCGATCACGAGCTGCACGAGCTGTACGGTCTCGTGTGCCTTGTGCTCTTCCGGCAGCAGCGGCCGTACCCCGACGCCGAGGCCGGTGGCGATCAGCAGCAGCGCGAACACGAGTACGGCCGAACCGATTTCCGACATGGGCGCGCTCCGGGCAGGAAGGGGCTTCGACAGAAGAGCTTCAGCAAACGGGCTTCGAGACTCTATTGATGTAACGCAAGCCGGGCGAGCGATCAACCATAAAGTTTTTGGCCGATACGCCGTTGTCCCGAATGTGCTGTTTGCTTAATTTTCAGATAAGTTGCGGACCGGGCCGAACGGCGTGGGCGCAGCCTGCGTGGCCATGCAGCTATCGTCAACGATACGGAATCATCGGCCGGGCAGCCCAAGGAGACCAGTCCGATGTTGAAAAAGCTGTCGATTCGCACCAGCCTTACCCTGATGATCGTGTTCTTCGGCATCGTGCTGCTGCTCGGCGCGGCCGCGGGATTGTTGTCGCTGCGCTCGTCGAACGCGTCGCTGCAACAGATGTACACGGTCGACACGCCCGCCGTCGCCGACCTCGAAGGCAGCGCCGGCCAACTGCTGCGCCTGCGGCTCGCGCTCGCGACGTACGCGTCGCTCGTCGCGCTGAACGATCAGGACGGCGCGAACGCCGTGCTCAAGCGCTTCGATCAGTACCGCAAAGCCTCTGACGAGCGGCTTGCCCACTATTTGAGCCATGCGGGCACGGATGCCGATGAGCAGCGTCTGATCGCCGACATGCAGCAGAAGCGCGACGCGTTCCTGCATGACGGCGTCGACCCGACGCTCGCCGCGCTGAAGTCGAGCGACATCAACGCCTTCCAGCAATTGCAGGCGCATAAACTGCCGTCGCTGTACAGCGCGTACGAGAAGGCCATGCTCGCGCTCGAGCAGTTGCAGCTCGATCACGGCGCACAGCGCTACAAGGATGCGCAGGACCTGTTCTACGCGATCAGCACGGCGGTGGCGATCGGCATTGCGCTGTCGCTGGTCGGCGGCTTGCTCGCCCGCTTCGTGCTCGTGCGCGCGATCGTCACGCCGGTCGATGCGACGATCGCGCAGTTCCAGCGCATCGCCAACGGCGACCTGAGCGGCCGCATCGAGGTGCTCAGCGACAACGAGATGGGCCGTCTCGCGGCCGCGCTGCGCAAGATGCAGGAGTCGCTGATCGCGACGGTCAACGCGGTTCGTCAAGGTACCGATTCGATCGATACCGGCGTCAGCGAGATCGCGGCCGGCAACGCCGATCTGTCGCAACGCACCGAGGAGCAGGCGGCGGCGCTCGAGGAAACGGCCGCGAGCATCGAAGAGCTGACCACGACGGTCAAGCAGACGGCCGACAACGCGAAAGAGGCGAGCTCGCTCGCGCAGGGCGCCTCGACGCTGGCCGCGCAGGGCGGCGAGCTGACCGAGCAGGTGGTCGGCACGATGCACGGCATCGTCGACGATTCGCGGCGGATTGCCGATATCGTTGGCGTAATCGAGGGCATCGCCTTCCAGACCAACATCCTCGCGCTGAACGCCGCGGTCGAGGCGGCGCGAGCGGGCGAGCAGGGACGCGGCTTCGCGGTCGTCGCGAGCGAAGTGCGCTCGCTCGCGCAGCGCAGCGCGGCGGCGGCCAAGGAGATCAAGGGCTTGATCGACGCGTCGACCACCCGCGTGGAGCGGGGCTCGCAGCTCGTCGAGCGCTCGGGCACGACGATGAACGACATCGTCGGCGCGATCGCGCGCGTCAGTTCCATCATGAACGAGATCGCGGCGGCGGCGCTCGAACAGAGCACCGGCATCGATCAGGTCAATCGCGCGGTCGGTCAGATGGACGAGGTCACGCAGCAGAACGCGGCGCTCGTCGAGCAGGCGGCCGCGGCGGCGAGTTCGCTGGAAGACCAGGCGCGGCGCCTGTCGACGGCGGTGGCGGTGTTCCGGACCGGCAGCGAATCGCGCAGCCGTGCTCCGGCGCCCGGCGCGAAGCTGGCCGGTGTTGCCGGCGAGCGGAGACTGGACAGCGAGTTTGTCGCGGCGTAACGCGAGCCGTTGCGCTGCGTCAACCCGCGACCTCTCACCGTCCCACTACTGCATGCCCGCGTAATACCTCGCCACCGCATCGATTTCCTCGGGCGTCATCTGCCGCGCGACATTGCGCGTCTGCTCGTTGATGTCGTTGCGCCGCGCGCCCGAAGCGAACGCCTGCAACTGCGCGGCCAGATAGGCCGCCGACTGTCCGCCGAGCCACGGCGCCGCGCCCTTGCGATCGAGTTGGCCGTGACACCCCGCGCACGGTGCGATATTGCGCTGCGGGTCGCCCTGCATCACGAGCCTGGTTGCGGTCGCATCGGGTCCTTCGCCGGCTCGGGTCTTCTCGGCCGCCGCGGGGAGCGGGAGCGACGCGTAGTACACCGCCAGATCGTGCAGATCCTGGTCGCTGCGTCCCGCAATGATTGCCTGCATGACCGCGCTTTGCCGCTGGCCGCTCTGGAAGTCGCGCAATTCCTTGTCGGTCACGTCGGCGTACTGCCCGGCCAGCGCCGATTTGTGCGTCATGCGAAGAGCCGCACGAGCGCATCACGTGCATTGCTGACCAACTCGCTTTCGCCCGGACGCCGCGGCAGCAGATGAAACTCGATGGCGGGCAGCGGTGGCAAGCCGAAGTTCGCGGCACACGCCACCACGCCGCCGCCGAGCGACGACTCGTTCAGACAGGAAATCCCGAGCCCCGCCTTCAATGCGAGCTGCAGGCCCGCGACGCCCGACGCCGAATGCGACACCACGTACGGTACCTTGTGTTGGTCGAGCAGCTTGACGACGAAGCGCTGCAACTGACACGTCGACGGCAGCAGCACCAGTTGATACGGCGTGATGGGGCGGCTGGCGGCATCGGCGCAACTGGCCCATAGCAGCCTTTCGCGCCGCACGACGATGCTCGCGGCACCGGCACCCGCGCCGCGTGCACGCAGCTGGCCTGTGACGAGCCGCGCCGACAAACCGATGTCGAACGACGCGTGATCGTCCGCGCCGCCGTCGATCACCGCGCTCGGCAGCACCGTCACGTGCAGCTTCAGCCGCGGATGCTGTTCCGAAAACGTCTTGAGGATGCGCGCGATGTCGTGCGGCCGGTAGTAATCGGTGATCGCGATGCGCAACTCGCCGTCGAGCGAGCGGCCTTGCAGGTCGTCGAAGGCCGCTTCGCTCATCGCGATGATGCGGCGCGCATGCTCGAGCAGGCGCTCGCCCGCCGACGTCGGACTCACACCCTGCCGGCTGCGCACGAGGAGCGGCTGGCCGGCGCGCTCCTCGAGCTTCTTCAGCTGCTCGCTTACCGACGACTGCGACAGGAACACGCGCTCCGCGCCTGCCGACACCCCGCCCGATTCAGCGACGGCGACGAAGGTCCGCAACTGCGCAAGGTCGAAACCACGCTGGCTCATGATTCGGTTTTTCCGATGGTGGCGATCTGAATTTCCGGCTTTGCCGATGGAATGCCAAGCCGTAGCATACCCTCGAATGACACACGGAGGGTGTGATGGAAAACGGATCGATGACGGCGTCGGGCGGCACCGGCGAGCGCGGCGCGCGGCATCGCTGGAAGGTGCTGGGCGTTGGTTTTGCCGCGAATGCGAGCTTTTCGGCGGCATTTTCGGGGATTCCGACGACAGCGGTGTTCCTGCGCTCGGACTACCACCTGGGCAACCACGGGCTCGGCCTCGTGCTCGGCATGCTCGGCCTGGGCATTGCGGTCAGCGAGTTGCCGTGGGGGCTGCTAACCGACCGCTGGGGCGATCGCCGGGTGCTGCTGCTCGGCTTGCTGTCGACCGCGGTCGCGCTAGCCGGTCTCGCGCTGTTCGTGTCGCCGGGCGGCGCGCATGTGCCCGGCATCGTCCCGCTCGCGCTCGGGCTGCTGTTGGTCGGACTGCTGGGCGGCAGCGTCAACGGATCGAGCGGCCGAGCGGTGATGGCGTGGTTTCGCGAAGGCGAGCGCGGCCTCGCGATGAGCATCCGCCAAACAGCGGTGCCGGCGGGCGGTGGACTCGGCGCAGTGGTCCTGCCGGTGCTCGCCTCGCACTTTGGTTTTGCGAGCGCCTATGCGGTGCTGGCGTTGGCGTGCGCGATCACCGCATGGTTCGCGTGGCGCTGGCTGCACGAGCCCGCACACGCGGACGATACGCCGGCGCCCAAAGGGGCGCGCGCGGCTGCGACGGCCCGTGCTGCGGCGGCCAACGGTCGGAGGTTGGACTCCTCGAACGTCAGCGCACCGCCGCCGATGATCTCCCCATTACGCGACATCGCGATCTGGCGCGTCGCGCTCGGCGCGGGCGCGCTGTGCATGCCGCAGATTGCCGTGATCACATTCGGCACGGTGTTCCTGCACGACTTCGGGCGTGCCGGCGTGTTCGCGATCAGCGCGACGATGGCCGCGGTGCAGACTGGCGCCGCGATCGCGCGGGTCTGGAGCGGCGCGTGGACCGACCGGCGCGGCAACCGCCGCGCGTATATGCGGGCATGCAGTCTGGTGACCGCCGTGCTGTTCGTGCTGCTCGCGCTCGCGACCGGGCTCATCGGCCTGCGTCGCGCCGGGGCGGTCGCGCCGTTCGCGCTGATGATCGTACTCGGCGGAGTTAGCGCGTCGGCGTGGCACGGCGTCGCGTTCACCGAACTCGCGACGCTCGCCGGTACTCGCCGCGCGGGCACAGCGCTCGCGATGGGCAACACCTGCGTGTTCCTCACGCTGTTCGTGACGCCGCTCGCGATTCCGGCGCTGCTGTCTATCGGAGCATGGCCGCTGGTGTGGACGGTGGCGAGCGCTTGCGCGTTGCTCGCATTGCCGGTGTTTCCGCGCGCCGCGTCGACGCGTGCAATGCGCGCGACGCGTGCTTGCGATGCGGCGTGAGACATGGGGCGAACAGCGCGCTTTGCGTTGCCGAATCGATTTTGATTCGATTCGAATCACGGTGCGCATATTGCCTGGTCGAACTATAAATTATCCCGATTATTGATCTGGATTAGGAACGCTCCGATTGTCGTGAATTTGCGAGGGTGATCAGATGGCTTTTCCGGCACGTCGCTTGAGTGCCGCGACGCAGGTCGACGCCTGCCGCCTGCACAGCCACTGCCGCGCGCATTTCGACCATTCTTATAGCGAGCGAGACTAATCGTGACAAATCTTCGAATCATTCTGGCGGACGATCACCCGTTCATCCTGCTTGGCCTGAAATCGACACTGGAGGCGCACGAAGGTCTGTCCGTCGTCGGCCAGGCGCAGATGCCCACTGCGTTGATCGCATTGCTGCAACACACACCGTGCGACGTGCTCGTCGTCGATCTTTCCATGCCGGAGCCCGCCGGCGAGATTGGCGACGGACTCGGCCTGATCCGGCGCATTCGTGGCGAGTGGCCGTCATTGCGCGTCGTCGTCGTGACCGGGCAGACGAATGCCGCGATGTTGCGTGTCGTCGCCGCCGATGCCGCGGTCAGTGTGATCGGCAAAGCCGATTCGCTCGAGGAACTGCCGCAAGCGGTCTGCGACAGTGCGCGCGGCGCGCGCTACCTGGGCCGCTCGGTAGTCGAAACGCTCGCGCGTTTGCAGCCGGACAACGGTCGGTTCGTGTCGGCCCTGCTGCTGTCGAAGCGGCAGACCGACATCCTGCGCAGGCTCGTGAGCGGCGAGTCCATCGTGCAGATCGCGGCGGCGCTCGGCTGCCATCGCCGCACGGTGAGCCGGCACAAGCGCGAAGCGATGGCGCGGCTTGGCGTCAACGACGACCCCGCGCTTTTTTCCTGTGTGCGCGCCTGCGGCACGGTCCTCCTCGAATCGGAAGACTAAGCATCAGGCATACGGTTGTTCGTACCATTTCAGAGCGCTCTGATGTTTGTCGCAATAGAAATGCTCGACCATTGCGTGAGCGCCGGTCACACATAACAAGGTCGAGAAATGAAAGTATCGAGGAGCGCCAGACGATGAACCTCATGGCTGCATCAGGCTCGCCTGTTCGAACGATCATTGCGGATGATCATCCGCTGGTTCTGCTGGCTATAGAAAATCTGATTGGCAACTATCCGGGCCTGAAGGTGGTTGGCCGTGCGGCGGATGTCGCCGAACTGTTCATCGAAGTCGATCGCAGTCCTTGCGATATCGTGCTGATGGACCTTTACATGCCAGGAGGGCACAACGACAACCGGTTCGACGTCGTCAGGCAGTTGAAGGCGCGCTATCCCAACGTGGCGCTCGTCATTCTGACAATGGAAACGGAGGCGGCGACGCTGCGCAAAGTGATGTCGCTCGGCGTGGATGGGCTGCTGAGCAAACGTGATCGTATCGATCTGATCCATGTGGCGGTGGTCATGGCGCTGGCGCGCGAATGTTTTGTCGGTCCGGCGGTGCGCGCCATGCTGGCCGATGTCACGCTGACGAAACGTCTCGACTTCGTGCGCGCCACCCTGTCTCGCCGAGAGTTCGAGGTTTTTACGCAATACGCGTCAGGACTCGGCGTCACGGAAATCGCCACGCGGCTGGGACGTAGTGTGAAGACGATCAGCGCGCAGAAGTGCATGGCCATGCGCAAGCTGTCGCTGAATAGCGACGCCGAATTGTTTCGCTTCGCAGTCGAGTATGGCGTAGTGCCAGAAGGGCTTGGTCAAAGCCGTTAAGCGGGCGGCAACATTCTGCGCAGGCGCGCGGCGAATATATCGGCATAACCGGGGGACACATTTCGTGCGGTATGCCCGATCGACACCATAAAAAAGTCACGGAAAAGAATGCCAAACAAGATTCACGTCGTCGTGGCGGACGATCACGACTCCATTCGCGCGGGCGTCCGATCTCTGCTGCGCGACAAGCCGAATATCGAAATCGTCGGCGAAGCTGCCGACACCCGTGGTCTCGCGAAGCTGCTCGATGCCTGCGCATGCGACGTCGTCGTGTCGGACATCGGCATGCCGGGACTCGACGGAGACACCAGCGCGGTGCCGCTATTGCGCCGGCTGCTACGGCGCACGCCGCATCCCCACGTGGTCGTGCTGACCATGATTGGGCGCGCGCATGTGTTGGCCGGCTTGCGCAATATCGGCGTGACTGGAATCGTCGACAAGCGCGACGCCGTGGACGCATTGATCGACGCAATCGAAGCCGTTGCCGCCGGGGGCACCCATCTATCGGAACAGGTTCGGGCCGCACTCGCGACCGCGGAGCCTGCGCCGCCCCGGCGCGGCGGTGTGATGAGCGCACGCGAGTGGGAGGTGTTTCAACTCTATGTGCGAGGCCTCGCGGTGCACGAGATCGCCACACGTCTGCGGCGTAGCGACAAAACCATCAGCACGCAAAAACGCAGCGCGATGCGCAAGCTCGGACTGGAAACAGAAGCCGACCTGATCAACTACGCCACTCAGATTGGGCTGATATGAGGCGCAGCAACGGTCACAAATTCTTTCTCGATGGATTTGAGGTAGCCCTTATCAGACTTATCTGATTGCCGTGGCGTGGGGGGCACCCAATAATCCTGGCGCCCCTGTCATTGCGCGCCTTGCGCCGTAACTGCCAAGCGGCTGGCTCGTGATCCGATTACCAATGGATCAGGGGAATCCGGTGCAGACCTCTTCGCGCGATCGTTTGGCGTCTGTGCCTCATACTTGATGGACGGGATAGAGATGGTTGCGCTAGGCAAGCGATTGTGCAGCGAGGGTGTGGGTACGGCTTGGCTCGTGTTCGTCGGCTGCGGCAGTACGGTGCTGGACACCACAGGCGTGCTGCAGGGCACTGGCGCGTTGCAAATGTCGTTGGCGTTCGGTCTTGCGCTTGCTACCGGCAGCTATGCCTTCGGCAAGATTTCCGGCGCGCATTTCAATCCTGCCGTCACCATCGGCCTGACGATCGCGCAGCGCTTTCCCGTGCGTGATGTCTTGCCCTATATCGCTGCGCAAATCTGGGGCGCAATAGTCGCCGCGGCGCTGCTCGCCTACCTCGCCAGCGGCCGGCCAGGTTTCGAACTCTCCGCGAGTGAATTCGCGGCGAACGGCTTCGGCGCTCATTCGCCCGCCGACTATCCATTGCATGCGGCGCTCGTCGTGGAATGCGTGCTGTCGTTCGTGTTTGTCGGAGCATGCCTGCTGGTCGTCGTTCGAAAAGAGGTGGCAACGATGGCGCCGTTCATCACCGGCGCATGTCTGATGCTCGTCTACCTGGTGTCCATTCCGATCACCAATGGAGCGGTCAATCCCGCACGCTCGACCGCGCAGGCGCTGTTCGTCGGCAACTGGGCGCTGGATCAGTTGTGGCTGTTCTGGGCCGCGCCGTTGGCCGGAGCAATCGCGGCTGGCGTGCTGTTTTCGTTTCTGGACGGCGGAGCCGATTCGTCTTCGGTGTCGTTGGTGGACGGGCAGGGTGACGTTTCGTGAGCGAGGGACGGTACTCACCACTTCCGGTCGATGCGGTGCTGACATTGGGGCTGCGGCGTTTGTTGCGGTGTCTTTGGCCGCGCTCGCCGCGCCACTCAATGACGCATTGGCTCGCGTTTTTTCTGCTGGCGGTTACGGATGCGGTCTGCATGGCCGGACCTGCCGGCGCTGCGTCACAGCCACCCGTAATTTCCGCAGTGGGAACGGGTTCTTCCGCGTCGTCATCCATTGCATTTCCTGCCAGATTGACGATCGGCATTCTCGAAGGAGGCTGGGCGCCGTTCGACATTCCGCTGGGCGGCCGGCTCGCCGGCGTCAGCGGCGACCTGTTGCGCGCGCTCGTGGGGCCGAACGTCGTCATCGAGACGAAGAGCTTTCCCGACATGGCCAGGCTGGTCGCCGCGGCTTGCGCCGGCGAGGTCGACCTGCTGACGAGCATAGCGCGCACGCCGGAGCGCGAGCGCTGCCTCAGCTTTACGGCTCCTTACTTCCACTCGTTCGCCTCGGCCGTCGTGCGTCGCGACGACGCCCGGCATGTGAACCTCACCGACCTCGCTGGCGCGCGTATCGCGATCGAGCGCGGTTTTGCGCGTGAGCGTTTGTTGCGCGCAGGTTTTCCTCGCGCGAGTATCGTCTCGTTCGCGAGCACGCACGAAGCGCTGAACGCGCTACTGCATGGCGATGCAGACGTCTACTTCGGCTTCACGCCGGTCGTGCAATACGAACTGGCGACCGACGCGTATCGCAAGCTGCGCGTAGCGTTCGAGCAAGGCGGCAAAGCGCTCGACCTGCGCTTTGCCGTATCGCCTAGCCAGCCTGCTTTGCGCGATCAGCTGAACCGCGCGCTCGTGTCGATGAATCCCGCCGAGGCCGCCGCGATACGCGCGCGCTGGCTGTCCGGCAACTTCAACGCGGCGCCCGCGCCGCATGCACCACGTTTCACGTTGACGCCGGAAGAGAAGAACTGGCTGCGTTCGCTGCCGCCGTTGCAGGTCGGCTTCGACAACGACTGGGCGCCGTTCAGCTATGTTGATTCCGCAGGCCGCCCCGTCGGCCTGACCGCCGATTACCTCACGTACCTGAGCAGCACGCTCGGTGTCGTGTTCAACCGCGCGCGCATGGCCGACTGGGCCGCCGCCGTCGAGGCGTTCCAGCGTGGCGACCTCGCGATGCTGTCCTCCACATCGAGTCGCGCCGCGCTCCTGGTAGGCGCCGACCATAGCCGTGTGTACGAGAGCGATCCGCTGGTGATCGTCGGGCGGAGCGGCGCGCCGCCCCCGTGCTCGTTCGACGACATCACGTCGTGCCGCGTCGTGATGTCGCCGCACGTGGCCGGCTCGGTGCCGCTCGCGTTGGAAGCGGTGCCGGTCGATCACATCGTCGTCGCGGCGAGCCTGGGCGAGGCGCTGCGCATGGTCGCGAGCGGCGAGGCCGACGTGCTGGTCGGCAACGCGGCCGCGATCAACGTGCAACTGCGGCAGCACTACGTCGGCGCGCTCAGGGTGCTCGACTCGCTCGGCGAATCCGACTCGTTGTATTTTGCTGTGCGCGAGGATCTGAGCCCGCTCGTCAAGCTGATCGATCGCGCGTTGCAGGCGATGCCGGCAGCCGAAAAGCAGCGCATCCGGCGCAAGTGGGTGAGTCCCGCCGCGCCGGACAACGCCGTATGGAGCGTGACTGCGGTGCGGCTGCTGCCGGTGCTGATCGGCATCGGCGTCGTGCTGCTGGTCACGTTGCGCGCGTACGTGCTGCTGCAACGCGAAGTCCGGCTACGCAAGCAGACCGAGCGCGAACTCGCACTGCAATTGAACTTCCAGGAAACGATGATGAAGACGGTGCCGTATCCGCTCATCGCGAAAGGCCTGGACGGACGGTACATCGCGATCAACGAGGCCTATGAGAAAGCGTGCGGGCTGGAGCGGAAGGACGTGCTCGGGCGCACGACGACCGAGGTCGGCACATGGGGCGACGCAAACAGCCGCGTGCTCGACGACATCACGGGCGAGATCCTGCGCGGCGGCGGCATCGCGAAAGTCGAACTCCAGTTCGAGGACGGCGCTGGCGAGGCGCGGCATGGGATTTTCTGGACGAGCGTCTGCGAGGCCAGCGATGGGCATCCGGCGTACGTGCTTGGCACGATGGTCGACATCACCGACATCCGGCGCGCTGAAATGCGCGCGAGCGAAACCGAACGGCGCCTGTTCGACGTCACGCGCTCGTTGCCCGCCGTCGTGTTCCAGTTGCGGCGCTCGCCGTCCGGCGCGTATTCCTTCCCGTACATCGGCGGCGACACGCGGCATCTGCTCGGCGAGGGTGATTGGCATGGGGGGGCACGGGTCGATTTCCAACGAGTGTCGGAGCTGGATCGGCCGCGCGTTCTCGCCGAGCTCGAGCGTTCCGCGAGCTGCGCCTCCCCAGTGCATATGGAGTTCCGCCTCGAAAACGCCGGTCAACTAAAGTGGCTGCGGGCCGAGCTGGTGCCGCGGCGAGAAGCCGATGGCAGCGTCGTTTGGAGCGGCTATTGGGTCGATGCGAGCGTCGAGCGCGCGCGTTCGGAGGAACTCGCGCGGGCACGCGATGTGGCCGAGGCGGCCTCGCGCGCGAAGGACGATTTCTTCGCGATGATGAGCCACGAAATCCGCACCCCGATGAACGGTGTGCTCGGTCTCGTCGAAGTGCTCGAGCGCACGCCGCTCAGTACCGATCAGAGCGAAATGCTCGGCATGATCCATGAGTCGGCGGGCGCGCTGCTGCAGATTCTCGATGATTTGCTCGATTATTCGAAGATCGAGGCGGGGCGGCTCACGCTCGAAGCCGAGCCGATCGATCTGCGCGAACTCGTCGATAACGCGGTCGGCCTGCTCGCGGGGCGCGCCCACGAAAAAGGGCTGAAAGTGCGCGTCGACATCGCGACCGACGCCGCCGCGACGCTCCGCGGCGACAGCGTGCGTCTGCGCCAGATTCTGTTCAATCTGCTTGGCAATGCGATCAAGTTCACGCCGAAGGGCGAGGTGGGTGTGAGCGTGGCGGTCGTCCAGGATCGCGCGGACTCGCAGACGTTGGAGCTGACCGTTGAGGACACCGGCATCGGCATCGCGCCGGACGTGCAGGCGGGCCTGTTCGAGCCGTTCGTGCAGGCTGAGTCGTCCACCACGCGGCGCTTCGGCGGCACGGGCCTTGGGCTGACGATCTGCCGCAAGCTGATCGACCTGATGAACGGCACGCTCGCGCTGCGCAGCGAACCGGGCCACGGCACGAGGATGACCGTGCGGCTGACGATGCCGATCGTCGAGCAGCGTTATTCGATCAACGGTCTGCGCGGCAAACGCGCCGTCGTGATCACGCGAGATCCGCGCATCGGCCGCGTTCTCGCACACTTCGGCGAGGCGCTCGGGCTCGAACTGCGCAGCCTCTCGGCCGCTGCGGCGACGCAGGGCAAAAGCGACCTGCTGAGCCGCGCGGATCTGCTGTTCGTCGGCGAGGACGTCACGTTGCCCGTACAGATCGGCGCAAATGCGCGTGTCGTCACGCTGACCGAAAAGCCGATGCCGACGGGTTACCGCATCCTCGACGACAAGGTGCGCGTGAGCATCAATCCGATTTCGTGGCGCGGCCTCGGCGCCGCATGCGCGGCCGCGATGACGGGCCTGTCGTCGATGTCCCCGATGGTACCGCGAGCGCCAGGCGTGCCGTTCTCGACCGATGGCGTCGCGCCGCCGCCGGATCGTGAACGCGCGATCGCGAGCGGGCGACTGATTCTTGTCGCGGAAGATCACCCAGTCAATCAGGAGTTGATCCGCCATCAACTCGCCCTGCTGGGGTTCGCGTGCGACGTCGCGAACGACGGCGCAGAAGCGCTTCTCGCGCTCGAGCGCACGAGCTATGGCTGCCTGATCACGGACTGTCACATGCCGAACCTGTCCGGTTACGAACTGACTCGCCGTATCCGCGAAGCGGAGGCACTGCGCGGCGGCGCGCAGCGTCTGCCGATACTCGGCATCACGGCCAACACCGCGCCCGACGACCTGAGGCTGTGCCGCGAAGCCGGCATGGACGACAGTCTGATCAAGCCGACTCGGCTCGCCACGTTGCGCGACTACCTGAGCCGCTGGTTTGGCACCGACACCGTTCGGCACCCCGCGCCGGCAGAAACATGCGGTCGCGAATCGTCTGCGCCGGCCGGCGAGCGGCAGATCACGCAGCGCGTCGGTGTCGAACCGTACGTGCCCATCGAACTAGCACGCATGACGCAGTTATGGGGAAGCGAGTCGACGGTCAAGGCGTTGCTCGGTTCATTCCTCTCGTCGATGCGCGAAGACTTCAACGCGCTTGCGACGTTACTCGAACGCGCGGACACGGGGCGGGTGCCCGAGTGGCTGCATCGGGTGTTGGGGGCGGCCAGCGTGCTGCGGTATCAGCCACTCGTACACGCGCTCGAAGCCTATCGTCGCGACATTGTCGCGAAGTCGCCCGAGCAGTTGCGTAACGAGGGGCATGCGCTAATCCGCCAATGCGAGGCGATGCTCGATGGCATCGAACAGCAGGCCGCATTGCTCGCCTAGCGGGCGGCGGGCGGTGACCTCGCGCGAATACGCGGCCGATTCAAACGGGCGCGACCAAAATCGGGACGAAAAAAACGCGGCCGAAGCCGCGTTAAAGATTTGGAGACATCCTTCGATGAAGGAGTCACTTCTCGCAAATCGAAGCATACCAGGAACAGCGTCATTTATTCATTACAAATCGCGCAATTAACTTTTCGATTAAATCGATTAAAACGATTTCGCACTACGTTTTTGCCGGTATTTTGGGCATATCGTGAAGAACGCCTGTGCGCATTGCGCACCTTGCCCATCGGGCCTTCGGTTTTAATCACAGTCCGGTTCGAATTAAAGCGGTCCGTGCAAGCCACCATCCCAACCTCACCGGCTCCAAATGATTTGCACTAGTATGTGGAAGCTCCGCACGGCCGACACGGGTGCCGCGGCGGCGCGTCAATGTCCGGAGAAGACCATGATTTCGCTGCGAAAATTGAATCTGGCCGTGGTGGTATGGGCGCTTGCGTCGGGCGCTGCGTTCGCGGATACGGTTGCGCTGAAGGCGAATCTCCAGCCGTCGAGCGAAGTGCCGCCGCGCGTGAGTCACGGGCACGGCATGCTGAATGCGACCTTCGACACGTCCACCCAATCGCTGCAGTGGACTGCTACTTACGAAGACTTGAGCAGTCCAGTCACCGCCGCGAATTTCCACGGTCCCGCGCCGGTTGGCCAGAACGCGAAGGTCCAGGTGCCGATCGAGAAGAATGGCCTCGCGAGTCCGATCAAAGGCACGGCGAAGCTGACCGAGCAGCAGGTCACGGATCTGATGGCGGGGCAGTGGTACTTCAATGTCCATACCGCGCAGAATCCGACGGGCGAAATTCGCGGGCAGGTGTTGCCGGCGAACTAGGCGTGGGCCTCGCGTGGGCCGAGCGCGCGTGCCGCGGCCAAAAGCAGCTTCACACCGTTAGAACCCGCCAACCAACGGCGTCCCCGCCACCGCCCGTACCATGACGGGACTTCAACGAAGGAGCATGTCCCGATGAGCTGGCAAAGCGCACTCGCTTGCTGGTATTTGCGCAAGCAGTTCCGGCCCGAAACCCTCAAACCGTCTATCAACGTCGAGCGGGCGCGCGCGCTGACCTCGAAGCGGGTGTGGTCGCCACGCGTGCCGCGCGGCTGGCATCTTCGCGAAACGTATGGCGCGGGCGAGGCGCCGCTCGTCGGCGAATGGCTGGAACGCGTGGACGGCGGCACGGCCGGCGGCGCGGAGCCGACGGTGCTGTATTGCCACGGCGGAGGCTACTACTTCTGCTCGCCGCGCACGCATCGGTCGCTAACGTTCGCTCTCGCTACCCGCGCAGACGCGCGGCTCTTCTCCCTCGACTACCGCCTCGCGCCCGAGCATCGCTTTCCGGCCGCGCTTGAGGACGCCACCGACGCCTATCGACAGCTGCTCGCGATGGGCATCGCGCCGAGCTCGATCGTGGTCGCCGGCGACTCGGCCGGCGGCGGCCTCGCGCTCGCCACGCTGGTCGCGCTGCGCGACGCCGGCGCACCGATGCCCGCTGGCGGGCCTGCTGTTCTCGCCGTGGACCGATCTGGCGACGACCGGCGCGAGCCTGCGCACCAACGACAGCGTCGATCCGATGTTCTGTGGCGCCTCGATCGAGCGCGCGGCCAAGGTCTATCTCGGCGACGCGCCGGCCACGCATCCGTACGCGTCGCCGGTCTACGCGGACCTGCGCGGTCTGCCGCCGCTGTTCTTGCAGGTGGGCAGCACCGAGGTGCTGCTCGACGACGCACGCCGCGTCGCCGACAACGCGCACGCGGCAGGAGTCGATTGCGAATGCGAGGTGTGGAAAAACCTGCCGCACGTGTGGCCGATGTTCGCGCCGTTCATGCCGGAGGCGAACCGCGCGCTCGATCGCGCGGCCGCGTTCGTGCGACGCGCGACGAGCCGCGCCGCGAACAGGGCTCAGGCGTCGAGCGTGACGTCGAGCGTCCGATAGACGGCTTCGATCGTTTGCTGGCCGTATTGCCGCTCGAGCCGCCGCACGGTGAAGTGCCCGTGCGCGACCTGCTGGAAGTGATCGATAAACACGGTGTTGACCATCGCGCCGAGCACCGCGCCGATCGCGGGAATCGATTTGGCAGCGATCTGTTCGCTGACCTGCACCGAAAAGCGCGCGGCGATCGCGTTGAGCAGCCGCAGCAGCGCCGCCGAGCCGTGGGTCGTGAAGCCCTTGCTGGCCACCTCGGACGACGCCTTCGACACCGCCTGCGCTAGCGCGCCGCGCATGAAGAAGTAGCCGAGGTCGGCATCGGCGTCCTCGCTCGATGTACCACCCATGCCGAGCACGGTCAGGCATTGCAGCTGCGTGTCGACCGAGGTCAGGTCCTCGCCCTCGCTGCGCGCGATGTCGCAGATCGAGCGGAACATCAGCGTAGTCGTGACCGGCAGCTCGACTGGCAGCGCGATCAATCCAAACGCCCCGCCGGCCGCGCCGGTGGTCGCGACCGCGAACTTGTGCAGCAGGTTGTTCGGCTTGTCGGGCGCGAGAAGCCTGGCGTCGTCGCGGCGCCCGAGCGTGCGTAGCGCGATCGACAGACATTTGCGCAACGCGGTCTGCGTCGCATCGGACACTTTTTGGTTGGCGAACGCCGGGATGCGCGATAGCAGCTTCTCGATCGGCGCGCCGACGACGCTCGCGAGCTTCATCGTGAGCGCGGGGCTTTCGAGCTGGTGTTTCGCGCGCCGCAGCGCGGCGAGATCCTGCTCCGATAAGGATGGTGCTGCGAGCGAACTCGGCTGCATGGGCCTCCCCGGCATGTCGTGTCTTGCGTACCTGGAGTCAGTCTACCGCGTTGCAAGACGCGTTCCGTCCCGCTTGGCGCGTCGCACCATGGTATGATCGCCAATCTTTTGACACGTCAACTTTTGCTCCATCAAAAATGGCTGTCCATACCGCCGCCCACCATTCGAGTGGGCAAGTCTTACCGTTCCGCGAATCCCTGCTGGCCATGCTCGGCATCTCGTTCGTCACGATGCTGGTCGCGCTCGACCAGACCGTGGTCGGCACCGCGCTGCCCACGATCGTGTCCGAACTCCGAGGCTTCGAGTTGTACGCATGGGTCGCAACCTCGTATCTGCTGACCTCGGTGATCACCGTGCCGATTTTCGGGCGGCTTGGCGATTATTACGGGCGCAAGCCGTTCGTGATTGCGTCGATCGTCGTGTTCACCGGCGCCTCGGTGCTGTGCGGCGCGGCCAACAGCATGCTGTTTCTCGTGCTCGCGCGCGGGTTGCAGGGCATTGGCGGCGGCATGCTCGTCGGCACCGCGTTCGCATGCATTCCCGATCTGTTCCCCGATTCCGTCGTGCGGCTGCGCTGGCAGGTGCTGATGAGCTCGGCGTTCGGCATCGCCAATGCGGTCGGCCCGTCGCTCGGCGGTTTTCTCACGCAGTACTACGGCTGGCGCTCGGTGTTCTATGTGAATTTGCCGGTCGGGATGCTGTCGCTGTTTTTCGTCTGGCGTTTCCTGCCGCATCTGCGGCACGTCGAACATACCGGCAAAATGCGGCTCGACTGGCCCGGCGCGCTGCTGATCGCGATCGCGCTCGGCTCACTGCAGCTGTTCGTCGAATTGCTGCCGAAGCACGGCGTCACGCTGAGCGCGTTCGCGCTGCTCGGGCTCGCCGTCGCGTCGGCCGTCACGCTGTGGAAATGGGAAAGGCGCTGCCCGACCGCGATCCTGCCCGTCGACATGTTCCGCAACCGCAGTCTGGCCGCGCTGTTCACGCTGGCCGTGCTCGGCGGCTTCACGATGTTCTCGCTGCTGTTCTACGCACCGCTGCTGTTCCAGGGCGGCTTCGGCATGTCGCCGAAAGAGGCGGGCCTCGTGATCACGCCGCTCGTCGTGTTCATCACGATCGGCAGTATCGCGAACGGGCGCGTCGTGTCGCGGGTGAAGAATCCGAACCTGATGCTGTACATCGGCTTTGCGATGGTCGCGCTGTCATGCCTTGGCATCGTCGTCGCGACCCGTTCGATGCAGCAATGGGTGCTGATGTCGTTCATGGTCGTCGGCGGCCTCGGGCTCGGCTTCGTGATGCCGAACCTGACGATCTTCGCGCAGCAGACCGCGGGCCGCGAACACCTCGGCATCGCGACCGCGCTGCTGCAGTCGCTGCGGATGATCGGTGGCATGATCGGCACGGCGCTGACCGGCACGCTCGTGACCCACATGTACAGGAGCGGTGTGCGCAATGCACTCGAAGGCGCGGACGCGTCGCACTGGTTCGCCGATCTCGGCGATCCGCAGATCCTGATCAACCGCGATGCGCAGACCACGCTCGTCGACCAGTTGACCCACGCTGGCCACAACGGCGCGATGTTGCTCGAAAGTGCGCGCGAGGCGCTGGTCGGGGCGATTCATCTGGGTCTCGCGATGGCCGCGGTGATCGCCGTCGTGTCGGTGTGGCAAACCCGCCGCGTGCCGCCGATCAAGCTGCAGCGCAAGCTCGAGCCGGTGATTCACGCAGACTGATTTTTGAACTTGGTGTTGGACAGGCAGATTATGGAAGAACAGGACCGCGTCGCCGTCATGCAGCAATTTGGTCGCACGTATCGGGCGTTCATGTCGGCATTCGAGGCCCAGGTGGGGCATCCGTTGCCACGCTGGCGCATTCTGCTCGCGCTGCGCGAGCAGGCTGGCGAGTCGTCGCAGAAGCGGCTCGTCGAGCGGTTGCGCGTCGATCCTGGCGCGCTCACGCGACAGCTGAAGGCGCTCGAAGGGTTGGGCTGGATCGCGCGCAGCATGGATACGCGTGATAACCGCGTGACCAACGTGCGCCTGACCGAAGCGGGCCACGCCGCGACCGAAGCGAGCCTGCCGCGTCGCAACGCGTTCTTGCACGACACCATGGCCGGGTTGCCGGATCAGGCGCTCGCGGCGTTGTCGAGCGCGCTGAAAATGTTGGAGACGCGCATCGGCGAGGTGACGGCCAACGCCGGCGCCGCGACCGTGGCCGCCGCGCCGCAGGAGACCGCTGGCGACGAGGCGGCGCAGCGCATGTGATTGTTAGTCCGCGCGTGGCGATAAAAAAGGCTGTGAGCCCAGGGGCGCACAGCCTTTTTCTTTAGCGGAACAGATCGCGCTTCAGTCAGCGCGGCGTGGTCCGATCAGAAGAACGTCTCGATCACTTCCTTCACGCGATACTGCGGATCGACGACCAGCACCTGCTTCCACTTGTCGAACGTCAGGCACGGATGCGAGATGTCGAACGCGATCATGTCGCCCACTTTCAGATCGGCGCCGGCGGGAATCCGCAGATACGCGTGCTGATCCATCAGACCGAAGATCTCCCAGCCCTCGCTCGCGGCGATGTCGCGCGGCGCTTGCTGGCCCGGGCGATAGTGGCGCGCCGGCTCGGGCATGCCTGCGTCGAACGCGGAGTCGCGTTTGCCGAGGCCGATGATCGCGCGATCCGGCTCGGGAATGGACTGCACGTACGCCCACAATTGCAGCGCCGGCAGCAAGCCTTCGCCCATTTTCTTCGCGACCGGATTGCGCTTGAAGATGTCGGTCTGCGCCTTGCGATAGATGCCGACGTCATGCGTCAGATAGCAGCCGGGACGCAGCACGACCTCGACCTTGCCGGATTGCGTCGCCTGCGCGAACTCTTCGGCGACCACGTCGTACCACGCCGATCCCGCGCCCGATAGCACCGCCGGCGAGCGCGCGAAACGCCCCTGCTCGACAAGTTCGCGAGTGACCGCAACCGCGCCTTGCAGGAACGCGCGCACTTCGGGTTCTTCCTTCAGCACGCCTTCGTACAGTTCGACCCCCGCGAGCTTCAGCACGTCCGGATAGCGCGCGATCGCGTCGAGCACCGCGTTGCGCTGCGCTTCGTCGCGCACGCCGGTGCGTCCACCCGGCACGCCGAGTTCGAGCAGCACCTGCAGCGGCTTCTTCACCGAGGTGAAGAATTCGCCGAGTTGCTCGACGCCTTCAGCCGAATCGACGAGGCAGAAAAATTCGAAATCCGGATCGCTGAGCAATTCGGCGATCATCATCATGTTGTGACGGCCGACCAGCTGATTCGCCATCAGGATGCGCGAGACGCCGCCGTGGTACGCCGCGCGCACCTGATGAGCGGTGGCGAGCGTGATGCCCCACGCACCGGTTTCGAGCTGACGGCGAAACAGTTGCGGCGCCATCGTGGTCTTGCCGTGAGGCGCGAGCTTGACGCCGTATTCGGCAACGAACGCCTGCATCCACTTCAGGTTGTGCTCGACGCGATCGGCGTACAGCACGGCGGCCGGCAGGCTGACGTCCTCGGCGAGCAGGTTCCACTCGAGGCGCGCGGCGTCCGTCAGCTGGATGCTCGTGCCCGGAACCATGCCCAAGCCCTTGCTATAAGGATCAATCGTCGCGCCCTGATAGTTTGTAACTTTCATGTCTCCGTGCTCCATCGTCCGGGTAAATTGAGTTGGATTTGACTTTACCATGTTATCGAAAGTACGATGTCTGAACGAATGTTATTTAGTACCATGGGTTTCGAAGGCCGCCGGAAAGGGCCGCGAAAGCCGTGCCGCGAACCCCACCGCCTGCCATGAACCGTAGCGCCGAACCGCTCGCTTTCGACATCGTCGCGCGCATTGCCGAGTGCGCGCCGGAGTTGCGCTCGGCCGAACGCAAGGTCGCCGCGCTGATCCTCGACGATCTGACCGGCGCGTCGCGCGCGAGCATCGGCGCGCTGGCACAGCAGGCCGAGGTCAGCATCGCGACCGTCACGCGCTTCGCGAAGGCGGTCGGCTGCCGCGACGTGCGCGAACTCAAGCTGCGGCTCGCGCAGGCGGCCGCGGTCGGTCAGCGGTTTCTCGAGCGCGACACCGCAAGCGACGCACCCGAGCCGATCGCCACGCGCGTCTTCGACGAGCTGCAAACGGCGCTCGCGCACAATCATCAACTGCTGCGCCAGGCGCCGCTCGCCGAAGCGGCGGCCGCGCTGCGCGATGCGCGCATGATCTACGTGTTCGGCATGGGCGGCGGCTCGACCGCGCTCGCTGACGAAATGCGTTTCAGGCTCGTGCGCCTCGGCCGCCCGGTCGCGACCTATCAGGACGGGCTGTTGCAGCGCATGGTGGCGAGCACGGTGTCGCGCGAGTGCGTCGTGATCGCGCTGTCCACCACGGGGCGCGTGCCCGAGATGGTCGAGAACTGCAAGATCGCGCGCAGCTACGGTGCGACGGTGGTCGCGCTGACGGCGCCCGCGTCGCCGCTGGCGAAGCTCGCCAACTGGCTGATCCCGATCGTCGCGTTCGAAACCGATTTCATTTACAAGCCGTCGTCGTCCCGTTACGCGATGATGATGGCGCTTGATGTGCTCGTCACCGAACTTGCCGTCAGTCAGGGCGACGAAAGCCGCGAATTGCTGCGCCGCATGAAGCACGCGCTCGACGCGCACCGCGGCGGCGGCGATCGACAACCGTTAGGAGACTGATCCATGCATTCGCATCCCGAAGCCGCCGACACGCTGATCTTCGGCGCGCAACTGTACGACGGCACGGGCGCGCCGCCCGTCGAGCGCGACGTGGCGATCCGCGACGGCCGCATCGCCGCGATCGGCAATCTGTCGAACTGGCTCGCCGAAGAGGTGATCGAGGCCGAGGGGCGCGCGCTCGCGCCGGGCTTTATCGACGTGCACACGCACGACGACACGCATGTGATCCGCTCGCCGCAGATGCTGCCGAAGATCACCCAGGGCGTGACGACGGTGATCGTCGGCAATTGCGGGATCAGTGCGTCGCCGGTATCGCTGAAGGGCGATCCGCCCGATCCGATGAACCTGCTCGGCGAGCGCGACGCGTTCCAGTACCCGACCTTCGCCGACTATGTGAACGCGGTGAACGCCGCGCGGCCGGCGGTAAACGTCGGCGCGCTGATCGGCCATACGGCGTTGCGCAACAACCAGATGGACCGGCTCGATCGCGCGGCGACTGCCGAGGAAATCGAGCGCATGTGCGCGCAGCTCGAGGAAGCGCTCGCGCACGGCGCGCTCGGTCTCAGCTCGGGGCTCGCATACGGTTCGGCGTTCGCCGCGCCGACCGAGGAAGTGATGGCGCTCGCCGAGCCGCTCGCGGCCGCGGGCGCGCTGTACACGACCCATATGCGCACCGAGTTCGACGCGATTCTCGACGCGATGGACGAGGCCTACCGCGTCGGTCGTCATGCGCGTGTGCCGGTCGTGATCTCGCATCTGAAGTGCGCGGGGCCGTCGAACTGGGGGCGCAGCGTCGAGGTGCTGAAGTCGCTCGAAGGCGCGCGCGGCGGGCAGCCGGTCGGTTGCGACTGCTATCCGTACAACCGCAGCTCGTCGACGCTCGATCTGAAGCAGGTGACAGGCGACATCGACATCACGATCACGTGGTCCGAACCGCATCCGGAAATGGCGGGCAAGCTGATCAAGGAAGTCGCGGCCGAATGGGGCGTCTCGCAGCAGGAGGCGGGCAAGCGCCTGCAGCCGGCCGGCGCGGTCTATCACAACATGTCCGAAGACGACGTGCGGCGCATCCTGTCGCATCCGGCGACGATGGTCGGTTCCGACGGCCTGCCGAACGATCCGCTGCCGCATCCGCGGCTGTGGGGCGCGTTTCCGCGCGTGCTCGGTCACTATGCGCGCGATGCCGCTTTGCTGCCGCTCGAGGAAGCGGTGCGCAAGATGACGAGCCTGTCCGCGCGCCGCTTCGGACTCGCGCAACGCGGCGAAGTGCATATCGGCTATCACGCCGACCTCGTGCTGTTCGATCCGGCGAAAGTGCATGACGTGGCGACGTTCGACAAGCCCCAGCAGCCCGCTGCCGGCATCGATGCGGTGTGGGTCAACGGCGTGCTGTCATATCGCGATGGCGCGGTGACGGGCGAGCGGGCTGGCCGGTTCGTCACGCGCGGTGCGCCGTCGAAGGGCGATGCGCAGGGCGCGTTCTGATTTTTTATCGATTGATGGCGGCACGCGCGGCAAGGGCGCCGCGCGTGCCCGACTTTTTAAGGAGTGTGACGATGAAGCGATATGGCGTGGAAGGCGGAAAGGGAACGGGCGGTCAGGTGATGCCGTTCGCGCGCGCGGTCGAGGCGGACGGCTGGCTGTTCGTGTCGGGCCAGACGCCGATGGAAAACGGCGAAGTGATCAACGGCGGCATCGTCGAGCAATCGCGCAAGGCGATCCAGAACGTGTTCGCGATCCTGAAGGAAGCGGGCTATGGCGCCGAGCACGTCGTGCGTTGCGGCGTGTGGCTCGACGATCCGCGCGACTTCGCGTCGTTCAACAAGGTGTTTCGCGAGTATTTTGGCGAGAATCCGCCGGCGCGCGCGTGCGTGGTGTCGTCGATGGTGATCGACTGCAAGGTCGAGGTGGATTGCGTCGCGTATAAGAAGCCGGCGGCCTGATCGCTTTGATGGCTTTCATGTGACGAGGGCGCCGCAGGTCGTGATGGCCTGCGGCGCCCTCGTCGCGTTTACCGCTGTTTTTTGTGTTGGAGTTACTGCCGCGCGAGCCGCATGTTGTCCGGCATCGGCAGGTTGTAGTTGGTGCGGAACGGGTTGATGTCGAGCCCGCCGCGGCGCGTGTAGCGCGCATACACGGCCAGCTTCAGCGGTTTGCACATCTTCATGATGTCGACGAAGATTCGCTCGACGCATTGCTCATGAAACCCGGTGTGATTGCGGTACGAGATGATGTATCGCAAGAGGCCCGCGTGATCGATCTGCGGGCCGGCGTAGTGGATCTGCACGCTGCCCCAGTCCGGCTGACCGGTCACCGGGCAGTTCGACTTCAGCAGGTTCGAGAACAGCGTTTCCTCGACCGGCGCTTCGTCGCGCGCCGCGCTCAAAAGTGACGCGTCCGGCTGATAGACGCTCGCCTCGAGTTCGAGCCGGTCGAGCGACAGACCGGCGAATTCTTCCATTTTCAGCTTGCCGAATTCGTGCGGTGTGCTCAGATGTACCGACACGGTCGCGCCGCACGACGCGGACACGTCGCGCCTGATCGTGTCGCGCACGCTCTCGGCCGAGTCGAACGCAGTCTGCGCGAACGAGCCCAGATACAGCTTGAACGATTTCGACTCGACGATGTTCGGCGAGTCGGCCGGCACGAAGAACGTCGCGACGGCGATCTGCGGCTTGCCGCGCGCGTTCAGCCACGACAGCTCGTAGGCGTTCCAGATGTCGGTGCCGAAAAACGGCAGTCGCGCGGTAATGCCGATCGCCTCGCGCGCATGGCTGCGCGCAATCGGAAATAGCAGCGTCGGATCGTATTGTTCGGTGTAAGTCGAGGACTTGCCGAGCGGGGATTGTTCGGGTGTCATGATGCGTTCACGATGCCACTCAGCACGTGCCCGGTCGCGGTTACGACGCGGGCCGATTCGCAGTGGCCGATCTGGTCGTCGAAGAAAAAGTCGGGCTCGAACTCGCGCAGAAATGCGCTTTTGTCGAGGCCGCCGAGGAACATCGCTTCGTCGATTTCGATGTTCCATGCCATCAGGGTGCGGATCGCGCGCTCATGCGCGGGAGCCGAGCGCGCCGTCACCAGCGCCGTGCGAATGCGCATCGGCGCGGCCGCGTCCGCGAGTTTTTGCAGCCGGTGGAGTGCTTCGAGCAGCGGCTTGAGCGGACCGTCCGCGAGCGGCAGATGCTTGTTGTCGATCTCGTGACCGACGAACGCGCGCAGGCCGTCTTGCTGGAAGATGCGTTCCGCTTCGTCGGAAAACAAGACCGCATCGCCGTCGAACGCAATGCGGATTTCGTCCGGGTATTTGCTCGCCATTTTCGCCGATTCCGGCAACACGCGTGCGGCTGGGAAGCCAGCGGCGAGCGCATCGCGCACGTCGTGCTGATTCGCCGACAAAAACAGCGAAGCGTTCAGCGGCTTCAGATAACCGAACGGCGCGCGGCCGCGCGTGAACACGCCGCGCTCGATCGCGAGCCCGTGTTCGCGGCAGGAATGAAACGCGCGCAGACCGCTGATCGGATCGCTGCGCGACAGGATCACCACTTCGACGCGATGACCGCCGGCGTTCAGCGCAAGCAGCTTGCGGATCAGCGGAAACGCGACGCCCGGTTTCGCGGGCACGTTCAGACGCTCGCGCTGCAACGCTTCGTAAGCCTGCAGGTCGCCGGCCTCGTAGACACGGTTCTCTTCCTCGAAGTCGAACAGCGCGCGCGACGAGATTGCGACCACCAGTTTGTCGACGAGCGAAAGCGCCATCGTTGCGTTCCGGTTCGAAGAGATCAGGCGAGAAAGAGACGATAGACCGGATTCTTCGTCTCTTCCCAGCACGGATAGCCGAGCGTTTCGATGAAGCGCTCGAACGCCGCGTGGTCGCTCCCGGGCACCTGAATGCCGACCAGAATCGAGCTGTAGTCCGCGCCCTGGTTGCGGTAGTGGAACAGGCTGATGTTCCAGTTCGGCGCCATCGACGACAGGAATTTCATCAGCGCGCCCGGACGTTCCGGAAACTCGAAGCGAAACAGTCGTTCGTCGCGCGCGAGCGGCGAGCGGCCGCCGACCATGTAGCGGATGTGCTGCTTCGACAGTTCGTCGAAGGTCAGGTCGACGGTGGCGAAGCCGTGCGCTTCGAAGGCGCCGGCGATCTGCGCCGATTCGCTGCGATTGCGGATCTGCACGCCGACGAAAATATGCGCCGAGTTCGCGTCGGCGATCCGGTAGTTGAACTCGGTGACGCTGCGCGTGCCGAGCAGCTCGCAGAAGCGCCTGAAGCTGCCGCGCTCTTCGGGGATCGTCACCGCGAAGACCGCTTCGCGCGCTTCGCCCACTTCCGCGCGTTCGGCGACGAAGCGCATGCGGTCGAAGTTCATGTTCGCGCCCGACGTGATCGCGATCAGCGTCTGGTTCTCGATGCCTTCCCGTTCGGCATACTGCTTGGCGCCGGCCACCGCGAGCGAGCCCGCCGGTTCGAGCACGCTGCGCGTGTCCTGGAACACGTCCTTGATCGCGGCGCACAGCGCATCGGTGTTCACGAGCAGCACTTCGTCGAGATATTCGCGGCACAGACGGAAGGTCTCTTCGCCGACGAGCTTCACCGCGGTGCCGTCGGAGAACAGGCCCACTTCGTTCAGCGTCACGCGCTCGCCCGCCTGCAACGACGCGGCCATCGCGCACGAATCATCGGTCTGCACGCCGATCACCTTGATCTCGGGGCGCACCGATTTCACGTATGCGGCGACACCGGCCGCGAGACCGCCGCCGCCGATCGGCACGAAGATCGCGTGAATCGGCCCTTGGTGCTGGCTGAGGATTTCCATCGCGACGGTGCCCTGGCCCGCGATCACGTAGGGGTCATCAAACGGATGCACGAAAGTCAGGCCGCGCTCTTCCTGCAGCTTGACCGCGTGACCGTAGGCGTCGCTATACGACTCACCGAACTGCACGATCTCGACGGTCGGCCCGCCATGCGTGCGGATCGCGTCGACCTTGAGCTGCGGCGTCGTCACCGGCACGACGATGATCGCCTTCACGCCCATGCGTGCCGCCGACAACGCCACGCCCTGCGCATGATTGCCCGCCGACGCGGTGATCACGCCGCGACTGAGCGCCTCGGCCGGAATATGCGCCATCTTGTTGTATGCGCCGCGCAGCTTGAACGAGAACACCGGCTGATTGTCCTCGCGCTTCAGATAGACCGGGTTGCGCAGCCGCGCCGACAGGTTCGGCGCGCGTTCGAGTTCGGTCTCGCGCGCCACGTCGTAGACGCGCGCGGTCAGGGTCTTTTTCAGGTAATCGTGGGAAGCCATGCGGGTGGCGCGGTGCGCTGTGTAAGACGGGAAGACGTCAATGATAGCGCCAACGGTGCCCGCTCTGGCCGTTCCGAGCGCTCCGGGGAAGGGTGGCACGCCCCTGGCCCGGCCGTTTGTCAACTGCATGATCGAAGTTTGCCAAACCGTCCGGCCGGTCAATGAGGCGGCGTGCGAAATAGCGCCAAACTCACCGCCAAATCCCCCGAACCCCCGCCGCCGCCCGATTCCCACCGTCAACGCGTGGCGGAATGATGCGGTAGAATTTCGTTTTGGAATAAGGATCGGAAGATGCACTGGCAGCCTCGGATCGCCCATTTAATGCCCGTCCCGCGCGAATCCTGCCCCGCGGCGGGACGGCATGTCCGCCACGCGCGATCGTGTAGCTGTCTCTGAGTGCCGCGAAGCGACCGCCGTGAGTTGGCCGCCGGTCGTGCTCGCTCCCCTTGAAGCGCTAGAAGATTTCAAGCATTGCGCCCCACGCGCATTGTCCGCCGACGCCTCGTGACGAGTGCGCCAGGCTGACCTACCGAGTCGTCCAACCATGAACGCACCTCAAGTTTTCGATCCGCACGGCGCCGCCGGCGCGGTGGCCGCCGATCCCGAAGCGCGTCTGCGCGAAATTCCCTACAACTACACGTCGTTCTCCGACCGCGAAATCGTCATCCGCCTGCTCGGCAACGACGCCTGGGACGCGCTCGCCGAACTGCGTGCCGAACGCCGTACCGGCCGCTCGGCGCGCATGCTGTACGAAGTGCTCGGCGACATCTGGGTCGTGCGTCGCAATCCGTATCTGCAGGACGACCTGCTCGACAACCCGAAGCGCCGCGCGCTTCTGATCGAGGCGCTCAATCACCGTCTCGCCGAAATCGAGAAGCGCCGCCGCGCCGATCTGCGCGAACACGGCGACGAAGCCGGCGTCGATCGCGCCGCGCGCGTGGAAAAGCTGGTGCAGGCCGCGCGCCGCGCGATCGACCAATTCGCCAGCGAATTCCAGCAAACCTACGACCTGCGCCGCCGCGCGACGCGCGTGCTCGGCAAGGTCACGCAGAAAGACAACATCAAGTTCGACGGCCTGTCGCGCGTCTCGCACGTGACCGACGCGACCGACTGGCGCGTCGAATACCCGTTCGTCGTGCTGACGCCGGACTCCGAGGCCGAAATCGCCGGCATGATCAAGGCCTGCTTCGAACTCGGACTGACGGTGATTCCGCGCGGCGGCGGCACCGGCTACACGGGCGGCGCGGTGCCGCTTACGCCGTTCTCGGCCGTCATCAACACCGAAAAGCTCGAACAGCTCGGCCCGATCGAAATGACCCAGCTGCCGGGCGTCGATCGCAAGGTCGCGACGATTTTCTCGGGCGCGGGCGTCGTCACGCGCCGCGTGACCGAAGCGGCCGAGCAGGCCGGCTTCGTGTTCGCGGTCGACCCGACCTCGCTCGACGCGTCCTGCGTCGGCGGCAACGTCGCGATGAACGCGGGTGGCAAGAAGGCGGTGCTGTGGGGCACGGCGCTCGACAACCTCGCGTGGTGGCGCATGGTCGACCCGGAAGGGAACTGGCTCGAAGTCACGCGTCTCGAGCACAACATGGGCAAGATCCACGACATCGAAGTCGCGCGTTTCGAGCTCAAATGGTTCGACGGCAACTACGCGCCGGGCGAGAAGCTGCTGCGCACCGAAGCGCTGGACATCAAGGGCCGCGTGTTCCGCAAGGAAGGCCTCGGCAAGGACGTCACCGACAAATTCCTCGCCGGTCTGCCGGGCGTGCAGAAGGAAGGCTGCGACGGCCTCATCACGTCCGCGCGCTGGGTGCTGCACAAGATGCCTGCGCATACGCGCACCGTCTGTCTCGAGTTCTTCGGCCAGGCGCGCGAGGCGATTCCGAGCATCGTCGAAATCAAGGACTACCTGTTCGAGACGTCGCGCCAGGGCGGCGCGATTCTCGCGGGTCTCGAGCATCTTGACGAGCGCTATCTGCGCGCGGTCGGCTATGCGACCAAGAGCAAACGCAACGCGTTTCCGAAGATGGTGCTGATCGGCGATATCGTCGGTAACGACGCGGACGCGGTCGCGCAGGCCACCTCGGAAGTCGTGCGCATGGCCAACGGCAAGAGCGGCGAAGGTTTCGTCGCCGTCAGCGCCGAGGCCCGCAAGCGCTTCTGGCTCGACCGCAGCCGTACGGCCGCGATCGCAAAGCACACCAACGCGTTCAAGATCAACGAAGACGTCGTGATTCCGCTCGACCGCATGGGCGAATACACGGACGGCATCGAGCGCATCAACATCGAGCTGTCGCTGAAGAACAAGCTGCAACTGGTCGACGCGCTCGAAGCGTTCTTCAAGGGCGGCAAGCTGCCGCTCGGCAAGAGCGACGACGCGAACGAAATCCCGAGCGCCGAGCTGCTCGAAGACCGCGTGCAGCAGGCGCTCGATCTACTCGCGCGTGTGCGCACGCGCTGGGAATTCGTGCGCGGCAAGCTCGACCTGTCGCTGCGCGAGGCGCAGCACTACCTGGTCGGCCTCGGCTACGAGTCGTTCGCCGAAAAGTTCGCCGACCGCGTCGACGCGCAACCCGACGCAACCGTATTCCACCTCGCGCAGGACCGCACGATTCGCGTGTCGTGGAAGCAGGAAATCCGCGCCGAATTGCGGCAGATTTTCAACGGCGGCGAGTTCAAGCCGATCCTCGACGAAGC
Source organism: Paraburkholderia sp. MM6662-R1 (assembly GCF_050436245.1). Classification (NCBI taxonomy): domain Bacteria; kingdom Pseudomonadati; phylum Pseudomonadota; class Betaproteobacteria; order Burkholderiales; family Burkholderiaceae; genus Paraburkholderia; species Paraburkholderia sp. MM6662-R1. Next base: position 1,982,073 of record NZ_JBNDLV010000001.1, on the reverse strand, counting down.
CCAGGCGATCCACAAGCAGGTGCTGCGCGGGCGCGTGTTCGTCGCGCTGCACATGCACGCGGGCGACGGCAACGTCCACACGAACCTGCCGGTCAACTCCGATAACTACGAGATGCTGCAGGACGCGCACACGGCGGTCGCGCGCATCATGAAGCTCGCGCGTTCGCTCGACGGTGTGATCTCCGGCGAGCACGGCATCGGCATCACGAAGCTCGAATTCCTGACCGACGACGAGATCGGCGAATTCCGCAAGTACAAGCAGCGCGTCGATCCGCATGGCCGCTTCAACGCGGGCAAGCTGCTCGAAGGCGCGGACCTGCGCAACGCGTACACGCCGAGCTTCGGCCTGATGGGCTACGAATCGCTGATCATGCAGCAGTCCGATATCGGCGCGATTTCCGAGTCGATCAAGGACTGCCTGCGCTGCGGCAAGTGCAAGCCCGTCTGCGCGACCCACGTGCCGCGCGCGAACCTGCTGTACAGCCCGCGCAACAAGATTCTCGCCACGTCCTTGCTGGTCGAGGCATTCCTGTACGAAGAGCAGACGCGCCGCGGCGTGTCGATCAAGCACTGGGACGAGTTCAACGACGTCGCCGATCACTGCACTGTCTGCCACAAGTGCGTGACGCCGTGCCCGGTGAAGATCGACTTCGGCGACGTGTCGATGAACATGCGCAACCTGTTGCGCAAGATGGGCAAGAAGAAGTTCAACCCGGGCAACGCCGCGGGCATGTTTTTCCTGAACGCGACCAACCCGCAGACCATCAACCTCGCGCGCACCGCGATGATGGGCGTTGGCTACAAGGCGCAGCGTCTCGGCAACGAGCTGCTGAAGAAGTTCGCGAAGAAGCAGACCGCGCATCCGCCCGCCACGGTCGGCAAGCCGGTGATCACGCAGCAGGTGATCCACTTCATGAACAAGAAGATGCCGGGCAACCTGCCGAAGAAGACCGCGCGCGCCTTGCTCGATATCGAGGACAACAAGATCGTCCCGATCATCCGCAATCCGAAGACGACCACCGCCGACACCGAAGCGGTGTTCTACTTCCCGGGCTGCGGCTCCGAGCGGCTGTTCTCGCAGGTTGGTCTCGCGACCCAGGCAATGCTGTGGGAGGCGGGCGTGCAGACCGTGCTGCCGCCGGGCTACCTGTGCTGTGGCTATCCGCAGCGCGGCTCGGGCCAGTACGACAAAGCCGAGCAGATCGTCACCGACAACCGCGTGCTGTTCCACCGCGTCGCCAATACGCTGAACTACCTCGACATCAAGACGGTGGTGGTGTCGTGCGGCACGTGCTACGACCAGCTCGCCGGTTACGAATTCGAAAAGATCTTCCCGGGCTGCCGGATCATCGACATCCACGAGTATCTGCTGGAAAAAGGCATCAAGCTCGATGGCGTGAACGGCGTGCGCTACATGTACCACGACCCGTGCCATTCGCCGATCAAGACGATGGACCCGGTCAAGCTCGTCAATCAGTTGATGGGTTCGGAGCAGGACGGCTACAAGATCGAGAAGAACGACCGCTGCTGCGGCGAATCGGGCACGCTCGCGGTCACGCGTCCCGACATCTCGACCCAGGTGCGCTTCCGCAAGGAAGAAGAAATCCGCAAGGGCGCGGCGAAGCTGCGCGGCATCCCTCTCGTCGCCGAAGCGGGCGCGAACGCGATCAATCCGGCCAATGCATCGGCCGGCGCCGCGGGCGCGCCGAACGGTTCGGTGCTGAAGGCCGGCGACGGTCCGCAGCCCAATCACGGAAACGCGGGTTCGACCGACGTCAAGATCCTCACGAGTTGCCCGTCGTGCCTGCAAGGGCTGTCGCGCTACAACGAAGACGCGGGTACCGAGGCGGACTACATCGTGGTCGAGATGGCACGTCACGTGCTCGGCGAAAACTGGATGGCGGACTACGTTCAACGGGCGAACAATGGCGGAATCGAGCGCGTGCTGGTTTAATGGCACGACCAACGATTTTTGCCGAGGACGACGATGGACTGCGTTTTTTGCCGTGAAGACGGCGGCCATGTGCTGTGGCAGGACGACGCGCTGCGAGTCGTCCTCGCCGACGAACAAGACTACCCGGGCTTTTGCCGGGTCATCTGGAACGCTCACGTCGCCGAGTTTTCGGATCTTTCTGCCGACGAGCGCGATCACGTGATGAAGGCCGTGTACGCGGTCGAGCGTGCGCAGCGGCGCGTGATGCAGCCCGCGAAGGTCAATCTCGCGAGCCTCGGCAACCAGGTGCCGCACGTGCACTGGCACGTGATTCCGCGTTTCTCGAACGACGCGCATTTCCCCCTGCCGATCTGGGCGCCGCGCCAGCGCACGGTGTCCGAAGCGATGTTGTCGTCGCGCCGCGCGCACGCCACGCTGCTGCGCGAAGCCGTGCGGCAGGAAATTGAACAGGCGCTGGGCTGAGCGTCGCTGAACCCGTCGCCGCGCATCGCCGGACTGCCGTCGGCGTGCGAGGCGGCCGATCCGACGTTATCACCCGCCGTTATCTGATGAGGCCAACATGAGCGGATTGACTCCCGAGACGCCGGTGCCGACAGGCGTGATCTTGCATTCGAAGTCGCGCGTGCTCGAACTGCAGTACGCGAACGGCGAAGCGTATCGGCTACCGTTCGAACTGCTGCGCGTGTATTCGCCGTCGGCGGAAGTGATGGGCCACGGGCCCGGCCAGGAAACCCTGCAGACCGGCAAGCGCGACGTGACGATCACGATGATCGAAGGCGTCGGCAATTACGCGCTGCAACCGACCTTCTCCGATGGACACGCCACCGGTATCTACTCGTGGGACCTGCTGTACGACATGGCCGTGCGTCAGGATGAACTCTGGCGCGCGTATCTCGCCAAACTGGCAGCGGCCGGCATCGACCGCGACACGCCGATGGTGCCCGCCGCGGCTGCGCACGGGCACTGTCACTGATACGATTCGCCCCCGAACGCCGCTCGAGCGGCGCAACATTCAAGAACACGCGAAAGGACGAGCGCGATGAGCAAAACCCACTTCGGCTTTCAATCGGTCGACGAACAGGACAAGGCGCAGAAGGTGGCGGGGGTGTTCCACTCGGTGGCCGCCAACTACGACCTGATGAACGACCTGATGTCGGGCGGATTGCACCGGGCGTGGAAGGTGTTCACGATCGCCCAGGCGAACGTGCGGCCGGGCTACAAGGTGCTCGACATCGCGGGCGGCACGGGCGACCTGTCGAAAGCATTCGCGAAACAGGCGGGCGAAACGGGCGAGGTCTGGCATACCGACATCAATGAATCGATGCTGCGCGTGGGCCGCGACCGGCTGCTCGACAAGGGCATCATCACGCCGGCGCTGCTGTGCGATGCCGAGAAAATCCCGTTTCCGGACAACTACTTCGACGTCGTGACGGTCGCGTTCGGCTTGCGCAACATGACACATAAGGACATCGCGCTCGCCGAGATGCGTCGTGTGCTGAAACCGGCCGGGCGGCTGCTCGTGCTCGAGTTCTCGAAGGTATGGGATCCGCTGAAGAAGGTCTACGATCTGTATTCGTTCAAGGTGTTGCCATGGCTCGGCGAGCGCTTCGCCAAGGACGCGGAAAGCTACCAGTACCTGGCGGAATCGATCCGCATGCATCCGGACCAGGAAACTTTGAAAACTATGATGGAACAAGCTGGTCTCGACGGCGTCAAATATTACAATTTGTCAGCTGGCGTGGTAGCTTTGCATGTGGGGACCAAATACTAGAGTCCCTAACCCATCGATTTTTAAAGGAAAGTGCGAAATGTCCGATTCGAATTTGTTATCTACTCGTAAGGTTAAGGGGGCGCTGGCGAGAAGAATCGGACTGATCGCGATGGTCGGTCTGCTGATGGCCGGCACGCTTGCCTCTCTCGACGCCGAAGCACGCCGCATGGGCGGAGGCCGCAGCTTCGGCCGTCAATCGAATAGTCTGCAGCAGCGCCAGACGCCGCCGCCGTCCCAGCCGGCGCAGAACAATCAGGCCACGCAGCAGAGCGCGCAGGCGGCGCCTGCGACTAAGCCCACGCCGCCCGCCGCGCCGAACCGCAATCGCTGGCTCGGGCCCATAGCCGGTCTCGCGGCCGGTCTCGGCATCGCCGCATTGCTGTCGCATTTCGGGCTCGGCGAGGCGTTCGCCGGCATGTTCGCGAACGTGATCGTGATCGCGTTGATCGCGATTGTGGTGATCTGGCTCATCCGCCGCTTCACCGGCCGTAAGCGCGATGCGGCGCAGCCTGCCTACGCGGGCACGGCGCCGTCGCTGAACACGAAAGGCACCGACTATATTCAGGAGCCGCGTTACACGGCGCCGCCCACCGGCTCGTATCTAGAACCGCAGGGCAACCCGTTGACCACGCCATCGCTCGGCGCGACGCCGTCGGTGCCGGCCGGCTTCGATTCGGAAGCGTTTCTGCGTAACGCGAAGGTGTACTTCGTGCGCCTGCAGGCCGCGTGGGACGTCGGCAACGTCGAGGACATCCGCGAATTCACGACGCCGGAAATGTTCGCCGAAGTGCGCGTCGATCTCGCGTCGCGCGGCACGCAGCCGACCCAGACCGACGTCGTGCAGTTGAACGCCGAGCTGCTCGGCGTCGAGGAGCGCGCGAACGAATCCTTCGCGAGCGTGCGCTTCTCCGGTTTGATCCGCGAGGAGCCGGGCGCGGCGGCCGAGCCGTTCGTCGAAGTCTGGAATCTGACGAAGGCGAACCGCACTGGCGAAGGCTGGCTGCTTGCCGGCATCCAGCAGGTCGAGCAACACTGACATGCCGAAGCATCGAGTCGCGTTTGCCTCGAAAAGAGCCGGCCACGGCATGGCGATTCCTCACCTCGCGCATGGCTTAGGCCGTTCGGCATAGCAGGCCGCGAAGCGAACGGACGTTACAATGGGAGCCCGCGCAAGCACCTCGCTCGCGCGGGTTTTTTCTTGCCACCTTCGATGACCCTCGCCGCCAAGCCCTTCGCTGCTGCTGTCAATCATCTGCTCGCCCGCGAATCGTGGGCCCGCGAGCGCCTCGCCCCGTACGCGGGCAAGACCGCTCGCCTGTCATGTCCGCCGGTTGTGCTCGCGCTGCTCGTGCAGCCCGACGGCTATCTCGGTACGCTCGACGAAGCCGATGCGCATCAGTTCGACGTGACGATCTCGGTGCCGTCCGACGCACTGCCGGCCTTCCTGCAAGGTGGCCAGGCCGCGGTGATGAAGCACGTGAAGATCGAGGGCGACGCCGAGTTCGCGACCGTGATCGCGAAGCTCGCCGAGCATCTGCGCTGGGAGCCGGAGGAAGATCTCGCGAAGCTGATCGGTGACGGACCCGCGTGGCGCGTCACGTCGCTAGTCCGCTCAGTCGGCGAGCATGTGCAGCGCACCGGTCGCAATCTGCTCGACACCGCCGCCGAGTACCTGCTCGACGAAAATCCGCAACTGGTGCGGCGCACCGCGCTCGCTGACTTCAACGTCGAGCTGGCGCGCGCGCGCGATTCGCTCGCGCGCGTCGAAAAGCGCATCGAGCGCATCGAACAGAAGGTCGAAGCCCGCGGCGCGCAAACGCCGGGCGGCGCCGCCACGTCGCGCGGCACGCGCTAGTCACCGGGCCCAGCCATGCGTTTTCTGCGTTTTCTCAAGATATTTTTCACGGTCATCCGCTTCGGACTCGACGAAATGATGTTGAGCCGCATCAACGACCGGCGCGTGCGTCTGCTGCTGCGCATCACGACGCTCGGCCGCAAGTTCGATGCGCCGCCGGGCGTGCGTCTGCGGCTCGCGCTCGAAAGCCTCGGGCCGATCTTCGTCAAGTTCGGCCAGGTGCTGTCGACCCGTCGCGATCTGCTGCCGGTCGATATCGCCAACGAACTTGCCAAGCTGCAGGACCAGGTGCCGCCGTTCGATTCGGCGGTCGCGATCGCGCTCGTCGAGAAGTCGCTCGGCGCGCCGGTCGACGTACTGTTCGACGATTTCGAGCGGGTGCCGGTCGCGAGCGCGTCGATCGCACAGGTCCACTTCGCGAAGGTGAAGGCCGGCCAGCATGCGGGCAAGGCGGTCGCGGTGAAGGTGCTGCGCCCCAAGATGCTGCCGGTGATCGATTCCGACCTCGCGCTGTTGCGCGACATCGCCCTGTGGGCCGAGCGTCTGTGGGCCGACGGCAAGCGCCTGAAGCCGCGCGAGGTGGTCGCCGAATTCGACAAATACCTGCACGACGAACTCGACCTGATGCGCGAGGCCGCCAACGGCAGCCAGTTGCGGCGCAACTTCCTGGGGCTCGACCTGCTGCTCGTGCCCGAGATGTACTGGGAGTTCTGCACGCCCACGGTGCTCGTGATGGAGCGCATGGTCGGCGTGCCGATCAGCCAGGTCGATACGTTGCGCGCGGCGGGTGTCGACATCCCGAAGCTCGCGCGCGAGGGCGTCGAAATTTTCTTCACGCAGGTGTTCCGCGACGGCTTTTTCCACGCCGACATGCACCCCGGCAACATCCAGGTGAGCCTCGATCCCGCGCACTTCGGCCGCTATATCGCGCTCGACTTCGGCATCATCGGCGCGCTGTCGGACTTCGACAAAAACTACCTCGCGCAGAACTTCCTCGCGTTCTTCAAGCGCGACTACCATCGCGTCGCGACGTTGCATCTGGAGTCGGGCTGGGTGCCGCCGAGCACGCGCGTCGAGGAGCTCGAAAGCGCGATCCGCGCGGTCTGCGAACCGTATTTCGATCGCGCGCTGAAGGACATTTCTCTCGGCCAGGTGCTGATGCGTCTGTTCTCGACGTCGCGGCGCTTCAACGTCGAGATCCAGCCGCAGCTCGTGTTGCTGCAAAAGACGATGCTGAACGTGGAAGGCCTAGGCCGTTCGCTCGATCCCGAACTGGATCTGTGGAAGACCGCGAAGCCCTATCTCGAGCGCTGGATGAACGAGCAGATCGGCTTGCGCGGCTGGTACGAGCGTCTGAAGATCGAGGCGCCGCAGTGGAGCAAGACGCTGCCGCAGTTGCCGCGCCTCGTCCATAACATGCTGGCTGAGCGCCATCATCCGGTGGGCGGCGCGAACGACGACGTGATCCGCCAGATCCTGCTCGAGCAAAAGCGCACCAACCGTCTGCTGCAAGGCCTGCTGCTGTTCGGCGTGGCGGTCGGCGTCGGCGCGATGCTGGCGCGTGCGTTCCTGGTACTGGCTTATGGAGGTTAGATTCCGATGAGCGATCCGACCCAACCCGCCGCGCCCGATTTCGCAACCCGCGATCCCGACTCGCCCGAGTTCTGGGACGAACGCTTCGAGCGCCATTTCACGCCGTGGGATCAGGCGGGCGTGCCGTCCGCGTTTCGCGCGTTCGCCGAACGGCACCGCGACGTGGCCGTGCTGATTCCAGGCTGCGGCAGCGCGCACGAAGCGGTATGGCTCGCGCGCCAGGGCAACCCGGTACGCGCGATCGACTTCTCGCCGGCTGCCGTGGCGGCGGCACGCGAGCAGCTCGGCGCGCATGCATCGCTGGTCGAACAGGCGGATTTCTTCGCCTATGCGCCACCGTTCGCACCGGCATGGATCTATGAGCGCGCATTCTTCTGCGCGCTGCCGCCGGCGCGCCGCGCCGACTACGCGCAGCGCATGGGCGAACTGCTGCCGGCCGGCGGGTTGCTGGCGGGCATCTTTTTCATCGGCGCGACGCCGAAAGGGCCGCCGTTCGGCGTCGAACGCGGCGAGCTCGATGCGCTGCTCACGCCATACTTCGAGCTGGTCGAAGACGAAGCGGTCGACGACTCGATCGCCGTATTCGCCGGACGCGAGCGCTGGCTCGCCTGGCGGCGTCGCGGCTAACGCCACGCGCGCCGCTCTTGAGAGGTCCGGGGCTCGTCCCCATCTGGCGCGGTGGCGGGCGCGTCGTGCGTCCGCTTCCCGAAATCCGGGGAACGGACATCGTTTGCGGCTATAATTCAAGGCTTTGCAAGCGTTTACAAGATTTCAGTAGGGATTTGGAGTAAGAGAGGATCATGCCGATCTACGCTTATCGTTGCGGGTCATGCGGTTTCGGGAAGGACGTGCTCCAGAAAATGAGCGACCCCCAGTTGACGCAGTGTCCCGAGTGCGGAAAAGACACCTTTAGCAAACAACTCACGGCCGCCGGCTTCCAGTTGAAAGGCTCCGGCTGGTACGTGACCGATTTCCGCGGCAGCACGAGCGCGCCGGCCGCGTCGGAAGCGAAGTCCGAGCCGGCCGCAGTCGCTGCCCCGGCTGCATCGGCTGCCGCGCCCGCGGCCCCCGCCGCAGCGCCCGCCGCCGCGAGCCCGAGCGGTTCCGGCAGCGCCTAGTGGGACTGCCGCCCCGCGCGGGCGGCGTATCTACCGCGCATGGGCTTCGGCCCGCGCAGCTTTCTGGCGGTACACATGACGACGAAGAAATTCACGCTCAAATCGGTGTTTCTGACCGGCCTGCTGGTGCTGGTGCCTCTGGCCATCACACTGTGGGTGCTCGGTCTGGTCATCGGCACGATGGACCAGACGCTGTTGCTGCTGCCTACCTCGTGGCAGCCGGAACGCACGATCGGCTATCGCTTGCCGGGCCTCGGCGCGGTGCTCACGCTCGCGTTCATCTTCGTCGTCGGGCTGTTGACGCAGAACTTCATTGGGCAGAAGCTCGTGAAGTGGTGGGAACTGCTGGTCGCGCACATTCCGGTGGTCGGCCCGCTCTACACCAGCGTGAAGCAGGTGTCCGACACGCTGCTGTCGAGCAGCGGCAATGCATTCCGCAAGGCGCTGCTGATCGAGTACCCGCGCCGCGGGTCCTATACGATCGCGTTTCTGACCGGCATCCCGGGCGGCGACGTGGCCAACCATCTGAAAGAAGAGTACGTCAGCGTATACGTGCCGACCACACCGAACCCGACGTCCGGCTTCTTCCTGATGGTGCCGAAAAGCGAAGTGATCGAGCTCGACATGACGGTCGACGCTGCGCTCAAGTACATTGTCTCGATGGGCGTCGTGGCGCCGTCCGCGCCACCGCCGGCGCCGGTGCGCCGCGCCACCGTCGAGCCCCCGCTCTAATGCCGGCGCGCAACGCTTCATGCAGGATCGTCTGCGGCGCGCCGTTCAACCAATGCAAAACGAAAGACAAACATCATGTCGATGAGATCTGAATACTGCGGTCTGGTGACCGAAGAACTGCTGGGCCAATCCGTCTCGCTGTGCGGCTGGGTAAGCCGCCGCCGCGACCATGGCGGCGTCATCTTCATCGACTTGCGCGATCGCGAAGGGCTCGTTCAGGTCGTCTGCGATCCGGATCGCGCTGACATGTTCAAGGTCGCCGAAGGCGTGCGCAACGAGTTCTGCGTGCAGGTCAAGGGTGTCGTGCGCGGCCGTCCGGAAGGCACGACCAATGCCTCGCTGAAGAGCGGCAAGATCGAAGTGCTGTGCCACGAGCTGATCGTGCTGAACGCGTCGGTCACGCCGCCGTTCCAGCTCGACGATGACAACCTGTCGGAAACCACGCGCCTCACGCATCGCGTGCTCGACCTGCGCCGTCCGCAGATGCAGCACAACCTGCGTCTGCGCTATCGTGTCGCGATCGAAGTGCGCAAGTACCTCGACGAGCAGGGCTTCATCGACATCGAAACGCCGATGCTCACGAAGAGCACGCCGGAAGGCGCGCGCGACTACCTCGTGCCGTCGCGCACGAACCCGGGCCAGTTCTTCGCGCTGCCGCAGTCGCCGCAGCTATTCAAGCAGCTGCTGATGGTCGCGAACTTCGACCGTTACTACCAGATCACCAAGTGCTTCCGCGACGAAGACCTGCGCGCCGACCGTCAGCCGGAATTCACGCAGATCGACTGCGAGACCTCGTTCCTGTCGGAACAGGAAATCCGCGATCTGTTCGAGGCGATGATCCGTCACGTGTTCAGGACGACGATCGGCGTCGAGCTCGACCAGAAATTCCCGGTCATGGAATACGCGGAAGCGATGCGCCGCTTCGGTTCGGACAAGCCGGACCTGCGCGTGAAGCTCGAGTTCACCGAGTTGACCGATGCGATGCGCGACGTCGACTTCAAGGTGTTCAGCACCCCGGCCAACACGAAGGACGGCCGTGTCGCGGCGCTGCGCGTGCCGAAGGGCGGCGAGCTGTCGCGCGGCGACATCGACAGCTACACGGAATTCGTGCGCATCTACGGGGCGAAGGGTCTCGCGTGGATCAAGGTCAATGAAGCGGCGAAGGGCCGTGACGGTCTGCAAAGCCCGATCGTGAAGAACCTGCACGACGAAGCGCTGAAGGCGATCATCGAGCGCACCGGCGCACAAGACGGCGACATCATCTTCTTCGCGGCGGATCGCGCGAAGGTCGTCAACGACAGCCTCGGCGCGCTGCGTCTGAAGATCGGTCATTCGGAATTCGGCAAGGCCAACGGCCTCGTCGAGTCCGGCTGGAAGCCGCTGTGGGTCGTCGACTTTCCGATGTTCGAATACGACGAGGAAGACAACCGCTACGTCGCCGCGCATCACCCGTTCACGAGCCCGAAGGACGAGCACCTCGAGTACCTCGAAACGGACCCCGCGCGCTGCCTCGCGAAGGCCTACGACATGGTGCTGAACGGCTGGGAAATCGGCGGCGGCTCGGTGCGTATCTACCGTGAGGAAGTGCAGAGCAAGGTGTTCCGCGCGCTGAAGATCAACGCGGAAGAAGCGCAGGCGAAGTTCGGCTTCCTGCTCGACGCGCTGCAATACGGCGCGCCCCCGCACGGCGGTATCGCGTTCGGTCTGGACCGCATCGTCACGATGATGGCCGGCGCCGACTCGATCCGCGACGTGATCGCGTTCCCGAAGACGCAACGCGCGCAGGATCTGCTCACGCAGGCGCCGAGCGAAGTCGACGAGCGTCAGCTGCGCGAACTGCACATCCGTCTGCGTACGCCGGAACCGAAGGCATAAAACCGCGGCCGCTGCGCGCGGCCGGCAAGCGGTCTTGCGTGTGCCGGCCAGCGGGCCGGCGGCCGCAAAAAAACCACACGAGCGAAACGAAAAGGCGCTGAGGTGATCTCCACCTCAGCGCCTTTTTCATTTTTTGCGTTACAGTGAAGCCACTGCTTTCCAGACCCTTTCGACCGTCATCCGACATGTACCGCGCGTATCGTCGCGCCCAGTTTGAGCCATGCCGAAACCGCCGAAAATTCCGCAGTCCGTCCTCGTCATCATTCATACGCCCGCGCTCGACGTGCTGCTGCTCGAGCGCGCCGATCATGCGGCGTTCTGGCAGTCGGTGACGGGTTCGAAAGACCGGCTCGACGAACCGCTCGCCGACACGGCGGTGCGCGAAGTCGGCGAGGAAACCGGCATCATGATCGGCGGCGCGCTGGTGCCGCGCAGCGGGTTGTTCGACTGGCACTACTCGATCGACTACGAGATCTACCCGGAATTTCGTTACCGCTACGAAGCGGGCGTGCTCTACAACACCGAGCACTGGTTCAGCCTGCAGGTCCCCGAGTGCATCGACGTGACGCTCGCGCCGCGCGAACACACCGCGTATATGTGGCTGCCATATGAAGAGGCCGCATCGCGCTGCTTTTCGTCGTCGAATGCCGATGCGATCCTGCAGTTGCCGCGGCGGCTCGCCGCACGCCCGGTCGATCCGCAATCCGGCCCGCTGGCCGGGGAGCGTGGCCAGTGAGCGCAGGCGGCTCGGGCCGTTTGGCGCGTCTGCGCCACACGTTGCTCGGCCGTCGTTACTGGCAGCGCTACCGCTTCACCAGTAACAACGAGGTCGAGCTGCTGCGCTCCGGCGACGATTTCTTCGACGCGCTGATCGAGCGCATCGACGCGGCCGAGCACAACGTCGCGCTCGAAACCTATATCTTCTGCGACGACGAAGCCGGCCACGCGGTCAGCGAGGCGCTGCTTCGCGCTGCCGCGCGCGGCGTCGGAGTGCGCGTGATCACCGATGGCGTCGGCACCGCGCGCCTGAAGATGTTCGAGCAATGGCCGGCCGGCGGCATCGAGCATCGCATCTACAACCCGCATCTGTTCGGCCGCTTCGGCTTTTCGCGCACGCACCGCAAGCTCGCGGTGATCGACGATCAGATCGCGTATTGCGGCGGCATCAATATCGTCGACGATTACGAGAACAACGGCGAGAAGCTGCCGTACCGGCGCTGGGACTTCGCGGTCGAGCTGCGCGGGCCGGTGGTCGCCGACGTGCGCGATGCGATCGACGTGCAGTGGCGGCGGATTCGCGTCGGCCATCGGCCGCTCGATTCGATGAAGCCCGACCTGTCGTCGCAGGACGCCAACTCGCTTGGCAGTCTGCGCAGACGCCGGCGACGCCGCAACGAGGAACTGTGGGCCGGCGGCGAGCCGTGCGTCGCATTCGTCGCGCGCGATAACCTGATCAACCGCCGCGCGATCGAAAAAGCTTATCTGGCGGCGATCGGCCAGGCGCGCCATGAAATCCTGCTCGCGAATCCGTACTTCATGCCGGGACGCAAGCTGCGTCGCGCGCTGGTGTTCGCGGCGCGGCGCGGCGTGGTCGTGAAGCTGATCATCGGGCGCAAGGAGTTCAAGGCGCTCGATTACGCCGTGCCGTTCCTGTACCACGCGCTGTTGCGCGCAGGCGTGCAGATCGCCGAATACGAGAAGACGCTGCTGCACGGCAAGGTCGCGGTGGTCGATTCGAACTGGGGCACGGTCGGTTCGTCGAATCTCGATGCGCTCAGCCTGATGCTCAACAACGAAGCGAACGTCGTGCTCGTGAACGATCCGTCGATCCCCAAACTGCGCGACGCGATTCTCGACGCGTTCACGGACGCGCGGCCAATCGATGAAGCGCACTACGAATCGCGACCGGCGCGCGTGCGCGCGCTGAGCTGGATCGCGTACACGAGCTACCGCGTCGCGATGAAGCTGCTGACGGTGGGCGGCTACGACTAATACCGCTCGCACGAGAGCCCGCGCTTGCTGCATCATGTCGGCCATCAATCGGCGCCAGCGAACCGGGGCAAAGAAATAGAACACGCGCGAGAACACGCGCGCGCCGATCGGCAACCATCGAGTCAAGGCAAACGCCTCTAAAAATCTGATTGATCTGATGGTCGAAAGCCGCAAAATTAGAAGCCGGTTAGAAACCGGTTTCTAATAAAGTCCTTGTTTCGCGGACGGCAAGCACTCAATAATAGTACGGCCGTTCGATTTTCAATTCGGTCACGTTAGAACGGTAAGACAGCTATGCGAAAAGGCGAACAAACCCGAGCCGCGATTCTCGACGCAGCACTCGATCTGGCAGGCCGAGACGGACTGGAAGGTCTGACGATTGGTCTGCTGGCCGAGCGCATGCAGATGAGCAAGAGCGGTGTGTTCGCGCATTTCGGGTCGCGCGAGGATCTGCAGATCGAGGTCGTGCGCGAATACCACCGCCGTTTCGAAGAAGAGGTGTTTTTCCCGAGCCTGCGCGAGCCGCGTGGTCTGCCGCGCTTGCGCGCGATGATTTCCCGCTGGATCGAGAAACGCATTCAGGAAGTCACGACCGGCTGCATCTACATCAGCGGCGCCGTCGAATACGACGACCGCGCGGATAGCCAGGTGCGCGAGCAGTTGGTGTCGAGCGTGACGACGTGGCGTGCGGCGCTCACGCGCGCGATCTCGCAAGCGATGGAAGAAGGGCATCTGCGCGCCGATACCGACCCGCAACTGATGCTGTTCGAACTGTATAGCGTCACGCTCGGCCTGCATCACGACGCGCGCTTTCTGCATCTGCCGGATGCGGTGCGTCTCACGTGGGCCGCGCTGGAAAAACTGATTAATTCGTATCAAAGCGAAAGCCGTTAGCGGCGTCGCCGGAATCTACCGGAAACGCGCGGCGCAGAAGGTCCGACCACGGACCCGGCCAACGGCCTGGCTTTTTGTCAAACCAGGGAGAGAGAGTCATGGGACAGTACGCCGCGCCGCTGCGCGACATGCAATTCGTGTTGCACGAACTGCTCAACGTCGAGGCCGAACTTCGGCAAATGCCGAAGCACGCCGAACTCGACGCCGACACGATCAACGCGGTGCTCGAGGAAGCCGGCAAGTTCTGCTCCGAAGTGCTGTTCCCGCTCAACCACAGCGGCGACCAGGAAGGCTGCACGTATGCCGGCGACGGCGTCGTGACCACGCCGAAGGGCTTCAAGGAGGCCTATCGGCAATACGTCGAAGCCGGCTGGCCGGCGCTCGGTTGCGACCCGGAATTCGGCGGCCAGGGACTGCCCGCGTTCGTCAACAACGCGCTCTATGAAATGCTGAACTCGGCGAATCAGGCGTGGACGATGTATCCGGGCCTGTCGCACGGCGCGTACGAATGCCTGCACGCGCACGGCACGCCGGAACTGCAGCAACGCTATCTGCCGAAGCTCGTCGCAGGCGTCTGGACCGGCACGATGTGTCTGACCGAGCCGCATTGCGGCACCGACCTCGGCATTCTGCGCACGAAGGCCGAGCCGAACGGCGACGGCTCGTACTCGATCAGCGGCACGAAGATTTTCATTTCGAGCGGCGAGCATGACATGGCGGAGAACATCGTTCACCTCGTGCTCGCGCGTCTGCCGGATGCGCCGAAGGGCACCAAGGGGATTTCGCTGTTCATCGTGCCGAAGTTCGTGCCGAACGAAGCGGGTGAGCCCGGTGAGCGCAACGGCGTGAAGTGCGGCGCGATCGAGCACAAGATGGGCATTCACGGCAACGCGACCTGTGTGATCAATCTCGACAACGCGAAGGGCTGGATGGTCGGCGAGCCGAACAAAGGCCTGAACGCGATGTTCGTCATGATGAACGCAGCGCGTCTCGGCGTCGGCATGCAGAGCCTCGGTCTCACCGAAGTCGCATATCAGAACTCGCTCACGTACGCGAAAGAGCGGCTGCAGATGCGTTCGCTGACCGGCCCGAAGGCGCCGGAAAAGGCCGCCGATCCGATCATCGTGCATCCGGACGTGCGCCGCATGCTGCTCACGCAGAAGGCCTACGCCGAAGCCGGCCGCGCGTTCTCGTACTGGTCGGCGCTGCAGATCGACAAGGAGCTGTCGCACGCCGACGAAGCCCAGCGCAAGGAAGCCGCCGACCTCGTCGCGCTGCTCACGCCGATCCTGAAGGCGTTCCTGTCGGACAACGCGTTCGAAGGCACCAATCACGCGATGCAGATCTACGGCGGCCACGGCTTCATCGCCGAATGGGGCATGGAGCAGTACGTGCGCGACGCGCGCATCAACATGATCTATGAAGGCACCAACGGCATCCAGTCGCTCGACCTGCTCGGCCGCAAGGTGCTCGGCGACATGGGCGCGAAGATGAAGAAGTTCGGCAAGCTCGTCGCCGAATTCGTCGAAGCCGAAGGCATCAAGCCGGAGATGCAGGAGTTCGTGAACCCGCTCGCCGAGATCGGCGAAAAGGTGCAGAAACTGACGATGGAAATCGGCATGAAGGCGATGCAGAACCCGGACGAAGTCGGCGCCGCGGCCGTGCCGTATCTGCGCACGGTCGGCCATCTGGTGTTCTCGTACTTCTGGGCACGCATGGCTCGTATCGCGCTGGACAAGGAGGTATCGGGCGATCCGTTCTACAAGGCGAAGCTCGCGACCGCGCGCTTCTACTTCGCGAAGCTGCTGCCCGAAACGGCGATGACGATCCGCCAGGCGCGCGCCGGTTCGAAGCCGATGATGGACGTCGAAGAAGCGTTGTTCTGACGCTCCCACATCGAGCGAGGCCACACACATCGCGCGAAGCATGGCTGACGCTTCGCGCCATCGCACAACTCTCCGGAGAAACGACGTGAGCAATCTGATCATTCGCAAGGTAGCCGTGCTCGGCGCCGGCGTGATGGGCGCGCAGATCGCCGCGCACCTGATCAACGCCAAGGTGCCCGTGCTGCTGTTCGACCTGCCCGCCAGGGAAGGCCCGAAGAACGGGATCGCGCTGAAGGCGATCGAAAATCTGAAGAAGCTGTCGCCGGCGCCGTTCGGCGTGAAGGACGACGCGCAATACATCCAGCCCGCGAACTACGACGACGACATCGACAAGCTCGCCGAGTGCGACGTCGTGATCGAAGCGATCGCCGAACGCATGGACTGGAAGCACGACCTGTACAAGAAGGTCGCGCCGCACATCGGCCCGAACGCGATTTTCGCGACCAACACGTCGGGGCTGTCGATCACCGCACTGTCCGAAGGTTTCGCGGACGAACTGAAGGCGCGCTTTTGCGGGGTGCACTTCTTCAATCCGCCGCGCTACATGCATCTGGTCGAACTGATCCCGACCGCGACGACGCGTCCGGAAATTCTCGATCAGCTCGAAACCTTCCTGACCAGCGTGGTCGGCAAGGGCGTCGTGCGCGCGAAAGATACGCCGAACTTCATCGCGAACCGCGTCGGCGTGTTCTCGATCCTTGCGGTTATTGCCGAAGCCGCGAAGTTCGGCCTGCGTTTCGACGAAGTGGACGACCTGACCGGCGCGCGCCTCGGCCGCGCGAAGTCGGCGACGTTCCGCACCGCCGACGTGGTCGGTCTCGACACGATGGCGCACGTGATCAAGACGATGCAGGACACGCTGCCGGACGATCCGTTTCTGCCGGTCTACGAAACGCCGGCCGTGCTCGCCGAACTGGTGAAGAAGGGCGCGCTCGGCCAGAAGACCGGCGCCGGCTTCTACAGGAAGGAAGGCAAGGCGATCAAGGTACTCGATCCGAACACGGGTGCATATATCGACGGCGGCGGGAAGGCGGACGAACTCGTCGGCCGCATTCTGAAGCGTCCGGCTGCCGAGCGTCTGAAGCTGCTGCGCGAAACGCAGCACCCGCAGGCGCAGTTCCTGTGGTCGATCTTCCGCGACGTCTATCACTATATCGCCGTGCATCTGGAATCGATCGCCGACAATGCGCGCGACGTCGATCTCGCGATCCGCTGGGGCTTCGGCTGGAACGAAGGTCCGTTCGAAGGCTGGCAGACGGCCGGCTGGAAGCAGGTCGCCGAATGGGTGCAGGAAGACATCGCGGCGGGCAAGGCGCTCGCCAACGTGCCGCTGCCGTCGTGGGTGCTCGAAGGCGCGGTTGACGAGAAGGGCGGCGTGCACACGGCCGAAGGCTCGTGGTCCCCGGCCACGCAGACCTTCGTGCCGCGCTCGTCGCTCGACGTGTACCGCAAGCAGGTGTTCCGCGCGCCGCTCGTCGGCGAAACCGGCGCCGATCCGAAGACCTACGGCAAGACGCTGTTCGAGACCGATGCGGTGCGCGCATGGGTCGACGATCGCGCGGGCGAGGACGACGTGCTGATCGTGTCGTTCAAGAGCAAGATGAACACGATCGGACCGGCGGTGATCGAAGGGCTCACGCAGGCGATCGAACTGGCCGAGAAGGACTACAAGGGCCTCGTCGTGTGGCAGCCCACATCGCTGAAGCTCGGCACGCCGGGCGGTCCGTTCTCGGCGGGCGCGAACCTCGAAGAAGCGATGCCCGCGTTCATGATGGGCGGCGCGAAGGGCATCGAGCCGTTCGTGAAGAATTTCCAGCAGGGCATGCTGCGCGTCAAGTACGCGAACGTGCCGGTGATCTCGGCGATCTCGGGCATCGCGCTCGGCGGCGGCTGCGAGCTCGCACTGCACAGCGCGAAGCGCGTCGCGCACATCGAGAGCTATCTGGGTCTCGTCGAAGTCGGCGTGGGTCTCGTGCCGGCGGGCGGCGGCCTGAAGGAAGCGGCGCTGCGCGCGGCCGAAGCGGCAAGCCAGGTCGGCGCGACGAGCGATCTGCTGAAGTTCCTGCAGAAGTCGTTCGAGAACGCGGCGATGGCGAAGGTGTCGGCCTCCGCGCTCGACGCCCGCGCGATGGGCTACCTGAAGCCTTCCGACACGATCGTCTTCAACGTGTTCGAACTGCTCGACGTAGCGAAGAAGGAAGCGCGCGCGCTCGCCGCGGCGGGCTACCGTGCGCCGCTGCGCGCGACCCAGGTGCCGGTCGCGGGCCGCTCGGCGATCTCGACGATCAAGGCGTCGCTCGTCAACATGCGCGACGGCCGCTTCATCAGCGAGCACGATTTCCTGATCGCGAGCCGCGTCGCGGAAGCGGTGTGCGGCGGCGACGTCGAAGCGGGCAGCCTCGTCGACGAAGAATGGCTGCTGCAACTCGAGCGTCGCGCGTTCGTCGAGCTGCTCGGCACGCAGAAGACGCAGGAACGGATCATGGGCATGCTGCAGACCGGCAAGCCGGTGCGCAACTAAGCGGCGACCGCACAATGTGCATGGGACCAGAGTAAGAGCTTTGGCCAACTCTGGTCGACAAAGGAGATTCCCAAATGGCAAAGCAATTGCAAGACGCATACATCGTCGCCGCGAGCCGTACGCCGATCGGCAAGGCGCCGCGCGGCATGTTCAGGAACACACGTCCGGATGAGCTGCTGGTTCACGCGATCAGGTCGGCCGTCGCCCAGGTGCCCGGCCTCGACACCGGCGTGATCGAAGACGCGATCGTCGGTTGCGCGATTCCGGAAGCGGAGCAGGGCCTGAACGTCGCGCGAATCGGCGCGCTGCTGGCAGGTCTGCCGAACACGGTCGGCGGCGTCACGGTGAACCGCTTCTGCGCGTCGGGTCTGACCGCGCTCGCGATGGCCGCGGACCGCATCCGCGTCGGCGAGGCGGATGCGATGATCGCGGGCGGCTGCGAATCGATGAGCATGGTGCCGATGATGGGCAATAAGCCGTCGCTGTCGCCGCATATCTTCGATCGCAACGAAGACGTCGGCATCGCGTACGGCATGGGCCTGACCGCGGAGAAAGTCGCCGAGCGCTGGAAGATCAGCCGCGAAGCGCAGGACGCGTTCTCGGTCGAATCGCACCGCCGCGCGTTCGCCGCGCAGCAAGCCGGCGAATTCAACGACGAAATCGCCGCGTACACGATCGTCGATCGCGTGCCCGATCTCGCGACCGGCGAGATCAACGTGAAAACGCGCGAGGTGTCGCTCGACGAAGGTCCGCGCGCGGACACGTCGATGGAGGGCCTCGCGAAGCTGCGCGCGGTGTTCGCGAACAAAGGCTCGGTCACGGCCGGCAACAGCTCGCAGACGTCGGACGGCGCGGGCGCGTTGATCGTCGTGTCGGAAAAAATCCTCAAGCAGTTCAACCTGACGCCGCTCGCGCGCTTCGTCAGCTTCGCGGTGCGCGGCGTGCCGCCGGAAATCATGGGCATCGGCCCGAAGGAAGCGATTCCGGCCGCGCTGAAAGCCGCGGGCCTGAAGCAGGACGACCTCGACTGGATCGAGCTGAACGAGGCGTTTGCCGCGCAGTCGCTCGCGGTGATCCAGGACCTCGGCCTCGATACGTCGAAGATCAACCCGCTCGGCGGCGCGATCGCACTGGGCCATCCGCTCGGCGCGACCGGCGCGATTCGTGCGGCGACCGTGGTGCACGGCCTGCGCCGCCGCAACTACAAGTACGGCATGGTGACGATGTGCGTCGGTACCGGCATGGGCGCGGCGGGCATCATCGAGCGTCTGTGAGCCGCTGATCGAACGGGGGATCCTTCTGTGATCCACCAGGGATCGCGCAACGGTTCGCAGGCCGCGCGGCTTGCGAACCGTTTTTACATTCAGCAGGAGCACAAGGAGATGAACGGGATGACGACGGATATTCTGGTCGAGCGCGCCGACGCGGTGCTGACCATCAGCTTCAACCGGCCCGGCAGGAAAAATGCGTTCACGGCCGCGATGTATCAGACGATGGCCGACGCGCTCGTAGACGCGCAGGGCGACGCGTCGGTGCGCGCGATCCTGATTCGCGGCAGCGCGGGCATATTCAGCGCGGGCAACGATCTCGAGGACTTCATGAAGTCGCCGCCGGTTGGCGAAACCCCGCCGGTGTTCCAGTTCCTGCGCGCGCTATGTTCGGCGGAAAAACCGGTGGTGGCGGCGGTCGCGGGGCCGGCGGTCGGCGTCGGCACGACGCTGCTGCTGCATTGCGATCTGGTCTACGCGGCCGACACCGCGAGCTTTTCGCTGCCGTTCACGCAGCTCGGGCTGTGCCCGGAAGCAGCGTCGAGCCTGTTGCTGCAGCGCGTGGCCGGTTACCAGGCGGCGGCGGAAAAACTGCTGCTCGGCGAGGCGTTCGACGCGGCCGAAGCGCACCGCATGGGCTTCGTGAATCGCGTGCTGCCGGCGGGCGAAGTCGACGCGTTCGCGGCGTCGCAGGCCGCGAAGCTGGCGGCGCTGCCGGCGTCGTCGTTGCGCGTGACGAAGAGCCTGATGAAGCGCGCGAGCCAGCAGGAACTGCAGACGCAGATGACCGAGGAAGCCGTGCATTTCGGCAAGATGCTGCTTGCGCCCGAAGCGCGCGAGGCGTTCAAGGCGTTCTTCGAGAAGCGCAAGCCGGATTTCCGGCGGTTCGACTGAGGGGGCGACGCAGGCGGGCTTCGGGTGGGTTAGCCGTGAATCGTCGCTGCGCCGCTTCAATCGCTCAAGCTTGCTGCTGCCACGTGTCGTAATCGACGTAGCTGCCTTCGCGGCAGAAGCTCACGAGCCGCACGCCCGCCTCACGCGCGATCGCAATCGCGAGCGACGACGGCGCCGAGATCGTCGCGACCATCGGCACGTCGACGCGCGCGGCCTTGCGCACCAGCTCGTAGCTCGCGCGGCTCGACAGAAACACGAAACCGTCGCGCGTATCGGCGCGGTCGAGCACGAGCTGGCCGATCAGCTTGTCGAGCGCGTTGTGGCGGCCGACGTCCTCGAACGCAGAGTGAATCGCGCCTTGCGAATCACACCACGCGGCCGCGTGGAGGCCGCCCGTCAAACGAGTGAGCGCCTGGTGCTCGGGCAGCGCGCGCGCGGCGCGTGCGATCGCATCGGGCGCGAGCCGCTGCAAGAAGCCAGTGTCGGGTACACGCTGCGGTTTCAGATCCAGCAGATCGATGCTTTCGATGCCGCACACGCCGCAGCCGGTGCGCCCGGCGAGCGCGCGGCGCTTTTCCTTCAAACCGGCGAACGCCTGCTGCACGACCTGCAATTGCACCTCGGCATGCGGCAGCTCGCCGTGCCCGTGCAATTCGACCTCGATGTCCTGAATGTCGCTGCCGCGCTCGACGATCCCCTCCGAAATCGCGAAGCCGACCGCGAACGCTTCGAGATCGCGCGGCGTGCACATCATCACCGCGTGCGAGATGCCGTTGAACACGAGCGCGACCGGCCACTCCTGGCCGACGTGATCGGTGGCGGTTTCAACCGCCGCGCCGCGATGGCGGCGCACTTCGAGTTGCACCGCGCCGGGTTGTTCGTCGCTGTCGAGGGCGTGGGGCTGGCCGTCCGCCCGCCCGGTTTGGCGCCCGTTTTGCTGTCCGTTCAAGCTGCTTCACTCCTGTACCATGCCGCGCGTCAAAGGGTGCGCCGGGCTCGCCGTATGCTTCGCGGCGGCCGCCGCGCGGGGCGCCGTCGCGCGAATAAGGTTCTAAAATACCTCAAGCGACGCCCGCACGCTGTCCGCCACCGACAAGGAGCACTGACATGGGACTCAACGAAGCACCGCTTCTGTTCGACTTCGAGGTCGCGTCTTCGGAGAATTTCACTTATATCCCGATGTCGGTGCGCTTCAATCTCGACCGTTTCGGGCTGCGCATCACGCTCGCGCAGTGGCAGCAACTGCCGCTCGAAGATCGCAAGCTGCTCGCGCGTTTCCCGGTCGAAGACGACACGCAGATCGAACCGAATTTCGATCACGCGCTGTTCGAGATGCTGCGCACGCACGCGAACGTCGAACCGGAGTGGTTCACGCCGGAGGAGTCGCCGGCCTGGCGTCAAACCGACAGCGTGCCCGACGGTGTCGCGCATCAGGCGGGGCTGGCCGGTCTCGCCGCGCCGAGCGTCGCGCGCTGGGCCGAGCTCGATCCTTTCAAGCGCTATGTGCTCGCGAAGCTGTCGCGCAAGCCCGAGGCGAGCCACGATTTCGTCCCGGCGATGAAGGAATTTGAAGCGGCCGGCTAGGCGCGGCCGGCTAGGTGCGGCCGGTCAGCCGCCCCCAGCCAGGCGCCCCCACCAACTCGCAGCCTTCCCCCAAATCATCAGATTTTTTTCACGCCGACCCTCAACCCGCTTCCGATCGCTGCCGATATCCAAAGGATGGCGCGTAAAAGACTTGCATCGATGCGGCCCGACGCACCGGCAGCGAGCGCGCTCTCCCGCCCTCGGAACGATTGACGTTCGGAATCCATGAATCCTTTTCTATCGAAGCGACTGCTGATCAATATTGCGGTCGTGGTCGTCGCGGTCGGTGCAAACGCGTTCGTCGCGTACACGCAGATTCGCGGGCAGCGCGACGCCGATGCGCGCCTCGCGCGCTCGACCAGCGTGCGCCAGAACCTCGATGCGTATCACGCCGCGCTCGATAACGCGCTCGCCGCTCTGCACCGCCTGAAAGAATCGGGCAAGCCGGTGCCGCCCGACGCGGCCGCTTCGATGACGAACACACTCGCGAGCCGCGAGCAATCACTGCGCGAGGAGCTCGCGAGCGAGCCGTACATGTCGGGGGCGCTTGCCAGCCTGAGCGCGGCGCGGCACGCGTTGCAGCACGATCTCGAGGACACGCTGCGCAACCATGCGAGTGACCTGCCCGGAGAGGCAAGCGCGGCGGCAAGCGCGGCGTCGGGCGCGGCGTCGGGCGTGGCGCACGCGGCATCGACCGAAGCACCAGGGGCGGCCCCCCTCGACGCGCCATTCGAGGCATCCCTCGACCCTGCGCCGTCGAACTCGCATCTTGCCCCCGCGCTAGAGCGTGTCGAAGCCGCGCTCGCCACGTTGCGCAGCGAGGAAAACCGCTCGTTGCAGACCTCGCTCGCGGCATCGGCGAGCGACAGCGAGCGCGCGATGTTCGTGCTGCTCGTGACGATGCTCACCGGCAGCGTGCTGCTGTTCCTCACGTTCGGCGTGCGCGAGAACAGCGCGCGCGAAAAACTGCGCAGCGCCCGCGCGCTGGTGCGCAACGACGAGCGTTTTCGCAGCCTGTTCGACGATCACACCGTGCCGATGTACATCTTCGATCGCGACACGCTGTGCTTTCTCGCCGTCAACAAGGCCGCGATCCAGCAATACGGCTACACGGAAGACGAGTTTCTCGGCATGACGATCCGCGCGATCCGCCCGAACTCGGAAATCGGCCGCCTGGAGACGCACCTGCAGCGTAGCGCCGACCTCCGCCAGAGCCACACGATGGCGGGCATCTGGCGGCATCGGCGCAAGGACGGCTCGATCCTCAGCGTCAACGTGTCCTATCACGCACTGAACTTCATGGGCCGCGACGCCTCGTTCGTGCTGGCGGACGACGTGACCGACCAGATCAACGCCGAAGCCGAAGCGCAGCGCTCGAATCAGATGCTCGAAGCGGTGATCGACAACATTCCGCAGCGCATCTTCTGGAAGGACCTGAACTCGCGCTATCTCGGCTGCAACATGGCGTTCGCGCGCGATGCGGGGCTCGCGTATCCCGAACAGGTGGTCGGCAAGAGCGACGCCGACCTGGCGTGGCGCGCGTTCGCCGACCTGTTGACCGAGCACGATCGCGAAGTCGTGAGCACCGGCGTGCCCAAGATGAACTTCGAGGTCGACTTCGTGATCGACGGCTTGCACCGCACGACGGTCACGAGCAAGCTGCCCTTCACCGACGGCGGCGGTCAGGTGATCGGCGTGCTCGGCTCGTACACCGACATCACCGAGCGCAAGCGCGCCGATCTCGCGCTGCGTCTGCAAAGCCGGGCGCTCGACGCGAGCGTCAACGCGATCCTGATCACCGCGCCGTCGCCGTCGGGCAATCTGATCGAATACGTGAATCCGGCGTTCATGCGCATCACCGGCTACGATCCCGCCGAGGTGATCGGCCACGACTGCCGCGTGCTGCAACGCGACGACCGTGACCAGGAAGGCGTCGCGTTGATCCGCGAGGCGCTCGCGGCGAATCGCGAGGTCAGCGCGGTGGTGCGCAACTATCGCAAGGACGGCGCGCTGTTCTGGAATCAGCTGTTCATCGCGCCGGTGCCGAACGCGGAAGGCGTGATCACCCATCATATCGGCGTCATCAACGACGTGACCGAGCTGATCCGCTATCAGGAGCAGCTCGAATACCAGGCCAACTACGACGGCCTTACGCGGCTGCCGAACCGCAACCTGCTGCGCGACCGGCTCGAACATGCGCTCGTCGTCGCGCAGCGGCATCATTCGGGCGTCGCGGTCGTGTTCCTCGATCTCGACGGCTTCAAGAACGTCAACGACAGCCTCGGCCATAGCGTCGGCGACCGGCTGCTCGGGGTGGTCGCCGAACGGCTCGCGCGCTGCTCGCGCACCAGCGACACGGTTGCGCGTCACGGCGGCGACGAGTTCGTGATCGTGATGACCGACACCGTCGACGAGCAATCGCTGATCACGTGGATGGAGCGCGTGCGCGCGTCGATCGCCGAGCCGGTGTGGCTCGACGGCACCGAGCTGTACGTCGGCTGCAGCATGGGCGCGAGCCTGTTCCCGCAGGACGGCGAGGATGCCGAAACGCTGATGAAGAAGGCCGACGTCGCGATGTATCGCGCGAAGGACATGGGGCGCAACACGTTCCAGTTCTATCAGCCGGAGATGAACGCGAGCGCGGGCGCGCGCCTGAATCTCGAACGACGCCTGCGCCGCGCGCTGCGCGACAACGAGTTCCTGCTGCACTATCAGCCGCAGGTCGATATCGGCAGCGGACAGATCGTCGGCATCGAGGCGCTGGTGCGCTGGCACGATCCCGAGGTCGGGCTCGTGCTGCCGTCGTCGTTCATTCCGCTCGCCGAGGAAAGCGGGCTGATCGGGCCGCTGTCGGAGTGGGTGCTGCGCGAGGCGTGCCGGCAGAACAAGGCGTGGCAGGATCAGGGCTTGCCGCCGGCGCGCGTGTCGGTGAATCTGTCGGCGCGGGTGTTCCAGCAGCGTGACATCGCGAAGCTCGTGATGCAGGTGCTCGACGAGACCGGACTCGAACCGAAGTACCTCGAACTCGAGCTGACCGAAAGCACGATCATGCGCAACGCGGAAGAAGCAGTGTCGATGCTCAACGAACTGCACGCGCTCGGCATCGGTCTCGCGATCGACGACTTCGGCACCGGCTATTCGAGCCTCAGCTATCTGAAGCGCTTCCCGGTGGACCGCTTGAAGATCGACCGCTCGTTCGTGTCGGATATCGGCGTATCGGGCGACGATGAGACGATCACGTCGGCGATCATCGCGCTCGCCCATTCGCTGAAGTTGCAGGTGATCGCCGAGGGCGTGGAAACGTCGGCGCAACTCGACTTCCTGAAGGCACGCGCGTGCGACGAAATGCAGGGCTTCTATTTCGCCAGGCCGCTATCGACGGAAGCGATTTCCGAACTGCTGCACGGCGGGCTGGTGCCGGAGCTGGAGCCGGCGTGAGGGGAGCGACACGCGGCGACGGGTGTCGCCGCGTGCCGCCGCGTGCCGCGTCCAACGCTGCTCACTGAGCCGGCGTGTCCTTGAACACCGGCAGGCTTTCCGCGAACGCGGAAAACTTCTCGAGCCGCGGATGATCGGCCTTGCTGAGCGCCTCCGGCAGCATCATGTGCGTGAACTGCCAGGCTACGGCGACGGCCACCTCCGCCGCGCTGAACTGCTGCTGCGTGTCGGGCAGCGGCCCTTCGCCCAACTCGCGTTCGAGTTCGGCATAGGCGGCGAGCAGTTGCGCGCGCACGCGCTCGACCCACGGTTCATGCTGCTTCTCCTGAGGCCGCAGATTGCGCTCGTAGACGATCTGCACGCTCTTTTCGCACGCGGCGAGCGCGAGGCCCGTCAGACGCGCGGCGCGCAACGCCGCGTCGGCTTGCGTCGGGAACAGCGGGGTGGGGCCGGCGAGCGTTGCCAGATACTGCAGGATCACCGTCGAGTCCATCAGGATCGCGCCGTTGTCGGCGACGAGCGTCGGCGCCTTGACGACCGGGTTGATCTTCGCGAACTGGTCGTAGGTGCGGAAAACCGAAATCGACTCGTGTTCGAAGTCGAGCGCGAGCAGCTTCATGCAGATGGCGACGCGCCGCACGTAGGGCGAGTCGAGCATACCGATCAGTTTCATCTCGTTTCCATGAGAAGAGCGACTATGGGGCGTCCCGGGCCTCGTGCGCTGATCGCTGGAACGGCTAGCGGGCGGCGCGGCGCGTGACGCGTGGAATCGCTAGCTTAAGCATCCTCGCCGGCTCAGTCCAGCGCGGGCAGCACGCGCGGACGGCGGTCGCTGTCGGTGGCGACGTAGGTGAGGATCGCTTCCGTGACCTTGACGACTTCCTGCGAGAGCCTCAACCGCTGCGCGTAGACCTCGACCGACACTGTCACCGACGTATTGCCGGTCTTCACGATATCCGCGTAAAAGCTCAGCAGATCGCCGACGAACACCGGTTGCTTGAACAGGAAAGAATTAACCGCGATCGTCGCGACCCGCCCATTCGCGCGACGGCTTGCCGGAATCGAGCCGGCGATGTCGACCTGCGCCATGATCCAGCCGCCGAACACGTCGCCATGAATGTTCGCGTCCGACGGCTGCGGCATGACGCGCAGCGCGCACGGCTTGGACGGAAGTTGAAGAAGATCGGTCATCGGGACATCCTTGGGAAACGTGTTCGAGTGTATTGACGCGCATTGACGCAATGGCTGGGCCAGTTCGACAGTAGGCCATGCAAAGCGCCGCCAGTCGGCTTCTGCGACAATAGAAAGATCAGGAATTGTACGGGAAAGCACCCAGCGAAGCGCGCGAGCCGCGCGCCGCTGCGAACTCCGGCAGCTCCACACTCTCCCCACGATTTATGCGCCGCGCTCCTTCGTCCGAACCCTCGCCGATTTCCACCGCACCCCGCAACGACTGGCAAACGATCCTGTCGCTGCTGCCATACCTTGCCACCTACAAATGGCGAGTCGGCTTCGCGCTCAGCTGCCTGATCGGCGCGAAGGTCGCGAACCTCGGCGTGCCGATCGTGATGAAGCGCATCGTCGACAGTCTCGCGTCGGTCCGGCATCTGACCGCGCTCGGCCGCGCGCAGGACGCGCCCGGCATCGTGCTGCTCGGCGGCGTCGGCTTGCTGGTGGTCGCGTATGCGGTGGCGCGGCTGTCCACTTCGTTTTTCACCGAGCTGCGCGAAATCCTGTTTTCGAAAGTCACGGAAAGCGCGGTGCGCCAACTCGCGCTGAAAGTATTCCGCCATCTGCACGGACTGTCGCTGCGCTTTCATCTGGAGCGGCAGACGGGCGGCATGTCGCGCGATATCGAACGCGGCACGCGCGGCATCACGCAGCTGATTTCCTATTCGCTGTACAGCATCCTGCCGACCCTCGTCGAAGTCGGTCTCGTGCTCGGCTTTTTCGTCGTCAAATACGAGGCCTATTACGCGATCGTCACGTTCGTCGCGCTCGCGGTGTACATCGCGTTCACGGTGAAGGTCACCGAGTGGCGCACGCACTTTCGCCGCACGATGAACGAGCTCGATTCGAAGGCGAATTCGCGCGCGATCGACTCGCTGCTCAACTACGAGACCGTCAAGTACTTCGGCAACGAGGAGTGGGAAGCGAGCCGCTACGACGAGAACCTGAAGCGCTATCGCGCGGCGGCGATCAAGTCGCAGCGTTCGCTGTCGGCGCTGAACTTCGGGCAGCAGGCGATCATCGGCACGGGGCTCGTGTTCATCCTGTGGCGCGCGACCCAGGGCGTGATGGCCGGGCGTCTGACGCTCGGCGACCTGGTGCTGATCAACACGTTCATGCTGCAGCTGTATATTCCGTTGAATTTTCTCGGCGTGGTCTATCGCGAGCTGAAGCAGAGCCTGACCGACATGGACCGCATGTTCTCGCTGCTCGGCGCACCGCGGGAAGTACCCGACGCGCCCAATGCGGTGGCTTTGCAAGTGAGCGGCGCGCAGGTGCGCTTCGACGACGTGAGCTTCGCGTACGAGCCTTCGCGGCAGATTCTGCACGGCGTGAGCTTCACGATCGCGGCCGGCACGACGACGGCGGTGGTCGGCCACAGCGGCTCGGGCAAGTCGACGCTCGCGCGGCTGCTGTTCCGCTTCTACGATCTCGACCGCGCGACGGGCGGCGCGATCCGCATCGACGGGCAGGATATTCGCGACGTCACGCAGGATTCGCTGCGCGCGTCGATCGGCATCGTGCCGCAGGACACGGTGCTGTTCAACGACTCGATCTACTACAACATCGCGTACGGTCGGCCGTCGGCGACGCGCGACGAAGTGATCGCGGCGGCGCGCGCCGCGCATATCCACGAGTTCATCGAGAGTCTGCCGAAGGGCTACGACACGCCGGTCGGCGAGCGCGGGCTCAAGCTGTCCGGCGGCGAAAAGCAGCGCGTCGCGATCGCGCGGACCATACTCAAGAATCCGCCGATCCTGTTGTTCGACGAAGCGACGTCCGCGCTCGATTCACGCTCCGAGCGCGCGATCCAGCATGAGCTCGACCTGATCGCGCGCGAACGTACGACGCTGATCATCGCGCACCGGCTGTCGACGGTCGTGCACGCGCAGCAGATCATCGTGATGGACAAAGGGCGCATCGTCGAGCGCGGCACGCACGCGGAGCTGTTGCGCGCGAACGGCTTGTTCGCGCAGATGTGGGCGCTGCAGCAGCGCGCCGCGCACACCACGGATGCGGTGGAAAGAGCGGAAGCAGTCGGGGCAGGTGAGAGCCCGGCGAAGTAAAGCTCAGCGCGCGCGCAGCAGCCGATCGAGCGCTTCCAGCTGCACCTGGGTGCCGATGTTCTCCCACAAGCCTTCGTACAGCTCGCCGCTCGCGAGCCCACGCGCGATGGTCGCGCGGTAATACGGGCTCAGCGCGCGCCGCGTGCCGCGCGGCAGATCGCGGAACATGCGCGTGTCGTACAGACCGAAACTGCCGAACGTGAGGCGCGGCTGCGCGTCGAGCGACAGCACGCCGTCGACGAGACCAAAGTCGCCGTTCGGGTGAAACGCCGGGTTCGGCACCATCACCAGATGCATGCCGGGCTCGGGCAGCGCCTTCAGCCGGCCGGCGTGCGCGTGCAGCGCGGCGTAGTCGTACTCGGTGTACACGTCTCCGGCCACCGCGACGAACACCTGATCCGCGCCCTCGTCGGTCAGTAGCGGCAGCGCCTGCGCGATGCCGCCCGCGGTCTCCAGCGCCTCGTGCTCGGGCGAATAGCGCAGCTCGACCTGCCAGCGCGAACCGTCGCCGAGCGCGGCTTCGAGCTGCGCGCCGAGCCACGCATGATTGATCACGATGCTACGGATGCCGGCCCGCGCGAGCCGTTCGATCTGCCATACGATCAGCGGCTTGCCGCCCACTTCGAGCAAGGGCTTCGGGCACGCGTCGGTCAACGGACGCATGCGCTCGCCGCGGCCCGCGGCGAAAATCATCGCTTTCTTTACGGACATCGTCATCGGTCAGAAGGTGTAGCCGATTTCCTGCGCGCGGCCGTCGAGGTCGTCGAGCAGTTTCGCGAACCCGCGCAGCGGCGCGTAACGCTCCGCCACCTTGCGCCCATAGCCGATGAAGCGCGGCAGGTCGTTCATGTAATGCGCCTTGCCGTCGCGGTAGTTGATGCGGCAGAACAGGCCGAGCACCTTGATGTGCCGCTGCAGCCCCATCCATTCGAGCTGGCGGTAGAACTCGCCGAAATCGGCATCGACCGGCAGGCCGGCCTTTTTGGCGCGCTCCCAGTAGTACGCGAAGCAGTCGAGCTCGAACTCCTCGTCCCAGCTGAGGAACGCGTCGCGCAGCAGCGACACGACGTCGTACGTGATCGGCCCGTACACCGCGTCCTGGAAGTCGAGCACGCCTGGATTCGGCTCGGCGATCATCAGATTGCGCGGCATGAAATCGCGCAGCATGAAGCTTTGCGGCTGCGCGCGCGCGCTCGCGATCAGCAGCGCGAACGTGCGATCGAGCAGCGCGCGCGTGGCGGCATCGACCTCGCGGCCAAGGTGCCGGCCGATGAACCACTCGGGCATCAGTTCCATCTCGCGGTGCAGGAACGCTTCGTCGAAGGGCGGCAGCACGTCTTCGCGCGAGCTGAGCTGCCAGCGGATCAGCGCGTCGAGCGCGTCGCGCATCAGCGCGCGAGCCGCGCGCGTGTCGCCCGCGGCCTGCGCGTCGGTCAGCGCGCCCAGATACGACGCGGTGCCGAGATCGGTGACGAGCATGAAGCCCGCGTCGAAGTCGACCTCGAGCACGCGCGGCACGTGCACGCCGGCGGCGGCGAGCAATTGCGCGATCTGTGCGAATTCGCGGCATTTTTCGGGCGGCGGCGCGTCGACGGCGATCAGCGTGGCCGCGCCATTGCCTTGCGCCGCCTTACCGGCGAGCCGGAAATAACGGCGGAAACTGGCGTCGGACGAGGCCGGAACGAGGGTGTCGGGCTCGAGCGCATGGCGCGCCGCGTGGCTTCGCAGCCAGGCCTTGAGCAGGGAGAGACGGGTGTCGGTGAAATCTTGGGTGGAAGGCAGCGTCATGAAAAGCGGCGGCAAATTCTTGGGGGCAACGTCTTGCCATATAATACCCCACGACTTTTTTGACGCGACTCACACGCCAGCTTTCGCGTGCTCCGTTTCACCGCCCGCCTTATTACTCGGCAAATTGGGAATCCAGACGTGCAGCCGACTCTTCCGGTCGCGGTGTGCAGGCGGTGGATCGTGACGACGGAAGCTTGCGCACGGGTCGACTCGCCAAACGATACATGCCGCCCAGACAGCTTTCCGATACCACTCCTTCCTGTGCAGTAGTGCCGCGCAAAAGGCGGCTCGTCGCGGCGCTGATCGCCGTTCCGGGCCTTATGCCCGCGCTTGCGCACGCCCAGCTGGTGGGGGAAGCTGCGCAACCGCAGGCGGTCTACCCGCCGTGGGGCATGCAGCTTGCGCCGCAGCTCGAGGATCATCCGTTGCAAACGGGCCAGCGGCCGGCCACCTTCGTGCTCGGCGACCACGCGAGCGGCACGATCGACCAGGATCTGGCCGCCAAGGGCTCGGCGGAAGTGCGGCACAACACGTCCGTGATCAAGGCCGACGCCCTGCACTACGATCAGGACACGGACATGGCCGATGCGTACGGCAATGTCCACGTGATCAATACCGGCAATACCTTCATCGGACCCGAAGCGCATCTGCGCGTCGATTCGACCGAAGGCTTCATGACCGCGCCGAAGTACCACTTCACGCTGACGGGCGGCTCGGGCAGCGCGCAGCGCGTCGACCTGCTCGACGCCGAGCGCTCCGTGTTCACGAAGGGCACCTACACGGCCTGCGCGTGCACGGACAATCCGGCTTGGTACATCAAGGGCAGCGAGTTCGATTTCGACACCGGCGCCGACGAAGGCGTCGCCTACAACAGCGTGCTGTTCTTCCAGGGCGTGCCGGTGTTCGCGTCGCCATGGCTGTCGTTCCCGCTGTCGGGCGATCGGCGCAGCGGCCTGTTGCCGCCCACGTTCTCGCTGAGCTCGACGAACGGTTTCGAGCTGTCGGTGCCGTATTACTTCAACATCGCGCCGAATCGCGATCTGACGGTCACGCCGCGTCTGATCTCGAAGCGCGGTGTGCAGTTGCAGAGCACGTTCCGCTATCTGTCGCCGACGTATTCCGGGTCGATCACCGGTGAATTTCTGCCCGACGATCGCCTGACGAAGACCAACCGCTACGCGCTGTACATCCAGCACAACCAGAATTTCGGTAACGGCTTCGGCGGCTACATCTATTACAACAAGGTTTCGGACAACACCTATCCGGAAGACCTGTCGTCGTCGGTCAACCAGTTCATGAACGGCACCCAGCTCCTGTATCAGCAGGAAGCCGGGTTGACCTACAACAACGGACCGTGGTCCGTGCTCGCGCGCGAGCAGCACTGGCAGACGCTGGAGCCGTCGGTCGCGCCGTACGGCCGCCAGCCGCAGTTGAACGTCAAGTACGCGAAGTACAACATCGGCGGCTTCGATTTCGGTGCCGAAGCCGACTACACGAACTTCCGCATCACCACCGCGGATCTGAGCGAAGGCCAGCGGGTGCTGTTCAACCCGTACCTGTCGTATTCGGTGGTGGGGCCGGGCTACTTCGTCACGCCGAAGGTGCAGTGGCACTTTGCGTCGTACAACCTGAACAACATCGGCACCGATCTGGCGAACGTGCCGGGGGCGCAGAAGAATTTCACCGAGTCGATTCCGACCTTCACGTTCGACACGGGACTGACGTTCGAGCGCTCGGTGCGCATTTTCGGCGCGGACTATATCCAGACGCTGGAGCCGCGCCTGTACTACGTGTACACGCCGTACCGCAATCAGAACAACGCGCCGCTGTTCGATACCGCCGAATCCGACTTCGGTCTCGCGGAAATCTTCACGCCGAATACGTTCGTCGGTAACGACCGGATCGCCGATGCGAACCGCCTGACCGCCGGTCTCACCACGCGCTTCATCAACCCGTCCACCGGCGACGAGCGCGCGCGCTTCGTGATCGCGCAGCAGTATTACTTCCGGGATCAGCGCGTTACGCTGACGCCGACCCAGACCAGTACCCAGGCCACGCACTCGGACCTGATCGCGGGAGCGTCGATCAAGCTGGGCGCCGGTTTCGCTTCGGAAACGGCGTTCCAATATAATGCGGACAATAACCAGCTCACGAAGACGAGTGTCGGCTTCGGGTTCAGTCCGGCGAGCGGCAAGGTCGTCAACGTCGCGTACCGCTACACGCGCGCCAACACCACGCTCGACAACCAGCCGATCAATCAGGTGCTGATTTCGGGCCAATGGCCGCTGACGCACCGGATGTACGGTGTCGGCCGGTTCAACTACGATCTGGGTGGCCACCGTGTCGTCGACGGCCTGGTCGGCCTGCAATACGACGCGGACTGCTGGACGCTCGGCGCCGGCATCCAGCGCTACGCGAACGGCCTGAACTCGTCGGGACAGAATCAGTCGAGCACACGGTTTCTGGCGCAGTTGACGTTCAAGGGCTTGTCGAGCGTCGACAACGGGCTGATGACCGCGTTCCGCAGCAGTGTGGCCGGCTACATGCCGTTGCCGCCACCGCCACCGCCGGAGTCGCGGTTCACCAACTACGAATGACGCTCGCCCGGTCATTCACGGCTTGCGAAAAGACGGGCGAAGCGCCCGACATCATTGGAGTATCTGTGGCAATCATGAAACAGCTTCGCTTGGCAATACTCGCGGCGGGTCTCGTCGCCGCGGCGTCCTTCCTTCCAGTCGCGTCGGTACAGGCGCAGGCATTGGCCGGCAATAGCGGCCAGACGGTGGACACCATCGCCGCAGTGGTCAACAACGGTGTCATCACGCAGCGCGAGCTCGACGAGCGGGTCGGTCTGATCGCGCACCGGCTGAACCAGCAGAACGCTCCGGTGCCGCCGACGGACCAGTTGCGCCAGCAGGTGCTCACGCAGATGGTGCTCGAGCGCATCCAGCTGCAGAAGGCCAAGGAAGACGGCATCACCATCGACGACGCGGCCGTGCAGCGCACGCTCGAGCGTCTCGCGCAGGCGAACAACATGTCGCTCGCCATGTACCGCGCGCGCATCGAGGCGCAAGGCGTGCCCTGGACCACTTTCACGAGCGACGCGCGCACGGAGCTGACGCTGTCGCGTCTGCGCGAGAAGGAAGTGGACAGCAAGATCACGGTGACGGACGCCGAGGTCGCGAACTATATCGCCAGCCAGCGCGGCCCGGGCGCCGGCCAGACGAACGACCTGCACGTCCAGCACATTTTCGTGAAGGCGCCGCTCAACGCCTCGGAGACCGACATCGAGGCGGCGCAGAAGAAGGCCGCGGCTCTGCTCGCCGAAGCGAAGGGCGGCGCGAATTTCGAAAAGCTCGCGAAAGCCAATTCGCAGGCGCCGGACGCGTCGAAGAACGGCGGCGATCTCGGCTTCCTCGCGCCGTCGAAGCTGCCGCCCGAGTTCGTGAAGGCCGCGTCGGCACTGCGTCCGGGCGAGATCAATCCGGATCTGATCCGCACCAACGACGGCTTCGAGATCGTGCGTCTGGTCGAGCGCCGTGCCGGCCAGGGCACCAGCGCGGACGCGCCGAAGCTCGTGCAGACGCACGTGCGCCATATTCTGCTGCGCGTCGGCGACGGTCAGTCCGAACCGCAGGCACGCCAGAAACTGCTCGACATCCGCAACCAGATCGCCGCCGGCGGCGACTTCGCGAAGTTCGCGCGCACCTACTCGCAGGACGGCTCGGCGTCGCAAGGCGGTGACCTCGGCTGGGTCAGCCCGGGCGAGACGGTGCCCGAGTTCGAGCGCGCAATGAACTCGCTGCAGGACGGTCAGATCAGCGAACCGGTGCGCAGCGAATACGGCTACCACCTGATTCAGGTGCTCGGCCGCCGCGATGCGCAAGGCTCGATTGCGCAGCAGATGGATCTCGCGCGTCAGGCCATCGGCCAGCGCAAGGCGGAACAGGCGTATGCCGACTGGCTGCGCGAGCTGCGCGATACCGCGTACGTCGAAGTGAAGCCGGCCACGGCGAACGTGCAATAACAGAGCCAATGCGATGACGAGCGCTGCCCAGCCCACCCACCGCCCGCTGCAGATCGCGATCACGACCGGCGAACCCGCCGGCGTCGGTCCCGAGCTGACCGCGCAGGCGCTGGCCGGCGCGGCGCCGCACTGGCCTCAGGCGCAGTTCACCGTGCTCGGTGATGCGCAACTGCTCGCTGAGCGCGCGCGCGCGGTCGGCGTCGATTGGGCGGCGCTGCTCGCGCCAGGCCCGCGCGTGCGGCTCGAACATCACTCGCTTGGCGCACCAGCGCAGGCTGGCAAGCTCGACGCCGCGAACGGCCGCTATGTGCTCGATCTGCTCGATGCGGCGATCGACGGCGCGGTGGCCGGCAGGTTCGACGCGATCGTCACCGCGCCGCTGCAAAAAAGCACGATCAACGACGCCGGTGTGCCGTTTACCGGCCACACCGAATATCTGGCCGAGCGCACCCATACACCGCGCGTCGTGATGATGCTTGCGGGCACCGGCAAGCGGCCGCTGCGCGTCGCGCTTGCGACCACGCATCTGCCGTTGAAGGACGTGTCGGCGGCTTTGACGATCGAAAGCCTCGTCGCGACGCTGCGCATCATCGATCACGACCTGCGTCATCACTTCGGCTTGCCCGCGCCGCGCATCCTCGTGACGGGGCTCAATCCGCACGCTGGCGAAAACGGCTATCTGGGCCGCGAGGAAATCGACGTGATCACGCCGGCGTTGCGGCAGGTGAACGGCGAGGGCGTCGACGCGCGCGGTCCGTATCCGGCCGACACGCTGTTCCAGCCGCGTTATCTCGACGAAGCCGACTGCGTGCTCGCGATGTTCCACGACCAGGGCCTGCCGGTGCTGAAATTCGCGACGTTCGGCGAAGGGATCAACGTGACGCTCGGCCTGCCGATCATCCGCACGTCGGTCGATCACGGCACCGCGCTCGATCTGGCCGGCACCGGCCGCGCCGACGCGGGTAGCCTGATGGCCGCTATCGACACGGCGGTGTCGATGGCGCAGCATCGTCGCGCGGGCTGAGGCGCGGGTAGCGTGAGCGGTCGCGGTGCTCGTGACGCGCCGCGTGGCGTCGTGTTTCCACCGTGACGTCTTTCATTCTCAAGCAGTTTTCTTTCTAGCATTTCTCCGATGTCCACCAGCAGACAGCAAGGCCGGCACCAGGGCCATCTCGCGCGCAAGCGTTTCGGTCAGAACTTCCTGGTCGACATGGGCGTGATCGATTCGATCGTCGACGTGATCCGGCCGCAGCGCGGCGAGCGCATGGTCGAGATCGGGCCGGGCCTCGGCGCGCTGACCGAGCCGCTGATCGAGCGACTCGCGACGCCCGACACGCCGCTGCACGCGGTCGAACTCGACCGCGATCTGATCGGCCGTCTGAAGACGAAGTTCGGCAACCTGCTCGAACTGCACGCGGGCGACGCGCTCGAGTTCGACTTCGGCTCGCTCGCGGCACCGGGCGACAAGGCGTCGCTGCGCATCGTCGGCAATCTGCCGTACAACATTTCGAGCCCGCTGCTGTTTCATCTGGCGACGTTCGCGGAGCGCGTGATCGATCAGCACTTCATGCTGCAGAACGAGGTGGTCGAGCGGATGGTGGCGGAGCCGGGCACGAAGGCGTTCAGTCGCCTGTCGGTGATGCTGCAGTACCGCTACGTGATCGACAAGCAACTCGATGTGCCGCCCGAGTCGTTCCAGCCGCCGCCGAAGGTCGATTCGGCGATCGTGCGGATGATTCCGTACGAGCGGCACGAACTGCCGGTGGTCGACGAAAGCGTGCTCGGCGGGGTGGTGACGGCGGCGTTCTCGCAGCGTCGCAAGATGTTGCGCAACACGCTTGCCGCGCTGCGCGATACCGTCGATTTCGACGCGCTCGGCTTCGATCTGCAACGCCGCGCGGAGGACGTGCCGGTCGCCGAATACGTGAGTGTGGCGCAGGCGGTGGCGGCGCGCTCGGCCGCTGCGGCGGAATAGACTCGACGCTCGACGGCGGAGGGTGCCGTCGTCGAGCCCGCTTACCGTTTCGCCGGCGCGTTGACGAGCGCGATGCCGGTCAGCACCAGCAGCGCGGCGATCAGAAAGCGCGTGCTGAACGACTCGCCGAGCAGCAGCACGCCGAAGGTGACGCCGAACAGCGGCGTCAGAAACGAAAACACCGACAGCCTCGACGCGATGTAACGCGTCAACAGCCAGAACCACAACAGATAGCTGACGAACGCGACGATCACGGCTTGATACGCGAGGCTCGCGAGCGCGAGCGGCGTCACGCTTTCCACGCGCACCTCGCCGAGCCCCAGCGCCAGCGCGAGCAGCACCACCGCCGACACAGTCAGCTGATAGAACAGCGTCTTGCTCGCGCTCGTCCGCGCGAGCCGCGAGCCGCGCACGATCACCGTGGTCGCGGCCCACGCGATGCCGCCGAGCACGCCGAGCGCATCGCCGGCCGCGCCCGCGAGCGTCGAGCCGTAGGCCGCGCTTGCAGCCGTGCCCGCGTCCGTGTGCAGGAAGCCGTCCGCGAACGCGAGCGCCATCCCCGCGAACGCGACGACAATGCCGAGCCACTGGATGCGCCGCATGCGTTCGCCATCGACGAACCAGTGGAGGCCGAGTGCCGTGAAACACGGCGCCGTGTACAGAAAGACCGCCATGTGCGACGCGCTCGTCAGCGTCAGGCCGAGAAAGATGCAGACGAACTCGGCCGCGAACAGCACGCCCGCGAGCAGGCCCGCGCCGAGCGTGCCGTCATCGCGAAAGAGCGGCGTGCCGCGCGAGCGTGCCCATGCCCACACGAGCAGCGCCGCGATCGTCGAGCGCAGTCCCGCCTGAAAGACCGGCGGCACCGCCGCATTGGTGGTCTTGATCGCGACTTGCTGCAGCCCCCAGATTGCGCACAGGCCGATCATCAACAGGATCGCGAAGCTATCCGGGGCGCGGCGCGCGGGCAAGGCGGTGGTCGTGCTCATGGCGGTGTGGTGAAGAGGTGGAGAGTGCACCGCGAGCCGGTCGGTCCGGTGCGCGGCGAAAACGCCGAGCGTCAGTAGTCAGTGTTTTTTGATGGCGTCGGCACGAGGCAAGATTGCCGGGCGAATTCGCCCGGCGTCAATTCGCCGGGTGCAACGTGAAGCCGGGCTGTGTTTTCATCGTTCTGGCTGACAGCGCGACTCGTGCTCGCCACCGGACGTCAGTCGACTCGCCTCTTCTTCTGTATCAGCTCGATCTTGTACCCGTCCGGATCGGCGACGAAGGCGATGACAGTCGTGCCGTGTTTCATGGGCCCAGCTTCGCGTGTAACGACACCGCCGCGTTTCTTCACTTCTTCGCATGCCGCATAGGCGTCGTCGACTTCGAGGGCGATGTGACCGTAGCCGGTTCCGAGGTCATACTTGCTCGTGTCCCAGTTGTACGTCAGTTCGATCGCCGCGCCTTCGGATTCGTCCTCGTAACCGACGAATGCGAGGGTGAACTTCCCGTCCGGGTAGTCGTTCTTTCGAAGCAGGCGCATTCCTAGAACTTCGGTGTAGAACCGGATCGATGCGTCCAGATCACCGACTCGAAGCATGGTATGCAAGATTCGCATGAGGACTCCTTTGATAGTTTGTCGATAAATGCGTCGACCTCCGGCAATTGTAAATGATTGCCGTATAGCTTGAGCCCGAAGCCGCGCCGCCCGCCCGGCGCACTGCGGACTCGATGCGCATCGTGGAATTCGATCGGATGTATTTGAACAAAAAAATATGGGCAATAAGGGTTTGTGTGCGGTTGCCGGTTTGATATTAGTGTCCAACACTCAGCATCAATCCGGTTCGTCAGATGGCAGTCTGATATATCGGACAATCGATGCGTGACCCGGCGATTCGTTGAGCGTGCAGACAGGCGCTGAAGCCGATTCGTCCGCTCCGGACCACTCTTCTCCGCTTAGGACCCTGCCATGAAGCTTGCCAAACGAGGCGCCCAAGCCGCCTTTCTGTTCGCTGTTGCTGGATTGCTCGCCATCACCGGCTGCACCAAGGTTGCCACGCCAGGGCAGAGCGCAGCGGCATCCCCCTCGACGCTTCAGGCCGTGCTGCAGCGAGGCACGCTGCGCGTCGGCGACTGCCTGACGTTCGCGCCGTTCGGGTTCTATAACAAGGACGGCCAACCAGACGGCTATGACGTGGACCTCGCGAAGGAACTCGCGAAGCAGATGGGCGTGAAGCTCGAGGTCGTGAATACGACGAGCGCGAACCGGATTCCGAATCTGCAGACCAGCAAAGTGGATGTCGTGTTCTGCAACTTCACGCGTAATCTGGAGCGCGCGAAGGTAATCGAATTCACGACCCCCTACGTGGTTGCCAGCGAAGCACTGCTGGTCAGAAAAAATAGTGGCGTTCAGTCGATCAAGGACATGGGCGGTCGCACGATTGCGACGGTCAAGGGCTCGACCAATGGCGACGAAGTGC
The DNA here is from genome assembly GCF_050436245.1 of Paraburkholderia sp. MM6662-R1. NCBI lineage: Bacteria > Pseudomonadati > Pseudomonadota > Betaproteobacteria > Burkholderiales > Burkholderiaceae > Paraburkholderia > Paraburkholderia sp. MM6662-R1. The sequence continues at coordinate 1,943,147 of NZ_JBNDLV010000001.1, read as the reverse complement.
GCTCGCTGAATATCCCGATCAAGATCCAGGAATACGACAGCTCGCAGGCCGCGATTCTTGCTGTCAAGCAGGGGCAGGCCGACGCGATGATCGAGGACAACAACTTTCTCGCGTATCAGGCCAAGCTCGATCCTGAACTTGCCGTCACGAACGAAGCGCTGGTCCCGCTCGAATACAACGCGTTCGGTGTCAAGGCCGGCGATCAGGAATGGCTCAACTACCTGAATCTGTTCCTCTTCAACGTCAATGCGTCGAAGCTCAACGCGCAGCTCTACAACAAGTGGTTCGGCACCGATCCGCGCTACCCGCTCAATCCGCAGTTTTGAGGAGCGGGAGATGCCGATATCTATTGAAACCCGAACGATGCGGAGGGTGAGATGAGTTACGAGTGGCTCACTCTGTGGGGCTACGTGCCCGAGTTTTTGAGCGCGAGCTGGCTGACGTTGCAAGTGACCGTGCTGGCATTCGTACTGGCGCTAGTCCTCGGCTTGTTGACCGCGCTTGCCAGCGTTTCTGCGCTCGCGCCATTTCGGTTGATTGCTCGCGGCTACGTCGAAATCATCCGCAACACGCCTGTTCTCCTGCAGATTTTCATCGTTTTCTTCGGTCTGCCGTCGGCGGGTATTTCGCTCGACGCATACTGGGCGGGCGTCATTGCGCTCGGCGTCAACGTCGGTGCTTATCTGTCGGAAGTGTTCCGCGCCGGCATACAGTCGGTGCCGCGCGGCCAACTCGAGGCCGCCGGCATTCTCGGTCTCGAACGCGCGCAGATCTTCGTCGAGGTCGTGCTACCGCAGGCGACGCGCGCGGTCTATCCGGCCATCGTCAACTACCTGATCCAGTTGCTGCTCGGTACGTCGCTGCTGTCCGCCATTGCGTTGCCGGAGTTGACCGGCACTGCGACCGTGATCAACTCGCGGACGCTTCTCTACCTTCAGACGTTCAGCGTGACGCTCGTCGCGTATCTCGTGCTCAGTAACGTACTGTCCTGGCTTGCGGGCCAGCTCGGAGCGCGGATCTTTCATCCTCCCCTCGTCATGCCGGCGCGCACCGGTTTCGGGACCGGCTTTATGCGCCGGACGAAACGGGCCTGATTCCCGGATTGGAGTTGGATCATGTCAGTCGAATTGCTGAAAACCAGTTTCTCAATCCTGCTGCAGGGTCTGGTGACGACGCTGTTGCTTTCCATTGCGTCCATCGTGGGCAGCACGCTGATCGGCCTGTTCGCCGCCGTCTTGCGGTCGTTCGGACCGTGGGGCACAGCCCGCCTTGCCAGACTCTATACGGAGCTGTTTCGCGGCACGCCGGTACTCATCACGCTGATGTTCATCTATTTCGGCGTGTCGTACTTCGGTTACGCGATCGACGTCTTCGCAGCCGGCGTCATCGGCTTGAGCGTCTATCAGGGCGCCTACATCGCCGAAATCTTCCGCTCAGGGATCGAGGCGGTACCCAAAGGTCAATGGGAGGTATCTCAGATCCTCGGCCTCACGCGGGCTCAGTCGTTCTCGTTCGTCGTGCTGCCTCAGACGGGAAAGATCGTGTTGCCGCCTCTCGTCGGTCAGTATCTGTCGCTCATCAAGGACACGTCGATCGTCAGCATGATCGGAATGTCCGAGTTGATGCATGGTGGCCAGGCCATCGTCGACCGGGTCGGAAAGCCCGTGGAAATCTACGGACTCGTCGCACTCATTTACTTCGCCGTGTGCTTCCCGCTCTCGCAATGGGTGCGCCACCATGACCGCAGGAGATTGTCGTGAGTAACCAAAGCCAAACCAGACCCATCATTTCACTGACGGGCGTCAGCAAAGCATTCGGTTCGACTCGGGTGTTGAACGAAATCAATCTCGAGGTTCGCTCGGGCGAAGTGCTGGTGCTCATTGGCGCGTCCGGCTCGGGTAAGAGCACGGTCTTGCGAATCATGGCGGGATTGGAGACCACCGATTCCGGCGAGGTCTGGGTCAACGATGTGCCCATGCATGATCCGCGCCGAGCGCGAGAGATTCGTGGCCATGTCGGCATGGTCTTCCAGCAGTTCAATCTGTTTCCTCACAAGACCGCGCTCGGCAATGTCACGCTCGCGCTTATCAAGGCACGCCGCATGAGTCCGGACGACGCGCGCAAGCGCGCCATGGACACACTCGAGCGTGTCGGGCTCGCGGACCGCGCGGCACACTATCCAAGCCAGTTGTCGGGCGGTCAGCAGCAACGCGTGGCAATTGCGCGAGCGCTCGCGGTCGAGCCCGGCATCATGTTCTTCGACGAGGCGACGTCCGCGCTGGATCCGGAGCTGGTCGGCGAGGTCACCGAGGTGATGCGTGGGCTCGCGCGTGACGGCATGACGATGGTCGTCGTCACGCATGAAATGGGCTTTGCCCGCAAGACCGCCGACCGCGTCGTCTTCATGGACAAGGGCGTCATCGCCGAGCAGGGCGATCCGGAACAGATCTTCGTCAATCCCGCGAACGAACGCACGCGGCAATTTCTGCACAGAGTCCTCGACCATTGACCTGTCGCGGCCTGCAAGTCGCTTTCGCGGGTCTGCCGCGCGATAAACTCACGTCGCTTGAAAGACAACCGGTCGGATGAACGCTTTACGGAGTGAACGCATGGCTGTAACCGAATCGTCTCGGGCGAGAGGCGTGGATCGCGTCATCGCGATGTTCCGGCAATTGCACGTCGCCCAACGCCCGCTGACCATGCGCGAATTAATCGAGGCGACCGGCGCGCCGCGTTCGAGCATTTACGAGCTGGTCGCGATTCTCGCGGAAGTGGGCTGGCTCGAGACGGCCGCGGATGGGAGCGTGTTCTTCGGGCGCGAGATGCACTACTACGGGTCCGACTATGCAACGCACAACGATCTGATTAGCCGCGCGCATCAATCCATTCTGGCATTGGTACGGAAGTACGACGAGACCACGCAGCTGTGCATGCTGGAAGGCAACAAGTACACGGTCGTGTTATCCGAGAACAGTGCCCGGCCATTCAACATCAGTTCGGACATCGGCGTGAGAGTGCCGATTCCGTGGACCGCCACGGGACGTCTGCTGCTAGGTCACCTGAATGCCGACGAGATTCGCGCGCTCATTCCGGCCGAAGATTTCATCCTCGACAACGGGGTGAATATCGAATTCGACGAATTCCTGAACGACGTGCAGGCCGCAAAAGAACGAGGCTACTGCTGCACCGAAGGACTCTCGAATGCGTTCAGGCTTTGTATGGCAGCGCCGATTCGCGACCGTGCGGGACTGCCGATTGCGGCGCTGTGTTTCATGACCGGTCGCGACACGAGCCCGGACAGGCGCGGCGTGATGCTCGACGATCTGTTGCAGTCCGCGAAAGCGCTCTCGCATAGATAGCGCCCGGCCTCAAAGCGTCGGCAACAGCTCCGGCGGATGCGACTTCAGTGTCTGCCGCGCCTCGCGAAATTCCGGAAAAATCGATTCGACCGTCTGCCAGAAGCGCGGACTGTGATTCATCTCGCGCAGATGCGACAGCTCATGCGCGACGACGTAGTCGATGATCGACAGCGGAAAGTGGATGAGCCGCCAGTTCAGGCGGATTTTGCCGTCGCTCGAACAACTGCCCCAGCGCGTCGCCGCCGAAGACAAGGCATACGCGCGATAGTTGACGCCCAGCTTCTGCGCGTAGATCGCCAGACGCTCGCCGAACAGCCGCTTCGCTTCTCCTTGCAGCCAGCCCTGCACGCGATCCTTGATCTGCTGCGGGTCGGCTTGCAACGGCAGCGGCAATTGCAGCGCGCCGTGCTCGGCGCTGAACGCGAGCATGCCTTGCGGCGCGCCGAGCGTCACGCGCACCGGCTGACCGAGGTAGGGCACTTCGGCGCCGTCTTGCCAGTCGATCTTCGGCAATGCACGCTGCTCGACGCGCGTTTGCCATTCGATCAGCTTCGTAAAAATCCAACGCTGTTTTTCGGTGATCGCGGTTTCGATATCGGCGAGCGTGACCCAGCGCGGCGCGGTGATCGTGAGGCCGGTGCTGTCGATCGCAAAGCCGATCGAGCGGCGCGCGGAACGCTTGAGCGCGTAATGCAGCGTGCGTGAACCGATGGCGAGACTGCGCAGCTTGCTGCCGTCCGGCGCGAGCGGCGCGACGGGCGGCCGGGCCGGTGCTGAGCCCAATGAACCCGGCGCGGAAGGTGAAGGAGACGACGACGTCGACCCCGGCTCGGCGAAGAGCGGGAGATCGAGCTGCCGGTTTTCGAGCGCCGCGGCGGGCTGCGGCGTAAGAGACTTCTGCATCGGCTTCGCTTCGCGCAATACGCCTTCGGAGTTCGAGGGCGTGGCGCGTCAGATGGGCGCGGCGGCGGAATCGTTAGCCGCCGCGCTGTAGGCAGTCGGATCGATGCGGCGCATCTCGGCTTCGATCCACTGCTCGACGCGCGTGTTCACTTCGTCGGGCGTGAGCCCCGTCGTGTCGATCGGCTTGCCAATCGACACCGTGACTATACCCGGATATTTAAGAAACGAGTTGCGCGGCCATACGCGGCCCGCGTTGTGCGCGATCGGCACGACGGGGGCACCGCTCGCGATCGCGAAGCGCGCGCCGCCGGTCTTGTACTTGCCCTGCTTGCCGGTCGGCGTGCGCGTGCCTTCCGGAAACATGATGACCCATGCGCCTTCGGCCATGCGGGCCTTGCCCTGGTTCGTGACCGATACGAACGCGTATTTGCCTTCCTTGCGGTTGATGTGAACCATCTTCAGCATGCCGAGCGCCCAGCCGAAGAACGGCACATACAAGAGCTCGCGCTTGAACACGTAGCACAGCGGGCGCGGCATGATCGCCGGAAACGCGAGCGTTTCCCACGCCGACTGGTGCTTCGACAGCAGCACGGCCGGGCCGTTGGGCAGATTCTCGAAACCTTCGATGCGGTAGCGGATGCCGTTCAGGTAGCGCACCGTCCACAGCGTCAGACGACACCAGCCGGCCGCCATCCAGTAGCGGTTTTCCGCGCGCAGGAACGGAAACGCGATGAAGCACGCGGTCGCGTACGGCACCGTGAACACAACGAAATAAATCAGCAGCAGCAGGGAACGGATAAAGCGCATCGGCGTGGTCGGTGGGGGGTGGGAGCGCGGTGCGCGCGTTTATTCCTGAGCGTCGGCGAGAAAGTCGAGCGCGAACGCGCGCAGGTCGTCGTGCACGATCGTGCCTTCGGGCAAGCCGCCCGCGGCGAGGGTCTTGCGGCCCTTGCCGGTCAGCACCAGATGAACCGGGTGACCGAGCGCAGCGCCCGCCTGCAGATCGCGCAGAGAATCGCCGACCGTCGGCGTATGCGCCGGATCGACCTCGAAACGCTCGGTGATCATCTTCAGCATGCCCGGCTTCGGCTTGCGGCATTCGCAGTGATCTTCCGCCGTGTGTGGGCAGAAGAACACCGCTTCGATGCGCGCGCCGACCGCTGCCGCCATCCGGTGCATCTTCAGATGCATCGCGTTCAACGCATCCATGTCGAACAGACCGCGGCCGATGCCCGACTGGTTCGTCGCGACTGCGACGCGATAGCCGGCGTGGTTCAGGCGTGCGATCGCTTCCAGCGAGCCGGGCAGCGCGACCCATTCGTCCGGCGACTTGATGAACGCGTCGGAGTCGACGTTGATCACACCGTCGCGGTCGAGGATCACCACTTTCTTGATCGGCATGGCGCAGTGCTCAGGCGGCGAGTCGGGAAATATCGGCGACGCAGTTCATCTGCTGATGCAGCGCGCCGAGCAGAGCCAGACGGTTCGCGCGCAACGCGGGGTCTTCGGCGTTGACCATCACGTCGTTGAAGAACGTGTCCACCGGTTCGCGCAGCGCGGCCAGCGCCGTCAGCGCGCCGGTGTAGTCGCGCACGGCCAGTTGCGATTGCACGCGCGGCGTGACCTGTTCGAGCTGCGCGTTGAGCGCCTTCTCCGCTGCCTCGGTGAGCAAGCTGGGCTGCACGCTGCCGTTCGTCACGCCTTCCGACTTCTTCAGGATGTTCGAGATACGCTTGTTGGCCGCCGCGAGCGACGCCGCTTCGGCCAGTGACGCGAATTCGCGCACCGCGTCGAGGCGCGCGACGAGGTCGTCGAGCCGCGTCGGGTTCAGCGCGAGCACCGCGTCGATTTCGCCGGCCGCGTAGCCGCGTTCGCGCAGCAGGCCGCGCAGGCGGTCCATGCTGAACTCGTAGATCGCGTCGGTCGAATCGGCGACGTTCGGCACGCCGGCGAATTGCGCATAAGCGATGCGCAGCAGCTCGACGAAGTCGACGTTCAACTGTTTCTCGACCAGAATGCGCAGCACGCCGAGCGCATGACGGCGCAGCGCGAACGGGTCTTTCTCGCCGGTGGGCTGCAGGCCGATGCCCCAGATGCCGACCAGCGTTTCGAGCTTGTCGGCGAGCGCGACGACGGTGCCGGTCGCGGTGGTGGGCAAGGCGTCGCCCGAGAAGCGCGGCTGGTAGTGTTCCGAGCATGCGAGCGCGACTTCTTCCGGCTCGCCGTCGTGGCGCGCGTAGTACGTGCCCATCGTGCCTTGCAGCTCGGGGAATTCGCCGACCATGTCGGTGATCAGGTCGGCTTTCGCGAGGCGCGCGGCGCGCGTCGCGAGCGCGACGTTGGCGCCGGTCAGTGCGGCGATCGCGCCGGCCAGCCCTTCGAGCCGCTCCACGCGTTGCAGCGCCGAGCCGAGCTTGTTGTGATAAACGACGTTCGCGAGCAGTGGCACGCGATCCGCGAGCGGCTTCTTCTTGTCTTGCGTGAAGAAGAACTTCGCATCGGCGAGACGCGGACGCACCACGCGCTCATTGCCTTCGACGATCTCGACCGGCGTCGCCGTCTCGATGTTCGACACGATCAGGAAGCGCGAGCGCAGCTTGCCGTTCGCATCGGTCAGCGCGAAGTACTTCTGGTTCGTCTGCATCGTCAGGATCAGGCATTCCTGCGGCACTTGCAGGAATTCGTCCTCGAAGCGGCACTCATAGACGACCGGCCATTCGACCAGCGACGTCACTTCGTCGAGCAGCGCTTCGGGCATCACGACCTTGTCGTCACCGGCTTGCGCGAGCAGTTGCGAGCGGATCGCTTCCTTGCGCTTCGCGAAGCTCGCGATCACGCGGCCTCTGTGTTCGAGCGTTTCGGCATACGACTGCGCGTGCTGGATCTGCACGAAGCCTTCGGACAGGAAGCGGTGGCCGAGCGTGGTGTCGTCGGCGTCGATGCCGAGCACGCTGACCGGCACGACCTCTTCGCCGTGCAGCGTGGTCAGTCGATGCACCGGGCGCACGAACTGCACGCTCGAACCGTCCGGGCGCTGATACGTCATCGGCTTTGCGATCGGCAGCTTCGCGAGCGTTTCGTCGAGCGCGCCTTGCAGGCCGTCGGCGAGCGTCGCGCCCGGCGCCGCGTAGCGCAGGAAGAACGCTTCGGCTTTACCGTCCTGGGCGCGTTCGAGATCGTTCACCGTGAAGTCGGGGAAGCCGAGCGCGGCGAGTTTCTTCGCGAGCGGCGCGGTGGGCTGGCCGTCTTTATCGAGCGCGACGGAAACCGGCAGCACTTTTTCGCGCACGTGTTTTTCCGGCGCGAGCGCGCGCACGTTGTGAATCGTCACCGCGAGACGACGCGGCGTGGCAAAGCGTTCGAACGACGGCTCGCCGTCGATCAGGTCGCGCGCTGCGAGGCGCTGCGCAATACCTTCGGCGAAGGCGTCGCCGAGACGGGCGAGCGCCTTCGGCGGCAGTTCTTCGGTCAGCAGCTCGACGAGCAGGGTAGCGTGTTGAGATTGAGTCATTGATTGAAGTTCTCGTCAGTCCTGGTCGATCTTGCGTTCGACTTTCAGCGGCGGCGCCCACGCGGGCATCGCGGCGTCCTGCTCGTCGGTGGTGAGGCCGGGCACGCCGTGCACCGGATTGCCGAGCATCGGGAAGCCGAGCTTTTCGCGCGAGTCGTAGTAGGCCTGCGCGACCAGACGCGACAGCGCGCGAATCCGGCCGATGTACGCCGCGCGTTCCGTGACCGAAATCGCGCCGCGCGCGTCGAGCAGGTTGAACGTGTGGCCGGCCTTCAGCACGAGCTCATAGGCGGGCAGCGCGATCTGCGCATCGATCATGCGCTTCGCTTCCGCTTCGTAGCTGTTGAAGAAAGTGAACAGCAGATCGACGTTCGCGTGCTCGAAGTTGTAGGTGGACTGCTCGACCTCGTTCTGGTGATACACGTCGCCGTAGGTCAGGCGGCGCAGTTCGGGGCCGTTCGGGCCTTGTTCTTCCCACTCGGTCCAGACGAGGTCGTAGACGTTCTCGACCTTCTGCAGATACATCGCGAGGCGCTCGAGACCGTAGGTGATTTCGCCGAGCACCGGCTTGCAGTCTAGACCGCCGACCTGCTGGAAGTACGTGAACTGCGTCACTTCCATGCCGTTCAGCCACACTTCCCAGCCCAGCCCCCATGCGCCGAGCGTCGGGTTTTCCCAGTCGTCCTCGACGAAACGCACGTCGTTCTGCTTCAGGTCGAAGCCGAGCGCTTCGAGCGAGCCGAGGTACAGGTCGAGAATGTTTTCCGGCGCGGGCTTGAGCACCACCTGATACTGGTAGTAGTGCTGCAGACGGTTCGGGTTCTCGCCGTAGCGGCCATCTTTCGGGCGGCGCGACGGCTGCACGTAGGCGGCGCGCCACGGCTCGGGGCCGATCGCGCGCAGGAACGTATGGACGTGGGACGTGCCCGCGCCGACTTCCATGTCGATCGGCTGGAGCAACGCGCAGCCCTGCTTGTCCCAGTAGGACTGCAAGGTCAGGATGATTTGCTGAAACGTGAGCATGAAGTGCCTTTCGGGCATGGGGCCATGCCGCGCGCGCCTAAGCGCGCGAGGGGGTCGTGGAGCGAAGTGCTAAACCGGAGATTTTAACGGAAAGGAAGGGGGGCGGCCCGTTTTGCGGGGTCGGACGGGCCGCGATGCGGTTTTTGGGCGACAGGCGACGCGGCAAGGGCCGCGCGCACGTTCAGCTCGCCGCCAGCTCCGCCTTCGGCGAGAACGAATCGCTTTGCGCGATCGGCCAGTACGTCTCGAACAGTGTATAGCGATAGTTGCCGTTGAGCAGGTCGTTCGGTTCGAGATATTTGAGCAGATCCGACATCAGCCGCACCTCATGCGAGGACACGCGCCGCACGATGTGATGCGCGCGCAACTCAGCCGGATGCCGGAGCCCGGCGGCCTGGATGATTTCCTGCAACGCGTGCAGCGTGTTGTGGTGGAAGTTGAACACGCGATCGGCCTTGTCCGGCACCACCAGCGCACGCTGGCGCACCGGGTCCTGGGTCGCGACGCCGGTCGGGCAGCGGCCGGTATGGCAGGTCTGCGCCTGGATGCAGCCGACCGCGAACATGAAGCCGCGCGCCGCGTTGACCCAGTCCGCGCCGATCGCGAGCGTCTTCGCGATATCGAACGCGGTGATCATCTTGCCGCTCGCGCCGATGCGGATGCGTTGCCGCAGACCGATGCCGACCAGCGTGTTGTGCACGAGCAGCAGCCCCTCCTGCAACGGCACGCCGACGTGATCGGTGAATTCGAGCGGTGCCGCGCCGGTGCCGCCTTCCGCGCCGTCCACGACGATGAAGTCCGGCAGAATGCCCGTTTCCAGCATCGCCTTCGCGATACCGAAGAATTCCCACGGATGCCCGATGCACAGCTTGAAGCCGGTCGGCTTGCCGCCCGACAGCGTGCGCAGCCGCTCGACGAATTCGAGCAGCTCGCGCGGCGTCGAGAACTCGGAGTGCGTCGCCGGCGAGATGCAGTCGCGGCCCATCGGCACGCCGCGCGTCTCGGCGATTTCGGGCGTGATCTTCGCGCCCGGCAGCACGCCGCCGTGACCGGGCTTCGCGCCTTGCGACAGCTTCACCTCGATCATCTTCACCTGCGGTTCGGCGGCCTGCTTCGCGAACTTCTCCGCGTTGAAGGTGCCGTCGTCGTTACGGCATCCAAAATAGCCGGACGCGATTTCCCAGATGATGTCGCCGCCATGTTCGCGATGATATTTCGACATCGAACCTTCGCCGGTGTCGTGCGCGAAGTTGCCTTTCTTCGCGCCGAGGTTCAGCGCCATGATCGCATTGGCCGATAGCGAGCCGAAGCTCATCGCCGACACGTTGAAGATCGACATCGAATACGGCTGCCCGCGATCGGGGCCGACGACGATGCGAAAGTCGTGACCGTCGAGCGTGGTCGGCGCGAGCGAGTGGCTGATCCATTCGTGCGCGACCGCCTTCACGTCGATCCGCGTGCCGTATGGGCGGCTGTCGACATCGTTCTTCGAGCGCTGATAGACGATGCTGCGTTGCGCGCGCGAGAACGGCTTCTCGTCGGTATCGTCTTCGACGAAATACTGACGGATTTCCGGGCGGATGGATTCGAAAATGAAACGCAGGTGGCCCCACAGCGGGTAATTGCGCAGGATTGCATGGCGCTGTTGGCTCAGGTCGAACACGCCGAGCGCGACGAGCGCGGCCGGCACGAGGATCCAGAACCACGACAGGTGATGCGTCGCGGCGAGCGCGGCACATACCGCGGTGAGGGCGATTGCGCACCACATGGCCAGATAGCGTTGAGAAAACATGGGGACTCCAGTGCAGTGAAGATCATTGCGGCGGCATCGTCCGCACGGGAGCGCGGGCGGTATCGGTCGCGAAGGAAAGCTGGCGGTTGCGGGTCACGGTGCGACGCGGACCGGCGAAGCCCGAAGATAAGGCCTGCGAATGGAAGCCAAGCGTCGCACGCGAAGGTGAAGTGTGTGTGAATGCGCGCCAGGCGGGGCAAACATGGTGAACGGCGCGAACCTGCCGGAATGGTACGACCCACCGCGCCCGCCGTTATGCATCGCTCAACGCGCGCCGAGCAGAGCCGCTTTTTGCCGCGGGGTTTGCGGCTCGTCCCGCGGCTGGCCTTGCGGCTGCTTTGGCTTGTGCGCCTGCTTGCGACGCTGCGCGCGGGTTTGCTTCGGCGCCTGATCCTGCGGCAGCTCGGCCGGTTGCCCGGTCATCGCGCGTTCGATGATGCCGCCGCCGAGGCACACGTCGCCGTCATACAGCACCGCCGATTGGCCCGGCGTGACGGCCCATTGCGCGGCGTCGAAGGTCAGTTCGAAGAGGCCTTCGCCCGAACCGCCTCCCGCCGAGGCGTTGAACGTGCACGCCGCGTCGGCCTGCCGGTAGCGCGTCTTCGCGCCGCACGCGAAGCCGTCGGCCGGCGGCTCGCCCGCGACCCAGCTCGTGTTGCCCGCCGACAGCGTATGGCACAGCAGCCACGGATGGTCGTGTCCCTGCGCGACGTACAGCGTATTCGTCGGAATATCCTTGCCGGCGGCGAACCAGGGCTCGCCGCTGCCGTCCTTGCTGCCGCCGAGACCGATGCCCTTGCGCTGGCCGAACGTGTAGAACGCGAGGCCGATGTGCTCGCCGACGATCTTGCCGTCGGTGGTCTTCATCGGGCCCGGCCTGGTCGGCAGATAGCGGTTCAGGAAGTCGCGGAAAGGCCGCTCGCCGATGAAGCAGATGCCGGTCGAATCCTTCTTCTTCGCGTTCGGCAGGCCGATCTGCGCGGCGATCTCGCGGACCTTCGTCTTGGGAATTTCGCCGAGCGGGAACAGTGTTTTCGACAGCTGCGCCTGGTTCAGCCGATGCAGGAAGTACGACTGGTCCTTGGTATGGTCGAGCGCCTTCAGCAGCTCGAAGCGGCCATCGTTCTCGCGCACGCGCGCGTAGTGGCCGGTCGCGATCGTTTGCGCGCCGAGCGACATCGCGTGATCGAGGAAGGCCTTGAACTTGATCTCGGCGTTGCACAGCACGTCCGGGTTCGGCGTGCGGCCGGCCGAATATTCGCGCAGGAATTCGGCGAACACGCGGTCCTTGTACTCGGCCGCGAAGTTGACCGCCTCGACGTCGATGCCGATCAGGTCCGCCACCGACACCACGTCGATCCAGTCCTGGCGCGTCGAGCAGTATTCGCTGTCGTCGTCGTCTTCCCAGTTCTTCATGAACAGGCCGACCACGTCATAGCCCTGTTCCTTTAGCAGCCACGCGGTGACCGACGAATCGACGCCGCCCGACATGCCTACTACGACTTTGCGCTTGCTCATAAGGTACTCACTGGGTGCTGCATGACTGCGCATGGATCTATGGGGCCGCTCGTGACGGCCCTATTGCTTCGGCGCAACCGAATGCGTATGGACGACGTCGAGCGGGAAACGCCGGCCGGCCAGGTAATCGTCGATGCACTGCATCACGAGCGGCGTGCGATGCCGCTCGGGGCACGCGCGCAACTCATCGGCGCTCATCCACAGCGTGCGGACGATGTCGGGATCGAGCGAACTCGCCGGGTCCGGTTCGCCGCCCGCGCCGCAATAGGTGAAGCGCAGGTACGTGGTGCCCGCGCGGTCCGGCAGCTCGAAGTGGGTCATGTACATGCCGACGAGCGCCTCGGGCGCGAACGGATGCGCGGTTTCCTCGAACGTTTCGCGGATCACCGCTTCCAGCAGCGTTTCGCCCGCCTCGAGGTGGCCGGCGGGCTGGTTCAGGCGCAGGCCGGCGGCAGTGTGTTCCTCGACTAGCAGGAAGCGCCCGTCACGCTCGACGATCGCCGCGACGGTCACGTGCGGCCGCCAGGTTTCCGATTTCATGGGTGCGCATTTTACCGGTTATGCGCGCCGGCTGCCTGGTGACCGCTGGCAGCCGGTTCGCAGCGTGTTCGAGGTGGCATCGCGACCGATTCGTAACAGTTTGGCGGTCTGTCGCGCATTCGCATCGACCCCGATATTTGTGATGTGGCGGTTTCCGGTTAAAGTGGGGCCTGCGTTAGCCGTTGCATGTGCAAGCCGGCGAGCCTCGTCGGCAGGTCTGTCGTCAAACAGGAAGTCGAGGAGGAACAACGATGCACATCGGAGTGCCAGCCGAGACGCGCGCGCATGAAACCCGCGTTGCCGCGACGCCCGAGACGGTCAAGAAGTACGTGGCGCAAGGCCACCGGGTCACGCTCCAGAGCGGCGCCGGCGCCGGCGCGAGCTTTCCCGATGACGCCTATACGGCCGTGGGCGCGGAAATCGTCGATGCCGCCACTGCATTCGGCGCAGATCTCGTCCTCAAAGTCCAATCCCCCACCGATTCCGAACTGCCGCTGCTCAAGCGCGGCGCGACGCTGGTCGGCATGCTCGATCCGTTCAACGCCGACAACGCGGGCAAGCTCGCCGCGGCCGGCGTCACCGCGTTCGCGCTCGAAGCCGCGCCGCGCACCACGCGCGCGCAGAGCCTCGACGTGCTGTCGTCGCAGGCGAACATCGCCGGCTACAAGGCGGTGCTGCTCGCGGCGACGCTCTATCCGCGCTTCATGCCGATGCTGATGACCGCGGCCGGCACCGTGAAGGCCGCGCGCGTGCTGATTCTCGGCGCGGGCGTGGCTGGCCTGCAGGCGATCGCCACCGCGAAGCGCCTCGGCGCCGTGCTGGAGGCGTCCGACGTGCGCCCGGCCGTCAAGGAGCAGATCGAGTCGCTCGGCGCGAAGTTCCTCGACGTGCCCTACGAGACCGACGAGGAGCGCGAGGCCGCGCAAGGTGTGGGCGGCTATGCACGGCCGATGCCGCCGTCGTGGCTCGCGCGCCAGTCGGCGCTGGTGCACGAGCGCGCAAAGCAGGCCGACATCGTCATTTCGACCGCGCTGATTCCAGGCCGCCCCGCGCCGACGCTGCTGTCGGTCGAAACCGTGCAGGCGATGAAACCGGGCTCGGTGCTCGTCGACCTCGCGGCCGGCCGCGGCCCCGAAGTCGACGGCCGGCGCGGCGGCAATTGTCCGCTGACCGAGGCGGACCAGGTGGTGGTGCGCTATGGCGTGCAGATCGTCGGCTACACGAATCTCGCCGCGATGGTGCCCGCCGACGCGTCGTCGCTGTACGCGCGCAACGTGCTCGACTTCCTGAAGCTGATTATCGCCAAGGAAGGCACGCTGAACATCGATCTCGCGGACGACATCGTCGCGGCCACGCTGCTGGCTCGCGACGGCCAGGTCGCGCGCAACGCATAGGGGGAAGCCGAAGATGGAAGTCATCAATCACACGGTGATCAACCTGATCATCTTCGTGCTGGCGATCTACGTCGGCTATCACGTGGTCTGGAACGTCACGCCCGCGCTGCATACGCCGCTGATGGCGGTGACCAATGCGATCTCGGCGATCGTGATCGTCGGCGCGATGCTCGCGGCGGGTCTCACCGTCGGCAGCGCCGGCAAGTTCTTCGGCACGATCGCGGTGGCGCTCGCGGCCGTCAACGTGTTCGGCGGATTCCTCGTCACACGGCGAATGCTCGAGATGTTCAAGAAGAAAGAACCCAGGAAACTACCGGCTGGCGGCAAGGAGGGTACGTAAATGAGCCTGAACGTCGTCACGCTGCTGTATCTGGTCGCGTCGGTCTGCTTCATCCAGGCGCTCAAGGGGCTGTCCAATCCGAAGACCGCGCGCGTCGGCAATACCTTCGGCATGGTCGGCATGGCGATCGCGATTCTGACGACCATCGCGCTGATCTCGCGGCAGGCCGAAGTACTTGGCTCCAATCTCGGTCTCGGGCTCGGCCTGCTGCTGTTCGGGCTCGTGATCGGCGGCGCGATCGGCGCGTTCGTCGCCGCGCGCGTCGAGATGACCAAGATGCCTGAACTTGTCGCGGCGATGCACTCGCTGATCGGTCTCGCGGCCGTGTGCATCGCGTATGGGGTGGTGTCGGAGCCCGCCGCGTTCGGCCTCGTCGATCCCGACGTGCCGATCGAGGGCTTCCTGCCTTACGGCAACCGCATCGAACTGTTCATCGGCACGTTCGTCGGCGCGATTACTTTTAGCGGCTCGGTGATCGCGTTCGGCAAGCTGTCGGGCAAGTACAAGTTCCGGTTGTTTCAGGGTGCGCCGGTCGTCTACGGCGGCCAGCATCTGATCAACCTGATGCTCGCGCTCGCGATGCTCGGCTTCGGCGTCCTCTTCTTCCTCACGCAGTCGTGGCTGCCGTTCATCATCATGACGATCATCGCGTTCGTGCTCGGCGTGCTGATCATCATTCCGATCGGCGGCGCGGACATGCCGGTCGTCGTGTCGATGCTGAACTCGTACTCGGGCTGGGCGGCGGCGGGCATCGGCTTTTCGCTGAACAATCCGATGCTGATCATCGCCGGGTCGCTGGTGGGGTCGTCGGGTGCGATCCTGTCGTACATCATGTGCCGCGCGATGAACCGCTCGTTCTTCAACGTGATCCTCGGTGGCTTCGGCAACGAGCCGGGCGCGGCCGCGGGCGGCGCGGCGGAGCAGCGTCCGGTGAAATCGGGTTCGGCCGATGACGCGTCGTTCATGATGGGTAACGCGGAAACGGTCGTGATCGTGCCGGGCTACGGGCTGGCCGTCGCGCGCGCGCAGCATGCGTTGAAGGAGCTGACCGACAAGCTGGTCGAGAAGGGCATCGAGGTGAAGTACGCCATTCACCCGGTGGCCGGCCGCATGCCGGGTCACATGAACGTGCTGCTCGCCGAGGCCGAAGTGCCGTACGACATGGTGTACGAGATGGAGGACATCAACGGCGAGTTCGGCCAGGTCGACGTGGTGCTCGTGCTCGGCGCGAACGACGTGGTGAATCCGGCCGCGAAGAACGATCCGAAGTCGCCGATCGCGGGCATGCCGATCATCGAGGCGTACAAGGCGCGCACCGTGATCGTCAACAAGCGCTCGATGGCGGCGGGCTACGCCGGGCTCGACAACGACCTGTTCTACATGGACAAGACGATGATGGTGTTCGGCGACGCGAAGAAGGTGATCGAGGATATGGTGAAGGCGGTCGACTAGATCGCTAGCGGTGAACGACGCTTTACACGCTTTTCACTGAGCAAGTGAAGAAATTGGATACGCTCCAGCTCTTGCGACTCGAGCTGGAGGACCACCTTGCGTTGCTCGCTCTCGATAAGGAGAGCGAGCATAAGTGAGCCGCTGTCGGGGGATTTTTCGCGGACGCGAAAAATTTCGCGTCGGGTCAATGCCGGTAACTGGACTTACCGGAATGCGTTTTACCTGCGATAACCGCCTGGATCGCCAGGCACCCCGGCCGTAAGCCTGATGCGGCGGGCTTTCATAGTGAGCTTGACCCAATGACCATCAACGCATCTACATGGACAAGACGATGATGGTGTTCGGCGACGCGAACAAGGTGATCGAGGATATGGTGAAGTCGGTCGAGTAGCTCGTTAGCGGTAAACAGACCATGAGATCGCGGTGCGTCGCGCCGCGATCCTTTTCATATTTTCGGCCTCGCGTTTACGTGCCGCAGCAGATCCGCGAGCCGCCTGCCTTCCTGATCCGGATACGTCTCGAGCACTTCGAGATCGCGCATCTTCTCCAGTCCGAAGTTGCGGAAATCAGCACGCAGCTCGCACCATGCGCCGAGCGTCCAGCGCGCGCCCCAGTACGCGAGCGCGAGCGGCCAGACGCGGCGCTCGGTGTCGGCGCCGTTGGCGTCGGTGTACGCGAAGCGCACCACCTGGCGCGCATCGATCGCGCGATGCAGCGAGTCGAGCTGCGTCGAAAAATCCCCCTTGATGTGAAACGACGGCGCGAAGATCGCGAGCCGTTCGAGCGTCGCGCGCTTGTCGGCGGGCATCGCCGATGCGATTTTGGCCAGCGCGCCCCGCGCGCCGCTCGCGAAGCCCGCGCCACCCCATGATTCGAGCATGCGCGCGCCGGCGGCGAGCGCGGCGAGTTCGTCGGCGGTGAAGGTCAGCGGCGGCAGACTTGCCGAGCGCGACAGTCGATAACCGATGCCCGCTTCGCCTTCGATCGGCACCCCTGACAATTGCAGATCGCGCACGTCGCGATAGACCGTGCGCGGCGAGATGTTCAGCCAGTCGGCTAGTTGCTGCGCGGTGGTCAGGCGCCGGCCGCGCAGCAGCTCGGCGATCTGGAACAGGCGGTCGGCGCGGCGCGTCATCGTGGGCGTCGGGTAGAGGAGGAAGGGGACGGTCCCGCGATGATAGCGCCGCATGGCGGCCTTCGGTCGGGGCGCGGCGACTTCAGGTGCGCGCTTAGCCGTTGGTGCGCGAATGCAGGCCGAGGCGGTTGCCTTCGGTATCGGTGAAGAACGCGATATAGCCGATGTCCTGCGGCAGCTTGATCACCGGGCCGTCGGTCTTGCCGCCCGCCCGTTCGATGCGCGCAAGCGCCGCGTCGACGGTGGGCAGCGCGTTCAGGTAGACGGTGACGCCGTCGACGCCGGGTGTCATCGACGGATTGTGGACGATCGCGCCGCCGGTCGCGGGCTCCTCGTAGCTGAACACGGCGATCGGCTGGCCGCCGATCTCCTGTCGATTCAACGGGGCGTCGAGCGCGGCTTCGTAAAAGCGCACCGCGCGATCGAAATCGACCGACGGGATTTCGAACCAGGCAACGAGTTTGGGCAATGCGGACATGACACTCTCCTTCGGTTGGCAGTAGGCCGTTCAAGCGCCGGATGGCGTGAGAAGGAGTGTGCGGGGGTGCTGCTGACAGCGTGGTGGCAGTAGGGTGGGGAAAGGCGGCAGCCTCACTCCACCGGCAACTGAAACATCCCCACCACATCGCTCATGCGCGTGGCCTGCTTTTCGAGCGACGCGATGACGACAGGGCGACGACAGCGCGCCGCCCGACCGACGCAGCCTCAGCCCGCCTGCGTATCGCCCTGCGGACGCTGCCGCACGCTGCCCGCGATCAGATCGAAGCGGAACAGCCGGCATTCGAGCGCACCGTTGAACAGCGGCGTCTTCGTCGATTCGCGCAGCCGCAGTTGCCCCGGAAGCTTGCGATCCGATGTCAGGATGAACGCATGCCATCCGGCAAAGCGCTGCTTCAGCGCATTGCCGAGCAACTGGAAAAACTCGCTGTCCGGCGCTTCTTCCTGAATGCGGCGGAAGCCGTCGTCGTCGCGATTGCCGCGGCCTTCGCGAAGCTCGCCGCGCGCATTGCGGCCGCGCACTTCGATCCGCTCGCCATACGGCGGATTCGCGACGAGGATGCCCGGCGCCGAGCCAGGCGGCGTCATGTCGCGCGCATCGAGCTGCTTGAGCGAAATGGGCGGCAAGCCGGCGCGCTCGAAGTTCGCGCGCGCTTTTTCGAGCATGTCGCCGGAGATGTCGCTGCCGAAAATCTCCAGATCCGCGCCGCGCGAGCCGCGCGCCGCATTTTTCGCCTCGAGCGCGGCGCCCTTCAGCGCTTGCCAGCTCCGCGCGTCGAACTGTTTGAGCTTCTCGAAGCCGAAGCGCCGCTCGACGCCCGGCGCGATGTTCAACGCGACCTGCGCCGCTTCCGCGAGGAACGTGCCGCTGCCGCACATCGGATCGTAGAGCGGCGTGTCGGCCTGCCAGCCAGTCAGACGCAAAATGCCAGCCGCGAGGTTTTCGCGCAGCGGCGCCGCGCCCTTGTCGAGACGCCAGCCGCGCTTGAATAGCGGATCGCCGGAAGTGTCGAGGTACAGCGTGCAGTCGGTCGCGCTCAGGAACGCGAACACGCGCACGTCGGGCATCGCGGTGTCGACGCTCGGCCGCGCGCCGCTTTTTTCGCGCAGACGATCGCAGATCGCGTCCTTCACGCGCAGCGTCGTGAACTCGAGACTGCGCAGCGGCGACTTGATCGCGGTGACGTCGACGCGCAGCGTCTCGTGCGCGGAGAACCACTGCTCCCAGCGCTGCTCGAGCGCGAGCGCATAGATGTCCTGCTCGCTGCGGTAAGGCCGCTCCGCGATTTTCAGCAGCACGCGGCTCGCGAGACGCGAGTGCAGATTGGCGGCCATGCCGGCGGCCCAGCCGCCGCGAAAATGCACGCCGCCCGGTACCTGGGCGCCGGCCGTGAAGGCGGCGCCGTTCAGATGTTTGACGGCAATTTCGGCGAGTTCGGCCGCGAGCGGAGCTTCGAGCCCGCGCGGGCAAGGAAGGAAGAAATCGAAGGACATTGAGGTTGCCGCAAGGCGTTGGATAAGGCGCTATTGTACGCGGTCGAGATCGACGGGCCGGCACGATCGGCGCGCCGGGCCGTCGTCTGTCGTCGCGTCATCTCGCCTCGCGTCCCGCTTTGGCCGGCGACGCCCGCCGGCATGCGGACACCGTTGAGCTCGCCGCGCCAGCCGGGCCTGTCAGGCGCCGGCTCCCGCGGCCGTTCCCGCCGAAGGACAGGGCGGCACGGCCGGCGCCGCGGCGGGTCTGGCCGAAGACGAAGGCCGGCCCGTCGTGTTCGTGGAAGCGACGGCAGTTGCCGCCATCGCGCGCACGCCCATCGCGATCTGTGTCGACACTTCCGCGAGCGCGCGCCGATGTCCATCGACGAGCGCGTCGTACCCGCCGCCAACCGTCTCGCGGACCACGCTGCGACACGTCATCACCGCATTGCTGCGCACGGCCCGCACGCTCCACACCGCATCGATCAACACATGCGAGCCGGGCCACGACTCGAAGCGCTGCACGTTCATGGCGATCCGGTAGACGGCCGCGTCGTCGGGGTGCGCGGTGCCGAACGTATCGATGGTGCCGAGCTGCTGGGTCAGATTCGTCGACAGCGCGCGGCGGATTTCATCGCCGGGCAGCGACGCCCAACGCTCCTGTTCGAGCAACTGCACCTGAGTCGGCCCGGTCTGCACGACCAGCTGATTTCTGGCCACCTGCGGCGGCACGTTGACCGGCGCGACTTCGATCAGCCAGGCAGGCGCGGCGCTCGTGCGCGCGACGGCCGGCGCGGCGCCGTTCGCGGCGGTGCTTGCGCTATCCGCGCCACCCAGCGTATAGAAACGGCTCGACGGCGACGAGCACGCCGCGATGGCGAGAGCCGCAGCCAGTGCGGTGCCGTACGCGACGCCGCGTACGAGCGCGCGCGGCGGACGGGGGAGCCGGGCAAACATCATGGTTTATCTCCTGATTTACCGCGCAACAGCGATTCGGGATGACGCTCGAGGTAGTCCGACAGCGCGTTCAGCGACTGCAACGTGCGCGTCAGTTCCTGCAACGCCTGATGAACGTCGGACTGCATCGGCGAATCCTGCTGCAAGGTTGCCTGGGCCGAACTGAAGGTCTGCTTCGCGGCCGTCAGCGTGTCGCGCGCCTGCGGCACGACTTCCTTGTCGAGACGCGAGAACAGCTGGTCGGCGTTCTTCAGCGCGGTGTTCAGATTCGCGCCGATCTGGTCGAACGGCACCTTGTCGAGCTTCTTCGCGATGTCGGCGACCTGCAGCTGCAATTCGTCGAGCGTGTTCGGAATGGTCGGCAGCTCGAGCGGATCGGTCGTCACGTCGACCTTGGCCGGCGCCGCTTTCGGGAAGATATCGAGCGCCACGTACAGCTGGCTCGTGATCAGGTTGCCGGTGCGCAACTGGCCGCGCAGGCCGTGCCTGACGAGTTCCTGCATCAGGTTCTCGCCGGCGAGCGTGCCCGGCTGCGGCGAGCTCTCGCGGAAGCGCTTGCCGAGGCGGTCCGGGTACACGTTCATCGTGACCGGCATCGTGAAGCTCTGCGTCTTCGGATCGTAGTCGATGCCGATATTGGTCACCTGGCCGAGCACGATGCCGCGGAAATCGACCGGCGCGCCGATCGACAGCCCGCGCAGCGACTGGTTGAAGTTCATCACGACGCGCAAGGCCACGCCGTCCGGTTCGCGCATCGCGTCCGCTTCGTCCGAGCCGAGGCGGAAGGTCTGGTTGTTCGGCGCCTGCGGGCCCATGTTCTGGCCGGGCGGCGACTGGAAAGACAGACCGCCGACGATCACCGTCGCGAGCGACTGCGTATTCAGCTTGAAGCCGCTCGAATCGAGCCGCAGATCGACGCCGCTCGCATGCCACCAGCGCGTATTGGTGCCGACGTACTGGTCGAACGGCGCCGACACGAACACCCGCATCGTCACGCCGGTGCCGTCCCTGTCGAGCGAGAAGCCGACCACCTGACCGACCTGCACGCGCCGGTAGAAGATCGGCGAGCCGATGTCGATCGAGCCGAGCGAATCGCCGTGCAGCGTGTACTGGTGGCCTTTCTGGTCGCCGGTGATGGGCGGCGGCGTTTCGAGGCCGACGAAGTTGCTCTCGCTTTCGGTCGAGCGGCCCGCGTCGGCGCCGATGTACGAGCCCGACAGCAGCGTGGTCAGACCCGACACGCCGCTCGCGCCGATGCGCGGACGCACCACCCAGAAGCGCGAGTCCTTGACCGCGAACTTTCCGCCTTCCTTGGTGAGCTGCACCTGCACGAGCACGTGCGACAGATCCGGCGACAGCGTGATCGTCTTCACCGCGCCCACGTCGACGTCCTTGTACTTGACCTTGGTCTTGCCCGGCTCGAGGCCTTCCGCGCTGATGAAGCTGATCGTGATCACGGGTCCGCGCTCGGTCACCGACCTGATCACGAGCGCGATGCCGATCAGCGCGGCGATCAGCGGAATCACCCAGACGAGCGACGGCAGCCAGCGGCTGCGTGGCTCGATCTCGGGGTCGGGCAGTTGGGGCGGCAGTCTGGGTCCGTTCGAATCGTTGCGCGGCGCGTCATCGGAGGCGGGCGTCGGTCCTTGCGGGCTAGTCATGGTCGAGATCCTGAGGTGTTGGGGTACGGCTTTCCACGGGGTCCCAGATGAGGCGTGGATCGAATTGCAGGGAGGCCAGCATCGTCAGGATCACGACCGAGCCGAACGCGATCGCGCCCGGCCCGGCCGTGATCTCGGCCAACGATTTGAAACGCACGAGCGCCACGGTGAGCGTGACGACGAACACGTCGAGCATCGACCAGCGGCCGATCCGCTCGACCATCCGGTACAGCGTCGTGCGCTGTTGCGGACGCCAGCGCGAGCGGCGCTGCGCGGTGGCGGTGAGCAGCACGAGCACCGAGAGCTTCAGCATCGGCACCAGGATGCTGGCGATGAATACGATCATCGCGAGCGGCCAGTCGCCGGAGGTCCAGAAATAGACGACGCCGCTCATGATGGTGTCGTCCTCGGAGCCGAGCAGCGACGACGTGTGCATCACCGGCAGCAGGTTCGCCGGGATATACAGCAGCGCCGCGGCGATCAGCAGTGCCCATGTGCGCATCAGGCTGTCGGGGTTGCGCGAGTGCAGATGCGCGCCGCAGCGGCCGCAGTGCTGCGGCGTGACCGAGCGGATGCACGGTTCGACGCGCCCGCACGAATGGCAGGACAGCAGGCCCGCGCGTTTCGCGGTGACGTATTTCATCGCGGGCTCATCCTTCGCGCGGCGTGGGCGGCAAGCCGGGCGGGGTGCCGTCCGCCGTGCTGTTGGTTGCGCCACCAGCGCTGCCGCTGGTCGAGCCCGCGACGCGCGCGGACGGCGACGGCGGACCGGCGAGCGAGCCGACCGCGACCGCCGCGCTGTCGGCCGACGTGCGCGGCAACGGCCGCTCGCCGCTCGCGTCGATCTCGTCGGCGACATCCCACAGCACGCGCGGATCGAATGTGACGACGACCGCGAACATCAGCGTCAGCGCGCCGAACGCGAACAGCGCCGCCTCGGGAATCACGCGCGCGAGGCTCACCATCTTCACGATCGTGATCAGCACGCCGAGCATGAACACTTCGATCATGCCCCACGGCCGCACGAACTGGATCGCGCGCAGCACGCGATTGAAGTGCGCGGGCACGTAGCCGGCGCGTAGCGGCACCAGCACGTACAGCAGCGCGACGAGTTCGGTGAACGGAAAGAGGATCGTCGAGCAGAACACCATCACGGCGACGATCTGCATGTTCTCGCCCCACAGCGCGACGAGCGCGCCGAACAGCGTAGTCTGTGATGTGATGCCGTTGGTTTCGAGTTCGACGATCGGAAAGCCCTGCGCGATCACGAACGTGATCAGCGCGGCGAGCGTCAGTGCGCAGATCGCGTCGAGCTTGCGCGAGACGCCGCGATAGAGCGTCGCGCCGCAGCGCGGACAACGCGCGGCGACGCGCCCGACAAGCCGTGGCTTGCGGAACAGCGTATCGCATTCATGGCACGCGATCAGGTTGTCATGTTCCATGCGGCAGATGGGCTAACGACGTAGTAGCGGCGTGCAAGGCCTGCTCGTTACGAGGGGTCGGGCGGCGGTGAGCAGCAATAGTACCAAACGCGGCCTCGCGACCGAGGCGAGCCGCGCGCGGCGCGGGGCGTGGCGCCGTCCCCGCCGCGCGCTGGTCCGGGCCTGAGATGGCGTCGCTTCGGGGCTTTCCGTCCCCGAATCGTTCAACGCAAGGGCGGTGACGCGGCGCCCTGGGGCCATTGCAGCGCAAAATTCGGGCCTGTTCCGCCGACGCGCTCCAGCCAGCTTTTCGCGCTTGGGGTAGCATGGCGCCCGTGGCATGCCCGGCGGCCTTTTGTGGCGATGATGTCCGCCGCATCGGCCGCGCACGCCGCGCCGATGCGCGGCGGCGATCGCGGAATAGCTGGCCGCGGCGCGCCGTTAACTTCTATTAGCCTGCGTTGATCTGTCATGACACTCAATCCATCGTTCGGTACCCGGGAGTCGTACACGCGGACCGCCATCGCGTTTCACTGGCTGATCGCACTGCTGATCGTCTGCGGCTTTGCGCTCGGCTGGGTGATGACCGACATCCCGGGCTTCACGCCCACCAAGCTGCGCTATTTCTCGTGGCACAAATGGATCGGCGTGACCGTGTTCGCGCTCGCGATCGTGCGCATCCTGTGGCGCGCGACCCACGCCTCGCCGCCGATGCCGCGCCGCATGCCTACCTGGCAGCGTGGCGCCGCGCATCTCACACATCTGTTGCTGTACGTGCTGATGATCGTGATTCCCGTGTCCGGCTATCTGTATAGCTCGGCGGCGAACGTGCCGGTCGTCTACCTCGGGCTGATTCCGCTGCCGCGGATCATCGCGCCCGATCCGCACCTGAAGGAAGTGCTGAAGAACCTGCACATCGCGTTGAATTACACGTTGCTCGTGCTGGTCGCGCTACACACCGCGGCGGCGCTCAAGCATCAATGGCTCGATCGCGACGGCCTGCTGTCGCGCATGCTCCCTTTCCTCAAATAAGGACAACCATGAAGGGTTCGTTTTATCGCTACATGCTGGCCGCGTTCGCAGCGGCGTCGCTGAGCGCCGCGGGCGCGGCGCTCGCGCAGGTCGACGTCGCGAAGAGTTCGGTGACGGCTACCTCGAAGCAGATGAACGTGCCGGTCGAAGGCAAGTTCAACAAGTTCACCGCGCAGGTCAGCTTCGATCCGGCCAAACCGACGGCCGGCAGCGCGCAGCTCAACATCGACGTCGCCAGCTACGATCTCGGCGACGAGAGCTACAACGAGCAGGTGCGCGGCAAGGAATGGTTCGACGCGAAGACCTTTCCGAGCGCGACGTTCGTGTCGAGCGCGATCGCGCCGGCCGGCGGCAACCAGTTCAAGGTGACCGGTAAGCTGACCATCAAGGGCAAGTCGGAGACGGTCGTGGTGCCGGTCACGGTCGGCCAGCAGGGCGCGATGCAGACCTTCGACGGCGCGCTGCCGATCAAGCGCTCGCAGTTCGACATCGGCACCGGCGAATGGAAGGACACATCGGTCGTCGCCGACGAGGTCGTGATCAAGTTTCATATCGTCGCCGCGCGCAAGTAACGCGCTCGGCGCTCGCGAGGTCCGCCGCGCCACATGGGGCGCGGCCGCTTTCCCACCGCAGGTTGCACCGCGATTTTCAACGCAATACAGGAGCACGAATTGAAATCGTCCATATTGATCGCTGTTGGCGCGCTGGCTTCGTCGCTATCGCTCGGCGCCTTCGCCGCCGATACCTATCTGCTTGATCCGATGCATACGTTTCCGAGCTTCGAGGCCGACCACTTTGGCGGTCTGTCGATCTGGCGCGGCAAATTCACGAAGACCACGGGAACGGTGACGCTCGATCGCGCGGCCAAAACCGGCACCGTCGACGTCACCGTCGATCCCGCTTCGGTTCAGACCGGTAACCCGAAGCTCGACGATCACCTGAGGGCCGCCGAGTTCTTCGACGTCGAGAAGTATCCGACCGTGACCTACAAGGGCACCGAGATCAAGTTCGACGGCGACAAGCCCGTCGAGGTGATCGGCACGCTGACGATTCGCGGCATCACGAAGCCGGTGAATCTGAAGATCGATTCGTTCAAGTGCATGCAGCACCCGGTCCTCAAGCGCGAAGTCTGCGGCGTCGAGGCGAGCACCGAATTCAATCGCGCCGATTACGGCATGGACTTCGGCGCGAAGTACGGCTTCAGCATGCAGACGCGCCTGCATATCCAGTCGGAAGGTATTAAGCAGCAGTAGGCGCGCCGCTGTTGCGATTCGATCCGCGCTGCGCTGCAATACGAAAACCGCTTTGGTCGTTCACCGACGAAGCGGTTTTTTGTCGCCCGTTGCAAACGCCTCGGCCATGGTGGCGCGCCTCGGCCATTTGTCGCTCGCATCGCCTTTATTTTTTCAGTTAAATAGAGCGCAAGCAGTCATGCCGGTGCTGCGCGTTGCCGGGATGGCCTGGGCGGACGTTATGCGTTCGTGTCGATAAATATTTCGCGCAGTACAGGAGATCTGGATGAATGCAACGACAGCAGCAAGCGTCGCGGGAGGCCGGCAGAATTCGTGGCGCGCGGTGGTGGCCGCCTCGATCGGCAACGCGCTCGAATGGTTCGATCTCGTGGTGTACGGCTTTTTCGCCGTGACCATCTCCAAGCTGTTTTTTCCGGTCGGCAACGAGACCGTATCGCTGCTGCTCACGCTCGGCACGTTCGGCGTGTCATTCTTCATGCGGCCGCTCGGCGCGATCGTGATCGGCGCGTACTCGGACCGCGCCGGGCGCAAGGGGGCGCTCACGCTTTCCATCCTGCTGATGATGAGCGGCACGCTGATCATCGCAATTTTGCCGACCTACCAGAGCATCGGTCTCGCCGCGCCGCTGATCCTCGTGCTCGCGCGGCTGATGCAAGGCTTCTCGGCCGGCGGCGAATTCGGCAGCGCGACTGCGTTTCTCGCCGAGCACGTGCCGGGCCGGCGCGGCTTCTACGCGAGCTGGCAGATGGCGAGCCAGGGTCTGACGACGCTGCTCGCGGCCGGTTTCGGCGCGTTGCTGACCGGCCAGCTGTCGCCGGAACAGATGGCATCGTGGGGCTGGCGCGTGCCGTTCTTCTTCGGTCTGCTGATCGGGCCCGTTGCGTTCTACATCCGCACCAGGCTCGACGAGACGCCCGAATTCCTCGCCGCCGAAACGACGCAGACGCCGCTGCGCGATACGTTCGCGACGCAGAAGCTGCGGCTCGTGATCGCGATGGGCGTGGTGATCCTCGGGACCGTGTCCGCGTATCTGATGCTGTTCATGCCGACCTATGGCGTGCGGCAACTGGGGCTCGCGCCGTCGGTCGCGTTCTCGGCGATCGCGGTGACGGGTCTGATCCAGATGGTGTTCTCGCCGGTGGCCGGGCATTGGTCGGACCTGCATGGACGCACACGCATCATGCTGGGCGCGGCCGTGCTGCTGTTCGTGCTCGTCTATCCGGCGTTCGCGTTCCTGATCGCGCATCCGAGCTTCGGCACGCTGATCGTCTGGCAGATCGTGTTCGGTTTTCTCGTCAGCGGCTACTTCGGCGCGACGCCGGGACTGCTGTCGGAGATATTCCCGGTGCAGACGCGCACGACCGGCATGTCGCTCGCGTATAACATCGCGGTGACGATCTTCGGCGGCTTCGGGCCGTTCATCATCGCGTGGCTGATCAGCGCGACCGGTTCGAAGGCAGCGCCGAGCTACTACGTGATGTTTGCCGCGCTGCTGAGCATCGCGGCGCTGATCGGCGCACGGCGCAAGCTGGGGTTCCGCTAGGAACGAGGCGGTAACGACGGCGTACGTAAACGCAAAAGGCCGGTTCGACAGAACCGGCCTTTTTTATTGTGCGCATCCTCAGCGGTTACGCGCGCATCAAACCTGGGCGCCCGCGTTCGGATCGTCCGGATCGACGCGTTCCTTCTTGTCCTTGATCAGGTCTTCGCGCTTGACGCCGAACCACATGGCAAGAGCCGCGGCGACGAACACCGACGAGTAGATACCGAACAGAATA
This sequence comes from Paraburkholderia sp. MM6662-R1, assembly GCF_050436245.1. NCBI lineage: Bacteria > Pseudomonadati > Pseudomonadota > Betaproteobacteria > Burkholderiales > Burkholderiaceae > Paraburkholderia > Paraburkholderia sp. MM6662-R1. The sequence continues at coordinate 1,916,104 of NZ_JBNDLV010000001.1, read as the reverse complement.
CCGACCGTCAGCGCGAGCGCGAAGTAGTGCAGCGTCGGGCCGCCGAACAGGAACATCGACAGCACCATCATCTGCGTACAGCCGTGCGTGATGACGGTTCGCGACATCGTGCTGGTGATTGCGTGGTTGATCACTTCGATCACGGTCATCTTGCGTTCGCGGCGGAAGGTTTCGCGAATCCGGTCGAAGATAACGACCGACTCGTTGACCGAATAGCCGAGCACCGCGAGCACCGCGGCCAGCACCGACAGCGAGAACTCCCACTGGAAGAACGCGAAGAAGCCGAGAATGATGACGACGTCGTGCAGGTTGGCGATCACGCCGGCGATCGCGTACTTCCATTCGAAGCGGAACGACAGGTAGATCACGATGCCGGCCACCACGCAGGCGAGTGCAAGCAGACCGTCGGTGGCGAGCTCCTTGCCGACCTGCGGACCGACGAACTCGACGCGCTGCAACTGCACTTCCGGCGTGTCGGCCTTCAGCGCGCCCATCACCTGGTCGCTCTGCTGCGCGGACGTGTAGCCCGTCTTCAGCGGCAGACGGATCAGTACGTCGCGCGAGGTGCCGAAGTTCTGCACCTGCGCGTCGGCATAGCCGAGCTTGCCGAGTGTGTTACGCACCGGGTCGAGCGGCACCGCGCCCGGATACTGCACTTCGATCACGGTACCGCCGGTGAATTCCACCGACAGATGCAGCCCGCGATGCACGAGGAAGAACACGGCGGCGAGGAAGGTGATCAGCGAGATCGCGTTGAAGATCAACGCGCGCTGCATGAACGGAATGTCTTTACGGAAACGGAAAAATTCCATGGTCTTGTTCTCCGGGACTCAGCGGGATGAACCCGGTTTTTGCCGCGTCGAGTCATTCGACGTCGGCGTGCCCGGCGCATTGCGGCGACGCACGGTCGGTTTCGAGCGACCCTGCGCGCCGGCCGCGGCCGGTGCCTTCGAGCTTGCCTTCGCTTTCGCCTTCGCCTTCGCCGTGGCGATGGCCTGCGCGGTGTCGGTCGCGGCGTCGCTGCCGCCGAGGGTGTTGCCGGCATACGCGGCCGAGCCTGCCGCCGCCGTTTGCGGACGCCACACCTGGCCGATCGACAGCGACTTCAGCTTCTTCTTGCCGCCGTACCAGAAGTTGACCAGGCCGCGCGAGAAGAACACCGCCGAGAACATCGACGTCAGAATGCCGATACAGTGGACGATCGCGAAGCCGCGCACCGGACCGGAGCCGAACGCGAGCAGCGCGAGGCCGGCGATCAGCGTGGTCACGTTCGAGTCGAGAATCGTCGCCCATGCATGCGCGTAGCCGTTCTGGATGGCCAGTTGCGGCGGCGCGCCGTGGCGCAGTTCCTCGCGCACGCGCTCGTTGATCAGCACGTTCGCGTCGATCGCCATACCGAGCGCGAGCGCGATAGCGGCGATACCCGGCAGCGTGAGCGTGGCCTGCAGCATCGACAGGACCGCGACCAGCAGCAGCAGGTTCACGGACAGGCCGATCATCGAGATCACGCCGAACAGCATGTAGTACGCGCTCATGAATACGGCGATGGCCGCGAAGCCCCACACGACCGAGTGGAAGCCCTTCTTGATGTTGTCGGCGCCGAGGCTCGGGCCGATCGTGCGTTCCTCGATGATTTCCATCGGCGCGGCGAGCGAACCGGCGCGCAGCAGCAGCGCGAGGTCGGCGGCCGCTTGCGGGGTCGGCTGGCCGGTGATCTGGAAGCGGTCGCCCAGTTCCGACTGAATCGTCGCGACGGTCAGCACTTCGCCCTTGCCGTGCTCGAACAGCACCATCGCCATTGGCTTGCCGATGTTGTCACGCGATACCGCGCGCACCGCGCGGCCGCCGGCCGAGTCGAGACGGATATTGACCGTCGGACGCTGATGCTCGTCGAAGCCCGCCGACGCGTCGATGATGCGGTCGCCGGTGAAGATCACCTGCTTGCGCAGCAGCACCGGCGTCTGGTTGCCTTGCGTGAAGAGTTCATCGCCCGGCGGCACCGGCTCGTTCGGGTTCGGATGCGTGTTGACCGGATCGGCGAGGCGCGCTTCGAGCGTCGCCGTACGGCCGATGATGTCCTTCGCCTTCGCGGTGTCCTGCACGCCCGGCAGCTCGACGACGATGCGGTCCGTGCCCTGTTGCTGGATCACCGGCTCGGCCACGCCGAGTTCGTTCACGCGGTTATGCAGCGTCGTGATGTTCTGCTTGAGCGCGGCCTCCTGCACCTCGCGCTGCACGGCCGGCGTAAAGGTGCCGACGAGCTGCACGCCGCCGTCCGCCCCGGTGTTCGGCTGCGACGCCCACTGAAGTTCGCTGACGCTGCGGCTGAGCAGCTTGAGTGCCGCGTCCGCCGTGGCCTGGTCGGCCAGATTCACCACCACCGACTGGTTCACGCGATTCACGCCGCCGTCGCGCACGTTGTTGTCGCGCAGGAGCGTGCGCACGTCCGAGGCGTCCGAGTCGAGCTTCTTGTTCAGCGCGCCGGCCATGTCGACCTGCAGCAGGAAGTGCACACCGCCGCGCAGGTCGAGACCGAGGTACATCGGCAGCGCGCGCAGCGCGGTCATCCAGGTCGGCGACGCGCTTTGCAGGTTCAGTGCGACGACGTACTGCGGATCGTTCGGGTCGCTATTGAGCGACTTCTGCAGCAGGTCTTTCACGCGCAACTGCGTGTCCGTGTTCGTCAGGCGCACGCGGATGTTCGCGTTGTTCTGCGAGTTGTCGAACGTGATTGCGGTCGGCTTGATGTGATTGGCCGCGAGCGCGGCTTCGATCGACGCTAGCGTGGCGGCGTCGAGTCTGACCGTGGCCTTGCCGCTCGACACCTGCACCGCCGGCGCTTCGCCGTACAGATTGGGCAGCGTGTACACGAGGCCGATGACCAGAGCCACCAGCATCACGGCGTATTTCCAGAGGGGGTAGCGATTCATGAGTGGTCCAACGGGAAGGTTGGCTTGGATGCGATGCGTCCGGCGATGAGCGCGGGCCGTTCAGCGAACTGCCTGAACCGCCGGCGAGGCCGCACCGGACGCGGGGAGTGCAGGCCTTACAGCGACTTGATCGTGCCCTTCGGGAGAATTGTCGTGACCGACGCCTTTTGCACGGTGACTTCCGTGCCTTCCGAGATTTCGATGCCGACGTAGGCTTCGCCCACCTTCGTCACCTTGCCGACGATACCGCCGTTCGTCACGACTTCATCGCCCCTGGCCATCGCTGCGAGCATGTTGCGATGTTCCTTCTGACGCTTCATTTGCGGGCGAATCATGATGAAGTACAGTACGCCGAACATCAGGATCAGCGGCAGGAAGCTCATCAGGTTCGATTCGATACCACCTGCTGCTGCGCCTTGCGCGAAGGCATTGGAAATGAACGACACGTTGGTCTCTCCGTTATCAGTCAAACGATCAAAAAAATCAGCCGATTATTCTACCACCGGCCACACGCGCGCCGGCGCGGCGAATTGGCTTTGCGATCAACCGTTTAAAGGTCCGATTCGGGGCAAATTCAGCGGCCGGCGAAAGTAAATTGTAAGTTGTCCGCGTGCGGCATGCGCAATCCATGTGGCGGGCCGTCAGGACGACGGTTCGACGCCGCGCGCGCGGTCTTCGTGGAAACGCTTGCGGAATGTCTCGAACAGTTTCGCCTCGATCGCATCGCGCATTTCCTGCATCAGTTCCAGGTAGTAATGCAGGTTGTGGATCGTGTTCAGCTGCGCGCCGAGAATTTCGCCGACGCGATGCAGGTGGTGCAGATAGCCGCGCGTGAAGTTGCGGCAGGTGTAGCAGCCGCATTGCTCGTCGAGCGGGCGCAGCGAGTTCCTGTGCGTCGCGTTGCGGATCTTGATGTCGCCGAAACGCGTGAAGAGCCAGCCGTTGCGCGCGTTGCGCGTGGGCATCACGCAGTCGAACATGTCGACGCCGGCCGCGACGCCGGCCACCAGGTCTTCCGGCGTGCCGACGCCCATCAGGTAGTGCGGCTTGTCGGCCGGCAGCTTGGGGCCGATGTGGTTCAGGATCCGCATCATGTCTTCCTTCGGCTCGCCAACCGACAGACCGCCGATCGCGAGGCCGTGGAAGTTCTTCTGCGCGAGGCCGGCGAGCGACTCGTCGCGCAGATCCTCGAACATGCCGCCCTGCACGATGCCGAACAGCGCATTCGGATTGCCGAGGCGCTTGAATTCGTCGATCGAGCGTTGCGCCCAGCGCATCGACATGCGCATCGATTCGGCGGCTTCCTTGTGCGAGGTCGGGATGTTGTTGGTCGCGTACGGCGTGCATTCGTCGAACTGCATCACGATGTCCGAGTTCAGCACCTTCTGGATCTGCATCGACACTTCCGGCGACAGGAACAGCCGGTCGCCGTTGATCGGCGACGCGAACGTGACGCCGTCCTCGGTGATCTTGCGCAGATCGCCGAGCGAGAACACCTGGAAGCCGCCCGAGTCGGTCAGGATCGGCTTCTTCCAGCCCATGAAGCGGTGCAGGCCGCCGTGCGCCTCGATGGTTTCGAGGCCGGGTCGCAGCCACAGGTGAAACGTATTGCCGAGGATGATCTGCGCGTGCATTTCGTCGAGCTCGCGCGGCTGGACCGCCTTCACGGTGCCGTAGGTGCCGACCGGCATGAAGATCGGCGTCTCCACCACGCCGTGATTGAGCGTGACGCGGCCGCGGCGCGCGAGGCCGTCGGTGCCGAGCAGTTCGAATCTGAGGCCGTTCTGCGGGCGCTCATGGGCAGGCTGTTGCAAGGGATGACCAAGGGTCATGGGGATCACTCCTGGGCGACCGGAAAACAGTCCGGCGCAATCAATGAAAACCGCCACGAGGGATCGCGGCGGCTAGGAATACTGCCAATACGCTGAAGCAGTGCTCGAACCGGCTCATGCATCGCGCCGCGTAAGCAGCATCGCGTCACCGTAGCTGAAAAAACGATAGCGCTCGTCGATCGCATGACGGTACGCGGCGCGAATCGTCTCGACGCCCGCAAACGCCGACACCAGCATCAGCAGCGTAGATTTCGGCAAATGGAAGTTCGTGACCAGCTGGTCGACCACGCGGAACCGGTAGCCCGGCGTGATGAAGATGTCGGTTTCCGCGCTCGCCGCGCCGAGCGGATGGCCGGCGGCTTCGGCGTCGCGCGCGGCGGCTTCGAGCGCGCGCATCGACGTCGTGCCGACCGCGATCACCCGGTTGCCGCGCGCTTTGGTCGCGGCGATCTTGTCCGCGAGCGCTTGCGGCAGGTGATACCACTCGCTGTGCATCTTGTGCTCGGCGATGTTTTCGACGCGCACCGGCTGAAACGTGCCCGCGCCGACGTGCAGCGTCAGCGTCGCGCGGTCGATGCCGAGGGCGTCGAGGCGGGCGAGCAGCGTGTCGTCGAAGTGCAGGCCGGCGGTCGGCGCGGCGACCGCGCCCGGGTTCTGCGCGAATACGGTCTGATAGCGGGTTTCGTCGGTCGCGTCGGGGTCGTGCTCGATGTACGGCGGCAGCGGCAGGCGGCCGTACTGCTCGATCAGCGTCAGGCAGTCGTCGGGGAAATGCAGCGTGTAGAACTGATCGACGCGCTCGCCGACGGTGACGTCGAACGCATCCGCGAGACGGATCGTCGTGCCCGCCTGCGGGCTCTTGCTCGCCCGGATCTGCGCGAGCGCGCTGCGCTCGCCGGTCAGGCGCTCGACCAGCACTTCGATCTTGCCGCCGCTCGACTTCTGGCCGAAGAAGCGCGCCTTCAGCACTTTGGTATCGTTGAAGACGAGCAGATCGCCCGGCGCGAGGCACTCGGGCAGTTCGGTGAAGCGGCGGTCGATCAGGCGCGCGGCGCCGTCGGCGGCGCCTGCGGCGTCCACGTCGAGCAGACGGCTTGCGCTGCGCTCGGGCAGCGCGACTTGCGCGATCAGCTCGGGCGGCAGATCGAAATCGAAATCGGAAAGCGTAAACATGCGAACGACTGGAAGCGGGTTGGGACTGATTTGGGACTGAATTGAGCCGAAGCCGGAGCCGGGCGGCTATGATGGCGGGACGCCGAAGCGGCCCGCGCGCTTTGTGCCGCATCCTGCCTACGCTGGACGCGCGAAGGGCGGCACGACTTCTTTTCGACAGCACCCGATATTGTACTTGCGAAGCAGCCTATGCCTTTGTCCGACCGCCGATCGTCCGTTGCCACCCTCGAAGCGGGCGCCGAACCGCGGCGCCGCGGTGCGCGGGCGGAGGCGGGGGAGCGGGATGCGGCGCAAGCGGGCGCACAAGGCGGCATGACGGCCGCTGGCCACGATCTCGGGCGCGACGGTGACAAGCCCGGCGGCCACGCGGGCGACCCGCCGGATCAATTCGCCGCCGACCACGCGAGCGACGACAAACCCGCCGCCAAAACCAAAGGCGCGGCAAAAGCCGCCGCCAAAGCCCCGGTCAAAACCGCCGACAAGCTCGCCAAACTCGGCCTCACACGCGACATCGACCTCGTGCTGCATCTGCCGATGCGCTACGAAGACGAAACCTCGCTGACGCCGATCGGTCACTTGCTGCCCGGCGGCATCGCGCAAACCGAAGGCGTGGTGTTCGACAATGAGATCGCCTATCGCCCGCGCCGGCAGCTGCTCGTGAAGCTGCGCGACGCCGACGGCGACGAACTCGTGCTGCGCTTTCTGAATTTCTACGGCTCGCAGGTCAAGCAGATGGCGCCCGGCGCGCGCCTGCGCGTGCGCGGCGACGTGCGCGGCGGCTTCTTCGGCATGGAGATGGTGCATCCGAGCGTGCGCGTCGTCGATGAAGACGCGCCGCTGCCGCAGGCGCTGACGCCGGTCTATCCGAGCACCGCGGGCGTGTCGCAGGCGTATCTGCGCAAGGCGATCGACAACGCGCTCGCGCGCACGTCGCTGCCGGAGTTGCTGCCCGCGCCGGTCGCGCGCGCGTTTCTCGAACCGCTCGGCGTGCCGGCGCTGATGGACGCGGTGCGCACGCTGCATCATCCGGGCCCGCAGTCGGACGAAACGGCGCTGATCGACGGCACGCATCCGGCCTGGGTGCGTATCAAGTTCGAGGAGCTGCTCGCGCAGCAGATGTCGCTGAAGCGCGCGCACGACGAGCGGCGCACGCGCGCCGCGCCGGCCATGCCGCGCCGCAAGCTCGGCGACGAATCGGCGCTGGTCGCGCGGCTGCTGAAGGCGCTGCCATTTACACTGACGGCCGCGCAGCAGCGCGTCGGCGGCGAGATCGCGCTCGACCTGACGCAGCCGCATCCGATGCAGCGGCTGTTGCAGGGCGACGTCGGCAGCGGCAAGACGATCGTTGCGGCGCTCGCCGCCGCGCAGGCGATCGACGCCGGCTACCAGGCCGCGCTGATGGCGCCGACCGAAATTCTCGCCGAGCAGCACGCGCGCAAATTGCGCGGCTGGCTCGAGCCGCTCGGCGTGAGTGTCGCGTGGCTCGCGGGCAGTCTGAAGACGAAGGAGAAGCGCGCCGCGATCGAAGCGGCCGCGCTCGGCACCGCGCAGCTCGTGATCGGCACGCACGCGATCATTCAGGACGCGGTCGAGTTCGCGCGCCTCGGACTCGTGATCGTCGACGAGCAGCATCGCTTCGGCGTCGCGCAACGGCTCGCGTTGCGCGCGAAGGCGCAGGGCGCCGCCGACGGCGCGGCCGACTTCCAGCCGCATCAACTCATGATGTCCGCGACGCCGATTCCGCGCACGCTCGCCATGACCTACTACGCGGACCTCGACGTCTCCACGATCGACGAACTGCCGCCCGGCCGCACCCCGATCCTCACGAAGCTCGTGTCCGACGCGCGCCGCGAAGAGGTGATGGGCCGCGTGCGCGAGGCGGCGTTGACGGGGCGCCAGGTGTACTGGGTGTGTCCGCTGATCGAGGAAAGCGAGACCCTGCAGTTGCAAACCGCGGTCGAGACCTACGAGACACTGGTGGCCGCGCTGCCCGAGCTGAAGGTCGGGCTGGTGCACGGGCGCCTCGCGCCCGCCGAAAAGGCCACGGTGATGGACGCGTTCTCGCGCAACGAGATCCAGCTGCTGGTCGCGACCACGGTGATCGAAGTCGGCGTCGACGTGCCGAACGCATCGTTGATGGTGATCGAGCATGCGGAGCGCTTCGGTCTCGCGCAGCTGCATCAGTTGCGCGGACGCGTGGGGCGCGGCAGCGCCGCGTCGGTCTGCGTGCTGCTCTACACCGGACCGCTGTCGATGACCGCCCGCGCGCGCCTGCAAACGATGCGCGAAACCACCGACGGCTTCGAGATCGCCCGCCGCGACCTCGAAATCCGCGGGCCTGGCGAGTTCCTCGGCGCGCGGCAGTCAGGCGCCGCGATGCTGCGTTTCGCCGACCTGCAGAACGATCAGCACCTCATCGAGCCGGCGCGCGAAGCCGCCGCGACGCTGCTCGACCAATATCCGGACGTGGTCATTCAGCATCTGGCGCGCTGGCTCGGCGCGCGCGAGCAGTATCTGAAGGCCTGAGCGCCGTCCCCGCCGCAAGCACAACGGCTAAAAAGTTGGCGAACCGACCCTATAGGTGTATAACTAGAACCTATCGAATCCATCGGACTGATTGATCCCCGAATGACGCTCACCGAATTGAAATACATCGTGGCGGTGGCCCGCGAGCGGCACTTCGGCCGTGCCGCCGAAGCGTGTTTCGTCAGCCAGCCCACGCTGTCCGTCGCCATCAAGAAGCTCGAAGACGAGCTGAACGTGCAGATTTTCGAGCGCGGAACCAGCGAGGTCAGCGTGACGCCGATCGGCGAACAGATCGTTACGCAGGCGCAACGCGTGCTCGAGCAGACGCTCGCGATCAAGGAAATCGCCAAGCAGGGCAAGGACCCGCTGCTCGGTCCGCTGCGCCTCGGCGTGATCTACACCATCGGACCGTACCTGCTGCCGACGCTCGTCAAGCAGATGATCCGGCGCGTGCCGCAAATGCCGCTGATGCTGCAGGAAAACTACACGCTGAAGCTGATCGAGCTGCTCAAGCAGGGCGAAATCGACGTGGCGATCATGGCGCTGCCGTTTCCCGAAACCGGGCTGATGCTGCGTCCGCTGTACGACGAGCCGTTCGTCGTCGCGCTGCCGTCCGGCCACGCATGGGAAAGCCGCCCGAAGATCGACCCCGACGACCTGAAGCAGGAAACCATGCTGCTGCTCGGCAGCGGGCACTGCTTCCGCGATCACGTGCTCGGCGTGTGTCCCGAGCTGATGCGCTTTTCGCAGAACGCCGACGGCATCCAGAAGACCTTCGAGGGCTCGTCGCTCGAAACGATTCGTCATATGGTCGCCAGCGGCGTCGGCATTACCGTGCTGCCGCGCATGTCGGTGTACGAGGTCAAGCCACATGCGGGCGGTATCGACGCGGGCCTGCTCAGCTATGTCGCGTTCGACGAGCCGGTGCCCGATCGCCGCGTCGTGCTGGCATGGCGCAAGAGCTTCACGCGCATGCCCGCGATCGACGCGATCTGTGACGCAATCGCCGCGTGCGACCTGCCGGGCGTCAAAAAGCTCGATCTGCCCGCCGCCGTCAACTGACTCGCCAGCATCCGCAGCCGCGCCGGACACCGGTGCGGCCTGCCGCAAAAAGGGCCCAAGCCCTATCGAATAGATTAAATTAATCAAATACGAATATTCGATAGGTGTTGCTATAGTTTCCTCCACGGATCGCCCGATCCCTTGATTCGATAAGGCTCAGCGCCCGGACTCCGAGTCGGGGCGCGAGACAAGCCAGGAGGAAAACACCATGCACGCGCTTTCACAGCCCATCCACGCTTTTCCCGCGCAACCGGCCACGACGGCCGTCGCGCCGAGTATCCGTACGGTCGCCGTGTCGTTGCTGGCCGACCGGGTGCTGGCCGCCTGACGTGCCTACCCGTGACGGCGTCCGTCGCGCACGGATGCCGCATGCTTTGCCCCCGATTCGATAGAAACCACGCAGGAGTGCCCATGTCCGAACGTAAGCTCACCAATGCCGCCGGCGCGCCCGTCGCCGATCACCAGAACTCGATGACCGCCGGCCCGCGTGGCCCCGTGGTGCTGCAGGACGTCTGGCTGCTCGAAAAGCTCGCGCACTTCGATCGCGAAGTGATTCCCGAGCGGCGCGTTCACGCGAAGGGTTCGGGCGCGTTCGGCACGCTGACGGTGACGCACGACATTTCGCGCTACACAAAGGCGAAGGTATTCGCGCAGGTCGGCGAGGAAACGCCGCTTTTCATGCGCTTTTCGACGGTGGCCGGCGAGCGTGGCGCGGCCGACGCCGAGCGCGACGTGCGCGGCTTCTCGATCAAGTTCTACACCGAAGAAGGCAACTGGGACGTGGTCGGCAACAACACGCCGGTGTTCTTCATTCGCGATCCGCTCAAGTTTCCGGACTTCATTCATACGCAGAAGCGTGATCCGTACACGAATCTGCGCAGCAACGTCGCCGCGTGGGACTTCTGGTCGAGTCATCCGGAGTCGCTGCATCAGGTGACGATTCTGATGAGCGATCGCGGCATTCCGAAGAACTACCGGCAGATGCACGGCTTCGGCTCGCACACGTACTCGTTCATCAACGCGAGCGACGAGCGTTTCTGGGTCAAGTTCCACTTCAAGTCGCTGCAAGGCATCGACAACTTCACCGACGCCGATGCCGCGCAGGTAGTCGCCAATGACCGCGAAAGCGCGCAGCGCGATCTGGTGAACAGCATCGACGCGGGCAACTTTCCGAAGTGGCGCTTCGCAATTCAGGTGATGCCGGAAGCGGATGCGGCGAACTACCGCTTCAATCCGTTCGACATCACGAAGGTGTGGTCGCAGAAGGACTATCCGTTGATCGACGTCGGCACGCTCGAACTGAATCGCAACGCGGCGAACTATTTCGCGGACGTCGAGCAGGCGGCGTTCACGCCGGCGAACGTGGTGCCGGGCATAGGATTTTCGCCGGACCGTCTGTTGCAGGGGCGGCTGTTCTCGTACGGCGATACGCAGCGTTACCGGCTCGGCATCAATCATCACCAGATCCCGGTGAATGCGCCGCGCGTGCCGAACCCGCATTCGTTTCATCGCGATGGCGCGCTGCGCACCGACGGCAATCGCGGCGGCAACGTGAATTACGAGCCGAATCGCTTCGGCGACTTCGTGCAGGACGCGAACGCGTCCGAGCCGCCGCTCGCGGCGGGCGCGGTCGCGCGTTACGAGCATCGCGAGGACGACGACTACTACACGCAGCCGCGCATGTTGTTCGCGCTGTTCGACGACGCGCAACGTGAGCGTCTGTTCGGCAATATCGCGCGACATATCGACGGCGTGCCGCAGGAGATCGTCGCGCGTCAGATCGAGCATTTCCGCCGCGCCGATCCGGCTTACGCGGAAGGTGTGATCGCGGCGCTCGCCGCGTTGCGGGAAGGCAGGAACCGCTAGGCGTCATAGACGCGGCGGATGGTAAAGCAGTGGCAAAGCATTGGCAAAGTCATCGACGGCGCGGCGCATTGCTGCGGTCCGTCACGAGACGAACCCGGAGTACGATCATGATTCGGATGATGATGGCGAGCATTGGCGGTCGGGCCGCCGCGCCGAGCATGCAGGCGCAATGGCAGGCGCAATGGCAGGCGTTGATGTTTCGCAAGGCGCTGGGCTTTGCGATCGTCGCGAGCGGCTTTGCGGTAATCGCCGCGCAGGCGTTGCAACACGCGCTGGGCGGCTGAGCGCCGTACCGCCAGAATGGCTGCGCAGCAAGGCTCTCGGGCACGCGTTGCGCAAACCTTGCGGCATTCACGCTACACTGTCGAACGTTTTATTCGTGTTTCGCTGACCGTCATCTGCCGACCGGTTCGTATCACTCTTCAAAGGAGTCATCATGGCCAAGAAAGAAGCCGCCGCAGCAGTACAGCACGTCAACATCGGGATCAGCGACAAGGATCGCAAGAAGATCGCCGAAGGGCTGTCGCGTCTGCTCGCCGACACCTACACGCTGTACCTGAAGACCCACAACTTCCACTGGAACGTCACGGGTCCGATGTTCAATACGCTGCACCTGATGTTCGAAACGCAGTACAACGAACTCGCGCTCGCGGTCGACTCGATCGCCGAACGCATCCGTGCATTGGGCGTGCATGCGCCGGGCAGCTACAAGGATTTCGCGAAGCTGTCATCGATCCCCGAAGCGGACGGCGTGCCGGCCGCGGAAGACATGATCCGTCAGCTGGTCGAAGGTCAGGAAGCCGTGGTGCGCACCGCGCGCGCGATTTTCCCGTCGACGGAAGCCGCCAACGACGAGCCGACCGCCGACCTGCTCACGCAACGCATGCAGACACACGAAAAGACCGCATGGATGCTGCGCTCGCTGCTCGCCTGATTTGGCGCAGCTGAGCCGGTCGAGTCGAGTCCGATGCCGGCGTCGGCATCGCGCGCGCCGTGCTAAAAACGCACAAGCCTCCCTGCACGGGAGGCTTTGTTTTTTGCGCCGCTGCCGCACGACGCACAGATTCGAGCGCGTGGCACTTCGATACGCGGCCGCGCGAATCCTGGGCCGCCGTGCGCTTCCCGTAAAATAGGCGCACCGTGTTCGCACTTCACCGAATTCGTCCCATGTTCGCCCGACTTCCCCTGTATCTGCGCCTCGTGCGCATGGACAAGCCGATCGGCAGCCTGCTGCTGCTGTGGCCGACGCTCAACGCACTGTGGATCGCGTCCGGCGGTCATCCGTCGTGGCAATTGCTGGTGATCTTCACGCTCGGCACGGTGCTGATGCGCTCGGCCGGCTGCGCGATCAACGACTACGCGGACCGCGATTTCGACCGTCACGTGAAGCGCACCGAGAACCGGCCGATCACGTCCGGCAAGATCAATGCGTGGGAAGCGGTCGTGTTGGCAACCGTGCTGTCGCTGGTCGCGTTTCTACTGATTCAGCCGCTCAATGCATTGACCAAGGAGTTGTCGGTGGTCGCGCTGTTCGTCGCGGGCACGTATCCGTTCGTGAAGCGCTTCTTCGCGATTCCGCAGGCGTATCTGGGCATCGCGTTCGGCTTCGGTATTCCGATGGCGTTCGCCGCTGTGCAGGATCACGTGCCGCTGCTCGCGTGGGCGATGCTGGTCGCGAATATCTTCTGGGCCGTTGCGTACGACACCGAATACGCGATGGTCGATCGCGACGACGACATCAAGATCGGCATCCGGACGTCGGCGCTGACGTTCGGCCGTTTCGACGTGGCCGCGGTCATGCTGTGCTATGCGGTGACGCTCGGGATTTACGTCGGCATCGGCGTGACGCTCGGGTTTGGTCCGCTGTACTGGATCGGCTGGGCGGTCGCGGTGGGTTGCGCGATCTATCACTACACGCTGATCCGCCATCGCGAGCGCATGCCGTGCTTTGCCGCGTTCCGTCACAACAACTGGCTCGGCGGCGCGTTGTTCGCGGGGATCGCCGCGCATTACGTGGTGGCTTCGTTTTAATTCGCGTCAGCGCTTTTCTGGCTTCAGACCGCTGCGTTTCTACACGCCGTAGGCGCCTGCCCTGATGAGAAGAAGGACAGTCGCGCTACGGCGTGTCTGTTTCCGCTGTTTCTTTTCGACGCCGGTTCGCGTTACTGCTTGCCGAATTCGTCGCCCATCTCGCGCGCCCGCGCGTCGGCGGCCAGTGCGCCGCGCACGATCGCGTCCTTGATGCCGCTCGCTTCGAACGAGGCGAGCGCTGCCGCGGTCGTGCCGCCTTTGGATGTCACGCGCTCGCGCAGCACGCTCGGCGGCTCGTCGGAATTGGCCGCGAGTTGCGCGGCGCCCGTGAAGGTCGCGACCGCCAGCGCGCGGCCCTGCGCTTCGTCCATACCGAGCTGGCGCGCGGCTTCCTGCAGCGCTTCGATGAAATAGAACACGTAGGCCGGCCCGCTGCCCGAGATCGCGGTGACCGCGTCGATCTTCGCTTCGTCGTCGAACCAGACGGTTTCGCCGACCGCGCCGAGCACCTGCGACGCGAGCGCGCGGCCCGCTTCGTCGACGCTGCCGCTGGCGACGAGACCCGTGACGCCCCTGCCGATCAGCGCCGGCGTATTCGGCATCACGCGCACGATGCGGTTGTGGCCAGCGAGCCAGCGCGACATGTCGCCGATCCGAATGCCCGCGACGATGCTGACGACGAGTTGCGACGCGCGCAGATGCGGCGCCAGCGTCCCGGCGACGCTCTTCAGGATCTGCGGCTTCACCGCGAGCACGACCGCGTCGTAGTCGGCGAGCGAGACGTCGGCGGCCGCGCCGGTGCGGATGCCAAATTGCTGCTCGTTGCGCTGGCGCGCGTCTTCGTTCGGATCGACCGCGTACAGGTCCGCGGGCGCGACGCCCCGCTTGATGAGGCCGCCGATCAACGCCGCGGCCATGTTGCCGCCGCCGATAAACGCAATTTTCATGATGGTCCGGGTAGGTTCAGATGAGATGCGGTGAGGGCTTCGCGCAGCCAGGTTCGCGCAAGGCCCGTGGAAATGCTCAGCGCGAATAATCGCGTGCGCCGAAGATCGCGGTGCCGACGCGCACGATCGTCGCGCCTTCGAGCACGGCTGCTTCGAGATCGGCAGACATGCCCATCGACAGCGTATCGAGCGCGAGCCCGTCGTTACGCAAGCGCTCGAATAGCTCGCGCAATTGGCGATGCGGCGCGCGTTGTTCTGCGAGATCGCCGCCCGGTTCGGGAATCGACATCAGTCCGCGCAGCTTCAGCTTCGGCAGCGCGGCGATCTGCTGCGCGATAGCGGCCGCCTCGGCGATGGCGACGCCACTCTTCGACGCCTCACCGCTGACGTTGACCTGCAGGCACACGTTGAGCGGCGGCAGGTTGTCCGGGCGCTGCTCCGACAGCCGCTGCGCGATCTTCAGCCGATCGACCGAATGTACCCAGTCGAAATGCTCGGCGACGGGCCGCGTCTTGTTCGATTGCAGCGGCCCGATGAAATGCCATTCGAGCGACGCGCGCAGATCGGCAAGTGTCTGGATCTTGTCGAGCGCTTCCTGCACGTAGTTCTCGCCGAAGGCGCGTTGACCGGCCGCATGAGCGGCGCGCACGGCATCGGCGGGAAACGTTTTGGAGACCGCGAGCAGCGTCACGGACTGCGCGTCGCGGTGGGCCGCTTGCGCGGCCCTGGCGATGCGCTCGTGCACGTCGGCGAGATTGTGAGGCAGATCGGACATGGAACGAACCGGTGTTCAGCGAAGACGATGCCCCGATTATACGGACAGCATGTGCTCGACCAATTCGATCCAGTGCGCGACCGGCGTCGACGTACCGCTTTGCAGATGCGCGATGCAACCGACGTTCGCCGACACGATCACCTGCGGCTCCTGCGCCTGCAAACGCGCGAGCTTCTGGTCGCGCAGCGCGTACGACATGCGCGGCTGCAGCAGCGAGTAGGTGCCGGCCGAGCCGCAGCACAGATGGCTGTCGGCGGGCAGGCGCACTTCGACGCCGAGCGCGCCGAGCAGTTGCTCGACCTTGCCGCGGATCTGCTGGCCATGCTGCAGCGTGCAGGGTGGATGAAACGCGACCGTGTGTACCGAGCGGCGGCGCGTGATGGCGACGAGCTGTTCCTCGAACTCGAGCAGGATCTCGGAGACGTCGCGCGTCAATTCGACGATGCGGCGCGCCTTCTCGGCATAGTTCGGATCGAGGCGCAGCAGGTGCGCGTATTCCTTGACCGTCGCGCCGCAGCCCGACGCGTTCATCACGATCGCTTCAACGCCCTGTTCGACGTAGGGCCACCATGCGTCGATGTTCGCGCGCAGGTCGTCGAGCGCTTCGTCGTGGTAGCCGAGGTGCAGGCGGATCGCGCCGCAGCAGCCGGCGTCGGGCGCGATCAGCGTTTCGATGCCGAGCGCATCGAACACGCGCGCGGTCGCGATGTTGACGTTCGGCATCATCGACGGTTGCACGCAGCCCGCCAGCATCAGCACCTTGCGTTCGTGTTTTGCGCTCGGCCATTCGAGCGGGTGCTGGCGCGCGGGCACCTTGTCGCGCAGCTTCTTCGGCAGCAGGCCGCGCACGTGCTGACCCAGCCGCATCGCCGGCGTGAAGATCGCGCTGTTCGGCAGCACGCTCGCGAGCAGGCGCCGCATCAGCCGCTGATTGAGCGGACGCGTGACTTTCTCTTCGGTGAGCTTGCGGCCGATTTCGACGAGCCGCCCATATTGCACGCCCGACGGGCAGGTCGATTCGCAATTGCGGCAGGTCAGGCAGCGGTCGAGGTGAACCTGCGTGCTGCGCGTGACCGGCGCGCCTTCGACCATCTGCTTGATCAGATAGATGCGCCCGCGCGGGCCGTCGAGCTCGTCGCCAAGCAGTTGGTAGGTTGGGCAGGTGGCGGTGCAAAAACCGCAATGCACGCATTTGCGCAGGATGGCGTCCGCTTCGTTGCCATCGGGCGTATTACGAATGAAGTCCGCGAGGTTGGTTTGCATCGCGTCGCTCAGAAGTCGGAGTAGAGACGGCCGCGGTTGAAGATGCGGGCCGGGTCGAATGCATGTTTGAGGCCGCGATGGATTTTCATCAGCGGCGCGGGCAGCGGTGTGAATACGCCGGCGCCACGGTCGTAGCCGTGGCCGCTGCGGAAGATGGTCGCGTGGCCGCCGGCCTGTTTCGCGCTGATGCGCACGGTTTGCGCGTCGGTGTCGGTGATCCACCAGCGCTGGCCGCCGCCCCATTCCATCAGTTGCGCGCCGGGCAGCTGCAGCGGCTCGGTGATCGACGGTAGCGCGAGACGCCACAGCGCGGCCTTCGGTGGAATGCCCGCGAAAAACGAATCGGTCTGTTCGCGCAGGCCGGCCCAGAAGCGTTCAGCTTCGACCGCATCGACGACTTCGCCGCCGAGCCCGGTGCGCGCTGCCTTGACCGCGGCTTCCGCGCCGCCCAGGCGCACCGCGAGCGTGCCGTTGCGCCATGCGCTCGCGGTGATCGGCAGGGGCCGGCCGCCCCATTCGTTGAGCTTGCGTACCGCATCGGTGCCGTTCATGTCGAACTTCAGCGTGGCTTCGACCTGCGGCCGCGGCAGCACTTTGACCGACAGCTCGAGGATCAGCCCGAGCGTGCCGAGCGAGCCCGCGAGCAGCCGCGACACGTCGTAACCCGCGACGTTCTTGACGACCTGGCCGCCGAAGTGCAGCACCTGCCCCTGGCCGTTCATCACGACGGCGCCGAGCACGAAGTCGCGCGCGGCGCCGACGGCCGGCCTGCGCGGCCCCGAAATGCCAGCGGCGATGCAGCCGCCGAAGGTGGCCTGCGGCCCGAAGTGCGGCGGCTCGAACGGCAGCATCTGGTTGTGCTCGGCGAGCGCGGCTTCGATTTCCAGCAGCGGTGTCCCCGCGCGCGCGGTGATCACGAGCTCGGCCGGATCGTACGCGATGATGCCGCGATAAGCGCGCGTGTCGAGGATCTCACCTTCCAGCGTCTGGCCATACCAGTCTTTGGTGCCGCCGCCGCGGATGCGCAGCGCGCGTCCCTCGGCGCTGGCCAAACGCACGCGTTCGGACCATACGGCGACGATGTCGTCCTCTTCCATGGTGGCCTGCTCGTTGTGTTTCGTTTGATTGTACCGGGCGGCGGCTCGCTGGCAAGCCGGAGCGCACCCGCATGACGGGGCGCGGCATCGGTCTGGAGGGGAGGGCGCAAAGCGCCGCGCAGGCCGCGCCAGCATCAGCGCGGGCGGGGCCAACGGTGGATGCGCGCTGCAAACGCCAGCCGCTAGAAGCGCGGCAGCTCGGGATGAGGCAGCAGGCCGCCGCGCACGTGCATCTTGCCGTATTCGGCACAGCGCGCCCGCGTCGGGATGCCCTTGTCGGGGTTCAATAGGCCGGGCGCGTCGAATGCTCGCTTGACCGCGTGGAACGTGTCGCGCTCTTCGGGCGAGAACTGCACGCACATCGAATTGATCTTCTCGATGCCGACGCCATGCTCGCCCGTCACCGTGCCGCCCAGCTCGACGCAAGCTTCGAGGATGTCGCAACCGAACAACTCGGCGCGATGCCACTCGTCCTGGTCGTTGCCGTTGAACAGGATCAGCGGGTGCATGTTGCCGTCGCCGGCATGGAATACGTTGATGCAGCGCAACTGGTAGGTCTTCTCCATCTCCTCGATGCGCGCGAGCAGCGGCCCGATACTGCGGCGCGGCACGGTACCGTCCATGCAGTAGTAGTCCGGCGAAATGCGGCCGGCGGCCGGAAACGCGTTCTTGCGCCCGGACCAGAAGCGCAGGCGCTCGGCTTCCGTGCGTGAAATCTGGATACGGGTCGCGCCGTGCTCGCGCAGCACCGCGGTCATGCGCACGATCTCGGCCGCGACTTCCTCGGGCGTGCCGTCCGATTCGCACAGCAGGATCGCCGCCGCGTCGAGGTCGTAGCCGGCGTTGACGAACTCCTCGACCGCGCGCGTGGCGGGCTTGTCCATCATCTCGAGGCCGGCCGGAATGATGCCCGCCGCGATGATGCCCGCAACGGCGTCGCCGCCTTTGACGACGTCGTCGAAGCTGGCCATGATGACCTGCGCGGTTTGCGGCTTCGGGATCAGCTTGACGGTGACCTCGGTGACGATCGCGAACATGCCCTCGCTGCCAATCAGCACCGCGAGCAGATCGAGCCCCGGCGCGTCGGGCGCGAGCGAGCCGAATTCGACGATCTCGCCTTCCATCGTGACCGCGCGCACGCGCAGCACGTTGTGCACGGTGAGGCCGTACTTCAGGCAATGCACGCCGCCCGAATTCTCCGACACGTTGCCGCCGATCGTGCAGGCAATCTGCGACGACGGATCCGGCGCATAGTAAAGACCATACGGCGCCGCGGCTTCGGAGATCGCCAGATTGCGCACGCCCGGCTGCACGGTCGCGATGCGCGCGTACGAGTCGACTTCGACGATCTTGCGAAAGCGCGCGAGCGATACCACCACGCCGTGCCGAATCGGCATCGCGCCGCCGGACAGCCCGGTGCCCGCGCCGCGCGGCACGATGGGCACCTCGAGGCGATGGCAGATCTGCACGATGCGCTGCACCTGCGATTCGGTTTCCGGCAACACGACCGCGAGCGGCAGACGCCGGTACGCGGCGAGCCCGTCGCATTCGTACGCGACGGTGTCTTCTTCGCGATACAGCAGACAGTGGGTCGGCAACACGGCCATCAGCGCCTGCACGACTTCGCGCTGACGCTGCGCGAGGACTTCGGCCGACAGTTCAGCGGGTGCGTTCATGTGAGTTGTCTCCTCGTGGCTTGCGCCGGTCCGGCTTGCTGGTTCGAGCCGGCCGTTTCGTGCTGCCTGTTTCGTGCTGCCTGCTTCGCATCACTTGCGTGTTCAGCTTGGCGCGGTTGCCGCCGGGCGTGTCAGCGGTTTGCCGCGGCCGGCATGCGCAGTGTCGATCAGGCCGCCGCCCAGGCGAAAATCTTGCCCGGGTTCATCAGATTGCGAGGGTCTAGCGCGTGCTTGATGGAGCGCATCGTGTCGACCGCGACGTCGCCGTGCTCCTCGAGCAGAAAGCCCATCTTGTGCAGGCCGATGCCATGCTCGCCGGTGCAGGTGCCGTCCATCCGCAGCGCGCGCTGCACGATGCGATGGTTCAGGCGCTCGGCTTCCTCGAGCTCTTCGGGCTTGTCCGGATCGATCAGGATCGCGACGTGGAAGTTTCCGTCGCCGACATGGCCGACGATCGGGCAGGGCAGCGGCGACGCCAACAGATCCTGCTCCGTTTCGACCACACACTGCGCGAGACGCGAGATCGGCACGCAGACGTCGGTGGTGACCGCGCGCGAGCCGGGCTTCAGTTGCAGCATCGCGAAATAGGCGTTGTGACGCGCGTTCCACAGACGGCTGCGGTCTTCGGGGCGCGTCGCCCATTCGAAGCCTTCACCGGCATTCTGTGCGGCGATTTCCTGCACGAGTTCGGCCTGTTCCTTGACGCCGGCCTCGGTGCCGTGAAATTCGAAGAACAATGTGGGCGCTTCGCGCAGTGTCAGATTCGAATGGCGATTGATCGAGCGGATCGCAAGTGAATCGACGAACTCGACACGCGCGATCGGCACGCCGATCTGGATCGTCTCGATGACCGCGCGCACCGCATCGCCCATCGACGGGAACGTGCACACCGCGGCCGACACCGCCTCCGGCTGCGGATAGAGGCGCAGCGTGATTTCGGTAATCACGCCGAGCGTGCCTTCCGAGCCGACGAACAGGCGCGTGAGGTCGTACCCCGCCGACGATTTGCGCGCGCGCGAGCCGGTCTTGATCACGCGGCCATCGGCGAGCACGACCGTCAGGCCGAGCACGTTCTCGCGCATCGTGCCGTAGCGCACGGCGTTGGTACCCGACGCGCGGGTTGCCGACATCCCGCCGATGCTCGCGTCCGCGCCGGGGTCGATCGGGAAGAACAGGCCGGTGTCGCGCAGCGCTTCGTTCAGTTGCTTGCGCGAGATGCCGGGCTCGACGGTGACGGTCAGGTCTTCGGCGTTGATCGACAACACCCGGTTCATTTCCGACAGATCGATCGACACGCCGCCTTGCACGGCAAGCAGATGTCCTTCGAGCGACGAGCCATTGCCGTACGGAATGATCGGCACGTCGTACTGGCCGCACAGCTTGACGGCGGTTTGCACGTCTTCGCTTGTACGCGCGAACACGACGGCGTCAGGCAGTTGCGGATCGAACGGTGATTCGTCGCGGCCGTGGTGCGCACGCACGGCTTCGGCAACGGAAACGCGATTGCCGAAAGCGGCTTTTAGCTGGTTCAGCAATTCGGCTGGAAACGGCCGGCGTAGCGGCGCCGGCGGCACGGGATGGTTCACGCATGTCTCCTGTGTCGACCGGAGTTAGCGCTACAGCGCTTACTCCGGTCCCATGCTTTAGCTCGATCGGAGTTGGCGCTTCAACGCTTGCTCCGGTCCCATGAAAGTTTCTTTAAATAACGGTCTGTTTGCAGCAAGTGTTTCATTTTACGCCGTTCGCCCGCCAGGCAGCGCTGGGTCGGCTTCCGCTCATATAATGGCGGCGATTTCGCGATGCGTGCAATATGGACAAACCAGCTGGCAGCATCGTCACTAATACATGGGAGACGTCATGGGCAATCGCCTCAGCAAGATCGCCACTCGCACCGGCGACGACGGCACCACCGGTCTCGGCGACGGTCGCCGCGTGCGCAAGGACAGCGCGCGTATCGCCGCGATTGGCGACGTCGACGAACTCAATTCGAATCTCGGCGTGCTGTTGTGCGAGAACCTGCCCGAGAACGTACGCGCGGCGCTGGTCGCAATCCAGCACGACCTGTTCGATCTGGGCGGCGAGCTGTGCATTCCCGGTCACACGATGATTACCGAACAGCATCTCGCGCAGCTCGACGGCTGGCTCGCCGACTACAACGCCACGCTGCCGCCGCTGAAGGAATTCATTCTGCCGGGCGGTTCGCGCGCGGCCGCGCTCGCGCATGTGTGCCGTACCGTTTGCCGCCGCGCGGAGCGGGCGATCGTCGCGCTTGGCGAACACGAGGCGCTGAACGCGGCGCCACGTCAGTACGTGAACCGGCTGTCCGATCTGCTGTTCGTGCTGGCGCGCGTGCTCAATCGCGCGGACGGCGGCACCGACGTGCTGTGGCAGCACGATCGCGGCGCGCCTTGAATGGCGACGCACATGTGCGCATGGACACGCACGGTGCGTCGCACGAGCCGAGGCTCAACCGACGGCGAGCGTGACCGGCTTGCCGATGCGGCTCAGCATTTCCACGAGCGTGTCGATCGTGAACTTGGTGGTTTTCTTGTTGACGACGTCGGACACGCGCGGGCGCGACACCATCAGGATTTCGGCCGCCTCGGCCTGCTTCAGATGATGCTGTTCGATCCACGTGGACAGCTCGGTCATCAGCTGTTCCTTGAGCAGCCGCGTGTCGTTGATCTGCTTTTGCGACGCCGCGTGAAGGCGCTTCGCTTCATCGGCGGAAAAACCGAGTTCGAGGAACACGTTCGCGCCGGCTCGCGTTACGTGACGAATGTTGGTGTCGATCGTCATGGCTGGGTGGTCCTGTAATGGGTGATGGCGCGGTAGCGCGTTTCGGCAATTCTTCTGTCGTGCGGTCCGAGCCTCCGCGTTTTCTTCTGAAAGCAATGCAGCACGTACAGCGCTTCGGCGTATTTCGTGACGTACATCACGCGAAAAATGCCGTCCTCGTCTCTGATGCGAATTTCGCGCGTTCCGGCGCCGATAGACTCGAACGGTTTCCAGTCGTCAGGGTCGAGTCCTGACTGAATCTTGTGAAGCTGAAACCCTGCGAGACGACGCGCTTCGTTGGGAAAAGCGAGCAAATCACGGTAGCTGGAGCCTAACCAGCGAATTTCTTTTTCCTGCTCCATCGCCACCTCATGTATAAAATCTTATACGCATTCTCCGGCCTGGTCAAGCGTGTAAGCGACCAGGCAACGAGCTATGACGATATCGAGGCAGCAGGCTGAGTACCATTCGTCCGAATGGCCAATAAAAAAACCCGGTTCGATATTGAACCGGGTTTCTTCTACGGACTGCCGACAAGCCCCCGCAGTGGCGGCGGGGCAGGTGTTCAGTTGCCGCTGCCGCGCGCGACGCGGCGCTGCCTGACCGCTTCGGCAAGGCCTTCGAGCACCGCGACGCTTTCGTCCCAGCCGATACACGCATCGGTAATGCTCTGGCCGTACGTGAGCTCGCAGCCTTCCTGCAGATCCTGGCGACCCGCGACGAGGTGCGACTCCACCATCACGCCGACGATCCGCTCGTCACCCGCGGCGATCTGACGGCCGATGTCCGCGCACACCGGAATCTGGTTCTCGTGCTTCTTCGAACTGTTCGCGTGGCTCGCATCGATCATCAGACGCGCGGCGAGACCCGCCTTGCCGATGTCCGCGCAGGCCGCGTTGACGTTGTCGGCGTCGTAGTTCGGCGTTTTGCCGCCGCGCAGAATCACGTGGCAGTCCTCGTTGCCCGCGGTCGATACGATCGCCGAGTGGCCGCCCTTCGTGACCGACAGGAAATGGTGCGGCTGCGAGGCGGCCTTGATCGCGTCGACGGCGATCTTCACGTTGCCGTCCGTGCCGTTCTTGAAGCCGACCGGGCACGACAGTCCCGAAGCCAGCTCCCGGTGCACCTGCGATTCGGTCGTGCGCGCGCCGATGGCACCCCAGGAGATCAGATCCGCGATGTACTGCGGGCTGATCATGTCGAGGTACTCGGTGCCGGCCGGCAGGCCGAGTTCGTTGATGCGCAGAAGCAGTTCGCGCGCGGTGCGCAGACCTTCGTTGATCTTGAAGCTGTTGTCCATATGCGGGTCGTTGATGAGACCCTTCCAGCCCACCGTCGTACGCGGCTTTTCGAAGTACACGCGCATCACGACTTCGAGTTCGCCGGCAAAGCGCTTGCGCTGCTCGATCAGACGCCCCGCGTATTCGATCGCGGCCTTCGGATCGTGAATCGAGCACGGGCCGATCACGACGATCAGACGATCGTCCATGCCGTGCAGAATGCGATGCATCGCGGTGCGCGAGTCGTAGATCACGTTGGAAACCGTCTCGTCGCAGGCAAATTCGCGGATCAGGTGAGCGGGCGGCGTGAGTTCCTTCAATTCGCGAATGCGGACATCATCGGTATTGTGCGGGGGCATGTTGTTCTCCTGAATCGGTTCGTAGCGTGTTCGCGCGGGCAACGGGGGCGATCAGTCAGTGATCAAACAGCGAGGCCAGAGCGGACGACGATCAAAAAATGGTCAACGACAAAATGTCAGTCAGGTATCGAAAAGCGTGAGACGAAAAAAAACCGCCAGGCTAGCTGGCGGTTTTTCGGGAATTCTCGGTGTCCTGCGTGCACTAACACCCCTCTCGATCCGCCAGCGGTCTGAGATACCAAAAAAAGTAAAAATAAAACTTGGCGGACATGGCGAAGTGAATGCGTCGCTGGTCAAAAAGGGTGAGTGAGTTTATAACCCGGTACAGGCTCGGCTGACAAGCTGGGGCGTCGAAAAATGCGGAAAACCCGCACGCTTCGCGCCTTGCGTGCGCGAAGCGTGCATCCGTGACGAAATCAGGCCGTGCCGCCGACCGTCATCCGCTCGATGCGCAGCGTCGGTTGACCGACGCCCACCGGCACGCTCTGGCCTTCCTTGCCGCACACGCCCACGCCCGAATCGAGCTTCATGTCGTTGCCGATCATCGTGACGTACTTCAGCGATTCCGGTCCGCTGCCGATCAGCGTCGCGCCCTTGACCGGATACGTGATCTTGCCGTTCTCGATCATGTACGCCTCGGAGGCCGAGAACACGAATTTGCCGTTCGTGATGTCGACCTGACCGCCACCGAAGTTCACCGCATACAGGCCGTTCTTCACGGACGCGAGGATTTCTTGCGGGTCCTTGTCGCCGTTCAGCATGTACGTGTTGGTCATGCGCGGCATCGGCAGCGCCGCGTACGATTCGCGCCGTGCGTTGCCGGTGACCGGCATCTTCATCAGACGCGCGTTCAGGGTGTCCTGGATGTAGCCCTTCAGGATGCCGTCCTCGATCAGCGTCGTGCACTGGGTCGGATTACCTTCGTCGTCGATATTGAGCGAGCCGCGACGATTCGGCAGCGTGCCGTCGTCGACCACGGTGACGCCCTTCGCGGCGACCTGCTCGCCGATGCGTCCCGCGAATGCCGACGACCCTTTGCGGTTGAAGTCGCCCTCGAGCCCGTGGCCGATCGCCTCGTGCAGCAGCACGCCGGGCCAGCCCGGCCCGAGCACGACGGTCATCGCACCGGCCGGCGCCGGACGCGCGTCGAGATTGACGAGAGCGGCGTGCACCGCGTCGTCGACATAGCGCGACAGCACTTCATCGGTGAAATAGCCGTAGTCGAAACGCCCGCCGCCGCCGCCGCTGCCGATTTCGCGGCGGCCGTTCTGCTCGGCGATCACCGTCACCGAGACACGCACGAGCGGCCGGATGTCGGCCGCGAAGCCGCCGTCGCTGCGCGCGACCAGCACCACGTCGTATTCGCCGGCGAGGCCCGCCATCACCTGCTGGATGCGCGGGTCGCGGCCGCGCGCCATCTGCTCGATGCGCTCGAGCAGTTTGACCTTGGCGGTGGCGTCGAGCGAATGCAGCGGGTCGGACGGCAGATACAGATCGCGCCCGGCGATGCCGGTCAGCGACGACGCCACCTGGATCTTCTGCTTGCCGCCGCCTGCCTTGGCGATCGCGCGCGTGGCGATGGCCGCCTGGCGGATCGCTTCGGGCGACAGATCGTCCGAGTAGGCGAACGCGGTGCGCTCGCCCGACACGGCGCGCACGCCGACACCCTGATCGATGCTGAAGCTGCCCGACTTCACGATGCCTTCCTCGAGACTCCACGCTTCGCTGCGGGTGGTCTGGAAGTACAGGTCCGCGTAGTCGACGCGGTGCGTGAAGATTTCGGCGAGCGTGCGCGTGAGCAGCGATTCGTCGAGACCATAGGGCGTGAGGAGGATGTCCTTGGCGGCGGCGAGATTACGGATACCGGGTTCGATGATGTTCATGCGAAGTATGTTCTGCTCGATACGAAGGGGTCGGGGAGCGCCTGCGTCGCTATATGCGTGGCAGGCGCCGCAGTTTCAATGTCGGTTTCAGGTCAGCACGCGATGACGCCATGCCGGCAGGCTCTGCCGCACTTCGTCGATGCGCGCGCGTTCGAGGTTGCCCGCGACCACGCCGGCGCCCTCGTCGCGCACCGCGACGATCTCGCCCCACGGGTCGATCAGCATGCTGTGGCCCCAGGTGCGGCGGCCGTTTTCATGTTTGCCGCCTTGCGCCGCGGCGAGCACATAGCACTGGTTTTCGATCGCGCGAGTGCGCAGCAGCAGCTCCCAATGCGCGCGGCCGGTCGTGTAGGTAAACGCCGACGGCACCACGATCAGCGCGCAGTCGCCCATGCGCCGGTACAGCTCGGGAAAGCGCAGATCGTAGCAGACCGACAGGCCGACCCGGCCGAATGGCGCCTCGAAGCTTTGCACCGAGGTGCCGGGTCGAATCGTGCGCGCTTCGTCGAACGATTCTTCGCCCTTTTCGAAGTTGAACAGGTGGATCTTGTCGTAGCGCGCGGCCTCGTTGCCGTTCGGGTCGAACACCAGCGTCGTGTTCAGTACGCGCGACGGCTCCGGTGCGTTCAGCGGCAGGGTGCCGCCGATCACCCAGATCTGGTGGCGGCGCGCGGCGTCGGCGAGAAAGCGTTGGATCGGGCCGTCCTGATGTGGCTCGCGCACGGCGAGCTTGTCGGTGTCCTTGAAGCCCATGAAACAGAAATACTCGGGGAGCAGCACGAGTTGCGCGCCGTCGGCGGCGGCTTCGGCGATCAGGCGCTCTGCGTCGGCGAGATTGCGATCGCGATCCGGCGAGCTGACCATCTGCAGCGCGGCGACCCGGAAGGGGCTGGCTACAAGGCCGCTGGAGGTTGCGGCGGATGCGGATGAAGTGACGTGTGTTTCGCTCATGAGCGTGTCGAAAGACTCCCGGCGGGCGGCGGTGTGAAGCGCGGGCGCCGCATGCATGGTTCTGGGCTGGCTCGGCCCCGTTGGCGCATTGAGTCGATAGAGCGGCACGAGCGGCCGCGTGGTTCGAGACGGCGGCGCCAGGGAAACCGGAGCTCAGTGCGCTTGCACGGTCGAAGCCGGAGCGTCAATCTTACCCCGTTCGCCCGTCACCCGCTCGACGTGCGGTTTCGACCACGAGCCGGTGATCGCGTAGTCGCGCGCGAATACGTGCGACACCCCATGCGTGAACGCGATATCGGCGATCAGCGCGCCGAGGCCGATCAGCGGATTGATGACCGTCGCGGCGATCACCGCGGAGCCGGCGCTGACGGTCGGCACTACGTGCAGGTGCAGGTCCTGGCTCTTCTGCGCGATGTCGACCGAGCCCACCATCTCGGCGCGGGCCGGCGCGGTCACCATCCTGAAGTTGTCGGTGCGGGCGATGCCGTCATGAATCTGCGCGGTACCCGTCACGCTCGAGAACGGCAGGCCCTCGCCGATCACATCGTGGAAATTGAGTGTGGCGATGCGCGCGAGGCTTTGCAGGCTCAGCACGCCGAGCAGTGTCGCGACGCCCGGATCGACCTTCAGGATCTGACCGTGGCGTAGATCCAGCGCGAGGTTGCCGTTCAGCGTCGAATAGTCGATCGTGGTCGGGCCGCCCTGCCACACGGCCTTGCCCTGAATCGAGCCGGTGCCGCCCCTGAGCGTCCTCGGCAGACCGAAGCGCTCGAGCATCGCGCCGGCATCCTTGATGTCGAGCTTGAAATCGAACACGGTGCGGCGCGGCATGGCTTCGTCGGCCGAGATGGGCAGTTCGGTCGAGGTGCGCCAGTTCGCGGTCGCGCTCAGCGTCGCGGTGGGGTTCGTCACGTCGAGCTTGTCGAGCTGCCAGACCGGCACGCCGTTTTCTTCGAAGTTGTGCGCGTCGACCTCGAGCCGGCCGACGTTGCGATCGTGCACGATCAGTTCGTCGACGACCAGATCGATCGACGGCATGTTCAGCGCGGGCGCCGACATCGCCGGACCGAGCAGGTCCTTGTCCGCGACCGACGGAATCACGACGCGCGCGAAGCGCGCCTGCAGTTCGCCAGGCGATTCGCGGGTCGCTCCCGGCAGCCACGACACGTGGCCTGACACCTGATTCGACGCGATGTTCGCCTGCCACGTACGGTCCGCGTGCGACGCGCCGACGATCACGTTGTCCCAGTGACGCTTGAGCAGCGTAAGCATGTCGATGTGCAGCGCGAAGCGGTTCGGCAGGAACTGCGTGAGCATGGGATTCGGCACGGCCGCGGGTGTGGCCGCGCTGCTGGCGGTATTGCCGCCGTTCGCAGCGCCGTTCACGCCATTCGCCCCGCCCGCGCTCACGCCCGCGCGCAGCTGCGCGGCGAGCGCGCGCCAGGCGTCGGCATCGATCTCCTTGATGTCCGCCGCGGCGACCACGCCCTCGGACGGCAGGTCGACCGGCCGGTTCACGCCGATCGCGCCGCGCACGACGGTCGGTGACGTACGCGGCTGCGCGTTCGGCCGATAGCGCAGCAGATACGCGGCGGCGACCGGCCCCAACGTCAGGTCGGCGCGTTCGAGGCCGGCTTCGCCCGGCAGCGTCGACGGATTGACCGAGAAGTGCAGCGGCATCGGCGTGCCGGCAGTCTTTTTGAACGGCGCTGGAAAATCGAGCCCGAGGCCGCTCAGATCAGAGTTGGCGCTGACCTCCGGCAGGCGGCCCTTCGCGCCGGTGACGCGCAATGCATAAGGCGCGCTGCCGCTCATATGCGTGAGCACCTGTGCGGCCGGGCCATGCAGATGCAGTTCGCGCGCGGCATCGACGGCGATGTGGCCGTTGAGCGCGAGCGCGTACGTGCCGTCTTGCCGCAAGCCGCCGTTCGCATGCACGTCACCGCCGAGGAACTGGCCGGAGAGCCGCTCGACTTCGGCCGTTCGTTCGGTGAAGCGCACCCGGCCGTTCAGCTGCGACAGCGACGGCGCATTGCTCACGCTCAGGCGATTGTTCTGGAAGCCGAGCGCACCTTCCACGCCGATATGCGGCTTCGGCGTACGCGGGATCGTCAGCTTCAGCGCGAGCGACGCGGGCCCTTCCGCGCGAATCTTTTCGGTCTGGTGCCGCGCCATGATGCCGAGCGAGCTGCCGTTCACGTAGTCGAGCATATCGGCGAGCGGGCCGCGGCCGTTGCCCTCTATGGTGAGGTTCGAGCCTTTGGTGCCGAGGTCGTCGATGCGGCCGTTCACGCCGGTCAGCGTGACGCGCTTGTAACGGCCGCGGTCGATGTCGAAGCGCAGCACGTTCTGCTTGAGCTCGAACACGCCGTCGATGCCGTCGAGCGGCGGCCAAACGTTTGGCGTGCCGTTGCGCATGTTGCGCGGCGGGAACGGTGTCGGATCGAACTTGCCGCCGGTGAACGGCGCGACGATGTGGAAGATGCCGGCGTCGGGGTCGCGCGCGTAGGGGAACTTGGTCAGGTCGCCGTGCACTTCGATCGTGCCGCCACGCGACACGCCAGCCTGCAAGCCGTGGCCGAGGTAAATGCGCAGCTTTTCGCTGACCGCGGTCGGCAGATAGCGGGCGATGTGCGTCACCTGCGCGCGCTGGAAGTCGGCTTTCAGGTCGAGCGAGCCGCGGCCGTGGCCGGGATTGCTGTAGCTCGCAGTCGCGCTCGCCTCGACGTCAGGGTTCGATACGCTGAAATCGTTGAGCTTGACCGCGAACGCGGGACGCGTGTCGCCCGGTGCCTTCGTGCCCATCGTCCAGTCGGCGCGGCCGTGCAGACGCGCAAGCGTGAGACGCGGATCGTCGAACACGCCCGGCAGCGTGATCGCCACGTTGGTCGTATCGAAGTTCGCGTGGCCGCCTTTTTCATCGGCGTCGACGTTGCCCCACAGGTTTTCGATGCCGGGAACGCCGGCGCGCGGGTGGCCGCGCGGCGTCAGGCCCGGCCCCGGCTCCTGGGCGGCAAAGCTGATGCCCTGCAAATCGCCCTTGAAGCGATAACGCTCGATCGGTTCAACACCCGTCGGCCGACGGTCGCTGCCCACTTCTCCGGATTCCGGCTTGCCGCGCTCGAGGTCGATCACGTAGTTCGCGACGAGCCCGCGCGGATTGATGCGCACGAGTTCATTGAGAAAGTGCCGCGGCAGCGGCAGCGCGCGGCTGAATTCGGCGAGGATGCCGAGATCGACACGATCGCCGCTGACGCTCAAAAGCTGCCCATGCTGCTGCGACGCCATCCGGTAGCGGCTGTCGAGGGTCCGGAAGCGCAGGATGCGCGTGAGCGGCGTGCCGTCTTCGAGCGGCGGCTGGCCGAGCTCGGCACGCAGGTCCGACAGCTGCAGCCGGTACTCGCCTTCGTTTGCCTCGACGCGCCACAGAAAGTGGGTGATCGGCACGAGCAGCCTTGGCTGGGTCGGGCGCACGCGCATCGCG
The DNA here is from genome assembly GCF_050436245.1 of Paraburkholderia sp. MM6662-R1. Taxonomy (NCBI): domain Bacteria; kingdom Pseudomonadati; phylum Pseudomonadota; class Betaproteobacteria; order Burkholderiales; family Burkholderiaceae; genus Paraburkholderia; species Paraburkholderia sp. MM6662-R1. Next base: position 1,886,191 of record NZ_JBNDLV010000001.1, on the reverse strand, counting down.
ACGTCGTAACCGCTCAACTGGCCGGTCGCCTGGGTCACGCGGCCTTCGCTGAAGTCGATCCAGATTGCATTGTCGATGCGGCCGGCGAACGTCTCGATCGGGAACTGGATGTAGCGCGCGAGCGTCGGCAGATCGACCGGGCCCGTCGACATGTACACCTGCCCGCTCCAGTTGATCGGCTTGCCGAGCGCCGAGAGCGGCGCGTGGCGGAAGTGCGTGCGGAAGTCGAGCGGGCCTTTCAGCACCTGGCCGTCGGGTGGCGCCTGCAGCGCCATGCGGTGGTCGCGGCCGTCATTGAGGATCGCGATGCGGATGTCGCGCAGCGCCAGTTCGGATTCGTTGCGCGTCGCGTCGCGCCAGCGCAGCACGCCGCCGCGCACGACGATCGCCTGCTGACGCAACAACCAGGTGGACAGCGTGTCGTTGCCGCTGTGGCGCGTCGGCACCGGCACGCCCGCGACCGACAGCACGCCGTCCTCGCTGCGCGACACCAGCACGTCCGGCTGATCGACGATCAGGCTCGACAGCGCCAGATGAAACTCCCACAGCGAGCGCCAGGACACCGACGCGGTGGCGTGCGGAATCGTCAGCGCGGGTTGGCCGTCGTGATCGCGGATGACGAGATTCGTGACATCGAGCCCTGGCTGGAAGCCGCTCCAGTGCGGCGCGAGCCGGCCGATCGTGAATTGGGTGCGCAGCTTGTCGGAGACCGCGGCTTCGATGCGCGGCCGGAACATGTCGGCGCGCGGCAGCACCACGTAGCGCAAACCCAGAAACAGTCCGCCCGCGATGAAATAGAGGACGAGCGCGAGCGCGGCGAGCACGCGCAACGTCCGACGCAGCACGATGTGGTCGCTTCCGCTCACATGCCGGACCTGCGGTGGGGTTTGCGGGTCGGCGGATTCGTTTCGCTCGGACATGCTGCGGCGGCTGGGCGTATGGTAGTTTTGCGTGTTAACGACGAAATGTATCACACGGGAAAGCGTCGGCGGACCTCCTGCAAACCCTGTCCGACGGCCCGTGACGGCGATTGGCGAGGCCGTCCGGCACGGGGGCCGGCACGCTTGTCGCCGCATGCCGATGGCACGACGGAACGACACGACAACGACCCCGGAACGACACCCGGACACCGTCAGAATACCGCCGGACAAATTCGATCAAGCAACGAGCGAGCCAGATTTTTGATGACTGACGCCACCCTCCTGAGTTCCAGCTATTCGCACTATGCCGCGCGCGCCGCTGCGGCCCGCCCGCAACTGGTCGCGCATGTCGGCGCGCTGGCCGACGAACCGCTGACGCGCGAGCGCATCGACGCGCGTCTCGACGAACTGTGCGCCGAGGCGGCGGGCCCAGCCGGTGCGCCGGTCGACGAAGATGCGCTGAAGCGCGCGCTGCGCCAGCTGCGCACCGAAGTATTCTGCGCGGTGATGGAGCGCGACCTGGCCGGCGAGGCCGATATCGCCGAAGTCACCGGCGCGATGACCGATCTCGCGGAAACGACGATCCAGCGCGCGCTGACGGTGCTGAGCGCCGAGCTCGAAGCGCTGTATGGCGAGCCGCGCGACCAGCAGGGCGAACGGCTCACGCTTGGCGTGGTCGGTATGGGCAAGCTCGGCGGGCGCGAGCTGAACGTGTCGTCGGATATCGACCTGATCTTCGTCTATGAGGACGACGGCGAGACCGCCGGCGGCCAGCGCTCGCCGCTCGCGACCCAGGAGTTCTTCACGCGGCTCGGCAAGCGGCTGATCGGCGCGCTCGCCGAAGTCACCGCCGACGGCTACGTGTTTCGCGTCGATATGCGTCTGCGGCCGAACGGCGATTCGGGGCCGCTCGTATGCAGCCTCGGCATGCTCGAAGAGTATTTCTATGTGCAGGGCCGCGAGTGGGAGCGCTACGCGTGGATCAAGGGCCGGCTCGTGTCCGAGGGCGCGAGCGCCTCGGCGCAGCGGCTGCAGAAGCAGCTCGGGGCGATCGTCACGCCGTTCGTCTATCGACGCTATCTGGATTTCGGCGTGATCAGCGCGATTCGCGCGCTGCATCTGCAGATCCGCCAGGAGGCGCAGCGCCGCGCGTCGATGCGCCCCGACAAGGCCGACGACATCAAGCTAGGCCGTGGCGGCATCCGTGAAATCGAATTCAGCGCGCAGGTGTTCCAGCTGATCCGCGGCGGCCAGGACGCCGGCTTTCGCGTGCGGCCGACGCTCGCCGTGCTGCGCCACGCGGCCACGAATGGGTTGATGGATCCGTCGGTGTGCGTGAAGCTGTCGCAGGCGTATCGCTTTCTGCGGGAGCTCGAGCATCGTTTGCAATATCGCAACGACGCGCAGACCCACGCGATGCCCGTCGATGCCGAAGACCGCATGGCGCTCGCGCGCGTGATGGGCTGCGACGACTACCCGCAATTGATGACGAAGCTCGACGCGCATCGCGAGTTCGTCGAACAGCAGTTCGACCAGATTTTCGCCGACAAGGTGGGCGGCCGCGACGGTTGCGGCGCGCCCGAGGACGGCGCGGCCGCGTGGGTGTGGAGCAGCGCGCTCGCCGACGATAGCGCCGACGACGCACTGCGCGCGCGCCTCGTCGAACTGGGGGTGGCCGAGCCCGGGGAGCTGCTCGCCCGCCTGCAGGCGGTGTGGCGCTCGTCGCGCTACACGGGCCTGAACGAGCGCAGCCGGCAGCGTTTCGACATCGTCGCGCAGCGCGCGCTCGAAGCCGCGCGCACGCTGGAGCCGGCCGGGCGGCGCGGCGATACGGTCGCGCGCCTGTTCGATCTGCTCGAAGCGGTGAGCCGGCGCGGCGCGTATCTGGCGCTTCTGACCGAGTATCCGCAGGCGCTGCACCAGGTGCTGTCGGTGCTGGGCGGCTCGCGCTGGGCGGCCGGCTATCTGATCCGCCATCCGCAGCTGCTCGACGAGCTGCTCGACGTCGAGGCGATCAACAGTCCGTTCGACTGGGCTGAATTCAAGCGTACGTTGCGTTTGCGGCTCGCCGCCGCCGATGGCGTCGAGCAGCAGATGGATCTGCTGCGTCACGCGCATCAGGCCGAGGTGTTCCGCATTCTGCTGATCGATCTTGCCGGCAAGCTGTCCGTCGAGCACGTCAGCGACCGGCTGTCCGAGCTCGCCGACGCAGTGCTCGACGTGGCGATCGAAGCCGTGTGGAAGCAGTTGGCCAAACGTCATCGCGACGTGCCGCGCTTCGCGGTGATCGCCTACGGCAAGCTCGGCGGCAAGGAGCTCGGCTACGCGTCGGACCTCGACGTGATCTTCCTGTACGACGATCCCGGCGATGCCGCCGCCGACGTCTACGCAACCTACACACGGCGTCTGATCACATGGCTGACCACCGCGACCGGCGCCGGCACATTGTTCGACATCGACCTGCGGCTGCGGCCCAACGGCGAGTCGGGCCTGCTCGTCACCGACCTCGATGCGTTCCGCCGCTACCAGCTGCGCGAGGGCGACGCGGCGAATACCGCGTGGGTGTGGGAGCATCAGGCGCTGACGCGTGCGCGCTACTGCGGGGGCGATCCGGAGATCGGCGCGAAGTTCGAGGCGATCCGCGAACAGGTGCTGACGACGCCGCGCGAAGCGGCGCCGCTCGCGAAAGAGATCGTCGAGATGCGCGCGCGTGTCGAGGCGGGACACCCGAACCATACGCCGGCGCTGTTCGACCTGAAGCACGACCGCGGCGGCATGGTCGATATCGAGTTCACCGTGCAGTACTGGGTGCTGCTGCATGCGGCGCGCGATCCCGAGCTGATCCGCAATACCGGCAATATCGCGCTGCTGCGTGAGGTGTCGCGTTTCGGGCTGATGAGCGAAGCGGAAGCGGAGACGGTCGGCGCCGCCTATCGGCGCTATCGCAAGCTGCAGCACACGCTGCGGCTCGATGGGATGGAGAAGGCGCGGGTCGATCCGGCGCTGGTCGCGGCCGAGCGCGAGGCGGTGCTGGCGTTGTGGAAGAGGGTGTTTGGGTAAGGGCGCTCACGCACTTCGCGTCGCGCATCATGCGCGGCCGGGATCGGTGTGACGTCCCGGCCAGGCCGACTCAGCCGTGTGCGGCCGCCTATGCGCGGCGCAATTTCAGGCGGCCAGCATTTCCTTCGCGTGCTTGCGCGTGGTCGCCGTGATTTCGAGGCCACCGAGCATGCGCGCGACTTCCTCGATGCGGCTCGCCTTGTCGAGCGAGCTCACGCTGCTGAGCGTGCCGCCGGTGCCGTTGCTCATCTTTGCGACCTGGAAATGATGATCGCCGCGCGCGGCGACCTGCGGCAGATGGGTCACGCACAGCACCTGGCGCGCCTCGCCGAGCTGATGCAATAGCCGTCCGACCACTTCGGCCACGCCGCCGCCGATGCCCGTATCCACTTCGTCGAAGATCAGGGTCGGTGTCGGGCTGGCCGCGCTCGCGATCACTGCGAGCGCGAGACTGATACGCGCGAGTTCGCCGCCTGACGCAACCTTCGCGAGCGGCCGCAGCGGCACGCCGGCATGACCGGCGACGCGGAACTCGATCTGCTCGAGCCCGTGCGCGCCGCCTTCGGGCAGCGGCACCAGCGCGACCTCGAAGCTGCCGCCTTTCATCGACAGTTCCTGCATGCCGGTCGTGACCGCCTCGCCGAGTGCCTTGCCTGCTTTCGCGCGTGCCTTCGACAGCTTTTTCGCCTCGGCGACGAACACTTCCTTCGCTTGCGCCTCGGCGGCGCGCAGGCCGTCGAGGTCGGCGGCGGCGTCGAGCGCGGCCAGTTGCTTGCGCCGCTCTGCGTGTTCTTCCGGCAGCGTCTCGGGCCGCAGGCGGAATTTGCGCGCGGCCGAGTGCAGCGCGTCGAGGCGCTTTTCGACCTGCGCGAGCCGCTCCGGATCGAGCTCGAGCTTCTGCGCGTAGTGGCTCAGCGAATACGCGGCTTCCTGCAACTGGATTTCGGCCGGTTCGAGCGCGGCGAGCACGTCGTTCAGCGCGGGGTCGATCTCCGCGAGGTCGCGCACCTTCGACACGATCGAGCCGAGATGCGTGATCATCGCGTCGTCCGATTCGGACAGCGCGCCGAGCGCTCCCTGCACGCCGTCGATCAGATTCGCGGAATGCGACAGCCGCCGATGCTCGGTGTTGACTTCTTCCCATTCGCCCGGCTGTGGCGCGAGCTTGTCGAGTTCGGTGAGTTGCCACGCGAGTCGCTCGCGTTCGAGTTGCAACTCGCGATCGCGCGTTTGCGCTTGCTCGACGGCCTGCGCCTTGTCGCGCCACGTGCGCCACGCGCGGGTGACGGCGGCGGCCAGGTCGGACAGGCCCGCGTGCGTGTCGAACAGCTCGCGCTGCGCGTCCGGGCGCATCAGCAACTGGTGCGCGTGCTGGCCGTGAATATCGACGAGCATCTCGCCGACCTCGCGCAGCTGCGCGAGCGTGGCCGCCGTACCGTTGATGAACGCGCGCGAGCGGCCGTTCGCGTCGACCACCCGCCGCAGCATCACGGTGCCGCCGTGCTGGCCGTCGTCGGCCGCGCCGAGCGCCTGCGTGTCGAGCCATTGATCGACCTGTGCTTGCGTCTCGAACTCCGCGGTGATGTCGGCGCGGCTCTCGCCGGTGCGCACGACGCTCGCCTCGGCGCGCGCGCCTAGTGCCAGCGCGAGCGCGTCGATCAGGATCGATTTGCCGGCGCCGGTTTCGCCCGAGAAAACGGTAAAGCCGCTGTCGAATTCGAGGTCGAGCGCGGCGACGATGACGAAGTCGCGTATCGAGAGGTGGCGAAGCATGGAGGTGGTCGGGTGAGCTTGGGATTCGGGTGGCGGCCGCGGCGGCGTGCGAAATCAAAGTGCCGCTTACGGCCTCGGGTCTTCTTCGTGCGACGGGTACTCGTGCCAGTGCAGCTTCTGGCGTAACGTCGCATAGTAGCTGTAGCCGACCGGATGCAGCATCGGCACCGTGTGGCGCGAACGGCGCACCTCGATCGTGTCGCCGAGCTCCAGCGACGTGAACGACTGCATGTCGAAATTGACGTTCACCTCGCGCCCGGAAACGATCTGGATGCTGACCTTCGATTCGTCCGGCAGCACGATCGGCCGGTTCGACAGCGCGTGCGGCGCGATCGGCACGAGCACGATGCCCTGTAGTTGCGGATGCAGGATCGGCCCCTGCGAGGACAGCGAATACGCGGTCGAGCCGGTCGGCGTCGCGACGATCAGGCCGTCCGAGCGCTGGTTGTACATGAAGCGGCCGTCGACCGACACGCGCAACTCCGCCATGCCCGAGAAGCCGCTGCGGTTGACCACCACGTCGTTGAACGCGAGCGCGTGGTAGATCGGCGTGCCGTCGCGCACGATGCGCGCTTCGAGCAGCACGCGCTCCTCGCGCTCGAAATTGCCGGACAGCATCTGCGGCACGATCTCGCGCATGTCGGAGATCGGAATGTCCGTGATGAAGCCGAGCCGCCCGTGGTTGATGCCGATCAAGGGCGTGCGATACGGCGCGAGCTGGCGGCCGATGCCGAGCATCGTGCCGTCGCCGCCGAGCACCACGGCGACGTCGGCGCGCGCGCCGATCTCGGCGAGACGCAGCGCCGGATAGTCGGTCACGCCGATTTCGGCGGCGGTGTCTGCTTCGAACACGACTTCGAGGCCGAGCTTCGCGATGCAGGCGGCGAGCGCGGTCAGCGGCTCGCCGATGCCTGGCGTATTGCTGCGCCCGACGAGCGCGACGGTCTTGAACTGGCTGGTCACTTGCATGCCGGCATTACACCATAGGTAGGGCCTGAAAAGAACCGCAGACCGACCCGGTTGTGGGGCGGCGCACGCAGGGCGTCTGCGTATGTCGCGATTATCGTTAGAATGGTGAAGACCCGATGACATGCGAGCCCGCCGACGGCGGTGCATTCGCCGGGAGCGGGCGCCGCGGGCGCTCACGGCTGCGATGCCATTGAGCTAAAATTTTTCGTCATGCTAGATCCTCGCGCACAAACCCTCCTCAAAACGCTGATTGAGCGCTACATCGCCGAAGGTCAGCCGGTCGGCTCGCGCACGCTGTCACGTTATTCGGGCCTCGAACTGAGTCCGGCCACGATCCGCAACGTGATGTCGGACCTCGAGGATCTGGGGCTCGTGATCAGTCCGCATACGTCGGCAGGGCGCATTCCGACGCCACGCGGCTACCGCCTGTTCGTCGACACGATGCTGACCGTCGAATCCGCCGCCGACGAGGAGGCGGTGACGCGCACCGTCAAGACCACGCTGCAGGTGGGCGAGCCGCAGAAGATCGTCGCCGCGGCGGCGAGCGTGCTCTCAAATCTGTCGCAGTTCGCCGGCGTCGTGCTCACGCCGCGTCGCAGCCACGTGTTCAAGCAGATCGAATTCATGCGCCTGTCCGACCAGCGCATTCTGCTGATCATCGTGACGCCCGAAGGCGACGTGCAAAACCGCATCCTCGCCACCCAGCGCGACTTTTCGCCTTCGCAGCTGGTGGAAGCCTCCAATTACATCAACGCGCACTTCGCTGGCCTCTCGTTCGACGAGGTGCGCCGCCGCCTGCGCGAGGAAATCGACGAGCTGCGTGGCGACATGACCTCGCTGATGCACGCGGCCGTCACCGCCAGCACCGACGAATCCGACACCGGCGAGACCGTGTTGATCTCGGGCGAGCGCAATCTGCTCGAAGTCGCCGATCTTTCGTCGGACATGGCGCGCCTGCGCAAGCTGTTCGATGTGTTCGACCAGAAGACCAGCCTCCTTCAGTTGCTCGACGTGTCGAGTCACGCGGCGGGCGTGCAAATATTCATTGGCGGCGAATCGAATCTGGTACCGATCGAGGAAATGAGCGTCGTCACCGCGCCGTACGAGGTGAACGGCAAGATCGTCGGCACGCTCGGTGTGATCGGACCGACCCGCATGGCCTACAACCGCGTGATTCCGATCGTGGACATAACCGCGCGGCTGTTGTCCATGACGCTCAGCCAGCAGTAGTCCTCGGGCTCCGCGGAACTGTCGTCATCGCAGTCCGTGGCGATCATGATGCGCGAACGCGCGGTGTCTGCCAATCGTCCGAATGGCCAGGGGTCTCTGGCGGCGCCGGGCAGAACCTGCGCCGCTATAATGAATCTCCATTGAATCGACTCGCCGCAAAATGCGGTGATTTCTGCTACCTATGCGCTTCGACCTCGAGCGGCCTTCACAGAACGCCACGTCGCATCGCGTCGCCGTGTTGCTGATCAATCTCGGCACGCCCGACGCGCCGACGCCGCGCGCGGTGCGCCGCTACCTTGCGCAGTTCCTGTCCGATCCTCGCGTGGTCGAAATTCCGGCGCTGCTGTGGCAGCTCATTCTGCGTCTGCTGATTCTGCCGTTGCGCGGCCGCAGCTCTGCGAAGAAGTATGCGGCGGTGTGGATGCCCGAGGGCTCACCGCTGCGCGTCCACACCGAAAAGCAGGTCGAGGGCCTGCGCCATCTGCTGCAACTGAACGACTACACGGTGCTGGTCGACTACGCAATGCGCTACGGCACGCCCGGCATTCCGGCAATGCTGAACCAGCTGAAGCTCGCGGGCGCCGAGCGCGTGTTGCTGATGCCGATGTATCCGCAGTATTCGGCGTCGACCACTGCGACCGCGTTCGACGAAGCCTTTTCCGCGCTCAAGCGCATGCGCAACCAGCCGGAAATCCGCACCGTGCGCCAGTACGCCGATCACCCCGGCGTACATCGCGGCGCTCGCCGCACAGGTGCACCACTACTGGCATCTGCACGGCCGCCCCGATTTCGCGGCGGGCGACAAGCTCGTGCTCAGTTTCCACGGCGTGCCCAAGCGCACGCTCGATCTCGGCGACCCGTACCACGAGCAATGCCAGCAGACCGGCGCGCTGCTGATGCAGGCGCTCGATTTGACGTCGGTCGAATGCCGCATCACGTTCCAGTCGCGCTTCGGCAATGCCGAATGGCTGCAGCCCTACACGGCGCCGACGTTGAAGGAACTCGGCGCGGCAGGCGTGCGGCGTGCTGACGTGTTTTGCCCGGGTTTCACCGCCGACTGCCTCGAAACGATCGAGGAAATCGGCATGGAAGGGCGCGGCGAATTTCTGCAGGCGGGTGGCAAGGAGTTTCACCGGATCGCCTGTCTGAACGCGTCGCAGCCGTGGGTTGCCGCGCTTGGCGAAATCGTTGCGCAGCATCTGCAGGGCTGGCCCGTGCAGGCGGTGCCGGTGCCGCACACGACAGGAGCTTGAATACGCAGATGAACTACCGCATTTCAACCGAACCGGGCGCGAAACTGCGCATCGACAAATGGCTGTGGGCCGCGCGCTTCTTCAAGACGCGTTCGCTGGCCGCGGAGGCGGTCGACAAGGGGCGGGTGCGTATCGGCGGCGTCGCCGTGAAGCCGGCGAAGGACGTGCGTGTCGGCGATCTGGTCGAAATCGAGATCGAGCGCTACGTGTGGCAGGTGGAGGTGCTGGGCGTATGCGACGTACGCGGTCCGGCGAGCGTCGCGCAGACGCTTTATGTGGAAACCGCGCAGAGCAAGGCGAAGCGGCAGGTCGAGCAGGAACGGCGCAAGGTCTACCACGAGCCGGCCGCCGCGCTGCACGGCCGACCGACCAAACGCGACCGGCGCACTATCGACAGATTTTCAGGTGGGGATTGAGAAACTGCTCCACGGTGGCGTGTGCGCCGCCGTACTCGGTGGTGTGGTCGTTGACCGCACCGGACATGCAGATGGTCGTGGTGCCCGCGATCAGTACCAGTGCGACCACCCCGATTGCAAAGGTCAGTTTCACGGTACTCCCTTGATGGGCTGAAACAGGCTATCGGAACGACTGTCAGGTGTCGGTAACGCTTACGTCAGATTAGGGTTAACGTGGCGTTGCCGCTCCATGACTGGAGAATAGGTCAGTTGCGGGCTGCACTCAATCTCTATCTGATTGCGCCACGTTGAGGCTTGTTACGGCGCATTTCGCCTGCACGTCGGTGGTGCGAAAACCCTCGACCCGCTTGAAACGGCTTTTTCAGGCCCCATCTGGGGTCCGGTCTGGCGGATCGGCGCGAAGACGCGTGTCGCGATTTTGCAAAGCATGAATCGTACTGTGTCGGAACGGCTTGCACCGCCTTTGGCTTTTACTTTTTAACGACTTTCAGCGACATGGAAAACACGCAAGAGAACCCGACGAGCCAGAATCCCACGCCCGCCGACGAAGCCGCGCGCCAGGCCGCCGAGGCGGCTGGGGCCGCTGCTCAACAGCCGGACACCGGCGCCCCCGCGGAACCGGCCCAGGGTGCCGCCGAGCAGGCGCTGGCCGACGCTCAGGCGAAGATCGCCGAGTTGCAGGAAAGCTTCCTGCGCGCGAAGGCCGAAACCGAAAACGTGCGCCGGCGCGCTCAGGAAGACGTCGCCAAGGCGCACAAGTTTGCGATCGAGAGCTTCGCCGAGCATCTGCTGCCGGTGGTCGACAGTCTCGAGGCGGCCGTCGCCCATTCGTCCGACGACTTGCAGAAGGTCCGCGAAGGCGTCGAGCTCACGCTGCGGCAGTTGAACGGCGCGCTCGAGAAGGGTCGCGTCGTGGCGATCAATCCGGTCGGCGAAAAGTTCGATCCGCACCGCCATCAGGCCATTTCGATGGTGCCGGCCGACCAGGAGCCGAACACCGTCGTCGCGGTGCTGCAAAAGGGCTTTGTGATCGCGGATCGCGTACTGCGTCCCGCGCTCGTGACCGTCGCGGCGCCGAAGTAATCACGTCGACACTCGCTCCGGGCGTTTGCGCCGGTGGCGTCTGCTGCGTCGCTTCGCATCGCTACGTGCCGCAAAGATCCCATCGATTCAGGCACTTCCGGCGAACCACGCCGGGGGCGCCGCGCAGACTGACGGAGCGGGCTCGCAGCGAAGATTCAGGCGCCTCGCCCCGTGATTGAAAAAAATTAAAGACCGCATCGCAAAAGAGGTCTTGAAAACGATGTGGCCGCACTTATTTTGAGTGCAGGTATGAATTGAGAGCGGATCGTCCCGCCGCCAAATGGGTCAACCGGGCGCTTTCCGCAGCGATCAAAGTCAGGAGATTTGTAAAAATGGGCAAAATCATCGGTATCGACCTCGGCACGACCAACTCGTGCGTGGCGATCATGGAAGGCAACTCGGTCAAGGTCATCGAGAACTCGGAAGGCGCGCGCACCACGCCGTCGATCATCGCTTACATGGATGACAGCGAGATCCTGGTCGGCGCGCCGGCCAAGCGTCAGTCGGTCACGAACCCGAAGAACACGCTGTTCGCGGTCAAGCGCCTGATCGGCCGACGCTTCGAAGAGAAGGAAGTGCAGAAGGACATCGGCCTGATGCCCTACAAGATCATCAAGGCCGACAACGGTGACGCGTGGGTCGAAGTGCGCGACCAGAAGCTCGCGCCGCCGCAAATCTCCGCCGAAGTCCTGCGCAAGATGAAGAAGACCGCTGAGGACTACCTTGGCGAGACCGTCACGGAAGCCGTGATCACGGTGCCGGCGTACTTCAACGACAGCCAGCGTCAGGCAACCAAGGACGCCGGCCGCATCGCCGGTCTGGAAGTCAAGCGGATCATCAACGAACCGACCGCCGCGGCTCTCGCGTTCGGTCTGGACAAAGCTGAAAAGGGCGATCGCAAGATCGCGGTGTACGACCTGGGCGGCGGTACGTTCGACGTGTCGATCATCGAAATCGCGGACGTCGACGGTGAAATGCAGTTCGAAGTGCTGTCCACGAACGGCGATACGTTCCTCGGCGGCGAAGACTTCGACCAGCGCATCATCGACTACATCATCGGCGAGTTCAAGAAGGAGCAGGGCGTCGATCTGTCGAAAGACGTGCTCGCGCTGCAGCGCCTGAAGGAATCGGCTGAAAAGGCCAAGATCGAGCTGTCGTCGAGCCAGCAGACCGAAATCAACCTGCCGTACATCACGGCGGACGCATCGGGTCCGAAGCACCTGAACCTGAAGATCACGCGCGCCAAGCTGGAAGCGCTGGTCGAAGACCTGATCGAACGCACCATCGAACCGTGCCGCGTCGCGATCAAGGACGCGGGCGTGAAGGTCGGCGAAGTCGACGACGTGATCCTGGTCGGCGGTATGACCCGTATGCCGAAGGTGCAGGAAAAGGTGAAGGAGTTCTTCGGCAAGGATCCGCGCCGTGACGTGAACCCGGACGAAGCCGTGGCCGTTGGTGCCGCGATCCAGGGCCAGGTTCTGTCGGGCGACCGCAAGGACGTGCTGCTGCTCGACGTGACCCCGTTGTCGCTCGGCATCGAAACGCTCGGCGGCGTGATGACGAAGATGATCAACAAGAACACGACGATCCCGACCAAGCACGCGCAGGTCTACTCGACGGCTGATGATAATCAAGGCGCCGTGACGATCAAGGTGTTCCAGGGCGAACGCGAAATGGCAGCGGGCAACAAGCTGCTCGGCGAGTTCAACCTCGAAGGCATTCCGCCGGCACCGCGCGGCGTGCCGCAGATCGAAGTGAGCTTCGACATCGACGCGAACGGCATTCTGCACGTCGGCGCGAAGGACAAGGCGACCGGCAAGGAGAACCGCATCACGATCAAGGCGAACTCGGGTCTGTCCGAAGCCGAAATCGAGAAGATGGTGAAGGACGCCGAAGCGAACGCGGAAGAAGATCACAAGCTGCGTGAGCTGGCCGACGCCCGCAACCAGGGTGACGCGCTCGTCCACAGCACGAAGAAGGCGCTGACCGAGTACGGCGACAAGCTCGAAGCTGGCGAGAAGGACAAGATCGAAGCCGCGTTGAAGGACCTCGAAGACACGCTGAAGAGCAACTCGAGCGACAAAGCCGCGATCGAAGCGAAGATCGAAGCGGTGGCCACGGCCTCGCAGAAGATGGGCGAGAAGATGTACGCCGACATGCAGGCTGCGCAAGGTGCCGAAGCGGCGGCGGGCGCGGCGGGCGGCGGTGCCGGTGCATCGGCGGGTGCGAGCCAGCAGGCCGACGATGTGGTCGACGCTGAGTTCAAGGAAGTGAAGAAAGACTAAAGCCAGGTCGGCATCCGACCGTAAAGCCGTGCACAGCGATGTGCACGGCCCGGCTGCACGAGAACGGCGCCCCCGGGGCGCCCAAAGTGCAAGAGCGGTTTTCGCGCCTGGCGAGCCTTTTTGGGGCTCTCCGGGCACGTTCGTTTTATGGAGGGCGTTGTTTTGAACCGTGCCCTGGCGCGGCGCAGACAGCGGCCGGACGAGTCGTGAGACTCCACAGCATTCACAAGGAGCTACCGCGTCGCTTTGCGCGGCGGCGTTGAACCGATATGGCGAAACGGGATTACTACGAGGTTCTGGGCGTCGCAAAGAACGCGAGCGACGACGAAATCAAGAAGGCTTATCGCAAGCTCGCGATGAAGCACCACCCCGACCGCAATCCGGGTCACAAGGATGCGGAAGAGCATTTCAAGGAAGTGAAGGAAGCCTATGAAATGCTGTCGGATTCGCAAAAGCGCGCCGCGTACGATCAGTACGGTCACGCGGGCGTCGATCCGAACATGGGTGGGGCCGGCGCGCAAGGTTTCGGCGGCTTTGCCGATGCATTCGGCGACATCTTCGGCGACATCTTCGGCCAGGCGGCCGGCGGCGGCGCACGCGGAGGCGGCCGCGCGGGCCCGCAGGTGTATCGCGGCGCCGATCTGCGCTACAGCATGGAAATCACGCTCGAGCAGGCCGCACACGGCTACGACACGCAGATTCGCGTGCCGAGCTGGGTTTCGTGCGAAGTCTGCCATGGCTCGGGCGCGAAGCCGGGCACCAAGCCGGAAACCTGCCCGACCTGTAGCGGCTCGGGTTCGGTGCGCATGTCGCAGGGCTTCTTCAGCATCCAGCAGACTTGCCCGAAGTGCCACGGCACCGGCACCTACATCCCCGAGCCGTGCAATCACTGCCACGGCGCGGGTAAGGTGAAGGAAACCAAGACGCTCGAAGTGAAGATCCCGGCCGGTATCGACGACGGCATGCGCATCCGCTCGGCCGGCAACGGCGAGCCGGGCATCAACGGCGGTCCGTCGGGCGATCTGTACGTCGAGATTCATATCAAGCAGCACTCGGTGTTCGAGCGTGACGGCGACGATCTGCATTGCCAGATGCCGATCCCGTTCACTACCGCGGCGCTCGGCGGCGATATCGAGGTGCCGACGCTCGCCGGTCGCGCCAGCTTCACGGTGCCGGAAGGCACGCAGTCCGGCAAGACGTTCCGTTTGCGCGGCAAGGGCATCAAGGGGCTGCGTTCGAGCATCGCCGGCGATCTGTACGTACACGTGCAGGTTGAAACGCCGGTCAAGCTCACCGAAGCGCAGCGCGATCTGCTCAAGCAGTTCGAAAAGGCGCTCGTGGAAGGCGGTTCGCGGCATAGTCCGCAAAGCAAGAGCTGGTTCGATCGCGTAAAGAGCTTTTTCGATTGATTTGATTCGGCGGTCAGTATGACGGTGGTCAGTCGCGGCGCGGCGTTCGCGCTGCTCGACGATTGCGGTGCAACGGCGGCGCTTCCGTCGAGCCGCTTGTACACGGGTTTCGTGCGCGAGCGGGTCTGCACGGAGGCGGCGCAGCTCGAAGCCGTGTGCGACGGCGTCGCGGCGGATACCCGGAGCGGTTTGCACGCCGTTGTGCTCGCCGATTATGAATTTGGCCGCGCGCTGATGCGTTTCGATGCGCGCCGGTGTTCTGAAACGCAGCGTGGCAATGCCACGCTGCGTTTTTTATTGTTCGAACGTTGTGCGAAGCTTTCGCGCGACGAGGTCGACGCGTGGCTAACGGCGCGGGACAACGGCGCTTTCGAGCCGTCGGTCGCGGGCACCGCGAACGTGCGCGAGAGCGTCGATCGCGCCGAGTTCCACGCGGCGATCGACGCGATTCACGCCGCCCTGCGCGCGGGCGATTCCTATCAGGTCAACTACACGTACCGCCTCGGCTTCGACGTGTTCGGCTCGCCGCTCGCGTTCTATCGGCGGTTGCGCGCGCGCCAGCCCGTGTCGTTCGGCGCGCTGATCGCGTTGCCGGACGATGCGTGGGTGCTGTCGTGTTCGCCCGAACTATTCGTCGAAAAGCACGGCCCGACGTTGCGCGCGCGGCCGATGAAGGGCACGGCGCCGCGCTCGCAAGATCCTGCCGTCGACCGGGGTAACGCCGAGTTCCTCGCGACCGATCCGAAGAACCGCGCCGAGAACGTCATGATCGTCGATCTGTTGCGCAACGATCTGTCGCGAGTCGCGCGTATCGGCTCGGTCAGCGTGCCGGCGTTGTTTTCGGTCGAGCCATATGCGTCGGTGTGGCAGATGACGTCGACTGTCGAGGCGACGTTGCTCGACGGCACCTCGTTCGCGACGATCCTGCGCGCGCTGTTTCCCTGCGGCTCGATTACCGGTGCGCCGAAGCATCGCACGATGCAGTTGATCGACGAACTGGAAAGCACGCCGCGCGGGCTCTATACCGGCGCGATCGGCTGGCTCGATGCGCCGGGCGATGATCACGATTGCGGCGACTTTTGCATGTCGGTCGCGATTCGCACGTTGACGTTGACTGCGTCGACCGCGCAAGCCGGCGGCACGGATGGTCTGCGCGGCAGCATGGGCATCGGCGCGGGCATCGTGCTCGACAGCGTGGCCGCCGACGAGCACGAGGAGTGTCGATTGAAAGCACGTTTTCTGATGGGCGCCGAGCCGGGTTTCGAACTGTTCGAAACGATGTACGCGACGCGGGAAGACGGCGTGCGGCACGTCGAGCGGCATCTGCGGCGCTTGTCGTCGAGCGCCGCGACGCTTGGCTTCGGGTTCGACGAAGCGCGCATTCGTGGGGAGATTTCAGCGCGGTGCGCCACGCTCCCGGCGCAGATGCCGCATCGAATGCGGCTTGCTTTGAGCAAGAGCGGGGTGACCCAGCTCTCGGCCGCGATCCTTGCGCCGTTGGCGGATGCGATCCTTGGAGTTCTGCTCGGCCCCGAAGCGCAGTTCGCGCCGACCCACGCCGCCGATCCGCTGCTGCGCCACAAGACCACGCGCCGGGCAGACTACGACCGCGGCTGGCGCGAAGCCGAAGCGAAGGGCGCCTTCGATACGCTGTTTTTCAACGAACGGGGCGAACTGACCGAAGGCGGCAGGTCGAACGTGTTCGTGAAGCTCGCGGGACAATGGTGGACGCCGCCGCTCGCGTCAGGCGTGCTGCCGGGTGTAATGCGAAGCGTGTTGCTCGACGAGGCCTCGGGCTTGCGGGCAGGTGAAAAAGTGCTGACGCGGGCGGATGTGCTGAACGCCGAAGCGCTGCTCGTGTGCAACGCGTTGCGCGGCGCGGTGCCGGCACGGCTTGTTGGTTAGACCACTGAAAAATACGGGAATGCCGCGCGCTCGCGCGGCAATGAAGCATCAGAACGTGTGCTCGGCGCCGGGAAACGTGCCGTCCTTTACCGCCCGCACATACGCCTCGACGGCCGCCTGAATATTCGGCTGTCCCTGCATGAAATCCTTCACGAAGCGCGGTCGCTTGCCAGGAAAAATCCCGAGCATGTCGTGCAGCACCAGCACCTGACCCGAGCAGCCGAGGCCCGCGCCGATACCAATCGTCGGAATGCGCAGCTGCTGCGTGACTTCGCCCGCGAGTTGCGACGGGATCGCTTCCATCACGATCAATTGCGCGCCGGCTTCCTGCACGGCGAGCGAATCGCGCAGCAGCTGGCTCGCGCCCGCTTCGGTCTTGGCCTGCACCTTGAAGCCGCCGAACGCATGCACCGACTGCGGCGTAAGACCCACATGCGCGCACACCGGAATCGAGCGCTCGACCAGAAACCGCACCGTGTCGGCGAGCCATTCGCCGCCTTCGAGCTTGACCATCTGCGCGCCCGCGCGCATCAGTTCGACCGAGCTCCTGAATGCGTCTTCGCGCGTGCCGTAGGTGCCGAACGGCAGGTCCGCGACGATCAGCGCCGACGGCCGCGCGCGCGCGACGCTCGCCGTGTGATACGCGATGTCGGCAAGCGACACCGGCAGCGTGGTCGCCTGGCCTTGCAGGACGTTGCCGAGCGAGTCGCCGATCAGCAGCACGTCGACGCCCGCGCGATCGAGCAGCGCGGCGAAGCTCGCGTCGTAGCAGGTGAGCATGGCGATCTTTTCGCCAGCGTCGCGCATTGCCTGCAGTTTCGGCACGGTGATCGCGCTCCGGCTCGCTTCCTGCAAATAAGTCATGGTCAATCCAGTGAAGAAAATGAACTAGCCGCGCCGCTTACAGCGACGTGGCTTTGACAAAGAATTCCTTGCGGCCGCGCATCGTCTCGATGCGTTCGGCGAGCAGCGCAAGGTCCGCGTCGGAGTCGAGCGGATTCAGGTGTTCGGCGTTGACCGTCAGCACGGGCGTGCGGTCGTAGTGGTAGAAGAATTCGTTGTACGCGTCGCACAGCGCGCGCAGATAGGCATCGGAAATCTGCAGCTCCATCGGCACCGCGCGCTTCTGGATGCGCGCGAACAGCACCTCTGGGCTCGCCTGCAGATAAACGACGAAGTCCGGCTCCGGCGCGCTGACGTCGAGCCGCACGGCAAGCGCGCGGTACAACTGCCACTCGTCTTCCTGCAAGGTCAGACGCGCGAAGATGTCGTTTCGCCGCGTGATGAAGTCGGCGATCAGTGGCGTGCCGCTCGCCTGTGCGGCGCTGACTTCCTGCGCCTGCTGCGCGCGTTGCAGCGCGAAGTGCAACTGCACCGGTAGCGCGTAGCGCGTGGTGTCGCGATAGAAGCGTTCAAGAAACGGATTGTCTTGCGAGCGTTCGAACAGTTCGTGCATCGACCAGCGTTGCGCGAGGCGCCGCGCGAGTGAGGTTTTGCCGACGCCGATCGGCCCTTCGATCGCGATATAGCCGAACGGCGGGCGCAGCTGCGGCGCGGTGACCGTGAGCGGCGAACTCATTCGCAACGGCCTTTCTCGGCGGAATTGCCGGTCAGCGCGTTGAGCATCGGGCACTGGCAGGGCGACTTTACTTTCTCGATGCGCTGATCGCTCACGCTGTCGAGCAACGCGGCGGCCCGGCCATGCAGCGGAATGACGATCGCCGCGTCGATCTCGACGAGCGGCACCAGCGCAAACGCGCGCTCGACGAGGCGTGGGTGCGGCACGATCAGATCGGCTTCGTCGATCGATTGATCGCCATACAGCAGGATGTCGAGATCGAGCGTGCGCGGCGCATTGCGGAACGGCCGCTCACGGCCGAACTGATGCTCGATCTTGTGGCACAGCGCGAGCAGATGCCGCACGGGGAGCGTCGTTTCCAGCTTCACGACGCAGTTGAAATAGTCGTCGCCGCCCGCGTCGATCGGGGCAGTACGATACAGGCTCGATTTGGCGAGCACGGTGATGGTGTGCTGTTGTGCGAGGCACACCACCGCGTCTTTCAGGGTCTGGCGCGCGTCCCCGAGATTCGCGCCGAGGCCGAGATAAGCAACCGTCATGGCATAACTTCCTGCAGCTATCGTTGTGACGGCTTTTCCGCGAACGCCGCGTCAGTCTTCGTGCGAGCCTTCGAGGCCCGCGTCGTTGTCCGTGCGTTCGGCGGACGAGCCGCCCTCCACTCCGTCACCTGATTTGCGGCTTCTGGCGCCACCGCGCCGCCGTCGTTTTCTTGGGCTCCGGTCCTTCCCGCCTTGCGTGAGCAATGTCTCGCGCGCGGCGACGTCTCCTTCGATGAACTCCGTCCACCATGCACCGACCGACTCGTCGAGTTCGCCCGATGCGCAGCGCAACAGGAGGAAATCATACCCCGCTCTAAATCTTTGGTGTTCGAGCAGCTTCAGCGCGCTGCGCCCCGAGCGTTTTTCGAGGCGTAGCTGCAGGCCCCAGATCTCGCGCATGTCGGCCGAGAAGCGCTTGTGGATCGCGAGCTTTTCGGTCTGCATGTCGAGCACTTCGTCCATCGCGCGATGCAGCGCGGGCACCGGATACTCGCCTTCGGCCTCGAACTTCTGCCAGCGCTGCTGCACGTCGTGCCACAACAGCGTCGCGAACAGGAAGCCCGGCGACACCGGCTTGCCGGCGAGCACGCGTGCATCTGTGTTAGAGAGTGCCAGAGAAATGAATTTTTCGCCGGTCGGCTGCTCGAGCACGACGTCGAGCAGCGGCAACAGCCCGTGATGCAGGCCTTCCTGGCGCAGCCACTTCAGGCACGCGAGCGCGTGACCCGACAGCATCAGCTTCAGCATTTCGTCGAACAGACGCGCGGCGGGCACGTTGTTGATCAGATCGGCCATCTTCTCGATCGGCGCGCGCGTGGCGTCGTCGATGTCGAAGTCGAGCTTGGCGGCGAAGCGCACGACGCGCAGCATGCGCACCGGATCCTCGCGATAGCGCGTGACCGGGTCGCCGATCATGCGCAACAGGCGCGCGCGCATGTCGGCCATGCCGTTGTGGTAGTCCAGCACGGTTTGCGTGGCCGGATCGTAGTACATCGCGTTGATCGTGAAGTCGCGGCGCGTGGCGTCCTCGTGCTGTTCGCCCCACACGTTGTCGCGCAGCACGCGGCCGCTCGCATCGACCGCGTGGGTACGGCGGTCGAGCTCGTCGCGCTTCAGACGCTTCGGCGGCGGCGCGTCGGCCGCGGGCGGATCGACCAGCGCGCGGAACGTCGAGGTCTCGATGATTTCCTGGCCGAACTGCACGTGCACGATCTGGAAGCGCCGGCCGATGATGCGCGCGCGGCGGAACAGCTTCTGCACCTGTTCGGGGGTCGCGTCGGTCGCGACGTCGAAGTCTTTCGGCTTGACGCCGAGCAGCAGGTCGCGCACCGCGCCGCCGACGATGAACGCACGGAAGCCCGCCTGTTGCAGGCCCTCGGTCACGCGGATCGCATTGCGCGAGATCAGCGTGGGGTCGATGCCGTGCACGTCGTGCGGAATGATGACGGGTACGTCCGGCTCGCGCGGCGCTTGCGCGGCAGCAGCGGCACCTGCGGACTTGCGGCGCGGCCGCGCGGCCGTGCCGGAAGCGGTCGTGCCGGATACGGTCGTGCCGGATACGGACTTGCCGCGCGCCGGCGGCTTGCCATTGGCATTGCCGTCGACGCTGGCGGCGGCGGAGAGCGTGTCGTCAGCGGTCGCCGTGTCCTGGCCGAATAGCTTGCGGATGAGTTTCTTGATCACGAGGGTTGGAAGAGTTCGAGGATGCGCCAGCCTTTGGCCTGCGCATGGGCGCGCAACGTGTCGTCCGGATTGGTCGCGATGGGATCGGTGACTTTTTCGAGCAGCGGGATGTCGTTGTGCGAATCGCTATAGAAATAGCTGTGCTCGAAGTCGCTCCAGCTCTTGCCGAGCGACGCGAGCCACGTTTCGGTGCGCACGATCTTGCCTTCCTTGTAGCTCGGCGTGCCGGTGGGGCGACCGGTGTAGGCGCCGTGCGGCTCCCCGCCGACGGTCTCCGCCTCGCACGCGATCAGCGTGTCGACGCCGAACGCCTGCGCGATCGGCCGCGTGATGAACTCGTTGGTCGCGGTGACGACGCAGCACAGGTCGCCCGCTTCACGATGCTGTTTCACGAGTTCGAGCGCCACCGGCTGGATGGCCGGCGAGATGACCTCGTGCATGTACTGCGCGTGAAAGTCAGCGAGCTGCGCGCGTGTGTACTTCGCGAGCGGCGTCAGCATGGCGATCAGATAAGCGTGAATGTCGAGCTTGCCGGCCTTGTAGTCGGCGTAAAAGCGATCGTTTTCACGGGCCGAAATTTTCGGCGTCGACCATGCCTTTTTTCACCATGAAGCGGCCCCATTCGTGGTCGCTGTCGGTGGGAATGAGCGTGTGGTCGAGATCGAAGAGTGCAAGGTTAGCCATGGGCGCCTATTTTACTTGAAGCGGGAAGAGCGGCGTGTGAACCCGGCGCGGCGGCGGGGTCGGGCGACGCGAGCATCGTTCGCAACAGCGGCAGCGTGACCGCGCGTTTCTGTTCGAGCGAGAAGCGGTCGAGCGCGTCGAGCAGCGCCATCAGGCTCGGCATGTCGCGGCGAAAGTGCGTGAGCAGGTAGGCCGGTACGTCGTCGGCGAGCATGATGCCGCGCTCGCGCGCCGCGCGTTTCAACACCGCGGCCTTCGCGTCGTCGGGCAACGGCGCAAGGTGAAACACCAGTCCCCAGCCGAGGCGCGTGCGCAAATCTTCGCGCACCGTCATGCCGATCGGCGCCGCGTTGCCCGCGGCGACAAGCGCGCTGGTCGGATGCGCGCGCACTTCGTTGAACAGGTTGAACACGGCGATCTGCTGCGCGGCCGACAGCGCGTCGCAGTCGTCGATCGCATAGAGCGCGACGCGCGGATCGAAGCCGAAGGCGGCGAGGCTGCTTTGCGGCCCGGCGAAGCGCGCATGCCCCGGCGGCGCTTCGTGCACGAGCGCCTGCAGCAGGTGCGTGCGGCCGCTGCCGGCTTCGCCCCAGATGTAGAAGGTGCGATCGGCGACCGGTCCGGAGGCGAGCGCGTCGTCGAGCTCACGCAGGCGCGTGACCAGCTCGGCGTTCGCGCCGGCGAAGAAATTGTCGAATGTCGATGGCGGCGGGGTGCCGAGATCGAGCGTCAGTTGACGAAGCACAGTAGGTTAATGCCGAAAATGAGGCTCAGGCCGCGAGTGGCCCGGACCTCGGGGCCTGGAAGATTGCCAGGCGCTCAGTTGTCGTGAAGCGTGCTCGCCGGGTCGTGAGGCCGCGCGTCGCGAAGCACGGCTGGCGCAATTGCGCGGGTCGGCGGCGCCGGAATCGGGGTGTCGTGTTGCAATGTCGTTTCCAGGATATCGTCGGAACGCGTGAATTCCAGCCAGGCGACCAGCATCGGGTAAAATCGCATTTTACCGACCTTCGAGCTTTTCCCCATGAATCAACCGAAATCCGCCGAGCATTCAACCGATTCGGCCCAAGGTTTGTCGTATCGCGACGCCGGCGTGGACATCGATGCGGGTGACGCCCTCGTCGACGCCATCAAGCCCTTTGCCAAGAAGACCCTGCGCGACGGCGTGCTGGGCGGCATCGGTGGATTCGGCGCGTTGTTCGAAGTGCCGAAGAAGTACAAGGAACCGGTGCTCGTGTCCGGCACCGACGGCGTCGGCACCAAGCTGCGTCTCGCGTTCCAGCTGAACAAGCACGACACGGTCGGCCAGGATCTGGTCGCGATGAGCGTCAACGACATCCTCGTGCAGGGCGCCGAGCCGCTGTTCTTCCTCGACTATTTCGCCTGCGGCAAGCTCGACGTCGGCACGGCGGCGACTGTCGTGAAGGGCATTGCGCACGGCTGCGAGCTGTCGGGCTGCGCCTTGATCGGCGGCGAAACCGCGGAAATGCCGGGCATGTACCCGGACGGCGAATACGACCTGGCTGGTTTCGCGGTCGGCGCGGTGGAAAAGAGCAAGATCATCGACGGCAGCAAGATCGCGTCGGGCGACGTGGTGCTCGGGCTCGCGTCGAGCGGCATCCATTCGAACGGCTTTTCGCTGGTGCGCAAGATCATCGAGCGTGCCAGTCCCGATCTGAACGCGGACTTCGACGGCCGCACGCTCGCCGACGCGCTGATGGCGCCGACGCGCATCTACGTGAAGCCGCTGCTCGCGCTGATGCAGCAGATCGAGGTCAAGGGTATGGCGCACATCACGGGCGGCGGCCTGGTCGAGAACATTCCGCGCGTGCTGCGCGAAGGCCTGACGGCCGAGCTCGACCATCGCGCGTGGCCGCTGCCGCCGCTGTTCTCGTGGCTGCAGAAGCACGGCGGCGTCGCCGATGCGGAAATGCACCGCGTGTTCAACTGCGGTATCGGTATGGCGGTGATCGTGTCGGCCGCGGATGCCGAAGCGGCGATCGGTCTGCTGTCCGCGGCGGGCGAGCAGGTCTGGAAGATCGGCACGGTCCGTGAAAGCGCAGCGGGTGAAGCGCAGACGGTCGTGGTCTAAAGATTGACGAGGGCTCGCGTGGCGTGCCGCAATGGTGCGCCGCGCGGGCTTCGAATCCTTTGCTTCACATTTCCCGCTTCAAATTCCCGCTTTACGTCCCTCCGATTCCACCACGCTGATCGGCGCCTCAAACCAGCGTTTCGATCAACTCCACCACCCGCGCCGTCGCGTGCGGATCGCAGCAATCCACCACCTGTCTTTCCGGCATGCTGCGCAGCCACGTGAGTTGCCGCTTGCAGAGTTGCCGCGTCGCGAAGACGCTCTTGTCGCGCATGGTCCGATAGTCGACCGCGCCATCGAGGTATTCCCACACCTGCCGATACCCGACGCAGCGCATCGACGGCATCTCGGGCAGCAGGTCGCCGCGCGCGCGCAGCTTCACCACTTCATCGACGAAACCGTGCGCGAGCATCGAATCGAAGCGCTGCTCGATGCGCGCGTGCAGCTCGCCACGCTCGGACGGCTCCAGCGCGACCGGCACGAAGCGTGCCGATGCGGCGTCGTCGGTGCGCGCGGGCGCGGCGAGCAGCGTCGACATCGGCTGGCCGGTCAGCATGAACACTTCCAGCGCGCGCTGGATGCGCTGCGAATCGTTCGGCGCGAGACGCGCGGCCGTGACCGGATCGAGCGCGGCGAGCCGCGCGTGAAGCGCTGGCCAGCCGTCGCGGGCGGCGTCGGCGTCGAGCCTCGCGCGTACTTCGGCATCGGCGGCGGGCAGGTCGTTGAGGCCCTGCGTGAGCGCCTTGTAGTAAAGCATCGTGCCGCCGACCAGCAGCGGCAGCCGCCCGCGCGCATGGATTTCTCCGACGAGCCGCAGCGTATCGGCGCGAAACTGCGCGGCCGAGTACGAGTCGGCCGGATCGACGATATCGATCAGATGATGCGGCGCGACCGCGCGTTCTTCCGCGGTCGGCTTCGCGGTGCCGATGTCCATCTCGCGATAGACGAGCGCCGAGTCGACGCTGATGATTTCGACCGGCCGCCGCGCGGCGAGCGCGAGCGCGGCGGCGGTCTTGCCGGACGCGGTCGGACCGAGCAGGCACGGGATGGGGGTAGGGTGTGACGTCATGGGCAAGCGGGCGCGCGGCGCAACGGTGTGATCGAAACGCAGCGCCGTTACTGCCCGCGCATGAACAGCCGATCGAGATCGGCCAGCGTCAGCTGATACCAGGTTGGACGCCCGTGGTTGCACTGATCGGCGCGCTCGGTCGCTTCCATCTGGCGCAACAGCGCGTTCATTTCGTCGAGCGTCAGACGCCGGTTCGCGCGCAC
Organism: Paraburkholderia sp. MM6662-R1; assembly: GCF_050436245.1. Classification (NCBI taxonomy): domain Bacteria; kingdom Pseudomonadati; phylum Pseudomonadota; class Betaproteobacteria; order Burkholderiales; family Burkholderiaceae; genus Paraburkholderia; species Paraburkholderia sp. MM6662-R1. Next base: position 1,862,042 of record NZ_JBNDLV010000001.1, on the reverse strand, counting down.
CGCGTGATGGCACGCGAGCGTGCCGAGCAGTTCGTGCTGACGCTCGGTCAGCACGCGCGAGCCGCCGAATGCATGCAGGTCGGACAGCACCGCTCGCGCCAGCGCTTGCAGGTCGGCGTCTTTCAGAAGCGCGGGGACCGCGCGGATCGCGAGCGTGGTCGGCGACAGCACCGCGAGGTCGAAGCCGAGCGCATCGAGCGTATCGCGCTCTTCCTCGACCGTGCCGATTTCGACCGGATCGGCCTGCATCGTCTGCGGGATCAGCAGCGGCTGCACGGCGATCGCGCGGTCGGCGAGCGCGCTCTTGAACTGCTCGTACAGGATGCGCTCGTGTGCCGCATGCATGTCGACGATTACGAGCCCTTGGCGGTTCTGCGCGAGCACGTAGATGCCGTGGATCTGGCCGAGCGCGAAGCCGAGCGGCTGGTCGTCGGTGGCGTCGAATGCGGGGGAAGCCGGGCGCGGCGCGAACGGCGCTGCGTCGTATGGCGACGTCGTGTCGGTTGCGGAGTCGCGCGCTTCGAACAGCGACGCGCCTTCGACCCGGCCGGCAAGCGGATCCTTGCGGCCGAACAGCGCGTCGTAACCGGCGAGCGGTTGCGCGACCGGCAGCGTGCCTTGCGTCATGCGTGCCTGGCGCATCCACGTGTTGCCAGGCTGCGAGGCGCCCGGGGCGCCGAAGCTGCTGAAGCCGCTGCCGCCGCCAAGGACGCCGCGGTTTCCCGCGCCGAAGCCCGCGCCGCTCGAAAGACCGGCGCCCGCGCCAATGCCGTCGGCTACGCCGCTTGTGACACCCGGCGGCGTCGAACCAGATGAAGCCGGTCCGCCGGCCGACGGTTCCAGGTGCGCCGCATGCCCGCCCGCCGTCGTTTCAGGCGACGCGCCCGCGTGCCGAGCGAGCGCGCGCTGCACCGCATGGAACACGAACTGGTGGATCGAGCGCGAATCGCGGAAACGCACCTCGATTTTCGACGGATGTACGTTCACGTCGACGCCTTCGGGCGGCAAATCGAGGAACAGCACGTACGACGGATAACGCTCACCGTGCAGCACGTCTTCATACGCGGCGCGCACCGCGTGCGTGAGCAGCTTGTCACGCACGAAGCGGCCGTTGACGAAGAAATACTGTTGATCGGCGCGACCGCGGCTCGCGGTCGGCAGACCGGCGCAGCCGCAGATCGCAAGCGGACCGGCGGATTCGCCGAGCGGCAGATGGGCGGTCGCGAACGTCTCGCCGAGAATCTTCGCAACCCGCGCGGGCGGCTCGCTCGCGTTCCAGTGCTCGACGGCCTTGCCGTTGTGCAGCACCGAGATCGCGACGTCCGGCCGCGCGAGCGCGGCGCGGCGGATCTGTTCAAGACAGTGGCCGAGTTCGGTCTGTTCGCTTTTCAGGAATTTGCGGCGTGCCGGGGTGTTGAAGTACAGCTCGCGGACTTCGATCGTCGTGCCCTGGGTGCCGGCGGCGGGACTCAGCACGCCGGTTTCCGCGTCGATGCGCACCGCGTGCGGCACATCTGCGGTGCGGCTCGTGATGCTCATCTGCGCGACCGACGCGATCGACGCCAGCGCTTCGCCGCGGAACCCGAGCGTCGCGACCGCTTCGAGCTCGGCAAGCGAGCGGATCTTGCTGGTCGCATGGCGCGTCAGGGCGAGCACGAGTTCGTTCTCGGGGATGCCGCAGCCGTCGTCGGTGATCGAGATGCGTTTGACGCCGCCTTCGTCGAGCAGGATGCGCAGCGTCTGCGCGCCCGCGTCGAGCGCATTCTCGAGCAGCTCCTTGACTACCGACGCCGGCCGCTCGACCACTTCGCCTGCGGCGATCTGGCTGATCAATTGATCGGGGAGCGGCTGGATGGCGCGCAACGGACGCGGCACGGGCGCCGCGCGGGAGGCGTCGGAAGGTGCGGCCGTGGCCGCGGTGCCCGCAGGCGTTTCGGAGAATTCGGACATGGCGAAATTATAGCGACTCGGCGCACGCCGCCCGCGCAGACGCCCAACCGGCAGATTTTCATTCGACCCGAGGCACTTTCGGTATCATGTCGCGGTCAATTCGCAGCGGTCGGCCCGCCGCTCGCTGCGCCTGTTGCAGGGTCGCGCGGCGGCCGTTTTCCCTCTACGCATACACTGGTTTAAAAGGACGTTCCTTGGATACGCTGCTACATTTCGCCAATCTTGTCCTGCACATCGACAAGTTTCTCGGAGACTTCATTCAGGTGTACGGCGCCTGGGTCTACGCGGTACTGTTCGCGATCGTGTTCGCTGAAACGGGGCTCGTGGTGCTGCCGTTTCTGCCGGGCGATTCGCTGCTGTTCATCGGCGGCGCGTTCTGCGCAACCGGGCAGATGCATCTCGGACTGCTGATCCTGTTGCTGCTGGTGGCGGCGGTCTCGGGCAATACGACCAACTATCTGATCGGCCGCGCGATCGGACCGCGCGTGTTCAATACGCACATTCCGGTGCTCGAGCGCTTTCTCGATCGCGCCGCGCTGCAGAAGACTCACAACTTCTATGAGAAACACGGCGGCAAGACGATCGTGCTCGCGCGTTTCATCCCTGTCGTGCGGACGTTTGCGCCATTCGTCGCGGGCGCGTCGTCGATGACGTGGAGCCGCTTCCAGATGTTCAACGTCGTCGGCGCGCTGTTGTGGGTGCTGCTGCTGACACTGCTCGGCTATTTCTTCGGCAACATCCCGTTCATCCGTCAGTATCTGAACGTGATCGTGCTGGTCGGTATCGGCGCGGCGATCGTACCGATCGTGCTCGGCGCGCTGTGGAAGATGCTGCGCAAGAATGGCGCGAACGCGAGTACGCGTTGATGACGAGTTGTTTGCGGTATTTCGGGCCTTGAAAACACGAAAGGCGTCGCGAATCTCGCGACGCCTTTTTTCATGCCGCCATGCCGACGCCCCGTGTCGGGTGCGCGCGGAGGTTCGATCAGATCAAATCGCGCGTGATCGCGCGCGGTGCGAGTGGCGTTTCCGGCGTCGGATAGCCGGCTTCCTTGAAGGTCTGAACGATCGCGCGATTGGTGTCGAAGTAGACCTGCCAGTAGTTCTGGTTGGACGAGTAAGGGCGCACGCACAGCAGCGGTCCTTCTGGCGTGAAGCTCAAGACCTCGATATCGGGCGCGGGGTTTTCGGCCACATTCGGAATCTTCGCGACGGCGGCTTTCAAACGCGCGATCGCATCGGTCGGATCGACGCCATTGGCGATCTTCGCGGTCAGCTCGACGCGCCGGAACGGCAGCACGCTGTAGTTCGAGATCGTGTCGGAGAAGATCTTGTTGTTGCCGATGATGGTCGTCACGTTGTCCGGCGTCACGATCGTGGTGCCGAACAGGCCCAACTCCGTGACGGTGCCGGTGACGCCCGCGGCCATGACGAAATCGCCGACCTTGAACGGCCGCAGCACCTGCATGAACACGCCGGCCGCGAAATGCGCGAGCAGGCCGCCCCACGCAGTACCGATCGCGAGGCCGAGGCCGGCGAGCAACGCGGCGAACGACGTCGTCTGCACACCGAAGATTTCCAGGATCGCGAGGACGAGCAGCAGGTTCAGCAACCCGGCGAGAATCGACGCGAGGTAGTGGGCGAGTGTCGGGTCGACCCGGCCGTTGCGTGCGAGCAGCTTGCGCGACAGGTTGGAGATCAGCCCGATGATCCAGCGGCCGACGAGCCACAGCACGATTGCGCCGATGACCTTGGTGCCGATGTCGATGCCACGGGTCATGACGAATGCACGTACGGTTTCGATATCCAAGATGTTTCCTCGTTATAGGTTGCCATCAACGGATTGAACGACGGTGGTGCCATGACCCACAACGCGCGGTCTTCGGGAGTTATAGCCGACGGCGCCCGCATGCGCAAGGACCGTTCCTGCCCTGCTCGCGGCGGCAATACAGAGATGAAACATGGCGGGGCGTACATGAAAAGCCGGTCGGGGCGTGCCGGGCTCACATGCGCAGCCGCGATTCGGAGTACGGTGACGTCTGGATGACAACCGCGTTGTCCGGGTCGCTTTTCACGGCGCGCCGGCGCCTCGACATCCGATGCCACGAGAACGCGATCACGATCGCGAGCGCATACGCGCCAGCACGCTGAAGAAACGACGTCGGCAGGGCGAATTGTCCATAGCGGTTCTGCGCGTCGGCGAACACGACAAACGTCAACAAGCCGTCGAGCACGCATGCGGTCAGCGCGATCACGATGAAAATCGCAGGGCCGCTCAGCGCGGCACCCGACCCAAACCGGTTATACAGTCGACAGGCCATCGATACGATGGCGAACAAGGCGAGGTTCGACAGCAGATCGAACAGAAAGGTGGTCATTATCGGTTCAATGAAAAAGCAATGGGCCGTGGGGTTGCCGGAACGTATGCTGGCGCAAGGTTCAGACATGCTCCGCTGATTCGGCGGCGATCATTGCATATCTTTTCATCTCGATAAATAACCAGAAAAAGCGAAGGTCGTATCGCGCTTTCTTTCGTTTGTTTTTTTATGCAATCGGAATGTGAAAAGTCCTTCGCAAATTTATAGTACTGCGACGGTTTCCGTGCGCTGCGCCTCAGAAGCGATAAGAAATGCCGATCTGCAACGTCGGATACCATCGATAAGGCGAGACCTTATCGCGCAGTTGCTGCAATCCGGTGTCGATGATCTGCTGACTCATCTCCGCTCCCGCGGCCTGCGACAGTGCCGGCGACAGTGTGTACGAGGTCTTCGGAATGCCGTAGGCGACACCGAGATCCACCACGAGCCCCCAGCCTTTGGCTCCCGGGTGCAGGCCATAGCCGATGCCAAGGTAGGGCATCGCGGTCGGGTATCGGGCGGTCGCCGTCGCGTACTCGCCAGGAAAGGCCGGCGAGGCTTTGCCCTCGAATACGTACATGCCGTTGGTCGGAACCGAGTTGCCGCTGACTTCGTTGTCGGTCAGACGCAGGCCTGCTGTCGCGCGAAAGCCGGTGCCGGCCCACGGAAAGAAATCGCCGTAGAGACCGCCCTGACGCAGCCGTATGCCGTCTTCGTAGCGATTGCCGCCAACCTCGAAGTTGTGCGACAAATTGATCGCGTTGAAGTCCGCGTGCACGCCGAACCACGACGTGACGCTCCACGCCGCGCCAACCCCGATGCCCAGCGTGCCGCCTTGCAGATAGACCTCCTGCGCATGCGACGTTTCGATCAGACACGGCAAAGCCACTACCCAGATTACCTTTCCAGCTTTCATGGGTACCCCCGGAGCGGCGGGGCAACCCGATCGTTGCGGGACGCGCTCGCCGTTTTGTCGTCTCTTCTTTATTGCTCTGTTTGTCGCGAACGCTCGAAGGCGTCGTGAAGCGATCATGCGAGCAGAGGGCGTAGACGGTCTGTGAGGTGGCGAACCATACGGTCAATGAATGGGGTTGGAGTGCGCGACGATGTCGCCGCGTCGCCATTCAGTTCGAGCGACGGCAGATGTCAATCGCGGGGCCTTGGCGAGGAGCGCCGCCTCGCTTTGGGTGGGGCCGGTCGGTAAGGAAGCTTAGGGAACTGCGCATCGCCGATGACGCTTGCCCACGCCTTCATCCAGCAGGTGGCGAGTGTCTTTTCAGCTTCCGACTCAGCGCGCATAAGGCGGCTCGTGGCAAGACGCAAACGAGCCAACGCATATTCCTTGCGTGTGGATTCCCGACGCAAAAGCGAATGATTCTTCTGCATGGCCGGCCACCGAAAAATCAGCGAGAAGCGTGGCAAATTAAATCGGGCCGCATTGCATCGTACCCGACGAACGACCGCGCGGCGCAAGCGACGGACTGCTGTCGAGTAAGGATTCGCTGGGGCGTCGCGTCGCAACACCTGCCACTGTGGTGAAAACGTCAAATCAACCTTGTTTAATTTTGACAAGTCGCGCCGTGCGTTTATCCGTGCGACGATGAAATCGTCAATGGTCCTGACATGAAGATCCAGTTACGGGGGCTCTATGAGTAGCATTCCGCTTATCTGGGCAGCGGTGCCGCATAACAGCGACGGTGTTGTCTTTCAGATCCGGCTTGGCCGCGGACTTCAGCGTTTTCATGTGTCGCGGCGCGTGCTCGAGGATGTGTTCGAGCTCCAACGAAAAGCGTCCGACGCGCGCCAACTCGAATTCTTCTATGTGCACGAGCAGCGCATCCTCGCGCGCGCCAGCGCAAAGCGTGCGACGGCCTGCTCGGCCACCGTTTCACTACGGGCCGCCGATTTCGGCGTGTCGAACGACAGCGAGCGCTGGGCGATGCCGAGCGGCGTCGCGCACGGCCTCATCTAGGCGAACCGATGTTTGACGCGCCGCCGCGATCAACGGGCGGCCGTGCGTCGATGCCGCGCGTCAGCGTGCCTTGAGCTGCGCCTCGAGCACTTCGAACGTACCGGGGATGACCGTCGCGCGCGGATGAGAATTGGCAGCCGTGGCCGGGTCGGCCGCGCCGAACTTCGACGATACCAGATAGATCCGGTGCTGCTGTTCATCGAGCGCCATCGTTTTCGCGCCTTCCAGCGTTGGCATGTTCTGCGCGACCGTGTAATGGTCCGCATCGTCTTCATGCACGATCGTCAGCGTGCCGTCCGCGCCGTTCGAACTGAACGCGAGCTTCAAGGCCGGATCGAAAGCCGCCGCGTCGGGGTGACCCCCTATCAGCACCTCGGCCACGCGACGGCCCGACGTCGCATCGACGATCATCATGCGGTGATTGGCGCAAACCGAAAACAGGCGCTCGCTCGCCGGATCGATCGCGAGTCCGGTCGGCGACTCGCACCGTGCGAGTGGCCAATGCGCCAGCACCGTCGCGGACCGACCGTCCATCTCGACGATCCCGGCGCGATCTTCCACATTGACGAACACGTGCCCGTGGCTGTCCGCCGCGAGCGCCTCCGGCTTGCCGCCCACGCTCATCGTGGCGACCACCTTGCGCGTCGCGACGTCGATTGCGCTGACGCTGCCGTCGTGGCCATTGCTCACGAAGATGCGCCGCAAGGCCGGCACGTAGAGGATGCCGTCCGGGTCGGGGCCCGCGGCCTTGATGCTGTCGACGACCTTGAGTGTGTCGAGATCGACGACGCTCACCGTATTGGCGCGGCCGTTGGTGACGAAGCCGAGCTTGAGGTCCTCCACGAACGCGAAGCCGTGCACGCCGTCGGTGTTGGCGATCTCGCCGACCGGTTTGCCGGTGCGCGTATCGATCACCTGCACGTGCGTGTCGCGGCTGATGAAGAGGTGCTGGCGAACAGCGTCGTACGCCACGTAATCCCAACGCTCTCCGCCTTCGAGGCCATAGCGTTTCGCGATTTCGAATTGATCGGCGTTGGGGCCCGTCGCCGCATGGACGTTCGACGGCGCGAGCAGGGAAGCGACGCCGCCGGCGATCAAGGCGGACAGGATATTTTTCAGTTTCACGTTGAGTAGATTCTTACTGGTACTGCGGATGGATTGGGAAGAGGGACGCCATTCCGGTGGGCGGATGACGTCCCTCGTGCGGTTGGGCGTTAGCGGATCATCATTCGTGGTCGTCGAGTTTGAAGTCGACCCACAATTGCTCCGAGAGCGTTTTGCCCACGAATGCGGACTCGGGTTTCGGATAAGCGGCGTCGCGCACGGCTGCGAGCGCTGCGCGGTCCAGCAGTCCGATACCGCTCGACACCACGACGCTGAGGTCGGACACGACGCCGTCGCGATACCGGAACGCGACGCGTGTGCGGCCCGTCATGCCAGCCATGCGGGCCGACTCGGGATAGCGCAGCGCGGCCTGAATCGCCGCGCGCAGCGCACCCTCGAAGCTTGGCGTAGGCGCGGCTGCAACCGGCACCGCAGCGGGTGCGGGCGGTTGCCGCGCGGGCTCGGCTGGCGGTTGCGGCGCGGGCGCGGATGGCGGCTCGGTCGGTGTCGCCGCGGGCTGCACCGGCACCGGAGTCGGCACGCGCTTCGGCACCGCGGCCGTCACGGGCTTCGCGGGCGTGTGCGCAGCATGGCGCACGGGTACGACCGGCCGCGCGGGAGGCGGCACGGGCTTCGCAGGCGGCTGCGGCGGTTGCGGCGCGGGAGCCGGTGCCGCCAGCGTCAGCAGCGTTGGCGGCGCTTCATACGATACGGAAGACACCCGGGTCGTATGCGTGAGCAGCGCAATCGTCGCGCCGAGCACCAGCGCTTCTGCGACGAGCGCGATGGCGGCGGCCGGCAATAGGCGCGTTCGTTGCTGCACGATCCCGCAGGCGGGTACGGTTGCCATATCAGTTCGCCACAGGCTGCGCGGCGAGCGCGATTTGCGATACGCCCGCGGCGCGGCACGCGTCCATCACCGAGACGAGGTGCTGGATCTGCGCCTGCTTCGAGCCGGCAATCGTCACGACCGTATGCGCGACGTCCGTGCGGGCGGCGAGCAGGGTGGTCAATTGCGCAAGGCTCAGCGTGCGGCCGTCGACCGACAGACTGCCGTCGGTCGCGAGCGTTACCGTGACCTGCGGCGGCGGCAGCGCTTGCGCCGTGGCGCTCGACGGCAGCTGCGAGCGCAGCCCCGCGTTCGGGATCATGTGCAGCGTGATCATGATGAAGAACACCAGTAGAAAGAACATGATGTCGATCATCGGGATGATCTCGATGCGCGCCTTTCGCGCCTCGAAATACTTCATCGTCAGACTCCCTGCGAGGCGAATTTGCCGACCACCGGGCGCGGCACTTCATGCACCGGCTTGACCGACTCATGCGCTCTGGCCGCAAGCCGGTTCACGAGCACCGCCTTCACGGTTTCGAGCTGATGGACGACGCCTCTTACGCGGTTGTGCAGGCCGTTGAAGAACACGAGGCCGATCATCGCGACGAACAGACCCGACGCCGTCGCGATGAGTGCCTCGGCCACGCCGCCCGTAACCTGGGTCGGTGCGTTGCCCGGATTCGACAGCACCTGGAACGCGTTGAACATACCGACGATCGTGCCGAACAGACCGAGCAACGGCGCGAGCGTGACGATCGTGTCGAGCACCCACAGGAAGCGGTCGATGTTCGGTGCTTCGCGCATGATCGCTTCGTCGAGACACGCATCGAGCTCATCGCGCGACGTCTGACCGGCAAGCCGGCCGGCGACCTTCAGCAGGCTCGCCATCGGCAGCGCCTGAAACTGTTCGGCGCATGCCGTCAGCGAGGCGGCGTTCAGTTGTTCGAGGCGGTCGACCTGGTCGAGCACCGCGCGGCTGCCGCTCGATGCGCGCTGCAGGAACCACGAGCGCTCGATGATGATCGTCAGGGCAACGAACAGCATGGCGGCAATCACATACAACACGCCACCGGAATTGTTCGCGAGGTGCAGCAGGTTATCGACAGTCATGAAAGAAGCTCCGTTCAGAAATCGGTGGACAGCGTCGCGACGAACGCGCGGCCCGGGATGGTCCAGTAAAGCGGTGTGTTGTCCGCGGCGGTGTAGCCGGCCAGCGCATTGATGCTGGTGCGGTTGAAAAGGTTGTCGATCTGGAAGCCGAGGCGCGTGTCATGCGTCCACGGTGCGAGTCGGGCAAACGTGTACGAGCTGGCGAAGTTGGTGATCGCATAGCCGCCGATCGGCTGGGTGTTGCCGGTATCGCCATACTGATGGCCGACGAACTTCATCAGCAACGAACCGTTGAGCGGCCCGCGTTCGTAGAGCACGCCGGCGGCGGCCGTCGATTGCGGCGCGTTGGGCATCCACGTATTGGTGCTCTTCTGTTTGGCCGAATTGAAGGTCAGATTGCCGTACAGGCTGAAGCCGTCGCCGACCGACAAGGTCGCTTCGGTTTCGACGCCCTTGTAGGTCGCACCACCCGCATTCGAGAAGATCACGTTGTTGCCGACCGTGCGGCTCGTCACCGCGTTGCGGAAGTTGATGTAGTACAGATCGGCGGCGACGGTCAGACCCCCCGTTTTGTACGTCGTGCCGATCTGGTAGTTGTCGGTCTGTTCCGGATCGGGTTGTCCCGAAACGGTCGGATCGTTGACATAGAACACATTCAGGTTCGGTGCGAGAAAGCCCTGCGCGTACTGCGCATACGCGCTCCATTGCGGGGTGATCTGCTGGTGCAGCGTCAACGACGGCAGTACCTTGTCCCACGTGTGGCTGAAATCGAGCGGCTCACCGGTCTTCTGGTTCATCGGCGTATCGATGCTGCGGTTGAACGACACGTACTTGAGTCCCGGCGTAATCGTCAAACCGTTCTGCAGTTGCCAGGCGTATTGCAGATACGGCTGAAACGTCAGCATCGTGTCGTTCATCGTGAAGTTCTGCGAGATGAACGCGAAGTTCAGCGACGAATCGACATTGAAGTTGTCGCGGAAGTTGGACTGGTGCGCGATCCACATGCCGGTCTGCAGCTTGCCGGGACCGAGCTGCCGCTCGAGCGCGAGGACGTCGCCAAACGCGCGGTAGTTGTTGTTCATTTCCTGGCCCGGCACGTTGTTCGGGCCGAAGATCGTGCCGTTTGGCGTTTCACCGTTCGGGTCGAGTCCGTTGAAGCCGTTGTGGTAGTAACCGTACGTATAGAGCTTGTTGTCGATCACCCACTCGGCGACCTTCGTTTTCACGCCGATGTATTCGAAGTCCGTGTTGATCCTGTCGAAGTTGTAGCCGGCATAGGCCTGACTCGTCGGGTCGGCGCCAAGACCGAAGTTGGGACCGAACTGCTGGATCTGCGCGGCCGTCGCGCCGAGCGGCACGTTCTGGTGGATGTTGTTGTAAGTCGCGAACAGCGTGAGCAGCGTGTTGTCGCCGATCGGCTTGTCGAGCTTGAAGTAGACGTTCTGACGGCGCTGGTCCGCGTTGGTCAGATAACCGTCGCTGCTGCTCTGCGCATAGCCGACCATTGCGCGCGCATCGCCCCATTGCTGCAGATAGCCGGTATTGAACTCGGCGCCGGCCTGCCATGTGTCGAAGCTGCCGTACGAGCCGAGCACCGAGAATGCCGGCGATGCCGACGGAACCCTCGACTGCAGGCTGATCGTTCCGCCGAAGGTGGCGAAGCCGATCTGCGAAGCGTCGCCGGGACCGCGGTCGACGACGATATTGCCGAGCACCCGGTTCGAGAAAAACGACGTCGAATGATGGGTGAAGTCGTTGGTATCGCCAAACGGGATGCCGTCGAATGTCACGTTGTACTGACCGTCCTGAAAGCCGCGAATGGACAGGCTCTGCGATTCCATCAGGCCGGAGCCGTTCGGAGCAACATTCGACACGCTCGGCGCGATCTGCACGATCTCGCTGTAGTTCGCGGTCGGAGCGGTACTGTTTTCGATGTAGTGCCGGCTGACCACCGACTGCGGTTGGGTTGCGGTGAGCGAGCCTTGCGAAGGCGCCTGTGCCGGTGCCGACTGCACGTTGGTGCTGGTGGCCGTGCCGCTGTTCGATGATGAGACGGCCGTGCTTTGCACGGAGCCGAGATCGCCCGAGGTCTGGGCATGCGAGATCTGCGCGCCGGCCGCGCACAGTGTGGCAAGAACGAATTGCGTCAGCGGCTTCTTTCTAAGGGGAAAACTAACCCGTTGCATGGTGCAGCATCCTTTCGCGAGTGGGGCGATGAACTGGGAGTCGAACGAGGCGGGATGCTATCAACCGTCCGTTAATGCGAAGTGATCGGTATCTTACGAATCTAAAGTTGCTATTACGGATGCCCCACAACAGCGCGATCCGCACTGACGCTACGCGACGCGCTCAGGTTTGTAAGTTTGTGGACACCGCGCATTCATACGGCGAGTTACGCCGCACCGTCCGCGGAGGCGAGCTATCTCGACGCCCGTCAAATTCCGCTTGGCGTGCTGCTCGCGCCACCAAGTCCGTGTTCCGTTTCGCGGATGTGCTCGGACCGGACTTCAACGAAGCTGGTCTGCCGAAAACCGCTGCGCTGTTCGAAGCCGTCGATCACGATGCCGAGCGGGTCGCAAAAGGCGGCAAGCATTTCTTTAGCCGCGCGCGGCCCTTCATCGCGAGCCGCGACGTGCAACCGATCGTGCCGAAGCGGCCCGGCGACGACTACCACTCGTACCCGAGCGGTCATGCGACCTTCGGCTATCTGTGCGCGATCCTGCTCGCACAAATGGTCCCCGGGAAGCGCGATGCGCTATTCGCGCGTGGGCGCGAATTCGGCATGAACCGCGTCGTCGACGTCGTCCACTATCCGAGCGATGTCGAAGCGGGTCGCATCGACGGAACGCTCGTCGCGGCGGCGCTGATGGCCAATCCGGATTTTCAGCGCGACTTTGCCGATGCGAAGGCGCAAGTGCGCGCGGCACTGAAGCTCGGCTAGTTGCACGTGTGAACGGTTTTCGGCTCCGCGCGGGACGCGTCATGAAGCAGCAACATGGCCATGTCATACTCCGCGCCCGCATAGGCGGCCCCCGCTATTGACGTCGCCGTTCATGCGGCGACGCACGACCACAGGAAACGACGTCCTCTTGGAAAGCAGAGCAGCGATCAACTACCCCGCGGGGCGCCGACCCCGCATTCTCATCGTCGAAGATGACGAGCGTGTGAGGCTCGAAGTCTCCACCGCGCTCGAGGACTACGACTTCGCGGTGGAAAGCGTGCCGAGCGGCCATGCCGGCCTGCTGCGCGCGCTCAACGGCGATTTCGACGCCGTCGTGCTCGACCGGATGCTGCCCGACGTGGATGGCTTGTCGATTCTGTCCACGTTGCGCAACGTCGGCAAAGAGACGCCGGTGCTGATATTGAGCGCGCTGTCAGCGGTCGACGAACGCGTGCGCGGCCTGCGCACCGGCGGCGACGATTACCTGACCAAACCGTTCGACAGTCTGGAATTGACCGCGCGCCTCAATGCGCTGCTGCGCCGCCGCTCTTCCTCGGAGCAGCCGCTCATGCTGAGCGTCGGCGATCTCGTGCTCGATATTGGCACGCGCCAGGTCAGCCGGGCGGGCGAGTCGATCGAGTTGAAGCCCCGCGAGTACCAGTTGCTCAGATACCTGATGCTGCATACGGAGCAGCCTGTGACGCGCGCGATGCTGTTCGAGTCGGTCTGGAATTACCGCTTCAATGCGCAGACCAACGTGATCGACATGCATATCGGTCACCTGCGCCGCAAGATCAGTCTGAACGGACGGTTTTCGCTGATGATCCACACGGTTCGAAATGTCGGCTATGTCCTCCGTGCCGGCGAATAGGCGCTGGCTGCGCCTGCCGGCGAACAACGTCACATGGCTGCTGATGGTGTTCATCAGTTGCGCGGTCGTGCTGTTCGCGATGCTCTACTGGATGATGCACACGTATCTGCTGCACGAGGTCGATGAACGGCTGCGCGGAGAAGTGGCCGAGTTCAGCTCGATCGGCCGCGCCGAGGCGATCGCCAATATCGCGGCGCTGAGCCGGCGCGACATCGCGAGCAGCCGGCCCTATGGCGTGTTCGACGAAGAAGGCCGCTGGCTCGCCGGCAATATCCACGCGTTGCCGGCCGAGCGCGAGCGCCGGCCGTTCTACTACACGCAAGCAATGGACGACGGGCCGCCGTCGCTGGCCAGTCATTTTCGCGGCATCATCGTGCCGACGCGTAGCGGTCTGCGGGTGGTCGTCGGTCACTCGATCGACGAGATCATTCATTTCGACCATACGCTCGTGAAGATCCTGTGCCTCGGGCTCATGCTGACGATTCTGCTTGCCGTCGGCTGCGGCGCCGCGCTTCACGCGATGTCGAACCGGCGTATCCGCTCGATGAGTCTGACGGCGCGCGAGATCATGGCGGGCCAGTTGAGTCGGCGTCTGTCGAATCGCGGCACGCATCACGATCTCGACCGTCTGGCGGAAATCGTCAACCTGATGCTCGATGAAATCGAGCGGCTGGTGGCCGAAGTGCGCGGCGTGTGCGCGGGCATCGCGCACGATCTGCGCACGCCGATGACGCATCTGCGCGCGGGCCTCGAACGCGCGCGGCGCCGCTCGCATACCGTCGACGACTACACGAGCGCCGTCGACACCGCGATCGCGCAATCGGACGTCGTGCTGCACCGTTTCACCGCGCTATTGAGGATCGCGGAGGTCGAAGCGGATGTCAGACGCGCGAGCTTCTGCGACGTGTCGCTGGACACCATCCTGCGCGACGTCGCGGAGTTGTACGAGCCGGTCGCGGAGAACCGTCGTTTGTCGGTCGCGGTGCTGGCGTCCGAACCAGTTTTCGCGCGCGGCGACGTGGATCTGCTGTTCGGCGCTATCGAGAATCTGCTCGATAACGCGCTGAAGTTCACGCCCGGTGGCGGCGCGGTGACGCTGCAAGCAACGCTTGAAGCGGGAAGGCCCGTCGTGCAGGTTGCGGATACTGGACCCGGTATCGAGGCAGGTGAGCGCGATGCTGTCCTGCGTCCGTTCTATCGCAGCAGAAACGGGCAGGAGGCGGCGACTTCGGGGCATGGCGTCGGCTTGAGTCTCGTGGCCGCGATCGCGCGGGTGCACGAGGCCGTCGTGGAGATTCACGACAACACGCCAGGCTGCAGGATCGTGTTGCGGTTCAATGCGGGACTGCCGGCGCGTTGAGGCGAGACGGCGATTGCTCGCGACGGATTTTACGTTGGAGCGTGCAAGAAAAAACGACCTGCCGGATGGCAGGTCGTTTCTTTTGAATCCACTAACCCGCTCAGGACTTCGGCACGAGTGCGACGCCGCGCAGCGCCTGGCCATACGGCGCGGTCTGCATCACGGTGAAGCCCTGCGCCGAGCTCACCGTCGAACCGTTGATGCCCACGGTGATCTTGACGAGCTGGTTCGAGTCGGCGCCCGCATCGAACGCGGTGCCGAGGCTGTTGCCGATCGTCGAGGTCACGGCGTAGATCGTGAACGAACCGTCGCTGTTGACCTGGCCCGTGATGTTGCGCAAGCCGTCAGGCGTCGTCGTATAGCTCGCGCCCTTCGTACCGTACGCGCCGGTCGTGTCCGTCACCGTGTAGGCCGTGCCGAGGTTCAGGCCGGTCGTCAGGTTGGCGAGCGGCTTCCACGTGCCGTTCTGGTTCTGATAGACCCACAGGCCGCCGCTGCCGCTCACCTGGTCGCCCGGCGTGCCGTCGCCTTCGTCGGCGACGAACATGATCGACGGATTCGACGCGGGGATCCACATGCCGAACGGATAGACCGTGCCGGTCACCTGGCTAGGCGACGTGAGCGCCGTCAGGTTGGTCGCGAGGGTCGTCGGGAAACCAGGCACGATCGTCATCGCGGCGTTTTGCGGCAACTTGCCGCCGTTGGCGAGCGCAGCGGTCGCGCCGACCTGGTACACGGTGTTCACGCCGTTGCCGCCGCTGCCCTTGGAGACATACATCGTGCCGTCCGGGCCGACGAACAGGCCGCGCAGGTTGGCGTCCTTGCCGGTTTTGTCGGCGGCCGTTGCGGGCGTGGTCGGCAGGCTCGCGATCGAGAATCCGAACTGGTCGCCCGTCGAGCTACCGCCCGTGATCGAACCCATCGACGCCAGCGAGCACGCCGTTCCAGCCGGTGCAACCGCGTACGTGCCGGTGCCCGTGCCGGACTGGAATGCGCCGATTACTTGCGTGAACGCGCATTGGCTGCCCGGAGCGATGCTTTGGACGCCGGTGTTCATCGTCAGCATGTCGAGCTGGGCCGTCGTCGGCTTCGGATTCTTGCCCGAATTGCCGGCATTGCCGACGATGTAGTACATGCCGTTGGCGAGCACGGCCGCGCGGCTGTTGTTGCCGGCGTACGCGTTGGTGTTCGTGAACGACAGGCTGTTATCGGCGAAATTCAGCTGCGCGACGGTACGGTAGGTAGGCGTTGCGACGTCGGTATTCGTCGTGTCGACCACGCCTGGCGTATTCGTGTTTGAGATATCGAGCTGGTCGATCGACGCGTTGTAGCCGGTGAAGGTCAGCGATTTCTGATCCAGCGACACGTTCAGCGCGAGCTCCGACTTCGAGGCGAAGCTGGTGGCGAAATTCACGTTGCTTTTCGCGGCCTGCGCGGTGATGTCCAGCGTTTGCGACGGGCTCGTCGCGTTCGGTGCCCACTGATCCAGATACGCTTCCGACGTCACGCCGAAGTTGGCGTCGTTCGAATCGTTGGTGAACACGTTCGGAAAGCCGCCGGGCGTGACGGCCGTCACGGGCGATGCATTGGTGGTCGTGGGCGTCGCGTTATAAGGCAGCGTGCCGCTCACGACGTACGCCGGATCATAGGCCGTGCGCGAGATCAGCAGGTTGCCAGCCGTGTAGTTGCTGGCGGAAGTCGAGGGCGTCGTCGTCGTGGCCGGGGTGCTGCTCGTGGTGCCTTGCGGCGCGCTCGTGCTCGACGGGTTTTGGGTGCTGCCGCCGCAGCCGTAGATGGCGGAGATCAGAACCGCGATCGGAAGCGCCTTCAGGGTGGTTTGCATTCTGTGTGTTTGAGTAGGGTGGGTGAAATTTTTTGAAAGTTGCAGCCGGTATTGCAAGTCGCGAGGCTACAAACCACCCGTGGCACAAACATGAATCGAAAATTACTAAAAAGATAAGAATGCGCTGGCGCGTTGGCGCGATGTCGTTGCGGGATGCCTGGTGTTCTTTGGCGGCGTTGGAGGGCGGAGGGCAGTGCCTGAACGGAAGGCTACGCTGAGGCGGGCGGGAAGAAGCGGCTCGTTTGCCGCGCGCGTACCTGTTTGCACACGCGGGCAAAGGAAAAAGAAAAGGGCCGACATGCTTTCGCATGTCAGCCCTCGAATCTTTTGGTAGGCCGTACGGGATTCGAACCTGTGACCAACGGATTAAAAGTCCGCTGCTCTACCAGCTGAGCTAACGACCCAAAAGAGAAGCGAAATTATATCGGCGCACCAATGCCCTGTCAACTCAGCAAGACCGTCGCCCAAAATGAAAAGCCCGGGCATTACTACCCGGGCTTTCCAGCGAGAGGCGCGCGTGGCTATCACTTCGGACACTGCGCGTTACTGCCAATTACATCAAAACGTGATCAATCCGACATCACGATCTACTTGATCTGCGACAGCTTGTTCTGGGCCGACTGCGCGACGTCCGAGCCGGCGTATTGCGCGACGATCTGCTCGAGCGTCTTTTTCGCCGCGGCCTTCTGGCCTTGTTCAAGCTGATTGTTCGCGATCGCGAGCAGCGCTTCCGGTGCACGCGGATGCTGCGGATAGTTCTTCACGACACCTTGCCAGACCGTCGTCGAACCCTTGTAGTCGCGCAGTGCATACAGCGCGTTGCCGAGCCAGTATTGCGCGGTCGGCTGATAGGGGCTGTTCGGATATTTGGAGATGAAGCTGCGGAACGATGCCGCCGCGTTCTTGAAGTCGCCGCTGCGGAATTGCTGTGAAGCCGCGTTGAACGCATCGGTCTCACCCGGCTGCACCTCGCCCTGGACGCCGTCCACCGTCTGTTGCTGCGGCTCGAATTTCTTCAGGCGCGTGTCGAGATCGGTGTAGTAGTCCTTCTGCTGCTTTTGCAGCGTCGTGAGCTGGTTCGCCATGTCCTCGTTCTGTCCGCGCAGCGTCGCGACCTGCTGGTTGAGCTGGTCGAGACGGTTGGACTGATCGAGGATCGTGCGTTGCGCCGCCGATAGCTGGCTCGACAGACTATCGGTCTTCGAGCGCAGATCGAGAATGGCCTGGCGGGCCTGATCGTCGTCGAAAATGCCCGCATGGGCGGGCACGGCCGTGAGGGCCGTGCCTGCAACGCAGGCCGCTGCGGCAAACCGCAGCCAGGAGAAACGATGCGTCATTCGGCTCACCACCCGTTGACTTACTGTTGATACGCGAGGTCGGCGCGGCGGTTCTGTGCCCACGACGCTTCGTCATGACCCGTTGCCAGCGGCTTTTCCTTGCCGAGGCTCACGGCCTCCATTTGCGAATCCGACACGCCCATCAGCGACAGCGAACGACGCACGGCTTCAGCACGCTTCTGGCCGAGTGCGAGGTTGTATTCGCTGGTGCCGCGCTCGTCGGTGTTGCCCTGGATCAGCACGTGACGCTGCGGGTGGCTCTTCAGATATTGCGCGTGTTGTTGCAGCAGCGGTTGATAGTCATCCTTCACCGAGTAGCTGTCGAAGTCGAAGTAGATGCTGCGCTTCGCGAGCGGGCTGTTCGGATCGTTCAGCGGGTCGACGTTGACCGTCGCGACGTCGTTCGGGTTCGGTTGGGCCGAGCCTGCGCCCTTGTTGGCGTTTTCGTCGAGCTTGACGCCCGAGTGACATGCGGCCAGTGCACCGACCATCACGACGGCGAATGCGAAACGAAGTTTGGACATCATTTGATTACTCTCCTTGTGTTATTGCATCAACGTTATTGCATAAACGGGCCCCAGGACGGCTCGCGTACGCTGCCCCCCTGAACGGACAGGACCTGCCGAGTGCGACCGTCGGTCGATACTGCGGCCAACACGCCACGGCCGTTCACCTGAGTGGCGTAAAGAATGTACTGACCGTTCGCCGCGAAGCTCGGCGATTCGTCATGTGTCGTGTCCGTCAGGCCCGTGGCGGATCCGCTTTGCAGGTCCTGGATGTACAGCTTGAATGCACCGCCGACGCGCGAGATGTAGGCAAGCTCCTTGCCGTCAGGACTCACACGCGGACTGGTGTTGTAGCTGCCTGTAAACGTGACGCGTTGCGCGCCGCCCGCGCTTTCACCTTGCGCCGGCATCTTGTAGATCTGCGGTGAGCCGCCGCGGTCGCTCGTGAAATAGACCCACTGACCGTCAGGAGAGTAGGTCGGCTCGGTGTCGATCGAGCTGCCTTGCGTCAGACGACGCAGACCGCTGCCGTCCGCGTTGACCGCGAAAATCTGCGTATTGCCGGTACGCGACAGCGCGACGGCGAGCGTGCGGCCATCCGGCGACCACGCCGGCGCACTGTTGTTGCCCTTCTGGTCCGATACGACGATGCGCCGGCCCGTGGGCAGGTCGTGGATATAGACGATCGGCTTCTTCTTCTCGAACGACACGTAAGCGACCTTGGTGCCGTCGGGCGACCAGGCCGGCGAGATGATCGGCTCGGGGCTCGACAGCGCGATGTGCGCGTCCTGACCGTCCGAATCCGAGATCTGCAGCTGGTAGCGGTTGCCCGACTTGACCACATACGACAGGCGCGTGGCGAACACGCCGCGATTGCCCATCAGCTTGGCGTAAATGTAGTCCGCGACCTTGTGCGCGCTCATGCGCAGACCGCTTTCCGGGCTCACCAGCACGAGGCCGCCGAGGCTTTCGCCCTTGACCGTGTCGTACAGCTTGAAGCGCACTTCGTACTGGCCGTTCGGCAGGCGGTTCACGCTGCCCGCGACGAACGCGTTGGCGCCCTTCGCCTTCCATGCGCCGAGGTCGACGGAATCGGTCTCGGACACCGGCGTCGAGCCTGCGTCGATATTCGTGAATTTGCCGCTGCGTTGCAGATCCTGACGCACGATCGTGCTGACCTGCTGCGGGGAGTTCGCTTCATTGGCGAAATTCGCCGTTGCGATCGGAAACTGAGTGGATCCGACGCCCGTCACGAGGACGTTGAGTTGTGCGTTGGCGGCGCCGCCGACGGCGATCAGGCACGTTGCCACGAGTGTTCGCAGGCCTAGCTTGGTCATCAAACTCATGCTGTATGGGTTCCTCAAAACGGTTTTACTTAATACTCGAAGACAGCAGACAGACCGGAAAACGGCTATTTCGTTCCCGCGCAACGCCGCGCCGGGTGGGGCGCGGCATTGGCCGCCGGTCGGCTGTCAGCCTGCACATCAAGCCGCCGGACGCAGCGTGATAGTGAAGTAGTCCGGCGTCTTGCCATTGACGTCCCGAGGCATCGGATCGGAGGCTTTCACCGCCCTCAACGCGGCGGCGTCCCACGCGGCGTTGCCGCTGCTGTGGGTAATGTTTGCGCTCAGCTGATTGCCGTCCGGCGAACAACGCACGGCGACCACGGTCTCGAGACCTTCCGTCTCGCCGCCCCAGTTCACATGCTGAAGCACCAGCCGTCGTACCTTGTCCGCGTAACCCGGCGATGCCGCCGTGCCGCCCGAGCCGCTACCCGTTCCGCTCTTGCCCAGTCCGTTGCTGCTCGAACTGCTGCCGCCCACGCCGCCGGCCAGACCCTGCATCTGCGCAAGCCGCGCGCGACGTTCGTTGTCGAGCTGCTTTTTCGCCTGCGCGGCCGCATCGGCTTGCGCCTTGGCCTTCGCCGCTTTCTCCGCCTCAGCCTTCTTCTGCGCTTCTGCCTGAGCCTGCTTTTGCTGCTGCTCCTGCTGTTCTTTCAGTTGCTGTTGCTTCTGCTGCTCGGCGAGCTGCTGTTGCTTGAGCTTCTCGGCCTGCTGCTGTTGCTGTTGTTGCGCCTGCTGCTGCTGCTGCTGCTTGAGCTTCGCGGCCTTCTGCGCCGCGAGCTGGGCCGCCTGTTCGGCCGCCAGCTGTTGCTGACGCTTCGCTTCCGCTTCCTGCTGCTCTTTCAGCTTCAGCTGGCGCTGCTGTTCGGCCAGTTGGGCCGCGCGAGCCGCTTCCTGCTGCTGACGCTTCTTTTCCTGCAGCGCGATGTCGGCCTGTTCGTCGCGCACGGGCGGAGCAGGGGCGACCGGCGTGGGGGGCGGCGTGACGACGGGACGCGGAATCGCCGAATCCGGCACCTCTGTCCACAGTTCCGCCTGCTCGCCCTCGGGCGTGCTGTTCTGCCATTGGATGCCGCGATACAGGAAGAATCCGAGCAGCGCATGCATCACCAGCGCGAACAGAAAAGCTCGCCCGGTGCCGCGTTCACGCGGCGGCTGAAGCGGGTATTCGGAGTTCTTGCGGATCATTGCGATTTGACGAGCAATCCGACGCGCTTGACGCCCCGAGCCTTCAGCTCGGACATCACGTTCATCACGACTTCGTATTTCACGGTTTTGTCGGCAGCGATCACGACGGGCTGATCGGGGTGCGATTGTGCCCGATCGGCGATGAAACCGTTGAGGCCAGCCTTCGTCATGTCTTCCTGCTGCTGCGCGCCGGAGTCGTCCTTGTACTTGACGCTCATATTGCCGTCCGCGCGGATGTTGACGATGACGGGCGGCGTCTGCTGTTGGGGCGCCGCGCCGCCGACGGTCGGCAGATTGACGATCGACGGCGCGACGAGCGGCGCCGTGACCATGAAGATCACTAGCAGCACGAGCATCACGTCGATGTACGGCACGACGTTGATGTCGGCCATTGCGCGACGCGAGCGCGAGCCGCGCATGCTGGAGGAACGGGAGCCTGCCATCATGGCCTCCTCAGTGTGCCTGGCGCTGCAGGATGTTCGAGAACTCTTCGATGAAGGTTTCGAAACGGATCGCCAGACGGTCGATGTCGTGCGCGTAGCGGTTGTAGGCGACCACGGCCGGAATTGCGGCGAACAGGCCGATCGCGGTGGCGGTCAGGGCCTCGGCGATGCCCGGCGCGACGTTCGCGAGCGTGGCCTGCTGCACGTTGGCGAGGCCGCGGAACGCATTCATGATCCCCCACACCGTGCCGAACAGACCGATATACGGGCTGACCGAACCGACCGACGCGAGGAACGCCAGATTCGCTTCGAGCACGTCCATTTCGCGTTGGAACGCCGCGCGCATCGCGCGCCGGGCGCCGTCGAGAATCGCGCCCGAATCGTTCAGGCGCTTCTCTTTGCCCTTCAGAAATTCCCGCATGCCGGACTCGAAAATCCGCTCGAGCGCGCCGATCCTGTGACGGTTGTTCGCGGCGCTCTGATACAGCGCCTGCAGGTCGCCGCCCGACCAGAAATCACGCTCGAAGCGTTCAGTTTGCGCGCGCGCCCGGCGAATCGCAAACCACTTGCGGAAGATGAAAGTCCAGGAGAGTAGCGACAGCAACAGCAGCAGAGCCATGACGGCCTGGGCCAGCAGGCTCGCGTTGAGTACGAGTGAAACGATCGACAGATCTTGTGTAGTGTTCATAAAGGTTCGTTTTAACGTCCCGGGAAGGGGGCGTCCGGCTGCAAGGCCGCTTCAAGCTTGCCGTGGGCAAAACGGAAGCTTCGGCGGTATCGAAGCCGAACCATGCTTTGTGTTACCTGACCGGTATGAGTTCACTGGCCCCGTAACAACGAGGCTCAGGGATCGTCCGTTGACATGCCGCCGTCGTTCAGTCAGCGCTTTCGCTAGTGCCCGGCCCGTGCCGCAGCGCGGCGAGAACCGACGGCGGGATCGCGGCTGGCCGCAGCGTCGCGCGGTCCACACAGCCAATCCGGACCGAACCGGTAGCAAGCAGCGTGCCTTCGCGCCATGCTTCCTGCACGAAGTCTACCGAAGCTCGGCCAAGACGCTCGATCCGGCTGATAATTTTCACGATGTCGTCGAGTCGGGCCGGAGCCCGGTAATCGACCGCGGTACTGCGCACGATGAAAATCGTGTCGTTTTCGTCCGCAAGCCGGTGCTGGTCGACGCCGCACGCGCGCAGCCATTCGGTGCGAGCGCGTTCGAAAAACTTCAGGTAATTGGCGTAAAACACGATGCCGCCGGCGTCGGTATCTTCGTAGTACACGCGGATGGGCCACGTATAGCCGCTTTCCGTGCCTGGCTGGCTGGTCGACATATTCATGCGGCGCATTCTACCGGAACGCACAACCCGGGGTCTGTTTCGAAGTGTGAGTTGCTTGTGGCGGGCGTCGGCGGCGATGGGAGCCGGCTTTGCCGGCCGCCCGCCTTCAAACTCAGCCGCGATGCACGGACAGACCGGCGAACGACTGCGCGACCGGCATCAGCTCGATCGTGTTGATGTTGACGTGGGCTGGGCGCGTGGCGATCCAGTAGATGGAATCGGCGATGTCTTCGGCCGTCAGCGGCTGCACATTTTCGTAGACCTTGGCGGCCTTGTCGTCGTCGCCGCGATAACGCACGTTCGAGAATTCGGTGCCGCCGCACAGACCCGGCTCGATGTCGGTCACGCGCAGCGCGGTGCCGGCGAGGTCGGCGCGCAGGTTCAGGCTGAACTGGCGCACGAACGCCTTGGTCGCGCCGTACACGTTGCCGCCCGCGTACGGCCAGCGGCCCGCCACCGAACCCAGATTGAAGATATGCCCGCGGTTGCGCTCGACCATGCCGGGCAACAGCGCATGCGTGACCTGCGCGAGGCCCGTGCAATTGGTCTCGATCATGGTGTTCCATTCATCGAGACTTGCCTTGTGAGCCGGCTCGGTGCCGAGCGCGAGGCCGGCGTTGTTGACGAGCACGTCGATCGCGGCGAAGTCCGCCGGCAGCGAGGCGGGCACGGCTTCGACGGCGGCGCGATCGCGCACGTCGAGCTCGTACGGCAGCAGCGCGTCGCCGAGCTCGTCGGCGAGTGCTTGCAGACGGTCCTTGCGGCGTGCAGTGGCGACGACACGATGGCCGCCCTTGACGAACGAGCGGGCGATGGCGGCGCCGAATCCGGCCGACGCTCCTGTGACAAACACGATCATTGCAGTTCCCTGGTCGGTAAGAGACAAAGGCCCAAAGCCTACTTCCAATGGCACGCTGCGGCAAGGATGCACGAGCCGGATCGGCGGCTGCCGCGGCGGCGCGCAACGGGTGCGCGGCGCGACCGGCGCGCTTTCCTCGGATGGTTGCGCAGCGGGGCCGCCAAACCGTCCGGAGGCCCCGCCAGCGGCCGCCGGAGCACCCGCAAGTCGGTTGCCTATTCGGGCCTCTTCCAATACACTAACGCGCTCGACCCTGCGTGACTGGCGATAGAACCGAGTCGTCCGACTCAGCCGATTCAACCAATCGGGTTCAAGGTGGAACAACCCACCGTGAAGCGCAGGGTGCCGTTTTGCCGTTCGCCTGGGCAGCCGTGAACCGCGCGCATTAATCTGCGCTGACGGTGGCTGGCTCGCCTCGCGTGTGCGGCGACTCTCCACTCGCCACGTCAGGGCAAGCCTCGCCGCCCAAAGCGCTGCGTACCCCGCTGTGTACCCTCTACGCAGGATTCGGCGCACAATCCGGTCAACCTGAAAACACTCAACGGAACCCGTATGTTTGACAGAGCCCAAAGCACCATCGCCAACGTCGATCCTGAACTCTGGAAGGTCATCGAGCAGGAAAACCGCCGTCAGGAAGAGCACATCGAACTGATCGCGTCGGAAAACTACACGAGCCCGGCCGTGATGGCCGCGCAAGGCTCGCAACTCACGAACAAGTACGCCGAAGGGTATCCGGGCAAGCGCTATTACGGCGGCTGTGAATACGTCGACGTTGCCGAGCAGCTGGCTATCGACCGCGTGAAGCAACTGTTCGGCGCCGAAGCCGCGAACGTGCAGCCGAACTCGGGCTCGCAGGCGAACCAGGGCGTGTTCTTCGCGATGCTCAAGCCGGGCGACACGATCATGGGCATGAGCCTCGCGCACGGCGGCCACCTCACGCACGGCTCGCCGGTCAACATGTCGGGCAAGTGGTTCAATGTGGTCAGCTACGGCTTGAACGAAGCCGAAGACATCGACTACGACGCCGCCGAGAAGCTCGCGCAAGAACACAAGCCGAAGCTGATCGTAGCGGGCGCGTCCGCGTTCGCGCTGCGCATCGATTTCGAACGCATGTCGAAGATCGCGAAGTCGGTCGGCGCGTACTTCATGGTCGACATGGCGCACTACGCCGGTCTCGTCGCCGCGGGCGTTTATCCGAACCCGGTGCCGCACGCCGATTTCGTCACCACCACCACGCACAAGAGCCTGCGCGGCCCGCGCGGCGGCGTGATCCTGATGAAGGCCGAGTTCGAGAAGCCGATCAACTCGGCGATTTTCCCGGGCATCCAGGGCGGTCCGTTGATGCACGTGATCGCCGCGAAGGCCGTCGCGTTCAAGGAAGCGCTTTCGCCGGAATTCAAGGCGTATCAGCAGCAGGTCGTCGACAACGCGCGTGTGCTTGCTGAAACGCTGGTCAAGCGCGGTCTGCGCATCGTGTCGGGTCGCACCGAAAGCCACGTGATGCTGGTCGACCTGCGCGCGAAGAAGATCACCGGCAAGGCTGCGGAAGCGGCACTCGGCGCGGCACACATCACGGTCAACAAGAACGCGATCCCGAACGATCCGGAAAAGCCGTTCGTGACCTCGGGTATCCGCCTCGGTTCTCCGGCCATGACGACGCGCGGCTTCGGCGTGAAGGAAGCCGAGCAGGTCGGCAACCTGATCGCCGACGTGCTGGACAACCCGGAAGATGCCGCGACGATCGAGCGCGTGAAGGTTCAGGTCGCCGATCTGACCAAGCGCTTTCCGGTTTACGGCTAAACCATGCATTGCCCCTTCTGCCGCCATGCCGATACGCAAGTCGTCGACTCGCGCGTATCCGAAGACGGCGCGACGATCCGCCGGCGCCGCCGCTGCCCGGCCTGCGACAAGCGTTTCACGACGTATGAGCGGGTCGAGCTGGCGTTGCCGTCGGTCGTCAAGAAGGACGGCACGCGCACGGAATTCGATCGCCGCAAGATCGTCGCGAGCATGCAACTGGCGCTGCGCAAGCGCCCGGTTGCGGTGGACGCGATCGAAGCGGCTGTCGCCCGTATCGAGTATCAGCTGCTCGGCAGCGGCGAGCGCGAGGTGCGTAGCGAGCGCCTCGGCGAACTCGTGATGAACGAGTTGCGCGCGCTCGACACGATCGCTTACGTCCGTTTCGCTTCCGTGTACCGGCGCTTCGAAGACGTCTCCGAATTCGAGGACGTGATCGAGGAATTCCGCCGCGCCTCTTCCCCGCCCAAGCCTTCCCGCAAGCGCTGAGCGCACGCGTGTCGCAGCTGAACTGCGGTCATTCGCGTCCATCGCCTCGCGCATTTCGCGCTTTTTTTCACGCATCGCTTCTCCCGCCTCCGTGATCGATCGTCACGTGCATTGTTGCGCGCGCTAACGTCTGAATGCCACCTGGCCATTCGGACGATGGTCGGCGCGCTCGCAAATCGCTAGATTGGCTGCATCCGTTCGTAACGCTCAGGGATGCAGATGAAATTCAAGGGGATTTACCGGCCATCGCGCGCCGGTTTCACACTCGTCGAAACGCTGGCGGTGATAGCGCTCGTGATGCTGATGGCCGTGATGGCGGTGCCGTCGTTCGCCGCATGGCATATGCGCGATCAGGTCGACGCGCGCTCGAAGGCGCTGCTGTCCACGTTCGCCTACGCGCGCAGCGAGGCGCTGCGGCGCGGTGCGCGCATCACGGTGTGCCGCGTCGATGCAGCGCGCGTCTGTCTCGCGTCGGGCCAAACCTGCGCCGGCGGCATCGCCGACTGGGCCTGCGGCTGGGCCGTATTCGCCGAACGTGGCGGCAAGCCGTCGTTGTTGCGCGCGCAGCCGGCGCTCGCGGCGGTGAGCATCGCCGGCGTGCAGACGGATATGATGTTCACGCCGCCGGCTGGGCAACTGATCGGCGCGTTTCGAAGTTTTGATGTTGCGCCGCGAAGCCCATCGAAATCGATGCAGGGGAACCCGTGGCGGCGCTGCATCAGCGTCGCGGCAGGAGGTCGCGCACGGATCTCGGAGGGCGCGTGCGGAGCGACGTCATGAGACAGCACGCATTCAAGACCGGTTTGCGTGTGCACGCATCGACATGTAATGGCAGCTTGTTGATCGAGGTGATGCTGGCGGTCGCGTTGGTCGCGGTGAGCGCGCTGGGTTTGATCGCGGTTCAGGTGTGGATCGCACGCGAAGCGCGCGCGATGACGCTGCGCGAGAGCGCCGCGTGGATAGCCGACTCGATTGCCGAAGCGACGCGCACGCCTTCCACGGGCGATGTCGCGCTCAATCAATGGCGCACCTGGGCGAGCGTTCTGCTGCCGCACGGCGACGCATCGATTGGCGAGAGCGGCGCGGTCGCGGCGGCGCGCGTGACGTGGGCGTCCGTGCGGGACCGGCCCGCTTTGGGCGATGCGAGCGCCCAGCCGGCGGAGCCTTGCGGCGACGTCGATGCACCGGCTGGATCGTCGTGTGTCGCGTTGGCGTTCGCGAAATGAAGCGGCCGCATTGCCCACTCGGTCATACGCTAATCGAATTCCTGATCGCGATGGCGCTCGGGTTGCTCGTGATCGCGGGCGCCGTGTCCCTTTACACGGCGCAGCGCAACGCGTTCGTGCAGGCGAGCAACGCGACCCGAATCCGCGAAGCGGGCTTGACCGCGCTGATGCTGATCGGCCAGCAATTGCAGATGGCCGGCTTCGTCCCTGCCGATGTAATTGGCTACAACGCGGCGCCTGCGCTATTCGGCTGCTCGGGCGGTCGTCCGACCGGCGCCGACGACAGCCTCGCTTGCACCGCCTTGAGCACCGGCTCGGATGGCGTCGCGATCCGTTACGTCGCAGACGTCGTATCGACATGGCCATCGTCGAGCGGTCAGGTCACCGACTGTGTCGGACAGGCCGTCAAAAGCAGCGACGCGGTCCTTGGCGATGAGGGCGCGCCGGTGGTGAATCGCTACTTCGCCAACGTCAGCGGCTCGACCGGCGAGCCGGAGCTTTACTGCGTGGGCAGCGGCAACGCGGGGTCCGCTCAGCCGCTGATCGAAGGCGTCGAGCGCGTGCGGTTGCGCTACTGGCTGGACGGCGCGGCGGATGCGGTGAATGCGTCGGCCGTGGCGGCGGATCAATGGGCGAACGTCGTTGCGGTCGATGTCTGCGTGCTGGTGCGCGGCGCGCCGCAAGGACAGCGTTCGAAGTACATCGACTGCGATGGCGTGAGTACACTCGGTACCGACCTGCGGCCTCGACAGGTGTTTTCCCGCCGCGTTGCGCTGCGTAATCGCGCGGAGGCGTCGTCGTGATGGATCGCGGCACAGCAACGCAACGCGGCCGCGCGTACGACATATGCGGCGGCCCAGGTGGAAGAGGGAAACACTTAGGTAGGCGAAATTGTCAGGGCGGTCCCCGACGGGCACATCAACGCGGCGTCGTGCTAGCCATCGTGCTGTTGATCTCGGCCATGATGCTCGCCACGTCCGCGATATGGTTCGAAACATCGCTCGCGGCCGCTCGCGCGGCGACCAATGTGCGCGACTATCTGCAGGCTTTCCACGCGGCGGATTCGGCGCTGAGCTGGTGCGAGCGCAACGTGCTGTCGGCAAGTGGCGACGCGCGCGATGCACCGCTCACATCCGGCGAGCCGACTCAATGGAGGCTTGAAACCGCGTTCGACGCAGGCGCCATCACGCCCGTGGCGCAATGGCCGGGATCATCGCGCGCGCCGCAATGCCTGATCGAGCCTTGGCGTCTCGCGAGTCGACCCAACGCCAGCGCTTATCTGCTGACCGCGCGCGGCTTCGGGCGAAGCAGCGAGTCGCAGGTCTGGTTGCAGATGGAGGTCGTGACCGAAGATGGCGCGATCGAACGTCATTGGCGGCGCGTTGCAGCAAGACCATTCTGAGGAACGCACCGACTGGACACGTATGAAAAGGCCGAACACATCCGCATTCACGCTGCTCGAACTCGTGATCGCGCTCGCGATTGCCGCCACGCTCGCCGCGTTTGCGATCCCTTCGTATCGCAGCCACATTGCGCGCACGCATCGCATCGATGCGGCGTCGGCGTTATATCGGGCTGCGCAATTCGTCGAGGCCGCGGCGAGCGATGGCGTGCCGGCCTTGCCACCGGGTATCGATCAGGCGCCGCAGTTCGGCGCTCCGGTGTATCGAGTGCGCGTGCTGCCCGCGGACGACACGAACGGCGGCTATTCGATCGAAGCGGCGCCCGCGGAAGCGGGCCCGATGCGCGACGACTCGTGCGGCACGTTCACGCTAGATGCGACGGGTCAGCGAGGCAATAGAAACGATGCGAGCGGCGCGACGCCCACGAGCAGCGAATGCTGGAATACCAGTTAGCGGGTGATTGAAGTCCGACACACGCAACCTTGCGAGCGGGAGGGCCGATAGATCGCTGCCACTCGCAGCGGCCACGACCTCAATAGCCGCTTCGCAACGAATCGTCCTGCGCCGCCGGCGACTGCGCCGTAGCGGAAGCCGCCGCGGCCGCCCGCGCCGCCGCCGACTCGTTCTTCATCTGTTGCCAGATCCGGAACGCTTCCCACGCGCCGAGCGCAAGGCTGCCCCACTTCAGCGCGGGCTTCGCGCTCGCGACGACCCTCGCGCGCAGCGGTTTGGCGAGCAACAGCGAAGCGATCGAGCTGATGAACGGGGTACTGCTTGAGCAACGCGCCGATCGTGCCCGCGTTGAGCACGCTCGCCTTTGGCCCTTTACCGACGCGCACGCCGCCAAAGCCGGGGATCACGAACCTGAGCCAGCTGAAATGCGTGACGGCCTGGCGCAGTTCGAAGCTGGCCCGTGCAAGCTCGACGCGCTCGACGTCCGCGCGCACGAGCAGCAATTCCTTGCGCAGCGCCCGCAGATGCGGCGCGCTCAGATCCTTCGACGGATGGCGCTTGTTACGAAAGGCGGTATCAGGACGGGAGGGGCTCATGGCGTGTCGGCGGCAGTGAGGGTGAGGCGACGGATCGGATGCAGACGAACTTTCCCATCAGTCGCGGCTGCGAAACGCTTCGCGATCCTTTTCGAACTCCGCGATGGTCGTTTCGAATACCATCGGCGCGTTGCGCAAACCGCTGCGCGCCTTCAGCGCACAGGCGAGCCCGGCAATCGCGTAGACCGCGGTGATGCCGGCAAGCGCCTGCCATCGGTAGGTGTCCCAGAAGGCAATGGCGACGAGTGCGGTCAACGCGATCAAGGCCATCGTGGCGAGCATCGTCGCGGCAAGACCGAGAAACAGCACGCCGAGCAGGCGGTCTTTTTCCTCGGCGAGTTCGATGCCCACCAGTTCGAGCCGCGTCTGCAGGATCGCAAACACGGAACTGAGAATACGGCGCAACGGGCTGCGTTCTGCGCGCTGCGAGTGTGTTTCGGTCGTCATGGCTGTGGGCGTTGCGCGTGAGGGCCTGGCCGGCGCGTGCGCGCCAGCAGAAGGGGACCGGCGAGGCTCGCGCCGGTCCGCCCGTGTCGCCGGTGCGCCGGACATGCCTGCTCCGGCGGCCTCACCGGCCTTTACTTGCGATTGATCAGCAGACCGACCACCACGCCGATGCCCGCGGCGATGCCGATCGACGCCCACGGATGCTCGTGCACGTAGTCGTCGGTGGCGCGGGCGGCCTTCTTGCCTTTTTCGACGACCACGACCTGAACGTCGGCTGCCTTTTCTTTCGCCTGCTTCAGGCGCGTCAGCGCGGTTTCGCGCAGTTCCGACGCGCGTTCGCCGGTAGCGCTCGCGGCCTGTTTCAGCAGGTCTTCAGCGTCCGCGAGGACGGTTTTGATATCCGACATCAATCTCTCCTTGTTGACTTCCGACATTGACAGCTCCCTTTGTCTCACGCTACGCGTAAATCGTAACCAAAGAAACGGTCGCTGGCGAGCATAGTGCCGGTTGCATGCCGCCGCTGCACGATTCGTTCCCGCCAGCGCGTGGCGTCAAGACACCCGTTTGAGGGCACTCTGCTCCAAGGCGGTATCTGGATTGAGTTGATCTGTCCCGCAAAGTTTCCGTCAAACGGGAGAAAATTACAAAAACACATAAAGTACTGACGCGATGTTGGTTCGCCATGTACCACCGCGGCCTTATGCTTTATCGTGACTGGCTGCGGCGGGCACACGCCCGCGACCTTATCCGGATACCTTCCCAATACCTACAGGAGATGCACTATGAGTCTACGTCTTGGCGACATTGCGCCGGATTTCGAACAGGAGTCGAGCATTGGCCGCATCAGGTTTCACGAGTGGCTCGGCAATAGCTGGGGCGTGCTGTTCTCGCATCCGGCCGACTTCACGCCGGTCTGCACGACCGAGCTGGGCCTGACCGCGAAGCTCGCGGGCGAGTTCGAAAAGCGCAACGTGAAGACGATCGCGTTGTCGGTCGACAGCGCGGAGTCGCACAAGGAGTGGATCAAGGACATCAACGAGACGCAGGCCGCCAACGTCGGTTTTCCGATTCTCGCGGACGGCGATCGCAAGGTCTCCGGGCTGTACGACATGATTCACCCGAACGCGAACGAAACGTTCACGGTGCGCTCGCTGTTCGTCATCGATCCGAACCGGAAGGTGCGTCTGATCATCACGTACCCGGCGAGCACCGGCCGCAACTTCGACGAAGTGCTGCGCGTGATCGATTCGCTGCAACTGACCGACAGTCACTCGGTCGCGACGCCGGGCAACTGGAAGCAGGGCGATGACGTCGTGATCGTGCCGTCGCTGAAGGACGAGGAAGTCATCAAGCAGAAATTCCCGAAGGGCTACAAGGCGTTGCGTCCGTACCTGCGCCTGACGCCCCAGCCGAACCGGTAAGCGGCGCGGCATGAACCAAAAAGCCGGTTCGAAGGAACCGGCTTTTTTGCATTATCGATACACCAGCATCGGAATCAGAAGAACGCCTGAATACCGGTCTGCGCACGGCCGAGGATCAGTGCGTGGACGTCGTGGGTGCCTTCGTAGGTGTTGACGACCTCGAGGTTCACCAGATGACGCGCGACGCCGAACTCGTCCGAAATGCCGTTGCCGCCGAGCATGTCGCGCGCGAGGCGGGCGATGTCGAGCGCTTTGCCGCACGAATTGCGCTTCATGATCGAGGTGATTTCGACCGCGGCCGTGCCTTCGTCCTTCATGCGGCCGAGGCGCAGTACGCCTTGCAGCCCGAGCGTGATCTCGGTCTGCATGTCGGCGAGCTTCTTCTGGATCAGCTGGTTCGCGGCGAGCGGCCGGCCAAATTGCTTGCGATCGAGCACGTACTGACGCGCGATGTGCCAGCACGCTTCAGCCGCGCCGAGCGCGCCCCAGGCGATGCCGTAGCGCGCCGAGTTCAGACAGGTGAACGGACCGCGCAGGCCGCTGACACCCGGCATGATGTTCTCTTCCGGCACGAACGCTTCGTCGAGCACGATTTCGCCGGTGATCGACGCGCGCAGACCCACCTTGCCGTGGATCGCCGGTGCCGACAGACCCTTCCAGCCCTTCTCGAGAATGAAGCCGCGGATGTTGTCCTGGCCGTCTTCCTCGAGCTTCGCCCATACGACGAACACGTCCGCGATCGGCGAATTGGTGATCCACATCTTCGAGCCCGACAACGAGTAGCCGCCATCGACCTTCTTCGCGCGCGTGACCATGCCGCCTGGATCGGAGCCGTGGTTCGGCTCGGTCAGGCCGAAGCAGCCGATCCACTCGCCGCGCGCGAGCTTCGGCAGATATTTTTCCTTCTGCGCGTCCGAGCCGAATTCGTAGATCGGCACCATCACCAGTGATGACTGCACCGACATCATCGAGCGATAGCCGGAGTCGACGCGTTCCACTTCACGCGCGATCAGCCCGTACGCGACATAGTTCAGACCGGGGCCGCCGTACTGTTCGGGAATCGTCGGACCGAGCAGGCCAAGCTCGCCCATTTCGCGAAAGATCCCGATATCGGTCTTTTCGTGGCGGAACGCCTCCAGCACGCGCGGCAGCAGCTTGTCCTGCGAGTAAGCCGCAGCGGCATCGCGCACCATACGTTCGTCTTCGGTGAGCTGCTGATCCAGCAGCAACGGGTCTTCCCAGTGAAACTGCGCGGCTACGGCCATGACGTATCTCCTGATTTCTCGCTCAGAACCCGCTTGACTAGAGTTCCGCTTTGCGAAACAATGTTTTGCAAATGACGCCCGAGTGTATCACCCTATGACGCCGCCATCCACTTTCTCCGCTTCGCTCGACGAACGCAAATTCGTCGTCGCCCTTGCTCGCGGGCTGGACCTGTTGCGCGCGTTCCGGCCAGGCGAGACGATGCTCGGCAATCGAGATTTCGTCGAACGCACGGGTCTGCCGAAGGCAACCGTGAACCGGCTCGCCTACACGTTGACCGTGCTTGGCTATCTGCGGCTGGACGAAAGACACGGCAAATATGCGCTCGACGCGGGCGTGCTGTCGCTCGGTTTCGCGCTGCTGTCGGGCACCGACATGCTCGAACTGGCACGCCCGCACCTGCGCAGCCTGGCGCGCGAGGTCGGCGCGGCGGTCTCGCTCGGGTGCCGGGACGGGCTCGACATGGTGTATCTGGAGACGATTCGCAGCGAAACCGCATTGACGCTCGGCCTGGCATCCGGCTCGAAACTGTCGATGCTGACGAGCTCGATGGGCCGCGCCTATCTCGCCGTGCAGCCGCCCGACGCGCGTACCGCGTTACTCGCGGAACTGAAAAAAGCGGCTGGCAGAGTGGGGGCGATGCTCGTCGCCGAAGCCGAACAGGAGATCGCCGCGTTCGCGACCGAGCGATGCTGCTACTCGTTTCGTGCGTGGCATGACGACGTGAACGCAGTCGCGGTGCCGTTTCGCGAGCCGCGCGAAAACCGCTGGCTCGTGCTCAGCTGCAGCGGGCCGGCGTCGTCGATGGGGGAGGAAGTGTTTCGCGAGAATGTCGCGCCGCGCCTGAAGGCGCTCGCGGCGCGGCTGGGGGAGCCGGGCTGAGGTAATGCCGGGGCGCCCCGGCTAACCGGGCCCACACCGTGTCACGCCGCCCGGTCGTGATAATGCGCGTTGAATAATGGCCCTTGCACGAACCGCACGTCGTACTGCTGTAGCGCGGAGAATTGCGCCTCATCCATCACGCGATTGAAAATCAGCGGCACCCGCAGCCGGCCCGCGTAGCCGACGAGCGGCTTCACGGTCGCGTCGCGCAATGCGGCCGCCGCATCCATCTTGATGAAGTCGAGCCGCGCGGTTTCGGATACCGACAGGATCTGCCCCGCGTTCGACAGATTGCCCGCCACCTTGAACCCGTAGTGCTGATAGCTGCGCGTCAGATAGCCCAGGAACGTCTTGTGTGCGACCGCCGCCGCCGGCAACTCGATCACGATGCGCGTCGGACTCAAATTGAACGAGGTCAGCACGCTCGAAAAGTGCCGGCCGTGGTCGTACTTCACGCTCTTCAACAGCCTCTCGTGCACCCGCAGAAACAGCAACCCATGCCGCTGCGGGCCGAAGAAGTTGATTGCGTGCAGCGCGCGCGACATGCGGTCTAGCGCGACCAGCTGCTGATCGTCGGCGATGTTGTCGAACGGATCGAACACCTCGAATGGCGGCGCGTCGAGCCGGTGCGTGACCGCCTGAAAGCCGAGTTCATCACCGAAGCGGTCGACCCCTTCCGCGCCGCATGACAGCGACTGCGCAAGCCCGTGCACGCTGATGTCGAAGATCGGCTCGTAGGCACTCGTGAGCTCGATGCCATCGAAATGCGCGAGCGCGATGCCGGCGCGCCCGCCTTGTCCCATTGCCAGATGCTCGCCGAGAAACGGGTGATGAGCGGCGCGGGCGATCAGATCGGGGATGGTCGGCGAAATCATGAAGGCAAATGAAAGGCGACGATGAACGCGCACCGGGCGCGTGGCAGCGCGACGCGATGGCCGCATTCATTGATGGTAGCAGTACGCGCCCTGCGCAGATTAACAAAATGCTCATATCGTTATTGGCCTCACGCTTATCGGCCGGGGCTGAGCGCGGAATGACGAGGTTCGCGGGCGTATTTCCAAGGGTATACGTTAGTTTCACTATTCGTAATTCGTTTTACTATTCGTAAAATACAATTTTAGCCAGCCAGAGGGGACGACCCAATGCTGATCGCGTTGAACCGGTCGAATGCCGCGCTGTTTCATGCGGCGGCGCTGCCGGTGCTGTGCTCGGCGCTGCTGGTGGTCGTGCTCGCCGGTGCGACGCGGCAACCCAGCCGCGCGTCCGAAGCGGAGCCGGCCTGAGCCTGACTGCAAAGATCACCTATCAACCGGGAAAGAATCGAGCAACTCGCGGAGAACCTTGTATGGATACCTCAACACGTACGCCGGCCGACGAACGCCTGCGTCCTGAAATCGAGCCCGGCTATCAGTCGGGTTTCGCGAATGAATTCGCGACCGAGGCATTGCCGGGCGCGCTGCCGACCGGCCGCAATTCGCCGCAACGCGCGGCCTATGGTTTGTATGCCGAACAGATTTCGGGCACGGCGTTTACGGCGCCACGCGGTCACAACCGTCGCTCGTGGCTGTACCGGATTCGTCCGGCGGCCATGCACAAGCCGTTCACGTCGATGCCGTCGGAGCGGCTCATCGCGAACTTCGCCGAGGTGCCGCCGACGCCGCCGAACCAGCTGCGCTGGGACCCCCTGCCGATGCCCAGCGAACCGACCGATTTCATCGACGGCTGGGTCACGATGGCGGGCAACGGCTCGGCCGAAGCGATGAGCGGTTGCGCGATCCATCTGTACGCGGCGAACCGCTCGATGCACGATCGCTTCTTCTACAGCGCCGACGGCGAACTGCTGATCGTGCCGCAACAGGGGCGCCTGCATATCGCGACCGAAATGGGCCGCGTCGATGTCGAGCCGTTCGAGATCGCGGTGATTCCGCGCGGCGTGCGCTTCGCGGTCAGCCTGCCGGACGGCAGCGCGCGCGGCTACATCTGCGAGAACTTCGGTGCGCTGCTGCGTCTGCCGGAACTGGGGCCGATCGGCTCCAACGGTCTCGCGAATCCGCGCGATTTCCTGACGCCGCACGCCGCGTACGAAGACCGCGAAGGCGCGTTCGAACTCGTCGCGAAGATGAACGGCAAGCTGTGGCGCGCGGACATCGGCCATTCGCCGCTCGACGTGGTCGCATGGCACGGCAACTATGCGCCATACAAATACGACCTGCGCCGCTTCAACACGATCGGCTCGATCAGCTTCGACCATCCGGATCCGTCGATCTTCCTCGTGCTGCAATCGCAAAGCGACACGCCGGGCGTCGATACGATCGACTTCGTGATCTTCCCGCCGCGCTGGCTCGCCGCCGAAGATACGTTCCGGCCGCCCTGGTTCCATCGCAACGTCGCGAGCGAGTTCATGGGCCTCGTGCATGGCATATACGACGCGAAGGCCGAGGGCTTTGTGCCCGGCGGCGCGAGCCTGCACAACTGCATGACGGGCCACGGCCCGGACGCGGACACGTTCGAGAAGGCGTCGCATCTCGATACCTCGGTGCCGAAGAAGGTCGACGACACGATGGCCTTCATGTTCGAGACCCGCACGCTGATCAAGCCGACGCGCTTCGCGCTCGAAACCGCGCAACTGCAGGCGCATTACTACGAGTGCTGGCAAGGCCTCAAGAAACACTTCAATCCGGAGCAACGATGAACGCGGTGAACGATCTCCAGGCGACGCTCGATGCGTCGCGCAAGAGCTGGATCGAGTCGGCCAACGACCCGGCTGGCGACTTCCCGATCCAGAACCTGCCGTTCGGCATTTTCAGCGACCGTGGCAACGACGCGCGTCGCGTGGGCGTCGCGATCGGCGATCAGATAGTCGATCTCGCCGCGTTGCAGGCCGCGGGTCTGCTGAACGTGCCGGCGCACAACGTGTTCGCGCGCGATGCGCTGAACGATTTCATCGCGCTTGGCCGCGACGTGTGGCGCAGCGTGCGTATCCAACTGAGCCAACTGCTCGCGCGCGACACCGCGACGCTGCGCGACGATGCCGCGTTGCGCGCGAAGGTGCTCGTGCGCGCGGCTGATGCGCGTCTGCATCTGCCGGTGCAGATTCCGGGCTACACGGATTTCTATTCATCGAAGGAACACGCGACCAATGTCGGCGCGATGTTCCGCGATCCGAAGAATGCGCTGCTGCCGAACTGGTCGGAGATGCCGATCGGCTACAACGGACGGGCGTCGTCGGTGGTCGTGAGCGGGACGCCGGTGCGTCGTCCCAATGGTCAGCTGAAGTTGCCCGACCAGGAGCGTCCGGTGTTCGGCGCGAGCCGCAAGCTCGATATCGAACTGGAGACGGGTTTCATCATCGGCGGCGGCAATGCGCTGGGCGAGCCGATCGCGTGCGAGGACGCGGAGGCGCACATTTTCGGCATGGTGCTGCTGAACGACTGGAGCGCGCGCGACATCCAGCAATGGGAATACGTGCCGCTCGGCCCATTCAATGCGAAGACCTTCGCGACGACGATCTCACCGTGGGTCGTCACGCTCGATGCGCTCGAACCCTTCCGCGTCGCGCAGCCGGTGCAGGAGCCGGAGCCGCTCGCCTATCTGAGGCATCGAGGAAAGCATGCGTTCGACATTCACCTCGAAGTGACATTGCGTGCGCAACCCGCGCGGCAAGCGAGCACGATCGCGCGGACCAACTTCAAATATATGTACTGGACGATGGCGCAGCAGCTCGCGCATCACACGGTGGCGGGCTGCAATACGCGGGTGGGCGACCTGATGGGCTCGGGGACGATCAGCGGGCCGACCGAGGATTCGTACGGCAGCCTGCTGGAGCTGACGTGGAACGGCAAGAAGCCGCTGGCGTTGAAGGAGGGCGGCACGCGCACGTTCATCGAGGACGGCGATGAGTTGACGCTCGTCGGCTGGTGCCAGGGCGACGGGTATCGCGTGGGGTTCGGCGCGTGTGCCGGACAGATTCTGCCGGCGCGAGGGTGAGCGCGCGGCAGTCACGATGAGCGAGGGCCGGCGCGCAATGCCCGCCCTCGTCGTTGGTGCGAGACCTTGGGCGTACCGGGTCGAAATGAATCGGCGCGTCGGCCGCTTCACCCACCCAGCAACCCGAATACGGCCACCCCATTCGTCGTGCCGACATACACCTTGCCGTTTGCGATCAATGGTGTGATGAACTTGTTGCCCGTGCCGAACTGATCGCGCGTGCCCATCTGGTTGCTGTTGTACAGCTCGTTGAGCGTGATCGGGTCGAACGCATGCAAGGCCGCGACGGTGCCGTTTTCGGCGGCCCACACGATGCCGTTCGTGGTGCCGTTCGCCGAGATGCTCGGCGTCGTCCCGGGATAGGCGAACGTCATCGCGCTTTGCGCGGTCGGTGTGATCGACAGCTTCGCGTTGGTCACGGTGAACGCCTTCAGATGATCGCCGACCGAGCCGAAATACACGCGCCCGTTGAAATAGGCGGGCATGCCGAACTCGCCGCCGGCCAGCTGCGCGGGAATCTCCTGATAGATGTTGTCGGCCGCCGGGTTGAACTTGCCCATCGAGTCGCGATTCAGCACGTAGATGGTGCTGTCCTTGCCCGCGCCGAGCGTCAGATGCTGTACGGTGCCGTTCGCGTCGGTCAGGTCCGGCAGCACCAGTGCGCCGCCGGAGCCGAGGTCGATGTCGTCGTGGGACTCCTGCACGACGTTCGTCATCGCGAAGTAGTCCGCCACCGACAGGCCTCCCGCCGTGCCGAGCTTCAGGAACGTATTGCCGAAATCCTTGCTGGCGGGGAAGCCGCTCGACGTCATCGTCGTGTCGAACGTGCCGTTGGCATCGAGCAGATAGATCGACGAGCCGTCCGACGCCGGTCCCGCGCCGCTCATCCAGATCGCGCCGCCGATGCCGTTAGGCGTCAGGTTGAGCACGGTGGTCTGCTGCAAGGTGTCGGCGCCGTAGCCCATGATCCAGCCCGTATAGCCGCCGTCGTCGCAGTGCGAGGTCCACGTCGTGTAGACCGTGTTGCCGAGCAATAGCAGCCCCGCGCGCTCCGCGTACAACGACGCGGTGAACGGCACGACGCCGTTCGTATTACCCGCGCCGCTGCCCGGGTAAGAGGCGGCGACTTCGGTGGGACCGTTCAGCAGTTCGGCGCCGGTCGCGAGGTCGAGCGCGTGAATGCGATGATGGTAGCCGCCGGCCGCGTCCTTCGACATCGCGACGACGTAGATCGTGCCGTGCGTGCCGCGCGAACGGTCGATCACCGGTGTCGAGGTGATGCCGATGGTGTTCACGATCTGGCTGCAGCCGAGGTCGTCGCTCGGGGTTTCGCCGGTGCCGAGTGTGCGCACCTGCCACAGGGTCGCGCCGGTGTCGGCATCGAATGCGTACACACTGTCGTTCTCGGTCGCGACGTACAGCACGTTGTGCGTGCCGCCCGCGATCGCCAGCGCAGCGACGAATAGCGGCTGCGCGTCGACCTTGCCGTCGACGCTAAAGAAGCCGACCTTGCCGAACGTCGAAGCCGCCACGTTGGCGGGCGTCAGTGTGGTTTCGCCGAGGTTCTGGCCGGTGCGCGCGATGTCGTCGTGATAGGTGAGCACGTCGCGCACAACTGCCGCCGATGTGCCGCCCATCGAGGTGCCCGAGCCGCCGGTGCTACCGGTGGTGGTGCCGCCGCTCGTGGTGCCACCGCTGGTGGTGCTGCCGCTGCTCGCTGCGGCCGGGGCCGATGCGCCGGACGCGCCGCTACCGCCGGCGCCGACGCTCGCGCCCGTCGGGCCACTGCTGTTTCCGCCTCCGCCGCCTCCACAGTTCGCCGCGACGATCGCGGCTACCGCGATCGCCGTGCCCAACAGGCTGGCACGGAGCAACAGGCGCATCGAGACCATGGCGGACTCCCCGTTGCTTGCGGCGGCGCCACGAAATATGGGCCGTTCGTCGAGTGTCCGCGCAACGTGGGTTGAGATTAGCACCCTGCGTATAGATCGTAAAAGCCAGCAATTAGCGTCTATTCGTCAACTCGGCGCCCGCAGCGCAATCCGCCGACGCTCCCACCACGCCGCCGCCAGAAACGCGAGCGCCGCGCACAACAGCACGCCGACCACCGCTTCGTGGCCGACCGTTTTCATCAACGCGCCGGCGACGAGCGGACCGCCGAAGCTCGCCGCGCTCCACGACGCGCCGACCAGCGAACTCGCCGACACCAGCGCGACACCGCGAAAGCGCTCGCAGCAGGCCACCAGCGACAGCGTGTAGATCGCGCCCGCGGCCGCGCCGAGCACATACAGCAGCGGCCAGCGCAGCCACGGCGAGCCGACTGCCCACGGCAGCAGCGGCAACAACGCGACGACCACGATGCCGCAGCCGATATGCATGCGTTCGCGGCCGAGCCGGTCGGCGAGCCAGCCGATCGGAAACTGCATCGTCGTATCGCCGAGCAGCAGCGCCGACGCGAACAGCACGGCCACTTCGCTCGACATGCCATGCGACATCGCGAACAGCGGCAGCAGCGATAGCGCGATCGGGTCGAACAGCGCGAAGAAGCCGGTGCCGATCACGAGCGCGGGCATGCGCGGCAGTACGCGGCGCCAGTCGCCGTGCCCGGCGTGTTCGTCGCTCGATGCGTGCGGTGTGGCACGGATCGTCGCGAGCAGCGGCGACGCAAGCAGGAATATCGCGCCCCACAGCACGAACCGTCCCTGCGTGAAGCCCGCGATTTGGCTCACCAGCACCGGGCCCGACATCTGGAACAGCGTGAAGTTGGTCGCGTAGATCGCGATCACGCGGCCGCGCGACGCATCGTCGGCGAGCTGGTTGACCCACGCTTCGCCGATCGTGAACAGCAGCATCAGCGCCGCGCCGCACAGCACGCGCAGCAGCGCCCATAGCCGCAGGTTCGCGGTGAGCTGCATCAATGCGGTCGCGCAAGCAACCACCAGCACCGCGCCGACGATCACCTGGCGGCCACCGAAGCGCGCCGCGATCCGGCCGGCGAGCGGCACCACGGCGAGACCGCCGCCCGCCTGCGCGGCGGTTCAACAGACCGACCGCGTCGGTGCCGTAACCGGCTTGAGCGAGCGCCAGAGCGGTGAGGGGAAGGGCGGCGCCGCTGCCGAGTCCGACGACAGCGACGCTCAGGATCAGCGCGAGGAAATCGCAGGTGAAGATGACTTTCATCGGCGGGGATGCTACTACGCGTGTGGGTCGCGCGTATCTTTGCCGCGAGATTTGCTCGATCTCGTGTGCGATCCTTACTCGATAGGCGCGGATTTGCTGCTCCGCGGCGGTATCGTCAGACCGTGCAGACGAATCTGCGTGAGGCGCTTGTCGTCAGCGACGCCGATCGCGAGCGCTGGCGCGATACCGTACCAGTGAGACACGGGGCCCCACGACAGGTAAAGGGTGCCGTCACGAGGCTCGTAAACGATCACCGGTGGTTCCATGTCGTCCGCATGTCCGTGCTCGTCGAATTCTGTCTCGATGTGCGGAGTTCTGTCGGTCGGGTCTGTGAGTGGTTCAGACATGCGCACCGTCCACCGCTCGGGATTCGTGTAAAAGTCCAACCGGGTCAACCGGCGATGCTGATCGAGAAGCATCGACAACGTGCCCGCCGTCAGGACATAGGAAGGCGTGCCGATGCCGAAGCGCACGTCCAGCAAGTCGCTGAGACTGCTTTGCGGTTCCCGCGGCGAAGGCAAAGGTGAATAGTTGACCTCGCAGAACAGCGTGGAGCTTTCTTCATCCCACCGCACCGTGGCGGAAACGCCGGTGGCAGGGGCAGTCGTGTAGACGGTGGGATGCTTCATGGAAGAGGTTTATAGGCAAAGTGCAGAACGGTGTAGTCGCTCTCCCGCACGACGACTTCGAGCATATATGCTGTGCCATTGCGCGTGATTGGATAGGTGTATTGAAACACGCCAGTGTGCCCTGCGGGGTCGGCGGCACGTTTGCCATATTTCAGGGTAAGGCGAAGGATGTGAACGGGTACATAGCGTCCGGGATTTCCCATATGCGCGAGCGGTGCGGCGGCAAAACGCAAAGGCCGCTGCATCAGCGCATGGTATCGCGTACGTAAACGAAACAGCGTGGTCCGGTCGATCGCGGAGCCTACTCCTCTTATCCCTGCTCGCGTGATGCCTCGAGTGCCAGCCGTCCAGATGCCTCCGACGAGAAACAGCACATCGAGCGGATCGATCAGCGGGGCTTCCAGCGGCTTTTCGCTCAAGGATTCCCCGCCGTCCAATGTATAGATACGGAATACGCCGGCTACTTCCTTCTTGTATCCAATGATGCAGCCGAGATCTTCGTCGAAAATGGCCTTTGCATCACGTGGAACGGTGGGTGGGCGGGCGTCGAAGAGAGCCCTGACTGTCGGTCTTTTACCATTCCAGGCAAACGACGATTCGGAGACTGTGTAAGGAAACGGCGTGGACATGTGTGGATAAACTGCCTGGCTCGAAATCGATGACAGC
Source organism: Paraburkholderia sp. MM6662-R1 (assembly GCF_050436245.1). NCBI lineage: Bacteria > Pseudomonadati > Pseudomonadota > Betaproteobacteria > Burkholderiales > Burkholderiaceae > Paraburkholderia > Paraburkholderia sp. MM6662-R1. Next base: position 1,820,257 of record NZ_JBNDLV010000001.1, on the reverse strand, counting down.
GGTCACGATTTGCTGTCACCGTCGGACGCGTTTGTGCGTCGCCGTCGAACTCGCGTGCGTTGAGAATTGGTGAGCCGACAACCTAGCACGATGGTCCGCACGCCGCGCCCGTCACTGCACGTCGCGAAAGCTGTGTTCGCGGAAAAGCGTGAGTGGAAGCGGGTATTGGCCTCGGCGCCCGGCTCAAGATCTGTTGCAGATCGTTTCCACTCGCTGGCTGAAATGCTGTCGAACGAGGCCTTACCCTCAGGGCCGCTCGTCGTTGCTGGCGGACATCGAACACTGGTGCATCGGCACGGAACAGCGGCTGTCGCGCGCCGGAATGGAATACCCCATTTCGCGCATCGTCAAAGTGCCCGGCAAGCTCACCCCGCCACGGCCACCCGCCGCTCGATCGACACCGACCACAACGTCAACAACAGCGCGCCGAGCGCGGTCGCGACGCCGACCCACGGCAGCGTCGTCAGCGGCGCGCCGGCGCCGATCGCCATGCCGCCGAGCCATGCGCCGGTCGCGTTGCCGAGGTTGAACGCCCCCTGATTCAGCGTCGACGCCAGATTCGGCGCGTGGCTCGCCCGATCGACGATCAGCATCTGCAGCGGCGGCACGATCGCGAATGCGAGCACCCCCCACACGAACACGGTCAGCATCGCCGGAGTGCGCGCGTGCATCGTGCCCGCGAACACGCACAGGATCACGACGATCGCCATCAGGAACGCGACCAGCGAGGGCATCAGCCGCCAGTCCGCGAGCTTGCCGCCGAGCGTGCTGCCGACCGTCAGGCCGAGGCCGAACAAGAGCAGCACCAGGGTGACCGCGTGCGGCGTGAAGCCGGTCACGTCTTCGAGAATCGGCGTGATGTAGGTGAAGGTCGAAAACAGGCTCGCCGACGCGAACACGCTGATACCGAGCACCATCAGCACCTGCGGGTTCTTCAGCACGCTGAATTCGCGCACGAGGCTCGCCTTGTGCATCTCGATCTTCGCGGGCAGGCACACCGCGAGCGCGGCCGCCGCCAGCACGCCGATGCCGGTCACGGCCCAGAAAGTAGCGCGCCAGCCGACCGCCTGGCCGAGCGCGGTGCCGAGCGGCACGCCGAGCACGTTGGCGAGCGTGAGGCCGGTGAACATCAGCGCGATTGCCTGCGCGCGGCGATTCGGCGCGACGAGCCCGGCCGCGACCACCGAGCCGATGCCGAAAAACGCGCCGTGGCAGAACGCGGTGACGATGCGCGCGGCCATCAGCACCGCGTAGCCCGGCGCGATCGCGCACAGCAGATTGCCGACGATGAACACGCCGATCAGGCTCATCAGGGCCTTTTTGCGCGGCATGTTGGCGACCGCGATCGCGACGATCGGCGCGCCGATCGTGACGCCGAGCGCATACGCGGACACCAGCATGCCAGCCGCCGGAATCGACACGGACAGATCGCGCGCGACATCGGGCAACAGGCCCATGATGACGAACTCGGTGGTACCGATTCCAAACGCGGCAACGGCAAGGGCAAGCAGAGGCAATGGCATGGCGATGATGGGGTGTGACGCGTGAAGCGGCGCGAACAACGGGCGCCGGGCGGGCGATTCCGAAGGCGGAAACGCTGTCGCCGGCCAGGGAAAAACAGTAGGGGATTCTACCTAAGTCAAATCTGGCTTGCCGGCTGTCCGGAAAGCTGTTGTTTTTTGTGGAACGCGGCGGCGGGAGCCCGAGCCGCCAGGGGCGTTCAGCGCCGCGCGAGGTTGCGCCCGAGTGCCGCGCAGCCCGCATCCGTCAGCGCTTCGACCACGTTGCTGCGATCGTCGGGCTTGAAGTCGGCGATCCAGATCACGCGGCAATGTGCGGACGTGTCGGCCACGACCTGCAGCGTCGCATGATGATGCTCGAAGCGCCCGCCGCCCACCGAGTAGGCGAGCCGCATGTGGGCATCGTCGACGGCGATCACGCGTTCCTCGACCACGGTGCCGTCGGCGAAGGTGACCCAGCGCAGGTCGCCTTCCATGCGCGCCGCGATCAGCGCGCCCGCGAATACGCGGGCGACCCCGGCGGGATCGCGCAGCGCGGCCCATGCATCGGCCGCGGTGGTTGCCACGGCGATTTCCCGGTAGATCGTCGCCATCGCATTTCCTCCTGTTCGTTTCGGGCAACCCAGGTCTCGTGCGCGCGGGGGGTGTCGCGACCGGCGATTGCAAACCTGTCACCGATCGCGCGGCGCCGACTTATCCGCGATCCGCGTCGAACGTGTCGCCATGACGGCCCGCGCCGGACGCAAAGCGCGCCGCGCCCGCCACGCCCTCGGCCAAGACCGCCGGGTAGCCGCCCGCGCCTTCGCGCCGCAATGCCTCGGCGAGATCGTCCAGCGTGCTGTTCTCGAGCGCGGAGCGACGATCGGCGAGCAGCGCCGCCTGCGGAAACGCGGCGAGCTCCGCGGCCAGTTGCTCGGCAGCCGCGCGCGCTTCGCCCTTCGGCACCACGCGGTTGGCGAGCCCGAACGAAAGCGCCTCGCGCGCATCGACCGCGCGGCCGGTCAGGATCAGATCGAGTGCACGCGACAGACCGATCAGTCGCGGCAGCCGGATCGTGCCGCCGTCGATCAGCGGAATGCCGACACGCCGGCAGAACACGCCGAGCACCGCATCTTCCTCGACGACGCGCAGGTCGCACATCGCGGCAAGCTCGAGCCCACCCGCCACCGCATAGCCGGCGATCGCGGCGATCACCGGCTTGCTGAAGGATGTGCGTGTCGGTCCCATCGGCCCCGGGCCGCTGCCGTCCGCGTGCAGCTCATTGCGGCGCGTCGCGTCGGCGAGCGCGCCGAGGTCCGCGCCCGCGCAAAATGTGCCGCCCGCGCCGAACAGCACGGCCGCGTGCCACGCCGGCTCGGCCTCGAAGCGGCTGAACGCAGCGCTCAACGCCTCGGCCACCTGCCGATCGACCGCATTGCGCCGCGCGGGCCTCTCCAGCACGATCGTAGCGACGCCGTTGCCGTCATTCGACTCGATTCGCACATGGTTATTAAAATATTGGAAGGCTATCATCGTTATGTATACCTGAAGGGTATCTGAAGCTCCCTGTTTGCCTGTCGATCAGGCAGTGTGGCCATGCGCTCATGCAGCGTAATTAATCCGGTAGGCTGTCATGTTTCCGTCACGTCCGGCTCGTAGCGTTAGCGCTCTATTAATGCTCTGGCGTTCTGCCGCCAGCTTGCCGAGCCTGCCTTTGTCCCTGCCTTTGCCCAATTCATCGCCGGCCCCCGCCCCGGGCTGCGCCGAAGCTGTCTGGATCGTGCCGTTGCACGAGCATGTGTGGTACGACCATGTGCGTCTGAAGCGCGTCTTCGTCGCTGACGGCACACGTCACCAGGTCGTGCTCGTCGATCTGCGCAAGCTGCTCGTGTGCGCGAATCGCGACAACACCGATTACGTGCTGAAGCCGGTCGCCGAATGGCACGCGGGCAAGGTCCGCGGCATTCGCGAGTTTCTCGATCCCGACAGCCCGCGGATTCCGCAGATGCCCTACGTGACGATCTCCACGCGTCGCGCGCCGGGATTGCTCGGCTGGGTCGGCATCGAGCGCGAGGGGGTGGTGGCGTTTCGCAACGGCCAGCATCGCGCGCGCTATCTGGCCGAGGCGGGCGCGCGCTGGTGTCCGGTCGAAGTGCACGAGCGCGAGGCGGGATTGCTGCGTGAGCTGTGCGGCGCGGCCGATGATGCCCGCACCGCGATTCGCGCGACCCAGTCGGGCAGCGACAGCGACGTCTAACTTTCGCGGTCCGCGGCAATTCGCGTACGCCACGGTTATCACGGCTACCCCGCCTGCACGACGTTGCGCGGCGTGCCCGCCTGCCACGCCGCGATGTTCGCGAGCGTGGTCTGCGCGATCTCGGTCATCGCCTCGCGCGTGAAGAACGCCTGGTGCGCGGTGACGATCACGTTCGGAAACATCAACAGACGCGCGAGCACGTCGTCCTGTAGCGGCAGATTCGAATGATCCTCGAAGAAGATGCCGCCTTCTTCCTCGTACACGTCGAGCCCGAGATGGCCGAGCTGGCCGTCCTTCAACGCGCCGATCAGTGCGTTCGCCTCGACGAGCCCGCCGCGCCCGGTGTTGATCAGCATCGCGCCGCGCTTCATCTTCGCCAGCGCGGCGCGGTCGATCAGGTGATAGGTGTCGGGCAACAGCGGGCAATGCAGACTGACGACGTCCGATTCGGCGAGCAAGGTATCGAGCGGCACGTAGCGCGCGCCGAGCGCGAGCAGTTCGTCGGCCGGCGGCTCCGGATCGTAGGCGAGCACCTGCATGCCGAAGCCCGCCATGATGCGCGCGAACACCCGGCCGATGATGCCCGCGCCGATCACGCCGACCGTCTTGCCATGCAGGTCGAAGCCGAGCAGCCCATGCAGCGAGAAGTCGCCTTCGCGCGTGCGCGCGACCGCGCGCGGCAGGCGCCGGTTCAGCGCGAGAATCAGTCCCACCGCATGTTCGGCGACCGCGTACGGCGAGTAGGCCGGCACGCGTGCGACCGGCATGCCGAGCCGCTCGGCCGCCGCGAGGTCGACGTGATTGAAGCCCGCCGAGCGCAGCGCGATCATGCGCGTGCCGCCCGCATGAAGCCGTTCGAGCGTGGCGGCGTCGACGCTGTCGTTGACGAACGGGCAGACCACGTCGTAGCCATGCGCGAGGATCGCGGTCTCGCTGTCGAGAGGGGATTCCTGGAAATGCAGTTCATAGCCATGCGCGGCATTGGCCTCGGTGAATGTATCGACGTCGTATTGACGACTGCTGAACAGGATCGTGCGCATATCGGGCTCCGAAGAAGCTGTTTCTCGATGTTAGGCGACTTCGCGAATGAAAGAGTAGGGTGATGTGGTGAACGCGGGTAACGCTCGCGCATGACGGCTGGCTACCTTGGCCAAAAAACTTGCGCGATCGCGCGGTTCGGTGAATGATCGGACGAACGGCCTCGAGCGGCGTGCCTGCCGCGAGGCCGTTCGTTCCTTTGCGCTTCACATTCATACACCGATCATGCCGACTTCAACCTCCACTACCGTTGCTTCGTCCGTCCCCTGTCCGATTGTCGAATCGCTCGACGCCATCCTTCCCGAAGAACCGCTGCTGATGATGGGCGCCGGCCCCGTGCCGATTCCCGCCGCGGTCGCGAAGGCCAATGCGATCGTGATCAACCATCTGGGCGGCACGATGGCGAAGGTGGTGAACCAGGTGAAAACGATGGCGCGCTACGTGTTCCAGACGCAGTCGAAGTGGGTGCTCGGCGTCGCGGGACCGGGATCGGGCGCGATGGAGATGGCGATCTCCAATCTCGCGTGGGAAGGCACGCGCATGCTGTGCATCAAGAATGGCTTCTTCAGCGACCGCATGGGCGAAATGGGCCGGCGCGTCGGCGCGCGCGTGAGCATGCTCGAAGTCGCGGACCGCACGGTCGCGAGTCTCGACCAGATCGCCGACGCGCTGCGCCGCGAGCGTCCCGAGGTCGTCACGGTCGTGCAGGGCGAGACCTCGAACACCGTGTGGAATCATCATCTGAAAGACATCGCCGCGCTTGCGAAGGAAGCGGGCGCGCTCGTGATCGTCGACGCTGTCTGCACGCTGAGCACGATGCCGCTCGAAATGGATATCTGGGGCATCGACGCGGTGATCACCGGCGGCCAGAAGGGCTTGTCATCGATTCCGGGCGTGTCGCTGATTGCGTTTTCAGACGCGGCCTGGGCGCGCGTCAAAGGCCGCACGGCGCCCAATACGCACTGGTGCCTCGATGCGTCGCTGGCGGAAAACTTCTGGCACAACGCCGGGTATCACTACACGGCGCCGGTGTCGGGCGTGCTCGCGCTGCACGAGGCGCTGCGGCTCGTCTGCGCGGAGACGCTGGAGAAGCGCTTCGCGCGCCATCTGAAATGCTCGCTCGCGTTGCAACAAGGCGTCACCGCGATGGGCCTGCAACTGTATGCGCCGGAGAATTGCCGCCTGAATTCGGTGGTCGGCATCGAAGTGCCGGACGGCCTCAGTCCCACCGACGTCTGCGCGCATATCTCGCGGCAGCATCAGGTGGAAATCTCCGGCTCGTTCGGTCTGCCGATCGTGCGTATCGGCCAGATGGGCGAACAGTGCCGCGAGCACAACCTGTTTCGCACCGTGCATGCGCTGGGCCGCACGATGGTCGATCTCGGCGTCAACGTCGATCTGCCGGCGGGTGTCGCGGCGCTCGAGCGCGGCTTGAGCGAAGGTAAATAAGCATTTTTCCGATGCGCTACGAATAGCATTCGCAGCGCATATCTTTTGTGCGATCCAGCACTTTATAGTCCCATTAGAAAGTTTTTTTCCGCCATTATCGTGTTGCAATAAATTAATGCTTCGCAACGTTTTTACATAACAATGGCGAAATCGTCCAAACCCTTACGGAATAAGGCTCTGCGCCTTTCTAAAGGGTTTTCTTCCTTTCTTACTTTCTATTGTTCTCTGTGCGCCGGCGCACGTATCGAGATCAGGCCGAAACGTAAAGTAGGTCAAGGCAAGAGCAGCGCAATGCTCACGCTGCGGTAAATCGCAAGACCATGATTCGACACACGGCGCGTGCCAGGACGTGCCTGCCGCGCTCATGCATGCATGCCGCCGGAACAAAGCTTTAACGCCAAAGCGCCCCCGCGAGGCGACAAAAAAGGATTTCTATCCGATTCGATAATTCGATCGCGTGGAGTCTCGAAGACTGTCTTCGAGGGTCCACGCACGTACGAAGCAAGGATATCGACACTATGGCGAGCGCATACGACTCAGGTCAATCGGCAGGGGTTATCGTTGGAGCAGAGTTGAACGGACTGGGGGTGGCGCGGTCGCTCGCGCAGGCCCGCGTTCCGGTTGTCGCAGTCGATACGAGGACCCGCGCGGCGACGTGGTGCCGACACGTTCATGCGCATCAGGTAAAGAGTTTTGTCGGGAAAATATTCGTTGATGAAATGATCGAACTCGGCAAGCGGTTCGATCGTCTGCCAGTTCTGATTCTGACCGACGAAGACGCGGTGCATGCGGTGTCGGAAAATCGGGCGGCTTTGTCGCACTGGTATCGGTTCCGCTTGCCGGCCGACGACACCGTCAAGATGTTGTCGAGCAAGGCGCGCTTTCACGAATTCGCGCAGCGGCATGGCTTTCCGGTGCCGCGCTCGGTCGTGCTCGACAAGCTTGCCGACATCGAACGGCTGGCCGAATTGCGCTACCCGTGCGTGCTGAAACCGGACGACAAGCGCAACGTGCTGCGCGGCGAGAAAGAACGCGCGGTGCGCGTCGACATGCTGCAGCATGCACGCGATCGCGCTATCGCGATGCTCGCGACGCCGGGCGGCATCATCGCGCAGGAGTGGATCGAGGGGCCTGACAGCAACATCCACTTCACGCTGTTCTATCGCGGCGCCGACGGCAACATGGTCAGCATGTTCACCGGCCGCAAGGTGTTGAGCTCGCCGCCGGGCGTCGGCAATACCGCGATCTGCGTGGCCGCGCCCGAAGCGCGCGGGACGCTCGAACCGCTGACGCGGCGCTTCGCCGAGCTGGCCGGTTTCGACGGCATGGGCAGCATCGAGTACAAGTGGGACGACAACTACAACGAGTTCGTGATGGTCGAGCCCACGGTCGGCCGCACGGACTGGCAGGAGGAGATCGCGACGCTGTGCGGCGTCAACATTCCGCTTGCCGCGTACCGCCATGAACTCGGCCTGCCATTGCCCGTCGAGCGCCTGAGCCGGCAACCGGTCGCGTGGCGCGCGACGTTTTCCGACCGGCCGCCGCCCGAATTGCTGAGCGAGCGCACGAAAATTTTCGATGGCTATTTCCGCTGGAACGATCCGTTCCCAGCGTTGCAGCACTATGTCGTGATGAATCCGCTGCGACGCATGAAGCGCAGCTGGAAAAAAGCGATCAGGGCGCCCGAGTCGCATCAGGCCAAAGCCTGACGCTGGCAACGAAAGCCGTTCCCCTGGAGACCAGCATGTCTTTGACCGATACCATCATCATTGGCGCGGGGCCCTACGGGTCATCTCTTGCCGCGCATCTGAAGGCCGCCGGCGTGGATCACCAGATCCTCGGGGAACCGATGGGAGCGTGGCGCAACTACATGCCGCCCGGCATGCTGCTGCGCTCCGAGGCTTTCGCGTCGAGCCTGCACGCGCCGCGCAGCGGCTTTACCGTCGAAGATTACTGCCGCCTGACAGGACTGCCTTACCAACCGCTCGGCATGGCGCTGCCGCTCGAAACCTTCGTCGAGTACGGGCTGTGGTTCCAGTCGAATCTGGTCGGCGAAATCCAGCCGGTCGACGTGCTCGCATTGCGCCGCGTCGGCGATCAGTTCCAGCTGTCGCTGAGCGACGGCCGCTCGCTCGCCGCGCGCAGAGTCGTGATCGCGCTCGGCCTGAAGGGCTTCGCGCAAACCCCGCCGGCGCTGCGGGACTTGCCGGCGCAATATGCGTCGCATTCGGAGCTGTATGGGAACCTCGAGTGGGCGCGCGGCAAGGACATTGCGATCGTCGGCGGCGGGCAGTCGGCGCTCGGGCTGTCCGCGCTGCTCAACGAACTCGGCGCGCGCGCGCACGTGCTGATGCGCGAGAGCAGCGTGGTGTGGCATGAGCGGCCGCAGGGCGGTCGCAACATCCTGTCGCGCATCAAGGGGCCCGACGCGGGACTGGGGCGCGGCTGGCGCTCGCTGTTCCTGTCCGAGTTTCCCGGCGTGTTCCACATGCTCGACCCACGACGCCGCAAGCAGATCATGGAGCACACGTACGGAGCGTCCGGCGCGTGGTGGCTGCACGATCGCGTGGTCGGCAAGGTGCAGATCTCGCATCGCACCGTGGTGCGCTCCGCGGCGGTCGAAAACGACCGCGTCGTACTGAACGTGCTGAGCGATGGCAAGCAAGCGCGGGTGAGCGCCGATCACGTGATCGCCGCGACCGGTTTCAAAACCGACATGCGGCAGCACGCGTTCCTGTCCAAAGATCTGGCCGACGCGATTTCGAATCAGGGCGGCATGCCCGATCTGACGTCGCACTACGAAACGCGCGTGCGCGGCCTCTATGTGATCGGACCCGCGTGCGCGCACAGCTTCGGGCCCGTGATGCGCTTCGTCTATGGAACCAAGCACGCGTCGCCGACCGTGGCGCGGCACATTATCGGTTCGTTGAAAGCGGGTGCGCGGCAACGCACGTGGCCCGTCGCCGATGCACCCATGCCGGAGCGCTCAGGTGAATAAAACCCAAGCAACGGGCGCGTCTGCGCGCTCGCACCTGTCCGACAGCTACCGCGGGCGCCGCATGAAGCGCTACAAGACGCTCGTGAAGGAGATGCTCGCGGGCTTCGTCCTGATTTCGGGTCTCGCGTGGTTCACGCGCAAGGTGCTGTGGCGCGATCGCGTGGCCGTGCTGCTTTATCACGATCCCGATCCGGACACGCTCGACCGTCACCTGACTTATCTCCGCAAGCTGTGCGAGTTCGTGCCGTTGACCGACGTCAGCGCGCCCGGCCGCGGCCGGCCACGCGTGGCGATCACGCTCGACGACGGCCACGCGGGCAACGCGAAGCTGTTGCCGGTGTTCATCAAGCACAACGTGCGCCCGACGATCTTCCTGTGCAGCCGCATCGTCGGACGGGCGCGCAGTCACTGGTGGCTGCATCCGGGCTCGCTGCGCGTCGGCCATGAACGTCTGAAGCGGATGACGAACGACGAGCGCCTCGCCGCGCTGGCGGCCCAAGGCTACCAGCAGGACGGCGATGACCGGCCGACCGGCCTGTCGATCGAAGCGCTGCAGGCGATGCGCGAGCACATCGACTTCCAGGCGCATACGCGCTTCCATCCGATCCTCACGCATTGCAGCGACGCTGAAAGCGAGGCCGAAATCCGCGACAGCCGCCATGAGATCGCGGCGCTGCTGCAACAACCGTGCGAGCACTTCGCGTATCCGAACGGCAATTACGGCGAACGCGAAGTGGAGTTCGTGCGGGCCGCCGGCTTCAAAACCGCGCGCACCTGCGACATCGGCTGGAACGATCAGCACACCGATCCGTACCGGCTGCGCACGATCATCATCGACGATGCGGCATCGACGCTGCGCTTCGCGGCGCAATTGAGCGGCATTGCGCTGTTTCTGCGCTATCTGCGCGAGGGTGGAGGCTGGCGCGGCAAGTTTCCGCAGTTTTGAACAGAGGGAGCGCCTGGACGAAGCGATTCGTCCGGGCAACGCCGTCCGGGTTTTTCGCGAGACGGCACGAGGGGCATACGACAGGAGGGGACATGCAGCGCTGCAGGGTACTGGTGATCAACGATTACGCGCACATGGGCGGCGCGGAAGTGGTCTATCAACAATCGGCCGAGCTGTTGGGCACGCTGCCCGGCGTCGAGGTCGAGCGTTTCGACGATAGCCAGTTTTCCGCGCGCTCGACGATGCTGTCGCGCTCCTGGAACACGACCGCCGCGCGCGCGCTCGAAAAGGCGCTGCATCGTTTCCGGCCGCATCGGCTGATGGTGCACAACTACCACAACGTGCTGTCGCCTTCGATTCTCAGCGTGATCGCGCGGCACGAGCGTCAGTTCGGTTATCGCGCGTATCACACCTGCCACGACTATCACCTCGTCTACTACAACCCGTCGCTGCAGTACTTCGACAAGGATAAGCGTCCGATCATTCTGCCGCTCGACGTGCTGCGCACACGCGCGGTCTTCACGTTGCGGCCGACGCCGAAGGGCCTCGTGCACGATCTGATGACGAAGGCGTGGTGGCACGCGGTGCGCGCGGCCTATCAGCCCGCGCGCGTGTTCGACAGGATCTTGTGTCCGAGCCTGTTCATGCAGCAGGCGCTGCATCGCGTCGGCATCGAGAATACGGTCATCGTGCACAATCCGTCGGCGGTGCCCAGCGCGATGCCAATCGTCACGGTGCGTGACAAGGAGCGCTTCAACCTCGCGTTCGTCGGACGGATCTCGCCGGAGAAAGGCCTGCTGCAATTTCTGACGCTCTGCGAGGCGACGGGCTTCGAGCGCATCAATTGCATCGGCGTGTACGGCGACGGCCCGGACCGCGCGGCGATCGAGCAGCGCTACGCGTCGCTGATCGCACAGCGCAAGCTGATTCTGTTCGGCACGCTGCCGCAGCAGCAGTTGTTTCCCGCCATGCGCGAGTTCGCCGATGCGGTGGTCGTGCCGTCGGTGGGCGCGGAGAACGCGCCGCTTGTCGTGATCGAGGCGGCGATGCTCGGTCTGCCGGTGCTGGTTCGCGACGGCGGCAGCATGGCGGTGACCGCGGAATCGGTCGGCAACAAGATCAAGTTCAAGTTCGAACCGGGCAGCCTGAAACAGGCGCTCGGCGAACTCGCCATTCATCTGGCCGATGAGCACAGAAAGTACGACGTCGAAGAATATCTGCCCGAGCATTACGCGCGGCGTCTGGCTGAAATCATGCACATCGGCGAAAGTTCGACGCACGTCGCGCCGTCGCGCCGTCGCGCGCGCTATGCGGATAATCCGCGTCCGGCGCCCTGAAAATAGTCGGCGCTGATTGTGGCAAACGGCGTGTATATCCGTGCCGTTATCGTCGCTTTAAACACGTGTTTTTTATCGCGTGATTTGTCTGAAGCAATCCTGCAGCAATCGGCTTTTGTGTGCGCTGCCGAACGTTGTAAGGACGGGCTCTCTGAATATTATGATCGCCAAGGAAAGGCATTTTATCGAGCGCTGAAGCGCGTGACTCGACAGAGTAAACGAGGCCGCGGTGACGGCGCGGAGTTGGCGATGATCGGCTCAATCGGTCGGCGAAAAAGCCAGACTCATCAGAACAAAAGCATGTGCATGTCGTGAGCGTTTGCGTGGAAAAACGGCGGACGAGACGCGGCTAATCGGGGAATCTTCGCGACCGGGCCCGGCAGTCAGTTCAAACCAAACAGGAATGTGGCCGCAAGCGGCCACATCGGCGATACGGGGGGTCCAGACGGTGATGCGCTACAACTCAGCGCACGCTGTACGGATCGGCGGTCTCGGGAGACGCGTAGGTCTGGTCTGAATTCCACAAATCGCTGCCGTAGGGGTCCGCTGAGTTCTTGCCGCGGACAGGCTGTGCAACGCTTGTACGTTTCTGCTTCGGAAGGCTGTTTTTGGTTTGGGTGTACACGTTGGGCGCGACATAGCGGTTCTTTTTAGCGTACGCGAAATCCGACGAGGAGCCGTAGAGCGTGGTGGAACTGGCCGCATGAGGCGTCATCGCGTCGAGTTGCGAGTGTTTGGCGACATAACTCGGCGCATAAGCCGAAGAGGCGGCGGACACGATGCTCTGGGCGTAACCCACCTGGGCGCTCAGGAATACCGGTATTACGGCGGCAAGAAGTTTTTTCATTTCGGGATCCGTAAGAAAGCATGTGGTGCGATGTTAGGGAAAAGAGCCGACCTCGCATAGGCGCTGTTACACACAAAGGTAGCCGATGTGGCGTCAATCAGCTACCCCCGTCCGATCGAGGCGGTCAGCTCGCTGGACACAGGCGTGACTGGATGCGGCGACGTGCCGGTCCCGGCGCCGGGAACAAGTGGCAAACCGTCGAGACTTTGGGAGAACTCGCATGAACCAAAGCAGTGCACCATTCGATAGCCGGAACAACAACAGCGAACATGCGCCGGCAGGCTTCGCGAATTATCTGGATGCGCTGTACGACAATCGCAAGCTGATTGCCATCACGACGGCCATCGCGGTCGCGCTCGGCATCGCTTATTCGGTGTTCTCCGAACCCGTGTATCGCGCGGACATTCTGGTGCAGGTCGAGGAGAACGCGGGTACCTCGTCCAGGAGCGTGATCGGCGACGTGTCCGCGATGTTCGACGTGAAGACCGCGACGTCAGGCGAGGCACAGGTGATCGGCTCGCGCATGGTGGTGGGCCGCGCGGTCGACAAGCTCAATCTCGACATCGAAGCGGCGCCGCGCTACTTCCCGCTGTTCGGCCGCTGGCTCGGCCGTCATTCCGATCATCTGTCGACGCCGGGACCGCACGGCTACGTGTACGGCAACGAGCGCATCACGGTGTCGAAATTCGACGTCCCCGAAGAGCTATTCGACCGTCCGTTCGTGCTGAAGATGGGCGAGGGATCGAGCTACGAGCTGCAATACGGCAAGCTGAAGCTCGAAGGCACGGTCGGCCAACCGCTGAGCGCGACGACCAACTACGGGCCGCTCACGCTCGTCGTCGACCGGATCGAGGCGAATCCCGGCGCGACCTTCGAAGTGCGGCGCCAGTCCGCGCTGACGACGACCGAAAAGCTGCGCAAGGAACTGACGATCTCGGAAAAAGGCAAGGAATCGGACATCCTCGGCGTGTCGCTCGAAGGCAGCGATCCGAAGAAGATCAGCGCGATTCTCGCGACCATCGCTGGCGAATACGTGAGCCAGAACCTGAAGCGCAAATCCGAGGAAGCGGAGCGTTCGATCCGTTTCCTCGAAATACAGCTTCCGGAGATGCGCCAGCAGCTTTCCGCTTCGGAAACGCGCTTCAACGACTTCCGCGCGAAGCATGGCACCGTCGATCTCGGCGAGGAAGCGACCAACCTGCTGCAGCTGTCGGTTCAGGCGCAGACGCGGCTCGCGGAACTTCAACAGAAGCGCAATGAACTGCTGACGCGCTTCACCGAGCAGCATCCGGCCGTGCAGTCGGTCAACGCGCAGTTGCATGCGGCGCAACAGGAAGCGAAAGATCTCGCGAGCCGGACGCAATCGCTGCCGCCGCTCGAACAGAACGTGCTGCGCCTGCAGCGCGACGTGCAGGTCGGCACCGAGCTCGATACGTCGCTGCGCAATACGCTCGAACAGCTGAAGCTGATCAAGGCGGGTAAGTCCGGCAACGTGCGCATCGTCGACGGCGCCGTCGCGCCCGATACGCCGGTGCGGCCCAAGCCGCTGCTGATCATCATCGGCGCGCTGATGCTGGGCGTGTTCGTCGGCTCGGTGATCGCGCTCGTGCGTCAGCGTCTGTTCGACGCGATCGACGATCCGTACGAAGTCGAGCTGCGCACCGGTTTGCCGGTCTACGCGAGCGTGCCGTTCAGCCGTCAGGAAGAGCGGTTCGCGCACAGCCGTCGCCGTCCGGAATCGAAGGCGCTCGTGCTTGCGGGCGAAGCGGTGATCGATCCGGCCATCGAAAGTCTGCGTGGCTTTCGCACTGCGCTCGAATTCACGATGACCAAGGCGCGCAACCATATCGTGCTGATCACGGGCCCGACGCCGGGCATCGGCAAGTCGTTCGTGTCGCTGAATCTCGCCGCGGTAATCGGCGCGACCGGCAAGCGCGTCCTGCTGATCGACGGCGACCTGCGTCGCGGCTTCCTGCATCGGCATCTCGGCGGCGATCGCGGTCCTGGCCTCACCGATCTGATCCAGGGCGCGTACCGTCCCGAAGAGCTGATTCGCGCGACCCGTTTCCAGGGTGTCGACTTCATCGCGAGCGGCCGCCAGGTGGCGAGCCCGAGCGACGTGCTGTCGAACACACGGCTCGAAGCGGTGCTGCGCCAGGTCGCGACCGGCTACGACGTCGTGCTGCTCGACGGACCGCCGGTGCTGCTCGCCGCGGATGCGGTCCGGCTCGCCTGCGTGGCAGGTACGACGTTCTTCGTCGCGCGTCAGGGTGTCACGGGCATCGGCGAGCTGCGTGAGTCGGTCCGCCAGATGCAGAAGGTCGGCCTGCCGGTGCGCGGCGTGATCATGAACGGACTGCGGATGCGGCCGGGACGCTACAGCTACGGTTACGGACGCTATCGCTACGCGGCCTACATCTACAAACCGTACGACAGATAAGCGCGGGCGCCTGGTTCGCGACGCGCCCGCGGTGCGGGGCGTAGCGCCCGACTGGACCGATCAGAACACCAACATGGCAATGCGAAGGGATCTTACGGCCGCGCCTGCCGAGCGCACACCGTACAGGCAAGGGACTACTCGGATGAAACAGCTATTTGTCACGCCGTTTCTGCCTCAGAAAAACGCGCCGCAAGCTGGCCACCGTTTGGCCTACGACTACCTGATCAAACTGAGCGCGGAATCGGAGCTCGACGTGCTGATCGTGTCGCGCGTGCCGGTCGACGAAAAAGCCATCGAGTTCCGCGCGAACGTGCGCAACGTGTACATCCAGTACGTGAGCCGGTTCGACCTGATTCCGTCGTTCCTCGCGAATCCGCTGACTTTTTCACCGCGCCTGTTCTCGCGCTATAAACCCGCGATCGGTAAGTTCCTCTGCGAGCTCGTCGACAGGAACCGATACGACACCGTGCGGCTCGAGTTCTCACAATGCTTTGCGTATGCCCAGAATCTGCGCGAGCGTTTCCACGACGGCGTGAAGATCGTGATGTGCGCGCATGACTTGCAGATCCAGGTCATCTTGCGCGTCAAGTCCATCGAAGGATGGCTGTTCACCCGGCAGACCTTCATGCTCGAGCAGCGTCTGCTGAAGCTGGCCGACAAGGTGCTCGTGCTGTCCAGCAAGGACGCGCAGCTGATCAACGGCCTGTACCCCGGGGTCGGCACGTTGCAGGTCGTGCCGATCTCACTGCCGGCGTTTCTGAAGGAAGTGCGGCGCTCGAAAGACACGGTCGAGAAAGGCAACATCCTGTTCTGGGGGGCGATGCAACGCCGTGAAAACGAAGAGGCGCTGCTCAATTTCATCGACACGATTTTTCTGCCGCTGCGCCGGCGCGGCCTGCAACTGAAGCTGTTCGTGGTCGGCTCCGATCCGAGCGACCGCGTAAAGCGCCTGAATAGCGACGATATTTGCGTGACCGGCTTCGTCGAAAATCCGGGCAAGTACTTCGAGTCCGCCGATATCGGCGTGGTGCCGCTGCTGTCGGGCGCCGGCGTCAAGCTGAAGACGCTCGAAATGCTCGCGGCGAAACTGCCGGTCGTCTCGACGCCGCTCGGCGCGGAAGGCGTCGAGCACGACGGCACCTTGCTCAACGTCTGCGAAATCGATGAGTTCCAGCACGTGATCGAGCGCATCTACCGCGGTGATCCGGTCAACGTCAACGCCTCCGTGGCGTATCAGGCCTGACGCCATGATCGCAACCATCGCCTATCTGCTGGCCGTCGTACTGTGTGCCTCGCGCGGCGTGCTCGAGTATCTGATCGGCAAGGACGCCGCCTATCTGATCCAGGTCGGCGGCATCGTCGGGCTGCTCGTGTGGTACATCTCGCCGACGGCGATCGCCGCTTACTTCCGCGACGAAGGACGCCTGTCGTTCGGCTTCCTCGTGGGCATGCTGTTCTCGACCGGGCTGTCGATCGTCGCGACGCTCGCGCTCACCGGTGAGTTCGGGCCTTCCTATCTGTTCGTCTTCATCTTCACGCTGTTCATCTACTTCTACGCGATCTCGAACTATCAGAGGCGCTTCGTGCAGCCGCGCGTCGCCTATGCGGGGCTCGTGCTGATCGCGCTGATCGAGGCGGGTGTCGCGCTCGCGCAGCAGCAGAACGTCTTCCCGATCGATCTGCCCGGCGCGACGTACGGCTTCGACAATCTGCGCGCGCCGTCGCTGACCGGCAGCTATCTGCACTACCCGCTGTTCGTCGCGATTGCCGCGTCGCTGTGCGGCGTCGACTATCTGGTGCGCAGGAACGTGCTGTCGGGCCTCGCGTGCGCGGTGCTCAGCTTCGCGATTTTCTCGGCGCTGTCGCGCAGCGGCATGCTGATCATTCTCGGCACGTTCGGGCTCGCGTTCGTGCAGGCGCCGATCCAGTTCATCACGAGAAACGCGAAACTGATCGTTGCCACCGTGTTCGCGACGATGGCAATCATGATCTTCGGCGTCGCGGTGAGCAGTCAGAACGATAGTGTCGTCAACGTCGGCACCGAACGGATGATGGGCGCGACCGATCTGCAATCGGACGGCAACGACGGCCGCACCGAAGCATGGGAAAAGGCCAAGTCGCTCGTATTGCCGGTCAACGTGATCGCCGGCACGTACTTTGGGCTCGTCACGAACTCGGCACCCGAGCCGGTGAAACAGGAGTTCGGCGTCGTCGAATCGAGCGTGCTGCAGCAGATTCTGAATATCGGCCTGATGGGCGCGATCTTCTATTACGGCGTGCTGATATCGGTGACGAAACTCGCGAGCAGCGCGAGCCGGATTTCGTTGTGCATGTGGGCCGCTTTATTTCAAACGCTCTTCTATCAATCGATCGAAGTGATTCCGTTTGTCTTCATCCTGATGACATTGCCAGTGTTCGATTACGTGGGCGGACCGCGTCCAGACAGCACGTAGCGAACCGGAAGGCAGTGCGCTCCAGATCGTCTGCATCGCGCGGACGAGCAGTGGGTAGTCGGTAGTGCGCGCGAACAGCGCGAAGCAAGGTGCAAGAACCAGAAAGCCGTGTTTGGGGGTAATTCCACGAACACCTGATGTAAAGCAGGAGGTGGGGATGAACCTGAAGGGAATGTTTAGCGTGGTGATCGTCAATTACAACACGCCAAAACTGGTCGGAAATTGCGTGCGCTCCGTGCTAGAACTTTCGATTGCGGATAAGGAGGACATCGTCGTGGTGGACAACGCTTCACCCGACAATTCGTTTTCCTATCTGAGGGAGACGCTTCCGACGGGAGTGAGGCTCGTCAAAACGTCGATCAATCGCGGCTTCGGAGCCGGCGTCAATTTCGGCATGGTCGGTTGTCTGCGCGAACTCGTGCTCGTGCTGAACCCGGACACCTATTTCGTCGATACATCGCTCGAAAACGCGGTGCAGTTGTTCAGAACGGAGAAGGATGTCGGCCTCGTCGGTCTCGATCTGGTCTATCCGAATGGCGAGCGGCAGTTTTCCGCGCGGCGCTTTTATTCGGTGCTCGACATACTCGGCCGGCGTTCGCCGCTCGGGCGGCTCGGCGCGTTCAAGCGCCGCATCGACAACCACATGATGCGCGAAGCGTGGGCCGCGGGCACGCCGTTCGAGGCCGACTGGGTGCTGGGCACGGGCTTTATCGTGCGGCGCGCGCTATTCGGCGAACTCGGCGGCATGGACGAGCACTTCTTTCTCTATATGGAGGACGTCGATTTTTGCGCGCGCATCTGGCAGGCGGGCTACCGCGTGCTGTGCGTGCCGGGCGCGCGACTCACGCACGAGCATCAGCGTGCGTCGGCAGCGGGCTTCCTGAGCAAGGCAGGGCGCCGGCATATGAACAGCTTGTGGCGTTTCAGCCGCAAGTATCGTGTGCCGCTGTTCAGACCGCCAGGCGTGCAGGGCCTAAGTCGCAGCGCGAAGGCGCGTGCGGTGCCGGTCCCCGTCCCCGTGACCGTGACCGTGAGCGCGCGTCCGGCGGCCGCCGAGCAGGGGCAAAGCATCACGGTGGACTGATGCCTGTCGATGTCTCGACGTGAAAAAAGAACGGAGTAACGCAATGGGGGAAGGCTAGATGAAAACCCGGCGACAGGCGCTCAAGACGTTCCTGCTCGGCGGCCTGGCCGGGGCCAGTGCAAGCACAGCCGATTTGGGCATCGCGCGCGCGACGGGGCACGCGCTGCGCGAGCGCGGCGCGTTCGCGAGTATGGGTAACGGCGCGGGCGACGGCGCCGGCGGCATCCTGCGCGTCGCCGCGTCCGTGCCCGAGCGTGCCGCATCGGAACCGGTTGCGCCGAGCTATCTGAAGACGCTCAGCGACATCGTCGCGGGACTCGAGGTCAGCGTCGCGCGCTTCGTCGATCCGCACCGGCTGGCGGCGATCCAGCGCGGCGCGTCCGGTTACGACTGCGGCGCTGAACTCAGGCAAGCGTTCGCGAGCGGTGCGCGCGGGTTGTATCTACCGCGCGGCATCTGGCGTTACACCGGTGACCTGACCACCGCGAACGGCTCGAGACTGCGGGGCGACGGCGGCGGCGAATACGTGGTGATCACCGACATCGCGATGGGGGCGACCGTGCTGGAGAGACAGGACTCGGGCGGCCCGAGGTCGGCGGCGCTGACGCTGGGCGACGCGGCGTTCGTCGAGCATGTGCAGGTGCGGCCCGCGCATTACGACAAGGTCATCTACTACCTCGCCAACTATCCGGCGCACACCGGCAACACGGCGATCGGCATCCACTTCGGTACGTCGGCCGGGGCTAGTCATTGCACGGCGATCGGTTTTTCGCGCGCGGGCTACGAACTCGGCGTCACCTCGACGCTCGAGCGCTGCTATGCGTACATGTGCGAGCGCGGCTTCTACGCGACCGAGCACACCGACGGCTCGCTGATCAATTGCATCGGCATGTTCTGCCATACGGCCGGCGCCGATATCGTCGACAACTTCTGGCAGGTGATCGGCGGACGCTGGGAATGGAACGCGCGACACGGCGTGATTCTCGGCGCGGAGTCGCTGATCGTCGGCGCGGTGTTCGATCGCAATGGCTTTGCCGGCGTCTATATGAAGAGCGGCAACTGGGGCAAGGTGGTGAACGGCAATTACTTCTCGCGCAACGGTTGCGGCGGCGACGGCAAGATCGGCCGCTGGAAATTCTCGACGCGCGGCCATCCGTCGTACCTCGATGTGCCGCCCGGTCAGAGTTGCCACATCCAGATCGATTACCAGCAGGCGGCGACGATCGTGGGCAATCGCTACCGCCCCGGCCAGGACGACGAGAACGCCGGCTGCGACGGCCCGCAGTTCGTGTACGGCAGCTCGACCGCGCCGGGCAGCACACCGCTCGACGGCATCACGATTCAGGGCAATTTCGGCGATCGCGCGGGCGACACGATAGTCGGTTACGCCAAGGCGTATCCGGGCGGCGGCGCGATCGCGGGCGGCAAGGACGCGAGCCTCGTGCATGCGCTGAATCTCGGCGTCGGCTACGAACGCGGCGGCGTCGCGGCGGCGCTGCATTGCGGAAACCAGACCGTGTCGCAGGAGACGACGCGCATCGCGATCAACGTGCTGCGCTCGACCTCGGGTCGCGTGGTGTTGCGCGTGGCGACACGCGGCCATGCTCTACTCGCCGAAATCCTGTTCGCAACCGACGCAACCGATGCCAACTACAAGACCGTGGTAAGCAATCTGATCGGCAATGCGGTGAAGAGCGCGGTGTTGAACGCAAATGGCGAAGACGATCGCTACAACAAGATCGATATCGCACTAAGTGAACCTGCTTTCGTGTCGTACTCTGTTTTTTCGACCTGAGTTTTAACCGCCTACTGCAAACAGGACGATTGTGTCGACGAGAAACGTCATCATCGCGCTGTATTCGGTGTACGCACTGAACTACGTGCTGCCGCTCGTTACGTTGCCGTATCTGTCGCACGTACTTGGGCCGGCCGGGTTGGGCGTGATCGGTTACGCGCAATCGATTTCGCAGATTCTTCTCGTCATCGTCGACTTCGGCTTCGGCCTGTCGAGCGCGCGCAAGGTGGCGGTGCACATCGATAACCCGGAGGTCGTGAACCGCATCTACTGGTCGACCACGATCGGCCGCGCGATTCTCGCGTTGCTGTGCTCGCTGGTGCTGGTCGGCTGGGCCTTCGCCGCGCACATGTCGCCGCAGGAGCGCGGTGCGACGCTGCTGGGCTCGCTCGTGATCTGGGGCGGCGTGCTGACGCCCGGCTGCTTCTACGAAGGCACGCAGCGCCTGCCGGTGCTCGCGGGCACGCTGCTCGCGACGCGCGTGGGTCTGCTGATTCCGCTGTTCCTGTTCGTGAGGACTCGCGACGACGTGATGCTCGCGGCCGCTTTGCAATATGCGCCGACCTTCGTGTGCGGCGTGATCCTGATGGGCGCGCTGATCTGGAAGCGCGAGATCCTGCTGAGCGTGCGGGTCAGTTGGGCCGACGTGATGGCCGAGGCGAAAGAGGCGTATCACATCTTTCTCGGTTCGGCGCTGACGTCCGTGTACATGTACGCGAACGTGATCATGCTGCGCATGATCAGCGGCCCGGGCGCGGTCGGCTATTACGTGGCGGCCGAGCGACTCACCAACGCGCTACGCGCGTGCACGGCGCCGGCCATCCAGGCGTTCTTTCCGAAGATCTGCGTCGCTTACGAGCGCAACGACATCGCCTATATCCACAAGGTCAACCGCGGCTTCATGGTCGCGTTCGCGGCGTCGGCGGTGCTGATTCTGGTTGGCTTTACGGTGCTCGGCGAATGGTTCGTCGGACGTTTTCTCGGCGAGGCGTTCGGCGAGACGTTCCGCATTTTGCGCATTCTCGTGTTCGTGCCGGCGATCGTCGGCATGACGACGACCCAGGTGATGCTGACGATCATCGCGTCGGGCAATCAGTCGTTGCTGAAGCGGATCTATATCTACGGCGCGCTGTTCCATCTGGTGCAGGCACCGATCAGCATCTACTTCTGGGGCGGTGTCGGCACCGCGTGCTCGGTGGCCGCCACCGAGCTGTTCATGCTGATCGGCGTGTACAACGTGTCGAGCCGAATCAATCACGGCCAGATCGCGGTTCGCGCGCAGACGACGATCAAGCAGGAGATGGCGGCGGAGAGAGATTAGCCGCGAGGATGGACAGCGGGATCGAATGGCCGCGGCGCGCGTCGTGAAGACTTTGCGCGTCGCGGCCTTGTTGCGTCAGCGCCGCGCGTTCGTTGCGCGCGTTCACTGCGAGGGCTTACTGCGCGGTAGACAGACCGGTTACTTTCGCGTTGCGCAGATACAGCACCGTCGACAGCACGACCGCCGCGGCAGCCGCGATCGCGGCAAACAGGAACACCGAGCCGTAACCGAACTCGCCGGCGATATACCCCGCCAGCGGCCCGGTAATGCCGAGCGACAGATCGAGAAACACCGAGTACGCGGACAGCGCCGCGCCGCGGCTCGCCGGCGGCACGAGCCCGACCGCCTCGACGCCGAGCGCCGGAAACACCAGCGCGAAGCCAAAGCCGGTCAGCGCGGCGCCCGCGAGCGCGATATGCGGCTCGGGCGCGAGCCACAGCATCAACAGACCCGCGCATTCGAACGAGAACGACGCGATTGCCACACGAAAGCCGCCGTAGGTCTTGATCGTGTTCGCGAACAGCAGGCGCGCGCCGATGAACAGCGTGCCGAACAGCGTCAGCGACAGCGCCGCATTCGGCCAGTGCTTCGCCGCATAGAACAGCGTGATGAAGGTCGCGATCGAACCGAAGCCGGCCGAGCCGAGCGCGAGACCCATACCGTGCGGCAGCACGCGCGTCAACACGCTGCGATACGACATCCGCTCGCCGTGCACGACCGGCACCGGCGCGATCAGACGCGCGAGGTAATAGCCGAGCCCCGCGAGCGCGATCACCAGAATGCCGAGCGCGGTAAAGCCGATCGAGCGCGAGATCATCACGCCGAGCGGTGCGCCGATCGCGAGTGCGCCGTAGGTCGCGATGCCGTTCCACGAAATCACGCGGGCGTTGTTGGAGGTGCCGACCCGGCCGATTCCCCACAGGATCGCGCCGGTGCCGCACAGGCTCTCGCCGAAACCGAGCACGAGCCGGCTGCACACGAGCAGTGCGAGGCTCAGCCCCGGCCAGCGACCGGTCAGCGCGGCGAGCAACAGCAGCACACCGCTCGCGCCGCAGCCGAGCAGACCGATCGACACTGTGCGCTTCGGCCCGAGCGTATCGGCCGAGCGGCCCGCGAGCGGCCGCGACGCGAGCGTCGCGAGGTACTGCACGCTGATCGCCGCGCCGGCCAGCACCGCGCTGTAGCCGAGGTCGCCGTGCACATAACCGGGCAGCACCGCGAGCGGAATACCGATCGCGAGGTAGCAAAGAAAGGTGAAAAAGACGACCGGGATGATCTGCAGGGTCGTCGCAAATTCGCTGCGGGCGGACGCGGAGTCGGTGGACATCGGGAAAACCAGACTTGAATTCGGCGGGAAGGCGTGATTCTCCCATGGAACCGATTCCCTTGCAGGATTTGCTTAAAAATGGGACGAATCAATGGCGGGTCATATCGCGCGAACAATATGTCCCCCATGCGATTCAGGCTATGGGTTAGGTTTATTGACGGTGATAGCTTTCAAACCATCGACGCGGCGTGTCCGCGCAAACACGCAACAGACGAGAGCACCGAGACATGACCGAGCCGATTCGTTTCTATCACCGCAACGCGATCCGCGAAATCGAGGACGCGCCCGTCACCCGCACGGTGCTGCAGTATCTGCGCGAGGACGCGCATTGCACCGGCACCAAGGAGGGCTGCGCCGAAGGCGACTGCGGCGCCTGCACCGTCGTGATCGGCGAGCGCAATCCGGCGGGCGGCGTCGAGTTCAAGGCGGTCAACGCCTGCATCCAGTTCGTGCCGACCCTCGACGGCCGCGCGCTCTTCACGGTCGAAGACCTGCGCCAGCCGGACGGCTCGCTGCATCCGGTGCAGCAGGCGATGGTGGACTGCCACGGCTCGCAGTGCGGCTTCTGCACGCCGGGCTTCATCATGTCGATGTGGGCGCTCTACGAGAAGCACGGCCACGAGCATGGCTGCGCGAACCGCACGGTGCCGTCGCGCGAGGCGATCGGCAATGCGCTGACCGGCAACCTGTGCCGCTGCACCGGCTACCGGCCGATCGTCGACGCGGCCGAGCGCATGTTCGACGCGCCCGCGCCGCAAGCGCCAGTCGACGTAAAGGCGCTCGCCGACACGCTCGCGACGCTCGAACGCCGCGACACGTTTCAGTACGAGCACGCGGGCCAGCGCTTCGCCGCGCCGCGCACGGTCGCGGCGCTCGCGCGGATCAAACAGCAGGAACCGGCCGCGCGCCTGCTCGCGGGCAGCACCGACATCGGCCTGTGGGTCACCAAGCAGATGCGCGAGCTCGGCGACCTCGTCTACGTCGGACAGATCGCCGAGCTGCAAAAGCTCGAAACCAATGACGACTGGATCGAGATCGGCGCCGGCGTCAGCGTCGAAAAAGCGTATGCCGAGATCGCGAAGCAGTACCCGGAGCTGACCGAAATGTGGCAGCGCTTCGCGTCGCTGCCGATCCGCAATGCCGGCACGCTCGGCGGCAACATCGCGAACGGCTCGCCGATCGGCGATTCGATGCCGGGGCTGATCGCGCTCGGCGCGCGCGTGATCGTGCGTGGCGGCGACATCGAGCGCGAGATGCCGCTCGAAGACCTGTACCTCGCGTATCAGCAGAAGGA
Organism: Paraburkholderia sp. MM6662-R1; assembly: GCF_050436245.1. Lineage (NCBI taxonomy): Bacteria > Pseudomonadati > Pseudomonadota > Betaproteobacteria > Burkholderiales > Burkholderiaceae > Paraburkholderia > Paraburkholderia sp. MM6662-R1. The sequence continues at coordinate 1,796,172 of NZ_JBNDLV010000001.1, read as the reverse complement.
CATGGCCGGGCACGAGTTCGTCGTCGGCCTGAAGGTGCCCGCGCGCGGCGGGGCGCGCGCGAACCTGCGCTTTCGTACCTACAAGCTGTCGAAGCGCTTCGATTCGGATATCTCGGCCGTCTGCGCGGCGTTCTCGTTCATCGCCGACGGCGACGCGATCCGCGAGCCGCGCATCGCGTTCGGCGGCATGGCCGCGACGCCGAAGCGCGCGCTCAATGCCGAAGCCGTGCTGCGCGACGCCGAATGGCACGAGGCGACCGCGCAGGCCGCGATGCTCGCGCTGGGCACCGACTACGCGCCGCTCACCGACATGCGCGCGAGCAGCGACTACCGCCTCGAAGCGGCGAAGAACACGCTGTACCGCTTCTGGCTCGAAACGCGCGCGCGGCAGCCGCTGCCGAAGAGCGCGCTCGACGTGCGCGCGGTCGCGCCGGCCGGCGCGAGCGCCTGAGCGCCGCGCGTCCCCGAGAATACGGAGAACACAACCATGAACCAGCAAGCCGAACCGTTCCTGAAAGAGGTTCAGGAACTCGACGACTTCACCCAGGTGCACGTGTCGCGTCCGCACGAGTCCGCGCATCTGCACGTAAGCGGCCGCGCGACCTACACCGACGACATTCCCGAGCTGGCCGGCACGCTGCACGCGGCGCTGGGACTGTCGTCGAAGGCGCACGCGAAGATCGTCTCGATCGCGCTCGACAAGGTGCGCGCGACGCCCGGCGTCGTCGCGGTCTTCACCGCCGACGACATCCCCGGCGTCAACGACGTCGGCCCGATCGTTCATGGCGACGATCCGATCCTCGCCGACGGCGTCGTGCAATACGTCGGCCAGCCGATGCTGATCGTGGTCGCGACGTCGCACGAGGTGGCGCGTCTCGGCGCACGGCGCGCCGAGGTGGTCTACGAGGAACTGCCGGCGGTGCTGAGCGCGCAGCAGGCGCGCGCCGCGAACCAGTTCGTGCTGCCGCCGATGAAGCTCGCGCGCGGCGACGCCGGCACGAAGATCGCGCGTGCCGCGCATCGCGCGGCCGGTGAGATGTGGCTCGGCGGCCAGGAGCAGTTCTATCTGGAAGGGCAGATCTCGTACGCGGTGCCGAAGGACGACGACGGCATGCACGTCTACTGCTCGACCCAGCATCCGACCGAAATGCAGCACCTCGTCGCGCACACGTTGGGCGTTGCATCGCATAACGTATTGATCGAATGCCGGCGCATGGGTGGCGGTTTCGGCGGCAAGGAATCGCAGTCGGCGCTGTTCGCGTGCTGCGCCGCGCTCGCCGCGTGGAAGCTGCTGTGCCCGGTCAAGCTGCGCCCGGATCGCGACGACGACATGATGGTGACCGGCAAGCGTCACGATTTCCACTACACGTACGAAGTCGGCTACGACGCAGAGGGCGTGATCGAAGGCGTCGCGGTCGACATGACCTCGCGCTGCGGCTTTTCCGCCGACCTGTCGGGCCCGGTGATGACGCGCGCGCTGTGCCACTTCGACAACGCGTACTGGCTGTCGGACGTCTCGATCGACGGCTTCTGCGGCAAGACCAACACGCAGTCGAACACGGCGTTTCGCGGCTTCGGCGGCCCGCAGGGCGCGTTCGCGATCGAGTACATCCTCGACAACGTCGCGCGCTCGTGCGGCGTCGATGCGCTCGACGTGCGCCGCCGCAATCTCTACGGCAAGACCGAACGCAACCAGACGCCGTACGGCCAGGTGGTCGAAGACAACGTGATTCACGAGCTGATCGACGAGCTCGAAGCGACCAGCAACTACCGCGCGCGCCGCAAGGAGATCGACGCATTCAACGCGAACAACGAGATCCTGAAGAAGGGCCTGGCACTCACGCCGGTCAAGTTCGGCATCGCGTTCAACGTCACGCACTTCAACCAGGCCGGCGCGCTCGTGCATATCTACACCGACGGCTCGGTGCTCGTGAACCACGGCGGCACCGAAATGGGCCAGGGGCTGAACACGAAGGTCGCGCAGGTCGTCGCGCATGAACTCGGCGTCGGCTTCAACCGGATTCGGGTGACCGCGACCGATACCAGCAAGGTCGCCAATACGTCTGCGACGGCCGCGTCGACCGGGTCCGACCTGAACGGCAAAGCCGCGCACGACGCCGCGCGCCAGTTGCGCGAGCGGCTCGCCGCGTTCGCGGCCGAGCGCTTCGGCGCGGGCAGCGTGAACCCGCGGGACGTGCGCTTCGCGCATGATCGCGTGATGGTCGGCGAGGTCGCCGTGCGGTTCGAGGAAGTGGTCGCGAAGGCTTATCTCGCGCGCATCCAGTTGTGGTCCGACGGCTTCTACGCGACACCGAAGCTCTACTGGGATCAGTCGAAGCTGCAAGGACGGCCGTTCTACTACTACTCGTATGGCGCGGCGGTATCGGAAGTCGTGATCGACACGCTGACCGGCGAAATGCGCGTGCTGCGCGCCGATGCGCTGCACGACGTCGGCGCCTCGCTGAATCCGGCGCTCGACATCGGCCAGGTGGAAGGCGCGTTCATTCAGGGCATGGGCTGGCTCACCACCGAGGAGCTGTGGTGGGACGCGGGCGGCAAGCTGATGACGCACGCGCCCTCGACGTACAAGATCCCGACAGTCAACGACGTGCCGCCGGTTTTTAATGTCAGGCTGTTCAGGAACCGTAACGCGGAAGACAGCATCCATCGTTCGAAGGCGACCGGCGAGCCGCCGCTGCTGCTGCCGTTCTCGGTGTTCTTCGCGGTGCGCGACGCGGTGTCGGCGGTCGGCGGCCATCAGGTCAATCCGCCGCTCAATGCGCCCGCGACCAGCGAGGAAATCCTGAAGGCGGTCGGCGCGGTGCGGGCCGCGACGGCGGCCGCGCGGCGGGCGTGATGGCGACTGGCATACGAGTTGGGAGCGCAATATGGAAGCACGCCTGAATTATTGTCCGGGCGGGACCGGACCCGAGCTTGCACCGCGGCCGGCGCCGATGCACATCGTGCTGTTCGGCGCGGGACACGTCGGCCATGCGCTCGCGCATCTGCTTGGCAGCCTGCCGTGCGTGGTCCAGTGGGTCGACGAACGCGACGAGCTGTTCCCCGACGAAACGCCGCCCAACGTGCAGGTCGAAGCGACCGACACGCCCGAGGCGATCGTCGACGCGGCGCCGCCCGGCGCGTGGTTTCTGGTGATGACGCACAACCATGCGCTCGATTTTTCGCTGGCCTCGCGCATCATGCGACGGCGTGATTTCAGCTACTTCGGCATGATCGGCTCGAACACGAAGCGCGTGAAGTTCGAGCGGCGACTGCTCGAACGAGGCGTGGAGTTGGAGCGGCTCGCGGAGATGACCTGCCCGATCGGCGTCGAAGGGATCATCGACAAGGCGCCCGCCGCGATCGCGATTGCGGTGTGCGCGCAACTGCTGCGACTGAGGACACGGCAGGCCGCGACGGTTCATGCGTTGGGGCAGGCCGCGAGCCACGTCCGCGCAACGAAGCAGATCACGGTTTAGGCCATACGGCGCAACGGGGGCTTGCGCGCGACCAGCTCACCCGACACCTCGGACATCAACGTCCTCAGCCAGCCGATATCGCTCGGCCGATCCGGCTGCGGATGCCACAACTGATAGCAGCGGATGCGCGGAAACGCGATCGGCACGTCGACGACCGCGAGCGGCAACATGCTCGCGTAGTGCATCGCGAAGCGCCGCGTCGTCGTGAAGATCAGATCCGATTGCAGTAGCGTCTGCGCGACGAGGCCGAAGTAGGGCAGCGTCGCGACGATGCGCCGGCTCGCCTTCGCCCGCGCGAAGCCGGTATCGATCGCGCCGCCGCGCGCGCCGCTGTAGGGTGTCGGCGCGAGATGCGGCGCGGCCAGATAGGCTTCGCGGGTGAGCGGCTCGTGAGTCAGCGGATGGTCCGCGCGCATCATGCACACGACGGTATCGGCGAACAGGTCGCTGCGCTCGAAACGCGGATCGGGCTTCGGCCAGTTGCCGATCACCAGATCGAGTTCGCCGGCGTCGAGCGCGGCCGAATGATCGAGCAGCGGCCCCAGCGATTCGATTTCGAGCCGCGCATGCGGCGCCGCTTCGCGAAACCGCGCGATCACGGTCGGCATGAAGAAGTCGTTCAGATAGTCGGGCGCGGCGACGCGAAAAGTGCGGCGCGAGCGGCCCGGGTCGAAATCGCCATGCGGCGTCGCGACGAAATCGACATCGCGCAACACGCGCTGCGCGGCCGCGAGCAGCGACTCGCCGTATTCGGTCGGCACCATACCCGACTTGCCGCGCACCAGAATCGGATCGCCGAGCGTGTCGCGCAGCTTGCGCAGCGCGGTGCTGATCGCGGGCTGGGTCTGGTTCAGCCGCAACGCGGTCTGCGTGACGCTGCGCTCGACGAGCAGCGTGCGCAGCACGCGCACGAGCCAGATATCGAGTGAGGCGGCGGTGTCGTCCATGATCGAAGCGTGGTGGCGCGGGCGCTGCCGATGAGCTCGCCGCGCGGCGCGCGCGTGGGGTGCGAAAGCTTAACCTTAGGCGCGTTTGCGCTTCGGCGGCATAGCGGGCACGGTATGGCCGGCATCAGCGCGACGCCTGCCGGCATCGATTCGTTCGGGCCGAAGCCGCAACCAGGGCGCGGCCCGCAGCGGCCGCCGTGTTATGCCGGTGTTGGTTTGTCCGGCAGCCCCCACGGTAGCGAACTGATCCGCTTCACCTCGCGCGATTCGAGCCAGTTCGGCGTGCGCGCACAGTACAGCACCATCGGCAGCGCGTCCTCGCCCCAGAACAGCTGATCGTTCAGACGGAACGTCGGCACGCCATAGACGCCGAGTTCGACCGCATCGGCGGTATTGCGCTGCAATTGCGCCTGCACGGCTTCGTCCTGGATCAGTTCCGGGCCGTCCGGCTTGCCGACGCGCTCGCACAGCTCGGCGAACGCTTCGTCGCTCGACGGATCGCGCCCCTCGCGCCAGATGAAGCGGAAAATCTCGCGCACGAATTGCACGTCGCCGTTCGCGGCGGTCGCGAGCAGCAGCGGCTTCATCGAATCGAACGGATGGGCGGGCGGCATTTTGTACGGAATGCCGAGCTGCTCCGCGCGAAACAGCGCGTGCCGGTACATGAAGGTGCGCTTGGCGGGCACGCTGTACGCGGAGCGCTGGCCCCAGTGGCGATACAGATCGTTCAGCACGACCGGCGTGAACGCGAAGTCGAAGCCGGGCCATTTGTCGTATTGCTCGAGCAACAGGTAGGTGAACGGCGAGACGAAATCGTAAAACCACTGCCGCTGTTGGGCGTCGATGCCAACGGTCATAAATGTCTCCCGGATTGCCTGTGTCGGACGACGCGGACGGTGCGTCCGTTACCTCATCAAAATTGTAGCGATCTTACGCGGTGCGGTCCCGGCTTGCATCGGTCGATATCCCCTGGTGGCGGCCGGTGGGCGTAGGTTCCGGCGGAGTCGTCAGAGGCGCTCAGCCTTTGACTTTATCGGCCGCCAGCTCGTCGACCTCGTCCAGCCCGCCCTGCGTGTCACGGCTTTCCGTGAGCCGCCGCCGCACGAAGCCGATGTGCTCGCGCAGCACGTAGAACTGGTCCGCGTACGCGAGCGGCATCTTCATGCCGTTGACCGAGTCTTCGATCGCGTCGAGCCGCTCGATCAGCGACGCGCGTTCGGCCGACGCATGTTCGCCGAGCGCGCTGCGCTCGATCGCGATCAGCGCGCCATACCAGCGATAGATGCGCGATTTGACGCGCCACGCGTACAACCCGGGCACGACGCGCAGCGCCGGCACCAGCAGCACGATCAGCGGCACGATGATCACCAGCAGGCGGTCCGCGAGACTCGCGATCCAGAACGGCAGCGTTCGGTACAGGAAGCTCTTGCCCGACTTGTAGTAGCGCGCGGCGTCGTCCGAAAGCGGGAAGTCGTGCGCGAGCGGGGCGGGGAATTCGCCGGCGCGCTGCAACGTCGTCGCGCCGCCGTGCACCTCGCGCGCGGCTTCGATCAGCAGATCGGACAGCGCCGGATGCAACGAATCGCGCGCGATCAGCTCGGCGGTCGGCGCGACGATGCTGATCGAGTTCGCCGGCAGGTTCTTGCCGAGGTCGAAGGCGCCCATCGGCACCTTCAGCTGCGTCAGGTACGGAAAGCGGCGCGTGTACGCGTCGGCCTGCGAAAAATCGTAGAAGCGCACGTTCTGCGTGCGGTAGAGCTTGCCCATCACGGCCGGCTGCGCCGAGTCGCCCGCGAGGAAGGTCGCGTCGATCGTGCCGTCGATCAGGGCGTCGGCGGCGGCGTCGCCCGTTAGCGGCAGCAGTTGGGTCGGACCGCCCGGCACGATGCCATTGGCCTTCAGCAGCGCGAGCGCGAGCTCGCGCGTGCCGCTGCCCTCGGGGCCGATCGCGAGGCGTTCGCCCTTGAACCCGGACAGCCAGTCGACGGGGGCGCCGCGGTAGAAGATCGCGAGCGGCACGTAAGCGACGCTGCCGAGCGACATCAGGCTTTTGTCCTTGTCCACCGCGGCGGGCGCGATGCCGCTCTGCACGAAGCCGACGTCGACGTCCGCGTTCGGGTCCAACAGCCGCTTCAGATTTTCCTGCGAGCCCTGCGAGGCCAGCACGTTCAGCGTAATGCGATTGCGCGCAAGGATCGTCTTGTACTTCTGCGCGGCGATCCAGAAGGTGCTGCCGACGGGACCGGCGCTAATCGTCAGCGTATTCGGCGGGGCGGGTTGGATCAGCCGCACGGCGGCCCAGATTGCGACGATCACGAGCAGCACGAGCGGGCCGAACGAGACCGCCAGGTCGCGCCACGAGATCGCGACAAAACGGGCGACGAGATGGGTAGGGCGGGTGCGGCCGGTGTCAGGCTTCATCGGATCATCTGAAAGCGGCGGTCGATCGGGCTCGAATGCGCGAAGGCGGCGTGGGCGGCGCGCGCCAGCACGCGTCGCGCCGATGGTACCTGAGATTGGCGCGGCCGCGAAACGCGTAGCCGCCCGTCACGCCGACAAACGCGTAACAAATGGTGAGCACCGCGGTGAACGCCGGCATGAGCGCTGGCATGATGCCCGTGCAAATTCTTGCGCGACCACGGAGCGTGTCTGCTTCTATCCGGCACGCATGACGCACCCGCTGTCGGCGCGCCACGCCGCGCGCTAAATCCTTTGCGCTTCTGTGCCGGCTAGATTAAATTGTGCATCGCTACCGCGATCCAACGTTTGCGGCGCGACCCCGGCAAGACGGACAAGAACCGGGTGCGTCGGCGGACGTCGCGGTTTGCCGGTTGCCGGTAATCAGCCTCTCTCGCCTCTTGCACATCGTGTCACAGCCGTTGATGGCCGTCGCTCACGCGCGCGTTCGCGCGATGACGGCCGCCCGTAGTCGTAACGATGCCGCTTGTTCATGCGGTCCAATGTGAAACCAAGGAGAAGAGAGCTATGAAGACGGTCGGTTTTCTGAAAGCACTGGGTCCGGTGGTGGCGATGGCGATGGCGGTGGCGTGCAACGTCTACGCCCAAAACGCTCCGGCAACCGATACGGCGTCGGCGGCAGCCGCCGTCAAGGCCGGCAAGGCAGCGAATCACGAACTTGGCCGTAAGGTGCGCCACGCGCTGACGAAGACCCAGGGTCTCGACGTGTCGCACATCGCCGTGCGCGCGCGCGGCGGCGCAGTGACGCTGACCGGCTCGGTGCCGACCCAGGGACAGATCGATGCGGCCGGCGAAGCCGCCAAGGGTGTCGACGGCGTAATGTCAGTGTCGAACAAGCTCAAAGTGGTGCAGCAGTAAGCGGTACGCGTGCGCGCGGCGCCGCAAGGCCCGCGTCGCGCGGTGGTCAACCTGGAGGCTCTGGCATGATCGCCGGAGCTTTTTTTTTCGCCGCCGGTTTTATGGCGTGGCACTCGCGAGGTTTGCGGGACCGCAGCAATGCGGCTTGCCGCACGCACAGGTCCTGATGGAGGCGCGGCCGTCGCGGATTCGTGCGCTGCGACACATTACCGCCGCATCGCAAGGCGTACTGTGACCAAGAGGGAAGGGGGAGCCAAGGTCATGGAAACCACGCTGTTTCGCTATATCGATCTGCCGATCGGCGATCGCGCGGCATTCGAACTGGTGTGCGCGCGACACGGTTTCGCGCCCGCGCATTTCGACATCAGCGCGAGTGTGGCACCCGGTGAGCCGGCGCACGAGCGGGTCGTCACCGTGCGGCGCGGCAACTGGTCACAGTCGTATTACGACCGCCACGGTCAGTGGGTCAGGCAGTTCGAGGCGGATCTGACCTGCCGGTTTTTCAAATAGACACGGGTTGCGGCGTGCGCGCTCGACGCGTCTTCAGCGCCTCACGACAACACCAGCCGCACGCCGACCAGCGTCAGCGTCGCGGCGAGCAGATTGCGCAGCAGCGCGTCCGGCGCGCGCGAGGCCAGATAGCTGCCAATCGCGATGCCGGGCAGCGATCCCACCAGCAGCGACAGCAGCATCGACCAGTCGATCGAGCCGAGCAGCCAATGTCCGGCGCCCGCGAGCAAGGTCAGCGGCACCGCGTGCGCGATGTCGGAGCCGACGATGCGCGTCGTCGGCAGCATCGGATACAGCAGCATCAACACCGTCACGCCAATCGCACCCGCGCCCACCGACGTCAACGACACCAGCACGCCGAGGGTCGCTCCGGTCAGCATGGTCAGCGCGAGCGTGCGTGCCTGGCTCGGCGCGCGTTGCTTGCGCGCGCCGAGCGCCGCGAGCTGCGGACGGAACACCAGCGCGATCGCGGTAATCAGCAGCGCCGCGCCGAGCACGACCTGGATCAGCCGGCCCGCGCCAGGCGTATCCATTCCATAGCGATGCAGCAGGATCAGCGTGACGGTCGCCGCGGGCACGCTGCCGGCCGCGAGGCGCAGCGTGACCTGCCAGTCGACCGAGCCCTTCAGTCCGTGCACCAGCGTGCCGGTCGCCTTGGTGGCGGCCGCGTACAGCAGGTCGGTGCCGACCGCGGTGGCAGGGTGCACCTTGAACAGCAGGACGAGGATCGGCGTCATCAGCGAGCCGCCGCCGACGCCCGTCAGCCCGACCAGAAAGCCGACGAACAGGCCGGAGACGGAGTACAGCAGATCGATGTGGGGTAGAGCCATTGAACGGACAGCTGACGCAGCGCGGGTGAAAGGATGGGCGGCAAGGCCGGCGTACGCGCCGGGGCGGGTGGGTGCGGCGGCGTGCGGTGCGCTGCACGGCCGCGTCGGCCGGCGCCTCAGCGGCGAAAGGCGCTATTGTCGCAAAACTGCCGCGCCAGCGTGCGGCACTTGTTCAGGGGGAGCGCGTCGCGGCTGGCAGCGGGCTGCGTTCGGCGTGTACGGCGCTGATGTGCCGCATGGCGTGTGAGGTGCCGCTCAGAGCGCGCGGCGGATTTCGACGACGCCGAACGCCGCGAGCGTGAAGCCGACCACGCGATCGATCGCGACGCGTAGCCTGCTGCCGATCGCATGACGCGCGAGCGACACCATGGTCACCAGACAGCACCACCACGCGATCGAGCCGGCGAACACACCGCCGACCGTCGTCAGCGCGATGGCCGGCGAGAACGCGCCGCGCGGTGCGAGCGTCGTGAATAGCGCCGCGAACATGATGACGGTCTGCGGATTGGTCAGCGTCAACAGCAGCGCGCTCGCGTACGCACGCAGCGCGCCGGCGCGGCCGATCTGCGCGAGCTTGCCGTTGCCGTTGCCATTGCCGTCGGCGGTTTCAGCGGGCGGCTTCTGCAGCAGGGCGCGCACGCCGAGATACAGCAGGAACAGGCCCGCGAGCAGATGCAGCGGGCGGTCGTACGCGAGCATGAACTGCGAAATGCCGACGAGGCCGAGCGCCGCGATCAGCCCGTAGGCCGCGTCGCCGCTGGCGATGCCGAAGCCGATCGCGAGTCCCGCGCGCGGACCGCCCCTCAGCGTTCGGCGGATGCACAGCATGCCCATCGGGCCGACCGGCGCGGCGATCGCGAGGCCGACGCCGGCGGCCGTGAAAAACAGACTGGTGGTGGACATGGGCAGGTTCTCGAGCGTTGTTCTGGTTGGGGCGGTCGCCTGCGGGCAGCCGGCGCACCCGCCAGCATAGCCATCCCGAAAATCGCGGGCAAGGGCGGGGATGGGTGAGACTCGACGCGCGATGACTCGCTTCAGCGCATCGGCCAGCATGGCGATGAAAGCTAACATCGCCGCGCTCGCTTACAACGGCTCTTTTGTCAGAAAAACAAAAATGCCGCTCAGTTGCTTAACTGAACGGCATTGCGGCTCAATGCCGCTTTTTTTGTTTGGTCGTGATATCGGGAAAAAATCGCCTAAAAATGAGATGGCCAGAGCAATCGTTAATATCTGTCAATGAAGTTTTGTCTCAAATTAAAATCATTGACCGTGCCACCGTTTAGATGCTTAATTCGCCGGGTGTTTTCTGGAAAATCGAAAGAGGTCGAATGGGACAACAGAAACAGGCAGATGCCGCGGGCGAGGAAGAGTGCCAAGTTTGTCGTGTCACCTATTCAATATACTCAAACTTCCCGCCAATGCCGTCTGCAATGGCGATGAACGTCGAAACTGGCGAATGGTTTCCGCAGGATAGGCTTCGGTTGTATTCGAACGGTTACGAAATGGCCGACGCCCTGGGTTATGCATGGGCGTGCGATTGCCGCGGTCGCACGGCGGCCTCAGCGCTGTTTATATTGCCTCTAGCGACGGTAGGCGAATAGTCGGCGAGCGGTCTGCCGATGATACGGGCGGTGGCATTCGCGGCGCACATATCGACCACTTCAGTGGTCCCGGAAGCGCGGCGACGCGCGCATGGCAAGCATCGGGAGGGGATCTCCAAAACGCCCGTGTCAAATTCCTGGGTTATTAAATGAAAAAAGCTTTTCCTCTCGTGTTGTTTTTTCCATTTGTCTCTTTCGCGCTAGATGGGACGGGATCGGTCGATTTTGATTCGGCAATCATTCCGCTATTGAATAAAAACTCCGTTTTGAAAGGGCTCGTGCTTTGTAACTTCGATATCGTTGGCGATCCGATGGGGACGCGAATCGGCGACATTCAATCGAAGGCTCTAGGAGGAGATAGAATCGGGCCTTACTCAATGTGGGCAAATTGGCACGGGAATTCAGGTGTAAAGCCGGTGATTCTCACTATAAATACGCACACTGATTTTATCGACGCGCGCGGGAAGAAGGTGGGAGGCGATTTGAAAAAGGCGATTCGCATTCAAGAATACATCGAGAGTGTAACGATAGAGCCGCCGGAAAAAGACCAGCCGGAATCTGTCCCCGGTGGACTAAAGCACAGTATCGAGCCACAGACGTGCTCGGAAAAAAATGGCCAACGCGGCAGATAGCGCGATGCTGCCTCGTTCAGGCGGGGCTTCACGCAGCCGGGTCACGCAGACAAGCGGCACCACGCGACTGAGCATAGGGTCGACATCCTGAACGGTGCCGGCGCCGAGAGCGAATTATTCAGGCCTGACTCGCTATCGTGTCACGACAAGCGCACGGGAGGGAGTACATGGGGATTGACTGACCATCAAGGTCACAGCATCGCCGCGCCCCGTGTAAACCGGTTTTGCCAGAAAACGAAAATGCCGCTCAGTCGCTTAACTGAACAGCATTACGGCTTAATGCCGATTTTTTTTTTGTTTGACCGTTATATCGGAAAAATTCGCCTAAAAATGAGATAGCCCGGGCAATCGTTAATATCTGTCAAAAAAGTTTTATCTCAAATTAATGTCGTTGACCGTGACCACGTTTAGGTGGTTAATTCTCCGAGTGTTCTCTGGAAAATCAGAAAAGGTCAAATGGGACGACAGAAACAAGATGGTACCGTGGGCAAGGAAGAGTGCGAGCTTTGCCGTATCACCTATTCAATATACTCAAACTTCCCACCAATGCCGTCCGCAATGGCGCTGAACGCCGAAACCGGCGAATGGTTTCCATTCGATAGGCTGAAGTCGTATTCAAACGGTTACGACATGGCTGAAGCCCTGGGTTACGCATGGGCGTGCGATTGTCGAGGGCGTAAAGCAACGCCAGCGCTGACTTCGAAGGTTCGCACTGGCGTGTTGGCAGTACAGTCCGAAGCTGCACGGCACGACGAACAGTTCACACTTCACGATGCGAACGGCAGGCCGCTCGCCAGTACCTATTACACCGTGCGTCTTTTGTCAGGCGCTTTGCATCGCGGCACCACTGATTCTCAGGGACGCACCGAGCGATACGAAACAGAAGGTGCTCAATCCATGCATATCTATCTTGGTCATAGAGAGGTGGCGTAATGCCTGATGCGCTTGGAACGGCAGTAACAAACACGGTCCCGAATTCATGCGTAGTTGTCCAATCGGATAGGCTTTGCAAACCTTGGGTTGCGTCAAGCCAGATTTCAACCTTCTTGGCGGTATGGGAGAGCGGCAGATTGAACGGCATAACACGAATTTTTCATTCGGATCGCTCACACATCGACGTGCCTGTTTCAGAGGGCTTTATTCTGGTTGTCTATCCCGATGATCGCGGAAATCCTACGGTGGGTTGCGGCCATCTTGTCTTGCCGGAAGACAATCTGCCCCTCGGGCAGACAGTATCAGTTCAACGCGCCAGAGAGTTTTTGAAGAAAGATTTGAGGCGAACAGAACGGGCCATAAATGCAAAGGTGCATGTACCGTTGTTTCAATATGAGTATGATGCATTGGTGAGCATTTCTTTTAATGCTGGAGCAGGCCATGCTGCGGACGAATTGACGCATCGCGTAAATCAGGGGGACTACCGAAATATTCCGAATTACATAAAAGGATTTCGCTGTTCCTCGAGCTTGCACCAACGCCGGGAAACGGAGGCTAGAGTATTCTCTGAAGGTGTATATGATGCATCCCATTAGAATAATAGCTGTGCCGCTTGTCCTGATTTCGACATTGCCTTTTCTTGACTCAATTGTGCTGGGTAAAACAATTTACTCGGTGCGGTTTGACTACAAAAAAGCAACGCCATCATCGGTTTATTTTACTGGGAAATCGCGCGAAGAAATTGACCGCCTTTGCAAGACCGGTGAGCACGCGTCAACTGCCGATATCGCTGCATGCAGCCAAAGGAATTTCGAACAAATTTCCGCGCAATTGAATTCTACGATTAAACCGTTGGAAGCTGAGTTGAGGAAAGGCGATGTTGATTTGAAAGCCGATAACAATCCTGTTGCATTGCCTTATTTTGAGAAAGGACAAAGGGCATGGGTCCAGTATCGCGATAACCAGTGTTACGCTGAGACCTATTCATTAGGCGAAGCGTCGATGCGTTATATGACGTTTTGGGATTGCATGGCGCGCTTAACGAAAGAGCGGATAAGCGATCTGAAGAGCGCGGAAGACTAACGAAAGGCACCCTCGCCTCAAATACGTCGCCCCGCTTTGCGGGGCTTTCCATTCGGGCGTCAAGTGTGCTTGTTTCTGCGTCGCTTCGGCATCATCGAGTGGCACGCCTTGGCGATCACACGCATTGCTGAAAATCTGTGAAGCCGCAGTGTGGCGCTGGTACGTGAAGCAGTTCGAGCCGTGGAGGATCAGCCGGAAGCGTGAGCCCCCGCAGATGCGCTTCGTCGATGCGTGGCGGCGCACGGCGGCGACAAATGTGCGATAGAGACCGAAGCCTGGCGCCATTCAACACGTTCGAGCCGTTCCGCAAGCGCCAGAAATTCCTCCACAGTTTTCAACGATCAACCATAATTTCCCCCACCCCCAACCCACGAATCCGCTGCCCCGATGTGGCAAATCGATCAGGTGACGCTGCGCTTGTTCATCGCCGTGTGCGAGGAAGGCACGATCGCGCGCGCGGCCGAGCGTGAGTTCATCGCGCCGTCGGCGGTCAGCAAGCGGCTCGCCGATCTCGAAGCGCTCGTCGATGTCGCGTTGCTGTCGCGCAGCCAGCGCGGCGTGCGCGCCACCGCCGCCGGCGAAGCGCTGTTGCGTCACGCGCGGCTCATCATGCGCGGCCACGAACGCCTGCAGGCCGAGCTCAGCGAGTACGCGGCCGGCGCGCGTGGGCATGTGCGCGTGCTCGCCAACGTGTCGTCGATGGTGGAGTTTTTGCCCGAGGCGTTGTCGGCGTTTCTGCAGGCGAATCCGGCGATTCGCGTCGACGTCGAGGAGCGCGTCAGCGCGGACATCGTGCGCGGACTCGAAGAGGGCGTGGCCGATCTGGGCATCTGCCGCGACACGGTGCCGCTCGGCAGTCTCGACACGTTGCCGTATCGCGCCGACCATCTCGCGCTGATCGTGCCGCGCGCGCATCCGCTCGCGGGCGAGGCGCAGATCGGCTTCGAGCAGACGCTCGGGTTCGATCATCTGGGGCTCGCATCGAATGCGTCGGTCAATGCGCTGATGCAGCGCATCGCGCTGGAGAAGGGCAGCGAGTTGAATTACCGCACCTATGTATCGACGTTCGACGCCGCCTATCGCTTCATCCAGGCGGGTCTCGCGGTCGCGATCCTGCCGCGCGAGGCGCTGCCGCGCCATGCGGCCGACGAGTACGGCATCGTCGCCGTGCCGTTGCGCGAGGCTTGGGCCGCGCGGCGCTTCGTGATCTGCATGCGGGATCGCGCGGCGTTGACGCTGGCGGCCGCGCGATTGCTCGAGCATCTGCTGAGCGCCAGATAAGACGGGCGACACGCCTCGTCACCCGCGCCTTCGCCACCTCCCCAGACAAACCCCTAAGCATTTCACCCAGGCGAGCGCCAAAGCCCGCCCCATTGGCCTGAGCGGCCATCGCGAGCGGCGATGGTGTGCTTCGCCAAAGCAGACTTTGCCGCGCGTCGTCACGCGGGCACGCTGTGATCCAGTCAGCGCATCACTTCCATCCAAGGGGCCTCTGAAGCCCGCGTCCACGACCAGGATTCCAACCAATGAATGAAACCCGCGAGCGCGTCGTCGTGACCGAGGTCGGTCTGCGCGACGGTCTGCAAAGCATTGCCCGCATCATGTCCACCGACGACAAGCGGCGCTGGATCGACGCCGCCTACGCGGCCGGCGTGCGCCACATGGAAGTCGCGTCGTTCGTGCCGGCGAAGCTGCTGCCGCAAATGGCGGACGCCGTCGACGTAGTCGCCCACGCCCGTAGTTACGACGATCTCAGCGTGAGCGCGCTCGTGCCGAACCTGAAGGGCGCGCAGCACGCGCTCGAGGCTGGCGTAGAGCGCATCGTCGCGCCGATTTCGGTGAGCGCCGCGCATAGCGTCGCGAACGTGCGCAAGACCCCCGCCGAGATGATCGACGCGTTCGCCGCGATGCGCGAGCTGATCGATGGCGCGCCCCCGGCAGGTGGGCGCCGCGTCGAGTTGATCGCCGGTTTGTCGACGGTGTTCGGCTGCACGCTGCAGGGCGCCGTGCCGTACGCGGATATCGCCGCGATCGCACGCGCCGCGGTGCAGGCCGGCGCCGACGTGATCGCGCTCGGCGATACGACCGGCGAAGCGACGCCGCGTCAGGTCGGCGAGGTCATCGAGCTGGTGCGCGACGTCGCGGGCGACAGGCTGCGCTCGCTGCATTTCCACGACACGCGCGGCCTCGGGCTCGCCAACACGCTGGTCGCGCTGCAGCACGGGATCCGCGAGTTCGATGCGTCGCTGGCTGGTCTCGGTGGCTGTCCGCATGCGCCGGGCGCAACCGGCAACGTCAATACCGAAGACCTCGTGTTCATGCTCGACAGCATGGGCTACGACACCGGTATCGACATCGCGCGGCTACTCGCATCGCGCGCGGTGCTGGCGCAAGCGCTGCCGGGCGAGCCGCTGTACGGCTATCTCGCGCGAGCGGGATTGCCGAAACAGTTCGCGCACGCGCAAGCGGTCGCGCGCGACTCCGCCAGCTACGCCGAATCTTTGCGTTGTCTCCATTCTTCCGTTCCGCAGGTGCCGCAATGACTCCGCTTTCCTCCGCTACTTCAGCTTCGTCGTCGACGTCCTCGCCGCAGCCGGGTACCTTGCCGCTCGCGGGCATCCGCGTGATCGAGTTGTCGCATATGGTGATGGGTCCGACCTGCGGCATGATTCTCGGCGACCTCGGCGCCGAAGTGATCAAGGTCGAGCCGCCGCGCGGCGACAGCACGCGCCGGCTGCTCGGCACCGGCGCGGGCTTTTTCCGCACCTTCAATCGCAACAAGAAGAGCGTCGCGCTCGATCTCGACAGTGAAGCCGGTCTCGCCGCGCTGAAGCAACTCGTCGATAGCGCCGACGTCTTCGTCGAAAACTTCAAGCCCGGCCGCATGGCGAGTCTCGGCCTCGATTACGCGACGCTGCGCGAGCGCAATCCCAGGCTGATTTACGTGTCCCACAAGGGCTTTCTCAATGGTCCGTACGACCATCGTCTGGCGCTCGACGAAGTCGTGCAGATGATGGCGGGCCTCGCGTACATGACCGGTCCGGTGGGCCGTCCGCTACGCGCGGGCAGCTCGGTCAACGACATCATGGGCGGCATGTTCGGCGCGATCGGCGTGCTGGCGGCGCTGCACGAACGGCACGCGAGCGGCCGCGGCAAGGAGGTGCAGAGCGCGCTGTTCGAGAACTGCGTGCTGCTCTCGGCGCAGCACATGCAGCAGTTCGCGGCGACCGGCGTGGCCGCCGCGCCGATGCCCGAGCGCATCAGCGCCTGGGCCGTCTACGACGTGTTTACGCTCGCGCACGGCGAGCAGATGTTCATCGCCGCGACCGGCGACGCGCAGTGGCGCGCGCTGTGCGCGATTCTCGAACGCGATGATCTGCTCGCCGATGCGCGCCTCGCGACCAACAACGACCGCGTGCTCGCGCGCGGCTGGCTGCTGCAGACGCTCGGCGAAAGCCTGAGCCGTTTCGACGGCGCGACGCTCGTGCCGCTGTTCGAGCGCAATCACATTCCGTTCGCGTCGATCACGAAGCCCGAGGAGTTGTTCGACGATCCGCACCTGAACGCGAGCGGCGGCCTCGTGCCGCTGACGCTCGACGACGGCAGCGAAACCGCGATGCCGTTGCTGCCGATTTCGCTCGACGGTGCGCGTCTCGGGCCGCGTCGGCCGATCGCGAAGATCGGCGAGCACACCGTCGAGGTACTGCGCGAACTCGGGTTCGACGACGCGCGGATCGCGGAGCTCGGCGATGGCATGGAATCGCGGGCGCCGCGCGCGGCTGCGTGAGCGTCGTGCCGCGCCGCGCTTGACCCGCTGCAGCGGGCAATAGACCAATAATTCTGGAGACAGACGATGAAATCGTCGCATCAGGCGATGTACTCAACGGCGCTCGGCGATGCCGGCGCGCTCGACGGCTCACCCACGGACGCGGGCGCGGATGCGGCAGGCTCGGACCGCGCCGGCGCGATCGCGCTCGACGGCGCGCGCATTTCCGCGCGGCTCGACCGGCTACCCGCGACCCGCACGATCTGGCAGCTCGTGATGCTGCTGAGCTTCGGCATGTTCTTCGAACTCTACGACCTGATGTACTCCGGCTATATCGCGCCGGGACTCGTGCACAGCGGCCTGCTGACGGCCACGACGCGCGGCCTGTTCGGCACGAGCGGCGTCGCGAGTTTCATCGCCGCGCTGTTCGCGGGCCTGTTCATCGGCACGGCGGCGTGCGGCTTTCTCGCCGACCGCTTCGGCCGGCGCGCGATCTTCACCTGGTCGCTGCTGTGGTACACGGCGGCCAACGTCGTGATGGCGTTCCAGCACACGGCGCTCGGATTGAACTGCTGGCGCTTTATCGCGGGAGTCGGCATCGGCGTCGAGATCGTCACGATCGGCACGTATATTTCCGAACTTGTGCCGAAGCACATTCGCGGGCGCGCTTCGGCGTGCTCGCAGGCGGTCGGCTTCTGCGCGGTGCCGATCGTCGCGTTCCTGTCGTATCTGCTGGTGCCGCAACGCCTGTTCGGTCTCGACGGCTGGCGTGTGGTCGTGCTGATCGGCGCGATTGGCGCGATCGTGGTGTGGTGGATTCGCCGTGGCTTGCCGGAGAGCCCGCGCTGGCTCGCGCAAAAAGGCCGCCTCGACGAAGCCGACGCGGTGATGACGCGTCTCGAAGCACGCGTCGCGCGCGAGTATCGGCGCCAATGCGGCCTGCCGTTGCCCGAGCCCGCGCTGCCCGAACCGGTGCGCGCGCGGGCGGCGTTTCGTGATCTGCTGGTGCCGCCGTATCGTAAGCGCACGCTGATGCTGATCATCTTTCACGTGTTCCAGACGATGGGCTACTACGGCTTCGCGAACTGGATTCCGACGCTGCTGATGAAGCAGGGCATCACGGTGACGACGAGTCTGATGTACGCGAGCATCATTGCGATCGCGGCGCCGCTCGGGCCGTTGCTGGGGCTGCTGATCGCCGATCGCTTCGAGCGCAAGACCGTCATCGTCTGCATGGCGGCGGTCAACGTCGTGTGCGGACTCGCGTTCAGCCAGGCGCGCGAGACGGTGCTGCTCGTGAGTCTCGGCGTGTGCCTCGTGCTCGCGGGCAACATCATTTCATACAGCTATCACGCGTACCAGGCCGAACTGTTTCCGACCGGCATCCGCGCGCGCGCGGTCGGCTTCGTTTACTCGTGGAGCCGGATTTCGGCGATGTTCTCGGCGTTCGTGATCGCCGCCTGCCTCGGTCGCTTCGGCGTGAACGGCGTGTTCGTGTTCATCTCGGGGGCAATGGCGATCGTCATGGTCGCGATCGGTACGCTGGGACCGAAGACGCGCGATGTCGCGCTCGAGGATCTTTCGAAGTAGCTAGGGCCTGTTCACGCTAATTACGGGCCAGCCCCTTGAAGGTTTTTTTAAAACAGGGGAACGTGCCTTTCCGCCCGTATTGCGGCGTCGGTCGTCGCTTGTTTGGCTCGGCCAAACGGCGCTCCTCTCTCCTTGCACTACGCGCGGAAAGGCACGTTCGCAAGCCCGTTATTAGCGTGAACAGGCCCTAGGAGTCCTGGCGAGTCTCGTCGTTGCTCGACAGCCGGTCCGATACGTTGCCGAGCAGCAGCGCGAGCAGCACCACGCCGATCATTGCGAACAGGAACCCGCCGATCATCGTGGCAAGTATCAGCGTGATCCATGAAATGCCGTCCATGTATGCGGTTCCAGCGCGTTTGTCGGGGGCATCGTAACCCGTTCAGAACCACTTTTATGTGCGCTTGCCCGCCGTAAACCTGTCAGGCGACGCCGAACTATCGTCGCGTCGTGCCATTACGCGGCGCGTTCTCGACGGGTGTCACAGTCGTTGCATAGGGATGGCGGACTTCGTTCGCTGTCCCCAACCCCCTTTGCGGAAACCTCGTAGTCCATTTCCGCAATCGATTGGCGGAAATGCACCCGCTCGCACCCGACTTATTCCGCCATTGGCCCATCTATTGCGGGGACGCTAAAGTCGTCCGATATCCGTGTTTCAGGTTTGAAACGTTAATTGCCACGTTAATATTCCCGCCATCAATAAAAATAGATTAAATAATCTGTTCTGGCGCGTTGAGTGCTTGCATTGGACGGCCGAAGGGTCGGTTGCGCGGCGCTTGCGCGGATCGTCAGGGGAAGTTGTCGATACAGCCGGGCCCGCTGGGTAGGGCTAGGGGTGTTTCACTCATCGATAGCCCATTCCGGCAAAAATATCTTTTAAAATGCCGCTTCGGTGGGTACATAAGGCGGGACACGCCGCTTTTCGAGTAGCCGCGCAGTGTGCGCTGGCGTACGCATTCATTTTTTAAATTGCATTAAGATTTGCGAGTGCATATTCAACCATATGCGGTTAGACGATTAATCCAGTGAAAAGACGGTCGTTTCGGTATTGTGCCGAATTGCACTGGCCGATCACGTATTCATAGTGCCAATATGTCTGCACTTTCGGACATGACGGCAGAGCGCCGGAGGCCGTCGCTATGATGCATTGCGCGGAGTTCGCATCGTGCGTGATCGTAAAAGGTGTAGTAGATCGTTTTCTGTCGAGAGGATGACTATGACCTGCGCGAGTCTCGAGTCTGCAATGCTGCGCTGGGTGCATGCTCCGAACAAGGGCGTGCGTCGTGTCGCGATTCTGTTGTTCGACGACTGCTCGCTGCAAGGGGCGGGTGTGATCGCCGAGGTGTTCCAGGCTGCCAACGAACTCGCCACTTCCGGTTCGGGCGCGTGGCTGTACGACGTGTCGTTCTTGTCCGCCGGCGGCGGCATGGTGACTTCGTCGTCGGGTTTGCGCGTCTGGACCGACGGACTCGACGCGCGCCATTACGGCGGCTTCGACGCGCTCTATGTGGCGGGCGGCAAGGGCGCGGCGTCGGCGGCGCGCGATGAGCGTCTGCTTGGTTGGCTGCGGCGCGTGCGTCGCAACACCGCGATGATCCGGCCGATCGCCGAAGGGCGCGCGGTGCTCGACGCGGCGGCCCTGCCCGAGGACAAGGACGGGAGCGACCCGCGCCAGCCGGCCTTGGCCAGAAATGGCGCGGGCTCGGCGGAGCAGGGCGTCGTCGACCTTAGCGACCGGCTGGAATCGATGCGCAGCGCGCTCGCGATGATCAAGCGCGATCTGGGCAACGCGACCGCGCGCTCGGCTGCCGAGCGGCTGCTGTCCGACTCGTGCACGAACCTCGCGCCGCTGCTCGGCGAGGACGGCGGCATGAGTCCCGGCGACAAGGTTCGCGCGGCGGCGCGCTGGCTGCAGGAAAACTGCCAGCAGGCGATTTCGATTGCGGATGCCGCGCAGTTCGCGGCGATGAGCGAGCGCAACTTTCTGCGCCGCTTCAAGATGGAAATGGGTATCACGCCGTCGAGTTTTCTGTTGCACGAGCGCCTCGCGGTGACGTGCAGCCTGTTGACCGAATCGGAATTGCCGGTCGACAAGATCGCCCGGCGCACCGGGATGGGCAACGGCGACCGGCTCGCGAAAGTGTTTCGCAAGCGGATGAGGATTTCGCCGACCGAGTTCAGGATTCAAAGCCGCCGCATGGCAGGCGCGTAGCACCGACGGAGCCCGCCCGGTAACCGCGCGTGACAGGCGGGGACGGGTCCGTTGTTCGTCGTACCTTGCAGATCGAAAAGGATTCCCGATATGTTGACGCAGGCAGGTGTGAGCGCCCGATCCGTCGAGCCGAACGGCGCAAGCGCCGGGGTTGCTGGCGCGCGCTGCGCGCACATCGTCCCGGTCATTCTCGCGGGCGGCTCGGGCACGCGGCTTTGGCCGGTGTCGCGCGAAAACTTTCCGAAGCAGCTGATCGACGTGGTCGGCTCCGACTCGCTGCTGCAGGCGACCGCGCGGCGGCTCGAGAGCTTCCCGGCGGGCTGGAGCGTCGACGCTTCGCCGATCGTCGTGTGCGGCGAGGAGCATCGCTTCGTGATCGCCGAACAGTTGCATGAAAACGGCGTCGACGCGCGTCTGATCGTCGAGCCCGCGCGCCGCGACACGGCGCCCGCGCTGACGCTCGCGGCATCGCTCGCGTGCGCGGCCGGCGACGACGCGATCCTGATCGTGATGCCGGCCGACCACGCGATCGCGGACGTGCCTGCCCTGCAGCGCGCGCTAGCGTGCGCGGCGCACCACGCGAGCGAGGGCGCGATTGCGACGCTCGGTGTGCCGCCGACGCGTCCCGACACCGGCTTCGGCTATATCCGGATTGGCGCGGCATTGGCCGCTGGCGGCCACACGATCGACGGTTTCGTCGAGAAGCCCGCCGAGGAAATCGCGAGGCAATACCTGGCGGCCGGCACCTACTGGTGGAACAGCGGCATCTTCATCGTGCGTGCGCGCGTGTGGCTCGATACGCTCGCGGCGCTGCGGCCCGACATGCATGCGCCGTGCGCAACCGCGTTCGCGAGCGGCAAGCAGGACGGCGACGTATTCCGGCCATCGCACGACGCGTTCCTCGACGTGCCCGCCGATTCGATCGACTACGCGGTGATGGAGCGTTTGACCGAACCGGCGCCGGCGCAAGACGACAGCGCGAGCAACGTCGAAGCGCAAGGCGCGGCACAGAACGATATGCAAGCTCAAAGTCGAGCCGCGGTCATTCCCCCCGGCGTCGTGGTCCCGCTCGAAGCCGGCTGGTCCGACCTCGGCTCATGGGACGCGGTATGGGCCGCGATGGAGAAGGACCCGAACGGCAACGCCGGGCGCGGCCGCGTGGCGTTCGAAGGCGCGGTGTCCTGCTATGCGCATTCGGAAGGGCGGCTCGTCGCGTGCGTCGGCACCGCGAACGTCGTCGTGGTCGAGACCGCGGACGCGGTGCTCGTGGTGGATCGCTCGCATGTGCAGGACGTCAAGGGGCTCGTGTCGCGCATCAAGGCGCAGCACGCGCCGGAGGCCGACGCGCATCGCAAGGTGCGGCGCCCGTGGGGCTTCTACGACTCGATCGATCGCGGCGAGCGCTTCCAGGTCAAGCGCATCGTCGTGACGCCCGGCGCAAAGCTGTCCCTGCAACTCCATCATCATCGCGCTGAGCATTGGGTGGTCGTGCGCGGCACCGCGCTCGTCACGCGCGGCGAAGAGCAGTTCCTGCTCAGCGAAAACGAATCGACCTACATTCCGCTCGGCACGCGTCACCGGCTCGAAAACCCCGGCAGGGTGCCGCTCGAAATCATCGAAATCCAGTCGGGTACCTATCTCGGCGAAGACGACATCGTGAGGTTTGACGACAACTACGGCCGCTGCCCGTAGGCAGCCCATGCACGCCCCTTTTTGCATACAGGAACGGCAGAACGAGGTAAGTAAAATGCGCAAGTTTCAGGATCTGCTCGCGCGGATTTTCGATGTCGCTCTGGTATTGGCGGGTGCGACCGTGGCGTCGCGGATCCGCTTTGATTATCTCGGCCAGTCGGGTTTCTACTGGGCGCTGGTGATGTTTTCGGCTGCGTTCGCGCTCGCGATCTTCCCCGCGTTCGGCCTCTACGAATCATGGCGCGGCCGCTCGAAGCTCGGGCTCGCCGGTCAGGTGTCGCTCGCGTGGCTGATCGTGCAGGCCTGCGCGCTCGTGCTGATGTACTCGTTGCATCGCATCGATATCGTGTCGCGGCTGTGGTTCTCGTACTGGACCGCGGCGACGGGTGGCCTGCTGATCGCGAATCGGGTGATCGCGCACGCGGTGCTCGCGCGGGCGCGCGGCGCGGGTATGAACCTGCATCAGGTGGCGATCGTCGGCAGCGGTTCGCAGTGCGATGCGCTCCTGCGCCGCATCGAGTCGGCGCCGACCGCGGGCTTTCGCGCGACCGCCGTCTACAACACGCGCCCGGACGACTCCGGCGTGACGAATCCGCGCGTGCCGGTGTTCGATCGCGTCGATTTGCTGGCCGACTACATCCGCACCAACGACGTGCACGAGCTATGGCTGATGCTGTCGCTGTCCGAGGAGCCGCTGATCTGCGCGCTGATCGACGAGTTCCGCGACGACCTCGTGAATATCCGCTTCATGCCGGACGTGCGCAGCCATGCGCTGTTCGAAGGCAGTGGCGTGGTCGATCTGCTCGGCGTGCCGGCGATCAATCTGGTCGCCTCGCCGCTGTCGGCCAACGCGATGCTGAAAAAGGAAGTGTTCGACCGGCTGTTCGCCGCGGCCGCGATCATTGCCCTCGCGCCGCTGCTGCTTGGCATTGCGATCGCGGTCAAGCTGTCCTCGCGCGGACCGGTGCTGTTCAAACAGAAGCGCAAGGGCGCGGACGGCCGTGTGTTTACGATCTACAAGTTCCGCTCGATGCGCGTGCATACCGAAGCGAAGGGCACCTTGAGCCAGGCGACGCGCAACGACAAGCGCGTGACGAAAGTGGGCGCGTTTCTGCGCCGCACGAGCCTCGACGAGTTGCCGCAATTTTTCAACGTGTTGCGTGGCGACATGTCGGTCGTAGGACCGCGTCCCCATGCGCTCGAGCACGACGACCTCTATCAGAAGGTGGTCGCGGGCTATATCAATCGCTACCGGATCAAACCGGGAATCACGGGCTGGGCGCAAATCAACGGCTTCCGTGGCGAAACCGACCGCATCGAGAAGATGGAGCGTCGCGTCGAACATGACCTGTACTACCTGGGTCACTGGTCGTTCGCACTCGACATGCGGATCATCGGCGCGACGATTGTCGCCGGACTGGTGCATCGAAACGCTTACTAGAAAGTCGATAACAACGCCTCGGGGCGAAGGAGTAAAGATCATGAGCTCACTTGGTTTTCGCACAGGAAGTCTTGTGGTTTTCGCAAGCGCAGCATTGCTTTCCGGATGTCAGGTCGTACCGGGACAACGGATGGTCACGCCGGCCGCGATTCAGGAGACGGGTGGCGAATTCAGTACCGAAGGCTCGCAGCAGAAGCAGATTCCGATCACCGATATCAATCTGGAACTGGTGAAGAAGATGAATGCCGACCAGACTGCCTCGGTGTTGCCGCCGACGACGACGGGTCTGTTCGGCAAGCCGGCCATGTACAGGGTCGGCCCCGGCGACGTGCTGCAGATCGTCGTGTGGGATCACCCGGAACTCGCGGCCGCGCTGGGACAGCCGCCGACGACCTCGCGCCCTTCCGATGCAATGCCGGGCTTCCTGATCGACGAGCACGGCGACATCCAGTTTCCGTACGCGGGCAACCTGCATGTCGCCGGCAAGGACGTCGCGACGATCCAGCGCGAGCTGTATTCGCGGCTGAGCAAGGTCTATCAGAAGCCCGAGGTGACGGTGCGCGTCGCGTCGTTCCGTAACGCGACGGTGTATATCGATGGCGAAGTGCGCACACCGGGCACGCAATCGATCAACGACATTCCGCTGTCGCTGACGAACGCGATCGGCCTGAGCGGCGGCTTCAACGCGACCGCGGATCGCAGCCGGGTCGATCTGATCCGCGACGGCAAGACCTATAGGCTGAACATCGACGAGCTCATCAAGCGCGGCCTCAATCCGTCGGATATCTATCTGCAGCCGGGCGATACCGTGCGCGTGAACGGGCGCGAAGACAGCGGCGTCTACGTGATGGGCGAAGTCAACAAGCCGGCCACGGTGCTGCCGTTGCGCAACGGCTCGCTGACGCTGTCGCAGGCGATCTCCGACGGCGGCAGCTTCGACTCGAATACGGCTTCGGGGCAGCAGCTGTTCGTGATCCGCAATTCGACCAGCGACTCGCCGCAGATCTATCACCTCGATGCGACCTCGCCGGTGGCGATGCTGCTCGCGAACCAGTTCGAGCTGCAGCCGAAGGACATCGTGTACGTCGGTCAGGGCGGTCTGGTCCGCTTCAACCGTGTGTTGAACCTGCTGTTGCCCGCGATCAACGCGGCGGTGACGGGAGTCGTCGTGTCGAAGTGACGCTTGCGTGACGCGATATCTGAACCGGCAGGCCTTGTTGGGTGAAAACATGGCAATCAATTACGAAAACCGTTACGCCGGCGTGTATGAACCGGGGCAGTTGCATCTGTCGGACTACGTGCGCACGATCGTGCGCGGTTGGCGCACGATCCTCACCGTGACGCTGATCGCGCTCGCGCTCGGTTGCGCGTACGCGTTCCTCACGCCGCCGGTCTATCGTTCGGACGTGCTGTTTCACGTCCAGGACAGGACGGCGAACGCGGTCAACGTCAATGCGAACGGCCGGGACGCGGCGGCGCCGCTTCCCGGCGCGTACGATTCGAAGCCGTCGACCGCGGCGCAGATCGAGCTTTTGAAGTCGCGTCTCGTCACCGAGGAGGCGGTCCGCGCGCTGCACCTCGACATTACGGCGAAGCCGCGTTATCTGCCGGTGATCGGCAGCAGGATCGCCGGACTCGTGAACGGGCACTGGTGGTTCCGGCTGCCGTCGTTCGTCAACCTGCGCGGGTTCGCGTGGGGTAACGAGAGCATCGCGGTGTCGCGCTTCGACACGTCGAAGGACTTGTATGGCGAGACCTTCACGCTAGTCGCGGGCGCCGGCAACACCTTCATGCTGCGCGATCCTCACGGCAGCGCGATCCTGTCGGGGCGCGTCGGCGAGACCGTGCAAACCGATACCGCGGTCGGCCCGGTCACGCTGCACGTCGACACACTGGTCGGCGCGCCCGGCTCGCGTTTCGAGCTGACGCGCGCGTCGACGCTCGGCACGGTGGAGCGTCTGGCGAAGACGATGGTCGCGCAGGAAACGGCGGAGGACTCCGGCGTGATCCGCGTGAGTCTCGAAGGCGCCGATCCGGCGCTGACCGCGGCGATCGTCAACAACGTGGCGCGCCAGTTCGTGCGGCAGGATCTCGCGAGCCGTTCGACCGAATCCGACCACACGCTCGCGTATCTCGAACAGCAACTGCCCGACGCGCGCAAGGCGCTCGACGACGCGGAAGAGCGCTACGGCAAGTTCCGCAATACACATGGCGCCGTCGATCTCGGTGAAGAAAGCAAGCTGCTGCTGCAGCAGATCGTCGACAACAAGACGAAGCTGCTCGATCTGCAGCAGCAGCGCGCGGAGCTGTTGCAGCGTTTTACGCCGAATCATCCGATGGTCGCCGCGCTCGATGCGCAGATCGCCGCGTTGCAGGGCGCGCAGAGCACGATGAACCACAGCGTCTCGACGATGCCCGACACCGAGCAGACCGCGCTGCGTCTGCAGCGCGACGTGCACGTGAACACCGATCTGTACATGAACCTGCTCAACAGCGTGCAGCGACTGCGGGTCGCGCAGGCGGGGCAGGTGAGCGGCGTGCGCGTGGTGGACTTCGCCGAAACGCCCGACGATCCGGTGTGGCCGAAGCGCATGCTGGTGATCCTGATCTCGCTCGGCGGCGGCCTCGCGCTCGGCTTGCTGCTGGTCTTCTTGCGGCGCGCGATGCGCGGCGGCGTGGAGCGCCCGGACGAACTCGAGGGGATGCTCGGCGTGCCGGTATTCGCGGTGGTGCCGCGCAGCCAGACGCAGTTGCGCCTGCAGGAAAAGGTGTCGCTGCGCCAGCGCGGGCAGCATGTGCTGGCGCAACAGGCGCCCGAAGATATCGCGGTGGAAGGGGTGCGCAATCTGCGCACCTCGCTGCAGCTGTCGCTCGATCATGCGGCCAACAACGTCGTGATGATCACCGGCTCGCGGCCCGATGCGGGCAAGTCGTTCCTGTCGGTGAATCTGGCGACGCTGGTCGCGTCGGCGAACAAGCGCGTGCTGATCATCGACGGCGACATGCGACGCGGCGACGTGCATTCGCATTTCGGCGTCAGCCATCGGCCGGGACTGTCCGACGTGCTGTGCGGCGGCGATCTCAACGCGATGATCCAGCGCGACGTGCTGCCCAACCTCGACGTGCTCGCGAAAGGCACGCTGCCCTCGCACCCGGCCGAGCTGCTGATGAGCAAACGCTTCGAAGCGATGCTCGAGGTGTTGAAGCCGCAATACGACGTCGTGATCATCGACACGCCGCCGGTGCTCGCCGTGACCGACTCGACGCTGATCGGCAAATACGCGGCGACGACGCTGCTCGTCGTGCGGCATGGGCGTCAACCGCTGCATGAGATCATCGAAACCACCAAACGCCTGCGTAACGGTGGCGTCGGTCTGCGCGGCGTGCTGCTCACCGACGTGCCGCAGGAAGCGGCGTTTCTCGGCTCAGGGTATCAGGGCGGCTATTACGGCTACGACAGCATCGCCGGCTGACACTGCTGCCCGCGCGCGCGTCTTTCGGGGCGCCGCGCGGGCGGGCGTGATCGACTGCACGTCCGTGCCGCCGTCCCGCGAGATACCTCGCGATCCTTAGTGGTGACGCAGCAGATCGCGCAATGCGCGCGACTCTTCCGCCGTCGGTTGCATGGTCTGCCACGCCGACTCGTGCGACGCGAGCGCGACGAGCCGTTGCGCGGCCTTGCTGCTTGAATCGATCCGCAACGCTTCGTTGGCGTTGTGCGACGCGCACTCCCAATGTCCCACGTTGCTGCAGCCGCGCGCGAGGCTCAGCAACGCGTCGCGTTGCTGCTCTAGCGTGCTCACCTGGGCGCGCATGCTGCGCGCGTCGCGATTGTCGGGCTGCGCGGTGATTACGGCGGCGAGGCGTGCTCTGGTCGCCGCCAGATTGCCTCGTCGCAGATAGCCGTGCGCGGCTTTCAGATTGCGCTCGGCGTCGGCGCGCTGTTTGTCGGCTTGCGTGAGCGGGGCGGCCATCGTGTCGGTGTTGCTGTTGGTGCTGGTCGACGCGAGCGCCGTGCCACGCGGCGTGGGCGCGGAGATGGCCGCGCTCGATGTCTTCGTTGACGCTACGGCGCGCGCGGTCGTGACAACGGGCGTTGACGGTCGCGCTGCGGTCGGCGTGGTCGCAACGACGGGCGTTGACGGTCGCGCTGGGACGGGCGCGGTCGCCACGACGGGTGGAGCCGATCGCGCTACGGCAGGCGCGGTCGCAACGACCGGCGGTGACGATGGCGCGACGGTCGGTGCGGTCGCCACGATGGGCGGGCTCGATCGCGCTACGGCAGGCGCGGTCGCAACGACCGGCGGTGACGATGGCGCAACGGTCGGCGCGGTCGCCACGATGGGCGGGCTCGATCGCGCTACGGCAGGCGCGGTCGCAACGACCGGCGGTGACGATGGCGCGACGGTCGGCGCGGTCGCCACGATGGGCGGTGACGATCGCGCTACGGTGGACGCGGTCGCAACGACGGGCGGTGCCGGTGGCGCGACGGGGGCCGCGTGCACGTTCGACGGTTGCTGCCGCGCGACGACAACGGGACGCGGCCGTTGGGCGACGATCGACGCCGGCTTCGGCGCCGCGGCAACCGACGGCGCCGCATTCTGCGCAACGTTCTGTGCAGGGGCTTGGCCAGGGTTGTCCGGGCGCACCGTGCCGAAGACCGTGACCGGCGTGTCGACGCTCGCATCGTCGTCGTTGAATAGAACGAAGCCGACGTACACGACGCCGAGCGTCGCGAGCGCGGCTGCGGCAAGCGCGAGCGGATGCCGCCGTCGACGCCCGCCCGGCTCGAACGTCGCTTCGTCGATCAGATCGTAGGGGCTCATCTTCGTTTGTGCGGAGCGTCGCGACGAACGGTCCGCGGGCAAGCTCGCGGCCGCTGGCAGCGGTTCGAGTTGCGTGCGCGATGCGCTCAGCGCCCGGGATCGCGCGGAGCGCTCGCCGGGCTTGTCGTCCGTATCGAAC
Source organism: Paraburkholderia sp. MM6662-R1 (assembly GCF_050436245.1). Taxonomy (NCBI): domain Bacteria; kingdom Pseudomonadati; phylum Pseudomonadota; class Betaproteobacteria; order Burkholderiales; family Burkholderiaceae; genus Paraburkholderia; species Paraburkholderia sp. MM6662-R1. Next base: position 1,767,158 of record NZ_JBNDLV010000001.1, on the reverse strand, counting down.
GAATCGATCGGCAGCGCATGGCATGCGGGACACGGCGAAAAGCGGCCCGACAGCGGCACGCCGCAGTATGCGCAGTGATGGAAAAATGGCTGGTCGGAGGTCGTGTCGCGCGGCATGGCCGTGTCGCTCCACTGGCGCCGAAGGGCGGCGCCATCAAAAAGAATGTATGCAACGACGCCCGCAAGCGGCGTCGGCCGGACTACTGGACGACGTAACCGCGCGCCTGCATGCACGCGCCGTAGGCGGCCCAATAGCGGGTCATCGGCGGCTCGGGCGCGGGCAGCGGCGGCAGCTTGACGTTCGACGCCAGCGAAGCGGCCGCACCATCCGACGCGCCGGGTGCCGCGTTCGCACTGGGGCCCGTTGCCGCTGCCGATGCGTTCGGCGGTGCATTCGCCGCCTCGGTGGCTGGCGCGCCTGGCGCGCTGGCGCCGGCCGCGGCTTCGTCCACCGGTTTCGCCGACGATGCACCGCCAGGCGCTTGCGCCTCAGCCAACGGCGCGCTCGCGGCTTCGGGCGCGCTCGCGCTCCACGGCAGCGGCGTGGCTGAGAAGGAACTAGGCGGAAGCGGCGGCTTCGACGGTACGCCGGTCGACGCACCTTTGGCCGCGGGCGGCTGACGCGGCGGAATCTGCGACTCGTGGGCCATGTTGACCCCGGTCACGCGGTTCGCCTCGGCGTAGCACATCGCGTTGTCGATGCTGCGCTCGTAAGGGCTCTGACTTCGGATCGGATAGGTGACAGGCCGCCACGCGAACGCGGCAGTGCTCGTCACCAACAGCGTCAGTACGGTATATGTTCTAAATGCCATCGCAGTCACTCCCGCAGCGATGTCTCGCCTTTTTGTGTTTGATTTCGTGTCGTGCTTTCGTTCTGTGCTCGTTGCGCGTCGTGTTCGAGCTCGTTCTCATGCCTGGCGCTCGTGCTTCTGTCGCGGCCTGCCGATGGGCCGTGGCGTTGCGATGCTTGCGCCACGGCTCCCCGGAACGGGCACGTCGCGAATGCCGCTTTAACGAGCGTAGCACCGCAGTTTGGCCACGCGATGCATCGGATAGCGCGCGAAAACGCCATCGTGCAGTGCAATCAGGACACAATCGGCGAGGCGGCGTTGAAGATCGGGACAATCCCTGGTCGCCACGAAGGATCGTCAGGAGTCGAAGATGAAAAACCTATCGTATCGCTATCGGCCGCTTTGCGCAGCGTTCTGTCTGTCGGTGCTGTCGCTCGCCGCGCCGCTCGCGAGCGGCGCGAGCGACGCCAACATGAGCGCGGAGACGGCGGGCGAGCGCGCAAGCTTCGCGCGGGCGTTTTGCGACGTGTCGCCCGAGCGGATCGACGCCTATAAGGAGCGGCTCCGAAAGGTCCTGACCGGTGCGACCGATTTCGATCAGCACTGGGACACGGGCTGGCACCGCGCCGACATCACCAATAGCCAGATGAACGCACTGCGCGAGCGAGATCCGAAGGAATTCGCGGCGCGCATCAAGGTCAATTGCGAACGGCTCAAGTGGATGGCGGGTAATGCGTTGCACCGGCCTGCGCAGAAGTGAAGTGAAACGAGCGTGCTGTCGGGCGAGCGAAACTGGCGGATCGTGGCCTGATGCAGAAGGCTTCGCCGGGCTGAATCTCGCGCGGCTGTAGTCGACGACACGCGAACCGACTGGAACCGGAAGCTTTTTGCATCAATCGACGGTTTCGGGCATAAATACACAATATTATGACTTTCGCTTAATGTTCGGCCAACCGTCGAGTAGTCTGCAGATGTAACTCTCAACGACTTTTCGAGCATGTAACTAATTCGCGAATATCGTTTGGTCCGTACTGCGGCACATTTGCGGCGGTAATGAGGCCTGCTATATGTGAATATTAGCTAACGTAATGCCGGACCGGACCGACCGTCTGCTCGGCAAGCTTCCAGATCAAACACTGTTTGACCTTTTGCCGTTATCGTTTCGAAGTGAGGAGCGGTTATGTTGAACCCGAAGACGTTCGGACACTTCCTTTGGCTCGTCCGCAAGACGTGGATAACACGCGGGCCGCGTTTGTACTACTCGCAGTTTGGAGAGGACGCGGTGTTGCGCGAGATAATCAGTCCCCGGTGCAATAAGGGTGTTTATGTCGACGTTGGTGCATACCACCCTGTCAAGTTCTCGAACACACATGCGCTTTACAAGCGTGGTTGGCGCGGCATCAACATAGACATGGATCCGGTGAAAATTGAAGCGTTTTCTCTTGCGCGGTTTGGTGATGTCAATGTACGTGCGGCCGTCTCGAACGAGAAACAGCTCAAGGAAGTCTATAATTTTTCGAACTATGGGTTGACTTCGACCATAGATCCCATAGTGGCTGCGGCCGAAGTCCAGAAGCCTATCTCCGTCCGGACCGTTGAAACCACCACATTGAACGACGTTCTCGAGCACACCCCGTACGCCGATCAGGAAATCGATCTGCTTTCCATTGACGTGGAAGGTCACGATTACGAAGTCTTGCGATCGATTGATATCAGCAGGTATAAACCAAAAATCATTATTGTGGAGTCTACGCTGACTTCGATAAGGGAAGTAATAGCTTCCGCCATATTTCGCTATCTGGAGGAGCGCAATTATCGACTGGTCAGTTGGACATATTTGTCGCTGATCTTCAGAGTGGAAAGATCTCAAATCTTTCGCACTCAGTTATAGCGTTACGGTTCTGCAAGTATCGTCCTTGCAGCTGCTATCAATTTCACAATCCCGCTATCAACGGCCGCTGCAACGGTCCAGATATACTTGGACCGACTGGTGCCTCAGCCGCGAAGCACATTCATGAGCCCCTCGACTTGCCTGAAGGCTGACTATCGTAACGGCCCGCGCTTATGGGGGATTTCCCTGGGTTTGACGTTTCGAGCGGGCGCTCCGCTCCGAAGTCGCTGCCTCGTCATGGCTCGCCTCTTCCTTCACGAAGGGCCGAATCTCAACGCAACACGTCGGTAAATTATTGTTTTCTTAGAGAAAATGCCGAACGGCAGACGTTCCGCACGGGGCGGGTTCAAGCCCGAGCGAATCACGTTTGAGGGTGAGTGAACTTCGACCGCGTTCCCCGCTTCTTGAATTTGTCACTGCCCGTCCATATAATTAGCACTCGCTGCACGAGAGTGCTAACAACATCTCCGGTTGGCTCGGCCAGCCGGGTTTTTCTCAGCGTTCTTCAGTCTCAATCAGAGAGGAGTATGTATGAACCTTCGTCCTTTGCATGATCGCGTGATCGTCAAACGTCTGGATCAGGAAACCAAGACCGCGTCGGGCATCGTGATCCCCGAAGCCGCAGCGGAAAAGCCGGATCAAGGTGAAATCCTCGCAGTCGGCCCGGGCAAGCGCGACGACAAGGGCGCAGCCATTGCGCTCGACGTGAAGGTCGGCGACCGCGTCCTGTTCGGCAAGTACGCAGGCCAGACCGTCAAGGTCGACGGCAACGAACTGCTCGTGATGCGCGAAGAAGACATCATGGCCGTGGTGCAGAAGTAAGCGCAAGGTCGCTACTTCACCGGTTATATCCAAAGTATTCAAGGAGTTAGAAGATGGCAGCTAAAGACGTCGTATTCGGTGATTCCGCCCGTGCCAAGATGGTCGAAGGCGTGAATATTCTCGCCAACGCCGTGAAGGTCACGCTGGGTCCGAAGGGCCGCAACGTGGTTCTCGAGCGCAGCTTCGGCGGCCCGACGGTCACCAAGGACGGTGTGTCGGTCGCGAAAGAGATCGAACTGAAAGACAAGCTCCAGAACATGGGCGCGCAAATGGTCAAGGAAGTCGCTTCCAAGACCAGCGACAACGCAGGCGACGGCACGACGACCGCTACGGTTCTCGCGCAATCGATCGTCCGCGAAGGCATGAAGTACGTCGCATCGGGCATGAACCCGATGGACCTGAAGCGCGGTATCGACAAGGCCGTTACAGCCGCAATCGAAGAACTGCGCAAGATCAGCAAGCCGTGCACGACCAACAAGGAAATCGCCCAGGTTGGCGCGATCTCGGCGAACAGCGATTCGTCGATCGGCGAGCGCATCGCTGAAGCAATGGACAAGGTCGGCAAGGAAGGCGTGATCACCGTCGAAGACGGCAAGTCGCTGCAAGACGAGCTGGACGTCGTCGAAGGTATGCAATTCGACCGCGGCTACCTGTCGCCGTATTTCATCAACAACCCGGACAAGCAAGTCGCCGTGCTCGAGAACCCGTTCGTGCTGCTGCACGACAAGAAGGTGTCGAACATCCGTGACCTGCTGCCGGTGCTCGAGCAAGTCGCGAAGGCTGGCCGTCCGCTGCTGATCATCGCTGAAGACGTCGAAGGCGAAGCGCTCGCAACGCTGGTCGTCAACAACATCCGCGGCATCCTGAAGACCGTTGCCGTCAAGGCTCCGGGCTTCGGCGATCGTCGTAAGGCGATGCTGGAAGACATCGCGATCCTGACCGGCGGTCAGGTCATCGCTGAAGAAACCGGCCTCACGCTCGAGAAGGCAACGCTGGCTGAACTGGGCCAGGCGAAGCGCATCGAAGTGGGCAAGGAAAACACCACGATCATCGACGGCGCTGGCGAAGCAGCGAACATCGAAGCTCGCGTCAAGCAAGTGCGCACGCAGATCGAAGAAGCGACCTCGGACTACGACCGTGAAAAGCTGCAAGAGCGCGTCGCCAAGCTGGCAGGCGGCGTTGCAGTGATCAAGGTCGGTGCTGCGACCGAAGTCGAAATGAAGGAAAAGAAGGCACGTGTCGAAGACGCACTGCACGCAACGCGCGCGGCTGTGGAAGAAGGCATCGTGGCGGGTGGCGGCGTCGCGCTGATCCGTGCACGTACGGCAATCGCTGGCCTGAAGGGCGCTAACGCCGATCAGGACGCAGGTATCAAGATCGTTCTGCGCGCCATGGAAGAGCCGCTGCGCCAGATCGTCGCCAACGGTGGCGAAGAAGCGAGCGTCGTCGTGGCAGCGGTTGCTGCTGGCAAGGGCAACTACGGCTACAACGCAGCGACCGGCGAGTACGTCGACCTGGTCGACGCAGGTGTCGTGGATCCGACGAAGGTGACGCGCACGGCGCTGCAAAACGCCGCTTCGGTTGCTGGCCTGCTGCTGACGACCGACGCAGCTGTCTGCGAACTGCCGAAGGAAGATGCTCCGATGCCTGGCGGCATGCCCGGCGGCATGGGCGGCATGGGCATGGACATGTAATTCCGCTCGGGCCTCGTGGTCCGGCCGCGTGGTTGAACTGCCGCGCGTCTGGATCACGGCCGAGGCCCGGCTGGAAGTCCATGTGGGGAGTGCGCCGCGAGGCGTTTCCCCAAACGAAAAAACCCGCTTATGCGGGTTTTTTTTCGTTTGGGGCCGGCGTTGATGTGCTTGCTGGCGAGCGCTTCCGGACGCCCTTTTGTCCGGATCAGGCGCCCGCGGCGTGAGCCGTGCGATGAGAGGACCTTCCGAGGCACTTTTCGCGCAGGTAGTGGAAGATCTGCGCGACGCTTTGCGCGGGGCTCAGCGTTCCCGTTTCGACGTGCAGGTCGGGATCGATCGGCGCTTCATAGGGCGCTGATACGCCGGTGAACGAGCTGATCTCGCCAGACCTCGCTTTCGCGTAAAGACCTTTGGGATCGCGGCTCGCGCAGGTGGCGAGCGAGGCGGACACATAGGTTTCGACGAACTTGTCGGCTCCGATGATCGCGCGCGCCATTGCCCGATCTTCGCGTAGCGGCGAAATCAGCGCGGAAATCACGATCAGACCCGCGTCGTTCATCAATTGGGCGACGTGCGCGACCCGGCGGATGTTTTCGCGCCGGTCGTCGGGCTCGAATCCAAGGTCGCTCGCCAGACCGTGCCGGATGTTGTCGCCGTCGAGCACATAGCAGGCGTGACCGAGCGCGATCAGCTGCTCTTCGAGCGCAAACGCGAGCGTCGATTTGCCGGCGCCGGACAGGCCGGTCAGCCAGATCGTGGCGGGCATCTGATCGAACATGCGTATGCGGTCCTGCACCGCGATCTTGCCGTGGAAGCGTTGCACGAACTGGGGCGGCTCTTTCATGGATAGGTTCTCTTGGCTCTTCTGGCTCATTCGCAGTGCCAGCCTTGCCGCCACGTGCCGGCGTTGTGCAGGCTTTCGGTGGAATTGGCAATGGTAACGCGAAAGCCTTCCGGAATATCGTTCGGCAGTGGAATCGAAAATCCGCTGTATGCGCTCGGATAGCCGGCGCTCGCCACATCGGGCCGCGGCTCGCCGCTGCAGCCGGTCGCGACGATCTGCGTGCCGACCCGCACCTCGAGCGGTACCTGCCGCTGCGGCTCGCTCAGGTTGACGGCCCAGCCGCACACTACGCCGTCGCGCACCGTGTCGACAAAACCGTCGAACAGGTCGACCGGCGGACGCTGCCGGCTTCGCGCGAACTCCAGATAGGTGTCGATCGGCGCGAGATCGAAGCGGCGGATCACCTCATGCACGCGCGACAGGAATGAGCCGTCGAAGCCGAAAACGGTCGAACTATAGACGTGCGGATTGTCGAGCTGATCGATTTCGGACTGAATCACGCGGACCAATTCGAGCGCATTCGAAAAGACGCTGCCCGTTTCTTTCGCATAAGCTTCCACGATCTGACTTGCGTCGCGGAACAGTTCGTAATCGAGGCTATTGTCCTCGATAAATTTTTGTCTTGTTGCGTCGCTTAAGTGAGCCTTGCCCTTCGCCGTGCCATTGGTGCGATTCGCTTCGAAATAGAACGGCAATTTCATCCCAGTCGAACCGCAAAGCCGCAGTAAGAATTCGCTCATGTCCTCGCAGACGCCGACGGTGCCGATCTGTTCGCGCAAATGGATTCGCGCAACGGCGAGGCTCGTTTGGTTAGCCACTGGCTCGCCGCTCAACATGTGCACGAACAGGTTCTTGCCGCCGAGCGATTCGCTGACCCACTCGTCGAGCGACAGCACACCTTGCTGCGCCAGAGCTTCCGGCGTGGACACACTGACGCCGCGTGTGACCTCGCCGTTCTTGCCGTTCGCCGCATACCAGTAGTGCGAGATCTGGCGCGCGAGCGGATCGCGCAGGATCGTGCAGTAGTTGACCGGATGTTTGATCATCCGATGAATGCCATACGGGAGATGACCGCCGCCTACCTGCGTCTCGAGCAGCTTCGCGCCACAGTTTCCCCAGCCATCCTGATCCCAGACAAAGCTAATGAATTGGTCATTACCTTTATTCAAATCAAAAAACGAAATAACGGTCGAACCGCCGCATTTCGGTGGATGGATGAAGAAGGTGGGAAATGACATGTGGGGACATATGACTTATCGTGATGCGTAAAGTCTAGACAAAAGATGTCATCGGCGTTGTAACGTTTGATTACGCGGTAAAACGTCCGGTTGCATCGCCGACAGCAAGATTCATGCGGCTATGCAAAATAAATTGACTAGGATGCCCGCGAGACGAACTGGGCGCGGCAGTATCGATAGCTACGCGCTAATTACATTGTTCAATTTGGTTAAATCGAATGGAAAGTCGCACCAATCGCGAAAGTCACATTAATGAAAAAACCGGCTGACAGCGGGTTTTTAGTCGATGCCGACGAATGGCGAGGTCAGTGCCGCGCTTCCCCCGGCGCCGCGCCCTTGCCTTGCGCGGGCGGCGTTTCGTCTTCATCGCTGCTGCGCGCCCAGAAGAAGCGATCGGGCATGTACGCCCCCATGCCGGGCCGGAACGCATTGCGCACTGCCTGATACAGATACTCCTGGCTTTCGCGCACCGCTTCCGCGGGCTCCTGGCCGTTGGCGAGAAGCGCGGCGATCGCCGCGCCGAGCGTATCGGTCAGGCCCGTCAACCGATGCGGCGCGCGGTCCCACATGTCCTGACGCAACTGGCCGTCCTCGCTGAAGAGTGTGTTGACGAGCCGATGCGTGCCGGTTTCGGTCGACAGAATGTACTCGCAGCCCTGCGACAGCAGGTGCGAGATCGCCGCGTCGAGGCTCGGCGCCTCCGCGTCGCCGTCGGGCTGCGCGAGCGCGAGCAGCGTCGCCGAGTCGGCGACCAGCAGCGTGGTTTGCGGCGCGAGCAGATCGGCGATCGCTTCGCGCAGTTCGTCGGCGGCGAGCACGTGCTCGTCGTCGAGCGTGAAGTCCGGGGCGAGGATCAGTGGGATGTCGTCGTAGTCGGCGACAACTTCCGCGATCGCGCTGACCACTTCGGCGCGCGTGCACCCGCCGACCTTGAATGCGGCGATCGGCATGTCCTCGAGCAGCATGCGCGCCTGCGTCGCGACGATGTCCGGGTCGAGCCCGGTGACTTCGTCGCAGTTCGCCGAGTCGCGCACGGTATAGCCCGTGAGCACGGAAACGCCGTGGCAGCCCATGCTGGCAAGTGTCAACAGGTCCGCCTGCAGGCCGGAGCCGCCGGTGGGGTCGGAGAGACCGAAGGTGAGGACGATCGGAGGCGTGTCGCTGGGCATGAAAATGGATAAGGAAAGCAGGATTTCGGCGCGCAATGCGCAATCGGCTCAATTATGCGGCCTAAACCGTGGAGAGGGCGTTTTTTCGCGCGGCGGGGATCGCCAGAGGCTGGCTCGCGGCTCGCTGACGCGCGGCCGGCGGGGATTGCTTTGAGGTTGCCACGCTAGCGCCGCGAGCTTGCCGAGGGCGCTCTCTATCGCGCTGCCGGGTGTCCCCACCGCCATGCGGCATGGCGCCGCGAGCGTCGTCCGCACGGCGCGCGGGCGCACCGCCGAAGCCCGCTCCACGCTACGATTGCGAGTTTTCGATTGCTAGGCATGGGGGCGGCAACACGGTACCATCATGGCTCCCGCTTCCACGGACTCAACGACGCGACAAAAGAATGGAATATCAAAGCTGGATGTGCCTGATTTGCGGCTGGATTTACGACGAAGAGGCCGGCTTGCCGGACGAAGGCATTGCGCCGGGCACGCGCTGGGAAGACGTGCCCATCAACTGGACGTGTCCGGAGTGCGGAGCGCGCAAGGAAGACTTCGAAATGGTCCAGATCTGAAGTTCGGCAAGCCGCCGGCGTCAGCCGGCCGGTCGTTCGCGTCGCTTGATCATTGTTCCGGCGGCGCGGTTTGATGGGCTCGTGCGACTCGCCGGAAGTTTCGGCCCCCAAACCGGGTCCCGAGATTCGGTCCCGAACCTGAACCCTGAGCTTCGATCCCGAAAAGTCAGCGGCGTCATCCGCCGCGCAATTGCTGCAATCGCTTGATGCGTCCGGCACGCCCGGCGCCTGTCTGAGCGCGCCGGCGCGGAACATCGCCGGTCGCGTCGTGTCGCAACGGTAGTCTGTCATTGTCCTGTCGCCGGTTCGCGCGGTGGCCGCTCACTCAGCATGCGGCGCGAAGCGACGGCCCCGTCAGCTTCGTGTCGCCTGCCCATGACTCTTCGATCCGCAGCACCCGTTTCCATCGACGCACTGCCGAACCCGCGCGGTGGCGCGGTCCGCCCTGCGGAACTCGCGCTCGCCGAGGCGTCGCTCGCGTTCGAGCAGCGCGACGAGAGCGGTGCCGCGCTGCTGCGCGCGTCGCATGCGTTGCGCACGGCGGGCTGGCTCAGCGCGCAGCGTTTCACCGACGCCCTCGTGCGGCTCTCGCCGCTCGCGAGCGGCGAGCCAGCCGAAGCGGAAAGCGCGCGGCCAGTGTTCGGCGCGGCGCTGCGCGACTTCCGCGCGGCGCTCGAACGTCACAATCTGCGCGAGCTCAGTTGCTCGCCGACGCTGTTCAACCACTACCGCGAGCTGTGTGCGCAACTCATCGAACCCACGCCGGGTTCCGCCGTTGCGTTCGAAGACCTCGCGCTGTGCGCGCGGCCAGTGCCGCCGGCTTCGCTGCACGCGCAATCGGCCGATCAGCTTGCCCATCTGCGGGCGCGCTACGAGCGCGCGTTGCTGCCGGTGCTGCGCTCGCAGGCCGACACAGGCAGCGCGGTGGCGCTTGCGGTCACGAACGCCGCGCTCGACGAGCTCGACGCCGTGTTCACCGAACTCGCCGGCCCCGATCCGTATGACTTCTGGCGGCTCGCGCGCGCCTGCGCGAAGGCGCTGCGCGCGCGTGGCCACGCAATCCGCGATATCGAGGCGCGGCGCTTCTACGCGCGCTGCAACCTGGCGCTCGCCGATCACGCGCGCGGCATCGAGCGCGCGCCGCGTTCGCTGGTGCGCGCGACGCTCGCGCTGCTGTGGCGCGACTACGCGCTGTTCGGCGCGGCCGCGCAAGACGCCGACCAGGTCGAGGTGCTGCACGACTATGGCTTGACCGTCGACTGGCACGTCGCCGGCACGCAGTCGTCGGAAGCGCTGTGGGAGGCGGGCGCGCTCGAGGCGCAGTCGCTGCCGCACACGCGCGATCTCGGCGTGCTGAGCGTCAACGCGAACGCGTACGAAGACTTCCTGCAGACCGCCGACGCGTCCATCGAGGCGCTGGCCGCCCATGCGCGCGCGGCCGATCAGCCGGAAAAAGCCGACCCGAGCGAAGCGCTGCAGGCGGGCGACGCCGCCTACCGGCTCGGCTCGGCCGCCTGCGCGCTCGGTCTCGGTCACGTGGCGCTGCTCGCCGACGCGCTCGGTCTCGCATGGCGGCGGCGTGCGCATGCGAGCGTCGCGACGCCGGCGGTGCGCGCGCACGTGATCGTCGGCGCGCCGCCGGCCGACACGCTCGAGCAGGCCGCCGAGGCCTTGCGTGCGTCGCTGCACAAGGTCGCCGCGGGCGTGGGGCCGGCGGGCGGCAGCTTCACGCAGGCGGCGCTCGCCGCGCTCACGCGTGCGATCGAGCAGGGCGGCGCGTGAAGCGCAAGCCGGGTCGAACCAAACGCGCGACGTGGCGCGCGAATTGCGTCCGCAACGCTTCGACCGACGCGCGCCGAACCCGCTGAAACCCATTGTGACAAGTCATAATCCCGCAACTTCGCGACGCGCGCCGAACGTGCCGTTCTACGCGGTGTTTCGGCGCCTGATCGCGGCATGGCGCAAGTCGCGCGCGTGATAGAGTGCAACTTGATCCGGCGTCGATGGCGCGTCGCGTAGCGTGCAACCCAACGCGTTGCAATGCTCAAAGCAGCCCGCCATGACGCATCGTCTTTGCTAAAATCCGAACTATGTCCAAGAGTACCGATCGCATCAATCTGACCAACCAGTTCCTGATCGCCATGCCGAACATGGCCGATCCGACGTTTTCAGGAACGGTGGTCTACCTTTGCGATCACAGTGAGCGCGGCGCGCTCGGCCTCGTGATCAACCGGCCGACCGATATCGACCTGCAGGCGCTCTTCAATCGCATCGATCTGAAGCTCGAGATCGAACCGCTTCTCCATGTCCCCGTATATTTCGGCGGCCCGGTGCAAACCGAGCGCGGCTTCGTGCTGCACGATCCGAAAGGCGGCAGCGCATACACGTCGTCGATGTCGGTGCCGGGCGGGCTCGAAATGACCACGTCGAAAGACGTGCTCGAGGCCGTCGCGAGCGGCAACGGTCCGGAGCGTTTCCTGCTGACGCTCGGCCACGCCGGCTGGGGCGCGGGTCAGCTCGAAGACGAAATCTCCAAGAACGGCTGGCTCACGGTCGAGGCCGATCCGAAAATCGTTTTCGACGTGCCCGCCGAAGATCGTCTCGAAGCGGCGCTCGCACTGCTCGGCGTGTCGTTGTCGATGCTGTCGGGCGAGGCCGGGCACGCATGAGGGGCCGCGCATGAATCTGCCGGCCGGACGTGAGGCGACGCTGCTTGCGTTCGACTACGGAGAGAAACGCATCGGCGTGGCAGTCGGCAATTCGCTGACGCGCCGCGCGCGGCCGCTCGTCGTCGTGCAAAACCGCAGCAGGGACTACCGCTTCGAAGCGCTCGGCAAGCTGATCGCCGAATGGAAGCCCGATGCGCTGGTGGTCGGCCTGCCGATGCACCCCGACGGCACACCGCACGAGCGCACGCAACTCGCGAAGCGCTTCGGCAACCAGTTGAACGGCCGCTTCAATCTGCCGGTCACGTGGGTGGACGAGCGCTACTCGTCGGTCGAGGCCGAGGCGGAAATCCGCGCCGGCAATGCCCGCGCCGACATGCTCGATGCCGAAGCCGCGAGCATCATCCTCCAGCAATATCTTGACGGACTTTCCGACGATCATGAGTTCCATTGACGCCGAAGCGCTGTATCGCGCGTTGCTCGACCAGATTCGAGCGGCGTATGGCGACCAGCTCGCCGCCACGCACGACGGTGCCGAAGCGGCGGTACTGGCTGGTATCCATAGCGGCGGCGCGTGGCTCGCCGAGCGGCTCGCGCGCGACCTGAAACTGCCGAGCTTCGGCGTGGTGAACGTCGCGCTGCATCGCGACGACTACGCGAAGAAAGGGCTGCACGCGCAAGCAAGCCCGACCTCGCTGCCGTTCGGGGTCGATGGCCGCCGCATCGTGCTGGTCGACGACGTGCTGTACACCGGCCGCACGATTCGCGCGGCGGTCAACGAGCTGTATGACTATGGCCGGCCGGCATCGGTCGAACTCGCGGTGCTCGCCGATCGGGGCGGACGCGAGTTGCCGGTGGCGGCGCGCTTCGTCGGTGGCGTGGTCGACGTACCCGCCGACGCGACGCTCGTGCTGGCCCGTGAAGACGACGGCGCGGGCGGCCAGCGGTTTTCTTTTCACACTGAAGCACGCGTCGATTGAAACGCGCGTGAGCGGCGTGTCGACGCGACCTCGATTACGTTGAAGCCCGTATTTGAAGCAGGTACATCATGAACACCGCCACCCCGGCTCCGCAAGATTCCTCCGCTAGCGCATCCGAGCGCTTCCGCTACGGCTTCCTGAAGGGCAACCCGCAGCTCACGAAGAGCGGCGAGCTCAAACATCTGCTGTCGATCGAGGGGTTGCCGAAGGCCATCGTCAATCACATTCTCGAGACCGCCGACCAGTTCGTCAGCGTGACCGATCGCGAAGTGAAGAAGGTGCCGCTGTTGCGCGGCAAGTCGGTGTTCAACCTGTTCTTCGAAAACTCGACGCGCACGCGTACCACGTTCGAGATCGCGGCCACGCGGCTGTCGGCCGACGTGCTGAATCTGAACATCAACGCGTCGTCGACCAGCAAGGGCGAATCGCTGCTCGACACGATCAACAACCTGTCGGCGATGCACGCGGATCTGTTCGTCGTGCGTCATGCGTCGAGCGGCGCGCCGTTCCTGATCGCGCAGCACTGCGCGCCGCACGTGCACGTGATCAACGCCGGCGACGGCCGTCACGCGCACCCGACGCAGGGTCTGCTCGACATGTACACGATCCGCCACTACAAGAAGGACTTCACGAAGCTGCGCGTGGCGATCGTCGGCGACATCCTGCATTCGCGCGTCGCGCGCTCGGACATTCATGCGCTGACCACGCTCGGCGTGCCCGAAGTGCGCGCGATCGGTCCGCGCACGCTGCTGCCGGGCGGGCTCGAACAGATGGGCGTGCGCGTGTTCCACAACCTCGACGAAGGTCTCAAGGATGTCGACGTGATCATCATGCTGCGCCTGCAGAATGAACGCATGAGCGGCGCGCTGCTGCCGTCGTCGCAGGAGTACTTCAAGAGCTGGGGGCTCACGCCCGAGCGTCTCGCGCTCGCCGCCCCCGATGCGATCGTGATGCACCCCGGCCCGATGAACCGCGGCGTCGAGATCGACTCGCAGGTCGCGGACGGCCCGCAATCGGTGATCCTGAATCAGGTCACGTTCGGTATCGCGGTGCGCATGGCGGTGATGGGGATCGTCGCGGGCAATAACGACTAAGCAACGACTGATCGGGAAGCCGAACGATAGGCTGAACCACAGGTTTAACAAAGGCAGCGCATGAAGATTCATATTCGAGGCGGCACGCTGATCGATCCGGCAGCGGGCACCGAACAGCAGCAGGACATCTTTATCGAGGCGGGCAAGATCGTCGCCTTGGGCAACGCGCCGGCCGGCTTCCAGGCGGAGCGCACGCTCGACGCGCGCGGTCTGTCGATCGCGCCGGGTCTCGTCGACCTGTGCGCGCGTTTGCGCGAGCCGGGCTACGAGCACAAGGCGACGCTAGGCTCGGAAATGGCCGCGGCGCTCGCGGGTGGCGTGACGAGCCTCGTATGTCCGCCGGACACCGATCCGACGCTCGACGAACCGGGCCTCGTCGAAATGCTGAAGTTCCGCGCGCGCAATCAGAACAAGGCGCACGTGTATCCGCTCGGCGCGCTGACGGTCGGTCTCAAGGGGCAGGTCATCACCGAGATGGTCCAGCTGACCGAGGCGGGCTGCGTCGGCTTCTCGCAGGCCGACACGCCGATCGTCGATACCCAGGTGCTGATGCGCGCGCTGCAATACGCGAAGACCTATGATTTCACCGTGTGGCTGCGTCCCGTCGATGCGTATCTGGGCAAGGGCGGCGTCGCCGCGAGCGGCGCGCTGGCGTCGCGGCTCGGGCTGTCGGGCGTGCCGGTGGCGGCTGAGACCATCGCGCTGCATACGATCTTCGAACTCGTGCGCGTGACCGGCGCGCGCGTGCATGTTTCGCATGTGTCGTCGGCGGCGGGCGTGGCGCTCGTGCGCGCGGCGAAGGGCGAGGGCCTGCCGGTGTCGTGCGACGTCACCGTGAACCACGTGCATCTGATCGACCTCGACATCGGTTACTTCGACGCGCAGTTCCGGCTCGATCCGCCGCTGCGCCAGCAGCGCGATCGCGAAGCGATTCGCGCGGGCCTCGTCGACGGTACGATCGATGCGATCTGCTCCGCGCACACGCCGGTCGACGACGACGAAAAGCTGCTGCCGTTCGCCGAAGCGACGCCGGGCGCAACCGGCCTCGAATTGTTCCTGTCGCTGACGGTGAAGTGGGCCGACGAAGCGGGCGTGCCGCTCGCGACCGCGCTCAATCGCATCACCGCGGCGCCGGCGCAGGTGCTCGGCCTCGAAGCGGCTGGCCGCATTGCGCTCGGCGCGGTGGCCGATCTCTGCGTGTTCGACCGTCACGCTTACTGGCGCGTCGAGCCGCGTGCGCTGAAGAGCCAGGGGCACAACACGCCGTTCCTCGGCTACGAGCTGCCGGCACAGGTGCGCGCGACCGTCGTGTCCGGTCAGCTCGCCTACGAACAGCGCTGAGCGGTATCGTTTCGGTCCAGTCAAGGAAAGCTCCGGCCATGAAGCTCGCGTTACGCAAGGTCCGTCTCATCACGCATCTGCTGCACGGCATGTGGACCGTCGCGACGCGCTTTCCGAACGCGAGCGCCGAGCGGCGTCACGCGCTCAATCGCGCGTGGTCGCTGAAGATGCTGCGGCTGTGCGGCATGCGCCTCGTCGTGCATAACGACCCGGTGCGGCTCGATCGTGGCGTGCTCGTCGTCGCCAATCACATCTCGTGGATCGACATCTACGTAATCAACGCGTGGCGGCCGACGCCATTCGTCTCGAAGGCGGAGATCCGGCAATGGCCGGTGGTCGGATGGCTCGCACAGCAGCTCGATACGGTGTTCATCCAGCGCGAGAAGCGCAGCGACGCGAAGCGCATCATGCACGAACTCGCCGCGCGGCTCAGCGCGGGTGAACTGATGTGCGTGTTCCCCGAAGGCACGACGTCGAACGGGCTCGAGTTGCTGCCGTTTCACGCGAACATGTTCCAGGCCGCGGTGTCGGCCGGTGTGCCGGTGCAGCCGCTGTGCATCATGTACGAGGACGCGCAGGGCCGGCAGTCGACGGCACCCGCATATATCGACGACGTGTCGTTGTCCGACTCGCTCGACATGCTGTTGCGTGGCGGTCCGCTGACCGCCCACGTATATGTTGGCGCACCGCTCGCGCCGGACGCGGACCGGCGGGTGCTCGCGGCGCAGGCTCAGCAGGTGGTGGCGAACGCGTTGCGGGACATGCAGGCCGGCAACGCAGTGGCGGGGACGGTCGCGCAAGAGGGCGACGTTGTAGATGCTGCGTCGTCGAGCGACGCCGCTGAGACGGCGCAAACGCTGATCGAGCCCGTCGATCAGCCGCACCGCTCGGTCTAAGCGGGGGCGCTGCCGGGCAGCGTCGCCGTCTTCTGTTTAGCCTAAAAACGGCGATCACCCCGAGGCAACAAGCAGATCATGAGTAATCCGAGGCAATTTCGAAGGGACGATCTGTGCGCAGATGTAGCGCAGCAGCGCGCGCCAGCGATCGAGTTTCGGTGATTGCTCCGCGAGCTGTCTGACATGCTGCAGTGCCTTGCGGATATTGCCCACCAGCGCACGGATGGTCTGCGTCATCGCATGCAACGGCGTGAGATAGAGCCGGGTGCCGCCAGCGTGGCTGGCGCTCGTACCGACGGCGGCCAGCAGCAGCGGCCGGCTCGTCACCGCTTCGAGCCGACCTTGCGGATGAGCGGCGCGGCAGTACCACGACCACCAGTTGTAGACCAGCGCGCCGATCCGGGCCGTCGTCTGGCAGCGCGTGATGTCCTGCGTCGTGAAGCCGCCCAGGCCCCACTGGTTCTTCAGTTCGTCGAAGCCGTTCTCGCAATCGCCGCGGTCGCGGTACAACTGCGCGATCGAGTCCAGCGGATACGGTGCGTTGGTGACGAGGATCGTGTACTCCCACATCTGATGGGCGTCGAGCACCGCCACGTCGGCGATCGGCAGCCGAAGCTGTTGCTGATCCTTGCGCGGCGCGTTCACCACGTCGTCACGAATCCGGCGGCGCACGACGACCACGCGGCGTGTGCGCGACCAGCCGTCCAGCCGCAGTTCGCTTTCGATCGCCTGGCATCCCTGGGCATCCGCCTGCCCCCAGCTGCTGCGCCCCGCCAGCCGGGTAATCAGACGCTTCGCATTCCTGGTCTGGCGCAAACGAAGCAGGTAGGGCTGCGCCCGTTGCTCCAGCACGGCCAGAACACCTTCGTTTCCATAGCCGCAGTCGCCTCGTACCAGCACCGGGCGACACCCATCCAGTTCGTCGAGCAGTCGACCGAGCCCCTCCCTGGCGTGCAGCGACGCATGCTGGTTGCCCGGGCTCACCTGCACGTCCAGCACCAGCCGCAGGGTGCTGACCCAGAAGGTGTGCAGCACGTGGCTCGGACGCCCCGGCTTGTGCGGGTTGTAGCCCAGTTCCGCGCCTTCCTGACGTCCGTACAGCGGCTTGATGCTCGCGTCGATGTCCATGATCCACGGCGTCGCGAGCGCCTCGCGTACGCTGTTCATCAGCGCCGGGCGCATCCACGCCTCGCTGGCCACCGCATCGATCTGCAACAGCGAGCGTCGCACGGTGTCCTCGCTGACGGTGCGCTTCATACCCAGCGCCTGCGCCGCTACCGCGTCACCGCGCAGTGCCGTCACGTGAGCATAGCGGCGGTGGCCAGCAAGGACCGCGAGCACCAGCGTGCCCAGCACGTCACGTTTGTCCGACGTATTGCCGCCGCGATGCACGAGCGGACAAGCATCGACCCACGCATCGAACACGCCGGCGGTCGCGAGAAACTCGGCAAAGAACACCAGCTGGCCGTTTGGCGTCGCGTGCGCGGCCTCGTCCCAATGCACGTGCATGCGCCCGCCCATCGTGTCGACAATCATCGGTTCGGCGTCCGGTGCCGCCGCAATATCCCGGTCTGTCTTTTCACCCATCGGGTGAGTTTGCCAGACTTCCGAAGACCGTTGCCCGCATTGCCTTGGCGCCTGATTTCAAACCTTCAACTGCCGTTTCTAGGTTTAGTTGCCCCCGCGCGGCACGCCGCGCGAATCGCAATCGACTTGCGTCAACGTCCGCTCAGCCGGGTTTTTCGCGAGCCGTACCGCCGACAGCTTCTGCCCCCACACGCAACCCGAGTCGAGGCCGATCAGGTTGTCGCGCAACATCAGGCCGAGCGCGGCCCAATGACCGAACACGACGGTCACGTCGGCGGTCTGGCGCGACGGCACGTCGAACCACGGCATGCAGCCGCTCGGCGTGGATGCGAGCGTGCCGCTGCTGCTGAAATCCATCACGCCATCGGCGCTGCAAAAGCGCATGCGCGTCAACGCGCTGCACGTGACGCGCAGCCGCTCGATACCCTTCAGGCCCGGCTTCCAGCGGTTCGGTTCATTGCCGTACAAGCCGGCAAGCGTCTCTTTCCAGTTCGGCGCACGCAGCGCGCGTTGCAACTCGTCGGCGAGTTCGAGCGTCAGCGTCGCATCCCATTGCGGCAGCACGCCCGCATGCACCATCAGCATGCCGTTGTCGAAATGCGCGAGCGGGCGGTGGCGTATCCACTCGAGCAGATCGGCGGCATCGGGCGCGGCGAGGATCTCTTCGATCGTGTCGCCTTTCTTCGACTTGCGAATCCCCGCCGACACCGACAGCAGATGCAGATCGTGATTGCCGAGCACCGGCACCGCGCGCTCGCCGAACGCGATCACGTCGCGCAAGGTGTCGAGCGAGTCGGGGCCGCGGTTGATCAGATCGCCGGCGAACCACAGCGGTGTGCCGTCCGGCGGCGCGGCTTTGGCGAGCAGTCGCTGAAACGGTGCGCGGCAGCCTTGCAGATCGCCGAAAGCAAGAGGGACGAGGGGAGCGGAGGTACTGGAAGCGTTGAGGGGTGTCATCGAGGAAATCAAGGCGATTCGATACGCGCGGTGCTGCACGACGCGTGCCACGCTGGGCAGAGCAGCAAGATAGCGTGACATAATAGCCCGTTTGGGGTTCGGGTATCGCGCGATCACGTTGCGGGACGCGGGTGGAACACCGCCGTAACACGGCACGGCGGCAGCCACGCATGGACCGCGCGCGATTCCAATACAACAACAGGATGACTCTCTCGTGAACGAAGCCAGCATGTCGTCTTCCGCGGCGAAGCAATCATTTCGCACGCTCGTCACCGGTGCGAACGGTTTTACCGGCCGCTATCTGGTCGAGAAGCTGACCGGGCGCGGCCATACCGTGATCGAAGCGGTGTCCGGCCGCGACGAGCCCGACACGCCGGCACGCGTCAAACTCGACATCACCTCACCGGAAGACTGCCGGCGCGTGCTCGACACCGTGCGGCCCGATTTCATCGTGCATCTGGCCGCGATCAGCTTCGTGGGGCACAACGATCCGCTCGACTTTTATCGCGTCAACGTGATCGGCACGCAGAACCTGCTCGAAGCCTGTGCCGCGATTGGCCATGTGCCGCGCAAGCTGCTGATCGCAAGCAGCGCGAACGTGTACGGCAACGTCAGCAGCGCCGCGATCGACGAGAGCTTCCCGCTTATGCCGGTCAATCATTACGCGGCCAGCAAAGCGGCCATGGAAGCGCTGGTGCGCACATGGTTCGACCGCCTGCCGATCCTGATCGTGCGGCCGTTCAACTACACCGGCCGCGGCCAGGCGGTGAACTTCCTCGTGCCGAAGATCGTCAGCCACTTCGCGCGGCGCGCGGCATCGATCGAACTCGGCAATATCGACATCGCGCGCGACTTCTCTGACGTGCGTTATGTGGCGAGCGCGTACGAGGCGTTGCTCGACTCCAATGTCGCCGCCGAAATCGTCAACGTCTGCACCGGCGCGCCGTATTCGTTGCGTGAAATCCTCACGACCGCGAGCGAACTCACCGGTCACGACATCGAAGTCCGGGTCAATCCCGCCTTTGTCCGGCAAACGGACGTCAAGATGCTTGCCGGTTCGCCCGCCAAATTGCACTCGCTGGTGCCGGCGGTCGAGTCGATCCCTTTCATCGATACGCTGCGCTGGATGCTCGCGGCCTGAGCGCGCTCGCGCGAGCAACCGCCTGACGGTCTGCACCGAAGGGCCGCGTTTGCGGCCTTTCATGACGCTTTCGCCGTTCTTCTTCATTTTCCACTCTTTCCGCGCCGCGCCGCACAGTATGTGGTGCACATCATCACAGGCGCCAAAATGCGCGTAACCGCACCGAAAAAGCCCCTTTTTCCAGACCCACGGCAACGAATTCTGTCAAGCTGTTTCAAGTTGTTAGGGTTCTAGTTTTTGCACTCGGCGGCTTTATAATTGGGGGTTCATAAAATTGGCGTCTGAGTGTCCACTCTCCGGGGAACGCGACGGACGACCAGAGAAACGGACACCCACGCGGGGTGAACAGGTCGCAAGCTCTTCGCCGCCTGTCACTAACATCGACAAGGGAATTACATGATCCTGGTAACGGGCGGTGCCGGCTTTATCGGCGCTAATTTCGTGCTCGACTGGCTGAATGCGTCGGACGAAGCGGTGCTCAACGTAGACAAACTGACCTACGCCGGCAACCTGGGGACGCTGAAGTCGCTACAGGGCAATCCCAAACACATTTTCGCGCGCGTCGACATTTGCGATCGCGCCGCGCTCGATTCGCTATTGGCCGAGCACAAGCCGCGCGCCGTGCTGCATTTCGCGGCCGAGAGCCATGTGGATCGCTCGATCCACGGTCCGGCCGATTTCGTGCAAACCAACGTCGTCGGCACCTTCACGCTGCTCGAAGCGACGCGCAGCTACTGGAATACGCTGGGCGTTGCGGAGCGCGCCGCGTTTCGCTTCCTGCACGTGTCGACCGACGAAGTGTTCGGCTCGCTGTCGGCAACCGATCCGCAGTTCTCCGAAACTACGCCTTATGCGCCGAATAGCCCCTATTCGGCGACCAAGGCCGGTTCGGATCACCTCGTGCGCGCCTACCACCACACGTACGGCCTGCCGGTGCTGACCACCAACTGCTCGAACAACTACGGCCCGTACCAGTTCCCCGAGAAGCTGATTCCGCTGATGATCGCCAACGCGCTCGGCGGCAAGCCGCTGCCCGTGTATGGCGACGGGCAGAACGTGCGCGACTGGCTGTACGTCGGCGACCACTGCAGCGCGATCCGTGAAGTGCTCGCGCGCGGCACGCCGGGCGAGACGTACAACGTCGGCGGCTGGAACGAGAAGAAGAATCTCGAGGTCGTGCACACGCTGTGCGACCTGCTCGACCAGCAGCGCCCGAAGGCGGCCGGCTCGTATCGCGACCAGATCACCTATGTGAAAGATCGTCCGGGTCACGACCGCCGTTACGCGATCGACGCGCGCAAGCTCGAGCGCGAACTCGGCTGGAAGCCGGCGGAAACGTTCGAGACGGGGCTCGCCAAAACGGTCCAGTGGTATCTCGACAACCAGCAATGGGTCGACGAAGTCGCTTCGGGCGAATACCGGAAGTGGGTCGAGACCAACTACGCGCAGCGCGCGTAAAGGCACGGCAATGGCGCGCAAAGGCATTATTCTCGCGGGCGGCTCGGGCACCCGCCTGTATCCGATCACGCACGTCGTCTCCAAGCAGCTGCTGCCGGTGTACGACAAGCCGATGATCTACTACCCGCTGTCCACGCTGATGGTGGCGGGTATTCGCGACGTGCTGATCATCTCCACGCCGCAGGACACGCCGCGCTTCGAGGCGATGCTCGGTGACGGCAGCCAGTGGGGCATGAACATCCAGTACGCGGTGCAGCCGTCGCCGGATGGACTCGCGCAGGCCTTCATCATCGGCCGCGAGTTCGTGAACAATGATCCGTCGGCGTTGATTCTCGGCGACAACATCTTCTACGGCCACGATCTCGCGAAGCAACTCGAACGCGCCGACGATCAGACCGACGGCGCCACCGTGTTCGCGTATCACGTGCAGGACCCGGAACGCTACGGCGTGGTCGAATTCGACCAGCAGTTCCGCGCGTTGTCGATCGAGGAAAAGCCCGCCAGGCCGCGTTCGAACTACGCGGTCACGGGTCTGTACTTCTACGACAAGGAGGTCTGCGACATCGCCGCGGACATCAAGCCGTCGCCGCGCGGCGAGCTCGAAATCACCGACGTGAACTCGCGCTACCTCGCGAACGCGGCGCTCAACGTCGAGATCATGGGCCGCGGTTATGCGTGGCTCGACACCGGCACGCACGATTCGCTGATCGAAGCCGCGACCTTCATCGCAACGCTGCAAAAGCGCCAGGGTCTGGTGGTCGCGTGTCCGGAAGAGATCGCGTACCGGCGTCAGTGGATCGACGGCGAGCAGTTGCTCGCGCTCGCCAAACCGCTCGCGAAGAATGCCTACGGGCAATACCTGCAAAACATTCTCACGGATCACGTCGCATGGCCATCCAGGTAACCGCAACCTCGCTGCCCGAAGTCAAGATCATCGAGCCGAAGGTGTTCGGCGATGCGCGCGGCTTCTTTTTCGAAAGCTTCAATGCGCTCGAATTCGCCGAGAAGGTCGAGCCGGGCGTCGAGTTCGTGCAGGACAATCACTCGCGTTCGGCCAAGGGTGTGCTGCGCGGTCTGCACTATCAGATCCAGCATGCGCAGGGCAAGCTTGTGCGCGTGGTCGAGGGCGAGGTGTTCGACGTCGCCGTCGACATCCGCAAGAGCTCGCCGAACTTCGGCAAGTGGGTCGGCGTGACGCTGTCGGTCGAGAACCATCGGCAGCTGTGGGTGCCGCCCGGTTTCGCGCACGGCTTCGTCGTGCTGTCGGAGTCCGCGCAGTTCCTCTACAAGACCACGGATTATTGGTTCCCAGAGCACGAGCGCAGCATCGTGTGGAACGATCCGGCGATCGGAATCGAATGGCCGGTCGACGTCGAGCCGCTGCTCGCGGCCAAGGATGCGGCGGGCAAGCGTCTCGCCGACGCCGAAGTCTACGCATAAGGGGATCGCATGAGCGCACACGACGCGAAACGGACGATTCTCGTCACCGGCGTAAATGGCCAGCTCGGCTATGAGCTCGCGCGCACGCTGCAAGGGCTCGGCAACGTGGTCGCGGTCGACCGCTCGCGGCTCGATCTGTCGAACCTCGATCAGATTCGCGCGGTGGTGCGCGACCTGCGTCCCGCGCTGATCGTCAATCCGGCCGCTTATACGGCGGTGGACAAGGCCGAAGAAGAACGCGACCTGGCAATGCGCATCAACGGCGAAGCACCGGGCGTGCTCGCCGAGGAAGCGAAAAAGCTCGGCGCCGCGCTGATCCACTATTCGACCGACTACGTGTTCAACGGCACGAAAGAAGGCGCGTACGTCGAAGACGATCCAACCGATCCGCAGAACGTCTACGGCCGCAGCAAGCTCGCGGGCGAGCAGGCAATCGCGGCGAGCGGCGTGAATCACCTCGTATTGCGCACGAGCTGGGTGTACGGCACGCGCGGCAAGAACTTTCTGCTGACGATGTTGCGACTCGGCGCCGATCGTCCGGAGCTGAAGGTGGTGGCCGACCAGTTCGGCGCGCCCACCTGGTGCAACACGATCGCGACGCTGAGCGCGCATCTGTGCGCGCAGTCCTTCGCCACCGAAGACGGCGCGAAGTGGTGGGACGAGCGTTCGGGCATCTTTCACCTGTGCGCGGGCGACTCGACGTCGTGGCACGGTTTCGCGTCGGCGATCTTTGAACTCGCGGATTTGCCGAACAGGCCGAACACGCTGCCGATTCCGGCCGCGGATTACCCGACGCCCGCGAAGCGCCCAGCCAATTCCAGAATGTCGAACGACAAGCTGGCGCGCGTGTTCGGGCTCGCCGCGCCGCATTGGCGCGACGCGTTGAAGCTGTGTCTGACGGACGGTTTTCCAAAGTCGCCGGCGGCGCGCACCTGAGTCGCGGTTTCGACGCAGGGCTCGCGAGCACCGGTGCGGCGAAGGAAACACTCGCATCGGATGTCCTGCCGCGCACGCCGCTCGCCATGATGCCGTCGTGGTCTGGGACCGATCGAAACGATTGTTGCCTGACAATGGTGAAAGGGTGCGGCGGTAGAATGTCGCTCGACGCGAGGGCGTTCGAGGCGCGGATTTAACGTTCTATGCGCAGTAGATTGCAAACGTCTGCGTCGACCGCGCGCAAGCCAGTATGGCCACGTAAAAAATACGGTATCGAGAGGGAGCTGTGAGTTTGTTACCGATCATTCTGTGCGGCGGAGCGGGATCGCGGCTCTGGCCGGTCTCGCGGGAATCGCACCCAAAGCCGTTCATCCGTCTCGCGGACGGCGAAAGCCTGCTGCAGAAAGCGTTCCTGCGCGCGGTCGCGTTGCCCGGCGTGAAGGAAGTGCTCACGGTAACCAACCGTGAGCTGTTCTTCAAGACCGAAGACGATTTCCGCGAGGTGAACGGCAAGAACGTCGCGACCTCGTTCATTCTCGAACCGTTCGGCCGCAACACGGCCGCGGCGGTTGCCACGGCGGCCTTGCACACGGCGAAGGCGCATGGCGCAGACACCGTGATGCTGGTGCTCGCCGCGGATCACCTGATCGCGGATCAAACCGCGTTCGCCGCGGCGGTCGCGCGTGCGCAGACGCTTGCGCAGGCCGGCAACGTGGTCACCTTCGGCATGCATCCGGATACGCCCGAAACCGGCTACGGCTATATCGAAGCCGATGGCGAGCGGGTCGTGCGCTTCGTCGAGAAGCCGTCGGTGGAGAAGGCCCGCGAGTATCTGGCGTCGGGCAAGTTCGTGTGGAACTCGGGCATGTTCTGCTTCACCGCGGGCACGATCCTGAAGGAAATGCGCGAGCATTGTCCCGACATTCTCGATGCCGCGGCCGAATGCATGGACAAGTCGCCGTCCGCCGAAGGCAAGAGCGGCGCGCAGGTGCGTCTCGAGCCGGGCTGCTTCGGCGCGGTGCCGGAGCTGTCGTTCGACTACGCGGTAATGGAGAAGTGCGAGCACGCGGCGGTCGTGTGCTGCAACCTCGGCTGGACCGACGTCGGCTCGTGGACCGCGCTGTCCGATCTGTCGCCGGCCGATGCGAGCGGCAACCGCGTCGAAGGCGAGGCGCTGCTCGTCGACGTGAAGAACTCGTATCTGCGCAGCGACGGGCGCCTGATCGGCGCGGTCGGCGTCGACAACCTGATCGTGATCGACACGCCCGATGCGCTGCTCGTCGCGCACCGGGATCGCGCGCAGGACGTGAAGCAGATTTTCGCGGAGCTGAAGTCGCGCGGCCATGAGACGTACAAGGTGCATCGCACCGTGCATCGGCCGTGGGGCACGTACTCGGTGCTCGAAGAGGGGCCGCGCTTCAAGATCAAGCGCATCGAGGTGAAGCCGGGCGCGAGCCTGAGCCTGCAGATGCATCATCACCGCAACGAGCATTGGGTCGTGGTGAGCGGCATGGCGAAGGTCGTCAACGGCGAAAAAGAGTTCTTCGTGTCGACCAACGAGTCGACCTATATCCCGGCGGGTCACAAACATCGCCTCGAAAATCCGGGCGTCGTCGAGCTCGTGATGATCGAAGTGCAAAGCGGCGAATATCTGGGCGAAGACGATATCGTTCGCTTCGAAGACATTTACGGACGTACTTGAGATGGATATCAGTTTTACCAACGACTCGGAAGACCTGACACGTCACAACGAGCGCGACGACCTGCTGGTCGGCATGAAAGCGGTGCGGGTCTGGGGCACGCTCGGCTGGCACGACATCCGGCAGCGTTATCGCCGCTCGGTGCTCGGGCCGTTCTGGTTCACGCTCAGCACGATCATCTTGGTGGTCGTGCTCGGCGCGTTGTACTCGACGCTGCTGCACCAGGAACTCTCCGACTATCTGCCGTATCTGGCGGTGGGTCTCGTCGTGTGGGCGTATCTGGCGTCGGTCGCCAACGAGGGCTGCATGGCCTTCATCGGCTCGGCCTATCTGATCAAGCAGATCAGGCTGCCGCTGACGGTCCACGTATGCCGCATCGCGTGGCGCAACTTCGTGATCCTGCTGCATAGCCTGCCGGTCGTCGTCGTGCTGCTGTTCGTGTTCGGTCACTGGCCGGGCTGGGAAATCGTGCTGGTGCCGTTCGCGCTCGTGGTCCTGCTGCTGCACGGCGTGTGGCTCGGCGTCACGCTCGGCGTGCTGTGCGCACGCTTTCGCGACATTCCGCCGATCGTCACGAACCTGATCCAGGTCGTGTTCTTCTTCACGCCGGTCATGTGGTCGCCGGAAATCCTGAAGGACCGCGCGTGGGTCGCCGAATACAACCCGCTCTATCACCTGATCGAAACGGTGCGCGCGCCGCTCACCGGCCGCCCGACCCACTGGGAGTCGTGGGCGTGGTCGATTGGTCTCTTGATCGTCGGCTTTGCGTTCGCGCAGATCCTGATGAAGCGTTTCCGTAATCGCGTTCCTTACTGGCTTTGATATTGTGAGTTCTTCATCGATTGTCGCTCGTAACATCTCCGTCGAATTTCCGATTTACGAGAACTCGCATCGCTCGCTGAAAAAGGCGGTGCTCAATTTGACGACGGGCGGCCGGATCGGCCAGGACGCGGGTCGCCATGCGATCGTCCGCGCGATCGACGACCTGAGCTTCACCTTCAGCGAAGGCGAGCGCATCGGCCTGATCGGCCACAACGGCTCGGGCAAGACGACGCTGTTGCGCACGCTGTCGGGCGTCTATGCGCCGGTGCGCGGCGAGCTGAAGGTGCGGGGCAAGATCGCGTCGCTGCTCGACGTGTCGATGGGCCTCGACCCCGACGCGACCGGCTTCGAAAACATCTATCTGCGCGGCATTCTCGACGGGCTGAAGCCCGCGCGCATCCGCAGCAAGATCGACGAGATCGCCGACTTCAGCGAACTGGGCGACTACCTGAATCTGCCGGTGCGCACCTATTCGAGCGGGATGATGCTGCGCCTCGCGTTCGCGATCTCGACGAGCGTCGAAGCCGACATCCTGATCATGGACGAATGGCTGAGCGTGGGCGACGCCGAGTTCAGCGTGAAGGCGGCCGAGCGTCTGGAAGGCCTCGTCGGCAAGGCGGCGCTGCTGGTGGTGGCGTCGCACGATCCGTCGCTGGTCGCGCGCGCGTGCACCCGCAAGATCTCGATGGAACACGGCAAGATGGTCGCCGACGAACCCGTGCTGCCGTCGGAAAAATCCGACGAGCCGCTCATCAGCCACACCGCGCAGTTGCCGCACTGAGCACGCCGGCGCGCGACCGGCGCGGCGCATGCTGCGCCTGCGCCGCATGTGCGCCGACGCGCGGCGCGACGGCAGCAGGCAAATCCATCGGCTCATCGGCTAAACCGCGCCCCGGCGCAAGCCAGTCCCGCAGTTCAGCAACACCCTCGTGGCCAATCCCGAGGCGTAACAAGGTTCGAATTTGATGCGAGCTAATCACCCGTTTCTGCGCTACTCCGAATCCCTGCTGGTGCGTCAGCCGTTTCGCACGCTGAAGGGTTTCGCGGGCGGCTATATCGCGTATCCGATTGCGGAGAACGCCGAAAAGCGCAACGTGCGCCCGAAAATCCGCGAGCTGCGCGAGCACTATTCGCTGCCGATGCCGCATCGCCGCCGCATCGCGCTCGAACGGCTCGTCGCCACGCTCGAATTCGCCGGCGCGAAGGTGCCTTACTATCGCGACCTGTTCCAGGCGAAGCAGTTCGATCCCGCCAAGGTCAGGAACGACCCGCGCTACCTCGAAGAACTGCCGTATCTGACCAAGGACATCATCCGCGAGCAGGGTCCGCGTCTCCTGTCGGGACCGCTCGAGGCCGGCAAGCACCACGCGTGCAAGACCGGCGGCTCGACCGGCCTCTCCACGACGATTTACTACGACCAGGAAGGCGCCGATTATTCGTCGGCGGTCACCAACTATTGCCGCGAGCGGATCGGCAAGCTGCGCCATCGCTCGGAGTTGCACTTCGCGTGCCGTTTCCCGGATCAGGTCGTGCCCGAGTGGCCGTCGCGCGAAGACTTCAAATGCTTCGCGATGAATCGCAGCAATGTCTTCTTCGACCGCATCGACGATCACGGCCTCGAGGAAATGTGGCGCACGCTGAAGCGCCGCCGCCCATATCTCGCGCACTCGCATCCGTCGACGATGTACGCGCTCGCCTGCTATGTCGAGCGCAAGTACGGCGGCGGCAACGCGTTCCAGGTGTTCGAGTCGAGTGGCGAGCTGCTCGAGCCGCATGCGCGCGAGATGATCGCGAAGGCGTTGCGCTGTCGCGTGATCGACCGCTACGGCCTCGCCGAGCTCGGTGTGATGGCCTATGAGCTCGACGGTCACGAAGGCGGCTTCCAGATCCTCGAATCGGAAGGCTGGCCGGAAAGCCGCGTTGCGCCGGACAACCCCGACGGCGCGCACGAGCTCGTGTTCACCGGGTTCCGCAACCGGCTGATGCCCTTGATCCGCTACACGACCGGCGACCTCGCGCGCGTGCAGAAGACGGAGAAGGGCTTTTTCCTGACCGACGTGGTCGGCCGGATTCACGACGTCGTGCCGATCAACGGCGTCGCGCATCCGACGCACCACATCCAGGACATGCTCGATCACCGCGTCGGCGGCATCCAGGAATTCCAGATCGATCTGCGCACGACGCCGCCCACTTTGCGCATCGTGCTCGAACCGCACGCGAACGCGGAGGAAACCACCGCGAAGCTGCGCCACTTCTGGCAGGACGCGTTCACGATCGCCTACGTCGGTCACGACGATTTCGTGCGCGTGGGCAGTCGCGCCAAATTCCGTCACGTGGTGAGTGCATGATCGGCGTCGCGTATCCCGACGCCCGCGCCGACGCCGGCCAATACGTGCTGGCGGCGCTGCGGCGCTCGGTCAGCGTGACCCAGGCCCAGGCGATCACGCGCAACATGCTGCACGAGATCGCGCCCGACGTCATGGTCGCGGTCGACGCGCCCGATGCGTGGAGCGCCGACCTGATCGCGTTCGTGCAGGCGCGGCCGCGCAAGCTGATCGTGTTCGGCCATATGCCGATCGCGCTCGCGCACTATCTGCGTTATCGGCCCGCGGCGTTGCCCGCCGACCTCTCGCAAGCGAGCCGCAGTGCAACGGCGCCTTCGGGCGAGTCGCGCGAAAGCGCGGCGGCGGTGCGCTACGGCGCGCTCGCGCAAGCACTCGGCGGCGCGCCATGGCATCGCCCGTTCGAGCGCTTCGATTTCGCCGACGAATGGAACAACCTCGGCTACGGCGCGATTCGCGCCGACGGTTCGATCTGGGCGCTCGCGCAGGCGCCCGAAGTTCCGGCCGAAGCGGAGCTGGCCGCGGTCGTCGTGAACGGCGAGCGACAGTTCGCGTACGCGGCGCTGTGGGATGCGGGCGCATCGGCCGTGCTGTGGTTCAACCGGCCGGTCGGCCCGTGCGATTCGTTCGAATGGCGCCTCGTCGAGCAGTTTCTGTCGGGCTACCGGGCTGATGCGCTGCCGTGTCAGCCGGTGCTGAGCGAACTCCCGTGGGGTTACGACGCGGCGATCACGTCGCGGCTCGATTGCGACGAGGACGTCGAATCGGCGCGCCCGTTGTGGCACGCGTACCGGCGTCTCGGCGTGCCGTTCACGCTCGCCGTGCATACGCAGAACCTGCAACGCGGCGGCCAGCACGACATCCTGCGCGAACTGCTCGCCGACCGGCAGCAGGGCGCGGTGCTGTCGCACACGGCGACGCACTCGCCGAACTGGGGCGGCAGCTACGACACCGCGATCGCGGAAGGCGTGCAATCGGCCGAACTGCTCGAACGCGCGACCGGCGTGCCGGTGCGCTACGCGGTGTCGCCGTTTCACCAGTCGCCGCCGTACGCGATGCGCGGCCTGATCGACGCGGGCTACGCGGGCTGCATCGGCGGCATCATCCGCAACGATCCGGAGTTTCTGAGCGCACGCGGCGGCGCGTTGGCCGGCTTGCCGGCGGGCTTCGTCGGTCACAGCCAACAGTGCATGCTGCACGGCGACTGCATGCTGAAAGAGGGCGATCCGCTCGCGATCTTCAAGCAGGCCTTCGACACCGCGTACGCGACCAACACGCTGTTCGGCTATCTCGACCATCCGTTCTCCGAGCGCTACGCGTACGGCTGGACCGACGAGGCGGCGCGCATCGACGCGCACGAGCAGTTGATCACGTACATGCGCGGCAAGGCCCAACGGCCGCTGTTCCTGCACGAGGAAGCCGCGCTCGATTTCCTGCGCTTGCGCTCGCTCGCGCAGATCGTCGAACACGACGGCGCCTTTCGCGTCGTCACGCCCTTCGCCGACACGACGCCGCTCGCGCTCGGCGTCGAGTTCCGGGGCGCTCATACCAAGGTCGAGACGGGGAAAGCACTGCAATGAAAGTCATGGTGGTGATGGGCACGCGGCCCGAGGTCATCAAGCTCGCACCGCTCGTGCGAGCGCTGCGCAGCGAGTTCGACACGATCGTCTGCGCGAGCGGGCAGCACAGGGACATGGCCGCGCAGGCGCTCGAATTCTTCGGCATCGAACCGGACATCACGCTCGAAACGATGCACCCGGGTCAATCGCTGAATGCGCTCGCGTCGCGCCTGATCGCCGCGCTCGATCGCGCGCTCGACGAAACACGTCCCGATTGGGTGATCGTGCAGGGCGACACGACGACCGCGTTCTGCGCGGGCTTCGCGGCATTCCAGCGCGGCATCCGCGTCGGTCACGTCGAGGCGGGGCTGCGCACCGGCGATCTGGCGAGTCCGTTTCCCGAGGAAGCGAACCGCAGCCTGCTCGGCCGCATCGCGACGCTGCATTTCGCGCCGACCTCGCGCGCGCGCGACAGCCTGCTCAGCGAAGGCGTCGCGCCAGAGAAGATCGTCGTGACCGGCAACACGGTCGTCGATGCGATCGGCGAAGTGCGCGCGAGCTGGAGCGTGACGCCGCCGGCGAGTCCGCTGCCCGCATGGCATGGCGCGCAGCAGCAGCACGTGCTCGTCACGTGCCATCGGCGCGAGAATTTCGGCGACGTGCTGCAGGATATCTGCCGCGTGCTGCGCGATCTGTGTCAGCGCTATAGCGATTACCGCTGGGTGTTCCCCGTGCATCTGAACCCGGCCGTGCGCGGGCCCGTGCATCGCGAGCTCGATGGCATCCCGAATCTCGCGCTGATCGAGCCGGTCGACTATCCGACGAGCCTTTATCTGATCAGCGGCAGCGCCGTCGTGGTCAGCGATTCGGGCGGCATCCAGGAAGAAGCGCCAACCTTCGGCGTGCCGGTCGTCGTGATGCGCAATCACACCGAGCGCCGCGAAGGCGTCGACGCGGGTTTCGCGACGCTCGCGGGCCAAAGTGCGGCGAGCATCGAAAGCGCGGTGATCGGCTGGCTCGACGATCCCGCGCGGCGCGCGGCGCTGCGCGATCGCGCGAATCCGTACGGCGACGGACTGGCCTCACGACGCATCGTCGACAGCCTGCGCGGCCGACCGGTCGAGGTGTTCGTTGGCTGACGGCAAGAACCCCGTGCTTGCCCCGCAAGACTGCGTGCTGTTTTCGACCGCCGACTGGGACGAGCCGTACTGGACCAACAAGCAGCACACGGCGAGCATCCTCGCCGCGCGCGGCTGGCGGATTCTGTATGTGGAAAGCGTTGGCTTCCGCTCGCCGAAAGTGGCGAGCGGCCGCGACTGGTCGCGCCTGTGGCGACGTCTGTGGCGCGGCGTGCAGTCGCTCGTGCTCGGCCCGCCGCGCCGCGCCGACAATATCTGGGTGCTGTCGCCGCTGATGGTGCCGGCCGGGCATCATCTGCCGTTCGTGCGCTCGCTGAATCAGGCGATGCTGCGTTTTTCGGTGAACCGCTTCGCGAGGTCGCATCGCTACGTCAAGCCGGTCGTGTGGACGTACCACCCGTACATGCTCGATGCGATCGCGACGCTGCCGCGCGGGACCCTGGTCTACCACTGCGTCGACGATATCGCGGCGATTCCGGGCGTCGACGTCGACGCGTTCCGCAATGCCCAGCAGGACCTGCTCGGGCGCTGCGAGGCGGTATTCACGACTGCGCAGTCGCTGAAGGACGTGTGCCTGCCGTTTAACCCCAATACGCATTTCTTCGGCAACGTCGTCGATGAAGCGCACTTCGGCGCGGCGCGCGCGGACGGCCCGCTGCCCGCCGAGCTCGCCGCGATCGACGAGCCGCGGCTCGTGTATCACGGCGTGCTGTCGGACTTCAAGGTCGATCTGCCGTTGCTGCTGCAAACCGCGCAGGCGCGGCCGCAGTGGCAATGGGTGATCATCGGCGAGGAGCGCGAAGGGCAGCGCAGCGACCTGCTCGCGCAGCTCAAGCGTCTGCCGAACGTGCATCTGCTCGGCTACCGGCCGTATCGCGTGCTGCCACAGTATTTGCGCGGCATGCGGGTCGGTGTGTTGCCGACGCTGATCAACGAATACACGCACTCGATGTTTCCGATGAAGTTCTACGAATATCTCGCGGCCGGTCTGCCGGTCGTATCGACGCCGCTCGATTTCGCGAAGGAACCGCGCGCGGGGCTCGAAGTGGGCAGCGATGCCGACGCGTTCATCGCGGCGATCGAGAAGCAGCTTGCACGCGGCAAGCTCAGGGCGGAGGAAGCGCGCGCGGCGGTTGGCGAGAACACGTGGGAAGCGCGGCTGGACAAGATGCTGGCGGTCACCTTCCACTTCCCGCAGGCGGGCGGCGGCAGCTCGCGGCCACACGGCGCTGAGGTGCGCACGTGAGGGTCGTTCATGTGTACCGCACGTACTTCCCGGACCCGCCCGGCGGCCTGCAGGAAGCGATCCGCCAGATTGCGCTAGCGACGCGCGAGCGCGGCGTCGAACCGCGCATTCTGACGCTGTCGCCGAGCCCGACGCCGACCGTCGTCGAACGCCCGGAAGGGCAGGTGATCCGCGAGAAATCGTGGGCGGCGCCGGCATCGTGCGATCTCGGCGGGCCGTGCTCGGTGATCAGGTATCGCGAGCTGGCCGACTGGGCCGACGTCGTGCATTTCCACTTTCCGTGGCCGTTCGCCGACGTATTGCATCTGCTCGGACGCACCAGCAAACCGACGGTGATGACTTACCACTCCGACATCGTGCGGCAGAAGCTGCTCGGCGCCGTCTATGGGCCGCTGATGCGGCGCACGCTGCGCAGCATGTCCGCGGTGGTCGCGACGTCGGCGGCCTATGCGCGGACCAGTGAGACGCTTGCCGCGTGCGTGTCGAAGGAGCGTTTGAAGACGATTCCGCTCGGCATCATCGACTATCGCGACGAGCCGCAGCCGCTCGACGCGCGGCGCAAGCTCGAGAGCCGGCTCGGCCTGGCGCCGGGCGAACCGTATTTTCTGGCGCTCGGCGTGTTGCGCTACTACAAGGGACTGCATACGCTCGTCGAGGCCGCCCGGCATGTGCAGGCGAAAATCGTCATCGCTGGCTCGGGGCCGGAGCGCGAGCGGCTCGCCGCCTTGGCGCGGCAGCATGGCGCGACCAACGTCGTGTTTGCCGGGCAGGTCACGCATGAGGAAAAGGTTGCGCTGCTCCAGGGCTGTCGCGCGATGGTGCTGCCCTCGCATTTGCGCTCCGAAGCGTTCGGGATGGTGCTGGTCGAAGCCGCGATGTTCGGCAAACCGATGGTGTGCTGTGAGGTGGGGTCCGGGACGTCGTTCGTCAACGAGGATGGGGTGACGGGGTTTGTCGTGCCGCCCGAGGCGCCCGAACCGCTGATCGCCGCGATTAACCGGCTGACGCTGGATGAAGCACTGGCGTGCGGCATGGGAGCGGCGGCGCGGCAGCGATATGAGCGGCTATTTTCTGGGGCAGCGTTGGGAAACGCATATAAATCGCTGTATGAACACGTATTGTCTTCCTGAGTCGTTACTTTCTTTCTCTCTATTTCACCGAAAAGCTTGCGAAAGTGTTTAATTCACCTTTTGTTTGCGCAAATTCGGC
The DNA here is from genome assembly GCF_050436245.1 of Paraburkholderia sp. MM6662-R1. Lineage (NCBI taxonomy): Bacteria > Pseudomonadati > Pseudomonadota > Betaproteobacteria > Burkholderiales > Burkholderiaceae > Paraburkholderia > Paraburkholderia sp. MM6662-R1. Next base: position 1,733,643 of record NZ_JBNDLV010000001.1, on the reverse strand, counting down.
CTATATGCGAGATGTTGGTATTATCTGCGCGGTCGAGCCCGGTACACTGATTATTCTGCTTCATTACAATTTTGCAGACTCATGGTTGTTAAATCAGTCGGCAATAAGTTGACAAATAAATTGGAAGCGGGTTGTAGGGGAGGGCGCGAGATGGTAGCGTGATGCCGCTTTACGCGGTCCGGATTTTGATTCTCGTGGTTCGACTTGACCCGCTGCCGCGCCGGAACGAATTTCTACGGCAGCGCATGTGCCTTCCACACTCTTTTCTGCCCTGCGGCGGTTCACTGAATGAGCAGCAAACCACTCGTCGTCGATCTTGATGGAACTCTGATTCGCTCGGACGTCCTGATTGAATGCGGATTTGCTTTCACCCGATCCGCTCCCCATCGGTTCTACGAGCCGCTTCTGTGGCTCCTGCGCGGGGGCAAAGCCGGGCTCAAAGCCCGCTTGGCCGAAGCGACCGATATCGACGTCACCGTCCTGCCCTACGACGCCACGGTCATCGAGTGGCTGAAGGAAGAACGGGCCGCCGGGCGGTCGCTCGTGCTGGCGACCGCTAGCCATGAACGCTACGCGAAGGCGATTGCCGATCATCTTGGGCTATTCGACAAAACCTTCGCCACGCAAAGCGACATCAATCTGTCCGCGCATCGCAAGCGCGACAGGCTCGTGGCCGAGTTCGGCGAGAAAGGCTTCGACTACGCGGGCAATTCGCACGACGATGTCGCAGTCTGGGCCGCGGCCGAGCGTGCTTATGTGATCAATCCGTCGAGTGGCGTAGAGCGCGCGGCCCGCAAGCAGGGCAACGTCGAGCGCGTCATCGACCAACGCTCCGCGTGGCCGAGAACGTGGGCGAAGTCGTTGCGACTGCATCAGTGGCTGAAGAATCTGCTGATTTTCGTTCCGCTGCTCGCGGCGCATCAACTGTCGGACGCTGCGCTGGTCATTGCCGCGCTCCTCGCTTTTTTTGCCTTCGGTGTCTGTGCGTCGAGCGTCTACCTGTTGAACGATCTGCTCGATCTCGAGGACGACCGGCATCATCCGACCAAGCGCAAACGCCCGCTTGCGTCGGGCGCGTTGCCGCTGGTTTGGGGCGCGGCGCTCTGTCCCGTTCTGCTGGTCGTGGGCGGCGCGATCGCGTGGTTCTGCCTGCCTCATCAGTTCGCGCTGGTTTTGCTTGGATATTACGTACTCACGCTGGCCTATTCGTTCCATCTGAAGCGGCGAGTCATGATGGACGTGGTGGTGCTGGCCTTGCTCTATACGACACGGATCATCGCCGGAAGCGCCGCGATCGATGCGCGGCTCACGTTCTGGCTGCTCGCGTTTTCGATGTTCATTTTTCTCAGCCTCGCGCTCGTCAAGCGGTATGCGGAACTGCACGCATTGAAGGAGCGCGGCCTCGTGAAGTCACGCGGCCGCGGCTATGTCGCGAGCGATCTGCCGTTGATTTCGTCACTAGGCGCGGCCTCGGGCTATCTGTCCGTGCTGGTTCTCGCGCTTTATATTCAGGACGGCAATACGGCGAGCCTCTATCGGCATCCACAGTACATCTGGGTGGCCTGTCCTCTGCTGCTTTACTGGGTGAGCCGCACGTGGATCATCGCGCATCGCGGCTCCATGCATGACGACCCGATCATATTCGCGGCAAAGGACCGGAGCAGCTGGCTGATCATGGCCCTATGCGGTGCCGTGTTCTGGATGGCGATCTAGCCATGTCGAAAGTCCAGTCCTGGGGGCGCTATCCGTACGCGCTGCAAGAGTCCCATCCGATCGCCTGGCGTGATACGGCCGCGGCGATATGGCGAAGTGTCGGCGGCACGCAGCGCACGACACTTGCCTTCGGCAATGGGCGCAGTTACGGCGACAGTTGCCTCGCGTCGTCGGGGCACGTGGTCCAGACGCTGCCGCTGGACCGGATGATTCTGGCCGACTGGCAGAACGGCGTGTTGCGCGCTGAACCGGGCATGACGCTCGAGCAGATTCTCGACGTGGCGATTCCGCGTGGATGGATGTTGCCCGTCACGCCGGGGACGAAGTACGCGACGTTGGGCGGCGCGATCGCCAACGACGTGCACGGCAAGAATCACCATGTACGCGGCACGTTTGGCCGGCATGTGCGGCGTTTCTGCTTGCTGCGAAGCGACGGCACGCAGTTCGAATGTACGCCGGACCTCCACCCCGAGTACTTCACCGCGACGATCGGCGGCCTTGGTATGACCGGGCTGATCGCGTGGGCTGAAATCCAGCTGATGCCGATCAGGTCGAGCAGGCTCGACGTGACCAGTATCCGCTTTGCCAACCTCGACGAGTTCTTCGCGCTGTCCGAACGGCTCGACGAACTGCATGAGTACAGCGTGGCGTGGGTGGACTGTCAGAGCCGCGATGCCGCGTTGGGCAGAGGCATTTTCATGGTCGGCGATCACGCCTCCGAGGGGGGGCTCGACGTCGAACGCCGCAAGACGCGTACGGTGCCGTTCACGTCGCCGATCCCCGTTTTCAACCGCCTGACCCTGCGCGCCTTCAACGAGTTGTACTACAGGCGGCAACGCGCGGACGCGGTTCGCTCGACGGTCACTTACGACTCGTACTTCTATCCGCTCGACAGCCTGCTTGAATGGAATCGCATCTATGGCCGCTCGGGCTTCCAGCAGTATCAATGCGTGATCCCGGCGGCCGTTGCGCGCGAGGCAACGCGGGCCATTCTCGACGCGATTGCCCGCAGCGGCACGGGGTCGATACTTGCCGTGCTGAAGCGCTGCGGCGCCATCAAATCGCCGGGCTTGCTGTCTTTTCCGCTCGAAGGCACCTCGCTCGCGCTCGACTTCCCGCAGCGCGAGGAATCGAATCGCAAGCTTTTCGACCGGCTGGATGCGATCGTGCGCGAGAGCGGCGGCCGTTTGTATCCCGCCAAGGACGCGCATATGTCGGGGGAAGATTTTCGCGCTGCCTATCCGCAGTGGGAACAGGTCGAAGCGCTGCGTGATCCGGCTTTGCTGTCACGCTTTTGGGAACGAACCACTCGAGTATGAAAAACATCGTTATCGTAGGCGCCACTTCGGCGATCGCCATTGCCTGTGCACGGCAATGGGCTAAACAGGGCGTGCGGTTCTTTCTCGTCGCGCGCAACATGGAGCGCCTCCAGCAGGTTGCCGACGACCTCAAGGCACGTGGTGCGCAAGACGTGCTGTGTCAGCAGTTGGACATCGATCAGATCGGTGAACATGCCGCCATGATGCAGCGTTGTTCGGCCGAGTTCGGCGCGCTCGACATCGTGCTGGTGGCGCCGGGAACGCTGCCTGACCAGCAGGCCTGTCAGAACGATGCCGACGTCGCGGTCCGCGAGTTCAATACCAATGCCGTATCGATCATCGCGTTGCTGACGCGTTTTGCCACTGTGATCGAGCAGCAGCGGCGCGGCACGATCGCGGTCATTTCGTCGGTGGCCGGCGATCGCGGTCGCCAGTCGAACTATCTGTACGGCAGTGCAAAAGCAGCGCTCTCCGCGTTTTGCGAGGGCCTGAGGGCGCGCCTGTTCAAGGCGGGCGCGCATGTGCTGACGATCAAGCCTGGCTTTGTCGCGACGCCAATGACAGCGGGTCTTCCCTTGCCGGGACCGCTTGTTGCTACCGCGGACAAGGTCGCGGGCGATATCGTGCGCGCGGTGGAAAAGGGTAGGGATGTCATTTATACCCCGTGGTTCTGGTGGGGCATCATGCTGATCATTCGCTCTGTTCCTGGCCGCGTGTTCAAGCGGCTCTCGTTGTGATGCATTGTATGCATCGCCACGGGTCTGCCGTGCTCGACGGCAACCGTCGCCGCCCAGCGAGCGCATGGCGCGGCGAATGTTCGTTCGACCTTCCTGACCTGGTGTGCCTTTCGTGAACTCCTCGGCAACTCCCATGAGCGCGTCGCGCCTCGTGATTTTTTACGCGATATTCGCGGCAGTTTCGATCGCCGCGAATATCGGTCTGCAGAAGCTCTCGCTGATCACCTATTCGGGAGCGTTCAGCGTGCCGCTGTCCGTAGTCGTCGGAACGGGTGGCGGGCTGGTGGTGAAGTTCTTACTCGACAAGCTCTGGATCTTTCGATACCAGCATCGCGATCTATCGCACGGCATACAGAGTTTTCTGCTGTACACGGTGATGGGGCTCGCAACTACGGCGATTTTCTGGGGCTTCGAATTCGGCGCGGACGCGATCTATCATTCCGAGCCTGCTCGCTTTACGGGCGGCGTGATTGGCCTCGTGATTGGTTATATAGTCAAATATCGGCTCGACAAGAAGTTCGTTTTTGCCTGATTCGGGCAATGCATTGATTTTTGTAGTTGCGCTGCCGCACGCGCGTAATCAGAAAATATTGACCAATGAACATGCAACGATTTAGACAGTACCTTTCGGAGAACGCGCTTCTACTGGTGGTCACCATTGCCGTGGGTGGTTATCTCGCGTGGCAAACGCGCAACTTTCAGCTCGATGATTCGCTGATCTATCTGCGATATTTACGCAATTTGTTTGACGGGCAAGGGCTCACCTACAACGCGGGCGATCGCTTCAACGGGCTGACGTCGCCGTTGTATTCCTACTTGCTGATCGTGGCGAACGTCGTGGCCGGTAATTTGCAATATACGACGATCTTTTTGTCGTTCGTGTTCCTGTGCGCGGCCGCGATCACCGGAGCGCATCTGCTGGCGAGCGGAAAATACGAACAGACGCTGTGCGCGCTGATCGTTGTTTCCTTCAATTATTTTTACGACACCTTTGGGATGGAGACTTCGCTGTTTCTGTTCCTCTCCGCGCTCGCGTTGGTACTCTATCGCAGGGAGCAATTTTTCGGTCTGGGTGTGGTGCTGGGCCTGCTGTTCATCACGCGCAGTGAAGGTGTGTTCCTTGGCCTCGTCGTGGTCGTCGATTACTTCATCAGGAACAGAAAACTGCCTCATGTTAAGTATTTGGTCGCGCCGGTCATTCTGCTCGCGGCCAATTTCATATTTAACTACTACTACTACGGCGCGTTTCTTCCGGCCACCGGCAATGCGAAGCTCGGACAGGGCAAGTCGGGGTACTGGGGCGAGGGACTGATTTTTCTCCACGTGCAGTACATGAAGGACGCTTTCTTCGGGGGTGACTTCCGGCTGCTCGCGTTCATGCTGCCGATCGGTCTCGTCGGTGTGCTGTCGAGTCTCGGCAAGAGGATCGCGTGGCTCGTCATTCTCTATCTCGTGCTGCTGGCTTCGTTTTATGTGTTTCTGCATATTCCGAATTACCACTGGTACTACGCACCATTCTTCTTCTTCGGCTTGTTGTTCGTTGGTGTCGGCGCGTGGAGAGTGCTCAGCTTCACGTACGAGCGGTCCCGGGAGAGCTCTGTTTTCCTCTCGCTGTTCCTTGCGTTTTTTCTCGTCACGAGCGGCTTCGTTTATCACAGCTTTGGTATCTCGAACGTGCAGCGCGGCTCGATGGACGCATACAAGAATATTGGTGAATGGATAAAAACCAACACACCCGCCAAGGCGGTTGTTGCAAGCGTCGAGATCGGAACCGTGGGCTGGTACTCCGACCGGTACATCATCGACATTCTCGGTCTGACCAATCGCTATAACGCGGACTACATTGCTCGCAAGGATCTTTACTCGTGGCTCACGAAGTACAGCCCGGATTACATTCTCGTGCATGAGCCGCTCTGGACTTTCGAGGCAAGCGCGAATTGCCTGCTCGCGAGCCAGGCCTATGCTCCTGTGGACACATTCAATTTCGCTGGTTACCGCCTGCTACGGCGCAGTGACGCCGCGGGAACGCAGCAGCAGATTCAAACATGCGCGAAAGGGCCGCGGACCTGATGAGCCCTGCAACACTCGTTGCGAATTCATGCCTGCCGGCTTGAGGCAATAACAGCCGACTCGATGTTCGAGTCGGCTGTGGGCTTCTGCTCATCTTTTTGTCCAAAAACCTCTGCTGGTCCCGCAGACGGGCGAGACGCTGCTGAACGTGACGAATATTCAATGGATACTGCTTCCGGCGCTCATCGCAATGTGGAACGTTACGGCGAACGACAAGGGGCATACGCTAAAGGTCGCGCCGAACTGGGCGGTACAGATTCCTGCTAGCGCGCCCGGCCATTAGGTCATCGAGCGTTTCCCCGTCTCGATCGTTACCTCGCTTCAATGGCGACCGGAGCAGGGGCAGCCTGAGCCTCGGGGGCCGGCCGCAAGGCCCGCCCCTCCCGCCACCCATATTGAAGGTAATGCTGACCCGCGTTCACGCCCGCCGCCGCCACGTCTGTATTGGCGGCGAGATATTCCTGCTCATTGAAACCCGGCGGCAATTTGATCGCTGTGTCGGAGTCCAGTTCGCTACGCTGTCCGCATACGCGCTGCGGGCTCTTACCGGCGTCCTGTCCCGAGCATAGCTCCCGGAGTTTGCGGTGCGTGCGCCAGAACGGCACGGCCGGCGTTATGTCGCTGGCCTGCCGCTCCATACGCCGCCAGCTCTCGGCAATATATTGCGAATCGCGCGAGCGCCTCATCACGACGGAAAACTCAATGTCGTTGCGCATCGTGTCGCAGAAGTCTTCACACGCGAAATCGATCAGCTTCATTTCGCAAAGATCGGCAATCAGTTTCGCAAACGAGCGCGGCGTGAACACCCAGCAGTGAACGTCGTGATACGTGCCGTTTTCGAATGCGTCGCGCGCGAGATGCAGCGCGCCTTGCCATGTGTGATGCCGTCTGACTGACTGCGGGTCGATCCGCTTTTGCCACGCTTCCTGTGTCGACACATCGGCGGCGGACAGGCAGTGATCGAGCAGCGAGTAGGGCTGCGGTACCCGCGCACGCGCGATATAGCTGGCCAGTACTTCGGGCAACCGGCTTTCGCGACGGAAATAATCGAAGGTGTAGCGTCGGTCGGGAACGACGAGACGCACTTCGCCGGTCGGTTTGAGGACCGCGCCAAGTTCTCCGAGCCACGTCACGAGATCGGGAACATGCTCGACGACGTGAGAGGCCACCACGTAGTCGACATAGCGGCCCTTGATCGCTTCATGCAACGTGTTGCGCCCCCACACCGCGTCGACATCGACGATTTCATTAATGTCGAGATGAGGATCGTCCTTGTACTTCTGACGCAGGTGCGGCGTGTCAGTATGGTCGACGTAGATGATTTCACCGGCGTCGCTGCGTCGCACGAGAGGCCAGCACAGCGGGCCTATCTCGACGCCCACGCTTTCCTTGACGTTCAGTCCTTTCAGCAGACGGCAACGCCGCTTATCGCGAATTTCATCGATGCTGAGAGCATTGTCTTCCTTCGCCATGTTGCCTCCTCGTATTGGACGGCACAGCTTCCAGTTATGACCGATGTTCACTGCATTGCGCGAGACCGCTTACATCTTCAGGTATGCATCTGCACCTTGATGGAGTCCGAACTTTTGTCGCTGGCCAGCCGAAAGGCCTCGTCGACGTCGTCGAGGCTCAGGTCGTGCGTGATCATGGCGCGCAACGTATCGCCCTTGCGCGCCAGCAGATCGATCGCGAGCGCGAAGTCGTGCTGACCGTCGATATAGCCGTAGCAGTTCGGCAGATGAATCGTCAGTTCCTTGATGTGCGGTTTGATGATTTCGATGTTCCTGAAGCCGTGATCGAAGGCACCGAGCACGCACACGTGGCCGAGCGGGCGCACGAACTGACAGGCGAAGTCGAACGTGTCGGCCGTTCCGCCGACCGCTTCGATCGCGTAGTGCGCGCCCAATCCGCCGGTTGCCTGTTCGACCATGGCGAGCGCTTCGGCGCGATCAACCGGCAGGATCGCGGTGGCGCCCATCGCCAGCGCCGCGCGCGCCTGAGCCGCGTGTCTTGCGACCACGTAGACATTTTCACTGCCAGCGTCCAGCGCCGCGGCGAGTGCCGCGAGGCCGATCGTGCCCGCGCCGATCACGACGCCGACCGAGCCGCGCGCAATCGGCATCTTGCGGCACCCGTGGATGCCGACCGCCACCGGCTCGACGATGGCGCCGAGCTGATCGTCGACGGCATCGGGCAGCGGGAACACGCCCGATTCCTTGGTGCGCACGTATTCGGCAAAGCCGCCGCCGAACGGAAATTCGCGCGCGCGACAGTGAATCGGCGCGCCGAGCTTGCAGTACTCGCATTTGCCGCACGCGGTGCCCATCACCATGTCGATCGTCACGCGCTGGCCGACGCGCACGCTCGTCACGCCCTCGCCGATCTCGACCGCGGTGCCGCTCAGTTCGTGGCCGTTCGGAAAGCTTTGATGAACGTCGACGTTCCGGTAAGCGTGCAGATCGCTGCCGCAGATACCGACGCTCGCCACCTTGACGATCACGGTGCCGGGTAGCAACTCAGGTACCGGGATGCGGCCGACCTTCATGGCGCGCACCCCGTCTTGCAAGCCGGCTCGCATGGACGCGCCTTCGTTGCGATGCTCGAGCGCGTTCGTCGAAGTCATCTATCAATCTCCGCAAAATGTGAGACGTTTGCGCCGCGGCGCCTAACGTGTCTTTCGAATCCAGAAGCTCGCGCCGGGATTGCGCATGAAGAGCGGCATCCGCGCGTTCATCAGGTCCGCATGGAAGTGTCCCATGAACGTATTCATCAGGACAACTTCGAACGCGCTGTTGTACTGGAGGAAGGCGCGCAGCAGATAGGCTTCGTTCCACGCGCGGCCTTCGTAGATCCACCGCGGCGGGTATTCGAGCGGCAGGAACACGTCGTGAAAGTGTATGTGCACGCCGGGCGCGAGGATCGGCAGTATCTCGAAGACGATGCGGTTCACGTCGCTGCCGATCTTGCTCACGTGCGACGAATCGACGAACAGTATGTCGTTCGCTTCGAGCTCCGCGAATACGGACAGGTCGACGTCCTGCGCGAGCGACTTGACGATCTTCGAGGTGACCTTGTCTTTCTCGGTCAGCAACGACAGCAAGCGTTCATTGTTCGGTTCGACGAAGGTGCACTGGATCTGGCCGTCGAAGAACAGGTCGTTGGTATCGAGCGAAACGGCGGACGAAAAACCCGAGCCGATCTCGACGATGCGGCGCGGCCGCAGGTGGCGAATCATGCAGTACAGCGACGTCGCGTCGCCATACGAGAACATCACGTTCTCGAAGTAGAAGCGCAGGCCGTCTTTCTTGTGCGGCTCGAACGGCATTTCGCCGTAGTACTTGTCGGCGAACTCGCCGACGAGCCGCACCTGCGCCTCTTCGTTGAACTCGATGCCGGGCAGCGTGCGCGAGACGTTACCGAACAGCCGTGCTTCATTCTGTTTGATGTCGGGGATCGACGGGATCGGCGAATAGTAGTGGCCTGGAGGCACGTCGCCGAGATTCGAAAAGTGCGGAATATTGACCTGAAGCGCGTCGCGATACTTGTCCCGTTCAGCGATCAGTTCTGCAATCTCGGGATGCTGCGCGGCAAGTGAATCGAGAAGCTCGGGCGATGCCGACATCTTGTTGCTCCGCTTGAAAGAATTTGCGAAAAGCCATGACAGAACAGCGAATTCATACCGATATGCCGACTGGCTGGCGAGCCGGCCCTCCCGGCCGGCCAGTCTATCGTACCCCCAGTATTCTGCACGTCCAACATTTCCTGATGTTCCGACATGAGCCCGCATTTACCGTTACTTACAAATTATTCGTCATAGCAATCGGCACAGCCGCGATGCCAAGGGTCATGTGCCGTCCGTTTTCCGTGGATACCGCGAGTGAGTCGCGAGTGCGCGCCAGAAGAGGGCGGGGCGGTCATCGTTTCGTAAGCCACGTAAGCCGACGAAAGCATGCAACAGGGTGCTCTGCGCGTCGCTCGCGGGCGATCGTCTGCGTTACGATTTGGCGTAAAATCGAGCCCCTGCCGATAATAGTCCGCGCCTGTTTCACAGGTCGCGCGAACACGTGAATTCCGCACCGTCCGGCGGACGGCGCCAGCGCCCACGATTCGGGACGGAGCCCGCAATATGCATTTTAAAATTCTCCTGACCACTCACAGTACCGCGTTCATGACGAGCGGTGGTGGTGAGTCGGAACTCGTGCAGGTCGCCGAACTTCTCAACGATTCGGACGTACAGGCCGACATTTACGGCATTCGCAGCCGGCCGCTACGCTTTTACGACGCGGTGATGCACTTCTCCGTCCATGCGGACGGAGAAGCGATCGTTCGCGAAACGGTGAGTCAGGGCAAGAAGCTGTTCCTGTGGCCGAACGTCTGGTGGTTGAGCGCGCCCGACCCGGCGGAAATCAGCCGCATCGAGGCGTTCGTGCAGCGTGCCGAGCGGCTACTGTTTAAGTCCTCCGCCGAACTCGCGCACTTCAACAGGTACATCACGGTCGATCCAGGTAAATGCGTGGTGGTGGGCTCCGGCATATCCGACCGGTTCCTGCTGCCGGCCGACAAGGATTTGCTCCCCACGGTCTGCGACGTCTCGGACTACGTGCTGTGTCTCGGCTTGATCGAGCCGATCAAGAATCAGCTCGAACTGATCCGCGCACTGAACCAGCTCGACATGAACGGCCTGATGGTCGGCGGTTTCAGGGACGAGGAGTATTACCGGCAGTGCGTTCGCGAAGCGCGTCGCGGCATTCATTTCCTGCCGTTCATCCAGCCCTGCAGCGCGCTGTTGCGCTCCGCGCTCGCCAGCGCGATGGTAGTGGCGGAGCCGAGCCTCGATCCGCCCGGGCGCTCGTGCCTCGAAGGCGCGTTCGTGAAGCAGCCGCTCGTCATGGTTGATGGGGATTGGCAGCGCGAGCACTTCGACGACAATGTCTGGTACGCGGCTTCCACCCGCGCGCCGGACATCGTTCCCGCCATTCAGGCTGCCCTGACCGACCCGGACAGGGACGAAAAGATTGAAAGTAACTACGAACGCGTCTATGCACGGCACTCGTCGGGCACGGTAGCAGCAGACCTAATCAGACACCTGATCGATGCCGGCCTCACAAATTACTAAGATTCCCCGACTGCTCGTCGTTCAGCGGCGCTCCATGACCGATGGGCGAATGAATTCGCGCACCATCGGCGCGCGCTTCGCGCCTTTGCTTTCGTACATGCAGCGCCATCGGTTGATCGAATGGGAGCAGATCTCGGAGGCGGACGTTGGCGTCAGCCATCTGCATCGCTTCGACGTCGTGCTGTTCAACAAGCACGTGTCGAATCTGTCGCTGAAGATCATGCGGATGGCCAACGAACTCGGTCTTCATACGATTTACGATCTCGACGACTGGCTGCTCGATCTGCCGTCGTGGAGCGTGCTCGAAATGAACGAGGACGTGCTCTACAACGTGCTCGCGATGATTCGCGAGGCGAGCGCGGCCACGGCGTCGAACTCGCTGTTGCAGGAGCGCATGCGCAAAGTGCGGCGCTCGGACGACGTGCTGATCATCCCGAACGGTTTCGACGATCAGGCGTTCGACCTGTCGCCGGAACTGTGGACTGAAACCCAGCCGCCGAAGATCATCTTCTCCAATCTCGACGGCATCAAGCTCGTGAGCTTTCGCAAGGAGTTTTTCGGCACCTTGCGCAGTTTTCTCGCGCGCCACGAAAACGTGTCGATCGACTTCTGGGGCGATCCGTTTCCGGAGCTCAACACGATTGCCCGCATGACGCATCGCGGCAGCCGCGGCAACCTCGAATACAAGAAGACCATTCGCGACGAAGGCTACACGTTCGCGATCGTGCCGCTCGGCGCCGAAGAGGATCCGGAGACGCTGTTTTTCAACTCGTGCAAGTCGCCGATCAAATACGCGGACTACGGCAGCCTCGGCATCCCGAGCATCTATTCGGATTGCCCGACCTACCGCGAGAACGTCAAACATCGTGTGACGGGATACATTGCGTCGAACACGGCCGAGAGCTGGGCACGAGCGCTGGAGGACATGCTGGGCGACCCGCAGCTTCGCCAGTCGATCCGCCGCAATGCCTACGCCGACGTGTTCGACCGTTTCAGCGTGCGACGCATTTCGTCGATGTTCCTGAAGGCCTTGCCCGACCCCAAGCCTTAAAGCACCTAACACCTATGGATCTTCTTCTGATTCGACACGGCCAATCGCACGCCAACGTGGCTGGCCTGTTGAACTCGACCGAGCAGGACGAGTTGACCGAGCATGGCCTGCAGCAGGCCGCGAAGCTACGCACGCTGATGGAAAGTCACGGTTTCGCGCCCGACCGCGTTTTTTCGAGCCCGTGGCGGCGCGCGTTGCAGACCACTGAAGTGCTGTTCGAGGACAACAGCGACTGGACCGTCGACGCCCGTCTCGGCGAAACCAATGCGGGGCGGTTCGCGACCTGGAAGGCCGAAGATTTTCGTCTGGCGTTTCCCGACTGGGGCAAACATCTGTCGGACCGTTACGAGGGCGGCGAGTCGCATCTCGAACTGGCCGCGCGTTCGGTGAACTGGCTCGAGGAGGAGGTGCTGCGGCACGCTGAGCAGCCTGGCCTGATCGCCGCCGTGTGTCACGCGGGACCGATCTCGGTGATCTCGCAATACCTGCTGAACGTGCCGTTGTCCCGCTTTCCCAACGTGCTGGTGCCGAATGCATCGCTCACGCTGTTCCGGCGCAACGTGCATACCGGAAACTATTATCTGCAGATCGCAGGGCTGTCATGAGTGCATCGATCAAGATCTTCGAGCCGCTTTACGCGCCGGGACAGGTCCTGTCCGAACAGGCTTTTCAACCGCTCGAACTGCGCGATAACGCGCACGCCGCGTGGCGCGAGTTTTATATTCTCGTCGACATGTACCGCAAGGGCATGCATCGGCAGCAGCAGATTACCGGTCTTTTTTCGCCGAAGTTCGCGCTGAAGGCGCGCATAGACGGCAGCCGGTTTCTGGAGTTCGTGCAGGCCAATGCCGACGCCGACGTCTGGATGATCAATCCGTTTCCGCAACTCGCGTATTTCTCGTACACCGCGTGGATGCAGGGCGAGCATGCGCATCCGGGACTCGTCGAGCGCAGCCAGCAACTGCTCGACGCCTGCGGCATCACGTGGAATCTGCGTGAGGCGCCCCGTCAGTCGCCGCATACGCTGTGCTATTGCAATTTCTGGGTCGGTTCGCAGTCGTTCTGGGAAAGCTACGTCGGCAAGGTGCTTGAGCCGATTGCCACGTTCCTCGAAACGCAGAGCGGCACCGAGGCCGCGCGCGGGGTGCTGGAGCCCACGATCCACTCGGACGACGCACCGTTCCTGCCATTCGTTGCCGAGCGTCTGTTCAGCACGTATCTGTCGCTGCATCCCGAACTGAAGGTGGCGGCCTATCCGATCGAAGGCGATCAGGTGCTGGACTATTGCGTCAGCGATTTCGAAAAAGACATCGTGCGCTACATGCAAAAACCGATCGACGCGGCGGATCGCGCGCCGGTCTTTCCGCCCGAACAGATTGCGTTGATGGACTTGCTGTGCACGCTATCGCAGAAGTACGTGCGCGCGCATTTCTCGTTCACACCGCACCCGCATACGGGGCAACCGATCGACTTCGACAGGAGCGGCAAGCCGCCAGCGAACGAGTGAGGCGGCGCGATCGGGTTGGATCGCGCCGATGGGCGCCGGGATGCGTTGGTGAGCGGCGGCGCTGACTATCGATCTCTTTTCAGCGAAACGGCCGCCGTACCTGCGCGCGCATGCGTCGACGCGGCCGCCATGCCGACCCCGGCGCCGATGAAGATGTTGCGCCATACCTCGTCGCTGGCACGTTGCAGCACACCGTCGGCATGTTTGACGAAGGCCGTGTCGATCGGACAGCGGCCGTGGGTCTGGCCGAGGCGCTGCGTGATCACGGGTATCCAGGCGGCGAGTTCGGCATGGGCGTCGAACACGCAGTCGGGCGGGCAAATCTCCTGAGCGGCCGTGTCGCCACGCACGAATACGGGCTTGCCGTAATGCATCGCTTCGAGCACCGGCACGCAGAAGCCTTCGTGGCGGCTCATCGCGAGCAACGCGTGGGTGGATTCGTAGCACTCGAACAGATCGGCGTCGTCGAGCATGCCCTTGAAGTCGACCTGCTCGAGCACGCCGAGACGCCGCGCGTGATTGATCAGAAATTTCAGGTAATCGTAGTTCGGCGTGCTGCCGACGATGCTCAGCGTCGCGCCGAAATCACGCTGCTTCAGCAGCGACAGAATCTCGATGCCGTCCTCGATGCGTTTATGCGGCACCACGCGGCCCACCATCAGCAGGTTCGGCTCAGGGCGCTTGCGGCCCTTGCGCGGTCCTTCGCGCCGGAACACGTACATGTCGGGAAAGATCGGCGGCACGACCTTGATGGCGTCCGCCGCGACGATGCCGGCGAGGCTCGCCGCCGTGCTGCGCGAATTCGCGACGACGGTGTCGAAGTGCGCGAGCAGCGGCAGTTGCGCGAGTGCCTTCTCGCACAACTGTGCGGTGCGCGGTTCGAGCGCGCGCAGCAACTGCGGGTCCGTCACGCCGTGGATGTAGCAGATCTTCCTGCAATCGAGCGCGAGTGTCCGCTCGAGGTACGGATCGTAGATCGAGTAACTCAGCAGAACCACATCGTCGCGAGTGACCTCTTCGAAAAATGCGTCAAGCGGGCGCACTCCATTCGTTCCCTCCTCGAAACCGCTTGCATACAGCTCGGCCCTCATGCCGAGACGTTCAGCCATGCGTACGAAACCGATGCAGTGGTTACCCACCGCATCGCCCGAGAAAATGTCCGGAGCACATACCCGCAGCGTCATATCGTCTTCGCCTCCGCAATGTCGTTCAACCGTCGCGCATACGCGCGTGCGACTGCCTCAACTGAGTAGTCGCGCTCGATGCGCGCCTTCCCCGCCAGTGCGATGCGCTCACGCAGTGGCGCATCGTCGATCATGCGTTTGAGCTGTTCCGCCGCGATCGATACCTCCGCATCGCACCAGTACTGACCTTCGGCGAACAGGTAGTCGCCGGGGCGCAGCGGCACGAGTTCGCCATCCACGAGGAACGCGGTGTCGGGTTCGCAAAAGTCGACGTTGCCCGAGAAGTTCGTGACCACGACCGGCTGCCCCAACGCCATCGCCTCCGCGATCACGCGGCCGAAGCCTTCGCTACGGTGCAGCGAAATATAGGCGTCGCAGCAGGCCATGAAGTCGGTCGAGTCCTGGCGGCTCAGGCGCTCGGACACGATGTGAACGCGGCTATCGCCCGCGACAAGGTCGAGCACGGCGCGCCACACCGGGTCGTCGTCGCGCACGTTCATCGCCTTGATGACGAGCCCGACGCCCGGGGAGCTGTCGCCGAACGCCTGCTTGAACGCCTGCACGCCGGCGACCGGATTCTTGCGGCTCAGCCACGAGTTGCCGTCGAACATCAGGTAGAACAGGAACTCGTTGGCCGGCAGGCCAAAGCGCTCGCGCTTCGGCTCGAGCGGCGCGGGGACCTCGACCGCCATCGGCATCTGGTAGACCGGCGTGTTGCCGAGCCGGCTGTAGACGCTCTGCACGAAGCGGCTCTGCGCCCAGATTTCGTCGACCATCTGATGCACGTTGCCGAATGCGTTCGGCCAGTGGGGCAGTTCCCATGGCCATGCGCCGATCTTGTGCGTGGGCGCGTCGATCAGGCTGCGGCCGCCTTCCAGAGCGAGCCGCACCATTTCGGGCGCCGGCAGGCAGATCAGGCTGATGTTGTACTTGAGCTCGTCGCTGATCAGATGATCGACCGAGTGTTCGAGGCGCGCGGGTCCCGCCATCGGCGCATTGAGCAGCGTGACCGGTGTCGACGACAGTTGCAGTACGCGGGCGGCCATGCGCGCGTCTTCGCCGAGGCCCAGCACACCTTGCGGGAAGCCGATGATGTTGACGCCGAAGTCGTAGCCGATGCCTTCGACGCGCGCGTGATAGCGCGCGGGCTCGTGCGCGTCGTCATCGGCTTCGTCGTCGGCGCTGTCGGTCCAGCGCACCTTCAGCGAGCCGACCAGCGGATATTCGGTCGACGCCCATTCGTTCCACCAGCGCACGAGCTGGTCGCGGCCATCCGCGGTGTTCAGGTCGTACACTTCGCGCAGATCCGGGCGGTCATTCGCGATCATCGTCAGGAAGCGCGGCAGCAAGGTGTCGTCCGCCGGCTGCTCGTCGTCGATTCTCGCGAGCTCTTCGGCCAGATGAGTCGGCGTCCATTTGATCGCGTAGTACTCGTCGTGCCCGTGCTTGTCCCACCACGAGATGAAGCCGAGCCGTTCGCTGAAGCTGTTCAGGTTGAACGATGCCTGCAGGTCGGACCGCTCGTTCCAGATCAGCAGCAGAAAGCGCGGCAGCAGCGGCAGCGCGCCTTGCTCGCCGGCTGGCGCGCCGAACAGGCCGTCGGGCAACGGCGGGATGACCCAGTGAAGCGCCGGATACTGGTGCTGCCCGTGTTCGATCCACCACGACAGGCACTTCAGACGCCCGGTGAAGGTGTCGAGCGAGCAGAGCTCCTGCAGATCCTGGCGCTCGTCATGCAACAGCCGCAGGAAGCGCGGCACCGGCAGCCAGTCGGCGTGCGTGCCCCATTCGGGCTCGAACATCAATGCGGGTGTGGTGGGCGGCACCCATTCGCCCTCGCGTTCTTCGGCGAGATGCGTCGGCGACCATTCGATCGCGTAGTACTCGCTGTGCCCGTGCTTTTCCCACCACGAAATGAACGCGAGCCTCTCGCGGAAGCTGCTCAGGTTGAACGACGCCTGCAGGTCGGGCCGCTCGTTCCAGATCAGCGGCAGAAAGCGCGGCAGCAGCGGCAGCGCGCCTTGCTCGCCCGCTTCCATCTTGAACAGGGTGTCGGGCAACGGCGGGATGCCCCAGTGAATCGCCGGATACTGGTGCTGCCCGTGCTCGATCCACCACGACAGGCACTTCAGGCGCCCGGTGAAGCTGTCGAGCGAGCAGAGTTCCTGCAGGTCCCGGCGCTCACCGTGCAGCAGCCGCAGGAAGCGCGGCACCGGTAGCCAGTCGGCGTGCGAGCCAAATTCGGGCTCGAACATCACGGCGGAGGGCGTGGGCGGCACCCATTTGATCGCGTGGTACTGATGCTGGCCGTGTTCGATCCACCACGACAGACAGCTGAGCCGCCCGCGGAAGGACTGCAGCGTGAAGGTCTCCTGCAGGTCCGGCCGGTCCTTGTAGATCTCGCACAGGAAGCGCGGCACGTAAGGGCCACCGTCCGCGGGAGGCGCTTCGGGCTCGAGCATGAAGCCGCCGATCGGCGGCTGCGACCACTTGATGCGCGGATACTCGCGCTGGCCGTGGTCTTCCCACCAGCTGAGCGCGTTGAGCCGCGAAGTGAAGCTGTTCAGATTGAACGCGCTGCGCAGATCGGGCCGCTCGGTCGTGATCAGCGCGAGGAAGCGCGGAAACGGCATCGCGCTGGAGTCGGCCGCGTCGATCGGTTCCAGCAGCCCGGGCCACGCGATCGGCGGACGCCACGTTACGCGCGGGCAGGTGAGCTGACCGTACTGCTCCCACCAGTCGAGGCAGTTAAGATAGCCGGTCAGCGTGTTCAGGTTGAATGCCTGAGACAGATCGCCGCGATTGCGCACGACCGTCGTCATCAGCTTCGGCAATTGCAGGCCGGCTTCTTCGAGCACGGTGACGGGCTCGTGCAGCGTCTCGCTCAGATGCTTCGCATCGAGCACGCTCGGTTTGGTCGAGCCGAGCCAGTACGTGACGGCGTCCGGATGCCGCTCGATCAGCGTGTCGTTGTCGAGCTGACGCAAATATTCGAGGTCTTCCTGTCGCAGCACCCAGTTGAAGTCCGGATACGTTTCGCGCGCCGACATTTCCCACCAGAAATACAGCGTGACGCGGTCATCCAGCACTTTGGAATTGAAGCGCGCGAGATCGGCTCTGAACTTCATCAGAAAGTAGATCGCGCTCGGCAGGCAGAACAGTTCCCCCGGCGATGGATGGCGGTACTCCGCCAGCCATCCGGTCTTGTTTTTTTTGGGTCCCAGATTAATCAAGATTTGCAATCCTTGAAGGCCAAGCAAAGGAAAAATCGTCGGCAGTCAGTGTCAGATTGGGTGAATAGCAGGGATCGTTCATCAACAGATGCTCCCAGCGCTGTCTGACCAACTCAGATTCCTGGTTGAAGCGGCTGATTTTTTCCGGTGTGTCTTCGGCGCCGCGGGTTGCCGATTCGTGATGATAAAGCTCCGCGTAGGGCGTCCACACATTGCGGTAGCCCGCTTGCCGCACACGCAGGCAAAAATCGATGTCGTTGTAAGCGACGTGTAACTGTTCGTCGAGGCCGCCGACTTCCTTGTAGATCGACTGGCGAATCAGCAGGCACGCGGCGGTCACCGCGCACATCACGTTGCGCAGGCGTGCGCGCGCGAAGTAGCCGGGGTGCGAATTGGGGAAATGCTTGTGCGCATGGCTCGCGATACCGCCGACGCCGAGCACCACGCCGCCATGCTGGATCGTGTCGTCCGGATACAGCAGTTTCGCGCCGACCGCGCCGACATTCGCCTGCAGCGCGACCGACACCATTTCCTCGAGCCAGTCGCCGTTGATCACTTCGATGTCGTTGTTCATCAGACAGACGAAGTCCGCCGTGCTCGCGAGCGCGACGCGGTTGTTCAGCGCCGAGTAGTTGAACGGCGAATCGTCGCGCACGACCTTGATGCGCTCGTCCTCTTGCAGGCGCGCGAACAGGTCGTGCGTTTCCTGCTTGAGCGAGCCGTTGTCGATGATCGTGATGCGCAAGTTCGGATAGCTCGATTTCTGCCGCACCGATTCCACGCATTGCTCGACGAGTCCGGCGGAATCGCGCGTCGGAATGATGATCTCCACCGACGGCAGCACCTCGGGCAAGTCGTACACGACCTTGTTGAAGGCGTCCGTGCCCGGCGCGTGCTCGGTGTGGGCGTTGATGCCGTTGCGCGCGAGGTGTTCGTCGAGCGCGCGCATCGCCGCGATATGCGCGTACGGCTTGGCTTCATGGCCGGCCGCCGTGCTCTCGGGGATCATGCGCCAGTGGTACAGCGCGCGCGGCACGTGATACACCGTGTGATGACCCGCGCGGTCGATCACGCGCAGCGCGAGGTCGTAGTCCTGCGAGCCTTCGAAGCCGGTTCTGAAGCCGCCGACCTCCTTCATGACCGAAGTCTTGTAGACGCCGAAATGCGAGATCATGTTCTGGCTCAGGAACAGATCGTAGTTGAAGTCGCATTTGAAGTACGGGTCCGAGCGGACCCCGTCGATCGAGATCTTGTCTTCGTCGCTGTAGATCACCGTCGCGTCCGGATGCGCGTTGATCAGCTCGGCGACGCAGTAGAGCGCGAGCGGATGCAATTCGTCGTCGTGGTCGAGCAGGCCGACGAATTCGCCGACGGCAAGCTCGAGCGCCGTGTTGCTGGAGCTGCTGATGTGGCCGTTCGTCGTGCGGTACGCGACCTTGATGCGCGGATCTTTGGCGGCGTAGCTGTCGAGCACCTGCTTGACCTCGGGGTTCGTCGAGCAGTCGTCGGCGATGCACAATTCCCAATTCTCGTAGACCTGGTCGACGACCGAATCGATCGCCATGCGCAGCCACCTGGCCGGCGTGTTGTAGGTCGGCATCACGATGCTGATCAGCGGTTGCAGCGCCCACGCCTTCGAGCGCGCGCGCAGTTCCGGGTAATGCGACGCGGGCGGCTCGTGCCGCTCGATCCATTCCTGATACGTGTGACCCACGGTTGGCGCCGGCGCGGGCTGAGCGCCGCCGCCCCACGACGCCATCCGGCGCGCGCGTTCGAGCAGTTCCGTCGGGCAGTCGGCGTCGGCCACCAGTTCGACGTTGAAGCCGGTGATCGAAAACAGTCCCGCGCGCGCGATCGGATCGAGGCGCAACGGACCGACGAGCGGCGGAAACGCGACGACCTGATCCACCTTGCCGTCAGCGTCGACCACGAGGCCGATCGTCGCGTGCTCCGACATGCCCGCGCCCGCGTCGAAATAGATCATGCACGGCGAGGCCGGCATGTCTTCTTTCGCGAGCTCGAACGAAATATGCGCGGCGCGACCCGACAACTCTTCCCATCCCGTCAGCTCGAACTGCGGATCGCCGTTCGTCGCGTTCCAGGCGAATCCGGAATTCGAGGACGCCTCGACGTTATTCAAGGGACGAAGTTCGAAGTTCTTCATGAGGTTCTTCACGAGGTTCGTCACGGGTTTTGTCATTTCGTCAGCAGGGAATCGTAGAGGTCTTTCAAGGGCGACAGGACGGCCTGCCAGGTCAGATCGCGCGTCGGAGCAGCGGCAGCGCCGCGCGGTTGCGCGAGCGCCGCGCGAATCGATCCGGTGATGCTGTCGACGTCGAACGGATCCAGGTAGGCAACGTGCTGCGCGAAATATTCTTGGGTAGAGCCAACCTTTGTCACCGCGATGCGGGCGCCGGCGGCATGCGCTTCGAGCGCGGCGAGCCCCGGCGTTTCGAGCGTGCTCGGCAGCACGAACGCTTCGCAGGCCGCGTAGGCGGAGCGCAGCAGCGGCGAATCGTGGGGCAGCGTGCCGGTGTAGACGACCTGCGCGCCACCCTCGTCGAAGCATGCCTTCGCATACTCGGGATCGCGCTGATGGCCGATCAGGACAAGCTTCAGGTCGGGGAACGACTTCATCGCCCGGATCAGCGCGAGCTGGTTCTTGCGCGGCTCGATGTTGCCGACGTTCAGGATGAAGCGGCCCTCGATGCCGGATTCGCGGCGGAACGGCTCCGCCGCGACCGGCTCGTAAAAGCTCTGTTCGACGCCGTTCAACACGCTCGCGAACTTCTCGCGCGGCAGATCGAAGATGCGAGCGAGCGTGTCGCATTCGATCTCGGAGTTCGCGACCACGCGGTCCGCGAGAGAAAACTGATGATGGATTTCGCCGATCGGATAGAGATGCCTGGTTTCCTCCGTCACCCACAGACTCGACGACACGACGAGCGGCAAGCCGAGTTGCTTGACGAAGTTGCAGAAGTGCACCGAGCCACCGACGCACGAAAAGAAATGCACCACGTCGTGTTCTAGAAAACGCGGCTTCCACGGATCGAACAGCGTAACGTCGACGCCATGCGCGGGCAGATGCTTGTGATACGCAAGCAATTGGATTTCTCCGCCGCCGGGGGTATGGAAAGCCATCGGGTAGGTGGCGAACAGCACTTTCATAGGTGGGACTCTAGTCGCTCAAACAGTTCTTTTCTTCAGACCAGCACGTCGCGGCACGCCGCTGCGCGTAACGCGCGAACATGGCGGCGAGACCGGCAGGTTTCGGGGCATTCACGTGGATGCTCGCCGCGCGCTTGCGCGGCCTTCAGGCGCGGACTTGCCGGTGCGCGGGCCGGGGCCTGATCGCACGGCCCGCGAGCAGGCCGGCGTGTGCTGTTGTCGAGCACGTCGGATCGATACCACGAATTCCACATGCGCGAATATGTTTGAGTTGTTACGAAGTGTACGAACGACGCGCCAGCAGGCGCAGGTCCGTTTTATTATCACGGCCCGAATACAATACGTTCCCAGCCAGACTTCCTGAGAAAGCACCGCCGATGCCAGATTGTATCGTGTCTGATCCGCCTTTCCCGCCGTTTGCGGCCGCGTCGAGTCCTGACGGCGATCGTCTGTTTGCGTGGGTCGCGCGGCATGGCGTGGGCGTAATCGTGCGCCGCGAAGTGCATGACGGAGCATTGCGATGAGTCTGCAGATCCTCGTCACCGGCGCCAACGGCTTCGTCGGCCAGGCGGTGTCCCGCGCGTTGCTGCGGCGGGGCGATCGAGTGACTGGCGTGGTGCGCCGGCCGCAGACGGCCGCCGAGGGCGTGCGCGAATGGCTGCTCGATACCGAAGACTTTGCGGGCATCGACCAGCGCTGGCCGGTCGCGCTCACTTGCGATGCGGTGATCCATCTGGCGTCGCGCGTGCACGTGATGCGGGAGACCCTGACCGAGCCGCTCGCCGCCTATCGCGCGACCAATGTCGAGGGCAGCTTGCGCGTCGCGGCCGCGGCGCGGCGCGCGGGCGCGAGGCGCTTCGTGTTCGTCAGCAGCATCAAGGCGATGGGCGAGGCGAGCAGCGGCCGGCCGATCGCTGAAACGGATCAGCCCGCGCCGTCCGATGCGTATGGCATCTCGAAACTGGAAGCCGAGCGCGCGCTGTTCGACTACGGCCGCTCGACGGGTCTCGAAGTCGTCGTGGTGCGGCCGCCGCTGGTCTACGGGCCGCGCGTGCGCGCGAACTTCCTGCAGCTGATGAACGCGGTCGCGAGAGGCATTCCGTTGCCGCTCGGCGCGCTCAGCGCGCTGCGCAGCCTCGTGTTCGTCGATAACCTCGCGGACGCGCTCGTGCATTGCGCGACCGATCCGCGCGCGGCCGGCGAAACCTTCCATGTGACCGACGGCCGCGACCTCAGCGTGCCGGAACTCGCGCGTCTGCTGGCCACGCAGCTTCACGTGCCCGCGCGGCTCGTGCCGGTGCCGGCCAGCCTGCTGCGTCTCGCGGGTCGCCTGACCGGCCGCTCGGCGCAGATCGATCGATTGACCGGCGAGCTGCGCGTCGACAGTTCGCATATCCGCGAATGTCTGAACTGGTCTGCGCCGCATACGGTCGAGCATGGGCTGCTCGAAACCGCGGCGTGGTATCGCTCAACGCATTGACCACGGGTTGAACCCGCCTTGACTCCGACCTGAACCGCTAACGCTATCGATGCCGCTCGCTGCACACTCTGCCTCTTCCGTCGTCTCTCTACTGCCGTGGGGCGTCGCCGCGCTCGCCGCCTGCGCGGCGATCCTGTGGACGCTGCTGCGCACCGGCCTCGCGTGGCGGCTCGCCACCGACATCCCCAACGACCGCTCGCTGCACACGCGCCCGACGCCGCGCGTCGGCGGGTGGGGCATCGTGCCGGTCGCGGTGCTGCTGATCGCGCTGGCGGCGCCGTCGCTGTGGCTGCCCGCGCTTGCCGCGGCGCTGCTCGCGGCGCTATCGCAGCTCGACGATCGACGTGGCCTGCCCGCACGCGTGCGCTTCGGCGGTCATGCGGCGGCGGTGGCGGCACTGATCGCCGTCTATCCGGCCGACGTGCCGTGGTGGGCGCTCGCGTGCATGGCGGTTCTGCTCGTGTGGCTCGTCAATCTCTACAACTTCATGGACGGCTCGGACGGCCTCGCGGGCGGCATGGCGCTGTTCGGCTTCGGCGGCTATGCGGTGGCCGCCTCGCTGTCGTCGCACGCGGACCCGGCGCTCGCGACGGCGAGCCTGATCGTCACAGGCGCGGCCGCGGGCTTTCTGCTGTTCAACTTTCACCCGGCGCGCATCTTTCTCGGTGACGCCGGCTCGATCCCGCTCGGCTTTCTGGCCGGCGCGCTCGGCTATTGGGGGTGGCGCGAGGGTGTATGGCCGGTGTGGTTTCCGGCGCTGTGCTTCGCGCCGTTCATCGGCGATGCGTCGGTCACGCTGCTCAAGCGCCTGCTGCGCGGTGAAAAATTTTGGCAGGCGCATCGTGAACACTACTATCAAAGACTGGTGCAGTCGGGTTTCGGGCACGCATCGACCGCGTGGATTTGGTATCTGTTCATGGCGGCGGGCATAATGCTTGCTATCTGGGCGCTACAATTCGCTCTTCTGTATCAATGGCTGGTTGTCGTCGCATGGGCTGCCGTGCTGGTCGTCGCGGGGCTGTGTATTGATCGCCGCTGGCGGCGCCATGTGTCCCGTTCCGGGCCAATCTGAGGTTCTGCGCAATGAAAAGCTTCAAAGCCAGATGGCTTTCGTTCAGTGCGTTTGCGTTCGACCTGTGCGCGGTGGCAATGGCCTGGCTGCTGGCCTATGTGATCCGGTTCAACGGACCGGTGCCCGCGCCGTTCTGGTCGAGCGGGCTGCATGCGCTCGTGTGGGTGCTGCTGATCTACGCGGTGATGTTCCGCAGCTACGGCCTCTATCGCGGCATGTGGGTGTTCGCGAGCCTGCCCGATCTCGTGCGGATCGCGAAAGCGATCGGCGTCGGCGCGCTCGTCGTCGTGATCGGCTCGGCGCTGTTGCAGCCGGCGCCGGTCGTGCCGCGCTCGGTGCTGATCGTGTCGCCGATGCTGCTGTTCCTGACGATGGGCGGCTCACGCGCGCTGTATCGCGCGGCCAAGGAGTTCTATCGCTACGGCGGACTGGTCGGCCAGGGCAAGCCGGTGCTCGTGCTCGGCGCGGGCAATGCCGGCGCGAACCTCGTGCGCGAGCTGAAGCGCTCGGGCCAATGGCGCCTCGTCGGTCTGCTCGACGACGATCCGATCAAGCAGGGCCGTGAAATCTACGGCTATCGCGTGGTTGGTGCGATCAGCGATCTGCAGAAAATCTGCACGGAGCTGAAGGTCGAGCATGTGATCATCGCGGTGCCGTCGGCGTCGGTGGAGGCGCATCGGCGCATCGCCACGCTGTGCGTGCGCGCCGGCGTACGCGCAATGACGCTGCCCGCGCTCACGCCGCTCACGCAAGGTCAGGCGTTCCTGTCGCGCGTGCGGCAGATCGATCTCGAAGACCTGCTCGGCCGTGACCCGGTGACGATCGACACCGAGCACGTCGCCGCGCTGCTGAAAAACCGCGTCGTGATGGTGACGGGCGCGGGCGGCTCGATCGGCTCGGAGCTATGCCGGCAGATCCTGCGCTTCGGTCCGGTGCAACTGGTCGCGTTCGACATCTCCGAGTTCTCGATCTATCGGCTGAACGAAGAGCTGCGCGACAAGTATCCGGAAGTGTCGGTGGTGCCGATCGTCGGCGACGTGAAGGACTCGCTGCTGCTCGATCAGGTGATGGCGCGCTACTGTCCGCACATCGTGTTTCATGCGGCGGCCTACAAGCATGTGCCGTTGATGGAAGAGGTCAACACGTGGCAGGCGGTGCGCAACAACGTGCTTGGCACGTACCGCGTCGCGCGCGCGGCGATCCGCCACGACGTCGCGCATTTCGTGCTGATCTCGACCGACAAGGCGGTCAACCCGACCAACGTGATGGGCGCGAGCAAGCGGCTCGCGGAGATGGCGTGCTCGGCGCTGCAGCAGCAGGGCGCGCGGCGCACGCAGTTCGAGACGGTGCGCTTCGGCAACGTGCTCGGCAGCGCTGGCAGCGTGATTCCGAAGTTCCAGGAGCAGATCGCGCGCGGCGGGCCGGTGACCGTCACGCATCCGGAAATCACGCGTTTCTTCATGACGATTCCGGAGGCGTCGCAACTCGTGTTGCAGGCGTCGAGCATGGGGCGCGGCGGCGAGATTTTCATTCTCGACATGGGCAAGCCGGTGCGAATCGCCGATCTTGCGCACGATCTGATCCGCCTGTACGGTTTCACCGAAGAGCAGATTCGCGTCGTGTTCACGGGTTTGCGTCCGGGCGAGAAGCTTTACGAAGAACTGCTCGCGGACGACGAAACCACCACGCGCACGCCGCATCCGAAGCTGCGCATCGCACAGGCGCGCGAGGTGCCGGACAGCCTGATCGACAATCTGCTGCCGTGGCTGATGCAGCATCGCGTGCCGGCCGACGATGAAGTGCGGCGCGATCTGCGGCGCTGGGTGCCGGAGTATCTGCCGGCTACGGCGACGACACTGCGTAGTGTGGCGCCGGCGACGCGGGTGTCGTAGGCGTTCCGCCGCGAGTCATCGGAGTAGTCGAAGCATTGAATCAGTACCCGCGAAGGCAGGTCATTTGACCCGTTGAAGTTGGCCGCCGGATGTTTATCGATAAGAGCCCCTACAGACATGCTGGGGCTTTTTTTTTGCCTATGAGAGCTGACGACCATCGCGCACGCCCCGGCTTTTCGGAGTCGTCTGAAGCCTGCGCCCGGCACATACACCTAGCATTGAACCGTCGCCTCCCGGTATGTCATTCCCGCTGAGGTGGCGGCTCTGTTGGCTCTTTTTCTGTGATGCAAAGGTATTGCGCGCCCCTGTGGCGCGTTTTTTTTGTCCAGGCGCAAGAGGCGGCAAATCCGGAATCGACCTATAGCGCGCCAGCGGCACGCGCGCTTGCGGTCAAGGCTCACCAATGGGAGGAACCTATGCAGGACGCAATGACCTACAGCCAGCGCAATCAGGAGGCGTGACACATGGCCTACACCGGCAAATTTCTCGTGAATAACGAGCCACTATCACCGCTCACCATTTCTGGCATCGGCACGTTCAACGCGTATTCAGGCAACAATCAATATCGCAATCGGGGCGGCTGCACGATGGTGCCTAATGATGGGCCGCTCCCTGCCGGTAAATACTGGATCGTGGACCGCCCCACGGGCGGCATCCGTTCTCAGGTGTTTGCATGGGCAAAAGATGAGTGGAATGCAGCAATGGGTCACCCATCGAATCACGGTGATTGGTTCGCGCTATATCGTGATGATGGGACGATTGATGATCTGACGTGGATTAATGGCGTCAAACGCGGGCAGTTCCGTTTACATCCGGCAGGCGGACGCGGGATTTCGCTTGGCTGCATCACGCTGCCGAGCCATAGCGATTTCATTAGAATCCGCAACGCGCTGCTGCACACGGTCAAAATCCCCGCGCGCAGTTCGGGCCTTCTCGCCTACGGAACAATTGAGGTCATCACATATGGCAACACTTGCCCGTAGGGTGTTCAAGGTCGCCCTGTTTATCGGCCTGTGCTATCTCTCTCTGCTCTATGTCCGTCCGTACCATTATGAGTGGACAGAAAGCGAGTCGCGCGCATGGTTTGGTGCTTCGCGTTGGCTTGGTGTCCGCGATCCCGAAGATTTGTATTTCGTGGTGTGGGTGACGATTGAACTGATCGCGGCGGCGCTGGCGTATGTGGCGATCATGAAGCTATGGCGGTGGTATCGCACGAAGTAGACGAAAGCCCCGGCGACGGGGCTTTTCTATTGTGGGAGGGGTCGGGCCGCGAGGCCTGCCCCTATCCCGATTTTGCCCAGGAGAGTTGACGACCATCGCGCATGCCCCGGCTTTTCGGAGTCGTCTGAAGCCTGCGCCCGGCACATACACCTAGCATTGAACCGTCGCCGCCCGGTATGTCGTTCCCGCTGAGGTGGCGCCCCGGTTGGCTCTTTTTCTGTGATGCAAAGGTATTGCGCGCCCCTGTGGCGCTTTTTTTTGTCCAGGCGCAAGAGGCGGCAAATCCGGAATCGACCTGTAGCGCGCCAGCGGCACGCGCGCTTACGGTCCAGGCTCACCAACGGGAGGAACCTATGCAGGACGCAATGACCTACAGCCAGCGCAATCAGGAGGCGTGAAACATGGCTTACTTCGGCAAATTTCTCGTGAACAACGCGCCGCTGTCACCGCTCACCATTAATGGCATCGGCACATTCGACGCCTATTCCGGCAACGGCCAATACCGCAATCGGGGCGGCTGCACAATGGTTCCCAATAACGGGCCGATCCCCGCTGGCAAGTACTGGATCGTCCCGCGCCCTACTGGCGGCGTGCGCTCTGCGGTAGAAACGTGGTTAAAAGATGAGTTCAATTACTACTCGTCGCACCCGACCGATCACAGTGAATGGTTTGCACTGTATCGTGGTGATGGGCTAATCGACGATTACACATGGATCAACGGCGTGCGGCGTGGAAACTTCAGGTTGCATCCGGCAGGTGGTCGGGGTGTTTCGCTTGGCTGCATTACCCTGCCGAGCCGTACGGATTTCCTGAGAATCCGCAACTCACTCCTTCACACCATGACGATCCCTGCCGGCAATTCGGGGCTTCGCGCCTACGGAACAATTGAGGTCATTACCTATGGCAACACCTGTCCGAAGGGTGCTTAAGGTCCTGCTGTTTATAGGTCTGTACCTTCTGTCATTCCGATTTGTCCGACCGTACGACGATGGGTGGACCGAGTCTGAGATGCGTGCATGGATACACGCTTCGGAGGTGCTAGGTATCGGCGATCCCGAAAACCTGTATATCGGCCTGTGGATGACTATCGAACTGATCGTGGCGGTGCTGGCGTATGTGGCAATCATGAAGCTATGGCGGTGGTATCGCACGAAGTAGACGAAAGCCCTGGGGAGGGGGCTTTTCTATTTTTGCTCAGGAGAGTTGACGACCATCGCGCACGCCCCGGCGTTTCGGAGTTGTCTGAAGCCTGCGCCCGGCACATACACCTAGCATTGAATCGTCGCAACCCGGTATCGCTTTCTCGCTGAGGTGGCGGTTCGGTTAGCTCTTTTATCTGTGATGCAAATTTTTGCGCGCCCTTGTGGCGCGCTTTTTTTGCCCAGGCGAAGGAGGCGGCAAATCGGGAATCGACCTGTAGCGCGCCAGGGGCACGCGCGCTTACGGTCAAGGTTCCCCGACGGGAGGAACCTGTGCAGGACGCAATGACCTACAGCCAGCGTAATCAGGAGGTGTGACATATGGCCTACACCGGCAAATTCCTCGTGAATAACGAGCCACTATCACCGCTCACCATTTCTGGCATCGGCACCTTTGACGCTTATTCTGGCGACCGGCAATACCGCAATCGGGGCGGCTGCACGGCTGTGCCTAGCAAGGGGCCGATTCCCGCCGGCAAATACTGGATCGTCGACCAGTCCGACTGGTGGCATCCGTTCACAGGCTTACGCATTGGGAAAAGACGCGTTGAATGCCGTTTTCGGCCATCCGTCGAATCACGGTGACTGGTTCGCCCTGTATCGGGATGACGGACTAGTCGATGATTTCACTTGGGTCAATGGTGTCAAGCGTGGGCAGTTCCGGTTGCATCCAGCAGGCGGGCACGGCGCATCACTTGGTTGCATTACCTTGCCGAGCCATAGCGATTTCATGAGAATCCGCAATGCGCTGCTGGGCACCATGACGATCCTTGCCGGCATTTCGGGGCTTCGGGCCTACGGAACAATTGAGGTCATCACATATGGCAACACTTGCCCGTAGACTGTTCAAGGTCACGTTGTTTCTGGCGCTGTTTGTTCTCTCTGTTCTTTATGTCCGGCCGTATCCGTACGAGTGGACAGAAAGCGAGTCGAATGCATATTGGGCGGCTTCCGATTGGCTCGGTGTGCGTGACCCTGATGACCTGTATTACATGGTGTGGGTGACTATCGAACTGATCGTGGCGGCGCTGGCGTATGTGGCGATCCTGAAGCTATGGCGGTGGTATCGCACGAGGTAGACGAAAGCCCGGTGACGGGGCTTTTGTTTATCCCGTGCATTGATGAATTTGGAGGAATCTCGTGAAGAGAGGATTTATTGCTACATTTCGAGCCGAGTGAGCCGATTTCAGCCTTTGTCGTTTCTGCTCACCGCTTCCCCTTCCTCACCACCATCCACCGCGGCGACTTGAACCGCACGATGCTCACATAAAGCCACACATAAGTCGCCGCGAACACCACGACGAAGCAGAACAGATGTAGCGTGTGCCGCCAGAACAGCGTCGCCGGCACGACCGCGATCAGGCACAGCAGCCACAGATACGGCGACGTCAGCGAGTTGCGGCGCGTCAGCTCGCGCGCGGTGCGCGCGCCGACCGCCCAGCGCATCAGCCGCTTGTAGACCAGCATATGCAGATGCACGCCATCTGGAATGCCCGGCGACATGCCGCGAATGAACTTCTTGCGGTAGATCGAGAAGCAGGTCTCGAAGATCGGGTACATGAAGAGCAGCATTGGATACCACGCGGATACGTCGCGATTGCGCATCACGAGCAGGATCGACAGCTCGGCGAGCATGAAGCCGATGAAGTAAGCACCGCCGTCGCCCAGAAAAATCAGCCCGGCCGGGAAGTTCCAGATGAAGAAGCCGAGCACCGCGCCCATCATCATGAACGACGCGGACAGCACGACCGGGTCGTGCACCTGGAACGCCACATACGCGAGCGACGCGAACATCATGAACGCGACCATCGACGCGAGGCCGTTGAAGCCGTCGATGATATTGATCGCGTTGGCGAGCGCCGCGACCGCGAGCACCGTGACCACGAACGAGATCGCCGCATATGACAGCAGAAAGTCGAGCGGCGGCACGCTGATGCGCGTGACCGCGATGTCGAGAAAGAACCAGGCGAGCGCGGCGGCCGCCATCGTGCAGATCAGGCGTGCGAGCGGCGACACGCGCTTGGTCAGATCCTCGACGAGCCCCGAGCCGAACGCCGGCATGCCGCACGCGATCAACCCGAGAATGCTGCCCGATACGGCCGGATACGCGCGATGCAACTGCACCGCGGAGACGATCAGCCCGACCAGAATCCCAGTCCCGCCGATGCGCGGCACCGGACGCACGTGGAATTTCTGGACGCCGGCCAGATCGGTGTCGGTCGAGAACTTTTCATGCAGATGCGCATAGCGCACGATCAACAGCGTGATCAGCAGAGAGACGAGAAAGCCGAGCGCAAAACTAAGCATGAAAGTGGGCCTGAGCGAAGACGCGGAATTATACAAACGAAACGTGCGGCGGCCGGCGCGCGGCACGGGCGCGAAGCTTGCATCCAGGCCGGCAAAAAATCCCAGATAGCGAGACCGAAGTGGCCCGCACAGGCCCGTGAGCGCTCGCTCCTCATGGATTCCCCCTATGCGGCGCGCGCGCGCCGCAACCGTAAACCTGGATGCGACGAAGTGTAAGTCGCGCGCAACAAAGGCGTTCCGGAGACCCAATGCTTAATAACATCACAATTCGTGGCGGACTGACGCTCGTGATCAGTGTATTCGTCGCCTTTCTTCTGACGGTGATCGCTGTCGGCTACGGCGCGCTGAAGCTCGCCAACGACAGCCTCGACGACACCCAGCGCAGTGCGGTCGCGCTGTCGCATCTGAAGGCGAGTTCCGAGAAGCTTCTGCAGGTGCAGCTCGCATTGGGCACCTATCAGACCTTGTTCAGCGTCGGCAAGCAGACCGACGATCTGCTGCCGGCCGCGCACAAGGTGCTGCTCGAATCGAACAACGACTTCCGCAACTACATGGCCGGCCCGTTCGCGAGCGACGCAGAGCGCAAGCTCGCGCAGAGCGTCGGCGACGCGCGCGCGGCGCTCGTCGACAAGGCGATCGAACCGGAATTCAAGGCATTGATCGACTTCGACTTCAACACCTTCCGCAACATCCAGGGCGACACGGCGAACAGCCTGTACGCGTCCTACTCGAAAGCGATCGACGCGCTCGAAAAAGCGCAGATGGACAATCAGCATCAGCAGGCCGCGACCGGCGCGCGACGCTTCCAGCTCGCGACAGTGCTGTTCGGCGCGATCGCGGTGATCGCGCTCGTGATCGCGGTGGGCGCTCGGGTCGCGTTGTCGTCGGCGCTGATCAAGCCGGTCAACGCGACGGTCAAGCACTTCGAGCGCATCGCGGCCGGCGACCTGAGCGTCGCGATCAAGGTGAAATCGCGCAACGAGATGGGCCAGCTGCTCGGCGCGCTGACGAGGATGCGCGACGGCCTCGTCGAAACGGTCGGCAAGGTGCGTGGCAGCACGAGCGCGATCACGCAGGGCGCGAACGAAATCGCGTCGGGCAATGCCGATCTGTCGGCGCGCACCGAGCAGCAGGCGGCCGCGCTGCAGCAGACCGCGGCGAGCATGGAGCAGCTGTCGGCGACGGTGAAACAGAACGCCGACAACGCCAGGCAGGCGAACCGCCTCGCGCACGGCGCGCTCGATACGGTCACGCGCGGCGGCAAGGTGGTGTCGCGCGTGACCGAGACGATGGACGGCATCAGCGAGTCGTCGCGCAAGGTCACGGAGATCATCGGCATGATCGAGGGGATTGCGTTTCAGACCAATATTCTCGCGTTGAACGCGGCCGTCGAAGCTGCGCGCGCGGGCGAGCAGGGACGCGGCTTCGCGGTGGTCGCCTCGGAAGTGCGCAGCCTCGCGCAGCGCTCGGGCGCGGCGGCCAAGGAGATCAAGGAGCTGATCGGCGAGTCGGCGGCGAAGGTCGAGGAGGGTGCCTCGCTGGTGTCGGATGCGCAGAAGACGATTCAGGAAGCGCTGAAGGCCGTCGAGCGCGTGACCGGCGTGATGAGCGAGATCGAGGCGTCGGCGCTCGAACAGAGCGACGGTATCGAGCAGGTCAACAAGGCGGTGTCGCAGATCGACGAGGTCACGCAGCACAACGCGGCGCTCGTCGAGCAGGCGGCGGCCGCGGCGAAGTCGCTGGAGGAGCATGCGATGGCGTTGCGTGATGCGGTCGCGGTGTTCCAGCTGGAAGGGGCAACGGCGTAACGCGTTCAGCAGCCACGGCGCTCACCGTTCTGACGAGGTGAGCGCCAAAGCAAACGGCGGCGGCATCCGCGCTACGCGAATGCCGCCGCCATTTTTTTAACGGGATGCGCTGGTGCCGAAGCGCTTTATGCAAACCCCTGCGGATTCGTCGACTGCCAGCGCCAGTGGTCCGCGCACATGCGCTCGATGCCGAACTGCGCGCGCCAGCCGATGATTTTCTCGGCCGCGCTCGGGTCCGCGAAACACTGAGCGACGTCGCCCGGGCGGCGCGCGACGATCTCGTACGGCACCGGCCGCCCCGACGCCTTCTCGAACGAGCGCACCACGTCGAGCACGCTATAGCCCTGGCCCGTGCCGAGATTGACGACGAAGCTCGCATCGCGCTCGACGAGCGCATCGAGTGCGGCGAGATGCCCGCGCGCGAGATCGACCACGTGGATGTAGTCGCGCACGCCGGTGCCGTCGGGCGTCTCGTAGTCGCCGCCGAACACGCGCAGCTTGTCGAGCTTGCCGACCGCGACCTGTGCGACGTACGGCATCAGGTTGTTCGGAATGCCGGCCGGATCTTCGCCGATCAGGCCACTTTCATGCGCGCCGACCGGATTGAAGTAGCGCAGCGTCGCGATGCGCCACGATGGGTCCGACACTTCGAGATCGCGCAGGATCTGCTCGGCGATCAGCTTCGATTGACCATACGGATTGGTCGCCGACAGCGGGAACGATTCGTCGATAGGCGAGCTCTTCGGCACGCCGTACACCGTTGCCGACGAACTGAACACGAACTGCTTGACGTTGCGATCGCGCATCACGCCGAGTAGCGTCAGCAGGCTGCCGACGTTGTTCGCGTAGTACTCGATCGGCTTCGCGACCGACTCGCCGACCGCTTTCAGCGCCGCGAAATGGATCGCGCCGGTGATCGGATGCACATCGAAAATCCGCTGCAGCGCGGCTGCGTCGCGCGCGTCGTCGTCGTAGAAGCTCACCGCACGGCCGGTGATTTTCTCGACGCGCCGCACCGCTTCGCGCTTGCTGTTCACGAGGTTGTCGATCACCGCGACGTCGTAGCCGCCGTTCAGCAGTTCGACGCAGGTGTGCGAGCCGATGAAACCCGCGCCGCCCGTTACCAGAATCGTGCCCTTCATGGTCATGCTGTTGCTCCCATTAAAGTAAAACACCCGTGATTTTTTGCACCAGGTCTTTATAGGTTTCGACGACCATGCGTTCGTCGAATTCGGTCGCGACTTTCTGCCGGCCGCGTTCCGCCATCGCGCGCCGCTCCGCGCCGCTCATGTCGAGCATGCGCGCGAGACTCGCGGCAAGGCTCTGCGCATTGCGCGCTTCGCACAACAAGCCGTTGACGCCGTCGGCCACCACCTCGCGGCAGCCGGGCACGTCGGTCGCGACGATCGGCCGGCCCATCGCCGACGCTTCCATCAGCGTGCGCGGCACGCCTTCGCGATACGACGGCAGCACCACGCAATCGGCATCGGCGATGAACGGCCGCACGTCGTGCGCCTCGCCCAGATATTCGATCACGCCTTCCTGTTCCCACGCGGCGACTTCCTCGCGCGTGATCGCGCTCGGATTGTCGACGCCGACCGGCCCGAGCAGCTGAAAGCGCGCGTGGCGATAGCGCGCGCGCAATTGCCGCGCGGCCTCGACGTATTCGCCGACGCCTTTGTCCCACAGCAGCCGCCCGATCAGCACGAAGCGAAACTCCGCGCGCTCGCGCAGCGGCGTGAACGCGAACTGCTCGAGATCGACGCCCTCGCCGTGCAACAGCCGCGCGCGCTCCGGATGCACGAGCAGCTTGCCGTCGATGAACGCGGCCTGATCGTCGCGATTCAGGAACCACACTTCACGCGGAAAGCGGAACGCAAAACGATACAGCCTTTTGGCGATCTGCGTGGCGCGGCTGTGCTGGATGAACACGTAGCCGAGCCCGGTGGTGACCGCCACCGACTGCACGCCAGCCAGCTTCGCCGCGATCGAGCCGTAGATGTTCGGCTTGATCGTGTAGTGAAACACGACATGCGGACGGATGGTCCTGTACTGCCGATACAGCGCGACGAGCGTGCGCAGATCTTCGCCCGGACTCGTGCCTTTCGACGCCATCGGCAGCTCGATGCAACGGCAGCCCATCGCGGCGAGCAACTCGAAGGTGCGGTCGCGCGGCGCGAGCACCGTCACGTCGACGCCGCGCCCGATCAGCGTGCGGATCAGCCCTTGCCGATACGTATAGATTGCCCAGGCCGTGTTGCAAACGAGTGTAATGCGTAGCGCGGGCGTCGACTTGAAAGAGGGCTTCATGCGAAGAAATGCCGGGCGTTGAATGAAGTGTGGACCATTGATACGAAGACAGCGCCCTACGATGCGGCGCGAACCTCAGCGAATGAAGCGACAGCGACAGCGGCAACGACAGCGCTCACACGCGGCGCGACTCAACGGTTCGCGCGCGGCGTGAGCAGCGCGCGCTTGACCCGCTGTAACGTGCGATAAGGCAGCATCAGATGCAACAGATTCTTCGCGAGGCCCAACCAGTCGTACGGATTGGCCACGTTGAAGTAGCGCAACTGCAAACGCAGCGTCGAACCGATCTGCCGGCGCCGTTTCGTCGCGCTGATGCCGCCTTCGTTCAGCTCATAGAAAAGGCCCAGTTCCGGCAGATTCGCGCAGTCATAGCGTTCCATCAGACGTACGAACAGATCGAGGTCCTCCGCCGAACGATACGCGGCGCGGTAGTTGCCGACTGTGCGGACGGCATCGATACGCAGCATCATCGACGGATGCGCGAGGCACGAGCGGAAAAAGCGCTGGCGCCGGATCACGTTCGGCTCGGCCGGCGGCGTCAGCATGAAAAGCGGCTCGCCCGTGCGCGTGACGACCTGGGTCCACATGCCGAGGCCCGCCACGTTCGGATGCGCTTGCATGAACGCGCGCTGCTTCGCGAGCCGCTGTGGCACCGCGCGATCGCCCGCGTCGATGCGCGCCGCATAGCGAAAGCCGCGCCGCGCGAGCGCGTCGACGCCGGTTTGCAGCGCACGCTCGATACCGCCGTTCTGCGCCATGCGCAGCACTTCGATCTTCAGGTTCGGCAGCGTGGGCGCGACGATCGGCGGCGTGCTGCCGTCATCGACGATCAGTACGTGCACTAGCGCACTTTCTTCGAACGACGCGAGCGTAGAATCGACGTCCGTCTGACCGTTATAGGCGGGTATCAGCACCGCGACGTCGTCGAGCGTGGTTTGCGCGGTGGCGGATGAGTTCGTCATGGGCGCAATTTGAAACGGATGTAATAAAGATTGACCGAGGCGGCCGCCAGATAGCCGGCCGCGAGGCCGACGAGCGCGCCATACGCGCCGAGCCGCGGGATCGCCAGCAGATTGACCGCGAACGCGACGGCGAGCGCGAGCAGCCACTTGGCGAGCAATACGAACTTGGCCTGATATTTGAGTACGACCAGATTGCCGATCGCCTCGACGCCGGCGGGCACCGACAGCCACACGGCCCAGCGGAAGATTTCGATCGCGCCTTCGAAGTCCGGCCCGGCGAACACACGGCGGATGATGAAGCCCGCGAGCAGATCGAGCACGAACGCGCCGCACACCATCAGCACGGCGGTCAGCGCGGTGAGCCGCCACATGTTGCGGCGCAGTTGCGCGATGCCTTGCACGCGGTAGACGAATGCGGGCGCAATGGTTTGCGCGAGCATCAGCGCGAGCGTGATCCAGTTTTCATTCAACTGCTGGGCGGCCGAGTAGCGACCGAGGTCGGCGAACGAAATCGCGCGCTCGAGCATCAGCCGGTCCAGTTTCAGAAATAGATACATACAGATGAGCCCGAGCCAGAACACGGTGCCCGCGCTCGCGAAGTGCCTGAAGAGCGAACGTTCGACATGCCAGCCCAGCTTGCCGCCATGCCGGCGCATGAAGTAGAGCAACAGCACCGCGCCGATCGCCGCCGATTCGAGCGCCCACAGCCAGCCGAAACGCGCGGGCGCGGCCGTCGCGCGCACCAGCAGATAGACGAGAGCCGCCTTGATCACCGCGGTGCTCATGCTGGTCAGCAATTGCGGCTTGCTGTAGGTCATGCTTTGCAGCCACGCGTTGATCACGCCGACGAACGGCTCGCGAAACAGCATCGTCACCGCGAGGCCGGCGAGCATCGCACCGACGAGCGGTTCGAAGAAGTGCAGCGCAATGCCGAGCCACGTAAGCAGCAGCGCAACGGCCGAGACGGAGATGCGCAACGCGAACGCGCTGCCGAGGACGGTACCGAGTTGTCCGGGCGGCCGGTTGACGATGGTCGGTACGAGGATTTCCGCGCCGCAGACCCAGGTGATCGGCGACAGCACCAGCAGCAGCGTATTCGCGTACTGCCATTTGCCGAACGTTTCGGGCCCGAAGTAACGCGCGAGCATGCCGCTGATCACGATTGCGACGCCGATCTGCGTGAGCCGCTCGAGACCCAGCCAGACGATGTTCGTAAACGCTCGGGTGACGTCGGGATTGGCGAAGCGCTTGACCGTCAGCATCCGTTGGCCGCTCGCCGCTGCGCGTCGGTCAAGCCGCCTCGCACGGCCATGCATGCGGCGCTATGCGCATTCGCCCACCCGGCCGGCAGCCACGGCAACTTTACAAATGGAGGGCGTCTAAGCATTAGAATGGCGGTATTCAGGCTGGTCAGAAAAACGCAATTATAAGTTGGAACCGGACCGCTTCCGGCAAGGGCGCATCGAGGCGCGGTAACAGGTGTTTTTAACGTGAGTATTACCGTGGTTTTTAACGCGAATTTTTACCGCGTTTTAACCGGCGATTGTTACCGGTCGAGGTCGGTGCGCAGGTCAAAATTTTCCATTGCACGCAAGTGAGCCAACATGATCTCCAAATCCATTTTCAAGGCGTATGACATTCGTGGCGTCATTGGCAAGACGCTCGACGCCGACGCCGCGCGTTCCATCGGTCGCGCATTCGGCAGCGAAGTGCGCGCGCAGGGCGGCGACGCGGTCGTGGTCGCGCGCGACGGACGCCTGTCGGGCCCCGAGCTGATCGGGGCGCTGTCCGACGGCCTGCGTGCGGCCGGCGTCGATGTCGTGAACGTGGGCATGGTGCCCACGCCGGTCGGCTACTTCGCGGCGAGCGTACCGTTGAAACTGGCGGGCGGCGAGCGCCGCGTCGACTCGTGCATCGTCGTGACGGGTAGCCATAATCCGCCGGACTACAACGGCTTCAAGATGGTGCTGCGCGGCGCGGCCATTTACGGCGAGCAGATTCTCGCGCTGCATCAGCGCATCGTCGACGAGAACTTCGCCGACGGCAGCGGCAGCTACGCCGAGTACGACATCGCCGACGCGTATCTCGAGCGCATCGCGAGCGACGTGAAGCTCGCGCGTCCGATCAAGATCGTCGTCGATACCGGCAACGGCGTGGCCGGCGAGCTCGCGCCGAAGCTGTTCAGGAAGCTCGGCTGCGAACTCGTCGAACTGTTCACTGAAGTCGACGGCAACTTCCCGAATCACCACCCGGACCCGGCGCACCCGGAGAACCTCGAAGACGTGATTCGCGCGCTGAAGGAAACGGATGCGGAAATCGGCTTCGCGTTCGACGGCGACGGCGACCGCCTCGGCGTCGTCACCAAAGACGGCCAGATCATCTACCCGGACCGTCAGCTGATGCTGTTCGCCGAAGAAGTGCTGTCGCGCAACAAGGGCGCGCAGATCATTTACGACGTGAAGTGCACGCGCAATCTCGCGAAGTGGGTCAAGGACAAGGGCGGCGAGCCGCTGATGTGGAAGACCGGCCACTCGCTCGTGAAGGCGAAGCTGCGCGAAACCGGCGCGCCGCTGGCTGGCGAAATGAGCGGCCACGTGTTCTTCAAGGACCGCTGGTATGGTTTCGACGACGGCCTGTACACGGGGGCGCGTCTGCTCGAGATCCTCACGCGTGTCGCCGACCCGAGCAAGCTGCTGAACTCGCTGCCGAACTCGCACTCCACGCCCGAGCTGCAGCTGAAACTCGAGGAAGGCGAGAACTTCGAGCTGATCGCGCGTATGCAGCAGAACGCGAAGTTCACCGGCGCGGACAACGTCGTGAAGATCGACGGTCTGCGCGTCGAGTATCCGGACGGCTTCGGCCTCGCGCGTTCGTCGAACACGACGCCGGTCGTGGTGATGCGTTTCGAGGCCGACAACGACGCGGCGCTCAAACGCATCCAGGACGACTTCCGCCGCGTGATTCTCGCGGAGAAGGCCGATGCGAAACTGCCGTTCTGACGGCTGAAGTGGCGCTGCGCTTCGAGGTTCGTTAAGACGGCTCGAAGCGTCGCCAATACCGAACGCGGCGCGGGTTGCCTTACCGCGCCGCGTTTTTCATGTCTTTCATGGACGGCGCGCTAGAATTGCGGTCCTTTCAACGCATCTTCGAGCCGGATAGCCGGTTTTCTCACTCTTGAGCGCGCAAAAGATACTGATCGTGAGGGTGTCGTCGCTGGGCGACGTCGTTCACAACATGCCCGTGATCGCCGACATCCGGCGCCGCCATCCCGACGCGCAGATCGACTGGCTCGTCGAGGAAAGCTTCGTCGGGCTCGTGGAACTCGTGGCCGGCGTGCGGCGCGCGATTCCGGTGTCGCTGCGGCGCTGGCGCAAGCGCATCCTGTCCGTCGACAACTGGCGCGAGATCGGCGCGTTTCGCCGCGCGCTCGCCGCCGAGCACTACGATCTGGTGATCGACTGCCAGGGCCTCATCAAGACCGCGTGGCTCGCGAACATGGCGCGCGGACCGCTCGTCGGCCTCGGCAACCGTACCGAAGGCGCCGGCTACGAATGGCCGGTGCGCTTTTTCTACGGGCGGCGCGTGCCGATCGCGCCGCGCACGCACGTGGTCGAACGCACGCGTCAACTGGTGGCCGCGGCGCTGAACGATCCGCCGCCGCAACCTACCGACGACATCGACTTCGGTCTCGACACGGGCCGTGCCGCGCTCGCGCTGTCGCAGGCGAATCTGAATCTGCCGGTGCCGTACGTGGTGTTCGTGCACGCGACTTCGCGCGCCGACAAGCAGTGGCCCGATGCCGCGTGGATCGAACTCGGGCAGGCGCTGGTGCGGCGCGGCGCGTCGATCGTGCTGCCGTGGGGCAGCGACGCCGAGCGCGCGACCAGCGAGCGGCTCGCAAAGGAGTTCGGCGCGGCCGCGATCGTGCCGCCGAAGCTGTCGCTGCCGGCGGTGGTGGGGCTGATCGATGGCGCCGCCGCGACGGTCGGGGTTGACACAGGTCTGGTCCATATCGCGGCGGCGCTGAAGCGGCCCACGGTCGAGTTGTACAATTTCTCGACCGCGTGGCGCACCGGCGGCTACTGGTCGCCGAACGTCGTCAATCTCGGCGCGGCGGGGCAGCCGCCTACGCTGCAGCAGGTGAAGTCGGTGCTTGCCGGCTTCGGGCTGTTGTAACCCGGGCCGGCCGGCATCAGCACCTGCTGCATCCTGTCGGTGCGCTTCGCCTTGCGCACCCTCCGTTCCAAAGGGCGACCATGAACGAAACCCAGATCATCGAAGTAGCGAACGCCGACTGGCACGGCTGCAACCTGTCCGTGCCTCGAGAGACGCTGCTCGCCGGCGTCGAGCGCGGCAAGGTGCTGTACTTCCCGAACCTGCGCTTCGCGATCGACGGTGGCGAGCAGGCGCTGCTCGACCCGGCGCTCGCCGATCCGAACCGCAAGAACATCAGCCTCGAACCGAACGGCGGCGCGCTGCATGGCGTGGCCGGCGATGCGGTCACGCAATCGGCGGTGCGCGCGTTGATCGCGCGTTATCAGGCGAATGCGCGCACGCTCGTCGACGGGCTCTTTCCCGAGTACAGCGGCAAGCTGCGGGTCGCGCCGACGAGCCTGCGGCTGCATCAGGTCGAGACACGCGAAACCTCGTGGCGCAAGGACGATAGCCGTCTGCACGTCGACGCGTTTCCGTCGCGGCCGAATTACGGCGAGCGCATCCTGCGCGTGTTCACCAACGTCAATCCCCATGGCGTGCCGCGCGTATGGCGCGTCGGCGAGCCGTTCGAGGACATGGCGCAGCGCTTCCTGCCGCGTATCAAGCCGCAGATGCCCGGCTCCGCGTGGCTGCTGAACCTGCTGCACGTGACCAAATCGCTGCGCAGCGAATACGATCATCTGATGCTCAGTCTGCACGACGGCATGAAGGCCGACCTCGACTATCAGAAGACGAGCCCGCAACAGACCATGCCGTTTCCACCGGGCAGCGTGTGGGTGTGCTTCTCCGACCAGACCTCGCATGCGGTGATGTCCGGCCAGTTCATGCTGGAGCAGACTTTCTTCCTGCCAGTGAAGGCGATGGCGCAGCCGGAATGCGCGCCGCTCGGCATTCTCGAGCGCCTGAAGGGCAGGGCGCTGGTTTGAGCGCGGCGGTCGATTCGAGGGCCGGGCAGATGCCGGCCCGCATCGCGCGCGTGAGCGCGCTGCGCTTTCCGAATCACGCGGGGCGCCGATGCTAAGGGCGATCTATCGCGCGCTCTGGTGGCTCATCGCGCCGCTTGCGGTGCTGCGTCTGTTGATCCGTTCGCGTAAGGAGCGCGGTTATCGCGAGCATATCGGCGAGCGCTTCGGTTATTCGCGCGGGCGCCTGTTGGAGGACAGCGCGCCGTTGATCTGGGTGCATGCGGTGTCGGTCGGCGAGACGCGCGCCGCGCAGCCGCTGATCGATGCGCTGACGAAGGCGCGCCCCGACGCGCACATTCTGCTTACGCACATGACGCCGAGCGGCCGCGCGACCGGCATCGAGATTTTCGGCGACCGCGTGTTGCGCAGTTATCTACCGTACGACATGCCGCATGCGGTACGGCGCTTCTTGCGCGGGTGGCGGCCGTCGCTCGGTCTCGTGATGGAAACCGAGGTGTGGCCGACCCTGATCGACGAGTGCCGTCGCGCCGACGTGCCGCTCGTGCTGACCAACGCGCGGATGTCGGCACGTTCGTTCAAGCGCGCGGCGAAATTCGGCGGTGCGACGAAGGACGTGTTCGGCGGCTTCGCGCGCGTGCTCGCGCAGAGTCCGTCCGATGCCGAGCGGTTGACCTCGCTCGGCGCGCGCAATGTCGCGGTGCTCGGCAATCTGAAGTTCGACATGAGCACGCCGCCCGAACTCGCGGCACGCGGCCACGCGTGGCGCGCGGCGATCGGCACGCGGCCCGTGTGGGTCGCGGCGAGCACGCGCGAGGGCGAAGAAGCGCTCGTGCTCGAGGCGTTCACGGCGCTCGGCATCGACGATGCGCTGCTGATTCTGGTGCCGCGTCATCCGCAGCGCTTCAATGAAGTCGCGGCGCTCGTCGAGAAAGCGGGGTTGCGGCTCGAACGCCGATCGAGTTGGGCGCCCGATGCGAAGGTCGCGTCGGCGGCGCGCACCGCCGACGATGGCGTGGCGCCGCTGCCTCGCGAGATGAACGTGCTGCTCGGCGATTCGATGGGCGAGTTGGGCGCTTACTACGCGGCGTCGGATCTTGCGTTTATCGGCGGCAGTCTGTTGCCGCTTGGCGGACAGAACCTGATCGAAGCGTGCGCGGTCGGCGTGCCGGTGCTGATCGGGCCGCACGTTTTCAACTTCACGCAAGCCACCGCCGACGCGGTCGCGGCCGGTGCCGCCGTGCAGGTGCAGGACCCGGCCGATCTGGCGCGCGCGCTGCGCGAGCTGTTCGGCGACAAGTCGCGGCGGCTCGCGATGGGCGGTGCGGCTGCCGCGTTTGCGGCGAGGCATCGCGGGGCGACGGCGAGGACGGTGGATGTGTTGGCGGCGTTGTTGCCGGAGTAGTCGCGGAACGCCGGTGACGACCGCGCCGAGCGAATTATTCAAGCCGCAAGCGCCACGCACTTTGTGGCTAACGCTTGCTTATGTGATATGAACCGTCCGAGTGTTATTGCTGCTTCGCGACCGACTCGTCGCTTATTCGGCTTGTGTCGGCGCTACGGCGTCGACCGCTTCCTCTTCCTGCGGAGGTGTGTCCTGCGTGAATGCCATCCTGGCGAGTGAAGCGTCACTTGCTCACACCTTCAACAACCCCTTCTTTTCAATAAACTTCACCACATCATCAAGACCGTCGAGCACCTTCAGATTACACATCACAAACGGCCGCTCGCCGCGCATCTTCTTCGCATCGGATGCCATCACGTCGAGGTTCGCGCCCACCAGCGGCGCGAGATCCGTCTTGTTGATCACGAGCAGATCCGACTTCGTGATCCCAGGTCCGCCCTTGCGCGGAATCTTCTCGCCGCCCGCGACGTCGATCACGTAGATCGTCAGGTCCGACAGCTCCGGGCTGAAAGTCGCCGCGAGGTTGTCGCCGCCCGATTCGATGAACACGATGTCCGCATCCGGAAAACGCGTGAGCATGCGGTCGACCGCTTCGAGGTTGATCGATGCGTCCTCGCGGATCGCGGTGTGCGGGCAGCCGCCCGTCTCGACGCCCATGATGCGCTCGGCTGGCAGCGCGCCCGCGGCGGTCAGCAGACGCTGATCCTCTTTCGTATAGATGTCGTTCGTGATCGCGACGAGGTCGTACTGGTCGCGCATCGCCTTGCACAGCATTTCGAGCAGCGTGGTCTTGCCCGAGCCGACCGGGCCGCCGACGCCCACGCGCAGCGGCGGCAGCTTCTTCGTGCGGATCTGGCTCGCGGTATGGGAAGCGGAATGATGAGATGCGTTCATGATGGATCGTGGGAATCGTGCTAGGAGCGGAAGAGCCGCGAATACTGCGACTCGTGGCGCGCCGACAGAATGCCGAGCTGCGGCGCGAACGTGTTGAGGTCGTCACGCGAGGTCGCGAGCGCGCGCGCGACGGCCGCCTCGATCGGCTCACGCAGCGCGACGATGATGCGTTGTCCTGCGAGTTGGCCGAGCGGCACCGCCTTCAACGCGGCGGCGGCCTGGTTCTCGACCCAGCTGAACGCATAGGCGGCGAGCGCGGCATCGACCGGAGCATCGTGCGCATAGGCGGCGAACGCGAACGCGCTCGGCTGCGCGAGTGGCGTCAGCGACGCGAGCGTTTCGCGCCTCGCCACGTCGCCCCATTCGAGCGACACACACAGCTGTCGCAGCGACCAGCCCATCTGCTCCGTTTCGCGGCGCAGTTCGGCGGACTCGCGACTCGCCAGGAATTCGGCGTTGGCGTCGGCGAGTTCCACGGCGTCGTGCGTGCGCCAGCG
This sequence comes from Paraburkholderia sp. MM6662-R1, assembly GCF_050436245.1. Lineage (NCBI taxonomy): Bacteria > Pseudomonadati > Pseudomonadota > Betaproteobacteria > Burkholderiales > Burkholderiaceae > Paraburkholderia > Paraburkholderia sp. MM6662-R1. Next base: position 1,690,360 of record NZ_JBNDLV010000001.1, on the reverse strand, counting down.
TTCGATCTGCTGCGCGAGGAACGGCAACTCGCCGCGCGCGAGCACGTCGGTCAGGCCGCGTTCGATCCATATGCGCGCGGAGTCGGCATCGGTGATGAGCTGCGCTTCAATCGCCGCTTCGAGACCCTGCGAATAACTGAACGCGCCAATCGGCAGTGCTGGCGACGCGAGATGCAGCAGCGCGGTGAATTCAGCGATGCGCATGACGATGCGGGTGGTGTCCATGTCCGCACGATTCGTCGTGCACGTGGTCATGGTCATGGTCATGGTCGTGATCGTGCGAGTGCGAAGAGCCCTCATGGGCATGAGCATGCTCATGCCCATGATGCTCACCAAACACCTGCTGCGCGATTGCATAGTCCTCGGCGAACGTCTCGTCGTGCCCATGCTTATGTCCACCGCCATACGCCCCGGCTTCAGGCTGAAACGGCAGCGACACCCGCTCGACCGTCGCGCCGATGCGCTCGAGCATGTCGGCGAGCACCGGATCGTATTCGAGCTTCAGATAATCGGCGCCCACTTCGACCGGCGTATGACGATTGCCGAGGTGATAGGCGGCGCGCGTCAACGTCAACGCGTCCGATGCGCGTACGACAAGCACGGCTTCATCAGCCGCAACGACACGCACGAGCCCGCCATCATCGGCGACGAGCACGTCGCCATCGCGCAGCACGGTGCCGCGCGGCAACAGCAATGCGATTTCCTCGCCGTCATCGAGCGTCGCGGCGAGACGGCTCTTGCGACGTTCATCGAACGCGAGCGTCAAGGTCGGCGCGCGCTTGACGAGTACCGGCGCGATCTTCAGATGCGGCGCGAGAAGTTTGTTCAGTGTACGCATGATCAGAACAGGAAATAGCGTTGCGCCATCGGCAGCACGGAGGCCGGATCGCAGGTCAGCAACTGGCCGTCGGCGATCACCTGATAGGTTTCCGGATCGACGCTGATGTTCGGGCGCCACGCGTTGTGAATCATGTCGGCCTTCGTCACGTTGCGGCAGTTCTTCACCGCGACGATGCGCTTGTGCAAACCATAGCGTTCGGCCACATTCGCATCGGCGGCGAGTTGCGACACGAAGGTCAGCGACGTACGGCCCAGCGCTCCGCCGCGCGTCGCGAACATCTCGCGATAGTGCACGGGCTGCGGCGTCGGAATCGATGCATTCGGATCGCCCATCTGCGCCATCGCGATCATGCCGCCCTTCAGGATCAGCGACGGCTTGATGCCAAAGAACGCCGGCTCCCAGAACACGAGGTCGGCCCACTTGCCCGGTTCGATCGAACCGACTTCATGCGCGATGCCGTGCGTGATCGCCGGATTGATCGTGTACTTCGCGACATAGCGTTTCGCGCGGAAATTGTCGTGGCGCGCGTTGTCCTCGGGCAGCGCGCCGCGTTGCACCTTCATCTTGTGCGCGGTCTGCCACGTGCGGATGATCACTTCGCCGACGCGGCCCATCGCCTGCGAATCCGAAGAAAGCATCGACAGCGCGCCGAGATCGTGCAGGATGTCCTCGGCGGCGATCGTCTCGCGGCGAATCCGCGATTCGGCGAACGCGATGTCTTCGGCAATCGACGGATCGAGGTGATGGCACACCATCAGCATGTCGAGATGCTCGTCGAGCGTATTGACCGTGTAGGGCCGCGTCGGGTTCGTCGACGACGGCAGCACGTTCGCTTCGCCGCACACCTTGATGATGTCCGGGGCGTGGCCGCCGCCCGCGCCTTCGGTGTGATACGTGTGGATCGTGCGGCCCTTGAACGCGGCGACGGTCGCTTCGACGAAGCCCGCTTCGTTTAGCGTATCGGTGTGGATCGCGACCTGCGTGTCGGTATCGTCGGCGACGCCAAGGCAGTTGTCGATCGCCGCGGGCGTCGTGCCCCAGTCTTCGTGCAGCTTCAAACCGATCGCGCCCGCGGCGATCTGTTCGGTCAGCGGTGCCGGCTGGCTCACGTTGCCCTTGCCGAGAAAGCCGAGGTTCATCGGATAGCCGTCGGCCGCTTGCAGCATGCGTTCGAGATGCCACGGCCCCGGCGTGCAGGTGGTCGCATTCGTGCCGGTCGCGGGGCCGGTGCCGCCGCCGAGCATCGTCGTCACGCCGCTCGCGAGCGCTTCCTCGATCTGCTGCGGGCTGATGAAGTGGATGTGCGTATCGATGCCGCCCGCGGTCACGATCAGCCCTTCGCCCGCGATCACTTCGGTGGCGGCTCCAATCGCGATCGTCACATTCGGCTGGATGTCGGGATTGCCGGCCTTGCCGATCGCCGCGATGCGGCCGTCCTTGATGCCGATGTCGGCCTTCACGACGCCCCAGTGATCGAGGATCACCGCGTTCGTCACGACGGTATCGACGACCTCGGCATGCACGCGCTGCGACTGGCCCATGCCGTCGCGAATCACCTTGCCGCCGCCGAACTTGACCTCTTCGCCGTAGGTCGTGAAGTCGCGCTCGATCTCGATCAGCAGTTCGGTGTCGGCGAGGCGCACGCGGTCGCCGGTGGTGGGGCCGAACATCTCCGCGTATGCGCGGCGGCCAATGCGTAGTGTCATGGTGTGGGTCCGGAATGAGCTACAAGCGAGCGACAGGCAAGGCGGAGCAGGGCGGTCGAAACGCCAGGGCGCGGGCAGCGCATCACAGCTTGCCCATCACCTTGCCGTTGAAGCCGTAGACAATGCGCTCGCCGGCCAGCGCGACGAGTTCGACCGTGCGCTCCTGACCGGGCTCGAAGCGCACCGCGGTGCCCGCCGCGATGTTCAGGCGAAAGCCGCGCGCCGCTTCGCGATCGAACGACAGCGCGTCGTTCACCTCGTAGAAATGGTAATGCGAGCCGATCTGCACGGGACGGTCGCCGGTATTCGACACGACCACCGTGACCGTCGCGCGGCCCGCGTTCAGTTCGTGCTCGCCGTCGTCGATGAGGAGTTCGCCGGGAATCATGGGGCCTGCCTTGACGAAGAGGAGTTCAGGGAATCGGGTGATGGACGGTGACGAGCTTGGTGCCGTCGGGAAACGTCGCTTCGACCTGGATGTCGGGGATCATCTCGGGCACGCCCTCCATCACGTCGGCGCGCGTGAGCAGCGTGGTGCCGTAGTGCATCACCTCGGCGACGCTCTTGCCGTCGCGCGCGGCTTCCATCAGCGCGGCGGTGATGAAGGCGACCGCCTCCGGATAGTTCAGCTTGAGGCCGCGCGCGCGGCGCCGTTCGGCGAGCAGCGCGGCGGTGAAGATCAGCAGCTTGTCCTTCTCGCGAGGTGTCAGCTTCATCGGGTGTGGGTCTCGGCGTTTGATGTGTCGTGGCGGCGTCGTGGTCGCGTCGCGGTGACGGGGGCCTGGCGTCGCGCGATCATCCGGTCACGGTATCAAGTCCGGCTAACGGCGCGCTTACAACTACGTTTGCGACCGCGCATGCCACCGCGTTTGCAGAATTACAGGTCGGCGGGCAGCGGTGCGCCGAACCACTTCTTCGACATCGCACCGAGCGTGCCGTCGTGTTTGGCCTGGGCGATCGCGGCATCGACCTTCTGTTGCAGGCGCGGCTCATTCTTGTTCATGCCGACGAAGCACGGCGAGTTCTTGATCACGAACTTCGGCTCCGGACGGCGCGGCGGATTCTTCGCCAGGATCGCGGCCGCGACGATGTTGCCGGCTGCGATCAACTGCACCTGGCCGGACAGGAACGCGGCGATCGTCGCGTTGTTGTCCTCGAAGCGCTTGATCGTCGCGTTCGGCGCCATCTGCGTGAGACCGATTTCCTCGAGCGCGCCGCGCGTCGCGCCGACGGTCTTGCCGGTGAGATCGGCGGGACCGCTCACCTTGATGTCGGCGGGACCGAACACGCCCTGGTAGTACGGCGCGTACGCGCTCGAAAAGTCGATCACCTTTTCGCGCTCGGGCGTTTTGCCGAGCGACGAGATCACGAGGTCGACCTTGCCCGTTTGCAGATACGGAATGCGGTTCGCGCTGTTGACCGGCACGAGTTCGAGCTTCACGTTCATCGCTTTGGCGAGCAGCGCGGCCGTGTCGATGTCATAGCCCTGCGGCTTCATGTCGGGGCCGACCGAGCCGAACGGCGGATAGTCCTCGGGCACGGCGACCTTCAGCACGCCGGCCTTGGCGATGTTGTCGAGCGTGTCGGCGTGCGCGGGGGCCGCATGAAACGCGAGATCGGCGACGATGGGCAGGGCGAGTAATGCGGCTAGCAAGGCGCGGCGCGCGGAGCGGGAGAGAGTGCGGGTCATGGGCGTGAGCAGTGGTGGTGTCGTGGGTGTCGGGTCGTCGCTGGCTTCATCTTGGCCGGCCGCGAAGTGGCGAGTGCAACGCAAGCTGTGTGCCATCCCTCTGCGGCGTGGCGTGGCGGCGTGCTACGCCAGTTCGCGCACAGGGTTGGGGCGTGCGCGTGCGCCGCCTTGGTGCGCAAACAGCGTGATGAAGACGAAAGCGGGAAGCCGCGCTGTCAGGTCGACCAGATCCGCAACGGCACCGCCGCGACGCCATGCACGACCGGCCGCAATTGCAGCCAACAGCGCGTGAGCGCGTGCTGCAGCGTTTCCATCGAGCGCGACACCGCGCGCACGAGCAGCACGCCGTTCGTCACGCACGACGCGGCCGCTCGCAACGTGTCGTCGAACGGCAGTTGCGCGCTCAGCGATTCGGCGAGCGCGTCGTCGCAAGCGGCGCCTACGGCCCACAGCGTGCCGTAGGCCGGGAAGCCGGCGAGCCCCTGCGGCGCGTCGCGCAGCGGATCGTCGGCGGTGAGGCTCGCGCGTTCGAACCACAGCAGCTCGCCATTAGCGCCGACGATGCGCGACACCGCGCGCAAGCTACCCGCCGACCAGCGTTCGCCGGCCGCCTGACGTCCGAGCTGGGTCGCGTCCCAGCCGATTGCGCTCGCGCCGTCGGCGAGCGTCAGCGAAAAATCGAGGTGCGCGTTCGCGTGATCGAACACGATGTTGTTCTGCGGCAGCCAGTCGAGCTTCGCATGCTCACCGACACGCAGCGCGATGCGCTGCCGCGCCGCGCGGCCGTTCGACTTGTACCACTTGGTTGCGCCCGGCGTCGTCAGCACCGCATGCGTTTGCGCGGCGAGCGTGATGTCGATGTCGAGCTGATCGCCACCCGCGACGCCGCCGGGCGGATGCACGATCACCGCGTGACAGATCGACGGGCCTTCCGGATAGAGCGGCCGTTGCACGCGCAGCGGTCCGTCGTGCAGCCGGTGCGCGAGCGTCGTGCGAGCGTCGCCGCCGACGAAGCCGAGTTCGAGCCGCGCGCGCCACGGCGTGTGCGCGGCGGCGAGCGTGGCGTGGTTTTCGTGAAGCGACATGCGGATGGAGGGGGGAATCGGCGCGTGCGACGAGGATAGCACGCGTGTCGAAGCGCGCAAGCCGCGGCAGCGGCTACGACGCGGTACTCTCGGGCGAGGCTTCGGTCACCGACAGCACCTTGATGCCCTCCCACTGCGGATGCAACAGTCGCAGCAACGCAAGGATCGCGCGGGGGGTGTTTTCCTGGACGGTCAACGAGTCGCTGCCTGTCTGGATGGCTTTCTTGCCATGTTGGCAATACTGATATTCGACGTGAACCGTCACGGACATGCTTTTCTCCCTCTATATCGATGTTGTGTCGCCGACCCAGGCCGTATCGCGGCGGCGTCTAGGGTACGGGTGTCGGCTCGGCGTGATCGTCCACGCCCCGTTCCGCGCGATTGATGAATCCGCAGTCGAGCAATAGCTGACAGAAAGCTTCCGGCGAACACGACGGCCCGGTCGTCCCGGCCATTCTCGCGAGAACGTCGGGGAACGACGCGAGCACGTGCCAGCTGTCGTAATACGCGTGCAGCTGCGGCGCGAGTTCGTTGCCGAGCTTCTCCCAGCGCACCGACAGCATGCCGACCGTACCGCCGCTGTCCACTTCGAATAGACCGAAAGTGACCGCCGACACGACGTTCATCACCCTGCAATAAGAGGCTGGGTTTCTGTAAAACTCGCGTCTGACCTGCTTGTTGTCGTCCATGGTGTCCACCTCGTCGAACCGTTCTAGCCTGTGTAACGGTTGCGCGGCGGATAACTTGAGCTCGCTTACACGGCAATCAATCCCCTTACCCCATCCGCATCCATGTTCGCCCCCTCGCCGCCCGCGACGATCTCGCCGCGACTCATCACCCAGTAACGATCGGCGATCGCTTTGGCGAAGTCGTAGTACTGCTCGACCAGCAGCACGGTCATGCCCATGTCCTCGACGAGCTGCCGCAGCGTGCGGCCGATGTCCTGAATGATCGACGGCTGGATGCCCTCGGTCGGCTCATCGAGGATCAGCAGTTGCGGCTCGCTCATCAGCGCGCGGCCGATCGCGAGCTGTTGCTGCTGACCGCCGGAGAGATCGCCGCCGCGCCGGTTGCGCATGTCCTTCAGTACCGGGAAAAGCTCGTAGATGCGCTCGGGGATTTTCTTCGGCGCCTTTCTGCTCGCGGCGCCCACCAGCAGATTTTCCTCGACGGTGAGGCGCGGAAAGATATCGCGGCCCTGCGGCACGTAGGCGAGCCCCTGAGCGACGCGGGCATGGGTCGGCAGTTTCATCAACTGTTCGCCGCGCCATGCGATCGCGCCGCTTTTCGCGGGCACGACGCCCATCAGGCAGCGCAGCAGCGTGGTCTTGCCGACGCCGTTGCGCCCGAGCAGCACCGTCAGCTTGCCGTCGGGCACCGTGAGCTTCACGTCGCGCAGAATATGGCTGCCGCCGTAGTATTGGTTCAGTCGGTCTACTTCGAGCATTGTTCAGTCGTCCTGTCGGGTTGACGATGCGGTGCCGCTTCCAGCAGCAATCAGCGGCCTAGATAAGACTCGATCACCGTCTCGTCGCGCTTGACTTCGTCGAGCGTGCCGTGCGCGAGCACGCGGCCTTCGGCCATCACCGTCACCTTGCCTGTGTCGCCCGCGAGCGCCGCGACGAACTCCATGTCGTGCTCGACGACCATCATCGAGCAGGTGCCACGCAGGTGGTTGAGCAATTCGGCGAGTTGCATCGTTTCGTCATCGGTCATGCCGGCCGCGGGTTCGTCGAGCAGCAGCAGCGCCGGTTGCTGCATCAGCAGCATGCCGATTTCGAGGCGCTGCTTCTGGCCGTGCGATAGCTCGCCGGCGAGCCTTCGCGCTTCGCTTTCCAGCCCGATCAGCGCGAGCGTTTCCTCGATGCGGGCCTGCGCGTCGCCATCGAGCCGCGCGCGCAGCGACGCCCACCAGCCCTTGTCGGTCTTCATCGCGAGTTCGAGGTTTTCCCACACCGGATGCTGCTCGAACACGGTCGGCTTCTGGAACTTGCGGCCGATGCCGGCGCGCACGATCGCCGGTTCGTTCATGCGCGTGAGATCGATCGACTGACCGAGAAACACCTTGCCGTGATCGGGCGCGGTCTTGCCCGTGATCACGTCCATCATCGTCGTCTTGCCCGCGCCGTTCGGGCCGATGATGCAGCGCAGTTCGCCCGCGTCGATCGCGAGCGACAGCGCGTTCAGCGCGCGAAAGCCGTCGAAGCTGACCGTCACGTCTTCGAGGTAGAGGATCGTGCCGTGCGATACGTCGATCTCGCCGGGCACGACCGCGTGTCCCATGCTCGCGACGCCGCTCAGCGAGCGTTCCGGTGGTGCTTCGGGCAAATCCAGATCGGGAACCATCGGGTTTTCGTTCATCAGCGGTTCCTTTTACGCGTCAGCAGATCGGCCAGCCCCATGATGCCGTTCGGCAGCAGCAGCGGCACCAGCACGAAGATCAGGCCGAGAAAGAACAGCCAGTATTCGGGGAAGTTCGCCGTGAAGAAACTCTTCGCACCGTTCACGGCGAACGCGCCGATGATGGGGCCGATCAGCGTGCCGCGTCCGCCGACCGCCACCCAGATCGCCATTTCGATCGAGTTGCCCGGCGACATCTCGCCCGGATTGATGATGCCGACCTGCGGCACGTACAACGCGCCCGCGATGCCGCACAGCACCGCCGACACGGTCCACACGAACAGCTTGTACGCGAGCGGGCTGTAGCCGAGGAACATCAGCCGCGTTTCGCCGTCGCGCACCGCGCTCACCACGCGGCCGAGCTTCGACGTGACGATCGCGCGCGCGCCGATGAACGCGGCGATCAGCACCGCGAACGTAATGAGCAGCAAGGCGGCGCGCGTGCCCTGATGCGTGATCGGAAATCCGCCGATGCGCTTGAAGTCGGTAAAGCCGTTATTGCCGCCGAAGCCCGTCTCGTTGCGAAAGAACAGCAGCATCGCGGCGAAGGTCATGGCCTGCGTGATGATCGACAGATAGACACCCTTCACGCGCGAGCGGAACGTGAAGAAGCCGAACACCCACGCGAGCACGGCGGGTACCAGCACGACGAGCAAGAGCGCGTAGCCGAGATGTTGCGTGCCCTGCCAGTACCACGGCAACTGGTGCCAGTCGAGAAACACCATGAAGTCGGGCAGATCGCTGCCGTACTTGCCGTCGCGGCCGATCGCGCGCATCAGGTACATGCCGATCGCGTAGCCGCCGAGCGCGAAGAACAAAGCGTGACCCAAACTCAGGATGCCGCAGTAGCCCCACACCAGATCGAGTGCGAGCGCGGCGATCGCATAGCACATGAACTTGCCGGTTAGCGTCATCGCATACGCGGACAGATGCAAGGCGCTCGTCTCCGGAATCACCAGCGCGGCGAACGGCACGCCGAGGCCGAACACGATCATCAGCGCGATCAGCGCGAGCCACGCGCGACGCGACAACAGCGCGGGCCGCGGTGGCAGGCCGAGCGCGAAGCCGGTGTTGGACTCGCGCGCGCCGCCAGCGCCAGCGCCAGCGGCACCGGCGCGCGACGACGAAGCGGAAGCGGGGTCTGCCGATGAAGTAGCCGATGTCATCTCATGCCTCCGCGCTACGGCCCTTCAAGGCGAACATGCCCTGCGGACGCTTCTGGATGAACAGCACGATCAGCACGAGCACCGCGATCTTCGCGAGCACCGCGCCCCAGAACGGTTCGATCGCCTTGCTGACGAGTCCCAGCCCGAAGCCGCCGAGCACGGTGCCCGCGAGCTGGCCGACGCCGCCGAGCACGACCGCCATGAACGAATCGATGATGTAGCTCTGGCCGAGGTCCGGCCCGACATTGCCGATCTGCGACAGCGCGCAGCCGCCGAGCCCCGCGATGCCCGCGCCGAACGCGAACGCATACGAATCGACGCGCGCGGTCTTCACGCCGACGCACGCGGCCATGCGACGGTTCTGCGTGACCGCGCGCACGAACAGACCCAGCCGCGTGCGCGTGAGCACGGCCCACGCGATCGCGACGACGATCAGCGAGAACGCGAGAATCGCGAGCCGGTTGTACGGCAGGATCAGATTCGGCAGCACGGTGACGCCGCCGCTCATCCACGACGGATTGACGACCTGGACGTTCTGCGCGCCGAACAGCATGCGGGTGGCCTGAATCAGGATCAGGCTCACGCCGAAGGTGGTCAGCAGCGTTTCGAGCGGGCGGCCGTACAGGTGCTTCAGCACGAGCCGTTCGAGCACGATGCCGACCAGCGCCGCCGCGACGAACGCGGCCGGTATCGCGAGTAGCGGATACCAGTCGAACGCGTTAGGCGCGAAACGCTGAACGAGGTTCTGCACGACGTAGGTCGCGTACGCGCCGATCATCAGGAATTCGCCGTGCGCCATGTTGATCACGCCGATCAGGCCATATGTGATGGCGAGGCCGAGCGCGGCGAGCAGCAGCACGCTGCCGAGCGACAGCCCCGCGAACAGCGTGCCCGCGATCTGGCTGCGGCGCTGGATCGCATCGAGCTCATCGATGCCGCTTTGCGCGGCCGCGCGCACGCGTTCGTCGGCTTCGGCAAACGTGCCGTCGGCTTTCTTCGCGACCAGCGGGCGCAGCAGTTCGTTCATGTCGAGGTCGTGGCGCGCGGCGACCAGTTGCACCGCATCGAGGCGCTTGGCCGGATCCGGGTCGTGCAATGCGCTCATCGCCCACAGCGTGTCGAGACGTTTCTTCAGAGCGGGATCGGTTTCTTTTGCGCGCGCCGCGTCGACGAGTGGCTTGATCGACGGATCGGGGTTTTGCAGCAGCGCATCGACGGCGGCTGCGCGTGTCGCCTGGTCGGGCGAGGCGAGTTGCAGACCCGACAGCGCGCCCGCCACTTTCGAGCGCAGCAGGTTGTTCAGCGTGACCGGTTGCGCGTCGCTCGTGGCGACGGGCTGGCCGGTGACGGCATCGCGGGTGGCGTCGCCGTCCTGCAGCAGTACCGCGCCTGCGTCGGTGGCGAGCGCGTTGTCGTCGGCGAGCGCCTTGAGCACCGCGAGCGACGCGGCATCGTGCGTCGAGATCAGCTTGTCGATCGCGGCGGACTTCGCCTCGAAGTCGTCGCCCGCGAGCGGCGCGACGTCGGCCTGGGTCAGCGCGAATGCGGCGCCCGGCGCGGCGGCGAGAAGGACCGCGAGCGGCACCAGGAGCGTCGCGCCGCGTCGTCGTACGGAAGTCGGAAATGAAAACGCCATGATGGCCTTTTGCACTGGGTTGAATCGATGAGCCGCTCGAGAGCGCGAGGGCGGCGCGTCAGACGTCGGCGCCGCTTCAGCGGGACGTTGCCGCGCCTTGGCGTGCGCGGTCACGCCGCGCGACGCAGCGAACGCGCGGCGGCGGCGCGAAGCGCAGGGCGTCCGGGTCACGTGCGAGCCGCGCGCGCGTCGGCACGCAGGTCGCGCGTCGCGACCGGAGCGGCGATACCCGCGCGGTGACCCGCGCGCCACACCGCCGCCGCGAGCCGCAACGAGGCTCACGCCGACACGTCATGCGACGCGCGAGCGCCGCAGGAACGCCGGAATCGAGCTGACCACATCCGGCTTGCCAGCATTGCCGGCGATGAACGGGCTCCACGGTTGCGCGCGAATCGGTCCCTTGGTGTGCCACACGACGTTGAACTGGCCATCCGCGCGTACCTCGCCGATCATCACCGGCTTGTGCAGATGGTGGTTGCCGTCCATCTCCAGCGTGAAGCCCGACGGTGCGGCGAAAGTCTGGCCGACCATCGCGACGCGCACCTTGTCGACCTCGGTGCTCTTTGCTTTCTCGACCGCCTGCTTCCACATATGCATGCCGACGAAGGTCGCTTCCATCGGATCGTTGGTCACGCGCTTCGTGCCGCCCGGCAGGTTGTTGTCCTTGACCCACGTGGCCCATTGCTTCTTGAACTTCTCGTTGGTCGGGTTGCGCAACGACATGAAGTAGTTCCAGGCCGCGAGATTGCCGACGAGCGGCTTCGTATCGATGCCGCGCAGCTCCTCTTCGCCGACCGAGAACGCGACGACCGGCACATCCGATGCCTTCAGCCCCTGGTTGCCGAGCTCCTTGTAGAACGGCACGTTCGAATCGCCGTTCACGGTCGAGATCACGGCAGTCTTGCCGCCTTGCGAGAAGGTCTTGATGTTCGCGACGATGGTCTGATAGTCGCTGTGTCCGAACGGTGTATAGACTTCCTGAATGTCGGCTTCCTGCACGCCCTTCGATTTGAGGAACGCGCGCAGGATCTTGTTGGTCGTGCGCGGATACACATAGTCGGTGCCGAGCAGGAAGAAGCGCTTCGCGCCGCCGCCTTCGGCGCTCATCAGGTATTCGGTCGCGGGAATCGCCTGCTGGTTCGGCGCGGCGCCCGTATAGAACACGTTGCGCGACATTTCCTCGCCTTCGTACTGCACCGGATAGAACAGCAGGCCGTTCAGTTCCTCGAACACCGGCAGCACCGACTTGCGCGACACCGAGGTCCAGCAGCCGAACACCACCGCGCACTTGTCCTGCGTCAGAAGCTGGCGCGCCTTCTCGGCGAACAGCGGCCAGTTCGACGCCGGGTCGACGACCACCGGCTGGATCTGACGGCCCATCACACCGCCGTTCTTGTTGATGTCGGCGATCGTCATCAACGCGGTGTCTTTCAGCGACGTTTCGGAGATCGCCATCGTGCCGGACAGCGAATGCAGGATGCCCACCTTGATCGGGCCGCTATCGGACTGCGCGTGCGCGAACGGCACACGGCCCGCGAGCGCGAGCGCGCCGGACATGGAGCCGAACTTCAACAGACTGCGACGTTTCATGTGCTTTCCCCTTGTCATTGATGGTCACTGTTTATGAGCGTCGATTTCAGCCAGCCTGGCTGAGGTCGCACGACTAGCCACTTGTCTTCTGCAAGGCACATGCCATGTGACACATTCGGTGCGATGCGCGTGCGATGCCCGTTGCGGCGCGGCTATCGGCGCGAGGGCGTTGCGTCGAGCCATCGATGCCGCGGCGCGAAACTGGTGCAGTCGCGCGCGCCGCGCCTCGTTCAGGTGCGTGTCGCGCCGCGACGAAGCGCACTTTGCCGCCAGCGAAGCGCCGCTGGCGCGCGCTGGGCATCGGCGGTGCATGGGCGGTGCATGGGCGGGATCGGGGCGCCGCGTCTTTGTGCATGACGTGCGCTCTGGCTACATCGGACGACCAGTGATGCGGAACAAGGAGGCCCGACATGAGCGAACGGGCGCAGGCCGGGGAAATAGACAATGCTTGCCTGCTACCACGCGAAAGGCGGAGGGCAGCGCACCCGGTTTATCGGACGCGAGCGCGGCTATCGCGGCGTCGGGTTCGGCTTCGGTGGGATTTCGGTCTGTGGTATGGCGCTGAATCAGGCGGCGTGGGTACAAAAAAGCCGACTCGCGAGGGTCGGCTTTCCGTTTGCCAGTGTCCTGAGATACAAGCGCGGGTTTGGAGCCGGTCCAACTACGGATCCATCCGATAATTGTCCTCACATCGCTAACAGAAAACGAATGCTTCGGCGAGAGCAATACGCGCGAGACAACATTTTGCTCTGCGAAGTCCAGCATCCGTAACGACATCACCTGCTTGAAAAGCAGAACCTCCCTCTATCTCACCATTGACGCGCTTGAAGCCAAGCTCCAACTCGCTCTCATCGCGACGGTGCTCAATCCGAAAGAGCTCTGCGTCGTGGAAGCTGGGGAGATTCTGGAGATCCCGCACGTTTGCGTAATTTGACTTTTTCATTCACTTCACCGCATCATCCTAGCTCAATCGAACGATTCGGGAGCGACTGTGCCGCCTTCAATCACCAAATGTTTCGCATTGCGTTTCGACTCGAAGAACCGCCAGTTCTCCTGATCCGATGTTACGTCCGGGGCTACAATCAAACGGAACGTTTGCGACAAAGACACGACCAGGCCGCAGTCCGAGTTGGCCGATATGCTCTCGACAATGATGGGTCCATTCCGCGCTAACAATTGCCGCAGACGCAGTGCAAATGCGTTAGCCTCCTCGTCGGGGCCGCTGAGCGACTCGTCAGTTGCTATGATTTTGCCAGCCTCGCTCAGCGTCCAGGCGCACTGGATATGAAGAGCCCATGCGCTGACCTGCCTGGTTACACCATAAAAGTTTTTCGCTTCGTGCTTCGGACCAAAACCCAAGGTAAGCATATCCGCTGCACGACTGACGCCGCTCCATTCCAAGCCTTCAAGTACCGACAAGCGGCGCTCGATTTCTCGTTGATCGTTAATCATTAAGATTCCTCCTCAAACTGTCGGGTGTCACCACAGGTTGAACATGTCTTTTGCCCGTTCCATGATCTCGTGAAATCCCATGGGAGGCTCACTGCCGAGTTCATAATGAAGCCGCTGGGCCTGATCGGGAGTCAGGCGCAAAATTCTGGCAACGTCATTGGTCTGTCTGTTCTGTGCGAAATTGTTTCGCGGCCTTCCTTCGCTACCGGCCAATTCCATCGCGTCGCCGATCGGCATACCAGGCTGGTAGTCGAACGGCTGTGCATTGCCGAGCAGTTTTGAGGTGTGCCTATCGTCGGCGATATCGCGTCCATCTCTAGCTGCGCGCGCGACAATGAACTTGCTTTGCCGAGTGGCTGGATAAGAGCGGCCGAACAGCATGGATTCGCCGTTCGGGAATTCGACCGCGCTCACCCCGAGATTTCTCAACGGCGCGCTGTTGGGTGGCGGAAACAGGTCAGCACGACGACCTTTAACGGCAAGTAGGGAGCCCCGCCGCACTTCAGCGAAAAGCGCACTGATGACCCACCATCCATCGCTGTCGGGTTCATGGTCTCGCAAAGCTTGAAACGCCAGGGAGAGACGCCACCCGATGCTTTCGATCAGCTCCCGGTCCCGTTCCCACTCCCGATGGTTCAGTTCGGCAATGCCCAGAAATTCTCGGGTATCTGCTTTGGCCCTCTCGAGGTCGGCGGCCTTCCTCAGGCACGCCTTGTAATGCCACTCGTCACAGATTACATAACAAGCACCCAAGGGCCTCTGACAGCGCAGCTCCACGGAGTGCATCTCAAACACGGACAAGGACATAGGTATTGTCGACGATCTATATGAAGTCGCTGCCCGGATCGGCAGCGATCAGATAATCACCGTGCGACAGGTTGTCCGTACATGGGCGATGGCCCAAAATTTTGGCTGCTCTAGCGAGCGTGCGCAGCACCAAAGACAAACGGCGCAAGGACCGTCAGCCCTTGCGCCGCTTCAACGCGCTACCTTCGCGCCGAATCTCAGTAAGTCGGAACCGACGGATCGACCTGACGCGACCACGCGTCGATCCCGCCTTGCAGATTGAACACGTTGGTGTGTCCGCGCGATTCGAGGAACATCGCGACCTGCGCGCTGCGCGCACCGTGATGGCAGATGCAGACGATCTGCGCGTCGTCATCGAGTTCTTCGCTGCGCGCGGGAATCTCGCGCATCGGAATCGACACGATGCCGGCGATCGACGCCGTTTGCAGTTCCCACGGCTCGCGTACGTCGAGCAGCACGGGTGCGGGGCGCGAGGTATCGGCGAGCCATTCGGCGAGTGCGGGAGCGGTCAGGTTTTGCATCAGCGAGACATCCAGTTCGTGGGACGGCGGCTTACTCGCCGCCCGTCCAGATCAATAATACAGCGCGAAGCGCAGCGAAAAAGTGCCGCTTAGAACCTGAACCGCGCCGGCTGCACTGCGTTGGCGAGCGGCTCGACATAGGTTTCGAACACGTCGGAGATGCGGTATTGCTTCTCGTCGATGCGCGTGATGATTTGCGCCTTCATCACCGGCGCGCTGCCGACGAACGCCGCGAGACGGCCGCCGACCTTCAGCTGTTCGAGGATTTCCTGCGGCAGCACCGGCAGACCGCCCGACACGCAGATCACGTCGTACGGTGCTGCGCCGGTCCAGCCGCGCGCGGCGTCGCCGGTCGCGACTTCGACGTTCAGCACGCCGTTGGCGATCAGGTTGCTCTTCGCGAACTCGGCCAGCTCCGGTTCGATGTCGACGCTCAACACGTGTTGCGCGCGATGCGCGAGCAGCGCCGCCATGTAACCCGAGCCCGCGCCGATTTCCAGCACGCTTTCGTGCTTCTTCACCGCGAGTTCCTGCAGCACGCGCGCCTCGACGCGCGGCGCCAGCATGTGCTGGCCGGCCGGCAGCGGCACTTCGAAGTCCGCAAAAGCCAGGTCGCGGTAAGCGGCGGGGACGAAATTCTCACGTTTGACGATCGACAGCAGATTCAGCACGTCCTGGTCGAGCACTTCCCAGGGGCGGATCTGCTGTTCGATCATGTTGAAACGCGCTTGCTCGATGTTCATGGTGGATTCGGCGGTTTTGGTTTGGCGAGCGGGCGGCGGCTGCCGCAGACTTTTGTCCTGACCCGGCCCCGGCGGATTGCCGGCGGCCGCGGCTTCGGAGCAAGGCATTCGCATCGCAAGCCGCGTCAGGGGAACTGCGGGATTGTATCAAATGGCGGACTCGCGCCGGCCGCTCGCGGGCAAGCGCCAGGCCGGGCGGCCCCCGTGTTAATCCCTAGCGATCCGTCCTTGCGATTCGCGTCGCCATCGCCACAAAATGTAATCGATTACATTTTTGCTGCGAGGTCGTGTGTCCCGAACGCCGTCCCGATCGTCGCCGGCCGTGGTGTCCGGCGCGAGCAGTCAACTGCAACCTCAGCCGCAGAGGCGCTCGCCGCGCGCGGCCGACGGCCCGTCGATCGCCGGCGTGGCCGAGCAGGCGGGCGTGTCGGTCGCGACGGTGTCGCGCGTGCTGAACGGCCACGAGAACGTGCGGCCCGCTACCCGCGACAGGGTGCTCGCCGCGATCGACGCGAGCGGCTACCGCGTCAACGAACTTGCGCGCAATCTGCGCACCGCCGAAAGCCGCCTGCTGCTGACGATGGTGCCGGACTTCGGCAATCCGTTTTACGCGGAGATCGTGCGCGGTATCGACAGCGTCGCGCGTCGGCACGGCTATTTCATGCTGCTATGCGACACCGGCGCGGACCCGGGGCGTGAGCGCAGCTACTTCGACATGCTGCGGCGGCGCCGCGCGGACGGCGCGATCTGCCTCGATCCGGCGACGATCCAGCAGGCGCTCGGCGAGGCGTCGCAGGCGCTGCCGTGGGTCGCGTGCTGCGAGTTCGATCCGCAGATGGGCGTGCCCTACGTCGGCATCGACAACTACCGCGCGGCCGGCGACGCGGTGCGCCACCTGCTCACGCGCGGCCACCGGCGCATCGGCTTGATCAATTCCGACATCGACTATCTGTATGCGCGCCAGCGTCAGCAGGGCTACCTCGACGCATTGAGCGACGCGGGCATCGCGCCCGACCCGCGCTGGCGCATGAATCTGAACAGCCTCGATTACGAGGCGGGTGCCTCGGCCGCGGCTGGCTTGATGCTGCAGCCCGACGCGCCGAGCGCGATTTTCGCGGTGTCGGACACGCTCGCGATCGGCGTGATCCACGGCTTGCGCAGCGTCGGCAAGCGCGTGCCCGACGACGTCGCCGTGGCCGGCTTCGACGACATCTCGCTCGCCGCGCAGATCGATCCGCCGCTCACGACGATCGCGCAGCCGATGCGCGAGCTCGGCGAGACCGCCGCGCGTCTGTTGCTGCAACGCCTCGCGAATCCGCAGGCCAACGTGCCGGGCGTGCTGCTGCCGCATCGCCTCGTGATCCGTGGGAGTGCGTGAGCCATGAGCCTCGCGATCCGTTTCGACGACATCCGCAAGGACTTCGGGCCCGTACGCGTGCTGCACGGCGTGAGCTTCGAACTCGCACCCGGCCGCATCTACGGTCTGCTCGGCGAGAACGGCGCGGGCAAGTCGACGCTGATGAAAATCCTCGCTGGCTATGAAACGGCAACGTCAGGCAGCGTGCTGGTCGACGGCCACGCGCAGCGCTTCGCCGGCTCACGCGACGCCGAGGCGCAGGGCATCGTGTTGATCCACCAGGAGTTCAACCTCGCCGAGCATCTGACGATCGCGCAGAACATGTACCTCGGTCACGAGAAGCGCCGCGGCTGGTTAGTCGACGATGCCGCGATGCGCAGCGACGCCGCGCGCTATCTCGCGCAGGTCGGGCTCGAGCGCGCGCCGGACACGAAGGTGCGCGAGCTGATCGTCGCGGAAAAGCAGATGGTCGAGATCGCGAAGGCGCTGTCGCGCCGTGCGCGTCTCCTGATCATGGACGAGCCGACCGCGACGCTGACGCCCGCCGAGACCGAACGGCTCTTCGCGCTGATGCTGAAGCTCAAGGCCGATGGCGTGACGATCGTCTACATCTCGCACAAGCTCGATGAAGTGGAGCGCATCACCGACGAAGTGATCGTGATGCGCGATGGCCGCTTCGTCGCGCGCGGTGAAACCGCGGGGCTCGCGCGTCAGCAGATGGCGAACCTGATGGTCGGGCGCGACGTGTCCGACATGTTCCCCGACAAGCAGACGGTGCCCGCCGACACGCCGATCGCGTTGCGTGTGAACGGCCTGACGGTGCCCGACTGGGTCGAGGATCTGAGCTTCGAGGTGCGCGCGGGCGAAGTGCTCGGCTTCGCGGGCCTCGTCGGCGCGGGCCGCACCGAGGCGTTCGAGGCGATCATCGGCTTGCGCAAACGCACGGGCGGCACGATTGAAATCGCCGGCCGGGCAGTCGATCTGAAGAACCCGCGCGACGCGATGCGCCACGGTCTCACGTATCTGAGCGAGGACCGTAAGGGCAAGGGTCTGCACGTCGACCTGAGCCTGCAGGACAACGTCACGCTGATGACGCTCGAACGCTACGCGCATCCGCTGCTCGACATGAAAGCGGGGCGCGCGGCCTTGCAGAAGGCCGTCGGCGAATTCGGCATTCGTACCGGCGACCTGTCGAGCCGCGCGCGCATGCTGTCGGGCGGCAACCAGCAGAAGCTCGCGCTCGCGAAGTTCCTGCAGCCCGACCCGAACGTGATCGTGCTCGACGAGCCGACGCGCGGCGTCGACGTCGGCGCGAAACGCGACATCTACTTCCTGATTCATCGTCTCGCCGCGCAGGGCCGTGCGGTGATCGTCATTTCATCCGAACTGGTCGAGCTGATCGGCTTGTGCCATCGCGTCGCCGTCATGCGCGCGGGACATCTGCAAGCGACGCTGACGCTCGAGCATCTGACTGAACAGGAGTTGATCGCTCATGCGACCGGCACCCACTGAAGCCGTGCAATCACGGCGCGCGCTGCGCGTCGCGCAGCGGCTCTATACGCTCGGGCCGCTCGCCGGGCTGATCTTGCTGTGCATCGTCGGCACGCTGCTCAATCGCGACTTCGCGACGCTCGACAACCTGATGAACGTGCTCACGCGCACGTCGTTCATCGGCATCATCGCGGTCGGCATGACCTTCGTGATCATCTCGGGCGGCATCGATCTGTCGGTCGGCTCGATGGCCGCGCTGATCGCGGGCATCATGATCTGGCTGATGAACGGGCTCGCGGCGGGCGCCGCCGGTCATGCGTTGCCGCCGCTCGTGATCGTGACGATCGGCATCGTCGCGGCGTTCGTGCTCGGCGCGCTGTTCGGCTGCGCGCATGGGCTGTTGATCACCAAAGGGCGCATCGAGCCGTTCATCGTCACCCTGGGCACGCTCGGGATTTTTCGCGCGGTACTGACATGGCTGGCCGATGGCGGCGCGCTGACGCTCAATGATTCGCTATCGGACCTCTACGGTCCCGTCTATTACGCGAGCCTGTTCGGCGTGCCGGTGCCGATCTGGGTGTTTCTCGTGGTCGCGGCCGGCGGCGCGCTGATCCTCAATCGCACCGCGTTCGGCCGGCACGTGCAGGCGATCGGCTCGAACGAACAGGTCGCGCGTTATGCGGCGATTCGCGTCGATACGGTGAAGATCGTCACTTATGTGCTGCTGGGGATTTGCGTGGGCGTGGCCACCGTGCTCTACGTGCCGCGCCTCGGCTCCGCCACGCCGACCACGGGCCTGTTGTGGGAGCTCGAAGCGATCGCGTCGGTGGTGGTCGGCGGCACCGCGCTCAAGGGCGGCGAGGGACGCGTGATCGGCACCGTGATCGGCGCGATCCTGCTATCGGTGATCGCGAACATCCTGAACCTGACCAGCATCATCAGCGTGTATCTGAACGCGGCGGTGCAGGGCGTCGTGATTATTTTCGTCGCGTTCGTGCAGCGTGGGCGGCGCTAGCCGCGCACTTCCAGCGGCGCGAGCGCAGTGAACAAAGCGCGCTGAACAAATCGCAGCGAAGCAGGCGTAGCAAAGCAGGCGCGGTAAACCAACGGCAGGTCCGAAAAATCGAGGCGAGCGAACGCCTCATGATTGGAGACACACACCATGAAGCAAGTCATTCGAGCGATCGGCGCCGGCGTGCTGGCGTTGGGGATACTGGGCACGAGCGGCGCGGCGCGCGCCGACGACAAGGTCACGCTGGGCGTCGCGATTCCGACGGCCGATCACGGCTTCACCGGCGGCATCGTCTGGTGGGCGAACAAGGCGAAGGCGGATCTCGAGAAGGCGCATCCCGATCTGAAAGTGATCGTGAAAACGGCCGCCAACGCGCCCGAGCAGGCGAACCAGTTGCAGGATCTCGTGACGGTCAACAAGATCAACGCGCTCGTGATCTTCCCGTACGAATCGGCGACGCTGACACAGCCGGTCGAGCAGGTGAAGAAGAAAGGCGTGTACGTGACGGTGGTCGATCGCGGCCTGACGAACACGAGCGCGCAGGACGCCTACGTGGCCGGCGACAACACCGCGTTCGGCAAGATTCCCGCCGAATATCTGGCGAAGGCACTCGACGGCAAGGGCAACGTCGTCGCGCTGCGCGGCATTCCGACCACGCTCGACAACGAACGCTGGAGCGCCTTCACCGGCGTGATGAAAAACTATCCGGACATCAAGATTCTCGACGCGAAATACGCGAACTGGAATCGCGACGACGCGTTCAAGGTGATGCAGGACTACCTGACGCGCTTCAAGCACATCGACGCCGTATGGGCCGCCGACGACGACATGGCGGTCGGCGTGCTGAAGGCGATCGATCAGGCGAAGCGCAACGACATCAAGATCGTGTTCGGCGGCGCGGGCTCGAAGGGCATGGTGAAGAACGTGATGGACGGCGCGCCGATGATCAAGGCCGACGTGTCGTACTCGCCGAAATTCATCTACGACGCGATCAAGCTGACGGCCGAAGCGCGGCTGAAGGGCGACAAGCTGCCGGCCACCACGATCATTCCGTCGGTGCTGATCACGAAGGAAAACGCCCAGCAGTTCTATTTCCCCGACTCGCCGTTCTGAGCGGCGCGCCGAGCATCGTCTAGCACGCGCGGGCGCGGCCCGCGCGCAAAGTTCGAGGAACCGTACGATGAAAACCATCAAAGGGCCGGCGATTTTTCTCGCGCAGTTCGTGGGCGACGACGTGCCGTTCGACAACCTCGCGCATCTCGCGGATTGGGCCGCGGGTCTCGGCTTCAAGGGCATCCAGGTGCCGTGCGACCCGCGCCTGATCGATCTCGACAAGGCGGCCGCGAGCGACGCGTATTGCGACGAACTGCGCGAGAGCGTCGACAACGCGGGCGTCGCGATCACCGAACTATCGACCCATCTGCAAGGGCAACTGGTCGCCGTGCATCCGGCTTACGACACGCTGTTCGACGGCTTCGCCGCGCCGCAGGTGCGCGGCAATCCGGCGGCGCGCACCGAATGGGCGATCGCGCAGATCAAGCTCGCGGCGCAGGCGTCGCGTCGTTTGGGCCTGAGCACGCACGTGTCGTTTTCGGGCGCGCTCGCGTGGCCGTATCTGTACCCGTGGCCGCAGCGGGCGGCCGGTCTCGTCGAAGCCGCGTTCGAAGAGCTCGCGCGCCGCTGGACGCCGATTCTCGATGCGTTCGACGCGGCTGGCGTCGATGTCTGCTACGAACTGCATCCGGGCGAAGACCTGCACGACGGCGTGACGTTCGAGCGCTTTCTCGCGGCGGTCGATGAGCATCCGCGCGCGAACATCCTGTACGACCCGAGCCACTTCGTGCTGCAACAGCTCGACTATCTCGCGTTCATCGATATCTACCACGAGCGCATCAAGGCGTTTCATGTGAAGGACGCGGAGTTTCGTCCGACCGGCAAGCAGGGCGTGTACGGCGGCTACAGCGGCTGGGTCGAACGCGCGGGGCGGTTTCGCTCGCTCGGCGATGGGCAGATCGACTTCGGCGCGATCTTCTCGAAGATGGCGCAGATCGATTTTCCGGGCTGGGCCGTGCTCGAATGGGAATGCGCATTGAAGCATCCGCACGACGGCGCGCGCGAAGGCGCGGCGTTCATTCGCCGGCACATCATCCACGTGGCCGAGCGTGCGTTCGATGACTTCGCGGGAAGCGGTGTCGATACCGCGCAGTTAAAAAGCGTGCTCGGCATCTGACGGCCGGGCGGTGACAGCCGACGCAACACATGGGAGCGCAAACAATGCAGCGTAGAAGGCTCAGGCTGGGGATGGTCGGCGGCGGGCAGGGCGCGTTCATCGGCGCCGTGCATCGGATCGCCGCGCGGCTCGACGATCGTTTCGAACTGGTGGCGGGCGCGTTGTCGTCCGATTCCGAGCGGGCGCGGGCGAGCGCCGTCGAAGCGGGCATCGCGCGCAGCTACGCGGATTGGCGCGAGATGGCGCGCGCCGAGGCCGCGCGCGAGGACGGCATCGACGCGGTCGCGATCGTCACGCCGAATCATCTGCACGCGCCGGTCGCGACGGCGTTTCTCGAAGCCGGCATCCACGTGATCTGCGACAAGCCGCTCGCGGTTTCGCTCGCCGAAGGTGAAGCGCTCGCAAAGCTCGCGCAGTCAAAAAAGCGGCTGTTTGCGTTGACGCATACCTATTCGGGCTACCCGCTCGTGCGGCATGCGCGCGAGCTGGTCGAACGTGGCGAACTGGGCGAGATTCGCGTCGTGCAGGTCGAGTATGCGCAGGACTGGCTCGCCGAGCCGGTCGAAACAGGCGGCGCGAACAGGCAGGCGCGCTGGCGCACCGATCCCGCGTTGGCGGGGCCGGCCGGGTGCCTCGGCGATATCGGCACGCACGCGTATCAACTGGCCGCTTTCGTGACGGGGATGATGCCGCGCGCGCTGTCGGCCGAGTTGCACACGTTCGTACCGGGGCGTCGTGTCGACGATCACGTGCAGGCGATGCTGCGTTATGCGAACGGCGCGCGCGGCATGTTGTGGGCGAGCCAGGTGGCGTGCGGCGCGGAGAACGCGCTGCGCTTGCGCGTGTATGGCACGAAGGCGGGACTCGCGTTCGATCAGGAGGAGCCGAACGCCTTGTGGTTCACGCCGTTGGGCGGCGCTGCCGAACGATTGACGCGCGCTCGGGTGAATAGTCAGGTTGCCGCGCATGCGACGCGCGTGCCGGCCGGGCATCCGGAAGGCTATCTGGAAGCGTTCGCGCAGTTGTACCAGGATGCGGCGTTGCAGATCGATGCGTTGAACGATGGTCGCGCGCCACCAGCCGAGAGCCTGCTATTGACGACGGTCGATGATGGCGTCGACGGTTTGCGGTTTATCGACGCGGTGCTGAAAAGTAGTGCGGCGGATGGGCGGTGGGTGGAGATCGAAGAGGCGTGAAGCGTTGCAACAAAACGCCAGGTCGGCGAAGCTGCCGAAGCGTCAACCGCCCTTGCTTTTCTTGATCTGCGCTTCGAACGCGATATCGAGCTTGCTGGCCTTGCGCGGCTTCTGCGGGCCGTACGCGTCGACGAACTTGACGAAGTCGTCGAGCGTCAGCGGGTCGGACACTTTCTTGTCGGCTCCGCTCGATTTGTCGACCAGATAGAACAGGCCGCCGGACAGACTGATCGCGGCGAAGCGCGGGTTGCCGCTGCGCGTTTTCAGGCGCTCGACGGCGTGGATGGCTCGGGTGGTGCGCATGATGGGGACTGCGGCGGCTGATTGACGAGAGCGTTACTTTAACAATTTTGCCGACGGTATGCGGTTGGGGACTACGGACGAAAAACACGCGATGAACCACGACCCGCTCAGCGACAGCGGAGAAGGGTGGCTCGCGCTCGCGCTTCGGCGCCGCGCTCCGCCTTACTCGCTCAACTCCCGATGCAACGCCCGATACTCCTGCGCGAGCTTATGCCCCGGATCGAGATGAATGACGGGTGTCGCCAGCTGATGCGACTCACGGATCTTCACCGACGATGACAAGCGCGACCCCAGCACCGGCAAGCCTTCGCCGATCAGTTCGTCGACGAGCTTTTGCGGCAGGCTCGCGCGAGGCTGGAACTGGTTGATGACGATGCCCTCCACCTGCAGCGCGTCGTTGTGATCCTGCTGGATCTCCTTGACGTTTTCGAGCAGCGTGTAGAGCGCGCGACGCGAGAAGTCGTCGCAGTCGAACGGAATCAGACAACGCTCGACGGCGATCAGCGCCGAGCGCGTGTAGAAGTTCAGCGCGGGCGGCGTGTCGATGTAAATAGCGTCGTACATGTCGAGTTCGTTCAGCGCGTCGCGCAGCTTGTAGATCTTGTAGCGCGATTCGAGCTTGCCGTGCAGCGTGTCGAGGTCGGGATGGGCGGGCATCACGTCGAGATTCTCGAAGCGCGTCGGATGGATGAACGAGGTCGCTTCCACGGGTTTGAAGCTGAAGCCGAGCGCGGTTTCGAAGAAGCCCGCGACGGTGGGGTGGACTTCGCTCGCCTGCGGGCCGAGCAGATACTGGGTCGAATTCGCCTGGGCATCGAGGTCGATCACCAGCGTGCGCAGACCTTCGCTCGCGCTGATGGCCGCCAGGTTGCAGACGATGGTCGATTTGCCTACGCCACCTTTCTGATTGAATACAACGCGCCGCATGGTCTCCCCTTGAACGGAAGCGGTTACAAAGGGCCCAGCATACCTGAGTCGGGTGACGGCACTGATTTCGATGGGTTGTTCGTGACCGGGTCAGCGTTGCGCGGTATCCACCTCGACCACCACCTTCACACGTCCAGTCCCACTGGCAACGAGCTGATAGGCCTCGTCCGCGCTGCGCAAATCGAACCGTGTCTGATCGACCACGGGCGCGAGCGCGCCGCTTTCCACGAGCCGCGTCGCTTCGCGCATCATCTCGCCGAGGTGCGCGCGATATCGACCGGTCAGCAACGGATACAGCGTGAAGATCCCTGAATAGCTGGCTTCACGAAACGACAGCGGCGCAAGCGCATGCGTCCCCCAGCCCAGCGCACTGACCACGTGCCCAAAATGCCGGACCGCGGAAAACGACGCATCGAGCGAGGCCCCTCCTACCGTATCGACGACCAGATCGAATCCTTCGCCATCGGTCAAACTCGCCACATACTGTTCGACCGTCTGCGCGCGGTAGTCGATCGGTGTCGCGCCGAGCCGCCGCACCAGCTCGGCATTGTGTGCGCTCGCGGTTGCATAGACGTCGGCGCCGAGCGCGCGCGCCAGTTGCACGGCGATGTGGCCGACCCCTCCGGCGCCACCCTGGACCAGCACCTTGGTTCCGCCTTGCAGATGCGCGCGATCGACGATACCCGCATACGACGTGATGAACGCGAGCGGCAACGCGGCGGCCTCGCGCATCGACAGATTGCGCGGCGCATGGGCGAGCAGGGCGGCATCGACCGCAGCGTACTCGGCGAGTGACCCCTGGATGCCGCCGACGCCGCCGGTCATGCCATACACGTTGTCGCCGACAGCGAACCCGCCGACGCCATCGCCGAGCGCCTCCACCGTGCCCGCGAGGTCGATACCGAGGACGAGCGGCAACGGGTGTTGCGCGTGCGCGGCCTCGCCCGCGCGAATCTTGATGTCGAGCGGATTGAGGCCGCTCGCGGCGACGCGCACCAGGACCTGGCCGGAAGCGGGTTCCGGGCGGGTCAGCGTCGTGTATTCGAGCGGGCCGTTGTATTGGCTGAGGACCAGAGCGTGCATGGACATGGCGGTCTCCTTGGTTCGACGCGTTACCGCGCGGCCGCATCGACGAGGGCGGCCACACCGCTCACCGGCTTCATCAAGTCGTCCGGCAGAGCATGCCGCTCACGAAGATAGGCCGTCGAGTTGAACGATAGCCACGCACGGCCGTCCGCGTCCTCCCAGACGAGCACCTTCAAAGGAAGATCGAGCGCGGCGGTCGGCGCGAGTTGCATCAGCGGTGTACCGGCTTTGGGATTGCCGAAGATCAGGAGCCGGCTGAACGGCATCGACAGTCCCTCGCGCCCAGCGTCACCGCTGAAATCGATGCACGCGAAAACCGTCAGCCCTCGCTCCAGAATCAAGGTTTGAAGACGCTCGGCGGTCGCGTCGCCCGCATGGGTGCTTGCAACGGTGACGATGCCAGCGCTGGCGTTCTCTGCGATCGAAGCGATGGCCATCATGCCTCCCGTGCGGATGTTGTGCTCCGGCAGCGTTCGCGTGATCAGGTCTGCCGGACGGGCAACGCGTCGACCGTGACGCAGCATGCGTCGCATGCGTGCAATGCGCCAACGGAGAAGCGGATCCATGCAGTGTAGGCGTTCGCTGGTGCGGTGTGGCCGATCGTGCGGACGCGCTGTGAGGGAAGTTCTACCGAAAGGCGAAAGAAAGCGGATGGGGTGCCCGCTGCACGAACGGCGGCTTCCACATTCGCGAAGCCGCCGTCAGGGGCGCCGGATCGGCGCCCCGATGCCAGATTACTGGCTCAGGTAAACAAATTTGCCATTCTTGATGGTGCCCATCACGCTCGCCCGCTGGTCGAGACCGACGTGATCCTTCGGGCTCGTATTGACGACCCCGTTCGGCACCACCAGCTCATGCGCGTGTTCGAGCTCGTCGCGCAATGCGACGCGAAACGCCGGCGTACCCGGCTGCGCGGTCTTCAACGCGCGCGCGACGGCGTCCTGCAGGCGCGGGTACACGCCGGCCGCGTCGCCCGCGAACTGCGTGACGCTGCCGGGGCCGTACTTCGCCTCGTACGCGTCGACGAACGCGAGCGCCGCCTTCTTCGACGGATGATCGGCCGGCAGCGTGCGCGCGACGACGACCGGTTGCGTCGGGAACAGCGTGCCTTCCACGTCTTTACCGCCGAGCTTGATGAACTCCGGCGTCGCGATGCCATGCGTCTGATAGATCGGGCCCTTGTAGCCGCGCTCGATCAGCGTGCGCTGCGGCAGTACCGTTGGGGTGCCCGCGCCGGCGATCAGGATCGCGTCGGGCTTCGCGGCCATCAGCTTCAGGATCTGGCCGGTCACGCTCGCGTCGGTGCGGTTGTAGCGCTCGGTCGCGACCAGCTGGATATGGCGCAGCGCAGCGAACTTGCTGAACTCGTTGAGCCAGCTTTCGCCGTAGCCATCCGCGAAACCGATAAAACCGACCGTCTTCACGCCGTGGTTCGACATGTAGCGCGTCATCACGTCGGCCATCGCGCTATCGGTCTGCGCCATCTTGTAGGCCCAGATTTTTTTGCCTTCCTGCGGCTCGACGACGATGGCCGAGCCGATCAGCGTGATCATCGGCGTCTGGCTGTCGGCGACCGGATCGAGCGCGGCCATCGCGGCCGGCGTGATGTTCGGGCCGACGACCACGTCGACGTGGTCCTCGTTGATCAGCTTGCGGATGTTGCGCACGGCGTTGCCGGGGTCGGACGCGTCGTCGAGGAAGATGTAGTCGGCTTTCTGGCCGGCGATCGTCTGCGGCCACATCAGCATCGCGTTCTTGCTCGTGATGCCGATCACGGCGGCCGGCCCCGTGTTCGACAGATCGATGCCGACTTTCAGGTCTGCGTGCGCCGCGCCGGCGACGAGCAGCGCCGCGGCCGCGAGGCCGCGCAGGGTTTTGCGTACTTTATTGTTATGCAACTTCATCGGAAGGTCTCCGTAGCGAGAGAGCGGTATGGAAGCGGTTCAAAGCTCATAGGTTTCGTGTTCGCCCGTCAGCGCCTGCTCGATCAGCTTGCGGTTCAGGCTCGGCGACAGCAGCTCGACGAGCGTGTACACGTAGCTGCGCAGATACGCGCCCTGTTTCAGCGCGACGCGCGTCACGTTGCTGCCGAACAGATGGCCGACCGGCATCGCGCGCAAATGGCGGTCGCGCTCGGCGTTGAACGCGATGTCGGCCATGATGCCGACGCCGAGGCCCAGCTCGACGTAGGTCTTGATCACGTCGGCGTCGATCGCCTCGAGCACGATGTCCGGATGCACACCGCGCAGGCGGAACGCTTCGTTGATCTTGGTGCGGCCGGCGAACGCGTTGTCGTACGTAATCAGCGGGTACTGGGTCAGGTCGTCGAGCGACAGCAGCTTGCGCTCGAGCAGCGGATGGTCGGGCTGCATCACCGCGACGTGGTGCCACTGGAAGCAGGGCAGCGACACCAGATCCTTGTAGTTCGAGATCGCCTCGGTCGCGATCGCGAGGTCGGCCTGGTCGTGCAGCACCATTTCGGCGACCTGGGTCGGGCTGCCTTGCAGAATTGAAAGGTGAACCTTCGGAAAGCGCTTCTTGAACTCCGCGATCGCCGCGGGCAGCGAGTAGCGCGCCTGCGTGTGGGTCGCGGCGATCGTCAGATTGCCCTGGTCCTGCGCCGCGAAGTCCTTGCCGACCCGCCTCAGGCTTTCCACTTCCTGCAGGATTTTTTCGATCGATTGCAATATGATGCGGCCCGGCTCGGTCAGCGAGCGCACGCGCTTGCCGTGGCGGGTGAAGATTTCGACGCCAAGTTCGTCCTCCAGCTCGATGATCGCCTTCGAGACGCCCGGCTGGCTGGTAAACAACGCCTTGGCCGCTTCGGTGAGGTTGAAGTTCTGCCGCACAGCCTCGCGGACGAAGCGGAATTGGTGCAGGTTCATATATAACCTCGCCGCATATAAAAAGAATTTTTTAGTCGTTTGAAATATAAAGCGAGTTTATTACGATCTGTCCATCTTTTTCAATATGGATATCTGTATTTGTTATAAGCAAATGAGCGATGGGTCTAAACGCTCGCTTGCGATAGCTGACAAAGCCGGTATTCAAGCCGCGGCCGATCCGGACGGTCGCGTGTCACGCAAGTTTCGAAAAATTGGGGCCCCCGAATGTACCAATACGATCAGTACGACCAGACCATCGTCGATGAACGGGTCGCGCAGTACGCCGATCAGGTTCGCCGCCGCTTGTCGGGCGAATTGAGCGAAGAGGAATTCCGTCCGCTGCGGCTGCAGAACGGTCTGTATTACCAGCGCCACGCGTACATGCACCGCATCGCGATTCCGTACGGCAACTTGCGCAGCGACCAGATGCGCGTGCTCGCGCAGATCGCGCGCGAACACGACCGCGGCTACGGCCATTTCTCGACGCGTTCGAACATCCAGTACAACTGGATCAAGCTCGAAGAAACGCCGGAGATTCTGCGCAAGCTCGCCTCGGTGCAGATGCACGGCATTCAGACCTCGGGCAACTGCATCCGCAACATCACCGCCGATCAATTCGCCGGCGTCGCGCCCGACGAAGTCGTCGATCCGCGTCCGTGGGCCGAAATCCTGCGTCAATGGTCGACGTTCCACCCCGAATTCGCGTGGCTGCCGCGCAAGTTCAAGATCGCGGTGTCGGGTTCGAAGGAAGACCGCGCGGCCGTGCAGATCCACGACATGGGCGTGTATCTGCGCAAGAACGAACAGGGCGAACTGGTGGCCGACATCCTCGCCGGTGGTGGTCTGGGCCGCACGCCGATCGTCGGCGCGGTGATCCGCCGCGATCTGCCGTGGCAGCACCTGCTGACCTATAGCGAAGCCGTGTTGCGTGTGTACAACCGCTACGGCCGCCGCGACAACATATACAAGGCGCGTATCAAGATTCTGGTGAAGGCGCTGTCGCCGGAGAAGTTCGCCGCGCAGGTCGAAGAAGAGTGGCAGCACCTGAAGAACGGCCCGTCGACGCTCACGCAGGCCGAAGTCGATCGCGTGACGCAATACTTCGCGCCGCCCGCTTACGACAAGCTGCCGGACACCGATACGTCGTTCGAAAAGCATCTGCTGGAAAACCGCGCGTTCGCGCGCTGGGTCGAGCGTAACGTGCGTCCGCACAAGGTCTCGGGCTACGCGTCGGTCACGCTGTCGCTGAAGCCGACCACGGTTGCGCCGGGCGACGCGACGGACGTGCAAATGGACGCGGTCGCCGACTGGGCCGACGAATACTCGTTCGGCAAGGTCCGCGTGTCGCACGAACAGAACCTGATCCTCGCCGACGTCAAGAAGCGCGACCTGTTCGCGCTGTGGGAAAAGGCCAAGGCGCAGGGTTTCGCGACGCCGAACATCGGCTTGTTGACCGACATCATCTCGTGCCCGGGCGGTGACTTCTGCTCGCTCGCGAATGCGAAGTCGATTCCGATCGCGCTCGCGATCCAGGAACGTTTCAACGATCTCGACTACGTGTACGACCTCGGCGACGTGTCGCTGAACATCTCGGGCTGCATCAACGCGTGCGGTCACCATCACGTCGGCAACATCGGCATTCTGGGCGTCGACAAGGACGGCTCCGAGTGGTACCAGGTGACGCTCGGCGGCGAGCAGGGCACCGGCGCGACCGGCGCTCACCTTGGCCGCGTGATCGGCCCGTCGTTCTCGGCCGAGGAAATGCCCGAGGTGATGACGAAGGTGATCGATACGTTCGTGGAAAACCGCCAGGAAGGCGAGCGTTTCATCGATACGTACACCCGCATCGGCATCGCGCCGTTCAAGGAGCGCGTGTACGCCGCGCGTCAACCGGCTCACGCGTAACCGCGAAAGGATACTGAACAGATGGCTTCAATCATCAAGAACCGCGCGATCGTCGACGACGACTGGAGCGTCGTGCGTGCCGCGGAAGACGGCGCTTTGCCGGCAGTGGCCGAACTGCCGCCCGGCAAGGTCATCGTGCCGCTGGCGCTGTGGCAGGCCGAGCGTGAAGCGCTCGTGGCCGCGCGTCAAGCCGCCGACATCGGCGTATGGCTCGCGCCGGATAACGAACCGGCGGACATCGCCGGCGACTTCGACAAGCTCGCGCTGATCGCCGTGGACTTCCCGGTGTTCCGCGACGGCCGCGGCTACAGCATCGGCCGTCTGCTGCGCGAGCGCTATGGCTACAAGGGCGAACTGCGCGCGATCGGCGACGTGCTGCGCGACCAGATCACGTTCATGTTCCGCTGCGGCTTCGACGCGTATGCACTGCGCGCCGACAAGGACATCAACGACGCGTTGAAAGCGTTCGACGACTTTAGCGTGCAGTACCAGGGCGCCGTGGACACGTCGCCGCTGTTCCGCCGCCGTGCCGCGCAGGCTGGCGCCGCGAAGGTCCCGGCATGAGCACCGCGCAATCGTTGAGCCCGGAGCTCGCAGCGAAGGTCGAGCGTCTCGACGCGCTGCTCGACTCGATCGCCGCGCGTCACGCGAACGTGAAGCTCGCGAGCAGCCTCGCGGCCGAAGACATGCTGCTCACGCATGCGATCCTGTCGCGCGGCGTGAAGATCGGCATCTTTTCGCTGAACACGGGGCGTCTGCATGCGGAAACGCTCGGCATGCTCGACCGCGTGAAAGAGCGCTACGGCTATGACATCGAGCAGTTTCATCCGCAGGCGGCCGCGGTCGAGCAGTATGTGAACGGGCACGGCCTGAACGCATTCTATGAAAGCGTCGAGCTGCGCAAGCGCTGCTGCGAGATCCGCAAGGTCGAGCCGCTCAATCGCGCGCTTGCCGAGGTCAGCGCCTGGGTGACCGGGCAGCGTCGCGAGCAATCGGTCACGCGTGCCGAGCTGCACGAGGAAGAGCAAGACGACGCGCGCAATATCGCCAAATTCAATCCACTCGCGGACTGGACCGAAGCCGAAGTCTGGGATTATCTTAGTGCGTTCGACGTGCCGGTCAATCCGCTGCATGCGCGCGGTTATCCGAGCATCGGCTGCGAGCCGTGTACGCGTGCGATCCGCCCCGGCGAAGACAGCCGGGCGGGGCGCTGGTGGTGGGAGTCGCGCGATACGAAGGAATGCGGCTTGCATATCACGGCGATTACTCCGATAGCGGTCGAGCGCAACGAAAACGCGTCGGCCTGAGCGCCGCGTACCGAGCTTGCGGCGCACTACGCCGAAACCGATCTGAATATTTTCGCCCGTGCGAGAAGCGCTTGCCGGACGAACCAACGAAGGACCCGCTATGAGCACCACGCTCGATTCCACTGTCAACGCTCCACTTGCCAACACGGTCAACCGGATGGATCACCTCGATTGGCTCGAAGCCGAGTCGATTCACATCCTGCGCGAACTGGTCGCCGAATGCAGCAAGCCGGCGCTGCTGTTTTCGGGCGGCAAGGATTCCGTCGTGGTGCTCGCGCTCGCACTGAAGGCGTTCGGCCTCGGTGCGAACCGCAAAACGCAGCTACCGTTCCCGCTAGTGCATATCGACACGGGCCACAA
Organism: Paraburkholderia sp. MM6662-R1; assembly: GCF_050436245.1. Classification (NCBI taxonomy): domain Bacteria; kingdom Pseudomonadati; phylum Pseudomonadota; class Betaproteobacteria; order Burkholderiales; family Burkholderiaceae; genus Paraburkholderia; species Paraburkholderia sp. MM6662-R1. Next base: position 1,658,664 of record NZ_JBNDLV010000001.1, on the reverse strand, counting down.
CTACGACGAAGTGATCGACTTCCGCGATCGTCGCGCGCAACAGATCGGCGCGGAACTGGTGGTCGGCCATGTTGAAGATTCGATCAAGCGCGGCACCGTGCGTCTGCGTCGCGAAACGGATTCGCGCAATGCCGCGCAGGCGGTGACGCTGCTCGAAACCATCGAGCAGTACGGTTACACCGCGATGATCGGCGGCGCGCGCCGCGACGAGGAAAAGGCCCGCGCGAAAGAGCGCATCTTCTCGTTCCGTGACGAATTCGGCCAGTGGGACCCGAAGGCGCAGCGCCCGGAACTGTGGAGCCTGTACAACGCGCGTCTGCACAACGGCGAACACATGCGCGTGTTCCCGATCTCGAACTGGACCGAGCTCGACGTGTGGCAGTACATCGCGCGTGAACAGCTCGAACTGCCGTCCATCTACTACGCGCACCAGCGCGAGATCGTGCGCCGCAACGGCCTGCTCGTGCCGGTCACGCCGCTCACGCCGATGCGCGAGGGTGAGACGAGCGAACAGGCGCTCGTGCGTTTCCGCACGGTCGGCGACATCAGCTGCACGTGCCCGGTCGAAAGCGACGCGGACGTCATCGAGAAGATCATCGCCGAGACGGCCGTCACCGAAATCACGGAACGCGGCGCGACGCGGATGGACGACCAGGTGTCGGAAGCGGCGATGGAGCAGCGCAAGAAGCAGGGTTATTTCTAAGCACACGACGAAGGCAAAGCAACCATGAGCAGTATTCATCAACCAGAAGACCTCGGCGTGCTGCGTTTCATCACCGCGGGCAGCGTCGACGACGGCAAGAGCACGCTGATCGGCCGCCTGCTGTACGACAGCAAGGCGGTATTGAGCGACCAGCTCTCGGCGCTGTCGCGCGCGAAGAACAAGCGCACCGTCGGCGACGAAATCGATCTGTCGCTGTTGACCGACGGCCTCGAAGCCGAGCGCGAGCAGGGCATCACGATCGATGTCGCCTACCGCTACTTCGCCACCGCCAAGCGTAAGTTCATCATCGCCGATACGCCGGGTCATGAGCAGTACACGCGCAACATGGTGACGGGCGCGTCGACCGCGCATGCGGCGATCATTCTCGTCGACGCGACGCGCGTGACGTTCGAAAACGGCGTCGCGCAACTGCTGCCGCAAACCAAGCGTCATAGCGCGATCGTCAAGCTGCTCGGTCTGCAGCACGTGATCGTCGCGATCAACAAGATGGACCTCGTCGACTACAGCGAAGCGCGCTTCAACGAGATCCGCGACGCCTACGTCGAGCTCGCGCGTCACCTCGGTCTGCAGGACGTGCGCTTCGTGCCGGTGTCGGCGCTGAAGGGCGACAACATCGTCACGGCGAGCGAGCGCATGCCGTGGTACGCGGGCGAGCCGCTACTCGACGTGCTCGAAGCGCTGCCGGTCGAAACCGCGAACGGCGAGGCGCTGCGCTTTCCAGTGCAGTGGGTCGCGCGCCAGGACGGCAGCCGGGCCGACGATTTCCGCGGCTACATGGGCCGGGTCGAATCGGGCGAAGTGAAGCTCGGCGACACGATCGTCGTGTTGCCGGCCAATCGCGAAGCGACCGTGGCGGAGATCATCGCGCCGGTGGTCGGCGGCACCGCGCAGGTGGACCGTGCGTTCGCCGGTCAGACGGTGACGATCCGTCTCGCGGAAGACGTCGACGTGTCGCGCGGCGACACCTTCGTGCTGCGCGAAGCGGCGCCGGAGCCGGCGAAGAAGCTCGAAGCGGACCTCTGCTGGTTCGACGACACGCCGCTGTCGACGCAGCGCAAGTATCTGCTGAAGCAGACCACCAGCACGGTGTTCGCGAAGATCGGCGCGATCAAGGAAGTGCTCGACGTGCATACGCTGTCGCAGGCGACCGATCGCAAGGAACTGGCGATGAACGATATCGGTCGTGTCGCGCTGACCTTGCAGAAGCCGCTCGTGTGCGACGCGTACGACTCGCATCAGGGCACCGGCGCGTTCGTGCTGATCGACGAGGCGACGAACCACACGGTCGCCGCCGGCATGATCCGCGCGTTTTCGGCCTGAGCACGGCAAGGCTAGCAGGCGACGGACGGCCCACACAGGCGGCGCAGCGCGCCGCCGCGTACGCTCCAACGAACAGGTTGATGTCAATGGGTAAGGTTTATCTGATCGGCGCGGGGCCCGGTGCCGCGGACCTGATTACGGTGCGCGGCGCGCGGCTGCTCGGCGCTGCCGACGTCGTGCTGCACGACGCGCTGGTCGAGCCGGCGATGCTCGACTACGCGCCCGCGCGCGCGAAGCGCATTGCGGTCGGCAAGCGCTGCGGCCAGCTATCGACGGCCCAACAGTTCATCAACAAGCAGATCGTCGATGCGGCTTTGGAGCACGACGTGGTCGTGCGTTTGAAGGGCGGCGATCCGATGCTGTTCGGCCGCGCCGACGAAGAGATGCGCGCGCTCGAAGCCGCGGGCATCGAGTATGAAGTCGTGCCGGGTATCACCGCCGCGCTGGCGAGCGCGGCCACGCTGAAGCGTTCGCTGACGCTGCGCGGCGTGTCGCGCAGCGTCGCGCTCGCGACGTTCAGCCGCGCGCCAGGTTCCGATGAGATCCGCGAGCAGGTCAACGCCGATTCGCTGGTGTTCTACATGGGCCGCGACAGCGGCGTCGAAATCGCGCAGCAACTGATCGATGCTGGCAAGCCCGCGACGACGCCCGTGGCGATCGTCGAGGCGTGCAGCACGCCGCGCGAACGCATGCTGACGCTGACGTTGGAAGATCTTGCGGCCGGCGAAGCGCAGCGCTGGGTCGATGCGTCGCAGCCGAGTCTGTTGATGATCGGCGAGGCGTTCGCGGCGCGGCAGACCGAGGCGAAGCGCGCGTCGAATGGGATGCTGGTCGCGGCCTGAACATCCTCGGCAGGGCCGACCCGAGTGCGGCGAATCTGAGCAACCAGAACGAAAAAATCAGAGCTGCCGCAAGCAATACTGCGCGAGCGCATCCAGCACCGAATCGTCCTCGCCGACTGCCACCGCGCAGCGAATCTCGACACCGGGATGCGCGGCGCGGCAATGATCGACGATCGCGGGCAAATCCTTGCGGACATGACCGCCTTGCCCGAAGAACACCGGCACCACGGTGATCGCATCGCAGCCTTGCGTGACGAGTTGCGCGACGGCCGTCGGCAGGTCGGGCTCCATCAGTTCGAGAAAGGCGAGCGTAACCGCAGGAGCTTCGCCCGTCGCCGCGCGCGCGGCGCGCAGCTTGTCGGCGAGCCGTTCGAACGGCTCGCGCCAGCGCGCATCGCGCGCGCCGTGGCCAAACAGAATCAGTCCGTGCATAGCCATCGCATCAGCTCCCTGACGATGCCCCTCAACGCACTGGCGTTAGTGCCGGTCGACCCACTTCAACCCGACGAGCCCCAGCACCAGGTAGACGAGCCCAGGTGTCGCCGCGGTCAACGGCGCGGGCCACGTATTGAGCGTGCCGATATGCGAGAACAGCGTGTTGAACAGCTGGAAGCTCATGCCGAGCATGATGCCGCCGAACACCTTCACGCCGACCACGCCCGCGCGCGTATGCAGATACGCGAACGGCAGCGACAGCACCAGCATCACGAACACCGCGAACGGATACAGCACCTTGCGCCACAGCGCGATTTCATAGCGCTGCGTGTCCTGATGGTTTTCGGTCAGATGCTGGATATAGCGGAACAGATTGAACATCGACATCCGGTCCGGCGACACCAGCAGCACCGACAGGATCTGCGGCGTCAGCTCCGAGCGCAGCGAATACTCGGGCAGCGTGACCTGTTTCGCGCGATAGACCGGATTGAGCGCATCTGCCGGCGTACCCGGAGCGGGGGCCACGTCGAGCAGTTGCGTATCGGTCACGCCGGTCAGCAGCCAGTGGCCCGGCGGCTGATAGCGGCCGCTCTGCGCGATGCGAATGTTCGTCAGGCGGAACTTCGAATCGAATTCGTAGATGCGCACGTTGCTGATCGTCGCGTCGGGCTTCAGTTCGCCGACGTTGACGAAGCGCGTGACCTGCTCGCCGTCGGCGCGCTCGGTCAGCGTGTCCTTGACCCACACTCCCGACTGGAAGTTGCTCGACACCGACGAGCCGAGCGCCTCGAGCCGCACGCGCTCGGAGAGCTGATCCGTATACGGGCCGACCACTTCGCCGATCAGATAGGTGACGATCACGAGCGGAATGCCGATCTTCAGCAGCGAGCGCAGCGCCTGATTCGTCGCGAGGCCTGATACGCGGAAGATCGTGTATTCGGAGTTCGCCGCCATCTGTGCGAACACGTAGATCGCGCTGATCAGCGCCGCGACCGGAATGATTTCGTAGAAACGCGACGGCGTTTGCAGCGCGACGCGCAGCACCGCGTACTGAAACTTGTAGTTGCCGTGGCCGACCGAGTTCAGTTCGTTGATCAGGTCGAAGAAGAAGAACAGACCTGAAAATGCAAACAGGATGAACACGAACGTGAGATAGATCTGACGCGCGAAATACCTTTCATAAATGCGCATCGCTCAGGCTCCCTGCGAACGGCTGAACATGGCGCGCGTAAATAGCGGCCGGTTGCGCACGCGCATCCAGAAGATAAACGCGACGATCCCGAGCACGATCACGTGCAGGATCACGAGCCCGACGCCGAACGACATCTTGCCCTGCTCGATCCACGCCTGCACGACGTTCAGCAGATTCGAATAAGTGAGGTAGATCAACACGGCCATCACGAGGTTGATCGTGCGGCTGCGCCGCGGGTTCTGGTGCGCGAGCGGAATGGCGAGCAGCATCAGGTTGATCGCGATCAACGGAAGACCCGCGCGCCACGCGAATTCGGCGAGGTTCTCTTTAGTGGGATTGCGCAGCAGCGTGAGCGTCGGCAAGCCGGTGGTGGTCGGCGTATTGACGACCGGCTGGCTCTGGATCTTCACGCCGTAGCGCTCGAACTCCATGATGCGGAAATCGGGGTGGCCCGGTTCGCCGTCGTAGCGGCGGCCGTTTTCCAGCACGACGAAGCGGTCGCCGTTCTTGTGCGTCTCGATGTGGCCGTTCTTCGACACCACGACGTTGACCTTGCCGCCCTCGGTGCTCGTCACGAACACGTTTTCCACATGCCCCTGGTCGGGCGACATCTTCTCGATGAAGAACACGCGATGCGTGGTCGGCGATTCGCGGAACTGCCCCGGCGCGAGCAGCGAGACTTCGTCGCGCTGCTGGAAGCGCGCCCGGATCAGCTTGCTCTGCTGGTTCGACCACGGCCAGCCGACGAACACGAAGAACATGATCAGGATGATGATCGGCGTGGCGAAAATGCCGATCGGCTTGATGAATTGCGTGAGACTGACGCCCGAGGACAGCCACACGACCATCTCGGAGTCCTGGTACCAGCGCGTGAGCACGAACAGGATCGACACGAACAGCGTCGCGACGAGCATGATGGCCAGATAGCCGATCACGGTGAGGCCGATCAGGACCAGCACGTCGCGCGGGTCGACCTCGCCCGAGGCCGCGAAGCCGACGATGCGGATCATCATCGTCGTCAGCACGAGCGTGAGGAGAACCATGAACACGGCGCCAGCCGTGTACGCGAGCTCGCGCTGGAGGGAGCGTTCAAAGATCATTGTTGATGACGAGAGGGGGCGCTCACGGCGACGCGGGGGTGTTCGTTCCCGTCACGCCCCCGGTGCAGCCGCCGCGGGAAAAATAGCGGATAATTGCGGCTTTCATCCTAAGCCCAGATTTTATCCGAGGACAAGCGCGATGGACTTTAGCATAAAAGCCTGTGATTGGACCAAAGGCTCGACGAACGGTTTCCTGACGGGGAAATCCGATTGCATCGTGATCGGTGTGTTCGAGTCGCAAACGCTGTCGGGCGCCGCGCTGGAGATCGACGCGGCCACCAAGGGCCTGCTCACGCGCGTCATCAAGGCAGGCGACATGGACGGCAAGGCGGGTACCACGCTGTTCCTGCACGAGGTGTCGGGCATCGGCGCGTCGCGCGTGCTGCTCGTCGGGCTCGGCAAACAGGACGCTTTCAGTCAGAAAGCCTACGGCGAGGCGGTCCGCGCCGCATGGCGCGCGCTGCTCGGCACGAAGATCGTGCAGGTCACGTTCACGCTCGCGCAACTGCCGGTGCTCGAACGCACGGCCGACTGGTGTGTGCGCGCCGCGATCCTCGCGCTGCGCGAGCTGACCTACCGCTTCACGCAACTGAAGAGCAAGCCGGAGAACACGCCGCGCGCGTTGAAGCGCATCGTGTTCAGCGTCAACACCGGTGACGAGAAGGCCGCCAAGCTCGCCGCCAGGCAGGGCGCCGCGCTCGCCAACGGCATGGACCTGACGCGCGAGCTCGGCAATCTGCCGAGCAACGTCTGCACGCCGACCTATCTGGCGAACACCGCGAAGAAGCTCGCGAAAGACTGGAAGCTGAAGGTCGAGGTGCTCGGCGAGAAACAGTGTGAAGCGCTGAAGATGGGCTCGTTCCTGTCGGTCACCGCGGGCGCGGTCGAGCCGGCGCAGTTCATCGTGCTGCAGTACCAGGGCGCCGCCGCGAAGGCCGCGCCGGTCGTGCTGGTCGGCAAGGGCGTCACGTTCGACACGGGCGGCATCTCGCTGAAGCCGGGCGAGGGCATGGACGAGATGAAGTACGACATGTGCGGCGCGGGCTCGGTGCTCGGCACGCTGCGCGCGGTCGCCGAGATGGGCCTGAAGATCAACGTGGTCGGCATCATTCCGGCCGTCGAGAACATGCCGTCGGGCACGGCCACCAAGCCGGGCGATATCGTCACCAGCATGAAGGGCCTCACGATCGAGGTGCTGAACACCGACGCCGAGGGCCGCCTGATTCTGTGCGACGCGCTCACCTACGCGGAGCGCTTCAAGCCGGCCGCGGTCATCGACATCGCGACGCTGACGGGCGCCTGCATCATCGCGCTCGGCCATCACAACAGCGGCCTGTTCTCGAAGGACGACGCGCTCGCCGGAGAACTGCTCGACGCGTCGCGTGAAGCGGCCGACCCGGCATGGCGCCTGCCGCTCGACGACGAGTACCAGGACCAGCTGAAGTCGAACTTCGCGGACGTCGCGAATATCGGCGGGCGTCCGGCGGGCAGCGTGACGGCCGCGTGCTTCCTGTCGCGTTTCACGGATTCGTACCCGTGGGCGCATCTCGACATCGCCGGCACCGCGTGGAAGAGCGGCACCGCGAAGGGCGCGACGGGCCGTCCGGTGCCGCTGCTCGCGCAGTTCCTGATCGACCGCGCCGGCCAATGACGCAGTGCGGTAAGCGCGCGCACGGCGCGCGGCAAGCGGGGCGGAGCGGCCGATGACGAGAATCGACTTTCACTCGAACGTCGGCGATTCGCTGCTGTACGCGTGTCGCCTCGTGCGCAAGGCGTATCTGGCGGGCCAGCCGCTCGTCGTGCTGGCCGAGCCCGCGCGCCTGCGCGCCTTCGACGAAATGCTGTGGACCTTCTCGCCGCTCGACTTCGTGCCGCACTGCATGGCGGGCGCGCCGCTTGCCACCGACACGCCCGTCGTGCTGGCCACGAATCTCGACGACGTGCCGCATCATCAGGTGCTGCTCAATCTGGGCGCAACGGTTCCGGCGCAGTTCGCGCGCTTCGAAAGATTGCTCGAAGTGGTCGGTAACGCACACGAGGAACTCGCTGCGGGCCGCGAGCGCTATCGCTTCTATCGCGATCGCGGCTATGCTTTGAACAACTACAAGCAGGGCGGCTAGTTCGTTGCGCTGCGCGTCATGGCCGCGAGGAACGCGGCATGCGGACCGCCTGCCCTGGCTTCGACTCAAACACGGAGAGCGCACGTGTCCGATCCCCACGACAATTCGATTCCGGTCCTGAACGAGGTCCTCGTGCCGGGCCGCGCGCGCGAGACGCGCGAGGCGTCGACCGATGCCGCCGCGCCTGCATCCCAGCCGGGCGCCGAGCCCGCAAGCCCAGCCGTCGCGCAACCGGCGGCGGTGCCCGAGCCCGCTTCCCGCACGGAGCCCGCGTTCGTGCCACCGCCCGCGCATCGAGCCGACCCGACGCTGGCGCCCGAGCCGGTACTCGCGCCCCAACCGGTGCCCACGCCCGAGCAACTGAGTTCGCCGGAGCCCGTGCTCGTGCCGGAGCCGATGCCGACGCGAGAAGCCCCGCATGCGGCGGAGCATGAGCCTCTCGCGCAGACCGAGCTTCATCAGCCGCACGTGGCTGATCACACGCACCCGAGAAAACACGCACGGCCGCATCACGGCATTCATGTGCGACATGGGCATGACGACTTGCATGATGACTTGCGTGAGGACGTGGAGGTGTCGCCCGGCGTGTTCGATCGTACCGAGCCCTTCATACCGCTCGAAGCCGGCGCGACCGTGCCGCCGGATATCGACCATGAAGGCGCGCACGAAGGCGCTCCCGCTCAGCCCACGCTCGATGCCGACGCGCTCGCCGCACGTTTGCACGGACGCTTCCAGCGTTTTCTGACGGGCGAGGGGCGCGGCATCATCGAGGCGCGCTGCCGTGATGCAGTGCAGCAGCAAACGAGTCTGCTCGTGAGTCAGATCACGCGCGAGGTCGCGCAGACGCTCGAAGCCGAGATGACCGATTGGGTACGTGAAGCGGTGGAAGAAGAAATCGCGCGGCGCTCGCGTTGACGCCGCGGTGATCTGAGAGCGCCGTTATTTGAGCGTCAGCACCCAAGCCGCCAGCGTGGCCGCCTGATCGGGCGTCAGTTGCGTGTTCGCGGGCATCGGCACGGTTCCCCATACGCCGGTGCCGCCATCGAGGATCTTGCGCTTCAGATAGGTCGCGGCGTCTTCGCGTCCCGCATAACGGATAGCAACGTCGTGCAGCGCCGGCCCCATGAAGGGGCGAGTGACCGAGTGGCAGCTCATGCAGTTCTTCTGCTGGGCGAGCGCGAGCCCGGCTGTTTCGGCACGGGCTGCGGGACTGGCGGCGCTCAATGCGGCGGCGAGCGCAACAGTGGCTGCCACGGCCGCGTACGACATCGATTTCATTATGGTCTCCGCCAGTGCAGATGCCCGGCTCGTGGTGCACGCATTATAAGAGCAAAGGGGCGCACGGATTTTCGTGCGCCCCTTGCGTTTTCGCGTAACGTGGCGCGGGTTATCCCTGTCGGGGCGGGCCACGCCGGCCGCGGTCATTACCCCGTCACCGCCCCTCGATTCGCCGGCTGCGCGAGCGCGAAATACTTGGCCATCACGCCGCGTGTGTAGCGCGGCTTCGGCGCCTGCCATGCGGCGCGGCGGCGTTGCAGCTCGGCATCGTCGATGTTCAGTTGCAGCAGCAGCTGGTGCGCGTCGATCGTGATCGAATCGCCTTCCTGCACGAGCGCGATCGTGCCGCCGACGAACGCCTCCGGCGCGACGTGCCCAACCACCATGCCCCAGGTGCCGCCCGAGAAGCGGCCGTCGGTGATGAGCCCGACCGATTCGCCGAGCCCCTTGCCAATGATCGCCGAGGTCGGCGCGAGCATTTCCGGCATGCCGGGGCCGCCCTTCGGGCCAAGATAGCGCAGCACGACGACGTCGCCGGCGACGATCCTGTCGGCGAGGATCGCTTCGAGCGCGCTCTGCTCGTCGTCGAATACGCGCGCCGGGCCCGTGATGACGGGGTTCTTGAGCCCGGTGATCTTGGCGACCGCGCCGTCTTCGGCCAGATTGCCCTTCAGGATCGCGAGATGGCCTTCGGCGTAGAGCGCCTTGTCGATCGGGAAGATCACCTGCTGATCGCTGCGCGGCTTGGCTGGTACGTCCTTCAACTCCTCGGCGATCGTTTTGCCGGTGATCGTCATGCAATCGCCGTGCAGAAGCCCGGCGTTGAGCAGGATCTTCAGCACCTGCGGAATGCCGCCCGCCTTGTGCAGATCGGTGGCGACGTACTGCCCCGACGGCTTCAGGTTGCAGATCACCGGCACTTTTTTGCGCATGCGCTCGAAGTCCTCGATCGTCCATTCGAGCTCGGCCGCGTGCGCGATCGCCAGGTAGTGCAGCACCGCGTTGGTCGAGCCGCCGGTCGCCATGATCAAGGCAACCGCGTTTTCGATCGACTGCTTCGTGATGATGTCGCGCGGCTTCAGATCCTTCTTGACGGCTTCGACGAGCACACGCGCCGATTCGGCGGCCGAGTCGACCTTCTCCTGGTCGGGATTCGCCATCGTCGACGAATACATGAGCGACATGCCGAGCGCCTCGAACGACGAGCTCATCGTATTGGCCGTGTACATGCCGCCGCACGAACCGGTCGACGGACACGCATTTTTCTCGATGCCCTCGAAATCCTCCTGCGACATGCGGCCCGCCGTGAATTCGCCGACGGCCTCGAACGACGACACGATCGTCAGATCGGTGCCTTTCCAGTTGCCCGGCCGGATCGTGCCGCCGTACACGTAGATGCCCGGCACGTTCATGCGCGCGAGGCCGATCATGCCGCCCGGCATGTTCTTGTCGCAGCCGCCGATCACGACCACGCCGTCCATCCATTGCCCTTGCACGCAGGTCTCGATGCAATCGGCGATCACCTCGCGCGACACGAGCGAGTACTTCATGCCCTCGGTGCCCATCGACATGCCGTCCGAGATCGTCGGCGTGCCGAAGGTCTGCGGGTTCGCGTCGGCGCGCCTGATCGCGGTGACGGCCGCGTCGGCGAGACGCTGCAGGCCGGCGTTGCACGGCGTAATCGTCGAGTGGCCGTTGGCGACGCCGATCATCGGTTTGTCGAAATCCTCCTTCTGGTAGCCGAGCGCGTAGTACATCGAGCGATTCGGTGAACGCGCGATGCCTTGCGTGATGTTCTTCGAACGACGGTTGTAGGCCATGGGGAGCTCCAGTCTGGCTGTTCTGATGAAAGCGCGCGGCGGCGTGCGCGCGCGCATCCGTTCAGTGTAGTTCCGCCAGACCGTGCAAACCGGCGGTTTTGCGTGACACGCGTCGTGTGTATTATTCGCGGTTGTTCAGGTCGTAAAATATATCAATCATGCTGCCGACGATCCCCGACCTGCGCCAGTTGCGCTATTTCGTCACCGTCGCCGAGGAAAAGCACTTCGGGCGCGCGGCCGCGCGTCTGTCGATGACGCAGCCGCCGCTGTCGCAGGCGATCCGCGCGCTCGAGGAGACGCTCGGCGTCGAGCTGTTCGCGCGTACCAAGCGCTCGGTCGAGTTGACGGCGGTCGGCGCCGATCTGTTGCCGGAGGTGCAGCGGCTGCTCGCGGCCGCGGAAGGGCTCAGGCCGCTCGCGCAGAGCCTCGCGCGCGGCGAGGCGGGCGTGCTGTCGCTCGCGTTCGTGTCGACTGCAGATTACGGCCTACTGCCGCTGCTGCTGCGCGATTTCGGCGCGCGGCATCCGCGCGTGCGGCTCGAACTGACCGAGGCGACCAGCGACGTGCAGGTCGAGGAACTGGTGGCCGGGCGTATCGACGCGGGTCTGGTGATCGCGCCGCTGCCGTCGCGGCATGCGGCGCAGTTGTCGTGGCTGCCGATCGCGCGCGAGCCGCTCGTGATCGCGATGTCGACGGAGATGGCGCAAGGCTTGCGGGGCAGCGTGAACGCAAACGGCAAGGGCAGCGCCGCGCAAGACCCCGCCGCCGAATGGCTCGACATGCCCGTCAGCCTGCGCGATGTCGCCGACGCGCCGCTCGTGATCTTCCCAAGGCGTCTCGCGCCAGGCTTTTATGACATCATTATGGATTGCTACGGCGTTGCGGGCCTCGCGCCACGGATCGGCCAGGAGGCGATCCAGATGCAGACCATCGTGAGTCTCGTGTCGGCCGGCATGGGCGTCGCGCTGGTGCCGCAATCGTTGCGTAACCTGCGGCGCACGGGCGTCGTGTACCGGCCGCTGTCCGAGTCGGTGCCCGCGATCGAGACGGGCCTCGTCTGGCGCACCGACGAGGTCAGCCCGGTGCTGGCGGGCTTCATCGACATCGTGCGCGCGCATGCGGCGAGCGTCGCGTCACGTGTCTAGATCCCGCTTCTGATTCCCTGTAAAAACTGCTTTCGAACCTGAACTGCCCATAACTACACGATGCTCATTCACCCCAATTTCGACCCTGTCGCCATCCATCTGGGGCCGCTCGCCGTGCGCTGGTATGGCTTGATGTACCTCGTCGCATTCGTCGCGGCGATCGTCGTTGCCCGGTTGCGGCTGCGGCTGCCGTACGTCGCCGCGCAAGGCTGGACCGCGAAGGATATCGACGACATGCTGTTCTACGGCGTGCTAGGTACGATCCTCGGCGGCCGGCTCGGCTATGTGCTGTTCTACAAGGCGAGCTTTTATTTCGCCCATCCGCTCGACATCTTCAAGGTGTGGGAAGGCGGCATGTCGTTTCACGGCGGCTTTCTCGGCGTGACGATCGCGATGATGCTGTTCGCTTATCAGCGCAAGCGCTCGTGGCTGCAAGTCACCGACTTCGTCGCGCCGATGGTGCCCACGGGCCTCGCGGCGGGGCGCCTCGGCAACTTCATCAACGGCGAGCTGTGGGGCCGCGTGACCGATCCGTCGGCGCCGTGGGCGATGCTGTTTCCCGGCGCCGCGCCTGACGACGCCACATGGCTCGCCGCGCATCCGCAACTGGCCGCGCAATGGCATCTGAACGAAGTGTTCGCGCAATATCACATGCTGCCGCGACATCCGTCGGAACTGTACGAGATCGCGCTCGAAGGCGTGGCGCTGTTCTTCGTGCTGATCTTTTTCTCGCGCAAACCGAAGCCGCTCGGCGCGATTTCCGCGATGTTCCTGATCGGCTACGGCCTGGCGCGCTTCACGGTCGAATTCGCGCGCGAGCCGGACGATTTCCTCGGCCTGCTCGCGATGGGGCTGTCGATGGGTCAATGGCTGTCGCTGCCCATGATTCTCGCGGGCATCGGCCTGATGGTGTGGGCGTATCGCCGTGGGCGTCGCGAGCAGGCGCAGGCGGTTGGCGCGAACTGAGCGGCGCTCGGCTAGCGTAGCGAGTGTTGCATGAAAAAACGCCACGGCATCGATGGATGCCGTGGCGTTTTCTGTTTGGGCTTGCGCTTGCGCGTCACTTCATCTGCACCGACCCCGACACGTTGACCGTCACCGTCGACGTGCCGCCTTCGAGCGACAGCGGCGCGCTCTTCGCGTCGGCGCCCATCGCGCGTGCGCTCATCATCATCATCGGACGCGGCATCACGCCGCTGTGATTCACGTTGACCTCGCGGATCGAATAGCCGCTAAAGCCGAACGCCTGCGAGGACGCCGCGGCCTGCTCGCGAAACGATTTGATCGCCTCGCCGCTGAGCCGCTGTTCGGCCGCGCGCTGCGCTTGCGGCGACAGCGAGAAACGCACGTTGCCAACCTGCATGATCGATGCCATCTGTCCGGCGAGCTTCGATGCCGCGGCAAAGTCGCGCGATTCGAGCACGACTTCCGTGCGGCCGCGCCACGTCGTGATGCGTCCGTCGCGGTCCGTCGACGGGAAGATCGAGAACGCGCCCGAGCGCGCGGTCACGCCGCTGACGCCGCGCGCTTTCTGCAATGCCGCGTCGGCGCGTTCGTTCAGCGTCGACGTCAGCGACGACGGCTCGCTCGCTTCCTGCTCGTAAAACAGCGTGATTTCGACTTCGTCCTGGGGGACTTCCGCGCTCGCCTGCGCATTCAGCGACAGCACGCCCGAGGGCTGCGGCATCATGGTCTGCGCTCGAGCGGTCGCAGGGTTCAGTGCGAGTGCCACAGGCGCGCCCAAGGCGAGCGCAAGTGCGAGGGACCGTGCGGTTTTTGTCGTCATGACTGGAATCCTTTTGAACAGGTTGTGCACGTTCGACGCGAGCGCCGGGTAGTGGCGCGCGGTTTGACGGATGCGCTGGTGAATGCATCGGCTTGCCGTCGAGCGGCCGGTTCGAGTTCACGCTTTCGTCGACCGATTAGGCGCGTTTTACCGACGCTTGGTTCCCCAATTAGTGCTTCGCCGCCACATCGGAAACGATGACCTGGATGCGATCACGACAGGTGCCGCGTCGCGCGTTCGCCCTTAAACCAGCTGTTTAGTGATGAAGCGCCATTCGGCTTCGGTCACCGGCGTGATCGACAGGCGATTGCCTTTGGCGAGCACGCGCATGTCCTGCAATTCGGCATGCTCGCGCAGCGCGGCAAGCGGAATCAGCCCGATTTTCTTCTTGAACACGACGTCGACGAGCATCCAGCGCGGCGTTTCCGGCGACGATTTCGCGTCGTAGTACGGACTCTTTTTATCGAACTGCGTAGGGTCCGGATACGCGGTCGACGAGACCTCCGCGATGCCCGCGATGCCGGGCTCCGGACAGCTCGAATGATAGAAGAGCACGCCGTCGCCGACCTGCATCACGTCGCGCATGAAGTTGCGCGCCTGATAGTTGCGTACGCCGGTCCACGGCAAGGTGCGATGTGGTGCGTTGGCGAGGTCGTCGATGCTTGCTTCGTCCGGTTCGGACTTCATCAGCCAGTAGCGCATGAATCGGAGTGAGCGTGTGAGATTGAACGAAGCGCAACAACAGCAGGCGCGTACGGAAAAGCCCCTGAAAAAGGCGCTCAAACGAAAAAACGACGACCAAAGAAAAACGGCATCGAACCGAAGTCCGATGCCGTTCCAGATAAGGTCCCCGCCTTAGCCGCTAGGCCGGCATCCTGAACCGAGGGTTCAGAATTGGTCGCAGTTAGCAACACTTCGGGTACATCAGACTGAGTGACGCGCACACCCGTGCTACAAATTTCCGCAACCGTGCACATGGCATTGGTTCAAGGAATGTATGACCTTGGCGAACCAGGCAGGGAAGCTAAACCGATGAAGCTACAACCCAAACCGTTCAACACGTGACCGATTCGAAACCGGCCCACTACTGCTTACTGCAAGCTGTACTGCTCGATCACAGTACCTAGCTGTTCGTTCATTTGCTGCATTGTACGCCGGATTTCTTCAGCGGGAAATGCTTCTCCGTGTCGCACGCTGCTTTGCAGCTTAAGCAGTTCCGATGCCAGCGACAGCGCAGCCATCACCGCGATGCGATCGGTGCCGCGCACGTTGCTGCCGCTGCGGATTTTCTTCATCTCGGCGTCGACGCGCGCGACCGCCTCGAGCAGCGCGCCTTCCGTTTCCGGCGAGCAGGCGAGACGATAGGGTACTTCGAGAATCGATACTTCGATCTGCTTGGTGGTCATGCGCTTTCTCCGTGTCGGCTCACGTCGCTTTCCGCTTCCTCGTGTCCGGGCTGGGCGGACTCGAGCAGATCGAGCTGGTTATCCGGTTCGCTGCTCGCGCGTGCGCGCGGCAATTTTTCGAGAATGGCATTCAGGCGCACCTGAGCGTCGTCGATCTTGGCGGACAGCGCGTCGCGTTCCGCCTGCAGTGCGTCGCGCTCTTCGCGCAATTGCGCGAGTTCCGCATGCGTGGCTTGCACTTCGGCACGCGTTTGCGCGAGCTGCTCTTCGAGCGCGAGCCGCGCTTCGTTGTGGCGCTGGCTGATCGCAATCAGCTTGCCGATGTTCTGGGAGAGTGATTCGAGTTCGGTGAGCATGTGCTGCGTCCTCTAAAGACATCGCATTTTAGCGCGGAATATTACAGGTTCCGACAATTGTCTCGTTTCGAGACGTAACAGCATCGCTACGTGCAGGTTCGTTGCGTGTCGTGTCGTCGACCATAAGGTAAAAAACCGGTAATCCATCGGACAATAACCTGCATTCAACAGAACCGATTGCGCTCCGGTTGACCTTTCTTGACGCCCCGCGAGGCCGCTCGTAAACTTCCCGCACTCTGGTGCCCGCGCGCGCTTCTCGGCGCGCGCAGTTAAACGGGAAGCAGGACGCGCGCGGTGCCAAAACCGGATGCGCGAACCTGCGCTGCCCCCGCAACGGTAAGCGACCGCATGTGATGTGCTCATGCAGGTCGGTCCTGGTCGCAAGGTTGGAAGTTCAACGTGCGAGTGTGCCACTGCGCGTCACGCGTGGGAAGGCGGGATCGATGTGTCGTAGCCCGGATACCGGCCAGAAAAGAGGGACGTCCCCCGCGAAAACGTTGAACAAGGGGACGCCTCGTGACGCGTCGGCCTGCGGGGAAGCAGGCCGCGCACGCTATCCACAGGAATGTCATCCCATGCTGTCCCCCATCGCCCGCGCAACGCTGCTCGCGTTCGCGAGCCTGCCGCTCGTCGTGCATGCGCAAAGCGCCGAGCCTGCGTCTTCATCGTCCGCGACGGATGCAACCGCTGCGAGCGCCGCAAACGTTGCCGACGCGGCCAATCTCACCTCCGCCGATGCGTCGGGCAGCGTGCTGTCGCCGATCGTCGTGACCGCGCAACGCGGACCGCAAGCGTTGCGCGATGCGATCCCGCAGACCACGCAGTTCGATCAGCAGGACATCGCCGACACGACCGCGACCGATCTGCCCGGCCTGTTGCAACTCGCGCCAGGCGCGCAAATCTCGCGCACGGGTGGCCCCGGTTCGACCACGAGCCTCTTTCTGCGCGGCGCATCGTCGACGCAATCGCTGCTGCTGATCGACGGCGTGCGCGTCGATTCGGTGAGTCTCGGCTCAGCTCAACTCGCACAGATTCCGCTCGATCAGGTCGATCACGTCGAAGTGGTGAACGGCAACGTGTCGGCGTTGTATGGCTCGGGCGCGATCGGCGGCGTCGTGCAGGTGTTCACGAAAGACGGCGGCGATCATCCGCCGCGTTTCAATTTTTCGGTCGGCTACGGCAGCTATCGCACGCAGACGCAAACAGCCGGCGTGAACGGCGCGCTCGATCAGGACGGCCGCACGACTTTCAATATTTCGCTCGCGCGCACGAAGGACGACGGCTTTTCGTCGCTCAATCCGCTCGAGGCGCCGAACGCGAATCCGAACGCAAACGGCAATCTGAACGAGAGCATCAGCGCGTCGCTGCGTCACAAGTTCACCGACAGGTGGGACGCGGGCGTCAGCTACTTCCAGTCGAACAACGACAACAGCTACGACAATGCGTACGGCGAGCCCACCGATCTGAACAATCTCTATAGCAAGGTGCGTCAGGTGTCGGTATTCGCGAACGGCAAGCTGACCGACTGGTGGACCACCCACGTCACGCTCGCCGAGGGCGACGACCGCAGCGTGTCGAACACCAATGGCATCTACAACGGCCGCTTCGATACCGACAATCGCCAGTACACGTGGCAGAACGATTTCGCGCTCGCCGCGAACCAGAAGCTGCAACTCGGCTACGAGCATCTCGACCAGACGCTCGACTCCGACACGTTCGCCGCGCCCGACCGTCGCGTCGATTCGGTCTTCGCGGGCTACAGCGCGCGCTTCGGCCGCAACCAGATTCAGGCCAACGTGCGACGCGACCAGTACTCCGATTTCGGTGGAGCGAACAGTTACTATCTCGGCTACGGATTCGACATCACGTCGCGCTGGAAGGTAACCGCAAGCTATTCGGATGCGTTCCGCGCGCCGAGCTTCGACGATCTGTACTATCCGATCAGCGGCAACCCGTCGATCCAACCCGAGCGCAGTCATTCGGTCGAAGCCGGTTTGCAGTACGCGACCGATGCGCTCGGCGTGATGCGTCTGAACGCATTCCAGACGCGCTATACGAATCTGATCGACTACGTGCAGACGATCCCCGGCATCTACCTCGCGGAGAACGTCGGCCGTGCGAAGGTGCAGGGACTCGAGGGATCGTGGAGCGGTCATGTCGGCAAGACCGACGTGCGCGCAACGGTGACGCTGCAGAACCCGGTCGATCTCGACAACGATACCGACCTCGTGCGGCGCGCGCGTCGGTTCGGGTCGTTCGCGGTGAATCGCAGCATCGGTGGCTGGCGGGTTGGCGGCGAGTGGATCGTCAGCGGTCCGCGCACCGATAGCACCGGCAACCTCGGCGGTTATGGCATCGTGAATCTGTCGGCGCGCTACAACGTCACCAAAGCTTGGTACGTCAGTGCGCAAATCGACAATCTGTTCAACAAGGATTATGAAACGGCCTACTCGTATAACTCGCCGCGACGCGGTGCGTATCTCACGCTCGGCTGGCAGCAGCAGTGACGCGCGCGCCGGGGTGGCCGCATGCGTGAGCGCACGCGGATGAGTCGCGGGTCCGCTTCGCTGCGTGCCGCGATGGCGACGCCGCACCCGATGAACGCGAAACGCGCGGCCGCGATCTGGCTCGGCCTCGCGCTCGCCGCCGTGGCGGTGCTCGGCGCCTCGCTGGTGCTCGGCAGCGTGCCGCTCGCGCCGTCGCGCGTGCTTGCGGCGCTCGTGCCGACGCACACCTTCGGCGGCACGGGCAGCGACGATCTCGCCGGCGAAATCGTGCGTACGTTGCGTTTGCCGCGCGCGCTCGCGGGCTTCGCGTGCGGCGCGTTGCTCGCGCTCGCCGGCGCGCTGCTGCAGGTGCTGCTGCGCAATCCGCTGGCCGAGCCATACGTGCTCGGCGTGTCGGGCGGCGCGGCGACGTTCGCGCTCGTTGCGATGATCGCGGGCGGCGCATGGTGGCTCGTCGATGCGAGCGCGTTCGCGGGTGCGTTCGTGTCGATCCTGCTGGTGCTCGGCCTCGCGCGTCGCGAGCTATGGCGCGGCGAGCCGCAGGACACGTCGCCCCGTTTGCTATTGACCGGCGCGGTGATCGCGGCCGGGTGGGGCGCGCTGATCACGCTGCTGCTCAATCTCGCGCCCGACAGCCGTCTGCGCGGCATGCTGTTCTGGCTCACCGGCGACCTCAACGGCGGCGCGCTGCCGTGGACCGCGCTGATGGCGCTCGTGCTCGTGTTGCTTGCGATCGTGCCGGCCGCGCCGCGTCTGAACGTGTTGCTGCGCGGCGACGCGGCCGCCCAGGCGTTGGGCGTCGCCGTGATGCCGCTGCGTTTGCGTGTGTACCTGGTCGCGTCGCTGGCGGCGGCCGCGGCGGTGACGACTGCGGGCACGATCGGCTTCGTCGGTCTCGTCGTGCCGCACATGCTGCGGCTCGCGTTCGGCAACGATCAGCGCATGCTGCTGCCGGCGGCCGCGCTCGGCGGCGGTGTCGCGGTGATGGGCGCGGATCTGATCGCGCGTACCGTGATCGCGCCCGCGCAATTGCCGGTCGGCGTGATCACGTCGCTGGTCGGCGTACCGGTGTTCCTGTGGATGCTGCTCAAACGCCGCCGATGATACGAGCCAAACCCAGCCCCACCTGTTCGATGCTGAGCACGCAGCGCCTCACGTTGCGCGCCGGCGCGCGCACCTTGCTCGACGCGTTCACGCACACGTTCCATGCGGGCGAAATCTGGTGCATCGCCGGGCCGAACGGCGCGGGCAAGACCACCTTGCTATCGACGCTGGCGGGGCTGTTGCATCCGGCGGCGGGCCATGTCGAACTCGATGGCGTGCGCGTGGCCGACTGGCAGCCGCTGCCGCTCGCACGGCGCCGCGCGCTGATGCCGCAAAGCGCGGCCGATGCGTTCAACGCAAGCGTGCTCGACATCGTGCTGCTGAACCGCTTCCCGCATCTGGGCGGCTGGGGCTGGGAGCGCGACGAGGATCGCGCGGCCGCGCGGGCGGCGCTCGAACGGCTCGGCCTTGCGGACTTTGCGGCGCGCGACGTGCTGTCGCTATCGGGCGGCGAGCGTCAGCGCGTTGCCCTCGCGGCGGTGCTGTGCCAGGACGCGCCGCTGTTGCTGCTCGACGAACCGTTGTCGCATCTCGACCTGCATCATCAGGTCGACTGTCTCGAAGCGCTCGTCGCATGGACGCGCGAACCGCGCCGTAGTGTGCTGTTCTCGTGCCACGATCTGAACCTCGCGCGCCGCTTCGCGACGCACGCGTTGCTGCTCGACGGCGCGGGCGGCGCGTATGCGGGCCCAGTGCGCGACGTGCTGACGCCTGCGTTGACGAGCCGCGCGTTCGGCTATCCGCTGATTCTGATTCGCGACGGCGAGCACGAGGCGCTGATACCCGCGCCGCGCGCGCGTCACGAATCGCCTGCCGGCCATGACGCGCAGTCAGGCTGATATTTATTCCTATCCCTTGTTTCGATCACACCTATGACTCGCATCCCACACCCAGCCGGTTTGCCCGAAGTCGCGCCGCTCGATCAGACGCTACGCGCCGAACTGCAGCGGATCATCGATACGCGCACCAAACCGCCCGGCAGCCTCGGCCGGCTCGAAACGCTCGCGCGCCAGATGGGCCTGATCCAGCGTAGTACGCGTCCCACCGTGCAGCGTCCCGCGATGATCGTTTTCGCGGGCGACCACGGCATCGCCGCCGAAGGCGTGAGCCCCTATCCGCAAGCGGTGACCGCGCAGATGGTCGCGAACTTCATCGCGGGCGGCGCGGCGATCAACGCGCTCAGTCGCGTCGCGGGTCTCGAACTCGAAGTGGTCAACGCGGGCATCGCGACGCCGCTGCCGTCCACGGACCGACTCGTCGACATTCCGGTCGGGCCCGGCACGCGCAACTTCGCACACGAAGCCGCGATGACGCACGCCGAAGCGCTCGCCGCGATGCAGGCGGGCGCCGCGCGCGTGCGTCATCACGCGGCGCTCGGCACGAACGTGATCGGCTTCGGCGAGATGGGCATCGCGAACACGTCGGCGGCCGCGTGTCTGATGAGCCGCCTGTGCGGCTTGCCGATCGACGACTGCGTCGGCCGCGGCACGGGTCTCGACAATGCCGGACTCGCGAAGAAGCGCAACGTGCTCGCGGCGGCGCTCGCGCGCCATGCGGATGCACGCGCGCCGCTTGACGTGCTCGCGACCTTCGGCGGCTTCGAAATCGCGATGATGGCGGGCGCGTATCTGGCGGCCGCCGAGGCGCGCATGACCATCCTCGTCGATGGCTTCATCGCGACGTCCGCGCTGCTGGTCGCCGATGCGTTCTCGCCCGACGTGCGCGAGTACTGCGTGTTCGCGCATGCGTCGAACGAGGCCGGGCATCGGCGCATGCTCGATCATTTCGGCGCGCAGCCGCTGCTGTCGCTCGACATGCGGCTCGGCGAAGGCACGGGCGCCGCGCTCGCGGTGCCGTTGCTGCGCGCGGCGGTGGCCTTCGTCAACGAGATGGCCAGCTTCGATTCGGCGGGCGTCGCCGATCGCGAACCGTGAAGCGCGCGAGCACGCGCTTCGCGATAACGCGAAGCTCGGCCCGCAGCGCCGTGAACCTGCACTCGCCACATTCATGAACCCCCTCGCGGAACTGCGCTATTTCTTCACGGCGCTCGGTTACTTCACGCGCGTGCCCGTGCCGCGCTGGGTCGGTTTCGAGCCGCATTATCTGAACGCCGCGGCGCGCTATTTTCCGCTCGTCGGCGTGTTGGTCGGCGGCTTCAGCGCGCTCGTCTATCTGGCCGCGCTGCGCGTGTTTCCGGCGAGTGTCGCGGTGCTGCTGTCGATGGCCGCGTCGCTCGTGGTCACGGGCGCATTTCACGAGGACGGTCTCGCCGACTGCATCGATGCGTTCGGTGGCGCCTATACGCGCGACGATGCGCTGCGCATCATGCACGACTCGCGCATCGGTGTTTTCGGCGCCATCGCGCTCGTGATCGCTCTGGCGATCAAGTGGCAAACGCTCGCGGCATTGCCACCGCTGCGCGCCGCAAGCCTGATGCTTGCGGCGCATGGCGCGAGCCGCGCGTGCGCGATCAGTTACCTGGCCACGCTCGACTATGTGCGCGCGGCCGGCAAAGCCAAGCCGGTCGCGCAGCGTTTGAGCGGGCCGGCGCTGTTGTGCGCCGTGCTGTTCGGGCTGCCGTGGCTGCTGTGGCCGAACGGCCCCGGCATGCCCGACTGGCGTTTCGCCGCGCTCACGTGTGCTGTGCTGTTCGCGCTGCGCTTTGCAATGGGCCGTTATTTCGTCAGACGCATCGGCGGCTATACCGGCGACTGCCTCGGCTTCGCGCAGCAGATCTTCGAATTGAGCATCTACCTGGTGGGGCTTGCATGGATATCGTCCTGATTCGACATCCCGCTGTCGCGCTCGAGGCGGGGGTGTGTTACGGCCATAGCGATGTCGCGTTGGCGGAAAGCGCCGAGGTCACGTCCAATGCGTTGGCGGTGAAGCTCGCGAGCTTGCAGGTGCCGGCGCCGCGTGTGCTGATCACGAGTCCGCTTACGCGCTGCGCCGCGCTAGCGACCGAGATCGCGAACGACTTCGGCTGCGTGGTCAGCCACGACGAGCGCCTGAAGGAAATGGATTTCGGCGAGTGGGAAGCGCAGCGCTGGGATACGATCGATCGCGCGCTGCTCGACGACTGGGCCGCCAATTTCGAACATGCGCGCGCGCACGGCGGCGAGAGCGTCGCGCAATTCGTCGCGCGTGTGCGAGCGTGGTTCGATGCGTTCGCGCTGACGCGCGAGCTGTCGCCCGCATACGTGGTCACGCACGCGGGCGTGATGCGCGCGATCGCGTCGTGGGTGCTGGAGGTGCCGCTCGCGCATTGCCTGCAGTGGTCGCTAGATATGACCGGGATCGTCTGGTTGCGACGTAACGACGAGACGCTGCAGTGGTCGCTCGTGCGATGGAATGCGTGACCCGCGTGGTCATCCGGAAAACCGATCCTTTTTTCTCGCCACACGCGGCGCCGTCATGGTGCGGGCTGCTTGCTGCGCGAGCGCGCCAGTTCGAGGTCCTCGCACAGTTGCCGCGCGCCTTGCGCGATGCGCGGCGCGGGGCGATTGATCAGATCGCCGTCGATCGCAAACAGGTTGTTGTTCGCGACGGCCGCGAGGCCCGGCCATGCGCGCCATGTGTCGAGTTGCGGCAGCATCGTGTCGGGCCGCGTCGCGCCGGGCGCGGCGGTGACGATCGCCTGCGGATTCGCCGCGAGCACCGCTTCGATCGACACGGTCGGCACGAGCGGCTGCAGGTCCGCGAACACATTGCGGCCGCCGCATAGCGTGATCACGTCGCTGATCATGTGCTCGCCGTTGAGCGTCATCAGCGGCCGGTCCCATACCTGATAGAAGACCCTGACGGCCGGGCGGTTCGCATACCGCGCGCGCAGACGGGCGATGTCGTCGCGGAAGGCGGCCGCCGCCGCATCCGCGCTCGCCGATGTGCCGAGCAGCCGGCCGAGCTTGGTCAGCGACACGGCGATATCGTCGAGACGGCGCGGCTCGCTGAAAAAGAGCGGCACGTGTAGCTCGCGCAAGCGTTCGAGCTGGCGCTGCGCGTTGCCGTGCCGCCACACGACGATCAGGTCCGGTTTCAGCGCGACGATGCGTTCGAGGTCGAGCGCCTTGTTGTCGCCGACGCGCGGGAGTTGCTTCGCTTCGGGCGGATAGTCGCTGTACGACACGGCGCCGACCATCTTCGGGCCGCCGCCCGCGGCGTACAGCAATTCGGTCACGTGCGGGGCGAGGCTGATCACGCGCTGCGCGGGCGCGGCGAGCGTGACGGTCGCGCCGCTGTCGTCGGTGACGGTGATCGCGGCGTGCGCGCTCAGTGCGGTCAGCGCGAGCGCTGCGGCGCCGAACCAATGGATGAAGCGGTGCGCGGGCGGGGCAATGCGGATGGAAGGTGCAAAGCGGATCATCGGACGAGGGCGGATCACGAAGCGTTGAGCGGCTTGGGTGCGAAGGTCACTGCGCTAACTCGACCGCGCGGTATCGATCGAGTCAACCGCCTGTTGCAACTGTTGCTCGAAGCAGGTCCATTCGGCTTCGTCGCCCGGCAGCCCGAAGCGCACGCTGGCCGATGGCACCCGAAGCGATGGTGGAAAAAGACGCGTCCACACGCCGCGCCGCGCGAGCGCTTCATGCAACGCGGCGGCGCGCGCATCGTCGGTCCATGCGAAAAGCGGCGTGCCGCGTGTCGCGAAACCGTGCGCATGCAACAGCCCGGCAAGCCGCGCGCTGTCGCCGATGAGCCGCTCACGCATGCGCGTTTGCCACGCGCCATCGTCGAACGCGGCGCTCACCGCATGACGCGCGGGACCGCTGACGGTCCACGCCCCCAGCCTGTCGCGCAACGCGGCGAGCAATGCGGGCGCGCCCAGCACGAAGCCGGCGCGCACACCCGCGAGCCCGAAGAACTTGCCGGGCGAGCGCAACACGACGAGCCCGTCCCGGTGCGTATGCGCCGCCAGCGACGCGACCCGCGCGGCCGGCAGCGTATCGGCGAACGCTTCGTCGACGAGCAGCGTGCCGCCGCGTTCGCGCAACTGCGCGTGCCAGTGCAGCAGCCTGGCGGCATCGATATGCGTGGCGGTCGGATTGTCGGGGTTGACGATCGCGACGTGCGTGAGCGCGGCGGGCAGCGTGTCGCGATCCACCTCGAGCGGCGCGACCGCGTGTCCGGCGCGCGCGAACGCGGGCGCGTACTCGCCGTAGGTCAGCGGCGCGATGCCGACCGTCGCGGGCGACAGCAACGCGGGCAGCGCGCGAATCGCCGCCTGGCTGCCGGCGACGGGCAGCACGTGCGCGGCATCGGGCGCGCCGTAGTAGCGCGCGGCCCGCTCGGCGAAGCCGTCGCCTTCGTCGGGCAAACGGCGCCACGCGTCGGCGGGCAGCGGCGGCACCGGATAGCCGTGCGGATTGATGCCGGTCGACAGATCGAGCCACTGCGCGTACGCAATGCCGTAGCGCGCCGCCGCTTCGTGCAGGTTGCCGCCGTGCGCGATCGGGCCGCTTGCGGCGTGCTCGCGCGGTTGCGTCCAGTCGGTCATGCGCTCATCCCATCGCTACGCGCGTCGTTCCGCTCAGCCATGAAACGGCACGCTCAACAACGCCAGCACGATCAGCACGGCCAGCCAGAGAATCACCGTGCGTTCGACCAGCATCAACGCGGCGCCCACATGACGCGCCTCGGCGGGACGCCCGAAGCCCAGCGTCGGCCGGTGCTCGAGCGTGCCGTGATACACGGCCGGCCCGCCGATCAGCACGTTCAGGCTGCCGGCGCCGGCGGCCATCACCGGGCCCGCGTTCGGGCTGTCCCAGCGCGGCGCCTGCTCGCGCCAGCAGCGCCAGGCGATCAGCGTGTCGCCGAGCAGCGCGTAGCTCGTGGCAGTCAGGCGCGCGGGAATCCAGTTCAGCACGTCGTCGATGCGCGCGGCGGCCCAGCCGAAGCGCAGATAGCGCGGCGTGCGATAACCCCACATCGCGTCGAGCGTATTGGCGAGGCGAAAGCCGAGCGCGCCGGGCCCGCCCGCGAGCGCGAACCAGAACAGCGCGCCGAAGATCGCGTCGTTGCCGTTTTCGAGCGCCGATTCGATCGCGGCGCGCGCGAGCGCGGCCTCGTCCGACTGCGCGGTGTCGCGCGAGACGATCCGCGCGGTCAACTCACGTGCCGTGGCCAGATCGCGTTGGCCGAGCGCCCGCGCGATCGGCGCGATGTGATCGCGCAGGCTGCGCGCGCCGAGCGCGAACCACAGCAGCGCGACATGCAGCGCGCAGGCCGCGAACAACGGCA
Organism: Paraburkholderia sp. MM6662-R1; assembly: GCF_050436245.1. Classification (NCBI taxonomy): domain Bacteria; kingdom Pseudomonadati; phylum Pseudomonadota; class Betaproteobacteria; order Burkholderiales; family Burkholderiaceae; genus Paraburkholderia; species Paraburkholderia sp. MM6662-R1. Next base: position 1,633,292 of record NZ_JBNDLV010000001.1, on the reverse strand, counting down.
GCACGGCGACGAGCCACCACGCGATCAACACCGGCGGCAGAACCGCGAGCGCCCATGCGAGCAGGCCCCTGAGCCGCAGACGCCGGTCGTGATTGAAGCGCGCCTCGATACGCGCCGCCCAGTTGCCGAAGCCGACCAACGGATGCCGGCGGCCCGGCTCGCCGAACCAGCGGTCGACGGCGACGCCCGCGACCGCGAGCGTCGCGACCAGCGGCATGGTCAGCGGCGGCATCACATGCCGCTCGCGCTTTTCAGCGCGAGCGGCAGTCCCGCGACCATCAGCGTGGCCGCGCTGCTCAACGCGGCGATGCGCTGATTCAAGCGCCCGAGTTCGTCGACGTAAAGACGCGTGGCTTCGCCGAGCGGCACGACGCCGAGGCCGATCTCGTTGCTGACGACGATGATCTTGCCGCGCGCGCCGGCGAGCGCCGCTTCGAACGCGGCGGCCTGCTCGTAGTAGTGCGACAGCGGCGCCGCCGCGCCGTCGGCGGGACATAGCAGGTTTGCGAGCCACAGCGTCAGGCAGTCGATCAGCAGACACCGGCCCGGCGCGTCGTGTTGCGCGAGCGCGCCGGCGAGGTCGTCGTCCGCTTCGACGAGCCCCCAATGCGCGGGCCGCCGCTCGCGATGATGCGCAATGCGCGCGTTGAATTCGGCGTCGTCGGTGACGCGGGCGGTGGCGATGTAGATGACGGGGAAGGCGCTGTCGCTGGCGAGCCGCTCGGCATGCGCGCTCTTGCCCGAGCGGGCGCCGCCGAGGACGAAGGTGAGGTCGCGGGGAGTCATCCTATGATTGTACCGGCGCGATGGGATAATGCCGCTCGATAGCATTGCAACGCCACTGTCCATCTTCCACCTGCACGGCCGTGACCCGAATGACCATTCCTCCCGACACCCTGCCCGTGCCGCGCGGCACGCTGATGATCCAGGGCACCACGTCCGACGCGGGCAAGAGCACGCTGGTTGCGGGACTGTGCCGCCTCGCGCGGCGCGCGGGTGCGCGGGTCGCGCCGTTCAAGCCGCAGAACATGGCGTTGAACAGCGCGGTGACCGTCGACGGCGGCGAGATCGGCCGCGCGCAGGCATTGCAGGCGCTCGCCGCGGGCATCGACGCGCACACCGATCTGAACCCGGTGCTGCTGAAGCCGACCAGCGATCGCGGCGCTCAGGTGATCATCCACGGCAAGGCGCGCATCAATCTCGACGCGCGCGCGTATCACGACTACAAGCCGGTCGCGTTCGAGGCGGTGCTGGAGTCGTATGCGCGGCTGCGCGCGTCGTACGACACGATTTTCGTCGAAGGCGCGGGCAGTCCGGCCGAGATCAATCTGCGCGAGCGCGACATCGCGAACATGGGTTTCGCGGAGGCGGTCGACTGCCCGGTCGTGCTGGTCGCCGACATCGATCGCGGTGGCGTGTTCGCGCACCTGACCGGCACGCTCGCGTGTCTGTCCGACAGCGAGCAGGCGCGCGTGCGCGGCTTCATCATCAACCGCTTTCGCGGCGACATCGGTCTGCTGAAGCCCGGGCTCGACTGGCTGGAAGCGAAGACCGGCAAGCCGGTGCTCGGTGTCGTGCCGTATCTGCATGGCCTGACGCTCGACGCCGAGGACATGCTGCCGCCCGAACTGCGCGCGGCGGCGAGCGTTGATTCGCGCCGTCTGCTGCGCGTGGTCGTGCCGGTGCTGCCGCACATCAGCAATCACACCGACTTCGACGCGTTGCGCGCGCATCCGCAGGTCGATTTTCACTATGTGCGCGCGGGTACGTCGCCGCCGGCCGCCGATCTGATCATCCTGCCGGGCTCGAAGAACGTGCCGGACGACCTCGCGTTTCTGCGCGCACAGGGCTGGGACGACGTGCTCGCGCGGCATCTGCGCTACGGCGGCCGCGTGATCGGCATTTGCGGCGGCATGCAGATGCTCGGCCGCGAGATCGCCGATCCGCATGGCGTCGAGGGCGCGCCGGGCACCTTCGCGGGCTTCGGCTGGCTCGACTATGCGACGGTGCTCACGCGCGACAAGACGCTGAAGAATGTGACCGGGCGCCTGGCGCTGCCCGGCACGCCGGACGTCGCCGGCTACGAGATTCATATGGGCGAGACGCGCGGGCCGGCATTGGACACGCCGGCGCTGCGACTCGACCACGCTGGCCCGCACGAGGGCGGCGCGGAGTTTGGCCGTCCCGATGGCGCGATGTCCGCCGATGGCCAGATTCTCACGACCTACGTGCATGGGCTGTTCGACACGCCGGCCGCGTGCGCGGCGCTGCTCGCATGGGCGGATTTGAGCGATGCCGAAGCGCTCGACTATCCGGCGTTGCGCGAGGCGTCGCTGGAGCGGCTGGCCGATACGCTGGCCGGGCACGTCGATATGCGCAGGCTGTTCGCGGCGCTGGGGTGACGCTTTGCGCCGGTCTTCTTTATCGGCTTGAACGCGATTGCTGCGCGGGCGGTTCGCTCAGTACAACACCATCTGCGTGCAACGAAACAGCGCGATGGTCTTACCATCCGGACCGGTGACCGTCGCGTCCCAGACCTGCGTGCTGCGCCCAAGGTGCACACCCTTGGCGACCGCGCGGATCGTGCCCTGCGTCGCGGTGCCGAGGAAGTTGCTCTTCAGCTCGATCGTCGTGAAGTTGCGCGAGTTTTCGGGCAGATGCGCGATGCACGCGTAGCCGCACGCGGTGTCGGCGAGGCCGATCACCGTGGCCGCGTGCAGGAAGCCGTTCGGCGCGAGCAGCGCCTCGCGCACGGTCAGTTCGGCGACCAGCGTGCCCTGGTCCACGGTCAGCACGCGCAGGCCCAGCAGGTCCGGCAGCGTGCCCTTCTGGCGCTCCAGCAGGCGTTCGACGGTGTATTCCGGGCGTAGTTTGCTCATGAGATTTCAGGTCCTTCTCGAAAAAAACGGCGGGTTGGAGCGGCCGATTCGCGATGCGGGGGCTTCGGCCGCGCTGAATTTGTCGATATTATCAACGGCTGGACCGGCGGGCGTCCCTGGAAACCGGACTTCGAACGGCAGCGATCGTGGAGCCCGCCGGCGCCGGTCACAGCGGATCGGCGGGGACGGAGCAATAGCGCGGCAAACCGGCTGGCGGTGTCCAGCCTTCTTTCCGGGAGATTTCATGTCGGTGATCGTGGTGGCGAATCCGAAGGGCGGCGTGGGCAAGAGCACGCTAGCGACCAATCTGGCCGGCTATTTCGCCGCGGCGGGCGAATGGGTCGCGCTGGCCGACCTCGACAAGCAGCACTCCGCGCATGCGTGGCTCGAATTACGGCCCGCCACGCTACCAAATATCGAAACCTGGGAGGTCAACCCCGACACGCCGGCCAAGCCGCCGAAAGGCCTCGAGCACGCGGTCGTCGACACGCCGGCCGGCCTGCACGGCAATCGCCTGAACATCGCGCTCGATCTCGCCGACAAGGTGATCGTGCCGTTGCAGCCGTCGCTGTTCGATATTCTCGCGACCCAGGAATTTCTCGAGCGGCTGGCGAAGGAAAAGGCGGTCAGGAAGGGCGCGATCGAGGTCGGCGTGGTCGGCATGCGCGTCGATGCGCGCACGCGCTCGGCCGAGCAGCTGCATCGCTTCGTCGAGGGATTGAAGCTGCCGGTGCTCGGTTTTCTGCGCGACACGCAGAACTACGTGCAGCTCGCGGCGCACGGCCTGACGCTGTGGGACGTCGCGAAAAGCCGTGTGGAGAAGGATCTGGAGCAGTGGCAGCCGATCGTCGAGTGGACGAACGGCGCGGGGAAGAAGGGCTGAGGCGGGGGCTGCCCACCATCAGTCAAGCGTCAAGCTGAGCTTCGCTCAGCTCCAGGCCTGCGTGGGCACGTGGTCGCGGCTGCCCTTGATCCTGTTGTTTTCATCGACGAACACGAGGTCCGGCTTCCAGCCCGCCTTCAACTCCGCCTCGTCGACCACCGCGAACGCCGCGATGATGACCAGATCGCCGAGCTGCGCGCGACGCGCGGCCGAGCCGTTCAGCGAAATCATGCCGCTGCCGCGCTCGCCCTTGATCGCGTAGGTCGAGAAGCGCTCGCCGTTGTTGATGTTCCAGATGTCGATACGCTCGTTTTCGACGATATTCGCCGCTTCGAGCAGATCTTCGTCGATCGCGCACGAGCCCTCGTAGTGGAGCTCGCAGTGCGTGACCGCGACGCGGTGAATCTTCGACTTCAGCATATTGCGTTGCATGATCAATCCAATCCTGTGTGACTGCGCAGTGTAACTGTGTTCGCGCGGGCGGTTGCGGCGTCAGATTTCGAGGTTGTCGATGAGCCGGGTCGCGCCGAGCTTCGCGGCGGCCAGCACCACGAGCGGTGCGTTGGCGTCCTGCGCGCCGGGCGCGATCAGGTTCGAGCGCTTGCGGATCGCGATGTAATCGGGATTCCAGCCGCGCGTCGCGAGCGTCGCTTTGGCCGACTCTTCGAGTTTCGCGAAGTCGCGCTCGCCCGCGAGCACCGCGTCGCGCACCCGATTGAGTTCGGCGGCCAGCATCGGCGCCTCGCCGCGTTCGGCGGCTGAAAGGAACCGGTTGCGCGAGCTGAGCGCGAGGCCGTCGGTGTCGCGCACGGTTTCGGCGGCGACGATGTCGGTCGGCAGCGCGAACTGGTGGCACATCTGGCGCACGATCATCAGCTGCTGGTAATCCTTCTTGCCGAACACCGCGACGCGCGGCTGCACGCACGACATCAGCTTCATCACGACCGTGCACACACCGTGGAAGAAGCCGGGGCGAAATTCGCCCTCGAGGATGTCGCCGAGATCGTGCGGCGGATGCACGCGGTATTCCTGCGGCTCCGGATACATGTCCCTTTCGGTCGGCGCGAACAGCACGTAGACCCCTTCCTTTTGCAGCTTCTCGATGTCGGCTTCGAGCGTGCGCGGATATTTGTCGAAATCCTCGCTCGGGCCGAACTGCAGGCGGTTGACGAAGATGCTCGCCACGACCGGGTCGCCGTGCTGGCGCGCGAGGCGCATCAGCGACAGATGGCCCTCGTGCAGGTTGCCCATCGTCGGCACGAAGGCCGTGCGATTCTGGCCGCGCAACTGGTCGCGCAATTCATGGATCGAGCTGATGACTTTCATGATCGGACAGGGATAGGCTCGCGCGGCGCGCGATCCGGTTGGCGCGACACCTGGCGGAATCGCGCGGCTCATCGCCTCACCGGCAAATGACGGGTTCGGAGCGCGGATTGTAGTGGATTTGGGCAGCGGACGCACCGAAACGCGGCGGCACTTCCGAGCGGCGCGCGACGAGCTTGCCGCGCACTCCCCGCTGAGGCCCGCCAGGCTTCGCTGCGACGGTGTTCGTAGCGAGACTCCCACGGTCCGGCCGCGGTCCGGCCGTCAAGCGGCCGTCATTCAGCGCTCAGGCCGGTAGATACGCCAGTCGCACGTAAATCGGCGCGAACGGCTCCGCCTGGGTGATTTCGACGAGCGATTCACGGCACAGCTCGAGCATGGCGATGAAATTCACGATGACGACCGGCACGCCGCGGCTCGTGTCGAACAGATCGGAAAACTCGATGAAGCGCGCATTCTGCAACTGCCGCAGGATCAGGCTCATGTGCTCGCGCACCGACAACTCCTCGCGCGAAATCTTGTGATGCTGGACCAGCTTCGCGCGCTTGATCACGTCGGCCCACGCGGCGCGCAGGTCGTCGCTGTTTACGTCCGGGAAGCGCGGGGCGACACTCTGCTCGATGTAGACCTCGGCGCGCAGGAAATCGCGCCCAAGCTGCGGCAACTGGTCGATGCGTTGCGCGGCGAGCTTCATCTGCTCGTATTCGAGCAGGCGGCGCACCAGTTCGGCGCGCGGGTCTTCGGCTTCCTCGCCGGTGTCGGCCTTCTTGACCGGCAGCAGCATGCGCGACTTGATTTCGATCAGCATCGCGGCCATCAGCAGATACTCGGACGCGAGTTCGAGATTGGTCTTGCGCAGTTGCTCGACGTAGCCGAGATATTGCACGGTGACATCCGCCATCGGGATGTCGAGCACGTTGAAGTTCTGCTTGCGGATCAGATACAGCAGCAGGTCGAGCGGCCCCTCGAAGGTCTCGAGGAATACCTCGAGCGCGTCCGGAGGGATGTACAGGTCGTTCGGCAGCTTGAACAGCGGCTCGCCGTACAGACGCGCGAACGCGACGCCGTCGACCGTGTCGGGCGTCGAATCGGTGGCGGGCGCGGAAAGCGCGGTGTCGGACGGTGCCGGCGCTGGGCCGTGAACCGGGCCGTGTATTGGACCGTGTATCGGGCCGTGAAGCGGACCATGCACCTCGTCAGCGTGACTCATCGTCGGCGTGACTGGGGAGCTTAGAAGTTCTGGTAGTACGAGTAAGGCGTCTGCTCCACGCGCGAAGTTTTCTGCTCGGCGCGCTCTTCCAGATCGATCGGCTGTTTGTCCCACAGCAGTGCGCGGCCTTTGCGTTGCTCGGCCTCCAGATTGGGCTTCTGTTGCTTGAGCTGGTTCAGGAACTGGGTGATGTCCGATTGATACATGGCTCGACGTCCGTGGTGGGTAGGGTGGCGGCTCTCGGGCTGGCCGCTGCGCGGTGCCGCGGGGAGGGCGCCGTCGTCCGCGATTTTACCGCATGCGTCGCGGGCGGTCGAAAATCGCCGCGGGCCGCCCATTTTTGAGATGAAGCGCGGAGCTCCGCCAGGGGTACGAGACAGGCCGATCGGGGTCGCGTTGTGGTCAAATAGCATGCCTCGATCGCATGCGCGGCCGGGGCGCGAGAATTCACTCATTGAGGCCGGAGGTCCTGTTTGGCGGGAGGTACGATCGACATGCCGCGTGCGTTGCGCGGCGAGACCGGCCAGGCGCGCGGGCGCGCGCGTGAGCGCGAGGCGCTCGCGCGGTGCTGGCTACGTGCGTCGCTCGCCATCGGCCTCGGCCTCCTGATGTTGCTGCTCGCCGCGGGCAAGGCTCACGCGGCGAGCAAGGCACCGAGCTACAAGGTCGAGGTGGTCGCCGAGCCGCGCGCGCTGCGCCGGCTGCTCGAACAGCACCTCGATATCTCGCGTTTCGCGAAGCGGCCCGACGTCACCGACGACCAGTTCTCGTTCCTGATCACCGCGACGCCGCAGCAGGTGCGCGATCTCGCCGCGACGCAGGGCTATTTCTCGCCGCTCGTCAGCACCGACGTGCGCACCGTCGACAACCTGCGGCAGGTCACCGTGCGCGTGGAGCCGGGCCCGCAGACCAAAGTCACGTCGGTCGATCTGTCGTTTCGCGGCGCGGTGCTGACCGAAGACCCATCGCGCGAAAACGCGACGCGCTTCGCGTTCTCGCTGCACGAGGGCCAGCCGTTCTCGCAGGGCGCCTGGGACGACGCGAAGAACGCGTCGCTGCACGAGCTGCAATCGCGCCGCTACCTCGCCGCGAAGATCTACCACTCGGAGGCGCTGATCGATCCGCGCACGCACACGGCGAAGCTGTCGGTGATCTACGACAGCGGGCCGACCTTCACGATGGGCCAACTCGACGTGCAGGGCATGAAGCGCTATCCGGAGCGCATCGTCCACAACGTCAATCCGATCTCGCCGGGCGAAATCTACGACACGCGCACTGTCGCCGAACTGCAGCGGCAACTGCAGAACACGCCGTACTTCGCGAGCGTCGCGATCGACCTCGACGACAACCCCGCCAAGCCGCTCGACACGCCGGTGCACGTGAAGGTGTCGGAGTTTCCGTATAACAGCTTCCGCGGCGGCGTCGGCTATTCGACCGACAACGGCCCGCTCGTGCAGGGCGGCTACACGTATCTGAACACGTTCGGCGCGGCGTGGCCGTTCACCGTCGAGGGCCGCGCCGACAACACGCAGCAATACGGGCAGATCCAGCTGTCGATGCCGCCGGGCCAGCACGGGTGGACCAATAGCGCGCTCGCGTCGTACACGACCACCGACGTCTCCGACACGCGCATCTACAGCATCCGCGGCGGCGTGCAGCGCTCGCGCACGTCGCAGTTCCTCGACTACAGCTATTCGCTGCTGTTCTACGACGATCAGCTCGACCAGAACGCGGCGCCGCCGAGCCGCGCGCACGCGCTGGTGCCGGGGTGGTCGTGGACGCGGCGCGACACCGACGACCCGCTGTTCCCGCGCCGCGGCAACCTGATCCACGTCGAGGCGGGCTTCGCGGTGAAAGGTCTGCTCGCCGACCAGTCGTTCATCCGCGGCTACGCGCGCGGCCAGCAGTATTTCCCGATCGGCGTCGACGACATCGTGCTGATCCGCGCCGAACTCGGCGGCGTATTCACGAGCGGCAGCTCGAGCGGCATTCCGGCGTCGCTGCTGTTCCGCGCGGGCGGCTCGAACTCGGTGCGCGGCTACGGCTTCCAGAGCATCGGTAACAACGTCGCCGGCTCGATCCTGCCGACCAAGTACCTGCTGACGAGCGCGGCCGAATACCAGCACTGGTTCTCGCACAACTGGGGCGCGGCCGTATTCTTCGACATCGGCACCGCGACCGACACCTGGGGCGAAAAAGTTTTCTATCCGGGCGCCGGCGTCGGCGCGCGCTGGCGCAGCCCGGTCGGCCCGGTCAATCTCGATGTCGCTTACGGGATCCGCGATAACCGGGTGCGGCCGTATATCACGCTCGGCATCGCGTTCTGACGTTTTGACGACAACCCACTACCTTATTTGCCACCGTATTCAAGCATGACCACCGACGTCACCGCCCCGCCCCCCGCGCAGCCGCCCGGCGCCATGCCGCCAGGACCGCCGGATGGGCAGCAGCCGCCCGACACGCCGCCGCCGAAGCGGCGCTGGGGCCGGCTGCTGCTGAAGTCGGTCGCGGGCACGGTGGTCATGCTGGTACTGCTCGCCGCACTCGCGGTCGGTCTGCTGTACGGGGCGCTGACGACCGAGCGCGGCACCGCGTACGCGTGGCACGCGGCTGTGAAGCTGCTCGGCGGCCGGCTCGCCGGCACGCTCGACGGCGGCACGCTCGCGCGCGGCGTGCAACTGCGCGACGTGCGCTGGCGCAGCCTCGACGGCAGCGGCACCGACATCGAAATCGACCGCATCGCGGGCAGCTGGGCGCTCGCGCGCGAGCCGTGGCGGTTCACGATCGACTACCTGCACGTCGGCACGATCGAGGCGCGCGTCGGCCCGTCGTCGGCGAGCACCAGTGAGCCGCTGAGCTTGCCGCAGGATCTGCAGCTACCGATGCAGCTGGAGATCCGCGACGTGCGGGTCGAGCGGCTGCTGCTGCACCAGGGCGCGTCGACGACGGAGCTGTCCAGCTTCGCGTTTCATGGGCGCAGCGACGGGCGTCATCACGAGGCCGTGATCGATCGGCTCGATACGCCGTTCGGGGCGCTGACGGCAGCGGCGAAACTCGATGGCGTGCGGCCGTTTCCGCTCACCGGCGAAGTCGGTTATGCGGGCAAGGTCAACGATGAAGCGGTGCAGGTGGCCGGCCATGTGAGCGGCACGCTCGAGCAGCTCGTCGCCGAGCTCGATGCGAGCGGCATGAAGCTTGCCGGCCACGCGCGGGTCGAAGCGGCGCCGTTCGCCGCGGTGCCGTTGCAGCGCGCGACGCTGAGCTTCGATCATGTGAATCCGCAGGCTTTCGCGCCGGGTGCGCCGCTGGCCGATCTGGCGGTGCGCGCGGAGCTGCAGCCGGTCGAGCAGGGCGCGGCGACCGCCCCTGGCACAGCCAGCGCGGCGAAACCGTCGGCCGCGAGCCATCCGCACCACATCTTCGGCGACCACCACGCGCCGGCCCAACCGGCGGCGGGTTTCGCCGTCGCCGGCCATGTCTCGATCGTCAACGCGAAACCCGGCGCAATCGACCAGAAACTGCTGCCGCTGATCGATGCGAACGCCGACGTGCGCCTCGACGCCCACACGCAGAGCATCTCGAACCTGAACGTGCGGCTCGTGCGCAACGCGACGCTCACCGGCGGCGGTGCGCTGAGCGGCCGGCACGGCCGGCTCGATCTGAGCGTCGCGCGGCTCGACCTGAACGCGCTGCAGGCGACCCTGCGGCCGACGCAGCTGTCCGGCCCGATCGGCATCCGCCTGAACGACGACATCCAGACCCTGACGCTCGATCTCGCCGACCCCGCCGCCGCGCTGCGCGCCCAGGGCAAGATTACGTTCGACCCCGCACGCATCAGCTTCAACGACGTGCGTGTCACGTCGGGCCGTGGCCGCATCGATCTATCGGGCGCGCTGAAGCACGATGAGAACTCGACCTACAACCTGAAGGCGCAACTGACCGATTTCGATCCGCTGTCGCTGACCTCGCAGATGCCCGCCCGCACGCCTGTCACGACATCCGGCGCGTCCGCCGCGAGCGGCGCGCAACGCGAGCGGCAAGCGCAAGCCGCGGCGCTCGTGGGCAGCACCGCCGGCGCGAAGAGCGCGGCGTCCGGCGATCAGGCCGCCGCCATCGCGAAGAACACCGCGCAGGCCGCGGTGCAGACCGAAGTGCTCGAGCGCGGGACGCCACCGCCCGCGCATGGCGCGGGCCATGCGCCACGCGCGGCCGCCCATGCAGGTCCGCCAGCGCGCAGGATCGAGGCGCGCGTGAACGCCACGGTCACGGCAGCAGGTGTGCTCGCGCCGGTCTTCACGACGCGCGCCGAATTCACGCTCGGTCCGAGCGTCTACAACGACCTGCCGCTCACGGGCGGCGGCATGATCCAGCTGGCCGGCTCGCGAATCCTGCCGAGCCACGCGAATCTTTCGGTGGCGGGCAACCGGGTGAATCTGCAAGGCAGCTTCGGCGCGGCCGGCGACCGGCTGCGCTTCGGCATCGACGCGCCGCAGCTCGATCGGCTCGGCTTCGGCCTCGCGGGCGCGGTCGCCGCGGACGGCGACGTTACCGGCTCGTTCGCGCATCCGAACGTCACGCTGAATTACAAGGCCGACAGCGTCGTGTTCGCGAGCAACCGCATCGGCCATGCGGAAGGCCACGCCGAGTTGCGCGACGGCGCGAACGGCGCGCTCGCGTTCACGACCGACGCGCGCAATGTCAACGCGGGCGGCGTCGACCTCGCCACGCTGACCGCCCGCCTGTCCGGCACACGCGCGAACCACACGCTCGAAGCCGCCGCGACCGGCAAGCTGCAGGACCGACCGCTCGATCTGACGCTCGCCGCCAACGGCAAGCTGACCGACACGCGCGACGGCTCGCGCTGGGACGGCACCGTCACGCGTCTGCAAAATCGCGGCACGCCGGCGCTCAATCTCGAATCGCCGCTCGCGCTCAGCGCCGGGCCGGGGCACCTCACGCTCGGCGCAACGCGCCTGACGATCGAAGGCTCGGTGCTGACCCTGAAGTCATTCGCGTTCGATCACGGCCGCATCCAGTCGGCCGGTAGCCTGACCGATGTGTCGCTCGCGCACTTGCAGGAGCTGCGTCACCAGATCACCGGCGAGCCGCCGGCCGTGCACACCGACCTCGTGTTCGACGGCGACTGGGACTTCTCGCTCGGCGCGACGGCGAGCGGCCACATCGAGCTGCGCCGGCGCAGCGGCGACGTGACGGTCGAGATCGGCCGCGGGCTCTCGTCGATGGGCATTGGCGACATCCGAGCGCGCGCCGAATTCACCGGCGGCAACCGGCTCAATGCGACCGTGCATGCGCAGGCGAGCCGCGTCGGCGTGATCGATGCCGACGCGCACACGCCGCTCGTGCTGCGCGACGGCATGTTGAGCGTCGATCCGCAAAGCGCGCTGTCGGGCAACGTGAACGCGAACGTGCCGTCGCTGCGCACGACGGGCGGCCTGCTCGGCCCCAGCTATCTGCTCGACGGCCATCTCGCGCTGAAGCTCGAGCTCGGCGGCACGGTCGCGAAACCGAACGTGACCGGCTCGCTGACCGGCGACGGTCTGTCCGCGACGGTCGTGAGCCAGGGCGTGCAACTGAAGGACGGGGTCGTGCGCATCGCGCTGTCGCAGAACATGGTGGACTTCCAGCAGGTCGAGTTCCACGGCGCGAGCGGCACGCTGCGCGCGACTGGGCGCGTGCGTCTCGACAGCCCGGAGCCCGACATGACCGCGAGCATCGTCGCGGACAAGCTCGATGTGTTCGCGTCGCCGGACCGCCATCTGTCGCTGTCGGGCAGTGCGAACATCTCGAACGGCGGCGTGGAGCGCGGCCCTGTGATCGACGGCAAGTTCGTGGTCGACAGCGCGCGGTTCGATCTGCCCGAGCAGGCCGCGCCGAGCCTCGGCGACGACGTCGTGATCATCCGCCCGGACGGCACGCGCTCGGGCGGCCGGCCGCGTCCGAGCGAAGGCGGCCAGCCGCCGGCGAGCCCGTTCGCGCCTCGCGCGAACATCGAGATCGGCCTCGGCAACGACTTCCGCTTCCGTGGGAAGGGCGCCGATCTCGGCCTCGCCGGCACGATCACCGCGACGAGCGCGCCGAATACGCCGCTGCGCGCGGTCGGCAACGTGCGCGTCACGCCGGGTTCGACCTACACCGCATTCGGCCGCAAGCTCGCGATCGAGAACGGCTTCTTCACGTTCAACGGGCCAGTCACGAATCCGGGCATCAACATTCTCGCGATGCGCCGCAACCAGCAGGTCGAGGCCGGCGTACAGGTAACGGGCACGCTGCAGGCGCCGGTCGCGCGGCTCGTGTCGGAGCCAAGCGTGTCGGACAACGAAAAACTGTCGTGGCTGCTGTTCGGCCACGGCACCGACCAGGGCAATAACCTCGGCCAGCAGAGCACGATGACGACCGCGCTCGCGCTGCTCGGCAGCGCGACGGGTCAGCGGATCGCGCAGACCGTCGGGCTCGACGAGTTTTCGATCGGCCGCAGCGACGTCGGCCTGACCGATCCGCAAGTCGTGATGGTGTCGAAGGCGATCAACGAGCGGCTCGTGATCGGCTACGAGCAGGGGTTGCAGTCGGCGAGCAATGCGATCAAGGCGACGATCAATCTGACGCGATACTGGTCGCTGGTCGTGTATGGCGGCACGTTCTATGGCGCCGACGTGCTGTACACGCGGCGCTTCGACCGGATCTCGTGGTGACGCGGGCAACATAAAAAAACGGCACGCCTGGAAGCGTGCCGTTTTCGTCATACCTGCCTGCGGCGAGGTGGGGCGAGGCGCCCGAAGGCGCCGCGCGTTACTTCACGCGCATGCCGGGCTTCGCGCCGCTATGCGGCTCGAGCACGTAGAGGCCCGGGTCGGCCTTCTCGTCCGCCGCCGATGCCGCCAGCACCATGCCCTCGGACATGCCGAACTTCATCTTGCGCGGCGCCAGGTTCGCGACCATCACGGTCAGCTTGCCGATCAGCTGCTCCGGCTGATACGCGGACTTGATGCCCGAGAACACGTTGCGGGTCTTCTCTTCGCCGACGTCGAGCGTCAGTTGCAGCAGCTTGTCCGAGCCTTCCACCGCCTTGCAGTCGACGATCTTCGCGATGCGCAGATCGACCTTCGCGAAGTCGTCGATCGTGATGATGCCGGCCTCTTCTTCCTTCGCGGCGACGGCCTTGGCGTGGGCCTTCGCCTTGGCCTTCGCGTCGGCCGGCGCCGCTTCCGGCGTGGCCTGCAGCGAGTCGCGATTGGCCGCGAGCAGCGCCTCGATCTGCTTCGGATCGACGCGCGTCATCAGATGTTTGTACGCGTTGATCGGGCGCGCCGAGCTGAGCGGCACGGTGGCGTCGGCCCACACGAGCGGCTCGATGCCGAGGAAAGCCTCGACCGCTTCGGCGAGCTTCGGCAGCACCGGCTTCAGGGCCAGCGACAGCAGACGGAACGCCTCGATGCTGACGCTGCAGGTCTCGTGCAGCGCGACCGCGTTGGCCGGGTCTTTCGCCTGATCCCAGGGCTTGGCGGTATCGACGTAGGCGTTGACCGAGTCGGCGAGCTCCATGGTCTGACGCAGCGCGCGGCTGTACTCGCGCGCCTCGTAGTGCGCGGCGATCTGCGGCAGCGCTGCGCGCAGCGTGCCGAGCAGCGGATGATGCATCGCGCTGTCCTGCACGCGGCCGTCGAAGCGCTTGATCAGGAAGCCGGCCGCGCGGCTCGCGATGTTCACGTATTTGCCGACCAGATCGCTGTTCACGCGCGCCTGGAAGTCGTCGAGATTCAGGTCGAGGTCTTCCATCGTGCTGTTCAGCTTGGCCGCGAAGTAGTAGCGCAGCCATTCCGGATTCAGGCCGGTGTCGATCACGCTTTGCGCGGTGATGAAGGTGCCGCGCGACTTCGACATCTTCGCGCCGTCGACGGTCAAAAAGCCGTGCGCGAACACGTTGGTCGGCGTGCGATGGCCCGAGAACTCGAGCATCGCGGGCCAGAACAGCGTGTGGAAATACAGGATGTCCTTGCCGATGAAGTGGTACTGCTCGGCCGTCGAGCCCTTGCGGACCCACGCGTCGAAGTCGAGGCCGCGCTTTTCGGCGAGGTTCCTGAAGCTTGCGTAGTAGCCGACCGGCGCGTCGAGCCACACGTAGAAATACTTACCGGGCGCGCCCGGAATCTCGAAGCCGAAGTACGGCGCGTCGCGCGAGATGTCCCAGTCGGCGAGCTTGGCTTCGCCAGCGTCGCCGAGCCATTCGCGCATCTTGTTGGTCGCTTCCGGCTGCGCGAGGCCGCCGACCCAGGCGCGCAGGAAGTTCTCGCAGCGCGGATCGGACAGGCGGAAGAAGTAGTGCGTCGAGGTCTTGCGAATCGGCGTCGCGCCCGAGACGACCGAGTACGGATTGACGAGCTCGGTGGGCTGGTAGGTCGAGCCGCAGACCTCGCAGCTGTCGCCGTATTGGTCTTTGGCGCCGCATTTGGGGCACTCGCCCTTGATGAAGCGGTCCGGCAGGAACATTTCCTTGACCGGGTCGTACGCCTGTTCGATCTCGCGCGCGTCGATCAGCCCCGCTTCCTTCAGCGCGAGGTAGACGTTTTCGCTGAGCACGCGGTTTTCGTCGGAGTCCGTCGAGTAGTAGTTGTCGAACGAAATGCCGAAGCTGTCGAAGTCGCGCTTGTGTTCCAGCCAGACGCGATCGATCAGCTGTTTCGGCGTCAGACCTTCCTGTTCCGCGCGCAGCATCACCGGCGTGCCGTGCGTGTCGTCTGCGCCGACGTAGTAGACCTCGTGGCCGTGCATTCGCAGCGCCCGGACCCAGATGTCCGTCTGGATATATTCGACCAGATGGCCGATATGAATCTGCCCGTTCGCATAAGGAAGGGCCGACGTGACGAGAATCTGACGGCGGCCGGGCGGCGCGCCTGCTGGGAGGTCGGTGGCGGGTGCTGACATAAGGATCGGGGGTGCCTGCGGTGGGACGAAACGGTGATTTTAGCAGGGCGCACGCCGCACGCGGACCGGGCGCGGCGGGCTGGACGCGCGGAACAGAGGGGGATGGGGGCGGGCGCTGCGGTTGGGGGACCGCCAGGAACGATGCCTGGCGAAGCGGGGTGCAAAACCGCGCGGGCAAAAAAAAACCGGGGTCGATAAACCCCGGAGCAACAACGACAAGAGGAGAATGGTGACGTGATGGCTTCGCCAGCCACGTACCGTAAAGAGAGACCGCGGATTTTCCGCAGAGTTCGAAATTTTTTCGATCCGTCGACAAACCGGTCCGGCGGCTCGTCCCGCCCGCAAGCCGGGCGCGTGCGGCTGAAGCCCGGCCGGCCCGGCGGCGCCTTCTCCTTGAGACTTGCCCTTATTGGGTCGCGTGCTGGGCCGTGGCGCGCAGATAGATCTCGACGCGACGGTTGGCCGCACGGCCGGCTTCGGTGTTGTTGTCGGCGATCGGCTGGTTCGGGCCCATGCCGGTGGCCGACAGGCGCTGCGGCGCGATGCCGCGTTGCGCCAGATAGCCGGTCACGCTCTGCGCGCGATTGACCGACAGCGTCTGGTTGTATTGCAGC
This sequence comes from Paraburkholderia sp. MM6662-R1, assembly GCF_050436245.1. Classification (NCBI taxonomy): domain Bacteria; kingdom Pseudomonadati; phylum Pseudomonadota; class Betaproteobacteria; order Burkholderiales; family Burkholderiaceae; genus Paraburkholderia; species Paraburkholderia sp. MM6662-R1. The sequence goes on along the minus strand of NZ_JBNDLV010000001.1, from coordinate 1,617,443 downwards.
GAGCCGGTGCTGTCCGTATGGCCGACGACCGACGCGACGACTTCCGGATTCTGCTGCAGCGTCTGTGCGAGCTGGTCGAGCACCGGTGCGAACGACGGCTTGATCGCGTAGCTGCTGGTGTCGAACGTGACCGAACTCGGGATGTTCAGCTTGAGCGAGCCGTCAGGTTGCTCGGTGATCTGCGTGCCGGTGCCCTTGGTCGCGCCCGACATGCGGTTGCGGATGTTGTCCCAGTTGTAGCCGGTGATGCCGCCCACCGCGGCGCCGGTGGCCGCGCCGATCGCCGCGCCCTTGCCGCCGCCGAAGATCGCGCCGATCGCCGCGCCGGCACCAGCGCCCACGCCGGTGCCGACTGCTGTGTTGGTGCCCTGTTGGGTTGCGCAGCCTGCCACCAGCGAGCCGGCCACGGCGAATACGGCCACGCGAGTCATGATTCTTGCATTCATTTTGGTTTCCTTTCGAGTGCGAATGAGCTAGCGGGTAGCGGTCAGTCTATGCAGCGAACATTACGGCAATGCACCGACCACTCAGAAAGTTCGGGAACGATTCCTGCGCCTTGCTTCGCGCGGTCCTACAGCGAAGAAGGGTCTTAGGGCAGCGTGTGCCGTCAGACACTACAATAGTGCCTGAAACACACAGTGATGCGACCCTACGGCGTCCCGCGTGCCCCGAAGGGTGCCCGGCACGTTCGATTTTCGCAATGCCGCATAACAATTTCTTGCAAATTCCGCCGCGTGGCCGATCGGTCCATCTCGCCGCGCCGCACCTCTTCCCCACGGAGTATCAATGAGTATCGATCGGGCTTTGGTCGACGCCGCCGTCGCGGCCGTCACTGACCCCAACACGGGCGCGCCGTACGCGGCCGCGAAGAGCATCCGCAACGTGGTTGTGGAGGGCGACGCGGTCAACCTTCAGGTGACGCTCGGCTACCCGGCGAAAAGCCAGTTCGACGCGATCCGCCAGGGCTTCGCCGACGCGTTGCGCGCGGTGCCGGGCGTCGCGAACGTGCGCGTCGAGGTTTCGCAACAGATTGCCGCACACACCGTGCAGCGCGGCGTGAAACTGCTGCCCGGCGTGAAGAACATCGTCGCGGTTGCCTCGGGCAAGGGCGGCGTCGGCAAGAGCACGACCGCCGTGAATCTCGCGCTCGCGCTCGCGAGCGAGGGCGCGGCGGTCGGCATTCTCGACGCCGACATCTACGGCCCGTCGCTGCCCACCATGCTCGGCATCGAGGGTCGTCCCGAATCGCCCGACGACAAATCGATGAACCCGATGACCGGCCACGGCGTGCAGGCCAGCTCGATAGGTTTCCTGATCGAGGCGGACAACCCGATGGTGTGGCGCGGCCCGATGGCGACCTCGGCGCTCGAACAGCTGCTGCGCCAGACCAACTGGCACGAACTCGACTATCTGATCGTCGACATGCCGCCGGGCACCGGCGACATCCAGCTGACGCTCGCGCAGCGCGTGCCGGTTACGGGCGCCGTGATCGTCACGACGCCGCAGGACATCGCGCTGCTCGACGCGAAGAAGGGCCTCAAGATGTTCGAGAAGGTCGGCATCCCGATTCTCGGCATCGTCGAGAACATGGGCCTGCACATCTGTTCGAATTGCGGGCACGAGGAGCACATCTTCGGCGCCGGCGGCGGCGAGCGCATGGGCAAGGAGTATGGCGTCGAGGTGCTCGGCAGCCTGCCGCTCGACATCACGATCCGCGAGCAGGCCGACTCGGGCCGTCCCACGGTCGTCGCGGACCCGAACGGGCGCATTGCGGAGCTCTATCGCTCGATCGCGCGCAAGGTCGCGGTGCATATCGCCGAACGCGCGCGCGACATGAGCTCGAAGTTTCCGAACATCGTCGTACAGAACACCTGAGCGGCCGTTCGGGCGAGGGATTAGGGGTGATCTCGATCCCTATTTTCACGAACTCTCGCGGTATCATGTCGACTTCACGAGTTCGGCTCGGCGGCCGCAGGGGCAGCCGCCAGGCCGACAAGAGGATCGCATGGGAAAACGAATCGACGGGCACGCGGTACATGCGTTCATCGTCCTGACTGCCGGCTGTGTGCTGTTGAGCGGCTGTGGCGTATTCCTGAGACCACAGGAAAAGCGCGCCGACGCGCAACTGCTGCCCACCGTGGGCAATCAGGCGCACGGTCTCGTGACCTTTATCGAGCGCTCGGACGGCGTCCAGGTCACCTACAATCTCACGGGCTTGCCGCCCAATAGCGACCACGCGCTGCAGGTGCACGAGCGCGGCGACTGCAACGCCGCCGACGGCTCCAGCGCCGGTCCGGTGTTTTCGCCGGCGGCCGAACGGCTCAAGGCCGGCGCGCGCGTCGAGGGCGATCTCGGCAACATCCATGCGGACGCGAACGGCGTGGCCACCGGCTTCATCGTCGCGCCGGACGTGTCGCTCGACGGCATCCGCTCGGTGCTGCAGCGCGCGGTACTGCTCCACCGCGATGCGACCGATCCCTACGCTTATCCTCAGCATGGCGCGGGCGCGGCGATCGCCTGCGGCGTGATTCGCCAGCAGTGAAGCGCGAGCGCGCTTTCGCCGCGCCCGCCCCGCAACGGCGTCGTGCCAGTCGGCGGACCCCCTTCATCGGGCGCGCCTCGCGCCATCTGCGGCAGCGTCTCCGTGATCGCGTAAAATAAGCGGCCTTTGCCGGCTGGGCGCCGCCGCCGGCCGTTTTCATCTATCTTTCGTCACACCTGATATTCACGTCGAGCAGCTCTCACCTATGACCATCAAATCTGACAAGTGGATCCGGCGCATGGCCGAGTCGCACAAGATGATCGAGCCGTTTGCGCCCGATCAGGTTCGCGTCTCCGAAGACGGCCGGAAGATTGTCAGCTACGGCACCTCGAGCTATGGCTACGACATCCGCTGCGCCGACGAATTCAAGATCTTCACCAACATCAACTCGACGATCGTCGATCCGAAGAACTTCGACGAGAAGTCGTTTGTCGATTTCAAGGGCGACGTCTGCATCATCCCGCCGAACTCGTTCGCGCTCGCGCGCACGGTCGAGTATTTCCGTATTCCGCGCAGCGTGCTGACCGTGTGCCTCGGCAAATCGACCTACGCGCGCTGCGGGATCATCGTCAACGTGACGCCGTTCGAGCCGGAATGGGAAGGCCACGTCACGCTCGAATTCTCGAATACGACACCTTTGCCTGCGAAAATTTACGCGAACGAAGGCGTCGCCCAGGTGCTGTTTTTCGAAAGCGACGAGATTTGTGAAACGTCGTACGCGGATCGCGGCGGCAAGTATCAAGGTCAGCACGGCGTCACATTGCCGAAAACGTGACGCCGGCAGCGTCTTGACCCACCAGTTATTCGGGTGACCGCTGCGCTTTTTACGTAACGCAGCGGTCGTTTTCTTTTTGGAGAATCGCCCATGAAGTTCCGTTTCCCCGTCGTCATCATCGACGAAGATTTCCGCTCCGAGAACATCTCGGGTTCCGGCATCCGGGCTTTGGCCGAAGCCATCGAGAAAGAAGGCGCGGAAGTGCTCGGGTTGACGAGCTACGGCGATCTGACCTCGTTCGCGCAGCAGTCGAGCCGCGCATCGTGCTTCATCCTGTCGATCGACGACGACGAGCTGCTGCCGTACGTCGATAACGTGGTCGTCGAAGGCGAGACGCCCGAGCTTGCCGCCGCGATCGTCGCGCTGCGCGCGTTCGTGACCGAAGTGCGCCGCCGCAACGCCGATATTCCGATCTTCCTGTACGGCGAAACGCGCACTTCGCGCCATCTGCCGAACGACATCCTGCGCGAGCTGCACGGCTTCATCCATATGTTCGAGGACACGCCGGAGTTCGTCGCGCGCCATATCATCCGCGAGGCGAAGGTGTATCTCGACTCGCTGGCGCCGCCGTTCTTCAAGGAACTGGTGCAGTACGCGGAAGAAGGTTCGTACTCGTGGCACTGCCCGGGTCACTCGGGCGGCGTCGCGTTCCTGAAGAGCCCGCTCGGCCAGATGTTCCACCAGTTCTTCGGCGAGAACATGCTGCGCGCCGACGTCTGCAACGCGGTCGACGAACTGGGCCAGCTGCTCGACCATACCGGTCCGGTCGCGGCCTCGGAGCGCAACGCCGCGCGCATCTTCAGCGCCGACCACGTGTTCTTCGTGACCAACGGCACTTCCACCTCGAACAAGATCGTCTGGCACGGCACGGTGGCGCCGGGCGACATCGTGCTGGTCGACCGCAACTGCCACAAGTCGATCCTGCACGCGATCACGATGACCGGCGCGATCCCGGTGTTCCTGACGCCGACCCGCAACAACTTCGGCATCATCGGCCCGATTCCGCGCAGCGAGTTCGAACCGGAGAACATCCGCAAGAAGATCGAGGCGAACCCGTTCGCGCGCGAAGCGCTCGCGAAGAACCCGAACCTGAAGCCGCGCATTCTGACGATCACGCAAAGCACCTACGACGGCGTGATCTACAACGTCGAGATGATCAAGGAGATGTTGGGCGAATGGCTCGACACGCTGCACTTCGACGAAGCGTGGCTGCCGCACGCTGAATTCCACGAGTTCTATCAGGACATGCACGCCATCGGCGCAGGCCGTCCGCGCATCGGCGCGATGGTGTACGCGACGCACTCCACGCACAAGCTGCTCGCCGGCATCTCGCAGGCGTCGCAGATCGTCGTGCAGGATTCGAAGAACAGCCGCTTCGACAAGCATCGCTTCAACGAGGCGTATCTGATGCATACGTCGACGAGCCCGCAGTACGCGATCATCGCGTCGTGCGACGTGGCCGCGGCGATGATGGAAGCGCCGGGCGGCACCGCGCTCGTCGAGGAGTCGATCGCTGAAGCGCTCGACTTCCGCCGCGCGATGACCAAGGTCGACACCGAATACGGCGACGACTGGTTCTTCAAGGTGTGGGGCCCGGACCAGTTCGCCGAGGAAGGCATCGGCTCGCGCGACGACTGGATGCTGCGCCCCAACGACGCGTGGCACGGCTTCGGCCCGCTCGCCGAAGGCTTCAACATGCTCGACCCGATCAAGGCGACGATCGTCACGCCGGGTCTCGACATGGACGGCGGCTTCGGCGAAACCGGCATTCCGGCCGCGATCGTCACGAAGTACCTGGCCGAGCACGGCATCATCGTCGAGAAGACGGGCCTGTACTCGTTCTTCATCATGTTTACGATCGGCATCACGAAGGGCCGCTGGAACTCGATGGTGACCGAGCTGCAGCAGTTCAAGGACGACTACGACAACAACCAGCCGCTGTGGCGTGTGCTGCCCGAGTTCGTGCAGCATCATCCGATGTACGAGCGTGTCGGCCTGCGCGACCTGTGCCAGCAGATCCACAGCGTGTATCGCGCGAACGACATCGCGCGTCTGACGACCGAGATGTACCTGTCGAGCATGGAGCCGGCGATGAAGCCGTCCGACGCGTTCGCGAAGCTCGCGCACCGCGAGATCGATCGGGTACCGATCGACGAGCTCGAAGGCCGTGTTACGTCGATCCTGTTGACGCCGTATCCGCCGGGCATTCCGCTGCTGATTCCGGGCGAGCGTTTCAACAGGACCATCGTCAACTATTTGCGTTTCGCGCGCGAGTTCAACGAGCGCTTCCCGGGCTTCCATACGGATATCCACGGGCTCGTCGGCGAAATGGTCAACGGGCGCATCGAATACTTCGTCGATTGCGTGCGCCTCTGACGATGGGGTGGGTGACGTTTCTGCCGGGCCTGGCAGCGATCGGCCGCTGGCGGCGCGGGGCCGGCGTGCTGGTCTTCGCGCTGGCGGCCGGCACGGTGGTGTTCGGCGGCATCGCGAGTCCGGCGGCGCATGCCGAGGTGGCCGCCGCCGATCCGATCGACGCGTCGATGCGCGCATGTCTCGCGCGCGCCGACATGTCGACGACGATGGGGCAGGTGCAGTGCATGGACGCTGCGCGCATCGGCTGGAAGGTCGCGGTCGACAACGCGTACCAGCAGTTGCTCGCGAAGCTGCCGCCCGCGCGGCGCAGGCTGTGGGAAAGGAGCCAGTCGAGCTGGCTCGCGTCGCGCGATGCCGAGAAGCAGTTGCTTGCCGCGGTCTTCGCCACGACCCAGGGTTCGATGTACGTGCTTTCCGAAGCCGACATGCAGCTGCAACCGGTGCGCGACCGCGCGCTCGCGCTGCGCAGCGCGCTCGCCGATGCGAACGGTCCGGCGCCGCGCCGGCCGCGCGCCTGCAACGCCGACGCGCGTTGCGAACACGCGATGTTCGATCTGAACCGCTACTACCGTGTGCTCGAATCGAAGATGCCGGCGCAATCGCGGCCGACGCTCGTGCGCGCGCAACGCGCGTGGAGCGCGTATCTGACGGCGTCGACGCGGCTCGTCGACGAGCACGGGCGTATCGACATCATCGGCGCGCGCGTCGCGACGATCAAACGGCTTTCCGAAACGGCCGGCAACCACTGACGGCCGCCGAGCGGCGCGGCCCACCGCGCATTCAATCCCATCGATAACGGTCTTCGCGCGGCTGCGGCGGCGCGAGCGCCGGCTCGCCGAGCAGATCGCGCATCGCATCCTCGATCATCGCGGACATCGTGTTGAGCGCGAGGTCATTGTCGTCGGTGCCGAACGGTTCTTCGAGCTGCGACGCGATCGCTTCGTGCGCCATGAACGTGTACGCGACGAACACCGCGAACACCGGCGTGAAAATGCCGATGCTATTGACGAGTCCGAATGGCAGCGACGCGCAGAAGAAGTACACGGTGCGGTGGATCATCACCGAATACGCGAACGGCAGTGGCGTCGACGCGATGCGCTCGCACCCGCCGATCACATCCGACAGCCCGCTCAGATTGCGGTCGAACGCGAGCACCGCCATCGGATCGAGCGCCCCCGCGCGTGCCGCGCGCTGCACCCATTCGCCGAGGCACAGCAACAGCGCGGCTGGCTTGTAGCGCGATCCAATCACACGTTCAAACAGTGCGCGGGGCAGCCGCGCGGCAAGGTCGTCGCGCGGTTCGGTCTTGCGCAACTGATGACGCAGCGCATGCGGGAGCGCGCTCAGTATCGCCAGAAACGCGGCGGCTTCTTCTTTGGGCAACTCGCGCGACGGCAGCGTCAGCGCCTCGCGCGTCAGCGAGCGCGACTCATTGAGCAACTGCCCCCACAGCTTGCGCGCCTCCCACCAGCGGTCGTAGCTCGCGTTGTTGCGAAAGCCGAGAAACACCGCAAGCGCAATGCCGACCAGCGAGAACGGCGCGATCGAGTTCAGGTTCAGGCTGACGGGCAGCAGATGATCGTGTGCGGCGAGCGCAATGATCGAGATGAAGAAGATCAGCAGGAGCCGCGGCAGCAACTGCGGCAGCACCGAGCCGCGCCACGCAAGCAGCATGTGAAACCAGTGGAGATGCGGGCGGATGATCATGGCAAAGCGGTTCGGCCAGGAGATAGAGCGCCTATTATCGGTCGCTTTTCGCGCCCCCAAACAGGAAAACCCGCGGCGGGCGCATCGAAGACGATGCACACGCCGCGGGTTCGTTCACCGCGAGCGGATCGGGACAGCCGTGAGCGGAGGCTCAGTCGCGCGCCGACGACGCAGCGCCGTGACTGAGCCAGTCGAGCACGGCCGTCGCGTCGTCGTCGGCGCCTTCGCGCGCTTTCTCGAGCGTCTCGGCGACGTCGTCGCTCGGCACCGCGCGCCGAATCGCCACGCCGACCGCGAGAATGTCAATCATCACGAGGTGCAGGATGCGCGAGATCATCGACAGTTGCGACTCGCGAATCTCGATGTGATCGGTTTCCAGCGCGACCGTCGCACGCTTCGCGAGCGGGGTGTTGCTCGACGTGATCGCGATCACCTGCGCGCCGGCCTGCATCGCGACGTCGAGCACGCGCAGCAGCTCGGGCGCGCGCCCCGACTTCGACACCGCGACGATCACGTCGCCCTTGCCGAGCAGCGCGGCCGAGGCCGCCTGCATGTACAGGTCACCGTACGCGATGGTCGGAATGCCGAAGCGGAAGAACTTGTAGTGCGCGTCCTGCGCGACGATGTTCGAATTGCCGAGTCCGTAGAACTCGATGCGCCGCGCGCCGTTCAGCAGGTCGATGGCGCGTTCCACGTGCTCGAAGTTCAGATGCTCGCGCAATTGCAGAATCGCGGACACGGTGTTGTCGAGCACCTTCGCGCCGAAGTCGGTCGCGGTGTCGCCGAGATGGACCTGGCTGTGGCTGACCGGAATCGTGCCGGTCAACCCGGTCGCGAGCTTGAGCTTGAAGTCCGACAGCCCCTGGCAGCCGAGCGAGCGGCAGAAGCGGATCACGGTCGGCTGACTGACGTCGGCCTTGCGCGCGATATCGACGATCGGATCGTTGATGATCGAACGCGGGTGGTTCAACGCGAGTTCGGCGACGCGGCGCTCGGCCGGCGTCAGCGCGTCGCGCATCTGGCGAATCCGCTCGAACACCGCCGACGAGCTGCCGCCCGCGCGGTTCGACAGCTGCTCCGCCAGAATCGCCGATACGCCGAGGAACGCCGGGTATTCGGCGGTAATCACATAGGTCGGCACGTTCTGCAGATACGCTTCGAAGCGGCCCTTCGCCTCGAAGCGCTGGCGAAACGACGAACGCGCGAAGAACTCGCCGAGGCGTGGCACGACGCCGCCGCCGATGTAGATGCCGCCGAGCGCGCCGAGCGTCACCGCGATATTGCCGGCGAAGGTGCCGAGAATGCCGCAGAACACGTCGACCGATTCGGCCGCGAGCGGCTCGCCTTCGAGCGCGCGCTTGACCACATCGGCGGTATTGACGCTGGCCGGCACGCGCTTCTTGTCGCGGCCGGCGAGCGCGCGATAGATCACCTCGATGCCGGGCCCCGCGGCCACCCGTTCGAACGACACGTGCGACCACTTCTTGCGCGCGTACTGCAGCACGATATCTTCACGCTCGTCGGCGGGCGCGAAGGTGGCGTGGCCGCCTTCGCTGCCGAGCGCGATCCAGCGGTCGTCGGCGGGAATCAGGCCCGACACGCCCATGCCGGTGCCGGGGCCGAGCAGGCCGATCACGCTGTTCGGCCGGCGCTGGCCACCGCCCACCTGCATGCGCTGAGCATCGGTGAGGCCGGGCAGCGCCATCGCGAGCGCGGTGAAGTCGTTGACGACGAGCAGCGTGTCGAAGCCGAGCGCGCGGCGCGTCGCTTCGATCGAAAAGGTCCAGTCGTGATTGGTCATGCTGACCTGGTCGCCGTCGACCGGGTTCGCAATCGCGATCGCCGCGTGATTGACGCGGCCGATCTTCGTGTCCTTCAGATACTTCTTGATGACGTCGGCGACACTCGGGTAGTCGGCGCAAGGATAGATCTGCACCGAGCCGATTTCGCCGGGGCCCGTCTCGAGCGCGAAACGCGCATTGGTACCGCCGATGTCGGCAAGCAGCCTCGGTCCATCGGCGTGCTGGACCGCGCCCGGCACAGCTTTAGTTTGCACACCAGTAGACATCGAGTCTCACTCCCTTGTCGTTTGCCAGCTGCGAGATGGCATTTTTTTGTAGCGCGGCGGACGCGGCGTTGAGCACGTCCATCTTGCGCGGCCCTGCGATCAGCAGAAACAGATGCTTCACGTCCTTCAGCGCGGACAGCGACCAGCTCACGCGCGCGTGCGGCGCCGCGCCCGGATGCACGGCGACGAAACGCTCGGTCGTGTTGATCGCGTGATCCCATTCGGGCGCGTCGGCGAAGATCGACGCGGTATGGCCGTCTTCGCCCATGCCCAGCACCGCGACGTCGGGCGCCGTGGCAAAGCGCGCGTCCGCGTTCAGCGCGGCGACGTGCGAATGCAGATCCTGGGTGGTGTCGACGAGCGGCCAGAAGGTCGCGTGTTGCGCCGCGTTCTGCAGCAACGTGGCGCGCGCGAGCTGCGCGTTGCTCGCGCTATCGGTCTCCGGCACCCAGCGGTCGTCGACCAGCGTGATCGCGATGCGGGGCCAGTCGAACGTCTGCGTCGACAACGTTTGCAGGAACGGACGCGGGCTGCTGCCGCCGGACACGGCCAGCATGGCCGGGCGCGCGAGCGGGGTTGACGTGCCGGTGCCGGCCGCCTGTGCGGCAAGCGACGCATGTAACGCGTCGCCCACCGCTTTCGCCAGCGCGTCGGATTGGGCGCGCTGGTCGTCGAAAGCGTGAAGCTCGATCACTTCTCCTCCGTGCTGCTTTCTTGTTAGGTCTTCGGAATCAGCCTGACTACTCTCGCGCGACGCCTGCAAGGCGGGTGGCCTGCAAACGCATGACGCGATACCGGCGCGACTCCGTTCAGTTCGTCGGTGGTGTTGCCGGCGCCGCGCGCCGAGGTGTTCATCGCGCGCGGCGCCGTCCATCAATTCATCAAACTCAATTCTCTTCCTCGAGCCAGCAGGTGCCGTGCTGGGCGAGCATCGCGCTCGCCGCGGCCGGTCCCCACGTGCCCGCCGCGTACGGCTTGGGCGGCTTGGTCGAGGCCTTCCACTCGTTCAGGATCGGCTCGACCCAGCGCCATGCGGCTTCCTGTTCGTCGCGCCGCACGAACAGCGCGAGGCGCCCGTGGATCACGTCGAGCAGCAGCCGCTGATAGGCCTCCATCTGGCCTTCGCGGAAGAACCGGTCGAACGCGAGATCGAGGTATACGCTCGCGAGGTTCATACCCTCGCCGGGCTGCTTCGCGAGACAGTACAGACGAATCGTCTCGTTAGGCTGCAGACGAATCACGAGGCGGTTCGCGCCCGCGCGCAGCGCCGACGCGCCAAGCGCCGAATGCGGCACCGCACGGAAATTCACGACGATCTCGGCGACGCGATCGGCGAGCCGCTTGCCCGTGCGCAGGAAAAACGGCACGCCGGCCCAGCGCCAGTTCCCGATCTCGACCTTCAGCGCGACGAAGGTCTCGGTCGAGCTATCGGGCTTCACGCCGTGCTCGGTCGCGTAGGCCGGGACCGTGTTGCCACGGATCACGCCCGAATGATACTGGCCGCGCACCGCGACCTTGCCGATGTCCTGCGGCTCGACCGGTTTGAGCGCGCGCAGCACGCGCAGCTTTTCGTCGCGCACCGAGTCGGAATCCATCGAGTGGGGCGGTTCCATCGCAACGATCGACAGCAACTGCAACAGGTGGTTCTGCACCATGTCGCGCAGCGCGCCGGTATTGTCGTAGAAGTCGCCGCGCGCTTCGACGCCGAGTTCCTCGGCGATCGTGATCTGGATGCTTTCGACCCACTCGCGGCGCCACAGCGGCTCGAACAGCGCATTGCCGAAGCGCAGCGCGAGCAGGTTCTGCACCGGCTCCTTGCCGAGGTAATGGTCGATCCGGTAGATCTGTTCTTCCGCGAAGATTTCGCCGACCGCATCATTAATTGCGTTCGACGACTTCAGGTCGTAGCCGAGCGGCTTCTCGAGCACGATGCGCGCGTTGTGGTTCAGGCCCACCGCGGCGAGCGCATGGCAGATCGGCACGAACAGCGACGGACCCGTCGCCAGATAGAACACGCGGATGCCGGGCATCTCCTGGATCGCGTCGCGCAGTTGCGCGAAGTCATCCGGATTGCCGAGATCGATCTTCACGAACTCGATGCGCGCGAGGAAGCTCGTCCACGCGGCTTCGTCGAGGCCGTTCTTCGACACATGCGGCTTGACGTGCCCGTCGACCCACTGCAGATACTCGCCGCGATCCTCGACGTGCCGCGCGAGCGCCACGATCTTGCCGCTGTCGGCGAGCATGCCGCCCGCGCGGTGCGCCTCGAACAGCGCGGGCAGGATCTTGCGCATCGACAGATCGCCGGTTCCGCCGAAGAGAACGAAGATGAAGCTTGTGTCGGTATGCATGAGTCTCCGTCGATGTCCTGAAGGGCCGCCGCGCTGATCGGACACTGCACGCGCAGCGCCCCGGAAGAGCGACCGTAGTCCGATAAAATATTTTTTGACACTGAATTGTAGTTTAACTACAATCCAAATCAAGAGGTAGCGCTAATTCGATGAAAAAAGAGCGTGCGCTGTACTGACGGAATGCACGCTTTTTGCGACTCGGCGGGCGTCCCCGGCACGCTGACGGACAATGGGACAACGCCTTCCGGTACGCGCCAGCAGGGTGCCGGCGGACCTTACGGAAAGCCGGGGAGTCGACGGGCTTGCGGGGTCGTTGCCCGCAGCCGACGTCAGGCTGGCGTCGAGTTGGCGTATGAGGTACCTCGAGTCTGCAGCGCGATGCGGGCAGGCAAAAATCAAAAGAGGAGACAGTCAGTTGCATCCCGAACCACTCACCTCTTGAGCGTCCAGCGGCCGGACATCGGTCCGCCGGCACATGCCCTCGCGCATGCGCCCGACCGTGCTCGATCGCCGGTGTTTTGCCTGTTTGAACCAACCACAGCACCCTGGCGACATCAGGGGCCATTCGTTTTTTTGTTCAGGTGTCTGGAGGAGATAAGCAATGAAATTTCGCGCGATCATGGGCGCTCTGTGCGCTGCGGGTCTGATGTGTGGCGTGTCGGCCGTGCAGGCCGCCGAGTCTCTCGAAGTGCTGCACTGGTGGACTTCGGGCGGCGAATCCAAGGCCGTCGGCGTCCTCAAGGACGACATGACGAAGCAGGGCTACACGTGGAAGGACTTCGCGGTCGCGGGCGGCGCTGGCGCGGCTGCCATGACGGCACTGAAGACGCAGGTGATCTCGGGCAACGCACCGAGCGCCGCGCAGATCAAAGGTCCGCTGATCCAGGAATGGGCTTCGCAGGGCGTGCTGGTGCCGATCGACTCGGTCGCGGGCGACTGGAAGAAGAACCTGCCGCCGGAAATCGACAAGATCATTCGCGCGGACGGCCACTACGTCGCCGCTCCCTTCTCGGTGCACCGCGTGAACTGGCTGTACATCAACAAGGCTGCGCTGGACAAGGCCGGCGGCAAGGTGCCGACCACGTGGCCTGAGTTCTTCGCGGTGGCCGACAAGATGAAGGCCGCGGGCATCCAGCCGATCGCGATGGGCGGCCAGCCTTGGCAGGACCTGACGCTGTGGGAAGACGTCGTGCTGTCGCAGGGCGCGGACTTCTACAAGAAGGCGCTCGTCGACCTCGACGAGAAGACGCTGACCTCGGACAAGATGGTCGGCGTGTTCGACACGGTCCGCAAGATCCAGGGCTACTTCGACGCGGGTCGCACGGGCCGTGACTGGAACCTCGCGACGGCCATGGTCATCAACGGCAAGGCCGGCATGCAGTTCATGGGCGACTGGGCGAAGGGCGAATTCACCAACGCCGGCAAGAAGTCGGGCACGGACTACGTCTGCGCCGTGGTGCCGGGCACGGAGAAGGCCTACACGTTCAACGTCGACTCGTTCGTGTTCTTCCAGCAGAAGGGCCAGAAGGCCGCGACGCCGGGCCAGCTCGCGCTCGCGAAGACGATCATGTCGCCGGCGTTCCAGGAGCAGTTCAGCCTGTACAAGGGCTCGATCCCGGTGCGTCTCGGCGTGCCGATGGACAAGTTCGACGACTGCGCGAAGAAGTCGTACGCGGATGAGCAGATCGCGATCAAGGCCGGCGGTTATGTGCCGTCGCTCGCTCACGGCATGGCTCAGCCGGATGCCGCGGCAGGCGCGATCTCCGACGTCGTCACGAAGTTCATGAATTCGCAGGAAGATTCGAAGACCGCGGTTCAGGCTCTCGCGAAGGCAGCGAAGACCAAGTAAGCGTAAGTACGAAGTGTTGCGCCCGGCGGCTTGCATCCGAAGCACCGGGCGCGCCCTTCGGGCCGTGTCGAGTCGGACCTCGAGCTGCTTTCGTTCGCAGCGCAGTCCGGCGCCACGCGGCTCACCCTGGTTTCATGGAGTCACACCCAGACCGTCGCGGTCCCGCGCCATGCGTGCACGGGCAGCCCGACGGTACAGTTTCAGCAGGAGTCGAGTAGTGACTGCTTCCATCAGCGGGAACGGGAAAACGGCCACCGTCACCCGCCGCACGTCGCCCATGGCGGCCCTTGCCGATCGCTGGATTCCGAAGCTGGTGCTCGCACCCAGCGTCGTGATCAGCCTGATCTTCGTGTATGGCTTTATCGCAATCACCGGCTATCTGTCGCTGTCTACTTCGCGGCTGATGCCTCGTTGGGAGTTCGCGGGTCTGGACCGCTATCGCGAACTGTTCCAGAACGACGTGTTCTGGACTTCGGCCGCGAACCTCGGCTGGTTCGGCATTCCGTTCATCGGTATCTGCATCGGTCTGGGTCTGTTGCTCGCGATCCTGCTCGATCAGCAGATCCGCAACGAAGGCGCGCTGCGCGCCGTGTTCCTGTATCCGATGGCGCTGTCGTTCATCGTGACCGGCACCGCGTGGCAATGGATTCTGACGCCGAGCATCGGCATCGAGAAGGTGTTTCACGACTGGGGCTGGACGAGCTTCTCGTTCAACTGGCTGGGCGACCCGGACAGGGCGATCTTCTGTATCGTGATCGCGGCGGTCTGGCAGTCCACCGGCTTCGTGATGGCGCTGTTCCTCGCCGGCTTGCGCGGCGTCGACAGCGAGATCTTCAAGGCCGCGCAGATGGACGGCGCGAACCTGCCGACCATCTACCGCAAGATCGTGATACCGAGCATGCGGCCGGTGTTCTTCTCCGTGCTGCTGATCCTTTGTCACATCACCATCAAGACGTTCGACCTGGTCGTCGCGCTGACCGCCGGCGGTCCGGGTACGTCGACGTCGCTGCCGGCCATCTTCATGTACACGTTTTCGTTCAACCGTGGGCAGCTCGGCGTCGGCGCGGCATCGTCGATCATGATGCTCGCTACCGTAGTGGCCGTGCTCGTGCCGCTGATGTATCTGGAATCGAGGAGCACCCGCAATGCAGCCTAAGATGACGATTAGCCGTGCCGTCATTTACGCGGCTCTGGTTCTGTTCGCGCTGTACTTCCTGTTCCCGCTGTATGTGATGCTGTCGACGTCGTTCAAGGACATCGACCAGTTGCGCACCGGCAACCTGCTGACGCCGCCGACGAGCTGGAGCTTCGCGCCGTGGCTCAAGGCGTGGAGCGGCGCGTGTACGGGGGTGCGTTGCGACGGCATGCAGCCGTTCTTCATGAACTCGGTGCGCATGGTGATTCCGGCCGTGCTGATCTCGTCGATCATCGGCGCGTTCAACGGCTACGTGCTCACGCACTGGCGTTTCCGCGGCGCCGATCCGATCTTCACGATGCTGCTGGTCGGCTGCTTCATTCCGTTCCAGGCGATCCTGCTGCCGATGGCGCGCCTCGAAGGCATCCTCGGCCTGGCGAACACGGTGAGCGGCCTCGTGCTCGTGCACGTGATCTACGGTATCGCGTTCACGACGATGTTCTTCCGCAACTTCTACGTGAGCGTGCCGGCTGAACTCGTGAAGGCCGCGCGGATCGACGGCGCGGGTTTCTTCACGATCTTCACGAAGATCCTGCTGCCGGTGTCGCTGCCGATCTTCATGGTGTGCCTGATCTGGCAATTCACGCAGATCTGGAACGACTTCCTGTTCGGTATCGTGTTCTCCGGCGTCGATTCGATGCCGATCACCGTGGCGCTGAACAACCTCGTCAACACCTCGACCGGCGTGAAGGAATACAACGTGGACATGGCCGGCGCGATCATCGCGGCGCTGCCCACGCTGCTCGTCTATATCATCGCCGGACGTTACTTCGTGCGCGGCCTGACCGCGGGCGCGGTGAAGGGCTAAATCACCCTGGAGCGACGGCGTTTCACCGAACGCGTGCCGTCGTCGCCTGACAAGACGTTTTCAAGCAGTACCAGAGACTAGAGGATTCACAGCATGGCAAGCCTTTCCATCCGTGACGTGTACAAGACCTACCCGAACGGGGTGCCGGTTCTGAAGGGTGTCAACATCGACATCGAAGACGGCCAGTTCCTGATTCTGGTCGGCGGCTCAGGCTGCGGTAAGTCGACGCTGCTCAACATGATTGCCGGTCTCGAAACCGTGACCAAGGGCGAGATCCAGATCGACGGCAAGACGGTCAACAACCTGTCGCCGAAAGATCGCGACATCGCGATGGTGTTCCAGTCGTACGCGCTGTATCCGTCGATGACGGTCCGCGACAACATCTCGTTCGGCCTGAACATCCGCAAGGTGCCGAAGCAGGAGCAGACGCAGATCGTCGAGCGTGTGTCGAACACGCTGCAGATCAAGCATCTGCTCGATCGCAAGCCGGGTCAGCTGTCGGGCGGCCAGCGTCAGCGCGTCGCGATGGGCCGCGCGCTCGCGCGCGATCCGGTGATGTTCCTGTTCGACGAGCCGCTGTCGAACCTCGACGCGAAGCTGCGCATCGAGATGCGCTCGGAAATCAAGCTGCTGCATCAACGCCTCGGCACGACGATCGTCTACGTGACGCACGACCAGATCGAAGCGATGACGCTCGGCGACCGCATCGCGGTGATGAAGGACGGCATCGTTCAGCAGTTCGGCGCGCCGCAGGAAATCTACGACTCGCCGTCGAACCTGTTCGTCGCGGGCTTCATCGGCGCACCGCCGATGAACTTCATCGAAGGCAAGCTGGTCGAGCAGGGCTCGGGCGTCGGCATCGAACTCGATACGGGCGTCGCGCGCAAGGCGCTGGTGCTGCCGTTCGATTCGGCGAAGGTGCGCTCGCACGTCGGCAACAACGTGATTCTCGGCCTGCGTCCGGAACGCATCACCGATGCGCGCGGCGCGCACGGCGACGACTCGAAGCTGCAGCCGGTCGAAGTGAAGGTCGACGTGATCGAGCCGACTGGTCCGGACACGCTGGTGTTCGCGCAGATCAACGGCAAGCGCGTGGTGAGCCGCGTGCACCCGGCGTCGAACCCGCAACCGGAGAACAATGCGACGCTGCTGTTCGATACGTCGAAGGCGGTGTTGTTCGATCCGGCGAATGAAGAGCGGATTGCGTAAGTCGTCGCCTCAGCGCTGAATCCGTCACTACAGAAAAGCCCCATGCGTTGAATTGCGCATGGGGCTTCTGTTCTTTTGCAGCCGTTACGCCGCCTCGGGCAAACGCAAGTCCGGATTGTTGCGCGCGAGCTCGCTGACCCAATCGATAAACGCGCGCAGCCGCGAACTCAGATTGCGGCGATGCGCATACAGAATCGACAGCGGTGTACCGGGGCTCGTGTAGTTGCCGAGAATCTCCGTGAGCGCGCCTTGCTCGATCAGCTCGGCGACCATGAAGCGCGACGGCTGGATGATGCCGTGGCCCAACACACCCGCCGTGATGTACACCGAGCCGTCGTTGACGGCGAGCGTGCTATCCATCGCGACGCGCTCGATTTCGCCGTCCACTTCGTATTCGAACGGGAAGGTCCTGCCGCTGCGCGCGGACACGTAGTTGACCGCGCGATGCTCGCCGAGGTCCGCCAGTGTGGTCGGCGTGCCGAACTTGCGCAGATACGCGGGCGATGCGCACGTGACGATGCGCGCAAGCCCGATGCGCTTCGCAACGAGGCTCGATTCTTCGGGCGTGCCCATGCGGATCACGCAATCGACGGCGTCCTGGATCAGATCGATGTTGCGGTCCGCGAGACCGAGGCGCACGTCGATCGCGGGGTAGTGCGCGTAGAAGTCGTCGAGCGCGGGCAGCAGCAGCGAGCGCGCGAGCGTGCCGGAGGTGTCGACGCGGATCGTCCCGGCCGGATTCTCGCGCTTGCTCGACAGCGACGACTCGGCATCGGCGACGTCGGCGAGAATGCGCACGCAGCGCTCGTAGAACGATGCGCCGTCTTCGGTCACGCTGACCTGGCGGGTCGAGCGGTTCAGGAGCCGCACGCCGACGTGTTCCTCGAGCGCCTGGATCGTGCGGCTGACCTTCGCGCGCGGCAGATCGAGCGATTCCGAAACCTTGGTGAAGCTGTTCGCTTCGACCACGCGCGTGAAGATCTCCATCGCTTCGAAACGGTCCATGGTGTGCCTTGTGGGTGGTGAGCCAGAAGAAGGGCGGGGCAGGTTTGCGACACGACAGGAAGTCTACAGCCAGCAAAACGGGTTGTCTGCCGCGTCTCGTTCGCGCGCAACTGCCACCGCCGCTCGTGGCTCAATCCCGCTCCGGCGCGCCCAGCGGAAATAGCGGCCGGTAGGGCCGCGCCTCGTCGACCGCGCGTGCGAACGAGGGCCGCGCGAGCAGCCGCTGCCGGTACGCGCGCACGTGCGCGAACGCGGGGTCGATCGGGTGTGTCCAGTCGGCGTAGAACAGGAACGGGGCGGCGCCGCAGTCGGCGAGGCTGAAGCTGTCGCCGGCGGCCCATTCGCGCTCGGCCATGTGACGGTCGAGCCATGCGTACGAAGTGTCGAGCAGCGCGCGCGCATCGGCGACGCCACGCCGGTCGCGCTCGGCTTCGGGACGCAGGCTATCGAACACGACTTTTTGCTGTGGAGTCGAAATGTAGTTGTCGAAGAAGCGGTCCATCGTGCGCACCTCGAGCGCTACGCGCGGATCGGCGGGCAACAGTGTGACAGGCCCCGGATAATGCAGGCCCAGATATTCGATGATGATGCTCGCCTCGACCACCGTGCGCCCGCCGTCGACGAGCACCGGGAAGCGCCTGATCGGCCACAGCGCGGCCAATTCGGCCATGACCTTCGGGTCGTCATGCGCGAGCACGCGCATCTCGAACGGCGTACCGTTTTCGTACAGCGCGGTCAGGGCCTTCTGGCAGTAGGACGAGAACGGATGGGCATAAAGCAGCATGGGCATCGCGATCACCTTTGACGGTTGCACAGCACGAGTACGCGGTGACGACGAGAGCCACACCGCGCGACGGCCAGACTGGCCGTTTACCCCACGACGAACGACGGCCGAAAAAATCGACCTCAGACCTTCGCGCTCGCCCCATGCGGCGGCAACGAGCCCGGCTGCAACAGCACGAGCACCGCACCGGCGCCGCCGTCATGAGGGCGCGCCTGACAGAACGCGATCACTTCGGATTTCTGCACGAGCCACGCGCGCACCTTGCCCTTCAGCACCGGCTCCTTGCCGATCGACCCCAGACCCTTGCCGTGAATCACGCGCAGGCAGCGCAGGCCGCGTTTGGCCGATTCGCGGATGAATTCCGCGAGCGCCTCGCGTGCCTCTTCGCGCCGCATGCCGTGCAGGTCGATCTGCGCCTGCACGATCCAGTCGCCGCGCCGCAGCTTGCGCACTACGTCGCGGCTCAAGCCGGGGCGGCAATACGACAGCGTTTCGTCGGTTTCGAGCAGCACTTCGGGGTCGAATTCGTCGGAGATCGCTTCGTGCAGCACCGCCTCCTCGTCGAGCAGCGTCTGCACCGGCAGCGGCGGCGGGGGATTGCGCGTGAGCGTCGCGCGCGGCGGAATCGCGAGCGGCGCGACTTCGCCGATCTCGCGGCGGAACAGATCGGCGTCGGCGGCCGCTTCGCGCTGCGCCGCTCGCGTCGCCGCCTGTTCGCGCTCGCGCCGCTCGGCTTCGCCCTTCAACGCTTCACGCAACGCACCGAGTCCGGCGAGCCCCGATGCGCGATCGAGCTTCGGTGCGACGGCGGGCGCAGCCGTTGCGGGCGCGGGACGCGTGGCGGCTTGCGCGCGTTTCGGATCGTTCGGATGGGGCTGATTCTTCGGCATGTCGGCAATACAGGCGGAAAGGTCGGTCGGTGGTGCTGCCAACGCGCTCGACGCACATTGACAAGGCGGCAAAAACGACAAAGGCCGCCGGCATTTCAGCCGCGGCCTTCGTGAGCCAATGACAGCAGCGCTGCGCCACCGTCATTTTACTGTCGCGCCCGTTTGTCGGGACTTCGTCTCGACATACGGCAGCGCGGCGCGGATCAGCGGTCCGCTTCCGCGCTCATCGCGTGCTCGCCGGCCATTTCGTTGATGGTCTCGAGATAGCGCTGCGCGTCGAGCGCGGCCATACAGCCGGTGCCCGCGCTGGTGATCGCCTGGCGATAGATGTGGTCCTGCACGTCGCCCGCGGCGAACACGCCCGGCACGCTGGTCGCGGTCGCGAAACCGTTCAGGCCGCCCTTCGTGATGATGTAGCCGTTCTTCATCTCGAGCTGGCCTGCGAAGATGTCCGTGTTCGGCTTGTGGCCGATCGCGACGAACAGGCCCTGCAGCGCGATGTCAGTGGTCTCGCCACTCTGCGTGTGCTTGATGCGCAGGCCGGTCACGCCGGAGTTGTCGCCGGTTACTTCTTCGAGCACATGGTTCCACTTGATCTCGACGACGCCCTCCTTCTCCTTCGCGAGCAGACGGTCGATCAGGATCGGCTCGGCGCGGAACTTGTCGCGGCGATGGATCACGGTCACCTTCTTCGCGATGCCGGCGAGGTAGAGCGCCTCTTCGACGGCCGTATTGCCGCCGCCGATCACGGCGACGTGCTGCTGCTTGTAGAAGAAGCCGTCGCAGGTCGCGCAGGCCGACACGCCCTTGCCCATGAACGCCTCTTCCGACGGCAGGCCGAGATACTGCGCCGATGCGCCCGTCGAGATGATCAGCGAATCGCACGTGTATTCGCCCGAATCGCCGATCAGGCGAATCGGCTTCTCATCGAGCTTCGCCGTGTGGATGTGGTCGAAGATGATCTCGGTATTGAAGCGCTCGGCGTGCTCGAGGAAGCGCGCCATCAGTTCCGGGCCTTGCACGCCGTTGGCGTCGGCGGGCCAGTTTTCGACGTCGGTCGTGGTCATCAGCTGGCCGCCTTGCGCGATGCCGGTGACGAGCACCGGCGCGAGGTTGGCGCGCGCCGCGTAAACCGCCGCCGTGTAGCCGGCGGGACCGGAACCGAGAATCAGAACCTTGGCGTGTTTCGTTGCAGTTGCGGGCATGATCGAATCCTTGTACGGCGCGCGGCTCGCCGCTGCGTAGCCGTGCGTTTTTGAGCTGAAACTGTAGATGGGTATCAGTCGGGCATTATAAAGGGCGGGGCGTGCCGCTGCGCCATCAAGCTTTCTGATCGCCGCGATAGCGTGGCGGCGTGGGCGCTCGGGGCGAGCCCGCGGCGCGATACGGCGAATTCAGCGCGCCTCGCGCATGCGTCTGTGGTCAAACAGCCAGGTTACCGTCATTTACAGCCTTGCGCGGGACACAGCGTTTACAATAGCCCGGATCGAAGTTTCCGGTAGCCGGGATCGGGCCCGAAGCCGTGCGCGGCGAGGCTCGGGCCGCGTTCCCGGCGGCAGTTTCAGCCTGAACCGGCTACCCCAGGCAACAGGATCAATGGCAAAAGCTCCCTATACCGCGAGCGCGCAGGCATTGCCGCACCGCATGTCGCGCCTCTTCACCGAAATCCGCTGGATTCTGCAGGTGGCCCTCGGCGTGTTCCTGCTGATGTCGCTCGTCAGCTACAGCAGGCACGACCCGAGCTGGACCCATGCCGCGCAGGTCGACCATATCTCGAACTGGGCGGGCCGCGTCGGCGCGTGGACTTCCGACATCCTGCTGCTGCTGTTCGGCCTGTCCGCCTACTGGTGGATCGTGCTGCTCGGCCGCCACATCTCCGCGAACTACAAGCGCATCAGCCGCAACGAAGAGCCGCAGGACGACGACGCGCCGCGCGGCGTCAGCTGGCTCGCGGACGCGTTCGCGTTCATGCTCGTGCTGCTGTCGTGCAACGGCCTCGAGGCGCTGCGCATGTGGTCGCTGAAGGTGCAGTTGCCGCGCGCGCCCGGCGGCGTGATCGGCGAGGCTGTCGCGCGCGGCATCTCGCATGCGCTCGGCTTCACCGGTGGCACGCTCGCGCTGCTGCTCGGTCTCGGGATCGGGCTGTCGCTGTACTTCCGTTTTTCGTGGCTGTCGGTCGCGGAGAAGGTCGGCGAATCGATCATTTCCGCGGTGACGTTCGCGAAGCTGCGCCGCGAGGCCGGGCTCGATCGCAAGCTCGGCGAAGCGGCCGCCGTGAAGCGCGAAGGCAAGGTCGAGAAGGGCCGCGTGCGCATCGAGGAGCACGAGCCCGTAGTGATCGTGCCGCCGCTCGCCACGCCGGCGAAGTCGGAGCGTGTCGAGAAGGAACGCCAGGTGCCGCTCTTTACCGATCTGCCCGGCGACTCCACGCTGCCGCCCATCGCGCTGCTCGACCCCGCGCCAGCCGCGCAGGAAACCATTTCCGCGGACACGCTCGAATTCACGTCGCGCCTGATCGAGAAGAAGCTGAAGGACTTCGGTGTCGACGTGAGCGTGGTCGCCGCGTATCCGGGGCCCGTCGTCACGCGCTATGAAATCGAGCCGGCCACGGGCGTGAAGGGCAGTCAGATCGTTAATCTCGCGAAGGATCTCGCGCGCTCGCTGTCGCTCGTGTCGATTCGCGTCGTCGAAACGATTCCGGGCAAGAACTACATGGCGTTGGAGCTGCCGAACCAGCGCCGTCAGACCGTGAGCCTGTCCGAAATTCTCGGCTCGGCCGTGTATGCGGATGCCGCGTCGCCGCTCACGATGGGTCTCGGCAAGGACATCGGCGGCAAGCCCGTGTGCGCGGATCTCGCGAAGATGCCGCATTTGCTCGTCGCCGGCACGACTGGTTCGGGCAAGTCTGTGGGTATCAACGCGATGATCCTGTCGCTGCTGTACAAGGCGAGCGCCGAGCAGGTGCGCATGATCCTGATCGATCCGAAGATGCTCGAAATGAGCGTCTACGAAGGCATTCCGCACCTGCTGTGTCCGGTCGTCACCGACATGCGCCAGGCGGGCCACGCGCTGAACTGGGCGGTCGCCGAAATGGAGCGCCGCTACAAGCTGATGAGCAAGGTCGGCGTGCGTAACCTCGCCGGCTACAACAACAAGATCGACGAAGCGGCCAAGCGCGAAGAGAAGCTGCCGAATCCGTTCAGCCTGACGCCGGACGATCCGGAACCGCTGACGCGTTTGCCGAACATCGTGATCGTCATCGACGAACTGGCCGACCTGATGATGGTCGTCGGCAAGAAGGTCGAAGAGCTGATCGCGCGGATCGCGCAGAAGGCGCGCGCGGCCGGCATCCATCTGATTCTCGCTACGCAGCGTCCGTCGGTCGACGTGATCACCGGCCTGATCAAGGCCAACGTGCCGACCCGTATGGCGTTCCAGGTGTCGTCGAAGATCGACTCGCGCACGATTCTCGACCAGCAGGGCGCCGAGTCGCTGCTCGGCATGGGCGACATGCTCTATCTGCCGCCAGGCAGCGGTTTGCCGGTGCGCGTGCACGGCGCGTTCGTGTCGGATGATGAAGTGCACCGCGTCGTCGACAAGCTCAAGGAGCAGGGCGAGCCGAACTATATCGAGGGCATTCTCGAAGGCGGCGTGAGCGGCGAGGGCGACGAAGGCTCGGCGGGAACCGCGTCCACCGAAGGCGAGTCGGACCCGTTATACGATCAGGCGGTCGACGTCGTGCTGAAGAATCGCCGCGCGTCGATTTCACTCGTGCAGCGGCATCTGCGCATCGGCTACAACCGGGCGGCGCGTCTACTCGAACAGATGGAGAATTCGGGCGTGGTGTCGGCGATGTCGTCGAACGGCAATCGCGAGATCCTGGCGCCGGCGCGCGAGGCGGAATAGCCGCAACGAGCCATTGCGGCCATCGCGAGCGACGCCGCGTGCACCGTCCGGTGCGCCATTGCGGCTCGACGCTGGGCCAGTCACTCTGTGTTCAGCGAGTGCATCGAGCCGGCGCAGCCCATCACCGAATTCATTCAAGGGAGAAAAACCTATGCAAGCAATCGCGCAGCAGGATGCCCGACAGCGTCGAGCGGGGCGCCTCGGCGAGCGCGTGTCCCGCGGCATGCGCAAGATCGCGCGCGCCGTGGGCAATGTCGCGATCGGTGCGTCGCTGCTCGTCGCCTCGCACGCGTTCGCGAGCGGCACCGAGCAACTGAAGGCATTCATCGCGCAGGTCCATTCGGCGCGCGGCGCCTTCGTGCAGCAGGAAGTGCGCGCGCCGAGCAAGGCGCAGGGCGCGAGCGGCGCGCTGTCCACCGCGAACCCGGCCAAGCCGACCACGTCGAGCGGCACGTTCATGTTCGCGCGGCCCGGCAAGTTCATCTGGCAATACGAGAAGCCCTACTCGCAATTGCTGCAGGCGGACGGCGACAAGTTCTACGTCTACGACAAGGATCTGAACCAGGTGACGGTGCGCCCGCTCGGCAACGCGCTCGGCGCAAGCCCGGCGGCGATCCTGTTCGGCAGCAACGATCTGGACAAGAACTTCTCGCTGCGCGACGCGGGCGTGAAGGCCGGCATCGACTGGCTCGAACTGACGCCGAAGGCGAAGGACACGCAGTTCGAGCGCGTCGGCATCGGTTTCAAGGACGGCAATCTCGAAGCGATGGAATTGCACGACGTGTTCGGTAACGTGACGCTGCTCACGTTCTCGAACATCCAGAAAAATCCGCAACTGCCGCCCGATGCATTCAAGTTCACGGTGCCGAAGGGCGCGGATGTGATCAACGGATAAACCGCGCGGTAGGCGCCGACACGTGGCGCCTTTGCAAACGCCCGCGAAGCCGCGCTTGTCGAGCGCGGCTTTTTATTTCGCGCGGCGCGTGGATTGCTTAGGGATGCGCGCCCGGCGCCGCGACGAACGTTAAATCGTCGTACCGGCAGACGTAATGATTTAGTGCGAGACTGGAAAGAGCGGCATTGCTCATGGGCTGGAGTTGGCGCGTCCGATCATTTTCCGGGATTGGGTACGCAATCTCTAACAATTTTTTGCTGCAACGCAACAAAATAACGCCTAAACTGATCGAATCTGGTTGTCGCTTCAGATGT
This sequence comes from Paraburkholderia sp. MM6662-R1, assembly GCF_050436245.1. Taxonomy (NCBI): domain Bacteria; kingdom Pseudomonadati; phylum Pseudomonadota; class Betaproteobacteria; order Burkholderiales; family Burkholderiaceae; genus Paraburkholderia; species Paraburkholderia sp. MM6662-R1. The sequence goes on along the minus strand of NZ_JBNDLV010000001.1, from coordinate 1,592,769 downwards.
CTGGAAAGGTGAGGCATGTCATGAGATTGTCTTCTTCACACGATTCACGCTTGTCCCCATCCCTCCATGTGTTCCAGCAGGAGGGCGGGTGGCATTGGGGAATAACGGTTCCGCGCGCGGCCGGAAGTGGTTTCAAGGTCGTTGCATATAGTGAAAAGACCTTTATCGATGAGGCCGAAGCCCATCGGGAAGGCAATCGCGCGCTTGAGCGTTTCGCCGATACGCCGGCGGTTCCGCTTGAACGGCAGTAAGGCAGTCAGGTTATCTAACGTATCCGGCAGCCCGTTATTTGGGTTTTCGAGCGGGAAACGCAACAATTACCGCCGGTGATAATTTAATATGCAACCAATTGCATATTTTTTTGACTTCCGAAAAATCGTAGCGATAATGTCTCGTTTCGAGATATCACATTTATTTTGACTTTCGCGGAATATGAAACCACCCACGCGCTTAGCGTGGAACTGGACGGCGTAAACTATGCCGGAACTTATCGCGTCATGACGGGCACCGTCGTCGTCCATTTCGCGAACGAGAGCAAATTCGCCTCGTATGCGCCGAATCGGCCGGAGACCGTCGCCCGTTGGCTGCTCACGGATCTGTGTCGCAAGGCCGAATCGCGTCGGCGCAAAGCGGCGAAAAAATAGCCCGCGGCGCGCACTGTGATTGGCCGTTCGACGGTCACAAAAAAAGACCTGCAGTTGGATTGCAGGTCTTTTTTATTTTGTGACAGCTGCGTCTAATGCAACGCGCTGAGGGTGACGCGCTCACGCATACGCGGTCTTGCGCGCCGAGACGAACGCGTAATAGCACACCGCGCCGATCGCAAGCGACGGCAGCGTCGCGCCGACATTCGGTAGCCATTGATTGATCACCTGGTACGAGGCGATGCCGATCGCCCAAGCGACGAACGCGCTCAGGTGCCAGCCGCCCGAGAAGCCGTAGCGGCCGAGCACATCGGCGAGCACCGCGGCGTCGACGCGACGCTTGCGCACGATGAAGTGATCCATCAGCACGACGCCGAACAGCGGCGCGAATACCGAGCCGATCAGCAGCAGGAAGTTCTGGTACTTCGCCATCGGCACGAGCAGCGCGATCAGCGTGCACAGCGCACCGAACGCGGCCGACAGCAACGGCACGCTCGCGCGCGTCCAGAACGTGCCGGTCGACACCGCGGCCGAGTGGATGTCGGCGAACGCATTGTCGATTTCGTCGATCAGAATCAGCAGCAGCGCAAACCCGCCGCCCGCTTGCGCGAGCGCGCCGGTCAGCAATGCATCGCCGCCGCCGGCAGCGAGCCCGTAGACCGCGCCGAGCGCATAGAACCAGATGTTCGCGATGCCATAGCCGTATAGCGTGCCGCGGAACGTCTCGCCGGCGCGGCGGCCGAAGCGCGTGTAGTCGGCGATCAGCGGCAGCCATGACAGCGGCATCGCGACCACGAGGTCGACCGCGCCGCCGAACGACATCTCGCCGGTGCCGGGACGACGCATCAGGTCCGCGAGATTGTGGCGCGCGAGCAGATTCCACGTGAGCCATGCGGCGCCCGCGAGCAGCAGCCAGATCCCCCACTTGCGCAGAAAGCGCCGCACGAACGACAGCGGGCCGCTGATCGCGAGCAGCGTCGCGAGCACGCCGAAGATCACGGTCCACACGAGCGGCATCGACAGGCCGAACGCCTGTTTCGCGAGCGCATCGGCAGAATCGCGCATCACGATCACCTCGAACGAGCCCCAGCCGACCAGTTGCACCATGTTCAGCACGGCCGGCACCGACGCGCCGCGCACGCCGAGCGTCGGACGCAGCGACGACATCGCCGCGAGCCCGGTGTCGGTGCCGATCACGCCCACGAGCGCGAGCAGCACGACGCCGATGACGCTGCCGAGCACGATCGCGACGAGCGCGTGCGGCAGCGACAGCCCCGGCACCAGCAGCGCGCCCGCCTGGGCGACGAGCAGGCCGATGCCGAGCGAGAACCACAGCGCGAACGCGTCGCCGGTGCGAAACGCGCGGCGCGCGTCGGGCACCGGCGTGAGCGGCGCGTAGGTGGAGCCGGCGTTTCCGGCGACGGAATCTTGAGCCATCTGATGTTCGTTCCTGTTGGTGGTGCTGTGATTCTTTGCGTTGCCGGCGCCCCGGGTCGGCCATCGCCTGGCCGCCGTCACTGTCATAATGCAGGACGTTGCCCGCGTTCGTGCCTGTGTTTCCGGCCGGACGCGGGCTTTGCGCTTGTCCCGCGAGGCGCTGCTCCGAAGCGGTGCGTGCCCCGGAAAGCCGAGATTATCCCCAAAACGTCATGTTTGAAGAAACCCGTGCCAATGTTCCGCTTGCCGAACGCCTGCGGCCACGCAATATCGACGAAGTGATCGGCCAGTCGCATCTGCTCGGTCCGAACAAGCCGCTCAGGGTCGCGTTCGAATCGGGCGAGGCCCATTCGATGATCCTGTGGGGCCCGCCGGGCGTCGGCAAGACCACGCTCGCGCGGCTGATGGCCGATGCGTTTCACGCGCAGTTCATCGCGTTGTCGGCGGTGCTGTCGGGCGTGAAGGATATCCGCGAGGCGGTCGAAACCGCGCAGATCCATCGCGCGAACGGCCATCAGACGCTGGTGTTCGTCGACGAAGTGCATCGCTTCAACAAGAGCCAGCAAGACGCGTTCTTGCCGCACGTCGAGTCGGGCCTGTTCGTGTTCGTCGGCGCGACGACCGAGAATCCGTCGTTCGAGGTCAATAGCGCGTTGCTGTCGCGCGCCGCCGTCTACGTGCTGAAGAGCCTGACGGACGACGAACAGCGCGAGCTGCTCGAGCGCGCGCAGAAGGAGCTCGGCGGCCTCACCTTCACCGACGAAGCGCGCGCCGCGCTGATCGGTTCGGCCGACGGCGACGGCCGCAAGCTGCTGAACAACCTCGAGATCGTCGCGCGCGCGGCCGCACAGCAGAAGACCACCGAGATCGACGGCGCGTTATTGGGCAGCGCGCTCGCGGAGAATCTGCGCCGCTTCGACAAGGGCGGCGACGCCTTCTACGACCAGATCAGCGCGCTGCATAAATCCGTGCGCGGCAGCAACCCGGACGGCGCGCTGTACTGGTTCTGTCGCATGCTCGACGGCGGCGCGGACCCGCGCTATCTCGCGCGTCGCATCGTGCGCATGGCGTGGGAAGACATCGGCCTCGCGGACCCGCGCGCCGCGCGCATCACGCTCGACGCTGCCGAAACCTACGAGCGTCTCGGTTCGCCCGAAGGTGAGCTCGCGCTTGCGCAGGCGATCATCTATCTGGCGGTCGCGCCGAAATCGAATGCCGGGTACAACGCGTACAACGAGGCGCGGCGCTTCGTCGGCAAGGACCAGTCGCGCGCGGTGCCGGTGCATCTGCGCAACGCGCCGACGAAGCTGATGAAGGAACTCGGCTACGGCCACGACTACCGCTACGCGCACGACGAACCCGATGCGTACGCGGCCGGCGAAACCTATCTGCCCGACGGCATGCGCGAGCCGCATTGGTACGAGCCGACACCGCGTGGTCTCGAAGGCAAGATCGGCGAGAAGCTCGCGCGCCTTGGCGAACTCGATGCGCGGTGGCGCGCCGAGAACAAGCCGAAGAAGGCTTGAGGCGTTTCACCTTTGCCGGTGCGTTAAAATCGCGTTTTCATACAACGAACATCCGTCCCATCCCATGCTCGACATCCAGTTGCTGCGCAAAGACCTCGACGGCGTCGCAAAGCGCCTCGCCGACCGCGGCTATACCCTCGACGTTGCGGCCTTCACCGCGCTCGAAGCGGAACGCCGCGATACCCAGACCCGTACCGAAGAACTGCAGGCGCGCCGCAACAGCCTGTCCAAGCAGATCGGCGCGATGAAAGGACGCGGCGAAGACACGTCGGCGGTGATGGCCGAAGTCGGCGGCATCGGCGACGAGATGAAGGCGTCGGCGGTCAAGCTCGAAGACATCCAGAAGCGTCTGTCCGATCTGCTGCTCGACGTGCCGAATCTCGCGCACGAAAGCGTGCCGGTCGGCAACGACGAAGCCGGCAACGTCGAAGTGCGCCGCTGGGGCACGCCGCGCCAGTTCGACTTCGAGGTCAAGGATCACGTTGACGTCGGCACGCCGCTCGGCCTCGACTTCGAGACCGGCGCGAAGCTGTCGGGCGCGCGCTTCACGATGCTGCGCGGCCAGATTGCGCGGCTGCATCGCGCGCTCGCGCAGTTCATGATCGACACGCACACGCAGCAGCACGGCTATACCGAGATCTACACGCCGTATATCGTCAATCCCGACATCCTGTACGGCACGGGCCAGCTGCCGAAGTTCGCGGACGATATGTTCCGCGTCGAAAAGGGCGGCGGTGAACATACGGTCACGCAGTACCTGATCTCGACCTCGGAAATTTCGCTGACGAACACGGTGCGTGAGAGCATCGTCGAAGCGGACGCGCTGCCGATCAGGCTGACCGCGCACTCGCCGTGCTTCCGCTCGGAAGCGGGCTCGTATGGCCGCGACACGCGCGGCATGATCCGCCAGCATCAGTTCGACAAGGTCGAGATGGTGCAGGTCGTAGCGCCAGGCGCATCGTACGACGCGCTCGAGCAGATGGTCGGCCATGCGGAGGCGATTCTGCAAAAGCTCGAACTGCCGTATCGCGTGATCACGCTGTGCACCGGCGACATGGGCTTTTCCGCAGCGAAGACCTACGACCTGGAAGTGTGGCTGCCCGCGCAGAACACCTATCGTGAGATTTCGAGTTGCTCGAATACCGAGTCGTTCCAGGCGCGACGCATGCAGGCACGCTTCCGCAACGCGCAGGGCAAGCCGGAGCTCGTGCATACGCTCAACGGCTCGGGTCTCGCGGTGGGCCGCACGCTCGTCGCGGTGCTCGAGAACTTCCAGAACGCCGATGGCTCGGTGACGGTGCCCACGGCACTGCGGCCTTACCTCGGCGGCGTCGAGCGGCTGCAAGTGCCGGCGGCCTGAGCGTCGCCGATGCGCGCGCAGGCGCGGTGTCGTCCCGTGTCCGACGATGGATGCCGCGAACGGCATCGGGGTCCCGCGAAAATTTTTTAGAAATTTTTTGGACGAGGGGGCTTGGAAAACTAATTCGAGCTGTTCTATAATCTTTTTCTCCCAAGCAACGGCCCGCTTGGATCCGACGATGCAGTAGCGAGTTGGAATACCCGGAAAGGTGGCAGAGTGGTCGAATGTACCTGACTCGAAATCAGGCGTACGGTTTCCCCGTACCGTGGGTTCGAATCCCACCCTTTCCGCCAAATTCTGAAACCCCTTGATTTCACCGAGATCAAGGGGTTTTTGCTTTGAGTTCTCGAATGGCTTTGCCAAGGCAATTCGAAATTATTCAAGCATCATTTCTATTTTGGCGAAATCCTTTGTTTCAATTTTTTACATAAGCCATTCGTTGCTCGTGGTCTTTTTCATCTCATTTCCATACAAATATCTTAAGTCATCCGTACTGCACTGTCCCCTAATTCATATACCGGACATATTCGGGGCGTGGCTGTTATACGCTATAAGGGGTCGAAGTCAGAAAATTTGCGGGCGACCCGCCCCCCGATCGACTTCTGAAAGTGCGAATCTTCGCCGACCCCACAGATCTCCGCAAGATCTGCCCTTTTTTACAAATAAATACGATTTTTGATTGGGCTCGGTCATTCGTTCAGGGTACGATTTACGCCGTCAGAAGCTTTTACAGGAAGAATTTTCCTGAAAATGAAAGCTTCGGCAATTAATCAGTAAAACGTTTGCACCGCAAACGTTTGCGAACCAACGCGCACCCAGCCCTGTCAATCTGAACCACCGCGAGGACCACCTTCGCGCGCCTCGGTTCAATCGGACAACACAGACGTGCGTTCAAAGCACTTCGGGACAATAGTCTTTAAGGCCTGCAAATTCATTTGCATCGAATCCTTATTCATTGTCCGTCGAATCACAGCGAATTCACCTTTTGGTCTTTTTATCGGGAATTTTCCCGACATTTGGAATTACTCCGCGATGATAAAACGACGTCAATTCATTGGGGGCCTGACGGCCCTGAGCGCAAGTTATCTTTTGACCGCGTGTGGTGGGGGCAGTGGGTCATCGAACGCGATTGGCAAGGCAGCCGCTGCGACTGGCGCTTCCGGTGCCGCGGCAGCGTCGGGTGCGTCCGGTGCCTCGAGCAATACAACGCCGACTGCGAAGACGAGCGACCCGAACAGCATCTCCATGCCGCCCGCCACGTCCATCACGGACAACTCCGGCAACGTCTGGACCCTTTCCGGAGGTTCGGTCTACCGCAACGGGTCGGCGGCAGGCAACACCTACAACGTCTCGCTCGTGCTGTTTTACGGCGGCGTGATTTATCACGAAGGTACGGGTGGTCAGTTTTACGAATGGACGGGCTCGGGCTGGGTGGGCTGCAACGACCCGCGCCTCGGCGGCACTTCGGCCGACGGCACCTCGCTGCCCGCTTCTCCGTACATCATCGACAAGTCCGGCGCAATCTGGACGCTGACTAACGGCGTCATTTACTGCAACGGGGCGACGGTCGGCGACACGTACAACGTCTCGCTCGTGTTGTGGTACGGCGGCAAGATCTGGCATTGCGGCACGGGTGGCCAGTTCTACGTGAACAACGACACCGCCGGCCATTGGCTGCCCTGTAACGATCCGCGCACCGCGATCACACCGTCCGCCGGCATGTTCTACGGCATGAACGGCCACTTCGACTACAACTACACGCCCCAACAGATCGTGTCGATCCTGAAGGGCATGGGTTGCACGAGCTATCGCGTCGGCTGCAACAACACGTCGACCGAGTTGAACGCGGTGATCGGACTCGCGCAGGCTTTCCAGTCGGCGGGGATGACGCTGATCGTGCTGATCAACCAGGGCGTCTACGACTCCAGCGGCAACCTGATTGCTGGCGAGAATGCGGCTTACAGCCAGGGTTACGCGGTAGCCCAGGCCGTCGCGAACGCACTGAAGCCGTATGGCGTGACCATCTACGAATGCGGCAACGAGCTGACGCGGCAGAACGCCACCGTGCTCAACTTCACTTATGCGGGCACGAGGGCGTCGGACTTCAACAACGCGAACTGGCCGGTGATGCGCGGCGTCATGCGCGGGATGATCGACGGCGTGAAGTCGGTTCAGTCCAACGCCAAATGCGGCATCAACTTCTGCGTGAACGATATCGGCGCGGCGGACGCGCTGTGGGACGGTATGCAGCCGGATGGTAGCGGCGGTTACCCGACCGTGCGCTGGGACATCACCACGTGGCACAACTACGAGGTGTATGGCGATCTGTTCGACCTCGGTACGGACGGCGCGATGCCAGGCTTCGATCTGCCGATCTATTGCAAGGCCCGGTATGGCGTGCCGTTCATCGTCACCGAGTGGAACACCGGACCGGAGCAAACTGAGGCCTATCGTTCGAACTACATCTCGACGAAGCTCGGCGAGTTCTATCAGAACCGCAAGACGCACAACATCCAGTCCGTCATGTATTACGTGCTCGACAGCGGCGACCAGACTTACGGCATCATGCTCAACGGTTCACCGCTGAATCCGTCTTACAGTGCTTTCCAAAGCTTCACGGCGGCCCATCCCGACAACTAGGCCGCGGGTCGACGCAAGCAGTTCCGCCCGTCCGTAGTCGATGCTGCCCGGTGTCAAGAGCGACATGTCGCCGGGCCTGACGGCGGCGCCCAATCTTCCCTTCGGAGTATCGAGGCGGGGGTGCGGGCGCCTCATCCACCCCGAACCCCTCCATCACCTCCCTCAGCGCCCGCGCCTGATCCGCGGGCGACGCGGCCGCCGCCGCGCTTTTCTCGACGAGTGCCGCGTTCTGTTGCGTGACCTCGACCATTTGCGTGATCGCGATGCCCAGCTGCTGAATCCCATCGCTCTGTTCACGCGACACCTGCGCGATTTCACCGACGATGCTCGTCACGCGCGACGCGCGCGAGTTCGCTCGCCTATTCGGCAATGCTCGCGTTGAGCTGCACGATCGCGGTGAGCTGCTCCATCGCCGAGACCGTCTCGCCGAGCGAGGCAGCCTGCTTCTCGGTGCGCTGATTTAGTATGGAAAGCTGAACGATTGGCGTTGCCGGCTCGATGATCCTTCGAGTTCCTTTGCTCTTAAGTCGATGCGAGCGCCCAGGCCCGCAACGGGCCGCGCAAAAACTGTCATCCTGATTCGGGCGCGCGCCGCAGCAAGCCGCGACAGCGCCACCGCCGCTTCTCGCGCACCGCTTCGGCCGGTTTTCGAGGGGTCCACTGACGATCCTCTGTACAATTGCCCGAAATCGCCCAATCGAGCGGCGGTTGCGGGCCGCCGGGCTTTCGGGCGCGGCGGGTCATCTCGCGCTTGACCCGCGACTCACATCGACTGAATTCATGGCCATTACGTACAAGACTCCCGACGATATCGCGAAGCTGCGCATTGCGGGCCGCCTCGCGGCCGATGTGCTGGCAATGATCGGCGAGCACGTCAAGGCAGGCGTCTCCACCGACGACCTCGACGCGCTGTGCAACGACTACATCGTCCACACGCAAAAAGCGATTCCGGCCAATGTCGGCTATCTGGGCTTTCCGAAGACCGTCTGCACGTCGGTCAACCATGTCGTGTGTCACGGCATTCCGAATCGCAACGAGATCCTGAAGGACGGCGACATCCTCAACATCGACGTCGCGATCATCAAGGACGGCTATTTCGGCGACACGAGCCGCATGTACTGCGTCGGCCAGTCGAGCACGGTCGCGCGTGCGCTGATCGACACGACCTACGAGGCGATGGTGGCCGGCATCCGCGAGGTGAAGCCGGGCGCGACGCTCGGCGACGTCGGCCACGCGATCCAGAAGGTCGCGCAGCGCGAGGGCTTCTCGATCGTGCGCGACTACTGCGGGCACGGCATCGGCAAGGTCTATCACGAGGACCCGCAGGTGCTGCACTATGGGCAGCCGGGGCAGGGGGTGCGCCTGAAGCCGGGCATGGTCTTCACGATCGAGCCGATGATCAACGCGGGCCGCGCCGGCACGTCGGTACAGCGCGACGGCTGGACCGTGATCACGAAGGACCGCTCGCTGTCGGCGCAATGGGAGCACATGGTCGCCGTGACCGACGACGGCTATGAACTGCTGACGCCGTGGCCGGACGGCACGGGCGACTACGACGCGCCGTGAGCGGGACCGCATATTCTGGTCAATAATAAATTTGACTCGCCGGCCGGTTCGGTTAAAGCTACGCGTTAGGGTTTCCAGGGGTTTCGTCTGCATGAGTCCGTCATTGACCGTTCGCCGCATCACTGCTGATCAGGGCGCCGTTTTTCGCGAACTCCGCACGGCCTCGCTGCGGGAGGCGCCGTATGCCTTCGGCGCGACGCTCGAGGACGCGTTGTCGGCCGATGCCGCCAGTTTCGACGCGACCGCGGCGAATCACGCGGTTTCGCAGTCCGTCGGTGCATTCCTGCTCTATACCGAGGGTCATCCGGCCGGGCTGATCGAGGCGCATTTCGACGACACCGCGGCGCGCCGCGCGTTCGTCTGCGAGTTGTGGGTGGCGCCGGCCGTGCGCCATCTGCGCGGCGGCGAGCTGCTCGTCGATACCGCGAGCAGCTGGCTCGCGAATGCGGGCGCCACGGAAATCTACGCGTGGGTCGCCGACGCGAACCGCAACGCGATGCGCTTTTACGAAGCGCTGGGCTTTGGCCCGACAGGCGAGCACCGGCGCGTCGAGCGCGCACCCGAGCAGGTCGAAAGTCTGCTGGTGCGGCACGTGCCGACCACTTCGCAGGTGTTACAGCAGTGATCGCCCAAGCGGCGCGTCGCGCGCGCCGCTCGTCTTCGCCGTCCCTTCATCACGGTCTTTTTCCCGCCAGCGTTTCTTTCGCACCGTCGCGCGTCGATCGCATCGACGACACGCGTTGCGCTCGCGCGCGAGTACCGATTCTCCCGGGAAAAATAGTGGCCGCGCGCTTGTACGCCTGTAAAATACGCAAAATTTTTCGCCGAACGCTATGTCGCCCAAGAAATCGCCCTTTTTCGAACTGCGCAGCGGCTCTGTCGACACGCTGATGTTCGTGGTCAAAACGACCGACCTCGATGCGATGCGTGCCGAGCTGACGCGACGCTTCGAGGCGACCCCCGAATTCTTCGCTAACGACGTCGTCGCGATCGACGTGCGGCGTCTCGCCGGCAACGAACGCGTGCCGCTCGCCGACATCGCGCAACTGCTCGACAGCGTGCGCATGCGTCCGGTCGGCGTGGTCGCGAATGCGGAGCAACAGTGGGCGACGGAGTCGGGATTGCCGTTGCTCGAAGCGCGCGATCGCCGCGGCGCGCCGGCGAAGCAGGCCGATGAGGACAGCACGGCGAGCGCGGCAAACGCGGCGGCAGGCACCGAGGCAAGCGCGGGCACGAGCGCGTCCGCCAGTTCTGCATCCGCAACCGCCAGCGCGGCCACGGGCACGGCCGCTGCCGCCGCCGTCGAACCCACGCCCGCCGCCGAGCCGGTGCGTCTTGCCACGTCGCCGCAAACGATGGTGGTCGACAAGCCGTTGCGCTCGGGTCAGCGCATCTACGCAAAAGGCGATCTGGTCGTGCTCGGTCTGGTCAGCTACGGCGCCGAGGTCATCGCGGAAGGCAACATCCACATTTACGCGCCGCTGCGCGGCCGGGCATTGGCCGGCGTGCAGGGCAATCACGACGCGCGCATCTTCTGCACGTGTCTCGAACCGGAACTGATCTCGATCGCGGGCATCTATCGAACGACCGAGAACCCGCTGCCGGCCGACGTGCTCGGCAAGCCGGTGCAGATCTGGCTCGAAGAAGAAAAGCTGATGATCGAACCGCTGCGGCTCACGTAAAGCGCCGCGAAACGCGCCCTGCCCCGAGCGATTGCGGCACGCGGCGTTTCACGGCGAGGCGGGCCGCGCACCAATTGACGCATTTGACGAACACAAGGTAAGGGTAATGGCAAAAATCATTGTGGTGACTTCGGGCAAGGGTGGCGTGGGCAAGACGACCACGAGCGCGAGCTTTGCGTCGGCCCTCGCGTTGCGCGGCAGCAAGACCGCCGTGATCGACTTCGACGTCGGCCTGCGCAACCTCGACCTCATCATGGGCTGCGAGCGCCGCGTCGTGTACGACCTGATCAACGTGATCCAGGGCGAAGCGAATCTGAATCAGGCGCTGATCAAAGACAAGAAATGCGAGAACCTGTTCATCCTCCCGGCCTCGCAAACGCGCGATAAAGACGCGCTGACGATGGAAGGTGTCGAGAAGGTCATCAACGATCTGATCGCGATGGACTTCGAATACATCGTCTGCGATTCGCCGGCCGGTATCGAGTCGGGCGCACTGCTTGCGATGCACTTCGCCGACGAAGCTCTGATCGTGACGAACCCGGAAGTGTCGTCGGTGCGCGACTCCGATCGCATTCTCGGCATCCTGTCGTCGAAGACCAAGCGCGCGATCGAAGGCAAGGAACCGATCAAGGAGCACCTGCTGATCACCCGCTACAACCCGAAGCGTGTCAGCGAAGGCGAAATGCTGTCGTTGACCGACATCCAGGAAATTCTGCGCATCGATCTGATCGGCGTGATTCCGGAATCGGAAGCGGTGCTGCACGCGTCGAACCAAGGTCTGCCGGCCGTGCATATGGACGGCACCGATGTGGCCGAAGCCTATAAGGACGTCGTGTCGCGTTTCCTCGGCGAGCAGAAATCGCTTCGCTTTGTCGATTACCAGAAGCCCGGGCTGCTGCAGCGCCTCTTCGGCACCAAGTAAGGGGAGCGCACGTCATGTCGATTCTTTCGTTTTTGCTGGGCGAGAAAAAGAAGTCCGCGTCGGTAGCGAAGGAACGCCTGCAGTTGATCATCGCGCACGAGCGCGCCGGCGGCCATGCGCCCGCCGATTATCTGCCTGCGTTGCAACGCGAACTGGTGGCCGTGATCTCGAAGTACGTGAAGATTTCCGACGACGACATACGCGTGAGTCTCGAGCGTCAGGACGATCTCGAAGTGCTTGAAGTCAAGATCGAAATACCCCAGGCCTGAGCTTCGGATGGACCGCGGTCCGTCTCGCATCATGTGCAGGACGTCGCATGGCGTCGCGTCGGAGCGACGTGATGCGTTGCGGCGTTCGGCTCGTCCTCTGGCTTCTGTCTGAAGCCGTCTCTTCGCATCTCCACGGCGCTCGCCATTTCCCGGTCGAAATGAACCGTTGCACTCCAGCGGTGCCGTTACCCCGCGCAACGTCAGCCTCGCGTCGCCCTCACGCATCTACTGACGCGGCGAGTCGGCGGTATCCGTCGTGATGTCGTCTGCGGCATCGTCGGCGCTCGGCTCGCCGTCCTCGCTTTCCGCTTCCGGCACCTCGACCTCGGGCACTTCCGGCACTGGCGCAGGCATGGGCTGCGGCAGCGGCGCCACGTAGCGCTCGGCGAGCGACTCATAGAGCGGCGGCGCGAACAGGCGGGACACTCGGCTCGCGATCAACGCGGTGGCCATCAGCGAAATCACGAGCGCGTGGCCGTCGATCATCTCCATCACGATCACGAACGAAGTGATCGGCGACTGCGTGACCGCGGCCAGATAGCCGACCATCGCGAGCGCGATCAGCATCGGCAATTGCATCGAATCGAACACCATGTGCAGCAGATTGCCGAAGCCCGCGCCGATCGACAGCGACGGCGCGAAGATGCCGCCCGGAATGCCCGGCAGGTATGAGCCGACCATCGCGATCATCTTCAGGAACGGATAGAACACCGACAACTGCTCGTGTCCCTCGAGCAGGCCGCGCGCTTCCGTATAGCCGCTGCCGAACGTCGTGCCGCCCGAGATCACGCCGACCACCGCGATCGCGAAGCCGCACAGCGCGGCGAACACAACCGGCCGCTCGCCGTGCAACTGACGCAGCGGCTCCGGAATCCAGCGCGCGGTATTGAGCAGCAGCCAGCCGAAGATACCGCCTGCGATTCCCGTGACGATCGCGGTGAGCACCACCGCGACGGCGAGCAGATCAGGGAAATGCGCGCCGATCTGGATCGTACCGAAATACGTGTAGTTGCCGTTCAGGCCCAGTGCGACGACACCCGCAATGATGATCGCCGTGATCAGCACGCCACTCGTGCGCGCCTCGAAGCTGCGCGTCAATTCCTCGATTGCGAATACGACGCCCGCGAGCGGTGTATTGAACGCCGCCGACAAACCCGCTGCCGCGCCCGCCAACGCGAGCTGCCGTTCGATCTGCGCATTCGAGCGCGGATAGAACCGGCGCAGATTGAACATCAGCGCGGCGCCGACCTGCACCGTCGGTCCTTCACGGCCGATCGTAAAGCCGCCGAGAATCGCGAGAAACGACACGCCGATTTTGCCGAGCAGAATTCGCAGCGACAGCAGCCGCGTGCCGTATCCGCGCTGTTTCATGTGCAGCGTCGCGATCACCTGCGGGATGCCGCTGCCCTCGGAGCCGCGAAAGAACTTGCGCGTGAGCCAGACCGCGAGTGCGGCGACCGCGGGCGTGATCACGAGCGGCGCCCACACATACCGCTGCCGGACATCGAGAAACGCGTCATACCCCCAGTCGATCAGACGCGCGTACAGCACCGCGACCAGGCCGACGGCGATGGCACCGAGCCAGAAGATGCCGTATTGCCGCCACAGGCGTTTTGCGTGACGCATGACAGCGGGCGAACGGGAAGGGAAGGGCCGGGACATGAATTAGATTCGTGCAAAGGGCCAAGGGCGGTTTCAAGAGTGAAGCGCAACAGCGGGTTTAATGTTTAGAGCCTTGAGGTTGACTTGCTGATGCGAGGGTCGCGGCGAAGACCTCGAAGGGTGAATGGAAGTTGTGAGTTGCACGAGGCCGGCTGTTCAGACTGTCGGCGATGGCGTCGAGTTCGTCCTGACTGTAGACCGAAAGGTCTGTGCCTTTGGGCAGATACTGTCGCAGCAGCCCGTTGGTGTTTTCGCAAGTGCCGCGTTGCCAGGGACTGTGCGGGTCGCAGAAGTACACGTTCACGCCGGTTGCGGCAGCGAGCTCTTTATGGCGCGACATTTCTTTTCCCTGGTCATAAGTGAAGCTCTGGCGCAGTGGCGCAACAATCGAATTGAGTTTGGCAGAGAAGCCCGCCAGCGCGGAAGCGGCGGTGGCGTCTTCCATCTTGGCGAGCAGCACCAGGCGGCTGGTCCGTTCGACCAGCACGCCTACCGAGGACTGGTTGCCGGCACCCTTGATGAAGTCGCCTTCCCAGTGCCCAGGCAGCAGTCGGTCTTCGATTTCGGGCGGCCTCACATGAATACTGACCATGTCGGGAATCTGTCCGCGCCGGTCGGTGCCCCGTGTACGCGGCATGCGCGTGCTGTGGCCATGGCGTAAGCACGCAATTAGCTGACGGCGCAGTTCGCCGCGCGGCTGGGCGTAGATGGCCGTGTAGATGGTTTCGTGCGAAACCTGCTGGGTCGGGTCGGTCGGATACATACGCTTCAGTGTGCCCGATATCTGCTGGGGTGACCATTTCCACTCGAGCAGGGTGAGAACGATGCGCCAGCAGACGCTTTGCAGGCAAAGCTTTGTGGGGCTGCGACCTGCGCTGCGGCGTGCGGCACTGAGCGCTTCAGCCGGCACGGACGCGTAGCCAGCAGGCAAGCTGTTTCGCGCCAGTTCACGGCTAACGGTGGCTGGCGAGCGCCCGAGTATCCGGGCCATGGCCCGGATACTCGAACCCTGCAGATGCAGACTTGCAATGGTCAGGCGCTCTTCAGGCTGAAGTTGCTGGTACTGAGTTCTTTCGTGCATCGCAACACCTTATACGAAACAGGTGTTGCACTTCAGATTTGAGGCCGCCAAGTATAAAGCGTGCGGGATCGACCACAACACGTGAAAGATGTTTGAAATAATGAAGTGAAGTGAATCATCAGGCGGATATTTTTTTTGCTGTAACGTGCCGTATTGAGAATCGGACCGTGCGCAACGGCCATTTGGCGGGATCGGTAAAACGTCAGCTAGAATAGTTTCAATTTCGAATAACGAACAGACCCTCAATGAAGCGAATACTTATTGTCAAGGTCACTTCACTAGGCGATATCGTGCAGGCGTTGCCAGTCGTCGCCGACATCAAACGCGCATTTCCTGGCGTTCAGGTGGATTGGGCGGCGGACGAAGCATTCGCGCAAGTCGTGCATTGGAGCCAGGGCGTCGATCGCGTGCTGTGCGCGCCGCTGCGCCGCTTCAAGAAGGCGCGTCGCTGGAGTGATCTGAAGGCGATCTGGGCATCCATCGCCGAGCTGCGCGCGTATCGCTACGACTACATCATCGACATCCACGGCGTCTACAAGAGCGCGATCATCGCCTTCCTCGCGCGCTCATCGCGGCGCATCGGCTATCAATCCCTGGATCTGGGCGAGCGTGGCGCGGCGTTCGCCTACACCGGGCGTTTCGGCCCACGTCCGCAAGGCAGCGCGTGGCACGGCATGCGCATCAGCGCCAGCGAGGCGCTCGGCTACGAAGTGGAAGGACCGCCCATCTACGACCTGCAGCTACCCGAAACCGTCCCGCAGCCGTTCGCGACGCAAGACGCGCCTGTCGCGGCGCTCTTTCACGCCACCTCGAAAGCAGACAAGAAATGGCCGCTCACGCACTGGGCGGCGCTTGGACGCGAGTTGAGCGAGCGCGGTTTTCGTGTGGTGCTGCCGTGGGGTTCGGACGGTGAGCTTGCCGAAGCCGGGCAGATCGCCGCGCAGGTGCCAGGCGCGACCGTGCTGCCGCCATTGAGTGTGACCGAAGTTGCGCAGATGATCGGCGCGTGCGCGCTCGTGGTCGGTACCGATACGGGTTTCGTGCACCTCGCGCATGCGCTGCAGAAGCGCACCGTGATGATCTTCGTCGCGACGTCGCCATCGCATTGCGGCGTCGAGGCGCCGTATCGCTCGACCTCGATCGGCGACGGCGACTCGGTGCCGCCGATCAGCGCGGCGCTCGAAGCGATCGACTACGTGTACGCGGCAGAGCCGGTGCTCGCGATGCAGCAAGGATCTGCCGCCGCCTGAGTTCGTTCGTGCGCTCGCGCAATCGTTTGCGCAAAAGAAAAGAGGCGCGATGCGTAGTCCACCCTTGCTGGCGGGGACTGCATCGTCGCGCCTCAAAGAACGCCCGTGTCGGGGAACAGCGGGCGGAGAGGAATCGATTACACGTCTGTTAAAACTGTCGCTTTTCGTTGGACGCCGAAGCGTCCGATGCGCGGACGCGGGGGCGGCAAGCTGATACGCCGCGGTGCGTCGAGGCTCGCACGGCGCGCGTTGAACCGCTCGATTGCGGCGACGCCGGCGCGGCCAGCAAGGTTTCTATCGCGACAGTGCGCTCAACGGAGTATAGGCGGTGTTTTCCGCCATGGTGGCGCGATCTGGCGGCAGCGGGGCGGTCGATCGAACGCGCCGATCCAGCGCGCCGGTCCTGTAACAGCTCGGTGATGTTTCCTTACAAATGGCAACGTTCGCTGCGGCGCGCGTCGTGTCCAATCGGGTCATTCGGGGTTTGCGCTCGAATCAATCTGACTCGATGGAGAACAACATGAAACGCTTGATCCTGACTCTCGTGGCCGGCACGCTGCTCGCATCGGCACTCGGCGGCTGCGTTATCGCGCCGGCGCCGGGCTATTACTACGGCGGTGGCTACTACCATCACGGCTACTACTACCGCTAAGCCGCGCGCCGTGCTCAGGCCCGGAGCACCAGCCTCAGGCGACCAGCATTTCGAACGCGACCACCGCGGCAATGGCCGCGGCGTTCGCGGCCAGCGCCTCGACGACGATGGATTTCCATGTCGTCGGACGGAAGCGCAGCGCGAGCAGCAGCGAGCCGAGCAAGGCCAGCGCGATGATCGTCACGATATCGGCATTGTGAAGATGGACGTTCATGCGGATCTCCCCGTTTGTTATAGGGTTATGTCAGGGAGTATAGGCAACTCAAAAGGACGCGCAAGGCGGGGGTTTTACCCGGGCCGGGCCGCGGAAACAGCGAGGAAATAATGCTCTCAGCATGTTGCCGCAGACGCGTAAAAACTGCGCGGGTGCAGCATCGATCGAACCTCGGCAAACGCGCATCGACGAAAGCGTTGTTTCGCCGATGCGCGTTGCATCATTTCATCAAACTCTCATCACGCGTCTCGCGCATGCACAGCACGCCGACAAGGCTCACGGTCGCGGCGACCGACACGTACGCGCCGACCCACGCCAAGCCGCCGTGCGCGGCGAGCACCTGCGCGATATACGGTGCGACCGACGCGCCGAGAATCCCGCCGAGGTTGTACGCGACGCCGGCGCCCGTATAGCGCACGTTGGTCGGAAACAGTTCCGGCAGCAGCGCGCCCATCGGCGCGAAGGTCACGCCCATCAGGAACAGCTGGATCACGAGAAACAGCAGCACGAGCAACGGCTCGCCGCTGCCGAGCAGCGGCGCCATCGTGAAGCCCGACAGGATCGCCGCGATGATGCCGACGATCAGCACCGGCTTACGCCCGAAGCGATCGCTCGCACGGGCCGACAGCGGCGTCGCGATTGCCATGAACACGACCGCGATGCACAGCAGGCCGAGGAACGTCTGCCGCGGAATATGCAGCGACCCGACGCCGTACGACAGCGAGAACGTCGTCGCGTTGTAGAACAGCGTGTAGCAGACCACCATCGCGAGCGCGCCGAGCACGGTCGGCCGCCAGTGCTGTGAGAACAGCGTCGCGATCGGCACGCGCACGCGCTCCTTGCGCTCGATCGCTACCTGGAACGCGGGCGTTTCGGCAATCTTCAGCCGCACGTACAGCCCGAGCGCGACGAGCACCGAGCTGACGATGAACGGCACGCGCCAGCCCCAGCTGCGGAACTGCTCGTCGGAGAGCGACATTGCGAGCGCGAAGAACAGGCCGTTGGACGCGAGAAAGCCGATCGAGGGCCCGAGTTGCGGGAACATGCCGAACCAGCCGCGTTTGCCGGCCGGCGCGTTTTCGGTGGCGAGCAGCGCGGCGCCGCCCCATTCGCCGCCGAGGCCGATACCCTGGCCGAAACGCAGCACGCACAGCAGGATCGGCGCGAGGCTGCCGATCGCGTCGTAGCCCGGCACGAAGCCGATCAGCGTGGTCGACAGGCCCATCACGAGCAGCGACGCAACCAGAGTCGATTTGCGGCCGATGCGGTCGCCGAAGTGGCCGAACAGGAACGAGCCGATCGGTCGCGCGACGAACGCGATGCCAAACGTGACGAACGCCGACAGCGCCTGCGCGGTGGCCGAGCCATGCGGGAAGAATACCGGTCCGATCACGAGCGCCGCGGCGGTCGCGTAGACATAGAAATCGTAGAACTCGATCGCGGTGCCGATGAAGCTCGCGAAGATGATCCGCGCGGTATTGTTTTGCCCGCTTGCGGGCTGAGCGGCGGAAATCGGCGAAGTGGACATGCAGGGTCTCCAATTGTATGAGGCCGCGGCGCGCTGAGCCGTGTTTCGCAGACAGGCGGCGCGCAACGGCGGCATCCTCGTTGAGGTATAGGTTTGGGCGCCGCACGCGGGGTGGCGGCGCGGCACTGCAGTCGGCTCATGCGCCGCGCCGGCGGGTGTGCGGACGGCGTGAGCCATGCCGGAAGGCTCCGGCGCGGGGAATCGGAAAATTATAGCGAGCGCGCTCGTCGCGCAGCAATGGCGGCGCAAGCTTGCGCGGCAACGAGGTTGCTTTATGAGTTATGCGCGATGACTCGAGTAGCTCGCGCGTGGCCGACCCATGCGCGGCTGCGCTGGGCGGTGCGTGTCAGCGCACGCGCCAACCGCGCTCAGTCGTACGTTTCCGCTTGCGGCGAGGCGAGCTCGCGCAGCTGGAATTTGCCGTTGTCGTTGAAC
Organism: Paraburkholderia sp. MM6662-R1; assembly: GCF_050436245.1. NCBI lineage: Bacteria > Pseudomonadati > Pseudomonadota > Betaproteobacteria > Burkholderiales > Burkholderiaceae > Paraburkholderia > Paraburkholderia sp. MM6662-R1. The sequence continues at coordinate 1,573,901 of NZ_JBNDLV010000001.1, read as the reverse complement.
AGCCAGTCTTCGAACAGCTCGAGCTGGCCGCGGCCATTCAGCAGCTTGCCGGGCGGTTGCGGCAGCGGCGCCGAGCGGCGCAGCGTCGCGAGCGCGGTGCTTTCGGCTTCGTCGTCGCCGTTCGTGCGATACACCGACGACTCGACGATGTGTCCATAACGATCGACCGTGAACGACACCACCACCAGCGAGCGCAGCATCGGCTGAGGCCTGCCCTGGAGCACATACGACGGATTGCGCTCGACGATCCGTCGTGCGACCGCGTCGCGATATTGATCGAGCGTCGCGCTGTTGATCGCGGCCACCGGTGTGCTGACGGTTTCGTGAGGCGTCAGCGGTGTGATCGTGCAACCGGCCACGGCGACAACACCGAGCGCGGCGAGCGATAGCCGATGCATGCGAGCGGCCGTGAAGGAGCGCAGAGCCACACGGTGAGAAACAGGAGGGGGAGAAGTGCGAGAGAGCATCGTCGACGAACCGCGAGGAGAACCTGATTGAATGGTAGTCAAAAACCGTCGGGATTCAATTGGCGTTCGCCCGCCGGATGTCATCGTGCGTGCCCCGCTGAGGCGCTTTGCTTTCCGCTGTAATGGCCGGAAATGTGCGCGCATTGGTCGGCGAGCGAAACCCGCCTACACTCTGATGGCCTCTTCTTGAGGCATCGGTGGAAGTCTTTTCAGCCCGCTTCTGGCGGGCTTTCTTTTGCCTTCGATTCGCCATTCAAACGCGGCAATAAAAAAGGCGAACCCGCCAAACGGGTCCGCCTTTTCGATCCGGTTCAACCAGCTACGCCGCAAGCTGAGGCTCACGGCGCTGCCCAGGCGTCGATTACTTCAACGTCGCACGCGCCGCTTTCACCGCGGCCAGCACCTGCTCGGGCGCGGTGCCGCCCGGATGATTGCGGCTCGCCACCGAGCCCTCGAGCGTCAGATACGAGAACACGTCGTCGCCGATCAGATGCGCGACGTTCGGCAGTTCGCCGCGCATTTCGTCGAGCGTCAGGTCCGCGAGATCGCAGCCGCGATCGGCGCACACGCGCACCGCGAGCGCGACTGCTTCGTGCGCGTCGCGGAACGGCAGGCCGCGCTTGACGAGATAGTCGGCGAGGTCCGTCGCGGTCGAGAAGCCTTGCAGCGCGGCGTCGCGCATCGCCTGCGGCTTGACCGTGATGCCGGCGACCATTTCGGCGAAGATGCGCAGCGTGTCGGCGACGGTATCGACGGTGTCGAACAGCGGCTCCTTGTCTTCCTGGTTGTCCTTGTTGTACGCGAGCGGTTGGCCCTTCATGAGCGTGAGCAGCGCCATCAGATGGCCGTTCACGCGGCCGGTCTTGCCGCGCGCGAGTTCGGGCACGTCCGGGTTCTTCTTCTGCGGCATGATCGACGAGCCGGTGCAGAAACGGTCGGCCAGATCGATGAAGCCGACGCGCGGGCTCATCCACAGCACCAGTTCTTCGGAGAAGCGCGACACGTGCGTCATCACGAGCGCGGAGGCGGCCGTGAATTCGATCGCGAAGTCGCGGTCGGAGACTGCGTCGAGCGAGTTCGCGCAGATGCCGTCGAAGCCGAGCGTCTTCGCCACGGCGTGACGGTCGATCGGATAGCTGGTGCCGGCGAGCGCGGCCGCGCCGAGCGGCAGACGGTTCACGCGCTTGCGGCAGTCGATCATGCGCTCGGCGTCGCGCGAGAACATTTCGACGTACGCGAGCAGATGGTGGCCGAACGTGACGGGCTGCGCGACCTGCAGGTGCGTGAAGCCCGGCATGATGGTCGCGGCGTTCTTCTCCGCGAGCTCGAGCAGCGCCACGCGCAGTTCGGTGAGCAGCTCGCCGATGCGGTCGATCTCGCCGCGCAGCCACAGGCGGATGTCGGTCGCGACCTGGTCGTTGCGTGAGCGGCCGGTGTGCAGGCGCTTGCCGGCGTCGCCGATCAGCGCGGTCAGGCGCGCTTCGATGTTCAGGTGCACGTCTTCGAGATCGAGCTGCCATTCGAACTCGCCGCGCTCGATTTCACCTTTGATCTGCGCCATGCCGCGCTGGATCGCGGCGAGGTCGTCGGCGGAAATGATCTTCTGCGCGGCGAGCATCGACGCGTGCGCGAGCGACCCTTCGATGTCGACGAACGCCAGACGCTTGTCGAAGAAAACCGACGACGTGTAGCGTTTGACGAGTTCCGACATCGGCTCCGAGAAGCGAGCCGACCAGGCTTCGCCTTTTTTGTGCAGTTGGGACGTCATGGTGTTGGGCGGTAAAAACGAGCGGTGAAGAGGCTGGCAACGCGAATGCGCGAATCGTGCAGAAGCGCCGCCGCAGCGAAGAAAGACGAAGATTTTAACACCGGGTGAGGGCGGCCAAAGCGCTGCCGCCCGTCGCGGGCCTATTCGCGCACCAGCACCACGAGCTTCAGATCCTCGCGATGCGCGGGCTTGAACGTGATCTGGTCACAAACGATGCGCCCGTCGCGCGGATGGTTGAACTCGCGCCTGCCACCTTCGCGCCCGCCGACGTCCTGGGAGGCCCAGTAGCGTGCGAACTCGTCGCTCGCGGCCGACAGCGAATCGATCAGCCCACGTGTGGGTGCATCGTTCAGATGGCGGATCGAGTCGGCGCGGAATTCGGCGGCGAGCCGCCGCGCGCGCGTTTCCCAATCGACGATCAACGCGCGCGCGGCCGGCTCGGTGAACGTGTAGCGCAGCAGGTTGCGGTCGTGCGCGCCGTCGAGCCAGCCGACGAACAGATCGGCCGCGCGCTCGTTCCACGCAAGCGCATTCCACTGCCGGTCGAGCACGTAGGCGGGCGTGTCGATGAGCTGCACGGTTTGCAGCAGCGTGGCGGGCGCATCGGCGGCCGCCGGGTCGGGCTCGGCCGGATCGCGTTGCGCGGCCAGCTCGAACAGATACGCGCGCTCGGCGCGCGACAGCTGCAACGCGACCGCGATGCGCGCGAGCGCATCGGCGGAAGCGGACACTGGCCGGCCCTGCTCGATCCACGTGTACCAGGTCGGGCTCACGCCGCACAGCTGCGCGACTTCCTCGCGCCGCAGACCGGGCGTGCGGCGACGCGGCCCCGGCGGCAGCCCGACCGCCTGCGGCGACAGCCGCTCGCGATGGGCGCGGATGAAGTCGCCGAGCGCGCGGGCCGGGGTGGCGTCGAGCGGCGGCGGGTGAGCGGCGGAAGACGGCGTCGTCATGCTATCGGCTGCGCGTGGAGGGGGTAATAGAGATACCAGAATAATTGCCGAACTTGTACTGGTACATGGCGGGCTCTATTGTAGCGGCTGGATTCGCGCAATGAGAAAAGCCGGGCGTGACCTGCGTCGGCCACACCCGGCTTTTTGTCCGCCAATGCGGCAACCTCAACCGGTATTGCGCAACCCCGCCGCGATTCCGTTGATGCTCAAATGAATGCCGCGCCGCACGCGCGCATTCGTGTCGCCCGCGCGATAGCGTTTGAGCAGTTCGACCTGCAGGTGATTGAGCGGATCGAGGTACGGAAAGCGATTCTTGATCGAGCGCGCGAGCAGCGGATTCTCGGCGAGCCGGTCGCTCTTGCCGGTGATCTCCGACAACACCTTCGACGTGCGTTCCCACTCGGCGACGATGCGCTCGAACACATGCTTGCGCAGCTTCTTGTCGGTCACGAGCGCGGCATAACGCGACGCGACCGCGAGGTCGGTCTTCGCGATGACCATGTCCATGTTCGACATCAGGTTCGAAAAGAACGGCCAGCTCTTGTGCATCTTCTGCAGCAGCGCGAGACGGCGCGCGCGTTCGGCGTCGGACGGCGCGCTGTCGAGGTGCTCGGCGACCGCGCTGCCGAAGCCGTACCAGCCGGTCAGCAGCAGCCGGCATTGACCCCACGAGAAGCCCCACGGAATCGCGCGCAGATCCTCGATCTTGCGTTGCTTCGGATCCTGCAGCTTGCGCGACGCGGGGCGGCTGCCGATGTTCAACTCGGCGATCTCCGCGATCGGCGTCGACTCGAAGAAATACTCCTTGAAGCCCGGCGTTTCGTAGACGAGCGCGCGATACGCGGCCATCGCCGTATCGGACAGCTGCTGCATCGTTTCCTCGTACACCGGCAGCTCGGCCAACGTGTGGTCGTGCGGCAGCAGCGACGCTTCGAGCGTCGCGGCCACGACGGTTTCCAGATTGCGCCGGCCGATTTCCGGATTTGCGAACTTGCTCGCGATCACTTCGCCCTGCTCGGTCAAACGGATCTGACCGTCGACGGTGCCCGGCGGCTGCGACAGGATCGCCTGGTAGGTCGGGCCGCCGCCGCGCCCGACGGTGCCGCCGCGCCCATGGAACAGACGCAGCGTCACGCCGCGGTCGTTGAACAGCGACACGAGCGCAAGCTCCGCGCGATACAGCTCCCAGTTCGACGTCAGGAAGCCGCCGTCCTTGTTGCTGTCCGAGTAGCCGAGCATCACTTCCTGCTCGTTGCCCTGATGTTCGATCAGCGCGCGAATGCCCGGCAGCGCGATCAGATCGCGCATGATGTGCGGCGCGTTGCGCAGGTCGGGGATCGTCTCGAACAGCGGGATCACCATCAGGCCGGCGCGCGCGGGGTCGTGCTCGTGGCCGAGGCGTCCGCGCAACAGGCCGGTTTCCTTCTGCAGCAGCATCACCTCGACCAGGTCGGTAACGGTCTCCGTGTGCGAAATGATGTAGTTGCGCACCGCGCGCGCGCCGAACTTCTCGCGCGTCATGCGCGCTTCCTCGAGCACCGCGAGTTCGCTTTTCACGAGCTCGGAGTAGTCGGCGGAGGGCACGCGCAGCGCGCGCGGCTGCGCGAGTTCGGCGAGCAGCACGGTCAGCTTGTCGGCTTCCGGCAACGCCGCGTAATCGTCCTCGACACCGGCGCGCTTGAGCAGCTCGGCGATCACCGCTTCGTGGATGTCGGAGCTTTGCCGCAGATCGATGCTCGCGAGATGGAAGCCGAACACTTCGGCCGCGCGCGCGAGCGGCGCGAGACGCGGCGCGGCGAGCGGCGCGCCGTGATGCTCGGCGAGCGAATCCATCAGCACGTGGAGGTCGCGCACGAAGTCGGCGGCGTCGTCGTAGGGAATCGCGCGGACCGGCGCGACGCCGCGGCCGGCGCTGCGCAGCGGCACGCTGCCTTCGCCGAGGCGCACGCGCGCGCTTGCCGCGAGCCGCGTGTAGATGCCGATCAGCGCGCGACGATACGGCTCGTCGGTGCGATGCGGCGAATGGTCGGGCGAGATGGCCGCGAGCTCATTCAGCGCATCGCTCGCGCCGACGAGCACATTCGACATCGATAGCTCCTCGCCGAGCTTGTGCACCTGCTCCAGGTAGTGCTCGAAGATCACTGCGGCCTGACGCGTGATCGCATTTTCGAGCGTTTCGGCGGTGACGTTCGGATTGCCGTCGCGATCGCCGCCGATCCAACTGCCCATCTGGAAGAACGGCGGCAGGCGCGCTTCGAGACCATGCTCCTTCAGCGCCTCCTCGATGTCGGCGTACAGCGCCGGCAGTTCTTCGAGGAAGGTGCTGCGGTAGTACGACAACGCGTTTTCGATTTCGTCGGCGACCGTCAGACGCGAGTCGCGCAGCATGCGCGTTTGCCACAGCGACGTGACGCGCGCGCGCAGCATCGCTTCGTTGTGCGCGCGCTCGCGGTTCGTCAGCGGCTGGTCGCGCTCGGCGAGCAGACGCGCGATGTCGTGCTGCGCGTCGAGAATGCTCTTGCGCTGCACTTCGGTCGGGTGCGCGGTCAGCACCGGCATGATCAGCGCGTCGTCGAAAAACCGCTGCAGCACCGGTGTCGCGGCCGCACCAGCCGCGGCGAGCCGCTCGAGCGCATGGGCGATCGTGCCCGGCTGCGAGGCCGAGCCCGCGAGCGCGTGAATTCGGTGACGGCGGTTGCGGTGCCGGTCCTCGGCGATGTTCGCGAGATGCGAAAAGTAGCTGAACGCGCGCACGACGCTGACGGTCTGCTCGGGCGTCAGCGTGCGCAGCTTCTTGTCGAGCGTCTGCGCGGCGGCGCTGTCGTCCTCGCGACGGAAACGCACTGCCGTCTGCCGGATCGTCTCGACGATGTCGAACACCGCCTCGCCTTCCTGCTCGCGCAGCACGTCGCCGAGCAGACGCCCGAGATAGCGGATGTCTTGGAACAGCGGGTGGTCCTTGTCCTCGCGCGTGCGGCCGCCGCTTTTCGCGGTGGTCGCGGCGGCGGACTCAGCCGGCGGTACGTCCTTCGGTTTCGACGGGTTCGCGGCGCGCGGGGGTGTTGCGTCGCCATCGACCTTGGCCTTGGCCTTGGCCGGCTTGCGCGCGGTGGCCGACGTCGCGGCCTGTTCGGCCTTGCCGGCTTTCGACGCCTTTTGCGCCTTGTCCTGCTTGACGGGCACCGAGGTCTGCGCGGCCTTCGGGGCTTTGGTGGCGCGAGCGGCGAGGGCGCGGCGCCTGGCGCGCTGGTCGGCGCGCGTCTCGCCATGTTGACCGACGCTCGACGATATGGCGTGCGCGGCAACGTCGGACAGGGCGTCAGGCGCCGCGGCGTCGGCCGGGCGAGCGGTGGGCGAGGCAGTGTTGCGGCGGGCGGGGCGCGCCGATCCGGAAGACGTCACGATGAGTTTCCTCGGGGAAGCCAGGGTCTGTTGATTGATGAACTGCGACTGCGGAACTGCCACCAGCAAGTGCAACGTGAACTGCGTGCAACAGGGACTACGCAACGGACTACAAGACGGACTGCTAGTGCAACTGCAACGGAGACTTGAAACGGCGACTGTACACGGCGATTGCTCGACCCACTACGAAGCGGCCCGCGCGTGCCGCACCGCGTACGCGGAACGACACGAGCGCTGCCGAATCGAGACGCCGACGAGGGAGAAAGGAGCCACGGGCTGCCAGCCCGCGCTGGGACCGAACACGCGGCAGGCATTGCCTCAGCATGTTCGCCGCATTGCATCATCCCGCATGCCGCCGCGCAGTGCGCGAACGACCGTACGTGACAACGCGGAATGGGCGCCTTCGCGCATGGCGCGAAGCCCGTCTCCTCGGTCGATGCCGCTTGCGCACGGCGCTTCGCCGTGCCTTGGAACCAAAGGGCGCGAACGAGGGCGCGTGCTAACATTGATTGTTATTCCATCCCGACATCCAGCAGCAAGCTAATGAACACCGAGACGTTTTCCACGCCACCCCACACGCTTGTGATTGCGTCGCGAGAGAGCCGCCTTGCCATGTGGCAAGCCGAGCATGTGCGATGTGCGCTGCACAAATTATATCCATCTTGTGACGTAAAAATCCTCGGAATGACGACACGTGGCGATCAGATTCTCGATCGCACGCTGTCGAAGGTGGGTGGCAAGGGGCTCTTCGTGAAGGAGCTCGAAGCCGCGCTCGCTGATGGCCGCGCCGACCTCGCGGTGCATTCGCTGAAAGACGTGCCGATGGAGTTGCCCGCCGGTTTCGCTCTGTCCGCCATCATGGAGCGCGAGGACCCGCGCGACGCGTTCGTGTCCAATCAGTACGACTCGCTCGCCGCGCTGCCGGCCGGTGCCGTGGTCGGCACCTCGAGTCTGCGGCGTGAGGCGATGCTGCGCATGCGCTATGCGCATCTCGACGTGCGGCCGTTGCGCGGCAATCTCGATACCCGACTCGCCAAGCTCGATCGCGGCGATTACGCGGCGATCATTCTGGCCGCGGCCGGGCTGAAGCGGCTGGGTCTCGCCGATCGCATCCGCGCGCTGCTCGATCCCGAGGACAGTCTGCCCGCGGCGGGCCAGGGCGCGCTCGGCATCGAGATTCGCGCCGATCGCGCGGACCTCGCCGCATGGCTCGCGCCGCTGCATCATCCGCACACGGCGGCGGCCGTCGAAGCGGAGCGCATGGTATCGCGCGTGCTCGGCGGCAGCTGCGAGGTGCCGCTCGCGGCCTATGCAACCTGGAGCGATGGCGCGCTGCATCTGCGCGGCATCGTCGCGACGCCGGACGGCCAGTGCGTGCTGAGCGCGCAGGCGTCGGCGCCGGCGCCCACCGTCGAGCGCGCGCTCGCGCTCGGCGAGGAAGTGGCGCACTCGCTCGTGCAGCAGGGCGCGCTCGACATCGTCCGCGCGCTCAGTACGGCGAGCGGTCCCGCGGCCGCGCCCAGCGCGGCGGCCAGCGAGTGATGGCCGCCGTCTCGCCCGAGAAGGCGCCCTTCACGGTCGTGATCACGCGGCCGGCCGGCCAGTCGAGCGAACTCGTCGAACAGCTCGAAGCAGCCGGACTCGCGTCGCTCGACTTCCCGCTGATCGACATCGCGCCCGTCATCGACGACGCGCCGTTGTGCGCCGCGCTCGCGTCGCTCGAACGCTACGCGCTCGTCGTGTTCGTGTCGCCGAACGCAGTCGATCACGCGTTCGCGCGCCATAACGATATCTGGCCGCATGCGCTGCCGATCGGCGTGGTCGGCCCGGGCAGCGTGCATGCGCTCGCGCGCCACGGCGTCAGCGCGCCCGAGCATCGCGTGATCAGCCCCGCCGCGGGCGCCGACGACGAATCGACGAGCTTCGACTCCGAGAGCCTGTTTGCCGCGCTCGAGGCGCAACTCGGTGCCGCGGGCCTCGAAGGCAAGCGCGTGCTGATCGTGCGCGGCGACGGCGGCCGCGAATGGCTGAGCGAGCGCCTGCGTGAAGCCGGCGCCGAAGTCGACGCGGTGGCCGCTTACCGGCGCATCGTGCCCGAGCCGTCGATCGGCGCATGGGCGCGCGTGCACGAACTGCTCGCGGGCACGCCGCACGCATGGCTTCTGACCAGCTCCGAAGGCGTACGCAATCTGCACGAACTCGCGCACGAGCATCTGACCGCCGGCGAGATCGAGCAGCTCAAACACGCGCCCCTCGTCACGCCGCATCCGCGCATCGCGCAGACCGCGCGGGCATTGGGTTTTGATAGGATTACGGTGTCCGGCGCGGGCGACGAACGCATAGTCCGAGCCCTCGTTGCCGCAGCCGCCGTGCCTCCCGTCGTCCAACCGGTATCGTCCAACCCGGCTCAACCACGCATGACTGAAACGAACGCATCCACGAACGCCTCACCTCAGCCGCCCGCAAGCGCCGCCTTGCCGCCGAACCCACCCTTCACGCCGTACGAAGCGCAAAAGCGCCGCAGCACGAGCGGACCGCTGCTGTGGTTGGTCATCGTGGTCATCGCGTGCGCGGCGGGCGTGGGCGGCTTCGCGATGAACCGCAAGCTCGTGCGCACCGAGCAGGAACTCGCGCAGCGTCAGCAGGCCAACGACACGCAGACCAACGAGCTGCGCATCAAGATCGACCAGGCGCTCGCCACCGTGCATCAATCGGACTCGCAGGTCGCGCAGCTCGAAGGCAAGCTCGCCGATGCGCAGGCCGCGCAGCAGGCGCTGCAACAGCAATACGCGGATCTCGCGCGCAATCGCGACGACTGGACGCTCGCCGAAGTCGGGCAGATGCTGTCGGCGGCGAGCCAGCAGTTGCAGCTGACCGGCAATACGCAGCTCGCGCTGTTCGCGTTGCAAAGCGCCGATACGCGCCTCGCGGCGTCGGACAGTCCGCAGGCGGTCGCGGTGCGCAAGGCGATCGCGCAGGACATCGACAAGCTGAAGGCCGCGCCGTCCACCGATCTGACCGGCCTCGCGATCAAGCTCGACAACGCGATCGATCGCGTGAACGGCCTGCCGCTGTCGGGTGAAGCACCGATTCCGCGTGCCGCGCCGCATGCGGCCACGTGGGCCGACACTGCGAAGGTGGCCGCTGCCACCGGCAAGCCGCGCTGGGAAGTGTGGATCGACGAGGTCACGCACGGCATCGGCCAACAGCTGACGAGCCTCGTGCAGGTGCGCCGTATCGACAACGCCGACGCGATGCTGGTCACGCCGGATCAAGGCTACTTCGTGCGCGAGAACCTGAAACTGCGTCTGCTGTCGGCGCGTCTCGCGCTGCTGTCGCGCAACCAGACCACGCTGAAGTCCGACCTGCAGGCAGCGCAGTCCGCGTTGACGCGCTACTTCGACACGTCGTCGAAAGACACGCAGACGGTCATCGATCTGGTCAAGCAGGTGGACGCCGATTCGGCCGCGGTCGAGCTGCCGAACCTCGATACGAGCCTGCAGGCCGTCAATCAATACCGGAACCGGGGTTAATCATGGCGATCCGGGGACTCCTGTGGCTCGCGGCGCTGTTCGCCGTCGCGGTCGTGCTCGCGGTGGGCGGGCGCTTCGACGCTGGGCAAGTGCTGCTGATCTATCCGCCGTACCGCGTCGACATGTCGCTGAACCTGTTCGTCGTCGGGCTGGTGGTGCTGTTCGTCCTGCTCTATGCGCTGTTGCGCATCATCCGCAATATCTGGCGCATGCCGCAGCGCGTCGCCGCGTACCGCGCACGCGCGCGTGTCGCGAAGGCGCACGCGGCGTTGCGCGATGCGATCGGCAACCTGTACGCGGGGCGTTTCTCGCGCGCGGAAAAGGCCGCCAAGGACGCGCTCACGAATGGCGACAACAAGGGCGCGGCCGGTTTGATCGCGGCGACCGCAGCGCATCGCATGCATGAGTACGCGCGGCGCGACGAATGGCTCGCGCAGATCGACGAAGCCGACTGGCAGGACGCGCGCCTGATGGCCACCGCCGACATGCGCGCCGACGGCCGCGACGCCGACGGCGCGCTCAATGCGCTGACCGAGATGCAATCGCAGGGCGCGCGGCGCATTCACGCGCAGCAAATCATGCTGCGTGCACAGCAGCAACTGAAGAACTGGGGCGAAGTGCTGAAGCTCGTGAAGACGCTGGAGAAGCGCGAGGCGATCCATCCGGCGGTCGCGGTGCGGCTGCGTCAACTGGCGGCGGAAAATCTGCTGCGCGATCGTCGCCACAATGCGGACGCGCTGCTCGAACTGTGGAACTCGCTGTCGGCGACCGAGCGTCATTCGCCGCGCCTCGCCGACACCGCCGCCGAACTGCTGGTCGCGCTGAACCGTCCTCAGGAGGCGCGCAAGATCGTCGAGGAGGCGCTCGCGCAGAACTGGGATGCGCGCCTGTTGCGCCGCTATCCGGACACGGCCGGCGGCGACGCGTTGCCGCTGATCCAGAAGGCCGAGGCGTGGCAGAAGGATCGGCCGGAAGACGCGGACCTGATGTTCGCGCTGGGGCGCCTGTGCCTGCATCAGCAGTTGTGGGGCAAGGCGCAGTCGTTCCTCGAACGCGCGCTGAAGCTTGCCGACAACGAGACGCTGAAGATCCGCTCGCATCGCGCGCTCGCGCGTCTGCACGAGCAGCTGGGCGATACCGACAAGGCGAGCCAGCACTATCGCGAGAGTGCGTTGGCGATGAACGTGACGTGAGTTCGGCGTTTTCGGCCATGCGCTGAAGCGCGCAAGCCCCGGAAACCGCTACCTGATGGCCGCAGCCCCGCGCTGCGGCCATTTGTTTTTCCGGCGGCCGGCGTTCCGGCGGCCGGCGTTCCGGCGGCCGAGCGTGCGCTGGACTCGCGCGCAATTCGCAGATCCCCAGCTCGAATCGTCGGGACTGCGCTTTGCTTCACCACCTCACTGGATACGCAACCTCGGAGGTGTTCAAAGTGGCCAGCGACGCTGTGACGGTGCAAACCGAGACCCGCAGCGGCGACGTCGAGCGCAAGGGCGTCGTCGTCATTACAGGGGCAAGTGCCGGCGTGGGGCGCGCGAGCGCGTCCGAATTCGCGCGGCAGGGCTACGACGTTGGGCTCATCGCGCGCGAGCCGCGACGGCTCGCTCGTGCCGCCGAGGAGATCGCCGCGACCTATGGCGTGCGCGCACTCGCCATTCCGGCCGATGTCGCCGATGCCGACGCGATCGAGCGCGCGGCGCAGCGCGTGAAGCGCGAGTGGGGCGGCATCGACGTCTGGGTCAACGTCGCGATGGCGACCGCGTTTGCGCCGGTGTCGGCGCTCAGCGCGCGCGATGTCGAACGCGGCACGCAGGTGACCTATCTGGGGCAGGTCAACGGCATGCTGGCGGCGCTCCCCGTGATGCGCGCGCGCGGGCACGGGACGATCGTCAATGTCGGCTCGGCGCTCGGGTACCGGTCGGTGCCGTTGCAGTCGATCTATTGCGGCGCGAAGTTTGCCGTGCGCGGCTTCACCGATTCGTTGCGTTCCGAGTTGCTGCACGACGGAGTCGATATCCATTTGACGATGGTCGATCTGCCCGCGGTCAATACGCCGCAATTCGACTGGGCGCTCAATCGCACGGGGCGCAGGGCACGGCCGGTGGCGCCGGTGTTTCAGCCGGAAGTGGCGGCACGGGCGATCTACTTTGCGGCCACCCATCGGCGGCGGCAGGTGTGGGTCGGGTGGTCGACGGTCAAGGCAATCCTCGCGAACCGGATCGCGCCGGCGCTGCTCGACCGCTATCTCGCGCGGGCGGGTTACGACGGGCAATTGACCGATGAACCGTTGCCCGCCGATGCTCCCGCGAATCTCTACGAGCCGGTGCCGGGCCACTACACTTCGCATGGTCGCTTCGATGACGAAGCGCATGCGTACTGCTGGCAGATGTTCACCGAGCGGCATCGCAATGCGGTGTACGGCGCGGCAGTGATGGCGCTGGCGGGGGGCGTCGCGTGGCTGCTGAGGCGCCAGCGGCCCTGATGTGCGGCCGGTCGGCCTCATCCTGTCGCCAACGGAATGTCTGGACTATCCTTCGAATGACGGTACCGCCCACAAACCGTGGTGCGGCGTCCTCGACTACGAACATTCCAAAAATGGAAGCGGACAGGCCAGTTCCTCACAAAGAACAGACTGCTGTAAGCAGGGCGCGCCGCTGGATGCGCTGGCTGCCGGGACTGACGGTGCTCAAGACGTACCGGCTGAGCTGGTTGCCGAACGATCTGACGGCGGGACTGGTACTGACCACGATGCTGGTGCCGGTTGGGATCGCTTACGCGGAGGCATCCGGCGTCCCTGGCGTGTACGGCCTCTACGCGACGATCGTTCCGCTGTTGGCGTATGCGCTGTTCGGTCCGAGCCGGATTCTCGTGCTCGGTCCCGACTCCGCGCTCGCCGCTCCGATTCTGGCGGTCGTGGTGCAAATCGCTGCAGGCGACCCGTCGCGCGCGATTGCGGCGGCCAGCATGATGGCGATCGTGTCCGGCCTGTTCTGTATCGTGATGGGCTTGCTGCGGCTGGGATTCATCACTGAATTGTTGTCGAAACCCATTCGATACGGCTATATGAACGGCATTGCGCTCGCCGTGCTGATCAGTCAGTTGCCCAAACTGTTTGCCATCTCAATCGAAGAGCGCGGGCCATTGCGGGACATCGTGAGCCTCGTGCAGGCCATCGCCGATGGCAAATCCAACTGGTATAGCTTCGCGGTGGGCGCTGGAAGCCTCGTGCTGATCCTGTTTCTCAAGCGCTTCGAAAAGCTGCCGGGCATACTGATCGCCGTGATCGTTGCGACGTTGTGCGTAACCGCATTGCACCTCGATAGCATGGGTGTGAAAGTGCTCGGCAAGATTCCTCAAGGCCTGCCGACCTTTGCGCTGCCGTGGGTCACCGATGCCGATCTGGTCAAGATTCTGCTCGGCGGCTGCGCGGTCGCGCTGATCTCGTTCGCGGATACCAGCGTGCTGTCGCGAACTTTCGCGGCACGTTTTCGCAGCCGCGTCGACCCCAATCAGGAGATGGTCGGGCTCGGCGCGGCCAATCTTGCGGCCGGCCTGTTCCACGGCTTCCCGATCAGCAGCAGTTCGTCGCGCACGCCGGTCGCCGAGGCGGCGGGTGCGAAGACGCAACTGACGGGCGTCGTCGGCGCGCTGGCGGTCGCGGCGCTGCTGATGGCCGCGCCCAATCTGATGCGCTACCTGCCCAACAGTGCGCTCGCCGCGGTCGTCATCGCGGCGGCGATCGGTCTGTTCGAGATCACGGACCTGAAGCGGATTTTCCGCATCCAGCAATGGGAGTTCTGGCTGTCGATGGCCTGCTTTGCCGGCGTCGCGGTGTTCGGTGCGATTCCCGGCATCTGCTTCGCGGTGGTGATCGCGGTCATCGAATTTCTGTGGGACGGCTGGCGACCGCACTACGCGGTGCTCGGTCGCGTCGAAGGTTTGCGCGGCTATCACGACTTGCAGCGCTATCCGCATGCCCAGCGAATCCCCGGGCTCGTGCTGTTTCGCTGGGATGCACCGCTGTTCTTTGCGAATGCCGAGCAGTTTCAGGAGCGCCTGCTGGAAGCCGTCGCCGAATCGCCGGCACCGGTGCGGCGTGTGGTGGTGGCGGCCGAACCGGTGACGAGCGTGGACGTCACCTCCGCCGACATGCTGCGGGAACTGACGCGCACGCTCGACGAGCGCGGGATTGCGCTGCACTTTGCAGAGATGAAGGATCCGGTTCGCGACAAGCTCAGACGCTTCGAGCTGACCGATCTGATTGGCGATGCGTGCTTTCATCCGACGGTGAACAGTGCGGTTGATAGCTATGTCGAGGGGGTTGGGAAGGAATAGTATTCAGACTTGGAGCTGGATCACCGGAGAGCCGGCATGCGCCTGCCGTCCGCGTCTAAAACGCCTGCGAAAACGGTTTGGGACCGCGCCAGTTCACGTCCGCGGCATACCGTGATCCTGTGTTTCGCCGTGGTATTCGTTGTCACGTTGATTCTTGCTGTACACCAATATTTTCTCGTGCGTGCCCGGGAGCTCGATAACCGTTCGCATCGGCTCGAGATTCAGGCCAGGGTTCTCGATGTCGCGGTCCGCAATAACAGGCAGCACTTGCAGTTTCTTCGCGAGAGTGCCGAGCGGCTCCTTGCGGACCGGACAGCACAGCTCGATCGAACGCCGGATGCCTCGCTCCAGGCGGTACTCCGGGCGCAGGACGAGCGCGTCTGGACTCTTCAAGTCCGCGATATCGACGCCCCCATTCGGGGTATCGGCACACAGCAGCTCGCGGTGACTCCTGGTTTGCACCGTGACGAGCCCACATTTGTCGAGGACCTGCGGCTCGCCCAATTGATGAGCCGGCTGTTTGCCGTGCAATTCCAGATGGGCACGGGTCTCGAACGCGCGGTATATGTCTCGCCGACCGGTATCGTGGTCGCTCACCCAACCATTGACGACGACGAGGTAGTCCGGCTGTTGCAAATGTACGGCAGCTCGCGCCTGTTACAGCTGGCCAACCAGAACCCGCTCGACTATGACGTCACGTTCGATCCGGTTCGCGGGCGCAAGAACCCGGCAGGACCTCGCCTGCTGTTTGGGACAGCGGTGATGAGTAACGACGTGGTTCGCGGCCTCATATTCTTTGTGGTCCCGCAACGCATCGTTCAGGACTATCTGTGGAACAACACCACAGCGGATGAAACTCACGCTCTGATAGACCCGAGCGGGATGCCAATTGCAACGAGCGGAAGTACTTTCTCGGTCAATGATGAGAATTGGCTGAAGACTCTGCCGGCGCAGTGGAACACGCTCTCTGCTTCCACGCTGTTTCGGACACCCAGCGGAACGTTGAGTGCGGGACAGGACTTCCTGCTCTTCAGAAAGCTGGATACGGCGGATCTCGTATTGACCGATTACGTATCCGCTGCGACCGTATTCTTCTCGGTCGTTCGCTTGAGCAGCGCGCTGTTTGCCGGGGTGTGGATACTGATGGCATTGCTTCTCTGGGCCACTCTTTTTGTCGTCGACCAGCTTCTTTCCACGCAGATGGCACTCAACGGGCGGCTGCGGGAATTGTCGCTCGCGGACCCCCTGACCGGTCTCGCGAACCGCCGCCGTTTGAATGAGGAATTCGACGCACTTTCACGGCGCAACGACGAGCGCCGCATCGCGCTGCTGATGATCGATATCGACCATTTCAAGGTGATCAACGACAACTGGGGGCACGCTGGCGGAGACGAGGCCCTGAAGCACCTGACCAACGTGGTCAGGATTGCCGTGCGCCCGGGGGATCTGATGGCACGTCTGGGTGGCGAGGAGTTCTGTGTGCTGCTGCCCGATACGACCGCGGACGACGCGGCCCAAATTGCGGAGCGCGTGCGCGAGGCCGTCGCCCGCAACGCCTGCGTCCTTCAGGAGACGCAATTAACCCGCACCGCGCCGGGCCGTGAGATATGGTTCACGATATCGATCGGGGTGGCGGAGAGTGTTTCGGATAACTGCTTTGACCTCGAGGGGTTGATTGCGGTCGCGGACCAGCGACTGTACGCCGCGAAGGCGGGTGGGCGAAACAGGGTGGTGGCAAGCGAGTCCATGCAAAGCTGAAAATGCGGATGTCGTCTCTGTACATGCGGCGCTTTGCCACCTGCTGTTCACGACGGGCTCTATTCACGGTGTTGCCGTTTCAATGCGGAATAGTCACGACTGAGGAGAACGTCCATCAGGACCGGCGTTTGGGGTTCGTCCGGTGCCGGATCGTTCGGGTCGGGGTCGCCGAAAGCAAATTCGACATCCACCGGAAACCGGCTCGTTGGCAGATTCGAAGCACGATAGCGATAGCCATGCAGCCGAATCTGCGGTGGCGTCGTTCCCATATCGTTGCCGGGTCGACGCTCGCCGTTGCCGTCGATCCAGTAGCCGATATCGACCTGGAGGAGGTCTTCCAGCGTCGAACGGTTAATGTCTGTCAACAGTGGACTGAAACGGATCGTGAAGTGCGTCGCGACTTGCTTGCCCTTCGTGCGGTCGGCGGAGGGGGCGGACGGATCGGGTACCACAAATAGAATGATTTGCGTCCGCGGAAATGCCGGATTGACGAAGGAGTACTCCATACCACCTACACGACCGCGCAGTGGGTGCGCCGCAAGAATGCGGCCGAATATCGTGTGCGCGGGATCGAAGGGCTGGTCGTCCCGCAGGATCGCCATTGCCGTGGTCAATATCCTGAATGCCATGTCGCGCTGGGCGTCGGTCACAGTCGGTCTCATCTCAGTTCCTGGCCCCGACGGTCCTGAGGGCGTCAGCGTACTGAGCTGTGCATGTACCGGGGTTGCGAACGAGAGGATCACCAGGATTGCGCCAGTAGGCCTGAACCACTTCCGCGCGCCGTGGCGCTTTGCCACCTGCTGTTCAAGACGGGCTTCATTCACGGTGTTGCCGTTTCAACGCGGAATAGTCACGATTGAGGCGAACGTCCATCAGGACCGGCGTTTTGGGTTCGTCCGGCGCCGGATCGTTGGGGTCGGGGTCGCCGAAAGCAAATTCGACGTCCACCGGAAACCGGCTCGTTGACAGATTCGAAGCACGATAGCGATAGTGATGCAGACGAACGTGCGGCGGCACTGTCCCCATATCGTTGCTGGGTCGCCGCTCGCCGTTGCCGTCGATCCAGTAGCCGATATCGACATGGAGGAGGTCTTCCAGCGTCGAACGGTTAATGTCTGTCAACAGTGGACTGAAGCGGATCGTGAAGTCCAGCATAACTTGCTTGACCTGCGCGCGGTCGGCAGAGCGGTCGAGCGGATCGGGTATCACAACTACGGTGATTTCCGTCCGTGGGAACGCCGGATTCTCGAAGGAATACTCTGTAACACCTACCACGCCGCGCTCAGGCCGCGCCGCGATAATGCGGCCGAAAATCGTATGTGCGGGATCGAAGGGCTGGTCGTCCCGCAGGATCGCCATTGCCGTGGTCAATATTCTCAAGGCCATGTCGCGCTGGGCGTCGGTCACGATCGGTCTCATCTCAGCTCCTGGCCCCGACGATCCTGAGGGCGTCAGCGTACTGAGCCGTGCATGTACCGGGGTTGCGAACGAGAGGATCACCAGGATTGCGCCAGTAGGCCTGAACCACTTCCGCGCAGGCGTAGGCATCTTCTTCATGAATCTGGCTCCTATAGCCGGTTTCGAATTGCACCATTTTTTGAGCTGTTTCAGCGGAGACATTCAGCAGGTCACATACCTTCCTTTCAGCACTCGGGAGATCTCGCCTGACGTACTCCCAGCCCGGCTTGTCCTGCATGCAGGAGATCAGCCAGTAGTAGTGGAATACAAGCATCCTGTGCAGACCGATGTGAACGCGGTGATCGTCGGGTAGCGGCGTGTTTCCAGCCGCCGTATAGGCCTTTTTTAGCATCGTCGACCAATACACCAAGCGGATATTCGGCAGCTCCCTGTAGTCGTCTGGAAAATGCTGAAGCAAAGAAAGCATCCAGAAGTACTGTTGGCAGTGGCGAGACTCGTGATACAGCGTGTCGGCAAATGCCCTGAGGCGGTGATCCAGCGAAGCCGGCTGGTCCATCAGTTCGACGATGCGTGCAATCTCGCTCTCGTTGACGGCGATAGCCCAATCGTCACCGATAAACGCGGCGCTGACATCCTGCCGCAGGGCGTACTGCGTTGCCCGCTGTGGATCGACAATCACAAGCTTTGGCATGGCACCACCATTTTCCGAGTTGGCGGCATCGCGTCGTGGCAATCCAAAGGGCCCCTCACTAAGCGCGATTTCCAATTGCGGCGTGACCGCGTTTTGAATCGTCTCTATCGAACTGGAAGTCAAAGGCCACGGCAACCCGGCCCAATCGATTCCCTGCAACGCGGTTTTAATCGCAGCCGTATAAGCCTTGGTCACCGGATATTCAACATCCTTGCGCATCGAGATGCCAGCCGGCGCATCAGCCTCGGTCGCACCGTTGATGAAGTGATAAAAGCGCAGCCCGAAGTTCATCGGATCACATGAAACGAATTCGGGCGGCTTGTCTTCCGTCGTCGCGCTTTGATTGGGAGAGGCCACGGCCTTTCCTGCGACCCTGGCGGTGCGCTTCTCGGCGTTGGGCACTGCGCCCGCAATCGGCTCGTTCGTCTCCCTGATCACCGCGCCTCTGCTCACCGCAATAACCTTGTCCGGTTCACTCGCGGCGAACAGTTCAACCGTCGCGAATGCAAGAAGATTGCTCGTGACGAGACTCGTTTCTCCAAGCGCATTGGTCACGCCCTGAATCACCTGACCATCGTCGAGCGTGATCCGGTACGGCTGGTTCGGCAGTGCAAAGCCCGTATCGTGTTCGATCAGAACATGATGCGCAGCCAGCTTGCCCGGCTTTCCGGGCGTTACCGGCACATTGACAGGCCGCGCCGCTGGCGTGTCGGTTTGATGACCACGCGCATGGACCCGATGCTCTCCATCCGTATAGACCCTGTACCCTTCCGAATTGATCACCACCTTCGTGCTTCCCGCATGGAGCACGATCTCTTTGCTGGCCATCAGATTGATCGAATCGGTTCTACTGATGATGCTGACGACCCGCTGCGCGATGACCTCGACATCATTGCTCTGCGCGTCGATTCGCACTTTGCCTGACGCGGCCTTGAGCCTGATGCCGAGATTCTGCGTGAACACCCGCACGCCGTTGATTGCCGACGCCAACAGCGATTTCGCCGCGGCCATGCTGACGTGTCCGCCCGCTGTGAGGGCGATGTGTTCGATACTCGCCACGTGCGTGCTTTGCGCTGCGGTGAGACCGACCCCCGCCGCGCTGGCCAGCACCATGTCGGGTGCGCTGAGTTGCGGGAAGGGAAGGTCCGCACGCGCCGCGACGCCGCGTATCGCCTCGTTCTGCGCCTTGATGGCCCGCGATACGTCGCTTTGACTGGTCTGTTGCTCCTGTGCCTCATACTGCCGCGCGAGACCCGCGAGGTTCTCGTGGATATCGCGCGCCTGCGTGAGGCGCGCCACGGTCTCGCCGAGATCCTTTGCCGGCGCGGTCGCGCCGCGACGCGCCTCCGTGGTGAACAGCATGCCTCTGTTGGCGCGCGCGACACCCCAGGCGTCGGTGGCCAGTTCCCAGCCTTCACCGCGTGCCTGCTGTCGGCCGGCCTCGCGCACGACCTGCGTGTTGTAGCCCAGCACGAGGCGCGAGCGTGCGTGATCGCTGGCGAGCTGTGCCTGGAGTTGGCCCGGCGTGTCATCCAGTACGACGTGATTGGTCTGGCCGTCGCAGCCATCTTTGAGTTCACTGCTCAAGACGCCTGAAAGCGCCTGGTTATCCGGTAGCTTCCAGGGCGGCTGGTTCCAGCCATTGATCATCCGGCCCGATACGTACGGCTTGTCCGGGTCCTCTTCGTGGTAGCTGACCATGACCTCCTGCCCGACACGCGGCGGATAGATCGCGCCGAAGCCATTGCCTTGCCACGGCGACGACACGCGCACCCAGCAACTGGCGCTCTCGTTTTTCGGGCCAAGCCGGTCCCACGCGAAACGCACCTTGGCGCGCGCGTATCCATCGACCCAGATCGGCTGATGCTCGGGCCCAACCACGATCGCCGTTTCCGCCGCGCAGCGCGGCTTTTTCTTCGGGCGGTTTCTGAAGAATGTATTGGCAGGCTGAAGCACGAAGCTGGTCACGCACTGGCGCAACGCGTCGTTCGTGTCGTTACTGGACGGCTGTGTGTTCTGCGGCGCGTTGCGAATGTCGAGTGTGGTCGATACCGCCAGGTACTCGGCGTTGATGTCGCATTGCGGATGGTTGTCGAGCCAGAATGTTTTGCCGGTTGTCAGGCCGCGCAGATTCCCTCGGCCCTTCAGACGCAGCCGGTGGCAGCGCATTGCATCGACGCGCACGCTCGCGAGGTGCTCGGCTTCATTGCGGAAGTTGTTTCGCCTACCCGACAATCCCATCTCGCCGGCGAGCGGTTGCGAGTAGTCGCCCCAGCCGTGTTGCTCGATGTTGTCGAAGGCCCGTTCGCTGAAGCTCTCGTACTCGCCCTCGAAGTGCATGCCGGGGCGCGTGTAGTCGTAGTCGATCAGACTGACCTTGCCCGTCGTGATCTGACGCGAGACCTCGAGCCTGTGAATGTGTTCTTCGTCGACGTGCCGGCTGTCAGGCGCGTGATAGCGGATAGTGTCGTAGCCGTTGTCGTGCTGTTTGTGCGAGCCGGGCGAATCGCACAGTACCAGCGTCATTCCGTCGAACAGATAGTAGATTCCCCATTCTCTCCAGATCCGCGTGAGGAATTCGAAATCGGATTCCCACATCTGCCGGACATGGTCCCGCTTTGGGTAGCCTTCGCACAGACCGGTCGCGCCCAACTCCATCACGACCGGAAAGTGATAACGCTCCTTGAGTATCCGGTCGGTGATGTCCACCACGCTCGCGTCCTGAAAGATCCTGCTTTCGCGGTTCTTCGTGGCCAGCCACAGCCAGGGGCGCACGACGAAGCGGTAATGGGCGCGCCGGTCGTCGGTGCCGGTCTGTTTCATGCCTGTGACGAGGCCCGAAATCGTGCGGCGGCCCGCGCCCACGTGTGCCACGTCACCGGGTTTCAACTCCTGTTGACCGAACAATCCGTTCCCGTCGAACGCGATCGAAATGTCGATGACTTTGCCAATCAGGTTATCGGGTACGACCAGTTCCTGTGCTTGCCACAATCCGAGCGTCGGACTTTCGATCGTCGCCACATCGAGCGTGTATCGATAGAGCTTGCCCAGGGATTCGGTGCCGCGCAGGCGGAGCGGAGCCAGCAAAGGCTCATTGCCCCATGTGGGTAGTGCGTCACTGGAAAGACCTAGCGTGCGGTCCTGCACGGGTTCGACCATGCGTGCAAGGAGCTCGGTGTTTCGTGGCAACCGGGAAGCGATCATGAAGCGATCAGGGTCGCGCCGCAGCCCGTCCTGTCGCCGGCATGGCTGACCCGCTTGCCGTTGTGGGTTCGCTGGCCGGTCGCGATGATCGGATAGACACCGCCACACTTCGGACATTCGACGCCGTGTCCATCGAGTGCAACCGGGATGCCCATGTGCATGAGGTCTGTCGCGGCCTCGATGACCGTGCCGTCGTGCGTCGTCTTGTCTGCGAGCCGGATCATCGGCTGGCCGTTGCCGTTCTTCATCGGTCATCCCCTGTTATGTGCGAACGACAGTATCGGGAGCGGGGCAACCAGAAGCATTCGGAATTGGATGAATTTTTAGCCTATGCAGGCAATTTGTTTGATTTGTCGGGCGAACGGGATCTCACAGCTTCCAGAAGAGAAGTCGAGGCGGACTGAGGTCTGTGGGGACTTCGTGATTTCGCATCGATTGATGCAGCCGGAGCGGCCACCACGCCGCACGGCTGCATTCTTCGGCACGCGCCGTCCATAGACGACGCGCCCTTCGCTTAGAAGAACCCCAGCGCCTCCGCCTGATAGCTGACCAGCAGACACTTCGTCTGCTGATAGTTCGACAACGCCATCTTGTGTGTTTCGCGCCCGATCCCCGACTGCTTGTAGCCACCGAAGGCCGCATGCGCCGGATACAGGTGATAGCAGTTGGTCCACACGCGTCCCGCCTCGATCTCGCGTCCCATCTTGTAAGCGCGGGTACCGTCGCGAGTCCACACGCCCGCGCCCAGGCCATAGTACGTGTCGTTCGCGAGTTCGATCGCTTGCTGTTCGTCCTTGAACGTCATCACCGAGGCGACCGGCCCGAAGATCTCCTCCTGGAACACACGCATATCGTTGTTGCCGAACAGCATCGTCGGCTTCACGTAGAAACCCTCGCCGAGGCCGACGCCAGGGGTTGCGCGCTCGCCGCCGACGAGGCACTGCGCCCCTTCGTCCCGGCCGATGTCGATATACGACAGGATCTTGTCGAGCTGCTGCTGCGATGCCTGCGCACCGATCATCGTTTCGAGGTTCAGCGGATGGCCAGCCTTGATGCGTTCCACCCGGGCAATCGCCTTCTCGATGAAGCGCTCGTAAATCGACTCCTGAACCAGCACGCGCGACGGGCACGTGCACACTTCGCCCTGATTCAGCGCGAACATCGCGAGACCTTCGAGCGCCTTGTCGAGGAACGCGTCGTCGCGATCGAGCACGTCGGCGAAGAAGATGTTCGGGCTCTTGCCGCCGAGTTCGACCGTCGACGGGATCAGGTTGTCCGCGGCTGCGTGCAGGATGCGCTTGCCGACCGGCGTCGAGCCGGTGAACGCGATCTTCGCGATGCGCTTGCTGGTGGCGAGCGCTTCGCCCGCTTCCTTGCCGAAGCCGTTGACGATGTTGATGACCCCGGCGGGGAACAGGTCGCCGATCAGTTCGATCAGCACGAGTACCGAAGCCGGCGTCTGCTCGGCGGGCTTCATCACGACGCAGCAGCCGGCCGCGAGCGCGGGCGCGAGCTTCCATGCGGCCATCAGCAGCGGAAAATTCCACGGGATGATCTGACCGACCACCCCAGCCGGCTCGTGAAAGTGATAAGCGACCGTGTTGTCGTCGATCTCCGAGATGCCGCCTTCCTGCGCGCGGATGCAGCCCGCGAAATAGCGGAAATGATCGACGGCGAGCGGCAGGTCCGCGGCCATCGTTTCGCGCAGCGGCTTGCCGTTGTCGATCGTCTCGGCGACCGCTAGCAGCTTCAGGTTCTTCTCCATGCGCTCGGCCACCGCCAGCAACTGGTTCGCGCGCTCTGTCACCGAGGTCTTCGCCCATTTGCGGCGCGCTGCGTGCGCGGCGTCGATGGCGAGGTCGATATCGGCAGCGCTCGAGCGAGGCACGCGACAAAACGGCTGCCCGTTGATCGGCGACACGTTGTCGAAATAGTCGCCGCCGACCGGCGGTACCCACTTGCCGCCGATGTAGTTTTCGTAACGCTGGCGATAGGGATACTCGATGTCGATGCCGAGGGCTTTCAGGTCAAATGGATTCATCACTTGTCTCCGTTTTGTGATGGTGATCGGGTGACTGCGCGGGACTACATCAGGCACGAACCGTACCAATGCATCGAAGTAGGCTATTTCAGGGATTGCGGTGAGCTGGATGGCGGAAGTGTTCCGTTTCGGAACGGTTGCGCGGGCAGCGGGTGTTCAGAAACGCCGCAGATTCGGCCGACGCTGACGCAGATCAAGGATGCGGGCCCGCGCGGGGTCGCCGCACGCGTCGGGCGGACTGGCAAAGGGAGTATTCTGTTGACACGCATCAAAGCGTCCGGCACGACCCGGGCGCATTCAGGAGGAGACAATGCGCGACGACGTTCATCCGCTCGGCGTGGCGGCGGCTAACCGCTCCAAAGGTTGGCCCGCACCGGCGATCCAGAAAGCCCACGAACGCTCCGAGACGTTCGGCCTGCGCGCATCGATCCGGCCGGATTACGACATCCTGTCCGGCACGGGACTCGCGCTGCAGCGCGAACAGAACCAGGTGCTGTGCGCGCATGCGATGCCGGTCATGGAGACGCTGCGCGAGCAGATCGTCAACACGCAAAGCATGATCGTGCTGACCAACGCCGAAGGGTTGATCCTGCATTCGATCGGCGACGACGACTTTCTGCGTCGCGCGGAAAAAGTGGCGCTGCGCCCTGGCGCGAACTGGGCCGAGGATCGTCAGGGGACCAACGCGATCGGTACCTCGCTGGCCGAGGGGTGTGCGATGGTCGTTCATGGGGACCAGCACTATCTGGCTGCTAACCGCTTCCTGACCTGTTCGAGTGTGCCGATTCTCGATCCGTACGGCGATCTGATCGGCGTGCTCGACGTGACGGGCGACCACCGCAGCTATCACCAGCACACGACGGCACTCGCGAAGATGTCGGTGCAGATGATCGAAAACCATCTGTTCTCGACTGCGTTTCGCGACGTGCTGCAAGTATCTTTCCACGGCCGGCCGGAATTTCTCGGCACGCTGATGGAAGGGATCATTGCGTTTACCGATGATGGGCGCTTTCTGTCCGCGAATCGAAGTGCGCAGTTTCAGTTGGGCTTGTCGCTCGCTGCGTTGCGCGCGCATACGCTGTCGTCGCTATTTCAGATCTCGTATGCGCAATTGATCGATCGTTTGGTGCATGGCGTCGCGCCGCATCTGATGCTGAATTTGCACAACGGTGCGGTGGTTTGCGCGCGCGGGCAGTTCAGGCGGGCGTCTTTTGGGCTGGGGCGTGGAGCCGTCGATGTGCAGGGTGCAGTCGCACCGCGACCGGTGTGTGCGAATGCGCGTCAACCGGCTGCGGGACTGTCGCGGCTCGGCGATCTTCGATACCGGCGATGCTCGTGTGTCCGCACTGATCGCGAAGGTTCGCAAGGTGCTCGGCAAGGATATTCCGATTCTGATCACCGGCGAGACAGGTACCGGCAAGGAGTTGCTCGCGCAGGCGATTCATAACGATTCGCCGCGAGGTGATGGGCCGTTTGTTGCGGTCAACTGTGCTTCGATTCCGGAGTCGCTGATCGAATCTGAGCTATTCGGGTATGAAGAGGGCGCGTTTACCGGCGCGCGGCGTAAAGGGGCGATCGGCAAGCTGATGCAGGCGAATGGAGGCACGCTGTTTCTCGATGAGATCGGGGATATGCCGTATTCGTTGCAGGTGCGGTTGCTGCGTGTTTTGCAGGAGCGGGTTGTGACGCCGCTTGGGGCGACGCGGGCGGTTCCTGTCGATGTCTCCATTATTTGCGCGACCCACCGCAACTTGCGCGAGATGATCGCGCAGAACCAGTTTCGCGAGGATCTTTACTATCGGATCAACGGGCTTGCGGTTCGGTTGCCGGCGTTGCGTGAGCGGAGCGATCTCGCGGTCGTCGTTCAAAAGATGTTGCGGTGGGAATCAGTCGAAAGCGGGGGGCGGCAGGCGCTCAGCGTTGCGGCTGATGTGATGGCGGTGTTCGGGCGACATGCGTGGCCGGGTAACTGTCGGCAACTGGCTAATCTGCTGCGGACCGCGGCGGCGATGGTGGAGGAGGATTGGGTGATTCGCTGGGAGCATTTGCCGGATGATTTTCTGGATGATGTGGGGGGCGCGGGTTGCGGCGACGGCGAGGTTGGACAGGGGGACTCTGCTGCGTCGGCCGCTTCGAGCTCTTCAGCCATTTCGGCCGGTTCGGCTGCGGATGCCACCGCTGCTGGCGATGCGTCGCGGCCCGACGGTGCTCGGCTGCAGGATGTTGCCACCTCTGTGGTTGCGATGACGCTGGCGCGCCACGGCGGAAACGTGTCTGCCGCGGCGCGTGCGCTCGGGGTCTCGCGGAACACGATCTATCGCAGGATGCCGGCTGTGCAGCCGGGGCGGGTGGCGGAAAAGGATTGACGCGGGAGTTTTCGCAGGACCAATCGATAATGGCCGCGGTGACCGGCCAGTTTTCCCTATGAGTCGAGTCACATGGGTGACGAAGGCTGCGGCGCCCGATGGCCGCCCGCCCGCCGCGCGCGCCGCGTGATGATCATGGACGTAGCCCCCATTACTTCACGAGCTCCCGCAGACTGTCAACGACCTCCGGGTTAGCCAGCGTGGATACGTCTCCGGGGTCTTGATGGTTTGAAAGTGCTGCGAGCACGCGCCGCATGATCTTGCCCGACCGGGTCTTGGGCATGTCCGGAACAATGACCACCCGGTGCGGCTTCGCGATGGCTCCGATCCGATCGACCACCGAGTTTGTGACCCGCTTTGCAAGCTCCTCCGAAGCTTCCACTCCGGGCTTTAACGAAACATACAGTTCGGGCACTCTGCCCTTGATCTCGTCGGCGACGGGCACGACAGCCGCTTCGACGACTTCGGGGACAAGCAGGGCGGCTGACTCGATTTCTTTGGTACCGAGGCGATGGCCGGCGACGTTGATCACGTCGTCGATGCGACCGAGAATCCGGAAGTAGCCGTCCGCAGCGTCGACAGCACCGTCTCCCGCCATGTAGGGCCAGTCGCGCCAGTCCTTGCTCTTGGGATCCCGGCAGTAGCGGGCATAGTACGTTTTCACGTAGCGCTCCGGGGCTCTCCAGATGGTCTGAAACGCGCCGGGCCACGGATTGAGAATACAGATGTTGCCCGCCTTGCCGGAACCGCTTGCAAGTTCATTACCGGCGTCGTCGTAAATCACCGGATGAATGCCAGGTATTCCCGGACCGGCACTGCCGGGCTTCATCTTGTGCAACGCCGGCACCGTGCTGCAAAGGAACCCGCCCGTTTCAGTTTGCCACCACGTGTCGACAATGACGGCCTCCCCCTTCCCGACAGACCGGTGATACCACTTCCAGACTTCGGGCTCGATGGGTTCGCCCACGGTCGTCATGTGCTTGAAGTGATAGCTGTACTTCGCGGGTTCGTCCGGTCCGCTGCGCCGCAGTGCGCGGATCGCAGTCGGCGACGTGTGGAAGATATTGACGCCGAGGTTTTCGGCAATTCGCCAAGGGCGCCCGGCATCGGGGTAGACGGGCACGCCTTCGTACACGACCGACGAGGCCGCGAGCGCGAGCGGGCCGTAGACAATGTAGGAGTGACCGGTAATCCAGCCGATGTCGGCCATGCACCAATACACATCCTCGGGGTGGATGTCCTGGATGTATTTCGATGTCCAGGCGACGTAGGCGAGGTAGCCTCCAATGGAATGCTGGCACCCCTTAGGGCGGCCCGTGGTACCGCTCGAATACATGAGGAATAGCGGTGCCTCAGCGGGCATCTGCACGGGCTCGACACGTTTGCCGCGAAACGCCTTGAGGGCGTCGTTGACGATGACATCGCGTTCTTCCACGAGCTGCGTCGGACTCGAATACTTGCCCGGATACCGCTGCCAGATCAGAACCTTCTCGGCCTGGTGACCCTTCCCGGCAGCTTCGGCGAACGCGGTGTCGGCTTTTTCCTTGTGATCGATCAGCTTGCCGCCACGCCAGTAAGCGTCCATCGTAATCAGCAGACGGCTCTCGGAATCCAGGATGCGGTCGGCGCAGGCCGCGCCGCTGAAGCCGCTAAATACCTGCGAGTGAATCACTCCGAGCCGGGCGCAGGCGAGCATCGTGATGGGCAGCTCCGCCACCATAGGCATATGGAGAGTAACCCGGTCACCGGCTTTTAGACCGCAGAAGTCGCGTAGCATGGCCGCGAACTCGCTTACGCGGACATAAAGTTCCTGGTAGGTGACATGCTGGACCGTCTCGTCCTCGGGCTCTGGCACGAAATGGATGGCGGCCTTGTTCCGGTAGGCGGCGAGGTGACGATCCACGCAGTTGTAGCAGGCATTGATCCGACCACCGACGAACCAGCGCCAGAACGGAGGATTGCTCGCGTCGAACATCGTGTCCCAGTACCTGTACCAGTCGAGAAGGTCCGCGAACTCCTTGAAGCACTCGGGGAATTTGTCGAGAGAGAAACGTGCGAACACTCCCGCGTCTGTCAGATTGGCTTGGGCGATGAACGAGGCGGGCGGCGGGAAATATTCCTCTTCAGGCCAGTGCACGGCGATTTGCGCCTCGGAAACCTCGGCCGCTTGTTGCTCTGCGGAAGCGCGGCGCGATGACTTGTCTCGTGACATGACAGTTCCTCCTTGCTTCTAGGTGCCCAGGGACACGAGGTGTCCCACGCTACCCGCGGCAGCGCGTCTTTTGACCTGTCTCATGGGTCTGGACACCAGGCGCGACAGTCCGTGCGCTGCATAACGAATTTAAGGCCAGGGCGGATGCAATGCCAAGCAACGTATTCCCTGTCAAAGAACTGCATCCCGAGGGCCAATGGTGTTAGCGCGCGACGAGCGTTGACTTGCCGGTCGGTCAACCCTGAACTAAATTCTCATTGGGGTTCATCAAACGGGAGAGGCGCCATGGATCTGCTCGTTGAACGTGTCGACGTATGGGCGGCCACAATCGAGGACAGGCCCGGCGGTCTCGCCGAAGTGTTAAGTGTCCTGCGAGATGCCGGAGCGAACCTGCAATTCATCATCTCCCGTCGAACTGCGGAAGCACCCGGGAAGGCGGTCGTGTTTCTCGCGCCGCTTCAGAACGACCGAGAAATCCGTGCCGCCTCGCAGGTGGGGTTCAACGTCCTCCCGAGTCTTCACTCGGTGCGGGTGATGGGCCCCGACCGGCCGGGCATCATTGCAGAGTTGACCCAAAAGTTGGCTACCGGGGGAATCAACCTTCGCGGCGTTTCGGGTGCCGCTATCGGCACACAGTTCGTTGCCTACCTGGCAATGGACGCGCTGGGTGACACGATTCGTGCAATGGAGATTTTGCAGCAGGCGTAGGACGTTGCGCCGCCGCGACAGCAACGGGTGCCGCAATGCCGTGTGCTCGGCATGGCCCACTCCTCAGACAAGACGAAGGCGACGCCGGCCGTGGGACGCCATCAGAGCAGCGCCCTGACACGTTTACGACGTCGTAGAGCCGGCCAGTGATCACAGCCGCCGATAGCGCGAATTGTCAGGGGGTATTCGTTCGAACATCAGAGTTCCTCCATCGAACGGCGATCCATCGCCTCGTAACGAGTCCAGTCGGTCCACATTTCTCGACCCACTTGGCTGATACCGGAAAGACTCGATACTCAGACTTGGTCTCCGTCTCCATGGAGCACCGCAGGCCTGACTGGCCGGCGCGCTTGCTGCACGCCGGCCGACCCGCGCCGAGTGGCTAGGCCGCTTGCGGATGGGCTTGTGCCCAGTCGTGTGTCGGAAGCACGGTGTGTCCGAAGCTTTCGTTGATTACCATCGCCGCCGACGCATAGAACGCCAGTAGAGCGGTAATCAAGCCTACATAGCCGCCGGCCCGCGTGGCAAGGCCCATACCTGTCCATGCGCCGATCGCCAACAGCAGAAAAGTGACCCACAGCGAGAGAAACACCAGTTGCACAGACGTACTCGTGTGCAGCGAGCCGATCCACATGTAGAACGTGAAGACCCCCCACACAAACAGATACCAGCCGATGAAGGCCTCAGGCACGTTGGTGCCCAGGAACGCGGCAAACAGCGCAAAGGACCACCAGAAGGCGCCGTAACTGAGGAACGCCACTGTGCCTAGCGTATTGCCGCGTGGAAATTCGAGCACGCCCGCGATCATCTGCGCCGTGCCGCCGAAAGCGAACGCTAGCGCCAGCACGAGCCCCAAGGCATCCTTGTCGAACCAGCCGGCGTTCACCATGCTGAGCATCCATGTGGTGAATGCGAATCCAGCGAGCCCGAGCGGCGCCGGGTTGGCTAACTTACTGTTCATAAACCGCCTCCTTGGTGGTTAGCATCTGAGACATATCCGGAGACGATACGAATCCCTCGGTCGCCGCCGAACGCGACCGCGCCATGCTCGCTATCGATGGCCATCAGCGCAATATGCGTTCGGCCCAATTTGTGGCGCAGCCACGTGCAAGCCTGCGCGGTTGAACTTAAGTGTAGGATGCGTTGCGCCGCTCGCCGAATCGGATGGTACTGATCTGGCTGGAGGATGACCGCCAGATAGACGCAGCGTGTCGCTACCCGTATGAACGTGATCGAAAGCGGGTCAATGGCGTTCGAGCGTCGGTTGGGCACTCAAAAGCGGTCTCTTGGCCCCACCCGTGCCAACCGGCGGATCGGCCATGGGAGGGCCGGGAGTCAATATGACTCCCGGAAGCCTTGAAGAAAGTGATGGGATTCGACTCGCTCACCGTCGCCCGTTTGGACTCACCTAACACCTGCTTGACCGGGAGTCTCGATTTCAATCGGATCAAGGTGGACGGCGGGTGCTCAGCGGTACCGGCAACGTTCTTGCGCGAACGCTGCCGATACAGGGATACGAAAGCATGATCCCGCGTGCACATCTCCCAGCGCGGGGGAGATGTGTCTAGCGCGCCGCGATCCCTTGTGCCCCCGGCGGTACGCCGGTGACTGAGCCAACTGGCTCGAGTGTTCCGTCTGGCATCACGCGAAAGCCACTTACAGCGCCGTTACCTTCACGAACGTAGAGGAATTTGCTGTGACCACTGAGCGCCATGTCAAGGGGAGCGCTGAGCGTGCCTGCAGTCGGATTGAGCAAGCGTACTGTACCGTCCGCCGCGATCCGCAGACTGCTGATCGAGTCGCTCCCGGCATTGGCCGTGTAGGCAAAACGTCCATCGCCCGTGGTGACAAGCCAGCAAGGGGCGCTCTGGCCCAAGGGAATTGCCGCACTGATGGAAGTCAGATGTTTGCTGTCCTCGACCTCATATGAGGAAACAGAACCAGACCCGGCCTCGGAGACGATCGCGTAACCCCGGGTCGTGATGGAAAACCCGAACGGCGTGACGCCGTTTGACGCATGGGGGGTTGGAGTCTTCGAGGCGTAGCCGGTGAAGCCGACATAATACGTGTCAATGAGTTGTGTGCCCTTTTCCGTCACCAGCAGTTCGTTGCCTTCCGGCGCAAACGTCACTTGCGCGGGCTGGGCGGAGTTTCCGCCGGCAAGTGGTCGTTGTGAGCCTGGTAATGGAACGAGACGCTTGCCAAACGCGTCGACGATAAAGCCATTGATGTTCGGTGTGCCTCCGGCATTAAGCACATACGCGATGGGCCCCTTGACTGTCACGCTGACGGGCATTTGACCACCCGATGGTTTTCTGTCGAGCAGCGTCAGTTTGCTGCCGTCGATCGCGAACAGCGAAACATCATTGCTGCCCGGATTCACGGCGAAGAGAAAGCCCGCTGCCAACGTTAGGGAACCCTGCGAGCCTAGTGGATCGGCTCCCGTGCCTGCTCCTTTACCGCCAGTTGAGTACGTGGCCTCGTAGTTCAGTATTCCGTTGGCAGCGCGCGAATAGACAAGAACCGAGTTCCCGGACGGCTGGTTTGACAGAACGTAAACCGCTCCTGGCGGATCGGCCTCCGAATCGGCTTGCGCAATGCTGATTGAAGCGAATCCTAACGCCGTCGCGAACGCGATGGTTCGCAATAGAAACGTTAAACGGCACGTGATAAATGACATGGCGTACTCCTTGCGTGGACGACGAGCGAACGGTGACGTCGGATGGACGAGTGGGCAGAGCAGGTAGCTGTACGTTACGTCCTTGATAAATTGGGCTACAGGCAGACCTGCAGGAGCGTTAGCCAGTTCGCGAGCTGTTTCATTACTTCACCCCTTGTCGCGTTGACTACACGGTGGTTAAGGAGGTCGAACAGGGAACATCGGGCAGCGGTGGATTGGTCGGGAGCGCGTCGCCCCCGGCAATGATGCTAACGCTGCGATACACTGACCGGTCTATGTGGGAAAAGACGGGTCGCGACTATTCGGCGTCGTACATCTCCGTTCGGCTTGACTGCGGCTCTCGCGGACCTGAGTCAAGGGCGGTTTTCGTTGGACGTACAGCCATTCGCCGCCCCTCGTTTGTATATAGTCCATCTGGGCCGCTTGACCATGAACATTTTTTGACGGGTGCTCCCGATGCCGTTGAATCCCGGCAAAGGTATGACTGATCCGCCAGTAAGTGCTGCCAATGGACTACCTTCGGCCTTGACTTGAAAAGCCCTTCGGCGCGAATAGATTGACGATGGCCTCCTGTAGGGCAGCAAGGAAACATTCGTCAACGTGGATTGAGTGACTCGAAGGGGTCGCGTGCCGCCAATCGCTGCCGGGCTGCAGCCGGGGAACGAGCGACACTCGCCCGCGCCGGGGCAGTACACTACCGGTCTCGGCAAAAGCCAGGTAATCCCATCCACGTCAGACAGTCCATGGACTACTTCGCCGCAGTACGGGCCTTCGTTTGCGCAGCGGAACTGCAGAGCTTCAGCAAGACGGCCAATGCACTGTCAGTCAAGACCTCGACCGTCTCCCGCTACGTCAGCGAACTCGAAAGAGATCTGGGCATCGCCCTATTCAACCGGTCGACGCGCGGCCTCGTCCTGACAGAAGGCGGCCGGCTGTTTCGTGAACACGCCTTGTTAGCGTTGCAAGCACTCGATGACGCGCGCGAAGTGACGTCGTCGCTAAATCGCACGCCACAAGGCGTGCTGCGCGTGACAATGCCACCGGCATTCGGCCGCCTGCACATCGTGCCGCATCTGCCGGCCTTCATGGCGCGCTATCCTGATATCGACCTCGACATCGTCTCTACGGACGAAACGCTCAACATGATCGATGCGGGCATTGATGTGGCGATCCGTACCGGCGTGCTGCCCGATTCGTCATTGATGGCGAGGCGCCTGGCACCGCATCGTCGTATCGTCTGTGGCAGCCCGGCGTATTTCGCGCGTAGCGGCACACCGCGTGTGCCTGGCGATCTGGCCGCGCGCGATGCGCTTCGCGTGTCCCTGGTCCCGGACGACAAATGGTATTTCACGCTGGTCACCGCGGACGCGCGGGCGTCGCAAGAACAGGAACAGGTGCTGGTGGAGTTGCAGGGGCGCTTGCGCGCTGACGACTCCGAAGCCGTGCTCGCGCTCGCCGTGGCCGGTTGTGGCGTGGCGCTCCTGCCGACATGGCTCGCCTCTACGGCCCTGCGCGGAGGACGCTTGCAGCACGTGCTACCGGAATGGGAAGCACGCACCGGACGAGCCGAACCCGCGGTCTGGGCGGTCTACCCACCGAAGAAGATCGTCTCGTCGAAGGTGCGCGCCTTCGTGGATTTCTATGCCGAGGCGTTTGGCGAGCCGCCGTACTGGGACGACGGACTCGCACTGGAGCGTCAGCCTTAATGGGCGAAGCGGATGTCTAGCGTGCGCAGGTAAGTCTGCAAGCCTGCATCCTGGATCGGAATCACATAGGCGTTTTCGTTCGTTTCGTTGAAATGCGCATGCCAGTGTCCCGGCGGCGTGACGAATGCCATTCCCGCTTCCCAATCGACCCGGGTCGGGTTCACGATATTGCCGTCCCTGTCCAGTTCCGTTCCGACCAGCGTATAGACACCCGGCTTGCCGCTGGCGATGAAGTCGAGTGCAATCGACTGGTGCCGGTGCGGCTTCTGCACCGAGTTGGGCGGCACGATGCCGAACATCGCCCACAACACATGCGTGACCGTGCGCGTCTGCGGAAAGTTGGTGTTGCCCATTAGTACGCTGATGCGGTTGCGACGACCCGCGTTCGCTTGTTCCGCGACCGCGCGCAGTGCTGCCTGCGCCTCGGCGGCCGGATAGCGTGTCGGCGCAAAGCGCGCATGTACCCCGGTGGTACCAAGATAGGTGAGCAGTGGCGCGTCATTGACGTAATAGAGCGTGGCCGTCGCAGCAGCGGACAGCACCGTGGCATGGCCGCCCGGGAACGTGAAGAAATCGCCCATCGAAAACGGGAAGCTCGTTTCGGACTGCTGCACGCTACCCGCTCCGCTAATGACGTAGCAGACCTGCGAGGTCGCATTGGGATCGAGTGTCAACGCATCGCCCGCATTGATGCGCAGGAAGTTGGCGCTCAAGCCGGGACCGGTCGCGGGACCCGGGCAGCCCAACTCCGCAGACAGGTCAAGCGGCACGACTCGGGTTGCGCCGTCTGCATAAAGCGAAGGCGAGAAGCTGCAGAACGGCACACGCGAGATGAGCTTCGCACCAATCGGATTGGCGGACGAAGTGTATTCGAAGTATTGCGCGTCTTCCGTGGCGACATTCGGTTTGGTGAGAAGGTCGGGGGATGTCCTGGTCAGCATGGTTTTGCTCCTATTGAGTTTTGAGGGGGCTTCGCGCGGTTCCATTTGTGAGGATCCGCATCCGAAGGCTGACCTGACTTTAGGCGCGGGGCGTTGGCGCCGGAAGTGCCGGACATCGAAATCACCTTTGCGCAATAGGAACACCGTGCCACGACGGTTTCGAGGCGCGGCGGGTTGTTCGTGCCGGGCCGCTAGCAGTTCATCATCGGCCAAGGTTACTTATTAACCATCCTCGCCGGCACACTAATAGCAAGCAAACCGCCCAGCACCATGAACGCCGCCAACATATACATCCCTGAATCGTTCGCCGCGGTAACCTCCTTCAACCACCCCACAGCATAAGGACTAAGGAAACCGGCAAGGTTGCCAATCGAATTAATCATCGCAATCCCGGCAGCGGCGCCGGTGCCTGCCAGAATCGCCGTAGGCAAACTCCAAAACAGCGGCAGTGTAGTGAGGATGCCCATAGTAGCCAGGGTCAACCCAG
This sequence comes from Paraburkholderia sp. MM6662-R1, assembly GCF_050436245.1. Classification (NCBI taxonomy): domain Bacteria; kingdom Pseudomonadati; phylum Pseudomonadota; class Betaproteobacteria; order Burkholderiales; family Burkholderiaceae; genus Paraburkholderia; species Paraburkholderia sp. MM6662-R1. Next base: position 1,539,233 of record NZ_JBNDLV010000001.1, on the reverse strand, counting down.
TCATGGCAAGCAGGGTGTTATGCGCCCAAACGACGGAAAGCACGAGCCCCACAGCACCAAGAAACGCCGGCAACGCAATATGCCATCTCCGTTCCCTCGACCGATCCGCACTCCGCGCCACAAACACCATCGCCACAACAGCCGCCGCAAACGGCACCGCCGATAGCAGCCCAATCAAAAACGCATCGGTAACGCCGGTCGATTTGATAATCGTCGGCAACCAGAAGCTTACCCCATAAAGCCCCATCACAAACGAGAAGTAGGTGAGGCTCAACATCAACACCCGCCCGCTAGTGAGTACCTGCCGAATCGGCATATCGTGCTTGGTCGCTTCCTCAGCCGACACCTGACTCTCAAGCAACTGCTGCTCTTCCCGGGTCAGCCACTTAGCCTTCGAAATCCGATCATCGAGCATCACGAACACGATGATCCCGACCAGCACCGACGGCACCCCTTCGAGCAGAAACAGCCACTGCCACCCGTGCCACCCGTTCACGCCGTTGAAGTTCTTCAGGATGTACCCAGACACCGGCCCACCAATCACCCCCGACAACGCAATCGCCGTCATAAACCAGGTCGTCATCCGTCCACGCCGATGCGCCGGATACCAGTAGGTGAGATACAAAATAATCCCAGGAAAGAAACCCGCCTCTGCAAGCCCGAGCAAAAAGCGCATCACATAAAACATCGTCGGCGTGGTGACTAACATCGTCAGCATGGATATCACGCCCCACGAAATCATGATCCGCGCGATCCAGACACGCGCGCCGACCTTATGCAGGATCACGTTGCTCGGCACTTCGAAGATGAAATAGCCGATGAAGAAAATCCCCGCGCCGAAGCCATACACCGCATCGCTCAAGCCAAGATCGGTGCTCATCCCCAGCTTCGCGAAGCCGACGTTCACACGGTCCAGATAGGCAACGATGTAGCAGAGCATCAATAGCGGCGCGAGCCGCCAGGTAACCTTGCGATAAGTCGCCTCTTCGAACGTCGAAGGCGGCGCGCCAGCGCCGGGATGGTGGAGCGGATCTGCAGGACTAGCCATGACTATGTCTCCTCATTTTTATGGAATTGAAGTGCCGCAGCCGAACGATTCTATCCGCGCCAGGTTTTTTGCAGGACGAATCGATATTGGGGGAAAACACTGACTGCGCACGCAGTGCGTGCGCAGCGCTTCACCTACCGCTACACGCAGCGCCCCCCATCCACTTCGAGGCACACGCCGGTAATAAACTCCGCCTCATCCGAAGCCAGATACAGCGCCGCATTCGCAATATCCTGCGGCGTCGAAAACCGCCCGAGAGGAATCCCTGCCAGGAACTTCTGCCGGTTCTGCGGCGTATCCTCGACCCCCATGAACTCGGACAACAGCGCGGTCTCACCGATCACCGGATTCACGCAGTTCACGCGAATCCGCTCCGGCCCCAGCTCAACGGCGAGCGACTTGCTAGCGACGATCACCGCGCCCTTGCTGCCGTTGTACCAGACGAGCCCGGGCCGCGGCCGCACGCCCGCCGTCGACGCGATATTGATGAAGCTGCCGCCGCCTTGCTCGCGAAAATACGGCACGAACTCCTGCACGCTCCAGTAGATGCTCTTCACGTTCACCGCATAGACGCGGTCGAACTCGGCCTCGGTCACCTCGAGTACCGGCTTGTTGCGATGCGTGGTGCCCGCGTTGTTGACGACGATCTGCACGCTGCCAAAGTCTTCCAGCGCGGCCTCGCGCAGCGTGCGCCAGTCGTCGCGTTGCGCGACGTTGCCGGGGACCGCGATCGCCTTGCCGCCCGCAATCGCGATCTCACTCGCGACGCGTTCGGCGGCCGGCCCGTTGAGGTCGTTGACCACGACGTTCGCGCCTTCGCGCGCAAAGGTCTTTGCGATGCCTTCGCCGAAACCCGAACCGCCGCCCGTGACGATGGCCGTTTTACCTGTCAACCGCATGATGTCTCCGTTGTTTGTGATGGATAGAGCGATGCGTTGTTGCCTGTAACGTGCTGCTCGCGCCGATCGCGAGCGAGCCCTACGGCACCCGCTAGCCGTGCCGGATCGCGATCGTCTTCAGCACCGTAAAGCCATACAGCGCCTCGAAGCCTTTCTCGCGGCCATGTCCCGAATGCTTGACGCCGCCGAACGGCAATTCGACGCCGCCGCCCGCGCCATAGTTGTTGATGAACACCTGGCCCGAGCGCACGCGTCGGGCGAGGCGCATCTGGCGCGCGCCATCGCGTGTCCAGATGCCGGCGACGAGCCCGAACTGCGTGCCGTTCGCGAGCGCGAGCGCTTCGGCTTCGTCGCGGAACGACATCGCGGCGAGCACCGGACCGAACACTTCGTCGCGCGCGAGGCGGTGGCTCGCGGGCACGTCGCGCAGCAAGGTCGGGGCCTGATAGAAGCCGCTTTCAGGCGCTTCGGGGATCACCTCGCCGTGCGCGGCCATCGCGATGCCATCGTGTTGCGCGTCCGACAGAAAGTCCCACACGCGTTGCTGCTGTTTCGCGCTGATCAGCGGTCCGCAGTCGAGGTCGGCATTCGACGGCCCGACGCGCAACGCCTGAAAGGCGCTGCTGAGTCTGTCGAGCAGCGGCTCGTAAATCGCCTGCTCGATCAGCACGCGACTGCCCGCCGAGCAGGTTTGCCCGGCGTTCTGCACGATCGCGGAGATCAGCACCGGCAGCGCGGCGTCGAGATCGGCGTCGGCGAACACGATTTGCGGCGACTTGCCGCCGAGTTCGAGCGTGACCGGCACGTAGTTTTCGGCGGCCATCTGCGTGACGAGCTTGCCGGTTTCGGGCGAGCCCGTGAAGGAGATGTGATCGATGCCCGGATGACGCGCGAGCGCGGCGCCCGCTTCGTGCCCATAGCCGGTCACGATGTTCAGCGCACCGGCCGGCAAGCCGGCCTCGGCGGCGAGCTCTGCGACCCGCAGCACGGAAAGGCACGCGTCCTCGGCCGGTTTGACGACGCATGCATTGCCGGTCGCGAGCGCCGCGCCGACGCTTCGCCCGAAGATCTGCATCGGGTAATTCCACGGCACGATGTGGCCGGTCACGCCGTGCGGCTCGCGGATCGTCAGCACCGTGTAGCCGGATTGGTAGGGCAGGGTTTCGCCGTGCAGCTTGTCGGCCGCGCCGGCGTAGAACTCGAAGTAGCGGGTCAGGGCGGCGGCGTCGGCGCGCGCCTGCCTGAGCGGTTTGCCGGTGTCGCGCGCTTCGAGCCGTGCAAGGTCTTCCTGGCGCGCTGCCACCAGCAGCGACAGCCGGTACAGCACGCGGCCGCGCTCGGCGGCGCTCAGCGCACCCCATGCGCCGTCGAACGCTGCGCGCGCGGCGTGCACGGCGGTGTCGATATCGGCCTCGGTGCCGCGCGCGATGCGCGTGAACGGCTGGCCGTCCGAGGGATCGAGTACGGCGATCGATTCGCCGCCGGAAGCGGCGCACCACTCGCCGCCGATGAAATGCCGTGCTTCTTCCATGCATGCTCCTTGATGACGTGCGGCCGGCGTGCGGCGGCGCGGGTTCGAAGGGGAGACACAAAACGGTAGAGACGCGAAGCGAGACTCGCCAGACGATTATCGCGCCGATCCGACCGCGGATGCCACCTGCCGATTGGCTATAATGGCGCATTCCGTACGGTCCGGTGCGCGGACCCGTCGTTCGGGGCGAGAGGGTTTCAGTGCCCGACGTTCGCGGTTCGCACACAGTTCGCACCGCATCCGCAGCCCGCGCGCCGTTCGCCGCCTTCCGATTTCCATCCCCTTCAGAGAGCGCTCATGAGCTTCAATCACGTTCCCGCAGGCAATGACCTTCCGCACGATTTCAACGTCATCATCGAAATCCCGGCGCAAAGCGACCCGGTGAAGTACGAAGCCGACAAGGACCTGGGCCTGCTCGTCGTCGACCGTTTCATCGGCACCGGCATGCGCTATCCGGCCAACTACGGCTTCATTCCGCAGACGCTGTCGGGCGACGGCGACCCGGTCGACGTGCTGGTGATCACGCCGTTCCCGCTGCTGGCAGGCTCGGTCGTGCGCGCCCGCGCGCTCGGCATGCTGCAGATGACCGATGAGTCAGGTGTCGACGCGAAGCTGATCGCCGTGCCGCACGACAAGATCTGCCCGATGACGGCGAACCTGAAGTCGGTCGACGACGTGCCGGCTTACTTGAAGGACCAGATCAAGCACTTCTTCGAGCAATACAAGGCGCTGGAGAAGGGCAAGTGGGTCAAGGTCGAAGGCTGGGCCGACGTCGATGCTGCCCACAAGGAAATCAGCGAAGGCGTGGCGAACTACAAGAAGTAAGCGCGCCGCGGTTCATCCGCTTGCTGCACGCAATACGAAAACCGCGCGAGTCCGCAAGGACCGCGCGGTTTTTTCATCTGATTTGCGCGGTATTCGACTACCGTGCAAAAACGCCGCGATCTTCGTCTGGCACGCTTCGTCTCGCGCGCATAACCTGAACGCATCGCTCCGATGAACGGAACGCATTTTTATATTTAGGTGTAAACCCTTATCATTCGCCGCACGACCTCGCGCGCGAACTCACGGCATCTACGCGCGTTTCCATCACTTCAAGAACCACGGTCCGGATGATGAACCGCAGCAAGTCCCACTCGACATCGCCGCGCTGGTCGACCCGGCTGCATTCGGTCGTCACCGCGATCTATCGCAAGCGGCCGGTCTGGATGGTGTCGTTCGCGGCGAGCGAGGCGAATCTGTCGGAGGGCTTGCGAGCAGCATGCGCATCGACGGCGATGCTTGCGCTCGGCAACGTGCTGCACGATCCGGTGTTTGCGTGGGCGGCGATCGGCGCGTTCTGGACCTGCCTCGCCGATGCCGCCGGCTCGAACCGCGCACGCTTCATGTCGATGATGAGCTTCGCGCTGCTGTCGACGCTGTGCGGCGGCATGACCGCGTTCGCGTCCGCCTCGGGTGCCGCGTGGGCCGCGCTCGCGGTGCTCGCGTTCACGACGCTCGGCGCGTTCGGCCGCATCTGGGGCGCGGCCACGTCGCAGGTGACGATCCTCGCGGCGACCGCCTGCGTCGTGATGGTCGATCGGCCGATGCACGACGCGCGCGCGGGTGTCGCGTTTCTCGGCGTCTATCTGGTCGGCTGTCTGTTCGCGATCGTGCTGAGCTTGACGGTGTGGCGCATTCATCCATTCGGCGCGAGCCGCGCGTCGTTGCGCGCGGTGTATCTGCGCCTAGCCGATGTCGCGTTCGATAGCGCGCGGCTTGTCGGCGGACGTGCCGCGCCGCGCGAATGGGCCACGCATGCCGCGCGCTTTCGCGCCGATGCGCGCGCGTCGCTCGAACGTTCGCGCGATGCGCTCGCGAACGTGCCCGCATCGAAAGCGGGCGGCGCGGCCGTCTACGACACGCTGCTCGGCTTGTTGACCGACGGCGAAGCGTTGTTCGCGTATCTGATCGCGGTGTCGGGCGCGGGCGCGAAAGTGCCCGACGATCCGCGCCGCACGCGACGCGCGGTGCGCTCGCTCAATGCGATCGGCGAAGTGCTCAGCGACATCGGCAGCGCGACCGGCGACGCGCGCTGGGAACGTCTCGCGGACCCGCAGGCGCGTCTGCGGCGTCTCGCGCATCGGCTCGAAAGCGCGTTGCTCGAACCGGTGAAGCTGCAATCCGGTTTCGAGCTCGTCGATTTCGCGCCGCGTGAGGTGCACGTCGAGCCGTGGAGCGCGTGCGTCGCGCGTTATACGGCGCGCGCGTGGTCGACGCTGAAGGCCAACCTGTCGTGGCAGTCGGTCGGCTTGCGCCATGCGGCGCGTGTCGGCGTGACGACGACGGCCGGCTTCGTCGTGATTCGCGCGCTCGGTCTGCCGTTCGGCTATTGGGCCACGATGGCCACGCTGCTGATCCTGCAGCCGTCGATCGCCGCGACCTGGCCGCGCAGCATCGAACGCGCGACGGGCAGTATCGTCGGCGGCGTGCTCGCGGCGGCGATCGGCTATGCGATTCATTCGCCGCTCGGCATCTCGCTCGCGGTGTTCCCGCTGGTGATGGCGACGATGGCGCTGCGCCCCGTCAGTTACAGCCTGTTCGTGCTGTTCCTGACGCCGACCTTCGTGCTGGTCGCCGACTTCGCGACGCCGGGCGCCAACCAGTTGGCGTTCGCGCTGACGCGGCTCGGCAACAACGTGCTCGGCTGCGTGCTCGCGCTGCTCGCGACGTTCCTTCTATGGCCGACGCGCGAGAAGCTCGATGTGCGCGTCTATCTCGGCGACGCGGTGCGCGCGAATCTCGCGTATCTGCGCGCGTCGCTCGACGCGCCTCGGCATGGCGGCAAGGAGATCGAGCAATTGCGCCGCGCTGCGGGCCTCACCAGCAACAACGCGGAAGAAGCGATCGGCCGCGTGCGGCTCGAAAAGCTCGAGGACTCGATGGCCGATACGGTCACGCTGACGGTGCTGAGCCTGCTGCGACGGATGGCCGGCACCGCGACGCAGTTGCGCCTCACCGCGAACCGCCGCGACATGCATAGCGAACTCGACGAATGGGTCGAGGCGATCAGCGCGGCGATCGAGGCCGCGCTGAACCGCACGTTACGGCCGGTGCGGCTCGAGTTACCCGCTCGCGAGCAGTTGACGTCGCTGGAAGCAGATGTAGTGGGCGAGCTGGCGCGCGTGCATCGGCTGCTGACGGAGAGGATGCGGGAGGCGAGGGGGTAGCACGACTCAGCCGTCGGAACGCTCGCCGTCTTCCGCGACGTCATTCACTGCTGCAACCGGCAACACCGACTGCAGCGTGAACACCCCGGCCGCCAGCGCCCGTTTATCGGCCGCCGTGAGCCGCTTGACCCAATACTCGGCGCTCGACGCGCTCGACCGGTCCGCCAGTTCGAACGACGCCAGCACCCGCACCGGCTTGCGCGAGCGCGTATAACGCGCGCCCGTGCCGCTCAGATGTTTGTCGAAGCGAGCAGCGACATCGGTCGCGATGCCGGTATAGACGCTGCCGTCCGAGCATTCGAGCAGATAGAGAAACCACGCCATAACCGCGCTTCTAGCCTTTGAACGGATTGTGTTCGCGCAGCTCGTCCACGTAAGCGTGGATGCTGTTTTTTTCGTTATCGAGGAAATGGCCGACCGCATCGGCGAATGCCGGATGCGCGAGCCAATGCGTCGAGCGCGTGACCGTGGGCAGAAAGCCGCGCGCCATCTTGTGCTCGCCCTGCGCGCCGCCTTCGAATGCGCCGAGCTTTTCTTCGATGCAGAATTCGAGCGGCTGATAGTACGCGGTTTCGAAGTGCAGGCACGGCACGTGTTCGAGCGCGCCCCAGTAGCGGCCATACAAGGTGCCGCCGGTTTTCTCGTCGCGCTGATAGACGACGAGCGAGCTCGCGATCGGCTTGCCTTCATATTCGGCGATCACGAGCAGCAGATTCTCCGGCATCGACGCGCCGATCATCCGGAAGAAATCGAGGTTCAGATACGGACTCGAAAAATGCTCGCGATAGGTTTGCCGATAGCACTTGCTGAAGAAGCGCCAGTCGGCATCCTCGATGTCTGCGCCGCGGATCCTTCGCATCGTGATGCCGGCCTCGTGCACCTTGCGCCGTTCGGCGCGGATGTTCTTGCGCTTCTTCTGTTCGAGCGTCGACAGAAAGTCTTCGAAGTCGCGATAGCCATCGTTGAGCCAGTGAAACTGCACGCCTTCGCGCTGCATCATGCCGATATCGGTGAGCGCGTTCGCTTCGCTCTGCGTCGGAAACAGCACATGCAGCGACGACACCTCGGCCTGCTCGGCGAACGCCATCAACGTGGCCGCGAGATGGCGCAACGCATGCTCGTTCGCCGACAGCAGCCGGTTGCCCTGTACCGGCGTGAAGGGCACCGCGCACAGCAGCTTCGGGTAATAGGGCAGGCCGTTGCGCTTGTACGCGTCGGCCCAGGCCCAGTCGAACACGTACTCGCCGTACGAGTGTCCCTTCAGATAGACGGGCGCCGCCGCCGCGAGCATGCCCGTGCGCGCGTCGGTCAGCGTGACGAATTGCGGCGCCCAACCGGTGTCGGGAACCGCGCATTGCGTCGCGTTGAGCGCGCTCAGAAACTCGTGCCGCAAAAACGGCGTGGGCTGCGCCTGCGCGGCGAGGAGGGCGTTCCACTCGGCGGCGCCCACCTCGGAGGGCGAGGCCAGAATGCCCGTGCGATAATCGATACGTTGCTGGTTCAATCTGAGTGACTGTATGCAATGACCGGCGCGGCGCCGTGAAACTGAAGCTGCCACGTCGTTCGTTGAGTTCGTTTATCCGGTTTGTTCAATCCCGTCGAGCCATCGAGCCGCGGTACCGCGAGCCGTGAAGGCTTGCCTGTCGATCCTGCCATGAAGACCCGAATCGCTCTTGCTCAAATCAATGTCACCGTCGGCGACTTCGCCGGCAACGTCGCGAAGATCGTCGCCGCCGCGCGCGCCGCGCACAGCGATGGTGCGAAGCTGCTGGTAGCGCCTGAACTCGCGCTGTCGGGTTATCCGCCCGAAGACCTGCTGCTGCGCCCTGCGTTCTACACCGCCAGCGCGGCGGCGTTGGCCGATCTCACCGCACAGTTGAAGCCGTTCACCGGTCTGCATGTGATCGTGGGCCATCCGCTGCGCGACGGGTCGGACAACCTCGCGCACCGCCCGGCGAACGGCCATGGTAATGCAAACGCGCCGATCGAGCGCGGCGTGCCGCCGGTCGATACGTTCAATGCGGCGTCGCTGATCGTCGACGGCGAAGTGAAGGGCACCTATCGCAAGCAGGATCTGCCGAACACCGAAGTGTTCGACGAGAAACGCTATTTCGCCTCCGACCCGCAGCCGTTCGTGTTCGAACTCGACGGCGTCAAGTACGGTGTCGTGATCTGCGAGGACGCGTGGCATGCGTCGGCCGCGCAGATGGCAAAGGCCGCGGGCGCGCAGGTGCTGCTGATTCCGAACGGCTCGCCGTACCACCTGAACAAGGAAGCGGTGCGCTTCGACATCCTGCGCGCGCGCATTCGCGAAACCGGTATTCCGATGGTCTACGTGAACATGGTCGGCGGCCAGGACGAACTCGTGTTCGATGGCGGTTCGTTCGTGCTCGACGCGCGGGGCGAACTCGTCGCGAAGCTCGCGCAGTTCGAGGAAGCCACGGCTGTCGTGGAGTTCGACGCTGGCACGCCGCTGCCGGCCGCGATCGCGCCGGAGCAGTCGATCGAAGCGCAGGTCTACGCGGCGCTCGTGATGGGCGTGCGCGACTACATCGGCAAGAACGGTTTTCCTGGTGCTTTGATCGGTCTGTCGGGCGGCGTCGATTCGGCGCTCGTGCTGGCCGTTGCATGCGATGCGCTCGGCGCCGACAAGGTACGCGCGGTGATGATGCCGTCGCGCTACACGGCCGATATCTCGACCAGCGACGCCGCCGAGATGGCGCGCCGCGTCGGCGTGCGCTACGACGAGATCGCGATCGCGCCGATGTTCGACGCGTTCCGCGGCTCGCTCGCCGAGGAGTTCGCGGGCCGCGCCGAAGATGCGACCGAAGAGAACATTCAGGCGCGCATTCGCGGCACGCTGCTGATGGCGCTGTCGAACAAGTTCGGCTCGATCGTGCTGACCACCGGCAACAAGAGCGAGATGGCGGTCGGCTATTGCACGCTGTACGGCGACATGGCCGGCGGCTTCGCGGTGATCAAGGACATCGCGAAGACGCTCGTGTACCGGCTGTGCCGCTATCGCAACGCGGCCACCACGTTTGCGACGCGCGACGTGATTCCCGAGCGGATTCTGACGCGCGCGCCGTCCGCTGAGCTGCGCGAGAACCAGACCGACCAGGACAGCCTGCCCGAATACGAAGTACTCGACGCGATCATGCGCATGTATATGGAGGAGGACCGTTCGCTCGCGGAGATCATCGCGGCGGGTTATCAGGTCGACGACGTGAAGCGCGTCACGCGCCTGATCAAGATCAACGAGTACAAGCGCCGTCAGGCGCCGATCGGCATTCGCGTCACGCATCGCGCGTTCGGCCGCGACTGGCGTTATCCGATCACGTCGCGCTACACCGAACCGGTGGAGTGAAAGACGACACCCGCGCGCGGATGCCGCAATGCATCCGGCGCGGCGTAGAATAAAAATCATCCTTTTCCTTTTCACTCTTCCCATCAAGAGACGAGGTTCGCCATGAAGCGCATCACCGCAGTCATCAAACCGTTCAAACTCGACGAAGTGCGCGAGGCCCTCGCGGAAGTCGGCCTCACCGGCCTGACCGTTACCGAGGTCAAGGGGTTCGGCCGCCAGAAAGGGCATACCGAGCTCTATCGTGGTGCGGAATACGTGGTCGACTTTCTGCCGAAAGTGAAGATCGAAGTCGTGGTCGCGGACAGCCAGTGCGATCAGGTCATCGACGCGATCATCGGCGCGGCGCGTACCGGCAAGATCGGCGACGGCAAGATCTTCGTCGCGGACGTCGAGCGCGTCATCCGTATCCGTACCGGCGAAGAGAACGAAGCGGCCGTATAAGTCGACGCAATCACGCACCGGCCCGGTGCGCGCAACGGCAAAAACCGTGCGCCGAATAAAAAACGGTGCAATACCCTTGCGGATATCGCACCGATACGCGCCTCTCGCAGCAGCGTGAAAAAGATTCTCTCGAAGAAACCTGTATTACACCCCGAGGGATGACCCTCGGGGCGCACCGTTCGATCAGAACGAGTGCTGGATACCTGCGTACACGCCGCTTTGCTGGCGGCCTTGCAGCGGGTTGTCCGTTGCAGCGGCGAAGCCCGCATTGTTCGCGTTCAGACCGAAGTTAGCATTACGGCTGTTGCGCACCGTCGCGGCCTGCAGGTCGAGCAGCGTGCGCTTCGACAGGTTGTACGAACCGCCGATCGTGTAGATCGTCGCATTGCCCGCGCCGTTGTTGCCGTTCACGTGGTAGACCGCCGCGATCAGTGCTGCAGCCGGCGTTGCCTGCCACGTCACACCGCCCCATTCGTGATCGAGCGTGGTCGGCTGACCGGGCAGAACCCCCGTTGCGCCTGCCGAACGGACTGCCTGGTAAGCAGCCTGAATCTTGAACTGGCCGAGGAACACGTTCAGCAGAGCGGAGTACTCGCGCGATGCAGCGAATACGCCGTTGGCCGTGTTAGCCGTATTGATACCGTTGTTGGCAACCGGGCCACCCCACAACCCACCGGTCGTCGGGTTGCGGATTTCGTCGTACAGACCGCGGACCTGAAAGAGCGACGTCGTGTAGGTGACCTGCGCGCCAGCTTCGCGACCTTGCGGCGTCGTGCCGTTACCGTTCCAACTCGTCGCGTTCGACAGCGCGTACTGACCGTAGAAGTCAAAGCCTGCGATCTTCGGCGACTGGTACGCGAAGTTGTTGCTCGATTGCGGCCAGTTGCGGCCACGCACCAGCGATGCCGACGACCAGTTCGACTGACCGAACGGGTCGAAGTCCCACACGCCGTTCGAGATGAAGAGCATGCGGCCCATCGTGAACGTACCGTACTGGTTGTTCGAAATGCCGACCGTTGCCCAGCGATTGAAGAGACCGCCGCCGCCGGGACCTGCGCCCGTCATCGTGTTGAACGAGCCTTCCAACTGGAACAGGATCTTGTTGCCGGCGCCGATGTCCTCGACACCCTTCATGCCCCACAGGCTGGTGCCCCAGTCGCCGCTTTCCGCCTTGAAGCGGTTCGAGCTGGTGTTGGCCGCGCCGTTGGCGTTAGCGCCGGTCGGGACGCCCGACATGTACTCGAGACCTGCATCCAAACGGCCATACAGCGTGACGCTACTCTGAGCGTGTGCAACAACGCCGGCCGACATCAGCGCAGCGACGAGCAAAGCTTTCTTCATCTTCTCCTCCATACCCTGTCAAAAAAGAAACCCAGTACTGCGAGTGGTGTTCGGACGCGATAAGCACCGAACAGAAAGCGGTACCAGGGAGAGTGGCGGGTGGATAGGGATTCTCCTGTCATGACATGTAGCGTCGAGCTATCTTTGCATCATGCCGATCCCACGCCGACCGGTTCTCCTCTGCGTTTTGAAGTGAAACTACTTTTAATCAACTTTGTTTTGCTACTTTGGTTACCAATTTATCAAAAATAACTTTAACTGGGAGAAGAAATTAGTACCGCCAACAGGGGGTGTCGCCAAATTGCAATACGAATGTGGGCTGGGACCCGAACGAGTTCCTCGGGAAAAGGCGAAAAGCCTTGTCCGGCAAGGGAATCGCGGCTTGGAAGGGGTCGTATTAAGGATTGTCACTATTGACGAGTCAAAAGTGGCGGGGTAGGCGAAAGCTCGGCCTGAATGGCCCGTTTTGTGGGATTTTCGGCGCTTTTTCGTCGTTCGAATGGCCGGGCGGAAGGACATGGTAAAAACGAAAAAGGCGCTCGTAAGCGCCTTGTAAAACTACATTGACTACATTTTCCATGCCATTCGCATCATAAGTCGCGGGTAATTTTATTACTTGAGACTGCCCGACAGGAATTGCTTCAGACGTTCGCTCTTCGTGTTCCTGAACACTTCGTCGGGATGGCCTTGTTCCTCGACGCGGCCCTGGTGCAGAAACATCACGTGGTTCGACACGTTGCGCGCGAAGCCCATTTCGTGCGTGACGACGATCATCGTGCGGCCTTCCTCGGCGAGCTTCTGCATTACCTTCAGCACTTCGCCGACGAGCTCCGGGTCGAGCGCGGAGGTCGGCTCGTCGAACAGCATCACATCGGGGTGCATCGCCAGCGCCCGCGCGATCGCGACACGCTGCTGCTGGCCGCCCGACAGATGCGACGGATACTGCTTCTCGAGACGCGGCGCGAGACCGACCTTCTCCAGATATTCGCGCGCGCGGTCCTCGGCTTCCTTGCGCTTCAGACCGAGCACATGCACCGGCGCCTCGATGATGTTCTCGAGCACGTTCATGTGCGACCACAGGTTGAAGTGCTGGAACACCATCGAAAGCTTGGTGCGCACACGCTGCAACTGCTTCGGGTCCGACACGCGCAACGCGCCGTCCCTGGCGGTCTGCGTGCGCACTTCCTCACCGTCGACGAAAATGCGCCCCGCGTTCGGCTGTTCGAGAAAGTTGATGCAGCGGAGCATCGTGCTCTTGCCCGAACCGGACGAACCGATCACGCTGATCACGTCGCCGGCATTGGCTTTCAGCGACACGCCCTTGAGGACTTCGTTGTCGCCGTACTTTTTGTGAAGCTGGTCGACGAAGAGCTTCTGCTTCTTGGAGTTCATCAGGATCCTTAACGAGCTTGCTTGTCCAGGGACGCGCAGTTACTTGCCTTGCGGCCGCAGGTAAGCGAGCCAGCGACGCTCGGCGCGGCGGAACAGCCACACGAGCGCGAAAGAAATACACAGATACAGCAGCGCGGCGATGCCGAACGCATTGAACGACTGGTACGTCGCGGAGTTCACGTCGCGCGCGATCTTCAGGATATCCGGCACCGTGGCCGTGAACGCGACGGTGGTCGCGTGCAGCATCAGGATCACTTCGTTGCTGTAGTAGGGCAGTGCGCGGCGCAGCGCCGACGGCAGAATCACGCGCCGGTACAGCGTGAACGACGACATGCCGTACGCGCGCGCCGCTTCGATCTCGCCGTAGGGCGTCGCCTTGATCGCGCCCGCGAAGATTTCGGTCGTGTACGCGCAGGTATTCAGCGTGAACGCGAGCAGCGTGCAGTGCATGCCGTCGCGGAAGAACGCGTTGGTCAGCTCGTTGTTGCGGATGATCTCGAGGCTGTAGAGACCCGTATAGCACAGCAGCAGCTGCACGTAGAGCGGCGTGCCGCGGAAGATATACGTATAGAGCCACACGAGGCCCGCGAGCCATTTCTTCTTCGACACGCGCGCGACCGCGAGCGGCACCGACAGGCAGAAGCCGAGGCCGATCGACACGACCAGCAGCCATAACGTGATCGCGACCCCGGTGAAGCGATAGCCGTCGGTGAACAGATAGTTGCGCCAGTATTGCTGAATGATCTCGATCATAGATCCGCCTTTCGCACGCCGGTCGAGTAACGCTTTTCGAGGTACATCAGCACGAAGTTCGACACGGTGGTGATGACGAGATAGATCGCCCCCGCGAGCAGGGTGAAGAAGAAGAACCGCAAGGTACCCTTGCCGGCGTCCTGCGAGGCCTTGACGACGTCGGCGAGACCGATGATCGACACGAGCGCGGTCGCCTTGACCATCACCTGCCAGTTATTGCCGATGCCCGGAAGCGCGAAGCGCATCATTTGCGGGAACATCACGCGCGAGAACACCTGCCAGCTCGTCATGCCGTAGGCGGCGCCCGCTTCGAGCTGGCCGCGCGGCACCGCGATAAACGCGCCGCGGAACGTCTCTGTGAAGTACGCGCCGTAGATGAAGCCGAGCACCGCGACGCCGGCCACGAACGGGTCGATGTCGATCTGCTCCCAGCCGAGCGCGTCGGTCAGGTTGTTCAGCCAGATCTGGATGCTATAGAACAGCAGCAGCATCAGCACGAGATCGGGCACGCCGCGCACGAGCGTCGTATACACCGTGCCGATGCCGTTCGACAGACGGTTCTTCGACAATTTCGCCGCCGCGCCGAGCAGGCCGAGCACGAACGCGAGCGCGAGCGAGAACACCGCCAGCCTGACGGTTTGCCAGGTGCCGCTGAGAAGCAGCGGGCCGTAGCCTTGAAGGAACATAGGTAGTCCACGACGATGCGCTACGCGCACCGCGAAAGACGCGGTCCGCGTAGCGCCGCGTCGGGGACGAGCGCCTGGCTCGCCGTGATCCGCAGCGCACAGCGTGCCGCTGTGCAAATCATGCTGCAGAAACGTTGGTGCTCCTGCAGCGCGCTTGTGGGACTTTCGTCTCGGATTGTTTTGAATCTACTGCCTGGTGTCGCCACCTTCGTTGCCGCTTTCACTGCCACCGGCACGAGCCGGCTTACCACGCAGTATCCTGCCTGTTTCGCTCAACGGCCAGGATAAATGTCGAAATCGAAGTACTGCTTTTCGAGCTTCCTGAACGTGCCGTCCTGATGAACCTCGGCGAGCGCCTGATTGAACTTCGCCTTCAGCTCGGCATCGCCCTTGCGCAGACCGATCGCGGTGCCTTCGCCGATCGTCTGCGGATCCTTCACTTCCGGACCGGCCCAGGAGAACCCTTTGCCGCGCGGCGTCTTCAGAAAGCCGGCGTCGGCCTGCACTTCGTCCTGCAGCGCGGCGTCGAGGCGCCCCGACGCGAGATCCGCGTACACCTGGTCCTGATTCTGGTACGACACGACGAGCACGCCCTTCGGCTCCCACCAGGCCTTCGCGTACTGTTCCTGCGTCGAACCCTGCTCGACGCCGACGTGCTTGCCTTTCAGCGATTCAGGGGTGGGCAGAAGCGGCGAACCGGTTTTCGCAATCATGCGGGCGGGCGCGTCGAACATCCTGTCGGAGAAGTCGATCTGCTCGCGGCGCTTGTCGGTGACGCTCAGCGAGGAAATGATCGCGTCGAACTTGCGAGCTTTCAGCGCCGGGATGATGCCATCGAGATCCTGCGCGACCCACACGCACTTCACGTTCATCTTCGCGCACAGCGCGCGGGTCAGATCGGCATCGAAACCGACGATGTCGCCATCAGGCGCCTTCGATTCGAATGGCGGATAACTGGCGTCGACCCCGATGCGCACCGTTTTCCATTCTTTCGCCATCGCGCCGGTGGCCATGACTGCCAGAGCCACGCACAGTGCGAACTTCTTCATGTTTCTCCTGAATCAAACTGATCGTCGTAATGACACGACTCGACGAGCACCGGCCGAGGGCCGACGGTCGGTATTCTAGGCGGTCAAAATTGCCGTGCCGCAGGGATCGTCGCCGCGCTCTGGTCGTCCTTGCGCGGGCGGTTCGTCCGACGTGGCGCGCCGGTCCGGCGCGTTCGGTGCGTATCGGGCGTGGCTCGCACGGTTTGGTGCCGAGTCGAAGCCCGTCGCGCACCGGTTGCGGCCCGCCCGCCGAGGCTTGCCGGCGCGGCCTGCGCGTCCCGCGGGACGTCCACGCGGCTTGAAAAGCGCGGTATTTTACCCGAAGAGCGGCAAGCTGCCAGCCCAGCGCGGCATCGAGCGGCAAGACGCCGTGCAACGCGTTGTGCGTGCGCGACGCCGGCGCGGTTTTGCGGGCGCCGGCTGCCGGGCGCCGGGCTTTCCGTGCGATGGGCTCGCCGGTCGCGCGATTGCATGCAGCGATGGAACGCTGCGGTGCGGTTGCGCACGATTGTTATGGGGCGGCGCAACCCCTACATTCCCAGCATCGCTCTGATTGACTACTTACCGGGAGACTTTCCATGATCGAGATTCGCCGCTCCGCAGAACGCGGTCACGCCAACCACGGCTGGCTCGATTCGTATCACAGCTTCTCGTTTGCCGATTACCGCGACCCCGAGCACGTGCACTTCGGGCCGCTGCGCGTGATCAACGAAGACCGCATCGCCGGCGGTCAGGGTTTCGGCACGCACGGGCATCGCGACATGGAGATCGTCACGTATGTGCTCGAAGGCGCGCTCGCGCATCGCGACAGCATGGGCAATGGCTCGACGATCCGTCCCGGCGACGTGCAGCGCATGAGCGCGGGCACCGGCGTGCAGCATAGCGAGTTCAACGCGTCGCGCGACGAACTCGCGCACTTGCTGCAGATCTGGATCATCCCGCGCCGCGCGGGCGACCAGCCCGGCTACGAGGAAAAGCGCTTCGACGCCGACAGCAAGCGCGGCCGCCTGCGCGTGATCGCGTCGCCCGACGGCCGTGACGGCTCGGTGACGATCCATGCGGACGCGTCGATCTACGCGGGACTGTTCGACGGCGCCGAACACGCGACGTTCGCGCTGCCGGCGGGGCGCCTCGGCTATCTGCACGTCGCGCGCGGCACGCTGAGCGTGAACGGCACGGTGCTCGAGGCGGGCGATGCCGCGAAGCTCAGCGACGTCGACACGGTGACGCTGGAACAGGGCGACGACGCGGAAGTGCTGCTGTTCGATCTGGGTCAGGTGAACGGCTGATTCAAGCAGTTGATTCGCGCGGGCCGCCGATCGAGCGGCGAGCAGCGCCAAACAGCAACGCCACGGAAAACCTCTTCCGTGGCGTTTTTCTATTAGCGAGGCGCCCTCCCTGGTCCGCCTCGCGAATGCGCCGCTTATTGATTGGCGGCCGGCGCCGACGCGGCGCCCTTGTGATGCTCCCAGCGCTCGCGCATCTTCTCGTGACGCTGCTCCATCCGCGCGAAGCGCTGCTTCAGCGCCGTGCTGACGGTGGTCTTCTGCTGGTCGTTCAGGCCGTTATAGAACTTCAGCCACGCGTCGGTGGTTTGCTGACGCAGTTGCGCGTCCTTCTGCTCGATCTGCTGATGCGTCGCGGCCATCGCGTTCAGATCCAGGATCGGCTGTTGCTGTGCGGCCTTGAACTGGTCTTGAACCTGCTTGTGGTTGGCGCGCATCGCTTCGCGGTTCTGCTTCATCGTATCGAGCGCGTTTTGCCACAGCTTTTCCTGATCCGCGTTCAGCTTCAGCCGGTCGTGGAGTTGGGTCAGTTCCTTCATGAAGTGGCCATGCCAGCCGCCGGGCCCGCCGTGCGCCTGCTCGGCGGGTTGGGCGGCGTAAGCGGCGCCCGCGCCGATGGCGAGAGCGGTGGCAGCAACGGCGAGAACGCGCGACATCTTTTTGGTGGACATATGAGGCTCCTTGTAATGGAATAGCCGACGAAGCAACCGGTCTTTGGACTGCCTGCACTCGGTAAGGCACAGCGTAGAGAACCGCGTGCGCCGCTGTGTTACGCGCCCGGACGCCGCTATTACCAGCAATTACGTGTGGCTTTCACCGTAACACCCGGTAACCCTTCAGACCGTTTGGAAAACGAAATCCCTTTTGGCTGCGCGTTAAACTTCATTCCATGGCTACTCAAATCCTGGTCGTCGACGACGACGTCGAACTGCGCGATCTGTTGCGCGACTATCTCGCCCGTCAGGGCATCGAAGTTTCGGTGCTGCACGACGCGGGCTCGCTCGAACGGCGCCTCGAGCGCGAGCGCCCCGACCTCATCGTGCTGGACCTGATGATGCCCGGCGTGGACGGCCTCACCGCGCTGCGCAAGCTGCGTGCGTCGGGCGACGATATCCCCGTCATCATGCTGACCGCGCGTGCGGACGACGTCGATCGTATCGTCGGGCTCGAACTCGGCGCGGACGATTACCTCGGCAAACCGTTCAATCCGCGCGAACTGCTCGCGCGCGTGCAGGCGGTGCTGCGGCGGCGCCGCACGCTGCCGTCGGCGGCCGCGCCCGAGCAGCGCGAGCCGTTCAGCTTCGGCCGCTTCACGCTGGATTTCCAGTCGCGTACGCTGCATCTCGAAGACAAGCCGCTCGCGCTGTCGGGCAGCGAGTTCGCGCTGCTGAAGATTTTCGTCAATCACCCCATGCGCACGCTCACGCGCGAGCGCCTGCTGGAACTGCTGCACGGTCCCGAGTACGACGGCACCGACCGCGGCATCGACGTGCAGGTGTGGCGCCTGCGTCGCATTCTCGAAACCGATCCATCCACGCCGCGCTTCATCCAGACCGTGCGCGGCCGCGGTTACGTGTTCGTGCCGGACGGCGAGCAGCATGCGTCGGCCCATTGATTCGCTGTTCGGGCGGCTCGCGCTGCTCGTCGTCGCGGTGCTGTTGCTGTCGCATTTCGCGTGGTATGCGCTGATGCGACTCGAACGTTCGCAACTGCAAACGCGCTACGCGGTCGAGGAAGCGACCTTCCTCGTCGACGCGGTGCGTCAGCACGTCGCCCGCACACCGGATCAACCGCTGCCGTCGCGTGTGAAGCTGGTCGACCCGGCGAGTCCGGACGTGCCGGCGGCCAGCGCGAACATGCCGCCGCCGCTCGCGCGTTTCGTCGAGGACGTGCGCGACCGCATGCCGGCCGACACCCAGGTGCGCGTCGGTCCGCCCGGCGCTCCGCCCATGCTATGGGTGCGCGCCGTGACCGATCAGAACTGGATCGTCGTGCCGGTGCAGCCGCTGCGCATGCCGCGCTCGCTCGACCGCACGGTCTTGTGGCTCGTCATCATTTTCTCGTTTGCGGTGATGGCGGCGCTGTTCGCTGCTTGGGCGCTGCAGCGGCCGCTGCGCTTGCTCGCGCAGGCGGTGGCGCGCTTCGGTCGCGGGCTGCCGGTGCCGCCGGTGCCCGAGCGCGGGCCGCGCGAGTTGCGGCAACTCACCCATGGCTTCAATCAGATGGTGCAGGAAGTCGCGCGCACCGAGAATGATCGCGCGGTGATGCTTGCCGGTGTCGCGCATGACCTGAAGACGCCGCTCGCGCGTCTGCGGCTGCGCGCCGAAATGATGGACGACGCGAAGACGCGCGACGGCGTCGTGCGCGACGTCGATTCGATGACGCATATCGTCGAGCAGTTCCTGCTGTTCGCGCACGACGGCGCGGACCGCAGCGAACCCGTGGAAGTGGATGCGCAGTGCGAGCGTGTCGTGCGCAGCTATCGGGCGGTGGCCACCAGTGCGCCGACCGTGCACACGGAACTGAACGCCGGGCCGTCATTTCTGCTGCCGGCGGCCACGCTCGACCGGATTCTGTCCAATCTGATCGACAACGCGCATGCGTATGGCGCGCCGCCGGTGGTCGTCGCGACCGCGCGCACACCGCAGAGCTTTACGCTATCAATTAGCGACAGCGGCACGGGCATCGCCGCCCAGGACCTGATCAACGCGAGCCGGCCGTTCGTGCGGCTCGATCCGGCGCGAGGCGGCAACGGCCATAGCGGGCTGGGCCTTGCGATTGTCGAGCGGCTCGTGCGGCGTGCGGGCGGTGAATGGGAAATCGGCAATCATGGCGGCCGCGGTTTGCGGGTGTTGATGAGTTTTCCGTTCGACGTGCTGCCGCGGGTCGCGACCGCCTCGGAAAACGCCTGGTAGAAGCAGGGGTGTTGGAGTCGCGATGCGCGCGCGAGGCGTCGGTATCGCGAGCGGCGAGAGCTCAGTCCGAAAACAGCGTATTCAACGCGTTCGCCGTTTCGCTATCGACGGTATTCCACGTCACCGATTCCGCCTCGAAAATATAGTGCGTCGTATATTTGCCGAGGCGCGCGAGTATTTCCTCCTGAATCAGTTCCGGCGCGACCTCCAGTTTCAGATACCACGCGGTCGACGACAGACGCGTCTGGAACGCGCCGTATTCGGCGAGCAGCTGGTCGAAAGCATCAGCGTCGTGATCGCGACAGACGATCACCAGATTTCCCTTCATGCGAATCTCCCGTTAGTGCGGTAGTGACAATCCGATATCAGGATTGATGATACCTGCTTCGTTGTGGGAGGCTCGGCGTCGTTTTCAGCGCGGGGCAGGGTGTCGGCGTGGGTTGGCTGAGCGGAGAGGGCGATACCGTCGCGCGCTGAATATTTCGGCGAGCGTCAGGCATTCACCAGGCATTCACCGCGGTGCGCGTAGGCGGCGCCGTATCGTCGGGCGGCAGTGCTTCGGTGCGGTCGCGCCCGCCGGTCTTCGCCGCATACAGCGCGGTATCGGCGCGGCTCATGAGACGCTCGGGCAGATCGTCGGGCGACAGTTCGGTGATGCCGATGCTCACGCTCAGCCCCGCCGAGGCCGGCAGCTTCGGCGAGGGCACCGCTTTCAACCGCAGCCGCAGACGCTCGACGACTTCGCGCCCGCCCGTCAGATCGGTGGCCGGCAGCAGCAGGCCGAACTCTTCGCCGCCGAGCCGGCCGACCGCGTCGGAGCCACGCAACTCGGCGCGACACGTATCGACGAAATGTTCGAGCGCGCGGTCGCCGGCGGCGTGGCCGAAGCGGTCGTTGATCTGCTTGAAGTGGTCGAGATCGGCGATCGCCATGCACAGCGGCTCGCGCCCCGCGTGCGCGCGATCGATCTCGTGGCGCAGCAGGTCGAGGAAATAGCGCCGCGACAGCGCGCCGGTCAACGCATCGTGCCGCGCCTCCGCCGACAGCAGCGTATTGGCCGACTGCAACTGCTCGGCGAGATCGCGTGTCGCGCGATGGTGGCGCCGCTCGCGCACGTAGGACACGGTGATCACCCACGCGAGCGCGACGGTGCCGGCCAGCGTCAGGAACACCAGCAGGTGGTCGCGCTTGTGGTTGCGCAGCAGCTCCGGCCACGCGGCGAGCGGATCGACCAGGTGCGCGGAGAGCCCCGAGTTCAGGCCGCCGCGGTTCTGATAGAGCGCCGGGGCCGGCCGTTCGATCATGCCGAACAGCTGCGCGGCGACCGACGCCGGCACCCACGGCGCCTGCTCACGCACTTGCGTGTCTTCGCGGATCAGCATGTCGGGGAACGTCTCCCGGCGGTAGATGATGCGCCGCTCGGCGGGGCTCATCAGCGTGACGCGCGAGTTCGGCAACGCGTGGCCTTCGAGCGCGCTGTTGTGCGCCATGATGATGACGCCGTTGTCGTCGGACACGAAGGTGCCCGCGTGCGCGACCCAGTGACGCAACCGCGCGATGCCGACCTTCGCGACCACCGCGCCGACCAGCAGCCCGTCCGCGTACACCGGCGCGGCGATGAAGATGCCCGGCTCGCCGCTCGCGCGACCCACGCCGTAGGCTTCGGAGAATGCGCCGAGCAGCGCGTTGGTCAGATAGCCGCGCGCGCGCATGTCCACGCCGACGAACGATTGCTGCGCACCCTGGGGGTTCGACATCGTGCCGCTCGACGCAACACAGATGCCGTTCGCGTTGACGATCCAGACCTGATCGAGCCCGGAGAAGCCCTGCGCTTCGTGCAGGAACCTGCTGACCCCGGCCATCTTCGGATCCTTGAGCAAGGCGGCTCGCAAGGCGGGTTCCGCCGCCTCGCTGTTCACGGCATAATTCTGCGATTGCACGAGGGCACGCTGGACCACGTCCATTTCGGCCATGGTTGCGGGGATGGCGCGGGACATCGCGAGGTCGCTGGCAATCACTTCGGCCATGTTGTCGACGATCGACGTGGACATTTGCCGCTGCGTGCGCAACGCCGCGTCCAGCTCTTGCTGTACCATCCGGTCCGCGACCATGCCAGCCACGA
This sequence comes from Paraburkholderia sp. MM6662-R1, assembly GCF_050436245.1. Classification (NCBI taxonomy): domain Bacteria; kingdom Pseudomonadati; phylum Pseudomonadota; class Betaproteobacteria; order Burkholderiales; family Burkholderiaceae; genus Paraburkholderia; species Paraburkholderia sp. MM6662-R1. Next base: position 1,517,194 of record NZ_JBNDLV010000001.1, on the reverse strand, counting down.
ACCAGCAGACGAGTACGATCAGCACGAAGCTGACCGGCCCGGCTACCTGGCGCAAGGTTGTCCTGTTCATCGACCCTCTGATCCGTCTGGCTGTGACATGCAACTTGCTCGTTCGTGGGCAGCGCGCTCTCAACGCTGTGTCGTTATCTGCATCAGCTGCGGTTTCGTCCCGTCGCGAGCGAGGTGCGCTGCGCCGTCGCCATGCCCGGGATGATCCGCTGATAAACAGGTACGTCGTTTCCCGATTTTAACCGTCGCGGGGCACGATGCCACCGTTATTGCTGGGATGCCGCCTGCATATGCCGCACTGATCAGATTCTTAACGGCAGCCGCGCCGCTTTCTTGATAGCTGTGCGGGCCAATGAAGCGATCGAGCGACGACGGCCGGGGCGACGCGCCGATGTGGCTTGCGCGCCACGCCGCGAGACGGCCTCGCGACGTGTCACGCTGAAGCACGCGGCAGCAGAGTACAGTGCGGCGCGGCGACGCGTGCCGGGGCTTGCTGAAGCCTTACGCCCCGGCCTCGCAAGGCCGTATCGCAATTTGCGGCGAAAGGTTGTGCCTGAAACATAGGATGGTGTAGTGTCGTGCCGTCCAAAACGAGGAAAGCCCGCCAGCCCTCGGGCGGCGCCCGCGGCGACAGGAGTTCGGCGTGATGGTTGTGGTCGTGGGCGACGCGTTCACGAATCTGTCCATTGCCGGCCCATGTGTCTCCAACGCTAACGATTTACCACGCACGCGCGTTTTGCCATGCCTGATTTCCGCTTTCCGGACCGACCCATAGACCGCCGCGGAGCAGCCGCGGCCTCCTTCGAGCGTTCGAATGCCTGTTTGAAGAGGGAGGGCATCTGATGGATTTCAGCTTCAACCTGAACCGCACCGCCAATGCGTCGGCATGGCGCGTGTTGCCCAACCGCTGGGACTTCGTCGCGTTCCCGCTGATCATCTGCCTGATCGCGATGGCGTCGATCGGCTTTCACGAGACGCTCGCGCCGATGTCGACGCTAAAGACGCAGGCGATCTCGCTCGATCCGGCCAACCTGCCCGAGTACGCGATGCGCACCACGCTGCGCATGCTCGCGGCGATGGTCGCGTCGCTGATCTTCACGCTGGTCTACGGGACGCTGGCCGCCAAGAGCCGCCGCGCCGGTCTCGTGCTGGTGCCGATTCTCGACATCCTGCAGTCGGTGCCGGTGCTCGGCTACATCTCGTTCACGGTCACGTTCTTCCTCGCGATGTTCCCGGGCCGCGTGCTCGGCGCCGAACTCGCCGCGATCTTCGCGATCTTCACGAGCCAGGCGTGGAACATGACGTTCAGCTTCTATCAGTCGCTGCGCACGGTGCCGCGCGATCTCGACGAAGTCTCGCGCGGCTTTCATCTGACTTCATGGCAGCGCTTCTGGAAACTCGAAGTGCCGTTCTCGATGCCCGGCCTGATCTGGAACATGATGATGTCGATGTCGGGCGGCTGGTTCTTCGTCGTGGCTTCCGAAGCGATCACGGTCGGCAATCATACGGTTACGCTGCCGGGCATCGGCGCCTACCTGGCGCAGGCGATCAGCGACAAGAACCTGCACGCGATCGGCTGGGTCATCCTCGCGATGACGGTCGTGATTCTCGCCTACGACCAGTTGCTGTTCCGTCCGCTCGTCGCGTGGGCCGACAAGTTCCGCATGGAGTTCACGAGTTCGGGCGATGCGCCGGAATCGTGGCTGCTCGACCTGATCCGCCGCACGCGCCTGATTCACCGGTTGCTCGTGCCGCTCGGCTGGATGTTCGCGCGCGCGGCTCGGGTGCGCTTCCAACTGCCGGCGTTCAGCGCGCCGCGCTTTCACATCCCGCAGCGCGAGAAGAACTCGAAGCTCGGCGACTTCATCTGGGCGGCGATCGTGCTGCTCGCCACGGTGTATGTGGTGTACCGCGTGTTCCTGTATGTGCGTACCGGCGTGACGCTCGACGAGATCGGCCACGTGTTCGTGCTGGGCCTGATCACGCTCCTGCGCGTGGTCGTGCTGATCGCGATCGCTTCCGTGATCTGGGTGCCCGTCGGCGTGCTGATTGGCCTGCGCCCCGCGCTCGCGGAAAAGATGCAGCCACTCGCGCAGTTCCTCGCGGCGTTCCCGGCGAATTTGCTGTTCCCGGTGTTCGTGATCGCGATCGTGCGCTTTCACCTGAATCCGGACATCTGGCTGTCGCCGCTGATCGTGCTCGGCACGCAGTGGTATATCCTGTTCAACGTGATTGCAGGTGCAAGCTCGTATCCGAACGACTACCGCGAGGCGGCCAAGAATTTCCACATTCGCGGCTGGCAGTGGTGGCGTCAGGCGATGCTGCCGGGCATTTTTCCGTACTACGTGACCGGTGCGATCACCGCGTCGGGCGGCGCGTGGAACGCGAGCATCGTTGCCGAGTTCGTGCAGTGGGGCGATACCAAGGTCGCCGCGCATGGCCTCGGCGCCTATATCGCGCAGACTACCGCGGCGGGCGACTATCCGAAGATCATCGTGGGCATCGCCGTGATGTCCCTATTCGTGACCCTGTTCAACCGTCTGCTGTGGCGTCCGATGTACGCCTACGCCGAAGGCAAGCTCCGTCTAGATTGAGAAATGAAGGCTTAACGCGATGCAAAATCCTAAAGCTGCTATGACCGCCGCGCCGATCCAGACGCCGCCGAAGCCCCCGCGCCTCGGCGAGGAAATCCTGCGCGTGAAGGACGTGTGCCGCGGCTTCAACAAGACGCAGGGCGAACTGCTCGTCCTCGACGACGCGAATCTGTCGCTGCGCGAGGGCGAGATCGTCGGCCTGCTTGGCCGTTCGGGCTCGGGCAAGTCGACGCTGTTGCGCATCATCGCCGGTCTGATCGAGCCGACCGACGGCGAAGTCACGTACATGGGCAAGCCGCTCGCAGGCCCGGCCAAGGGTGTCGCGATGGTGTTCCAGACCTTCGCGCTGTTTCCGTGGCTGACCGTGCTGCAGAACGTGGAAGCGGGTCTCGAGGCGCAAGGCGTCGGTGCGTCGGAGCGGCGCACGCGCGCGCTCGCCGCGATCGACCTGATCGGCCTCGACGGCTTCGAAAACGCGTATCCGCGCGAGTTGTCGGGCGGCATGCGCCAGCGCGTTGGCTTTGCGCGCGCGCTCGTCGTCGATCCGACGCTGCTGCTGATGGACGAGCCGTTCTCCGCGCTCGACGTGCTGACCGCCGAAACGCTGCGTACCGACCTGCTCGATCTCTGGACGCAGGGGCGCATGCCGATCAAGGCGGTGCTGATCGTGACGCACAACATCGAGGAAGCGGTGTTCATGTGCGACCGCATTCTGGTGCTGTCGTCGAACCCGGGCCGCGTGATCGCCGAGATCAAGGTGCCGTTCAAGCATCCGCGCAACCGTCTGGACCCGGCATTCCGCCGCCTTGTCGACGAGATCTACGCGAAGATGACCGCGCGTCAGACCGACGAAAAGACCAAGAAGGGGCTGGAGCTCGGTAGCTGGCTGCCGCACGTGTCGACCAACCTGATGGCCGGTCTGATCGAAACGCTCGCCGCCGCGCCGTATCACGGCCGCGCGGACATGCCGGAAATCGCGCGCTCGCTGCATCTGGAGGTCGACGATCTGTTCCCGATCGCCGAAGTGCTGCAGCACCTCGGTTTCGCCGACGTGCGCGAGGGCGACATTTTCCTGACGCCGCCGGCGCGCGTGTTCTCCGAGTTCGGCACGCAGGAACGGAAGATGATGTTCGCCGAGCATCTGCTGCGGCACGTGCCGCTCGCGGCGCGGATCAAGAAGGTGTTGAACGAGCGGCCCGGACATCGTGCGCCGCGCGTGCGTTTCGAGCAGGAGCTCGAGGACTTCCTGTCGGACAGCGCGGCGGAAGAGACGCTCGACGCGGTCATCAACTGGGGCCGTTACGGCGAGATCTTTTCGTATAACGACCAGACCGAAATCTTCAGTCTGGAAGACGTGGAGTCTTAAGCCTGGGTTGCCGCGGAAACGACTGCGGTCCAGACAAAAAAGCGGCGAGGAAAACCTCGCCGCTTTTTTATTGCAGATTGCCCCAGCGTGCAACCGCCGGCTCGGCCGTCGCCCACTTCCAACCCTTGTCCTGCTGGCACGCGCTCGCCGTGAACCACCTCTCGGGCGCGTTCGGGCCGTCGCCGTCCTGCACCGAGAACACGAAATCCTTGCACAGCGCGAGCGCCGAGCTGAACGCGCGGGTCACGCGCACCTCGCCATGGCCGTTTTCGATCGGCAAGGTGTGCTTGACCGACCACGGTTTCGTTTCGCCGACCGGCATCGTGCCGACCAGCGCCGCCATCAGATCCTGCTGATCCTTGTGCATGCTGCGCATGTAGCGCGCGACCGCTTCGTCGGTCGCGGCCTGCACGGCCACGCCGACGCCGAGCGCGACGGCCGGATTGCTGGTCACGAGGCCTGACGCGATACCCGCCGCCGCGCCGCTCGCCGCGCCGATCGACGCGCAGCCGCTCGCCAGCAGGCTCGCGCCGACGCATAGCGCGCCGGCCGCGATGAGCCGCATCCGATCACCCATCGGAACGCCAAGCGAACGCAATTTCATTGCAGCGCACCCCAGCGCTCGGTGGCGGGTTCGGCCGATGCCCAACGCCAGTCCTTACCATCACGGCAAACCGATGCGATGTAGAACGCGCTGCTCGCGGGCTTGTCGCGGGTTTCGTTTTGATCGACGGAAAAGACGATTTCCTTGCAGTCGAGCGGGCCGGTGCTGATCAGACGGCTGACGGTCACGCGGCCGTGTTCGTCGTCTTCGATTGGGAAAGAGTGGGTGATGCTCCACGGGGCGACCGCGCCGACCTCGAGCGGACCGGCCGCCTGCGCGATGCTGTTCTGCGTATTCGTGTGAACTACGCGCTCCGAGTACTGCACACCGGCGCGCGCGGCGGCGACCGCGCCAAGACCGATACCGGTCGCGACCGCCGCATTGCTGGTGACCTTGTTGGCGACCGCGGCGCCCGCGACACCGGCGCCCGCGACCGCGCCTTCCGAGTACAACGAACTACAGCCGCTCAATGCCGACGAAACCGCCAGCGCCAGCGCGATCAGCGCTGCTACGTGGGGGCGTTTGCCAGCGACATCGGACTTCGCGTTGACAGCCCACACCATGTTCTTTTGCATTTCTCCCGTCCCTGCCCGTACAGGTGCCTGCGTTCACGCTTCGCGCGTGTAAACGAAGGACACGTCGTTCATTATGCAGCCGCATTGTGCAGGATGCGTTTTGTAATTGGCAGCGAAAAAGTGCAAGAAATTGCAAAACATCGTGCACTGTGATGTTTTCTGTCGCATGGGCGGGCTTACCTGGCTCTGCCAGGTATTGGGGACATCAGGTAAATTTGCCGTCGGCGTGAGACGTTGAGCAGGTGAATTCGGTGCCGCGAAACCCGCGGCGAAAGGATCATGACGAACAGCGCAACAGCTGGCCGCCGCCATCGGCGCACGGCTCGCGTTGCACCGTGCCTATGAGTCGGCTTCGTCTTCCCCGCTTTCGTCGCCGTATGCGCTCAGCCGGTTGTACAGCGTTTTGAGGCTCACGCCGAGCGCTTTGGCAGCGCGTCGCTTGTCGCCGCCGCAGTACTTGAGGGTGCCGAGAATGATCTGCTTCTGCGCGTCGGCGAGCGGCGTGCCGATCCACACGCTCATCGCGTCGCCTTGCGTGACCGCTTTCTTGACTCGCGACGCAAGATGCGGATGCGGCAATTCGACCGTCTTTTCCGCGAGAATGAACGCGCGATAGACAGCGTTCTTCAACTCGCGCACGTTGCCCGGCCACGACCATGAACGCAGCGTTTCGATCGAGCGTTTGCTGAAGCTCTTGTGGGTGCCTTCCTGCTGATTCAATTGCGCGAGGAAGTGTTGCGCGAGCAGTTCGCGATCGTTTTCGCGCTCGCGCAGCGGCGGCGCGCGCAGCGGAAACACCGCGAGCCGGTACATCAGATCCTCGCGCAAGCCGTTTTCCTTGACGGCTACGGCGGGGTCGCGATTGGTCGCGGCGATCACGCGCACGTTGCCGCTGATCAACTCGTTGCCGCCGACGCGATAGAACGTGCCGGTTTCGAGCGCGCGCAGCAGCTTGACCTGGCGCACCGGCGCCATTTCGGTGATTTCGTCCAGAAACAGCGTGCCGCCGTTCGCATGTTCGAAGTAGCCGACGCGGCCCTGGACCGCGCCGGTGAAGCTGCCTTTTTCGTGGCCGAACAGTTCGGCTTCGATCAGCTCATCGGGAATCGCGCCGCAGTTCACGGCGACGAACGCGCCGTCCTTGCGGCCGCTGCGCTCGTGAATGGTGCGGGCGATCAGCTCCTTGCCGGTGCCCGATTCGCCGATGATCAGCGCGGTCGCGTCGGTATCGGCGACGCGTTCGATCTGTTCGTACAGATCGAGCATTACCGGCGACGAGCCGTACAGCAGCCCGTACGATTTCAGTCCCGCGACGGCGTCCGCGACGCGCTGCTTCGCTTGTGGCGAAGCATTGCCACCGGCGGACACGGTGGGCGAGTCCAGATCGATTGACGCCATAAAAAGGGAAGTCCTGTGCAAATGGAGTTCGTATTGCGGCGCGCAGGCCTTGAATGCGATAGACCGTACAGCCACTATCTCATAAAAGACGATTTAACCACTTCGACACTGATTCCGGCAATCGAACTGGCAGCCGCTGAAATAGCCGTGCGCGCAATCGGTCGAAAGTGCGCGAAATTGGCTTTATCAGCGCGTTGGAGCGGTAAATATACCGGGCACATGCATTGCATCATTGACCGTTTGATCGAGTCGTGCGAGGTTTGACGGTTACGTCGCAGCGCCGCCGGCCGGCGCAAACCGGCAGCCCGCATCGTGCGCCCGAAGCCCGAACTGTTGCACCGGTCAACGCACCGATTCCGCGGCAACGCACGAACGCCGAATCAGACGAGGAGTGAACGATGACTGACACCACACAACAACTTGCACTCGGCGGACAGAAGATCGTCGAGGATCTTCGGGTGCTGCTGAGGGACTCGGAGGAAATGCTGCGGCTCGCCGCCAACGTGCCGGGCGAAGGCGTCGGCGCCTTGCGCGACCGGCTCGGCACGCACGTGGAAACGCTGCAATCGACGCTCGGCGATGCGCAACGCAACGTGCATCGCCGGTATCGCGGGGCGGCGGTCAGCGCCGAGCACTATGTGCGCCATAACCCGTGGCGCTCGCTCGCGCTCGCGGCGGGCACCGGGTTTCTGCTCGGCGTGCTGGTCGCGCGTTAGACGCGGCGCACGCTTGGCACGGCTGCATCCATCCGCATCACGATCCAAGGAGTTCATGATGACACGACCCACGATTGGTTTTTTTGGCGCATTGATGGCAATCGGCGGCTTCCTGGCGGTTCGCTACGTGCAACACAAGCGCACGGGCCAGGTCTCACCGGCGCGCGAGCTGAGCCGCTGGGAAAACGAGGGCGGCGCGGTGGCGGCGCCGGCGACTTTGTCGACCGAGCTGGCGCCTGCCTCGCACAGCGCCAACGGCTCGGGGCAGGTCAACGGCGAACCCCGCGCATGGCCGTTTCCGCGCGGCTGACGCGGTTGGCTCGAATGCAACGCGGCCTGCGGCCGGCGCCTGGGACGGGATTGTTAAATGAATCTTATAAAGCCGTATAATAGGTAAATAGACAACAATGACGCGGAAGTTGGCGCGAATCTGGCCGTTATTGTTGCAATTTTTCATCAAATGGTCGGCGGAACGGAACGCAATCGAGTCCGCGCCATGCAGCCGACCGGACCCAGCCGCATGCCCATTGGCATGTTCCGCATATTTTCTGACCCACGCTTGCAGGCTTTCGAAACGCGATGCCACATGTACTCATTGTCGATGACGACGCAGGTACCCGTGAGGCACTTTCCGCCGTCATCGGGGAAGACGGGCTGACCACCGCCACCGCGGGCGATCTGCGCGAAGCGCGTATTCAACTGATCCGGCAGATGCCGGACGTCGTTTTCACCGACCTGAAGCTGCCCGACGGCAGCGGGGTCGATCTGTTCGAAGATCTCGATCCGCGCTCCGGCGTCGAAGTGATCGTGATCACTGGCCACGCGACGGTCGAGTCGGCGGTCAGCGCACTGAAAATGGGCGCGGCCGACTACCTCGTGAAGCCGATCAACATGCAGCGCGTGAAGTCGATCCTGTCGCGCCTGCCGCGCGCCGGCGACCTGAAGGCGGAAATCGGCACGCTGCGCGGCGAGTTGCGCCGCATGGGCCGCTTCGGTCTGATGCTCGGCAATTCGCCGGCGATGCAGGAGGTCTACGACCAGATCAGCCGCGTCGCGCCGACGGCGGCCTCGGTGATGCTGGTCGGCGAATCGGGCACCGGCAAGGAAGTTGCCGCGCAGACGCTGCACGAGCTGAGCCTGCGCCGCAAGCACGCGTTCCTCGCGGTCAACTGCGGCGCGATTTCGCCGAATCTGATCGAATCGGAAATGTTCGGCCACGAGCGCGGTTCCTTCACCGGCGCGGACCGGCAGCACAAGGGCTATTTCGAGCGCGCGAACGGCGGCACGCTGTTCCTCGACGAAATCACCGAGATGCCGATCGAGCTGCAGGTAAAGCTGCTGCGCGTGCTTGAGACCGGCATGTTCATGCGCGTCGGCACGACCAAGGAAATCGAAACCGACGTGCGTCTGATCGCGGCCACCAATCGCGATCCCGAGCAGGCGGTGCTCGAAGGCAAGCTGCGGCTCGATCTGTACCACCGGCTGAACGTGTTTCCGATCAGCCTGCCGCCGCTGCGCGAGCGCGGCAAGGACGTCGAGCTGCTCGCGCAATCGTTCCTCGATGAGCTCAACGAGCGTCACGGCACGAAGAAGCATTTCCCTGTCGCGGTGAAGGACATGCTGCTGTCGTATCCGTGGCCGGGCAATGTGCGCGAACTGAAGAACTACGTGCAGCGCGCGCACATCATGTCGAGCGGGGATTCGGATAGCACGGCGACGGTGCCGTTGCAAATCACGCTGTCGAAGCCCGCGGCCGGCACCGCGATCACGATCCCGTTCGGCACCTCGCTCGCGGAAGCCGACCGTCAGCTGATTGTTGCGACGCTCGAGCAATGCGGCGGCGTCAAGACGCGCGCCGCGGAAATTCTCGGCATCAGCCTGAAGACGCTGTACAACCGCCTCGTCGAGTACGGCAACGATGCGCGCGACGACGGCGATCCCACCGACGAATCACGCGCACTCGGCGGCGCGGACGCCTGATCCGCGCCTCGTTCGCACGTCATCCGCGTCCCCAGTATCCGCCCGCCCGGGCTTCCGGGCGGGCACCCGAACGGCACAAGCCTTGCTGCGCTCCGGTGGAACGCAAAACGAGGTCACCGACATGCCGCACCTGCCGCCGCACCTGTCGCATTACGCTGCCGTTTCCGCGCCGTCCAGGCCGTTGCACGCTCATCGGCCCGAGCCGGTCGAGCCGCCCACTGCACCTCCCATCGCGCCGCCGGACCCGGCCGAACCCGACACGATCCCCGGCCCGACACCCGATCCGATCGAACCCGTCGAACCGGTCACGCTGCCGATCGGCGATCCGCCGCCGCAGCCAACGCAAACGCCTCAGGCCGCCGACCGTCCGTCGCGACCCGCGGCAATGTTGATACGACCGTCGATTGTCGGCGCCCTGTCGCGCACTCGATGGAACCACATCCCGCACTGCAAGGCGTCATGCCTTGGGTCGGTGCAGAGCATTGCTGTACTTGTTACAAAGCCGGCGCATGTTTTACCGGCAATTTACGGTTTCGCCCCCTAGACTGTAGGGATGCCGCGACAAGCGGCAGGCTTCCCCCGGAGGCACGATCATGAGACATCCCGCATTGCGACGTTCCGCGCGGCACCCCAAGCGCGGGCCACGGCCGGCCGAGGTCGAGACTGGGCCGGTGGTGTCGCCGGACCCGGCCGCGCAGAATCGGATCGCCCCGCATACGCCGCCGGACGGCGAGCACAACCAGGGCGGGGTGCGTCAGGAAGGCCTCGAATACCAGCGCGATCTGGGCTCGGAGCAGGATGCCTGAGGCAGCGTAGCACCCGGGCGGGGGTATCCCGGCGACCCGGGATACCGGTAAGAAAGACCTCTGGATTCGTCGGATCTAACAGAAAAATCTTCTTCGCAATCCGTGATGATTGCGGGGATTCGCTCGTTTGTCACATTTTCATACAACTTTATTTCCGATATCTCATATATCGGCACGATGATTGCATGCACCGTTTTGGCGCAATTCCGCATACAACGAAACAATGGAGCACTAATGAGCAGATTGATCGTGGTATCGAATCGTGTCGCACCGATTCAGGAAGCGCGTCCGGCAGCGGGCGGGCTCGCGATCGGCGTGCTGGACGCACTGAAGGAGACCGGCGGCGTCTGGTTCGGCTGGAGCGGCGAAACGGTCAGCGAGCCATCCGCGCCCGTGATCGAGAAGCAGGGCAACGTCACCTACGCGACTGTGGGCCTCACCAAGCGCGATTACGACGAGTACTACCGCGGTTTTTCGAACACCACGTTGTGGCCGACCTTCCACTATCGCAACGACCTGTCCCGCTACGACCGCGAGGACTACGCGGGCTACCAGCGCGTCAACGCGACGCTCGCCAAGCAGCTCAAGGAACTGCTCAAGCCCAGCGACATCATCTGGGTGCACGACTACCATCTGCTGCCGTTCGCGCGCTGCCTGCGCGAGCTCGGCGTGAAGAACCCGATCGGCTTCTTCCTGCACATTCCGTTTCCGGTGCCCGAAGTGTTGCGCACGATTCCGCCGCATGAAGAACTCGTCAAGGCGATGTGCAGCTACGACGTGATCGGCTTTCAGACCGAGGCGGATCGCCAGTCGTTCGTCGACTATATCGAGCGCGGTCACCATGGCACGTCGAGCGAAGACGGCATGGTGCACGCGTACAACCGCTTCCTGAAGGTCGGCGCGTACCCGATCGGCATCTATCCCGACGCGATCGCGAAGACCGCCGAGCAGTTCACCGACCGCAAGGCGGTGCGCAGCCTGCGCGACGGCATGCGCGGGCGCAAGCTGATCATGAGCGTCGACCGGCTCGATTATTCGAAGGGGCTGGTCGAGCGCTTCCAGGCATTCGAGCGGCTGTTGCAGAACGCGCCCGGTTGGCACGGCCGCGTGTCGCTCGTGCAGATCGCGCCGCCGACCCGCGCCGACGTGCAGACCTATCAGCGCATCCGGCAAACGCTCGAAGGCGAGGCGGGCCGCATCAACGGCCGGTTCGCGCAGCTCGACTGGACGCCGATCCAGTATCTGAACCGCAAGTACGAGCGCAATCTGCTGATGGCGCTCTTCCGCCAGTCGCAGGTCGGCTATGTGACGCCGCTGCGCGACGGCATGAACCTGGTGGCCAAGGAGTACGTCGCGTCGCAGGATCCGGCCGATCCGGGCGTGCTCGTGCTGTCGCAATTCGCGGGCGCGGCCGAGCAGCTGCCGGGCGCGCTGGTCGTCAATCCGTTCGATCTGTCGCAGATGGCCGAAGCGCTCGAGCGCGCATTAGCGATGCCGCTCGCCGAACGTCAGGCGCGTCATGCGGACATGATGGAGCCGATGCGCGAGAGCAACCTGTCGGTGTGGCGCGATACGTTGCTCGATGATCTGCGCCACGTCGCGACCGCGTCTTCGGTGACGGCCAAAGCGGTAAAGCTCGCTGACGTGACGGCATCGCCCTGAGCCGACAGGCGCGGCCCGCGCGGGCGGGCGGCGCGTGTGTGCCGCTCACGTCGTGCATGTCTTGCGCGCGTAACGGCCACAGCCCTCAGGCCGGCTGCGCCACCTTCTGCACGACCCGCATCGTGCTGACGACCGCCGCGACCGCCGAGAACCCCGCGGCCACATACAGCGCGATGATCGTCCCGCTCTGCGGCGCGACGCCGAAGATCAGCGCGACCAGCGCCGCGCCGAGCGTTTGCCCGGTCAGGCGCGCGGTGCCGAGCATGCCGCTCGCGCCGCCGCTGCGTTCGCGCGGCGCGGACGACAGCATCGTGCGATTGTTCGGCGACTGGAAGATGCCGAAGCCCGCGCCGCACAGCGCCATGCGCCACGAAATCTGCAGCGCGTCCGGGTGAGGCCCGAGCGTCGCGAGCAGCAGCAGGCCGACGGTCATCGCGGCGAGCCCGACGCCGCCGAGCCAGCCGGCCGATATCCTGTCCGACAGCACGCCGGCAATGGGCGCCGCGATGATGATGATCGCGGGCCACGGCGTCATCAAAAGACCCGTTTCGACCTGCGACATGCCGAACGTTTCCTGCAGCAGGAACGGCAGCGACACGAACGCGAGCATCTGCGCGCAGAACGAGCAGACCGACGTGCCGATCGACAGCGCGAACACCGGAATACGCAGCAGGTCGATCGGCAGCAGCGGGGCGGGCCGCGTCAGCTGGCGACGCACGAAGAAGTAGCCGATGACCAGCGCTCCGAGCGCCTCGAGCGTCACGTAGCCGAAACGCTCGCCGTGGCCGAGGCCATCGACCGCGAAAATCAGCAGGCCGAACACGAACGCGTTCATCACCGCGCTCAGATAGTCATACGGGGATTCGTGGCCGGGGTTCATCGGCAGCGCCTTGAAGCCGCCGACGATCGCCGCGATCCCGATCGGCACGTTGATCGCGAACAGCCACGGCCAGCTCGCGATCGCGAGCACGCCCGAGGCGACCGTCGGCCCGACCGCCGACGACACCGCCACCACCATCGCGTTGATCGAGACGCCGCGCCCGAGCTGGTTGGGCGGATAGATCATGCGCACGATCGCGGTGTTCACGCTCATGATGCCGGCCGCGCCGAAGCCCTGGATCACTCGCGCGAACGCGAGCGTCGCCAGCGAGTTCGACAGCGCGCAACCGAACGACGCGACCGTGAACAGGATCAGGCCCGACAGATAAATGCGCCGGTAGCCGATGCGGTCGCCGAGCGACGCGAGCGGCAGCAGCGAGATCGTGATCGCAAGCTGATACGCGTTGACGACCCAGATCGACGCGGCGGCGCTCGCATTGAGGTTGCGCGCGATCGTCGGCAGCGCGACGTTGGCGATCGCGCTGTCGAGCACCGCGAGCGTCAGCGAGAGCGCGATGACGAGCATCGCCCAGTAGCGTTGTGGAACCGGTAGGCCCAGTTCCTTGCCTTCGAAGCGGGAAGTGGAGGACGTCGAGCCGTCCGTGCGCGGGGAGGGTGCGTTCATCGATTGTTTGATTTGTCGGAGATGTTGGCGCGCCTGTGCGCGGCTCACGCGCTGGCCGCTGCGGGCGTATCGGTCGGCGCGGCGCCGGCGTTACCGGGCGCCGGCGCCGCGCGTGCGTTATTTGAGTTCGTAAAGGCCCGTGTGGGTCGTCGAATCGATTTCGTTCAGGTGCGTCATGAAGCGCGCGACCGCGTTGGTGGTTTCCGCGCTGACCGGCAGATGCGGCACTTTCAGCGCATGCAGCCGGAAGATATAGCGATGCGTGCGATCGCCGCGCGGCGGCGCGGCGCCGCCGAAGCCGACCGTCCCATAGTCGTTGCGCACCTGCATCGCGCCCTGCGGCAGCAGCGAGCCGTCGGCCTTGCCGGCGTTGCGCGGCAGCGAGCGCGCGTCGGCCGGAATGTTCACCACGACCCAATGCCAGAAGCCGCTGCCGGTCGGCGCGTCGGGATCGTGAACGGTGAGCGCGAAGCTTTGCGTGTCCGCGGGCGGCGCTTCCCATTGCAGCGACGGCGAGATGTTTTCGCCGTCGCTGCCAAACGCCTTGTCGTTGTACTCGTGGGCTCTCGGCATGAAGCCGTTGGTGGGAAAATCGTCGGACCAGAGACGGAAGTCAGCCATGATGTGCCTCCCTTGTTGATTGGTTCTGGGATCGTCGGAGTTCGCGATGTCGCGGCGGGCGAGGCGCATCTCGCGGCATGCCGAAGCGCGTGAGGACGTGCCGCGAAAGCGCCTGGAAGCACCCGGAAAACGCCGCCGAAGCGTGCCTCGAAGGCATCTCGAAAGCGCGCCGGGTGAGCCTTTCGAGTGTAGCACCAGCGGCCGCGAGACTCGCGCGAGCCGGGCAGGTCGCGCGCGGTTTTCAGCCGCGTTCCTCGAACTCCGGCGCGTCGCTTCCGATCCACGCGACGAGCCGCTCGATCACGCCCGCGATATCGCGATTCGCGCCCCGCAATGCGCATTCCCACACGACCGCGACGCGCCAGCCGCTCGCGAGCAGCGCGGCGCGCACCTTGTCGTCGTTGCTGCGATTGCGGCCGATCTTGTCGCGCCAGAAGTCGGGCCGCGTCTGGGGCCATTTGAACAGATGACAGTCGTGGCCATGCCAGAAGCAGCCATGCACGAGCACCACCGCGCGATAGCGCGGCAGCACGATGTCGGGGCGGCCGGGCAGATCGCGCGCGTCGAGCCGGAAGCGCAGGCCCCGCCGATGCAGCAGGCTGCGGATCAGGATCTCCGGCTTGGTGTTGCGGCCGCGAATGCCGGACATCATCCGGCTGCGCGTCGCGCTATCGACGATATCGACCATCGTCAGCGGGCCAACGGGTCGCGCGGCCGCTCACGCGTAGAGCGGCAGGGAGTGTTTCGACGCATCGCGGGTCGGGTGGGCAAGCAGGGTTTGCACATGCGGCAGCATGATACGCGCCACTTCGCGCATTACCGGCATCACGACGCTATTGCCGAACTGCCGGTAGGCCTGCGTATCGCTGACCGGAATCCTGAAGGTGTCGGGAAAGCCCATCAGTCGCGCGCATTCGCGCGGCGTCAGGCGACGCGGGCGCAGCGCCTCGCCCTGATAGACGAGAATTTCGGAGCCATCCTTGTGATAGCGCGCCGACAGCGTGCGCGTCACGCTGTCCGGATAGGCCATGCCGAAACCGAAGCCGTTGCCCGCCGCACGATGCTTGGCCGCGTAGTTTTGCAGATACGCCCACAGCTTCGGGGTGAGCGTGTACTTCGGCTGCACGCGGCGCGCGGTGTGGTCGAAGAAGCGGTCGTGGTCCCACGGCAGCATCGGTTCCGTGCCGTCCGTGCGATGCAGGATTGCGCCGAGCCGCGGACCCTGTTCGGGCAGGCGCAGGTCGTCCCATGTGAACCCGGTCTTGCCGCGAAAGCCCACCACGATGATGCGCTCGCGATGCTGAGGCGTGAAATGCTGGCCATCGATCACGCGGTAGTGCACCTCATAGCCGAGCTCGTCGCGCAGCGTTTGCAGGATCACGTCGAAGGTGCGGCCCTTGTCGTGCGACAGCAGGTTCTTTACGTTTTCGAGCAGGAACGCGGCGGGGCGCTTCGCGGCGATGATGCGCGCGACGTCGAAAAACAGCGTGCCCTGGGTCGTGCATTCGAAGCCGTGCGGCCGGCCAAGCGCGTTTTTCTTGCTGACGCCGGCGATCGAAAACGGCTGGCACGGAAAGCCGCCGAGCAGCACGTCGTGGCTCGGCACGTCCTCGGCGGGAAACGTGACGATGTCGCCGATCAGCGCGTGCGCGCCGCCGCTCGCGGAGTTGTCGCCGTGGTTCTCGCGATAAGTCCGCGTCGAGAACTCGTTCCACTCGCTGGTGAACACGCATTCGCCGCCGTGCGCCTCGAAGCCCATGCGAATGCCGCCGATACCCGCGAACAGATCGATGAAGTGGAAGCGCGCCGCGTCGCCCGCGTGTTGCGCCTCACGCGCGCCTTGTCGCAGCAGATCGCGCAACGCGGGTTCCAGCATCGCGGGACAAGGCGTTTCACCTTTTTCCCAGCGACGCACCGTCTTGATGTCCTTGCCGACATGGGCTGCGATTTCGCGTTGGGTGAAACGGGCGCGCGCCTGCTTGAGCAGGTCGAACGGGGCGGCGAGGGTCACGTGGCGTCCTTGCTGGGAATTTTTGCGGACATTATGACCTAAGGTCGTCCCCTTTCCCTATTGTCGGCGCCGATTGATCAGGAATTTTTCGCGATACGTCGCTCCGCTGCGTTCGTCTGCGGCGAAACATGCCTGTGACGAATGCGGATAGACGCTTGTCCCGTGACGCTGGTTTCCGGCGTTGCGACGTGTGTTGGCGACCGCGACCTCGTGCCCGGCCGCTTTTTTTTCGGCGCGAAAGACGAGCCGCGTGCCGGCTTGGCGCCACGCATGCGGGTGCAGCGGGTGGGGCGGATGCGGATGCGGTCAGGCCGACTTCACCTTCTTCACCGGGCCAGCCGGCTCGAAACGCGAGGTCGGTGCGGGCGCGAAGCGTTCCCATTCGGGCAGCGGCGTCGAGGCCAGCCGATCGAGTTGCAGCAGCAGGCTATCGACTTTGTCCAATTGGGCGGTAGAAAGCTGGCCGCTGTCGACCAGCGCGGTCAGTCGTTTGCGCCAATAGGCGGCTGGCAGGATCGGACCGCCGAAATCGCCGCGCAGCGATACGTGCATCACCCGCGCGATGTGCGCGATGTCGTGATCGATCAACGCAGCTTGCGATGATCCCGAAATCGTAGTCTCCGTGCGGTCCATGACTCCTCCCTGAGCGCATTTACGGCGGTGCGCGGCGAGACTTTAGGCCTTTTGATAAAAAATTTGCCCGATCGCGCGTCGGCGTTCGCCGGTGCCGCGGCCCGGCGCGCGCAGCAGCTCCCGGGAACAGCCGTTGCTGCTTCCCACACACCGGCGCAATACCGCGCCGGCATTTCCGTCGACTACGCATATGGGAGCCGAGCATGAACAAGGATCAAGTGAAGGGCGTTGGCGAGCAGGTCAAGGGCAAGGTCAACGAGGCCGTCGGCAAGGCCACGAAGGACCCTGCGAAGGAACTCAAGGGCGACCTGCAGCAGGGCGCCGGCAAGGTGCAGAAGGCCTATGGCGATGCGAAGGAAGACGCCAGGGACGATGCAAAGCGCGGTCGTCACTGAACCCGTTCGATGCAGGTTGCCGTAACGGCGGAGGCGTCGCGATCGTCGCGGCGCCTTTGCATTTTGTACGGCGCAGGTCGGACACGACGCGTCCGATTTCACCAGCTGGGTCACGGCCGACGTTGGCGCGGCGGCCGGCCTGGGAGTAACCCGTGATCGCGATGATCGGCATTCCGCACGCGCTGCGAGCCCTTTAGACTTGGCGCAATCCCATCAGGAGGTCGCGCCAATGACACCCGAAAAGATACTTTCGATGTTTGAACGGCAGTATTTGGAAGGCAAGGCGCCGCCCGATCTCGAAGCGACCTGCGCGAACTTCGCGACGTGGCTCGCGACCGCGTGGGAACTGCTCGACGGCACCGAAAAGACGCTGCTGCTGACGGTCGGCGCGGCGCTGTGGCGCGAGGGCTTCAACGTGCGCGCGGGTACGGCGACGAAGGACTTGTGGTGAACCGCCGATCGCGAACGGCGCTGTTGCCGCAGCGTTTGTAGGGTCTTCACGCGGCCTCGCACGCGTTGTGGCGAGTCGGTTTATATTGGGCGGTCTTGCAATTTCTGTCCCATAGGGCGACCGAACCCATGACCGATTTATCCGCTTTCGCGATCACGAAGAAATGGCCGGCCGAGCATCCGGACCGGATTCAGCTCTATTCGCTGCCGACGCCCAATGGCGTAAAAATCTCGATCATGCTCGAGGAAACCGGCTTGCCGTACGAGCCACATCTGGTGCGCTTCGATACCAACGATCAGATGACGCCGGCGTTTCTGTCGTTGAACCCGAACAACAAGATTCCGGCGATCCTCGATCCGAACGGTCCCGACGGCAAACCGCTGCCGCTGTTCGAATCGGGCGCGATCCTGATCTATCTCGCCGACAAAAGCGGCCGGCTGATCCCGCGGGACGCCGCCGGGCGCTACGAGACGATCCAGTGGGTGATGTTCCAGATGGGCGGCATCGGTCCGATGTTCGGCCAGGTCGGCTTCTTCCACAAATTCGCCGGCAGGGAGTACGAGGACAAGCGTCCGCGCGATCGCTACATCGCCGAATCGAAGCGGCTGCTCGGCGTGCTGGAGCAGCGCCTGGAAGGACGCACATGGGTGATGGGCGATCAGTATTCGATCGCCGATATCGCGATCTTCCCGTGGGTGCGCAATCTGGTCGGCTTCTATGAGGCGGGAGAACTGGTCGGCATTCAGGACTTCCCGAACGTGCGGCGCGTGCTGGCCGCGTTCGTCGAGCGTCCGGCGGTGGTGCGCGGCCTGAATATTCCGCAACGGCCGGCTTGATGGCCTGAGCGTTTCGCGAGCTTGACCGCTCGGCCGCCCGGGCGCGAATCGAACGCGCCCGGCCACTCGGCATCGCGACGCTCTGCGCTGCCATGCCCCCCTTACGCACTTTGCCGGATCGAAGGGCATGACAGGTATCAGGAAGTATCGATCAATTCAGGCGTTGCGCGCGCTCGCCGCGCTGGGCGTCGTCGCGTTTCATACCGACGGCATCGTCGCCGCGCATGGCTGGCTCGTCCATGTTTTTCCGCGCGTGTCGCGCTATGGCGAAATCGGCGTCGACGTCTTCTTCGTGATCTCCGGCTTCGTGATGGTGCTGGTGACTCAGGGTTTGCCCCCGGGAATCCAGTCGGCGCGCTCGTTCATTTGCGCCCGCATCGCGCGGGTCGTGCCGCTCTACTGGATTCTCACCGCGTTGTTTATCGCGCTCGTCGCGTTCGTGCCGGGCGTTTCCGAAGCGTTCGGTCATGCGCGCGTGAGCGCCTGGCATGCGCTGTCGTCGTTTCTGTTTCTACCGTCGATGAGCTGGACCGGCATGGCCGCGCCCGTGCTGGGCGTCGGCTGGACGTTGAACTACGAGATGTGGTTTTACGGCGTGTTTGCCGCGGCGATGTGCGTAACGAGACGTCGTCTGCTGGCGGTAGGGGCGTTCCTGCTCCTGACGTCCGCGTTGCATCTGCTGCCCGGCGAGGGCGTCGCGTTCGCCTTTTACACGAATCCGCTGGTGCTGGAGTTCGTGTTCGGGTGTTGCTTCGGAGCCTGGTATGCGACGGGGCGGACGGTGCCGGTGGCCGCGGCGGCGGGATTGCTGGTGGCGGTCGCCGCAGCGGGCGTGTTTGCGCCGAGGTTGACCGATGCGAACCGGTTTCTCGTATTTGGCCTGCCGGCGTTGGCGGTCGTGGTGGCGGGATTGTCGGTCGAGAGCAAGGTGCGGTGGAACAGGTGGCTCGAGCGCATCGGCGATGCGTCGTATTCGCTGTATCTGACGCATCTGCTCGCGATGCCGGTCGTGGTCGGCTTCATGCAGATGATCGATGTGCGACATCGGTTGCCGGGAGATCTGGTTGGCGGGGCGGTTGTGGTCGCGTCGACGGCGGTGGCGCTCGGGTCGTATCGGTGGGTCGAGCGACCGGCAAGTCGGGCCGTGGCCAGCTGGATCGCCGGGTTGTCGTGGGGAAGCGCGGTAGCCGGAGCGAAGCGGTAAGCGTGCTTCGACGGGTTTTCGTGTCCTTGAAATTAATACCGCTGAGCGCGTATAACCTTTGAGGTGAGTAAAGTTCTTACCGGCTTATCGGGCGAGAATCGCGCGACAGCGCTGTGATGCGACTGGACGAAAAGGTGAAGCAATGAGCGCCGTTACATTGTTCGCGTGGTCCGTTCCGGCGTATTTCCAGGATTCCGTGGTCGACCATACATGGGTGACGACCTACGACAGCCGCGTGAAGATTTACCCAGCGCTGGCGGACGTCCTGATCGCGGGCGAGCACTATTGGTACAGCTGGGGCAGCTTCCACGCCCGAGGTGGGACGCCGGTCAGTGCGGATGGTTTTTTGGCTTCCGGCGCGGCAAATCTGCTTTATGCTAGTTGTCTATGTAAGCCCGATGTGGACTCGAACATCGATCCGGCCGCTCGTGGAACGATATTCAGCTATGGTCGCGATGGTGTATGCCATCAGCTGTCAAACCAGATTCTTTGGGCGACCGGCAGCGGTGGAGCGGCTCCAGCTACCGTCCGCATGTCCAGGGGCTACTGGTTGAGCATCGCGATCTTCGGACCATACGGCAAGCAGCATGCTGCATGGGCGAGCAAGAAGATTCAGTGCTCGACACCAAGCGGGAGTGACGCGATGAAGCCAGGACATCAGGAATCCGATGTCGACGATTTTGAGGAGCATCTTCAGGCGACTTTGAAGGGTCCCGACGCGGATGCGAAAATCAAGTCGTTGATGAATCATCGACGCGCATTTATGGTGCGGGTCGAGCGTTTGCAACCTGCCCCGCAGGGCAGCGATGTTCCGTCCGCCTCGGAGCTGAACCAGGCCTATTCGTCTTTTCTCCACGACGCTGCTGACATTCTGGGTCCCGAGGACTTCGAGCGAGTTTTTGGTGAACGCCCAAAGGATCAGATGAACGTCGTCGACCCTTCGATATATGAGCAAAGTGTCCGTCGGCCGATGCAAAAATAATGGAGCCGCTGGACTGGCGCCGTCTCAAACGCGTTTCGCGATCACCGTCGTCGAACTCGCAATGTCGAGATTCTTTTTTGCGCTTAGCTGCTTCACAAACGATCGATCCAGCAACGTCGGCGGTCCTTGCAGAATTTCTTCGACCGTGAGCGCCTTGAATTCCTTCAGCGCATTCTCGTCGAGACCATCGGCCCATTCGCTCATGATCCAGTAAATCGACCAGATGGCCGATGTCGATTCCGGTACGTACACACGTTCGACATTGATCGCAGATCCGAACAGGTTGAGAATCCCCTCGGCTGTCATGTTGTAGTAGTGATGCGGGTAGCCGTGAGTAGGTTGAGTGAGCGGAACCACCACGACCAGATCGCCTCCTGGCTTCAACACGCGAAGAATCTCTTTAGCGGCAGTGAATGGGTCCTTCACATGTTCGAGGACATTCAACGACAGAAGGCCATCGAACGATGCATCTTTGAATGGCAGAACTTCGCCGACACCGCGCACATCGGTGGATGGATAGTTGGTGATGTCGAAATTGATCACGTTTTCGTAGATCGCGGGACGGCTGCCGGCCCCACAATCCAGAATGATCCCCGACGGATGGCGCTCGATCATACCCAGTGCATCCTGATCGTACAGATTGCTTCCGGCCAGTTCCGAGTCGTAAATGTCGAACTGGGAGCGCAGATCGGGCGACAAAAAATCGAAAAATTTTCCGTCGTCACTAAATGGCATATCAGTGCGAAGGACAGACGCTATTCTTTTTCTTCGTTCCTGCCTGGATTGGGCCGCCACCAGTGCATCTTGCCTGCGATGACTTTCGGCGCTTCCGAAAACTTCGAAATGCGATCTTCCCGATCGTAATGCGCCGAGCCTGACAGCCTCAGCGACGTCCGGATTTGCGGCGAGATAGGCCTGCTCACAAAAATTCAACGTGGTAACGCATTCAAGCGCTTGATCCATGTCGGTCCTCGGAAACGTTTCGAAGTCGGCTCGCCGATTATAGCGATCTGAGATTTACGGGAGCGGCCTGATTTTCCGGGGTTGTCGAACGGGTGGTTCGCCTGGAAGGCGGATCGGCAACGAAAAGCACCGGTGGCGGTTGGTCGCCCTGACAGAATTCATACGTCAAGGCTGGCGGTGTTTGCGGGGAGTTTTCGATTTTGTTGTGCCCCCCACCTGTGCCCCTCGAATCGGTCTCCTGAGGAAAAACGTGTGCGATTCCTGTGTGACCTGGATGCGGCGCAATCGATCGCGGGGCGATTGATTTGCTTGTATAGCCCCCTAAAGCGGGGCTGCTTCATATCCGGCGTCACATAAGAGAGTAGTTTTTCGCCGCTTCGCCGCCTCAGTGCTGCTCCGCATTCAGCAGCATCTAGACTCGTCTCCTCCTTGCAGGAATCCTTGCAAGTCCGGTTTTTCGTCCGGCCTTTTCGGCGCTTCGACACGCGCACGGCCGTGCGTGGTGACGCATGGCGGACCGGCGCAGGGACGAGTGTCAACGATTGTGTCGGATCTGTCGCTCCGTTCCCGGCTTTGTGCTACATAGCCTCTTCAAATCGCTTTTGGAGGAGGCACAAGTTGATGGGATTACAGACAGATGGCGATTGACTTCGACGTCGGAACGCATCGGCGCTGCACGCTCTACACGCGACATGAGTATCACGGTAATGCCCTGAGCAACGAGGCGCGCGCCGGCCGCCAGCTCATTACCTCGGCAGGATTGCGGGAACTCACGCGCGACAGACGTCAGCTAGCGCGGCTCGTCGAATTCATGCGCAACGCGCGCAGTGGCGCATACGCGAGTAGCGCTGCTCCAGAGCAGACCGCGCCGGGCGCTACAGAGCGCCGTCGAACGTGGCGATGTGATCGCAGTCGTGCCCACGCCGCGTACGTCGCGCGGAGGCGGTGCGCCTATTGAGCAGAAGATCCGGCCGTACCACGCGACCGTCACGCCGTCGCAGCTATTCAGGCGCTCGCTGCCTGTGGTGAGTGCCGGGCGTTCATTCCAGCGTCCAGTACTTCCGCGACTGGCCGCCGACGATGATCTCGCCATCTGGTTCGCCCGCCCCGGTGACGTGCTTCCGGATGGAACCATCGCTACGCCGGTATCAACGCCGCTTGGCGATGCGCAGGCGTTCGACTATCAGCCCGACATGCCGGGTGGTGCAGCAGATGAAGTTGCCGGGATGCCGTTCAAAGGCACGCCGGGGACGTGGATCTCCAGTATGCCGGGGACGATGCCGCAGTTGCGTCAGTTCGGGCCGAATGGCACGCCGCTAGCGGACTTTGACCTTGAAGCGCACCACAACAATCCAAATCCGCACGCGCACAATTGGGACGGCTACATCCGCGACGAGGGCGCGCCGGTCTCCTTACTCCCTTGGTAAATCGATATGACGGATGAAATATTGAAGGCGTGGGGCTATTTCCACGATTGGTATCTGGACAGCGTGGTCATTGGCCCGAATACCGAGCCCCGGACGCTGACGCTAGGCCTGTACCTTGCCAACAGGCGCGCGTTGGTCACGTTCAACGGCGTGACGTGTGTTTCGGTTGAGCATCTTGGCTTGCTGAATATCGTCTACGGCATTCACATCGTTGCCCCGGACGACGCGAAGCACGCGCGGGCCAGTGCTGTGCTCGAAGCTGGAGAGCGACTTACCGACAAGAAAGCCGCACTGCTTGCTTTCATCTATTCCACTCTGGGTGCCGAACTCGCGATTGAGTGTGACTCGCTTGAGGTCCATGAGACCGACGGCGGAACATGTGGCCCTCGGCTCCCGTGATCGCAAAACGAAAGCGCGACCGCCTCGCTGGCGAGCGTGGTTGCTTCGTTCAGAAGTACGCGCGTAAGGCGCACGCCGGGCATGATCGGAACAACCGCCGATACGACAGGGAGATCGAGAAAGCGATGCTGGCGGTACGCGCAGACGAGCTTTCCCAACTGCTGTCCGGCGACGGCAACGAGGACGAACTGCCAGAAGCGCTGAGCGGCACGGTGGAGATTGACGAGTACCGCTAGAGCGGGCACGAATGGATGGACTAGTGGCAATCGAAATCCAGGCGAGAGCCGGCAACCTTTGTGTGGTCTATGCTCGACCGGAATATTGCGGCGACGCCGGGAGTAGTGAGGTACGCGCTGGCCGCAAACGCATCGTCACTGCCAGCCCGACCACTTTGGCGAGGGACGAACCGCAACAGGTGAAGCTCGCTGAATTTCTGCGCGCTGCCTCCGCACCGTCTCACGTTCGCGGCGACTCGTCAGTGCAGATTGGGCCCATGTTCAATACTTTTCTGGGCAACGCCGGGAAGCTATCTGGTCCCTGACAGCTCTCACATTGTCGACGTAATGCGTTACTGAGTAAGGTTATTCATGTCGATCGCTATTGCAGATACCCCCAAAAGTACCCCCAATTATTTTTGCTGCCCCGTTTATCCACAAGCAAGCGGCCATGGATCAACGTTGCGTTGACAACCATCGGACACTTGCCATGGTGGCCTGCTCAGTCCAGATCGAACAGCGCCCGATCGGCGGGGCGTGACACGTACTCGTCCATCATGGCTTTGAATTCGGCCTCGTCGAATTCGCCGCGATCGACGCGCCGCAAGATCGCTTCGCCGGCGAGCATGGCCTTTCGCTCGCGGTCGGCCTTCGTCTGTTTGTAGGTGGCGCGGCTCGCCTTCTGCGCGGCCTTGCGCGCCGCCTTCATTTCGTCGAGCTTCGCGTCGGTCGCGGCGATGCGCTTTTTCAGCAGGTTCATGGTGAGCTCCGTTGTGTCGACGGGGCGATTCTGGAGCAGGAGCGGTCGCCGTGAAGCCGGGTATACCCGCCAGCAATGTCATATTTTGTCAGCCGCTCTGAACGTCCCTGTTTCGTGCTACGTATACCCGCCTCAGATTGAAGCGGAGGAGACACGGCATTTCCGGAATGGGGGCAGTCGTACAATGCGCTGCACGTGCCACTGACGAGCGACTGGCAATGCGCGCTGGTGCCGGCGCACGATGTGCAGGAGGTGGATCGCGGCTGGAAGCTCTCTTACGAGGAGCGGCAGAAAGCGCGCAAGGAGCGCGAAGAACAGATCGAACAGGACCAGCGGGACTTCGACCGGCTGTTCCGGGTCTCCACGCGACGCCGCGATGCACGCGGCTGTAGTGACTTCAGCACCTATGCCGCCTTTATCAGCGAGCACCTGAGCATCTCGTGCCTGGGCGCGCCAGTCGACGGCGAAAGCGTGACGCGTATCCTTCGCGACGCGGTACGCGATGGCCGGCTCGTGCCTGCCATCAACCGTGCATGGCGGGGTAGTCGCCGGGTTGCCCGGCCCTACGGGCCGCAGAGCTGGCCGAAGCGGGTGCCGGACACGAAGCCGACCGTCTACGGGTTTCTCGACGGCCAGCTAGTACCGTTCGGTGCGGACGGACGTCTTATCGAGCGCACGCCATACGCGTCGCCCAGCTCCAGCAGCAGGTTTGACTGGCTGGGCGCGGTCGGAGCAATGGCGGGGGCCGCAATCGGCGGCGCCCGGTTCGCCGTTAATGGCGGCAACGGTGCAGGCGCGATCGCGAACCCGACGCTACTCGGCGATGCGAAGCCGTTCGCGTATGTGCCTGAGGCGTTGAGCGGCGATGTCGTTGAACTCGCCGCGAGCACGAACAACCCAAACTACGCGGCGAAGATGCTGGGGTATGACCGCAAGACTTTTGGGGCTATCTTGCACAGGTTCAAGCCGGGCAATGGCTTGGGGCCAGCCGATAACGTCATCTGGCATGACAACGGCGACGTGTACTTTAATGGTGACCACATCGGAAATTTTCATGACTGGGCAAACTGAGGCCACTCCAATGGCAGATCACCAACTCGCGCACGCGACCTTT
Organism: Paraburkholderia sp. MM6662-R1; assembly: GCF_050436245.1. Classification (NCBI taxonomy): domain Bacteria; kingdom Pseudomonadati; phylum Pseudomonadota; class Betaproteobacteria; order Burkholderiales; family Burkholderiaceae; genus Paraburkholderia; species Paraburkholderia sp. MM6662-R1. The sequence goes on along the minus strand of NZ_JBNDLV010000001.1, from coordinate 1,491,969 downwards.
TACATATCCGGCGACTCATTGGAGCCAGCCTTTTGGACGGCGTATTTCGACATCAAGCCGGATACAGCGATTACCAAGGGACAGCCGTTCACCACACCGTCTGGGCGAGCGAGCAGCGCGCCGGGCCGCGTTGGCCTTTGGGGCGTGCGCAGTGAGGGCGCAGTTCGTAGCGATTCACTTGAGCCGCATTTGCGTTACCTGATTGGGCGCCTGAATCTGCCGAGAGCGGAGCTTGGTCAACTGCTCGCAGACAAGGGACTTCGGATGCGCTTCTTCTGTTACTGGTACAACGAGAGCGGCGATCGCGTGCCAGACGTGCCCGACGATATCCGCGTGATGATGGAAGGAATGGGCGGCACGGTCGAGATTGACGAATACCGATAGCGCAGCAAGCGCCCAAATGCAAAAGCCGACCCTCGCGAGTCGGCTTTTTTGTGCTGGTCTTTCCCGGCTGCCAGTTCGACGCCGGACTCGAATTCTGGCGGCGCGTCTGTGTGATCGCGTGGCGCCCTTCAAGCGACGGTTAATGCCGTCCGCCGCCCCTTTTTATAGACGGAAAAAACCCCGTCTCGCGCGCGCGTGATGGACTGAAGAAAGTCGGCCCGCATTAACTACCCGGTACAAACGGGTGGTGTTTCGTGCGAACTTTCGCAGCAGCGGCTAACCGCGCGCGGCCTTGCGCGACAGGGCTTTGCGGACGTCTCCCGCTTGCACCTATTCGTGCTTTCGTTCGGCCTTATGCAGCCATTGCCGGGTCGTCCGCACCCTGTACCTAGACACTTTGCGGCCCGCGCCCGCGTGGTGGAGTCCGGGTTTTTTCCGTCAGAGCCCCCGGTTTGCGTAGCTGGGAATGCGTCCGGGGAGCCCGTCCTGTCGGCACTCACGGCGTTTCTTTCCCGTTTCGCTCCTTTTAATAGGGGAAAAAAACTCCCGGTCTCCGTGGTAACCGAGCAAGTGGTAACCGGCGCCAGCCCCGTCAGATGGGCGGTTTCCGTGGCAACCTGAGTGGCAACCTCACGCGTGGCAACCAGCCGCTCTGCTTGGCTGGCGGGCCTTCGCGGGGCGCTTCCGGTGGCAACCGGTCCCCGCTTGGTTCGCAGTCTGCAAGGCCGTTTTCCGTGCGAACCTGAGCGCGAACCAACGGCCGCGAACCAGCCGCAAAGCCGTGACGGGCGGCGCGCTCGCCGTGGTTCGCACTGACCGATGGCTACCAGCGTGCGAACCGCCCAAACCGTGGTAACCAGAGTGGTAACCGCCAGCGTGGTAACTGCGTTTTCCGTGGATACCTGAGTGGCTACCGCGCGGCGCGGCATGGTTTCAATACCGCTCAAACATGGACGCCGCATGACACGCGGATATTAACTTTTATGAACCGCTCATGGGCTCCGCTTCCGTTTGGGTGCGTGGCCGTTGCGTGCGGCCCGTGCCTTGCCCTCGGGCGTGGTGGGTCCGGTCGAGAGCCCGCCGTGCAGTTTGCACCGTCCGTTCGCGTACAGGTCGACGCGCTTGCAGGGTGTTCCGACCCGGGTCTTCGCGCCGCACCGAAGCCCGAGCAGATCATCAGGGAAGGGTGGGCAAACGGGGAGTGCCGGCATGGGCGGCCGCCCGGCCCGTCGAGGCCCGGAGATCACAAGGTGGTCAAGCCATCGCGCGTGGGCGGCACGTTCGAGCTCGTCGCGCAGTGCCCGCACGCGATCGCACTCGGCGTAGTGCGCTTTCAGGCGTCGCCGCTTCTCTGCGTCAGTCGTCATGGTGGCCCCTCTGTGCAAACGCGCGCGCGTGGTGGACTGAAGAAATTCGGGATGCCGACGCAATCGCTGCGCGCCGCCGGGCTTTCACAGATCGTCGTCCATGTCACGATGCGCGCCGTCGACCGGGCCGGGTTCTTCTGGCTGCACGGCCTTGCGCTTGCGCCGCACGTGATAGGCGGTCAGCACCGCGTGCGCCACCATGTCGAGCGCCGGGCGGGCTTCGCCGTGCCTGTCCGTCCAGACCTTCGGCGAAAGCGTGCCGGCCAGCGCCACAGCGTCGCCGTCCTCGAGCGCGAGCAGCGCGGCGGCGGCCGTATCCGAAAACGTGATGACGTTCACGAACAGCGTTTCTCCGTCGCCGCCGGCGGCGCGCACCTTCGCCGTGACGAACGTCTTGCCACTCTGTCCCGTGCGTGTTTGCGCGGTGCCGTACAGCTTCCCCGCGATCAGCCCATCGATCATGCAATTCACCTCCGTGATTGAGTAGCCGCCGCGACTCGACAGCGCGGCTCGCCATCTGCCATCAGGAAGCGGATGCGACCGGACACCGCTTTCGGTTCGCACATCATTGTGCGCCCCCCTCGATATCCGAGCGATAGGGCGGCAACCCGAGCGAAGAGGCCGTCACGTTCATCTGACGATGCATGACATTCAGCGCCACCATGACACCGCGCAGGATCGTCTGCGTTTCGTCGTTCAGGCTGTCGCCGCGGTCGCAGAGGTGCTGCGCGATAGTCGCCTGCATGGTCAACAGATCCATTCCGCAGTTCTCGCTCAACAGGAGCGTCGCGGTTGCATCAGCCAGTTCGTACTCGTTCTGAATCGTCATTGCATTTCCTTCGCGGTGAAAAACAGGTCATTGATCACGACGGCCTCCCGTACTGGTTTCCGATGCTGTGTCGCCGTGGCGCATCGGTTCGCGGATGCGCTCCGTCATCGGCGCACCCTCCCTGGCTAACGGGTCGCGGCCGTGCCTCGCGCCTCCGAATAACCGCGCTTCGACAGATCCTCGTTCGCGCGCCAAGCGCGGCGGCGCAACAGCGCGCGCGCCTCGCACTCGGCGGAGAACTCGGCTACGCGCTCGCGGAAGTAATGCAGATTCGGCAACAGGTCATGCAACGGCCCGCGCATCGCACGCGCCAGCACTTCATCGCGATATGACGCGGGCCAGTCCTCGGCATCGGCCATGTCTTCGATCAGTTCGGCCAGCTCGGCGCGCATCCCGAACATGTCATCGGGTGACAGGTGCGGTCCCCACGGCAGATGCGCGCCGCCGTCCGGATCGACGGGCGCTCGCACTCGGGCGGTGAGGGTTTTCGGGGTGCGCTCACTCATCGCAGCCTCTCATCGGGCGAGCGCGACGGTTTCTTATCAAGCGCGATGCGCGCGTCGATCTCAGCCTCCGCCACATCGAGCCGCTCCCGGTAATGGTGCAGGTTGGGCAGCAGATCGCTTACCGGCGCGTGTAGCGCCAGATACATGACGCTGCACAGGAACTCCTCCGCCCAGCATTCGTAAGCGGCCACCTGCTCAACGAGCTCTACCAGATCGCCGCGCAGGCCGAGTATTTCATCACCCGACAGACGCAGCCCCCAGGGAAGCCTGACGCCCGCCAATGGAATGACTTTCTCGCTCCAAGGCGATCCATTTGGATTTTCATAAAACATGTGTGCCTCCCTTGTCCGGTTCCGCGAGTTGACGGATTCGCCCCACCCACTCTTTCTTGAGGCGTAACTCACGTAACTGGCGTAACAGCCCTATGCGGTAAGGGTTTGCGCGGTTACGCCGGCTTTGGACTGGGCGTAACCCACGTAACGGATGGTGTGGTTGATGACATTGGGTTACGTCAGTTACGTCATCACTGAACCCGGCGTAACCGCTGAAAGCCTTTGCTGGTGGGCTTGTTACGTTGGTTACGTGAGTTACGGCACAAAATGCAATGTCCGCTGTGAATTTCATTCCCCGCCTCCCTCGATCGCGCTGGGGTCGATGTGATAGAGGCGTTTCTTCCTTTCTGGCGTGTGCGTCACTTTCGCAATCTCCACTTTGCCTCTATCAGCAATCGCGCCCGCTTCGTCGAGCGCGCGCAAGGCCCGATTGAAGTCGTTGCCCTTTGTCGCTTCGCGCAAGCCTCCAGACGTGAACAGGTACAGTCGCCGCTCGCCGTCCTGTTTCCAGTACCCAGCGCGATCGCGGATCAGGTCGGCGCTTCCCTCGATGTTCGAAAACCGGCTGTCGCCGTAGCGGTCAATGAAGTCAGCCACCGCGCGCAGGATGGCGGCGTGCTCCGCGCTTTGACCGCCGGGGGGACGTTCCCTGCGCCAGAGGTTGAACGCATGAAGGGCGGCGCGGGTCGGTTCATCCGATTGCCACGGCACGATGCCCCAAGCGATCGCCATTTCCCCGGCCAGCGCACACACCGCGAACAGACGCGCCGCCCGCCGCTCCTGTCCCTCCGCCGCGTCGAATCTCTCCAGAAGACCATGCAGCGCATCGGCGAGCCTAAAATCAGCGCGCAACTCGCGCACCAGCGCCTCAATGAAGCGCGGCCCGGCGTGGCCGTAGTGTGTCGCCGCCATTGCGCGCATTTCGTCCGACAGCGCGCTACCCGATGCGCGCCCGTGCAGTGTTTCGAACACGCCGTATGTGCCGGTGACTGGCACGTCCAGCAGGCGCACGGCCTGGCCCGCCTTCGCCTCGATGCCGCCGGCCGCCATGCGTGCCGCAACGGTCGGTTCGCCCGTAGAGAGCACGAAAACGCGCCAGCGCGTCGCCTGCCGGGCCTCACCGTGCCGGTTCGCGCGTGTTTTTCCCATGCCGTTGGCAAGCGCATAGGCTGTCTCGTACAGGTCGTGCGGCTTGATCTCGCCGATCTCGTCCAGCATCAGCAGTGTGTCTGAGTGGAGCGCAGCGGTACCCTCCAGACCATTTGAAGTCGCCCGCCATTTCCTCTCAAAGCGCGGACTGCCCCAAATGCTGATTGCGGCCCGCGCCGCTGTCGTCTTGCCGTGTGACGAGTCGCCGTACAGGTGCGCACCGCCTCCGTCAATGTTCAACGGACCAAGTAAGGGGCCGGCGAATCCGGCGCACATGGCGAACACCAGCAGCCGGTTATCGACGGCGAGCGCCGCGAGCTCGCGCCATTGCTCGAACGTGCCGGCGCTCGAATACGGCGCGGTGCGCCCGGTTGACTGAAACCAGATATCGTCTGCGCCGATCACTACTTCGGGTAGAACGAATGCGCCGGCGTGCCAGCCTGTCACGCTCGCCGCACGCATCGTCAGCTTTGGATGCTGGCCCGCGATATAGCGCGGCACAGCCTGCCGGTCATTCAGATCAAACACCAGCCCTTCGGACAGCAGCACGGCGCGCACCTCGTTTCCGTCGCCAGCGAGCATGGACATGGGCATCGCCCATTTCTTGCGCCTGCCGGCCGGCGACAGCAGCTCGAGCAACCGGCCATACTCGGCGTCTTCCTGATTGCGCGTGATCGCCGCGACCCACAAGGGCGAACTGATCCACTTGTCGACCATCTCCGGCGGCGCGTCGCCCTTGCCGAGCTTGACGCCATGCCAGTAAACACCCGGCTTCATCCGCCTGCCGTCAATCTCCTCCCACGCGTCATAAACGCGCCAGCACGGACGCTCTTCGATGCGGGGGAAACTGGCTGAACCACGATCCATTTCCCCTGCCAGTTCGACGGCTTGCGCACTATCAACGCACGCGCGTGCCACTTCGGCACCGCGCAGTACGAACAGGTCATTGATGTCGGTCGCGTCGTCCGGACGGTCATCGCCGAAGTCAGGGATAACCAGCGCGCCGCCGACGGACTGGGCGGCTTCAAGTGCCTTTCCGGCTCCGTTGCCGATCTCGCCGTGAATCAGGATCACGGCTTGGGGATAGGCGGCTCGCATCGCCTCGGCTACCTTCGGGAGATTGCCTGCCGACAGGGCGGCTACCGCAAGGTCCGTCCCGTAGAGCTGTTGATGCGTAAGCGCGCTTGCCACGCCTTCGGCGATCGCGATCCTGTGCACCGCGTCGCCCGGCTGCGAAGCGAGCCAGTACGCGCCGGCCTTTGTGCCGCCAGACAACGCTGTCTTGCGGCCGTCCCCGTCGATCATCTCCAGGCTCGTCACACCGTCCGCGGTTTCAATGCGAACGAGCAGCACGCGTGCCGTGAGCGGAACGTCTCCCTGTTTCGGGGGATAGTTCAGCAGCGCCGTCAGGTGCTTTATGTCAAGCTCGCGCAGCGTGGCGGGCGCGGTTAGTCCCTTGCGTATCAAGTACGGATGATCGTCGCGGGCCGGTGACGATTTCGCCAGCACCGCGAACGCGAGTGTTGCCGCCGCGCGGGCGCGCGTCAGGCGCTCGGCCTCCGCCTTTTCGGCGCGTGCGGCGCGATCTGCCCGGCGCCTCTCGATCACCGCAACATCGACGGCGGGCGCGGCGTGATTTGACAGCTGGAAGCCGTAATGCTTTGCGATCCCGTACAGCGTGCCGATGGTGATTCGGCCGTCTGTACTCAGTGAGCGCCACGTGTCGCGTACGTCAGCAACGCTGTAGCTCGCGCCGCCCCTGCTCCACAGGTCGAATGCATCGAAACCGCCGTCGCCGAGCTCGTGTTTCAGGGCAGCGCCGATGCGCCACCACTGTTCCCGCTCGATGTCGGGTGGGATGGCGGCGAGCGCCGCCTCGATGCGTTGCTGTTCGTCCATGATGAGTTCACTCATGCGGCACCTCCTGCGCGCGTTCGATCTCGCGCCTGAGTGTGAAAAGAATTGATGCCGCTTCGTTGCGAATGCGGAACGAGTCGAATGTGCGGGCATCGAACACAATCGCTACGGTGTAGTGCGGGATTGCGGCCACCGTGAACGGCTCGCGCGGCTCGCTGTAGTCGGAGCCCTGCAGGCGCGCTCGCTGACGTTCTGCGGCCTTTGCCAGTGCGTCGACAATCTCCACGGCGTCTACATCGATCATGTGCGGGGCCACGCGCTCGACGGCCACATAGAACGTGAACAGGTACGGCCATTCGGTCGAGAGCTTCAAGCGGTAGGCGCACTCAGGCATGGGCCGCCTCCTGTGATATGGCGGGCGCGGTGTCGTTACCTGCTATCGCGCGGTGCGCGGTATCAAGGCGGCGGGTGATGCTCTCCGAGAGTTCCGCCGTGACGGTGTAGAACTCCTCCGGTTCCAGACCGCCGCCGCTGAACTGCACGCCGATCAAGGAGTCGAGCGCGTTGAGCACATTGGTCGCCTGTTCGAGTTCGGCCAGTACCTCGCTGTGTATTGAGGAGTTAGCGCGCATGGCCTGCTTCCTTTGAGGAGTCCTCAGTGCTACGCGCACACGAAGAGGCGGCCGGTTTTGTGCGAGCGTTCCGCGCTTTTGCCTCGGGACTCGTGCGCGCCGCTTCCAGTTCGCCCGACAGACGCTCACGCAATACGAAGTCCGCCTCGCTCGCGACGAGCGACAGCGACCCAATGATCGTGAGCGTGTCCGCCGCGCCCCACAAAACCTGTTCGATGCAGCCTTCGCCGAGATGGGGGGCGCCCCCCTTGCTGTCGCAAATCAGATTTGCAAGGCCTGCGAGCGTGTCACTCAACGTGCCGGCCATTGTCTGCGCCGCGTCGGCTGCACCGCCGAGCCATTCAAGGTCAGCGGCCGCAAGGGCGGACATATCGGTGCGATCCCGGAGGAAGTCGATGAGGGTGGCGGCCGTCACACGTTGGCGCACGGGATTCTTTGTGTTCTCAGACATGGGAGGCCTCCGGCGATTGGAGAAGGCTTGTGCGCGTATCGCGGGCGAGGCGTTCAACAAGGGAAAAAAGCGTCGTCCGCTCGATCGGGTTGAGGTTGCCAACGGCGATGATCGTATCGTCGTCAGCGAGTAGCGCGGTCAGCGCAACCAGCTCGCCCAGTCGCATGGTCGCGGTGTCGAAGGCAGCTCGTGCCGTGTCGGTCGCTTCAATGCCCGCTTCGAGCGCGGTGTCCATTGTGGTGATGGTGTTAGCCATGTGCCACCTCCATCTCGCTGGCCAGCGCAGCGCGAATGTCGCCCAGGCGATCTTCGAACAGGCCGAACAGCGCGACCTGCGCGGTGGTCGACATGCCGGCGAACTGTTCTGCTACTTCTTCGAGGCTCAGCAGACTGGCGAGCGCCTGCAATTGATCGACGCGGATAACGGCGGCGTCCTGCTCGGTCATGCTGCTTTCTTGCTGTGTGCGTGCGAGGTTAGACATGGCTCACCTCCGCGCGCTTGAGTTGCTTTTGCAGGAGGTTGCGGGCGAGCGCGACAAAGCGCGGGGCATCCTCGGCGTCGATCCGCAGTTCGCCGTAGCTCGTCTGAATCGTGAAGCCTCGTTCCATGTCTGGAACCTGCTTTGCCAGTGCGTAGCCGATGCGGTCGATTTCCGCGTTCATGGACTCGACTGTTGCTGTCGTGTTCTTACGCATGGCGGCCTCCGCTTACCGTGTAGGAGTACTCAGCGCTGTGCGCACGCCGAATTGCGCCGGGATTGTTTGCGGACATCTCCGCCAGCAAGCGCAGCGCGTCGCCGGTAATGTCGAGTGCATCCTGATAGGTCGGCGCGAGCGCGGCGGCGCGCAGCGCTTCATTGACGATATAGGTGAGGTTTTGCGGGAAAGACGGTTGCTCAGGACGAGCGGGGGCGTGGCGCATAGTGCGGCCTCCTCTGACTGGGTTAAAGACCCGGTCGCCCGCTGTCAAACGGGGTGGCCGGGCGCAAGGCAGGGTTGACAGACCGGCGTCAGAGGAAACCGGCGTGCGCGAACGCACCCCCACCAAGGCCCGACCATTGAAGGCGGCACAAAGCAGACGGACGTAAAAAAACCGCGCTGAGGCGGCTGTCCGCCTCCGACTATTCAGGCTGTCAAACCCGGTCGCTGCTGTTTCAGCGACGGGGCCAGAATAGCGCCACGCGCCGCCCGGCGTCAAGCGAATTTTTGTGATTACAAATAAAGCTTGGCATGACAAATAAACGTTAGTACAATAAATGCCATGCAAATCGAATTCGACGCCAACAAACGCGACCGGGCACTGATGGAAAGGGGGCTGGATTTCGCGCGCGCCGTCGAGGTTTTCGCGGGCACGCATTACACAGCCGAAGACTTGCGCGAGGGCTACAACGAGCCCCGCTTCATTACCGTAGGCACGCTGGACGGGCGCATGGTCGTCATGGTCTGGACGCCTCGCGGCGAGGCTCGCCGCATCATCAGCATGAGGAAAGCAAATGAACGTGAGCAAGCGCGCTACGCGCACCGAATGGGTTGACCCGGACGACGCGCCGGAATTGACCGACGAATTTTTCGAGCAAGCCGACCAGTACGAAGGCAACCGGCTCGTGAAGCGCGGCAGGGGTCGCCCGCGCGGTACGACCAAAACGGCGACAACCGTGCGATTCGATGACGATGTACTTGAAACCTTGAAGGCGAGCGGCCCGCGTTGGCAATCGCGGCTCAATGCGCTTGTGCGTGACTGGCTCAAAACGCACAAGCTGGAAGAGATTGAGGTGTAACGCGCCGCCGCGCCGCCGGCGGCAAACCGCAAGGAGGGTCCAGCGATGTTCAGATCCAGACTGCACCGCGCGCTCGTGAAGCGGGGGCGCACGACGATGGATAGTCGGCGGCTCGATCGCGAGGCCGCGGCTCGATACGGCCCCTCCCAATCGACGGAGAGAGAGCCGCAATCGGACGTGCCGCGCTTTGGCGTGAGGCCATCGCGGCACTGATTGCGGCCGCTGACACGCGCGCGTTGCAAACCAGCGCTGGGCTTCGCTTTGTCCGCCGGACAGCGGGCAATAGCCATTCTCGACAGGCCGCCTTTCAACGGGCGGCCGTTTTTTTGCCTGCCCAATGCGGCTACTTCGGTTCGCGGGCCTTGTCCGCTGACGACTCCGAATTCGCGTCCAGGTCGATCGTTGCGCCCACTTCGCGCATCAGCGTCAGCACGTGATCGACCTGCGCAGGAGAGAGCGCTACCAACGCGCAGGCCATAAACAGGTTCGCTGGTGGAATCCCCTGTTGTTTCGCTTCCTCCGCATACTCGCGCCAGCGACGTGCGCTCTTCAGGCCGAGAATGTTGGCCATCTGCGCGCCGGAAAAGCCGAGCTTCTCCTTCCATTGTTTCAGTTGCGCCACGGATGGCGGTTCGTAGAGCATGGCGTGTCAATCCAGTGCGCACGGCGGCGCAAACGTAGGGTTGCATAGTATGGTTCCTTTCGGATAGCGGCCGCGCGGATGCGCTGCCCATACGGACAAATGCAGGCGGATTCCGCCTAGGTGTCAAGCAATGAGCCATGCTATCGGCCCTCCAACGCGTACAAGCCCACGCGGTGACGCTCGCCGGCCTCGGTGGTGCGCCACACCCACGAGGTCGTGATGCGGTGGCCGAGCTTGCGCAGCTCGAACACGCGGCGCGGCGGGTGGATGATGTCGAGCTGGCGGCTCGCGTGCTGCGTGTCGATCGGGCCGCGCTTGAGGGCGCGGAGCAGACGATCGCGCTGGCTGGCGGCGGAGTTGCGGTCGCTCATCAGAGGTCTCCCGCCAGCAAGCCGCCGACGACTAACGGCAGTTGCGCACGCTCGCCGCCGAGCTGCGTGCGATGGGCTTCGATGCGCGCAAAGTCGGCGGGTGTTGCGGTGCCCGAGAGCAGGCGGTCGCCGAAAGCGGTAGTGTCCGCGACCTGTGCACACGTCATTTCGCGCGCGTGGGTCACGCCTGCGAACAGGTCTAGCGCTTCGTACACTGCGCCGAACGGGAGACGATGACGGGCGACGATGGCGGCGGCGACGGTCAACAACGGTTCGCGGTCCGGCGTCGTGCTGCGCGAGCGGGAATCCTTTTCCAGCAGGCTCAAGCCGCCCCGCAGGATGTGATCGATTTGCAGATCGCACCAGACGGCGAAGCGGGCGCTGCACCAGCGGGCCAGCAGGACGCCTAGCTTCGGATGCAGGCGCGTCCCGCCGATACGGCCGCGCTGGGTGCGGATTAAATCCCCCGAATCGTGGGAATTTATGGCGGCTGCCAATGCGGCTATGTATTCCTGTGTCTCTGGGCTTCTCAGCCAGCTATCCAGACGCTTACCGAAACGGGCGGCGACCTGCGTAGCGTTGATCCAGCCATCTTTCGTGAACTCCACGAGCTCGCCGTCGTACTCGATGCGCAGCGCGGTATCATTGGCGCGGGTCGTCAGGGCTGCACTCTTCGCGGGAGTGCGGCCCTTTTCATTTTTGGTCGTCGCCATGCTCAGGCCTCCGCACGGTAGTTCGCCGGGTCAGCAAGCCATCGGTGCAGCTCCCGGTTTTTCCAGGCGACACATCGCGCCGAGCCGAGCTGCACGCGTTTCGGGAAACGCCCTTTGAGTTCGCGCTGGCGGACCGTCTCGTGACTCATGGGAATGATGCGTTTCAGATCGTCCCAGCGCGTGTAGCCGTCGAGCGGCAGCGCCTGCGATTCGGATTGAGCACTACCGGTCGGCGGTGCGCTGCGATGATTTGCGACCATGTGAGAACCTTTGTGGTTCGTTGAACATGGCTCGCAGCGTAGGGGGCGCGCTGTGTCGCAGAATAGGTGGGCGGATTCAAAAAACTCACCCACCCATTAAGGCTAATAGGTAGGTGAATTTGAGCGTAATGGGTGGGGGGATTTGCTCTGCGATTTCGAGGGAATCGCAGAAAATCCAATGCCAGCAAGGATCAGAATGGGTGGGGGGATTATTTCCCAGGAGTTTTGGGCGCGCCGCCGCGCTCTTTCCAGTTTGCAACTTTCGCGGCCTCTTCAATTGCTGTCTTGTTCGGGCCGTTCTTGTCCCAAAGTCCGAGTGCCGCCGCGTTCGTGGTAAGCCATTGCGTGAGCGCCTGTTTGGGGTGTTTCCCTTGAGGGTCAGTTACAGCCTCCCACGCATCGATGGCAGCTGCAAGTTTGGGTGCAAAGCGATCATGTGTCATGTCTCGATAGCCTTGCATTTCTTCCAGTGATTTAAGGCGCGCGATCTCTGCATGTGCGGTCTGTAGCTGGCGCGCAAGGTCATCGCGCTCCGCTTCGGCGGAGCGCATCCGCTCCATTAGGCGTTCAGCGTCGTTCCTCGGTTGCGGGCTCGGATCGGGAATCGGCCAAGTGTGTTGCCGCCGGTCGCACCATGCGCGAATGTCGGCGTGAGGGAGCATCTGTTCCGAGTCCTGATGGGCCGACCAGCTGGACGCATTGATTTCCACATGGTTAATCGCATCGATCAACGCTCCGCGCCATTCAATGATGCAGCCGTAAATCTCTCTCGGAAGCTCATTCCAATCCGTCAAAGGTGGAATTCCGGCAAGAATATGGGCTGCATCGTGCAGCGATATGTCGTGACGCCCCTTGTAACGTAGCATCCAATCAGGAATCGCCGTTTTGCCTCCCGACGCTATTCGCTGCACCTGTTCAATGATCCGGCCGTAGTCGGATGGCAAGATTCGCCAGTTAGTCCAACCTCCCGGGTCACACTCCATGTTGGACGCGTAGCCCGACATGACGAGTGACGCCATCATTTGATCTCGGTTTTCAGCTTTGCTGAGTGGAAACCATAGCCCCGGAAAATCCTCCGAGTCGAGATATAGCTTTAGATCAAGATCGGCTGAGATTCGCTGAACCACGTTGGCGGCTCCCTGCCGATCTATTGCCAAGATCGTCTCAACTTCGGCCCACGCATCGATGACTCTCTTCAGATCGCCACCTAGTACAGCTTGAGATAATTCGCTCATTGCGTCCCTGCACGCAAAGCCTTATGAGGAACCGCACCAGCCGGGTAAGGGAGCCCGGTTTTCGCCCCGTCGAGCTAGGCGCGGTGTGACTTGCCGGTTGCCGGTACGTGGCAACGATTGTGGATGATTGTACTTTTGTTTGCCCCACCATTAACGCAATGCGGCGTCAGGGTTTGCGTGCAAATGCGATGTGGGGGCAGACCACAGAGGGCTTCACGCCGCCGAACCGAACTTTCCAGTAACCACTTTCCCGCCAGCCCGCGAAGCTTCGATAAAGTCGGACCAGTGCTGCATCATCTGGCGTCGCTCGGGCAGATATTCGGCGTGGACGTATGCCGCCGTGACCTGATTGCGTTCGGCGTGCGCTAGCTGGCGGTCTACGAGGTCACGCGAGTAGCCCATTTCCCGCAGCGTCGTTGCGGCCAGCCCCCGGAACCCGTGCCCGGTCATCCGGGATTTGTAGCCCATCCGGTACAGCGCGTAGAGCATGGTGTTATTCGAGATGGGGCCACGGCTTTGAGGGCTATGGAACACGTGATCCCGGTTGCCGTTCATCTCGCGTAGTTGCTCGATAACGGCGAGTGCTTGGCGACTCAACGGCACGATATGCGGGGTGCGCATCTTCATACGCTCAGCAGGGATGCGCCACTCCGCCGCGGTAGTGTCGAACTCTCCCCATTTCGCGCCGATCAGTTCGCCAGTCCGGACGAACGTGATAGCCATCAGTTCGAGCGCCAGCCGGGTTATAAGGTCGCCGCTATATCCGGCAATGTCCCGCATCAGTTCCGGCAGTTCCAGCGCCTTTACGCGGGCCATGTGTTGTACTCCCGGCCCTTTCTTCAGGATGACAGCGGCGTCAACGTCGCTTGCCGGGTTGCGGGAGCATCGCCCGGTCATGATTGCATACTGGAACACGGCGCGGCTGCGCTGCAATATCCGCTTCGCTGTCTCGCGGACGCCTCGGGACTCTATGGTTCGCAGCAGTTCGACCAGGTGGGGAGCCTCTATATCAGCGAGAGGCTTGCTGCCAAGGGTGGGGAACACGTCCCCCTCCAGCGAGGCAATAACCTTTTCGGCGTAGCCCGCCGTCCATCCGCCTCGTTGCCCCTCAAACCACTCCCGCGCCACCGCCTCAAATGAATTCGCGGCGCTCAGGGCGCGCAAGCGCTTGTCATCCTTTTTTGCCTCGCCCGGATCAATTCCATCCACCAGTAGCTCACGCGCCTCGTCGCGCTTCTTTCTTGCCGCCGCCAGACCAACATCGGGATAGACGCCGATCGCTAACAGCTTTTCTTTTCCGGCAACCCGATATTTGAGCCGCCAGTACTTCTGGCCCGCCGGTGTTATGAGAAGGAACAGGCCGCCGCCGTCGAACAGCTTGAGCGGCTTCTCGGCGGGCTTTGTGTTCTTGATCGCGGTGTCGGTCAGTGCCATTTGGGGGTATCTGAAAGAGGGGGTCGATTGATACCCCGATAAGTACCCCCGCAATACCCCCGCTGTCAATGGTGAAACCTTGACGACGTTGGCAACAAAAAACCCCGCTAGGCTGGGCTGGGCGGGGTTTTGTGGTGAAACGTGGCGAACGTTTGGAGCTTAGTTGGTCCCCCTGACAGGAATCGAACCTGTATCTAGCGCTTAGGAGGCACTTGTTCTATCCATTGAACTACAGGGAGAGGACCGAGCCGGACAGATCGGCGAGCGCAGAGTATATCAAACCGGCGCGGGCAAGAGGAGAGCCAAGCCAGCAGCCGCCCGCGCCTCGCACAAATCCCGCAAAAACAAACCCCCGAAGACATCGCCTGCCGGGCCGCGAAAACCACCTGAGCATCTGACGAAGCGCACGCAACCGCGCCTATCGCCCCAAGCTCATCTCACTGTCAAAACTCCACCACCGCGAACTCCGCCTTGCCCACGTCGCACAGCGGGCAGCGCCAGTCTTCCGGAATGTCGGCGAAACGCGTGCCCGGTCCGATGCCTTCTTCGGGCAGACCGTCTTCCTCGTTGTAGATCCAACCGCAAATCAGGCAGACCCAGCTCTTGAATTCCGTCACTTCGATTACTTCGCTCACGACACGCTCTCTCGTTCAATGCAATGGCCGGCTTGCTCTGCCCCTTTATGGGGCGGCGCGGCGACCCGCAATATTACCGGAATTTGTCAAATCAGCCGCAGACGACCGAAGCGGCGCCGCCCCAACGCCTCTGCGGCGAGCCCGGGTTCGCGCGACGGGCCTCGTCACACAAGCCGTGTACGCTTTGACCTGCAAGCCATTCGATTGGACAGATGTGGCGCTCGCTTCGCACGTATTGAGACGATCGGTCTCGGAGAGGCCGCTGGCGGCGCCGCATCGCCGGGTTTCGTTTCCAAAGGAGAAAGCGATGTTTATAAACCGATGGTTGGTCGGCGTCGCGGCGGCTGGGCTACTCGCCGGGTCAGGTGTGGCGCAGGCGGAGGGCGTGACCTTCGTGCAACCGGCGGACGGCGCGACCGTCACCAATCCGGTGCACGTCGTGTTTGGCCTTGACGGCATGAAGATCGCGCCCGCCGGCACGCTGACGGACGGCACCGGGCATCATCACCTGCTGATCGACGGCAAGCCGCTGCCGAAGGGCGAGGTCGTCCCCGCGACCGACAAGTCGCTGCACTTCGGCAAAGGCCAGACTGAAACCGATCTGACGCTGCCGCCGGGCGACCATACGCTGACGCTGCAATTCGGCGACGGCGCGCATCGCTCGTATGGGCCGGAGATGAGCAAGACGATCACGGTGCACGTCAAGTAAGCAACTGCTTGAAAGGCCGGCCCGGCCCGCGCCGATAGCGTTGCACACTGTGTCGCGCGCTTCATCGCACGGATGTTCCCGCCCGGCATACCTGCGGCCGGCCCTACGCCCGGTACAATGAGCAGTTCCGACTCATCGCTGTCTTCTCCCATTCCCATGTCGCTTTACACCATTACCGGAGCGCAGCTCGCGTTCGGTCACGTCGCGCTGCTCGACCACGCGGATTTCTCGCTCGAAGCGGGCGAGCACGTCGGGCTGATCGGGCGCAACGGCGCGGGCAAGTCGTCGCTGTTGAAAATCGTCGCCGATCTGGCCAAACCCGACGACGGCCTCGTCACGCGTCAGCAGCATCTGAGCACGGTCTACGTGCCGCAGGAGCCCGAGTTCAACGCCGACGACACCGTGTTCGACGCGGTCGCCGCCGGACTCACCGAGGCGCGCGCGCTGCTCGACGAATACGACGCGGTCGCGCATCAGCTCGCCGACACGCCCGAGGGCGCCGAACACGACGCGCTGCTCGCGCGCATGAACACGCTGCAATCGTCGTTGGACGCCGCGGACGCATGGAATTGGAGCACGCGCGTCGCGACCACGCTGCAGCAGATCGGCCTGAACGGCGAAGCCCGTATCGGCTCGCTGTCGGGCGGCATGCAGAAGCGCGCCGCGCTCGCGCGCGCGCTCGTCGTGCAGCCCGACGTGCTGCTGCTCGACGAGCCGACCAACCATCTCGACTTCGACGGCATCCGCTGGCTCGAAGATCTGCTGGTGTCGCTGCGCGCTGGGCTGCTGTTCATCACACACGATCGCGCGTTTCTCGACCGCGTCGCGACGCGCATCGTCGAGCTCGATCGCGGGCGGCTGCTGTCGTATCCGGGCAATTTCTCCGCGTACCAGACGCGCAAGGCGCAGCAGCTGGAAGTCGAGCGCATCGAGAACGAGAAGTTCGACAAACTGCTCGCGCAGGAAGAAGTGTGGATTCGCAAGGGCGTCGAGGCACGCCGCACGCGCAGCGTCGGCCGCATCGCGCGCCTCGTGCAGATGCGCAACGAGCGCGCCGAGCGCCGCAACGTGCAGGGCAACGTGAAGCTCGACGTCGGTCAGGGCGAGAAGTCCGGCAAGATCGTGGCGGAACTGACGGACGTGACGAAGCGCTATGGCGAGCGCGCGGTGGTGGACCGCTTCACGGCCACGGTGATGCGCGGCGACAAGATCGGCTTCGTCGGTCCGAACGGCGCGGGCAAGACCACGCTGCTGAAGCTGATCCTCGGTGATCTCGCGCCCGACGAGGGCAACGTGCGCGTCGGCACGAATCCGCAGGTCGCGTATTTCGATCAGATGCGCGCGGCGCTCGATCTGGAAAAGAGTCTCGCGGACACGATCAGCCCCGGCAGCGAGTGGGTCGAAATCAACGCCCAGAAGAAGCACGTGATGAGCTATCTCGGCGACTTCCTGTTCGCACCGGAGCGCGCGCGTTCGCCGGTCAAGTCGCTGTCGGGCGGCGAGCGCAACCGGCTGTTGCTCGCGCGCCTGTTCGCGCGCCCGGCCAACGTGCTGGTGCTCGATGAACCGACCAACGACCTCGACATTCCGACGCTCGAACTGCTCGAAGAACTGCTGATCGACTACGACGGCACGGTGCTGCTCGTCAGCCACGACCGCGCGTTTCTCGATAACGTCGTGACGTCGGTGATCGCCTCGGAAGGCGGCGGCAAGTGGCGCGAATACGTCGGCGGCTTCACGGACTGGCAGACGCAGCGCGATCGCTCGGAGCAACTCGCGCTCGAAGCGCAGAAAGAATCGAGCAAGGAAGCGCCGAAAGAAGCGGCGCCGAAGGACAGCGCGTCGGGCCGCAATGCGCAGCGCAGCGCGAAGCTGTCGTTCAAGGAGCAGCGCGAACTGGAGGCGCTACCGAAAATGATTGCCGACCTCGAGGCCGAACAGAAGGCAATCGGCGCGCAGCTCGAAGACGGCTCGGTGTTCGCGAAAGATGCACGCGAAGGCGCGCGTCTGACCGAGCGCTATGCCGAGATCGACGAGGAGTTGATGCTCGCGCTCGAACGTTGGGACGAGCTGGAAAACCGCGTCAAGTAACGCGGCGTGCGCGGCCGGCACAAAAACAACAGAAAGCGCCGCCGCGCACGGCACCGAAATTCAGCCGGCGCGCGCCCCGTGCATTTTCCGCCGATACCGATCGCGCCGCCGTCCTGCGAGCCGTCCATCCTCCATTGCATGTCCCCCAACGCCCGCCGCGCCTTATCCAGTCGGCCAATTCAGCGCGGGGTCAATTGCCGCGGTGATCGAAATCAGTACAATACCCCGCGAACAGGCTTCCCCGGCGGGCTGTGCGTCCATCTCCGGCATTCGAGCGCGCCAACGGAAGCCGCGCGACAAAACAGCTTGCCCGCATCGCGGGCGCTCCACCTAACCCCGTTGTTTCGTTTCGCTTTTTTTGAATACTCAACGCATTGTCCACGGCCCTGTCCACAGGACCTGTGGACAACGATGAACCGACGCACCGAGTCAATCATGTCTACGAAAAAGCCAAACGCCGCGTATAGCGAAGCGTCGATCAAGGTGTTGAAGGGTCTGGAGCCGGTCAAGCAACGACCCGGCATGTACACCCGCACCGAGAATCCGCTGCACATCATTCAGGAAGTCATCGACAACGCATCGGACGAAGCCCTCGGCGGTTACGGCCGGCAAATCACGGTCACGCTGCACGCGGACCATTCGGTCTCGGTCGACGACGACGGCCGCGGCATTCCGTTCGGCCTGCACCCCGACGAAGGCGTACCGGTCGTCGAAATCGTTTTCACGCGCTTGCACGCGGGTGGCAAGTTCGACAAGGCCGCCGGCGGCGCCTATACGTTCTCGGGCGGTCTGCACGGCGTCGGCGTGTCGGTCACCAACGCGCTGTCCACGCGGCTCGACGTCACCGTGTGGCGCGACGGCAAGGTCGCCGAACTGAGCTTCGCGCACGGCGACGTCGCGAAGCCGCTCGAAGTGCGTGCCGCCACCAAGGCCGACAAGAAATCCGGCACGCGCGTGACCGCGTGGGCCGATCCGAAGTACTTCGATTCGCCGAACCTGCCGCTCGGTGAATTGCAGCGTCTGTTGCGCTCAAAAGCGGTGCTGCTGCCGGGCGTCGAGGTCACGCTCGTCAACGAGAAAACCGGCGAGCGGCAAAGCTGGAAATACGAAGACGGCCTGCGCGGCTATCTGCTCGAAGGCATGAACGGCAGCGATCTGCTGATTCCGCTGTTCGAGGGCGAGCGCTACGCGGAAAGCTCGCGTTCGAGCGAAGAGACGTTCGCCGAAGGCGAGGGCGCGGCGTGGGTCGTCGCGTGGAGCGAGGAAGGGCCGCTCACGCGCGAGTCGTACGTGAACCTGATTCCTACGCCCGCGGGCGGCACGCACGAGTCGGGCTTGCGCGACGGTCTTTATCAGGCGGTCAAGAGCTTCGTCGAGTTGCACAACCTGCAGCCGAAGGGCGTGAAACTGCTCGCCGAAGACGTGTTCGCGCGGGTGTCGTTCGTGCTGTCGGCGAAGGTGCTCGATCCGCAGTTTCAAGGGCAGATCAAGGAGCGCCTGAATAGCCGCGATGCGGTCAAGCTCGTGTCGTCGTTCGCTCGGCCGGCGCTCGAACTGTGGTTGAACCAGCACGTCGAGCATGGCAAGAAACTCGCGGACCTCGTGATCAAGCAGGCGCAGGCGCGCACGCGCGCGGGGCAGAAGGTCGAGAAGCGCAAGAGCTCGGGCGTTGCCGTGCTGCCCGGCAAGCTGACCGATTGCGAATCGACGGAAATCGGCCGCAACGAGCTGTTCCTCGTCGAGGGCGACTCGGCGGGCGGCTCCGCGAAGATGGGCCGCGACAAGGAATACCAGGCGATCCTGCCGCTGCGCGGCAAGGTGCTGAACACATGGGAAACCGAACGTGATCGCCTGTTCGCGAACAACGAGGTGCACGACATTTCAGTGGCGATCGGCGTCGATCCGCATAATCCGGACGACAAGGTCGATCTGTCGAATCTGCGCTACGGCAAGATCTGCATTTTGTCGGATGCGGACGTCGACGGCTCGCATATCCAGGTGCTGCTGCTCACGCTGTTCTTCAAGCATTTCCCGCAACTGATCGAGCGCGGTCATGTGTGCGTCGCGCGTCCGCCGTTGTTTCGCGTCGATGCGCCCGCGCGCGGCAAGAAGCCCGCGCAGAAGCTCTATGCGCTCGACGAAGGCGAGCTCGAGGCGATTCTCGACAAGCTGCGCAAGGACGGCGTGCGCGACAACCAGTGGTCGATCAGCCGCTTCAAGGGTCTCGGTGAAATGAGCGCCGAGCAGCTGTGGGACACGACGATGAATCCCGACACGCGCCGCCTGCAGCCGGTCGCGCTCGGCGAACTCGACTACGATGCGACCGTCGCGCGCATGACGATGCTGATGGGCAAGGGCGAAGCGGCGTCGCGCCGCAGCTGGCTCGAAGAGAAGGGCAACGAAGTGGAAGCGGACATCTGAGCGCATTGCGCCTCAATGCGGCATACGACACTTCAAGCCAAACACGGACACGGAATCTAGATGGACGACGATAACACTCTCGACCTTTTCAACGAGCCGCCGTCGGACAGCGACGTGCTGACGCTCGGCAACTACGCGGAGCGCGCGTACCTCGAGTATGCGGTCAGCGTGGTCAAGGGCCGCGCGCTGCCCGATGTTTGCGATGGGCAAAAGCCGGTGCAGCGCCGCATCCTGTTCGCGATGAACGAGATGGGCCTCGGCGACAACGCGAAGCCGGTCAAATCGGCGCGGGTGGTCGGCGACGTGCTCGGTAAGTATCACCCGCACGGCGACCAGTCCGCGTACGACGCACTCGTGCGTCTGGCGCAAGACTTTTCGATGCGCTATCCGCTGATCGACGGCCAGGGCAACTTCGGCTCGCGCGACGGCGATGGCGCGGCGGCGATGCGTTACACCGAAGCGCGCCTGACGCCGATCGCAAAGCTGCTGCTCGCCGAAATCGATCAGGGCACGGTCGACTTCATGCCGAACTACGACGGCTCGTTCGAAGAGCCGAAGGTGCTGCCAGCGCGTCTGCCGTTCGTGCTGCTCAATGGCGCATCGGGCATCGCTGTCGGCCTCGCGACGGAAATTCCGTCGCACAACCTGCGCGAAGTCGCAGGAGCGGCGGTCGCGCTGATCCGCAATCCGAAGCTCTCGCATGCGGAGCTGATGCAGCATGTGCCCGGTCCGGACTTCCCCGGCGGCGGCCAGATCATTTCGAGCGAGGCGGAAATCGCCACCGCGTACGAAACCGGCCGCGGCAGCCTGAAGGTGCGCGCGCGCTGGAAGATCGAGGATCTCGCGCGTGGCCAGTGGCAACTCGTGATCACCGAACTGCCGCCGAATACGGCCGCGCAGAAGGTGCTCGAAGAAATCGAAGAACAGACCAACCCGAAAATCAAGCTTGGCAAGAAGACGCTGACGCCCGAGCAGTTGCAGACGCGGCAGACGCTGCTCGGGCTCGTCGACGCGGTGCGCGACGAATCGGGCAAGGACGCGCCGGTGCGTCTCGTGTTCGAGCCGAAGTCGAGCCGCATCGATCAGACCGACTTCGTCAACACGCTGCTCGCGCATACGAGCCTCGAATCGAACGCGCCGCTGAACATGGTGATGGGTCGGCGGCGATGGCCGGCCGCGTCAGAAGGGCTTGAGCGAAATCCTGCACGAGTGGATCGCATTCCGTTTCGCGACGGTGACGCGCCGCACGCGGCATCGTCTGTCGAAGGTCGACGACCGCATCCATATTCTCGAAGGCCGGATGATCGTCTTCCTGAATATCGACGAAGTCATCCGCATCATTCGCGAATCGGACGAGCCGAAGGTCGCGCTGATGGCCGCGTTCGGTCTCACGGATCGCCAGGCCGAGGACATCCTCGAAATCCGGCTGCGTCAGTTGGCGCGCCTCGAGAAGATCAAGATCGAGAAGGAACTGGCCGAGCTGCGCGACGAGAAGGCCAGGCTCGAAGAGCTGCTCGGCAGCGAACCGGCGATGAAGCGCCTGCTGATCAAGGAAATCGAAGCCGACGCGAAACAGTATGGCGACGAGCGCCGCACGCTGATCCAGCAGGAAAAGCGCGCGACGTTCGAAGCGCGCGTGGTCGACGAGCCGGTCACCGTCGTGGTGTCGCAAAAGGGCTGGGTGCGCGCGCTGAAGGGCCACGGGCTCGATACGGCCGGCTTCAGCTTCAAGGCCGGCGACGGCCTCTACGCGGCGTTCCAATGCCGCACGCCCGATACGCTGATCGCGTGGGGTAGCAACGGGCGCGTCTATTCGGTCGCGGTGGCTCAACTGCCGGGCGGACGCGGCGACGGCGTGCCGGTCACGTCGCTGATCGAGCTCGAATCGGGCAGTCATTTGATGCACTACTACGCGGCGTCGGCGGAACAGGCGCTGATGCTCGCGTCGAGCAACGGCTTCGGCTTCATCGCGAAGCTCGGCGATATGGTGAGCCGCGTGAAGGCCGGCAAGTCGTTCATGACGATCGACGCCGGCGCCGCGCCGCTCGCGCCGATGCCGATGCTGCCGGACGCGGCGCAGGTCGCGTGTCTGTCGTCGGGCGGACGTCTGCTCGTGTTCGGCCTCGACGAGATGAAGACGCTGTCGGGCGGCGGCCGTGGCGTCACGCTGATGGCGCTCGACGACAACGAAACGCTCGTGCAGGCGCTCGCGATCAATCAAGCAGGCGTGATGCTGATCGGCACGCGTCGTGGCGGCCGCGTCGACGAGGAGAAGCTGGCCGGCGCCGAGCTTGCGGCGCATGTCGGCAAGCGTGCGCGCAAGGGACGCGCGCCCGCCAGCAAGCTGAAGCTCGACGGCATGCGTCCGGTGCTGCCGGCTTAATGGAGTCGATTTAACGAAGTTTGACGCTCTAAAACCGTGAGCGCCTGCTAGCATGCGGGGCGCTCGCGGTCTGTCGCAGCAAAGTCCGTCGCGCGAAGGGCGTGGAAGCAAACGGGGCGCGGCGGCGTCGCGGCCAGATGAACGGGCCGCGATCACAACGACAAAACACGACGCAATAGACGTCGATACCCGGAACTGCCTGCATCACGTATGGTCGAACGCGCTCAGTTGGTGCTGAGCGGGATTGCGTGTCCTAAACGGTGTGGCGTCGTCGGGAGAGGAAAACTACATGAACAAGGCTATCGAAGTCGCGCTTTTTCTGCATCTGCTCGGGGTGGCGGTGTGGGTCGGCGGTATGGTGTTCGCGCATTTCTGCCTGCGCCCTGCGCTCGGCGATCTGTCGCCGCAACTGCGCCTGCCGCTGTGGGAGTCGGTATTTGGGCGCTTCTTCAACTGGGTCGGGGTGTCGGTGCTCGTGATCCTGATCAGCGGCGGCTTCCTGCTGATGCAATTCGGCGGCGCTCATGCTAGCTGGCCGCTGCATGCGATGACCGGTCTCGGCATCGTGATGATGCTGATCTTCGGGCATATCCGCTTCGCCGTATATCCGCGCATTCGCCGCGCGGTGCAGGCGCAGAAGTGGCCCGATGGCGCGCTGGCGGTCGGCACGGTCCGCCGTCTCGTGCTGATCAATCTCGTGCTGGGCGTCGTGACGATCGGCTTCGCTGTGCTGTCGCGCGGGTTCTGATCGCCGGACCGCCGGACCGCCGGATCGCCAACGGCGCAGCAGGCTTCGTGCGGCCCGCGACGCATCACGTCGTGGCGCCGTACGCGAGCCACAAACCGCACGCCACCGCCACCGTTCCATACACGGCATACACCGGCACCTTCAGCTTCGCGAAGCACATCGCGGAGAACGTCGAGGTCAGCAGATAGATCGGCTCCAGCGGTACGTGCACGGCAATGCGCAGTACCGCGACCGCGAGAAACGCGGTCGTGACCGCGCGCAGAATCCTCATGCCGTGCTCGAAGCGCGGGTTCACCTTCAACTGATGCAGATGCCGCTGCGCGAGCACGACGAGGCAGCCTGACGGCACGAATAGCGCGAGCGTCGCGATCAGCGCGCCGAGCCAGCCATCGACGAGATAACCGAAGAACGGAACCACGTTCAGCAGGGGTCCCGGGGACAACGGCGACAGCGTAAACGCGAGCGTGAAGTCGTTATCGGACACGCCGACCGCCGGCGTGACGAACAGCGTCTTCAGCACCGGCAACGCCGAGAAGCCACCGCCGAACAGCGTCATGCCGGCGCCAGCGAGGCGCGGCCACAGCAGCGCGAGGTCATAGCGATGCGGCAGCGGCAGCGCAAACAGCACGAGCAGCACGCCGAGCGCGGCCAGTAGCCGATAGTCGCCGCGCTGGAGCGACACGGCGAGTCGCGAGTCGCGCTCCCGACTCGCGAACCAGCCGGCGCCGAAGGCCGCGCCGAGCATCACCACATACGCCGCGGCGCCGTGCGCATAGAGCAGCGCGATGCTGCCGAGCAGCGCCGCCGTCCATTCGAGCTTGCCCCGCACGAGCGCGCGGGTTTGCTTGTACCAGGTGAGCGCGATCAGCGTCGCGAGCACGACGCTGAAGTGATGCAGCAGGGTTTGCGACGTGATCGTGTGCATGATGGGCGTGCGATAGAAGATCGCGAACAGCGTCATCAGCGTGAAGAAGGGCAGTACGCTCGCCACCCCGGCGACCCATGCGCCCGCGCGTCCGCGCAGCGCGTGCCCGAGCTGCACGGCGACGTTGCAGCCGACGGGTCCCGGCACCATCCACGCGAGCGCGATCAGGTCCGAGAACGCCACGCGCGAGAGCCGCCCCTCGCGTTCCACGTAATGATGCTCGAGCTGCGCCATCAACGCGAGACCGCCCCAGGACAGCGCCGACAGGCCGCACACGACCCGGAACAGCGTCCATAGCGGTTCCCGTTGCCCGCGGCGGGCAGCCTCATCGCTCGTGATGGTCTGCATCGGCGCTGCGCGGGCCCCGCCGTGCGGGTGCCCGTCCTTTAATTGTTGCTGGATAGGCTGCTTGCGCTGTGGGCTTCGTGCGCGACGCGGCGGCCGCCGACGCTGTTCATGCCGCATACCCCGAAGCGCTCGAGCAGTGCCGGGATCGCCTCCACTGGCACTGGCCGCGAGAACAGGAAGCCCTGTGCCTCGATATGGCCGAGCGCGGCCAGCCACGCAATCTGCTCTTCGGTCTCCGTGCCTTCGACCACCACCGTGAGCCCGAGCGAGCGCGCGAGGTTGACGATCGCGGTGACCATTACGCAGACGCTGCGGTCGCCCGGAATCGCCTGGACGAACGAGCGGTCCACCTTCAGCGTATCGACGGCAAAGCGGTTGAGATAGGACAGCGAAGAGTAGCCGGTGCCGAAATCGTCGAGCGCGATGCGTACGCCGAGACGCTTCAGCGCGAAGATTTTTTCGGAGACCACTTCCGGAAATTCCATCATCGTCGTTTCGGTGATTTCGAGTTCGAGGCGACGGGCGGAGATGCCGGTTTCCTCGATCGCGCGCGAGACCGTTTCGAACAGGTCGCCGCGCCAGAACTGCACCGCCGAAATGTTCACCGCGAGCGATAGCGTGTCGTAGCCCTGCTGCTGCCATTGCGCGAGCTGACGGCATGCGGTCTCGATCACGAAGTCGCCGATCGGCACGATCAGGCCGGTCGACTCGGCCACGGGGATGAACTCGTTGGCCGGGATCAGTCCGTGCTGCGGATGGTTCCAGCGCACGAGCGCTTCGAAGCCGGTGATGCAGCGGCGCTTCAGATCGATCTTCGGCTGATAGGCGAGGAACAGTTGCCCCTCGGCCAGCGCGACGCGCAACTGCTGCTCCCACTTCATCAGATGGTCGGCGCGGTGCGACAGATGCGGCGAATAGAACTGGTAGCAGTTCTTGCCGGCGTCCTTCGCGCTGTACATCGCGAGGTCGGCTTTCTTCAGCAGGTCGATCTCGCTTTCGTTGGCGACCGAGTACAGCGCGATGCCGATGCTCGCATGTAGCACGAACGCGCTGCCGCGCACCTCGAACGGTTTCGAGAACGCTTCGCCGGCGGCTTCGGCGAGCGCGACCGCGCGCTTTTCGACATCGTCGCCCTTGATCACGACGACGAACTCGTCCCCGCCGATGCGGCTCAGCGCGCCGTCGTCGCCGACCGCGGTGGCGAGGCGCGAGGCTGTCATCTGCAGCACGATGTCGCCGGCGTTGTGGCCGAGCGTGTCGTTGACGGTCTTGAAGTTGTCGAGGTCGATAAAAAGAATCGCGAGGCGACCCAGGTTGAACGGCTGCGCGACGTCATGGCGCAGCGCCTGCAGCGTCGCGTAGCGATTGCGCAGGCCGGTCAACAGATCGTATTCGACGAGTTGCGTCATCTCGCGCTCGCGGCCTAGCAGTTTGCCTATCAGGCCGGTCGCGACCGCGAAGAAGCTGAGCATCGCGAGCGAGATGAAGCCCGCCATCAACAGATAGACGTTGCGCGTGTGGTTGTAATCGGCGAATTCTTCGCCCTGCGAAAGACCGACGAGCACGCCGAGCGGATAGCCGTCGATGTGCCGGTACGACACGATGCGCGTGACGTTGTCGATCGAATCGACGTAGGTGCCCGACACATGCTCCGAGGTCGGATACGTGCCGCTCGCGGTGAACGTGCTGCTCGTCCTGCTGGCGTTGCCGGTGCGGCGCGCGAGCACGGTGCCGCTGTCCGAGATCACCGCGATCACGCCTTCGCGGCCGATCGCCGCGTTGTTGTAGAAGTCCGACGTAAAGTAGCTCGGGTCTTCGGAGACCACGATGACGCCCGCGAACGAGCCGTCCGGATGATTGAGACGCCGCGTCATCTGCAGCGTCCAGTGACCCGACACGCGGCCGAGCACGGGCTTGCTGATGTACAGCTGGTCGTCGTTTTCGTGCTCGTGGACCTTGAAGTGCTCGCGGTCCGACAAGTCGATGTGAGCGGGGTTGAGTTCGGCCGTATTGGCGATCAGTCTGCCGTGCTCGTCGATTATCGACACCTGCACGAGCGTTTCGCTTTGCACGACGCCTTTTTCGACCGTGCTCGCGAGATCGAAATGATTGGGCGTCTTTTCGAACTCGTACTTGACGAAGCGCGTGATCTGATCGACCTGGTGAATCGCCTTGATGGTGTGCTGCTCGAGCGCCGCGGAAAGTATTGCGGAAGACGCCATCGCTTCGCGGTACGTCGCGTCCCTTTCTACCGACAGCCGCGCGAAGATCACGGTCCACAGCAGGATCAGTACGAGTACCCCGAGGGCGGGAATGACGAGCAATGCGCGCCGGCGCGTGACCAATGGATCGCGTCGCGGCCTGGCTTCGCGCGGCTCCGAGAAGCGGGACTGAGTCATCGCGCGGGCCTTGGCTGGGTGCGGGCCGCTTGCAAACGCATGGGCATCGACTGCGCGAAATAGATGGATGGCTGCATGGTGACCAAGATGCCAAAGCTGCTGCGCAGGATGAGAGGGCGTGGCGCCGCGCCGGACCGTCCGCAGGTCATCGGATACGGTTCGATATTACTGAATGCCACTGGATTAAGGAAGCTTCCGGGCATGGGGTATACGCTCGCGCGGCGAGCGCCTGGATGCGGCTGTTCACCTGGCCTGCATCGCCGGTCTTATGACGCGACCGGTCCGGGATTTGTCGAAGACTTCGTCGGCAACGGTGCCTGCCACTCGGCAGTTTCTGGCAGGGCTTTTGCAATCCGGCCACGATGAATTCGGAGAACCAGGTATGGCGACGCCATCGCGCTGCGGCTTTTTGTGGTGTGAAGCGGCGGCATGTGGCGTGTCGCCGTGGCGTGCGCGCGAAGCCGCAGCTCGCTTACGCGAGCCGGCACGTGCCGTCGACGATCGTCACCGAAGGCCCGCCGATCCAGATCTTGCCGCGCGCATCGTCGTAGTGGACCGACACGTGGCCCGCGCGCCCGAGCGCGGTGCCCTGACGCGCCGTGTAGCGTGCAGGGGGACGACGGTGCTGCAGGTTCAGCAGACCCGCGAGCGCGGCATTGGCGCTGCCCGTCACCGGGTCTTCGCCGACACCGAAGCCGCCGCCCGCCATCAGGCAACGGACCTCGAACGTCGCGGGGCCGTCGGCGTCGTGTGGTCCATACACGGCGACGCCGTGCGTGTCGACCGAATGCGCGAGCTCGGCGAGCGCCGCCGCGTCGGGTTCGAGCGCGAGGCAGGCGCGTGCCGAATCGACCCGCACCACGAGCCACGGCGCACCGTTGTCGACCGCGCATGGCGGCGCGCTGAAGTCGATCGCCTGACTACGTAAAGCCGTAGACAGCGCTTCGTAACGATGCTCGGCGAGCGGTGTCACGCGCGCGGGCGGCGCGGCGAACGCCCATGCGCCGTGCATGTTGTCGCCGCCGTCGAGCGCTTCGAGTTCGACGAGACCCACGCCGCATTGCTGGATCAGCTTGCCGGCCTGCTTCGGCTGGTAGCCGCTTTCGCGTAAAGCATGCGCGGTGCCCAAGGTCGGATGACCCGCGAACGGCAACTCGCCCCCCGGCGTGAAGATGCGCACGCGATAGTCGGCGGCCGCGTCGGTCGGCTTTAGCAGAAACGTGGTTTCGGACAGATTGGTCCAGCGCGCAATGGCCTGCATTTGCGCGGTATCGAGCGCGTCGGCATCGAACACGACGGCAAGCGGATTGCCCTTGAACGGTGTCGACGTAAACACGTCGACCTGTTTGAAACGAACGGTGTGAGCGGACATCGACAGGCCCCGGTGCAATGGACATTGAGGGAGTTCGCGGATTCTATCCGCCTGCGCGGCGGCGATCCACCGTCGCCATAAAACAGAAACGCGCCGCCGGTGCGTGACACCGGTCGGCGCGTTTCAATCGCAATGCGGCGTGAATCAGGTGCCGATCTCGCGCGACACCGCACGCATTGTCACATCGCGTCGATGCTATTGGACCTCGGCGATCAGCTCGATCTCCACGCACGCGCCGAGCGGAATCTGCGCGACGCCGAACGCCGAGCGCGCGTGCTTGCCGCGTTCGCCGAACACGTCGGCGATCAGTTCGGACGCACCGTTGGTGACCAGATGCTGCTCGGTGAACTCGAGCGTCGAGTTGACGAGGCTCATCAGCTTGACGACGCGCGTGACGCGGTTCAGGTCGCCGACGTGCGCATGCAAGGTGGCGAGCAGATCGATCGCGATCGAGCGCGCGGCGGCCTTGCCTTCCTCGGTGGAGAGCGTCGCGCCGAGCTTGCCGACCCACACCTTGCCGTCCTTCTTGGCGATGTGGCCCGACAGGTACACCGTGTTGCCGCTTTGCGCGCTCATCACATAGGCCGCTGCCGGCGCACCCGCCGCCGGCAATTCGATGCCGAGTTCCTTGAGCTTGTCGTACACATTCGATTGAGCCATGTCGTTTCCTCGTTTCGGTGAGATTGCATGAATGCAGGCGGGGCGAAGTCCGCACGCAACGCGCGTGCAAGCTTCACCCCGATGGCAGTGCGGCTAACGCCGTTCAGATTTTCGCGCGCACGAGTGCGGCGAGACGCGCCACGCCTTCGTCGATTTTAGCCGGTGGCACCGTGACGAACGACAGACGCAGCGTGTTGTGCTGCGCCTCGCTCGCGAAGAACGGAGCGCCCGGCACGAACGCGACGTTCTGCGCGACCGCTTCCTCGAGCAGCTTCATCGTGTCGATGCCCGCCGGCAGATTGACCCAGATGAACATGCCGCCTTCCGGACGGTTCCAGCTGACGCCTTCGGGCATATAGCGTTCGAGCGCGGTGAGCATCGCGTCGCACTGGTTGCGATACAGCTCGCGGATCGTCGGCACGTGCGTGTCGAGAAAGCCGTCCTTGACCACCTCGTGCACGATGCGCTGCGTGAAGCTCGGCGTGTGCAGGTCGGTGGCCTGCTTGGCCTGCACGAGTTTGAAGATCAGCTCCTCGGGCGCGATGATGAAACCGACGCGCAGACCCGGCGCGAGCACCTTCGAGAACGAGCCGAGATAGACGATGTGATCGGGCGCCATCGACAACATCGTCGGCAGCGGTTCGCCCGCGTAGTCGAGCGCGCCGTAGGGATCGTCCTCGATCACCGGGAACGGCGCGGTCTTCGCGAACTCGGCGAGCGCGCGGCGGCGTTCGACCGGCAGACGGCGGCCCGTCGGATTCTGGAAATTCGGCTGCGCGTACAGCAGACGCGCGCCATTGGTCAGTTCCGGCTTCAGGCCCTCGGGGATCAGGCCCTGCTCGTCGGTTGGCACCTGCACGTAGTGCGGCTCGTACATCGAGAACGATTGCAGCGCGCCGAGGTAGGTCGGCGTTTCGACCAGCACGGGGCTATCGACGCAGATCAGCACCTTGCCGAGCAGGTCGAGCGCCTGTTGCGAGCCGGTCGTGATCAGCACCTGCGACGCACGGATCTGCGCGCCGTTGATCGAGTAGCGCTGCGCGACCCATTCGCGCAGCGGCAGATAACCTTCGGTCGCGCTGTACTGCAGCGCCGCGGCGGGCGTGTCGCGCAGGATGCGGTCGGACGCCTCGCGCATGCGCTCGGCCGGGAAGGTGGCAGGCGAGGGCAGGCCGCCGGCGAAGGAGATGACTTCGGGCCGTTCCGTGACCTTCAGGATCTCGCGGATCGCGGAGCTCGTGAGCTTGCGCGCGCGTTCGGACAATTGCCACGTCGGGGCTTTCAGGTCGCTTTGGTCCATGATCTCCTCTGGTATTTCTGGAACCGGTCAAAATTTCAATTATCGCGCGACTGGCCAACCATTGCCGCTGGGGTGCCACCGGGGTTGCCACGGGGGTTGCCCAATCACGCGCTGTTTATCCGAGGGTTCGAGAACCCTCGGGTGTTTCGAATTCGGCGACGAGCGCCGCCGCGCCGTCGGTCGGCTGTACGTCGAGCAGGTGCGCGGCGCCGAGCCAGCGCAGTTGCTCGCCAATCAGCTCTGGCCGCGGATGCACGGCTTTCAACGCTTTCAGCGCGAGGTTCGTCGGCGCCAGCGACTGCGACGGATGCCGCGTCGAGTCCCACTGGATCAGCGAGGGCAGCACGCCGTCGCCGGCGCCTTGCCACGCGGGGAACGACCCGTCGTCGGGCACCGTCAGGCCCCACGTGAAATCGCCCCGCGTCATCGGCACGACCGGCGCGATGCGGTGCGGATACTGCGCTTGCCACGTCGCCAGATGCTTCGGCCGTTCGACGCGCGCGACCCAATGCGACAGATACGGCCCGTTTTCAAGTCGCGCCTGCGTCGCCGGGTCGTCGAGCGCGAACAGGCGCGGGCGCGGCGCGGTGCCATCGGTTGCCTCGGCCGCGGCGTGCGGATCGATGGCGATCACTTCCAGGTAGACCCCGCCCCACAGGCCGAGCAGGCGATTGTGGGTCCGCATCAGCGGATGCGCGCCGCCGCCGGCCGGCGCGACGCCGAGCGTATCGGCGACGTACTGGACGCCTTCGTCCAAGGTGCGCGCGGAGACGACGAGGTGATCGAGACTGAGCGATTGGGCTGTCAGGGTGGTCATGGCGGATCGACGGAAAACGCTGTTCTGTGCAAGGGCCAGTTGCGCGCCACGCTTGTGGGCAGCGCTGCCGGGGCCGTAAGCATAACCGTTTGCCGGATCGGCGGGCCATACGTATGGATTTACATGGTGTCACCAGCCGCGCTGGATTCAAATGTAACGGCCGTGACCTGCACAGTAACGGTACAATCGGCGCGATACTGTTCGGTACAGTTGGAGTCCGTCATGTCCGTCCCGCTTACCCAGATTCCCGCCCCGCACGACACCGCGTCGTTGACGCTGGTCGAACAGCTCGTCCAATGGGCGCGGCGCCGCATCGAGGAGCGCGTGTTCCGCCCCGGCATGCGCATGCCGTCGATCCGCAAGCTCGCGCTCGACAAGGGCGTGTCGCGCTTCACGGTGGTCGAAGCGTACGAGCGGCTCGTCGCGCAGGGTTTTCTGGAGTCGCGGCGCGGCTCCGGCTTCTATGTGCGCGAGCGCCAGGGCGGCGCGGCGACGGTCTCCGAGCTGCACCCGCGCGCCGAGACGCTGCCGGCGCCGGCCAATATCGACGTCGTCTGGCTGCTGCGCAACATGCTGCACACCGGCGCGCGGCCCGAGCGCAGCCCGGGCCTCGGCTATCTGCCGGCCCGCTGGCTCGACGGCGACCTGATCACCAACGCGCTGCGCACGCTCGGCCGGCAAAGCGGCATGCAGATGCTCGGCATCGGCACCGCGCAAGGTTTCCTGCCGCTGCGTCAGCAGTTGCAGACGCGGCTCGAGGAGTTGGAGATCGGCGCGTCGCCCGAGCAGATCGTGATGGTGTCGGGCGTCACCCAGGCGATCGACCTCATTTCGCGCATCTACGTGAAGCCGGGTGATGCGGTGATCGTCGGCGATCCGGCGTGGTTCCAGATGTTCGGCTGCTTCGCGTCGCAGGGCGCGCGGCTCGTCGGCATGCCGTACACACCGGACGGCCCCGATCTCGACGCGCTCGAAGCGCTGGTCCAGGAATGGCGGCCCAAAATGCTGGTGATCAACTCGGTGCTGCAGAACCCGACCGGCACCTCGCTGAGCGCCGCGCAGGCGTTCCGCATCCTGCGGCTTGCCGAGGCGTACGACTTCATCGTCGTGGAGGACGACATCTACGGCGACCTGTGCCCGCCCAGCTACGCGGGTACGCGGCTCGCGAGCCTCGATCAGCTAAAGCGCGTGATCTACCTCGGCAGTTTCTCGAAGACGCTTGCGCCGAATCTGCGCGTCGGTTTCATCGCATGCGCGGCAGAGGTCGCGATGGTGGTCGCCAATCAGAAGATGCTGGTCGGCATGACGAGCCCGGAGTTGAACGAGCGCGTGATCTACAAGATCCTGACCGAGGGCCACTACCGGCGGCACGTCGAGCGCATTCGCGCACGGCTCGACGGCGTGCGCGAGAAGGCCGTGCGGATGATCGAGAAGACCGGCATGAAGCTGTTTCTGACGCCGACGGCCGGGATGTTCCTGTGGGCCGACACCGGCGTCGACGCAGGCGCGCTCGCCGCGGCCGGGCACGAAGCCGGCTATCTGCTGACGCCGGGCGGGCTGTTTTCGCCGCAGCAGTCGCCGAGCACGTGGATGCGCTTCAACATCGCCAATTGCGGCGATCCTGAATTACCGGCGTTCCTAAGCCGTTATCTCGACGGCGTCGCGCGCCGGGCCTCTTGAAACCGCGCCGGAGCGTCCCCATTTGCGCGGACGATCCGGCGGTCCGGCGCTCCGGCACGGCGAGCCCGAACCGCGGTTGGAATCCGCTTCGGCCGCCGCTCATCCCCCAATTCGCAACAGAGAGGAAGTCCGACCATGGCACAAGAAACCATGAGCTTTCAGGCAGAAGTGAAGCAACTTCTGCAACTGATGATCCATTCGCTGTACAGCAACAAGGAAATCTTTCTGCGCGAGCTGATTTCGAACGCGTCCGACGCGGCCGACAAGCTGCGCTTCGAGGCGATCGAAAACAGCGCGCTGTACGAGAACGATCCGAACCTGCAGATTCGGGTGTCGTTCGACAAGGCCGCGCGCACCATCACGATCGACGACAACGGCATCGGCATGAGCCGCGACGAGACGATCGCGCACCTCGGCACGATCGCGCGTTCGGGCACTAGGGAATTCTTCGGCAAGCTGTCGGGCGACCAGCAGAAGGACGCGGCGCTGATCGGCCAGTTTGGCGTGGGCTTCTACTCGGGCTTCATCGTCGCGGACAAGATCACCGTCGAGACGCGCCGCGCCGGTTTGCCGGCCTCGGAAGGCGTGCGCTGGGAAAGCGCGGGCGAAGGCGATTTCGCGGTCGAGACGATCGAGCGCGCCGCGCGCGGCACGACCATCACGCTGCATCTGCGTGCCGATGAGGACGAACTGCTGTCGTCGTATCGGCTGAAGTCGATCATCCAGAAGTACTCGGACCACGTCGCGCTGCCGATCCTGATGAAGAAGGAAGAGTGGGACGCGGAAAAGAGCGAGATGGTCACGAAGGACGAGGACGAGACCGTCAACCAGGCGAGCGCGCTGTGGACCCGTTCGAAGAACGACATCACCGACGAGCAATACAAGCAGTTCTACCAGCACATCTCGCACGATCATCAAGATCCGCTGACGTGGACGCATAACCGCGTCGAAGGCCGCAGCGAGTACACGCAACTGCTGTACGTGCCGGCGCACGCGCCGTTCGATCTGTGGAACCGCGAGCAGCGCGGCGGACTGAAGCTGTACGTGAAGCGCGTGTTCATCATGGACGACGCCGAGCAACTGCTGCCCACGTACCTGCGCTTCGTGAAGGGTGTGGTCGATTCGGCCGATCTGCCGCTCAACGTGTCGCGCGAAATCCTGCAGGAAAGCCGCGACGTGAAGGCGATCCGCGAAGGCGTGACCAAGCGCGCGCTGTCGATGCTGGAAGAACTGGCCAACGCGGACAACGACGCCGATAAGGAAAAGTACGCCGGCTTCTGGAAGGAGTTCGGCCAGGTGCTGAAGGAAGGCATCGGCGAGGACTTCGCCAATCGCGAGCGCGTCGCGAAGCTCGTGCGCTTTGCGACGACGCATACGGGCACGGCCGAGCAGACCGTGTCGCTGGCCGACTACGTCGCTCGCATGAAGCCCGAGCAGACGAAGATCTACTACGTGACCGCCGACACGTGGCAGGCCGCGTCGAACAGCCCGCATCTCGAAGTGTTCCGCAAGAAGGGCGTCGAAGTGCTGTTGCTGACCGATCGCGTCGATGAATGGATGCTGTCGTTCCTCAACGAATTCGACGGCAAGCCGCTGCAAAGCGTCGCGCGCGGCGACCTCGATCTCGGCGCGCTGAACGACGAGGAAAAAGTGGCGCAGGAGAAGATCGGCGAAGCGTTCAAGCCGCTCGTCGAGAAGATGAAGGAAGCGTTGAAGGACAAGGCGAAGGACGTGCGTCTGACGTTCCGCCTGACCGACTCGCCGTCGTGCCTCGTTGCCGACGACGGCGAAATGAGCGGCTACCTGCAGCGCAT
Organism: Paraburkholderia sp. MM6662-R1; assembly: GCF_050436245.1. Taxonomy (NCBI): domain Bacteria; kingdom Pseudomonadati; phylum Pseudomonadota; class Betaproteobacteria; order Burkholderiales; family Burkholderiaceae; genus Paraburkholderia; species Paraburkholderia sp. MM6662-R1. The sequence continues at coordinate 1,457,726 of NZ_JBNDLV010000001.1, read as the reverse complement.
GCTGAAGGCCGCGGGCCAGCAGGCGCCAGAGTTCCATCCAATTCTCGAAGTGAATCCGGAGCACGCCCTCGTGAAGGGTCTGCATGCCGATAGCGCGAATTTCGATGACTGGTGCCATCTGCTGTTCGATCAGGCACTGCTCGCCGAAGGCGGCGCGCTGGAAGATCCGGCGAGCTTCGTGAAGCGGACCAATGCGTTGCTGCTGTCGCGCGCGGGTTGAGCGTGAGCCGAAAGCGTTGATGTCGTTGCTGGATTGACGCCCGGTAGTTGAGAAATGCGCTGCTTCGGCAGCGCATTTTTTTTGCCTTCTGGTTTGCGTCGGCTCCCCTGCCTGAAGGAGCGCGCACGATCGCCGCGGTCGTCGCCGCGAAAAATTACCGTCGGAGCACGCCGCTATAATCCGACACCATGCCTATCCGTTTCGATCCCGCCGATGCCCATTGGCGCGTCGCGCCTTTGGCCACTTTCAGCGCCGCCCAGAAAGACTGGCTGACCCGCGGCGGTTCACTGACCGCGCACCTGCGCGCGCTCGGCGCGGTCGCGGTGCGCGTGACTCGCGAAGCCGTCGCGCTGCCGTGGCCCGACGAAGCCGCCGCGCTCGGACTCGCGCCGCGCGCACCGGTGTGGGTGCGCGAAGTGGTGCTGTCGGTCGATGGCGTGCCGTTCGTCGCCGCGCATAGCGTGACGCCGCGTGCCGCGAGCGTCGGCGTCTGGCAGGCGACGCGCCGGCTGCGCACCCGGCCGCTCGCGGAGTTGCTGTATAGCGATAGCAGCGTCGCGCGTTCGTCGCTGGTGAGCCGCAGGGTGGGGCAGCGGCATCCGTTGTATCGGTTGGCCGCGCATGAAATCGACGGCGGCGATCGGCATGCGCCGCATGCGCTGGTGGCGCGTCGCTCGGTGTTCGAGCGGCATGGCGCGCCTTTGATGGTGACCGAATGCATGTTGCCGGCACTGTGGGAGCATTTGCGTGCGTTGGACGCGGCCGCTCGCGCGCACGCTGCCGCGTCGGGCACCGGCGCGGCGCATATCGGGCACGCGCGGGTGCGCGAGCACGGTCGTCCGCTCGATCACACCGCGTCGCGTGCGCACAGCGTGCCGCGTAGCGCCGACGAGCGGAGCCGCTGATGTCGTTCAAGCGTTGCTTTGCGCCTGTCGTCGACGCCGATACGCGGGTCTTGATCCTCGGTAGCTTGCCGGGCGAGGTGTCGTTGGCTCACGGCCAATACTACGCACACCCGCAGAACAAATTCTGGTTACTGGTCGGTGAAGCGATAGAACGGGATCTGGTTGGTATGGCCTATTCGACACGTCTTGAGACGTTGCTCGAACACCATATCGGACTATGGGATGTCGTTGCCGAGGCTCGTCGAGCAGGAAGCCTGGATAGCCGGATTCGCGACCATGCCAGCAACGATCTGATTGCTCTGATCGATACGCTGCCGAAACTGGCTACCATCGCCTTCAACGGGGGGACGGCGGCCAAAATCGGGCTGAAAGCGTTGGGCGAGCGGGGAGTGCAATATCGGCTTGTCCGTTTGCCATCGAGCAGTCCCGCCCATGCCTCGGTTTCATACGCTCAAAAGCTGGACATATGGCGACGGCTAACCTGGGTCTGATCGACCGACAGGATGCCATTCGCGGTCATAGATCGAGCGCAAGAAACCGTGTGCCTTCGACTGGATTCTCGTAGTAGGGCGCGGTTTCGACGAACCCTAACCGCTCGTAGATGCGCTGTGCAAAACGGGTTTGCGGAACCGTGTCGAGAACCAGCGTCGAGAATCCCAATGTCTTCGCTTTCCCGATCACCGATGTGACCAGCGTTTCGCCAAGCGACAACCCTCTGAATGCTTCACGAACATAGAGCCGTTTGATTTCCGCAGTCTCTGCCGTATGGCGCAGCAGCCCCGCGCAACCGGCGAGCTCGCCGCCGGCGTCGGCGACGAAGAACTTGCCGGATGGCAGCGTATAAACGTGTTCGAACTCCTCCATTTCTGCATCGAATCCACGGTACGACAGATCCATATCCAGCCAGCGGACATACTCGCGGATCACGGCGACGAGGTTGTGCGTGTCGGCGGGGAAAACGGCTTCGCGAACGATCGGCCGCGGCGTTTGCATGGCGGCTCTCAGATCCATACGTCGTTTTCGGCCGTTCTTTCGTTGGTCGTATCGCCGGTATTGACGACGCCGCGCGGTTCGATGAGCAGCAGCTTCACCTCGGACTCGGCATACGGCTTGTGCTCGACTCCCTTTGGTACCACCGCCATTTCTCCGGGAAACAGTTCGATCGAGCGGTCGCGGAAGTCGATGCGCAACCGGCCTGCGAGGACGATGAACGTCTCGTCGGTATCGGCATGCCGATGCCAGACGAAATCGCCGGCTATCTTTACGACCTTGAACTGATAGTCATTCATTTCAGCCACGACGCGCGGCTGCCAGTGGTCGTCGATCTGACTGATCTTGTCGAGCAGGTTGATGGTCTTGTATTGGCCGCGTTGCTCGGGTGTCGGCTGGGAATCGCTGTGCATGGTGGCTCCATTCGGGTGATACCTGGAACAGAGCATAGTCCCGCCGCCGGCGAGTGTCTTGAACGATCGTGCAAGCTTGCGTTAGCCGGCGCGCCGATCGCTCGTCATCGCGAGCCAACGTGCGGGCGGGATTCCGTATGCGTGGCGAAAATATCGGGTCATGTGGCTCTGGTCGGCGAAGCCGGCTGCGGCCGCCGCGTCCACGAGGGAAACGCCGCGCAGCATCATCGCGCGCGCGGCTTCGAGCCGGCGCATGACCAGGTAGTGATAGGGGCTGGTGCCATAAAAAGTTCGGAAATCGCGCGACAGGCTCCAGCGGTCCTGCCCGCTGACGACGGCAAGTTCATCGAGCGTGACGGTGTGCGTGCACGATGCGTGCAGATATTCGCGTGCTCGCTGCGCTGCCGCGAAATCCGCGGACTTGCGCGTCTGCCGCGCGCCCGAGGCGTTATCCAGCGCGAGCGCGAGACCGGCGAGCGCGTCGTCACGTTCGAGCGGCTCCGCGTCGCCACGCATCTGGCGCAGCGCTGTCTGCGTGGCTTCGAACAGGCGCGGATCGGTCGTGACGCCGCCTTCGACGAACGGCAGGGGGCGGCCGCCGAGGACTTCCTGGATTGCAGCGGGTTGCACGTAAATCATCTGATAACGAAATCCCTCGTTCGTGCCGGCCTGACCGTCGTGCACTTCGTCGGGATGCAGGACCATCGTCTGTCCAGGTAGGCTGGTGCGCAAACCGCGCCTGTAGTGGAAGCATTGGACGCCGGCGAGGGTCAGGCCGATCGCGTAGGTGTCGTGCCGATGCATGGAGTACGCGTTGCCGTGGAAAAACGCTTCGATGCGTTCGACTCCGTGGGTGGATTCCGAACGGGAAATCCAGTCGGATTGGGCTTTCCGGGTATCGCCGTCCATCACACGCTCCGGCTTGGTTTGGCAGATCTGCGGGAACAACGATATCGGAGGATTGTACCGGTGCGAATGTTCGCACGCTTGGCATGCACGATGGCGCGACTGACGTCAGTCTCTCGTCGCGGGTCCGGTCCTGAGCAATTGCCTACTCACTCAGTAATCGTTTTACTTCATCAAGGAAGGAAGCCGTCGTGTAGCCCCACAAAACAGGATCGAACTGGCGGCCAAACCGCTCCTTGAACTCTGAGTCCAACGTCTCTGGATAGTCGGCTTTGAATGAATCTATGTCAGACATAAGCGCGTCAATGTCAGTCGTTGACATTTTCGCGGTATAGGAAGAAACGAGTTCTTCTACTGAGTTTCCGAAAGGTCAAAATCTTCGTGGAAACGAGAGCGAATCAACCCCGTCAGATTGCCATATTCCTCACCGTCAACCATACGATAAGCCTTCACTCCCTGTCTGCGTGTTGGGGGGCGCGTGCGTGAAAATGCCCGCGACAATGGCGGGCCTTCTTTATAGTCTGTCCCGAGCAATTGCCTACTCATTCAGTAGCCGCTTCAATTCGTCAAGGAAGGAAGCAGTGGTGTAACCCCACAACTCCGGGCCGAACTGGGAGCCATACGCCTCTTCGAATGCATCGTCCAGATTGCTAAAGTTCTCTCTCTCGAAGTTTTCAATTTCAACAAGTATGTTCCTTAAACTCTCTTGTGAACTATCTCTTCTGTAGCAACCTATGATCACTTTGATGGTGTTACCCCAGTACGAAAAATCCTCGTTAAGGTACACACCAAAGAGCTGGTTTAGTTCGGGGTACAGCGGATTTTCATTCATAACTGCGTCTCATAAGTCGATGAACGCCGTCAGGACGTAATAGGGCATTCCATTGTATATCTCCCGCTTAAGTACCACCAAAACCTTGTTTCCTTTCGCAAATTGTCCTGTCTTCCTGACAACCCCGTAACCCACGTCCCCAGATATGTGCCTTGTTAAACGCAACGGAGCACTCGTCGTAGACTGAGACCAGGATCTGATGCGGGTAGTTTCGCCCATCATCACTTCCGAAATGGCTTTCTCGGCAGTCTTCTGGTCTTTAAATGATGTCGCCGCTTTTATCCGCGGCTCATCTTTCAGTCTTTGTCGCAACCAGGCCTCATCTTTTCCCACATGCTTGAAAAGTGTATGCCCGCCAACCCCGCGAAGCGTCTTCGCTTCATGCATGTTCAGGTTGATCTCGCCCATCGTGATACGCGCAGCCCGCACCGCCTTGATTGACCCGGCAAAGCTGAACGGCACGACCATGTCAAGTGACAGGCCGATATTGTTGGCTATGTCAGCACTTGCCTTCATTGCCTCGGCCAGCTTCGTCGTGCCCTGCTGGGTCAATGTGGCCGTATCCTGGCCCGTCCAGACCTGACGCAAACCAGCCGCCGCCGTACCAGAACCATGTACGCCGAACACGACACACCCTGCCTTGGTGAGCATGGTCGGTTCCGGGATCACACACAACGCACTTGCGCCGACCATTTCCAGCACGCCACCGACGATTTGCAACCCGCCCCATAGCCGGTTGGAAAGCATTTCGGTCTGGGTGATTGACTGCCTTGCCAGTACCGCCGCCATTTGCGGCGCGCTGAGCACCACGCGCACGCCGTCCGCATCCTGTTGATACGACATTCCGAACTTCTCCGTAGCTGTCGGGACTGCCACGCTAGCAGGCGACAACAGGGAGAGGAATGGGCGACGGATGAAAATTCGGGTTCTGATTTATTCAGGCGTACTGCAGGACTGTCCGCATTGCAGGAAATGGATCGATCCGTGGCATTCGAACAGGCGATCGTCGGCGAAGCCGGCCTTCTGGAACTGGCCATCGACATTGCTGGTGAATACGAACCCGCCGCTTCTTTTCGCCGATGCCCAGCGGCGCAAGCTCTCGAAACCCGCGTGCGGGACGGCGCGCCGGTCCAGGTTGAGCCGATGGCCGTAGAAACCCCATGCGCGGACCGGATCACGCAGGAAGGCTGTTCCATTGGCAATATCATGGAAATTGATTCCGCCGGTCTTCAACGCCGGATAAGCCGCCCAGAATCCGTGATCGCCTCGAAAGTCGGGTAGTCCGGAATCGACGCCCATGCCTGCGCCTGCCGTGATCAGAATGCCGTCGGCTTCGCGTATCCAGTCAGCCGCGATCATCATTTGCTCTGCCGTGTCCATGCGTGCTCCCGTTGTTCACATTCCGAATTCTCCTGGCAGCCCAAAAATGAGGCAGAATCCAACCGTGCGACCCGCTGCGCGACGCAGTCCGCCGTGTTCGCTTAATCGTTCCGCTTTGGCGTTCCAGGGCCCCGCGTCGCCATCCGCCACGCACAGCGTTTGTGTCCTAGCGTTGTCGTTTTCCTGATCGACGTTTGCGCATCCTGCCCGTATCACGTGCGAGATGCCTCTCAACCGCCCGCCCAGAGCCTAGCAATGACGACCCAGCAACCGACCATCATCTACACCCTCACCGACGAGGCGCCGCTGCTTGCGACGGCCGCGTTCCTGCCGATCATCCGGACCTTCACCAGGCCGGCCGGCATCGAGGTCGAGACCAGCGACATCTCGGTCGCGGGCCGCATCCTCGGTGAGTTTCCCGAGTTTCTGACCGAAGCGCAGCGGGTGCCCGACAACCTCGCGGAACTCGGTCGCCTGACCTCGTTACCCGACACCAACATCATCAAGCTGCCCAACATCAGCGCATCGGTGCCGCAACTGACGAGCGCGATCAGGGAACTGCAGGCGAAGGGCTACAAGGTGCCCGACTATCCGGAAGATCCGAAGACCGACGAACAGAAGGCGATCCGTCAGCGCTACTCGAAGTGTCTCGGCAGCGCGGTGAACCCGGTGCTGCGCGAGGGCAACTCGGACCGTCGCGCGCCGGCCGCGGTGAAGAACTACGCCCGCAAGCATCCGCACAGCATGGCCGAATGGAGCATGGCGTCGCGCACGCACGTCGCGCACATGCGGCACGGCGACTTCTATCACGGCGAAAAATCGATGACGCTCGATCGCGCGCGCGACGTGAAGATGGAACTCGTCACGAAAAACGGCAAGACGATCGTGCTGAAGCCGAAGGTCGCGCTGCAGGACGGCGAGATCATCGACAGCATGTTCATGAGCAGGAAGGCGCTGCTAGCGTTCTATGAAGACCAGATGGAAGATGCGCGCAAGACCGGCATGATGCTGTCGCTGCACGTGAAGGCGACGATGATGAAGATCTCGCACCCGATCGTCTTCGGCCACGCGGTGAAGGTGTTCTACAAGGACGCGTTCGCGAAGCACGGCAAGCTGTTCGAGGAACTTGGCGTGAACGTCAACAACGGCCTCGTCAATCTGTACGAGAAGCTCGAGACGCTGCCGGAATCGCAGCGCGAGGAGGTGATCCGCGACCTGCACGCATGCCACGAACATCGTCCGGAACTGGCGATGGTCGATTCGGCGAAGGGCATCTCGAACCTGCACGCGCCGAACGACGTGATCGTCGATGCGTCGATGCCGGCGATGATTCGCCTCGGCGGCAAGATGTGGGGCGCCGACGGCCGTCCGAAAGACACCAAGGCGGTGATCCCGGAGAGCACGTTCGCGCGCATCTACCAGGAGATCATCAACTTCTGCAAGACCAACGGCGCGTTCGATCCGGTCACGATGGGCACCGTGCCCAACGTCGGCCTGATGGCGCAGAAGGCGGAAGAATACGGCTCGCACGACAAGACCTTCGAAGTGCCGGAAGACGGCGAGGCGCGCATCGTCGATCTAGCCAGCGGCGAGGTGCTGCTCACGCAGAACGTCGAGCAGGGCGACATCTGGCGCATGTGCGAGGTGAAGGACGCGGCGATCCGCGATTGGGTCAAGCTCGCGGTCACGCGCGTGCGCAATTCCGGCATGCCCGCGGTGTTCTGGCTCGACCCGTATCGCCCGCACGAAGCGGAGCTGATCAGGAAGGTCGAGGCCTACCTGAAGGATTACGACACCACCGGCCTCGACATCCAGATCATGTCGCAGGTGCGCGCGATGCGTTACACGCTCGAGCGCGTCGTGCGCGGGCTCGATACGATCTCGGTCACCGGCAACATCCTGCGCGATTATCTGACCGACCTGTTCCCGATCATGGAGCTGGGCACGAGCGCGAAGATGCTGTCGATCGTGCCGTTGATGGCGGGCGGCGGCATGTACGAGACCGGCGCGGGTGGTTCGGCGCCGAAGCATGTGAAGCAGCTCGTCGAAGAGAACCATCTGCGTTGGGACTCGCTCGGCGAGTTCCTCGCGCTCGCGGCGTCGCTCGAAGAACTGGGCATCAAGACCGGCAACAACCGGGCGAAGATCCTCGCGAAGACGCTCGACACCGCAACCGGCAAGCTGCTCGACAACAATCGCAGCCCGAGCCCGAAGACGGGCGAGCTCGACAATCGCGGCAGCCAGTTCTATCTGGCGATGTACTGGGCGCAGGAGCTGGCCGCGCAAACGGACGACGCCGCGCTCGCCGCGCAGTTCGCGCCGCTCGCGACGCAGCTGACCGCCAACGAGCAGGTGATCGTGGCGGAGCTCGCGTCGGTGCAGGGCGCGCCGGCGGACATCGGCGGCTATTACAAGCCGGACTTCAACAAGCTCGAAGAGGTGATGCGGCCGAGCCGCACGCTGAACGAGGCGCTCGGGGCGGTACGCGTCGAATGACGTGATGCGTGAAGTGAGGTGATGTGAAGACGAGCCGCCGGCGGGCGGCTCGTAGCAGGGAAGGGCGGCCAATGCTACCGGCGAACGCGTTCAATACTGCACGACGATCGCGACCCGCCGGTTGGCCGCTCTTGCCGCCGCGTCATTGCCGGCGACCAGCGGAAAATTGTCCGCCCGTCCGATCGCGGCCAGCCGATGCGGCTCGATCCCGCGCTCGACCAGATACCTGACCACGGCGCCCGCGCGAGCCGACGACAGCTCCCAGTTGGACGCATACTTCGCGGTCGAAATCGGCACACTGTCGGTATGCCCCTCGACGAGCACATTCCCCGTCGCATCCTTTTGCAGTCCCTGCGCGATCGGGTTGAGTACATCGAACGAATCGACGACCTTCATGTCGTCGCAGCGAGTGGAAAGTTCGACCTTGCCTTCCGTGATCAGAAAGACCACGGGCTCACCCGAGTAGCCCTCGGAATAGATGATCTCGCCGGGCGCTGCACCAGGAGGAAATGCGCTGCAAGCTGCGGCTGGTGACGGAAAACGGCGATAAAGCGCCACGTGAATCGTTTGCGCGTGGCGTAATGGCGCAGGTTGGTCGCGACCCAGCGGCCGCAAAAGTGAGTTCGTTGAAAGCCGTTTGTGAGCGGTTGATTTGAATGAGCGAACCGCAGCGAATGCTATGCTCTCGTTCGACCAAAAATATTGCGCCTGTCGCGCGACATCCCTACATGACGAATCTGATCAAGCGCGCTTCGGCCGAGGCGCGCGCTTTCCGTAACCGCGACGCCCAAGCCATCGGCGGTAAACAGCAAATGGCCCACAAAAAGGCGCCCAAATCCACGCGCAACGCGGGCGGCACCGTCGAGCACGACGCACACGACGCGCCGCAAATCGAAGCGCCGCAAATCGAAGCGCCGCGCAAGCCGCGCTTCGCACCGGTGACGTTCTCCGAAGAGGGCGGCGTGCGCTACCTGCATTTCGGCACGGAATGGGTGCAAGGCGCGATGCGTCTGCGCAAGCCCGATCACATCGAACTCGAATACGCGCAGCAGATGATGGCCTGGCTGCTATTCCTCGAAACGCCGAAGCGCATCGTGCAGCTCGGGCTCGGCGCCGCGTCGCTGACCAAGTTCGCGCACCGCTTCCTGAAGAGCGCGAAGGTCGAGGCCGTCGAACTGAATCCGGCGGTCGTCGTGGCCGCGCGCACGATGTTCGAACTGCCGCCCGACGACGCGCGTCTGAGCGTGCATGAAAGCGACGCGTGGGACTTCGTCAACGAGAGCGCGAACCACGGCACCATCGGCGCGCTGCAGATCGACGTCTACGACGCGACCGCGCGCGGCCCAGTACTCGACAGCGTCGGCTTTTACCGTGCGGCACGTGCGTGTCTGACCGACGCGGGCATCGTCACGGTGAATCTGTTCGGCGATCATCCGAGCTTCGTGCGCAACATGAAGCGTCTGAACGAAGCCTTCGACGGTCGCGTCGTCGCGCTGCCCGAAGTGCACGACGGCAACCGTATCGCGATCGCCTTCTCGGGCCCCGCGCTCGACGTGCCGTTCACCGCGCTAGAGGCGCGCGCGAAGCTGATCGAAGCCGAGCTCGGCTTGCCGGCGCGCAAATGGATCAAGGGCCTGCGCGAATCGACGGGGCAGACGGGCGCATCGTTTGCGATCTGATCAGCGCACGGAGAATGAAGCGGCCGTACCGGCGTAGCGGTCGGCACGGCCGCTTTGCTTCCGGTATTTTTTTCACGTCTACGCCGCAACGTCATCCAGACTGCATCGTTGGCGCTTCGTCGCGTTGTTGGACGCCGACGCGCCTCGGGTCGTCCCTGCTTGACCGGGAGTTCGCCACTCCTATACTCTTTCGAAGCTTTCGGGGAGCCCGTGGCTGAGCGCGGGACGACCACCCGCAGAGTCCCACCTCCCGTCGACCGCGGGCAGATAAATTCTAAATAGGAAACAGGAGACGTCATGGCTCACGACCCCGACGTGAAGAAAGCCAGCAAGCACTGGCTCTGGCTATTGCTGCTACCGTGGATCGCGATGATCTGGGTGCCGTCCTACAACCGGATCGAGCCGCAGCTGTTCGATTTCCCGTTCTTCTACTGGTATCAGCTGCTGTGGGTGCTGATCAGCGCGGTCATCACCGCGTTCGTCTATTCGAAGACCAGGTCCCGCTATACGGGTCGCACGAACGGGGGCGCGCAATAATGAACCCCATTGCAACTTTCGTCTTCGTTCTGTTTTTCATCGGCGTCACGATTCTCGGCTTCGTCGCGGCCCACTGGCGGCGCGGCGATCTCGCGCATATCGAAGAGTGGGGTCTGGGCGGCCGGCGCTTCGGCACGATCGTCACGTGGTTCCTGCTTGGCGGCGACCTGTACACCGCCTACACGTTCATCGCGGTGCCGGCGCTCGTGTTCGGTGCGGGCGCAACGGGCTTCTTCGCGCTGCCGTACACGATCCTGATCTATCCGTTCGCGTTCGTCGTGTTCCCGAAGCTGTGGAGCGTCGCGAAGCGGCACGGCTACGTGACCTCGGCGGACTTCGTGTCGGCCCGCTACGGCAGCCGCATGCTCGCGCTCGCCGTCGCGGTGACCGGCATCGTCGCGACGATGCCGTACATCGCGCTGCAACTGGTCGGTATCGAAGTGGTGATCGGCGCGCTCGGTTTCGACACGACCGGCTTCGTCGGCGATCTGCCGCTGATCATCGCATTCGCGATCCTCGCGGCCTACACGTACACGTCGGGCCTGCGCGCGCCGGCCATGATCGCGGTCGTCAAGGACATCCTGATCTACGTGACGATCTTCGCCGCGATCATCGTGATTCCGCCGCAGCTGGGCGGCTTCGGCCATATCTTCGGCGCGGTCCCGCCGGCCAAGCTGCTGCTGAAGTCGCCGGACGTGTCGAGCCTGAACGGCTATAGCGCGTACGCGACGCTCGCGGTGGGTTCGGCGCTCGCGCTGTTCCTGTATCCGCACTCGATCACCGCGGTGCTGTCGTCGAAGTCGGGCAACACGATCCGCCGCAACATGGCGTTGCTGCCGGCGTATTCGCTGGTGCTCGGCCTGCTCGCGCTGCTCGGCTTCATGGCGCTCGCGGCCGGCGTGAAGGACATGCCGGAGTTCGCGCCGTACTTCAAGGCCTTCGGCCCGAACTTCGCGGTGCCGGCGCTGTTCCTGCACTTCTTCCCGTCGTGGTTCGTCGGCGTCGCGTTCGCGGCGATCGGTATCGGCGCGCTGGTGCCGGCGGCGATCATGTCGATCGCGGCGGCGAATCTGTACACGCGCAACGTGCACAAGGAGTTCGTCAACCGCAACATGACGCACGAGCAGGAGACCAACGTCGCGAAGCTGGTGTCGCTGATCGTCAAGGTCGGCGCGGTGGCGTTCATTCTCGGTCTGCCGCTCACGTACGCGATCCAGTTGCAACTGCTCGGCGGGATCTGGATCATCCAGACGCTGCCGGCGATCGTGCTGGGTCTCTACACGCGCGTGCTCGACTACCGGGGTCTGTTGCTCGGCTGGGCGGCAGGTATCGCGACCGGCACGTGGATGGCGATTTCGTTGAACCTCGCGAGCTCGATCTTCACGATCCATCTGTTCGGCATGGCGATTCCGGGCTATGCGGCCGTGTGGTCGCTGGTCGTGAACCTCGTGGTGTCGGTCGTCGTGAGCCTGGTCGTGCGCGCGGTGGGCATGCAGCGCGCCGAGGACCGTACGCGTCCGGAGGACTACCTGGACATCGTCGAAGGCTGATTCCAGCTGCAAATCACGTTCTGAAACACGCAACGCCCGCCGACGGAAGTTGGCGGGCGTTTGTGTTTGCGGGGCACTCCAGGGCAGGATAGCGGAACCGTCCTTTCACGCGTTCGCCGCGCGCCGCCATGGCTGCTGCCGATACTCCCACTTTGATTTCCCGCCGCGCGGCGCTCAGCCGGATGGTGCGCGCGGTCACGTCGCCGTACTACCGCTACCGGCACGCCAAGGTGCTGCATAGCCTGCGCGTCGGCCTCGCGATGCTGGTGTCGATTCTCGCGACGACCGGCATCGATATTCCGCACGGCATCTGGTCGTCGGTAACGCTGCTGGTCGTGATCGGCGGCTTGCAGCATCACGGCAATATCCGCAAGAAAGCGGCCGAACGCGCGGCCGGCACGCTGCTCGGGGCATCGATCGGGCTCCTGTTGATCGTGCAACAGCACTTCATCGGTTCGCTGCCGCTCACCTATGTGCTGGAGGCGATCATCGCGTCGATCTGCGCGTGGTTCGCGATTGGCTCGTCCGGCTATATCGGGCTCCTGACCGCCATCACGATGTGCATCGTCGCGGGCCACGGCGACAATCTGATCGACGTCGGCCTGTGGCGCACGCTGAACGTGCTGATCGGTATCGTCATCGCGCTGGCGTTTTCGTTCGCGTTTCCGCTGCACGCGACGTATTCGTGGCGCTACGGCCTCGCCGCCAATCTGCGCGAATGCGCGGGCATCTACGCGCGGCTGCTCGACGGCGAAACGATCACCGAGGAGGAGCAGATCAAGCGCTTCCTGCGGATCAACAAGCGGCTCGTGCAACTGCGCTCGCTGATGCCGTCGGTCGCGAAGGAAATCGACGTGCCGCAGTCGAGGCTCGAGGAGATCCAGCGGCTGCATCGCTCGGTGCTCAGCTCGCTGGAACTGCTTGCCACGGGGCCGCTGATGAACGCCGATGCCGCCGCGCGCACCGCCTACGCAGCGCATTGCGGCGCCGAGGTGCGCGCCGTGCGGGCGATCCTGTTGTCCACCGCGCGCGGGCTGCGTTTTGGCCGTCCGTCGCGCTTTGGCATTCCGGCCGCGGCGCCGCTCGCGAAGGGGCACGGCGACGTGGCCACCGCGTTGCCGCCCGACTGGCAAGGGCCGTACTGGCTCGGTCAGCGGCTCGCGGAGCAGGTAGACCGGTTGCGCGCGCTATTGCTGGAGACCGAGCCGAACTGGAACATCGAGCGGCACGAGCGGGCGACGCGTGGCAGGTAGGTGCTAGCGCTGGCCTGCCCCTAAGCCTCAAACCTGCGGCGGCAGCGTGACCATCCACATCATGCCGAAGCGGTCCACCACCATTCCGAAGCCCTTGCTCCAGAACGTTTGCTGGAACGGCATCACGACCTGGCCGCCATCGGCGAGCGCGTTGAAGCATTTTTCCGCCGACGCGCCGTCATCGACGGTCAGCGACAGACTGAAGCCATTGAACGGGCCGGCCGCCGGATCGCAGTTGCCGTCGGAAGCCATCCACGTGCTCGAGCCCAACTGCACGCTCGCGTGCATGATCTTGTCGGCGAGTTCGGGGCGTGGCGGATTGTGCGCGTCCGGCGGCGCTTCCTTGAACAGCATCTTGAAGGTCACCTGGGCGCCGAGCTTGTCGGTGTAGTAATCGAGCGCTTCCTGGCAACGGCCGTTGAAGAACACATAGGGCTGAACGTACATGATCGTCTCCATGGTCAGGCGTTGGGCGGGCGCCGTCGTTCCTCGCCAGCGGCGGCGGGGAGGGGCGTGGAGTCGATTGTAGTCGGTGGCGGCGCGTCGATCGTGACGCTATGTCGCCGGTGGCGACGCAGCGTAAACGAGAAGCGGCGCTGAACCGTGAGGTCCAGCGCCGCCTGTCATGGATGGGACTCGCGCGGAGCCGCGCGGCGAGCGTGAGCGCCACTCAGCCAGCCACGCCCGCCGCCTCCGGCGCCTCAGCGCATCGTGTCGATCAGCTTTTCCAGCTTCACCGCGTCCGCGGCGAACGTGCGGATGCCTTCGGAGAGCTTCTCGGTCGCCATCGCTTCGTCGTTGAGGAGGAAGCGGAACGACTTCTCGTCGACCGGCACGCGCTCGATGTCCGCGTCGTGCGATGTCTCCGGCGACAGCTTGCGTTCGACCTTGTCGGTGCTCTCGTGCAGTTTCTGCAGCAGGTCGGGGCTGATCGTCAACAGATCGCAGCCGGCCAGTTCCAGAATCTGCGAGGTCGCGCGAAAGCTCGCGCCCATCACCTCGGTCTTGTAGCCGAACTTCTTGTAGTACGCGTAGATGTGGCGCACCGACTTGACGCCCGGATCGTTGGCGCCGCCGTCTTTCGCTTCGTTCCACGCGCTGCCGGCGTTCTTCTTGTACCAGTCGTAGATGCGGCCGACGAACGGCGAGATCAGCTGCGCGCCAGCTTCCGCGGCGGCGGCGGCCTGCACGAGCGAGAACAGCAGCGTCATGTTGCAGTGGATGCCTTCCTTCTGCAGCACCTCGGCCGCGCGCACGCCTTCCCACGTCGACGCGAGCTTGATCAGCACGCGGTCGCGCTCGATGCCGTGTTCCTTGTACAGCGCGATCAGCTCGCGGCCTTTCGCGATCGAGCCTTCGACGTCGAACGACAGGCGCGCGTCGACTTCGGTCGACACCCGCCCCGGGATGATCTTCAGGATTTCGGTGCCGAAGGCGATCAGCAACTGGTCGATGATCGCGCCGGGCGGCTTCGACGCATGCGCCTTCACGGTCTTTTCGAGCAGCGGCCGGTAGTCGTCTTTCTGCACGGCCTTCAGAATCAGCGACGGATTGGTGGTCGCATCGCGCGGCTTGTACTGCGCGAGCTGCTGGAAGTCGCCGGTGTCGGCCACCACGGTGGTGTATTGCTTGAGTTGGTCGAGTGCGGTTGTCATGTTCGGGCCTTCAGGGCGCGTGTGCGCCATGGTTCAGGAGAAATGAGGACGCCGCCGCGCCGGCAGGAGGAATCAGCCGGCGCCGGCGGCCGCGGGTCAAGCCGCAGCGCGTCCCACGATGGCTTGGGAAACGCTGCCGGATACATCTATTCTATGGCGGATCGCCGAGGACGGTATGAACACCGCGTATGGACAGCCGGGCGTGGCGATCCGTTCACACGCGGCGCGCGTTCAGCACGACTTGCGTCACCACGCCCGCGACGAGCCCCCAGAACGCCGAGCCGATCGACAGCAGCGTGAGTCCCGAGGCGGTCACCATGAACGTGACGAGCGCCGCCTCGCGCTGCCTCGTATCCTGCATCGCGTTGGCGAGCCCGCTCATGATCGAGCCGAACAGCGCGAGGGCCGCGACCGACACGACCAACTCCTTCGGGAACGCCGCGAACAGCGCGGCGATCGTCGCGCCGAACACGCCCGCGAGCAGATAGAAAATGCCGCCCCATACGGCCGCTGTGTAGCGCCTGGCGGAGTTTTCGTGCGCTTCGGGGCCGGTGCAGATCGCCGCCGTGATCGCGGCAAGATTGATGCCGTGAGAACCGAACGGCGCGAGTAGCAGCGACGCGACGCCGGTCGTCGCGATCAGCGGCGCGGACGGGGTGGTATAGCCGTCGGCGCGCAGCACCGCGATGCCCGGCACGTTCTGCGAGGCCACCGCGACCACGAACAGCGGAATGCCGATGCTCACGCAAGCCGCCACCGAAAACGACGGGATCGTCAGCGCCGGGTGCGCGAGCGCGACGTGAAAGTGGCTGAAGTCGAGCAGCCCGAGGCCGCCGGCGGCTGCGGTGCCTGCCACGAGCGTGGTCGGAATCGCATAACGCGGCACGAACCGTTTGACGATCAGGTAGGTAAAGAACATCGTCAGCACGAGCGCGGTCTGGTACTGCGCGGCACGGAAAATCTCGATGCCGATCTCGAACAGGATGCCCGCGAGCAGCGCTGCCGCAAGGCCGGACGGAATCCGCTTCATCAGCGCGTCGAACCAGCCGGTGACGCCGACCAGCGTCAGCAGCGCCGCGCAGAAGATGAATGCGCCGATCGCCTGCGCATACTCGACATGCGGCAGCGACGACACCAGCAGCGCCGCGCCCGGCGTCGACCACGCGATCACGATCGGCGCACGAAAGCGCAGCGACAGGCCGATCGTGCACAGGCCCATGCCGATCGACAGCGCCCAGATCCACGACGAAATCTGCGCGTCGCTCAGATGCGCGGCCTGGCCCGCCTGAAACATCAGCACGAGCGAGCTCGTGTAACCGGTCATCGCCGCGACGAAGCCCGCGACGATCGTCGACAGCGACGTATCGGCGAGCGGATTGAAGCGCCTGGGCAACGTGGCGGCGGGGGACAGTTGGGGCGACGGGGACGAACTCATGCGAAGGCTTTCTTGTTGTGGAAGTTGAAGCGTCGGGACGTGGATTCTGGAATGGCGGGCGTTACTTGGGCGGGCGTTACTTGCTCAGCACCCGCATGGCCGTCTCGAGGCCCGCGAGCGTCAGCGGATACATGCGGTGGCCCAGCACTTCGCGGATCGCGCTGACCGACTGCCGGTACGGCCACAGCGCTTCCGGCTCCGGGTTCAGCCACGCGAAGTGCGGGAAGTGATCGGCGAGCCGGCGCAACCACACCGCGCCGGCCTCGGCGTTGTTGTACTCGACCGAGCCGCCGGGCTGCAACACTTCGTACGGGCTCATCGTCGCGTCGCCGACGAAGATCAGCTTGTAGTCGGGCGTGAACTTGTGCAGCACGTCCCACGTCGGTGTGCGCTCGGCGTGGCGGCGGCGGTTGTGCTTCCACAGGAAGTCGTACACGCAGTTGTGGAAGTAGTAGAACTCGAGGTGCTTGAACTCGGCCTTCGCGGCGGAGAACAGCTCCTCGGTGCGCTTCACGTGATCGTCCATCGAGCCGCCGACGTCGAGCAGCATCAGCACCTTCACGTTGTTGTGCCGCTCGGGCACCATCTTCAGATCGAGCCAGCCGGCGTTCGCGGCGGTGCTGCGGATCGTGTCGGGCAGGTCGAGTTCTTCCGCGGCGCCTTCGCGGGCGAACCGGCGCAACCGTCGCAGCGCGACCTTGATGTTGCGCGTGCCGATTTCGACCTGGTCGTCGTAGTCGCGATACGCGCGCGCTTCCCATATCTTGACGGCCGTGCGATTGCCGGCCGCGTCGCCGCCGATGCGCACGCCTTCGGGGTTATAGCCGCCGTGACCGAACGGCGACGTGCCGCCCGTCCCGATCCACTTGTTGCCGCCCTCGTGGCGCTCTTTCTGCTCGTCGAACAGTTCCTTCAGGCGCTCCATCAGCTTGTCGATGCCGCCCATCGCCTCGATCTGCGCCTTTTCCTCGGGCGATAGATCGCGTTGCAGCTTCTTCTTCAGCCAGTCGGGCGGAATCTCGAACGCGAGCTCCGAGGTCGCCGCGACACCGTTGAAAAAGGCGCCGAACGCCTGGTCGAACTTGTCGAAGTACTGCTCGTCCTTCACGAGCGTGATGCGCGAGAGGTAGTAGAACTCGTCGAGCGACGGCGCGATCACGTTGGCCTTCAGCGCTTCGAGCAGCGTCAGGTATTCCTTCACCGAGACCGGCAGGCGGGCGGCGCGCAGCGAGTAGAAAAAGTCGATCAGCATGCTGGATGTCCTGCGGCGCGGCGCCCGCTCAACGGTTGTTGCGGTTCATGAACAGCAGCCGCTCGAACAGGCTCACGTCCTGTTCGTTCTTCAGCAGCGCGCCGTGCAGGGGCGGCACGATCTGCTTCTGATCGGCCGAGCGCAGTGCTTCGGGCGGAATGTCTTCGGCGAGCAGCAGCTTGAGCCAGTCGAGCAGTTCGGAGGTGGACGGCTTCTTCTTCAGCCCCGCGACGTTGCGCAGCTCGAAGAAGCTCTGCAGCGCCGCGGCGAGCAGATCCTTCTTGATGCCGGGGTAATGCACGTCGACGATCTGCTGCATCGTCGTCGCATCCGGAAACCTGATGTAGTGGAAGAAGCAGCGGCGCAGGAACGCGTCGGGCAACTCCTTCTCGTTGTTCGACGTAATGATCACGAGCGGGCGATGTCTGGCGCGCACCAGCTCGCGCGTCTCGTACACGTAGAACTCCATGCGGTCGAGTTCGCGCAGCAGGTCGTTCGGGAATTCGATGTCGGCCTTGTCGATCTCGTCGATCAGCAGCACGCTCTGCTCGTCCGATTCGAACGCCTGCCACAGCACGCCCTTGACGATGTAGTTGCGGATGTCCTTCACGCGCTCGTCGCCGAGCTGCGAATCGCGCAGACGCGACACCGCGTCGTATTCGTACAGCCCCTGCTGTGCCTTGGTGGTCGACTTGATGTGCCATTGCAAGAGCGGCATGCCGAGCGCGGCGGCGACTTCCTCGGCGAGCATGGTCTTGCCGGTGCCGGGTTCGCCCTTGATCAGCAGCGGACGCTTGAGCGTCATCGCGGCGTTGACCGCGAGCTTGAGGTCGTCGGTGGCGACGTACTGCGATGAGCCTTCGAAACGCATGACGAGATGCTCTTGTGCGGGAAAAAACCCAGTATAAGTCAGAAGGCCTGTTGGCCTGAAACCGGCTCACGTATGGTGTCAGCCGCGCAGTGACGCGGCGGCGGTGCCGCTGTGGCGTCGTTGCGAAGCCGCCGCGGTCATGGCGTGGCGCGCGTCCCGGCGGGCGTTGCGCGGCCCCCGTGTCTGGTGGACGTTCGGCGCGGCGGCGCGGTACAATGAGCCCGATTTTTTTGGCCTGCGTGGCTACCCTACAAGAAGAACGGCGCGGACCGCTGCCTTTGTGGGCACCCGTTTCCCCTCAAGCCAGGTTACATCTATGAATAAATTCGTCGGCAAACACGTCGTGATCGCAGCGCTGTCGGTGCTCGCGGGGTATGCGGCCAATGCGCAGGCAGCGGATGTCGTAGGCAATGCCAAGGCGGGCCAGGACAAGGTCGCGATGTGTAGCGGCTGCCACGGCATCCCCGAATACCGCACGGCTTATCCAGAGGTTTTCCGCGTGCCGAAGCTTGGTGGCCAGAATCAGGCGTACCTCGAAAACGCGCTGCGCGCCTACAAGAAGGGCGACCGCCATTTCGCCACGATGCATGCGATCGCGGTGACGCTGTCGGATCAGGACATTGCCGATGTCGCCGCGTACTACGCAGCGCAAACTGCCGCTTCGAAAAACAATCCCGACAAGTGATCGGCGTCGGTCACCAGCACATCCAATTCGCGGGATAGGAGATTTCATGATCAAGCCCCAACAGGCACTCCACACGGTATTCAAGGCGGTCGGCGCGGCGGCGGTCATCGGTCTGGCCGCAGCGAACGCAGCACACGCTGCCGACGCCGGCAACGGTAAGGTGCTCGCCGCCAGCCACAACTGCGCGGCCTGCCACGGTCCCAACCTGAACAAGCCGGTGAGCCCGGAGTATCCGAAGCTGGCCGGTCAGTACGCCGACTATGTCTTCTGGGCGCTGCGTCAGTACCAGATGGGTACTGCCAATCCACACCTCGGCCGCAACAACGCGATCATGCAGGCACAGGTGCAGAGCCTCTCGCTAAGTGACATGAAGGACATCGCCGCTTACATCGAATCGCTAAAAGGCGACCTCGTGCAGAAAAAGTAAGCGTCGGGCGCCGGTTTCGCGCCGAAGCTTCAAAAGGAAAACACCCCGCCTTGGCGGGGTGTTTTGCTTTGAGGGCGTCGTACCTCGACATGCTGGCGTCGTGCCGCGCCGGCGTTTCCAGTCGCCTCAGTCGCGCGTCGCGCGCCGTTCGATGCGCTGCAGATACGCGTCCGTGTCCGGCGGCGTGCCGGTGCGCTGCGCTTCCCAGATGGTTTCGCCGAGGCAGTCCATGATCGCGTGCTGCGCCTCGTGCGTCGAGCCGAGGCGCGCGGCGAGCCGCTCATGCGCGGCTCGAATGCCGGGCGGCTGATCGATCGACAACTGCTCGGAGATCGCCAGGTGCATCGACAGGTGCAGGAACGGATTGGTCAGGCCGCGCTCCGGCGAATAGTCCTGCGCCTGGGCGGCGGGACCATCGGCGAGATCGGCGTGATATTCGGGATGCTCGACGATCCAGTCGGCGGCGATCGCCTCGAGCGGCGTCAAAATCTCGCCCTGGCGCTGTTTGCGCCAGGTGTCGGTGAAAAAGAGGCGAACTTCGTCGCGGCTGGGATTGAACATCGTGGAACCGGTGCGTGGGAGTGGGGCGCGGAGCGCGACGGTGCGGGTCCGCAGTGCGCGCTGCGCGTAAGGCACTATTTTACGCGGCGGCCGCGTGGGCTGCAGGCGCGCTGCACGGCCTCGGGTTTCGAGCTGGGCCGGCCTTATAGATCGGGTGGCGGGGTCTTCGGCCGGAACTCGCACAGCGGCTCGATCGCGCAATGCCAGCATTCGGGGCGGCGCGCCTTGCACACGTAGCGTCCATGCAGGATCAGCCAGTGGTGCGCATCCTGCCTGAATTCGGCGGGCGTGAATTTTTCGAGTGCCGCTTCGACCGCGCGCACGTCCTTGCCGGGCGCGAGGCCGGTGCGGTTGGCGACGCGGAAAATGTGCGTGTCGACCGCGATGGTCGGATGGCCGAATGCGGTGTTCAGGATCACGTTGGCCGTTTTGCGGCCGACACCGGGCAGCCCTTCGAGTGCCTCGCGATCCTCCGGCACCTCGCCGCCATACCGGTCGAGCAGAATGCGGCAGGTCGCGATCACGTTCTTCGCCTTCGTGCGATACAGACCGATCGTCTTGATATAGCTCGCGACACCTTCCTCGCCGAGGTCGAACACCTTCTGCGGCGTGTTCGCGACCGGAAACATCCTGCGCATCGCCTTGTTGACCGACACGTCGGTCGCCTGCGCCGACAACAGCACCGCGATCAGCAGTTCGAACGGCGTCGTGTACTCGAGTTCGGTGGTCGGATGCGGATTGAGGCTCTGAAGCGTTTCGTAGATCGCGCGGCGTTTGTTCGCGTTCATGCGGAGCGGGTCCGTGTGAGTGGGCCTGGTTGCGTCGGCGTGGTCAGCGCGCGGTTGGCGGTGAGTTGGACGGTGGATTGGACTCGTTTGACTCCTTTGACTCGTCGGACTGCTGTTCCGAGCCGGGCGTGTCGCCACCGCTGGCAAGACCGAGACGGCGGCGGCGCGCTTCGGCGGCGTCGATCTGTGCCTGCACGTCGGCGCTGACGTTCTCGGTGTTCAGCGGTCCCTCGCCTTTCGCGGCCAAGTCTTCCTTCTTCTTGCGCGCGCGTTCGAGCGCGGCCTGGATGATCGCGCGTTTCTTCGCTTCCGCGTCGTCCGCAATCGGGGCGGCGGGAGCCTCGGACGGCACTGTCGCGCCGCTTGCAGCAACCGCGTCCGGCGCAGCCGGCGGCGCGCTTGCAGCTCGCCGCGCCGCAGCGCGCGCTTCGGCGGCGTCGCGCTCGCGCGCGAGACGGGTCTCGTGGCGGCTATGACGCGCCCGCGCCGCGTCCGCGTGGCTTTGGCTCCATGCATCCCAGCCGGTGGCCTCGCCGGTCACGGGGAGCATCGTGATGCAGTCGACCGGGCAGGGCGGCACGCACAGGTCGCAGCCGGTGCATAGCTCGGCGACCACGGTGTGCATCTGTTTCGGTGCGCCAACTATCGCGTCGACCGGACACGCCTGCATGCACAGCGTGCAGCCGATGCACACCTGTTCGTCGATAACCGCCAACGGACGCGGACGTTCGACGCCATTGGCCGAATTGAGCGGAATCACCGGTTTGCCGAGCAGCGCGGCGAGGCGCGCGATGCCCTCGGCGCCGCCGGGCGGGCACTGGTTATAGTTCGCCTCGCCATTGGCGACGGCTTCGGCATACGGACGGCATGCGGGATAACCGCACTTCGTGCATTGCGTTTGGGGCAGCAGATCTTCGATGCGATCCGCGAGTGTTTTGACGTCTGTCACGGTTGCGGCGCGGGGGTTTGCCGTGCGATCGCACGACCTGAACTAAATAGCACATTATCGCCGATTTCCCGGATTGCCATTCGCAATCCATGTGCCATAATCGAAGCGCTTCATTCGAAAGACCGCAGAAAAGGGTGTGTTTCCCAACCATGACGCGCCCGCTAAACGCCGCCACAAAAAGGCTCGAGGAGAGGCCGGCGGCGCGATCCGGAGAACGCGGCTCACGAAGACGATGCCACCATGAATCAGCCGAAAATCAAAAGAGATCCTGAAGGCACGAGGCGCCGCATCTTGCTCGC
Source organism: Paraburkholderia sp. MM6662-R1 (assembly GCF_050436245.1). NCBI lineage: Bacteria > Pseudomonadati > Pseudomonadota > Betaproteobacteria > Burkholderiales > Burkholderiaceae > Paraburkholderia > Paraburkholderia sp. MM6662-R1. The sequence continues at coordinate 1,435,643 of NZ_JBNDLV010000001.1, read as the reverse complement.
GGCGGCGGAAGAGTTTGCAAATGGAGGGCTGTTCGGCGCGCGGGTCGATCAGATCGCTCGCCGCGCGGAAACCAATGAACGAATGCTCTATTACTACTTCGGTAGCAAGGAGCAGCTATTCACCGCGGTACTCGAGCACGCGTTCAGCGCGCTCAACGAAGCGGAACGCACGCTCGAACTCAACGGAATCGCGCCGGTCGAGGCGGTTACGCGTCTCGCGCATTTCGTGTGGGACTACTACCGCGATCATCCCGAGTTGTTGAGGCTCATCAACAACGAGAATCTGCATGAAGCACGCTATATGCAGAAGTCCACGCGCATACGCGAAATGATCTCGCCGATCGTCGCCACGCTCGGCGGCATTCTCGAACGTGGGCAGCGCGCGGGGCTGTTTCGCACGAACATCGACCCGCTGCGCTTTTACGTGACGCTCTCGGGCATGGGCTACTACATCGTGTCGAACCGTTTCACGCTCGAGGCGACGCTCGGCCGCGATTTCAGCAGCGCCGCCGAACGCAGCGAGGTGATTCAGATGAATACCGAACTGCTGCTCGCGTATCTGTTGAGAAAGTAACGGGCAGTGCCGCGGTGATCGTGGCCGTGGCAAAAAATCAGTATCACGAACAAAGCGCGATAAAAAAGCCAACGGCCTCGAACGGGACCGTTGGCTTTTTATATGCTAGTGCAAGTTTGATGCTCAGGCTTCGACTTTTTCTTTCGCCGTTTTTGCTGCCTTGTTGTGCTCGAGAATGAAGTCGCGCAATTGCGGGTAAATGATCGTGCGCCAGCGGCGGCCCGAGAAAATGCCGTAGTGGCCGCATTTCTCCGCAGTGAAGTGACGCTTGTTCTTCGCCGGAATGCCGCTGCACAAGTCGTGCGCCGCGTAAGTCTGGCCGTCGCCGGAAATGTCGTCGAGTTCACCTTCGATCGTAAACAGCGCGGTCGTCGTGATGTCCTGCGGCCGCACCGGTTCGCCGTTGACGACCCACGTGCCCTCGGCAAGACGGAACTCCTGGAACACGACGCGGATCGTGTCGAGGTAATAATCGGCATCCATGTCGAGCACCGCGTTGTACTCGTCGTAGAAGCGGCGGTGCGCTTCGGCGTCGTCCTCGTCGCCGCGCAGCAGGCTCTGGTAGAAATCCCAGTGCGACGCCGCGTGACGCTCCGGATTCATCGCGACGAAACCGGTGTGCTGCAGGAAGCCGGGATAGACCTTGCGGCCCGCGCCGGGATAGTTCGGCGGCACCGTGAAGATCACGTTGTTCTCGAACCACTCGTACGAGTGCTGCGTGGCTAGCGAATTGACCGAGGTCGGGCTCTTTCGTGCGTCGATCGGGCCACCCATCATCGTCATCGTGCGCGGCGTGTCCTCGCCGCGGCTCGCCATCAGCGAAATGGCGGCGAGCACCGGCACGGTCGGCTGGCACACCGAGATCACGTGCAGATTCTTCGCGCCGATATGGCGAATGAATTCCTGGATATACGCGATGTAGTCGTTCAGACCGAACCAGCCGGCTTCTAGCGGCACCATGCGCGCGTCGAGCCAGTCGGTGATGTAGACCTTGTGGTCTTGCAGCAACGTGCGCACGGTATCGCGTAGCAGTGTGGCGTGGTGTCCTGACAACGGTGCGCAGACGAGCACGACCGGTTCGTCTTTCAATTGACTGACAGCTTCGCTGTCGTCCGCGAAGCGCTTGAAGCGCATCAGACGGCAGAACGGCTTTTCGATGAACGTCTGCTCGACGATCGGAATGTTATGGCCGTCTTTGACAATCTGGTGAATGTTGAACTCGGGCTTTTCGTAGTCCTTGCCGAGCCGGTAAAGCAGTTCGTAGCCGGCGGAAAGGCGCGTGGCGCCCGGAACATAGGCTAGCGGACTGGCCGGATTCGCAAATGATTTCGATGCGGCCTGAGCCCAGGCGGTGAGGGGGCTCAACATCGCCCGCTGGAATTCATGAAATTGATAGAGCATGTTTGCTCCGTTTTAAGCGGTTCGCATGGGGCTTCGCAAACACGCGTGAGGCGTTGCGGCGGGCCATTGTGGTTGTAGGCACATTATTGTCGGCCGACAGTCTGATCGATAATATCGAATAAGGCAAATTTGTGCAATGCAACAATATTCGCATTCAGTGTACGCAAATTGTCACTGCGTCATGCTAATGGCGATGCTGCTCCGCCGCTATCAGGGCTTGCCTGAACCTCAAGCTCCATCGCGCGCGCCGGATGGCCGGTCGCCTGCGCCATCTCCTGCTCGTGCTTCATCAGGTTCAGTCCGGTGTTCACGAGCGCAACGTGGGAGAACGCCTGCGGAAAATTGCCGACGAGACGTTTATCGACCGGGTCGTACTCCTCGGACAGCAGGCCGACGTCGTTGCACAGCGCGAGCAGCCGCTCGTACATCTCGGTTGCTTCCTGCACGCGTCCCTGCAGCGCAAGGTTATCCACCATCCAGAACGAACACGCAAGAAAGGTGCCTTCTCCCGGTGGCAAGCCGTCGTCGTATTCCGTGGTGCGGTAGCGCAGCACGAAGCCGCCGTGCATCAAGTTCCGCTCGATCGCCTCGACCGTGCCCTTGATGCGTGGATCCTGCGGCGGCAGGAAGGCGACCAGCGGCATCAGCAGCACGCTCGCGTCGAGCTGATCGCTGCCGTAGTACTGCGAGAACGCGTTGAGCTGCGGATTCCACGCCTTCTCGCAGACCTCGGCGTGGATCGTGTCACGCGTCGCGCGCCATTCGTCGAGGGGGCCGTCGAGCTTGAACATTTCGGCCGAGCGGATCGCGCGGTCGAACGCGACCCACGCCATCACCTTCGAGAACGTGAAATGCTCGGGGCCGCCGCGCGTCTCCCAGATGCCTTCGTCGGGTTCGCGCCAGATCGTGCTCAGGTGCTCGAGCAGCGCGCGCTGCACGCTCCACGCGGTGACGTCCGCCTGCAGGCCGCCGACGCGCGCCAGATGCAGCGCGTTCATCACCTCGCCGTAGACGTCGAGCTGACGCTGCCCGACCGCATTGTTGCCGATGCGCACCGGTTTCGCGCCCTCGTAGCCGGGCAGCCAGTCGATTTCGGATTCGGGCAGGCGCCGCTCGCCGCCGATGCCGTACATGATCTGCAACTGGTCCGGCGCGCCCGCCATCACGCGGCCGAGCCAGCTGCGCCAGGCGCGCGCTTCGTCGTAGTAGCCGCCGCGCATCATCGCAAGCAACGTGATGGTCGCGTCGCGCAGCCAGCAGTAGCGGTAGTCCCAGTTGCGCGTGCCGCCGAGCCGCTCGGGCAGCGACGTGGTGGGCGCCGCGACGATGCCGCCGGTCGGCTCGTAGGCGAGCGCGCGCAGCGTGATCAGCGAGCGGCGGATCGGCCCGGCCCAGCGTCCTTCGACGGTGCCGCGCGCCGCCCATTCGAGCCAGTGGTTCTCGGTGCGCGCGAGCGACGTGTGCGGATCGCGCGCGGGCGGAATGCGCAGATGCGACGCCGCGTACGCGAGCGAGAACGGCACGCGCTCGCCCTCGGTTACCGTGAATTCCGCGATGGTCTTCATGTCTTCGCCGTGCAGTTCGACCGGCGTGCGCAGCACCGCGTTGTCGGGGCCGACGATCGCCTTGATGCCGCTGTCGTGCTTGAGCTTGTCGACCCACGGAATCGAGAAGCCGTAGTCGAAGCGCAGCACGAGTTCCATCTTCATGCGCACGGTGCCGCGTTTGCCGACGACGATGCGGATCAGCTCCGACCAGCCGTTGCCGGGCGGCATGAAATCGATCAGCGTGACGGCGCCCTCGGGCGTTTCGAAGTCGGTTTCGAGGATCAGCGTTTCGCCGCGATAGCGCCGCGTGATGGTCGGCGCGCCGTGCTCGCCCTCGGTGGCGGGGGCGATCAGCCAACGGCCGTTGTCGGGCGAGCCGAGCAGCGCGGCGAAGCAGGCGCCCGAGTCGAAGCGCGGCCAGCAGAGCCAGTCGACGGAACCCTCGCGGGAGATGAGCGCGGCGGTATGGCCATCGCCGATGAGTGCGTAGTCTTCGATGTGTGCAGGCATGGGAAGCGTGTCGGAAAACGAGTCGTTATTACGGACGGCCACAGCAGCCGCGCTTCGAGTGGGCGTTATTACCGGACCACGATCGGCAGTGTTTGGTTCACCGCACAGTGCGGCAAAACGCGGGTTGGAAAATTGTCAAATCCATGCATACAATTAAATTTCATGCCGATGTTCGGCGACCTGCCGGACTGCGAATCGGCCTTGCTCATGGCGGTTGCAGACGCCGTTTCCGAGGACGAAAGCCATGCTGAACCCTTCGAAATCCGATTGCATCACAATTCTCTCGGCCGCCAGCCAGCTTGCCGGCGACTCCATGTTGCCACTCGATCATGGCCGGCTCGGCCTGAGCCGCAACGGCATGCTGGCTGCCGCCTCCTTCCTGGTCGAGCGGGCCTGCTTCCGGCGCTATCAGCAGGATGCCGATCATTATGCGGTCGGCGCGCTGTCGTTGCAGGGGCGCCTGCGGCTCGAACAGCTGGCGAACGGTTGAGCGGTAGGGCCGAGCGTTCGTAGCGCAGGTTCCTGGCGTATCCGCGCCGGCCATTCGCCGCATCCCTTCGTACCGCGCCTTCCCATTTCCTATCCGTATCTTCACGCCGCGTCGCGTCAGGTCGATCGTTCGCGTGGCGCGGGTATCGCGCGCGTCAATCTTGCGCGCGATACCCGCTTCCCGCATATGTCACGGCGTGACATTTGCCGCGCTCTCACACGGGCGAGTGGCGCTGGCACCCAGCGAACCTTCCCTTCGTGCGAAACCACCTCGATACCGGACGCAAATCTCGCGCCCGGCGTCGTGGCACCTGTCGCTCACAGATGCGACGAGCCCACGCCGAAGATCCCGATGATGCCGATGATGATCAGGTAAAGCGCGACGATGTAGTTCAACAGGCGCGGCATGATCAGGATCAGGATGCCGGCGATCAGCGAAACGAGCGGGCCCAGGCTGAGAGTGACGTTCATGGAGACTCCGTGGTTGAGACGCGTGATGCGCGATTGAGGAAACGATTGAAAAACGTCCCGCCGCGCGGGACCCAAGCCGCTGGCGCAGACCGTGCCGCAGCGATGGATTCACTGCATGATCCGACCTGACGCTCTTATACTGACTTCGACAACAACAACGTGGAACGACGCTCGATTCGCGGCGCGGCAGACCAGACACCGTTACAACCGCTCGTACCCCGGCTCATACGCGAGCCCGTACCAGACAACCGATGTCGAGGAGGTCTCATGCTTCACAGTCGCCGTGCCGTCGGGCGTATTGCCGTGCGCCCAGTTCCGACTTCCGTTTTTACTTCTGTTCTTGCCAGTGTTGCCTTTCAGGGTTCCCGTCCGCGTGGCGCTGACCGCGCCGCTCCATCTGCCGTGGATTGCACGGCGGAAAGCACCGCCCGGCGCGCAACGCGGCCAACGCCGTTGCGGGCCGCCCGTTCGATAATAAGAGGTTTCGCGCTCATGGTTTCGATTGTTGCTTCGCACGCGTATGCGCAAGATTCTGGCCCGGTCCCCGCGGACGGCGTTTATACGATGCTGGTCGGTACTTACACCAGCGGCAGGAGCGAGGGCATCTACGTCTTTCGCTTCGATACGAAGACCGGCGCGGCGACCCAGGTGTCGGTCGCGCAGACGGTCAATCCGTCGTTTCTGGTCGTGAGCCGCGACCGCCGCTTCGTCTATTCGGTCAACGAATTGCCCGGTGACAACGGCCCGGCCACGCAGCGCGGCGGGATCAGCGCGTTCGGCTTCGATGCCGCGCGCGGGCAACTGACGTTTCTGAACAAGGTGTCGTCGGACGGCAATGATCCGTGCTATCTGAGCATCTCGGCGGACGGCAAGTATCTGCTGGGCGCGAACTATTCGGTCGCGCCCGATCCGGGCGGCAGTTTCGCGGTGTTTCCGCTGCAGGCGAACGGCCAGGTCGGCACCTCGGTGCAGACCGTGCATCACGAGGGCGGCGGTCCGGTGAAAGGGCGGCAGGACAACTCGCACGTGCATTCGACCGTGTTCTCGCCTGACGGCCGCTATCTGTTCGCGCAGGACCTCGGCGCCGACAAGCTGTACTCGTACCGCTACGCGCCGCAGAGCAGCGCCGGCGCGGGTCCATTCATCGCGACGGACTGGGGCTACACGCAGCAGAAGGCCGGCACGGGTCCGCGCCATCTGATCTTTGGCGCGGACGGCAAGCACGCGTATCTGACGAGCGAACTCGCGGCGACCGTCAGCACGTTCGACTACCACGACGGCAGGCTGAAGCTCGTGCAGACGCTGCCATTGAGCGAGCCTGACTTCAAGGGGAAGGTGGGCGCCGCGGCGATCCATATGTCGCCGGACGGACGCTTCGTGTATGCGTCCAATCGCGGCGACGCGAACGAGATCGTGATCTTCTCGGTCGATCCCGCCACTGGACACCTGAAGCAGATCGGCCGGCAGTCGAGCCTCGGCAAATCGCCGCGCGAGTTCACCATCGATCCGACCGGCAACTGGCTGATCGTCGGCAATCAGCTGAGCGACACGGTCTATGTGTTCAAGCGCGATCCGCAGACGGGGCTGCTCGATCCGAATCCGAAGCAGCATTTCGATCTCGGCTCGCCGGTCGACTTCAAGCTGGTATCACCGTCGTGATGCGCGGCACGCGCGGGTAAATGAAAAACGGACAGCTCACATCCTGAGGCTGTCCGTTTTTTCTTCCGGATCATCGCCGACCCGGTTAGCGATTCACCGGGCGCTCATTCCGCCGGCCCCGGCGCCAGCACTTCGCGGCTGCCGTTGATGCTCATCGCCGACACGAGGCCGGCCGTCTCCATCTGCTCGACGAGCCGCGCCGCGCGGTTATAGCCGATGCGCAACTGCCGCTGCACCGACGAGATCGACGCGCGCCGCGTGCGTACGACGAACGCGACCGCTTCGTCGTACAGCGGATCGGCTTCCGCATCCGGCGCTTCGCCGAACAGGTCCTGGGCCGCGCCGCCATCGGCGGCCGGGCCGTCGAGAATGCCTTCCTCGTATTGTGGCTCGCCGAACTGCTTCAGATATTCGACGATCGCATGCACTTCCTCGTCGGCGACGAACGCGCCGTGCACGCGCTGCGGGTAGCCGGTGCCCGGCGGCAGAAACAGCATGTCGCCCTGGCCGAGCAGCGACTCGGCGCCCATCTGGTCGAGAATCGTGCGCGAGTCGATCTTCGACGACACCTGGAACGCGACGCGCGTCGGAATGTTCGCCTTGATGAGACCGGTGATGACGTCGACGGATGGCCGCTGCGTCGCGAGGATCAGGTGGATGCCGGCCGCGCGCGCCTTCTGCGCGAGCCGCGCGATCAGCTCCTCGATCTTCTTGCCGGCGACCATCATCAGGTCGGCGAGTTCGTCGATGACGACGACGATCAGCGGCAGCGGCGCCAGCGGCTCGGGCGCATCGGGCGTCAGCGAGAACGGGTTGCCGAGCTTCTTGCCCTTCGCCTCGGTGTCGCGGATCTTCTGGTTGAAGCCGGCGAGATTGCGCACGCCGACGGCCGACATCAGCCGGTAGCGCTTTTCCATTTCGCCGACGCACCAGTTCAGCGCATTGGCCGCGAGCTTCATGTCGGTGACGACCGGCGCGAGCAGATGCGGAATCCCTTCGTAAACCGAAAGTTCGAGCATCTTCGGGTCGATCATGATCAGGCGCACTTCCTCTGGCGTCGCCTTGAACAGCAGCGAGCAGATCATCGCGTTGATCGCGACCGATTTGCCCGAGCCGGTCGTGCCGGCCACCAGCATGTGCGGCGCCTTCGCGAGATCGGCGACGACGGGATGGCCGGTGATGTCCTTGCCCATCGCAAGCGTGAGTCGCGAGTGCGAGTTCTGGTAGACGCTCGCCTCGAGAATTTCCGAGAGGCGGATCGTTTGGCGCTTCGCGTTCGGCAGTTCGAGGCCCATGCAGGTCTTGCCCGGAATCGTTTCGACCACGCGGATCGACGTGAGACCGAGACCGCGCGACAGGTCCTTCATCAGACCGACGATCTGGCTGCCGCGCACGCCGAGCGCCGGTTCGACTTCGAAGCGTGTGATGACCGGACCCGCCGATGCGCCGACCACCATCACCGGCACCTTGAATTCCTGCAGGCGCTGCTCGATCAGCAGGCCGGTTTCGCGGAGCTTTTCATCCGGGATCGGTTCGATGTCGGCATCGGCGGGGGCGAGCAGATCGAGCGTCGGCAGTTCGACCATCGATGCGGCCGGCGCATGGAACTCGAAGCCGTTGACCGGCGCGTGGCCGGGCAGCGGCGGGCGGGCGGCGGGCTCGGCAGTGGGTTGGTCGGCGGATTGGACCTGCGGTTGCGGTGTTAGCGCGGGCGAAGACGACGGAGCCGGCGACGGAGCCGGCGACGGAGCCGGCGACGGTTCGGCGGCCGGCGTGTTCGCGGCAGGCGTTGCGCTTGCGCCGACCGAAGGCTCGATGCTGGTCGCCGGCGCGGCGAAGCCCGGGAAACGGACTACGTTCGAGACGACGGCCGGTGCGGTTGCCGGCATAGCGAGATTCGCCGCACTCGTCGAAGTCGACGACGGCGAGTCGTTTGCGGTGGTGTTCGCGGGCTCGTTCACAGCGGGCAGGGCAGGGGCGTGCGACGTCGCGGGCTCACCTGACTGCGCACTTTCGCTGGCGAGTTCCGAGACCGTCGCGCCGGACCACGGCGGCACGCTTGCGCTCGACGGCGCGGCGGCCTCCGTCTGCGGCGAGTCCGCTGACGCGGCCGCGCGTTGAGCCGCGGCGGGGCCGAGCTTGCTCTCCCAAGGCACGAGCGTCTTGTCGATGACGATTTCGGCTGCCGGAGCCCGCGCTTGCGGAGGCGTCGCGGTGTCGGCGGTGGCCGGTTCGACGGTTCGCGCGGATTCCTCCCCCTGCGATTCCGGGACGCTGGTGTTGGTTGCTGTCTGCGTCGAATCGTTTTGAACCGCCGGTGCGTCTTCTTGCGAAGCATCGTCCCGTAGGCTGGCTGCGAAGCGCTCGAATGGCGTCGCCGTCGGCGACTCATGTTGCGGCGCGCTTGCGGCGGGTTCGGTGGCGGCAGGCTCAGCCACAGCGGATGCCGATGGCTCGACAACCGCGGATTCGACAGCCGCAGCAGCCACGTCGGCCACCGACTCGGTTGCAGTCGTCGTCTGCGGCGCAGCCGTAAGCGGCGCATGAATGACGGGCGGTTCGGTCGGCCATTGCGCAACCGCTTCGTTGCCGCCCTCGACCGACCTCTCGGACTCGGCCACCGCACGCTCAGCCGGCAACTCGACCGATGCGGTTTCTTGCTGCGACTGCGCCGGCGACACCATCCGCGCCGAACTCTCCACGCTCTGCGCCTGCGGCGCCGCAACCGTCTCGCCGTTTTCGACAGGTAGCACGTCCCGCTGCGCCGGTGGCACATCGAACGTCGTCGACGCACGCTCTGCATCGCCAATCTTCGTGCTATCGGCGCCACGGCTGCGCGCCAGGCTCACGCCGGCCATGTCGGTCCAGCGCGCGGCGTTTTCCGCGATGCTGCGCAGCGTTTCCTCGACGCTCGCGGGGGGCGCGACCGTCGACGCGTTCGTCATCGTTCCAGTGAAGTTCGGTGTAGGCCGGCGCACGGTCGACGGCGAGGTGACGCTATTGGCGCGCGAAGCGGCCGGGAACGGTTGACGCGGGGTCGCGCCGCGATTGAGCGGCGCGCTGCCGTCGGCCGGACGTGGCAGCGACGACGGGCGGCTTGCGCGGCCCGCGGCATTCATCGATCCCGCTGTGATGCCGATACCGGCGCCCGAGGCGGCGGCGCGGCCCGCCATTGCCTGTGCCGCTCGCGCCGACACGCCGGCCGCGTTGGCGGCCGTCGCCGCCAACGCGGCACTGGAGCCGAACGACGCGGCCGCACGCTGATCTCCGACCGAACGCCGCCCGACCTGCGCAGCGCCATCACGAGCCGACATGCCCGATGCACCCGCCGCACCCAGCGATGCCGCCGCCGTCGCCGCGCGCGGCTCCGTGGTGCGCAACCAGCCGGCCGGCGCGACCGGCTCGGCCGGCACGAATGGTGCGGCGGATCTGTCCGCAGCCTTGTCCGCATGCAGCGCCTGCGTTGCCGTCGACGTTGCCGGGCGCGGCGACGCGCTCGACCCCGTCCGTAGCACCGGCTCGGTCTGCTTGACCGGCCCGCGCGCCGCGTCAGCGGCCGCATCGGCTCGCCCGCTTGCGCCGGCGCCACGGGCGGAAGCGTCCTTGCTAACCGCGATGCCAGCCGCCGCGGTGCCGGCAGCAGCGGCGGAGCCCGCGCCGCGCCCGCTCGCGGGCGGACGCCACACCGTCGGCCGCGCGTAGCGACCCTTGTTATTGCGTGGCGCCATCGTGTTGGTAGCAGGCGACACATGCGACGGCGCGCCGTCGTCGACGCTGCGGTGGCGGCGCGCATCCTCGTCGCGCTTCGCGAGTCCCCGCGACAGACCGAGGCCGAACGCGCCGTCGGCCCAAACGGCGACGTCGCTCCAGCGGAACTCGACGAGCCACGGCAGGCTGATCACGAGCAGCGCGAGCGCCGCGAGCGGCGTGCCGACATGGCCGAGCAGATGTCCAAGCCCCGCGGCGAGCGCATGACCGAAACCATTGATGCCGGCAATGCCGATCAGCGAGCCCTCGAGCGTGCAACTCGCGATCAGCACGCAGACGAAGCCGAGCCACAGCCGGATCGTGCCGGGGCCGCGCAGACCCGCGCCGCCCGGCAGCATCGACTTCACGAGGCGCCACAAAAGAGGAATGAACCAGACGGCCGACCCGCCGAACCAGCCGAAAACTACCGTATGCATACCAGACATCTACGAATGACGGAGCGCGCGAGAAGCGCAATCCGTCGAGTTTAAACGGCGCAGCGCGCGGCTTCGAAGGCCGGCGCAAATCCCGAACGCGGCGCAAACTCGCATCACTTGTCGCTGCGATCGAAAATCAGGGTGTCGCCGTTGTCGAGGATTAGCTGCATCTGCTGCGGCGCTCGCATCTGCACGCCGGTGCGATCGATGCGCTCGAGCGCATCGAGGAACGGCTTCTCGATGTCGCCGCCCGGCGAGACGCACGCCATGCGTGTGCCGGCGAGGGAACCGAAGCTCAGCTTGCCGTCCTTCAGCATGTACGAACCCATGAAGCGGTTGCAACCGGAAAAGCCGCTCGCGTGACGCCGGCCGCCTTCGGTCGACAACGTCAGCGTGATCGGCTTCTGATCCTTCGACGGCACCGCGCGCGCCGTGCCGTCGGCGTTCTTCCACGAGCTCAACACCCAGCTGGTGTCGTCGAGCAGTTGCACGGCGGCGGGATTGAACGGATCAGGCGGCGGCGCCGACGAGTCCGGATGCTTCGGGATCGCGCAGGCACCGAGCAGCGCGGCGATGCTCAACGCGGCGACGGCCGTGCGCAGGCACGGAATGATGCGCGCAAGAGGTCGCGGGCGGGAGCGGATGAGCATGGCGTCGTTCCTGTTCAAACTGGCGAAGGCGTAAGGGTAACGTACTAGGGTCTGTTTACATATGGAACGCACGTGCGTTGCCGCGAGAAGGGCCGCTCGCAAGGATTGCGACGCCGCGAATACTCGACGTATTCGCAAGGAGCATGACGCAGCGAGCGGCCCTTCTCGCGGCAACCCCAGTTCTGAATTCCATTCCAGGGGAATGCCCGCTATCGGCCGCATGGCGGCGTCGTGCGTCGCTCACGTGGCGCGGCCACGCAGCGCTCCTTACTCCTTGCCCTGCGGCCGATAGCGGGCATTCGCACGTGCGTTCCATATGTAAACAGACCCTAAGCTTGTCGTGCGCGAGCGATGCTCGCGGTGACGTGATCGCGGCTGCGAACGTCGACGCGGCGGCACGGTTCCGCTCGACCGCCACGGCCTCGCGAGCGCACCCAAAGCGCACCCTGAGCGCCGCGCGGCAAGGGGCCCGCATGTTAACATCGCGGTCTATCCAATCCCACCCTCATCCCGACTTTTATCTGGAGTTCCCATGCAGATCGGCCAACGGATCGGCACGCCCCTTTCTGAATCCGCGACGCGCGTGATGCTGCTCGGCGCCGGCGAACTCGGCAAGGAAGTGATCATCGCGCTGCAACGGCTGGGCGTCGAAGTGATCGCCGTCGACCGTTACCCGAACGCGCCGGGCCATCAGGTCGCGCATCGCGCGCATGTGATCGACATGACCGACCGCGCCGCGCTGCGCGCACTGGTCGAGCAGGAGCGCCCGCATCTGATCGTCCCCGAAATCGAGGCGATCGCCACCGACGAACTCGCCGCGATCGAAACCGAGGCGCTCGCCGAGGTGATCCCGACCGCGCGTGCCACCCAACTGACGATGAACCGCGAAGGCATCCGCCGCCTCGCTGCGGAGGAGCTTGGCCTACCGACCTCGCCGTACGCATTCGCCGATTCGCTCGACGAGCTGCGCGCGGGCATCGCGAAGGTCGGCTATCCGTGCGTAGTGAAACCGGTGATGTCGTCGTCGGGCAAGGGGCAGTCGGTGCTGCGCAGCGACGCCGACGTCGAACCCGCCTGGCAGTACGCGATGGCGGGCGGCCGCGTGAATTTCGGGCGCGTGATCGTCGAGGGTTTCATCGACTTCGAATACGAAATCACGCAGCTCACCGTTCGCGCGATCGACCCGGCGAGCGGCGCGGTCGGCACGTACTTCTGCGATCCGATCGGCCACGTGCAGGTCGCGGGCGACTATGTCGAATCGTGGCAGCCGCAGCCGATGCGCCCGCTCGCGCTCGAGCGTTCGCGCGAGATCGCGCACAAGGTGACGGCGGCGCTCGGCGGCCGCGGCCTGTTTGGCGTGGAACTTTTCGTGCGCGGCGACGACGTATGGTTTTCGGAAGTCAGCCCGCGTCCGCACGACACGGGGCTCGTCACGCTGTGCTCGCAGCGCTTCTCGGAGTTCGAGCTGCATGCGCGCGCGATCCTCGGCCTGCCGGTCGATACGTCGCTGCGTGCGGCGGGCGCGTCGGCGGTGATCTACGGTGGTCGCGACGAGGCCGGCATCGCGTTCGAAGGCGTCGCGGCCGCACTTGCGGTGCCCAATGCGGATCTGCGCCTGTTCGGAAAGCCGGAAAGCTTCGTCAAACGTCGCATGGGCGTCGCGCTCGCGACCGGCGAGAACATCGGGGAAGCGCGCTCGCGTGCCAGGCAGGCGGCGGCCGCGGTGCGGCCGGTGTCGGCGAACTAACGGGCAGGCGGCGAGGCGCGGCGCAAAAGTGTGCGGGACGCACACGAAAGAGCTCCGCATTCGTTTCTGGTTTATCGAAGCAAAGAGATCGGAGTAGAGGATCGTATGGCGCTTGAAACTCGCAGCAATCCATGGCGCGGCGCGCTTCGCCGGGTCGGCGCACTCGGCGTGGCGTTCGCGCTGTGCGCCGGCATCAGCGGCTGCGGGCTCGCGGCCGCGCCGTGCCGGATCGCTTCGGCGGGACTGAAGATCGTGCCGGTGGTCGGCCACGTCGCCGCTGCGCCGACCGATGCGTGTGCCGGCGTGATCGATCCTTGAAGCGTCGTTGAGCTGTCCGTGAATCGCCCATGAGCTGCCTGTGACTCGGCCGTGGCTCGGCTGTGACCGGCGTCGCGGCCGGTGCTGCCCTCCCTGCCTGACCCCCGCAACAATCGAGGTATTCGATGAAGACATGGCGTGTTGCAATCCTCACGACAGCAGCATCGACGGTGGCCTGGCTGGCGGCATCTTCCGGCGGCGCATCGGCCGCGCCATTGCAATTCAAGCACATCGAGGGCAAGAACCATCAGACGCGCAAATACACCTGCGCGACCGGCAAGATCCTGCAAGTCACCTACTGGAACGCGCGGAACGGCCAGAGCTTCGCCGTGCTGCCGGTGAAAGGCGCGTCGATGCTGTTCGTCAACACGATCTCGGCGTCCGGTGCGAAGTACCAGGCCGGCAGCTATACGTGGTGGACCAAGGGTCCGCGCGCCAACCTGTACGACCTGACGAGCGGCGAAAATGCGCCGCCGATTCTCTCCGACTGCGTGACCGTGATTCGCTGATTTGCTGATCGGCGGACACGTGCACCGCATGCGGCGGCTTCACCCCCGACCGCCGCCTGCTTCTTCTCGCGCCTGGCTTCCTGTCCCCCGCGCCGCCTCGTGCGCTCGCGCGCATCGTTTCCGTTCGAGTAGTAAGCTGTCCGGCATGGCGTTCGCCATGCCGTTTGCCATGCCGCGCGCGCGAAGCGGTGTTTCGCGCGCAGCCGTCGTTGTCGTCTTCGATTGTCCGTTCCCCGAGTCATCAAGCGAGACCCTCAATGAAAGCATCGGACCTGTTCGTCAAATCGCTGGAAGCCGAAGGTGTCGAGTATGTGTTTGGCATCCCCGGTGAAGAAAATCTCGATCTGCTGGAGTCGCTGCGCCGCTCGAAAATCCGTCTGATCCTCACGCGCCACGAGCAGGCGGCCGGCTTCATGGCCGCCACCTACGGGCGGCTCACCGGCCGCACGGGAGTATGTCTGGCGACGCTCGGCCCCGGCGCGACCAACTTCGTGACCGCGGCCGCCTACGCGCAGCTGGGCGGGATGCCGATGCTGATGGTCACGGGCCAGAAGCCGATCAAATCGAGCAAGCAGGGGCACTTCCAGATCGTCGACGTGGTGCGGATGATGGAGCCGCTCACCAAGTACACACGGCAGATCGTGTCGATCGGCAACATTCCGGCGACGGTGCGCGAGGCGGTGCGCCGCGCCGAGGAGGAACGCCCGGGCGCCACGCACCTCGAATTGCCCGAGGACGTCGCGCACGAAGAGGGCGACGGCAAGCCGATTCCGAAGAGCTACAGCCGCCGTCCGGTCGCCGAGGAAAGGGCGGTCGCGCGCGCGGTCGAGGCGATCACCGCCGCGAAGCATCCGCTGCTGATGATCGGCGCGGGCGGCAACCGCAAAACCACCACGAAGATGCTGCGCGAGTTCGTCGACCAGATCGGCATTCCGTTTTTCACCACGCAGATGGGCAAGGGCGTGATCGACGAATCGCATCCGATGTGGCTCGGCAACGCGACGCTCTCCGACGGCGATTTCGTGCACCGCGCGATCGAGCACGCCGACTGCATCATCAACGTCGGTCACGACGTGATCGAAAAGCCGCCGTTCTTCATGCGCAGCGGCGAGGCAGGCGAGAAGACCGTAATCCACGTGAACTTCCTCGGCGCCGAAGTCGATCCGGTGTATTTCCCGCAGATCGAAGTGGTCGGCGATATCGCCAACGCGGTGTGGCAGCTCAAGGAGAGCCTGAAGACGCGTCAGGAGCATTGGGACTTCACGCGCTTCAAGGAGATCAAGGAGCACTTCGAGGCGCATCTGGTGAAGGGCCAGCACGACGATCGCTTCCCGATGTACCCGGTGCGGATCGTCAACGACGTGTACGAGACCACGCCGGTCGACGGCATCGTGTGTCTGGATAACGGCATGTACAAGATCTGGTTCGCGCGCTACTACCGCGCGCACGAGCCGAATTCGCTGCTGCTCGACAACGCGTTGGCGTCGATGGGCGCGGGGCTGCCGTCGGCGATCGCGAGCAAGATCGTGCATCCGGAGCGCAAGGTAATCGCCGTGTGCGGCGACGGCGGGCTTCATGATGAACTCGCAGGAGCTCGAAACGGCGGTGCGGCTGAAGCTCGATCTGGTGATCCTGATTCTGCGCGACGACGCGTTCGGCATGATCCGCTGGAAGCAGGAGAACATGAACTTCCCGGACTACGGCATGACGCTTGCGAACCCGGATTTCGTCGCCTATGCGCAGAGTTATGGCGCGCAGGGGCATAGGATCGAGGCGGCCGAGCAGTTCGCGCCGCTGTTGCGCGAGTGCTTCGCGACGCCCGGCGTGCACGTGATCGACGTGCCGATCGACTATTCGGACAACGAGCGCGTGCTCAATCGCGAGATCAAGCGGCTGTCCGCGCGGCTTTGAGCATCCGTGCATCGAATCAAGGAGAGTGCGACATGTTGCAGAAAACCTATCCGTACTACCTGGCCAACGAGCCGGTGGCCGCCAACACCGATCTCGAAGTCACCGACAAATTCAGCGGCGAAGTCGCCACGCGCGTCGCAATGGCCGACGCGGCCGCGATCGACAAGGCGATCGGCCTGGCGGTCGATGCGATGCCCGCCATGCGCGCCTACCCGCCGTTCAAGCGCCAGGCGGTGCTCGAGCACTGCGTGAAGCGCTTTCGCGAGCGCTACGACGAACTCGCCCTCGCGCTGTGCATCGAGGCGGGCAAGCCGATCAACGATTCGAAGGGCGAAGTCACGCGCCTGATCGATACGTTCAAGGTCGCCGCGGAGGAGAGCGTGCGGATCGACGGCGAGATCATCAATCTGCAGATTTCGCCGCGCGCGAACGGGTATCACGGCTATGTGAAGCGCGTGCCGATCGGGCCGTGCTCGTTCATCTCGCCGTTCAATTTTCCGTTGAACCTGACCGCCCACAAGGTCGCGCCGGCGATCGCGGCCGGCGTGCCGTTCGTGCTGAAACCGGCGAGCCGCACACCGGTCGGTGCGCTGATCATGGGCGAAATTCTCGCGGAAACCGATCTGCCGAAGGGCGCGTTCTCGATTTTGCCCGCGCATCGCGACGGCGCCGACCTGTTCACGACCGACGAGCGCTTCAAGCTGCTGTCGTTCACCGGGTCGCCCGCGGTTGGCTGGGAGTTGAAGCGCAAAGCCGGCAAGAAGAAGGTGATTCTGGAGCTGGGCGGCAACGCGGCGGCGATCGTCGATGGCGATCAGGGCGGCAAGCTCGACTACGTGGTCGACCGGCTCGCGTTCGGCGCGTTCTATCAGTCGGGGCAGAGCTGCATCGGCGTGCAGCGGATTCTCGCGCACACGAGCGTCTACGACGCGCTGCGCGAGAAGCTGATCGCGAAGACGAAGTCGCTCGTGATGGGCGATCCGAAGAACGAAAAGACCTTCGTCGGGCCGATGATCTCCGAATCGGAAGCGAAGCGGCTCGCTGGCTGGATGGAGGGGGCGGTGCACGCGGGCGCGCAGATCGTCGCGGGCGGCAAGGTCGACGGCGCGATGTTCGAGGCGACGCTGCTGGAAGGCGTGAAGCGCGACACCGATCTGTATCGCAAGGAGGCGTTCGGACCGGTTGCGATACTCGAGCGCTTCGACGATTTCGAGGCGGCGCTCGCGCAGGTCAACGACAGCGACTTCGGCCTGCAGGCCGGCGTGTTCACCGATTCGCTCGCGCATGCGCATCGCGCGTGGGATGCGCTCGAAGTGGGCGGCGTCGTGATCAACGACGTGCCGTCGTTCCGCGTCGACAACATGCCGTATGGCGGCGTCAAGGATTCGGGGCTCGGGCGCGAGGGCGTGCGCTACGCGATCGAGGACATGACCGAGATGCGGCTCATGGTGATGCGCGAGACGTGGTGAGGGGCGATCTGACGTGAGCGGGGGCGGGCGACCGTTCGCAATGGGGCCGGTGCGGGCGCGGGGACGGCTGACGAACGCCGCGCGCCGCCCGCCGAAGTGCCCGGCTGTCACGCCACTGTCGTCTGTGCGCACTACGCTGCGACCGAAGCAACGGCCGCGAGCCGCCGGCCGGCCAGCCGTCACGAGCGTTTTTGCTGAAGTGCTACAATGCTCGGCTTTCGGCGGATGCTTCCGCCAGCCGGAGCCGGCCGCATTATCCGAACTCAGACGGGTCTCGCGCGGAACGACGTGGCTCCGCCTTCATCCTGATGCCCTCAGCGGTCCCGACCGCTGCCGCGCGCATCGCGCCACGCGCCTTTTTAGCGAAAGCCACCATGTCCGACACAGCCGTCACGCCCAGTACCGAGACTTTTGATCAATTCGGCCTCGCGCCCGACATCCTGAAGGCCATCAAGGAATCGGGCTACACGTCGCCCACGCCGATCCAGGCGCAGGCGATCCCGGTCGTGCTGGCGGGCCGTGACGTGATGGGCGCCGCGCAGACCGGCACCGGCAAGACCGCGAGCTTCTCGCTGCCGATCATCCAGCGTCTGCTGCCGCAGGCCAGTACGAGCGCGTCGCCGGCGCGCCATCCGGTCCGTGCGCTGATCCTCACGCCGACCCGCGAACTGGCCGACCAGGTCGCCGCGAACGTGCAGGCCTACGCGAAGCACACGGCGCTGCGCAGCGCGGTCGTGTTCGGTGGCGTCGACATGAATCCGCAGTCGGACCAGTTGCGCCGCGGCGTCGAAATCCTGATCGCGACGCCGGGCCGTCTGCTCGATCACGTGCAGCAGAAAACCGCGAACCTGGGCCAGGTGCAGATGCTCGTGCTCGACGAAGCCGACCGCATGCTCGACATGGGCTTCCTGCCCGACCTGCAGCGCATCCTGAACCTGCTGCCGAAAGAGCGCCAGACGCTGCTCTTTTCCGCGACGTTCTCGGGCGAAATCAAGAAGCTCGCCGCGACGTATCTGCGCAACCCGCAGACCATCGAAGTGGCGCGCAGCAACTCGACCGCGACCAATGTCACCCAGATCGTCTACGAAGTCGCCGAGGGCGACAAGACCGGCGCGGTCGTGCAGCTGATCCGCGAGCGTGGCCTGAAGCAGGTGCTTGTGTTCTGCAACAGCAAGATCGGCGCGAGCCGGCTCGCGCGCAGTCTCGAACGCGACGGCGTGGTCGCGACCGCGATTCACGGCGACCGCACGCAGAGCGAGCGCATGCAGGCGCTCGATGCGTTCAAGCGCGGCGAAGTCGAGGCGCTCGTCGCGACGGATGTCGCCGCGCGCGGTCTCGACATCGTCGAACTGCCGACCGTGATCAACTTTGACCTGCCGTTCAACGCCGAAGACTACGTGCACCGGATCGGGCGCACGGGCCGCGCGGGCGCATCGGGCGACGCGCTGTCGCTGTGCAGCCCGAACGAGCGCAAGCAACTGGCCGACATCGAGAAGCTGATCAAGCGTCCGCTCGACTTGCAGCGCCTGACCGTCGAGGCGCCGGTGCGCCATCATCACGACGACCGTCCGCCGCGCCGCGAGCGCAGCGAATCGCGCGACGAGCGCAGCCGCCGTCGCACGGGCGGGGCGTCGGGTTCGTATGACCGTGCGCATCATCATCGCGCGCAACCGGTCGACGATTTCTTCCTGAAGCCGTACGAGCCGTCGCCGGCATCGGTGCGCAAGATCGAGGAGACGGCCGCGTCGAACTCCGCGCCGCAAAAGACGGCGCCGAAGCGGCCACTGGCCGCGTTGCTCGGTGGCTTCGGAATGCCGAGGAAGACGCCTTCGTCGTCGTAAGACGGGCTGTCGGGTTCAGAGCTCGGGGTGCAACGCCTCGAGCGTAAAAACGGTGGGGCCGCGCGGTTCGATGTCTCGGAAAACGCAGCAGGCTTCACGCGTGCGCATCATCGGGATGCGCGAATGTTCATCCGTTTTGCCCAGGCCGCGGTCGCGGCGCTGTAGAACTGCTCCAGCGTCGTGGGCGGCTCGCTTCCCAACTTCAGTCCCAGATGCCGTGCCGCCGCGCCTAGTGCTTCGAGCGGCTTGTCGCTATCGAGCGCGGTCGCGCCGTTCTGCTTGCTCAGTTTCTCGCCGTGCTCGTTGGTGACGACCGGCACATGCAGATACTCGGGCGTTGCCACACCCAGACAACGCTGCAGATAAATCTGCCGCGCCGTCGAATCCATCAGATCCGCGCCGCGCACGATGTGCGTGATGCCCGCGTCCGCATCGTCCACCACCACCGCCAGCTGATATGCCCACTGATCGTCCGCGCGGCGCAGCACGAAATCGCCGACCTCGGTCGCGAGATTTTGCGTCTGCGGACCCTGCCAGCGGTCGTCGAACGTGATCACGGCGGGCTCGCCGTCGGGCACGCGCAGGCGCCACGCGCGCGCCGGCTTGCCATGCAGACCCGTGCGGCAGGTGCCGGGGTAGGCGAGTGTGGTGTTGCGCGCGTGCGCGTGCAGCAGCGAATCGGCGATTTCCTTGCGCGTGCAGCCGCACGGATAGACGAGACCGGTCGATTTCAACTGCTCCAGCGCGTGCTGATAGCGCGCCATGCGCTGGCTTTGCCAGACCGGCGTTTCGTCCGCGCGCATGCCGAAGCGTTCGAGGGTCGCGAGGATGTCCTCGGCGGCACCCGGCACCGTGCGCGGTCCGTCGATATCTTCGACGCGCACGAGCCACGCGCCGCGCTGCGCGCGCGCGTCGAGCCAGCTCGTGAGCGCGCTGACCAGCGAGCCGAAATGCAGCGGGCCGGTCGGCGACGGCGCGAAGCGTCCGCGATAGGTCATGGTTTGGGGACGACAGGTGCGGCGCCCGCGTCACGGAGCCCCCCGGCTGTCATTACGCGGCGCACGCGGCCTTGCTGTCCGGATGGCACGCCGGACAGGTCTTGCCCGCGACGTACATCGGCGATTGCTGTTGCTCGGGCGTGACCACCGCGCGGCAGCCGAAGCATTGCGCGGTCGCGGTCGGTTCGAGTTGCGGATTCAGCGCGGTGCGGTAGTCGAACACGAAGCAGTCGCCGTGATAATGCGCGCCGCCCACTTCCTCGAAGTATTTGAGGATGCCGCCTTCGAGCTGGTACACGTTCTCGATGCCGACCTCCTTCATATGGATCGCGGCCTTCTCGCAGCGGATGCCGCCCGTGCAGAACGACACCACCGTCTTGTCCTGGAGATCGGCACGGTTGTTCTCGATTACCTCGGGGAATTCGCTGAACTTCGTGATCCGATAGTCGAGCGCGTTGTCGAACGTGCCGACGTCGACTTCGAACGCGTTGCGCGTGTCGAGCATCACGACCGGACGGCCTTCGTCGTCGTGACCGCGGTCGAGCCAGGTCTTCAGCGTCGGCGCGTCGACGAACGGTGCGCGGCCGAGCTCGGGGCGGATCGCCGGCTTTTTCATCGTGATGATTTCGCGCTTGAGCTTGACCAGCATGCGCGTGAAGGGCTGCTTGTCCGACAGGCTTTCCTTGAACTGCAGATTCGCGAACTTGCCTTCGAACAGCGCGTCGTGGCGAATGTAGTCGATGAATGCGTCGGTGTTCTCGCGCGTGCCGGCGATGAACAGGTTGATGCCTTCCGGCGCGAGCAGGATGGTGCCACGCAGGCCGAGCGCATTGCAGCGTTCGGTGACGAGCGGGCGCCAGGCGGCGGTGTCTTCGATGGTCGCGAATTGATACGCGGCGAGATTGACGATACTCATGTGTGTTCTGCGGTAAAGATGGCCGGCGTGGCGAGGGGCGGCGGGATGTGCCGCCGCTGTTGCGCCCCGTATGAGACCCGGGGTTTGACGCGCGGGTTCGCGCGCGTTTGCCTCGCGTTTGCCGCGCGTTTGCCGGTTAAATGGCCACGTCGAGAGAGGCGAAACCTCTATTATCCCTCAACCCGGCATTTTCCCCGACCTGGCCGAATGGCTAACGAGTTGCGCTAGCGCAAACAGCGCTCGCGCCGACCTCGTCCTGGCCGCATGGCCAACGCGCCGTTTTGACCTGAAATCCGCGGAAGGGTGGAGTTACAATGTCGCCCATGTCAGATCCCCGCTTCGTTCATCTCCGCGTTCACTCCGAATTCTCGATTGCCGACGGCATCGTGCGTCTCGACGACATCGTCGCGGCGGCGGCCAAAGACGGTCAGGGCGCGCTCGCGCTTACCGACCTCGGCAACGCGTTCGGCCTCGTCCGTTTCTACCAGGAAGCGCGTGGCAAAGGGATCAAACCCATTGCCGGCTGCGACGTCTGGATCACCAATCCTGACGACCGCGACAAGCCTTCCCGCCTGCTGCTGCTGGTCAAGGACCGCCGCGGTTACCTGAACCTCTGCGAATTGCTCAGCAAGGCCTCGCTGACGAACCAGTATCGCGGCCGCGCGGAAATCGAAGCCGGCTGGCTCGAATCCGGTCTGGGCGAAGGGCTGCTCGCGCTGTCGGGCGCGCAGCAGGGCGACATCGGTCTCGCGCTGGCGGCCGGCAACGAAGAGGCGGCGAAGCGCCACGCGCAGCATTGGGCGAAGGTGTTCCCAGGCGGCTTCTATATCGAGCTGCAGCGCTACGGCCAGCCTGGCGGCGAGCAGTACGTGCAGCAGGCGGTCGCGCTCGCGGCATCGCTGAAACTGCCGGTCGTCGCGACGCACCCGATGCAGTTCATGACGCCGGACGACTTCACCGCGCACGAAGCGCGCGTGTGTATTTCCGAAGGCGACATTCTCGCGAATCCGCGTCGCCAGAAGCGCTTCACGGCCGAGCAGTATTTCCGCACGCAACAGGAAATGGCCACGCTGTTCGCGGACATTCCTTCGGCGCTGGCGAACACGGTGCAGATCGCCAAGCGCTGCAATCTGACGCTCGAACTCGGCAAGCCGAAGCTGCCGCTCTTTCCGACGCCCGACGGCATGTCGCTCGACGACTACCTGGTGCAGCTATCGAAAGAGGGCCTCGAAAAGCGGCTCGAACAGTTGTATCCGGACGAGGCCGAGCGCGACTCGCAACGCCCGACGTACTACCAGCGCCTCGAATTCGAGTGCGGCACGATCATCAAGATGGGCTTTCCGGGCTACTTCCTGATCGTCGCGGACTTCATCAACTGGGCCAAGAACAACGGCGTGCCGGTCGGGCCGGGCCGGGGTTCGGGCGCGGGTTCGCTGGTCGCCTATGCGCTCGGCGTGACCGATCTCGATCCGCTGCGCTACAACCTGCTGTTCGAGCGTTTCCTGAATCCGGAGCGGGTGTCGATGCCCGACTTCGATATCGACTTCTGCCAGCACGGCCGCGATCGCGTGATCCAGTACGTGAAGGAGAAATACGGCGCGAACGCGGTGTCGCAGATCGCGACGTTCGGCACGATGGCGGCGAAGGCGGCGGTGCGCGACATCGGCCGCGTGCTCGATCTCGGCTACATGTTCACGGACGGCATCGCGAAGTTGATCCCGTTCAAGCCGGGCAAGCACGTGACGATCGCCGACGCGATGAAGGAAGAGCCGCTGTTGCAGGAGCGCTTCGACAACGAAGACGAAGTGCACCAGCTGCTCGAACTCGCGCAGCGCGTCGAAGGCTTGACGCGTAACGTCGGCATGCACGCGGGCGGCGTGCTGATCGCGCCGGGCA
The DNA here is from genome assembly GCF_050436245.1 of Paraburkholderia sp. MM6662-R1. Classification (NCBI taxonomy): domain Bacteria; kingdom Pseudomonadati; phylum Pseudomonadota; class Betaproteobacteria; order Burkholderiales; family Burkholderiaceae; genus Paraburkholderia; species Paraburkholderia sp. MM6662-R1. The sequence continues at coordinate 1,412,553 of NZ_JBNDLV010000001.1, read as the reverse complement.
AGCTGACCGATTTCTGCCCCTTGTACACGCAGGGCGACGAAAGCGGCGTCGTCAGCCAGTACGACAAGGACGACGTCGAAGCGGTCGGCCTCGTGAAGTTCGACTTTCTGGGCCTGACCACGCTGACCATTCTGGATTGGGCCGAGCGCTACATTCGCCGCCTCGATCCGTCGAAGCAGGACTGGTCGCTCGCCCAGGTGCGGCTCGACGATCCGGCGTCGTTCTCGATCCTGAAGAAAGCGAATACGGTCGCCGTGTTCCAGCTGGAAAGCCGCGGCATGCAGGGCATGCTGAAGGACGCGCAGCCCGACCGCTTCGAAGACATCATCGCGCTCGTTGCGTTGTACCGCCCGGGTCCGATGGACCTGATCCCGAGCTTCTGTGCGCGTAAGCACGGCCGCGAGGTGGTGGAATATCCGGACCCGCGCGTCGAACCTGTTCTGAAAGAGACCTACGGCATCATGGTCTACCAGGAGCAGGTGATGCAGATGGCGCAGATCATCGGCGGCTACTCGCTGGGCGGTGCCGACCTGCTGCGTCGCGCGATGGGTAAGAAAAAGCCCGAGGAAATGGCCAAGCACCGCGAAATTTTCGCGGAAGGCGCGGCCACCAACGGCCTCACGCGCGAGAAGTCCGACGAAATCTTCGACCTGATGGAGAAGTTTGCGGGCTACGGCTTCAACAAGTCGCACGCGGCCGCCTACGCGCTGCTTGCGTACTACACCGCGTGGTTGAAGGCGCACCATCCGGACGAATTCATGGCGGCCAACATGTCGCTCGCGATGGACGACACGGACAAGGTCAAGATCCTGTTCGAAGACTGCCTCGCGAACAAGATGGCCGTGCTGCCGCCGGACGTGAACCTGTCCGCGTATCGCTTCGAGCCGGTCGCCGAAGCCGACGGCAAGCGCTCGCGCACGATCCGCTACGGTCTCGGCGCGATCAAGGGCAGCGGCCAGAACGCGATCGAAGAAATCCTGCGCGCGCGCGAGGAAGGCCGCTTCATCGACATCTTCGATTTCTGCAACCGCGTCGATCGGCGCATCGTCAATCGTCGCACGATCGAGGCGCTGATTCGCGCCGGCGCGTTCGACACGCTGCATCTGAACCGCGCGCAGCTGATCGCGTCGGTGTCGCTCGCGATGGAAGCGGCCGAGCAGGCGGCGGCCAATGCGCTGCAGGCCGGCCTGTTCGACATGGGCGACGCGCCGTCGCAAGGCCACGAACTCGTTGACGAACCGGAGTGGCCGGAAAAGCGCAAGCTGCAGGAAGAGAAGGCCGCGCTCGGTTTCTACCTGTCGGGCCATCTGTTCGATGCATACAAGGACGAAGTGCGTCGCTTCGTGCGCCAGAAGATCGGCGAGCTGAAGGAAGGGCGCGACAAGCTGGTCGCGGGCGTGATCGTGTCGCTGCGCACGCAGATGACCCAGCGCGGCAAGATGCTGATCGCGCTGCTCGACGACGGCACCGGCCAGTGCGAAGTGACGGTGTTCAACGAGGTCTTCGAAGAGCACAAGCAGTTGTTCAAGGAAGACGAGCTGCTGGTCGTGCAGGGCCAGGCGCGCAACGACGCGTTCACGGGCGGCATCCGCTTCACGGTCGAAACGGTGATGGATCTCGGCCGCGCGCGCTGCCGTTACGCGGACTCGCTGAAGGTGCAGATGAACGGCAACGCGGACGCGCAGGCATTGCGCCGGGTGCTCGAAGCGCACACCGCCGGCAAGGACGAGCCGTCCGCCACAGCCGCACCGGCGGCCGCGCCGCGCGGCAATGGCGGTGGGCGTGGCGGCTTCGGCGGCGACGGCGGCCGTCAGCGTCAAGCGGTGCAGATTCCGAACGGGCTCGCGGTGCAGGTCGTTTATCGCAGCGAGCATGCGCAAGGCGAAATGCGTCTGGGCGACGCGTGGCGCGTGAAGCCGACCGATGAACTGCTCGCCGCGCTGCGCGGCGAGTTTGCGGGAAGCTCGATCGAAATCGTGTATTGAGCGCGGTCCGCGGTATGGATGGGCCAGTGCCGCGTGTACCGGCTAGCCTTACCGCCCGCCCGTTTTTTCCAGGCGCGCCAGCTTCAGAAACCGGTAGTACACCGTCTCCGCATTGAACAGCGCGATCATCAGCCCGGTGCGGCCATCCAGAAAACCGCGCCGCAGCAGATAAGTCCGCACGAACGCCCACAGGCCGCGCCCGAGCGCGAGTCGAATGCTGCCTTTCTGCCCGGCCTCGTAACGCTGCCGCGCGCCGGCCGTCGAATACGCGTCGAGCTTGCGCAGCACACCCTCGTAGTCCTCGTACGAGTAGTGCATCAGCTTGCCGGTCAGGCGTTGCGCGGGCGTGTCGAACACGAGGCGCTCGTGCACGAGGTCGTCGGAGAAGCGCGCGGTGCCGCGTTTGAAGAGGCGCGGAATCCAGTCGGGATACCAGCCGCTGTGATGAACCCAGTGGCCGCAGAAGCTCGACAGACGGTCCACCGCGTAGACGTCGGCGGCGGGCGCGGCGAGCGTCGCGCGAATCGATGCGGCAAGTTCCGGCGTGACGATTTCGTCGGCGTCGAGCGAGAGGATCCAGCTGGTGGTCAGTGCATCGACCGCGCGGTTCTTTTGCGGGCCGAAGCCCGGCCAGTCCGTCTGTTCGATGACACGCGCGCCGTGCGCGCGAGCGATGTCGGCGGTGCCGTCGGTGCTGCCGCCGTCGATCACGACGATCTGGTCGGCAAAGGCCACGGCCTGCAGGCATTCGGCGAGCCGCGCCGCCGCGTTCCGGGTGATGATGGCAACGCCAAGAGTGGTTTCTTGCATACCTGAGTTGCGTGGAGGACGAAGTGACGGAGCGGGTCGCGACCCGGCAATCGAGCAGCGAGTATACACATCTCATCCGTCCCCACACCACGGCACCGATCCGCCGGGCGCTGCGCGCATGTCGTCGCGCGCCGAGCGCCGGCCGTCATCTGCAACCGATTACAATGCTCTTTTTTGATGTTTCACGCGGCCGTCCGATCATGCGCCGCGTGCTCGCCGTTCCGCATTTCCAGAGGATTCCTTGAGCGCGAAGCCAACGTTAAGCAAACCCATGGGTGCAGGCGATGCGTCGTCGCCGGCCGTCGTCCTGCGGCGCCTGTGGCCTTTCATCAAGCCGCTGCTGGGGGTCGGGGTCGGCGCGATCATCGCGATGGCGGTGAGCGCCGGCACCGACGCCGCCATTCCCGCGCTGCTCAAGCCGCTGCTCGACAAGGGCTTCGGCTCGCACGCAGTCGACACGACCAAGTGGCTCGTGCCGATCGCGGTGATCGGCCTCGCGCTGATTCGCGGCGTGTCGCAGTACGCGTCCGGCTATCTGCTCGCGTACGTGTCGAACAAGATCCTGCTCGAGCTGCGTCTGAAGATGTTCGACCGCATGATCCACACGAGCGTCGCGTTCTTCCAGCGCGAAACCGCGAGCACGGTGATCAACGCGATCGTCTTCGAGGTCAATCAGATCCTGAACGTGCTGCTGAGCGTGATGGTCACGCTCGTGCGCGACTCGCTGACGGTGATCTTCCTGCTCGGCTATCTGTTCTATCTGAACTGGCGCCTGACGTTGATCGTCGCGGTGCTCCTGCCGGGCATCGGCTGGCTGGTCGGCAAGATCAATCGCCGGCTGCGGCGACTGAACCGCGAGCATCAGCTGCTCACCAACGAGCTGTCGTATATCGTCGAAGAAACGGTGGGCGGCTACAAGGTCGTCAAGGTGCATAACGGCGAGCAATACGAGACGGACCGCTTCACCGCGATGAGCCGGCGCCTGCGCGGCTACGCGATGCGCATGACGGTCTCCGGTGGCCTCGCGCAGCCGTTGACGCAGTTCCTGGCGTCGATCGCGCTCGCGGTCGTGATCACGATCGCGGTGGTGCAGTCGTCGTCGGATCAGACGACGGTCGGCGGCTTCGTCGCGTTCGTCACGTCGATGCTCCTGATCATCTCGCCGCTCAAGCATCTGATGGACGTGAACCAGCCGTTGCAGCGCGGCATGACCGCGGCCGAGCTGATCTTCGGCCTGATCGACGAGCCGGCCGAGCCGGAAGGCGGCGGCAAGCCGCTCGCTCACGCGCGCGGCGAGGTCGAGTTCCGCGACGTGTCGTTCATCTACGGCACGAACTCCACGCACAACCGCCATACGCTCGACCAGGTGTCGTTCAAGATCGCGCCGGGCGAGATGGTCGCGCTCGCGGGTCCGTCGGGCAGCGGCAAGACCACGCTGGTGAATCTGTTGCCGCGCTTCTTCGATCCGACCGGCGGCGCGATTCTGGTCGACGGCGTCGCGCTGCCCGAGTACGACCTGCACGCGCTGCGCAGCCAGATCGCGATGGTGAGCCAGGACGTCGTGCTGTTCAACGACACCATCGCGCACAACGTTGCGTACGGTCAGGAGGTCGATGCGGAGAAGGTCAAGGCGGCGTTGCGCGCGGCTAACCTGTGGGACACCGTGCAGGCGATGCCGCAGGGCATCGAGACGCTCGTCGGTGACAACGGCATGATGCTGTCGGGCGGCCAACGCCAGCGTCTCGCGATCGCGCGCGCGATCTACAAGAACGCGCCGATCCTGATTCTCGACGAAGCGACGTCGGCGCTCGATTCCGAGTCCGAGCGCCACGTGCAGGCGGCGCTCGAAACGCTGATGAAAGGCCGCACCACGCTCGTGATCGCGCACCGCCTGTCGACGATCGAGCGCGCCGACCGCATCCTCGTGATGGAGGCGGGGCGGATCGTCGAGCGCGGCAGCCATCGCGAGCTGCTCGAGCACGACGGCTTGTACGCCCATCTGCATCGCATCCAGTTCCAGCAAAGCCCGGTTTGATCCGGCACATTGCGAACGGGAGCGCGGGCCGGTGTTGCGTTTAAGTCTCAATTTATTGCGCTTTTTCGGCGCTAATCGCATGCTGGCGGGCAATCACGGTCCGCCTCGCGGAAATCGACTGCCCATGTCTCACGACGATCCGAGCAAGCCGCTCGTCTCCATCGCGCTCGCGACGTACAACGGCCGCACTTATCTGCCCGAGCTGCTGGCTTCGCTCGAAGGGCAGAGCTGGCCCCATCTCGAAGTCGTGGTATCCGACGACGCCTCCTGCGACGGCACCCGCGAACTGCTCGCGTCCCATACGGGACGCGTGCCGGTGCGGCTCGTCGGCGATGGCACGCGGGCCGGCATCGTCGGCAATTTCGAGCGCGCGCTCGCCGGCTGCCGCGGCGACTACATCGCGCTCGCCGACCAGGACGACGTCTGGGCGCCCGAGAAGGTCACCGATCTGATGCGCGAGCTGCGGCGCGTGGAAAGCGCGGGCGACGCCGCCGCGACGCCGGCGCTCGCGTTCTGCGACATCGAGCTCGTCGACTCGACGCTGTGCTGTATGTCACGCTCGCTGTTCGATATCACCGCGAAGTCGCGCTGCGCGACGCGACTGCGCGATTTTCTGCTGAGCAACCATGTGCCCGGCTGCGCGATGCTCGTCAATCGCGCGACGCTCGAACGCGCGCTGCCGTTCCCGCCCGGCATCGTGATGCACGACTGGTGGCTCGCGATGGTGGTCGCGTCGTTCGGCGAGATTCGCCACGTCGCGGCGCCGCATCTGAAGTACCGGCAGCATGACGGCAACGCGGTCGGCGCGAGCGCGACCAACGAGCGCGGCGCGGCGCGCGACGAATGCGGCGCCGAGGCGGCACGACGGCGCGGCGCGAGCCGGCAGCGGCAGATCGAAGCCATCGCGGATCAGGTGCGGGTGTTCGCGCGACGCTTCGGCGCCGAGCTGCCCGTCGATGCGCGTCACGACATGTATGCGTTTTCGCGCGGTGTCGCGAGCTGGCGCGGCGCATTCGAGTTCGTGATGATCAGCCACACCGGCGAGACCTTCGTGCGCTCGGTGAAGATCCTGCGGCGCTTGCGCGCGAGCGTGCTGAGCTTCGGCGTCGAGGTGCGAAGGCCGAGTCTCGCGCGACGCTTGCGGCAGCGGCGGGGTGCGTCGCGCGGACTTTCGTGACCGATGTGGCGTCGCCAGGCACCGCGAGACCGTATCGTCGTCTTCAGGCCTTTCTGCCCCGCACGACCCGCTTGATCCAGATGCCCGGCGCGTAGACCATCGGGCAACTCGCATACAGGAACATCCGAATCCGCAGCCCGAGCTTCACGCCGGCGCTGCGCGTCACCAGCCCGAGGCGTTCGCCGAGGCTGCCCGCTTCGAACATCGCATGGATGAACTGCTCGCGCGCGAGCTTCGGCGCCATCGCCGCGCGCATGCGTTCGCCCACACCGGCGATCTGAGCGTCGCGCTGCAGTTGCGCGAGCTCCGCGAGTCCGTAGCGATTGCTTTGCCGCATCCGCGCGATCAGCTCGTCGACCGACCGGTAGCGGCGCTTGCGCGAAAGTCCGCCGCGCCGATAGCGCACCAGCGGCTCGCGCAGACTGATCGCGCCGCCCGACAGGATCGCGCGCAGCACCATGATCTGATCCTCGGCCGCGGCGCCCGGCAGCATCGGCCCGAAGCGCTCGATCAGGCGTCGCGACCACGTATGTGCCGCGCCGATCAGCCATGGACGCTCGACGAGCCAGTCGTCGAAGCTGCGATAGCGATCGAGCTCGGTCGGGCTCACGCGCTCGTGCACGTGACCCGCTTCGTCCATGTCGGCGAGATCGGTGGCGATCAGGTCGGGGCGGCGCCCATGCGCGAGCCAGCAGTCGACGACGCGCTCGCAGCGCTCGGGCGTCGACATGTCGTCGCCAGCGGCGACGAACAGCAGTTCGCCGTGCGCGAGCTGCGCGAGTTGCGACAGGTGCGCGCTGATGCCCTGGTTCACGGTATTGCGCCGTGCGATCACGCGATGCGGGCCCGCGTAGCCGGCGAGCGCCGCTTCGATCGCGGCGTAGGTGGCGTCGCTGGACGCGTCGTCGGAGACGATGATTTCGAGCGGCTCGTAGGTTTGCGCGAGCGCGCTGCGCACGGCGTCGCCGATCTGCTCTGCCTGGTTGTAGGCGATCAGCAGCATCGAGACGAGCGGGCGGGTGGTGTCGGCGGTTGCGGCGGACGGCGGGCTATCGGTCATGGAGTCGGGACGAAGGCGATTGGCCTAGATTCTAGCCGCTGACGGCCGCGCCGCGCGACGCACGCGGCAAACCCGGGCACCCCGAGCTGAGCCCGGCGAAACCCATCCTTTACAATTGCCGCTGCCCCGAAACTGCGCACCCACGGCCTCGCCCGCGCGTGCGCCTCAACGAGACCGATCCTTGTCAGAGCCAACCCGCGACGCAGCCCTCGACCCGAACCGCCGCCCCCTCACCGACATCGCGCTGACCGCCCAGGCGCTGAAGAACAGCGGCGGCGCCGAGCGTTACACGCGCGACGTGATCGCCGGCCTGCATCGCATGGGTTTGCGCCCGACGCTGTTCGCGCGCGAGATCGACCGCGCGCTGCCCGAGGCCGCGTGGATCGATGCGCAGCCGCTCGACGTACGCTGGGCGCCGCGCAAGCTGCGCAACCTCGCGTTCGACTGGCGTCTGAAGCAGCGGTTGAAGCGGCATCGTCCGGCGTGCGTGTTCTCGATCAATCACTCGACGCATGCCGACGTCGCGTTGTGCGGCGGCACGCATCCGGGTTCGCTCGAAGCCGCGGGCCGCGCGCCGCGCCGCAGCGACGAATGGCAGATCGAGCTCGAGCGGCGCGTCTACACGCGGGCGCGCTCGATCGTCGCGCATTCGCAATTGATGAGCCGCGAGTTGCAGCGTTTTTATGACGTGCCGGCCGCGCGGATCGACGTGCTTTATCCGCCCGTCGATACCGCACGCTTCAGGCCGCTCGACGCCGCCGCGCGCGCGGCCGTGCGCTGCCAGCTCGGCGTGCCCGACGATCGCGTGATGTTCGTGTTCTCGTCGACGAGTCACGAGCGCAAGGGCTATCCGCTGCTCGAAGCGTTTTTCTCGCGCACGACGCTGCCGGTCTGCCTCGTCGTCGCGGGACGCCCGGTGCCGAAAACCGGCGACACAATTCGTTACGCGGGTTACAGCAAGGAGATCGAAAAACTGTTCGCGGCCGCCGATTTTACGGTCGTCGCGTCGGCGTACGAGCCGTTCGGGCTCGTCGGCGTGGAGTCGGTGATGTGCGGCACGCCGCTCGTGATCGCCGACAACGTCGGCTCGGCGGAGACGGTGACCGGTGCCGCCAAGATCGAGTTCTCGCGGCAGACCGCGGGCAGTTTCGAGCGCGCGATCGAGCAGGCGGTCGAGCGCGTGAAGAGCGGCGCCGCGCGCATCGCGACGCCGCGCGACAGCCTCGTGTACGACCCGAGCGTCGACGCGCACGTCGCGGCGCTTTACGAGGTTTTCACGCGGGGATGAGGGCGGCGCTCCGCGCTCGGGTTGCCGCTTCTCGTCAAATCAAAATCAATCGCGCGGCTGCGTCTCGGGCACGAGCGCGGCTGGCGCCGGCGTGGTCCGCGCATCGCTTCGCAACTCGCGCTTGCGTGCATCGATCACCGCCAGCAGCGTCGCCACCAGCGAGGCGAGCAGCACCGCCACCATCATCGGCACCAGCACGTCGATAGTGAGCCCGAAGATCACCGTGCTCGCCGCGACCGCGAGACCCGCGTACGACGCGGCGCGAATCGCCGGATCGGTCGCATGCCGGTGTCGCCAGAAATACACCGTGATCCCGTAGTAGAACAGCAACAGGCAGATCACGCCGACCGCGCCCATCTCGGCGAGCGTCGAGAAAAAGTCGCTATGCGCGCGCTCGTTGACGATCTCGGCCTTCACTTCGCCGCGCTTCGCCATCACGCCGAGCTCGTCGACCAGATGGCCTTTGCCGACGCCCCACACCGGATGCCGCTCGAACATCATCCGCGACGCGTTCCACAGTTGCAGGCGCAGGCCGGTGGCCGTGTCGTCCTCGCCCTTGCGCATCATCGACACGTCGTTCGGCACCTCGGCAAAGCGCTTCTGAACCCGTTCGGTCGACAACAGACCGCCCGCCCCGATCACGATGACGAGCGTCGCGATCAGCAGGCGCTTCTTGTGCGTGAACCAGTGGTACTGCATGCCGAGCAGCACGACGAACACCGGCACGGCGACCCAGCCGCCGCGCGAGCCCGACAGAAACGATGCATAGCCGCCCGACACCAGCGCGAGCACGCGCGGCACCAGCACGCGCCAGTCGCGCGGATTGTCCCAGCCAAGCGTGAACACCGACAGGAACCCGAGCAGCAGCGCGGTATCGCCGAACGGAATCGCGTTCGTGTACGAGTTGTTCAGCCGGTTCGCGTCGGTCCAGCCGCCGGGCGGCTGATCGATGAACGCCCATGCGCCGACCGCGAGCGCGCCGGCCGCGCAGCCCCAGCCGATCAAGCGCAGATTGCGCGACGGCAATTGCCGCAGCAGCAGGAACACCAGAAGCGCGAGCACGAAACGCGACGCATTGTCGAACTCGCGTGGCAGCCAGTAGCCGAGCACCAACTGCTGCGCGCCGATCCCGACGACGAACGCGAGCATGCCGATCGTGAACCAGCGGTAGGTCCGCAACGCGGAGAAATAGCCCGGCATGCGCCGGTTGACGATGGCCGCGCCGAGCGCGAGCGCGACGAGCGCGAAAAAGCAGTAGCCGGTGCCGCCGCGCCACACCAGATTGACTGCGGGCGCGAGAAACAGCAGAGCCGACGTGAGCCAGACCAGACTGGAAGCAAAAATCATAGATCTACGTGTTATCGATGAAACACTACCGTTCCGGTGGGGAAAATTGCAGGGGGACGCCGGACCATTTGAGTTTCTCAAGACGGTAGAGCGATTCGGATTATAACCATGCGCTTCCTTGCGAAATGCTTGCTGCCGAACGCGCGGAGGTTCCGCTGGTCCGCGGCATGCGGGTGGGGCGGGCGCGGGCGGCGTCTGTCGTGCGAGCAGGCGGGGGCGGTACAATCGCGCGACATTCATGGCCGGGGCGCGGCGCATGCCGCGCCCCGCGCCCAGCTCAACGGACCGACTCGATGTTCTCAATCATCATCCCGACCTGGAACAACCTGCCTTATCTGCGCCTCGTGATCAAAAGCCTGCGCCGTCATTCGACGCATCCGCACCAGCTCATCGTGCACGTGAACGACGGTTCGGACGGCACGCTCGCGTGGGTGCGCGACGAGGGCATCGAGCACACGGCGTCGCCCGGCAATATCGGCATCTGCCACGCGGTCAATATCGCGGCGGCGTGCGCGACGCAGGACTACATCGTCTACATGAACGACGACATGTACTGCTGCCCCGGCTGGGACGACGCGCTCGTCAAGCGTCTCGCGCAGATGCCGGCCGACAACCTGTTCATGTTGTCGGGCACGATGATCGAGCCGGTCGATTCGGGCAATCCATGCGTGGTCGTGCGCAACTTCGGCCGCGACGCGCAGGCGTTTCGCGCCGACGAGCTGGTCGCCGCCGCGGCCGGTCTCGTGCGCGCCGACTGGCGCGGCGCGACGTGGCCGCCGACGCTCGTGCATCGGGACTGGTGGTTCAAGGTGGGCGGCTACAGCAGCGAACTGAGCCCCGGCATGAGCAGCGACAACGATTTCTCGATGAAGCTGTGGGACGCGGGCTGCCGCGTGTTCGTCGGCGTCGGCGACAGTCTCGTCTATCACTTCCAGCAGAAGAGCACCGGCAAGATCGTGAAGAACGACGGGCGTCGCCAGTTCCTCAACAAGTGGGGGATGACACAGGCGACCTTCGACCGCTATTACCTGCGCCGCGGCACCGCCATCGACGGCGCGCTCGCGGTCAGCGAGCCCGAGCGCACCGGCCGGCTGCGCCGTGCGCTGCTGAAGTCGCGCATCAAGCGCGCGTTGGGCTGACGGGCGTCGAGCCGGAAACGGCTGCTTGACGCGCTGCGTGTGTCAAACGCCGCGCGTTACGAGCGGCAGCACCGTCAGATCCGGATGCGTGCCGTCGACGATGCTGCGTCCCACGTGCACCGCTTCGGAGAGCGCGTCGGCCAGGCTCGCGAAGCTCTCCTCGCCGTCCGCGTGAAACGGCACCGCATGGCCGGGAAGCTGGGGGTTGGCGCCCGGATGGCAGACGTAGCCTAGATACGTGTAGCGGCTGTTTTTCGCGGCCGCATCGGCGGCATGCGCCGGGTCGGGCGGATCCTTCGCGACAGGTGACACGTGTATCTCGAAGCCTTCGTATTGCACCGTCTGCCAGCTTGCGGTTTGGTCGGCCATGACCGCCTCCGTCCGGGTCTGTCCTGTCCAAAAGTCTAGGTGATTTGCCGCCAAAACGCGCGGGCCGCCGGCTACGGCCCAAACCATGACGGCTTCGACTATGGAGGCGCTCCTGGGAAGTGGGTTGATGAAGCGCATTCTGCTGAGATCGGCGACGTTTTGATAATTGGGCCGCAGTTGGAGAGATTTTCGTTTAATTTTTGAAATTAGGCGGTGTGCAGGATCGCGTCCGCCAGAACGCCCCGGCTGGTTCTCCTCGGATAAAATGTTGCGCTTTGCCTAAATCCGACTTCGCTCATGTGGTTCAAAAACCTTCAGCTGCACCGTCTGCCCGCGCCGTGGTCCGTTAACCCTGAACAGATGCAGAAGTGGCTCGCGCCGTACGCGTTCGCGCCCGGCCAGAGCATCGAGATGCAGGCCCAAGGCTGGGCGCCCCCGCGCGACGGCGACTCGCTGGTCTACGCAATGAACGGTCAGATGCTGCTGACGTTCCGTGCCGAGAAGAAGCTGCTGCCCGCGTCGGTCGTCACCCAGGTCACGCGCGAGCGCGCGGCCGAGCTCGAGGAGCAGCAGGGCTTCAAGCCGGGCCGCAAGCAGATGCGCGATCTGAAGGAGCAGGTCACCGACGAACTGCGGCCGCGCGCGTTCAGCATCCGCCGCGATACGCGCGTGTGGATCGATTGCACGAATGGCTGGCTCGTGATCGACGCGGCGTCGCAGGCGGTCGCCGACGATGTGCGCGGCCTGCTCGTGAAGTCGATCGACCAGTTGCCGCTGATGACGGTGCGCGTCGCGCAGTCGCCGGTCGCGGCGATGACCGGCTGGCTGCTCGACGGCGACGCGCCGGCGGGTTTCACGCTCGATCAGGACACCGAGCTGCGTTCGCCCGCCGAGGGCAACGCGACGGTGCGCTATGTCGGGCATGCGCTGGACGCCGAAGACATGCGCCGCCACATCGAGGCGGGCAAGCAATGCATGCGGCTTGCGATGACGTGGAACGATCGCGTGTCGTTCGTGCTGACGCCGTCGCTGACGATCAAGCGCGTCGCGCCGCTCGACGTGCTCAAGGAAGCGAGCGACCCGACCGCGCAGAACGACGACGAGCGCTTCGATTCCGACGTCGCGCTGATGACGGCCGAGCTCGACCGCATGCTGCGCGATCTGCTCGATGCGCTGGGCGGCGAGCAGGGCGAGCAAGGGTTCGCGTTGCCGCAGGCCGTCGCGGCCTGAGCGTCAGATTCTCGCGCTGTCGAGCGCTTCGACGACGGTCCAGTAAGGCGTGATCGAGCGCAAGCGGATCGGGTAGGTCCGCTGCAGCAGCGCGAGCGTCGCGTCGGTATCGGTGAGCTGATAGATGCCCGACACGCGCAGATCGGCGACGTCGGCGGCATAGCGCAATACGCCGGCGTGATAGCGCGCGAGTTCGTCGACGAGATCCGCGATACGCATGTTGTTCGCGTAGAGCAGGCCACGCGTCCACATCGCCTCGCGCGGGTCGAGCGCTTGCGGCGCCGCGACGCCGAAGCGTGTCAGCGTGCACCGTTGGCCTTGCGTCAGCACCAGCGCCGCGCCTGATGCCGGCCTCACCAGCGCGTCGCCGCGAAACGCGGCCACGCGTGTGAAACCATCCCCTTGCCTCACGCTGAACTGCGTGCCGCGCGCTTCGACGACGCCTTCGGCCGTCTGCACGAGCAAAGGCGCATGAGTCGTTCGGGCGCCCGGTGCGCCGCCAACATCGCTCACGGGCCGCACCATGATTTCCCCTCCGAGCAGATCGACGCGCCGAACCTTCGCCTCGAACGCGGCGTTGATCGCGCTCGCGCTGCCCAGCGTGATATGAGTGCCGTCCGCCAGCAGCACGTCGTCCAGTTCGCCAGTCGCGGTGTGGAATTCGGCGGTCCACATCTGCCACGGCAAGCGGCTCGCGAGCCAGCCCGCGGGCGCGGCGATCGCAAGCCCCCAGAGCGTTTTCAGCGCGCGCCGCCGTCCCTGCGACACGCCGGCAGCATCCGCGTCTTCGCGTAGCGCGGGGCCGACGTCCGCGGGCACGGCGCCGGTTTCGCGCCGTAATTGCTGCGCTCGCCGAAGCATTTGGTTAAAGATGCGGTACTCCGGACGCATTTGACAAATGTGATTTAAATTGAATTTAGCAGATCGGGATTTAACGATTTATATCTGTTAATAATGATTTGCGGCGGATATTCGGATCGAGTTCACAGCGAATTGACTCAATACCTTATCCTAAGCGGAAGCGTAGGCCCAGATTGCGTCAGGACATGCAGGTCCATTGTCATCGATACAAAAAATTTAGGCTATGTATGGATCGTTACTTTTCGTGAATTCTTAAGCAGAAATGCGGCTAATTGCGCTGCAATAGAACGTGGCATTTTTGTCACGAATTACAGCGTGCCGGGTTTAGCTGACGAGCGTGTAAATCTGATGAAACTCTTCGCATGCGCACGGCGCTGACGACGGTCTGCGCACAGCCGGCCACTCATGAACCCCGGTAAAACTCCGTGCGCTGCCGCACCTTCGATGCAGACGAAAAAACGACAGGCGTATCAAAGGCTTGCGGATTTTTCCGGGAAGTTATGCACAGATTTGCCAACAAAAACTGTGGGTAACTTCGAGCGTGTCGTCGCGCGTCGAAGCGCCGTTAGTCTTCGAGCGCCCACGCGCGCTTGCGGCGCTGCAGCGCAGAGCCGATCGATACCGCCGCGCCGATGCCGCCCATCGTGAGCGACAGCGCGACGATCAGTGGGCCGGTTTGGGTGCTTGCCGAGAACACGCCGACGAGCAGGCCGGCGAGCGGCTGCGTCAGGTTGTTCAGCAGAATCGCGACGCCGATGGTCTTGCCGTAGTCCTCGGGCGGGATGATCTGCAAACGCGCGCTGCGGATGTAGACGTTGAACATCTTGTCGAAGCCGACGATCAGCAGGAAGCCGAGCGCATAGCCCCACGGCGACGCGCTCGCGCCTGCGATCACGCCGCCCGCGCAGATCGTCACGAATGCGACGAGACCGAGCACGCGCGCCGGCCATCCGGCGCGCGCAACCGTCAGCAGCACCAGCACCGTGGCGAGCGCGCCGGCCGTTTGCAGACCGGCGTAGTAGCGGCTCGATTGCGCATGCAAACCCGTCACCATCGCCGCCGACGTCGCAAGCGTGACACCGATGACGAGGTTCTCCGCGGCCGCGAACATGATGACCTTCTTCAGGCCCGGCAGCGTCCACACGTGATCGAGCGCGATGCGTAGCGGCGTGGTCCAGTGGGCGGCGGGCGTGAGCGATCGGGCGGACACAGGCGAAGGAGCGCGAAAGCCGCTCAGTCGCTGCCAGACGAACAGTGCGGCGTCGGCGCACAGAAACAGCACGCCGGTCGCGGCGACCACCGATTCCCAATGCCACACACCGAGCAGCAACGCGGCGAGCATCGGCCCAAGCACGAAGCCGAGCTGATCGGCCAGTTGCGAATACGCGAGCACCTTGTGGATCTGCTGCGTGCTGAAGATCTGCGGCAGCATCACCTCGCGCGCGACGAGCCCTTGGCTCGTCAGCACGCCGCACGCGGCCGACAGCGCGATCAGCCAGCCGATGCCGCCGAACAGCGCATACGCGGCGATACCGCCGAAGCATGCGAGCGCACGCACCGCCTGGCTCAGCCGCATCAGGCGCAGCGGTGGAAAGCGATCGCAGAGCGCGCCGAAGAACGGGAACACGAGGTAGCGCGGCAGCGTTTCGATGAAAAACGCGAGCCCCGACCACGAGACCTGGCGCGTCGTTTGAAACACCACGAGCGGCACCAGAAAGAGCAGGATCTGATCGGCGAGACGCGCGATGAACAGCGAGCAGAAGAAGGCCTGATGGTTGACGCGCACCGTGGTTGTCTCGCCGTGTTGGGGTCGAGACCGATCCTATCAAAAGATCGCGCGGGCGAGGGGGGCGCCCGCTGGCCGCCGTCCTATTCGCCGCGATACGCCTGTTCGAGCGGCGCGATATCGAGCTTGACCATCTTCATCATCTGCGCCATCACGCGGCTTGCCTTGGCGCGATCCGGGTCGCGCAGCATCTGCAGCAGCACGTTGGGCGCGATCTGCCACGACACGCCGAAGCGGTCCCGCAGCCAGCCGCATGCCCACGGCTCGCCGCCGCCGTCGAGCAGCTTCGACCAGTAGCGATCGATTTCCTCCTGCGAGTCGCAGTGCACGAACAGCGAGATGGCCGGCGTGAATTTGTATTGCGGGCCACCGTTCAGCGCCATGAACTCCTGGCCTTCGATTTCGAAGGTGACGGCGACGACCTTGCCCGCCGGTCCTGGGCCGGCGTCCGTGGCGTGCAGCGTGGTGGCGATGCGCGACGCCGAAAACACCGACGTGTAGAACTCCACGGCTTCTTCCGCGTTGCCGTCGAACCACAGGCACGGCGCGATTTTCTGCATGACGTTGCTCCTTCGGGATTGGTGTCGGTGGGCGTGGGCGTGCGATTGCCCGACGCCCATCGGCCGCTCACTTCTTCTCTTGGGACGAACAGTCCATCGCGGCCATCGCCTGCTGGATTTCCTCGGCGCTCAGGTCGCGCTTGTGCGTCGCGAGCGACCAGTTGTGGCCGAACGGGTCCTTGACCTGGCCGTAGCGGTCGCCCCAGAACATGTCGGTGACGGGCATCGTGACGGTCGCGCCCGCGTCGACCGCCTGTTTGAAACTCGCGTCGACGTCCGGTACGTAGTGGTGAATCGTGACCGGCGTGCCCTTCAGCGTGTTCGGGCCGAAGGTTTGGTGCTCGGGCCATTCGTCGGTCAGCATCAGCATGGAGTCCCCGATTTTCAGGGTCGCGTGCATCACCTTGCCGTCGGGGCCCGGCAGACGGATCTGTTCGACGGCGTTGAAGGCTTTCGTGTAGAACGCGATCGCTTCGGCGGCGTTCTTGCAGATCAGGTACGGCGTGAGCGAGTGCATCCCGTCCGGGATCGGTTTGGCTGCGGCGCTGGACATGACGGTGACTCCTTGAAGTAACGGTTCCTCAGGGGAAAGACCGGCTGCATGAGCTGGGTCTTCAACGTTACGACGAGTTGGTCACCGTCGGATCGACACTCCGAAAAAAATATTTTCAGGCGCGGGGGAGGGCGGCCCGCCATTTATCCCGCCGGATTGTCCTCGTCCGCCGGCGGCGCGGACGACGGCGCCGTGCTGCCCACCGGCGCGCCGAGGATGCTGATCTGGAACGTGGGCGTCGCGGCGAGCGACTGCAGCGTCGCGTCCTCGGGGATGCGCTCGTCGAGCGGCAGGATCACCGAGCCGCCGATGACCGCGCGCCGGCTGTTGTCGGCCGGGCGCAGGCCCCACACGTCCTGATAGACGACGGGGACCGTGGCGCCGTTGCGCGTCGTGTTGCCGAGGTACAGCATCACGTGGCCGCCGATGTAGATCAGCGTGCGCAGCGGCACGCCATGCCGCGCCAGATAGTCGAGCCGTTCGGCGGGTGTCGACTCCGACAGATCGACCATGCGGCCGGCGCTCATCTGCGTCGACGAATGGCGCGGCAGCCACACGCCGAACGCGGCGAAGATGCTTTGCAGTTCCGACGAACAGTCGTTGTAGAGCCCGCTATTGCCCCAGCCGTACGGCCGACCGATCAGCGCCTTCAACAGCGTGGCGAGATGGCGCGGCGTCGCGGCGAGCGGCATCGGCGCGATCTGCGTGGCGTCGAGCGACGCGGAGCGGATCAGCGCGTGGCCGTCGACGTCGCGCGCGGGAACGAGGAGCTGGAGTGTGCCTGCATTGGTGCTGGTCGCGGCTGGCGATGCCGAGGCACCCGCCACCAGCGGCAGCATCGTCCCGGCCGGGGCAGCGAAGCGGAACACGCCGTGGCTGTCGTTGACCGCCGCCGACGCGACGATCACCGCCCCTAGCGACTTCCCGGCCGCCGCGCGCCATTGATCGATGAAACCATCGTCGGCGAACGCGACGCCGTCGCTGCGCACCCAGCCCTGCACGTCGGGCGTCTGCACGTAATGCCACGCGCCGTCGACGCTGCTACCGAGCACATAGAGCGGCGTGCCGGGTCGCACCGCCGAGATCTGCAGGTTGTCGAACGGATAACCCTCGCCGGCCAGGCGATGGTCGTAGAACGACGGATCGGTGGTAGGCAACTCGCGCACCATCAGGTTGCCGGTCGCGATCGCGCGCCGCTCGGGCTGATAGACCGGCGTTTGCGTGAACTGCGCGACGTTGATGTTGCGCGCGATCGCGTCGATCCACGCCTTGTCGTGCGGCCGGAAGTTTTCGCCGTAACCGATGATGCTGCCACGCTTGCCGGTGTTGTCGAACCTGTCGATGCGGCGCTGTTGCAGTGCCGCAATGTCCTCGCCCTGCTCGCGAAACACGCGTGTCGTCACCCAGGCGGGATTCCACGGCGACGGCGCGTTCTCGCCCGTGCCGAAGTAGCGCGCGAACAGCGCGTCGAAATGTGCGCGCTGCTCGGCGGCGCTGAGAAACGGCCGATCGTAGTCGGGGCTGTTCGGATCGAGCCAGTGATCGACGTTCTGGTCGTAATGGGCGAGCGAAAACAGCGTGACGTTGTCGACGAACGCGTGCGTGCCGCGCGGCGGCGTTGGCGTGCTGCACGCGGCGAGCGTCGTGACGGCGACGCACAGCACGACGGCGCGGCAGGCACGGCGGGAGAGAACGGCGACGGGCATAAAGATTCGGCGTATGAGGTGCACGGCCAAGATGATACGGTGTCGGCGATGCGCACGGCGCATCGGATGTTGGGCGGGGACGCGCGCGGCTTCGATTACACTCGCTTTATCCGCCCACCCGCGCGTCGCCGCGCGCGACAATCGCCAGGGAGTCCGCCATGAAAACCAGCGCACGCAATCAGTTCAGCGGCGAAGTCACCGACGTCAAGCACGGTGCCGTCAACGACGAAGTCACGCTGCGCACGCCGGACGGTCTCGAGGTCGTCGCGATCATCACGCACGGCAGCGCGAAGTCGCTCGGGCTGGCGACCGGCAAGCAGGCGTTTGCGCTCGTGAAGGCATCGTCGGTAATCGTAATGGTCGATGTCGAGAGGCAGCAGGTGTCGGCGCGCAACTGCATCGAAGGGACCGTCGCGGCGGTGACGAAGGGCGCCGTCAATTCGGAAGTGACGATCAGTGCCGGCAGCGCGCAGATCGCGGCGATCATCACGAACGACAGCGTCGAGCGCCTCGGCCTCGCGAGCGGCAAGGCGGCGACGGCGGTTTTCAAGGCGTCGAGCGTGATCATTGGGGTCGATCAGTAAAAGGCCCGGGCCTCTGGGACGGGTACTCAACGAGCTCTCACTGATCGCGGATGGCGCGAACGATGATCCCGTCCCATCCAAAAACAATCCTGTGAGCGTCCATCCGGAAGATCGCAAAACAATTGTCGCTATCTACGACAACGGTTGTAGCGGGCAACCCGGTTTCATTCACGCGAAGGTCGAACTGTTTCTTCAACGCCGAAAGCGTGTCAATTCGCTTGACGGTAAAACCTGTGTTGGGCTTGCAGGTTTCACTGTCGAAGCTCATGGATTGCGGCGTAATTGTCATCGTCATGCCGAGAATCCGTTTTGCTTCGGGGATGCCACCGGAAATATCGGCATAGTCAACTACATCGGTCACAACCCAATTGCCGATGAAATCATTAATCGTAGCGTGTGGTGGTGTTTGTGCCGCGCACACGCTTGCCAAGGTGGTCAGCGTGAGAGCCACATACGAAAAAAGCTTGTGGCCTGTCATTGTGCCGACTGCCGGAAGGGAGAAACCAAGGACGGAGAGTCGAGAACCGACGGGGACGGCGAGCGTAGACGCGCGGCGCGTGTCACAGCGTTCGACACCCGCGCGCGGGGATTGCGCTTGCTTTACACTTCACCCCTTACCGCTTGCCATCCCGCTCTGATCACGGACGCCGTCATGTTCGAAGTTTCCTCCACCTCGCATCTGCCCAAAGCCGCGCAATATGAAGAACTGGTCGCGCAGGCGCGCGCGCTGCTGGCCGGCGAAACGGACTGGATCGCCAACGCCGCGAATTTCTCGTCGTTCGTCTTTCATTCGTTGAGCGATCTGAACTGGGCCGGCTTTTACTTTCACGACGGCCGCGAACTGGTGGTCGGCCCGTTCCAGGGCAAGCCCGCGTGCGTGCGCATTGCGCTGGGCAAGGGCGTCTGCGGTACGGCCGCGCAAACCCGTCAGACCCAGGTTGTGCGCGACGTGCACGAGTTTCCCGGCCATATCGCATGCGATTCGGCGTCGCAATCGGAAATCGTCGTGCCGCTCGTCGCGCCCGACGGCACGCTGATCGGCGTGTGGGATGTCGATAGCCCGGTCGTCGCGCGCTTCGACGAGGAGGACGCGAAGGGCATGGAAGCGTTGTGCGCGGTGTTCATCGAGGCAGCGCTGCCGCGCGGCGTGTAGCGTCGCCGGTCCGCTCCGCTTCGGCCAGCAAGTCGCGCACCGCGAGGCGTAACGGAGGGGCAGGAACGCATCACGCGTCGGCGCGATGTTCGCGAAGGCGCACACCCGCACGCACGCGGACCCGACCCTCGCGCCGATGTTGGCCGCGTTGGGCACGTGGGCGAGGTCGCCGGATGCGTCGTTGGCTGGCCGCAATCTGCACCAGAGGGCGCAGGCTGTGTTGGAGCAGACGGGGTGTGACGTGGCGGCTGAGAGGTTAGGGCTTGTTGCTAGTCGCTGCAATCTGCGCAATCTGACACGCCGGGACCGAAAAAGTACATTCTATCGGGCCGTTTCAATCTGCTGCAGTTTTCGCGTAACCGCAGCTTGTCGCGACCGGCCGCAGCCGACCCTGAACAGCCTTTCAGTTCTACCAATAACGGCCGTTCAACATACGCGGCTAACCACCGCGGTTTACACGCCAGCCAGCGCTGGCAACTCCACGCCATACGAACTGCGTTCGGACCAGCGGCTCATCGGTGGTTGATGCATCACTTGGCTCGGATGCGGCGCGCTATCGACGCGCTTCTGTAAGCGCGATGGATTGCGGGCGTTTTTCTTTTCGAGAATGGCTCGGCTCAGAAATTCGGCGCTATAGGCTTTCAGCAAGTGTGCATGATGCGTTTCGATATACGAGGCAATCTGCTCCTGTTCGCCGTCAATCATGGCCAGGGACATCAGCGTGTGCTCATCCCAACGGAAACGCAGGCCGAGTTCGTCGAAAGCGATGTTATAGGCAGAAACTTGTGCCTGGACTTCCGCGTCATGCGCGCTGTCGCAAACATGGAATTGAGAGGGATTCATGGTCGACTCCTTCCGGCAAATGGCCTGAGCAGAGAATAGGAGACGGCATAAATAAACAACAGTTAAAGTTTTTTCTACTAACCATACTAATTTGTTTATGCACGTGGAAGGCACTCATTTTCTCGGAGTGCTGCAATAGTACAGAGCATCACACGACATCCGACGACATCCAGGGCAGTGAGAGAACCCAGTCGCGCGTGCGCTCCGATCCGTTCAATTTCCAAATCGAACGCCCGCTGGGCGAAACCCAATTTCAGAGGTCTGCGGGCGAAAATATTACATGCCGGTCAACGTCTGGAAGACTTGCCGTTGGCGGGGGCCGCGTTCCGCATCACCGCGGCCGATCCATATATTATGGATACCTAATGCAAATCATAAAATATTTTAACTTCCGTTTATCACCGTTCTCGCGCAGCATCCCCTCACCCATGCTGCTCGCGCAATAGCTTGCACTCCACTGTTGTACGTTCAACGAGCAAGGGGGTTTCGGTAGTGCAAGTTAGTGCAATACCCTCTGGCCGACCATTGGCGCTTCATTGCCGCAGGCGAACTGGCGACGGAGCGATTCGATCACGTAAGTCCAACGCGCCGCTTGAGCGCGACGGAATATGCAGGAGACGAAGACATGGGACATTCGAACGTATCGGATGGCGGCCGCGCACGATTCTGGCATCACCGGTGGGTGCAACTCGCTATCGGCATCGTGTGCATGGGGCTCGTCGCGAATCTGCAGTATGCGTGGACGCTGTTCGTCGTACCAATGGACAACGCCCACCATTGGGGGCAGGCAGCGATCCAGACCGCATTCACGATTTTCATCGTCACTGAAACCTGGCTCGTACCCGTCGAAGGCTGGCTCGTCGACAAGTTCGGGCCACGCCCGGTTGTAACCGGCGGTGCGCTGTGCGCAGCGCTCGGCTGGATCATCAACGCGCATGCGCGCAGTCTCGCGGAGCTATACGTCGCAGCAGTCATCGCCGGCATCGGCGCGGGCTGTGTGTATGGCACCTGCGTCGGCATGGCGCTCAAATGGTTTCCGGACAAACGCGGTCTCGCAGCCGGTTTGACAGCGGCGGGTTTCGGCGCCGGCGCGGCCGTCACAGTGATACCGATTGCCAACATGATCCAGCGTTCGGGCTACGAGCACGCGTTCATGTTCTTCGGCATTTTCCAGGGTATCTGCATCCTGCTGCTCGCCACCATGCTGGTACGGCCGAAGCCGCCCGCCAGTGCGATCCCGACGAAACGTATCGTTGCAAGCAAGATCGACTACACGTCCGGCGAGATGATCCGCTCGCCGCTCTTCTGGGTGCTGTATCTGATGTTCGTGTTCGTTGCGGCCGGCGGCATCATTGCGACCGCGCAGCTTGGGCCGATCGCGAAGGAATACGGCTTTGCCAGGCTGCCTGTGAGTTTGATCGGCATCACGCTGCCGCTCCTCACGATGACGCTGTCGATCGACAATCTGTGCAATGGACTCACCCGTCCCCTATGCGGATTTCTGTCTGACCGCATTGGCCGCGAAAACACGATGTTCATGATCTTCCTCGGCGAAGGCGTCGCGTTGCTGGGACTGATGCAGTTTGGCCACAACCCGTATGCATTCATGTTCTTCGCGGCCGCTGTATTCCTCTGCTGGGGCGAGATTTTCTCGATCTTCCCCGCGACCTGCGCGGACACGTTCGGCAGCAAATACGCCGCTGCGAATGCGGGGACGCTTTACACGGCGAAGGGTACGGCCTCGATGCTGGTGCCGGTCGCATCGCTTCTGTCGGCGAATGGCGGCTGGAGCACGGTGTTCATCTCGGCGGCAGTGATATCGATCGCGGCCGCCATATCCGCGAAGTTCATCCTTGCACCCATGAGAAAGCGCTGGATCGAAAACTCGGGCGTGCCAGCAGGCGTAGCCATTGCCGAAGCACGACTGCAGCAGTGGCCAGGCGGCTCGTCTGAATAAACGACAGCGTGAGTGCACCGCTCACGACCAACCACACAACGCTCCACCACTAGGAGACATGTCATGGCAGAAGCCGACCAGCTCACAACAGACGGCACGTTGAAACAACGGACGACCGAAACGACCGACGGATTCCATCTCGTCATCGATGCACTGAAACTGAACGACATCAATACCATATTTGGACTGGTCGGCATCCCCATTACCGACCTGGCGCGACTGGCACAAGCCGAAGGAATGCGTTTCATCGGCTTTCGTCATGAGCAGCACGCCGGCAACGCGGCAGCCATATCCGGCTACATCACGCAGAAGCCGGGCATCTGCCTGACCGTGTCGGCGCCGGGCTTTCTCAACGGCCTGACCGCCCTCGCCAATGCGACCACTAACTGTTTCCCGATGATCCTGATCAGCGGCTCGAGCGAACGCGAAATCGTCGATCTGCAGCAAGGCGATTACGAAGAAATGGATCAGTTGAACGCGGCCAAGCCTTACGCGAAGGCTGCATATCGCGTTCTGCATGCGGAGGATATTGGCGTCGGCGTAGCGCGTGCGATCCGCGCGGCGGTGTCGGGCCGACCAGGTGGCGTGTATCTGGATTTACCGGCCAAACTGCTTTCGCAAACGCTGGACGCCGTGAAGGCGCAGCAGTCGTTGGTGAAAGTCGTCGACGCCGCACCGCGTCAGCTGCCGGCGCCGGAATCTGTCGAACGTGCGATCGAGGTGCTGAAGAACGCCAAACGTCCGTTGATTCTGCTGGGCAAGGGCGCGGCGTACGCGCAGGCTGACGCCGAGATCCGCGGCTTCGTCGAGCAAAGCGGCATTCCGTATCTGCCGATGTCGATGGCCAAAGGCCTGCTGCCCGATACACACGAGCAATCGGCGTCAGCGGCGCGCTCGTTCGTGCTCCAGGAAGCCGACGTGGTCGTGTTGATCGGTGCGCGTCTGAACTGGCTGCTCTCGCACGGCAAAGGCAAGACGTGGGGAGCGCAGCCGAAGAGATTCATCCAGGTCGATATCTCGCCGACGGAAATCGACAGCAACGTCGCGATTGCCGCGCCGGTGATCGGCGATATCGGCTCATGCGTGGCGGCGCTTCGCACCGGCATCGACGCGAGCTTCGGCAAACCGGACGCCGAGTGGATCGGAGCGATCGCCGAGCGCAAGAACAAGAATCTCGCCAAGATGGCCGCGACGCTCGACAAGAACCCGTTGCCGATGAACTTCCACAGCGCATTGCGCGCGATTCGCGATGTGCTGAAGACGCGCCCGGAAATCAACGTCGTCAACGAAGGCGCGAATACGCTCGACTACGCGCGCAGCATTATCGACATGTACGAGCCGCGCAAACGCTTTGATTCGGGCACGTGGGGAATCATGGGTATCGGTATGGGCTTCGCTATCGGCGCAGCGGTAACGACAGGCAAACCGGTTGTCGCGATCGAAGGCGATAGCGCGTTCGGATTCAGCGGTATGGAACTCGAAACGATCTGCCGTTACGACTTGCCGGTTTGCACGGTCGTATTCAACAACAACGGCGTGTATCGCGGCACCGACGTGAACCCGACGGGCGGCAAGGACGTCGCGCCGACCGTATTCGTGAAGGGTGCGCGTTACGACAGGATGATCGAGGCATTCGGCGGTGTTGGCTACAACGCGACCACTCCGGAAGAACTGGCGAAGGCGTTGCTCGAGGCTATCGCATCAGGAAAGCCGACCTTGATCAATGCCGTCATCGACGAAGCGGCCGGAACCGAAAGCGGCCGACTGACCAATCTGAATCCGCAAAGCGCGGCAATGAAGAAGTAATCAGGCTAACTCAGGAGATACCCAAATGACCAAACCTCTCGAAGGGATCAAAATCATCGACTTCACCCACGTTCAAGCCGGTCCCGCGTGCACGCAGTTGCTCGCCTGGTTCGGCGCCAATGTGATCAAGGTCGAAAGACCGGGTTCGGGCGATGTGACGCGTAACCAGCTGCGCGACATTCCCGATGCCGACGCGCTGTACTTCACGATGCTCAACAGCAATAAGAAGTCGCTAACGCTGGACACCAAAAAAGCCGAAGGCAAGGAGGTGCTCGAAAAGCTGATCCGCGAGTCCGACGTTCTGGTCGAAAATTTTGGGCCGGGCGCGTTGGACCGGATGGGCTTTTCGTGGGAGCGCCTGAATGAACTCAATCCGAAGATGATCGTCGCCTCGGTGAAGGGCTTCAGCGACGGCCATCACTACGATGACCTGAAAGTCTACGAAAACGTCGCCCAATGCGCAGGCGGCGCGGCGTCCACCACCGGCTTCTGGGACGGTCCGCCGACCATTAGCGCCGCTGCGCTCGGCGACAGCAACACCGGCATGCATCTGGCGATCGGCATTCTCACCGCGCTGCTTGGCCGCGACAAAACCGGCAAGGGCCAGAAGGTCGCGGTGTCGATGCAGGACAGCGTGCTGAACCTGTGCCGGGTGAAATTGCGTGACCAGCAGCGGCTTGAGCGAGTTGGCTATCTTGAGGAATATCCGCAATATCCGCACGGCGAATTCAGCGACGTGGTGCCACGCGGCGGCAATGCGGGTGGCGGCGGTCAACCGGGCTGGGTGCTGAAGTGCAAAGGCTGGGAGACGGACCCGAACGCCTACATCTACTTCACGATCCAGGGGCATGCATGGGAGCCGATCTGCAAAGCACTCGGCAAGCCAGAGTGGATCGATGACCCAGCCTACAAGACCGCTGAAGCGCGTCAGCCCCATATCTTCGAAATCTTCAAGACGATCGAAGCGTGGCTTGCCGACAAGACGAAATTCGAAGCGGTCGACATCTTGCGCAAGTTCGACATTCCGTGCGCGCCGGTGCTGACGATGAAAGAACTGGCCAACGATCCGTCGTTGCGCGCGAGCGGCACGATTGTCGAGGTGCCGCACAAGAAACGCGGCTCGTATCTGACCGTCGGCAGCCCGATCAAGTTCTCGGACATGAAGCCGCACGTCACCGCGTCGCCGCTGCTCGGAGAACATACGGACGAAGTCCTGGCGGGCCTTGGCTACAGCCAGCAGGAAATCTTCAATCTACGCGAGATCAAAGCAGTTTAACGGTGTCACGCAGGCGCAGTTTCAGCTTCTGACGTGCAAATGCGGTACCCCTGACGGCGCCGCATCCGATTTAAGTATACCCATTCGCTTTGGAGGAACGCCGTGCAAACTGCCATCGACTTCCAGCAACTTGCCAACGCAATCGGCGACGCCATCATCATCTCCAATTCCGGTGGCAGCATCACTTTCTGGAACCCCGCGGCCGAACGCATGTTCGGATTTACGCAGAGCGAGGCGCTGGGAAAGTCGCTGGACCTGATCATTCCGGAACGCATGCGCGGCCGCCATTGGGATGGCTATCACAAGACCATGGCAACGGGCGAAACGCGTTACGGCAATGATGTGCTGCGCGTCCCCGCTGTGCACAAAGACGGACGGTCAATGTCGATCGCCTTTACAGTCGCGTTGCTGCATTCGCAGCAAAATGGACTCACCGGCATCGTCGCAGTGATCCGCGACGAAACCACCCGCTTCCAGCAGGATCGCGTGCTACGCAAACGTCTTGCGGAGCTGGAGGCGTCCCAAGGCGCGTGAGACGCCGTGTGAATGAGCCACTCCCGTTCCGCGTCTACCGCTATCGCAGCCGGGATGACGGGCGTTGCCGCAGCCAGCGGCGCAAGCGCGTAAGCACGGTCCGAGGATGTCCCGGCGAGCCTTGCGACATAGAGAAAGTCTGGGCCGCAATCGGATTGGATAATTGCCTGACCAGATCGAGGTCGTCCCGTGCATGCACTGACGCAGTACGCGCGGCCAGCACGAACGCCGTCGTAGGTGCGGCACGCAACGGAGCCAAGGTAGATCTGATCAGGCGCAGCGCGTCAGAATCGTTCCACCCTAAAGGAATGAGCCGAGATGATGTCCCGGGTCCGTGGGGATCGTCGACGATCTTGGGGATGTCGTCGAGTGACCGGTAGTGGCCGACGAACTGAGACCGTCGAGGCGGCCGCGTTGCTAGCGGCGCATGACTTCTACGACGCGAACGCACTTCGCATGACCGATAGCATTGCCATCGCCTGCTCGGGCGTGATGCCACCATCGGTCGGCCACCTGTAGTAGGTGTGCTTATCAAACGCAGATGCAGATATGGGCGATTTCCACAAGAAAGACAATACAATGCAGTGGGAATGACCAGCCATCGAAACCGCAGCGACTATGCGGTTCGTGTTGTGAATGCGCATGGCGCTCACCATAGGTGCCGCAGCGCTGCCCGAATATCCACAAGCGAGGCGGAGATCATCCTCAGCGCGGGGTTGATGCGGCGGCAGCATGGCGGGCCGATACGTAATTAGGCGTCACTTAGCGCGCTACCAAGGCCCAAATGGGTACCTAGATGGGTACCAGCTTCCTTCTTTGACGCGATTTATGGACGGAAAGCCTTTCTGGATAAGGCTAGAAAGGTTTACATCAACACAATGTCGTACTGCTCCTGACTCAAATTCGACTCCACCTGCAACGACACCGGCTTGCCGATGAAATCGATCAGCATTGCCAGATGCTGCGACTCTTCCTCGAGAAACAGATCGATCACCTGCTGCGAAGCGACCACGCGAAACTCGCGCGGATTGAACTGCCGCGACTCGCGCAAAATCTCCCGCAACACGTCATAGCACACCGTGCGCGCAGTCTTCACTTGCCCCTTGCCCTGGCAAATCGGGCAAGGCTCGCACAGCACATGCGCGAGCGACTCACGCGTACGCTTGCGCGTCATCTCGACGAGCCCGAGTTGCGAGAAGCCATTGACGGTCACCCGCGTGCGATCGCGCGACAACGCCTTCTTCAATTCGCCTAGCACCTGGTCGCGATGCTCGACGTTTTCCATATCGATGAAATCGATGATGATCACGCCGCCAAGATTCCTTAGCCGCAGTTGCCGCGCGATGGTATGCGCGGCTTCGAGGTTGGTCTTGAAGATCGTGTCGTCGAAGTTGCGCGCGCCGACGTAGCCGCCGGTGTTCACATCGATCGTCGTCATCGCCTCGGTCTGGTCGATCACGAGGTAGCCGCCCGACTTCAGATCCACGCGACGCGATAGTGCGCGCTGAATCTCGGCCTCGATGTTGTACAGATCGAACAGCGGCCGCTCGCCGGTGTAGTGGTGCAGCTTCGACGATACCGCCGGTGTGAACTCGGCCGCGAAATCGGCGAGCATCTGATGCGTCTCGCGCGAATCGACCTGGATGCGCGATGTGTCATCGTTGACGAAATCGCGCAGCACGCGCTGCGCGAGATTCAGATCCTGGTAGAGCAGGCTGGTGGGCGGCATGCGCTGGGCCTGCGACAGAATCGTCGCCCACGTCTTGCGCAGATACGCGACGTCGGCTGCAAGCTCTTCGCTCGTCGCATCCTCGGCGATCGTGCGCACGATGTAGCCGCCTTTCTCGTCGGCGGGCAGCACGGCGGTCAGACGCGCACGCACGGCCTCGCGCTCGGCTTCGCTTTCGATTTTCTGCGAGATGCCGATGTGCGGCTCCTGCGGCAGATACACGAGCGTGCGCCCGGCGATGCTCACTTGCGTGGACAGCCGCGCGCCCTTGGTGCCGATCGGATCCTTGACGACCTGCACCATCAGCGTCTGACCTTCGAAGACGATCTTTTCGATCGGCTGATGCGGTGTTTGATGTTGCGCTTCGCCGGCGATGCGCGGATGCCAGATGTCGGCGACATGAAGAAACGCGGCGCGTTCGAGGCCGATGTCGATGAACGCCGATTGCATGCCGGGCAGCACGCGCACGACCTTGCCGAGATAGACATTGCCGACGCGGCCGCGCGACAGCGTTCGTTCGACATGAAGTTCCTGGACGGCGCCCTGTTGAACGAGCGCGACGCGCGTTTCCTGCGGCGTGACATTGATCAGGATTTCTTCATTCATGGTGTTGTTCTAGAAGTCGATGCGCGCTGCACGCAGGAGGGCAGCGGTTTCAAAAAGCGGCAAACCCATAATACCCGAATAGGACCCGTCTATATGCTCGATAAACTCCGCCGCGCGTCCCTGCACGCCATACGCCCCCGCCTTGCCGAGCGGCTCACCGCTCGCCGCGTAGCGACGCAACGCGTCTGCGTGCACTGCAGCAAAACGCACCTTCGAGACCGACAACGCCGCGGGCAGCAGCGCGCCGTTGGCATCGATCACGGCGAGCGCGGTCAGCACTTCGTGCGAGCGGCCCGCGAGACGTGTGAGCATGGCGACCGCATCGCCGGCATCGATGGGCTTGCCGAGAATCGCGTCGTCGATCGTGACGGTGGTGTCGGCGACGAGTATCGGCCGCACCTCGTGACCGCCGTCGAGGAGCCGCGCGCGGGCCGCCTGCGCCTTCGCGATGCACACGCGCTGCACGTAGTCGCGCGCGTGTTCGCCGGGCCGTTCGGCTTCGAGCGCTTCGGCGTCTTCATCGGGGCGCGGCAGCAGCAATTCGAAACGCACGCCGAGCTGTTGCAGCAGCTCCTGGCGGCGCGGACTTTGCGAGGCGAGGTAGACGAACGGATGCAGCGAAGCGGAGGGCGTGGGCATGAACGGGTCTCGATGGAGCGGGAAACGGATGGCGCGGGGTGGTGAGCGCGGGTGGGCGTGGAAGAGTGAGCGGGCGAGGTTGACCCGGTGATCCGATCGATGCGCAGCATCCACTAGCGGCATCGATGGACAGCGCGTCGGGCGCATCATCGCATGAAGCGGCGACAATGCGCTCAAGCGTATGGAGCTGAGCGCCCGCGACGCGTCAGCAGCAACGAATCGTTGCCAGGCGTCGCCGCGCGAGGCTCCAGTACCTACGCGCGATGATACGGATGATTTTGCGTGATGGTCCACGCCCGATAAAGCTGTTCGGCCAGCAGCACGCGCACCATCGCGTGCGGCAGCGTGAGGCTCGACACGCGCAGCATCATATCGGCGCGCGCCTTCAGCTCGGGATCGAGCCCGTCCGCGCCGCCGATCAGAAAGGCCACGTCGCGGCCGTCTTGCTGCCAGCCCGGCAACGCGCCCGCGAGCTGCATCGTAGTCCAGTCCTTGCCGCGTTCGTCGAGCGCGACGATGCGTGCGTTCTTCGGCAACGCGGCTTCGATCTTCTGCCGTTCGGCGGCCATCACGCTTTCGGCCGAACGGCCCGACGAGCGCTGCTCCGGTTTGATCTCGCGCAGTTCGATGCGCAACTCCGGCGGCATGCGTTTCGCGTATTCGTCGAAGCCGGTCGCGATCCAGTCCGGCATCTTGTGGCCGACGGCGAGGATATGCAGTTTCATCGCGAGGACAGTAGCGCTCTGGCCGAGACGGCCCGCTTACTTGCGGCGCGCCGTGGTCTTGCGCGCGGGCTTCGCGGCCGGCGCTTCCTCGTCTTCCTCGTCGTCGGGCTCGCTTGCGCGCGCGCCGCCGAACGGATTCGGCGTCGACAGCTTGATGCGCACCGGCTTGTCGCCCCAGATTTCCTCGAGGTTGTAGTACTGGCGCAGCGCCGGCTGCAGGATGTGCACGATCGCGTCGCCGCAATCGACCAGCACCCATTCGCCGATATCCTCGCCCTCGGTGCTGATGATCTCGCCGCCGGCTTCCTTCACGCCTTCGCGCACGCTCGACGCGAGCGCCTTGGTTTGCCGGTTCGACGTGCCGCTCGCGACGATCACGCGATCGAACAGCGAGGTCAGGTGGCTGGTGTTGAACACTTTGATGTCTTGCGCCTTGACGTCTTCGAGAGAGTCGACGATTACGCGTTGCAGTTTGCGAATATCCATGGAGTTACCGGTGGTACAGATGATGTTGAAGAATATAGTCCCACACCGCGGCGGGGACGTGACTCGCGGCCCGATCCTGGCTTGTGCCGCCCGCACCCGCGTGGGCGAGCCGCTGGTTGACCTGCTCGCGCAGATGCGCGCGAATGTCGGTGGCCGATACGTTGAACGCGAGCGTCGTGTCGATCAGCAGATGGCCGCAGGGTGTGGCCTGCAGCACGTCGGCGCGCGCACGGCGCGCGGCGATTTCCTTGGCGACCGCGGGGGCGACCGACGCGAGGTCGAAGCCGGGCCGCGTGGCCGCGCCGATATGCGCGAGCTCGAACAGGCGCCGCCAGTCGCGCCATGTGTCGAGATGCACCAGTTGATCCGCGCCGATCAGCAGGGTGATCGATGCGTCGTCGCCTTCGCGCTCGCGCCAGCATTGCAGCGTCTCGACCGTGTAGGTCGCGCCATCGTGCTCGATTTCGTCGGTCGCGACGCGTACCGTCACGCCGGGGATCGCGAGCGACGCGGCCGCCGCGCGCGTCATCGCGAGCCGATGTTCGGCGGGCGACACGTCGGCTTTCTGCCACGGCTGGCCGGCCGGCAGCAGCACCAGTTCGGTCAGCCGCAGCACGTCGGCGAACCGCCGCGCGAGCGCGAGGTGGCCGTCGTGGATCGGGTCGAAAGTGCCGCCCAGCAGACCGATCCGGCGAGGCAGGGCGACAGGGTGAGCGTTTGGCTTCAGGTGAGGGTCCTTTGTCGTGACCGTAAGCGAGACAGGTGGCGCGTCACACCCACTCGCGCGGCACGAGGAAATCGCTGTACAAACGCGCTTCCGGCGTGCCCCGCTCGGGCTGCCAGTCGTAGCGCCAGTTCGCCACAGGCGGCATCGACATCAAGATCGATTCGGTGCGTCCGCCGCTCTGCAGCCCAAACAGTGTGCCACGGTCGAAGACCAGATTGAACTCGACGTAGCGGCCGCGCCGGTAAGCCTGGAACGCGCGCTCGGCTTCGCCGTACGGCGTGTCGCGGCGCCGCTCGATGATCGGCAGGTACGCCTCGAGAAAGCCTTCGCCGACGCTTTTGAGCATCGCGAACGATTGCTCGAAGCCCGGCGCCGAGAAATCGTCGAAGAAAATTCCGCCAATGCCGCGCGGCTCGTTGCGGTGCTTCAGGAAGAAGTACTCGTCGCACCAGCGCTTGAAGCGCGGGTACAGGTCCGCGCCGTACGGCGCGAGCGCGTCGCGACACACCTGATGGAACTGCCGGGCGTCCTCTTCGTAGCCGTAGTAGGGCGTCAGGTCCATGCCGCCGCCGAACCAGAACACCGGTTCTTCGCCTTCCCTCGTCGCGATGAGCAGGCGCACGTTCATGTGCACGGTCGGGCAGTGCGGATTGTGCGGATGCAGCACGAGCGACACGCCCATCGCCTCGAAGCCGCGCCCGGCCAGTTGCGGCCGCGCGGCGCTTGCCGAGCCCGGCAGCGCGTCGCCCGCGACGTCCGAGAAGCCGATGCCGGCGCGCTCGAAGAACTGGCCGCCTTCGAGAATCCGCGTGACGCCGCCGCCGCGCAGCTTCTCGCCGGGCGCGCGCTGCCACGCGTCGGTAGCGAACGCGGAGCCGTCGAAGGCGCCGAGCGTGTCCGCGATATGCGATTGCAGGCCTTGCAGCCAGCTGCGCACGGCTTGTGCGTCGTAGCTCGAATTGCTCATGAATGCAGGTGCTGGGGCGGCACGCTCGTCGTGCCGCGGGTTCTTCGAAAGAAAGCGATGGCCGCGTTGGCGCCGGGTGTCTGCGAACCTGGACCGCTGGTTCGGATTACCTGGTTGCCGGAGGCGAACATCAGAGGCGGCTTGCCGCTTCAGTCGATTCGCGGGCTCCGGGCCCGTCTGCCGCGACGAGCGGGACAGATTCAGTGTAGCGCGCGTCGTGTAACGTGCCCGCACGGCGGCGCCTGTGGCGCCGGCAGTGCGCCGCCCGCACGGCGTCCAGCGCTAGCGAAGCTTACTTGCCGTCGTGCTTGCGGTTGAGCGCGCGATAGCCGATGTCGCGGCGGTACTGCATGCCGTCGAACGCGATCTGGTTGATCGTGTGGTACGCGGCCGCCTGCGCGGTGCGCACCGAATCCGCGAGACCGACGACGCACAGCACGCGCCCGCCCGAGGTGGTCAGCTTGCCGTCCGTCAGCGTGGTGCCGGCGTGGAACGTGACTGAATCCGCGGCTTCGGCGGGAATGCCGTTGATGCGGTCGCCCTTCCTCGGCGTGTCCGGGTAGTTGTGCGCGGCGAGCACGACACCGAGCGCGGTGCGGCGGTCCCATTCGAGCTCGACGGTGTCGAGCGTGCCGGCGATCGCGTGTTCCACCACCTTCGAATAGTCGCCTTTCAGACGCGCCATGATCGGCTGCGTTTCGGGGTCGCCCATCCGGCAGTTGAATTCGAGCGTCTTCGGGTTGCCTTGCGCGTCGATCATCAGGCCCGCGTACAGGAAGCCGGTGTAGCGGATACCTTCCTTCTCCATGCCGCGCACGGTCGGCAGGATGATTTCGCGCATCACGCGCGCATGCAGCTGCGGCGTGACGATCGGCGCGGGCGAGTAGGCGCCCATGCCGCCCGTATTCGGGCCCTGGTCGCCGTCGAGCAGACGCTTGTGATCCTGGCTCGACGCGAGCGCGAGCACGTGCTTGCCGTCCACCATCACGATGAAGCTCGCTTCCTCGCCGGCGAGGAACTCCTCGATCACGACGCGCGCGCCGGCGTCGCCGAGCTTGTTGTCCGACAGCATCATGTCGACCGCGGCGTGCGCTTCTTGCAGCGTTTGCGCGACCACCACGCCCTTGCCGGCGGCGAGGCCGTCGGCCTTGATCACGATCGGCGCGCCCTTGGCGTCCAGATACGCGTGCGCGGCGGCGACGTCGGCGAAGGTTTCGTACTCGGCCGTCGGGATGCCGTGGCGCTTCATGAACGCTTTGGCGAAATCTTTCGAGCTTTCGAGCTGGGCGGCCTCTTTGGTCGGCCCGAAGATCTTCAGACCGCGCGAGCGGAACAGGTTGACGATGCCTGCCGCGAGCGGCGCTTCCGGCCCGACCAGCGTGAACGCGATCTGTTCTTTTTCGACGAAATCAGCGAGCGCGGCCGGCTCGGTGATGTCGAGGTTGAGCAGACGCTCATCCTGAGCGGTGCCGCCATTGCCCGGCGCGACGTAGACGAGCTGGACCCGCGGCGATTGCGCGAGCTTCCATGCCAGCGCATGTTCGCGACCGCCGGAACCGACGACGAGTAACTTCATGTGAATCCCCGAGACTTGAAAACCATAAACGGCCGAGCGGTGTGCTCAGCCGTGCAATAAACCATCAACAGCAAGGGCAAACGATGCCAGAGCCCGGCGCGCCATCACTCGCCGGCGATCGACGCGTTTGTATAGACTTCCTGCACGTCGTCCAGATTTTCCAGCGCGTCGAGCAGCTTCTGCATTTTCACGGCATCGTCGCCGGTGAATTCGACTTCGGTCTGCGGCTTCATCGTGACTTCGGCCAGTTCGGCCTTGAAGCCCGCCGTTTCGAGTGCAGCCTTCACTTTCGAAAAATCGTTCGGCGGGCACAGCACTTCGATACTGCCGTCCTCGTTCGTCACGACGTCGTCGGCGCCCGCTTCGAGCGCGGCTTCCATCAGCGCGTCTTCGGCGGTGCCGGGAGCGAACAGGAACTGGCCGACGTGATCGAACATGAACGACACCGAGCCGTCGGTGCCCATGTTGCCGCCGTTCTTCGAGAACGCGTGGCGCACTTCCGCGACCGTGCGGGTGCGGTTGTCGGTCATCGTGTCGACGATCACCGCCGCGCCGCCGATGCCATAGCCTTCGTAGCGGATTTCCTCGTAGTTCGCGCCGTCCGCGCCGCCGACACCGCGCTGGATCGCGCGGTTGATGTTGTCTTTCGGCATGTTGGCGTCGTACGCCTTGTCGACCGCGAGCCGCAGACGCGGGTTCGAGTCGATTTCGCCGCCGCCCAGACGGGCCGCAACCTGGATTTCCTTGATGAGCCGCGTCCAGACCTTGCCGCGCTTGGCATCGGCCGCTGCTTTCTTATGCTTGATGTTGGCCCATTTCGAATGACCCGCCATACTTTTCTCCGTCGCGCGCGCCAGCGGGGCGCACGCATAGTGCAATTGTCGTTGCGATGTCGGGCGCCTCGCGTGTTGCGCCTCGATGTCAATCCGTCAGGTGAAAGGCTGCCGGCCGCTCGTGCTTGTCGCTCGTGTTGGCCCGTCGAGGCGGCCACCTGTGCCGCCGATCTCAGCCTGGCCGTTCCCGCGCGTCGTTCCGCGCTTGCCCGCCGGTGGGCGTTCGTGCCGGTTCGTGCATGATCGGCCGGCCAGGCGGAGCCGCAGGGCCGCAGCGCGGTGGAGCGGGGCAGCTTGTGCGGCCAGGCGCCGCATGACCTGATGCGAAAGCGCGGGGCGCCAGTCGAAATTGCAGGCGGTGGTGCGAGTGATCGTGCGGGTCGAGCCGCTCCGTCGAGCGGATTCGAATTTTATCATGCCGCGAGGGTGCGGCAGAGGGGGCCGCGCCGCGAAACCGGCCGCAAATGCAATGAAATCGACGCGAAAATGAATGGAGGCGGTGCGGATGTGTCGCCGGGAGGGCCGGATGCGGGCGAAAGCGGGGCCGGTTCCGGGGCGGCGGCATCGCCAAACCACCCCCGCTGGCCCCCGGCGCGTCAGTTCTTCGTACCGAACAACCGGTCGCCCGCGTCGCCCAGGCCCGGCACGATGTACGCATGCTCGTTCAGATGCGAATCGAGCGACGCGACGAACAGCTTGACGTCCGGGTGCGCGTCCTGGAACACCTGCACGCCCTCAGGCGCGGCGACGAGCGCGAGGAACATGATGTTCTCGGCCGCCACGTTGCGGCGCTTGAGCACATCGACCGCGTGCACGGCCGAGTAGCCGGTCGCGACCATCGGATCGCAGAGGATGAACACGCGGTCTTCGAGGTCCGGCAGCCGCACCAGGTATTCGACCGGCCGATGATCCTCCGCGCGATACACGCCGATATGGCCGACGCGCGCCGACGGCACCAGCTCGAGCAGGCCGTCCGACATGCCGACGCCCGCGCGCAGCACCGGCACGATCGCGAGCTTCTTGCCGGCGATCACCGGCGCGTCGATCTCGACGAGCGGCGTGGTGATGCGGCGCGTGGTCATTGGCAGGTTGCGGGTGATTTCGTAGCCCATCAGCAGCGTGATTTCGCGCAGCAGTTCGCGGAACGTGCGCGTCGACGTGTCCCGGTCGCGCATGTGCGACAGCTTGTGCTGGATCAGCGGGTGATCGAGGATGAAGAGATTGGGGAAACGGCTGTCCTGGGTCATGGCGGGCTCGCGCGCGGCGGCAAGGTGGATCGGTTCGGCGCGCTCATCCGTTGGCTCAGTCCGCGCTCGAAGGTCGGACGAACGGTGGAAAAGCGCGCCACCGCGCGAGTTTACCGAAAGAGTACCGCCCGGCGATACCTGAGATTGTAGCGACGCGGCACAGTCCGGCACCGATTCTTCTAGAATCTGGGGAAACTTCGCCAGGAGGGCATACACATGGACATGGGAATCGCAGGACGCCGCGCGCTGGTTTGCGCGGCGAGCAAAGGTCTGGGACGCGGCTGCGCGGAAGCGCTCGCCGCCGAGGGCGTCGACCTGACGATCGTCGCGCGCACCGCCGAAACGCTCGAAGCGACCGCCGAGGCGATCCGCAAGCAGAGCGGCGTCGAGGTGAAGACCGTCGCATGCGACATCACCACGCCTGAAGGGCGTGCGGCCGCGCTCGCGGCCTGCCCGCAGCCGGACATTCTCGTCAACAACGCGGGCGGTCCGCCGCCGGGCGATTTCCGCAACTTCACGCACGAGGACTGGATCCGCGCGCTCGAAGCCAACATGCTGACGCCGATCGAGCTGATCCGTCAGACCATCGACACGATGAGCGCGCGCGGCTTCGGGCGCATCGTCAACATCACGAGCTCGGCGGTGAAGGCGCCGATCGACGTGCTCGGCCTGTCGAACGGCGCGCGCTCCGGCCTGACCGGTTTCGTCGCGGGACTCGCGCGCAAGGTCGCGCCGACCGGCGTGACGATCAACAACTTGCTGCCGGGCCTGTTCGACACCGACCGTATCGCGGTCACGTTCGAGGCGCAGGCGAAGACGCACAACATTTCGATCGACGAAGCGCGCAAGCAGCGCATGAAGACGATCCCCGCCGGCCGCTTCGGTAATCGCGAAGAATTCGGCCGCGCCTGCGCGTTCCTGTGCAGCACGCACGCGGGTTACATCACCGGGCAGAACTGGTTGATCGACGGCGGCGCCTATCCCGGTACGTACTGAGCTGGTACGTACCGAGCAGGCACGTACCGAGCCGCCGCGCGCGAACGACACCCGTCACATCACAACAACGATAGTCACAAGGGTTTGAGGAGTCTTACGTCATGAGCACCCGCATTGCGCTGATCGCGCACGATCACAAGAAGGACGACATCGTCAAACTGGCCGGCGAATACGTCGACACGCTCGCGCGCTGCGAGATCGTCGCAACCGGCACGACCGGCGGACGCATCAGCGACGCGCACGGCCTGACGGTCGAGCGCATGCTGTCGGGCCCGCACGGCGGCGACCTGCAGATCGGCGCGCAGCTCGCCGAAGGGCGCGTCGACATGGTGATTTTCCTGCGCGACCCGATGACGCCGCAGCCGCACGAGCCGGACATCAACGCGCTAGTGCGCGCGTGCGACGTGCACAACATTCCGTGCGCGACGAACATTTCGACCGCCCGCATGGTGCTCGACGTGCTGACGCTGCGCCTGTCCGGCGAGGCGTGAGCGCGCGCGTCGCCGCACCCACATCCATACAGATGACAGATGAAGGAGACGTGATGGTCAAGGCAATCCGTTTCGACAAAACCGGCGGCCCCGAAGTCATGAAATGGGTCGACGTCGAGGTGGGCGAGCCCGGCGCGGGCGAGATCCGCATTCGCCAGACGGCGGTCGGCCTCAATTACATCGACGTGTATTTCCGCACCGGTCTGTATCCGCTGCCGCTGCCGGGCGGGCTCGGCATGGAAGCGGCCGGCGAGGTCAGCGCGGTGGGCCCGGGCGTGACCGGTCTGAAGGTCGGCGATCGCGTCGGGTATGTCGCGCGGCCGCCCGGCGCGTATGCGCAGGAGCGCGTGCTGCAGGCCGCGCAGGTCGTCAAGCTGCCCGATGCGATCAGCGACGAGCAGGCCGCGTCGGCGATGCTGCAAGGCTTGACTGCGCAATATCTGCTGCGCCGCACGTATCGCGTGAAGGCCGGTGACACGATCCTCATTCAGGCCGCAGCGGGCGGCGTCGGCCTGCTCGTGTGCCAGTGGGCGAAGGCGCTCGGCGCGACGGTGATCGGCACGGTCGGTTCCGACGAGAAAGCCGAGATCGCGAAAGCGCACGGCTGCGATCACGCGATCGTCTATACGCGCGAGAACTTCACGAAGCGCGTCCGCGAGATCACCAACGGCGCGGGCGTGCCGGTCGTCTACGATTCGATCGGCAAGGACACCTTCGAAAAATCGCTCGACTGTCTCGCGCCGCTCGGCCTGTTCGTGAGCTTCGGCAACGCGTCGGGGCCGCTGCCGCCGATCGATTCGTCGGAATTCGCGGGACGCGGCTCGCTGTTCTTTACACGACCGACGCTCTTCACCTATATGGCGAAACGCAGCGACTACGAGGCGATGTCGGCCGAGCTGTTCGACGTGCTGAGCTCGGGCAAGGTCAAGACCAGCATCAATCAGCGCTATGCGCTGCCGGACGTCGGGCAGGCACATGCGGACCTCGAAGGGCGCCGCACGACGGGGTCGACGATCCTGCTGCCGTAAAGAAGTGGCAGCGCGGCCTCGGGCTGCGCTACACGTCATCCATCAGGGCCGTTTCATCGCGAGATGAAACGGCCTTGTCCGTTTACGCGATTTTTACGCGTACCCCGCGATCTTTGACCAGCCCTTTAGGCCGATCGGCATACCGTTCTATCCATCCAAAGTCCGTGAATGGAGAACGAGAATGGATGTGCTGTATGTCGGGGGCCTGGCGCTGTTTGCCTTGCTGACCTTTGGGCTGATTGGCGGCTGCGAGAAGCTGATGCAGTTGCGCCGCGGACAAGGAGCGCGCTGATGACCTGGATGCTGTGGCTGGCCGGCGCGTCCACCGCGCTGCTGTTCGTCTATCTCGTGTATGCGCTGCTGCGCGCGGAGGACATTGAATGAACACGAACGATGTCCTGCAGGCGAGTCTTTTTATTGTCGTGCTACTGGCCGCGGCGGTGCCGATGGCGAGCTATCTCGGCGCCGTGATGGACGGCAGTTCGCGCGTGGTGCGCTTCGGCGCGCCGCTCGAACGGCTGCTTTACCGTATCGCGGGCGTCGATCCAGCGGCGGAAATGGGCTGGAGGCACTACGCGGTCGCCACGCTCGCGTTCAACGTGCTCGGCGCGGCGTTCCTGTACGTGCTGCTGCGCGTGCAAGGGTGGCTGCCCGGCAATCCGCAGCAGTTCGGCGCGATGTCGGTCGACAGCGCCTTCAACACCGCGGTCAGCTTCGTGACCAACACCAACTGGCAGGACTACACGCCCGAGCAGACCGTCGGCTATCTGACGCAAATGCTCGGCCTGACCGTGCAGAACTTCCTGTCGGCGGCGACCGGCATCGTCGTCGTGTTCGCGTTGATGCGCGGCTTCGCGCGTCATACCGCGCAGACGATCGGCAACTTCTGGGTCGACATCACGCGCGTGACGATGTACGTCCTGCTGCCGATGGCGGCGATCATCGCCGCACTGCTGATGAGTCAGGGCGTGATCCAGAACTTCAAGGCATATCAGGAGGTGCCGACGCTGCAGACCACCACCTACGCCGCGCCGAAGCTCGACGCGCAAGGCAATCCGGTGAAGGACGCGAAGGGCGATCCGGTGATGCTCGACACGCCCGTGAAGACGCAGACCATCGCGATGGGCCCGGTCGCGTCGCAGGAAGCGATCAAGATGCTCGGCACCAACGGCGGCGGCTTCTTCAACGGCAACTCCGCGCATCCGTACGAAAACCCGACGCCGTTCTCGAACTTCGTGCAGATCATTTCGATCCTGATCATCCCGGCGGCGCTCGCGCTCGTGTTCGGCCGCGTGATCGGCGACCGGCGGCAGGGCGTCGCGGTGCTCGCGGCGATGACGATCGCGTTCGGCGTTTGCGTGTTCGGCGAGATCAGCGCCGAGCAGAGCGGCAATCCCGCGTTCACGGCGCTCAACGTCGACCAGTCGGCGAACGCGCTGCAGGCGGGCGGCAATGCGGAGGGCAAGGAAACGCGCTTCGGCATCGCGCAGTCGGGCATCTTCACGGTCGCGACGACGGCGGCTTCGTGCGGCGCGGTCGACAACATGCACGATTCGTTGACGCCGCTCGGCGGCCTGTATCCGATGCTGCTGATCCAACTCGGCGAAGTGATCTTCGGCGGTGTCGGCTCCGGCATGTACGGGATGCTTGTGTTCGCGCTGCTCGCGGTGTTCGTCGCGGGACTGATGATCGGGCGTACTCCTGAATATGTCGGCAAGAAGATCGAGGCCTACGAGATGAAGATGGTGTCGATCGTCGTGCTGCTCACGCCGCTGCTCGTGCTGGTGGGCACCTCGATCGCGGTGCTCAGCGAGGCGGGCAAGGCCGGCATCGCAAACCCCGGCGCACACGGCTTCTCCGAGATCCTCTATGCGTTCAGCTCGGCGGCGAACAACAACGGTAGCGCGTTCGCGGGTCTCACGGTGAATACGCCGTTCTACAACTGGCTCACCGCGATCGCGATGTGGTTCGGCCGCTTCGGCACGATCGTGCCGGTGCTCGCGATCGCCGGTTCGCTCGCCGCGAAGAAGCGCATCGCCGTCACCGGCGGCACGCTGCCGACGCACGGACCGCTGTTCGTCGTGCTGCTGCTCGGCACGGTGCTGCTGGTCGGCGCGCTGACCTACGTCCCGGCGCTCGCGCTCGGTCCCGGCGTCGAGCATCTGATGATGATCGGCGTGCAGTGACCCACGGCAGTGACCCAGGCCGCGAGCCAACGACCGAACAGGCGCTTGCACGCCGCAAGCCTGCAAGCGCCCACGGACATTCGAGGATTCAATGACTGAACATAACGCTACCCGGTCCATGTTCGACCCGGCGCTGCTGCGCCCGGCGATCGTGGACTCCTTTAAAAAGCTCACGCCGCGCACGCAGTTTCGCAACCCGGTGATGTTCTGCGTGTACGTCGGCAGCATTCTGACGACCATTCTGTGGATCGCCGCGCTCGGCGGTCAGGCCGAGGCGCCCGCGGGCTTCATCCTCGCGGTCACGCTATGGCTGTGGTTCACGGTGCTGTTCGCGAACTTCGCGGAGGCGCTCGCCGAAGGCCGCTCGAAAGCGCAGGCCGCGTCGCTGCGCAGCGCGAAGAGAGACGTGATGGCGAAGAAGCTCAACGAGCCGCATCCGAAGTCGCCGATCCGCATCACGACCGCGACCGATCTGCGCCGTGGCGACGTCGTGCTGGTCGAGACCGGCGACGTGATCCCGGCCGACGGCGAAGTAATCGAGGGCGTCGCTTCGGTCGACGAATCGGCGATCACCGGTGAATCGGCGCCGGTGATCCGCGAGTCGGGCGGCGACTTTTCGTCGGTGACGGGCGGCACGCGGGTGCTGTCGGACTGGATCGTCGTGCGCGTCACGGCCAACCCGGGCGAGGCGTTCCTCGACCGCATGATCGCGATGGTCGAAGGCGCGAAGCGTCAGAAGACGCCGAACGAAATCGCGCTCACCATCCTGCTCGTCGCGCTGACCATCGTGATGCTGCTCGCCACCGCGACGCTGCTGCCGTTCTCGATGTTCTCCGTCGAAGCCGCGAAAGCGGGCCACGTGGTGACGATCACCGCGCTCGCCGCGCTGCTCGTGTGTCTGATCCCGACGACGATCGGCGGCCTGTTGTCGGCGATCGGCGTGGCCGGGATGAGCCGCATGATGCAGGCGAACGTGATCGCGACCTCGGGCCGTGCCGTCGAAGCGGCCGGCGACGTCGACGTGCTGCTGCTCGACAAGACCGGCACGATCACGCTCGGCAACCGCCAGGCGTCGCAGTTTCTGCCCGCGCCAGGTCTGACCGAAGAGGCGCTTGCCGATGCCGCGCAGCTGTCGTCGCTCGCCGACGAAACGCCGGAAGGCCGCAGCATCGTCGTGCTCGCGAAGCAGCGCTTCAATATCCGTCAGCGCGATATGGCCTCGCTGCATGCGGTGTTTCTCGCGTTCACGGCGCAGACCCGCATGAGCGGCGTCGATCTCTTCCCCCAGGGGACTTCCTCCGGGGCGCCGAACCGTGAAATCCGCAAGGGCGCGGCCGATGCGGTCAAGCACTATGTCGAAGCGAACGGCGGCCGTTTCCCGAATGAAGTCAGCAACGCGGTCGCCGATGTCGCGCGACGCGGCAGCACACCGCTGGTGGTCGCCGAGAAAGGCGAGCAGGGCGCGCGCGTGCTCGGCGTGATCGAGTTGAAGGACGTCGTGAAGGGCGGCATCAAGGAGCGCTTCGCCGAGCTGCGCAAGATGGGTATCAAGACCGTGATGGTGACGGGCGACAACCGCCTGACCGCCGCCGCGATCGCGGCCGAAGCGGGCGTCGACGACTTCCTTGCCGAGGCGACACCCGAAACGAAGCTCGCGACGATTCGCGCGCATCAGGCCGAAGGGCGTCTGGTCGCGATGACCGGCGACGGCACCAACGACGCGCCCGCGCTCGCGCAGGCCGACGTCGCGGTCGCGATGAACACCGGCACGCAGGCGGCAAAAGAGGCCGGCAATATGGTCGACCTCGATTCGAATCCGACCAAGCTGATCGAGATCGTCGAGATCGGCAAGCAGATGCTGATGACGCGCGGGTCGTTGACCACATTCTCGATCGCCAACGACCTCGCCAAGTACTTCGCGATCATCCCGGCCGCGTTCGCGTCGACGTATCCGGCGTTGAACGCGCTGAACGTGATGCATCTCGCGACGCCGACCTCGGCAATCATGTCGGCGGTGATCTTCAACGCGCTGATCATCGTGCTGCTGATTCCGCTGGCGCTGAAGGGCGTGCGCTATCGCGCGCTAGGCGCTGCGATCCTGCTGCGCCGCAATCTGCTGATCTATGGCCTTGGCGGGATCATCGCGCCGTTCATCGGCATCAAGCTGATCGATATGGTGCTCGCCGCGTTCGGCTGGGTTTGAGCGCAGTGACCATGTGATGAAAAGGGAAAGAGACCCATCATGAAAAATCTGTTCCGTCCGCTGATCGTGATCTTCGCGGTGCTGACCGCGATCACAGGACTCGCCTATCCCGCCGTGATGACCGCGTTCGGTCAGGCGGTGTTCCACGAACAGGCCAACGGCAGCCTCATCGAGCAGAACGGCAAGGTGGTCGGCTCACAGCTGATCGGCCAGCAGTTTGACGCGCCCCAGTACTTCTGGGGCCGGCTGTCGGCGACGAGCCCGATGCCGTACAACCCGCAAAGCTCGGGCGGCTCGAACCTCGGGCCGAACAACCCCGCGCTGCTCGACGAGATCAAGGGCCGTCTCGCGGCGCTGAAGGCGGCGGGCACCGACATGTCGAAGCCGGTGCCGGTCGATCTGGTCACGTCGTCGGGCAGCGGGCTCGATCCGGAGATCAGTCCGGCCGCGGCCGCGTATCAGCTCGAGCGGGTCGCGCAGGCCCGTCACCTCGCGCCGAACGACGTGCAGGCGCTCGTCGAGCGCTACACGACGGGGCGCCAGTTCGGCGTGCTCGGCGAGCCGCGCGTGAATGTGCTGAAGCTCAATCTCGCGCTCGATGAAATGAAGCGCGGCTGACACTGAACGCATCGACGACGCACCAGCCGCAATTGCGGTTCATTGCTGAAACAGCGGCGTTTCGCGTGGCGCCGCGCCGCCATTTGCGGGCCGGCGCGGGCCGTGCCACCATGCAGACACCGCCGCTCGTACGACTATCAAAACCACTGAGCATGAACCGCCCCGATCCTGACCAACTGCTCGACAAGCTGCAGCGCGACGAAGAAAAACGCCAGCGCGGCCGGCTGAAGGTTTTCTTCGGCGCGTCGGCCGGCGTCGGCAAGACCTATGCGATGCTGCAGGCCGCGAGCCGCCGCCAGCAAGAAGGGGTCGACGTGCTGGTCGGCATCGCCGAAACGCACGGGCGCAGCGAAACCGCCGCGTTGCTCGCGGGGCTCGACGTGCTGCCGCTCGCGCAGATCGAGTATCGCGGCCGCAAGCTCGGCGAGTTCGATCTCGACGCCGCGCTTGCGCGCAAGCCGCAACTGATCCTCGTCGACGAACTCGCGCATTCGAACCTGCAGGGCGCGCGTCATCTGAAACGCTGGCAGGACGTCTACGAACTGCTCGACGCCGGCATCGACGTTTATACGACCGTCAACGTGCAGCATCTGGAGAGCCTGAACGACGTGGTCGGCCAGATCACCGGCATCCGGGTGTGGGAGACCGTGCCCGATCGCGTGTTCGATCATGCCGACGAAGTCACGCTCGTCGATCTGCCGGCCGAGGAACTGCTCGACCGCATGCGCGACGGCAAGGTCTACATGGCGCAGCAGGCGGAGCGCGCGGTGCGCAACTTCTTTCGCAAGGGCAACCTGATCGCGCTGCGCGAACTCGCGCTGCGCCGCACCGCCGATCGGGTCGACGCGCAGATGCGCGAGTACCGCGCCGATCGGTCGATCCAGCGTATCTGGCAGGCGCGCGAGCGGCTGCTGGTGTGCGTCGGTCCCGGTCCGGAGGCGCCGGCGCTGGTGCGCTCGGCGGCGCGCCTCGCCGCGAGCCTGAGGGCCGACTGGCTCGCGGTCTATGTCGAAACGCCCGCGTTGCAGCGCCTGCCCGACGCGCGCCGCGAACGCACGCTGAACGCGCTGAAGCTCGCCGCCGAGCTCGGCGCGGAAACCGCGACGCTCGCCGCCAGCGATGCGCTCGACGCGCTGATCGGTTACGCGCAGGCGCGCAACGTATCGAAGCTGGTGGCGGGCGCATCGTCGCGCACGGGCGCGAGCCGCTGGCTGCGCCGGCCGCTGGGCGAGCGCATCGCCGAGAAGAGCGGCGATCTCGATCTCACGCTGATTCGCGTGTCGTCGGAGCGCGACGGCGGCGAGCAGCGGCGGCTGTTGAACACGACCGCGAACGCGTGGCGCGAGGCGTTGAGCGCGGCCCGCGAGCGTCGCTCGCCGCCGCGCGCGTACGCGTTCGCGCTCGCGATCGGCGCGGCGATCACGTTGCTGTCGAGCCGGTTGATCGTCCGCATCGATCTGACCAACCTCGTGATGCTGTATCTGCTCGGCGTGATCTTCACCGCGGTGAAGCTCGGGCGCGGGCCGGGTGTCGTGCTGTCGTTCGCGAGCGTCGCCGCGTTCGATTTCTTCTTCGTACCGCCGCGCATGTCGCTGTCGGTCTCCGACACGCAA
Organism: Paraburkholderia sp. MM6662-R1; assembly: GCF_050436245.1. Classification (NCBI taxonomy): domain Bacteria; kingdom Pseudomonadati; phylum Pseudomonadota; class Betaproteobacteria; order Burkholderiales; family Burkholderiaceae; genus Paraburkholderia; species Paraburkholderia sp. MM6662-R1. The sequence goes on along the minus strand of NZ_JBNDLV010000001.1, from coordinate 1,367,824 downwards.
TACCTGCTGACGTTCTTCGGCATGCTGCTGACCTCGCTCGTGATCAGCCATCTAACTTCGAGCCTGCGCCACGAGGCGAGCGTCGCGCGACGCCGCGAGCAGCGCACCGGCGCGATGTACGAGATGGCGCGCGAGCTCGCCGCGGCGCTCGCGACCGAGCAGATCGTCGGCATCGGCACCCGGCACGTGAGCGAGGTGTTCGGCGCGCGTGTGGCGATCCTGCTGCCCGACAGCGCCGACCAGATCAAACAGAAGATCGAGGACCCCGACGCGGCGATCACGCTCGAAGGCGACGCGCTCGATCTCGACGTCGGCCAATGGGTCTACGATCAGCAGAAGCCGGCCGGCCACGGCACCGATACGCTGCCGGCCGCCGCGGCGCTGTATCTGCCGCTGAAGGCGCCGATGCGCACGCGCGGCGTGCTCGCGGTGGTCGTGCGTGACGAGCGCGAGCTGACCGTGCCCGAACAGCGCCGCATGCTCGATGCGTTCGCCGCGCAGATCGCGCTCGCTCTCGAACGGGTGCACTACGTCGATATCGCGCGCGATGCGCTCGTCAACATGGAGTCGGAGCGGCTGCGCAATTCGCTGCTGTCGGCGATTTCGCACGATCTGCGCACGCCGCTGACGACGATCGTCGGGTTTTCGTCGATGCTCGCGCAGGGGCGGCAGGCGGGGCAGGGGCGGACAGAAGGCGAGGTGAATGCTTCTTTGCGGACCGACGCGCAATCCGCCGCGCGGCGTGACGACGAACTCGTCGACGCAATCCACGAAGAAGCGCTGCGCATGACCGGCATCGTCACGAATCTGCTCGACATGGCGCGCTTGCAGGCCGGCAGCCTGCAACTGAACCAGCAATGGACGCTGCTCGAGGAGACCGTCGGCGCCGCGCTGCGCGCGTGCAAGCGTGTGCTCGCGGATCATCCGGTGCGGGTTACGCTGCCCGCCGATCTGCCGCTGCTGCATCTCGACGCGGTGTTGATGGAGCGCCTGTTCTCGAACTTGTTCGAGAACGCGGCCAAATACACGGCGTCCGGCACGCCGCTCGCGATCGGCGCGCAGCAGATCGACGCGGACGGCACGCCGTTCGTGCGCATCACGATCGACGACAACGGCCCCGGCCTGCCCGCCGGCATGGAAGCGCGCGTGTTCGAGAAGTTCACGCGCGGCGAGAAGGAGTCGGCGAAACCAGGCATCGGCCTTGGGCTCGCGATCTGCCGCGCGATCGTCGAGGCGCACGGCGGTACAATCGGCGCGCTCAACCGGCTGGCCACGGATGGCCACGTCGAGGGCGCGCGCTTCTGGTTCACGCTGCCGGTCAAGACGCCGCCCGACGCACCCGAGACTTTTGATACGCTCGAAGACGAAGGCGCAGCCACCGACACCGACTCCGCCGCCGACCTCAACCCGCTAACCCGCCCCGCCCATGAGTGACCTGAGCATCACCGTCGTTCTGATCGAAGACGAGAAGCAGATTCGCCGCTTCGTGCGCACGGCGCTCGAAGGCGAGGGCATCGCCGTGTACGACGCCGAGACCGGCAAGCAGGGGCTCGTCGAAGCGGCGACGCGCAAGCCCGATCTCGTGATCGTCGATCTGGGCCTGCCCGACACCGACGGCCTCGACGTGATCCGCGAGCTGCGCGGCTGGAGCGAGCTGCCGGTGATCGTGCTGTCGGCGCGTACCCAGGAAAGCGAAAAGGTCGCCGCGCTCGACGCCGGCGCCGACGATTACCTGACCAAGCCGTTCGGCGTGTCCGAGTTGCTTGCGCGGATCCGCGCGCATCTGCGGCGGCGCAATCACGGCGGCGCGAACGAATCGCCGCAGGTGCGCTTCGGTGCGGTCACCGTCGACCTCGCGCTGCGCCAGGTTACGCGCGACGGCGCCGCGGTCCATCTGACGCCCATCGAATACCGGCTGCTCGCGACGCTCGTGCGCCATGCGGGCCGCGTGCTCACGCACCGGCAGTTGCTGCGCGAGGTGTGGGGGCCGTCACACGTCGAGAGTCACCACTATCTGCGCATCTACATGGCGCATCTGCGCGGCAAGCTCGAGCGCGATCCGGCGCAGCCGGAGCATATCGTCACGGAGACGGGCGTCGGTTACCGGCTGGTGGGTGCGGTGTGAGTTCGTCCGCGATGCCGCTTCGTTATAATCTCTCGACGTAAGGACGACCTTGCGCCTGCATCACAATCATCGGGGACGGCCCCATTTTTCATGGAGCTGTGTCGATGTCCTGGTTTCTTCTCCTGATTGCCGGTCTGCTCGAAGTCGCGTGGGCGGCCGGTCTCAAAACTTCCGAAGGTTTCACCCGCTTGTGGCCGTCCGTCTTCACGGTCGTGACCGCGCTCGGCAGCTTCGTGCTGCTCGCGCTCGCGATGCGCCAGTTGCCGCTCGGCACAGCCTATGCTGTTTGGACAGGGATCGGCGCGGTCGGCGCGTTCATCTTCGGCGTCGTGATGATGGGCGAGGCGTTGACGGTCGCGCGCGTCGCCAGTGCGTCGCTGATCGTGATCGGCCTCGTCGGGCTGAAGCTGTCGTCGGGGCACTGACCGGGCGGCCACGTCCGCTCGGGGCGCGGCCGCCATTGCCTGCAAGCCACAGCGAAGGCTTCGCGGCTCTACGTTCTGCGAATTATCGTAGCTATAATGAGACAGAAACGACCTTGAGATTGCCCGCGGCCTGGCTGGCGCGGCCAGCTTGGCGAGCCTGATGGCTTCGGCGCGGAACGCCCGCTCGTTCCCGCCGCGGCGCCTGGCACGCACTGAGCGCGCGGAGGCGGCCATGCTTGAATCACTTTCACTTGCAGCGGGCCTTTCATGGGGCAGCGGTCTGCGCCTCTATCTGACGGTCCTCCTGGCCGGCGTGTTCGAACGTCTTGGCCTGATTCACTTGCCGAACACATTGTCCGCGCTGTCATCGCCATGGGTGATCGGTGCGGCGGCCGTGCTGACGCTGGCCGAATTCTTCGCCGACAAGATCCCCGCGTTCGATTCGCTGTGGGATGCGATCCACACCTTCATCCGCATTCCGGCCGGCGCCGTGCTGGCCGCCGGCGCGCTCGGCCACGCCGATCCGACGCTGCTGAGCGTTGCCGCGCTCGCGGGCGGCACGCTCGCCGGCACCGCGCATCTCGCGAAGGCGGGCACGCGCGCGCTGATCAACCTGTCGCCGGAGCCGGTGTCGAACGTCGTCACGTCGACCGCCGAGGACGGCCTCGTGGTCGGCGGCGTGCTGCTTGCGCTGTTCGTGCCGCTCGTGTTTCTGGTCTTGATGGTAGGCTTCCTGCTGCTCGCGGCGTGGGCATTGCCGCGATTGTGGCGTGGCGTGCAGGGCGGTTTTCGCGGCATGGCCACGCACATGGTGTCGCGATTTGCGAGGAGCAGGCACGATTGAGCGAAGCACTACCAGGATCCAAGGCGGGTTCAAGAACGCGCGCCGACACGAGACCGGCGCGGCGGCTTGGCGGCATCGATCTATTGCGCCAGGCCATGCGGATGACGGCGCGCGACTGGCGCGCGGGCGAACTGACGATGTTGCTGCTCGCGCTCGTGCTGGCGGTCGCGGCGTTGTCGAGCGTCGGGTTTCTGGGCGATCGGCTGCATCAGGGGCTCGAGCGCGATGCGCGGCGCATGATCGCCGCCGACTTCATCGTGCGTGCCGATCATCCGGTCGATCCGCAATTCGCCGCCGAGGCGCACGCCCTGGGCCTGCGCACCGCCACCACGGCGATCTTTCCCAGCATGATCAATTCGACCGGCGCGCAGCCGGCGTCGCGGCTCGCCGCCGTCAAGGCGGTGTCGTCCGGCTATCCGTTGCGCGGCGCGCTGCGCATCGCGGCGGCGCCGGGTGCGGCCGATCATGCGGCGACGTCGATTCCGGCGCCGGGCACCGTGTGGGTCGACCGGCAGTTGCTCGACGCGCTGAAGCTGAAGATCGGCGATGCGGTGAAGCTCGGCAATCGCAACTTCACGGTCGGCGCGCTGATCACGCGCGAGCTCGATCGCGGCTTCTCGTTCGTCAACTTTTCGCCGCGCCTGATGCTGAATGCCGCTGACGTACCGTCGACGGGCCTGATCACCTATGGCAGCCGCGTCACGTACCGGCTGCTGGTCGCCGGTTCAGACGAGGCGGTCGCGCGCTTCGCGAAGTTTGCGCATGCGCGCGTCGACGGCGGCAAGATGCGCGGCGTCGCACTCGAGTCGCTGCAGGACGGCCAGCCGCAGGTGCGTCAGACGCTCGATCGCGCGGGCCATTTCCTGACGCTCGTGTCGCTGTTGACCGCGCTGCTCGCGGCCGTCGCGATCGCGATGGCCGCGCACCGCTATATGCGCCGGCATCTCGACGGCTGCGCGGCGATGCGCTGTCTCGGCGTGAGCCAGGCCGCGCTGCGCGCGCTGTTCACGCTCGAATTCGTCGGGCTGGGCGTACTCGGCGGCGTGCTCGGCGTGGCGCTCGGTTATCTCGGGCATCTCGCGCTGCTGACGTGGCTCGGCGGCCTGATCGACGTGGTGCTGCCGCAGCCGACGCTGTGGCCCGCGCTCGAGGGCATCGCGGCCGGCCTCGTGCTGCTGCTCGGCTTCGCGCTGCCGCCGCTGTTGCCGCTCACGCGCGTGCCGCCGGTGCGCGTGCTGCGGCGTGAATGGGGCGAGGAGGGACGCACTGCGTGGGCCGCCTACGCGGTCGGCATCGTGCTGTTCGCGGGGCTGCTGATACTCGCCGCGGGGGAATTGAAGCTCGGGGGCATCGTCGCGGGTGGATTCGCGGGCGGGCTGCTGGTGTTCGCCGGCATCGCGCGGCTCGCGTTGTGGGGCGCGGCGCGCGTGGTGCGCAGCGAGCGCGTCAATGCGGGCATCGGCTGGCGCTATGCGCTGGCGTCGCTCGAGCGGCGCAGCAGTACCAGCACGCTGCAGATCACCGCGCTCGGCATCGGCCTGATGTGCCTGCTGCTGATCGCGATGACGCGCAACGACCTCGTGCAGGGCTGGCGCAAATCAACCCCGCCCGATGCGCCCAACGAGTTCATCATCGACATCCAGCCCGATCAGCGCGACGCGGTCACGCAGTATCTGGACGCGCACGGCATCGCCGGCGCGGCGCTGTCGCCAATGGTGCGCGGGCGGCTCGTCGCGATCAACGGTAAGGCGGTCGATCCGGATTCGTTCAAGGGCGAGGATGCGCGGCGACTGGTCGACCGCGAGTTCAACCTGTCCTACACGACGCAACTGCCCGACGACAACCGGATCGCCGCGGGAACCTGGTTCGGCGAGACGACGAAGCCGCAGATCTCGATCGAGCAGGGTCTCGCGAAGCTGATCAACGTGAAGCCCGGCGACGTGCTGCGCTTCGACGTGACGGGGCTGACTGTCGAGGCGCCGGTGACGAGCGTGCGCAAGCTCGACTGGGGTTCTTTCAAGGTCAACTTCTTCGTGCTGATGCCGCCGGTTTCGTTGCAGGATTTTCCGGCGACTTTCATCACGAGCTTCCATCTGCCGGTGGACAAACAGTCGACGATCGATGGCCTGATCGCCGCGTATCCCAATCTGACCGCGATCGATACCGGCCCGATCCTCGCGCAGGTGCAGCGCGTGTTGCAGCAGGTGATCGGCGCGGTGCAATTCCTGTTTGCGTTCACGCTCGCGGCCGGCGTGCTGGTGCTATACGCGGCGCTCGCCGGCACGCGCGACGAGCGTATGCGAGAATCCGCGCTGCTGCGTGCGCTGGGCGCATCGCATCGTCAGGTGCGGTCGGTGCAGGTGTCCGAATTCGTCGCGGTCGGCGCGCTTGCCGGCCTGATGGCGGCGCTCGGCGCGCAGATCGTCGGCTCGATGCTGGCCACGCACGTGTTCGAGTTTTATCTGGACTTCGATCCGTGGCTGCTGCCGGCGGGCATTGCGGCCGGCATCGCGTGTGCCGGTGTCGGCGGGTGGTTGAGTTTGCGGCATGTGTTGGCGCGGCCAGCGCTGCAGTCGCTGCGCGACGCGTGAGTTTTCCTGGTGATGTCTTTTTGCTGTTGAGCAGGGTATGAGCGATTTGAACGACGAAGTGTCCTCGGACAAGCCGACGGCCTTCGAACTGTTGGGCGGCGAGACGCGCGTGCGCGACCTGGTCGACCGGTTTTACGACCTGATGGATCTCGAGGCGGATTTCGCCGGGATTCGCGCGCTGCATCCGGCGTCGCTCGAGGGTTCGCGCGACAAGCTATTCTGGTTTTTGTGCGGCTGGCTCGGCGGTCCCGATCATTACATCGGCCGCTTTGGCCATCCCCGTCTGCGCGCGCGGCACCTGCCGTTCGCGATCGCGTCGAGCGAGCGTGACCAGTGGTTGAGGTGCATGGCATGGGCGATGGAGGATGTCGGCTTGCCGGAACCGCTGCGCCAGCGCCTGCTCGGCTCGTTCTTCGAAACCGCCGACTGGATGGTCAACCAACATTCGTTAGTTACGAAAAGATGAACTAGACGATGGTGTCAGTCTTTCGTCTCTTCGAGACGAGCAGCAGATAGGGGGTCCGGGGGAAAGACGACGCCTGTGGATAACTTTGCGTTTGGTCCGCTGCGGCCTCTTTGCGGTGGTAAGTTTCGCTTGGAAGCATGAGACCGACCTATTTGCCACTTCGTTCGAGCGGCAGTATCTGGAAGGCATAGCGCCGGTCGGCCGCCTGCGTGAGCCGCGTTCAAGATGGCGCGCTATACAGTGCATGACTCCCCGGAAAAGGCCTCTACGCGCACTTACCCGGCAAATATGAACTGGCCGAGGTTTATGGACTTTCTATCAAACAATCCGTCGACGCTCTAGACAGCGGCCTTGGCTCCTTTTGCCACGGCGCTCGGCTTGCTTCTCGACCGAGCGCACCTGCGCTGGCGGCAGGACGTTTTCGAGACGTGGTTGCTTGAGCGGGAGCGAAGTACGGGTCCGGAGCGACCAACTTGATGTTGCGAATGCATGGCAGGCTCTAGGGTGTCCACGTTTGGCGCCTCAGCAATCCGCCGATTAACGTCACTCATCGGGCTTCTCTTGCCTTTTGTTCGCAGCGGTTTCCGCACGCCGTAGCAGTGTCGACGCAGAGGTGTCGAGAGCGTCGGCGAGTGCAAAAAGGGAGTCGAGCGCAATCTTGCTCTGTCCTCGTTCGACCAACGATATGAAGTTGCGGTGCAGGTTCGCCTTCTCGGCCAGCTCCTCCTGCGAAATGCCTCTCGCGAGCCTCTCCTCTCGGACGACCCGGCCAAAGGCGGCGATGCGGCTCATCTGTCCCCCAGTACTGAACGAATGGGGGAGAGTGTCCTAGCAGCGACTTTAACAATCTACACAATATATTGTGAACATGAGTCGTCTGGTCCAGAATGACCAATATATTGTGAAAACGACCAGTTACTGGAGGTTGCGTGGCGGTGCGAGGCGGCCGTGCCGCTTTGTTTTCAATTCCAATGATGGAGCCACCGTGGTCTATGTTTTTTTCTGCGTGAGCGGCGCTCTTGGCCCGTTGAACCTAAATTTTTCGGTTCCTAGAGCGAATGGCACTTACTTAAGCCCGTGGAGCGTGCCCATATTTTTGGACGCGCTCACGTGCGATGTGACGAGGCTCTTTCAGCCATGGGTAGGACTTCGGTCTTCGTTTGCGCATTCGTGGTTCGATGCGACCGGGGCGACTCCCAACGCAAGACTGCGTGATCAGGTTGAACAGGAGACTCTGGTTGTGAGTTGCCGTCAGACCTCTGGCCAGCCATTCAGTCCATAACTGCACCGTGTGTTTGAAACTCAGTGTTCTCGGGTCAGTGGCATGGTGACTGGCGGCCTGAGCCATCAGCAGCCGAATCACGTTGTAGGCCAGCAGATGGACCCAGATCTCCTTTTCGTTCATGTGGGCAGTCTGGCAATGCAGCACATCCATGCCCATCGTCGTCTTGATGTTACGTAGATCCAGTTCCACGTTCCAGCGCCTGGCGTACAACTGCGAGAGGTCCTGTTTGCTGGTCTTGCGTGCATCAAGCATCGTGGTGACCAGCACCCGGTGATGCAGCCTGGACTCGCGCACCATCAGTTCATCGGGGAAGGCCTGGTACTGCTCATGCGTCATCCAGTCGGGACGCTGCCGGGGTTTGGGCCACGTCACAATGTGATCGCGCGTGCCCAGGGACCGGCCTCGCCGAAAGTCGGTGCGGCGTGCCCCATGCTGTTCCATCACGACGTCCACCCCGGCGGCGATCATTGAGGCCATCAGAAAGTAGTGGCAGTACAAGGCATCGGCGACGATCACGTCACCTTTGCGAAACGTGCCTTGCAGCATGCGAAACGCCGTCAGCTCCCCGCTGCCTTTGCCCGCGTAAGTTCCGACCGCCGACTCCAGTACTGCGCCGCTTGCCAGACAGATCACCGCAACCAGATAGGCCAATGGAAAGCCCACTCCTTCGGCCTGAGCACTGGACTGCGGGAAACGGGCCTGGTTCGACGGCGTATCGGGCATCGAGATCCCGGTGCCGTCAACCAGCTTGACCGGGCGCCCGCGCCACTTCCAGGCAGGCTCGGCCTGCTCATGCAGTTGGCGCCCCGTCTCGCGCGCCAACTCCCGCACCATCGTCAGCGGCAGTCTCTGGCGAGCGCGGCAGTAGCCTCCCGTACGCACACTCATGGGCCGCAGCCCGTCGGCAGCTCGCTGCGCCGCCCACCCGTTGACTGCCTTCTGACAGGAGGCGTCCTCTTCCAGCGCCTGGCGCATGAACATCGACAGTGTCACCGTCGGCGGATACAGCCGTTCCCGATGTTCTGGCAAATACGCTTCCGTTATGCCCAACAGCCCCGGGCTCGTCAGTATGTTGAAGTAGTCTACCGCCTGGGCCCTGCACGCCCGGCTTTGAACCCTGCTTCGTGTTTGCCTGTGATGACTTCGTGCATTACGATCCATGGGGGCTGATCTTTGGAATGAGACGGTGTTTGCCTGGTAACAACCATCGTATCAATCCCTGGATCAGCCCCCTCCCTTTCTCTTCAAGCACTTACCCGCGTCTTCTCCTCCATGTAGGCTTAAGTAAGTGCCATTCTTCCTAGAGCGTGTTAGGTACTTTTCATAATCGGTGCAGCATGAACGAGCATGAGCATGGCGAAGACGACGAAGTGCAGGCCTGCCAGGGTTTCGGGCAGGCGCTCGTAGTCGCGTGCCAACCGCCGGAAGCGGTTGAGCCAGCCGAAACTGCGCTCGACCACCCAGCGGCGGGGCAGCAGCACGAAGCCCTTCTTCGCCTCAGGCAGCTTGATGACCTGCAGCTCAATGCCTTCATCACGTGCGGCCTGTGCAGCAGTGTCGCCCGTATAGCCCTGGTCAGCAAACGCAAGTTTCACCGTCTGACCGGTGACGTGCTGAACCTGACGCGCAAGCTCGGCCACCTGCGCGCGCTCCTGCTCGTGGGCCGGCGTAATGTGCACCGCGAGCAGCATCCCCAGTGTGTCGACAGCCATGTGAACCTTGCTGCCCCGCTTGCGCTTGTAACCGTCGTAGCCCGCACGTGGCCCGCTTTCACACGTGGACTGCAATGTGCGTCCATCGAGAATGACCGCGCTGGGCTGGCCCTGACGCTGTTGCGCCACGCGCAGCACCGAGCGCAAATCGTTGACCATCGCCTCGAAACAACCCGCGTTCAGCCAGCGCTGCGTTTGCTGGTAGACCATTTCCCACGGCGGAAAGTTGGTCGGCAGCATGCGCCACGATGCACCCGCGCGCGCCATCCAACGAAGCGCGTTGAACATTTCGCGCAGTTCGTATCGGCGCTGCGGTGCATCTTCGTTCATCAAGGTCAGATACGGAGCGGCGAAGCTCCATTCCTCGTCCGAAACATCTGTCGGGTATGGCTTGCGTTCTATCATCCCGCCAGGTTACCAGGTCTGACAGAAAGTGCCTAACACGCTCTAAGGAGCAGGGCGCGATGGCAAACATGCGAAGTCTTGAGCCGGACGTGTTGCTTTTGACAGAAACTGTGCGCGACTACCCAGGTGTGGTCATCGTCGCCGGGAACGCTTGGCCGTTTCATTACAGCCTAGACTCGCTGCGACAAGCATTTTCTATATTGGGGCGGCGTGTCACAAATTTCGTCAGCACGCTGGCTGATAGGCAGGAAGAAGCGATTTTTGATTTCATGAAAGACCGCGCCGAGCCATACGTGGTCATTGCCTCCAAAGAGACTGAGTTTTCAGAACCCACCGACTTCCAACGTGTTGATTTTGATATGCAGCTCGGATTTAACGAATCAGCGCAATCAGCTCTGGTCTCGCACCTACGGGCAATTGGAGAGCCTGCAATCCGGGAGCTCTCGTACGACGACATGCTGCGTGCCACGGTTTCGGGGCATGCCCTTCGCCGTGCCAGACGAATGTTCTCGCTCATGCATGCGCGAGAAGACACTCTGTTTCAACAAAGCCTGCACGCCCTAGTCGGAAAGCGTTAAACAGGCGGGATAACTCAGAGCTTTCGTCCCCGGAGACATCCGTCGACCGGTTTGGCGTGAGATTCGTACATCGGGGCGAACTCTAGTGGCACTGGCCGCTGGGCAACTGGAATCGAAGCGGGAACGTGGAATGAAAGTCCGTGAACTGATTGAGCAGCTCGTCACAGCTGACCCTGACGCTGTAGTGGTTTACCTGGACTCGTACGCGGACGTCTACGAGTCCGATGAGATTCATGAAGCCTTCGTGGATTCTTACCTTTGGACTCATGAGACGGGATTGCGATACGGTGAATGGTACGACATCCGATACCCAAGCGGTCCCGAGCCAGTAGAGGGCGAGCGCCACGTAATAGCAGCCCAAAAGCCCGAGCACGTGGTCGTTCTGTCAGATGGGCCCACGAATCTCCGGTACGTGACGCGGTACCAGGTAAGTCAGCGTCAGCAGGAACTTGTTAATCGTGGTCTGCGTAGCCATAGATGGGCGCAGGCAATCAACAGATACGCGCCATCCCGCCTTGTTCGCAGGTGGTCGAACGAAAATCCGAATTTGTCCGACCGAGGTAGGCTTGCTCAACGCAAAAGACGGAGGTTTTTGGGTGTTTCCAAACCGAGCGGCCGTAGCCTGGTCACGGTGCCTCGTGCTGTCAGAAGTACGCTCAGGCTCAAGGCTGGAACTCGATTGTGCTGGTATCTCTCGGGCGACGGTTTCGTCTCTTTGAGAACCGGGCCTACCCATTTGCGAAATGGGACCACGCCATGACTATGCGCTATGAGAGAACGAGAGCACCGAGGGAGGTGCGAGGCCTGCTCCTGCAGCTATCTCGCTTGCCTTCTGAACTCAATGCCTGCGGTTTGCGAGAGTTAGCACTTCGCGTCATCAGACAGTACCCAGACGACGGAACCCTCCGATTGATTGCGGAGCAGACGATGTGCTGGCCCCAACGCGTTGGGAGAGATATCAAATGATGCAGAGCTGTCGTTCACCTGTGTCTCCGCCGGTTGAAGAATTGCCTGAGAAAGGGCGCGACGCAGTGACACCAATGAGTAATTCCAGCCCCACATCGCCGATGAAAGTAAGCGGTCCTTGGTTTTACGTGTGCTACGGCTCGCGCGAGGGCCGGGGTATGGGGGACGGGTTTGTGGTGCAGACATATTCAGACCTGTACAAATTGCTGACTGAAGAAAGCGCCGATAAGACTGAGGCAGATGTGTATATCTGTTCGAAGGAAAAAGGGGGGCCAATGGCGTTCAGACGCGTCGTCGCATTGAGGCCGGTGCGAAGCCCGGACATGCACGCATTTGAGCTCGAAGCCGGGCAAGTTGTGCTGTGGGTAGATGGAAAAACGAGTGCCAAGGCTTATATTGAAATTGGTGGCCGCGTATCGTTGGTCGACTAGAAAGCATCGAGCTCAGGAGGGGCGAACATGCAGCTTGAAAGCGGCTTTAAATGCAATTATCGACTCGACGACTCCACAATCTTCGTACGGTGACCTGCAGCGAGCGGCCTTGAGGGCAGACGTTCAGGCGCCTGCCAATAGCCTTGGATGTAGATGTTGAGCGCTTCTATGACTGAGAGCAACGACAGGGTTGAAAAGACGAAAAGGGGCCGGGAGGTCCTGTTCTTGGATTTTGACGGGGTTATTCACTGCCTTGGCGCGGTAAGGACGCGACACGGAATTCGGAGCGCGTCTCCTTCAATCAATCTGTTCGAATTCGCCCCAGTTTTGTCTGAGCTCTTGGAGCCGCATGTTGGAGTGGAAATAGTTCTCTCAACATCGTGGGTACCTGCTCTTGGTTTTCAACGAGCGAGAGACGCGTTGCCTGCCACGCTTAGGAATCGAGTTGTCGGCGCAACGTATCACTCGAAATTTGCAGACGCGGGCAGGTGGTCGACGATTGAGCGCGGGACGCAGGTGCTACGCTATGTCTGGACACATCGTTTGACCAGATGGCTCGCGATTGACGATGACGTAAAGGGTTTCGGTGAGCACCTCTCACATGTCGTCCGATGTGATGAGAATTTGGGCCTCGGTGATATCGGCACCCGGAATGCGCTGCGCATTCGACTCGCTGAACAATTCGGATAGGCCGATTTTTTCGGAGCAGAACGATGCGAAAGGTTCTATTTATGGATATAGACGGCGTGCTGCATCGAGGCGGCGCTCGTCGTGCCGGCAACCGGGTGATAAGCAGTTCCCCAGAAATTGCATTGTTCGAATACGTTCCAGTGCTCGACGAATTGCTACTTCCTTATTCCGATGTAGAAATCGTGCTTTCAAGCGACTGGTCAGTCGTCCTAGGGACGGAATTTACGCGAAACGCGATTCCATCGTCACTAATTAAGGAGCGCATAGTCGGTGCGACGTTCGACGGTTGCGCATGCAATCCGCTGTTTTGGCCAGTTCTCTCACGCGGACAGCAAATTCTGGATTATGTCGAACGCAATGCGCCGCTCAAATGGTTAGCGGTCGATGACCGAAAGGACGGATTCGAAGCGCACCGGCACAAGCTTGTACATTGTCAAACTGATGCAGGGTTGGGCGACTGTGCTGTGGTCGAGCAATTCCGCGAGAGGCTACAGCAGTATTTCACGGACGGGCCCAGATATGACGCCGAGAACTAACGCGCGCAGGAAAGCAAAGACGCGTGGTGAAAGCACAGACTCGATATCTGAGAGCAGACCGAGCCGACGGGCTAAAAAGCAACTAGCCGTAGCAGTCGACCACGGCCTCGAACCTGTGATATATGAAATAACTCCGCGCCTCTACGTAGAGCTGATGACAACGTCCAGCGCGGAGCTTGGTCGCGCATTTAAGAGAGCTATTCGGGACGAACAATTTGAGCAGCGACCAAAGAGCAGGCCGAAGGCTAAGTCGTAGCCGTGGAGAACGTTGATGGAGATATGGAGGGGGAATGTCTATCTATCTTGAGATTGCTGGAGACGGCCCCGAAATCGTCTGGCTAAGCCACTGGTCGATACGCGAGTCTGCTGACGGTGCGAGGCATTTTGTAGGATACAGTCGGGAAACGCGTAATGGTCGCGTCAGCACAAAAGTACTTCATCTGGATAGCACTACACGTACGGCACAAACACTCAGCGGGCGAATCTACCAGCTTGTCGGCCCGAGCGGGTATCACGCCGATGCGGAATTCGTGTTTAACACGGTCGCGAAGGGTATCGGAGGCGGTAAGGCATGGCGGGATGCGACGGCAGAGCTGATTCCGGATTGTCGGGAGCGCAGCCGTGCTCCTGCCAACTATGACGAGGTGAAGCTCGATGCTGCCGCGCGGCTGCTCTGCCTTTCGCGTGCTTATTTGCGCTCACTGGTTCTTGACGGCAAAATTTCAGGTCGACTGGACGAAGACGGTGCTGTTCAATGGATACCGATTGTCGCTTTGACCGAGTACCGGCAGAGGATGCGCACCGAGCAGAAAGCGGCACTCGAGGCCCTCATGAGCGAATCTCAACGCCTAGGTCTCTATAACTATGACGCGGACCTTCCGCTGCGCTCTGCGTCTAGCGACGAGCCAAACGAATGACGAAGGGGCGAGGCGGTCTATTGTTGCTAGCACCAGATGCATGGACGGCCTATCTCACCATTCGCAGGAGAGTCGGATGAACGGTTTCAAGCTGGAATAACGAAGCCGGGATTGACCGCCCGCAGGATGCCGAAAGTCGCACGGACGAACCAAATAGTCAGGGCGAAACGCCGCCAAGCGACAGGGGTGCAAACCCGGAGTAGACAGAAAGTGGCTTCGCAAGCGGCGGCGCTTCAGGATAGTTCCTGAGAGTTCGCTCAGTACTTTGGCTCTTCGGACGAAGCGGGCCATCAACCGCGAATGAGAGACGCTATGTCTCACAATCGGGCTCCAACATAACTCTGGGTGGAGAACGAATTTCTCACACACCTCCGGGCGCGATTGCTCACGCCGGGCATTGTCTCGCTTCGGGCGGCGAGCAGCACTTCCGCGCATAGCGGCCGTGTGTCGTCTCATGTAGATAGAGTGCGAAAGTGAGGCTAAGCGAAGCCATAGTACGCGGCGCTTAGCGCAGCGTATTTCGTCTGGTCTATGCTTCGTCCGTCATCTCCCACCTTAGCGGTGGGGAGATAATCCTTTGCCGCGACAATTGCTTTCAATTGATTTTCCAGTTGTGCCGTAAAGTTTGTTTTGGTGAGAACACATCCGTCTTCGCAATCGAAGACAATGAGCAAAGGCTCATCAACCTCAATATGTGCGTCGAGAATGGTCTCTGCGTCAATTCCAATCAGGCCACCGTTCAGCATCAGGCATGGATAGTACCTGCCAAACCACGACGCAACGCCCGCACAAACGTCACGTGAACCGTTCATCAAATCACTCGTGCTCATGTCGCGCAGGCTAACGACAATACAATCCTGACCGTCACAGTGTGGAACAGATTCAAGCATTACCCATGCCGGTACGACAAACATATCGGCTTCCTCTTCTGTTAGAGATGTATGGTCCTCAATGTCACCGAGTACGCTTTCGTTTACTTCGTCGAAGGTTAACGTTTTTACTTCATAAGTCAGGGCTGTTCGATTGCTCATGTTTTGTAGACATCGGATTGAACGAGTTTTTGGGCTTGGGATTAACTTGCAGGCGCACCTAATCTGGCGGCAGCAACGTCTCGGCCGCAGAGGGTGCCTCACTGCATTCGCTACTAGGTTGCCGTTAGGGAGATGTGTGTAGTTGCAGTTTCAGAGGGAGGCGAGTTGACCTTTCTGTGCCAACAATTTCTTCGTTTTGGCGTCGTACTTGGCCTGATATCCTTGACGTGCGAGAGCTGTGGCGACACCTTCGGTATGAATCATGCAGTAGGTCGACTTTGTGCTAAGAGGAAAATTGCTAGTAATAGCCTCGCCAACTGCTCCCGAGCTAAGAGCTTCAATCGCTTGGTCACAAAAAATAGCTGATGATTGGACAGGTTTTACAGGGCGAAGGAGTGCGGCTTTGTCGATTCGACGCGTCAAGGGAATAACAAATAGGTGCGTGTTTTCACGGCTCAACGCTACCGAAGCCGACCCGTCGGTATTCCAACTGTTAATGGCGCTTGAGACGGCAGAGTCCGCTGGGTCGGCCAGCCACGACAAGATTGCGTCAGCAAGTTGAATTACGAATAGCAGCATCGGTGTACGAGAACCGTCTATAACCAATGTGGCAAACCTTGAACGGCGCGCGTTAGCGCAGCTTAGTGGGTCGAATTCGACGGGCTGTTCAAGAACAAACCCTCGAAATCGTGGGTTGGGGGAACCGTATTCAGCAGCAGGCAGAAGGAGTCCCAGCGGGACGTCGAAATTTTGGTATGGGTTGTAGATAGTCATTCGTTTGTATAAATAGTTCTAGTTGATTTCAAAGGGGTGATGTGAGATTAACTATTCGACTGATATAAATCAACGGTTAAAATGAATTTCCGTTGATTTTTTTAAAAAATATAAGCATTTGGATTTTGTGTTTATATATTTAAATATAAGGACTTGGTGGAGCGATGAAGTTAATGCTGGGATACGAGCCTGTGTCGGTGTGGTCACGAGCGGTCGCAGTTCGCTCTTGCATGCAACACTAGGCTGAGAAAGATTCATCCGGAAACATCGACGCCCGTGCAATGGAATGCGATGTCCGAGGTTATCAACCAGCGGTTATTTGATGACGCCCGGACTACGGGCATGTCTTATCTAGGGTGGCAGCGTAATCGCGTTTTCCGCAACGTCATTGGTGGGTGGTCAGACGGGCCGTCGGCAACACGGAATCGGCTGTCAGGCTAAAGGCCACGTCCAGTCGAGTCTCGAGTGCAATCGAAACGAACTTCTTGTCCGCCTCGGAGAAGGGATTTGGCGTAGCACGGGCGCAGTTCGGGGCAATGGATGTCGATGACCGAGCCATTGAAATCTACGGGGTATCGGTAAGTTTCGTTGAAAATTGGATTTGTGCCGAACAGCGCAGCTTGAGTGCGATGCCTCTCCCGGATAGTCTAGAAATTGCACCGCGTCTTCGAGCAGTCCCCAATTCTCTCCGCCTGCTTCCAAGCCGGCTGGTTCCCACTGCATCGAGAATCTCCTGCGCGAAATCCAGCCGGCCGAGTGCGCGCTGAACGCTCACGGTAGGGGAATGACTTTCATGAGGAACGACTCTCATCTTCAGCTTGGAATTCAGCGAAGAATGCACCCGGGTCACGGAAGTTGCCCGCCCGAATGTTTTTTTTAATCTAGAGCGAGAATTTTCAGAAGCGCGAGCGCTTGTTGCTGGTCCTCATAGGACTGCGCGTCCTGAACAACGACACAAGCCACGCCGTTCTGGGTGATGAGGATGGGCTCGCCAGTCTCGGTGACGATTTTCACCATCTCGGCCGTATGGCTCTTCAGGTAGCTGACGGGCTTGATTAGGCGGGGTTTCACAGGCGTCTCTCCTGACCAAGGTCTTAATTTGATATCAATCTAGACTGAGTTGACCTGCAGCCTCGCACAGTCGCGCATCGTCCCGCCATGCGTAAATATCTTAGAAAGAAAAGGACCCGCAATCCCTGGTACGTGCCGGGGAGCCTCTCAGTCGCGCAGGCATCGGGGATGGGTACACATATCAGGCTACCGACTAGAGTAACGACGGAATGCCATTTTTGGTCGTGGAAGGCGGCCATGGTGCCGATGAAATGGATGACTGAGTAGTAAGATTGACTCTCTTTTCCGCCGTCGGTGCGGTCCCATCTGTAGTTCCGAAATAAGTCCAAAACAGTTACGTTGATACCCGCTGGCGAATCCATGGCTGGAATCGAACCAAGTTTGTGGCAAGCCCTCAGTGCTGCCTTGCGTTCAACAACAACCAAATATGTCGCCTCGAAGGTCCCGCGAGAATGCGAGCAAACGCAGCCCGGCACTGCGTGCACGTGTAGTGCTCCTCTCGCCGGGAATCTTCAACCGTACCGACGCCGTTGAGCACAAGATTTTGATGAGGCGGTTCTGCCGCCGGTTTGCCATGAAGGTCGGCGCACTCCGCGCAAGGTTGTATCCAAAGGTCCATGCTTGGATTGTCGGAAAGCGGGAGCCTGTCATGCAGCGAGACGGTGCGCGTAGTACGGCCGGTTCCTGTCATCAAGTATCGCGTACATGTCCTGCAAGTTCGATGCATCCGGGCTAAGCCAGGCGTCATGTGCTGGGGTTGATAGGGATGATGTGCCAATCATAACCACGTCCATGCGAAGTCTTTGAAAGAATGGCGAGGTGTATCTCACTGTCTCTTCAGGGAGACCACGGCTGGCATAGCGGCCAAATTCGCAGCGTCGTGAGGTGAGCGGTGTTTCCTAAAACCGCTCCACCCATGGTCGGAGTTCCACCTCCCACGTCCACGCACTGCGGTGCTGACGATGAACGTGCAGGTATTCCCACGCTATTGCGTCAGGGTTCAACCATTTGTCGTCCGTGCCGCCATCGTCTGATTGTGCCCAGCTACTGGCAATGCCGCCGTCAATCACAAAATGCGCAACGTGGATATTCCTTGGGGCAAGCTCTCGCGCCATACACTGGGCCATTCCCCGCAGGGCGAATTTTCCCATGGCAAACGGTGTCGAACCGGCTAGCCCTTTCACACTTGCCGTAGCACCGGTCAGCAGGATGGTGCCGTGGCCGCGGGCCAGCATGCGCACGGCTGCGGCTTGCGCGACGAGAAAGCCGCCGAATGCGGTGACCCTAAGGGCGGCTTCAAGTCTCTCTGCCTCGATGGCTTCAACTGCCGCGCGATAGCGGCCACTCGCGTTGTAGACAACGAGGTCGGGGACGCCAAAGACGCGCTCTACCTGGTCAAAGAGTGCTGCAACCTCGTCCGGGCGACTGGCGTCGCAGCCCACAGCCACTCCACGCGTCTCGTCGACCAGGTCGGCGAGCTTGCTCGTGTCGCGTGCGGCGAGCGCAACCTGCATACCTTCCGCCGCAAACAGGCGAGCAAGGGAGGCGCTCAATCCCTTTCCTGCACCCACAATCAGCGCTGTCTCGGTTCGATTCACGGTTCCTCCGAATTCAACAGGGACTAGAGTAGCTACGTATGCCGTGCCGTCAGTCCGTTTCCGCACATCCTAACTATTTAGCGGAGGGGATTGCGGGATGGACGCTTCGTCATATTGTCCGCCGGCAACATGCCCGGCAAGGCCTCCACAAAGAAATCTGCCTGCAATGCAGCCCCAGCCTGCACGTCGTACTGTGCAAAGTCGCGCACACCGGCTGCCAGCAGAACCTCGTCGTCGAGGAAGAAATTTCCCGAACACTCCCTGGCTTGGCGCGTCAGGATATAGTGGGCCGCATCGGCAACTATCTCAGGCTTGCGACACGCTGCAATCATGTCCTTACCACCAATCTCATTTCGCACAGCCGCGGTCGCGATAGCTGTTCGAGGCCACAGCGAATTGACTGCGACACCTCGGTCTTTGAACTCCCCGGCAAGCGCTAATGTGAACAGGCTCATTGTGTATTTTGCAATGGTGTATGCCGGAAAGTCGCCAAACCATTTTGCGTCGTGGACCAACGGAGGTGATAGCGTGAGGATGTGCGGGTTCGGCGAATTGAGGAGATGCGGCAGGCACGCTTGCGCGCACACGAACGTGCCTCTGCCATTGACCCCATGCATCAGGTCGTACCGTTTGACGGGTGTGTCTAGCGTGCCAGTCAGTCGAATGGCGCTGGCATTGTTCACGAGGATATCGATGCCACCGAACAACTCAACGGTCTCGGCAACCGCGGCTTTCACGCGTTCTTCGTCGCGAATATCCACAACAAGCGGGAGCGCCCTGCCGCCAGCAGCTTCAACAACTGCAGCCGCCGTGTGAATCATACCCTCGAGACGTGGGTCTGGGTCGGCGGTCTTTGCGGCAATCGCGACATTCGCGCCGTCGCGTGCGGCTCTGAGTGCAATCGCGAGTCCGATGCCGCGACTGCCACCAGACATGAATATGGTCTTGCCGGCAAGGGTCATGGTTGTCTCCTGAACACTCCCTGTAGCATACGCTGCTGCCGTCATCACGCCGTTGCCGATGTAGACGTTACTCGTGAAGGGGATGGCGTACGTTACTCATCTCGTTGTGAGCCGCAGTCGCTGAACCCCTCGTTCGCGCGTGGCTTCCTTCGCTTGAGTTTTGTATCGTGCAACTGGCGACCTTGCCAAGCGCAAGCTGCTGCCAGCACCCTATGAGGCGCATCGCGCAGACTCGGTGCCCGCGGCAGGAGTAAGTATTGGCGTGGTACGCAGACGACTTGACGCCAGTGCTAACTGCGACTGGCAGCGACCCTGCAGATTGGTGAGCGAGTCCAGGTCGCCGACGACTTTCTGACTGCGTCGTATTCATCGTGAAAGCCTACATGACCGGCGGGGGGCTGCCGGCCAGAATGTGCATTTCAGTTTTACCTGGTTTGGCAAGCCACCCGTACAGTCCCAGCCGCTCGCTCTTGCCCTGTACCCGCCAGCAGTGAGCGGGACAGGAGAACTGTATGAAACGCGCCAGCCTTTTACTGGCAGCGGGCACTACTGCCCTGTTTTTGCCGGCATAACATCGTCGTCCGGCGACATACTGTGCATGCCTGTATCGGTCGAGCCAGTGTTCTTTGTCATTTTGCCCGGTCTCGCGTTCCACGGGCTCGAGACAGGCTCGCTGTGGTATGTCATCCCTGCTGTTGCGGCACCGTGAGCACCGCCGCCCCCACTTCCACCGTT
This sequence comes from Paraburkholderia sp. MM6662-R1, assembly GCF_050436245.1. Lineage (NCBI taxonomy): Bacteria > Pseudomonadati > Pseudomonadota > Betaproteobacteria > Burkholderiales > Burkholderiaceae > Paraburkholderia > Paraburkholderia sp. MM6662-R1. Next base: position 1,347,682 of record NZ_JBNDLV010000001.1, on the reverse strand, counting down.
CCCATTCCCTCCACCTTGCGCAAACGTCGCGCTCGAGGCGCAGAGCGAGACGACAGCGACGCACGCCAGCACGACTTTCCGCGTTACCTTTTCCATCACATTTCTCCTGCGATTTCGGCGCGTGCTGTAGCAGCGTCGAAGTTTCATGCGCCGCTAACGGCTGACCGTTGGATGACTGATTGCGCAGCGGCGAAACGCAAGCAGCCGCTCGGGCCAGAACAGGGCAGACAGTTGCCTTATCCGGACGCCAGGCATGCAGGTAAGTCGTGGTTTGGCGCCGAAAATGACAGAGCCGGGCTGGATTCGAACATTTGACCGTGCGCGCCGGTCCTGCTACTTCGGCATCGGTATCTTGTCGACCATCATGACTACGCCGTTACCCTGGATGGCGTCGTAGGCCGAGATGTCTGCCGTGTGCCCCCGCAGCGTCCAATAGCACGATGTTGTGTGGTCCGTCCGTCCGAGGACGTGAGCGTCTCGCCGTTCACGGTTTTAAGTTCCACCTCGCCGTCACCTTCCCTGATGGGCTGGTCGGGCAACTAAAAATCGTAACGCCCCGGGATAACGGGACAGGGAAGGATACAGGTCAGCATCGGCTTGTTTTCTGGTTTGATAAGGTTGTCGACCGTGGCCGGCGGCAATGCTGCAAATGCTTCATTGGTTGGTGCGAAAACGATAAGGCGCGCAACACGCTTGTGCGTACCCACGAGGCCTGCTGCCTTAACTGCGACGACGGGCGTGGTGTGTTCCGTCGAATTCATCGCGATGTCCACAATGTCTTCAACGGGATACGTCGCCTGACCGCCCGCCGTGACGGTATCGCTAGCCGCGAAAACCCGGACCCTGCGGCTGACAACACGGCAGCAACGAGAAAAGCAGTGTGCTTCATGAGAGGTTTCCTCATGACGCGACGCCGGATTGCGCTGCGTTGACTGCATATACGGGGGCCTCGGGTAGCTGGATGCGGGGGATGACAGGTGTGTCGCTGCTTCCGATGGCAGTGCGAGCGACCAGGCGCGACTGTCGCCCCTGATTTGCCGATTGTCGATTCCGCTGTCAATCATGACCTTAGCGTTCTATAACATAAACGCAGCAGCGGTCTTATTGGTCAATGGGCGTACAACGTCCTGTCACCGGCGCACTCATTGCGCATACTTCTGCCCCGCCCGGTACCAGCCTCGCGTCATTACCCAGGTAGTCATCGAATAAGTCCGGCTTTGGGCACAAACGGTGCAACAAGCCAACTTCGCATTTGCTCGGCTAAACGGCGTCGGAGACGACGCTGTACGGCATTTGGTAAAGCGAAAGCAGGAATCAGCAAGGAGCGAGAAAAGGCCTAATGCAACCCTCGCGTGCTCGTGGGGATGCCAATCCCCTTGTTATTCCGGAGTCGTGTTATTCGCAACACGTTGACGACAAAGAGGTGACGAGATGAAAGTGCAACTTTTAGCTGTAGTCAGTGCGGTATCCCTGCTCGCTGCGACCGGCGCCGCCCACTCGCAGCAAATGCAACCGTCGGGCACAACTGACCCGTCGTCTGCCCAGCAGCCCATGACAACTGCCCAGCCGGCCACGACTATGGACCGCACCCCTGACCTGGGATACGGACCCCAGCCCGGCGGAAGCAGCGGCAGCGGCAAAGCCAGAAACGGTGCCGCGTGCACGGTGGGCCTGTCCTGCGATATCTATCAGGGCAGCTAGCCACGCAGACCCGAAGTGGGCTCCGCACGTCCGAAAATCCCGTGTCGATTTCGAGTTCGGAGCACGCGAATAGCGAATCTCATGCGTGGAAAACTCAACGTAGATTAAAGGAGCCAACGTGAAATCATCACTGATGGTCGCTTCTGCTGCAGGGTTGTTTGTCATGGCCGGGTTTGCGCATTCGCAAGGCGCGCCCCAAGCCCCTCAACCCGCCCCACAGGAAAACGCCGCGACTCAAGCCACCGACCCCAGTGCGGGGATGGAGGCATATGGCGGTATGCCCGATACGAGGGTACAAAGCGGCGTAAAACACAGCAGGCCCTGCAGGGTGGACCCACAATGCAACGTTTTTTTCGGGGGCAGCTAAAAACAAACTGACGGCGCGCGAGCCAACAACGGAAGCACCAGGCGCCCGCGCCGAGATGGGGGCCGACGTCCTTGGTGGGGCTGGCCCGGTCCCCTTTCATTCTTTAAGGTTCGGGGACGCCTGATTCGGGAAGCCTCTGGACATGCGAAGCGCGCCGGCTTCAAGAGCGAGCGGAATGGAGGTCACTACGAGAGTTTGGGCACTCGGGCGCCTTGAGTCCGAAATAGACGCCGCGAATTGCATGCGTCAGGACGTAGACCTCGACTCGGACCGAGTCCCAGTGACTTGTCGACATGTCGCATCTGCTTGGCGGTTTGCAAACGGTGAGCAGGAATTTTTGCTGACCAAAATTGTGCCCGTACCCCTCACTGGGCTCCGTCAGTCGGCATGTTTCGAGTTGCCCGTCGGCCCAAGCAGCGGTCGTTCGACTACGTTGCTCTGCCGCGCTGGGTTTCCCGGTGCGTGACGTTGTCCGCCAGCAACCGTTGCATTGTGGCCAGTAGCATTTGCCCATCTACAGGCTTGCGAAGAAACCCATCGTAGCTGACGAAGGCTGGTGGGCTGGGCTCCCCCGAAACCAGAATGAATGTGACGTCAGCTAAACCGGGACGTGTTCGCAAACGGTGACAGAGTTCGCTTCCCGAGATCACCGGCATGCGCCAGTCGGCAACCACTATGTCGACAGGGGACTCGATGAACATCTTCAATGCCGCCTGGCCGTCGCTCGCGCTTCTTACTTCAAATCCGTCCGCGGCACAGATTGCGCCCCACGCGGCCAAAGCCTCCGCATCATCGTCTACCAGCAGTACGCTTGTCATGACCAATCGCAAGAGTCGCTACATGTTGTTTGGCAACTCGATGCAGGCCAAAGTTCACGGGGCCATTCATCGACGCCGCATATTCGTCGCGCTCGCGTCGTTCGAGAGAATGCGTGTCATGGGAGCATGAAACGGAGGCATCGATGTGCTACTCGGCTCAGATTCTGGTTGACTACCGAAAATTCGTGCGCACCTTCGGCGCCATCACGGACATTAGCGAATTTGCGCGGCTGTTTTTCGAGCGCACCGAAGGCATAAGCAGCGCGAAGATACCCAAGGCGATGGAAGATGCGTTCGCTGAGCCGCAAACTGACGCCGAAGGCGCCATCAAGGCCCTTATCGACAAGTTCAACGAGCAACAGACTTCGAAGCTCGAACAGGACCTCTTCAAACGGCGAAAAAGGCTGGCGTCTCCGGTCGCACTGCGGTAGCGCGCTCCTTTCTGCGTTGATTGGTCGCTCGCAATTGCAGGCGTAAGGTTGTCCGGCTTGATGCCAATCGCCTTAATCCGGCGACAAAGATAAGCAACTATGCTATCTCGCTTTCTTTCATCCATGACAGGCTGACGGTGTGGGACACGCAACAATTCGGAAAAAAAGCTGGATAGCATATGCCGACGGAACCGGCTTTTTGATGGCTGCGAGGCACCTGAAGCAGGCAGCCAGTCCCTAAGCGGTGCGTTACAGCGACTCAAGGGCGTCGAGTCGCACTTGCGCAATCTCGCCCGGATGTTGGCCGCGGTATGCATCGAAGAGCTGTGAGCATAGCTGGGCGAGCGAATCAAGGCCTACGGCCTGGTCTGCGTGGTCGACCTCGCCTGCGCTGAGAATGTCGTCGAGAACCGGGGCGAGACGGCGTAGTCGCACGAACGTGGCTGCCTCAAGTTTCACATTGAACCTCCTGTGGTCAGGCGGTGGAGAGCACCCTGAGACCGCCTGTGTTCTGGGGATGCTTTAGCGAGTCCGAGTCCAACATACATTAACTCCAGCGCGTGTCAGGCGCCTGTGCGGGCTTTGACCAGCTCGCTGGCGAGAATCATTGCGTCTCTGTTAAGTGGTATGACTCGTCCGCGGACTCGGGGACGGTAGACCGAGTCGCCCAGATTGATATGCTTGCCGGATAGGGCGCAACACCCTGACGCGCGAGCGAGACACGCCGCCCAGACCTGCTCTTCGTAGTTGCAAAGGGTCGCGTCACGCCAGCGCAGCACGAAGAGATAATTGGACAGTTCCTCAACGACGGTCACAGTGAAGGGTCGCACGTCGCCGCAGCCCGTCTGCCGCGGACGGAACGGCTCGCCCGTGGAGCGGCGGCGGCCGGACAGGTCCGGAGCAGTTCGCATCGGGTTTGGCGGGGAAGAAAATCGATGGATGGCTGCGAGCGTCGATGCCCAGGGGTCCATGCCATTCGGCGACGAAGTGCCGCAAGCGGACTTTGACTGGGCGAGCCGGCCCGGCCGGTGCGGCGACGGATAGTGGGCTGAAGGCAGCGCGGGGACAATAGACGTACGATTGGAGCCACTCTCTGACAGGATGGTGGAGCCCGTATTCGGTTCAGCGTTCAACATCGTCTTCCTCCCTTTAGCACTGTTTCCGGCGGCTGCGCTTTCTTCGAAAATGCGGTACTCCTCGATGGAGGCAGGAATGGCTTTCCATTGGCGGCATATCGAAGTGACCAGTCACGGCGATTGGGCCTTACTGTGACTGTGCAGTCGAAGCAGTTCGAGCAGGCGCGGGGCCGCGACTGGCTTTCTGAGAAATGCCGCCACCTGCAGGTGGGCCGGTGGTGTCGCCACCGCTGAGTTTAAAAGGACAGGAATAGTTGCGAAGTCCGGCTCGGCCGCGAGCGCACCTATGAGGGTGGGCCCGTCCATGACCGGCATCATGAAATCCGAAACCACGATGTCAGGGCGCCTTCGGCGTGCTGCCTGCAGTGCCTCATCCCCGTTCAACGCAGTCATTACCTCGTAACCTTCTCCGCAAATCAACGTTTCAAGCGCCTGAAGCAGGCTCATGTCGTCATCGACCAGTAACACCATCACCATGACCCGCCCCCGAAGCGGTGGTCTTTCACTTCGTCTGTTTGCCGGCAACAGCTATTCCGCTGCTCGCACGCGTTGAAAGCAGTGCGTTGGACGGGAGCGTTCTCGCGGCAGCTGACGTCGCCGACAGCACAGTCTGCGCTTCCGTCTTCATCAGGTGCGCATGCTTGCCCAGTGGGAGCAGCCTGACTCGCGCGCCTTACCGCGACAAGCGATGGCCGACATTCCGACGCTGACTTTCCGGCTGCGAGCATTTTCTGTTCAAACGCCTCTAGCAGAAACTCTGGGACCGCGTCGCTTAGCGCCTGCGACAGACGGTCGAGCGTCTGTTTTCTTCCGTCGTCGAGAGCGGCTGTCAACAGCGCCGCGAGTTCCTCCGTCAGTGCGGTGGCAATGGGCGCGAGCTGTGTTTTGAGGTCTTCGCGTAGAGTCGGAATTCCCGATGGGGTGATGCTCCTCAATGCAGACTTGCGCTTTGCGGCCATTGGTGGCTCACCAAGGTCTTTCGGTAGCGTGCATCCGCGCGGTGCGTCAGTGCCGGAAGCCGTTGAAATGTCAACGACCTGCACAACAGAGTTTCACGGTACGTGGCTAGAGGTCGAATAGTCCCTGACTTGCGGCTACTGGATGCATATTGCGGAGAGGTCGACGGTACGGCGATAGATGTTCCTGTCAAGCCACGGCACGAACGTGTACTCCGCATACGCGTTACTGCCGATATATATCCAGTTGTGCAAAACAGCTGACACGATGAATCCTTGAAGACGTTAAAAAAACGAACGGGTCGGGCCACCCCAAAAGGCGATGTTGTGGTCGGGCCGAACCGCGAGCTTTGCACTGTCATAACGGCAACGCTGTCTCGATGAGAGAAGAGTAGGTTTTGCCGAACGGAAAATCTACTATGCGGTCGGATATGTCGATACCGCGTTGGCGTTACCTGGTTATACGGGCGTATAACTTCGCTTAGGAGTTTTAACGAGCGGTGCCGAACCGTGCATAGTCCAGTCCCGCCTTGACCCTGAAGGCGATGTTGTCGCCGCGGTTAGAGCGTGTTAGGAACTTTGCATAATCGGTGCAGCATGAACAAGCATAAGCATGGCGAAGACGACGAAGTGCAGGCCTGCCAGCGTTTCAGGCAAGCGCTCGTAATCGCGTGCAAGGCGCCTGAATCGGTTGAGCCAGCCAAAGCTGCGCTCGACCACCCAGCGACGGGGCAGCAGCACGAAGCCCTTCTTCGCCTCAGACAGTTTGATGACCTGCAGCTCAATGCCTTCTTCGCGTGCGGCCTGCGCAGCCGTGTCGCCCGTATAGCCCTGGTCAGCGAATGCAACTTTCACCGTCTGACCGGTTTCGCGCTGAACCTGACGCACGAGCTCGCCCACCTGGGCGCGCTCCTGCTCGTTGGCCGGTGTAATATGCACCGCGAGCAGCAGGCCGAGCGTGTCGACAGCCATGTGGACTTTGCTGCCTCGCTTGCGCTTGTAACCGTCGTAGCCCGCACGCGGGCCGCTTTCACACGTGGACTGCAATGTGCGTCCATCCAGGATGACCGCACTGGGCTGGCCTTGCCGTTCCTGAGCCACGCGCAACACCGAGCGCAAATCGTTCACCATCGCCTCGAAGCAACCCGCGTTCAGCCAGCGTTGCGTTTGCTGGTAGACCAGTTCCCACGGCGGGAAGTTGGTCGGCAGCATACGCCAGGACGCGCCGGCGCGCGCCATCCAGCGCAGCGCGTTGAACATCTCGCGCAGTTCGTATCGGCGCTGCGGTGCATCTTCGCTCATCAAGCTCAGGTACGGAGCGGCGAAGCTCCATTCCTCGTCCGAAACATCCGTTGGGTATGGCTTGCGTTCTGTCATGCCGCCAGGTTACCAGGTCTGACACAAAGTGCCTAACACGCTCTAAGGACTCGGGGTCTGGTATTCGCGAGGAAAAGCTTCCGCGACCTTCGAACCGTTCTTCACGACTTGCATTTCCGGCAGGGCGATGGGTCTGCGATTTCCAGTTCAATTCATGCAGCCCATGGTGGGCAAATCTGGGCCCCCAGTTGTTCTTAAGGCGGCGCAACATTCTCATTCAGCCTCTCGCCCGCCCTGACACAGGAGGTGGATGCGAAGGCGGATATAAGCGCTGCGCGCGGGTTGCGTCTAGAAGGATGCGAAGCGCCACAACGGCTCACATTGATACTGCGTATCTGCTGGAGCTGTCTGTAGGAAGCATCACATGTGGCCATGCATGCTGTATCCGGCGTCGCGGCAGGCACGTATTGAGGAGCTCAAGGAAAATTTTCTGGCAAGACATGGAAGCGCCGACCTAAAACGTTTTCTCCTGGCATTAGCGGTAAAACTCGATGCACGTGCAAACAGTGAGGGCGCCGTTGCGGTTCGACATTACGCAAAGTATGGAGCAGCTCCAGAAGCTCCCGTCGGCTCTGCACTCGCGCTCGCGACAAGAGGACACTGCGTACAGCATCACGCTAATCGCGGCCGCCGCAATTTCATCTACCTGGACCCTGCTTCTGCGGCGAAAGGTCAGAAAGCTTTTCGCCCCGTGCCTGTGACGCCTCCCGGATGGATGCGGCAATTTCCGCACCGAATAAGAAAACGACGGCAGAGAAATATAGCCACATCATCAGCACGGCAAGAGAGCCTGCCGCACCGAACGAGTTTGCGGTGCCGGCATGGGCGAGATAAAACGCGAAGAGATGCCTCCCAGCCGTAAAAAGCACCGATGCAGTCACACCGCCGATAAGCGCATGACGAAAATGCACCTTTGCATCCGGCAGCCACTTGATAAGGGCAGCAAACCCAATCGCGAGTATCACCAGCCCGAAGACTGATTCACCTACCGCCGCGAGCACAACCAAACTGGAGTCACCAAAAATCGCATGGCCGGCAAACTGTATGGCCGCGTCCAAGACAAGGGACACGACCAGCAGGAAACCCAGTCCCATGACCATCCCGAAGGAAATCAGACGCGCGCGCAGCAGGAGCGCTAGTCCGGCGATACCTTTAGGCGACTCTGCGCCAAACACGACATCCAGAGCGGTGTTGAGCGACGAAAACGTCGCCGAAGCACCGACAGCCACCAGGACAATAGACAGTGCAGCGGCGATGCCACTTCCGCTTGCCCTATGTGCGTGTTCGACCAGAGATTGCATAGCGCTCGCAGCATCGTTGCCAAGAACGCCCTTGACCTGGTCAAAGAGCCGCCCTTTGGCTGCGTCCGGCCCGAAGAACCATCCGGCGACGGCAAGTACGATGAGGAGGGTTGGGGCAAGCGAAAAGGCGGAAAAGAAGCCGATGCTCGCGGCCATCATTGACGAACGGTCATCCAAGAATTTGCTGATGGCGGTCCGCGCGATGGCCATCACGGTTAGCTTGCGCTGGACGGCTTGATTTTTTACCTGACGCAACATACGGGAACCTCACGCGCTAAACTGCGGGGAAGCCTGAAAAAGAGAGCCTGGCTAACTGGCTGCTCCGGCTCGCGCAGCCAGTCAGCGGTTTGTGCATATCACTCTCTCTATCGCGCTAGCAGCATCCCGATAATGATGCCGCCGAGCGCTGCAAAGGCAATGGACTTCCATGGACTCTCGTGCGCAAATTCGTCGGTCGAGGCGGAGACGGTCCGGTATCCGCTTGACACGGCTGCTTGCGCGCTGGTGAACGCACTCTTCGCCACCTCGAGCGCGGGTCTGGAGACGTCGGCCGCAGTTCCAGACTCTGTACCCCCGAAGCGCGCTACCGGCGCTGAAGTACCGACGACAGGTGGTTGCGCGAGCACGACTGGCCCGTCCAGCGGCTCAACCTCCGTGGGCGCGGTTGGAGACGGCGCATTACCAAGCGCCGAGCTTGATGTGTCGGTGCGACGTCTCGCGGCGGTGCGAATTCGGTCGGCGTGTTTGCGTTGCTTGCATTTGTGCTCATGACGGTCTCCCCTTGTTGCCTGTCAAAGCTCCCGCGAACGCTGTCCACTGCGGCCTGCGGTCCAGGTGTCGAACGCGACTGGCGCGTCATGTGCCCCGTAGACCGCTGCGGCAGTTTCCTGGGCGTCGACACATGTTCTCGCCTGTATGCGATTACTGCGGATTAGGCTCGTCCTCGTCGGCTTCTTCGCCGTCCTCTGACTCAATCCGGGTTGTTCCACCTGTCGCAGGTGGGTCACTGCCGGGGAAGCTCTCTTCAACAGCCTTGTCAACATCCTCCTCGGACTTGTCACTTGCGGGGTTCTTCTGCTTCGGGCTGGTGGCCATTTCAGTCTCCGGTTGGGTGGAATGAATTGATACAGCAAGGTGTATTCCGCAAATCAGGGTGAGCGCAATTTTCTCGACAGTTTTCGTCTGAGGTCTGCTTGTCTGGACGAGCACATGGCGCGAGCGCACATCGGCAATCAGGAAGAAGAGGACGAGCGGTATGACCAGATGAAGCTGGTCATGGAGTAAGCCGCCACGGGCGGCTCTCGGTTTTATGGGCGCCTTTGAGGCGCTCACAATCTCAAGCGACCGGCTTTGCCGGTGGTATTTGACTACCGCGCCCATCGCGGGCGGAGTGGCGACGATTTACGCCGCCACTGATGAGTACCCTCACTCTTTCGGCTCTGCCTCTTCGTATCCCGAACCCAGGTCGGCACCGGTGGTTGGGTCAGAACTTGTGTCCGAAGCTGTCCGTGCAGCCATCGCACTCAGCACTTTCGCGTCCGCGCCGGAGATGTTGGCGGAAGCCAACCCATCGCCCCCCATCGACGGCAGGTTCGGGCGTCTCAACAAATTCCCAACCGGGGCCGTCGTTCCAGGGACCGCGTGGCGCATCATCGCCCTGTGACAGGTTGTAATAGACGTTCGTAAATTCGGGCACGCCAGGACGCTTGCCTTGCGGGAAGTTTGGTTGAATTGAATGCAGGGCTTTCTCGAAGGACTTCTGGTGAGCAATCTCCCGCGTCATGAGGAAGCCAAGCGCTTCGGAAATGCTCGGGTCGTCGGTCACGTTCATCAGTCGCTCGTAGACAATCTTTGCGCGCGCCTCCGCCGCTATATTTGAACGCAGGTCTGCCGTCGGCTCACCGATAGTGTCGATGTACGCCGCGCTCCACGGAACCCCGGCTGAATTCGTAAGAGCCGGGCCGCCTCCGTACAGCAGCGCTGTCGTGTGCGAATCATTTCCTCCGCCTGTGAGCGAACGGTAGAGTTCGGCCTCCGACTCCACAGCTTCTGCGAGTTGTCCCTTCGCGCCTTTATTGAGCATTGCCACGATAGAGCCGATGATTTCCAGGTGGCTCAGCTCCTCGGTTGCAATGTCAAACAGCAAATCCTTCCGACCGGGGTCATCCTCTCCGACCGCCTGTGTGAAGTATCTACAGGCTGCCGCCAGCTCACCTTGCGGTCCGCCGAATTGTTCCAGCAGGAGGTTGGCGAGGCCGGGATTCGGCGCTGAGACGCGCACCGTATATTGAAGCCGCTTGTTGTGCACAAACATGTCATTTCTCCATAGGAGGCCGGGTAACGGGCTACCGGATGGCCGGACCTGCCGTCACAGCGATGCGCACGTTACTTTGGCTGGTTAGGTAACTCCCGGACAGCGACACGCTGCAATCCTGAATGCCGCACCCTGCTGGGCGCCCGGGTCTCAGAACTGGGTTGCTCTGGCGAATGTGCAGCGAGGCTACACGGTGGAAAGAACATTGCGCTGGACACCGCGCATGCAGCGTTCCTGACCGGTGAAGTGCGGCAATCGCGCCGAGTCTTCGTCACGCGGCGTTCGAATTCCCACGCGGTGCAACCCTCCTGGCCCTGGTAGGGACACGTCTCTACCGCCGCTCATCGCGAAGACATTCCGGCGCTCGCGCGGCGATTGTTGCAACGAGAAGTTTGCAAGACGGCGAGCGCCCGAGACGTCTGGGAATTGTCTCGCCGCACGCTAGGCGCGGGTGTTCCGTCGGGTCAGGCACGTTGCCGAGCGGGAATGGTGATTGCGCCGGTGCGCTCACACCGCGCTTTCTTGCAGAGGCGGTTCCCAACCGACTAAGGAGTAGACATGCCTACGAAGACGTTGAAAAATTTGTTCATTCATTCGCTGTCCGACATTTACAGTGCCGAAAAGCAGATGACAAAGTCGCTTCCCAGGATGGCACGTGCAGCGACGAACCCGGGACTTCGCTCGGCCTTCGAGACGCACCTGGAAGAAACGCAAGGCCAGATTGAAAGAATTGACCAGGTAGTGGAAGCCAGCGGAATCAAACTCCAAACGTGTCAAGTGCGTCGCCATGGAAGGACTGGTCGAAGAAGGCCAGGAGCAGATTGACGAAATCGAGAAGGGACCGGTGCTGGATACAGCCCTCATCGCGGCAGCACAGAAGGTGGAGCACTACGAAATTGCAGCATATGGCTCCTTGATAGCACTGGCCAAACAGCTTGGCGAAACGGCTGCCGTCACACTTCTCAATGAAACGCTGCAAGAGGAAAAGGCGACTGACGACAAGCTATCTCTGCTCGCAGAAGAAAAGGTGGCGGCAGAGGCCCTGGGGAAGTAGGCCGCCCGACCCTTGCCAGCGGCGGGCGGGCGAACGAAACCGCGAGCGCCGGGAAATCGCGCGGAACTACGGCAAGCGATAGGCCTTCAGGGCGAGATGCCGAAAAGCCTTGGCGACGGGGCGACGGATACGACGCTTGCTGGATGGCTGTCCTCAACCATTCAAAAGGAAAGGATGATGGCAGGCGACAATTCATATAAGCCGAGCGAAACCGTGAAAGTGTCTGGCATCTACGCGGTCGTACATGATGATGGGAAGGACACTTTCGAGGTCACCTGCGTGGAAGGCGAACACTTTCCCCCGACGCGTAGCGGCAAGGGTGCGCATTTCGAGCTGAAATACGCGGCCGACACATTCGCACAAGCATGGCGAACTGCAGGGCATGGAAGCTCGAAGCTAACATCCGTGTCGACACGGTACATCGCGGCGGTGAGTCCTCCCGGATGCGCAATAGCTATACCGAGTTCGACCCTTGGAGTCTCACAGCTCGTGCCGTGCGCGAAGCATTGCCGCCACGAGGTGGTACCTCCGGCGCACGGGGTCCGGACACGGCCTACGCATTCGCTTCCTGCTGGAAAACAATCATGGTCTCAGCACGTCAACCGACTTCTCCGCGTCTTAGCCGCTACGGGAAAATGCGAGACTTCGAGGTTACGCCTGAACCCTCGCCGTCAGATGTCACATCTGTCGGGCCAGCAAATGCTGGTTTTGTCGTGCAGAAGCACTGGGCGAGCCGGCTCCATTACGATTTCCGGCTCGAACTGGATGGGGTGCTCCTTTCGTGGGCCCTGCCAAAAGGGCCTGCTACGACCAGAAGGAGAAAAGGATGGCGGTCCATGTGGAGGACCATCCGGTCGCGTATTCGAAGTTCGAGGGAACGATTCCACCCAAGCACTACGGCGCCGGCGCCGTGATACTGTGGGACCGAGGGGCGTGGGAGCCGGTCGGAGACCCGCGCAAGGGAATGAAGGCCGGCAAGCTGGTCTTTCGGCTCCATGGCGAAAAGCTCGCCGGTTTGTGGGAGCTCGTCCGTATATCCAGGCCGGAGGACAAGCAGGACCAGTGGATGCTCTTCAAAAAGCGCGACGAGTGGGCGCAACCGCTCGCGGAATACGACGTTATCAAGGCGCTTCCCGACAGCATTACCACGAAGCCGCTCGGGCTTGTCGAAGAACGGGAGCCGAAAGTCGCGCGGCCTGGGCGCGGTAGTGAACCACAGATAGACCTGTCTGCCGCAGTTAGCGCGGCGCTGCCCGCCAAACTCGAACCGCAGCGCGCGTCGCTAGCTTCGTCGCTACCGACGAGCGGTGACTGGATAATTGAGTCGAAGCTGGATGGTTACAGAATGCTCGCCCGCGTGAACAAGGGGCGTGTGCGGTTGTTTACGAGCGGCGGGCACGACTGGACGAAAAAGCTTGCGAGGCTGGCCACAGAGGTCGAGAAGCTCCCTGTCTCCAGCGGATGGCTTGATGGTGAAATAGTCGTGCTCAGAGACGGTCTGCCCGATTTCGGCGCCCTCCAGAATGCGATAGACGGTGCAGCGAATCAGGAAATTGTCTATTTTCTATTCGACCTGCCGTACTGTAATGGGAAAGACCTGAGAAACGTCCCGCTGTGGGCGAGGCGCGCGCTGCTCTCTCAGCTTCTGCAGAAGGATGGCGACCGCGTACGGTTCAGTCAGGACTTCGACGCTCCGATGGCCCAGATATTCGAGGCCGCCGCGGGATTAGGTCTCGAAGGTCTGATGTTGAAAAGCCGCGACGCGCGATATGAATCGGGAAGGACGCAGACGTGGTTGAAGGCTAAATGCCGACTGCGGCACGAACTGGTCGTCTGTGGTTTCACTGCGAGAGGCGGCAAGGATGGTGAAGTCGGCAGTTTGCTGCTCGGTTACTACGTGGGCAACAAGCTCCACGACGCTGGCAGCGTGGGCACCGGTTGGGACGCCCGCACTGGTCGGGACCTATGGGTTCGCCTGACACCGCTTGAGCGCGACGCAACACCATTTGACGTCGCTGTAACGAAGCCGGGTCGTTGGTCCAGGCGTGCCGCCGGCGCCGAACGCTGGGTACGTCCTGAGCTGGTTGCCGAGGTCGAGTTCGCCGAGTGGACTGCGGAAGGTGTTGTTCGGCAGGCGTCGTTCAAAGGTCTGCGCGTCGACAAACCGGCGCGCCGCGTCGTCCGCGAGTCCGGAGAAACGCTGACGCCCGCGCCTGTCTCGCAGGTCAAAGTCACGCATCCTTAGCGTATCGTTGACCCGTCGAGCGGCGTTACAAAACTCGACCTGGTCCGGTACTACGAAAGCGTTATCGAGTGGATGCTGCCTCACCTGAAGGACCGTCCGCTTGCAATGGTCCGCGCACCTACCGGCATATCTGGTCAGATATTTTTCCAAAAGCACGCTGAGAAGACGGGGATGCCCGGTCTCACGGCGCACGACCGCAGTTTGTGGGTGAATCACCCGCCGTTGCTTACCGTCGATACTGCGGACGCGCTGATGTCGGCGGCCCAGATGAATGTCGTTGAGTTCCATACCGGGAACTCGACAATTCTGCGAATCGACAAGCCCGACAGGGTCATCTTTGACCTTGACCCCGGCGATGGCGTGAAGTGGAAGCAGATGCAGGAGGCAGCGCTTCTTGTCCGGGCATTGCTTAACGAACTGGACCTGAAAGCCTGGTTAAAGACGAGCGGCGGCAAGGGGCTGCACGTCGTGGTGCCGTTAACGCCAAGACTGGATTACAAATCTGTGAAGGCGTTCTCGCAGGCGTTCGTCGGGCATCTGGCGAAAACAATTCCCGACCGCTTTTCAGCAACGTCAGGGCCAGCCAACAGAATCGGCAAAGTCTATGTCGACTATCTGCGCAACGGCAAGGCGCAGACGACCGCCACCGCGTTTTCCGCCCGGGCGCGGCCCGGGATGGGTGTCTCGATGCCAGTGTCATGGGAGCAACTGTCAGACCTCAAAAGCGGTGCGCACTGGACGGTGCAAACGGCGAGAGAGTATCTTAGCTTTCAAACGCGAGACCCATGGGAAGCGTACTGGTCCACAAGACAATCGTTGGCGTCAGTCATAAAGCGTCTGTGATGAGACGTCTCGCGCCGGAAGGTCCAGCGGTTCGCGGCGGCAGAAGTAGGAGTGCCGCGACAGCGCGCGTGGTACATGCACGCCAGCCGGTTGCACGGCGCAAGGTCGTCAGCCGACCGGCACATGACATGCTCTCTCTCGCGAAGCTTTGGCCCCTCGTGAATGGCTAGCAAGCAGCGCCGGCAACACTGTCACCGGCCGCTATCAGGAGAATCACATGGCAGCGCGTTCCATCGCATCGCTGACGCTATCCTTCGGATTGGTGTCCATACCGGTAAAACTCTATTCGGCGACAGACAGCGCTGCCGGTGTCGGCTTCAACCTGTTGACGCCGGAAGGCGGTCGGGTCAAGCAGCAGTACATATCGGAGGCCACTGGCGCGGTCGTCGCACGCGCGGATATGAAGAAGGGATACGAATTTGAAAAGGGGCAGTTCGTCGTCTTCGCTGCGGACGAGCTGAAGGCGCTTGAAGAGGGTGCTACGCACGTTGTAGAAATTGTCTCCTTCGTGCCGGAAAAATCGGTCGACCCGCTCTACTACGACAAGGCGTATTTCATTGCGCCGGACAAACGGGGTGGCAAACCCTACAGTCTGCTGCAGCAGGCGATGCGCCAAAGCGAACGGTGCGCACTCGCCAAATGGTCTTATAAAGGCAAAACCCGCATCGTCCAGATACGGCCCGCTGAAGACGGCATGGTTTTCCAGCAGCTGCTGTTCGCAGATGAGGTGCGCGCATTGAGCGATTTGCATATCGAGCAGGAGCCCGTAACCGCCG
The DNA here is from genome assembly GCF_050436245.1 of Paraburkholderia sp. MM6662-R1. Classification (NCBI taxonomy): domain Bacteria; kingdom Pseudomonadati; phylum Pseudomonadota; class Betaproteobacteria; order Burkholderiales; family Burkholderiaceae; genus Paraburkholderia; species Paraburkholderia sp. MM6662-R1. The sequence goes on along the minus strand of NZ_JBNDLV010000001.1, from coordinate 1,332,363 downwards.
CGGAACTCAAGCTTGCGCTGCAAATCATCGACCAGGTCTCCGAAGACGCTTACGACCCGTCGGCTTATGAGGACGAGGAGAAAAAGCGGATTCTCGAGGCCATCGACCGGAAAATCGCGGGCAAGCAGATTGTGTCTCCAGAGGAGACCACGAGTGAGTCGGGCGGCCAGGTAATTGACCTGATGGAGGCTCTTCGGGCGAGTCTCAGCGCCAACAAGGCGAAACGGGACGTACCGGCGCAGACGGCGCCGGCCAGGACAACGGCAACGAAGAAGACCACCGCCGCTGACGTCGAAGTGTTGGCAGCCAAACCAAGGCGCCCTGTCAAACGAGCCACACCGAAAGCCGACATCAAAGAGGCGCAACCGGCAAAGGTTCGAGCACGCAAGTGACCAGACCGAATCAGTCAAACGATTACTCGCTGCGCAGCCTTCAATCGCTGCTGGGTGTCTCGCGTCGGGTGCTATCTGGGCTGATTGAAGCCGGATTCGTTCACCCGGCGCGCGGTCGCAGAAACGAGCTTCGATTCTCTTTCCAGGATGTCGTGGTCCTGCGCACAGCGTTTCAGTTGCAGTCAGCCAAAGTCTCAACACGGAAGATTCTGAGGGCGCTTGCGAAGCTGAAAGCCGAACTTCCTGACGAGCTTCCGCTTTCTGGAATCCGAATCACATCGGTAGGCGAGACGGTGGCTGTCAGGTCAGGACAGGCCCAATGGGACGCCGCTTCCGGCCAGCACCTGCTCGACTTCGAGGTCGCACCTATTAGAGGCGAGGTCGCGTTCCTCGACTCGGCACCGCGAAACCAGACGAGTCGCGAACAGCAAGCGGAGGAATGGTTCGCACTCGCCGAACAACTCACCGGAACCGATGCTATTGGCGCGGAGCAGGCATACCGGAAAGTGCTCGAGCTCGCGCCATCACCGCATTACCACGCTTATACGAATCTGGGCGTATTGCTGTGCGAGGCAGAAACGCGTTGCGACGAGGCATTGTCCGTTTTTGATGGGGCGTTAGAGCACTTCCCAGACGACGCGTTACTGCACTTCAACCGCGCGGTCGTTCTCGAAGAGCTGAAACGCTATGACGCTGCGGCGGCGACCTATCAGCGGTGCATAGAACTTGACCCGACGCATGCAGACGCACACTTTAACCTCGCCCGGCTGAGCGAGATTCGCGGCGACAAACAGGGTCTAGTTCGACACCTTAGTGCTTATCGCCGGTTGATTGGCTGAACTGGACTTCGCCGACGATTCGTGTGGTTCAGAGCACGCTTTTCGACCTATCAACCCGTTCATGAGGATGCTGAAACTATGCGGCATGTCCAGGCGACGCCCGATGCAAGCACGTACAAAGCTGCAGATGCGTTGCGCATCGTTCTCGTGACGCAACTGTTCTGTCGAAGTTCATCGACGTGACTTGTCCTCCACCCACGTTTTGCTTGGCCTTCACACACGGAAAATGGGTATCCACTTCTGAAAACTGTGCTGCAGGCAAGACGTTTTCTCGGTCGAGCACTCCGGTAATCTTATAATCTTTAATCTGTGTAACCCTATGCGTGAGCGAGAAGCCCCTAAGATTAGCTCAAGACAGCGATTCCGATAAATCTTCTCGGTGTTGTTGTACGGCTCTGAATATCCCGGGGGTAGCGCTTATGGCAACCAGGACGAAGGGCTGTGCGCACGAGCGGCGTTTCTGCTATCAAGCCGGGGCCCCCTTAAGGAAGCGTCAAGCTGTTCGGAAGTCACCGCCGTGCAGCGCACTCCCTGGCTGCCCTCTGTACAGGCATGAGAGTCCCGTAAGCGCAACACCGCCCGTGTCGAGGTTCGTGTTTTCCGCTCTCCAGCAGTTCACCTCTTTTATGGTCGCCGTAAATGCCGGCTTCTTGCGACACGTCCACGAGACACTGCCTGGTTTAGTGGCTTTCTCGAGGTCGCAACTTGTGATACTCACGCACAGCGGCCGCGGACAAACGAAGTTGCGTACGGACGCGCGACGTTCAGAAAACGTACTCCTTCTTCGATTCACATCGATTCGTCCACCACTTGTCGCGATATGCCCAGCATCGACTTGAGAGTCGCAAGAGACAAACACTTCAACCCGCTCGGAGCATCTTCCCCGAAATCTGAGCGAGTGGGAGTGGGGAAAGATGAAGTACATCCGTCCTGTTTCGCACTAGCCATGGCTATCGACCCACGCGCGACACCACGAAAGGCCTGCTGATTCTGCCTCTTCGTCAGTATCGAAAGAGCCAAGCACCCCACCGGTCAGCGCCGGCGTCTCGATGAATGAGTCGGAAGGCACGCACATCTTCTTTGCTCGCAAACAGGTATGCGATGCCCTGGTTCGCGTCGAACCTGCCGGAGATGTACCCATTAATCGCGGCCGTCTGCTTCGTCAATACTGGTGATTTTGGCGAGTCGAGTGACTCGCTTACGCCGCTTACGGCATGAAAGGCACGTTGATATGGTCTGGCACCACGCTGATGAATGTGGAGGTTATCAGGCAGCCTCGGACTGCTCTTCCGTCCGTTCGAGCCGCTATCCAAGTGACGGTTGTACGGCCGTGAAATATGCGAGGACACTCATGACCCATCGGCTGACGTCGTTGGGCTATCCTGTTGCTCTACTACAACCTGGATAGTCCGCCGAACGCCATGGCTCTCTCTCCGTTGCCTCCACTCGCATGTCTGCAAGCATTCGAAGCTAGCGCCCGTTATCTGAGCTTCACTCGTGCGGGGCAGGAACTGCACCTGTCCACCAGTGCTGTGAGCCGCCAAATATCTCAACTCGAAGAATTCCTGGGACGCCGGCTGTTCGTGCGGGAGCACAACACCCTAAGGCTCACGCCGGCAGGGGAAACTTATGCGGTGGATGTGCGGCGCATGTTGGAGCTGTGCACTAGCGTTACGTCGAGCCTGATGGCTCGCGTCGTCAGGTCTCGTCTCACGGTGTCCTGCACAGCTGGCCTCTCGGTATTCTGGCTCGCGCCGAGAATCGGCTCGTTTATCGATGCGAATCCCGATGTGGACCTGCGCATCATCGTGCGGGACCACTTTGGAGCCGTCTCGCCAGCTGAGTACGACGTAGGCATTTTCTATCTGCGCAACCCCGAGGTTCCCGGAACGCACACACGGAAGCTTTTCGACGAGGAGGTATTTCCGGTTTGTTCGCCGACCTATCTTGATGGGCGCAAACTGAAGCCAGTGGAACTGCTGTCCTGCACGCTGCTTGTTCTGGAGGACGCGGAACGTAGCTGGATGTCCTGGCACACCTGGTTCGAACAGGCGGGGCTTGAACGACCAGAGCTCAATCAAACCATCATTGTCAACAGCTACCCACTCATTGTGCAGCTCGCGACGCATGGCAAGGGCGTCGCGCTAGGTTGGAACCGGGTCATTGACCCGCTCCTTGAGCACGGCGCGCTCGTCAGGGCATCGGACTCTTACGCCACCATGGGCGGCTCATACTTTGTCACTTGGCCATCGGAGCGTGCGGAAACACCTGCCGCCCGTCGGTTCCGCGAGTGGGTAATCGGTCAGACAGTCGCTCCCTGAGCTCTCCGTTGCAAGCCTCTCGATGCGGTTGCGTTTTTTGCAAGCGCGTTTGCGAATTTAGCGTTATGAGGTCGTCACGCCAAAAATTACATTGAATGCGTGACGAATCGCGAACGCTCACGTCGCTAAACGACAATTCCGAGAGGTCTAAATGGCAACGAGTGCATCAAACGGCATACTGGTGGGCGAGCCGCCCATCAGGATGGTGACGCGCCGGAAGGCGATTTTCGCCACTGTCATTGGCAGCGGTCTGGAGTGGTTCGATTTTTCCGGGTACGCATTCTTCGCAGCAACCATTGGTAAGTTATTTTTCCCCGCAGGCAACGAGACAACGTCGCTGCTGCTATCACTGGCAACCTTTGGGGTTGGCTTCGTGATGCGACCCCTCGGTGGCATCGCGTTCGGCATCTACGGCGACAAGGTGGGTCGCAAGCGAGCGCTGTCGCTCGCCATGCTCATCATGGCGCTCGGCTCGGGCATCATTGCTTTCGCCCCTACGTACCAATCTATCGGCATCGCCGCGCCGTGTCTTATCGTAATCGCGCGATTGCTGCAGGGGCTGTCCGCTGGCGGTGAAATGGGCGGCGCTACTGCGTTCCTTACCGAGCATGCTCCAGCTAAACGTCGTGCTTTCTATTCGAGCTGGATTCAGACGAGTATCGGTTTCGCCGTGGTCATCGGCAGCCTTACCGGTACGCTCATCACGTCGAGCATGTCGGCTGATTCGCTGACCGCATGGGGATGGCGTATTCCGTTTTTCATCGGCATGCTGGTGGCCCCGGTTGGATACTACATTCGGCTGAAAATCGAGGAAACGCCCGAGTTCGTATCCGAGAAGCGCCACACCAACACGCCGCTGCGTGACGTCATTCGCGAGTATCCTCGCCAGGTGCTCTCCAGCCTGCTGATGGTCGTACTGTGGACCGTCTGCACATACGTCATCCTGTTCTACATCCCGACTTATGTTGTGAAGTATCTGCACATGACCCAGCGTGAGGGCTTCACGTCGGGCGTCGTCAGCGGTGTCGTGCTGATGGTCATGGCGCCCGTGTTCGGGGCACTGTCGGATAAGGTCGGCAAGCGGCGGGTCCTGTCGGTTGCTGCGCTCGTTATTCTGGTTGCCAGCTATCCACTGTTCTCTCATCTGATTAAATCGCCCGACTTTGCCACGCTGCTGACCTTCCAGGCGATTTTCGGCGTGCTGATTGCTGCATACACCGGCCCGATTCTGGCTCTCTTCACGGAAATGTTCCCGAGCCGCGTCCGTGCGACCGGATTGTCTTTGGCCTACAACGGCGCAGTGACCATCTTCGGTGGCTTTGCCGCTTTCATCATCACCTGGCTTACCCAACACACGGGTGACGCCGAGTCTGCGTCTTATTACATCATCTTCGCCGCGGTGGTTAGCCTGCTCGGCATCTTGCTGACAAAGCCATACCAGTCTTGAGAAAATTCACATGAGCATGTTGGTAATCGAAGGGGTGAATGTTTTCGACCCCGCAACGAAGAAACGCCAGACAAACGTCAATGTCTGCATCGCCGACGGGAAGATTGCGGCAATAGGACAGATACCACCGTCGTTTGTCGGTGCCCGCAGAATGAGCCTCCCCGGGCGCACCGTTTTGCCGGGTTTCATCGACCTGCATGTCCACGTTGTCGCGTCGAATGCGAATCTGGGCGCTAACGCGATGATGCCAAACTTTCTGGCTGCGCTTAAAACGTTGCCCATCCTGCGCGGCATGCTGAATCGCGGGTTCACCACCGTTCGTGATGCAGGCGGCGCTGACTTTGCAATGTGCGATGCTGTCAACAGCGGCGTGCTTTGGGGCCCGCGCATCCTGTCTTCGGGCAAGGCGTTATCGCAGACCGGTGGGCACGGCGACTTCCGTCAGCGCAATGACAAGCTTGACGATGCCTGCGGGTGCCTGGGACGTCAGGGAGCGATTGCCCGGGTGGTCGATGGTGTCGAGGCGATGCGCCTGGCGGTACGCGAAGAACTCCTCAAAGGGGCCTCCCAAATCAAAATAATGGCGTCGGGCGGCGTCGCTTCGCCCAACGACCCCATCACCAACACCCAGTACTCGGAAGATGAAATCCGTGCCGCGGTTCAGGAAGCGGAGGCCGCCGGGACTTACGTGATGGCGCACGCCTACACCGCTCGTGCCGTCCGGCGCGCCGTCGAGTGCGGGGTGAAATGTATCGAGCACGGAAACCTCATCGACGAGGAGACTGCCCGTCTGCTCGCGGAGCGTGGCGTAGCGGTTGTGCCCACAATCGCTACTCTCGACCGTCTCATTGAACAAGGTCCCGCGCTTGGTTTCCCCGCTGAATCGCTCGCAAAGATTGAGGGAGCACGCTCTGTCGGCCGGCAGGCACTTGCGCTGATGGCGCGCGAAGGCGTGAAGGTCGGGTTCGGCTCGGACATGCTGGGCGAGCTGCACGCCTTCCAGTCCGACGAGTTTGCGGTTCGGGCAGAAATCGTCGGCAATGTTGAGGCCATCCGGTCGGCAACGTGCGTTGCCGCCGAAATCACGGGTGAACCAGGCGTGCGGGGAACGGTCGCTGTCGGAGCCGTGGCTGACCTCATCGTGGTCGACGGTGACCCCATTGAGGACATTTCCCTTCTGCTGGGGCAAGGCGAACACATTCCCGTGGTCATCAAGGCTGGAGTGTGTATGAAGGAAGCCGGCCGACTGCTCGAACCAATCGCAGAGTGAATTGCTGGTGCGTCGCATCGGTCGCGCCGACCGTTTGCACTCAAGGTCCTCCCGGCATCATTCGCGGCGCGCCGCGATTTCCGGATTCGCCCCATGGCAACCGGTGCCTTTTTCGTTGACCTTGAGCCAGGCCGCTCGCGGCCAGCTCTGGCACTGTAAGCCGGGGTTCGCACCTATTAGCTTAGCGGTCATTTTCTCGGACCCATGCGCTAAAGGGGCAACTTTCCATCTACTGTGAAACGATGTCTCATTGGACGCGATGAATATGTTGCTCTAGTAGAAGGTGCTACGTCAGCATTGCCGGTCACGATAGCCTCGTAAATCAGACGATGTTCAGCGACGTACAGGCGAATGCGCCACGGGTCTGTCGATGGCGGTCATCCAGACCAGGCGGAAGCCGCCGCACACTTGACTGATTAGCACTCAATTGGCGCATCCCTCCAGCGCATGGTCGTACCCACCTCTCCAAAGGCGAACCCGAACATGACCTCTCTCAGAACCCGAAATTTCGACGCCCATGCAACAGCTGCACTGCTGGACTATCCCTCGCTGGTTCGCGTTCTTCGGGAGACCATCGTCGAATACGGCGCAGGACACATCGCGAGTCCTGAGCGGCTGGCCATTCCGATGCAGGAAGGCGGCCTGATGCTGTCGATGCCTGCCAGTGCTGAAGACATCGCCATTCATAAGTTGGTGAACGTCTGTCCTTCGAATGGAAAGCGCCAGCTCCCGACCATCCAAGGCCAGGTCATCGCATGCGACGCGCACACTGGGGAAATGTTGTTCGTGCTCGATGGGCCGACCGTGACCGGGCGCCGAACGGCAGCTGTCACTGTGCTGGGCATCCAGACCCTGCATGGCATGGCTCCGCGCGAAATTCTCATCATTGGCACCAGGAAACAGGCGGCCAATCACGCGGAAGCTCTCGCGGCCTCGTTCCCGGAAGCCAAACTGTTTGCAAAGGGCACGTCACCGGCAGGCACAGACGCCTTCGTGGCCCGGACCCGGTCAGTAGCACCAAACCTGTCTGTCCTTGATGGCGATGTGATTCCCGACAGCATTGAAGTCGTCATGACTTTGACAACCAGCAGGTCTCCGGTCTACACGATGTCGGCGCGACCCGGTCGTCTCGTCGTCGGCGTCGGCGCTTTCACGTCGGACGCAGCGGAAATCGGCAAGGAGACCGTCGACAGAAGTTTCGTGGTCGTAGACGACCCCGTCGGTGCAAAGCATGAAGCGGACGACCTTATCCAGGCCAACGTCGACTGGACCTCAGTTTCTCCGCTTGCCAAGGCATTGGCTGGCGAGTTGAAGCCGAGTGCGCCGATTCTGTTCAAGAGCGTTGGCTGCGCTGCGTGGGACTTGGCCGCGTGCCGCGTCGCACGTAAAGCACTCGACGCAAACGCCTGTCAAGTCGGCGCTGACGTGTAAGTAGCGCCGATTTAAATTGCTTGCCGGTTCCGTACGGCGAGTAAAAGCAGGATACCCACCGAGTTCACCAAAGCAAACATGAAAATCACCCGCACCATCTCGACTGTTGAAGTCCACACCGGCGGTGAAGCATTCCGCATAGTTACCAGCGGTCTGCCGCGTCTTCCTGGCGATACTATTGTCAAGCGACGCGCGTGGCTGAAGGAGAACGCCGACGAAATTCGCAAAGCCCTCATGTTCGAGCCTCGCGGTCATGCGGACATGTATGGCGGTTACCTGACGGAGCCGGTTAGCCCGAACGCTGATTTCGGCATCATCTTCCTTCACAACGAGGGTTACAGCGACCACTGCGGGCATGGCGTCATTGCCCTGTCCACAGCAGCGGTTGAGCTGGGCTGGGTGCAACGTCAGATACCGGAGACACGCATCGGTATCGACGCGCCGTGCGGCTTCATCGAAGCGTTCGTGCAGTGGGACGGCGAGCACGCCGGAAATGTCCGCTTCGTTAATGTGCCGTCCTTTATCTGGAAACAGGACGTGACGGTCGAGACGCCGTCGTTCGGTTCGGTGACTGGCGACATTGCGTTCGGCGGTGCATTTTACTTTTACACCGATGGTCAACCACACGGACTTGAAGTCCGTGAATCGTCGGTGGAAGAACTCATTCGTTTTGGAGCAGAGGTAAAGGAGGCTGCGAACAAGGCATTCCCGGTTGAGCATCCCTTTATCCCTGAAATCAACCACATCTACGGAACAATCATCGCTGCCGCGCCCCGGCACCCCGGTTCGACGCAAGCCAATTGCTGCATCTTCGCAGACCGTGAGGTGGACCGTTCACCGACGGGTTCTGGAACGGGCGGCCGCGTTGCGCAGCTTTATCTGCGTGGAAAGCTGGGAAAGGGCGACACGCTCGTGAACGAGTCCATCATCGGCACTGTATTCAAAGGACGGGTGCTGAGCGAGACGACTGTGGGCAATTTCAGGGCCGTCATCCCCGAGGTCGATGGCAACGCTTTCGTTTGCGGCTTTGCGAATTGGATTGTGGACGAGCGTGACCCTCTGACTTACGGGTTCCTCGTACGGTAGCCGAGCCAAAAAGGAACGTCGCGAGCTTGCTCCGGGTGAGAAGGACGAGAATGTTGTACTGGAGTTCAAGCCCAACCCGCCACACGATATGTTGGTAGCCTGTCTTTGGTCACGCTGGTCAGCGCCGGGAGAGCCCGATTTGCTTTCATTCGCCGCAATTACCGACGAGCCGCCGACGGAAGTTGCGGCCGCCGGCCATGACCGACGAATGGACCTTTGGATTCAACCCTGCGCATCGCGCGCGGACCTCTACGGGCAGCCGGCCACTCAGTCCCCGCACCATGACCTCACGCTCAACGGCTCTGGCGCAGTTGGGAATGTGCGAGCAGAAGAGCACTACACCTGCGTTCGATGCCGCGCGGTGTTTGCGCGCATTCTTGTAGCACCGCCGACGCGGCAGGTTTGGATGCTGAACGCAGGCCAGCACTGACGCAACGTTTGCTCAACGTCAGGGCGTGAGGTGCCTCACGCCTGGTTTTTCCAAATCGGGAGCGCGCTGCCAAGAGTGCAGTGTGGAGAAAAAAATGTTTGCCAACGCCCTTGCCGTTCAACGGCAAACTCGCACCGGACTATTTTCCGTTTCCTCCTGCGAACGCTGGGATTCATTTGAGGGGAAATTTCACGATGAAGTCGGGACGAGCTGCAGCTGGAATCGACATCGGCGGAGACCGGAAGGGAAATCATCTCGTTATCCTGCGTGGCACTGAGATTGTGTGCAATCTCCGCGAGGAGACGCCGGAGCATATGCTCGAAAAATGCCTCAAATTTAAGGTGGCAGGGGTGGGTATCGATGCACCCTGTCGGTGGCGAATTGGCGAGGCCGGAAGGCGAGCTGAGAAGGCGCTTGCGCAGTAACGAATCTTTTCGATTGCGACACCGAGTCGCGAGCTGGCCATAGCCAGTAAAAGCGGATTCTACGGGTGGATGTTCAATGGCGAGCGTGTCTATAATGCATTCGCGCCACACTTTCCTCTTTTCAAGGATGGGGAAATCGGTCGCCAGGTGGGCTTTGAGACGTTTCCCCATGCCATAACCTGCGCCCTTATTAGGAATGCAGTCGCATCTGCGAAGCGAAAGCGAACTCAGCGCCGAGAAATTCTTGACCATGCGGGAATTGATGCAACGTCGCTGAGGTCTATCGACGAAGTGGATGCGGCGCTTTGCGCCTTGACCGCAAGCTTCCTACTTGAAGGGAGAGTCGTTGCGTACGGCGACGAGCTAGGCGGATTCATTATCGTGCCCGCTCCCACTGGCCACAGTAGAGAGGCTTAGGGCAGACCGCTTTCGCGGCCTAACCGACACGGCTGACGTAGCCGAAGCGTCAAGTGTCCCTGAGTCCATCAGGCACACCTTGAAGTTCGCCCACGAGCGACAGCAGCTTAATCACGGCAATCACACTTTATGAGGACCGGTGCATCGAACGCCACATTTGACCTTGCTGCTGTCAATGGCAGCGTTTGGTTCAATCGAAGCATGAGCGAGCGATATTCAATGTGCCACCACGCGGCAACCAGCTGCGCGCGTCATATGCGACCACGCCATCCTGAACAATGAATATGACGATATTTTCACGCAGCAACAGGCTCTGCTGAGTACTGGGAAACTTTCTCCCGAACAACTCGCCCAGTGGAGGCAATCGGAACGCCTGCACCGACGTCCACTGCATCGACGGCGTCTTTGGTCAGTGGAAGGCGATGGCCGAGTCTGTCGAAACCACTTCTCGCGCTGCACTGGCGCCGGCTATGACCTCGTCTACTGCTATGGCTCCCGTCGGACCCGCCCCGGACGCAGTTCCCCCTACCGCATCTCCGGCCTCCCCAACGTCGGAAGCCTCGCTCGTTCGCCAAGGCAGTGCCGCCGGCGTAGCGCTTCCGCAGCCGGTTGCGACGCAGGCCTCTTCGCCTACGGTCGCTTCTGCTGCTTCCAGTCCGAGCGACTCCCGCAGCACGACCGGCATGAGCGCGGGTCTGATGACAGTCTTGCTTGTTGCCATTGGATGCGGTGCGGCGCGCTCGTCAGACGCCGAAAAAAGAGTGATGGCGCGCCGAGGAACCACTAAAGAATGTTCGGTTATCTATTCGGCCATCCAACTAGAAGTAGCGCACTGCATCTTGCGCATGGCATAGTGCCGGCATCTCAACTACGGAGGTGCGAATGACGCCCCTGGAATCCTTGCAAGCAAAAATCCAAAAACTGCAGAACCAAGCAGACGCACTCATCGCGAAGAAGTCGAGCGCTGTTATCGAAAAGATTCGCGAGTTGATGTCAACGCACGGCCTGACGACAGCTGACCTTGACGCGCATGTTGGCGACAAGAAAGGCGGACCGAAAGCCGCAGCTAAATCTGCGGTCATCTCCAAGCCGTCCGCAGCGAAATATCAGGACCCGAAGACAGGGGCCATATGGTCCGGACACGGACGCGCTCCGGGTTGGATTGCGAACGCGAAAGACCGCAGCAAATTCCTGATTGAGGGTAGTGCCGATGCAGTCGTCGCTGCAGGCGTGGCAAGTGCGAAGAAGGCCAAGACTGCGGGCAAGAAGGTCTCGTCGTCAGTCAGCGCCGCTGCTGGCAAGGGTCAGCGGAACGGTCCGCAGCCGGCGATGTACCGTGACCCCAAGTCCGGTGCGACCTGGAGCGGCCGCGGTCGGGCGCCGGCTTGGTTGTCTGGTGCCAAGGACCGGACCAAGTTTCTGATTGCTAGCGTTAGCGGAGTTGCAGATTCTGGCGCTGCGAGCAAGCCGAAAGTCGTCGCGAAGAAACCCGCGACAAAGGCGGCGGTAGCGAAGAAGGCACCGGCGAAGAACCTGGTTGGCGCCAAAAAGGTGGGCACGACGACGAATGTCGCGGCTGCCCCGGAAGCTGCTGCTGCATAATCGACCGTGTAAGCGAGCACACAGAGCTCGCTTTTTTTGCGTCGGCACGCGCGATTGGCGTGGTTTACCTCGAACGGGTCCGCAATGCGTCCAGGCGGGCGGCGCATTTTGCGTTCGAACCACCACGCTTGTAGGCCTGTGCCGCCTTTGTGCTGTCGGGGACGACGTCGCCGGGAGCACTCGTACCCCAGCGTCCCTCCCAATACAAGCCCAAGTTATACGCGGCCGACCGGTGTCCAAGCTCCAAGGCCGTGGCATACATGTCCTTGGCCATCTCAAGGTCGGCGTCCATGCCACGACCAAGCCTCGCGCTGTCCGCAAGAGCCGCTGCCGCCATGCCGCGAAGCGGGTCGCTCGCCATATCGTCCTTCAGGACATCGCCCAGAATGACGTGTCCGCCCTCGAAATCGGCAGGCCCACCTGTCTCCGTGACAAGAGACAGTGCAAGGGCGACCCGGAGCGACGGGTGCCGGTCAGGGCCAACCCGTTCAATAAGGCGCCGGCCGAGATAAGGTGCGCCCGGCAACGGGCTTGTGAGCAGGCCATTCGCAATGGCCGCGATTGATTCAAGTGAAAGAAATCCAACCTTGTTCGCTGACACAACGTGCCGCAAGAACTTTTCTACATCGAGTGTCGGGTCGCTCTGGCGAAGTTGTGCCCACTCACGTTCAATTTGGCCCAACCAGCTGGAATCTACAGACATCAGATTTCGCGTCCTGTGGTGAGTGATGCGCACAATGATACCTCACCGCAGTTGTGACTTGACCTCCGCGTCCTCGGCGCATCACTGCTCGGGGTGCTTGGATTGTGGCAATGCGAAGGCGAAGTGCGACATCTCGTTGCTCAAAAGCTTGTGGATACGTGCATTCGTGATTGTAAGTGCCCACCGTCTCAAAACTGGAGAGCGATAGCAACGAATTCCTGCCGAATGCTAAAAAATGGATGATATGCAGACAGTTGCTTTGCCGAGGCCTCGTCGTTTCAGTTATCGCGGAGATGATGATTCGCACCGGGACGCCCGACAAGAGTGGCAGCCTGACATCGACTCAAACTCAACGTCAACAGTTGTGCGTATCGAACCGTGAACGGTTGAATCGGGATGACCGTGGACTACGGCTCCGTTCCGTCGGTAGTGGTTGCTATCAAGCCGGAACGCAGTCACGTATGGTGTACGTCCAGTCAGACAGGCTGTTACTTATGCCGAAGGCCGTCGCGTGTTGCCAGAAGGTAGCGACGCAGTTCACGGTTGGCGCTGCACCCGTGCCAGCGGACTGCCTGCAAAAGGGTCGTCGCGCCAGTCGACCTTTTCGCGATTCTTCCGCGGCGGCTCCCCGCTTGGGGATACTTTGAAGTGCTCGACGGATTGTCCGGCGCTAATCGCTTGCTGTAGCCATTGCGGCATCTCACCTTCCCCGTTCCACGTGACTCCGGTCGCACTGCGGTAGCGCGCTTCTGTTTGCTTTGATTGCTCAGCCGCCAGGGCTGACGCCAGGTCGTCCGGCTTGATGCCAAACTCCTGCATGCGGCGGCGGAGATAAGCAACTATGCTGTCTCGCTTTCTTTCGTCCATGAACTATTCCTTCTTTAAGCTATCCATTTGTGGAAACCGTTCGCCGATTGCAGCGATGCGCAGTTTCCGTAGATTGGACACTGCAATCAGCTGCGAGCGACCTATGCAGTCCACCACACGCTGTTACGTCGGCGAGCGGTGACCATTTCGGTCCCTGGAAAATGACGGAGGATTATTCGAAACTGTGTTCAGCCCTGGGATTGAAACTTAGCTTCAGCCATGTCGTAAACTCGTAGCAATATTATGTGCGCTCGTGGCATAGGCATATGCTGGCTTGTAGGTCATTCCATCGCATGCCGAGCACCGAACTGCTAGGACGACCAGCGGCAGAGATAAATGGCTGAACGGATGGTGACCGCACGGCGTTGCAACATGATTGGGAGCTATACCGAGAGTCTTGGGAGACGCTGACGACTCGCCCGGCCTCCAATTTTGAGACGAGTAATGGAGTCTGTGTCCCTGCGCGGTGCTCTCAGTCTGCGAGGGCGTCCGTTTCTTTTCGGTATTCCTCGATAGTTTCTTTTCGGTATTCCTCGATATTTTTATATTTTGTACCGAACCGCGAGACAAATCAAACGTTTAATGTATTTCACTATAGTGCTTTCGCCAACCTGATGCGGGGAAGCGTAGTCGCTGGCAAATATTCGCCATCGCCGCGACCGATATCGCGAGACCAGCAGGAAGCGCGTCGCCATCGCCGTCGCCGTCGAAAGCCAATCGACGTCGAAGGAGCACCCGGCGCGACAACGTAGTGGTGTCACAACAGATTTACTTGCAAGCTTGCGCGAGTAGTCAGCATCGCGCCCAATGGATAGCCTGTGTTGCCTGACGTCAGTTCGCGTAGTCCTCTTTTTGTCGATGTGGCGCCCTCCAGGCCTCGCGCGTTTCGTCTGAAGAAAGGAGTGCCGTGAAAAGAGCTCTTTTGAGTCTGCTGGGTTTCGACGAAGCTGTTCGGAGTCGCGAGGGCGAAATGGCCGCGGCCCTTTGGGTCGTGGTGGTCGGCATCGTCGCTTTATGCCTCGGGATTGTCTACGCGGCGTTCTTCCGCTTCCGTTTTGACCCGGTAGTCTTTCCGCCGGTGGCGGTCGTCACGTCGCTCATGTGCGGCCTTGCTGCTTCACCTTTCGTCCGCCTACTGAACAAAGGTGGTTCGCCCGGTACGACGAAATTCGGAACAGCCTGAGCGAAGGCGCGTTGCGAACTTATCTGGCGCAGTTTTGGGAGGACCGGGTGCGCTTGTATGTCTCCAAGCACCACTTGGAGTCCGAGGTTGTGCGTAATCTTGAAAGCGACGCCGGGCAAACTGTCCGCCGCGACATCTATGACTCCCTTTATCATGACCATTACGGTCTTAAGTCACTTGCTCTCGCGGCCGGCTGGTTGTTAATCGCCATTTTTTTCGATACAGCGCTGGCAACGTATTTACAGTACTTCCCAGACACAAAGATTGTCGGCGCAAGCGCGCAAGTATGTGTTTGCGCGATGGCTGGCGCGTACATCTTTGCGGTCGGCGACAGTGTACTGAGCATGCGACAGCGCAAGCTTAACGTATCGGACGTGTACTGGTACGCGTTGCGGCTCGCGCTCGCCCTCCCTATTGGCGTTGCGGCTGCTGGATTTCCGGATACCGATAAAGCGAGCGTCGGACTTGCCTTCGCCATCGGCCTTTTTCCAGTCGACCGATTCCTTAAGTTTTTCAGGCGACTATCCCTAACGCTCGTCAAGGAGCGGAGCGAAGATAAGGCCGCTCGCCAGTTGATGAGGCTTGAGGGAGTGAGCGCGATGACAGCCACTCTGCTAGAGGCCGAAGGTGTTGGTTCAACTGACCAGCTTGCTACGATGGACCCGGTGTTGCTCGCCATTCGGACGGGTTTGCTTTTCAGATTCATCTTGCATCTAGGGTCTCAGGCCGTGGCATGGCGGTACTTGGGCGATGCGGCGTCGAAATTGACAGATATGGCGCTTGGAAGGGCTGAAAGCATCACGAGTCTGCTTGACTTGTACGCCGTGCAAAGCGCGACGTCCCGGGAATTATGGACGAGAGCGCAGAGCGCACAGCGACGTGAAGCCTCCGCTGAGTACCACGTTTCGAACAGTGCGGCCGGTCTCGATTGTGGTGGGGCGAGCGCGTATGCGCGACACACGGAGCCTTATTTCTTTGACCATCCCGGGGCGACCGTCCATTTCGATGCAGAGCAGGTGATGCTGCAAGTAGCGGAGCGACTCACAGGTCACACTGTTGCCGAATCTCCTTCTTCACTTCAGGCGACCCTCTTTCGCTTCAGCGAGATTAGCGCTGATGGATACACACGTTTTCTTATAAAAGTCATCGACGAAAAAGATAAAGCATTAGCAGGAGCCGGGTCGGCTGTCTCTGACTCGTCGACCAAAGAGGAATGGTCTGAATCCCGTAGTGACCTCGGAGAAGGGGCTACGCGCTCAACCGCACGTCATTCCGGGGTGCCTCGGTAGGTCGTACGGCGAATCGCAACAGCGCATTGGCCGCGGCAATGACGTGATTCCGGCGAAGCATGCGGCCATTCACGGTTCTCTGGCATCAATCATCATGCGCGCTACGGCCGACTGGAAATCGCTAACTGTCGTCACCGGGTCATCTTGCTCATTCTTCTCTGTGCTCCGGAATCTGGGGCGCGAGTTGGTCAGATGTCGGGCCACAGCTTGCGAACGATTGGATTGGCGACAAGACCGCCTATCAAGCAAGCGGTGCCGGTAAGGGAATATTTCAGGGCACCCACTGACGGTAGATTTGGTTGAATGAGGTGCACGGCTGTACGCGTCACCCACCCGCAGTTGCGCCCGCGTTGCCCTCCGCGCGATTCACCAGCTAGCCTTGGCGGACGGTGATTTGGGCTATGCTTATTGGCACGAAGTCGGGCGACTTCTTCGGCGAGCAGCTGGCATGCAAGAAAAAATAGATTCGCTCAGTAGAAAGTTGGCAGTATCGCGCGGTGCACCCCAAGGCGGATTGAAACGGACGAGACCAGTTATGCCAATTCGTGTCCAAGACATGGTGCCCATAAGCGAGGCCTGTTCGCGGCTAGCAGAACTTGCGGAAGACGTCGTCGCAGGTGCCGAGAAATTTTTGACAAAGGATGGTTCGGCATACGTCGCGATTGTCGACGCCCGAAAGCTGAATTACTACCACGCTCTCGAAGCCGAGCACGGTCGGCTCGTCCTGTTGCATGATGCCGAGGAGGGTCTCAAGTCCGGGCTTGCGGACAAGGTGCAGTCCGAAGAAGAATTCCAGAAATCACTGCGGCGTTTTTCAAGTGATGCGGGAAGATTTCGCGGAGTTCGAAAGGCTTGGGTGCCTCTAAAGGCCAAGCGAGGCTAATTCAGTGCCTCAGCGCTTTTCGCAATCCTTGAGTTCGTGACGACCGCGCCTTCGTTTATGAACCGTTCCCACCGCTTTGTGAGCAACACATTCCCAAAGACGTGCCACATCTGGAAACCCGCAATCTCGGTCACCGCATCCGTCTGAAAGCGCCATCTTGCAACTAGCGAGGCCATCGCTTGCCATTTGAGCGCGGTCGGCGCGTGCTCCGGTCCAGACCAGAATTCGTCGACGTGCGGAGTGAACATGGGCATATATCTACAACGTGAAACAACAGATGCCTTTGCTCACCTTCACGGACACAAAACATAATAGGAACTTGCCCCACCCGTATCCACATCTCAATAGACTCATAGACTTCCGGGTCACTTATCTCCGCGACCCAGTAGACCTGCGTGTAACCAAACCGCAGACAGATTGCAATGACGAAAAAGTCGTCCGCCTTGTAATACCCGAAACTAACGGATGACTCGAGGTAATCCGTCGCAAGGCAGTGAGCATCCTCGTCTGACACCGGGCACGTCAACACCGGGGTGTTGTCCGGCAATCCAACCGTCTTTTCCGGTCTCGGATTGAACAGCCAAAGCGGAAGCAACGTACCAAACTCAAAAAGCCCGTCGTCTCCGTCAAAAATGTTCGTGTCGTCCATCAGTATCCCCAGCCAAATATATTTGAGTTTCATTCGAGCACAAACAAGGTGCCCCTACTGCACGTCCGCCACCGCGAACCTCAGTCCTTGAAGACTTGAATCCGCTGCAACAGACGGCAGTAGATATAGCCAATTTAACAGGCGTGAAGGCTCTCAAAAACTGGCTGGCATGCAGGGAGATTTCTCGACGTCCACAAAAACTCCGGGATATGTACCGAGATTTCCGCTCGACAAATATTTCGCGACACGTGGAAATTCGGTGAAATGCCGGAATCAGCGCAACGCCTGTTCGGGAAGCACCTTACGTCTTCGGCGCGATGAGTCACCGACGAAGATGTGCAGCCGGCTCGTGCGAGGCGGTCGGAGTCCAGGGTCACAGGGCAAGCTTGGCCGGTAGATTTGCCGCCGTGTGCGGTACCGGTGGTGAACAATGTCCGTCCGTGAGATGACGTCCGGCATGTAACGGCGTAATTCTTCGTCAGCGTCCGCCGATTCTGCAGACGCTGTGTTGACCGCTTTTAAAACGCGAGCGCGCTGGGAAACCCCTCCAGCGCAGCGGCATTCGCGTTCTGGCGCGCGGCCCGTCGATGTGTGCACGATAGCTTGGTTGTTTCCGTCAACGATGAAATGAAGGGCCTTATGCCAAGGCCAGAAGCGGCACGGGAATTGCAGTAAGCAGAACGGCGGGGTTGCACCGACCCAGGTTGCAGCCAGTCGCTCTGCATACGAAGGAGACCGTCATGCGAGCTGCTATGAAAGGAGTCTTGTTTTCGGCGTTCATTTTGAGTTTATCTGGTGTCGCATACGCGCAGGGTGCGGGAACAACTGGTGGCGGGGGCGCTGGTGCAGGCCAGGGTGGCACTGGAATGGGAACCCCGGATGCAAGCGGAACGACAGAGTCACCATCTGGCGCGTCGGGTGCAAACACTATGGGAAAGTCAGGTGAAATGTCGCAAAAGCAGATGAAGCCGAAGATGCATAAAAAGGGGGAAATGGCTGCGCCAGCCTCCGACAGTGGCGGAATGAAGAAGATTTACTGAGAAGGGTGTCGCTGCAAAAGGCTGGCGGCTTCAGGTATCGCCGGTACAATCCAAGGACCTATCGCCTTGACCTCGAACATGACCGGACGCCCAAGCGTACAAGACGATTTTTTGGGCTCTTTTGAAAATGCAGTGGGTAACGGGGCTCACGAGGCATGCGGGTTGAGGCCGGAGAAATCGAGCTTGCCAGCAACGAGAAAGAGGACCGTGCGCATCGTCGCGAAGCGCGTGTAGCCGCGAGCCTTTCGCTTGGCCGCTTGAAACAAGCCGTTGATTGCTTCGATGAAGCCGTTGGTCTGGCGCGTCTAAGTCCAGGCGACGATGCCGTCGAAGTGCCGACGAATCAGACGCGCGACGTCCTTCATCGGCTCGACTTTCGAACGCATGACGTTGGTGCACCACTGCCGCAACATCTCGGAGACGACATGGATTTGCTTGCGCCCGAGAATCTCGCGCAGTTGCTCGCGATACAGCCATGCGCGGGCGGTGCGCTTGGTGGCGTACTGCCTGACCAGCGCCTCGAGGTCGGTCAATTGCGCCAGATTCAGTTTGTTGGCGTCCTTGAGCAGCGTCCAGCGCATCCCTTTAAGTTCTGGGTCGGCTTTCTGTTGTTGGCGGCGCACCGTATCAAGCGCCTTGGACGCGTGGGCGACGACGTGAAACTTGTCGAACGTCAGCCGCGCATTGGGCAGATGTTCGCGCACGCCTTTGATGAAGGCGGGCGACATGTCGATGCTCACCGAGGTGACCTGCTCGGGCGTGCCGTGGTGTCGGCTCAGATATGCCGCGAAGCCTTCAATCGTCTTCGCGTCACGCCCGGGCGTGACGAACACGACCCGTCGCGCCTGCATGTCGGCGACCAGCGTCAGATACTCGTGGCCGCGCCGGTACGAGGTTTCGTCAATAGCTACCGTGCTCACGTCCGACAGGTTCGCCGACGTGAGCGCGAGTTCCACATAGCGCGAACAGATGGCGTGCACTCGGTGCCACGACAGATTGACGATGCGTGCCACCGCGGCAAACGGCATCTGCTGCGCCAGCATCAGCACCAGCGCTTCGAACAGCAACGTGAAGCCGTCGAGTTGGCCGACCCAGTCGGGTTCCACCAGCCGTACCGCGCCATCCGGCAAGCGCACTCGCGGTACCCGCACTTCCAGATAGCACTCGTGCTGGAAGAAATTCAGGTGGCGCAGTCGCTTGATTTGCGTGTCATGCACTGGGTGCTCACCGGCGACCCCGGGGTAGGCGAAGCGGCTGCCAGCGACAAAGTCCACGGCAATCGTGAGCTGCCGTTTGGCCGTGTCGAAGTCGACGCCTTGCAGGTACCACGGGGCCTTGATTCCCAAGGCGGCTTCAAAGAGTTGATTCGTCATGTTCGCTTCGTCTCGCATGGCTGGTTGCCGCATTCTGCCGCAACCAGCCATGCACCAGCTTGCCGGTTCAGGGCGCCTCAAGGGTTCGCTGCGCCGGGCTCACGCCCGCCCTTGACCCGCCAAATCACCCACTCGGGTTTCAAAAGAGGCATTTTTTGCAGATGCTCTTGAACGACAAGACCACCGTAAACGTATTCCTCGTGAACGGTATCAGACTGAGCGGTCAACTGGCCGCCTTTGACCAGTTTGCAGTTCTGCTCGAGTCTGGTCCGGGTGCGCAACTTGTTTTCAAACATGCCATTTCGACCGTGCTGCCGGCCAATGGCAGGAGCCAGGCACGTGACCCGACCGAGGTGCCGGTGAATGGCGACAAGCCGAACCGCGTGCGAGGCCGTGTCCGATGAGAACTGCCATGACATGCTGTCGCTTACGCTTGACCTGCACATAGCCAGACGACGTCCACGTCGAGAAGTTCAGAAAGGCGCGCACAATCCGTGCTCTTCGGAACGGTAACTCCGGCGCGCCAAAGGGTCACCTCGTGTTCCGATACGCCGAGTGACCTGGCCACCCGACCGGAGGTCACCTTGGCGCGCTTGATGGTCATGTCCAGTCGTGCAGCGAAGGCCCGCCTGGAGCCGTTGTGTTTGAGAGTGCCTTGCAGATGGACATCAAGATTCAGACGACGATTCATGACCTGCAATGCTCCGTGTAACTCATCGTGACCAAACCTACGTACTTCAGGCTACGAAGGTGTGACACGACTTCGATGTTGATGCTTGCGGTCGAACGCCATCACTCGGGCTGGCATGTCGTTCGTGTGAACTTCACTGCACCTGAACGCCCGTTGCGGCGCGTCTTCCCCGCTCTGAGTTAACGCTTTAAATGCCCGGTGTAATCGATACGTATGCCGTTTTCGCTATCCCGTACACAGCAAGTCACTCCGCCGCTTGCTTCGAGTGAAGTAGCCGCTCAATGAGAGCGCTCGCAGACGTAGGTGTGTCGGAAAACTTACTTACCCGAAGGTCGGCACCTGTTCGTGCGTCACCGGCGTTGGTCACCAGCGGGTGCCGGAAGTTCCACTGGCGAAATATCTGCTTGCGTGGAAAAGAGCGGCGCGCTGTTCCACGACCTCGTCACACATCGCGATGATGGTCTTCGGCGAAGGCGCCATCGCAATGAGGGTGCAGACGCGTCCAGCAGGTGGCGGCGAGAGAAAAAACATCCTTCTTCAAGGGTGCCCCAGATAGGCAGATTCAATTGGCACCCCGACCGCTACCGTCCTCTAATTGAATTTTCGTCGTTTGTAGCTCGTGCATCTGTTGACGTCCGCAGAGCACCCCTTACGCAGCCCAGCGCTGAGGACGTTGTGCGGGCTCGCGGCCGAGACCAATACGCCTGCGGAGCCGGTGTCGAAAATGCAGCCGACCCGGGAGCTTCCAGACGACGCGCTTCATCAGTTGGTCACCGTTGCGGAACATGCTGGCGTTGGGCATACATCTTCCGGAGGCGAACATGACTGATTTTCAGAGACAGGCTGCTACAACCCAGCAAGCCAATCTTGACTTCTTTTTCGGCCTGGCCAGCAAAATGCTGGAGGGCGAGGAAAGGCTCGTCAGACTGAATCTGGATACGGCGAAAATGACGCTTGCCAATTGGCACCAACACGAGCAGGACGGGCTGGCGAAAAAGGACCGACAGGAAGTTACCGGTCTGCAAGACGCGCTGGCGCTGCACTCGGCGGAGAAGGTCCTGACGTACGAACGTCAGGTTGCGGAGATTGCGTCGACCACGCAAACGCAGCTAGCAGAGGTCGTCAACGCGCGGTACCAGGAGGTCAGCCTCCAGGTTCAATCGTTCGTCGAGAATCTTGCGCAAAACGCCCCGGTCGGCTCCGAAGCCACAATCGCATTTCTGAAACAAGCTATCACGCTGGCCAACACCACTCAGGAAAGCGTGCAAAAGGCCACGAAGCAGGCAGTCGAAGTCGCGCAAAGTAACCTGGACGCCGCAACAAAAGCCGCATCAGAGGTGACCGAAGCGGCTGACCAGGCAGTCGAGAAAGCAGCAAAAGCGGCGAAGCAGTAATTTGAAGGAACGTTGAACCCGGGGTCGCACGGCGCGGCGAGCTAAGGTGAACACGCAATGCGTGGCGCCTTGGCAGCCGTGCGCGCCGGTCTAGCTGCTGGTTAGAGGAACAGACTCACTGTTCCAGTTGCCATCGTCCGTTCCCGACAAAATTCGAAGAGCGCATTTACTTCAGTGAGCGTGAGTGTTGTAAGCCTTAGCCCAATCACAGTTACCAATGTACTTTGATGAAGGAGCCGTGTCTTCAAGGGGCGGCGGCGGCGGGTGAGCTGTCGCCTTGCTTTCCCGGCTCCGATGAATATCTTGTGTGCCCGGATTGCACCGGCATCATGCACATCAACCGGTTCCCCCTCCCATCTCGACGACGACAATCGGCGTCAGATTTGTTCGACATCCAGTACCCGTCGCTCGGGGGGTCGTCACCTGCATAGCTCACACTTGCTCGATTTGTGCCGAGACGACCGACGCGCCGTGCAGTGGCGCCCTACGTGTCCGTGGACTTCGCCCATCCTGCGAAAATGCGGCTCAATAGCCGTGCACCGGCCCGAAACCAGATTGAATCCCGAGCGCCTCGATTGAGCGCGGCGAACTCGTGACCGTCATCAAAAGGTGGGGGCGGCCACCTGCACCAGAGGGTGCTCTGCAGTTGACTTCCGCCTGTTGGCAGTGGGCGGGAACACGCTCCACCTGCCGTCATCGTGCCTGAAGAAAAACAACGCGCGCGCTCCGGCTGGTGACGACGTTTCGACGCACACGTAGCGTCTCCCATTCCCTGCGGTGCGACTGAATCTGGTTACATGAACGTGCATCGTGGGAGACGGTGCGGGCCACTTTTCGACCTGACAACGCAGGGACTGCTCGTTCGTGTTTTTCATGTTCCCCTCCAGCAAGTTTTCCGTTCAGGTAACGGGACGGTTTTTCACCGTTCATCTCCTTAACGCCGCAGACGCCCGCAATGTTGGCGGGGATTTGTGATTTCTGAAACCGGATATTTCGAGGTGAGTGGGCCTCAGAGAATTGCCAAGAGCTGGACGGCCGACGGCACAGTCCGGCTCGAACCCTGACCATCGACATCCGCGGCGCCCGCGTTGCCTGAGAGCGACTCCTGTCGCCTCGCCATGCATCGGCAGTTCCGGGTTGCTGATAAATTGACAAAATGGACGCTTTGTCAGACAGGTCCGCGGAGAAGTCCGAGTTTTTGCAGCTCGAGGCAAGGCGAAGACCGTCCCTCTCACAGCGCTGCGCGACCGGCGAGCTAGAATTGTGCTTCGACTCACGTAGAGAGAAATGAGCAGATGAATGATGCATTCGAGCGCCGTGCCTTGTTGCTTCACCTCGGGGACGTACTGGAGGTTGTTCACCTCCTCCTGAAATGTGGTGACGGCCACAAGACCGTACGCGAACTGGCCGCAGCGCACGACCCGCTTGGAGGCTTCCCGCTCCTGGAACAGGTATCGCCGCGGATGACAGCAGAGCAGTTTGTTCAGCGAGTGTCAGACGCCTTCCTCGCATGGCCACGGGAACTGCTTGAGCCTGAGCTGAATCGCAAGCGTCTTGCTTCCACTGTTCGACGGACCTTGTTCGCGGACAACGCAGCGGGATGGGGTGCGTACGTCGCTGCGTTGCGCAGTGAAGTTCGGTGGTTCGGCGTGGGCCTGCCGTCGTTGAAAGCTGGCGAGGGCGTGCGCCCGGATTCGACCGATGGCAACTCCGAGAGCTCGCAGGCGGACGAGGCTCCGAGCGCTGGCGATGTCGAGCGCAACGGCGGACAAACCGAGGAGCGCCGGGAGAGCGTTGAAAGCAGCGGGCGAGTCTACCCCTCATGGCCGTGGAAGTCCGACGCGTAAGTTGTGGAGACGGCGTGAGAGTAGATGAACGGTTCTCTTGACCTGACTCCACGTCGCCGGTGATTTCGCTGCGTTCGTCGACGTCCACAGGGTCCGGATTGTGCGCGCCGATGCTCTACGGGAGCGTTACGCTTGGAGCGCTGACAAACCGTGTTGGTAGTACCCCTCGACTGCTTATATCTGTCGTATCGCTCGGAAAGACGTAGTACCAACGGACGCGCCTGGTCCCTCCCGAAATTGGAATTCCTCCTGCAGAGTCAGGGAATTTCGCATGCGACGGGCGCCTTTGGGTGGCCGTTGGTTTTGCGGATTCGTGCCACAGCCGATTGGCTCGTGCATCCTTCTTTCTCGCATATCTCAAACGCACGCCATGTCCAGCCAGTCACCACTTCACGACATCATTAGCCTCGCCGAAATCCAGTCGCTCGCGGACACAAAAACGTTCGGGCGCGGCAAGGCGTATTTTCACGAGGGCGCCGTCTCGCGCCTCGAAGAGCGCGATGGTGTCCTTCGCGCGAACGTACGCGGCACGCACCGGTACAGCGTCGAGCTTGGCGTAGGCGGCGACGGCGAGCTGACCTACGAATGCGACTGTCCGGTCGGCGAGGACGGTATCTTCTGCAAGCACGTGGTCGCGGTCGCCCTGTCGTGGCTCGAGAATACCGGCGCGGAAGTGTTTCATGCCGATGAGTCAGAGCCGGCAAAGCCTCGTAAAAAGCGCAAGACATACGAGGAGCAGATTCGTGAATATGTTGCGACGCTGAATGCGGAAGCCGTGCGCGAACTGTTGCTGGAAGCGGTCGAACGCGACATGGCGCTGCGCGACAGGCTGTTGCTCGCGGCGCGTGCGGCGAACGCCAGTGACCTTCCGAGCATGAAGACTGCGGTACGACAGGCGACGCGCATTTCGCGGCCGCTCGACTGGCGCGAAGCCGGCGCGTACGGCGACGGCCTGATGTCGCTCGCGGACATGCTGCGGCAGCGGCTTGCCAGTCCTCAGGCCGCCCAGGTGGTCGAGCTTGCGGAGCTTGCGATTGCCGGCGCCGAAGCAAGTCTCGAGCAGATTGATGACTCCGGGGGTGATGTGATGCCGGCCATCATGGAGCTTGCCGCCGTACATCTCGAAGCATGTCGTCAGACGCGACCGGACCCAACGAAGCTCGCGGAGCGACTGTTCCGGTTTCAGACCGACGGCGTGTGGGATACCTTCTACGATGTGTTGCCGGCTTACGCCGAACCGCTCGGCGACCTTGGGATTCATCGGTACCGCATGCTTGTAGAAAACGGGTGGGACGGCCGGCCGGCACTGGCGCCGAGCAATGAATTTCGCCGGTCGTTCGAACCGCTCCGCATGCGACTGGAACGCGCGATGGAGGCGCTGGCCGACCTCGACGGCGATGTGGACGCACTGGTTCGCATCCGGTCAAAGGACCTGTCGAGTCCCTACCGTTTTTTGCTGGTCGCAGAGCTTTGCGCGAAGCACGGGCGCTACGACGAAGGACTCGCGTGGGCCGAACGCGGCCTCACAGAGTCTGGCAAGAACGTGGACCAGCGTCTGCTTGACTTCTGCATCCAGGAGCACCTGCGGCGCGGCGAATTCGAGAAGGCTGATGTGCTCGCGTGGCAGCGTTTCGGGATGCACCCGGGCGCAGAAGCATTCGCCGCCCTGATGGGTGTCGCCAGCGCGACTGGCCAGCATGATATGACACGCGAGCGTGCGCTCAATCATCTGTGGAGTCTTGTTCGCGCTGAAGAGGCGCCGACCAAAGCGAAGCGCAATTCCTGGCAGATGCCGACGCGAACCGAACTGGTCAAAATCTTTCTCACCGGGCGCGAGCACGACACGGCATGGAAGACGTTCTGCGGCGGTCCAGTGGCGACAACTATGTGGGCAACGATGGCATCCATTCGCTCAAAGACCCATCCGCACGACGCCATTGTCCTGTATCACCGCCTGCTGCCCATCGCCGCCGAAAGTGGCACGCGTAACGCCCGTTATGAGGAGGCGTTCGACATCGTGCGGACTATTGGGGGACTGCGAGCGCAACTGAACGAGCATGCGCAGTTTGGCGATGAACTCGAGTCAATCCGACAGACCTATCGCGCCAAGCGCAATTTTATCAAGCTACTGGCAGTGCTCGGTTAGGTTCGCCAGGGCGAATCCTTCCCCTTCGGCGCGACTGTGACCGCTTTCGGCGCGGTCTTGAGCGCAGCAACAATCAACATACGCCAAAGTCCCACGCTGAGCTGCCATGTCGACATGATTGGTGTTCCACCAGCGTAGTGTTAATACTGGCTATGTGGCCGAGGGTTTTGCTGGAAAATGCTCCGAGCGCGTCGAGTCCAGTTCTCGCGCGACGAGGGAGACGTCCGACGTTGCAGCGAGTTCCAGGACGAGCAAGCACCTTGGGCGCGAGCGCGGATGCGATGGTACTCCGCGTAGGTGTTAATCGCGGCACAAAACTGCATGACATCGCAAGGTGAGGCGACTGCCCTCGCGTGTTCTGCATGTTGGAGTACTTTCCGATGAAAGTTCTTCTGGTAGACGACTACAGCGCTACAACTGACCTGCTGGCCGACGTCGCATGCTCGATGGGGCATGCTGTGACGAAGGCGTATTCCGGTGCTGACGCATTGGTTGCGGCCGGCGGTGACGGCGCTTTCGATTTCATTCTCGTGGACATTGGACTGCCCGACATTAACGGCCACGAGTTGTGCCTGCGGCTCCGTGCGTCCGAGAAATATGCGTCCCGGCGCATCTTTTCAATGACCGCGTATGATGACGTCCGCGAGCGCTTCGACATGTCGTGCTTTGATGGCCAGCTTTTGAAGCCGCTATCGCTTGAACAATTCGAGTCTCTGCTCTCAGGTTGAAGCTGGCCACAGCCGTGCTCTTGGTAGACGGCGCGGCGACGTTCACTTTTGCGGCTTCAGTTGTCTCGATAGAGACAACGGTCGTAAGGGTACGCTAGCCGTGTTCTGACAGCCGTCGTGAGTCGACCAACGGCTTCGAGCAGGGGGTACGACGGCTTTGCGAGAATACCCCTGAGTGATGCGCCGCAGAAATTAAAAGAGCGTCGCTCGGGTACTGCGGAGAACGCGTGTGCTTATGACACGAGAGGTTAGAAAATCCGACGCCGCTTCTACCCGTCTAACAGCCCGAGCGCGCGGGCTAGGACGTGGCTGTGACGCACGACGAAGCATACGGGCATCATCGTTCTGCAAGCGCGTCATCAATAAGCCGTTGGGCGGCACTAAACCCCGCCATCAGCGCTTCAGCTTCGGTGGCGAAAGTCGGTTCACCTTCGTCCGAGAGTTGCGCGGGGGGAAACTCGCGCCCGGACAGCCGGTGTCGCACAGCAACCTTCACCACAAGACCTCCGGACGCGACTATCGAGCCCGCGACAATAACAGCCGGCACCGACTCGACTTCAATGGTTGCCTCGAAGCTCCGATAATCATATGCACGCCGCATTGCAACCTCTCGTGACGATTAGTGCGTTCATGGCCAGTCACGCAATATGGGTCCGCTCGCCGGTCTCCAGCGTCACTCATTCCGCGTGAGCGGCGGTTTCGTGACCGCCTCCCCGTCAATTTAAGCCTTGGCGTACGCGGTGGCGAATTTGAGTGCGTGCAAAGTCCGAGGATTATTCGGACAGTTTCCGGCGCGGAACCGCCTCATCGGTTGAGCGCACACCTCTGCGAGCCTGTTCGCCATGCTGGCACGATGCCCTCGCTGCTACGTTACCTTGCCTTGACGCCTGTGCCGGCGGGCGGGACACTCATCCGGAGTCGTTGTGCGGCCGACGTCTTGCAAAGCGCTGGGTAACTCAAACCTCCGATATTCCAACCGGACGGGTTACGTCGAACGCCGACTGGAATATAGGTTGCGAAAAGGAGAAGCTCTGTGGCGTATGCACTGTCATTTTCGCAACTGTATTCAGACGCCGTCGGTGAAAGTCATTTTGCGTCGCTTAGCATCGAGCTGGTCAGCCGCAACTTCGCGCCGCCCGCAGAATCCTTTGACGTGTCGGATTTCGCGGCAGCGACCCACTACGGATTTGTGCGCCTGCCGAGCGGATGGGTCGGCGACGTTCATCCTTCGCCCAAGTGTCTGTGGGTGTTTTTTCTCAACGGGGAGATTGAGTTCGAGGCCAGCGACGGCGAGCGACGTCGTGTCGCCGCAGGAGGCGCGATACTGCTTGAGGACACGACCGGCAAGGGGCATCAGAGTCGTGTCATCGGCGACGGGCCAGCGCTTCTCGCCGTGGTTCAACTTTGACGTCGTGGTTCCCTTTGGCAGCGGCGCGAGCCCAAGCCGTCGCGGTTAAGTCGTGCGCGAGAAGGTGTAGGGTCCGAGCCGTGGATGCGCGCTGTATCTCACGGTCGAGCCGCCCTGAACCCGGCGAGGGCCACTTCGGACACGTGCGCGACGCCCCGCATGACTCTGAAGCGCCGTTTGCTTGTCATCAGAGCGGATAGCGAATAGATACGGCCAGGTTAGTCAGGGACGCTGCTGCGGCGAATTCGACTACTAATGCACACCCTCGTCTCGCGGGGCGATACGAACGCCGAAATTATCCAGCTCGTGTCGAGCTTCAACGGATTCAATCCCGCCTCCGAAAGCAAGGTGAAGGTCAGAGGCGTGTGCGGCTCCATTGTTATCTTTTCGATTTAAACGCGGCCCCCTAGATTGGCGACCGTCCTGCTCGTCGATGACGACCGAATATTCTGCGTCCGCTTCGGCTGCTGGTCGAACGGGAAGGATACCGCGTGCTCAGGGCCGGGTGTAGCGAGACCCATAATTCGAGATTTTTGACCCCGCCAGACAAGGCTTCTTCGACCCTGAGAAGCATCGGTTGAGATTTCTGGAACCAACGGGTGAGATTTCTTTCCTCGCCGTCGAATCTGATAGTCGTCTGGGACCGTCCCGACGAAAATCTCCCATCACCATCGCCCATCATGGCGTAGGCGAGAACCACGCAACCATCGACAAATCAGGAAGAGCGGTAGCGGCGGTCCATATCGCGTACGATGTGAGCCGCGAGACGAACGCCATCGGGTTCACCTCGGCGAAATATGCGAGCGAATACACGGTGCGTCGCGCATTGGCGGGCAGACGTTTCGGGATTTCCGGCCAGGTGTTCAAGCCAATAAGCCGATACCGGGCCATCGAGGGGAAAGCCTGGATTCGTGTTTTGTCGACGCGCCGCCGGGCACGCGTGCCGCCCAACCCATACGCTCGGAATCGGGCGCCTCCTTGCTCATCGCCGTATCATCGTGTCTGTACGCCGCCCGTCGCGGCATTATCCGTTTTTCACCGGTCACCCGATGTCCCAGTCTGCAAAGCTTTCCGAGGTTCTCACTCTTGCTGAAGTCCAGTCGCTCGCCGACACGAAAACCTTTGCGCGCGGCAAGGCCTATTTTCACGATGGCGTCGTTTCCCGCCTGGATGAGCGCGACGAAGCTGTTCGCGCCACCGTGCGCGGCACGCACCGCTACCGGGTTGAACTCGCCGTCGACGATGGTGAGCTCGCGTATGAATGCAACTGTCCGGTGGGCGATGATGGCGTTTTCTGCAAGCACGCTGTCGCCGTTGCGCTCTCCTGGCTCGAAAATTCCGGTGAAGAAGTGTTTCACGCCGAAGAACCGGCGCCGGGGACCCCACGCAAAAAGCGGAAAACCTTCGAAGAAGTGATTCGCGAATACGTGGCGACACTGGGCAAGGATGAGCTTCAGGAATTATTGATGGACGCCGTCGAACGCGACCTGACGCTGCGCGACAAGCTGCTGTTCGCTGCGCGTGCCGCGGGGGCATCCGATTTGCCCGGCATGAAGGCCGCCGTCAGGCAGGCGACACGCATTTCCCGTCCGCTGGACTGGCGCGAGTCTGGTGCATACGGGGATGGCCTGATGTCGCTGGCCGACATGTTGCGTCAGAGGCTTGCCGGGCCACACGCCGCACAGGTGGTCGAACTTTCGGAGCTGGCGATTGCGGGCGCGGAAAAGAGCCTCGAACAGATTGACGACTCCGGTGGGGACGTAATGCCGGCCATCTTCGAGCTGGCGTCTGTTCACCTCGATGCCTGCACGTTGACGGGCCCCGACCCGGTGAAGCTTGCCGAGCGACTCTTCCGCTTCCAGACAGAAGGCAAGTGGGACACGTTCTACAACGTCCTTCCGGCCTATGCGGAGCCATTGGGCAAGAACGGGTTGAGCCGCTATCGCGAACTCGTCAACGAGGCCTGGGAAGCACTGCCCGCGCTCGCACCGGGCAAGGAATATCGACGGTCATACGACTCGCCGCGCATGCAGCTCGAACACGCGATGGAGGCCCTGGCCGAACTCGACGGAGATGTGGATACGTTGATTCGTATTCGCTCGAAGGACCTCTCGAGTCCGTACCGCTTTCTGCTGGTGGCGGAGCTTTGTGTGAAGCACGGTCGCCCGGACGAGGGGCTCGTGTGGGCCGAGCGCGGCATCAAGGAATCCGGCAAGAGCTTTGACCAGCGCCTGCTCGACTTCTGCATTGATGCGTATCTGCGTCGCAGCGAATTCGACAAGGCCGATGCGTTCGCGTGGCGCCGTTTCGAGATGCACCCGACGGCCGAGGCGTTTCCCACCTTGATGAAGGTCGCTACGGCCACCGGCAGGCATGACGAAACCCGGGAGCGTGCTCTCAGGCATCTTTGGGCGCTGGTCAGCGAAGAGGAGTCGGTCGCAAAATCGAAACGCAGTGTCTGGCAGCGCGCGACGCGGACCGAACTGGTCAGGGTTTTTCTGGCCGGGAAAGAGAACGACGTCGCTTGGGAAACGTTCACCGGAGGTCCGGTCGCAACCCAGCTGTGGCCTGAGATGGCGTCTGTCCGCGGCAAAACCCATCCGCACGACGCCATCGCTCTTTATCACCGCCTGCTGCCGGTCGCTGCCGAGAACGGCTCGCGCAACGCCCGATATGACGAGGCCTTCGAAATTGTGCGGGCCATCGGCATGCTGCGGGCAAGGCTGGATGAACGTGCGGAGTTCACCAGCGAACTGGAAGCGATTCGGGCAGCGTATCGTGCGAAGCGCAACTTCATCAAGCTGCTCGCCAAACTGTCCTGAAGTCGACGTCAGGCTTTGACGGGCCGATAGCAGTACAGCGTCGTCGCCGTCGGCATCCGTAGTGCATCAATCCTGCGAGTCTTTGTTTCGAGGAAGTTCGCAATCTCATATTGCTGCTGGATGGGTGGCACAGGCAACAACTGCATCGACGTCCACGCATCCATCCGCAACGCCTTGGTGCCATGTCCGGCCTCATCACGTCGAAGCAACGACTCGTCAGCGGTACCTCGCAGAAGCCAAGCGAGGAATTTACCGTTCAGCCCCTCGAGAGGAATACCCCACTATGAAAGGGTGCGCTGTTGTCGCGCCGTGTGACCAAGCGATTATTTGAACGGCACGCTGACCGATGCGATATCCCGTCCGGTCGTTCGCCAAAGCCCTCAAGACTGCCTAGTCTACAAGGCTTTGTCGCACACATTTGGTGCGTGACTCGATTTCCGAAACGCAATTTTGTTCTCCAAGAGGTGCATGGTTACCGCTCGTGCCGACCTGAACCTTCAGAATTTTGATTGTGAGGCGCTTACAGAAGAAGTGGCACGATGTTTGCTTATCCTATGCATAGGTCGGCCACTATGGCTCAGCAGCACAGCAACCGCCGTGACTACCCCGACCGCCGAGCGCTCGAATTTGAGTGCGAATAGAAAAAAGGTGCGCAGCGCGGGGCAGCGCATTGTAGTTCGCTTAGCAAAGGCAAGACATGAACGTGTTCGACGATTTGACAGACAACGAGTGGGCGCTGGTTGAGGCTTTGTTCGATGCTCAGCCCGCAACCACTGAACGACGCGGCCGGCCTCGCGCGGAAGCTCGCGCGGTTGCCAATGGAGTGTTGTGGGTTCTGGCGTCGGGAGAAGGTTGGACCAGGCTGCCGGGCCGCTATCCGTCGCCGCCGACCTGCCGCCGCCGCTTTGAAGAGTGGCAAGCCGACGGCACGCTTGCCGAAATAGTCAAACGGCTCGGTACGAGCGGTCGCAAAATTTCGCTGCGTGGCCGAATTGGCGCAACGGCTGCAAAGCCACCGGCACCGCCGCGCCCCGAGCGCATCCGCGGCGCGTTCTGGACCAATCCGGAATCCTGGCGTGTGCCGGCGGCAATGGCCTGACCGAGCTGTCGCCAACCCTATCGACGACGACCGCCCGGAAGGTGCTGCACCACGCACCATGGTCTATGCACTCCGTCGACCGGTTTGCAGATGTCCGATACGGCAGTCGAGAATGCGGGCCGCCTGCATTGGTGCTTCTGCACCAAGCGTCAAGTCTCGCCCGTCATCGCATCTACCGGGCGCACCACGGAAAATGTTTGACTGCCCTAAAGACGACAGCCCCTTCTCGCGCATCTGTTTGAGGACGTCGAAGGAGCCCGACAGTTTTCCCGCCTGGCGCTCAGCGCCGGCGTTGTCATCGTCATCAGCGTTAGCGTTAGCGTCGCAACGATGGGGCGCAGGCGGCAGAAGCGGCCTGGTCGGGGTTACAGACGGAGCGCTTTATGCCGGGCGACTCGGGCGGAAGCGAACCTCTTTAACCAGGGCCAATGACGAAACGCCTTCATCAGCGCATTCGATGAGGGAATGCACTTACGCGCAGCGCACGTGCATTACGCGCGCGAGGTTCTCGCGCGACTCTCTTCCGCATTGGCAAGCGACCGTGGCGCCGGCTCCCCTGTGTTTGGCATCACCCGTAGAGATTGCGCGCTTGAATAGCAGCTGGCGGCCAGACAGGGACTCCAGGACGGCAGCGTTTGGGGGGTGACCGCTTGACACCATGAAAAGGCCCTTGATTCGGGGCGTAGTAATCTGATGTGAAGTTGAGGATGAGATGCTTGCAATGAAAGGACGTCCCGGGTTTTTTGCCGAAGGACGGCTGCTGACCTTCACCCTGATGTCACAAGGTCGGGACATCGCGTGCGCGGTAACTCGCGATGCACTGGAGCGACATCTCCTATTGCGGCGGGAGTCGGATGACACGACTTTGGTCGCAGCCTTCGAGCGCGGACTCAGACGAATACTGGAGGTAGCGGACAGAAAGAGTCGGGCATTGCGGGGCGCTCGCGTTCTGGTGACGGCCGCGGACCTGCGTGCAACCTAAAAAAGGTAACCCACGACGGCTTTGGCTCTAGTTCCATCCTGTGGTCATCGCATAGTCAGGTTGTCCGATGGTGGGCAGGTGCCGCTCTCTATGGGAGTGCCGCAGCGGCCTGCGCTGTCACTGCTCGCAACATTCGAGCTGTAATGACCCGCGTGTTCGCAACGCTCGCTCGGCAAGGAGAGTAAGAGTGAGCGAAGGCTGATAGTCAATCACCTTCGCTGCGGCCAGTTATCAGCGCTTGCTCACATGCCAGCTGACATAACGAAACTGCCGAGACGGTCATGACAACGCCATACGAAAGGACCCTATCACTCCGACGGGCGCGGGAGCTGCTTTCGGAGTTGTCGTCCGGAACAGCGAAAATAGAGACCTTGCGGGGAAAAGCGGCGGCCATATTGAAGCACTACCCAAATGACATGGACATCGAAATTGCCGCCAGGCAGGCGCCGACAGTCTTTGCTACGAAGTTCTTCGACGCTGACTCTTGAAGCTGCCGAACGAGGTACGACATGGAATCGCACAACGCTTTTGCTGAATGGCTTTTGCGCTTCGCCTCGTCGCAAAAAAATATTGGCCGGGTCGCGCTTCGGCTCGGCGGGACTGTCTCAGTCCCTGCGGCAGCATTTGCCGTCGTAGTCATGGCCACGCCACGCTGCATTTTTGTTCTTGATAAGCTCTGGTCACGGTGCCGAGACCCAAGGTCTGGAACTTAACCGGTGAATACGGCGCTGCGCCCCCCGTTTTCAGGGGCTTTGGCAGTCTGATGTAAAGATGAGGATGAGATGCTTGCAATGAAAGGACGCCCCGGGTTTTTTGCCGGGGGACGGCTGCTGACGTTCACCCTGATGTCACAAGGTCGCGACATCGCGTGCGCAGTGACTCGCGACGCGCTGGAGCGACACTTCCTGTTTCGACGGGAATCCGACGACGCGACGCTTGTCTCAGCGTTCGAGCGCGGAGTAAAGCGGATACTTGAGGCAGCGGACAGAAAAGGCCGCGCGTTGCGGGCTACTCGTATTCTCGTGACAGCCGCGGACCTCCGCGCAGCGTAGAGTAGTCGTCGTTGATGACTTGTATTAGCCGGCCCGGCAGCATGTTCGTTATCGTGTTTGACGAGCACGGAGGCTTCTTCGACCACGTGCGCCCTCCGCCAGGTGTGCCGCCGGGCGCCAGCGAGAATCCGAGGCTCAAGACGCACAACTTTCCTTTCGACCGCCTCGGTGTGCGTGTCCCGGCTCTCGTTACTTCACCGTATGTTCCGGCGGGGACTATCGACCATACCCAATATGACCACACGTCGATATTGAAAACTGTCGATAAGGTGCCCGGATTGAACGGCTCGCTGAATCTCACTGCCCGCGCGCGTGCTGCCGCCGACTTTTCGAAGATGCTGGCGTTACCGACTGCGCGCCCGGACATTCCAACGCGCCCATCGCCTATCGCTGTTGGAACGGGCCGCCCGTCGAGCGCCGGAGCGCCGCTTGCCAAAGACCCATTCCTGCCGCTCTACGCGCATCGGTAGCATGCGGAACGGTTCGCGGACGTTGGACGTTCGCGTTCGGTTTCAGTTGGCCAAGGCTGCGTGCTCGAGCCGGTCAAGGGGTACATGGCGTACATCCCGGCCTTTGACCACATAGACAACGAACTCAGCGATATTGGTAGCGTGTTCCCCGATACGCTCAATGGCCTTCGCAATGAACATGTATTCCAGGCCAACCGGAATTGTCCGGGGAGCTTCCGTCATCTGCATGACCAGCCTGCGACCGAACGCCCGGAACGAGTTATCGACTGCTCCGTCGTCGCGGACAATCTGCGCGGCCGCCACGGCATCCATCCGCGCGAACGCATCGAGAGCCCTGCGCAGAATCATCAAGGCCAGCTCGCCGGTCCTTCTTAGCTCCGTCGTATTGATGGGCCCTGTCTCGCCGCTCTCATGAATTCGGCGAAGCCGTTTCGCAACCTTGCGAGCCTCATCACCTGCCCGTTCGAGGTTGGTAACACACTTCGAGGCAGCCATCAGAAGCCGGAGGTCACGCGCAGCGGGTTGTCGACGGGCAATGACATTGCAAATCTCTTCGTCGAGTTCAAGCTCCATTACGTTGAGCCGCTTTTCGTCGTCGAGAACCTGCAAGACCAGGGCGGAATCATATGTGTTCATCAATCCGAGCACGCGCTCAACTTGCGACTCGACCAGTCCGCCCGTCTCGAGCAGTCGCGTCGAGAGCAGGTTGAGGTCAACGTCAAACTAAGTGGAAAGATGCTTGTCCGGCATGGGCGCTCCTCACGCAACGTATTCAGTCATACAGGCGCGGTTGCCGGGAATGTCCGGGCGACGTTGCAACGCAAACTCATATAGAGACGTCGGGTCGGCAACAAAAACAATATATACAGTATTATCGTATATCGGCAATTAACCGAACGCAATAATGCAGAATCATTGCCGCCGTAAAATTCCGAGCATTCTGCGCGGCTGACCTGGTTTGTCCCTTGCGGCATAGCCTGACGAAAGGCCACAAGCATCCGACTGTCGCATCTTCCTGCCGCCTTGTTCCTCATCTTTGTTGGCGCGTGCATTGTGATGCCAGTAATATCGCTAGCAAGCAAAGACGGTGGAGTACCGGATGCCTGTCACCGCACTAACCCCGAAGAATTCAGTGACGCGTAGGATTTGTGCTTACAGTTGGCTAGTGGGAAAGCCGGTGCTGGTTATTGCAGTCGCCTACTGTGTACTGTCAAACTTGGCCTTTGAATACTCGTTCGATGGTTCATTGTCGATGCCTCGAGCGGCCCAGCTCGGCCTGGTCAGCGTGCGCTTCGCGATACGACATGCATCGGACGTCGTGCTGTTCAAGCGGATTGGACCTGGTATGTTTGAATATAGGGTACGGCGCCCGCTAGTCGCTTATTCGGGCATCCCGTGGCTGGTCGCGCATCACACCGGGCTAGACCTGCTTGCGATTTGCAATGTCACCGGGAAGGGCGGCTGCAAGATTCAGACTGGCTGAGGCTGCGGCGACGTTACCGCGTGCGTCTCATCGAAATGTTTCTCCAATGCCGCTGGCGCAGCCTGAATACACCTTGCCGCAGTTGAAAAGCACCGCAACGCAATAGCCCCTCGATTTCGGTCGTGAGCGCTGCCGTGGCTGAAGCTAGTCGCCATCTCCAGAACCTGCTCCTGCGTTTTGCCAACAATCCCGTCGGGCGCGCTCGCTGGAACCAGCTGCAGTCCCCAAGGAGGCCCAATCACTACATCCAGTCCGGAAACAACGTCCATAATGGCAGTGCGGGCTCTATTTTGAACACGATTGGTCCATTGTTCTTCCAAATGGAAAGATTTGGGAACTTGCGACCCATTCGGTCTGGTTCAGGCTCTTTCGGCCTACGGGGTCAGGCAGGTGTCGGCGACAGCTGTCCAAAAGTAAAAAGGGCGTCGAAATCGGCTCGGGCAGTGCTGAGTTCCAGTATCGCTGCTTCGAATCTGACTAGCTCAAGCATCGGTGGCTGTGCGTCGCCATCGGGTGAGAAGTGTTGCTGTAGAGCGACAGACGCCGCTTGCACTTCATGAGCAGCATTCGCGACCCGCTCCAGGGCTCGCGCCTCGTTGAACCGCGTCATCCTCGTAGACATATGGCCTCCCCACACAATTTCGCCCCCGCATGCGTCCCGCTATGTCAATTTACAACTGGCGAACGCATGCGTCTCGGGATAATCGCTGTGTGCAATGCCCCTCTGAACAATCCCGTATGAGAGGGTCTCCAAAGAACACTTCACCCCCTCAGCATCACTGCGCTACTCAAGGACTGCTGGTACAGCCGTCGCCCCCGTGCTCGACGCGGCAACGCTGTCATCGGTTTCGGTAACATCGCCGGCCAGTTTCGCTGTCCCGCGGCTTCCGGTCTGGCGCTGCTTCAACCTCGCTTCTGCGAGCGACGTGACCCCGGCCACGGTGCTGGAGAGGATTCCGTGAACGTGGCGCCAGTATGACTGTGCTTTCTCCAGGGCCGGTGTAGTCTGGGTTGCCTGTTGCAGGAACAGCTGGCGTGGCTTCTTGGCCGAAAGCGCCGTGGACAGGACTTCCTGATTTTCAGCGAGCATCGATTTGACCGCCTGCACGTTCAGCTCGACGAGCTTTGCAACGCCGTCCACTACCTCGTTAAGGACTGCAAACGTCATGTCTACACCAGCTTTCTGGGCGGCAAAGATTTGTTTGGGGGCAAGACTGCTCATCACTCACTCCGCGGAAGGAAAACCTGGCTAAAGCCTGAAAGTCAACTGGACCTCACGGCCTGCGAGTCCAGTGGAATGGTTGGTGCGATGCAGCAATTCCATTCTAGGGACGGGTGGCTGAATGTCAAATTGTTTGTTCCATCGGGCAGCACCGCCGAGCGCAAGCGCAGCGGCATCGCCTTGTCTGCATTGGGCTGCAAACGTTCTCCAGGTGAAAACCCGAGGTATACATCGGACCATCGCACAGCCACACTCGACCGCCCAGCCTTGACAGTGCAGTGCGGAAAAAAGATGCGGTCCTTTGCCGATTGAACATGCGCGGCAGCGATTCGCGTTTATCCAGTCAGACAGCACGGACCAGATTATTTTCCATTTGACGTCGATGCCGCCGCCGTTAAATAGTGACGCAAACGAGTGGCAGGCAAGCGTCTGTTCCAAGGAAATAAAGTCGCAGCAGCAAGGTCACAACGCTGTCACGACCAACATGTAGCTTCATTCGACGCCGCCACCCAAGCGGCGCCGAATTGCATAAAACTAGAAACTAGAGACCTGAGAGCCGCTAAGTATGACGAATCGATATTCAATGAATGGCCACCTCGAGCGCAGCCTCCAGAGTGACCGCCTCAGGCGCGCCCTGGCTGCGCGCCTCGACCGGGGATTCAAGCGCGCTGGCATCAGTTCAGCGCGCGCAGCGAGGTGGCTGGACGTGAGCGAATACGACGTGCACTACTGGCGGCATGGAATCACCGTGCCGCCGCTCAACGTCTGTACGCGTCTGGCCGCAGTCCTGAATCTCGACATTTACTGGCTTTGTACCGGGAAGCATCAGGCCGCGTAATCCGCCTTTCGTGACACCGGCGGCCCATGGAGTCGGTGTGCCTTGCATCCCTATTTTTCCTTGTCAACATGGTCGGACTAACGCGCGACGACGCGCAAGCAGCCATTTGCAAGTCGGCGCGGCATGTGCTTGCCACAAAACCGGGGTATCGATGTGAAGGCAGCTAAACGCAAACGGTCGTCTGATGACGTCTGGCGCTTGACTGGTTGCGAGGTAGAACTGGCGAGAGGCGCTTCGCATATCGCGAGCATGCTGTACGAGCACAGCATTCGCGCGGCGGTTAGGGAAACCCTTCTCCAGTTCGAGGCATGTTACGGACCTCAAGACGTGAAAGCGTTCGCGCATGCCCTTCTCGGCAGACTGGAGGAGCGCGGCAAGCCGGAGGCAGTGAAGGTGCTTCACGACTTTATCGACCATGGTCGCTTGCCAGAGCAGACATCCGGCGCGTCGCCCGGACCTGTGTCTACCCGGAAGCCCGTCGCCCCAAAGCAGCGAGTAGCCCCGTCACTGAGGGGTGGGGTGGCTGCAACCGCTGAAGCTGTTTGATTGCCATCGGACGGCGCGGCGGAAAGAAGCCTCGTCTGACGCGCACATCGGAAACGCGGGTTAGCTACCAGGAAAAAGTATGTTGGTCCTTTAACCGTAGCAAGAACCGGGGGTAGAACATGTCAAAGCGAATCGCTTACGTAACCGGTGGTATGGGTGGGATTGGAACAGCGATATGCCAGCGGCTTTACACAGATGGGCTGACCGTTGTGGCGGGATGCGGGCCCAACTCTCCGAGACGGGAACGATGGCTGGCCAAGCAGGCCGAGCTTGGATTTTCCTTTATCGCCTCGGAGGGCAATGTCGGTGACTGGGAATCGACCGAAGCCGCCTTCGCCAAGGTAAAGAAGGAGGTCGGTGACATTGACGTGCTGGTGAACAATGCCGGCATTACGCGGGACGGGACGTTTCGCAAGATGTCGATGGAGAACTGGAACGATGTCATTGATACGAACCTGACCAGCCTCTTCAATGTCACCAAGCAGGTCATCGAGGGGATGGTTGGCAGGGAGTGGGGGCGAATCATCAACATCTCGTCGGTGAACGGGCAGAAAGGGCAGTTTGGCCAGACCAACTATGCGACTGCGAAGGCGGGCATTCACGGCTTCACGATGTCGCTTGCCCAGGAAGTGGCAACGAAGGGCATCACGGTGAATACGGTTTCCCCCGGATACATCGGCACGGATATGGTTCGTGCGGTGCGTCCTGAAGTACTGGACGCAATTATTCAGGGCATTCCGGTGCGCCGTCTCGGAGAGGCGTCGGAAATTGCTTCAATTGTCTCGTGGCTCGCCAGCAATGAGTCCGGCTTTGCGACCGGTGCTGATTTTTCGCTCAACGGTGGACTCCACATGGGTTGAGACCTCGATGGACGCGTGCTTTACGCGTGCCGCTAGCAGTCCAGGCCCGCGTTCCCGTCGAAGTGACGACGAGATGCAAGCCGTTTTGCGGCACGCACATCGACGGCTCAATACAGGACCATTCGCGACACCTTAACGACCGATGTGACGCGCAGAAACAATGTCAGCGTGGTAAGACTCTTCCTCCTGATTCGCTGCGCTGTGAAATCCAGCAAACGCGAATGCGACATCAAACTTTTGTGGAATGAATATGGCAACCGGAACAGTAAAGTGGTTCAACGACGCCAAGGGCTTCGGCTTTAGCACGCCGGACGACGGCGGAGAAGACCTGTTCGCCCACTTCTCTGAGGTTCAGGGCAGCGGCTTCAAATCATTGCAAGAGAGTCAGAAGGTCAGCTTCGACGTAAAGCAGGGGTCGAAGGGCAAGCAGGCTGCCAACATCAAGCCGCTGTAACAAGCCCGACGCTCGCCTCGTCGCGATGAATGGGCCGTTATGCGGTCCATTTCGCAAAACGTACGGACAACCAGCTGGAGACCCGCATGCACGATGTGCCGCATACCGAACCCTCGTCCTGCCTCGCCACCCGGAAGACGTTGCGCTTTCTCGAACGCGACGCCAAAAATCCCAGCGCAGCCCTGGTTTACTGGCTGGGTGTGATAGAACCTTCATTGGAGTCCAGCTTCTTCCACGCCATGCAAAAGTACGGTCCGCTGATGCAGCTGGTTCTGCCCGATGAACGTCCAGGCGTCTTCGTGAAGCGGGACGCGGTTCAAAAAGTTCAGGATTCCGGAATTCTAAAGCGACTTGTTTTCAAGGACGAGTCATCACTCGACGTTCGATATGGCGGGCCGTGCCGCGACCTCTTCAACGAGTGAATGACGCTGGCGTGCCCCTGTTGTCGCGGGAGACGGATAGCGTCCGTGAATACGGCAACGGAACGGCGATGCGACTTCGCAGCTAGCGGTGCCAGTGCGCTGCGATTGTCCCCGGGTGGCGTAATTGGATGCAGGTGTACTTCCACCGTCTACCATTCGGCGTGCGCACGAACGGCTCGCCCCGACGGTAGAGCAGATGACAAAGGAAAGGCCGCCTAGGTCAGCATGTTACCCGTAGCCTGACCTCCGAAGTCTGTGAGCACGTACATCGGAGCGCGATGAGGATAAAGTGCATTAGATACGCAACGTTTGTTGTTGTCTGCATTCAAATGCGAAGCGTATGATGAAACGGTATATACGGTTTTTGTCCTGTTATGACGACGTGGAACTAGACCGCAATGGGACGCTGGGGCCGGGACGAGTGAACGCATTTTCGCGAGGCGGACACGGCAGGCAACGACAACGACGTCACTGGCGTTTTTTTGGAGAATCGAACATGTCGGAAAAGCACCTTTCCAGCAGGTTCGAGGCGGACCTTGACCTCCTTTCATCGAAGCTGCTCGAAATGGGCGGACTCGTGGAATCACAGACGGCACACGCGCTGGCGGTTCTGAACGACTTCGACCCGGCGCTCGTGGACAACGTCCTCGAGGGCGAACGTCGCCTCAATGCGATGGAAATCGCAATCGACGAAGAAGTCAGCCAAATCATTGCGCGTCGACAGCCCGCCGCTCGTGACCTGCGATTCCTGATGGCCACTTCGAAGTGCATTACGAACCTCGAGCGCGCGGGCGACGAGGCGCGAAAGCTGGTAAAGCGTATGCGCCGAATCCATCGGGATGGCGTTGCCCGAGAGCTCAACATCGCAGAAATCAGGGTCTCCGGCGAAATGGCCTTACACCTCCTGCGCAGAGCGCTGGATGCATTTGCGCGGATGGATGCGGTGGCCGCCGCACAGATTGTCCGGGATGACAAAGCCATCGATAACGAGTTTCGAGCATTCGTGCGCAAGCTCGTCACATACATGACGGGAGACCCTCGAACCATCTCGATTGGACTGGACTACCTGTTCATAGCGAAGGCCATCGAACGCATCGGCGACCACGCGAAGAACATCGCCGAATTTGTGGTCTACGCTGTCAAGGGTGCCGATGTCCGCCATGTATCGCAAGCACAGCTTGAGCGCGACGCCTCGGGTAGTTAAGACGCGAGCAGGAAATGCAGCCGCCGCAGCAGTCTGATTGTCGAAATGTGGGGGCATCAATAGGACAGGCGGTGACGCCCCGGGGCGGCGGTTCAAGGCACAGAAGCGCTGATGCGCTCAAGCAGTCGTTCCAGTCGCTGCTGTTGGACTGGATTGAGTCCGGGTGTCGCGAACGCCTGAATGACTCGCTCATGCAAATAGGCTCTGGGGAAGAACGAATCTGACTGTTTTCCGAGCACGACCCGTTCAAGACGGTTGATTGCGACATCAACGTTTTGCGGCGTGTAAGGGCTCTTGCTTTTTCTGCCTTTACCAGCGGATTTCGCTGCCTCGCCTCCATCGAGGCGAGTACTTCCATCCGAATCGTGGCCACCATCGGTACGGCTTGTCCGGTGGTGGCCACATCGCAGTGTGGCCAAGCTCGTTACCGCGCCGTGCGACAACGCGGTTTCAGAGGTTCTTCAAATTACTGCTTTGCCGCCTTCGCCGCTTTCTCGATTGCCTGTTCAGCCGCTTCGGCTACCTCCGATGCCGCTTTCGTTGCGGCGCTCAGGTTACCTTGCGCGACATCGACTGCCTGCTTCGTGGCTTTTTGCACGTTTTCGCAGGCGGTGTTGGCGAGTGAAAAACCTTGTTGCAGAAATTCGGTTGCGGCTTCGGCTATGCGCACGTCAAGCGTAGACCACAGCATGTCATGACAATTCTCATCGGACGCGAACTCACAAGTTGTTCGGCTTGTCCCGACTCACCGCCGAGCCGGAACCGCGGCCGGGGCCCTGCCATTGACCGGCATCACGGTCGGAATGGCATGTTTGAAAACAGGTTGCACGCCTGGGCCAGACTCCAACAGAACTGCAAACTGGTCAAAGCCGGCCAGTTGGCCACTCAGTCTGATACCGTTCACGAGGAACACGCTTACGGTGGTCTTGTCCTTTGCGAGCGTCTGCAGAAAATCGTCCTGTACGCATGGAGGTACGGTCGTATTCTGGGTCAAAGCGATAGGTTCTTTGATTCTACCGGCGATACCTGAAGCCGCGAGCCAGTCCCTAAGCGGTGCGTTACAGCGACTCAAGGGCGTCGAGTCGCACTTGCGCAATCTCGCCCGGATGTTGGCCGCGGTATGCATCGAAGAGCTGTGAGCATAGCTGGGCGAGCGAATCAAGGCCTACGGCCTGGTCTGCGTGGTCGACCTCGCCTGTGCTGAGAATGTCGTCGAGAACCGGGGCGAGACGGCGTAGTCGCACGAACGTGGCTGCCTCAAGTTTCATATTGAATCTCCTGTGGTCAGGCGGTAGTGAGCACCCTGAGACCGCCTGTGTTCTGGGGATGCTTTTAGCGAGTCCGAGTCCAACATACATTAACTCCAGCGCGTGTCCGGCACCTGTGCGGGCTTTGACCAGCTCGCTGGCGAGAATCATTGCGTCTCTGTTAAGTGGTATGACTCGTCCGCGGACTCGGGGACGGTAGACTGAGTCGCCCAGATTGATATGCTTGCCGGATAGGGCGCAACACCCTGACGCGCGAGCGAGACACGCCGCCCAGACCTGCTCTTCGTAGTTGCAAAGCGTCGCGTCACGCCAGCGCAGCACGAAGAGACAATTGGACAGTTCCTCAACTACGGTCACAGTGAAGGGTCGCACGTCGCCGCCGCCCGTCTGCCGGGGACGGAACGGCTCGCCCATGGAGCGGGGACGGCCGGACAGGTCCGGAGCAGTTCGCATCGGGTCTGGCGGGGAAGAAAATCGATGGATGGCTGCGAGCGTCGATGCCCAGGGGTCCATGCCATTCGGCGACGAAGTGCCGCAAGCGGACTTTGACTGGGCGAGCCGGCCCGGCCGGTGCGGCGACGGATAGTGGGCTGAAGGCAGCGCGGGGACAATAGACGTACGATTGGAGCCACTCTCTGACAGGATGGTGGAGCCCGTATTCGGTTCAGCGTTCAACATCGTCTTCCTCCCTTTAGCACTGTTTCCGGCGGCTGCGCTTTCTTCGAAAATGCGGTACTCCCCGATGGAGGCAGGAATGGCTTTCCATTGGCGGTATATCGAAGTGACCAGTCACAGCGATTGGGCCTTACTGTGACTGTGCAGTCGAAGCAGTTCGAGCAGGCGCGGGGCCGCGACTGGCTTTCTGAGAAATGCCGCCACCTGCAGGTGGGCCGGTGGTGTCGCCACCGCTGAGTTTAGAAGGACAGGAATAGTTGCGAAGTCCGGCTCGGCCGCGAGCGCACCTATGAGGGTGGGCCCGTCCATGACCGGCATCATGAAATCCGAAACCACGATGTCAGGGCGCCTTCGGCGTGCTGCCTGCAGTTCCTCATCCCCGTTCAACGCAGTCATTACCTCGTAACCTTCTCCGCAAATCAACGTTTCAAGCGCCTGAAGCAGGCTCATGTCGTCATCGACCAGTAACACCATCACCATGACCCGCCCCCGAAGCGGTGGTCTTTCACTTCGTCTGTTTGCCGGCAACAGCTATTCCGCTGCTCGCACGCGTTGAAAGCAGTGCGTTGGACGGGAGCGTTCTCGCGGCAGCTGACGCCGCCGACAGCACAGTCTGTGCTAACGTCTTCATCAGGTGCGCATGCTTGCCCGGTGGGTGCAGCCTGACTCGCGCGCCTTACCGCGACAAGCGATGGCCGACATTCCGACGC
Source organism: Paraburkholderia sp. MM6662-R1 (assembly GCF_050436245.1). NCBI lineage: Bacteria > Pseudomonadati > Pseudomonadota > Betaproteobacteria > Burkholderiales > Burkholderiaceae > Paraburkholderia > Paraburkholderia sp. MM6662-R1. Next base: position 1,288,395 of record NZ_JBNDLV010000001.1, on the reverse strand, counting down.
TGACTTTCCGGCTGCGAGCATTTTCTGTTCAAACGCCTCTAGCAGAAACTCTGGGACCGCGTCGCTTAGCGCCTGCGACAGACGGTCGAGCGTCCGTTTTCTTCCGTCGTCGAGAGCGGCTGCCAACAGCGCCGCGAGTTCTTCCGTCAGTGCGGTGGCAATGGGCGCGAGCCGTGTTTTGAGGTTTTCGCGTAGAGTCGGAATTCCCCATGGGGTGATGCATCCTCAATGCAGACTTGCGCTTTGCGGCCATTGGTGGCTCGCCAAGGTCTTTCGGTAGCGTGCCTCCGCGCGGTGCGTCAGTGCCGGAAGACGTTGGAATGTCAACAACCTGCACAACAGAGCTTCACAGTACGTGGCTAGAGGGAATGGCACTTACTTAAGCCCGTGGAGCGTGCCCATATTTTTGGACGCGCTCACGTGCGATGTGACGAGGCTCTTTCAGCCATGGGTAGGACTTCGGTCTTCGTTTGCGCATTCGTGGTTCGATGCGACCGGGGCGACTCCCAACGCAAGACTGCGTGATCAGGTTGAACAGGAGACTCTGGTTGTGAGTTGCCGTCAGACCTCTGGCCAGCCATTCAGTCCATAACTGCACCGTGTGTTTGAAACTCAGTGTTCTCGGGTCAGTGGCATGGTGACTGGCGGCCTGAGCCATCAGCAGCCGAATCACGTTGTAGGCCAGCAGATGGACCCAGATCTCCTTTTCGTTCATGTGGGCAGTCTGGCAATGCAGCACATCCATGCCCATCGTCGTCTTGATGTTACGTAGATCCAGTTCCACGTTCCAGCGCCTGGCGTACAACTGCGAGAGGTCCTGTTTGCTGGTCTTGCGTGCATCAAGCATCGTGGTGACCAGCACCCGGTGATGCAGCCTGGACTCGCGCACCATCAGTTCATCGGGGAAGGCCTGGTACTGCTCATGCGTCATCCAGTCAGGACGCTGCCGGGGTTTGGGCCACGTCACAATGTGATCGCGCGTGCCCAGGGACCGGCCTCGCCGAAAGTCGGTGCGGCGTGCCCCATGCTGTTCCATCACGACGTCCACCCCGGCGGCGATCATTGAGGCCATCAGAAAGTAGTGGCAGTACAAGGCATCGGCGACGATCACGTCACCTTTGCGAAACGTGCCTTGCAGCATGCGAAACGCCGTCAGCTCCCCGCTGCCTTTGCCCGCGTAAGTTCCGACCGCCGACTCCAGTACTGCGCCGCTTGCCAGACAGATCACCGCAACCAGATAGGCCAATGGAAAGCCCACTCCTTCGGCCTGAGCACTGGACTGCGGGAAACGGGCCTGGTTCGACGGCGTCGTATCGGGCATCGAGATCCCGGTGCCGTCAACCAGCTTGACCGGGCGCCCGCGCCACTTCCAGGCAGGCTCGGCCTGCTCATGCAGTTGGCGCCCCGTCTCGCGCGCCAACTCCCGCACCATCGTCAGCGGCAGTCTCTGGCGAGCGCGGCAGTAGCCTCCCGTACGCACACTCATGGGCCGCAGCCCGTCGGCAGCTCGCTGCGCCGCCCACCCGTTGACTGCCTTCTGACAGGAGGCGTCCTCTTCCAGCGCCTGGCGCATGAACATCGACAGTGTCACCGTCGGCGGATACAGCCGTTCCCGATGTTCTGGCAAATACGCTTCCGTTATGCCCAACAGCCCCGGGCTCGTCAGTATGTTGAAGTAGTCTACCGCCTGGGCCCTGCACGCCCGGCTTTGAACCCTGCTTCGTGTTTGCCTGTGATGACTTCGTGCATTACGATCCATGGGGGCTGATCTTTGGAATGAGACGGTGTTTGCCTGGTAACAACCATCGTATCAATCCCTGGATCAGCCCCCTCCCTTTCTCTTCAAGCACTTACCCGCGTCTTCTCCTCCATGTAGGCTTAAGTAAGTGCCATTCTGGCTAGAGGTTGAATAATCCCTGACTTGCGGCTACTGAATGCATATTGCGGAGAGGTCGACGGTACGGCGATAGATGTTCCTGTCAAGCCACGGCACGAACGTGTACTCCGCATACGCGTTACTGCCGATATATATCCAGTTGTGCAAAACAGCTGACACGATGAATCCTTGAAGACGTTAAAAGAGCGAACGGGTCGGGCCACCCAAAAGGCGATGTCGTGGTCGGGCCGAACCGCGAGTTTGCACTGTCATAACGGCAACGCTGTCTCGATGAGAGAAGAGTAGGTTTTGCCGAACGGCAAATCTACTATGCGGTCGGATATGTCGATACCGCGTTGGCGTTACCTGGTTATACGGGCGTATAACTTCGCTCTGGGGTGTCCATTTAACCGGAGTTGAGCGTAGACAGGGGCAACGGAAGGTCCCACGCCAGCACCCAATACCCTAGGTTCCTTAGGAGTTTCAGGCTTGGTTCCCGACTGATGCAGGCTGCTGGACTGTGGAATGGCTGCGATGGCCTTGCGGCTTCGTCAGCCCGTCCTGTGGTCATCCGGGAGGATGGCGGAGGCAACGCGGATATCCACCCAGCTTAGAGCGACCTTCCTGAGCCGCCCGCAGAGGCAAATCGCTAACTCCGGTTAAATGGACACCCCAGACTTCGCTTAGGAGATTTAACGAACGGTGCCCGAACCGTGCATAGTCCAGTCCCGCCTTGACCCTGAAGGCGATGTTGTCGCCGCGGTTAAGGACCCGGGGTCCGGTATTCGCGAGGGAAAGCTTCCGCGACCTTCGAACCGTTCTTCACGACTTGCATTTCCGGCAGGGTGATGGGTCTGCGATTTCCAGTTCTATTCATGCAGCCCATCGTGGGCAAATCTGGGCCCCACGTTGTTCTTAAGGCGGCGCAACATTCTGATTCAGCCTCTCGCCCGCCCTGACACGGGAGGTGGATACTAAGGCGGCATGTAAGCGCTCCGCGCGGGTTGCGTCTACAAGGATGCGAAGAGCAGCGTCTGCGTACTCTCGCGACCGTTCGGGTCAAGCTGAATCTTGCACTCGCGAATAGGCATCCTGCTTGCTCGCCTACGCTCACGAACCGTATTAATTGAAGACGCGCCGCATGTTGCGTCGCATCAGACCCCGGAGCTGGTCATGAAAACGCTGGACGCAACGTCGCGCGGGGGCGGCGTCGTTGCGGTGGTGGTCCTGTCCGCAGCTCTGTCCGGTTGCTACTACTACGTGCCCTTCGGCTACGTTCCGTACGGCGAGGTGCCGGCGGCGGCGCCGCGGCAGCAATATCCTTTCTCGATGAGCGACGTAGCCGCGACCGGTGCGGCCGCGTCAGATGTATCTGCATCGACGAACACCTATATCGCACCATCCGCGCCTGTCTTCGTCATGCCTGCGGATTACCCCGTCGCGTATCCGTACTACGGCTGGCCCGCGTGGTGGGGAACATCGGTGTCACTGAGTTTCGGCTATTGGGGCGGCTGCTGTTACGGCGGGGGCCACCATGGCTACTGGGGCCACCACGGCTATTGGGGCCACGGATATCGAGGCGGTTGGGGCGGTCATGGGGACTGGGGTGGCAACGGATACCCCTGGCGTGGTATGGGCGGCGGCCATTACTGGGGCGGTGGCGGCGGCCACGGGCGTTCGCATTGAACGCTAACAGAGATGCGCTCGTGTTCAACAGTTCCCCGACAGCTGAGGCTGTGGGTTCAGTGGACGCAGCTCGCCCACGCGCAGCAGTGTCGGTCCGTGCGGTGACCAGTTTCAGCCTCCATTGCACGTCGACGGGTCTTTCAACACCTCCACTATCAATTCAACTAACGTATGACGATAAGCAGAACTATCTGCCAGCGGAAGAGCGCGGACGCCGAAATTTGACTACAAGGCGAAGCGAAGACCTGGGGCTTTGGGGCTCCGCTGCTTCCATTAGTCCCCGGTTGCATTGTCGACCTTTTCCTTCGCGTCGTATGGCAGGTATTTAAACGCCTGCTGAACGGGTCCGTGGTTATATACTTATGAATTAATCTGCAAGACTAAAATACAGGCAACGCCATTTAATAATATTTTATTACATAAGAAGCATTCTTGGCAGCGCCGCGAACTTCGCGTAATAAGGATATTGAATGAATGTGCTCGTCGTCGACGATAATGAGTTCGTCGCGGACAGTCTGGCTTTCCTGCTGGACTGCATTGGTCACCGCGCCGTTATGGCGCACGACGGGGAGACTGCGCTGGAACTGCTCCATGCCAGCGCTTTCGAACTCGTTTTCCTGGACGAAACCCGTCGCGGTCGCGTCGAGATACGTCTCAGCCGCAACACCAGAGTTCGTTCGGCCCAAGGCTGAACAAGCCGGCGCCGGCGTCTCGGGCGGCGGCCTGTCTGGGGACAAACTGCGCGCATGCCCGCGCTGTTCATTCGGCGCACAGGTCGCTACACGGCCTGGCATACCGAACAGGAGACGAAATCGCACAGCCGTATAAAAATACGTTCGGGAGCGCACCAACGCAGGGCTGACCCGTATCGCTTTTTGACGGCAGGGTGCGGGAAACTGGGATTACGCGTACGATGGTCTGACCGGTGCGCCGTACTCCTCTTCGCGAGGCCAAAATGAACAGTCCTCAATGGTATGAGCAATCAGAGTTAGGGTCATCATTAGGCACACTAGACCTCGATGCTTATGAAGCTGCGGCACAGCCCTTGCGGCGCAAGCTCGTCGAGGACGGCAAGCTCTTGCCTGTCGAAAAAATCAGGGACAAATGGGTTGCGCGGGCTCCTGAACTCGCCCTAGCAGACGCGCAGCGCTTCTTCACTGTTAACATTGACCAGCGGACCTTCGCGCCCGCATTTTACTTGGACCCTTTAATCGACCCGCGAGAGCTGGCCGCGGTCAGTACACTGCTTGGAGAATTGCACGGTTGGAGCAAGTGGCATTTCTTCACGGCGAAGAACGGGTCGCTCGGGGGTGTCGCACCGCTCGAGGCGCTTCGGGAGGGTCAGGTGGAACGTGTGAAGCGGGCCGCCCGAGCATATGTTGAGTGCTAGGGGGTTCCTTGCTGAGCGCGCCCAATCCACAAAAATTCCCCAGTGCTAATCTAGAGACGGAAACGTTCGACCCAACCAAGTTCATCCGCATTTCCCCGAAAAACGTCAATGAGCCGTTTTTCGGTCACACCGGCGCCAACCGGTTTGATGATTCTACGTGCGTGTACGGGACAAGCTACATGGGCTTTACGTTGCACTGTGCTTTCGCCGAAACTGTTCTGCACAACGAAGTCGCTGACCCGGTGAATGGATTTTTGATACCAAGTTATGAACTTGGCCGTCGTTTCGTCATTACATTCGACGGCAGTTCAGTTGTGTTGGCAAAGCTGTGCGGTATCCCTCTTAAGCGGCTAGGCGGCGACGGTTCGTTATCGACAGTTCTGCCGTACGATGTCCCGCAGGCGTGGGGACAGGCGGTGTACGCGCACCCCAAGAAAGTCGACGGGATTTTGTATGTCTCTCGCCACTTGAACACGGAACAGGCTGTTGTTCTGTTTGAGGACCGGGCGAAGTCAAAGGTTCACATGACAAGCGCGACGCCGTTCCCGAAGTATGCGGGCTCAGCGAACGTCCTCGTTGATTTCAATGTCACGCCGAGTTAGTCGGACAGCGTGCGGGAGTCAGCGGCGTTCGTCGGTGTATCTACTTTGTGGTCAGTTGTTGCTGGACGACCAACACCTCCCCCTCGCGGGCCGCTGAATACTGATGTCATCGTCAGCTGAGTTTTGATTTCGTGAGGGAGCTCGGACGATTTTTTGCAAACTGCCATCAGAAGCTTTGTTACGTCCACGTAGCTTGCGACTTTGTCGCACCAGACGCCATGGTTTTCCCACAAAGATTTATCGGCGTCTCCGCGCTTGTAAAGCGGGGTTGCCCAATACAGATGTCCAGAGCCAAGCAACACGCGAGACCTTTTCACGTCGGCAAGAACACTCCGCAGATTCGGGTCGTCGCGAGATAGACCTATCAGCAATGGCGTTGAACTCTGAAATAGGCCGAGCATTTTTTCGCGCCAGGGTTGGTTGACTGACCGGTTTCTTCGTCAAAAATCGAGCACCTTAAATGTGATGGTCTTACTAGACGCGACAAGGGCTGGGGCCACTCGGTATCCGGTCGCCGCTCTCGCAAATCAGCGAGCGAAGTAGCCACCGGTTCCCAGTGACCAGTTTCGTACGTCCGCGCCGACAGGTTTTCCCCACCAGCCATCAATTGCAGAGTCTGCTTGTACGTGGGCTGATTGGCTACGGGGATGTGCTCCACCCAGCGAGCCAAAAAGGTCTGAAAGGTAGTGACGCGACAAGCGTCGTATTTGTAATCAACGGTCTTCAGCACGGTCCTCAGTCGCTCGACCGCTAACTGCAGCAACGAGCGGGTGCTCTTGTCTACCTGCACCCGGTTTAGCTCGCGCATGCCCTCGTTTCGTTTGGTCGATTCGGCTGCCGCCAAAAGAAGCATGAGCAACGACTCTCTCGGATGGCCCATAATGTGTTCACCCGATGGCCGAGCAGGAACAGCCCGGAGATATGAATCGTCAAACGTCTACAGGGAAAAGGGCTCACTAATTTCACGAGGGCAGTTGGTTGAAGAGCCGAATTCCTCCAATTTAGGCCACCCCGCGAGATTCTGCGCGGAGAGTATTATATAAACACGCAAGGAGGCAGTTTCCAGAAATCCGGTGGCGACTCCGTGAGGGCTCCCTTCTCCGCCGCCTTAACTTCTCTGGTGAGGCGGTAGCGCGTTTCTTAGGACCCTCTTGCTCTCATTATTTGTCTTAGCGGCAGCCTCCTCCCAAGGTGCAGCGGCCTTCATCAGCTCAAACACTTCGTAGCCGACAGGAAGCACTACATAGCTGCATAGGTCCAATGGACGTACGTAAAGACAGCAGCAGAGACAAAAGTCAAGGCAACAGTGAAAGCAGTGAATTCGCGCCGGCCACCATCACCCCACGGCTCTCTTGCTATTCCAGTAACCGCGGTTCCAATCGAAATGAAGAGCAACACGACTTCCAAGACACACAAGGCTTCAATCTGTGCCGAAAAAAGATGAGTCTTCGAGCAGCGGTCAAAGAGTTCATACCAACCACCTGACGCCCATCCAGCTGCTAGCCAAGGCAGTCCAAGAACGATAGCGAACAAGCCCGGACTCTTTCTTGACGTGGGCGGCCCTGGAAATAAGCGCCCCACCCAGAACGCGCCAAGGAATGGCAGCAATATCGGCGCGACGACAAATGTCAAAGTCCAACACATGAAGCCCATTTTCCAGCTCCCCTGCTAAAAGGTCATGCAGATAAACCTAGAACCAAATTAAACATCGTTACGATGAATCCCTTCAAGTAGAGGCACCTTCCTAAAGATTAGGTTCAGGTGTTTTTCGTCTGTGTCCGCCGACATACGGCTCCCCTCCCGAAGCGCTAATCGCTGGGAACATAGGTCAAATATGTTTTGAGACTGCGGAAATCGAAAGGCCCTCACCGCGAAGAGCGAGCTTACAGCGGCCGGCGTTCCAACACGTGCCAATTAGAGGCACAGCATCATTGTATTCAATTCACGAATGATAAATGTGACCTCTAACACGAAGTCAAATGGTATGGTCCACCCTCAACGCAAAATCCATTCCAACTCGAATCTACAAATTTACATCTTTCCTTATAAGGATGCTTTTCCATATTCGCTAGAGACAATGATACGCGCGAGTAGACGAAAAGAAGTATTTCTGCCGGGACGATGGTGGAAGAGACAGCAGAAGACGACGAGAGGGCGGAATGGGAGCGTTACTACGACGGCCACGCCAGCGAACCCAGCGGCTTTCGGAATGACGAGGTCGTTGGCTGTATGAAGCACCGGGCGCGGCGTCACTTCTGCTGTCAGCAGCGAGTCGAATCGTTGGTTTTTTGCCTCAATCGCGACGAGCGCGGCCGCTCGCTTGCGCTGGTATGGCTCGCAGCAAGAACACTGAACGCCGACGCGTTCATGACCGCTCCTCAAAGGAGCCTGGGGGCGCTAATAATGTGGCCGCTGAAGCTTTCGAAGCCAAAACAAGGAGCGCTGGACGGCCCCTGGCGCCAATTGTCAGGTTTCCTGTCCATCAACGTCCTAGGGCCTACGAACTCTTGTCTGCGCAGCCCCTGAGTCTGGCGGGGATGTCGCAGGCTGAGCGGGACCTTGTCGTCGTTACCGCTGTCGCAGACGGGCTCGGTAAAGAATACCAGGTGAGCCGATTTGCGGACCCCATTTGGGTCTTGTCATCGGAATCGAAGGCAAAAAACAGAAAGGCTTCACAGCATCGAGTTATCTGGCCTACTGACGCACCGAAATCCCTAGTGGACGATGCGAAAGCAGCGCTTTATTGCGCACTCCGTCGTGGGCCCCTCGGAAAGCCCTGGTCAGGAAGTTCTGTGTCGAGAACTGGAAAAGGACTGGGCGTCTTGCTCCGACATTTGACATCGCCGGGGATTTGCTATTTCAGCCAAGTCCGCGCACTGCATATGTCGGACTACATCACAGACCTGAAACGCAGGCTCGCGCCTACTACAATTAGGCTCCAGCTGGAGATTATCGACTTAGTCTGGCACTTCCCCATGGAGGTGTTTTATCCGCTTCCGGAGCATCCATGGAGCGGGGAGACTCTCCCTGGTGCCTGCGGATGCAACGTCAACGATGGTAGTTCGGCCGCCCGTACCAGCAAAACGCCTGTGATTCCGCGCTCGGTGCAACAAGCCCTGTTTGCGTATTGTGAGGCCGGTCTTGACAACGCGGAAGCCCTGTTTCAGGCCCGAGACGCCGAGAGGATTTCTGCTCAATCAAGTGAGCTTACCGAAGTCCGCGACGTCGTGTTGTACCTTACGCAGATTACGTCGGGAATGCGAAATAGCGAAAGCACGTGTGTCACCAATGATTGCTGGCGAAGCGAGGTTGTGCGGGGAGTGACGTTCCATTGGGTACGTACATATGAGGCAAAGACAGGCAAGGGCTTTGTAGAGTATTTGGTGCCGCCAGAGACAGTGCGAGCGCTCACCATCTTGCAGCGTTACGCTGCGCCGTTGCAGGCGCGTCTTGCTGCGGAGGCCCGCTGGCTAAGAACGCAGCTGCGACGAGTGAGCGATGAAACCGGCGTTTTGGAGAACGGAATGACGGTCGCAGATGCGGTCGAGCGTCTCAACCACATCCGCGAGATTCGTCACCATATGTTCCTCGGTTTGGATAAACGTCGGACTGACCATCTTGGGAGTGGGTCGCGGGTAGAGGTGATGAGTGTGGAGGCTTGCAACGCCCAGCTCAAATCCCTCGCCGTTTCTGCAGGCGTGGACTGGCCCTTGGCAAATCACCAATGCCGCCGTACCTTTGCGTATAACGTGGCCAATTCGCGACTAGGGCGTATGGGTTTGGTGTTCGTGATGTGGCAGCTAAAGCACTCGTCAATGTCTTGGAGTGAACTCTATGCCTCTAACCCGCATCAGGACGTCGCGCTATACCGAGAACTGGAAGACGAACGGATTGAGGCTCGTCTCGAGTTGATGGAAGGCTGGATGCAGTCCGACGCGCCGCTCAGTGGCGGCGCTGGCAGAAAAATTATGCAAACCCGGGCAACGCCGGTCCGAAGTATCAACGACCTGTTGCTGCATACGGCGGAAGCAGTCGATATTCGTAGTACGGGCCATGCATGGTGCCTAAGTGGTACTGAGGGGTGCCACGGGCAAGGAGTGTATGACCCCGCCATGTGTGGCAGGTGCTCCCATGGGGTCATCGACCGCGACCAGGCAACGACGTGGCAGATGATTCATCTCGACAATCTGCGGTTAGCGGCTATTACAGATTGCGGGCCGGCAGTCGTTCAAAAGGCGCAACGCGCAATACGACGTTCCGAATCGGTGCTAAGCGACCTTTGTGTTCCTCTGCCGTCTGCGGCACAAGCTGCAGCTTACGCCAACTCGGGTCAATTCTCGTGAAGCCGTGCGGCACTGCCACAATGAGCAAGTCTCGCCCTCGTAACCGAAAGCAAACAAAAGATGAACTGAAGCGTGCGATTCAGCGGGTCAAGGACGAAGGGCTAAAGATGAGCATAACCGCTGTCGCCGCTGCGGCGGGTGTCAATCCGAGCCTCATCCATAACACATACCCCGACGTTGCCGAAGAAATCCGCGCGCAGATTGGTCGTTCCACACGTAAGCAGCGTGATGCCAAGGCAGCGGCATTGTATGAAGCGCAGGCCGTTCTCAAGGATTTAAGAGAGGAGCTTCGCGTAGCAAAATTTGACATTGCCAAACTTACGTCGATTAACGAAACGCTGCGCGAAGAGATAACCTATCTCAAGGCGCAGATAATGGGCAAAGTCCTCACTATGCCTACTCGACAGCGAGAGCCAAAATCGTAATTCCTGTTAGCTAAAGCCACAGGCGTCGTCTTTCCCCCGGCCCCCTATCTGCTGCTCGTCTCGAAGAGACGAAAGACTGACACCATCGGATAGTTCATATTTTGCGAACTAACGACTGCTGATTGACGGACCGTGCAGCACAGTCTCATAATTTTTGTTAGTCGTAAAATATCGTTTAGATACAATGGCTTGGAGCTTGCTAATAGTGAGTAGTATTCAGAACGGTGGGATGCGCAACCGCAATGGCTGACACGCCGCCGCACGCCACCTCGGCACCGTACTCGGTCGAAGCCGACTATGCGGCGCTTGCGCCGCGGGCGCGCGAGGTTCTCGACTGCTGGTTCGGTGCGCCGGGCACGCCGGAGCGCGGCACGGAGCGCAAGTTCTGGTTCAAGCGCGATGACGCCGTCGATACGATGCTGCGCGAACGTTTCGGTAACCTGATCGATGCGGCGAACGCGGGTGAGCTCGACGCATGGCAGAGCACGCCGTTGGGTGCGTTGGCGCTCGTCATCGTGCTGGACCAGTTTTCCCGCAACTGCCATCGCAATACGCCGCGCGCCTTCGCGACCGACGGCAAGGCGCTGCAAACCGCGCAACGGATCATCGCGAGCGGCGCCGATCGGCTGTTGCCGGACGTGCAGCATCGCGCGTTCGCGTATCTGCCGTTCGAGCACGATGAAACGCTCGCGAGCCAGCAGGAGTCGCTGCGTCTGTTCAAACAGCTTGCGGCGGAGCCGGGCGGTGACGGCTACTATCAGTACGCGCTGCGCCACGCGAAAGCGATTGAACGATTTGGCCGCTTTCCACATCGCAACGGGTTGCTCGGACGTGAATCGAGCGACGAGGAGATCGCGTTCCTGCGCGAGCCCGGTTCGTCGTTCTGAATCGACGCGGACGCGCGCGCGAGACACTCGGCCGGCGCGACGCGTTGCGCGGCCCTACTCGTCGCCGTGCAGCTTGCCCGCCATCGGCGTGCGCACGAAGACACGCAACAGTTCATCCGAATCGCCCGGTCGCGCACCGGACCAGAACAGCCGCCATTCGCCGGCCGGCGGCCGCGCGTTGTCGCGGCGGCTTTCCTCGATCAGCCAGGTGCAGGCGGTCGTGCGCGGATCTTCGCTCGGCTGATGCACGATGCCCGTGTAGTAGAAGAGCATCGGCGCTTCGGATTCGCCGAGTCCGGAGCTTGCCATGCAGTCGCCGTCGTTCCATTCAATATCCATCTTCGCGCCGAGGTCCCGGAACACCGAGCGGTAGCTTTTCGCGTAGTCGAGCCACGGCAGCAACAGCGTGCTGACGAGCCCCCAGACGAGCATCGCGCCCGCGCACCAGCTGAGCGCGCCGCGCCATTTGCCCGCGTACTTGAACGACGGCAATAGCCACAGCCAGCCGATCGTCAGCAGCAGCGCGCCGACGATCAGCGCGGGCGAAATCGGCAGCACCCAGTCGAGCGGCAGCCAGCGGCCGAGCAGATGCAGCGACGCATGCGTGCTCGCGGGGGTCGTCATGATCGACCAGACGATCCACACGAGCGCGGCCGCGCTGCCGAACAGCACTCGGCTAGTCATATCCCAGCCGGTATGCAGGCGCGCCGGCAAACGTTCGACGCCCTGCATCGCGACCAGCGCGAGCGGCGCGATGAACGGCAGGATGTATAGCTCGCGAACCGTCGCCGAGCTTTGGAGCACCGCGAAACCGATACCCGCGAACAGCACCGGCAACGCGACGCGCGGATCGCGCCAGCGCCGCCAGGCGCCACCGGCGAGCGCGGCCAGCGCGAGCGGTACGACCGGAAAGCCGACGCTCAGCACGGTGCGCAGCACGAACAGGTGGCTCTCGTTTTCGGAGCCGAGCTCGGCGACCGAAAAACCGAAGAAACGCCCGACGTTGTTATCCCACAGCCACACCTTGAAGAGTGCCTCTGAGCGCAGGTAGAAGCAGATCGGCCAGATCAGCGCGAACGGCGCGCAGACGAGCGCGGCGAGGCCGAGCGCGCCGGCGAAGCCGCGGCTGCGGCATGCGGGATAGAGCAGCAGCGCCGCGCAGGTGGTGGCGCCGAACACGAGCGGTACGAACAGCCCCTTGGCGAGCAGCGACACGCCGACGCCCGCGCCGAACATCGTCGCGGCGCTGATGATCGCGTGACGCCGCTCGCGGGCATCGAGCGGTTCGGTCTGCCGGGTGGCTTGCGAGTGCATCGGTAAATACGACGCGGCGCGCGGGTCGTCACACAGATGCACGAGTACGAGTTCGAACAGTCCGCAAAAGCCGAGCGCGGCGCCGGCCATCAGCGCGACGTCGGTCATCATGTCGTGCACGTGCTTGACGACGACGAGCGTGCCGCCGAACAGCGCGAGCGTGCCGATCACGCGCAGGTCGAACCAGCTCGACGCAGCGACCGCGCGACGCGCGACGCGCGCGGTGTAATACACCGTCAGGCCCGCGAACAGCGCGCTCGCGAGCCGTGCCGCATCGTGCAGCGGCAGATAGCGGCCGAACATCCACGCGAGGCCCGTGGCGACCCAATCGTAGATCGGCGGCTTTTCGACGAAGGGCTGGCCGGCATTGGTCGGCACGACGAGGTCGCCGGTAGCGAGCATGTGCTGGACGATGCCGAATGTGTAGGTTTCGTCCTGCTTCCACGGTTCGTGGCCGAGAATGCCGGGGGCGAGCCACGCGCACAGGATCGCCAGCGCGACGAGCCACAGCAGCGGGCGGATTGCCGCGAGCGCGCGCCAACGCTGCAGGCCGCGCGTTGCGCGGTCGGCAGAAACGGCGGAGCCCGATGGATGGGCGGTATCGGCGCTGTATACCGCTGCGGCCGAAGCCGCGGGGTCCCCGGCCGCCGGCTGGCTCTGCGCGCCGGCAGACGGGTGCGCGGTGCTGGCGGAAAGCGCCTCGTGCGCGCCACCTGCTGGAGCGGCCGAGGTCGGGGCCGTCGCGTTGGCACTGTGCGCGCGCCAGCGCGTGGACTGCTGGTCTTGCATGGAAGTCTCTGTCAGCGTACGCGGCGGCGTTGGCCTCGTACTTATGCTTTGCTTACGTCGCCTGCGGATGCATACGATCTGGTCAATTGTAGCGCCGCATTATTACTGAAGATTACACACGAACGAACGCGCGCGCATTCGATGCGCGGCTGTGCCGGTTTCAAGAGAAATCGACCAGGGTTCGTGGGGAAAGAGGAGAGGGGGGAGCGGGCTGGAAAGGCGCGGCCGTAGTGGCCCGCGCCAGGTGTTTAAGGCTTGCGCCGCGTTGCGTGCGGCGTTCGCTCAGCGGCCGCCGGCGACGTCGAACAGCGCGCCCGTCACGTACGACGACGCGTCGCTGAGCAGCCACACGATGGCCTCGGCGACTTCTTCGGCGCGGCCGGGGCGGCCGAGCGGCGTGGTCGCGCCCAGTTGCGCGGCGCGCTCGGGCTTGCCGCCGCTCGCATGGATCTCGGTGTCGATCAGGCCCGGACGCACCGCGTTCACGCGCACGCCCTGCGGGCCGAGTTCTTTCGCGAGGCCGAGCGTCATCGTGTCGATTGCGCCTTTCGACCCCGCATAGTCGACGTATTCGTTCGGCGAACCGAGCCGCGCCGCCGCCGACGAAACATTGACGATCGCGCCGCCCGCGCCGCCGCGCTGGGTCGACATGCGCCGTGCCGCTTCCCGTGCGCACAGATAGGCGCCGAGCACGTTGACGTCGAACATGCGTTTCAGACGCGCAAAGTCCATATCGGCGAGCTGGCTCGACGGCGCGACGATGCCCGCGTTGTTGACGAGCGCATCGATGCGGCCGAAGGATTGCTGCAGCGTATCGAACATGCCGGTCACGTCGGCTTCGTTCGCGACATCGCCGGCGATCGGCAGCGCGCGGCCGCCCGCGTGTTCGACCTCTGCGACCGTCTGCTGCGCGGCGGCGAGGTCACGCACGTAGTTCACGCCGACGCACCAGCCGCGCGCGCCAAGCAGACGCGCGGTGGCACGGCCAATGCCGCGGCTGCCGCCGGTGATCAGAACAGCTTTCGTCATCGCAACCTCGTCGTTGGGGTGGTGCGTGCGCGGCGCGCTTCGCTCGGGTTCGGCGGACCCGGGATTCAGATCGCGTCGCTTTGGACCGCCGCCCATTTGTCGCGCGCGGGCGGCGCGTAGCGTTGCAGCTTGCCGATCAACGCGAGCGGATCGGCGTCGATCTGCAGCATGTCGAGATAGGTCTTGCGCATGAAGCCTTCGTCGACCGTGTGCTGAAGCAGGTCGATCAGCGGCGCGTAGAAGCCGTCGGTGTTCAGGAGTGCAACCGGTTTGCCGTGGTAGCCGAGCTGCGCCCACGTGAAGACCTCGAACAGCTCCTCGAGCGTGCCCGCGCCGCCGGGCATCGCGACGAACGCATCGGACAGCTCGGCCATCATCTTCTTGCGATGATGCATGTCGGGCACCACGTGCAGTTCGGTCAGGCCGTTATGCCCCACTTCCTTGCTGACGAGCAGCTCGGGAATCACGCCGATCGCGCGGCCGCCTTCGGCCATCACGGTATCGGCGATCACGCCCATCAGCCCCACCTTGCCGCCGCCATAGACGAGCGCGAGATCGGCCTCGACCAGCGCACGGCCGAACGCGCGCGCCGCCTGCGCATACAACGGTTTGGCTCCCATCGAGGAGCCGCAATAGACACACACCGACTTCATGCTCAACTGTCCTTCGATTCGTTGCGAGGCGCGGCGCCTTCACGCGGCGGCAGGTAGTCGTAGAACTCGCGCTTGGGCAGCCTGCCCGATACGAGATCGTCGAACAGCTGCCGCGAGCGGCCGCGCAGGTAGGGCGCCATCAGCGAGACGATCTGCACGCTGACCTGATGCAGCTCTTCGCGGATCGCTTCCTGCTCGTTGTATTTGCGCGGATTCATCACGAACTGATATGACAGCCAGTACGTGCCGATCACGCCGACGTTGGTGGCGATCACCTGCATTTCCTGCGGCGTCGCGACCATTTCGCCGTCGGCGACGAGCTGTTCGCAGAACTGGCTCGCGAAGCGCACCTTATGGCTGATGATCTGCTTGAAGTGCGTCTCGAGCGTGCGGTTGCGCGCGAGCAGGTCGTTCAGGTCGCGGTACAGGAAGCGGTAGCGCCACGTGAAATCGACCATGTACTGCAGATACGACCACATCTCGTCGATGGTCGCGCGATGGTCGTCGGGGAAACGCAGACGCTTCTCGATCTCCTGCTCGAACTGGCTGAAGATGCTGTTGATGATGTCGTCTTTGTTGCGGAAGTGGTAGTACAGGTTGCCTGGGCTGATTTCCATTTCCTCGGCGATCGTCGTCGTCGTGACGTTCGGCTCGCCGATTTCGTTGAACAGCTTCAACGACAGTTCGAGAATCCGTTCGCGCGTGCGGCGGGGAGGTTTGGCTTCCATGTCGTCCGGCCCTGGTTATGCCGGGCTGGGCGCGTGGCGGCGTGCCGCTGCTGCGTGTTCCACCCGGATGCGGTTGGTATATTGAGCTCTCCCGAACCCGCCGACACGCGGCGGGCCCCCCGAAAGGGCAGGATGAGGCGAGGCGCGGATCCGTTTGCGCGAGCGCTTTCCTGTGAGACCGTCAAACGATTATAAACCGAGCGTTCTAATCCCCAACCGCCTGCGCGGATTTTCATCCTGTGGGGCGTGGCGAAGCGTGCGCTTCAACCCGCATCGAACCTCAAAGCCACGCGCGAACCCAGCCGACGACCAGCGGCCCGACGATGACTCCCCACGTCATCACACACATGCCGAGCGCGACCATCACGGCCGCACTGCCGAGATCCTTCGCGCGGCGCGACAACTCGTGACGTTCGAGCGAGATCCGGTCGATTGCCGCTTCGACGCTCGAATTGAGCAGCTCGACGATCAGCACGAGCAGTACCGAGCCGAGCAGCAACACGCGCGAAACGGGATCGACGGGCACCACGAGGCCGCACGGAATCAGGATCGCGGCCAACGTGAGTTCCTGACGAAACGCGCTTTCCTCGCGAATCGCAACGCGAAAACCGGCCAGCGAGTTTTTCATCGCGTGCCATGCGCGCGTGAGGCCGCGGTTGCCTTTGTAGGGGTTGAAGGGCAGCGGGGCGAGCGGGTCGTCGGGGCTGAGCGGTTCGTTGGGGGCGTCGTGGCTTGAGTCGCGAGTCGTGTCCTGGGTGGCGTCAGGTTGCACGCCACCCGCGACGCTGGCGCCGCCGGTCATGGTCCTCGCGCCGTTCACCCGATGCACGGTATCCGCATGCCCGGTCATACCCGGCTCGCGTACGTCGTCGAACGGTTCGATGCTGGTGGTGTCGCGGGTAGACTCGACGGCGCGCAGTGCGCCGTTCGACGCGCCTTCGGCGCTGGATCGACTGCTTCGCATGGATGGCTCCGCGCGCCGCATCACGCAGCGGCGCTTTCCTCACGATACGCTGTGTCGCGCAGCGGCTTCAGATGCGCGGCGAATTGTGCGGACGCCGCTGCCCACGAGAAGCGCTCGGCCCATGCGCGCGCATGCGACCGATCGATCTTCAGTGCCTCCAGACACGCTTCGCGCAGATCCTCGTGCATTGCACCGGCGCCGCCGTCGCCGAGCACGTCGATCGGGCCGGTGACCGGATAAGCGGCCACCGGCGTGCCGCATGCGAGCGCTTCGAGCAGCACGAGTCCGAACGTGTCGGTGCGGCTCGGAAACACGAAGACGTCGGCGGCCGCGTAGACCTTCGCGAGTTCGGCCTGCGACAGCACGCCCAGATAGTTGACCTGCGGATAGCGCGACTTCAGTTCGGCGAGCGCCGGACCTTCGCCCGCGACCCACTTCGAGCCGGGCAGGTCGAGCTGCAAGAATGCCTCGACGTTCTTCTCGACCGCCACGCGTCCCACGTACAGGAAGATCGGCCGCGCGGTGTTGAGCACCTTCGAGTCAATCGGACGGAAGATTTCGAGATCGACGCCGCGCGTCCACAGCACGACGTTCGTGAAGCCGAACTTCTCGAGGTCCTGCTTGACGACGGGGGTCGGCGCCATTACCGCGAGCGACGGCTTGTGGAACCAGTGCAGAAACCTGTAGGTCGCCGCGAGCGGGATGCGAAAGCGCGCCTGCACGTACTCGGGAAAGCGCGTGTGATACGCGGTCGTGAACGGCAGCTTGTGGTCGAGCGCATACGCGCGCGCGGCCATGCCCAGCGGACCTTCGGTCGCGATGTGCAACGCGTCGGGCGCGAAACGGCCGATGCGCTCGCGCAGCCGGCGGCGCGGCAGCAACGACAGGCGTATCTCCGGGTAAGTCGGGCACGGGATGGTGCGGAATTCGAGCGGAGTCAGCAGATCGACCTGATGGCCGAGCGCGGTAAGTTCGCGCCGGGTGTTCTTCAGCGTGCGTACGACACCGTTGACCTGCGGCTCCCATGCGTCGGTGACGATCATGATCTTCATCGCGTTGTTCATCGCTGCGGGCCCTGTGGAAGTGGAGAGTGGAAGTGCTCAGGCAGTGGCGCGGGCTTTTTGCGTGCCCGCCTGGGGCGCGCGCAGCGCAGTCCAGAAGATCACCTTGAGCTCGCCTTCATAAGTCTCGACGAGCGCCGACAGGCTCTCGACCCAATCGCCATCGTTGCAATAGAGCACGCCATCGATCTCGCGCATCTCGGCCTTGTGGATGTGGCCGCAGACGACGCCGTCGCAGCCGCGGCGACGCGCTTCGTCGGTCATTACGCGTTCGAACGACGAGATGAAGTTGACCGCGTTCTTGACCTGATGCTTCAGGTATTGCGACAGCGACCAGTACGGAAATCCGAGCTTGCTGCGAATGCGGTTGAACCAGCGGTTCAGCACGAGGATCATCGTGTACAGCGTGTCGCCGAGATAGGCGAGCCATTTCGCGTGCTGGATCACGCCGTCGAACAGATCGCCGTGCACGATCCACAGTCGCTTGCCGGCGAGCGTCGTGTGGAACGCTTCGCCGCGTACGTGGATGTCGCCGAACGCGAGGTCGCAGAACTGGCGCGCGGCTTCGTCGTGATTGCCGGGCACGTAGATGACCTGAGTGCCTTTGCGCGCTTTGCGCAGCACTTTCTGCACGACGTCGTTGTGCGCCTGCGGCCAGTACCAGCCTTTCTTCAACTGCCAGCCGTCGATGATGTCGCCGACGAGGTACAGGTACTCCGATTCGTTGTGGCGCAGGAAGTCGAGCAGATATCCCGCCTGGCAGCCGCTCGAGCCGAGATGGATATCCGAGAGCCAGATCGTGCGATAGCGATGCGGATCGTCGTGGCCGTCATCGGGATGATCGGCGCGGGCATCGAGTGATGGCGTCGCGGGCAGCGGTAGGCCGTGTTGAGTAAAACCCGGAGCGGGCCGGAACGCGACGGGGTCGACGCTCGGTCCGGTTTGACGAAACAGGGAAGTCGCGGACGTATTGGGGTCCATGGCTCACGCGTCGAGTGGCGGTGCCCGTATTGGGCCGGGTGCGCGTGACTGCGGCGTGACAGTCATGAGAAGTTCTTATTACGGAGGGGCCTTGGCGGGGCCTGTTTTTTCGTTGTTCTGGCTTTGTTGGCCTTTCCTTGTTGTCTTATCGGTCTATTAGCGTTGCCCCTGTGCGGGGCGGCACCTAAGAAGACAGCTCAAACCGCAAACTTTTAAGCGGGTCCCCTTGCTTGGAGGGGGTAGTGGTGCATCTGGAATCCGGGCCCCCGCACATTCCCCCGGTCGTGACAAAGCCATCATCCCTCCCGCTCCGCACTGCGTGCGTCGCGGACGGGTCTGCCAGGGAAACCAATGGTTTTGCCCGCTCAGCGGGGACCCTCGGCTGCGCCTCGGCGACGCGCCGAAACGACCAGTGGTTTTTGAGCGGGGATTCGGCGCGCGTAGCGCCGCCGGAAGAATGACTGCCTTGTCACTAGCGCGGAATGTGCGGGAGCACGGATTCCAGATGCACCACTACCTCACGCGGACCGAGGGACCCGCTTAAGAGTTGGCGGTTTTAGCTGTCTTCTTTGCCTACTTTCTTTGCAGCAGCAAAGAAAGTAGGTGCCGCCCCGCACAGGGGCAACGCTAATAGACCGATAAGTCAGCAAGGAAAGGCCAACACCGCACGAACAAAGGCAAAAAAGGCCTCCCCCGCCCAAGGAGAGCAACGCATTCGGCCCATCCCCACGCGCGCTAGCGCCCAACCGCTACCACCCGCGTCCCCGCGAACCGATCATGCAAAAACTGCCGCTGCGGATCAAAACGCCCACTCGCGGCCCACACCACGAACCAGACGCCCGCAATAACAAGCGTCTGCGGCACCCGCAACCCAAGAAGTGGATGCAACGCCAGCGGCGGCAAAAACCACAACCAGGCGAACACATACCGCGCAATCGCCCGCCCAACCGAAACCGGCGCGCCATCAGCGCCAACAACCCGTAATCGCCAGGTTTTCATCGGCAGCGTCTGGCCGCCGTGCGTCCAGAACCAGACGAAGTACACGCCAACCACGAGGCCGATCCAGCCGGCGAGCAGGTTGTGATGCGCGAGCCCGTTACGCTGCTGCGTCAGCGTGCTGAACAGATAGCCGGCGACAAACACGACGCCGAACAGAATGACCGCTTCGTAGAGCAATGCGGCGAGCCGTCGCCGGACGGTGGGCGCCCTGCCGCCGGGTGCGGCGGCAGGCAGGGTGGGGGTGGCGAGCGGCTGGGACACGTAATGGGTTCGGGGTCGGAATCAGGAGCCGTGGAAGATTGCCGGCGCTTCGGCAGGCGACACGGGCACGGGCGTCGCCGGTACGAAGCTGCCCGCCGCCGGAATCGCAGGCGTTGCCGGCAGCGAGGCCGCGGCCGGCGCGGAGGCAGCCGGCGCGGCGCTCGCCGCCGCGGCAGCACTGGCGCCGTGCTCGCGCGCATTCACGAACCGGTCGATGCCCTTGATCTCGTTGCGAGCCGATGGCGGCGCGCTGACGACGCTGGGGCGACGCTTGTGTTCGCTCGCGGCGAGCCGCTCCTTCGTTTCTTCGGGCAGTTGTTGGTACGCTTTCCACGCCTTCTGGCGCGCCTCGCGCGGCAACTCCTTCGAAACCTGGTAGTTTTCGCGCGCGACGCGGCGCTGATCGGGCGTCATGCGCATCCATTCACTCATGCGCTCTTGCAGACGCTTTTGCGCATCCGGCGACATCTTTGCGTATCGCGACGCAATCTTGATCCACTTTCGCTTGCGTTCGTCGCTAAACGAATCCCATTGCGATGCGAATGGGGCCAGCGCGGCGTGGTCGGCGGCGCTCAGGCGTGACCACGCGAGGGGGCTATTGCTGCCCGGCAGACTGGGCAATTCGACGGAAAGTGCGGGGGCGGGCGCGGGCGCGGCGACGTTGACGCCGGGCGACGGATTGCCCGCCGACGATGGGCTCGGGTGAAAGCGCGGATAGGTCGCGACAAACGACACCAGGGCCGCGATCGTGCATCCGAAAACAACGGCCAGGCCGCGCTTGTAACTCACCCGAGGAATCTCCCGCTCAGTGGGCGCGTGAAAGATACGCGTTGAAGCCGTGGTCGAGATAGGCATTGAGCGGCAGGTCGTCGCTTAGCATGGCGGCATCGATATCGGCAAGTTCGGCGGTGCGCTGGTGATCTTCCCAGTAGGCGATGCCGATCAGGCTCACGACCAGCGCGGCCAGCGGCCACGCGAGCGCGAAGCGGCGCAGAGGCCAGCGGCGGCGCGGCTCGAAGCCTCCCTGCGGTAGCCCCGCTATCCCGGCCGGCATGCCGGCGAACGCAGGCACGAACACCGGCGCGCTGACGGCTTCGGGCTTTTTGCGCGCCAACGCGGCACGACGTGCGGCAGCGAGCCGGTCGACGGTGGCGGGAGGGAGGCTGGCGGTGTTTTCGTCAAGCGCGCGGCGCAGTTGACGCGCAAACTCGAGTTCTGTGTTTTCAAGGGAGCTCATAGCGTGATTCCTTTCGCCTTGAGCGCTTGCGCCAGCGTGTGAGTGGCCCGGGAGCAGTGCGTTTTCACGCTGCCTTCGGAGCAGCCCATTGCGGCGGCAGTCTCGGCGACATCCATATCCTCCCAATAACGCATGAGAAACGCCTCCCGTTGACGCGCCGGTAATTTCTGGATCTCGTTGTCGATCGACTGCAGGACCTGCTCTCGTTCGAGCTTCTGTTCGTTGCTCTCGGCGCCAGCCGAACCCGCCTCGGCCTCGAAGGTTTCCAGCGGATCGAACTCGTCGTCGTCGGCATTGCCGAGCGACGAGAATAGACTAACCCAGGTGTTGCGTACTTTGGCACGGCGGAAATAGTCGTGCGTCGCATTCTGCAGAATACGCTGAAACAGCAGCGGTAGCTCGGCCGCCGGACGGTCGCCGTATTTCTCGGCGAGCTTGATCATCGCGTCTTGCACGATGTCGAGGGACGCATCGTCGTCCCGCACGGCGTAGACCGTCTGCTTGAATGCGCGCCTTTCGACGCCCGCCAGAAAATCGGCGAGTTCCTTGTCTGATGCCATCCGGTTGGGGTCGGCGCAGCAAGCGTGCGCGTAATCGGTCGAAAAATGTCGTAAAACTCGCGGATGCTAACAAACTTTTGCTCCGATAGGGGTGAAACCTGCTCAAGCTTGCATTTACATGACGGTCGTCATTCCGTCCGATCGCGCGCTCCTACGCGCGAGCCAATGGCAATATTTTCTTGACCGCGAGCGCGTCAGAAGCTATCGTCGCTGGTTCGCAACATAAGTGAGTTGTCTCAATTGAGGTGTGGCCCAAGAGGCCCGCCTGTCAACTGGACGCGCCGCTTGAACCCGAGTCACGAGCCCGGCAGAGAGCACCCGATCAATTTTTTGCCGAAAATTCGAAAGGTGAATCAATGAATATGCCCAGCGCGGAATTCTCCACGTCGGATACGACCCCCCATCACGAAGCGGACTCTATCGGCGCCACCGTGCTCATGAAGGCACTGGCCGA
Organism: Paraburkholderia sp. MM6662-R1; assembly: GCF_050436245.1. Lineage (NCBI taxonomy): Bacteria > Pseudomonadati > Pseudomonadota > Betaproteobacteria > Burkholderiales > Burkholderiaceae > Paraburkholderia > Paraburkholderia sp. MM6662-R1. The sequence continues at coordinate 1,266,156 of NZ_JBNDLV010000001.1, read as the reverse complement.
CGAAGACGTCGAGTTCATCTGGGGCTATCCCGGCGGCTCGGTACTCTACATTTACGACGAGCTGTACAAGCAGGACAAGTTCCAGCATGTGCTCGTGCGCCACGAGCAGGCCGCCGTGCATGCCGCGGACGCCTACGCGCGCTCCACCGGCAAGGTCGGCGTGTGTCTCGTGACCTCCGGCCCCGGCGTCACCAACGCGGTGACCGGCATCGCGACCGCCTATATGGATTCGATCCCGCTGGTCGTGATCAGCGGCCAGGTGCCGACTGCCGCGATCGGTCAGGATGCATTCCAGGAATGCGACACGGTCGGCATCACGCGTCCGTGCGTGAAGCACAACTTCCTCGTGAAGGACGTGCGCGATCTCGCCGCCACCGTCAAGAAAGCTTTCTACATCGCCCGTACCGGCCGTCCCGGCCCAGTGCTGATCGACATTCCGAAGGACGTGTCGAAGACGCCGTGCCAATACGAGCCGATCAAGAGCGTTTCGCTGCGCTCATACAACCCGGTCACGAAGGGCCACTCCGGTCAGATCCGCAAGGCGGTGTCGCTGCTGCTGTCGGCGAAGCGTCCGTATATCTACACCGGCGGCGGCATCGTGCTCGCGGATGCGTCGCGTGAATTGAACCAGTTCGCCGATCTGCTCGGCTATCCGGTCACCAATACGCTAATGGGTCTGGGCGGCTACCGCTCGAGCGACAAGAAATTCCTCGGCATGCTCGGCATGCACGGCACGTACGAAGCCAATATGGCGATGCAGCACTGCGACGTGCTGATCGCGATCGGCGCGCGCTTCGACGACCGCGTGATCGGCGATCCGAACCACTTCGCGTCGCGGCCGCGCAAGATCATCCATATTGACATCGATCCCTCTTCCATTTCCAAGCGCGTCAAGGTCGACATTCCGATCGTCGGCGACGTGAAGGAAGTGCTGAAGGAACTGATCGAGCAGTTGCAGACGGCCGAGCATGGCCCCGACGCCGCGGCGCTCGCCGACTGGTGGAAGGACATCGAAGGCTGGCGCGCGAAAGATTGCCTGAAGTTCGACCGCAAGAGCGACATCATCAAGCCGCAGTACGTGGTCGAAAAGGCGTGGGAGCTGACCGACGGCAACGCGTTCGTGTGCTCCGACGTGGGCCAGCACCAGATGTGGGCCGCGCAGTTCTACAAGTTCAACAAGCCGCGTCGCTGGATCAATTCCGGTGGCCTCGGCACGATGGGCTTCGGCTTACCGGCCGCGATGGGCGTGAAGATGGCCCATCCGGACGACGACGTGCTGTGCATCACGGGCGAAGGCTCGATCCAGATGTGCATCCAGGAGCTGTCGACCTGCAAGCAGTACGACCTGCCGATCAAGATTATTTCGCTGAATAACCGCTATCTGGGCATGGTGCGCCAGTGGCAGCAGATCGAATACAGCAAACGCTATTCGCATTCGTACATGGATGCGCTGCCGGACTTCGTGAAGCTCGCCGAAGCGTACGGACACGTGGGCATGCGCATCGAGCGCACGGCCGATGTGGAACCGGCGCTGAAGGAAGCGCTGCGCCTGAAGGATCGCACGGTGTTTCTCGACTTCCAGACCGATCCGACCGAAAACGTCTGGCCGATGGTTCAGGCCGGCAAGGGCATCACCGAGATGCTCATGGGTTCGGAAGATCTTTAACGACGGGGCGTCTGGATAACTCCAGCGCCGGCTTCGTGATGCGCGTCTTCAAAAAAGGCGAGGGCAGACGAAGCGGCGCCGCTCCGCTCGCAGACATCGACACATCATCTGGAAGAAGCGAAACATGAGACACATCATTTCCGTCCTGCTGGAAAACGAACCAGGCGCGCTGTCGCGCGTGGTGGGTCTGTTCTCCGCACGCGGCTACAACATTGAAACCTTGACGGTGGCTCCGACCGAAGACCGTTCGCTGTCGCGCATGACCATCGTCTCCGTTGGCTCGGACGACGTGATCGAACAGATCACGAAGCATCTGAACCGCCTGATCGAGGTGGTGAAAGTGGTCGACCTTACCGAGGGCGCCCACATCGAACGCGAGCTGATGCTGATCAAGGTGAGGGCGGTCGGCAAGGAACGTGAGGAGATGAAGCGGATGGCGGACATTTTCCGCGGCCGCATCATCGACGTCACCGAAAAGACCTACACGATCGAATTGACGGGGGCGAGCGACAAGCTCGACGCCTTCATCGAGGGGCTCGATTCCACGGCGATTCTCGAGACGGTCCGCACGGGCAGCTCGGGCATCGGTCGCGGCGAGCGCATTCTGAAGGTCTGACGTCGCGTTTCGCAAGGCCGGGCAACGCTGTATCGCCCGGCTGGCAATAACAACATTCGCAGTACCCGAATTTCTCTGAATCATCGAATCTAGCCAAGGAACCGACATGAAAGTTTTCTACGACAAGGACGCCGATCTCTCCCTCATCAAGGGCAAGCAGGTCACCATCATCGGCTATGGCTCGCAAGGCCATGCGCACGCGCTGAACCTGAAGGAAAGCGGCGTGAACATCACGGTCGGTCTGCGCAAGGGCGGCGCATCGTGGAGCAAGGCTGAAAACGCCGGCCTGCAAGTCAAGGAAGTCGCGGAAGCGGTGAAGGGCGCGGACGTCGTCATGATGCTGCTGCCGGACGAGCAGATCGCCGACGTGTACGCGAAGGAAGTCCACGCGAACATCAAGCAGGGCGCAGCGCTCGCGTTCGCGCACGGCTTCAACGTTCACTACGGCCAGGTGATCCCGCGTGCCGACCTCGACGTCATCATGATCGCGCCGAAGGCGCCGGGCCACACGGTTCGCGGCACCTACTCCCAAGGTGGCGGCGTGCCGCACCTGATCGCGGTTGCGCAGGACAAGTCGGGCGCGGCGCGCGACATCGCGCTGTCGTACGCAGCGGCTAACGGCGGCGGCCGGGCTGGCATCATCGAAACGAACTTCCGCGAAGAAACCGAAACCGACCTGTTCGGCGAGCAGGCCGTGCTGTGCGGCGGTACCGTCGACCTGATCAAGGCCGGCTTCGAAACGCTGGTCGAAGCGGGTTACGCGCCGGAAATGGCGTACTTCGAGTGCCTGCACGAACTGAAGCTGATCGTCGACCTGATCTACGAAGGCGGCATCGCGAACATGAACTACTCGATCTCGAACAACGCCGAGTACGGCGAGTACGTGACGGGTCCGCGCATCGTGACCGCTGAAACGAAGAAGGCGATGAAGGCCGTGCTGACCGACATCCAGACCGGCGAATACGCGAAGAGCTTCATCATCGAGAACAAGGTTGGCGCACCGACGCTGCAATCGCGCCGCCGTCTGACGGCCGAGCACCAGATCGAGCAGGTTGGCTCGAAGCTGCGCGCGATGATGCCGTGGATCGCGAAGAACAAGCTCGTCGACCAGTCGAAGAACTAAGCGTCTCGACGTAACGAGGTCCGGCGCGGCGCTTCGGTGCGGCGGCCGGACCAGTCAAAAAGCCGTCCAAGGGTGCTGAACCCTGGGCGGCTTTTGCTATCCTACGGTTTTACAAAAACACAGAAGCCATCCATGAATTACCCTCATCCGATCATCGCGCGAGAAGGCTGGCCGTTCATCGCCATCGCGGCCGTCGTTGCATTACTGGTTCACGCCTTCGGGGGGTTCGGCTTTGCGTGGCTCTTCTGGCTGATCCTGATCTTTATCGTGCAGTTCTTCCGCGACCCGGCGCGTCCGATTCCGACGCAGGCCAACGCGGTGCTGTGTCCTGCCGACGGTCGTATCGTCGCGGTAGAAACCGCGCATGATCCTTATGCGAATCGCGAAGCGCTGAAGATCAGCGTGTTCATGAACGTATTCAACGTGCACTCGCAGCGCTCGCCCGTCGACGGTGCGATCTCGAAAGTCGAATACTTTCCTGGCGCCTATCTGAACGCGGCGGTCGATAAAGCCTCGCTCGAAAACGAGCGCAACGCGGTCGTGATCGAAATGGCCGGCGGCCAGACGGTCACGTCGGTGCAGATTGCCGGGCTGATCGCGCGGCGGATTCTTTGCTACGTCCGTGCAGGCGAGCCGCTGACCCGCGGCCAGCGTTACGGATTCATCCGCTTCGGTTCGCGCGTCGACGTGTATTTGCCGGTGGGCAGCCGTCCGCGCGTGTCGATCGGCGAGAAGGTGTCGGCGTCGTCCACAATCCTCGCCGAGCTGTAAAGCGGCATACAGGAGGTTGTCCGAATGGCCGCATTCAAACCGCGTCGACCCCGCGGCAGTGGACCGCTGCCGCGGCCGTTTCGTCGCAACAAGCCGCCGGTGGTCACGGAGTCGCCGGTCGCCGACAGCCGGCGCGCGCAGCGTCAGCAGTTCCTCAGAAAACGCGGCATCTACCTGCTGCCGAACGCATTCACCACGGCCGCGCTGTTCTGCGGCTTCTTCGCCGTCGTGCAGGCGATGAACGTGCGCTTCGAGATCGCGGCGATCGCGATCTTCGTCGCGATGGTGCTCGATGGCATGGACGGTCGCGTCGCGCGCATGACGCATACGCAAAGCGCGTTCGGCGAGCAGTTCGACAGCCTGTCGGACATGGTGTCGTTCGGTGTTGCGCCCGCGCTCGTGATGTACGAATGGATCCTGAAGGACCTCGGCCGGTGGGGCTGGCTCGCGGCGTTCGTCTATTGTTCCGGCGCGGCGCTACGGCTCGCGCGTTTCAACACGAATATCGGCGTGGTCGACAAGCGTTTTTTCCAGGGCATGCCGAGCCCGGCAGCGGCGGCACTGATCGCCGGTTTCGTGTGGCTCGCCACCGACAACCGCGTGCCGCTGAAGCTCGTCTGGCTGCCGTGGGTCGCCTTCGTGCTGACCATCTACGCGGGCGTGACGATGGTGTCGAACGCGCCGTTCTATAGCGGCAAGGCGCTCGACGTACGGCATCGCGTGCCGTTCGGCGTGATCCTGCTGGTGGTGGTCGCCTTCGTGCTCGTGTCGTCCGATCCGCCGTTGATGCTGTTCGGTCTGTTCGTGCTGTACGGTCTGTCCGGCTACGTGTTCTGGGCGTATCAGGCGGTGCGCGGCCGGGCCAATCCGGCGCGTTCGATGTCGCACGACCGTTGAGGATTTGAACCGCGCTGCATCGCAGCGACGTACGAAAAACGGCAGCCTGCAGGCTGCCGTTTTTCGTTGGTTGGTGCCGTTACGCGGTCGCTTCGGACAGCGCCGCAGGCCGCCCCGGCGCGCATTGCGCGGTGGCTGGAATGCCGCTATAGTCGTCGGATCAGTGCGTGGGCGTGGCCGATTTTGCCGGGTCGGCGAGGCCGTTCGCTGCGCCGCGCCATCATGCTTCGTTCACGCCCTTATGCGGTTTTGCGTCCCATCCGCACCGGCCGCGATCATCGTGATCGCCCTACCTTGCCAGCGGCGGCGCTCATCGTCCCATTCCAAAACCAAGTCCCACATCTGAACGACTCCCGAGGAGGCCCGACATGTCCGACAAACTGATCATTTTCGACACCACGCTGCGTGACGGCGAGCAATCGCCCGGCGCGTCGATGACGAAGGAAGAGAAGATCCGCATCGCCCGGCAACTCGAACGGATGAAAGTCGACGTGATCGAAGCGGGCTTCGCGGCCAGCTCGAACGGCGACTTCGACGCGATCCATACGATCGCCGGCCTCGTGAAGGACAGCACGATCTGCTCGCTTGCGCGCGCGAACGACAAGGACATACAGAAGGCCGCCGACGCACTGAAGCCGGCCGATCATTTCCGCATCCACACGTTCATCGCAACGTCGCCACTGCACATGGAGAAGAAGCTGCGGATGACGCCCGAGCAGGTATTCGAGCAGGCCAGGCTTGCGGTGCGTTTCGCGCGCAAGTTCACCGACGACGTCGAATTCTCGCCGGAAGACGGCAGCCGCTCGGATTTGGACTTCCTGTGCCGTGTGCTGGAAGCGGTGATCGCCGAAGGCGCGACCACGATCAACATCGCGGACACCGTCGGCTACGGCGTGCCGGAACTCTATGGCCAACTCGTGAAGACGCTGCGCGAGCGCATTCCCAACTCGCACAAGGCGGTGTTCTCCGTGCATTGCCACAATGACCTCGGCATGGCGGTCGCGAATTCGCTCGCCGGCGTGCAGATTGGCGGCGCGCGCCAGGTCGAATGCACGATCAACGGTCTCGGCGAGCGCGCCGGCAATACGTCGCTCGAAGAAATCGTCATGGCGGTGAAGACCCGCAAGGATTACTTCGGACTCGACGTCGGCCTCGACACGACTCAGATCGTGCCGGCCTCGAAGCTCGTGTCGCAGATCACTGGCTTCGTCGTGCAGCCGAACAAGGCCGTGGTCGGCGCGAACGCTTTCGCGCACGCGTCGGGCATCCATCAGGATGGCGTGCTGAAGGCGCGCGATACTTACGAAATCATGCGCGCGGAAGACGTGGGTTGGGCCGCGAACAAGATCGTGCTCGGCAAGCTGTCGGGCCGCAATGCGTTCAAACAGCGTCTGCAGGAGCTTGGCATCGCGCTCGACAGCGAAGCCGAACTGAACACCGCGTTCGCGCGCTTCAAGGAACTCGCCGATCGCAAGGCGGAGATCTTCGACGAAGACATCATCGCCATCGTCAACGAGGAATCGGCGGAAGCGCACGAGAAGGAGCACTACAAGTTTCTGTCGATGTCGCAGCATTCCGAAACCGGCGAGCAGCCGCACGCGAAGGTCGTGTTCTCGGTAGAGGGTAAAGAGATCACCGGCGAAGCGCGCGGCAACGGACCGGTCGACGCCACCCTCAACGCGATCGAAACGGAAGTGGGCAGCGGCTCCGAACTGCTGCTGTACTCGGTCAACGCGATCACGACCGGCACGCAGGCGCAGGGCGAAGTGACCGTGCGGTTGTCGAAGAGCGGGCGCATCGTCAACGGCACGGGCACTGATCCGGATATCGTCGCGGCATCCGCGAAGGCATATTTTTCGGCGCTCAACAAGCTGTATTCGAATGCGGACAAGGTGAATCCGCAGCGCTCGGAGTAACGCGAGCATGGCGCGCCGGTAGCGCGCGATCGCTTGTGTGGATCGGAGGAGAAGCCCCGTGGTGCTCGGCACACGGGGCTTTTTTCTGCCGTCATCGCGCAGCTGCGGTGGCGCGATATGACGAAACTAGTCCGCCGTCGTGCGCCGCAGCGACCAGCCGCGCGTTGCGCGGGCCTGCTCGCGGACTTGAAATCTGACGTCGACGGTAATCCCACGGCGAGGCGCATCGGCGACGAACGCGTCCAGCAGTTCGCGCACGTCGTGGTCGACGAAATCGGCGCGTGTCGCATCGACGATGACGGTGGCGCCATCCGGAATCTGCTGCAGATAGTGCTTGAGCGGCACCTTACCGAGAAACGATACGTCCTTGCGAAACGACAGCAGGTAGTGATCGCCATGCTGCGCGAGCACGATCGGGCCGCGCAGGTTTGCGTACAGCGCGAACAGCATGCTGCATAGGATGCCGAGCACGATACCGATCAGCAGATCGGTGACGAGCACACCGACGACCGTGACGATAAATGGTGCGAACGGCGCGAATCCCTGCCGCGCGAGCCCGGCGAACAACGACGGCTTGGCGAGTTTGAACCCGGTGAAGATCAGGATCGCGGCAAGGCAGGCGAGCGGGATCAGGTTGATCACGCTCGTGAGCGCGAACACGCTGACGAGAAGCAACACGCCGTGAACGATCGCCGAGAGTCGGCTTTTTGCGCCGGCATGGACGTTCGCGGAGCTGCGCACGATCACCGCGGTGATCGGCAGGCCGCCGATCGCACCCGCGATCAGATTGCCCACGCCCTGCGCCTTCAGCTCGCGATCGGGAGGCGCGCGGCGGCGCTCCGGATCGATCTGTTCGACCGCTTCGAGGCTCAGTAGCGTTTCGAGACTTGCGAGGATGGCGATCGTGATCGCAACGCGCCATATGTCGGGATTGACGAGCTGGGCGAACCGTGGGCCGAAGTCGGCCGACGCGAGCACGGCCTGCAGTGCCGCGAACGATTCCAGCGACGGCAACGCGACCCGCCCTTCGGCGGGCGGTGCCAACGATGGCGCGACGAGATTGAGGGCGAGCGTCGCGCCGATGCCGAGCAGCACCACCGCGAGCGGCGCGGGCATGATGCGCACGACAGCGAAGCGGCGCAGCGCGCGCGTTTCCCAGCCGGCGAGGATCGCGAGCGACAGCAGTGTGATCAGCACGGCGGTCAGTGAGATTGGGCCGAGCGGCGTTGCGACCGCCGCCGCCGACTGGCCGGAGTCGGCGGTGCCGGACAGCCCCAGCGCAACGGGAAACTGCTTGAGGATCAACAGCACGCCGATTGCCGCGAGCATCCCCTTGATCACCGGCGACGGCACGTAGGCGGCGAACCGGCCGGCCTTGAGCATGCCGAAGCCGAACTGGATGACGCCCGACAGCAGTACGGCCAGCAGGAAAGCGGAAAAGCCGCCAAGCCGTGCGATGCCGTCGACGACGATCACGACGAGGCCCGCGGCCGGGCCGCTCACGCTCAGACGCGAGCCGCTCAGCGCGGCAACCACGAGCCCGCCAATGATGCCGGACACCAGTCCGGCAAACGGGTCGACGCCCGATGCGTGAGCAATGCCGAGGCAAAGCGGCAGGGCCACCAGAAAAACGGCCGTTCCGGCGAGCACGTCGCTCTGGAGCGCGGAGAAAGAGGTTTGATTGTCCATGGTGTCGAAGAGCGAGAGGTGGGACGATGGGCGACGAACAGGTATGGCCCGATGACGATTCCGCTGTCGGCTCCGTCCGCGGTTCGAATGGGACGGGCGACGCGCTTCGCTAGGCCGCGCTGTGCGCCGCGGTCGTGCAGGTCATCGCGTCGTCGGCGGTATAGCCGGAGGTGAGAACCTTGATGCGCCCGTCGTCGAGCGCAAAGATCCAGCCGTGCACGAGCGGCGCCGGCTCAGCCTCGTGCACGATCGGGCTCGCCCGTAGCTGCCGCACCTGTTCGAGCACGTTCAGCTCGGCGAGGCGATTGACGCGATCCGGCTCGGTCGCTGCGCCGTCCAGCTCCGAGTGATGCGTTTTGGCGAGTGCGCAGAGCGGCGCGATACGGCGGTTCACATGGGGCAGCGCGGGGTCCGGCGGCAGCAGCGCGGCGCGCACGCCGCCGCAGCCATAGTGGCCGCAGACGATCACATGGCCGACCTTGAGCACCCGCACCGCGTATTCAAGGACGCTCGCGACGTTATCGTCGCCGGGATGAAACAGGTTGGCGATGTTGCGATGGACGAACAGATCGCCGGGCTCGCAATGCGTGATCGTTTCGGCGGGCACGCGGCTGTCCGCGCAGCCGATCCAAAGAATGTGTGGATTCTGTCCGCGCATCAGGTCGCGAAAAAATGCCGGATTACGCGTCGCGGTTTCATGGGCCCACGCGACGTTGGCGACCAGCAGGTGTTTGGGTCGGTTCATCGTAGCAACTCCGTATGAGAGGCAATTGACCTGGCACCGGACCGAAACCGCGTCTGCACGTGATTGCGAGCCGGTGCTCGAACGGCGTTTACAATAACCTTTCTTTCGCAAAATTGTGGACGTAAACAGGATAAAATTCTGTTTTATGCTTAAACAATAAAAAAGCCGCCTATCGAAGGCGGCTTTTTTGAGATTTGGTGCTTCTTCCGAAGAGGGTGCTCAGTGCTCAGAACAGGTTGCGGCGGTCGGGGTCGTGCAGCGGGTCGGGGGTCTTCTGCGTGAGGCGCAAGATGCCCTGGTCATCGAAGTAGAAGTTGTACATCATGTACCAGACGTTGTCTTCGAGATAGCGATAGGTCCAGACTTCGCGCCTCATCAGCGGGAAGTACGACGTTTCGACCGGGCGGCCGAAGTTCACCAGCACGTCGCCGCGTGTCCATTTGCCGATCTCGGCGCGGTAGAACTCGTTGGGCTGCAGCACCTGGCGCATGTTGATGATCTTGCCGGCTGCGTTGATGTCGGCGGCGGTGGTGGTTTCGCCCATCGGTTGGGTCGGCCACATCAGACGCTTGCCGCCGTCGGGCAGATCATAGGTTTCGCGCGGCGGACCGAGACGCGCGATGACCGTCGATGCGTCCGCTCCCGGTTGATACTGCTGCCACGGCTGGGCGCAGCCGGCGAGCGCGAGCACGCTCAGGCAAACGAGCGCGGCGCGGCGCAGACTGGCGCCGGCCGGGGCTGTGATAGCAGCGGCCGTGGGGTGGTGGCGGTTCGGCATGTATTCCTCCGATGGCGTTTGAATAGCGGTTCTTATCATCGAAACGCACCATTTTGACACGCGCTGTGGCGAAAGAACGGCGTTGCTTGCACGTGCGTCGCCATCAAACGGTAACGGATGCGCCGGCTTGCCTATTCCGTGCGCGTCATCCTATGATCCGCGCTTCGAAGATTCAGGCGGGACGACCATGACGGCGATATGGCGAGGGGCGGCGGCGGTTGCGCTGACGGCGATTTCGATGGCGGTGGCGGGAGTTGGCGTGGCTGAGGCGGCGAATCCGGCCTCGACGGGCGCGAGTCAGGCGTCCGCGCAGGAGACCGTTCCGCCCACCGGCAAGCCGGGGAGCCGCGCGGCCACGCTGGCGGCAAGCCCGGCCGGTAATCACGCAAGCAAGTTCGCCAGCCTGCCGGCCGGCAAACTCACCGGCACGCCAATCCAGCTCGCGCTGATCGAAGGCATGTCCGGCCCGTTCGCGAACGCGGGCGCGGCAGTCGAGCGCAATCTGCGTTTCGGTGTCGAGCAGGTCAACGCGCACGGCGGCGTGGAACTCGCGGACGGCGCGCATCCGTTCGAACTCGTCGTGCTCGACAGCAAGGGCAGCACGGAGGAAGCGCTGACGCAATTGCGCGCGGCCGCGGATCGCCATATCGGCTACATCCTGCAGGGCAATAGCTCGGCGGTCGCCGCGGCGCTGATCGGCGCGATCGAGAAGCAGAACAGCCGCGAGCCGGACAACCGCGAACTGTTCCTCAACTACTCCGCCGACGACCCCGCGCTCACCAACGCGGACTGCAGCTTCTGGCACTTCCGCTTCGACGCGCACGCCGGCATGCGGATGGCCGCGCTCGCCGAGGTGATCGAGCGCGACAAGGCGGTGAAAAAGGTGTACCTGCTGAACCAGGATTACAGCTTCGGACACGACGTGAGCAGCCTTGCGCGTTCGACGCTCGCGGCGAAGCGTCCCGACATCGCGGTGGTCGGCGACGAATTTCACCCGATCGGCCGCGTGAAGGATTTCGCGCCGTACATCGCGAAGATCCGCGCGAGCGGCGCGGACGCCGTGATCACCGGCAACTGGGGCAACGACCTAACGCTGCTCGTGAAGGCGGCGCGCGAGCAGGGCCTCGACACGAAGTTCTACACGTTCTACGGCAACAGCCTCGGCGCGCCGGCCGCGCTTGGCGACGCAGGCGTGGGTCACGTGATCGCGGTGGCCGAGTGGCATCCGAATGTCGGTGGCGCGGCCTCCGACGCGTGGTACGCGGCGTTCCGCGCGCGCTTTCCGGCCGCCCAGGACGACTATCCGGTGCTGCGCATGCCACTGATGATCGAAACGCTCGCCGCCGCGATGAGCCGCGCCGGCAGCGCCGCTCCGACGGCGGTCGCGAAAGCGCTCGAGGGCATCCGCTTCGACAACGGTATTCACGCATCGTGGATGCGCGCCGATGACCATCAGCTGATCCAGCCCCTCTACGTGATGCAGATGGACAAAGCAGGCACACCCGGCGTGCATTTCGATAACGAAGGGTCGGGCTATGGCTTTCGCACGGTGCTGGCGATACCAGCCGAACGCACCCTATTGCCGACGGTCTGCCGGATGCGGCGCCCCTGAGCGCCCGCGAGCGACACTCAATCCGCCTTGCTGGCCCGGGGTTCGCGGCCGGAATCGGCTGTGCTACAATACGCGTCCCGTTGCTGGGCTGGGTTCTGATTCAGTTAATTCAGCCACGAACGGGACTCAGTAAATTGTGAAACGGGTATCCCACGGCACGGCCTTTCTTCCGTGACCGCCTGTCCAGTTATCAAGGAAATTGACATGTCCGCAGTTGAAGCAAGCAAGAAGTCCGAAGTCGTCGCGCAATTCGCACGCGCAGCCAACGACACCGGCTCCCCCGAAGTTCAGGTCGCGCTGCTCACGACCCGTATCAACGAACTGACCTCCCACTTCAAGGAGCACACGAAGGATCACCACAGCCGCCGCGGTCTGCTGCGCATGGTGAGCCGCCGTCGCAAGTTGCTCGACTACCTGAAGGGTAAGGACGCGGATCGTTACCGCAGCCTGATCGAGAAGCTGGGTCTGCGTAAGTAATCGGCCAGTCGTTCAGCAAGATGCCTGTGTCAGTTTCGCTGATACAGGCATTTTGTTTTTGCGCGGCGCGCTGCGTGTAACGCGCACCGCCTGTGATCCGCGGCGTATGCCGGTTCGCGCGGCGTCTATGGGCAAGCGCAGTAGCAGTAGCAGAACAGCAGTAGAAGAAGTAACAGGAAACAAGGCCGGGCTTCAGGGCGGAGTTTTGTGTCATTCCAGCGGTTCGCGCGCAGTCGCAGCACGTGACTCTCTGGAATGGCATAGCACGACTCTTCCCATGCGGCGCCGGCCTGGCGTTGCCGCGCCGCTCCGGTCCGCGCGGCATTACGATGAGGAAAAGCAATGACTATGTTCAATAAGATCGTCAAAGAGTTTAAGTGGGGGCAGCACAACGTTCGCCTCGAAACCGGTGAAATCGCTCGCCAGGCGGGCGGCGCGGTGATCGTCGACGTCGAAGATACCGTGGTGCTCGCCACCGTGGTCGGCGCGAAGACCGCGAAGCCGGGCCAGGACTTCTTCCCCCTCACCGTCGATTACATCGAAAAGACTTACGCCGCCGGCAAGATCCCGGGTGGCTTCTTCCGTCGCGAAGGCCGTCCGTCGGAAGGCGAGACGCTGATCTCGCGCCTGATCGACCGTCCGCTGCGTCCGCTCTTCCCGGAAGGCTTCTACAACGAAGTGCAGGTCGTGATTCACGTGCTGTCGCTGAATCCGGAAATCCCCGCCGACATCCCTGCGCTGATCGGCGCCTCGGCGGCGCTCGCGGTGTCCGGTCTGCCGTTCAACGGCCCGGTCGGCGCGGCGCGCGTGGCCTACATCAACAACGAATACGTGCTGAACCCGACGCGTCCGCAGATGAAGGAATCGGCACTCGACCTCGTCGTCGCCGGCACGGAACGCGCGGTGCTGATGGTCGAATCGGAAGCGCAGCAATTGAGCGAAGAAGTGATGCTCGGCGCCGTCGTGTTCGGTCACGAGCAGATGCAGACCGCGATCGACGCGATCCACGAACTCGTCCGCGAAGGCGGCAAGCCCGAATGGGACTGGCAGCCCGCCGCAAAGAACGAAGCGCTGATCGCACGCGTGACCGAACTCGCGCAGGCCGATCTGCTCGCCGCTTACCAGATCCGCGACAAGCAGGCTCGCTCGACCAAGCTGAAGGAAGTCTACGCGGCGACCTCGGCGAAGCTCGAGGAAGAAGCGGTAGCAGCGGGCACCGTGGCGGCCGACAAGGCGTCGGTCGGCAACGTGCTGTTCGACATCGAAGCGAAGATCGTCCGTACGCAGATCCTGAACGGCGAGCCGCGTATCGACGGCCGCGACACGCGCACCGTGCGCCCGATCGAAATCCGCACCGGCGTGCTGCCGCGTACCCACGGCTCGGCGCTGTTCACGCGCGGCGAGACGCAGGCGATGGTGGTCGCGACGCTCGGCACGAAGGGCGACGAGCAAAACATCGACGCGCTCGAAGGCGAGTACCGCGAACGCTTCATGCTCCACTACAACATGCCTCCGTTCGCGACGGGCGAAACGGGCCGCGTCGGTTCGCCGAAGCGCCGTGAAATCGGTCACGGCCGTCTCGCCAAGCGCGCGCTCGTCGCGTGCCTGCCGAGCGCCGACGAGTTCGGCTACTCGATCCGCGTCGTGTCGGAAATCACCGAGTCGAACGGATCGTCGTCGATGGCTTCGGTGTGCGGCGGCTGCCTCGCGCTGATGGACGCCGGCGTGCCGATGAAGGCGCACGTCGCCGGTATCGCGATGGGCCTGATCCTCGAAGGTAATCGCTTTGCGGTGCTGACCGACATTCTCGGTGACGAAGATCACCTCGGCGACATGGACTTCAAGGTCGCGGGTACGGAACAAGGCGTGACCGCGCTGCAGATGGACATCAAGATTCAGGGCATCACGAAGGAAATCATGCAGGTCGCGCTCGCGCAGGCGAAGGAAGGCCGCATGCACATCCTCGGCAAGATGACCTCGGCCGTGGCCGGCGCGAACACCCAACTGTCGGAGTTCGCACCGCGCATGATCACGATCAAGATCAACCCGGAAAAGATTCGCGACGTGATCGGCAAGGGCGGCTCGGTGATCCGCGCGCTCACCGAAGAAACCGGCACGACGATCGACATTTCGGATGACGGCGTCGTCACGATCGCGAGCACGAACAGCGAAGGCATGGCCGAAGCGAAGCGTCGTATCGAAGCGATCACGATGGAAGTCGAAGTGGGCCAGGTGTACGAAGGCACCGTGCTCAAGCTGCTCGACTTCGGCGCGATCGTGAACATCCTGCCGGGTAAGGATGGTCTGCTGCATATCTCCGAGATCGCGAACGAGCGCATCAAGGACATCAACGACTATCTGAAGGATGGCCAGCAAGTGAAGGTCAAGGTCATCCAGACGGACGAGAAGGGTCGTGTGCGTCTGTCTGCGAAGGCATTGCTGAACGACGCGCCGCAAGGCGAGCCGACGCCGCAGTAAGGCGGTAGCGGACAAACGGCCGGCCGTGTCATGCGCGCCGGCCGTTTTTCATGCAGGATGGATTGCGTTGCGCATTCGAATCGCAGCGCGGCGCTACGGCAGACGGCAGCAACGGGTAGGTAACGCAATCCAATCTTGGAGTTGACGCAGATGAAAGCGATCGAAATCACTGAATTCGGTGCGCCGGAAGTCCTCAAGCTGGCGGAGCGTCCGACGCCGCAGCTCAAGGCTGGCGAGGTGCTGATCAAGGTGGCGGCATCCGGCATCAATCGTCCGGACGTGTTTCAGCGCAAGGGCGGCTATGCGCCGCCGCCGGGAGCGTCGGATCTGCCGGGGCTGGAGGTGGCGGGCGAGATCGTCGGCGGCACGATCGACGCGAAGAACAACCCGTTTGGTCTGAAGATCGGCGATCGCGTGTGCGCGCTGCTCGCGGGCGGCGGCTACGCGGAATTTGCGGCCGCGCCGCTGCTGCAATGCCTGCCGGTGCCGACGGGGTTGTCGGATATCGAAGCGGCTTCGCTGCCCGAGACTTTTTTCACGGTGTGGAGCAACGTCTTCAATCGCGCGCAGCTCGGCCAGGGCGAGGGCGGTGCGAATGAAACGCTGCTCGTGCAGGGTGGTTCGAGCGGCATCGGCGTGACGGCGATCCAGATTGCGCACGCGCTCGGCTTCCGTGTGTTCGCGACCGCGGGTTCGGACGAAAAGTGCCGCGCGTGCGAAGCGCTCGGCGCCGAACGCGCGATCAACTACAGGACTGAAGATTTCGTCGAAGTCATCAAGTCGCTGACCAACGATCGTGGCGTCGACGTGATCCTCGACATGGTGGCAGGCAGCTACGTGCCGCGCGAATTGTCGGCTCTCGCCGACGGTGGCCGTATCGTACTAATTGCGCTGCTCGGCGGCGCGAAGGCGGAGCTGAACCTGAACGAAGTGTTGCGTCGCCGTCTGACGGTTACCGGTTCCACACTGCGACCACGGCCGATCGAGTTCAAGGCGCAGATCGCCGCGCAACTGAAGGAGCGCGTGTGGCCGCATCTCGAAGCTGGGCGCATCAAGCCGGTCGTGCATCGCGTGTTTCCGGCCGCCCAGGCTGCCGACGCGCATGCGCTGATGGAAAGCGGCACGCACGTCGGCAAGATCGTGTTGACGTGGGGTCAGGAGGCTTGACGTCATCGGTTTGACCCGATCCACCCCACGCAGTAAAATTGCGCGTTTTGCGCGCGCCGGATCAATCCGACGGGCGGGCCGCGAGCGCAGGAACAAACTGCAGCGAGGCGCGAGCGAAGTCCGCCGGCAGCAGGCCGGACTGGCAAGACAGGACAATACGAGACGATGTCGAATCAACAACGAGCCAAACTGGTAGTCGGTAATTGGAAGATGCATGGGCGGCTCGCCGCCAACGCCGCGTTGCTGCAGGCAGTGGCACAGGGCGCCAGTGAATTGCCGGCCGACGTGCGCGTCGGTGTGTGCGTGCCGAGCCTCTATCTCGGGCAGACTCAGTCGCTGCTCGAAGGCAGCCCGGTCGTGTGGGGCGTGCAGGACGTGTCCGCGTTCACGCATGGCGCCTATACCGGCGAAGTGGCTGCGCCGATGGTGACGGACTTCGGCGCCACGTTTGCGATCGTCGGGCACTCGGAGCGCCGCGCGTATCACCGCGAAAGCGCCGAACTGGTCGCGGTGAAAGCGCAGCGTGTGCTCGAGGCGGGTTTGACGCCGATCGTGTGCGTCGGCGAAACGCTCGAAGAACGCGAAGCGGGTTGCACCGAGCAGGTCGTCGGCGGTCAGCTCGACGAGGTGCTCGCGAAGCTGTCGGCTCAGGAAGCGGCTCGCCTCGTCGTCGCGTATGAGCCGGTGTGGGCAATTGGCACCGGCAAGAGCGCATCGGCGGCACAGGCGCAGGCCGTGCATGGGTTCCTGCGCGCACGTCTCGCGGCCAAGGGTGCGGCGGACGTGCCGTTGCTATACGGCGGCAGCGTTAAGCCGGACAACGCGGAAGAACTGTTCCGTCAGCTCGATATCGACGGCGGCCTGATCGGCGGCGCGTCGTTGAAAGATCAGGATTTCCTGGCGATCTGCAAGGCGGCCGCTGCGACCAGCGTGGCTGGTTAAGCTGGGCGTCTCGGCGAGGATGACTCCATTTCGCGCAACACACAGTGTGCGGCGCGGTTAAATAAAGACTCAGGTGAGTGTGATGCTGTATTTGAAAACATTGATTATCGTCGTTCAGTTGTTGTCGGCGTTCGGGGTCATCGGACTTGTGTTGCTGCAGCACGGCAAAGGTGCCGATATGGGCGCGGCTTTCGGCAGCGGCGCGTCGGGTAGCCTGTTCGGTGCGACGGGTTCGGCGAACTTCCTGTCGCGTACCACGGCAGTGCTCGCAGCGCTGTTCTTTGCCACGACACTGGCACTCACTTACCTTGGTGCGTATCACGTGAAGCCGTCGGCAGGCGTGCTGGGCGCGGCAGCTACTGCGCCGGTCGCGGCTTCGCCGGCTGCGGGCTCGGCCCCGGTGGCGGCAGCGCCGGCTTCGCCTGCGTCGGTTCCGGCGACGGGCGTGCCGAAATAAATTTTCGGCGGACGTGGTCTTGTGCGTTGAACAATCTGCTTAAGCAAGTTACAATTGAAGTCTTGAAGCGATTCGCGGGTTTTGCAAGTTGTTTTCCCGGATTGCATATAGTGCCGACGTGGTGAAATTGGTAGACACGCTATCTTGAGGGGGTAGTGGCGAAAGCTGTGCGAGTTCGAGTCTCGCCGTCGGCACCAAATGTTATCTAAATGCCAGCCGTTTGCTTCGCTTCGGCTGGCATTTTCACTTCTGGCGTATCGCTGTACGGCTTACGTCATGCGCGTTGAGGAAGTGATTTCGCGTCAGGGGTGCTATGCTCCTGACGGCACTCAGAACCAACCGATTGAGGATTGTCTTGAACCTCGCAGCCTATTTCCCCGTTTTGCTGTTCCTTATTGTGGGCACCGGTTTAGGCGTAGCACTGGTCAGTATTGGCAAGCTCCTCGGTCCCAACAAGCCCGACACCGAGAAAAACGCACCGTACGAGTGCGGCTTCGAAGCATTCGAAGATGCGCGCATGAAATTCGACGTGCGCTACTATCTCGTCGCCATTCTCTTCATCATTTTCGACCTTGAGACCGCATTCCTGTTCCCGTGGGGCGTGGCGTTGCGTGACATCGGCTGGGCTGGGTTCACGGCAATGATGATTTTCCTGCTCGAGTTCCTGCTTGGCTTTGCGTACATCTGGAAGAAGGGCGGCCTCGACTGGGAATGATGGATTAATCGCCGGTTTGCGTGGGTGGCCAGGCTTGCCGCCCCGTCTGGAGTGGAAAGCAAATGAGTATCGAAGGGGTCTTGAAGGAAGGGTTTGTCACCACTACGGCGGACAAACTGATTAACTGGACGCGCACCGGTTCGCTGTGGCCGATGACGTTCGGTCTTGCGTGCTGCGCGGTCGAGATGATGCATGCGGGCGCTGCCCGTTATGATCTCGACCGTTTCGGCGTGGTGTTTCGTCCGAGTCCGCGTCAGTCGGACGTGATGATCGTCGCCGGCACGCTGTGCAACAAGATGGCGCCCGCTCTGCGCAAGGTTTACGACCAGATGGCGGAGCCGCGGTGGGTGATCTCGATGGGCTCATGCGCGAACGGCGGTGGCTATTACCACTACTCGTACTCGGTGGTGCGCGGCTGCGACCGGATCGTCCCGGTCGACGTGTACGTGCCGGGTTGTCCGCCCACGGCGGAGGCGCTGGTATACGGCGTGATCCAGCTGCAAGCCAAGATTCGCCGCACTAACACCATCGCCCGTCAATAAGGCCAACGCCTCCCCACAATATGGCAAGCAAACTCGAGACCCTGAAAGCGAACCTCGAGGCGGCCTTTGGCGGCCTCCTGTTGAGCGTGACCGAGTCGGTCGGTGAATTGACGATCGTCGTCAAGGCCGGCGACTACCTCAACGTGGCAAAGCGTCTGCGCGACGATCGCTCGCTCGGTTTCGAGCAGTGTGTCGACCTGTGCGGCGTCGATTATCAGACCTATGCCGAAGGCGCTTACGACGGCCCGCGTTTTGCGGCAGTGCTGCATCTGCTGTCGGTACAAAACAACTGGCGTCTGCGGCTGCGCGTATTCGCGCCGGACGACGACATGCCGATCCTGCCGTCCGTCGTCGATATCTGGAATTCGGTCAACTGGTACGAGCGCGAAGCGTTTGACCTGTACGGCATCGTCTTCGAAGGTCACCCGGACCTGCGCCGCATTCTGACCGACTACGGTTTCATCGGTCATCCGTTCCGCAAGGATTTCCCGGTCTCCGGCTACGTCGAGATGCGTTACGACCCGGAAGAGAAGCGCGTCGTTTATCAGCCGGTGACGATCGAGCCGCGGGAAATCACGCCGCGCGTGATCCGCGAGGATCGCTATGGCGGTCTGAAACACTAAGAGAACGTCATGGCAGAGATCAAGAACTACACGCTCAACTTTGGTCCGCAGCACCCGGCAGCGCACGGTGTGTTGCGTCTCGTGCTCGAACTCGACGGCGAAGTGATCCAACGCGCCGATCCGCACATCGGTCTGCTGCATCGCGCGACTGAAAAGCTCGCCGAAAGCAAGACGTTCATCCAGTCGGTGCCGTACATGGACCGTCTCGACTACGTGTCGATGATGGCCAACGAGCACGGCTACGTGCTCGCCATTGAAAAGCTGCTCGGCATCGACGTGCCGCTGCGCGCGCAATACATTCGTGTGCTGTTCGACGAAGTCACGCGCGTGTTGAATCACCTGATGTGGATTGGCTCGCACGCGCTCGACGTCGGTGCGATGGCGGTGTTCCTGTATGCGTTCCGCGAGCGCGAAGACCTGATGGACGTGTACGAGGCGGTGTCGGGCGCGCGCATGCACGCGGCCTACTATCGCCCGGGCGGCGTCTATCGCGATCTGCCTGACGCAATGCCGCAATACAAGGCGTCGAAGATTCGCAATGCGAAGGCGTTGTCGAAGATGAACGAAAACCGTCAGGGTTCGCTGCTCGACTTCATCGACGACTTCTTTACGCGCTTCCCGAAGTGTGTCGACGAATACGAAACGCTGCTCACCGACAACCGGATCTGGAAGCAGCGTCTGGTTGGTATCGGCGTGGTCAGCCCGGAGCGCGCGCTGCAGCTCGGCATGACCGGCGCGATGCTGCGTGGCTCGGGCATCGAGTGGGATCTGCGCAAGAAGCAGCCGTATGAGGTTTATGACAAGCTCGACTTCGACATTCCGGTCGGCGTGAATGGCGACTGCTATGACCGCTATCTGGTGCGCGTCGAAGAAATGCGCCAGTCCACGCGTATCGCGAAACAGTGCATTGAGTGGCTGCGCAAAAATCCGGGCCCGGTAATGACGGACAATCACAAGGTTGCGCCGCCGTCGCGCGTCGGCATGAAGTCGAACATGGAAGATCTGATCCACCACTTCAAGCTTTTCACCGAAGGCTTCCATGTGCCCGAAGGCGAGGCGTATGCCGCAGTCGAACATCCGAAGGGCGAGTTCGGCATCTATCTGATCTCGGACGGCGCCAACAAGCCGTATCGTTTGAAGATCCGCGCCCCGGGCTATGCGCACCTGTCCGCGCTCGACGAAATGGCGCGCGGCCACATGATCGCCGACGCAGTAACGATCATCGGCACGCAGGACATCGTGTTCGGCGAAATAGATCGCTAGGACGTATTCATCGACGCGCGTCTGCGGTCGTCGCACCGCCACGCGGGTCAAGCAAAGGAACGCCGGGTCTGTCGCAGTATGACGTGAGCGACAGGTTTTCGTTCGGTAGGAATTGAAAGAGTCGTGTCTGAAAATGATCTCAGCTGAAGGCCTGAAAGAAATCGATCGTGCGGTCGCAAAGTACCCCGCGGATCAGAAACAGTCCGCCGTGATGTCGGCGTTGGCCATTGCTCAAACGGAGCATGGCTGGCTGTCGCCCGAACTCATGCAGTTCGTCGCGGATTATCTCGGCATGCCGGCAATCGCCGTGCAGGAGGTAGCGACCTTCTACACGATGTATGAGACCTCGCCGGTCGGCAAGTTCAAGATCACGCTCTGTACGAACCTGCCGTGCCAGCTCGGCCCGGACGGCGGTTCCGAAAGCGCCGCTGAATACCTGAAGCAGAAGCTCGGCATCGACTTCGGCGAAACCACGCCCGATGGCAAATTCTCCCTGAAAGAAGGTGAGTGCATGGGTTCGTGCGGCGACGCGCCGGTGATGCTGGTGAACAACCATCGCATGTGCAGCTTCATGAGCCGCGAGAAGATCGACCAGCTGCTCGAGGAACTTTCGAAATGACGTCTTTACACGATCGTCACATCAAACCGCTGATTCTCGCCGGCCTGAACGGCGACAACTGGCATCTCGAAGACTATGTGGCGCGCGGCGGTTACGCCCAGCTGCGCCGCATCCTGGAAGAAAAGATCGCGCCCGAGCAGGTGATCGCCGACGTCAAGGCGTCGGGTCTGCGCGGCCGCGGCGGCGCGGGCTTCCCGACCGGTCTGAAATGGAGCTTCATGCCGCGTCAGTTCCCGGGCCAGAAGTACCTCGTCTGTAATTCGGACGAGGGCGAGCCGGGTACGTTCAAGGACCGCGACATTCTGCGCTTCAATCCGCATTCGCTGATCGAAGGTATGGCGATCGGCGCGTACGCGATGGGCATCACGGTCGGCTACAACTATATTCACGGCGAAATCTGGGAAGTCTATAAGCGCTTCGAAGAAGCGTTGGAAGAAGCTCGTCGCGCCGGGTTCCTCGGCGACAACATCATGGGCTCTGGCTTTTCGTTTGAGCTGCATGCGCATCACGGTTACGGCGCGTACATCTGTGGCGAAGAAACCGCGCTGCTCGAATCGATCGAGGGCAAGAAGGGGCAGCCGCGCTTCAAGCCGCCGTTCCCGGCGAGCTTTGGCGTGTACGGCAAGCCGACCACGATCAACAACACCGAAACGTTCGCGGCGGTGCCGTTCCTGCTCGCCATCGGCCCGCAGAATTACCTTGAAATCGGCAAGCCGAACAACGGCGGCACGAAGATTTTCTCGGTGTCGGGCGACGTCGAGCGTCCGGGCAATTACGAAATTCCGCTCGGCACGCCGTTCGCGACGCTGATGGAACTCGCCGGCGGCATGCGTGGCGGCAAGAAGATCAAGGCTGTGATTCCTGGTGGTTCGTCGGCGCCGGTGATTCCGGGCGAGATGATGATGCAGACCGACATGGATTACGACTCGATCGCGAAGGCCGGCTCGATGCTCGGCTCGGGCGCAGTGATCGTGATGGACGAGACGCGCTGCATGGTGCGCTCGCTGCTGCGCCTGTCGTACTTCTATTACGAAGAGTCGTGCGGTCAATGCACGCCTTGCCGTGAAGGCACGGGCTGGCTGTATCGCGTCGTTCATCGTATCGAGCATGGTCTCGGCCGCCAGGAAGATCTGGATCTGCTGAACTCCGTCGCGGAAAACATCATGGGCCGCACGATCTGCGCGCTCGGCGACGCGGCCGCGATGCCGGTTCGGGGCATGCTCAAGCACTACTGGGACGAATTCGAATATCACGTCGCCCACAAGCATTGCCTCGTCGGCGGCCATGCCGGCATGGCGGCGGCGCCCGAAACCGTGGCTGCCTGAGTCGGGCCGACAGGTTTGGCTGACGGATAACTACCAGACGAACACCTCAACCGCAGGATTCATCGCCCGAAGCGGGCGATGAACACGCGAACGATTGAGCGGTAACAGGTTAAGGAAGATTGACCATCATGGTTGAACTGGAAATAGACGGCAAGAAAGTCGAGGTGCCTGAAGGCAGCATGGTGATCCAGGCTGCGCATAAGGTCGACACCTACATTCCTCACTTCTGCTATCACAAGAAGCTGTCGATTGCGGCCAACTGCCGGATGTGTCTGGTCGATGTCGAGAAGATGCCGAAGGCCGTGCCCGCGTGCGCGACCCCGGTGTCGGCCGGCATGATCGTGCGCACCAGGTCGGACAAGGCGGTGAAGGGCCAGCAAGCCGTGATGGAATTCCTGCTGATCAACCATCCGCTCGACTGCCCGATCTGCGATCAGGGTGGCGAATGCCAGTTGCAGGATCTGGCCGTTGGTTACGGCAAGTCGTCGTCACGCTATAGCGAAGAAAAGCGCGTGGTGTTCCACAAGAACGTGGGTCCGCTGATCTCGATGGAAGAGATGTCGCGCTGCATTCACTGCACGCGTTGCGTTCGCTTCGGCCAGGAAATCGCCGGGGTGATGGAACTGGGCATGCTGGGCCGCGGCGAGCATGCGGAAATCACATCGTTCGTCGGCAAGACGGTCGACTCCGAGCTGTCGGGCAACATGATCGACCTGTGCCCGGTCGGCGCGCTCACGAGCAAGCCGTTCCGCTACAGCGCCCGTACGTGGGAGCTGTCACGCCGCAAGTCGGTGAGCCCGCACGATTCCGTCGGTGCGAACCTCATCGTGCAGGTGAAGAAC
Source organism: Paraburkholderia sp. MM6662-R1 (assembly GCF_050436245.1). Lineage (NCBI taxonomy): Bacteria > Pseudomonadati > Pseudomonadota > Betaproteobacteria > Burkholderiales > Burkholderiaceae > Paraburkholderia > Paraburkholderia sp. MM6662-R1. Next base: position 1,242,893 of record NZ_JBNDLV010000001.1, on the reverse strand, counting down.
AATCGCGTGATGCGCGTTCTGCCGTTCGAAAACGAAGCGATCAACGAGTGCTGGATCTCGGACAAGGACCGCTTCTCGTACGAAGGCCTGAACAGCCCCGAGCGTCTGACCAAACCGATGCTCAAGCAAGGCGGCCAGTGGGTCGAAACCGACTGGCAGACCGCGCTCGAATACGCGGTCAAGGGTCTGAAGGGCATCAAGAGTGACCACGGCGCGAACGCGCTTGCCGCACTGTCGAGCGCGCACAGCACCGTCGAAGAACTGTTCCTGTTGAAGCAGATCGCGCAAGCGGTCGGCACGCCGAACGTCGACTTCCGTCTGCGTCAGTCGGATTTCTCGGCGCCCGTTACTGGCGCGCCCTGGCTCGGCGGCACGATCGCCGATCTGTCGAACGTCGATGCGGCGCTCGTGATCGGCTCGGATCTGCGCCGTGACCATCCGCTGCTCGCCGCGCGTTTGCGCCAGGTCGCACGAGGCGGTTCGGCACTTACGCTGCTCCAGGCTACCAACGACGACGCGATGATCCCTCAGGCGCAATGCGTGGTCGCGGCGCCGTCGGCATGGCTCGAGGTGTTGGCAGGCATCGCCGGCGCGGTGGGCGAAGCGAAGGGCGTCGCGCTGCCGGAAGCATTCGCGGGCACGCAGCCGACGGACGCGCACAAGCAGATAGCGAAATCGCTGACTACCGGCGAGCGCCGCGTCGTGCTGCTCGGTAACGAAACGGTCCGTCATCCGGACTTCGCGGCGATCCACGCCGCGGCGCAATGGATTGCCGAGGCAACCGGTGCAACGCTCGGTTTCCTGACCGAAGCGGCCAATACGGTCGGCGCGCACCTCGTGAACGCGCTGCCGGGCGAAGGCGGTCTGAACGCGCGCGAAGTGTTCGAGCAGCCGCGCAAGGGCTATCTGCTGTTGAATCTCGAGCCGGAATTCGACACGGCCAATCCGGCGCGGGCGCTTGCGGCGCTGAAGCAGGCCGAAATGGTCGTCGTGATGTCGCCGTTCCAGACCGGCGCCGACTACGCCGACGTGCTGCTGCCGATCGCGCCATTCACCGAATCGGGCGGTACGTTCGTCAATGCCGAAGGCACGGTGCAGGCGTTCAACGGCGTCGTGCGTCCGCTCGGCGACACGCGTCCGGCCTGGAAGGTGTTGCGCGTGCTGGGCAGCCTGCTCGGCGCGCCGGGCTTCGAATACGACACGGTCGAAGAAGTGCGTGCGGCCGCGCTCGGCGACGGCGAGCTGAAGTCGCGTCTATCGAACCGCACCAGCGTCGCGGTGACGCGCGGCCAGGCCGTGAAGGCGGCGGAAGGCAAGTTCGAGCGTCTCGCGAACGTGCCGATCTATCATGCCGATGCGCTCGTGCGTCGCGCGGAGTCGCTGCATCTGACCGCGGCGGCCCGTACGGCGAATTCGGTCGGCCTGCCGGCTGCGCTGTTCGACAAACTGGGTTTGAAAGAGGGCGACGCGGTGCGCGTTCGTCAGGGCGAGCAAGCGGTGCAGTTGCCGGCCGTGCGCGATGCGAATCTTGCGGAGACAGTCGTCCGCGTATCGGCGGCTACGCCTGCCGGTGCAGCGCTGGGCAGCCTGTTCGGTGAACTGGTGGTGGAGAAGGCGTAAATGAGCTTGTTCGATACGATCAACTCGGGCGGCGCCCAACTTCTCGGTGTGGCATGGCCCACGGTGTGGGCGCTCGTGCGCATCCTGGTGGTGGCCGTCGCGATCCTGCTGTGCGTCGCTTACCTGATCCTGTGGGAGCGCAAGCTGATCGGCTGGATGCATGTGCGTCTCGGTCCGAACCGCGTCGGTCCCGCCGGGCTCTTGCAGCCGATCGCCGACGTGCTGAAACTGCTGCTGAAGGAAGTGATCCAGCCCGCTCAGGCAAGCCGCTGGATCTACATGATCGCGCCGATCATGGTGGTGGTGCCGGCCTTCGCGGTCTGGGCGGTGATTCCTTTCCAGGCGGGCGCGGTGCTCGGTGACATCAACGCGGGTCTGCTATACGCGATGGCGATCTCGTCGATCGGCGTGTATGGCGTGATTCTGGCCGGCTGGGCGTCGAACTCGAAGTACGCGTTCCTCGGCGCGATGCGCGCCGCCGCGCAGATGGTCTCGTACGAAATCTCGATGGGCTTCGCGCTGGTGGTCGTGCTGATGACGGCCGGCACGCTGAACCTGTCGGGCATCGTCGGCTCGCAGGAGCAGGGCTTCTTCGCCTCGCACGGCCTGAACTTCCTGTCCTGGAACTGGCTGCCGCTGCTGCCGATGTTCGTCGTGTACTTCATCTCGGGCATCGCCGAAACGAACCGCCACCCGTTCGACGTGGTGGAGGGCGAATCGGAAATCGTCGCGGGCCACATGATCGATTACTCGGGTATGGCGTTCGCGCTGTTCTTCCTCGCCGAGTACATCAACATGATCGTGATCTCGGCATTGGCTGCAACACTGTTCCTCGGCGGCTGGAGCGCCCCGTTCGGGTTCCTGTCGTTCATCCCGGGCATCGTCTGGCTCGTCGCCAAGGTTTTCTTCCTGTTGTCGGTGTTCATCTGGGCGCGTGCCACGTTCCCGCGCTACCGCTATGACCAGATCATGCGTCTCGGCTGGAAGATTTTCATTCCGGTCTGCGTGGTGTGGCTCGTGGTGGTCGGCTTCTGGATCATGTCGCCGTTGAACATCTGGAAATAAAGGGCGGACGAACCTATGACCGCAATCCAAAACTTCTTCAAGACTTTCTTCCTCACGGAACTGCTGAAAGGCCTCGCGCTGACCGGACGCTACGCGTTCCAGCGCAAGATCACCGTGCAGTTCCCGGAAGAGAAGACCCCGATCTCGCCGCGTTTCCGCGGTCTGCATGCGCTGCGCCGCTATGAAAACGGCGAAGAGCGCTGCATCGCGTGCAAGCTGTGCGAAGCAGTGTGCCCGGCGCTCGCGATCACAATCGAATCGGAAACGCGCGCGGACAACACGCGCCGCACGACGCGCTACGACATCGACCTGACCAAGTGCATCTTCTGCGGTTTCTGCGAAGAAAGCTGCCCGGTCGATTCGATCGTCGAGACGCACATTCTCGAGTATCACGGCGAGAAGCGCGGCGACCTTTACTTCACGAAGGAAATGCTGCTGGCCGTTGGCGATCGTTACGAAGCAGAAATCGCCGCCAACAAGGCAGCCGACGCACCGTATCGTTGAAGCGTTTTCCCGCTTGCAGCAAATGCGGCAGTAAAAGCAGTAACACGGCCTGCTGTCGGGCCGACCGCCGCGGCCTGAACGCCGCGGCACGGTGCACCTGTGTGGCGGTTCTGGCGGTTTCGTCCGCTTTTGCCAGCCACGGGTGCCAAAGAACAATGCCTGACGATGGCCTAACGATGAACCGGTAATCATGGAATTCACGACCGTACTGTTCTACATCTTCGCGCTGCTCCTGGTGGTTTCAGGGCTGAAGGTGATCACCTCGCGCAACCCGGTGTCGTCCGCACTGTTTCTCGTGCTGGCGTTCTTCAACGCAGCGGCGATCTGGATGCTGCTGGAGGCCGAGTTCCTCGCGATCCTGCTGGTGCTGGTCTACGTCGGCGCGGTGATGGTGCTGTTCCTGTTCGTCGTGATGATGCTGGACGTCAATCTCGACGTGCTGCGCAAGGACTTCAAACGCTTCGTGCCGATGGCCTCGGCGGTGGGCGCGATCATCGTGATCGAAACCGCGCTGATCCTGTGGCACGGCTACGGCGCGACCACCACGGCGCTGCACGACACGGCCGCGGCCGCCGCTGGCATGGGCGACTGGTCGAACACGCGCCTGATCGGCAAGGTCATCTATACCGACTACATCTTCGCGTTCGAAATTGCCGGCCTGATCCTGCTAGTTGCCATCATCGCGGCGATCGCGCTGACCACGAGCCACAAGAAGGACAGCAAGCGTCAGAACGTCAGCGCACAGGTCAAGGTGCGCGTGCAGGACCGCGTGCGCGTTGTGAAGATGCCGTCAGAGAAAACCGCGGCGACCCTCGCTGCGGAACAAGCGGCTGCCGCGGCAGCTGCAGCAGCAGCCGACTCGGCGCCGGCCAAGAACAGCTGAGCGGACAGGAGATAGAAATCATGTTGACCCTTGCCCATTACCTTGTCCTCGGCGCGATCCTGTTTGCGATCAGCATCGTCGGCATTTTCCTGAACCGCCGCAACGTCATCATCATCCTGATGGCGATCGAACTGATGCTGCTCGCGGTGAACACCAATTTCATCGCGTTCTCGCACTACCTGGGCGACGTGCATGGCCAGATTTTCGTCTTCTTCGTGCTGACGGTTGCGGCAGCCGAAGCGGCGATCGGTCTCGCAATTCTGGTGACCCTGTTCCGTAGTCTCGACACGATCAATGTCGAGGATCTCGATCAGCTCAAAGGTTAATTTCAGGAAAAGCGGTTATGTCCACGATACTCAATGAAAACCTGCTGTTGGCAATTCCGCTGGCACCGCTCGCTGGTTCCCTGATTGCGGGGCTGTTCGGCAAGGCGATAGGGCGGGCGGGTGCGCATTCGGTCACGATCCTCGGCGTCGCGATTTCGTTCATCCTGTCGGTCATGGTCTTTTTCCAGGTGATGGACGGCGCGAGCTTCAACGCGACCATTTATCAATGGATGTCAATCGGCAAGACCCAGCTCGAAGTCGGTTTCCTGGTCGACTCGCTGACCGCGATGATGATCTGCGTGGTGAACTTCGTGTCGCTGATGGTGCATATCTACACGATCGGCTACATGGCCGACGACGACGGCTACCAGCGCTTCTTCTCGTACATCTCGCTGTTCACGTTCTCGATGCTGATGCTCGTGATGAGCAACAACTTCCTGCAGCTGTTCTTCGGCTGGGAAGCGGTGGGTCTCATGTCGTACCTGCTGATCGGCTTCTACTTCAAGCGTGAGAGTGCGATCTACGCGAACATGAAGGCGTTCATCGTGAATCGCGTCGGCGACTTCGGTTTCCTGCTCGGCATCGGTTTGCTGTTCGCGTTCGCCGGCTCGATGAACTACGGCGAAGTCTTCGCGAAGCGTACCGAACTCGCGGCGCTGAACTTCCCGGGTACCGACTGGGGCCTGCTGACGGTGGCTTGCATCTGCCTGTTCATCGGCGCGATGGGTAAGTCGGCTCAGTTCCCGCTGCACGTGTGGCTGCCGGACTCGATGGAAGGCCCGACGCCGATCTCCGCGCTGATTCACGCGGCGACCATGGTGACGGCCGGTATCTTCATGGTCACGCGCATGTCGCCGCTCTTCGAACTGTCGGATACGGCGCTGTCGTTCGTCATGGTTATCGGTGCGATTACCGCGCTGTTCATGGGTTTCCTCGGGATCGTCCAGAACGACATCAAGCGTGTGATCGCTTATTCCACGCTGTCGCAGCTCGGTTACATGACGGTCGCGCTCGGCGCGTCGGCATATTCGGTCGCCGTGTTTCACCTGATGACGCACGCGTTCTTCAAGGCGCTGCTGTTCCTCGGCGCGGGTTCGGTGATCATCGGCATGCATCACGATCAGGACATGCGCAACATGGGCGGCCTGCGCAAGTACATGCCGATTACGTGGATCACGTCGCTGATCGGTTCGCTCGCGCTGATCGGCACGCCGTTCTTCTCGGGCTTCTACTCGAAAGACTCGATCATCGACGCGGTGAAACTGTCGCATCTGCCGGGCTCGGGTTTCGCATACTTCGCGGTGGTCGCAAGCGTGTTCGTGACCGCGTTGTATTCGTTCCGTATGTATTTCATGGTGTTCCACGGTGAGGAGCGCTTCCGCAATCCGAAGCACCCGGAATCGCCGATGGGCGCGGAGGCCGAGTCGCATGGGCATGACGCGCACGGCCACGACGACCATGGTCATGGTCACGACGACCACGCTCACGAGCCGCACGAAACGCCGTGGGTCGTGTGGGTGCCGCTCGTGCTGCTGGCGATTCCGTCGGTCGTGATCGGCGCGATCGGCGTCGGTCCGATGCTGTTCGGCGACTTCTTCCAGCACGGCGTCGCGTTCGACAAGGTGATCTACATCGGCGAGAACCATCCGGCGCTGCATGAGATGACCGAAGAATTCCACGGCTGGGCGTCGATGGGTCTGCACTCGGTGTCGGGCCTGCCTGTTTGGCTCGCGCTCGCAGGCGTGGTGGTCGCATGGTTTCTGTATCTGGTCCGTCCGGATCTGCCCGCTGTCGTCAAGCGCGCATTCGGCCCGATCTACACGTTGCTCGATAACAAGTACTACATGGACAAGATCAACGAAGTCGTGTTTGCGCGAGGCGCGGTGGCCATTGGCCGGGGTCTGTGGAAGGAAGGCGACGTGGTCGTGATCGACGGCATCGTCAACGGCAGCGCACGCTTTATCGGCTGGTTCGCGAGCGTGATCCGCTTCCTCCAATCCGGCTACATCTACCACTACGCGTTCGCCATGATCATCGGCATGCTGGGGCTCCTGACCCTGTTCGTAACGCTCGGCGGCAAATAAAGGCGAGGGACACCCATGCACGCTTATCCGATTCTGAGCATCGCGATCTGGTTGCCGATCTTCTTCGGTCTGCTGGTCCTCGCGATCGGCAACGACGAGAACCCCGCCCCCGCGCGCTGGATTTCGCTGATCGGCTCGGTTCTGAGCTTCCTCGTCACGCTGCCACTGATCACCAGCTTCGATTCGAGCACCGCCGAGTTGCAGTTCGTCGAGCAGGCGAACTGGATCGAGCGCTTCCACATCACGTATCACCTCGGCGTGGACGGCATTTCGATGTGGTTCGTTGCGTTGACCGCGTTGATCACGGTGATCGTCGTGATCGCGGCGTGGGAAGTGATCACGAAGAACGTCGGCCAGTACCTCGCGGCCTTCCTGATCCTGTCGGGCATCATGGTCGGCGTGTTCAGCGCGGCCGACGGCCTGTTGTTCTACGTGTTCTTCGAAGCGACACTGATCCCGATGTACATCATCATCGGCGTGTGGGGCGGGGCGAACCGCGTGTACGCGGCATTCAAGTTCTTCCTGTACACGCTGGCGGGCTCGCTGCTGATGCTGGTTGCGCTGATCTATCTGTACAACCAGACCGGCTCGTTCGACATCGCCACGTGGCAGCACGCGCAGATAGCGATGACGCCGCAGGTGCTACTGTTTATCGCGTTTTTCCTGGCCTTCGCGGTGAAGGTGCCGATGTGGCCGGTGCACACGTGGTTGCCGGACGCGCACGTGGAAGCGCCGACCGGCGGCTCGGTCGTGCTGGCCGCGATCATGCTGAAGCTCGGTGCGTACGGTTTCCTGCGCTTCTCGCTGCCGATCACGCCTGATGCGAGCCATTTCCTCGCACCGGTCGTCATCACGCTGTCGCTGATCGCGGTGATCTACATCGGTCTCGTCGCGATGGTGCAGGCCGACATGAAGAAACTGGTCGCGTATTCGTCGATCGCGCACATGGGCTTTGTCACGCTCGGCTTCTTTATCTTCAATCAGCTCGGCGCGGAAGGCGCGATCGTGCAGATGATCTCGCACGGTTTCGTGTCGGGCGCGATGTTCCTGTGCATCGGCGTACTGTACGACCGCATGCACTCGCGTCAGATCGCCGATTACGGCGGCGTCGTCAACGTGATGCCGAAGTTCGCGGCGTTCGTCATGCTGTTCGCGATGGCGAATTGCGGCTTGCCGGGCACTTCTGGTTTCGTCGGCGAATTCATGGTGATTCTGGCTTCCGTCCAGTACAACTTCTGGATCGCGAGTGGCGCGGCAGTCACGCTGATTCTCGGCGCGGCCTACACGCTGTGGATGTACAAGCGTGTGTACTTCGGCGCGGTCGCGAACGACCATGTGAAGAACCTGCTCGACATCGACCGTCGCGAATTTTTCATGCTGGCTGTGCTCGCCGCACTGACGCTGTTCATGGGCCTGTACCCGAAGCCCTTTACCGATGTGATGCACGTATCCGTGGAAAACCTCCTCTCCCACGTTGCCCAATCGAAGCTGCCGTTGCCTCAGTAACGACGAGCGGAGGAATTTAAGACCATGCAAAACGCCCCTATGACTGCTCTGTTGCCCGACGCACTGGTGATGTCCGCCATTGTCATCGCGTGGCTCAACGACACGTTCGTCGGCCAGGAGGGTCGCCGTACCACGTATTTCATCGCGTTCTTCTCGACGCTCGTCGCCGGGATCTGGTTCGCGATCAATGCGTTCGACCCGCAAGTGCATTACTTCTTCGATCACATGTACGTGGTCGATCCGTTCGCCAATGTGATGAAGGCAGTGGTGTCGCTCGGCTATGCGGTGACGATCGTTTATTCGCGTCGCTACCTCGAAGACCGTAGCCTGTTCCGCGGCGACTTCTTCCTGCTCGGCATGTTCTCGCTGCTCGGCCAGATCGTGATGATCTCGGGCAATAACTTCCTGACGCTGTATCTCGGTCTGGAACTGATGTCGCTATCGCTGTACGCGGTGATCGCGCTGCGTCGCGAAGTGGCGTCGTCGAACGAAGCGGCGATGAAGTACTACGTGCTCGGCGCGCTGGCTTCCGGCTTCCTGCTATACGGTGTTTCGATGCTGTATGGCGCGACCGGCTCGCTCGACCTGAACGAAGTGTTCAAGGCGATCAGCACGAGCCACTACGATCCGACCGTGCTGCTGTTCGGCGTCATCTTCATCGTGGCGGGCGTGGCGTTCAAGATGGGTGCGGTGCCGTTCCATATGTGGGTGCCTGACGTGTACCAGGGCGCACCGACGGCGATGACGCTCATCGTCGGCGGCGGCCCGAAGGTCGCGGCGTTCGCGTGGGGTCTGCGTTTCCTCGTGATGGGCCTGCTGCCGCTGGCGGTCGAATGGCAGCAGATGCTGGTGATTCTGGCGGCGCTGTCGTTGATCGTCGGCAACATCACCGGGATCGTGCAGCGCAACGTCAAGCGGATGCTCGCGTATTCGGCGATCTCGAACATGGGCTTCGTGCTGCTCGGCCTGCTCGCCGGCGTGGTCGACCAGAAGACCACGGGCGCCGCGAACGCGTACGGCTCGGCGATGTTCTACAGCATCGTCTACCTGATCACGACGCTCGGCACCTTCGGCGTCATCATGCTGCTCGCGCGCCGCGACTTCGAAGCGGACACGCTGGAGGACTTCAAGGGCCTCAATCAGCGCAGCGCGGTATTCGCGTTCGTGATGATGATCATGATGTTCTCGCTCGCGGGTATTCCGCCGGCAGTCGGCTTCTATGCGAAGCTCGCCGTGCTGCAAGCGACGATGAACGCCGGCCTGACCTGGCTCACTGTGCTCGCCGTGATCACGTCGCTGTTCGGCGCGTTCTACTACCTGCGTATCGTCAAGCTGATGTACTTCGACGAGCCGCAAGACAAGTCGCCGATCGTGGCGGACACGAGCACGCGCGCGTTGCTCGCGTTGAACGGCGTCGCCGTGCTGGTGCTCGGTATCGTGCCGGATCCGCTGTTGCGCGCCTGCTTGCAGGCGATCCAGCACACGCTACTGCTCTGATGTCCGCTGCGGGCTGGTTTATCGTGCTGTTGGCGCTGGTCGGCGCCAACCTGCCGTTCCTGAATCAGCGCCTCTTCGCCGCGGTGCCGTTGAAAGCGGCGAAGAAAAGCGCCTGGCTCCGGATTGCCGAATTGATCGTGCTGTATTTCGTGGTCGGCGCGCTGGGCTTTTTGCTCGAAGCGCGCGCGGGAAATCGCTTCGAGCAGGGCTGGCAGTTCTACGCGATCACGTTCGCGCTGTTCGTCGTGTTCGCTTTCCCCGGCTTTACCTTCCAATATCTCGTCAAACGCCGCTGACGGCGTCCCGCCGTCGCGCGCGCCTGGCTTGTTCTGAGGTCCGCACATGGCTGAGCTTCCCAATCACGACGCCGCGCTAACCGAGACTTGTATCGACAGCAAGACGGTCCATCAAGGACCGTTCATGACGGTCAAGTACGATACGGTCCGACTGCCCGACGGCAAACAGGCAACGCGCGAATACGTTCAGCATCCGGGCGCCGTCATGGTGATCCCCTTGTTCGACGACGCTCGCGTGCTGCTCGAAAGTCAGTATCGCTATCCGATGGGCAAGGTGATGGTCGAATATCCGGCCGGCAAGCTCGACCCGAACGAGGGCGCGCTGGCCTGCGCGGTCCGGGAACTGCGCGAGGAAACCGGCTATACCGCGCGCGAGTACGTGTACCTGACTCGGATTCACCCGATCATTTCTTACTCGACCGAATTCATTGATATCTATCTCGCGCGGGGCTTGACCGCGGGTGAGCGCAACCTCGATGAAGGCGAGTTTCTCGAACTTTTCACCGCGACCGTGGAGCAGGTATCCGAGTGGGTGCGCACGGGCAAGATCACCGATGTGAAGACGATCATCGGTACCTTCTGGCTCGAGAAAGTGCTGTCGGGTACGTGGCCGACCGAGGCGCCCGAAACGGTATAAGTTCGCGTCTGCCCGGTAGCTGATCCGCGTTGCAGGTGAACGGAGCCCCTGTTGGTCGATGACCGGCAGGGGCTTTTCATTGGCTTCGCGGTTTCTTTCTGGCTCGAAAAATAAGCCGTCTCCTATGCCATCTGGCTAGCTCGTCGTGGCGCCGGCGGCCGGCTAATATGAACCTCTCGATCACCGAATTCGTCGTCGATTCTGTTTTGGATGACTGAGGTTAAAGATCGCAGTGATCTCATTTCTGCTCCAGCACAGGTTGTCAATTGACAACCTGTGCTGGAGCGACTAAATTGGAGGTCTCGATGGTTCGAGCAAGGCACATGAAGAAAGAGATCGAGGCCGCATTGGCATACGCGGAGCAGCACGGCTGGCGCGTTCAGGACGGCGGAAGAGGTCATGCGTGGGGAAAAATCCATTGCCCGTACAGAGACGCCGAATGTCGTTGCGGGGAGTTCTGTATATCGAGCGTCTGGAGTACGCCGAAGAATGCCGGCAATCACGCCAGGCACTTGCGGCGCATCGTCGGCAACTGCACGGCACTGCGCTAGTGGGTTCGTAGGTATCACGCAGGTATCAAGCAGGTATCAAGCAGGAATCGCAACAACCTGGGCTCAACGAAGACAGGAGTAACGTATGGAATATGTGTTCACGTTGAAATACCGCCTCGCCGCGGAAGAATGCGATGCAGACGCAATCGTCGAGCGGTTGGGCGAAGCGGGGTGCGACGACGCCACGATTGGCGTCGGGCAACCCGGCCGCCTCGGGCTGCTTTTCACCCGTGAAGGCGCGAGCGCGCTCGCGGCTGTCACCAGCGCGCTCAAGGACGTGAAAGGTGCGGTGCCGTCCGCGCGGCTGGTCGAGGCGGGACCTGACTTCGTAGGGCTGACCGACGTGGCCGAGGTGGCCGGCGTGTCGCGGCAAAACATGCGCAAGCTGATGCTGAACAACGCAATCGACTTCCCGTCACCGGTCCACGAAGGCAGTGCGTCGGTCTGGCATCTGGCGGACGTGCTCGAATGGCTGACCGCGCGCGGCGGGTACGAGATTGAGGTCGGTGTGGCGGATGTCGCAAAACTCGCGAAGCAGATCAATCTGACGAAGGAGGCCCGGCAGATTGAACCGCGTGTGAGCCGTCAACTGAGCAATCTCGTGGCGTAGCAGTGCGCCGCAAGCGGGCCGTAGAGCGGAGCAGATGTGGCACCGCTTACTAGCCGGGCCGCCTTCGGCAGCACCTGCCGTAAAGCGTTAAAATCGCCCACCCGCGTCATATTCCCTTGCGGCCGCTGACGCTTGCGCGTCGACTCTAAAGCTTTGCGAACGATCGTTCACAAATTTCCATTTTGCGCTAAACTGGCACGCAAGCCCTGATTCCACATGAAGGTCCTCGATTTACAGTGTCCGCATGGCCATCGGTTTGAAGGCTGGTTCGCTTCGACCGATGACTTCGAGTCGCAGCAGTCCCGCAAGCTCGTCGAATGTCCGATCTGCGGCGCGAACGAGGTGAGCCGTTTGCCTTCGGCACCGCGTCTGAATCTGTCGGGCGCGACCGACTCCAAGGCGCCGGCGGGCGTGGAGCAAATGCAGGCGCACCTGATGCGCGCGCTGCGCGAGGTACTGGAGAAGACGGAGAACGTGGGCGACCGCTTCGCCGAGGAAGCACGACGCATTCACTACAACGAAGCGCCTGTGCGCAGTATTCGCGGTGTCACGACACCGGAGGATGCGCGTGCCTTGGTCGAGGAAGGCATCGAAGTGATGCCGCTGCCGGTCCCAGCTGCGCTGAAGGAACCACTGCAATAGCGCGGTGGCTCCAGGCGGCCGGGCGGTGGCGGCCAGGAGACACTACGCATGAATCTGGACTATTCCCCCGCTGAAGACGCGTTCCGCGCCGACATCCGCGCCTGGCTCGAAGCAAATCTGCCTCGCGAGCTGAGCGACAAGGTTCTCAATCACAAACGGCTTTCCCGCGAAGACTTCGCAAGCTGGCACAGGCTGCTCGGCACGCGAGGCTGGTCGGCAGTCGCGTGGCCGCGCGAATACGGCGGCCCCGGCTGGGACGCGACGCAACGACATATCTGGGAAGAAGAGTGCGCGCGTATCGGCGCACCTTCCGTGCTGCCTTTCGGTGTGTCGATGGTTGCGCCGGTGCTGATGAAGTACGGTAACGAGGCGCAGAAGCGCCACTATCTGCCGCGTATCCTCGACGGCACGGACTGGTGGTGTCAGGGCTACTCGGAACCGGGATCGGGCTCCGACCTTGCGTCGCTGCGCACCCGCGCGGAGCGCGTCGGTGATCATTACGTGGTCAACGGCCAGAAGACCTGGACCACGCTCGGCCAGCACGCCGACATGATGTTCTGCCTCGTTCGCACCGACAGCGGCGCCAAAAAGCAGGAGGGCATCTCGTTCCTGCTGATCGATATGAAAACCCCGGGCATCACGGTGCGGCCCATCATCACGCTCGACGAAGATCACGAAGTCAACGAGGTGTTCTTCGAGGACGTCAAAGTGCCGGTCGACAATCTCGTCGGCGAAGAAAATCGCGGCTGGACGTACGCGAAATATCTGCTCGGCCACGAGCGTACCGGCATTGCGCGAGTCGGAGCGTCGAAGCGTGAGCTGGCGTTTCTGAAGCGTGTCGCGCTGAATCAGAAAAAGAACGGCAAGCCGCTGCTGCACGATCCGGTATTTGCGGCGAAGGTAGCGAGTCTCGAAATCGAGTTGATGGCGCTGGAAGTCACCGTGCAACGGGTGGTAGCCAACGAGGCGGGCGGTCGCGGCCCGGGCCCGGAAGCGTCGATGCTGAAGATCAAGGGCACGGAAGTGCAACAGGGGCTCACCGAGCTGATGTTCGAAGCAATCGGCCCGCTGGCCGCGCCGTTCGACGTGCCGTTCCTCGAAGGCGAACGCGAGCACAGTCTTGCCGGCGACGACGATGCCGCGCCGCTTGCCGCGTACTACTTCAACTTCCGCAAGACGTCGATTTACGGCGGCTCGAACGAAATTCAAAAGAACATCATCGCGCAGATGATTCTCGGACTTTGAGGGGGGCGCATGGACTTCACTTTCAACGACGAACAACAGCAATTTGCCGATGCGCTGCGCCGCTATCTCGACAGGAGCTACGGCTTCGAAGCGCGCCAGCAGATCGTGCGCTCGGAGGCGGGCGTATCGGCTGTGCACTGGGCCGCGTTCACCGAACTGGGGCTGACCGCGTTGCCGGTGCCCGAAACGCAGGGCGGCTTCAACGGTGGTCCGCTCGACATGCTCGTGGTCATGCAGGAGCTCGGCCGCGCGCTCGTCGTCGAGCCGTTTTGGGCGACCGCGGTCGGCATCGAAGCGCTGCGCCTTGCCGGCACCGGCGACGGCGAAGATGCCGTGCTGCTCGAACGGGCGGCCCGGGGCGAAGCGAGGCTGGCCGTGGCGTTTCACGAGCCGCATGCGCGCTACGATCTGTTCGACGTCGCGACGACCGCGAACGGGCAGGGTGCGCAGCACGCGCTGAGCGGCACCAAATCGGTCGTGCTGCACGGCGCGCAGGCAGACCACTGGATCGTGCCGGCGCGCCTCGATGGCGAGATCGCACTCTTTGTCGTCGCGCGTGACGCGGCCGGCGTCACGCTCACCGAGTACCGCACGATCGACGGTCAACGCGCCGCGACGCTCGAATTCAATGGCACGCCCGCGCGCCGGCTCGCCGGCGAACACGGGGGGGCGGCAACCCTCGAGCAGATCGCCGACTACGGCACGCTGCTGCTGTGCGCGGAAGCGCTCGGCGCGCTCGACGCGCTCAATCACGCCACCGTCGAGTACACCAAAACGCGCCAGCAGTTCGGCCAGCCGATCGCGCGTTTCCAGGCGTTGCAGCATCGCATGGTCGAGATGCTGATCCACGCGGAGCAGGCGCGCTCGATCACGTATCTGGCTGCGATGCGCTACGCGAGTGAAGACGCGAACGAGCGCCGTCGAGCGATCTCCGCGGCAAAAGTTCGGGTCGGCCAGGCCGCGCGTTTCGTTGGTCAACAGGCGGTGCAGTTGCACGGCGGCATGGGTGTCACGAACGAAGTGGCGGCCGCGCATCTGTTCAAGCGCCTCGCGATCATCGAGACCACGCTTGGCGACGTCGATCATCATCTCGCGCGGTTTGCCACGCTGCCCGGATTTGCGGTCGCCGAAGACTGATCGGGCCGTTCCACCGGACAAAGGAGGTGCACGATGAAAATCAGTTTCGAAGACATGGAAGTGGGCTCGAGCCGCGAAATCGGCAAGCACATGTTCACGCGCGAGGAGATTGTCGAGTTCGCGCAGAAGTTCGATCCGCAACCGTTTCATCTCGACGAAGCCGCCGCGGCCGAATCGCCATTCCGCGGCCTCGTCGCGAGTGGTTGGCACACCTGCTCGGTAATGATGGGCATGCTCGTGCGCAAGGTACTGGCGGATTCGACATCGATGGGTTCGCCCGGGATCGACGAGATCCGCTGGCTCAAGCCGGTACGAGTCGGCGACACGATCACGATGATGAACGTCATCGTCGACAAGCGCGTGTCGCAGAGCAAGCCGGATCGCGGCATCGTGTCGACACGCTGGGAGGGCATCAATCAGCACGGCGAAACGGTGATCACCGTGCGCTCGAACGGCATGTTCGGCCTGCGCAATCCGGGAGCGGCGGCATGACGGCGAGCGCGGCGACGCTAGTCGCTTTCGACAATGCGGGTGCTTTGCGCGCGCTCATCGGCGCCGAGCCGCTCGTCAGCGAATGGCTGAGCGTCGATCAGGAGAGGGTCAACCGTTTCGCCGAGGCAACCGGCGATCATCAGTGGATTCACATCGATCCCGAGCGGGCCAAACGCGAATCGCCGTTTGGCGGCCCGGTCGCGCATGGGTTTTTGACGCTGTCGCTGATTCCGGCTTTGCTCGGCAAAACGGTGAAGATCGAGCAGCGCATGGGAGTCAACTATGGCTTGAACCGCGTGCGTTTCATGTCGCCGGTACTCGTGGGGTCGTCGCTGCGCGGGAAGTTCGCCGTCGAGTCGGTGACCGACGTCGACAACAGCGGCGTGCAACTCGCGTGGAACGTGATGCTGGAGCGTCAGGGCAGCAAACGACCGGTGTGCGTCGCGGAGTTCATCACGCGGCATTATTTCTAGCGTTTTCCCTTCGCAGACGAAATGAAAAAGCGCGAGCCGGCAGGCATGCCGCTCGCGCTTTCTGTTTGTATCGAGCCGCGTCAGCGAGACGGCCGAAACTAGTGTTTCGCGTACTGCGTCGCGCCAAACAGGATCTCTTTCGCCTTGTCGTCCATCAGCGGCGCGCGCGCCGACGCCAGCACGTCGACGCCGCGCACCACCGCCGGCCGCGCAGCGATCTCTTCATGCCAGCGTTTCACGTTCGGCAACGTATCGAGCTCGATGCCCTGGTTTTTCCACGAACGGGTCCACGGAAACGCGGCGATGTCCGCGATCGTATAGTCGTTGCCGGCCAGGTAACGCGTCTTGCCGAGTTGCGTGTCCATCACGCCGTACAGACGTCGCGCCTCATTGGTGTAGCGATTGACCGCGTATTCGATCTGCTCGGGTGCATACACGCGGAAGTGATGCGTTTGCCCCAGCATCGGACCGAGGCCGCCCATCTGGAACATCAGCCATTGCAGTGCCGCGTAGCGCGCGGCCGGATCGCTCGGTAGAAACTTGCCGGTTTTCTCGGCCAGATAAATCAGGATCGCGCCCGATTCGAATAGCGCGAAAGGCCGGCCGTCGGCGCCTTTCGGACCTTCGGAATCGACGATCGCGGGAATCTTGTTGTTGGGACTGATGGCGAGAAATTCCGGCTTGAACTGGTCGCCGGCACCGATGTTCACGGCATGCACGTTGTAGGGTAGGCCCGTTTCCTCGAGCATGATATGAATCTTGTGGCCGTTCGGGGTCGCCCAGCTATAGACGTCGATCATCCTGGCTCCTTTGTTCGTCGAAGCGGCGCCGCAAAGAGGGCGCCGCCGTTGCCGAAAATTAGAGCATAGATCGCGCGACGCTGCTTGCCGCGGGCTCAGTCCCCACGCTCACACCGAGCCGAAGCACTCAAACGCGTGTGACCGGCATCTCAACGCGAGCCGCCGCGCCCGCATCCATATGACGCGCAAGTTCGAGCTTGGCGATCGCGTTGCGATGCACTTCGTCGGGGCCGTCGGCGAAACGCAGCGTGCGCGCCGACGCATAGGCATACGCGAGCGGAAAATCGTCGCTGACGCCGCCGCCGCCATGCGCCTGAATTGCCCAGTCGATCACCTGACACGCCATGTTCGGCGCGACCACCTTGATCATCGCGATCTCGCCGCGCGCGCCCTTGTTGCCGACGGTATCCATCATGTACGCGGTCTTCAGCGTGAGCAGACGCGCCTGCTCGATCATGCAGCGCGCCTCGGCGAGACGCTCCTGCGTGACCCCTTGCGACGCCACCGGCTTGCCGAACGCGACACGTTGCAGCGAGCGCTTCGCCATCAATTCGAGCGCGCGTTCGGCGAGACCGATCAGGCGCATGCAGTGGTGGATGCGTCCCGGGCCGAGACGGCCTTGCGCGATCTCGAAGCCGCGGCCTTCGCCGAGCAGCATGCTGGTAGCGGGCACGCGCACGTTGTCGAGTGTGATCTCCATGTGGCCGTGCGGCGCGTCGTCGTAACCGAACACCGTGAGCGGGCGATGCACGGTGATGCCGGTGGCGTCGGCGGGCACGAGGATCATCGACTGCTGCTGATGGCGCGGCGCGTCGGGATCGGTCTTGCCCATCACGATATAGACCTTGCAGCGCGGATCGCCCGCGCCCGACGACCACCACTTGTGACCGTTGATCACGTAATGGTCGCCATCGCGCACGATGCTGGTCTGGATGTTCGTCGCATCCGACGACGCGACCTCTGGCTCCGTCATCAGAAACGCCGAACGGATCTGTCCTTGCAGCAGCGGTTCGAGCCACTCGCGCTTGTTCTCTTCGCTGCCGTAGCGCTCGATCGTCTCCATGTTGCCGGTGTCCGGCGCGTTGCAGTTGAACACTTCCGGCGCCCACGGCACGCGGCCCATGATCTCGCACAGCGGCGCATATTCGAGATTCGTCAGGCCCGCGCCGCGCTCCGATTGCGGTAGGAACAGATTCCATAGACCGGCGTCGCGCGCCTTCTGCTTGAGTTGCTCGACCAGTTCGGTCGGCACCCATGCGTTGCCGTTCTGGCGGTTGCGCGCGATCTCCGCATAGAACGCCTGTTCGTTCGGGTAAATGTGCTCGTCGAAAAAGGCGAGCAGCTTTTCGCGCAACGCCTGGACCTTCGGGGTGTAATCGAAATTCATCTTGGACCTCGCGGGTAACGGACTGCGAATGATGGGGAGCAGGGCGCGCCCTTGTGTCTAGAGAACCTTCTGCGCATAGCGCCAGGCGAGTTCGGCCATCGGCTTCGCGCGCCGGCCGGCGTCGAGCGCCTGCGCGTTCGATGCGGTACCGTCGACGACGCGCTTCATGATCCCTTGCAGGATCGCTGCGATGCGGAACATGTTGTAGGCCAGATAGAAATTCCAGTCGCCACGAATCTCGAAACCGGTGCGTTTGCAATAGCGCTCGACGTACCGCGCTTCATCGGGAATGCCGAGCGCGGCCCAATCGAGTCCCGCGATGCCGCGGAACTGCGTGGGGTCGACATGCCACGCCATGCAGTGGTAAGCAAAGTCGGCAAGCGGATCGCCGAGCGTCGACAGTTCCCAGTCGAGCACCGCGAGCACGCGCGGCTCGTTGCGATCGAAAATCAGATTGTCGAGCCGGTAGTCGCCATGCACGACCGACACGCGCTCGTTCGTTTCGGCCGGCATATGCTGCGGCAGCCATTCGATCAGCCGGTGCATCGCGTCGATCGGCTCGGTCTCGGACGCCAGATACTGCTTGCTCCAGCGGCCGATCTGGCGCGCGAAGTAATTGCCTGGCTTACCGTAGTCGGCGAGGCCGGCGGTGGCGGCGTCGACACTGTGCAACGCCGCGATCACGCGATTCATTTCGTCGTAGATCGCCGCACGCTCGGTGGGCGTCATGCCGGGCAGCGATTGATCCCACAGCACGCGACCTTCCACGAACTCCATCACGTAGAACGCGCGACCGATCACGCTTTCGTCCTCGCACAGCGCGAGCATGCGTGCGACCGGCACGTCGGTGTCGGCGAGCGCGTGCATCACGCGGTATTCGCGTTCGATCGCATGCGCGGACGGCAGCAGCTTCGCCGCGGGTCCGGGCTTCGCGCGCATCACGTACGCGCGCGACGGCGTGATCAGCTTGAACGTGGGATTGGATTGTCCGCCCGCGAATTGCTCGAGCGTGAGCGGCCCCTCGAATCCGCCGACATGTCCGGCCAGCCACGCGGCGAGCGCGTCGTTGTCGAAGCGTTGCCGCTCGTTGACCGGGCGGGTGCCCTCGAAAGCCGAGTAGTCCTGTCTGCGTGCGGGTTCGCCGGTCTGCGTGGCTTGCGCCATGTGTCTCCTCCAGTTCGGTGTCAGCTACGCTGGTATCGGATGAACTGTGCGTAGAGCATTTCCATCGTGGTGTTGCGAACGTCGCGATGCAACGGCGACGGCGGTGAATAGTTGAGCATGCGCAGCACCCAGTCGCGCGGCGCGGCGCCGACGTCGAGCGCATTGATGCAGCCGGTCGCCTGCGCCAGATGACCGAAGAACGTGCGGCCGCCGGCCGTCAGCGCGTGCGACAGGATCGCGCGATTGACGCCGCCGTGCAGCACCAGCAACGCGGTGTCCCACGACGTGTCTTCGCGCAGCGCCGTGACGGCCGGCAGAACGCGATCGAACAGCTCGCCGATCGTTTCGCCGTCGAGAAAGCGCATGCTCTCCGGCACGATGCCGTCGAACACGCCGAGAAACGCGGCCTCGATATCGCTCGGCGGAATGCCGCCGAGCCGTCCGCCGCGAATTTCTCGCCACGCGGGCTCGATTTCGGGCTCGATCTGCTGACCCGTTTCGGCAAGCACGCACCGCGCGGTTTCCATCGTGCGCGGCAAGCCGCTGACGATCACGCGGTCAAAGCGCACCTGCTGTTCGGCGAACACGCGGCCCGCCGCGCTCGCCTGCTCGCGGCCGTTCGCGTTCAGCGGCACGGTTTCAGGATCGATCGCGCGGCCGGAGTCGTCGAAGTAGGTGACGTCGCCGTGACGCATCAGGAAGATGCGGCGCCGTTTCGGCAGTTGGTAGTCGGGCATGTCGGGCGGCTCTCTCGTCGTTCATTTGTAGATCGGTGCGCGTTTTTCGAGGAACGCGGTGATGCCTTCGAGACCGTCGCGATGATGCAGCGACGCGACGAAGTTATCGCGCTCGGCGACCAGATGATCCGCGAGCGGCTGCGTACCGGCCGCGGCGATCAGCCCCTTGATGCGCGCGACCGAATTGGGCGAAATCGCGCCGAGCTCGTCGGCCCAGGCGAGCGCGTTATCGAGCGCGGTGCCGGCTTTGGTGAGCCGGTTGACGACGCCGAGTTCGTGCAGACGCGCGGCGCCGATCGGCTTGGCTTCGATCAGTACCTCGGTGGCCAGCTGGCGCGGCAGCGCCTCTGCGAGAAACCACGAGCCGCCGCCGTCGGGCGTCAGACCGACGCGCGCGTAGGACATCGCGAATTTGGCGTTGTCCGCGGCGACGATCAGATCGCAGGCGAGCGCGAGCGAAAATCCGGCGCCTGCCGCCGCGCCTTCCACCGCGGCAATGACCGGCTTCGACGATAGCCGCAGTGCCGAAATCCATTGAGCGAGCATGTCGATGCTATCGGCTTGCACGGAGGGATCTTTGGCGCGATTTTCGAGCAGGCGGTTCAGGTTGCCGCCCGCGCAAAAGAAGTTATCGGCGCCGGTGATCACGACGGCGCGAATCGACGGATCGCGCTCGACGGTATCGAATGCCTCGATGCCCGCGGCGTACATGTCCGGATGCAGCGCGTTGCGCGCACCGGGGTTCGACAGCGTGAGGACCAGCGTGGATTCGCTGCTGGCCGGGCGTGAAGCGAGCAGGGCGGCGCTCATGATTGGGTCTCCGTTGGGATGTCGGCGGCGTCGCGCTGCGTGAGCGCGAGGCCGAGTTGCGCGCGTCTTGCGAGCCATGGCGACGGACGGTAGCGCGGCTCGCCGAGCACGCTGTGCATGTTGCGCAGGATCGTGAGAATGGTGGTGGCGCCGAGCGCGTCGCCGAGCGCGAGCGGTCCGCGCGGATAGCCGAGGCCGAGCATGACGGCGAGGTCGATGTCCTCCGGCGTCGCGATCTGCTTCTGCGCGATGTCGCAGCCGATGTTGACGATCGTCGCGACCACCCGCTGCGCGACGAAGCCGGTCGAATCGCGGATCACGGTGACCGGGATGCCGTCGGCGGCGAACAGCGCATGCGCGCTATCGCGCGCGGCGCGTGTCGTGGCCGGTGTGGTCATCAGCGTGCGGCGTTGCGCGCTGAGGAGCGGGAACAGTGCGTCGACGGCGACGACGCGGCTCGCGTCGAGCGCTTCGTCGACCGCGGCCGTGGTCGCGTCGTGGCCAAACGGCGTGACGACGATCAGCGAACCGGCGGCGGGCGTCGCGCCTTCGTCGAGCTTTACGCCCGCTTTGCCGACCAGTTGCACGACGGCCTCGTACGCGTCGCGGTAGCGTTGGCTGACCCACACGCTTTGCGGCAGCGTGGTCGGCGCGGGCGCTTCGGCGGCAACCTGCTGCTTGCCGTCCACGTAGCGATAGAAACCTTCGCCACTCTTGCGGCCGAGCAGTCCGCCCGATAGCCGCGTGCCCGTGATCGGCGACGGCGTGTAACGCGGTTCTTCGTAGAACTGGTGATAGATCGACTCCATCACCGGATGCGACACGTCGAGCGCGGTCAGGTCCAGCAGCTCGAACGGCCCGAGGCGAAAGCCGGCCTGCTCGCGCATGATGCGGTCGATGTCCGCAAAGCTCGCGACGCCTTCGCCCGCCACACGCAAGCCCTCGGTATTCATGCCGCGGCCCGCGTGATTGACGATGAAACCCGGCATGTCCTTCGCGCGCACCGGCGTGTGGCCCATGCGGCGCGCGAGATCCATCAGCGCGTCGCCGGCTTCGGGGTCGCTGCGCAGGCCGTCGATCACTTCGACGACCTTCATCAGTGGCACCGGATTGAAGAAGTGATAGCCGACCACGCGCGACGGATCGGTGCAGCCCGCGGCAATCGCGGTGATCGACAGCGACGACGTATTCGACGCGAGGATGCAGCGGCCGCTGACCACGGTTTCGAGCTCGCGAAACAGCGCCTGCTTCACCTCGAGCTTTTCGACGATCGCCTCGATGACGAGATCGCAGCCGACCAGCTCGCTGATCGTCTGCACGCCGCTCACGTTGACGAGCGCGGCGAGCGAGCGCGACTGCTCCAGCTTGCCTTTGGCCGTCAATTTGGCGAAAGTCTCCGCGAGATAGTCGCGCGCGGCGCCGACGGCGGCCGCGTGGGTGTCGTAGAGCCGCACGCGCAGGCCCGCGAGCGCCGCGATTTGCGCGATACCGCGGCCCATCGCGCCGGTGCCGACGATGCCGATGGTTGCGATGCTGAAATTGCGAGAGTTCATTGTGATGCCCGACTCCATGGTTATTTTAGAATAGCACGATCGTGCAATTTCTTGGATGATTCGATGGAAAGCCGCTGCTTCAACCTCGACGCGCGGTCTCACACACCATGACACAAGGAGACACCCCATGATCAAGCTGTGCGGTTTTGCGCTGTCCAACTACTACAACAAGGTCAAGTTCGTGCTGCTCGAACATGGCATCGAGTTCGAGGAGCAGTTCGTGAAGCCGAGTCAGGAGGAAGCGCTGCTCGAGCATTCGCCGCTCGGCAAGGTGCCATATCTGCAGACCGAGCACGGCGACCTCTGCGAGTCGCAGTGCATCGTCGAATATCTGGCTGCGCGTTTTCCCGACAAGCGGATCTTCTCCGCCGATCCGTGGCAGGCCGCCAAGGAACGCGAAATGATCTTTTTCGTCGATGTACATCTCGAGCTGACAGTGCGCAATCTGTACAAGGAAGCGTTTTTCGGCGGCACGGTCAGCGACGCGACGAAAGGGCGCGTCGAGAAGCTGCTCACGCATCACATCGCCGGTTTCAAACGGATCGCGAAGTTCTCGCCGTATCTGTGCGGCGAGCAATTCAGCGTGGCGGATACCGCCGGCTACGTGAGCCTGCCGCTCGTCGGTATGGCGACACAGACCATTTACGGCCGCGATCTTCTGCTCGAAGCGGGGATCGACTGGAAGCGCTACGTGAAGACGATCAACCCGCGGCCGGCTGCGCAGCGCGTGACGGAGGATCGCAAGGCCTGTGTCGCGGCATCGCGTGCGTCCTGAGGGAATGAGCGCAGTGCCATGAAGCGCGCATGGGTGCGAAGCGCACACCCGTGCCGCGCAGCGCGATGGCAAGTAACGTGGGTTCGTTCGTGGCATCGCGCAAGGCATCCTAGAGCCGCGCGAGCCGTTCGAGCGCGGTAGCGAGCGTGCCTTCCTGCTTGGCGAAGCAGAAGCGCACCACGCCCGACTCGTGCGCCTCGTGATAGAACGCCGAGACCGGAATCGCCGCGACGCCGATTTCGCCGGTCAGCCATTGCGCGAATTCGGCTTCGGGCAGGTCGCTGATCGCCGAATAGTCGACGCACTGAAAATACGTGCCCGTGCACGGTAGCAGCCTGAAGCGCGAATTCGCGAGGCCCGCGTGGAAGAAATCGCGCTTGCGCTGATAGAACGCCGGTAGCTCCACGTACGGCGCCGGGTCTTTCATGTAATCGGCGAGGCCGATCTGCATCGGTGTGTTGACGGTGAACACGTTGAACTGGTGCACCTTGCGGAACTCGGCGGTCAGCGCGGCGGGCGCGGCCACATAGCCGACTTTCCAGCCCGTTACGTGGTAGGTCTTGCCGAAGCTCGACACGACGAAGCTGCGCTGCGCGAGTTGCGGATAACGCGCGACGCTTTCATGCGGCGCGCCGTCGTAGACCATGTGCTCGTACACCTCGTCGGACAGGATCAGCACGTTGGTGCCGCGCACGATCTCCTCGAGCTTGCGCATGTCCTGTTCGCGCCACACGGTGCCGGTCGGATTGTGCGGCGTATTGATCATGATGAGCCGCGTCTTCGGCGTGATCGCGGCGGCGAGCTTGTCGAACGGGATCGCGTAGTCGGGTGCGTCGAGCGTGACGAAGACCGGCTTGCCGCCCGCGAGTTCGATCGACGGCAGATAGCTGTCGTAGGTCGGTTCGATCACGATCACTTCGTCGCCGGGATGGACAGTGCAAAGAATCGCGGTCAGCAACGCCTGTGTGGCGCCCGCGGTCACGGTGATTTCGCTATTGGCGTCGTAGTGGCGGCCGTACAGATTCGCGATCTTGTCCGAAATCGCCTGACGCAGCGGCAGCACACCGGCCATCGGCGGATACTGGTTGTGACCGTTGCGCATCGCGTTCGCGACCGCGTCGACGATGCGCGGATCGCAGGCGAAGTCGGGAAAGCCCTGACCCAGATTCACCGCGCCTTTTTCCGCGGCGAGCGCGCTCATCACGGTGAAAATTGTCGTGCCGACGTTCGGCAGGCGAGACGGAAACGTGGGGCTCGTGGGCGTGTCGTGCGGTGCGTTCATGGCGTCGTGGGTAGCAGGGCGATAAGGTTGGCCGGTTCTCGAACTGTCGTTGCGAAGGGCGAAGCCTGATTGTAGGGAATCGCGACACGCTGTGCGCGCCGTGGGTGTCGCGTTGATCGTCAGAAGCCGCCTGACGATGAACCTTCAACATGCGCTCGGCTCAACGCGCCGCACGGACGGTCGGATTCACGCGTTGACGGGCTCGCCCCCAGCATTCTGCGCGATGCCGATTGCCGCGACGAACGGTGCCGGTTGCGCGATCCTGAAGCCGAAGTCGCGCGCGATCCGTTTCGCGAGCTTCAGCACCGCACGGTCTTTCGACACGAGCCAGTCGGCCTGCGCCGCATGCGCAAGCTCGAGAAACTTCTGATCGTCGCGATCCTTGCATTGGGGCAGCGGCCGCGCGTCGGCGGCGGACTCGGTCGGCTCACACGGCTTGACCAGTTGCGCCAGCCGCGCGACGACCGCGAGCGCAGCGGCTTTGTCGACACTGCGGTGCGCGAACTGCGGATAGTCGAGCACGTAGGCGAGCTCGGCGAGGCAGCGCGCGTCGATCAGCGCGGCGAGCGCGCCGCTTTCGAGCGCGGCGGCGATCGGCCGCGTGTGAGGGTCGTCGAATACGAGTATGTCGATCCAGACATTGGAATCGAGTACGACGCGCAACGCGCCGCTTGAGGCGAGGGAACCGGGCATTCGTTACAATCGGGCTTTCGTCTTTGACCGCCAGGCACGGCGTGCCTGCAAGCCTCTATGATAATCGTTCTGTCGCCGGCGAAATCGCTCGACTACGACACCCCGCCGCACGTCAAAAAGCACACGATCCCCGATTTCGTCGATGACGCCGCCGAACTGATCAGCGGCCTGCGCCGTTTGTCGCCGCAACAGATCGCTTCGCTGATGAGCATTTCCGATCAGCTCGCGCACCTCAATTTTCAGCGTTACGCGGACTGGTCGCCGCAATTCGGCATGCACAACGCCAAGCAGGCGGTGCTCGCTTTCAACGGCGACGTGTACGAAGGTTTCGATGCGAAGACGTTGTCGTCGGCCGATCTCGACTATGCGCAGAATCACGTGCGGGTGCTGTCGGGCCTCTACGGCCTGCTGCGTCCGCTCGATCTGCTGCAGCCGTACCGGCTCGAAATGGGCACGCGCTTCGTCAACCCGCGCGGCAAGGATCTGTACGCGTTCTGGGGCGAGCGGATCACGCACGCGTTGAACGCGCAGTTGAAGAAGAATGCGGCCACCTCGCGCGTGCTGGTCAATTGCGCATCGGGCGAATATTTCAAGTCGGTCAAGCCGAAGCTGCTCGACGCGCCGGTCGTCACGCCGGTGTTCGAAGACTGGAAGGGCGGCCGCTACAAAATCATCAGCTTCCATGCAAAACGCGCGCGCGGCTTGATGGCGCGCTTCGCGGTGGAAAATCGCCTCGATCGTCCCGAGCAGTTGAAGGACTTCGAGACCGAAGGCTACGCGTTCTGTGCCGAAGCCTCGAACGACTCCACTTTCGTATTTCGCCGCCGCGTTGCGGAATAAGCGTGCCGCTGCGCTAAAAAGGCAGCGTGAATTCAGGCAGGGAAGACTCCGATGACGTTATCGATTACGAGCAATTTCGACGCAGGCGCAGTTGATGTGTTGTCCTGCGAGGACGCCGGCAATATTCGCCTGCGCGTACGGCCCGACAGCCATGCCGAGTTCGCGCAGTGGTTCTATTTCCGCCTGTCGGGCGCGGCGGGCGAGCGCTGCGTGATGACCTTCGAGAACGCCGCCGCGTGCGCGTTCGCGGAGGGCTGGCGCGACTATCGGGCGGTCGCGAGCTACGACCGCGTGAACTGGTTTCGCGTGCCGACGTCATACGACGGCCGCGTGCTGACGATCGACCATACGCCCGATTTCGACAGCATCTACTACGCGTACTTCGAACCGTACAGCGAGGAGCGTCATGCCGAGTTTCTCGGCGCCGTGCAGCAGATGCCGCACGCGTCGCTGACCGAACTCGGCAAGACGGTCGAAGGCCGGCCGATTTCGCTGCTCACGCTCGGCACGCCGCCCGCCAACGATGCCGCCAACGCCGCGCCCAAAAAGAACATCTGGCTGATTGCCCGGCAGCATCCGGGCGAGACGATGGCCGAATGGTTCATCGAGGGGTTCGTGAAGCGCCTCGCCGGTTGGGGCGATTGGGCGGGCGACCCGGTCGCGCGCAAGCTCTACGATCATGCGGTGTTTCACATCGTGCCGAACATGAATCCGGACGGCAGCGTGCGCGGCAATCTGCGCACCAACGCGGCCGGCGCGAACCTGAATCGCGAATGGATGGAGCCGGATGCCGCGCGCAGTCCCGAGGTGCTGGTGGTGCGCGACGCGATTCATGCGATAGGCTGCGACCTGTTCTTCGATATTCATGGCGACGAGGCATTGCCGTATGTGTTCGTCGCGGGCTCCGAAATGTTGCCGGGCTTCACCGAGCGGCAGGGCCGCGAGCAGACGGCGTTCATCGAGGCGTTCAAGCACGCGAGTCCGGATTTTCAGGACAAGTATGGCTATGCGGCGAGCAAGTATCGCGAGGATGCGTTGAAGCTCGCGTCGAAGTACATCGGCAACGAATTCGGCTGTCTGTCGTTGACGTTGGAAATGCCGTTCAAGGACAACGCAAATCTGCCCGACGAGCGGGTCGGCTGGAACGGCGAGCGCAGCGCATCGCTTGGCGCCGCAATGTTGCAAGCGATCCTGCGACACGTGGAGACGTTCGCCTGAAGAAGCGGACGGATGGACACAAAAAACGAGGCGCGCACGGCAAAAGTGCGTGCCTCGTTTTTTATTGGGGCGACTGATCGGACGATGGCGCGGCTCGATCAGCGCCAGATGTCATTGGCTCTTCTTCTTCGAGCTCTTGTTTGCCGATTTGCTCGACGTCGTGCGCGACGATTGGCCCGAGCCTGTCTTCGACGACTTCTTCGACGTCTTGCCGCCGACCGCGTGCTTGCCTTTGCCGCCTTTGTGCTTGCCCGATCCCGCGCTATGCGCGCGGTTTGGCGGTACCGGATCGTTCCAGCTGAATGCGAGCATCTGCGAGCCGACGTAGCCGCAGCGGAATTTCAGATCGGCCGGCTCGCCCGAGTTGTCCTGGCGCACGCCGACGCCCTCGACGGTGACGATGCTGTCCACCTTGACGCGCTGCTTGCCTTCGTCGAACGAGTCGTTCCATGGCGTGACCGACGAGTGCGCACTGTCGAACGAACTGGACGGGAATTCGACGTGGTCGAAAGCGGTCGACGTGCTCGCGACGAAGTCGCCATGCGCGGCGCAGTCCGCGACGAGCGGATCCGCGTGCATTTCGGTGATAAATCTTTTGACGAGGTCGTTGTGCTGTTCGAGTTGATCAGCGAGTGCGGGAGCCGCGCAGATGAGCGAGAGACTCGCTGCGCAGGCTGCCAACCGGCCGATCACCCGCAGCAACCGGCTCGGTACATTGGTGCGATCCATCTAGTTCTTTAGACGCAAATGGGAGACGAGGCAAATAAGATGCCGCGCGCAAGGGTTGAGTTCAATGTTGCTGCAAATATTCTGCCTTGTCCTGATGGGGGCGCCCGGAAAGTCTCCAGTGACGAGGCGCTGATTATCACAGATGCGCCGCACGCGACGTCAAAGCGCGCATTCTCAGGTGCGCGGGCCGCCCAGACGATAGCGCCGCACGTCGTAGGTGGTCACCCATGCGGGACGGTAGACCGCGATCAGCGCGGTCGCCATGCCAGTGAACCATGCTTCGCCGGTGGCGAGCAGCAGCACGCTGAGCGCGTAGCCGATCGGCACCACGGTCATCGAACCGCCGGACACGACGATATGGATGCCGAGCGCTGCCGCGGCCGTCAACGACACGGCAATGGCGGGCGAAACGAAGCCCTGGCCGAAGATGAACATGAAAAGATTGCGCGGTAGCCACGCGGTGCAGATGCGCTGGAGCAAGGTCGAGATGGCGACGGGCAGGGCTCCGTACACGAGGAACGTCAGCGCGATGCCCTGCCACGGCGCATCGAAGACGACGGCGGCCAGACCCGCGACCACCGCCATCGCGATCAGGGCGAGCCCCCAGTCGAACAGCGTGACGACGAGCGTGGCGCCGAGCAGGTGCATCACGGTGCCGTCGTCGAGCCAGGCGTTGCTCGACCACAGCACCGACACCGCGACGATTATCGCGAGCCAGACATGCTGGAGCGTGCCGTCCTGAAGTCTTTTGAAAGGTTTTTTCCACAGCGCGAGCGCGATCACCATCGCAGTGGCAATCCAGCCACCGACAGCGACCCAAAACGGAAGCGGTGTGTAGAGGAAACCCATGTGTCTCATATTACTCGTTGGACGACAAAAGGTGTGAGCGGATTCCATGCCAGCCCACCCTCGACGCTGCGCGCATGCGGACGTTCCAACCCATGCGCGCGGCGTGCCCCGCGCCCCGCGTCATGCGGAACCCGGCCCGACCGACTTCCGCGCGGGCCGGCCGGGTGGGGCCTCACCGTACGACGTGGCGGGCTCCGCGGCCATCGGTAGCGCGCTGCTGGCGTCGCTGCCCGGCAACGGATACTGGAAGCGCGCACGTGTGCGGCGCCGGAGCGGAACTGGGCCAGGCTGCCCGCGGATGACCGGCCGCGCGCTGTGCTCGCCGTTGTTGCGCAGCACTTGCAAATGATTCGTGAGCCATCCGTTGTAAAGCGCGACCGCGGCGGCGCGATTGGGCGCACCAAGTTGCTGGAATATGCTCGTCAGGTGGATCTTGACCGTACCTTCGCTAATGCCGAGCGTGCGCGCGATCATCTTGTTGGTGCTGCCCATGTGCACGCAGCGCATGATCTGCTCCTGCCGCGGTGACAGCCCGCCCGAGAGTTTGTTGCGGCGGGGCGGCGGACTTTCTTCGTCGAACGTACGGATCGCGGTGTCGGTCGGCAGCGGCGGATCGATCGCCAGCGCGCCGGGCGGCACGTAGTGACCGCCGAGCAGCACCATTTCCAATGCGCGCACGATCAGGCAGGGATCGGTGTCGCGTGGAACAACGCCGAGCACACCTTCGTCCATCAGCGCGCGCACGAGCGCGGGCAAAGTCCCGTCGGTGAGCACGCTGATGCGCAGGTCCGGAAAGTGGCTGAGCAACGCGCGCACCTGCGCAACCGACATCCAGTCCTCCCAGTCGATCACGACGAGATCAGGCCGATAACGCTTGAACGGACGTTCGAGCAGACGCCGTTCATCGGCTTCTGTGAAGCGTGCCAGCCGGTCGATCTGCCGCAGCAAGGCCTTGAGTCCATCACGTCGTTCTGCGTTTGAATTGAGAATCGCGAAGCGCATGCATGTCTCCAGATGTATCGGGCGAAATGGCGCGACGCATCTGTGGGACTCGTGGAGCTGACTCGATCACGGCGATGCGTCACCGTGCCTATGATGACAAATTCCCTTCGTTTTGACGGCTGTCCAAAAGGCATAAGAAATGCGGACAATCAACAAAAAAGCCCCGTGTATACGGGGCTTTTTTGCGATAAGGCAGGGATGACGACTTCGAAATCAATGGAAATGGGGTTGCGCGGGCTCGGCGTCTTCGGGCATTTCCGCGTGGACGATTTCGCCGAGCGGGTCCGCATACAGCGGCACGCCGCAGTCGTCGCAATATTCCGGCTCGAAGCGGCCCGCGTGGCGGCGCACATCCGTGATGCCGGTTTCCTTGAGCAGCGCGACGATTTCCTCGAGCGGTTCATCCGAGCCGGTGATTTCCTCCGGCTCCTCGTCGATGCCCGCCTCGCCGTTTTCGCGGCCGTAGAGTGGCCACACGACACCGTAGATCACGTCGTTGCTGCCCTTGCGCGTGAAGCCGACGCGGTACTCGTCGATGCGCCGTTCGCCGAAGCCGGCGACCACCGCGCGCAGATCCTGCGGCGCCGCGCCAATAGTGTCGAAAAGATAACGCACGGCGGTACGCACGGTGTGCGGACGCACACTTTCATCGGCGTCGCGGCACGCCGAGTAGTACGCATCCGGCAGCAGACATTCGAATTCGCAGCCCGGCAGCACGACCGACAGATTCGCGCCGCCTTGGGTGGCCCATTGTTCGAGACATTGGCCGCGCTCGATGCGAGCGCCGTGCTCTTCTTCCTGCCAGCGGAACGTCGCGTCGCCGACGGGAGCGGCGACTACGGCGAGCAGAAAGCGCGGGTCCGCCAGAATCGGCGAGGTCTCCGGCAGTTCGCCGAAATTGAGCTTCGCGTTGCCGCCGCTGACCGCGGCTTGCGCAAGTTGCTGGGCGATGCGCCACGTTTCGACGTGATGGCGCGGCAACTGGTCGATGCTGAACAGGAACGGAGCCATTGCCACGCGCGTGTTGGCGGCGAGCACGTGCGCTTGCAGGTGTGCGCGCAGGGCGTCGGCGGCGTCGGACTTGAGCGGGCCGGACGGAATCACGTAGCGGGTCCAGGCGAGCACAGGCGCGGCGATCAGCAGCGCTTCATAAGACACGCCTTCATATTCGATCACGAACGATTCGCTGTGCGTTTCCGCCATGTCGGCCAGCGCGCCGTAGGCATCCGGATGGTTTTGCTGCAGATGGTCGAGCGCGGCGTCTAGCGTAGTCTGGTTGGCGTTGCGCACGACTTTGGCCAGCAGCGCGTCGAGCTTCGCTTCCCAGAAGCGATCTTCGGTACGGCTGCCCGAGGCGAAAAGCGCGAGCGAGAGACCGACGAGCTTGTCGGCGTCGGGAGGGAGACGTTTGGTGATTCGCGAGCGCATAAATCCAGAAAAATTGGGGGCACGGAACCTTATATTCTAGTCTTTTCCAGGCAGCTATATGGATTGGCCAGCAATCTCCGGGCAATTTGGGCGCTTTCATCTCAAAAAATGCGGTCGCCACCGGCACAGTCGCAAGCGACTCGCAACACCCTGGCGGGATGGTATAAGACACCCCGGACGCCCAACTCGCTTCTATACTGACGGCGTTCAGCGGGCGCCTGACGGGCGTGTGTCATGTCATTGCCACGGTCTGGTGCAATAGGAGATTCATCGTGAAATCTGACCAACTGATCGAGCGACTTGCCGCGGTATTCGCATTGATTGTGCTCGTGGGTGGGTCGTTGCTGGTGCTGGCGCCATTTACGACCGCGCTGCTGTGGGGCGCCATCCTCAGCTACAGTTCCTGGGGACTCTACCGGCGACTCACCGGCGTGGTCGGCGGGCGGCGCAAGCTGGCCGCGACCTTGATCGTGCTGATTATTCTGGTCGTGGTGCTCGGGCCGTTCGTCTATGCGGGTTTCGCGTTCGGCGCGCATGTTCACGACATCGTTGCGCTGGTGCAAAGACTTTTCGAGTCGGGGTTGCCCGATTTGCCGCCGTGGGTGCAGCGGATCCCGCTGGTTGGTTCGAGCATCGAGGCCTTTTGGGAGCGCTTGACCAGCAGCAATTCCGAGTTGATCGCGCAATTGCACACGCTCGCCGCGCCGGCTGGGAAGTGGATTCTGGCGGCGGCGCTTGCGGTGACGCATGGGCTGGGGCTGCTGGCGTTGAGCATCGTGCTCGCGTTCTTCTTTTATACCGGTGGCGAGGGGGCGGCCGCCTGGCTGAACGCCGGCATGCGTCGAGTAGCCGGTGAGCGCGCCGGGTATCTGCTGGCGCTGGCGGGCAGCACGGTGAAGGGGGTGGTCTACGGGATTCTTGGTACGGCCCTCGTACAGGCGGTTCTCGCGGGATTCGGTTTCTGGATGGCGGGCGTACCGGCGCCGGCGTTGCTCGGGCTCGTGACTTTTTTTCTGTCGGTGGTGCCGGGCGGTCCGGTCATTGTCTGGTTGCCGGCAGCGATCTGGCTGTATCAGGGCGGGTCGACTGGATGGGCGATTTTTGTGGTCATATGGGGCCTGCTGGTAGTCGGCATGGCCGACAACGTCATCAAGCCGATCCTGATTGGCAAAAACAGTGACATGCCGTTGATTCTGGTGATGCTCGGCATCCTCGGCGGCGCGTTTGCGTTTGGTTTTCTTGGTGTTTTCATCGGCCCGACGTTGCTGGCGGTCGCTTATACCGTGCTGCATGATTGGACGATCGGCGCATGCGCCGCCCAGACGCTGGCGCCCGAAGTGAAAACCCCATCGATAGACGATCCGGGCCGTATGGGAAAGATCCCCTAAGGAAAACCCCAGGATTTCGCTTGCAAGTTCGGGCTGCGGCGACTGGAATTCCGGTCTTTCGCGCTCCGGACGCCGGGGTGCGGAGAAGCGGGAAGCCTTTGATGGCGTGGGCTTCGGCGGCGTGGGCAGGTTAGGCGAGTGATAAAAACCTGTTGACGATCCGGTGGAAGTTCTCCATAATCCCGTTTCTCTGCTGCAGACGCAGCGACGCAAACGAAGCGGTGCCGGGTAGTGGTGGGTCAGGCGCGGCGGGTTTGGCGGACCGATCTTTAAAAACTAACAGTCGATAAGTGTGGGCGCTTGATGCGGAATGCGGCGGCGGATTCTCCGGAGTCTGCTGTCAGGCAGAAGTATCAGAAGCCTCACACAGTATTAGAGGAAGGTTTGTCTGTCGAAAGACGGATCAATCATCGTCAGTACGTTGAGTGAGCGACCGGGTTCGAGAGAGCCCGAACACAGTAACAGGTTTGAACTGAAGAGTTTGATCCTGGCTCAGATTGAACGCTGGCGGCATGCCTTACACATGCAAGTCGAACGGCAGCACGGACTTCGGTCTGGTGGCGAGTGGCGAACGGGTGAGTAATACATCGGAACGTGTCCTGGAGTGGGGGATAGCCCGGCGAAAGCCGGATTAATACCGCATACGCTCGGGAGAGGAAAGCGGGGGATCTTTCGGGACCTCGCGCTCAAGGGGCGGCCGATGGCAGATTAGGTAGTTGGTGGGGTAAAGGCCTACCAAGCCGACGATCTGTAGCTGGTCTGAGAGGACGACCAGCCACACTGGGACTGAGACACGGCCCAGACTCCTACGGGAGGCAGCAGTGGGGAATTTTGGACAATGGGCGCAAGCCTGATCCAGCAATGCCGCGTGTGTGAAGAAGGCCTTCGGGTTGTAAAGCACTTTTGTCCGGAAAGAAAACCTCGTGGCTAATATCCGTGAGGGATGACGGTACCGGAAGAATAAGCACCGGCTAACTACGTGCCAGCAGCCGCGGTAATACGTAGGGTGCGAGCGTTAATCGGAATTACTGGGCGTAAAGCGTGCGCAGGCGGTGCTGTAAGACCGATGTGAAATCCCCGGGCTTAACCTGGGAACTGCATTGGTGACTGCAGCGCTGGAGTATGGCAGAGGGGGGTGGAATTCCACGTGTAGCAGTGAAATGCGTAGAGATGTGGAGGAACACCGATGGCGAAGGCAGCCCCCTGGGCCAATACTGACGCTCATGCACGAAAGCGTGGGGAGCAAACAGGATTAGATACCCTGGTAGTCCACGCCCTAAACGATGTCAACTGGTTGTCGGGCCTTCATTGGCTTGGTAACGTAGCTAACGCGTGAAGTTGACCGCCTGGGGAGTACGGTCGCAAGATTAAAACTCAAAGGAATTGACGGGGACCCGCACAAGCGGTGGATGATGTGGATTAATTCGATGCAACGCGAAAAACCTTACCTACCCTTGACATGTATGGAATCCTGCCGAGAGGCGGGAGTGCCCGAAAGGGAGCCATAACACAGGTGCTGCATGGCTGTCGTCAGCTCGTGTCGTGAGATGTTGGGTTAAGTCCCGCAACGAGCGCAACCCTTGTCCCTAGTTGCTACGCAAGAGCACTCCAGGGAGACTGCCGGTGACAAACCGGAGGAAGGTGGGGATGACGTCAAGTCCTCATGGCCCTTATGGGTAGGGCTTCACACGTCATACAATGGTCGGAACAGAGGGTTGCCAAGCCGCGAGGTGGAGCCAATCCCAGAAAACCGATCGTAGTCCGGATCGCACTCTGCAACTCGGGTGCGTGAAGCTGGAATCGCTAGTAATCGCGGATCAGCATGCCGCGGTGAATACGTTCCCGGGTCTTGTACACACCGCCCGTCACACCATGGGAGTGGGTTTTACCAGAAGTGGCTAGTCTAACCGCAAGGAGGACGGTCACCACGGTAGGATTCATGACTGGGGTGAAGTCGTAACAAGGTAGCCGTATCGGAAGGTGCGGCTGGATCACCTCCTTTCCAGAGCTGTGCATTCATCGCACTCAAGTGCTCACGCTTATCGGCTGTGGTTAGAAGAAACGCAGGCAGGCTCAGGGGTCTGTAGCTCAGCCGGTTAGAGCACCGTCTTGATAAGGCGGGGGTCGATGGTTCGAATCCATCCAGACCCACCAGTGTCTTGTCTGGTGAGCTGAAGGGCTGGGGCCGCTGGAATATCTGTGAGACTGGGGGATTAGCTCAGCTGGGAGAGCACCTGCTTTGCAAGCAGGGGGTCGTCGGTTCGATCCCGTCATCCTCCACCAATCCTCAATGCCAAGGGTTCAGCACGAAGTGATGCTGAGTACTTTGCATTGGCGATTGAGCCAGTCAGAGCGGTATGAGGCACAGGCTTCATACCGGCTGCCGTTCTTTAACAATCAGGAAGAAGTAGTAAAGAGATTCACGAAAGGCACCTGGAGATGGGTGCGGAGTAGGTGAATCAGGGTTGTGATTGTATCGATGTATTTTAAAGGTGATCGAGAGATCGCTTTGGAATACGGCGCAACACGAATACTCAACCTGTAGCGAGTGCGTCTATCCCCTGCGGGGATGGGACCCACGTAAGCGCTAAAGCGCTAGCGTGGGTCGACACAGAGACACACCCGTTATAGGGTCAAGCGAACAAGTGCATGTGGTGGATGCCTTGGCGATCACAGGCGATGAAGGACGCGGTAGCCTGCGAAAAGCTCCGGGGAGCTGGCAAACGAGCATTGATCCGGAGATGTCCGAATGGGGAAACCCACTCCTAATGGAGTATCCGTAGCTGAATCCATAGGCTGCGTGAGGCGAACGCGGTGAACTGAAACATCTAAGTAACCGCAGGAAAAGAAATCAACCGAGATTCCCAGAGTAGTGGCGAGCGAAATGGGATCAGCCGGTACACGTTATCTGTATTGTTAGTCGAACGCTCTGGAAAGTGCGGCCATAGCAGGTGATAGCCCTGTAGACGAAAACAGCATGGAAGAACTGGGTGTACGAGAAGTAGGGCGGGACACGTGAAATCCTGTCTGAAGATGGGGGGACCATCCTCCAAGGCTAAATACTCGTGATCGACCGATAGTGAACCAGTACCGTGAGGGAAAGGCGAAAAGAACCCCGGGAGGGGAGTGAAACAGATCCTGAAACCGCATGCATACAAACAGTCGGAGCCTCTGCGAAGGGGTGACGGCGTACCTTTTGTATAATGGGTCAGCGACTTACATTCAGTGGCGAGCTTAACCGATTAGGGCAGGCGTAGCGAAAGCGAGTCCGAACAGGGCGTCCAGTCGCTGGGTGTAGACCCGAAACCAGGTGATCTATCCATGGCCAGGTTGAAGGCACGGTAACACGTGCTGGAGGACCGAACCCACTAACGTTGAAAAGTTAGGGGATGAGCTGTGGATAGGGGTGAAAGGCTAAACAAACCTGGAAATAGCTGGTTCTCTCCGAAAACTATTTAGGTAGTGCCTCGTGTATCACCTTCGGGGGTAGAGCACTGTCATGGTTGTGGGGTCCATTGCGGATTACTACGCCATAGCAAACTCCGAATACCGAAGAGTGCAATCACGGGAGACAGACATCGGGTGCTAACGTCCGGTGTCAAGAGGGAAACAACCCAGACCGCCAGCTAAGGTCCCCAAATATGGCTAAGTGGGAAACGAAGTGGGAAGGCTAAAACAGTCAGGAGGTTGGCTTAGAAGCAGCCACCCTTTAAAGAAAGCGTAATAGCTCACTGATCGAGTCGTCCTGCGCGGAAGATGTAACGGGGCTAAGCCATATACCGAAGCTGCGGATGCACAGTAATGTGCATGGTAGGAGAGCGTTCCGTAAGCCTGCGAAGGTGCACTGGAAAGTGTGCTGGAGGTATCGGAAGTGCGAATGCTGACATGAGTAGCGATAAAGGGGGTGAAAGGCCCCCTCGCCGTAAGCCCAAGGTTTCCTACGCAACGTTCATCGGCGTAGGGTGAGTCGGCCCCTAAGGCGAGGCAGAAATGCGTAGCTGATGGGAAGCAGATTAATATTTCTGCACCATTGTGAAATGCGATGGGGGGACGGATCGCGGAAGGTTGTCCGGGTGTTGGAAGTCCCGGTCCTTGCATTGGAGAAGGCGCTTTGGCAAATCCGGGCGCAGAATTCAAGGGTGCGAGGCGAGCCACTTCGGTGGCGAAGCAACTGGAAGGGGTTCCAGGAAAAGCCTCTAAGCTTCAGTTTCACAGTGACCGTACCGCAAACCGACACAGGTGGGCGAGATGAGTATTCTAAGGCGCTTGAGAGAACTCGGGAGAAGGAACTCGGCAAATTGGTACCGTAACTTCGGGATAAGGTACGCCCTCATAGCCTGACTGGCCTGCGCCAGAAGGGTGAAAGGGTTGCAATAAACTGGTGGCTGCGACTGTTTAATAAAAACACAGCACTCTGCAAACACGAAAGTGGACGTATAGGGTGTGACGCCTGCCCGGTGCCGGAAGATTAAATGATGGGGTGCAAGCTCCTGATTGAAGTCCCGGTAAACGGCGGCCGTAACTATAACGGTCCTAAGGTAGCGAAATTCCTTGTCGGGTAAGTTCCGACCTGCACGAATGGCGTAACGATGGCCACACTGTCTCCTCCCGAGACTCAGCGAAGTTGAAGTGTTTGTGATGATGCAATCTCCCCGCGGCTAGACGGAAAGACCCCATGAACCTTTACTGCAGCTTTGCATTGGACTTTGAACCGGTCTGTGTAGGATAGGTGGGAGGCTATGAAGTTGGGACGCCAGTCTCAATGGAGCCGTCCTTGAAATACCACCCTGATCTGTTTGAGGTTCTAACCTTGGCCCGTGATCCGGGTCGGGGACAGTGCATGGTAGGCAGTTTGACTGGGGCGGTCTCCTCCCAAAGTGTAACGGAGGAGTACGAAGGTACGCTAGGTACGGTCGGAAATCGTGCTGATAGTGCAATGGCATAAGCGTGCTTGACTGTGAGACTGACAAGTCGAACAGGTGCGAAAGCAGGTCATAGTGATCCGGTGGTTCTGTATGGAAGGGCCATCGCTCAACGGATAAAAGGTACTCTGGGGATAACAGGCTGATACCGCCCAAGAGTTCATATCGACGGCGGTGTTTGGCACCTCGATGTCGGCTCATCTCATCCTGGGGCTGTAGCCGGTCCCAAGGGTATGGCTGTTCGCCATTTAAAGAGGTACGTGAGCTGGGTTTAAAACGTCGTGAGACAGTTTGGTCCCTATCTGCCGTGGGCGCTGGATATTTGAAGGGGGCTGCTCCTAGTACGAGAGGACCGGAGTGGACGAACCTCTGGTGTACCGGTTGTCACGCCAGTGGCATCGCCGGGTAGCTATGTTCGGAAGAGATAACCGCTGAAAGCATCTAAGCGGGAAACTCGCCTTAAGATGAGATATCCCCGGGGCTTCGAGCCCCTTGAAGGGTCGTTCAAGACCAGGACGTTGATAGGTCAGGTGTGCACGTACAGTAATGTACTGAGCTAACTGATACTAATTGCCCGTAAGGCTTGATCCTATAACAGGTGTGTCTCGACCCGCGTGAGTGCTTCAGCACTTACGCGGGTCCGATCCCCGAAGGGGATTTGTGTGACCTCCCGCGGGAGCTCACAGAAACGCACGGTTGGGATTCAGTGTTGTGCCAGAAACAACACAACCCCCACACTCGAATCCTTTACGCTTCTTCCCGATTGGCTGTGGCGCAACCGGTTGACTCCAGCCCTGCGACGCAGCAACCCGTCATGCCTGATGACCATAGCGAGTCGGTCCCACCCCTTCCCATCCCGAACAGGACCGTGAAACGACTCCACGCCGATGATAGTGCGGATTGCCCGTGTGAAAGTAGGTAATCGTCAGGCTCCCCTCCAGTCAGAAACCCCACCCGCCGCGGTGGGGTTTTTGCGTTTACCGCGGCCCAAATCAACAGCAACATGCTCGACCGAGCACGAACAACAAGCGTGGTCGGACGCCGTTGCCAGCCACTGCCAAAAGTAGCCTGTTGATCGACGCGTTTTTGCGCATACGACCTGCGCACAAACAAGCGTCTAGCTCGTCCCGAGCGCTGCTCGGTGGCGTTCCCGCGCTCGACGCTAGCCTCCCGCACGTATCTAAGGACACAAGGACTCTCTTACTATATCGGATAGTCTTATGCGTATCAGTAAGCCAAATCACTACGTGGAAAGGGCGGTTTCAAGGTCGAAGCGCAATGGCGGGTTTAATTGTAGTGGTCAAGTTATTTCGGACAGGCTGATAGGTTCTTTTACTGTCGGTTTTGCCTCGTAGGCAACGGGCGACGAATAGCCCAAAGTCGAATGCAAGCGTACTGCGTTGTAAAAACCGACGATGTACTGGTTGATGTCGCGCCGTGCTTCATCGTGGTTGGCGTACTGACCGGTGAAAGACGATCAACAGGTTCAGCAGAAACTCGCCGCCCTGAAGTCCCTGCTCATCAAGTTGCCTATACACCGATTGCTGCTCGATGCTCTTGACCGGCACGTAACGCATGTTCGGCCCCGCGACTGCCTCGCAGATTGCCTCAGCATCCGCCGCGTCATTCTTGTTCGTCTTGACGTACGGTTTGACAAACTGCGGTGCAATCAGTCGGACCATATGGCCCATGGCCTGCAGCTTGCGAGCCCCAATAGTGCGCAGGCGGGGAGGTTGGCTGTGGCGCGACAATCTGGATGAGAGACGCGCGACAATCAAGTTGAGAATGTCGCGGTAGGGATGATGATGCCGACGTTGATTGACGCTGGCAAGCGTTTATTGATTGACGCGCGCGACAATCAAGCTGATGGTTGCTCTTCGGTCGTTTAGGATTGCTGTGTGACGCGTGACGCTGCAGGTATTCTGGCCGCGCGACAATCAGGATAAGAATGTGGTGGCGTGCGTGATGACGCCGATGTTGATTGACGCCGGCGAGCTTTGCCTGCCAGCCGCGCGTCAATCTGGATGAGAACAGCGCGTCAGTCGGTGAGGTCGATGCCGTAACGCGTGATGATCGCCTTGAGCACGCGCTTTACGCTCTCGCGTTTGATCTCGATGAGCATCGTCGAAGTGCAACTGGATTCCAGTGCAGCCAGTGCGTCACCGAGCAGGGCCAGCAAAGTAACGCGTGACGCGATGGCTTCCTCGCCAATGGCGTCAATCACGGTCCGTTTGCGCCGCAAACGATACGCGCGTTGCCGTTGCGCTCCCGTGAGTGCGCGGGGCGTCGCCATCGCACTGTCAGATGTGTCGTCACCCGTTACGCCCGTGGGCTGCGAATTGCCCGTCATTGCTGATCCTCCTGTTTCGGCGGCACGCCGACGTTCTTTGGTGTCGCTATGCTGGCCGGGCGTCCCGGTCCCTGTTGCTTGCGCTGCAGGGCGGTACGGCGACGGTAGCTTTCGACGTTCTGAAGTTGACCCGCAAAAACGGACATCTATCCTTTGGAGAAGGAGGTGCCGATTATGGCCAAGCATCGTACCCCGTACCCGGCGGAATTTCGGGCGCAAATGGTCGGGCTGGTGAAGGCCGGACGCAGGCCGGAGGAACTGGAAAAGGAGTTCGAGCCGACTGCACAGACCATCTACAACTGGGTGGCGCAGGCTGATCGCGACACAGGTGTGCGGCATGACGGTCTGACCACAGCCGAACGCCAGGAGCTCACACGGTTGCGTCGCGAAGTCCGGCAACTGAAGATGGAGCGCGACATACTCTCTCACGCGGCAGCCTGGTTCGCGAGGGAGACGGGATCCATTCCACCGAAGGGCGGTACGGATTCATGAAAGCGAACCGGGCCCGCTGGCCCATTGCGATGATGGCGCGGCTGCTCGGCGTCTCGACGAGCGGCTATTACACGTGGCTGGTGCGGGAGCCCGCGATGCGCACGCGTAGCGATGCGCAACTGCTCGCGCATATCCGCACGCTCCATGCAAGCTCGCGCGGCACGTATGGGGCACCGCGTATTCATGCGCAACTCGCGCGCGAAGGCGTACACGTGGGGCGCAAGCGGGTGGCGCGCCTCATGCGTATGGCGGGTCTGTGCGGGGCAAGCCGGCGGCGCTGGCCGCGCACCACACGGCCACGCGCAGGCGCCCGGCGTGCGCCTGATCTGGTGCGCCGGCACTTCAGTGCCGAGGCGACAAACGTGCTGTGGGTCGCAGACGCGACCTATGTACCCACCGGTGAAGGATTCCTCTATCTGGCGGTTGTGCTGGATGTATTCAGCCG
Organism: Paraburkholderia sp. MM6662-R1; assembly: GCF_050436245.1. Classification (NCBI taxonomy): domain Bacteria; kingdom Pseudomonadati; phylum Pseudomonadota; class Betaproteobacteria; order Burkholderiales; family Burkholderiaceae; genus Paraburkholderia; species Paraburkholderia sp. MM6662-R1. The sequence continues at coordinate 1,202,461 of NZ_JBNDLV010000001.1, read as the reverse complement.
TCGCGTCGTCGGCTGGGCGATGTCCAACCATCTGTACACCGAACTGATGCTACGCGCCCTGGACATGGCGTTGCAGCAGCGACGCCATGACGGTGTGATTCTACATTCCGATCAAGGCTGCCCAATACACCTCCATTGCCTTCGGGCGGCGCTGCCGAGAAGCCGGCGTACAACCGTCGATGGGAACCACCGGCGACGCTTATGACAACGCGATGTGCGAGTCATTCTTCGGCACGCTCGAAGCCGAACTGCTCTGTCGCGAACACTTCGCGACCCACGAACAGGCAAGGCGGCGTCGGTTCTCGTTTCTGGAGAGCTGGTACAACATACGCCGCCTCCACAGCAGCATCGGCCACTGTTCGCCGCTCGAATTCGAAAACCTGCATGCGCAAAATCAAAGCTTATCGTCGCGCGGGTTGCCCACCGCCGGGCAGCGTCGTGGTCTTGACAGGCGACCCGCCGCCCGGCCGTGGACAACCTGCGATTTGATCTTATCGGGAGGTGCCACACCGCATTAAACTCAACTGCAAATCTATCCGTCGAACCGGGTCAACCTCAGACCTTGTCCCATTCGCCGAACGGCTGGTTGGCCGTTATGCAAAGAGAACGGTGCTCATACCTGGCGCTGATGAGCTCGAACAGCACCGACGTCTCGGCCTGATCCTTGCTGACGTATGCGAAATCGTCCAGGATGACTAAATCGAAGCGATCCAGCCGGTTGATGGCGGACTCCAGAGCGAGCTCGCGGCGCGCGACCTGCAACCGCTGCACGAGGTCGGTCGTGCGAGCGAAGAGGACCTTCCAGCCCTTCTCCAGCAGGCTCAGTCCAATCGCCGACGACAAGTGTGATTTGCCACCCCCACTGGGCCCCAGAAGAATCAGGTTGGTGCCGTTACGCAACCAGCCGTCGCCAGCGCAAAGCGCCGAGATGTGTGCCCTGGACACCATCGGCACTGCATCGAAATCGAAGTTCTCCAGCGTCTTGCCCGGCAATAGCCTGGCGTCCTTGAGGTGACGCTCGATCCGGCGTCGATCACGCCCGGCGATCTCGTGTTCGGTCAGCGCCATCAGCAGGCGCGCTGCCGGCCAGCCTTCCGTGTCGGACCGCTCGGCAAAGCTGGACCAGATCTGCTTGATGGCCGGCAGCCGCAGATCGTTGAGCAGCAGCGACAGATCCTATGAGCGAGGGGCGTCGACGAACTGATACTTAAAATCAGCGTGTCAAGTCCCGTTCAAAGGAGGAGCATCATGCGCACGAATCAGACGTTCACGGCGGGTGGCGAAGAACTGGTATTGGCGATGTCACTCGAGCTCGCCGCAGCAACCTGGAAGGTCGCGCTGCACGACGGCCGACGCGAGAAGCCCGCCGTGTACGCGGTCGCGCAGCCACAGGCCGCCGCCCGCCTGCAGGCGGTGCTGGACCTGATCGAACGGCACAAGGAGAAGTGGTCGCTGCCCGCGGGCGTGCGCATCGTCGTCAGCTACGAGGCCGGCCAGGACGCGTTCTGGATCTGTCGCGCGCTGCAGGCGCACGGCATCGAGTGCTACGTCGTCGATCCGGCGAGCATTCCGGTCGAACGCCACAAGCGGCGCGCGAAAACTGACCGGCTCGATGCCATCAAGCTTGTGATGAATCTGCGCGCGTGGCTACGCGGCGAGCGCGATCGCATGCACGTGGTCCACGTGCCGTCGCCACAGGACGAGGCGTCGCGCCAGCTGATGCGCGATCGCGGCCAGTTGCAGAAGGAAGTGCTGCAGCACCGCGACCGCATGCGCAAACTGTTGGCCACGCTCGGCTGCTGGGATGAGGTCGACCACCGGGCCTTCGCTGGCCGGCTCGCCCGTAACGAGGTGAAGTGCCACGACGGCACGCCGCTGCCGCCCGAGCTGCGTGAGCGGCTGCTGCGCGAGTGCGAACGACTGGCGCTGGCGCAGCAGCAACTCGCAACGCTGGAGAAGACGCGTAAGGCGAGCGTGTCGCCTCCTGCGCGCGAACGAAGCGATGCCCTCGCGCGCCTGAAGGGGATTGGCGAAGTGGGTGCGTCGCGCCTCGCCCTCGAGCTGTTCTGGCGGGAGTTCAGCAACCGCCGCCAGGTGGGCGCCTGCGTCGGACTGGTGCCGCAGCCCTACGACAGCGGCCAGAGCCATACCGATCAGGGCATCAGCAGACAGGGTAACCGGAGGGTACGCGCGTTACTGGTTGAGATGGCGTGAACCTGGCTGCGCTATCAGCCCGGCAGTGCACTGACGCAGTGGTTCGACCAGCGCACCCAAGGCACCGGCGCCAACCGCCGCGCGCGCCGCATCGCGATCGTCGCGGTGGCGCGACGTCTGGCGATTGCGCTATGGCGCTACCTGAAGGACGGCATCATCCCTGAAGGCGCGCAGCTGAAGTCAGTGTGACCAGCGAGATATCGTAATAAGGCAATCATGCAACCCCGCGAAGCCAATGTATGACGGTTTGAAGTGGACATGCCCGCCCACCCGCCGGGTTACCGACGTAGCCGCTTTGACAGATGGGGCATGCTCCCCGGGACAAGGTTCCGGCGTAATGCGCATGCAGGATGAGGCTGGCAAAGTGCCAGCGGATAGAAGGTAGTCGGACGTCAGGTCCGACGCGCGCGACGAGCGGCTTCAGACCAAGGACGCAGACCGGCTTGCATGCTGACGAGCGCAATAACCCGCGCTCACCAGCCTTCGCCAGCATTCCGAACCCTTCGCCGCGTCAAGGGTCCGCTGGCGCCAGGCTGAAGCCCGCCCTTGACCCGATTACGCGCCTCCGCACGCACGTGGAGGCGCAGAAGGACCTGACCGATGATTCATGAGACTGTTCGCGAAAGACGTTGACAACTTCCTGCTCATAGAAGACTGTTCGCGAAAGACGTTGACAACTTCCTGCTCATAGAAGACTGTTCGCGAAAGACGTTGACAACTTCCTGCTCATAGAAGGCGGGTGGCATCGATGTCGTGACTCATGCTGCCACCTCCGTTGCCATGTCAAGCAGAGCTTCATAGTCGCTCAGCGGTGCGAGCTGGACGTTCACCTCCGGCATGGCGCTCGCGGGCTTCGCTTCGAAACGCGAACACAGTGCGTCCAGATCGGGTAACTGCCCATCGTCCAGGCACTGCTGCAGCGCCTGGGCCAGTTGCGCTTCGCAGTTGTGCTCGTGGGCCAGGCTGAGCAATTCAGCCATGGTCCTGCATGCCTGGCGCTCCGGCAGTTGCTCGAGCAGGCGATCGAAGGTCAGGCGATAGGCCTCGCGCGGAAAGATCTGATCGCGGTAGACAAGGTTGAGCAGCGCCATGGGCTTGCGGCGCAACGCATGGATGACGTGCCGGTAGTTGATGACGTGGCCGTGCTTGCCATTGGGACCCGCACGGCCGCGCTGCAGTGTCATCAGGGCCGTACTGCCCAGAAACAGCTCCAGCCGGTCGTCGTACAGGCGCACGCGGAGGTGATGACCGATCAGCCGTGACGGGACGGTATAGAACACCTTGCGCAGGACGAAGCCGCAGCTGGTCGTGACGTACACGCGCGTTTCCTCGTAGTCGCACGTACGCTGGGCCGGAAGCGGCTGAAGCAGTGCCCGCTCGGCCTCAATGCGTTTGCCATTACGTGCGTTGATACGACCGACGATCTCGTCGATAAAGCGGCGATAGGAATCGAGATCGTCGAAGTCGTGACTGCCGCGCAGAAGCAACGCATCACGCACTGCGTTCTTGAGGTGGCCGTGAGGGCTCTCGATGGAGCCGTTCTCGTGGGCAACGCCACGGTTGTTGCGCGTAGGGTGCATGCCGTAGTGAGCACACAGCGCCTCGTAACGCGTGGTCAGATCCTCGCGCGCCTCGGCTTCGAGATTGCGGAACGCCGCCGACAGGCTGTCGCTGCGGTGCTCGCGCGGCACGCCTCCGAGTGCCCAGATGGCGTTCTGCAGCCCCTCAGCCAGCGCGACATAGCTCTCGCCGCCGAGAATGACGTGAGCGTGTTCAAAGCCCGAGCAGGCCAGCCGAAAGTGATACAGGCGATGGTCCAGCACGACGCCCGCCACGGTGACGCCCAGACTGTCCATCTCGGTGAAGTCGGATAACCCGAGACGACCGGGTTCGTGTACCTGACGGAACATGACGTCACGTTCCTCGCCATGGAGTGCGCGCCAGTCGCGAATACGTCGCTCGAGTGTGCGACGCACGTTGCCCGGGAGCTCGGGATGGCGCCGAAGCATCTCGTCCAGTACGGCTATTGGACGGATACCGCGAGCGGACTGGAGCAGTGGCACAATCTCGGCGTCAAAGATCGCGGCCAGGGGATCGGCACGGCGACGCCCGCGCGGGGCCTTCTTCTGCGATGGCAATCGCGGATCCTCTTCGATGCGATAGCCCGTGGCGGCGCTGAAACCAGCGCGTGCCGCCGCCTGGGGCGGCCTCTCCTTGAGTCTGTACTTCATGTAGAGCCTCATCTGATGGTCGTTGACGTGTCGGCCGGGCAACTCAGCCTCCCTTCGCTACATGGAAGTGCTGTTCATACCCGATTTACCGCGACCACCGACAAGGCACCCCGACGACGGGGAGCTCCTCGGCGCGGCGTTGCGGCAGCGGTTCCGGGCTACGCCCCCCACCACTGCCGCAACGCCAGTACTCTCATCCTGATTGACGCGCTGCTCTCATCTTGTTTGACGCGCGGCAGGTTGGCGAAGAAGCCCGCAACGTGATTTCGCTTGAGCACTTTCTTCAGCACCGTTCGACCATGCTCATTTACACCATGGACGGCAAAAACGTTCTTCGCCAGATCGATGCCAACTGTCGTAATCTTCATGATGGGCGCTCCCCTCGGTCAGGTGGTTGCTTCGACACATCCACTTTGGCACATTGATGCCGCTTCGGGTGGGGGCGTCCATCCCATTAGTCTTGACGCTAGCTCGTTCGACGGCAGCGACCACTTCTGCTTGTGCTGCGCGATGAGTTCGAGAACGGCCTGCAGTCGCAAGTTCGCCTGTGGCGCGCTGACCGTGTGGACCGCCGGCTTCTCCCTGAATCCGTCGTGAAGCGCGACCTTCCACTGGGCGGCAGACAGTTCAAGCGACACTGCCAGGATGACGCTCTCAGCATGTGGTCCGGTAACGTGATTTGCGTCCGTGATGACCTCCGTTGAGCAAACCTTGGCACGGTCAATCTTACGACTCGGGCCTTGACGACTCTCACGCTACATAGCTTCCGAAGGCCGCCAATCGTCCCCGGTGTTCCGGAAGAAACGATGATGGGCTATAACACAGGCGGCAGCGCGTGATGACCGGAAGATCACTGGTGCGCGCATGCGACGTCCCCGGACGCCGTGTGGCGAGTCCGGTACATAGCATGGTCCGGGAATCGTCGGTGACATTGGTGAGCGGCGCGAGCTGCATCCCGTTTGAGAGATCGAGTCGATTCAGACGCTTCCCCCTGGTGCTGCCCTGAACCAACCAGCCAGAAGCAGGCCATGGCCATGCGCAAGCGGGAAGACGATGAGGTGTATCCGAACGCCGCCGGGATCGATGTGGGCCCGTCCAGCCACTGGGTGGCCAGTCCCCCGGACGGCCGACGACCAGCCGGTGCGCGAGTTCGGCACGATGACCGGTGACCTGCACGCGATGGCCGACTGGCTGCTCACGTGCGGCGTCGATACCGTGGCACTGGAATCCACCGGCGTCTACTGGATCCCGGTGTATGAGGTGCTCGAGCGGCGCGGGCTGACAGTCTGGCTTGTCGATGCGCGGCAGATGAAGTACGTGCCGGGGCGCAGGCGGCGCGCGTCAAGCAAGTTGTCGCCTCACTCATGCAGCCAGAGGCTGTTTATTTGCGCTGATCGACGCCATCTCGACGACTGAGTCGCGTTCGGGGTTAAGCGTCACGGCACCAACCGGTGTCCAGTTGCGCGTGTGAAGCGACCAGCGGGCCGGATTGCACGCGCGCGCCTTCGCGTACAGTGCGTGACGTGCCACGAGAAGCGCACGATCGTCACCGGCATGACGCTGCGCAGGCGTCACGTAGCGGATGCCGCTATGACGATGCTCGAAGTTGTACCACTGCACGAAGCCGGCAGCCCAGGTGCGAGCAGCGTTCAGGTCCTCGAAGCCTGTGACCGGAAACTCCGGCCGGTACTTCGCGGTTCGGAACAGCGCCTCGGCGTAGGCGTTGTCGTCGCTGACCCGGGGGCGCGAGTACGACGGCTTGACACCCAGCCAGTGGAGCATCGCCAGCACGGTCGTGGCCTTGAGCGTCGCACCGTTATCGCCGTGCAGCACCGGCCGGGTCTCAGGGACGGCAATGCCTTCGGAGAGCGCCGTACGACGCACGAGATGAGCAGCGTGTTCGGCCGCGTCGCTGTCGTGCACCTCCCAGCCGACAATCTTGCGGCTGTACAGGTCCAGGATCATGTACAGGTGGAACCATCGCCCTGTTACCGTTGCCGGCAGATAGGTCATGTCCCAGCACCACACCTGGCGCGGCGCCGTTGCGACGTGCGTGGTCGGCGGCCGGGCGCTCGAAGGCGTTCTGGCACGACCACGGCGCGTCATCTGCCCATGCTCGCGCAGCACGCGCGCAAAGGTCGATTCGCTGGCGATGTACACGCCTTCGTCGGCCAGCATCGGCACGATGCGCGCCGGTGGCATGTCGGCAAAGCGCGGCTCGCTGGCTACGCGCAGCACGTTCGCCCGCTCCTGCGGGCTCAGGGCGTGCGCGGGCAGCGGGCGCGTCGCGCCGGGCCTGGCGTCACCCTTGACGAGCCCCTCATGGGCCTTCCAGCGCTGCAGGGTACGCACGTCGATCCCGGCCACCTCGCAGGCCAGGCGCAACCGTGCGCCAGCCAGTCTTGCCGAATCGATTTCCCGGGCCAGGAACTGGCGATCTTCGAGGCCGATCATTCGTCCTCGCCCTTGTCCGTGTTGAAGATCGCCCCGAGTTTTTTTGAAAGAACCAGCAATGCGGCTGCCTCGGCCAGTGCTTTCTCCTTGCGCCGCAGTTCGCGTTCCAGTTCCTTGATGCGACGCTGGTCCTGCTTCGTTTGCTGTGGACTCGCACGGGCCTCTTCGGGCTCGGCCAGCGCCTGCGTGGCCGCTTGCCGCCACTGCGCCAGTTCCTGCGGATACACGCCATGCTCGCGGCACCACGCATTGCGGGCCGTCTCGTCCATCGCTGCCGTGCTCAACACCGCTTCGAAACGCGCGGCCGCTGTCCATGCCCGCTCGCGAGCGGGCCTGGACAGCGCATCACTGCGCCAGCGCTCCAGCGTCTGCGCGCCCACACCGATCTCTCGCGCAACCTCTTCCACTGATGCGCTCTCCGGCGGCAACAACCGCGCCACCGCTCTGTCCTTGAATGTCTTTCCGTAACGCGTCAACTTGTTCTCTCTTTATCGCCCCCAGATTCCAATTTTATCCAGGCGACAACCATTGTGACGCGGGGGCAGGAGCGACGTACAAGACTGCCAGTGGCTGCAGAAGCTCATGAGTCTCGGACTGCTGCGTGCGGCCTGGCGCCCCGCTGGCGAGGTCTGCGTGGTGCGCGCGGTGGTGCGGCAGCGCGAGCTGCTGCTCACCGAACAAGGTAGCTGGGTGCAGCGCATGCAGAAGGCACTGCTGCAGATGAACCTCCAGCTCACCGACGTACTCACGGACGTGATGGGTACGACCGGACAGGGGATCATCCGCGCGATCGTGGCCGGCGAACGCGACCCGAAGGTGCTCGCGCGTTTCCGCCACAGTCTCGTCAAGGCCAGTACCGAAGACATCATCAGGGCGCTGACCGGCAACTGGCGCGAGGAGCACCTGTTCGTGCTCGCGCAGGCGCTCGCAATGTTCGACAGTCTCGCCGAGCGCATCCTCGAGTGCGATGCGAAGACCGGGGCGCTGTTGGTCCCCCTGGGGCGTCACGACGTCCAGCTGGCCGGGCCGGACAAGAAACGCCAGAAGAACGCCCCCGGTTCGACGCGCGTACCGCGCTCGCGCGCTGGGCGGGCGTGGGCCTGACGCGCATCAACGGCCTGTCCGTGGCCACCGTGATGACGATCCTCTCCGAGATCGGCCCGGATCTGAGCCGCTTTGCCAGCGTCAAGCACTTCTGTTCGTGGCTGCGCCTGTGCCCCGCCACGAACAGAAGTGCTTGACGCTGGCTTCCGGCAAACGACCCTCCGCCAACCGCGCCCGGCAGGCGCTGAAAATGGCAGCCATGAGCCTGTCGCGCAGCGACTCGGCGCTCGGCGCGTTCTACCGCCGGCTGTGCTCACGCATGGACAAGCCGCGCGCCAATACCGCGGTCGCCCACAAGCTTGCCCGCATGGTGTACTTCATGCTCACGCGCGGCGAAGCCTTCGTCGACCAGGGGCAGCAGCGCTATGAGGAACAGCAGCGCCAGCGCAGCATCGCAGCCCTCAGGCGACGTGCTTCCGCCCTCGGATTCCAGCTCCGGCCAAACGCGGATTGTTCGCCGGGTCGCTGCGCGCTGGCCAACGAACTCAACGGTCACGAACCCCACGCATATCTGAAAGACATCGGGACACGGCCTCCCACCCACAGGGCAAGCGACATCGCCGCATTGCTGCCACATAACTGGCAACCTCTTACCGCTGTCGCCTGATTCACCGTTCGTCAACGGGGGTTTGCCAGCCGCTTACCGCACGCACGCAAGGCGCCGGATCATACGGAAGTTGCCTGTCCCTGCCACGGAAACGCGGCCAGCACCTCCCGGATCGCCATATCGAAAGGCGTGCGTCGACCGATTCCGAGTACCTCTAAACGGCTCGATGCCAGATGACAGTTGTGCGGGCGCGGCGTCGCGTCGGTGGGTGTGCGCTGGGGCGTCAGACGCGCGTCGAGTTGCAACGCTTCTGCCAGACGCACGGCGATCTCGTACTTGTTCATCGGTTCGTCGCCCGACCATTGCACGATGCCAGAGACCGTTTCGCCGCGCGCGTGCCGCTCGAGCATCTGTCGGATCACGAAAGCGACATCGGGCGTGAACGTAGGATAGCGGATCGCCCAAGCGTCCATCCTGGCAGCCTGGGCCCCCGGCGCCGCCGCCGCTGCAATCGCCGGCACGAGGCTAGTCACGGCCGATTCCGACCAACTGACGATCGGACCATATAGCAGCGGCAGACGCAGCACGCATCCGCCCTCGGCCGTGTCGGTCAGCGCTCGCTCGCCTTCGAGCTTGCTCTGTCCGTACGCGTTCAGTGGCGCAGGTGTGCTGTCGTGACGATAGGGCGGGTGCGTGCCGTCGAACACGTAGTCGGTCGAGATCGACAGTGTCCACGCGCCGTGTCGGTTCGCCGCCCCGGCGATCATTCGCACGGCATCGACGTTCAGCGCGCGAGCAAGCGCCGGATCGCGCTCGCATACATCGGGATGGCGCTCCGCCGCGGCAATCACGACGGCATCCGGCGCTACGCGGTCGATGAAACGCTCGACCGCGACGCTATCGCGAACATCCAACGCGACCATTCGCGGAGACGTTCGGCTATATGCGGTGGAGACGGTCTGCCAGCCGGTCTGGCGCGCGAGTTCGTCGTTGAGCGCGCGGCCGAGCAATCCGGAACCACCTATTACGGCAACCTTGAACATGCGCCGCACCCTCAGCGCACAGACGTGACCGTGTATCCGGCCTCGTCAATCGCGGCCTTCAGCGCATCGACGGGTTGCGCCGACTCCACGAGCACGCGGCCGGTCGCGAGATCCACCTGAACCTGCGCGGCGGCGTCGTGCTCGCGAATCGCGCTCGTGACAGCGGCAACGCAGTGCTGGCAGCTCATGCCTTCTACATGGAGTTCGATTGTCATTGCAAAGACCTCGGCGGAATCAGATTGCGGATAGTCGAATTATGCCTGCCGTACCTTGTTTGGGTAGCTGACCTTCCCACCATGGGAAGGTGTAGGATCGATTGGAGTTCAGCCGCAACCTTGAGGAAACAGTCATGAACATAGGCGAAGCGGCCCGCGTGTCGGGCGTTACGGCAAAAATGATCCGCTACTACGAAAGTGTCGGCCTATTGACTGCGAAGGCGCGCACGAGTGCCGGTTATCGCGTGTATGGCCCGCAGGAAGTGCATTCCTTGCGCTTTATTCGCCAGGCTCGCCGGCTCGGATTTCTGGTCGAGGATATCCGGCGGCTGCTTGCTCTATGGCACGACCGCTCGCGTGCAAGTGCCGAAGTAAAGCGGATCGCGCTCGAACATGTCGCCGAACTCGATCGCCGCATCGCCGAACTCACGGACATGCGCGACACTCTCGCGCATCTGGCCGATCATTGCCATGGTGATGACCGGCCAGATTGTCCGATTATCGAGCGACTGGCGGACACCGATCTTGTATCGGGACAAGGTTGCCGTCCGCTTTAAGCGGCTAATCGAAGTGCAACCGGGCCTGCCGATTCTTAAGGTCGAGCGATTCATGCACCGAAAGTGCGCATAAAAATTGCGAAAATGACGTCCACTTAAAGAACGCCTCGATGAATCCCAATAAAATCAGGAAATGCGTTGCACCTTTCCAGTGCACTATTCCAAAACGGAATGCACACCATGCGGGCATTTCACTATTCAGGTTGCACCTTAAGGCTATAATGCGGGTTAACCCTTTCACGGGAAATCCCTGATGTCAAATCACCGGGGATTCGATCTGATCCTTGGAGAACATCATCTTGGCATTCATTCTTGAGAAGCTCAGCACCTGGTTCGAAACCGCGGAACGTAGCCGTCGTGAGGCATATCTCGCCTCGTCGTCGGATATCGTTCAGCTCGAACAGCGCATCCGTTCGCTCGAAACCAACGGCTATTCGCTGTAAGTTTCCGCTTCGAGTTTGACCTGGCGGCGCTGCTTTTGCGCGGCCATTGCAGTACCAATGTCGAGCCCCGTCAAAGCGGGGCTTTGTCATATCTGGACATCGAAATCCGCGTGTGCCTTCGACGTTTTTCCGAGTGAACGGCGCAAGAAAGCTGCTGATGGCGAATATCGACTAGCTTCGTAACGCGGCCCGCGGTAATGTATGGCGTTTTTCGCGCAAGACGGCATTCATAACCAATCGGGCTGTCCATGTCCTCCGTCCGTTCGCTGCAAACTTTCCGAGCCGTGATGGCCGCGGCCGCCATGGCGACGCTCGCCGCCCTCTGCGCCGCGTCAGACGCATTCGCGGTGTCCGATAACGGGCGTCCCCCCGTGATCCTCGATACGCTTGGCGGCGTCAATAATGGCCAGAGCGGTACCGTACTGCTCAGCTCGCCGCCTGCGCAGGAGCCGATCGTCGCCGCGCCGCCGATCGCGGCACCGGTCGAGCTGCCTACGGAATCGTCGCCGCCGTTCGTGGTCGCGCCGTATATCCAATTGCCGGCGGGTGGTGGCGTGCCGCCGCGGCCGGTGCCTCGAGCGGTGCCCCTTCCGCAATAGGTACCGACGGCGCGAAAGATCGTCGGCGGTGCTTCTGCGCGGTCCCGTTTCTCCCCCATACGCCAGCTTGCCTCGCACCCGACAATCTCATTCGGGTTTGGGCGCATGGCGTCCGTGAAACCGTCCGACGACAATCGTTGCGCGCCTCGCCGCCGTGAGCTTGGATCTCGGCAAGTGCGCCTGCGTCACTGCTTCGAACGGAAAACACAACAAGGAGACGTCACCATGCTCAATCAATGGATGCAGCGTGCGACGCGCGCCTGCGTGATGCTGCTCGCACTGGCCGCGTTGCCCGGCGCTGGGTTCGCGAAGGACACGCCGGAAATGCCGACACTGACGATGGCCGTCGGCGGCTTACCTGGCCTGTACTATCTGCCGGTCCTCGCCGCACAGCAGCTCGGCTACTTCAAGGACGAAGGCCTGAACGTCACGCTCGAAGATTTCGCGGGCGGCTCGAAAGCGCTCGAAGCGGTGGTGGGCGGCAGCGCCGAAGTCGGCGCGGGCGCGTTCGAGCACACGTTGTTCATGCAGGCGAAGGGTCAGCACTATCGCGCGTTCGTGTTGATGGGCCGCGCACCGCAGATCGTGATCGGCGTGGTGAAGTCGAAGGCCGATCAGATCAAGTCGCTCGCGGACTTCAAAGGCGCGAAGGTCGGCGTGAGCGCACCGGGTTCGTCGACGGATCTCGTGCTCACCGTTGCGTTGCACAAGGCCGGCGTGCAGCGCAGCGACATTTCGGCGATCGGCGTCGGCAGCGGCGCGACGGTGCTGGCCGCGGTGGGCAGTGGCCAGATCGACGCGCTGTCCAATGTCGATCCAATGATGACCAAGCTCACGCGTAGCGGCGCCATCAAGGTGCTTGTCGATACGCGTACGGTGAAAGGTACGCAGGAGGTGTTCGGCGGCATGATGCCCGCGGCGACGCTTTACGCGGCCGAAAGCTTCATCCAGAAAAATCCGAAGACAACGCAGGCGCTGACCAACGCGATCGTGCGTGCGAATCATTGGCTGCAGAGTGCGAGCGACGCGGATCTGCTGAAGATGGTGCCGCAAGCCTATCTGTTGGGCGACCCGACGCTCTATCTCGACGCCTTTCACAACGTGCGCGACGCGTATTCGCCGGACGGACTGATGCCCGCTGATGGCCCGGCGACGTCGCTGCGCGCGTTGTCGTCGTTCGATAGCCGGCTCGATCCGAAGAAGATCGATCTGAGTGCTACCTATACGAACCAGTTCGCGAGCAAGGCGGCCGCGCAGTTCAAGTGAGCGTATGCGGAGATCGGGTTGCGCAAGACAGGTGACGGGGAACCGCGCGCGGCACGCTCACGCGCCGCACATCGCGTTCAATTGCCGCGATATTCGACCTTGAACGTCGCAGCCTTGTCCTCGCCGAGCGTTTTGACGAGCCATGGCATCTGATCCTTCAGCGTCTTGGCGAGCGTATACGGCGGATTCAGGATGAACATACCGCTACCGAACAGCCCATAGCCGTCTTCCGGCGGATTGCTGACGGTCAGGCTGACGTGCAGCCAGTTGTCCTTCTGCAACTGCTTCAGTTGATCGGGAAAGCGCTGCGACTCAGGGCGCTTGACCTGCGGATACCAGACCGCGTACGTGCCGGTCGGAAACCGCTTCAGACTCTCCTCGACACAGCGCAGCGTGCGCCCGTAATCGCGCTTGTCTTCATACGACGGGTCGAGCAGGATCAGCGCGCGGCGCGGCGCGGGCGGCAACAGCGTGAGAATTCCGTCGAAGCCGTCGCCCGCATACAGCATTGCGCGTCGGCCCGCGTCGCGAAAATTGTGGCGCAGCACGTCGATTTCGGTGCTGTGCAATTCGAAGAGCCGCATACGATCCTGCGCGCGCAGTTGTCGCCACGCAAGATACGGCGAGCCCGGATAAAAATGCAACTGGCCATCGCCATTGAGCGCGCTGACTTCATCGACGTATTCGGCGAACAGCGGCGGCAGATCGTTGCGGCCCCACAGTTTCGCAATACCCGTCTCGAACTCGCCGGACTTCGTCGCGTAGCCTTCCTTCAGCGAGTAAACGCCGGCGCCCGCGTGGGTGTCGATATACCAGTAGGCCTTGTCCTTCTGGCCAAGGTAGCGCAGGAGCTGCAACACGACGGCGTGTTTCAGAACGTCGGCGTGATTGCCGGCATGAAAGGCGTGGCGGTAGCTGAGCATGATGAGAGGACGCTGAGAGAGCGCAGGCTGGCCCGAAGGAGCCGGCGACGCGCGGTCGCGTATTGTACGCGACCGCGCGTGACCGGTTAGCCACCCGGTGCGTGGCGCTGCGCGCGCGATTACTCGTGCGCGTCGCCGATGATCTCCTCGATCCGCTGCTTTATCTCCGGTGTGATGCGCTCGGCCACCTCGGCGGACTGCATGTTTTCGCCGATCTGTTCGACCCGCGAGGCGCCCGTGATCACCGTGCTGACATTCGGATTCTTCAGAATCCACGCGATCGCGAGCTGACCGACCGTGCAGCCGAGCTCGTCGGCGACCGCGCCGAGCTGGCCTACCACGTTGTTCCGGGTCGGGTCCGTGAGCTGCTGGCGCAGCCAGTCATAGCCCTGCAACTGCGCGCGACTGTCGGCTGGCACGCCGTCACGATATTTGCCTGTGAGCAGACCCGATGCGAGTGGGCTCCACGTGGTCAGGCCGAGGCCGATGTCCTCGTAGAGCCGTTTGTATTCCTGCTCGACGCGTTTGCGGTGAAACAGGTTGTATTGCGGCTGCTCCATGACCGGCTTGTGCAGATGATGCCGCTCGGCGATTTCATAGGCGGCGCGAATCTCGTCGGCGCTCCATTCCGAGGTGCCCCAGTACAGCGCCTTGCCGCGCGCGATCATGTCGCTCATTGCCCACACCGTTTCCTCGACCGGCGTGTTCGGGTCCGGACGATGACAGAACACGAGATCCACATAGTCGAGCTGCAGGCGCTTCAACGACGCGTCGATCGCGTTCATCAGGTACTTGCGGTTCAGCGTGTGGTACTGGTTCGGCGCTTCGTTGAGTCCCCAGAAGAATTTCGTCGACACGATGTAGCTCACGCGCGGCCACGCGAGCTCCTTCAACGCATGGCCCATGATCTCCTCGGATTTGCCGCCCGCGTAGACTTCGGCGTTGTCGAAGAAATTGACGCCCGCGTCGCGCGCCGCGGCAAGCGATTCGCGCGCGGCGCGGTGATCCACCTGGTTGCCGTACGTGACCCATGAGCCGATGGACAACTCGCTCACTTGCAGGCCCGAGCGGCCCAGACGTCGATAATTCATGCATGTCTCCTGGTTGGTGATGCCACGGGAACGGAGCCCGGATTCAGCCCGAAAGCGTCCAGTTTAAAGAGATACGGTTCGATGTGCGTTTTACCTATGTCGTTCACAGGGTTCATGCACAATAGCGAAGTCGGCCGCCGCGCTGCATCCGCCGAACGGTCTATACCGTTTGGCCGACTTCTCGCCGCGCGCGGTCTCGTGGTCTCATTGCTCATCAACTGCATGGAGGTTCTGGATGTCGTCTCTGAACTCGAATCTGAACGGCAAAGTTGCCGTCGTCACTGGTGCCGCGAGCGGCATCGGCAAACAGATCGCGTTGACTCTGTCGGCCGCGGGTGCTGCGGTCGCGATCGCCGACCTGAACCAGGACGGTGCGAACGCCGTGGCTGAAGAAATCAGAAAGGGCGGCGGTAAGGCAATCGGCGTGGCAATGGACGTGACGAACGAAGATGCCGTCAACCAGGGGATCGACAAGGTCGCCGAGGAATTCGGTTCGATCGACATTCTCGTTTCCAACGCCGGCATCCAGATCGTCAATCCGATCGAAAACTATTCGTTCTCGGACTGGAAGAAGATGCAGGCCATTCACGTGGATGGCGCGTTCCTGACCACCAAGGCCGCGCTCAAGCACATGTACAAGGACAATCGCGGCGGCGTCGTGATTTACATGGGCTCGGTCCACTCGCATCTCGCCTCGCCGCTGAAGTCGGCGTACGTGACCGCGAAGCACGCTCTGCTGGGCCTGTCGCGCGTGCTTGCCAAGGAGGGCGCTGCGCATAACGTGCGTTCGCACGTCGTGTGTCCGGGCTTCGTGCGCACGCCGCTCGTCGACAAGCAGATTCCCGAGCAGGCGAAAGAATTCGGCATCAGCGAAGAGGAAGTGATCAAGCGCGTGATGCTGGGCGGTACCGTCGACGGTATCTTCACGACGGTCGAAGACGTCGCGCAGACCGTGCTGTTCCTGTCGACATTCCCGAGCGCGGCGCTGACCGGCCAGTCGTTCGTCGTGAGCCACGGCTGGTACATGCACTAAGGGGCGGCCCATGGCGCAACGCAATCTGAAGCGGGCGCGGGTGGGCGTGTCGGGCGACGGGGAGGGCGCGGGTCCGTCGGTCGCCGCCCGCCCGCGCCGGCATCTCCGGTTGCCCAACTACGAAACCGTCGCGCTGATGCTGCAAGGCGGCGGCGCGCTCGGCGCCTATCAGGCCGGCGTCTTTCAGGGACTTTACGAAGCCGGCATCGAACCGAACTGGATCGCGGGCATCTCGATCGGTGCACTGAATACGGCGATCATTGCGGGCAATCCACCGGAACGACGCGTCGAGCGTCTGCTGCAATTCTGGGAGACGATCTGCCAGCCGGCGTTCGGGGCGCCCTTGCCGGCTCCGATCGAGCACCTTCTGTTCAATTCGAGCGAAGCGGTGCGCAAGGCATTTACGGCAGCGCAGGCAATGAGCGCGATCGTCGAAGGGCAAAAGGGCTTTTTCGTGCCGCGTTTCCCACCGCCGTTGCCCACGGTGTCCGGTCCGCCGCAATTGGCGAGCTACTACGACACCACGCCGCTGAAGGCCACGCTCGAGTCGCTGTGTGATTTCGACCGGATTAATTCCGGCGAAATACGCGTGTCGGTGGGCGCGGTGAATTGCGGCACGGGCAATTTCGCGTACTTCGACAATACCCACACCACGCTCAGGCCCGAGCATTTCATAGCGTCTGGCGCGTTGCCGCCGGGCTTCGCGGCCGTCGAGATCGACGGTCAGTTCTACTGGGACGGCGGCCTGATGTCGAATACGCCGCTCTACGAGATGCTCCAGTCCACGCCGCGTCGCGACACGCTCGCGTTTCAGGTCGACCTATGGAGTGCGATCGGGCCGGTGCCGGACAACCTCACCGACGTGCAGGGCCGGATGAAAGACATCCAGTATTCGAGCCGTACGCGTCTCGTGACCGACATGCTGCAGCGCTCGCAGCGTTTCCGCCACGTACTGCGCGAGGTGCTGGACCGTGTGCCAGAAGACCAACGCGACGATCCGTGGTGCAAGCTGGCCGAAGATCTGTCGTGTTCAAAGCGCTACAACGTGATTCACCTGATCTACCGGCACAAGGAATACGAAGGACACTACAAGGACTTTCAATTCGGTCTGTCGACGATGCGCGAGCATTGGCGAAGCGGTCTCGAAGATATTCTCCGTTCTCTCGAGCAGCCCGACTGGCTCGATATGCCGGAAAACGATGCCGGGTTCGTCACGCACGATATTCATCGGGATTCGCGCTGATTCCTCGCGGAGAGCCCCGACGCTGCGCCAACCAAGGCCGAACCGTCAGAAAATAAAAAAACGGCGCCCTTTCAGAAAAGGGCGCCGTTTTTACAGGCGGTGGCAGCGGCGAACCTGCTGCACTTGCACGGCAAACCTCCGCGCTGTGAATCGCCTTACTTCAGCACGTGAGCAATCGCGGTGGCGACGACGTCGAGGTTGCGCGTATTGAGCGCAGCCACGCAGATGCGGCCCGTGCTGACCGCATAGATACCGAACTCTTCGCGCAGACGGTCCACTTGCGGTGCCGTCAGACCCGAGTACGAGAACATGCCGCGCTGGGCGTTCACGAAGCTGAAGTCACGATCAACGCCGCTTGCCTTCAGACGCTCGACGAGACCATTGCGCATCGCGCGGATGCGCTCGCGCATTTCGCCCAGTTCGCTTTCCCACGTCGCGCGCAGTTCCGGCGATGCGAGCACGGCCGCGACTACCGAGCCGCCGTGCGTCGGCGGGTTCGAGTAGTTGGTGCGGATCACGCGTTTCAGTTGCGACAGCACGCGCGCCGCTTCTTCCTTGCTCGCGGTGATGATCGACAGTGCGCCGACGCGCTCGCCGTACAGCGAGAACGACTTCGAGAACGACGAAGACACGAACACGTTCAGTTCCTGCGCCGCGAACAGACGCACGGCTGCCGCGTCCGCTTCGATGTTGTCGCCGAAGCCCTGGTAGGCGATATCGAGGAACGGCACGAGGTTGCGCGCCTTGACGACCTCGACGACCTGCTTCCACTGCTCGACGCTCAGGTCGACGCCGGTCGGGTTATGGCAGCACGCGTGCAGCACGACGATCGTGCCCGCCTCATAGCTGTTCAGCGCGCTCAACATGCCGTCGAAGTTCACGCCGTGCGTCTGCGCGTCATAGTACGGATACGATTCGACGACGAAGCCCGCGCCTTCGAACAGCGCGCGGTGATTTTCCCAGCTCGGATCGCTGATCGCGACCTTGCTATTCGGATTCACGCGCTTCAGGAAGTCCGCGCCGATCTTCAGCGCGCCCGTGCCGCCCAGCGCCTGCGCCGTGACGACGCGGCCGGCCGCGATCAGCGGCGAGTCGTTGCCGAGCAGCAGCTTTTGCACGGCGGCATCGTAAGCGGCGATACCTTCGATCGGCAGATAGCCACGCGGCAGCGCGGCTTCGACGCGAGCCTTTTCCGCCTCGCGCACGGCGCGCAGCAGCGGAATCTTGCCTTCTTCATTGAAGTACACGCCAACGCCGAGGTTGACCTTGGTGGCGCGCGTATCGGCGTTGAAAGCTTCGTTCAGGCCCAGAATCGGGTCGCGGGGAGCAAGTTCGACGGCGGAGAACAGAGACATGATGGGTGGGCAGCAGTAGTGAAAAGAGGGCGGCTTCGCGCGCGAGCGGCTCCATCTGGGCGTCGGCGGCGTTTCGCGGGTGGGCGTGAGTTCGACGAAACGCGAAAATCGGGGACGGCCTATGGGCACGCGGCGAGCGAGCGCAACTTCGCATTGTAACGAATCCGGGCGCTTTTTTCGGACGACCAGACGGGCAAAAGGCGATTATTTGCTTGAAAAACAGGCACTGGAGAGCCATGTGGCAGTAAGGAATTCGAGCGGGCGTGGCGATGTCGACCGCGCGACCAGGCCGAGGTGCGTTGCCCCTTGGCGCTGACTGCGCCACGATGACGCGTGGCGTGGAGGACAGAGCCCGGCATGGGAGTTCGCGGTAAACCCCGTCAGGGCGCGCAAGTCCGCAAAGGGCCATACACACCGGCGCCTAGGGCGCCCTACGTAAGCCCGCTCGATCTTCGCTTTCCGCAACCCGTTAGAATGATTCTTTGCCCAAGGCCCGGTGCCGCCCCTCATGTCCGAACACCATCTGACTGAAGCCGACGATACGCTCGACGAATCAAAATTCATCGCGTTCGAAGGTTCACCGTTCAAGCTCTACCAGCCGTATCCGCCCGCCGGCGACCAGCCCACGGCCATCGACACGCTCGTCGAAGGCGTCGGCGACGGTCTCGCGTTCCAGACGCTGCTCGGCGTGACCGGCTCCGGCAAGACTTTCACGATGGCCAACACGATCGCGCGGCTCGGCCGCCCGGCGATCGTGTTCGCGCCGAACAAGACGCTCGCCGCGCAGCTGTATTCGGAGTTCCGCGAGTTCTTTCCGCGCAACGCGGTCGAGTACTTCGTTTCGTACTACGACTACTACCAGCCGGAAGCGTATGTGCCGCAGCGCGATCTGTTCATCGAGAAAGACTCGTCGATCAACGAGCATATCGAGCAGATGCGGCTGTCGGCGACCAAGAGCCTGATGGAGCGTCGCGACGTGGTGATCGTCGCGACGGTGTCGGCGATTTACGGTATCGGCAATCCGTCCGAATACCACAAGATGATCCTGACGCTGCGCACCGGCGATCGGCTCGGCCAGCGCGACGTCATCGCGCGGCTGATCGCGATGCAGTACAGCCGCAACGAAGCCGACTTCCAGCGCGGCTCGTTCCGCGTGCGCGGCGACACGATCGATATCTTCCCGGCCGAGCACGCCGAGATGGCGGTGCGCGTCGAGCTGTTCGACGACGAAATCGAAACACTGCAGCTATTCGATCCTCTCACCGGCCGCGTGCGACAGAAAATTCCGCGCTTTACCGTGTATCCGTCGTCGCACTACGTGACGCCGCGCGATACCGTGCTGCGCGCCGTCGAAACGATCAAGGCCGAGCTGCGCGAGCGCCTCGAATTCTTCTATAGCCAAGGCAAGCTCGTCGAGGCGCAGCGCCTCGAGCAGCGCACCCGCTTTGACCTCGAAATGCTGCAGGAGCTCGGTTTCTGCAAGGGCATCGAGAATTATTCGCGGCACTTCTCGGGCGCGGCGCCGGGCGAGCCGCCGCCGACGCTCGTCGATTACCTGCCGCCCGACGCGATCATGATGCTCGACGAATCGCACGTGCTGATTGGCCAGCTGAACGGCATGTACAACGGCGACCGCGCGCGCAAGGAAAACCTCGTCGACTACGGCTTCCGGCTGCCGTCGGCGCTCGACAACCGGCCGCTCAAGTTCAACGAGTTCGAGCGCAAGATGCGCCAGGTCGTGTTCGTGTCGGCGACGCCCGCCGATTACGAGAAGAGGACCGCGGGGCAGGTCGCCGAACAGCTTGTGCGTCCGACCGGCCTCGTCGACCCTGAAATCGAGGTGCGGCCGGCGCGCAGCCAGGTCGACGACGTGCTTGGCGAGATCAACGAGCGCATCAAGGCCGGCGACCGCGTGCTGGTCACGACGCTGACCAAGCGGATGGCCGAGCAGCTCACCGAGTTCCTGGCCGACCATGGCATCAAGGTGCGCTATCTGCACAGCGACATCGACACGGTCGAGCGCGTCGAGATCATCCGCGATCTGCGTCTCGGCGCGTTCGACGTGCTGGTCGGGATCAACCTGCTGCGCGAGGGGCTCGATATTCCCGAGGTGTCGCTCGTCGCGATTCTCGACGCGGACAAGGAAGGCTTCCTGCGCGCCGAGCGGTCGCTGATCCAGACCATCGGCCGGGCGGCGCGTAACGTGAACGGCAAGGCGATTCTGTACGGAGACAACATCACGGACTCGATGCGTCGCGCGATCGACGAAACCGAGCGGCGGCGTACGAAGCAGATCGCGTTCAACGCCGCGCACGGCATTACGCCGCGCGGCGTCGTGAAACGGATTCGCGACATCATCGATGGCGTGTACAACATCGACGAAGCGCGTGCCGAGTTGAAGGAGCAGCAGACTCGCGCGAAGTTCGAGGACATGTCCGAGAAGCAGCTCGCCAAGGAGCTCAAGCGCCTCGAAAAGCAGATGATGGAGCACGCGAAGAATCTCGAATTCGAGAAGGCCGCGCAGACCCGCGACCAGCTAGCGCTGCTGCGTCAGCGCGTGTTCGGCGCGAACGTCGGCGACCACGTGTCGGGCGTCGAATAGCTAGCGTCCCTCCACCGCTTTTGTCCACCACGAAAGGGCGCGGCCATTCGCCGCGCCTGTTCACATCGGCCGGCGCTTTAGCTCCCGCTGCAGCCGTCGGCGCGGCCAACTTGGCCGTGACGAATTCCGTCCCTGTTTCCTCGCCGCACGAAGGTTTCTTAAGCGAGCCTTAAGACCCTGCTGACCTCAGGCAGAGCGTGCTGACAGGTTTGTTCTCGTCAACGATCGATGATAAACTCGCGCCAATATTGAGAATGGTTCGCATTTAAATTTACATCTGACTTGCGAGCGCAGTGTTTCAACGAAATCGATTCCCAGTCTGATCAAAACAAGGAGCTTCAATGCGGATTTCTTCGTTTGTGCGCGGTGGCGCGGCAGCGGTAGCTGCTGTCGCGGCGCTGTCGGTCTCGGCCGCCGAATATCCGATTGGCAAGCAGCAGATCCAGGGCGGCATGGAAATCGGCGCGGTCTACCTGCAGCCGGTCACGATGGAACCTGAAGGCATGATGCGCAAGGCGTCGGATTCGGACATTCACCTCGAGTCCGACATCCACGCGGTCAAGAACAATCCGACCGGTTTCGCCGAAGGCGACTGGATGCCGTATCTGCAGGTGCACTACGAACTGACGAAGGCCGGCTCGAACCAGCCGTTGAAGGGCGACCTGATGCCGATGGTCGCGAACGATGGTCCGCACTACGGCGACAACGTCAAGCTGCAAGGCCCGGGCAAGTATCACCTGAAGCTGATCGTCGAACCGCCGATGCAAATGGGCCACATGGCGTTCGGCCGTCACGTCGACAAGGAAACCGGCGTGGGTCCGTGGTTCAAGCCAATCACGCTCGAATACGACTTCACCTTCGCTGGCATCGGCAAGAAGGGCGGTTACTGATCGGCGCGCGGTGCCAATGCGTCGCTCGACGTATCAGTGAATGCAGCAGACGGCGCGCGGACAGTCGGAGTCATATCTGGCATTGGCGCGTCGCGTTTTCCGGAAAGGGCAATGAGAATCAACCGAAAGATCGCGATGCTTGCCGCCACGTTTTGCCTGGCGGCCACGGCTCATGCAGCCGACCTGCCGACCTTCAAGCTCGAAATGAACGACGGCAAACTGAAGCCGGCCCGCATCGAAGTGCCGGCAGGCCAGCGTATCAAGATCGAAGTACGCAACACCGGCAAGGGCGCGGCCGAATTCGAAAGCGTGCAGTTGCGTAAAGAGAAGGTTCTGGCGCCGGGCGCCGATTCGTTCGTCGTGATCGCTCCGCTGGAGCCGGGCGAATACAAGTTTTTCGACGACTTTCACCACCAGGCGCAGGGCGTGATCGTCGCGAAGTAAGCAGTGGTCTCGATCGAATGCGAACGCGAACGCGAACTCGCCACGGCAAGCGGGCGCTGTCGGTCGCGCGAGGCAACGGAAGCGGGCAGTAGAAGGATCGAAGGGAGAGCTTGAATGGGTCAGATTCTGTTCATCGTGTGGCGGGAGAGCGTCGAGGCGCTGCTGGTCGTCGGCATCCTGTACGCGTGGTTGAAAAATGGCGACGACGACGCCCGCCGCGGCTTGCCGTACCTGTGGGGCGGCGTGGCGGCCGGCGTGATCGCGGCGGTGGCGCTCGGCGCGGCGCTGGTCGGCTTCACCGAGGTGCTCTCCGGTGACGCGCAGGATTACTTCCAGACCGCGATGGTGCTCATCGCCTGCGTGCTGATCGTGCAGATGGTGCTGTGGATGAAGCAGCACGGCCGCACGCTGAAGCGCGACATGGAACAGTCGCTGCAAAAGAGCCAGCGCGATTCGAACTGGTGGGGCGTGGCGCTGCTGGTCACACTGGCGATCGCGCGCGAAGGCAGCGAAACCGTGATCTTCCTGTACGGCCTCGGCTTTGGCCAGTCGGGTCATGTCGACGGCAGTCAGATGCTCGCTGTCGTGATCGGTCTCGCGCTTGCGTTCCTGACCTTCTACGTGTTGCAGCTCGGCGGCAAGATCATCTCGTGGCGACTCTTTTTTCGCGTCACCGAAATCATGCTGCTGTTCTCTCGGCGCGGGGCTGTTCCAGACCGGCGTCGACAAGCTGATCGACAAGGAAATCCTGCCGACGCTCGTCGACCAGCTGTGGAATTCGTCGGCGATTCTCGATGACTCGAGCACCTTCGGTTCGCTCGTCGCGACGCTGACCGGCTACCGCGCGCATCCGGCGCTGATGAATCTGCTCGCCTATGCCGTGTATTGGGCGGTCGTTTATCTGCTCGTGCGCCGCGCCAGTCGCAAGCCCGCGCAGCAGACGGTAGGGCGCGCGGCATGAGCGCCGTGATGGCTTCCCGGCCGGGCCGCCTCGCGGCGGCCGGCCAGTGGATGCAGCGCCACGGCGCGGTGATTCGCGGCATCCAGTGGATCGTGGTCGCGGTGTATGTGTTCCTGATCGTCGTGCCCGCGCTGATGCCGCTGCCGGACGACACCGCGCATCTGTGGAACAACCTGACGCTCGCCGCGCAGTTCGTGTTCTGGGGCATCTGGTGGCCGTTCGTGTTGCTGTCGATGGTGATGCTCGGCCGCGTCTGGTGCGGCGTGCTGTGTCCGGAGGGCGCGCTCGCCGAATTCGCGAGCAAATTCGGCCGCGGCCGCGCGATTCCGCATTGGATGCGCTGGGGCGGCTGGCCGTTCGTCGCGTTCGGCATCACGACGATCTACGGGCAGATGGTGAGCGTCTACCAGTATCCGAAAGCGGTGTTGCTGGTGCTCGGCGGCTCGACCTTCGCGGCAATCGTGATCGGTCTGCTATACGGACGCGAGAAGCGCGTCTGGTGCAAATACCTGTGCCCGGTCAACGGCGTTTTTTCGCTTCTGTCACGGCTCGCGCCGTTTCACTACAAGGTCGACGAAGACGCGTGGCGCCGCTCGTACACGAACGGCGAGCATGGGCATCGCGTGATTCCGATCAACTGCGCGCCGCTCGTGCCGTTGCGCAACATGAAGGGCGCGGCGGACTGCCATATGTGCGGCCGCTGCAGCGGACACCGCGATGCGATCGCGCTGACGTGGCGCAAGCCGTCGACCGAAGTCGTGCAGTTGGGCGACAAGAACGCGAACCCGTGGGACACCGCGCTGATCCTGTATGGCCTGCTCGGCATCGCGATCGGCGCGTTCCACTGGACCGCGTCGCGCTGGTTCATCGACCTGAAGATGTTCGCCGCGACGTGGCTCGTCGATCGCGACATCACGTGGCCGCTCGACACCAACGCGCCGTGGTTCCTGTTCACGCATTACCCCGACCAGAACGACGTGTTCTCGTGGCTCGACGGCTCGCTGCTGATCGGCTACATCCTGTTGACGGCGCTTGTCTACGGCACCGTGCTGCTGCTGTTGCTGACGGGCGCGACGCGCATGCTCGGGCGCTTCGACGCAACGCGTCTGCATCACTTGACGCAGGGGCTGATTCCGATCGCGGGCGCGGGCGTATTCCTTGGTTTGTCGGCGACGACGCTGTCGCTGCTGCGCGCCGAGCACGTGTCGCTGTGGTGGGCGTCGGATCTGCGCATCGCAATTCTCGTGATTGCGAGCGCGTGGAGCGCATGGCTCGCGTGGCTCGTCACGCGCCGCTACAGCGAGCGCTTCGTGCAACGCGCGCTGGCGATGCTGTGGTTCGTCGCGGCGCTGGCGGTCGTCAATAGCGCGTGGTGGCTGATGTTCTGGGGCTGGGCCTCGAAGTAAGTCTTCAGCCTGTGTCCGGTGCGAACGCAGGCGCAAACGAAAAGCCGTGGGATGGTGACATCCCACGGCTTTATCATTTTCAGCGATGTACGCCGTTGCGCGCATCGGCTTTCGAGCGAGAACCAAAAAAGCGGCCTGGCTTGCTGCGACGGCTGGCTTGGTGTCTGCACGAAGGGGTCTAGTTCTCGCGTGCAAACCGTCGTGGCTGGCTAATGCCTAACACCTCTCTGGGAGGTGGTCCCCACAATACCCGGTACTTACCTCGTGTTGCCTTGCTACTTCGTCAGGATCAGCTTGCCGAGGCGCGTCGCACGCAGTTGATACGTGTCGCCGTTGTGCACGATGCTGATGTGACTATGGCCTTGCAGCAGCGCGTCGCTGCGCACGACCCGTTCCGACGTCTCGCTCTGGCCGGCGGTGCGTTGCGCGCCGGGTTTCGCCGCGGGCACGGCCGTCGTCGACGATTTCGGGCGGCTGGTTAGCGCGGCCGCCGAGCGGCGCAGGCTGAGCGTGGAGGAGCGAGTCATATCGGTCATTCGTTTTAGCTTGTTCGTCGATTCGATGTGATCATTCTAAATGATAACCATTCCTATTTACAAGATCGAGAAATTGATCGGATCCGACTTTTGATAGCTGAATGAAAGTGCGTCTAGATGGCGATTCTGGAAGCCATTCTGACATGGCCCCGCGAAAGCGCGGGCAGGGCGCCCGCGCGGTATGTCAGTGCAACGGTCCCGGTTCCTGCCCGGCCGCGACGTACTGGCGGATCAGCCGCACCGTATCGATATCGTTCTCGCGATACGCGGACTTGACGATCTCCTGCGTCTGCACGGCGTCCTGGTCGGTCGAGACGGGCAGCGTGGTCGCGTACTCGAAGCGTAGGAACAACTGCAGCTCATCGGGCTGCTCGATCGTCATCGTCAGTGAGCCGCCGACGTGCTCGGCGGTCGGCAGGATGTCGTAGCGCACGCTTTCGCTTTCCTGCAGCGTGACGCGATCGCGCACGGTGGCCTGGCCGTAGTGCAACTCACGCTCGAGCACATTGCCGTCGCGCGACAGGATCGTGCAGCTGTCGAGACCAATCACGAACAGTTGCGGCTGCTCGGCGCGCAGCACGAGCCCTTCCCACAGCTGCTCGCGGGTCATCGATTCGACGAAGGGATTCAACGGATCGTTGATCTGAATAAGGTGTTCGAAATTCAAGACGACTGCGTCCTATGAAAATATTGCAATACCCGTGACCCGAACGGACGGCGTCCGACCGTCCTATGCGCGTTTGCTGCGACTGTTAAGCGACCGCGAGCGCGGAGCGGATCGAGATCGTGTGCGTGAGGATCTTGTGGACCGGGCACGCATTGGCAATTTGCAAAAGCCGTTCCCGCTGCTCGCCGGAGAGTTCGCCATCGAGCATGATCTGACGGTCGATCGTCGAGCCTGCGTCGCCGGTTTCCATCGACAGCTTGACGCGTACGCCCGCGAGCGGCCAGCCTTTGCGCTGCGCGTACATCTTTAGCGTGATCGACGTACAAGCGCCGAGGCTCGACAGCAGCAGCGAGACCGGCGTCGGGCCGCGGTCGCCGCCGCCTAGCGATTCGGGTTCGTCGGCAAGCCAGGTATGCTTGCCGTCGTCGAACACGACCTGGAAATTCGTCGAACCGATGTGGGCGGTGACGGTGGGCTCTGCCATGCGCGGCTCCTCTGCTAGGGATCTGATAGCGTCGCGCGCCGCGGACTGTCGAAATCAACGCGGGCCGCGCGACATGAGCCGTTATTGTGAACGAATTTACCGGCGTTCGCGGCCCGTGGTGGATGATTTGGCTGCGCGCGTGGCTGGTGGCAAGCTTCGCCTCGCGCCGACAGGCGTGACAAACGCGCGGCAGGCGCTCGCCTGTCAGTGCGTGATCGCGCCCATTCGCCCGGCCTGATAGTCGATCACCGCCTGACGGATCTCGTCTTCGGTATTCATCACGAACGGGCCATAGCGCACCACCGGTTCCTTCAGCGGCACGCCGCCGACCAGCAGCACTTCGAGCGGTTCGTCGCCGGCCGTGATGGTCACCGCGTCGCCGTCGTGGGCGAACACCACCATCGTGCGCGCGTCGATGTCCGCGCGCGCGTCGCCTTCGCCATACACGCCCTTGCCGGACAGCCCATACGCGAACACGCGATAGTCGGCCGGTACCGGCTGGCGGATCGTCGCGCCCGGCTGCAACGAGAAATGCTGATACAGGATCGGCGTGCGCGTTTCGATCGCGGCCTTGACGCCGAGCGCTTCGCCCGCGATGACCTTCACGCGCACCTGACCGTCTTCGGACGTCGCGGCCGGAATGCGTGTCGACGGGATTTCCTGATAGTGCGGAGCGATCATCTTGTCGCGACGCGGCAGGTTCACCCATAGCTGCAGGCCGTGCACGCGACCGCCGGTGCGCGTGAATTCCGGGTCCGGCATTTCGCTATGCACGACGCCCGCGCCCGCGGTCATCCATTGCACGTCACCGGCGTGCAGCGTGCCGGAATGGCCCGCCGAATCCTTGTGGCCGAACTGGCCCTCGAGCACATAGGTGACCGTCTCGAAGCCGCGATGCGGATGATCGGGCGCGCCGATGGCCTCGCCTGGCGCATAGTCGACCGGCCCCATTTCGTCGAGCAGCAGGAACGGATCGAAGTCCATCAGCAGACGCGTCGGAAACGGTCGATGAACGATGAATCCGCCGCCCTCCACTGTGCGAACCGACGGGAACGTGCGTTCGATCGTGCGTGACGTAGTCATCAATATCACCTCGAAAAATGGGGAATAGCGCGATTTCTGAAACATGGGGCTATTATAGGGACCGTTTTTGGCGGTGCCAGCCGTCCCTCAGCAATGGATTGTTCTATTCATGGAACGATGAGATGAAGATCGATTCACACAATCTGAACGACCTCATGTACTTTTCGCAGGTCGTCGAACATGGCGGATTTTCGGCCGCCGAGCGGGTGCTGGGCATCTCGAAGTCGCGCCTGTCGCGCCGGCTCACGGAGCTGGAGGCGTCGCTCGGCGTGCGCCTGTTGCAGCGTTCCACTCGCAAGCTCGCACTGACCGAAGCGGGGCAGCTGTTCTACCAGCACTGTCAGGCGATGCTCAGCGAAGCGCAGGCGGCGGTCAATGTCGTGCAGCAACTGCGCTCGTCGCCGCGCGGCACGGTGCGTGTCAGCGTGCCGGTTACGATCTCGCAGACGATTCTGTCGACGATCCTGCCGGAATTCATGCACCGCTTTCCGGAGGTGCGTGTCGTGATGCGCGTGACGAATCGCGTGGTCGATCTGTTCGAGGATTCGATCGACGTCGCACTGCGCGTGCGTTCGGATCCGCCGGAAAACGCGAACATCGTCGTGCGGCCGCTGTGGCGCACCGAGCAGATGCTGGTCGGCGCGCCGAGCCTGCTGCAACAGAATGCGCCGCCGCTGACGCCGGGCGACCTGAACCGCTTCGAAACACTCGACGTGCCGACGAGCGACGGCCGCCACGTGTACAACCTGATCTCGCCCGACGGCACGCGCCATGCTCACGAACACGAGCCGCGCCTCGTGACCGCCGATCTGATGACGATTCGCGAGGCGGTGCTCGCCGGCGTCGGCATCGCCGCATTGCCGGAGATGATGTATGGAGCCGCGTTGAGAGCGGGGCAACTGTCGCCCGTGATGCCGGGCTGGAGTTTTCCGACGCCGCAGTTGTACGCGGTGTTCGTGTCGCGTCAGGGGATGGTGCCGGCCGTGCGCGCGTTCGTCGATTATCTGGTCGAGATGCTCGATCCGGATGAGGGCAAGCACATCATCGGCGAGTGTCCTGAGCGCGCCGAAAAAGCGGTGGCGCAGGGATCGGTGGCGAGGGCGTCCTCCGCTGCGTCGGCGGCGGTTTCATAAGGCTCTGTGGCAACTTAAGGGGGCACGGTGCGCCGCGGGCCGCTAGCGCGCTTCGGAAATCGTTTTTAGCATTTAAGCGCGGCCTGTCATGATTACTTTCAATGGTCGTTTGCTTGAATGCGCGCGCACACAGGCATATAGTGAAATCCCTTTCGCTAAGGAGTGTCCTATGCGAAAACTCATGGCCGCTATCATAGCGGGCCTGATAGGGCTGACCGCGTTGTCCGTGTCGACCACGGCCCTCGCATGCGGTGATAAAAGCTATCAGTCTTCGGCCGATGGCAAATGATCCCGCCGCCCGAAGGCGCCAAGTGCGCACAAAAAAAGGCCTTCATCCGACGATGAGGGCCTTTTACTTTTTGGCCCTGTTTAAAGGGGTGTTCCCGTGGACGAGCGCGCTGCTCCGCTTGCCGCTCCGCGTGCCACGTTACCGTTTACTTCGCTTTGGGCTGCGTGACGAAACCGATCTTCGTCAGTCCGCCAGCCTGCGCGGCGGACATCACCTGAGCGACCTTCTCGTACGGCACCTTGCGGTCCGCATCGAGATGCAACTCCGGCTGCGGGCTCGCCTGCGCGGCCGCGGCGATCTTCGCGGCGAGCGCCGCATCGTCGACCTTGGTGCTGTCCCACAGCACGTTGCCGTCCGCGTCGATCGACACCGTCACCTGCGCGGGCTTCGTGTCTTCCCTCTGACTGCTCGCGTGCGGCAGATCGATCTTGACCGCGTGACGGATCACCGGAATCGTCACCATAAAGACGATCAGCAGAACCAGCATCACGTCGACGAGCGGCGTCATGTTGATCTCGTTCAACAGGCCGTCGTCATCGTCTCCGGCGAAAGGGCTCATTGCCATTGGAATGCCTCGTCGATCAGTTGGCGCGGGTTGCGAGACGCAGGCCGTCGCCGCGCCTGGTCGACGACAGACGGGCACCGGTCACGAAGAACGCATGCAGGCCGTGAGCGAAGCGGCTCAGCTTCGCGACGATCGCCTTGTTGGCGCGCGTCAGGGCGTTATAGCCGAGCACGGCCGGAATCGCGACGAACAGACCAAACGCGGTCATGATCAGCGCTTCGCCGACCGGGCCGGCGACCTGGTCGATCGACGACTGGCCGCTCGCGCCGATCGCGAGCAGCGCGTGATAGATGCCCCAGACCGTGCCGAACAGGCCGACGAACGGCGCGGTGCTGCCGATCGACGCAAGAATTGCGAGACCGCTCTGCATGCGCGCGACGCTTTCGTCCATCGTGTCTTTCAGGCAGCGCGTGATCCAGTCCGACACGTCCATGCGGTCGTGCAGATGCGGCTGCGTCTGGTGATGATGGTCGGCCGCTTCCTGGCCCGACAGCGCGAGCGCGAGGAACGGGTTGTCATGCGGCGTCGAGGCGCCGCCGCCGAGCTTCTTCACGCCGTCGGCGAGGTCGTCCGAATGCCAGAACGCCTGCTCGGCGTTCTTCGTCAGGCGCTTCAGGCGCATCACGTTCCAGCCTTTGACGACGATCACGCTCCACGACATCACCGACATGATCAATAGCGCGAGCGCGATACCGCGCGTCACGAAATCCCCTTGCGCCCACACGTGTGCCAATCCGTAGTTTTGCATTGCAATCCCTTGTTTTTGAAATCTTGCTTCAGTCGGTCAGATTGAAGTTGAAAGGCTGGGTGTACGCGGCCCTGACGGGCTCGCCGTTCTCGAGATACGGTTTGCAGGCGCTCGCGCGTACGGCGGCCAAGGCCGCGTCGTCGAGACGGCTAAAGCCGCTGCTTTTCTTCAACTCGATGTTCTCGAGCTTGCCGGTCAGACCGACGACGAAGTGCACGTACGCGGTGCCGGATTCGCCGCGGCGCCGCGATAGAGCCGGGTATTCGGGCTGGCTGATATTGCAATCGAGGTGCGACACGTTTTTCGGCGCGCTGATTTCCATCGTGGGCTTGCCGATCGCGGGCGCTGCCGCGGTGGGCGGTGTCGCGGGCGCAGCGGGCGCGGCCGGCGTCGGATCGGGCGCCGCGACCGGCGTCGGCGATGGCGCAGCGGCCTGTGGCAACGGAGTTGGCGTCGGCTTGGGCGTCGGAGTCGGCTTCGGCTGGGCTTTCGGTCTTGTATGGACGGGCGGCGTTGGCCGGGGCGGCGGCGGAGCGATCGATTGCAGCGCGACCGGCGCGGCGAGCGGCGCGGGCGGCAGCAGTTCGGCGGTCATCATGTGCGATTCGAGCGCGACCGGCACAGGCTCGTGACGCAGCGTCATGATCACGGCGAGCAGAGCGACGTGAACCGCGGCGACTATGGCAGTGGCTGTCAGCGCGCGGGAATTCGGTCGGGTGGACGACGCCAGCGTGGCGCGGGCGGAAACGGGACGCGGAGCCTGCATGGTCAGTGTGGCAGCGCACCGTGCGGGCGGCGCGTCAAACAGGGCATCGTCATGTTCGGAAAATCAGCAGCGAAATGAACAAAGTAGTCACGAAACCAATCAGCAATTCCATCTCGAACTCCTTTCGAAGGGGGAGCGGGGTAGCTGGCTGGTACGAGTACTGGCTTGCTGACGGCAGTGGGATAACGCAGTACGGCGGACAGTACTGCGGTTGTGTTGCAGACGTGCGGCACATTCAACGTCGCATCGGAGCGCTACATAAAGCGTGCGTGAAGCAGAGGGGCTTTTAGACGCACCGACACGGCCTGCACCGGCCCTGCTAGCTGAGCTCAGGCTGCCTTGCGCTCGTAGAACGCGACTTGCACGACCTCGGCGACGCTCTGCACCTGCCGATGCTCGACCACGCCGCAACGGCTCGCGCACACGCCGCTTTGCAGCATCACGTCACGCACGGATTCCTCGCATTTGCCGCAGCACGAGGCGACGCCGAGTTCAAACTGCAACTCGTCGAACGAGTCGATGCCGTCCGCAATTGAGGAGCGGATTGTGCGGTCGGATACGGATTTGCAGACACAGACGATCATGGCAGGCGTGATAGCTAACGTTAATGCGAATTATTATCATTTTGTTTGGTTCGTTTGGCAAGCGTCCCGTGCGATTTTTTGTAACAAAACCAGACTCTTAGAATGGATTTCGTCGGCAGGAAGGGCGGGGCGCGCGCCGATTGCCGGCGCTAGGCGGCGCGAGAATCCGATGCGGCCGTGCGGCCCGACGGTATCGATACCTGCTCGACCGCGGCCTCGATCCGCAGCAGCGTGGCGGCGAGTTGCTGCTGATGGATGCCGTCGTCGGTGGAATAGAAGCGCGGCAGCGGCGTGCCCCCGGCCGACGCCGCGGCGCACAGGCCGTGCTGCTCGAGCACGCGTTCGAGCTGACGCGCGATCGCCACGCTCGTGTCGATCAGCGCGAGCCGCTCGCCGACGATGTCGCGGATCGCCGCGTCGAGAAAGGGGTAATGGGTGCAGCCAAGCACCAGCGTGTCGGCGCCCGCGTCGAGCATCGGTTCCAGGTAGCTGCGCAGCAGTGCCTGCAGCTCGGCCGAGCCGACGTCGCAACGCTCGACCGCCTGCACGAGCCCGTGGCCGGGCTGGCACAGAAAGCGGCAGTCGGCGGCGTAGCGTTCGAGCAGCCCCTGAAAGCGGGCGCTGCGCAGTGTCGCCTGGGTCGCCAGCACCCCGGCGACGCGGCTTTTCGATTGCAGCGCGGCGGGCTTGACACCCGGCTCGACGCCGACGAGCGGAATCGGCAGCTTTTCGCGCACCAGCGCGATCGACTGCGCGGTCGCCGTATTGCATGCGACCACGAGCGCCTTCGCGCCTTGTGCGGCGAGCCATTCGCCGATGGCCAGCGTGCGGTCGGTGATGAAGTCGTCGTCGCGCTCGCCGTAGGGCGCGTACAGCGAATCGGCGACATACAGCAACGCCTCGTCAGGCAGTTGCGCGCGCACCGCGCGCAGCACGGACAGGCCGCCGAGCCCCGAATCGAAAATGCCGATCGGCGCCTGCGACGCGGCGCCAGCGGCAACACTGCGGACAGTCGGGGACGGCGAAGGGGCGGGCATAGGCGAAAAAAACGAGCGGGAAGTGGCGGTCGGCGAAAAGGGTGAAACCACGGTGAGGCGCGAACAAGCGCGCAAGTATATCGCCCGTGCGGTACGGTCCGGCGCGAATGCCTGCTGGGCAGGCGTCGTGCCGCTACCGCGCGGGATGCTTCAGCGTGCTTCGATCAGGACTCGACCGAGCCCATCGCGCTTTGCTGGTAGTTCTGGATACCGACCTTGTCGATCAGATCGAGCTGGGTTTCGAGCCAGTCGATGTGCTCTTCGGTGTCGTCGAGAATCTTCGTGAAGATTTCGCGCGAGATGAAATCGCGCACCGATTCGCAGTAGGCAATCGCCTCCTTGCAGGTGCCTTGCGAAATCTGTTCGAGCTTCAGATCGCATTCGAGGATCTCTTTGGTTTCCTCACCGATCAGCAGCTTGTGCAGGTCCTGCAGATTCGGCAGACCGTCGAGCATGAAGATCCGTTCGATGAGCATGTCGGCATGCTTCATTTCGCCGATCGACTCGTCGTACTCGTGCTTGCCGAGCTTGTCGAGGCCCCAGTGGCCGTACATTCGGGCATGCAGGAAATATTGATTGATCGCGGTCAGTTCGTTTTTCAACTGCGCGTTCAGATATTCGATGACCTTCTTGTCGCCTTGCATGTTATTTCCTTTTTCGGGAACCTTGAATTTCCAACAACAATAAACGCCATGTCCAAAAAAGCCAAGAGATCCGATACAACTGTTGGCGGCGTTGGCGGCCTCGTGCGTGCGGCGCCTTGCGCGTGCATGACGCACGGAAAGAAAAAGCCGGGATCGCGGCCCCGGCTTTTCGACTGACCTGAGTAGCGTTAATCGCGACTCATCAAGCCGTGGCGACCGGAATCTTGCCGATCTTGGCTTGCCATTCCTTCGGGCCGGTCTGGTGCACGGAGGTGCCGTTCGAATCGACGGCGACCGTGACCGGCATGTCCTGCACGTCGAACTCGTAGATCGCTTCCATGCCGAGGTCTTCGAACGCGAGCACCTTCGCGCTGCGGATCGCCTTCGACACGAGGTACGCCGCACCGCCGACGGCCATCAGATACGCTGCCTGGTGCTTCTTGATCGCCTCGATCGCGACCGGGCCGCGCTCGGCCTTGCCGATCATCGAAATGAGGCCCGTTTGCGCGAGCATCGTCTCGGTGAACTTGTCCATCCGCGTCGCAGTGGTAGGGCCCGCCGGGCCGACCGCTTCGTCGCGCACCGGATCGACCGGGCCGACGTAGTAGATCACGCGGTTCGTGAAATCGACCGGCAGCTTCTCGCCCTTCGCGAGCATGTCGGCGATGCGCTTGTGCGCGGCGTCGCGGCCCGTCAACATCTTGCCCGACAGCAGCAGCGTCTGGCCCGGCTTCCAGCCCGCCACTTCTTCCGGCGTCAGCGTGTTGAGGTCGACGCGCTTGCTGGTTTCCGTGTTCGGTTCCCAGTGCACCTTCGGCCATGCGTCGAGCGACGGCGCTTCGAGCTTGGCGACGCCCGAACCGTCGAGCGTGAAGTGCGCGTGGCGGGTCGCCGCGCAGTTCGGGATGATCGCGATCGGCTTGGATGCGGCGTGCGTCGGCGCGGCCATGATCTTCACGTCGAGAACAGTGGACAGACCGCCGAGGCCCTGCGCGCCGATACCGAGTGCGTTGACCTTCTCGTGCAGCTCGACGCGCAGCTCTTCGATCCAGTCCTTCGGGCCGCGCGCGATCACGTCCTGAATGTCGATCGGGTCCATCAGCGATTCCTTCGCCATCACCATCGCTTTCTCAGCGGTGCCGCCGATGCCGATGCCGAGCATGCCCGGCGGGCACCAGCCCGCGCCCATCGTCGGCACGGTCTTCAGGATCCAGTCGACGATCGAGTCCGACGGGTTCAGCATCGCGAACTTCGACTTGTTCTCCGAGCCGCCGCCCTTGGCCGCGACCTGCACGTCGACGGTGTTACCCGGCACGATCTCGTAGTGGATCACGGCCGGCGTGTTGTCCTTGGTGTTCTTGCGCGCGCCTTCGGGCGGGCTCACGATCGATGCGCGCAGCACGTTGTCCGGATTCAGATAACCGCGGCGCACGCCTTCGTTGATCATGTCGGTGACGCTCATCGTCGCGCCGTCCCAGCGCACGTCCATACCGACCTTCACGAACACCGTGACGATGCCGGTGTCCTGGCAGATCGGGCGCTTGCCTTCGGCGCACATGCGGCTGTTGGTCAGGATCTGCGCGATCGCGTCCTTCGCTGCGGGGCTCTGTTCGAGCTCGTACGCGCGGCCGAGCGCTTCGATGTAGTCGAGCGGATGGTAGTAGCTGATGTACTGCAGCGAATCAGCGATGCTCTGAATCAGGTCTTCCTGTTTGATGACGGTCATGGCTAGCTCAGTGGGGAGTGGCGCTTGTTGTCGGATCGCAGCACGGTGCGGTCAGTCTTGCGCCTTCATGGGAGTGGAAACCTTGATGCCGCCCACGGCGTGCAATGCCGCGGGCCCTTCGAAATGTTTGGGGTGCGTGTGCGTTTCGTCGAGCTTCAACGAGTCGGTGACCAGATGCCAGACTTCCTTCAGGAATAGCACGACGTAGACCGCCTGCGCGACGATCAGCCCGAGGTACAGCGGCACCTGCAGCCAGCGGCTCACGAAAACGAGGCGGGGCAGCGCGCGCATGGGGCGGCGCGGACGGGCGCAGGCGGGTCGCGAAGCGGACATAGGCAACGGTCAGATGAAGCGCGGGTGACGGAACAGGGGGCCAGGCGCCGACGGCGGTGCGGGGCGCGGCCACCGAAGGGGCGCGAGACTCGCGTCAGGCGCGCCATTGTACAGCGTCGGTCGAATCTGCTGCTTTGCGGCGGGCAGCGCCCGCCACACCGGAATTACGATGCGATCGGCGGCACGCTGCGCGGACGGCTAGTTCAGTTAGCATTGTAAAAGGCCGTACGAGAGAGCATAAGGGTGCGAAAGCGGGCGTGCTGGCGGTGCGTCGAGTTCGCATCACCGGTATGCAATGTGCTGCGAGTGAGCGTAGAAGGTTCTGTAGAACGGGCGATCTTTTTCGCGCGCATCTCGTCTGATCAACACGTAACTGCATCGATGGCTGGCGGGATCTAAGGGTTTTCGCTTGCAGATCAACACGATGCGCGTAAGTGGCCGGTAAGTTGCAGCGCTTATGGTTAAGCCTTGACGCGGAATAGGATCGCGCAGGGCGCCCGCATGCACGGATGTTGCGATGCCGCACGCACGCGCGTTCGACGGTATCGCGAGGTGGGAGACAGCGCCGCTCGTGGCGGCTCGAACAGGATAAGGCCCGCGCGCGCCGCGCGCCGGTACAGGTTTTACGTTTCATCTTCACCAAGGGGTTGTCGATGTCTGCGATTGAATCGGTTCTTCAGGAACGCCGCGTTTTTCCGCCCTCCGCTGACACTGCGAAGGGTGCCACGATCTCCGGCATGGACGCGTACCGGGCGCTCGCCGCCGAAGCGGAGCGCGACTATGAAGGCTTCTGGGGGCGTCTCGCGAAGGAGACGCTGAGTTGGCACAAGCCGTTTACGAAGGTGCTCGACGAATCGAAGGCGCCGTTCTACACGTGGTTCGGAGACGGCCAGCTGAACGCGTCGTATAACAGCATCGACCGTCACGTCGAGGCCGGCAACGGCGAGCGCGTCGCGATCGTGTTCGAAGCCGACGACGGTAGCGTCACCAACGTCACCTATCAGGATCTGCTGCAACGCGTATCGCGCTTCGCGAATGCGCTGAAAAAACGCGGCGTGAAGAAAGGCGACCCGGTCGTCATCTATATGCCGATGTCGATCGAGGGCATCGTCGCGATGCAGGCGTGCGCGCGGATCGGCGCGACGCACTCGGTCGTGTTCGGCGGCTTCTCGTCGAAGTCGCTCAACGAGCGGCTCGTCGACGTCGGCGCGGTCGCGCTGATCACGTCCGACGAACAGATGCGCGGCGGCAAGGCTTTGCCGCTGAAGAACATCGCCGACGAAGCGCTCGCGCTCGGCGGCTGCGAGAAGGTCAGGAGCGTGATCGTGTACCAGCGCACCGGCGGCAAGGTCGCGTGGGACGCAGGGCGCGACCTGTGGATGCACGAACTCGCACAGGCCGAGTCGGACCAGTGCGCGCCCGAATGGGTCGGCGCCGAGCATCCGCTCTTCATCCTCTATACGTCGGGCTCGACCGGCAAGCCGAAGGGCGTGCAGCACAGCACCGGCGGCTATCTGCTGTGGGCCGCGCAAACGCTGAAATGGACCTTCGACTGGCGCCCCTCCGACGTGTTCTGGTGTACCGCCGACATCGGCTGGATCACCGGCCACAGCTACATTACGTACGGGCCGCTCACGCTTGGCGGCACCCAGGTCGTGTTCGAGGGCGTGCCGACCTATCCGGACGCCGGGCGCTTCTGGCAGATGATCGCGAAGCACAGGGTCACGCTGTTCTATACGGCTCCTACTGCGATCCGCTCGCTGATCAAGGCCTCCGAGGCCGACGCTAAAGTGCATCCGAAGAGCTACGACCTGTCGACGTTGCGCATCATCGGCACGGTCGGCGAACCGATCAATCCGGAAGCGTGGGTGTGGTACTACGAGAACGTCGGCGGCGGCCGCTGTCCGATCGTCGATACGTGGTGGCAGACCGAGACCGGCGGCCACATGATCGCGCCGATGCCGGGCGCGACGCCGCTCGTGCCGGGTTCGTGCACGCTGCCGCTGCCGGGCATCATGGCCGCGGTCGTCGACGAAACCGGGCAGGACGTGCCGAACGGGCAGGGCGGCATTCTGGTGATCAAGCGCCCGTGGCCGGCGATGCTGCGCAACGTGTGGGGCGATCCGGAACGCTACAAGAAGAGCTACTTCCCCGACGAGCTCGGCGGCAGGCTCTACCTCGCCGGCGACGGCGCGGTGCGCGACAAGGAGACCGGCTACTTCACGATCATGGGCCGCATCGACGACGTGCTGAACGTGTCGGGCCATCGTCTCGGCACCATGGAGATCGAGTCGGCACTGGTGGCCAATCCGCTCGTCGCGGAAGCCGCCGTGGTGGGCCGCCCCGATGCGACGACCGGCGAGGCGGTGTGCGCGTTCGTGGTGCTCAAGCGTGCACGTCCGCAAGGCGAAGAGGCCGTGAAGCTCGCGAACGACCTGCGCAACTGGGTCGGCAAGGAGATCGGTCCGATCGCGAAGCCGAAGGACATCCGTTTCGGCGAGAACCTGCCGAAAACGCGTTCGGGCAAGATCATGCGTCGTCTGTTGCGTTCGCTCGCGAAAGGCGAGGAAATCACCCAGGACGTGTCGACGCTGGAAAACCCGGCGATTCTCGATCAGCTCGGCGAGTCGATTTAAAGCGTTGTAAGCGGGTCTGCGCGGACGGCGGCGGCGTGTCGATCGACACGCTTGTGGGCACGCCGCGCAGAACCGTTATTCGAGTGGACGGCTTACGTCACGGCGTTGCGCGGACAATCCCGATTGCCTCGCCGATGCCTTTTTGATACATAGGCGCATGGCCGCGCCGCACCTATCCTCCCACGCCAGGTTGAACCCCCCGCCCGAACCGCCACCGGTCTCGGCGGCGATGGCGCTCGCGCATCGCAAGTACTGGCGTTTCAACCTCGCGCTGATCGCGGTGCTGATGACGCTTGGCTTCTTCGTCTCCTTCGTCGTGCCATTGCTGGCGCCCGCGCTCGCGCAGGTGCACGCAGGCGGCTTCAGGCTGCCGTTCTACTTTGGCGCACAAGGCGCGATCCTGATCTACCTCGCGCTGATCGTCGTCTATATCGTGCTGATGCAGCGCGCCGATCGTCAGTTGCAGCACGCGTTCGAAGCGGATTCGCAGCGCGATGCGGCAAGTGGTCCCGCCGCGGATTCCACCACCGGCGCGAACGATGACGTCGCGATCGGCAAGGCCGCGCCGGCCGCGCGCGGGCGCTGAGCCGATGAAGCTCACGCATCGGCTGATCCGCTCGTACGCGCTCTATACGCTCGGCTTTCTGCTGTTCGTCTACGTGATGTGGCGCATCGAGCGCAGCACCGGTCCCGGGGTGTGGATCGGCTATGTGTTCCTGTTCGTGCCGATCGCGGTGTATGCGGTGATCGGCGTGCTGTCGCGCACGTCCGACCTGGTCGAATACTATGTAGCGGGGCGGCGCGTGCCGTCGGCGTTCAACGGCATGGCGACCGCGGCCGACTGGTTGTCGGCCGCGTCGTTCATCGGTCTGGCCGGCTCGATCTACGCGACCGGCTACGACGGCCTCGCGTACCTGATGGGCTGGACCGGCGGCTATTGCCTCGTCGCGTTCCTGCTCGCGCCGTATGTGCGCAAGCTCGCGCGCTACACGATTCCCGATTTTCTCGGCACGCGCTATTCGAGCAACGCGGTGCGCGGCCTTGCGGCGCTCGCCGCGATCCTCTGCTCGTTCGTTTATCTGGTCGCGCAGATCCAGGGCGTCGGCCTGATCGCGACGCGCTTTATCGGCGTCGATTTCACGGTCGGCATTTTCTGCGGGCTCGCGGGCATTCTGGTGTGCTCGTTTCTGGGCGGCATGCGTGCCGTTACGTGGACCCAGGTCGCGCAGTACGTCATCCTGATCCTCGCGATGCTGATACCGGTATCGATGATCGCGCACAAGGACGGCCTCGGCTGGGTGCCGCAATTCAGCTATGGGCGCCTGATGCAGCGCATGGAAGGGCTCGAGAAACAGGTGCGCGACGCGCCGCTCGAGGAGCGCGTGCGCGACGACTATCGACGCCGCGCCGCGCTGATGCAACTGCGGCTCGATACGCTGCCGCAATCGTTCATCGAGGAAAAGCAGCGGCTCACGCAGGAGGTCGGCGATCTGCGCCGCCATAACGGTCCGTTGCGCGAGATCAAGGAGCGCGAGCGCGCGCTCGAACAGTTTCCGCGCGATGCCGCCGCCGCGCAGATCGTCTGGAGTCAGAAGCGAGACGACATGCTGATGCGGGCGAGCGCGCCGGTGCCGATGCAGGAACCGTTTCCTGCTGTCGGTGAGGAAGACCGGAGCACGCACGCGCGTAACTTTCTATCGCTGCTGCTGTGTCTGTCGCTTGGCACGGCGAGCCTGCCGCATATCCTGACGCGCTATAACACGACGACTTCGGTGGCGTCGGCGCGGCGCTCGGTCGGCTGGACGCTCTTTTTCGTCGCGCTGTTCTATCTGACCGTGCCGGTGCTGGCGGTGCTGATCAAGTACGAGATCCTGTCGAATCTGGTCGGCCATCATTTCGCCGATCTGCCGCAGTGGCTGATGCAATGGCGCAAGGTCGAACCGAGCCTGATCAGCCTCGCCGATACGAACGGCGACGGTATCGTGCGCTGGAGCGAGATCCAGATGCAGCCTGATATGGTCGTGCTCGCGGCGCCCGAGATCGCGGGGCTGCCGTATGTGATGTCGGGCTTGATCGCGGCGGGGGCGCTCGCGGCGGCGCTATCGACCGCGGATGGTCTGCTGCTGACGATCGCGAACGCGCTATCGCACGACGTGTACTACCACATGGTCGATCCGAACGCGTCGAGCCAGCGGCGCGTGACGATCTCGAAGATTCTGCTGCTGGGTGTCGCATTGTTCGCGTCGTACGTGGCGTCGCTGAATACGGGGAATATTCTGTTTCTGGTCGGGGCGGCGTTTTCGCTGGCGGCGTCGAGTCTGTTTCCGGCGCTCGTGCTCGGCGTGTTCTGGAAACGCACGACGCGGCTCGGCGCGGTGGCGGGGATGGTCGCGGGGCTTGTCGTGTGCATTTACTACATTGTGTCGACGTATCCGTTCTTCACGCAGTTGACGGGATTCACGGGTGCGCGCTGGTTTGGCATCGAGCCGATCAGTTCGGGCGTGTTCGGTGTGCCGGCGGGTTTTCTCGTGGCGATCGGGGTGAGTTTGCTCGATCGAAAGGCGGACGCTTATACGATCGCGCTGGTCGACTATATCCGGCATCCGTAGGCGGTTTGCGCGGAGCTTTGGCCAGGGTGTGGCGCAGGGCGCGAAGTTTGCTATAATTCGGCTCCCCGCCGGAGAGATGGATGAGCGGTTTAAGTCGCACGCCTGGAAAGCGTGTATAGGTTAATAGCCTATCGGGGGTTCGAATCCCCCTCTCTCCGCCAGGACATCCAATGAATACGGGCCTTTCGGCCCGTTTTTCGTTTCTACCCGCACCAGTACCCACACGCGTGCACGCGGTGCAATTTCCCACCCGCCGGCGGCCATTTCGATGCGTCGTCTACGAACAACACAGGTCGGGGTTTTCCGGGGCTCGGCTCGACAAAGAGACTTACCGGGGAACAAATGAAAAGCCCCGCTCGGGGCGGGGCTCATTGAGGCCTATGCCTAAGGCTTTCTGGCAGTTCGATCGGCGAGGCAAGAGAAGAAAATATGTTTGCGAGATCCTGGTAGTCAAGCCTGCCTTCAGCCACGTCAACCATGATCTCTTCGAGCGCCTGAGTACGACGGACTGCGTACCCTTCAATAAGCAAATAGGTTAACGCCGAAACCAGCGCCGTCCTCTTGTTGGCATCCGAAAAAGCGTGTCCGCGCGCGATCGCTTCTGCGTAAAGCCCGGCGATCTCAAAGACATCCTCCAGTCCGCCATAGTGAATGCGGTTCTCAATACGACCAAGGGCACCCTCCAAGGTGCCCCTGTTCGTCGTGCCAACGAGTCCTGGTTCGCGGGAGAGAATAAAGTCGTGCACGATCACGACCATACCCGCATCAAGAATCATCTCTTTGCCAGCGCTTGAATGACAGCATGATGCTGTTCGTACACGCGTTTGGCTGCATTGAGGATCTGCTTACGACCATCCGCGGAGGTTGCATTGACCTTTGTTGTCGGGAGCTGTACGCCTGCCCGGGCCTTGACTTCGACTCCGTGGATGTTCCCGGTCTTTCCTTTCATGACCATAGAATCTCCTTCGGGGTTGGGTTTTAAGGGGCTGTCACATCGTTGTTAACGTCGATTCTACACACAAGTTTAGTTTCCTGAACGGTGCTGTTTACCACATCACCCCTCATCCCTCTCCCGCAACTCCCCCGTATTCCCCCGTTCCGCGCAAGCGCCCGTAACAGGCGGCCGCCCCCGCGTCGCCTCTGACAACGTCACTCCCTGCTGAATCCCAGCCTTCGCCAGCATATGTGCGCTAATCGGCGCGGTGAGAAACAGAAACGCCGGAATCAGCAACTCATGCAGGCTCGCGAAGTTGTTATGCGCGCTGAAATACACCACCGACGCGAGCACGATGCCGCCCACACCGAGCGTGGTCGACTTGGTCGGACCGTGCAGCCGCATGAAGAAGTCGGGCAGCCGAGCGAGCCCGACCGCCCCGACCAGCGTGAACAGGCTGCCGGCCAGCAGCAGCAAACAAACGATCGCTTCGACAAAAGTTTCCATCGGCATACCCCACGCTAGTTGAGTTCGATGATGTCGCCGCGCTGCAGATACTTGGTGAGCGCGACGGTACCCACGAAACCCATCACGGCAATCAGAAGCGCAACCTCGAAGAGCACCGTCGAGCGCAAGCTGATGCCGTACACGACGATCAACGCGATCGCATTGATGTTGAGCGTGTCGAGCGCGACGATGCGATCGGGCAGCGACGGCCCGCGCACGAGGCGCCACAGCGCGAGCAGGAACGCGATGCCGAGGATCGCGAGCGAGATCGGAATCACGATGGCTAGCATGCGAAGATCTCCATCAATGGGGCTTCATAACGGGACTTGATGAGCGCGATGAGTGCCGCTTCGTCGCCGAGATCGAGCACGTGCACGGAGAGGCGCGTGCGGTCGTCGCTGAGTTCGGCGCACAGCGTGCCCGGGCTCAGCGAGATCACGCTGATGAGCACCGTGAGCGCGATCTCGTGGGTGCTGTCGAGCGGCACTTCGATGAACGCCGGGCGCATCCGCTGCGTCGGGCCGAGCACGAGCAGCGCGACCTCGACGTTGGCCACGATGATATCGACCAACACATGCCAGGCGAGGAGCACGAGCAGCCACGGTCGGCCGAAGCGCACCGGTCGCAGCCACAAGCCTTCGGCGACGCGAAAAGAGATCACGTAGCCGAGCGCGGCGCCGAGCAGCAGATTGCCTAGCGAGACGTCGTTCATCAGCAGCACCCAGCAGATGATCAGCAAGACCGCGAGCCACGGGTGGGGGAAGAGCCTTTTCAACATCGTCAGTTCCCCTGTGCGTCGGCCGTGGTCGCGGCGGCCGCTGGTGGCGAGGAGCGCGCCGCGGGCAGGATCGCGTGCACGTAGGCGGCGCGATCGAATAGCTGTGTCGCCGTATCGGTGAGATAGTGCCGCACCGCGCCGGCGCCGAGCGTGATGGCCACGACACAGCCGAGCAGGACCGCGCAGGCGGCGAGCTTCGCATTACTGCCACGCGGTGCGCGCTCCTCTTTGCCGGCGGCGGCGCGCGCGGCCGGCGCGGCCCACATCAGGCGCGTGCCCGTGCGGCTCAGCGCGACGATCGAGAGCAGGCTCGACAGCAGTACGGCCGGCCATAGCACGACTGCCGCGCCGAGCGGCGTGGCGGCCAGCACCATCGCCTTGCCGAGGAACCCGGACAGCGGCGGCAGGCCCGCGGCGCCCACCGCGGCGATCAGATAGAGCAGCGCGGCGAGGTTCGACGGCCACGGTGCATGCGTGCGCGGCACCGCTTCGACCGTAGCTTCGGCTTCGGTGTGAGCCGGTTCCCCGACCAGCACGGCGAGCGCGCCGGCCGTCTCGACCTGCAGCGGCTGCATCCGCGCCAGCGTCGCCACCGCTTCGCCGTCCGGGGCGGGCGAGATGGCCGCCGCGGCCGCGTCGTCGAGCGCTTCGAGCGAACCGGGCTCGATCGAATTGGCATCGGCGGAAACGGCGGCATGGGCGGCGTGCGGGGTCGGGGCTTGCTCGGGTTCGAGCGTGTCGGCGAGCAGGAACAGCGCGCCAGTGCAGAGCGTCGTGCTGATCAGGTAGTAGAGCAGCGCGCTCCATGCGAGCGGCGTCTGTAGTGCGATCGCCGCGATCAGCAGACCCACCGAAACCAGCACGAGATAGCCCGTCGTGGTCTTGAGACTCGACACCGCCAACGCGCCCAGCGCGCCGAACACGATCGTCGCGATCGCGAGCCACCACGCCCACTGATGCATGAACGTATC
The DNA here is from genome assembly GCF_050436245.1 of Paraburkholderia sp. MM6662-R1. Lineage (NCBI taxonomy): Bacteria > Pseudomonadati > Pseudomonadota > Betaproteobacteria > Burkholderiales > Burkholderiaceae > Paraburkholderia > Paraburkholderia sp. MM6662-R1. The sequence goes on along the minus strand of NZ_JBNDLV010000001.1, from coordinate 1,158,810 downwards.
GAGCACGCCGCCCGCCGCGCCGAACACGAGCGCGTCGCAGCGCAGCATCGCATAGATGCCGACCTTGGTCATGATCGCGAACAGCGCGGCCACCGGGCCGATGGCGCTGCGGTAGGCCTGCGGCAACCAGAACGACATCGGAAACACGGCGGCCTTGAGGCCGAACACGAGCATCAGCGTCGCGCCCGCGAACTGCGCGAGCGGCAGCGACTCCGGCCCGAGACGCGCCAGACGTTCGCCCATGTCGGCCATGTTGAGCGTGCCCGTGACGCCGTAGAGCACGCCGATCGCGACCAGAAAGAACGACGAACCGACGAGGTTCATCAACAGATAGTGCAGCCCGTTGCGCACCCGTCGCGCGCCGCCACCATGCAGCAGCAGCGCGTACGACGCGATCAGCAGCAGCTCGAAGAACACGAACAGGTTGAAGAGATCGCCCGCGAGGAAGGCGCCGTTCAGGCCCATCAGCTCGAACTGGAACAGCGCACGGAAATAGCGGCCGCGCCTCGCGTCCTCGCTCGAGGTGCCGAGCAGGCAGCAGACCGCCAGCACGGCGGTGAGCACCAGCATCAGCGCACCGAGCCGGTCGAGTTCCAGCACGATGCCGAACGGCGCCGGCCATGCGCCGAGCGCGTAGCTGGCGATCTCGCCTTGCGCGGCGCGCGCCATCAGCAGGCACGCGACGGGCAGCAGCGCGATGATGGCGAGCGCGTTCAGCGCGCGTTGCAGGCGTTTCGCGCGCAGCGGCAGCACGACGATGACGCCCGCGGAAAAGAGCGGAATCAGGATCGGGAGCAGGAGAACGTGGTTCATTCGACGCGCGTCTCCTCGTCATTGACGTGATCGTTGCCCGTGATCGAAAACGAGCGCAGCGCGAGCACCACGGTGAAGGCCGTCATTGCAAAGCCGATCACGATGGCCGTCAGCACGAGCGCTTGCGGCACCGGATCGACGTATTGCGCCCCCGCCGCGATGACCGCTGGCTTGCCGATCGCAAGCCGGCCCATGCCGAGCAGGAACAGGTTGATCGCATACGAGAACAGCGTGATGCCGAGAATCACCGGCAACACGCGTGCGCACAGCAGCAGGTAGATGCCGCACGCGCAAAGCACGCCGATCGCGATGGCAAAGGCGGCTTCCATCAGCTTTTCTCCACGGACTGCATGTCCTTGTCGCGTACGCCGAGGTGCGAGACGATCGTGAGCGTCGTGCCGACCACCGCGCCCGTTACGCCGAGATCGAACAGCATCGCCGTGGACAGTTCGATCTCTCCGATCAGCGGCACGTGCAGGTGCCCGAACGCACTGGTCAAAAACGGCTGGCCGAACGCGAGACTGCCGAGCCCCGTGGCCGCGGCGATCAGAATGCCGAAGCCCGCAAGCGCGCGGTAGTTGAGGTGGATGCGCGACTCGGTCCACAGCACCCCGCTCGCGACGTACTGCAGCAACAACGCGATCGAGAGGATCAGCGACGCGATGAAGCCGCCGCCCGGCAGGTTGTGGCCGCGCAGGAACACGAACACGGCGACGAGCACGGTGAGCGGCAGCATCAGCCGGGCGAGGATCGCGAGCATCAGCGGATGCGATTGCGACGACCATGGCCGGCCATCCGGCCCCGCATCGGGCGACTTCAGGCGCAGCCCGCGCAGCAGCGCCTTGACGGCGAGCCCCGCGACCACGAGCACGCTGATTTCGACCATCGTGTCGAAGCCGCGGAAATCCACGAGGATCACGTTGACGACGTTGTGGCCGCCGCTGCCGGGCAGCGCATTGGCGAGGAAGTACGGAGCGATGCCTGGCAGCGGCGCGCTCGTCATGATCCTGTACGACACGGCGCCGAGCAGCGCGCCGCCCGCGAGCGCGAGCACGCCGTTGCGCAGCCGGACGGGGAGCGGCTCGACGGCGCGTTGCAGCGCGGGCAGGAAATAGACGGCCAGCACGAGCAGCAGGATCGTGACCAGTTCGACGGAGATCTGCGTGAGCGCGAGATCGGGCGCGGAGAAGCGCACGAAGGCGAGCGACACGAGCAGGCCGCAGGTGCTCAGCATCACGAGCGCGTAAAGGGTGCGCGCACGCACGCACACCACGCCGACGGCGAGCAACGCCATCAGCACGAGGCCGCCCAGCGTGAACGGATCGGGCGGCAGGCGCGTGTGGCTGCCGCTCCAGGTGTCGAGCGCGACGAGCGGCACGCCCGGCACGATCAGCATCGCCGCGATCATCCATGCGAGGTAGGCCGGCAGCGAGCGCGTCTCGAACAAGCGCACGATCACGCCGGCGCACTGTTCGAGACGCTGCACGAAGCGGTCGAAGATTTCGCTGGCGTTCAACTCGGTGAGCGCCGTGCGACGGTGGCGGAACGCATTGCGGCGCAGGAAAAAGAGCGCCGCACCCGCCGCGAACGACACCGCGCTCATCACGAGCGGCGTATTGACGCCGTGCCACAGGCTCAGGCTGTAGTCGGGCAACTTGCCGCCGAGCGTGACCCACGCGGCCGACTCGAGCAGCCTGCCGATGCTTTGCTGCGGGAACAGGCCGATCAGCAGGCACAGCGCCACGAGAATCTCGACCGGCAGCCGCATGAAGCGCGGCGCCTCGTGCGGCGGATAGTGCGGCAGATCGCGCGGCGTCTCGCCGTCGAAAAACACGCCCCAGACGAAACGTAGCGAGTACGCCACGGAGAGCGCCGCCGCCACGATCGCGATGACCGGCACGGCGAGGTTCAGCGGCCCGAACATGCTTTGCGCGAGTGTTTCGCCGAAGAACATTTCCTTCGAGAGAAAACCGTTGAGCAGCGGCACGCCGGCCATCGACAGCGACGCGACGCTCGCGAGCACGGCCGTATGCGGCATGTACCTGCGCAGGCCGCGCAGACGGCCCAGATCGCGCGTGCCGGTTTCGTGATCGACGATGCCCGCGGCCATGAAGAGCGACGCCTTGAACACCGCGTGGTTGACCGTGTGAAAGAGCGCGGCGACAGTCGAGAGCTGCGTGTCGAGGCCGAACAGCAGCACGATCAGGCCGAGATGGCTGATGGTCGAATAGGCGAGCAGGCCCTTCAGATCGCGCTGCAACAACGCCATCCCCGCGCCGCCCACCAGCGTGACGAGCCCGGCCACTGTCGCCGTGTACGCCCATAGGTGGGTACCTTCGAAAACCGGATAGAGACGCGCGAGCAGGAACACGCCGGCCTTCACCATCGTCGCCGAATGCAGATAGGCCGACACGGGTGTAGGCGCCGACATCGCGTGCGGTAGCCAGAAGTGAAAAGGAAACTGCGCCGACTTCGTGAACGCCGCCGAACAGCGTGAGCAGCAGAATGGCCGGGTAGAGCGGATCGTGCTGCACCTTGTCAAGCTGGGCGAGCACGTCGTTCAGCTCGTAGCTGCCGCATACGTGGCCGAGCAACAGCACGGCCGCAAGCAGCGCGAGACCGCCCGCGCCGGTGATGGTGAGCGCCATGCGTGCGCCGCGCCTTGCGTCGGGCCGCGATGGCCAGAAGCCGATCAGCAGGAACGAGACGAGGCTCGTCAGTTCCCAGAAGATGACGAGCAGCAGCAGGTTGTTCGACAGCACGATGCCGAGCATCGCGCCCATGAAGAGCAGTAGCAGCAGGTACAGACGCGGCAACGAATCGCTGCCGGCGAGGTAGTAGCGTGCGTAGATGAAGACGAGCAGGCCGATCGCGAGTACGAGCAACGCGAACATGAACGAGAGGCCATCGAGGCGCAGCGACAGCGCGAGGCCGATGTCGGGCATCCACTCATGGCGCCATTGCAGCACGTCGTGGTCGCCCATGCCCACGCGCTCGCTCAGCAGCAGCGCGCAGCCGAACAGCGCCGTCGCGAACGCGATCCAGGTGCAGAGCGCGGCGGCGCGCGGCCTCGTGAGCGCAATGAGCGCCGCGGCCATGAACGGAAGTAGGACGAGCCACCCCAGTACCATTCGATGCCCTCCGGGAGTTCGAGTGTTAGACGGTGTGGCTGGCCGGTGGGACTGGGCCGGCGTGCCGCCAGCCGGGCGGCTGCCCACGGGGCACAATCATAGCCGCAAACAGCCCGGCAGTTCACATCGATACATCAAGCATAAATATACGCACCGCGAAGCGCGCGGCGAGCCCGACTGATGCCCAATCATGCCCATTGATGCGGACGCGCGTTCGATTTAACACCCGTCGCGTGACATGCGGCGCGCTGATGCACTGTAATCGGCAAACTTGACGATCAATCGAGGCGCCAAATTGAAAGGAACCGAACTGGATCTGTATACAACTGAAGAGCCAGGCCACAATTGGCTTTCAATCTTTTCGATGGCACATGGGTGTCCGATGTGCCGGGCTACGGTTTAGGTATGGCGTCCCATTTCGACGATGGGCGTCTCCACTGGTTCGAGATCAGCCTCCTTTGTGCATGCCCTCCGGTCTTGCTCTAAACTAGCGCCCGCCCAACCCACGCCCCGATGCGCCCCGTCACGAGCAACAACCGATGCCCCCAGCCTCCATCGATCCCGCCGATTCCCCGCATTTCAGCCTGCCGAAACACCCGCCGTTCCAGCGTTTCTGGTGCACCCGCATCCTGTCGTCGCTGTCGTTCCAGATGCTCGCGGTCGCGATGGGCTGGCATGTCTACGCGCTCACGCATAGCGCGTTCGCACTTGGCCTCGTCGGTCTCGCGCAGTTTCTGCCGATGTTCCTGCTGACGCTCGTCGTCGGCCATGTCGCCGATCGTTACGATCGCCGCCGCATCGCCGCCGTCTGCCAGAGCCTCGAAAGTGTCGCTGCATTGCTGTTCGCGATCGGCACCTTCGGCGGCTGGATCAGCGCGCCGGTCATCTACGTGCTGGCTGCCTGCGTCGGCGCGTCGCGCGCGTTCGAATCGCCGGCCGTGGCGTCGCTGCTGCCGGCCGTGGTGCCGCGCGGCTATCTGCCGAAGGCGACCGCGTGGGCGACCTCCGCCAATCAGACCGCGCAGATCGCCGGGCCCGCGCTCGGTGGTCTGCTGTACGGCATCGGTCCCGGTGCCGCGTATCTCGCGTGCACGCTGACGTTCGCGGCGGCGGCCGCGTCGGTGTGGAGCATTCCGTTGCAGATGAAGCCGGCGAGTCGCGCGCCCGTCACGCTCGAATCGATCTTTTCGGGCATCGCGTTCATTCGTCGCGAGCCGGTGATTCTCGGCGCGCTGTCGCTCGATCTGTTCGCGGTACTGTTCGGCGGCGCGACCGCGTTGCTGCCGATCTTCGCGCGCGACGTGCTGCACGCGGGCCCGCTCGGTCTCGGCCTGTTGCGCTCGGGCACGGCGATCGGCGCGCTCGCGGGCACGATCTGGCTCGCGCATTTTCCATTGCGCAACCGGCCCGGCGCGGCGATGTTCGGCGGCGTGATCGTGTTCGGCATCGCGACGATCGTGTTCGGGCTGTCGCATCAGTTCCTGGTGTCGTTGTTCGCGCTGATGGTGCTCGGCGCGTCGGACACGATCAGCGTGGTGGTGCGGCTGTCGCTCGTGCAATTGCGCACGCCCGATGAAATGCTCGGCCGCGTCAGCGCGGTCAATTCGTTGTTCATCGGGACGTCGAATCAATTGGGCGAGTTCGAATCGGGCCTGACCGCGGGATGGTGGGGCGCGCAGCCGGCGGTGCTGGTCGGCGGTATCGCGACGATCGCGATCGCGCTGTTGTGGATGCGGTTCTTTCCCGAACTGCGGCACACGCGCACGCTCGAGCGCGAAGAGGCGCTCGCGGCGAGCGCCTGATTGCCAGGGCCTGGGCGCCATCGCCCGATCCATGACACGACGAGGAGACGAACCGCATGAGCCAGTCCGAACTGCACCCCGCCGCGCCGGTCGCGGCGACGATCTATCGTGGTGAATCCGTCGAGAACACGCATCTCGCGCACGTCGCGGTCGTCGATGCGCCGCAGCGCCTCAACACGATGGGCGTCGAGATCGGCCGGATGGACTTCTCGATCGAGCTTGCCGCGCATCGTTGAGCGCGGCGATCCGATTCACTGCTCGACACTCCAGACGTCAAGCCGCCGCCGCCTTCGCCGGCGCGGCGCCCAGCGCATCACGGATCGCGTCGGCGAGCTCGCTCGCCGCGAACTTCGCGACATAGCCGTTGGCGCCCGCGTTCTTCACATGCGCCTCGTTGGCCGCGCCCGTCAGCGACGAGTGAATGATCACCGGAATATCGCGCGTGCGTTCATCGGCCTTGATCTGGCGCGTCAGCATGAAGCCGTCCATCTCCGGCATCTCCAGATCGGTCAATACGAGCGCGATGGTGTCTTTCGCGCGCGCGCCGTTTTTCTGCGCTTCGCGCGCGACCTGCTGCAGCGTCTGCCACGCTTCCTCGCCGGTCTTCGTCATGATGTAGTCAGCGCCGATCGCGGCGAGCGCCTGTTCGATCAGCTTGCGCGCGAAGCCGGAGTCGTCGGCGGCGAGGATCTTCGCGCCGCGGCGGATGCCGAGCGCCTGGCCGACCGAGGCCGGATCGACGCTCGGATGCTGCGACGGGAACACGTCGCGCAACACCTGCTCGACGTCGATCACCTGGGCGAGGCGCGAGTCGCCGGTATTGCCGTCGATGCGCGCGATGCTCGTGACGAGCTTGCCGCCCGCCGAGCCATCGGCCGACAGCACCTGGTTCCATTCGAGCCGGACGATGTCGTCGACTTCCTCGACCGCGAAGGCCTGCGTCGAACGCGCGAACTCGGTGACCAGCAGGATGTTCAGGCCGCGCGTCGGCTCACAACCCATCAGCCGCGGCAGATCGATCACGGGGATGATCTGCCCGCGAATGTCGACCGCGCCCATCACGTAAGGCGACGATCCGGCGATCGGCGTGACGGTCGGCATCGTCGAGATTTCGCGCACCTTGAACACGTTGATCCCATACAACTCGTGCGCGTCGCTGCCCGGCACGTGGCCGAGGCGGTATAGCAGCAGCTCGAACTTGTTGGAGCTCGTCAGGTTGCTGCGTTCGGTGTGGCGCTCGTGATTGGCACGGTGGTCGTCTGCCATCGGAATCGTTCTCCAGAATTGCGGTGCTGAGCGGTGCTGAGCGTGCCTGTATCTGGTTATCGGCGCCGATGGCGAAAAATTCAGCACTGCGTGGCAGCGTCGAGCGGCGCGCGCGATTCACGCGAATACGGCAAACGTGTGCGCATTCATATGAGGGTTACCTAAGGTTACAGAAGCGACAGCAGGGTTTCACCTGCCCGACGGTGTGGCTTCTAGAATCGGCAGCGATAAAAGCGTGGCGCCGCGCTGGGCTCGCAAGCAGTCCGCAGCGTTTTGCATCGCACGCTTCGTTCGCGGCGCACACGTGTCCGTCGTTTTGCTTTCAGATGCTTTCACCTCAAGGAGAACGTATGATCCGCCTGCCTTCCGTCCCTTCCGTCGCTTTGGCCCGCATCGCCGCCGTTGCCTGCTTCGGTGGTCTTCTGACGGCCGCCTCGGTGGCCAGCGCGCAGAGCGCCGCGTCCACGGACGCGGGCCGCCTGCATGCCGCCGACCAGACCTTCATCGCGGACGGCACGCAAGCCGTCGCGACGCAGCGCGATGCCGCGCGTATCGCCACCGCGCGTTCGGCCGACCGCGACGTAAAGGCCTTCGCCGAGCGCGTGTCGAGCGACGACGCGAAGATCACCGACGCGTTGCGCGCGGCGAGTCCGCGCGGTGTCGACGTGCCGAAGAACGATCCCGATGCGGCCGTGCTCGCAAGCATCAACCATCTGCGCGGCGCGGACTTCGACAAGGTGTACATCGAGCAGGTCGCGCTCGCGGGTGAACAGAAGGCACTGTCCGCTTTCCAGGCGGAAATCGCAGCGGGCCGCGACGAGCAGTTGACGGCCGCCGCGAAACAGGCGCTGCCGACGATCCAGCAGCACTATGCGATGGCGCAGGATCTCGCGAAGCGCAAGCATCTGTCCGTGGCCGCGCAATAAGCGGCGTCACGTCGCTACGCGGCAGGCGGCGGTACTTCGAACCCGGGCTTTTCGGCGATAATCGTGCGCTTCTTCCGACGATTCTTCGCGCCTCCGATTCCAGGTACCGCATGAGCAAGCACGCCAGTCTGCCGCAACAGTTGGACCATCTGCTTCGACAAGCCGTCGCGCTCCAGCAGAACGGCGCGCTCGTCGAAGCCGAGGAGATGTATCGCGAGATACTCGAACTGAAGCCGAAGCATGGCGACGCGTTGCGCTGGCTCGGCGAACTCGCGCTGCAAACGGGCCGCTTGCAGGAAGGCATCGATCTGCTGAAGAAGGCGCTCGTGGTCAACGCGAGACAGCCGGCCGTGCATTCGAATCTCGCCTATGCGCTGAACGCGTTGCAGCGCCATGACGAAGCGCTCGCGTGTGCCGAGCGGGCGCTCGCGATGCAGCCGAAATTCGCCGATGCGTTGAACCATCGCGGCAACGCATTGGCGGCGCTGAACCGTCCGCTCGATGCGCTCGCGAGCTACGAACGCGCGCTTTCGCTCGTGCCGGAGTTTGCGCCGGCGTGGAACAATCGCGCATGCGTGCTGCGCGATCTCGGCCGCTATGCCGATGCGCTCGATAGCTGCGACCAGGCGCTCGCGTTGCAGCCGAACTATCCGGATGCGTGGAGCAATCGCGGCAACGTGCTCGGCGATCTGAACCAGCCGCACGAAGCACAACACTGCTACCAACGCGCGCTGGAACTTGCGCCTGCTTTCGTCGATGCATGGAACAACCTCGGTCTCGCGCAGATCGATCTGAATCAGCGCGAACAGGCGTTGTCGAGCTATCAGCGCGCGCTTGCATTGAATCCGGTGTCGGTCGAAACGCACTGGAACCAGGCGCTGTGCCTGCTGCAAATGGGCCGCTTCGATACCGGCTGGCGCGAATACGAATGGCGTTGGGAGCGCAGCCGCATCAAGGCCGGCAGGCGCGCGTTCGCGCAGCCGTTGTGGCTCGGCGATGTTCCGCTCGACGGCAAAACGATCCTGCTGCATGCGGAGCAGGGCCTGGGCGACACGTTGCAGTTCTGCCGCTATGCGCCGCTCGTTGCGAAGCTCGGCGCGAAGGTCGTGCTCGAAGTGCCGGGCGCGTTGTTGCGATTGCTGTCGACGCTCGATGGTGTCGATCAGTTGATCGAAGCGGGGCAGCCGTTGCCGCCGTTCGATTGTCATTGCCCGCTGCTGAGCTTGCCGCTTGCGTTCGGCACGAACGAAGCGAGCATTCCGGCGGCGACGCCGTATCTTTTTGCGCAGCCGGCGGCTGTCAGCGAATGGCGTGAGCGGATCGAACACGACGGCAACATCAACGCGGATGCCGATGCAATCAGGCCGCTGAAAGTCGGCCTCGTCTGGGCCGGCGAGAACCGCGCGCATATCGCCGAGCTGCGCAAGATCGACGCGCGTCGGTCGCTCACGTTCGAGCAACTCGCGCCGCTCCTCGAGGTGCCGAACGTTCGCTTCTTCAGCGTGCAGAAGGGCGCGGCCGCACCGCAATTAGCCGAAAGCGCCTACGGTGAACGCGTCGCCGATTACACCGGGCTGCTGCACGATTTCGCCGATACCGCCGCGCTCGTCGCCAGTCTCGATCTGGTGATTTCGGTCGACACGTCCACCGCGCATCTGGCCGGCGCGCTCGACAAACCCGTCTGGATCCTGAACCGCTTCGACACCTGCTGGCGCTGGTTGCTCGAACGCAGCGACACGCCGTGGTATCCGTGCGCACGTCTGTTCCGTCAACCGGCGCTCGGCGATTGGGGCGGCGTGATCGATGCCGTGCGCGATGCATTGGGGGATCTGAGCGCCCCGCCTTCGTGACGCCTTTGGGCGCACACGCGTAGACTGAACCTCCGTTCATCGATGGCAATGCCACGGAGAGTTCTTCAATGGAATACAGACATCTGGGTGCATCGGGTTTCAAGGTGCCGGTGCTGAGTCTCGGCACCGGTACATTCGGCGGCAAGGGTGAATTTTTCCAGGCGTGGGGCGCGACCGACGTCGCCGAAGCGCGGCGTCTGATCGACATCTGTTTCGATGCGGGCGTCACGATGTTCGACACCGCCGACATCTATTCGAAGGGCGCGTCCGAGTCGGTGCTCGGCGAGGCGCTGAAGGGCAAGCGCGACAAGGCGATCCTGTCGACCAAGGCGACCTTTCGTTTCGACGACGATCCGAACGGCGTCGGCTCGTCGCGCTTCCATCTGATCCAGGCGGTCGATTCAGCGCTCAAGCGTCTGCAAACCGATTACATCGACCTGTTCCAGCTGCACGGCTTCGACGCGAAAACGCCGATCCCCGAAGTGCTGTCCACGCTCGACGACCTCGTGCGCGCGGGCAAGATCCGCTATATCGGCGTGTCGAATTTCTCCGGCTGGCATCTGATGAAGTCGCTCGATATCGCCGACCGTTACGGCTATCCGCGCTATGTCGCGAATCAGACCTACTACTCGCTGGTCGGGCGCGACTACGAGTGGGAGCTGATGCCGCTCGGCGTCGACCAGGGCGTCGGTGCCGTGGTGTGGAGCCCGCTCGGCTGGGGTCGCTTGACCGGCAAGCTCAAGCGCGGCCAACCGCTGCCGGAGACGAGCCGTCTGCACAAGACCGCTGACATGGGGCCGCCGGTGCCGGAAGACTATCTGTTCCGCGTGCTCGACGCGCTCGACGAAATTGCCGCCGAAACCGGCAAGACCGTGCCGCAGATCGCGCTGAACTGGCTGCTGCAACGGCCGACCGTCGCGACGCTGCTGATCGGCGCGCGCAACGAGGAGCAACTGCGGCAAAACCTCGGCGCGGTCGGCTGGAATCTGACGCCGGAGCAGGTCGCGAAGCTCGATGCGGCCAGCACGGTGCGCCCCGCGTATCCGTACTGGCATCAGGAAGGCTTCGCGGAACGCAATCCAAAGGCGGTTTGAGCGGCGGGTCGACCACGTTCCAGGCGCCGCAGCCGGCGCAATGCGCTGGTCCAGCGCGGCCGCACGCTGGACCAGCGCATCCCATCAAGCCAAACCGCCATTGGCCCGCAATACCTGCCCATTGACCCAACCCGCATCCGGGCCGACCAGAAACGCGACCACGCCCGCCACGTCTTCCGGCTCGCCGAGGCGTTGCAGCGGCGGCATCTTCGCGAACGTCTCGATCTGCTCGTCGGTCTTGCCTTCGAGGAACAGCGCGGTCGCGATCGGTCCCGGCGCGACCGCATTCACTGTGATGTTGCGCCCGCGCAGTTCCTTCGCGAACACACGCGTGAACGCTTCGACGGCTGCCTTGGTCGCCGTGTAGATGCCATAGCCGGGCAGGTTCAGCGCGAGCACGCTGGTCGAGAAATTGACGATGCGCCCGCCGTCGTTCAGGCGCGCGGCCGCTTCGCGCAGCGTGTTGAAGGTGCCGCGCACGTTGATGTCGAAGGTTTGGTCGTAGAGTGCGTCGGGCGTGTCGGCGAGCGGCGTGGGCTTCATCACGCCCGCGTTGTTGACGAGCACATCCACCTTGCCGAGTTCGCGTTCGGTGATCTCGAACATGCGACGTACGTCGCCGGGCTTCGACACGTCGGCTTGCACCGCGACCGCCTTGCCGCCAGCTTCGCGGATCGCACTGACGAGCGCGTCGGCTTCGCCCGCGCTCGCTGCGTAGTTGACGGCGACCGCGTAGCCGTCCTTCGCGAGCCGCTGTGCGATCGCCGTGCCGATGCCGCGCGATGCGCCCGTGACGATGGCGATTTTCGGTTGTGGGTTCGTGCTCATGATTGGTTTCGTCATAGAAGGTGGTGGATCGGTGAGGTGAATCATGAACGCTTTGCGCGCTGAGATAATCAGATTACACTCGCCATCATCATTCCATTTGCTTTAATAATCCGCCGCTATGGACCGTTTCGAGGAAATGCGCGTATTCGTGCGGATCGCCGAGCGCCAGAGCTTCACGCGCGCCGCCGACGATCTGCAAATTCCGCGCGCGACCGTCACCAACCTGATGAAGCGCCTCGAGCAGCGGCTGGGCGCGCGGTTGCTCGAACGCACGACCCGCACGGTACGGCTCACGCCCGACGGTGAAGCGCACTACCAGCGCTGCGTACGCCTGATCGCCGATATGGAGGAGGCCGAGGGGGCGTTTTCCAATCTCGCGCCGAAGGGGCTGTTGCGCGTGAACGTGCAGGGCACGCTCGCGCGGCACTTCGTGGTGCCGGCGCTGCCCGCGTTTCTCGCGCGCTTTCCCGACATCGAGCTGATGATCGGCGAGGACGACCGGCTCGTCGACCTCGTGCGCGAGGGCATCGATTGCGTGCTGCGCGCGGGCGTGCTGCAGGATTCGTCGATGGTCGGGCGGCGTGTCGCGCAACTGCAGCAGGTGACGGTCGCGAGTCCTGCCTATCTGGCCGCGTATGGCGAGCCGGCCGATCCTGACGCGCTGTCGACGCATCGCGCGGTCAACTACGTGTCGAGCGCGACCGGCAAGCCGGTGCCGCTCGAATTCCGTGTCGACGGGCGGGATACCGCGCTCGTGCTGCCGTCGGCGGTGTCGGTCAGCGGCGCCGAACTGTACACGGGCGCGGCCCTCGCCGGGCTCGGCATCGTGCAGGTACCGCGTTACCGCGTGGATGGCGAGTTGGCGGCGGGGCGGCTGCGGGTCATTCTGGCGGACTATCCGCCGCCACCGATGCCGGTGTCGGTGCTGTATCCGCAGAACCGGCAGTTGTCGTCGCGCGTGCGGGTGTTCGCGCAGTGGCTGCGGGAGATTTTCGAGCCGGTGAGCTGAGGGAGCGAAAAACGCAAAGAAATGCGTTTTCGTGGTTAACGCCTGGACATGTGCGCCTCGCATAATGTCATTCTCAAGAGCGCAGAAAGCCGCCCGTGATCGAGGGTGGACGCACAGAACGACCGGGGGATCTGATCATGAATCGTTTTCGTTCGCTGGGTGTGGCGACGGGCGCGGCGCAGTTCGCCAGTGCCGACATCCTCAGCCGGATGAGCATGGCGTCGCGCCGGCCAGGCGCCGCGCGCCCCTTCGATCTGATTGTCGAACCGCGCGCGTGGCAGGGGCCCGCCGCGCCCGAGGCGACGGACCCGCAGTTCAAGATCCACGTGTTCGACACGATGCGCGCGTTCGAAAAACGCGGCGTCGACGCGATCGTGCTGCCTTGCTTTCTGAGCCACACCTTCATCGACGAACTCGCGGCCAACGTCACCGTGCCGGTCGCCAATATCATGACCGCGCTGTCCGCGCACGTGCGGCGCACCTATCCGTCGGCGCGCCGAATCGGCGTGCTGACGTCGGCGGCGATTCGCGCGAACGGCCTGTTCGAGCGCTACTTCGAAGCCGGGCGGTTCGACGTGTGCTATCCGCGCAACGACACCGGTTTCGACGGCGTGACGAGCGCCGTCTTTGGTGTCGGGGGCATCCGCGATGGGCGCCTGCACGGGCGGTCCGTCGAGCTGTTGCGCGCGGCGTGCGCGGATCTGGTCGCGCAGGGCGTCGACGTGATCGCGCCGGGGCTCGCGGAGATCGGCCTCGTGCTGCGCGCGCTCGGGCGCATCGAGGTGCCGCTCGTCGATACGAACCAGGTGTATGCGCGCTATGTCGCGGCGGCGCAGTACACGCAGCCGGAGCGGGCGTTCCGCCTGGGCGTGGTCGGCGGCATCGGGCCGGCCGCGACCGTCGATTTCATGGCCAAGGTCGTGCGCAACACGCCGGCCGCGCGCGACCAGGACCATATCCGGATCATGGTCGAGCAGAATCCGCAGATCCCCGACCGCACCGCGGCGCTGCTCGAGCGCGGCGACGATCCCACCCTCGCGCTGTACGCGGCCTGCAAGACGCTCGAGGACGGCGGCGCGGATCTGATCGCGATTCCGTGCAATACCGCGCATGCGTTCGTCGAGCGGCTCCAGCCGGCGCTGCGCGTGCCGATCGTCAATATGCTGACCTGTACCGCCGATTATCTGCGCGAGACCTTTCCGGGTCTGCGCGAAGTGGGCGTGCTGGCCACCTCGGGTACGCTCGCGAGCCGCGTCTACGATCAGGCGCTCGACGCGCGCGGTCTGGTGCAGATCGCGCCGTCCGCCACTGCGCAAGCGCGTCTGATGAACGCGATCTACGGCCCGCGCGGCGTGAAGGCGGGGCACACGGCGGGCGACTGTTGCGACGACCTCGCGGCGGCTGTCGACGATCTGCTCGCGCAGGGCGTGCAGGTGATCGTGCTCGCGTGCACGGAGTTGCCGTTGCTGTTGCGCGAACCGGTGCTCGCGTTTCCGGGCGGGCGCGTGGTGCGGCTGGTCGATCCGACCGACGTGCTGGCGAGGCGCTGCGTTGCGTATGCGCATGGCGACGGTGTCGCGCGTGGCACACCGGCGGGTTGCGCGACGCCGGCTGCGGCGGGGTGCTCGCAGATGGAAAGCGCGGTCGGCTAGCCAGGCGCCGTGATCGCGGCGCGGCGATTTCGTCGTTCCGCCGTTTCGGGTGAAAGGAAACTGAATTCGTTGGACTGGGCCTCGTTGGAAATCAACGAGTTGCTAACGAATTCGGCCACGCTCATCGCTGACGCGGAGCGGAATACGTTGAATTTGCGGGAATTGCGTCGGACATGGTTGGACCAACCGAAAGTAAGATCAGCCCGAATCGCACGCTAAGCGAAAGGCTGCCTGCGGCCGATGCCGTTGAAAAAGTCGCGACTGACGGTTTGTCGAGCAACAGCAAAAAAATCGACCTCTCAGATCGGCCTACAAGCCGCCCGAAGCCCTTGGGTAAGGGTAAAGCGGCCCATTAAAACCTCGCGATTTAGACGTGGCCGACTTTTTCAACAGCATCGGCCAAGACGAGACGTTAGCATTGGTGCGCTGGATGACTGGTCCCCGAGGTTGCGGACCGTCGAGTCCACGATTGATTGCACTGCCTGAAATTCTCGCGCCGGGTCGAACAATCGCTCAAACACGCCTCCACGCTTGTTGCTGTGACGGACCTTTCCTTGCATTGGCTGCTGTCCTTCGGTGTGTCGTTTAGTCATCCCGGCGTCCGCCAGTCAGCCCTCCTCGCAAAAAGATCGCCGAAAGGCATTGCATGATAAAAATGGATTGTTTTTTTGCGGATTTCGTGCAAAATCCTCCTTCATACTACGGAGGCGATCATGTTGGTCGAATTTCGCGTCCGAAATTTTCGGTCGATTCGGGACGATCTGTGTCTCAGCATGGCTGCGAGCGCGGATCAGGAAAAAAGGGACGCGAACACGGTGCCGTCGGGGACTGCCAGCGCGCCGGATTTGCTACGCAGCGCAGCGATCTATGGCCCCAATGCAAGCGGAAAATCTGCTTTGGTGGGTGCGATGCAATATGCTCAGTCGTTTGTGGCGACGTCTGCGGCGCTGATGCCAGGCCAACCTCTCAATCACTTTCCGTTCAAGCTGGACACCAACTCCGCCTCGGCTCCCTCGGAATTCGAGTTCACATTCGTCCTCGATGGGACGCGCTACCAATACGGCTTCGCTGCCGATTCGGCCGGCGTAACCGAAGAATGGTTGCTTGTTTATAAGACACACAAGTCGCAGGTGTGGTTTGAGCGAGCTTACGACGCTACGTCGAAGGTCGCGACATACAAGTTCGGCGCATCGCTGACGGGCAAGAAAAAGGTCTGGCAGGACGCAACGCGACGCAACGCGTTGTTTCTGTCCACCTCAGCCCAGCTCAATAGTGAAAGCCTGCTACCTGTGTATAAATGGATTGTGCAGGACCTCCTGGTCATCGGCGCCAACATGCAGCCGACCCCTGACCAATCGACCGCCTGGATCACCAATGATGTAGCGAAACCGACGCTACTGAATTTCCTGGCGTCCGCTGACCTTGGGATCTCGGATCTGAGCGTCCAGACACGTAAACAACATCGATTCAATGTCGAAATCCGGAACGACCGGCCGGAGCACGCTGTTTCAGAATCTGAGGTTCAATTCCCGGTGTTCGTCCATAAGGGGCCAAACGGGCAGGCTTTGCTTCAATACGAGGAAGAATCGACCGGCACACAGCGACTGTTCTCATTTGCCGCCCCGGTGGTCGAAGCGCTCCAGACCGGTCGAACCGTCGTTGTCGACGAACTGGATGGAAGCCTGCATACGCAAATCGTGCAGTTCCTGATTGGTCTATTCCACCATCGGCCACCCGAAGGGCGTCGTGCGGCACAGCTGATTTTTACCACGCACGATACAGCCTTACTCGATGCAGGAATCTTCCGGCGGGATCAGATCTGGCTGATGGAGAAGGGCCGCGATCAGGCGAGTACGCTCGTGCCGCTCACTGATTTCTCACCCCGCAAGAACGAAGCGCTCGGGCGGGGTTACCTACAGGGTCGATATGGCGCGCTGCCGCTGACGTCGGAATTCGTTGCGGGAGACGAACGTCTTGGGGCGTGACAATCATCCGCGGCAACGTCGAGCGAGCCAGCTTCAACGGAAGAAGCCACAACGGCCCGCCTATGATCGAATTTTGATTGTTACCGAGGGAGAAAAGACCGAGGTTAACTATTTTGAAGAGATCAGGCGTTTTCACCGTCTAAGTTCCGCACACATACGGGTCTGTAACAGCCCCTATGGAACGACGCCGTTGCAGGTGGTGGAATATGCACGCGACCGATGCCGCGAAACGCTCGAGTGGGAACGCGTGTTTTGTGTCATCGACCGCGACGACCATCAACGTTACGTCGAAGCGCTGAACTCGGCGCAAACCCTCGACGGCAAATACCCAAATGATCTTGGACAACCGATCGTGTTTTCCGCGATCCCCTCCAATCCGTGCTTCGAACTGTGGTTTCTGCTGCATTTCCAAGCACATGAGGCCCACATACACCGCACCGACGTGTTTCGCCTACTCCGCGATCGCTACTTGCAAGGCTACGAGAAGGGACGTCACGGTATTTTCGAGGCAACGATGCAGCATCTTGATCGGGCATACGCTAATGCGGAACGGCTACGGGCGCATGGGCAAGGCCGCGGGCTCACGAACCCATCAACGTGTGTCGACGAGCTAGTCAGGATCTTATGTGCACTGCGCAGTTACTAACGGCGAGCGACTATGTCGCATCCATCTCGGCGGCCGATTGATTCGGAACGCTGCCCGCTTTGACGAGATCGCTAGTGTCGAGCACGTGGCGGCCGTTGCGGATGATGGGATGACTGTTCTATCTCGCTCGCGGTCCCTCGCTGTCGCGGGCAACGCTTGTCGGTGTAGAGAACAACAATTACGAGGATTAGGGGCAGCGTAACGCAAGGTCGTTGATGCAAATGCTCGGCGGCAAGGCGGTCCTAGCTTGAGACGCCAGCGGGCAGCAGTCGGCCAGTTTGCGCCGCTCGCCCTGCAAGCTGAGTGTTCATCTGAACGACTGCTTGACTCCGAAAACCGCCCGATCTCCAACGCGAAGTTTTCGGCCTTTGCGGATTCATCGATTTCAACGCCGAGACGGCCGTTCAACGATTCGGACGGGCCTCTGCCTTCAATCGGCGTCGCGACGAGCTTGCCATTGCGTGTGCTCGCGAGAGAACGCGTTTTCAGCATCGCCCACATAGACCGAGAACTTATCCTCGGCCGGAGGCGTCGGCAGGGCAATGCGCAGCAATCCAATCTCGTGTGCCGTCAAAGTGTACGAAGCGGCGAGTTCCTGAAAACGCTTCGTCTGGATCCATGCCATGACCGATGCAGCAGCGGCTACTCGATGCGATAGCTCCCATCGATAAGCGCATGACAACGGAAGCGTTGCCAGTCTGAGTGCCGCTGAACAGTTCCGACAGAACGTCGCCCAGCTTCTTTTCAAGGGAGCTAATTCCAGGATCGTTGGCCTCTACCGCCTGAAGCTCGGCCATGCGCTTTTGCAGTCTTGAAATCGCGGCGCGCATCTGTTCGACACTGAGATTGGCTTTTGCCATGCTTTTCGAGTTGTTGAGTTTGGTTTGTCGGCAATCCGAGCGCTGGGGCGAACGACCGATCTGTGTCCGGAATCAATCGCGTTGGCCGGCTGCACCCGCTCCGAACTCCGCAGTAGTGAAAAGACGGTGCAAAGCCCCGAATCACAAACGAAGGAAAGAAGGCGCGCAACGCCCGTGATGCAAACCATAGTCGCCCACCGCAAACAACGGACCGGAATGTCGCGGACAACCGCCGCGCGGTAGGCCACTGACTTCTGCAGATTCCCGATCGTCCAATCAATTCCGTGCTTTAGGGTCTAGCTAATTGCACATTAGTCCAACGAGTTCCGGTTCCCGAGATCAGGGCGCAATGCGCGCCCGAGCCCGCCATGGAAAACTGTATAAACATACAGTATAGTATCCCCCTACAGCCAGGCTTCCGGGCGCTCCTCGCGCCGACCCGGCTGCACCGAACTTGCGCGGTCGCGAGAGCCGGCCGTGAGAGGTGACCCACTCCTTCAGACGGTCGGAAAAATTGTCCTCCAACGACGCAACCCTTGACACCCTCGCTGACACTCCCCAAGGCGGCAACCCGAGCGGCAACAAGATCCAGGGCACGATTCGCATTCGCGGCGCCCGCCAGCACAACCTGAAAAACGTCGACCTCGACGTGCGCACCGGCGAAATGACGGTCGTCACGGGGCCGTCCGGCTCGGGCAAGTCGAGCCTCGTGTTCGACACGCTGTATGCGGAAGGCCAGCGCCGCTACGTCGAAACCTTCAGCGCGTACGCGCGCCAGTTCCTCGACCGGATGGATCGGCCGCAGGTCGACCGCGTCGACGGCGTGCCGCCCGCCATCGCGATCGACCAGACCAACCCGGTGCGCAGCTCGCGCTCCACGGTCGGCACGATGACCGAGCTCAACGATCACCTGAAGCTGCTGTACGCGCGCGCGGCCGAGCTGTTCGACCGCCAGAGCGCGTATCTGGTGCGGCACGACACGCCGGAGACGATCTACGCGGAACTGCTCGAGCGCACCGCGCAGGAGGAGCCGCGGCTCGTCGTCACGTTCCCGGTCGAGCTGCCGGAGTCGGCGTCCGCGCAGGAGGTCGAGCAGTGGTTGTCGGCGAGCGGCTATACGCGCGTGCAGGCGCAGCGCGAAGTCGATTCGCCGACCGGCAAGCGCAAGCTGCTCGACGTCGTCGCCGACCGCTTCCGGCTGCGCTCGGTGGATAAAGCACGCGCGATCGAGGCGATCGAGGCATCGCTGAAGCGCGGCGGCGGGCGCGTCAATATTTACGTGCTGCCGGCTACCTCGGACGAGCCGCAGGCCGAAGCCGCCGAGCCGCGCATCTGGCGTTTCTCCACCGGCTTGCACAGCCCCGAAAGCGATCTGCGCTATGCCGATCCGCAGCCCGCGCTGTTCTCGTTCAACTCGGCCTATGGCGCTTGCGATGCCTGCCGCGGTTTTGGCCGCGTGATCGGCGTCGACCTCGGTCTCGTGATCCCCGACGCGCGCAAGACGCTGCGCGAAGGTGCGGTCAAGCCGATGCAGACGCCCGCGTGGAAGGAGTGCCAGGACGACCTGATGCGCTACGCGGCGAAAGCCGACATCCGCCGCGACACGCCGTGGGGCGAGCTCAGCGAGCGCGAACGCAACTGGGTCATCAACGGCTCGCCGGACTGGAACGGCAAGTGGCAGACGCATTGGTACGGCGTCAAACGCTTCTTCGACTATCTCGAATCGAAGGCGTACAAGATGCATATCCGCGTGCTGCTGTCGAAATACCGCAGCTACACGCCGTGCGAAACCTGCGGCGGCGCGCGTCTGAAAACCGAATCGCTGCTGTGGCGCCTCGGCAGCAAGGCCAATGCGAACGACGTGCTCGCGCCCGCGCAGCGCTTCATGCCGCGCGGCGTGAAGTGGTCGCGCGCGCAGCTCGAGGCGTTGCCGGGCCTGACCGTGCACGATCTCATGCTGATGCCGATCGAGCGCATCCGCCGCTTCTTCGACGGCATCACGCTGCCGAGCGCGTTGCTCGACGACGCGCTGAAGCTGCTGCTCGCCGAAGTGCGCACGCGCCTCAAGTATCTATGCGACGTCGGTCTCGGCTATCTGACGCTCGACAGGCAAAGCCGCACGCTGTCGGGCGGCGAGGTGCAGCGTATCAACCTGACCACCGCGCTCGGCACGTCGCTGACCAAGACGCTGTTCGTGCTCGACGAGCCGAGCATCGGCCTGCATCCGCGCGACCTGAACCGCATCGTCGAAGCGATGCACCGGCTGCGCGACGCGGGCAATACGCTGGTCGTGGTCGAGCATGATCCGTCGGTGATGCTCGCGGCGGACCGGCTCATCGACATGGGTCCGGGACCGGGCGAGCGCGGCGGCTCGATCATTTTCGACGGCGTGCCCGAGGCGATCCGCTCGACCGGCACGCTGACCGGCGAGTACCTCGGCGGCCGGCGCCATGTCGCGGATGCCGCGCACTGGTCGCGTCGCGCGGTCGACGCGAGCACGCCGCGCATCGTGCTCGAAGGCGCGAGCGAGCACAATCTGCGCGACGTCACGGTCGAGATTCCATTGCAGCGGCTCGTCTGCGTGACCGGCGTGTCGGGTTCCGGCAAATCGACGCTGCTGCAGGACGTGCTGTATCCGGCGATGGCGCGCCACTTCGGGCTCGCCACCGAAGCGCCGGGCGCGTTCAAGGCGCTGAACGGCGCGGACCAGGTCACCGACGTCGTGTTCGTCGACCAGTCGCCGATCGGCAAGACCGCACGCTCGAATCCGGCCAGCTACGTCGGCGCGTTCGACGAAATCCGCAAGCTGTTCGCGAAGGCACCGCTCGCGCAACAGCGCGGCTACGGCCCCGGCATGTTCAGCTTCAATTCGGGCGACGGCCGCTGCCCGACCTGTGGCGGCTCGGGCTTCGAGCACATCGAAATGCAGTTCCTCTCCGACGTGTACCTGCGCTGCCCCGATTGCGATGGGCGCCGTTATGGCGCGGAAATTCTGGAGGTGAAGATCGAGCGCGGCCAGCCGGCGCGCGGGTTGAGCATTGCCGACGTGCTCGAACTGACCGTCAGCGAGGCTGCCGCGTACTTCGCGCAGGACGCCGAAGTATTGCGCGTGCTGCAGCCGATCGTCGACGTCGGGCTCGAATATGTGAAGCTCGGCCAGCCCGTGCCGACGCTGTCGGGCGGCGAGGCGCAGCGGCTCAAGCTCGCGGGCTTTCTCGCGGAGTCGGCACAGGCGCGCGGCGCACGCGGCGCGAAGCAGGTGATCGCGAAGCGTCTGTTTATGTTCGACGAACCGACCACGGGTCTGCATTTCGACGACATCGCGAAGCTGATGCAGGCGTTCGGCAAGCTGCTCGCGAGCGGTCATTCACTGATCGTGATCGAGCACAATCTCGACGTGATCCGCGCGGCCGACTGGATCATCGACCTCGGTCCCGAAGGCGGCGACGGCGGTGGCCGCGTATTGTGCGCGGGCACGCCGGACGAAGTGAAAGCGTGCGCCGAATCGCATACCGGCGAGGCGTTGCTGCAATACGACCGCGCGATGGACACCGCAACCGCGGCGGAGCCCCAAGGCATCCCGCTGCAGAAGGCCCTGAGCGCGGCCCGCGCACGTCGCGCGATCGAAGGCGAGGACGTGGTGCGCATCGTCAACGCGCGCGAGCACAACCTGAAGGCGCTCGACGTCGACATTCCGCACGGCAAGTTCAACGTGATCACGGGCGTGTCGGGCTCAGGCAAATCGACGCTCGCGTTCGACATCCTGTTCCACGAAGGTCAGCGGCGCTACCTCGAATCGCTGAACGCGTACGCGCGCTCGATCGTGCAGCCAGCCGGACGGCCCGAAGTCGACGCGGTGTATGGCATTCCACCGACCGTCGCGATCGAGCAGCGGCTCTCGCGCGGCGGTCGCAAGAGTACCGTCGCCACGACCTCGGAGGTGTGGCACTTCCTGCGTCTGCTGTACGTGAAGCTCGGCTTGCAGCACTGCATTCACGACGGCACGCCGGTCACGTCGCAAAGCGCCGAATCGATCGCGGCGCAGTTGCTGCGCGATCACAAGGGCCAGCATGTCGGCTTCCTCGCGCCGCTCGTCGTGAATCGCAAGGGCGTCTATACCGACCTCGCGAAATGGGCAAAAGCGCGCGGCAATACGCATCTGCGTGTGGACGGCGAGTTCGTGCCGGTCGATCCGTGGCCGAAGCTCGACCGTTTCCGCGAGCACACGATCGAGCTGCCGGTCGCTGACCTCGTCATCTCGGCCGATCATGAAGCGGAGCTGCGCGAAGCGCTCGATCAGACGCTCGACATCGGTAAAGGCATCATGCATCTGCTCGCGCCGCTCGACGGTCTGCACGACGCGCTCAACGGCGGCGAGTCCACCGCGAAGCTCGGCGACGTGAAGGTGCTGTCGACCAAGCGCGCGTGTCCGGTGTGCGGCACGAGCTACCCCGAGCTCGATCCGCGCATGTTCTCGTACAACAGCAAGCATGGCTGGTGCACGAGCTGCGTCGGCACGGGGCTGTCGCTGACGCGCGAGCAGCGGGCCGCGTACGACGACACGATCGTCGACGACGACAATCGCGGTCGCGAGCAGAGCCTGCCCTCGGAGGAGCAGGAACCGGAAGGACTCGTCGACGAGCCGTGTCCGGATTGCGCGGGCACGCGTCTGAATCCGGTCGCGCGTGCGGTCACGTTCGACTCGCAGGCGATCGTCGACGTCGCGCAATGGACCGTGTCCGACACGCGCGCGTGGATCGATACGCTGCAGATGACGGGCCGCGACGCCGAAATCGCGCGCGACGTGGTCAGCGAAATCGGCAGCCGGCTGCAGTTCCTCGAAGAAGTCGGGCTCGGCTATCTGAGCCTCGATCGCGCGGCGCCGAGTTTGTCGGGCGGCGAAGCGCAGCGCATCCGGCTCGCCGCGCAGCTCGGCAGCAATCTGCAGGGCGTGTGTTACGTGCTCGACGAGCCGACCATCGGTCTGCATCCGCGCGACAACCAGATTTTGCTGAACGCGCTGCGCAAGCTCGGCGACAAGGGCAATACGCTCGTCGTCGTCGAGCATGACGAAGATACGATCCGGCGCGCGGATCACATCATCGATATCGGGCCGGGCGCGGGCAAGCGCGGCGGCACGCTGATCGCGCAGGGCAGCGTCGCGGACCTGTCCGCGCAGCCCGATTCGCTGACCGGGCGTTTCCTCGCGCAGCCGATCGTGCATCCGCTGCAGCCGCGCCGCGAGGTCGTCGCGCCGGGCAAGCGTGCGGCCGCGGTGCCGGAGAACTGGCTGACCGTGCATGGCGGCAAGCTGCATAACCTGCGCGACGTGACGGTCGGCATTCCGCTCGCGCGGCTTGTCGCGGTGACGGGCGTCAGCGGCTCCGGCAAATCGACGCTCGCGCGCGACGTGCTGATGACCAATCTGCTCGATGCGGTCGGGCGCTCGGTGCTGTCGTCGCCGGCCACGCGCCGCGCGCGTGCGGCCGCCGAGGAGAAGCCGGCCGCGAACCGGCGTTCGAGCGTGCTCGCGCGCTCGGCGCCGCGCGCGCCGCTGAACGTCACGCACATATGGCAGGGCTGCGATTCGGTCACCGGCTGGGAGAGCATCGACCGCGTGCTGGAAGTCGATCAGACGCCGATCGGCAAGACGCCGCGTTCGTGTCCCGCCACCTACATCGGCGTGTGGGATGCGATCCGCAAGCTGTTCGCGGGCACGCTGGAGGCGCGCGCGCGCGGCTATACCGCGTCGCGTTTCTCGTTCAACACGGGCGAGGGCCGTTGCCCCGCATGCGAGGGCCAGGGCGTGCGCACGATCGGCATGAGCTTCCTGCCCGACGTGAAGGTGCCGTGCGACGTCTGCCACGGCCAGCGCTTCAATCCGGAGACACTCGCGGTCACGTGGCGCGGCAAGAACATCGGCGACGTGCTGACCATGGAAATCGACGAAGCGGTCGAGTTCTTCGCGTCGATTACGAACATCGGGCATCCGCTGCAACTGATGAAAGACGTCGGGCTCGGCTATCTGACGCTCGGCCAGCCGTCGCCGACGCTGTCGGGCGGCGAGGCGCAGCGCATCAAGCTCGTCACCGAGCTGAGCAAGGTGCGCGACGACATCACGCGGCGTGGCCAGAAGCCGCCGCACACGCTGTACGTGCTGGACGAGCCAACGGTCGGCCTGCACATGGCGGACGTCGCGAAGCTGATTCGCGTGCTGCACCGGCTCGTGGATGGCGGGCATAGCGTCGTCGTCATCGAGCACGATCTCGACGTGATCGCCGAAGCGGACTGGATCATCGACCTCGGTCCGGAGGGCGGTGTGGGCGGCGGTACGATCGTTGCGGCAACGGATCCGGAAAGCCTGTCGCGCGTGGCCGCGAGTCACACGGGCAAGGCTCTGCGGCCGGTGCTCGCGCGCACGGCCGCTGCGGCGACGCTGGCCGGCGAAGGGACGAATGGCTGAGGCACGGTGACGAGCGGTGGCGCGGCCGTTGCAACCTTCGCAGGTTGCAACGGCCGGCGCCTCGTCGCGTGTCCGCCAGATATGATTGCTGCGCTGCATCCAATCATACGAAGTTCGATCAATGCGGCGCATGCGCGCTTTTAAATCATACGAAAGAGGCCAGCGATGTTTCAAAATAGAAACATTTTTAGAACTCCCCATAAATCAGCATTTTGATATTAATTTGTCGTGCGGAGCGAATGCCACGGAGATGCCTAATGCCGCGGGCAATAAATTTACGCTTTGCGAATAAACTACCGAATTGGCCGGACATAATAGGGCGATAAGCAGTTCACAATTGAAACATTTTTGAACCGCGCAAGAAACGTACTCGCTAACGCGCAATGGCCGGGCTTCGCATTATCGGCAACTTTGTCCGAATGCGCGAGAGTGCCGTCCATCAAGGCTTTGCGGTAAGATCTCCTCAAGCTCTTCGCGCGGCTTGCATAGTTGCCCGGCGTGTCGCGCGCTTATATCAATCGCTCAATAACCGCTTTTCCTCAGACATGGGCTGTCCTGATGAAACTCGTTTTTCAAATTTACTATAGCGATCCATTCCGCTAACATCACGCTTAATCCTTTATGCGGCGTGAGTCTGCTTTTTCGCCGTAATAACGCATTCTCTCGTTCCGTCTGATGGCGGGGCAAATCGGGGTCCGCAACGTATGACCGTTTGGGGAAGATCATGCCGCACATGCACCTTGATACAACGAGAATTACGTGGCTACACACGCCCGCTTTGAACGTCCGTACTGCAGCGCGGCGAATCGGCATTCTGCTGTTCGACGGCTTCTGGCTGCTCGGCCCCGGTACCGTCGTGGAAATGTTCCAGACCGCCAACGAGTTCGCGGGCACGCGAGCGGGCGAAGATCCGCCCTACGAAGTGCAGTTCCTGTCGATGGACGGCGGTAATGTCGCCAGTTCGTCGTCGGCGCGCATCTGGACTGACCACATCGACACGCGCTTTGGCGGCGGTTTCGACGTGCTGTTCATCGCTGGCGGCTACGGCGCCCACGTGGCCGCGCGCGACGAACGCCTGCTGAACTGGCTGCGCGCCGTGCAATCGCGCACACGCGCGATCGAAACGATCGGCGAGGGGCGCCTCGTGCTCGAAGCGGCCGGCCCGACCGAGCATGACGGCCTGATGAGCCGCTATCCGGGCGCGAGCGCCAGCGAAGGCGCGTTCAGCGCGGCCAACGACCGTCACGACTGCGCCCGCAGCGCGCTGATGTTCATCAAGCGCGACCTGGGCGCCGAGCTTGCGCGCAGCGTCGCCGATCGCGTGATGCCCGGCATGGCTGCGACGTGGGTGCCGCTGCCGGCCGAGGGCGGCACGCTGAGCGTCGCCGAAAAGATTCGCGCGGCCGCGCGCTGGATGGAGGCCAACTGCGACCGTCCGGTCTCGGTCGCCGATGCCGCGCAGGTCGCCGCAATGAGCGAGCGCAATTTCCTGCGCCGTTTCAAGCACGAGATGCAGATCACGCCGTCGGACTACCTGCTGCAGGTGCGGCTGCGTATCGCGTGCAACTTCCTGACCGAGACCGAATTGCCGGTCGACAAGATCGCGCGTCGCAGCGGCACCGGCAACGGCGATCGTCTCGCGAAAATTTTCCGCAAGCGTATGGCTTTGTCACCAACCGAGTATCGCGCCCGCAGCCGGGCGGCCAGTGAGGCGTAGCATGTATCTTTAGCATGCGATAGGGCGCCCGCGTTGCGGGCGCGCCTCGTCTGTCGGACGCGGTCGCGAGAGCGGCCGTATGTTCGCTGGCCAGCCTTTTTACGAGCACAGTGGCGATGGGTAACAGGGTGATGGCGACGGCATTGCCGGAGGTGAAACTCATCGAGCCGGAAGTGTTCATCGACGAGTTCGGCTTCTGCTTCGAGAGTTTCAGCGCGGACGAGTTTTCGGACGACGTCGCGCAAGGTTTCAACTTCGTGCAGGACCGCCATCTGCGCGCCGTGCATGGCGTGCTGCGCGGCTTGCACTACCAGGTGCAGCGTCCCCAGGGGCGGCTGCTGCGCGTCGTGCGCGGCGAGATCTTCGACGTCTCGGTCGACGTGCGCCTGAACTCACCGAACTTCGGCAAATGGAGCGGCGAGTATCTGAGCGAAGCCAACCATCGGCAGATCTGGGTGCCGCCCGGTTTCGCGCACGGCTTCGTCGTGCTGTCCGATGTCGCCGAATGCATGTGGAAGACCACCGAGTACTGGTTCCCCGAACTCGAGCGCTGCCTGCTGTGGTCCGATCCCGACATCGGCATCCAGTGGCCGATCGACTTTCAGCCCATCCTCGGCAGCAAGGATGCGGCGGGCCGTCGTCTGTACGAGGCTGAAAACATCTCGTGAACGACAGGGCCAACCCTACACGTCGGGCATCCAGTCAGTACGAGGTGCTCAACGCGAAGCGTCGCGCAAGCCATCCGCAATCCGTTCCGGTCCGCTATGGGTGTCGCGCGTTTGCGCCGCTCGGCGCGCAGGGGCTCGATTGCACGTGCCATGTCGCGGTGTATGAAGGACACATCGCCGGCACGATGACGCTTTATGCTTCGGATGGCGAAGCATCGTGCGAGCTATACCGGCACGGCGATGTCGCGAGCCTGCGTCAGTTCGCGGTCGATCCCGCATGGCAGAGGCGCGGCATCGGCACGTTACCGATCGCGTTCGCCGAACGTTGGGCCGCGATGCGTGGCTATGCGCAACTCGCACTCGATACGCCGCGACCGGCCACGCAGCAGATCGCGTTCCATGACGCCGCAGACGTATGCGGCCTGAGCTGAGTTGAAGCGCCCGATGCTTCGGCAACTATTGCAATATGCTGCGGCAAGTATTGCAACGGCGGAAGCGGCCGCGCAATCCTCAACGCGGTACCCAAGCAGCGTGGCCAGTTCGCATCGGGCGAGGCGTGAATTCACCGAACGCTGTATGCAGCCGTCAGCGTCGGATCACGCCCATCAGCAGGGTGACGAGGAAGATCACCAGGAAGATGAAGAACAACACCTTGGCGATTTCGGTTGCGCCCGCGGCAATGCCTCCAAAGCCGAACACTGCGGCGATGATGGCGATGATGAAGAAAATCACAGCGTATCGAAGCATGGTGCCTCCACCGGTGGATTGTTGAAATGACGTTTGAACGGCGCCCCGTTGCGTACGTCACGCGGCTTCACGGGTGAGATGCCGGCGAGCGGATTCAGCAATAGATGTGCCATCGCTTGCTTGCCGCCGCCGTTCCAGCGATTCACGATCAGATAGCCGACGAGCGCCGCCCGCCAAGCGCAGCGGTCCACCGCGCGCGGCGGCTGGCCCGTCGACGACATCGGCGGCCTCGCGCCGCGTCTGCCGGAGGTCGAGACGGGGCGCTATTTCGATGCCCAGGCGAAGGAGGCTTGCCAGCAGTCGCTGCTGAAGTGTCCGGTGCTCGCGCGGCTGATGAACCTCGTGCCGCGCGACGAAGCCGATGCGCCCGCCGCGCGAGGCGAGCCGCAAGAATCGGCGCTGAAACCAGGCCCGCGTCGAACGCTCAACGCAATTGCGTGAACGCGAGCAGCAACACCATGCTGCCGATCGCGCCATCCAGCACGCGCCACGCGGTTGCGCGGCGAAACAGCGGCGCGAGCATGCGAGCGCCATAGCCGAGCGCGACGAACCACACAGCGCTGACCGTCATCGCGCCGAGCGCGAAGGCGACCCGCGCGCCTTCCGGTTCACGCGCGCCGGCCGTGCCGATCAACAGAAACGTGTCCAGATAGACGTGCGGATTGAGCCACGTGAACGCAAGCGTCATCAGGATGATCGGCAGCGCGCGTTGCGCAGGCGGCGCCTGATCGCGGGACGCGCCGGCCGAGCCATCGAGCACCGCGTGTCCGGGCCGCACCGCGCGGCGCAGCGCGCCGATGCCGAACCAGGCGAGATACGCGAGCCCAACATAGAGCATCGCGTGCACGAAGCGCGGGAAACGCTCCATCAGCACCGCGGCGCCGCCGACGCCCGCGCCGATCAGAATGAAATCGGACAACATACACAACAGCACGATCTTGCCGACATGCGAGCGCATGATGCCCTGCCGCAGCACGAACGCGTTCTGCGCGCCGATCGTAACGATCAGCGACGCGCACAGCGCCGCGCCATGGGAAAAAGACAACCAGTTCATAAATGGTCCGGAAAAAGGAAAGCAGCGGGGATAGACGGGAAAATCCAACAGCGCTAGTCTGCGGGTTGGCATCTCATAAGAGAAGCTAATTTGCTTAATGCCGATTAAGGAACGCTAATGCTCGACTACGCCTTGCTCGACGCGCTGGCCGCCGTGGTCCGTCACGGCTCGTTCGACCGTGCCGCGAGCGAGCTCAATATCACGCCGTCCGCGGTGTCGCAGCGGGTCAAGCTGCTCGAGGAGCGCGTCGGCAGCGTGCTCGTGAAGCGTGGGCAGCCGTGCGTCGCGACCACCTCGGGCGCGCTGCTATGCCGCCATACCGAACGCGTGCAACTGCTCGAAGCCGAGCTGAAAGGCCGCCTGCCGGCACTGCCCGGCGCGCTCGTCGAGTGGCCGGCACTGCGCGTCGCGGTCAACGACGACAGCGTCGGCACCTGGTTCATCGACGCGGTCGCGCCGTTCTGCGTCGAACGCGAAATGCTGCTCGACCTCGTGATCGACGACCAGGACTACACCGCGCAGCGCATTCGCGACGGCAGCGTGCAGGGCGCGATCACGACACAGGCCGAACCGGTGCAGGGCTGTCGCTCGACGCGCCTCGGCCGCATGCGATACCTGGCGGTGTGCTCGCCGGCGTTTTTCGCGCGCTATTTCGCCGACGGCGTCACGCGCGACAGCCTGCGGCGCACGCCGTGCGTCGACTTCAATCCAAAGGATCAGTTGCAAAAGCGCTTCATGCGGCGCATTACGCGCGCGGAGCTCGATCCGCCGCTGCACTGGATTCCGCACGTCGCCGGTTTTTTGCGCGCGTGCGTGATGAGCCTCGGCTGGGGCATGTGTCCCGAGCGGATGATCGCCGGGCATCTGCAACGCGGCGAACTGGTCGAGATCGCGCCGGGCAAGCATATCGACGTCGATCTGTACTGGCAGAGCTGGCGTCTGTCGATCGGCTGGCTCGACGATTTCAGCGCGATGCTCAGAAAGCGGGCGGTAGAGTTTCTCGATTGACCACGCGGCGGGCCGCATGAAAAACCGCGCCAGCCGTTACAGCAACAGCTCGATCGAATGAAACAGGCGGCGCTGTGGCGCGTCCTGCGAGCGCGCGCCTTCGTCGATCGTCTCGCGCAGGCAGTCGAGAAAGCAGGCGGCCGCCGGGCTCGTGGGCGCGCCACGCCGCGACGTGATGCTGACGATGGTTTCGTCCAGCGTTTCACGCAGCGGCAGCGCCCACAGGTTTTCCTTCGCGCGTATCACCTCGACGAGCGGCCACGGAAAGACGCTGACCATATCCGTGTGCGCGAGCAAGCCCAGCACGATCGCGAGCGAATGCGCGAGCACGATCGTGTGCGGCACCGGCATGCCGCGCTTGACGAACAGATTGTTCGACATCGACTCGCGGCTCGCCGGGTCCCAGTTCAGTATCCATTCCGCGTCTTGAAGGTCGAGCAACGTGCGGCAACCGGCCTTCGGATGGTCGCGCCGCGCGACCACCGCCGCGTGCGTCGAAAAGAGCGGCGCGTTCTGAAACTCCGACTGCGGCGACGCGGGCGGCGGCCGGCCGATCGAAAAATCGAGGCTGCCGTCGCGCAGACGCGGCTGCACGACCGCGAGCAGGCCTTCGAAAAATTCCAGTTGCACCTCCGGCATCCGCTCGCGAAAGCGCCGCACGGCGGGCGGCAGAAAAGTCAGCGCGACCCACGGCGTGACGCCGATCGACAGCTTGCCGGGGGCGGCTCCGCGCAACGCCTCGATCTCGGCTTGCGCGCGCTGCAACTGGCCGAGCACGAGCCGCGCATGCACGACGAGCGCGCGGCCGAACTCGGTGAACGCGACACCGCTCGCGCTGCGCACGACGAGCGGCGCGTGCAGATCGGCTTCGAGCTCGCGCATCGCCTTGGTCACGGCGGCCGGGGAAAGCCCCAGCGAGCGGGCGGCCGCCCGGATACTTCCGGTATCGGCGATCGCCGCCAAGGTATTGAGCTGATGCAGTTTCATTCGAATGAGAGGCGTGACGGGGGCAACCAAGGGTTGGCACCGCAACGATTCTACGCCTGCCGCCCGAATATCGGCGCGGCTATGCTGGGTTCACGCTGACAGGGGCGCAACCAGTTGCATGGGATCGGACCAAGCGCTGAAGCGCCAGGTCCGAACGACAGGAGACGGCATGAACACGATGGTCATTCCGGCGGGCATCGCCGAAGTCGAACAGGAAATGATCGCGCTGCGACGCAGCATCCACGCGCATCCGGAGCTGGCCTACGAGGAGTTCGCAACCGGCGATCTGGTCGCCGACCGCCTGCGGGAGTGGGGCTACAGCGTCCATCGCGGCTTGGGGCAGACCGGCGTGGTCGGGCAACTGAAGCTCGGCCACGGCACCCGCCGGCTCGGCCTGCGCGCTGACATGGACGCGCTGCCGATCCACGAAACCACTGGCCTGCCATACGCGAGCAAGCTGCCCGGCAAGATGCACGCATGCGGTCACGACGGCCATACGGCGATGCTGCTCGCCGCCGCCAGGCATCTGGCGCGCGAAAAAAGCTTCGACGGCACGCTGAACCTGATCTTCCAGCCGGCCGAGGAAGGGCTCGCCGGCGCCAAGAAAATGCTCGACGACGGCCTGTTTGAACAGTTTCCCTGCGACGCCGTGTTCGCGATGCACAACATGCCGGGCTTTCCTACGGCCAAGCTGGGCTTCATGCCGGGGTCGTTCATGGCGTCGTCGGATACGGTGATCATCAAGGTGATCGGCCGCGGCGGCCATGGCGCGGTGCCGCACAAGGCGGTCGATCCGGTCGTCGTGTGCGCGCAGATCGTGCTCGCGCTGCAGTCGATCGTGTCGCGCAACATCGCGCCGCTCGATATGGCGATCATCACGGTCGGCGCGATTCACGCGGGCGAAGCGCCGAACGTGATCCCCGAAACCGCCGAGATGCGCCTGTCGGTGCGCGCGCTGCGGCCCGAAGTGCGTGACCATCTGCAGCAGCGCATCACCGAGGTCGCGACCGGGCAGGCGACCGTGTTCGGCGCGCGTGCCGAGGTCGACTATCAGCGTCGCTACCCGGTGCTCGTCAACGATGCGGCCATGACCGCGCTCGCGCGCCAGGTCGCGCTCGACTGGCTGGGCGTCGACGGGCTGATTCACGACATGCAACCGCTGACCGGCAGCGAGGACTTCGCGTTCCTGCTCGAACGCTGCGCGGGCAGCTATCTGATCATCGGCAATGGCGACGGCGAGGGCGGATGCATGGTCCACAACCCCGGCTACGACTTCAACGACGCTTGCCTCGCGACCGGCGCGGCCTACTGGGTCAAGCTCGCGCAGACGTTCCTCGTTTGACGCGGCGGCGGCGCGCGAGCGCCTTGCCGTAGCAGCCACAAGATAATGACGGAGACACAGATGGACTATTCAGCCACACCGCGGTCCGCGAGCGCCAATGGGCTCGATGCGCTCGATGCGCAGCGCCTCGCCGATGAACCTCAAAAGCGCGTCGGCCACGCGAAGGCGATCGCCGCGATCACGCTCGGCAACGGCCTCGAGTTTTTCGACTTCACGATCTACAGCTTCTTCGCGACGATCATCGGCAAGCTGTATTTCCCGGTCGAAGGTCAGCTCGCGCAGCTGATGCTCGCGGTCGGCACGTTCGGCGTCGGCTTCATCATGCGGCCGGTGGGCGGCATCGTGCTGGGGGGCTACGCGGACCGCGCCGGACGCAAGGCCGCGATGAGCCTGACGCTGTGGCTGATGACGCTCGGTTCCGCGATCATCGCGTTCGCGCCGACCTATGCGGCGATCGGCGTCGCGGCGCCGCTGCTCGTGATTCTCGCGCGGCTGATCCAGGGTTTCGCGCTGGGCGGCGAGGTGGGCGCTTCGACGGCAATGCTGCTCGAATACGGCAGCGATCGCACGCGCGGCTTCTACGGCAGCTGGCAGTTCGTGAGCCAGGGGATGAACACGGTGGTGGGGTCGCTGCTCGGCGTTGCCCTGGCCGCGACGCTGTCGCCGGCCGCGCTCGAAAGCTGGGGCTGGCGCGTGCCGTTCGTGATCGGCATGGCGATGGGGCCGGTCGGCATCTATATCCGGCGGCATCTCGACGAGACGCTGCCGGGTGTTGAAGATGGCACGGCAGCGTCTGGCGGCACTGTTGCGCAGGCTGCTTCGGATACCGTTGCGAAGCCCGCTGCGCAAGTTCCGTCGCTACCTGTGCGCGACCTGTTCCGCGACCACGCGCGCTCGATCACGACCGGCGTGCTGACGACGATCGGCGGCACCGCGGCGAACTACATCGTGCTGTTCTACCTGTCGACGTACGCGATCCGCATCCTGCATCTGCCGATGACGACCGCGCTGTGGGCCGCGTGGACCGGCGCGGTGGTCACGGTGATCTGCTCGCCGTTCGCGGGCGCGCTGTCGGATCGGGTCGGCCGCAAGCGCGTGCTGTGGGTATCGCGCGTGCTGCTGATTCTCGCCGTCTACCCGGCCTTCATGACGATCAACGCGTCGCCGACGGTGCCGG
The DNA here is from genome assembly GCF_050436245.1 of Paraburkholderia sp. MM6662-R1. Taxonomy (NCBI): domain Bacteria; kingdom Pseudomonadati; phylum Pseudomonadota; class Betaproteobacteria; order Burkholderiales; family Burkholderiaceae; genus Paraburkholderia; species Paraburkholderia sp. MM6662-R1. Next base: position 1,125,785 of record NZ_JBNDLV010000001.1, on the reverse strand, counting down.
TGCTGCTTGCGGTGGTCGCGGGCCTCGCGCTGCTCGTCACGTTCACCGCGGTGCCCAATATCGTGATGCTGCCCGAGCTGTTTCCGCGCGCGATCCGCGCGACCGGCATGTCGATCGTGTACTGCCTCGGCGTGTCGGTCTTCGGCGGCTTCGCGCAGTTTTTCGCGACCTGGCTGATCCAGATTTCGGGCAGCAATCTCGCGCCGGCGTGGTATCTGATCGGTTGCAGCGTCGTGTCGTTGCTGCCGTTGCCGTTCATGCGAGAGACCGCGGGTAGGGCGATCGATTGACGTGATGGCGATCGGGGTCCGCTGAAAAAAGAGGCGCGATCTTTTCGATCGCGCCTCTTTTGCCATTTGCCCTGCTTCACGCTGACTATCGGATCTTGATGACAACCTTACCCTTGGTACGTCCGGTTTCGACATAAGCCAAAGCCTCCTGGGTCGACTCAAACGGAAAGACCCGATCGATGACGGGTCGTATCGCTCGCGCGTCGATCAGTGCGGCAATCCGGCTGAGCTGTTCTCCGCTGGCCCGCATAAAGAGAAATGTATAGCTGACGTCATGACGTTTCGCGGCCTTCCTGATGCGATAACTCAGAAAGCGCATCACCGTTTTCAGGAACCACGACGCACCGATCTCTTTCGCAAATTCGGCATCAGGCGGACCGGCGATCCCGATGAGTTTGCCACCCGGCTTGAGCACACGCAGCGACTTCTCGAGCGCATTGCCGCCTTGCGTATCCAGTACCAGGTCGTAGTCCTTCAGGATGGCCGCAAAGTCGTCATTCCTGTAATCGATGACGATATCCGCGCCGAGTTGCTTCACCAGTTCGATATTCCGCGCGCTCGCTGTTGTCGCGACGGTCGCGCCCACATGCTTCGCCAGTTGAATGGCGAAGCTGCCGACACCGCCCGAGCCGGCATGTATCAGCACTTTCTGCCCTTTCTTCAATTGCCCTTTTTCGATCAGCGCCTGCCAGGCGGTCAATCCAACCAGCGGGATTGAAGCCGCTTCCTCCATCGTGAGTGCTGTCGGCTTGAGGGCCACGCCATCCTCTTTGACCGCGATGAATTCCGCGAAAGTGCCGATGCGATCCTTGTGCGGGCGCGCGTAGACTTCGTCGCCGGGCTTGAATCGCCGCACGCGCGAGCCGACGCGCACGACAACCCCTGCCAGATCGTTGCCCAAAATCAGCGGCAAACGATAGGGCAAAATGAGCTTGAACTCTCCGTCCCTGATTTTGGCATCGAGCGGGTTCACGCCCGCGGCGTGGATCTGGATCAATACGTCGTCCTCGCGCGGCTCTGGAGCCGGCATATCGCCGGATCGTAAGCCATTCTTGCGTCCATATCGATCGACGACGAATGCTTGCATCATGGTTCCTTGTCAGTGGCTCGCTAAGTCTGGTTGTTTCGCTGGCAATAGCACGGATGCAGAGCCTTTGAACAGGGAGGAGACAGTCACGTCGTCTACGTTGCCAGCCGCAGATCTTTGCGGATACCGGCGTCCACCAGTCCAGCGGGCGCGAATCTGCGCAGCAATCGCAGACGGGCGGCGAGTCCGCCAGCGGTATAGCGGAGTTTCGGACGAGCCGCGACGGCGGCCTGCAGTACGGTTTCGGCCACGACCTCGGGACCGTCGGCGCCCTCGACCACTTCCTTCACTCGCTTGTCCACGGCCGAGCGCACCTCGCGGTATTCGTCGAGAGGGGCGTCGGGCGCGATGAAGTTCGCGTCGAAAGGCGTCTTGATGTAGGCAGGTTCAATGACCGATACGCGGATGCCCAGCGTACGCAGCTCATGGTCGAGCGATTCCGAATAACCTTCCACCGCGTGCTTGGTGGCGGAATACAGCGCCATATAGGGCATTGGCAGAAAACCGAGCACGGAACCGATGTTGATGATGCGGCCGCTGCGTTGTCGCCGCATATGAGGCACGACAGCACGCGTCATGCGGATGATCCCGAAGAAGTTCGTATCGAAGATCGTGCGTGCCTGGTCGATCGAACTCTCTTCCGCGGCGGCAGGGGCGACGCCGAAACCGGCATTGTTCACCAGCAGGTCGATGCGGCCCTGCAGGCGCAGCACTTCGCTGACGGCGGCTGCAACGGATGCATCGCTGGTCACATCGAGCGGCAGCATATCGAACGACTGTTGGCCGGCTCGTTGGCCGCGCCGACTGGTGCCGTAGACCTTGTATCCGGCCTTCGCAAGCCGCTTTGCCGTGGCTTCGCCGATTCCTGACGAGGCGCCCGTCACGAGCGCTATTTTGGTTTGCATGATGTTCTTCCCAAGATGTCTTTGCGTGGTTGGTTGAGCATTCGTTTCACTCAAATATGATGATGGTCATATTTGTGGTCCAACGAAAACCGGCACAGGGCCGGCGTATTTACGCTTCAGTCGGTGCGAGTTTTTTCAATGCCGCTTCAAGAAAACTCTCCGATAGTTTGGGGTCGTCGACGGCACGCGCCATCACCATCGTGCCAACCATTGTGGCGACCATCAAAAGCGCCTGTTCGTGCGCGCCTGGCTGACCCCAATCGGGCGATTGGCGCGCAACGACATCGATCATCTCCTTGATGCGGCGGGTGGCCGCGCGCCGTACGGCCGGCGCCTGGCGCGGCATCTCCGAGCCGAGGGCAGAGATCGGGCAACCTGTCTCGATGCTCTCGCAATGCTCCTTCGACAGATAGGCGCGCATCATCGCCGGCAACGCCTGTTCCGGCTGCACGGACGCGGCGATACGCTCCGACAGCGCCACGGATTCAGCTCCGGCGCGGTCAGCGGCTTCGGCAAGCAGCACCTCGCGCGACGGGAAATGGGCATAGAAGCCGCCATGCGTCAGACCTGCCTCCTTCATGATGTCAGCCACGCCCGTGCCGTCGTAGCCGCTGCGCCGAATCGCGCGTGCGGCGACCTCGACGATGCGCTCATGCGTGATTTCCTTGCGGCTGGCTGGCGTTCGGGTGATTGATGGATTTTTCATGATGACCATCATATATCATTCCGGCGGGATTTGCAGGGGCCATCCAGAGACCGACGGTTCAGGCGGTAACCGCTAGAATTGCGGCTTTAGCCCGGAATACGCCAATGTCTTTTGCCTCGCTTGGCCTGATCGATCCCTTGCTGCGCAATGTGCAGGACCTCAATTACCAGACACCTACGCCGGTGCAGGCCAAGGCGATTCCTGCTGTGCTCAGTGGCAAGGACGTCATGGCTGCGGCACAGACCGGCACTGGCAAAACGGCGGGTTTTGCGCTGCCGCTGTTGCAACGGCTGGTGCAACACGGCCCGGCGGTGTCCAGCAACCGCGTGCGTGTTCTGGTGCTGGTGCCCACGCGTGAACTGGCCGAACAAGTGCTGCAAAGCTTTATCGCGTACGGCAAAGGCCTCGACTTACGATTTCTGGCCGCCTACGGCGGTGTGAGCATCAACCCGCAGATGATGAAGTTGCGCAAAGGCGTGGATGTGCTCGTCGCCACGCCGGGCCGTTTGCTAGATCTCCATCGCCAGAACGCGGTGCAGTTTGATCAGGTACAAACGCTGGTGCTGGATGAAGCCGACCGCATGCTGGATCTGGGCTTTGCGCGCGAACTCAACGCCGTCTTTGCTGCCTTGCCCGCTCAGCGCCAGACCCTGCTGTTCTCTGCCACGTTTACCGATGAGATCCGCGCCATGGCGGCGGGCATTCTGCGCGGCCCGGTCAATATCAGCGTCAGCCCGCCCAATGCCACGGCCAGCAAGATCAAGCAGTGGGTGGTGCCGGTGGATAAAAAGAACAAGCCCGACCTTTTCATGCACCTTGTGGCTGAGAACAGCTGGAAGCACGCGCTGGTGTTCGTCAAAACCCGCAATGGCGTGGATTACCTGGCGGCCATGCTGGATGAAGCGGGCTATGTGGTCGACACCATCCACGGCGACAAACCGCAACCCGCGCGCCTGCGTGCGCTGGAGCGCTTCAAGACGGGCGAAGTACATATGCTGGTCGCCACCGATGTGGCTGCGCGCGGGCTGGATATCGACGATCTGCCGCTGGTGATCAACGTTGATCTGCCGATCGTGGCGCAAGACTATGTGCACCGTATTGGCCGTACCGGCCGCGCGGGCGCCAGCGGCGTGGCGGTGTCCCTTGTGTGCGCCGATGAAGCCCCGCAACTGGCCGCGATTGAAGCGCTGATCCGGCAAACGCTGCGCCGTGAAGAAGAGCCGGGTTTTGAAGCCGAACACCGCGTGCCGCAAACTAGCGCCACGGGCCAGATCATCAAGAAACCCAAAAAGCCTAAGAAGCCCAAAGTGCCGCAAGCTGCGCCGGGCGCCATGCAGGTCCTCAGCAAAAAACCGCGCCCGCAAAGTGGCGAAAACAAACGCAAGCCCGCGGCGCAACGCGCTGTGGCCGCGGGTAAAGGCGCAAGCTTGTCCAGCGGTAGCCCATTCAGCGTGCAAAAGCCACGCAGCAAACCGGCCAGCAAGCCAGTTGCGGGTTCACGTAAGCCGGCTGGCAAACCCGCTGGTGGTCGCGGCAAACGCCAACCCTGATCCGTGTGTGACGGCAACGCACGCGCCATTCCATCTCACATCATCCGACCTTAGCGGATTCCGCGTTTGATCAACGGAATGAGCGAGTCGATCGTCGCAGGTGTTTGGACACCTGCGCCGGTGTTGATGGTCAGTCCCGCGAAATGATAAGCAGCCGAGAGCACGCATTGCGTGACCGGCAGGAAGCCTTGCAGATAGAGTTGCTGGTCGAGCGTCGCGGTAATGTATTTGCTCTGCAGCCCCGAAATCGTGGCCGGTGCCAGATCGATGCCACCAATGATGATTTGCCCCGGCTTCTTGCCAGCCTGCTGGAGCGCCTGCGGAATGAACCCGGTTACACCGCCGTGCTGAGTCCCAATCGCCCTCAGATTAGGGTGCGCCTGGATAAAGGCGACCAGGATCGGCACGGCGAGCGATGAATCGGAATCCACCTGAGGTGAGATATTGAGCCTGGTCACCTTTACGCCGGCCTTCTCCAGCGTTTCGGCAAGACCACGGTCAGACTGACTGCGCACACTCTCGTTGAACACACCGTATTCCAGCGCCTCGTCGCCCTTCTTGATCCCAGCGTTGAGCATCGCCTGCGCGGTGATCTGCCCGCCGACGTAGAGTTCGACGCCGGCGTAGCCGAAGCCCTTCGCGTCGTAAAGTTTCTGGTTCTCGGGTAGCGGCGTGTTGCCGACGGTAACGATGATGCCCTGGTCTACCGCCTGCTTGATCAGTGGCGCGAAGGCTGGATCGCCCGGATGGCCCATGATGCCGATGCACGTCGGATGCGCCGCCATCGCCTGGCGAAACTGCGCAAGCATTGTCTCTGGGCTCCAGGCCGAGAACTGCTCGATCACCTTGATGCCTAAGGCATGCGCCGCGTCCGCAGCCCCGGTCTGACGTGGCAGCGTCGCGCCGTCGCCAGGGTTTCCGCCCATCTGCATATACATTGTCATACCGGCCCCGAGCGGCCCCGTCGTGGTCGGCTCGGTGGCACCGGCCGTCTGCGCGAGGCCAAACGCGAGAATACTCGCCCCCAGGAGGGATCCCGTCATGATCTTGATCATTTCTGCTCCTTTCTCCTGATTTAACGGCTTTATCGCCCCCCAAGCCTGAATCTTTCGCGCAACACGCGCAGCTTGGCGGGATTCTCTACCAACAGATGCAGCGTCACAGCGACGATGAACACCACCCCTTCGATCGCCTGTACCCAGAAGCCGGCGATACCTGTCGCAACGATTCCGGCCTCCAGCATGCCAATCACGAAAGTGCCGAAGAAGGTACCCACGATCGTCGCCGTGCCACCAAACACCGAGGTTCCGCCGATGAACACGCCGGCCAGCGCCGGCAGCAGATAGCCCTGCCCCTGGGTTGAAAAATAGTTCAGATTCTCGAGCGTGAGCAGCACCGTGGCGAAACCGGCCAGCACACCCATCAGCGTGAACAATTTCACTGTCTCACGCACGACATTGATGCCCACGACCTTCGCCACGTTTCGGTTGTCTCCGATGAACAGCAGGTGCTCGCCAAAACGGTGACGATTGAGGATGAACCACATGAACGCTGCAAGCCCGAGCGCCCAGAGCGCTTGCATCGGGACCACACCGAACAACGTGCCCGCGAATACTGCATAGGCTGAACCGTTGGCGAGCTCCTGTAGCGCATTGGAGAGCCCGCCGGACAGGATCGAAGCAACCCCAGCCCAGAGGAACTGCGTGCCGATTGTCACGATGATCGAAGGCACACCGACCACCGCGACCAGCACCCCGTTCACCACGCCGACCAGCGCGCCGCCCGCCAATGCCGCGATCACGGCTAGCCAGGCTGATCCGGTGGTGTTCACGCACCAGGCGAACAGAAAGCCCGAGAATGCCATCACGGAGGGGAAGGACAGATCAATTTCCCCCGCCGCAACCACCAGAGTGAGCCCGATCGCCAACACCGCCAGCGGTGGCACGGTGGTCAGGAACGAGAAGTAGATTGGCCAGCCTAAAAAGACGCGCGGTGCGGTTGCCATGAACAGGCCGACCACCAACGCGAACACGACCAGGCTCGGCACTCCCTCGATGCGTGCAAAATCCGGCAGGCGAAAACGCACCAGCCGCGCCGGCTGTTCGTCTTTTATCGGATCACTCACGTCCTTGCCCCGCAGCCAGCGCCGGCCCGTGCCCGCTCTGCTGTAGCGAAATCAAGAACCGGGTGAGTTCCTCGAGGCTCATCTCACCCGACTTCATATCCGCGACGATCCGGCCACGATCGAGCACGACGAGCCGATCGGCGAGCTCGTGCACATGGGCGAGGTTATGTTCGATGTAGATGCAGGCGCGGCCGGACTCCTTGATCGACCGGACGAAGTCGAGAACCTTGCGTACCTCGCTAATGGCAAGCGCAACCGTGGGTTCATCGAGAATGATCAGATCGCTGTCGAAATACATCGCCCGTCCGATCGCGATGCCCTGGCGCTCGCCACCGGAGAGTTTCGCAATCAGCGAATCCGCGTCGATCCCCACGCCGCGGAAACCGAGCTGGCGCTTCAAAATATCATTGGCAATGCGCCGCTGTTCGGCAACTTTGATGAAGCCGAACCGGTTGGTGATCTGCCGGCCGACAAAAAAATTACGCCACAGCGGCTGCTTCTCGCCCAGCGATTTTTCCTGATAGACCGTCTCGAAGCGCAGTCGGTGCGCCTCGCGCACCGAAAAGCGGTTCCAGTCGACCTCCTCGTCCCGGATGAACAGCTTGCCCGTGCTCGGCCGCACGACACCAGTCAGTACCTTGATGAGCGTCGACTTACCCGCGCCGTTATCACCGATCAGGCCGACGATCTCGTTCCGCCCAATGGCCAGATCGATGCCGGACAGCGCCCGTATCTTGCCGTAGGACAGGCTGATACCTTGGGCGCGCACGATATGCTGATAGGCGCACGTACTGGGCGCTGCCTGGTTCGGCATCACGCCACGCTCCGGCTCGAATGACCCACAGCGATGTTGTGAACGACGACAGCCATAGATCTTTCCCCTTTGCTTATCGATCGCCGCATCAACTTACATTGGAAGTGTCCCTGAAATTTAGCAAGCCTTAGAGTCCAGTTCAAGAATCGCTTACGAGACCGCTTATATTTCATCGGAAAAATATTAGCCTTGGGCACTTGAACAACGCACAACCTGAGGGATAGAAGAAGCGCGTCAGAAGGGTCCCACAGGACGAGCGGCCACAAACGCCCGGTCAAAAAAGCGCAAAAAGCAGAGGTATCGGCATGCATCCGCCACTCCAGCGGCTATTCTTCAGTCGCTACGACTAACGCGTTTCAGGCCGGCTCTGCGGGTCGTCGTCAGCCATTCCGCGCCCCACGCGGAAAGGGGGTATGTCACGTCCAGAACTTCAGATGAGCAACCCCGTCAGCTTCGGTCCCACATACGACTTCGGACCTGGCGGGGTATGGGCCATGTCCGCCGGAGCAACGCACCCCGTGCTGCGGTGGCAACTGGGTCAGTAGTTGGCGAAGGCTTGTCGGCAAGAGGGAACTCGACACGACGCAGATGCTGTCGTGAAAATCATTTGGGCGGGACAACTCCGGTAGGTCGGCGATGAATTGCTCCATTCGCGCGAGGCTTATCCAGTCTGCCTGGATCATCCTTCTGGCCGTGCCCTGTGCGGCATGGGCGCAATCGCAAACGATAGTCACGATCGCTGGCACTGGGGCGCAAGGGTAGAGAATCAGCGGCCCAACGCGATGGTTAGCCAGGCGATGCATCGCGGGCCCCAGCACTTCGTTGTGCATTTTTGCGGCGCCACGTCGAAACGCTGCAGCCGAAGCGGCCGTTGAACCAGCGGGAAAACGCGCTCAGCGATGAGAAGCCTACCAGCGTAGCCACTTCAGACAGCGGCCGGTCGCCGCTACTGACATACCGCATCACCTGTTCAACCCGCACCGCATCGACGATCGACAGAAAGCTGTCACCCTGACGGGCGAGGTGGCGATTCACGGTCGTGCGATCCACGCCCAGATGCTGCGCGATCCGGTCGGCCGAGCAGGTGCCAGACGGCAAAAGCGCAATGACCAGTTTCCTGACCTTGTCGGACATGGTTGCGTTGGACTGAAGCAGCATCGAATCCAGATACTGGCGCACCTGCTGCGCCATGACCGGATCGTAAGCTGGAATCGCGGCGTCGAGATCCGCTGCGAGGCACACGATGCCGTCGAAATCCTGGTTGAACTCAACGGGCGCGCCAAATACACGCGCATGCATGGCGAGGCTGGCTGGAGCGCTGTACGTGAGACAGATGGTGCGGGGCTTCCAGGCGGCGCCCAGCACCAGCCCCAGCGTCCGGTACAGGACGCCCAGTATCAACTCCGTTGCCTGGCGCATCGAGCCAGGCATGCCGCCCATGAGGTCTTCGCGGATGATGGCGAGTCCTGCCGTTTCCTCGACGCGCATCACCACCGCTTCGTTCTGCAGGCGCAGATAGTGCGCCATCGATTCGAGCGCGCGGCGCAACGTCGGCTGTTCCCGCATCGCAAAACCGAGAGGGCCAAGGTTGGAGAGGTGGCGGCTCTCGGCCATGCGCAGCGCGAAATCCTCGACGGCAGCGGCCCGGGCGGAGGTTTCCAGCAACCGCGCCACTGCCTCGGCCGGAATCATGATGTCGGGGTTCAGCAACGCAGAACGGTCAATGCCGGCATCACTTAACTGCTGGTAGGGATCAAGGCCCACCGAACGGGCCACTTCGACGTAACTGGTCAGGGCGGCACTGCGAAGCAGATAGGACATATGGTTTTCCCTCGTGCATCAAAATGTAAATTTTTTGCCTCAATTTGTCAAACCGCTCTTTGCCAGTAGTCCGATACTTGCCTCCAGAGACGCGTAATGACCAACGCGTACGGAAATTCGAGAAGTTCGAGAGGAGGCGAAACAATGAGCAATGAGACGAGCCGCAGCGCGACCCCGGTCTGCGATCAGCTGCGCGCAACCGGCAACTGGAATCCCGCCTGGGATGCCATTGCAGAACTCGATCCTGTCTGGGCCGAGAAATTCATGGCGATGGGCATGCACACCGTGATGTCGGGTGTGCTGGAACCGAAGGTGTTCGAGTTCCTCGCCATCGCGGTCGACGCGTCCTGCACGCATATGTATGCGCCGGGCACACGCCGTCACATCCGCCGCGCGCTCGAACTGGGCGCCACCAGGGAAGAAATCGCTGCGGTCTTACAGGCGGTTAGCGTCCTTGGCATTCATTCCTCCAGTCTCGGCGCGCCGATCCTGCTGGAAGAACTGGCCGCCTTCGAGAAGGCAAACGTCGACGCTGCGCAGGCCGTTGCCTGACGTCAGCGCCGTCACTTCATTAATTTTCAAAGAGGAACACAGACCATGCATTTCATGGACGACTCCCTGCTGCCTGAAAACCAGGAAAAACTCGTGATTCAGGTGGCGCCCTATGGGCCGCAATGGATCCCCGGCGATTCGGACGATATCCCGGTCACGATGGACGAGCAGGTGCAGAAGGCCGTCGACTGCTACAACGCAGGCGCGACCGTGCTGCACGTGCACGTGCGCGAGGAAGACGGCAAGGGCAGCAAGCGTCTGTCGAAGTTCAACGACATGCTTGCCCGTCTGCGCGATGCTGTGCCGAAGATGGTGCTGCAGGTCGGCGGCTCGATCTCATTCGCGCCGGAGAATGAAGGCGAAGCGGCCCAATGGCAAAACGATGACACACGTCACATGCTCGCGGAGTTGAACCCCCGTCCGGATCAGGTCACCGTCGCAATCAACACCAGCCAGATGAACGTGATGGAGTTGATGACCGAGGCCGACATCGCGGGTACCTCGCTCATGAACCCGGCGCTGCAGGCTGCCTATCGCGACATGATCGTGCCGTCCAATCCCTCATGGCACGTCGAACACATCAGGCGTCTCGTCGCCAACGGCATCCAGCCGCAGTTCATGCTGGGGAATCTGACGCAACTCGAAACGGTCGAGCGTCTTATTCGCAACGGTGCGTATAGCGGTCCGCTGAATATCAATTACGTGGCAATTGGCGGCGGCGCGGCCGGGTTGCATCCCGCCGACATGATCGAGTTTGCCCGCCGCACCCCGGAGGGCGCGGTGCTTACGTTCGAAACGCTGAACCGGAACGTGGTGCCGATGAATACGCTGGCGATTGCACTGGGCCTGCATGTACGGGTCGGTATCGAAGACACGCTGTTCGGCCCGAACGGCGAGCGGGCGACTTCAGTGCAGCAGATCGAGCAGATGGTGCGCATTGCGCGCGAGCTCAATCGCGACATCGCGAGCGGCGAGGATGCCCACCGCATCTATCAGATCGGCACCCAGTGGGGTTCGGTCGACGAGACGCTGGACAACCTGCGCATGGTCCCTAATCGCACGCCCGGCCGGCGCGACGTGCCGGCACGCAAGGTCGCCTGAGCGGGGATAACGGGGCGCAACGCGGCAGCGTATCGCGTTGCGCCTCGCTCTGAACCCTCTCAGGCATGGAGACAGATGATGTTCTGGAAGAAAAGCCCCTCTGCGGTTCTGGCGTCGCTACTGGTGATCCACCTGCTGGCCCACATCGACCGCAATATGCTGCTCGGTTTCTCGCCGCAGATCATTAAAGACCTGGCGCTCAGCAACACGCAATACGGCTTTCTGGTCGGCGCGGTATGGGTGCTGAGCTTCGGCGTGATGGCGATGTTCATGGGCACCCTTGCGGACCGCTTCAGCCGCACCCGGGTCATCGCCGCCGGCGCGTGCTGATCTGGAGCGCCTGCACGCTGGCCTCGGGCCATGCCCAGAGCTTTGAGCAGATGGTGGTGGCGCGCTTTTTCGTCGCCAGCGGCGAGGCGGCGCTGGTACCTGCCGCGGTGGCCCTGCTGGCTGAACTCTTCTCGGAGAAGCGACGAGGCACGGCGATGGGGCTGTTCTTCATGGGGATACCCATGGGCGTCGGCTGCAGTTTCCTGCTCGCCGGCAGCTTTGGCGCCACGCATGGCTGGCGGACCACTTTCTATGTCCTTGGCATCGTCGGCGTCGCCGTTGCCTTGCCGCTGGCGCTGCTCAAGGAAGACCGTAGCCAGCTCGCACCGCAGGAACGCGGCGCACCGTTCGTAGCCCAGGCGCTCGCGGTGTTGCGTACCGTGGGCAGCAACCGTGCGCTGGGCTTCGTGATCGTTGGTTTCGTACTGGTGCACCTCGTTTTTGCCAGCTTTTCCTTCTCGCAGTTGTGGCTCGTCAACGAGCGCGGCATGAACGCGGCTGGCATTGCCACCAGGATCGGCGCGCTACAACTGGTGTTCGGCACGCTGGGCGCGGTGATGGGTGGCGTCATGGGCGATCGTGTGGCGAGCAAACTGCGCGGCGGACACGCCAGCTTCATGGCGCTCCTTGTCGTGATCTGCGCGCCGTTGATGCTGGCCTGCCGTTTCGTCCCGGTCAGTTCGCCGCTGTTCTACATCGGCATGTGCGCGGGATTCTTCCTGCCGCTGGCGGTGTACGGCCCGGGCGCGGCGGCGATCATGAGCATGGCACCCCAGAAGATGCGCTCGACGATCTTCGGTTTCACGATGCTCTCGATCAACGTATTCGCCCTTGCCATCGGCACCGTGGTCATCGGGATGGCCGCCGACCATTTCATCAAGGCTGGCGCCACCGCTCCGCTGACGGGTGTCCTGATCGCCACTGACGTGCTGACGATCAGTTCAGCGCTGTTTTTCGCCCTCGCGGCGCGCGCCTCGCGCAGGCAGCGTGCGCTCGCGCTGCACAACATACAACCTGTGAGGTAATGGACATGCAAGACCAACGTCGGAATCTGGAAGGGCGTGTCGCCCTCGTCACCGGTGCCGGTCGCGGGATGGGCGGTGCCATCGCCGTGGATCTGGCCCGCGCCGGTGCACGGGTCGCGATCTGCGACATTGACATGCCGGCCCTCGAAGAAACGCGCGCTGCCGTGGAAGCGGCCGGCGCGCCGTGTCTGGCGCTGCGCTGCGACGTCTCGTCCAGCAGCGAAGTCGCCAACCTGTTCGCCGCGATCGTCGAGCGCTTCGGGACGTTGCACATTCTCGTCAACAACGCCGCGCTCGTGCCGAACACGCCGATCGATACGGCGCGCCGCAACAGGCATTACGCCTATCTCACCACGCCCGTGCAGCGGCAATCGCTGGCTTTCACCAGCAGCACCAGCGACGAGGAGTGGCATCGTTACTGGGACGTCAACGTGCACGGCCTCTTTTACTGCACCCGCGAAGCGCTCAGGCTGATGCAGCCGCAGCGCGACGGCAGGATCATCAACATCGCGTCGATTGCGGGCATCTCGGCCATGAGCGCCCATAGCCCGCACTACAGCGCCACCAAGGGCGCGGTGGTTGCCTTCACGAAGTCGGTCGCAGCCGAAGTCGCGGGTGCCAATATCTTCGTCAACGCGATGGCGCCAGGGGGTGTGGCCACTCCCGAATTCACGGAATACTTCGAAGCCGCCGGTGAGGAAAGGCGCAACCAGTTCTGGCAAGTGGTGCCAGCCGGACGCCTGGGCACGATGGAGGAATACGCCTCGACGGTGACCTATCTGGCCGGCGACCACTACCTGGTCGGCCAGGTGATCAGCCCGAATGGCGGCGTGGTGATATGACCGGATGCGCCGCGTGACCTGAAGCGATCACGCCTGAAAATCCTTGCATCGACCTCTTCAGCATCTGCCATAACAATCAGTTCTGCGAACAGGATTGTGAGCGCTTCTGGAGATCGGTCTTTGACAAAAGACGACTGACCGGCGGTAAAAGACCGCAGGCGCCCAATGGCTCGAATGCTGCCGCGGGCGATGTCGGCTCGTGACTCTGCATTAAAGAATGGACGGACGAAATGAACGGTTTGATGCTGCAAAAGCAGTTGCTGATTTCCTCGCTGATCGTGCATGCCGATCGCCATCATGGGGATACGGAGATCGTGTCGCGGCGGGTAGAGGGTGACATCCATCGCTACACCTTCCGCGACTGTCACCGGCGCGCGCGACAGATGGCCAATGCGCTCACGAGTCTGGGCATCAGGCCGTCCGACCGTGTCGGCACCCTCGCCTGGAACGGTTATCGCCACATGGAGCTGTACTACGGCATATCCGGCATGGGCGCAGTGATGCATACGATCAATCCGCGCCTGCACGCAGACCAGATCGCCTACATCGTCGACCATGCGGAAGATCAGGTCCTGTTCTTCGATCTGACGTTCCTGCCGCTGGTCAAGGCCATTGCCGGCCGCTGCAAGACTGTCAAGGCGTTGGTCGCGATGACCGATCGCGCGCATATGCCGCTGGATACCGGCATTGCCAACCTGCTGTGCTACGAAGATCTGCTCGAGCGCAGCTCGTCGACCTACGTGTGGCCGAATTTTGACGAGGATACCGCCTGCGCGCTGTGCTACACGTCCGGTACCACCGGCAACCCGAAGGGCGTCCTCTACTCGCATCGCTCGTCGCTGCTTCACACGTTCGCTGCCGCACTGCCGGATGCGCTGAACTGCTCGGCGCGCGACGTGATCCTGCCGGTCGTGCCGATGTTCCATGTCAATGCGTGGGGCATTCCGTATGTCGCGTGCATGGTCGGGGCCAAGCTGGTTTTCCCCGGCCCCGGGTTGGACGGCCAAGCGCTCTACGAGCTCGTCGAAGCCGAGCAGGTCACCTTCGCGGCTGGCGTGCCGACAGTATGGCAAGGCCTGCTGACCTGGCTCGAGCAAGGTGGCCTGAACTTCTCGACCCTGAAGCGCACCGTCATTGGCGGCGCAGCCTGCCCGCCCGCAATGCTTCACACGTTCCAGGATGGGTACGGCGTGGAGGTCCTGCACGCATGGGGCATGACCGAACTGAGTCCGCTCGGGACCATCGGCGCGTTGAAAGCAAGGCACCTCGCACTGGGTCCGGAAGACCGTTGCGCCCTGCAATCCAAACAGGGGCGCGCGGTATTTGGCGTCGATATGAAGATCCTCGGTGAGAACGGTCAGGAACTGCCATGGGACGGCGCGAGCTCGGGCGATCTGCTGGTGCGTGGCCCATGGGTGGTGCGCAACTACTTCCGCAATGAAGGTGGCAACCCGCTGCGGATCGATGCCGACGCGCATGGCTGGTTCCCGACCGGCGATATCGCGACCATCGACGCCGACGGCTTCATGCAGATCACCGATCGCAGCAAGGACGTGATCAAGTCCGGCGGCGAGTGGATCAGCTCGATCGAGATCGAGAACCTCGCAGCCGCGCATCCCGCGATAGCGAGCGCGGCCTGCATTGCGGCGAAGCATATGAAGTGGGACGAGCGGCCACTGCTTGTCGCCGTGAAACAGCCCGGTGCACAGGTCACAGCCGAAGAATTGCTGGCGTTCTTCGAAGGAAAGATCGCGAAATGGTGGACGCCGGATGCAGTCGTATTTGTCGATGCGGTGCCGCTTGGCGCTACCGGCAAGGTGCTGAAGAACCAGCTGCGCGAAGCGTTTCAGGACTATCTGTTGCCGACTTAAGGAAGCAGGTGGCCTGGCGTGTTGAGTATTGAACGTACGTCTTGAACGTACGTCGTTACGGGTGGATTAAAGCTACAAAACTGGAGACGCAATGAAACTGAAATGGGTAGCTGCGGCCGCGGTGGCCGTCCTTGGAAGTCCGGCCTATGCGCAGTCGTCGGTGACGCTGTACGGCGTCGTGGATTCCGGTCTGCTATATCAAAGTACCTCGGCGGCCTCGTTCAGCCCGACGGCGAAGAATCTGGGCAAGGTATATCGCTACAAGGATGGCGGGATCTACGCGAGTATCTGGGGGCTCAAGGGTTCCGAGGACATTGGCGGCGGCTATCACGTCAACTTCAAGCTGCAGGGGTCGTTCGACAGCGGCACCGGCAAGTTCGGCCTGGCGGATACGCCGGGCGCGGTGGCGCAGTTCAACCAGTTCGCGACGCTCGGCGTGTCGGGACCGTTCGGTACGGTGAACTTCGGTCGCCAGATCGTGCCGATGGCCTACGCGATGGCCGATACCGACGTGCGGGCGGGCCAGTATTTCGGCAGCATCCTGACGGCATGGCTGGGCATGAACCAGGCCGCAGGCTGGTCCGGCACCAGCACCAACGGACCGATCGGCGCGCTGTACGACAGCAATGCGATCGTCTACGAGTCGCCGACATTCGCCGGCGTGTCCGCAGCGCTCGAATATGCGCCCGGCGGTGTGGCAGGCAGCTTCCAGGGCGGCACGCGCGAGTCCGCCGTGCTCAAATACTCGAACTATGGCCTCAATCTGAGAGCCCTCTACTACAACGGTCACGACACCAATCCCGGACCGACGACGGTGCCCACCGGACTCGCCAACAACCGCCTCTACTACCTCGGGGCGCTGTACACCTATCACGCCTTCTCCATTTCCGCGTCATATTCCAACGGCAGGAATCCGGCGCACGCGAATCTGGTCAACCTCGACCTGTATTCGGCCGGCCTCGGCTATCAGTTCTCACCGGCATTCAAGCTCACCAGTGGCGTGTATTACCTGAAGGACGCGAACAATTCGGCCAACAAATCGCTCGAGGTCGCCGGAGGCGCCGAATACAGTCTGTCCAAGGCCACTTTGCTCTATGGCCAGGTGGGTTGGGTGAACAACCACGGAGATATGACGCAGACGATTACGTACGGCCAGCCCGTCGCGCCGGGCCTCGGGACGACGGCGGTCATGCTCGGGATACGCCACTACTTCTAGGGATCCTCCGTATTGGGCTCGAAATGAAGACCTCTGGCCGGTGAAGCGTGCCGGCTCGCCACGCGGTAGCAGAACAGCGATTCCAACGGGGATCCCGCAAGACTTAGGAAGACTGGAGAAAGCAATGAAGGTAATCAGGGCACTCAAACTGGCGGTCGGCGCACTGATCGTGACGACATGGATCAATGCATGGTCCCAGCCTGGCGAATCGGGCAGTGGGCCAGCGTCAACCGTCATGGCGTCGCCGGGCAGCGGCGCTTCGGCGAGTTCCAGACAGGCTGATCGCGCGCTCGGCAGGAAGGTACGCGCTGCGCTCATGAAGGACAAGGAGATCAGTGCTTCAAACATCAGTGTCCGTGCGAGAGGTGGCGCGGTGACGCTGTTTGGCACGGTGCCCGATGCAGCGCAGATCGACAGGGCGGCCGGGGTTGCCGAAGCCGTGCCGGGCGTGACAACCGTGAAAAACAGTCTGACACTCAAACGCGTATTCGGCCAGTAAGTGGTCCTCATAAGTAAGTCCGGACCGCTGCCAGGCTTGCACCGAAGCGACACCGCTCTGCCTACGACGTCAGTAACGCCCTACCTTGAACGGATCTCGGCAGCACAGAGGTCGCGCTGATGTGTGGCAATCTGCCATGTGTTTCCCCACGGATCTCTTACCATTGCTCGCCTGTCGCCGTATGGCATGTCGGTCGGAACTTCGAGTGAGATCGCATTCGCCGCAATCGCTCGCTGGTAGGTCGAATCGGCGTCCTCGACGTAGACATACAGAAATGCCGGCATCGGATCGCGAAGGCCGTCTGCGCCGCTAACCATCACGACGGAATCGCCGATCATGATTTCGGCAGGCCGCCCGTGACGGAATTCGCCCAGTGCCTGAAACGCCATCTTGATGAATGTGATCAGGTTTTCCGGATCCCGTACGACGATTCGGGGCGTGACGGTACGCCATCCATCGGGCTGAAATTTAGCCATCTTGGGCAGCCTCGGAAGAGATTCGCAAGGGCATTGTCCTCCGGGCGCCGGATGTCCGCAAAGGGGGGCGAACTCGGCCCAATCGGCATCCGGCTCGGTTCGTCGGCCAGAAGCGGAACTATGCAGCGGCCTCGGAAATTTCTCGTAAGCGGACGATTCCGGTCACGCGAGATTGATTGATCTGGTGAACGACTGCGAGTAGTGTCGCCAGAATCGGAGGACGGAAAGTCAGATCCGAGATACCAGAATGAGCGTCATCTAAGAGCTCGACTCAGTTTCCGGCCACACGGTGTATTTGTCTTGGAAGGGTGGAAGCTATGGCACATGAGCGACAGACCTGCACCGGTGCGCAGCTAGGAACGTGGAAGCTACAGTCCTTCACGACTGAAGACCTGGCCACCGGCCAGAAGACCGATTTGTTCGGCGCTCGCCCAAGCGGTTATCTCAGCTATGGTCCCGACGGCCGGATGTACGCAATTCTGGTCAATGAGGGACGAAAGGCGCCATCCGATCTGGTTCCTACCGACGCGGAACGCGTCGATCTCTACAGCGGGTTTAGCTCATACGCGGGGACCTACAGCATAGAGGGCGACAGGGTTAGTCATCGTATTGATGCATCGTGGAACCAGTCGTGGACAGGAACGACCCAAGTGCGTCAGTTCAGAATCGACGGCAAGTACTTGTACATTAAGACGCTGCCCGACAGGAACCCATTAACTGGCAAGGAAAGCACTTCCGTGTTGGTCTGGGTTAAGGTCGAGTAGAGTGGAAGCACGCCGGGCGTTCTCAACCCATACTTGACACACACGAGAGGCGACCACTCCCTTCCGCGCGCTTTGCGCGTGTTGGAGCGAGCGTTTTGAATGGGCGTCTGTTTTCGCAGATTGGCAACGACTGCTTGCGGCGGTGGCGAAGGACCGCACGGGTCGACTTGCGACGATCCTCCGCTGCGGGCCGGCAAGCGGTTCCATCGAACTATTGCATCGACCGGTTGAATCCGCCGACCGATATCCGAACGTTGCGATATGACAGCGCCTCTTCATCCAAAAAAACCGTCTTATTTTCGCTCGAAATCTGTCACCATTTCATGCGACACCGACCGTGAGCGTAGCGCTGGTCCTGCATTGCGGAAGTGTGTCCTAACGGGAGAGTCCTGATGAGCAAGAAGTCCGAAACGAGCGGTAAGAGCGGCGCGAATGAGTCGACCGCTGCGACGCTGGCCGCGCTGGCGAATTACATCAGTGAATTCGTCATCAATGGGACGCTCGACACCAGATGCGCCGCGAAACTAGTTAAGCGCCTGAGAAAGGAAGCGGAAACCATTTTGGAAAATGGAAGCGCGACAAAGGTGGCACAAAAGGATCTTAAGAAAGCGTTCGACACGGTTGACGCTGCAGTCCAAGACCACGATGCGAAACTGCTGGTCACAGCTAACGCAGCACTACGTACAGCAGACGAGGAGAAAAAGGCGGAAAAGTAGCACTGAAGACTCGCACGCCTTGACGCCGTAGTAGCTGCGTCCTCCGCCAAAAGCTGTCTCTCGCGCAGGAGCGTCCGCGTGACTGCTGGTGCTGATCAGACGTTCGGCGAAGTGTCAAAAGGTCTCTTGCGACAAGCCGAGCTACACAAAGCGGTTCGCCGGCGCGTACGGCTCGAAGTATCGATCCATCACGCCGATGCACGCATTCAGGCTATGTCCGGCGCATGAATGGCAATGTAGGCGTTTCATGTCTCACCAGTCCGCCCCGCGCCCTCATCCAAACCGAACACAATAAGCAGGCGGCAAATGCGCTGAAATCAAATGCCAGCTTTCGCCGCCGTCGTCGGACGTCCATAGCGCGCCGGTGGTCGACGCCATTGCGAGGCGCGTGCCGGAGTCATCTACAGCGAGCCCGTGCCGATACACGAGGTCATACGCCGGTGCAGGCGGCAACCCGTTCGAGAAACGCTCGAACGTGCGGCCGCCGTCGCGTGTGCGCGTGACGACGAACTGGCCGTCCACCGGGATCCGGCACTGGTCTTTCACGGCGGGCACAAACCACGCGGTGTCCGGCTCGCGCGGATGCACGGCAACCGCGAAGCCGAAGCTGGATGGCTGCGCTTCGATCCGCTGCCAGTGCGCCGCGCCGTCGGTCGAGCGGAAGATCGCGCAGTGATGCTGCGCCCACAGCGCATCTGGATTTGCGGCGCATTGCACGACGCGGTGCGGGTCTTGCACGTTGGCATCGCCGCGCCGCTCCGGCGGCATGTAGTCGGCCTCCATGCCTTCGGCACTAACGCGCCAGGTCGCGCCGCCGTCGGCGGTTTGCCAGACGCCGCCACACGACACGCCGATCGTCACGTGCCGGCTGTCGCGCGGATCGACCATCACGGAATGGATGCCCGGCGCGTCGTAGCCGCCTCCGAACCATTCGCGGCGCTCCGGGCGATCCCACAGCGCCCGGTTGAGCAGCCATGTGTCGCCGCCGTCGTCGGAACGGAAGAGCCCGCCGGGAATCGTGCCGGCCCACAGGACGCCCGGCTCGTCCGGGCCGCCGGTTTCGAGCGACCAGATTTGCTGGAGCGTCCAGGGAGGAGCCGGCGGGCTGGGCACGGCCGCGCTCGGATTGTCCGCGCTCGTGTCCGCGCCGTCACCGGCATGCGTCTCGTCGGCAGGCTGCGGCGGGTAGACGGGGACCGCGCACTCTTCCCAATCCTCTACGCCCGCGCGCCGGCGATGCAGCTTCACGCCGAAGTGGCCTAGATTGAGCGCGGCATACAGCGAACCGTCGCGCGGATCAGGCAGCACCATGCTCACCGGCTCGCCGACGAAATACGGCTCACCGAGCGTCCAGCCGCCCTCGCCGTCGGCTTGCAGAACGAACAATCCCTTGCGGGTTGCAACAAGCAATCGATCGCTCATGTGGAGTGTCTCCTGTCGACCAGAGTTGGCGCATTAGCGCTTACTCTGGTCCCATGCAAAGCTCGAGTAAGAGTGGAACCTTCTTATCCGCCCGACAACGCCTGTATGACGTAAACCCGGCTTTCCTCGCCGAGCGCATCGGACAGATGTTGTCGGTCGCGCACCGGCCGGCCGTCGACAAACACGGCGAGATGTCTTCGCAGTGAGCCCTGATCGTCAAGGATGTAGCCGCGCAGTCGAGGTTGCGCGGCGAAGACGGCCTTCAGTGCTTCGCCGAGCGTGCGCGCGTCGATCTCGCGCTCGGGCGTTGCGATATGCCGTTGAATCGAAGCAGCGAAGAAGATGTGCGCCATGGCGGGGTAGCCGAGCGGGAATGGCCTGTTCGTCGATTCTGCAGTTTAGACGATCCGCAGGGTGCTTCGGGGCATCGCCATACAACAGACGACAGGTTGCGCCTCCGAAGCGGCCGTTGCGGTGTCGCGAGTCCGAAAGCCGGCTCGGGCTCGCGTGCCGCCGAGCGCATCGAGCATCATTGACCAGATACAAACGTCCGCCGGTTGCCCGAATCGTTGCAGCCCGCGTTCTCAAGTCTCGCGATCGATTTCGCGCGGGCTGCAAGCGTCATTACTGGCCGGTTGCGCTCTTCACCGCGCATTGCCCGACGATACTCTCCCCGTCACTGAATTTGAACGTGACGGGAACCGTCGAACCGACCGTCAGCGGCTTCTTTTCCTTCTCGAACATCACGTGATACCCCCCCGGCGCGAACGCGAGTGTCCCGTTGGCCGGGACGGTCACCTTGTCGACCATGACCATCTTCGACGTGCTCCCGGTAGTCTGCGTCTGATGCAGCATGGACATCCCGAACGCATCGGTGCTAACACCTTCGAGATCGACGGGCTTGTCTCCCATGTTCATCAGCTTGAAGTAGCCGCCGGACGGCACGTCGCCCGGCATCGAGCGGATCCAGCAGTCGGACACCATCATGGCGCCCGACGAAGCGGCGAAAGCGGTTAGCGAAGCAGCCGCGAGCGGCAGCGCGATAGCCAGGCGGAAGAAGGGGTGGTGCATGGCATAACCTCCTGTTCTACGTTAAGGAAAATGTGATGGGTTGGCGGGACGTACGTCGCGGCACCGGGGCGCCGCTCGATCGTCATATCGGTCGCATGTCTATATGGTCGCTCCGCTATCCGCCCGTCGGCGACGTATGGCCCAGCACCGCAGCCAGCGCAAGTACGGCTAGCATGACGAGCGCTTCGACAGAGACAACGCCGTCGAAGCGGCGTTGCGCGGCAGGGTAGTCCGGATCGTTCCGCTCGGCAAGCACGAGCAGATCGGGCAGAATCGCCATCCGGTTCCAGCCGCCGAGCAATGTCGCCAGGACCACACATGCAAGCTTTGCGGCGAGCAACCGGCCCCAGTGTGTGCGCAACAGCGGCGCGCTGGCCTGCGCCGTGTCCTGAACGGCGTTGTAGAAACCGGTGACGAGAACAAACACGAGCGCAGTCGTCGCCAGATGAGACAGCGCCGAGCAGAACGCAGCCCTCTGGCCGGGCGGACGGCCTGGTTCGCGTTCGAGCCGGCGCAGCAGGATCGCGGCGACGATGACACTGCCGGCCCAAAGCGCAGTCGCGGAAAGGTGGACGACGTGGATCGCCTCACGCCACGAGAAGTCGCCGGAGTCGGCCGCATGGCTCGCGGCTGCCTTGCCCGCGACCCACAGGACGAACCCCGCAGCAAAGAGCGCTGAGCCGCGCTCTTTCTTGAGGCCACTCAACGCCGCGAGCAGCGCGCCGGCAACGCCGATCGACCATGCCTTACCGAAGTGGGACTGCGTCAGTACTGGGGCGATAGCCGAACCAGCTTCACCGAGCGGCGAACCGCTCATGATTGCGGCCTGAAGCCAGAGGTACGCCAGGGCGGTGAGAGCGAGTGCGACTGACGCGACGGTCCGCCAGACTCGCGTCGTGTCTTGCCCAGGCAATCCGCTACGCGCGCCCAGCACGCCGCATGCAAGAGCGCCGGTAGCAACGGCAAACAGAATGTCCTGCATCGCGGCCAGTGCAATCTGGGCGACGACGAGCGGATCCACCGTTACTTCACCGTGAACGTGTAATGCCCCTGGGTGCGATGGCCGTCGTCGGCAACGGCGACCCACGAGACGGTATAGGCGCCCGGCACGAGGGGATTTAGCCCTACCGACATGTGCTTCCTGTTCGATGGGTCAACCGCAGCTTTGCCGCTCGTCACGGACTTGCCTCGCGAGTCGGTGACGGCGATCGAGCTGAAGGCGGGCTCCAGACCATCGTCGAAGTCGATCGCCACGTCCTTCTGCGAGGTCGTGACGGTCGCACCGGCCCCCGGCGCCTCCTGGGTCGGGTAGGCGTGCGCCTGCGCGAGATTGCAGCCGGCGATCATCAGCGCGGCGATGGCCGCGCGTGCAGTCGTGTGCAGTTTCATGAGAGGACTCCTTACACGTTAGAACAGCGGCTTGCCGAGCGTTTTCGGCGCAATATCGTCGAAGAAAAGATGGGCCTGTACCAGGATGCCCACATGCGAACCGCTCGCGCTGTTGATTGGTATCTGGGCTTCGACACCGAACTGGCCATAGCGGTTGATCCAGATGAACCCTGGATTGATTGTGCCAGTGGTTTGGCCCTGACTTCTCGATAGCGGAAACTCGACGATGGGAACAATGTTCGAGAGCGGCTGCGGCAAGCCGAAATCATGCACCTGCTGCTGCAGATAGGGCAGGCTGTACTGGACCGTGAAACCGTAGTCGAAAGAATTGGGCTGACCGGCCCCGGTGGTCAACGAAGGCCCAGCTTCGGCGGTAATGGCAACGGGTCGGAGATAGGCCAGTGAGTCGGGCAGATCGCCCATACCCTTGCCCACGTAGATCGTCGGCGAGATGGTCGAAAAGCTGTCCGCAATCGCGTGGCTGCCGGTTCCACCCAATTCCGCATGCACCCCGACTGAAGTCATGAATTCGTGCGGGGCGTTCACATACAGCAGATACTTCAGGCCGACTCCAAAGTTATCGAACCCGCGCGCAGTCGGATTGTTCTGCATCACGTAAGCGCCGTCGACGGACAGGGCAAGCCTTGACGTGATCAGCTTGTCGTACTCGAAGCTGAACGTATTGATGCTTTGATCGCCGTTGTCTCCAGGAACACGCTGATGCCCGTATTCGAAGTTAGCTTCATCGCCGACACCTGGATCATCGACAGCCAACGTTGACGGAAAGACGCGGTCGCCCGCGATGGCATGGGCAGCGGCTGGCGATGAGGCGAGCAGGAGCGCAGTTGCAGCGAACGAGATCGTTGCCGTGGCGAAGAAGGGTTTCCCATGGCGCAAGGTATTGTTATTCATGTTTCATCCATTGATTGAGGTCGTCATCGCGCCGCCGCGAGTCTGTGAAGAGACACGACGACGCCTGGCGATGCGTTCGTGCACGGCATCGCCACCAAGGCTCAATTCAGGATGAAACGGGGGGCGCGCGCGGCTGGGCGGATGCCAGCGGTTCGACGCGACGGATGCTCTCGAACCGCGTCGCAACGCGATGCTGGATGGCCCAGACCGTGACCGCAAATTCAGGCTGGACGCTCGGCAGTACGGGCGTGTGTGCAATCAGGTTGCAGTAGCCGCAAGCATGCCAGTGAGCAGCCAGCGAGTGGGAGGTGTCCTCGTTGCCCGGCGGATTGCCTGGAGTCGAATGTGCGGAGCAGAGCGAGGCTGAAGGAAGCCCAGCCTCGTTGCGGTCAGCCAGTGCGTGCGAAACCGTCGGCGCGAGCGTTGCCATCAGGATTGCCAGCAATCCCAGATAGGAGCCCAATTTCCGGCAGAAGCAGCTCAGCATAAGGCCGACGATTCGATATTGGTCTGGTGAAGGTGAATGCGGCGCATTATGCCATGTGTTGTTACTTGCAGGCATCGACCTATGACAGCTTGCCGCGTTGCCGGAAATCTCAAGTAGCCCTGGAATGAGACGCTCGCAGGCCGCGCCTGACTGACTCCTGAGGGTCGACAACAGCCGAGCGCATCGGGTGGTAGCCGGCCCATCTCCAGCCATTCGCCCGCACCTGCTATTTGCTGATGGGTCTTCGGCTGGCTCGACTGAGCAAAAACCGCCACAGCGACGGCGCCAACCACTCGCGCCCAGCTCCGTAGGCCATCCGTGCCGCATCCACCTTGACTCTTCGGATTGACGACCATGAATCAAGCCTTGCCCGTTTCCATCCAGATTTACAGCCTGCGTAATGCGGGCGAACTCGACCGGCAGTTCGACATTGCCGCTCAAGCCGGATTTCGCCAGGTGGAGCTGATCGGGTCCTTGCTCGAAAATGCGGCCGACACCCGGAGCAAGCTTCAGGCGCGCGACCTTAGCGCCTCCTCCAGCCACCTCGGCATGGCCATGCTGCGTGAGCGTTTGCACGAAGTGAGCGCGGCGTGCGAGACCCTCGGTATCACCCAGTTGGTCATGCCCGCGGTGCCGCCCGCCGAGCGCGACAGTGACGCCGCATACTGGCGGGCGCTCGGCAACGAGTTGGGCAGCCTCGCCCATCGGCTAGCCGCTCAGGGCATCGCCCTCGCTTACCACAACCATGATTGGGAACTCAGCGCCAAGGAGAACGGCGCAACGGCGCTGGAACTGCTGTTCGAGTCCGCCGGGGCAAGCCCGCTCGGCTGGCAAGGGGATGTAGCCTGGCTCGTGCGCGGCGGCGCCGATCCTCTGCCATGGCTTCGTCGTTATACGGGCCGCGTGGTCTCGGCCCATGCGAAAGACCTCGCGCCCGCGGGTGAAAAACTGGACGAGGACGGCTGGGCCGACGTCGGTCACGGCGTCATGGATTGGCCCACGCTGGCCGCCGCCTGCCGCGAAGCGGGGGCGCGTTTCCTCGCCGCCGAGCACGACAATCCCAGCGACGGCGAACGCTTCGCCCGCAATGCCTTTGCCTATCTGCACCAGCTCGGAGCCTGATCCATGAAACCTGTCTTCGTCGGCATCATCGGTTGCGGCAACATCAGCGATGCCTATTTCACCGGCGCGGCGAATTCGGAATTCGTCCGCATCAAGGCCTGCGCCGACTTGCGTCCGGAGGCCGCCCGGGCCAAGGCCGCGCAGCACGGTGTTGCCGCGATGACGGTGGATGCGCTGCTGGCCGACCTCGACATCGAAATCGTCATCAACCTTACGGTGCCGCACGCGCATGTGCCGGTAAGCCTGCAGATTCTGGAGGCGGGCAAGCACGTCTACCTCGAAAAGCCCCTGGGCACCGAGTTCGCGTCCGCACGCGCGATGCTGGCGCGAGCCGAGGCTTCGGGACTACGCGTGGGCTGCGCACCGGACACCTTCTTCGGCGCGGCCCATCAGGCGTGCCGCGCGGCGCTCGATGCGGGCCGCATTGGGCGTGCCATTGGCGGGGCCGTGGCCGTGTTGTCCCGCGGCATGGAGTCCTGGCATCCCAATCCTGAGTTTTTTTTCAAGCCTGGCGGCGGCCCGATTCACGACATGGGCCCGTATTACGTGACGCAGTTGGTCAACCTGCTTGGGCCGGTGGCACGCATGTCTGCTTGCGCCACCATCGGTTTTCCCCAGCGCATCATCTCCAGTGAGCCGCTGAGGGGGCAGGTCATCGAGGTCGAGGTGCCCACCACGGTCAACGGTATCCTGCATTTTGCGGGTGGGGCCAACGTGGTGGTGAGCGCCTCCTGGGACGTGTGGGCCCATCAGCGTGCGCCTATCGAGATCTATGGCACGGAAGGTAGCCTGTTGGGCGTCGATCCCAATTTCTTTGGCGGGAGTCCGCGCGTGGCTGAACGTGATAGCGGCTTTAAGCCGCTCGACACACAGGTCCATGCTTTTGGCGTCGACAACTTCACGTTGAAGAGCGGTGCGCGGGTGGCCAATTACCGCGCTGTGGGCGTGCTGGACATGGGGCCGTGGCGTTGCGTCGAGGTCGGCCGCATCGCGCGAGCGGCGAACTGGCGTTACACGTGCTGGAGGTGCTGGATGCCTTCGAACGCTCGTCGCGCGAGGGGCGGCACGTCGATATCGAGACCGTCGTGCAGCGATTCGTCGTCGTGCCATTGGGTCGAGGCGAAGAGGTGTTTCTCGCCGACTGACTCACCTGACTTCCGCAGTGATCAAGCCGGTTGCGACGTGATCCGACTGCGACCATCAGATCACGCCCCGGCTGATACAGCTCGCGCGACTCACCTCGCCGCCGACTATCCACGACCGGGCACAGCCGCGCCGTCGCCGTTGCTGGCCGTCGCCGCGTCGCGCGTCTCGGGCATCGCCGCCCACACCAGCAGCACCGCGAGCGCACCGGCCGCCGCGAGGCAGAAGAAGCTCACCGTGTTGCTGAAACGATCGGCGACGAAGCCCGCCGCCGTCGTGCTCAACGTCGCGCCGATGCCGGCCGCGAGCCCGAACAGGCCGATACACAGGTTGTAGCGGCCCTTGTCGCCGGCGACGTCGGCGGCGATCAGCGGCAGCATCACCCCGAACACCGCGGCGCTCAAGCCGTCGAGCATCTGCACCGGCACGAGCAGATAGGGGCTGCTGATGCCCGCGAACAGCAGCGCGCGGATCGGCAACGCGGAGAAGCCGAGCAGCAGAATCGGCCGGCGGCCCCAGCGTTCGGCCGAGCGCCCGACCCACGGCGACATCATCGCGACGATCGCCTGCGGCACGATGATGCATGCCGCGATCACGAGCTGCACGTTGTCTCCCATGCCGGCCGTCACTTCGCCGGCGGCCAGGTTCAGCATCGCCGCGTTCGACAGATGGAACAGCACGATGCAGGCGGCGAACAGCAGCATGCGCTTGTCGCGCAGCAGCTCGCGCAGGCTTTCGCGCCGCTCGAGCTGCTCGGGGGTGGGCGCCGCTTGCGGCAGCTCGATCGTGTCGGTGCGCTGGATCATCGCGAGCGCGATCAGCGCGGGAACCGCGAGGCCCGCGGTCAGGACGAACACCGCGCGCGGCGAGTAGTACTCGCCGAACAGTCCCATCAGACCGGCCGCGACCGCGCTGCCGATCGACGCCCAGCGCGCATTGCGGCCGAGTCGGTCGCCGAGATTCGCGCGACCCACCAGCGCGAACGAGATCGCCGCGAGCGCCGGCGTCAGCATGCAGCTCGCGAAGCCGTGGAACACCTCGGCGGCGATCACCGGCAGCACGGTCGGGCTGATCGCGAGCAGCATCGCGCTGAGGATGATCGCGCCGATCGCCCACGCGGCCGCCGCTTTCTTGTTGCGCAACGCGTCGACCGCGGCGCCGCCGGGCACCTGGCTGACCATCGCGCTGATCGTGCCGACCGACAGCACCATGCCGATCTCGCCCTGGGTCCACTTGTGCGATGCGAGGTAGGACGCGATGAACGGCCCGAAGCCCGTCTGCACGTTGGCGACGAAGAAGTTGAGCCAATCGAGCGCGCGCAGACTTCGCGCCGTGACCATAGTACGGACCGTCATCGGACCGCCCGTGCGTTGGAAACCGCGACGGCCGACGACGCGGCCGGCGGCGCCGGGACCGCCGGCGCGGCGCTGGCGGCAGGCTGCGCGGGCGGCGCCGGCGACACCGCGCGAATCGGCTTGTCGCTCGCGTAGGGCGGCGTCGCGTTGATCTGCGCGTCGCTCAGATCGATCTGCGGATGCAGTTCCTTGTCGCGCGTGACGAAGCGCAGCGCCGACCAGTTCGCGGCGATCGTGCGCCGGTCGGGGCTGACCAGGCCGCCGACGTCGAGGACGATCGCCTGCGGCTGCGCGTTGCCGTCGATCAGCACGTCGACCACACGGCCCACCTTGGCGCCGTTCGCGCGCTCGACGGTCGCATCGAGCAGCGGCAGTTCCAGCGGGTTCGATTTGTTCGCGGTGCTCGGCACGGCCGTCGGGTTCAGCGTGATCGGCGGCCCCTTCGCGGTCGGCGTGAAGTGGAACGCGCCCCACGGGAAGTTCACCTTGCGGTCGCCGACGCCGAGGAAGCCCTGCAGATTGACGACCATCTCGCGCGGCTTGCCGGCTGCGTCGGCGATCATGTCGACCGCGCGGCCGACCACCTTGCCGTCGGGCTTCTGCACCTGGCTGTCGAGCAGCGCGCGCGCGTCGCTGCGCTCGATCGTGCGCAGCACGATCAGCGGCGGCGGCGGCGGGGGAGGCGGCGGAGCCGGCACGACAACGGGCGGCGGCGGTTCGACCTTGTGCGGCTTCACGACCGGCTTCTTCGGTTTCTTCGGCTCCTCGGGCCCCTCGTTCGCCTCGCTCTCGACCGGCTCGGGCGCGGACGCGGCGACCGGCGCGCTTGCCGGCTCGACCGGCATCACCGTCGCATCGACGATCGGCGCCTGCTGCGTACCCCACAACAGGCTGCTGCAGCCGGACAGCGCGGCGAACGCGAACAGCGCGGCCACGGTGCACAGCCAGCGGAACAGTCGAAGCACATCGAGCGAATCAGGCGAATCGAGCGGGCGAAGCGATCCAAGCGGTCCAAACGGGACAATCGGCAGGCGCCCGGCGGGGCGCGGAAAACCGCCAGTCATCAGGAAAAACTCCACGGGCAGGTGCGGACCGGCGCGATGAGCCGCCGCGGTTGGATGGGGTACGGCCCAGAGTTTAACCTGCGCTGCCGCGCGGGCAGCCTTTCGCCGGTTGCGTTGCAGGCGGTTTCGCCGATGCGCTGGCGGTATAGCGCTGCACGCCGCGTGCCTGGAACGCGATCGCCGGGGTGGGTTCGGCGCGTTTGGCGGCTGCCCGTATGCCGTAGGTGTATACGCGCGCAGCGCTCGCGCGAGCGACCGTCGCGCAAAAGATATAAGTCGCGCGACATGTCCGGCATGCCATTCATGCGATTGGACACATAGTTCGCTTCACCTACATTTCGACTCAGAAAAGCGTTACCCACACCAACCAATCCACGAGACGAACCTGATGACGGCCGCTTTAGCGGCCGTTTCAGCGCGCTGATAAAGGAGGCACTCATCATGATGGAACCCCAGGCCCTCGCGAATGCCGACGTCGCGAGCGAATCCTTCGACACCGAATCATTCCGCGGTAAGAACTTTCTCGACCGCTACTTCGACATTTCCGCGCGCGGCAGCACGCAGCGCCAGGAGATCGTCGCGGGCATCACGACCTTCCTCGCGATGGTCTACTCCGTGTTCGTCGTGCCCGGCATGTTCGGCAAGGCGGGCTTCGATACCAGCGCGGTGTTCGTCGCCGTGTGTCTGACCACGGCGTTCGGCTCGCTGCTGATGGGCGTGTGGGCGCGTCTGCCGATCGCGATCGGCTGCGCGATCTCGCTCACCGCGTTCACCGCGTTCGGCCTCGTGCTCGGCAAGGGCCTGCATCCAACCGTTGCGCTCGGCGCGGTGTTCCTGATGGGCGTCGTGTTCACGACGATTTCGGTGACCGGCGTGCGCTCGTGGATTTTGCGCAACCTGCCTGTCGGCATCGCGCACGGCACCGGGATCGGCATCGGCCTGTTCCTGCTGCTGATCGCCGCGAACGACGTCGGGCTCGTGGTCAAGAATCCGGGCGCGGGGCTGCCGGTGTCGCTCGGCAATATTGCGGCGTTGCCGGCGCTGATGTCGGTCGCCGGACTCGCCGCGATCGTCGGGCTCGTGCGGCGGCGCGTGCCGGGCTCGATCCTGATCGTGATCGTCGCGATCTCGGCGATCGGGCTCGCGATCGATCCGGCCGTAGCGTTTCACGGCATCTTCGCGGTGCCGTCGTTGAGCGCGCCGGGGCATGCGTCGCTGATCGGCGCGATGGACGTGAAGGGCGCGCTGTCGATGGCGGTGCTGCCGAGCGTGCTCGCGCTCGTGATGACCGCCGTGTTCGACGCGACCGGCACGATCCGCGCGGTCGCGGGCCAGGCGGGGCAGCTCGACGAAAACGGCCGCATCATCAACGGCGGCCGCGCGCTGACCGCCGATTCGCTGAGCTCGATCTTCTCGGGCCTGCTCGGCGGCGCGCCGGCGGCCGCGTATATCGAGTCGACGGTCGGCGTCGCGGCGGGCGCGAAGACGGGGATGGCGGCGGCGGTCGTCGGTCTGCTGTTTCTCGTCGTGATGTTCTTCTCGCCGCTCGCCGCGCTGGTGCCTTCGTATGCGACCGCGCCCGCGCTGATGTACGTGGGGCTGCTGATGCTGTCGAACGTCAGCAAGCTGCATATAAACGACATGGTCGACGCGATGGCGGGGCTCGTGTGCGCGGTGTTCATCGTGCTGACCGCGAACATCGTGACCGGCATCATGCTCGGCTTCGCGACGCTCGTGATCGGACGCGTCGTCAGCGGCGAGTATCGCAAGCTCAATGTCGGGACCGTGGCGATCGCAGTCGTGCTGGTCGGGTTTTATGTCGGCGGCTGGGCGATCTGAGTTTCGTTGCGGCTCCTTGACTTTCGCGTCAGCGTCTCTAAACCTTAAGCTTGAGGTCAAGCCCTGCATCCGCAGGAAAGGAGACGCAGATGGAACCGCAACATCGCATCGGCAGCCAGGAAGAGTGGCTCGCCGCGAGCCGCGCGCTGCTCGCCGACGAAAAAGCGCATATGCGCGCCGGCGACGAACTCGCGCGCAAGCGCCGCGAATTGCCGTGGGTCAAGGTCGACAAGGTTTATACGTTCGATACGCCGGAAGGCCGCAAGACGCTCGCGGAGCTGTTCGACGGCCGCAGCCAGCTGATCGTTTATCACTTCATGCTGGGCCCGGACTGGGAAGAGGGGTGCGTCGGCTGCTCGTTTCTGTCGGACCATATGAGCGGCATTCTCACGCATCTGGTCCATCACGACGTCAGCTATGTGACGGTATCGCACGCGCCGCTCGAGAAGATCGACGCGTTCAAACGGCGCATGGGGTGGACCTTTCCGTGGGTGTCGTCGAACGGCAGCGATTTCAATTTCGACTACCACGTGTCGTTCACGCCGGAGCAGCTGGCGAGTAAAAAGGCGTTCTACAACTTCACCGAGCAGGACGTCGGCATCGACGAACAGCACGGCCACAGCGTGTTCTACAAGGACGCAAACGGCGACGTGTATCACACGTACTCATGCTACGCACGCGGCGACGAGCGCTTCGTGAACACCTACGCGCTTCTGGACATCGCACCGAAAGGCCGCAACGAGAACAGTGGTCTGACCGACTGGGTCAGGCATCACGACCGCTACGACGACCACGCGCGCGCGGCTTGCCCGGCGTGCGGATCGTACACGGTGTGAAGCGGTGAAGTGATGAAGCGGGCCGACGAAGGGGGCGAGGGGCGCGCGCCGCGCTAGCTGGCGCGCCGCCTCTGTGCTGCATCAGCTCGCTACAGCGCCATCTCGAAGGCGGGTCTGAGGAACATTTCCATCGCCATCACGATGAGGCTCATCGCCGCGGCCGCGAGCGTCAGCACGCCGTATTCGTCGTAGCGCGTGTCGTACAGACACGCGACGACGAACAGAATCGCCATCAGGTTAGTCAGCCAGTCGAAGTTCAGCGCGAAGCTCATCGGTCGAATCGGGGCGTGTGCGCGACGGTGGAATCGCACCGTCAGGTGCCCGCGATTTTATCGAAGGGAGCTTACGGATTCGCAACGACTGCGCTTACACAGCTTACATTGCGAGGCGCGCAAAGCCGCGTCAAACGGTGCTTTGCGGCCCCATCATGTCGCGTTCGATCCATTCGATCACCGACCTGCGCCGCGGTTGCCAGCCGAGCAGTTTGCGCGCGCGTTCGCCGCGCACGCGGCTGTTCGAGCCAAGACCGTACGAGGCCATTTCGTAGCCCCATTCCTGTTTCGCGTCTTCGAGCGGCCAGTCCTGCGGCGCGCCGAGCTTCATCGCGCGTGCGATCGCGGCGCTCATGTCGCGGAACGACGCTTCGCCGCTTTCGACGAAATAGAACGTGCCGGCAGGGGTTTTATCGAGTGCGAGGCGATACAGCTCGGCGACGTCGTCGATATGCACGTTCGACCAGACGTTGCCGCCGCTGCCCACATGACGCACGACGCCGCTTTTCTGCGCCTGGCGCACGAGTCGCGGCAACTGCACGCTCGCGCTGCCGGCCACCGCGCCGTGACCGTAAATCAGCGTGTTGCACAGCACGGCCGAGCGCACGTTGCGTTGCGCGGCGTCGAGCACCAGTTGATCGATCGCGACGCGCGCGGCCTTGTCGGCGGTCGGGGTGGACAGCGCGTCTTCGTGATAGATGCGTGCTTCACCCGCTTCGCCGCCCGACGCATCGCCGACGATGCTCGACCCGCTGGTGTGCAGGAACACCTTGCCCGAACCGGCGAGTCCGTCGATCAGCGCGCGTACCGCGCCTTCGTGATCGCTGCTCGCGGCGTTGATCACCGCGTCGGCCGCTTGCGCTTCGGCGATCAGCAACGCGCGGTCGTCGAGCGTGCCGAGCACGGGCTCGATGCCGAGCCGCTGCAACTCGCCGCTGTGTTCGGGTTTGCGAATCAGCCCGCGCACCTGATGGCCGGCGCGCGCCAGATGCGCCGCGATCGAGCCGCCGATAAAACCGCTTGCACCAGTAACGAAAATCTTCAAGACGTTCTCCTGAGGGAAATGCCAAGACCGCAATCTCTTGCATGGGATCGGAGTAAGCGCTAAAGCGCCAACTCCGATCGACAGGCACGCAGTATCGCTCGCGCGGATTCTCGCAAAAAGCGTGTTAGTCTCAAATCAATCTTGATCTGAAATCAACAATGAAAACCTCCACCGACGAATTGCTGGTGTTCGTCACCGTGATCGACAGCGGCTCGATTACCGCGGCGGCCGAGAAGCTGGGGCAGACCGTCTCCGGCGTGAGCCGCGCGCTCACGCGTCTCGAGCAGAAGCTCGACACCGCGCTCGTGCGGCGCACGACGCGGCGTCTGCATCTGACCGAGGAAGGCGACGCGTTCCTGCGGCGCGCCCGCGCGATCCTCGACGCGCTCGAAGAGGCCGAGGAGTCGGTCGCGCGCGGGCGGCAACGGCCGTCGGGGCGCTTGCGCGTCGATGCGGCGTCGCCGTTCATGCTGCATTGCGTGGCGCCGCATATGACCGCGTTTTCGGCGCTGTATCCGGAGATCCGGCTCGAATTGACCAGCAACGAGCGGATCGTCGATCTGCTCGAACAGAAGGTCGACATCGCGATTCGCATCGGCGCGCTGCAGGATTCGACGCTGCATGCGCGCGCGCTCGGCGAGAGCAGGCTGCGCGTGCTCGCGAGCCCGGCGTATCTGGCCGAGCACGGCGAGCCGACCACGCTCGACGCGCTGCACGCGCATCGGCTGATCGGCTTTACGGCGCCGGAGCATTTGAATCGCTGGCCGTTGCGCGAAGGGGGCAGGGGAACGAAGCGCGCCAAGGGGCAGCGCGACGAAGCCGCGCTGCTGAAGATCGAACCGTCGATCACCGCGTCGAGCGGCGAAACCTTGCGGCAACTGGCGCTGTCCGGCTGGGGCGTCGCCTGTCTGGCCGACTTCATGACCGCCGGCGACGTGCGCGAAAACCGCCTCGTGCCGATTCTCGGCAACCTGCTCGTCGATGAACGGCAGCCGGTGCATGCGGTGTACTACCAGAGCGCATCGCTCGCGGGGCGCGTGCAGTGCTTTCTGGATTTCATCGCGGCGCGGGTCAAGCTCTGATCCGCGTCGCAGAGCCTTCTGTCCTATAACCCAGATATCGGCGGAGCCGGCGTGTCCGGCTTGCCGCCAGCGAGAGCGCGCCAATTTTGGCCAGATGGCGACCCGCGCCGCGAAGGTGTATATACAACTGTGGGCTAAATCACGGCGGCCACGCCGACCCATGCGTCCAGCACACGCCGCCTACGACCTGCCGCCAAACCCGCCGCGCTCCCGCCGAGTCACGTGCCAAATAATGGAAATCCCCAGGCACGAAATCTCGAAAAACAAGTTGTATATACAAGGCCCGCCGGCTAGACTTATTTGAACTTGTATAGACAGGACGACAACCATGATTCTGAAGCCCGGCTACCTGAGCCTCCCGCAACTGCGCCAGATCGCGCGTGAGCAGGTCACCCTGCAACTCGATCCCGCAAGCCACGCCGCCATCGACGCGTGCGCGCAGGCCGTCGCCGACATCACCGCCAGGGGCGAGCCGGCTTATGGCATCAATACCGGCTTCGGCCGCCTCGCCAGCACGCACATTCCGCGCGATCAGCTCGAACTGCTGCAACGCAATCTGGTGCTGTCGCACGCGGTCGGCGTCGGCGAGCCGATGTCGCGCCCGGTCGTGCGTCTGTTGATCGCGCTGAAGCTGTCGAGCCTCGGCCGCGGCCACTCGGGCATCCGCCGCGAAGTGATGGAGGCGCTGATCGCGCTGTTCAACGCGGACGTGCTGCCGGTGATCCCGGTCAAGGGCTCGGTCGGCGCATCGGGCGACCTCGCGCCGCTCGCGCATATGTCGGCGACCCTGCTCGGCGTCGGCGAAGTGTTCGCGAAGGGCGAGCGCATGCCGGCCACCGAAGGCCTCGCGCTCGTCGGTCTGAAGCCGCTGACGCTGCAGGCGAAGGAGGGTCTCGCGCTGCTGAACGGCACCCAGGCTTCGACCGCGCTCGCGCTGTACAACATGTTCGCGATCGAAGACCTGTACCGCACGGCGCTCGTCGCCGGCGCGCTGTCGGTGGATGCGGCGATGGGCTCGGTCAAGCCGTTCGACGCGCGCATCCACGAACTGCGCGGCCATCGAGGCCAGATCGACGCGGCCGCGGCTTATCGCTCGCTGCTGCAAGGTTCGGCGATCAACGTGTCGCACGCCGATTGCGACAAGGTGCAGGACCCGTACAGCCTGCGCTGCCAGCCGCAGGTGATGGGCGCGTGTCTCGACCAGATGCGTCAGGCCGCCGAAACGCTGCTGATGGAAGCGAACGCGGTCTCCGACAATCCGCTGATTTTCCCGGACACCGGCGAAGTGCTGTCGGGCGGCAACTTCCACGCCGAGCCGGTCGCGTTCGCGGCCGACAACCTGGCGCTCGCCGTGGCGGAAATCGGCGCGCTCGCCGAACGCCGCATCGCGCTGCTGATCGACGCGACGCTGTCGGGCCTGCCGCCGTTCCTCGTCAAGGATGGCGGCGTGAACTCCGGCTTCATGATCGCGCATGTGACGGCCGCCGCGCTCGCGTCGGAAAACAAGACGCTCGCGCATCCGGCTTCGGTCGATTCGCTGCCTACGTCCGCGAACCAGGAAGACCACGTGTCGATGGCGACGTTCGCCGCGCGCAAGCTCGGCGATATCGCCGACAACACCGCGAACATCCTGTCGATCGAACTGCTCGCTGCCGCCCAGGGCGTCGATCTGCGCGCGCCGCACAAGACCAGCCCGAGCCTGCAGAAGGTCATGGACCTCGTGCGCAAGGACGTCGCGCACTACGAGCTCGATCATTACTTCGCGCCGGATATCGCGGCGGTCACGAAGCTCGTGCAGGCCGGCGCGGTCGCGAAGCTGAGCCCGTTCTCGTTCGCGTCGGAACAATGAGTCGTCGAGAGCGCGGATCACACCCATGAACGCACCCGCTTATCAGGGCATCAAGGACTTCATCCTCGCGCGCATTCATGCGGGCGAGTGGGCCGAAGGCGACCAGGTGCCCTCCGAAAACGAGCTTGCGCGCGAATTCAGCGTCGCACGCATGACGGTCAACCGCGCGTTGCGCGAGTTGACCTCGGAGCAGGTGCTGACACGTGTACAAGGCTCGGGCACTTTCGTCGCCCGTCCCAAGTACGAGTCGACCCTGGTGGCGATCCGCAGCATCTCCGACGAAATCGTTGCGCGCGGTCATCGCTATCAGGCGAGGGTGCTGAACATCGGCGCCAGCATCGCCGATGCGGCGCTCGCCGAAGAGATGCAGGTGAGCGCGGGCAGCCCCGTGTTTCATTCGCGCCTGCTGCATTTCGAAAACGAGGAGCCGGTGCAGCTCGAGGAACGCTGGGTCAATCCGGCCGTCGCACCCGAATACGCGCTGCAGGACTTCACGAACACCACGCCCAACCAGTACCTCGTGCGCGTCGCGCCGCTGCAGCGCGTCGAGTACCGCATCGAGGCGCTCGCCGCCGACGAGATCACGCGCGAGCTGTTGAACATGAGTGAACGCGAACCGTGTCTGGTGCTGCACCGGCGCACGTGGTCGCAAGGCGAGGTCGCCTCGATCGCGAATCTGTGGCATCCGGGCACCCGTTACCGCTTCACCGGGCATTTCTGAATTCGCTTTTTCGTCTTCGCCGAATCTTTATTGAACCTCTTCACGCATGATTAGGGACACCATGAACAATCCGAAACACGTCGATCCGCGTCTCGATCCGACTCGCACGATCCGCGCACCGCACGGCGCGGAAAAGACCTGCAAGACCTGGATCGCGGAAGCCGCGTACCGGATGATCCAGAATAATCTGGACCCCGAAGTCGCCGAGCACCCGCACGCGCTCGTCGTGTACGGCGGCATTGGCCGCGCCGCGCGCAACTGGGATTGCTTCGATCAGATCCTCGCGTCGCTGAAGGACCTGAACGAAGACGAAACGCTGCTGATTCAGTCGGGCAAGCCGGTCGGCGTGTTCCGCACCCATGCGGACGCACCGCGCGTGCTGCTCGCGAACTCGAACCTCGTGCCGCACTGGGCGACGTGGGAACACTTTCACGAACTCGACCGCAAGGGCCTGATGATGTACGGCCAGATGACCGCGGGCAGCTGGATCTACATCGGCAGCCAGGGCATCGTGCAGGGCACCTACGAGACCTTCTTCGCGGTCGCGAACCAGCACTTCAACGGTGACCCGAAGGGCCGCTGGATTCTGACCGGCGGTCTCGGCGGCATGGGCGGCGCGCAGCCGCTCGCGGCGACGATGGCGGGCTTCTCGATGATCGCGGTCGAATGCGACGAGACGCGCATCGACTTCCGTCTGAAGACGCGCTACGTCGACAAGAAGGCGAAGACGCTCGACGAGGCGCTCGCGATGCTCGACGAAGCGAAGCGCGCCGGCAAGCCGATCTCGGTTGGCCTGCTCGGCAATGCCGCCGACGTGTTCGCCGAGTGCGTCGCGCGCGGCATCACGCCGGACTGCGTGACCGACCAGACGAGCGCGCACGATCCGATTCACGGCTACCTGCCGCAGGGCTGGACGGTCGGAGACTGGCGCGAGCGCATGAAGACCGCGCCGGAAAGCATCGTCACGCCGGCCAAGCAGTCGATGGCCAGCCAGGTGCAGGCGATGCTGACGCTGCAGGAACGCGGCGCGGCAACGCTCGACTACGGCAACAACATTCGCCAGATGGCGCTCGAAATGGGCGTGGAAAACGCGTTCGATTTCCCTGGCTTCGTGCCGGCGTATATCCGGCCGCTGTTCTGCGAAGGCAAGGGCCCGTTCCGCTGGGTCGCGCTGTCGGGCGATCCCGAGGACATCTACAAGACCGATGCGAAGGTGAAGGAACTGATCCCCGACGATCCGCATCTGCACAACTGGCTCGACATGGCGCGCGAGCGTATCGCGTTCCAGGGTCTGCCGGCGCGGATCTGCTGGGTCGGCGTGAAGGATCGCTATCGTCTCGGCCAGGCGTTCAACGAAATGGTCAGGAACGGCGAGCTGAAGGCGCCGATCGTGATCGGCCGCGATCACCTCGATACCGGTTCGGTCGCGAGCCCGAACCGCGAAACCGAATCGATGAAGGACGGCTCGGACGCGGTCAGCGACTGGCCGTTGCTGAACGCGCTGCTGAACACGGCGGGCGGTGCGTCGTGGGTGTCGTTGCATCACGGCGGCGGCGTCGGCATGGGCTTCTCGCAGCACGCGGGCGTCGTGATCGTCGCGGACGGCACGCAAGCCGCGCACCAGCGCCTCGGCCGCGTGCTGTTGAACGATCCGGCCACCGGCGTGATGCGTCACGCGGATGCGGGCTATGAACTCGCGCAGCAGACGGCGCGCGAGGCCGGTCTCAATCTGCCGATGCTGGGCCGCTGATCGTGACCATGGCCAACCACGCGGGCGGCATGGCAGGCGTCACGCTGATTCGCGGCGCCGACCTCGTGGCGACGCCGTGGAAAAACGGCGGCGGCATCACGCGTGAGGTCGCGGCGTTTCCGTCGCCAGGCGGCGGGCAGGGTGCGGCGAGCGCCGACTTCGTGTGGCGCGTGAGCGTCGCCGATGTCGCGCAGGCGGGACCGTTCTCGCGCTTCGACGGCGTCGACCGGACGCTGGTGTTGCTGGCTGGCGCGGGCATGCTGCTCGATGAGCCGGGCGACGCGGGCGTCGCCTCGACGCATGTGTTGCGGCAGCCGCTCGACATCGCGCGCTTCGATGGCGCGACGCGCATCGACGCGCGGCTCGTCGACGGCGCGACGCGCGACTTCAACCTGATGGTGCGGCGCGACGTGGCGCAGGGCGAATTGGACGTGTGGCGCACTGGCACGCGGCAGGATGCGCCGCGCGTGCTCGATGGCGACGTGGCGCTGCTGTTTTGCGCGGGCGGCGCGGTCACGGTCGGACTGGCGGCGGACCACGCGCAAGCCGTGCGGCTCGACACCGGCGACACGCTGCGCGTCGACGGGCCGAACGCGCTCGCTTGCACGCTGACGGGCGACGGCGCGGTGCTCGCGATCACGATCCGCTACACGCGATGACGAATCAACCGTGATAGGGCCTCACATGCGCTCCATCGCGGACACCCCATCCACAGACACGCAACGAGCGGCAAAGAGCACGCGATGAAGCAAACCGTCTGGCATCACCTGAATTTGTGCCCGCAGGGCGATCCTCGCCACACGCTCGCCGATGCCGCGATTGCGGTCGACGGCGGCCGTATCGCGTGGCTCGGCGCTTTCGCCGCTTTACCCACGCGCTATGCCGCATGGCCGCGCGAAGATCTGCGCGGCGCATGGGTGACGCCGGGCCTGATCGATTGCCATACGCACCTCGTGTACGGCGGCCAGCGCGCCGACGAATTCGCGCAGCGGCTCGCGGGCGTCAGCTACGAAGCAATCGCGCGACAGGGCGGCGGCATCGTGTCGACGGTGCGCGCGACGCGCGCCGCGGACGAAGCGTCGCTGTTCACGCAAGCGGCCGCGCGGCTCGAACCGCTGCTCGCCGAAGGCGTGACGGTGATCGAAATCAAATCGGGCTACGGCCTCGATCTCGCGAGCGAGCGCAAGATGCTGCGCGTCGCGCGGCAACTCGGCGAACGCTATCCGGTCACGGTCTATACGACGTTTCTCGGCGCGCACGCGTTGCCGCCTGAATTCGCGGGCCGAGCGGACGCGTATATCGACGAAGTCTGCAACACGATGCTGCCCGCGCTCGCGGACGAAGGCCTCGTCGATGCGGTCGACGTGTTCTGCGAGCGCATCGGTTTTTCGCTGGAACAGAGCGAGCGCGTGTTCAACGCGGCCGCGCGCTACGAGCTGCCGGTCAAGATGCACGCCGAGCAGTTGTCGAACGGCGGCGGCACCGCGCTCGCGGCACGGCATGGCGCGCTGTCGGCGGATCACCTGGAGTTTCTCGACGAAGCCGGCGTCGCCGCGATGAAGGAAGCGGGCACCGTCGCGGTGCTGCTGCCGGGCGCGTACTACTTCATCCGCGAGACCCAGTTGCCGCCGCTCGAACTGCTGCGGCGCTACGAGGTGCCGATCGCGATCTCGACCGACAGCAACCCGGGCACCTCACCGGCGACTTCGTTACTGCTGATGATGAACATGGCGAGCACGCTGTTTCGCATGACCGTGCCCGAGGTGCTGCAAGGCGTCACCACGCACGCTGCGCGCGCGCTCGGCAAGAGCGATCGGCACGGTGCGCTGCAGGTCGGTCGCGCGGCCGACTTCGCGGTGTGGTCGGTCGATTCGCTGGCGGAGCTCGCTTACTGGATTGGCCGGCCGCTCTGCGCGCGCGTCGTGCGCGCGGGCGAAACCGTCTATACGCGGCGCGAGTCGCGTGTGACCTGAACTAGAACCTGAGAGATGACGCAATCCAATCAATCGCTGTTCGCCGCTGACGCGTATCTGCCTGAGGGCTGGCGCCGCAACGTGCTGCTCGAATGGGACGCTCACGGCACGCTGACCGCGGTCACGACGGATCAACCCGAGGCGCCGGCGGGGGTGCCGAAGGCGGCGGGCCCGCTGATGCCAGGCATGCCGAATCTTCACTCGCACGCGTTTCAGCGCGCGATGGCGGGGCTCACCGAATATCGCGCCAACGCGACGGATAACTTCTGGTCGTGGCGCGACCTGATGTATCGCTTTGCCGCGCGCATCACGCCGGAAGGCCTCGCGAGCGTCGCGCAGTGGCTCTACATCGAGATGCTGAAGGCGGGCTATACGTCGGTGTGCGAGTTCCACTACGTGCACCACGCGCAGGACGGCCAGCGCTACGCGAATCAGGCCGAGCTTGCGCAACGCGTGGTGGACGCGGCATCGGCGAGCGGTATCGGCATCACGATGCTGCCGGTGCTGTATCAGTACAGCGGCTTCGGCGCGCGCGCGCCGCGCGACGATCAGCGGCGCTTCATCAATACGCCTGAGAGCCTGCTCGATCTGCTCGGCACGCTACGCGCCGCGCGCCCCGAACATGCGGCGCTGCGTTACGGCGTGGCGCCGCATTCGCTGCGCGCGGTTTCGGAGGCGTCACTGCGCACGTTGCTCGGCGGCATCGACGCAACCGTGGCTGTCCACATCCATATCGCCGAACAGACCGCCGAGGTCGACGCGTGCCTCGAAACCGAAGGCACGCGGCCGGTGCAATGGCTGCTCGATCGTTTCGATGTGGACAGCCGCTGGTGTCTCGTGCACGCGACCCACGTCGATGCGAACGAAACGCTCGCGCTCGCGAAGAGCGGCGCGGTCGCGGGTTTGTGTCTGACCACCGAGGCCAATCTCGGCGACGGCATTTTTCCCGCGCAAGACTATCTCGACGCGCACGGCCGCATCGGCGTCGGCTCGGATAGCCATGTCGGTGTCGATTGGCGCGCCGAGTTGCGTCTGCTCGAATACGGCCAGCGTCTGATGCGCCGGCAGCGCAACGTGCTGGCGTCGGCGCAAGCTCCGCATGTCGCGGATCGTCTGTACGCGGCCGCGCTCGACGGCGGCGCGCGTGCGGCCGGCCGCGCGGTCGGCGCGTTGCAGCCGGGCCGTCGCGCGGACTGGCTCGTGCTCGACGCCGACCATACGAGCATCGCTGGGCATGAGCGCGAGGCGTGGCTGTCAGGTGTCGTATTCTGCGAGCGCGGCGATACGCCGATCCGCGACGTCTACGCGGGCGGCGTCAAGGTCGTCGACGATCGCCGGCATCGCGACGAAGAGGGTGCCTATGCGCGCTATCGCGCGGCGCTCGCGGAACTGCTCAAATAACGGCCATGACCCGCCGAACTGATTCTCCGATCCCACTGATTCCGGACTGACATGACTGCTTCGAACCTCACGCCGGTTTTCTCGCTGCATCGGGGAAGCCTGCCGCTGCTGATCTCGATCCCGCATCTGGGCACGCAAATCCCCGCCGACATCGCCGTGACGATGACTCCGGTCGCGCAACGCACCGACGATTGCGACTGGCATCTCGATCGCCTGTACGCATTCGCGAAGCGCCTCGGCGCGTCGATCCTGACGCCGACCTACGCGCGCTACGTGGTCGACCTGAACCGTCCGCCCGACGGCGCGAACCTGTACCCGGGGCAGGACACTACGGGTCTGCTGCCGGTCGACACGTTCGACAAGGAGCCGCTCTATCGCGACGGCCATCTGCCCGGCGACGCCGAAATCGCGCGCCGTCGCGACGCTTACTGGAAGCCGTATCACGACGCGCTGACCGGCGAGCTCGCGGCGCTGAAGGCGAAGCACGGCAAGGTGCTGCTGTGGGAAGCGCATTCGATCCGCTCGCGCGTGCCGCGGTTTTTCGACGGACGTCTGCCGGATTTCAACTTCGGCACGTCTAACGGTGCGAGCGCCGCGCCGGGCCTGGCTGACGAGCTGGCCGCGCTGGTCGGGCGCCACGGCGGCTATACGGCGATCGCGAATGGCCGCTTCAAGGGCGGCTATATCACGCGGCAATACGGGCAGCCCGAGCAGGGCGTGCATGCGGTGCAACTCGAGCTGTCGCAGATCACGTACATGGAAGAGCGCCTGCCTTATGCATACGATGAAGACCTCGCCGCGAAGGTCGCGCCGCTGCTCGAAGCGCTGGTAACGACGGCGCTCGCTCGCGTGAAATCCGCCTGAAGCTGGTATTCCTTTCTCACCACGCGGATCACGATTGCTGCAAGAACGCGCGGCATCGCGGTCCGCGTCGGCCCGCATCGGTCAGCGTATCGCGAAGGTGTAACAGCATGTGTCCGTGATTGCGTGCGGGCGCGTTCATATGGAATGGTTTGAGCGTCGAGCGCGCACAGCGTATCGTGCGCCGGCTGTTTCAAGACGCGGCGCGCCATGAAAAAAAGCCCCGCGAAAGCGGGGCTTTTTGATGTGCACCGCGTCCCTCGGACACGGTTTCACCGCCATTAGTGGCAGCGCTTTTCCCAATGATGATGCACGCGCACCTTATGGCACTCGTGGTGATGCTCATCGGCCTGAGCGGGGACGATCACGCTCAGGGTGGCAACGGCTGCGGCGATGGCGAGAACGATTTTCTTCATTACGAAACCCTTAAGTCAGTGTTGTGGAGCAAGCCATGCGGCACGACGCGTGCCGCATCGGCGTGTAAGCATGCCACATCAAGCGGCCGCGGATAGGACCGGCGCGCAAATACGTGTGTCGATGCAACACGCGATGTGTCGTAAGCCCTGTTTTAACGCGCTTTGCGCTGAATTGGCCGGTGCGTACCGTGTCAAATGTGTACCTTCGACATCTGGGCCCCCCCCGCACGCAAAGCGGCATAGCGGCATTGCACGCGACACCGCGAGACGACGACCCTTTCAAAACGATGACATGCGCGATGCGGTCATCGATTCATCAGGCGAAAAGATGGAAGACCCAGCGATGGAAGATTCCGACGAATTGCTGCTGCCAGTCTGGCGCGCGAACCTGGTGTTGCTGACCAGCGAGGTCGGCGCCGCGAGCCGGCTCGCGCGCATGATGACGTTTTCCGCGAGCTACCTGAAGCTGATGCTGTCGGGCCAACGCGAATTCAGCGAGGAATTCGTGCGCGGCGTCGAGGCCGTCACCGGTTTGCCGGGCGGCTGGATGAACGTGCCGCACACCGGTCAGGAGATCCCGCCGAATGCGCGCGAGGCGATCGACAACGAGCAGCCGCTCGCGCGCT
Organism: Paraburkholderia sp. MM6662-R1; assembly: GCF_050436245.1. NCBI lineage: Bacteria > Pseudomonadati > Pseudomonadota > Betaproteobacteria > Burkholderiales > Burkholderiaceae > Paraburkholderia > Paraburkholderia sp. MM6662-R1. The sequence goes on along the minus strand of NZ_JBNDLV010000001.1, from coordinate 1,082,459 downwards.
TTCGGGGCACCGCGCATCCGGTGCGCAAGAAGACGGTGTTGCGGCCCGAGCCGATTTTTGGGCAGCCGCCGCCCGCGCGACGCCTCGAGGAAGAAACGCTCGATGTCGAAGCGCACCGCCGTCATGCGCATTTTCGCAAGGTGCGCGATCTCGCGACGCAGGAAGTGCGGCGCTTCGAGCGGCATCTGCTGCACGCGCCGGTGGAGCTCGCATCGATGCGCGCGAAGGTCGAGGACGTAATGGCCGCGGCCGAACTCGACGACCGCATTCAAGCCGACCTGGAGGGCCGGCTTGAACAGATCGACAAGCACCGGCACATGCTGCTGCGGCACGTGGAAAAACTGCAGGCGCTGCTGAGCCAGCTCGACGACGGCGAGTGAAGACGATCGACGCCGGCCGCTGCGTCGCGGGAGCGCCTGTGACTCCAATGCCGCTCGAGCTCGACGCGGCAACGCCGACCCCGGCCCGAAACGCACGGGTCGGCGATGTGCTACAACGACGACACGAACCTGGCCGAGGTGGATCTTGGGGAACGTCGTCGTCACGTTGGCGCACACGTCGATCGCGATGATCGGGCGCGCATGCCGCGTGCGCGGCGTGCGCGCCGCGGCGTTGCTTGCCGCGCTATCCGCCGCGAGCGGCATTGCCTTGCCGCTTTGCGCGGCAGCCGGCGAAATCGTCACCTCCACCAACGAACGCGCCCCTGCGACGATCGAGCGCGACGTCCATTTGTTCGTGATCCAGAAAGACGGTTCCGTCGAGGAACACGACGACACGCTGATGCGCGCGGACACGGCCAGCGGCGTCGACGAGATCGCGCAACGCTACGTGTGGTTCAACAAGGACATCGAGCAGGTGCAACAGTTGGCCGCCGAAACGATCGACCCCGACGGCACCGCGCATGCGGTCGGTCCCGAGGCGATCCGCGACGTGCAGGAGCCCCGCTCGTCCGGCGCGCCGAGCTTCGAGGACGGTGTGTTGCGCACCGTGATCTTCCCCGGCGTCACGATCGGCTCGCGCGTGCACCTGGAATTTCGCAAGACCCGCGCGAAGCCGCTGCAAGCGGGCACCTTCGCCTATCTGGTCGAGCCGTCGCTCGAGCCCGTCGACGAGCAGCGTCTGATCTTCGATCTTCCCGCCGACGTACCGCTCTATGCGGATGCGCGCGGCTACGTCGCGATGCCGCCCGTCACCGCGAACGGCCGCACGCGCTACGAGTTCGACTACCGGCACGGCCCCTATGCGCGGCTCGAAGCGGGCGCGGTCGGCTACGCGAACTGGGGCGACCGGCTGATGGTGTCGACGGTGCCGGACTTCGCGAGCTTCGCCGCGCGCTATCGCGGTCCCGCCGAGAACGACGCGACCCGCGACGATCCCGCGATCATCGGTCTCGCGAAGCAACTGACGGCCGGCCTTACCGATCCCCGCGACAAAGCCCGCGCGCTGTACGACTGGATGCGTCTGAACATCCGCTACGTCGCGCTTTTTCTCGGCGAGACGGCGGCGATTCCGCACAAGGCGGCCGACATCCTGCGCAACCGCTATGGCGACTGCAAGGACCACGTCGCGCTATACGGCGCGCTGCTCGCGGCCGCCGGCATTCGCAGCGAGCCGGTGCTGCTCAATCTCGGTCCGTACTACACGTTGCCCGAGGTCCCCGGCTACGGCGCGAGCGCGATCAATCACGCGATCATCTGGATTCCCGAGCTGGCGCAATTCGCGGACACGACGGCGGGCGGCACCGCGTTCGGCTATCTGCCTGGCGGCGTCATGGACCGGCCGGTGCTGCTCGTCGACGACGGCGTGCTCGCGCGCACGCCGGCCACTCAACGGCGCGAACGCAAGGCGCGCGTGCAGATCGACATCGACGAAAACGGCACCGCACATTATGCGTACCGCGTCGAGGATCGGGGCTATACCGCGGAGCTCGAACGCAACACGTTCCGCCGCGCGACGCGCGAGGGCGCGCAGCAGCTTGCCGCCAGGCGTCTGCTGCAAACGGGCTTGCACGGCTCCGCGCAATTGCAGACCGACGACGTCGCCGTGACCGGCGGTCCGTTCGCGACGTCGATGCAGGGCAGCGTGCCGCATCTGATCTGGCCGGACGGCACGACTGCCGTGCGGGCGCTCACGAGCCTCGCCGGCGGCATGGGCTCGCAGGTCGAGGCGTGGCTCGCGGAGCCCGTCAGAACGCAGCCGTGGGCGTGCATCGGCGGGGAGTTCGATGAAACGCTGGAAATGAGCTTGCCGCGCTTCGTGCGCGTGACCGACCTGCCGACCGACAGCACGGTCGAGGACCCGTTGCTGACGTTTGCGTCGCACTACGTCTTCGATCCGGCGACGCGCACGTTGCAGGTCAACCGGCATCTGCGCGCCGCGTTCGGCCATCAGATGTGTACGCCAAACGAATTCGCGGCGATTCGCGACGCCCTCGTGCGCATCGAACGCGATCTCGATGCCGAGGTGGTCGTCCGGGCGGCGAGCGCGCGGCAGTAGCGCGCCCCGCGCCGGCCACGCGCCGGGCAGGGCCGCGACGATCTACTGGACGTGGAGCTTAGGTGCCGCTCTTCGTCACGACCGGCACCCACGCGCCGTTCTTCACCTGATACAGCGTCGACGCGCCGCTCTTCAACGCGCCGGTGCTGTCGAACGAGATCTTGCCGGTCACGCCGTCGTAGTCGATCGACTTGAGCGCCGGACGGTACACGTTCGGCGAGTCGGATTTGGCCTGCTGCATCGCCTTGATCGCGACCCACGCGCCGTCGTAGCCGAACGGCGCATACGACAGCACGTCCGCGCCGAAGCGCTTCTTGAACTTCGCGTTGAAGTCCTTGCCACCCGGCAGTTGCGCGAGCGGGCGGCCGTATTCCCAAGCCATCGCGCCGTCGGACGCATCGCCCGCGAGCTTGATGAAGTCCTCGTCCATCACGCCGCCGCCGCCGACCAACTGTGCGTTCAGGCCGAGCTGCTTCATGCGCCGCGCGAAGCCTGCCGCCTGGCTGTCGAGGCCGGCGAAGAACACGAGGTCCGCATTGGCGCCCTTGAACTTGGTGATCTGCGTGCTGAAGTCGACCGCGTGGTTGTCGGTGTAGTCGCGCGCGACGATGTTGCCGCCGTGCGCCTTCACGGCTTTCTCGAACTCGTCGGCTTCGCCCTGGCCGAACGCGGTGCGATCGTCGATGATCGCGATGCGCCTGGCCTTCGTCACGTCGACGGCATAGGCGCCCGCATTGCCGGCGTTCTGCGCGTCGGTCGAAATCACCATGAAGGTGTTCGCGAAGCCGCGGCCCGTGATGATCGGATTCGTCGCGGCGGGATCGAGCACCGGAATGCCAGCCTGCTCGTAGACCTGCGAGGCCGGGATCGTCGTGCCCGAGTTGAAGTGGCCGACGACCACCGCGACGCCCGAGTCGACCAGCTTCTGCGCGGCCTGCACGCCGACGCGCGGGTCGGCCTGGTCGTCCTGCGAGACGATCTCGAAATGCGCGACCTTGTCGCCGATCTTGATCTTCTGCGCGTTGGCTTCGTCGATCGCGAGCCGCACACCGTTTTCCAGATCCTTGCCGTAGCCGGCATTGGCGCCCGTCAGCGGCGCGGCAAAGCCGATCTTGACCGGCAGGTCGTCGGCGAAACTGGCAACAGGCGCGACGGCAAACATCGCACCCACGAGCATGGCCAGCGGTTTCAGCGTGTTGCGAAGACTCATGGTCTCTCCTTGCATCGACGGTTGTTATGAAAGCGGTACGACAGCGAAGCGGTACGACACGTGAGGCCGAGGCAAGCCCTCGCGCATCGCAAGACTACGAAGGATCGCTCGCCGCTCACAATGCTGGAATACGCGCACTGGCGTTGAGCCTCGCAGCGTGTTCGCGACGTCAATCTGGGGCGAATATAGAAAGCCAAATTGCCGTCGTCTTGGCAATTCGTGGCGTTTTGGATGAGCATTTCGGCATAGGCGGCAACAGGTGCATGTGGTGCATGTGGTGCGCATGGAGCGTGCGTGAGGCATGCAAGCTGGCTTGCCGTGCGAAGGTCCGCCTGGGCTGCGGATTACGGCATATGCTTAAGAAGCCGGCGCGAGCGCGCCGGCCGGTGTTGCGGTGTTGCGGTGTCGGAGGAGATTCGAGCCTGTTGCCTAGCGCTCGCCTTGCTGGCGCAGCAGCTCTTCACGCAGACGCAAAAGCGGCGCCTTCGTGTCTTCGTCGGCCCACGTGTCGAGATCGTCGATCGCGCGCTGGCAGCCGTCGAGCACCACGTCGAGATCGACCGGCACGCCGTTGTTCAGCGCGAATTCGATCGTCTCGGCGAACTGCTGGCAGTCGTCCTCGCCGTACGAGATGTCGAGATTGTCGGCGATGATTTCGGCGATGTTGCTGCGTGCCTTGTCGTCGGCCGTCACCATGTCGACGATGCCGCGCGCGACGGCGGCCGAGTAGTAGAGCGCGATATCGAGCCATTGCGCGGGATCGAAGTCGGGCTGGTCGAACTGGTTCTCGAAGAACTCGATCGCTTCCTGTTCGTGCGCTTCGTCCGCGTCGATGCTGATGCACAACTGCTCAAAAAATTCTTCCCGCTCGCTGCGGATATGACCGTCCATCGAATGCCTCGTCTGCTGAATGCCGGATGCTGAAAATGCCATGGCGCGAGGGCGCAAGCCCTGGTCCACGCGGCACGCATTATAGGACGGCCGCCAGCAGGGTGCTGGCGAGGGGGCTCGGCAACGAGCGACGTGTCTAAGTTATCTAAGCCGTTTCCGCGACCCACGCATCGAACCACTCGCGCGGCTGGGCGATTTCATTTTGCATCGCCACCAGTTCGAGTTCATAGCGTCCGGCCTGCCAGGTCGCCTTGACGACCGCGTTGACCGCGGCGAGCGTGTGCTCGAAGGCCGAGCGGATCGAATCGCCGAGCAGCGTGCGCGCGACGAAGACCGCGCTCGTCAGATCGCCGACGCCGACCGGCTGGCGCGCGAACGGATAGAGCGGACGCTGTCCCATCCACGCTTCGCGTTCGGTGACGACGAGCATGTTGAAGCGGTCGGCGGGACTGTTGCGATCGAGCAGATGCTTGACGAGCACGAGCTTCGGCCCACGCGCGAGCAGCTCGCGGCACGCGGTGACGGCTTCCTCGAACGTCTCGATCTCGCGACCGACGAGGCGCTGCAATTCGATGTGATTCGGCGCGATCCCGTCGGCGACTTGCGGCATTTCTTTCACGAGGAATTCCTGGATGCCGGGCTCGACCTTGTAGCCGCCCGTGGCGCCCATCACCGGATCGCAAAAGTACCAGGCGCGGGGATTGGCCGCCTTCACGGCCTTGACGATGTCAATCACCGCCTGCGCCTGTTCCTTCGTGCCGAGATAGCCGGAGACCACTGCGTCGCAGCGCGGCAGCATGCCGATCGCGCCGATGCTGTCGACGAGATCTTCCATTTGCGATGCGTCGATCGCGCTGCCGCTCCAATGCCCGTATTGCGTGTGATTCGAGAGCTGCACGGTGTTGAGCGGCCACACGTTGACGCCGAGCCGGCACATCGGAAACACGGCCGCGCTGTTGCCGGCGTGACCGAACACGACATGGGACTGGATGCTCAGAACGTTTTTCGTCATGGTAAGGCTCGCGCAACCGGTCATGCGCGGTCAACAAAACACTGGAAGGGGAGGCTCGCGCGGGCGGGCCGATGGCCCGGGCGCCGTGCGGCAGACATGCCTGATACAGATGGTGCAGGAAAAACCCACGAACTGCATAGCCGGCAAGCCAGCAAACGATACAGGAGTTTGACAGCCGCGAGTTGATCCGTCCCCGTGCTGTTGCGCCGAACCATCAAACGCGCGTGAAGATTAACGAAAGCTGACAGTTCAACGTGCGGCGGATGCTTCAGACGAGTTCGCGATACAAGGCCAGATAGCGGTCGGCCGACGCGCCCCAGCCGAAGTCCTGGCGCATCGCGCGCCGCTGCGTGGCCTTCCATTCGGTGCGGCGTCCGTACAGCGCGAACGCGCGGCGGATCGCCGAGGCGAGTCCCTTCGGATCGAAGCGTTCGAACACGAAGCCGGTGGCGAAATCGTCGGCGAGGTTTTCGAGCGATGCGTCGGCGACCGTATCCGCGAGACCGCCGATGCAGTGCACGAGCGGCAGCGACCCGTAGGCGAGCGCATAGAGCTGGGTGAGCCCGCACGGCTCGAAGCGCGACGGCACCGCGACCACGTCGCTGCCGGCGATGATCGTATGCGCGAGGGTTTCGTCGAAGCCGAGCTCGACCGCGACCGATTCCGGATGCGCCTGCGCGACCATCCTGAGGCCATTCTCGAGCGCCGGATCGCCGGTGCCGAACACGACCAGTTGCCCGCCGCGCTTGACGATCTCGGGCACCGCGCCGAGCAGCAGATCGAGGCCTTTCTGCTCGGTCAGCCGGCTGACGACGCCGAACAGCAGCGCGTCGCTTCTCTGCGCGAGGCCGAAGCGCTTTTGCAGCGCTTCCTTGCAGGCGAGCTTGCCCGCCAGTCTCGACGCGCTGTAGTGCGTCGCGAGCAGCGTATCGGTGGCGGGATTCCACACCGTGTAGTCGACGCCGTTCAGGATGCCGCTCAGATCGTGCGCACGATGGCGCAGCAGTGCATCGAGCCCGCCGCCGTGCGCGAGCGTCTGGATTTCGCGCGCATAGGTCGGGCTGACGGTCGTGATGCGCTCGGCGTAGTAGAGCCCCGCCTTCAGGAACGATAGCTGACCATAAAACTCGACGCCGTGCATGTTGAAGAAATCGTGCGGCAGGCCGAGCAGGCCGAACTGATGCGCGGGAAAAATCCCCTGGTAGGCGAGGTTGTGGATCGTGAACACGCTGCGCGCGGGCGCGCGGCCGTGCTCGCGTTCGGCGGCCTTCAGGTAGGCGGGCGCGAGCCCCGCGTGCCAGTCGTGCGCGTGGACGATCTGCGGCGACCACGTCGGGTCCGTTTGCTGCGCGAGTTGCGCGGCGACCCAGCCGAGCAGCGCGAAGCGCTGCGCGTTGTCGCCGTACGGCACGTGTTCGTCGTTCAGATACGGGTTGCCGGGGCGATCGTACAGCGACGCGGCGCGGATCACGTAGACGGCGAGCCCGTTGGTGGGCAGCGTGCCGCGTTCGAGCGTCACGTTCGGCGCGCCGAAGCGGCTGCCCAGTTGCGCGACCGGCTGCAGATCGCGCAGGCCGGCGAGCACGGCCGGAAAGCCCGGCAGCAGCACGCGCACGTCGGCGCCGCGCTCGATCAACGCGGACGGCAGCGCGCCCGCGACGTCGGCGAGACCGCCCGTTTTGAGGAGGGGATACAGCTCGCTTGCGACGTGCAGGGCGCGAATCGTCATAGGCCGGGTCTCTGTCGGGGTGGCAGGGTTGCTCGGGGTCGGCAAATAGTCAGCGGTGGTTCGGGCGAAGCCGGGCGATGCCTGGCCGGCGGCGCGTGGCCGCCGGCCAGGCATCGGTGGGCGCGCTACTACGGATGCTCGCGCAACGCCTCCTGCGTGACCAGCACGACGCCTTCGTCGGTGCGATAGAAGCGCTCGGCGTCGCGCGCCGGGTCTTCGCCGATCACCGTGCCTTCCGGAATCGTGCAGCCACGGTCGATCACGACCTTCTGCAGGCGGCAACTCGCGCCGACCGTGACCTGCGGCAATAACACTGCCTCATTGATATTACAGAACGAACTCACTTTCACGTTCGATGACAGCACCGAGCGCGAAATCTGCGAGCCCGAGATCACGCAGCCGCCGCAGACGATCAGATTGTTGCCCGAGCCCTGCAGCCCCTTCATGTCGCGTACGAACTTCGCGGGCGGCAGCTGTTCCTGGTATGTCCAGATCGGCCATGACTCGTCGTACAGGTCGAGCGTCGGTATCGTCGAGGCGAGGTCGAGGTTCGCGGCCCAATACGCGTCGATCGTGCCGACGTCGCGCCAGTACGGCTCGACGCTCGGGTCCGACGACACGCACGACATGCTGAACGGATGCGCGATCGCCACGCCCCGCGTGACGACGCGCGGCAGGATGTCCTTGCCGAAGTCGTGATCGGTATCGATCGCGGCGATGTTCTCTTCGAGCTGCGTGTACAGGTAGTCGGCGCTGAACACGTAGATGCCCATGCTCGCGAGCGCCGTGTCGGGGCGACCGGGTATCGCAGGCGGGTCGGCCGGTTTTTCGACGAAGCCTGTCACGCGGCGATTTTCGTCGACGGCCATCACGCCGAACGCGACCGCTTCCATGCGCGGCACCTCGATGCAGCCGACCGTGCAGTCGGCGCCGCTGTCCGCGTGATCGGCGATCATGCGCGTGTAGTCCATCTTGTAGATGTGGTCGCCCGCGAGCACGACTACGTACTTCGGGCGGATCGAGCGGATGATGTCGAGGTTCTGGAACACCGCGTCGGCGGTGCCGCGATACCAGTGCGCGCCTTCGACGCGCTGCTGCGCGGGCCACAGGTCGATGAACTCGCCCATCTCGCCGCGCAGGAAGCTCCAGCCGCGCTGCAGATGCCGCAGCAGCGAATGGGCCTTGTACTGCGTGACCACCGCGATGCGGCGGATGCCGGAATTCAGGCAATTGGACAGCGCGAAGTCGATGATCCGGTATTTGCCGCCGAAGTGCACCGCCGGCTTCACGCGCTTGTTCGTGAGCGGGCCGAGCCGGGTACCGCGTCCGCCGGCGAGGACGATCGCGAGGGTAGTGCGCTGTAAGTCGTTCAGCCGTGCCGGAGTATTCATATTTGTCTCCTGTCGATCGGAGTGAGTCCTTCAGCACTCGCTCCGACCGCATGCAAGATGGTTGCTTGATTGATATACCCCCGGGGGTGATCTGGTCGCTTCCTCTGCGCTGATGATTCGGGCTGCCTGGCAGTCGTGCCGCATTGCCGTTCTTCGCTGCCTGTTTTCGCGGGTCCGTCAGTCAGTTCTAGCACCGATTGGACGCGAGCGAATAATGTTTATTGCGAGGGCCGCGTGGCGGATCATCCTCAAACGATCGCCTGTTACGGCGCGTTTTTCGGTGCGGCGCAACACATTGGCCACGAGGTCGCGTCCGGACGATGCTTGAGCCCAGGAGGCGCAATATGCATGCCATCTCGCCGCGGCCGTGTGCCGTGTCCGCAGTGCGCGACTGGCGGCGGAGTTCGGCGGCGCATCGTAGAATTGTGCGCTCCCTGCCTCGTGCATCCCTATTGCGTTTTTTGCAGAGCATCCCGATGAATCTTCACCGCCCATTCCTGCTTGCCCTGTCGAGTGTCTGCGCCTGCGCCATGTTGTGCGCGGCGTCTGTCGCGGTGTCCGCCACGCAGGCGGGCGTGCCGGTCGGCGAGGCGAGCCCGGCCGTCGCGAGCGCCGCGGCCGCGTCTTCCCTCGACGATTCCGGCCCGGCCTACGGTCCGGAACTGCAGGGCTTCAGCTACCCGGCGTCGGTCGAACGCTTCGAATTCACCTCGCAGGGCGTGCCTTTGCAGATGGCCTACATGGACGTGAAGCCCGCGCATGCGAACGGCCGCACCGTGGTGTTGCTGCACGGCAAGAATTTCTGTTCGGCGACGTGGGACGCGACGATTCGCCGGCTGAGCGATGCCGGCTATCGCGTGATCGCGCCGGACCAGATCGGCTTTTGCAAATCGAGCAAGCCCGAGCATTACCAGTACAGCTTCCAGCAACTCGCGCGCAATACGCATGCGCTGCTCGATTCGCTCGGCGTCAGCGAGGTGACGGTGGTCGGCCATTCGACGGGCGGCATGCTGGCCGTCCGCTATGCGCTGATGTATCCGCGCGAAACGCAGCAACTGGTGCTCGTGAACCCGATCGGACTCGAGGACTGGAAGGCGAAGGGCGTGCCGTCGCTGTCGGTCGACCAGTGGTATCAGCGGGAGCTGAAGACCACCGCCGACGGCATCCGCCGCTACGAACAGGCGACCTATTACGCGGGGCAATGGCGCGCGGACTACGAACCGTGGGTGCAGATGCTCGCGGGCATGTATCGTGGGCCGGGCAAGCAGATCGTCGCGTGGAATTCCGCGCTGCTCTACGACATGATTTACACGCAACCGGTTTTTTATGAGCTCGGCCATCTCAGCATGCCGACGCTGCTGCTGATCGGTCAGAAGGACACCACCGCGATTGGCAAGGACGCCTCGCCGCCCGAGGTGCGCGCGAAGCTCGGCCATTACCCCGAATTGGGCCGCGCGGCCGCGAAGGCGATTCCCCATGCGACGCTGGTCGAGTTCGCGGGGCTCGGTCACGCGCCGCAGATGCAGGACCCGCAGGCGTTTCATAAGGCGCTGTTGGAGGGGCTGACAGCGGCGCCGGAAAACCGTTGATCGATTATGTGGGTTTCTGTCGCGCCGCCATAGTCCAGCGTCGCTCTCCGTTAAGCGAAGCTGCCTGGGGCTATTTTGCGGTCCGTCGCGGCGTTCCGGAGAGGGCCGGCTGCGGATAGGCGGCAGTCGGCCAGAACCGGACGTTCGACACTCCCCCGGAAATTGAAAACAATCTGGCCTAGCTTATCGTCCAGTTCGAGCATCTTCAGCGCAATCAACTCTTCGGTCATCGAGCGGACGTGCGTCGCCGCATGGGTCTACATTGATAAGCCTCAATGCGGCGTCGCACTGCTCAGCTATCTTAAATACCAGACCGACACGAGGCCGCCTTGTGTCGCTAGGAGACTTGGAGTCGGCAATCAACGTAACAAGACCAGCAAGGATCGATTCGCAGTGGTGGTCAGTCGTTTGTCTTTCATTTTCGTGGTGCCAGAGACTCCAACTTCCTGCGGTTCGAATCCGTCTTTGTAGATCTCTCTCGCGCTACGGATTCCAAGTTAATCACCATTTTTTTTCCGCAGATATTCGAGTCTCGCAGCCCTTGCCATCATCGCCGTTCGATCTACAACTGGTGCGTCAGCGGTAACGGTATCAATGCTCTTACCCAGCAGGAGAAATTGCGGAATAGGTAGAGGTTCAACTGTCCGCAGCGCTTCGGGCTCTTTCGTTAATCGCTCTCGTAGACGCATCAGTAGGCGTCCCAATACATTTTCACCGCGATAGACGCCATTGCCGATATGTAACGCGCCCCAGTAAGCATCTTTGGAGGACTCTTCCACAATGTCTCGCTGACCGGTTGCGAGCAACAGGTCCCCGAATGCCTCCCAATGTTCCGCAAGTTTGACCCGCAGACACCAGCGCATGACTTTGAAGTTGATTGCATCCCAGTCCTCACGCGACTGCGGTCTATACGGCTTTGATTTCATCTTCGCCGTCATAGGACTAGTCTGTTCAAGGATAAGCCGTTGAACTTCGGGCAGATGCGGGAAGCGGCACGCCTGGTAAAGCGCTTCAGACGTGCGTATCCGTACTCCCGCAACTAGCAACGGAAAGTTGGGAGCCATGTTCGAAAGCCCACCATACTCCTCGTTTGTCTTCCGAAAGACGACCGATTCGTGTCTGGAGTAGGAACGGATGTTTTCAGCGTGCTCAGTCATTAGTTGGTGCGACGAGGGAATAGCGGATACCACGGATCGCCAACCCAAAGAGCAAGAGGAGCATTGTTTGGACAGTTACGAGCGGTCACCGTCATCGCACCGAATCCAAGTGATTCCAAGACCATGTTTCCCAATGGTCGCTGATAGATGCCCAAATTTGGGCACATGCCCCGAATCCGGACCCCTGCTCGAAGGAACTCCTGTTCCAGCAGATTGCGACCCGCTTCAGATGAAAAAAGCTTCAGTCCACCAATGTTGCCCGGCGTCCGAAGTCTAGGCTTATATTTTAACGTGGCGACGTAATCTTGGACGCCACAATCCGCTGGTATGGAAGTTGGGCGAAGGACATCACTTGAATTGGTCTCGGAAAGCCTGTCTTCAATTCCGATGCTCTTCCACCATCTAAACGTTATGTTCTTTTGCGCCTTCTGCGCCCGTTGCGCCAGTTGCGTGTCCGCGTAGTATTTGCCGGATGCGTGGTAGCCAATGACGACTATATGCACCGTTGCCTGCGGGGGCGCCTTTGTCTCGATCCAAGCGGTCAAATCGGTGAGTATCCGATTGCCCGTAAACGAGAAATCGTCTAGATAAATAAACGTGTTGGTCCGTGGGACCGCGGTCCGCTCTCCAAACAGTTGACGCAGCACGTTCCAAAATCGCTGCAACATCCAATGTTGGCTACTACCCGCGGCGGAAACGTCAAGGAAGTCAACTCCACTCCAAAACATTTTCGGATTGGGACCAGCCAACTTTGCTGAGTTCGCTACGATGGACAGAAACTGGTCGATTTCAGCTTGCGGCACATAGCTACGCGCCAACACATGATCCATTTCCGCAAGGATTGGCTGTTGCACCGCAGGGTCGAATTGTGGTAAGCGCACGATCCAGCACACGGAATTGACGTCCCTGGGTGGTGGGGAGATGGCGTCTCACGACAGCGCGTCGATTGGTGAAGTTCGCGCCAATGCGCTGGTCAAATCAAACGGGGTTGCGTGCTGCAGCCGTGAGCTTCGCGAAGTTGAAGGGCAGCAGGTCTGTGACATCGGCATCCGGTGCGCGTTGCGGCAATTCGGTCAGCACATGCACGAGATATGCGTAGGGTTCGACATTGCAGGCTCGACACGTGAGCATCAGGCTGTAAACGATTGCGCTCGCTTTCGCCCCGGCAACAGTGTCACTGAACAGCCATGAGGATCGGCCTGTACAGAATGGTCTGATGTCGCGCTCGATGACGTTGTTGTCGACGGCGGCACGCCCGTCGCTCACGTAGCGGCAGAGATACGTCCACTGGTTGCGTGTATATGAGATTGCCTTGCCCAGCAGGCTTTCTGGCAGAACCTGCGGCGCCTGTTCGTCCAGCCACTTTCTGAACGCTTCGAGTAGTGGCACGCTGTGCTGCTGGCGCAGCCGGTATGTGTAGTCAACGCGCGTCTCGCCTTCGGGCATATCGGCTTTGGCCAGCGCCTCGACCTGATACAGCGCCTTGAAGTATTCCAATGCCTGCCCGGCGCGGCCGCCGGGTTTTTTCATGCCCTTGAGCGCGTCGACGAAGGCCCGACGGGCGTGAGCCAGGCAGCCGAAGTGGGTTGGTCCTTCGAGCGTACGCCAGGCGGCGTATCCGTCCGTCATCAGCAGATCTTCATAGCCGGCGAGGAATGCCTGAGGATATTCCTGCCCCCGCCCCGGCTGATAGTCGAACAGTACGACCGGCTCCGCACAGTCTTCGGCACTGCGGTAGACCCACATATACGATGTGCTCTGCGCGGTCTTGCCGGGCTCCTTGAGCACCTGCACCGTTGTCTCGTCGCCATGGATCAACGGCTGCGACAGCAGCGTCTTGCGCAATGCCTCATAGAGCCGGCGGTAATGCAGTTCAGCGGGCCGGATGATCCAGTTTGCCAGCGTGCCACGTCCGACTTCGATGTCTGCGCGCGCCAGTGCGTGAGCCATCCGGTATAGCGGTGTCCCGTCGACATACTTGCCGGCAGTAACGGTGGCGATCATCGCCGCACTGGCATTGCTGCCCGGCAATGGCTGCGCTGGCATCGGTGCGGTGATCACCGGCGTGCGTTCGGCATGGCGTTCGCAGTGGCGGCACGCGTACTTGAAGCGCACGTGCTGCAGCACGGACGCCTTCACCTCGATATGCAACTGTTCGCTGACCTCTTCGCCCATGCGGTGAAGTGCGTGTGCGCAGCATGGACAGATCTTCTGCTCTTCGGGCAGGTCGTATTCGATGCGCTGACGTGGCAGGTGCGCCGGCAGTGGTTTGCGTCCGGGCCTGTTCCGTGCCGCCCCGGGTACATCTGGCAGGCCAGTATCGGGCAGCGCGAACGTGCCTTCGGCATCGCCGGCGTCATCGTCGTCGTGGTCGGTGGCGGCGATCTGTTCGGCCTCGTCGAAGACACGAGCCCCGAGCTTCTCGCTACTCGGCGCGAAGCGCTTGCTCTGCGCCAGGCGGAACTGCTCCTCCAACTGGGCAATCCGTTCGCCCAGCTGCCGGTTGCGTGCCTCGAGTTCACGGATATAGGCCTGGGCGACCGACGGCAATCGGGAGAAGTCGTCTTCGTTCATGCTCCCAGGATAGCGAATGATTGCGCGCGACGGGTTTACGGGAATTTGTAACCGTCCACCCGCCCGTTGTTTTTACTGGGAACGCCCGGCGTTCAGCTCGCGTGACGGTACCGCCGTGCCGGATGGCGGCGCACTGCGTCAACGTCAATGCCCTCAAGGAGCCAATGCAGCTGTTCGGTCGTCAACTCGATCACAGCCTGTTGCCGACGTGGCCAGACGAAGTGGTCCTGCTCGAGGCGCCGCAGCATCAGCCAGAAGCCGGTGCGCTCGTAGAACAGTAACTTGACCCGGTTGCGTCTGCGATTGTGGAAGGCAAACACGGCACGTGCAAATGGGTCGAGTTGCATGGACTGCTCGACCAGTGCCACGAGGCTATTGATACCGGCACGGAAATCGATCGGCTCACGATGCAGGAAGACCTTAATGTTCGCCTCGAACCGGAACATCATTGGGCTCTCAGTGCGGCAATCATCGCGCTCACCAGTGCGGCGTCGCGCCCTGAGCATTCGAGCTCAAGCTTTACACCGTTGGGCAATCTGGCCGACAGGCGCGCAGCTTGTGTCGCCGGTGGCGACAGATCTGCGCGATCCAGTTCAGGCGTCGGCTGCGCAACATGTGTCGTCGGCGCCGCGTCGTCGATCGCGACGACCGGCACGAAGGCCGACAACCCGACAGCAGTGTTGAATCTCGCGGAGGAAGTCGACTGTTCGCGCAGCCGAACCCATTTGCGCAACTGGTTGGCGTTCACCCCAGCCTTCAGGGCGAGGCCAGACAGCGATGCGCCTGGCTGCAGGCAGGCGTCGACCAGTCGTCGCTTGTCTGACGGGTGGAAACTGCGCTTGCCGCCGACACCAACGCGTGTCACCCGCAAGGGCAAAAAGGTCAGGTCATTCTCGGTCATGGATTGCGTCCGCAAGTTTGGGTTGCGGACGCAATCGTGGACCTTCTCAAAGGCAGAAGCTAGGTGCGTGAAAACTAGCGCTTACGAATTGTGCAATCCATCTGGCTACGTGTGCAGGCGTCGGCGTGCCCAGTTCATCGGACCGGTAATCCCAGATTCGCGCCGCAATGGAATATAAAACTTGGTCTCGCTCGTTCATATGGCCCTTTCTCTCTTTTTGCTTTTAGAAACCCTTGTCTGAGAATATTACCATCTGGTCAATTGAAAAATTACAACTAGTATGGAAGAGGCCGGTTTCCCAGCAACCAACGTGGTGGAGCGTCACAGGTCCATTCATGCAATGCGATGCAGTGCACGGCGCCCTGCTCGACCGCAGTTTGGTCGGCGGACCGCTTCAGCCCGCAGGTGAACGTCGCGACCACAGCCGCAAGTAACGCGTTGCTGCGGTGAGATGCGTGTGGTGCATTCGCTCGGCCTACCATCCTGATGTTCAAGACTGTCAGTGGATCGGTGAGCACGTTGACCGGCAACGTGCGAGTCCCCATGAATGGTACGCATCTGGGTCACGTGCCTGATCATCGAGCGAGGCACCGGGGAAGCGGTGCCGACGGTTCACCGGTTCGGGGAAAGGCTTGCACGCAAGCCCTTGATTCGCATCAATGCCCAAGGTGCCGATGCGCCGGCGCACCGCGGCCTCGGGTTGCAGGGCAGTCCGCTGGAGACTTTGCGTGCCCTCGAACTGCGACTGTAGGATGCGGGGGCCGGGCTTCCGCGCTGATGCGACGCGCCCGAATGCTCCCTCGTTTATACCGGAACGACTGCTATCGAGAAAGCTGACGGACCGCTCTGGGTCGAACTGGGACCTTCAAGGTTGCTTTGCCCTTCACGTGGGCGATAGTTCAGAGGTTGGAATGACAAACCCAAGGACGCCAGATATAGCCGCTCACTCCAGCTGTAGCAATTCTGTAGCAAACCAAAATTCACCCCGCGGTACCGCGCCCATATCCCCACGGCAACAATCGACCGATATCCGAACGTTGCGATATGACAGCGCCTCTTCATCCAAAAAAACCGTCACCATTTCATGCGACACCGGCCGTGAGCGTAGCGTTGGTCCTGCATCGCGGAAGTGTGTCCTAACGGGAGAGTCCTGATGAGCAAGAAGTCCGAAACGAGCGGTAAGAGCGGCGCGAATGAGTCGACCGCTGCGACGCTGGCCGCGCTGGCGAATTACATCAGTGAGTTCGTCATCAATGGGACGCTCGACACCCGATGCGCCGCGAAACTAGTTAAGCGCCTGAGAAAGGAAGCCGAAACCGTTTTGGAAAATGGAAGCGCGACAAAGCTGGCACAAAAGGATCTGAAGAAAGCGTTCGACACGGTTGACGCTGCAGTCCAGGACCACGATGCGAAACTGCTGGTCACAGCTAACGCAGCACTACGTACAGCAGACGAGGGGAAAAAGGCGGAAAAGTAGCACTGAAGACTCGCACGCCTTGACGCTGTAGTAGCTGCGTCCCTCAGATAATGTTTTCAACGGCGAGATACGCCCGCAGAATCACCTGTAGCACGGTCAGTACCGGCCATCAAGCGTCATTCGCCCCTCCCGTTAGACAGACGTTCAGACGTCGGCTCCGCATTGCAAACGGTCCTTGGCCTTTGGGACACGAGCGCCGGTATCGTCCATCGCCATAGGCTGTCCACAGCACGTGTCACAGGCGACTGGCAGAACCCGGTCGCGTCGTGGCGCAGTTTCGCGTTGATTTCGTAAAAGCATCCGGAGATGCCGGTACACGCCAGGCGGCCACAGCGCACAGAATAAAAGGCGAAGAAGGCGCAAAACGCAGAGATATCGGCATGCGTCGGCGACCCGAGCGGCTATTCTTCAGACGCTGCGACTATCGCGTTTCCGGTCGGCTCTGCTGGTCGTCGGCAGCCATTCCCCCCCGGCGTCAGACTACTTGTCGTGTTATCTGAATCTTATAGACATGGTCCGGGGGCGGTAAAATCAGGGTGAATGAAAGCCTACTCAGCAGAAAGAAAAGAAGCGCTGGTGCGTCGCATGATGCCGCCGGAAAACGCGTTGGTCTCAGCGCTGGCCAGAGAAACGGGAATTACCGAACAGACGTTGTACACGTGGCGCCGACAGGCGAAAGGACAAGGGCTGGCCGTGCCGGGCGATGGGAAGAATCCCGAGGGATGGTCTTCGGAAGACAAGTTTGCAGTAGTGCTGGAAGCCGCCCCGCTCAACGCAGCGGAGCTGGCCGAGTACTGCCGGCGCAAAGGACTCTATCCCGAACAGATCGCGGCGTGGCGAGCGGCCTGCCAGGCAGCCAACGCGAATGCCACCGAGCAGGCACGCGAGCAGCGCCACCAGTCGAAAGACGACAAGCAGCGCATCCGGCAGCTCGAGAAGGAATTGCAGCGCAAGGAGAAGGCGCTAGCGGAAGCGGCGGCGCTGCTGATTCTGAGAAAAAAAGTCCAGGCGATCTGGGGAGACAAAGAGGACGATTGATCAACGTCCCGGATCGCCTGTTATGTATATCGTTGATACGCGAGGCGGCGCAGTCAGGCTGCCGGCTGGAGAAGGCTTGCGACGAGTTGGGCGTGAGCCTGCGCACGTTTCAGCGCTGGGTCGGTGACGGTGACACGGTACGTGCTGATGGTCGTACCACGACCGAACGGCCGCCGCCGGGCAACCAGTTGAGTGAGGCTGAACGGCAACAGATTCTTGAGGTAGCCAATAGTGCGGAGTTTGCCAGTCTGCCGCCCAGCCAGATCGTGCCGAGGCTGGCCGATCGCGGCGTGTATGTCGCATCGGAATCGAGCTTTTACCGCGTGCTGCGCAGCGCCTCGCAGCAGCACCATCGTGGTCGTGCGCGCAAGCCCTCGACCCGGGTAGTGACCAGTCATTGCGCGACGGCGCCCAATCAGGTCTGGTCGTGGGACATCACCTGGGTACCTGCGGCGGTCAAAGGACAGTATTACTACTGGTACATGATGCTGGACGTGTTCAGCCGCAAGATTGTCGGTCACGAAGTGCATGAGGCCGAATCGGCAGAACTGGCCGCGTTGCTGATGCGGCGTGCCAGTCTGGCAGAGGGCCTGGCAGGACGTCCCCTGGTGCTGCACTCGGATAATGGCAGCCCGATGAAAGGTGCGACGATGCTTGCCACCCTGGAGAACCTGGGGGTCGTGGCCTCGTTTAGCCGACCACGCGTGAGTAACGACAACCCGTACGCAGAGTCGCTGTTCCGGACCTGCAAGTATCGGCCCGACTACCCGCGCAAGCCGTTCGGCAGCGTTGATGAGGCGCGGGCCTGGACGCAGCAGTTCGTGCGCTGGTACAACCATGAGCACAAACACAGCGGCCTCAAATTCGTCACGCCGGCCCAGTGTCATAACGGCGTGGCGAATGCAGTTCTTGCGCAACGTGAGATCGTTTATGCGGAGGCCAGGCAGCGCAATCCACGGCGTTGGTCCCGATCGACGCGCAACTGGAAATTGAAGGATGAAGTCTGGCTCAATCCGGAGCGCATGCAACCGGAAGAACTAAAGCAGTGCGCATGAGGTGACGCGACAAGTACGTTGACAACCGCCGTTCCGCGCCCCACGCGGAAAGGGGGGGGGTATGTCACGTCCAAAACTACCTCGGCGCACGCGACGCGCACTGCATCGTCGGCAGTCAAACGCACGCATGTGGCTCGTCATCGGCAGTTCGCTCACCGGTCTGTCCTTTGCACATGCGGCGCTCGCAGCGGGCACCCTTCCACAAGGCGGCACTTACGTGGCCGGCACGGGCGCGATAGCAAGCCAGGCCAACGGCCTCGTGATCACGCAACCGGGTTCGACGCGCGGCGTGATCGAGTGGAACAGTTTTTCGATCGGCAGGAACAACAGCGTGACGTTCGACAACGGCTCGGGCGCGACGCTGAACCGCGTGACGGGCGGCTCGCCGTCCGCCATCTTCGGCAGGCTCAGTGCGACGGGCAGCCTGTATGTGATCAATCCGCAAGGCATCGTCGTGGGGCCATCGGGCGTGATCAGCACGGGAGGCCGATTCGTCGCGTCAACGCTCGATGTCTGCAACGACGCGTTCATGCAGGGCGGTGGTTCCCTAACGTTGTCGGGCGACCCGAGCGCAAGCGTGATCAACCTCGGCAAGATCAGTTCGAGCAGCGGCGATGTGTTCCTGATTGCGCGACACGCCGTGATCAACGCGGGCACTATCACAGCACCCAACGGTACGGCCGAACTGGCTGCAGGCGAACAGGTGTTGTTACAGGATTCGGGCAGCAGCAGACAGGTGTTCGTGCAGACGGGCGGCCAGGGTACCGTGGCCAACAAAGGGCGCATAAACGCCGCGCAGATCAGCCTGCAGGCCGCCGATGGGAACGTCTATGCGCTTGCTGGCGGCGGCACGCGCATCCGCGCGACGGGCACGGCGGATCGTGACGGTCACGTGTGGCTCGTCGCCGATGGCGGCCGTGTCAGTCAACTCGGCAAGATCTCCGCGAGCAACGCGGATGGCAGCGGCGGAACGGTCGACACGCAAGCGGCGCAACTCGCATTCGGCAGGCATGCAGCCGTTCACGCGGGCCAATGGAACCTGTTGACGCCCGCTTTCACGATCGATGATGCCGCCGCGCGCGCGTTGCAGCGCAGCCTGAACGCGGGCACGTCGATCGATGTCACGACCACAGGCGCGAACGGCGCAACGGGCGACCTGGGCATTGCTTCGAGCCTGAGCTGGAGCGGTCCGGCTTCGCTCACGCTTGCCGCGTACCACAACGTCTCCGTGACGACGGGCACGACGATAGCGAACAATGGTGCGGGCAATCTGGCCTTGCGCTCCGACGCTTCGGGCATCGATAACGGCGGCAGCGTCATCAACAATGGCACCATCGACTGGTCGAAAAGTACGGGCATCGTCAGCACGCTCTACGATATGAACGGCAGTTACAGCCCCGGCACGCTTGTCGGCAATGCGGCCTGGAGCGTGCCGCTCTACAGCGGGCTCGTGACGCAGATAACCGGCTATAAACTCGTCAATTCGGTCACGGACCTGCAGAGCATCGAGAACGATCTTGCCGGCAACTACGCACTCGGCAAGGACATCGATGGGAGCAATGTCGCGTTCACAACACTCGCGTTCATTTTCGCGGGCCAGTTCGACGGTATGTGGCATACGATTTCCAACGTCTTGCCGAGCGATGTCGCGATTTTTGGTGAGATTGGCGCAACCGGTGTCGTGCGCGACGTGAACGTCAAGTCGAACGTCAGCACAACGGCTAACAATCTTTCCTACGCCGGGATACTGGCCGTTTACAACTACGGAATGGTCGCCAACGTCTTTACATCCGGGGCCATTGTTTCAGAGACCAGCGATTCAACCGACTGGTTCGCCGGACTTGTCGCCACTAACTACGGGCTGATCGCGCGCTCGGGCAGCAGCGCAACCGTCCGGGCTGGTGTTGCCGGCGGGCTGGTCATCAGTAACGAAGGCACGATCACTGAGTCATACACAACCGGATCAGTCACCGCAGATAACGTTTTCGGGTACGCAGGAGGACTCGCGGTGAGCAACGGCGACCACGGAACGATCACACAGTCCTTCGCGACGGGTCCCGTGAGTTCGGCCTCGATCTTCGTCGGCGGCATCTGCGCCTACTACGGCTGCGTTGGCATTGGGAGCGACGTCTACTGGAACGTACAGACAACGGGACAGTCGTCGAGCGGCGGCAACCTGCCAGCATCGAACGGGCTCACTACGGCCCAGATGAGCGCCCCGGCAAGTTTTGTCGGCTGGGACTTCGGTCCGAGTGGCGCCTGGACGATGCCGCCCGGGGCCACGCACCCCGTCCTGACCTGGCAAGTCACCGGGCAGTGAGCCATACCACCGCACCGACGCTTGCATGAGCGTCAGACGCGTCTCGCGATGCGGCAGACGAGTTTTTCGCGAGTTTCGGCTTGCCGTGGTCGTTCTTCCTTCCGGATGACATGCACCGATTCACGCGGAGCGTACGACCGAAAGCCGTCTTGGTACCCGTCCGCATGGCCGGGATTCGCGAACGTTCGTTGGCGAAGCAGATCCGGCCAACTATCCGCCTGACACCGATCAATTGGACGACCGAGGTACTCCGCAAACCGCCATTCGGTCGGCGAAAGCGCGAGCGGCCGAGATGGGTCTGGAAGCGCCTTTCCCGGGAGATCCGCGAACAAGCATTTTGCTGCCTCTGGCACACCTGTATTCCGCTCAAAGCCTTATGGGATAGGAATTTGGGGGGGCATCGGCGAAAAGTTTATTGTGATGACCGTTGTGCGCAACCTGTTTTTTATGAGCTGGGCCAGCTCAGCATGCCGACGCTCCTGCTGATCGGCCAGAAGGACACGACGGCGATCGGCAAGGACGCCTCGCCGCCCGAGGTGCGCGCGAAGCTCGGCCATTACCCCGAATTGGGCCGCGCGGCCGCGAAGGCGATTCCCCATGCGACGCTGGTCGAGTTCGCGGGGCTCGGTCACGCGCCGCAGATGCAGGACCCGGAAGCGTTTCATCAGGCACTGCTCGATGGACTCGCGGCGGTGCCGACCAATCGTTGAGCGTTCAAACGGCTTTCTGTCTCGCTACCGTACTCCTGCGTCGTTCACCGCCAGGCGAAACGTCCTGGTAGCTACTTTATGGCCCTTCGCGGATTTCCACGGAGGACGCTTGCGGACAGGCTCTAGTCGGCCAGGAATTGCTTGCGACCTGAAGACAGCCTAGTCAGTATGACTCCGCGAGGTAGAGGCTGGCCCGCCGCGAGGACTCAAACGCGGGTTAGTATTTCTGCCAGAGCCGCACGGTGTGGACAGGGCCACACCCGGCGATATCCATCACGGAGGCCAGCGTGGAAAAAGATATCACACTGTACGTAGGGCTCGACGTTCACAAGGATTCGATCACGGTTGCCTATGCGCTGGGCACAGGCGAGGTCGAACTGCTCGGCAAGATTGGCACGACGAAGACGGATATTGATCGGCTGTGTACGCGCCTGCAATCGAAGGCGCGGCACATCCGCATCGTCTACGAGGCGGGCCCGTGCGGCTATGGACTTTATCGTCAGCTCGTGCAGAAGGGATTCGACTGCCTGGTGTGCGCGCCGTCGCTGATTCCGAAAAAGCCGGGCGATCGGGTCAAGACTGACCGGCGTGATGCGATCAAGCTGGTGCGGTCGCTGCGCGCCGGCGACCTGTCAGCGGTGTACGTGCCAAGCGTGGAAGACGAAGCATTCCGCGATCTGGCTCGCGCGTGGGTCAGCGCCAAGGACGATCTTAAGCGTGCGCGGCAACGGCTGAAGGCCTTTCTGCTCTTGCATGGCGTGCGCTATGCCGGCCGCGCCGACTGGGGACCTGCGCACCGGCGCTGGCTCAGCGCCTATGCTTTCGACAGCGTCTGGCAGCAACTGGCGTTCGAGGAGTATCGGCGCACGATCGAGGATCGCCTGGCGCAATGCGACCGGCTGGAGGCCGCGTTGCGCGAGGCTGTCGTCAACTGGCGATTCTATCCTGCCGTGCTGGGCCTGCAGACGATGCGCGGCGTGCAGTTCACCACGGCAGTGGGCATGCTCGCTGAGCTCGGGGATCTGTCACGCTTCGCCCACCCGCGCCAGCTGATGGCCTGGCTGGGGGTGACGCCATCCGAACACTCGTCGGGCGACAAGCGCCGTCAGGGCAGCATCACCAAGAACGGCAACAGCTATGCAAGAAAGTTGCTGGTGGAAGCGGCCTGGAGCTACCAGCATCCGGCCCGCGTGAGCCCCGAAATCCAGCGCCGCCACGAAGGCATCCCCAAGCCCATCGTTGACCGCGCCTGGGACGCGCAGATGCGCCTGTGCCGGCGCTACCGGAAGCTCCTCGCGCGCGGCAAGCAGAAGAATATTGCGGTGGTCGCGGTCGCTCGCGAACTCGCCGGTTTCATCTGGGACATCAGCCAGCTCGCCATGTCGCTCTCCGTACGGCCCGAGGTGCGCATGGCGTGACCGAACCCTTGAGCAACAAGTAAATCAACCTCACCACCCGAGCAAGAGTTTCCTGAAAGCGGCGTAGCCCGGCACCCGAGCAACCCGCGAGACGGTTAGGCAACGGATTTGATTCGACTTGCGGCACTAGATAGCGGCAGGCTCGCTGGGCGGACTTCTGTAATGCGGTAACCAACCCGCGGATATCAGCATGATCCACCGTCGAGATTTACTGCTACGTCGCCCTCAGGAAATTCAGATGGCAGCTCAAAACCCAAAACCGATCCCCTCTTGACAAGCGGAGTCATATCAACCGTCAACCGAAGTGGCGGGATGCATTTCAAGCGCCGCGTTGGCGTCCCTTTTAAACGGAACCGCCGCCAGCACCGATGCAAGTACCATCAGACCTCCGCCAAACCATGCCCAGCCAGAAAGATGCTCACCGAGCCATACGTATGCGAATAGCGCGCCGAACGCGGGCTCGCTTCCCATCAGCAAAGCGACGCGCGTTGGGTTGCTGCGCTTGACGGCAAAGTTCTGTGCGAAGAAAGCGAACAACGTACAGGCGAGCACGAGGTAAGCGATGCTCGCCCAGAAGTCACCGTGCCCACTGAGCGACGGCAGCGCATCCCAATGTTGTGACGGCAGCACGAACGCCGCCAGGACACTGCCCAATGCAACGACGCCTGCCTGGACCGCCGTCACCGACAGCGGAGCAAGTTCCGATTCGCGCATCACACGCTTGGTCACGCACACCATCAGCGCACGCAGTAACGCCGCAAGAAGAATCAGCGCGTCGCCCGCGGTCGGAATGATCACGCCTGCGCTCACGAACGCGGCGCCCGTCAGCGACAGGCCCACGGCGATCCATTCGCCACTCGACGGCTTTCGTCGTAGCAACACCCATTCGACCAGCGGCGTAAGCGCGACACACAGACTGATAAGGAACGCCGCATTCGACGCGCGTGTGTGCGCTATCCCGAAAGTCTCGGCCAAAAAGATGCCGAGCAGGATTGCACTGGAGCCGAGCGCACCCAGCAACGCGGACGCTTTGACGTGTCGGAGCGAGCGCAACGCCGGCGACAACACGAGGAACGTCAGCCCGAAGCGCAACGCCAGCAGACCGAGCACGGGATAGATCGTGAGCGCGCCTTTCACGACCCCATAACTGGTGCCCCACACCATCGCGACCGCAAGCAGCATGAGGTCCGATATCCACAACGCGCTCTTTTGCTTCGACATGACGGACCTTCTGTTTTCATTCGAACGGCCCAAATTGTCAGGTATTGCATTGATAAATATAATCAGGCTCAGTGGAACATCTTTTATGTTTGAGATGCACAAATGACTGGTGCGCGTGCGAGGGTCGCGATGAATCCCAATGAACTCTTTGCGTTGCTACCCGACATGGCGACGTTTGCGAGGGTCGTCGACGCCGGCAACTTCTCCATTGCCGCGCGGCAACTGGGCAGTACACCGTCGACTGTCAGTCGGCAGATCAAGCGCCTTGAGGATTCGCTTGGCACGCGGTTGCTTGAGCGCTCGACCCGTAGCATCCGTTTGACGGATTCAGGCGCGCAGATCTACCGGTATTGCCGGGATATGGTCGGCGCAGCGTCGGGTGCCGTCGACGTCGCTGGACAAGTGACGGGTGATCCGCGAGGCAAGGTCAGCATCAGTGCGCCGATTTCATATGCGAGATCTGTCATCCATCCGCTTGTTCCCGAATTTCTGCGCATGTGGCCCGACGTGGATGTCCATCTGGTCTTTGCCGACCACGAAGTCGATCCGCTACGTGACGATGTCGATATGGTGATCCGACTCACGCGTTCGCCTCCGCCAGGCCTTGCTGCCCGGCGACTTGGAGCGGTCAAATGGGTTCTATGCGCGTCACCTGCCTATCTCGCGGAACGGGGGACACCGGCCGAGCCGCATGACCTTGCTCGGCATGCATGCATGTATCTAGGGGAGACGGTCGACGACAATCGATGGCATTTCCGCCGCGACTCTGAGACACAGTCGGTCGAGGTGAAGGGGCGATACATCGCCAATGATGCGGGCGCGCGATTGGATGCTGCGCTGCATGGGCTGGGCATTGCGAGCTTGCCCGATTTTGCTGCTGCGCAGGCGATTTCGAGGGGCGGCATTGTCCGGGTGCTGACCGACTGGGAATTCGAGGCCCGTACATATATGGGACCGGTCTGGCTGCTTTATCCGTCGAGCCGTTTTTTACCGTCTCGAGCACGTGCGCTCATCGATTACCTGGTGAGCCAGCTTCACGACAGGTAGGCTGCCACACCGACGGCATCAGGCGCGCAGGGCTGCGCGCCTCCTTTGCTGTCAGCCGTGGTAGAAGCCGTCGGTGACCGAGTTTTGCAGCACGCCGTCGACATAGACGCCGACAGGGTCGCCATCAGCGGACGTGAGGATCGAGCCGATGTGCTGGCCGGGTAGTTTCATCCGGCCGCCTTGGATTCTGGTCATCTCCTGGTGATCAAGTTCTGCAGCGTTCTGGATGTCGTCGATGGTCAGCGTGTTCATGATGTGTCTCCTTGAACAAGAGGGTTGTACAAACATTTAAGCGGCCGGCTGCTTGCAGCACACAACGCACATGTCATGCCATCCGGGCGTGATCTGCGCGGAGCGCGCATCCCCAGTGAATCGCGATGATGCGAGTTTGGGCGCCACCATCACTTAGCCAAACGAAGTTGGAAAATTGCTGACATGGCCTTGCTTTCCTTCTCCTACAACAGCAACGAATCGCAGGCGTTCTTGACCGAACCGCCTCACTGGTCGATGGTGGCGCATCGATTACACGTACGTGAACCTCCTGGCGGCATCCGACGTTCAAGTTCCGATGTCGCCATTTTTAATTCATCCATTGAAAGGAAATCACCCATGGACCTGAACCTGACAGGCAAGCTCGCACTGGTGAGCGGCAGCACAGCCGGCATCGGTTTCGCTATCGCCAGCACGTTGGCGCAGGAGGGCGCTCGTGTGATCGTGAACGGCCGCTCCCAGTCATCTGTGGACGACGTGGTCGCGCGGCTGAAAGCGCAGACGGGCAGCGACGTGCAGGGATTTGCGGGCGATCTCAGTACGGCCGCTTCAGCAGAAGAGCTCGCGCGACGCTATCCGGACGTGGAAATTCTGGTCAACAACCTGGGCATCTTCGAGCCCAAGCCGTTTGAAGAGATCCCCGATGCGGACTGGCAGCGGTTCTTCGACGTCAATGTCTTGAGTGGGGTACGCCTCGCTCGCCTGTTTTTGCCTGCGATGAGGCAGGCCAACTGGGGGCGCATCATTTTCATTTCGAGCGAAAGCGCAGTGCAGATTCCCGCTGAAATGATCCACTACGGGATGACGAAAACCGCGCAGCTGGCGGTCTCGCGGGGGCTCGCCGAAGCGGTTGCCGGCACGGGCATTACAGTCAATAGCGTGCTGCCGGGGCCGACGAAATCGCGGGGAGTGGGTGAATTCGTGGAGACCCTTGCCAAGGCCGACGGCAAATCGTTTGAAGCGTTCGAAACAGAGTTCTTCGAGAAGGTCCGTCCCACCTCGCTCATCAAGCGATTTGGTTCGCCGCAGGAAATCGCGTCGCTCGTGGCCTATATCGCCAGTCCGCTTTCGTCGGCCACGACGGGAGCCGCGTTGCGGGCCGACGGGGGCGTTATAAAAAGCGCCTTCTAGACCCCGAAGGCATCGGACCGGCTTCTCACACGACCGGCCCCAACTCAGTGCAAAGACAAGGGCGGCTTGCCATGAGCCGCCCTTTTTTCGTGCGTCGCCGTGTCCGCCGATCGGTTCGCGAACCGCTTATCTGGCCGCCATCATTTCATCGCGCACCTCGGCGCCGATCTCGAACGAGCGCAGCCGCGCGGCGTGATCGTAAATCTGCGCGGTCAGCATCAACTCGTTCGCGCCGGTCTGCTCGATGATCGATTGCAGACCTTCGCGGATTGCGTCGCGATCGCCGAGCACCGTGCAGGCGAGCGCACGCGCGACGTTGTTCAACTCCATCTCCGACGCGTCGAGCCGCTCGACCGGCGGCTGCAATTGTCCCGGCGTGCCGCGCCGCAGATTGATGAACTGCTGCTGCAGCGACGTGAACAGCCGTGCGGCTTCGTCGTTCGTGGCGGCGGCGAACAGATTGACGCCGACCATCGCATAGGGCTTCGCCAGCGTCGCGGACGGCCGGAACTGCGTGCGATACACCTGCAGCGCGGTCATCATGTAATCGGGCGCGAAGTGCGACGCGAACGCGAACGGCAGCCCGAGCGCCGCGGCCAGTTGCGCGCTGTACAGCGACGAACCGAGCAGCCACAGCGGCACGTTCAGGCCCGCGCCCGGCACCGCGCGAATGCGCTGGCCCGCGACCGGCTCGGCGAAATACCGTTGCAATTCGACGACGTCGTCGGGGAAGGTTTCGGCGCTCGCCTGGAGATCGCGGCGCAGCGCGCGAGCGGTGGTCTGATCGGTGCCGGGCGCGCGGCCGAGGCCGAGATCGATCCGCCCCGGATACAGCGACGCGAGCGTGCCGAACTGCTCGGCGATCACGAGCGGCGCATGGTTCGGCAGCATGATGCCGCCGGAGCCGACGCGAATCGTCTTCGTACCGCCGGCCACGTAGCCGATCACGACCGAGGTCGCCGCGCTCGCGATACCGATCATGTTGTGATGCTCGGCGAGCCAGTAACGCTTGTAGTTCAGCTTTTCCGCGTGCTGCGCGAGTGACAGTGTGTTCCTGAACGCGTCAGCCGGCGTGGCACTCGCGGTGACCGGCGAAAGATCGAGAACCGAGAAGGGGATCATTGTCTGTTGATTGCGATGGGCGGCGCTTTCGCGCGATGGGGCATTGTGGCAAAGCGGCGCCTTTTCTGCTGGCGGCGCGGCGATGCCCCTGTCGACCGAAGGGTCGGCAGGACCGATGAGGCGCACTGAGGCGCGACCCATGGCGCGGAAATTGCGCGTGCGTAGCGTGTTCGTGCGGCGGTGCTTCGCATTCGCAGTGCGCCCGAATAAGCAATCCAGCGAGTGACCGTGCGCCGATCGGAATTCGAGTGTACGGTTAAGTATCGGTGCGGTGACGCGACCCGTTGCCGGACATCCGGAATGTAGCGAAGGAGTTCCCGATCCCATGAATGTCGTCAAAGAGTTTCGTACCCGGTCATTCCAGGACGTGTCCCACGCATTGCTCGACCGCGAGGAGATCGCGCTCGTCGACGTGCGTGAGGAAGATCCGCACGCGCGCAGTCATCCGTTGTTCGCCGCCAATCTGCCGCTGTCGCGGCTCGAACTCGACGCGCCGCTGCGGCTGCCGCGCCCGGCCGTGCCGATCGTCGTGTTCGATGCCGGCGAAGGCCTCGCGAGGCGTGCGGCCGAGCGCTTCGCCGAACTCGGCTATACCAACGTCGCCTTGCTAGAAGGCGGCCTGCAAGGCTGGCGCGAAGCGGGCGGCGAGTTGTTCAAGGATGTCAACGTGCCGAGCAAGGCGTTCGGCGAACTGGTCGAAAGCGTGCGTCATACGCCGTCGCTGTCCGCGCAGCAGGTGCAGGCGCTGCTCGATCGCGAGGCCGATGTCGTGGTGCTCGACGCGCGCCGCTTCGACGAGTTTCAGATCATGAACATCCCCGGCAGCATCAGCGTGCCGGGCGCGGAGCTGGTGCTGCGCGCCAGGCAGCTCGCACCGGATCCGGCCACGCGCATCATCGTCAATTGCGCGGGGCGCACGCGCAGCATCATCGGCGCGCAGTCGCTGATCAACGCGGGCGTGCCGAATCCGGTGGCCGCGCTGCGCAACGGCACGATGGGCTGGACGCTCGCCGGTCAACCGCTCGCGCACGGCAGCGCGCGGCGTGTCGAAGGTGCGGTCGACGACGCTTCCCGTCTCGCCGCGGCAGACGGCGCGCGCGCGCTTGCCGACCGGGCGCGCGTGCGCCGCACGTCGCGCGACGAAGCGCGCCGCTGGGCCGACGAAGCGATGCGTACCGTCTATCGCTTCGACGTTCGCAACCCCGAGGAATACGAGGCGGGCCATGTGCCCGGTTTTCGCAGCGCGCCGGGCGGCCAGCTCGTGCAGGAAACCGACCTGTTCGTGACGGTGCGCGGCGCGCGCGTGATCCTCGCGGACAGCGACGGTGTGCGCGCGAACATGACCGCATCGTGGCTCGCGCAGATGAACGTAGAGGTGTACGTGGTCGATGGCCTGACGGCGGCCGATTTCGCCGAGAAGGGCATGGCGCCGTTGGCGCGCAACGCGGTCACGCCGCCCGACGTCGACGACATCGCGCCGGCCGAGCTCGCCGCGCTGCTGCAGTCGACGGGAACCGTCGTGCTCGACTTCACGAGCAGCACGCACTATCTGAGGCGGCATATTCCGGGCGCGTGGTTCGTGATCCGCAGTCAGCTCGCCGACGCGCTGCGCACACTGCCCGACGCGAAGCGCTATGTGCTCACGTGCGGCAGCGACGTGCTCGCGCGCTTCGTCGCCCCGGAGCTCGCCGCGGCGACCGGGCGGCCGGTGCAGGTGCTGCGCGGCGGCACGATCGCGTGGATCGACGCGGGCCTGCCGGTGGAGTCGGGCGGCACGCGGATGGCGTCGCCGCGGATCGATCGTTATCAGCGGCCGTATGAGGGCACCGAGAACGCGCGTGAAGCGATGAGCGCGTATCTGGAGTGGGAGCATGGGCTCGTCGCGCAACTCGCGCGCGACGGCACGCACGGCTTTCGTGTGATTTGATGGGCCGGCCATCCAGGGGCCGGCCATCCGGCACCCCTCTTGCGCCACGCGAATCTTCTGCCGATTCGGTGTAAACGCGCTCTCGTCGAAAGCCTCCGATGCGTTTAAATTAGCGGCATCTGGAAGGCTTTTCGAGGGACCAGGGCGGCCATAAAAGGCAGCGGTTTGTCATTCGGCGATGGCGCAAGGTGAGTAGCCAAGGTTGCTCATCGCTTCGTCTGGAGCAGACCGCTGCGCGTCGTCCGCGGTGCTTCGCGCAAGGCGGCCAATGAGCCGCCGTCACTTCCGGTTGATCCTATCGACCGACATGGCGACGCTGTATACAGCGTCGCCTTTTTGCTTTTGGCGTGCCCATCTCAGCCGACCTCAGCCGATCCATTAGCGCTGCGCGCAACACGTTCCTCGCGGTTTTCTCCGTGCGCGGTTATCCTTGTAGTACACACTACAGACCGGCCAGGCGCCGCGACGACAGATCCCACACATCCGGACAGGAACCGAAGTGAGCCTCAAACCGCTGGGCGTCACGCTACTGATAGCGTGCTTTGCGCTGACCGGCTGCGACCAACAGCAGAGCGATCAAGCCGTGCAAAAACTCAAGGACTTTTTCAACGCCGTCAAACCGGACGCGTTGCTGCTCAAGAACATGACGCCGGGCGTCACGACCGAAGCGCAAATCCTCGCGCAGATGGGCAAGCCCGAGACCACGCGCACCTTCACCGACGGCTCGAAGCGCTTCGAATATCCGCGCGGCCCGCAAGGCCTGAACACCTACATGGTCGACATCGATCGCGACGGCAAGCTGCAGGCGATCACGCAGGTGCTGACCGCGGACAACTTCGCGCAGGTTCGCTCGGGCATGACCGAGGACGAGGTGCGGCGCTTGCTTGGCAAGCCTGGACAGGTGGCGGTGTTTCCGCTGAAGCCGGAAACCGTGTGGAGCTGGAAATGGCGCGAGGGCGGCGTGACCGAAGAAGGCATCTTCAACGTTCACTTCGACCGGAACCAGAGGGTGTACACCACGTCACGCTCGGACGTGATCCGCGGGCGATAGGCGGGGGCAATGTCGATCAGAAGACGGCCGGATAAGCGGGCCGAAAAAGCGGGGTAGGCATGATACGTCGACGTCGATACAGCCGGATCGGGCTGGTGTTGGGGGGCGGCGCCGCGCGCGGCTGGGCGCATATCGGCGCGATTCGCGCGCTGCAAGACGCGGGCATCAGGCCCGACGTCGTGTGCGGCACGTCGATCGGCGCGCTGGTCGGGGCGGTCTATGCGAACGGCGATCTCGACTGGCTCGAGGAGTGGGTGTCGCGTCTCACGTGGCAGACCGTGGTGCGGCTGCTCGATCTGCGCATCTCGGGCGGCCTGCTTGGCGGGCGCAAGGTGATCCAGCTATTCGCCGACAAATTCGCCGGCCGCTCGATCGCGCAACTGCACATGCCGTTCGCGGCGGTCGCGACCGAACTCGACACCGGCCGCGAAATCTGGCTGCAGGACGGCAGCACGATCGACTCGGTGCGCGCATCCATTGCGATTCCGGGCATCTTCACGCCGGTATGGCACAACGGCGTGTGGCTCGTCGACGGCGGGCTCAGCAATCCTGTGCCGGTGTCGGTCGCGCGGGGCATGCGCGCGGACTGCGTGATCGCGATCGATCTGAACAACGACATCCTGAACGGCCGCGATTTTGGCGGCCCGGTCATTCAAACGCCCGCGCTCGATCCCACCGCACCGCCGCCCGTCGCGCTGCGCCGCAACGGCAAGCCATGGCCGCGCTGGCTCGCGCCGGCGGAGGCGAGCGCCACCGACGACGTGCGCGTGCCGCCGAAGCCAAGCGCGCAGGTGCCGTCGATGCTGAGCTCGATCGCGCAAAGCATCGACATCATGCAGGTGCGCATCACGCGCAGCCGGCTCGCTGGCGAACCGGCCGATATCCTGATCCAGCCGCGTCTCGGCGGCATGGGCATCTTCGATTTTCATCGTGCGGCGCCAGCCATCGAGGAAGGGCGCGAGGCGGTCGAGCAGATGCTGCCGGCGATTCGCGCGCGGCTCGGGCTCGACTGAGCGCGAGCTGTCAGGCGTCGGAGCCGGCGTGAACGCGCTGATGCAACGGCGCGACGCGATCGGGCGGTGCCACCGCCGTCGGCGCGGCCTATCGAAAAAGCGACCCGAAACTTGCGAAATCGCCGCACGGCCAGGCGCGCGCGGCGCGCCCGACAACACGATAACCGCCGTGAAACCAAGCGCTACGAGGGTTCCGTCGTGCGTCGAAGTGTCATGTTGCGTCGCAGCAAACCACCCGCCCGGTATTTGAGAAATTGATTTCAGCTTGCGAGACTCCGCGCCATGCCGGAGCAGCGAGCAGCCCATGAAGCCGCCGCCATCCGCGCCAATACAACGAACCTGGATGGAGACACGCGTGTTCCTATACGGCTTTGGTCCCGTGCTGCTCGCCGGCACGCTCCAGACGATCGAGCTGTCCGTTCTGTCGCTGGCGGCCGCTGTGTTGCTCGGCCTCGCGGGCGCGGCGGCGAAACTCTCGTTCAACCGGCCCCTGCGGGTCATCGCGACCGGCTACACGACGCTGATCCGCTCGGTGCCCGACCTCGTGCTGATGCTGCTGCTGTTCTACAGCATCCAGATCTGGCTCAATGATCTGACCGACATGTTCAGCATCGAGCAGATCGACATCGATCCGTTCGTGGCCGGCGTGCTGACGCTCGGTTTCATCTACGGCGCGTATTTCACCGAGACTTTTCGCGGCGCCTTTCTCGCGGTGCCGCGCGGCCAGCTCGAAGCGGGCAGCGCGTACGGCATGAGCGGCGTGCGCGTGTTCACGCGCATCCTGTTCCCGCAGATGATGCGCTTCGCGCTGCCCGGCATCGGCAACAACTGGCAGGTGCTCGTGAAGGCCACCGCGCTCGTGTCGATCATCGGTCTCGCCGACGTCGTCAAGGCCGCGCAGGACGCGGGCAAAAGCACCTTCAACATGTTCTTCTTCATCCTCGTCGCCGCGCTGATCTATCTGGCGATCACCACCGTATCGAACCTCGTGCTGATCTGGCTGAACCGCCGCTATTCGATCGGCGTGCGACACGCGGAGCTCTGAGCGTCATGATCGACATCCTCAATCAATTCTGGAAGGCGTATCTGTTCTGGGACGGGCAACGCCTGTCGGGTCTTGCGGTCACGCTGTGGCTGCTGGTCGCGTCGATCGCGATCGGCTTCGTGTGCGCCGTGCCGCTCGCGGTTGCGCGCGTGTCGAAGAAGCGCTGGCTGTCGACGCCGGTACGTCTGTACACCTACGTATTTCGCGGCACGCCGCTCTACGTCCAGCTGCTGTTGATCTACACCGGCGTGTACAGTCTCGCGTTCGTGCGTTCGCACAGTTTGCTCGACGCGTTCTTTCGCAGCGGCTTTCACTGTGCGATCCTCGCGTTCGCCTTGAACACCTGCGCGTACACGACCGAGATTTTCGCGGGCGCGATCCGCTCGACCTCGCACGGCGAAGTCGAGGCGGCGCGTGCCTACGGCATGAGCGCGTTCACGATGTACCGGCGCATTGTGATACCGTCCGCGCTGCGCCGCGCGTTGCCGTTGTACAGTAACGAAGTGATCCTGATGCTGCACGCGACGACGGTCGCGTTCACGGCCACGGTGCCCGACATCCTGAAGGTCGCGCGCGACGCGAACTCGGCGACCTACCAGTCGTTCAACGCGTTCGGGCTCGCGGCGCTGATTTATCTCGTGGTGTCGTTCGCGCTCGTCGCGCTGTTCAGGCGCGCCGAGCGTCGCTGGCTCGCGCATCTCGCGGTGCGCACGCACTGAGCGCGCGTTGACGACATAGCATCGGGCGCCTCGAGCTTCGGCAGGGCGGCGTCCGCACCAGACCGATCCGTATTCTCACTGGGAGAGCATCTTGCTCCATACCACTCAAACCGAAGCTTGCAAGCTCGCCGTACAGGACATCCACAAGAGCTACGGCGACAACGAAGTGCTCAAGGGCGTGTCGCTCAACGCGAACAAGGGCGACGTGATCAGCATCATCGGCGCGAGCGGCTCGGGCAAGAGCACTTTCCTGCGCTGCATCAATTTTCTCGAGCGGCCGAACGCCGGGCAGATCATCGTCGACGGCGAAGCGGTCAAGACGAAGACCGATCGCGCCGGCAATCTCGAAGTCGCCGATCACAAGCAGCTGCAGCGCATCCGCACGAAGCTCGCGATGGTGTTCCAGCACTTCAACCTGTGGGCGCACATGAACGTGCTCGAGAACGTGATCGAAGCGCCGATTCATGTGCTCGGTCTGAAGCGCAAGGAGGCCGAGGACCGGGCGCGCGAGTATCTGGAGAAGGTCGGGCTCGCGCCGCGTCTCGAGAAGCAGTATCCGTCGCATCTGTCGGGCGGCCAGCAGCAGCGTGTCGCGATCGCGCGCGCGCTCGCGATGGACCCGGACGTGATGCTGTTCGACGAACCGACCTCCGCGCTCGACCCCGAACTGGTCGGCGAAGTGCTGAAGGTGATGCAGAAGCTCGCCGAGGAAGGCCGCACGATGATCGTCGTCACGCACGAAATGGGCTTCGCGCGCAATGTGTCGAACCATGTGATGTTCCTGCACCAGGGCCGCACCGAGGAAGAGGGCAATCCCGCCGAGGTGCTGAGCGCGCCGCGCAGCGAGCGCCTGAAGCAGTTCCTGTCCGGCAGCCTCAAGTAACGCGCGGCTCGCTTTTCACGGACACCCGATGGCCCGCACGTCCACCCCGGCTCGCACGACCCAGGTCGCGATCGTGGCACTGCCGCCCGTGTCGATGTCGGGCGTCGGGCCGATCGTCGACGCGCTCAGTCTAGCCAATGAAATCGACGGCCGTGCGCTGTATCGCGTGCAGGTATGTTCGTGGGACGGCCGCGCGGTGCCGCTCGCGGGCGGCGCGCAATGGCCGGCCGATGCCGCGTTCGGCGACGCGATCGCGTGTGACTGGCTGATCATCGTCAGCGAGCGGTTCCAGCAGTTCGCCGACTACCGGCTGTTTCTCGCGAGCCTCGCGCGCGTCGGTCAGCGTACGCCGCTCGTCACCGGTATCCACCACGGCGTGTGGTGGCTCGCGATGGCGGGGCAGCTGTCCGGCTATCGCGTCAGCGTGAACTGGGAAACCTATCAGCAGTTCTCTGAACAGTTCGAACGCTCGATCGTCACGCAGCAGATCTTCGAAATCGATCGCGATCGCGCGACCTGCGCGGGCGGCCAGGCGACCGTCGACTTCATGCTCGCGATGATCGGCCGCGAGCACGGGCCCGAACTCGCGGAGCGCATCGCCGATACGCTCGGCGTAGGCGTGCTGCGCGCGGGCGAGGAGCGTCAGCGCATTCCGTTCGTGACCGCGCCGGGCGAGCGCCACCCGCGCCTGAACGACGCGCTGCTGCTGATGGAAGGCAATATCGAGGACCCGCTGACCACCGATGAAATCGCCGGCTTCGTCGGCGTCTCGCGGCGGCAGCTCGAGCGCCTGTTTCGCCAGTATCTCGGCTCGATGCCGTCCAAATACTATCTGGGGCTGCGGCTGTCGAAGGCGCGCACGCAATTGCAGCGCACCAGCAAATCCGTCGTGCAGATCAGCCTCGCATGCGGGTTTGCGTCGGCGGCGCACTTTTCGAATGCGTATCGGGAGCGCTTCGGCGTCACCCCGCGCGAGGATCGCCGCAACTGGATCGACCGCCAGAGCGGCGCGCACGGCGGCGCGAGCGAGCCGCGGCCGGCCGCGCTGATCGAGCGGCCCGAGCTCGATTGATGCAAGCCATCTGAAAGCGAAACCGCGGCAAGTTCAGCGCAAAGCTCGACAGCCGCGACGCGCGGAACCTCATAGAAAGCGTCGCGTATGCGCAAGACGTGCCGCGCGCGGTTTCCTACACTAGCTGTATTACCTGTCACCCGTAAAAGGAATTGCCATGAACGACCTGACTGTGACACGCGAGACCTTCGACGAAGTCATGGTGCCGGTGTTTGCCCCCGCCGCCTTCGTACCGGATCGCGGTCTCGGCTCGCGCGTGTGGGACACGCAAGGCCGCGACTATATCGACTTCGCCGGCGGCATCGCCGTCACCGCGCTCGGTCATGCGCATCCCGAGCTGCTGAAGGTATTGCATGAGCAGGGCGGCAAGCTGTGGCACATCGGCAATGGCTACACGAACGAGCCGGTGCTGCGCCTCGCGAAGCGCCTCGAAAGCCTCACGTTCGCCGACCGCGCGTTCTTCGCGAATTCGGGCGCCGAGGCGAACGAGGCCGCGCTGAAGCTCGCGCGCCGGGTCGCGTTCGACCGTCACGGCGCGCAGAAAGATGAAATCATTTCGTTCGCCCAGTCGTTCCACGGCCGCACGCTGTTCACCGTCAGCGTCGGTGGCCAGCCGAAGTACTCGGAAGGCTTCGGCCCGGTGCCGGCCGGCATCACGCATCTGCCGTACAACGACATCGAAGCGGCGAAGAAGGCGATCGGCGCGCAGACCTGCGCGGTGATCGTCGAGCCGATCCAGGGCGAGGGCGGCGTGATCCCGGCCGATCCGGCGTTCCTGAAGGCGCTGCGCGAAGCGTGCGACCAGCACAACGCGCTGCTGATTTTCGATGAAGTGCAAACCGGCGTGGGCCGCAGCGGCTTCTTCTACGCGTACCAGGACACCGGCGTGACGCCGGACATCCTGACCACCGCGAAGGCGCTCGGCAACGGCTTCCCGATCGGCGCGATGCTGACCACCAAAGAGCTCGCCGCGCACTTCAAGGTCGGCGTGCACGGCACGACTTACGGCGGCAATCCGCTCGGCTCGGCGATCGCGGAAAAAGTGGTCGAACTCGTCAGCGACCCGAAGCTGCTCGAAGGCGTACGCTCGCGCAGCGAAGTGCTCAAGGGTCATCTCGCGAAACTGAACGAGCGCTTCGGGCTATTTACCGAAGTGCGTGGCAAGGGTCTCCTGATCGGCGCCGAACTGAACGACACGTTCCGGGGCCGCGCGAAGGACTTCGTCACCGCGGCTGGCCAGCACGGCGTGATCATGCTGATGGCGGGTCCGGACGTGCTGCGCTTCGTGCCGTCGCTGATCATGCCGCTCGACGACATGGCCGCAGGTTTCGCGCGCCTCGAGACGGCCTTCGGCGAACTCGTCGGCGCGAACGCGCAGGCGGCGTCGCATTGATGTTCAGGCAGTCCCGCACGCCCACGCTGATGCAGCGGATCATGCGTCACATTCAACAGGAACGATGATGCTCTTCGTACGTCCAGGCCGCCTTGCCGATCTCGATGCGCTCGAGCATATGGCGCGCACCGCGCAGCCGGTGCTGCATTCCCTGCCGCACGACCGGCGCGCGCTCGAAGCGCGGGTCGCGTTGTCGGAAGACTCGTTTCGCGCGGAGGTCGATTTTCCGGGCGAGGAGTTTTATCTGTTCGTGCTCGAAGACTCGGAGACCGGCAAGCTGATGGGCACCGCGAGCATCGTCGCGGCGGCCGGTTACGCGGACCCCTTCTACGTGTTTCGCAACGACGCGCTGATTCATGCGTCGCGCGAACTGCACGTGAATCGCAAGATTCACGCGCTGACGATGTCGCACGAGCTGACCGGCAAGAGCCGGCTCGCGGGCTACTACATCGACCCGTCGCTGCGCGGCGACGCGGCCGCGCAACTGATGTCGCGCGCGCGGATGATGTACATCGCCGCGAATCGCAAGCGCTTCACGCCCGAGGTGTTCTCGCTGCTGCTCGGCGTGACCGACGAAAACGGTGTATCGCCGTTCTGGGAAGCGGTGGGGCGCAAGTTTTTCGGCCGCAATTTCGCCGACATCGAAGTCGAATCGGGCGGCCGTAGCCGCACCTTCATCGCCGAAGTGATGCCGACCTATCCCGTGTATGTCCCGCTGTTGCCCGAGGCGGCCCAGCGCGTGCTCGGCGAGCCGGACGCGAACGCGCTGCTCGCCTACGAGATTCACCTCGAGGAAGGCTTCGAGACGGATCGCTACGTCGACATCTTCGACGCGGGTCCGGTACTGACCGCGCAGGTGGATCGCAGTGTCAGCGTGCAGCACAACGAAACGCGCGTCGTGCGCGAGGCCCCCGCGACGCACGGCGCAACGTACCTGATCGCGCACAACGGCGCCGCCGGCGAGTTCCGTTGCGTGCTCGGCGATCTCGCGCCCGGCAAGGAGTCGGGCGCCGGGTTGTCACAGGCGGCGCGCGCCGCGCTCGGCGTACGGGAAGGCGATGCGGTGCGCTGCGTGCCGCTGCATCAGCCGCAGGATGAACAATCGGGAGAAGCGCAATGATCGTCGTTCGCGTAGTACAACGAGGCGATGTGGATGCGCTGATGCGGCTCGCGCAGGAAACCGGGCCGGGCCTGACCACCT
Organism: Paraburkholderia sp. MM6662-R1; assembly: GCF_050436245.1. NCBI lineage: Bacteria > Pseudomonadati > Pseudomonadota > Betaproteobacteria > Burkholderiales > Burkholderiaceae > Paraburkholderia > Paraburkholderia sp. MM6662-R1. The sequence goes on along the minus strand of NZ_JBNDLV010000001.1, from coordinate 1,044,396 downwards.
TCAAACCGGATCGCGATGCGCTCGCGGCGCGTGTCGAGCGCGCGCGCCGCACGATGGAAGATCAGGCCGCGCCGCACGAGGCCGGTTATTTCTTCGTGATGGAAGACACCGCGACCGGCGACGTGGCCGGCGTCTGCGGTATCGAAACGGCGGTGGGTCTGCAGCAGCCGTTCTACAACTATCGCGTGAGCACGGTCGTGCACGCGAGCCAGGACCTCGGCATCTGGACGCGCATGCACGCGCTGAACATCTCGCACGACCTCACCGGTTATGCGGAAGTGTGCTCGCTGTTCCTGAGCCCGCGTTATCGCACGAGCGGCGTCGGCGGCTTGCTGTCGCGCTCGCGCTTCATGTTTCTTGCGCAGTTTCGCGAGCGTTTTCCGCAGCGTCTGTGCGCGGAGTTGCGCGGCCATTTCGACGAGCAGGGCACGTCGCCGTTCTGGCGCGCGGTCGGCTCGCATTTTTACCAGATCGATTTCAACGCGGCCGACTATCTGAGCTCGCACGGCCGCAAGGCGTTTCTCGCCGAGCTGATGCCGCGCTATCCGGTGTACGTCGAACTGTTGCCGGAAGAGGCGCAGCGCTGCGTCGGCCTCACGCATAACGACACGATTCCCGCGCGCCGCATGCTCGAGGCCGAAGGGCTGCGCTATGAGAATCACGTCGATATTTTCGACGCGGGTCCGGTGCTCGAATGCCATATCGCCGATTTGCGCACGGTGCGCGAAAGCGTGCTGGTGGCGGCTGAAATTGGCGAAGCAGCGGAGCAAGCCGCGCAGGACGGGCCGAAGTCGATGGTATCGAATACGTCGCTCGGCGATTTTCGCGTTGGCGTCGTGGCGGGCGTGCCGCGCAACGGTGTGTGCCGCCTGAGCGCGGCCGAGGCCGACGCGCTTCGCGTGCAGGCAGGCGATCCGCTGCGGGTGCTGCCGTTGAAACACAAACAAGGACGATCATGAGCGAGCTTTTCATCGACGGCGAATGGGCCGCCGGCACAGGACCCGTATTCGCATCGCGCAATCCCGGCACGGGCGCGGTGGTGTGGCAAGGCAACAGCGCGTCGGCGGACGAGGTCGATCGCGCGGTACGTAGCGCGCGCCGCGCGTTCGCCGCATGGTCGGCGCTGACGCTCGACGAGCGCTGCGCGGTGGTGCGCCGCTTCGCCGCGCTCGTGACAGAGCGCAAGGAAGCGCTCGCCGAAGCGATCGGCCGCGAGACCGGCAAGCCGCTGTGGGAAGCGCGCACCGAAGCGGGCTCGATGGCCGCGAAGGTCGAGATCTCGATTCAGTCCTACAACGAACGCACCGGCGAAAAGCGCTCGGCGATGGCCGACGGCACCGCAGTGCTGCGGCATCGTCCGCATGGCGTGGTGGCGGTGTTCGGGCCGTACAACTTCCCGGGCCATCTGCCGAACGGGCATATCGTGCCCGCGCTGATCGCCGGTAATGCGGTCGTGTTCAAGCCGTCCGAACTCGCGCCCGGCGTCGCGGCGCTGACCGTGCAGATCTGGCGCGACGCGGGGCTGCCTGCCGGCGTGCTGAATCTCGTACAGGGTGAGAAGGACACCGGCATCGCGCTCGCGAATCACCGGCAGATCGACGGACTGTTCTTCACCGGTAGTTCGGATACCGGAACATTGCTGCACAAACAGTTCGGCGGACGGCCGGAGATCGTGCTCGCGCTCGAAATGGGCGGCAACAATCCGCTCGTGATCGGCCCGGTCGCGGACCTCGACGCCGCCGTGCACCACACGATTCAATCGGCGTTTCTGTCGGCGGGGCAGCGCTGCACGTGCGCGCGCCGCATCTTCGTGCCCGACGATGCGTTCGGCGAGCGTTTCCTCGCGCGCCTGACGGAAGTGACCGCGCGCATCGGCGTCGGTGAATACAACGCCAAGCCGCAGCCGTTCATGGGCGCCGTGGTGTCGGCGCGCGCGGCCTCGCGTTTGATCGGCGCGCAGGAGCGTCTGCTCGCGAGCGGCGCGAAGGCTCTGCTGAAAATGGAGCAGCGCGATCCGCAACTCGGCTTCGTCACGCCCGCGATCCTCGACGTGACCGACGTAAAGGACCTGCCCGACGAGGAGCACTTCGGTCCGCTCGCGCAGATCATCCGCTACCGCAATTTCGACGACGCGCTCGAACGGGCGAACGATACGGAGTTCGGTCTCTCGGCGGGCCTGCTCGCCGACGACGAAGCGCTGTGGACGCATTTCCAGCGCACGATTCGCGCGGGTATCGTCAACTGGAACCGGCCGACCAATGGCGCTTCTTCAGGAGCGCCGTTCGGCGGGCCGGGCCGCTCCGGCAATCATCGGCCGAGCGCGTACTATGCGGCCGACTACTGCGCATACCCAATGGCCTCGGTCGAGAGCGCGCAACTGACCATAGCCCGCGAGCGTCTCGCCGGGCCTTCAATTCTAAGGATCGACGATGCTGCAAGCCACTGAAGCCAATTTCGACGGTCTGGTCGGCCCGACTCACAACTACGCGGGCTTGTCGTTCGGCAACGTCGCGTCGCAGAACAATGAGAAGTCGGTCGCGAATCCGAAGGCCGCCGCGCGCCAGGGTCTGCGCAAGATGAAGCAGCTGGCGGACCTCGGCTTTCATCAGGGCGTGCTGCCGCCGCAGGAGCGTCCGTCGATGCGTCTGTTGCGCGAGCTCGGTTTTTCCGGCGACGATGCTTCGGTGATCGCGCGCGTCGCGAACAACGCGCCCGAACTGCTCGCGGCGGCGAGTTCGGCCTCGGCGATGTGGACCGCAAACGCGGCGACGGTGAGCCCGTCCGCGGATACGCACGACGGCCGCGTGCATTTCACGCCGGCCAATCTGTGCAGCAAGCTGCATCGCGCGATCGAACATGAGTCGACACGCCGCACGCTGCGCGCGATGTTCAGCGACACCGACCGCTTCGTCGTGCACGAGGCGCTGCCCGGCACGCCCGCGCTCGGCGACGAGGGCGCGGCGAATCACACGCGCTTTTGCGAGCAATACAAGGCGCGCGGTGTCGAATTCTTCGTGTATGGCCGCAGCGAGTATCGTCGCGGGCCGGAACCGAAGCGCTATCCGGCGCGCCAGACGTTCGAGGCGAGCCGCGCGGTCGCGCATCGTCATGGCTTGCAGGAAGCGGCGACCGTGTACGCGCAGCAGAACCCTGAAGTGATCGACGCGGGTGTGTTCCATAACGACGTGATCGCGGTCGGCAATCGCAACACGCTGTTCTGCCATCAGCTCGCGTTCGTCGAGCAGCAGGCGGTGTACGACGAGCTGCGCGCGAAGCTCGCGAGCCTGCACGCTGGGTTCAACGTAATCGAAGTGCCCGACGCTCAGGTGAGCGTCGCCGATGCGGTGACGTCGTATCTGTTCAACAGCCAACTGCTGACTCGGCCCGATGGCAAACAGGTGCTGGTCGTGCCGCAGGAATGCCGCGAAAATCCGCGGGTGGCCGCGTATCTGGATGAGCTGACTGCGCACAGCGGTCCGATCGACGAAGTGCTCGTGTTCGATCTGCGCGAGAGCATGAAGAACGGTGGCGGGCCCGCATGTCTGCGTCTGCGCGTCGTACTCGACGACACCGAACGCGCCGCGGTCGCGCCGGGTGTGTGGCTCGACGACACGCTGTTCGGCCGTCTCGATGCGTGGATCGAAACGCACTACCGCGATCGTCTCGCACCCGCCGATCTCACCGATCCGAAGCTGCTGGTCGAGTCGCGCTCCGCGCTCGATGAGCTGACGCAAATCCTCGCTCTGGGCTCGCTGTATGACTTCCAGCGCTGAGCACCCGATGGCGGCCCCGAGCGCGATGCTCGACGATTTTCTCGCGTGGACGCTCGCGGGGTCCCGGCCTGCCGCGCAGCAGGCGCAAGGCACGTGTGCGAACGGCGTGCGCTGGACGTGGCAGGGCGACGGTGTCCTCGTCATCGAGCCCGCGGAGCAGCACGCGGACATCCGTAGCGTGCTCGTGTCGGCCGGCGTGCATGGCGACGAAACCGCGCCGATCGAACTGCTGTCGCGCATCGTCGCCGATATCGCGCAGGGCCGCGCCGTGCTTGCATGCCGGTTGCTCGTGATTCTCGGCAACATCGAGGCGATGCGCGACGGCGGCCGCTATCGCGACGACGATCTGAACCGGCTGTTCAGCGGCCGTCATCTGCAACTGCCGCACAGTCATGAGGCGCCGCGCGCGGCCGCGCTCGAACAGGCCGCGACGCGCTTTTTCGCCGACGCGTCCGCCGCGCCCGGCGCGCGCTGGCATATCGACATGCATACGGCGATCCGCGCGTCGGTGTTCGAGCGCTTCGCGCTGTTGCCGCATACCGGCAAGCCGTTTTCGCGCGCGATGTTCGAATGGCTCGGCGACGCGCGTATCAGCGCGGTGCTGCTGCACACGACGAAGGGCAACACCTATTCGCACTTCACCGCGCAAGCGTGTGGCGCTGCTGCGTGCACGCTCGAACTCGGCAAGGTGCGGCCGTTCGGCGAGAACGACCTGACACGCTTCGAGGGCGCGGATCTCGCGGTGCGCGCGCTGCTGGCCGGCACGCGAGCGGGTTCGCGAGCCAACACGCGAGCCGACGCGCAAGCCGCTCTGCCGCGTGTGTTCACCGTCGTCGATCAACTGACCAAGCAAAGCGACGCATTCGAACTGCTGCTCGCGCCGGACGTACCGAACTTCACGCCGCTCATAAAGGGCAGCTTGCTGGCGCGCGACGGCGACTATCAATACACGGTGCAGCGCGACGAAGAGCGCATCGTGTTTCCGAACCCGACGGTCAAGCCCGGCCTGCGCGCCGGTCTGCTCGTCGTCGACACCACCGCCGATACGCTGTCCAGGCTTGTCTAGACAGGTTCCATGTACAATCGCCGGCTTCGCGGCTGTCGCATCTACGGGTCACGCCGGCCGCGCGAGTCCGAAGCGCGGCGGGCGTAATCCGCCTGTGCGCGCCGAATCGGCTCCGTTTCAGTCCACACCGTAAAGGAACATCCGTAATGAAGAAGAATTGGCCCAACCTGGCCGCGCTCGCGCTGGTCGCGACGGCGGTGTTGACGGCAGGCACCGCGTCGGCGGCTGAGATCAAGGAAGTGCGCTTCGGCGTCGAGGCGTCGTATGCGCCGTTCGAATCGAAGTCGCCCGCTGGCGAGTTGCAGGGCTTCGACATCGACGTCGGCAATGCCGTGTGCGCGAAGCTGAAGGCCAAATGCGTGTGGGTCGAGAACTCGTTCGACGGCCTGATCCCGGCGCTCGAAGCGCGCAAGTTCAGCGCGATCAACTCGGACATGACGATCACCGACCAGCGTCGCCAGGCGATCGACTTCACCGATCCGATCTACACGATCCCGAACCAGATGATCGCGAAGAAGGGCAGCGCTCTGCAGCCGACGCCCGCATCGCTGAAGGGCAAGCACGTCGGCGTGCTGCAGGGCACGATCCAGGAAACCTATGCGAAGGCGCGCTGGGCGCCGGCCGGGGTCGACGTCGTGCCCTATCAGACGCAGGACCAGATCTACGCGGACCTCGCGTCGGGACGTCTCGATGCGTCGTTCCAGGACGCCGAAGCGGCATCGAAGGGCTTTCTGAAGAAGCCGCAGGGCGCGGGCTTCGAGTTCGCCGGTCCGGCCGTCAGCGACGACAAGCTGCTCGGCGCGGGTGTCGGCTACGGCGTGCGCAAGAACGACAAGGCACTGAAGGATGCGCTGAACGGCGCGTTGAAGGAGCTGAAGGCGGATGGCACGATCGACCGCCTCGCCGCCAAATACTTCGACGTCAAAGTCGTGCTGAAGTAACGATGCATCGAAGTGTGCAAAACGGCCGCGCGTTGCGGCCGTTTTGCTTTCTGCACGCGTGTCGCAAACGTTCAGCAAATATTTCGAGATATTGCCTCGTAAGCCTGTTCGTGCCCAATGACGCTGCGATAAAATTGCGACGCACACTGCCGCGCGCGACGGAGCTTGCAACGTCACAGAAACGCGCCAACGTGCAGCGAAAAACAGAACATAGCGGCCAGGCGCCAGCGGCGCCGAGCGGGGGACTGGAATGACCACCATCGCAATCGAGACTCTGAGCCACAGCGGCACGACCGACGACGCGTCGCTCACCGCCAGCTACGCAAGGCAGCCCATTCTGAATCGGGACGGCATGCTGTGCGGCTATGAGATCAAGGTGCGTGCGCCCGAGCTGCCGCTCGCCGATGCGGACCTCACCGCCCCGCAAGCCAATACCGATCTCCCTCCCGAAACCGACGCGTTGCCGGGCCGCGCGCCCACGCCGGTGCAACGCGTCGCGCGCGCGATCGTGCGCGGGCTCGTGCAGGGCGACGTGCGCGGCGCGCTGACCGGCCATCCCGCCTACGTCGACGTGAGCCGCGAGCTGCTGCTCGACGACGCGATCCTGAGACTGCCCGCCGAGCGCTTCATGCTCGAGCTGCCTTCATCGCTCGAAGTCGACGACGCGTTGATCGCGCGTGTCGTGTATCTGCATGGCCGCCGCTACCGCTTCGCGCTCGACGACGTCACGCAGCCCAACGAGACTTTCGCGAAGCTGCTGCCGTACGCCGAAGTCGTCAAGATCGACGTCACGCGCACGCCGCGCGCGCTGCTGCCGAAGCTCGCGAGCGTGCTGAAGTCGGCTGGCAAGCTGCTGCTCGCATCAGGTGTCGATGCGCAGGCCGACTTCGAAACGTTGCACGAGCTCGGCTTCGACCGCTTCCAGGGTTATTACTTCGCGCGCGCGCAAAGCTCGGCGACGCGCCGCGTCAGCGCGCCGCGCCACGCGCTGCTCAATCTGCTGCAACTGCTCGCGGGCGACCCGACGGTCGCGCAGCTCGAAGCCGAGCTGAAGCTGAACCCGGTGCTCGTCATGCATCTGATGAAGCTCGCGAATTCGAGCGGCCTCGCGGTCGGTCACAAGGTGACGACGCTGCGCGACGCGATCAACGCGACCGGCACCGACCGCATCGCGCGCTGGACGCAGCTGCTGCTCTACGCAGACGGCCGCAAGGTCGCGCTGGAGGACGATCCGCTGCTGCAACTCGCGGCCACGCGCGCGCGCTTCATGGAACTCGCGATCGAGCGCATGCCCGAGGCGGGCCGCGACGAAGCCGATGCGGCCTTCCTGACCGGTGTGTTTTCGTTCGTCGATGCGGTGTTCGGCGGCTCGCTCGAAAATACGCTGAACATCCTTACGCTGTCGCGACCGATCCAGGCCGCGATCCTGCATCGCGAGGGCAGGCTGGGTCTGCTGTTGAGCGCGGTCGAAGCGCTCGAAGGCGGCGCATGGGAGCGCGTCGCCACGCTATGCGAGCGTCTTGCTCCGTTGACCGTGGAAGAGGTGGCGCAGATGGGTCTCGCGGCCGGCGCATGGGCTGGCGTCGCGGATCGCGGCGCGGAAGGGCTCGAGCGGATCGAGGATTGAGTGGGGTAAAAGCCCCACACGGTGCCCGGATAAAATCGTTTGCGGGCAAACACGGAAAGGATCGACGTGAAGCGGCGTGATCAACGATCACGCCAGGTCTTCACATCGTCTCCATTTCCCGCATCTGCCCCTGGCCGAAAAAACGTCCTAACTCCCGTGCCAGTTCGTTGAGCACGCTCATCTCCTTCTGCGAGATGCGGCGCGCCTCCTGCGTATGCGACCAGTCGCCGTAGAGCAGCGCGACCGTCTGATCGGTTTCGTCGACGATCGGCAGCAGCACGAACGCGCGCGCGTCGTCGAACGAGCGCCGGAACCACTCGGGCAGCCGCGCGACCATCTTCGGATCGCGCGCATTCTCGATGAAGATGCCCACCGAGTTCGCGATCGCGAGATGAAATACGTCGGGTTCGAACGCGGTGCTAAACGAGAGCCGCGGCAGCGCCGCGTCGATCTTCGGCCCGAAGCCGAGACGCGCCTTGAACGTGCCGCTGCTGTGCTTGACGTACACCACGGTGCGCGAGAAGCCGAGCGCCGCGAGCACGGTCTCGGCGGCCATCGCGAGCGTCGGTGCGAGCGGGCTGCCCTCGGGCAGGCCGCGCAGATCCTTCACCCCGATCTCGATGCGCGCCTCGGGTGTGAGCGCCTCGCGCGCGATCGCATCGGCATTCGCGCGCAACTCGACGATCTCGCGCATTACGCTGTCGCCGCCATCCTCACGCGATAGCGCGACGCTCATCTGCAGCAGCACCTCGGGGTCGGTGTTCAGCGCGCTGCTGTACTCGTGCGCAAGTTCGCCGATGCGTGCCTCGCGCTCCCCCTCGGGCATGTTCTGCTGGGTGAGCACGTCGGCGACCGCGGTCGAGTAATTGGTGATCGCGCGCAGCCACTGCACCTGGCGCGGTTGCGTCACATCCTCCGGATCGAACTCGCCCATGCCCGAGCGGATCGTGTCAGGCAGGCGCCAGCGCACCGCGGCTTCGGCGCCGATTTCATCGAACGTCACGCCGAGCACGAGCACGCACGCATCGGTTTCGAGTGCGCCGCCGTCGATGTGGCGGCGGATCTGGTCCCATTCGGCGTCGAGATAGAACACGACCAGCAGCTTGCCGATCTGCCGCATCAGCGTGCAGACCACCGCTTCCTCGCCGGCGCGCAGGTCGCCGCGCTCGGTCAGCTTGCGCGCGACGCAGCCCGACAGCAGGGTGCGGTTCAGTTCGAGTTTCGCGTCGATGCGGCGCGGCGCGCTTTGATGAAAGTGATCGACGATCTTCAGACCGACGACCAGATGGCCGACCGCATCCATGCCGAGCACCATCAGCGCGCGCGACACGGTCGTGATGTTGCCGCCGAACGCGATGTACATCGCCGAGTTCGCGAGGCGCAGCACCTTCTGGGTGAGCGCGAAGTCCGACAGCACCACTTGCACGAGGCCGGTGAAGTCGAGGTCGTCGTTGGTCACTGCCGCCATGGTGGTGCGCAGCGATTGCGACAGCATAGGGAAATCGCCGCGCTCGCTCATTCGCGTCCAGAGCCGGTCGAGCACTGCCGCCTTTACCATGTGAGTCCCGCAAAAGCCATACGTGTTCCAGTGAATGCCATGCCGGTCGTGAGCCGGCTTGTTGCGCTGCCTGGGCGTCGTGTCTGCATCGCCCGTTACGCGCCGTGCAACTGAAGCTCGCGCGATTCGAAGCGCTGCGCGAGTTCCTCGGACGGCAGCGCCTTGCAAACGAGCCAGCCCTGAATGTGATCGCAGCCCATCTCGGTGAGCAACGCGCGTTGCGCTTCCGTTTCGACGCCCTCGGCTACCAGTTCGAGGTCGAGCGTCTGCGCAAGGCCGACGACAGCGCTAACGATTGCCTGATCGTTTCGCGAGGTTAGCAGATTCTCCACGAAACTCCGGTCGATCTTCAGCTTCGCGAGCGGAAAACGCTGCAGGTACGCGAGGCTCGAATAGCCGGTGCCGAAGTCGTCGACGGCGAAGCGGATGCCCATCGCGGTCAGCTCTTCGAGCAAGCCTTTGGCGTGCGCCGGATCGTGCATCAGCAGACTTTCGGTGATCTCGAAGACGAGGCGGCGCGGATCGATGCCGGTCAGCTCGATCGCCTCGCGCACCGAGTCCTTGAAGCGCGGATCGCGAAACTGCTGCGGCGACACGTTGACGGCCACGTACTGCAGCGAGATGCCCTTCGCGTCCCACTGGATCAGTTGCATGCACGCGACCTTCAGCACCCAGTTGCCGAGAAAGTTGATGAGCCCGATCGACTCCGCGAGCGGAATGAACATCGACGGCGGCACGAGGCCATGCACCGGATGCGTCCAGCGAATCAACGCCTCGACACCGACCACGCCCCGCGTGCGGCTGCTCGTGATCGGCTGGAAGTGTAGCGAAAACTCGCCGTTGCGTACGCCGTCGTAGAGGTCGGCCTCGAGCTTGAGGCGCTCGGCGTCGGCCGGGTTGTCGTCGGGTACGTAGAACGCCAGCGTGTTGCCGCCCGCGGCCTTCGCCTGCAACAGCGCGTGGTCGGCCCAGCGCAGCAGGTGCGTGTCGTGGCCGCCGGTGTCGTTGGCGTGGCGCACGTCCGGGTACAGCGCGATGCCGATGCTGGCCGACAGGTGCACCTGCTGACCCTTGAACACGTACGGCTGCTGGATCGCGGTCAACAGACGCCGCGCCAGCGCTTCGGCGGCCGCCGCCGCGTCGGTGCGGCTCGCGGCAGGCTTCACGAGGATCGCGAACTCGTCGCTGGCGACGCGCGCGATCGTTTCGTTCGGGCTCGTCATGTTCAACAGCCGCCGCGACGTGTCGCGCAGCATCTCGTCGCCGGCGTCGTAGCCGAGTGCGCGATTCACGCGCTGATAGTCGTCGAGATCGAGCAGCAAGAGCGCGACCGGCGTGCCGTGCGCGTCGGCCTTCTGTTGCGCGTCGAGCAACGCGTGCAGCAAGCCCGACTGGTTCGGCAGGCTGGTCAGCCGGTCCAGATGCAGCGCCTGGGTCAGGCGCTCTTCGGTGGCGCGCCACGACGACACGTCGAAGCCGGCGATCGCGTAGCCGTCGACGCCGTCGTGGCTGCTGCGCACGACCCGCAGCTCGACCGTGATCGGATAGGTCAGCGACTTGACGAGCCCGAGCGTCGCTTTCTCGATGTTGCCCGAGGCCGCCGCGAGCTTGAGCAGCGCGTCGAGGCGCGGCACGTCGGCGGGCGCGACCAGATCGTGCAGCGTCGCGGTTTTCAGGTATTCGCGGTGATAGCCGATGAAGCGCAGGCTCGCGTCGGACACGTAGATGAAGCGCAGCGCATCGTCGACGTGCGCGAGCAGATCGACCGCGCCGACCACCTGTTCCAGTGGGGGCGGGCGGTTCGCGCTGCTCGGCTGGTCGTCGTCCTCGCGCCGGCCGAACGCCCACAGCCGGTCGATGACCGTGCGCAAGGAGCCCCGGCGGGGCGCGGTGATCGTGTTCGCTTCCATGTTTGTCGCTGGCAACCTGGGTTCGTCCGCAGGCGGGGCTGCTTGTCCGCCGCTCCGGGCGGCCAGGAGATAGCAGGCCGCCCCATCAGAACGAGATAACGACGCATGCGGGGAAATCTTTAGCGGCCCGTGGAGAAAAACATCTGGTAAGGAGAAGCCCGGCGCCGTCGCCGGGACGATTCGGTTAAAGTGACGTCGCCTCGCGGCCGTTAATACGGCGAATCCCCTTTATTTGGCGACGCTGATGACGTCGCGCTGCATAGACTTTCCGAACCTTGCACTGATGATCCATGTCCGAACGCCCCGTCGTCAGGTCCGCCAGAGCCCCACGGCCCGTCTCGCGGGACGTCGAGGTGCGTGATGTCCTCGCCGGCGCGTCGGCCGGCTATCGTGAGCACGGGGGGCTGGACGCTGCCCCGCAGTATGTCTATGTCGGCCGCCAGCCGATTCTCGATCGCGATGGCGCGCTTCACGCCTACGAGCTGCTGTTCCGTGCCGGAACGTACAACTACGCCGAAATCAGCGACGACACGCAGGCCACCGCGCAGGTGGTCGCGCGCACGATCGGCGGAATCGGCGTACCCGCCGTGCTCGGCCAGCATCGCGGCTTCGTCAATATCGATCGCGCGCTGCTCTTTAGCGACATCGTCCATCTGATGCCGCCCGAGCGCTTCGTGCTCGAAATCCTCGAAACCGTGCGCTACGACGCCTCGCTCGCGCGTCGTCTCGGCGAGTTGCGCGGCGCCGGCTTCCAGGTCGCGCTCGACGACGTGCACGATCTGTCCGACGAGCTGAGCGCGATGCTGCCGTACGCCGACATCGTCAAGATCGATTTCCTGCAGACGCCGCGCCGCACCGTCGCGCAGCTCGCGTCGACGCTGCGCGGCCACGGCAAGACGCTGCTCGCCGAGAAGGTCGAGACGCGCGAGGACTTCGCGCTCGCCCACGAGCTCGGTTTCGATCTGTTCCAGGGCTACTTCTTCGCGCGGCCGCAGGTGCTGGCCGCGCCGCGCAACCGCTCGCTGCGTCCGGGCCTGCTGCGGCTGCTCGCGCTGCTGTCGCGCGACGCCGGCATCGTCGAGCTCGAGGCGGAGCTGAAGGTCAATCCGGGCGTGGTCGTGCAACTGCTGCGGCTCGTCAATTCGAGTGCATTCGGCCTCGGGCGCAACATCGCGTCGCTGCGCGAGGCGATCATCGCGACCGGCACGCGGCAGATCGCACGCTGGGCGCAACTGCTGCTGTACTCGGACACCGGCGAGTTGCCGTGGCGCGCCGATCCGCTCGTGCAACTGGCGGCGACGCGCTCGCGCTTCATGGAACTCGCCGCGAACTGGCTGCGTCCGGCCGACGGCGAATTCGCCGACGCCGCGTTCATGACCGGGATTTTTTCGCTCGTGCACATCGTGCTCGACAGCACGCCGGACGCGGTGCTCGAGAAACTCGGCCTGGCGCCGCAGATTCGCGACGCGATCGTCGCGCGCAAGGGCGAACTGGGCGCGCTGCTGCTGATCGCCGAGGTCGCGGGCGAGGGCGGCGACGCGGCGCCGGTCGCGACGGCGGCGGGCTTACACGCGCTGACGCCCGACGTGCTGTCGGAGCTGAACCTGTCGGCGGCGGCGTGGTTCGGCGCGCACGTGGCCGAATTGGGCGTTTGAGGCGTCGAGCTCGCGCGCCGCACCCTTTCGATTCGCTTGTGATCCGGGCGACGACCCACGCCGCGTGCGCATCCGTGGTCCAATAGAAAGTTCAGCGACGGCCTGTGATGTCGGCCGAAGCTGTCTCCGATGGACCCGATCAATTGCGTGCGCTCACGCGTGGAGGAGCAGATGAAGACAAAACACATACCGGCGGTACTGGCCGCCGTCATGGCGTTCGGATTCGCAATGCATTCGCCGCTCGCCTCGGCAACCCTGAAGCCCGGCGATACGGCGCCGATGTTTGCCGCCGAGGCCTCGCTCGGCGGCAAGACCTACACGTATTCGCTCGCCGACGAACTGAAGAAGGGCCCGGTCGTGCTGTACTTCTATCCGGCCGCGTTCACGAAGGGCTGCACGATCGAGGCGCACGATTTCGCCGATGCGGTCGACCAATACAAGAAGTACGGCGCGACGGTGATCGGCGTGTCGCACGACAACATCGATACGCTGACGAAGTTTTCGGTCAGCGAATGCCGCAGCAAATTCCCGGTCGCGGCCGACGCCGACGCGAAGGTGATCAATGCGTACGACGCGGCCATGCCGTTCAAGGCCGGCATGGCGAATCGCGTGTCGTACGTGATCTCGCCCGACGGCAAGATCATCTACGAGTACACGAGCCTGTCGCCCGACAAGCATGTCGAGAACACGCTGAACGCGCTCAAGGAGTGGTCGGCCGCGCATAAGGCGCAGTGAGGGGCCGAACGCGCCGTCGCGTTTGCCCGCGCTAGCCGACTAAAACCATTTGCCGGATGAGCTTGCGATGCCGATTGTCGTTGCGTTGATTGCGCTGATCGCGCTGGGGTACGGCGCGGTGCGTGCCTTTTATGCGCTGCAGGCCGCTTTCGGGCTGGCGGTGGCGGAGGGTGTGGCAGTGCTGGTTGCGTTGCTGATCGCCGGTGCGCTCGCGTACTGGCGGCAGCGGCGCCGCGAAGTCGCGCCGAACGTGCGCGACGGCGACTGGACGCACGAATTGAAGGGCAGTTGGGGCTCGGTGCGGCTCGCGGCGGCCAAGCGGCTCTGCGAGATTCGCGTCGGCGACCAGCAAGGCGCGTATATCTTCGCCGATCTGCTCGGCGCTGAAGCACAGGGCCGCGACGCACAGGCGCGGCTCGCGCTGAAGGTCAAGGACTCGCGGCACGGCGAGTGGCTCGTGCCGATGTCGAACGAGCGGGCGGCGCGCCGATGGCAGCGGATTTTCTCGCTGGCCATCGAGCAGAAGCTGTGAGCGCCACCTTCACTACGTCATGACGACGTCGGCGCCGCGCCACCCGCGCGGCGTGCCTTTCTCGCCTCCCAGCGCACGCGGATGCGATCCATGTACAGATAGACGACCGGCGTCGTATAGAGCGTCAGCATCTGGCTGACGATCAGCCCGCCGACGATCGAAATACCGAGCGGCGCGCGCATTTCCGCGCCTTCGCCGCTGCCGAACGCGAGCGGCAACGCGCCGAGCAGCGCGGCGAAGGTGGTCATCATGATCGGCCGGAAGCGCAGCAGACAGGCCTGGTAGATCGCGTCGCGCGACGACATTCCCTTGCGCGACGCGTCGATCGCGAAGTCCACCATCATGATCGCGTTCTTCTTCACGATGCCGATCAGCAGGATCACACCGATCAGCGCGATGATGCTGAACTCGGTCTTGAACAGCAGCAGCGCGAGCAACGCGCCCACGCCCGCGGACGGCAGCGTCGACAGGATCGTCAGCGGGTGGATGTAGCTCTCGTACAGGATGCCGAGCACGATATACACCGCCGCGAGCGCGGCGAGGATCAGGATCGGCTGGTCGGACATCGACTGCTGGAAGGCCTGCGCGGTGCCCTGGAAGCTGCCGTGAATGGTGGCGGGCATGCCGATCTCGGCCATCGTGTCGTAGATCGCCTGCGTGGCGGTGGACAGCGACACGCCCGGGGGCAGGTTGAACGAGATCGTCGAGGCGACGAACTGGCTCTGGTGATTGACCGATAGCGGCGTGGTGCCCGGCCCGAAGCTCGCGATCGCCGACAGCGGCACCATCGTCTCCTTCGCGGTCGACACCGCCGAGCCCGACGACGCGCTCGACTTGCCGCTCGCCGCGATGGAGTTGATGGCCTGATTGCGCGCGGAGTCGGCTGCGATGCTGGCCGCGCTCGTCGCGGTGGTGGCGGCCATGCCGCCGGTTGCCGCGCTCGTCGTGGTCGACGTGCTGGTCGCTCTGGACGTCACGGTGCCGGCCGGCGCGTTGGTGGTCTGCGCGCCGCTCGCGCTGCCGCCCGACGTGCTGACGAAAATCTGCTTCAGCATCTCCGGGCTCTGCCAGTATTGCGGCGCGACTTCCATCACGACGTGATACTGGTTCAGCGGGTTGTAGATCGTCGACACCTGGCGCTGGCCGAACGCGTCATACAGCGTGTTGTCGATCTGCGCGGGCTTGATGCCGAGGCGCGATGCCGTGGCGCGGTCGATCGTCACCATCGCTTCGAGACCGCCTTGCTGCTGGTCGGAGTTCACGTCCGCGAGCTCCTTGCGTGCCTGCAGCGCCTCGGTGAGCTTCGGCCCCCACTTGTACAGATCGGGCGTCGAGTCGGCGAGCAGCGTGAACTGATACTGCGCGTTCGACTGCCGGCCGCCCACGCGAATGTCCTGCACCGCCTGCAGGAACGTGCGCGCGCCGGCCACGTCGCCGAGCGGCGCGCGCAGCTGCTGGATCACCTGGTCGGCGGAGAGCTTGCGCTCGCTTTTCGACTTCAGCGACACGAACATGAAGCCCGAGTTGGTCTGCCGGCCGCCGGTAAAGCCGACCACGCTGTCGACCGCGGGGTTCTTGCCGACGATCGCCATCATCTCCGAGAACTTGCCTTTCATCGCCTGGAACGACGTGCTCTGGTCGGCCTGGATGCCGCCGATCAGGCGCCCCGTATCCTGCTGCGGGAAGAAGCCCTTCGGCACGATGATGTAGAGCGCGATGTTCAGCGCGATGGTCAGCAGCAGGACGAGGACGATCAGCAGCGGATGCCGCAGCGCCCAGCCGAGCGTGCGCTCGTAGCCGCGCTGCATCGATGAGAAACCGCGTTCGAGCCAGCGGCCGAAGCGGCTTTCCTGTTCTTTCTCGTGCGGCTCGCGCAGCAGGCGCGAGCACATCATCGGCGTGAGCGTCAGCGATACGACCAGCGACACCGCGATCGCGAGCGACAGCGTCAGCGCGAACTCGCGGAACAGCCGCCCGACGATGCCGCCCATCAGCAGGATCGGCAGAAACACGGCGACCAGCGAAATGCTGATCGACATCACCGTGAAGCCGACCTCGCGCGCGCCGATGAACGCGGCCTTCATGCGCGGCACGCCGTCTTCGATGTGGCGCGAGATGTTTTCGAGCACGACGATCGCGTCGTCGACGACGAAGCCGGTCGCGATGGTCAACGCCATCAGCGACAGATTGTCGATCGAGAAGCCCATCAGGTACATCGCGCCGAACGTGCCGACGATCGAGATCGGCACGGCCACGCTCGGAATCAGCGTGGCGCGCCAGTTGCGCAGGAACAGAAACACCACCATCACGACGAGCGTGACCGCGATCACGAGCGTGCGCTCGGTATCCCTCAACGACGCGCGGATCGTCGTCGAGCGGTCCGAGGTCGGCGCGATGTCGACGTCGGCGGGCAGCGACGCGTGCAGTTGCGGCAGCATCGCCTTCACGCGGTCGACGGTCTCGATGATGTTCGCGCCCGGCTGCCGGTACAGGATCACGAGCACCGAGCGCTTGCCATTGAAGAGACCGAGGTTGCGCAGATCTTCGACCGAATCGACGACTTCGCCCATGTCGGAGAGTTTGACCGGCGCGCCGTTGCGATAGGCAATGACGAGGTCCTTGTATTGCGACGCCTTGCTCGCCTGGTCGTTGGTGTACAGCTGTACGCGGTTTTCGCCGAACTCGATCGAGCCCTTCGGGCTGTTGGCATTGGCCGCGGCGAGCGCCGCGCGCACGTCCTCGAGGCCGATGCCGTAATGCGACAGCGCGTGCGGCAGCAACTCGACGCGCACGGCCGGATTCGCCGAACCGCTGACATCCACTTCGCCAACCCCCTGCACCTGCGACAACGACTGCTGCAGCACCGTCGCGGCCGAATCGTAGAGCTGGCCCGCCGTCAGCGTGCTCGACGTCAGCGCGAGAATCAGGATCGGCGCGTCGGCCGGGTTGACCTTGTGGTAGGTCGGGTTGCTGCGCAGGCTCGCGGGCAGGTCGGCGCGCGCCGCGTTGATCGCCGCCTGCACGTCGCGCGCGGCGCCGTCGATGTTGCGGTTCAGGCCGAACTGCAGCGTGATGCGCGTCGAGCCGACCGAGCTCTGCGACGTCATCTCGGTGACGTCGGCGATCGAGCCGAGATGCCGCTCGAGCGGACTCGCGACGCTTGTCGCGACGGTCTCCGGGCTCGCGCCCGGCAGCGTCGCCTGCACCGAGATGGTCGGGAAGTCGACCTGCGGCAGCGGCGCGACCGGCAGCTTCGTGAACGCGAATACCCCCGACAACGCGATGCCGATCGCCAGCAGCGTGGTGGCGACCGGACGGGAGATAAACGGACGCGACAGGTTCATCGCTCAGTTCCCTGCATCGGTGGCGGGCGGCGTGGCGCTACCGGACGAATCGCCGCGGTTAAAGCGCTCGCGCAGCCGGCGGCCGAGCGAATCGAACGCGAGGTAGATCACCGGCGTCGTGAACAGCGTCAGCAGCTGGCTCACGATCAGACCGCCGGCGATCGCGATGCCGAGCGGCCGGCGCAGCTCCGAGCCCGCGCCGGTGCCGAGCATCAGCGGCAGCGCGCCGAGCAGCGCGGCGAGCGTGGTCATCAGGATCGGCCGGAACCGCAGCAGACACGCCTGGTAGATCGCCTCGCGCGGCGGCTTGCCTTCCTCGCGCTCGGCGTAGAGCGCGAAGTCGATCATCATGATCGCGTTCTTCTTCACGATACCGATCAGCAGCACGATGCCGATGATGCCGATGATGTCGAGATCGTGGCCGGTGATCAGCAGCGCGAGCAGCGCGCCGACGCCGGCCGACGGCAGCGTCGACAAAATGGTGATCGGATGGATGAAGCTCTCGTACAGCACGCCGAGCACGATGTACATCGTGACGATCGCCGCGAGGATCAGGAACAGCTCGTTGGCGAGCGACGCCTGGAACGCGAGCGCCGCGCCCTGGAAGCGCGTCTGGAACGACGCGGGCAGACCGACGTCCTTCTCGGCCTGCTGGATCGCCTTGACCGCCGCGCCGAGCGACGAACCCGGCGCGAGGTTGAACGACACCGTGGTGGCCGGGAACTGGCTCAGATGCGTGACCAGCAGCGGCGCGGGTTGCTCGATGAACTTCGCGATCGACGACAGCGGCACCTGGCCGCCCGTCGACGTGGAAGAGGGCAGGTAGATCGAGTTCAGCGACGTGGTGTAGTGCTGCATCGTCGGCTGCGCTTCGAGAATCACGCGGTACTGGTTCGACTGCGTGAAGATCGTCGAAATGATGCGCTGGCCGAACGCGTCGTACAACGCGTTGTCGATCGTGGCCGGTGTGATGCCGAAGCGCGCGGCGGTCGCGCGGTCGATATCGATGAATACCGAGCGGCCGTTGTCCTGCAGATCGGTCGCGACGTCCGCGAGCTCGGGCGACTGCTTCAACCGGTCGACCAGCTTCGGCACCCACGTCGTGAATTCGCTGATGTTCGGATCGGTCAGCATGAACTGATACTGCGTCGGGCTGACGGTCGAGTCGATCGTCAGGTCCTGCACCGGCTGCATGTAGAGCGACGCGCCCGGAATATGCGCGACGTCTTTCTGCAACTGGCGGATCACCTCGCTCGCGGTATTGCTGCGGTCGTCGCGCGGCTTCAGGTTGATCAGCATGCGGCCGCTGTTCAGCGTGATGTTGCTGCCGTCCACGCCGATGAACGAGGTCAGGCTTTCGACGTCCGGGTTCTTCAGGATCTGGTCGGCGAGCGCCTGCTGACGCTCGGCCATCGATGCGAACGACACCGACTGCGGCATCTGCGTGATCGCCTGGATCACGCCGGTGTCCTGCACCGGGAAGAAGCCCTTCGGCACGAACACGTACAGCAGGCCGGTCAGCACCAGCGTGAGCACCGCGACGACCAGCGTGGAGCGCTGACGGTTCAGCACCCACGTGAGCGCGACCGCGTAGCGCGCGATCACCCAGTCGATGAAGCGGTGCGCCTTCGCCTCGAAACGGTGACTGTCGTGCGGCGGCGTGTGGCGCAACAGCTTCGCGCACATCATCGGCACGAGCGTCAGCGACACGACCGCCGAGATGACGATCGTCACCGCGAGCGTGATCGCGAATTCGTGGAACAGGCGCCCGACCACGTCGCCCATGAAGAGCAGCGGAATCAGCACCGCGATCAGCGAGACCGTCAGCGAAATGATCGTGAAGCCGATCTGCTTCGAGCCCTTCAGCGCGGCTTCGAGCGCCGTGTCGCCTTCCTCGACGTAGCGCGCGATGTTCTCGATCATCACGATCGCGTCGTCGACGACGAAGCCGGTGGCGATGGTCAGTGCCATCAGCGACAGGTTGTCGAGCGAGAAGCCGCACAGGTACATCACCGCGAGCGTGCCGATCAGCGACAGCGGCACCGACAGGCTCGGAATGATCGTCGCGTAGATGTTGGCGAGGAACAGGTACATCACCAGCACGACCAGCACGACCGACATCGCCAGTTCGAACTGCACGTCGCGCACCGACGCGCGGATCGTCGTGGTGCGGTCGGTGACGACCTCGACGTCGAGCGCGGCGGGCAGCGACTGCTGCAACTGCGGCAGCAGCGCCTTGATGCTGTCGACCACCTGGATCACGTTCGCGCCTGGCTGGCGCTGCACGTTCAGGATGATCGCGGGCGTGTTGTCGACCCACGCGCCGAGCTTCGTATTCTCCGGTCCCGCCACGATGCTCGCGACGTCGGTCAGCATCACCGGACGGCCGCTCTTGTACGCGACCACGGCGCTCTTGTATTCGTCGGCGTCGGTCAACTGGTCGTTCGAGTTGATCGTGTAGTTGCGCGTCGGACCGTCGAAATTGCCCTTCGGCGTGTTGACGTTCAGGTTCGAGACGGTGGTGCGCAGGTCGTCGAGATTCAGGCCGTACGCGGCGAGCGCGCGCGGGTTCGCCTGAATGCGGATCGCCGGGCGCTGGCCGCCCGACAGGCTCACGAGACCCACCCCGGCGACCTGCGAAATCTTCTGCGCGAGACGCGTGTCGGCGAGATCCTGCACCTGCGTGAGCGGCAGTGTCTTCGACGTGATCGCGAGCGTGATGATCGGCGCGTCGGCCGGGTTGACCTTCGCGTAGATCGGCGGCGCGGGCAGGTCGGACGGCAGCAGGTTGCCCGCCGCGTTGATCGCCGCCTGGACCTCCTGCTCGGCGATGTCGAGCGGCAGGTCGAGGCTGAACTGCAGCGTGATGATCGACGAGCCGGCCGAGCTTTGCGACGACATCTGGTTCAGCGACGGCATCTGCCCGAACTGCCTCTCGAGCGGCGCCGTCACGGACGACGTCATCACGTCCGGGCTCGCGCCCGGATAGAAGGTCTGCACCTGGATCGTCGGATAGTCGACCTCGGGCAGCGCGGACAGCGGCAGAAAGCGCAGCGCGACGAGGCCGACCAGCATGATCGCCGCCATCAGCAGCGCGGTGCCGACAGGACGCAGAATAAAAGCGCGGGATGGATTCATGCGGTAAGTGCCGTGCCTTTACTTTATTGCGATGCTTGCGCCGCGTGCCGGCCGCGATGCGTGTGCGCGCCGGATGCGGCCGATGCGCCGGACGCGCCACGCGGCCGCTCGGCCGGAATCGTGATCTTCGCGCCTTCGCGCAGCCGGTCCGAACCGTCGATCACGACGCGCTCGCCGACCGCGAGGCCCGACTGGATGCTGGTGCGCTCGCCGTCGACCGGGCCGACCTTGACCTGGCGCACGGTGACCGTGTTGTCGGGCTTCACGACGTACACGAAGGTACCCATCGAGCCGTTGAGCACCGCCGAGGTCGGCACGATCACCGCGTTCCTGATCGTATCGACGAGCAGGCGAGTGTTGACGAACTGGTTCGGGAACAGGCCGTTGTCCTTGTTCTCGAAGATCGCGCGCAGTTTGATCGTGCCGGTGGTCGTGTCGATCTGATTGTCCATCGTCTTTAGCGAGCCGACTTCGAGCGGATGCGTGTTGCTGCGGTCGTACGCGGTGGCAGACAGCGACTCGCCGTTCTGCGTGTGCTGGATGATCTGCTGCAGATTGTCTTCGGAAGTCGTGAACAACACGCTGATCGGATCGAGCTGCGTAATCACGACGATGCCGTTGGTGAGGCCCGAGGTCACGTAGTTGCCCGGGTCGACCTGACGCAGACCGACGCGTCCCGACACCGGCGCGGTGATGCGCGCGTACACAAGGTCGAGCTTGAAGCTGTCGACGTTGGCCTGGTCGGACTTCACCGTGCCTTCGTATTGCCGCACCAGCGACGCCTGCGTGTCGACCTGCTGGCTCGCGATCGAGTCCTGCGCGAGCAGCGTCTGATAGCGCTTCAGATCGAGACGCGCGGTGGCGAGCAGCGCCTCGTCGCGCACCAGCGTGCCCTCGGCGTTGCGCAGCGAAATTTCGTACGGGCGCGGGTCGATCTGGGCCAGTACGTCGCCCTTCTTGACCATCTGGCCTTCCTTGAAATAGACGTCCTGCAGCACGCCGCTCAGTTGCGGCAGCACGGTGACGGTGGCGAGCGGCGTGACCGTGCCGAGCGCGGTCAGCACGACCGGCATCTCGCCCTGCGTCGCGGCGGCGACGTGCACCGGCTGCGCCATGTTGGCCATCGCGTTCGGACCGCCGCGGCCGAAGCGGCCGCTGCGCGCGCCGCTCGCCGCCCCCGGCGCGCTCGCACCGCTGCCGGGCCCGCCCCACGGATGCCAGCGCCACAGCACGACGCCGAACACGACCAGCGCCGCGACGATCAGCGCGACGGTGCGGCCGCGGTGGCGTTTCACCGCGCCGGGCGCGCTCGATTGCGCGCCGTTCGCGGACGGCTGGGGAGCGGCAGGGCGTTCGGTTTCCGGGTGCTTTTGTTGTTCGTCCATCGGTTCGGTCGGGTGGCTGGCTTGATGATGTGAGCCGCCGATGCGGTCGCCGCCATCGAAGGGCGGTGGGCCGGCACATGGGCGGCATGTCAGGCGGTCGTGGCGGCGGGCGCCGCGCAATGTTCAGCGCGATGCTACCCGAGGCGCGGGACAGGGATGTTAACGCAATGCGGAATCATCACGGCTGGACGCGGCCGGTTCGACGACGCTCACGGCTCGCGGCGCGCGGTCCCGCAACGGGATGCGTGATCGTACGTTGCGGCGTCTGTAACAGTCCAGCCGCGTATTTTTCGGTTGATTACGAAGGTTACAGCATGTCGGCGCATCGTCGGGCGAGGGCGGGCCGCCGTCGCCACTCTCGCAGATCACGGGCGGCTGGCGCCGCGTTCGATCCGCGCGGGGCGCCGTTTGGCGCCCGTTGCCGCCGACGGCTTATTCGTCGAGCCGGCGCCCCGGCGTGCCGCCGATCTCCAGGACGATCTTGTCGATGCATTCGAGCAGCGCGGGCGCGGCGCGCGCGATCAGCCAGTCGCGCGGACATTGGTCGGCCGAGCCGCCGCAATTGACTGCGTAGCGCTCGCCCGACGGCCCGACGAAGCCGAGCGCGATCGCGTTCAGCCCGTTGTACCACTCGCCGGTGGCGATTGCGAAGCCGCGCTCGAGGGTGTCCTGGATCGCGCTTGCGAGACGGCTGCCGATATAGCCCCAATCGTCACCTTCGGCCGTCTGCAGGCCGACCAGCAGACGGTCGCGGTCCGGTTGCGCGAGCGCCGCGAGGTACGCCCGGCCGACGGCGGTGCGCGTCAAGCTCATGCGCGAGCCGATTTCGAGTCGCGACACGAGCACCGCCGAACGCGGCCGGATCGCGTCGATGACGACCATGTCGTAGCGGTCGCGCACCGCCAGATGCACCGACAACGCGGTGCGTTCCGCGAGTTCGATCAGAAACGGCCGCGCGCGCGAGCGGATGTCGAAGTTGCGCAGAAAGCCGTTGCTCAGTTCGAGCACCGACGAAGTCAGCACGAAGCGCTCGCTGTCGGGTAGTCGCAGCAGAAAACCTGTGCCCACGAGCGTCGCGGTGATGCGCGACACGGTGGGCTTCGGGATGCCGGTCAACTCGGCGAGTTCGCGATTGCTGAGTGGTGCGTGTGCGGCGGCGACGGCGCGCAGTACGGTCAGGCCGCGCGCGAGCGCGGTGACTTCATCGCCCGGGCCGTCTCGGTCTTTGCTGGCGGTGACCTTGGCGGCGACGGGTTGGTTGGGAGTGGATCGGTTCATGCGTTTTTTTGGAACAGCATTTCAAATTGTTCGTGCGCCAACCTGTTGATGGCCGCTCACAGAGGCAGGGACATCTCCAAACCGGGGCACCCATTCATACATTTTTAAGAAAAATCATTGTATCGGAAGAAATTGCCGATCGATGGCCGACTACATCTTTTTGCTTGACTTAGTCAGCATAACCATAAAAAATGGAACCGCATTTCGAAAGTCGCTTGTCTCCGCTGCATTTTGTGCGCGCGAGCGGAAAAATCCCGAAATCCAGGATCGATTGCCCGTCCAATGCGCTTGCGCCTTTCGAATGACCTTCTCTCAGGTTCTAGCACGGCCCTCGGAATGGCTAGAACTTTTTAAGGCGTCACGGCAACGTGACGCTTTTTTTTGTTGTTATGGGTGCACAACAAAGTTTGCGGTAAGTGAGGGAGAGCGGTTCAGATGCAACAAAGTCTGCGGCGACGCGTATTCTTATTGTGCAATGCGCCAATTTTAATGGTCACAGATTGGAGCTCTGCCTCGGCGATGCAAACCGGAGCACTTTGTCTCAACGCCGAGATTCACGAGCGCGAATGCGGATTTCCACGAGTGGTTCAACCAAGTCATACGCTTGGGGCGACTCAATTGCGCTATCGCGCAATTGCTTGAGAACTCCAGAGGTAAAGGTCCGTGCAGAGGTGGCGGTTCGTGTCGCTGCCTTCAGGGTCAGCCATCCGTAAGTGACGGCATAGTCATCGGGGCTGCGAAGTATCTCGGATTTTATCCAAGACTGCCCTAACGCAGTCCAGTTGGGACTATGGCGATGCGCGCGAGCGGCATTTTTTTGGAGTGGCAAAAGTTTTGCCACCGAGCTCAGAATCATCTCCTGTACTATTTCCAATAAGCGCTACGATGTCATCCCAGAATCCCGCTGGGAGTTCCGGTTCTACATCGTCGTCCATATAGTTTTCGTTAATTTTTGACGCGGCGAAAGCGGCGCGGAGGAACGCGTTCGCGTGGCCTTGTGTAGTTGCGAGAAGAATATCTCGATGGGGAAAGAGGTTGCCGCACGGCCAAGTATGGGCATAGTCGTCCCATTCTTGACCACTGACGGGATACGACTCGTTGAACAGCGCTGAAGCATCGATCGGGAATCCATACTCGGTTGATTTGAGTGCATTGAGCAAACCATCGCACAGCTCGGCAACCCGTTCCGGGGCGAAACTGCAGGCGGCCGCAAGTGCTGCATGAACAACGCGCGCGCTATTTTCGCCGTCGAGCGTAGTGCCGCTCAGAATTGCATCGTAGCCAGATAAAATCGGGAGCATCAGCAGAGCGAACTGTGATATCGCACCGCGCGAGGTCGATATTCAGAAGTAGGTTCTGTGATGGGCGTGCGCTCTGACGCTCTCTCTTTTCCAGTTGGCGGAGGTAATCGATTGCCTCGTCGAATTTTCGCACTTCAGCAGCCCACACAAGCAGATTCCCATTGGAACCTCGGGATTAGGTCGCTACTGTTCCAACCGCGCAACAATGCGTATCGTTCCTCTGCCGGAGAGTCGGAGCATCGCAACTCGTTAAGAACTTCTAGGCGAATGCGCTGACTGGTCGGGTGAAGAGAAAGCAGCCTCTCGATTTCTCGGCGCCTCTGTTCGCGATTTTCAGCGTCTCCAGGCCACAAACCACGTGCGCGTGCCTCGGCAGCCAAAAGCGGTACGGAATCAGCCGTCGTAATGGCCTTAAGGCGCGGCCAAATCGCCTCCATGTGTGCACTACGATTTTTGTCACCATAGCGAGTACGAATCAACTCGCTCAGAAGGCCTACACCATCTGCGTCAAGCTCTTCGCCAAGCGACATGAGGCGATTGAATGCCTCTTCGTCGTGGCCAAGCATCCATTCACAGTACGCTACCTTCGATGCGATCCTCGGCTCAGATGCATCGAGCTTGTAATAACCCAAGGCAGCCTGTTCATACTGATGTTCTACCGGGCGGCGATGCACAGCCTCTTCGGCTACATCGACCTACGGCTTATGCGGTGGGCTCGACGAAAGTACAGGAGGCTGCGGCAGCGCAAGCGATGTAGTGCGGAATGGCTACGCAAGATGAATTTCGCCCACCCCAGGTTGTTTGTCCACTGGCGTGTCGTAGGGGTATCGGTTGGATAACGGGAGCCGAATGAGTCGAGAGGCTCACGTTCGGTTCTGCGAGAGGCTCGGGGTGCAACTCCCCGGGTCTACTCACCTCATCACAGCAACGAACGGACGCTCGTCGTGAACGCACACTAGAGGAAACTGCTCAAGCCACGATTGGCACGGCGCGCTCGACCTTGGAAGGGGGGCTCAGCCAGCCACGATGATCCCGCCGGTCTCGGGTGGGCATCCTTTTGTTTTCGGAGTGTCCTATATTCGCGGCAGGTGATACCGATCACCTACCTCGCTGCCGCGGCGGGCCGTCCGGGCCGGTTGCGGAACGCGCACGCTGCCCATTACTGAGTTCTCACGCTTGACCCCGGGCTTCGCTTTCGCGGTGCCGACCCTGTGAATCGATTGACGTTTTAAGTTTCGCTTAAGTTTCGATCTCTACGGTTACCCCTCCGAAGACACGGTCGCCCCGAAGGCATGCGGACAGATGTTAGGCAAGCGCACCGACAGCGGTATCCGAACAAGCCCGAGCTTCGCGACGCATGCGTAGCGCGAATGAGCGTGGCGGGCCTGGCCATGCAAAGTTGGCATCGGGTCCGGCCTCTCTTCATTCGTGACGGCACGCGAGCCGAGTCGCCGTCGTTCAATATCACCGCTTCCCGCCGTTCCTTCATGAGTTTTCCCACATTCGAAGTGCCGGCAGCACGCACCGGCAAACTCCTGTTTTTCCGTTCGACCCCTTGCGTCCACGCGACGGATGCTCCGGCGCTTTGCTCGCCGCCACTCCCGCTGCCACGGACCGGGCGCGCCCGGCTCGCGCAGCAGGCAATACGTCCGGCAGATGTTTCGTGAGCGTCGGGACATGCGTGCGTGCATTCTGATCCTAGTTTTGTTCTCCTTATTCGCCGGTCCGGCGATGGCGCGCGCCCGTCATATCAAACGCGTCGTGGCGAAACCCGCGGTGCTCGCGCGCGCTGCGATGGTCGTCGATCTGACGACCGGGCGCGCGCTGTATATGAAGCATGCGGATCAGCGCCTCCCGATTGCGTCGTTGACCAAACTTGTGACCGCAATGGTGGTGATCGACTCGAAACGCTCGCTGGTCAAGCCGTCACGCATCACGGACGCCGATGTCGACCGCTTGAAGTGGTCGCGCTCGCGCCTGCCGGTCGGCTCGCTGCTGCTGCGTCGAACGATGCTGCATATCGCGCTGATGTCGTCGGAGAATCGCGCGGCATTTGCGCTGAGCCGTGATTATTCGGGCGGACGTGCCGGCTTTGTCAAAGCGATGAATCTCAAGGCGCGGCGTCTGCATATGACTCACAGCCATTTCGTCGATCCGACCGGACTGTCGCCGCAGAACGTATCGAGCGCGCGCGATCTGGTGAAACTCGCAAGCGCCGCGTACCGGTATCCGAAGATACAAGCGTATTCGACGTCCCATAGGCAAGTCGTTCTTGGCGGCGACGGCCCGCTGATGTATCACAACACCGATCCGCTCGTGCATCGCGCGTCATGGCACGTTGCGCTGCAAAAAACAGGCTTTACGAACGAGGCCGGTCATTGCCTGATCGTGATGACGCCGGTGAGCGGACACATGATGGTGATCGTGCTGCTCGGCGCTCCGAATCCGCACGCGCACTTTCAGGACGCGATCGAGCTGCGGCGCTGGATCCGAACCATGCGCCACCGCTGAGCGCGCAACGCGCTGGGGCGTTGCGTCCGTCGCCGAGGTTGCGTTTCGCAACGCCCACCGTTGACTGATTTGCGCGGTTTTGCGCGGCGGCCTCAAAGCTCGGGTCGGCGATCGAACCGTTATTCCAGCGGTGTGTCAATGAAACAAGTTTCGCGAGCTAGCGACGGCAGGTGGATTTTGCCGCACGCCCGGATTGCGATGTTGTTGAAGGATCGAACGCTGGTCGCTGACTATGTTAGGTGCCTGACGTTCGCAGCTTCGCGGTATCCGAATCTTCGATCGACCACGTGACGTTATCGGCTTCCCGGCGAGTGATGGCTAATTTGACAGAGCGTCAAGGAAAGAATGCGAGTGTCGGCTAGGACAACGGGCACGAGATCGGCGGCAGGCTATCGCATGAAGCCAGATATCTGCTGGTTGCAGGCGCGGTGATCAGGGGGAGGGCTAACGGTCATCGCCAACGCACCCAGTCCGGCCGAGATCATCCTTGTGCGACGGGGATTTTCTGACGAATCCGTCAGTGCCCTCTGGCTGCTGGCCAGCCCCATTCTTCCGACTGCTACGGCGTGTGTAGCATTCGTTTTTCTGCAGACGCCTTGCCAATCGCGCTGACGCGCTCGGACAAGCATGACTACCAGTAAAGTCGTTAAAAGCTTCGAGTGCAACGGCAGCCAGCGTGCGCTTTATGGGCGTCGCTCTCTAGGCCTAAGTGAAAAGGAAACGACGTGCTTCTTCCAGACACCACAGGAAGCCGTGACGGGAATCCACACATACTTTTGTCGAAGCTTGGCGACTGCAGGCATATCTACCGTTGCATCGAGTGTTGCCGATTGCCCTGATTCTTGCGCGCCTCTCCAGGGCAATACTTTTGCGTGTAACGCATTGCCCGCCGAGACGATAATTGAATCGTAGCGCTGCCCGGTTCGAACCCATTGGTCGAACGCCGCGATGCAATTTACGACCGCTTCGCGAACATGGATGCGTCTGAGAAAGGCGTAGTCGGCTAGTGGTAAGGGTTTCGGTTGCGCATGAGCCAGGTGATAGGTCCAGCAACATACGACGAGAAAAAAAAGACTGGTGATAACCTTCATTCGGTAGCAAGCCCGCAGGGGGCACTTATCAATAGGGCAACAAACCGCGAGTATACACGCAGCCTTAAACCGGCTTTCTGCACGCTTTGCCCGAAGCGGGGATGCCCACGACAATTACGCAGCAGTGCTGCGAGTCGGGATTGCCGGAGCGGAGCGATACTCGCATCACCGCCGAACGAGAAGGAACTGGATGCTTGCCGCGGCATTTGGATGCGCCATGCTCACATCGTGCTCACGAACGCATGATGTGTTTGAAGGTGCACCCATTTACTCGGGCGCGACTGAGCTGGACGACAGATCACATCTATATGTCGTTTGTGAAAGGCTGTGTGCGGTAGAGATCGAGCGCAGAGGGGCTCGTGCTAGTATTTCGGAGATCCTAGGCTCAGATGCTTCCTCGTACTGCCCATGTTGGCGGTCGTTCCCGTCCAGGCGGCGAAGGTCATCTCCTCTGAAATCACTCAATGCGTTTCCGCTCCAGGTCCATCAATTTTTCTCCAATTTCGACTAGACCACATGCGCTGCCGCGTTGGCGTTCGCACGCGCTGGGAGCGGCTTTCTCATTGGGATTTCTCGTCCTCGCTGCGCGAGCGGCGTGGGTGCAGGGGATCAACGATAGGTTTTATCAGAAGCAGGGGGAACTTCGACAGGTGCGCGAGTTCAGCATTCATGCGACGCGTGGACGCATTCTCGACCGCGACGGGAGAGCGCTGGCGGTCAGCCTTCCGACGCGCACGTTATGGCTGGATGCGGACGGCACGGACACGGTCTCGTCCGACCAGGCATCTGCACTGGGTAAGTTGCTCGACATTGACGCGGACCGGATCGGCGCAATGGCGGCGTCCCACAAATCATTTGTCTACCTCAAGCGGCAGGTGCCCCTGGATGTTGCGCAGCGGGCGATGCTTCTCGATGTGCCGGGCGTTTATGCCCAACCAGATTACCGTCGCTACTATCCGGAAGGCAGCATTGTGGCGCATGTCACCGGTTTCGCTGGCGTCGACGGTAATGGTCTGGAGGGCATTGAAAAAGTCGATAATCGCCTACTGACCGGTGGCAATGGCAGGCGCCGCGTGCTGCGAAACGCTCAAGGGCAGGTCATCGATACGCTTGCGCTGCAACGTCCCATCGCCGGCAAGGACGTGACGCTCAGCATCGATGAGCCCGTCCAGTACGCAACCTTCAAAGCCTTGCGTGATGCCGTTGAGCGCACCGATGCACATTCAGGCTCGGCGATCGTTCTGGACGCACACACTGGCGAGATTCTTGCAATGGCAAACTGGCCGAGTTTCGATCCGAACACCCGCCGCAGAAGAACGGGCGAGGCGATGCGCAACTACGCTGTCACCGATGTGTTCGAGCCGGGCTCGGTCATGAAGCCCCTGACGATCGCACTGGCGTTGCAACGCAATGAGGTATCGCCTCGCTCCGTGGTACCGACCAACGGTGGAAGGCTGCGACTCGACGGGGCCGTGATTCACGACGACAAGAACTTCGGCACTTTGACGGTTAGCGGCGTCGTGCAGAAGTCAAGCAACGTGGGCACGACAAAAATCGCGCTGCTGATGAAGCCACACGACATGTGGAACAACTTCCGTGCTGTCGGGCTGGGTCGGGTGCCGCGCGCGGGGTTGCCGGGCGCAGCAACCGGCACGCTGCGTCCTTACCAGAACTGGCGGCGGATCGAGCAGGCAACGATGTCATACGGCTACGGTCTGTCCGCGTCGTTGCTGCAACTGGCGCAAATGTACACGGTGTTCGGCAATGAAGGTCTGTTTGTACCCGCTACGATTCATCCGCGACATGGTATGCCGGCGCATGGTCGACGCGTTTATTCGCCACGCGTCGCGGCGGAAGTGCTCACCATGCTTGAGTCCGTGGTGTCCGAGGACGGTACAGCACCACAGGCAGCCGTACCGGGCTATACGGCCGCAGGCAAGACCGGAACCGCATATCGTTGGACCGCGCGCGGCTACGACCGCAGTCAGTATCGGGCGTCGTTCGTTGGGATTGTCCCGGCACAACATCCGAGGGTGATCATCGCGGTGTCGATCGACCGGCCCCACGTGGGCTCGCATTTCGGCGGCGCAGTCGCAGGACCTGCCTTCTCGGATATCGCGGCGAAGACCATGAATCTTCTGGGCGTGACGCCTGATGATCCTGGCGCACAATTTGTGCATGACAATCCAGGGCCGGTCACATAGACGATATGCTCGAGATCGCGTCTCACGCGCTGTCGTTAGCGGTCGACGCATGGCAATCCTTTTGTCGTAACTGGCCACCGCATACGGACCGTTTTCATTCTTCCTTGACGCCTGCTGCCCGACGGATAATCCAGCCAACCGTGAGCCCCTGACCCAGGATCGACGAAACGACCACACAGTACGTCAACGCGAGGACGATGTCGCGCCCCGGTCCAGGCTGAATCGATAGTGCCAGTGCAACGGAAATGCCACCACGCAGCCCGCCCCATGTAAGCACACTCCACGCTCCTTTCGGTAGCCGGGACGCCCGCCCAAGCAGCATGACAGGCAGTCCCACAGAAACCAGTCGCGCGAGCAGTGCGATCAGTGCCGCACCGGCGCCAGCGAGTAGTATCCTGCCGGGGAACTCGACGAGCAGAACCTCCATGCCGATCAATACAAAAAGAACGGCATTCAGAATCTCATCGATCAACTCCCAGAACATGTCCACGTATCGCCGGGTCGTCTCGGACATCGCGTCGGCGCGGCCGCGGTTGCCGATCATCACGCCCGCAACCACCATGGCGAGTGGCCCGGAGACATGCAGATGATTAGCGAGCGCGTAGCCGCCGATCACCGATGCGAGCGTCATCAGGACCTCGACTTGGTAATGGTCGACGCTTTTGAGCAGCCGATATGTCAGATAGCCTACGACGCCGCCGAATAGCAGGCCGCCGCCGGCTTCCAGGATAAATGCAGCCAACCCCGTCTGGACGGATGGAGTGACGCCCGTGCTGGCCATCGTGAGCAGCAGAGAGAAAAGCACGACCCCGACGCCGTCGTTGAAGAGCGACTCTCCAGTAATGACCACCTTCAGGCCTTCGGGCGCGCCTGCGGACTTCAGGATGCCCATCACCGCGACGGGGTCCGTCGGCGAAATCAGGGCGCCGAACAGCAGGCAGAAGGGCAGCGCGAGTTCGACTCCGCAAAGGGGGAGCAGTTTCCACATGGCGAATCCGATCAGCAGCGTGGAGGTCGCCGTACTGAGCACAGCCAGACTGATGATCTGGGTCCGGAAAGCCTTCAGCTTGCGTAAATCCACATGCATCGCGCCGGCGAACAGCAAAAGCGACAGCATGCCTTGCAGAAGCACCTCACTGAAATTGATCGAGTTGACGAGATGCTCTTCTGCAACGCGCAGACCGTGCGCGACGCCAAGCTTGTCCAGTCCAACGATCGCAAGGGAGAGTCCGAGCGCCGTTACCATGACGCCGATCGTCGTCGGAAGCCTCAGAAAGCGGTGATTCACATACGCCAGTAGCGCGGTGACGACCAGACAGATAGCAATGATGTCGAGCATGCGGCGTGGTGGGGGATGAAGGTTCTGGGCTGGATTGAGCGGACCGGCGGCGCTGGATCAGGTGATCGGATTCGCACGGGAAATCTATGTTGAATTTTCTGCATCCGGACTCCAGCCGTGCCTTGGGAAACGGGAGTATGCGCGGTTGCCAAACAGGTCATCCGGCAGACGCGTGGGGCAGCCAGGCGCCTGAAATCCTGTCCCAGGCATAAACCCGAACACGCTCAGGAACGGCCCAGGCGGTATTCGGAAGCGTTTATTGTGCCTCTCGAGTAGCCAATTCCGCGTGCGGCGCGAACGATGACCTCTTTGCACCGTCCTCCGCCTGTTGCTTGTTCACGACGTGGAGCGTGCGCGTCGGGAAAGCGAATTCAATACCCCGTCTACCAAATTGCGTCATCAACTCGAGATTGATTCCCTGCTGTATGTCCATGTACAGGTTATAGGCGGGATCGGTGACGTAATACACGACTTCGAAATCGAGCGAGCTGTCGCCGAACCCCTTGAAATGCGCACGATCAAAGCGGGTCTTTCCGGCGGATTCGACTGCCTTCTGTACCATGGCAGGAACGGCGCGCAATTGCTCGGGACTCGCATCGTATGTCACCCTGAAATTGAACAGAATGCGCCGCTCGGCCATTCGCTTGTAGTTGTGAATCGTGTTTTTCAGCAGTTCGGTATTGCTGCAAACGATCTGTTCTCCACTCAGACTCCGGATGCGCGTGGTCTTGAGTCCGATGTGCTCGATGCTCCCGGCAATCTCATCGAAGACGATGAAGTCGCCAATCTCGAATGGCTTGTCGAGTCCGATGGCCAGCGAGGCGAAAAGATCACTCAGAATGCTTTGTACCGCGAGTGCGACGGCAACACCACCCACACCCAGGCTCGCGACAAACGCGGTGATGTTCACGCCCATGTTGGCGAGCACCGCCAGCATAAGAACGGACCACAGCAGCGCGCGCAACGTCCACGACAGCATGGTTGTGATGACCGGATTGTGGGCGAGCGTCTCTGTCGCTTCCCGCCGCCTCTCGGTCCATAGCGTCACGCCACGGTTTATCCACAGGGCCAGCTGAAAACCGATGATGAGAAACCAGAGATGGCCAAGACGGGCGTCCCACCTGTCCGGCAATGTCAGAAACTTCGTGCCGACCAGCGCTGCTGCCGCGAGTAGCGTAAGCCGGTGCGTGCCTTCAATGACCTGAACCAGCATATCGTCGAGACGGGTTGACGTTCGTTGGGACAGCATCGAAAGGCGCGTGATGGCGAACTTCAGCAGATAGATCAACGCCAGGTAGCTGACGATGATCGCGATCGCCGCATAGACCCACTCGCTGGCAGGGATACCCAGAAACGCGTTCAGGTCGAGCCACTTTTTCATCGATTTTCCTCCCCAATTGAATCCGCGTGACGGAACTTATAGACGTGAGCGGTGTAAGCGCTCGTACCGGTCTGTCAGGCCTCCAGGAAGATAGTTCCCCAATCAGCTCGAGTCGGTGGCATGGATGCGCATTCCCCGTTGACTCGATCTGGCGCGGCCCGGGCGCTCGTCCGGCTCACCTCTTTAGAAATCCAGTGTCGTGCATTTCCTGAGAAACCCGATGCATTCAGGCTGGTTTGGCCAGCACGACGAAGCCGTTGTACTCGTCAAGCTGCTCTCGCCGCTCAGCCATGTCGGTCTCCATCGTCAAGTATGCGGAACCGCCGTGCGCGGCTCAGTCCCAGTTTTCGTCGCACCATTTGATAGCCCACGCTTTCGCGCAAGATATGGCATCGGCCTCGTCGGCGAACGAATCGATATCACCTGAATCATGCGTTTCGACGCGGTCTTCCGCGTCGCCCGGTCCGCGACTGATTCTGGCTCTCGCAACGTAACGACCATCGTTAGCGCGGTGCGCCCGGCAATCGATGTGAAATGTTCCATATTCGTACTGCATCGCGGCACCTCAACATTCGTTTGTTACATCAGTTGTCACGCAAAGAGTCTGATGAGTTATCGTCAGAAGTGGTGTATGGGGATGAGGCGGGGATTTGAGAAGGCGGTGGCGGTTAGCTGAGAATGTTGCTTGTCGAGAGTAACGAACCAGCGAACCGGAATCCACCACCATGAAGAAGCTTACGGAAGAAACGAACGACGGTAAACGGCGGTTGTCAACGTACTTGTCGCGTCACCTCATGCGCACTGCTTTAGTTCTTCCGGTTGCATGCGCTCCGGATTGAGCCAGACTTCATCCTTCAATTTCCAGTTGCGCGTCGATCGGGACCAACGCCGTGGATTGCGCTGCCTGGCCTCCGCATAAACGATCTCACGTTGCGCAAGAACTGCATTCGCCACGCCGTTATGACACTGGGCCGGCGTGACGAATTTGAGGCCGCTGTGTTTGTGCTCATGGTTGTACCAGCGCACGAACTGCTGCGTCCAGGCCCGCGCCTCATCAACGCTGCCGAACGGCTTGCGCGGGTAGTCGGGCCGATACTTGCAGGTCCGGAACAGCGACTCTGCGTACGGGTTGTCGTTACTCACGCGTGGTCGGCTAAACGAGGCCACGACCCCCAGGTTCTCCAGGGTGGCAAGCATCGTCGCACCTTTCATCGGGCTGCCATTATCCGAGTGCAGCACCAGGGGACGTCCTGCCAGGCCCTCTGCCAGACTGGCACGCCGCATCAGCAACGCGGCCAGTTCTGCCGATTCGGCCTCATGCACTTCGTGACCGACAATCTTGCGGCTGAACACGTCCAGCATCATGTACCAGTAGTAATACTGTCCTTTGACCGCCGCAGGTACCCAGGTGATGTCCCACGACCAGACCTGATTGGGCGCCGTCGCGCAATGACTGGTCACTACCCGGGTCGAGGGCTTGCGCGCACGACCACGATGGTGCTGCTGCGAGGCGCTGCGCAGCACGCGGTAAAAGCTCGATTCCGATGCGACATACACGCCGCGATCGGCCAGCCTCGGCACGATCTGGCTGGGCGGCAGACTGGCAAACTCCGCACTATTGGCTACCTCAAGAATCTGTTGCCGTTCAGCCTCACTCAACTGGTTGCCCGGCGGCGGCCGTTCGGTCGTGGTACGACCATCAGCACGTACCGTGTCACCGTCACCGACCCAGCGCTGAAACGTGCGCAGGCTCACGCCCAACTCGTCGCAAGCCTTCTCCAGCCGGCAGCCTGACTGCGCCGCCTCGCGTATCAACGATATACATAACAGGCGATCCGGGACGTTGATCAATCGTCCTCTTTGTCTCCCCAGATCGCCTGGACTTTTTTTCTCAGAATCAGCAGCGCCGCCGCTTCCGCTAGCGCCTTCTCCTTGCGCTGCAATTCCTTCTCGAGCTGCCGGATGCGCTGCTTGTCGTCTTTCGACTGGTGGCGCTGCTCGCGTGCCTGCTCGGTGGCATTCGCGTTGGCTGCCTGGCAGGCCGCTCGCCACGCCGCGATCTGTTCGGGATAGAGTCCTTTGCGCCGGCAGTACTCGGCCAGCTCCGCTGCGTTGAGCGGGGCGGCTTCCAGCACTACTGCAAACTTGTCTTCCGAAGACCATCCCTCGGGATTCTTCCCATCGCCCGGCACGGCCAGCCCTTGTCCTTTCGCCTGTCGGCGCCACGTGTACAACGTCTGTTCGGTAATTCCCGTTTCTCTGGCCAGCGCTGAGACCAACGCGTTTTCCGGCGGCATCATGCGACGCACCAGCGCTTCTTTTCTTTCTGCTGAGTAGGCTTTCATTCACCCTGATTTTACCGCCCCCGGACCATGTCTATAAGATTCAGATAACACGACAAGTAGTCTGACGCCGGGGGTAAAGCAGCAGCAAACGTCGGCAGCCTTGATGAGCTGATCCAGCAAGGCGCGCGGCAGATCATCCAGCAAGCGATCGAGGCAGAATTGGCGACATTGCTCGAACAGTACGGGAACGTGAAGACGCTCGACGGCCGGCGCGCCGTGGTGCGCAACGGCTATCTGCCGGCGCGTGAGGTCGTCACGGCGATCGGTCCGGTTCCGGTCAAGGTACCGAAGGTACGCGACCGCTCAGGTTCGGGAGTGAAGTTCAATTCGAACATTGTGCCGCCATACATCCGCAAGTCACCACGTGTGTCGGCGGCGTTGCCGTGGCTCTATCTGCGCGGCGTATCGAGCGGCAACATGAGTGAGGCGCTCAGCGTGCTCCTGGGTGAACAGGCTAAAGGGCTTTCACCGAACGTGGTCAGCCGCCTGAAGGCGCAATGGGCCGAGGAGCACCTGCTATGGAACCGGCGTGACCTGTCAGGCGCGCGCTGGTTCTACTGGTGGGCCGACGGCATTCATACCGGACTGCGCACTGACGATTCTGACGGCCAGTGGCTGCTGGTCATCATCGGCGTGAAGCCGGATGGAACGAAGGAGCGCGTGGCGATCGCCGACGGCTATCGCGAGTCGAAGGACGCATGGCGCGACGTGTTGCTTGTTCTGTGCCGGATCGGGAGACTCTGACGGCGACGGTTCGCATCCTGAAAGCGGCCCGCGAAAAGAACCGGCCCGAGTAGGTGTGAAAAGTGGGGAGATTCTGCATCGGCAAGAATCTCCCCTATTTTTCTGGACTCCAAGCCTTAGCCCACCTTATATCGAAACCACTTCCGATCGCCTTGATTGGCGAGGTGGGGGTTCACGGCATCAAATGCTCGGCCCGAACGGTGAACCCTGCATGAAGCAAGTCGAAATCGACCGCAAACCGGTACGCATCCTTCTTCGCGCCCAACTCGGGTATCACGCCATGCCAGAAGAGTGTCGCCGGCCGATCGACAAGTTCTGGGAGCCAGCACGGCGCCTCGTCTTGCTTCACTGCCAGACGCAGAGGCACCGTTGCCTCTCCGGCCGAGAACTTCTTTCTGCTTTTCACTAGAATCCACTGCTTCCATCTCTCTACAGTCGCGGCGCCGAAAATGATCTGTCGGTAGGGATCAAGCGAGTTTACGTCGTCACAAGCCCCACCAAGGAATCTAAAGGCACTCTTGTAGGTCAGTTCCTGATTGCCAATTGTCAGTGCTCGTTGGTCTCGTTCTTTTGGCGCAATCCGGATCCAGGCGTCAACAACTTCTTCCAGCGTGCCCGGGTATAGCGCTGGAATATGTCGCACCGCCCGGGACAGCTGCAAGAGTTCTTCTTTTGTTGGGGCGCGGGACTTTTGCTTTAGCGCAGGCTGTGGCCCCAGCAGGTTGGGTATTGGCTTCTCCCTGACTTGCACAGGTTTGCGCTTCGGTGCACCGGGAATTATGGAGGACTCTGACGAAGGCGCCTCATCCGGACATCCGCTGACGTGTCTGGGGCGAGCGGCGAAATATGTATTTTTCCACGTTCGGGTGTGAACGTTCGTTAGGCAGATCTCGTGCGGACAGTAGAAAACCCAGTCCTCGGTAGCCCTTACTGCACGTGCGTACTCTACCGTGATCATCTTTTCGAGTTCCCAACACAACGCTTCGGTCATCAACTCGTCGCGCATACTTCCCCCGAATTTCTCACAAAGTCAAAAAAACATTCGCCGCTTCACTACAACTATATAGGGACTGGTTGAGTGACCGAAAGCGGCCGCACTGAGATCGACGACCTCACGTCGTCTGTCGAACCAAGTCCTACCTTCTACACATGCAACTGACTACCCGGTAACGGCCACCATCCGGCTGTACAGAAGCCTCATCGATGCTCCGCGTCAATTTGCAGTGTGCGGTCCACTGCCAGCAGCCTCACTGGATCGGTCTTCTTCCACTGTGATTTCGGCACGAGCACGGACCATTCGGTGTTGGCCGTATCGAGGAAGAACGCCGCCACGCCCACGTAGTTCACTGCGTCGCCGATCGGCTCCGAGATCTTCAATGTCTGCCCCGGTCCCAGCGTCACGTCCCGGCTCCAGAGCGTCGCGGCCTTCAGCGCCTCGTTGCCCGCGAGCAGTTGCGCGTAGGTCGCTGTGACGAAAGGCTTGTCGTCCTTCAACTGGTAGATGCGCAGCACAACCGGAAGTGACGCGCCACGCACATCCTCGTTCAGTGCGCCGCGTGCCGTCACCACGAGGTTCATCTGTTTGACCTTCGTCTCGAACACCGCGCGTGTGACATCCACGGTGCCGTCCTTCACCGACTGCCAGGTCCCGCACGCCGAGACGGCCAGCGCGAGGCCCACGCCGAGCGCACCCCGCAAAATCCAGACACTCATCACAAAGGTGCTCCCTCGAAGTCGATGCGAGGATAGACCGTCTCCTTGCCACCGATGCTCAGTACCAGTTGCATGGAAACATGAAGGCTCGCGTAGCGCCCCAGAAAGTGATTGAGCACTTCGCCGAATAGCGCAGCATCGCCCGGCCCGTCGAACGCGGTCGGATCGAGTTCGACATATGCGCACGCAATACGTTGTACGTATGCCCGCTCCACCTTCTGCTTCTCGGAGAAACGGACGTCCCTGATCGCGTCGATACGACGCGAGACCCCGTCGTCTGGCGTCCAGTCGTAGAGTTCCAGCGTCTCACGCAGCGCCGGTGCGCCCTCCATATGGATCCGGTTCAGTTCGTTCCCGCCACCCGCCGTAAAGTGCCCCAATACGCGCCAGTCGTAGCCCGGGTAATAGCGCGGCGGATAGAGCGGCATGGACGGTGCCGTGAGGTTGCGCACCGATGCAATCCCGGTGAAGTCCGATACGGTTTCAGTGATCGTCGCCTCGGCCAGCGCCATGCGCGGGAGACGCCCGTTATTGGCGAGCGCGCGTACCGTCAGGTAGCGGTCCGGATCAGGACGGTCCTCGTCGTTCTCTGCGTGCCGGTACGTTCCGGCCCATAGCTGCCCCGCCAGCGTGACCCAGAGTTCCCGCCCAAGCGGACCGAAACGCGTCGACGTATGGAAGTAGCGCTCAGGCTTTTCGTGACGCAACGCCCAGCCGCGATGCCGGAAACTCGTAAACGCCCGGTAGTCGTGCCGTGCGCTGTCCTCCGGCTCGGCGGCGATCACCGCGAGTACATCGTACGGCTCGACATGAGAGGCGATGCCAGGCTGTACGCGGATGCAGTGCTCCCTGTCGTGCCAGCCGACAGGTTCCAACGGCAACGCATCGACCTCAAACAGGTTGATGACAGGCGTGCAGAACAGGCGGAAATTCTCGCGGCTGACGGGATAGTCGCCAGGCATCCGGGCATCGAGTTCAATCTCGAAGGTCATCTGCGCTTCACCCGCCGGCAGCGCCGCAGCATCGAACCCGCACAGGTCGACGAAGTGGAACTTTTGCGGGAACACAAAATACTCCAGCATCGTCTGCTCGCGGTCCAGTTGCCCGTCGCGCTTCGCGTCTGTGACTGGCCATAGCCGCGTCGACGGGCCGAAGCCTGCCGGCTCGACATGCACCCCGTCCAGCGGCTGCAAGGCGCCGTCCCGTACGGACGGCAGACGCAGCCCGATTGACGCAACCTGCCGCGTCAGCGCCGCGTATAGCGTAGCCGCAGCGGGCCGGTCGCCATGCAGGTACAGGCGGATACGCGACAGGTCCATGCGCTCGCGCTGCTCCCCGAGCCAGAGACCAAACGTCAGGCGGATCACCGTACGCCCGTCGGCACGTACGGCGACGACGGCATCCTCTACCGAGAGCGGTAACAGCTCGACGGGCTGCGTCGTCCGGTACACGCACTGCACCTTATCGGGACCGACGGGCGTTGAGCGTACGACGGCTCCGGCGGGGATCGGCACCGCAGTTGCGCCCGTTCGGTTCAGCGGCGTGCATTCGATGATCGAAAGCGACGGAATAGCGCGCGCCGCGTGCTCATAGAGGTTATCGAGCAGCGCGTCGGTCACCTCGGGCATCCCGTCGTCGAGCTTCATGCGTAGCCGCGCCGAGAGAAATGCAAAGGCTTCGTTCACCGCGCGCACAGCCCCCTCAGGTTCGCCGTAGAGCATCCCCATGCGACGCGCGGCGTCAGGCTGCGCCTGCGCCAACTCGCGGCCTGCCTCGCGCAGGTAGCGCATCTCTTCGTCGTAGTACCTGAGGAACGGATTCTCCTGCTCAGTCGGGTTTTTCTTCCAGGGTGCGGTCATGGTTGCAATTCCGGTGGCAGGGGAGGAAGCATCGGTGCGGCACCAGCCTTGCCGACAACAAAAATCCTTTCGGGCATCTGGAAGCCGCGCAGCTTCAGCAGTTCGAGCGGACCGGCTCCGACCTGGGTGCGCAGCACGTAGCGCAACGGGTCGCCATTTGCGTCGTTCCACGTGAGCTGGTAGCGGGTACTGTCCAGCTGCTTCACCTCGGCTTTTGCGAGCAGGCGCAGGAATGCCCAGTCGCCCGTCGAATCGAACGCCTGCCTCAGGCCCGCGTTGAGTGTCTGCCACGTCAGACCCGCATGCCCGTTCAGCCCGTCGCCGGGCCAGGCCAGCGGCGTCCAGCTTTCCTGCTGGTTAAAGTAGACGATCTGCTTGCCGTCGACCGACAGTTCCGAGCGCGTGACGTTCGGCGTCGGCAAGGCCATCATCTCGAAGCGCTCGTTGGCATCGCCCTTTATGTAGAGTTGCGCGCCGACCGTCGAGAGCTGGCGCAGGCCTGCAAGGAACTTCGGATCGAACTGGAGTGCCTGTGGTGCCAGTTCGTTCGGTGTCCAGTGATCGCCTTCGAGCTTGAGTACGCCCGCGAGTTGCGTCGAGATGAAACGGGCGACCAGGCCAGTGTCGGGACGCACGAAGCGGCCGAGTTCGGCGAAAGACGCATCAGCCTGCGTGTCGAAAAACGGATAGCGTCCGCTCATCGTCGCGTTGAATGGTGCGGCCACGCTCGCGCGCCACGCCTCGTTCAGGCTGGCCGCCGCCGGTTGCAGGATCGTCTGCCACGCGGCTTCGAGCGGCTGCGCGAACACCGCATTGCCAAAGCCTGCCCATGCGGAGCCGAGACTTGCGGCTGTCAGCGCCGCATCGTCACGCGCCTGAGACAGCTCCGAGAGCTTGCCCTGGAAGACCGCCTGCGCGAGCGAGCGCGCCATCGCCTGTGTGTCGGGACTGCCTGCGATCTGCTGCAGCTTCAGTCGCATCGTGGTGACCGCCGTCAGATAGCGCGACAGGCTGACGCCACTGAGCGCGACGTTCGCCGACGCGCCCGCCTTGCTGTTTGCGCCGTTCGTCGCCGCAACACCGGTCTCACCCATCAGCGCGAGCAGCGGACCGAATGATTTGTCCAGCGGACTGACGGTCGGTCTCTGCACGTCGTCGTCGTTGCCGATCAGACTTTGCGCCTTACGCACCAGCGTGTCGGTCAGCGCCTGCGACGGCCGTCCCGCCTGCGCCTGATACTGCACTGACTTCATCAGCGCGATCAGCGGCGAGGTCTGCGCGTCGGCGAGACGGGTGAGCTGGTCGATCGCGCCGTTCAGATTGGATGCCGGCTGCCACTGGAGGCTGTTGAGCATGGTCTGCCAGGCCGCTGTGTATTCCGCGAAATAGCGCGCGGTGAGGCGCTGCTTCAGTTGCTCCGCCGCGCGCTTTTCGTCGATCGCGGCATCGGTGTGGACCGCACCCTGTGCGAGCGTATTGCCGATGGTCTGCGATGGCTGCGCGCCGGTCAGCACCCAGTCGCCGCTCACGCGTCGCTCGCTTGCGGCCCTGTCGATCGCGTCCGCGATCATGCCGTCCCACGCCGCGCGCGTGTAGATGCCAGGCACCGCCTGCGACGTGCTGAAAAGCCCCTGCGCGTCCGCGCCGTTGAGCAACGTCTGGAGTGATGCGTCAGCGTACTTGCCTTTGACCTCGTCGAGGATGCTTTGGTACACCGTGTCGTCGGCCGATGCGAGGCCCATCTGAGTCACCAGCATGTTGCGGGTCGTGCTCACGAGGCTCGCGTCGGGTGTGATGCGCCATTCGGGGTGGGCCTTCAGGTGGTCGGCGTAAAACGCGGCGAGTCGGCGGCCCGTGTCGTCGCGCTCGCCCTCGGGCATGTCCACCGGGCGTCGCCACAACGCGACAAGCGAGCGGCGCAGAAATGCGGCGTCGGCGCGGGCAGGGTCTCCAAGCATCAGGTACGTTTTGAGCGCGTTGTAGGTGCTGCCGCGAGCCTCCTGTGACTGCAGCGCGTCGGCCCGCGCTTCGCCCGCAGCCTTCAGCAGGTCGGTGATGGTTTGCACGACCGGCGCCTGCAGATTGCGGGTCGTGGCGATACGGTATGGCGGCCACATCGCAGCGAGAAGGGCGTCGTTCGAAGAAACGCCCGCGCGCAGGTACCAGGGCGCGCCATGTTCCCGACGGTACGCAAGCTTTTCCATCAGCTGCTGGAGCGCGAGCTGGGCTCGCCAGGCCTCGGCGGTTTGCGGTTTTGCATCGACAGCGGCCTGCGCTGTCTGACTGGCCTCACGCATCAACTGCCGGTTGCCGATGAAGGACACCGTCATCCATACGCACCACAGGATCGCCGCAGCCGTGACGAGCGTGGCGAGCGCGTTGGGCCAGTAGAAGCCGACGCGCCGGCCCCGGTAGTTGGGCGCCCCCGCCGCGATCTCGCGCCATACCGGCAGCAACGCGGCGGGCTGTGCGCGCATGACGGTTATTGCTGGTGGCATGTCGACAGGCTCGCCGGGCGTCCCATCGCCGTTGGCTACCGGCACCGGTACGACGGTCGGCCCCGGAAAAACCGGCGCGAACATGACGCCCGCAAGCGGCGCGCGCAGCCAGTTCGATGCAGCCAGTCGCCGAAGGCCATCGACGATGCGCTCGCAATGGTCGCCGACGTACTGCGAGATCTCCATCAGCCAGGTCATCCGGAGGTTGTTGCGGGTGCAAAGGTGTACGCCCGCGTCCGCAGACCGCTGCTCGACCTCGTTCAGCAGTTCCGGCGCAAGGGCGGCGGCCTCCTGCGCCTGCCTGCGCCACTCGTTCGGCATGAAGGTGCCGACGGCATCGAAGCGCTCCGACGGGCTACCGTGCGCCTCGACCGGATGCAGGAACGTAACGGGCGCGGCCCAGCCAAGCGCAGTGGCGATGCCCGAAAGTGCACGGGGCAGTTCGGTATCCGTATCGTCCGCGCGTGCGACATGAACGACGCCATCAACCGGGTAGCGGCGGCGCAGTTGCCGGATCTGTGTGAGCCACTTCGCCGCCTCGATCCCGTCCGGCGACACATGCACGAGGATGGTTTCGTCCACGTGCATGACGCCCGCCTGCTTGAGACCGGGCACCACCTGATCGATGCGTTCGTCCGGGCCGTTCACCAGCAGCCAGCGCAGGCGGCGTTGCCAGCGCCAGCCGTGCGAGATGCGTAGCTCCTCATACACGCGCTGCAGCCGCACATCGCGCTTGAGCGGTTTTGCTGCCTTTGCGTGATCGCCGGTTTCAGAGCGGAACAGTCTGGCGGCCCCGCCGTATGCGCCTGTCGATACCGCGAACAGATGGGCGATCACGATGATGACCAGCACGATCGGGATGCCAATCAATAGCCGCGTGCGAGGCGCGCCATCCGCGATGCCAAGGCGGTCACTCCCGAACCAGACCAGCAGGAGTGCGGCGATGGCGAGGACGAGCGCTGCGAGGGGCATGCCCCAGATCGCCGCACGGCTCGGCGCCGGTTTGCTGGCGGCGGCTTCAGGCTCCGTGTACTGCAGGTTATTTTTGTGAGTCGTCATGCGTGGAAGCGTTGGTTTGTTCTGCGGGTATGACGTGGAGGATGGCCGACTGCAGACCGTCGACAACCAGTTGCGGGCCGTCTGCTGCGCCAGCCTCGATGGCCGCAGCAATCGCCAGCAGGCCGTTGGCTGCGCCGGCGTCGCCAACAATACGATCCAGGCGGCACTGCGCGGCATCCTTCGAAGCGGCCTGAAAACCGGCAGCAGCCAGAGCCCGGTCGCAGTGCTCAACCGGGCGCGTAATCCACGCGCGCGTCACTGCTGCTGCACTGGCCTTGCCCCATATGGCGGCATTCGCGAAGCCGTATTCAACCTCACCGTCGATCCCCTGGACGGGCCGGTGCAGCGCCGCTTTCGGGCTGACCTCCGGGGGGAGCCTGAAGTAGCCGGGGCCGAAGAGCACTGCAGCGCATCCTTCGGCACAGCCTTCGTCGATGGCATCGTCGTACCACGCTGCCGCGACGGCGAGAAGCGGACGGCACTCGCGCGCATCGAGCCAGGCATCGGCCACCAGCAGCCCGTCAGATGCCGGGACAATCTGTACCTCAAGCGGCGGCAGCGCCGCCAGCCGCAACGCGTCGCGGACCTGAGCCACGCGCAGGCCCGCAATCTTCGGCCCGGCCAGCACGCGCACCTGCGGCCAGTACGCCTTTTCGTATCGGGTTAGTGCCTGGATACTTCCGGCCAGCGGCTCAAGCACAGCACGGATCATCTGGACAGCGGGAGCGGTCTCCGTCAGCACGCCTGCGTCGCCCTCGCTTTCCTCTTCACCCGCTATGGGCAGCCCGGCCAGCAGCGGATCATGATCCTCGAAGCGGTTGCACAAGACCTTGCCCGATCCATGGCGGGCGCTCTGCATCTTCAGGAGCGATTGCTTGCCAGCGAGAACTTCGGCCAGGGATTTGCGCGCGAGCGGCAGGCAGTAGCCTGCCTCGAGTACGTGCAGCGGGCGCTGCGCGAATCGGATTTTCTCCGCCAGCCAGCGATCACGATGATGGTTGCGCCAGTACGCGCGATACCACAACGCCTCGTAGCCCGCGCGAGCAAACCCGAGCAGGACCAGGAACAACCCGTTCGGCGCCCCCACCACCCAGCTCCAGAACTTGAGGCCGTTTGCAGACTCGCCCTTCGGCCACACAAGCAGCACGATCACGGGGCCGAACACGTTACAGACGAAGCAGGTAACCGCCCATGGCCAGAAGCGCATCCTTGGCGGATACGCGCTGGAGTGTCCGGCAGGAGAAAGATCGACCGGCATTACGCGATATTGACGTTCTGCAGCGACGAGATCAGGCGGCAACCGCACGCGCAGCGGTAATGATGGAAGGCAACCTCCTTGCCGTCGCGGTCGGGGAACTTCGCGTAGCCTTCGTCGATGACAGTCGGACCGTGCTGCGCGCAGATCGCCTCGTCGCCCTTGCGGGCAAGCGGCCTGCCCATGAAGTTCATCCATGGCGAGCCGCCCGTCACTTCCCCGCCGTGTTCGAGTATGTCGCCTTTGCGGATGGGAAATGTCATCGCGTCACCAACACATTCTGTTCCATTTTTCTAGCGCTTTAAGATCAAATAAAAATGCCGCTTGCA
Organism: Paraburkholderia sp. MM6662-R1; assembly: GCF_050436245.1. NCBI lineage: Bacteria > Pseudomonadati > Pseudomonadota > Betaproteobacteria > Burkholderiales > Burkholderiaceae > Paraburkholderia > Paraburkholderia sp. MM6662-R1. The sequence continues at coordinate 999,825 of NZ_JBNDLV010000001.1, read as the reverse complement.
TTGCGAATGCCGTAATTTTATTAGACAGCATCAGCCACCATTTTTCATGCGAACACTTTGAACAACATCAATCACTCGATTGATAAGTTCGGTGGCTTTTATTTGCGATTCTTCCGTTTTGTCAACCGGAATAGCAATACCGTATTTTCCGCCGGCGAAGACGTATCCGAAGGGGGTGCGTCTTATTACGTCAAAAATTATCAAATCACTTCCCGTTTGATCCGGAAAATGATACGGACGCTTCCATTCGCTGACAACTGTAATTCCATCAGAATTTCGTATGGTTCCATTAATGGTTTCCGACATGGACTTCTCCAACTCGCCTCCAGCATCACCCAAATTATAGACCCTCCTTTTCCAGCGACCTTGATATCCCTCGTAAAATCCGTTGTAATTAAGTACAGCCTTTTCTAAGCATTCGTCATAGTCGGGCTTTCCTTCGCAAAGATAACTCGGAGAAAGATAAGCTCCGCGCACAATCATGATATTCACAAATTCTCCATCCTGATGGGCGTCGGTTGACGACATAGGCATTAACACTTTAGACCTTAGCCCTACTATGCATTGATCGTGTACATCGTGATTCCCATAGGTTTCTGACAAGTTAGAAAAGTGACTCACACTAGAAAAGAGTACCCCATCATTTTTATTGTCAAATACAAATAATCTGCAATCGTTGTATGCCTCATTAATACCAAGATCGGCAAGCATAGGAGAAGCCTCGTCTGCCAGCACATTCGACCATGCTGCCAGAAAAAAGGTCTGAAATACGATTGAAATAAGTGTTTTTGCGATTACCTTGGCCGTCATACATCACCCCGCTATATTATCAATTGTCGACAAATCTTACAGATTTCAAAATATTAACAATTTCGGGCAAGATACTACCCCGCGGGTTTTGTAGGCGCGTAACAGATCGGGAACCGCAAACCGCCGAATGATCGTGGAAAAGGCAATACGAGAAATAACGTTGGCGTGTAGCTTCATCACCATCGTTATCATCCTGCACCATATAAAATCCGCTCGCATTTACCGCCTTCAATGCATAGACTTTAGTCAAACTGTGCAAATTATCGCGATCCTCATCAGACTCGTAATAGACTGACCAACCCTCGTCTGCCGTTTTATCGGGAACTGCGCCAAATCGCATGGAAACTTGATCAACCGTGGAACCATCCAAAATTTGGCACTCAAACGGGACACCAAAATTTTCCATATCAGTTTTGTGTGGTGGAGTGTCTGTCCAATATCCCGCTTTCAGTGGCATCTTGCTTGAGAAATGCCCTTCATAAATATCTTCAATGCCGATATGACACCCGCCCCCCATATCGACATAAACTATTTCTTGACCGGCATGCGCCGAAAATCCCAGCGAGAAATAGATACATATCCCGAAGACAGCCCTCAAAGCAGCACTAGATTTGACCATCAACTTCTCCTCGGCTCGCGCCCTTCTGGAAATCCCAATGTCATTGCACCTTGCGCATCTGGGAAAAACATATCCCCCAAGACGGCTAGCGCTTGAGCGTAGCCTACGCATCTCGCGATATACCCATTGAATGGCCTCTCTGGATGCCCAACTGCCGCCGGGAGATTGACCGCCGCCGATGCATCTCTAAATGAGGCACAATGATAGTAAACTTTGCTAACTGGCGGACTACTCGAATTCTGTTGGTGGTGGACGGGTGGGCGTGTCGCCGCAACCCCTCGCCGTTCGAGGGCAATTTGCTTGTCGGCGTAAACACCCATGCCAGAAAAAATCCAATAGAATCCCGCGCTATCTGATGGCGCGATTACATCTTCATCCGAAGGAGGCATCGAGTTCGCAGAAACTTGCGCTCGCCACGCAATCATTTGCGCCGTTACACCGCTAACGGAATCAGACAGATAATGTGCAGCGTTAGATCGGCTGTTACTCGCGTTACGATAGCTCTCTTTTAGTCTAACTCGCGTCGCATCGGATATTTGGCTCTTTCGCCCCCTAAAGTCCCAATAGTGCATGTAGTTTTCCGGGCCAGTAAGTTGAAGAAAGCCCCGACCATCCCAAGGGTGATACCACTCACCGGCATTATTTTCATAGAGGGAACCAAACCATCCCGTTTCCTCCGCTGAGTTCCCAAAAAAAGTTGACGCTCGGGACGGTGTGCTCAAATTATATTTTCTTAATGCATAGTTAAGCGGTATAAGGCTGTTCTCTGCAAAATACCTCCGGCTCTGCGTATGGCTCACTGTCTCATAGTAAACAGCGTGATGTGTCCTCTCCCGAAGTACTTCTTTTGGAAGGAGTTGTCTAAACTCGTCTGCCGAGAGCCACCCACACTTCCTGAAATGCCGGATAAGCGCCAACGGATGAAAAAACCAGAGTTTCTGCCCGACGAGCGGCGTCTTGTCCAGAAACTGGAACTTGCTCAGGAAATCGGTGAACTTGGCGTACCCATCGGGGTTGGTATCCTTCTGCTTGCCAAAGAAGCCGTACGGATCGTTCAGGTCCTTGTAGCGTTCGTCGTTGTTGGACGGATCCCACTCGCTGCGCGCCTTGAACACCATCCCACGGAGCTTTTCATCCACGCCGTCCGTGTTCTGCACGTAGCCGGCAAGCTGAAGGTTGACCTCATTGTTGTTGTTTGGGTCGGCTTCGAGCGGTTGCGCCGACGGCAGTGAATCCTGAATGCCGGTCAGCCCGCAAAGCGTGGCGTAATCACATCGCCCCGCATCGTTGAACGGCGTGTTGTCGCCATCGACCTTTTGCCACCCCGTAAAGAACGGGAAATCCGCGTCAGACAACTTCTTGATCGCGTCCGGCGCGATGTTGACATAGCCCAGCGTGCCGTTCCCGTCGAACGGCACTGCGATCCAGGTGGCACAAGCCGTCCCCGTCAGCGTCGGATGGTCCGAGAGAATGCGTCCAAACCGAAGCATTTCGTAGCCATCGCTCGGGCACGTCGGATAGAGCGCCATTGCACGCTCATACAGATCATATTCATAGCGCTTTGGATTGTGGTGGCTGTCGGTGCCGCTGTCATAGGGGTCTGCGACCGGGTCCGGCGTGAGCAGCGTCACGTTGCCACTATCGCCGTTATCGATCCACGCCCGCGTAAAGCGCTGCCCCTTGTTGAACCACGCCTCGACATAGAGCGTGTCGCCTGCGCCAAGCGAGCCGCCCTGCACCTTGGGAAACCACTTCTCATCCATGCCCGCCGGCTGGGGATAGAACTCCTGCGGGCCGGAAATGATGAAATAGCTGTGCCCCCAATAGTCGCCCGTGGTCGGCTGGGTTGGCTTTTTCACGCCGATCTGTACCTTGTCGAACCAGGTCGTGAAATCGCCGTCCGCCATGAAGACTTCGAAGTGCAGATGTGCCACGCCCTGATGCTGGCCGACATAGCCAAGCATGTCCTTGCGATACACCTTCTTCGTGCCGCCCGCCTGGACCACCCCATCCTTGCCCCCTGCCGTATCGAGTAGCCATCGGGGCAGCGCATTCGCCGAGCCGGTCTCTGGCGGATCGTTAGGCTGGGGGACGATGTGCTCCTGGTTGATCATGTCCAGCAGGTGCATGTAGAGCGAGTAATACGTGATCGTGCGTCCGTCGCCCGTGTCGGTCTTGTGCCGGAGCAGGACGAAACCGGCATTCGAATTCAGCTCCGGTTGCCCGGTCGTCGAATTGGTGGTGCCGTCCGAAATGCCGTTCTTGCAGACCCGGTACGCGACCACTTCCCCATCGGCGATCGCGCGGACAGGTTCCGTCTGCTCACCCGGGTTCAGATGGATGCCGCAATGAGAACGCCGGTCGAAGGTGACCGGCCAGACCCCGTGATGGCCGATCTCGAACGGGTCGACGAGGTCCATCATGGGGTCCGGTTTCGACGCGTCGCTGGCCGTCAGGCCCGACGCGGGAAGGAAGGGAGGGCTGATGATCATGGCTTCAGTGGGATGACGAATACGGGTCGGAAATCTTCAGGCTGCTTTTCGGCAGGGACGGTAACTGGGTCGGCACGTTGTCGGGGCCGACAAACGTAAACGAGGCGGCCTTGATGGTGTATGCGCCGGGGCAGTGGAACGTGATGTCGCCGCCCTCCATGACAACCGAGGCCCCGCCGCAGTTGAGCGTGATCTTCGACCTCGCCGACACCTGCACATCCGCACTTTCGCTGGCGACGCGCAACTGCTTCTGCGCGAACAGGTCCATCCCGTCGGTAAGCGCCGAGGCCGTGAACTTGCCCTTTGCTGCAGTCAGGTTGATGCCGAGCCTGTGCGCGCACAGCGAGATCATGCCGCCCACCGCCATGCGCAGGCGCTGGACGACGCTCACGTCCATGTCCTGCCCCGCCGTCACGATCGCGTTCTGCCCCGCCGAGTGCTGCATCGATTTGGGCGTCACGAACGCCATGCCACCGGGGGCGCTCGCGAGCAGCCCCGCGTCGCGCAACTGGTTCAGCCCGTCGAGCAGCGCCGCCTGCGTGGCCCTGTCGGCAGGGTCGGCCCCAGCCTGCGCCGTCGCCGCCGCAAGGTCCGTCACGCGCTGCAATGCCGCCTTGAGCTGCGCGACGGCGGTGGGCATGTCGAGGTGCGGCGTATCGGCTGCGGCCGCCGCATCCGCCGAGAGGAACAGTCCCTTCGCCGCACGCATCGTGCCCCAGCCCTGGGTCGTCATTTCGGACCCTTCACCCCGCAGGAGCTTTTTGCTGTTGAGCAGATAACCGAGATTGACGGCCGACTGGCTGTACACCGTCGCGATCCGCGCGCTTTCCTTGCCCTGCAGATCGTTAAAAATGACCTCGGCCCCCAGCAGCGGCGAGCGCCAGATGGCATAGCTAAACAGCGACTGGTCTCCGCGCACCACGTCCGGGTGGGCGTAGTCGTGCATGGCCCCCGCTATGTAGATGCGGTCCACGTCGCGATTTTCGGCGTCGAGCAGGACCTCGGTCCCCGGCAGCAGGGGCGAGTGGAAGCCGCCCTGGTAGGACGATGACGGACGCAGCAGGCGCAGCTTCAGCAGCTTGTTGTCGGTGTTGCCCGAGTCCTGCAGGAACTTCGGCAGCACGCTATAACGCCCGTGGTCGTCCATGTCGCCGTAGGGGGCGGAGTCGCTCGTCGTGACCACGCCCACGGCGGGACCAGGCAGAAAACGCCAGTCCCGCTCAAAGTCAAACCTCGGCCGGTAGGTCAGGTTCGCCGGCATCGCCTTGAAGCGCGTATAGGCCGGCTTGGTGCGGCTGCCCTTCATCTTGAACGAAGTGATCACGAAGCCGTATTCGGCGCTCGGCATCTTCGCATTGGTGAGCTTCATTACCACGCCCGCCGCGATGCCCTTGGCGTCGGTCCTGCCCGCCAGCGTCGCCTGACGCGCGATCTGCTCATCGCGCCGCGTCTGCGCGAATGCTTCGCCCTGCGCTGGCGTCAGATGGCCTTCGACGCTGCGACTGATCTGCCCGAACGACGAGCGGTCATCCGTTTCGATGGAGACATTCGCCGTGGCGCGAAGGGGATCGTCCGGCGTGCAGTAGTTGCGCTCCCACAGTTCGATGGTGGCCGGCACCAGCGCGCGCTGCTCATGCACGGCCTGGGCCGCTTCGTGCCAGCTCGCGTGCAGGCCCGAGGCATCCAGCAGCGGCACGTCGACCGAGCGGATATAGGCGCGCGGATTGTTGGCGAACACGATGGTGTCGAGCTTGCCATCCTTGCCGCGTCCCTGCTTGTAAAACCAGAAAACGCCGAGGCGGCGGCAATGGCGGGCGATGAAATTCCAGAGCGACTCCTCCAGCATCACCACCTGCTCCATCTTCTCCTGCAGCCCTTCGATCTGGAATTCGACATCGAAGGCATCGAAATTCTTGCGGTCGACCAGCGCCTGGGTGATCAGCTCCTGCAACGTCACATCTTTAAATGTGTCGCTTTTGATGATGCGTTTGCAGAGGGCCACAAAGCGCGGCTCGATGCGCATCTGGTAAGCCGACTCGTCGCGGCTCGTGCGGATGCGCTTCCAGCTCGTCACCACGCCGTTGAAGGTGGCGGCGTCGTGACTGACGGGCTGCACGTAGCTCACCGAGGGCACCGCCGCCTGCTCGTCGATCTGCAGGCCCGCGCGACGGCCCACATACTGCTTGCCGTCGATCTCCAGCCGTGGCGACGTAACCGTGACGTCGACGCGGTAGTCCTTGCAGAAGCCGCCGCTGGCCTTGAAATCGAGCACGTCGAGGTCATGGGGCTGGGAGCCGATCCAGATCCTGAGGTGCTGGGTCAGGCGCGCGCTCGGGTGGCTGAGCGCGGCGGTAAAATTCTTCGTGACAGCATTCATCCACACATCCCTGTATGGTTAAAGAAACGAGGCACAACTGTTGCATCAGCAACCTTCAACCGAAAAAATCTAGGGCGGTACCCGCTGCCCGTCAATCACTCCACTCACCCTGTGCGAAATTGCCAACGATTTTGTGAATGATCGTTAAATCGGAATCCTTTGCTTTTTCGAGATGGAAATGCGTGATAAACGGGTGCAGCAACACCTAATGGCGAACGACGCATGCGAGTCGATCGCGCGCGGGAAACGGTCAGCCTTGCTGCTCGTGATAGCGCAGTGTGGTAGAGAGAAGCGTGGCGTCGCCGCGAGCGCGCGCCTCCAGAAGTTCGGCGATGCGCTCAATCATGGCCAGCATCTCCTCGCGCGTTTCGTTCGGGTCGGGTCGGGTCGGGTCGGGAGGCACATGATTTATCTGATGGACGCGCGTGACAACATATGCAGACACAATATGCAAAACGAATAAACGTCTGCTTCTCGCCGTGCAATTGAAAAAGGCGGCATCAAGCCGCCTTCATTGGATTGCGGTCCGGAATACCCTTGGCGTCGAGCGCCAGAACCGTGAACAGTTCATGATCGCAATTGTTCATGCGCCTGTAGTCCTCGCCGATATGGATCATGACCTCAAGCAGATTCCGCCGGTCGTGTCTTTCCTCAGGCGTTACAGAAGGATTCCGGAACAATGAAGTCGCAAGCGTAATCAGGTGTTGAAGTTGCTGTCCCTGCCTTTCACAAAGATGGAAGGCAGCCAGCGCGAGACGTTCATACTGAAGCGCATCTACGGGGGGGGCGGGCGGGAAGAAGGCTGTTGCCTGGTAGCTTTGGTCATACGCGGTCCGGGTTATGGTTAAGGATGGCCCGGTCACACCTATGAGCGTGGGTGAGCGGGCACATGACAGGGCTGGAAAACCGGTGCAACACCAAACCGGCAGGCCCGAGTCTGCATGTGCTCTTCAGCGGGGCTGCAACGCGATGTCGCGTGGGTACTCGAGCCGATTGCGTCGTCGGCGTAGGGCGGCACGATGCGCCAATCGCCGTCGGTTAGCTCGCGCGATCGGCTGAATGTCCCAGCACCGGTTCACGGTCGTCACTGCGCTCAGCAGCCGAGAGATCCCTCAGAAAACTCGAACTCCACCAGTGCACATCGAACTGGCGGATCCGCCCCATCAATGCTGCGTGACGACTGATCCGTTCTTCGATTGACATCGTCAGCGCACGCTGAATGACCTGCGCTGTCCCGTGCGTATCGTACGGATTCACAAGAAGAGCTTCTTTCAATTGTTCCGCTGCGCCGGCAAATCGGGAGAGAACCAGCACGCCGGGATCGCCTGGGTCCTGCGCGGCGATAAACTCCTTGGCGACCAGGTTCATCCCATCGCGCAGTGGCGTGACAAGCGCGACGCGGCTTGCGCGATATAGTCCCGGTAGCCGCTTACGGGCGACGTTGCGATGAATATAACGAACCGGCATCCAGTCAAGTTCGCCGAAGTCACCGTTTATCGCGCCGCAGAGGCTGTCCATCTCGCGGCGCAGATCGTCATAGGCACCCACGTCTTCCCGGCTCGGGGACGCGATCTGGATGAGTGTTGCACTGTTGCGGTTCTCGGGGTAGTTCGCGAGAAGCTCACGAAACGCGTGCACGCGCTGCGGTAGACCCTTTGAGTAATCCAGCCTGTCGACGCCGAGAAGCAGGCGGCGTCGGGAGTACTCCTGTCGCATACGATCGAACATTTCGACACCCTCCCGGTCCTGCGCGAGAGCGGCGAACTCATCGACGTCGATTCCTATCGGATACGCCCCGACCCGCAACGTGCGATTGAAGGCCCGAAGCTGTGCGCCGGGTAGCGCGTCAGCACCGGCTTCGGACTCTACGTAGTGCGTAAAATGCGTTACATCCGCTTCGCTCTGGAAGCCGGCCAGATCGTAGGCGAATAGTGAACGCATGAGCCATTCGTGCTCTGGAATGGCCGCCATGATGAGAGGCGGTGGCATCGGGACATGCAGAAAGAATCCGATCCGGTTGCCGCACCCCATCGCTCTGAGTTCGGCAGCAAGGGGGATCAGGTGATAGTCATGGACCCAGATGATGTCGTCGGGCCTGAGCAACGGTAGCAGCTCTCGCGCGAACAGCTGGTTGACCCGCCGGTACCCTGCTGCGAATCGTACATCAAAATTCGCAAGGTCCAGCCGGTAGTGGAATACCGGCCATAAGACATCGTTCGCGTATCCCAGATAGTAGCTATCGTAATCCTGCTGGTTCAGGTCAAGCGTCGCCAGTTGTATGTTCCCGATTGTTTGCAGTTTGACGCTGGTCTCGCTGTTAGATTCGGGTGCCGCGTCGCGAATCTTGCCGCTCCAGCCAAACCACATCCCACCTGTCTGTTGCAGACTCTCTTTTACCGCTACAGCGAGACCTCCCGCTGCGGCCTTCCGGAGGTCAGCAGTGCGATTCGAAACAACAACAAGACGGCTCACTCAATCCCCCGGTTGGATACCGCAGCGCAAGGCAAGGGCGTGAGCGTGTTATCAGCAGGTCCGATTTGCCCAGCGCTACCGCTTGTCGCGAGGACAAAACCGCCTTTACCAAGCGTCCGTTCTTTACTACAGTGTGTAAGCAATCGTAACACAGTAGTGTCAGCGCTATTCAAAGCCGCGAAGTTCACTTCACGCTTGGCAAACGGCGAATTACTCGAATCAACCTTCGCAATATCGCCCTGATTGCAGAGCGGGACATCGAGAGAAATTTTGCACTGTATCAATTGTCGTTGCAAACGCTCATCGAGCGGCTGCGGCAACCTCGCATCATGACCTTGCCGCTGGCGGTACGGCGGCAGGTTCTTTTCGATCGCATGGCAACCGCGGGATCGCTTGGAACCGTCCTGGTCGTCGATCGCTCGGGTCGCGTTTTGCTCGACTCGGATGATGCGACGCCTGAACAGGTAAGTGTGGCGAGTCAAAAATACTTCATCGTTCAACGAGACGATCCGCACGCGGGCTTTTATATCAGTGATCCCTATTCTTCCCCATTGCGTTTGGGCACGCCCAGCATAGCCCTGAGCAAGCGGATATCCGAGTCAGACAAATCGTTCGGTGGAATCGTCGTCCTGGTCGTTAGTCTCGACTACTTTCGCGCCTTGCTGCTTCGCTAATCGGGAAGGATGGCGTCACGATCATGCGTCAACCTCTCGGTAATGGGATCCTTGGGAAGGACATCAGCCAGTCCCATACATTTCGGCGATTCATCTCGGCAGAGCGTCGTTCGCCAAGTCACGTAGCCCGCGCGAGTGATCGCTGGATATTTCGGTCTTCATGGAGAGTTACTCCCTTCGCGTTCAGTTTTGCGCTCGCCGACGAAGCCAGCATGACAGCCACTCCGGCGATCTCATCGACGTCGCCGAAGGCCCAGAAGCGCGCCTGGCGCGCCCCGGACTGCGGAGTACTCCATGCGCCCTCAGCTTTTCAGCATCCGTATTACCCAGCTTCTCGACATATGTTTTGGGGCTAGCCGATAGTCACTGCCGAAAAGACCCGTTAATTCTAGGCTCATGCGTGAAAGACACAACCGAATCTCCCTCATCGCGCGCTGACCATGTTTATTTCAGCGTGCGCGAACAGCGCGTTCGCGGTGGCCGCGAGATGGTGGCACTCGACGAAGCCTTTCACGAGGCGTTGGTCGTCGCCGCCGGCAACGCCGAGTTGAGCGCCGAATGCGTGGCTTCCGAGCCCCAGAGAAATTGATTAGGCATCGGATCGAAGCAACGCATTCAGATCCCGTCGACGTCGACCGAGCTTTCGTCGTGCGCGAGCAACTGGCTGTCCGGCAGGCGCAAGGGCACGAGGCTGTCAGCGAGTTCAGGCTGATCTGCGTGTTGACCGCCAGCTCGAGTTCGCCATCATGCCTCACACGCGCGCGAATGGACGAACGGGACGAACGGCCCAGCTGAGCCGCTTACGAGTCAATTGCCCGATCTTCGCGTGCAACACCTTCACATCGACCGGGGGCTTGGCCGATGTCTGGCCCGTCTCGAACACTTCGGCAACACGCTCTTGCAGTTGCTTCTTCCAGTCCGTGATCCGGTTCGGATGCACATCAAACTGCTGGGCCAGCTCGGCCAGCGTCTTGTCGCCCTTGAGCGCCGCGAGTGCCACCTTTGCCTTGAACGCCGGTGAGTGTGTCCGTCGGTTGCGTTTCGTCATCTTCTGGTTCCTTGTTGCCGGCCATGATGACCGACTCACGTCCCGGCTTTTCCACTTACCGACCTGTCCGAATTCTCTCGGCGCCACTTCTGGCGCCGCCATGCGATCAGCAGCAGTAGCTGTGAAGTTCGAAAAGAACTCCATATCCTCGTCCCAACAGGGGCGGATAGGTGTCGTAGTGCTACATGAGCAATCAATCATCGTCATGCACCCGCCAGTGCCAAAGTGACATCTTTTGACACACCTTTCCAACAGATTTGAGGTCGCGATCTCTGTACATTCTCTTCTCTCGGCGCGCGATCCACTTCGTGCGCCCTCTGTGTAAAGGAGGATGCTCATGAAAATTCGAACGTTTGCCATGCTGGTGGGTGGGGCTTTGCTCACATCCATGACTGCTTCCGCATTCGCCGGCGTGGTCGTCGGTGTCGCCGTGCCGGCCCCCGTCGCTGTCGTTCCGGCGACACCTGTCTATGCGCCGCCGACCGTGGTCGTGCAAAACGGTTACGCAGCAGCCGCCGTGCCGGCGGCAGTCGCACCGGTTGTGACGGTTGCGCCAGCGCCCCCACCTCCCATGGCGGTCGTCGTCATGCCGCGTCGCGTCTGGATGCCTGGTCACTGGGTAGGTGGGGTTTGGGTGGCCGGTCACTGGTCGTGAAATCCCTGCGCCGAACCCGTCTCGTGCAATACATCACCCCGGTCCATCAAAGCAGCAAAGCCATGTTGCACATCGCTTCGGCGCCAACGCTGCTCGCCGCGGTCTAATGGTTGCCGACTTTGTGCTGCTGGGCGTCCTCGGTGCACTTACGGTTGGAGGGTGCATGAGGCTGAATGGACGTGCACCCAAACGATTGTCCCCCGCAGCGATAATTCACCATCGTTTAACAGCTTGGCATAGCAGTGCACAGTGCCGTATGCGGCGCTAATGAACCTGGCGGAGCTCGCGCGACGCTATGGTTATTCGTCCGCCATCCTTTTGGACGCGCTGTACGGCATGACCGCGCAAGTGGATGAGTGCCTTTCCCGGGCAAGGATGCAGAGGACCCGCTGCGATCCCGGGGCCGGTCAATCGAATGCAAAAGGCATCTGACTGTTTTATGTATACCTGCGTAGCAGGTCATCGAGAGAGCGAGATGAAAGGAAGCGGTATGTCGGTATGGCGGGGTTCCCTTTTCGCGCGCAACGTATTGCTGTTGATTGTACTGATGCTGACAAGTCAGATCCTGGTCTTTGCCGTCTATCTGAACTTTATCCAGAAGCCAAGAGTTGACGATGGCGCAGCGCTCGTGGCATCGCAGATCCGGATCCTGGACCGGCTGTTGTCAGTCCTGCCGGACGACGAGCGAAACCGGCAACTGCTCGAAATGAACGGAGCGCCCCAAGGCGAACTGCCGCCGCCACAGGCTCGCGACGGGTTGCCTCCCGACTACATGGCGCACCGCTTTTTCGGTCGACTGGCATCGGAACTCGCCCCGGACGAACAGCTTCGCTGGGAGCGCGACGGGCACCGGATCTGGGTGCGTCTCCATGTGCAGGACGTGCGGTACTGGGTGGCGCTGCGTGGAACGTCGGCCATGAGCAGTACGCTGCCTTGGGCGCTGATCGGCCTGTTGTTAAGTGCGGCCACCCTTCCTGCTCTTGGGGCCTATCTGATCCACCGGCCGGTCGAACAGGCGCTGCGCCGGCTGGCGCGCGCTGCCGGCACCATCGAGCGTGGCGTTTGGCCCGAAGCGGTTCCCGTGAGCGGCCCGCGCGAGCTGGCAACAGTAGCGGAGGCGTTCAACCGGATGGCGTCGACGCTCGAAGATCTCGAAGCGACGCGCGCCGAAATGCTTGCGGGCATATCGCATGATATCCGCACGCCGCTGACCAAGCTGCGCATGGCCATCTTCGCACCGGAGTCATTCGAGGCCCCGGCCGCCAGTGCGGAACGCTTTGTCGAGGAGATCGACACGATCGTCCAGCAGTTTATCGATTTCGCCCGTGGGTGGGATAGCGAACCGGCGACGCACGGCGATCTGAACGCGCTGATCGAACAGCTCGCCGCCGACTATGCAGGTCTCGGTCGCACGTTCGAACTGTCGCTCGCGGAATTGCCACCTATTGTGTTCCGACCGGTCGGCATGCAGCGCCTATTGATGAACCTGATGCAAAACGCGGTCGTGTACGGTCAGGTCGGGCTCGCAGTCCGGACTACCGTGGACGCGCGAAGTGTCACGATTGCGGTTGAGGATCGGGGGCCGGGCCTGCCTCAAGAGCTTCTGTCGTTAATAAAGCAACCATTCCGGCGCGGCTCAGAGGCGGATCGAAAGGGCGGGAGCGGCCTCGGCCTCGCGATAGCGGAGCACGTCGCACAGCAGCATGGCGGCACGCTCGATCTCTTCCAGAATGCGCCGTCCGGACTCAAGGCCGTGGTGCAAATTCCCATTCCTTAATGGGCGCTTGTCGGCGCGATGACTGCGCCGTCGTCGCGGTGTCGCACGGCCTTCGACTTAATGTGATGCTCGAGCACCGCCCAAAGGGGCTGGCAGGGCAGCGTGAGCATTTGATGAGATGGCCATTTTTCATGGTTGTGTGATGAAAAACCTTACAAGATACTTTGCGATACTTAGTATATTCATGGCCGGCGTCGTGGCCGTTGGGTGGTTCCACCAGGCTCACGGTCACCGTCAGACGGCTGTCGCACCAGATCCGATCCCCGTGAGCGCGGTTGCGGCTTCGGTTACCGATGTTCCTGTCTATATCGACTCGCTCGGCACCGTGACACCGACACGTACCGTCACGGTCATCACGCAGGTCAACGGGATACTGCGTTCCGTCGATTTCAGCGAGGGGCAGACGATCAGGAAAGGACAGGTGATTGCACGCATCGATTCGCGGGCGCTCGAAGCGCAGTTGCTGCAGGCACAGGGTACGCTGCGTCATGACCAGGCTGTACTCGCAAACGCGAAACTGGACCTGCAACGTTATCAGCAGCTGATCAAAGCGGGCTCGATTACGCAGCAGACGCTCGATACGCAAGTTGCTACCGTCCAGGAGGACGAAGGCACCGTGCTGGCGGACACGGGCAACGTGAACAATCTGCAGGTTCAGGTCGGCTATTGCACCATCGCATCTCCCGTAGATGGCGTCGTGGGCCTGCGCCTCGTCGACCCCGGCAACTACGTGAGCAGCACCAGCACGACCGGTATCGCGGTCGTTACGCAACTGCAGCCGGCGACCGTGACCTACTCGGTGCCGGAAGACGACCTGGGACGGATCCGGCGGGCGATGTCGCACGGGAAGGTTCAGGTGCTGGCCTATGACCGTGACGGCAAATCATTGCTCGCGAAGGGCTCGCTGCTTGCGGTCGACAACCTCGTCAATACGAGCGCCGGCACGATCAACGTCAAGGCCGTTTTCCCCGATTCCGGCAGCGGGCTGTTTCCGAACGAATTCGTGAATGTCAGGATGCAGGTCGACACGCTGCAGCGGATTCCGGTCGTGCCGACTACGGCAATCCAGCATGGCGCGAACGGCGATTTCGTTTTCGTGATCGGCGGCGCAGGCGCAGTGGCATTGCGCAACGTGAAGACCGGACCGGTAAAAGGCGACGACACGGCGATTCTCGATGGCGGGGTGAAGGAAGGAGAGCGGGTCGCGACCGACGGTGCAGACAGGCTCGATACCGGCTCGCTCGTGAAAGTCGTGGCGCACTGAGCGGAGCCGACGATGAACGCTTCACGAATCTTTATCGAGCGACCCATTGCGACCGCGCTGTTGATGATCGCGTTGTTTCTGGCCGGGGTGCTGGGATACATCCTGCTGCCTGTTTCGGCGCTACCGGAAATCGACTATCCGACGATCCAGGTCTACACGCAGTATCCCGGCGCAAGCCCGGATGTGGTCAGTTCGTCCATCACCTCGCCGCTCGAAAGACAGCTCGGCCAGATGTCGGGGCTGAAGGCGATGAACTCGACGAGTTCGAACGGCACATCGGTGATCACGTTGCAGTTCGATCTGTCGTTCTCGCTCGACGTCGCCGAGCAGGAAGTGCAGGCCGCGATCAATGCGTCGTCGAGCTTTCTGCCGGCTAATCTGCCGTATCCGCCTGTCTACAGCAAGGTCAACCCTGCCGACCCCCCGGTGCTCACGCTGTCGCTGACATCCGACGTGCTGCCGCTGACGAAGATCGAGGACCTGGCCGATACCCGGCTTGCGCAGAAGATCTCGCAGATTTCAGGCGTGGGCCTCGTCACGATCAGCGGCGGTCAGCGGCCGGCCGTGCGGGTGCAGACCGATACCGGCGCGCTCAACGCACTCGGCATGTCGATCGACGACGTGCGTACCGCGCTCGGCAGTGCCAACGTTGACCAGGCGAAGGGCAGTCTCGACGGAAAATACCAGTCGTATTCGATCGGCGCGAACGACCAGCTGCAATCGGCGGCGGACTATCGCGACCTGATCATCGCGTACCGGCAAGGCGCACCGGTTCGGCTGGCGCAGATCGCCAGGTCGATCGACAGCGCCGAGAATTTGCAACAGGCGGCGTGGACCAACAGCACGCCGTCTATCGTGCTGAACATCCAGCGGCAGCCGGGCGCCAACGTGATCGATGTGGTCGATAGCGTGCAGAAGCTGTTGCCGCAACTGCGGGCGAGCTTGCCCGCATCGGTGAAGGTCGCCGTGCTGACGGATCGCACGAAGACGATCCGCGCGTCGGTTGCCGACGTCGAAACGGAGCTGGCAATCGCCGTGGCGCTCGTCGTGATGGTGATCTTCGTATTCCTGCGCAATGTGCCCGCTACCGTGATTCCCGCTGTCACCGTGCCGCTTTCGCTCGTTGGCACGCTCGCGGTCGCGTACGGGCTCGGCTTTTCGCTGAATAACCTCACGTTGATGTCGCTGACTGTCGCGACAGGCTTTGTCGTCGACGACGCGATCGTAATGATCGAGAACATTACGCGCTACATCGAGGCTGGGGAAACGCCCCTGAGGGCCGCGATCAAGGGTGCGAAGGAGATCGGCTTTACGATCGTCTCGTTGTCCGTGTCGCTGATTGCGGTGATGATCCCGTTGCTGTTCATGGGCGACGTGGTCGGGCGCCTGTTCCGCGAGTTCGCGCTGACGCTGTCGGTCGCGATCGTCCTGTCGGCGTTGGTGTCGCTGACGCTTACGCCGATGATGTGCTCGCGCATGTTAAAAGCGCAGCCACACTCGCATCGGGTCGATTTTTTCGACCGGCTCAACAGCAGGTACATACGCGGTCTCGACTGGGTGTTGTCGCATCGGCGCCTGACGATCGCATCGGTGGTGTTGACGGCCACGCTGACGTTCGTCGTGCTGATGCTGATGCCGAAGGGCTTCTTTCCCGAGCAGGACACAGGTCTGATCGAAGGTGTCGTGCAGGCCGCGCCGACCATTTCGTTCCAGCGCATGATCGGCCAACAGCAGCAGGTCGTCGACCGGATCGCACGCGATCCGGCAGTCGCAAGTCTCTCGTCGTTCGTCGGCATCGACCAGACGAGACCGACGATCAATCAGGGCACCCTGTTGATCAATCTGAAGGACAAGGGCGAGCGAGCGCGCATCGACGAGGTGATTCGCCGACTGACCGATGACACCGCAGGCCTCGCGGGCGTGCGCCTGTTTCTGCATCCGGTGCAGGATCTGACGCTCGACGACACCGTCTCGACGACGAGCTACCGGCTCGGCGTGCAGTCGACCGATCCGGCGCTGCTCACTCGCTGGACTGGCGAGCTGGTTGGCGCGTTGCGCGGCGATCTGGCGTTTGCCGACGTGCAGAGCGAGGCGATGCAGTCAGGCAATCAGGTGCAACTCACGTTCGACCGCGATACCGCGTCGCGCCTTGGCATCACGCCGCAGGCGATCGACGATGTGCTGTACGACGCGTTTGGTCAGCGCCAGGTGTCGACGATCTACACGCAGCTGAACCAGTATCACGTGGTGCTGGTCGCGAGAAACAACGCCGACGACCTTGCGCATCTGCTTTCAGGACTCTATGTCGATACGTCGTCGGGCAGCCTCGCGCCGCTCGCGTCGATGGCGACGATGAAGGTGATGCCGGTGCCGTTGCGGATTGATCGCAAGGGCCAGTTCCCGTATGCGGACGTGTCGTTCAATCTCGCTCCCGGATACAGCCTCGGCACGGCGATCGCCCGTCTTGAGCGGGTCAAGGAGCAGATAGGGTTGCCGCAGTCCGTCCAGGTGTCGCTGGAAGGATCGGCCGCGACCTTTCAGTCGTCGCTGGCGAGCGAAGGGTACCTGGTCGCCGCTGCCGTGATCGTGGTCTATCTGATGCTCGGCATCCTGTACGAGAGCTTCATTCATCCCGTCACGATCCTGTCCACGCTCCCCTCGGCGGCGCTTGGCGCGCTGCTGGCGCTGCTGATGACCGGAACCCAGTTCGACATCATGGGCCTGATCGGAATCGTGCTGCTGATCGGCATCGTGATGAAAAACGCGATCATGATGATCGACTTCGCGCTGGACGGGCAGCGCAACCACGGCCTGTCCGCACACGCTGCGATCCGGCGTGCGGCTGAACAGCGCTTCCGTCCCATCCTGATGACGACGATGGCGTCGCTGTTCGGCGCACTGCCGCTCGCGTTCGGCTCCGGCATGGGCTCCGAGTTGAGGCATCCACTTGGCATCGCGATTATCGGCGGCCTGTGCGTCAGCCAGTTGCTGACCTTGTTCTCGACGCCGGTGATCTATCTGGCGATGCATCGTCTGGAAAGACGCTTTGCCGCGGACGAGCCGATCGTAACGGAGTATGTGCAATGAACCTGTCTGGCCCATTCGTCAGGCGGCCCATCGCGACGACGTTGCTGGCGGTCGCCCTTGCGTTGTTCGGTATCCTGGCATTCAGGCTGCTGCCGGTTGCGCCGCTGCCCGAAATCGACTTTCCTACGATCCTGGTGCAGGGGCAACTGCCCGGCGCCGATCCGACGACGGTGGCCACCTCGGTCACGACGCCGCTCGAGCGGCAGTTCGGCCACATTGCGGGCCTGGCCCAGATGACGTCGGTCAGCTCGCGCGGGCAAACGCAGATCACGTTGCAGTTCGACCTGAGCCGGAATATCGACGGCGCGGCACGCGACGTGCAGGCCGCGATCAACGCGGCGAAAACCAACCTGTCGCCCAACATGGACGGCAGCCCGACGTATCGCAAGGTCAATCCCGCGGATTCGCCCATCCTCGTGATCAGTCTGACCTCCGACACGGCCACGCCAGCCCAGCTTTACGACGCCGCGTCGACGGTGCTGCAACAGAAGCTGATGCAGACAACCGGCGTGGGCAACGTGGTGGTGGGCGGCGCCGCGCTGCCGGCGGTGCGGGTTGAACTGAATCCAGATCGGGTGAGCCACTACGGCATCAGTCTGGAGCAAATCCGCAGCACGATCGGGAATGCGAATGTCGATTTGCCCAAGGGATCGATGTCGGCGAGCGGGCAGAACTATTCGATCGGCGCGAACGACATGCTGTATTCGCCCGCCGACTACGGACGGCTGATCGTCAGGCAGAACAACGGCAACATCGTGCGTGTGTCGGACCTCGGCTATGTACGTCAGGATGTCGAGCAGCTTGAGAACTACGGCCTGTCGAACGGCAAGCCGGCCGTGTTGCTGGTCCTCTATAAGGAACCGGGCGCGAACGTGATCGACGCCGTCGACAACGTGAAGGCCGAACTCCCGGCGCTCGAAGCGGCGATCCCGTCGTCCATCAAGCTGGCGATTTCGGTGGACCGCACGAAGACGATCCGTGGCTCGCTGCTCGACGTCGAAATGACGCTGCTTGTATCCATCGTGCTCGTGACGGCCGTCACGTTCGCGTTCTTCCGCAGCTGGCGCGCGACGCTCATTCCGGCGATCGTCGTACCGCTGTCGCTGCTGGGTACGTTCGGGGTCATGTACGTCCTTGGCTACAGCTTGAACAACCTCTCGCTGATGGCCTTGACCATTTCGACCGGTTTCGTGGTCGACGATGCAATCGTCGTCGTCGAAAACATCATGCGGCATCTGGCGCGCGGCAAGAGGCCCATCGAGGCGGCACTCGCAGGGGCGCAGGAAGTGGGCTTCACGGTGTTTTCGATCAGCGTTTCGCTGATCGCGGTATTCGTCCCGCTGCTGTTCATGGGTGGCCTGATGGGCCGGCTGCTGCGTGAGTTCTCGGTGTCGCTTTCCGTTGCGATCGTGATGTCGATGCTGATTTCGCTCACGGTCACGCCGATGCTGACGAGCATTTTCCTGCGCGCAGGACCGCAAGCCGGGAACGGCGACGAGCATCACGAGAGCGGATTTTCTCGCCTGTACGGCACGTCGTTGCGCTGGGTCATCCGGCATCCGCTATTGATGGGTGGCGTGACGGTGCTGGTGTTCGTGCTGAACCTCTGGCTGTTCACCGTGGTTCCGAAAGGCTTCTTCCCGGAGGAAGACACGGGGCTGCTGCTTGGCACGCTGCAGGCGTCGCAAAGCATCTCCTGGCACGAGATGCAGCATCAGTTCCAGATGGTCAACAAGGCGGTGCAGGAGAATCCGAACGTCGCGTTCGTGGGTGGCTTCGTGGGGGGAGCGAACGCGCTCGACAACGCACTGCTGTTCGTCACGCTCAAGCCCCTGGGTGAGCGTCGCGCGACGGCCGATCAGGTGATCGCTCAGGTGCGCCGACGGCTTGCCGATATGCCGGGGACACAGCTCTATCTGCAGTCGTTGCAGGACCTCGCGGCCGGTGGCCGACAGAGCGCCGCGCAGTACCAGTACACCCTTACTGCGGACGACCAGGCGACACTCGATCAATGGGTGCCGAAGTTGGTCGCGCAGATGCATAAGATGCCGGCGCTGGCCGACATCAACACCGACCAGCAGGACAAGAGCATGCAGGTCGGCATCGACGTCGACCGCGACTGCGCCGCGCGAATGGGCGTGAGCTTCAAAGATATCGACGAGGCGCTTTATGACGCGTTCGGCGAACGGCAGGTCTCGGCCATCTACGGGAGCGCGAATCAATATCACGTCGTGATGGAGGTGGCACCCGAGTACTGGACAAGTCCTTCGGTACTGAAGGACATCCATGTTCCGGCGAGCCCGACGCTCGCCACGAGCGGCGCGTCGACGACCGCCGCCGGGGGGGCAACCGGCGCAAGCGCCGCTACGCCGTCGGCCGCGGCCCAGGCGAACGGTTCAGCGCTGGTGCCGCTCGCCGCGATGGCCCGGTTCTCGACCGGCCCCAGCGCCATTTCGATCAATCACCAGGCTACGTTCCCCGCCATTACCGTATCGTTCAATCTGCGCCCCGGTGCATCGATCGGACCCGTGACGCAGCAGATCAGTCAGGCCGTCGCTGCGCTCAGAATGCCGGCGAGTATCTCCGGCGCGTTCGCGGGCACGGCAGCAGCGTTTCGTGAGTCGATGGCGAGCGAGCCGCTGCTGATCCTCGCCGCGCTGTTGTCGGTGTACGTCGTGCTCGGCATGCTGTACGAGAATCTGGTTCATCCTTTGACGATTCTCTCGACGCTGCCTTCTGCGGGCGTCGGCGCTTTGATCGCGCTGCTGCTCACTCACACGGAGCTGTCGATCATCGCGTTGATCGGCGTGCTGATGCTGATCGGCATCGTGAAGAAGAACGCGATCATGATGATCGACTTCGCGATTGCCGAAGGGCGTCAGCATGCACTGCCGCCGGAGGAGGCGATCGTGCGCGCGGGCCTGATCCGCTTCCGTCCGATCATGATGACGACGGTCGCCGCAATTTTCGGCGCGCTGCCGCTCGTGCTGGGGTCAGGCTACGGATCCGAATTCCGCAAGCCGCTCGGTATCTCGATCATCGGCGGTCTGGTGTTCAGCCAGGTCATCACGCTCTATACCACCCCTGTCATCTATCTCTGGCTCGATCGGGCTTCGCAGCGGTTGCGGCGCCGAAGGAAACACGCATGACATCGCCCATCGGATACCTGTCGGCCGTGTCGGTCGGCATGCGCTGCTGCGTCTGTGCACTCGGCGCCACGCTTTGGCTTTCGGGCTGCGCGGTCGGCCCGGACTATCACCAGCCGGCCGTAGCGATTCCAACGCAGTTCAAGGAAGCGGGCACACAGTGGCGACTTGCGGCGCCCAATCCGCAGGCTTCGCTCTCAACCCGGTGGTGGGACGCGTACGACGATCCCGAGCTGTCCCGGCTCGTCGACGCAGCGCTGCAGTCGAATCAGTCGATTGCAGGCGCGGCGGCCGCCTATCGGCTCGCGCAGGCCACCGTCGCTGCAGACCGGGCGAGCTTGTTTCCGACGCTCGGTGTCGACGCGTCGGCCTCGCACAGCTCGAGCACGACGGCGGAATACGCGAAGGCCTACGCGAGTTGGGAAGTCGATCTGTGGGGCGGCGTGCGCCGGCAGATCGAGTCGGGCAAGGCGAACGCGCAGAGCGCGGATGCGACGCTTGCCGGCGAGCGCTTGTCGATTGCCGCGACGCTGGCGACCGACTATTTCGACATCCGCCAGCTTGATATCGACATCGACCTGTTGCGGCAGCAGGAGGCGGTCAACGGGCGGATTCTCGCGATCACGCGCGCAGCGCTGGCACAGGGGACCGCGTCGCAAGTCGATCTGCTGTATGCGCAGGACACGCAGGAGGCGGTTGTCGCGAACCTGCAAATTTCACAGACCTCGCGCGAGCAGGACGAGCACGCAATAGCGGCGCTCACGGGTGTGCCGCCGGCTTCGTTGTCGATTGCACCGCGGCTCGATTATGTGTTTCGCGAGCCCGAGGTGCCATCCGTGCTGCCGTCTGCGTTGCTGGAAAGACGGCCTGACGTGGTCAGCGCGGAACGCACCGCTGCTGCTGCGAACGCGCTTATTGGGGTAGAGAAGGCCGCATTCTTTCCCGACCTCGATCTACGGGCACAGGGTCTCGTGCAACACAACACCTTCGCGACGCTGTTCTCATTGCCGACCCGGATGTGGTCGCTCGGTCCCTCACTTGCCGCCACGCTGTTTGACGGTGGTGCCCGCGTGGCCGCCGTGCACAAGGCGCAGGCGACCTATGACGAAGACGTCGCATCTTACCGCGAAGCCGTGCTCACGGCGTTCCAGAACGTGGAAGACAGCCTGTCGTCGCTGAACCATCTGCGCCAGCAGGAGCACGCGTTTGCCGACATTTACCAGCGCAACCGGCAGTTGCTGGAGAGCGTCGCCGCGCAACTGACGGCCGGAACCGCGAGCGAGCAGTCCGATTTGACTCAGCAAGTGACGCTACTGACGGCCAGACAGAACCTGAACGACACGCAGGGGGCACTGGTGAAAAGCGGCGTTGGGCTGGTGAAAAACCTCGGCGGCGGCTGGATGTCGTCGAAGAGTTAGGCTCGATCCCATGATGGCGGGCGCGCCGTTGTGACGTCGTCCGCCGATCTGCGCGGTCCAGAGTCCGGTAGCGCCCACGACCGTTTTTCAAAGTCCGTGTCTCGAACTGCGTGCAAGGCCCTGTTATGTCCACTCGTGCGGTATCGCTTCCCCGCGACGTGGCTTGACATGACATGGAACACATTTCCAACAACATGTAGCGCAGAGGTTCTCTACATTGGCGGCTGTGTCATGCGGGGTTCGCCAGTGGGGCGAATCCATCACATGGAGAGTGTGCAGTGAAATTTAAAATTGTTCTCGTGTCTGCTGCCAGTGCGGCAATTTCTATGGCTGTTGGCAAGGCGCCTGCGGGGTCCCTGGCGATTGATATCAGCGTGGGCGTTGCGGTTCTCCGGGCAACCATCGATAGATGGGCTTGAACATGCATGACTATCGCTTTGTCGCCGCGGTTCTCAAGCGAGGCCGCACACGACGGTGGCTGGGCGCGCTCGCCGTCATCGCCACTGAGTGCCTGCCTTACTCACCAGCGTTGGCGCAGTCGTCGCCGGGCAATAGCGTGAACATCAACGTGACCGCATTGCCCAACTATGAAGGCAGCAAGTCCCATCGTGTGCTGCCGTTGCCCATGCTGTCGCTGTTGAACGGGGCAATCTTCGTGCAGGGGCTCACGGGCGGCGTCGCCTACCCGTTGGGGCCGAGTGTTGCGGTGGGCCCGCTGATCGGCGTTCAGCTGGGCCGCAACCAGGACTATGCGGCGGTGCTCAACGGCATCGGAGATATCGCAACGTCCTTCGACTTCGGTGCGTTCGCGCGCTGGCACTATTTGGATCGGTGGGCGCTGCTTACCACTTCTGAGCGCTTACTTCGCGCCGCATCATCTTGAGAGCACTATCAATGAACCAGAATCTGACATCGACTCGTATCGCGCCACTGCTTGTCAGCCTCGCTGTTGGGTTGGGCATGGCGGGGTGTGCGGTTACGCCGCCGAGTGCGCCTACCGTCATGGCGGTCCCAGCGAACGGCAAGACCCTCAACCAGTTCCAGCAGGACGACTATAGCTGCCGCACCTACGCGACGCAGGTCGTGAATCCGGCGGCGGTCTCGCATCAGGCGGCAACCTCCGGACTTGCTGCTACCGCCGTCGGCACAGCTGGAGGCGCTGCGGCCGGGGCTCTGATCGGCGCCGGGGCAGGCAACGCCGGTGCCGGCGCCGCAATCGGTGCGGGTGCCGGACTGCTGCTCGGCAGCATGACGGGCTCGGCGCAGCACAATCAGACCGAAGCGTCGTTGCAGCAGCAATACGACAACGCGTACGCGCAATGCATCACGGCAAAGGGAGATACGATCGAAACACCTCGTCCGGCAGCGATCGTCGTGCCTGTACGCCCCGTGCCGCCCCGCGCCGTAATCTATGGCGCCCCCCCACCTTACTACTACGCACCGTACTGATTTCGCTCATATGGTCGTGGCATGGCTTGACCTGGAATTCTGCCGGCTGGAAATCTTCGGTGGAGCTTTGTCCCCTGGCTATTCCGTGCACGCCATTCATTTCTTAACGGAGTCTTTGATGAAACGTTTATTCATTATTCTGGCTGCAACGTTCGCCGTGTCGTCCGCGTTCGCGCAGAGCAGCATGCAGCAGATGTTGGAAGCGCGCTTTACTGCCGCGAATGCAACTCATGACGGCAAGCTCACGAAAGAACAGGCGGAGGCAGGTATGCCGCGCGTCGCAGCCCATTTCGATGAGATCGATACTACGCATCAAGGGTACGTGACGCTTGAGCAGATCGAGCAGTTCGCTGCGCAGCATCGGCAGTAAGCGCTTGCAAGGCAAGCTTCAATACCCTCGGGTGGTTTAACCGTGTATTGAATATGTCCCATCGGGTCGCCTCATCACGTCGAAAGATGGGGCTGCTGCGCGCTCCGGAGCGGCTGTGTAGTCGTTCCGGTGGGTCGTCCAATAATGGCCCGGCCACTGGTTGTAGTCCCTCGACCGCCACTGATCGTCGCTCCCGCGTACTATTGACCTGAGTCTATTCGTGTCCGCCCCGGGGGCGGGCGGGATGCATAGCGGCCGCTTTGCATCCTGTCCGAAGCTCGCCGCAGGGACGATGCGCAACTGCGTCCAGTTCACGGATAGCGACCAGGATATAACGGCCGCTCAAAAATCGTCTATCTGAGTGAGTCAGTGAGCCGGCGCTCGACTTATCTTCGATTACCCTTGCCATGGCGTTCGCGGTGGTCACCACTTGGCCGCTGCTACCGTATAGTAGTTTGGCGACTGGTCGCGCTCGAAGCAATAAGCGCATATTCCGCGAAAGGCGCAACAGCAGCATGAGGGCAACCAGAGACCTCAGTTATGCGAATGGTGAGTCGATGTGCCGGCAGCATGCTCTTCGAGGTCCGGCACGAAGATGTATCCGCACCCGCGAACGGTCTGGATGAATCGTGGTGTCGACGGGTCAGTTTCCACGATGCGGCGCAGACGATAGACCTGAACGTCGATGCCGCGATCGGCGGACTCGGATTCCGCGCCATGAAGTGACTTGAGCAGACGCCGGCGGGTGAGTGTGCACATGGGAGAATTAACGAAAATCTGCAGCAGCGCAAACTCACTGGCAGATAAGGTAAGAGACGTCTCTCCGCTATTCAGAGTGCGCGACTGAAAGTCCAGCGTGAACGCGCCGAATGTGTAAGGTTGCCGTCGTTGGGGAATGCCCGCATCGGGGACGGCGCGCTGGCGCCGCAGCACTGACTGAATCCGTGCTACCAGCTCACGCGGGTTAAACGGTTTGCGGAGATAGTCATCGGCACCCAATTCAAGGCCAGCGATGCGGTCCTCTTCGTTGGCGCGGGCGGTGAGCATCAAGACTGGAATGTCGTCGCCTGATGCGCGCAACCTACGTAGTGCCGTCAAGCCGTCGACGCCCGGCATCATAAGATCGAGCACTATCAGGTCCGGGCGTTCGTGTTTGAGCCGGTGTTCGAGCGAACGCGCGTCATGTAGCACTGACACGTCGAAACCCCACCTTACCAGGTAGCGGCGAGTCGCATCACACAATTCGGCGTCGTCGTCGATTAGAAGAATCTGAGCTGACATAGGAAGAGAATAACGCTCACAAACGAGTGATGACCGGGGCCGCGACTAACCGCAATGCGAGCGCATCGCAGAAGCTGCAGCACACGATCGATCGAAGAAATGTAGGCGAATTTCATAACGCCAGGTGTTAGCAAATCATGTCAGGAAATGTCATCGACGGGGCCTGTTTTTCTGTCCGCAAACGCACGGGTGCGCTCGCTTTCTCGCTGACCACGAGCGACCGCTGTAATATGAGCAGTCAGGATGGCATGCCCGGTACATAGGGTGGCGCCGGGCGGTCGTGGGCTTTCGCCAGTCAGTGTTGTGGCCAGCACAATCGATGACATCTTTTGACATACCTCTCCAACACATCCAGTGCGGAAATCCTTGTATATTCCGTTCGTCGAACCATACGGAACTGCATGCCGCACTGGTACTGTCTGAGGTGCAACGTATCGCCGCAGACATCAAGCGGATTGGTAAGCAGTGCAGGCGCAACTGCAGGCCGGCAGGCCGCCCGGCGCAGCCCGCTTCGACGAGATTGTCGCCGCCCACCGAGGCACGTGACGGCTGTAGCAAAGCCAAGCGGTTCGCCGCGTAGCATCGGAAACAGGAACTAAAAGACAGGCGTTATTAGAGGTGTCTGCTTAATCACATGTCAGATGATCTGCCAACCGGTCGCATCATCGTGCTTGACGATGATGTTGAAATCCGCAATATGCTGCAACGCTTTCTGACGGCACAAGGTTTCTCGGTGCGCGCGGTGAAGACAGGCATTGAGTTGGACGTTTTGATCGAGCGCTACCCGTTCGACCTGTTGATTCTCGATATCATGATGCCAGGCGAAGACGGCCTGTCCATCTGCCGTCGGTTGCGTGCTCGGAGAGAGACAATCCCCATCCTCATGCTAACAGCGCGTGGCGATCCCGCGGACAAGGTCGTAGGTTTGGAGATTGGCGCCGACGACTATCTCGCGAAACCGTTTCTGCCGAGCGAGCTGATAGCGCGGGTTCGGGCGATGTTACGTCGGCAGCAGTTTCAGGTGCGCCTGCAAAACGTGCGGGGCGAGATGCTGCTCGCAGGCGAGTCGCAATGCTTGCGGTTCGGCGCCTTCAGGCTGGACGTTCGGCGTAGAGAATTGATGTCGGACGAAGCGGGCATCGTCGAACTCGGCGCAGCTGAAATGCGTCTCCTGTGTGCGCTTGCGGAGACGCCAAACCGTCCCGTAAGCCGCGCAAATCTGATAGAGCGCGCGCGTGGGTCTCAATATGAGGCGAGTGCCCGCAGCGTTGACGTGCAAGTACTTCGCTTACGACAGGTGATTGAGACAGAGGCAAGCTCGCCCCGACATATCCGCACGGTGTGGGGCCTCGGCTACATGCTCGTTGCAACCTCAAACTAAAGCGTCACCTGTTGGACGCTCGAAAGTGACATTCAAGCCGCTTCCTCTGCTTTCCGTGTACACCGCGCGCAACGCCGTGGCTACAGCGTTCATCGGGTCTCTTGCGCTGCAACTCCCGCAACTCGTGTGGCTCCCGACGAAGCGTCGAGCGTGCCGCGGCTGCTCGGGTAAAACAACAAGGCAGGGTAGTTTCCGTCATCGCTTGCGCGACCGTTCAGCTATGTCAGGCCCTGTCCAGCGCCTTGATCGCAAGCGCAGCGCCAGCCGCGCGCGTTTCGACGTGCAGCTTACGGAACAGATGTTCGAGGTGCTTGTTCACCGTGCGCGGCGCCATGCCGAGAATGTCGCCGATATCGCGATTCGTCTTGCCGCGAGAGACCCAGAGCAGCACTTCGGCCTCGCGCGCCGTCAAATTGAAGCGCGCCGCGAGTGCGCTGCTGTGCACAGTGTCATCGGTCTCCTTGAGGGTGAGGATCCACTCTCCAGGATCGGGAGCGGAGGTTGCGCTCGCAGAACGCCGCACGTGTCCCGCGGTGAATTCGAGGACGGCGCCGGCCGGACTCCCGCGCCCGAGCCAGTCCGCAAACCAGTCGCGCAACAGCGGCGGCAACATGGGGTGCGCAACCGCTTGCACGAGGTCATCGGCGTGGCTGGCCCGGTAGGCAGAAATTTGCCGTGCCGCTTGCGGACTCTGCCAGCGGATCGCGCCATCGGCGCCGACGATCAGCGCCGCCCGCGCATCGAGCGACAGTGCCGCGTGCGCATAGAGTTGCGCACGTGAGCGCTGCACGTGTGCGCCAATGCGCGCGCAAACCTCCTCGGGACGCACGGGTTTCGTCACATAGTCGATGCCGCCGACGCGAAACGCGCGCACCACATGCTCGCTTTCCGTCAATGCCGTCATGAAGATCACGGGCAGATGTTCGTGGCGAACGTCCTGCTTCAGGTGGCTGCAGGTCTCGAAGCCATCCATGCCAGGCATCATCGCGTCGAGCAACACGACGTCGGGCGTCACGCGTGCGAGGCGCTTGAGCGCATCTTCGCCCGAAAGCGCGACCAGCACCGCGTAACCATGTGCCTGAAGCGTATCGGAGAGAAATGCGAGGTTGTCCGGCGTGTCGTCGACAATCAACACGACGGGACGCTCGCGCAGCCACTCGGGCGACGCATCGGTGGAGTTCATCGCGCGCGCCTCAGACGTCCGCGGCGCGAGACAGTCGGTCGAGTTCATGCTCAAGCTCCCTTAGCTGAAAGCGTTCCGCCAAAGCGCGCAACACGTCGATCTGCTCCTGTAGCGCGGGCCAGGTCGCGCGCGCCGAGTCGAGTTGTTCGATCACGCCTTGCAGGTAGCCGACTTCGAGGTGTGCGCGCAGCCGCTCGAGCACCGCTTTCGGCCACGCGAGGTCCAGTGACGCGTGCCTGACGGGCGGCGTGGCTTGCGCGGACGTGGACGGCTCGGATGCGATCCAGTCGAGCACGAGTAACTGCGCGAGCTTGTCGAGCAACAAATTGATCTGGAGCGGCTTCACGAGATATCCGGCGCATCCGGTCGCGCTCGCGCGTTCCCGATCGTCGGCAAATGCATTAGCCGAAAGCAGCACGATCGGGGCGTTCGACAACTGGTTTTCGCGGATCAGCCGGCTGGCTTCGTAGCCGTCCATCAGCGGCATTGAGATGTCCATGATGATCACGTCGACGCTGTGTGTCGCCAGCCAGCGCAACGCGTCGGGGCCGCTCTCCGCCTCGGCGACGTCGAAGCCGAGCGGCGTCAGCAGTTGCACGACGATGCCGCGCTGATCCGCGAGATCGTCGACGACGAGAATCGCGCGCTTCGGCCCGGTATAGCCGCGGATCGCCGCGAGTTCAGTGCGCGCGTCGGCTGCGCTGTTCACTGCTGGCGCGAACAGTCGCACGATGAAGCGCGTGCCGCGCCCGACCTCGCTGTCCACTTCCAGACTGCCACCGAGTGCCTGCGTGAGAAGCCGGCAGATCGTGAGCCCCAGTCCCGCGCCGTGATCGTGCGCATGCGCCGCTTCGCCTCGCTCGAACGGCAGGAACAGGCGCTCCATCTCGGCCGGAGGAATTCCGGGGCCGGTGTCGACTACTTCGAACTTCAACGTGTCGAGCACGTGACTCACACGCAGCGTCACAGTACCCGTGGACGTGAAGCGAATCGCGTTGCCGATCAGGTTGGTCAAAATCTGACCCATGCATTTCTGGTCGGTACGCACGGTGGCGGGCAGGCGGCCTACGGTCTGCACGTCGAAAGCGAGCGCTTTCTCGAGCGCCTGCGGGCGCAGCATTGAGGTGACGTGCGCGACGAAATCCGCCAGTGACACGCGTGCGATGTTCAGTTCCAGCTTGCCCGCCTCGATACGCGCGACGTCGAGCAGCCCATCGACGAGCGCAAGCAGATGTTCGCCGCTGCGGTGAATCGTTCGCACGGCGCTGTAGCGCGTCGGCGAAAACTCCTCTTTCGCCTGCAAAAGCAACTGTGCATAGCCGAGAATGCTGTTCAGCGGTGTGCGCAACTCGTGGCTCAAACCGGACACGTAGCGGCTTTTCGCCTGATTCGCCGATTCGGCGGCGGCCGTCGCGCGCTTGAGCGCGGCGTCGGTTTTCTGGTGCGCGTCGATTTCCTGCATCAGCAATTCGTTTTGCCGTTGCGATTCTTCCTGCGTGACGCGGCGGCTTTCGCGCTCCAGCACGAACCACCACGCCGCTATGCAGCCGACGAGAGAAAGCGCGAAGAATATCTTCAGAAAACTGTGGCCGATCGCGCTGTCGATCGACGATCCGTCGACGGCGAGCGAGGTCACACTCTGTGACCAGATCAGATAGAGCACGCTCGCGAGCACCGCGAGTATCGCGCACATGAGGCTGGCATAGTGCATGAGACGCAGCGCGGCTGGGCCGAGCCGCACGCGGGGAAAAACGCGATGTAGCGCGCGATCGGCCTGCGACGCGAAGCGTGCGTGCGGCTTGCAGCGATCGTGGCAGCGCGAATCGAGCGAACAGCACAGCGAGCAGATCGTGCCGCCGTAGGCAGGGCAGAAGGCTGTGTCTTCCGGTTCGAACGCGTTCTCGCAGATCGCGCAGCGAAGCGAAGTGGCGTTGCCCGTGGGCTGGGCGGCGCGCGCGATGTAGTAGCGTCCGCGCGTGACGATCGCGAGCACCGGAGCACAGGCGACTGCCACGCCGAACGCGATGAACGACGACATGGCTTGTGCCAGCAAGCCGAACATGCCGCTCTGCGCGAGCATCGCGGCGGCGGCGGCGATCAGCATCGCGCCTACGCCGACGGGATTCACGTCGTACAGGTGTGCGCGTTTGAATTCGATATGACGCGGGCTAAGCCCAAGCGGCTTGTTGATGACGAGATCGGCGAACAGTGCGCCGATCCACGCGATCGCGATGTTTGCGTAGAGCGACAGCACCCTGGCGATCGCCTCGAATACACCCATTTCCACGAGCAGCAGCGCGATCATCACATTGAACACGAGCCACACCACCCGCCCCGGATGGCTATGCGTCAGACGGGCAAAAAAATTCGACCACGCGAGCGAGCCCGCGTACGCATTCGTCACGTTGATCTTCAACTGCGAAACGATCACGAACAGCGTCATCGCGGGCAGCGCCCAGCTCGCGAGCCCAAACGGATCGAGCAGCAAATGATAGGCGACGAGGTACATCTGGGTGGGCTGCGTGGCCTGCGCCGGACTGACTTCATACTGGATCGCGACGAAGGCGAGGAATGCGCCGCCGAGCATCTTGAGGGCGCCGGGCACGATCCAGCCGGGTCCCGCCGACAGCAGCGCGAGCCACCAGCGCGTGTGGTTCTTTGCAGTCAGCGGCGGCAGGAAGCGCAAGTAATCCACCTGCTCGCCGACCTGCACGATCAATGCAAACACCACGGTCGAGGCCTGCCCGAACGCGATCACGCTGAACGCGCGGCCTTGCGCAGCGAAGCCGGCAAAGGTCGTCCATTCGTGCAGCAGACCCGGATGGTGCCACAGCACAGCCGCATAGGGCAGCGCGAACAGTACCAGCCACAGCGGCTGAGTCCAGCTTTGCAGCCGATTGATCAGCGTGATGCCGAACATCACGATCGGAATCACGACGAGCGAGCTCAGTACATAGGCGATCGCCAGCGAGATATGAAAATAGAGTTGCAACGCGAGCGACATGATGGCCGCTTCGAGGGCGAAGAAAATAAACGTGAAGACGGCATAGAGCAGCGACGTGAGCGTCGAGCCGATATAGCCGAAGCCCGCGCCGCGCGTAAGCAGATCCATGTCGACGCCATGGCGCGCGGCGTAAAAGCTGATCGGCAGACTGGTGAGCCAGATGAGCACCGATACGACCGCGATCGCCCAGACCGCGTTCGTAAAGCCATGGTTGACGACGAGACTGCCGCCGATCGCTTCGAGCACCAGAAAAGACACGGCGCCGATTGCCGTGTTGGCGACGCGCAGTTCCGACCAGCGTCGAAACGAACGCGGCGTGAAGCGCAACGCGTAATCCTCAAGCGTTTCGTCGCCGACCCACGCATTGTAGTCGCGCCGCACCTTGACGATGCGTTGGGTACTGGGCGTGCCCACTGACGGGTGACTCTGGGGCATGGAGATGATCTGGATTGGTGCGGAAACGATCGGATCGGTGTCTGATGCAAATTACATTCCAGTGCGACTGCGGGGAATACGTCAATCGACGTATTCCGGTTGCCAATTTGGCTTTCTACATTGCGTCCAACCTCGAACCAGCTCTCGCAAGAAGCGCAGGGCGACCGATAAGGAGAATGTGATGTCCGCAGACGATCGAATCGATGATGATGCTCGCACACCGTCGCCGTTGCGCCGGAAACTGATCGGCGGCCTCGCCGCCGCGCCGTTGATGGCGCTGGGGCTGCCACGTACTTCATTTGCTCAAACGCCGCCCACCGCCAAGGTAAACACCACCGGACTCGCGGTGACCGATACCACGGTGACAGTCGGCCAGTTGCATTCGGCGACCGGCACGATGGCGATCTCCGAAACCGGTTCGATCCAGGCCGAACGCCTCGCGATCGAGCAGATCAACGCAATGGGCGGCGTGCTCGGGCGCAAGATCCAGATCATTCAGGAAGATGGTGCCTCCGACTGGCCGACCTTCGCGGAGAAGTCGAAGAAGCTGCTCGAGAACGACCACGTCGCCGCTGTGTTCGGCTGTTGGACCTCGGCCTCGCGCAAGGCAGTGCTGCCGGTGTTCGAGAAGGACAACGGGCTGCTCTATTACCCGACCTTCTACGAAGGCCTCGAACAATCGAAGAACGTGTTCTACACGGGCCAGGAAGCGACCCAGCAGATTCTCTGGGCGCTCGACTGGGCGTCGAACACGAAGAAGGCCAAGACGTTTTTCCTGATTGGTTCCGACTATATCTGGCCGCGTACGTCGAACAAGATCGCGCGCCGTCATATCGAGCAGCATCTGCACGCGAAGGTCGTCGGCGAGGAGTATTACCCGCTCGGCACGACCGAGTTTGCGTCGCTGATGAACAAGATCAAGCTCGCGCGGCCGGACTGCATTTTCGCGAGCGTGGTGGGCGGCTCGAACGTTGCGTTCTACAAGCAGCTCAAGGCGGCCGGTATCACTCCGCAGAAGCAGTTCCTGCTGACGCTGTCGGTAACCGAGGACGAAGTGCTCGGCATCGGCGGCGACAACTTCGCGGGCTTCTATTCGTCGATGAAATACTTCGAGGCACTCGATAACGAGAACAACAAGAAGTTCGTCGCTGCGTTCAAGGCGCGCTACGGCCAGAAGTCCGTGATCGGCGACGTGACCCAGGCCGCCTATCTCGGCCCATGGATCTGGAAGGCCGCCTGCGAACGCGCGGGCAGCTTCGACGTGGACAAGGTGGTGGCGTCGTCGGCGGGCATCGACGTGGCCAATGCGCCGCAGGGCTATGCGAAGGTCGATGCGAATCACCACCTGTGGAGCCGCTCGCTGATCGGCCAGGGCCAGGCAGACGGCCAATTCAAGGTCGTCGCGCAGTCCGACCAGCCGATCCAGCCGAATCCGTTCCCGAAGGGCTACATGTAATCCGTCAACCGCAGCTGCGCGGCGACGCAACGCGCCGCCGCGCGAGGAGCGCTCGATGTCCGCCACCGACATTTTCAACATCACGCTGATGCAGGGCTTCGCCGGTCTGAGCCTGTTCAGCGTTCTGCTCCTGATGGGGCTTGGGCTCGCCGTGATCTTCGGCCAGATGGGCGTGATCAACATGGCGCACGGTGAATTCATGACGATCGGCGCTTATACCGTCTACATGTTTTCGTGGTTCTCGCAGAACGTCTGGCACGCGTTCACGCCGGTGTACTTTTTCTTCGCGATCGTCGCGGCGTTCGGCCTCGCGTTCGCGGCGGGCTGGCTCGCCGAATGGGCATTGATCCGCCATCTATACCGCCGTCCGCTCGACACGCTGCTCGCTACCTGGGGTCTGAGTCTCGGCATGCAGCAAGTGTTTCGCTCGACGTTCGGGCCGAAGGAAGTGAGTCCTGCGCTGCCCGACTGGCTGATGGGCTCCTGGGAGCCAGCGCCAGGCCTGGATATTCCAGTCAGCGGCATGTTCGTGATGGGACTCGCGCTGGTCATGACAGGTGGACTGCTGCTCGCGCTCTACCGCTCGCGCTGGGGCCTGCGCGTGCGTGCCACGGTTGCCAACCGGCCCATGGCCAACGCTGCTGGCATCAACACGCGGCGCACTGACCGGATGACCTTCGCGATCGGCTGCGGTATTGCGGGGGTGGCGGGCGCGGCGTTCACGGCGATCGGCTCGACCGGACCCACCAGCGGTTCTCTCTATATCGTCGATTCGTTTCTTGTCGTCACCTTTGGCGGCGCGGCGAGCCTGCTCGGCACCGTGGCCTCGGCGTTCGGCATCGCGCAGATGCAGTCGATCAGCGAGTTTTTCCTGTCGGGTTCGATTGCACGTGTTCTTACGCTGCTGACGGTCGTCGTGATCCTGATGCTGCGTCCGCAGGGACTCTTTGCGTCGAAGGTGCGGCGCGTGTGAGTGCGGGGCGCCGTGCACGGCTCATTCACTGATTAATTCGTATGGAGATGGACATGGAACCCATCCAAGCCGTGGCGGGGAGCGTTTCCCCGCGATCCGGTCCCAGCGCGCCGGGAGGCTGGCGCGCGCTCGCGATGCGGCTCGACGCGTCGGGTTACGTGGGCATCGCGATACTCGCGGTGCTGATCGTTGTCGTGTTTCCGCTTGTGCTGGATACGTTTCGCTTGAACCTGATGGGCAAGTACCTCACCTACGCTTTCGTGGCGATTGGCCTCGTGATCGCGTGGGGCTACGGCGGCGTGCTCAGCCTCGGACAAGGCGTGTTCTTCGGCCTCGGCGGTTACGCGATGGCGATGTTCCTCAAGCTCGAGGCGTCCGACCCGGCCGCTACCCACACGCAGACCACGCCCGGCATTCCCGACTTCATGGACTGGAATCAGCTCACCGCGCTGCCTACGTGGTGGAGGCCGTTTCATTCTCTACCGTTCTCGATCCTCGCCGTGCTCGTGGTGCCTACGGCTCTCGCGTTCGTCGTCGGTTATGCGATGTTCAAGCGGCGGGTGGGCGGCGTGTACTTCGCGATCATCACGCAGGCGGTCGCATTGATTCTTTCGGTGCTGATCATCGGCCAGCAAGGATATACGGGCGGCGTGAACGGGATCACCGATCTGCGCACGCTGCTCGGCTGGGACATCCGCTCCGACCACGCGAAGCTGGTTCTTTATTTCGTCAATGCGGTGCTGCTGATCGGCGCGCTGCTCGCCTGTCGCTGGGTCCAGCGCAGCAAGCTCGGCACGCTGCTGCTCGCGATGCGCGACAAGGAGGACCGCGTGCGCTTCTCCGGTTACGACGTCGCGATGTTCAAGGTGTTCGCGTTCTGCCTTGCGGCGCTGCTCGCGGCTGTCGGTGGCGCAATGTTCACGTTGCAGGTGGGTTTCATGTCACCGTCGTTCGTCGGCATCGTGCCGTCGATCGAGATGGTGATCTATGCCGCAGTCGGCGGGCGCATGTCACTGGTGGGCGCGGTGTATGGCGCGATTCTCGTCAACCTCGGCAAAAGCTGGTTCTCGGAGAGCCTGCCTGATCTCTGGCTCTATCTGATGGCGGCGATGTTCATCGGCGTGGTGATGGCCTTTCCGAACGGGCTCGCGGGTCTCTACGAAGAGCATGCCCGGCCGCGTATCCGCCGGTGGCTCGGCGCAGCGAACAAGGAGATCTGACACATGAGCAACACTGACTTTCTGCTTGCGATCGAAGATCTGAGCGTGTCGTTCGACGGTTTCAAGGCGATCGATTCGTTGAACCTCTATCTCGAGCGCGGCGAATTGCGCGTCGTGATCGGCCCGAACGGTGCGGGCAAAACGACGCTGCTCGATCTGATTTGCGGCAAGACCAGGGAAACCGCCGGCAGCATCAAGTTCCGCAACGAGGAAATCACGAATCTCGCCGAGTTCCGGCGGGTGCGCAAGGGCATCGGCCGCAAGTTCCAGACGCCGTCGATCTACGAAAACCTGAGCGTCGCGCAAAACCTCGAAGTGTCGTTTCCGCGCGGACGCAGCGTGTTCGGCGCGCTCGCCTATCGCGAGGATGCCGAAGTGGCCGACCGGGTGCGTGCGGTAGCCGATGAGATCGGTCTTGCCGCTTCGCTCGATCTCGAAGCCGGGCTGCTGTCGCACGGCCAGAAGCAGTGGCTGGAAATCGGCATGTTACTGATGCAGGACCCCGAACTCCTGATGCTGGACGAACCGATCGCAGGCATGAGCGCGCGCGAACGGGAAGTCACAGCGGAACTG
The DNA here is from genome assembly GCF_050436245.1 of Paraburkholderia sp. MM6662-R1. Lineage (NCBI taxonomy): Bacteria > Pseudomonadati > Pseudomonadota > Betaproteobacteria > Burkholderiales > Burkholderiaceae > Paraburkholderia > Paraburkholderia sp. MM6662-R1. The sequence goes on along the minus strand of NZ_JBNDLV010000001.1, from coordinate 964,661 downwards.
CTCGGTCACATTTGCCGCAATCGCTCGATGATCGTGATCGAGCACGACATGGCCTTCGTCGAGCGGATCGCGCACAAGGTCACGGTCATGCATCAAGGCAAGATCCTCGCGGAAGGGCCGATGGCGCAGGTGCAATCCGATCCTCGCGTGATCGATGTCTATCTCGGCCACTGAATTTACACGGAGAACACATCATGCTGGAAGTCGACGATCTCGTGGTCAGCTACGGCCAGAGCGAGGTGCTGCACGGCATCGGATTTTCCGTGGCGAACGGCGAAAGCGTCGCTGTGATGGGCCGCAACGGCATGGGCAAGACGACGCTTTTCAAGGCGCTCATCGGCATGCTGCCCGCCAATCGCGGCACGGTGCGGGTGGGCGGCGCCGACGTGTCCAAAGACGAGAGCTACCGGCGCGTGGCGAAAGGGATCGGCTACGTGCCGCAAGGCCGGCAGATCTTCGCGTCGCTGAGCGTCGAGGAGAACATCCAGACGGGCCTCGAAAAGGCGCGCAGCCAGCTCGTGCCCGACGATCTCTACGCGCTCTTTCCCGTGCTGTTCGACATGCGACGGCGCAAGGGCGGCAACCTCTCGGGCGGCCAGCAACAGCAGCTCGCGATTGCGCGCGCGCTCGCGACCGATCCGAAGGTGTTGCTGCTCGACGAGCCTACCGAGGGCATTCAGCCGTCCGTCATCAAGGACATCGCGAAGGCGCTCAATCAGATTCGCACGACCCGCAACATCGCCATCGTGGTGTCCGAGCAGGTGTTGAGCTTCGCGCTCGACGTCGCCGACCGGCTCTTCGTGATCGAAGGCGGCCGCTTCGTCCATCAAAGCACCCGCGATGCAGGCGACACCGACCGCATCCGCGAATACCTCTCGGTATGAGTGCGGCGCACCGAACCGCATTTACTGACCCTCGAACCATGGAGCGAACGCAATGCCCGAGACTCTCATCAAGGTGGATCTGAACCAGCCGGCCTACGAAAACACGCAGGTGCACAACCGCTGGCACCCGGATATTCCGATGGCTTGCTGGGTCAAGCCCGGCGACGACTTCATCCTCGAAACCTACGACTGGACCGGCGGCTTCATCAAGAACGATGACAGCGCCGACGACGTGCGCGACATCGATCTGTCGATCGTCCATTTTCTGTCCGGCCCGGTCGGCGTGCATGGCGCGGAACCCGGCGATCTGCTGGTCGTGGACCTGCTCGACATCGGTGCGAAGTCCGAGAGCCAGTGGGGCTTCAACGGATTTTTCTCGAAGTCCAATGGCGGCGGTTTTCTCACCGACCATTTTCCCGCCGCGCAGAAGTCGATCTGGGATTTTCACGGCGTCTATACGAACTCGCGCCACATTCCAGGCGTGAATTTCGCGGGTCTGATTCACCCCGGCCTGATCGGATGCCTGCCTGATCCGAAACTGCTAGAAACGTGGAACGCACGCGAAACCGGCCTGATCGCGACCGCGCCGGAGCGCGTGCCGCCACTGGCGAATCCGCCGTTCGCAGCGACCGCGCATATGGGGCAACTCACGGGCGACGCGCGTGACAAGGCGGCGGCGCAAGGGGCGCGCACCGTGCCGCCGCGGGAGCACGGCGGTAATTGCGACATCAAGGATCTGTCGCGCGGCTCGAAGGTGTTCTTCCCCGTCTACGTGGATGGCGCAGGACTTTCCGTCGGCGATCTGCACTTCAGCCAGGGCGACGGCGAGATCTCGTTTTGCGGCGCGATCGAAATGGCGGGCTGGGTACACATGCGCGTGAATCTGATCAAGGGCGGCATGGCGAAATACGGAATTCGCAATCCGATATTCCAGCCGAGTCCTATCACGCCGAATTACAACGACTACCTCATTTTCGAAGGCATTTCGGTCGACGAGCAGGGCGCTCAACATTATCTCGACGTGACGGTCGCGTATCGGCAAGCGTGCCTGAACGCGATCGAGTATCTGAAGAAGTTCGGCTATTCGGGCGCGCAGGCGTATTCGTTGCTCGGTTGTGCGCCGGTGCAGGGGCACATCAGCGGCGTGGTCGATATTCCCAATGCGTGCGCGACCTTGTGGCTGCCGACACAGATTTTCGACTTCGACATTCGCCCAAATGCCGATGGGCCCATCCAGCACATCAAGGGCGGTGTGGATTTGCCATGCTCGCCGGATCTGGCGAACGTCTGAGCCAACGCTACCAGGAGAGCTTGTCATGCCGATCTACGACTTCGAATGCGTGAGTTGCGGTCCCTTTTCCGTCATGCGGCGCATGGCGGACCGCGAAAAGCCTTGCCGCTGTCCCGAGTGCGGAGGGGAGAGCGGCCGGGTGATCAGCGCGCCGTCGCTAGCCTTGATGGCGAATACACGGCGCTCCGCGCACGCAACGAACGAGCGCGCGCAGCACGTGCCGCGCCAGTCCGGTGACGGGGCGCCGTTGCGTCATCGGGCGGGATGCAGTTGCTGCTCGGGTGGCAGCGCGAAGCTCGCGGGATCGGCTTCGGACGGACTCAAACGGCCGGCAGGACGACCATGGATGATCAGCCACTAGTCAGTGTGTGCTGAAGCGGAGCGGGCGGCCCGAAGTCCGCCTGCGATCTGAGGGACTTAAGGAGGGTATGTCATGCGACATGGCGACATTTCGAGCAGCAACGATTGCGTGGGCGTCGCGGTGGTCAACTACAAGATGCCGCGTCTGCATACGAAGGCGGAGGTGCTCGACAACGCGCGCCGCATCGCCGGCATGGTGGTCGGCATGAAGCAGGGATTGCCTGGCATGGATCTCGTCGTGTTTCCCGAGTATTCGACGCACGGCATCATGTACGACCGGCAGGAGATGTTCGATACGGCGTCGACGGTGCCGGGCGAGGAGACGGAAATATTTGCGGCGGCGTGCCGCCAGGCCAACGTCTGGGGGGTGTTCTCGATCACGGGAGAGCGTCACGAAGAACATCCGCGTAAGGTGCCGTACAACACGCTTGTGCTGATCGACAATCGCGGCGAGATCGTGCAGAAGTATCGCAAGATCATGCCTTGGACGCCGATCGAAGGCTGGTATCCGGGCGATCGTACCTACGTGACGGATGGGCCGAAGGGTTTAAAGATCAGCCTGATCATCTGCGATGACGGCAACTATCCCGAGATCTGGCGCGACTGCGCGATGAACGGCGCGGAATTGATCGTGCGCTGCCAGGGCTACATGTATCCGGCCAAGGAGCAGCAGGTGATGGTGGCTAAGGCAATGGCGTGGATGAATAACACTTACGTCGCCGTGGCGAATGCCACGGGCTGGGACGGCGTGTATTCGTACTTTGGTCACTCGGCGATCGTGGGTTTCGACGGGTGCACGCTCGGCGAGTGCGGCGAGGAGGAGATGGGCGTGCAGTACGCGGAGCTCTCGCTGAGCATGATCCGCGACGCGCGGCGCACGATGCAGTCGCAGAACCATCTATACAAACTTCTGCACCGCGGGTACACGGGCACGATCAATTCGGGCGACGGCGCGAACGGCGTGGCGGCCTGTCCGTTTGGGTTCTATCGCGACTGGATCGAAGACCCCGACGGTACGCGCCGCCGCGTCGAAGCACTCACGCGCCCGACGCCAGGGACGCCGGAGTGTCCGATTGAAGGGATTCCGAACGGGGCGTGAGGATTGGTTCGCCGGGCGTTGTCACGCGCGCTGGTCAGCTACGATGACGTGATGAAGAAGACGAAATCGCTCCTGCCATGGCCATCGATTCCCGGCGTCAGTCATCAGCCACGCGGTTCGCAGCTACCCGGCCGCGAAAACAGAGCTCCCTGAGCTGGCGAATGTGAAGCACGTGTTCGTCAAGGCCTGCGCGCGGGTGAACAACCGCGCTGAAAACAGCCATCAACCCACGCGTGAACGCGAGCGCCGGATGCGAGGGTTTCGCTTGCCCGAACGCACGCAGTCATCTACTGAGCGCCTCGCTCTATCGCAAACAGCTCGCCACGCGATTTGAAGCGTGGCGTCTCTTCACCGGCATTGCCCACGCTCCGTCCACCGTGTTCTGAGACACGACTGTCCTTGCCGATATCTCGTCATGGAGTCAGCAATGTGACAGCGCATTAAGCAGCGCTCAGGTGAAATCTTAAGAAACTGCCGCCTCGCGCAAAACACGTCACGCGAGAACTGCTGCTCGCCTATTGGTTGCGTTTTTTTACATCGCAGCTCTGCGCATTTATTTTGTCACTGTTTTCTCATGAACGGGATGGCGGCCGGAGAGACGCGCGCGCTGGTTTCGGGCGATCTTCGCACACGGTGTTTTTTTGCAGCTGCAATTGGTGCGGAAGCGCACATACCGGTTGCCGCGCCTCCATGAATCATGCTCCGCATATCGAGCCGCGTAAATGCTTTCAATTTAAAAATCAAAGAATATAAAAATGAAAGGAAACGCAATGAATCGATATTTCCATGTAAGAAAAAGGAAAACAAAATGAAGGCGATGCTCCCGGGGCTGGACATCCTGCGGTTCCTGCTGGCCTGCTATCTGGTCGTCTTCCACACGCTCGTCATTTACCCCGAGGCGAGGGCGATGCCAATGGCCGACTTCTTCAAATTCGGCGGCTGCGCGACGAGTATCTTCTTTATTCTGTCAGGATTCATTCTATCGCACGTTTCGGTGGAAAAGAAAACTGGCGAAGCGATGAAGGTTTCGGCATCGAAGTTTTTTATCAATCGTTTTAGCAATATTTATCCCATTCACATCGTTACGCTAGCGCTGAGCGTTGCATTAATGGCGGTAAATTCCCATCCCTTCGACACCGAACTGAGCAACCTCGATTCAGCACCGCCGATTGTGCACACCATGAGCGGTGTGGAAGTGGCGGTCAATGCGGTTTTACAGATCCTGTTATTGCAGGCCTGGAATCCCTTTTATCTGTCATTCAACATTCCGTCGTGGTCGTTGTCGACGCTGTTTTTTTTCTATTTATTGTTTCCGGCGCTCGCGCCACGCCTGCTGTCGATGCGCTGGAAGTCCACGATGCTGATGGCGATGTGGGGCGCCAGCCTGTTGCCGGCCGTGATCGTCGTTGCAGGCGGCTGGTATCAGGGGTGGCCGATCGGTGTGTTGCATACCAATCCGCTGGTGCGGCTTCCGGAGTTTCTGGCGGGCATTCTCGCTTACGGGATATTCGAGGCGAACGTCGAAAGCATTACCGGCATGATCGCGAGTTGCCGGTGGATCATATTCGCCGCTATAGGGGCACTTTTCATCGGCGCCACTTTTCTGTTTACGGCAGGAATGCGTTCGTGGGAGGTACTTCTTCACAACGGCGCACTCTTGCCCGCGCAAGTCGCGGTGATTTTTGTTTGCGCGAGCACACTGCAAAACGCGTCGCCGCGCGTGGCCGCCTGGACGAGACGGCTCGGCAACGCTTCGTTGTCGATCTTCGCGCTGCAATACCCGCTATTTATCGGCTTTCTCAAAGTGCAGAAGCTGCTTGGCATTCCGTATTCGCTGTTGTCATGCGTGCATCGACCGCATGTTTGCCGGGTGGCGGCAAGCCAGGTGCCCGCGCATTTTTCCGCCTATCCGGTCTATCTGATCCTGGTGCTGGTGACGTCGGTGCTGTTTCAGGAGCGGGTCGTGTTGCCGCTCAGGACCAGGCTGCGCCGCGTGCTGAAGAGCCGCTGGGACGAAGCGCGGCCCGCGCCGCTGCCTGCGACGTCGGTGCCGAAGACACAGTGAGACGCGCTGCCGGCCAGGTGCAGGCGTTTGCGCATCCCGGTCCCGCACTCGTCGATGTGATCGCATCGAAGCATGAGCTTGCCATGCCTCCGAAGGTGGAACGTGCCCATGCGAAGGGATTCAGCCTTTATATGCTGCGTGCGATATTGAACGGACGCGGCGACGAGATCGTCGAGCTGGCTCGCACCGAGCTCAGATGCAAACGGGCGCTAGCCCAATTGCCGACGGCTCGGGCCCGCGTCCGTGATCCTCGTCAACGTGTTCGCCTCAGCGCGCCAGCAACGAAACCGTCGCGATGCCGAGAATCGTCATGATCAGCGAAGTGCTCAGGTGAATCGCCACTTCGCCCGCCGCCCAGCCGAACCGGCCGTCCTGCAGACGCTGCACGACCTCCGCGGAGAACGTCGAGAACGTCGACAGCCCGCCCATCAGACCGGTGATGACGAACAGCCGCCATTCCGGCGTGAGCTGGGGCACACGCGCGAAGCCCGCGACCGCCACGCCGATGAGGTAGCCGGCGATCACGTTGGCGGCGAGCGTGCCGAGCGGCAGATCGCTAAAGACCGGGTTAAGTCGAATGCCGAGGAACCAGCGAAACAGCGAGCCGAGTGCGCCGCCAATCGCGACAGCGAGAAAAGACCAATACATGGAAGAGGATCGAAACCGGAATGTCGACAGACCGGTTGATGCGGGCGAGTTGATGCCGCGTCCGCATAACCGGGCGTAGCAGGCATCATCAGCCCCAAGGGCGGTTAATGGAGAATGCCATCTCCAGCCGCGAAGTCTAACATCGGCGCGCGCATTTGGGGACAGGCGCGTGATTCGCGCCTCTCTCCCGTTTCCCGCGAGCGCCGCCTTCGTTCACTCCGGCGTTGCCGAAATCTTGTGAATCGACAGATCGGCGCCGTTGTATTCCTCTTCCTGGTCGAGGCGCAGACCGACCGTCATGCGGATCACGCCGTACACGACCGTGCCGCCGAGCCCCGACACGACGATTCCGCCGAGCGTGCCGATGACCTGCGAGGCGAACGACACGCCGCCCAGCCCGCCAAGCGAATGGATGCCGAAGATCCCGGCCGCGATGCCGCCCCATGCGCCGCACAGCCCGTGCAGCGGCCACACGCCGAGCACGTCGTCGATGCGCCAGCGGTTCTGCACGCAGGTGAACATGTAGACGAACAGCACGCCAGCGATACCGCCCGTGACCAGCGCGCCGAGCGGATGCATGATGTCCGAGCCCGCGCACACCGCGACGAGCCCGGCGAGCGGGCCGTTGTACGTGAAGCCCGGGTCGTTGCGGCCCGCGAACCACGCGCTCAGCGTGCCGCCGACCATCGCCATCAGCGAATTGACCGCGACGAGGCCGCTGATCTTGTCGAGCGTCTGCGAGCTCATCACGTTGAAGCCGAACCAGCCGACCGTCAGCACCCATGCGCCGAGCGCGAGAAACGGAATGTTCGACGGCGGATGCGCGGCGATACCGCCGTCGCGGTGATAGCGACCGTGGCGCGCGCCGAGCAGCAGCACGGCCGGCAGCGCGACCCAGCCGCCGAACGCGTGCACCACCACCGAGCCCGCGAAGTCATGGAACGGCGCGCCGAAAGCCTGCGTGAGCCAGTCCTGGATGCCGAAGCGGTCGTTCCACGCGATGCCTTCGAAGAACGGATAGATGAAACCGACCAGCACGAACGTCGCGAACAGTTGCGGATTGAACTTGGAGCGCTCGGCGATGCCACCCGACACGATCGCGGGGATCGCGGCGGCGAACGTCAGCAGGAAGAAAAAGCGCACGAGCGCATAGCCGTTGTGCTGGGCGAGCGTCGCCGCGCTGTCGAAAAACTGCACGCCGTATGCGATCGTGTAGCCGATGAAGAAGTACGCGATCGTCGAGACCGCGAAGTCCACCAGAATTTTGACCAGCGCATTCACCTGATTCTTCTTGCGCACGGTGCCAAGCTCCAGGAAGGCGAATCCCGCGTGCATCGCCAGCACCATGGCGGCGCCGATCAAAAGAAACTCGGTATCGGCGCCGTATTTCAGACTTTCCATCGATATGTCCCGCTTATGCCAAAAAAGTGCGCTATGTGAGCAAGAAGCGGGCCAAAGCTGTGCTGGTCGCGTCGACACGGTGCAATCGGGCACCGGGATGGGTATCTGGTGGGTTCTGAGCCATGCGCCGCCCGAGCGCGTCATGCACCTGAACAGAGAGGAATGGCACCATACAAGTGCATAAATCGACGCCCTTGCGCAGATTGACCCGGGCGAGGGCGAAATATTCGATTTAAATTACATTTTCATTCGGCATCTGACGCAGCGAGATGCTGGCTGGGCGCGTCGATGCCCATTTCTGGCGCACTGTGCGCGAACGGCAGAAGCTGCCGTCGACGCGTTCGTGTCCCTCTTTCTTTTCCCGCGCAAACGCCGACATAATGTGCCGACTCCGCGCACGATCCGCGGGCCAACCCCTCCCATGGGCACGCATGAGACTGACCACAAAAGGCCTGCTTCTGATCGCGATCCCGGCCGTTTTCGAACTCGCGCTGCTCACCGGTGTCGTGAAGGCCCAGACCGATGCGATGATGGCGGAGCGCTGGACGATGCATAGCGAGGAGGTGTTGCGCCAGACCACGGAGATTCTCGATCCGGTGCTGGCCGAATCGGTCGCGCTGCGGGGCGCGGTGCTCGCCAACGACGCGCATTTCACCACCCCGATCGCGGTATGGATGGACGTCGACCGGCGCATCGACGAGCTCGCCGAACTCGTCGCGGACGATCCGGCGCAGGTCGAGCGCGTGGTCGAGGTGCGCCAGGCGGTGCAGGCGTACCGCCAGTGGTCCGACCGGATCCAGGACATGCTGCACGCCGGGCGGACCGGCGAGATTCTCGCGCGCTTCCACGCTCTCGCCCAGGCCGACGTGCTCGATCATTTCCGTGTGGAGGTGACCGCGTTCCAGGCCGAGGAGCGCCGTCTCGATAGCTCGCGCTCGAATGCCGTCGCCGCCGTGCGCGAACGGGAACAGACGCTGATCGTCGCGGCCGCGTTGGGCTCGCTGGTGTTCGTCGCGCTCGCCGTCTGGATGTTCACGCGCGGCGTGCGCGGCCGGCTCGCGCTGCTGTCCGACAACGCGGGCCGGCTCGCCGGCAACGAGCCGCTCGCGCCGCTCGGCGCGGGTAGCGATGAAATCGCGCGGCTCGATCTGACCTTGCACGAGACGAGCCGCCGACTGCTCGAAGCCGAGCGCATCGAAGCTCGCTTTCACGCGGACCTCGAGCGGCGCGCCGCCGAGCTCGCGCGCAGCAACGAGACGCTGCGCCAGCAGACCCAGGAAAACGAAATGTTCATCTACAGCGTGTCGCACGACCTGCGCGCGCCGCTCGTGAACCTGCAGGGATTTTCCCGGGAGCTGATTCGCGCAAGCGACGAGTTGCGCGACGCGGTGCGCAACTCGTCGCTCGCGATCAGCACGCGCGAGCGGATCGAGCGCATCGTCGACGAGGACATCGGCGAGGCGCTGCATTATCTGCAGACCGCGGTGCTGCGCGCGTCGCACATCATCGACGCGCTGCTGCGGCTCTCGCGGGTCGGGCGGGTCGAGTACCGGCGCCAGAATGTCGATGTGCGCGACATCGTGCAACGTGTCGTCGATGCGATGCAGGGCTCGATCCGTGCGCGGCGCGCGCGCGTGACGGTCGGCGAACTGCCCGCGGTATGGGGCGATCCGACCGCGCTCGAACAGATCTTCGCAAACCTGATTGGCAACGCGGTCAACTATCTGGACCCGGCGCGCGAGGGCAGCGTCGAAATCGGCACGACGCCTGCGCCGCCGGGCGTGCATTCGCTGCGGATCTTCTACGTGCGCGACAACGGCCTCGGTATCCCGGCGATCGCGCTGCCGCGCCTGTTCACCGCGTTCCAGCGGCTGCACGGCAATGCCGCGGCCGGCGAGGGCATCGGCCTCGCGCTCGTGCGGCGGATGGTCGAGCGACATGGCGGCCGCGTGTGGGCGGAATCGAAGGAGGGGGTAGGCACGACGTTCTATCTGTCGCTGCCAGAGGCCGGTGCTACGGGCGCGAAACCGGCCGCGGCTGGCGCGGCTGCGCTCGCCGCGGCGGGTCCGGCTCCGGCGGCGCGCGGTGCGCGTCAGAGTGTGCCGGGCGCTGCGGGACCAGGCTTGGGGGCAGGCAGCGGGTCGTCCGCGCGTTCGATCCACGCGGTGCGAGGTATCAGCACGCGGTAGGGGGCGCTCGATCGTGCGGCGCGGATGGCGCTCGCCCGCGCATCAACCGGCGAAAATCCGCCGCGGCTTCAGCAGTCTTCTGCCGCGCACCGACCAGTAGCAACCGCATGCCAGCAGCACGGCGATGCCGGCGAACGTTTCGGCCGGTGTTGGCCGAATGCCGGCAAGACCCTCGACGGCAAACAGGCCGTGCGTGACACCCAGCAGCGCCGCCCACAGTGCACACGCAGCCTGCATCAGCAAACGGGTCCCTTTCATATGCCGAGCGCGGGTGTCGTGCGACCAGGTGGGCAGCCGGCGCGCGCAGAAAAAAACGATCGCCATCAGCATGATGACGAGGGTGACGATCCAGTCGATCAGTTTCATCGAAACAGCACTCCCCAAAAGCAGCCGCGGCACTATACGGAGGTGTTGCGCCTGCAACTGTCGGAAGATTCTGAATTGTGGGGCGCTGTTGAGCGATGTTGAGGCGAGCGCCGCTGCAAGTCGACGCTCGTTGCTGCACGTGGTCTCGGGACTCGGTGCGCGATCCGCGTGCCGACTGTCGCGTGAATGCCCAGCGGTCTCAACTCGGCATGCAACGCTTCCGTGATGCCTTCGACGGCGAGCTTCGTCGACGAATACACGCCAAAGCCCGCCGCGGCACGATAGCCGCCAATCGATGAAACATTGATCACGTGGCCCGAGCGGTTCGCGCGCATGGTCGGCAATACAGCGCGCGTGGGCTTCGCAATACTGCCGCGGCAAGAAGCGCGCGCCGAAGACGATCGTTGAGGGAAGGGCCGCCTTTTGAATCGCGCGGACGTCAGCTCCATCAGGTTCGACAGAACCGCGACCAACTCGCCGGGGCGATCCGAAGCGGGCGCGCCGCGCAACGGCGGTATCATGGGCACGTCTTCGCATGTGCGAGCCGCCCGACGCGGCTCCTTCCAGATCATGATTTCATCTGTTTCCTCATCGCTATTGCGCCGCGCGGCGGTCGTGGTCCTCGTGTTCGGCGCGCTGGCCGCGTGCCAGAAGAACGACGCGTCGGCCGGCCAGGTCGCGGGCAAGCTGAACGACGCCGCGCAGCTTGCCGGTCAGAAGCTCGATCAGGCCGCGAGCTACGTCGGCCAACAGGTCGATGCGACCAAGGACGCCGCGCAACAGAACCTCGACTCGGCCTCCGCGCCGTCGCTCAAGATCGACCCCGCCGCGCTCGCGTCGAGCGCGCAGGCCAACCTGCAGAACGCGGCGAGCGCGACCAACGCGCAGCTCGGCAAGGCCGCGTCGATCACGGGCCAGGGCCTCGAAACGGCGGGGCGCAAGCTGCAGGCGTGGTCGGCGCAGAATGCGGGCGCGTCGGCTTCGTCGACTGCATCGACCGACTCCGCCGACGCGCAGAAGCAGATGGATAAATGACTCGCGCCGTTCGATCCGGTTTCGCCGTTTGACATTAGCATTATATGTAATTACGATGGTTACACATTGTCGTTTCGGGACGGATCTGCCGTGAACACGAGTAGCCGGTTTGCCTTTGCCGTGCATGTGCTCGCGCTGTTGTCGCTACAGGGCGGCGTGCCGTTGTCGTCGGAGATGATTGCGGGCAGCGTGAACACCAATCCCGCGCTCATTCGCCGGCTTCTGACCATGCTCTCCGACGCCGGCCTCACCACCTCGCAGATGGGCGCCGGTGGCGGCGCGTTGCTTGCGCGGCGGCCGGAACGGATCACGTTGCTCGAGGTCTATCGCGCGGTGGAAGACGCGCAGTTGTTCGCGTTGCATCGCGAGGAGCCAAATCCAGCGTGCATGGTGGGGCGCAATATCCAGAGCGTGTTGAGCGGGATCATCGACGAAGCGCAGCAGGCAATGGAAGCGGCGCTGGCCGCGCGCACGCTCGCCGACGCGACCGCCGACGTGGTCCGCTCGGAGAAGCAGCGCGAGCGCAAGCGCCGTGCTTGAGCGTGTCTTCGCGCGCAAGACGCGTCGGCGGTGAACGATAGAAGCGCAGTGTCGTAGGGCGCGGGTCGAACTATTCCGGCACGCGTGCCAAACAAAGGAACGGGGTGAGCGCCCCGCTTTTTTTCTCGTTATATGTAACTATAAAAGTTACATATAAGACAACCTGAGGAGTACGCTGATATGAGCAAGCAACTGAAGATCGCCCTGTTTGGCGCGACTGGCATGATCGGTTCGCGGATTGCCGCGGAAGCCGCGCGTCGCGGGCATCAGGTGACGGCGCTGGTGCGCGATCCGGCGCGCGTGCCGACCGGCGTCGCGAATCTGCATGCGGCGCAGGCCGATCTGCTCGACGCCGCGAGCGTCGGCGCGGCGGTGCGCGGTCAGGACGTGGTCGCAAGCGCGTATGCGCCGCCGCAGGGCGATCTCGCCACCCTGACGCAAGCGACACGCGCGCTGGTCGAGGGGGTGCGCGCGGCGGGGCTGAAGCGCGTCGTCGTGGTAGGCGGCGCGGGCTCGCTCGAAGTCGCACCGGGCAAACAACTGGTCGATACCGACGGCTTTCCGGACGCGTACAAGGGTATTGCACTCGCGCACCGCGACGCCTTCGAGTACTACCGCGGCGTGACCGATCTCGACTGGACGTTCTTCGCGCCGGCCGCGCTGATCGCGCCGGGCGAGCGCACCGGCAAGTTCCGCACGGGCGCGAACACGCTGATTGTGGACGCGGACGGCAACAGCCGCATTTCGGCCGAAGACTACGCGATCGCGTTCGTCGACGAACTGGAGCAGGGCCGCTTCGTCCGCCAGATCGCGACGGTCGCGTACTGACGAGCGGCGGTTCGAATTCGCCGGCCGCGCAAGCGTACTAACATTCGGTTACGCATGTTCGGCCGCGCCGGGCGAAACTGCGGCTACACTGGCGTCTGCCGTTTTCTCACGGATTGCCATGCAGTCATGCCCGTCGCAGCGTGAGTCCGAGGCTGCGCCGTCTGGCGGCGGGCAGCAGCCGGCGATTCTCAGCGCCCCCCATCTCTCCTCCGCTCACACCGCTCGCGACACTGTCAGCGGCGACGCCCGCCCGCGCGCGAGCACAGATGCCGTCGGTTGGTTTGCCGCGCTGCTGTGCGCCGCGCTGATTCTGTGCCTCGGCACGCTGCCGCGCATGGCGCAAGCCGCGGGCCCCGCGGTCGGCGGCGGCACGCCGGTGATCCCGGCATTGCAGAGCCTGATCAACAGCGCGACGGTGAACGCGACGCCTGCGTCCGCGGCATCGGGAGCGTCGGCGCCCGAGGCGGCGTCGGCGCCGTCGCCCGCGAGCCAGGCGGAGCTGGCGCGCTCGCTCGACAGCGTGATCGCCACGCTCGACAACGACCGCCAGCGCAGCGCGCTCGTTGCCCAGCTGAAAAAGCTGCGCGACGTATCGCAAAGCGCCGCGCAAACCGTCGGGCCACCCGCGCCCGCTTCCGCGCAACCGAGCCCGGGCCTGCTCGGCGCGATCGCCTCGGGCATCGCGTCGTTCGAATCCGACGTCCATCAGGGCCGCACGCCGGTGCGCTACTGGAGCGGGCGCGTGACCGCGGCCGGCAACGAGCTGTACACGATCGTCTCGGGCCAGGGACACGAGGGTGTCGGCACGATCCTGTTGGCGATGCTGGGGATGCTGGCCGGCTGGGGCGCCTGTGCCGGCGCGCTGATCTATCTGCAGCAACGGCTGCACCGGCGCTTCGGTGTCGAGCTGGTGCTGCGGCCCAATCCCACCACGCGCGAGCTGCTGATCTTCGCGTTGCGCCGTGTCGGTCCGTGGATCATCGCGTTCATCGCGGCGCTGCTGTTCATGCGCGCGATGCCCGATTCGCTCGGCCGCACGCTCGGCATGGTGGTCGCGTATGCGATCGTCGCGGGCGCGGTGTTTTCCGCGATCTGTCTGATCATGTTTTCGCTGTTCGGCTCGGGCCACCGCCGCGTCGCGGTGCGTCTGCTGATCGATCACGCGCGCCGCGTGCTGTTCGTGATCGGCGTGTGCGGCGCGCTCGGCGACGCAGCCGTCAATTACGACGTCGAGCATCAGCTCGGCACCAACCTCGCCGCGCTGATTTCGACCGCGGCCAACATGACGGCCGCCGTGCTGACCGGCTATTTCGCGCTCGCGTTTCGCCGGCCGGTCGCGCATCTGATCCGCAACCGGCCGTACGAACAGCGCAACGACCACAAGGCCGCGACCGAAGCGTTCGAGGTGCTCGCCGCGCTGTGGCACGTGCCGGTGCTGGTGCTCGCGACCGCGTCGGTGGTCGCGACGCTCGGCGGCTCCGGCTCCAGCGAAAACGTGCTGCAGATCTCGATCGTCACCGCGCTGCTGCTGGTGCTGGCATTCTTCCTGTCGGCGATCGTGCTGCGCATGACGCGGCCGCGCAGTGCCCGCGCGCGGCGCCGCTCGCCGTATCTGACGCGGCTGCTGCGCTTTTGCGGCACCTTGCTGACATTGTTCATCTGGCTGTTTTTCTTCGAATCCGCGGCGCGTCTGTGGGGCGTGTCGCTGGCCGCGGTGATCGAGAGGAACGTGGCGGCGCGCGGCGTCGCGCATGCGATGACGGCGATCGTCGCCACCGTGTTCATCGCGTGGCTGCTGTGGATTCTGGTCGACACCGCGATCACCGAGACGCTCAATCCGGGCAGCCCGCGCAACAAGGCGCGCAGCCCGAGCATGCGCGCCCGCACGATGTTGCCGCTGGTGCGCAACGTGTTGCTCGTCACGATCATGACGATCGGTGGGATCGTCACCGCCGCGAACCTCGGCATCAACGTGACGCCGCTGCTCGCGGGCGCGGGCGTGATCGGTCTGGCGATCGGTTTCGGCGCGCAGTCGCTGGTGACCGACCTGATCACCGGGCTCTTCATCATCATCGAGGACACGATCTCGGTCGGCGACTGGATCGACGTCGATGGCGGGCATGCGGGCACGGTCGAGCATCTGTCGATCCGCACCGTGCGGCTGCGCGACGGGCAGGGCGCGATCCACGCGATTCCGTTCTCGCAGATCAAGATCGTGAAGAACCTGTCGCGCGATTTCGCGTACGCGGTGTTCGAGGTGCGCATGTCGTTCTCGACCGATGTCGACGAGATCACGCAGCTGATCCGCGAAGTCGGCGCGGAGCTGATGGCCGACTTCCGCTACCGGCGCGAGATGCTCGGGCCGATCGAAGTGTGGGGCCTCGACCGCTTCGATCCGAACTGGATGGTCGTCAAAGGGCAGATCAAGACGCGGCCGCTGCAGCAATGGAGCGTCGCGCGCGCGTTCAATTTGCGGCTCAAGCGCAAGATGGACGAGGCCGGCATCGAGATTCCGGTCGCGCAGATGCGGCTGTACACATCGTCGAAAGATAGCGAGGGCGAGCCGCTGCGCGACGATGAGATGACCGGGTTCGTCGCGCCTGTGAATGCCGGTGCCGATGACAGCCGGCATGCGCATGGCGAGGCGCAGCAGCGGGCGCGGGACGGCGAGCGCGGCAAAACCCATCAAAGGGCGCATGAACCCACTCGCGAAAGAGACCGCGAAGGGCCGCACGAGTATCCGCGCGAAGCTGAGTATGAGGTGGGCGTCGTTGGCCCGTCGGCGCGCGCGTCGACACAGGTGCCGCTTGCGCCCGCCCGTGACGTGTCGCACGAACCGCGTCCGGCGCCGCCGACGACCGGACAGACCGCGCCGATTCCGCCGCAGATTCCGACGGCGGGTGATGTGGGTGGGAAGAATTGAGGCGGGGGTGTGTTTGGGGGCCGTGCAACCGTCAAACCATCTCCGCCGCGTCGGCCATGCGCACGATGTCGTTCACGTGCGTGCCGATCCGCGCGCCTTCGACGCCATAGATATGCAGCGACACCGCCGGCGCATCACTGCTGTTGCCAAGCCGATGAATCGCAGCACGGCCGCCGCGCACGAACGACACCGCGCCGCGTTTGCGCGTCTGAGCGCGCAGCGCGCTCGCGCATTGATGCGCGTCGTCCCATTCGAAGACCGTTTCGCTCAGCTTGCCCTCGACCACCGCGTAACCGCACCAGGTGTGATGCGCGTGCACGGGGCTCGCCTGGCCGGGCTGCCAGACCAGCGCGGCGATCGCATAGCGGCCTTGCGGATCGGCGATGAGCAGATGGCGCCGATAGGTGTCGGCGGAACCTTCGCGTTGCATCGGTGCGAGCAGCGCCGGGTCGGCGGCCGCCTCGGCGAGCGCGAGCCGCATGGTGCGCGCGAAGAACGTCGAATGCGACGGTTCCGGAAATTTCGCGCAGGCTTCGAACATCGCGTCGAGCGTCTCGCACAGGCGCTCGAGCGGTGTGCGCCCGATCTCGCCCAGCGTTTGTGTCGGTAACGCGGCCGCTTCAAGTCGGGCCGGGTCCGGCAGCGACTTCAGGTAGTCGGGAAGGTGCTCGAAAGCGGTGGCGCGAAGGTCGTCGCTCATGGTTTTATTGCAGCGCGGGCGCTGCAGTTCGGCAATTTTCGGTATCGATATTTATACCGGTTTGCCCGGAGAAAGAGTTTCCATATAATTCCCTCGACCGTCAGAAAAGTAGAATAATTTCCTATGAGGGGTGGTGGTATGAGTATGGATATCATCGATCGGAAGCTGCTCGAATTGCTGCAGGCAGACGCGACGATGCCGATCGCCGAACTCGCGCAGCGCGTGAACCTGTCACAGACGCCTTGCTGGAAGCGGCTGCAGCGCCTGAAGGAGGCGGGCGTGATTCGCGCGCAGGTGGCGCTGTGCGACGCGCGCAAGCTCGGGGTCGGAACCACGGTGTTCGTGGCGGTGCGGACGAATCAGCACACGGAGACATGGGCCGCCGCATTTACGCAGGCGGTGCGCGATATTCCGGAAGTGGTCGAGGTCTACCGGATGAGCGGCGAGACCGACTATCTGCTGCGCGTGGTGGTCTCCGATATCGACGACTACGACCGGATCTACAAACAGTTGATCACGGCCGTGCCGCTGTACGACGTGAGTTCGAGCTTTGCGATGGAGCAG
This sequence comes from Paraburkholderia sp. MM6662-R1, assembly GCF_050436245.1. NCBI lineage: Bacteria > Pseudomonadati > Pseudomonadota > Betaproteobacteria > Burkholderiales > Burkholderiaceae > Paraburkholderia > Paraburkholderia sp. MM6662-R1. The sequence continues at coordinate 947,768 of NZ_JBNDLV010000001.1, read as the reverse complement.
ATCAAGTATTCGACGGCATTGCCGGTGCGGCCGGCTGTGACTGTCACAAATAACGGCTGACGCGCGACATGCAATGGGGCGGTGACGAACGAACGGAACACGGGTTCGCTACGATGGCGACGTGGTCGATGCATTTAAGGCGACGGGAGAGCACAGACCAAAATCACCAGCAGCGACACGAGGCAGACCGGGTGCCGTCAGGAGCGCCGTTTGCTGCCTCGACAGTAAACGCGCCACAGCGCATCCATACTGGTCCCCCGGCTGCAAGCCGCGTGCAAGCCCACTGGGCGTAGAATGCCGCCTTCTCCGACCCATCCGCGACTGCTTCGCGAACCGAGCCCGCTTCATGACCAGACCGCCGCGCAAGAAGAATCCGACCTTTGGCATCTCCGTCTTTATCGTGGTGGCGATCCTGCTGGTGATTGCCACGCTGTTCTATAACGCGATCCGCGAAAAGCACGAGTTCGACAGCCAGCCCACGCAGGTGCCGCCGGTGGCTTCGCAGGCAGCCGCGGCGGCCACCGCGATGAAACCGGCGAGCGGCGCCGCGCAATAACGCCCGCGCGCTTCCTGCTTCACTCCTCCGGTAGCCGGATCATGCTCGCGTCTTTGCGAATCTGCGCGGACGCCGCGAGCATCTGCTTGCATTGATGCGCGAGCAGCTTCGTGTCATGCACGGCATCGGCCGTATAGTCCGGCGATTTCTCCGTTTCGACGACCATCGCATCGAGCTCGCGACTCATCAGTTTGATCTGCTCGCCCTGCTCGGCGGGCAACGCGGTGCCGGCTTCGGCGGCGCTCAGGTTGTCGCGCACGAGGCTCAAAGCGCGCTGCAGCGGCTGTAGCGAGATATCCTCGACCTGGTGCTGCTGTTGCGCGGAAGTGCGCAACAGCGGCGCGGCGGCCGTGATCTGCGACGCGAGCACATGGCTGCGCACCAGCAGACCGTTCAACTCCGGCACGAACTTCTGCGCGGACTTCGGTTCGAGCATCATCCGCTGGAACGCCTGACCGAGATTCGCGAACGCAACGTGAACGTTCTTGCGCGCGAGCCGATAACGGTAATCGCGGTCGAGCGCGGTCGCCGCGGCGGCAGCGGCGACCGATGCACCGCTTGCCGGGCGCGCGGTCGCGTTGCGGATCGTGGTGGTGTCATGGCTGGCCTCGCCCGCGTTCGCCTCGGCATTGGCGTCGGCGACCGGCTGTGCCACGCCGGCGCGCCCAGCGCCGCGCGCACCGACGCCACTCGCCACTTCGGCTCCGGCGCCGGAGCCGGCGACGGCGAGCGCCGGGCCGCCAAAGCCGATCGCCGGATCCGCCATCGCCGCCGCCGGTGCGCGCGCGCCCGCTTCGGTCACGGCCGCGACCGCCGCCGCGGCCGGTTTACCGCTCCACCACCAGCTCGCTTCGAGATACTGCCGCGTCGCGCTGATCATGTTGTTGACGAGTTTGCCCATCAAGCGGTACTCCCAGTACGGGAACAGGTGGCTCGCCGCGATCGCGATCGCGCAGCCGACTACGGTGTCGATCGCGCGCTCGCCGATGATGCGCATGCTGCCCGGCGCGAGCAGATGGAACAGCAGCAGCACATACGATGACGTGAACACGACGCTCGCCGTGTAGTTGAACAGCAGCAGGCTGTAGCTCATCACCATCGACGCGAACATCACGACCATCAGGATGTGCGGCTCCTTCACGAAGATGGTCAGCGCGATGCTCGCCGCGCAGCCGATCAGCGTGCCGATGATCCGCTGCCCGTTGCGCTGCTTGGTCAGCGAGTAGCCGGGCTTCAGAATGATCACGGTGGTCATCACGATCCAGTACGCGTTCGTGAGCGGCAGCAGGCGGCCGAGCCAGAAGCCCACGGCGACCGCGATCGTCACGCGCAACGCGTGTCGAAAGCTCGGCGAGGCCATCGTCAGATTCGACAGGATCTGCCCGAACGGCACGCGCCGGCTCGACACGAAACGGCTCAGCGCCTGGTCGATGCGCAGTTCGGTTTCGGTCGGGCTCGGCTCGGTGGCAAGGCTTCGGCGCATCTTGTCGATCAGCCGCGTGGCGCTCCAGATGCGGCGGAAATTCGACGACACGGCCGAATACGCCTCCGGGTTCTGCGTCGGCAGTTCCTGCTTGCGCATCAGTTCGATTTCATACTCGATCGCGCGCAATTCCGCCTTCACGTTCACGCGCATGCGCGGCGCCTGGTTCTGCAGCACCGCGAGGCCGATCTCCTCGAGATCTTCGGCCGCCTTGCGGATCAGATCGCGATAGAACACCAGCAGATCGGAGCCGCCGAACGTGCTGCGCACGAGCGTGTAATCGGTTTGCGCGCCGACGAACAGCTCGTGCAGATCGACGCTATTGATGAACAGGTTGTAGAGCATCGCGCGGCGTGGTTCGAGCTTGCCGCGCTTCAACCTAGGCAGATTGCGCAGCACCATGTCGCGCGCGGCGTCCTGGCGATCGACCGCGGAGATCTGCTTGTCGACGAGGTTGCGATAGCACTCGTCGAGATCGTTGTCGAGATCGTAGAAGGCGGCGCGCGCGAGCAGATAGTCCGCGCACGCGAACACGCTTTCGGCGAGCGCCTGCTGCTCGATCCGATGCATCATCCAGCGGCTCACGAAGGTCGACCAGTACGTGTACCAGAGACCGCCGAGCAGGATCCACGACGCGTTGACGAGCGCCTGCAAGGGCGTGAAGTGCTCCTCCAGCGTCATGATCATCATGAACAGCGTCGCGAAGCTGATCTGCGGCCAGCGATTGCCGTACACGACGATTAGCGACAGCACGAACGTGAGCGGCACGACCGTGCACCACAGCGCGAGCGGGTTGACGGTGGCGAGGCCGGTGGCGAGCGCGGACAGAAAGCCGATCACCGAGCAGGCCAGCATCTCGTTGTGCTTGTACTTGAGCGGGCCCGGCATGTCGACGACGCAGGCGCCGAGCGCGCCGGTCGCGATCGTGAAGCCGAGGTCACGATTGTGAAACACGATCAGGCACAGGATGGCCGGTAACGACACGCCGACCGCGATGCGCAGGCCGCCATAAAAGTACTGGCTATAAAGGAATTTTCTTATTTCGACCGAATAGCGCATCGACTACCTGAATCCATTCACCGAGAAAACCGCAGTTGGAAAGACAGCGCGAAACTGCCGTCGAGTCTAACTGATTTTGCGCGCGTTCTGACCTCGTCCATTCGGCCAGGTTATGCCCTGGGGATGGGTTTGTTATGCTGTCGCTTCAATGTCCGCCGTGGCTCGCGCGCATCGTTCGCGGGCCATCAGCGTGCCAAATGTGATCTGGAATCCATGCTTCAGCTCTTCTACTCGAACCGCTACGAAACGCTGGTGGGCGCGCTGCTCGGCGACCTCGCGCAAGCGCCGTCCGACCCGTGGACCGCGCGGCCCGTGATCGTGCCGAGCGCGGCCGTGCGCCGGCGGCTCGAGCTCGATATCGCCGCGCGCCAGGGCATCTGCGCGAACGTTAACTTTGGTTATCTCGCGCAATGGCTGTGGGCGCAGATCGGCGGCGTGATCGAGGTGCCGAAGCATTCGCCGTTCGCGCCGGACCGGCTCGTGTGGCGCTGCTACCGGCTGCTCGACGACTCAGACGAAGCGCTGCCGTGGAACGCGTCGCCGCGTCTGCGCACCTATCTCGATGCGGCCGACGCGTCGATGCGCTACGAACTCGCGCGGCGCGTCGCGACCGTGCTCGATCACTATCTGACTTATCGCCCCGAATGGCTGCTGCAATGGCACAAGGGCGGCTCGATCTTCGCGAGCGGCGCGGCTGACGACACCGGTCCGCGTCTGACCGGCGCGAGCGACGCGGCGCGCGAGGACGAGCGCTGGCAGGCGGCGCTGTGGCGCGCGGTGCTCGCCGAGCTCGCGCAGGCCGGCGGTCATGCGCAAACATCCGCGGCCGCGCTGCCGCCCGCGTATCGGTTCCTCGATGAAATCGCGGCGCTCGATCTCGAGGCGATCTCGAACGCGCAATGGCCCGAGGCGGTCAGCGTGTTCGCGCTGCCGACCATGCCGCCGCTGCATATCGCGTTGCTGCGCGCGCTGTCGCGCTGGATCGACGTGCGTCTGTACGTGATGAACCCGTGCCGCGAGTTCTGGTTCGACGTGGTCAGCGAAGGGCGCGTGCAGGCACTCGACGCGGCGGGGCAGCTCGACTATCAGGAAGTCGGTCATCCGCTGCTCGCCGAATGGGGCCGCCAGACTCAGGCGCAGCTGCATATGCTGCACGAGCTGACCGAAAGCGCCGCATCGGCCGAGACCGGCGACTTCACCGAAAACCCGGAGCCGAGCTGGCTCGCCGCCGTGCAGAACGGCATTCTCGCTTTGCGCAATGAGGCCGATGCCGACGAGTTGCCTATCGAGCGCGGTATCGAGGTGCACGTCTGTCATAGCCTGTCCCGGCAGCTCGAAGTGCTGCACGATCGCCTGCTCGGCTGGTTCGACGAATTCGACGATCTACAGCCGTCCGACGTGCTGGTCGCCGTGTCCGATCTCGCGGCGGCCGGTCCGCTGATCGATGCGGTGTTCGGCACCACGCCCGCCGGCGACACGCGTCGCATTCCGTACCGCATTACCGGCCTGCCGCCGTCGCAGGCCAATCCGGTCGCGCGTCTGTTGCTCGACTGGCTCGCGCTGCCCGAGCGTAGCGTCGGCGCGCCGGATCTGATCGAATGGCTGCGCGTCGACGCGGTCGCGGTGCGCTACGGCATCGATGCGAATTCGCTCGAAGCCGCGCAGGAATGGCTCGCGGCCGCCGGCGCGCGGCGCGGGCTCGCGCCGCTCGAACCGTTGGGTGAACACGTGCCGGTCGCGCGTCATACGTTCGCCGATGCGCTGACGCGCCTGTACCTCGGCTACGCGATGCCGGCAGGCGGCGAGCCGGTCGATGCGTGGCTGCCGGTCGAAGGCGCGGGCGGTTCGGATGCTGAACTGCTCGGCCGTCTGTCGCGTTTCGTCGACGACATCGACAGCTTCGCGGCGAGCTGCGCGATCGAGCGCACGCCGTCCGACTGGTCGCAACTGCTGCTCGAAACGCTCGGGCAGTGCTTCGACGGCGGCGTCGAATTCGCCGATTCGCTCGCGGCCGTGCGCGACGCGCTCGATGCGATGAGCGCCGCGATGCAGGCCGGCGCACATGATGTGTTGCTGCCGGCGTCGGTGGTGCGCACCGCGCTCACCGAAGCGCTCGACGACCCCGCACGCGGCGGCGTGCCGTGGGGCAGCGTGACGTTTTCTTCGCTGACGAGCTTGCGCGGTTTGCCGTTCCGCGTGGTCTGCCTGCTCGGCATGGACGACGGCGTGCTGCCGTCGCTCGCGCATGCCGACGAGTTCGATCTGATGGCCGCGTTCGGTAAGGCCGGCGACCGTCAGCGCCGCGACGACGAGCGCAATCTGTTCCTCGATCTGCTGCTCGCCGCGCGCGAGCGGCTTTTCATCGCCTACACCGGCCGCAGCATTCGCGATAACGCGCCGCTGCCGCCGGCCGCGCTCGTCGATGAACTGCTCGATCATCTCGCGCAGGTGTCGGCGGGCGAGGACGCGAGTCCGGCCGTGGTCGACAGCGCGCGGCGCGAGTTCATCGTCGAGCATCCGTTGCAGGCGTTCGCGTCGGACTACTTCGCGGCGAAGCCCGACCTGTTCACCTACGACGCCAATCGCGCCGAGCTGGCCACGCTGCTTGCCGAACCGCAGCATGCCGCCGCCACGCCGTTCTTCGATCAACCGCTGCCGCCGGAAGACATGCACGAGGTGGCGTTCGACGACTTCGTGCGCTTCTGGCGTCATCCGGCGCGCGCACTGCTGCGCGACCGGCTCGGTATCGCGTTGTCGGATGCGCAGGGCGAGTTGCTTGACACCGAGCCGTTCGATCTCGACTATGCGGGCCGCGACGCACTCGCCGAGCGCCTGCTGCCGGTCCTGCTAGACGCCGGCACCGACGACGAGGTGATCTATAGCCGCGTGCAGCGCGTCGCCGAGGCGAGCCCCGAGTTGCCCGGCGGCGCGACCGGCGCGGTCTGGCGCGCGCGCGAGCTGTCCGCGCTGCGGCAGTTGGCGCAAAGCGTGCGGCGCGAAGTGGCCGCGGGCGTCGAGCGTTTGCCGTTCGTGCTCGACGTCTCGCCGCGCTGGCCGCAAGGCGGCGCTGGCACCGACAGCGCCGTCTCCCTGTTTGGCGACTACGACGCGCTGCTGCGCGAGTCCGCCGAAACGCCGCTGCAATTGCGCGGCACGTTGAACCTGCTGACCGGAACGGGACAAGTGATCTTTCGTTATGCCAAAGCCAGCGCGCGCGACTATCTGTCCGCGTGGCTCGCGCATCTGGTCTATTGCGCGGCACAGCCGGACGGCCCGCGCCGCACCGTATGGCACGGCAGCGGCGAGAGCTTCGAGCTCGCGCCCGTCGCGGCTCCGCTCGACGAACTCGCGCCGTTGGCTGCGCTCTTCAATGCCGGCCGCCGGCTGCCGCTGCGCTTTTTCCCGAAAAGCGCATGGGCGCGGCTCAGCGAAAGCGAATCGGCGGCGCAGGGCGTATGGGTCAACGACCGCGTGCGCGGCGAATCCGACGACCCCGCGTTGCGCATCGCGCTGCGCGGCACACCGCTCACGCTCGACGAACCGTTCGGCATCCTCGCCGCGATCGTCTTCAAGCCACTGATCCAGCATCTGCGGAGCGCCTCATGAGCGACGCGCTGCGCCATCAAAGCCTCGCCGCCGACGAACTCGACGTGTTCGCATGTCCGCTCGACGGCGTGAACCAGATCGAAGCGTCGGCGGGCACCGGCAAGACGTGGAACATCTGCGCGCTGTACGTGCGGCTGCTGCTCGAAAAGAACCTGAACGCGGATCAGATTCTCGTCGTCACGTTCACGAAGGCCGCGACCGCGGAGCTGCACGAGCGCATACGCGGCCGTCTCGCGGAACTGCACCGCGCGATCGAGATGGACGACGACGGCGACGATCCGTTCATCCGCCGGCTGTTCGAAACGACGCTCGCGCCGGAGCGCGGTATCGAGCGCGAGGCCGCGTTGAAGGTCGTGCGCCGCGCGCTGCGCACGTTCGATCAGGCCGCGATCCACACGATCCACGCGTTCTGTCAGCGCGCCTTGCAGGAAGCGCCGTTCGCGGCCGCGATGCCATTCGCGTTCGAGATGGAAGCCGACGACGCGGCGCTGCGTTTCGAACTCGCCGCCGATTTCTGGCGCGAGCAGGTCGAGCCGGTCGCACATGCGCATCCGGCGTTCGCCGCGTGGCTGGTGGCCAAGCGCGCCGGTCCCGCGTCGCTCGACGAGCAGCTGGCACGGCGCCTGAAAAAGCCGCTCGCGCAATTGCGCTGGGGCGGCGTCGACGCGGCCGGCGCAAGCGCCGATCCGCAGGCCGGCTTCGATGTCGCGTGCGCGATCTGGCGGGCCGAACGCGACGCGATCGTCGCGCTACTGGCCGAGGCACAGGAGCGCCTGAGCAAGACCACGCACAAGCCCGATCACGTGAGCGCCGCGATCGCCGCGTGGACCGACTACTTCGCGCAGGGCGATCGCCATGCGCCGCCGCCGCGCGCCGCGCTGAAGCTGACGGCGTCGGCGTTGAAGAAGGCAACCAAGGTCAAGTTCGAGCCGCCCGCACATCCGTTCTTCGAGCATGCCGACGCGCTGGCCGCGGCCGTGGTCGCCGCCGAGGCCGCGCAGCGCGCGCGCTGGCTCGCGCTGGTGCAGACATGGCTCGACTACGCGCCGGCCGAGTTGGTGGCGCGCAAGCGCACGCGCCGCGTTGTATCGTTCGACGATCTGCTCGCGAATCTGTATCGCGCACTGGCCGCGCATGCCTGGCTCGCCGATGCATTGCGTAGCCGCTATCCGGCCGCGCTGATCGACGAGTTCCAGGACACCGATCCGCTGCAATTCGCGATCTTCAGCCGCATCTTCGCGCCGGCGGGACCGCTGTTCCTCGTCGGCGATCCGAAGCAGGCGATCTACAGTTTTCGCGCGGCGGATCTGCATACGTATCTCGCGGCGCGCGAGTCGGCGTCCGCGTGCTACACGCTCGCGGTCAACCAGCGTTCGACCGCACCGATCGTCGAGGCGTGCAACCGGATCTTCGAAGCGAACCGCCAGGCGTTCGTGCTCGACGGGCTCGACTATCAGCCAGTGCGTGCGGGTGAGCGGCGCCGCGCGCCGTTTACCGATCCCGACGCGAGCGGCGGCGATTTCCGCATCTGGACGTTGCCGCGCGGCGCAACGCCGCTGGACAAACGCAGCGCGCAGCGCGCCGCGAGCGAAGCGTGCGCGGCCGAGATCGTGCGGCTTTTGCGAGGGGCGCGCGAAGGTGTCGTGACGATCGGCGACAAGCCGCTCGCACCGGGCGATATCGCCGTGCTCGTGCAGACGCACAAGCAGGGCAGCCTCGTCAAACGCGTGCTCGCGGCGTGGGGCGTCGGCAGCGTGGAGCTTGCGCAGGCGTCGGTGTTCGCGACGCTCGACGCCGAGCAGATCGAGCGCGTGCTGGCCGCCATCGACACGCCCGGCGATCTGCGTCGCCTGCGCGCCGCGCTCGCCACCGACTGGCTCGGGCTCGATGCCGCCGCGCTGTGGCGTCTCACGCAGGTCGCCGATGCGCCCGCGGCCGAGGCTGTTGACGAACCCGCGCCGGCGCTCGACGTCGCCGACGCGATGGGCTGGGTCGAGCGTTTTTCGCGCTACCGGATGCTGTGGCACGAACGCGGCTTCGCGGTGATGTGGCGCACGCTGATGCGCGAACTGCGCGTCGCGCAGCGGCTCGTCGCGGGTGTCGACGGTGAGCGTCGGCTGACCAACGTGAACCATCTCGCCGAGCTCGTACAGGCGCGAGCGGCCACCCAGCCCGGCATCGCGCCTACCTTGCGCTGGCTCGCCGCGCAGCGCGAGCAGGGCGGCGGTGACGAGGCGCAACTGCGGCTCGAGTCGGATCGCAATCTCGTGCAGATCGTCACGGTCCATAAATCGAAGGGACTCGAATACGCGGTCGTGTTCTGTCCGTTTCTGAACGATGGCGGCTTGCGCGAGCCGCCCTCGTCGGGCTTGCCCGATGCGCGCGAGTATCACGACGACAGCGGCGACGCGGTGCTGCACTACGGTTGCGACGAAGAGGAAGCCGAGCGCGCCTCGCGTTACGCGGTGCGCGAGCAGGCGGCGGAACGCGCGCGGCTCGTCTATGTGGCGCTCACGCGCGCGGTGTATCGCTGCTACCTGGTCGCGGGCACGTATCTGTCGTCGCGCTCGACGAAGGAGTCGCGGCGCAGCGTGCTGAACTGGCTCGTCGGCGGCAGCGGCCACACGTTCGACGCCTGGCTCGCCGAGCCGCCCGACGAAGCCGCGCTCGCGGCGAGCTGGCAGGCGCTCGCGGGCGGACCGGTCACGTTGCGGGCGCTGCCCGAAGTGACGCGCCGCGTGCCGCTCGAAAGTCTGCGGGATCAGGGCACGCATCTGCACGCGCGCGCGAATCGGCGGCCGTTGCGCGATCAGTGGCGCATGGCAAGTTTCAGCGGGCTGATCGCGGCCGGCGGCAGGAGCGCGGATGCCCACGCGCACGCGCCGCAGGAAGACGTGCGGCCCGACCACGATGAAATCGCCGATGCGCTACCCTCCGCGCCGCTGCTCACGCCGCTCGCCGCGTCGAGCGCCCCGGCGCATGCCGACGACGACATCCTCGGGTTCCCGCGCGGCGCGGCGGCCGGCGATTGCCTGCATCGGATGTTCGAACTCGCCGATTTCACCGAGGCGCGCACCTGGCCCGACGCGATCCGCGGCGCGCTGCGCGAGCGTCCAGCGCCGGCCGCGCCCGAGCTCGCCGTGCGCTTGCCCGCGATGATGCATCGGCTGATCGCCGACGTCGTCTCGACCGAACTCGTGCCGGGCATGACGCTCGCGCGGCTCGATCCGCGTCGGCGCCTGAACGAACTCGAGTTTCTGTTCGCGGCCCCGTCGCTGGATTTTCCGGCGCTGCGCGAGCTGCTGATCGAATACGGCTATCCCGACGTCGCGCTGGAGCCCGGCGTGCTGCGCGGGTTCGTCAAAGGATTTATCGACATGATCGTCGAGCACGACGGCCGCTTCTGGATCGTCGACTGGAAGTCGAACCATCTCGGCGACACCGCCGCCGACTACGCAGCCGCGCCGCTCGAAGCGGCGATGACGAGTCACGCGTACCACCTGCAGGCGCTGCTTTATACGGTCGCGCTGCATCGCTATCTGAAGACGCGCGTGCGCGACTATGCATACGACGCGCATATCGGCGGCTACCTGTATCTATTCGTGCGCGGCGTGCGGCCCGACTGGCGCGATGTCGACGGTGCCGCCGGTGTGCACAGGCGGCGTGCGCCGTTCGAACTGGTGGCGCTGCTCGACGCGGCGATGATCGGAGGTGGCGCATGAGCACGCCCGGCACGCTTGACGAGCGCGCGGCCGCGCCGCTCGGGCTCGAAGACATCGGCGTCAACCTGCCCGCGCCGGCCGATTTCAGCATCGCGCTCGCCGAAGGGTTCGCGCGCCGTATCGGCATGCTCGCGCGGCGCGGTGGCGCATCGACCGAGGTGGTGAAGTGGGCCGCGCGCGGCGCGTTCGCCGCGAGCCGCGCGACCGCCGAAGGGCACGTGTGCGTGCCGCTCGCGACGCTCGCGCGCCGCTTCGACGCGTCGAGCGCCGAAGTGCGCGCGGCGCTGCTCGCGAGCGGCATGGCAAGCGATGGCGCAGCGGACGCGGCGGGCGCGCGGCGGCGTTGCGCCCGCTCGTGATCGACGCGCAGGGGCGTCTCTATCTCGCGCGCTACTACGACTACGAGCGGCGCCTGGCCCACGCCCTGGTCGCGCATGCGACGGGCGAGGCGAGCACCGCGAAGGCCGACGCGGACACCGCCCCCGCCGCTTTGCGCGAACGCCTGCTGCGCTACTTCGGTCCGCCGCGAGACGACGACGTCGATTGGCAACGCGTCGCGGCCGTGATGGCGCTGTCGGGGCGGCTGACGATCGTCAGCGGCGGCCCGGGAACCGGCAAGACCACGACCGTGGTCGGCGTGCTTGCGTGTCTGCTCGATGCGCGGGCCGATTTGCGCATCGCGCTGGCGGCGCCGACCGGCAAGGCGGCGCAACGGATGCAGGAAGCGTTGCTCGCGCGCGCGGGCGAGCTGCCGCCCGAACTCGCCGCGCGTTTGCCGCAGACGTCGTACACGCTGCATCGCTTGCTGGGGTCGGGGCCGGGCGGGCGCTTCCGGCATCATCGCGATAATCCGTTGCCGTATGACGTGGTCGTGATCGACGAGGCGTCGATGATCGACGTGGCGATGGCCACGCATCTGCTCGACGCGATCGGGCCGCAAACGCGGCTCGTGATGCTCGGTGACAAGGACCAGCTCGCCGCGGTCGAAGCCGGCGCGGTGTTCGCCGAACTCAGCGCGCGGCCGGCGCTGAGCGCGCGCGGATTGCAATGGGTCGCGCAGGCGCTCGACATCGACGAGGCGCGGCTCGCGCGGGCTTTGCCGCGCGCGTTGCGTGAAGTCGATGAAGCACCGTTGGACGATTTATTTGAGCCGCCCGAGACGCCGCAAACCTTCGAGCCACCCGCGTCGGGCGATCCGTTCGGTGACGGCGTGACATCGGCGACTGGCGAGCAGGCGGATCGCGATAAGCGATCGGCGATCGAACGCAACCCGCTCGCGGACTGCGTCGTCTGGCTCGAGCGCAACTACCGGTTCGGCCTCGAGTCGCCGATCGGCCGTTTGTCCGTCGCGATTCGCAACGGCTCACCGAGCGCGGCGCTCGACGTATTGCAGATCGACCCGACCGAGGTCTGCGCCGCGGCGCTGCACGAGGACGCTCACACGACGCTGGCCGAGCGCACCACCGCAAGACTTGCCGGTGGCTTCGCGCCGTACGCCGACGCGCTTGCCAGGGCGCTCGCCGTCGATATGCCCGATCCAGTGCCGCTCTTCGACGCGCTCAACCGCTTCCGCATCCTCTGTGCGACGCGGCTCGGACCTCGCGGCGTCGATCAGGTCAACGCGGCGATGGCGGCTGAGGTGCGCCGCGCCGCGGGCGTCACGCTCGCGGTCGGCGCGCAGTGGTTTGCCGGACGTCCGGTGATGGTGACGCGCAACGATTACGCGCTGGGTCTGTTCAATGGCGACATCGGCATTGCGCTGCCGGGCGCGGGCGGCGCGCTGCGCGTGTACTTCCGCACCGGCGACGGCGGTGTGCGCGCGGTGTCGCCGGCCGCGCTGCCGCCGCACGACACCGCGTTCGCGCTGACGGTCCACAAGTCGCAAGGTTCGGAGTTCGAGCAAGCGGTGCTGGTGCTGCCGTCGGCGTTCAGCCGGGTGTTGTCGCGTGAGCTCGTGTATACGGCGATTACTCGCGCGCGCGAACGTGTCGAGGTGATCGGCGCGCGGGCCGTGCTCGCGCAGGCGATCGCGACGCCGACGCAGCGTGATTCGGGGCTGGCCGCGCGGATTGCCGAAGCATCGCGTTGATCGCGCGGCAGCAGGCAGAAAGAGCGAAGTGGCGGACTTGTGGTGCGAGCGGCGCTCAACCGGCAACCCCGCTCGCCCGCTCGATGGCCTCGACGCGGCTGCGCATCGTCCTGCGATACCACAGTGTCCACAGCGCGAGTCCCGCGTAGATGCCGTAGCCGATAAACGGCGACACGACGAGGAAGCGTTCGATCGGCCACGTCAGCGCCATCCACGCGCGTAGCGCGGTTTCGGCGGTCAGCCCGATGCCCCACACGAGCGTCATGGTTCGCATCGCGGTGGCGAGACCGGGGCGCTCGCGCCATAGCGCCTCGAAATGCGCGGCGCCGCCTTCCATTTCGCGCGCGACCGTCGCGCGCGCGAGGTAGAAGATCAGAGGACGACGCATCGGCAGCGACAGCAGGAACACGACGCCGACCGCGCCGGACACCAGCGACTCGCGCAACAGCAGCATGCGCGGACTGCCCCCGAGCGCCATGGCCGCGACCGACAGCACGATGCCCGCCACCACCATCACGCTGAGCGCATCGACGCGCCTGAAGCGCGCGAGCTCGATCGCGCTCCACACGAGCGGCGGCACGGCGGACGCGATTAGCGCGCCGGTCTCGCCGACCCGCGGCAACGCGAGCCGGTAAGCAAGCCACGGCAGCAGAAAGTTGACGGCCAGTTCGAGCACGAAACCGGGACGGATTTTCATATGAATTTACGCCGTAAGCGAAAGAACCAGTATCGATGAACCGGTCGGGCCGACGCAAATGGTTTTTTTCGTAGCGTTCGCGAGCCGGCGCCGCCGGGCGCCGCACCGGGCGCTCCGCCGCCTTCCCGCGAGATCGGGCATTTCGCGTCGAGCGCTTGTACACTGACGCATCTTCCTTCCCGACCACCCATGACATCCCGCTATCCGGTCCCGCCCAACGAAATCGAATTGACCGCCGTGCGCGCGCAGGGGGCGGGTGGTCAGAACGTCAACAAGGTGTCGAGCGCGATCCATCTGCGTTTCGACGTGCGCGCCTCGTCGCTGCCGGAAGTGCTGAAGATGCGTCTGCTCGCGCTGTCCGACCACCGGCTCACGCGCGACGGCGTCGTGATCATCAAGGCGCAGGAGCATCGGACCCAAGAGATGAACCGCGCGGCGGCGCTCGCGCGGCTCGATGAACTGATCGAAAGCGTCAGCGTGACCCGCAAGCATCGGGTCGCGACGCGGCCGACCCGCGCGTCGAACCTGCGGCGGCTCGACAGTAAGGCCAGGCGCAGCGAGGTCAAGTCGGGGCGCGGCCGCATGCACGAGTAGCGGCGTGGGTCGCTAACGCCTCGCGCCGCGTCTGCCGGTGCGCACATCCGGCGGCGACGCCTCCGGCACGAAGTCGACGCACAGCACGTGCGTGCCGTCGCGCTCGAACGCGATCGCCGCGGTGTAGCAGTCCTGACCATCGGCGAGCGAATAATGCGGCCCCATCATCGCGACGCGGCCTGGCGCCGCGAGCGCGTGCCGGAAATACGCGCGACGCGACCAGTTGCTGCGCGTCTCCGTATAGAGCGGCGCGAGCCGCTTCGGAGGCGGCGGGACCGACGCCGCCGTCACCGAAGGCTGGGTCTGCTCGCCCAGGCCGTCGGTGAGGAACACGCGGCGCGCTTCGGGCAGATGCCAGACCTTTTGCGCGGCCTGTTCGAGGTCACCGGTCGCCTGGTAGGTGTCGGCGGCGGCCAGCACCGCTTCCGCGAAGCCCTCGAACCCGAGCCGCTGGTGGCCGGCGTGCGCACGCTCGTATTCGGCGAACTTGCTCCAGATCGACGCGACGAGCTCAGGCACCTTCGTGCAGGCGGCCAGCACGCTGCTCTTCGGCTGACCGAACCAGAACCCCTGCACGAAATCGACGTCGGCCTGCATCAGGATCATCAGCTCTTCATCGGTTTCGACGCCTTCGGCGAGCACGAGCGTGCCCGACTGATGCAGCATCGCGATCAGATGGCTGATCATCGATTCGTCGCCCTCGCGCTTGCCCGCGCGCGCGACGAGCGAACGGTCGAGTTTGACGATGTCGGGGCGGAAGCGCCACACGCGATCGAAGTTCGAGAAGCCGGTGCCGAAGTCGTCGATCGCGATCAGAAAATCGCGCGGCTGCGAGGCGGCGAGCATGCTGGCGACGGCGGATTCATCGTCGGCGGGCTGCTCGAGCACTTCGATCACGATGCGCTCCTGCGGCAGCCCGAAATGCGCGGACAACTCGTCGATGAAAGCGCGCTGCGGCCAGCCGGTTTCGAACACCTGCGGGCGCGTGTTCAGAAACAGCCACCCGGTGCTGATGCCTTGCTCCATGAAGTTCGCCACATGCAGGCAGCGCGCGATGCGATCGAGTTCGCGCGCTTCGGCGGCCGAGCGCGTGCCGGAGAACAATACTTCGGGCGAGACGGGCAGACCGACCGGATCGAACGCGCGCAACAGCCCCTCGTAGCCGACCACGCACTGATGCGTGACCGACAGCACCGGCTGGAACACGCTGTGCAATGTCAACGCGCGCCAGGTCGCGGTCCAGCCCGACTCGCCGCGGACCAGGTGCGGGAGCAGGCCGCTCACGGTCAATTCGCTGACGGATGGCATAGAAGCGGGCATGAAAGCTGACATGGGATCGTTGCGGCAAGGGAATGAAGGGGCGC
This sequence comes from Paraburkholderia sp. MM6662-R1, assembly GCF_050436245.1. Lineage (NCBI taxonomy): Bacteria > Pseudomonadati > Pseudomonadota > Betaproteobacteria > Burkholderiales > Burkholderiaceae > Paraburkholderia > Paraburkholderia sp. MM6662-R1. The sequence goes on along the minus strand of NZ_JBNDLV010000001.1, from coordinate 932,598 downwards.
GCAAACCCATTCGGCGCGTAGCGCTCGCACACCCGGAGCGTCGCCGGAACGAAACGAATGCGTCCCGCGAACACGGAGGGCGGTGCCAGCCACGCTGGACTCCGGCGAATTGGTCAAAATGAGTCTAGCAGTTTGCAGCGCGCGGCAATGTGCGGGTTATCACAAACGCATGGGCGCGAAAATTGTCTGCAAAACGACTGCCTACGGCCGTGCGGCAATCCGTTGCGGTAATGCGTCGGAGCGTCCCGCGCGCTTGCCACGCGCGACACCGATTCCCAATCGCAATGAGTTACCGTACCACGCCGAGGGTAGCAGGGCGCCCGGTGGTCGCCCGCCAAACTCCAGGCCGACGGTGCTCACGTGCTAGTGCCGCTGTAGGCGCTGATGCGGCCATTCGGGCGGCGGGCTTGGCACTGCTCTGCCGGGCGGATTCTGGCGCGACGTGCAGGAGCCGCGCCGGTTCGTGTCATTGAGCGATGGGAAAGCCAGGATGCGCTCGCGGCGCATGCGAAATCCGCGCATATCCAGGCTTATAAGAAGGCGGCCGCGGATTGGATCGAGCACGCGGAGATTCGCGTGGTGTCGAAGATCGCCTGAATTCGGGCGCGGGCGTCAGCGGCGCGCGGACACGCTGGACAGGTGGGGCGGCCCCGAGGCCGCTGGCGCGCCGTCAGCGATCAGTGGGTTGCTTGCGGGACATCGAGAATCAGGATGATGGTCCAGTCGGCGTCGCCGTCATGGTGATACTGGCGCTCCGCGACAATGAACGGCTCCTGCTTGCCAGCCGGGCCGAGAAACAGCACGTCGCCTTCCATCGGCAGGCATTCGACAGGCGGCAGCGCGAGGTACGCTTCCTGACCGCCACGCGGCATCAGTTTTTCGATCTTGCGAGATGCTGCTTCGGTCCATTCGATATCAAGCTGGATGTTGCTCATGCTGTCCTCCGCACCAGGGTGCGCACGGGTTAGGGGATGCCGGCGGCTCGCCGGTCGGTGCGCGACTTTAGCATACAGAGAGCAGAGCGCCGGCGGCTTGCCGGGCCGGTGCGCGCTCGGAGTGCCTTGCCAACAGCGAGCGGGTCGCACAAATAAAAAAAGCCGAAACCGGCGCTGCCAGCTTCGGCTTTTTCACCTTCACGAGGAGGCCGCGAGGCGAGATCCGCGAAGTCGTTCAGGTGCCCGACGCGTCGGCACCCTTCTTCGGATGATGCGGAGCCATCTTGTGATGCTTGGCCGGCGCGGCCGGTGCGCTTCCCATCGACTGCTCGCGGTTTTGCAAATCTTGCGCACGCTGCTCGACGTCGGCGGCCTTCGCCGGATCGGTGCTCGTCGTGATGCCGTTGTCCTGCGCGTGAGCCGCGCCGGCTGCGGCACACAAGGAAACCAGGATCGCCATGGACACTTTCTTCATCGTTACCTCCGTAGAATGGTGGTGGACCCGAGTATTGCCTGTCCAGTGGGAAAGACAATGCATTCTATCGAGCAAACTCTTCTCTAGCCGATGGCTTTGTAACCGTGCTCAACACTTGTTACGTTTTGTAATAACTGGACGCTGGTCGAATAAACCGCGACGTCCTCGAGTGCCAGAGCGCAGCGGCCTACATCGTTCGTTAGAACCAGCCGATCGCGCGATACAGGTGAAATTGCGCGAGGCCGATCAGCTCATGCAACGCTATCTCCGCGGCCACGAGATTGGCGAAGCGCGGCAGCACGCCGATCCGCGCGCGCCGCGCGCTCGAAATCTGCGGCTGCGGCTCGACGCCGAAGCGCTGAAAATCGAGCAGCGCACGCGGCATCTGATACGCGGAGGTGACGAGTATCAACGTGTCGTAATGTGATTGACCGACAATAGCCGAGACGTTGCGCGCGTTCTCATAGGTCGTGCGGCTGCTTTGTTCGAGCACGATGTCCGAGCGCGCCACCTGCTGACGCAGCAGATAGGGCAGGTAGGTGTCGGCTTCGGTCGCGCTATGCCGCTGCGGATTGCCGCCGCTGACGATCACCCGGCACGTGCTCGCCGTGCGCTTGCAGGCCGCGTAGTTCTGCGCGCTGACCTCGATGCGCGAGAGTACGTCGCGCGGTGGCACCAGCACATGGTCGTGGTCGTAGACCGTGCCGCCGCCGAGCAGGATGATCGCGGTGCGTGGCGCGAAGGTGGCGGCCGTGGCGCTCTGTCGTTGCGGCTGCGCCAGATCGAGCAGTGGCGCGGTTAGCCAGCCGGCCGCGAGCAGCCAGAACAGCGCGATCATGCAGAAGATGAGCGGCCGGCGCGCACGTTTCCATAGCACGATTGCTGCAAAAAAAAGCGCTAATAAAGTGAATAGAATCAATTTAAATGGGGTAACGTATGTCTTTCGGGACAAATCCACGGGCCTGCCATCGCGCCGCGGCGGTTGCATCGTCGGTTCATGGAGAGAACGCTAACATGCCGTTCTGACGGGGGTTCCGAAAACGAGACCAGGCAGCACCTGGCGGAAATCCGCCGTCAGACAGGCGGCGAGCTTCCGACCAGGCGCGGGTGCTACGCGCGTCGCCGGTGGCGCAGTGACGCGTGGGCATGAATGTGTCATAGCTGCACTTTAAGAAAGAAGTGAGATGACCACGTATTCCAACGAAGCGGTACTTGAAGCGCTGCGGCGAGCGCAATATCGTCAGGTTCCCTGGGCCAGAAGGCCGGGTGTCTTCCAATATCTTCGCGCGCTGGGGCTGATGGACACCGTTCGTCAGCGAACCGTCGCACCGGCGCCAGGCTTTCATGCTCCCGTCGACATCGCGGTGCTCACCGAACGCGGCAAAGCGGAGTTTGCGCGGCTCGAGCACGACGAGCGTCTGCTCACATGGACAGCGCAACGCATGAACGATTATGTTCTCGGCGCGGCCGAACCGCAGTCCGCCGCGACAGCCGAAGTCAGATCTTAGCTCAAGGTTCATCGCTTACCTGAACTGAGTCACTGTCCGCCCGGGCCTGTCGCCCCTCGGCGGGCCGTCGCTGACGTCGACCGGTCGCCGTGCGCGTCCGCGGGCGAATCTCGGCTTCCCATCGACAAGGCGGCGACGCGATCCGCGCAGGTCGTTGCCGTTGCGCGCCTTTCATGCCATCAACGCCTCGAGGGCGAAAAAAAGCCCGTATCACGAAGATACGGGCATACCGGAATTACTACTGCCACGCTGTGCTAATGGCGTTGAGTCAGACTGGTGCCGCGTCCGGTGGTTCCCCGATCGTAAGTGCGCAATGCAAGATAGTGGGCACCGCGTCGTGCGACGCGCCGTCGGAGCGACGACTTGGCAAATCAACGCCGCCGCTGATCCTCACGCGGCGCATCGGGCCGAGCCCGCACATTGCTGGCGATATCGCCGCGCAGATCGCCACGCGGCGTCGGCGCCGTGAAGTCGCGATTATGGGCCTCGCTCTGCTGCCACGCTTCCAGCGTGGCTTGGCGGTCCGGGCGCCAGTTCCACCCTTGCGGGCGTTGTTGCGCAATTGCGGGCGCGGCCATCGATGAAATCACAATGCCGCACAACACCAGTGACATTGGTTTCATTCCGAAATCCCCCTCAACCTCGAGCCCCTCGACTCAAGGCCTGTTTGCATAAGTATTAACGTATGCCGGAGGACGAAAGCACGCTGTAATTAATAGTAAATGGATGTTTCACCCGGAGCTATCGGGTAGTTTGGCAGTCTGAGGCAGCGCGCAAGGAGCGCTGTGGCGGTTGTGCGGGAGGCGCGACGAAGGGGCGCGCGAAGCGGAGAAGACAGCGTCTCGCGGCGACCGTCAAATGCTGGCGGGTCGTGGGCGCGCACGCAATCGTGGAAAAGTGGCTGGATAAAAAACCGGGCGCCTACAGGCGCCCGGTGACCGCGTAGTTTAGCGTCAGGCCATCTTGACCGGCGCGCGCCACGATTCCGGATTGGTCCAGAACGCGCCGCGTAGGCGGTCGCGGCTCGGCGGTGCCGGCGGTTTCGCGGCCGTTGCGCCGATCCGGCCGCGCAGCGAGATTTCGCGGCCGCTCGTGCCAAGCCGTTTCACAATTTCAGCGAGCGTGCCATCGGCTTGCCACTCGTCGAAGCGCCGGCGGCAAGTCGGGGGGGACGGGTAGCGGCCCGGCAACTTGGACCAGCCTTCGCCTGTCGACAACACCCAAAGCACGGCGTTGACCACCGCCCGAGCTTCCACGCGCGGTCGACCACGCCGTTCGCTGCGCGCCGGCTCGGCGCAGAACAAAGCCTCGACCAGCGCCCATTCGTTATCTCTCAAATCGTCGAACAGCATCATGTTTCACCTCAGCGAAGCTAACTCCGGTGCGCTGCCCCGCGCCGCGCACTCTTCACGCACTCGATAGGCGAGTGCCAAAGGGGACGGGCTTGCCACGGATTGCCATCGGAAATCATGGCGCCCTCCCTGTGCGTTTCACAACGCACGAAGTGTGCCAATCTGCTGCCGATTGCCTGAAAGCCCCGTAGCGGCGGGCCAACGCGGGCGCCAGCCAGGGCCGTATAAGAATCCAAAAAACCCATCTCGCAAATCGGGACAATCACCAATCTGGGGCAGAAAAGCCCGACCGGCGTGCGTTCGCGCTTTTTTGCTGCATTGCAGCGGCCGCGTGGACGGTGCTTTGCCGCATGTATTTGGTCGTACAATGCGCATCAAGCTGCGCTATTGATGAGGTAAACAAATGAATGTGACGCTGCGACAGCTCAGGGTTTTCATCGAGGTGGCGCGCTTGCAAAGCTTCAGTCGGGCCGGCGCCGAAATCGGCCTCACGCAGTCGGCGGTCAGTCGCTGCGTACGCGAGCTCGAAAGCGAGATCGGCCTGAAGCTCATCGATCGCACGACGCGCGAAGTGCAACTAACCGACGTAGGCGGCAACCTCGTGGCGAGTGTGTCGCGACTGCTGGGGGATCTCGACGACGCGTTGCGCGAGATCCGCGAAATCGGCGAGCAGCGCCGCGGACGCGTGGTGGTCGCGGCGAGCCCGACCGTCGCGTGCCGGCTGATGCCGCGCGTAGTCGCGTCGTGCGGACAGCAGTTTCCTTATGTGACGCTTGGGCTGCGCGACGACGTGCAAAGCGACGTAGTGCGCAAGGTGAAGTCGGGTGAAGTGGACTTCGGCGTGATCATCGGCCCGTTCTCCGACGACGATCTGCTCAGCGAGACGCTGATGACGGACTCGTTCTGCATCGTGTCGCGTGACGATCACCGGCTCGCCGCGCGCAAGCAGGTTACGTGGAAGGACCTCGACGGCGAGCAACTCGTGATGCTCGATTATGCGTCCGGCAGCCGCCCCCTCATCGATGCCGTGATGCAGGCGCAGGGCGTGAACGCCACCGTGGTGCAGGAACTCGGCCATTCGGCGACGGTGTTCGGGCTCGTCGAGGCGGGCGTCGGGATCAGCGTGCTGCCGTGGCTCGCGCTGCCGCTGCCGGCGGGGGCGTCGCTGATCGCGCGTCCGCTGGTGCCGCGCGCGGAACGCCTCGTCGAACTGGTGCGGCGGCGCGACCGGTCGCTGTCGCCCGCGGCCGAGGCGGTGTGGAATCTGATCCGCCAGTTGCCGGCCCGGGCCGAGGAGTTGAATTAACGGGCGGGATCGCGTGCGATCCGTTCGACTGGTGGATTGGCGCCGGGCGCGGCCCGCCGCCCACACGCCGCCTGCCGCTACTCGCTGCGCCGCTGTCCGGTTACCCGGCGCGCTAAACTACCATCTTCATCGCGCACGCCTTCGCGGTTGCGCTTCGAGCCTCTTATCCTTCACCCACCCGGAAGCCTCGATGAGCGAATTGGACCTGCCCGTGCCCTCCATCCCGAATGCGCGCGACGCCGTACGCGCGCTGCGTCCATCGCAAATCCGTGAAGTCGCGAACGCCGGTTTCGGCGTCGACGACGTACTGCCGTTCTGGTTCGGCGAGTCCGATCGCGTCACTCCCGCATTCATTCGCGACGCCGCGAGCGCCGCGCTCGCCGCCGGCGCGACGTTTTACACGCACAATCTCGGCATCGCGCCATTGCGCGCAGCACTTGCGGGCTACGTCAGCGAGTTGCACGGGGCGACGTCGCCCGAGCACGTCGCGGTCACGAGCGCGGGCGTCAACGCGCCTGATGCTCGCCGCGCAGCTGGTGGTCGGCGGCGGCGACCGCGTCGTCGCGGTGACGCCGCTATGGCCGAATCTGGTCGAAATCCCGAAGATTCTCGGCTCGCATGTCGAAACCGTCGCGCTCGGCTACGGCGAACGCGGCTGGGAGCTCGACGTCGGACGATTGCTGACCGCGCTGACGCCTGACACGAAGATGCTGATGATCAACTCGCCGAACAACCCGACCGGCTGGGTGATGAATCGCGACGACCAGCGCAGCGTGCTCGAACACTGCCGGCGGCACGGCATCTGGATCGTCGCGGACGAGGTCTATGAGCGGCTCTACTATCCCGGCGATGACGCCGCCCAGGCGGCCGGTGTGCGCACCGCGCCATCGTTTCTCGACCTCGCGACACGCGACGAACGCGTGATCTGCGTGAATTCGTTCTCGAAAGCCTGGCTGATGACGGGGTGGCGGCTCGGCTGGATCGTCGCGCCGACCGCGTTGATGGACGACCTGGCGAAGCTGGTCGAGTACAACACGTCGTGCGCGCCGTCGTTCGTGCAGCAGGCGGGCATCGCGGCGCTCCAGCAGGGCGAGCGTTTTACGCAGCAGTTGGTGCGTGACCTGAGGACATCGCGCGATCATCTGGTGCGCGCGCTGTCGGCGGTTCCCGGCGTCGATGTGAAGGCCCCGCTGGGCGCGATGTATCTGTTCTTCTCGATGCCGGGCGCGACGCGCAGTCTCGATTTGTGCAAGGCTATGGTGCGGGAGGTCGGGCTCGGCGTGGCACCGGGCAGCGCGTTCGGGCCGCAGGGCGAGGGGTTCGTGCGCTGGTGCTATGCGTGCGATACGGTGCGGCTCGATGCCGGCGTCGAGCGCTTGACGCGGTTTCTGGCGCGCCACGCCGGCGCCTGATCATGCGGCCTCGTACGCCCCCCCGCTTCGTGTTGACGCACCGCGAGCGGCGAAAAGCCGCGAATCGTGAGAATCTTCTTGCTGTCGACTCGACTCGACTCGACTCGACTCGACCCGGGCGGGCGCGGCTACACCGGTCGGCGCCGCAGCAGAAGATGCACGGCAGATCGCGGCTTTACGCCCCGGTCGTTTTTGCGTAATATGGCGCTCAGTCACGCGATTCCTTTCAGGAATATCGCCGCTCCGTCCGGCTGGGTCTGGCTCGATAAGTCTGTTCGCCACCCCCCGGTGCGTGCTCCCATCAATATGACCGATCAGAATCGGGCGAGCGCGTCTTCAGTTCCACATCGTCTGTTTGATCCGGTTCTTTGACCACAGGGTCTGACCTAGCTGCATGAATACCCAAGAGGCGAAGATCGTCCTCGAGACTGCCTTGATCTGCGCGCAGGAGCCGTTAAAGCTCGGCGAATTGCGCAAGCTCTTTGCCGACGGCGTGTCGGCGGACACTGTTCGGACCTTGCTCGAAGACCTGAAGCGGGACTGGTCTGGGCGCGGTGTGGAGCTGGTCGGGCTGGCGTCGGGCTGGCGGTTTCAAAGCAAGCCCGCGATGCGTTCGTACCTGGATCGGCTGCATCCGGAAAAACCGCCGAAATATTCGCGCGCGGTGCTCGAAACGCTCGCGATCATTGCCTACCGGCAACCGGTGACACGGGGCGATATCGAAGAAATTCGCGGTGTGACGGTGAATACGCAGGTCGTCAAGCAGCTCGAGGATCGCGGCTGGATCGAGGTGATCGGTCATCGCGACGTGCCGGGGCGTCCGGCGCTGTATGCGACCACGCGCCAGTTCCTCGACGACCTTGGTCTAACGGCGCTTGACGAGTTGCCTCCGCTTGCCGATCCGTCCGCACAACTGAACGCGGATCTGCTGGGTCAGCACGCGATCGAGTTTGCCGAGGGCGACGCGCAAAGCATGCAGCAGCCGGTGCAGGATGCCGGGCACGACATCGCAGGTGAGGCTGGCGAGCCGGCTCCGCCGGAAGCGGCGCAGCACGCTGCGTCGGGATTTGAAGCAGCGCCGCCCGAGACGGTAGCCGAGTCGACGCTCGAACCGGAGCCCCGTGCGGAAGCGACCGGGCAGGCCGGCACGTCGAGTGCGTCAGACGCGTCGAGCGCGCCGCACGACATGCAACAACAGCCCGAACCGGCACCCGCGGCAGCGCATGCCAGCGTCGCCGGCTCGGCACAGCATTACGATCCGGTCGCCCAGACCGATCCGGCAACACCCGCGCACGGCTCGGGCGCAGCTCGCAATACGGAGCACGCCGCCGAGCCGAACCCGATCGAGGCGGCGCACGACGATCCCGAGGATCGCCGCGATGCCGCACAGGACGCAGGTTTTCTGACCGACGACGAAACCGAGTCGCGCAGCGCCTGACGTAACCGAACTTTTTTGCCGCGCCCGCAACGGGCGCGCGCGACCTGACATTTTGAGGTTGTTTTGACACATACCCACGACACCGATTCGTCCGAATCCGAGCGCCCCGTGCCGTCGGCGCGGACCGACGAACGCACTACGCAAGCGGCGACAGGCGAGGGCGAGCGCCCGGCTCATGGCGCGGAAGCAGAGGGCGAAGAGCGCCCCCGCCGCGGTCTGCGTCGCGGGCCGCGCAGCCTGATCGCGCGACGCCGCGCCGGCGCGAAGACGAAGGCAGCCGAGGGCGCGCCCGCGCAAGGCGCGCCGGTCGTCGCCGAAACGCCGCCGGACGGCGAGGTCGTCGCCCAGGTGCGCACGCCGCGCAAGGACGCGGGCGCGAAACAGGGCGGGCGTCGTAACGCTGGCGGTGCGAAGCGCGAGGGCGCATCACGCGAAGACCAGCGCGAACGTCAGCCGCGCGAAGGTCAACGTGAGGGCCAGCGCCAGAATCGCCGCGGCGCCGATGCGGCCGCGGAGTCAGCTCAGGACGATCTGTTCTCATACGTGACGTCGCCCGCATTCGATGCCGACAACACCACGACTGGCGGCGTACGCGCGCCGATGCTGCGCCATGGCAAGGCAGCGGCCCCGAAGCGCGTGCTGTCGCCCGATGACGACGCGCCGAAGCTGCACAAGGTGCTCGCCGAGGCGGGCATGGGCTCGCGTCGCGACATGGAAGAGCTGATCATCGCCGGCCGCGTGTCGGTGAACGGCGAACCGGCGCACATCGGCCAGCGCATCATGCCGACCGACCAGGTCCGCATCAACGGCAAGCCGGTCAAGCGCAAGGTCGCCGGCAAGCCGCCGCGCGTGCTGCTGTACCACAAACCGACCGGCGAAATCGTCAGCCACGCGGACCCGGAAGGCCGTCCATCGGTGTTCGACAAGCTGCCACCGATGAAAACCGCCAAGTGGGTCGCGGTCGGGCGTCTCGACTTCAACACTGAAGGTCTGCTGATGCTGACCACCTCGGGCGATCTCGCGAACCGGTTCATGCATCCGCGTTATAGCGTCGAGCGCGAATACGCGGTGCGTGTCGTCGGCGAACTCGCCGAGGGTATGCGTCAGAAGCTGCTAAACGGCGTCGAACTCGAGGACGGCCCGGCGAATTTCTTGCGCATCCGCGACGGCGGCGGCGAAGGCACGAATCACTGGTACCACGTCGCGCTCGCCGAAGGGCGGAATCGCGAAGTACGCCGCATGTTCGAAGCGGCCGGCCTGATGGTCAGCCGGCTGATCCGTACGCGCCACGGCCCGATCTCCCTGCCGCGTGGTCTGAAGCGCGGCCGCTGGGAAGAACTCGAGGACAATCAGGTGCGCGCACTGATGGCATCGGTCGGCCTGAAGGCGCCGACTGAGGAGCGCGGTAGCCGCAATGCGGCGCCGGAGCGTCGTCAGCCGGATCCGATGCAGACGTCGATGGGCTTTATCAACCGCGAGCCGGTGTTGATGTCGCACAGCCGCTTCGAGCAGCAGCCGCGCGGACAGGGTCGCCGTGGCGCGGCGGGCGGTGGCTTCGGCGCGGGCATGGGGGGCGGCACTGGTTCTGGTGTCGGTGTGGGCAATCGTGGCGCCGGGGGGCAGCGCGGCCGCGACGTCGACGGCAATCGCGCGTCGTCGCCCAACGGCAACCGTGCGCGCACTGGCGGCAAGCGTGCCGGCGCGTCCGGCGACAGCGGCGGCAATCGCGGGCCGGGCGGCAATCGTGGCGGCAACGCCAACCGTGTCGGCGGCAACGCGGGTTCGGGCGGCGCGAATCGTGGCGGCGGCACGGCGCGCGGTCGCTCGCGCGGCCGTTGAGCGGAGCGCTGTACCGCGTTTGAGGGGTGGCCGTTGAACGGCCATACCCTTTGGTGCAGTTCGCATGACCTGCCAGGCTGATATGACTTCCGGTGTCAATCGGGATCGGGTTTTTAGTTTCTCGAATTCATGTTGCCGGAATTTCCTCAGGGCGGTGTAGCAGTACATTTCGGCGGTGGATCAAGCTGATATCCGCGGGTTGGGTACCGCACTACAGATGTCCGCCCAATGAGCCTGCCGCTATCTGGAACCGCAAGTCGGATGCAGTAGTCCGTTGCGTAGCCTGGTCGCGGCTTACTCGTCCCAAGCGAGAGTAGAAAGGCCTTCACGCGTTGCCGTGCGCGCTTCAGGTCGTCTTTGGCGCCACCCACGTCCGTGCCAGATCGCGGAACGCTTCGTCGTCGCTCGGCACGTACACCGCGGAGAGGTCACCGGCGCGCAAAGACCGCACAAGCTTGATCGCATCACGCCGCTCAGTCTTGACCCGTTCACCCGGTTTTTTCGGAATCAGCGATCGGGCGCACACGATGCACCCGAATCCCTTCTGCACGAACTGCCGGTAAAGTCCGTAGCCGCATGGACCGGCCTCGCAGACAACGCAGATGTGCCGCACTTTCGACTGCAGGCGCCTGCACAGGTGATCGATATCAGTCTGCGTCATACCGATCTTGCCCAGCAGTTCGACTTCGCCCGAGCCCGGCGCATACGCGACTGTGATCGAGTCCTTGTGTACATCGAGACGGACGCACAGCGTGCTATCGTCTTCCATGCTGGCCTCCGTGCCGGAAATCGCCGGGAGCGGCCGTGTCCGCACTGTGCTGCTCTGGCTGCAATGCTAACCCGCGCTTGATTCGTTACGGCGGGCCAGCCATTGCCTCACGGGAGTCATACTGCATACTGATTAGCAATGTCGAGTGCTTCCCGGCCGAGCCGTTTATCGTTTTTGGCGATTTTATGCCGCCTCTTGTTTGCCGCGTTCGCATGGCGTTCCGATGCGTCAAACGCCGTGCGAAACTGCGCTGAAGACCGACAGGACGCATCGCCGCAAAGTGTTGGCGTAGCCCGTCCGGCTCCCCTTCCCGACGGCTCGGGCGACCTTGCAAAAGCCCGGATTTGCCGCCACATTGTCGAAAGATTCCTATCAAATCAAGCGGAAATGCGCATCGCCCCGCGTTCCGCGGATTGCGTTTGGGCCGGAAAATGGCTACAATCGCGAAGTCGCTGGGCGTACGGTTTCATGTGCGGCTCAGGTGCGACCACCGGCAATAAGATGATGGGCGTTCAGCCCATTTTTTTTTGCCGCTCAGTTCATCGTGGTTCGGCATCTCGGGTTCGCACGAACGTGCGCCGGCTTGGCGCGCGGCCCGCATTGGTTGTTTGCAGAAGAGGCGAGGCTCGCTGCGCGAACATCTAAGAGGGCACTGTGCAACTGACGGAACTGATTGAAACCACGGTCGTGGGACTCGGCTACGAGCTCGTCGATCTCGAGCGCACCGGGCGCGGCATGTTGTGTATCTATATCGACCAACCAGCCGGCATCGCAATCGAAGACTGCGAGAAAGTCACGCGTCAGCTCCAGCACGTTCTGACGGTCGAAAATATCGATTACGAGCGGCTCGAAGTATCGTCACCCGGTCTCGATCGCCCGCTGAAGAAACTGGCGGATTTTGAACGTTTCGCGGGCAGCGAAGCGGTTATCACACTGAAAAAGCCATTGGACGGTCGGAAATCGTACCGGGGCATTTTGCATGCTCCGCAAGGCGAGACGATCGGTCTGGAATTTGAAGGAAAAGAAGGGGCCGCGATGCTCGATTTCACGCTCGCGGACATGGACAAGGCGCGCCTTGTTCCGAAAGTTGACTTTAGGAGCCGCAAACAATGAGTCGCGAAGTGTTGATGCTGGTGGATGCGCTGGCACGCGAGAAGAATGTCGATAAGGACGTGGTATTTGCCGCGCTCGAAGCGGCTCTCGCTTCGGCCTCCAAGAAACTCTTCGAAGAAGATGCGGATATCCGCGTCCACATCGACCGTGAAAGCGGCGTGCACGAAACGTTTCGCCGCTGGAAGGTGGTGCCGGACGAAGCAGGTCTGCAGGAACCGGATCAGGAAATTTTGCTGTTCGAGGCGCGCGAGCAGCAGCCCGATATTCAGCTCGACGAGTTCATCGAGGAGCCGGTGCCGTCAATCGAATTCGGCCGTATCGGAGCGCAGGCCGCCAAGCAGGTGATCCTGCAGAAGGTGCGCGACGCCGAGCGCGAGCAGATCCTGAACGACTTCCTCGAGCGCGGCGAACACATCATGACCGGCTCGGTGAAGCGCCTCGACAAGGGCAACTTCATCGTCGAATCGGGCCGCGTCGAAGCGTTGCTGCGCCGCGACCAGCTGATCCCGAAAGAAAACCTTCGGGTGGGCGACCGCGTGCGCGCGTATATCGCGAAGGTCGACCGCACCGCGCGTGGTCCGCAGATCGAGCTGTCGCGTACGGCGCCGGAATTCCTGATGAAGCTGTTCGAGATGGAAGTGCCGGAAATCGAGCAGGGCCTGCTCGAGATCAAGGCGGCGGCTCGCGATCCGGGCGTGCGCGCGAAGATCGGCGTGGTGGCTTATGACAAGCGCATCGATCCGATCGGCACCTGCGTCGGTATTCGCGGCTCGCGCGTGCAGGCCGTACGCAACGAGCTCGGTGGCGAAAACGTCGACATCGTGCTATGGTCGGAAGACCCCGCCCAGTTCGTGATCGGCGCGCTCGCGCCGGCAGCCGTGCAGTCGATCGTCGTCGATGAAGAAAAGCATTCGATGGATGTCGTCGTCGACGAGAACGAACTCGCGGTCGCGATCGGCCGCAGTGGCCAGAACGTGCGGCTTGCCAGCGAGCTCACCGGCTGGCAGATCAACATCATGACGCCGGACGAATCTGCGCAGAAGCAGAATCAGGAGCGTGGCGTCCTGCGCGACCTGTTCATGGCGCGTCTCGATGTCGACGAGGAAGTCGCCGACATCCTGATCGACGAAGGCTTCACGAGCCTCGAAGAGATCGCCTACGTGCCGCTCAACGAAATGCTCGAAATCGAGGCATTCGACGAAGACACCGTTCACGAACTGCGCAACCGCTCGCGCGACGCGCTGTTGACGATGGCGATCGCGAACGAAGAAAAGGTCGAGAATGTAGCGCTCGACCTGAAGAGCCTGGACGGCATGGACGCCGACCTGCTAGCGAAACTGGCCGAACATCAGATCCAGACGCGCGACGAACTCGCCGAGCTGGCCGTGGATGAACTGGTCGAGATGACTGGGATGGGAGAGGATGCCGCTAAGGCGTTGATCATGAAAGCACGTGAACACTGGTTCCAGTGAGAAATGACCATGGCGCACTGAATTGAACGCGGCCGTCAGGCCGCATGACCCGATGCTAACCGCAAGGAATCGGTCCTTGCATTAAGAGGAATGAATGGCGAGTAACAACGTAGCCCAATTTGCCGCGGAACTGAAAATGCCTGCAGGCGTGCTGCTTGAGCAGCTGCAGGCAGCTGGCGTCACAAAAGCGAGCGAAGCCGACTCCTTGTCCGAAACGGACAAGGCGCGTCTGCTCGACCACTTGCGCAAGTCTCACGGCTCGACTGATGCAGACAAGCGCAAGATCACGCTGACGAAACGGCATACGTCGGAGATCAAGCAGTCCGATGCGACGGGCAAAGCTCGCACCATTCAGGTCGAGGTGCGCAAGAAGCGCACGTTCGTCCGCCGCGACGAGACTGTCGTGGAAGGCGGGGATGCATCGAATCATGTGGCCGAGAACGCGGACGCAGAAGATCTCGAACTGCAGCGTCGGGAGGAAGAAGCACGTCACGAAGCTGAGCTGCTCGAAAAGCAGGCGCAGGAGCTGAAGGCGCGCCAGGAACAGCTCGAGCGCGAAGAAGTCGACCGTCAGGCGCGCGAGCAGGCCGCGGAAGCCGAGCGTCAGCGCGCGGAAGAAGATGTAAAGAAGCGCGCAGCGGCTGCGGCCGAGGCGGCGGCTCGCGAGAAGGCCCAGCAGGCGGCGGCGAAAGCCGCTGCACCGGTTGCCGAGAAGGCAAACGAGCAGGACGACGAACGCGCGGCAGCGGAACGCGCCGCGCAACGCGAAGCCGCGAAGAAAGCGGAAGACGCCGCGCGTGTGGCCGCCGAAAAGGCGCGCGCCGAACAGGAAGAAATCGCCAAGCGCCGCGCGGCGGCCGAAGCCGAAGCGCGCGCGATTCGCGAAATGATGAACACGCCGCGCAAGGCGCAGGTGAAGGCGCCGGAACCGGCACCGAAGCCCGCCGAGCCGGCCAAGGCGGCCGAAGCCAAGGGCACGCTGCATAAGCCGGCGCGTCCGGCTGGTGAAGCACCGGCGCGCCCGGCAGCGAGAAAGCCGGCAACCGCCGCGACTCCGGCGCCCGCGAGCGCACCGTCGGCGGGCGACAAGAAGAAGCCGGGCGGCGGTAAGAGCGGCTGGCAGGACGACGCAGCGAAGCGCCGCGGCATCAAGACGCGCGGCGATTCGAGCGGCGGCGTCGATCGTGGCTGGCGCGGCGGTCCGAAGGGGCGTGGCAAGCATCAGGAGCAGAGCACCACGTTCCAGGCGCCGACCGAACCGATCGTGCGTGAAGTGCATGTGCCGGAAACCATCACGGTCGCGGATCTCGCGCACAAGATGGCGGTGAAGGCTTCGGAAGTCATCAAGGTGATGATGAAGCTCGGCCAGATGGTCACGATCAACCAGATGCTGGACCAGGAAACGGCGATGATCATCGTCGAGGAACTGGGCCACCATGCGCTCGCGGCGAAGCTGGACGATCCGGAAGCCATGCTGGTCGAAGGCGAAGCGAGCGACGCCGAAGCGCTGCCACGTCCGCCGGTCGTCACGGTGATGGGCCACGTCGACCACGGCAAGACCTCGCTGCTCGACTACATCCGCCGCGCGAAGGTTGCGGCAGGCGAAGCGGGCGGTATTACGCAGCACATCGGCGCCTACCACGTCGAAACGCCGCGCGGCGTGATCACGTTCCTCGACACGCCGGGTCACGAAGCCTTTACGGCAATGCGTGCCCGCGGTGCGAAGGCGACCGATATCGTGATCCTGGTGGTGGCCGCCGACGACGGCGTGATGCCGCAGACGAAGGAAGCGATCTCCCACGCGAAGGCTGGCGGCGTGCCGCTCGTCGTCGCGATCAACAAGATCGACAAGCCGGAAGCGAATCCGGAGCGCGTGAAGCAGGAGCTCGTCACGGAAGGCGTCGTGCCGGAAGAGTACGGCGGCGACTCGCCGTTCGTGCCGGTGTCGGCGAAGACCGGCGCGGGCATCGACGATCTGCTCGAAAACGTGCTGCTGCAGGCCGAGGTGCTGGAGCTGAAGGCACCGGTCGAATCGCCGGCCAAGGGTCTCGTCATCGAAGCGAAGCTTGACAAGGGTAAGGGTCCGGTCGCAACGATCCTCGTCCAGTCAGGTACGCTGAACCGCGGCGACGTCGTGCTGGCAGGCAGCGCCTACGGTCGCGTGCGTGCCATGCTCGACGAAACCGGCAAGCCGACCAAGTCCGCGGGTCCGTCGATCCCGGTCGAAATCCAGGGTCTGTCGGAAGTGCCGCAGGCTGGCGAAGAAGTAATCGTGATGCCGGACGAGCGCAAGGCGCGTGAAGTTGCGCTGTTCCGTCAGGGCAAGTTCCGCGACGTCAAGCTCGCAAAGCAGCAGGCCGCGAAGCTCGAGAACATGCTCGAGCAGATGGGCGAGGGCGAAGTGCAGTACCTGCCGCTGATCGTCAAGGCCGACGTGCAGGGTTCGCAGGAAGCGCTGGTGCAGTCGCTGCAGAAGCTCTCCACCGACGAAGTACGCGTGCAGATCGTGCACGGAGCGGTCGGCGGCATCAGCGAGTCGGACGTCAATCTCGCGACGGCGTCGAAGGCGGTCATCATCGGCTTCAACACCCGCGCGGATGCGCAGGCTCGCAAGCTCGCGGAAGCTAATGGCGTCGACATCCGCTACTACAACATCATCTACGACGCCGTGGATGACGTGAAGGCGGCAATGTCGGGCATGCTGGCGCCGGAGAAGCGCGAAGTCGTGACGGGCACGGTGGAAGTACGCCAGGTATTCAAGGTGCCGAAGGTCGGCACGGTGGCCGGCTGTATGGTCACGGACGGTTTCGTCAAGCGCTCGTCGTCGGTGCGCGTGCTGCGCAACAACGTCGTCATCTTCACGGGCGAACTCGATTCGCTCAAGCGGTTCAAGGACGATGTGAAAGAAGTCCGTCAGGGCTTCGAGTGCGGTATGTCGATCAAGAACTTCAACGATATCGTCGAAGGCGATCAGTTCGAAGTCTTCGAGGTCACCGAAGTCGCGCGTACGCTGTAATTCGCGCGGCACGGCACAGCGGGCGGAACGGGCTTGACGCCCGCTCCGCCCGTTGTTTTTGAGCCCGCAGTGTCGAGTTTGTTGCTGGCTTGGCTGCCGCGTTCGTCGCAAATGGACTCTCACCCCGCCGCGGCGACCGCGACGCCGTCGTATCGAACGAATATCGAACGAATATCGAACACGGCTCGCGCGAACCAATTTTTTGCATCCGTCTTAGCGGAGCACACAACACCATGCCTAAGAAACGTACTACTCCCAATCGCAACGTGCAGATCGCCGATCAGATCCAGCGCGACCTGGCTGAGCTGCTGCGCGAGGTCAAGGATCCGCGCATCGGCATCGTCACATTTCAGAGCGTCGAGCTGACGCCCGACTACGCGCACGCAAAGGTCTACTTCACGACGCTGACGGGCGACCCGCAGCAAACGCTCGAAGCGCTGACGCACGCTGCCGGCCATCTGCGCAATCTGCTGTTCAAGCGCCTGCATATCCACACGGTGCCGACGCTGCATTTCCACTACGACAAGACGATCGAGCGCGCCGTGGAGATGTCGCGTCTGATCGACGAGGCAAATTCCACGCGCGCGAAAGACGACTGAGCGTCTGCCATGCCGTGGCGTTCCATGTAGCGCGGCGCCGTTTTTCGCATTTCCCGAACGTTCTGCCTCCCTCGACATGACCGCACCTCAACGCCCCCGCGTGCCGCGTCGCGCGCTCGATGGCGTGCTGCTGCTCGACAAGCCGCTCGGCCTGTCGAGCAACGACGCGCTGATTCGCGCGAAACGTCTTTATCTGGCGAAAAAGGCGGGCCACACCGGCACGCTCGATCCGCTGGCAACTGGCCTGCTGCCGCTGTGTTTCGGCGAGGCCACCAAGTTTTCGCAAGACTTGCTCGAAGCCGACAAGACCTACGAGGCGACGATGCGCCTCGGTATCCGCACGACCACCGGCGACGCCGAAGGCGAGGCGTTCGACATCCGCGCCGTCGACTGCGACGAAGCGGCGGTGCGGGCGGCTTTGCCGAAATTCATCGGCGAGATCGTTCAGATTCCGCCGATGTACTCGGCGCTCAAGCGCGATGGCAAGCCGCTGTACCAGTACGCGCGCGCCGGCCAGACGGTCGAACGGGAAGGGCGGCAGGTGACGATTCGCGCGCTCGAGCTGATTGCGTGCGCGTTGCCGGATGTGACGTTTCGCGTGACGTGCAGCAAGGGCACCTATGTGCGCACGCTTGCCGAGGATATCGGCGAAGCGCTCGGCTGCGGCGCACATCTGGTCGCGCTGCGGCGCACGGGCGTCGGCGCGCTGACGCTCGAGCATTCGGTCACGCTCGACGCGTTGTCCTACGCGACCGAACTCGAACGCGACGCATGGCTGCAACCGGTCGACGCGCTGCTGTCCACGTTCCCGCAGGTCTGTCTGAACGACGATGACACGCGCCGCTTCCTTCACGGCCAGCGCCTGAAGCTGTCGTCGCTGACGATCGCCGCCGACGCGGTGAATGCCCCGCGCGTGAGGGTGTACTCGGCGCAGGGGCGGCTTCTGGGGGTCGCGAAGCCGGGCGAAGGCGTGCTCGCACCCGACCGTCTGATCGTGACGACGGAGAGCTAGAGGTCGCCGTTTTGCCAGCCCGGCGCGGACAATAAAAAAACGGGATCGCCATCGAGCGATCCCGTTTTGATCATGCCCTCCGGTGGAGCGGTGTCGAACTAAAGCAACACCACAAACACCCCCCTCAATGCGCCGTGGCCGCCGCCGCTCCCGCATCGCCGCCTGCCCGTTCCGGCCGCGTGATCCAGATCAGCGCGATCAGCGCGACAAAAATACCGGCCGAAATGAAGAACAGATCGTTTACGCCGAGCTGCGCGGCCTGCTGCGTGACCATGGTGTTGAAGAGACCATAGGTCTGCTGCTGATCCAGGCCCGCCGCGCCCATCTGATGAATCGATTGACCGAACGCTGGGTTGTAAGCATTCGCCTGTTCGGTCAGTTGCGCGTGATGCATGATCGTGCGGTGATCCCAGGCGGTCTGGAAGATCGACGTGCCGATACCGCCGCACATGATCCGCACGAAGTTCGACAGCCCCGAGGCCGCCGGAATCCGATGGCCCGGCAAGCCCGACAGCGTGATCGACACGAGCGGAATAAAGAAGCCGGCCATACCGATACCTTGAATCAGCGTGGGCAGCATCAGCGAGTACGTATCGACGCCCGTCGTATAACGCGAGCGCATCCAGAAACACAGCGCGAAAATCAGGAACGACAGCGTCGCGATATAGCGCGGATCGGTACGCGGCAGCACCTTGCCGGTCAGAGGCGACAACAGGATCGCGAACACACCGACGGGTGCCATCACAAGTCCGGCTTCTGTCGCCGTGTAGCCGATATCGGTCTGGAGCCACAGCGGCAACAGCACGAGATTGCCGAAGTAAAGCCCATAGCCGATCGACAGCGCGATCGTGCCGCCGGTGAAATTGCGCCGGCTGAACAGCGACAGATCAACCACCGGATGCTCGGCCGTCAACTCCCACACGATAAAAAACGCGAGCGCGATCACCGCGAGGAGCGCGAGCACGACGACCGTCGTCGACGAGAACCAGTCGAGGTCCTTGCCCTTGTCGAGCATCACCTGAAGCGAGCCGACCCAGACGATCAGAAGACCGAGGCCGACGCCGTCGATTGGCGCCTTCCTGATGACCGAATCGCGGTTACGGAAGATCATCCACGTCGCGGCGGCCGCGACCGCGCCGACGGGAATGTTGACGTAGAAGATCCACGGCCACGAGATGTTGTCGGAAATCCAGCCGCCGAGGATCGGACCGGCAACCGGTGCGATCAGCGTGGTCATCGCCCACATCGATAGCGCCATCGGCGCCTTCGCGCGCGGATAGCTCGCGAGCAGCAGCGTCTGCGACAGCGGGATCATCGGGCCGGCCACCGCGCCTTGGAGCACGCGCGACGCAAGCAGGAACGGCAGGTTCGGCGACAGCCCGCACATCCATGACGACAGCACGAACAGCATGATCGACGCCATGAACAGCCGCACCTGGCCGATGCGGTCGGTGAGCCAGCCGGTCAGCGGCACCGAGATCGCGTTGGCCACCGCGAACGACGTAATCACCCACGTGCCCTGGTCGGACGATACGCCGAGGTCGCCGGCAATCGACGGGATCGACACGTTCGCGATCGACGTGTCGAGCACGTTCATGAACACGGCGAGCGACACCGCGATGGTGCCGATCACCAGTTGCGCGCCCTCGAGCGGCGGGTGAGGGACTTGCGCCTGAGCCTGAGCCATTAAAAGAGCCTTCCATGAATCATCGGGCGGACCCTCAGCTCTTATGGGCCGCCGGTTTCGCGGCGGCCGCGGCGCTCGCCGCGGTCGACTTCTGCGCGCCGCCGTTCGCGTTCGTGCCGGCGTTTTCCGAGATGATGCGCGCGATTTCCGCATCGGCTTCCGCGCCGTACTTGTCGAAGACGTTGGTCTGGTAAACCGTGGACGGCGCCTGACCGAGCTGGCCGCCGGTGTCGTCCTTGATGTTCACGTCAGCTTGCATCGACAGACCGATACGCAGCGGATGCTTCTCCAGCTCCTGCGGATCGAGCGAAATACGCACCGGCAGACGCTGCACGACCTTGATCCAGTTGCCGGTCGCGTTCTGCGCGGGCAGCAGCGAGAACGCCGAACCCGTGCCGGCCGAGAAGCCGACCACCTTGCCGTGATACGGCACCGACGAGCCGTAGACGTCGGCCGTCAGTTCGACCGGCTGGCCGATGCGCATGTGCTTCAGTTGCACTTCCTTGAAGTTCGCCTCGACCCACACGTCATGCAGCGGCACGATCGCCATCAGCGGCGAGCCGGGCGATACGCGCTGGCCGACCTGCACGGAGCGTTTTGCGACATAGCCTGTGACCGGCGCCGGTAGAGTATTGCGAGCGTGGTTCAGGTATGCGTCGCGCAGCTTCGCGGCGGCGGCCTGCACGTTCGGGTGATCGGCGATCGTGGTGTTCGCGGTCAGCGCGCGGTTTGCCGCGAGTTGCTGTTTGGCGGCGTCGAGCGCGGCTTGCGCGCTCTTCACGGAGTCGCGTGCGTGCGAAATTTCTTCCAGCGATACCGCGCCGGTTTGCGCGACCGTCATACGGCGCTTCAGGTCGTCCTGGGCGCGCGACAGATCGGCCTGGCTCGCCGCGACCCGCGCTTCGTACTGGCTGTCGTCGGCGAACAGACCGCGCACCTGGCGCACCACCTGCGCAAGATTGGCCTCGGCCTGTTCGAGTGCGACGCGCGCGTCGGCCGGGTCGAGCACGACGAGCGGGTCGCCGGCCTTGACGACCTGGGTGTCGTCCGCGTTGACCGCGATCACGGTGCCCGTGACCTGCGGGGTGATCTGCACGACGTTGCCGCTCACGTAGGCATCGTCGGTGTCTTCATGGAAGCGCGCGACGAGGAAGTAGTACAGGCCGTACGCGACCGCGGCAATCAGGATCACGATGACGAGCAGCGTCATCATGCGCTTGCGTTTGCCGTTGTTCGCCGCTTGCGGTGGAGTGGCGGGCTGCTGGGGGGTGCTCATTGATGTGCTCCGGGTTCTTTTGAACGTCGTCGTTTATTCGGGTGTTCGTGTGTATGCGTGTGCGTCGGCGCGGGCGGGCTCGCTCAGTTCGCGGCGGTGCTCGTGGCCTGGTTCGCGGCGTTGGCCGATGCGGGAGCATCGGTCGGCACGACGAGACCGGTCTGGGTTGCGTCGAAGCCTCCGCCCAGTGCCTTGATCAGACCGATCTGCAGACTACGGCGGCGCATCTGCAGACCCGTGACCGTCTGCTCGGCGGCAAGGCGGTTTTCGTCGGCGGTAAGCACCTGCAGCTGCGGCGACAGGCCGGCCTTGTAGCGGATTACGGCGAGCTGGTACGCCTTGCTCGACGCGTCGAGCGCGCGCTGGGCGTCACCCTCCTGGCGGTCGATCGAGCGGATCGACGACACCTGCGTCGAGACGTCCTGCAGCGCGTTGATCAGCGTCTGGTTGTAGTTCGCGACGTCGCCCTCGAAGTCGGCGTAGCGGCCCTTCAACTGCGCGCGCAACGCGCCGGCGTCGAAGATCGGCAGATGGATCGCCGGGCCGAACTGGATCTGACGGCTCGACGCGGTCAGGAAACGGCCCCAGCCGAACGCGTCGAAGCCGAAGCCGGCCGCGAGATTCACGTCCGGGTAGAACTCGGCTTTCGCTTCCTTCACGTCATGCATCGCGGCTTCGACCTGCCAGCGCGCGGCGACGATGTCCGCGCGACGCGCCACGAGGTCGGCCGGGATGTTGTCCGGCAGAGCGACCACGTCGCCGCCGGTGAGCACCGGCTTGTCGATCCGCAGGCCACGGTCCGGGCCTTTGCCGAGCAGCGCGCCCAACTGGTAGCGCACGACGGTGATCTGGCCGTCGAGGTCGGTCAGGTTCGACTGGCTCGTCGCGACGTTGCCGGCGGCGGTCTGCTTCTCGACGTTGGTGTCGAGGCCGGCCGTCACGCGGTCATTCGTGATACGGCCGACGTCCTGGCGGTTCGCGATTTCACGCGCGGCGATGTCGCGAAACGCATACAGCTGCGAGAGCTGGTTGTAGGTGCTCGCGACCGACGCGGCGAGCGTCACGCGCGCCTGCTGCATATCGGCCTCGGCGGCTTTCTGCTGCGACACGGCCTGGCCGAGCCGCTGACGGTTCTTGCCCCACAGGTCGAGATCCCACGACGCGCTCGCGAGCACGTTGTTCTCGCTATACCAGGTGCCGCCGAACGGAGGCGGGTAAAGGGAGTTTGCCGAGTACAGCTCGCGGGTCCATGAATAGCTCGCGCTGACCTTCGGGAACAGCGCTGCGCGCGAGCTTTCGATATACGAGGAAGCCTTTGCGAGCCGCGCTTGCGCCTGGGCGATCGACGGGCTGCCCTCGAGCGCTTCCGCGATCAGCTTCGGCAGTTGCGGGTCGCCGAACTGGTTGGCCCAGTCGAGCGATGGCCACTGGCCGCCCTCGTTGGGCAGACTTTGCGTCGACTCGTACTGCGTCGGCGACGCGATCTGCTTGTCGCTTTTGACGCCGAAGTAGTTCGCGCACCCCGTGAGGGCGAGCGCCGTCACCGCTGCGGCGACAGCGGACCGGCTCGACAGCGCGGGCGCGGACAGGGAAAGGGATTTCATCGCTCGACTCTTCTTTGAGTGGAATGTATTGATGGACGCAGCAAGCAAGCTATTACGATTTGCTATCGGGATGGCTTGCGGGGTCGCGGGAAAGTCCCGTGTGTTCGCCGGAATTGACGAGCACGCGACGCAGCATGCTCTTCAGGAAGCCCACTTCTTCCGGGGTGAACCCGTTCAGCAGGTTATCGAGCACGCCATTGAAAATAGCCGGCATGCGAGCCGCGATCGCATGGCCTTCCGGCGTCAACGCGAGGCGCACGACGCGCCGGTCTTCGTTACTGCGCACCCGCGTGAGCAGGCCGCGCTTTTCGAGCCGGTCGATCAGGCGCGTGACGGCGCTTGCGTCGATTCCGTATTCACGCGCCAACTCAGCCGCGAGCAGGCATTTGCCGCTCGCCACCATGAACAGGATGCTGCCTTGCTGGCTGGTGATGCCGAGTTCGGCCATGCTGCGCTGTGTGATGAGGTTTGATAGCGTCGATCTCACCCGTGAGATGAGATAGCCGACGCTTTCGCCGAGCTGGTACTCGCTGAGATCCGGCGTGGATTCGTTGGACGGCTCCGTCATGATTCTCGTGCGAATGCAATGGTTGACTAGGCATTAGTATAGCTGGCTGTTGATTGACGCGACAAGCGTTAATACAGCTTAGGCAAGGATGATTTCGCGCTCAAGCAACAAACCGTACGGAATGACGTAGGGCGGGGCAAGGCGCGATTCGCGCAACTCGCGCAAGGGCGGAGAGCGGACGGTCTATCGGGGAATACCAGAAAAGGATCATCCATGCGTGCTATAATTTTGGGTTCCCAAAAGTGCGCTTTGGGCTTGTTGTCGTGGTTTGGCTCCTCAACCAGCAGCATAAGCAAGCGGCGCACTCAACCGTCTTCAGGTTTCCTATGACCCGCGCCCTACGCAACATCGCCATCATTGCTCACGTCGACCACGGCAAGACCACGCTCGTCGACCAGCTCCTCCGTCAGACCGCCACGTTCCGCGAGAACCAGCAGATCGCCGAGCGCGTGATGGACTCGAACGACATCGAAAAAGAGCGCGGCATCACGATCCTGTCGAAGAACTGCGCGGTGGAGTACGAGGGCACGCACATCAATATCGTCGACACGCCGGGGCACGCCGACTTCGGCGGCGAAGTGGAGCGCGTGCTGTCGATGGTCGATTCGGTGCTGCTGCTCGTTGACGCGGTGGAAGGCCCGATGCCGCAAACCCGCTTCGTCACGAAGAAGGCGCTCGCACTGGGTTTGAAGCCGATCGTCGTGGTCAACAAGGTCGACCGTCCGGGCGCGCGGATCGACTGGGTGATCAATCAGACCTTCGACCTGTTCGACAAGCTCGGCGCCAGCGAAGAGCAGCTCGATTTTCCGATCGTCTACGCATCGGGCCTGAACGGCTACGCGGGTCTCACGCCTGATGTACGCGACGGCGACATGCGTCCTTTGTTCGAGGCAATCCTGCAGCACGTGCCGGTGCGCCCGGCCGACCCGGAAGGTCCGCTGCAACTGCAAATCACGTCGCTCGACTACTCGTCGTACGTTGGTCGTATCGGCATTGGCCGTATCACGCGCGGCCGCATCAAGCCGGGCATGGCCGTCGCGGTGCGATCGGGCCCGGAAGGCGAAATCCTCAATCGCAAGATCAACCAGGTGCTGTCGTTCAAGGGTCTCGATCGCGTGCAGGTCGACTCGGCCGAGGCGGGCGACATCGTGCTGATCAACGGTATCGAGGAAGTGGGCATCGGCGTGACGATCTGCTCGCCGGAACAGCCGGAAGCGCTGCCGATGATCACCGTCGACGAACCCACGCTGACGATGAACTTCCTCGTCAACTCGTCGCCGCTCGCGGGCCGTGAAGGCAAGTTCGTCACGAGCCGCCAGATTCGCGACCGCCTGATGAAGGAACTGAATCACAACGTCGCGCTGCGCGTGCGCGATACCGGCGACGAAACGACGTTCGAAGTGGCCGGCCGCGGTGAGCTGCACCTGACCATTCTGGTCGAAAACATGCGCCGCGAAGGCTACGAGCTGGCCGTGTCGCGTCCGCGCGTCGTGATGCAGGAAATCGACGGCGAGAAGCACGAGCCGTACGAAAATCTGACCGTCGACATGGAAGACCCCCACCAGGGCGGCGTGATGGAAGAACTTGGCCGCCGCAAGGGCGAAATGCTCGACATGGCATCGGACGGCCGTGGCCGCACGCGTCTCGAGTACCGTATTTCGGCGCGTGGTCTGATCGGCTTCCAGTCGGAATTCCTCACGCTCACGCGCGGTACGGGTCTGATGAGCCACACGTTCGATTCTTACCAGCCGGTCAAGGAAGGCGCGGTCGGCGAACGTCGCAACGGCGTGCTGATCTCGCAGGACGACGGCGCGGCAGTCGCGTACGCACTGTGGAAGCTGCAGGACCGCGGCCGCATGTTCGTGGCGCCGGGAGAAGCGCTGTATGAAGGCATGATCATCGGCATCCACAGCCGCGACAACGATCTCGTCGTGAACCCGATCAAGGGCAAGCAGCTTACCAACGTGCGCGCGTCTGGCACCGACGAAGCCGTGCGTCTCGTGCCGCCGGTTCAGCTGTCGCTCGAATACGCGGTCGAGTTCATCGACGACGACGAGCTGGTCGAAGTCACGCCAAAGTCGATCCGTCTGCGCAAGCGCTACCTGAAGGAACACGAGCGCCGCAGCGCGAGCCGCAACAAGGTTGCCGGCGAATAAGCCGGACTCGAATATCCGTCTGGATAGCAGGAAGCGGAAGCCACCTTCGGGTGGCTTCCTTGTTTTTGGCGCATCAAAACGTTTGGCGCTGCATCATGCCTGCCACTTTCCGGGGCGGTACACATGTAGACACCCATCGCGCCGTTCGCCTTCATTTCTCACAGAACACTGTTGCGCGCTGTGAAAAGGCGCCCCGTCACCCGCGAAACGCCCGCCATCACAGGCTTTGCGCCTGTGCCGTTCGCTATCTGGACTATTCGTTCTGTGCTATGCTCCCGGGTGCAAAGTTTTAGGTCCTTCCAAGCAAGACTTGATTCGCGCAATCCGCTAAACGGTCAGGCCGTGTCGCGGAAGGTTCGGTAACCCGCTATTTCTCGAGAAACTCGAAGAAAGGTGAGCGTAAAAATGATGAAGCAATTCCAGTCGAACTCTTATCTGTTCGGCGGCAATGCTCCGTACGTTGAAGAAATGTACGAAGCGTATCTCGATAATCCGGCGTCAGTGCCCGAGACCTGGCGCAGCTATTTCGATGCGTTGCAGAACGTGCCCGCATCGGACGGCAGCAACGCCAACGACGTGGCCCATGGCCCGATCGTCGAATCGTTTGCCCAGCGCGCCAAGGCCAATGCCTTCCTGCCGCGCGCAACGGCCGGCGGCGAAGATCTCGCAACCGCCCGCAAACAGGTTTACGTCCAGTCCCTCATCGGCGCATATCGCTTCCTCGGCTCGCAATGGGCCAATCTCGATCCTCTGAAGCGCCGCGAGCGTCCCGCGATCCCCGAACTTGAACCCGCGTTCTACGACTTCACCGAAGCCGACATGGACCAGGAGTTCAGCGCAACGAATCTGTACTTCGGGTTCGAGCGCGCGACGCTGCGCGAGATCGTCAAAGCCCTGCGCGACACGTACTGCGGCACGATCGGCGTCGAGTACATGTACATCAGCGATCCGGAGCAGAAGCGCTGGTGGAAGGAACGCCTCGAATCGATCCGTTCGACGCCGAGCTTCAACAACGACAAGAAGAAGCACATCCTGAATCGCCTGACGGCCGCCGAAGGCCTCGAGCGTTTCCTGCACACCAAGTACGTCGGCCAGAAGCGCTTCTCGCTCGAAGGCGGCGAGAGCTTCATCGCGGCGATGGACGAAGTCGTGCGTCACGGCGGTCTGCGCGGCGTTCAGGAAATCGTCATCGCGATGGCTCACCGTGGCCGTTTGAACGTGCTGGTCAATACGCTCGGCAAGATGCCGGCAGACCTGTTCGCCGAATTCGAAGGCAAGCACGTCGATGATCTGCCGGCTGGCGACGTGAAGTACCACAAGGGCTTCTCGTCGGACGTCGCGACGGAAGGCGGCCCGGTTCACCTGTCGCTCGCGTTCAACCCGTCGCACCTCGAAATCGTCAACCCGGTGGTCGAGGGCTCGGCGAAGGCGCGTATGGACCGTCGCGGCGACGAAAACGGCGTTCAGGTGCTGCCGGTGCAGATCCACGGCGACGCGGCTTTTGCCGGCCAGGGCGTCGTGATGGAAACGCTGAACCTCGCGCAAACGCGCGGTTATGGCACGCACGGCACGCTGCACATCGTCATCAACAACCAGATCGGCTTCACGACGTCGGACCCGCGCGACTCGCGCTCCACGTTGTACTGCTCGGACGTCGTCAAGATGATCGAAGCGCCGGTGCTGCACGTGAACGGTGACGATCCCGAAGCGGTCGTGCTGGCCACCCAGATGGCGATCGACTTCCGCATGCAGTTCCACAAGGACGTCGTCGTCGACATCGTCTGCTTCCGCAAGCTGGGCCACAACGAGCAGGACACCCCGGCGGTCACGCAGCCGCTGATGTACAAGACGATTTCGAAGCACCCCGGCACGCGTGCGTTGTACGCGGAAAAGCTCGTTCAGCAGGGCGTCATCAAGGCCGAGGATGGCGAGGAATTCGTCAAGGCTTATCGCAGGGCGATGGACGAGGGCCACCACACGGTCGACCCGGTGCTCTCGAACTACAAGAGCAAGTACGCGGTGGACTGGGTGCCGTTCCTGAACCGCAAGTGGACCGACGCGGCCGACACGGCCGTGCCGCTCGCGGAACTGAAGCGCCTCGCCGAACGCATTACCACGATTCCGGAAAACTTCAAGGTTCACCCGCTCGTCGAGCGCGTGATCAACGACCGTCGCGCCATGGGCCGCGGCGAAGCGAAGCTCGACTGGGGCATGGGCGAGCACCTCGCGTTCGCGTCGCTGGTCGCATCCGGTTATGCCGTGCGCCTGACCGGTCAGGATTCGGGCCGCGGCACGTTCACGCACCGTCACGCAGTGCTGCACGACCAGAACCGCGAGCGCTGGAACGACGGCACCTACGTGCCGCTGCAGAACATCGCCGAAGGTCAGGCGAAGTTCACGGTGATCGACTCGGTGCTGTCGGAAGAAGCGGTGCTCGGCTTCGAATACGGTTACTCGACCGCTGAACCGAACACGTTCGTCGCGTGGGAAGCGCAGTTCGGCGACTTCGTGAATGGCGCGCAAGTCGTGATCGACCAGTTCATCTCGTCGGGCGAAGTGAAGTGGGGCCGCGTGTCGGGCCTGACCATGCTGCTGCCGCACGGCTACGAAGGCCAGGGTCCGGAGCACTCGTCGGCGCGTATCGAGCGTTTCCTGCAACTGTGCGCAGACCACAACATGCAGGTCGTTCAGCCGACCACGCCGGCGCAGGTCTTCCACCTGCTGCGTCGCCAGATGATCCGCCTGTTCCGCAAGCCGCTGATCGTCGCGACGCCGAAGTCGTTGCTGCGTCACAAGGAAGCCGTGTCGGATCTGTCGGAACTCGCGAAGGGTTCGTTCCAGCCGGTCATCGGCGAAGTGGACGAAACCATCGACGCGAAGAAGGTCAAGCGCGTGCTGGCCTGCTCGGGCCGCGTGTACTACGACCTGGTCGCGCATCGCCGCGAAGCGAAGGTGAACGACATCGCGATCATCCGTATCGAACAGCTCTATCCGTTCGCGCACAAGCAGTTCGAAGCGGAAATGAAGAAGTACGACAACGCAACCGAAGTGGTGTGGGTGCAGGACGAGCCGCAGAATCAGGGCCCGTGGTTCTACATCGAGCACCATCTGAAGGAAGGCATGAAGGAAGGGCAGAAGCTGGCGTACAGCGGCCGTCCGGCTTCGGCTTCGCCTGCAGTCGGCTACTACGCGAAGCACTACGAGCAGCAGAAGGCGCTGATCGAAGGCGCTTTCGGCCGTCTCAAGAGCGCGTCGATCGCTAAATAAAGAAACAGACGAGCCGGGAAAGCGCAGTGCGCTTTCCCGCGCCGCGCCGAACGTTTCCCATGAGGTTCAGGCGCGGCGTTCACGGTTCGCAGGCGGTCGTGAAGAAGCGCCGTCACCCGATACGTATTCAGGATACTCATAATGGCTATTGTTGAAGTCAAGGTTCCCCAGCTTTCCGAGTCGGTCTCGGAGGCAACCATGCTGCAGTGGAAGAAGAAGCCCGGCGAGGCTGTCGCTCAGGACGAAATCCTCATCGAAATCGAGACCGACAAGGTCGTGCTCGAAGTGCCGGCACCGGCAGCAGGCGTGCTCGCGCAAGTCATTTCGAACGACGGCGACACGGTCACGGCTGAGCAGGTGATCGCGAAGATCGACACGGAAGGCACCGCAGGCGCCGCCGCTGTCGAAGCCGAAGTGAAGCCGGCTCCGGTCGCTGCCGCGGCTCCCGCACCGGCGGCTCAGGCCGCTGTCGCAACGGGGTCGAACACCGCTGCTTCGCCGGCTGCCGGCAAGCTGATGGCAGAGAAGGGTCTGGCTGCGGGCGACGTCGCCGGCACCGGCCGCGACGGCCGTATCACGAAGGGCGACGTGCTCGTCGCCGGCCAGGCTGCTCCGGCTGCCAAGGCTGCACCGGCTCCGGCTGCCGCACCGAAGGCTGCGAAGCCGTCGCTGCCGGACGTCAAGGCCCCGGCATCGGCCGATCAATGGCTGAAGGACCGTCCGGAACAGCGCGTGCCGATGTCGCGTCTGCGTGCTCGTATCGCCGAGCGTCTGCTCGAGTCGCAGCAAACCAACGCCATCCTCACGACGTTCAACGAAGTGAACATGGCGCCGGTCATGGAGCTGCGCAACAAGTACAAGGACAAGTTCGAGAAGGAACACGGCGTGAAGCTCGGCTTCATGTCGTTCTTCGTGAAGGCGGCTGTTCACGCGCTGAAGAAGTTCCCGCTCGTGAACGCGTCGATCGACGGTAACGACATCGTCTACCACGGCTACTTCGACATCGGTATCGCTGTCGGTTCGCCGCGCGGTCTGGTGGTGCCGATCCTGCGCAATGCAGATCAGCTGAGCCTCGCCGACATCGAGAAGAAGATCGCCGAATTTGGCCAGAAGGCGAAGGACGGCAAGCTGTCCATCGAAGAAATGACCGGCGGTACGTTCTCGATCTCGAACGGCGGCGTGTTCGGCTCGATGCTGTCCACCCCGATCATCAACCCGCCGCAGTCCGCGATTCTCGGCGTGCACGCCACCAAGGAACGCGCAGTGGTCGAAAACGGCCAGATCGTGATCCGCCCGATGAACTACCTCGCGCTGTCGTACGACCACCGTATCATCGACGGCCGCGAAGCAGTGCTGTCGCTGGTCGCGATGAAGGATGCGCTGGAAGATCCGGCTCGCCTGCTGCTCGACCTGTAAGCGCACGTTCCACCGACGCCGGCCCGCGGTTTGCGCGGGCCGGCGTCATCCGTAGCACGTCTTTAGCATTCCGCAGTACAGGAACGGCGCGCGCCACCTCGGGTGGCCCGGCGCCGTTCCGCCATCAAAGGGATTGTCATGTCCAAAGAATTTGACGTCGTCGTGATCGGCGCAGGCCCTGGCGGTTATATCGCCGCCATCCGCGCAGCGCAGCTCGGCAAGACCGTCGCATGTATCGAAAAGTGGAAGAACCCGGCCGGCACGCTGAAGCTCGGCGGCACCTGCCTGAACGTCGGCTGCATTCCGTCGAAGGCGCTGCTCGCTTCGTCGGAAGAGTTCGAGAACGCGTCGCATCACCTTGCCGACCACGGCATCTCGGTGGAAAACGTCTCGGTCGATATCTCGAAGATGATGGGCCGCAAGGACGGCATCGTCGAGAAGATGACCAAGGGCATCGAATTCCTGTTCCGCAAGAACAAGATCACGTGGCTCAAGGGCCATGGCAAGTTCACCGGCAAGACGGACGCCGGCGTGCAGATCGAAGTGAGCGGCGAAGGCGAAGATGGTGCAAGCAGCGAAGTCGTCACGGCGAAGAACGTGATCATCGCAACGGGTTCGAAGGCGCGTCATCTGCCGGGCATTCCGGTCGACAACAAGCTGATCGCCGACAACGAAGGCGCACTGTCGTTCGACACGGCACCGAAGAAGCTCGCCGTGATCGGCGCAGGCGTGATCGGTCTGGAACTCGGCTCGGTGTGGCGCCGCCTCGGCGCGGACGTGACGGTGCTCGAAGCGCTGCCGGAATTCCTCGGCGTGGCTGACCAGGCGCTGTCGAAGGAAGCGGCCAAGCAGTTCAAGAAGCAAGGTCTCGACATCCACGTCGGCGTGAAGGTCGGCGAAGTGAAGACGAGCGAAAACGGCGTGACGATCGCCTACACGGACAAGGACGGCAACGCGCAGACGCTCGAAGCCGACCGCCTGGTCGTGTCGGTCGGCCGCGTGCCGAACACCGACAACCTCGGCCTCGAAGCGATCGGCCTGAAGGCCAACGAGCGCGGCTTCATCGACGTGGACGACCACTGCGCGACGGCCGTGCCGAACGTGTACGCGATCGGTGACGTGGTGCGTGGCCCGATGCTCGCGCACAAGGCTGAGGACGAAGGCGTGCTGGTTGCCGAAGTGATCGACGGTCAGAAGCCGCACATCGACTACAACTGCATTCCGTGGGTGATCTACACCGAACCGGAAATCGCATGGGTCGGCAAGACGGAGCAGCAACTGAAGGCGGAAGGCCGCGAGATCAAGACCGGCCAGTTCCCGTTCATGGCTAACGGCCGCGCGCTCGGCATCAACAAGGCAGACGGTTTCGTCAAGATGATCGCCGACGCGAAGACCGACGAACTGCTCGGCGTGCATATCATCTCGGCGAACGCATCGGACCTGATCGCGGAAGCCGTGGTGGCGATGGAGTTCAAGGCGGCGTCGGAAGACATCGGCCGTATTTGCCATCCGCACCCGTCGCTGTCGGAAGTCATGCGCGAAGCGGCACTCGCCGTCGACAAGCGCGCGCTGAACATGTAAGCACGCACGCCTGACCGAAACGCAACCTTGGCATCACCAAAGGCGGGCGGGGTTCAATCCCTCCCGCCTTTCTTTTTGCAGCAACACGATGAACGTCACCGAATACTACGAAAAAGAACTGCAGACGCGCGGTTATCAATCCGATCCGGCGCAGCGCGCGGCGGTCGACCGCCTGCAGCGGTGCTATGAAGAGTGGGTCGCATACAAGTCGCGCCGCTCGAACGCGTTCAGGAAGCTGATCATTCACCCCGATCTGCCGCGCGGCGTGTACATGTGGGGCGGCGTGGGCCGCGGCAAGAGCTTCCTGATGGACAGCTTCTACATGATCGTGCCGTTGCATCGCAAAACCCGTCTGCACTTCCACGAGTTCATGCGCGAAGTGCATCGCGAACTCGAAGAACTCAAAGGCCGGGCCGATCCGCTCGACGAACTCGCGCGGCGCATTGCGAAGCGCTATCGGCTGATCTGTTTCGACGAATTCCACGTCTCGGATATCGCCGACGCGATGATCCTGTATCGCCTGCTCGACAAGCTGTTCGAGAACGGCGTGCAGTTCGTGATGACGTCAAACTACGCGCCCGACACGCTGTACCCGGACGGCCTGCATCGCGACCGCATGCTGCCCGCGATCGAACTGATCAAGCAGAAGCTCGACGTGATCAACGTCGATGCGGGGATCGATTATCGCCAGCGCACGCTCGCGCAGGTGGAGGTCTATCACACGCCACTGGACGCCGCCGCCGGCAAGGCGCTGCGCGACGCCTTCGCGCGCCTCGCCGCGGTGCCCGACGAAAGCCCGCTGCTGCATATCGAGAAGCGCGAGCTGAAGGCGCTGCGCCGCGCGGACGGCGTGGTCTGGTTCGACTTCGCGACGCTGTGCGGGGGCCCGCGCTCGCAGAACGACTACCTCGAACTCGCGACCCGCTTTCACGCGGTGATCCTGTCGGACGTGCCGCAGATGTCGGTGCGCATGGCGTCGGAAGCGCGCCGCTTCACGTGGCTCATCGACGTGTTCTACGACCACAAGGTCAAGCTGTTGATGTCGGCTGCGGTGCCGCCGGAGCAGTTGTACGTCGACGGTCCGATGGCTAATGAATTCACGCGTACGGTGTCGCGCATCGTCGAGATGCAGTCGAAGGAGTATCTCGACACGCCGCGCCGGATCGTCGACACGTCCCTAACCTGAGCTACCGCGCACGACACATTTTCAGGATTCGGAGTGGTCTGATATTCCGCGCACGGATAACTGGCTATCTTTTGTCGTTGTTCTGACAAAGGAGGAAGCATGAACCCGTATCGCGAAATCACCGATGAAGAATGGCAGCGCGTTGCGCCACTGCTGCCCGAACTCCGGCCGCGTACCGAAATGCGTGGCCGTCCACTTGCCGATACCCGCTCGGTGCTCAACGGCGTGCTTTGGGTCATGTATAGCGGCGCCACCTGGTCCAAAATGCCGCGCCGCTACCCGTCATATCAGACCTGTCATCGCCGCTTCAAGTCGTGGTACGAATCGGGCGTGCTCAAGCACGTCACGGAGCAACTGCTCGACACCGCGAGCGAAGATTTCTGCAGATTGATGGAAGCGCGTATGCGCACGCACGCGAGCGTGCGGCACAAGCGCGCCGCGTCCAAGCGCGTGCCCGCGGCGTTTCGTGTTCCGGCCGCCGTATACAATCCGGTACCGGCCACGTCGGTGCCGGCGTCGCCGATCGCTTACGCTGCACCGCTCAAGCAGGCAGCATGACCATCGCAAACAGCTTGCCCCAATGAAAACGGCCGCGCGATTCTTGATCGCCGGCCGTTTTTTATGTTGCACCTCCTGGCGCCGAGCGCGCATCGTTGCAGCATCATGCGCACATTCAGGCGACGTGCCAGGCGCCACGCATGCGCCGCACGTCGACCCTCATTGCTGCCGTATCCACGTTTGCGAGCGGCCAAGCAGCGCGACCGCAATGTAGCCACGCACCACGAGCTTGTTGCCGCCGTCCTCGAGATGCATCTTGCATTTGTAGACCTTGCCGTTTTCAGGATCGAGAATCTGGCCGTGATCCCACGCGTCGCCATCCTTCTTCATGCTGTTGATGATGGTCATGCCGAGGACCGGTTGATCCTTGCGCGCGTCGGTGCATTCGGTGCAACGGCGATCCGGCTGGTCGTTCGCGCCGAGACCCTTGATAACCTTGCCGTTCAGTTCGCCATTGCTGTCTTGTGCGATCTGCACGAGCGCCTTCGGCTGGCCCGTGTGATCGTCGATGGTTTGCCACGTGCCGATCGGTGTATCGGTCTGCGCCATCGCGGTCACGGCGCTGGCGAGCAGGGCGCCGGCGAGCGCGGCGTGACGGGCGGTGCGCAGCGCAAGCGCGCCGGCACGTCGAGTGAATTGCGTCATTGCCTTCCTCCTTGATATGAGACGGCGCGATCATGGTCGCGCGGCGTTATGGGCATCGTGGTCGGATGTGCGTTACCGGCCCTCGCGATGCGCAACGGTGCCAGCGGTGTGCCGTTTGCATCGTCAGCGCAGAATACGCGAAAGTGCATGCGTCGTTTGATAGTGGAGCTTCTAATCCGCTCGCGGCACTTCTGAAGCGTGTCAATTCAGCTGGTAGCAGAACCTGGCGTTGATGCACGGACTGTGCGATGCGCTCTCCACCGGCGCATCACCGACCGCTTTTCCGACGGACACATCGAGGCTGTCGCAGTGCGCATATGTGAAGCCGAGCGTGATCGGCCGGTTGGCCTCGACTGTCGCGCTCCAGCCGGAAGCGCTCGACGCATCGCCCGGCTCATGGCATGTCCTCGCCGACGAGCGGTGTGAAGCGTGGCGCGACTTCGTCGAACGAAATCGACTTCCCGCCGTCGACCTGCACGGTCAGGTTCGGACCGCGGTGGGGCGCCTCGATCAGCGGCAGGGAATCGAACGGATCGTCGTCTACCGCCGCGCCGGTGAGGCGGGACTATGCTTGTGCCTGTTATAGAAGCAAACGCGCAAGTACCATATTTTCGACGAAGAGCCCGAAACCCGCCAAAGTAAGTAATAATTCCCCGTTTTCTACTAAAACAAAATCTGTTCAACAGGTATCACATGGACCGAAAGTCGAAGCTACGAGAGATTGCTCTGGCCGCATGCATCGTATTGGGGGCCCTTCAGGGCGCGAATGCACAGGCTCTGCAGAACAGTGGTGCGAGCGGTACGGTCGTTTCCCAGCCGGGTACGACGAGTTCGTTGCCCGACACCTCGCAGGCCGGCCAGGCGGAAACCACTGCACTGACGCCGGACGAAAACCGGCAATCCGCCACCGGGAACGTGGCTGAATTGCAGCAGATGATCCACGGCCCGGATCTGAGCGAATTGCGCACCACGTATAACGGCAGCTATGGCGCGAGCCTGCTGTTCTACGGCAAGGAGATGACCTACTACGTCGCGCTGTTCCAGCAGAAAAACTTCTGGCGCGTGATCAAGTCGCAGGACGCCGCGCGCGCGGAGCTGATCTACAAGGATTTCGCGCGGCAGACGATGCAACTGTCGGACATCGAGATCCGCCGTACGCAACTCGAAGCGCAGAAGGCGTTCACGCAGCGCATGGTCGCGCTGTCGCAGGAACGCGCGAGCCGGCTGCAGGCCGACCTCGACGTCGCGCGTCAGCAGCAAAGCATCGTCGCGAGCCAGCAGGAGCAGAAGCGCGCCGAGGCGACCGAACTGGCGCAGCAGAAGGCCGCCGCGCAGGATCAGTTGCGCGTCGCGCAGCGCCAGGTGCGCGACCTGCAGCGTCAGCTCAATAGCGGCTTGCCGGTGCATTGAGCACGACGTGGCGGGACGGCGCGGAAATCGGTGCGCCGTCCGGCTCGTCCGCGGGCGTTACCGTGGTTATATTTGATCGGTGCTTTCCACACCCCGCCAGCCCGCGCATCGCACTTTTACCGCCGGGCTTTCCGGCATTTGCACTCGGCATTTTTCGCGAGCCTTGACGGCTCGTTGCCGCGTCGTTGTGCGCCGCCGTCGTACGACGCAAGACGGCGCGACTTCAATGCCGCTTGCGCGTATCCGCTTGCGTCTTGCGCATCCGTTCGCGAGGCGGCTGCGTCACGTCGACGGCGATCGGATCGCTGGCGGGAAAGCTTTCCATCAGCGCTTCGTCGAGCCGCGTATCGGCGGACGTCGGGGGCGTCCGGCGCGTGCGCGCCGGTCGGGAGGCATGCTGGTTTTTGCTGGTCATGGCGTGCTCCATCGGTAGAGGGTCGATCATTCAGCATAGCGCATCGCGGCTATCGGCGAACGACCGCCAGATGGCGCAGGCGCGTCGTTTAAAGCCGGCCGGCATCGATTCGTTCTCCGAGTGTCCCGGCCGCGCTCGAGCCGCGAACGACACCTCCATCGATTCATCACACAGCGAACCAGATGAACGGGAAAAAGCCGGCGGGCTCGCGACGAGTGCTCGCAGCCCACGTCGTGGAAGCCGAACTGGAACACCTGGATTGGGAGACCCGGCAACCGGCGCTGCACCTGTTCGACGCCGGCTACTGGCGGCGCCGCGTGCTGGCGGTCAAGGGGAGATTCGAGCTGACCGAGCGTCAGCTGACCCAACTGGAGAAAATTCTGCGGCGCCTCGGTCCGTCCACGGAGTAGCGAGGCGCGGCCGCTACAGCTTCTTCGTATTTATTCCTGATTGCCGCCGGGGCTGCCGCCGCCGTGGTTGCCGCCATGATTGCCGCTTTCGCCGCCGTTGCCGAACAGACGCCGCCGCCGCGTGACGACCACCGGACCTTCGGAGTTGCCGCTGCGCTCGCTCGGCGCGCGTTCCGCCGACGGCGTGCCGTACGATTCACGCCCTTCGCGCGGCTCGCGATGTTCGCGCGAACCATGCGGACCGCGCGCGCCATGTTCGCCATGCGACGTTCGGCCGGTGCGCGGCGCGGGCCGCGTGCCGGTGTCGAGCTGGATCGTGGAGATCGCGCGCTTGTAGATGCCTTGCAGGCCAACCGGCGTGCGCAGCATCACCAGGTACTGATCGAACGACTCGATGCATCCGGTCAGGCGGATGCCGTTGACCAGATAGATTTCGACGCGCTTTCGTTCCTTGCGCGCAGCGTTCATGAAGTCGTTTTGCGGATGCGATTCTGCGGAAGCCATGGACAATTCAGGTTAGGTAGACGGTGGTTCGCCGCGATTTTACCCTTTCTACCCTATGCGGGGGCAGAACGCGTCGACGGGGGCGAACTTTGTCCACTATAACGACTTGTGAGCACATAAGCATCCGATAACGCGGGACTGTAACGTTGAGTTACGAATCTGCTGGTCAATGTCGTCTACTTCCGGTCTCTCCAGGCATTGCCGGCACGGTTGGCGGAAAAGGAAGAACATAGGGGGCATGTTGCGCGACCACGGCGGCGGCGTCGAAGCGCCGCGAAAAGCCCGGAGAAACAGCGCAGCGAAACAGCGCCACGACGGCGATGGAATAAACCACGCGATCGCGGCGTTAAGTCCAGTATGGCAGTACCGCATTCCGCGGCCTGCCGCCCGCCGCGCCGGTCGGTCGATCGCGTGCCGGGCATCTGCCAGGAGGCTCACCATGAAAGCATCCCGTATTCTGTCAGCGCTCTTCGTCCTGCTCGCGCTCGCGTGCGGCTCCCTCGCGCACGCGGCCGATACCGACAACGCCGCGTCGGGTTCGAGCAACAACAGCAACAGCAGCGGCGGCGGCTACTAACGCCGCGACCGGGCCTGGCACGCCGGGTGACATTCGAAGCGGAAGTGATCGCGTGGCTGCCGCAGCTGCGCCGCTATGCGCGCGCACTGACGGGCGACCGCGCCTGGGCCGACGATCTCGTGCAGGATACGGCGGAGCGCGCGCTTGCGCGCTGGTCGGCATTCCGTCCGAACAGCAACCTGCGCGCGTGGCTGCTGACGGATCCTGCGGCATCTGTACATCGACCAGCTGCGCGGGCGCCGCGAGATCGCCGTCGACGACGAAAGCGCGCCGTCGCGATCGACGTGTGCAGCGAGCTCGGTGGTAAGCCTGAGACGTGGCAGCAGTAGCGGGCGGTAGCGTGTCGTCAAGGTCGTTAGCGGCGACGCACGCATAGCTGCCCGCGCGACTGCACCCGCGGATTGCCCGACCGACAAGGAGACGCCTTGCCCCAGACGCTGCCGCCCAACCTGTCCGCCGCGCAGTTCGACCGGGCGCTCGCCGGCTGGCGCGCGATCGTCGGTGAAGCGCACGTGCTGCGTTCCGACGCCGGCCTCGCCGCCTATGGCGATCCGTTCGCGCCTGGCGAGCCGAGGGCGTTTGTCGCGAGCGCCGCGCTGCTGCCCGCGTCGGTCGATGAAATCCGTGCGGTGCTGCGCATCGCCAATCAGTACCGGATTCCGCTGTGGACCGTGTCGACCGGGCGCAACTTCGCGTACGGCGGCGCGGCGCCGCGTCTCAGCGGCTCGGTCGTGCTCGACTTGCAGCGCATGAACCGCATCCTCGAAGTCAACGAAACGCTCGCCTATGCGCTGGTCGAACCGGGCGTCAGCTATTTCGATCTGTACGCGCATCTGCGCGACAAGGGCTACAAGCTGTGGGTCGATCCACCGGCTGCCGGCTGGGGCAGCGTGGTCGGCAACACGCTGGAGCGCGGCTTCGGCTATACCGACTACGGCGATCATGCGGCGGCCCAATGCGGGATGGAGGTCGTGCTCGCCAACGGCGACGTGCTGCGCACCGGCATGGGCGGCGTCGAGATCGGCACTGCGTGGCAGCTGTATCAGCCGGGCTACGGGCCGTCGTTCGATGCGATGTTCATGCAGTCGAACTACGGCATCGTGACGAAACTCGGCGTGTGGCTGATGCCCGCGCCGCCCGCGTATCTGCTCGGCGAAATCCAGTTTCGTCGCGAGGCCGATCTGGAGGAGATCGTCGAGATTCTGCGGCCGTTGCGGCTCGACGGCACGATCCGCAATCACGCGGTGATCGAGGGCGGATTGCGGCGCGCGGCGAGCCTGTCGCCACGCCGGCAGTGGTACGACGGCGCGGGCGCGATGCCCGGGAGCGCGGTGCAGGCGATGCTCGACAAACTCGGCGTCGGGCACTGGAACCTGCATTTCGCGCTGTACGGCACGCCCGAGCTGATCGATGCGCGCTACGCGCTGATCGAGCGCGCGTTCGCGCGGGTGCCGGAGGCGCGGCTCACGGCGGCGCGCTATGCGGGCGATGCTCAGCCGACTGGCGGCGGCGACCGCAACATGGCCGGCATTCCCGCGATGACCGCGTTTCGCATGCTCGACTGGCGCGGCGGCGCGGGCGCGCACGTCGACTTCGCGCCGATCTGTCCGGCGACCGGGCGCGACGCGATGCGCCAGTACACGATGGTGAAAGCGCGCGCCGCCGAATACGGCTTCGACTACTACGGTGGCTTTACCGCGGGCGCGCGGCATCTGCATCATATTTTCGCGGCGATTTTCGATCGCGACGACGCGAATCAGGTGGAGCAGGCCGGCGCGCTGCTGCGCTCGCTGATGAGCGACGCGCGCGCGGCCGGCTACGGCGAATATCGCGCGCATCTCGCGTACATGGATTTCGCGGCCGCGCAATACAGCTTCAACGACGGTGCGTCGCTGCGCTTCGCCGAAACGCTGAAGGATGCGCTCGATCCGAACGGCATTCTCGCGCCGGGCAAGCAGGGCATCTGGCCGGCGGCATGGCGTGACCGGCGGGGGTACACGTGAACGACGCGTGCGGACACGCACGGCAGACCGAAGCGCAAACAGAACGGAACGTACACGCCAATGGATCGACGCACTTTCATGCTCACCGGTGCATGCCTCGCGACGGCCGCGGGCGGCGCATGGCCGTGGCTCGCGCAAGCCGCCGCGTGCGCTGACGATGCGCGCGCGTTCGCGATCGTCGACTCGACGCTCGAATGCGGCGCGTCGTTCGCACGCTATGCCGCGCATCTTCGGTTGCCGACCTTCGAAACCGGCGACGATGCGGGCGCGCTCTGGTTCACCACACTTGCGCCACTGCTCGACGTTGGGCGGACCCCGCACGCGATGCCCGCGCTGATCGGCTTCACGCGCGCGTCCGATTACTTCGTCCTGCAACACCTCGCGCTTCGCACGGGACGCTTCGTCGAGCATCGTCACGAAGCGCGCGAGGGACTGGATGCGCAACCCGCCCACGTGGCCTTCGCTCTGACGCCGCGCAGCGCGCGCTAGAACTTGTAGTCCTTGTTCTTCGGATCGAAGGTCGAATCGTCGAATGTCCTCGGCGTGATGCTCTCGAACACGATCTGCTCGAAAATCTTGCCGTCGTTGTCGTAAGACTGGACGCTGCGAAAGAACGGATGACGCAGATCGAGCCCGAGCGTTTCCTTTTTCGCGTAGAACCGTGGCTGGCCGACCGGTGTTTCGAACGTGAACGCGACGACGCGCACACCGTCGATGGTCTTCACTTCGATCTGCACCGAACGTGGCAAGCCGGCCTCGGTGTATTTTTTTCCTTCACTCAGGTATTGATCGGCAACGTACTCGGTGCCGAGATCGCGCACGCTGTGATTCGATTGCGAGCGTGCGAGCGCGCCGGTCAGCGACGTCCACAACGGCATCAGTTTCATGATGCCGCCGAGGTGGCCGTAGGTTTCGTCGCTACGTTTCGATTCGTCGTAGATGATTTCCTGGCCCGCGTGCGCGCCGTCGGGCAGCCACTTCGCGTAGATGCGCAGCGGGTCGTGCGCGACGCGCACCAGCATGTGATCGGGCTTGTCGGGCCATATGCCGCGAATGCGCTCGGAGCGCGACATCGTGAACTCGTAGGACGGGTAGTCGTTCGGTCCTTCCTTGATATAGCGCGGCAGCGCGAGCGGATCGAGCGACTGGAACAGCGCGACCAGTTGCGCGTCGTCGAGCTTTTCGAGCGTGCCGCTTTGCTGCGCGGCGCGCAGCCATTTGACCTGCTGGTCGAGCGTCAGCATGCCGACCTGCGCGGCCGGCGTGGTGGGCGGCTTGACGGCGCTCGCGGTGTCGAGCGGGGGCGGGCGATCGTCGTTCTGCGCGAAGGCCGTCGGCACCGACAGCAGGGCGAGCGCGACGAGCAGCGCACCCAGCAAGCGCTGTCGCCGGCGATGCGAACGGGCGGACATGCGGTGCTTCATGAATTTCTCCAGAAAGTGACGCGGCCGCTCATGCAACATGCAAGGCAATAACGCGAAGCAACGAAGCAATAACGCTTTGAAGCAACGCTTATTCCCGTCAGGCGGACTTCTGTTTCGCGAGTTCCTCGTCGCGCAACGCACGGCGCAGAATTTTGCCGACGTTGGTTTGCGGCAGCTCGTCGCGGAACTCGACGAGCTTCGGCACCTTGTAGCCAGTCAGATTCTTGCGGCAGTACGCAATCACCTGCTCGGCGGTCAGTGTCGGCGTGCGCCGCACGATGAACACCTTCACGCGCTCGCCCTGCGCGGGGTCGGACACGCCGATCGCGGCGACTTCGCGCACGTCCGGATGCGCGGCGATCACGTCCTCGATTTCGTTCGGATACACGTTGAAGCCCGACACGAGGATCATGTCCTTCTTGCGATCGATCAGACGGATAAAGCCGCGCGAGTCCATCACGCCGATGTCGCCGGTCGCGAGCCAGCCGTCGTCGTCGATCACCTTCGCGGTTTCGTCGGGGCGGTTCCAGTAGCCCTTCATGACCTGCGGGCCCTTCACGCACAGCTCGCCCGCCTCGCCGATATTGGCCCAGCTGCCGTCGTCTTTCCTGAAGCGCACCTGCGTGGACGGCGCGGGCAAGCCGATCGAGCCCTCGAAGTCGCGCAGATTGGTCAGATCGACCGGATTCATCGAGACGATCGGCGAGCACTCGGTGAGTCCGTAGCCCTCGATGATCGGCTTGCCCGTCACCGCCTTGAAGCGCTCGGCGACGGCTTTCTGCGTCGCCATGCCGCCCGCCATCGCGAGCTTCAGGTCCGAGAAGTCGCGCCGACAGAATTCCTCGTTGTCGAGGAACGCGTTATAGAGCGTGTTGACCGCGGTCATGCCGGTGAATTTTTCGTGACGGATGATCATCATCACGCGCTTCATGTCGCGCGGATTCGCGATCAGGATGTTGCGCCCGCCGAGCCCCATGAAGATCAGCGCATTCACGGTCAGCGAGTAGATGTGATAAAGCGGCAGCGGCGTGAGCACCGTTTCGCCCTCGCCGGACAGCTGCCCCGCGGCCCACGCCTTCGCCTGCAACAGATTGGCGAGAATGTTCCGGTGCGTGAGCATCGCGCCTTTCGCGACGCCGGTCGTGCCGCCCGTGTATTGCAGGAACGCGATGTCTTCGTGGGTCGCGCGCACCGGTGTGTGCGGCCGTGCATAACCGGCCGAAAGCGCTTTCAGGAGCGGCACCGCCTGCGGCAGCTTGTAAGGGGGCACCATCTTTTTCACGTGACGCAGCATGAAATTGAGCAGGTGTCCCTTCAGGTTCGCGCCGTCGGCGAGCAGATCGCCGAGCCCGGTCACGATCACGTTGCGCACCTTGGTGCCGGGCAATGCATCTTCGAGCGTCTTCGCGAAGTTCTCGAACACGACGATCGTCTGCGCGCCGCTGTCCTTTAGCTGGTGCGCGAGTTCGCGCACCGTGTAGAGCGGATTCACGTTGACGACCACCGCCCCCGCCTTGATCGTGCCGAACAGCGCGACCGGATACTGGAACGTGTTCGGCAGCATGATTGCGACGCGCTCGCCCGGCTCCACGCCGATGCTTTGCAGGTACGCCGCGAACGCGCTCGCCTTGCGGCCCAGTTCACCGTACGTCAGGTTCGCGCCGACGCTCACGTACGCGACGCGCTCGCGGAACTGTGCGATGCATTCGTCGAAGAACTGATCGATCGACTCGTATTGCGTGACGTCGATGTCGCGCGGCACGTCGTCCGGATAGGACGCGTACCAGATGCCGTCGGTGTTCGGAGCGGGGTGGGGCACCGGGTTTTGACGAGGCGTGCCGCCTGCGTCCGGCATGTGCAGCGGGGCTTGGGTGGGCTCGGTCATCGGTTGCCTCCTGAAAATGTTGGTATGCGCTGCCCTAGCGTTCCAGAATCGCGACGACCCCCTGGCCGCCCGCCGCGCAGATCGAGATCAGCCCGCGTGCGCTGCCGGCCGGTTGGTCGAGTTGCGCCAGCATCTTCGCGAGCGCGGCGACGATACGTCCGCCCGTCGCCGCAAACGGATGGCCGGTCGCGAGCGAACCGCCGTTCACGTTGAGCCTGGTGCGGTCGATCGCACCGAGCGCGCCGGCGAGGCCAAGCTGCGTGCGGCAATATTCGTCATCCTGCCATGCCGCGAGCGTGCACAACACCTGAGCCGCGAACGCTTCGTGGATTTCGTAGAAATCGAAGTCCTGCAGCGTGAGGCCGGCGCGCGCGAGCATGCGCGGCACCGCGTAGGCGGGCGCCATCAGAAGGCCTTCCTGCTGGTCGAAAAAGTCGACCGCCGCGGTTTCCGACCAGCTCAGATACGCGAGCACGGGCAAGCCACGCTCGGCCGCCCACGCTTCGCTCGCGAGCAGTACCGCGGATGCGCCATCGGTCAGCGGCGTCGAGTTGCCGGCGGTCAGCGTGCCCGCGTCGCGGTCGAATACGGGCTTCAGGTTCGCAAGCCTTTCGAGCGACAGGTCGGCGCGCAGGTTGTTGTCGCGCGCGAGGCCTTTGTACGGCGTCATCAGATCGTTGACGAAGCCGCGCGCGTACGCATCGGCGAGCTTGCGATGGCTCTCGTACGCGAGCACGTCCTGCGCCTCGCGCGAGATGTTCCAGCGCTTGGCCATCAGCTCGCAATGCTCGCCCATCGACAGCCCCGTGCGGGGCTCGCCGTTGCGCGGCAACAGCGGCTTGAACAACATGCCGGGCCGCAGCCTGCTGAGCGCGGCGAGACGCTGACCGGTACTCTTGCCGCGATTCGCTTCGAGCAGGATCTTGCGCATGCGCTCGTTG
This sequence comes from Paraburkholderia sp. MM6662-R1, assembly GCF_050436245.1. Lineage (NCBI taxonomy): Bacteria > Pseudomonadati > Pseudomonadota > Betaproteobacteria > Burkholderiales > Burkholderiaceae > Paraburkholderia > Paraburkholderia sp. MM6662-R1. The sequence continues at coordinate 888,839 of NZ_JBNDLV010000001.1, read as the reverse complement.
ACGCCGATCGGCGCGTCGGACGTGGTATCGACGCCGCCCGCGATGCCCGCGTCGATCTGCCCGAGCGCGATCTTGTTGGCGACGAGGATCGCGGCTTCGAGGCCGGTGCCGCAGGCCTGCTGCACGTCGTAGGCGGGCGTTTCCTTCGCGAGCGTGGTGGACAGCACGGACTCGCGCGTCAGGTTGAAGTCGCGCGAATGCTTGATGACGGCGCCCGCCGCCACTTCGCCGAGACGCACGCCGTGCAGGTCATAGCGATCGATCAGCCCTTGCAGCGTGAAGCTCAGCATGTCCTGATTCGATGCGCTCGCGTACGCGGTGTTCGAGCGGGCAAACGGAATCCGGTTGCCCCCGATGACGGCGACGCGGCGCACGGCAGGTTGCGGGTGGGACATGCTCGGCTCCTTTGGGTCGTTCCCAGATTATTGGTCGATGCGAACGGCGCGCTCGCGGTTCACAGCAGCCGCCACTGCATGCGCCCGCGCAAATGCGGCTTTTCCCCGGCGATATCGCGCACCTCGAGATCGCGCTCGATCAGCGAAGGCGATGCGCTCCACAGCGACGCTTCGCCCGGCAGCAGCATCGGCACCTTGAACTCGGCGCTGAGCGTTGCTTCGGCGAGCGGCTTCGGCGGCTGCAGCGACGACGCCGCGCGCGCGAGCGTCCACATGCCATGCGCGATCGCGCGCGGAAAGCCGAACGCCTTCGCCGATAGCGCGCTGATGTGGATCGGGTTGTAGTCGCCGGACGCGCTCGCGTAGTCGCGGCCCAGTTGCGGCGCGAGCTGCCAGCGCGCGATCCGTTGCAGCGCATCGGGGCCGAGCGTCAACGCTTCGAGCGGATGGCCGAGCGCCGGCACCGCGCGCTTCAGATAGATGCTGTCGCCGTCCCACACCGCCTCGCCGCGCCGATAGATGCGCGTATGCACGACGAACGCCTGACCTCTGTCGTGACGCAGCAGCGCGCCGAATTCGACCTCGATGCGCAGCAGGTCCTTGTAGGCGAGCGGGCGGCGCAGCCGCACGTGATTGGCCAGATGCACGAGACCGAGCGCGGGCCACGGAAACGCGGGGTCGGTCAGCATCAGCAGATGCAGCGGAAACGCGAGCAGGTGCGGGTAGGTCAGCGGCACGCCGTGCTCGGGAATGAAGCCGCACACGCGCGCATAGCGCCACACGGGGCCGGGCTCGAGCACGACGGCGGGGCGCACGAGCCGCAACGGCGGCAGCCGCGTGTCGCGGCCGCGCTTGACGATGCCCGTCAGCGCGCGCCCGTACAGCTTTGCCGGCGCGGGCAGCGTTTCGATGACGACGGTTTTCGGCCGCGCGCCGTCGCCCGGCGCGGGAGCGAGCTGACGGCTGCCGAACGGATCACGCGGTTCGTCCATACCCATGCTCCCGTTCAGGCGCCAATCAGACTTTGACCGCACACGCGCACGACCTGGCCCGTCACGCCGGCCGAGCCCGGATGCGCGAGCCACGCGATGGTCTGCGCGACGTCGACGGGCTGGCCGCCCTGGCTCATCGAGTTCATGCGGCGGCCGGCCTCGCGGATCGCGAGAGGAATCTTCGCGGTCATCTGCGTTTCGATGAAGCCGGGCGCGACCGCGTTGATCGTGATGCCGCGCGCGCGCAGTGGCAGCGCCATGCTCTGCACCCGGCCGATCACGCCAGCCTTGGACGTGGCGTAGTTGGTCTGGCCGCGATTGCCCGCGATGCCGCCGATCGACGACACTGCGACGATGCGCCCGCCGTCGCGCAAGATGCCGCCCGCGAGCAGCGCGTCGTCGATGCGTTCCTGCGCGCTCAGGTTGATGTCGATCACGCTTTGCCAGACGGCGTCGGTCATCTTCGCGATGGTCTTGTCCTTCGTTATGCCGGCGTTGTGCACGACGATGTCGACGCCGAGCTCGTCGAGCGCGGCGGCGATCTGCGCGGGCGCTTCGGGCGCGGCGATGTCGAACGCGAGCGGGCTGCCGTTCAGCTGCCGCATCGTCGCATCGAGCGCGTCGCGCGCGGACGGAATGTCGAGGCCGATCACATGCGCGCCCTCGGCCGCGAGCACGCTCGCGATCGCCGCGCCGATGCCGCGTGCCGCGCCCGTGACCAGCGCACGCCGACCGGCGAGCGGCTGGCGCCAGTCGAGCCAGTCGAACGCGGGCGCGTCGTGCGGCAGCGCGCCATGTGCCGCGATCCGCACCACCTGACCGGACACATAGGCCGAGCGCGGCGACAGGAAAAAGCGCAGCGTCGCCTCGATGGCGTTTTCAGCGCCTTCCGCCACGTACACGAGATTCGCGGCGATGCCGCGCCGCGCTTCCTTACCGAGCGAGCGCACGAGCCCTTCGAGCGCGCGCTGGGCAGTCCACTGACGCGGGCTCGCGCAGGCCTCGGGCGGGCGGCCCAGCACGACGATGCGTCCACACTTGCCGAGCGAGCGCAGCGTGTCGTGGAAAAAGCCGTGCAGCGGTTCGAGCAGGCTGCTGTCGTCGATACCGCTCGCGTCGAACATCAACGCGGCAAGCTTGCCCGGCGCACCGGCTTCGGCCGGCTCGAAGCGGCCGGTCATCAGGCCGTGGCGATGGGCGAGCGGCACCCACAGCCCGGCGCTTTCGTGCGCGACGCTCGTCATGCCGATGGTGGCGATCAGACTCGCGAGCGCGTCGAACAGGCGCGGCTCGCGGCCCGCGCCGATCGCGATCAGTCCGTCGAACTCGGGCCGGTCCGCGCGATAGCGCCGCAGCACCTCGGGCTTCGGCAGCCCGAGCGAGCGCGCGAGACGGCCGCCGAACGGCGAGTTGACGAACTTCAGGTAGGAGTCGTTCATGTTATCGGTTGCTCCGCTGGACGCGCCGCAGGCAGCCCCGTGATTTTCAGGGGCGCCGGACGTGTGTCAGTGTGCCTTGAGTTGCGTGACTCCGGTACGGTTTGCCGCGCTGGGTCGGTAGTTTTTTCTGCGTCAGCGCGCGCATCAGGCCACCAGTTCCAGCGCCTTTTCGAGCGCCTGCTTGCGCTGTTGCAAGCTCGCGAGCAGGTCGAAGTCGGCCGGGAAATCGTCGACCTTGACGACCTGCGCGCCGTAGCGCGCGTAGTCGTCGAGCACGCGCCGCTCGTCCGCGTCGACGAGGCCCTGGCGTTGCGCCGCATCGGTCCATGCGGCGAACTGCGGCAGGCTTTGCGGCAGCGGTTCGAGCAGACCCTGCTTCACCGCCTCGCGCAGCTTCTGCTCGATTTGCGTGAACTGCGGATTGAGCGCGAACGCGAGCTCGCCATAGCCGAGCGCATCGACGTCGGGGTGCGGCACGTACGAGTCGGCGACGAGCCGCTCGCGCGCGGCGCCGGGCGTTTGCATCAGTTCGGCGATCTCGCTGCCGAGCCGGTCCGACGGCTCGCGATGCGGCAGGCCGAACGGGAATGCGAGCACACGCACGAGCGTCGCGGCGACCCGGTTCGGGTAGTTCGCGAGCACGCCGTCGAGCGCGTGCTGCGCCTTGTACAGCGCATCCTCGACGCCCCACCGCACGAGCGGCAGGTCGTCGTGCTGTCGGCCCTCGTCCTCGAAACGCTTCAGCGTCGCCGAGATCAGGAACAGTTGCGACAGCACGTCCCCGAGGCGTCCCGAGATGCGTTCGCGACGCTTCAGATCGCCGCCGAGCACGAACATCGACACGTCGGCGAGCAACGCGAACACGGCCGACAGACGCGTCGCCGCGCGATAGTACGCATGGAGCGGCGCATACGCGCGGCGCGGCTTCGCGATCAGCGCGCCGCCGCTCAGCCCATACACGGCACTGCGCACCACGTTCGACACCGTGAAATTCACGTGACCGAAGAACGCCGCGTCGAACTCGCGCAAGGCTTTCGCGCGATCGGGCTCGCGCGTCGCCGTCATTTCCTTCAACACGTACGGATGGCAGCGAATCGCGCCCTGGCCGAAGATGATCAGACAGCGCGTCAGAATGTTCGCGCCTTCGACGGTGATCGAGATCGGCATTTGCTGATACGCGCGCGCCAGAAAGTTCGACGGCCCCATGCAAATACCCTTGCCGGCGACGACGTCCATGCCGTCGTTGATGACCATGCGCGCGCGCTCGGTGATGTGATATTTGGCGATCGCCGAAATGACGGAGGGCTTTTCGCCGAGGTCGACCGCCTGCGCGGACAGGCGGCGCGCGGCGTCCATCACGTACAGGTTGCCGCCCATGCGGCCGAGCGCTTCCTGCACGCCCTCGAACTTGCCGACGGCGGTGCGGAACTGGCGCCGAATCGCGGCATATGCGCCGGTGCCGCGCACGGCGATCTTCGCCATCCCGACGTTCGACGACGGCAGCGAGATCGCGCGGCCCGCCGCCAGACACTCCATCAGCATGCGCCAGCCGTTGCCGACCTGGGCGCGTCCGCCGATCACCCAGTCGAGCGGAACGAACACGTCCTTGCCCGAGTTCGGGCCGTTCTGGAACACCGCGTTCAACGGCCAGTGACGCCGGCCGATGTCGATGCCGGGGTGGTCGGTCGGAATCAGCGCGCAGGTGATGCCGGGTTCGTCGTTCGCGCCGAGCAGATGGTCGGGGTCGAGCGCGCGGAACGCGAGGCCGAGTACGGTCGCGATCGGCCCGAGCGTGATGTAGCGCTTGTCCCACGTGACGCGAAAGCCGAGCGTCTCGCGGCCCTCGTGCAGGTCCTGGCAAGCGACGCCGACATCGGGAATCGCGGCGGCGTCGGACCCGGCATACGGGCTCGTCAGCGCGAAGCAGGGGATTTCCTCGCCGCGCGCGAGACGCGGCAGATAGTAGTTCTTCTGCGCGTCGGTGCCGTAGTGCATCAGCAACTCGGCCGGGCCGAGCGAGTTCGGCACCATCACCGACACGGCCGCGGCCGAGCAGCGCGTCGCGAGCTTCATGATCACCTGCGAATGCGCGTACGCGGAGAACTGTTTGCCGCCGTACTGCTTCGGAATGATCATGCCGAGAAAGCCGTGCTGCTTGATGAACTGCCACGTTGGCGGCGACAGGTCCTGCCAGACCATCGTGGTTTCCCAGTCGTTCGCGAGGTCGCACAGCTGCTCGCATTCGACGTCGAGGAACGTCTGCTCTTCGGCGCTGAGCATGGCCGGGCCATAGCCGAGCAGCGTGTCCCAGTGCGGGCGCCCCGAGAACAGCTCGGCGTCCCACCAGACCGTGCCCGCCTCGATCGCGTCGCGCTCGGTCGGCGACATCTGCGGCAGGATCTTGCGGAACGTGTCGAGCACCGGTTTCGCGAGCCATGCGCGGCGCAGCGGTTTGATCGTCAGCACGAGGGCGGGGAGTACGAACACGATCGCGAGCAGTGTCGTCAGCAGCGGGCCGGCCGCGCCGCTCACGAGCGCGGCCGCGACCCAGACGATCAGCGCCGCGAGCCACCATGAGGCGCGGGCCTGAACGTAGACGAGAGCGAATGCGGCGATGACGAGCGCCAGGATGAACCACGGCATGACGTTTCCTCCTCTGTGGTGACGCAATCGCCAGGCCAGCTGCGAGTCGCGCACTTGCGTCGGGCGTTACCGTGTCTTACCGATTCGACTGACGGGCACGGCGCAGCTGCGCAACGTAGATGTACTGCTTGTACTGCTCGGGTAAGCGAGCTCGATCGGGTTCCATGTACGACGTGTTGTGGTTACGTCGAGTGATGACGCCGTGAGACGTCGTCAGGCGGTGCCGTGCAGCCCATGCTGATAGCTTGCCGGCGCCGCTTCCATAGTGCCGCCGCGGCTGTTGCTGTCGAACGTGTCGCGTGCCATTGCGCGCGCGGCCTCCTCGCCGCTGGTGTGTTCTTGCGCACTGGCGAACGTGCCGTCCACGCCGCCGTCGGTCGCATCGCCGAGCACGGCGCCGAACGCGGCCAGTTGCGAGCCGTCCGGCAGCGGCGCCTTCAGCGCGGAGACCATCAGCGACGCCAGGCGCGCGATGGGCTGCACATCGTTCATCGACTTACCTTGCGAGAACTCGGCAATCAGGCTGTCGGTATCGGTGCCGGCGAGCACCCCCGACAGCGCGCCGATCGCGAAATGCAAGCGCCAGCCGAGCTCCTCGCGCGGCAGATGCGGCAGCGCGCGCTGGAACGCGTCGAAGAAGCGCATCGCCACCGCTTCGTAATGCGCGTTCAGAAAGTCGCGGATGAACGACGAGGGATCGGTGTAGGCGCGCCCGAGCAGGCGCAGAAACGCTTTGCCGCCGACACGCGGATCGCGCGACAGACGCAGCGCCGGAATGAACATCGCGCCGAGCACGTGCTCGCAGGTCAGGCGCGCGCCGAGCATGACGTCGAAACGGTCGAGCAGCTTCAGGCGCTCCCGGTTTCAGCTGATCGAGCCGGCGCGACAGCATCGAGTGAATCAGCGATTCCTTGCTGCCGAAGTGATAGTTGACCGCCGCGAGATTGACTTCGGCGCGCGAAGTGATCTGGCGCAGCGACATCGCCTCATAGCCGGATTCGATGAACAGCGTCTCCGCGGCGTCGAGAATGCGTGACTTCGTATCGCCGGCATGCCGGCCGGGTGTGCGAACTGCCATGTTGCCGTCTCCCAGTTGCCGGGGCTGCCGGCTCGCAAACACGCGATTCAAATCGATATTTGAAACGACCGTTTTTTTAGGATAAGAAAGGATGGTCGGTGCGATCAAGGGACGGGCTCGACGAACTCCTCTAGAAGACCTGTCGGGGAGCCATGCTGGCGAAGCGCGGCGCGTCATGCCGCGCGGAAAATAAAAAGACCGTTCCGAACGAATCGGAACGGCCTCGTGTCGTGTTGCGATGTAATCTGGCCTTGCGCTCGACGACCGGGTTGACCCGGCTCCCACGCGTTGACGCACATTGGCTAGCCGTCTGGTTCGAAAGCCTCAAGCTCTTAAACTTGTCCTCCGACCGCGCTACCCGTCGAGCCCGCGCCGACGACTTCACGCGCGGACTGCGTCATGTCGATGCCGCGGCGCTCGCGGCTGAACGGAATCAGCGCGCAGATCAGGATCGCGACGATGCCGACCACGATCGCCAGCACGAGCGCGTAGTTGTTGCCGTGCACTTCGGCGATTTTCGCTTGCAGCGGACCGTTGACCGACGCGATCAGATTGCCGAGCTGATACACGAGACCGGGGAAGGTCGCGCGGATTTCATCGGGCGAGATTTCGTTCAGGTGCACCGGAATCACGCCCCAGGCGCCTTGCACCGAGATCTGCATCAGGAACGCGCCGAGCGCGAGCAGCATCGGCGTGGTCGAGAAGGCCCACAGCGGCAGCACCGGCAACGCGATCAACGCGGCGATGAAAATCGCGCGCTTGCGACCGATCTTCTCCGACGCCCAGCCGAAGAACAGACCCCCGCAGATCGCGCCGATGTTCAGCGTGATCGTGATCCACGACACCGTGTGCGCGTCGAACTGGCGCTGTACGCGCAGGAAGGTCGGATACAGATCCTGCGAGCCGTGCGAGAAGAAGTTGAAGGCGGTCATCAGGATGATCGCGTACATCGACAGACCGACGTTCAGCTTGAGCGTCGCGACGAGGCCAGGACGGACCTTCTTCTCGAGCGTCTTGAACGCGGGCGACTCCGGCACGTGCGCGCGAATGTACAGCACGAGCAGCGCGGGCAGCACGCCGACGAAGAACATGCCGCGCCAGCCGATGTATTGATAGAACAGGCCGAACACGATCGACGCGAGCAGGTAGCCGCTCGGATAACCGGCTTGCAGAAGACCCGACACGATACCGCGCGACTTCGTCGGCACGGTTTCCATGGTCAGCGCGCCGCCGACACCCCATTCGCCGCCCATCGCGATACCGAACAGCGCGCGCAGCACGAGCAGCGTCATCAGGTTCGGCGACAGACCGGACAGCAGTTCGAGCAGGGAGAAGCACGCGATGTTGATCATCAGTGTCGGACGGCGGCCGTATTTGTCGGCGAGCCAGCCGAAAATCAATGCGCCGAGCGGGCGCATCATCAAGGTCAGCATGATCGCGACTGTGACCGAAGGAATGTCCGTATTGAATTCCTGCGCGATATCTTTCAATACGAACACCATCAGAAAGAAATCGAATGCGTCGAGGGTCCAGCCTAGATAGGCGGCGATCGTGACGTTTCTCTGTTCCCGAGTCCAGCTCATTGATTGTTCTCCTCAGTCTCCACAAAACCGCGTTTTGATCGCGGACGGCACCGTAGCCCTTGCGCCTTATGGCAAGCGCTTCCCGGCGAGTGTACGCCGAGCATTAAACGTCTGCATGGTTGAAGCCGGTTTTCTCCGTGTTAATCCGGAGAGCAATTTTCGTGCTGAATTCGTCATGCATGTTTAATGTCGGAAAAATGTAATTGCCGGTTCGATTCGTGTTTGTATTTTGTAATGTTTATCGGGATTTCCCAGCGCCCATTTTTTATGAAGTTTATGGCAATGGCGTTTTGACGGGGCGGCCCGTGCCGGTCCGCGCGCCGCATCGAACCTTCATGTACAGTTATTTCGCCAACTGATCGACATATCGCTATGTCCTTGACGCCATCGCCTTCGTTGCTCGACGAGATGCTCGACGCTGTCGTGCGTCGCTATCGCCTGCCGGCGCTTGCGGCCGTCTGCGCGCCGACGCAGCAAGCGAGACCCGCCACCGTGCTCGCGCTCGCGATCGAGCAGGCTCGCGAGGCGAGCGCGCGTGGCGAAGCGCCGGATGCGGCGAACCAGCGCTTCTTCGTCGAGGCGCTCGCGCGCATGATTCGGGAGGCGATGCGCGAGGAAGCCGGCGACCCGGTGTTTCAGGCGATGCTGCTACGGCATCGCAGCACGGTGGTGCGCGAGTACGCGTCGCTGGCCGCGCACGCGAGCGTCGATCGCCGGCTGATCTACGCGGCCGTCAATGCGATCGCACATCCGGCCAAACAGCAGCGGCTGCTACCCGGCCTGCAACGCGACGCGCTGGCGCGTCTGCATGCGCTGGCGTTCGCCGAAGCGTGGCCCGAACTGGCCGAAGCCGTGCAAGCTTGCATCGATACGCCGCAAATCGCGCACGACGCGGCGTTGCAACGCGGTCTCGCGCAATTGCTGGAGAGTGCCGCTTTGCAGCGCTTGCGCCGTCTTTACGCGCTCGCGTCCGACGAGCGCGTGCGTCAGTACCAGACGCTGTGGGATCGCCAGGGGCCGCGCCCGGGAAGCTCGACTGCCGTGGCACGAGGCTTGAGTTCGAAGCAGCGCGGCGCCGCGGTCGAGGCATCGGCCGCCGATGCGCTCGACGCGCTCGCGCGGCGCCTCAATGACGCGCAGGGTGCGCTCGCCTCGTACCGTGTCGTGAACTCGATGCGCGTGCCGGCCGCGATACCCGCGAGCCACGAGCGCGCGAAAACCGAATGGGACGTGGTGCTGCTGCGCCAGGCACAGCCCCCGGCCGACGCGGCGGCGTGGGACGTCTGCCTGCTCGTCGAAGCGAAGGCATCGGTCGATGCGGCCACCAGCGATCTGCCGCGGCTCGTGCGTGGACTGACGCTGCTTGCGCATGCGGACCCGCACACCGTCTACCCGTTTCGGACGCAGCAGGGGACGGTGGGTTTGAGCGGCGCGTCGCTCGCCGCGCTGACGAGCGACGGGGCCGGTCTTCGCAGGACCGTGCTCTATTGCTGCGACGCACCCGTCGAAGCGGCGCCGCGCGTGCTGGGCCCTGCGAGCCGGATGCAGCTGCTGTCGGCGCACGCCAGCCTCGATTTCGCGGCCGCACTGGCGGATGGGCGCGACACCGATTGCGCGGTGCTGGAACCGGTGTGGCATCAGTTGCTCGAATCGCCGAGATGGCGGACGGCGCTCGACCAGTACGCGACGCTGCGCGAGGTCCGCGAATTGATGGTTCATCCGGACGACTTGCGGGCCGCCGTCGGCATCGCCGACGCAAGACGGTTGAGCGCGGCGCGCTAGGCCTGCCAGGTCTGCGTAGGGCCAACGCGAGCGCTGTGCCGCAGTCGCGGCGCGATTGCATTGGAGGTGGCGCGCGCGTTGCTCGTAGCGATAGATCTTCGAGCAAAAAGGAGTGGTGATGGAAACGCTGTCGAAGCGACTGTCGGACACACAGGTGCAGGTTGCCAGCAAGATCTACGGATTTCGCTCGCCACAGGAGGCGGACCGTTTCGTGCAATGTCTACGCGACGGCGACGCGAGCCGCTGCGTCGCGGACGTTCCGCCCGAGACAGCAACCGATGCCTATCCCCCCGGAACCCGCACCGGGTCGGGCGCCGGCATGACGATCGGGCCGCCGCCGGGCGGGCTCGATAGCGACGAGTAACGTGTTTGCGCCGCGCGCGTGTTGCGACGCCCGCGTCAGCGCACCGGCCCCAGCGACGCCGACAGAGGTGCTGAGCCGCTGCCCAGCGTCCGGTCGATCAGATAGCGGCCCTGTTCGATGCCGGCGCGCAACGCTTCCGCCTCGGTAAGCCATTCCGGCGTCACGGGCTCCACGTTGGCCAGATTGGCGGGTATCTCCAGCGGCCGGCCCTCGCGGGAAATCGACACGTCGGCGATCCAGGCGCCTCGCGAGTTCCGATGCGCGGTCACCGTGATCAGCGCGCCGCGGTGCGCGTCATGCATCGCGTGGTGGGAGCCGGGCTCGGCGCGCGCGGCCGGCATCGCGCGTCCGTCCGCGCTAGCCATATCGGAGCCGGTCTCGCCGATGCTTGCGCCGGCGGTGCGGTCAGTGTGATCGGTTGGGGGGAGCGGGGTCATGCTGTCCTCGGCGAGCGAATGATCTGCCTGATTCGAGCAAGCGCTGTGCCGACAGGGCGAACGCGTGCAGGCATCCGTCCAGAAACGGGCACGCGGCGTGCGATCGCTCAGCGCGGGCCCGGCTCTTGCGCTGCGCTCAACGCTGGCGCCGCTTCGCTCTGTCGGCCGAGAGGCGAAGTCTTTGCTGATGGCGGCCGGCGCAAATGAATCGTAAGGAGGACGGAATGTCGATCCATGCGAAGGTCACGAGGTGGCGCAATGTCGGGCGATTCTGCGTCGAACGTGTAACCGACTATAGCGAACTGCTCGCGCTGGAAGTCGAGGAGACGCGAAAGCGTCTGGTGCGCGAGTTGAGCGCACTCGTGGCGTTGGCAGTAGCGGGCCTGTTCACGCTGTCCTTCATTTGCATCGCGATCATCGCCACCGCGTGGCAGACGCCTTACTTCCTTGCGGTGGTCTGGGGCGTTGCCGCCGCGTGGCTGCTCGTGTGCATCGTGTCCTTGCTCGTCTTGCGGGCGCAGAAACCGGCGCAATCGCTTCACGTGCTCAAGGCCGAGATTCATTCCGATCTCGACGCTCTCAGGGAGTCGCTCAAATGAGTCAGCCACATCACGCAAATGAGCTTGCCCGGGTCACCATTCTGGAACGCATGGAGGCATCGCGAGCCGCATTGGTCGCGGCGAACCAGACTGCCGCGTTGCCGGCGGTGCGGGCAGCCTCGCGCTACTCCGCCGGCAATGTGCTCGCGTCGCTCGCCGAGGCGCCGCATGTTGCGCTGCTTCTCGCGCTGGTGATCGGCGGCATCGTGCTGGGGCCGCGCCGCACGCTGTCGATCGCGGGCCGTTCCGGTCTTGCGGCGTGGATCGCCCGCAATGTGCGGCGGTCGATCGCGCAGTGACGCCCTGAGCGAATGCAGCGATCGGACCAGGCAAAGCAGAATCGCCTCAGCGAACCGTGTGCAACCCTACCAGCCTGCTAGACTGGAAGTTCCCCTGCAAGCCATGGAGGGAGATATGACGACCGTCTACGTCGTGAAGACCGGCGAAAAGTTCCTCTGCACCGCAGAGGACGGCGATATCGGCATGGCACCGGAGATTAAGGAAGCCACGTCCTTTCGCTCGTATGAGGAAGCGAATAAAGTCGCGAGCGAGCACGCCGACCCCGGATACGAAATCCTGACCATCGACGTTAAGAAACGCTGACGAGGTGTTAGCTGTTCGCGCCAGGCGCTCAGCGAAACAAGGCAGGCAATTCAACAGGCGCCATGCAATATGGCGCTCGACCGGGTGCGTCCGAAATCGTCGTCATGACGGCTTCGGGCATTCAGGCGGCAGCCGAAACCACTCTGCAAGCGCGCATAGCACGACACTCCACGCCGTCCCCGGCGGAGACGGCATGCTCTGCATCGTCGAGCTGGTCAGACGGGCAGGCTTACGATCCGCCAAAGAACACCGGCTTCATCCCACTCGTGCTGGCCGGATTACCCATCTGCTGCGTACCGCTGGTCGCGGGGCCATAGCCGCTGCTCTGGCCTGCGGCAGTGGCGTTGGTGGTCGGCATGTTGGTAGGAAAGTCGACGGTATTCGCATTGGCCGGATTGAAGCCGGCTTGCTCGAGCTGAGCGATTTCTGCCTGCACTTGCGCGTGCGTCAGCGCCCCGTCCGACTGCGCCAGCGATGCAACTGACACAGCCATGACCGCGACCGCGCAAGCTGTGTGGACTAACGTCTTCATGATGGCCCGCCTCCTTGTTGGTTACTCCGGCTGACTCGCGCTTTGCTTTTCGCGGTTCAACTGATCAAAGGTTAGGTGAGGAACCGTACAGTGGTCGTTTATTTTTCATGGTAGGGGGTTCGTCCATCAGCCGACGCTGGTCGACGCTCGCGCCCGAACGCTCCGATGTCGGCCGCGCATCCGGACCGTACCTCCGGACACGAGCCGACATCATCGAAGCGTGGGTCAAGCAGCCGTTCGCGGGTCGTCGTCGAACATCCGCATTCCCGCGGGTGCCGTCGTCAAGAAAGCTCAGGTGCGCGTAATCGAAGCCCCACCGTCCACCAACGAAGCGGTACCCGTCACGAAGGACGAATCGTCGGAAGCAAGGTAGAGCGCCGAGCGGGCAATCTCTTCCGGCTTTGCGACCCGCTTGAGCGCGTGCAGCCCGGTCACGAACGTCTGCGATTCGGCCGTATCGTTCATGCCGCGATACGTCTGCGTGTCCACCGCGCCCGGGAGGATCGCGTTGACGCGCACGCCTTGCGGGACGTATTCAGCCGCGAGCGCTTGCGTCAGTCCGACCAGCCCGGCTTTGCTCGCGGCATAGGCGGCGGTCCCCGGGAAGGCGAACGAGTAGCCGACGAACGTCGACGTGAAGATGATCGACCCACCGCCTTGCTTGATCATTTCAGGAATCTGATGCTTGGCGCCGACAAACGCGCTCGTCAGGTTGGTGGCCAGCGTCGCTGACCTACGCGCAGGCCGGCTCGTCCAGGTATTGCCTGAATACCGTTTGCCGGATATCGATGTGCTCGCGCTGTATCCGAGCCGTCGCCACGTGAGCGCAAAAGTTCGTGCGGCAATCGATTTCCTGGTCAACGCGTTCGCGGGCGTGCCACCGTGGGACGAGACGTGAAGGGATGTCTGATGTGTGTCGGCTATCCCGAAACCGGATGCCTGCAATTGGGGAAGAGGCCGCCGGGCACGGCGCGTTCGATAGCACGATTCAACTGGAATTCGGTCTGTCACCGTTCTTTAATGTGTCGTATGGCGTGTCATGCAGGAGACCTGACACACCCGATGAAAACTGCACATTGAATTACCGGCACGGTCGCCCTCCAACGAGCTCATGCGGTGGCAGGTCTGGATCAGCGATGTCCCGGAACAAGAACCGACGGGAGACATTCGTGAGAACATCCGACGCCATCATGGCCGGTCTGATCTGCTGTTCATGCGCAGCCGCGGCCTACGCCGCCGACATCAAGGGAGCCGGCAGCACGTTCGCCGCTCCCCTCTACACCCAATGGGCCGCCGACTACCAGAAGTCGGGTGGCAGCAGGGTGATCTATCAGGGCACGGGTTCGTCCGATGGGCTCAAGCAGGTCATCGCCCGGGAAGTCGACTTTGCGGGCTCGGACGCGCCACTGACCGACGATCAACTGACCCGCAACGGCTTGCGGCAATTTCCAACCGTAATCGGCGGCGTGGTACCCGTCGTGAACCTTCCGGGGCTCAAAGCCGGCGAGGTGATGTTGACGGGGCCGGTCGTCGCCGACATCTATCTCGGCAAGATTCAGTTCTGGGACGACCCGGCAATCGTGCGGTTGAACCCAAAGATCAAGATGCCTAATTACCCGATTGCCGTGGTGCGTCGCCAGGATGGCTCGGGCACGACGCTGATCTGGACTCACTACCTCGCGCAGGTCAGTCCGGAATGGAAGCGCAGGGTAGGCGAAGGCACTAGCGTGCGATGGCCGCTCGGCATCGGCGGCAAAGGCAACGAGGGCATTGCCACGTACGTCGGCTATCTGCCCGGCGCAATCGGCTATGTCGCATGGGATTTCACGAAACAGAACCGCTTGAAGTACGTTGCCATGACCAATGCGGCGGGTAATGTCGTTCAGCCCAGCGCCGCGACCTTCAGGGCAGCCGCGGCGAGCGCCGACTGGTCGGGCTCTCTCTCGCAATCGCTGACCAACCAGCCGGGCAAGGATGCCTGGCCGGTCATGGGCGCGACTTATGTGTTGCTTCCCGCGACGCCGAACAAGCCGGGCCACGACGAAGCCACCTTGAAGTTTTTCGAATGGGCGTTGAGTCATGGTGGGCCGACGGTCAACGCGCTGGATTACATACCGCTTCCGGAGCCGGTCGTGACGAAGATCCGCGCACAATGGCCCGCCGATACAGGCGAAAAGTCGGTGCACAACGCGTTCGCAGTGCCGTGACCAGCAATCGTGTCTGGCGCGTGTCGATTTCCCCTATGATCATTCGTCGTAGTCACTGGAGGCGCCGTTGCCTCAAGACACTTTCGTCTTCTAAGGGAAAACCCAAATGCGCGTCATGGTCATGATCAAGGCAACCCCCGAATCGGAAGCCGGGCAAATGCCGAGTACCGAACTCCTCACGGCGATGGGGCAGTACAACGAGCAATTGGTCAAGGCCGGCATCATGCAGGGCGGCGACGGGTTGAAGCCGAGTTCGGCCGGCGCTCGCGTGAGGTTCTCAGGGAAGGACCGCACCGTCATTGACGGCCCGTTTGCGGAAACCAAGGAATTGATCGCCGGGTACTGGCTCTGGCAGGTTCAATCGATGGACGAAGCGATTGAATGGGTAAAGCGCTGCCCGAATCCGATGGTCAGTGATTCAGAGATCGAGATTCGCCCGTTCTTTGAGCCTGCGGACTTTGGCGAAGCTTTTACGCCCGAGCTTCAAGACGAGGAAAATCGTCTGCGCAGGCAAATTGACGGGCAGATGCGTTGACGATTTTCACCGCATCAGTCTGCGGGTACGAACGCAATCCAGATCCGACTGTCCGAGACGCTACGCGGGCTTCCGATACGTTGTCCGGAAGCCCGATGCCACGGGTCGATAATTGCCGTCGTCAGTGGGTGTCGCCGGCCAACCGTTCGAAGCCGGTCAGTGCGAAGGTATCTGCTCGATCTTATCGGCGCTCAGGTCGCTCGGGAAGCAATGAGGATGCTCAAAGCCGATCGGAGATCCGCTCGTTGAATAGACGATGTTATCCGTGTTGTTCGGGCCTTGGCCGGCGGGTACAGTGCCGAGCCCCGCGAGCTTGCGCATGCGATAGGCGATCGCATGATCGGCGCAGGCGCTATCGCCGCTCACACCCAATCCTCCGATGACTTTCCCTGCTGCATAAAGCGCGACGCCGCCGCCGAAGGTAATGACGCCGCCAAGCGTGTGTCCGATGCCGCTGCCCTGTTCGAGGAAGCGCGCGTCAAAAGGATTCGAATTATTCAGGCCGTAAAGGGAGCCGCCCGGCTGGGCGGCCGCATAGAGATTTGCCGTCGATAGGGCGAGTGCGTCGTTGCTGAAACCGTTCGCGGTATAAGCCTTCGCGATTGCAATGGCCCGGCTACCGGGCCAGGCGTCGCCGGTCACGATCACCGAACACAGATGCCCCTGCCGATCGACAAGGGCCGCCCACATCCGGTTAGGCTTGAAGATCCCGCCGTTCGCATCGGGCAGGTTCACGACCGTATTCAACTGCTTTTCCACCAATGCGACCGTACCTTGCGGTAGCGTGCATCGGGCTTGTGGGACATCATCATCGCCAGAGGCACGACTTTCGTGCGAAAAGGACGCAATACAAAACGCTGCGACAGCGACGGTAAGCATCTTACGCATGACGATTCTCCTGACGATCGATTTGACAGCAGGCACGCTGTGGGCGAGAACGCGAACAAACAATAGGACAGCCAATGAAATAAACAACTCATCGCTGTTGAATGTCGGTGGCGAGCTCCCCGGCAGCGAACGTACCTCGTTGATCCGGGACTTCGTGTAAATAGTGAAGGCCATTATGCAAGGGCAATTGGCCAAAACAGAGTGCCCGTCAGCCATGCTTGCCTGGCGTTCGACACTGCTACGGACACGAGCGACGATCGGCTCGCCGGAGCGTGGTGCGGCGACGGTTTTGATCGATTGGATGGCGCGGCATATAGTTGGCGCGTGCGCAACACTCTCATTGGAGATCGACGCAATGCCTTATCTACAGCTTGATGTAAACGATCACTACTCTGTCGAGAGCAAAAGACTGCTCGCGGCGAAAATGAGTGAGACCTATGCTCGGATGATGTCGGTGGACGTCAGGCGAATCAGCGTAGGCGAGCGATGAGGGTCCGGGTTCCGCGGCCTGTATTTGCGCATGGCCGTATGACGTCGGCGATATGCCGGAACCACGAGGGCGCCAGGATCGGATCCGCCTCCGTTGCGCCACAACCTGAGCCAAAGTAGGAGGAGGACCATGAGCAGGCTTGCGACATCCCGGGCAGGTAATCGGCGGACGCGACCGTGGTGGATTGTCTTGATTACCACGGTGTTCTGTTTCTTATGCCAGAGCGTCGTCGCGCAAGCGGACGACGGCGCGGCTCGCCTGCACGCGAAATATCAAAGTCTGACGCAGCAACTCGCGCACAACCAGTTTCAGCGACCGCTGTACCTCGAATCGCAGGAGTTGCCGTCGGCGCTCAAGGGCGATATTTACGGGGTGCTCAACTATCCTTTCGCGGTGGTCAGCGGCGCGCTCAACGACCCGACTCAGGGCCCGGCCAACTGGTGCGACGTGCTGATCCTGCATCTGAACACCAAATACTGCCATGCGTCGACCAGCGACAGCGGTACGATCCTCACCGTGAACATCGGCAAGAAAACCGAGGAATCGCTTTCGTCGTCGTACCGCGTGCAATTCAACTTTCGTGCGGTAGCGAGCACCCCTGATTATTTTCGCGTCGAGCTCACTGCCGCCAAGGGTCCGCTGAGCACGAAAGACTACCGTATCGTGCTGGAAGCGATACCGGTGGGCGATAACCGCACCTTTATTCACCTGACCTACGCGTACGGATATGGCACGGCGGGACGGATTGCCATGAAAACCTACCTGGCGACGATCGGCAGCGACAAGGTCGGCTTTTCCGCTACGCCCGATTCGTCGACGAGCGAGCCGCAATACATCGGCGGCGTGCGCGGCCTGGTCGAACGCAATACGATGCGCTACTACCTCGCCATCGATGCTTATCTTGGCGCGCTTTCCAGCCCGCCCAACGCCCGCCTCGACAAACGCCTCGCTGACTGGTTCGATGCCACCGAGCAGTATCCGCGCCAATTGCACGAGGTCAGCCGCGCCGACTATATGCAAATGAAGCACGACGAGTATCAACGTCAGCAGATCGCCCAGTGATCCGCGCAGCGGGCGGGGATCTGATCAATGCAACGCAATATCGTGTTGAAGGTTTTTTCGGGGGGATGTCGATCCGATGGTGCGTCGATCGTCGTTACCTGGTAAGACAATTGGTCAGGAACCTTGGATCCGCCGTTTTGCGCCAAGTCTGGCCGCCATCGTCATCCGACCTGGGAGCACACTGTGGACCGACTCGACAATCCGATCCTGCGAGTCCTGGAAGGCTACAAAGCCGCGGTATTGGCAAAAGACGTGGACGCGTTCGTTGCGCTATACGACCGCGAGGCGGTGGTCTTCGACATGTGGGGGACATGGTCGTACCACGGCATCGCATCGTGGCGCGCCATGGTGGAGGGCTGGTTCGGTTCGCTGGGTACAGAACGTGTGATAGTCGATTTCAGCGCGGCGCAAACGATCGTCGCCGCGGACCTCGCCGTCGTTCACGCCTTCGCGACATATAAAGCCGTCGACGCCGACGGATTGGAACTGCGCTCCATGGACAATCGCCTGACCATGACGCTGAGGCAGCAGGCCGACGGATGGAAAATTGTCCACCAGCACACTTCCTCTCCGATCGAGGTCGGCACGGCGCAGGTAATTTTCAGGCGCTAGCGGTCTGGCGGTTCGACATCGCGCGTCGGCTCGCGAATAATCACGGCTGCGTGACTTTCCAATTTGCAACGTACCTTCTGTTTAAAAGCAGCCATGAAACCATTGCTTGCCGGCCGATGCCTTTGCGGTGCCGTCCATTACTCGGTAAGAGACGAATTCGTCTATGCGTTGAACTGCCACTGTTCAAACTGCCGGCGCGCGACCGGCTCGGCGTTCAAACCCTTCGCGGGAATCGAGCGCGACAAGCTGCGCATCACTCGGGGCGAAGACAGCCTGTTGATTTTCGGCGATGAACGAGCGTCGCATGATGTGCGCTGCAAAATATGTGGAAGCCTGATGTTCTCGGTGGTTCGTCAGGGGCAGTACGTTCACGTCACGCTGGGAACACTCACGGACTCGCCCGCCATGTCTCCCACTGGCCACATTTTCGTGGGTTCAAAGGCACCGTGGTATTCGATCACTGACCAATTGCCGCAACACGACGAATTCGGGTGAGTCTCCTTCCTATCGCAACATCGACTCGAAAGGCGCCGTACCAGCCGCCGCCCTGCGACAGCACGATCAGCGGCAGATGATGGCCTGCTATCGGCGCGCCGGCCGCGACGGTCCGGGTGACGTCGCCCAAGGCGTGCGGCGTGGCCGGCGCATCGGTGGGATACCAGATTCCGGCAGTGAGCGGCGGCTCGGCGGGCTGAGCTCCGGACGTCTCGAGGTCTATGAGACCAAAGTCCAATTGAATATTTCAGGCGCGGGTTCAATAGTAGTGAAACGCCGCGTTCTGTCGACGACAAAGCCGGCGCGATCCTCTTCATAAAATGCCGGAATTGCAGGCAGGCCTTGGTATTGGCGTCAAGAACGTTCCAGTGGGTTTGAGTTTTCGCGATTGCAGGCCTATCACGGTGTCGCCGCCGAACTGCGACGGGACCTGGCGGGAGAACAACTTATGCTGCTCACACCGATTCCCCAACGGACTCCATCCCGAGAGATGCTCGACGTCCTGATCCGCGCCGGACTCATCGCGGTCCTGGCCGTATTCTGTTTTCGGATCTTCGCGCCGTTTCTTAACCTGATGGCCTGGTCGGTGATTCTTGCGATCACGCTCTATCCGCTGCAGGTCCTGCTTCGCTCCATGCTCGGCGGCAAGGATGGCCTGATCGCCACGCTGATCGTCCTTGTCGCGCTCGTCGTGATTCTGGTGCCAACGTATGCGCTGGGTCTCGCGGTAGCCGATTCGGTCGAGAAATCGATAGCCATTGCCAGGAGCGGTAGCTTCCGGATTCCGCCTCCCGCGGACTCGGTGGCGAGTTGGCCGCTGGTCGGCCAGCGTGTGTACGACTTCTGGCAACAGGCATCGACGGACCTGACCGGTCTTGCGCATAAATTCGCCCCGCAGCTGAAGGAGGCCGGGCTCGCTGTGCTTGCAACGGTGACGGGGCTCGGTGCCGGCCTGGTGATATTTTTCGTCGCGCTGATCGTCGCAGGAATCCTGATGGCCCACGGTGAGAAGGGCTATCACAGCGCGGTGCAGATCGCCTCGCGCATCTCGGGCCCCGAGAACGGCGCTCAGATCGCCGACTTGTGCACGGCGACGATTCGCGCGGTGGCCCAGGGTGTAGTGGGCATCGCGTTTATCCAGATGCTGCTGATCGGCATCGGCTTCGTCGTGAAGGGGATACCCGGCGCGGGGTTGCTCGCGCTGGCCGTGCTGCTGCTCGGCATCATGCAATTGCCGGCCACGCTGATCACCATTCCGGTGATCGCCTTCGTGATCGTCACGGACGGCGTGAACACCGCAAACATCATCTTCTCGGTTTACGTGTTCGTCGCGGGCCTCGCCGACAACGTGCTCAAGCCATTGATGCTGGGCCGTGGCGTCGCGGTGCCGATGCCCGTCGTGCTGATCGGAGCGCTCGGCGGCATGGTGACGGGAGGCGTCATCGGGCTATTCGTTGGGCCCGTGATGCTGGCCGTCGGTTATCAGCTGTTCTGGCGCTGGGTCCGAGACCAGCCTCAACCCAGGCAACCCACGCAACCCACGCAGACCCACGAACAGAAGCAGACCTGAAGCTCGAGGATGGCTCCGTGTCACCGTTGATGCGTCCGTACGGGATCGCAGTGCTGTTCGGGGCGGCGGTTGGCCTGAGCGGATGCATGCGGGTGGGCCCGGACTTCAAGCCGCAGCATGAAGCGTGGAGCGAGCACTGGAGTAGCGAATCGATCACGCGGGTCACGCAACCGGGTGCACAGCCCGATGTGCGCCAGTGGTGGCTGATCTTCGACGATAGGAATCTCGAACGTCTGATCGCCGAAGCCGACGCGAACAACGGCGACCTGAAAATCGCCGGACTGCGCGTGCTCGAGGCGCGCGCACAGCTCGGCATCGCGCTCGCGGGACGCTATCCGCAGGTGCAGCAGGCGAGCGCCGATGTACTGGCTTCGGCGCGCAAGCGCTCGGATGGTTTCAATCCGCGCTCGGGCGCCTTCGTGCAGTACGGCGCGGGCTTCAGCATCGGCTGGGAACTCGATTTCTGGGGGCGTTTCAGCCGCGCGATCGAATCGGCCGACGCCGGGTTCTTCGCCGCGCAAGCCAACCGCGACGATGCGCTGGTTCTGTTGCACGCGCAGGTCGCGGATACGTATTTCACGCTGCGGGTCGCGCAGGCGCGGCTACGTATAGCTCGCGAGAACGCCCAGTTGCAAAAACGCAGCTACGACATCGCTCAAAAGCTCTTCAAGGCTGGCGAATCCGACGAACTCGACTTCCAGCAGGCGAAGACGCAGTACCTTGGGACGCTGAGCAGCATCCCCGATCTCGAAAGCCAGATCGTGCTTGCGCGTCATGCGCTGTCGGTGCTGATCGGGCGAGCGCCGGGTCCGCTGCCGGAACTCGACGTGCAGTCGGGCAAGGAAGGCGTGGTGCCGCTGGTGGATCATGCGGTGCTGCAGGACGTACCGGCCGATCTGCTGTTGCGCCGCCCTGACGTTCGCGCGGCCGAGTATCAGATGGCTTCGCAGTCGGCGCTCATCGGCGTGGCAAAAGCGGATCTGTACCCGTCGGTATCGTTGCTCGGCACGCTGACGTGGACCGCCAGTTCGCTCGCGGGCGCACCGAGCACACTGCTCTTTGCCGCGGGCCCGAGCGTGACGTGGAACGTGTTCGATTACGGCAGGATCACGAACAACGTGCGCGTCCAGGACGCGCGGCTGCAAGAGTTGACGCTCGCTTATCAGAACACGGTGCGGGAGGCGGCGCGCGAGGCCGACGATGCCGCGACGGCGCTGCTCGCCGCCTTGCAGCGCGACACCATTCTGAATGACGCGCAGGGCGCGGCGCGGCGCTCGCTGACGCTCGCCAATACGATCTATCGGGAAGGGTATTCGGACTTCCAGCGGGTCCTCGATGCGCAGCGCGCGCTGTTCGCGCAGCAGGACGCGTACGTGGTCAATCGCAGCAATGCGCTCGGCAGTGTGATCGCGCTTTACAAGGCGCTCGGAGGCGGCTGGGAAACCGAACAGCCGCTCGTCGACGCGGCGACGCGCGCGCAGATGCGGCAACGCACCGATTGGGGCGACCTGCTCGACCAAACGGCGCCGTCTTCCGGTACGCCGGGGCAAGCCGAAGGGGCGTCACGATGAGCGATACCCAGGATACCCGCGAGCCTCGAACCGCCGCCCCGCCGAAGTCGTCGACGCCTGCCGCCGACCCTTCGGGCAGGGCGGTCAAATGGGTCGTCTGTCTGATCGCGCTGAGCCTGATCTGGTATCTGCTCGCCGACCGTTTCACGCCGTATACGCAGCAGGCGCGGATTCAGGCCTATGTCGTGCCCGTCGCCGCCGAGGTGTCGGGACGCGTGACGCGGGTGTTCGTCCATAACAACCAGGATGTCAACGCGGGGGACGTGCTGTTCGAAGTCGATAGCGAGCCCTACCGCATTGCCGCTGACCGCGCGCGCGCCGATCTGGAGTCCACGCGCCGGCAGCTCGGTGCCAGCACGGCCGGCATCGAGTCGGCAGTCGCGGCGTTGCGGGCCGCCATCGCGAACGAGGTCAAGGCGCGCCAGGACAGCGACCGTCTCGAGCGACTCTATCGTGAAGACGAGGGCACCGTCTCCCTGCGACGCCTCGAGGTCGCGCGGGCGACGCATGAACAGGCGCTAAGCCAGGTCGACGGGGCCCGTGCCGAAGTCGAGCGGGCGCGGGAGCAGCAGGGCGGAAGCGAGGCGGAGAATGCGCAGTTGCGCAGCGCCGCTGGCGCGCTGGAGAAGGCCGAACTCGATCTCGCCAACGCGCGGATCAAAGCCCGCTCGAGCGGCGTCGTGACCGATCTGCGCACGGAAGTCGGTCAGTTCGCCGCGGCGGGCAATCCGGTCATGACGCTGATCGCGATCCGCGACGTGTGGATCAGCGCCGACATGACGGAGAACAATCTGGGCCATCTCAAACCCGGCACGCGCGTCGAGATCGCCTTGGACGTGCTGCCCGGCGAAGTGTTCGGCGGGCGGGTTCGCAGTATCGGCTATGGCGTGAGTGTGGGGCAGAGCACGCCGGCGGGCAGCCTGCCCACCGTGCAGAATAGCCGCGACTGGCTGCGTCCCGCGCAGCGTTTCCCGGTAATCGTCGAATTCGACGACAGCGAGCGCGCGCGTCTGCGCGATCTGCGGGTGGGCGGGCAGGCCGAAGTGATGGCGTTTCCGACCCAGGGCAATCCGCTCAACCCGCTGGGACACGCGTTCATCCGGCTGATGAGCTGGCTCTCCTACGTCTATTGAGAAGCCCATGCAGCCCGTGACCCAGCGCCTCGGTTATCGCGCGATACGTGTGGCCATCGGAACGGCGATCGCTCTTGCCGTCAGCTTTGGACTCGATTTCCCGATACCCGTCGTCGCGCCGGTATTCACGGTTTTTCTGCTGGCCACGCAGAATCGCCCGCTATCGTTGAAGGCCGGCGTGATTCTTTCGCTGGTGGTGGCGTCGACCACCGGCAGCGGCCTGCTCCTCGTTCCGTTGCTTCGTCACTATGCGTTGGCCGGCATCATGATCGTCGGCCTCATGCTGTTCTTCGCGTTTCGTTACGGGCTGCGTGGCGGCAACAATCTCGTCGCGACTTTTCTGGTCGCGGGACTGACGATGATTTCCGCCGCGGGCACGGCCGACTTCGAACTGGCCCTGACGGTCGTCGGCGCGCTGGCGAAGGGACTTCTGCTTGCCGTGCTGGCCTCGACGCTGGCGCACAGCTTGTTTCCTGAAAGCATGGGCGCGCGAGAACAGCCCGCTGCGGCAGCGATGGCGGAAGACGAGGCGGCCTATATCGCGCTGCGTGCCGCGCTCGTCGTCATGCCGGCCTATCTGCTCGCGATGACCGACCCGGCGAACTACATGCCGATCATCATGAAGTCCGTTAGCCTCGGCAGACAAACCTGCACGACCTCGGCCCGCGGCGCCGCACGCGATCTGATCGGCTCGACGCTGCTCGGCGGTCTGCTCGCCATCGCGTTCTGGTTTGCGCTGAGGCTGTTCGTGCATTTGTGGATGTTCTTTCTGTGGATGCTGTTGTTCGGCCTGCTGGTGGGACGCAAGCTGTACGGCCTGCAACCCACGCGTTGTTCGCCGGGCTTCTGGCTGAACAGTCTCGTGACGATGATCATTCTGCTCGGGCAATCGGTGCAGGACAGCGTGGCGGGCAAGGATGTCTACACCGCGTTTGCCGTGCGAATGGGGCTCTTTCTGGCCGTAACGGCCTATGCGTATTTGATGCTTCTGCTTTTCGAGCAGCACCGCCGTGCGGAGTGAGGCGGTGCGGCATGCTGCAAAGCCGAGCCGGTGATCGCAACAGGAGCGTGCGATGGGAAATGCGACAGGCGATGGCGCGGTCCGTCCTCGGGCCGGCGAGATCCTGAAGGAAATGGCGATAACCCTGTGGTATCTGAGAGCGATTCTGATCGGTCTGCTTCTACTGTTCGTCCTGCTGACGTTTGGCATGGACTACTGGGGCGCGCCCGTCGAGACAGCGAACCGGACACCGTCGCCGCTGGGTGAAACCGTGTACTTCTGCGCGATCACGGCGCTCACCATCGGGTACGGCGATGTCGTGCCCACTTCGGCGTTCGGCCGGATCGACGCCGCATGCCTCGGGCTGATCGGCGTGGTATTCACCGGCTTGATCGTGGCCGCGGCTGTACGAGGTGTGCAGGAGGCCGCGCATCGGGCGGAAAGGACGGGATAGCGAGGCGCGCAACAGAATGAGACGGACCGGACGGTATTGAAAGCGGCAGTCAAGGCTGGACGTATTCAGGTCATTCGTGAATGAGGTTCAAGTCCCAGCCTGACTTTTTCTAAACGACATCGGCTAATTGCCTTCCGGCATTTTCGACGAATGATGGCTGGTAATCAGCCACTTGTGCCCATTCCACGCGTAGGTGAACGTATAGCGCGCCTTGACGACCGAGCCGTCCGCGAACTTGAAGGTGTAGAGCCCCGAGTCGATCGCCGTGTTGCATTCGATCATGATGTCGCGGAAGTCGATCGTGCCGACCGGTTTGTTTTCGAGGAAGTGTTTGAAATAGTCGAGCTTTTCGTCGGCGGTCAAACGCGGCTTGTTCGAGACGGTCGGCAGCAGGATCGAGTTCGGCGCGTAGTTCGCCACGACCTTCCGCGGGTCGCCGGTTTTCAGCGAGTCGTTCCAGCGATCGAACAGTGCGGAAATCTGCTTTTCGGAGGTGGGATGGCAGGCTTCGGACCTCGCGAATGCGCTGCCATGGGCCACGACCGCAACCATCGCAAAGACGACGGACGGCCCGTCTACGCTGATTCTCATGATGCCCTCCGCGATCGTTGCCGGTGGATTGTTCCGCCAGTAAATCGAAATTGCACACGGCATATCCGCCACAGCATCGACGTTAGAGGACAAGAACCCGGGTTATTTGCGTCGGTTCAGCTCGCTTCTTCCAGAACCACGACACTGCGCGCCTCCACGCGCGACTGATCGCTTTCGATAGCGCCCTGTTGCGCCGCTTGCACGATGTCATGCGGACTGTCGCGCGCGGTATCGACGATACGCCGCCAGTGCCGCCCGTCGGGCGCCGGCAACTGGACCGTGCGGGCGCAATCGTCCATGTTGAACACCACGTGCAGTGCGGTCTCGCCAGGCGCTTCGCCGCCCAGCGTGACGGCGAGAAGCCGCGCGGCTGGATCGTGCCAGCCCGGCTCGTTCAGGCGCTCGCCGTGCCACGCCGCATCCGGCCGAGTCTGCCCCGGCGAGGGCCGGCCGGTCAGGAAATAGCGCCGCCGCAAACTTGCGTGGCGCTTGCGCATCACGATCAGCTCGCGCACGAAGCGCAACATGGCCGAGCCGGCTTCAGTGGGTGTCCAGTCGAACCAGCTGAGGGTGTTGTCCTGACAATAGGCGTTGTTGTTGCCGCGCTGGCTGCGCAGCACCTCGTCGCCGGCGAGCGTCATTGGCACACCCAGACTCAGGAACAGGATGGCCATCGCGTTGCGCGCCTGGCGGTGTCGCAGACCGAGAATCTGGGCGTCGTCGGTCTCGCCCTCGGCGCCACAGTTCCACGACAGGTTGTCGGAGCTGCCGTCGCGATTCTCGTCTCCGTTGGCTTCGTTGTGCTTCCATTCGTAGCTGACGAGATCGATCAGCGTGAAGCCGTCGTGGCACGTCACGAAGTTGACGCTGTTGTTGGGCAGCCTGCCGTCGTCCGCATAGAGGTCCGAGCTGCCCGCGATGCAGGTCGCGACCGCCCCGATGAGCCCCGGGTCGCCGCGCACGAAACGGCGAATCACGTCCCGATAGCGGCCGTTCCACTCGGCCCATGCCATGCCGGGAAAGGCGCCGACCTGATACATCCCGGCGGCGTCCCACGCCTCCGCGATCAATGGCACGCGCGACAGCACACGCGAAGACTCGATCGCCCAGGGCAGCGGTGGATCGACCATCAGCTCGCCGCGCTGATCGCGCGCGAAGACACTCGCCAGATCGAACCGGAAGCCGTCGACGCCGAGTTCTTCCACCCAGTATTCGAGGCAGCGCACGATGAACGTCGTCACCAGCGGATGGTTGCAATTGATCGTGTTGCCGCAGCCGGTGTAGTCCCGGTAGCGGCGCCGGTCGACCGCGTCGAGGTGGTAGAAGATATCGTTGACGAGGCCCTTGAAGTTGATGACGGGGCCCGTCTCGCCCGCTTCGGCCGTATGGTTGAACACGACGTCGAGCAGCACGGCGATGCCCGCGGCGTGCATGGCGTCGGTCAGCGCGCGAAACTCCTGGGGCGCGCGCGCGGGATCGCGGCAGTAGCGAGGATGCGGGCTGTAATAGCTATGCGTGCTGTAACCCCAGTAGTTGCTCAGGCCGAGGGCCGCCGTGGCGGGCGGAACGTCCTGTTCGTCGAAGGCCATCACCGGCAGCAACTCGACGTGGGTCACGCCAAGCTGCGTCAGGTACGGAATCTTTTCGATCAGGCCGGCGAAGGTACCGGGATGCTGCACGCCGCTCGACGGATCACGTGTAAAGCCGCCGACATGCAGCTCGTAGATGATCGCGTCGTCGAGTCCGCGCGGGATACGCCCAGGGGACGAGGGCAGGGGTTCCGTCACGATCGCGCGGTGGGTTTTGTGCCCGTCGGGATTCGGCTGGCCGACTGGAGGCCGCGTCCACAGCACGTCGCTGACCGCGCGGGCATACGGGTCGAGGAGTTCGCGGTCGGGGTCGAACGCGTGGCCGCTAGAGCGCGTATCGCGCGGACCGTCCGCCCGCCACGTGTAGTAGGTGCCGAACGGCAGCGCTTCGACCATCACGTGCCAGTAGTAGAAGGTGCGGTTGCAAGCGGCGGCGAGCGTGATGATCTGGAACGGCTCGGGGCTGTCAGCCGCGTCGTACAGCAACAGCTCGACGCGCGTCGCGTGACGGCAGAAGATGCAGAAATTGATGCCGCCGGGCACCGCCGACGCGCCCACGGGAAACCGCGACCCGGAGCGAACCGCATGAGCACGCACCGATCCCGTTTCAGGGTCATTGATCAAGGGTGATCCTCATCGGGCGGATCTTCCAGATCTTGTCGCAGTATTCGCCGATGGCGCGGTCGGAAGAGAACTTGCCCGAGCGCGCGGTGTTCAGGATCGACATCCGGGTCCAGCGCCGCGTGTCCTGCCAGGCGGCGCTCACGTCGTCCTGACGCGCCACGTAGGCGGTATAGTCGGCGAGCACGAGAAACGGGTCCGCGTGCGTCAGATTGTCGATCAGCGGGCGGAACATCTCGCGGTCTCCTCGCGAGAAATGACCGTCGGCGATCAGTTGCAGCACTTCGCTCAGTTCCGCGTCGTCCTTCACATAGTCCGCGGGGCGATAACCCGCGCGCTTCACACGTTCCACTTCGTCGGCGCTCAGGCCGAACAGGAAGAAGTTTTCGTCGCCGACCTCTTCGCGGATTTCGACGTTGGCGCCGTCGAGCGTGCCGATCGTCAACGCGCCGTTCATCATGAACTTCATGTTGCCGGTGCCCGATGCTTCCTTGCCGGCCGTCGAAATCTGCTCGGACAGGTCGGCGGCAGGGTAGATGAAGTGCGCGTTCTTCACATTGAAGTCCGGATAGAACACGACTTTCAGCCGCCCGTTCACCACCGGGTCGTTATTCACGACTTCGGCGATGCCGTTGATCAAACGGATGATCAGCTTGGCCGTTGCGTAGCCGGGCGCCGCCTTGCCGCCGAACACGAAACAGCGCGGTGTCAGCGCGAGCTGCGGATCACGCAGCAGGCGCCGGTACAGCGTGACGATCAGCAGCGCGTTCAGATGTTGCCGCTTGTATTCGTGGATGCGCTTGACCTGCACGTCGAACAGCGCGGCAGTGTCGACGCCGATGCCCGTGACGCTCCGGATATGCTCGGCGAGCACGGCCTTGTTCGCCTGCTTCACGCTACGCCAATGCTGCTGAAACGTGGCGTCGTCGGCATAGGCTTCGAGCTTGCGCAGTCGCGCGAGATCAGTGACCCAGCCAGCGCCGATGGTCTCGTCGAGCAGCCGCGCGAGCGCCGGATTGCAAAGCAGCATGAAACGGCGCGGCGTGACGCCGTTCGTGACGTTGTGAAAGCGCTCGGGCCACAATTCGGCGAAGTCCCGCAGCA
This sequence comes from Paraburkholderia sp. MM6662-R1, assembly GCF_050436245.1. NCBI lineage: Bacteria > Pseudomonadati > Pseudomonadota > Betaproteobacteria > Burkholderiales > Burkholderiaceae > Paraburkholderia > Paraburkholderia sp. MM6662-R1. The sequence goes on along the minus strand of NZ_JBNDLV010000001.1, from coordinate 860,470 downwards.
CGGTCTGCTTGAGCAGCCCGGAATGCAGTTCGGCGACGCCGTTGATCGCGTGGCTGCCGACCGTCGCCAGATGCGCCATGCGCACGAGCTTGTCGCCGCGCTCGTCGATCAGCGACATGCGTGCGATGCGCGCGTCGTCGCCCGGATAGCGCTGCCGGACCTCGTCGAGGAAGCGGCGGTTGATCTCGTAGATGATTTCGAGCAGGCGCGGCAGCAGGTCGCGCATCAGCGGCAGCCCCCAGGTTTCAAGCGCTTCGGGCAGCAGGGTGTGATTGGTGTACGCGAGCGCGCGCCGCGTGATGTCCCAGGCCTCGTCCCACGGCACCTGCCTGTCGTCCACCAGCAGACGCATCAGCTCGGCGACGGCGATCGACGGGTGCGTGTCGTTCAACTGCACGTTGAACAACTGCGCGAAGTGTCCGACCGGTTCGCCCCTGATTTCGAGCAGGCGCAGCATGTCCTGCAGCGAGCACGACACGAAGAAGTATTGCTGCGCGAGACGCAGGCGCTTGCCGATCTCGGGCTCGTCGTTCGGATACAGCACCTTCGACAGCGTCTCGGAGATGACCTTTTCGTTGACGGCCTCGTAATAGTCGCCGGCGTTGAAGTCCTGCAGGTCGAACGACTCGACCGCCTCGCTCTTCCACAGCCGCAAGGTGTTGCACGTGTTGACGTGATAGCCGGGCATCGGCGTGTCGCAAGCCACGCCCTTGACCTGCCGTGTGGGTATCCAGCGCACGCACAGGTGCCCGCGTGCATCGGTTTCGTCGTGGGTGCTGCCGCCGAACCCCACGTAGTACGCAACCTCCGGGCGCACGATCTCCCATGGATGGCCCTTTTGCAGCCACTTGTCGGTGGTTTCGACCTGCCAGCCGTCGCGAATCTGCTGGTCGAAGATGCCGAACTCGTAGCGGATGCCATAGCCGACGGCCGGTATTTCCAAAGTTGCGAGCGAATCCAGATAGCAGGCCGCGAGGCGGCCAAGTCCGCCATTGCCGAGCCCCGGCTCTTCCTCGAGTTCGAGCAGCATATCGAGGTCGACGCCGAGCGCGCGCAGCGCTTCGCGTGCGTTGGCCTCGATGCCGAGATTGACGAGGTTGTTGCCGAGTTGCGGGCCGATCAGGAACTCGGCGGACAGGTAGCAGGCGACCCGCACATCGCTTCCGGCGTAGGTCTGTACGGAGGTTGCCCAGCGGGCCAGCAGCCGGTCGCGCACGCTATACGCGAGCGCCATGTACCAGTCATGCGGGGAAGCGATCGCCGGATAGCGTCCCCGCAGGCACAGCAGATTGTCGAGCACGCCGCGTTGGAGCGCGGCGGCGCTCAGGCCGGTGCGCGCTGCATCCGCGCTTTGCTGCGAGGTCGTGGTGGGAGCGTCGGCCATGATGCTTTCCTCGGTGCATGCTGCGCGTGACGTTCAGAAGGGCCAGACCCAGTCGACGATCTCGGCGCGGTCCGTGCCATGCGTATGCGCATAGTTCAGGTTGCTGACGATCGCGTTCCTCATGTCTTCCCTGAGATGCGCGGATCTGCCCTGCAAGCGCGGCACGCGGTCGAGCACGTCGATCACCAGATTGAAGCGGTCCACCTGATTGAGAATCGCCAGTTCGAGCGGCGTGTTGATGTTGCCTTTCTCCTTGTAGCCCCGCACGTGCAGATTCTCGTGATTGCGAAAGCGATAAGCGAGCTTGTGGATCAGCCACGGGTAACCGTGGAAATTGAAGATCACCGGCTTGTTGGTCGTAAACAGGCTGTCGAATTCGCGTTCGGTCGAGCCGTGCGGGTGCTCGCTCGCCGGCTGCATCCTGAACAGGTCGACCACGTTGACGAAACGCAGCTTCAGTTCGGGCAGACGTTCGCGCAGGATCGCCGTCGCCGCCAGCGCTTCCTGGGTGGCGACGTCGCCGCACGAGGCCATCACCACGTCCGGTTCGGCGTCCTCGTCGTTGCTCGCGCGCCGCCACACGCCGATGCCTTTGGCGCAGTGCACGACGGCTTCGTCGATGGTGGTGAATTGCAGGTGTTTCTGCTTGTCGGCGACGATCACGTTGATGCAGTCGGTGGTGCGCAGACAGTGGTCGACGACCACTAGCAGCGTGTTCGCGTCGGGCGGAAGATAGACGCGCGTGACCGAGGGGCTCTTGTTGGTGACGAGATCGATGAAGCCGGGGTCCTGATGCGAAAAGCCGTTGTGATCCTGCCGCCACACGGTCGACGACAGCAGAATGTTTTCCGCCGACACCCACGCGCGCCATGGCACGTGATTGCGGCTGATGTCGAGCCACTTCGCGTGCTGGTTGAACATCGAATCCACCACGTGCGCAAACGCTTCATAGGTATGGAAGAAGCCGTGGCGGCCCGTCAGCAGATAGCCTTCGAGCCATCCCATCAGCGTATGTTCGGACAGCATCTCCATCACGCGGCCGTCGCGCGCCAGTTCGCCGCCGTCCTCGTCCTCGGGGAGCATCTCGGCCATCCACACCTTCTTGCTGACCTCGTAGATCGACTGCAGACGGTTCGAGGCCGTTTCGTCCGGGCCGAACACGCGGAAGGTGTTCATGTTCGCGCGCATCGTGTCGCGCAGAAATTCGCCGAGTGGCCGCGTGTTCTCCTGCAGCACCTTGCCGGCGTGCTGCACATCCACCGCGTACGCGCGGATGTCGGGCAGCTTCAGTTCGCGGCGCAGCACGCCGCCGTTCGCGTGCGGATTGGCGCTCATGCGGCGCGGGCCTTGGGGCGACAGCGCCTTGAGTTCGGGGATCAGCCGGCCCTCGGCATCGAAAAGTTCGGCGGGCCGGTAGCTGCGCATCCATTCTTCGAGCACTTCGAGATTCGCGGAGTTGTTGCGCACATCGGAAAAAGGCACCTGATGCGAGCGCCACGAGCCTTCGACCTTGTGCCCGTTGATCTGCTTCGGTCCGCTCCAGCCCTTGGGCGTGCGCAGCACGATCATCGGCCAGAGCGGCCGCTCGAGATTGCCGTTCGCGCGTGCCTGCTCATGGATTGCGCGAATTTCGCCGAGCACGGTATCGAGCGTGTGCGCCATCTTCCGATGCATTTCCGCGTGATCCGATCCTTCGACGAAATGCGGGGTGTAGCCGTAGCCGACAAAGAGCGCTTCCAGTTCTCTGCTGCTGATGCGCGACAGGATGGTCGGATTGGCGATCTTGTAGCCGTTCAGATTCAGGATCGGCAGCACGGTGCCGTCGCGGGCCGGGTTGATGAATTTATTCGAATGCCACGCGGTGGCGAGCGGCCCGGTCTCCGCTTCTCCATCGCCGACCACGCAGGCCACGATGAGGTCCGGGTTGTCGAGCACGGCGCCATACGCATGCGACAGGCTGTAGCCAAGCTCGCCGCCTTCATGGATGGACCCGGGCGTCTCCGGCGTCACATGCGAACCGATATGGCCGGGAAACGAGAATTGCTTGAAGAACTTCTGCATGCCCTCGGCATCCGCACTCTTGTCCGGATAGATCTCCGAGTAGGTGCCTTCCAGATAGGTGGGGCCGAGCACGCCCGGTGCGCCGTGTCCGGGACCGGCCATGAAGACGACGTCGAGATCGTCGCGTTTGATCACGCGGTTCAGATGCGCCCAGACGAACGATAACGCCGGGCTCGCGCCCCAGTGTCCGAGCAGGCGATACTTGACGTGTTCGACTTTCAGCGGCTCCCGCAGCAGCGGGTTGTCCAGCAGATAGATCATGCCGACCGAAAGATAATTGCATGCGCGCCACCACGCATCGATCAGCTGAAGTTCGTCGCTGCCGAGCGCGGTCTGCCGCGAAGCGTCCGCCGCGGGATGTTTGCCCATACCGACGTCTCCTGTGCTTGCAGCCGCAACCCGAGGGTGTGGATCGTGTCGGGCGCCGCTGCGCAGGCGCTTCGATGATTGATGGGGTCCGAATCGCGCCTGTTGGCGGACCTCTGCAACCGGGTATTCTTCGCCAGCCGATGAACATCCATAACGCAGAATATGTTACTGCGCGAAGATTGCAAGGATGATCCGACACCGTCTCGCGCGGCCTGCGAAACCGCGTTTTGTATTCAGGCCGCGATCCGATGTTCGTAGAACGGCCGGTCCCGATCATCGAGAATCGCGTACAACGCTGCCAGATCGCGCGGATCGGGATTCAACCACGCGTCGATATGCTCAGGCTTGATCGGAATGATGCAGCGATCATGGCCGGCAGCGGCCACCTCGGGTGGCGGATCATCGGTGATGGCCGCGAAGGACAATAGATCGGGCTCGCCTTTGCCGCTCCAGCGGGACCATAAGCATGCGACCAGCATGTCGTGAGGCGGATTGGGCCGGAACTCGAGCCGGACATTTTCATCTTTCTCGCCGGGCGCCGGTTCGCGGCCTTCCATTCGCGCACGCGAGACGTTCTCATAGAAAGAACTGGCCAGCACGAGTCCATGCGAATAGCCGAATAGCGCTTTCCAGAAACTTTCGAGACTGTCCCGACGAGCGTTGTACGTGCCGGGATAGCGCGTGTCGTACGATGCGGGCTTGCCGGCCAGGCGGCACTGATAGCGCATCGGTTTGACGACGCGCTGGCCGTTCTCCATCACCATCACCGGCGCGTAGTAGCCGGGAAAGATGCGCGAGTCGCTTGCTTTGGGAGCGGTTCGGCCGAGGTCGTCGAGTCGCTCGAGCGTGCGGTCGATCTTGTCTTTGGCGATCCGTTTGCTCTCGGTCGCCGCCCTGGTGACTTTGGTCTGCAAAGAGCGCTCGGCATCGGCGAAGCGGGTGCGCTGTTTGAACAGTTCCTGTTCGAGCTTCACGGTCTGCTGCGATCTGAAGCGCTCGATCAGCGCCCAGACTTCCCGTTGCGCGTCGGACTGCGGTTCCGAGAAGGCGTCTTCCATCGCTTTGGGAATCCTGGCCTGACCGTCCTCTGCGCGTTCGAAGAAAAGACGCGCGAATTCCTCGATGCTCATGTGCGCGCCGAACATGCGGACGTAGCGCCGGTAGTCCGCCAGAATCTGAGCCGAATAGCACATGGATGCCTCCGTTTGCTGTTCCGATGATACGCATTTGCGCGCTCGCATCAGCAGAAGTCTCTGCTCGTCGTCTGCAACTCGCCCAACAGATGAGACATGTCGACCAGCCGCTGCGCGACGAGGTGCCGTACTTCTCCCTGACACTGCCATGTGCCGTACACAGCGAGCAGCGCGGCGCCCAACGCTTCTTTGCGCTGTTTTTCGAGCAGAGTCGGCCAGATGATCACATTGACGTTGCCCGTCTCGTCTTCGAGCGTGACGAACACGACGCCCTTGGCCGTGCCGGGACGCTGACGCACCGTCACCAGTCCGCAGCCGCGCGCGAGGCGGCCGTCGCGATAGGTCCGCAGCGTCGAGGCCGGCATCAGCCGGTTCGCGAGCAACTGCGGCCGGAGCAGTTCCAGCGGATGGCGGTTGAGCGTCAGGCCGAGCGAACGGTAGTCGGCGACGATGTCGTTCGCTTCGCTCGGTGCGCCCAGTTCGGGCGTTTCGTCCTGAGTCGCCGCGGCCGCGAGCATATCCTTGTCCGGCACCGCGACGACCGACTGCCACAGCGCTTCGCGGCGGTTTCCCGCGAGCGCTGCCAACGCATTCGCATCCGCGAGCGCATGCAGGTCTTTGCGGTCGAGCTGCGCGCGGCGCGCGAGATCGTTGACGCTCGCGAACGGGCGAACCGCGCGCGCGTTCTCGATCCGTTCGGCGGCGCCGTCCTTCATGCCGCGCAGCAGCGAAAGACCGAGACGCACGGCGGGGCGCGTCGCCCCCGCACGGTGTTCGAGCGAGGAGTCCCAACCGCTGATCGTCACATCGACCGGCAACACCGTGACGCCGTGCCGCTGCGCATCCTGAACCAGTTGCGACGGCGAATAGAAGCCCATCGGCTGGCTGTTCAGCATCGCGGCGAGAAAGGCTTCGGGTTCGTGACGCTTGAGCCAGCTGCTCGCATAGACCAGCAGCGCGAAACTGGCCGCGTGACTTTCGGGGAAGCCATATTCGCCGAAGCCCTTGATCTGCTCGAAGATCGCCTCGGCGAAGGCCTGGTCGTAGCCGCGCTCCTGCATGCCGAGCACGATGCGGTCATAGTATTTTTCGAGTCCGCCCTTGCGTTTCCACGCGGCCATCGCGCGTCGCAGCTGGTCGGCTTCGCCGGCGGTGAAGCCGGCCGCGAGAATCGCCACCTGCATCACCTGCTCCTGGAAGATCGGCACGCCGAGTGTGCGGCCCAGCGCGGTCTTCAACGCGTCGCTCGGATAGGTCTCGGGCTCGAAGCCCTGACGGCGCTGCAGATAGGGATGCACGGCGCCGCCCTGAATCGGACCGGGCCGCACGATCGCGACTTCGATGACGAGGTCGTAGAACTTGCGCGGCTGCATGCGCGGCAGCATGCTCATCTGCGCGCGCGATTCGATCTGGAACACGCCGACCGTATCGGCGGCCGAAATCATCGCGTAGGTCGCCTCATCCTCGGCGGGGATGTCCTGCATTTCGAAGCGTTCTCCGCGCTGTTCCGAAACGAGGTCGAGCGTGCGCCGGATCGCCGACAGCATGCCGAGCGCGAGCACGTCGACCTTCAGCAAGCCCAATGATTCGAGGTCGTCCTTGTCCCACTCGATCACCGAGCGGTCGGCCATCGCCGCGTTTTCCACCGGCACGAGCCGGGTGAGCTTGCCGCGGCTGATCACGAAGCCGCCCGAATGCTGCGACAGGTGGCGCGGAAAATTCAGCAGTTGCGAGGCGAGCTTCGCCCAGGCCTGAATCAGGGGCTGGTTCGGATCGAGGCCGGATTCCGCGAAACGCGCGAGCAGATCCCGACTGGTATCGAACCAGTGATGCGACTTCGCGACCGCATCGACGATCTGCGGATCGACGCCGAGTGCCTTGCCCGTTTCCCGCAGCGCACCACGCGGACGATAGGTCGACACCGCCGCCGCGATCGCCGCCCGGTCGCGGCCGTACTTGCGATAGATGTACTGGATCACTTCTTCGCGCCGCTGGTGCTCGAAGTCGACGTCGATATCGGGCGGCTCGCCGCGCTCCTTGCTGATGAAGCGCTCGAACAGCATGTTGCCGCGCGCGGGGTCCACCTCGGTCACGCCGAGGCAATAGCAGACCGCCGAGTTCGCGGCCGACCCGCGCCCCTGACACAGAATGTGCTGGCTGCGCGCGAAGCGGACGATGTCGTAGACGGTCAGGAAATACGGCTCGTACTGCAGGTCCGCGATCAGTTCGAGTTCGTGCTCGATCTGCTGCTGCACGTGATGCGCAATCCCCGCGGGAAAACGCCGCTGCGCGCCGACATAGGTTTCCTGACGAAGATACGAGGCCGGCGTATGGCCGGCCGGCACCAGCTCGTCGGGATACTCGTAGCGCAGCTCGTCGAGCGAAAACGTGCAGCGGCTCATGATGTCGACCGTCGCGGCCAGCGCGTCTTGCGGGTACAGGTTGGCAAGCCGCAACCTCGAGCGTAGATGCTGCTCGGCGTTCGGCGCCAGATCATAGCCGCACTGATGGACCGGTTTGCCGACCCGGATCGCGGTCATCGTGTCTTGCAGCGGCTTGCGCGAGCGCACGTGCATCACGACTTCGCCGAGCGCGACGACGGGCACGTCGCGGCTGCGCGCGACGAATTCGACCGTGCCGCGATGCAGGTCGTCCATCGCGCGTTGATGGAGCACGAGGCCGACCCATGCGCGGCCGGTGAACGTTTCGTCGAGCCATTCGACCTGCGCATCGAGCGCGTCTTCGCTGGCCGGGAAATCCGGCACGAGAATCGCGAGGCAGTCGGGCATGCCGAGCAGGTGGCGATACTCCTTCTCCGGCCGCGACAGATCCTGCGGCGTGAGCCGGTATTCGCCCTTGGGCGCGCGCATGCGCGCCAGCGTGATCAGCTCGGACAGATTGCCGTAGCCGTTGCGGTTGCGGGCGAGCAGGATCAGCCCGAACGCCGGCGAACCATCGGCATTGACGAGCCGGAAATACGAACCGACGATGAACGGCAGCTTCGCTTCTTTCGCCGCGACATGCGCGCGCACGACTCCCGCGAGCGAGCATTCGTCGGTGATCGCGAGCGCGGAGTAGCCGAGTTGCGCGGCACGCTCGGCCAGTTCCTCAGCGTGCGACGCGCCCCGCAGAAACGTGAAGTTGGAAAAGCAGAACAGCTCGGCATACGCCGGCAGCATCGTGAAGGTGGTGTCCATGGCCGCTCATCCGCGCCTATCAGCCGAACAGGCCATGCAGGAACCAGCGTTGCTCTTCTTCCGCGTCGCGGCTGCTCACGCGCTCGCGGTAGATCCAGTAGCAGCTCTGGTCGTCCGCCTGCGCGACGAAGTAATCGCGCGTGACGAGCTCGCCGTCGAACCAGCCGCTCTCGATGCGCTCGCCCGGCGACACCATGCGCAACGGCGAGCCATAAAACGGGCGGTGCTGGCGCATCAGCAGACGCACGGGCGTGTCGAGCATCCACGTCGGGCGGGGCAGATTCTGCGGCAGCGGGCCGGGCTTGACCGGCTGCGACACCGGCAGCCAGCGGTTCGCGATCTCCGGACGATGATCGGCGCTCGGCGCGGGTTTCAGCACGTTCTCTTCGCCGAGCCGCGCGACCAGCAGTTCGAGCAGCCGCGCGTGATCCTCCTGCGAGCCGCCCGGTTCGGGAAACAGCGTGTCCGACGCGGGCGCGGCCGACTCGACGTTCGACGCGTCGAGCCGCAACGCGATCACGGGCGCGGCGAGCTCGATACGATGCAGCCGCTCCTTGAGCAGGCGCATCAGATGTTCTTCGCGCCAGGTCGGCTCGCCGAGTGCGACGTCGATCGTGGTCGGCTCGATCGCAGCGCGTCCGCGCTCGTGTTCGAGCGACAGGCGAATGCCGGTGAGCGCGAGCTGTTTTGCGCACAGCCATCCGCACAGTTGCACGATCAGGCGCTGCGCGCCGAACACCGCGCCATCCGCGTGTTCGAGCCGGTCCGGCATCTCGATGCGCGCCGAGAACGTGGGTGGCAGTTCGAGCCAGTCGAACAGTTCGGGCGCGGTCCCGAACGCGCGGTCGAGCGAGTCGAGCAGATGTTCGCCGCAGCGGCGCTGCAAGCCGGCGCGGGGCAGGCGGCGCAGATCGGCGATGCGCTCGCAACCGAGGCCCGTGAACCAGTCGGCGAACGGGCGGACTTCGGGCACGGCGAGCATCGGCAGGGCGGACAGGCGCTGGTCGAGCGACGCGAGCTTCAGCACGCGCCGGTTGCCGAACTTCGCGAGCAGCCACGCGCCCTGGCCGGTCGGCGCGGCACTGATGCGCGCGGTGAAGCCGAGCGCGTCGAGGATGGCTTTCGTATCGCGGCACAGCGCGAGCAGGCCGCCGAAGAGCCGCAAACTCGCGCCGATCTCGACGACGACCGTCGCCTCATCGAGCAGCGCGACTTCGGGCGAGAAGCGCATCAGCGCGATACCCACCTCGCGATGGGCTGCCGTTTCACGACCGCTATCGCGCTCATACATCTCGGTCTGCGGCGACAGCGTCAGCACGCCGCCGCGCTTCATGCCCGGACGCACGCCTGCCGAGCGCGCGGCGGGGTCGGCCATGACCACCTTGTCTTTCTCCAGCACCGCGCAGCCATGCGCGGGCTCAGGCGACCACTTCGGTCTGAAGACCTCGAGCGGCAACTTTGGCAGATGAACGGCGAGAAAGACGCGCATGTCGGGAAAGCAGAACGGGAGTGGGTTGAAGGGGAATCGACAGGGGCTCTGCGCGAGCGGGCCCTCGTCGTTTCACGATGTCGATGGTGAGACCTTCGGCCGATGGCCTGAGCGCGAGCCGCAGCAGCGCGGGGGATGCCTCCTGCGCGGTGGCGAGCGGCCGCACCATGATGAAAAGCGTCTCCGACGACTGCGCGGCCAGATGCAGACGGCGCAGCGACGACGCCTGCGCGTACTGCGCCCAGAAGATCAGCGCGCCGCAACTGCCGGCGCGCAGGATCTGCTCGGCGGACCACAGCGCGTCGGCGGTTTTCGGCGCATTGATCCGCAGCACCTGCTGCAGCGACAGGCCGATGTAGTTGAGCCCGAGGCCGTCCGGCGTATGCGGCGGTTGCACGAAGACGAGCGGACGCTCGCCGACGGCGCTGAGCGCCGGCTGCAACAGCCGCAGTTCGCCGACGCCGGCCTGCTGCACGAGCAGATCGACCAGCGCGCCGAGCGGCCAGCCACCGCCGGGCAACTCCGCCGACAGGGCCGGATAACCGGTATCGACGCTGCGGCCGCGGCCAGCGCCAAGCTGGGACGCCCGCCACAAGGACGGGTGAATGGCTTCCGGTGCTGGCAGGGCGGCTGTCATTTGCGAAAATACCTGTATGGATATACAGTATCCTACATGGTTTTATGAGATAGCGAACAGGCACTTTTTTGGGGGCGGGTTCATGGACATGCGAGTGCGCAAGCCAGCCGGGCATCCGATGCCGGAGATCGCGGCGTTCGTGGCCGAACTGAAAGCGGTGTTCGGCGAGCCGGACATCGATGAAGCGATTCGCCGCGGCAAGGCGGGCGAGCCGACCTTTCATGCGCGGGAAAACGGACGCTCGGCGGGGACGGCGGCGCCGGTTGCGGCGAACGTCTGGCGCGTGGATCGCGCGGTGCGCGACCGCCATTACTGCGAGGGTTGCGACGGCTCGTGCATTGGCAGCGCGAAGTCGTGCCGTCCATAATGGCAGCGGCCCTCAACCCCGGAGAACCCCATGTTGCGCACGTACCTCGGAAGTTGCCATTGCCAATTCGTGAAGTTCGAGGCTCGCATCGATTTCGACGAGGGCACGTCGAAGTGCAATTGCAGCTACTGCAGCAGGCTGCGATTCTGGCACGTGCAGGTTCGCCGGGAAGATTTTCGTCTTCTTTCGGATGAAGCCGCGCTCAGCGAATATCAGGGGCACAATGCGGTTGCGCATCACCCGTTCTGCAAACGCTGCGGGGGCCACGTATTCGATCGCATCGATATGCCAAACGGCACGGGGTATCCGTATATCAACGTGAACATCATGTGCCTCGATGAACTCGATCTCGATGCGGCATTGAATGCGCCAGTCACCTATCGCGATGGGCTGCACGACGACTGGGGCAATCCGCCCGCGCAAACACGGCATCTTTGATTGCACCGGTCAGGGCGCTCTTCGCGGATGGTGAGGAATGTCAGGCTGGTGGGCATCCAGTTGACGGCGTTCGGACGCGAACTGGGCGAACTCGGGCTTGAAAGATCGCCGCGAGGCGATAGCGGGCTTTGACGCGTTGTACGACTGGGCGCGCGCTAGATTCATTTCAAAACCTCGAAAAATGTAATAACATTGTGTTTACCTCGCATTGGGCTGGGTATAACATTGTATATACGGTATAGCCATGAAAACGACGATTCGCAAAATGGGCAACTCGCAAGGGGTGTTGATCCCCAAGCCGATACTTGCCCAGCTTGGTTTAGAGGATGAGGTAGACATGGAAGTCGAGAACGACGCGCTAGTAATTCGTCGTCCGCAGAAAGCTGTGCGCGAAGGCTGGGCCGTTGCAAGCAAACGGGTTGCGGAAACCGGCGACGACGCACTGGTGATGGGTGAGTTCGGCAACGCAGATGATGCGGAGATAACGTGGTAGTGCGCGGCGAGGTTTGGCTAGTCGCTCTCGATCCGACGTTAGGTAACGAAATCCAAAAGACACGTCCTTGCGTCGTAGTCTCTCCGCCTGAACTGCACGATCACCTTCGCACGGTCATTGTCGCCCCGATGACCTCGAAGGGCCGCCCCGCGCCCTTCCGCGTGCCGGTGACTTTCAAGCGAAAGCAAGGATTGATTTTGCTAGACCAAATTCGCACCGTTGATAAGGTGCGGCTGGTCAAGAAAGAGGGTTTTGTTGCCGAGAACACTTTGATGGACACCCTGAGAACGTTGCAGGAAGTGTTCGCTGAATGAAGGGGAAAGTACTTGGCGCGCAAGCGCTCCGCACGCCGGCCGGTAGCCGCCTCCCACATGCGCAATGAGGATCCCTCGTCGACGAGCAACGCGGCGCCATCGCGCATGTACGTCACATAGCCGTTCGCGCTACCTCGTGGGTAATCACAGGGCCGCGATAGATGATCGCATTCGATCTTCGTATGAGGCCTGATTTCGCCTTTGAACGAAAAGCCGGCGGCTCTTACTACGACGACCGGCAAACCCGCGGAACCGGAAGCACGCTGACAATCCCTGCAATGGCAGATGAGTTGCGCAAGTGACTCACCGCGAGCTTCGTATTGCACCGCGCCGCACAGGCAGCGTCCCATCCAGGGAGTCGACATGGATCTTCTCCGGTTCAAGTGATCCAGTGTTAGCTCGGGAGCCTAAGCATACGTATAACGGACCGTAGCCTGGCAGAGCATCGTCCTGGTCTTCGATGCATGGCATACCGTCTCGAAGTACTCGCGGCCCATCGACACGCTCATCCGGCCGGCCGCGATATCAGCGATTCGAGCACGTCGGCAAAGGGCGTCTTGTCGATTTGCCCTTGCGCGGTCAACGGCGTGATAGCAGGGGTGTAGATGCCTTCGAATTTCATGATGTTGTTCCGGATAGAGGGAAACGGGAGTCGAGACGATGGGCGACACCGCCGCGGCTGCGACGCAGCATCATCCGACCGGACGTTCGCGCTTAATCTGCCGCGCGTCCGAGGCGCTCGAGCAGCGGTCTCGTTCCCATTTCGCGCAGGTACGGTTTCACCGGATCGCTCGTGTGGCCCACGAGCGGATCGACGGGCGCGCCCGGCACGGCGTTGGCGTTCGCGAAATGCCGTTCGGGCGTCCGTGCCGCCTGCGTAGCGGCGGCTTCGCGCACGGCGATGCCCAACTCGCGCAGCGTCACCGTTGCCGCGGTGATTTGCGCGCCGTCGGCTGCGTGCTGCGGGAGGGCGTCGACGATGTCGCCGCGGGTGAGAAAGCCGCGCGTGAGGCCGAGTTCGATCAGCGCCTGAAGGGGGGCCGACGCGTCCCCCGTCCGGGACCGATCACGGCATCGGCCGCGGCCATCGCGCGTGCGCCGCTTGGCGGCGCACCCACGGACCAGCGCTCAAACTCGTTGCGCATAGACGTTGCACCAGCCGTCGGCGACAACCGATTTGCCGGGGAACATCGGGCACGGTCCTGAAGCCTCGCCCGCTGCGCCAGTGTAGAAACGGCAGTTCGCGCAGGTCTGGCCCGCGTGGTACTTGGGGAACTTCGCGGCGTCGACGCTGCCCGCTTTCGCACGATAGCCGAGCGAGCTGGCCGCGGCGTCGTTTTCATCGACGGCGGGCGGCGCGGCTAACGCGAGCTCGGCGCTGGCGAGCGCGGCACACAGGCCCGCGGCCTGGAGAATGAAGTGTCTGCGGTTGTGAGAGACCATGATGATGCCCTGAGAAAAGAAATGGGTCGTCCATGCCGCATTCGATTGAAGCGGCGTGGCGTCGTAATGCGGTGCGAAGCAACCTGTTAGTGGCGCGGTCCGGCGTTCAGCGGTGTGGTCGAGGATTGCGCGGCTTGCGCGGTCAGCTTCGCGCTACCGGCGTCGTAGCCATTCGTATAGAGCAGGAAGGCCATCAGATCGGCGTACTCCTCGTCGCTCATCTTGCCGGGATGATCCGCGGGCATGTTGGTCGACATGTACTGGTAAATGCCGCCGATCGTCAGATGCGAGTTCGCCGCTGGCGCGAAGGCCGGTCCGATCAACGACGGCGCGGTGTTGCCTTCGAGTTTCTCGCCGTGGCATTTCGCACACGAATCGGCATACAGATGTTCACCGTGGGTGACCTGATCGTGATCGAACGACGGTGTCTCGGTCGTCGCCGCAACCTTGATGAAGCCGCCGGCGGCGGGCATGCCGCCCACGCGCCATAGGTCCGCACGCGGCGACGCCTGGGTCGGGCCGTCGAGATAGCGCGCGAGATTCGCGTGAGTGCTGGCCGCGGTCGCCGAACCGCTCGCGAGGGTGGTTGGCAGCGCCCAGTTGCGCGTGAGCGCTGCGAGCCGGCCATCGCTGCGCAGACGCGTGAGCGCGTCATCGATGCGCTTTTGCAGCGGCTGCGTGTCGGGCCCCGACGCGAACACCAGATTCCAGTCGGCATAGGGCGACTCGGCGACGGCAACGTCGAAGTGCTGCTGCGGGTGCGCATGCCGATACGCCACCACGGCGGGGTACCAGACGATCGCGCGCTGGGCGCGCCCTTTCGCGAGGGCGTCGACGGTCAGCTCGGAGGTAGTTTCCAGATCGAAGCGCGCGTTCTTCTGCTGGACCGCGATCAGTTGCGACGGGCTCGACCAGGTGGCGGCAATGGTGATCTTGCTGTCCGGCGCCGCGACGGAGGTGTTGGCCGCATGGCCGCCGCGCAGCGTGACGCTGACGTAACCGGAGTGCAGATAGCTCCCGGAAAAGAGCAGGTGCGAGTCGGAGCCGTCGGCCACGCTCGAACGCGGAAAGCCCGCGATCACGTCGCAGTTGCGCTGCAGCGATGTCGAGAGCTCGCGAGCGGAGATGCCGTCGTCGCCGCCGTCGTCGTCGATGCCGCGCGGCGCGAATGTCGCGGTAATGCCCGCCGCGCTCAACACCGCGCGTGCAACGGACTTGTCCAGCTCGGCCGAAGGGCTGCCGGGCATCGTGCACACGCGGACGCTGGACGACGTCCGCGCGGCCGCCTGGACGGCAACATGTGTGGCGCCGGCGACGAGCGCGCTGGCGAGAGCAAGGTGAGTGAATCGAATGTTCATGATGGTGCGTTCCTGTGATGGCGGGAACACCGCACCCGCATGGGCTGCGTGCGGGCGCGGAAAGATGCGGCTGCGAAGGCCGGATGGGCAGAACGATGCGGGTGCGGTGGCTGCGCCTAGCTGCGATCGAGCGCGAACACGTACAGCGTGCCGCCGCGCGGAACGTCCTTCGCGACGTCGGCCATCGGGCCGCCCCAGATCGGATTCGCACCGCCGTAGCCCGCGAGCACGGCCACGTATTCCTTGCCGTCGACTTCGAACACGGAAGGTTGCGCGACGATGCCGCTCGCGAGTTGCGGGCTCTCCCACAGCACCTTGCCCGTCGTCACGTCGAACGCGTACAGATGGCCGTCGAGCGAGCCGCTGAAGGCGAGGCCGCTGGCCGTGGTGGCGACGCCACCGTTCCAGGGCATCCTGGTCCAGTGACCCCACAGCTTCTTGCCCGTATTGACATCGATGGCCTGAAGCTCGCCATAACCCTGGCTGCCCGGTTCAGGCTGGATCTCGAAGCCTTCGCCGAGGTAGGGCAGACCCTCCATGTAGCTGACCGACTTGCCGGACAGGCTCATGCACGCATGCAGCGAGGGCACCACCGCGATGTGCCGCTCGGGATCGTAGGAAGTCGACCACCAGTTCTTGCCGCCGAGAAAGCTCGGACAGGTGTTGATCGTCGTGCCGGCCTTGGGAAACCGGCTGGCGTCCTGAACTGGTTTGCCGTCGGCGGTATAGCCCGTCACCGACAGCGCCTTGACGAACGGCTCCGCGTAGATCAGCTTGCCGGTCTTGCGGTCGATCGCGTGGAAGAAGCCGTTGCGGTCGGCATGGATGATGGCGTCATACTGCTTGCCCTTGTAGTTGATGTTGGCAAGAACCGGCGTGTTGACGCCGTCGTAGTCCCACGTGTCGTTACTCGTGTACTGATAGTGCCACTTCAGGTCGCCGTTCTTCGGATCGAGCGCGAGCAGGGAATCGGAGTACAGATTGTCGCCGGGACGCAGCGCGGCGAGCCACGGTCCCGGATTGCCGACGCCCCAGTACAGCGTCCGCGTGGCGGCGTCGTAGGTGCCGGTCAGCCACGCCGCGCCGCCGCCATGTTCCTGCATGCCGTCGGGCCACGTATCGCCGCCCTTGTCGCCGGCATTCGGGATCGTATAGCGCTTCCAGATGATCGAGCCGTCGTCGGGATCGAGTGCGGCGATATAGCCGCGAATCCCATACTCGCCGCCTGATGTACCGACCACGATCGCGCCGTCGAGCGCGAGCGGCGCGAGCGAGAACGCGTAGCCGAGACCCGGTTCGAACATCTGCTTCTTCCACACGACATTGCCGCTCTGCGCGTCGATCGCGGCTACCTCGCCGCTCAGCATGGCCACGTAGACGTTCTTGCCATACAGCGCGACGCCGCGATTCACTACGTCGCAGCATGCGGTCCTGAACGATTCCGCGCCGAGCTTCGGCTCGTATTTCCAGAGCTTCGTGCCGGTCTTGACATCGAATGCATAGACGTTGTCTTTCGGCGTGCTGACGAAAAGATAGCCGCCGTTGACGATCGGGGTTGCTTCGAAGCCTTGCTTGAGTTCCGCGGGGAACTGATAGCTCCAGGCCTCCTTGAGCCCGGCGACATTCGATGCATCGATCTGCTTCAGCGGCGAATGTGACTGGCCGCTATAGCTGCGGTAGTAGGTGAGCCAGCCTGGGTCGCTCTGTGCTTGAGCGAGGCGCTCGTAGGTCACGGCGGGGTAGTCCGGGGCGGCGTGCACCGGAGCCACGTTCAGTGCCATCGCGATCGCGATGCTCGCTCCAAGGACAGCCAGCCGGCCTGCGGCGGGCGAACGGTTCTTCATGGTCGTCTCCTGAGTGTTTGTCGATGCAGTGCCGGCAGAGGCGTCGCCCCTGTGTTCCGTGTCGATCCGGTTGCGGTGCCGTTACTGCAAGTCACATGCCATTTTTGTGGGCGAGTCCGAAAGGGCGGCACGCCTGAAACGTGCGGCGGCACATATCGCGCGTAGAGCGCTCCATGTGTTGCATCCCGGTACAACGCCGGGCGATGGAGTGTTGAGAAACAGGACAGTTGCAGCGCTGGCGCGCATCGCTCGGGTCGAGGGCGACGCCCGGATCGCGGGCGAAGCTGTCGCTGAAATGGATGGCCCGGAGCTTGCTTAAGAGTACGGAGAAAAGTCCGGCAAGGTACCAGGCTTTCCAGGAGGGAGACAATGCGCGATGACGTTCACCGGGCCGTGGCTCAGACTGCCATACGGTCCAACGACTTTCCCGTGCCGGCAATTCAGAAAGCGCACGAACGCTCCGAAACGTTTGGTCTGTGCGCGTCGGCGCGGCCGGAATACGAGGTTCTTTCGAACGCGGGTCTCGTGCTCAAACGCGAGCAGAACCGGGTGTTGTGCGCGCATGCGATGCCGGTGATGGAGTCGCTGCACGAGCAGATCGCCGACACGCAAAGCATGATCGTGCTGACCAATGCCGAAGGGCTGATCCTGCATTCGATCGGCGACGACGACTTCCTCGCGCGCGCGGAGAAAGTCGCGCTGCGGCCCGGCGCGAACTGGGCCGAGGACCGCCAGGGCACCAATGCGATCGGTACGGCGCTGGCCGAGCGCTGCGCGATGGTCGTGCACGGCGACCAGCACTACCTCGCGGCAAACCGCTTCCTGACCTGCTCGAGCGTGCCGATTCTCGATCCGTATGGCGACGCGATCGGGGTGCTCGACGTGACGGGCGACTACCGCAGCTACCATCAGCACACGATGGCGCTCGCCAAAATGTCGGTGCAGATGATCGAGAATCATCTCTTTACGACCACCTTTCACGAAACGCTGCAAGTGTCCTTCCATAGTCGTCCGGAGTTTCTGGGCACGCTGATGGAAGGCATCGTGGCGTTCACGAGCGACGGACGCTTTCTGTCGGCCAATCGCAGTGCCCAGTTCCAGCTCGGCATGTCGCTCGCCGGGCTGCGCGCGCATACGCTGTCGTCGCTGTTCCAGGCCACGAGCGCGCAACTGATCGATCGCGCGCGTGTGAACCTCGACCCGCACCTGATGCTCAACCTGAGCAGCGGCGCGCTCGTCTGCGCGCGCGTGCAGTTCAGGCGGGCGTCGCTGGCCGAGGGCAGCCGCCCGGTCGCCGTGCACGACGGCGCCCGCGCGGTGGCGCGGGAGGAGCCGCCGCAGGCGGCCGACGGACTGTCGCGTCTGAGCTATCTCGACACGGGTGACCCGCAGGTCGCCGCGGTCATTGCGAAGGTCAGGAGGGTGATCGGCAAGGACATTCCGATCCTGATCAATGGGGAGACCGGCACGGGCAAGGAACTGCTCGCGCAGGCGATCCACAACGATTCGCCGCGCTGCGCCGGGTCGTTCGTGGCGCTCAACTGTGCTTCGATTCCCGAGACGCTGATCGAGTCCGAGCTGTTCGGCTACGAGGAGGGCGCATTCACCGGGGCGCGGCGCAAAGGCGCGATCGGCAAGCTGCTGCAGGCAAACGGCGGCACGCTGTTTCTCGACGAGATCGGCGACATGCCATACTCGCTGCAAGTGCGGCTGCTGCGCGTGTTGCAGGAACGCGTCGTCAACCCGCTCGGCTCGACGAGGAGCATTGCGGTGGACGTCGCGATCATCTGCGCGACGCACCGGGACTTGCGCGAGATGATCGCGCAAAACCGCTTCCGCGAGGATCTCTACTACCGGCTCAATGGCCTCGTGGTGCGTCTGCCGCGGCTGCGCGACCGTGCCGACCTCGCGGTCGTGATCCAGAAGATGTTGCTGCGCGAATCGATCGCCAGCGCGAGCGGACGGCCGCTTCACGTCGCACCCGATGTCATGGCGATGTTCGAGCGCTGTCCATGGCCGGGCAACTTCAGGCAGCTTGGCAACCTGCTGCGCACCGCGGCGGCCATGGTCGACGCGGACGGCGAGATCCGGCGCGAGCATTTGCCCGATGACTTCTTCGATGATCTGCGCTGCGGCGTTTCGTCGAGCGGCGCGGCGGATACGCCGGGCTCGGGCAATGCGTTCGCGCGGGAGTGCGCGCGCCTGCAGGACGTGACCGTGTCGGTGATTGCCGCCGCGCTCGCGCGGCATGGCGGCAACGTTTCGGCGGCCGCGCGCGAGCTCGGCGTGTCGCGCAACACGATCTATCGCAAGATGCCCGCGGTCGAGCCGGATCGTGAGGTGGACGACTTCTGAACCCATCGCGCCGCTTTCATCAGCACTTCTGTTTCGCCCACGTGCTGTCACACCGTTGTTGCGTCCCGCAGCAGTGGTGCTCCAAAAATCAACACTGCCCATCTCCCGAACGCGTCGTATGGCGACGCGTTTGTCCCGCTTACGTCAGCGAATTGACGATGTCGGTGCCCATACCCAGGCGAAGGCTTGTGCGCGAGCCAAACGAGCCTCGCGGGGCGGCATCGGCATGTCCTTTGCTTTGAAGGGAACGGCCGCGCATCGAGTGCGGTTCTTCCGTCCCATCGCAAACAAGGAGACATGCCATGCAATGGATCACTCCGTCGTACGCCGAGGTGCGTTTCGGCTTTGAAGTCACGATGTATATCGCCAATCGCTGAGCGGGCTGCGGCATGCCGCCCGCAGTGCCGTAGTGGCGCCGCGGGCGGCGCTCGCCACGCCGGGCACGCCCGAGGCGCAGCAGCGCGCGCTCGATATCCTGCGGTTCAAACTCGATAATTCTCTGGTCGATCCTCGATGCGGTCGAAAAGGCCTGGCCCCTATGAACACGCGTGACGCGGATAGCGGCGTGCCGCTGCGCCCCCGCCTGCGGAGCGTCTTCCGCCTGCAGTGGGAAGCGGCGCAGGACGCCTATGTGCTGCTCTATCCCGAAGGGATGGTGAAGCTCAACACTAGCGCCGGCGCGATCCTCGCTCGTTGCGACGGAGAACACGAGCTCGACGACATCATCGGCGAACTCGAACGGCTTTTCGGCACGTCGGAACTTGCACCGGACGTCTACCGCTTTCTCGATCACGCGCGGCTGCGCGGCTGGCTAGACTGACCTAGCCCACGACCATCCCGGTCCTTCAGTGCGTGTGTGGCGGCTCCTCGTGCCACGCCAGCGTCTCGAATAGCGGCTCGACTGCTTCCTCGTACGCGCTTCGGGCACGGTACCGGGCCCCTCAGCGAAGGTCCATCCGTGCTCGAGCATCAGCCAGTGGACCACCGACATACTGACCATCTCGTTCAAGCCCCTGAGCGCCCGCCCGATCAACGCACGATGTGCCCAAGGGCAAGCCAGGCTGACGTATCGCAATTTCCACAACACATTGGCGCCGGTGAGGACACCGGCGACCATGGATCATGAAGTAAGCGGAGGAAGGCGCGTCGAATGCCGACGCGACCGTCAAAGACGGCGCGCGTGCTTCGCCGATCTGACGCTCATTGCCCGCGGATGATGTTTGCGAGCCGATTGCCGCGCGTCGGCAAACATTTTGCGAACGTTGCACAATACGGCTTGGGGAAACCAGCCGGAATTGGCCAGTCGTTGGCCGCCACGCCCGGCCGCCATCAATCCGCCATTAGCCAGTCAATCATGCCAACAGCAGAGGTTGAGAGTCTGCCCAGTCAACTGCCGGGAATGCTGCCGCGATTATGGGCGTTCTCGCTGCGCCTGTGCGGCAACCAGCACGACGCCGAGGATCTCGTCCAGCGGGCCTGTGTCCGCGGACTCGAGCGCGCCCATCAATTGCAGCCAGGCACTTCTCCTCTGAGCTGGATGTTCTCGATCGTTCATTCCACCTGGATCAACGAGCTGAGAGCGCGCAACGTGCGCAACCGCTCGAGCATGGAATGGGACGACGATTTTCTGCAGACCGTTGCTGATCCCGATGCGCGCACGCCGGAAGAGAACCTGCTGAACGGCGAGATCATCGCGGCCGTCAACCGTCTGCCCGAGGCACAACGGATCGTCATGCTGCTCGTGGCCGTCGAGGGCCTGAGTTACGCCGAGGCTGCCGAGGCGCTCGGCGTGCCGATCGGCACGATCATGAGTCGCCTGTCCCGCGCGCGGCAGACCATTGGGGCGCAATTCGGCAATCGTGAAGCCACGGCGGCGCGCTCATCCAGCAGCGAGCGAGAAGTGTGATGACGATCGACGACACCACCCTGTTAGCGTACGTCGACGGAGAATTACCGCCGGACGAACGCGCACATGTCGAGAGCGCGGTCGGCAAGTCGGACGACGTGGCATCGCGCCTGTCGATACTGCGGGCCTCGCAATTGCCGTACGCGGAAGCGTTCAGCCAGCAGGCGTTGCCGCCGGTGCCAGAGACATTGCGCCGCAACGTCGACGAACTGATTCGACAGCATCTGGCAGGTGCGTCGGCACAAGGCGCGGTCAATGCCGCCGACGCAATCGATACCGCGACCAGCGGTGAGTCATCGATCCCGTCCGGTGGCAATGTGCATCGGCTGAAGCCGCGCGCATCATTGCCGTGGCTGGCGGTGGCGTTCGTCGCGGGCGTGTTCTCCTGCGGCATCGCGTTCCGTCTGTTGCCGCAACTGACCGGTGGCGGCGCCATCACGACGGCATCGAATGATCCGGGCGTGTCGCCGTGGATCGCTGCGGCGGCCGGCTATCAGCAGCTTTACACACGCGACACCGTCGCCTCGTTGCAACCCGACATGGGCGCGACCGCCGCCACCGCCGCCGATATTCGTCAATACGACAATCTGGCGTTGCAGATTCCCGATCTGCGCAGTCAAGGGCTCTCGTTCAAGCGCGTGCAGCGCCTGAGATTTCGTGGCAAACCGCTCGTGCAGATCGTCTACCTGCCGGAGCATGGCGGCCCCGTCGCGTTATGCGTGCTGAAAGAAGCGAAGGCCGACGCGGCGCCCGCGCGCGATCGCGTCGGCGGCATGGACGTGGTGGCGTGGCGGCGCGGCCAACTCGGTTATGCGCTGATCGGCGAGCACGGCGGCGTCGATCTCGAAGCACTCGGCAAACGCCTTTACGGCGGCGAGGTGTCGACCACCATCGGCCGCACGGACGCGCATGACGATGCCCGGTCGGGCTGATCACCAGCGAGGCCATGGCTTGCTGCTGCGCTGGCTCGCGGTTTTCGCGGCGCCTATGTTACTGCTGGCGCTGTTCGTCTGGTGCGCCGGATGGTTCCCGCCGCGCCTGACTTCGCAGCGGATCGTCGATGCATTCGAAGCGACGACGACGCCGCACCCGGGCTTCCGGCGCAACCACGCGAAGGGCATCTGCATCACCGGACACTTCGACAGCAACGGCAACGGCGCGTCGGTATCGCGCGCAAGCGTGTTCGAACGCGGCAGCTACGCCGTCGTCGGGCGACTGTCGAGGCCCGGCGGCAATCCGCAACAAGACGACGGCGAAGCCCTGGTGCGCAGCTTCGCGTTGCTGATCGCGCTGCCGCGCGGCGAGCAATGGCGTCTCGCGATGAATTCGACGCCGATTTTCGCGGTGCGCACGCCGCAGGCGCTATTCGAACAGCTTCAGGCGGAAGCGCTGGATCCGCACACCGGTCAGGCGAACCCCGCAAAAATGCAGGCGTTTCTCGACGGCCATCCTGAGGCCCGCGCGTTTCTCGAATGGGTCCGCTTGCACCCGCCATCGTCCCGCTTCGATAACGCGGCCTATTTCGGTATCAGTTCGTTCCAGACTACGGATGCGCAGGGCGTGCAGCGTTTCGTGCGTTGGGAGGTGGTGCCGGACAGTCCCTGGCGTCCTGTCGAAGCACGCGCGCAAAGCGATCCAGATTTTCTGTCGCACGCTCTGATGACGCAACTCGCGAAGGGGCCATTGCGCTGGCATCTGGTGCTGAACGTCGCGATGCCCGGCGATCCGATCGACGACTCGACGCGGCAATGGATCGACTCACCGCAACGCGAGCGGGTCGACGTGGGCACGATCGTCATCGATCGCGCGCAGACGCAGATCGATGGTCCCTGTCGCGACATCGCGTTCGATCCGACCATCCTGCCCGATGGCATCGCGCCATCCGCCGATCCGTTGCTGGCCGCGCGGTCGTCGACGTATAGCGTATCGTTCAATCGCCGAACTCGGGAGGAGGCCGTTGCCGGATCGAATGGTCATTGAATGTCGTCTCTACCGCGAGGTGTCGGGAGCGACGCCTGAGAAAACGGTTGGCAATAGCAAGTCCTGGCCGGTGATCCACGCTTCATCCGCGCGCTGCGTACGACCTGCGAACAACGCGCAACTACGGTTATCATGGGAATTTGATGACGAACGGGCGGTGCCCGACCCGCGCGTTGCAGGCGAATGCTGATCGTGCTCAACTTCCTTTAAGCCTATCGTCCTATGAGACCCGACGACAGTAAATTGATCGCGTATGTCGATGGCGAACTTGACCCGTCCGAGGCGGCATCGATCGAAAAGGAACTCGCCGTTTCGCCTGAGTTGCAGGAAAGCGTCGATTTGCTGCGCGCGTCGCAGCTCCCTTATCGCGAGGCGTTTGCAACGCAGAAGCTACCGCCTTTACCGGGCGAATTGCAGCGCCGTATCGAAGCAATGGCGAGCGCCGCACGGCGCGACGAATCGAATCACGCATCCCATCAGCCGATACCCGCAAGAAAGCCCCAGGCGCGGCTGTGGCTTGCCGCGGCATTTGTCGCCGGCGCGTTTTGCGCGGGCCTCGCGATGCGGCTCGGACCTGCATGGCTGGGCGTGCCCGGCAGTGGCGGCGCGATTGTCGCGTCGAACGACGCGGCGTCGTGGATCCATGCAGCGGTGGGCTATCAACGGCTCTATACACGCGATACCGTTGCCGACATCACGCCCGACCTCGGCGCGTCGGCGAAGACCGTCACGGCGATCCGGTACGTCGACGGCATTGCATTGCGGGTACCGGATTTGCGGGAGGCGGGGCTGTCGTTCAAGGCAGTCGCGCGCCTGCGCTTCAACGACAAGCCGCTGGTCCAGATCGTCTATCTGCCCGACCACGGCGCGCCGGTTGCGCTGTGTGTGATGAAGGACGCGCGACCGGACCAGGCGATCGCGCAACAGCAGTTGAACGGCATGACCGTCGTATCGTGGCGGCAGAACGATCTTGCCTATGCGCTGATCGGCAAACCGGACTCAACCGATCTCCAGTCGATCGCACAGCGGATCTCGAACAGCAGCGTGGACGCGTTGTTCGCGCTTAACGATGCGCCCGATGCGAAGCCGAGGGATGCGCGTACATGAGCGCGGCGCGATCTGATCGCAGTGCGGGCCATTCCGCGTGACGGCGTCCGGAGTCAAGTTCTGCCGGTTTTTTGCGTGACGGGGTATGACAGGAGAGTCGTAGTGAAACGAAACGATGACCTCGCTGGTCGTTGTTTCGCTCTATTCAGTAAACGGCGACCCGTGAGCCGCGATTCGTAATCGAGGTCATAGCCACAAACGATTGGTCGCAACAGTGGTTTTTGGATAAAGATGCCCTGCGCACGCGTTCGGTCAAAATCGAAATGGAGCGGCGCTGCCTTTGGCCATTCTGCAAGTATCCGCGTTTAAGCCGTTGACGAACTCCATGCAACGGTCCGAGATAAAGAGGTGGCGTCAGATCCGCCAAACCTCTGCTCGGCGAAGAGACCAATCAACCGGTCCAGAGCAATTCTGTCTGGCCTTGTTCCTGATGTGATCGATGTTAGGCCCTGGTTCGACGTGACCCTCAAGCGGCACGTCGAGCCGTCGTTCAAGGGCTCTACTCGAAATTGGCCACTCAACCATGTCCACCACTGTCGTTGAGAGTTTGCCGGACCTTTTACCCGGAATGCTGCCCAGATTGTGGGCTTTCTCGTTGCGCCTGTCCGGCAATCAGCACGACGCCGAAGACCTGCTGCAACGTTCGTGCATACGCGGACTCGAACGGGCGCATCAACTGCAGCCCGGCACGGCACCGCTCAGCTGGATGTTCTCGATCATCCATTCCACGTGGCTCAACGAATTGCGGGCACGCAGCGTACGAGGCCGGGCGAGTGTCGAGTGGGATGACGCATTGCTAGCCGTCTCCGATCCTGCCGCGCGTTCCCCCGAAGATGTGCTGCTGAGCCGTGAGATCATCGCCGCCGTCGGGCGCTTGCCCGAGGCTCAGCGCGTGGTGATGCTGCTCGTCGCGTTCGAAGGATTGAGTTACGCCGAAGCCGCGCACGTGCTCGATGTTCCGATCGGCACGATCATGAGCCGCCTGTCGCGCGCGCGGCAAAGCATTGGCGCGCGCTTCGACAGCGGCGCGGGACCGGCCGCACGTTCGGCTCCACCTCGGGTCGAAGTCGGGCGATGACGATCGACGACGCCGACCTGCTTGCTTATGTCGATCGTACGTTGGCTCACGCGCGCGTGGCCGACATAGAGCGAGCGATGCACGAGTCCGTCGATATTGCGAATCGCGTGATATGGCTGATGGCATCGAAGTTTCCATAACTGAGATCGTTGGCCGGCAAAGCTTGCCCGCATTGCCCGTAGCGCTGCGGTTACGGATCGATCGCCTGATCGCGGCCGCCTGACGATCGATCGGCGGCGCGAGCCGGGAGACTCAGGGTGGCGGGTCGTCGAAGGCACGCAAAAAAGCCTCGCGATCCACCGACGCCGGCAGCGCGTCGGCCAGTCGCGCACGGAAGGTCGCTGCGTCCGCGCCACGCGCGGCCCGCTCGGCGATCACGTGTGCGAACGGTCCGACGTGCGATGCGAGCCGCCGCGCAGCGGCCTCGACGTGCTCGGCATCGAGCGGCACGCACGCCGCGGATGTCGATTCGATGGCCAGCGTGCTGCGCTTCGAGTCATCGCCCGAAGCGATCACGTGCTGCTTGAGCAGCGTATCGAACTCACGACGAGCGGCGTCGTTGGACAAATGGCGCGCAAGCTGAGCCGCCAGTGTTTGCGAGTCGGTCGCATGCGACGCGGCGCGCCGCACGAGCAGCGAGGCAATGGGGCCGACGTGGCTGGCGAGCCGTTGCTCCAGCTGGGCCAGAAACTCGGGTGGCCAGTCTGGTCTGGCAGCCCCCGCCGGTGGCGCAAGCGTCTGACGGAACGGCTGCGCGCGCACGACGGTATGGTCGGGATCGAGCCGCGCCATGAATGAGTCGTGCAGCGTCAACAACGCGTTGCGCCAGCTTTGCGCGGACGCATAGCGGTCGTCTGGCCGTTTGGCGAGCGCCTTCAGCACCATGGCATCGAGTTCGGCAGGCAGGCTTGTGACATGCGTCGATGGGGGCGGCGGCATCTCGTTCATCACCTGATGCATCACGGCGGCTGGCGCGCCGCTAAACGGGCATTGCCCGCTCAGCATCTCGTACAGAACGACGCCGGCGGAAAACAGGTCGCTGCGTGCGTCGATCTCCGCGCCTGCATACTGCTCCGGCGACATGTAGCTTGGCGTGCCGATCATCATGCCGGCCTGCGTCAGGCGTCCTGTATCGAGCTGTGCGATGCCGAAGTCGGTCACCTTGCATTCGCCGCGCGGCGCGATCAGCAGGTTGGCGGGCTTGATGTCGCGATGGATCACGCCGAGTTCGTGCGCATAAGCGAGTGCGTCGAGCAGTTGCGCGAACCACGTGAGCGCATCGAGCAAAGGCATCATGCTGCCATCGCGGGCGTGCTGCGCGAGCCGTTGCGCGAGGTTCTCGCCGCGTACGTATTCGAGCGCGATGAACGCGACGCCTTGCGCCTCGCCATAGTCGAACACGCCGACGATGTGCGGATGCACGAGACGGCCGGCAGCGCGCGCTTCGTTGAGAAAGCGTGCGGTCAGCTCCGCACCGGATGGCTCCGCCGTGCCTTGTCCGTCGTTCAGTGACGGTGTGCGAATCGTTTTTAGTGCTACCTCGCGCTGGATATGCGGATCGGTCGCGAGATAGACCGTGCCCATCGCGCCGCGACCGAGCACCCGTTCGACCCGATAGCGGCCGATTTGTCGCGGAGTCGCGCCGGTTTGGGAAGTCATGGAGTCGTCCACGATGTGTGCGGCACGCTTACTCGTGGCGCTCTTCGATCATCTCGAACGCTGCGACGAGGCTCGTGCGCATCCGTCCGAACGACACCGCGAGCGACGCTATTTCATCGCTGCCGCCGGCCGGCAGTTCGACGTCGCCGAGTTTGCCGAGACTCACTTCGTCCGCGGCGCGCGACAACATCTGCAAACGCCGCGTGACGAGGAAGTGCACCATCGCGTTCAGCACGACGAGCACCACCGCGAATACAGCGGTCAGTGAGACCATCAGGCTGCGCCATACCGCACGGCCGCGCGCGATCGACTCCGACATCGGCACCGACACGAACTCTGCGCCGATCACGTCGTTCATGGTCCAGCCGAAACCATTGGCCGGCCCGTACTTATCGATCATCGTGTGCGGCGCCGCGGACGGCGTGCTGTGACATTGCATGCACGCGGCGTCGGTAATGCGGCTCGGATGGGCGAGAAACAGCAACTGCTCGCCGCCCGGCGTATGACGCTGTCCGGTGGCCTGTTTCAATTCCGGATGGTCGTGCAGATGGGCGATCACTTCGCTTTCCCAGTCGCTTGGCCGGTCGCGCGGGTTGGTCGGATTGAGCATCGCCGACTTGTACGAGAAGTTCGGAAACACGCTCTGCAACGAGTTCAGCATTTCGATCGCCGAGTACGCCGGCACCGACTCGGGCACGAACGAATATTTGATCTGTGTCGCGAGCAGCGGCGTGATGTGTTGCGCCGTGTAGTTCTGCATCGCGCTGGCGGCGTTCAGAAGCACGTCCGCATCGTGACGGGTTTCGTCGAGCGCCTGCTGTTGCAACACACGATCCGCGACGAATCCGATGGCGGTCAGTCCGATCGCGAAGATCGCGATGAACACGAGATTGAACTTGATGGCGAGTGACAGCTTCATGGGCGAACCGGGGCGGATGGGTAAGCGGAACGGTAAGCGGAACCGTAGACGGAACCGGTCTGGATTGCGGGGCTCCGTATCACGGCACGCGCTGGCGGCGGAAAGACCAGCGCACGCCAGTCCGGCAAGTCGCGAATGCGCTGCACGACTGCGCGGCGAAACGCGGGATCGGTCAGGCGCGCGCGAAAGCGCGAAGTGAAACGCGTCGATGGATCCCTGCGCGCCGCGAGTTCGCTGTCGAGCCAGTCCGATACGTCGTCGTAAGCGACCGGTCGGATGCTGCCCGGCGGCTCGTTGCGTGGATGGGCCGGCATCGGCAGCACACGCAACGCGTCGCGGAATGTAACGGGCATCGCGGCGACGAAAGCGGGATCAGGGCCGGCTGTCACGGCAATCGTGTCGCTCGCGGCGGGATGCATGGCGAAGCGAGGCGCATCGAGCTTGAGCGGCGCAACATTGCCGTGCGAAGCGCCGATGCCGAGAATGCTGGCCGCGCCGCTCTCACAGAACGCTGCGTCGGTGTCCTGGACGTTGGCGTTCCGCTCATTGCCACTCCGATAATTCGTAGCCGTTGCCGTTGCCGCGATGACCAGCACGGTATCGTTCGAGGGCGTGAATCGCGTGCGCGCGGTTTCGATCACAGGCGTGGCGCAATTCGCCGTGTTTGCGTCGCACGCGTGCAGCACCTTCAGCCAGCCGCCGAGCACCGCGATATGCGCGTCGCGCATCAGCATCACGCGAGTGCCATGACCCAGCGCGACGCTATTGCCCGCGTCGTCCTGGATCTGCACGCCTGCGCTCGTCGGCGTTTCGACCATATCGTCAAGCGCAAAGCGCTGCCCGACATCTGCCTGATAACGCCCCGTCTCATGAATGACGGTGACGGGCGCATCGGCCTGCACGAGCGTCCACGCCGCATTGGCATAGGGTGCGAGCAGCAGCAAGGCGAACGGTACAGACCGCTTGAAAAGTCCGAAGATCATTCAGATGAGCCTGATTGAGCGTTTCAATTGGCGAAGCGCGGTGAAGACGGCGCGTTATATCGCGCGAGTATCAACAGAACAGCCGGCTCGCGGGTTTATTCCAGGGTTTCGATGATCACAAACCCGCCTTCGCGTGTCCCATATGGTGAGCCTGTCTCTGCGTGACGCACGCACGAAAAGATCCAGTCCACGACACAACGGAATATCTGCCCGGGTGGGCTGTTCTGATTTGCGCAGACAGCGGCGAGTGCGATCTGGAACATGAACGCAACAGCTTCGACAGACATGGAATAGATCGCGATGCTGCGCTGTTCTGGGTGCATGGGCGACGCGTCTGCAACGCGGCAAGTCGAGTGCAGGCTCGTGAGACGCATCGCCGGATTCACGAAACCCTACGGATACCAGAGGAAATCAGCGCATGGCAACGAGACAGAGCAGTCAGAAATTCATCGCGCGCAATCGCGCGCCACGCGTACAGATCGAGTACGACGTGGAGCTGTACGGCGCGCAGAAAAAAGTGCAGATCCCGTTCGTGATGGGTGTGATGTCGGATCTGTCAGGCGCCAATGCCGGCGATCTTCCGCCGCTCGAAGCGCGCAAGGCGGTGGAAGTGGACGTCGATAACTTCGACAGCCGCATGCAGTCGATGAGGCCGCGGGTGAACTTCAGCGTGCCCAACACGCTGACGGGCGAAGGCAATCTGGCGGTCGATATCACCTTCGAAGGCATGGACGATTTTTCGCCCGCCGAAGTGGCGCGCAAGGTCGACTCGCTCGCGAAGCTGCTCGAGGCGCGCACGCAGCTCGCCAACCTCGGCACTTATCTCGATGGCAAGTCGGGCGCGGAGAAGCTGATCGCGCAGGCGATCAAGGATCCCGCCTTGCTGCAATCGCTGGGCGCGGCGCCGAAAGCCGCCGACACCGAACCCGCACAGGAGTGAGCGCGATCATGGAAAGCCAGAATCAGATCGAGCAAGGCGTCGAGGACTCATTGAGCGGCGCCGATGATTTCGCCGCGCTGCTCAACAGGGAGTTCAAGCCGAAGAACGAGCGCGCGAAGCAGGAAGTCGAATCGGCCGTGCGTACGCTCGCTGCGCAGGTGCTGCAGGATTCGCACATCGTTTCGGATGACGTGACGCAAACCATCAACGCGTATGTCGCCGAGATCGACCGCAAGCTCAGCGAGCAGTTGAGCCAGATCATGCACCACGCGGACTTTCAGAAGCTGGAAGGCGCGTGGCGAGGGCTGCACCATCTCGTTACCAACACCGAAACGGATCCGATGCTGAAGATCCGGGTGCTGAACATATCGAAGAAGGAACTCGCAAAAAATCTCAAGCGCTTCAAGGGCGTTGCATGGGACCAGAGCCCTGTGTTCAAGCGCATCTATGAAGAAGAATATGGTCAGCTGGGCGGCGAACCGTATGGCTGCCTCATCGGCGATTACTACTTCGATCACGGTCCGCAGGATGTCGAACTGCTACGCGGCATTTCGCAGGTCGCCGCCGCCGCGCATGCGCCGTTCATCTCGGCGGCGGATTCGACGTTGCTCGGCATGGAAGGCTGGAACGAGCTGGCCAATCCGCGCGATCTGTCGATGATCTTCACGACGCCGGACTACGCGGGCTGGCGTTCGCTTCGCGAAATGGACGACGCGCGCTATCTCGCGCTGACGATGCCGCGCACGCTTGCACGCCTGCCGTACGGCGCGAAGACCGACCCAGTCGACGGGTTCGACTTCGAAGAAGACACCGAAGGCGCGGATTCATCGAAGTACACATGGCAGAACGCTGCGTATGCGATGGCGGTGAACATCAACCGTTCGTTCAAGTACTACGGATGGTGCACGCGGATTCGCGGCGTCGAGTCGGGAGGAGCGGTCGACAGTCTGCCGGTGCATACCTTCCCGAGCGACGACGGTGGCGTCGACATGAAGTGCCCGACCGAGATCGCGATCACCGATCGGCGCTCGGCCGAACTCGACAAGATGGGGTTGATGCCGCTCGTGCATCGCAAGAATTCGGACATCGCGGCATTCATCGGCGCGCAATCGGTCGCGAAGCCGGAAGAGTACGACGATCCGGCCGCCACGGCGAATTCGAATCTGTCGGCACGTTTGCCATACATGTTCGCGTGCTGCCGTTTCGCGCACTACCTCAAATGCATCGTGCGCGACAAGATCGGCTCATTCAGCACGCGCGAGCAGATGGAGAACTGGCTGTCGAACTGGGTCATGAATTATGTCGATGGCGATCCGGTGAATTCCAGCGAGGAAACCAAGGCCCGCAAGCCGCTCGCTGCCGCGCAAGTCGTCGTCGAGGACGTCGAAGGCAATCCCGGCTACTACACGTCGAAGTTCTTCCTGAAGCCGCACTACCAGCTCGAAGGACTCACCGTATCGCTGCGGCTCGTATCGCGACTGCCTTCCGCGCAGGCGGCCTGAGGCTTCCGCTGCATCTCACCTTGCAGGTAATCGTCCGGAGCGGCAGCGTTCCGGTCCTGATCGTTCGTCGCTACGGCGAGCGCACTCTTTGGCTCACAAATAGAGGTCACTATGGCATTCGACATGCACCTGAAATTCGGCTCCGGAGCGGTCACGATCCAGGGCGCTTCCAATCACTCGAAGCACAGGAACCAGGTTCCGATCATCGCGTGGTCGTGGGGCGCCAGCAATACCGGCAATCTGCACACGGGTGCGGGCTATGCATCGGGCGGCAAGGCCAACATTCAGGACATCACCGTCACGAAGTACATCGACAGTTGCTCGAACGCGTTGCTAAACGCTTGCTGCACGGGCGCGCGCGTCGACAACGCCTATCTGTACGTCACCAACGCAACGGGTCAGCAGACCGACTTCCTGACCATCGAGCTGAGCGAAGGGGTGCTGGTCACGTCGGTATCCACGGGCGGCAGCGGTGGCGACGAACGACTCACCGAGAACATCACGTTGCATTTCGGGAAGTTCAAGTACTCGTTCCAGCCGCAGGACGATGAAGGCAAGGCAAACGGCGGCACCAAGGATTTCACATTCGATATCCAGCAGGTCACCAAGCAGTAAGCAGGCGGCGATACCGGTCTTTTCGCCCGCTTTCTTTCATTGAATGGAGCACATCCAGTGACACTTTCTTCAGTCGATGTCAAACCTGAAAAGCTGCTCGCGGACGGTCATTTGAACGACGCGTTGCAAGCGTTGGCCGCGAAAGTGAAAAACTCGCCGGCGGACGCGACGCTGCGCGTGTTTCTGTTTCAGTTGCTTGCGTTGCGGGGTGACTGGGAGCGTGCCGGAACCCAGTTGACCGTGGCGGGCGACCTGGAACGACAAAACGCGTTGATGGTCGCCGCCTACCGCGCGGCACTGGTCGGCGAACGCGAACGCGAAGCCGTGCTGGCCGCCCTGCGTAACCCGGCAACGGTCGGCGAGCGGTCGGAATGGGAGCGCTTGCTGTTGCAGTCGCTGCAACAACTGTGCGGCGGACGGATCGCCGAAGCGCTCGCATTGCGCGCGCGAGCCTTCGACGAAGCGGAAACGGTGCGCGGCAGCATCGACGGCGTGCCGTTCAAATGGATCGCCGACGCAGACCCGCGTTTCGGGCCGTGCCTCGAAGTGATCCTGAAGGACAGCTATGCGTGGGTGCCGTTCTCGCGCGTCGCTGCGCTGTCTTTCGATGCGCCCACTGATCTGCGCGACAAGATCTGGGCGCCGGTGCGAATCACCTGGAAGAGCGGTGATGAGGCGATCGGCTTCGTGCCTTGCCGCTATTGCGGCAGCGAGCGAGGTGAAGACGTCGCGCTCGCGCTGGCAAAGCGTACGGCGTGGACCGATCTCGGCGACGGCTGTTTCATCGGCGTTGGTCAGCGCATGCTGATCACCGACGTCGACGAATATCCTTTGCTCGACGTGCGCTCGATCACGTTCGAAACAGCTTGAGGGGGCGCACGTCATGGCAGAACTGATGCCCCAGGAGCGTTTGCAGCCATCGCTGCTCGATCGTCTCACCGATTTCGATCCTGCGCAGCGCGAGGAGAGCCGGGAGCAGCGCGTCATTACGGCCGCGCGTTTGCGCGAATACGTGACACGCGATATCGCGTGGCTGCTCAACTGCACGCGGCACTGGAGCAGCGACGAGCTGACCGGATTCGCGCAGGTGGGTAATTCCGTATTGAATTTCGGTATCCCCGATCTTGCGGGTGCGGCGTTGTCGGGTATCGATGCCGAGCTGTTGCAGGACCGGATCCGTTCGGCGCTGCTCGACTTCGAACCACGTCTGATCGCCAGCACTGTTCAGGTGCGCGTCGAGGTCGACGAAGCGCGCATGGGCAGCCGTTCGCTGCGTTTCCTGATCGAAGCCGACATGTGGGCGAACCCGATGCCGCTTTCTCTCTATCTTCGCACCGACGTCGATCTCGAGACCGGCGAGTTTCACGTGTCGCAACGCTTCGGCTGATCGTCATGGACCCACGACACTTGCGCTACTACAACCGTGAGCTGCAACACGTCCGCGAGATGGGAGCGGAGTTTGCGAGCGAGTATCCGAAGATTGCCGGCCGTCTCGGGATGGAAGGTCTCGATTGCGCCGACCCGTACGTCGAACGGTTGCTCGAAGGCTTCGCGTTTCTGGCGGCGCGCGTGCAAATGAAGCTTGACGCGCAGTATCCGGTGTTCACGCAGCATCTTCTGGAGATGATCTACCCGCATTACCTGACGCCGATTCCGTCGATGGCGGTCGTGCAGTTGCATCCGGATCAAGCCGAAGACCTTCCTGCCACCGGACACCCGGTCGCGCGGCACACGGTGTTGCGCGGTCTCACCGGCTTCGGCGAGCGCACGGCGTGCGAATACCGCACCGCGCACGACGTGACGCTGTGGCCGCTCGCGATCACCGAGGCGAGATACCTGGACACACCCGCGGCGCTTGCCGCCGTTGACCTCGTGCCGCCGCCGTCGAAAGCCGGGCAGGTCCGCGCGGGTTTGCGCCTGAAGTTCGCAACCCTTTCCGGCGTGGCGGCGAACACGCTCGCGCTCGACAGCCTGCCGGTTTATCTCGCCGGCGCCGACGATCTGCCGCGATGGCTCTACGAGCAGCTGATGGCCAACCGCATCGGCTATACGGTGCGCGCAACCGCGCCGGATGGGCAAACCATCGAGACACAGCATGACGCGTCGGCGCTGCGCGCCAAAGGCTTCGACGAAGAGGACGCGATACTGCCCTACGGTGGCCGTTCGTTCAGCGGTTACCGGCTGTTGCAGGAGTATTTCGCGTGTCCGGAGCGTTTCCTGTTTGCCGAGTTCACGGAGCTGCGCTCGCTGCTCGCACGTTCGCGGGGCAACGAGTTCGAGATCGTGGTGTGGCTCGAGCGCAGCGTGACGCGCCTGCACAACGCGATCGATGCAGGCAACTTCCGCCTGTTCTGCACGCCGGCAATCAATCTGTTCGAGCGCCGCGCGGACCGTATTCATCTGCAGCAGGGCGACACCGAGTATCACGTGCTCGGCGACCACACCCGGCCGATGGATTTCGAAGTGCACAGCGTGCTGGAAGTGCAGGGCTACGGCGATCGCCAGGAGCCGGAGCAAAGCTTCCTGCCGTTCTATGACAGCACCGCTCGCACATGGCACGGCGGGCAGGCGGCCTTCTACACGCTGCGCCGCGAGCCGCGGCTGATCTCGAGCCGCCAGAAGCAACGTGGCGCACGCTCGAGCTACGTCGGCAGCGAAACGTTTATCGCACTCGTGGATGCCAACGACGCGCCCTATGCGACCACGCTGCGCCAGTTAGGACTGCGGCTGCTGTGCACGAATCGCGATTTGCCGCTGCATATGCCGGTGGGCAAGTCGTACACCGATTTCACGCTCGATACCGACGCGCCCGTGGCGTCGATCCGCTGTGTGGCGTGGACCGACCCGGCCACGCGCGCCGACCGCGACCGGCGAATCCGCGTGGCGGCTCATCAGCCACCTGCAGTTGAACTATCTGTCACTGCTCGACGAGGAAGGCGAAACGGGCGCGGCGGCGCTGCGCGAAATGCTCGGCCTGTATCACGACGAGTTCGACGCCGCGACGCGACGGCAGATCGAAGGCATCAAGCATGTCGCGGCGAAGCCCATCACGCGTCGCGTGCCGGTGCCCGGGCCGATCACGTATGGCCGCGGGCTCGAGATCACGCTGAGCTGCGACGATGCCGCTTTTGAAGGCAGCGGCGCATTTCTGCTCGCGTCGGTATTGCAACATTTCTTTGCGCGCTATGTCTCGCTGAATTCGTTCGCCGAGACGGTGTTGCGCACGCTCGAACGAAACGAGGTGGCCCGATGGCCCGCGAATCCCGGCAAGCGCCCGATCCTGTAGTGCTCGAAGCCGCGTTGCGCGCGAGCCCGGAAGATTTCGAGTTCTTCGAGGCAATGCGCCGTCTCGAATGCGCGTATCCGGAACGGCCGCGGTTCGGTCATTCGACCAGGCCGGCCGAAGATCCTGTGCGTCTCGCCCATGCCGCGGCACTGGAATTTCCGTCGCGCAGCATCGCGCGCTTCGAGGCGGGAAAGGCCGGCCGGCCGGCGCGGCTGGTTGGGCTGTTTCTCGGTTTGTTCGGACCGAACGGGCCGCTGCCGTTGCACCTCACCGAATACGCCGTCGATCGGGAGCGGAACGCGAAAGACCCGACGTTCGTCGCGTTTGCCGACGTGTTTCATCACCGGATGCTGAGCCTCTTCTATCGCGCGTGGGCCGATGCGCAGCCCACCGTGCAGCTGGACCGTCCGGAACAGGATCGGTTTCGCACCTATGTCGGCGCGCTGATCGGCATCGCCACGCCGCACCTCGACGGACGCGACGCACTGCCCGATCAGTACAAGCGCTTTTTCGCCGGGCGTCTGGTACCGCAAGCGCGCAATGCCGAAGGACTCAGGCGTTTTCTCGAGCACTTCTTCGGTGTGCCGGTGCGCGTGCTCGAGTTCGTCGCCGGGTGGATGCAATTGCCTCGGGACGCGCGTTTGCATATCGGCAAGAGCATGGCCTCGATGGGCCGCGACGCATTGCTCGGCACGCATGTGCGCGGCGCGCAGCAGCGCTTCCGGCTGCGCGTCGGGCCGCTGACCCGCAACGAGTTCAACCGTTTTTTGCCGGGCGGCGACACGCTCCTGCAACTGGTGGCGGCGGTCAAGTTGTATGTGGGCGAAGAGAAGGGCTGGGACGTGCAGCTCGTGCTGAAGAAAGAAGAAGTGCCGCTGACGCATCTGGGTCAGGCGGCCCGCATGGGCTTCAACACGTGGATGGGCCGCTATCCGCAGCACAACGATGCCGACCAGGTCGTGTTGAGCCCGGCCGAGTGAAGTCCGGCGTGCGCATGTCCGGGCATTTTTCAACTGAACTGGCGACTGCTTCGCGGCCGCCTCTGGTCATACAGGATTGGAATCATGGCTGAAATAAGTCGTGGCGCCTTGTTCGGCAAGCTCAACGCGCTGGCCTATCGGGGTATCGAAAGCGCTACCGTGTTCTGCAGGCTGCGCGGCAACCCGTACGTCGAACTGGCGCACTGGATTCATCAGATCCTGCAGCTGCAGGATTCGGATCTGCATCGCATCGTCAGGCATTTCGGCCTGGATCCGTCGCACCTTGCACGCGACGTCACGGTCGCACTCGAACGTTTGCCGCGCGGCAGTACGAGCATCTCCGATCTGTCGGCCGAGGTGGAAGAAGCGGTCGAGCGCGGCTGGGTATTCGCTACGCTGCTGTTCGGCGAAGCCCAGGTGCGCACCGGCTATCTGATCGTCGGCCTTTTGCGTACGCGACACTTGCGCCACGCATTGCTCGATGTCTCGGGGGAATTCGACAAGCTACGCGCCGAGACGTTGGCCGACGACTTCGCCGGCATCGTCGAAGGCTCGCCGGAAGACGGCCAGCTTGCCACCGACGGGTTTCGTGCCGGCGCGGTTGCGTCCGGCGAGCTTGCGCCGGGCGAGAGCAGCGGTGCGATGGCGCCCGCGCAGATGGGCAGGCAACAGGCGTTGCAGCAGTTCACGGTCGATCTGACCGCGCAGGCGCGCGACGGCAAGATCGACCCGGTGGTGGGCCGCGACGCCGAGATTCGCCAATTGGTCGACGTACTGATGCGCCGGCGCCAGAACAACCCCATGCTGGTCGGCGAAGCGGGCGTCGGCAAGACGGCTGTGGTGGAGGGGTTCGCACTGCGCATTGCGCGTGCCGACGTGCCGCCGCCATTGCGCAACGTGCAGGTACGTGCGCTCGATATCGGCCTGTTGCAGGCCGGCGCGAGCATGAAGGGCGAGTTCGAAAACCGCCTGCGTCAGGTGATCGACGAAGTGCAGTCTTCGCGCAAGCCGATCGTCCTGTTCATCGACGAAGCGCATACGCTGGTGGGCGCGGGCGGTACGGCGGGCACCGGCGACGCGGCGAACCTGCTCAAGCCCGCGCTCGCGCGCGGCAATCTGCGCACGATCGGCGCGACCACCTGGGCCGAATACCGGAAGCACATCGAGAAGGATCCGGCGCTGACGCGACGTTTTCAGCCCGTGCAGGTGGACGAACCGAGCGAAGAGAAGACCATCCTGATGATGCGCGGTACCGCGAGCGTGATGGAGCAGCATCATCGTGTGCAGATTCTCGACGAAGCGCTCGAAGCAGCCGTCAAGTTGTCGCATCGCTATATTCCCGCGCGTCAGTTGCCGGACAAGGCCGTGAGCCTGCTCGATACCGCGTGCGCACGTGTCGCGATCAGCCAGCACGCGGTGCCGGCGAAAATCGACGACACACTCAAGCGGATCGAGGCGCTGCAGACCGAGCAGACGATCATCGCGCGCGAGAAAAGCGTCGGCATGGAGGTGGAGGCTCGCGAGTCGCTGGCTTCAGCGACGCTCGAAGCGGAACGGCTGCGGTTGCAGCAGTTCGAAGCCGCGTGGGACAACGAGAAATCGCTGGTCCAGCAGATTCTGGCGTTGCGCGCGCGGCTAGGAGGCGAGGCCGCGCCGGGCGAGAGCGCCGGCAGTGCGCGGGAACCGACCGCGCACGGCGACGCGAAGTCCGACGCATCGACCAACTCGTTCGCGCTGCCGGCGCTCGACGATGACACGAGGGCAGAGGTGCTTGCCGAGTTGAAACAACTGCAGGCGCAGCTCGCCGAGCGGCAGGGCGAAAACCCGCTGATCCTGGCGAATGTCGACTACCAGGCGGTCGCGTCGGTCGTCGCTGACTGGACCGGCATTCCGGTCGGGCGCATGGTTCGTAGCGAACTGCGGACCGTGATGAATCTCGCCGACCTGATGTGCGAGCGCGTCGTCGGTCAGGACCACGCGATGGAGATGATCGCCAGGCGCATCCAGACATCGCGCGCCGGTCTCGACAACCCCAACCGTCCGATCGGCGTGTTCATGCTCGCCGGCACGTCGGGCGTTGGCAAGACCGAGACCGCGCTGGCGCTCGCCGAGGCGCTGTACGGCGGCGAGCACAACCTGATCACGATCAACATGAGCGAGTTTCAGGAAGCGCACACGGTTTCGACGCTGAAGGGCGCGCCGCCAGGCTATGTCGGTTATGGCGAAGGCGGAGTGCTGACCGAGGCCGTGCGGCGTAAGCCGTATTCGGTGGTGCTGCTCGACGAAGTGGAGAAAGCGCATCCCGATGTCCACGAAATCTTCTTTCAGGTGTTTGACAAGGGCGTGATGGATGACGGTGAAGGCCGCTCGATCAATTTCAGGAACACCTTGATCCTGCTGACCACGAACGTCGGCACGGATCTGATCGCCGGCCTGTGCCTGGACCCGGAGCTGATGCCGGATGCGCAGGGCCTCGCCAAAGCGCTGCGCGAACCGTTGCTCGAGGTGTTTCCCCCCGCGCTGCTAGGCCGGCTCGTGCCGATTCCTTACTTCCCGCTCAGTGGCGCGATGCTCGCGAAGATCGTGAGACTGCAACTGGACCGCATCAAGCGGCGTATCGAGGATCGCTATCGCGTGCCGCTCGACTATGACGACGCCGTGGCGCAACTGGTCGTGAGTCGCTGCACGGAGAGCGAATCGGGTGGCCGGATGATCGATGCGATTCTGACCAACACGATGTTGCCTGCGATCAGCCGCGAGTTTCTCGCACGCATGATCGACGGCGTCGCGATCGAGCGGGTTGGCGTGAGCGTCGAGGACGGCGATTTTGCGTATCGCTTCGACGAGTGTGCGCCGCTCATCGCCGCGATTCCCAGCATTCCTGATTAGTGTGACCGGGGCGCCACGCGCTGAGGCGGTCGAAAGAAATTGACCTTTACGAGGAGTTCAAAACGTGAAAGCTATTCCAAAGATAATTCATATTATCTGGATTGGCGGCGATATCCCGCAACGAAACCGCGATTGCATCATAACGTTTCCAAGGTTGAACCCCGATTGGGAGGTGAATCTCTGGATTGACGCCAATCAGTTACTGACAGGCGAACGTCGCCGCCAGATCAGCGTACAACACAATGCCAGCACTACGCCGAACCAATGGGATGAGGTGGCTCAACGTCTGGGTCAGGACGGGGGCGATTCGGCAACGATGAGATATCTGAATCAGTATCTGAACATGCGCGGCGAGGATTTGCGTGGAATGCGGGGCCGGCAGGTCAACTCGATCATAAACTTCTGCGAGCAGAACAGGCTCAAGCTGCGCGAGGTGCAGCATGATTTGAAGATGGGTAAGAACTCTACGATTTACCGACGCGAATTGGTCAATCGCGGAGCCAACTTCGGTTCGGCCAGCGATATTCTGCGAATCGAGATTCTTCTTCAGCATGGCGGTCTCTATGTCGATACCGACGTCAGATGCGTCAGTCCCTTGGGGGAAATCATCTGCCACCAGTCTTACCCGCGATTCTCCGCCGTGCATCCCGCCTGGTATCACGGAATAAGCGAGAGCGACTGGGTGGATCCAAACTGGTGGGAACGGAACGTCAGAGGCGACCAGACGCCATCGATCAGCAACTCGATCATTGCGAGTCACGCTGGCAGCGGTGGCTTGAAGTCCTACAAATCGCTCATACACAGCAACTTCAGATCGATCAAGACCAGCGATGATCTGCGAACAGAATATATGAATGACGTCCGGACGAGCACGATCAGAATGACGGGACCAACGGCAGCAGCGGAGAGTTCAGGCTTCAAAAAGGTCCGGGACAAAATGTTCGAGGAGCAAGTCCGCACTCAGACCTCGGATCAGAAACTGCAGAACAATCTTTTCATGCGAGATAACTGGTACTTCCCCATGCACAAGGTCACGGACAGTTACTTTCACGATTGGCTTGGCGTATGAGTTCTTCGAGCGAATCCGGGATCACGTCAATATCGGGTTGATCCATAACACGCAGGACGACCGTCCCGTGGTCGCGAACGACCCGGTGGACAATTCGCGGCAACTGGTCAATAAGGGTTCGGATCCGCTCACTCAGGAGACCTATAAGGAGACCTATATCAAATTCATTTGCGCCATGGCGAAGGAATAGATCGCGTGGGCCGGGTGTTCTGTTTGCCAAAGGGCGTACTAATCGCGCCGGGAGATGGAGCGATGCCAGCAGGCAAAAACCGTCAACCTGGAGGCGTCCGGTTCGCAACAGCGGCGCCGATACCGGTTCGATCACCGCGCTGCGGCTTTCCGTCCAGTACGACTTACCCGCAACGTAAAGAAGGTTCGCAGATCACGTCATGGCCCACGCAATCACACTCACTTCCAGTCTCGGCAGCAGTCTCCTGTTCGCAAACATGACCGCGACCGAGTCGCTCGGTCGGCTGTTTTCATATCGGCTCGAAGCGATCAGCAAGAACGCGGAAGTCGATCTGCGTTCGCTGCTGGGCACGCCGATGACGGTGAAGCTTGTCACGCCGCAAGGCTATACGCGTTACTTCAACGCGATTGTCCGCGAAGGCGAGCAAGGCGGCTTCGTCAACATCGACAACGTGCGCTATGCGGTCTACACGTTCACGCTCGTGCCGAAACCGTGGTTGGCGACGCGCAGACGCGACTGCCGCATCTATCGAAGCATGAGTGTGCCGCAGATCGTCCAGTCGGTACTTGGCGACATCGGCTATAGCGATCTGAAGGTGAGCCTCAGCGGTAGCTATCCGCCGCGCGACTATTGCGTGCAGTACCGCGAAAGCGACTTCGACTTCGTCAGCCGGCTGATGGAGCGGGAAGGCATCTACTACTTCTTCACGCATACGCAGAGCACGCACACGATGGTGCTCGCCGATGCGCTCGGCGCACACTCGAGCGTGGCTGGCTTCGAGCAGATTCCCTATGCGCCGCCGATCGGGCGGGGCAAGCGCATGAAGGCGTCGATCAGCGACTGGGCGACCTCTCGCGCGGTCAACGCGACGAAGGTGCAACTCGACGACTACGACTATCTGAAGCCGAAAGCATCGCTGCTTGCCACCGAAGAGCTGACCGACATGGAGGACGCGCACAACGTGAGCGGCCTCGACATCTACGACTATGGGTACGACTACGTTGGCTACGACGAGCGTCTGTCCGACGGCCAGCGCTACGCGCAGGTGCGCGCGGATGCGTTGAATGTGCCGCTCGCGATGAGCGCCGGCCACACCGACGCCTGTGGTCTCGCCACGGGTGCGCTGTTCAGGCTCAAGGACTTTCCGCTTGCCGACGCGAATCACGAATACCTCGTGATCGACGCGGTGACGCGCCTCGTCGAGCCGGACTACTCGGCGGGCGGCGGTGGAGACGATGGCGAGGCGCCGTTCAAGTGCGGCTTCAAGGCGATCCGCAGCCGCCAGCTGTTTCGCACGATGCCGACGACGCCGCGTCCGGTGATCGCTGGCCTGCATACGGCGGTGGTGTACGGCGATACGCCCGAAGACATCGCCGTCGACAAATACGGCCGCGTGCAGGTCACGTTCTTCTGGAATCGTCAGGGCAAACCGAACGCGCGGAACTCGTGCCCGGTGCGGGTCGCGCAGATGTGGGCCGGCAAGCGCTGGGGCGCGCAGTTCATCCCGCGCGTCGGACAGGAAGTGGTGGTCAGCTTTCTCGACGGCAATCCGGACCGGCCGCTGATCATCGGCAGTGTCTACAACGCCGACAACATGCCGCCGTACAACCTGCCGGACAACAAGACCCAAAGCGGTGTGAAAAGCCGCAGCCACGAAGGTGGCGGTAGTGACGACTACAACGAGATCCGCTTCGAAGACCGGATGGGCCGCGAGCAGGTGCTGATTCACGCGCAAAAGGATCTGCGCGAAGAGTCGGAGCACGACCACGATGTACAGGTCGCGCGCAACTACACGCTGACGGCGGGCAACCAGATCAGGCTGGTCACCGGACTTGCCAGCATCACGATGAACAGCACCGGCGAGATCGCGATTCAAGGCACCAGCATCTCGCTTAACGGAGAGATGAACGTGACGATGGCATCGGGTCTTGCGATGGAAATCAACTCGAAAGCGAATCTGAACATGAGTTCGATCGCGGCGATGGAAATCCTGTCCGAGGCCGATTGCCTCGTGCAGTCCACCAACCTGCAGTTGATCGGGACCGCGACGGCGGTACTGGGCGGCGCGGCTCCGATGATCTTATGAGCACGCCGTCGATTTTCGAAGCAGCGCGCCAGATGCGGCTTTCCACGCGCGCGCAAGCGTGCCTGCGGCCGTCGATGGCGGCGCGTTCGGCGGTGCAGACATTGCTCGACGCCGGACATTCAGCCGATGCGTTGAGCCTGCTTGGTCGGCTTCTGCCGCGCCGTTATGCGGTGGCGTGGGCGTGCCAGTGCTGCCGCCGTCAGACGCTCGACGAACACGACCGCGCAGGTCTCGAACTCGCGGAAGCGTGGGTGCGCGATCCCATGGAAGCGCAACGCGCCGCGGCGCTCGCGTTCGCGAAGACGCATCGCTACCGGACGATCGGCGCATGGACGGCTGCTGCCGCAGGTTGGTCGGGCGGCAACCTGAATCCGGAGCACGAGCGGCCGACGCCGCCGCCGGAGCATCTGACGGCGATCGCGGCGACGGCCGCGGTGAGCTACATGGCCGCGCTGGTGCCCGCGCGGTTCGATGCACGCCGTGCCGCGTTCGTGCGCGATGCGCTGGGCCTGCTGAGTGTTCCTGAAGGTATCGATGGAGGTATGCAATGAGCGCGGCGCAGAGGCTGATTCTCTCGATAGAAGGCGAGGGGACCGGCGGCTTCGACGCAAGCCGCGAGCAGGTGTTCGACTGCCGCGATGGCAGCATCGGCCGTTCCGACGAGTGCGACTGGGTGCTGGGCACGGAAGGCGTGTCGCGTCTGCACGCGCTGGTGCGCTACCTGAACGGCATGTATTTCATCGAGGACCGCAGCACGAACGGCATGTCGCTGAACGGCGCGCCACTGCGAAAAGGCGATCCGGCCGCCCTGAAGCAAGGCGACCGCTTGCAGATCGACACGTTCGATGTCAGCGTGCGCTTGAGCGGCAACGGTGCGACCGAACCGGACCCGCGGGCCGGCTCGGTCGATCCGGGGCGCACCGCGTCTTTCGTTGCTGCCGCGCCGGCCCCTGCCTGCGCACCGGCGCCTGCGCCTGCGCAAAACAGGGGTCCGCTGAACCTGAGCCTGCTGCTCGCGCCACGGCGCGCCACCCCGGCGCAGGAGCATGCGGGCGAGGCCGAAGGCCTGATTCCGGGCGTCGCCGATGGATCGGCGCCGGGTGCGAGTCTCGATCCACTCGCGTTGTTCGATGTGCCATCGTCCTACGTCGACGAACCGCTGCCTCGCGTATCGTCCGCGCCCGGTTGGAACCACACGCCTGCGGCGGCCGACCGCTTCCGGCCGCCGCAGGCCGAGGCGGCACGGCTTGGCGGGCCCGTGCTCCCGGAAGACTGGGACGCGAGCGCGAGCCTGGTCGCCGCGCGTTCCGGGCAGGGGCGGCTCGAACCTTCTGAAGATGTGTCCATGACGACTGGCGGGATCCTGGCGCTTGTGCCCGCACCGTCGCCGACGCAGGTGCCGCCGCAAAATCAAACGCAGTCGGAAACGCCGATGCATTCGCACGCGTCGCCGGACACAACACCCGTCGTGATCGCTGCGGCAGTTGCAGCGCCGGCAGTGCCTGCGGTTCCGACCGCTCCGCTCGCCTCTGCCGCCCCGTCGCCCGCCGGCGAAGACGCTCCCGAATTGATGGAAATGTTCCACATCGCCGTCGACGCGATGATGGACGTGCTACGCGCGCGCGCCGAACTGAAGAACAGCTTCCGGCTGCCCGCGACGTTGATCCAGCGTTCTGAAAACAACCCGTTGAAGTTCGCGCCGACCGCGCAGGAAGCCGTCATGAGGCTGCTCGCGCCGCCCGATGGCGGCTTCCTCCGCGGCAACGCCGCGCTGAACGATGCCGCCGACGACATCCGCAATCACCAGATGGCGATGCTTGCTGGCGTGCGTTCCGCGTTTCAGTCGCTGCTCGCGCATTTCGATCCGGCGAAGATCGAACGGGAAGCCGAAGGGAGCGTGCGCCGTTTGCCGCTCGGTGGCCGGCCGCGTCACTGGGAGCGCTACAAGGAACAGTTTGAAGAAGTCACGAGCAATCCCGATGAATGCTTCAGGCGGCTTTTCGGCGATGAATTCGCGCGCGCCTACGAAGAACAGCTCGGACGCCTGAAAAGGCGGCGCAACGAGCCAACGTAACCA
Source organism: Paraburkholderia sp. MM6662-R1 (assembly GCF_050436245.1). Classification (NCBI taxonomy): domain Bacteria; kingdom Pseudomonadati; phylum Pseudomonadota; class Betaproteobacteria; order Burkholderiales; family Burkholderiaceae; genus Paraburkholderia; species Paraburkholderia sp. MM6662-R1. The sequence goes on along the minus strand of NZ_JBNDLV010000001.1, from coordinate 816,262 downwards.
GCCAACGCGACCCGCCGGCGTAACGCGGTGCGGCGAGGCCCGAGGCCGTCGCGACCCGCACTCGTCGCGCGACGTGTGACAACCCCTATCCGGTTCACCGACATGACCCAGAGCAACAAGGTGGTATGGAGCGAAGGCCTGTTCCTCAGGCCGCAGCACATGCAGCAGCAGGAACGCTATTTCGAGCGTTACGTGGAGCTGCGCGCGGGCAATCTGCGTCCGCACGCATGGGGCTTTCACGAACTCGAACTGGAAAGCGATCTGCTCGCAATCGGCAAGCTCGGCATCAAGCGCGCACGCGGCGTGTTTCCCGACGGCACGCCGTTCGCAATGCCCGGCGATGATCCACTGCCGCCGCCGCTCGATATCGATGCGAACTGGCGCGACCAGATCGTTCATCTAACCTTGCCGCTGCGTTCGCCCACGCAGCCGGACAGCGCATGGCCCGGCGCCGGCAGCGATCAACTGTTCCGCTATCGCGTGCGCGAAGCCGAAGTGCGCGATGCGTCGGGCAGCATGGAAGGCGTCACCGCGCTCGAAGTCGCGGGCATGAGTACACGTCTTTTACCCGAATTGCAGCCGATGGAAGGCCTGACGCGGATTCCGTTGGCACGGATCGTCGAATGCCGCGCCGATCGGCGGGTGATCCTCGACGATGGCTTCGTGCCGACCGCGCAGAGCACCGAAGCGGCCGGGCGGCTCGTCACCTTCCTGTCCGAGCTGCTCGGCCTGCTGCATCAGCGCGGCGAGGCGCTCGCAGGACGTGTGAGCGAGACCGATCGCGGCGGTGCCGCGGAAATCGCGGACTTTCTGCTGCTGCAGGTGATCAACCGCTATCAGCCGCTCGTCGCGCATCTTGCCGAGGCGCCGCTGCTGCACCCCGAAGCGCTTTACCGGCTGCTGCTCGAACTGGCCGGCGAGCTGGCTACATTCACGACGCCGGGCAAGCGCGCGCAGGCTTTTCCGCCGTATCGGCACGAACTGCTGCGCGAAAGCTTCGAGCCGGTGATCGCGGCGCTGCGCATCGCGTTGAGCGCGGTGCTCGAACAGAGTGCTGTCGCGATTCCGCTGCAGCAGCGCAAGTATGGCGTGTGGGTCGGCATGGTGCCCGATCTCACGCTGCTCGATACGGCGAGCTTCGTGCTCGCCGCGAAGGCCGACCTGAAGTCCGAAGACATGCGCCGGCAACTGCCGACTCAATCGAAGATCGGTCCTGTCGAAAAGATCCGCGATCTGGTGAACCTGCAACTGCCGGGCATCGGCGTATCGCCGATGGCGGTCGCGCCGCGCCAGTTGCCCTACATGTCGGGCTTCCTCTATTTCGAGTGCGACAGAAACTCGCCGATGTGGCGCATGTTGAAGACGTCCGGCGGCATCGCGATGCACTTCGGTAGCGGCTTCGCCGGTCTCGACCTGCAACTGTGGGCGGTACGCGCATGAATACCACCAACGACCGTTCCGCCGACGCAACCCGGCGCGGCGATGCGACGATGGTGCGCCCGCAGCGCGCCGTCAACACCGATCCCAACGCCGATCTCAACACCGACGCCGGCGAGCTCACGCGCATCGTGCGGCCGGCATCGCCCACTTCGCGCGTGATGCCGGCAAACCGGCCATCGCAGCCGCCTGGCCCGCCGCCGCTGCGCGCCGAGCTGGGCGACTTCCTGAGCGGTGTCGCCAATCCGCTCGTCCGTGCGGCCAATCCGCTGCTGCTGCTGACGGTGCAATTGCGGCACAGCGTTGCGCCGCCCGCCGACGTCGGCCGTCTGCGCGAACAGGCGGTCGCACAGGTGCGCAGCTTCGAGCGCTACGCACAGGGCGCGGGCATCGACACGCAAACCATCGTGGCAGCGCGCTACGTGCTATGCACGATGCTCGACGAGTCGGTGAATAACGCGCCGTGGGGCGACCTGAGCGGCTGGGCGCAAAAGACGCTGCTCGTGACATTCCACGGCGAGGCCTACGGTGGCGCGAAGTTCTTCCAGATTCTCGATCGCCTGAGCGTCGACTTCTCGCGCCATCTCGATCTGATCGAGCTGATGTACATCTGTCTCGCGCTGGGCTTCGGCGGACGCTATCTCGTGGAACCAGGCGGCCTCGCGCGCCTGGCCGACATTCAGGACGATCTCTATCGGCGCATTCGCGGGCTGCGCGAAGCGCCCGCTGCGGAACTGGCGCCGCATTGGCGCGGCGTCGAAGACCGCCGCAATCCGGTGATGCGGCATGTGCCGATGTGGGTCGCCGCGTCGGCTGCGGCCGTCGTGCTGCTGGGTGCATTCCTGGTGTTTTTCACGAAGCTCAACGCGCTCGCTGCGCCAGTCGGCGCACAGCTTGCCGCGATCGGTCTCGAGAACACGCCGCCGCCGCAAACCGTCGCGACGCCCGCGCCCACGGCCGCGCGCGTGACGCTCAAGCAACTGCTCGCGCCACAGGAACAGGCCGGCCAGTTGAGCGTCGACGAACAACCCGATGGCCGCGACACGGTGCGTCTCGCCGCCGCCGAACTGTTCCCGTCGGGCGGCGCCGACATCGCGCCCGACGTGGTGTCGCTCCTGCACCGGATCACGTCGGCGCTGAATCAGGTGAAGGGCAGGGTGATCGTCGTCGGCCACACCGACGACCAGCCCGTGCGTTCGCTGACCTTCAAGGACAACTTCGCGCTGTCGACGGCGCGCGCGCAGAACACGCAGCAGATTCTCGCGCAGGGGCTCGACGATCCGCATCGTCTCGAAGCGAGCGGCGCTGGCTCGTCGCAGCCGATCGCGACGCCGGCCGATCTGCCGGCGAACCGCACGCGCAACCGTCGCGTGGAAATCCTGTTTATCCCGGAGCACTGAACCCATGAACACGCTGAAAAACTGGGTGACGTCCCGGTGGTTCACCGTCGCGATCGGATTGCTATTGATCGCTGCGCTGATCTGGCTGGGCGCGCCCTATCTCGGGATCGGAGAACGGCAGCCGCTCGCGAGCGCCGCGGCCCGGCTAGCGCTGATCTTCGCGATTGTGCTCGGCTGGCTGCTGGTCGAACAGGTCATGCAATGGCGCGCGCGGCGCAAGACGTCGCAACTGTCCGGCGAGCTGGCTGGACAGGACGCGCAGCTTCCGCTCGACGATCCCGGCAGCGCCGAACGCGAGCAGTTGCAGCGTCGCTTTCGCGAAGCAATCGATATGTTGCGCAAGACCCGCAGCAATGGCAGCAATCTCTACGCGCTGCCGTGGTATGTCGTGATCGGTCCGCCGGGCTCGGGCAAGAGCACCCTGGTGCAGAATTCCGGGCTCGAGTTTCCGCTCTCGGAGCGCTTCGGCAAGGAGGCGCTGCGCGGCATCGGCGGCACGCGCAACTGCGACTGGTGGTTCACCGACGAGGCGGTGTTTCTCGACACCGCGGGCCGCTACACGACGCAGGACTCCGATGCGGCCGCCGACGCTTCTGCGTGGCAGGCGTTTCTGTCGCTGCTGCGCCGCTATCGGCGGCGCCGTCCGTTGAACGGCGTGATCGTGACCATGAGCGTGTCCGATCTGCTGACGTTCGACGAAGACGCGCGTCAACAGCACATCCGCACCGTGCGCCGGCGCCTCGACGAACTCGCGCAGCACCTGAAGGTGGCGGTGCCCGTGTATCTCGTGTTCACCAAGTGCGATCTCGTGGCGGGCTTCACCGAGTTCTTCGACGATCTCGGGCCCGATCTGCGCAATCAGGTCTGGGGCATGACGTTTCCCGTCGACGCGAGTATCGACGGCAGCGCCTGCGCGCGCTTCGCGGGCGAGTTCGACCTGTTGCTGGAGCGTCTGAATACGCGCGTGATCGAGCGTCTGCATGGGGAGCGCGATCGCAGCCGACGCGCCGCCGTGCTTAGCTTTCCGCAGCAGCTCGGCGCGTTTCACGAAATTGCGCGGCAGTTCGTCGAAGGCGCGTTCGGGCGTCATCAGTACGGCGCAGCGCCGCTGTTGCGCGGCGCCTATCTGACCTCCGGCACCCAGCACGGCGCGCCGATCGACCGCATGCTGAGCGCCGTCGCGCGCACCTTCGGCGTCGACGCGGCGCGCGTGCAGGGCGGCGGCACGCAACGCCGGACCTTTTTCGTCGAACGGCTGCTGAAGGAAGTGCTGTTCCGCGAGTCGGGCCTCGCCGGCACCAATCCGCGGCTGGAACGGCAGAAGCTGCTGATGCAGGCCGGGATGTATATCGGCATCGCACTCGTCACGGCGCTGCTGATCACCGGCTTCGCCACCAGTTACACGCGCAACCGTCTCTACGTCGCGCAGGTGCAGGACACCCTGGAAGACCTGCCGCCAGCCAGCAGCCTCGTCGGCGCACCGGATCTCAAGACGTATTTCGCGCGTGCGCTCGCGCGCCTCGAAGTCATCTCGGGCGCGCAGGGCGTCGCGGGCCAGTATCAGGGCCACGTGCCCTGGCTGATGCGCTTCGGCCTGTTCCAGGGACACGCGTTGTTCGAGCAGGTGCATGCCGCGTATCTGCGCGAACTCGACGGCACCTTGCTGCCCGGCGTCGGCGTGCGCTTTCGGGAAGGACTCAACGCCAGTGCCAACGCTCCCCAGGCACTCTACGACTACCTGAAGGGCTATCTGATGCTCGGCCAGCCGCAGCATCTCGATCCCGGCGAGCTGGCCGCGCTCGCGCGCATCGAATGGCAACGCATGTTCCCGCAGGACCCGGCGATCCAGAATGCGCTCGACAAACATTTTTCCGCGCTGGTCGACGATCCGGCGAAGCCGCGCGCGCTGACGCTCGACAACGCGCTGATCGATCAGGCGCGCGCGACGCTGAAGACCGCCGATCTCGCGACGCTGATCTACGGCAGCGTCCAGCTCGACGCCGGGCGTTCGGGGGCGCCGCCGGTGCGACTCGACCAGTCGCTCGGACTGCTTGGCAGCGTGTTTCGCCGCAAGAGTGGCGCGCCGCTTTCACAACCGTTCCCCGCGCTGTTCACGAGGCCGGTTTTCGCCGCCGAGGTGAACGGCGGAATCGATCGATCGGTGGACGGCTTCGTGAAGGACTACTGGGTCTTCAACGCCAGCCGCATCGATCCGCTCGCGCGCTCGCGCTACGAACAGCAGGTGCTGGCGCTGTACGAGCAGGACTACATCAAGGCGTGGGACGCGCTGCTCGCCGATCTGCAACTTCAGCCGGTGTCTGACATCCAGGGCGCGAGTGCGCTGGCCGCGAAACTGTCGGGTCCGAGTTCGCCGCTGAAAGCGCTGCTGCATCTCGTGCGTGACAACACCAGCGACATGTTGCGCGGCGCCACGGCTGACGGTGCAACTTCGGCTTCATCGGTTTTGTCGGCTTCGGCGGTGGGCGCGCAGGCGGCGTCTGTAGGCGAGAACCTGGTCGCGAGACGCGCTGCGAACACGCGCCTTGCCGGCGAATTGCGCGATGCGGGCGCGACGTTGCCGGACGGCACCACGACCAACGGCACCGCAAGCACCAAACCGGGTTCAGGCGAAGCGCCGGCCAGCCAGCCGGGCGCCGCCATCGAGGCGCATTTCGCGCAGTTGAACCAGATGAGCGTCGGCACGCCGGGTTCGACGCCGCTCGATCAGATGTCCACCGTGCTCGACCAGCTCGGCAAGAACCTGTTGACGATGACTGACCTGAGCGCACCCGGCGCGCAGAACAATCCGGCCGTGCTCGCGGCGCGCCAGGAGAGCGACCAGTTGCCGCCGCAGGTGGCTTCGCTGATTTCCGGCCTCACCGGCAAGAGTGCGGATCTGGTCGCGAGCGGAAGCAGCGCCGCGCTCGCCAGCCAGTTTCGCGAGGCAGCGGGCAACGATTGCGCGAGCTTCGTCGATGGCCGCTATCCGTTTGCGTCGAACCGTGCATCGGACATCCCCGTGCAGAACTTCGCCGAGCTGTTCGGCAATGGCGGACGGTTCGACAGTTTCTTCAAGTCGACGCTCGCGAAATCAGTCGACACGAGTGGCCGCAACTGGCGCTGGAAGCCCGGCGCGCCGGCCGGCCCCGACGCCGTGCTGAGCGAAGCGCAGAGTGCCGACGCGATCCGCCAGATCTATTTCCGCAACGGCGCGCAACTGCAGGTCGGCTTTACGCTGCTCGCGCCGCAGCTCGATCCGGCAATCGCGAAGCTGACCGTCGAAATCGACGGGCAGAAGTACGACTACGCGGCGAACGGCTCCGCGAGCATGATGATGACGTGGCCTGGACCGCAGCCCGGACACGTGGTCGTCAGTGCGTTCGATACGTCCGGCCAGCCGGTCGGCACGCCGCTGAAATTCAATGGCGACTGGGCGTTCTTCCACGCGCTCGATGCGGCCCGTCTGCAAAAGCAAAGCGACCTGCGCTATCTCGCGACCTTCGACTTCGGCGGCCATGCAGTGAAGCTGCCGATCGCGCCCGCGAGTCTGAAGAACCCGTTCCTCAACGACGAAGTCCGTCGTTTCAGGTGTCCGCGATGAACGGTGGAGTCGGCTTCTTCGGGAAGTTGCCCAGCGCGGGCGATTTTGTTCAGCGACGGCTGCCGTCCGTGTTCGTCGAAGGCTGGGACCGTGACTTCCAGCGCGCGGTCGAAACCGGGCGCCGCGAACTCGGAGCGCACTGGGACGCCGCATGGCGACAGGGCGCGGCGTGGCGCTTCGTGCTGCCCGCACCGGTGTGCGGCAACGTCGCGTGGTGCGGTCTGATCGGACCGGCCGTCGATCGGCTCGGCCGCGCCTTTCCGATGGTACTGGCTGCGCCCTGTGGCGGCGATGTCGCGACCGTGCTCGGCAATCACGCGTGGTTCGACGCGCTCGAGTGCGTCTATCGCAGTGCGCAGCACGAGGTCGTGAGCGTCGAAACCTTCGATGTGCGCGTGGCGGCGTTGCCCGGTCCGCTGACGCACGTGCGACCTGCGACCGACATGGCTGCGTTCTGGCGCGCGCTGCCGTGGGACGGCGGTCAATGGCGACTGGCGATGCCCGAAAGCGCGGCCGTTGGGATGGTGCTGGCCGAGGCATGGTCGCAACTCGGCAAGCGGCCGGGGCCGTGGTGCCTCTGGTGGACCGAACGTGCTGCGTGCCTGTTGGCGACGCGAGGTTTGCCGTTGAGCTACGCAGCGCTACTGGAGCCGGTGGTGTCGAGGGCGGGCGACGTGGGCGACATGGGTGACATGGGCGATGCGCTGCGCGAGTTCGGCTCGGCATCCGCTCGTCAGTGGGAGTCTGTTGCGTTGCTGGGCGATGAAGAGATCGCTGCCGGGCAATCCGCTCTGCACGCGCAGGATGGTCACGATGATCGAGTGTTGCCCGTCGGTTCATCGGCAGCCGGTCACGCTGCAGATGCCAGCGATGCGCTGCTGCTACTCGACGACGGCCGCACGCTGGTGCTGAGTGCCGATGACGGCCCGTCTCACTCGCACCAACGTGCAGCGCGCGCCATCCGCGAGACGGCGCAGCGCAGTGCGGCGGATCTGCCCAGTCTGCGGACCGGCCTGCTGGCGCTGCACGCGCAACTGCGCGGCGCCCGGCACGATGCGCACGATGCGCACGATGCGCACGATGCGCGTTACGCAGCGGCAGCAAACGGCGCTGCCCTCGTCGCGCGCTTTGACGCAGCGCAGGTGCGACTGCTGCGGATCGGCGCCGCAGCAGCCTGGCACTGGCGGCGCGGCCAGTTGCAACCACTGTTCGTCGAGCGGGCGGCAGGCGCGGGCGGCGAATTTGACGATCTGCTGTTCGGCGATGCATGGCTCGCGATGCCCGGCATCGGCGCCTCCGAAGAGCCGGATTGCGACGAAGCGTGCATCACGCTCGAGGATGACGATCGCCTGCTGTTGCTCGTCAGCCGCGCGCTCATCCAGCTTCCGCACGCGTGTCTGCTCGAGGCGCTGGCATTGACCACGAACGAGGACGCCCGCCTGCATCTCGCGATGTGCGCGGGCCTCGGCACGCAGCCCGCGCAATGGCCGCTGGCCGTGATTGAAGTCGGCTCATGACGACGCATTGTTGCTCCGCCGGCCACACCGAGACAGGCAAGGTGCGCCGCCGCAATGAAGATGCGATTCTGGTTCGCGAGGACCTCGGACTGTGGGCTGTGGCCGACGGTCTGGGCGGCCATTCGGCCGGCGACTACGCGAGCACGCTGATCATCGAACGCCTTGGTGCGCTGACGCGCGAAGGCAGCGTCTTCGACTTCATTGCTGCGATCGAAGACAGCCTGCAGCAGGTGAACACCGAACTGCGCGAGGCCGCCGTCGCGCGACAAACCGACGTGATCGGTTCGACCGTCGCGCTGCTGGTGCATGACCAGCAGTTCGTGCTGTGCGGCTGGGTCGGCGATAGCCGCGTGTACGTTCAGGAAAACGGCGCACTAACGCAACTCACTCGCGACCACGTGCATGGTCAACCGGTCGACATCACGCATTTCGGACGACGCGCGCCGGCAGGCGTGGGCACTGGCGTGCTGACCCGGGCGGTCGGCGTCGACGAGACGCTCTACGTCGACTGGGCCATGGCCGGCAGCCGGCCCGGCATGCAGTTCCTGCTGTGCTCGGATGGCGTCAACAAGGAGCTGAGTGATGGCGAATTGACCGCCGCCTGTCGCGAGCAGCACAGTCCACGCCGGCAGATCGAGCGCCTGTTCGAGCTCGCCCTTGCGCGTCGCGCGCGCGACAACATTTCCGCCGTCATCGTGCGGCTCGAAGCATCGTGAAATTTCCGCCATGAACCATCCGGACCCCATCCCTTCCGCTGATCACGGGCGCACGCCGAAGCTGGCCGCGCTATCCGACGCTTTCAGGACACGTTGTGAGCGTCAGATCGACGTTCTTCGCAGCGGGTCGGCACCCGCGAGAACTGGCGTGCGTTCCACCACTTCATCGTCCGCACAGATGGTCGGTGCGTTATCGGCATCCGTGCGCCGCAACCACGGCATGACTATCGTGCCGCCCGCGCTGTCGGTCCGCAGCGATGTCGTGCAGTGCGAGTGGCTGCGACCGAGGAGGCAGCAGGCATGAGTGTGGACGAGCAGCAGGTCAACGACGCATTGCGCGCGCTCGACGAAGCCCATCGACTACAGCGGATTCAGCGCAACGAATACCGGTACCGCCGACGCATGTTGTTCGAATCGCTGGGGCGGGACACTGCGGGTACAGGCGACACCGTGCGGCGGGTCGTGCTGTCGGGCGTCATGCAACAGCCGGACGTGTCGGCGGAAGGTCACGATGCCGGAAGTGCGGCAAGTGCTGAAGGGGGGGCAGTGCGCACGGACCTCGACGCGCGACCGCTCGCCGCGTGGGCCGCCGTGCTGCTCGGCATGGCCGCGGTGGGCGTCATGGTGTTTTGCTGGTTTGTCTTCGCATATTGAGCCGCGTTTTCGAAGCAGCCAGTCCGAGCGCAACAGCCGCTCAATGTTGCACCGATCTGCAGGGATTATTCTTCGTCCGGCCCGGATAGCGTCTGCAGTTCTGCGAGGCCGCCGGGCGCGATGTTTTTAAGGACCTCCGCGAAGCGCTTGCCGACCAGACGTCTGGCTCGCTTGAGCAGGATCGGCAGCGGACTGGACGGTTCGTGACGTTCGTAGTAGTCGCAGATTTCGTCGATGCACAGGACGACGTCATCGGGTCCCTGGATTCGTCCGTTATCGCGCCGAGGGGCAGCGTTCGTGGGCGCGTCTTCGCCGGTCGACACCAATCCGGCGGCAAGCGCTTCGCCGCGCTCTGGAAAGCGCCGCGCCAACTGTGCATCGACGAACTTCTTCAACTCTTCGATATCGTCGGTCAGGTGGCCCAGATCGGGTCCAGCGGTACCCAGCTTTTCGCTCGCAATTGCATCAATGGCGCGCGCGTGCTCTAGCGCTATCGCGAGTGCTGCGGCCGCATCGGGCAACTGGTGTTCGGGGCAATCCATGCAGCACGCTTCGAGATCGATCAGCGTGGGCGCAGGCATGCCCTCCGCAGAGGGGGGCCGGGTGATTGCGCCCGTCGCGATACGCAGATCGCGCAACGAAAAGCGGCCGAGTCGCGGTGAGCTCACGAAGGGCGCGTTGCGGAAATAGGCGAGTACGCTCCGGGGATCGCCGAGCGGCATGATCGCGTTGGTGCGCGCGGTAGCGTCGTTGTCGTCGGCGGCGTCCAATTGCGGGTGCGCCGCCTCCCAGTAACGTTCCAGCAGACCGCGAACCAGCCCCAGACCGGCGCTCCAGCCTGCAATGCCATGAATGCGGGTCGAGGCGGCGGTCAGATGGATGGCCACACGCAGGTCGTTGGTACGGTTGAACAAAGCCTCGGCGGCGGTTGCCACCTTATCCCAGTCCGGTTCTACGGCGGCCTTCAGGCTGTCGCCCATCGCCCGCTCGGATGTCGGTGTGGCGAGCCGCTCCAGCGCGATGAATTCTGGATCGTATTCGAGGTTCTCGCCTGTCGGCGTGCTGTCATCGATGGGGCGGAGCAGGTGATCTGGATCGAATGGCGTCATGATTGGCTGGCGAAAAAGGAAGGGCGCTGAGACTACAACGACAGGGCGCGTCCAACGAGCGCGCGGCATCAAACGGACAACAGCTAGTGCCCCGTCGTTATTCCGTCTCAACTGATCGTCGGCCTGGTACGCAGATCGAACGCTTTGCTACCGAGCGCCAGGCGCTTGCTCCCTTGCAAGACGTAGAACCTGGGTTCGAAAATCGCTGGCGCGCGTTTATTTGAGAGTTCCATAATTCATGACGTCACCACAGCGTAGCCTGCATCCAGCAAGCGGCAATGATCGAAGGCCGAGGAATTGGACGATCTCTTCCTTCTTGATGCTCCCCTCGTGCAGCCGGAACAAACAGTCGGTGCGCGTGAGCCCGGCGATGACAGAGACGTGATTCCAGTTGAAGTGAAACTGGATGATGGACGTCTGTCCCTTGGGCGCCCAGGTGCGGACTCTGGTCGGGTGCTCGCTGATGCCGGACTCGTCCACGAAGACAATCAGCCGCCCTTCTCGTCGGGCTTTTTTTTAAGGGCCGGCCAGGTGCGGCGCTTCCAGTTGCGCACGGCATCCTCGTTGCGTTCGATGGCCCGCTTCTCGGGTTTTTGCGGGCTAAAGCCCAGTGAGCCCAGGATGCGCCAAACCTGCGTCTGGCCAAAGCGAACGCCGTGCATGCGTTCGATGACCGCGCCCACACGCTTGAGAGTCCACAGTTCAGTGCCAAATCCATGCTCGACGGGGCTTTGCAGCAGGGCGGCGCGAACAGCCGCCAACTGTTGCTCATCGAGTTGGGCCGGGCGCCCTCGCTCGCGCACCTCTCGTAGCGCATCGATGCCGCCTTCATCGAGCAGCCGCTTCCATGTGTACACCGTCTGCCGAGCCACACCCACCGCCAACGCCACCTCGGCGCAGCCCTTGCCCGCCAGCAGCAGCCGACCCGCCTTCAATCGCTTCTTTGCTGCTTCGCTCATTCGCCGTTGCGCCATGCCAACTTGTCTCCAGGACCGTCCTGAAAATATAACGCTTGAGACGCTCAACGGTTGTCATGATTTACGGAAAAATCAATAGTCGATCAATGTAGTCGGCCCAATCCTGCATGACCCTGCGACGATCGTCGTCAGACGTTGTTCTGTCGTAGGCCTTTACTCCGGCTTACGCCGGAAGAACTTGTGGTGCCCAGGAGAGGACTCGCATTTGTCTTGTAGTGCATTGATTTTTAACGATTATTTTTAAAAGTCGCCCTTAAAGCGTACTTCTTTACGTACTCATTTTGCGGCTCGCTTGAAATTGTGACGCTTTTTGCGCAAACGCAATGCTGGGTCGACGATACAGTGATGGATGTTTCAGGTTACGGTTCCCCTGCGCCCACACGTGCCGCAGGGAAGTCAGGGGATGTTCAGATTTTTTATGCGTTCATAAAGTGTGAACCAGCTTATCAGCGACGCAACCCGGCGCAGCCGCGTTCCATTGAGTGTTATCGGCTTTCGTCCGGCTGGGCGAAGTGATGGTTTGACCAAGGAGGGGAAGCTGACGCTCGATGTGAGCGGCGCGGTCCAGCAATACACGCTCGCGGCCCGAGGCCGGATAAGATCGCGGGCGCAAGTGGGCGTCCTTGTGGCGAAGAACCGCACCGCGGCTTTTCCAGTCCTGCTGGCCACTGCCTATTTGACGCTTGCGTTGGCGGAGGAATGCGTCGAGCATGACCTGCAGCTCATCGATCTGGCCGGTAATCTGTACGTGCACGCGCCTGGCCAGTACAGACTTGTAACAGGCAGGCCCGCGAACTCCGAGATCAGGCGTTTGACATCGAAATCGGGGAAGCCCGCCATCTCCGCGAGCGCCTCTGCGCTCAGAATGATTTTTGTGCTGTTATCTGCTCCAGAGTTGCTTAACCGTCCATACCGGGAAATTGCGGCAGCGGCTGGTGTGGCGCTTGGCACAGTTGGCAGTGTGCTGGACGACCTGCGTGAGGGCGGCTTGCTGGCGGGCACGGACGACCGGCGATTGCTCGATCCTGCGGCGCTCAGGGAAGAGTGGGCGACCAACCATCCGCTTCGCCTGCTGCCGAAGCTCAACCTGCAACGGTTCGCAGAAGGCGATCCATCGTGGTGGCAGCATGCCGAGCTTCCTACAGGGCAGGCGTGGTGGGGCGGGGAGGTTGCTGCCGCAAAACTGACAGGGCAGCTTCGGCCGGCCGCGCAAACGCTTTATGTCGAACCGTCGGCGAGACCGGATGTGACGATGGCACTCGCGAAGCGTCACCGCTTGCGTGCGGATCCCGCCCTACCAGCGCACCACGCAACTGATAACCGTTACCGGAAAGCGGTGACCACCATAAAGCGCCTCTTCGTTCTTTATCACGCGTTCTTACTCGGCCATCTCGCCAACGTGACACGCCTCGACCTGCGGCCTGCGCGTTGTGAGGAAAAGCTGCTGCGCCCGTCCAAGGGGCAGCCGGATGGGCTTGTTGGCCAGGCCGTCGCACCGGCAGCCCTGCATCGGACGCCGGCCGGTCAGACGAACGTCGGACATTCCGCCGGATAGCTCGATGCGAAGTTACTGAACGATGCTGACCGGTCCGTGATCGTCGCAGTGGTTGCCGTGCGGGTGGTGCAGATGTCCGTTGACGAGATAGTCGACATGATCGCCGTGCGGCACGGCCGGGTGGCCGCAGCTTGGGCCATGCACGTGGCCCGGCTCATGTCCGCCGCACTGATGATCGGGCGTGCAACGATCAGGGTTGGTGGTGTTCACCTCGAGGCGGTGTTCGTCAACGTGGTCGCCATGCGGGTGATGCAGATGACCGTCGTGCAAATAGTCGACGTGATCGCCATGCCGGATCGCCGTATGTCCGCAGTGCGGACCGTGCTGGTGGTCGTGGTGAGCGTGGTGCGGTTCGTTGCAGGTGGCCATGGTGTTTGCTCCGTCAGGATGATGCAGGTTCGGGGTGCTCGGCGGCGTGGGTCAGAACGCTCTGAAGAAGCGTCAGGACGTGCTCGTCCGCGAGGGCGTAGAAAACATGCTTAGCCTCCCGGCGGCGCTTCACCAGCCGGGCGGCATGCAGCACTTTCAGTCGGGCTGAAATGCTGCCCAGCTTGGCCTGCTCAAACCCTACAAGTTCGGTGACGCAACGCTCGCCCTGCGACAGCAGGACAAGCAGCCGCAAGCGTGCGGGATCGCGCAGCGCGTGAAACATCGCACCGGCCGCTTCGAGCTGGGCGGGCGAAGCGGCAACGGGTGGCCGGTCCGAACAGTTGTGAGTACAGGCAGGCGTCATATTTATCAATCTATAGTTCGTTAGAATGATAAAGGCTTCTGCGGGACTGTCAAGTGCTTTCGCCGGAAGTAGGGGCGCAACAGGTCCCGTTGCCAATGCGGGCTGGATGGCATGGCCGCAGTGGATCTGCGGGATTTGGCGGTTATGCACCAGTTCAAGGCAGTACGCCGGGCGCCACCATTGTGGCGGCAGCTGGCGTCTTGCCCCCAGATTTTCGCGAGCGCCCGAACTGTGTCGAATCAGCGGGCTTCCGGATGAACAGTCCTGTGGATCCCATGGTTGGCGTACCGATATCGACCTGAATATGTCCCTCGCGTGCATGTAGCACGCAGCCGGTCGCGCGGGCGCATGCCGGGCCCCAGTAGTCAGGCGGACGCCTGGGTGGCTTTGCCAACGCGACGGCTGCGTTGACAGTTCTAGCCTGGCCGCCGGACATGCATCGGCAGTAGGGGGCGGCGCATGTCACCCCCGTTTCAGGGCAACGTCGCCGCGGCCCCGGTCGGCACGGGATGTGCCACATGCCGTCATCCAGCCGGTGGCCATTCTGTTACGCGACGCGACGGATCGGTTCCTGCTGTCACCTCTCAATACGTGCGCATACGCGCAATCCGCACGATCCCGTCAACCTTCACAAATGCAACATAGTTGCGTTTGTGTATAATTCGGGCGATGTGCCGGAGAGCATCGCAAGCCCGCTCCCTATGCAGTACCCGATTAAGGAAGCTGTGATGCATGCGCAAGAAGCCGACGTCTGCGATCAGGCGTACAAAAACCTGGCGGGCGAACTGTCGGCGATCCACGATCCGCTGCGTGAGATCGCGTGGGCAGCGCGTTTACGCGACGCGCGCGTGAGCGGCTATCTGGATGCCGTCGTTCGTTCAGGTATTGATTCCGCACGCTGGATGGCGCAGTGGAAGAAGGGTGAGCCGGTGGTCGATGGCCCGTGGCCACGGCTGCAGGGGGGCGCGGTGTTCGGGCGCGAGTTGTCAACGCTTGCGGCGACGCTCTGCGTACTGCTCGACAGTCGCAGTGCAAGGCTACGCATTGAGGTAACAAGGCAGACGACGTGTCCGCGCTTTCATGTGGACAACGTGCCGGCGCGGTTGCTATGCACGTGGCGGGGCCCCGGCACCGAATATCTTGAGGGCCGGTGTGCCGATCGCAGCCGGCTCGGGCCGGACAGCGGCGGCCTGCCGGACGGGGGCTCGGGCCTGATTCTCGACAGTGCGGGTGTTCACCGCATTCCCACCTTCACCGTTGCCGTCCTCAAGGGCGAGCGGTGGCCCGATGCGCGCTCGCACGGGGCGATTCACCGTTCGCCGGCAATGCCGCCCGACGCCAGCCCCCGCGTCATGGTTGCGATCGATATCCCCTGATACAGAAATACAAGGAGTCATTTCATGGATGCACGACTGCCGGTTACGGTCCTTTCAGGCTTTCTCGGCGCGGGCAAGACGACGCTGCTCAATCACATTCTGAACAACCGGGAAGGGCGGCGCGTCGCCGTCATTGTCAACGACATGAGCGAGGTGAACATCGATGCCGCGCTCGTACGTGACGGTGACGCGCAGCTCTCGCGCACCGACGAGAAGCTGATCGAGATGAGCAATGGCTGCATCTGCTGCACGCTGCGCGAGGACCTGCTGCTCGAAGTCAACCGCCTGGCGAAAGAGGGACGATTTGACCAGCTCGTGATCGAATCGACCGGGATCTCCGAGCCGCTGCCTGTGGCCGAGACCTTCACGTTTGCCGACGAGAGCGGTCAGAGCCTGTCCGATGTCGCACGCCTCGATACGATGGTCACCGTAGTCGACGCGTTCAACTTCCTGCGCGACTACAGCTCACAGGACAGTTTGCAGTCGCGCGGAGAATCGCTCGGCGATGAAGATGAGCGTACGGTCGTTGACCTGCTGATCGAGCAGATCGAGTTCTGTGATGTCATCGTGCTGAACAAGGCCGACCTGATCGGCGTTGCTGACCGTGAGCGACTGATGGCGATCCTGCACAGTCTGAATCCCCGGGCCCGCATCGAGATCTCGGAATTCGGTCGCGTGCCGCTCGCCCGCGTACTGGATACGAAGCTGTTCGACTTCGAGGAAGCGTCGAAGGCGCCGGGGTGGCTCAAGGAACTGCGCGGGGAGCACACGCCCGAGACGGAAGAATATGGCATCCGCAGCTTCGTGTGGCGCGCACGGCGTCCGCTGCATCCTGAGCGCTTCGGGGCGCTGGTCAACAGCGAATGGCCGGGCGTCGTGCGCTCAAAGGGGTTCTTCTGGCTCGCGAGCCGTCCCACGCACGCGGGCTCGTGGTCGCAGGCGGGCGCGGTGTGCCGCCACGGCATGGCGGGCCTCTGGTGGGCGGCAGTGCCGAAATCGCACTGGCCGACCGATCCCGAATCCCTCGAATTCATCAACCGCAACTGGGAGCCGGACGTCGGCGATGCGCGCCAGGAACTGGTACTGATCGGTGTCGACATGAACGAGCCGGCACTGCGCCAACGCCTGGATGCGTGCCTGCTGACCGACGCTGAAATGGCTGAAGGCCCGCAGGCATGGACGCAGTATGACGACCCGTTCCCTGCGTGGGGCGGCCGCGTGCCCGAGGAAGAAGGCGCGGTATGACCCCGCGAGCCGGCGCGACGACACGTCGTTCGCAGCGTGGTGGGCAACGCCCGACGCGGCGGGGGCGCGGGTCCCGTACGGGCACCCAGGCACAACCGCTAGATCTTGGAAAGCTGGACATACCACACGGGGAGTGCGCGATGGACCTGATTCCGGTAACGCTGCTGACGGGTTTTCTTGGCAGTGGCAAGACGACGGTACTGAACCGGCTGGTGCAGCAGCCGGAAATGGCCGATGCGCTGGTGCTCATCAACGAGTTTGGTGAGATCGGGCTCGATCACATGCTCATCGCCCACAGCCGTGAGGACATCGTGGTCGAGATGAGCAGCGGCTGCCTGTGCTGCACGATCCGGGGCGACCTGGTCCGCACGCTTAAGGATATCCACTGGCGGTTCTCGCGCGACGGTCGGCGGCAGTTCAGCCGGGTAGTGATCGAGACGACCGGGCTCGCGGACCCGGCGCCGATTGTGCATACACTGGCCACGCATCGCGACCTGCGCGAGCGCTACCGGCTCGATGGGCTGGTGACGACGATCGATGCGCGAAACGCGGAGGCGACGCTCGACGCGCACGCCGAGGCGGTCAAACAGGCCGCGATGGCAGACAGGCTGCTGCTGACCAAGACGGATCTCGTGGACGTGGAGACGCTGGAACGGCTCACCGATCGGCTGCATGCGATCAATCCGGCCGCGGGCATTATCCGCGTCAGTCACGGTGAGCTGGCGGCAAGCCGGATACTGGACCTGGGTCTTTTCACGGCAGACGGCAAGATTGCGGACGTCGAACGGTGGCTCGCCGAAGAGCAGTATGGTTCAGGCGACGATGGACATCACCACGGCCGGGCCCATCACGACCACCATCATGTGGATCACCTTGCGCATGCGCAAGGTGACGGGCCCGGACACGGCGATCACGAAGCGCAGGAAGCTCATGCCGATGAGCCGCACGAGCATGGTGAACACCCGCGTCATGACCATGCACATGACGTCAACCGGCACGACGACCAGATCCGCGCGTTCTGCTTCACGGTCGAGGAGCCCATTCCCGAGCAGGTACTGACCGACTGGCTCGACGTGCTGCTGTCGCTGATGGGGCCGTCGATGCTGCGGATCAAGGGCATTCTGAACGTCGAAGGCGAGGACAGGCCGATCGTCATCCATGGCGTACAGCACGTCTTTCACCCGCCGGTGCCGCTCGACGCCTGGCCGGGTGAGGACCGGCGTTCGCGGATCGTGTTCATTACCCGCGCGGTCGAACGTGAAACGGTCGAATCGACTTTCCGGCTGTTCAGCGAGGTGGGCGCCATCCGTGCGCAGGAGACGCATTCCGGATGACGAGGCTCCCCATTGCGCTCTACAACACGCTGACCCGCCGTAGGGAACCGCTGCAGACCGGCATGCCCGATGCGGTCACGTTGTACGTGTGCGGTCCCACCGTGTACAACTACGCGCACATCGGCAACGCACGGCCGGCAGTCGTGTTCGACGTGCTCGTGCGGCTGCTGCGCAGGCGCTACCGCTCCGTGCTCTATGCGCGCAACCTCACGGACGTCGATGACCGGATCAATGAGATGGCGCGCCGCGACGGCGTGCCGATCGGCAACATCACGTCGCGGTATATCGACGCGTACCACGAGGACATGCAGGCGCTCGGCGTCGTTCCACCGGACATCGAGCCGCGCGTGACAGAGCATATCCCCGACATCGTCGGGCTCATTGAAACCCTGATCGAAAGGAAACACGCCTATGTGGCGGAAGGGCACGTACTGTTCCATGTCCCGTCCTTTACGGAGTACGGCCGGCTGTCGGGGCGCCGCACCCGGGACATGATTGCCGGGGCGCGGGTGGAAGTGGCGCCATACAAGCGCGATCCGCTCGACTTCGTGCTCTGGAAACCTTCGAGCGACGACATCTCGGGCTGGGACAGTCCATGGGGGCGCGGCCGCCCGGGATGGCACATCGAATGTTCAGCGATGATCGGGCGACATCTGGGACGTACCATCGACATCCACGGTGGCGGCCAGGACCTGATCTTTCCGCATCACGAGAACGAGATCGCGCAGGGCGTCTGCGCGCACGATGGTGAGCCGTACTGCCGGATGTGGGTACATAACAGCTTCGTCACCGTGGACGGCCAGAAGATGTCGAAGTCGCTCGGCAACGTGCTGCTGGTGCGCGATCTGCTCGCGCACGCGCCCGGCGAGGCGCTCAGGCTGGCGCTGCTTTCGACCCACTACCGTCATCCGCTCGACTGGAGCGTGCAGCGGCTACAGGCGGCATGCCGGACGCTGCAGCGGGCCTATATGGCGCTCGATGCCGTCTCGGGACTTCCGCATCTTGGGACCGGACCCGACAGCGAGGTGGAGGCGTCCCTCTCGAATGACCTGAATGTACCGCGCGCGCTCGCCCGTCTGTATCGGCTGCTGGAGGATCTTGAGCAGGCTTCCCAGGGATCGGCGCAGCAATGGGCGAAGGCGTGCCTGCTGGCGTCCGCACAACTGCTCGGCCTGTTGCAGCAGGAACCGGCTCAGGCACTGGTGGCACTGCGCGGCCGTATCGACGCGACATCCGTCACGGAAGACGCGTGGGTGGAATCAATCGTGGCCCGCCGCGCCGAGGCACGCCGGCAGTACGCGTTTGGGGAGGCCGATGCGCTGCGCGACGAGCTGCTGCGCGCCGGTATCCAGATCGAGGACACGCTGGAAGGGACAGTCTGGCACCGAAGTCACGGAGTCCTGGCATGATCCGCAAAAATCCACGTGGGGACCTGCCTGTGGTCCACGAAAGCGCGTTTGTTGATCCGACCGCCATCCTGTGCGGACGGGTCATCGTCGGCGCGAATGTATTCATCGGCCCGTACGCGGTGATCCGTGCCGACGAGACGGATGCGCAGGGCGGCATTGAACCGATCCATATCGGCGCGCACTCGAACATCCAGGATGGCGTTGTGATCCACTCGAAGTCGGGCGCTGCGGTAACGGTCGGCAGCCATACATCGATCGCTCACCGCGCGATTGTGCATGGTCCCTGCGAAGTCGGCGACCGTGTGTTTATCGGCTTTAACAGCGTGCTGTTCAACTGCACCGTCGGTGAAGGCTGTGTGGTCCGCCACAATGCCGTAGTTGACGGCTGCAACCTTCCCGCAGGCTTTTACGTGCCGTCGACCCAGCGCATCGGGCCGGGCACCGACCTGTCGACGATTCCGAAGGTGACTGCCAGTGCGTCGGAGTTCTCCGAGGACGTCGCCCAGACCAATGTGAGGCTCGTTCAGGGATACCGCCGCATCGCGAACGAATTGTGACCGTAGGGGATGACTGATGTTGATCCGCAAGCTGTTTTCGTTTGAAGGTGCGCATGTCGTGCGGCATGCGTCATCGCATCGTTGTGCATGGTCGATCCACGGCCATTCCTATCGCGTGGAGATCATTCTCGAGGCCGATGCGCTCGATCACGGCCAGATGGTCTATGACTTCGGCCTCCTCAAGGGGGAGGTCCGGGAGATCGTGGACGCGTTCGACCATACGCTCGTGTTCTGGAACTGCGACGACCCGGCGTACATGGAGATGTGCCGTAGCCATTCGCAGCGCTGGATTGCCCTGCCGGTGTCGCCCAGCGCGGAGCAGCTCTCGCGCGTGTTCTTCGTGCTGGTCGATGTGGTGATGCGTGCGATGCCGATGCGTAACGGCGAGGCGGATGTCACCGTCCAGTCGGTGATCGTGCATGAGACGGCGACCGGCTACGCACAGTGCTTCCGGCGCGATGCCTACAATCCGCGCATGGGGCTGGTCAGTCCCGCCCTGATCGGATTCTCGGATGCCGTGCGCCGGGAGGCGACGACCGGTATCCTGGATGAACTGACCAGCGCTATTGCGTGCGCACCGGCATGCTGACGTCGATGGGCGCAGCGAGCCGTCATGCCGACCTGCTCGTGCGCGGCGGTACCGTGGTCAGATTGGAAGGAAGTGGGCAGGCGGACATTGCCTGCGTTGACGGCCGGATCGTTTCGATCGACGCGCGCGGCTGGAGCGCCGACCAGGTCGTGGATGCACACGGCCTGCACGTGCTGCCTGGCGTGATCGACTCACAGGTCCATTTCCGCGAACCGGGCCTCGAGCACAAGGAGAATCTCGAAGCGGGCACGCGAGGCGCGGTGCTCGGTGGCGTGACGGCCGTTTTCGAAATGCCCAACACCAGTCCGTTGACGCTGCGCCGCGACGACCTCGAACGGAAGATCGCGGCAGCGTCAGGACGCGCGTGGTGTGATATCGCGTTCTACATCGGTGGCTCGTCCGTCAACGCTGGTGAGCTGGGCCACCTGGAAGCGTTGCCGGGCTGCGCCGGCATCAAGGTTTTTATGGGCAGCTCGTTCGGCGATCTGCTCGCGGATGACGACGTTGTACTACGGCGCATCCTCGAGCACGGCCGGCGGCGGGTGGCCGTGCATGCGGAGGACGAGGCGAGACTGCGCGCGCGCCGGTCAATCGCAGAAGCATCGGGCGACGTGCGCGACCATCCGCGCTGGCGTGACGTGGATAGCGCGCTCGATGCGACGCGCAGGATCGTCGGCATGGCGCGCGAAACAGGACGGCCGCTGCATATCCTGCACGTTTCGACGGCGGAAGAAATCGCGCTGCTGGCGTCGCACCGGAGCCGGGTGACAGTCGAGGTATTGCCGCACCACCTGACCCTGTGTGCGCCCGAATGTTATGAGCGGTTGGGCACGCTTGCGCAGATGAACCCGCCGGTCCGCGAGGCCCGGCACCGGGAGGCGCTGTGGCGCGCGCTTCGGGAGGGACGAGTGGACACGCTGGGCAGTGATCACGCTCCGCATACGCTGGAAGAGAAGGGCCGCCCGTACCCGCAGTCACCCAGCGGCATGCCGGGCGTGCAGACGTTATTGCCGGTCATGCTCGATCACGTCAGCAAGGGACGGCTGTCGCTGCAGCGTCTGGTGGAACTGACGAGCGCGGGTCCGGCGCGGGTGTTCGGGATAGCGGAAAAGGGACGCATCAACGTGGGCTACGACGCCGACCTGACGCTCGTCGATCTCAAGGCAAAGCGCGAAATCACGAACCGCTGGACCGCAAGCGTCTGTGGCTGGACGCCCTACGATGGCATGCGGGTGACGGGGTGGCCGGTCGCCACCATCATTCGTGGCCGTGTGGTGATGCGCGATGACGCCGTGCAGGGATACCCAGTGGGACAGCCGGTCCGCTTCGACAGGGCGATGGCGATCACGCCGGCATGACGCCCGGAAGCTGTCAGAGCTGCGTGGGATTGGGCGCGTCGCCGTACACGGCGACGGGGTCAAACGTCTTCGCACCTTCCGTGAACCGCAAGGTTGCTTCGGGCAGGTCAACCGCGCGGTAAAAACAGCTGCGATAACCGACGTGGCAACTCGCGCCCCTGCCCGCCACCTCGACGCGAATCCACAGCGCGTCCTGGTCGTCGTCGATGCGCATCTCGACTACGCGCTGGGTCAGTCCGCTCGTCGCACCCTTGGACCAGAGCGTCTGGAGGCTGCGGCTCCAGTAGTGGGCGATACCGGTCTCGATCGTCCGCGCAAGGGCTTCCCGGTTCATATAGCCGACCATCAGGACGTCGTCCCGGCCCGCATCACTGACGACGCAGGGAATCAGTCCATCAGGGCCAATTCTGGGCGAGAGCGAGCGACCTTCCTCGACTTCGGTGACGGATGTTTATGTCACACCCGATGCATCATGCCCGAAGTGACGTGTTTTCCAGCGCGGCAGCAAACCAGCCCAGCACCCTTTGCAGGTGCACTTCGCCGTAGAGCCGCGCAAACCGCTGTGTCTCGGCATTGTCGGGGTCGCCGAGTACGGCCAGCCGTGCCTGGATGAACGCCGGCGTCAGCGTGATGCCGCACTCGTGCTCAATGCAGTGCTGCCAGTCATCGAAGCTCTGGGGAATCGGCGAGGTCATGGGTACGGCGGGCGCCAGCGGAAAATCCCATGGTAGCAGGGTTGGTTATTAATGCAACAAAGTGGCGTTAATAACCTGATTTCGGACCCGCCGAATCAGGTGCAATGATCTTGCGTGCTCACACGCCGTGGGTCGAGCAGTCGCGGCAGGTACCGTGAATCGTGACGGCAGAGTTCGTGCTATGAACGCCGCGGCGGCTAAGCTTGCGCTCTATCCGGGCGAGCACACCGGCCAGTTCCGGATCTTCCGGAAGCGCAGAAATGTTGTGGCAATGATCGCACTCGAAATAACCAGTGGAGGTCTCGTGCACTGCGATTGCATGGCGCCAGGCCCGGTCAGATCCCTGGATTCGGGTGAGCAGGCCAACGGCAGTCAGCCGGTCGAGGATCCGGTAGAGGGTCACGCGATCCACTTTTCCCGCGCCTGTAGCGGCGCCCAGATCGCGGGCGAGTTCTTCGTGCGAACGGGGCTGTTCGGCGCCCTCCAGGCGTTCGAGCACGGCAACGGTAAGCGCGGTGGAGCGCAGCCCCGCCTCGCGCAGGCGCGATGGCCAGTCGGTAGGAGCGTGTGGTGGATGTTTGCGCGGAGAGTGGCGGGTAGGCATGGATGACCGTGGATGCAACTGTCCAATGATGGAATGATACATCGTCCCGCGCGGGCAAGGCCACGCGGGTCGTATGGTCGTCGTCATGGACCTGGCGGCATGCCTTGGTCGAACAGCGGTTGCAGGCCATCCTCCGCAGCGATGGCCATCGGACGCCCGACTGCCGTCTGCCGGCCGCCTGCCGAGCGCTCGAGCCGGTACAACGCGCCGAAGGCGAAGGACGGCGGTTGCATTCCGGCACCGAACACAGCCTCGCCACCGCGTCGCACGCTGTCCGCGAGCCATGACATCAGGCGCAGGTGATAGGGGTTGCGGGCAATTTCACCATGGTGACAGGTCAACGCCTCGATCATGGTCGCGACGATCGAGCTGTCGAGTTCGACGAGCGTGTTGGGCTGCTCAAGCGTGCCCCAGAATTCTGTCTGCGCAAGCCAGACGGCGTGGGTATGGTGCTGCAGGGCGTCACATACGAGCCAGTGGACACCGATGTGCGTCGCAGAGCCATCACGCTCGTGCGGGCAGAAGACGATGCGCGGCCGATAGTCGTCGAACAGCGCAGCGAGGCGGTCGACGTCACGGGCCCAGCCTGCCGGGTCGGCGCGGCGACGCGCTGGCGTGACCGGCTGGCGACCGTCGATGGCTGGATCGAGCAGCGCAAAATCAAGCCGGGTACAGGCATGGCACAGCTCGTTCCATCGTTCACTGCGGCGGCATGGAGGTACACGCGCAGGATCCCCTGGCGGTCGTAGTCTTCAACCGCCTCGCAGTTCGGTGCGCAACGATGATCGATCCAGCGGGCGGCGTTCCCGCCGGTGCCCGCATCAATGCAGTAGCGGCCGTCACCGTCACCCAGCGCAAACAGAAAGGTGTGGAACGGGTCTTCGGCGTTGACGGGATGCTGGCGTCGTGCTGCCGCGTGGGTAATGCGCGCCCCCCTGTATTCGATGATGCGCATGCCGCGCGGAATGTCGGCAACGGCAAAGACACCCTTGCCATGGATGGGACTGCGTCGGATCTGGATCAGGCGGGGCATGAATGCAGGAATGTATGCGGTGAAGCAGACTCAAGTATAGCGTTCCCTTTTCTAATTATCGCAACTGTGTTGCGTTTACGATGCGGGTTAGATATCGTTCTGCCGGAATCGCGGGCGATCCGACCGCTGGCGCGATGACCCCGACGTGAAGCGGGCAGCCTGCACGGGCAGGCATGCGCTAGCCAGGCCGGGGCGCGGGGGAATTGAGTGTGCGATCGATTAGAATTGCGCACGCAAAGCCCGGAAGCTGGTGCAAATCCAGCGCGGTCGCGCCACTGTGACCGGTTTCCTGAAACCGGGAGTCAGACCTGGGCCTTGTCTTCCTTCACCTGTCATGGGGCGCGAAACCCCAGGAGAACCGCCATGACCTGCATCGTCAGTGTCCACCGGGCATCGGCTGCCCGTTGCTTCCTCTTTTTCTCCCGTCGTCTGTGTTGACCCGGTAAGTTTCGCCGGTCAGTACGGCATGCCTGGTTCGTGTTTCCGGCAATCGTGCGGCGTTTCACTGCGTCGATGACATGGTGGATCGGCACGTGTGTCGAGCGCATAACAAACAGGCGCACCGCATACGGTAGCGCCAGAGAAAAAAGAAAAGAGAGCAGGACAATGAAGAAAATCTCGATCCTTTCGCCGTCGCGAACGCAGCGACGCCGCAGCCGTCAGCTCACAGCAGGGATGCTCGGCTGCGCGTGGCTGATCGGCTCGTCGTCCGCGTTTGCTGATGACGGCAGCGGCCCGGCGGCAGACAGCACGCAATCTGCGCAGGAGCCGGCACAGACGCTGCCGGCTGTTAAGGTCCAGGCATCGGGCCATACGGATACACCGGACCTGAGCACGCCGATCCGTACCGGCAGCCGGCTTGGACTGTCGAGCCTCGATACGCCGGCGAGCGTCGAGACGCTCACCGGTGAGCAGATTCAGGTGCGCGGCGACACCACGGTCAACGAGGCCATTACGCGTGCGGCCGGCTTTGCCACCGACGCGGCACCCGGCAATGGCGGCACGTCGGTCTCGGTGCGCGGCTTCAGCGGGCCGGAGTCGATCACGACGCTCTATGACGGCACGCGCATGTATCCTGGCGCAGGCACGGTGACCTTTCCGTTCGATACGTGGTCGGTCGACCGGATTGAGGTGCTGCGCGGTCCGGCGTCGGTGCTCTACGGTGAGGGTGGCATCGGCGGCGTGATCAACGTCGTGCCGAAGGCGCCGCAGCGCGACTACGCGACCACGGTCCAGCTCGGCGCGGGCGCCTATGGCGAGAAGCGCGTGGCGCTCGATACGACGGGCGCGCTCGGGCCCATGCTGTCATACCGCTTTTACGTGAGCGACGACCGCTCGAACGGCTGGGTACCGCGCGGCGATTCGCATACCACGGCGCTCGGCGGCGCATTGCGGCTCGACGTCGATCCGACCTTGTCATTCACACTCGACTACGACTACGGCCGCCAGAAGCCGGCGCGCTATTTCGGGATTCCGGTGCTCGACGGTGCGCTCAATCCGGCGTTCCGCTACCAGAACTACAACGTCGCCGATTCCGCGATCTCCTATTACGACCAATGGACGCGGCTGAACGCGAAGTGGCACGCCATGCCTGGCATCACGGTGCGCAACCAGCTCTATTATTTGCTGACCAACCGCCACTGGCACGATAGCGAGAGCTACGCCCTGCAGCCGGATGGCGATGTGTTGCGCAGCGATTACATCGAGATCCTCCATCATCAGCGGCAGATCGGCGACCAGCTCGACACGACGATCGACGGGCGTGCATGGGGCCATCAGAACCGGCTGGTCGTCGGCGCGGACTTCAATGTGATCTCGTTTGTCGATACAAGCAATTCACCATACGGCGGCTCGTCGATCGTGCCGGCATTCGGTTTCGATCCGGGCGTGTTCGACAGTCCCGATTCGACCGTGCCCGCGTTTCGCACCGTCACGCATCAGGCGTCCCTTTTTGCAGAGGACCGGTTCGAGCTGACCGAGCGGCTCGCGTGGGTGAGTGGCCTGCGTTACGACCATATCGACTTGCATCGCGACACGTTCGCGACTGCCACGACTGCGGCGTCGTCGTTCGACAGGACGTTCGCCCATACAGGATGGCGCACGGGCCTTGTGTTCTCGCTCACGCCGACACTGTCCGTGTACGGTCAGTACACGACCGGCACCGACGGCGTCAGTTCGCTGATTACGCTGTCGCAATCGAACAGTCAGTTCACGCTGTCGACCGGTCAGCAGTGGGAGGCGGGTGTCAAGCAGGAAGTGCTCGGCGGCCGCGGATCGTGGACCTTCGCGGTGTATCAGATCGTGAAGCGTAACCTCGTGAGCACCGACCCCCTGAACCCGGACCTGAGCGAGCAGGTCGGCCGGCAGTCGTCGCGCGGTGTCGAATGGTCGGGCGCGCTGCGGCTGGGCGGCGGCTGGTCGGTCGAGGCGAACGCGGCGCTGCTGCGCGCGCGGTACGACGATTTCGACGAGGCGGTCGATGGTCAGAGCGTGTCGCGCGCGGGCAACGTGCCCTACAACATCCCCGAGCAGACCGCGAACGTGTGGCTTGACTGGGCGTTCGCGCCTGGCTGGCGCGCGGGAGCCGGGGTGCAGTATGTCGGACGGCGCTTCGGCGACAACGCGAACAGCGTGTCGATTCCGTCGTACACACTGGTCGATGCGTCCGCGTCGTGGCGCGCAACGCGCAACCTGACGCTCGCGCTCTATCTGCGCAACCTGACCAACCGGACCTATGCGGTCTCCACGCAGAACGACGGCACCGAATGGCTGCTCGGCGCGCCGCGCTCGGGGTGGGTCACCGCGACGATGACTTTCTAGCCTCATTGATCGGCAAAGCCATGACCTCACTGCATATCGAAGAGCTAGGCTGGTCGCCGCCGTCGCGGGACGCGAGACGCCCGGACGACGGCGAGAGCCTGTTGCGGCGGATCGTGCTCGAAGTGCAGCCGGGCGAATTCGTCGGCCTGATCGGACCCAACGGCAGCGGCAAGACGAGCCTGCTGCGGTGTGCGTTCCGTTACGCAAGGCCGCACAGCGGCGCCGTCAGGCTGGACGGCGACGACGTCTGGGTCAAGTCCGGGCGCTGGGCGGCGCAACGCATCGCGGTGGTACAGCAGGACCCGCCCGACGACTTCGGCCTGACGGTGGAAGAGGTCGTCGCGATGGGCCGTACGCCGCACAAGGGGCTGCTTGACGGCGACACCGCCGTGGACGCAGCGCTCGTCGACGCCGCGCTGCACGATGTCGAACTCGATGCGCACCGGCAGCGGCCGTTCGCTTCGCTGTCGGGCGGCGAACGGCAACGCGCGCTGCTGGCCCGTGCACTGGTGCAGCAGCCGCGTGTGCTGATGCTCGACGAGCCGACCAATCATCTCGATCCGCGGCATCAGATCGAACTGCTCGGCCTCGTGCGGCGGCAGCGGATCACCACGTTGGCCACGATTCATGACCTGAATCTCGCCGCTGCGTTCTGCGACCGGCTGTACGTGATTGCCTCGGGTGAGATCGTCGCGTGCGGCACGCCGCAGGCGGTACTAACCGAGCCCTTGCTGAAGACGGTGTATGGCGTCGATGCGCTTGTCGACCGGCACCCGGTGACGGGACGTCCGCGCATCACGCTGATTACAGGACCGGAGTCCGGGACATGACGAAAAGGAAGACTTCCCTCTGGCGCGCGACGGCGGCCACCATTTTTTGCGTAGCCGCATCGTACGCACAGGCTGACCGTTATCCGGTTACCGTGCGCAGCTGCAACCGGGATGTGACGTTCGCGCGTGCGCCGGCGAGGGCGGTCAGCAACGATTCGAACCTGACGGAGATGATGCTCGCGCTGGGGCTCAGGACACGGATGGCGGGGTTCACGGGAATCGGCGGCTGGAAGACGGACGATCCGTCTCTGCGCGTACGCCTTGCGGGGATCCCGGAACTGGCGCGCCGCTATCCGTCCATCGAGACGCTCGTCGGCGCCGGTGCGGATTTCTATCTGGCCGGCTGGAACTATGGCATGCGCGTCGGCGGTCCCGTCACGCCCGAGGCGCTTGCACGCTTCGGCATCGCGTCGTACGAGCTCACGGAGTCCTGCGCGCACGTTATGCCGATGCCGGCGGCCTCGCTCGACGACGTTTATCGCGACCTGCGCAACCTCGGCGCGATCTTCGATGTGGACGCGCGTGCGGCGAGCGTTGTCGCGTCGATGCAGGCGCGTATCGCGACGGTGTCGCGTGCCCTGGGACCGGACCCGGTGCGCCCGCGCGTGTTCGTCTACGACAGCGGCGAGGACAAGCCGTTTACGGCCGGGGCGCTGGCGATGCCGACCGCCCTGATCGACGCGGCAGGCGGTCGCAATGTGATGGACGACGTTCAGCAGAGCTGGACGCAGGTCAGCTGGGAGAGCGTCGTCGCACGCAATCCGCAGGCCATCGTCATCGTCGACTATGGCGCCGTGACCGCCGCACAGAAAATCCGCTTTCTCACCGGCAATCCGGTGCTCGCAAATGTCGACGCGGTGCGCTCACGCCGTTTCATCGTCGTGCCTTACGATGCCGCGACGCCGGGCGTGCGTAACGCCGGGGCCGTCGAGACCCTCGCGCGGGGGCTGCATCCGGAGGTGTTCGGCGCACTGGCCGGTGCCGTTACCGGGGAGGCGCGCTGAGCATGGATACGCTATCGGGCGGCCGGCCGGCGTCGCGAACACGTCGTGGCGCGCTCATTCCCTTCACCTTGCTGGGTCTGGTGCTCGCCGGGTCGATCATGGTCGCAACAGGGCTCGGACCGGTGCCGGTTTCGCCGGGCATGACCGTCCGCATTCTGCTCCATCATCTGTCGGGCGATCTAACTGGAGCCGTACCGGCTGATGCGCAGGATGCGATCGTCTGGATGATCCGACTGCCGCGCGTATTGCTCGGAGTGGTCGTCGGCGCGGCGCTTGCGGTGGTCGGCGTGGCGCTGCAGGCTGCCACGGCTAACCGGCTGGCCGATCCGCATCTGCTCGGCGTGAGTTCGGGCGCGACGCTCGGCGCGGTGACCGCAACGCTGTGGCTCGGCGCCGTGTTCGGCCCGCTGACGCTGCCAGCCACGGCGTTCGCCGGCGCGCTCGCGGCGATGTCGCTCGCCGTCGCGCTGGGTGCGCGCGCCGGCCGGCTCGATTCGCAACGCCTGCTGCTGTCGGGGGTATCGGTGTCGTTCGTGATGATGGCGCTGGCGAACCTGCTGCTCTATCTTGGGGACCAGCGCGCCGCGTCGTCGGTGCTGTTCTGGATGCTGGGTGGTCTTGGACTGGCGCGATGGGACCTGCTGGGCGCGCCAGCCGCGTTCGCCGTCGGCGGCATGGTGCTGCTGGCCGCACGCCGGCGTGAGCTCGACGCGCTGATGAGTGGCGATGTCGCCGCCGCAACGCTCGGCGTGGATGTCGCGCGGGTGCGTCGCGAAGTGTTCGTCGTGAGTTCGCTCGTCACGGCCGCGATGGTCGCGGTGAGCGGTGCAATTGGATTCGTCGGGCTGGTTGCGCCGCATGTGTGCCGACGGCTGGTCGGTGCCGGCCACGCTCGGCTGTTACCCGCGTCGGCGCTCTTTGGCGCCGTGCTGCTGCTCTGGTCGGACGTGGCCGCGCGCATGCTCGCCGCGCCCGACGATCTGCCCATCGGCGTCGTTACTTCGCTCTTTGGCGGCGCGTGCCTTGTGTGGCTGATACGGGGCGAACGGGCGTAGCTCCCGTTCGCCGATGTCGCCAGTGTGGAACCGCTGGTTGCGTCGCAGCCGGCCAGCCTAAGGCAACCGTCCAGCCCCGCTGTGAAGACGTCTGCGGGGAGCTGTTTGCCGATAAAGACGATCTTTGTTTCCCGCAACTCGTTCTCCCGCCACGGCGTGCCAAGGTCGGCGCCGAAGATCATGTGGACTCCCTGGAACACAAGGCGCCGCTCCAGTCCCGCCACGTTCAGCACACCCTTGTAGCGCAGCATCGACGTGCCGTAAATCGTGACAATGGTGCTGAAGAAGGCTTTGAGCTTCTGCTGGTCGAGCGGGCGCGCGCGGGTTCATCTGCCGCAGCCGCTGCATCAGTGCCTGCGTTTGCGCTTCGCCGGCGAGGTCTGCCTTTGATACGAGGATACGGTCGGCGAAACCAACCTGTTCCTGCGCTTCGTGATGTTCGTCGAGCTGTGCATTCCCATGCCTGGCATCGACGACTGTAACGATCGGGTCGAGCAGGTAGTTTTCCTGCACTGTCGTCGTCGACGAAGAATGTCTGGGCAACGGGAGCCGGGTCGGCGAGTCCGGTCATGATTGATTCCCTGTCAATTAAGGTTGCTCGGTCCTGCGGGTATAACGATCAGACCGCCTTCGCGCATCGTGACGCCCAGCGCGGAGAAGTGCGCGGCCCCGACTGCCGGACGGCAAACGTCATGAGCTTGCGCGTGCGTTAATGGCATCACCCGCACCGTCGTCAACGATGGGACAGGGAAAGAGGGCGTCCGGGCATCGGTTGGGCGGAGCTGTAGCCTTCAACAGGCTAGCGCTTCAGCGCGGCCGATAGTGCGTCGGGTTGCGAACCCATCCACTGCTGGAAATTCTTCCCAGCGGGTAAAGTCTCGGTCACGCTGATGGCTGGTACGTGCGAGTTGCTCGCGAGCTTCAGCATGTGCCGGGTCATTGCACTGCTCGCCTGGCTGTTGTGGGACGTGTACGCGGCGAGCGGTCAAATCCGTCTCAAATGACGCGACATCCGCCGCACTCGGCTCTGTGTCGTTCATCGTTGCAAGCTGGAAGCGCTCGTTGCGCCTGTCCAGACCGATTGCACTCGTCATGTAACCAAAAACCGGCTCCGTCGCTGTCAACGGCACGTGCTCGTAGTGCCCTTTCAGGGC
The DNA here is from genome assembly GCF_050436245.1 of Paraburkholderia sp. MM6662-R1. Lineage (NCBI taxonomy): Bacteria > Pseudomonadati > Pseudomonadota > Betaproteobacteria > Burkholderiales > Burkholderiaceae > Paraburkholderia > Paraburkholderia sp. MM6662-R1. The sequence continues at coordinate 785,500 of NZ_JBNDLV010000001.1, read as the reverse complement.
AGCGACCTTGTCGTCGACGGGTTTGAGCGAGTTGAGAAAGCGGTCCAGGCGAGCATCGTAGTCACCTTTATGCGCCGGATCGGTGGTTACCAGAGACGTATTCACCGCCTTCGCGACGGCGGGCATCGTCTTCGGGTCGTACCAGAGATGCGGGTTATCGCCGGACTTTCGTCCCATGAGTTGTGCCGCGACAATTGTCGTGCGGTTCGACCTTTTCGAGGCCGCCAATAGCTTTTCCATCGACGGGTCGTAATCAGCGCCGTTGTACACAACGAGCGCCGCACCCTGCAGCGCCCGCGCCGTCTTCGGACTGGCTTCAAACAGGTGCGGATCCTGGTCGGGATTGCTCAGGATGCTTGTGACCTGCACGTGGTGGTCGCCGAGCTGCCTAACGACGTCACCGTAAAAATCACGGCCGGACGGGTACCGACGGTGCCGCCGCCACCGTTTGGCTGCAGACGCCAATCGCAAGCGCAAGCGCGACGGGGTACAGCACGTGAGCAAGCCTGTTCACGAATTTCCTTGCGAATAGATGTAATCGCAATCGCCACGATCGCGAGCACACTGAGCGGATAGATGACCCACCCGCCAAGCTGCACGGCGTCCACAAGATTCATCCAGTCTTTCAAATCAAGAACGGAGGGTTCCTGTTCGACAGCACCCGGCTCACTGAGACTCTGATGTGTGATCTGCTATCGGACCTGTGCGGCTGGGGACCGTTCACGAAACTGAACATAGAAAATCCAAACCACCCCGCTATTGATCGTTTGTCGCTCGACGGGAAGATAGGGGCGCAGGTTACGTCGACACGAAGCATCGAGAAGGTGAAGGACGCAATTGAGAAGTTCGTCGCTGGATCCGAAACCTGAAAAACTCTATATCTTGATGCTCCGCGGGCGGCAAAACAGTAACAGCAGCGCAAGCCGAGTCTTTCTCTATTCAAGGACGTTGAAGCGGAAAGCCGTCGGCGAAACCTTCTCTCATGTGCGTAACGGACGCCCAGGTCTCGCGCTGCTAAACAGGTGTGAGGCAGCCTGACGAAGTTCAGCGTTGAATGCGGGCGGTGTGGGTCGTGAGCGGCCCATTCGACCTCGCGATGCACGTCGTGCCCAAAGCCGGCGCGAGCCTCTAACAAGGCGTTTCTGTAGGCCAACGCACGCGCCTGGAACCGCGATCCATCTGAAGGCTGAGGGGCCGTCACTGTTGCGTTCCAGCAGGCCGATGCCGGCGCTGCCCGCCTCGCACAGATCGAGCGCCATGTCTGGAGAGCGTCTGCAGCATGGCGCCGTCCGAGGCGGGCAGCGCCCGTGCCAGACGACGCATCGATTTGTTTTCAGCGGCGAAATCGTGTGGTCGATGCGCTCGCGTGCCAAGGGCCGGTGTGACCAGGCTGCCCGCGGGCCGTGCGCGGTCCGCTGCGGATTCGAACATGGTCGGCCTGGTGTGCCTCGCAACCGAGAACCTGCCAGGCAGCCACAACCCTCAGGTTCCCTACGCTCGCTTGCTGCCAAAGGAGCCCTGTCGGTGAACGGGGGCGACCACGCAGAAGAATTTGTGCTGAACTCAAATTTACGATCGCGACGAGATTAAGGCGCATATTGTCGGGATCGCCAAGCCGGCGCAGTAACTCGTCAGCGATCTTTTGTGACGCACGGTGTGGGCCATGCGGCATAGAGCGGCAAAGTGGTGAAGGACAAACTTTGCCTCATGTGTGGTGCCCGGTTATCGGGGAGGGAAAGATGCCAGGCGTGCGGTGAGTACGTTTTCCGGAGCTCGAACTTTCGTGTACTCGAAAACGTACTCATTCGACATTGCCTTCTAGTGGAACGCATATACCTTCCAGGCGCTTTCAAAAACAAAAAGCCCGCAAAGCGGGCTTTTTCACAAACGTCATCAACTAATTGATCTGGATCTATTTTTATGGTGCCCAGGAGAGGACTCGAACCTCCACGGTGTTGCCACCGCTAGGACCTGAACCTAGTGCGTCTACCAATTCCGCCACCTGGGCACGTCTTCAAGCTAGACGGCTATTTTAGCAAGATGATTAAGTTTGTCAATTCCTGCTTCAAACAAACTTGCTTTTCTCATCCGCTCGGTTGAACGCGCAGCGAAGTAATGCAATCGCTACTGAACCACCGTCCTGCTGATCCGGCAATCGAAACACAAACAACGATTTCGACTACCAGGCCTTACAAAAAAAGAGAGCCGCCAAAAGGCGGCTCTACTTTTGAATCTGGTGCCCAAGAGAGGACTCGAACCTCCACAGTGTTGCCACCGCTAGGACCTGAACCTAGTGCGTCTACCAATTTCGCCACCTGGGCAGGTGATGAACAGCAAAGACCGCAATTATAGCGACAGATTCCGACCTGTCAAGCGATTTGCCGAACGCGATTCAACCTCGCGGCGAGCCCGGCGCACTATGCGTCCCAACCACCGCCGCAGGCCCGCGTGGCGCCCGACACGGGTGTTAGAATGCCTCGCAGTAGTTCGTTGGCACGATGCACATCCGGCGTCCCGACGCGAGTGTCACTTGCGATCAGGCAGACGCGCGTCGGCTGGCGTCGAACGAGCCGGACCCAGGCAGTTTCCGGTGCAAATCGCAGTGGAGCAGAAGAGCAGAAAGCAGCAGGTGCAATGACCGAGCGCAGCCGCCGTGCAGATGCAGCCGAGCGCGACTGCGCGCATTACGCAAACGCCTTGCAGGCCGGATCACATCGCCGACCGACGTCCATGCAACGAGAAAAAATCATCGACAAGCCCTTGAGCAAATTTCCGTATCCGATTCCAAGCCGCGAAGAAATCCTCGGCGTGCTGCGCACGAGCGAAATGCCGCTTGCCGCGAACGACATCGCCGAAGCCCTGTCGATCAAGCGCCAGGAGCGCGAAGGATTTTTCAAGCGTCTCGGCGCAATGGAGCGCGACGGCCAGATCCGGCTCGATCAGCGCAATCTCTATCAACTGACCCATCCGTCGAACTTCGTCGCGGGCCGCGTCCAGGGCCATCGCGACGGCTACGGTTTCCTGATTCGCGACGACGGCCAGGACGACCTGTTCCTGCCCAACGGCGAGATGCAGAAGGTCATGCACAACGACCGCGTGCTCGCGCGCATCGTCGGCTATGACCGGCGTGGGCGGCCCGAAGGGCACATCGTCGAAGTCACTGACCGCGCGAACAAGCGCGTGATCGGCCGTCTGCTCAACGAGAACGGCGCGCTGATCGTCGCGCCCGAAGACAAGCGCATCGGCCACGACATCCTGATCACGCAGAACACCCGCAAGGCGAAAGTTGGCCAGGTCGTGGTGGTCGAGCTGACCGATTTTCCGAGCCGTCATTCGCAGCCGCTCGGCCGTGTGGTCGAAGTGCTGGGCGATATCGACGACCCCGGCATGGAAATCGAAATCGCGGTGCGCAAGTACGGCGTGCCGCACGAGTTCGGCGAGGCCGCGCTGGCCGAAGCGGCGAAGCTGCCCGACGAAGTGCGCCCGGCCGACATTCGCCATCGCGTCGATCTGCGCGACGTGCCGCTCGTCACGATCGACGGCGAGGACGCGCGCGACTTCGACGACGCCGTCTATTGCGAGCCGGTGCAGGTGGGCCGCGGCGATGGCTTCCGCCTGATCGTCGCGATCGCGGACGTGTCGCATTACGTGCTTGCGCAAAGCGGGCTCGATACCGACGCGATCGAGCGCAGCACGTCGGTGTATTTCCCGCGCCGCGTGATCCCGATGCTGCCGGAGAAGCTGTCGAACGGACTGTGCTCACTGAATCCGCAAGTCGACCGCTGCGTGCTCGTGTGCGACATGATCGTCACCGCGCGTGGCGACGTGAAGGCGTATCAGTTCTATCCGGGCGTCATGCATTCGGCCGCGCGGCTCACCTACACCGAAGTTGCCGCGGTACTGAAAAACACCAAAGGCCCGGAAGCGACCCGCCGCGCCGCGTTGCTGCCGCAACTGCAGAATCTGTATGGCGTCTACAAGGCGCTGTTCGCGGCGCGTCAGAAGCGCGGCGCGATCGACTTCGATACGACGGAGACGTACATCGTCTGCAACGCGCAGGGCAAGATCGAGCAGATCGTGCCGCGCACGCGCAACGATGCGCACAAGCTGATCGAGGAATGCATGCTGGCCGCGAACGTGTGCGCGGCGGACTTCCTCAAGCGCAACAAGCATCCGGGCCTGTTCCGCGTGCATGCGGGCCCGAGCGCGGAAAAGCTCGAGAACCTGCGTACCTTCCTGCGCGGCATGGGCCTGACGCTCGGCGGCGGCGACACGCCGCACGCGAGCGACTACGCCGCACTGATGGCGCAGATCCGCGACCGGCCCGACGCCTCGATGCTGCAGACGATGCTGCTGCGCTCGATGCAGCAGGCAGTCTACAGCCCCGACAACATCGGCCACTTTGGCCTCGCCTACGAGGCCTACGCGCACTTCACGAGCCCGATCCGCCGTTACCCCGACCTGCTCACGCATCGCGCGATCTACGCGATCCTGCAGGGCCGCAAGTATCAGCCGCAGCCGCCGCACGGCGTCGAGCTCAATACCGCACTGTCGCCGCGCGCCCGCGCGATGCAACAGGCCGACGAGGAAAAGCGGGGCGCCCGCGGGCGCGCGAACAACGTGGCGACCTGGGAAGAACTTGGGCTGCACTGCTCGGCGAACGAGCGCCGCGCGGACGAAGCATCGCGCGATGTCGAAGCGTGGCTCAAGTGCTATTTCATGCGCGACAAGCTCGGCGAAGAGTATGGCGGCATGGTCAACGGCGTCACGTCGTTTGGTATTTTCGTGCAGCTCGATTCGCTGTTCATCGAAGGCCTCGTGCATGTGACCGAACTCGGCTCCGACTACTTCCAGTACGACGAGATCAAGAACGAGCTGCGCGGCGAGCGCACCGGCATTCGCTACCGGCTGTCGGATCGCGTGCGCGTGCAGGTGAGCCGCGTCGATCTCGACGCGCGCAAGATCGACTTCCGCCTTGTGCGCGATACGCCGATCAAGCCGCCTTTGGCACGCGGTATCGCGGCGGACAAGGGAGAAGGCGCTGGCCCGCGCGTGCGCGTGATGCCGCCGGTGGAAAGTGGCGCGTCGGTGCCGGGTCCGCGGCGCAAGAGGGCCGCGCCCGCGCAGAGCGCGGCGGTCAAGGAAGCGCGCGTGGCGAGGAAGCACGGTGTCGCGACCAAGGCGGCGTCGAAGCAGGCACGCAAGAAGCGCTGAGGCTTTCACAGCGCCGGGACCGCGCGCAGCGGGCACGTGAGCACGTGCCGGTTGCGCGCGGTCTGCCTTTTGGTTTCATATTCATCACAGTGGCGCGCGTTGAATGCGCGCCCCATCAAAGGTTGTTCAGTCATGGCACGTCATAAGGTCTTATACGGTTTCCACGCAGTGACCGCGCGTATCCGGCACGATGCGTCGACGGTCGAGGATGTCTATTACGACGCGACGCGCAAGGACCGTCGTATGACCGAATTCCTGCACGCCGCGAAAGACGCGGGCGTGCGTCTGATCGCCGCCGACGAAACGCGTCTGTGGGGCCTCGCGCGCACGGAACGTCATCAGGGCGTGGTCGCGCGCGCGGGCGATCTGCCGCTTGCGCAGAATCTCGCCGAACTGCTCGACGGCATCAGCGGCTCGCCGCTGATCCTCGTGCTCGACGGCGTGACCGATCCGCACAATCTCGGCGCCTGCCTGCGCGTCGCCGACGCGGCCGGCGCCCACGCGGTGATCGCTCCGCGCGATCGCGCGGTGGGACTGAACGCGACCGCCGCGAAAGTCGCGAGCGGCGCGGCCGACACGGTCCCGTACATCACGGTCACGAATCTGGCGCGCGCGCTGCGCGAACTGAAGGACGCGGGTGTCTGGGTGGTCGGCACGGCCGACGACGCGCAGAAGAGTGTCTACGAAACGGAACTCGACGGGCCGGTGGCGCTCGTGATGGGGGCCGAAGGCGAGGGCATGCGACGCCTGACGCGTGAAACCTGCGATGTCGTCATGAACATTCCGATGGCGGGGACGGTGGAGAGTTTGAATGTATCCGTGGCTAGCGGAGTGTGTCTGTTCGAGGCTGTGCGGCAGCGGGCGGTGAAGAAGTAGTTTTTCTGTCGTCGTTCTTGTTGTTGGCCGATTGTGGGCGCCCGGAACGCGGTGGTGGTTCCGGGCGTTTTGCTTTGAGTGCGGAAAATACAGCTATTTGCGCAGGAGGCGCTTTAGTGTAGCCCCACAATTTGGCGCAAAAGCCAGTGTCGTATTCCCTTTCGAAAGCGGGATCAAGGTCCATCGGGTGCGCATTCATGAATAGATCAATTTCGCCGATCAATTCGTGATGGCGATGGATGATTCCTGTGTCTCAATGTGTCCAATCGTGTCCGGCAAACAAGCGTGGTCCGCGGCACAAAGCCACCCAAACCGGGCCTTCTCCGCGCCACTCCGGTAAACTACGGGTTTTTCACGCTTTCCCCGCCTCTCCCATGACTCAAGACGAACTCAAGCAACTGGTCGGCCAGGCCGCCGCCGATTACGTGAATGCCAACGTGCCGCAAGGCTCGGTGATCGGCGTCGGCACGGGCTCCACCGCGAACTGCTTCATCGACGCGCTGGCCGCCACCAAATCCCGCTATCGCGGCGCGGTGTCGAGTTCGCTCGCCACCACCGCGCGTCTGCAATCGCACGGCTTCAAGGTGCTCGACCTGAATGAGATCGACTCGCTGCCGGTGTACGTCGACGGCGCCGACGAAATCGATCACAGCGGCGCGATGATCAAAGGCGGCGGCGGCGCGCTCACGCGCGAGAAGATCGTCGCGTCGGTGTCCGAAGTATTCGTCTGCATCGCGGATGCGAGCAAGGTCGTCGAGACGCTGGGCCATTTCCCGCTGCCGATCGAAGTCGTGCCGATGGCGCGCACCGCGATCGGCCGGCGCGTGACGGCGCTCGGCGGCGTGCCCGTCGTGCGTGTGACGAAAGAGGGTGTGCCGTTCATCACCGACAACGGCAACGAGATCATCGACGTGAAGGGCTTGAGCATCAGCGACCCGCGCACGCTCGAGGCGCATATCAACGCATGGCCCGGCGTCGTCACGGTCGGCCTGTTCGCGGGCCGCGGCGCGAACCTGTGCCTGCTCGGCACGGACACCGGCGTGCAAACGATCACGTACGGCCAGAATTAAGCGAATTGCGTTTCTGTTCGCTCTGACGCGTGTGAGCCGCTCCAACGGTTCACACGCGTTTTTTGTTGCGGTCGTGCCGCACGATCCCGCTTATACCGCCCGCCGCGGCGGCAATCGCGCGCACCTGGCGGAAAATGCACGGCACCGTGCGCAGACAATTAGCCGCCGATGCCCGCCGCGCGATGCCCGACACGCGCGCGTCGCCGATCATCCGCGCGCCAGGCGCTTCGAAGCGCACGCGCAACGAACCGTCCGACAGCAGCACCACTGCGTCGCGCGCCGTGCAGCGCACGGCGAATTCCCCCAGGGCCGAACCCGGCCCTCCCAACTGACTGCTCCGATCGCCAAACGGCACGCGAGGCACTGCGGCCGTCGAGGTCGCTCGCCCGTCGCTCGCGCAGCGCTCCGATCGTAAAGGTGTGGGCTGGACTGGCGAGCAGGCGTGGGGCGATATGTCAGGCGTAGTGCACATACGAAAGCGCGGGAATGAAGCCGTGTTTTTGCAGACGCGAACGGACTCTCCGAATTACCCGCGTACTGTCGCATGTCGAATGTGGGCACGCGCACGCACAGTCAGGAACGTGGCACATACACTCTTCTCTGAGGCCAGGTGGCGATTCGTGACAGACAGGACGGAATATGAAAGTGGCGATCGTGCACGATTGGCTGGTCGCTCCCGGCGGCGCCGAGAAAGTGCTCGGGCAGATCATCGAGTGCTTTCCCGACGCCGACGTTTTCAGCGTCGTCGATTTTCTCGAGGATCGCACGCCGCTTGCCGGTAAGCCGGTCACCACGTCGTTCATTCAAGGCCTGCCGTTTGCGCGCAGCCGTTATCGCGCCTATTTGCCCTTGATGCCGCTCGCCGTCGAACGGTTCGATCTGTCGAGCTATGACCTGATCATCACCAGTTCTTGCGCAGTCGCGAAGGGGGTATTGGTCGGCCCTCATCAGACGCACATCGGTTACGTGCACTCGCTGATGCGATATGCGTGGGATCTGCAGTATCAGTATCTGCGCGAAGCGAATCTGCTGCGCGGGCCGAAGTCGTGGGCCGCGCGGGTGTTGCTGCATTATCTGCGCGGCTGGGACGCGCAGTCGACGAATGGTGTCGATCGTCTGATCGCGAATTCGCAATCGGTCGCGCGGCGCATGATGAAAACCTATCGACGCGATGCCGCGGTGATTCCGCCGCCCGTCGACGTGAACGAATTCGAACTGCGCTCCGAAAAAGACGATTTCTATCTGACCGTGTCGCGGATGGTGCCGCACCAACGCATCGATCTGATCGTCGAGACGTTCAACGCCACGCCGCAGCGCAAGCTGATCGCGATCGGCGACGGGCCGCAGATGGCGTCGATCCGCGCGAAGGCAGGACCGAACGTGACGGTGCTCGGCTATCAGCCATTCGGCGTACTGAAGGAGTATCTGGCGCGTGCGCGAGCCTTCGTGTGCGCCGCCGAGGAAGATTTCGGCATCGTGCCGCTCGAAGCGCAGGCCTGCGGCACGCCGGTCATTGCGTTCGCCAGGGGCGGGGCGCTCGAAACGGTAGTGCCGGTCGGCGACCCGCACCCGACCGGCGTTTTCTTCGCGCGTCAGACGGCGGTGTCAATGCTCGACGCGATCGACCGCTTCGAGCGGCTGAGCGCGTACATCACGCCGGCGGCCTGTCGCGCGAATGCCGAGCGGTTTTCGGCTCAGGTGTTCCGGCGGGCGTTCATGGCCGAGGTCACGCGCACGATTGCGGCGGTCGCTCAGGGTCTGCCGGCGATGGAGCCGGGGGAGCAGGTGAGGTGGGCGCAGCCCGATCTCGCGACCCGGGAACTCGGCATCGCCAGAGACACGGCGCCGAAAAGCGGGTGGAGGCAATGAGGTGAGGGTCTTTCGCTGTTCTCGCCTCGTGGAGTTTTCGATAGGAGAGAAAGAGGTTTTCGTCGTCATGCAGTGATTTCGCAACGGGCAGTAACGAGCCGTTCTGACCAACGCGTCCGGGCGGCTCTTGGTGTGGGCGCGTCCGTTTCGCGCTTTGTGTCGGCAGCGCATATCGCGTATCGCGCGATAGGCGCCGCGCGTGCAAGGCCAGCCGCGGCGGGTCATTGTCAAGCAAGCAGTATTGGACTTCAAAAACGACATCGGGGTGCGCGCCACGCGCTATGGGCGAGATACTCGCTGGCGCGGCATGCCTCGCGTGGCCATAACGACCTGAAGCAGACGTTCGCTATCGTGATCGCTGAATTTCCTCACTGCGAAGTTCGCCGTGCCGGCAATTCGGCGTGTCACGGCGATTCACTACAACAGGCAGTCGTCATTCGCGCGTCACCGATTAACGCGCCGACGGCTTTTGGACGAGGACGAATTTAAACTCATGAATGCCGATCGCCTTCCGGGACCCTTTCCCGACATCTCCGCAACGTGGGCTGCGCTGAAGAGCCAGTTGCCGATCACGCCGATTCGCACCGAAGAGGATTATCACCAGATGGTGCGAGTCGCCAATTCGCTGTCCGATCATCTAAGCGGCAACGACAACGATCCGCTCGCCGATCTGCACGCGATCGTGACGGAACTGGTCGGTCATTGGCAAGCGCGCAACCTGACGATTCCAAAAGCGGAGCCGCGCGAGGTCCTGCGCCATCTGCTGATCACGCATGGTCTCAAGCAGAAGGATCTGGCCGGCATCGCGTCGCCGACCGTGGTCAGCGATATTCTCGCGGGACGCCGCGCGATCAGCAAGAAAGTCGCCAAGGCGCTCGCGGTACGGTTTCAGACCGATGTCAGTGCGTTCCTGTAGAGGCGGTGTCGCGCGGCGGACCCGTCCATGACGTGGTCCGTCGCGGCTGCTCATCTTGCGTCAACCACGGCGGCTGTCGATCGGGCCGCCGGCGTTGGCGCTTCTATTCGCAGCGGCGTGTACGCGTTGTTGCCCGGTTGGGTGTTTTTCTCGAATGGAACGCAGGCGCATTCCGGCGATCTTTCAGCGCACCGCCTTCAGTACCCGCACTTCGCATGCGCCGCAGTGCCGTCACGATGACCGACACTCCCGGATGCGATTCCCTTGATGGCATGGTCAGAACGCGTTGCGGCCAACAAAGCCCTTGAAAATCGTGATGAAGACGATCTTCATGTCGAACCAGAACGACCAGTTCTGGATATAGAAGAGATCGAACTTCACGCGCGCTTCCATCTTCTCGACCTTGGTGGTCGCGCCGCGATAGCCGTTGACCTGGGCCCAGCCGGTGATGCCGGGCTTGATGCGGTAACGGTGCATATAGCCGTATACCTGGTCCTTGTACAGGTCATCATGTTCGACCGCATGCGGACGCGGACCCACCACCGACATCTGACCGCGCAGCACGTTCAGAAACTGCGGCAGCTCGTCGAGACTCGTGCGGCGCATGAAGCTGCCGAGCTTGGTCACGCGCAAGTCGTTGCGGGTCGCCTGCGTGATCTGGCCGTGCTCTTCCTGGTGCACGGTCATCGAGCGGAACTTGTAGATGCCGAACGGCTGGCCGTCGACGCCCTTGCGGATCTGCCGGAAAAACACCGGTCCCGGCGACGTGAGCTTGATGCCGATCGCGAGCACGGCGAACACCGGCGCGAGCACGATGAGCGCGAGCACGGCGAACAGGCGGTCGAACATCAGCTTGGGCCACATCTGCGGCGACGAGAATGGCGTCGCGCTCAGATTCAGCGTCGGCAAACCGACGACATCGACGATCGCATGATTGAACAGCGACAGACTGCGCACGTCGGGAATGAAGCGCAGATTGACGAAGTCGTGTCTGAAGGTGCGCGTGAAGCGGTAGATCGTGTGTTCCTCGGAAAGCGGCAACGCGAGCCACACTTCGTTCACGCGGTCATTGCGCACCTTCGTCGCGAACGCTTCCAGATCCGTCAGCACGGGTAGGCGGGTCAGACGCGCGCCATACGCGTCGTGGCCTTGCACGCTGGTGTCGAACACGCACACCGGTTTGAAGCCCGCTTGCGGCGCATGCTCGAGATGCGCGAGCAGCGTGCGCGCAAACCCCGGTGCGCCGACGATCGCGACGGTGCGCGCGTTCATGCCGCGGCGACGTACGAAGCGCAGCACCACGTGCATGATGCAGCGTGTCGCGATGATCAACGCGCCGGAGATCAGCGTCGAGTAGCCGAGCCACAGGCGCGACACCGCATCCGTGCGATGCAGCGTGAACGCGAGCAGGAGCGCGGTCGCGACCACCGTGAGCCACGCGGCGGCGATTCGCGCGAGCACCGGCGCGAGCGCCTTGCCGCGCCACGTCTCATAGACTCCGAAGCCCGGAAACAGCAACAGAACCAGCACACACTTGAACGCGATCAGAAGACGCTCGGTATCGGCCAACGCGATCGGTGCGGAAAAGCGCATCCAGTGGGCGAGCAGACCGCCTGCAATCACGAACAGTGCGTCGAGACATCGAGCAGTAATCCTGAACATAGGCAAATCGACCCCGGTCATCGAGCCGCGTGCCGCTTATTCGACGGTCTCGGCCTGGCGCAGTCGCGGCAGCAGACGATCGAATTCGCGTTTCACGAGGCCGTAGCATTCGCACGCGCGGGCTTCGAGGCCTTTGCGGTCGAGCACCTTGATATGACCGCGGCTATGATGAATCAGGCCTTCGTCGTGCAGCTTGCCGGCCGCTTCGGTGATGCCTTCGCGGCGCACGCCGAGCATGTCGGCAATCAGCTGCTGGGTGACGTTCAGATCGTTCGACGCCACGCGGTCCACCTCGATCAGCAGCCAGCGGCACAGTTGCTTGTTGAGCGCGTGATGGCGATTGCACGCGGCGGTCTGCGCGACCTGGGTCAGAAGAGCGTGCATATACAGCAGCATCAGGCGGCGCAGAAAGTCGGACCGCGCGAACTGCTGCTTGAGCGCCTGTGCGCTCATCCGGTAGGCGAAGCCCGCGCATTGCACCTGTACGCGGTTGGGCATGGTTTCGCCGCCCGTGAGGACCGGCACGCCGGTCATGCCTTCGCGGCCGACCGCGGCGATCTCGACGGAGCTGCCGTCTTCCATCGTCGAGAGCATCGAGATGATCGCGGTGGTGGGGAAGTACACATGATGGATCCGTTGACCCGAGTCGCATAGCAGTTGCTCGGTGCGCAGATGAACCAGTTCGAGGTGGGGAGCTAGTGCCTGCCATTCGTGCGACGGCATTGCGCCCAGCAGATGGTTACCGTGCAAATCGGATTGAAGTGTCAACATGATCGGTCCTCGCATGAAAGTCGCGCCTCGCGCGACTCTCTCCGTTTATTTGATCCGATGCCCGCATCCTCGGCAGTGGGCTGCCCGGCGAGCAGCTTGGATGGCCAGCATCGGCCCCGTTTTAGGCCTGTCTGCCACCGCCTCTGTTGTTGCGCTCGTGTGCGGTGACACTCTGTTGCGTGGAGGTAGTAGCGAGGACCGTGCCAACGTTAGGGAAAACGCCTGCTGGTGCGGCGCAGCGAAGAAACCCGGAGCGCGTCGGGAGAGTAAAAGCGGCTTTTTGTTTCAGTTCTGTACACCCCCGCCGGATGGGGAATGCATCGTATGAAAGCTTTGGGTTTGGGCGAATCCCTTGATATCAAAGGCTTCACGGCCAAAAACTGGGTGCTGTCGAAGCTGTCTCAGATTTGAACCTGGCGCCGCATGCGCGTTTTGAAGCGCTCCTCGTGAAGTGCCGGAAATGATTCAGAAGTGGTAAATGGAGTGCGTGCGCTGTCGCACGTAAGGCCTTTCAGAACAGGCAACAGTCGCGTTCGAGCCAACAGTGAGCGAGCCGGGCAGACAGTTCGAGACCTGCGAAGCGAGCTTTGGGGCGCTTCGCGTACGTGCGACTAGTTCGGAATGACCACTAGCCGTAGAAGATGGCGGATAGCGCATTGATCGCGCGGACTTCCCCCTGGGGTGCCCCGCATGTTTCATCCACTTTAAAGGCCGCGTTTGATGCAGGTGCAACGAGTTCTTGCGGCGACGCCGCGAAGGTGGTCGGCAGCAGCGGTTCGAGCGCATGCAGCGGCACGATACAGCGCCGGTTCGGCGCGAGATGGAACCAGTCGCGCACCGCGCGATAACGAGGGTCAATGATATGAACGAAGCGCGCAAAGCGCTTAGTTTCGATCGCAAGCTGCCAGCCGCTGCCGTCGCCACGACGTTCGACCTCGACGGTCATACCGAGGTCATCACGCGCGTGCACGCTACGCTCGGGCAGATGAAACGCTTCGGACACGATCTCGCCACTCGCGGCATCGTAGAGCGTTGCAATCGTGACATCGTGCGCGCGTGGGCCGAAGCGGTACGCATGCGTGAAATCGAAGAACTGGCCCAGATGCGCGGCCGCACTGATGCGTTGCAGGCTGCGCGAGGCAAGCGTCAGCGCGCGTCGCGCGGACGTGACCTTCACGCTGCCGTCGCGCAGACAGACCAGTTCGAGTTCGCCGCAAAACGTTTGCGCGCGCTCGTTGAGCAGATGAATATCGAGGCCGTTCAGGCCTTCGTCGGTGAGCGTGATCTGCAATGGCTGCAGTGTCTGCGCGAAGCCGTGCAGCGCGCTTTTCGGCCGTCCCGTGGCGTCGATCACGCCCCAGCCCGCGCCCGCGCGCAGATCCTGCAACTGCCACACGAGGCCGCCGCCGCACGACGAGCCCGCGCGCCGCCACTCGGCGAACACGTCGCCGATCAACTCGGCAACCACCGCGCGCGACAGATCGAGATAACGCGCCGCATCTTCATAGCGCAAGCGCGCCGGCTCGACGCCGTAAAGCGCCTGCAAATAATGATCGCGCACGTCGTCGAAATCCCAGCCTGCGCCAGGATCGCGCGGCACGGCGGCTTTCCAGCGCGGATCGTGCGTGTGGATCGTGCCGAGCGCGTCGTGCAGCGTCGCCTCGTCGGGGACGTTGGCGAATGCCAGGCATTCGGCCGCGAAGCGCACCTGCGCGCGGCGCACGTCGGCGAGCGGGCGCTGATACGCGCCGACGCCGTAGTAGTGCGTGACGCCCTCGTTAGTCGAGAACGGCCACGCGCCGCCCGATGGCGAATTGCTGACATAGGGCACGTCCTCACGTTCGCGTGCGACGAGCGCGGGCAGCAGCTCGGTAAACAACGCTTGCGCGCGCTGCGCCGCGGGCAGTCCGAACATCGCCGCCTGCTGGTCGACCTCGCTGCCGCCGCACAGCACCGCGAGCGAGGCAAAGCGACGCGTGCGGCTTAGGAACTGGCTCGCTTCGCGCTCGATCAATGCGCTGAACGCGGCATCGTTCGGGTAGTCGAAATTCGCCAGCGCGAAGTCCTGCCAGATCAACAGGCCGTACTCGTCGGCGAGCGCATAAAACAGATCGGACTCATAGAGCATCGTGCCGCCGACGCGCAGCATGTTCATGCCAGCGGCGCGCGCGAGCTCGAACGTGTGGCGCAATTGCGTTTCGGTGCCTGCTAGCGTGACGAGATCGGCGCTGGTCCAGCACGCGCCGCGACAGAATACGGGCACTTCATTCACGCGCAGGGCGAAACCCGCAGCATCGGCGCCGCGGTCCACTTCGATACGACGAAAGCCGATCGAGCCCAGAGACTGAGAGATCACGTTGCCGTCGACGAGCTGCAACGTCAGAGGATATAAAGTGGGCTCTCCATGCGTATGCGGCCACCAGCGTTTCGCGTGGGGCACGCGCACGTCGCCGGTGAGTGTATATGCATCGTGCCATTGCAAAGACGAAACATGGTCGGCGCAAGAAAGTGTCGCGCGGCAGGCCGCGATGTCGTGGGGGCGTACGAAACGTAAAGTCAACGAAACTACCCCATCCTCTTGCTCGAGCCGGCTGGTCAGATCAATCGTGTCGAATGCGTGCGGCGCGTCGCCGAGCATTTCGATCGGACGCCACGGGCCGACCGTCTGAATCGACGGACACCAGCCGGGCATATGGCCGAGCAGCGTGGTGCGCACGCTGCGAAGCGTCGGCGGCGACACGAGCCGCGGCCGCCAGCGCGCACGCGAGCGTTTGGCCGCCAACGCTGGCGTCAGCGAGCGAAAGCACAGCACGAGCGTCGCGCGGCCGTCCAGTTCGATATCCAGATCATGGGCGATGAACATCGATGCGGAATCGAGCCGCTTCACATCGTCGAGCCACACTTGCGCGAGCGTCGCGAGTCCATGAAAACGCAAGCGGCGCCGCCCCGTACCGATCAGCGTGACGCGATACCAGTGATCGTCGAATGCGAGCGGTGGCGGGCGATCGACATCGAGCAGACCGGCGGCGAGCCGCGCGCTCGCGACGGTGCCGGGCACCTGTGCGGCGAGCCAGTCTTGCGCGGGCAGATCGGCCGGCGACGCATAGGCGTGCGGCGGGGTGCTCAGACAGGCCCAGCCGGTGTCGAGCCGTTGCGGCCATAGCGAGGGCGCGGCGCGGGCAGTGCCTGCATCATGCGCTTGCGCGATCGCGCCGGTCGCGCGCGCACGGCCAGCATCGCCCTCGTCAGCGGGCGGATCGAGTGTCGATACATCCACGGTCAATTCCCGGAAAAACCGCGCGGCACGAAGTGCGCGCAACCACGCATCACCGTATTAGCGCACCAGAGCGGCCAGCGGTGGCAGCGTTTTTTCATAAGCGCTTTCAAGCACGTCGAAGCAGTCTTCGCAGGTATCGCGACGGCCGCGCGCGATCGCGCGAATGAGCCGGAACTGCATCACCATCGACTCCGACGCGATGCGTTGCGCAGCGGCCGGTATCGTCGGCGGAATCTCGAAGCCTTGCGCGGACAGCCACTGCAGATACTTCGACAGGAACTCGAAGTTCGCGCCGAGCTGCCGCATCAGATTGAACGAGTACAGATGGAAATACGCCTCGTCGCGCTCGAACAGCGTATCGAGATGCGCGGGAAACGCGGCACGCCATTGCGAAATCGGATTGGTCAACGGACGCCGTTCCAGATGCGCGCACAGCAGTTCCGCCGACGCCTCCGCGAGCGCGGTGCCTTCGAGCGCGGGCCGCGCCTGCTTGGCGAACTCGACGTAGGGAAACAGCAGATCGGGCTGCGCGGCGAAATGCGGCAGCTTGCGAAAAACGCCGTCGTAGTCGTCGCCCTCGAGCCGGTGGTAGCCGGTGTTGTGGAAATAGCCGAGGCGGCGCGCGGCGGTGTCGACGAAGTCGATGCCGATCGTGGTCTTCGGATGCTCGCGGCGATACGAGGTCGCGCGCGTATCGGGGAGGTAGTAGCCGTCGACCTCGACGAGCACGGTGTGGCCGCGCAGCGTCTGCGCGAGCACGCGTTCTTCGAGCGAGTCGTAGATCGCGAGCTCCTGCACCTGGGTGCCATACAGACGTTCGAGATCGTCGAGCGGAAACTTGAAGAACGTGAACTGATCGCCTTCGAAATCCTGCGTGACCGTGAACGCGAGCGCCGCGCGCGGATCGAGCCCGAAGCCATGCAGCAGCTCGATCCACAGATCGACGTAGCAGTTGGTCTCCTGCCACACGCGTTCGCCCTGATGCAGCGCGTGCGCTACGTGCTCGCGCAACTGCGTGCCGGCACCGGGCACCGCGTGGGTCTGCTGATGCGTCGGCGGATCGCCTGCGCGTCGCGGCAACGACGAGTTGGCGAGCGCGCCGGCAAGCGCCGAAGTCGGCGATGGATTCATGCGCGCTCCCCGGCGACGGTCGCCGTTGGCGTCGCTTGCGTTGCCTGCAGCGCATCCGCGACGCGGGTCTCGGTATCGCCCCACAGCAGCGCGCGTACGTCGTCGGGCCACGCGTCGACGTCGAGCCCATGATGACGGAACAGCGCGAGCGTGATGCGTTCCATGCCGAAGCCGACACAGCCCGTATGCGCGGTCGCGCCGTCTTCGCAGGCGATCTTCCAGATCGCGCCGAAGTGGTCCATGTGATAGTTGAACGACAGGCAGGCCGTCTTGCCGCGCGGATCGGCGAGCGCGATCAGCAACTCGAACTTGAGCGCCTGCGCGCGCTGACTATCGGCGACGATCTTGCCGCCGCGGCCGAAGAACGGATCGTTCGCGAGATCGACTTCGACCGGCAAGCCTAGCAGCTTCACAAGCAGCGAGCCGCGCTCGATCCACATCTGCCGGAACGCCATCACCTGCTCGGGGCTGCCGAGACGCACGTATTCCCGTTGACGGAACATCTGCATGCGGCCCGGATCGAGGGACGGCTCATGACGGAAACAGTAAGACAGCACGTCGACGGTGCGGCCGTCGGCGGGCAGTGCGCCGCGCCGCGCCATCACCGGATAGATCGGATAGCAGGCGGCCGGCGTCAGCACGACGCGCGTCGGTTTCTGTTGCGCGAGCCACGCGTCGACGCGGTCGTCGTCGCTGTCGGCCTTCGCATCGTCGAGCGCGCGCAGCAGACGGTGGTGGCCCATGTCGTCGCCGCAAAACGAATGGATGGTGCCCGCGAGATTCGGAAAGCTCTTCAGGTATTCGCTATCCTCGAAGTCGGTGCGGCGCATCGCGGGCGGAAAACGCAATACTTCGGCTTGCTGATCTTTACCCAACTGTGTAATCGCGAGGTTCAGTCGCTCGACCACGTCCTCGAAAACCTGGCTGCGGCCATACAGTCCGTTTTCACCGGTGTCGATCAGCAGGCCGGCGGCCAGCATCTCGTCGCGCAGCGTGAGCGAAGGCCCCACGGCCGCCGCGGCGATAGCGGCGGTATCGGTCATCAGCTTCATTCAGGGTCTCCCCGGCGCGGCAGGACGTTGCGCGAGCAGCAGACTCGCGGTGTTCTGCGCGATACGGTCGTTATTGATCATCAAGGGCGCCGAGTGCAGGTCGCGCAGATGGCGGCCGACGCTATAGGGCGTGCCGTTCTTGTAGCCCGCCATGCCGCAGATCATCAGCACTTCCTGTACGACCTGCAGCGCGGTGGTCGAAATGCTGGTCTTCAGCGTGTTCATGTCCGACGCGAAACCGAGCATCGCCGCGAGCGGGGCGTCCGCCTGGGTCGCGCCCTCGCGTGCCTGATGCGCGGCGCGCGCGGCCTCCAGCGCGACCGATAGACGCGCCTGCATCATCTGCAGCAGCCCGACCGCTGCGGCGAGCCGCAGCCCCGCCGGCGGCATCGTGCCGGGCTTCGCGCGCGCCTGCGCGCGGAAGAACGCTTTCGCGCGATTGACCGCGTCGACGGCGATGCCGGTCCATACCGACGCCCACAGCGTGTGCGACACGGGCAGCATGGTCTGATCGGCGATGTCGGCGAACGGCGTCGCGAGGATCTGTTCGGCCAGTCCCGTCGCGACGAGCCGGAAGCCCTCGCTGCAGGTGCCGCGCATGCCCATCGCGTCCCAGCCGCCGCGCCGCTCGAGCTGCGTATCGGCGCGCAGCGCGACGATCAGCACCTGATCGGACGCGGCCGCGTCGGCGGTGCGTCGCGCGGTCACGAGGATGCCGTCGGCGTGCGCGCCGTACGAGATCGTCGGGGCGAGCTTTTCGATCCGAAAACGCGCGCCATCGAGCTCCACCGAGCACGCGCTCGTGCGCATGTTGCCGCCGATCGTCTCTTCCGACGTCGCCGACGCGAGCAGCCATTGCTGCTCGGCCAGTTGTGCAAGCAGGCTCGCTTGCCAGGCGGAGGCGCCGCGATGAGAGTCGATGCACGCGACCTGGATCTGATGCATCGCATAGATCATGGCGGTCGATGCGCAGCCCTGCGCCAGCGTTTCGCAGATCGCACCGATATCGGCAAGCGACAGGCCCGCGCCGCCGAAAGCGGTCGGCACCATCGCCGACAGCAAACGCTCGGCCTTGAGCGCGTCGAACGCCTCGACCGGAAAGCGCGCCTCACAGTCCACGGCGTCCGCGTACTGCGCGGCGATCGCCGCGCAACGATGCGCTGCAGCACGCCATTCGGGACCGGTATCGAGCGCGCTCAGCGTCCCGGTGGCAGCGCCCCGGCCAGCGCCGGTCCGGGCGTCAGTAGTCGAGTTCGAGGCCGCCCCGCAGGCCGCTGCGGCGGCCTGACCCAGCAGCGGCGCACTCATGCTGCCGCCTTGGCCTGCTGCAACTCCGTCATCGCGGCGGCCATCGAGTCGATGCTCGAGAACAGACGGCGCGTCAGCATACGGTCAGGAATTTCGACGTTGAATTCGTCTTCCATGGCAAGCATCAGATGCACGGTCGCGAGCGATGAGAGTCCGGCAGCATAGAGGTCGGCGTCGTCGGCGAGGCTTTCCAGCGGGACATCCAGGCGTGCGGATTCGGAAAGGATGCGTCTCAATGCAGTTTTCATGCAGTGCTCCCTTATGGTCAAAGGTCTGCCGATGGGTACCGAGGTCGAATGACGTCGGCACCTGATTTTCGTGTGTAGTTTCCTGCGGTGCGAAGACCGCGGCGTGCGTTCGCGGTGGTGCAGTGCAGTGTTGCAGGCGGGCCTGCGTGAAGCCATCTGCGCTACCGGGCGAACGTGGCAAGGCTGCGCTTCGTTGGCTCGTATTTAAGGATCGTCAACCCCGAGCGTCAGTGCGATGGCGCACGGAAGCACATCTTTAGCGCACGTTACCGTGTAGTCGATGATGAGGGACCGTCATGGATCGGCCTGCCGTCGCGCACGGCAGGCATCGCCGGACCCGCCGAAAATTTTGACAGCCGGGGGCGTGATGAATTGGAAAACGCTGGAGTTCGATCAGCTATCTGCACGTGAGTTGTATGTCGTGCTGCGTGCGCGCAGTGCGGTATTCGTCGTCGAGCAGTCGCATGTGTGCCTCGACGCGGACGGTCGCGACGAGCAGGCCTTGCATGTGTTCGCGGTCGAAGACATGGCGCGACCGATGCCGGTGCTCGCCTATGCGCGGGTGCAGCCCGGCGATTCCGAAGATCCGGAAGTGACGATCGACAAGGTGCTCACGAGTCCGCTGCGGCGCGGCGACGGCACCGCCGAGATGCTGATCGAGCGTGTGCTCGAAGCGGTCGCCCAACGCTGGCCGGGCCGCGCCACGCGCGTGAGCGCACCGCTTGACTTGCGCGGGTTCTACGAGCAGTTCGGCTTTCGCAAGACGGAGGGACCGTACCTCGAACACGGTATGCCGTTCATCGGTCTCACGCGTCAGGTGCGCGGTGCTCAGGCGCGCTTCGGTCCGAGGCGCCGCGAGCGCGACGGCGCATCGTTCGTCAATACGTTCGAACTGTTGTGATGCCGGGTCGGCTGGGTACGTGTTTTCAGCCTTGGCATCCAGGTCCACCGACCGCGAACGAGCGGTGGACCGGCGTCATTGATTGCGCGCGCCGGGACTCAGCCTCGTGCCCGTCCGGACGACGGCGCGCAACGCAGCCAGAGCCTGTGAAGCGCGCCGCGCAACTCGCTCGACCCGCGCAGCGACATGCCGAAGTTCGCCGCGCTCAACGCGAGCGCGGCGACGATCGCCAACAGCAACGCGCTGATCGAATCCGCGAGCGCGAGCGCGACGAGCAGAAACGCGAGATGCGCGAGCATGTTGCGCACGATCGTCCATGCATGCAGCCGTGAGAACGCGAGCAACACCGAGTAATCGAGCAGCACCTTCAGCACGACGACGACCGCCGCGCCCATGATGCCGAACCAGTGGATGCCGCACCATAACGCGCCGGTAAAGAACGGCAACTGAAGCCAGCTGACGCTCGCCACTGCCACGGGATGGGTCTGCGCCTGCAACAGGCTGCCGAGGATGCTCGACTGGCCGCTCAGCCACACGCCGAGGATCAGCACGCTCGCGACCGGCGCCGCGGCGGCGAGCTGCGGTCCGAGCCACAGCAGCAAAAACGGCTTCAGCGCGAACAGCGCGATGATCACGCATGGCGTAAATGCTCCATTGAGAAACGCGAGCGCGTTGTGCGCGAGCGCATCCGCATCCTCGCGCGACGCCGCCGACAGTCGCGGAAACAGGGTGCGCACCATCGCGAGCGGCAGCAGGTTCAATCGATTGATCAGGTTTTGCGGCGTCGCGTAGTAAGTGACGAAGCGCGCGCCGAGCAGTCCGCCGATGAACACGCGGTCGAGCGTCGACGCGATCATGTTGGCGCCGGAAAACATCAGCAGCCAGCGGCCGTTGCGGAACAGCCCGATCATCAAGCGCCATTGCGGCATCTGCATACGGCGAATGCCGAGCGCGCGAATGGCGGCCACGCCCAGCATCAGGCCGCCGACGAAACGCGCGATCACGGCGGCTGGAATCGCGATCGCCAGTGACGGCGAAAAGCAGAGGACCGCCGCGATCGGCAGCAACTGGAACAGTGCGGTGCCGAGCGTCTGGTTGATGTTGTAGCTCGTGAAGCACTCGACGCCGGTAATCGCGCCCGCGAACACCCAGGTCACGTTCGCGATCGGCACAGCGACCGCGATCCACGGCAGGCTCGCCATCACTTCATGCTGGAACGTCGGCTCGATTTTCACGCCGTAGGTGATGTAGACAATGGCTCCGGCATAGATCAGCGCGCCGCCGATGATGCCGGTACCGAGATTCATGAACCACGCACTCCAGAAGATCGGTTCGATCGAATCGTCGCTGGCCGCGCGAGCCTTGGCGATCTGGTTTTCCGTCGCCAGACTGGTGCCCAGATCGAGGACGCTGAAGTAGCCGATCAGCGCCCACACCAGATTGATCACCCCGTAACGCTCGGCGCCCAGCAGATGAATGTAGGTGGGCACGGTCACGAGGGAAACGAAGGTCGGCGCGACGGCGCCGGCAAGGTTGATGAAGATGTTCCTGACGATGCTTCGTTCCATGTTCCATTGCCGGGCCGGTGAGAAGGGCCGCGCGGACATACGCGGCGGCATCAACGCGTCGCAGGTCTTGCATCTTGCCCCCGGGCGCCGCGTGACTGTGTGGGTGGCCGTACAGATAGCCGCGATCGGCAGGGGGTTAAATGGCAAAGCTCATAGGGTAGCGCAGTGGTTGGCCACGAGCCGGCCGCGCGCACCGCATTGCGGAGCATTCCTAAGCGCGCCCGCGCCGTCTCCATCACGTAATGCTCGCGGCACGCTGCACGCAGCCGCCGGCATCGACCACAGCGCATGACCGACGCGATCCGCCGCGCGTCGGTCCACACGCGGGGCATGCTGCACTGCACTGCACAGCACGCTCATCGACACACGCCAGCGCAGCGCGATTCGGAACCCAAACTAATGTGGCGCGACGCACATATGCGCGAGAGCACCTTTGTTGTAATCATTTGAAAAGGAAGAGTAAGGAGCGGACCGTGAGACCCATCGTCTTCGACGGCAAATTCGGCTGGTTGCATCCAGCCAACGGCCCGGATGGCGTTGTGATGTGTTCCCCGTTTGGCTACGACACGCTGTGCACGTATCGCGGCATGCGCCGGCTCGCCGAGCGCCTCGCCGCGCGCGGCATGCCGGTGCTGCGCTTCGACTACCCGGCGACCGGCGACTCAGCCGGCGACCCGACCGACGCCGGCCTGTGGCGCGCATGGATCGACAGCGTGAAGCAGGCGGTCGCGCAGCTGCGCGAGGCGACCGGCGTCGAGCGTGTCAGCGTGTGCGGTCTGCGTCTCGGCGGCATGCTGGCCGCGCTTGCCGCGCAGGAACTTGGGGATGTGCACGGTCTCGTGCTGATGTCGCCGGTGCTGTCGGGCAAGACTTACCAGCGCGAATTGCGCGCGCATTACCGGCAGTGGTTGAACGATCCGGCCGCGATGGATTGCGTGGTCGAGCCCGATACCGACGAGTTCGTCGAAGCGTATGGCTTTCGCATGTATCGCGACACGCTGCAAAGCCTGCACGCGGCGGATCTGTATCGCGCGACGAGCCGGCCGGCCGCGCGCGTGCTGCTGCTCGATTCACTGAACCCGGCGCGCGCCGGTGCGCTCGCCGCGCATTACAGCGAACATGGCGTCGAGCTCGAGCGTCACCCGTTCGACGAATACAGCCGCTTCATGATGGAACCGCTCGAAAGCGAAATACCGCACGCCGCGTTCGAGACCATCGAGAACTGGCTGCTGGCGGGGAGCGCGCAAACGGCCCAAACGACCCAAACGGTGGCGCGCGTGCCCGAGCGAGGCGAACAGCCGGCGGGCGGTCACTATGTCGCGCCGAGGCTGCACGAGACGCCGGTGTGGCTGAACGAGGGCAAGGTGTTCGGCATCTACTGCCGGCCCGACGGCGCCGCGGCGGCGCGCGCCCCAGCGGTGCTGCTGCTCAATACCGGCGCGGTGTCGCGAATCGGCAATGGGCGTTTCGGCGTCCATTTCGCGCGGCGTCTCGCACGCCAGGGGATCGCGTCGCTGCGCATCGACGTCCGTGGTGTCGGCGACAGCATGCCGTCGTGCGACACGTTGAGCCTCGACGCGCTGTACTCTCAGTCGAGTGTCGGCGACGCCGCGTACGCGTCGCGCTGGCTTGCCGCGCGCGGTCATGCGGGCGCGCTGCTGCTCGGCATCTGCTCGGGCGCCTACGCCGGCCTGCATGCGGCGATGCGCGAAGCGGCGGTGGTGGGCGCGGTGATCGTCAACGTGCAGAAGTTCAGATGGCGTAACGTCTGCGACGAACACGGCAAGCCGATGATCCCGGTGTCCGCGTTCGGCTCGACGCGCAACTACATGCGCTCGATGAAGCAGCCGGGCAAATGGCTGCGCGTGCTCAAGGGCGAGACGGGCGGCTGGGGCCTCGTGCGCGAGCTGGTGGTACGCCAGCTCGCGCGGACCGGCGAAACGCTGGCCGACCGGATCGAGCAACTGTGTGGCCTCGAATTCGGCGCGCGTGACGAGCGGCATCTGTTCGCGAACCTAGAGGCACGGGGCGTCGACACGCACCTGGTGTTCGGTGTGCTGGACGAAGGCGTCGAGGAGCTCGAGCGCTACTTCGGCGTGCGCGGCACGCGGCTCGCGCGCTTTACGCGCATTCACGTGGCCTTCTGCAAGCACACCGATCACGCGATCCTGTCGTCGGTGGCGCAGGAAAACATCATGTCGTACGTCGAGAACGTCTATCGCGGCGGCTTCACGAAGCTGCGTCAGCCCGACAGCGCGGCGCTCGACGGCGAGCTGCACAGGCACGATGAACATCGCGCCGCGGGGGCGTTGCGTCCGTTCGGAGAAGCATAGGGAGCACGCGGACAGACAGGGGCGCCCAGACCGCGCTGTGTGTCGCGCGCATACGACTGAACGCGCGTGAGACCACGAGGCACTTGCTGGCGTCATGCCGGCCCGTGAACAGGATCTGGATTCGACAGGATCGCAAATGAATCGAATGGTAGAGCCAGGTAATTGGCCCGCGAATCCGCCCGCGCCGCAGGCTGGGACCGCCGCCGCGCTGCGCGAACTGACCGTGCAACCGGTGATTCTAGCGAGCGGCTCCGGTGCGAGGCTGTGGCCGCTGTCGCGCGAACGCAATCCGAAGCAGCGGATCGGGCTGATGGGCGACCAGTCGCTGCTCGAAGCGACGCTGCGCCGGCTCGACGATGCGTTCGACCCGGCCGCGCCCGACGCGGCCCGCACCACGCCGCCCGCCGCGCCGCTGGTGGTCTGTTGCGAGGAACTGCGGCTGCCGACGCTCGAGCGCGTCGAGCAGTACCGCAAGCCGGTGCGCATACTGCTCGAACCGATGGCGCGCAACACCGCGCCGGCGCTGACCGTCGCGGCGCTCGCCGCGCGCGCGTCGGCCGCGGCCGGCGACGATCCGATGCTGGTCGCGCTGCCCGCCGATCATCCAATCGCCGATCAAGCGGCGTTCGGCGCGGCGCTCAAGGAAGCGCTCGCGCATGCCTCGCGGGGCGCGATCGTCACGCTGGGCGTGCCGCCGCAGCGCGCGGCGACCGGCTACAGCTATATCCGCACCGCCGCGGCCTTGGGAAACCGGGGCGCGCGGACGATCGAGCGCTTCGTCGAGAAGCCCGATGCCGAGCTGGCCGAGCGCTACTTCGCGTCGGGCGAGTACTGGTGGAACAGCGGCATGTTCGTGGTGCGCGCGTCGGTGTGGCTCGACGCGATCGGCCTGTGCCGTCCGCTGATCGCGGCGGCCTGCAAGGACGCATTCGCAGGCGCGAGCATCGACGAGGCCGGCGCGCTGCATCTCGCGCGCGACGCGTTCGCCGCGTGTCCGTCCGACTCAGTCGACTATGCGGTGATGGAGCGCATGGGCACCGACGCGCGTCTCGTCGGCGTGACGGTGCCGCTCGACGCGGGCTGGTCGGACCGCGGCGCCTGGGACTCGGTGTGGGACGCGTCGAGCAAGGACGGCGACGAGCGCTTCCTGCTGTCGGAGAATCAGTCGACGTTGATTCCGCTGGGCGTCAGGCATCGGCTCGAAAATGCTGGCAAGACGCCGCTGGAAATCATCGAGGTGCATTCGGACGGCGATCCCGGCGAAGACGACATCGTGCGCTTGCACGGCTGATGGACGCCGAGCTGTTCGGCGTCAGCGTGCTGTCGGAGGCGCAGGAGCCGATCTTTGTTCGCCGGAACACGCAGGCGTCCGACCACGTCCGTGCAAATCAGACAATTTCATCACGCCAACGTGCGAATGCGCACAATTCAAACCCCACAACGCAGGCACGCTTTGACGAGCGAGCTTTGTGCCTGGCGAAACAGATGGCGTTACACGAACGAAACAAATCTTCAGAGGGATAACCCTGTCAGGAAGTGTCCCACTGGCGCATCCGTTTCGAAGCTTGCAACGTATCGAAAAACGATTCTATTGGCATAACAGATACGTACGGGCCCTTCAATCAACAGGCCACGCGGGGTCAACACCGCTTCGGGGATATGTCATGGAACACGCAAACAAGGATCGCTCGTTGGTGAGCAAAGTCATGGACGGGCTCGTCAGCGGCATCGTCGAGGAAAAATACGGCGCGATTCTGCCGCCGCAGGATGTGCTGTCGAAGGAATTCGATGTGAGCCGCACCGTGATGCGCGAGGCGCTATCGATGCTGCTCGCGCGCGACATGCTCGACGTGCGGCCGAAGATCGGCACGCGCATCCGGCCGATGAGCGACTGGCGCATGATCGACGAGGACGTCGTCAATTGGCGTTTCCGTGCAAAGCCCGATCCGATGTTTCTGCGTGACGTGATCGAGTTTCGCATGCTGATCGAACCGCGCGCGTCGGCGCAGGCGGCCGCGCGCGGCAGTGCCGCGGAAGTCGCGGCGATTCGCGAGGCGTTCGAGGCGTTTCGCATGATCCGTCCGGGCGAGGCCGGCTATCAGGAAGCCGACGAGCTGTTCCATACGCGCATCGTGATCGCGAGCGGCAACCAGTTCTTTAAGCAGATGGCGGCGATCATTCGCGGCGCGCTGTCGACCCTCAATCCGGTCGTGCACGACCGGGAAGGGCTGTGGGAGAGTGCGATCGCATCGCATCAACGCGTCATCGAAGCGATCGAGCGGCGCGATCCGAAGGAGGCCGAGATCGCTGCGCTCGCGATGATCGATTACGCGGCCGAGGAGGTCGGCGGGCGGTTTTCCGCGGAGCCGCCGGCGCGGGTTTGAGCGTGATTGCGAGCGCGGGCTGAGCGTATCTGTCAATGTCCGGCGGGAGCGGCGGGGTGGGGTGTCGAAGGTCGGTGCGCGGCAGTGATGCCGCATGGTTCGATCGGCCGGGTTCGCCGCGTTCGCAAGCGGCATCGGTGACAATAGCGGCTGTTCCGAACCGCATGGACCTTTGCACACACGATGACAGATACGACAGCGGCACTGCACGCAGCCAGCACCCAACCGACCGATCGGGCAGCGCGGGACACCACTTCATCGCGCGAGATCCGCTGGGGGATCGTCGGCACCGGCCGGATTGCGCGCCGCTTCGCGCAAGGGCTCGCGTTCGTGCCGCGGACGCGGCTCGCGGCGCTGTGGTCGCGTCGCGTGGAACCGGCCCAGGCGTTCGCCGATGAATTCGGCGGCGCCGTCTGCGCCAGTTTCGACACTCTGCTCGCGAGCGGCATCGACGCGCTCTATATCGCGACGCTGCAGGACAGTCACGCCGACTATGCGATCGCCGCGTTGCAAGCGGGGCTGCACGTGCTGTGCGAGAAACCCGCGTGTATCAATCGTCCGCAGCTCGAGCGCGTGCTCGACTCCGCGCGCGCATCGCAACGGCTCTTCATGGAAGCGATGAAGCCGCCGTTCTATCCGCTCTACAGAAGGTTGCGCGAGCGCCTCGCGGCCGAGCCGATCGGCGAGGTCGGGCTCGTGCGCGCGGGCTGCTCGGTGCCGGGCGTGCCGGCCGATCATCCGTCGCTGTCGTTCGAGCACGCGGGCGGCGCGCTGCTCGATATCGGCATCTACGAGATGTTTCTCGCGGTCGACTGGCTCGGCGCGCCACGCGACGTGCAGAGCTTCGGCCGGCTTGGCGCGACCGGCGTCGATACGTTCGCGAGTCTGAACAGCCAGCACGAGCGCGGTGGTATCGCGCAGCTATTCTGCGGGCTCGATCTGCATGGCAAGGGCGATGCGCTGCTGATGGCCCAAGGCGGTCACGTGACGCTGCACGAGCCGTGGTGGAACCCGTCGCGCGCGACGATCCGTTATGCGGATGGCGGGGTCGTCGAACTCGACGAACCGTTCGAAGGCGGCGGCTTGAACTACGAGACCGCGCACTTTTGCGAGCTAATTCGCGCGGGTGTGCTGGAGAGTCCGCTGATGCCGCACGACACGTCGCGACAGATGATCGCGATGGCCGACGCGGCGCGCGCGGTGTTGGGGCTCAAGTTCGCTGGGGAATGAGCCGCTGGGGGCAACGAAAAGGAGTGGGCGGCGCTCAGTGCCGCGTCGGCAGCGACAGCCGCCGCTCGTACCAGCGCTGCGCCCACTCGAGCACCTGACACAGCACCCAGTACACGGCCGCGGCCGCAAGATAAAGCGGCAGCGGCTGGTAGGTCGACGCGATGATTTCCTGCGCGCTGCGCAGCAACTCGGTCACCGTGATGACGGACACGAGCGAGGTGTCCTTGATCAGGCTGATCAGGCTGTTCGACAGACTCGGCACCGCGATGCGCAGCGCCTGCGGCGCGATCACGTAGCGCAGCGTCTGACGCCGCGACAGCCCGAGGCTGTACGAGGCGAGCCACTGGCCCTGGTGGATGCCCAGAATCGCGCCGCGCATGCTCTCGGACAGATACGCGGCGACGTTCGCCGACAGCGCGATCACGCCGGCCGGCGTCGGATCGAGCGAAATGCCGAAGCTCGGCAGACCGTAGTAAATCACGAAGATCTGCACGAGCAGCGGCGTGCCGCGCATCACGCTCACATAGACGCGCGCGATCCAGTTCAGCGGACGGCTGTGGCTGATGCCCATCAGCGCGAGCATGGCGCCGCCGATCAGGCCGAAGATCATCGACAGGATCGCGAACTTGATCGTCAGCAGCGCGCCTTGTGCGAGCACCGGCACTGATTGGAGCAGCAGGGATGTGATGGACATGGGCAGTGTTCTTATTGACGCACAAAGCGCACATCATAAACTTTGGCGCGCGCTCAGGCGCGGGCCGCGCGATGCGGCTCGGGGTATACGCGGCGCGCGGTTTGGCTCCCGCGGCTCACGCAGCTCGCGTGGGCCGCAAAAAGCGCGAAGGGCGGCATCGCCATCGATGCCGCCCTTCGTTCGACTCCACGCGTGCTACTTGATCGGCTTGCTGACGTCGATGCCGAACCACTTGTCCGAGATCTTCGTGAAGGTGCCGTCCGCTTCGAGCTGGGTCATTGCGTCGTCGATCGCCTGCGCGAACTTCGGGTTGCCCTTTCTGAACGGAATGCCCGACGGGTTGCCCGGGCCGACGTTAGCGCCGGTGCGCAGCGGCAGGTTCGAGTTCTTCAGCAGGTACGCGAGCATCAGACGGTCGTTCAACGCCGCGTCGAGCCGGCCGGCGGCCAGATCACGCAGGTATTCGGGTGCGCCCGGGTAGGTCTTCACGTCGATGCCCGGCACTGCCTTCGCCATGTCCATGTAGTTCGTGCCGAGACCGACGCCGAGCTTCTTGCCCTTCAGGTCTTCGAGCGAGGTGAACTGGCGCGTGTCGTTCTTGCGCTGGATCAGTTGCGCCGCCGAGTACGTGTACGCCGGGGAGAAGTCGAGCGTCTGCTTGCGCGCGTCGGTGATGCCGACCTGGTTGACGATCACATCGAACTTGCCCGCCTGCAGACCGGCGATGATGCCGCTCCACTCGGTCGTGACGAACTCGGGCTTCACGCCGAGCTTGGCCGCGACCGCCTTGGCGATGTCGACGTCATAGCCGACCAGTTCGCCCGACGGCGCTTTCGAGTTGAACGGCGGGAAGGTGCCTTCGAGACCGATGCGCAGCGTGCCGCGCTGCTTGACCTGGTCGAGCAGGTCTTCCGCGTGCGCCGTAACGGCGCTCAGCGACGCGCCGATCAGCGCGGTGGCGAGGAGCTTCTTCAACAGGCCGAATTTCATCATGTTCCTTTGTACGTCTGATGTTTTGACGGTCGAGAGCATAGCAAACGAGCCTATCGCAACCTAAATACCGTTTGTTTATGTCTATATGCAGCGGCGCGGATGCCTAGCGCAACGCCTGCGCGCATTCGGCGACGAGCGCCGGACCGCGGTAGATGAAACCAGTATAAAGCTGCACCAGCGACGCGCCGGCCGCGAGCTTCGCGCGCGCATCGTCGCCCGAGAAAATGCCGCCGACGCCGATGATCGGCACCGCCTCGCCGACTTCGGCGCGCAGCTTGCGGATCACCTCGTTCGACGTGTCGAACACCGGCTTGCCCGACAGGCCGCCGGCTTCGTCAGCATGCCGCATGCCGGCGACGGCGGTGCGCGACAGCGTAGTGTTGGTCGCGACGACGCCTTCGAATTTGTGGCGCAGCAAGGTGTCGGCGATCGACTTGACCTGCTCGTCGTCGAGGTCGGGCGCGATCTTCAGTGCGAGCGGCACGAGCTTGCCGTGCATGTCGGCGAGTCTTTGCTGCTTGTCCTTCAGCGCGGCGAGCAGCGCGTCGAGTTCGTCGGCGCCCTGCAGCTGGCGCAGGTTCTTCGTATTCGGCGACGAGATGTTGACCGTCACGTAGCTCGCGAACGGGTACACGCGCTCGAGGCAGTACAGATAGTCTTCAGCGGCGCGCTCGATCGGCGTGTCGGCGTTCTTGCCGATGTTAAGACCGAGGATGCCGCGATAGCGCGCGGCCTGGACGTTCTTCACGAACTGGTCGACGCCGGCGTTGTTAAAGCCCATCCGGTTGATCACCGCGTTCGCCTGCGGCAGCCGGAACATGCGCGGACGCGGATTGCCCGGCTGCGCGCGCGGCGTCACGGTGCCCACTTCGATGAAGCCGAAGCCGAGCGCCGCCAGACCGTCGATACACGCGCCGTCTTTGTCGAGGCCCGCCGCGAGTCCGACCGGGTTTCGGAACGTCAGGCCCATCAGGGTGCGCGGCGAATCCGGCACGCGCGACGCGAGCGCGCCGGCGAGGCCGGTGCGACCGGCGGCGCCGAGCATGCGCAAAGTCAGATGGTGAGCGTCTTCCGCGTCCATGCGAAAGAGTTGGGCGCGAACGAGCGGATAAAGGGAGCTGAGCACGGGATGAAGCCGGACGGCCGGAAAATGGGAACCCGCTATTTTACCGGCTTTGGGCTTTGATGAGACTGGTGGGGCGTTGCCGGCGACGAGCGGGACCCGGCAACGACTCGACGGACGGCGCCTCGACTACGGCCTGAGCGGCCCGCGTCGTCCATGCATCGCGAAATCGACCGGCGGCAGGTCGATGCTGGCCGGATCGAGCACGCGCCACGCGCCGTCGATCAAGCCTTCGAGCGGCCGGAAATTCGCCTTGTACGCCATTTTCGGGCTTTCGCGAATCCAGTAGCCGAGATACACGTACGGCAGGTTCAGGCTGCGCGCCTGCTCGATCTGCCAGAAGATGTTGTAGGTGCCGAAGCTCGCGTGCGGCAGGCTCGGCTCGAAGAACGTGTACACCGACGACAACCCGTCGCCGAGGATATCGATCATGCTGATCATGCGCAGCGCGCCCCGCGCGTCAGGTCGCCCGTCAGGTCGCCCATCGGGCTGCAGCGGCGCTGGCTCACGAAACTCGACGAGCCGCGAGTTGATCCGGCTTTGCAGCAGGAACTGCTCGTACTGGTCGCGGCTGTCGCGATCCATGCCGCCGCCCGCGTGGCGCGCCGACTGGTAGCGCATATACAGCGCGTAATGCTCCTCGTCGTAGTGCAGCGGCGCGACGGTCGCAATCAGGTCGCCGTGCTTTCTCCATACACGCCGCTGCGTGCGGTTCGGCTGAAAACGCTCGACCGGCACGCGCACCGGCACGCACGCGCGGCAGCCGTCGCAATACGGGCGATACGTGAACACGCCCGAGCGCCGGAAGCCTGCCTTGACGAGGTCGGTGTAGACGTCCGAATTGATCAGGTGACTGGGTGTGGCGACCTGCGAGCGCGCGATGCGGCCGTCCAGGTAACTGCAGGGATAGGGCGCCGTTGCATAAAATTGCAGCGCGGAAAGCGGAGAAAGAGGCAGCTCGTTGGGATGAGTCACGTTGGCAGCTCTCGATGCGTCTCTGGTAATGCAAACCCGGCACGCCCGGCGGTTGATGCCGCTATTCGATGGGCGGCGGACCGGATTCGGCCTGATTTTTCCTACGCCGCCCGCGCGAGGATGTCGAGCAGGGCGGTCTTGTCGAAGCGCCACGGGATGGCCGGCGCGCCGACAGACGCGCGAACATGCGCGACAAACGCCTTGCGCGCTATCTCGCGGCCGCCGAGCGACGCCAGATGCGACGTGTTCTGCTGGCAGTCTATCATTTCTATTTCGTGACGTCGCAAGTGGCCGACCAGCGCGGCCAGCGCCATTTTCGAGCCGTCGGTGACGTCGGTGTACATCGATTCGCCGAAGAACATCCGCCCGAGCGACACGCCATACAATCCCGCTACACGCTTGCCCTCGAGCCAGGTTTCGATGCTGTGCGCGTCGCCCAGGCGGTGCAGCGACGAATAGGCTTCGACGACGTCGGCGGTGATCCACGTGCCGCGCTGACCGTGGCGCGGCGCCTGCGCGCAGGCGCGCATCACGGCGGCGAAATCGTGATCGACGCGGATTTCCCACGCGTCGTCGCGCAACACGCGCTTGAGCGTCTTGCGCAGCGATGGCGACACCTTGAACTCGGCGGGGCGCAGGATCATGCGCGGATCGGGGCTCCACCACAACACCGGCTGGCCGTCCGAATACCACGGGAAGATGCCGCGCCGATACGCGTCGATGAGGCGCGACGGCAGCAGATCGCCGCTTGCCGCCAGCAGACCGGGCGCGCCGCTCGCGGCGCCGAGCGCGCGCTCGACGGGCGGAAACGGGTCGTCAGCTCCGAGCCAGGGAACCATGCGCGCCGCTCAGCCTTCGCGCAGGGAGCGGAAGATGTCGCCGGTATGCAGGCCGAAACTGCCGGCCGCGCGGTCGGCGAAAAAAAAGCGCAGCGTCTGGCCGACGGTCGGAAACGCGATCTCGTCCCACGGAATCTCGTGCTCCTCGAACAGCTTCACTTCGAGGCTTTCCTCGCCGGCGACGACGTCGAGATCGAGCAGCCGCGCCATGTAGAACAGATGCACCTGATGCACGTGCGGCACATTCAGCAGCGAAAACAGGTTCTGCACCTCGACGCGGGCGCCGGCTTCCTCGAGCGTTTCGCGCGAGGCGGCTTCGGCCGTCGTTTCTCCCATTTCCATGAAGCCGGCGGGCAGTGTCCAGTAACCGTAGCGCGGCTCGATCGCGCGACGGCACAGCAGCACCTTGTCGTCCCACACGGGAACGGTGCCGACCACGTTACGCGGATTCTGATAATGCACGGTGCCGCAACTGCCGCATACGAAGCGCTCGCGATTGTCGCCCGGCGGAATGCTCAGACTGACGCCGTGGCCGCAGACAGAACAGAATTTCATTGGAAAGGGGACGAGAAAGGGTGATAGGAGTTTATCACCGGGGCGGGGGATTACTGAGGCGCCGACAGGGGCTGCGCGAGACGACGTCCAAGGCGGCGAGCGCCGTCGTGTCTGACATTGATTGACAGTCGATTTTTGGATGCGCTGATGGCATCGGTCCTGATGGTTGCGATGGAGGCCACCGCGTCCACCGCAGTCATCTTTTCTCTCTTGGACATTGCCCCGTGGCTTGGCGCGTCATTCAGTTGACGCGCTTTTTTTTGCCTGAGGGTGGGGCGGTCAAGGGGATCGCCAGACCAAGGCCACAAAAACAAAAAAGGGTTACACGCCAATGCGTTGTAACCCTTCAATGATTTCGGTTGGTTGCGGGGGTAGGATTTGAACCTACGACCTTCGGGTTATGAGCCCGACGAGCTGCCAGACTGCTCCACCCCGCGTCCGTCGAAGAAAAGATTATAGACCAGCCATACGACCAGCGCAATAGCCATGTAAGAATTGGCTTCATTGCGCTTCGCTCTGCCCGCGCGACGTCGCCTATCGGAAAGGCTCTGGAAAGCCGTGCGCGGACGCTGCGCTAGAATTCAGATTCTCCACGCGGCTCGCCGGATCTTCGCGACGGCGGCCCCTTTGACTCTGATGCCCCGACCCGTTCTGAACCCCATGGATATCGCTCACGACCTGCAGGTCATCGCCATTCAGGAAAAGACCCTCGTGTTTCCCCGCTTCGATGCCGACCGCGCGTGGCAAGTCGGCGCGTATCTGCACGAAGTCGCGAAAGCGCGCGGCATTGCCGCTGCGATCGACGTGCGCACGTTCGGCCAGCCGCTGTTCTTCAGCCTGCTCGACGGCGCGACGCCCGACAACGTCGACTGGGCGCGCCGCAAGGGCAACACGGTCGCGCAATTTCGCCGTAGCTCGTACGCGATCGGTCTGAAAATGCAGCTCGCGGGCGCGACGCTCGCCGACAAGCACGGACTGCCGGCCACCGAGTATGCATCGCACGGCGGCGCGTTTCCGCTGGCGGTGGAAGGGGCGGGCGTGATCGGTTCGATCACGGTGTCCGGTCTGCCGCAGCGCGCCGATCATGAACTCGTGGTCGAAGCGTTGTGCGCGCATCTCGGTCACGACTACGGCAAGCTCGCGCTCGCGAAAAACTGACGCGATGCGCATACCCCCGTATGCGCTGCTCGCGATCGCGATCGTCGCCGAAGTGATTGCGACTTCCGCGATGCGGGCCTCGGACGGCTTTTCACGGCTGCTGCCGTCGATGGTCGTCGTGCTCGGCTACGGCATCGCGTTCTATTGCCTGTCGTTGACGCTCCGAAGCATTCCAGTTGGCATCGTCTACGCGATCTGGTCCGGCGCGGGCATCGTGCTGATCACGCTGGTCGCGCTAGTGCTGTACCGGCAGGTACCCGACGTGCCGGCGATCATCGGGCTGGGATTGATCGTCGCTGGCGTCGCGGTGTTGAATCTCTTCTCGAAGATGCAGGCGCATTGAGCGCCCGCGCCAGCCGCCGCGATTGCCGCCAGGCACGTAAATCGGCTTACTTGCAGCGCACGATCATCGAGCGGCCCTTCACGTTCGCCGACGCCACGTTCGTGACGCTGCCGCCGGCGGTGCCGCCTTCGTCGTTGTCCTTCGACACGATGTCGTAGCCGGTCGCGCCGCAGGCCTTACCTGCTTGCACGTAGCACGAGGCCCAACTCGAGCCGGCGTCGGCGCCGCTGCAGTTGACCGCGAAGCCGGTCTGGCCGTTGGGCAGATTGATCAGCGTGGTCGTGTTCGACGACGCGCAGCCGCCCAGTCCCGCGGCGAGCAGCAGCGCGGCGGGCAAGGCGGCCGACAGCGACGCGCGACGCACGAGGGCAAGCGCGGCGCTGGATCGGAGGCGGTGGAATCGGCCGGCGCGTCGCGGTTGCGTCGTGAATTGCATCGTGTTGTGTCCTTTCATTCAGATAGAGGGGGGCTGCCGGGTCGGGTCGGCCGCTGTGGAGCGCGAGGACGCGCGTCACGGCTCAGGTCATTTCGACCGTGATGCCCGCCGCGTTGAGGAGCCGCCGGGCTTCCGCGCCTTCTTCAGTGGCTGCGTCTTCCCAGATGCCGATCGCTTTTGGGATGTCGATGCCGTGACTTTCGGCGTACTCGAACCAGCGGTTCGCCGCATCCGGCTCGGGCAGTTCATGATCGTGCAGAAAATATTTTCCCATATTGCGCTCGCTGGCCTCGAAATGGCGTCGTAACAGGTACCGTGCGACAGCATGGAGCATGCCGGTATGGACCGTTCGACCAGCGCGCGCGGCTGAAGTGCGGCGCGGTTCTTTGGCGCGGCTCTTTTGGCGCGGCGCGGGGGCGCGTCTCGCGAGCAGAACTTATCGCGCTGCAACGCGCCTTATCGTTATGGGACGGGCCGCCCGCACACACCCAGTGCAGCGGCGCGCCGCATGCTGAAGCATCAGGGCGGCGCCGTTGCGACTGGCGCCAGCTTTGCAACCGCAACAGGAGGACGAAGATGGCTGAACGGGTCAGTGGCCCTTATCGCGGCTATTTCATCAGCGCCGCCGCGCGCCTCGTGCCAGGGGGCAGCACGTCGGACACGTCAGGCGACGCGCACACCAAAGTGGACGGTACTTACGTCGGCACGGTCAGCCTCGCTGAGCTCGGCCCGGACGATCCGCACCGGATGGAAACGCTGCTCGAGCTCGGCGACCGGCAACGCTTCGACAGTGAAGAAGAGGCGCTCGCGTTCGTCGAACGGGCGGCCCGCGAGTATGTCGACCGATTGCTGGATGGGCCGTGAGCGTGTCGGCGATTTCCGTGCAAAGGGCCCGCCGATGGGCTCGCCAAGGCAGCGCGCGATGCCCTGAATCTGGCCCTCGCGCGCGCTGGACCGTGATCCGGCGGCGCGAGTACCATGGCGGGACTTGCGAGGATCGGCGGCGCGCAGCGGCCTTGCGCGCAAGCTACGTTCCCGCCGCCAACTTCTGACGAGGCGACCATGAAAATCCGTTTTCCCGAAGACGCGCCTGCTTACCGCGACTCCAACCTGACCGTCGTGTTTTCCGCGCTGGTGGACGGTGAGCCGGTGCCGTGCGCGATCTCGGTGGAAGCGCTCGAGGATCATTTCGGCGCTTACAGCGAGGACCTCGACGGCTGGCTGCGCGCGTTCGATGCGGGCCGGCCGCGCATCGAGGCCGTTGCGCGTGAGCATCTGCAGATCAGTAACGGCACACCCGTGCTGCTCAAGAGTGGCCACTTTCCGCCGGGGCAGATGGCAGGCTAAGCGGACCTGCCTACGGACCGTCGGCGCCGGAGGCCGGGTGCAGGTCCATCTCTGCGGTTTTCATTTCACCTACGCATCGCCAACGCCTTGCCGCTAATTCATGTCGCGTGCCGGCACTACCTCGCGCGCCGCTTCGAAGCACCGCCTGATCCCTTCCTGATACGACGTCTTCCTGAGCGGCCCGATCAACGTCGCCAGCGCCGAATCATCGAGCACGAGCGGCTCGGTCATCAGATAGTTCATCTCGACCAACTCGCGCATCAGCGGATTGAATAGCCCGAGCACGCGCAGCATGCCCTTGCCGGCCACCGTCAGCTTCGGCCTGGAGCCCGCGAGCGCGTAGGCCTCGCGAGCCACCTCGCGCTGCGTGATCGTGCCGGCGCCCGCGAGATGCCACCAGCGGCCGTAGGCTTCGGGCGTGCGCGTGAGTCGTTCGACCACGGGACCGACGTCCGGCAGATAGATGAATTCGTGCGGTACGTCGACGGGACCGAGCACCTGCGC
The DNA here is from genome assembly GCF_050436245.1 of Paraburkholderia sp. MM6662-R1. Taxonomy (NCBI): domain Bacteria; kingdom Pseudomonadati; phylum Pseudomonadota; class Betaproteobacteria; order Burkholderiales; family Burkholderiaceae; genus Paraburkholderia; species Paraburkholderia sp. MM6662-R1. Next base: position 748,723 of record NZ_JBNDLV010000001.1, on the reverse strand, counting down.
GCGCTTGCCGGTAGCGGCGCCAACGAAGACACCGTGCAACAGGCTGCGCTCGACCCCCGGTCCATAGAAATCGGGCAGTCGCAATACCAGCGTTTCGAGACCTTTCTGGCCATGCGCGGCCAGCACGAGCTTTTCCTGTTCAAGCCGCATGCGGCCCTTGAACGTGTGCGGCTCGCGCGGATGATCTTCGCGGACCGGGTTGCCGCGCGCGCGGCCATACGGATACACGGTGCCGATCAGAATCAAGCGCTCGACACCGGCGGCCGTCACGCCAGCCAGCGTTTTCTCCATCAACGGCGGGTGCTGCGCGAACTGGTCGTAGGGCACGCCGACGAGGTAAATCACGGTCTGCAGACCGGCGGTCGCGGCGCGGATCGAGGCGGGGTCGTCGGGGTTCCAGGTGACGATCTCCGCGTGCGGGTCGTCACCGAAAGTCCGTTGCAATACCTCGCGCGAGCGGCCGACCACCCGGTAATCGCGGCCCGCCGCGCCAAGCGCCGTCGCGATGCTTCGACCCGCAGCGCCCGCTGCACCGAATAAACCGACCTTTCCCGTGGCTTGCATGACGACCCCTCAGATGGCGGCGCGACATCGTCGCGCGCTCGTGGCTGCTCGATTTGACAGATGAAAATTTACTGAACATTGTTAAGTAAACGATGTTCAGTTTAAATTGACTTTTCAGTTTGTCAATCTGAAAATTGCGAGTCATGGGAATCGCCGAACGAAAAAACCGCCAGAAGCAGGCACTGCGCGAACGCATCCTCGATGCCGCGCGGCGCATCGTCGTGGGCGAGGGCTTTGCCGCGCTGTCGATGCGCAAGATCGCTGACGCGATCGAATATTCGCCCGCCACGTTGTATCTGCATTTCGCGAGTCGCGACGACATCGCGCGGGCCTTGTGCGCCGAAGGCTACGCGCAGTTGCTCGCGACCTTCGTGCCGCTCGTGCAGATCGCGGATCCCGCCGAACGGCTGAAGGCGCTCGGGCGCGCGTACGTCGCGTTTGGCATCGAGCATCCTGAAACGTACCGGCTGATTTTCATGGAGGACCCGAGCTATACCGGCGCGGCGCTCAGGGGCGGGGTGGGCACTGGCAAACACGACGGCAACACGGGCGACACAAGCGCGAACGCCGGGAGCGGTGGTTCGACCGCCTCCCTGGGCAACGCCGCCGGCGGCGTTGCCGACGACGATCCCGGCGACGCCGCGCTGCACATCATGATCGACGCGCTCGACGAGTTGCGAGCAGCGGGGCGTCTGTCGGCGTCGGTCGCATCGATGAAGCCGGCCATCTGGGCCGAGGCGTTGTGGGCGAGTCTGCATGGCATCGTCGCGCTGAATCTCACGTGCCCGGTGTTTCCGAGCGCGCCGCTCGAGACGCTCGTCGGCGTGACGCTCGACGCATGGCTCGGTGTGCCGCAGGCCGTGGCGGCGGGCGCATCGAACAGCGCCGCAGTCCGCGGCAAAAAAACCGTCGCGCGGCGCCACGCCAAGTCGGCCGGCTCCACGGACCCGGCCCCCGAGCTCCCCACCAAACGCAAAGCGGCAGGCCCGTGATAACGTTCGGTTCCACCTCATGCCGCGCCGCCGCGCCCAGTTCTCCATGTCCACGTCCGCCTTGCCCGCCACTAGCGACGAAATCGCGACCCACGTAGCCAACCGCATCGGTCTCATCGAACTGGAGCGGCCGAAAGCGCTGAACGCGCTGTCGACCGGCATGATCCGCGCGATCCACGCGGCGCTCGACCAGTGGCGCGAGAACCCCGAGGTGCTGGCCGTCGTCGTGCGCAGCCGGCACGAGCGCGCGTTCTGCGCGGGCGGCGACATCCGCCACATGTACGAAGCGGCGCAAACCGGCGACCAGGAGGCGCGCGATACGTTCTTCAGCGAGGAATACCGGCTCAATCACGCGATCTTCGTGTATCCGAAGCCGTATATCGCGTTGATGAACGGCATCGTGATGGGCGGCGGCGTGGGCATTTCGCAGGGCGCACATCGCACCGGCGGCCTGCGGGTCGTCACGCAATCGACGAAGATGGCGATGCCCGAAACCCGTATCGGCCTCTTTCCGGATGTCGGCGCGAGCTGGTATCTCGCGCGCACGCCCGGCGCGATCGGCCGCTATCTGGCGGTGACCGGCGAGACGATCGGCGCGGCCGACGCGCTGTACGCGGGCCTCGCCGATGCCTACATCGACGACGCGGCGTTGCCCGCGCTCGTCGATACGTTGAGCCGCGAACCGTTCGAGCGCGGTGCTGATGTGGTTGCGTGCGTCGAGCGCGAGACGCTCGCGTATCAGGTCGCGCCGCGGCCCGAGGAGAGCGCGCTCGCGAAGGCGCGGACGTTGATCGACCGGCATTTCGCGCTGCCCGACGTCGCGCGGATACTCAAGTCGCTCGAACAGGAACGCGAGCGCGGTGGCGACGCGGCGGAGTGGGCCGAGCAGACGATCGCGGTGCTGCGCGAGCGCTCGCCGCTGTCGATGGCGGTCTCGCTCGAAGTGGTCACGCGCGCGGAAGGGTCGATGGCCGACGTGCTGCGCACTGATCTCGATCTGACGCGTTCGAGCTTTCTGCGCGGCGATACGGTGGAAGGCATTCGCGCACGCATCATCGATAAGGACAACGCGCCGCGCTGGCGTTTCGCGCGCATCGAGGACGTCAACCGGGCCGATGTGGAGCAGATGTTCGACAGCCCGTGGCCGGCGAACGAGCACCCGCTGGGCGCTCTGCGCGGCTGAACGCGCGGCCTCGCGAACCCGTCCGCGCGAATCTACGCGTTGCGCGAATTCATGTTCGCCGCGCTTATTCCTCTGCCTCGCTCGCCATGAACGCGCGCATGAACACGAGCGCACCCCAGCCCCACATCGCGTTCGCCGTGAAGCCCACCGCGAGGCGCGGCAGCATGTTGCCGCTCGGCCAGATGCCGCGCAGCGGATCGACGACGAACACGCTCGCCGCCGTCAGCACGATGCCGCCGAACACGAACGCGGGTACCCACGGCGCGCGCCGATGCGGCGCGACGCGCAGCAGCCAGGCCATCAGCACGGCCCAGCACGCGCTCCAGATTGCGTTCGCGATGAACTCAGGCAGGCCGAGCGGCAAAAACGGCGCGGTCGAAAAACCGCTGGGGTCGATCATGCCGGCAGCGTGCATCAGCGCCAGCGTCGATTCGCGAAAGAACAAAGAAGCCAGAAAACCGGCGACGAACGGCAGAATAATTTTTTGCATGCATTGCACCGGCAACGTACAGGCGACTCGCAAGACCTGTACCGGGTGATTGGAAACGAGCGCCATTATATCGACCGGGGTTGGGCGGCCGGGGCCGCGTGTATAAAGCGCAACAACCGTATGCGGTAGAACCGGGCTAATCACGAAAGCGGAAATCCTAAGCTCAATAAAATCGTTCAAAAGCCGCGGACCGCTCCATAGACTGTTTCCTCATGCAGACGGCTCGGGTGTCGCCGTCGTCCGATAAATCGAGCGCATCACGCGCACGTTGGTCGAGGAAAGCCGTCGCAATGTCGAGCCTCACACCGAATCTCCGTTGTCGCAGGGCTCACGCGCGGTCGTGTTCGCGGTGTCGTCCGCCCGGCGCATAGCCTTCATCGATTTGACGCAGTTGCCGATGGCCTGAGTCCATCGTCCGTTTCTCAATCCTTCAACGCGTCGCAGCGCTTTGCCGGTTGCCGGCTCGATGCGCGCGGCCGGCGCTCGCGCTCACCGTTTTCATTACGTCAGGAACAGGCAGGAGTAACAACATGAATGTGTTCTGGTTCATTCCGACTCACGGCGACAGCCGCTATCTCGGTACGTCCCAAGGTGCACGCGCAGCCGACTACGACTACTTCCGGCAGATCGCCGTCGCCGCCGACACGCTCGGCTACGAGGGCGTGCTGCTGCCGACCGGCCGTTCGTGCGAGGACGCCTGGGTCGTCGCGTCGAGCCTGATTGCCGCGACGCAGCGGCTGAAGTTCCTCGTCGCGATTCGCCCGGGGCTGTCGTCGCCGGGACTCGCCGCGCGTATGGCGGCGACGTTCGACCGGCTGTCGAACGGGCGTCTGTTGATCAACGTGGTGACGGGCGGCGACGCGGCCGAACTGGCCGGCGACGGCGTGTTCGTCGATCACGACACGCGCTACGAAATCACCGACGAATTCCTGCATATCTGGCGCAAGCTGCTCGCCGCGTCGCACAGCAACGAAGCGATCGATTTCGACGGCAAGCATTTGCGGTCGAAGGGCGGCAAGGCGCTATATCCGCCGGTGCAAAACCCGCATCCGCCGCTGTGGTTCGGCGGCTCGTCGGCGGCCGCGCACGATATCGCGGCCGAGCACATCGACACCTATCTGACGTGGGGCGAGCCGCCCGAAGCGGTCGCGAAGAAGATCGCCGACATTCGCGCACGCGCCGCGGCGCGCGGCCGGCGAATCCGCTTCGGCATCCGTCTGCACGTGATCGTGCGCGAGACCGAGGAGGAAGCGTGGGCCGCGGCCGACAAGCTGATCAGCAAGCTCGACGACGACACGGTCGCGCGTGCGCAGGCGTCGTTCGCGAAGATGGATTCGGAAGGGCAGCGCCGTATGGCCGCGCTGCACGGCGGCAGGCGCGGCGGGCGCGAGCAGCTCGAGATCTATCCGAACCTGTGGGCGGGCGTGGGGCTCGTACGCGGCGGCGCGGGCACCGCGCTGGTCGGCAGTCCGGAGCAGGTGGCCGCGCGTATGAAGGAGTACGCGGCGCTCGGCATCGAGACGTTCATCCTGTCGGGCTATCCGCATCTCGAGGAATCCTACCGCTTCGCCGAACTCGTGTTTCCGCTGCTGCCGCAACGCTTCAGCAAGGTTGCGAACGGGCCGTTGTCGGGGCCGTTCGGCGAAATCGTCGGCACCAGCTATCTGCCGAAGGCGGCGAGCGCGAGTTGAGCGCGCGCATAGCATGGGTCGCCCGGCTTGCGCGACACGCGCACGACGATCGACAGGCAAGGAGAAAAGCCAACATGAGTGACACCACTTTGAGCGCGGGAACGGCGGTAACCCCGCAGCCCGCGTCCACGGCGCGCGCTGCCGCGCTGCGCCGTTTCGGCGCGCACCTGCTGCCGTGGCTCGCGCCGATCGCGATCCTGCTCGCGTGGGAAATCGCCGCGCGCAGCGGCGCGCTGTCGACGCGCGTGCTGCCCGAGCCGCTCGCGGTCGTGAAGGCCGCATGGTCGCTGATCCAGTCCGGCGAAATGTGGGCCGACGTGAAGGTCAGCACCTGGCGCGCGGTGTCGGGCTTCGCGATCGGCGGCGGCATCGGTTTCGTGCTCGGACTGGCGACGGGTCTCTTCAAACCCGCGGAAATCGTGCTCGATTCGACCGTACAGATGATCCGCAACATTCCCGCGCTCGCGATGATTCCGCTCGTGATCCTGTGGTTCGGCATCGAGGAACAAGCGAAGGTGTTCCTCGTCGCGCTCGGCGTGTTCTTCCCGGTCTATGTGAACACGTTTCACGGCATCCGTTCGGTCGACGCGAACCTGACCGAGATGGCGCGCAGCTATGGCGTCAAAGGTTTCGCGCTGTACCGCCACGTGATTCTGCCGGGTGCGCTGCCGTCGATCCTGGTCGGCGTGCGTTTCGCGTTCGGTCTGATGTGGGTCACGCTGATCGTCGCCGAGACCATTTCCGCGCAATCGGGCATCGGCTACATGACGATGAACGCGCGCGAATTCCTGCAAACCGATGTGGTGGTGGTCGGCATTCTGCTGTACGCGGCGCTCGGCAAACTCGCGGACATGCTCGCGAAGAGCCTCGAGCGCGTGTCGCTGCGATGGCATCCGGCCTATCAGCGAGGAGCAAAAGCATGAGCGCAACGACGCTATCGACGGCGTTCGGCGGTATCGCGGGCAGCGATCTCGAGACCGAACTCGCGCAGCCGCGGCTCGCGGATCACGACGCGATCGAGGCTGTGGAGGTTGAGCGGGACGGGGCGGCCGGGACTCATCACGGCTCGCAAGCCGGCTTGCAACCCGCTCCCACGCTGGCCCGCAGTGACGCGCGCCCGGCGAGCGACTACGCGGTGCAATTGCGCGGCGTCGGCAAGCGCTATGGCGAGCGCGAGGTGCTGTCGGGCTTCGATCTGTCGATCGAGCGGGGCAGCTTCGTCGCGATCGTCGGCCGCAGCGGTTGCGGCAAGTCGACCTTGCTGCGGCTCGTCGCGGGTCTCGAAGAAGCCAGCTCGGGTGTGCTCGAAAAGCGCGCCGGGAACGGCGGTCCGCTCGACACCCGCATCATGTTTCAGGATGCGCGTCTGCTGCCGTGGAAAAGCGTGCTGCAAAACGTGATGCTCGGCCTCGGCCGCGGCGCGCGCGACGATGCGCGCGCGGTGCTCGCCGAAGTCGGCTTGCTCGAACGCGCGAACGACTGGCCCGCGCAACTATCGGGCGGTCAGCGGCAGCGCGTCGCGCTCGCGCGGGCGCTCGTGCATCGTCCGCAATTGCTGCTGCTCGACGAGCCGCTCGGCGCGCTCGATGCGTTGACGCGCATCGAAATGCACGCGCTGATCGAAAGGCTGTGGCGCGAGCATCGCTTCACCGCGCTGCTCGTCACGCATGACGTGCACGAAGCCGTCGCGCTCGGCGAGCGGATTCTGCTGATCGAGGAAGGCCGCATCGCGCTCGATCAGCCGGTCGCGCTCGCACGTCCGCGCGCGCGGGCGTCGGCGGGCTTCGCCGCACTCGAAGACCACGTGCTGCAACGCGTGCTGAACAACGCGCCGAACAACGACACGCTGGCGCATCGCGCGTATCAGCCCTATGACGAATGGCACTTACTTAAGCCTACATGGAGGAGAAGACGCGGGTAAGTGCTTGAAGAGAAAGGGAGGGGGCTGATCCAGGGATTGATACGATGGTTGTTACCAGGCAAACACCGTCTCATTCCAAAGATCAGCCCCCATGGATCGTAATGCACGAAGTCATCACAGGCAAACACGAAGCAGGGTTCAAAGCCGGGCGTGCAGGGCCCAGGCGGTAGACTACTTCAACATACTGACGAGCCCGGGGCTGTTGGGCATAACGGAAGCGTATTTGCCAGAACATCGGGAACGGCTGTATCCGCCGACGGTGACACTGTCGATGTTCATGCGCCAGGCGCTGGAAGAGGACGCCTCCTGTCAGAAGGCAGTCAACGGGTGGGCGGCGCAGCGAGCTGCCGACGGGCTGCGGCCCATGAGTGTGCGTACGGGAGGCTACTGCCGCGCTCGCCAGAGACTGCCGCTGACGATGGTGCGGGAGTTGGCGCGCGAGACGGGGCGCCAACTGCATGAGCAGGCCGAGCCTGCCTGGAAGTGGCGCGGGCGCCCGGTCAAGCTGGTTGACGGCACCGGGATCTCGATGCCCGATACGCCGTCGAACCAGGCCCGTTTCCCGCAGTCCAGTGCTCAGGCCGAAGGAGTGGGCTTTCCATTGGCCTATCTGGTTGCGGTGATCTGTCTGGCAAGCGGCGCAGTACTGGAGTCGGCGGTCGGAACTTACGCGGGCAAAGGCAGCGGGGAGCTGACGGCGTTTCGCATGCTGCAAGGCACGTTTCGCAAAGGTGACGTGATCGTCGCCGATGCCTTGTACTGCCACTACTTTCTGATGGCCTCAATGATCGCCGCCGGGGTGGACGTCGTGATGGAACAGCATGGGGCACGCCGCACCGACTTTCGGCGAGGCCGGTCCCTGGGCACGCGCGATCACATTGTGACGTGGCCCAAACCCCGGCAGCGTCCCGACTGGATGACGCATGAGCAGTACCAGGCCTTCCCCGATGAACTGATGGTGCGCGAGTCCAGGCTGCATCACCGGGTGCTGGTCACCACGATGCTTGATGCACGCAAGACCAGCAAACAGGACCTCTCGCAGTTGTACGCCAGGCGCTGGAACGTGGAACTGGATCTACGTAACATCAAGACGACGATGGGCATGGATGTGCTGCATTGCCAGACTGCCCACATGAACGAAAAGGAGATCTGGGTCCATCTGCTGGCCTACAACGTGATTCGGCTGCTGATGGCTCAGGCCGCCAGTCACCATGCCACTGACCCGAGAACACTGAGTTTCAAACACACGGTGCAGTTATGGACTGAATGGCTGGCCAGAGGTCTGACGGCAACTCACAACCAGAGTCTCCTGTTCAACCTGATCACGCAGTCTTGCGTTGGGAGTCGCCCCGGTCGCATCGAACCACGAATGCGCAAACGAAGACCGAAGTCCTACCCATGGCTGAAAGAGCCTCGTCACATCGCACGTGAGCGCGTCCAAAAATATGGGCACGCTCCACGGGCTTAAGTAAGTGCCATTCGCCCTATGACCCGTATGGCTTGCCCGAAGCCGGTCGTCTCACGCGGCCGACCGAAGTGCGCTGGGCCGTCTGAGTTTTCCTGGCAAATCGATCCGATTCCGTTATCAACTGCTTCTGTGGAGTGATCTGAAATGAGCATTTCCGCCATCAATGTGCGCAATCAGTTCAAAGGCAAGGTCAAGGAAATCATCCGCGGCTCGGTAGTGTCCGAGGTTGACGTAGAGACGCCGTTCGGTATCGTCACGTCGGTGATCACGACGCGCTCGGTCGACGAACTCGAACTGAAAGTCGGCTCGGAGGTGGTCGCGCTCGTGAAGTCGACCGAGGTGTCGATCGCGCGGCTTTGATGACGCTCCGCCAATGCGAGCGGCGTGCGCAGCGGCTATTTCGCGTTTGCGCCGCTTGCGGGCGGCTCGTGCGACATGTGGTCGTTGGTTGGCTTCGCCGGCCGCTTGATCGGCATGTTGTCCGGGTTGCTCGAACTGCCGGCGCCCGAGGCGGCCTCGGGCGGTTTGGCCATCGGCGCATGGCTGTCCGGCGGCGCGCTGGGCGCCGTCTGCGCGACGGCGCTCGCGCCGCTCGCGAAGAGCGCCGCGAGCGCGGCGGCGGTGGCCGTCAACGTGGCCCAATTGCCTCGCTTCATGTCGTTCTCCTTGGATGTCGCGTGCCGTCTGCAGACACGCGGCTGTGTGCACGAGTAGCTAGTAGCAGGCCGCGTTCCGGGGCCGCTGCTGGCGCGTTGAGGCGTGCTCCTAACGGTCACGCCGGTTTCAGACGCCGATTGCCAGGCTCGACGCTCCGGGGAGCGGGCTCGTCAGGCGCACACCTGCATCCGCCGATGAAACTTGCTACGATGAATTGAGCATCCGACGGAGACGGCCATGTCGAAGTCCTTGAGTCCTGAAGCGGTCGAAGCGTTGCGGCGTCTGAACGACGTTGGCGTCGGACAGACGGCGCCCGAAGTCGCGCAGTCCGTTGCGGCGGAGTTGCTGGCATGCGACCTGGTTGCCGAAGCGGGCAGCGGTGGGGTCGAAATCAACTGCAACGGCCGGCAGTATCTTTCCGGCGATTGCAACTGATCCGCTGATCGGCGGCCGGCCGCACGGCCGGTGTGTAGAGCGAGGCGGCGCGTCGCGGGTGAGCCGCGAGCAGGTGATTGGCCAGCGCGACGCCAGCTGGACGCGCGTGTCCGGCTACCGGCGATCAGCGAAACCACGGAGACGAGCATGGAGCCGAAGGGCGTCGACATGGGCGACTATCAGGCGCGCTATGGCGACTACGACGTCGAGGTGGCGGTGGAACAGATACTGACCGGCGTCAAGGCGCATTTCCGGGTGCTGCGCGACGATTCGACGGTGGTCGACTGGCAGCTCGTGCATATCGATAGCTTGTGGTCCACCGAGCATGCGGCCGCCGAGGCGACTTTTCGCGCGTCGCGCGAATTGATCGATGCGGGGCTGGCGAGTTAGACGCGGATAGCCGCGTCGCGACGGAAGGGGACGTCGTGTTCGGATGAGGCAAGGAAGCGGCAGGCGCACGAGACAACGGTTGCAAACCGAACGTTACCCGGGCAACGTACCGGATACCACGGCTGCCGTAAATGCAACTAGGCGCCGGCATCGATACTGCATGCGCGGCGCCCAGTTTGATCGCTGGCTTCAGAGGCAGCGGATCTGACGGTACTGCTGGCGGCTTAGTGGCCGAAGAACACCGATTGCGGACCCGACGTGGGTTCGCTGCGCGTGCCCGATTGCGTCGACACGCTATTCACGCCGCCGTATGCATTCGATTGCGCGTTGGCGCGTTCAGCAGCGACGGTCTGCGCGTTCTGGCCTTGTTGCGAAGCCGGCGCGCCAACCGACGGACGGTAGTACGGTGCCGGACCATAGCCGCTGGCGAAAGCGGGAGCGGCGATAGAGGCAGAAGCGGCAACCAGCAGGGCGGCGATAAACTTGGTCTTCATGGTAGGACTCCGATAACGTTTCGTCTGCATTTCAGGAAGATGTTGCAGGAGCCAGTGAACCAGGTGTCTGCAACGTCGATGGAAGCCAGTGTATACCCCTACTATTGAAAATTTGTGCCGATAATCTGAAATTACTATTCCCGACGAAGAAACAATCGTTCAGACGTACGCGCCGCAAGGCGGACCGGTGAACCGGCCCTATTGGCCAAGCGGTTTTTGAGAGGCGGGAGAAGGCGGGAAGGGGTGATTGCAGTGCGGAAAACCGCACAGAAATCATGGAAAACGCAGAAGGCCGTCAGCAAAACAAAAACGGCGTTGTGATTGCTCACAACGCCGTTTGCTTGAATTCTTTGGGGTGGCTGATGGGACTCGAACCCACGACGACAGGAATCACAATCCTGGACTCTACCAACTGAGCTACAGCCACCACTAACATCCGCTTGACTTGCTCTAAAAACCTGTCTCGCCGACGAAGAAACGAGATTATAGGGACTAGATGGTGGTTTGCCTAGTCCTTTATTCAAAAATTTCGATGGGCTCGCGCAGATGCTGTCTTGCTTCGTCGAAGATGGTCAGATCACGGGCCGCAAGTCGCTTGCTGTCGGACAAAACTCGACGCCAACCACGCGCACCCGCTTCGCCGCGATACAGCCCAAGCGCATGGCGCATGATCGCGCCGAGATAGGTGCCGCGCGCCATTTCGGTCGCGCAATACTCGATCAGTTTCGCTTCGACCTGCTCGCGGGTCAGCGGCGCCTGCGCGGAGTCGTAGAAGCGCGCGTCGACATCGGCGAGCAGGTAGGGGTTGTGATACGCCTCGCGCCCGAGCATCACGCCGTCGACGTGCTGAAGATGCGCGTCGACTTCGTCGAGCGTCTTGATACCGCCATTGATGACGATTTCCAGCTGCGGAAAATCGCGCTTCAACTGATACGCGTAGTCGTACTTGAGCGGCGGAATCTCGCGATTTTCCTTCGGGCTCAGGCCCTTCAGTATCGCGTTGCGCGCATGAACGATAAAGACCTCACAGCCGGCTTGCGCGATCGTGCCGACAAAATCGCGGACGAAGCCGTATTCCTCGACCGTATCGACGCCGATGCGGTGCTTGACCGTGACTGGCACCGATACGACGTCGCGCATCGCCTTCACGCAATCGGCGACGAGTTGCGGCTCGTTCATCAGGCATGCGCCGAACGCGCCGCGTTGCACGCGCTCGGATGGGCAGCCGCAATTCAAATTGATTTCGTCATAGCCCCATTGCTCGCCGAGCTTGGCCGAACGCGCGAGATCGTCGGGCTCGCTGCCGCCGAGTTGCAGCGCGACTGGCGCTTCGTCGGGCGTGAATGCGAGATGACGCGGCACGTCACCATGCAACAGCGCGCCGGTCGTCACCATCTCCGTGTAAAGCCAGGTATGGCGCGAAATCATTCGATGCAGCGAGCGGCAATGGCGATCCGTCCAATCCATCATCGGTGCCACAGAAATGCGGCGAGGGCTTGAATTCATTGGCTTTCAGCGCCAGCACTGGGCTTGGCGGGTGTTTCGGCGTTGCGTGATTCAACGCAGTTTAAGTCGTTTTCCGGTCGTTTCACGGCCAAGTGCTACGATGTAGGACCGAGTTTTGGTCTGTAGCACCGGGGAGACGATGGGAACAATATCGGCGCGGGAGCGCAAGGACAAGAGTATAGGCTACACCGCGCAGATCCGCCTGAAGGAGGGCGGAAAGGTCGTCTACACGGAATCGAAGACGTTCGACCGGCGCCAGGCGGCGCAGTCATGGCTCGACAAGCGGGAGCGGGAGCTGGCCCAGCCCGGCGCGCTAGAGTCCGCCGCGAAGGAAGATCCCACGCTCGCCGACGTGATCGATCGCTATATCAGGGAGTCCCGCCGCGCGATTGGGCGAACGAAAGAGCAGGTGCTACGCGCGATTCAGGTAGCACCGATAGGTGGGATGACCTGCAGCCGGGTCGGCAGCCAAGCATTTGTGCAGTTCGCCCAAAGCCTTAAGGTCAAACCCCAGACTGTCGAGAATTACATGTCGCACCTTGCCGCGGTGGTGCATGTTGCGCGGCCAGCGTGGGGCTATCCGCTGGACGAAAAGCAGCTTGTTGACGCTCGCACGGTGCTGAAGAAGCTCGGCGCGACCGGCAAGTCCCGGCAGCGCGACCGCAGGCCGACTCTAGACGAACTCGACCGGATCATGACTCACTTCGGCGAGGTCCGCGTGCGTCGCCCGGCGAGTGCCCCGATGCAAGCGCTGACCGCGTTCGCGATCTTCTCCACCCGTCGCCTCGAGGAAATGCTGCGCATCGCACATGAGGACCTCGACGAGACGCACAGCCGCGTGCTCGTGCGAGACTTGAAGCACCCGGGCCAGAAGATCGGCAACGACGTCTGGTGCGATCTGCCGCCAGAGGCGATGCGCATCATCAAGGCGCAGCCGACAAAAGAGGGGCGCATTTTCCCGTACACGGACGATGCCGTTGGCGCCGCGTTCACGCGCGCGTGCCGGTTCTTAGAAATCGAGGATTTGCATCTGCACGACATGCGGCATCATGGCGTGTCACGCCTGTTCGAACTTGGTTGGACGATACCCCACGTGGCGGCAGTGTCCGGCCATAGATCGTGGTCATCGCTGAAACGCTACACGCACATAAAGGCGCGCGGCGATTGCATGGAGGGGTGGAAGTGGCTGGATGCGGTCGCGCCATGATCAATAGAGATCATCTGGCAAACCAGTGAAGCCGCGCCATAACAAGGGACCACAAGATGAAAGCCGCATTGCGGGCACTTTCGACGGGATGGAAGCTCTTTTCGGGCGTCGCGGTGATTCTCGGCGCCGTGACAGCAGCAATGTATTTTTTGCCAAGTGCAACTGTAGACGTGGGCGACCTCACCGATCCTTCTGACCTGTTCAGTGCACAAATAACCGTAAAGAATGACGGTGTGGTCGCGCTCGATGATGTGCAGGTCATGCTAGGTATTTGCGAGATCGACATCGCCACAGCGCCAACGCCCGAGAGTAGGAAGCGCTGTCAATCAATGCGGCAGATCGGTTCGTTTGCTGTATTCCCCAACTGGCATCATCACAAAATGTCGGCGGGCGAAAAGGTCACGCTTTCGTTTCATGATGCGATCCCCAATACCGACGTGCTTTTCGCGGATATCTCTGTGGCTGTCGAGTACCGGCCATGGTATTGGCCATTCGGCCACCAGACGCGACAGTTTCGGCTGGTGGGAGACAGAAACGCGCAGCAGCGCTATGAATGGCGTTTTAGGCCAGTAGACGACTGAGCGCCCTCACGTGCAGAGTTGAGCACATTCCTTCACGGCCGCCTTTCGCCGCTTGTCGATGTATTCAGCGAGGTCGTTCAGGTGCACGCCCTTCGCGCCTTTTTGAGACGTTTCCATACGCACGAGCGGCAGCGCAATTTCGCCAGCGGAGATTTTGCGCAACAGAGTCGGCACCGTGAGCGGCGCGAAGTAGTCGCGGCACACGGTTTCGATCGGGATTACCGCGGCCGCGTTGTATTGGGCCATCAGAAGGAAGACGGTATTCATTTCAGGCTCCATGCTGGTCGCGTTGTTTCGATCGCTCGTGCTGCTGCTTCGGTCGTAGTCAGGCCGTCGAAAAGGACGCCTTGGGCGCGCGGCTTTCGAGGCTCAATGTCTCTGCGACTTGCCGGCGCGCCGCGGGGGTTAGGCGAAATGCTTCGCGTGCAGCTCGTCCAGTCGCTCGACCTGTTTGTCGCTCAGGCTCGTGACATGGCCAGTGCTTCGGATCGCATCGAGCTGGCGCACGAATCCCTGTTCCCATTCGGTCAGGTCGTCGGTGCCGAGCAGGCCGGACAGTCGCTGAATCATTTCGGTGGTGGAGACGTGGCGCATGTCAGGCGACCTCCATCGCGACGGCGCGCACCGTCGAACCTTCGATCCAGAACGTCTCAATGGTTTCCGGGAGTCCCTTCGGTGGTTCCTTGAGACTCATGAAAATGAGAGCCGTGTCGATCTGGTTGGCGTAAGCGAGATCGTCAAGCCAGTAAAACAGCCGATCGCGCTCGGGTCCGATCAATACGTCGGCGCGGTCCAGCACCAGCAAACGCAGACCGCTGATCAGGCTGATAGCGCAGGCCAGGTGCGCGTCGGCGCGCCACCGTTCCGATTCAGACAGCAGCATGTACGGGCGGCCGTCCGCCAGAATCTCCATATCAGGCATGACAGTCACGTCAGCCCACTCGGACATTTCTGCGAGCGCGGACAACTGCTCGTTAAGCGGCTGCAACGCGTCGCGCATCAGGTCTGCTGGAATGCCATCTGGCGCGAGCGCGTCGGCGATCGCTTCCCACGCCTGCACATCGGCGTGATGCGAGGCCGCGTCGCGCTCTTTTTCCGCGGCTGCTGCTGCGGCGCGCTGCTGGTCGCGGTGCTTCTCGACCTCCGCGATGATAGTTCGCCGCCGCGCCTGCAAGTCCGCGAGTTCCTGTCGAAGGCCGTCAACGTCGATGACGGGAGCGTCGGTGTCTTCCTCTCCCTCGATGGCTCGCAACTGCTTCGCTGCAGTGTCGGCCGCCTCCAACTCGCGGCGGCGATTGGCTGCGGCGTTCTGCAGCATGGTCAGACTCGCTTCGTATTCGGGAAGCTTGGCGATCGCCTCATCGTCGCGCACCGCGGCAACGTTGGCGCTCAGCACGCCGTTCAGGTAGCGGAGAAGGGCTCCGCACTCGGGGCACGCGCATTCGATACCCGCCGGCGTGCCGCCCGCACGCTCGCGAAGGCTGTCGACCTGCGGTTCGAACTCCGCCACCTCGTTATCTGCCCGTTGCACAAGATCGGTCAGGCGTGCGAACTGGGAGGCAGTGGTGCGCAGGGAAGCGACCTGTTCTGCCCGTTCGCGGGCCGTGTTTTGGGCGACCTCGGCCGCGCCGATCTCCTGCTGCACGTCGCCGATCTCGCCGTCGAGCGATTCGAGATCCGCCTCGAGCTTGAGCAACGCGGCTTCGTCGAACGTGACCGCGGCGGGCGCCCAGCCGTCAGCCTTTGAACTGCCGTAGGTCTCGCCGGCCACAACGCGCCACGCTGTTTTTGCGGCTCGCGCCTTGTCGCCCGCTTCCTTGTGGGCGGCGTCGATACCGGCGCGCACCATCGGAATTACCGACTCGATCCGCTTTTTGTCCGCATCGGACATAGGTGTTTGGTCGAACAGCCGGGCAACGAGGCGACGCCGGATTTCATCGGAGCCGACCTTCACTCCCATCAGTTCGTACAGGAACGATCGGCGTGCCTTGTCGTCAAGCTGGGCGAACCGCTGGGCGTCGAGCACCATCGGAAGCCGCGGATCGTCGGTCAGACCGCGCGCGAGCTTGCCGGCGGGCAGGCTGATGCTATTCGCTTCATCGCCGGCAGTGACGATGATCTGGCCGTCCTTCGCGTCGTCGTGCAGAAGCTGACCGTATGCCTTCTTCAACGACACCCGCACGGTGTCGCCAGTCAGCGCCATGCGCACGGCTTCCTGAATGCTGCTTTTACCGGCGCCGTTGGCGCCGGCGAACAGTGCGACGGGCTTGGTCAGGCGGACGTCGGCCTCGGCGATGCCGAGAACGTCACGCACGAGGATATGAGTCAACTTCATGCTTCGTCCCCGGCAAGGTCGTCGCAGTCGTTGGCATCGGTCACTGTTCGACGGCCCATTTCGTCGGCCGTGCTCACGACGCCGCGCTTTTCGAGCTGCTCGATGATGATCGCTGCGCGGTTGTAGCCGATCTTCAGGCGGCGCTGAAGGAAGCTGATCGTCGCGCGCTTGTGCTCGCGCACAAGGGCCGCCGCCTGCTCGAACAGTTCGTCGACGGGGTCATGACTCTCGGCAGCCTCGGCCTGTTCCTTGCGCCACGACTTCCAACCCTTTACCCACGCGATGCACAGATCTCCGCGCATGACCGGGCACTCGCTTTTGGGCAGTCCGTCGGCAGCAGCTTTGCGACCCGCTTCGTGCTGCTCGTCGATCTCGGATTGCAGCGGGCCGTCGCCGAGCGCGGCGACGGGGCGGAATTCGGCGTCGACAACATCGTCGTCGTTAGTGTGCGGGCCGTCCATTCCATCCCCGTCCTCGGAGGTGTATTCGCCGCCGAGGTCGAGGCCGCGCTGATCGTTTTCGCCGCGCACCTCGTCCATGCCGCCCGTATGCTCGCCGGCGTCGGACACGACGATCAGCACCTGCTTTCCCTGTGCGTCGTAGAGCTCGTGCAGCGAGGGCGCCGATTTGCCGACCTTGATGACGGCTTTCGCGCCGTCCTTGATGGTGATCTGCTCGAGGTCCCCGGCGACGACCATGCGCCCGTCGCTGGCAATCAGATGCACGGCCATCTTGACCGCGTTCTCGACGCGCTTGCGCAGCCGGTCAATGATGTCGTTTTGCTTGGTCTCGGACAGCTTGACCCACACGTCGGGAAGCATTTTCAGTTCGAGGACGGTTGCCGACAGCAGATCCTTGCCGACAGTGGCCGCGGTCATGCCGAGGACCGCCTTGTGTTCTTCCGAATTGCTCACTGATGCTCCTTTTTATTCGAATGAAGGGTTATTCGGCGCTGATGGGTCCGCGCGGCCGGCGTTGCGACGGCGTGGTCGCTTGTCGCTGGCGGGATTGAGATTGCGACTCCTGTGCGCCACTCAGTTCGCGCACGCGCCTCGATGCCAGGGCGTTGAGTTCCGCTTTAGCCGCCTCGTCCGAGACGCCGCTGATCGCGCTGCGCGCGAGGTCGATTTCCTCGGGCGAGTTCGCGGTTTCGAGGTCCTCGCGGATGCCCTGAATCAGTCCCGATTCGTCGAACGCGAAGTCGTCTTGCTGGCTGTCTGGCTTTTGCCGCGCAGATACCTGCGCGGTAGATGCGACGGTCTGCTCCTGCTTCGCTTCGTTGTTCGGCGGGGGTTCGCATCGCTGAGCCGCAGGCGAGGTCGGTTGTGCTGATGCTTGGGCGCCCTGAACAACTTCAGCCGCCGGCACACGACCGGTGCGAAGATCGTCGACGGTCGTGCGGTTGACTGTGTACGAACCATCCGCGTGCATGTCGACGATATCGGTGACTTCCTCTGCCGTCTGGAGACCCATCAGCAATTCGGGCGCATAGAGCTTGCCGAAAAAGGCGGCGGATCGATATCGAAGCATCACTTCAGGCATCGTCATCCACTTGCTGCCATTCTTCGTGAGCCAGCCTTCGTCAATCGCCATCTGAATGCTGATGGTCGGTGATTCGAGGCGCTCACCGGTCTGCTTTTCAATCGCCCACGCGACGCAAGTCTGATGCCGAACGGTTACCTTCCTGGGTACGCTTACCTTTTTGGCGCGGCCATTCGGCTGCTCTTGCCACTCGGTCGCGTTGTAGGTCACTTCCTCGGGCTCGGTTGCAGGGCTCAAGTCAAAGCGAAGCGGTGAGTACTTCCCGCACGAGTTGATCGCCGCGATGATGAATTGCGATGACCAGGAGGGGCGGCCTTCGACGATGTACAAATTCTGCATCACCATCAGCGGATCGGCGCCCATGCGTTGCGCCATGTTCAGCGCGACGACACAGTTGGAAAGCCCGTTGGGATTGTCTTCATAGCCGGTGACCTTGCCGTACTCCTTGACTTCGGTCTGGGCACGATACGCAACCGGTACCAACGTCGAGTTGGTCAGCAATTTTGCAGCGCGCTGCATCAGTTCGAACGATTGCAGCGTGCCGAACCCCATTTCAACGGCGGGCAAATTGGCTTCGCGTGGCGCGGGGTTGCGCAGATTTTCTACAGTTGTCGGGGTCGACATAGGATCCTCTTAAGCGTGAAACATGCAGGTCTTCCACCGCGCGCAGTACTTCGGCGAGCAGAGGACCGATTGGGGATTGGGGGGAAACAGGCCACTGCGAAACATTTCCGCAGCGAACTGGATCAGCCCGCGGTGGTCTTCGGTGCCGACCATGACGCGTCGCGCGTCAAACAACGGGCTGACCATTGGCGATGTCTTGCCAGCGGTCGGCAGGGCGATGATCTGGCCGCCCACCGTCGGTTCCTTCGTGGTGTACTCGTACAAAAGCTGGTATGTGCCGAGTTGCGCCGACTTGCCTTTGAGGTTCACCTGGCCGTTCTGAATGATGGCGCGCCCAGTCTTCAGGTCAGGAATGGCAATTCCCTCTTCCCGGCGCGCGACGCGTGCGCGGTCCATCGAACCTGTCAGGCGCACGATGGTGCCGCCGCCGCAGTCGATCTCGAACGGCGAGAGCTTCATTTCGACCGCCGTGTACTCGAACTGAGGGGCGATCTCCAGGCAATACCGCGTATGCAGCGACAGGCCGATCCGCTCGGCTTCGCGCAACGTCAGATCGTCGTCGCTGTAGTCGACGTCTTGCGTCGGGTTATGCAGGGTGTCGATGAACACGCCAGCGGTATCGTCAGGCGACAGCGGGTTGCCGTCGAGGTGCGCCTGATCGTTCGCTGCGGTGCTGGCGTGCACCGCCGTGCCGAGCGTGGCGCGCAGGCCGGACGCTTTGCGCATGCCGAGAAGGTGTTCGCCTTCAAACTTCATGGCACAGTCGAAAAGCGTTCCCCAGCTCGAGGCGCGAACCGTGACCGTACTCATTTGGAGGCCTGCCTGGTGTACGGCATTTTCTCGACGCAGACGCAAGGAAAGCGCTCGGCGAACAACTTGATGTGCTTATAGAAATGCGAGCCGATCGATTTAGCATTCTTGAACGCGACGAAGTTGGCCGGCGTCACGTTCGCGTAGTGGTAAAGCGACGTTGGTTCGCCGTTCTTTCCCTTGAACCGCACGGCAAGCGTGTTCGTTGCAGAGTCGTATCCAATGCTGTGGATCTGTGAGGACTCCACAGAATCCATTGCGATCTTCGGACTGGATGTGTTCATATCGGACGTTAGGGTGAGGGGTTGATCAGTGCTTGCTATTGGGCTTCACTACGCGACGCATCTGAGATAGGGCCACGCAAGAAACTCGACCTCGGATGCGTATCGTCCGGCCAGTTCCCTCAATTCGTCGTAGCCGTCATCGCCGTGTTTCAGTGCAGCCAGTGTGGCCGAGCGGACGCCAGCGAAGTAGCCGACCCGGAATGACATGTCGCGTCGGCTCATCCACCAGTTCAGACGGATATCGTTCGCCGCAACGCGCACCAGTTGCATCGCCTCCGCGAGCGCAAGGGCACCGCGTTCGGCGACGGTCAAGCTATCGAGCGGCGCGTGCAGAATTTCGAAGTGACAGCGCATCGTGGTCAGTCTGTGTAAGCGATGTATTTGAACCGGCCGCCGCCGAAGTGCTCGAAGCGGCCGCCGAAGGTTCCGCGCACGGCGTTCTCGACGTCTTCGCGCGTCGCGCTGGGAGGGTAGACCCCTTCCTTGATCATCGTCGCGCTCGAGTGCCCCTTGCTGTGCCAGTCGATCTTCGTGGTGTCCAGCTCGCGTGGATCGTGCATCACGTGGATGGGTAAATTCATGCTGTACCTCGGGCGTTGGTGTTGTTGGTGAGTTGCGGTGCCACATCGGTGTTGATGTCGACCAAAGCGAGAGCGGCGCAGACGAGCAGCAAGACCATTGCGAACCACGTTCAACCAGGGTGACAGCGCTCGAACGCATCGAGTCTGCGCACGGCGCGATCGCTGCGGACGAAGGCCCACAAGCCGCTGCAGGCGAGGGCAATCAGCGTCCACACGCCAAGAAAGGTGAAGGTCGAGCTCATGCGGCACCACCAGCGCGCAGCGCGACGACGAGCCAGAGGAAAGCACCGGCCGCGACACCATAGGCCAGCATGGTCGCGAGCGCACGAAGGCGACGGCGCGCGCGCGGGCACGAGGCGAGCAGCGCGTTATCGCCGGGAGCGCGGCCGAGCAGGAGGCGGGCATTCATGCGGCACCTCGCGAGCGGAGCATGGAATCGGCGTATGCCCAGCGCCAGGCGTAATAACGGGCGACTCGCTGCTCTGCATCCCATGCTTCAAGCGCGGCACGCTCGGACTCGTACTTCTCGTCGAACGCGTTCACTTCGGGGCTCGCGTCGCTTTCGTCGAGCCAATCGCCGAGACCATCCCATTCTTTGTATTGCTCGGGTGTGAGAGATTCGTGCGGAATCGAAACGGCGGGCCGCGGCGTCGCGGGCACGTACTTGAACCACTCGGGAATGTCCGCTGGCGCCCGCACCGCAAAGTAGTCGCGCAGCGTCATGCCGGAGTCGATCTTGTTTATCCACTCGACCGGAAACGCCGGCCCGCCGTTTTTGATCGCGCTCACGCGGCACCTCGCGAAATCAGGGCGCACGCGATCGCGCGCATGAGGTGTTCAGTCAGCGCGCCGTGTGACGCGCCTTCGGGCGCCGGCAGCGCGCGGAGCGCGAGCAAGTCTTTTGCGAGTGCGGACATTACTGCACCCCCGCGATAACGAAGGTGCGGTGCCGCGGCGGCCCATCGACTTGAGACGCTTCCGCGCTGTCGGGCGCTGCGGCGCCCGAGTGGTCGGTCACCTGTTCGGCCGCTTTCTGCTCGGCCTGGGCGTGGGCGAGCAAGCTGTCGAACACCTGACTCGCTCGAGAAAGAAGAAGAGGCTGCTCTTTCATAGTGGCTCCCGAATGGTGAGTCAGGAGGGTCGACGTTCGACTTCCGACAGGCGCAGTTGGACGTGGGTCACGAGGCTGTCGTGTTCGAGCGTCGCGAAATCCGTGCGCTTACCGAGACTGAGCAGATATCCGCGGAGAAGGTCGGGAGCTGCATCACGGGTGGCGAGGCGGTCGATGAATTCGATTTCGTTGTCGGTGTTCCAGCCGCGCTCTTTTCCGGACTGCTTGTTAGGTGGGGTGCAGGGCATCGTTCCTCCATCGGGTGAGTGCGATGGAGGAATATTACCAAATAGTGATTGTATGTCAACACCAAACGGTAATGTTTTGGCTATAAATCGGGATAGCGATTACGCAGTTCGCGAATGACATCAGACGCGGTCAGGAGTAAATCTTCGAGAAGTAAAAGGCGTTGGCGGACGTAGTCCCCTTGGAGGTCAAGGGCCCGTGCTTCGGGCGAGACGCGTGACAGGACGGCTTTGGGTTGCGCCGGCGCCATGTTGGGGCTAGGAGTCGTGCGCTCGTGCCGACGGCGGGCGCTCACTGGAAAGTTGATCACGCCCACCTTGACCTCTATGCCCTATGCCCGCAGAGCAGTACGGTCGCAGCCGGGCTGAGCACGCCTTTATTCGCGTCGCATATTGTTGCCGGTGTCCAGCCGTTTGTTACATCCAGCATATCGAAACCCTCTTGCTCAAGCCTTGGCGCCTTTCACTCAACGGGAACGCCTTGTTGAGCAGTCCATAACGTAGCGGTTCGCCGGGATCCGCGAAAGGGCCGGCATTTCCGGACGTGGCCGGAAATCCCGGACACCTCCGTAAACTCAAACCGGACGGGCCTAAGCGGGCGATCGATACGCGAAAAGACATCACCCAAAAATTCAGGCACAAAATTTGTTGCCAAAAATTCAGGGTTAACCATGAACATCGATCTGTACGACGCGCGGCTACAGTGGTTTCGCGCACTGGTCGCCGTCGCGGAGGCCGGCAGCATTCGCGCCGCGGCAGAAATGCTTGGCATCGCCAAGTCGACGGTCTCCGAAAATGTCCGCCATTTGGAGGCATGCTTTCATATGCAACTGATACAACGGATCGGGAACGGGATCGTGCTGACCGCCCGTGGCCAGACTCTGCTGAAGCACGCCCGCGCGATCTTGGGGCAGGGGGCGCTTGCGCTCGAGGATCTTCAAACGATGCATGAGCAACCGCGTGGGAGACTCTCGTTTGCTCTGCCGGCGTGGATGGCGACGGCCTTTCTGGCGGGCACGCTCACGCGACTTCGAGAGCGGCTCCCCGGTACCCAGTTGGAAATCGCGGAAGGGTATCTTGCGCTCGGGGTTCCCCGCCTGCGCAACGGCAGTGTCGCCGTTCTGGTTTGCCGCGTGCCTCCAGAGGGAGTCGGTACGGAGTTCGATTTCCGGCCTCTCTTTACCACCAGATCTGGCGTCGTGGCGAGACAGAATCATCCTTGCGCGGACAGGCGGTCACTCGCGGAATTGCGGAATCAGGAGTGGCTGCTGACCCGAGCGCCGGGGCGCGAGAGCTATTCCGCCAACATCTTCGTGCGGCACGGTTTGCCAGAGCCCGAGGCAATACATTACGTTCACTCCCTCCCCATTGCGGTGACGCTGCTGCAGCAGACCGACATGCTCAGCTTATTCTCGTGGCCGGCGATCGAACTGTGCGCAAGGCGCGACGACCTGTGCGTCATCCCGGTGAGCGACGAAATGGACAAGCAGACGTTTGGCATTGTCACGCTCGCCGGACGTCCACTGGAGCCTGCCGCGTCCTGCTTTATCGAATGCCTGATCGACGCTATTCTTGAAAGCAGGCAAAGCGGGGCGCGCGAAACCAGGCAGATGCTCCGATTGGTCGATCTGCTGGTCTAAGTTAGAAGGGCGAACTCCGCTCGGACTGCGCACGCTTCATCGCTGCCATCTCCTTGGGGTCTAACAGGGATGATCCGGTGCAGATAGGGCATCGCTTTTGGTAGAACGGGATCGTCAGCAGCCAGAATCCGCTGGTAAGGAGCACAAGCAGCAATGTCCCGATTCCAATCTTTCGTTTCGGTTCCACCGGACGCTCACACATGATGCAGTACTTCAGTGACATATATCCCTCTCTATAGGACGAATCTTAGATTTGTCCGAGCCAATCGTTAAAAACTATCAACTCGGCGCAAAAATAGCCGCTTTCGCGGCCTGGGGGGCTAACGGGTTCCGCGCTTCCTTGGACCCTCCGTTGACCTGATTTCGGGGTCTTGCAGTTCGATGTGCTCCGTAGGCGGTTCGGTGGCCACTTTCTCATCAGCAAGCGCAACTTCGAGAATGCGTATCGCTCGCTCTACATCTTGCGCGGACCGTCCAGAAAGAATGCTGCGAATCCGCTCGACTTGCATCGAAAGCAGTTCCGCTGCCGAAGGTTGACGTGCTGGGGTCGTTGAATCGAGCCAACCCTCCGGCAAGTCCAGAGTCCGTTCTATCTTCCTTGCCTTCTTCTCCCCGAACGACTTGCGCCCGTTGAGGATGCCAGAGATCTCACTCTGACTCTCCCCACTGTCCTTCAAAAAATCGACTTGCCGCCCCTTATAGCGGGAGTCAATCAGATGCCTGAGGCGTTCTCGTCGGTGTTCTGCTGTGCTCATGCCGAATTCTGGCAGGCGATGACCATTCGGTAAAACACTAAAAGGTATTGCTTTTAGATCACCGTTTGGTAATATTTGGTTCATGAAAAAACTTCGCCTCTTTCTCAATGCGATGTCGCCGCGGGACCAGGAGTCGTTTTCACGGTCCTGCGGCACGACCATTGGATATCTCCGAAAGGCCATCAGCAGTGGCCAACGGCTTCGTACAGATCTCTGCGTCAAGATCGAACAGCGTTCGGATTATTACTTGATGCGATGGGATCTTCGTCCGACAGACTGGCACGAGCACTGGCCCGAACTGATCGACAAGCCCGGTTCGCCGCCCGTTCCTGTTGCGCAGGAGGTGGTGTGATGCACCAACAAATCAGGCTAGTCGCTTCGACCGCGAGCGCGGAGACCCTTCTCGGCGATGCTACGCGGCTACTTTCCGAGTTTGCTCATGAGCGCCCGAATTTTGGCCGTCTGCTCCTCGACAGCACCGATCAAGTCGCGCTCCATCTGCTCGACATGCTCGACTGTCGTGCTGGCGCCGCAACCGCTGCAAACGAGGTGATTGTCTTCTTTGAGCCGACCGATCGTTACCGCGACCTTCTCGCCGCAATTTCCGCACGGGATATTCAGCGTGTGTTGGGCCAGCTTGGCCTGCAAATCAGTCATGGGGGTTCCTTGAAAAAGGGTGGATCAGGTTGTGGTGACTGCGATTCTACTGGCGAGAGCCGGAACCCTCGCCCCTATACAAAGGAGCCAGCGTGATGAAGCGACTCTACTTACGGCTTCTTCGGTGGCTGTTGGGCCGCGCCACCAATGAAGCAGATACGCCGGTCGAGAGCTACTTCATCACGACGGCCGGTCGGGTTCATCCACTCGCTGCCACGGCATCACTAACTGGTTATGCGGTAGCAGCGATCGTTGTAACGCGACGCGAAGATATCCAGCACGTTGAAAAGCTTAGCCGCCGGATGCTGACCGTTCCGGCTACCGAGGAGGCTGCGTGAGAAAGCAACTCGCGTTCAAACCAGTTCGTGGCCGGCGGTCGCAGCGCGCCTCCGTAATGCGAGGACGCGTCTCTGTCGGCACCGCATGCGTCGAGCCGGCGACTCTCTCGGCTATGCGTTTCTGGCTTGAGAACCGTCGTCGCCTCGGATCGTATCCCGCGTCAGCTGGAGCGCTGCAATCTGCCGCTCAGCATAAGGGTCCGGTTGCCCCAAAAGGAACGCCGACGTCTGCTCGCACTGCGATTCCAATTTCGTGGCGATGGCTAGGCGCCTTGCTTCTGGCAATTCGCTCAGCAACGAGTTGGAAAAGGCGACGAGCGCGGTGACGTGTCCTTCAAGTTCTGCGACGAGCAATTTAAGTTTTTCGATTTCTCTCATAGGAGCCTCTGTCTATGAACACGATTGATGCGAACGCGGCTGCCAGGCCGCAACCCTCTGCACAAGAGGTCAGGTACTGGCAGGGGGTGTTCCGTCGCGCGGAGCGCGGCGACGTGGACGCAGTTTGCGAATGGATTCGGGGGCGATCTACCTGGGGATCGCCTCTAGCAAGGCCTCTGCAATCGACGCAGCCGCCGACATCGACGGGTCCGGCTTTGTGCCCGGAGCGGCTCGGTATGCATGAAGGCGCTCGACTTCTTTCATCCACGCCCGACGCAAGTGCTCGGGATTCGGGTGAGTCGCGAAAAGTGTCTCGACTGCGGAGAGCAACACAGTGGTTGAGATTCCTGAGTTTTCGCTCATAGGGGCTTCCTTTCATGAAATGGGTTGATGTTGATGGCCTGGTAGCCGACGTGAATCCTGGCATGGTTGGAAGCTCCTTCTTCTCAATAAAGCGCGGCTGAGCCGCAGGCGTCTCACATCGCAGGCAAGCATGAGTACCGAAGAAGTTTCACCCGACGAGATTGAAAACACACGCATGCTCGGTGCACGCAACGAAACCGAGATCTTGCGCGCCGTTGCACGCACGACCCAGGCGCGTGCAGCAGATTGCCTGGGGGTGAGCGCGAGCACGATCAGCCGCACGCTGGAAGATCTGCCGCGATGGTCCCATCTGCTCGCCGCGCTCGGACTACAGATAGCGCCGCTCGATTCGATGGTCGTCGACCAGACGGAACTGACAGCACTCGAAAGCATGAGCGAGAAGTATCTGCAGATGCGGCGACAGCAACGTTTGAAGGGGATGCCGTCGTGAGCGCGGCGATGAATGGGTCCGATTCAGGACCAGAAAGGGCCGGGCAATCATGAGCGCCTGGATCGATAGATGTCACTTCGGCTCGGGACTTGTGCTGGAGGTCGCGTGATTCCCTACCACGGCACTCCCATTACACCAGCCACCGCCTCAGCGCGTGCTATCAGCGGCGGCCACGCGTTCGTCTCTTTCGAGCATCCCGAGCAACTTGGACTCGCGATCGACCTGTGTCAGTCCTTCGCGGTCGATAACGGGGCGTTCTCAGCATGGCGCGCCGGCCGTCCTGCGCGGGACTGGTCACGGTTCTATCGGTGGGTCGCTGAACTGCACAGGTACCCGTCTTTCGACTTCGCGGTTATCCCTGACGTGATTGACGGCGACGAGGCGGCGAATGACGCGTTGATCGCTGAGTGGCCGTGGCGCTTCCGTGCGCCGTGGATCGGTGCGCCGGTCTGGCATCTGCACGAAAGCCTCGAACGGCTTGAACGCCTTGCGTCAACGTGGCCGCGTGTCTGTCTTGGCAGCTCGGGCGAGTTCGCGAAGGTCGGCACCGCGGCCTGGTACACGCGAATGTCTGAAGCAATGGACGTCGTGTGTGACCGCGACGGACGCCCGGTGTGCAAGTTGCACGGGCTCCGCATGCTGAATCCAGACGTGTTCACGCGGTTCCCATTCGCGAGCGCGGACAGCACCAATATCGCCAGAAACATCGGAATGGATGGCGCGTGGCGCGGTCCGTACACGCCGCCGACGAAGGAATCGCGTGCGCAGGTAATGCGCGAACGGATCGAGATTTACCAGTCGCCAACGTTTTGGGAGCGCTCAACGGCGCCGATTCAGCAGGCATTTGCATTGGAGATCGCGTGAACGAGCGTCCGACACTCCACGTCGTCTCAATGTCCGGCGGCAAGGACAGCACGGCTACCGCTCTCGTCGCAATCGAATTGCACGGCCGGGAGAACTGCCGTTTCGTGTTCGCCGACACTGGCAATGAGCACGAATCGACCTACGAATACGCGCTCGACTATCTGCCGCGCGCTCTCGGTATAACAGTCGACGTGGTGCGAGCCTCGTTCGTCGACGAGTTCGCGACGAAGCGCGCGAATCTGGCGCGGATCGCAGCCGGCGAGCCAGAATCGGCGGTCTACGGGCGCCGGAAGTTTCGGTACCACTGGACACGGGAGCTCGCCGCAGGCGCGCTGGAAGTACTGCATCCGACCGGTATTCCGTTTCTCGATCTGTGCATGGTCCGTGGTGGCTTTCCCTCGCGCAAGCGCCAGTTCTGTACCGAATACCTGAAAACCGAACCACTGACCGAGTACGCGCTCGCGCGCATCGACGAAGGGTATGCGGTTTGGTCGTGGCAGGGCGTGCGAATAGATGAAAGCGAGTCCCGACGATCCAGGCTGCAGGGTACCGGTGCTTGTGTCCGAGCATTCGAAGTAGTCGGAGGCGGTCTCTCCATCTATCGACCGATTCTGCGTTGGAACGTGGGCAACGTCTTCGAAGCTCACGCGCTGGCCGGTATCGAACCGAATCCGCTGTACTTGCAGGGCATGACACGCGTCGGCTGCATGCCCTGCATCAACTGCTCAAAAGCTGAATTGGCCGCGATTGCGCGTCGATTCCCTCAACACGTCGCACGTGTAGCCGAATGGGAGCGAATCGTCTCGCTCGTCTGCCGTCGTGATTCCCCGGTGTCGTTTTTCCACCGAGGCACGCAGGGCCACGCCGGCCAGGCGACAACGATTCTGGAAGTCGTGGAGTGGGCCAAGACAACTTGGGGCGGCCGCCAATACGACTTACTCGCGGACGCGGCGCCGGCGACGGCATGCGCGTCTGCATATGGGCTGTGCGAATGAGAGAACTACCGGACCCGCTGACACCCGCGGATTGCGACCTACGCGACTTTGCGTTTATGCCGCTTGACGTTGTGCGCCTGCGTGACAGCGATATCGCCGCGCTATCTACCGGCGAGGAATTCCGCAGTGCCGTGCTGTTGTGGTGTGCGTCGTGGCATCAGGTTCCGGCGGCATCGTTGCCGGACGACGACCGCGTGCTATCGCAGCTGGCCGGCTACGGTCGAGTCGTGGCTGAATGGAAGAAGGTCCGAGAGGGTGCGTTGCGTGGCTGGATCAAGTGTTCTGATGGGCGCCTCTATCACCCGGTCGTCGCGGAGAAAGCGAACGAGTCGTGGCGCGCGAAGCACCGTCACGTCTACGGCAAACTTGAGGACCGTGTTCGGAAACAGAATAAGAAGCGCGTGGAAATCGGACTTGTTCCGCTGGAAATTCCGGATCTAGACACATGGATAGCAATGGGGTTTCCGATGGAACGCGATCTGTTTCCGGCGGAAAACTCCCAACCTTCCAGCGGAAAGGCAAAAGCGGCCAGAGGAAATCCACCGGAAAACGCTCTTAATGGACAGGGACAGGGAGAAGGATATGTAAACCCTAGCAGCAGCGGCATAACAACCGACAGTGGTTGCGCGTGCAATGGCGAGTCGCCGCCTGCCGCCGCTCTCGTCGAAGCGCTACGGAATAACGGCATCGCGGTTGACGATGACGACGCGCGGATCGAAAGCTGGCTCACGGTCGGCGCAACGCCAGTGGACGTCTCAACAGCCGTCGGCAAGGCGGTCGCGAGGCGCTCGAAGGCGGCTTCCTCGCAGCCGATCAACGTTGGGTTCATCGACTCCCTGCTCGGCGATGTGCTGGCTGCACGCCGCGCGGCATCTGCGGCGCCGACGGCATCGACGGGGCCATGGCATCGAAGCTGGTCGGGGATCGTTGCGTACGGTCGCGAGCTCGACGTCGAGCAGATGGACGGGGAGCCGGATGCCGAATTCAAGCTGCGCGTGTTCAACGCGGCCGGCGACGGGTCATGGTGGGCGGAACACTTTCCGGATGCGCGCCGGAACGGCCTTGTGCCGGTTAGCGCAGTTTTGCGCGGAGGTCACGCGTCATGAGCACGAAAACCGAAGAGCAAAAATTCTGGATCGTGTGGTGCCCGACTGGCGAGAAGCCGCCGAGCTTCCGGCACTTGAGCGCTGGCAGCGCCGTCGCGGAAGCCGAGCGGCTCGCGATCTCAAATCCGGGGCGCGAGTTTTTCGTGCTCGGGGCTGAAATGTCGTACTGCGCTGTCGCGATGCAGCGCGTCGAGTACTTCGACGGGATTCCGTTCTGACCATGACTTCCGATCCGAAGCATGGGCGCGCAAGCTCGTCGACGAATACGAGGCAGGGCGGCCGCCGAAGCCGACGAACGTCTACCGCGTAGCGTACGCCGCATTGGGACTGACGTTTCCCGAGGGTGCACACCCGACACATGCGGCGAATGTTCAGAAATGTTCAGGTGCATCGCAATCGGTGACGGATAGCAATTGATAACGGTTTTTAACGATTGGAGTGGTGATGATGGAAGCGAACCCTGTGGCAGTGCAGTCCGATGAGCGCGCGGCGTGCGACCAAGAAGAGATCGAACAGCAAGCATACAAGCGCGGCTTCAACGAAGGTCGCGCAATTGGGCGAAGCGAGGGCGAGGCAGTATCGCAAGCCACCGCTCCCCA
Source organism: Paraburkholderia sp. MM6662-R1 (assembly GCF_050436245.1). Lineage (NCBI taxonomy): Bacteria > Pseudomonadati > Pseudomonadota > Betaproteobacteria > Burkholderiales > Burkholderiaceae > Paraburkholderia > Paraburkholderia sp. MM6662-R1. Next base: position 719,466 of record NZ_JBNDLV010000001.1, on the reverse strand, counting down.
AGCTGCCGCGACTGTGGCTCCGACAGGCGAGCCCATCGGAGCGCTCGCAATTCGTCTTGCGAAGAAGCACATGGTGGACAGCCAGAACGGCTACAAGCGTTTCACATGGCACGGCATCGTTAGCTTTGCACTGGACCTCCTGCGCGATGCCGCACCGACTACTGGAGAAAAGAAGTGAAGTTGAAAGAGATGTCACGGGCCGAACGCGCCGGCGGCCAAATCCTGCTCGAATTCGACCGTCCAGGCAGTGCCATGGCCGGCGTCGTAGATCCTGATTGTGTTGTTGATCAGCCGGGTCACTGTGACTTGTCGTCGGATCGCCCCAACAGTTCCGCGAGCAGGATACTGTTCTTCATCAAAGATAGTGAATTCGCCAATGTCGAATCCTTCAGCAGCCGCGGCGGCCGTCACATCATCTTGTTCGTCCTGCGGAAACTCATGAAACAAGTGCGTTGTCATGTCCGTCTCCCCATGATGAGAGGAATCCTAGCATGAGCGCGATTATCAGCCCTTGTGGTAGCTATCGATACTTGCTGAAGCGCCAGGCTGAATCAATGGCGCCGATGAAGTCGACCGCGTTGTTCTTGATGCTCAACCCGAGCACCGCAGACGCCAGCCTCGACGACCCGACTATTCGGCGCTGCCGTGGCTTCGCCAAGCTTTGGGATTGCAACGGCTTGGCCGTCGCGAACGTCTATGCGCTGCGCTCGACGAATCCGGCCGCCCTGTGGGCGCATCCCGACCCGGTCGGCCCCGACAACGACGACTACTTGTGGAACTTCGCCCGAGAGTGCGGCGACGTCGTATGTGCGTGGGGCTCGAATGCGAAGCCGGATCGTGCCGTGCGCGTCGCCAGCATTTTGACAGACGCAGGCGCACGTCTCTGGTGTCTCGGCACGACAAAAGACGGGTCGCCGCGTCATCCCCTTTACGTGCGCGCTGACCAGCCGCTTATCGAATGGAACCAACCATGACCCCATCCCACGACTGCGCGCAAGCGGTGAGCGACGAACTGAAGCCGTGCCCGTTTTGCGGCTCCGACGAAGTGACGATCGGTAGTTTCGGGTCGTCATATGTTGATCCACAGCATTACGTCCAGTGCGAAGAATGTGACGGTGCGACGATGCGGCACGCATCCGATGCCGCGGCAATCGCCGCATGGAACCGCCGCGCCGCTGCAAGCGCTCAGGCGACTGGGCAGGCGGGAGTGCCGGATGGCTGGAAGTTGGTTCCGGCCGAGCCGACCGACCAGATGACCTTCGTCGGACAGAGCCATCGCTACGATTCCGCATGGAGTATTGGGGCGATCTACCGCAAGATGCTTGCCGCCGCGCTCACCCCACCCCAGGATGGAGCGCCGATCAGGGATGCGGCAATTCTTCGCGAGGCTCTGCAAGAGTTGTCGAACATGTACGGGTCTACGTGGGATCGAGTCGACGGTGCGCTCGTCACGTTTGATGTTGAGCGCTTCGAAGCAGCGCACGAGAAAGCGCGTGACGCCCTGTCTCAACAGCCAGCGCTGCGAGGTGAGGGATGAGCACGACGCGCCGCTCGAGCGCCACGCGCATTCGCAAAGAGATCTCGAACGCGGCGCGCGTGCTGGTGTCATCCACGCCGGCACCACTTGAGCAGGCGATTCGCCAGATGGTCGGCGCCGCGCCGAAGCGGAAAGCACCAGCGCCGCCCAGCGCCATCGAGGAACTGTTCGCGCTGCACGTGCGCGCCGACAAACTCCCAGCGCCGACGCGCGAGTATCAGTTCGACCCGCTGCGCAAGTGGCGTTTCGATTTCTGCTGGCCCGAGCAGCGCGTCGCGGTTGAGGTCGAGGGCGGCATTCATTCCGGCGGCCGGCATACGCGCGGCGCCGGGTTCGAGCAGGACGCACGGAAGTATCTGGCCGCGACGCTCGCCGGCTGGCGCGTGGTGCGCGTCACGGGAAAGATGGTCCGCGACGGTTCGGCGATCGCAGCGGCGCGTGAGCTGCTGACGCGGCAAGGGTGAGGATCTACGGGAGTGCAGATGATGGACGAGATTCAGTTCAAGAGCGCGTTCGACGCGGTGCGATTCGCGCTTTGCTATTCGACGCAGCAATATGGCGAAACGATGATGGCCAAGCGACTGAAGGGCGAGTCGGTCGAGAAGGGCATGGGGCTCGTCGGGCTGGACGGTGCGGGCCAGTCCGGTCAGATCCGCCGAGAAATGTGGGAGCTGCCTGATCTGCATCTCGCGGTGCTGATCGCCCGAACAGCACCGCACGACACCCCGTGCAGCTGCGGCCGGCCATGCTGCAGCAAGCGCCGTCCGAACGAGGAGTGGCGCGCGGCAATCACCTGGCTTACCGAGGCGTCCACCGCGTTCGTGTCGGGCTTCTCGCATTACCGCGTGCGGCGGACGATTATCGAGAACATCTTCACGTCGAAAAAGCAGCGGAAGAGCCTGAACGACATTGCAGATGAGTGCGGTGCTCACCGGAACACGGTCAGTGCCCAGAATTCCGCAGTACGCAGATGGATCGAGGGCAGCAGGAAAGCCGGTCGGAAAGGCAGCGAGAAAAGCGACGAAAAAGGCGTCGAAGAGGTCGCGTGGGCTGCAATGGAGCGGCGTTTTGGCGAACTTCGATTGCTGGAGACTGCCGTGACGGCTTGACGCGGTGCATTTCGTGCACAATAATCCGCAGTATTCGATACACGTCATACGTGCGACCAAAAGCCCGCTGAGCGCAAGCCAGCGGGCTTTTTCGTTGCTGCGCGCGATTCGTTTTACGGGTTTTTTTCCCCTATCAAATAGGGGCGATGGAGGAAAGAAATGTCCGAGAACCGCGCCTGGCCCGCCGATCAGGTGAAACGCTGGCCGATCAAAAAGCTGGTGCCCAGTGCAAGAAACGCTCGCACGCACAGCGACGCGCAGATCGCACAGATTGCGGCGTCGATCCGCGAATGGGGTTGGACGATCCCGATCCTTGTCGATGAGGACGGCAATCTCATCGCGGGGCACGGTCGTGTGCTGGCTGCTCGCCAGCTAGACCTCGAGTCGGCGCCCACGATGGTCGCGCGTGGTTGGACTGAGGCGCAGAAGCGGGCGTACATGCTCGCGGACAATCGGCTTGCGGAGGTTGCTGAGTGGGATGATGAACTCCTCCAGATCGAATTGCGCGACCTCCAGTCGATCGACTTCGATATACGTCTCGCAGGTTTCGATGAGTTATACATCGCCCACGAGCAAGTCGTTGGCGGTGATGAGACGGCGGAGCCGGACATCGATCTTCGGGCGACGGCGGTGACCATGCGCGGAGATCTTTGGCGCATGGGCGATCACTGCCTGTTGTGCGGCGACTGTCGTAGCTGCGAGGACGTTGACCGGGCCTTGCAAGGCCGTCACATACAGGTCGCGTTTACGTCACCTCCCTATGCGCAACAGCGAGTCTACGACCCGAGCAGTGGATTCGAACCCATCAAGCCGTCTGAATACGTGCGCTGGTTCGCGCCCGTTGCAGCGAACGTAGCCCGCCACATCAACGCTGACGGAAGTTGGTTCGTGAACATCAAGGCCGCTGCGGAGGGGCTTGATACCGAGTTGTACGTTTTCGACCTTGTGCTCGCGCACGCCAGGGAATGGGGGTGGCATTTCGCCACAGAGTTTTGCTGGGAGCGCAACGGTGTGCCGAAGCAGGTCGTGCGCCGCTTCAAGAATCAATTTGAGCCCGTCTATCAGTTCGCGCGTGGTGACTGGAAGATGAGGCCCGAGCGGGTCCAGCAGGCTTCGGACGATGTGCCGAAAGCCATCGGAAAGGGGGCGGGCAACACGACGTGGGCGCAGAACGGAAGTCTGTCAAATGCAGCCGCGCAGGGAATCCCGGGCCACGAGTGGTTTGAAGGGAGAACATCCCCCGGCCTTGCCTATCCGGGTAACAGGCTGCCGACATTCGCCTCGACCCATCAGGCGACTGGCCATCCAGCTGCATTTCCTGTCGGCCTACCCAAATGGTTCACGTTGGTCTACAGCGACCCCGGCGAGGTTGTATTCGACCCGTTTTGCGGAAGCGGATCGACGATCCTCGCAGCGACGCACGCGGAGCGCTGCGGAGTTGGCGTCGAGCTTGCGCCTCGTGACGTTGACTTGGCAATCCTGCGGTGGGAGGCGACTACAAAAGGTCACGCCATGCTCGAGGAAACCGGAGAGACCTTCGATCAGGTACGAGAGCGCCGATTGAATAACGCGACAACATAGAGCTCAAATTCGATATGTCAAGGAATGGGCGCCCGCCGTACGAGCCGACGGATGGTGACCGGCAGAAGGTGAAGACGCTCGTCGGCATCGGCGTGCCCCAAGCCGACATCTGCAAGGTCATGCAGATCAGCAAGCCGACGCTTCGGAAGCACTTCAAGAGCGAGATCGAAACGGGGCAGCTCGAAGCAGATATCGCGCTGCGCCAGAGCCTGTTCCGCATGGCGACGTCCAAGACGAAGCCCGCTCCGGGCGTCGCGATCTTCCTTGCGAAGGTGCGCTTGGGTATGAAGGAGCCGCCGCAAAGTGTCGAGTTGACGGGTAAGGACGGTGCGCCCGTCGAGAACAGGACCACGGTCGTGAATGAAGATGCAGTCAAAGCCGTTGTCCAGAAGCTCGAAGAGAAGTACTGAGGCGGAGCTTGAGCGTTGCGTAACCAAGGCGAAATGCGAAGAAAGTCACCTGTTCTTCAGCAGGTTTTTTTTCAAGCACCGGCAGGGCATCAAGTTTCGTGTCAATTGGCACCACGTCCTGATCGCCGACACGGTCGAACGCGTGATTCGCGGCGAGCTGAAGAACGTCGTCATTAACGTGCCGCCGGGCTCGTCGAAGACCGAGTTGGTCGCGATCAACCTGATTGCCCGCGGCCTCGCGCTAAATCCGCGTGCGCGCTTCCTGCACATCTCGTATTCCGACGACCTAGCGCTGCTCAACAGCGAGACGGCGAAGGAGATCGTCGCATCGGACGAATATCAGGCGCTGTGGCCTCTGACCATCGCTGACGACGCGAAGTCGAAGAAGCGCTGGAACGTGATGGCCGACGGCCGGAAAGCGGGCGGCGTGTACGCGGTCTCGCTTGGCGGCCAGATCACCGGCTTTCGTGCCGGCCACATGGCCGAGGGCTGGCAGGGCGCGATCATCATCGATGACCCGCTGAAGGTCGAGGACGCGTACAGCAAGCCGGCGCGCAACAAGGCCAATCGCAGGCTGATTTCGACGGTCAAGAGCCGGAAAGCAACTCCGGACACGCCGATCATCGTCATCATGCAGCGGCTGGCCGAGGAGGACCCGACCGGCTTCATCAGATCCGGAAAGGTGCCGGGCGACTGGGAGTACATCGAGATCCCGGCGCTGATCGACGACGCCTATGTCGAGACGTTGCCCGAGCACATTCAGGAGCTCGTCGACAGCGACGAGCGCGACGAACACGGCCGTTTTTCGTACTGGCCGTACAAGGAGCCGCTGGACGATCTGCTCGCCACGGAGAAGGCTGACCGGTTCGTGTTCTCGGGCCAGTATCAGCAGCGGCCGACGCCGCTCGGCGGCGGGATTATTCACGGTGCCAAGTTCGGCCGCTATGAGGTGCTGCCGCGCCTGCGGTACCGGAAGGTGTACGCGGACACCGCGCAAAAAACCGAGGAGCGCCACGACTACAGCGTGCTCGAGTGTTGGGGCCACGGTTACGACAACCACATCTACCTGATCGACCTGGTGCGAGGGAAGTGGGAAGCGCCCGAGCTCAAACGGCGCGCGAAGGACTTCTGGAACAAGCACGCTGCCATCGGCGCGGGCGACCCCGATGCGCCAGTGCTGCGTCAGATGGTTGTCGAGGACAAGGCGAGCGGTACCGGTCTGATTCAGGAAGTGAAGACCGAGGGCGGCGTGCCGGTGGTGGGCATTGGCCGCGACAAGGACAAGCTCACGCGGGTGATGGACGTCGTGAGTCATATCGATTCGGGGAACGTCTACGTGCCGCTCAACGCGCCGTGGGTGAACGACTTTATTGGCGAGTGTGAAGCATTCACACCCGACGACACGCATGAGCACGATGACCAGATTGATCCGATGGTGGATGCAATCGCCGACATGCTGGGTGGAGCGGGGCCGATGGTGGTCAGCGCGGACACAGTCAAGCAATTTGCCCGAATGGGTCGAACACGTACATGAACCGCAGGCAACGCAAGAAAAACCGCATGGCGGAGCAGGTGAGCCAGAACGCGCCGGCCGAGCAGGTGAAGGCCATCGCGATGAAGGTATCGGCCGAGGCCGTCCTCGCGATGCGCGCGAAGTCGCCGACGCGTAAGAAGCCATCCAGCCGCAACGTCTTCCGGCCGTACGAGCCGATGAAGGGCGTGCTGCCGACAGGCGACACTGGCGCGCGCATCGCGATGGATGCGGCGTTCGACGCGAATGCCGCGTCGGCGATGGGGCTGCTCGAGAACGTCAATGCTGCCTTCGGCGAAGGCTATGCGTTCCCCGGATTCGCCACGCTGGCGAACTGGGCGCAAATCCCTGAGTTCCGCAAGCCCGCCGAGGTGTATGCGCGCGAGATGACGCGCAAGTGGATCAAGATTCAGGCGACGGGGGAGAAAGACAAGTCCGACAAGATCAAACAGATCGAGGCGGAGTTCAAGCGTTTGAACGTTCGCGCGAAGATGCGCGAGGCGATCGAGCAGGACGGGTTTTTCGGTCGCTCGCAGATCTACATCGACCTCGGCACAGGGTCGGGGCCCGACGCGCGCGACGAATTGAAAACGGAACTCGTCGAGTCGCCGGTCAAGGTCGGCAAAGGCTCGATCAAGCGCCTAACCGTGATCGAGCCGATCTGGACATATCCGAACCGGTTCAACGCCAACGATCCGCTCGACCCGACGTTCTACAAGCCGGAAAGCTGGTTCGTGATGGGTAAGGAAATTCATTCGAGCCGCCTGCTGACAATCGTCTCGCGTGAGGTACCGGACATTCTGAAGCCAGCGTACGCCTTCGCCGGCTTGTCGCTCACGCAGATGATGAAGCCCTATGTCGATAACTGGCTCCGCACGCGGCAGTCGGTGTCGGACCTAATTCATGCATTCACGGTGTGGACGCTTGCGACAGACATGGCGCAAGTGATCGCAGGCGGTGGCGCGGAAAACTTTTACAACCGCATGGAGATTTTCAATCTCGCGCGCGACAACCACGGCGTGAACGCGATCAACAAAGACACCGAGGAATTCAGCAACGTGTCGGCGCCCCTCGGCGGCCTCGACAAGCTGCAGGCGCAGTCGCAGGAACAGCAGTGCGCACCATCCGGGCTTCCTTTGGTGTACCTCACCGGCATCACGCCGGCCGGCCTGAACGCTTCCAGTCAGGACGAGATCGAAGTATTTCAGGACACCATTGCGGCGAATCAGGAAATATACACGCCGCACGTGTCGAAGATTCTCAACCTCGTGCAGCTGTCGCTGTTCGGCGAGATCGACCCGGAAATCGGGTTCGCCTGGAACCAACTCAAGGTCATCACCGAGGAGCAGAAGGCGAACATCCGCAAACTCAACTCGGAGACGGACCGGAACGATATCGAGGCTGGCGTGCTTTTCCCCGTAGAGCGCCGCACGCGTATCTCGAACGAGGAGGATTCGCCGTATCCGGCGCTTGATCTCGACCGTGAACTGCCGGAGCCCGTCACCGAGAGCGGTCGACCGGGCCCGAACGAGTTCGGGCTGGAGGAGCACGAGAACCAGCCGCAGATGGTGCCAGCATGACGCGCGCGCCGGCACGCCGGCGGTCGATCGTGCTTGGCGCCATACACCCGAACGCGGGACTCGAAGCGGCATACCGCCGGAAGCTCGAAGCGCTCGTCGACGAGATGCACGCGAGCCTGCTGTACTGGCTACGGGCTAGCTACCGCGCTAACTCGCCGGAGATCGCCCAGGACGCAATGAGTCCTGCGATGGCGCTGCGCGCGGCCATGCGCAAGCTGGCGATCCGGTGGTTGAAACGCTTTGACGAAGCCGCGCCGGAACTGGCTAAGTATTTCGCAACGAATGCCACCGCGCGCGTCGACAGCTCATTGAAGTCGATCCTGAAGCGCAGTGGATTTGCCGTCGAGTTCACGATGACGCGCGAGGCCAACGACGTAATGCAGGCGACGATCGGCGAGCAAATCGGCCTGATCAAATCGATCGCGTCGCAGCATTTGAGCGAGGTCGAAGGGCTGGTGATGCGCAGCGTCTCGACCGGACGCGATCTCGGAACCCTGACGAATGAGTTGCAGCAGCGGTACGGGGTGACGCGGCGGCGCGCGGCTCTGATCGCGCGTGACCAGAACAACAAGGCCACAGCAACGATTACACGGGTGCGGCAACGGTCGCTCGGCATCACGCAGGCGAAATGGTTGCACAGCCACGGCGGAAAGGAACCGCGCAAGTCGCACCTGGAAGCAGACGGGAAGATCTTCGATATAGACAAGGGAATGCTGATCGACGGCGAATACATCTTTCCCGGGCAGTTGATTAACTGCCGTTGCGTGTCGCGGTCGATCCTGCCTGCGCTCACGCTCAGCGACACCGGTACCGCCTCACGTCCGCTGCTCGCTTCGACGATCAAAGCCGCGACGGCGGACGCCGATTAGCGCGCACACCATCCAACAGTAAGGTTCAGACAGCTCGCCTCGTGCGGGCTTTTTTTCGCATGGGAAAGAAAGCATCGATGGCAGCAGACGAGCGCATCAAGGGCGCCGGCATCTGCCTGCTGACGCCGCAGCGCGAAGCGTTGTTTCTGCTGCGCAGCTCAACGTCTAACCATCCGGGCGAATGGGATTTTCCGGGCGGCAAGTCGGACGGCAGCGAAACGCCCGAACAGACGGCAATTCGCGAAACGCGCGAGGAAATCGGCGCGATGCCGTATGGCGAGCTTGGATTGATGAGCAGCGTCGAAGACCTCGACGGTGTGGACTTCGTGACGTTCCGCATGAACGTCATCCGGAAGTTCAAGCCACGGTTGCAGGTCGAGGAGCACTCCGCGTTCCGCTGGGCTCCACTCGACAATCCGCCGCAGCCGCTTCACCCCGGAGTAAAGGAAACGATCGAGACGTCGGTCGGAGCGCGCACCGCCGCGGATAGCGTGCGCGGCCTGGCGTTCGATCGCGCGAGCGTGCGAACCGTCGATCAGGACGGCCGCATGCGCATCGAGGTCAGCCACATCTCGAAAGCGATGGTCTGCCCGTACCGCGGCGACGAGATCGTCGGTTACGAGGAGCTCGGGCTCGATCCGAATCGCGCGTACATGCTGCTGCGCGATCCGGATGAACTGGCGAAGTCGGTGCCGACGTGGAACAGCGTGCCGTTGCTCAACGATCACGTGCCGGTGAGTGCTGAGGACCACAGGCCGGAATGCGTTGTGGGCGCGACCGGCACCGACGCCGCGTTCAACGCGCCGTATCTCGACAATTCGCTCGTCATCTGGGTGCAGGACGCCATTCGCGGCGTCGAGTCAGGCGAGCAGCAGGAAATCAGCTGCGCGTACTACTACAAAGCCGACATGACGCCCGGCGAGTATGAAGGCGTCGCTTACGACGGGGTCATGCGCGACATCCGCGCGAACCACGTGGCGCTGGTGCGCAAGGGCCGTGCGGGCCCCGATGTGCTGGTTGCCGATTCAATCAACCCGATGGGAGTTACGACAGTGAGCAAGTCTCTCAGTAAGAAAGCTGTTATGGCGAAGGGGGCCTTGCTGGCTGTCCTGAAGCCAAAGATCGCCGCGGATGCGGCCCCCGACCTGAATGCGAATCTGAGTGCGATTCTGGCGGGCGTGAAGCGAAGCAACTGGCTGGCGAAGAAGCCGACCATTGCTTCGGCGATCAAGCCGCTGCTGGCCAAGGATGCCGATATCGAAGACGTGATCGAGCTGCTCGACACGCTCGACGGCGAAAAGGTCGATGACGACGAGGTCGCTGCCGACGATGTTGATCCGAAGATTGAGGGGATTCTCTCCCTGCTTCGCGGCAAGATCAGCGACGAGGATCTCGCGCAGGTTCAGGCGATGCTGACCGCGGCGCCGGCTGCGACGGACGAAACGAACGGCGCGGGGGCAGCCCAGGGCGGGGCGGCCGCGAACCCGACGGCGAACGACAATCCGCCGCAAACCCCCGGCGCAGCCAACGCGACTCCGGGCGATCAGACCAATAAGGAGGAAAACCCGATGAACCGAGCGGCTATGGACAAGGCGATCAAGGTGGCCGTCGATGCCGCGCGAGCGGAGACCGAGCAGGCCACCATCGCGCGCCTGCGCGCGATTCAGGAGGCCGAGGAAGCGGTGAAGCCGTACGTCGGCAAGCTCACCGCCATGGACAGTGCCGACGGCGTCTACAAGGGCGCACTTGAGGTGCTGAAAGTGGACATCAAGGACGTCCACCCGAGCGCCTACAAGGCAATCCTGCTCGCCCAACCGAAACCGGGCGGCGAGCAGCCGCGGCACCGCATCGCGGAAGATTCGGCGATCGCACCGCCAAACGACATGGAAGAGGTTTTTCCGAACGTCCACCGCCTCGGCCGCTAACCCTCGGTCCCATCTCAGGAGCAGATTATGAGTTTTCCCCGACAGGTAAATGTGCAGGCGGCGCCGGCAGTACTCGGCGACTTCTGCGACTCGAACCCGCGAGCGACGGTGAACGCGGGCGAAGCCGCGCTGATTGCCGGTGGCAACGGCGTGACGGTCGGCCGCTTCGCCTGGCTGGATCCGGTCGATCCACGACGCGTGAACAGCTATGGCGCGGGCGAGCCCTCGGGCTTCGTTCGTCGCGATCAGCAGGCACTGATCACCGCGTTCCTCGCCGAGTATGGCCTCGTGATGCCGGTGGGCTCTCCGATCACGCTGTTCAGCGCGGGTGGCTTCTGGGTTCGCAATGACGGCGACGCAACGAGCGCTCGCGACCAGCCGGCGTACGCGAACAATTCGACGGGTCAGATCCGCTTCGACAAGAACTGGGCGGGCGCGAGCGTCACCGGGCAAATCGATCCGAACGTCGTCACCGGATCGATCGAAGGCAACACGCTTACGGTGACGGCAGTTACGTCTGGCGTGCTGAGCGTCGGGCAGACGATCAGCGGCGAGGGTGTCGCCGATGGCACGGAGATCATCGGTGTGGACACGGACGGCACGTACGCGGTGAGCATTGCGCAATCGATCGACTCGACTGAGATCACCGGTTCTGGCGGCACGCTGACCGTGACCGATGTCGACTCGGGCGAGATTGGTGTCGGAGACGCCATTACTGGCGCGAGCGTGGCCGATGGCACCGCGGTGATCGGGCAGTTGACCGGCATGGGCGGCGCGGGTACGTACGCGGTCAACATCGGGCAGACGGTCGCATCGGAGGCGATGGAAACGATCGGCGGCACGAAAACGAAATGGGTCGCGGCGTCTGCCGGCGCTCCCGACGAACTCGTGAAGATGACGACCTGGCTGCGAGGCTAAGGCACTTCACACGCTTACGGACAACCATCAACGCAGCAGTGGCGCCTTCGGGCGCCTTTGTTTTTGCTCGAGGAATTCACCATGGCCAAAAAAATGGCGTATGACATGGCGCCGCACGACCAGCGTGTCGCGCTCGACTATCACCGAACCCGCTGGGGCATCAACTTTCCCGGCTCGCAGGCGTTCTGCCGTCCCGAATGGAAAGAGGACATCAATCTGGCGATGGACGCGCAGCCGGAATTGATCACCACGCCGAACTCGGGCATTCCGGCATACCTCACGTTCTATACGGACCCCGACATTCTGCAGATTCTCACCGCACCCAACGAGGCGGCGGAGATCTTCGGCGAGGAGAAGAAGGGCGAATGGACATCGTCCGCGCTGATCTTCCCGGTGGTCGAACGCACGTACGAGGTGTCGAGTTACGGCGACTTCAACAACAACGGTCGTGCCGGTATCAACACGAATTTTCCGCAACGGCAGCCGTATCTCTATCAAACCATCGTCGAATACGGTGAACTGGAGATCGCGCGCGTTGGGCTCGCGAAGATCGGTTTCGTTGCCGAGCAGAAACAGGCGGCGATCGACGGCCTGAACAAGTTCGGCAACCTGACCTACTTCCGCGGCGTCGACGGCCTGCAGAACTACGGTGCGTTGAACGATCCTTCGCTGCACGAGGCGATCACACCGATTCCGAAGGCGAACGGCGGCGTCGCGTGGCTGAATGGCACGTCGATCAATGCCAGCGCGAACGAGATTTTCGAGGACGTCCAGGCGCTCGTGATCCAGCAGATCAATCAGTCCGCAGGCCGCATCAACACGAAGTCGCGATTCGTTCTCGGCATGTCGCCGAGCCGTGAAGGCGCGATGACCGCAACGAACACCTTCAACGTGAACGTGGCGGACCTGCTGAAGAAGAACTTCCCGAATCTGACGGTCAAGACAGCTATGCAGTACGGAGCGCTTTCGCCGCAGAACCCGCAGGGGTCTGCCATCGGCGAGATCGTTCAGTGCTGGTGCCCGGACGCCGGCGGTCAGAACTCCGGTTACTGCAGCTTCAACGCAAAGCTGTGGGCAGGCCCCGTGGTGCCGGGACTTTCCTCGTGGAGTCAGAAGATGGCTCAAGGGTCGTCGGGCTTCATCCTGCGCCAGCCATTTGCGATGTCGACGATGGTCGGCGCGTAACGACCGAGCATTTGACCGATTTGAGCAATTCGCGCCCGGCGTGCCCGGGCTTTTTTATTTCCGGAGAGAAATGTGGCCACCGAAGAATCCACCAACACCCTTAGGAAGGGCAACAACGTAGCGTCTACCGCCGTCGTGAGTGTCGCGTCCAAATTGCCGATGGATCTGACCATGCGGCTCTACGATTTCCGCGAGCGCAATGAGCCGGTCATGGGCGGCGGCGTGCGCACGTACAAGATCGCCGAACCGCGCCGCGGAGCGAAGACGTTCAAGATTCAGGGGAATTCGTTCCCGCAGAACCAAGGGCCGCACCAGCAGATCGAATTCGGCTATGCGATCACCCGCGGCATCCCGAAAGCGTTCTGGGAGGAGTGGCTCGAGCAGAACAGCGAGGCGGACTTCATCGTCAACGGCATGATCTTCGCGCACGTCGAGCACGCGAGCACGCTGGCCGAGGCGCGCGAAAAAGAAAAGATGAAGTCGAATGTCGAGCGTCTCGACCCGGCCAACCTGCCGAAAGGTCTGTCCACCTCCGACATGAAGCGGGCGACCTGATCATGGTTTGCGTTGGCGTGGTTCAGTTCTCATACGCCCGCTGGAGCACGCGCTATCCGGAACTCGCACGGTGGGTCAGCGCCGAGCTGGCGCAGGAGTACTTCAAGGAGGCACAGCTCTACTGCGATAACAGTCCGCAGAGCATTGTGCGCGATCTGTGCGAGCGCGCGCTGCTGCTCAACATGGTGACGGCACATATCGCGGCCTTGAACGCCCCGCTGAACGGCCAGGCTTCGTCGCTACTCGTGGGCAGGATCGGTGGCGCGACAGAGGGCAGCGTGTCGGTGCAGACGCAACTCGATCTGCCGGCGGGCAGCGCGCAGTGGTACGCGCAGTCGAAATATGGGCTGGCGTTCTGGCAGGCGACAGCGAAGTACCGCTCGATGCGCTACGTGCCGGGCCCGGCGCCGATCGTCAACCCGTGGAGCGGGCGCGGCGGGTGGAGGTGGTGATGGCAGGCAAGGCATTTTCGGGTGGCGAGAAGCTCGAGGCATACCTGCGCGAGCTCGCGGCCAAGATCGCGCAGCCGGGCACGCTGGAAGTCGGATTCATGGAGGACGCGACCTATCCCGATGGCACGCCTGTCGCGCTGATCGCCGCGATGAACGAGTTCGGCGGCGATGTGACGATCCCCGAGCACGAAGTCACGTTGCACCGGAAGGTCAACAAGGAGGGGGATTTCCTGAAGGGCGGCCGGTTCGTGAAACACGCGCAATCGAACTTCGAGACGACTCACCTCGTGCCCGAGCATACCGTGACGATCCCACCGCGACCGTACTTCCGCGGCATGGTCCAGAAGGAAAGCGGGCACTGGGGCAGCGACATAGGCAAGTTGCTGAAGGCCAACGACTATGACGCGCCGCTCGCGCTCGCGCAGATGGGCGAATTGATTCAGGGCGAGTTGCAGGAATCGATTCGCGACTTTTCCGACCCGCAAAACGCGTCATCAACCATCGCACAGAAAGGGTTCAACGACCCGCTAATCGAAAGTGGGCACATGATGAACAGCACGAGCCACCGGGTGACAAAATGAATTTGCATAACATCGTCTCAGGCGCGATTGGCACCGTCAATCCGTTCGTCGAGGTGACGCTAAAGCGCAGCACCGGCTATGCGACCGCGGCCGACGGGAAGCGCACTCCGGACTATTCCGAGTCGGGCGAAACGGTGCAGGTGCAGGCGCTCAGCGCGGCCGAGCTCCAGCAGCTCGACGGGCTCAACATTCAGGGCGTGTTGCGCAAGGCCTACCTGAATGGTGACTGGCGCGGCGTATACCGGCGCGACAACCAGGGCGGTGACCTTTGTGTCTTCGCCCTTGCGGATTCTGTGCCGCAGTCCCTGCAGGGCACCACGTGGAAGGTCGTTCAGGTCATGGAAACGTGGGCCGACTGGTGTGCGCTCGCTATCCAGTTGCAGATGGACTGACCGATGCGCGCAGAACTTTCCTTCACGGAATCCGAGGCGCTCGCCGCGCTGCGCGCGTTCCTGCTCGGCATCTTGGCCGATGGTATCGAGGTCGTGCAGGGACAGGACAACCGGGTGTCCGAGCCGCAATCTCCTGACTTCGTCGTGATGTGGCCACTGTTGCGCGATCGCCTCGCGACGAACGTCACGCGGTATAGCGACGGGTTTCCCGCCGCACCGTCCGTGAAGCAGGTGTCGCAGTCGACACGGCTGACGGTGCAACTCGACGTGCACGGCCCGGCAAGCGCCGACAACGCACAGATCATCACGACGCTGTTTCGCGACTCATACGGCGTCGATGCACTGGCCGCATCCGGCATCGAGATCGCGCCGCTTTACACAAGCGAAGCGCGACAGGTGCCGTTTCGCAATGCCGAGAACGAGGTCGAGCGCCGATGGACGATCGACCTTCAATTACAGATCAAGCCTGTCGTCACGGTTGCGCAGGAATTCGCAGACAGCCTGGAAATCGGCACCGCGGGCAACCCGGTAACGGCTGAAACTACGGTCCGACAGGCGTGGAACGGCCTGATCAATGTCGACCGTCTAGCGCATAAGTAATCGTCATCGTCTCTGCACACAGAGCCACCTTCGGGTGGCTTTTTTATTGTCATTGGAGCACCCATGACCCAAGCTATTCCCATCTCGCAGATCGTGAGGGTGTTGCCGAGCGTGCTTAGCGCTTCGGGCAACGCCGTCAACCTGAACGGTCTGATTGTGTCGCAATCGGCGGCAATTCCGAACGGACAGGCGATTCCCTTCGCCATCGCTGATGACGTTGCCAGTTACGCCGGTGCGCAGTCCATCGAAGCCGAAATGGCGAACATCTACTTCCGCGGGTTCACGAACGGCACGAAGACGCCGGGCACCCTGTATCTCGTTCGATTCAACGAGCAGGCGGCATCCGGGTCGATGCGCGGCGCGTCGCGCGCCTCGATGACGCTCGACGAGCTGAGGGCTGTGAGCGGGACGTTCAGCATTGTGATCGACGGCGTGCAGAAGGACGCTAACGTGGATCTGTCGGACGTCACCAGCTTCTCCGATGCCGCGCAGACTTTGGGCGCGGACCTGGCTGCTGATGTGACTTTCGACTCGCTGCGTCAGGCTTTTGTCGTCACGAGCGGCACGACCGGCGCGTCGTCGTCAGTCACGAGTCCCGGCGGGCTACCAGTACCGGGCTCGCCTGCCGATGTGCTCGGCCTGACGACAGCAGCAGGTGCCACGGTTTCTCCCGGCGCAGATGCGGACGACCCCGGAACGTTCATGGCGAACCTCGTCGACCGACTGACGCAAAATTGGGCCCTGTTCACGACGACGTGGGAACCGGAGACGGCCGATAAAACGGAGTTTTCGAAGTGGGCGAATAGCACTGGCGAGCGGTTCGCGTATGTCGGGTACGACTCCGATCCGAATGCGAAGGTGGCGGGTTCGACGACGACGTGGGGCTACGCGGTGAAGCAGGCGGAAATGGAAGGCACTGTGCCGCTGTTCGGTGACCACACGCACGCCGCGTTCATCCTCGGGTTCGCGGCGTCGCTCGATTTCGACCGCCGCAATGGTCGCGCGACGCTCGCGTTTCGCACGCAGTCGGGCTTGTTGCCGGCGGTGAACAGCGCGTCCGATGCGCTCGCGCTGAAGGCAAACGGCTACAACTTCTATGGCGTATACGCGAACTCCACCGCATCGTGGAACTTCATGTACGCCGGCGTGATTTCGGGCACCTGGGCTTGGCTCGATAGCTTCCTCAACCAGATCTGGCTGAACGCAAACCTGCAGTTGGCGATGGTCCAACTGCTCATGTCGATCAATTCGCTGCCCTACAACCCGCAGGGGGATTCGCTGGTCGACGCCGCGTGCCTCGACCCGATCAGTAAAGCGCTCAACTACGGTGCGATCCGCACCGGTATCGAGCTCTCGTATTCCGAGGTCGCACAGATCCAGAACGCACTCGGTTTCGACGCTTCGATGACGATTCAGGCGAAAGGCTTTTACCTCTACATCGCCCCGGCGACGGCGGATATCCGCGCTGCGCGCGGGAGCCCGCCGATGACTCTTTACTACACAGATGGCGAGAGCATGCAGGCGCTCGACCTCGCGAGCGTCTGTGTGGTGTGACGCCGACCGAACCACGTAACGGTTCCGCTTACGCATTTGGAAGCCGCCTTCGGGCGGTTTTCGCTTTTTTTGGAGTGCCTCGATGGCAACAATTACTTCGGCAAACTCGGCTTTCAGTCTTGCTGTGACGAATCTCTATCCCACGCCGCAGACAATTCAAGGCTATGCGGCTGACGACGCATTCAGCGCCGAGGCGGTGGAAATGGCCGAGATCGTCATGGGCGTCGACGGCCATATGAGCGGCGGTTTCATCTTTAACCCGACGATGCTGCGGGTGGCGATCATGCCCGATTCGCCGTCGCTGCCGGTCTTCGAGAACTGGATGACAGCGCAGCGCACCGCGCGCGAGGTGTACTACTGCAACGGCTCGATTTCGATTCCCTCAATCGCGCGCCGCTATTCGCTCATGAACGGCATCCTGCGAACGGGCAACAAGATGGTGAATGCGAAAAAAGTGCTCGAGTATGTGTCGTTCACAATCGCATTCGAACAGGTCATCGGCGAGGCTACAGCATGACCAGAAAGTCTGTGACCTACACCGTGCAGGCCGAGGGCCGCGACAAGGGAAAGGTTTTCAAGCTCGTTGAAATGCCTGCGGAGCGCGGTGAGAAGTGGGCGATTCGCGCGCTGCTCGCTCTCGGGCGCGCAGGGATGAATATTCCTGAGAGCGCGATTCGTGAGGGCATGGGCGCGATGGCACGAGTCGGCCTGGATGCATTGATGCGTGTCGAATTCCACGAAGCCGAGCCGCTCATCGACGAAATGATGGAGTGCGTCTCGATCATTCCGGATCCTTCGAAGCCAGAAGTCGTGCGCGGCCTCGTTGCCGACGATATCGAGGAAGTGGTCACGCGCGTGGTGCTGCGCCGTGAGGTGTTTCGACTCCACACGGGTTTTTAGACGGCCGTCAAGGACTGGATTTCGGCATCCCTGACGGCCCGAATGTGCCGCTGATGGATTACGCGAATGTGCCGCACTCGATTGGGTTCGCACTCAGCAGCGGACTGTGCACGCTGATCGAACTGCAAACCGTGTATGGCCTGGAAGACATGTGGGACATGATTGAGGTCCATTCGGTCAATATCCACAACCAGAACAAGGTACGAAATGGCGACGATCATTGATGCGCTGCTCGTGACGCTCAAACTCGACACGTCCGGCTACAAGGCTGGCGCGGACGATGCTGAGGCGGCCGGCAAGCGGATGGTTTCGACGCAGAATGAGGTGACCAAGAAGATCACGGAGTCATCGAAAAAAGCAGCCGATGCTCAGATCGCGCAGGTAAAAAAGCAGGAACAGGCGGCGAAGAAGCTGGCCGAGCAGTACGGCAAAGTGAAGCTGGAACTGCTGGACATGGCGGCCGGCACGTTCGCCGCGACTGGCCTCGGGAAAATGATCAGGAGGACCGTCAGCGGTCTCTCGCAGCTCCAGACGCAATCGCAACTGCTTGGATACTCGGCGAACGAGTTGAAGAAGTGGCAGAACGTCATGACGAAGCTCGGCGGCGACCCTGCTGAGTTTAATCAGTTTGCCGCACGCATCGCGAAATTCCGTTCCGATGTGAAGCTCGGGCGACAGGATCAGGCCGACGCGACGCTGCAGGCCGGGATGCAGATGGTCGGCGTTTCGAACAACGCGTTGATGCAGGGATCGTTTCAGGACATCTTCACGCAGATCGCGGGTTCGATGAAGGGCAAGTCAAACGCCGACATTGCCAACCTTCTCGGCAACACACCGGCGCTTGGTTTTGGCTCGGGGATGATCCAGCTCGTCCAGAGCGGCGCGAAGGGAATCGCTGACTCCTACAACAACGCTGCTGGCGCGAACAATCAGGCAGCGGAGGATGCCAAGGGGCTCGACAAAGCCTATCAAGACCTCAAGACGAAGATCGGAATGTCGCTGCAGAACTTCCCGGGCTTCGATGCCGCGATGAAGGGAGCGACGAAGGGGCTTGAAGCGCTGGGCAATTTTGCGTCAGAGCATCCCACGGGTGCCGCCGTCGGTGTCGCCGGCGCTGGGACGATCGGCGCGATCGGTACGTGGCTGCTTGGCCGGTCAGCCGCGTCCAAGTTCCTGCGCATGTTTGCCGGTGCGGGCGCAGAGGTGGGCGCAGCAGGTGCGGCTGGTGCGGCAGGCGTCGAGGCTGCCGCGGGCGCTGGCGGCGCAGCGGCGGCGGGCGGTAGCGCGTTGCGGTTCCTCGGCCCGGTGGGCGCAGCGCTATGGGGCATGTTCCATACCGAGAATCTGAATACCGGCGAGGATGAGCAGCTCAAAAAGATTCGCGCGGCCGAGAGGGCGGCGGGAGGAAAGTGGCCCGGCGACACGAAACAGGCAGCGCAGGTGTCGAAGGATGCCGCCGGCAAACTGAGCGATGCAGCCTCTGCTCAGCAGACCGCATCCAAGGCGCTTGTCGACGCGGCCAAAGACTTTGCGAATGCGATATCTACGAACGCGAGCGCGGCAGAGATGTCATCCGGCGGACCTGTTACGTCGGGCAACGCCAAGGCGGCGGTAGCCGCGTTTATGCGGATGGGGTGGACGAAAGAGCAGGCGAGCGGGATCGTCGCGAACCTGAATGTCGAGAGTGGGCTGCGACCAAACATCAAAGGCGACAACGGAGCCGCTTACGGTGTTGCGCAATGGCATGCCGACAGGCAGGGAGAGTTCAAGCGCGTATTCGGCAAGGACATACACAACTCGACCCTCGATGAGCAGTTGCAGTTCGTGAACTATGAACTGACCAAGGGGCGTGAACAAGCCGCCGGGCGAGCGTTGCGCGCAACAACTTCAGCAGGTGAGGCGGGCGGCATTATTTCATCGAGGTACGAGCGTCCCTTGAATGTTGCGGCCGAGATCGAGAAGCGTTCTTCAGCCGCAAGTTCGCTTCACGCCTCGCTCGACGGCGCGTCGCTCGCGCCAATGTACGCCGCCGCGACTCGCTCCCAAGCCGGGGGCACGACGACGACCTCGACTGTCGAAACGAACATCGGCACGGTGAATGTCTACGGCTCAAACACCAACGACGGCCGCGCTGTCGCGTCGGATATGCGCGCTGAAATCAATCAGCATGGCCTTATGGCGAACAGCGCGATTCCGGTGACGTGACTGCGCATGCCAAGCCGCTACTTCAGCGGCTTAAGTTTGTGGTTTGGCTGGGCAAAGTTTCGTGCATGACCGCACTCCGCGTCGCTGCTAGAGAAGAAGTCGTCCTGGGACAAGCGCACGAATTGCTCGTCGAAGTAGGCCCTGTTCACTACGTCCTTAATCATTTTTTCAGTAGGGCGCTGATCTTCGGGATTCTTCGATACCAGTTGCAAAATGTACCGCAGCGCATCTTGAGGGTTGCCGCCGGCATCGCGAACCATCGCCGCTTGAGCATAGACGCCATAAGCAATTCTGCAGTCTTCCATTGCACGTTGGATCCGCTGCTGATCTTCAAAGGAGGATTGAGCCGCTGCCGGTGCGGAAATCGAACTTAACGCAAGTGCAGCCGTGATACCCACAACGAATGCTTTCATCTTTTAGTTTTCCTGTGGCGATGGCCGGGATTCTAGCCCGCCGCCTATACCGAAATAACTGACTGTCAAATTCTGTTATGTGAGCCCTCGACTATTCCCGAGGGCTTTTTCTTTGGTTGCGAGAATGCCGTTAATCCCTTTTCCCGATGTGCCGGCGTTGCCCGGTGTGCCGGACCTCAACCGGCTGCCGACGGCGATTGGCGTGCGCACAGGCGCGACGCAATTGCTGCAAGGCCTTGACTACTTCGGATTGCTGCCGAGCAACGCGCCGCAGTGGATTATTGCCGACCGGAACGGCAACGCGCTTGTCACGCCAGATTCGGTCGTAGACCTTAGCTATAAGGGTGAGGCGCGCGTCGGCACTGCACCCGTAGAGCAGGGCAGCTTTTCGAGTTACAACAAGATCGCGCTGCCGGAGGACCTCACGTTGAGGCTGAGTTGCGGCGGAAAGAACATGAACCTTTCGGCGTTCCTTATCGCGGTGAAGTCGCTGAAGAGTTCGCTCCAGCTCATCAACATCATCTCGCCGGAGTTCGTCTATCCCAGCTACAACGTAGATCGCGTCGACTACAAGCGGACGAGCACGAACGGCGTGAGCATGATCGTCGCCGAGGTGCACTTCGCAGAGATTCGTGTGGATGCATACGCGTCGTACACGGACACGGCGCAGCCTTCGGGCGCGGATCCGCAAAGTCAGGGGCAAGTGTGTACTGCTGATACGGCCGCGTCGGACCTTCCCAGGGCGACGAACCGGCAGACGCCTCTACAGCAGGCCGTCAATTCCGTGACGAGCGTGTATAGCGCCGTCAATCAGGATGTGAGCAAGATCACGTCGACTATCAGCAATCAGATGACGCAGGTCATGTCCGGTGTGCGCGCCACGCTCGAGACGGCCGGCGTCGGGGCCTTCACCTAATGCAAACCATTCCGCTGACAGCAAAGCCTTCACAAACTCTCACCTTGACACTCGCGCTCCAGAATTGCGGCCTCAAGGTGTACCAAAAAAACACTGGGCTTTATCTCGACCTGTACGTCGCAGGCCGACTTGTGATGGCAGCCGTGTTGTGCCGCGATCGTGTTTTTCTCGTGCGGCAGGCGTATCTGGGCTTCCAGGGCGATCTCGTTTTCGTGGATTTGCAAGGCACGGACGACCCCGAATACACCGGACTCGGGTCGCGCTGGGAATTGCGATACGTGGAGGAGGCGTCGTGACGTTCAAGGAACGACAGATCGACGTGCAGTTTACGCTTGCCGATGACGCTTTCCCTGGTGGAAGCAAGACGCTGTCTCTGAAAAGGCATCGCATTCAAGCGTCGATCAGTTCAGAGGCGCGCGGAGCGTTTGCGCATTACGCGATTGCGATCCGAATCTTTGGGATGCGCCTGTTGGATATGAACGCTCTGACGATCTGGAACCGGGAAGGGGTATTGAACGCCACCAACAGGATCACGGTCACGGCCGGCAACGCGGGCGAGATGCTCTATACCGTTTTCGACGGAACGATATTTGGCGCGGTCCCGCAATTCGATGACAACGGTGAGTCCTCGTTCGTGGTGACCGGGCGCGGCGCGTTGATGGAGCAAGTCACGCCCGCCGCGCCCAAGCACTATGAGGGCACGCTCGACGTGAGAAGTCTCATTGCAGGGCTTGCTCAGCAGGCAGGCCTGACGTTTCAGGATCACGGCGTCACCGCGAAGATCTCCGGTCAATACCTGTGGGGCAGCACGATGGATCAGATCGAACGGCTGGCAATGGCGAGCCGGACGGTTGCGCTATTGGACCATCGGCGCGTGCTGCACATCTGGCCTGCAGACGGCTTCCCCAAGCTTCCTGAAGTCAATCTGGCGCCCGGTCAGGGACTCATCGGTTATCCGAAGTTTGAGCCAACAGGAATGGTTGTTCGCGCCGAGTTCGATCCCGCCCTGCTGTACGGGAGCCAGGTGAACGTCAAGTCGATCATCCCGCTTGCGACCGGCAAGTGGTCGATCATCAGCCTCACCCACGATCTGACGACGCTGACGCCGAACGGCGGTTGGTTCACCGACCTTCGATTAAACCTCCCAGGATTCACCTACTGCCGTGTCAACTAAGCTCACTCCGGAAGTCTTTGCCGCGTACGGTCAAGCGCGCCTGCTTGTCGCGCAGGCTCTGGCACACGTACGCACCTGCTATCTCGCGAAGGTCGTCAGCGCGAGCCAGGCGGGCGATGTCGCAGGTATAGGAACCGTCGATGTTCAGCCATGCGTTTCCCAGCTCGACAGCCTTGGGAACGTGATTCCGCACGACACGATTCGGGGCATCAAGTACATGCGGATGCAAGGCGGCGCCAACGCCATGATTCTCGACCCTGCCGAGGGCGATATCGGCCTCGTTGCGGTGTGCGATCGCGATAGCTCGTCGGTCATCGCCAACAACGACGTGGCTGCACCGGGGAGCCTGCGCAAACACGATATGTCAGATTCGTTCTATGTGGCGACAGTGGTCGCGGCGAGCGCGCCTAGCCAGTACGTCTGCTACGCCGACGACGGTATTGATATTGTCTCGCCGAAGCGCATCCGGTTCATCGCGCCAGAAGTGGTTATCGATGCATCGAGGGCATTCAACGTGACAAGTCCCCAATCGACATTCAGCGCTGCGGTGACGATTCGTGGTCTGTTGACATGGCTTGGGGGGATGGCGGGTAGTGCCGCTGAGGGCTTGGCGGCCACGATCACAGGCGCGGTGGACTTCATCGGAGAGGTCTTCGCGAACGGCAAGCGTATTGACGACACGCACCGGCACACCTCCGAACCGCCGGGTACTCCTACGAGCCCGCCGCTGTAGCGCAAATCATCAATCTGCAACAGGCGAGAGCCCCCGACCCATCGGCTGGAGCTCTCGGCATTCATGCGTTCCATCTATGACCAAAACGCTTTTGCTGGACCGCACGGCATGGGATCTAGTGCTTGATGCGTCCGGAAATATCGCGATCGCGACCGAGCCGTATCAGATTGCGCAGGACGTCGCGAGCGCAATCCGAACCTTTCTCGGCGAGTGCTGGTACGACACCACGCTCGGCGTTCCCTACTGGCAAAACATGCTTGGGCAACTTCCGCCGGCGTCGTTCGTGAGAGCAAAGCTCGAGGAGGCCGCGCGAACCGTTCCCAACGTAGGTTCAGCGACGGTGGTGAGCCTCACGATCGCCGACCGGAAGATAAGCGGTGAGATTGATGTGACCGACGCAAGCGGCAATTCGCAAATGGTGAGCTTCTGATGGCAACGACGAATGTACCCGCGATTGAATGGACCGATGCGGGGCCGGTCGTGCCGGCTGAATCAGCAGTGCTGGAAGGTCTACAGGCCGACATTGATGCAGCATTTGGTGGTGGCGTCAATCCGGGCCTCACGACCCCGCAGGGGCAACTCGCGCAGTCGGTAACCGCGGTCATCGGGAGCAAGAACGATGACATGCTCGAAGTGGCGAATCAGGTCGATCCTGACCACGCTTCGGGCCGCTGGCAGGATGCCATCGGTCGCATCTATTTTCTAGACCGGATGGCAGCGACGGGGACTGTTGTTACGGGCCGATGCTATGGGCTCGTAGAATCGCCCATTCCGGCGGGCTCCGTCGCGCGCGACGTCAACGGCTATCTGTATAGCTCGCAGAGTGCGGTGACGATTGGCGCGTCGGGGTACGTCGACGTGCAGTTTCAATGCCAGACGCCCGGTCCAATCGCATGCCCGATTGGGGCGTTGTCGAGGATTTTCACAGCCGCCCAGGGTTGGGATCGGGTGACGAACCTGACAGCGGGATTCCCCGGGCAAAACGTGGAGAGCCGCGCAGCATTCGAAGCGCGGCGACGTCTTTCCGTCGCGGCGAATTCGGTCAACATGGTGCAATCGGTGTACGCGAGGGTGCTGTCGGTGCCGAACGTCCTCGACGCCTGTGTACTCGACAACCCGAAAGGCAAGGTGGTGATTTTCGGGGCGACGAACTATCCGTTGCTCGCGCATTCCCTGTTTGTATCGGTCGTCGGTGGCGAGCCATCGGCGATCGCGCAGGCGATCTGGAACAAAAAGGCACCGGGTTGCGACTACAACGGGGATACCTCGTACATCGTCTTTGACACCAGCTACGAACAGCCGCAGCCCCAATATGAAATTCTGTGGGTGACTGCGGCGCCGGTCCAGTGCTACTTCATGGTTCAGATTCAGTCCAATGACCTGTTGCCGTCAAACGTCGGTGAGCTGATCCAGCAGGCCATCCTTGCGGCGTTCAACGGCGACGACGGTCGCGCGAGGGCGCGCATCGGCTCCACGACGTACGCAGGTCGGTATTACGCCGGCGTGGCTGAGACAGATGAGAACGTGAACATCTTCTCCATTTCGCTCGGCTTCGATCCGATCAACGTCAATCAGACATCGCTGTCGTTCGGCATCGACCAGTATCCAACGCTCGATCCGTCCAACATTGCTGTGGTGCAGGTGTAGCTATGAGAAACGTGGAAGCTACGCTGCTGGCGCAGTACGCAAATAGTCCGACCATCACCGGGTTGATCGATTACCTGAACCAGTGCATCGATCCGGGAGCGGACCTCGATAATTTTTTCAACACGATCTGGAATGTCGAGACGGCCAATATCCACGGTCTCGAGATCTGGGGGAAGATCGTCAACGTTTCGCGCATGGTGCAGGCCGCACTACCGCCCGCACAGTTTGGGTTTGCCGAAGCATTTGACGCATCCCGTCCGACGACAGGCGTGCAGCCGTTCAACTACGGTGTGTTCAACGACGGTTCCCCACCGGTCGTTAGAAACGTCGAGGTCGATCCAGAGACGTACCGGACGCTCATCATGACAAAGGCGATGGCGAACATTACTGACTGTTCGTGCGCGTCGCTGAACAAGCTGCTCGGCTATCTGTTCGCCGGGCGGGGCCGCTGCTATGTCCTCGACACTGGCCGAATGACCATGCAGTACGTCTTCGAGTTCGAGCTGTCGGTTCTGGAGGTTGCGATCCTGACGCAATCCGGCGTGCTTCCGCGGCCGACAGGTGTGTTGTGCAACATCGTCGAAGCATCTGACGATGTATTTGGCTTTTCGAACGAGGCCAACGACTTCCAGCCATTTAACCAAGGCGTGTTTTCCAGCGGTGTCCTGAATGCAAGCTAACCAGAAACCCTCTCTTGTCACTGTGCCGTTTGCGGCAAATGGGCTTAGAAACACGATCCCGGAGGAATCGCAGGCCGCGGAGACCCCCGGCGCGGCATCGCTGAACGATGGTTTCCCATCTACCACCATGCAGCCCAAGACGCAGGGGGGCATTCCGCCTGACGGCAAGGACTTCAACGGTATCCTGTTCCTGCTGTCTGCCATTGCGCGATGGGTGCAGGCCGGCGGTTCATTTACGTACGATCCGGCGTTTGAGAGCAACGCCAATCTTGGTGGCTATCCAAAGTCAGCAGTGCTGTTGCGTGCGGACGGCGAGGGTTTCTGGTTCAACCTCGCAGACAACAACACGACGGACCCGGACGCAGCCGACGGCAGCGCGCGCAACTGGATTGCGCTCAACGCCGACTGGAACGCAGACAGCGGGCCAGGGATGATCCTCAACAAGCCCGCCTTCCAGGCCCCACTCGGATTCACCCCCGTCGAGCAGGGTGGGGGCGCCGGTCAGGCGGACAACAAGGTTCATGTCGGCTGGCGCGCGAATGGCGCTGGCCTTTCCGCCACTGTTGACTCAATCGACCTTGGCAATTTCGTCTTCGAAGAAGAACTGAATGCCAACGTCCGGAACCTACAGAACAACATAAACGGCGTCCACGATGATCTTCAGAGCCAAGTCAACGGCAAGCAGCCAGCTGGGAACTATCTGACTTATGACGTCGGCTTTGCGACAGTCGGCTCATTGTGCGTCGGTTCCAATAGCGCAGCCAATAGCCTTGGTTCAACTGTCTCCGGCCTTATCGCCTATGGCGCTGCCGGTAACACTGCCCTTCCGGGCACATGGCGGACGCTCGCGCTCACGAATCCCTACGAGGCCTTCGGGAGCAATTCAATCCAGCTGTTTCTCGCTCAACGGATTGCATGATGCACTACACAAGCATTACAGATCCGGTCTTCGCCAGTGCAGACGGAAAAACGATTCATTGCGTGGTTCAGTTTGCAGAATTTGCGACGCCACTTCCTTTCCTCGCGGCGGAAGCTGATCCGGTCGACCACGGACGCCAGATATACGCCGATCTTGTCGCAGGCAAATACGGAGACATCGGTGCGTATGTCGAGCCTTCGCTGACTCCTGGCCAGCAATATGCGGCGGCGATAGCGCAGGGCATCGAGGTCGCTTGCGTGGCGACCCCCGCGCTAAATGGGACGTACGGCGTGTCGGAGAGCGAGGTGTCCACCGTGAGCGCCGAAGCGCAGTTCGTCGCTCTATATCAGGAGTTCACGAACGGTCAAACGACATTGCCGTGGACCGATACGAGCGACAAGCCGCATGTGTTTCCTGATACGGCCACGTTCATGGCATTCGCTAAAGCCGCCGCGAAGTATGTGTCGGCATGCAAGCAGGCGCTCGCGCAATTGCAGGCGGGCAACGCCGCAACGTTTCCTTCGAACGTAGTCAGTCTCTAAAGGCAACGCCACATGGAAGCGAAACAATTTCCGACGCTTATGCCTGTGCCATTTGCACAGCATGGCCAGCGCAACGACATCCCGCAACAATCGCAGATCGGTACGACGAAGGGCGCTGCGTCCCTGGTTGACGGCTTTCCGCCGCTTACGATGACCGACCCGCTGAAAGGCGGCATCCCACCGTTTGGGAAGGACGTAAATGGAATTCTCTATCTGCTGGCGCTCACCGCTCGGTGGGCGCAGTTGGGCGGGTCTTTCACATATAACGGTTCATTCGCAAACGACCCAAACGTAGGCGGCTACCCGCAGGGCGCGGTGCTGTTGCGCGCGGACCTGTCGGGCTTCTGGTTCAACCTCGGCGACAACAACACGACGGACCCCGACGCGACGGACGGCAGCGCGCGCAACTGGCTTTCGCTGAACCCCGACTGGGACGCGCAAAGCGGGCCGGGCCAGATTCTCAATCGCCCGAATCTTGCGAAGGTCGCAACGAGCGGAAGCTTCGACGACTTGGAGGACCAGCCGGATATTCCGGCAGCGCAGGTGAACGCGGACTGGGGTGCGGAAGACGGCATCGCAAAGATCCTCAACAAGCCACAGCTCGCGAAAGTGGCAACGTCGGGGCAGTACAGCGACCTTGAAGGGCTGCCAGCAACGCTGATCAAGAACGTAGCGTCGGCCGCCCAGATCACGCTCGACCTTGCGCCGCTTGGCAGCGGTACCCCCGAAATCCTTTACAACGTGACGCTGAATGCGGGCGTCGCCTGCGCGCTTTCGTTCGCGAACCCACCTCCTGAAGGCACTGCGGGGGAATTTGTCCTGCTCGTGGATGCAGGCGAGGGCGCAGCCATCACGTGGCCGTCGAACCTTCGTTGGCCTGGCGGCACGGCGCCATTTCTTACCAACGTCGAGGGTCGGATTGACACGTTCCCGATATACACACAGGACGGGGGGCAAACCTACTTCGGCTTTGTGGCAGGACAGGATCAATGAGCAAGCTCGCGAAACGTCTCAGATGGGCGACAGAGGCTTTCATTGGTCCGCTCGACACGCTCGGCGTCTCGCCCGTCGCTGCATACAGCCTGAGGCGGCTTACCGGCCGCTGGCGGGGGCCAGCCATTGAAGTCGTGCGTGCATCGGATAGCGCAGTACGGAACATCCGTTTTACGCCGCAGGGCGATCTGGATATCGCGGCGCTGATGGAATTTGTAGGCGTGAGCGACGCCACGGTCAGCACATGGTACGACCAGAGCGGAAAGGGGTATCACGCAACGGCGATGGCAGGGGCGCAACCGTACGTCGCCAAGGGTGGCGTACTGGTCCTGGTCAACGGTCAACCGGCGGTGCAGTCGTATTCCTACGACGACAGTGGAAACGCTCAGACGCTGAGCGCGCCGCTGCCGGATATCAACACGGGCACGTATCCCTTCACGCTGAACACCGTATTCAACTGCACGGTCCAGCGCGGCACTGGCGTCGTATACCCATTCCTTAGGACGCCAGCGACGAGCGACCAGATCCGATACGAGATCGGATTCGTAACTTCCGGTACTGTCGCGTCACAACGGATCTATGGCGTTCTATCGAATAGCTACTCCGTCGGAAGTTCAGGCAACGCGTCGCCGACGAACCTCAATAGCGCGAGCGCACTTCTTTCGAAAAACCCGCTAACGCTCTGGCTTAACGGCTCGCGGTACACATCCAGCACGGGCGGGTCGGCAGCAGGTACGGTGGATAGCGTGGTGCTGGGCGTCCCATATGAGCCCGGAACCGGGACCTTCGGCTCGATCATGACCGCTTTTCTCGCTGAGGCGATCCTCCTCCCGCCCGGAGCGGAAGGCGCCCTCTATCAAAACCAGCAGGCTTACTGGGGAACTCCATGAGATACGCAATAGAGAATCCCGATGGTTCGTTCAAGATTGATTTGCTTGGGAATCTGTTCCCGAACGTCAGTTTTGCCGGTGGCGCGCCGTCTGCAACCTGGCTCGCGGATAACCACGTTTATCCCGTTGCCGACGATATCCAGTTCGACGCGCTCACTAAGCGCGTCGAAGTCGAACCCTACCTGGACGGCGATGTGGTTCGCACTGCGCGCGCTGAACCAGTCACGGACGATGACACGATCGCAACCGCCTACGTCGACGCGTTGCAGCGGGCGATGGACGCCGCGGCGCGCAGCCGTGGTTACGACGACATCAAGTCGGGCATCACGTATCTGGAGAGCAGCATCCCAACGTTTGCCGCTGAGGCCCGCGCAATGCGCGACTGGCGCGACGCAATGTGGGGATACGGCCTTGCCGAAATCGCAGCGGTGCGGAGCGGCGAGAAGCGCCTGCCGGCGCTCGCGATGTTCACTGCGGGGATGCCGCAGATTGAATGGCCGGCGGAGCAAACATCAACGTAGCAGCATGTTGTTCTAACGCTTTCAGATTCGCCGCCTTCGGGCGGCTTTTTCGTTTACGGCCGCCATTTGGTGGCCGCTTTCTTATCGGAGAGCCAATGACAGAGCCTGTTTCATCGACGGGGGCGGCGATCAGTGCAGGAATGACGAGCGGCGTGTTGATCACGCTTCTGCATTCACAGGTTGATCCAAAACTCGTCGTAGGTGTGGTGTGTGGGACGTGCGTTTTCATGATGCGCTCGCATGAGCCGTCGTGGTTTCGCAAGTTCGTTTATTCGATCGTGACGTTGCTCGGCGGCTTCTCCTTATCGTCGTGGGCGATGGAGCATTGGCCCGGGTTGCCGTCGTGGTTGGCGGGGTTCGCGTGCGCTGCTTCGATCGTCACGATTACCGATCTCGTTCTTAGTTGGATCGAGGCGAACGTGGGCGCGACGCTCGATCAGGTGCGATCGTGGGCATTGGGAAAACTGCCGGGGAGGAAATCCGATGATGGCTCTGCTAACTGACGTGTGGGCGTTTCTGTCGAACGAGTTGCGGTACGTGTACATGGCGATGCGCTATCTGCATGCACGCGACGGTCTGGACTTCGTGCTGCTGCTTCTTAACGGCATCGTCGCGTTGTACATCTCGCTGCGGCTCGTCTTCGCGAGCATCCCGCGGGGCGCGACCGTCGAGCGTCCCGTTCGCTGGCTGCGCGCGGCGATCTGCTGCTCGTATGCAGCGTTGGCACTGCGAATCTGGTCAGGGCACTACGAGACACCGGTTGAGCCATCGGAACTCACGTCGAACATTGGAATTGCGTGGGTCGTGTATCTGTACGGCGGTGATTTGCGCCCACTTTGGCGCACGCTTGTCGACGCGCTCGAGCGCCGCCGCGCCGAGCGAGCGCGTTGTCGTGCCGAGCGCAGCCTGACCAAAGGAGGGAAGAGACATGGCAAACGTGCCTGACGATCTCATCGACGCGCTCATCGGGCGGGAAGGCGAGTATTCGAATAATCCGGCCGACAACGGTGGCGAAACCATCTGGGGCATCACTGCTGCCACCGCGCGTGCGTATGGCTATAGCGGGGCGGTGAAAGACATGCCGCGATCGACGGCCGTCGAGGTCTACCGCCAACGCTACTGGGTCGTGCCTAGATTCGACCAGGTCTATTCGATCGACGCGAACCTTGCCGAGAAGCTTTTCGATATCGGCGTGAATATGGGGCCGGCGACGGGCGTGCGGTACATGCAGCGCGCACTCAATGTCCTGAACAACCAGGGCAAAGCCTTCTCGGATATTTCCGTCGATGGAGGTATCGGACCGCTGACGCTTGCTGCACTCAATGCGTTTTACGCGCAACGGGGTGCTGCCGGTCGGGACGTGCTGCTGAACATGATCCGTGCGCAGCAGTCGGTGCGCTATATCGAGCTGGCCGAAAAGACCCCGTCGCAGGAGGCGTTCGAATATGGCTGGCAAGTCAACCGTGCTTTTGGAGTGTGAAATGTTCGTTCTATTGAAGAAAGCGTGGCCGGCGTTGATTGGTCTCTTCGGTCTCGCGGGCGGCGTCCTGTTCGGTTGGCTGAAGACGAAGTCTGCTGATACGAGGGTCGCTCAGGCACAGACCGGTGAAGCGCAGGCAAAACAGCAGGCGGCAGAAGTGCGCAGCGCCGCTGACCAGGCTAACGCCGCGGCGGCGCAGGCAGGGGAGCAGGCGATAGCAAATCGCGCGAAGGCCGACCAGGATGCGGCTGCGCTTGCGCCCGGCGATTTCGATGCCGAACTCGAGCGGCTCGGCGCACTGCGAAAGGACAAGCAGCCATGAAAATCGCGCCGGTGCTTGTCTCAATGTCGTTGGCGGGCTGCACGGTGTTGCAGCCCGCTCAACAATCGTCGACGCCCCCCGTTCAAACGAAGATCGTCGACAAGGGCTGCGAGTGGGTGAAGTTCATCTTGGCGAGCCCGGACGATACGCCCGAAACGAAGCGTCAGATCATCGCCCACGACCGGGCCTTTATCGCCAACTGCCCGGATGCTGTCCGCGCAAACCCAGCAGCGCCAGAATAACGCCGCTCTCGACTGCAGCGGTTCGATGTCGAACTTCCGCATTCGACCCGTCGCGGCCGATCGACTCGAGGCTGGCTCAACGGCTGCTCCTAAGGCACTCCGCTCATCGGGGTTTTCTTTCGCGACTTACTGCGCTATACCACCGTGGGCTAGTGTGACATCGGTTATCGGCATACTGAGGTTATCGAATCTCTGGAATTGAATCTGTGATCCGATCTGACGGGCGTTTGCGAACCGGCCGTATAGTAGCAATACGACATTATTGTTCAGGTAGACGGCCGCCCCCTGATTGTTAAGTAACGTCCCTAGCGCACGTCCAACATAGACTGCTTGGGCCTGAATTACGGATGTCGGAGTGCTCGTTTTCACGTCCGCAACAAGATTTTGAAAATGATTTAACGCTGACCGGTATGACAGCGGTGTCTTTGCCGCAAGTTGAATGGTTGTCTCTGCTGCAGTCGCAAATGCGGCGCGTAGTTGAGGATCTTGAGTTTGCTGCTCGATGAGCGCCTGAAGCCCTGCGCGTGCTGGTCCCACAAGACTCGTCGGACCGATGACAAATTCCTGCTCAAAAGAAAGGGGAGGTTTTGTCGTTCCGTCGTTGACCATGGCCTGAAGACCCAAACCGCTAGCGGCCTTTTGGATAATAACGTCGACCAATCCATTATCGTAATTCCACTGACCCATCCAATCTTGCGGAGTTGACTTGGTTAATAGGGCAATCGAGACACTGTCCACCTGTTCGCCAAACAATTGTGGCGCAACTGGAGGCGCATTCAACGCGTCGGAGACTTGTATTTTGAGGAAGGCGTGGGGTGCGATGCCTGTAGTCCCGATTAGTTCGCCAATGGCCGCCAGGACCCCTCCCACTCCGGTGGTTACGGTGACGCCCGCGAGGATAGCTACTTCAGGCAGGGTCTGCGCCTCGCTGGCGTCGGTGGAGAACTGGTAAGTGCAAGTAAAGTCCAGGCCGGGTCCGGGTGCATTGAAAGCGCTTGAACTCCCAGAAGGGCGGGAGTAATCGCAATCGGGCAGTATGTCGGTGTAGTCGGTACCGATTTTATACGTCGTATTGCCCGCCCATGGGTTGTGCCAGTACACGTACAGCATGCCCTGTTTGCCGGCGCCATTATCCACATCGTACTTAACGTACGCCTCTGTTGGGGCCATAAAACCATCGCTTTCGCTCTGGATTCCCCCAGAAGCACCGGGTGCAATGCTCATAGGAGGGAGCCACCCTGCGGTGTACACGCCGCTGCATAGGTGATCAAACGTCTTATTGAGGGTCAGTGATGCACTGTCGTTTTGGATGACAACCTGAAAGCTGCGCGCTGGCATATGCCCTCCTAAGGCAAGAGAACGCCCGGGTCACGGCGACATCGCCCGCGCGAGCGTCGGCCTAGGCGATCGAGTTCCACGCATCTCAGTGTCGGTTTTAGGTCTGGACAGGGTTTATGCTGTTGCTCTGGCGAGCATCATGTTGCTCGTCCTTGGAAACCTGGCCGAACACCTGCGTAGCGGCATGCGTCCGGCAATGGTGACGACCTCATCGTTGCCGGGCGCGAGCACGTCGTTTTAACTTAGACTACGTTCGATGGTCCAGCAACATCAAAATGGAGCATTAGTTTGATGCTGCACCGTTGGGCGAACCTGCGAGGTCATGAGCCGCTGATGCCCGCGGACGTCGAGTTCGGAACGGCCGTTTAAATGTCTATCGTTGCCTGCATGTGAATGACCGGACGTGGCCGTACTGCGTCCCACGACCGAGATCCGGAGCGTCTCGGCATCGATACCCGGCGGGGATTTAATCGGGCCTATGCGGCGCAGGAATGGTGATCTGTGATGCTGCGCAGTACTGAGAGGCGCCGCTACCGTCGACGTGGACGCTCCTCGAGGTGATCGTCCGAGCCGATCGCTCTCATCTGGCTTGGCTAACAAGCATCTGGTCCGGGGATCCGTTCATTACCGTCGGCTTCTGTCTCGCCTTTCTGGGGCTCGCGTTTTTCAAGAAGCCACTTATGACGAGGAGGCATGCCGGTTCAGGCGGACTGGCGGATAGCAGCAGCCGATAAAGAACGGTTCGTCGCACATTTCTGGGATCGATGGCCAAGGGCCATGAAGCGTCATTCGCCCGCACCATCGGTCGGACTTTCAGACGTCCGCCTCTACAAACGGTCACAGGACCCCCGAAAACGAGTGCTGTTCAAGGGCGATCCTATCTCCGCGACAGAAAGCTGGGCGTGCACGAGTTGCGATCGCTTTGAACAGTCAAGATGTAGGTTTGAACAGAAGGTATCCCCCTTCAGTGCCACAGCGGTGACCTACCATTTAATTGGCGATCTGGCGCGCTTGATCGGGGCTGCGGGATTTCGACCGCGGATCGGCCCATGATCGAAGTCTTTTGTTCGCATACCTGATGGATGCCGACCATGGAAACACGTTCGTGGCGTCGTGTCGCACTACTCGGTGCGGTTCTCATTTTGCACGTGGGACTTTCACATGCCGACAGCGTGTCGGCGCAATGTCCAGGGTACGACGGCGACGGACCTTACCCGAAATTTTCGGCGCAGAAAACCGCCAATTGGGAAAGCCTGAACCTCGGAAAGATCGTAATCAGCAAGCCATCTCTCGAAGAAGTGCAGGTTCACGGTGAGCGTCACTTCAAGGTGACCCTCACTCAGATCATGCCTCAGTGCTACGTATCCGGTCACGTGTACGCGGAAGTGTTCAACAACGGGCATAAGAGCCAAGAGGTTCAGCTGTTCGGGGTAGTAGGTGCGGTGAACCGGCCGGACCCGCCTCAACGGTTCGAATTAATTTCCGCACAAGCTATTGCCCCGAACGTGACCATTGATGAAAACACGCAGGTCAATCTTTCCCTCGACTGTGGGTGCATCAAAGACCCCGGCAAGCCGATTCAACCGACCGATTTCATGATTCCGCTAGGCCAATGCGATACCGACTTCAATTGCCAACTGCCTTTCGGAGCGGTGTGGACGGGTGTCTGGCCGCATCGCTGAAAATCGCTTGCTTGCTGGCAACCACTGGACATGTCCATCACTCAGGCGCACGGTGCAGCGTCAGTGCGAACAGTAGTCTGCCAGCAAGATGACAACCAGACCTATCAGGCCACGTCGCCTGAAATGGAAATTTCGCAACATTTAGAGATTGAAAGACAGACCACTTGCGAAAGCTGGGGCGGAAGGCGGAGACCTGCCCCTCTGAATGACCGTCACACCTTGAAAGCTGCCACTTGCCGCGGCGGAATCCAACGGCAGCTCCGGGTCGCTATCGGTCCGCCCAGAAATTCGCCGAAAAGATAAAAAAACCGCCGCCCGGTCAGGGCGCGGCGGAAAGGTGCCAACTACGACAAACCGGGTCCCAGAGGATGCAAACCCGGCGGCGAAGTCTCCTACGTCTGCTCTTGGTGAGCCGTCGGACAACTCTGAAATCTTCGCGTGGCCGGGCTCGCTGGATCGGCGTTTCGCACCCACCTAGCGTCGACCGGGACGCTCCTCGAGGTCATCATCCGACCCGTCGCCCTTATCTGGCTTGGCTATACAAGCGTCTGGCCGGAGGAGCCGTTCATTACTGTCGGCTTCTGTCTCGCCTTTCTTGGGCCCGTGTTTTTCAAGCAGCCGCTTGCGACGAGGAGGCATGCCGGTTCAGGCGGACTGGCGGATGGCAGCAGCCGATGCAAAACGGTTCGTCCGGTATTTCTGGGATCGATGGTCAATGCGGTGGCCGATGCATCGGCCATGAAGGGACCTTCGTCTGATTCATAGACGAGACATTCAGATGGCAACTCCACCCCAACAAGCGGTCAGACGCTACGCGCGCTCTAGAGCGTCCGCAAACTCATCCCAGAACTCGATCGTCGAACGGCCGTACACCTGGATGTCCGTCATCGTTAGATACAGGTCTTCGCCCGACATAGGCCGATAGACGCTTGGGACATAACGAAATGGCATCGCGGTGAGCTTCCCATTCGCATGATGCGGTTCGAAGAACTCGGGGCGATGTGCCTTCAGGTTATCGGCGGAGTCGCCATCAGCATGCTTCACGGTGTTCGCTACTAACTGCAATTGGTCGATGCGCGACCAAGTTGGCAATTGGGTAATGTCGAGACCGTCGGCCGCGAGCCGCTTGCGCAGCACTGATAGCTTCAAGAAATCATTGTTGTGCTCTTCATTTGGGTGCAAAACTTCCTTACGGTGGAACGCCAACAGCTGCTGCTCCCAAGTGTGATAAAGCATTGGCGCAAACGAATTGACGAGCGACTGCCGGACGGCTTCCATCCCGGAATAATGCGCGTAGCCAGCTTCAAACGCAGATTCGGCCAGCATGGACTCGTCGACTACGTCAGGATCAAGCGGCATCGACACCAGCTCGTTGTACGTCTTTTCTTGAAGCGCTGTCGCTTCAGTTTCAATCCCGTCGAAGGTCGGGAGAAGACGATGCTCGAGCACCTGTAATGTCCGCTCTAGATGCGGTTTGAACATGCTTCGAAAATAGCGACGCCAGAATGACGCGTTGTGCATATGGGCTATCTCCTCTTGTTCCGGCGCATTTCTGACCTCCGATAGGTACATTGTGGTTATGTCGACTCATTGCGTCGTCGTACTCCCGCGAACTGTCATTGACCGCCGGTCGATTCAGGAGGCTGAGATTGTGGAGAAGCTGACTGTGGAAATGTGAAGCGGCTCGCGTCGATGACCAGCGTGTACGAGATCGGGCACAGCGGGTCTGGCTTCTCGTTGCGTTGCAGCACCATCGGAGGGAATGTCGGCAGGTTGGCATCGACGCACGCGACGAACATCGTCTCCGCGAACTGCAAAAGCTGATTGACCATGCGCGGCATCTCATCGGCGATCGAGCTTGGTCGTTCACCTTCGAGATACCACACTGGCACATGGACTTCGTTCGTCGGTAGCATGTCGAAATTCTCGATCACCAGCGGCCGCCCTTTGGTCGTACCGACGTGTTCCTGCCCGTTACGGAAATTCACGATGCGCCCGATGGTCGGAACCATTTCGCGGAACCATTGCACCATGAGATGCTTTTCGCCGAGCAGTGGTGCGATCTCTTTGTCGAGCAGGTGGTCCAAGTTGCTATGTGTGCTGCCGAGCTTCCAGAAGTGCTGGGGGATCTGACAGATATCCGTGATGGCCCGACGTGCGGGAATCAAGAACGCGGTCACCTTCGCGTCGAGATCTGCGACGATTGGGAAGTTCGCATACGTTCGGGCGTTTGCTGCCTGCTCCGTCTGGCCGAAACTCTTACACTGAGCGTGTACCGATTTGATAAGTTCGTCGGCCGCCTGCTCGCAGTGCAGGAGTGAAGTCTTGATCCGGTGCATGAGCTTAAGCGCCGCGTCTATGTGCGCGTCGTCCCGGAAGATAGTCCGGTTATGCAGCATGTCATTCGCCATGAGCAGCGTGCGGGCGATAATTGGCGACGAGGATCCTACGTCCGCTATCTTCACGTTGACGAACATCGCGTTGGGGTTCGTCCGGTCGGGGTCGATCGATTCAGGCGTCTGCATCCTGAACGTTTCCTCGGGCGAATAGATTTCCATGTGGTCTCCAAGCGGCACGAGACGTTGAATCGCCCCGTCCTTCGTCGCCGGCACCTTGAAGGACCCCGCGTTATCCCGTGGATACATCGGCACTCTATCTTTCGTCATCGTGAGCCCCATTTGTTCGCGCACCCGTCAGTGTACAAGGACCACGCCCCGGCGCTTCCGGTTTCGCGCCGGTGTGACCCCACGCACGCGAAGGTATGTGCATCAGCGCAAAACATAGACAACCCGCTGCCCCGCCCGTCTCCCGCCAAAATGTTTGATAACGACAGCGCTTTCGAGCACATGTTGTCATGTGCTTTCGCCGTAAGCAGAAACGGAATCAAAAAGTGCCGAAAATCTCCGGCTTTCGCTGCTATACACCACGAGCGTAAACGGCGCTTGCTCTGAATAGCCGTCGGACTGCATGCGAAGGACCGTTTTACCTTCGGAAACGGTCTTTTGGAAGAATGCATGTTGAGCGGCTGAGTTGAGGTCGCTGTCGGTCGGCCCAGAAACTCCCCGAAAAAATAAAAAACCGCCGCCCGGTCAGGGTGCGGCGGAAAGGTGCCAACTACGACAAACCGGGTCCCAGGGGATGCAAACCCGGCGGCGAAGTCTCCTATCTCTGCCCGTCGTGAGCGATCGGACAACTCTGAAATTTTCGAGCGGCCGGCCTTGTTAGGCGGACATTCTGCGCCTCGCTAGCATCGACGTGGGCGCTCGTCGAGGTCATCATCAGCCCCGATCGCTCTGAGCCAATGCACGCATCCGCACTCTGACTGAGCCTGCGCCTGCTTCCTGTCGCCGCGAAGGCAGAGGGCATGCCGGCGGCAGGCTATTGATGATCTGAGCCTCGCGCCGGCGACGTGATCACTTCGTGGTGTTAGTGACTGGCTTCAGGTCTTTCGCTGCGGCAAGGGTGGGGCCAGCGACCGGCGATGCATCGCTCGCGGCAGCCTTCTGATCGTCGGCCTTCTTCGGCGGCTCAATAATCGTGGTCAACCCCATGCTTACGGTAATGAGCGCTGGGTAGTCGTATGCGGCGCCGGTGCTCATGTCAACGCCAGCGCCGATCAACCCACCGAAAAGGATGTTGCCGAAGGCCATGCCCTTTGTGCTCGACTTCACGGTTGCGATGCCCGGATCAACGCCATCCTTTTCGCATTTCACACTCAGATCTCCGTAGGCTCGGTGGATGGTCACCGATCCGGGCGTCTTGATGAACCACGTTCCCTTGTCGTTTTCCAGTTTGCAAGCAGCGCCGGCGAATTCGTCTCCACCTTTTACTGTCTGCACGGAGACGACTTGATTCGTTCCCCCGACGATAGATGCGCAGCCGCTGAGCGCGGCGACGCATGCGAGAGTCCCCAATGTCGCTTTTTTCATTTTGCTTCCCGTATTGTGGATTTATGGTTGTTACAATTTGTAACGGGAAACGATTCTATCGACGGAAAGAGTTGCTCGCAAGCTGGCGGTGCACCTGGAAGCCGGCTGCCCCGAAGTGGGCTAGCGCCATGCCTTTTTCCTGCTCGCTTGATCATCTTGAGTCGAGTCGTCATTGGCGCCGACGGCTCTGACCCAATAGACGCAGCCGCTGTCTGGGTTCGCTTGGACTTGCCGGCCGCCGCCGCGCACGCACAACGCGTGCGATCCGCCCGCAACCTCACCGCCCCAATGCTCACAGAAACGGCAGGGGCGGTCAGTCGCGGCGTCCGGATAGCGGATGTGAGACATGGGGTGCGCATTACTGTATGGATATACAGTAATGCGGATGCCAGAACGGCAATTCGCCTACCTCGGCTTTCGCAGACGGCGCTTCTGGCGGGCCGGGATCTTTTTCGGCGCTTTCAGGGACTTGAGGTAGGTATTCATCCCATCGCGTGCCAGTGCGAGTTCATAAATCAACATGTCGTATCGTATCTCGACGTTGCGGACAAGCGTCGCCTCCTCTGGCGAAGTAGGAGGTCCCATGGACACCAGTTGTTCAAGAAGGGACACCCTAGCGCTCAAGAGCTGTCGAATCTTTGCATAGGCCGGCTCCAGTACGAAGTCGGAGCGATCTCGTCGGATCTCATCTAGAAGCTCCGAGACCTGGAGCAATATCTGCGATGCATCTGCCGCCACCAGATTCCATCTGTCGGCCAGCTTTTTCTCGTCTAGCCTCTCGCCGGCCCCGTGTTCCGCGGATTCAGCGAGGTTCCGCAAGTCGAGTGTCATCGGCGTTTGAAAGGCCATGAGGTCTTCATACTGGGCACTCGCCTTCAGGAGCTTTGCGTAGACGATTCTCGCTCTTGCCGCGTCGTAGCCTTTCACGCCAGTCGAGATCATGTGCGCGACGCCGTCGGTAACCTTGGAGATGGCGTCCCCTGCGGCACCGACCGCGTCGACCAGATCCTTGAACAGATTGATTTCCATCGTGGTCTCCTCGTTGCGGGTCTTCTGCAGGCGTGGGCGGCGGGCCCCTCCATGGAAGATAGGATGGTTGCGGGCGCCGTCAAGGAAGGGGGAATTTTATGTGGGGCGCGCACACCGCCCACAACGGGACGGGTCTACGCGTATGCTGTTCATTCCGACAGCCCTCATGTGCCGCGCGTCACCTGCGCGGCCAGAACGCAACATGGCGAGATACGACGCCCTCGAAGCCCACCTGCGCAGTCTTCCCGGCGACATCGTCCGGCTCACGTTTGACGAGATCAACAGGATCCTTGGAAAGCGGCTGCCGCCCTCGGCTTACGATCACCCACCGTTCTGGAGCAATACCGACTCACACGTCCACGCCGTCGCCTGGGAGCGTGCCGGGTGGCGCACGGTTGGCCACGACCTCGAGCAGCAGTACGTGGATTTCCGCCGGTTCACTGCCGGACCCTCTGGCGAATTGCACGCCGGAGGCCAGTCGCGGAACGAGACAAATGCCGCCGAGGCGCCTGTGTCGGACAGCGATCGTCATCAATGGGAAAGCGAGGAAAGGCAGCTTGCGACGATCTTGACTCGTCGCGGGCAGCGAGATTTCCGTAGTCGTCTCCTTTGTGCCTACGGGACCACCTGTGCCGTCAGCGGCTCAACCGTGGAACCGCTGCTCGAGGCGGCCCATATCGTGCCGCATGCGCTCGAAACGAACTACGCTACCGCCAACGGGCTCCTGTTGCGCGCTGACATCCACACGCTTTTCGATCTGCACATGGTGGCTGTGGATGCCACAGGCTGCGTGGCCGTCTCGCGCTCCCTCGAATCGTCGGAATACGCCCGGTATCGCGGCCGACGACTCGCGGCGCTTCCAACCGGCGAACAAGAGCAACCGTCCGCTGACCATCTGAAGTACCACCACGAACTGTTCCTCACGCGCGAAGGCTCGCTGGCTGTCTGACCTTTCGTTGCTGATGGAAACCGAGGCCCATTGCATGAGCTTGTCGCATCCGTGTACGCTGGCGCGATGGCGAAACTGGATATCCTCGTTGGAACGGTCGGCGCGGTGGCCTCTGTCGGGGCTGCCGTTTTTTGGCTTTGGTCGTCACTGGTCAAGGTTCCGGACAACATAGATACATTCATCGGTGAGCTGCAACGGATCAGCCGTGTGAACGCTTGGGCCGCCATGTGTGCATGCGTGGCTGCAGTCTGTGCCGCATACAGTTTCGCTCGAGGCCTCGGGTGGATTGAATAAAAGAACCAGCGGATATCCGACCGGGCCGATGGACGGCCTCTAGCTTGGATGCGAAATGCGTGCGATTCACTCGGAATGTCGCCGCCCCAATGCTCGCAAAGACGGCAGGGGTGGTCAGTCGCGGCGTCCGCGTAGCGGATGTGTGACATGGGGGTACGTAATACTGTATGGATATACAGTATATCTAGGCGCGGCGGCGGTATCATAGGGACCTCTCAAAAATTCGAGGTGACGCTATGTGCTACTCGGCACAAATAGAAGCGGACTATCGTAGGTACGTGAGGGAGTTCGGCGCGGACATCAGACTCCGCGAGTTCGCGCAACTGTACTGGGAGCGCTCGCAGAAAAAGAAGGTCAAGATCCCCAAGGCCGTCGACGCGGCGTTTGCCGACCCGAAAAACGAAATCGAGCGCGAGATCAAGGCGTTGATCGACCAATTCAATCTGGAGCAGACTGCAGCGCTTGAACAGGAGTTGTTCAAGCAGCGCGCGCGGCTCGCAGACGCTGAACACACTCTCCAGATCAAAACCACCAAGGTGGCCACGGAAAGCAGGCGCATCGCGACTGACAAGATCGACGCGGCCCGGCGTCGTCTGGATGACATCCGTCGCGTTGAACTGAAAGATCGGGATTCGCGGATTTTCCCCGGCGGCTATGCGCCTGTCATGCTCATCGAGGATGGGCGCCGGGTGATCAAGCCGATGCGGTATCAGTGTCGGCCAGCAGGCAAGCCGCCGTTCTACGACACGAAGTACCCCGGCACGTACAACGCGCGTCGCGACAATCTCGAAGGCTTCTGGAAGGAGCTATTTGGCTACTCTCACGGCCTGATGGTCGTCAGCGCCTTCTACGAGAACGTTAGCCGCGCCAAGATGGAGGGGCGCGAGCTGAAGGAGGGCGAGCAAGACGAAAACGTCGTCCTTGAATTCCGGCCGCGCGTCGGCGGCGAAATGCTCGTTGCGTGTCTGTGGTCGCGCTGGACGGGATCCGGCGAGCCAGACCTCCTGTCGTTTGCTGCGATCACAGACGAGCCGCCGCCCGAGGTGGCCGCAGCGGGACATGATCGCTGTATCGTGCCTGTCAAACGCGAGAGTGTCGACGCGTGGCTGAACCCCGATCCGGAGAATCTCGCCGCGCTGCATGCGATTCTGGACGATCGGGAGCGGCCGTACTACGAGCATCGATTGGCGGCGTGACGGGCACCGGTGCGGGTGTAACCGTCGACCGTGCGCCTAGGATGGAAGGCGGTCCAGCGGCAGGAGGCGGCCAACAGCGGTCGGTCATAGTTGACCGCTTTCGGGGTTCCTGCTCGCTTTACAGGAACCCGGAAGGACGCCGGCCAGATGTCAACTTCCTGCACCGCGGCCCATTTCGCCGCCGGAGCCGTGGAGCATTTTTTGCGATAAGAAATACTGGTCGAGCTTTACCTCGGAAGGGCGTATGTTGATAAGCCCTCCGAGCCAGACGGCCTTTTAGTCGACCGCGTGCGTAATCGTCTATAAACCCGTTGCAACCCGGAAGCTGGTGAGTTCTCCACGCCAACCACTGCGCCGCAGAAAACCTTCCCATGTCAGTGCGTCGGGATCGTTTCGCCGGCTCCACGTCAAGTCTCGTTCTGGCGCGTAGTACCCGTATTCGACCGCATAGGTAACCATTCCCACAAGTTCGCGCACCAGCCACTCATCGGCACCGAACGCGGGAAAGTGACGTAGTAATTCCTCGCGCGTATACGCTGAGGCGTAGTGCGCACGCCGGCCTGTTACGCGGACGAAGGTGTCCACAATCTCGCGCGCGGTCAGGACCTCACCGATCACCGGCAGGGTTTGGCCGGAATAAGACTCCGGCTCGTCAAATTGCGCCAGAACCGCGGGACCGGTTGCGGTCAGCGGATCGACAAATGGCACGGGCGTATCTGGCGGCAGATAGACGGCGAAGCTGAGGCTGTCGTCGGTTTCCGGCCGTGGTACGTAGTACTCAAGGAAGTTGCTGTAGAAAAAAGCGAGCTGGATGAAGGAGCTGCGCAGCGGCAGCGTGCGCAAGTATGCCTCCACCAAGGCCTTTTCGGTGAAGTGTGGCGCCCACAGGGTGCCCCCCGTGCGAGCCTCAACGTTTTCGAGGCTGCTCCAGACAATATGCTCCACGCCCGCGGCGAGCGCCGCATCAGCCAACTCGAGCCCCAGCGCCAATTCGGGGCGGCCCGGCGGCGGCACGGGCGCTATTGGCGGTGTCATCAGGAAGGCACCGTACGAGCCGCGCATAGCCGCGGCAAGCTCGGCTTGGCGACCCGCCTCCAACGGCGCGATGACGATCTCGGCGCCGCGCTGGGCCAGTTCGCGCATGGGTGCGCTATCTGCACTTCGTGCGAGAGCGCGCACGCGGGTAGCGACCGCTATCCAGCAGGGCGCAGGCCACGCTGCGGCCTTGCTTGCTGGAGGCGCCAGCGACGGTGATCAAGGGCAATGGTGCAAAAGGCGTCATGAGACTCTCCATACAGGCACGCAACACGCGCGCCGACATGTGCAGTCTGGACAAAAAATGCTATAGAGTGAAATCGTCAATCTCTTGCTCTACTATCCATGCCATGGATACCAAACGCATAGACCTGAACCTGTTGGTCACCCTCGAAGCCTTGCTCGCAGAGCAAAACGTGACGCGCGCTGCCCGCCGCCTACACCTTAGCCAACCAGCGGTAAGTGCGCAGCTCGCACGCTTGCGCGACCTGTTTGGTGACCCGTTGCTGATCCCGGCGCAACGCGGCATGACTCCCACGGCGAAAGCCGACGAACTGCTGGCGCCCTTGTGCAATGCGCTTGATCAATTGCGTGCAACGGTGATCCAGCATGGCCATTTCGATCCCGCGCGGGCGCAACTAACTATGGCTATCGCCTGCACCGACTATCTACAGGCTGCGCTTGTGCAGCCGCTACTCCTGGAGCTTCGACAACAGGCGCCTGGTGTGCGGATAGCGTTGCGTATGCTGGACGTTCCGCAACTGCCAACGCAAATGGCTCACGGCGAGGTCGACCTCGCGTTTATGACGCCCAGTGACGCCCCGACTGGCCTGCGCAGCCGCCACCTGTTTAACGAACGCTACGTGATGATAGGCCGCCGCGACCATCCCAAGCTGCGAC
Organism: Paraburkholderia sp. MM6662-R1; assembly: GCF_050436245.1. Taxonomy (NCBI): domain Bacteria; kingdom Pseudomonadati; phylum Pseudomonadota; class Betaproteobacteria; order Burkholderiales; family Burkholderiaceae; genus Paraburkholderia; species Paraburkholderia sp. MM6662-R1. The sequence goes on along the minus strand of NZ_JBNDLV010000001.1, from coordinate 675,758 downwards.
GAAAGCTCACGGTTTTGCAGTTCGCGCAGCTTGAGCATGTCATCGTGTCGCTACGCGGCGGCGACTTCGTCACGCCCGTGGACGACGCGTTGGCGGCCCTAGGCCTTCGGCGCAACGTGGTGCTGTCCGCGGCCTCCTTCCTGTTTGTGCTGGATATCGTGTCCCGCTCCGACCTCGTTGCTCTAGTGCCGCAACGGCTTGTGCGCGATCACACCGATGCATTGCGGATCGTAGAATGCCCGATTTCCGTTCCGGGCTTCGAGGTGGGCATGCTGTGGCATGAGCGCAGTCACGGACACACCGGCCATCGCTGGGTGCGCGAGATCCTTAGGGCGTTGGTCGCCGGGTGAGGCGGGTCTGCAAAGGGCGGGGCGGAACGGCCGTCTCACGGCGGTCTAAGCACGCGCGCAACGACTGAGTTGACAGGCAATCTGGTTAATTTGAATGACCCCTTTTCAGCGATCAGACTGAGGGGAACAATGTCTGTAACGGGTCGTGTGCGGTCGCCGACGAGCCGCCGCCCGGAAGTCTCGGCAACAGGTGATGACCGATGCATCGTTCCGATCAAGCCCGAGAACATCGACGCGTGGTTGAGTCCTGATCCGGCAAATCTGGCAATGTTGCACGCCGTCCTGGATGATTGCGATCGGCCGTACTCGAGCATCGGATGGCGGCATGAAGCGGTACGACGCAGAGTATTTCGCCGTCGTCGCAACCTTGCATTTCTGCAACCGGACGGTCGCGCAGGAGCCGACCTCGCTCAATTGCAAGATGATCAGCCGGCGGTTCATCGGCGACGAGCCGCGCGAGCCGGGCGAGCGGGCGTGAAAAAAGCCGCCAAAGGCAGCTTCCCCAAAAAGTCAGATCGTTGCCAGAAGCTGTTGAATCGCTTCCGCTTTCCAGACCATTCCTATGTCTGAATCCTTGTGGATGCGTCCGCTGTAGATGCCAATGAAGTTGCTGAACGGCCCAGCCATCATGGCGGTGTTCCCGCTACGTAACGGCACCATGCCGCCGGAGCGGAATGCAATGACCGGTGATCCGGATTGACCGGGTCGTCCCCTGCAATCGACCAACATCACTGGCAGTTCGTTATAGCTGAGGTCTGGCTCCGAAGCGACCGTCCCGTTGACCCAGATGGCGAGATTCTCCCCGGCTGCCATGCCAAACGGAAAACCGATGATCGAAACATGATCGGTCGGACGGAGCAGAATTTGCCTATCAGTAGCGGTGACCATCTCATAGAGTAACTGCTCGTCTGCAGGAACCCTGTCAATCGGGATCGCGACGAAGTCCGCTCGTTCGCCGAGCGCGGGATGCTCGACCCACTGCGGCTCGTTTTCTACGAGCAGATCCAGGGTGATAGCCTCCCAGTTCACTCGTTGCCCTCCAGCCGCGCCTGTCCCATAGTTCGGCGGTACAGCGCCCAAAATTGGCATTCGAATCGTGAGCACGTTCGGAATCGCGAGGGTAGGCGAAAGTGTGTTCCCGGTGTTTTGGTCTCGCCCCGTGACGTTGTGACGGTTCGTGATAAGACAAATTCTCCCGCTCCCGCTCCGCGCAAAAAATCCGGTTCCAGTCGACAGAGACTGACCAGAGAAACTCATCGTGAGATGCACGGATCTGACTGACTCGACAGCAACTTGTGGTGGGCTCGACATTTTTCTCTTTTGTAGTTGCGTTGAACAACGACCTCCCCTGCGTCCCGGTGCTACGCCAGTGCTACGCGACTGTCTGGCCGATCTCGGTACGCCTTTCGTGTCGATTCTTTCCGGTTATTCGTCGTTCCAATCCATCATCGGTGCAACGGACACGCGGCGGGGGCTGGGAGTGCGAGGTAAAGACATGGAGCGGCCAGGCGGCTTGAATCAAAACGATAATTTTACCGCAAGGCCAGAAACCGCCGGGCGCTGGAGCCATATCACTGTCGCGACAGAGGCGGGCACCGGTTCGTCAATGAGTCAATGCCTTAGTGTCCATGTCCCCCCGTCCCGCCGCCACTGCTCCACGAGCTGCTGCCGCCGTGCATGCCGCCGTATCCGCCACCGTGCCATCCGCCGTCCCCGCCATGCCATCCGCCGTGCCCGCCGTGCCCGCCACCGCCATGCCATCCGCCGCGCCCGTGCCAATACCCATGTCCGTAATAGCAGCACGACCCTCCGAAACCGCCATAGATACCAACCGAGCCGTACGCCGGTCCGTAGTAAGGCGGTCCATACGCGTAGGGATAGTAGGGTTGCGCATAGCCGTAGTCCGCTGGCGGCGCGACGACGCATCCAGTGATGCTCGCTGCCGCGGCCGCTAGCAGCGTCATCGATGCAATGAGCCTGGTCACGATTTTCTCCTTCACGTAAACCTCAGAAAAACCGCGCGCAACGGAGTTCAGCCGCGTTTGTGTCCGAGCGTTACCCGCGCCGGCGCGGCGGTGCGCGCTCGGGGCTTCGACCACGCGAGCCGTTGCCGCGACGCTCGACCGTTTCGCCAATCTTCTCGCGTATTACCGAGCGGCGTTGCGGTAACACTTCGTTAACGATCTGATACGTTACTGACGGGCGTGGCTGCTAACTTCCATCGGACGATTCGTCGTTTAAGTCGGAAGCGATTCGCTTGCCCGCCCCGTTCGATCATCTGCTCAAAGGCGACGTGCTGTATCGCCAGGGCATGCGCGACAACGAGGCGGAATCGCTTGGCCCGCTCGCGCGCTTTGCCGACCAATACCCGTTCAACTTCATCAACGTCGCCTCATTCATCTCGCGCTGCCGAACGCGCGCATCAATCATGGCCGCCGCTCGCGATTACAGCCCTGTCTATCGATTTTCTCGCGCATTTTTCGCGACGTGGCGTTCGGCTGCCACCTCGGCGAGCCGGGCCGCTGTCAGCGCGCGTACGATGCGTTGATAACGCACTGGCGGCGCGTTCTACACGCGGGCGTGATGATCGAGATCGAGCACGAGGAGCTGGTCGACGCTTGCGAGGCGAACGGGCGTCGCATGCTCGCGCATTGCGGGCTCGAGTGAGACGAACGTTGCCTCGCATTTCGCGAGACGATGCGGAGTGTCAGTACCGCGAGTTCCGCACAGATGCGCCGACCGTTGTATCGAACGTCGATGCGGCGCTGGCAGCCGCGAGGCGAATTGCGTGAACCGCTATGGGAAGGTCTCGGTCCCGACCTGACGGCGGCCGACGCTCAACGCGCGATCACCGATACGTGATGCAGCCACGGGTACACGCCGGCAATGAACGCCGCGTAGATCGCGGCCATCGTCACGCCGGCGGCCGTGCCCCAAATGTCGCGCGAGGCGGCGCCCTGGCGAAAATGCACAGGCAGTCCGACCACGACGTAGCCGATCACGAAGAACAGGATGACCGCGCGCACCGGCGACAGATCGTGGCCGATGAATTCGAGCAACGCCGACAGGCTGAATTGCGACATGGACATGCAGGGAGTCACGAAGGCGGGGGGATCGCACGGCGCCGGAACACATCGAAATTGTTCAGCGAATGACGACTGATCCGCTTCACTCTCGACGTTTCACAGCGCGACGACCTATGCCGATTAAAGGCCACGCAAACGCGATCCGCAAGAAAAAACCTGTATGAATTTGTACTGTCCTACATTGCTTGCAGTTTGCCTGCGCCGCGACTTTCAGCCTGCCTGGCAACGCTTTCACGGCGACGCTCTCAACGCTCCAGGGGCTTCGGTTTGCGCAAGGGGTCGAGCAGCGGTTTCAAACCGTTGTGATCGATCTCGTGCATCAACGCGAGCAGACGGCCAATCTCGCCGGGCGGAAAGCCCTGGCTCGCGAACCAGTTCAGATAGTGGCCGGGCAGGTCGGCGATCACGCGGCCTTTATATTTCCCGTAGGGCATCACGCGCGTGACCAGCAATTCGAGGTGTTCGTGATTCATGGCAACGAGGTCATGATGAAACGCGCGTCGAGAGCGCAAAGCGCGCAGCGCGCAAGCACCAGGCGGCGCGCTGCAACGCATGGCCCCGCATTCTAGCCTTGCTGCAGGTAATGCGCCGGCGTGATAACGTCTGCGCTTTCCGTTCACCTCTTCAACAGGACAAGTTAGATGGAATACCGCAGACTCGGCGACTCCGACGTGCAGGTTAGCCTGATTGGTCTCGGCACGATGACGTGGGGCGAGCAGAACACCGAGCAGGAAGCGCACGCGCAGATCGACTACGCGCTCGATCACGGCGTGAACCTGATCGACACCGCGGAAATGTATCCGGTGCCGCCGCGCGCCGAAACGCAAGGCTCGACGGAGCGCTACATCGGCACGTGGCTCGCGCAGCACAAGAGCGCGCGCGAGAAGATCGTGCTCGCCACCAAGATCGCGGGCCCCGCGCGTCAGCCGCACAATCCGCGTCATATTCGCGGCGAGGGCAACCAGTTCGATCGCAAGAACCTGACCGAGGCGCTCAACGGCAGCCTCGAACGTCTGCAAACGGACTACGTCGATCTGTATCAGCTGCACTGGCCCGATCGCAGCACGATGACGTTCGGCCGTCCGTCGTATCCGTGGGTCGACGACGCGTACACGGTGCCGATCGAGGAAACGCTGACGGTACTCGCCGAATTCGTGAAGGCTGGCAAGGTGCGCCATATCGGCGTGTCGAACGAAACGCCGTGGGGCGTCGCGCAGTTTCTGCGCGCGGCCGAAAGACTCGGCTTGCCGCGCATCGTCAGCATCCAGAATCCGTACAGCCTGTTGAACCGCACGTACGAAGTGGGTCTGTCCGAGTACGCGCATCGCGACAACATCGGTCTGCTCGCGTATTCACCGCTCGCGTTCGGCTGGCTGTCGGGCAAGTACGAAGGCGGCGCGCGTCCTGCCGGCGCGCGCATCACGCTGTTCGAGCGCTTCCAGCGCTATAGCAAGCCGCAAGCCGTGCAGGCGACCACGCGTTACGTCGAGCTCGCGAAGCGCCACGGCATGACCCCCGCGCAATTCGCGCTCGCGTTCGTCAATAGCCGGCCATTCGTGACCAGCAATCTGATCGGCGCGACCTCGCTCGAACAATTGAAGGAAAACATCGCCAGCGCGGACGTGAAGCTGTCGCCGGAAGTGCTGGCGGAAATCGACAGGCTGCACGAGCTGCAGCCGAATCCGGCGCCTTGATGTCGAGGTAAGCGCGACGCGCTTGCCGCGGTGGCCCCGGTCGATTGCCGGGGCGGCCGCAAGGCGCAGCGAATCACTTGGCGTCGGCCGAACTCAACCCGCGGCCTTTGCCGTATCCACCGTCTCGCGCTTCGCCGCAAGCGGCGAGTTCTCGCCGAGATCCCAGAACAGTCCCGCCATCATCTGCAGGCCCTCGCGCACCACCGGAGCCAGAAGGTGCTCGTTCGGCGCATGCTGCGAGCAGGCCGGATAAGAATGCGGCACCCAGATCGTCGGCAGACCGAGCGTGTCGGCGAATACCTCGTTCGGCAGCGTGCCGCCGAGATTCGGCAGCAGCGCGGTCTTCTTGCCGGTGGTCGCTTCGAGCGACGCGATCGCCCACGTGACCCACGGATCGTCGGGATCCAGCCGCGTGGCTGGCGCGCCGCGTTCGACGTCGATTTCGACCAGCTGAAAACCGTGCGCATCGAGATGCGCGCGCAGATGCTTGCCGAGGTTTTCCCAATCGGTGCCGACCACGAAACGCAACTGGCAGACCGCGAACGCCGACGGCGGAATCGCGTTGACCGGGTTCTCCGGATTGCCCGCCTTGAAGGCCAGCACTTCGAAGCTGTTCCAGCCGAACACGCGCTCGGGCGCGGAAAGACCCGGCTCGCCCCAGTTCTCATCGACGGTGGGGTCGCCCGGACCGTTGCCCACCGTGATGTCGGCAAGTGCGCGGCGCACGGCCTCGGGGATCGGCGGCGGACGCAGGCCGTCGACTGCGATCACGCCGCGCGCATCGACGAGACTCGCGAGCGCGTTGGCGAGCACCGTCGCCGGATTGCGCAGCAAGCCGCCCCAGTTGCCCGAGTGATGCGCGCCGTCGCGCAGGTTCAGCGACAGCCTGAAATTGACCGCGCCGCGCGAGCCGAGAAACACGGTCGGACGACGCGCTGCGAGACGCGGACCGTCGGAGGCGATCAGCACGTCGGCGGCGAGTTCGTCGCGATGCGCATGGCAGATCGCGTCGAGCCCCGGCGAGCCGGTTTCCTCACCCATCTCGATCAACAGCTTCGTGTTGAAGCCGAGTTTGCCGTCGCGCGCGGCGAGCGTGCTCGCGAGCGCGGCGAGGTTGATCGAGTGCTGGCCTTTGTTGTCGGCGGTGCCGCGACCGAACCAGCGCTCGCCTTCCACGCTCACCGCCCACGGCGTCAGCGGCGCGCGCCACTGGCTGTCGTAGCCGCGCACGACGTCGCCGTGGCCGTAGATCAGCACGGTCGGCAGATGATCGCCTTCGTGACGGTTGGCGATCAGGAACGGACCGAAGCCATCGACCGGGTTATCGACGATGCGCGTGCTGAAGCCGAGGCGCTCCGCTTCGGGCTGGATTTCGTCGGTCAGATAGGACAGCAGCAGTGCGCCGCGATCGCTTTCCTGGCTTTCGGTGCGAAAACCGACGCGACGGTTCAGATCGGCGAGAAAAGCGCCGGATTCGAAGTGCCGGGTGGCAAGCTCGATGGCCTGGTTGCGGCTCATGTCGATGTCTCCGATGCGGGGGATGGGTGAAGGGGCGGAGGGCCGCGAGGCTCGATGGCTCGATGCTCGGCGCGGCGTTCAGGCGAATCGTCTGCAACGTGATTGCGACCGATTCTAGAAGCGCGCCATTTTTGTCACAATGATCGTGTTTCGAAGCTTGCCTTGCCGGAAAAGCAAAGCGTCGCGCGTCGGCTTGAACCGCGGCACCCGCCCACCCATGGCACCGTTGCAACTGATTCGATCGAGGCGTCCAGGATGGCACGTTCACTGCATGGCATCGCGTTGCGTTATTTCGTCGAAGTCGCGCGCGGCGGCTCGCTGAGCGACGCGTCCGAGCGGCTGCACGTCGCGGTATCGGCGATCAGCCGGCAAATCGTGCGGCTCGAAAGCGAGCTCGGCGTGACGCTGTTCGAGCGGCGTCCGCGCGGCATGACGCTGTCCGAGGCCGGTGAGCGGCTGCTTGCGTACGCGCAACGCAGCCTGCTCGAAGCCGAGCACGTGATGAAAGAGATTAGCGGCCTCGCGAGCTTGCACGGCAGCCGGATCAAGATCGCGACCGCCGAGGGTTTTGCGGTCGACTTCCTGCCCACCGCGATTGCGGATTTCCGCGCCGAGCGCCCCGGCATCGATTTCACGCTGACCGTGATGTCGCCGGCCGACGCCACTCGCCACGTGCGCGACGGTGACGTCGATATCGCGCTGTCGTTCAGCCTCGCGCCGGAGAAGGGCGTGAAGGTCGAGCACACCGAACGCGCGCCGGTGTTCGTGCTGCTGCGCGCCGATCATCCCCTTGCGGCGCGCGCGAAACTGTCGCTCGCCGAGGTGAGTCGCTATCCGCTCGTGTTGTCGGAGACGGGCACCACGATTCGCCAGTTGATCGACATCACGTGCGCGCTCGAAGGCATCCTCCTCGAGCCGGATCTGATCTGCAACAACAGCGGCGCGAGTTATCGCTACGCGCAGCGGTCCGGAGCGATCATGTTCACGGGGCTGCTGTCGGTGCGCGACCGCTATGCCGACGACGGCTTCGTCGTGATTCCGCTCACCGACCCGCAGATGCGCCAGCGCAGCATCCAGGTGCAGACGATGGCGGGGCGCGAGTTGCCCCCGTCGGTGCGCACGTTTCGCGACCATCTGATCGCGCGGATCGCGGATGCGAAGCCGGCTGGGGCGCAGGCGTCGAAGCTCGCCGGTGGACGCGGTAAACGTACGCCGCGGCGCCCGCGAGCCGATGCATGAAATGCGACACATGCCGCGCACTAAGCGGCAAATGTTCTCCCGGAATCCGAATCACGACCTAAACTGTGGTGGACGGCAAGGACGGCCCTGAGAAAACGACCCTGATGGTGCGCGCCACGATCAGGGCAAACGCGGAACAATGACAGTCGAACCGCGGACCTGCCGCCCAGCCCGCGATGCTGCAATGCACACAAGCGGCAATAGATGGACCCAAATAGAAACGCGGCGCGTCGTCCCGATGGCGCGTTGCCCACGACAGAGCGATAGGACCAACACAGCCATGGCGCAACAGAAAACCAATCCAAAACTCGAGCAGGCTCTCACGCGCGGTGATCTCGCGATCCGTCAGGCGAACTCGGCGCGGGCGACCGCGTTGTTGCGTGCGCTCGCCAAGATGATCGTCGATGCGTCGGCGACCATCGGCGTGGAAGCCTTCACGCTGATTCACGACGGCGACAAGATCTACGATCCCGCCGATGGTCTATGGCCACAGGCGCTGCTGATTTCGCTCGACGGTCCGGTCGAGGACGCCGATCCCGACGAATTGCGCACGGTGCGGCTGATCGCGGATGATCCGGTCACCGTGTTCCGGGTGGAATGGCAGCGCGCCGATGGCAAGATCGGGCGTCACGAGGGCGGCCCGTTCGCGACGGTCGCGTTCATCTCCGACGTCGACATTCCGTGGACCGATGACGAGGACTGAGCGCGCACAACGATAGCAAACACGCCGTGCGACGACCGACGCGGCGTCGTCTTGCGCGGGTGCAGGCGCAACGCGCCGCCCGCGCGTTCGGCTTACTTCATCATGCGACGCCGAAGCAGGATCGCCGACACGATGAAGCCGCCGATCGCATAAGCGGCCCAGCACGCTCACATGGAGCGCCGCGTGCTCCATCGGCCGACCGAGCATCGCCGGGCGCATCAGGTCGACCGCATTGGCGAGCGGCAGTGCGGCAGTCACCGCTTGCGCGGCGCCGGGCAGTTGCGAGATCGGAAAGAACACGCCGGAGAGCAGCAGCATCGGCGTGAGCACGAGCGTCTGATAGAACATGAAAAAGTCGTATGACGGCGCGAGCGCCGTCACGATCATCGCGAGGCTCGCGAACGCGAGACCGGCCAGCACGATGACCGGCAGCGCGAGCAGCATCGACGGAAAACTCGCATAGCCGAGCGCGCCCGCCACCAGCATGATCGCCACACCCGACAACACCGATTTGCTGGCGGCCCACACCACCTCGCCGAGCACGATATCGCCGAGCGTGAGCGGCGTATGCATGATCGCTTCCCACGTGCGCTGCACGTGCATGCGCGAAAAGCCCGAATACATCGACTCGAAGCTCGCCGACATCATCACGCTCGACGGCACCGTGCCCGCCGCGAGGAACGAGATATACGACACGCCGTCGACGTGCCCGACCATCAGCCCGAGCCCGAGGCCGAGACCGAACAGATAGATCATCGGATCGGCGAAGTTGCCGAACATCGACGCGATCGCGAGCTTTTTCCACACCAGGTAATTGCGGCGCCACACCGCGATCCAGTTCGTGGCATTGGCGGGGAAGGCACCGAACGGTTCTTGCGCCGATGGCGTGCCGTCGTGGGTTTCGTAAGTACGTGCGTCCATCAAGTGTCTCGCTATGGATTCAGTCCTGCATTTCGCGACCGGTGAGCCGCAGAAACACATCCTCGAGATTCGCCGGCCGATGCAGATAGCGCAAATCGGCGCGCTGCTTGAGGCGCATATGCACGGGCTGCGCGTCGTTCACGTAACAGAACAGCGTCTCGCCGCTGATCTCGGTGCGCTCGGCGAGCGGCGCGAGTTCGTCGCGCAACGCAAACGGATCGGGGCCGTAGATCTCGATCACGTCGCAGCCGATTTCGGACTCGATCAACTCGCGCGGCGCGCCTTCGGCGATCTTGCGGCCTTCCTCGATCACGCACAGTCGATGACAGAGCCGTTCGGCTTCTTCCATGAAGTGCGTGGTCAGCAGAATGGTCTTGCCGCGCGCGAGCAGCGAGCGCAGCCGCTCCCAGATCAGATGGCGCGCTTGCGGATCGAGACCGGTGGTCGGCTCGTCCATGATCAGCACGTCGGGATCGTTGATCAGCGCGCGCGCGAGCGTGAGGCGCCGCTTCATGCCGCCCGACAGTTCGCTCACGCGCGCGTCCGCCTTGTTCTCGAGGCGAGCGAATTCGAGCAGACCCGGCACCGCCGCGCGACACTGCGCGGCGCTCAGACCGAAGTAGCGACCGAATACGAGCAGATTTTCGCGCACCGTGAAATCGGGATCGAGGTTGTCGAACTGCGGCACCACGCCGACGCGCGAGCGCGCGAGGCGCGCGCGGCCCGGGATCGGCTCGTCGCACAGCCGGATCGCGCCGGCGTCGGGCGCCGCAATGCCGAGCAGCATGCGCAATGTCGTGGTCTTACCGGCGCCGTTGGGGCCGAGCAGCCCGAAGCATTCGCCGGTGTTCACATGAAACGACAATCCGTCGACGACCGTTTTTTCGCCGTAGCTTTTCCTGACCTGATGGAATTCGATGGGGGCGGTGGGCATGGCTCGAGCAAGGCTCCGGAAAAAGACACAACGTACGCGCAAGACACAACATACCTGCGATGCACGCATTGCGCACGCGAAGCCGCTTACTCCAGGTATCGGATCGCTGATGCGAGCGGGTGTCCGGGAACGCGTCATGCGTGGTGTGCGATGCGCTCGTCGGTGTCGATTGGCGCCGCTGATTGGCGGTGGCACGACTGGCACGTCAACCGGCCCGCAGTGTGTCGACGCAGCGTTCGCAAACGAAGTTTTGCATTGCGGCATACGCGTGCAAACGCTGCGTCGGGTCGCCCAACGCTTGTGCAGACTGGATCGGCATGCACCGAGTATGCACTTAGCGTTTTCCATCCCTTGCAAGCCGAATTGCGGCGCACCATGATTGATTCAGACCGCGCTTTCCGCGCGAATGGAGAAAACAGATGGCGAGCTACCAGAAAATCCTGTTGTGCTACGACGGCTCGCGCGAAGGCCGGAAAGCCCTGCGTTGCGGTGCCGATCTGGCGTTGGAACTGAAGGCAGAAACGCATCTGCTGTCGGTCGTCGACATGCGTTCGAGCATCGCGCAGAGCGCGGGCCTGTTGACGGACGTCGCGTGCAGCAGCTTCGAAAAAACGGCCCGCGAGATTCTGCAGGAGGGCGTGAACTGGCTGACCGAGCGAGGCGTGAGCGCGCAAGGGCATTTCGCATTCGGTCATCCGATCGACGAGATCGCCAATCTTGCCAACGAGTTGCAGGTCGACCTCGTGGTGGTGGGTCATCGCTGCCGGACTGGTTTGTCACGGTGGTGGATGGGGGCGGGCAACACGCCGCTGCTCGACCGCGTGTCGTGCAGCATTCTGGTGGCGTGCTCGTCCGCGCAGGAGCAGCAGCAGGCGGCTGCGGCGTAATGGGCTAGTGAGGGACGCGAAGCCGCGCGCCCCGTCATCGAGCCCAGATTTGAATAGACCCTGTCGCGTGGCCGGCCCCGATGGCCAGCCACGCATCCCATCCGGCCAGGCTTCGATCTCACTCGTTCAGATTGATCGCCGCGAGCTTCCACGTGACCAGACCTTCGCGACGAAAGATTGCCGAATAGTTCGCGTTACCTTCGCCACGCCGGTACGTGACGACAAACTCGTTGAGACTGCGATAGCCGGCCGTGCTTTGACGCCCGGGCGGCGGTGCGCTGGCCTGCGTGGTGGTGTCGCCCGCGGCTGGTGCGGCCGGCGCTTCGCCGCCCGCGGCTGGCGGCGCGGACGGTTGCTCGCCCGGCGTGCCACGCGGCGGCATGCCGTTCAGCAGCGCCGCGACGCCGTCGGGTGTCGCATAGGCATCGACGAGCGGGCCGATCAGCGTCACGCCGATCACCGCGCCGATCGTGGCCATCTTGTTGCCGGCATCCGCCTCGAGCCGGCGTGTCAGCATGGCGCCCACCTGTTGCTTCAGGCTATCGCGTAGCGCGGGAAAGTCCACGTACTGATTGACGGTTTGCACGTCACGCGCATCGGCGGCGCGTTTGAGATTGTTCACCGCGAGATACGGTGACGCATAAATAAAGCCCAGCGCGGCAATCACGATCACCACGATCAGCGTGATCAGCAGCGGCCGGGTGGCGCTGCCCTGTATGCGTTTCCGAATTGTCATCGAATGGGACTCCACGTCAGTGATGATCTAACGTCGAGCACGGCGAGGTCGGAACGATCCCATCCCACACGAATCTCTGAACATCCGAAGTGCTTGTTGCATGCGTACTCAGGATTCGCTCAGGCTTCGAACACCGCGCCGTGCACGTTGGCTTCGTCGGCTATGCAGCGATCGATCATACGGCATACGGCGTCGACCGTGCCGACCATGATCAGTCGCGACGGTCCATGATAGACCCGCACCGGCGCGCGACGCGCGGGCTCAACGATGTTCAGCGCCGAATTCAGCGACACGCGCGCGAACGCCGGCAACGACGACGGCAGACCGGAAGCTTCGGCAACCGCGTCGAACAGCGACGGCGTGCGCGCAGCGGGCGCCTCGATTAGCGCGCAGGGCGTGAGCTTGCGCAGATGGCGCAGACGGCCGAACTGGCGAAAGGGCAACAGGCGGGCAAGGCGTTCCATGAGTCTCTCCAGGCGATTCGGCGTAGATGCGGGCATAGATGCAGGCGTAAATGCGGCTTGGGTCGGACAAACCGGCGCAAGCGTTCTGGCGACAGCGACAGATCAGAACTCGCTGGGGCGGATCAGCCCGACCGCGATCCCTTCGAGCGCGAAATCGGCGCTGCCGGTTTCCACGAAGATGTTGTCGTAATCGGGGTTTTCGGCGATCAGTTCGATGCCGTTCGGCCGGCGCTTCAGACGCTTGACCGTCACGTCGTCGCCAAGCCGCGCAATGATGATCTGGCCGTCCTTCGCTTCGGTGCGCTTTTGCACCGCGAGCAGGTCGCCGTCGAGAATGCCCGCGTCGCGCATCGACAGGCCGCGCACCTTCAGCAGGTAGTCGGGCTTGCTCGAGAACAGCGCCGGGTCACACGCGTAGTGCTGCGAGATATGTTCCTGCGCGAGGATCGGGCTACCCGCCGCGACCCGGCCGATCAGCGGCAACGACAACTGCATCAGGCCCGCATGCGGCAGGGTGAACTGATACGGCGCGTCCTCCTGCCCGGACAGCAGGCGGATGCCGCGCGACGCGCCGGCCGCGAGTTCGATCACGCCCTTGCGCGCCAGCGCGCGCAGATGCTCTTCCGCGGAATTGGCCGAGCTGAACCCGAGTTCGGCGGCAATTTCCGCGCGAGTGGGCGGAAAGCCGGTGCGTTCGATCGCGCGGCGGATCAGATCGAAAACCTGCTGCTGTCGTGCGGTGAGTTTTGTCATGGCCACTGTATGTATGAACAGGTAACTGTATTTTTATACAGTATTCCGCGCATTTCAAGCTTTACTTTAAGTTTGGCGCAACGGCCACGCTGGGGCGTCGTTTATCGGCGACATGACGGCATTGTCGGCGTCCCAGCAGCCGGCGCATCTGTCGTTACCACTTTTGAGTATTAAAAAATGAAGAAACATTATTTTTAATAATGAAAGCGCTTCGATAGACTGGCCTCCGGTTGGCGCTCATGTGCACGTGGCCGCGACGCAGAACAACACCAGACGCTCATCAGCGGACCATCACGCGGAGAAAAATTGAAATGAACCATCGGCATATGGGGCTTGCGGCTCGAACCGGAAAACTGATCGCGGCGCTCGCCGTCGGCGCGGCGGGTGCGTTCGGCATGTTGGGCGCAAGCGGCGTCGCGCACGCCGACACCACGCTGTTAAACGTGTCCTACGATCCGACGCGCGAGCTGTATCAGGACATCAATCAGGCATTCGGCAAGGAATGGAAGGCCAGGACCGGCGAAGCCGTCACCTTCAAGCAGTCGCACGGCGGCTCGGGCGCGCAGGCTCGCTCGGTGCTCGACGGACTGCAGGCCGACGTCGTGACGCTTGCGCTCGCCTATGACATCGACGCGCTCGCGAACAAGGGGCTCGTCGACAAGAACTGGCAAAAGCGTCTGCCGGACAACGCATCGCCGTACACGTCGACGATCGTATTTCTGGTGCGCAAGGGCAACCCGAAGCACATCAAGGATTGGGACGATCTGGTGAAACCGGGCGTGTCGATCGTGACGCCGAATCCGAAGACCTCGGGCGGCGCGCGCTGGAACTACCTGGCCGCGTGGGCGTACGCCGAGCATCAACCGGGCGGCAACGACCAGAAGGCCAGGGAGTTCGTCGGCAAGCTGTACAGGAACGCCGGCGTGCTCGATTCGGGCGCGCGCGGCGCGACCACGAGCTTCGTGCAGCGCGGTATCGGCGACGTGCTGATCGCGTGGGAAAACGAGGCGTTCCTGGCGCTGAAGGAGTTTGGTCCGGACAGGTTCGAGATCGTGGTGCCGTCGGTGAGCATTCTGGCCGAGCCGCCGGTCGCGGTGGTCGACAAGGTCGTCGACAAACACGGCACGCGCAAGCTGGCCGAGGCGTATCTGAACTTCCTGTATAGCGAGCAAGGTCAGGAGATCGCCGCGCGCAATTTCTATCGTCCGCGTTCCAGCAAGGTGCCCGCCGATCTGACCGCGAAGTTTCCGAAGCTGAAGCTGTACACGATCGACGATTCGTTCGGCGGTTGGACCAACGCGCAGAAGACTCATTTCGCGGACGGCGGCGTGTTCGATTCGATTTATCAGCCGCAGTAAGAACCACCGCCTGAATCACAGCCAGGGGAAAAAGGGCGCGCCCAATGGGCGCGCTTTCGGCTAACCGGGGTCCGGTGGCCAGCAGTGCGGCAGTACCGCAGTACGGCAGCACGGCAAAACGAACAACCGCGCGAGCATCAACCATGAACGAGTATCCAGCATGACCACGTTGACCTTCCGCAAGCCGAGCGCATTGCCCGGTTTTGGCCTGACACTCGGCATCACGGTGGCTTATCTGAGCCTCGTGGTGCTGATTCCATTGGCGGCGACCTTTCTGAAAACCGCGACGCTCGACTGGGATCAGTTCGTGCGCGCGGTCACGTCGCCGCGTGTGCTCGCGTCGTATCGGCTGACGTTTTTCTCGGCGCTAGGCGGCGCGCTGATCAACGCGGTGTTCGGCTTTCTCGTCGCGTGGGTGCTGGTGCGCTACACGTTTCCGTTCAAGCGTATCGTCGATGCGGTCGTCGATCTGCCGTTCGCGTTGCCCACCTCGGTGGCGGGCATTTCGCTCGCGGCCGTGTATGCGGGCAACGGCTGGATCGGCCAGTTCCTCGCGCCGCTCGGCATCAAGATCGCGTTCACGCCGGCGGGCGTGCTGGTCGCACTGACGTTCATCGGCCTGCCGTTCGTCGTGCGCACGGTGCAACCGGTGCTCGAGGAGTTCGAGCGCGAGCAGGAGGAGGCGGCCGCGTGTCTCGGCGCGTCGCGCTGGCTCACGTTTCGCCGCGTCGTGCTGCCGGCCGTGTTGCCGGCGCTGCTGACCGGCTTCGCGCTCGCCTTTGCGCGCGCGCTCGGCGAATACGGCTCGGTCATCTTCATCGCCGGCAATGTGCCGATGAAGTCGGAGATCACGTCGCTCCTGATCATCACGAAGCTCGAGCAATACGACTATGCGGGCGCGACGGCGCTCGCGGTCGTGATGCTGGTCGTGTCGTTCCTGATGCTGCTGTCGATCAACACGCTGCAGTGGTATCTGCAGCGGCGCACGAGCCGCGGCAAGACGGCATCGGCGCCAGTGGCCACGAGCGTCGCCGCTATTGGTGGAGGTGTGCAATGAGCCGCGTTCCGACCCACCCCGCGAGCGTGGCGCGTCGCCCCGATCCGGTCACCGAGCCGGCGCTCGTGCGCTGGCTGCTGATCGGCCTCGCACTGCTGTTTCTCGCGCTGTTTCTGGCCGTGCCGCTCGCCGCGGTGTTCTACCAGGCGCTGAACAAGGGGCTGCGTTTTTACTTCGAAGCGCTCGCCGATCCGGATGCGCTGTCGGCGATCAAACTGACGCTGCTCACCGCGGCGATCGCAGTGCCGCTGAACCTCGTGTTCGGCCTTGCGGCGTCGTGGTGTATCGCGAAGTTCGAATTCCGCGGCAAGGCGCTGCTGACCACGTTGATCGACCTGCCGTTTTCGGTGTCGCCGGTGATCTCCGGCCTGATCTACGTGCTGATGTTCGGCGCGCAGGGCTGGTTCGGCCCGTGGCTCGAAGATCACAACGTGCAGATCATCTTCGCGGTGCCGGGCATCGTGCTCGCGACGATCTTCGTCACGTTCCCGTTCGTCGCGCGCGAGCTGATTCCGCTGATGCAGGCGCAGGGCAACGACGAGGAAGAAGCCGCGCACGTGCTCGGCGCATCGGGCTGGCAGACGTTCCGTCGCGTCACGCTGCCGAACGTCAAGTGGGGTCTGCTGTACGGCGTGATTCTGTGCAATGCGCGCGCAATGGGCGAGTTCGGCGCGGTGTCGGTCGTGTCGGGCCATATTCGCGGGCAGACCGACACGATGCCGCTGCACGTCGAAATCCTCTACAACGAGTACAACTTCTCGGCCGCGTTCGCCGTGGCCTCGCTGCTCGCGCTGCTGGCGCTGGTCACGCTGGGGCTCAAGCTGCTGGCCGAGCGTCATATGTCGGCGGAACTGTCGGCGGCGCGCGAAGTGCCTGCGTATGCGGGGCCCGTGTCGCCGTCCGGCGCTTCGCAGGCCAATAGCGCGCAGTCCGCTTCGCATTCGTTTTTCGTCAACGCCACGCCTGCGTCGCAGCGACATCCGCTCAAGCAAGGAGAGCTGTAAATGGGTATCACCGTTCGTAACCTGCAAAAGCGCTTCGGCGATTTCGTCGCGCTCGACAACGTGTCGCTCGACTTTCCGCCGGGCGAACTCGTCGCGCTGCTCGGGCCGTCGGGTTGCGGCAAGACGACGTTGCTGCGTGTGATCGCCGGCCTCGAATATGCGGACGGCGGCCGGGTCGAGCTGCAAGGCCAGGATGTCGCGGCGGTCGGCGCGCGTGAGCGCGAGGTGGGTTTCGTGTTCCAGCACTACGCGCTGTTCCGGCATATGACGGTGTTCGAAAACGTCGCGTTCGGGCTGCGCGTGAAGCCGCGCAAGGAACGTCCGTCCGAGAAGGTGATTCGTGAGAAGGTGCATGAGTTGCTGAAGCTCGTGCAGCTCGACTGGCTCGCGCAGCGCTATCCGTCGGAGCTGTCCGGCGGCCAGCGCCAGCGCATCGCGCTCGCACGTGCGTTGGCCGTGGAGCCGAAGGTGCTGTTGCTCGACGAGCCGTTCGGCGCGCTCGACGCGAAGGTGCGCAAGGAACTGCGCAGCTGGTTGCGTCGCCTGCACGACGATCTGCATATTTCGACGATCTTCGTCACGCACGATCAGGAAGAAGCGCTCGAAGTGGCGGACCGCATCGTCGTGCTCAATCGCGGGCATGTCGAGCAGGTCGGCAGCCCACAGGAGGTGTACGACCATCCGCAGACGCCGTTCGTCTACGAGTTTCTCGGCGCGGCGAACCGTCTGCACGGCAGCGTCGATGCGCAAGGCTTCGTCGTCGATGGCGCGGCGCTGCCGGTCGCGATCGCGGCGGGTTTTAGGGGCCCGGCGTTCGCCTATGTGCGGCCGCACGATCTGCAGTTGTATCCGCAGGCGGCGGGGCATCGCGAGGGCATTGTCGTCGACGTGCGGCGCGTGGTGACGCTCGGCGGTTCGGTGCGCGTCGAGCTCGCCGGTCGCGAGGGCAATCTGCTCGAAGCCGAACTCGATCGCGAAACGTGGCGTGATCTGCAACTCGCGGTCGGCGACGGCGTCACCGCGGTGCCGCGCGCGCTGCGGGTGTTTCCGGCGCAGTGAGATGGCGGCGCCGCTGTGCGGCGCTGTGGACAGGAGAGAACGTATCGGCCGTACCGCGTGCTTCGCCTGGCATGTGCGGCTCCAATAACTCAACTCTGGCGGAACCGGAGACACAACGATGAATTTCCAGCAATTGCGCTTCGTGCGCGAAGCCGTGCGGCAGAACATGAACCTGACCGAAGTGGCGAACGTGCTCTACACGTCGCAGTCGGGCGTATCGAAGCAGATCAAGGATCTCGAGGACGAACTCGGGGTCGACATCTTCATCCGCCGCGGCAAGCGTCTGACCGGGCTCACCGAACCGGGCAAGGCCGTGCATCAGTTGATCGAGCGGATGCTGCTCGATGCGGAGAATCTGCGCCGCGTCGCGCGTCAGTACGCGGATCAGGACAGCGGCCACCTCGTCGTCGCGACCACCCACACGCAGGCACGCTACGCATTGCCGAAGGTGATTCGGCAGTTCACGTCGGTGTTCCCGAAAGTGCATCTGGCGCTGCGCCAGGGCAGCCCGCAGCAGATCGCGCAGATGATCATCAACGGCGAGGCGGATATCGGCATCTCGACCGAGGCGCTCGACCGTTTTCCCGACATCGTCACGTTCCCGTGCTATTCGTGGCATCACGTCGTGGTGGTGCCGAAGGATCATCCGCTCGTCGGCCGAGCGAATCTGACGCTCGACGAGATCGCCGAATTCCCGATCGTCACCTACGACCAGGACTTCACCGGCCGCTCGCATATCGATCAGGCGTTCGCGAAAGCGGGTGCGTTGCCCGACGTCGTGCTGACCGCGATCGACGCCGACGTGATCAAGACCTACGTCGAACTCGGCATGGGCATCGGCGTGGTCGCGGCAATGGCCTACGACCCGAAGCGCGACAGCGAACTCGTCGCGCTCGACACGCAGCATCTGTTCGAGGCGAGCACGACGCGTGTCGGCTTGCGCAAGGGCGCGTTCCTGCGCGCGTACGCCTATCGGTTGATCGAGATGTTCGCGCCGCAGTTGAGCGAGGCAGACATCGCGGCGCAGTTGCGCGAGGCGGCTTAGGGCTGCGAGCAGCTTAGGGTGGGACTTGCACCCGTCGTCAATACTTGTGGTGATGAGTGCAGTTGGGCACCGCATGAGATTTAAGCCCGCTCGCGCGTTGCGCACGCTCGCGCAAGCCGAACCCGCGTCCGGTCTTCCACGCATGGCGACGCGAAGCGCATCGCTTACAATCGCCGCCATGAATACCTCGACTTCTCCCTCTCTCCCGATTCCCCCCGGCCATAGCACCGCGCCGACGCTGCCGCGCATCGCGGTGCTCGCGACCGGCGGCACGATCGCCGGCGCGGCCCCGGATGCGGCCAATACGTCGGGCTATCAGGCGGGCGTCGTCGGCGTCGATCAACTGCTCGCGGCGGTGCCGGCGTTGTCTACGGTCGCGCGAATCGCGCCCGAGCAGATCGCCAGCGTCGACAGCAAGGACATGTCGCTGCCGCTGTGGACCACACTCGCACAACGCATCAACACGCTGCTCGCGACGGACGACGTAGACGGCGTGGTGGTCACGCACGGCACCGATACACTCGAGGAAACCGCCTACCTGCTGCATCTGACCGTCAAGTCGGACAAGCCGGTCGTGCTGACTGCGGCGATGCGCCCAGCGTCGGCGCTCTCCGCCGACGGTCCGCTGAACCTGCTAAATGCGGTGACGGTCGCCGCGCACGCGGCGGCACGCGGGCAGGGCGTGCTGGTTGCGTTCAACAACCGGATTCACAGCGCGCGCGACGTCGTGAAAACGAGCACCTATGCGGTCGATGCGTTCCAGTCGCCCGAAATCGGCGCGCTCGGCTGGGTGCAGGATGGCCGCGTCGAGTTCCAGCGCGGCGTGGTGCGCGCGCATACGGTCGCGAGCGAATTCGCAATCGATGCGGCGTGGCCGCAGGTGGAGATCGTCACGAGCTATGCGGGCGTGTCGCGGATCGCCATCGATGCGCTGGTGGCCGCGGATGTGCGCGGCATCGTCGTGGCGGGAACGGGCAATGGCTCGATCCACCAGTCGTTGCAACAGGCACTGGCGGATGCCGCGTTGCGCGGCGTGGCGGTGGTGCGCTCGTCGCGCGTGGGTTCGGGGCATGTGATGCGCAACGGCGCGGCGGCCGACGATGCGCTCGGTTTCGTCAGCGCGGGTTCGCTGAATCCGTACAAGGCGAGGGTGCTGCTGATGCTGGCGCTGGCCGCGGGCCACACTGCGCCGGCGGCGTTGCAGAAGGTGTTCGATACGTATTGATTGGCGAATCCGACAGCCGGACACCCGACGACGACGTCTGACCGACCAAGGCTTCCCCGTCACCGACGGGTGCCGCTGCGGACCCCACTTGCCGCTCTCAGCCCAGAGCGGCGCGATTTGCCCGTTACGCCGCGCCGGCAACCCAAGCTGCCGTGCAACGAACGGGCGCCCCACCTGTGTTCACCGTGAGCTCGCCGATGCCGAAGCGGCAACCGGCGGAATCAACGGCGAGCTGAACTGAAGAGGAAGCACGAAGACTTCAAGCCGCCTTCGCTTCCTCGCTATCCGGCGCCTGCGCGACCTCATGATTCGCCATGATTTCGAGCGCGCGCACCATCGCCGAGTGATCCCACGCCTTGCCGCCGTTCGCGGCGCAGACGCTGAACAGTTGCTGCGCGCTCGCGGTATGCGGCAGCGCGATGCCGAGCTTACGCGCGCCATCGAGCGCGAGATTCAAGTCCTTCTGATGCAACTCGATCCGGAAACCCGGATTGAACCTGCGCTTCGTCATGCGCTCGCCATGCACTTCGAGAATCCGCGACGACGCGAAGCCGCCCATCAGCGCGCGCCGCACGCGCTCTGGGTCGGCGCCCGAGCGCGACGCGAACAGCAGCGCTTCCGCGACCGCTTCGATGTTCAGCGCGACGATGATCTGGTTCGCGACCTTGCAGGTCTGACCCGCGCCGTTGTCGCCGATCAGCGAGATGTTCTTGCCCATCAGCTCGAACAACGGCTTGGCCAGCGCAAAGGCTTTCTCGGGACCGCCGACCATGATCGTCAGCGACGCATCCCGCGCGCCGATTTCGCCGCCGGACACCGGCGCATCGAGATAGTCGACGCCGAGCGCGTTGATCTTCTTCGCGAACGCCTGGGTGTCGAGCGGCGAGATCGAGCTCATGTCGATGACGAGCTTGCCTTTGGTGAGGCCAGCGGCGACGCCGTCGTCGGCGAACAGCACGTTGGCGACGTCTGGCGTGTCCGGCACCATGATGATGACGATCTCGGCGGCCTGCGCGACCGCGGTCGAACTGGCGACCACGCTGGTGCTCTTCGCGATGTCGTCCGGTACCGGATACGCGCCGTTCACGAACAGCGAGTGACCGCCCTTGATGAGGTTGCGCGCCATGTGCGCGCCCATGATGCCGAGTCCGATGAAGCCGATCTTTGCCATGTGTGTGAATCTCCAGGTTGATAGGGGCCGTGCGTTGAGGCTTCAGGGTTCCATCAGGAACCCCAAGGCGCCTCAAGCCGCCGCATGCGCCGCGCCACGCGCCTGACCTGCCACGCTTTGCACCCAGCCGAGGCCGGCATCGGTCGTCGTGCGCGGCTTGTATTCGCAACCGACGTAGCCGTCGTAGCCGAGCGAGTCGAGCAGCGCGAACAGATACGGATAGTTGATCTCGCCGGTGCCCGGTTCGTGCCGCCCGGGGTTGTCCGCGAGCTGGACATGCGCGATCTGCGCGAGGTTCTTTTCGATTGTCGCCGCGAGTTCGCCTTCCATCCGCTGCATGTGATAGATGTCGTATTGCAGGAACAGATTGTCCGAGCCGACCTCGCGAATCACGTCGAGTCCATCGCGCGAACGGTTCAGCGCGAAGCCCGGAATGTCGTACGAGTTGCATGGCTCGACGAGCAGCCGGATGCCGGCCTTCTTGAGCTCGCGCGCGGCAAACCGCAGGTTGTCGACGATCGTTGCGCGGGCGGTGTCGGCGTCGACGTTCGCGCCCGGAATGCCAACGAGGCAGTTCAGTTGCGGCACCTTCAACGCGCTTGCGTATTCGATCGCGCGGCCCACGCCTTCCTGAAACTCGGCGACCCGATCGGGCAGGCACGCGATGCCGCGTTCGCCGGCTTCCCAGTTGCCGGCCGGCAGGTTGTGCAGCACCAGCTTGAGGCGGTTCTGTTGCAGACGTTCGCTCAATTCGGCGATCGAATACGGATAGGGAAACAGAAATTCGACGGCATGAAAGCCGGCGTTGGCCGCCGCCGCGAAACGGTCGAGGAACGGCACTTCGTTGAACAGCATCGTCAGGTTCGCTGCGAATTTAGGCATGGTGCTTTTGTCTCTCAGGTCGGTCAGGGAGTGGCGCGCTGGTCGTGATGAGGCGAGGGCGCGGAGCATGAGCTCGGCCCTCGCGCATCGAGCGCGCTGAATGCTGCGAATACCGCGAAGACGCAACGCTCAATCGAGCAGGCTGATCGCCGTCGGCGCGTCCTCGCGCTTTTCCGCGAGTTCCTCGAACTCGTTGATGGCGTCGATCTCGGTGCCCATCGAGATGTTGGTCACGCGTTCGAGAATCACTTCGACGATCACCGGCACGTTGAACTCGGCGAGCATCGACTGCGCTTTTTGCAGCGCCGGCTTCAGCTCTTCCGGCTTGAACACGCGAATCGCCTTGCAGCCGAGACCTTCGGCGACGGCGACGTGATCGACGCCATAGCCGTTCATCTCCGGCGAGTTGATGTTCTCGAAGCCGAGCTGCACGCAGTAGTCCATCTCGAACGCGCGCTGCGCCTGGCGAATCAGCCCGAGGTACGAGTTGTTCACGACGACATGCACGTACGGCAGCTTGAATTGCGCGCCGGCCGCGAGCTCCTCGATCATGAACTGGAAGTCGTAGTCGCCCGACAGCGCGACGATCGGCCGTTGCGGGTCGGCCGCGCGCACGCCGAGCGCCGCCGGAATCGTCCAGCCGAGCGGGCCGGCCTGGCCGCAGTTGATCCAGTTGCGCGCCTTGTACACGTGCAGGAATTGCGCGGCGGCGATCTGCGACAGGCCGATCGTGCTCACGTAGCACGTGTCGCGGCCGAACACCTGGTTCATCTCTTCGTAGACGCGCTGCGGCTTCATCGGCACGTTGTCGAAGTGCGTCTTGCGCAGCATCGTGCGCTTGCGTTGCTGGCAATCGGCAACCCACGCGGCGCGATCCTTCAGCTTGCCCGCGGCCTTCCATTCGCTGGCGACTTCGACGAACAGTTCGAGCGCGGCCTTCGCGTCCGACACGATGCCGAGATCCGGGCCGAACACGCGGCCGATCTGCGTCGGTTCGATATCGACGTGCACGAACTTGCGCCCCTTCGTATAGACATCGACGCTGCCGGTGTGACGGTTGGCCCAGCGGTTGCCGATGCCGAGCACGAAGTCGGACGCGAGCATCGTCGCGTTGCCATAGCGATGCGAGGTCTGCAGACCGACCATGCCGGCCATCAGCGGATGGTCGTCGGGAATCGCGCCCCACGACATCAGCGTCGGGATCACCGGCACGCCGAGCGTTTCGGCGAACTTCACGAGCAGGTCTTCGGCTACGGCGTTCAGCACGCCGCCGCCCGACACGATCAACGGCTTGTCGGCATCGTTGAGCAGCGTCAGCGCGGCTTCGATCTGCTTGCGGGTCGCCTTCGGCTTGTAGACCGGCAGCGGTTCGTAAGTGTCGATGTCGAATTCGATTTCGGCGAGCTGCACGTCGATCGGCAGATCGACCAGCACCGGGCCCGGGCGGCCCGAGCGCATCAGATGGAACGCCTGCTGGAACACACGCGGCACCAGCGCCGGCTCGCGCACGGTCACGGCCCACTTGGTGACGGGCTTGGCGATCGATTCGATATCGACGGCCTGGAAGTCTTCCTTGTACAGACGCGCGCGCGGCGCCTGGCCTGTGATAGCCAGAATAGGAATCGAGTCGGCCTGCGCGGAGTACAAACCGGTGATCATGTCGGTGCCGGCGGGGCCCGAGGTGCCGATGCACACGCCGATGTTGCCCGGCTGCGCGCGGGTGTAGCCCTCGGCCATGTGCGATGCGCCCTCCACATGGCGCGCGAGCACGTGGCTGATGCCGCCGGCTTTGCGCATCGCCGAGTAGAACGGGTTGATCGCGGCGCCCGGCACGCCGAACGCGGTATCGATGCCTTCTTTTTCGAGCACCAGAACGGCGGCGTCGACGGCTCTCATTTTGGCCATGAATGTCTCCTCAAGGTCGGGGAATTACGTCGGTTGAGGGACACTGTAGGCCTGCGCCAAAGGTTTGATAAGATCAGTCCGGGTCGCTTATTCCGAAACAAAAAGTATGGAATGACGTGAAGCCCGGCGCACGGCCGGCATCAGCCCGGCAAGAGAGAGGTGGGAGACGAACATGGACCGCTTCAAACAGATCGAAACCTTCGTGCGGGTCGCCGATGCGGGCAGTCTCGCGGCGGCGGCGCTGGAGGAAGGGGTGTCGCCGGTGATTCTCGGGCGGCGCATCGATGCGCTCGAGAAGCGCCTCGGCGTGAAGCTGATGTATCGCACGACACGGCGGCTCGTCGTCAGCGAGGACGGCGCCGCGTTTCTCGAACGCTGCCGCGGGCTTCTCAGCGAATGGGATCAGGCGGAAAACGAACTGAGCGCGGGGCGCCGCGCGGTGAACGGCCATCTGATCGTGTCGGCGCCCGCCGCGTTCGGGCGTAAGCACGTCGCGCCGCTCGCGCCTGCATTTCTGCGCGACAAACCCGAGTTGCAGATGTCGTTCAATCTGACCGACCGGGTCGTCGATCTGGTGCGCGAGGGCTACGATCTGTCGATCCGCATCGGCGGCGCCGTCGATCCGAACTTCGTCGCGGTGAAGCTCGCGTCGAACCGGCGCGTGGTGTGCGGTACGCCCGACTATTTTCGCCGTCACGGCAAGCCCAAGACGCTCGAGGATCTGCCGGCCCACAACTGTCTCGCGTTCAATCTGCAAGGCGGGCAGAACCGCGGCTGGTATTTCCGCCGCAACGGCAAGCTCGCGACGGTGCGGGTGGGCGGCTCGCTCGACTGCAACGATGGCGAACTGCTGCATCGCTGGGTTTCGGAGGGGCTCGGACTCGGCTGGCGTTCGACGTGGGAAATCCAGCGGCAGCTCGCGCGCGGCGAGCTCGAAACCGTGCTCGACGACTATGCGCTGCCCGATTACGACATTCTTGCGGTCTATCCGCAGCAGCGCTTCGTGCCGGCGCGCGTGCGCTATTTCATCGACTATCTGAAAGACGTGTACGCGAGCGACGACTACTGGAACCGGCCATCGTACTAGCTGGCGAGCGGGGCGCGCAGGCGATCGCGGTCTTTCTTGCGAATGCTCGCCTGAGTCGGGAATAAACTCGGTCGATGGCCAGTTCTGCTGTGAAAGACACGTCAGGAACGACACTACGCGGGACGCGCAACAGCGACCCGCACGACGCAGCCGCCATGCCCTTGGAGGGGCCCACGTGGTCCAGACCGATTCAGACGCCGATGCCGATGCAGCGAAAAGCCGCCGCTTCCAGCAACTGGCGTTGCCGCATCTCGACGCCGCGTACAACCTCGCGCGCTGGCTGTGCGGCAATCCGAACGATGCCGAGGACGTCGTGCAGGAAGCATTCATGCGCGCGTTCCGCTTCTTCGATACGTTTCGCGGCGACTCTGCGCGGCCGTGGCTGCTCGCGATCGTGCGCCGCACCTGGTACACGGAATGGCGCCGGCGCGCGCCGTCGCACGACAGGCTCGAATTCGACGAAACGATGGACGACGCGACCCTCGACGGCTGGAGCGCGGGCGGCGACGATCCGCAGACGCTGCTGATCCGCGACGAGGATGCGCGCCAGGTACACGACGCGTTGGCGCGTTTGCCGGTCGAGTATCGGGAGGTGTTGATCTTGCGCGAGCTCGAGGAGATGGGATATCGGGAGATCGCGGTGGTGGCCGATGTGCCGATCGGTACGGTGATGTCGCGGCTCGCGCGTGGGCGGCGCAAGCTGGCGGAGGTATTGATGGCGCAGCAGCGAGGCGGGGGGGAGTCGGTTGGCGGGGGGCGCAAAGGCGGGCAGGGTGACCGGCGCGGGTCGACGCAAGCGCCGCTGGAGCAGGGGGCGCAGTCCGGGCGAGTCGTGCAGTCGGCGGCAGTCGCGCCCTCGGGGTCGTCCACGCCCTGCGCGGCGTCCGACCGGCCACCGCGAAGTTCCGGCGACGGCCGCGCGGCATCATCGGCGGTCGTGCCCGCCACCGCAACAGTGACGCAACTCCGGGCGTTTGCCGACGGCCGGCCCCTCAACATTCCCGGCGCTGCCGCCGACCCCGCTCAGGAGACGCCGGATGGACTGTAACGAAGCTCGGCCGCTCCTCGAGGCGAATGCCGATCACGAACTGCCGGCACCCGATGCGCGCCGGGTCCAGCAGCATATCGAGAGCTGCGACGACTGCCGGCGCGCGAGCGACAACCTGCGCGCGCTGAGCGGCGCGCTGCGCGCGGGGCCGTATCATCGGGCGCCGCAGTCGTTGCGGGCGCGGATCGTGGCGGGCTTGCCCGGCGCGGTCGAGGGAGGAACTGCGGGGTTGGCCACGACGGCGGCGCCTGAAGATGCGGAGGAGGAGTCTACCGGCAGCGCTAGCGCCGGGATGACCGACATGGCGACGTACGAACCTCAGCGTCAGCGTCGTTGGGCGCGGCGGCCCGCGTGGCTCGACCGGTGGCTCAGTGGCTTCAGCGGTCCGGGTCGCTCGGGCGATTCACGCGGCCGGCTAATCGGCGTCAACGGACCGCATGCCGCCGGCGGCGCCAACCGCGTGGTCGCGCGCGGCGGTCTCGCGGTGCTCGTGATTGCGCTGTGTGTGGCCACCGCTGTCCTGACGCTGACGCTGCGCCGTCCCGCCGAATTCACGCCATTCACCGACGAACTCGTCGAAAGCCATGTGCGCGCGCAGGTTTCCGGCCGCGACATCGACGTAATTTCGACCGACCGTCACACGGTCAAGCCATGGTTCAACGGTCGGCTCGACTATTCGCCGCCGGTCGAGGACCTCGCGGCGGCCGGCTTCGCGCTGGAGGGGGGCCGGCTCGACTACCTCGCGCACCAGCGGGTCGCGGTGCTCGTGTACCGCTACGGCAAGCACGTGATCGACGTGTATGTGTTTCCGCAGTCCACGACGCGTGGCATTGACGGCGCGGCGCCGGCATCGCTCGCCCACGACGGCTATTCGATCGCGCACTGGGACGCGGCGGGCATGACCTGGTGGGCGATCTCGGACGCCGCACCCGATGCGCTCAAGGGACTCGAAGCGGCGCTCAGAGCGCGTTTGCAGAGCGGCAGCCAGCGCACGGAAGCGGGTTGAGGGGCAAGGACGGCCCGACTTCCGCGACCCACCACCTAAGCTCTTGAAAATACATCCGATTCCGCAGCCGAATCGGCGGAATTCCTTGCAACCCGTCCCCATTCGGGTTAGACTCTTGGGCTTCTCACTTGCCGCACCGGTTCCGACGCCCGGGCGGCTTCTATCCAAAAGTCAGCACAAGGAGTGTGTAATGCGTCATTACGAAATCGTCTTTATCGTGCATCCCGATCAAAGCGAGCAGGTGCCCGCCATGATCGAGCGTTACAAGAGCACGATCACGTCGCACGGTGGTCAGATCCACCGCGTCGAAGACTGGGGCCGTCGCCAACTGGCCTACATGATCGAGAAACTCGCGAAGGCTCACTACGTCTGCATGAACATCGAGTGCGACCAGACCACGCTCGACGAGCTGGAACACGCATTCAAGTTCAACGACGCCGTTCTGCGTCACCTCATCGTCAAGATGAAGAAGGCCGAAACCGGCCCGTCGCCGATGATGAAGGAAGTGCAGCGCGAAGAAGCCAAGAAGTCGGCAGCAGCTCAGCCGACCGAAGCGCAGGCTTAAGACTCATTATTTAAGCTGCCAGACACGCAGCGTCGCTCCGCTCACGTACACGAAGACATAGACAGGTACATGAACCGGCTGCAACTTACGGCGAGCGTCGTCGAACGCGAACCGGTGCGGTACACCCCCGCCGGCGTTCCGATTGCCAGCTGCACGTTGCACCACCGCACGGAAGTCGTCGAGGCGGGCATTGCCCGTCAGGTCGAACTGACCATGCAGGCGGTCGCCGCGGGCGAAGCGAGCGGTAAGCTCGAAAACTGTCAGATGGGCGTCGAAACGCTCTTCACAGGTTTTCTGGCTAAAAAGCACCGTAACGCGCGAACTCTGGTATTTCACATCACAGCATTGCAGGACATTGGAAAGGACTAATCATGCCCCGCCCGACTGGTAAGAAATTCGACAAGCGTCGTCAGCAACAGAACCCGCTCTTCAAGCGCAAGAAGTTCTGCCGTTTCACGGCTGCTGGCGTCGAGTACATCGACTACAAAGACATCGAAACGCTGAAGGACTTCATCGGCGAGAACGGCAAGATCACGCCGGCACGTCTCACGGGTACCAAGGCGCATTATCAACGCCAGCTGGACACGGCTATCAAGCGCGCACGTTTCCTCGCGCTGGTGCCGTACACCGACCAGCACAAGGCCTAACCCGACGACGCGATAAGGAGCATCCGAATGCAAATCATTCTTCTGGAAAAAGTCGTCAATCTGGGTAACCTCGGCGACATCGTGAAGGTCAAGGACGGTTACGCACGTAACTTCCTGATCCCGAACAAGAAAGCTCGTCGTGCAACGAAGGAAGCCCTCGCTGAATTCGAAGTGCGCCGCGCAGAACTCGAAAAGCACGCCGCTGAAAAGCTGGCAGCCGCTCAGGCTCAAGGCGAAAAGCTGGCAGGCCAGACCGTTCAGATCAAACAGAAGGCTGGCGTCGACGGCCGTCTGTTCGGCTCGGTGACGAACGCTGACATCGCCGAAGCGCTCGGCAAGCAAGGCTTCGCAGTGGAAAAGGCGCAAGTGCGTCTGCCGGAAGGCCCGTTGAAGATGGTTGGCGAGCACCCGGTTCAGGTTTCGCTGCACACCGACGTTCTCGTCGATGTGACGGTGGCCGTGATCGGCGAGCACGTCTAAGCCGACCGCATCAAGCATCAGGCAGGATCAGCCAGCGTATTGCTGGTGAAGAGCAGGGGCCGGGAAACCGGCCCCTGCTTTTTTTGTGCCCGACTATCTCTCGTATATCCCCGTATTTGCGTTTTTTCCGCTCGCAGCCGTCGCCGGATTGCCCGATAATTCCTCCCCATGAACGCACCGTCCAAAGATCCCCAACTCGAGTCGCTGAAAGTCCCGCCGCATTCGATCGAAGCCGAGCAATCGGTGCTGGGCGGCCTGCTGC
Organism: Paraburkholderia sp. MM6662-R1; assembly: GCF_050436245.1. Classification (NCBI taxonomy): domain Bacteria; kingdom Pseudomonadati; phylum Pseudomonadota; class Betaproteobacteria; order Burkholderiales; family Burkholderiaceae; genus Paraburkholderia; species Paraburkholderia sp. MM6662-R1. The sequence goes on along the minus strand of NZ_JBNDLV010000001.1, from coordinate 646,672 downwards.
TCGATAACGCGGCCTGGGACCGCATCGCCGACTTCCTCGCGCAAAGCGACTTCTACCGCTACGACCACCGCATCATCTTCGAGCACATCGGCAAGCTGATTGCGGCCACGCGGCCGGCCGACGTGGTCACCGTCTACGAAGCGCTCGGCACTTCGGGCAAGGCGGAAGAGGTCGGCGGCCTCGCTTACCTGAACGCGCTCGCGCAGAACACGCCGAGCGCGGCCAACATCCGCCGCTATGCGGAAATCGTGCGCGACCGCGCGGTGCTGCGCCGGCTCGTGTCGGTCGCCGATGAAATCTCCGCCGATGCGTTCAACCCGCAAGGCAAGGAAGTCCGGCAATTGCTGGACGAAGCGGAATCGAAGGTGTTCTCGATCGCCGAAGACGGCGCGCGCGGCACCCAGGGCTTTCTCGAGATCGGGCCGCTGCTGACCCAGGTGGTCGAGCGGATCGACACGCTCTATCACACCGCCAATCCGAGCGACGTGACCGGCACGCCGACCGGCTTCGTCGATCTGGATCGTATGACCTCGGGCATGCACGGCGGCGAGCTGATCATCGTCGCGGGCCGTCCGTCGATGGGTAAGACGGCGTTTTCGATGAACGTCGGCGAATACGTCGCGGTCGAGTACGGACTACCCGTCGCGGTGTTCTCGATGGAAATGCCGGGCACGCAGCTCACGATGCGTATGCTGGGCTCGGTCGGCCGGCTCGATCAGCATCGCATGCGAACCGGGCGTCTGACCGACGAGGATTGGCCGAAGCTCACGCATGCGGTGCAGAAAATGAGCGAGGCACAGATCTTCATCGACGAAACCGGCGGTCTGAACCCGATGGAACTGCGCTCGCGCGCGCGCCGGCTATCGCGCCAGTGCGGCAAGCTCGGACTGATCATCATCGACTATCTGCAGCTGATGAGCGGCTCGTCGTCGGGCGAAAACCGCGCGACCGAAATCTCGGAAATCTCCCGTTCGCTGAAGAGCCTCGCGAAGGAGCTCGACGTGCCGGTGATCGCGTTGTCGCAGCTGAATCGCGGCCTCGAGCAGCGGCCCAACAAGCGGCCAATCATGTCGGACCTGCGCGAATCGGGCGCTATCGAACAGGACGCCGACGTGATCCTGTTCATCTACCGCGACGAAGTGTACAACCCGGACAGCCCCGACAAGGGCACCGCGGAGATCATCATCGGCAAGCAGCGGAACGGTCCGATCGGTCCCGTTCGGCTCACGTTCCACGGCCAATACACGAAGTTCGACAACTTTGCGGGCGCGCAGAACTTCTACGGCGGCGAGTGACGCAAGGCGCCGTGGGCTGTTGTAACGGCGCTGTCGCGAGTGCGGCAATGATGGCGGATCGGTACAATATGGCGGTTTTATGTCAGCCATAACGTGACCCATTTCCAGGATCCCAATGTTCGGTCGATTCATGCCCACCGAGGGCAAGTTCTTTGAAATCTTCAATTCGCACGCAACGTGCATCATCTCGGCAAGCCGCGAACTCGAGCTCCTGATCGACAATCTGCAGGACGCCGAAACCCACAAGCAGAACGTACAAAAGGCCGAGAAAGCGGCCGACAAGCTCACGCACGAAGCCATCGACCTGCTGCACAAGACCTTCATCACGCCGCTCGACCGCGACGAGATCCACAAGCTGATCACGACGATGGACGACATCCTCGACCTGATGGAGGACGTCGCCACCGCGATCTCGCTGTACGACGTGCAAGCGGTCACGTCGGAGGCGAGCCAGCTCGCGCATATCTGCACGGCAACCTGCGAGCGCGTGCAGTTCGCGGTCAGCCTGCTGTCGGACATGAAGCAGGCGAGCCAGATCCTGAAGGCCTGCGAGGACATCGACCGGCTCGAATCGGAAGCCGACAGCGTGCTGCGCGCGGCGATGTCGAAGCTGTTCCGCGAGGAAGACGACGTCAAGGTCCTGATCAAGCTCAAGGCGATCTACGAGCTGCTCGAAACGATCACGGACAAGTGTGAGGATGTGGCCAACATCATCGAAGGCATCGTGCTGGAAAACGCATAATGCAATCGATACAACTCGCTATCTGGGTCGTCACCGGCCTGGTTGCCATTGCTTTGGTGTTCGACTTCATGAACGGTTTTCACGACGCGGCGAATTCGATCGCCACGGTCGTGTCGACCGGCGTGCTGAAGCCACAGCAGGCGGTGGCGTTCGCGGCGGCGTTCAACGTCATCGCGTATTTCGTGTTTCACCTGAAGGTGGCCGCGACCGTCGGCAAGGGCACGATCGACCCGGACATCGTCGACCACTACGTGATCTTCGGCGCGTTGGTCGGCGCGATCGCGTGGAACGTGATCACCTGGGTCTACGGCATTCCGTCCAGCTCGTCGCACGCGCTGATCGGCGGCCTCGTGGGTGCCGCGCTCGCGAAGTCGGGCTGGGGATCGCTGAACTGGGATGGCCTGATGAAGACCGTCGCGTTCATCTTCATTTCACCGCTGCTCGGCTTCGTGCTCGGCTCGTTTTTCATGCTGCTGGTGTCGTGGCTGTATTTCCGCACGCCGCCTAGCAAGGTCGACCGTCGTTTCAGGCGTCTGCAATTGTTCTCCGCTGGCCTGTACAGCCTGGGTCACGGTGGCAACGACGCGCAGAAAACCATCGGCATCATCTGGATGCTACTGATCGCCACCGGCTTCGCGTCGATGAAGGCGGACGCGCCGCCGCTGTGGGTGATCGGCGGCTGCTATCTGTCGATGGGTCTCGGTACGCTGTTCGGTGGCTGGCGCATCGTGCGCACGATGGGCCAGAAAATCACGAAGTTGAAGCCGGTCGGCGGCTTCTGCGCGGAGGCGGGCGGAGCGATCACGCTTTTTACCGCCTCGGCGCTCGGCATTCCCGTCTCTACCACGCATACGATCACCGGCGCGATCGTCGGAGTCGGCGCGACGCAGAAGCTGAGCGCGGTGCGCTGGGGTGTCGCCGGCAACATCGTCTGGGCCTGGATTCTGACGATCCCGGCTTCCGCGGTGCTGTCCGGCGGGGCCTGGTGGCTGGGCCACCACTTCCTGTAATCACCATGCGATGCAGACCTGCGCTGCCGGGTTCGGCTGAGTTTGGCTGAACAGCACGCGCGGGCTTCGGCTACATGCCGCCCATGGCATCGCACCGGTGTCCCTACGCAGTTCGACTAAAAAGCGCGTTGCACGACGCGTTCAGATCAGCGGCGCATTCGCACCATCCATCGGAATGATCGCGCCCGTCACATAGCTCGCGCGGCGGCTCGCGAGGAACAGCGCCACGTCGGCGATTTCCTCCGGCTTTGCATAGCGCCCGAGCGGCATCCGGGCCTGGCCGCGGGCCAGCGCTTCGTCGTTGCCAATGCCTTGCTGCGCCGCTTCCAGCCGGACCGCTTCCTCGACGCGCTCGGTCAGCGTGGAGCCCGGATTGATCGCGTTGATGCGGATGCCATAGCGCGCGTAGTAGTGCGCGAGGCCGACGGTCGCGAGCATCAGCGCCGCGTTGGCCGCGCCGCCTGCGATATGGATGTCGCTCGCGACCTTGCCGCCCATGCCGATGATATTGACGATCGTGCCCGGCTCGGCACCGCCGTTGGCTTTCGCGCGCTCGGCCATACGGCGCAGCACTTCCTGCTGCGGATAGATATACGGGAAATACTTCGCTTCCATCGTCGCGCGGAATGCGTCGGCATCGAGCGTCTCGGGGTCGTACCGGCGCGCGGCGCCGGCACTGTTGATCAGTACGTCGATCGGGCCCACGGCGGTGCTGACTTCCTCGACGATATCGGCGGCGCTGTGCGCTTCGTGCAGGTCGGCGCGCGTGCGGTGCACGTGGAATCCTTCCTGTTTCAGCTGTTCGTAGGCGCGCGCAAGGTTGGCGGGGTCGCGCGACACGATCGCGACCTTCGCGCCTTCCTGTGCGAAGGCGCGCGCGCAGGCGAAACCGATGCCTTTGCTGCCGCCGGTGATGAGCACCACCTTATTTCTGAGCCCGAGTTCCATGGTCGTTACCCGCCGTCGAAAGAATATCGATGACGATAGCAGATCACGGCGTCAGAAGTTGCCGTTCGCGAAACGGGCGATCGGGTCGTCGCTGCTTTGCGTGGGTGCGGGCACGCCGTGGGAAGCCGTCGACGCACGCATGAGTTGCACGGATCCAGTGCCTTCGGTCTGCTGCATCTGCCGCGCCTGGCGTTCCGCGATGGAGGCGGGTGGCGGCGGTTCGAATGCATCGGCGGCGGCGTCGATCGGGTCGGGTGAAGGTTGGGCAACGGTGCGGGCGGTCGTCGCGGACTGCATCGGTTGAGCGGGCGAACGAGCGCCGCTTTCATACGTGCTCGCCTGAGCCGCGGGGACCATCGTCGCTGCCACGGCGCCCGCTGAGCGTGCCTGCAGTTGCGCGGCGCCGAGGCCCGACGGTGGCGGCTCGAATTGATCGGCTTGCACGACGGGCGTGCCGCCGCCTGCACGGGTCGCCGGCGTCGCGCTCGCGACCGGCCGGGCCGTTGCCATCGACGCCGGGCCGGACAGCGCCGTCGGGCCCGCGTAGGTCGACGCTGCCGGAACTGCCACGGTTGTTGCCGTGCCCGTCGCCGCGGCCGCAGCACCTCGCTCGGTTTGCGGCGCCGCAGCCTGATAGCTCGGCGTATTGAACGGCGCCGGCGTTGCCGCCGGTCCCGCCATCCGGCGGATGCCGTCGAAGCGCTTCGCCCAGTAGGGATTGGTCAGATAGTCGAGCCGCACGGTGCCGCCCGTCGACGGCGCGTTGACGAAGCGCAGCTTGCCCACGTAGATGCCGACGTGCGAATGCGCGCGCCCCGTCGTGTTGAAAAAGATCAGATCGCCTGGCGCGATTTCGTCCGGTTCGATCGACTCGCCGCGCCCGCTCATCTCGGCCGTCGTGCGCGGCAGGTTCACCGACGCCGCGCGCAGCACGACGTACCGCACGAGCCCGCTGCAATCGAAGCCGCTGTCGGGCGTATTGCCGCCCCACCGGTAGGGCACGCCGACGAGACTCATCGCCTGAATGGAGATTTCCTCGCGGCCGATGCTGTGATCGACGAAGTGGGGAAAGCCGGGCGGCGGCGCGCGATAGGCGCCGTTCGCGACGACGCTGCCGCCTGACCCGCGCGACGTCTTCTGCGGCGCGCCGGCACAGGCGGCGAGCAGCAGGACGGGCAGCAGCGATAAGGCGAGTCGGCGCATGAAGACGGCACGGGCGGTAAGCGCCCATTTACTCACTGAGGATGTCGGGATGGTAGCCGCCCAACAAGGCCGCGGCAAGAATTGTTGATAAATTACTTGAAGTTTGTGCGCTAAGTGTTGCCTGCGTGGAACGCCGGCGCAATAAAAAGGCCGCGTCCGGAACGAACCGGACGCGGCCTGCGATCAAAAGCCGGAAAAAAAACCGGCGAACCTCTAGAGAATCTCCGACGCGTAGTCAGCGAGGCGCGAGCGCTCGCCGCGCGCGAGCGTTACGTGTCCGCTGTGCGCCCAGCCCTTGAAGCGATCGACCACATAGGTCAGGCCCGAACTGCCCTCGGTCAGGTAAGGCGTATCGATCTGCGCGATGTTGCCAAGGCAGATGATCTTCGTGCCCGGACCCGCGCGCGTGACGAGCGTCTTCATCTGCTTCGGCGTCAGGTTCTGCGCCTCGTCGATGATCAGATACTTGTCGACGAACGTGCGGCCGCGCATGAAGTTCATGCTCTTGATCTTCAGGCGCGAGCGGATCAGCTCCTGGGTCGCGGCGCGGCCCCATTCGCCGGCGGCGTCGTCGGTTTTCTGCAGCACTTCGAGGTTGTCGTCGAACGCACCCATCCACGGCTGCATCTTTTCCTCTTCGGTGCCCGGCAGAAAGCCGATGTCTTCGCCGACCGGCACCGTCGCGCGCGTCACGATGATCTCGTTGTAGCGCTTGTCGTCGAGCACCTGCGCGAGACCCGCCGCGAGTGCGACCAGCGTCTTGCCGGTGCCGGCCTGGCCGAGCAGCGTGACGAAGTCGATGTCCGGATTCATCAGCAGGTTCAGCGCGAAGTTCTGCTCGCGATTGCGCGCCGTGATGCCCCACACGTTGTTCTTGTGGTGGCCATAGTCACGCAGCGTTTGCAGCAGCGCGGTCTTGCCGTTCAGTTCGCGCACCAGCGCATGAAACGCGGGCTCGCCGTTCTGCGGCTCCAGATAAACGAACTCGTTGACCAGCATCGATGCGCACAGCGGACCCGTCACGCGGTAGTACGTGGTGCCGGTTTTCGTGTCCTGCCAGCTTTCCATGCCCTTCGCGTGCCTGGTCCAGAAGTCTTGCGGCAGCGCGCGGATGCCCGTGTACAGCAGGTCGCTGTCCTCGAGCACCTGGTCGTTGAAGTAGTCTTCGGCGGGCAGACCGAGCGCATGCGCCTTGATGCGCATGTTGATGTCTTTCGACACCAGCACGACCTGGCGATCCGCGCGATCGCGCTGCAGCGCGCGCACGACGCCGAGGATCTGGTTGTCGGCCTTGCCTTCGGGCAGACCTTCGACCGGCTCGATCGCGGTCAGCCGGGTCTGGAAGTACAGCCGCCCGGAGGCCTCGCGGCTGCCCAGACGCGCGAGCGAAATGCCGTCGGCCATGTCGCCCGCGTTCGCGACGAGCGCGTCGAGCGTGCGGCTCACCTGACGCGCGTTACGCGCGACTTCCGACATTCCCTTCTTGTGGTTGTCGAGCTCTTCCAACGTCATCATCGGCAGATAGACGTCGTGCTCCTCGAAGCGGAACAGGCAGCTCGGATCGTGCATCAGCACGTTGGTGTCGAGCACGAAAAGCTTCTGCACCTCGGCTGGCGTGGCGCCCGTGCCACGTTTCTTGCGCGTGGCGGCAGGGCTCGCTGCGGCGGGCGCGGCGGCTGTTTCGTCCGTGCGCTGCTTCGCGGCAGGCGCGCGTGCGACGACCGGCTGCGCTTCGGCCGCGTCGGCTTCGAACTGCGGGCGTGCGGACGGAACCGGCTGCAACAGCGCGGCGGTCTGCCTCGCCTTGCGGCCGCGCGCGGGCGCGGGTTGCGCGGCGGGCGGCGACTCGACGGCGGGCACGGGCCACAACGTGGTGGCGGCGTTGGCAGCGTGCGCCATCGGTGTGGCGACATTGACGCGGCCGTAATCGGCCGACTCTGCGGATTCCCCTTCACGCGCCTGTTTTTTCGCGGCGGAGCGCGCGGGCGTGACGGCTTTGGCCTTGTATTCGTCAGGCGACAAAAGATTGCCGAGCTTGTTGGGGGGAGTAGGCAAAGGCATGGTTTCCCTCGAAATGATCGGGTCACATATCGTGCGCCGCCCGTCGCATTCTGACGATGCCCTCATGGGACATCGAGTTTGCGCGAGGAGGCGCGCATTCGGTCTAGAGATGCCGGTTCGCCTGGTTTTCGATAGGCTCCTTGACGGAAGCGCGTGAACCGATGAACGAACGGTCGCGCGCAATTAAAAAAGCCGCCGCCCCGGCATTCGGGGCAAGCGGCTCGACGATGATGCTCACGTTGCGCCTCACGCTCCGAACGGCACCGGTGGATCCGGTCAGGCGGCCGTCAGGGCTGGCGCAGCGGAGAACAATGTGGGGTGGACAGGCACTCATTGCGGGCCAATATAACGCGCATCAAAGCGCTTGTACAGCCTCCAGAATGTCGTCGACGTGGCCCGGCACTTTAACGCCGCGCCACTCGTGGCGCAGCACGCCATCGGCGTCGACGAGGAACGTGGAGCGCTCGATTCCCCGCACCTCTTTGCCATACATTTTCTTCATTTTAATGACGGCGAAGAGGGCGCACAGCGTTTCTTCCGGGTCGGAAATCAGCGGGAAGGGTAGTTCGAGCTTAGCCTTGAAGTTGTCATGCGAACGCAGGCTGTCGCGCGACACGCCGATCACTTCCGCGCCGGCTTTCTTGAACTTCGGATACAGATCGCGGAACTGCAACCCTTCGGTCGTGCAGCCCGGCGTGTTGTCCTTCGGATAGAAATACAGCACCACCTTCTTGCCCCGCAGCTTTGACAGCGTGATTTCGCCGCCCGTCGCGGCGGCGGTGAAGTCGGGGATGGGTTGGTCGACTGCGATGGACACGAGGTTCTCCGGTTGTTGGGGCTGGCGTCGCTAGGTGCCGCGGCGTCGGCCGGTCTGTCGTCGAGGTTGTTGTTGTTCGGGAATACGGTCGGCGCGCGGTTGTCCGATCGTCAGACCCGGCAAGGAAGCGGGTGACAGGCGGGCAACAGGCCGGCAACGGGCGGGCGACAAGCGGCGCGCCTTCTAACGGCTCCCGCGTCGCGGGCCTTCAGGGCTGGACGATCAGTTCGCCGGAGCGTCCCGGAATCTCGCCCCACGCGACAGGGTACGATGGCAGCGTGTCGCGGTCTAGCGTGGCGTAGTAATCGCCCATCGTCGCGAACGTGTGGCCCTGGGCGCGCCAGCCTTCGAGCAACTGTTCGAAAACCGGCGCGAGTTTCTGTCCTTCGAGTTCCGCGTGCAGCGTGAACACCTGGTCGTGCGGATTTTTTTCAGTTCGTTTCAGCATCCACGCGGCGACGTTGTGCGTATCGACACCATCGACACCGAGCACTTCGTCGAGCGTCGGGAGCGTGGTCGGCATCTGCACGTGCTTCAGCGTCCTGCCGTCGACCACCGGCAGATATGGCGAGTGGCCGCGGCCGTCGGAAGCGTAGCGCATGCCCCACGCGTCGATCTGCTCGAACGCGTGGCCGTTCATCTGCCAGCCCGCGGCGCCGTGCGTGACGGGCGGCGCGCCGAATATCTCGATGAACCGCGCGTGGCTCCGCTGCATCTGCGCGACGGTCCACGCGCGATCTTTGGCGCGCACGTTGTCCTGCCAGTACACGTGATCCCACGTATGGATGCCGCACTCGAAGCCGGCTTCGTGGATCGCGCGCATCTCGGCCGCGGCCTTCGCGCCGATGTCCGGACCGGGCAGCAGCACGCCGTACATCAACTGCCTGAGGCCGTAATGCTCGACCACCGACGTGCGCGACACCTTCTTCAGAAAGCCCGGCCGCAGTACGCGGCGCATCGCCCAACCGGTGTGGTCGGGCCCGAGGCTGAACAGGAAGGTGGCGCGCGCCTTGAAGCGGTCGAAGATGCGCGCGAGATTCGGCACGCCTTCGCGGGTGCCGCGCAGCGTGTCGACGTCGATCTTCAGGACGATGCGAGCCAAGGACGCGCCCTTATTGCTGTTCGACGAGTGCGCGGGCTTCCGCGACGTGGCCGCGATACGCTTCGAAAATCTTGCGCAGCGCTTCGTCGAAAGTCGACGTGGGTGCCCAGCTGAGTTCCTGCTTCGTATTGTCGATCTTCGGCACGCGGTTCTGCACGTCCTGATAGCCGTTGCCGTAGTACGCGCCCGACGACGTTTCGACCAGTTGCACTTTCCTGGCCAAGTCCGCGTATTCGGGGAATTCGGCCGCGAGTGCCAGCATCTTGTGCGCGAGCTCACGCACCGAGAAGTTGTTGATCGGGTTGCCGATGTTGTAGATCTTGCCGGTGGCGACGCCGTTCTTGTTCTCGATGATCTTCATCAGCGCGCTGATGCCGTCGTCGATGTCCGTGAACGCGCGCTTCTGCGCGCCGCCATCGACGAGGCTGATGTTCTCGCCGCGCACGATGTGGCCGAGGAACTGCGTGACCACGCGCGAGCTACCTTCCTTCGGCGTGTAGATCGAGTCGAGGCCCGGGCCGATCCAGTTGAACGGACGAAACAGCGTGAAGTTCAGGCCTTCCATGCCGTAGCCCCAGATCACGCGGTCCATCAGCTGCTTCGAGCACGCGTAGATCCAGCGCGGCTTGTTGATCGGGCCGTACGACAGCTGCGATTCTTCCGGATCGAACTGCTCGTCCGTGCACATGCCGTAGACCTCGGAGGTCGACGGAAACACCAGATGCTTGCCGTACTTGACGGCTGAACGCACGATCGGCAGGTTCGCCTCGAAGTCGAGTTCGAACACGCGCAGCGGCTGCTTCACATACGTTGCGGGCGTGGCGATCGCGACGAGCGGCAGAATCACATCGCACTTCTTGACGTGATATTCGACCCATTCCTTGTTGATCGTGATGTCGCCTTCGAAGAAGTGCATCCGCTCATGATTGACGAGGTCGCCGAGACGTTCGGTCTGCATGTCCATCCCGAACACTTCCCAGTCGGTGGTTTCGAGAATGCGTTTGGACAGGTGATGGCCGATGAAGCCATTCACACCCAGAATCAGGACTTTTTTCATGAATGAGATTGGATGAGCTGGGCGAATTCCGCCGGACTGACGGCAGACTCGCCGCCGTCGTGCTGGTGCCGCAATTCGTGGATGTTGATCGCGCGGCCGTCGCCGCAGATCGCGAAAACGGCATTATCGCTTACGTGCAGGCCCGGGGGCAAATCCGAGCGGAGCGCGCCGGGCGCGGCCAGACGCGCGCGCGCGACGATGAAACGGCGCCCGTTCAGCTCGGTGAAAGCGCCCGGATACGGCGGCGCGACCGCGCGGATCAGGTTGTAGACCTGTTGCGCGGACTGATTCCAGTCGATGCGGCCGTCTTCCGGTTTGCGCCCGCCGTAGTAGCTGCCATGCGCGAGATCGTTCGGCAGATGCGGCGCCTCGCCCGCGAGCAGCGCCGGCAGCACGCGCCACAGCGTTTGCTCGGCGGCGACCGTGACCTTGTCGAAGACCTGCGCGGCGGTGTCGTCGGGCAGGATCGGCACCGGGGTTTGCGCAATGATCGCACCGGCGTCGGGCTTCGCGGCCATTTCGTGCAGCGTTGCGCCGGTTTCGTTTTCGCCGTTGAGCACCGCCCAGTTGGTCGGCACGCGGCCGCGATACTTCGGCAACAGCGAGCCGTGCATGTTGTAAGCGCCCCGTGCGGCGATCGCGAGCAGGTCGAGCGGCAACATGTGGCGGTAGTAGAACGAGAAGATGAAGTCCGGCCGCGCGGCGCTCACCGCGGCGCGCAGTTCGGGGCTCTGCGGATCGGCCGGCGTGACGACGGCAATGCCGTGCCCGGCTGCCACCGATGCGACGCTGCCGAACCAGATGTTCTCGCTCGGGTTGTCTTCGTGGGTCACGACGAGCGCGACCTCGACGCCGCGCGCGAGCAGCACCTGCAGGCAGCGCACGCCGACGTTGTGATACGCGAATACGACGGCGCGCGGCTTCATGGATGGTGTCCCTGGTCGGCGACCGGCACCGGCTGCACGCCTTGCACGACGGTCTGACGCGGCGCTTCGGCGACGGCCCCGCCGTCGCGTTGCTCGAGAATGGTCTGCACCAGATAACGCGGCCGCGCACGCACCTGCTGATAGATCCGGCCGATGTATTCACCGAGCAGGCCGAGCGCGAAGATGATCACGCCGAGCAGGAAGAACGTGATGGCGAACAGCGTGAACACACCTTGCACTTCCGCGCCGATGACGAAACGGCGAATCAGCAGCAGGACGAACAGCGCCGCGGACCCTAGCGACAGGATCACGCCGATGAACGACAGCCATTGCAGCGGCACCACCGAGAAGCCGGTGACGAGGTCGAAATTCAGACGGATCAGCGAGTACAGCGAGTACTTCGACTCACCGGCGAAGCGTTCCTCGTGCGCGACCTCGATTTCCACCGGATTCTGCGCGAACGTGTACGCGAGCGCCGGGATGAACGTGTTGATTTCGCCGCAGCGGTTGATCGTATCGACGATATGGCGGCTGTAGGCGCGCAGCATGCAGCCCTGGTCGGTCATCTTGATGCGCGTGATGCGCTCGCGCAGATGATTCATCGCGCGCGACGCCTTGCGGCGCCAGAGGCTGTCCTGGCGCTGCCGGCGGATCGTGCCGACGTAGTCGAAACCTTCGCGCATCTTCGCGACGAGCTTGCCGATTTCCTCGGGCGGATTCTGCAGGTCGGCGTCGAGCGTGATCACGATGTCGCCGCGCGACTGCTCGAAGCCCGCGAGAATCGCCATGTGCTGGCCGTAGTTGCCGTTCAGCAGGATCACGCGCGTGGTGTCGGGGCGCGCGCGGAACTGCCCGGCGAGCAGCGCCGCGGATTTGTCGCGGCTGCCGTCGTTGATGAAGATCACTTCATAACCGGTGCCGAGCGCGTCGAGCGCCGGATAGAGGCGCGCGAACAGCGCGCCCAGTCCGGCTTCCTCGTTGTACACCGGAATGATGATCGACACTTCCGGTGCGACGGCGCGATGTTCCGAATAAGTCATGTCCGCTTATTTTCCGTAGTGTTCGCAAATTTCGTTGACCGCGCGGCACACGCGCTCGACGTCGCCTTCGTTCATCAGCGTGAAGAGTGGCAGCGTGACGGTGGTGGCGCCGAAGCGCTCCGCGTGCGGGAACATGCCTTCCTTGAAGCCGCGCGCGCGGTACAGGGAAAACAGGTGCAGCGCCGGGTAGTGCACGCCCGAGCCGATGCCGCGCTCCTTCAGCTCGCCCATGAAGCCGGCGCGGTCGATCGACAGTTTTTCGAGCGGCAGCGTGATCTGGAACATGTGCCAGTTGCTGTTTTCGAAGTCCGCGGGCGGCAGGCCGACGCCGAGCTGAACGGCCGCGCCGCCTTCGAGTTGCGCGAAGTACGCGCGCACGAGCTTCTTGCGCTGCGCGATGAAGCGCTCGAGATGCGGCAGCTGGCCGAGGCCGACACGCGCGGCGACGTCGGTCAGGTTGTACTTGCCGCCGAGCACGTCGCAGTCCATGCCGTCGAAGCCGGTGCGCGTGATGCCCTGCAGCCGGTACTTCTGCGCGAGCACCGCTTCTTCCTCGTTGTTCAGCACCAGCGCGCCGCCTTCGACCGAGGTCAGGTTCTTGTTCGCGTGGAAGCTGAACGACACGATGTCGCCGAGCTTGCCGATGCGCTCGCCGTTCCAGGTGGAGCCGAATGCCTGCGCGGCGTCTTCGATCACGCGCAGCTCGTGCGCGCGGGCGATCTCGTACAGACGGTCCATGTCGACCGGCAGGCCCGACAGGAACACCGGCAGCAACGCCTTGGTGCGCGGCGTGATCGCTTTTTCGAGCAGGTCGAGATCGATGTTGCGCGTGATCGGGTCGATGTCGGCGAACACTGGCGTCGCGCCGGTTTCGAGGATCACGTTGCAGGTCGACACCCAGGTGGCCGGCGTTGTGATCACTTCGTCGCCGGGACCGACGCCGGCGATGCGCAGGCCGATTTCGAGCGTCGCGGTACCGGAATTGAAGGTGCGCACCGGGCGGCCGCCGCAGAACTCGGACAGCGCGGCCTCGAACTTCTGGTTCTGCGGGCCGGTGGTGATCCAGCCGGAACGCAGCACGTCGGCGACGCCCTGGATCGTTTCCTCGTCGATCTCGGGTTTGACAAACGGCAAAAACGGGACTTGTGACTGGCTCATGAATGCATCGCTCGATTGAAAGGGGCGCGGCCCGACGGGCGCGAAGTAAACCACAAACTACCCGCAAACCCAAGGCCGCGGCTTAAAAAACGCAACCGCTCAGCTTACCGCGGCCTACCTTACGTCACGCTTAGGCGGCGCGTGTGCCGCGCCGGTTCCTACGCGGGGCGCCGCGCCTAGCTGCGCGCGAGCACGACCACGCCGACGAGAATGATGCCGATGCCGACCAGCTTCTGCACCGACATCACTTCGCCGAACAGGTACCACGCGGCGATCGCGTTGACGACGTAGCCCAGTGACAGCATCGGATAGGCGATCGACACGTCCACGCGCGAGAGCCCGATGATCCACACCGCCACGCTGATCACGTAGCAGGCGAGTCCGCCGATGATCGGCGGCTGGGTTGCCAGCTTGAAGCCGATGGGCAGGATGTTCGCACGGGTGAATTCGAAGTGTCCAACGGCATTCGTGCCGGCCTTGAGCAGCAACTGCGCGCCGGCATTCAGCGTGACGCCGGCCAGGATGCAGAACAGGGAAATCGGGTTCATCGAACGGTCTGGTTCTCGAAAGGGTTAGGGCTTTGCCGCGGGCGTGGAGACGGGGGCCGGCGTGGCCGATGCCGCGGGCCTCACTTCCACGACTGCCGAGGCGGCGTTAGCGGGGGTAGCGGGTGCTGCCGCCGCCGCTGCGGCCGGGGCGGCGGCAGCCGCGTCGGCGAGCGGCTTCATCACCACCACGCGGCGCGGATCGCGCGCGATCACCTGCATCGGCACGCCTTGCTTGACGAGGCGGTCGTAGGTCGGCGGCGGGATCAGCGCGAGCGCGTAGCGATCGGCCTTCCAGCGCTCGATCCACGCGTCGACCGTCGGCACCCATTTTTGCGGCTCGACGGACACGCCGAATGCGAGCTCGTCCGGGTGCGCGACCATGATCATCGTGTGGCCGACGTAGAACGGCAGCGTGTGGTCGAGCACGCCGACCGAGTAGAACGGCGTGTCGGGCGGCAGCTTCGCGAGCTCGGCCTTGATCGCGGGCGCGAGCGGCGCGCCGGAACTCAGGCGCCCGAACACGTCGTGGCCGGTGCCCGCGATGGTGCCGAGCAGCAGCCAGCCCGCGCCGAACGCGGCGAGGCTGCCGAGACCGACTCGCGCGTTGGCGCCCACGCCGCCCTGGCCGCGGCGGTTCAGCCACAGCGCGAACAGCGTGAGCACGAACGCGACGGCTAGCGCGGCGAGCACCCACACGCGGTATTCGGCATACAGCTCGGCCGGATTGCGCGCAGTGCCGAAGCGCGGCAGGAACAGCGCCGCGAACGCGGCGACCACGAAAAACAGCGCGTAGCCCGCCAGATGCCGGCGCAGCTGCTCGCGCGTGACGAGCGGCAGATACATGCCGATCAGCATCGCGATCGGCGGCGCGATCGGCAGCGTGTAGGACAGCAGCTTCGAGTGCGACGCGCTGAAGAACAGGAAAATGAAGACGATCCACGTGAGCATCAGCGTGACCGGCGCGAAGCCGTTCGGCTGACGCGGCTGGCGCCACGCGTGGCGCACGCTTTGCACGGTTACCGACAGCCACGGCAGGAAGCCCACCAGCAGTACTGGCACGAAGTAGTAGAACGCGCCGGGGCGATTCTGCTCGGGCGTCAGATAGCGCTTGAACTGCTGAACGACGAAGAAGAAGTTCAGGAATTCCGGATTGCGCTGCTGCACGAGGACGAACCACGGCGTCACGATCGCGAGAAAAACGATCAGCCCGCTCACCAGATGCAGACGCTTCCACAGCGCCCAGTCGCGCGCGATCAGCGTGTAGAGCACCAGCACCGCGCCCGGCAGGATCAGCCCAACCAGGCCCTTCGAGAGCACCGCCAGCGCCATCGACGCCCAGCACACCCACATCCAGCCGCGCACGCATGGGGGCCGCAGGTTCGGGCGCTGGGCGAGCAGCAGCGCGCACAGCGTGAGCGCCATCCAGAGCGACAGGCCCATGTCGAGCGTATTGAAGTGGCCCATCAGGTTCCAGTACGGCGAACAGGCGAGCACGAGTGCCGCGAACACGCCGGTCGCCGCGTTGAACACGCGGGCGCCGGTAAAGCCGATCAGCAGCACGCCGGCGAAGCCCGTCAGCGCGGTGTAGAGACGCGCCTGCCATTCGCCGATGCCGAACCACGCGAACGTCAGCGCGTTCGCCCAGGTTTGCAGCGGCGGCTTCTCGAAGTACTTGTAGCCGTTGTAGCGCGGCGTGATCCAGTCGCCGGTCAGGAACATTTCGCGCGCCATTTCGGCGTAGCGGCCTTCGTCGCTCGGCAGCAGATGGCGCCAGCCGAGCGGCACGAACCAGATCACGGCGAGAACCAGCACCAGCAACAGGATCGCGGTGCGATTGAGCGGTAGCCTCGACGGCGTATCGTTCATGAAATATCAACCCTTCTTGTTATCGACGGCGCGCGCACGGGCGCGACGCGGGGGGCCAGAACCGGGCCGGCCGGGCGCGCCGGCGCCAGGCACGCTCAGGCCTCGATCAGCAACGCGGCCGCGACCTTGCGGCCCTCGGCCATCAGAATGTTGTAGGTGCGGCAGGCGGCCTTGAAGTCCATCGTTTCTACGCCGATGCGTTTCGCGGTCAGCGCGGCGGTCAGGCGCGGGTGCGGAAAGCGCAGCCGCTCGCCGCTGCCGAACACGACCACTTCGGGCGCGGCGTCGACCAGCATCGCGAAATGCTCGGCGCTCAACTGCTCGAACGACGAGACGGGCCAGGGAATGACCGGCGCGTCCGGCAGCACGAGAATACTGCCCGCGTGACGCACCAGATTGATTTCGACGTAGTCGGCGCCATAGCCGGTAACGGTATTGAGCGCGCCGCTGGAATCCTGATGTAGTTTCAAATTGGTTTTCCGAAGTCGTCGTGAGACGTCATGCGTGTTGCCGGCCTGGCTGCACGTCGCACAGGCCGCGCGGTTCGACGCGTGTCACACACGAGAAGGCCGAAAAGGCTTGCCGATGCGGTGGTGCATTGCGGAAGTCGGCCAAAATCCGCTAAATTATAACTTTTTAGCCGCCTTGCGGCGCCCCTCGCCCAAGCGCCGCCACAAGCCGCGCTGTGCGCATCGGCGTGGCCCACCGGCCACCTGGGTTGGCATCGCCCGCTTTCGCTGCGTTTTTTTCCACGCCGGAACCCGGAAAGCCGCAGCCGCTCGACAGTTCGACCCATTTCGCGGCTGGCCGCCGTCGCCGTCGCCGCCGCGTCCGAATTCCCCGTAGCGGTGAATCAGAGCGGCCCGGCGTCGTCAGCCAGGCCCCGTTTGCCCAAGGTTTGCCCCAGCCATCAACCAGGATGAAGTGCCCGCCGTGAAACCGATTCTCAAATCCAACAAGTTGTTGAATGTCTGCTACGACATTCGCGGGCCCGTCCTCGAACATGCGAAGCGGCTCGAAGAAGAGGGTCACCGCATCATCAAGCTGAACATCGGCAATCTGGCACCGTTCGGCTTCGAGGCGCCGGACGAGATCATTCAGGACATGATCCTGAACCTGCCCAGCTCGTCGGGCTACTCCGACTCGAAGGGCGTGTTCGCCGCGCGCAAGGCGATCATGCACTACACGCAGAAAAAGGGCGTGCACGGCGTCGAACTGGACGACGTCTACCTCGGCAACGGCGCGTCCGAGCTGATCGTGATGGCGCTCCAGGGCCTCGTCAACGACGGCGACGAAGTGCTGCTGCCCGCGCCCGATTACCCGCTGTGGACCGCCGGCGTGAGCCTCGCGGGCGGCACGCCGGTGCACTACATCTGCGACGAGTCGAATAGCTGGATGCCCGACCTCGATGACATCCGCGCGAAAATCACGCCGAACACGCGCGCGCTGGTCGTGATCAACCCGAACAACCCGACCGGCGCGCTGTACTCGGACGAACTGCTGCTCGGCCTGATCGAGATCGCGCGCCAGCACGGCCTCGTGATCTTCGCCGACGAGGTGTACGACAAGATCGTCTACGACGGCAAGACGCACACGTCGCTGGCGTCGCTGTCCGAAGACGTGCTGACCGTCACGTTCAACAGCCTGTCGAAGAGCTACCGCTCGTGCGGCTATCGCGCCGGCTGGATGGCCATTTCGGGCCTGACCGGCGAGAACCGCCGGCTCGCGAAAGACTATCTGGAAGGGCTCGGCATCCTCGCGTCGATGCGGCTGTGCCCGAACGTGCCCGGCCAGTACGCGATCCAGACCGCGCTCGGCGGCTATCAGAGCATCAACGACCTGATCGTGCCGGGCGGGCGCCTGTACAAGCAGCGCGAGCTCGCCTACGACATGCTGACGGCGATCCCCGGCGTGAGCTGCGTGAAGCCCGAGGCGGCGCTGTACATGTTCCCGCGCCTCGACCCGAAGGTGTATCCGATCCAGAACGACCAGCAGTTCATCCTCGACCTGCTGCTCGAAGAGCGCGTGCTGCTCGTGCAGGGCACTGGCTTCAACTGGAAGACGCCGGATCACTTCCGTGTCGTGTTCCTGCCGAACGTCGACGACCTCGCGGATTCGATCAACCGGATCGCGCGCTTCCTCGACGGCTACCGCAAACGTCACACAGCCTGAGCCGGGGTCGCGTACGATGTGGCGCCTGATGTGTCAAATGAGGCGCGCCGCTCGTGCCACCCCCGACACCCTTTTCAAACCTCTACTAGAAACACACGCTGCATGGAACCGATCAAAGTTGGACTGCTGGGCTTCGGCACGGTAGGCAGCGGGACCTTCACGGTACTGCGCCGCAATCAGGAAGAAATCAAACGTCGCGCGGGTCGCGGCATCGAGATTGCGCGCATTGCCGTGCGCAACCCGGCCAAGGCGACCGCGGCGCTCGGCGGCGAAGCCGGCAGCGTGGCGCTGACCGATGACTTCAACGCGGTCGTCGACGATCCTTCGATCGCGATCGTCGCGGAAATGATCGGCGGCACCGGCATCGCGCGCGACCTCGTGCTGCGCGCGATCAACAACGGCAAGCACGTGGTCACCGCCAACAAGGCGCTGCTCGCGGTGCATGGCACGGAGATTTTCGAGGCGGCGCGCGCGAACGGCGTGATGGTCGCGTTCGAGTCGGCGGTGGCGGGTGGCATTCCGATCATCAAGGCACTGCGCGAAGGGCTGACGGCGAACCGCATCCAGTACATCGCGGGCATCATCAACGGCACGACGAACTACATCCTGTCGGAGATGCGTGACCGTGGGCTCGATTTCGCGACCGCGCTGAAGGCCGCGCAGGAGCTCGGCTACGCGGAAGCCGACCCGACCTTCGACATCGAGGGCGTCGACGCGGCGCACAAAGCGACGATCATGAGCGCGATCGCGTTCGGCGTGCCGGTGCAGTTCGACCGCGCGTACGTCGAAGGCATCAGCAAGCTCGCCGCGATCGACATCAAATACGCCGAGGAGCTCGGCTACCGCATCAAGCTGCTCGGCATCACGCGCCGCACCGACAAGGGCATCGAGCTGCGCGTGCACCCCACGTTGATTCCGGAAAAGCGCCTGCTTGCGAATGTGGAAGGCGCGATGAACGCGGTCGTCGTGCATGGCGACGCGGTCGGCACGACGCTGTACTACGGCAAGGGCGCGGGCGCCGAGCCGACGGCTTCCGCCGTGGTCGCCGATCTCGTCGACGTGACGCGTCTGCACACGGCCGACCCCGAGCACCGCGTGCCGCATCTGGCATTCCAGCCGGACAGCCTGTCGAACACCCCGATCCTGCCGATCGAAGAAGTCACGAGCGGCTACTACCTGCGCCTGCGCGTCGCCGACGTGACCGGCGTGCTCGCCGACATCACGCGCATTCTGGCGGACACCGGCATTTCGATCGATGCGCTGCTGCAAAAGGAATCGGAGCTCGTCGACGCGAACGGCAAGGGCGAAACCGACATTCTGCTGATCACGCACGAGACGGTCGAAAAGCAGGTCAATGCCGCGATCAGGTCGATCGAGGCGCTCGAGACCGTCGTCTCGCAAGTCACGAAGCTGCGCATGGAAGCGCTGAACTAGGCCGAACTATGAACTACCTCTCCACGCGCGGCGCCGGAGCCGGCGAGCGCCATACCTTCTCCGAGATCCTGCTCGGCGGTCTCGCGAAAGACGGCGGCCTGTATCTGCCGGCCGACTATCCGCGCGTCACCCCGGATGAACTCACGCGCTGGCGCACGCTGCCGTACGCGGATCTCGCCTTCGAGATCCTGTCGAAGTTCTGCGACGACATTCCCGCCGACGACCTGCGCGCACTGACGCGCAAGACCTACACGGCCGCGACCTACTGCAACGTGCGCGACGACGAAAGCGCCGCGCAGATCACGCCGCTGAAGACGCTCGGCGTCGAAGACGGCGCGCCGCTGTCGCTGCTCGAACTGTCGAACGGTCCGACGCTCGCGTTCAAGGACATGGCAATGCAGCTGATCGGCAACCTGTTCGAGTACGCGCTCGCGAAGCATGGCGAAACGCTGAACATTCTCGGCGCGACGTCGGGCGACACCGGCAGCGCCGCTGAATACGCGATGCGCGGCAAGAAGGGCATCCGCGTGTTCATGCTGTCGCCGCACAACAAGATGAGCGCGTTCCAGACCGCGCAGATGTACAGCCTGCAAGACCCGAACATCTTCAACCTCGCGGTGCAAGGCG
The DNA here is from genome assembly GCF_050436245.1 of Paraburkholderia sp. MM6662-R1. Taxonomy (NCBI): domain Bacteria; kingdom Pseudomonadati; phylum Pseudomonadota; class Betaproteobacteria; order Burkholderiales; family Burkholderiaceae; genus Paraburkholderia; species Paraburkholderia sp. MM6662-R1. Next base: position 626,666 of record NZ_JBNDLV010000001.1, on the reverse strand, counting down.
TGTTCGACGACGCGCAGGACATCGTGAAGGCGGTGTCGAACGATCACGCGTTCAAGGCGAAGTACAAGATCGGCACGGTCAACTCGATCAACTGGGCGCGGGTCGTCGCGCAGGTCGTCTATTACTTCAAGGGCTACTTTGCCGCGACGAAGTCGAACGCCGAGCGCGTGTCGTTCACGGTGCCGTCGGGCAACTTCGGCAACGTGTGCGCGGGTCATATCGCGCGCATGATGGGTCTGCCGATCGAGAAGCTCGTCGTCGCGACCAACGAGAACGACGTGCTCGACGAGTTCTTCCGCACTGGTATTTACCGCGTACGCAAGGCGGCCGAGACGTATCACACGAGCAGCCCGAGCATGGACATCTCGAAGGCATCGAACTTCGAGCGCTTCGTGTACGACCTGCTCGGCCGCGATCCGGCGCGCGTGCTGCAACTGTTCCGCGACGTCGAGGAGAAGGGCGGTTTCGATCTCGCGGCAAGTGGCGACTTCGCGCGCGTAAGGGAGTTCGGTTTCGTGTCGGGCAGCAGCAGCCACGACACCCGCGTCGACACGATCCGCGACGTGTTCCAGCGTTACGACACGATGATCGACACGCACACGGCCGACGGCGTGAAGGTCGCGCGCGAGCATCTGCAGTCCGGCATTCCGATGATCGTGCTCGAGACCGCGCAGCCGATCAAGTTCGGCGAGACGATCCGCGAGGCGCTGCTGCGCGAACCGGAGCGGCCGGCGGCGTTCTCGGGGCTCGAGTCGCTGCCGCAGCGCTTCGAGGTCGTGCCCGCGGATGCGCAGCGGGTGAAGGACTTCATCGTCGCGAATACCGGCGAATAAGGGCGAGCGGGGCCGCGTGTCGCTTCGCGTTGATCGACGCTCACGCCCGCACTACGAGAAAACGCTGGCCGCACCCTCCGCGGCCACGCATCGAAAAACACAAACAGCTCCCCATAACGCCCGGCCGCCCAGGCTAACGGCATCGGCCGCTACAATGTTCTTTTAACCTGCGGCTTCCACCCTCCAGATGTCCACACCCACGTCCCGCGCTCCGATGCTCGCCACTGCCGATGCGCTGGCGATCCTGCTCGACGCCGCGCGCGCGCTCGACGATATCGAAACGCTGCCGACGCTCGACGCGCTGAATCGCGTGCTCGCCACCGACGTCACGTCGCCGCTCGACGTGCCGCCGATGAACACGAGCGCGATGGACGGCTACGCGGTCCGCATCGCCGATCTCGCGCACGGCAGGCGCCTGCCGGTCTCGCAACGCATTCCGGCCGGCCATGCGCCGACGCCGCTCGCGCCCAACAGCGCGGCACGCATCTTCACCGGCGCGACGGTGCCCGCCGGCGCGGACGCGGTCGTGATGCAGGAGCAGACCGAGGCGGCTGGCGACGAGGTGACGCTCGTGCATCGTCCGCAGGCGGGCGAGTGGATCACCGCACAGGGCGCCGATATTCGCGCGGGCTCGGTGATCCTGCCGGCCGGCACGCGGCTCACGCCGCAGGCGTTGGGGCTTGCCGCGTCGGTCGGATGCGCGCGGCTCGAGGTGCGCCGCCGCGTGAAAGTCGCCGTATTCTTCACCGGCGACGAACTGACGATGCCCGGCGAGCCGCTGAAGCCCGGCGCGATCTACAACTCGAATCGCTTCACGCTGCGCGGCCTGCTCGAGAAGCTCGGCTGCGACGTGACCGACTATGGCATCGTCGCCGATCAACTCGACGCGACCCGCGCGACGCTGCGCGAAGCCGCCGAGGCGCACGATCTGATTCTCACCTGCGGCGGCGTGTCGGTCGGCGAGGAGGATCACGTGAAGCCGGCGGTGGAGGCCGAAGGGCGTCTGTCGATGTGGCAGATCGCCATGAAGCCGGGCAAGCCGCTCGCGTTCGGCGCGGTGCGGCGTGGTGCGGGTGGTGCGGGTGGTGCAAATGGGGGCGAGCCGGCCGAAACGTTTTTCATCGGCCTGCCCGGCAATCCGGTGTCGAGCTTCGTGACGTTCCTGCTGTTCGTGCGTCCGTTCGTACTGCGGCTGGCCGGCGTGCAGGCGGTCGCGCCGCGCGCGCTGTCGCTGCGCGCGGACTTCACGCAGGGCAAGGCCGATCGCCGCAACGAGTTCCTGCGCGCGCGCGTCAACGTGGCGGGAGGGCTCGATCTGTTTGCCAATCAGAGTTCGGCCGTGTTGACGTCGACCGTGTGGGGCGACGGTCTGATCGACAATCCGCCGAACCACGCGATCAGCGCCGGCGAAACCGTGCGCTTCATTCCGTTTTCCGAACTGTTGAACTGAGGCCGGTCATCCGCGGCATGCGCGGCATAGACCGACGGTATCCCGATGAAGATTGAACTCCGATATTTTGCGAGCGTGCGTGAAGCGCTCAATACGTCCGACGAAAGCGTCGAGGTGCCCGACGGCATCGCGACCGTCGGCGATGTGCGCGCGTGGCTGCGCGTGCGTGGCGGCATCTGGGCCGAGACGCTCGCCGAAGGCCGCGCGCTGCGCATGGCCTGCAACCACGTGATGACCGGCGCGAGCACCCGCATCACCGAGGGCTGCGAGGTCGCGTTCTTTCCGCCCGTCACCGGCGGCTGAACCGCGCTCTCGCACATCACGTTCACGCCAGCGACAAAAGCCCTCAGGAGCTGTCCATGCCCGTTCGCGTCCAGACCGAAGACTTCGACCTCAGCGCCGAGGTGGCCGCGCTGCGCGCGCGCAATCCGAGGATCGGCGCGCTCGCGTGCTTCGTCGGCACCGTGCGCGATCTCAACGAGGGCAGCGCGGTCGAGACGATGGAGCTCGAGCATTATCCGGGCATGACGGAGAAGTCGCTCGAGGCGATCGTCGAGCGTGCGCGCGAACGCTGGCCGGGCATCGAGGTGCTGATCGTGCATCGCGTCGGCAAGCTGTATCCGCTCGATCAGATCGTGCTCGTTGCGACGACGGCCGCGCATCGCGGCGACGCGTTTGCGTCGTGTGAATTCGTGATGGACTATCTGAAGACCGAAGCGCCATTCTGGAAGAAGGAGAAAACCGACGCGGGCGAGCGCTGGGTCGACGCGCGCGTGACCGACGATGCCGCGCTCGCGCGCTGGGGAATCGATTCGGGAAATCGGACTCCGGAGTAAACGAGTCGCGGGCCGCGGAGTTGCGACGGCGCACGCGGCGTCTTTGTGTGAGGGGCGTCGGCGCGTCGACGTTCACTCGTCCCGCGAGCGTCCGGTGATCGGCACCGGAAACGGCTCCCCAGCCTGCCGCGACGGATGCTCGCCATCGTCGTCAACGTCGCCAACTCGCGGCCGACGCTTCGGCGCCACCCGCTCGAGCAGCGCCTGCTGCTCCGGCGGGATCTTGTAATCCCAGCCGAAACGGCTCAGCTGCAGACTCTGCGCGATCCGCAGCGCCGGCTCCATGAAACGGACCGCCGCGGCCGGCTGATAGCGCGATTCGACCGTATCGAGGAACAGATACAGCCAGCGGCTGAAATGCTGCGGCTCGATGCCTTCGAGCGGCTGATGCGCCTGCTGCACGTTGCCGCGATACTGCTTCGCGCCGAGCACGAGGCTGCTCCAGAATGTGCACATCTTCGGCAGATGGTCGTCCCAGCGGCCCGCGAGCTTCGCGTCGAAGACCGGACCGAGCAGCGGGTCGGCACGCACGCGATCGTAAAAGCCATAGACGAGGTCGCGGATATTGGCGTCGGTGGGTTCGGCCGCGCGTTCGACCGGCCGCGCGGCGGGGAAAGACGGATTCATGCGGATTCCAGAAAATTGCGGTTGCCGATGACGGCTGAACTGAACCTTGACCCCCCGTTTTTCTAACAAACGGTTGATGCGGAAAAAGCTACTATTGCTATCCGAAACTGTATTGCAGCGCGATTCGGGGAACGACGCCCGCCGGCCACTCATGCCAGCCAGTCATGCCAGGGCGTAGCGCTCGTTCCCGGCAACCCTTGCCTCGACGCGGTTATCGGGACGTTCAAGGCGCTTGCTCGCAGCCTTTCAAGCTATACCGGGACCTATGAGACTTACCGACTATACGGATTACGCGCTGCGCGTGCTGCTGTACCTCGCGGTGCGGGGCGACGGATTATCGACGATTCAGGACATTTCGCAAGCCTACGGCATCTCGAAGAACCATCTGATGAAGGTCGTGCAGCAGCTGGGCGAGCTCGGCTGGGTCGAAACCGTGCGCGGCCGCAACGGCGGCTTGCGGCTCGGCGCGCAATCGCTGTCGCTGACCGTCGGCGACGTGGTGCGGGTCACGGAAAGCGACTTTGCGCTGGTCGGCTGTCTGCCGGACCGGCAGGGCCAACAGCGGCCTTGCGTCATCACGACGCAGTGCCGGCTGCGTGGCGCGTTGCAGGCGGCGAACCTCGCATTTCTCGCCGAGCACGATCGTTTTACGATCGGCGAAGTCGCGCAACCGAAAAGTCCGCTCGCGGCGTTGCTCGGGTTAGGCTCCACGATTCAGATGGTGCCGCCGCCGATTACGATGGTATCGGATAGCACGCGCGGCGGCAGTCCGGCGACGCTGGGCCACAAGAACTAGAACATCCGGCCGGCTCCCGGGTGCGCAAACCCGCCCGGCCGCGCCACTGGGGAAGGATCGCGGCAGTTCTTGCGCTCAAATGTCAAATAGTTGCGGCCGAGGCCAAAAAAGCGCTTGAAACCCTAATAAAACGCCTCATTTTGGTGGTAATCGAAATTGGAGGTCTCTTGATGAGAATCGACAAACTCACCACTAAATTCCAGGAAGCGCTCGCGGACGCCCAGAGTCTGGCGGTTGGCCACGACAATCAGTACATCGAACCCGTCCACGTGCTCGCGGCACTCGTCGCGCAGCAGGACGGCTCCGCTCGCTCGCTGCTGTCGCGCGCCGGCGTGCATGTACAACCTCTACAAACCGCACTGAACGACGCGGTCACGCGGCTGCCCCAAGTGCAAGGCACCGATGGCAACGTGCAGATCGGCCGCGAACTGACCGGTCTGTTGAACCAGGCCGATAAGGAAGCGCAGAAGCTCAACGACACGTTCGTCGCGAGCGAAATGTTCCTGCTCGCGGTCGCCGACGACAAAGGCGAGGCCGGCCGTCTCGCGCGCGAGCATGGGTTGTCGCGCAAGGCGCTCGAAACCGCGATCGCCGCGGTGCGCGGCGGCTCGCAGGTGCATAGCCAGGACGCCGAAAGCCAGCGCGAAGCGCTGAAGAAATACACGATCGACCTGACCGAGCGCGCCCGCGCAGGCAAGCTCGACCCCGTGATCGGCCGCGACGACGAAATCCGCCGTTCCATTCAGATCCTGCAGCGCCGCACCAAGAACAACCCGGTGCTGATCGGCGAGCCGGGCGTCGGCAAGACCGCGATCGTCGAGGGGCTCGCGCAGCGCATCGTCAACGGCGAAGTGCCGGAAACGCTGAAGAACAAGCGCGTGCTGTCGCTCGACATGGCCGCGCTGCTCGCGGGCGCCAAGTATCGCGGCGAGTTCGAGGAGCGCCTGAAGGCGGTGCTCAACGACATCGCGAAGGACGAAGGGCAAACCATCGTCTTCATCGACGAGATTCATACGATGGTCGGCGCCGGCAAGGCCGAAGGCGCGATGGACGCTGGCAACATGCTGAAGCCGGCGCTCTCGCGCGGCGAACTGCATTGCGTCGGCGCGACCACGCTCGACGAATACCGCAAGTACATCGAAAAGGATGCCGCGCTCGAGCGCCGTTTCCAGAAGGTGCTGGTGGACGAGCCGTCGGTCGAGGCGACCATCGCGATCCTGCGCGGTCTGCAGGAGCGCTATGAGCTGCACCACGGCGTCGACATCACCGACCCGGCGATCGTCGCGGCCGCCGAGCTGTCGCATCGCTACATCACGGACCGCTTCCTGCCCGACAAGGCGATCGATCTGATCGACGAAGCCGCGTCGAAGATCAAGATGGAAATCGACTCGAAGCCGGAGGAGATGGATCGGCTCGACCGTCGTCTGATCCAGCTGAAGATCGAACGCGAAGCGGTGAAGAAGGAGAAGGACGAAGCGTCGCAGAAGCGTCTGCAGCTGATCGAAGAGGAAATCGAGCGGCTCAACCGCGAATATTCGGACCTCGATGAAATCTGGACCGCGGAAAAAGCGGCGGTGCAGGGCAGCGCGCAACTGAAGGAAGAGATCGAGAAGACGCGTGCGGAAATCGTGCGTCTGCAGCGTGAGGGCAAGCTCGAGAAGGTGGCCGAGTTGCAGTACGGCAAGCTGCCGGGTCTCGAGGCGCAGTTGAAGGAAGTCACGCGCGCCGAGGCCGAGGAGCAGAACAGTCCGAAGCGTCCGCGTCTGTTGCGCACGCAGGTCGGCGCGGAAGAAATCGCCGAGGTCGTGTCGCGGGCCACCGGCATTCCGGTGTCGCGCATGATGCAGGGCGAGCGCGAAAAGCTGCTGCAGATCGAGTCGAAGCTGCATGAGCGCGTGGTCGGCCAGGACGAGGCGATCAGCGCGGTCGCCGATGCGATTCGCCGCTCGCGCGCGGGTCTGTCGGACCCGAACCGTCCGTATGGCTCGTTCCTGTTCCTCGGGCCGACCGGCGTCGGCAAGACCGAGCTGTGCAAGGCGTTGGCGTCCTTCCTGTTCGATTCGGAAGAGCATCTCATCCGTATCGACATGAGCGAGTTCATGGAGAAGCACAGCGTCGCGCGTCTGATCGGCGCGCCGCCGGGTTACGTCGGCTACGAGGAGGGCGGTTATCTGACCGAGGCCGTGCGCCGCAAGCCGTATAGCGTGATCCTGCTCGACGAAATCGAGAAGGCGCATCCGGACGTGTTCAACGTGCTGCTGCAGGTGCTCGACGACGGCCGTATGACCGATGGCCAGGGCCGCACCGTCGACTTCAAGAACACGGTGATCGTGATGACCTCGAACCTCGGTTCGCAGGTGATCCAGGCGATGGTCGGCGAGCCGCAGGAAGCCGTGAAGGACGCCGTGTGGGAAGAGGTGAAGCTGCACTTCCGGCCCGAGTTCCTGAACCGGATCGACGACGTCGTCGTGTTCCATGCGCTCGATCGCTCGAACATCCAGTCGATCGCGCGGATCCAGCTGCAGCGTCTGCACGAGCGGCTCGCGAAGCTCGACATGCAGCTGGTGGTGTCGGACGCGGCGCTCGAGCACATCGGCAAGGTCGGCTACGACCCGCTGTTCGGTGCGCGGCCGCTGAAGCGCGCGATCCAGCAGGAGATCGAGAACCCGATCGCGAAGCTGATTCTGGCCGGCAAGTTCGGTCCGAAGGATGTGATTCCGGTCGAAGTGGACGACGGCAAGCTGCTGTTCGAGCGCGTCGTGCACTGAAGGCGATGGCTTGATGATGCGAAGGGACGACGGCAGGCGAGTCGTTCCCGCCAACGTTAAGAAACCGGCAACGAAGGTGACTTCGTTGCCGGTTTTCTTTTGGCCGCCGATTTCAAACCGGTGGCATCACCGTGGAGCGAAGGTCTCTGCAAGCCGCCAGCGCATGGCGCACAGCGTGCTTAAGCGTTGCCCTTGTTGCCGAGCAGCGCCGACAGGCCGCCGAGCGCGCCGAGCACCGTGGTCGCGTTCAGCTTGCCATCGGCCGGCACTTCGCCTTCCGGCGTGGCCGCGTTGACGACGTGCGGCAGGATCTGCGACAGCAGACCCGTCACCTGATCCGGCTGGACGCCGGCCTTGGCGGCGAGACCGGTCACGGCTTCCGAGCCCAGCAGGTTATGCAGCGCGTCGGGTGCGATCGGCTGGTTTTCGCCATTGCCGACCCACGACGACACGACGTCGCCGAGGCCCTTTTCCTGGAAGCGCTGGATCAGGCCGTTCAGGCCACCAGGCTGGTTGTTGACGAATTCGAGCGCGGCGGCGATCAGCGCTTGCTGGCCGCCGCCTTCTGGCGATTTGCCAAGCAGGGAACCGATGGTGTCGAGTAGGCTCATGACGGTCTCTCTTCAATGCCGGCGCGTATGACGGCCGGGCGGGTGACGTCGACGCGCGGTTGCGCGTCGCGGTGAAACGCAAGGGCGGCAGCCCCGCCGGGCTCAAGCGCCGGACGCAGCCGCGGCGGATGCCGCCTTGCTCTTCTTCGCTTTCTTCTTCGAAGCCTTGGTGCCGGACGCGTCGGCCGGTGCGCTAGCCGCGACGGCCGGAGCCGAAGCGGCTGCCGCTTCGGATGCTGCGGCCTTGTCCTTCTTCTTCGACTTCGACGGCTTCGCGGCCGAGGCGGGGGCAGCCGCGGCCGGCGCTGCCGTCGTGGCAGCGGGCGCGGCGGCGGTGGTTGCCGCGGGAGCCGCCGGTGTGGTCTTCGTGGCCGGCTTGGTGGACGTCTTCGCGCCGGTCGGCGGTGCCGACGAGCCGTTGATCGTCAGTCCGGCCGCTTCGAGGTTCTCGACCGATTTCTGGCCGATGCCCTTCACACGCGCGGCGAGATCGTCGGCGTTCTTGAACGGGCCGTTTTTGGCGCGTTCGGCGAGAATCGCTTTCGCATGCACGGGGCCGATGCCCTTGACCGATTCGAGCGTGGCCTGATCGGCGGTATTCACTTCCACGGCCGCGGCAAATCCGGCCGACAGCGACAAAGCCACAGCGACGCAAAGCATGAAAAGCTTCTTCAGCATGGCAAGCACTCCATTGAGGGCAAAAAGTTAGCCGGGAACGGACGACCTATCCTGTCAGCGGGCGCTGCGTTTAAGCATAGGACAAATCGCAGGCCCGATTTGAGATAGCGGACGATTTATACCGATCGATTGATGACAAGTAAATCCACCACACAATATTTAAAGCTTTTGGCGGCATGCAGTGCCGGTGAATTTATCGGTCGATATCGATCGCGATAACTCGTCTGCGATAAAGAATGAGCAACGCAAAGGAATGACAGCGTCCGACGCTTGACTTAGAGTGCACTCGAAGTCCTAACCTGAGTCCGTCATGTCGAAACACTCAACCGCGCTCACCATCGGTCAGGTCGCCGAAACGATCGGCGTGTCCACGCACACGTTGCGCTATTACGAACAGGCCGGCCTGATCCGGCCGGTCGGACGCACGCAGACGGGGCACCGGCTGTACTCGCCGGCCGATCTCGACTGGTTGCGCTTCGTGATGCGTCTGAAGGCAACGGGCATGTCGATCTCCGGCATGCAGCAGATCGCCGCGCTGCGCGCGCAAGGCCATCCGACGATGCGCGCACGCCGCGACCTGCTGGTTGCGCATCGCACCGCGCTGCTCGCGCGGATCGCCGATCTGCAGAGCAACCTCGGCGCGATCGACGACAAGATCGCGTACTACGAGGCGGCCACGAGCGGCGCGCTTGAGCCCGATCCGGCACGACAGGACGACGAAGCCTCGTCGCCCTCACATCCCGATAAGGACTCGCAATGGACTACGCACACAACGACCGCTACGCGCGGGGCTGGGACAAGCTCAGGGAAATCGACGGTTCGGCGGGCGAGCAGGTAATCGCCGCGCTCGCGCCCGTCGCGCCGGAATTCGGACGCCTGTTGATTGAATTCGGCTTCGGCGATATCTACAGCCGGCCGCAGCTCGATCTGCGCACGCGTGAGATTGCGACGATCGCGTCGCTCGCGACCCTCGGCTGCGCGCAGCCGCAACTGAAGGTACATATCGAGGCGGCGCTGAACGTCGGCTGCACGCGCGAGCAGATCGTCGAGGTGTTCATGCAGATGGCGCTTTATGCGGGCTTTCCGGCCGCGCTCAATGCGCTGTTCGCGGCGCGGGAAATTTTCGAGGCCAAGGATCGGGAGGGGCAGGCCGCATACGCGGCGTGAGCGGGCTGAGCTGCGTGGGGAAGGAAAGGCGGATGCAGAACAGGTCGACTCTCACCCCGGCTTGGGCGCAACTGACGGTCCGGTCGGTGCTATTCGTGGCCTTCGCAACCCTCCATCCCCTCAAACAGCCGAATCAACCAGCACCGCCGCAGCCTCGCGCAAATAGCGCTGGCTCACGAATCGCCAGTACACGAGCAAGCCGAGCCCGGCAATCGCGAGACTTGCGGTATTGGCGACCCAGAAGCCGCGCGCGCCGGTCAGCCAGGGCGGCGTGAGGCCGGTCGTATCGAAGCCGAGCGCATAGCCGCCGCCGAGCCCGACTCCCCACAGCGCCACCGCATAGATGATGGTCGGCACGACCGCGACCTTGTAGGCGCGCAGCACGAACGCGGTCGAGATCTGCAACGCGTCGAACAGGTGGTAGCAGGCGACGATCAGCACCAGCGGCAACGCCTTCGCCACCACCTGCGCGTTCGTCGTATAGCCGTCGACGATATACGGCCGCAGCACGAGCACGAGCGCGCCATAGCAGCACGCGATCGCAACCGCCATCGCGATGCCGTGACGCGACAGCGTGCGCGCCGCCTGCGGCCGATGCGCGCCGAGCGCCTGCGCGACCAGCGTCGACGACGCGATGCCGATCGACAGCGGCGTCATATAGAGCACCGCGCCGACGTTGCCGGCGATCTGGTGCCCGGCGAGCGTCGTCGTGCCGAAACGCGCGATGAAAAGCGCCATGAAGGTGTACGACGTGACCTCGATCAGATACGACAGCCCCATTGGAATACCGAGCCGCAGTTGCGCGGCCTGGCGCTTCCAGACCGGCCAGCAGAAGTGCGTGAAGATGCCGAGTGCCTTGAAATCGTCGACGCGCGCGAGCAGCAGCATGCCGAGCGCCGCGAGTGCCCAGTTGAGCAGCGTGCTCGCGAGCGCGCAGCCCGGACCGCCCAGCGCGGGCACGCCGAGGCCGCCGAAAATGAACCAGGTATTGAGCGGAATTTTCAGCAGCAGCGCGGCGATCTGCAGGAACATCACGAGCCGCGGTTTGGCGAGCGCATTGGCAACGGAGCCGTAGACCCGGAAGGCGAGGCCGGCGGGCAGCCCGAACGCGAGAATCCGCAGGTACGCGAGCGTGCGCTCGTGCAGCGCGTCGGGCACCCGCGACAACGCCAGCAGCGGTCCGGGGAAGAACAGGATCAGAAAGCCGATCACGGTCAGCGCGGCGGCAAGCCACCATGACTGGCGGACCTCTTCGCCGATCTCGCCGTAGCGACGCGCGCCGTACAGCTGCGCGGTGATCGGCTGCAGCGCGGTCAGGATGCCGGTCAGGCCGATATAGACCGAGACGTAGATCGACGAGCCGAGGCCGAGCGCGGCCAGATCGACGGCCGAGTAGCGCCCGACCATCGCCGTGTCGATCACGCCGAACGCGATGATGGCCAACTGGCCGATCAATACGGGCCACGCGAGCGCGGCGATCTTCCGTACGTCGGCGAACATGGTCAGTCGCGCTTCTTGTGCCAGTTGCGGCGCTTGGCGGGCGGCGGCTTGGGACGGTCGATGCGCACGTACAGGCGGAAGCGCTCGTCGCGGTCAGCGGCGCGGCGGCCTTCCCACACGAGCTTCCAGACGTAGTCGGGCATCGCGCTCGGGTTGCCGTAGTCCTGCGAGTCCTGACGCAGGATCACGTCGCAGTCCTGGTCGAACGAGAAATGCATGTCGCCGAAATACGCGAATGTCGCGATCTGCGCATTGCCTAGGCGCACCGGCGCGATGCACGTGTAGTCATCGGGCAAATGGGCGGCGATCTGCTGCGCGACGTCGCGATAGGTCCGGCTGTAGTTGACGACCGGCAGCCACAGCGTCATCAGCAACACCCACATCAGCGTGGTGCCGGCGCTCGACAGCACGACGCTGCGCCACAGCACCTTCGGATGACGCGCGAGGCGCCAGCGCACCAGCAGGAACCAGCACACGGTCACCGCGACCGCGCACACGAACGACAGAATCTTGAACTGCGGCACGAAGCCGGGCGCGAGTCGCGCGAGATTGCGCGCGAGCGGATGCGGGAAGCCCGTCAGGCCTGCCACATACACGAGCCATACGAAGCTGCCGAGGATCGTGAAGCTCAGCAGCGCGAACCAGTCGATCGCGTTGATCGCGCCGCGCTTGAGCGTCGGCAGCGCGAAAGTGGCGAGTACCGCGAGCGGCGGGAGGAGCAGCATGTAGAGTCGGTTCGACTGATGGCTTTGCAGCACGACGAGCACGAACAGCGGCCCGATCACCGACAGCGGAATCGCCACGTGCGGCGCGCGCCGCAGTCCCTGCCAGCTGAACCACGACCACAGCGCGAGTGGCCAGGCGGGCCACGTGAAGAGCGGCAGGTTTTTCAGCGCATACGCGGCGACCGAGCCGGGCGGGCCCGCGAACGAACTCAGGCTCACGTGCAGCCACTGGTTCAGATACCAGGCAGCGTCGTCCGGGAACGCGGAGAGCGCGATGATCGGCCACGACACCGCGAGCACGAGCGCCACGGGCAGACCCGCAAGCAGCAGCCAGCGCAATCGCGTTTCGCGTACGATCAGCGTCATCGCGAGCGTGCCGAGCAGCAGCGCGCCGACCAGCACCGGGCTGCTCGCGAGTGTGACGAGGCCAATCGCGAGACCCCAGATCAGCGCGCCCTGAATCGGCTTGTCGATCATGCGCACGAGGCCGTACACGAGCATCGCGATGCAGACGAACTGCGCGAGCTGCGGCGTGGTCTCGTGACCGCGCTCGGCGAGGCCGAAGCACGCGAGCAGGATCAGCAGTGCGCCATCGGCGAGCGTGCGGCCATAGTCGCGCGGTTCCGGCTCGCCGCCGAACGCATATTTGAATGGCTGCACTTCGGGACGCCGGCCGAGCAGATACGCCGCGTACCAGACGAACGCACAGCCCGCGCAGAACAGCAGGCCCGTGAACACGCGCGACGCGTTGCTCGCGTCGACCCACGGTGCGAGGACGCGGATCGCGCTCGCGCCGAGCCAGTAGCCGAGCGGGCCGTCCTCGGTCAGATATTTGCCGACCAGATTCGGCAGCAGCCAATCGTGCGCTCCGCCGTTCGCCATCGTCCACATCACACCAAAGCCGGCTGCGTCCTCGTTCTTCCACGGATCGCGGCCGAACAGGCCGAACGAGGCGTAGACGATACAGATGGCCAGCAGCAGCCAGCGCGGCAACGCACTGGTCGCAGAGGCGGTGAGGCGAACGACAGGTCTCATGCGGTGTGTGGAGTCTGGATAAACGATGCAGCCGGAGCGGCCCGGCAGGTCAGGGCGCGAGGGCCCGTTTCGAGCATCCGGCATTGTAGTCGTGCCGTGCGATGCACGTCACGGCCGGTAACGCCCGGCAACGTCAATGCACAAGCTGTAACACAGTGTCGCGAAAGCGCGGCGTGCTCCTTCCGGCTGAAGGCTTCGCGCGGCGTGCGAACCAGCGGGCGCACAAGCGCAGGCGACAAAAAAGGGCAGCTCGCGCTGCCCTTTCTGTTTGCTCCGTTGCCGGCCGGAAGCCGGTACCGTTGCGGTATTACTTTACTGCCTTGCCCGAAGCACGTGCGCCGAACTTCTTGTTGAACTTCTCGACGCGGCCGGCCGTGTCCATGATCTTTTGCTGGCCGGTGTAGAACGGATGCGATTCCGACGACACTTCGATCTTCGCGAGCGGGTAGGTCTTGCCGTTGAATTCCGCGGTTTCGCGCGTCTGGATGGTCGAGCGCGTCACGAACCTGAAGTCGTTCGACATGTCGACGAACAGGACTTCGCGGTAATTCGGGTGAATGCCTTCTTTCATGGTCTTTCCTTTAATCTGGCGGTAGCCAACCCGCGTGCAGCCTCGAATGGGACTGCCTTCAGGCGCGAGCCACTTGCCTACGGTCGAAAAACCGCGATTATGGCAGAAAATCAGTCGCTTGGCGATTTTTCTGCCAGCGGATTCTCTTGCGGCGCAAGCGGCGCCCACATTCGCGGCGTCTCAAATGGGCGTGAACGTCAAACCGACGCGCGCTGGATCTTGCCGGTAGTAGCGCGCGAGCAGTCGGTACAGTTCCGGATACTCCGCCTCGAACGCTTGGGGCCGCACGAACAGCGCCTCGCTGCATACGGCAAAAAATTCCGACGGATGGTCCGCCGCATACGGATCGATCAGCGACTCGCGTTCGAAACGCGCCCAGCGTCGCTCGGGCACCGCGTCGACTTTCGCACAGAAGTGATCGTATGCATGGTCGAACACATCGGCCCATGCCTGCGCATCGAGCGGCGCGTGCCAGCGGCGCATCAGCGGCGGGTGGCCATCCGCTTCGCCGTTGAACATGTCGATTTTGTGCGCGAACTCGTGGATCACGACGTTGTATGCGTCGCTGCCATCGGTCATCTGCGCGTCTTCCCACGACAGCACCACCGGGCCGCCTTCCCACGCCTCGCCGCTGGCGTCGTGTTCGATTTCGTGCACGACGCCATCTTCGTCCTCAACGGTCTTGCGGATCACGAACTCGCCCGGATAGACGATCACGCCGACCCAGCCGCGATACAGATCGAGGCTCAGGTTCAGCACCGGCAGGCACGCCTGCGCGGCGATGCCGACCGTCATCGCATCGGTCAGCTCGAGCTCGTGCGCGGTCGAGAACTCCTTCTGCGCGAGGAAGAGAGTCGTCATCTCGCGCAGCCGCGCGAGATCGGGCGCTTCCAGATGCGTGAGAAAGGGTAGGCCGGCGAGTGTCGCCTGCCACAAGGAATCGTCGATCGCGTAGTCTCGCAGCGCGCGCTCGCGACGCCGTGCGCCCAGCCAGTTCGTGAGTTTCGACAGCATGCTTGGAGCCCACCTTCAGTCGATCTGTTTTTGCTACGCGGCGAACGGGCCGCCGCATATCGCGACGCCGATCAGAAAATAGAAACCGTCGAGCGACGCGAGCAAACTGGCCTGCTGCGCAATCGACCGGCTGATCGACGCGATCGCGAGCGTGTTCTGGTAGACCGGATTGTACGGATTCACGGACTCCGCGAGGCGACTTTGATGCAGCGCGAGCCGGTGCCGCTCGACGATGATCACCGAGGCGGTCGCGAAGGAGAGCGTCAACTGCCGGACGATGTTTTTCAGCCGGTAGCCGTGCGTGAACTCCTCCTCGATCAAGAAGATGCGGCACGTCAGATTCGCGACCGGCGGCACGATGAACAGCAACAGCAGGCCGCGCAGCAGCAGCGGCAGGGCGAGCGCCGCCTCGCCGACGTCCGGCGACATGCGTGTCGTCCACCCGGCGGCGAACGCGGCCGCCCCGAAGCCCGGCACGATGATCCACTTCTTGCGCGGCAGCAGCTTCGCAAAACGCGGCGCATTGTCTCTGCGGACGATAGACGAAAAAAAACCGCTCGCAGTTTGCGAGCGGTTTTTCATGCGTTGCAGTTGCCGACTAATACGGCCGGCACGAACGTCGCGCGTTAGCTGCCGCCGCCACGACGCATCATGTCGAAGAACTCGGAATTGCTCTTCGTCTGGCGGATCTTGTCGAGCAGGAATTCCATCGACTCGACTTCGTCCATGTCGTGAATGAACTTGCGCAGTACCCAGATCTTCTGCAGCGCTTCGGGCTTGATCAGCAGCTCTTCGCGGCGCGTGCCCGACTTGTTCAGGTTGATTGACGGGTAGACGCGCTTCTCGGCGAGACGGCGCTCGAGGTGCACTTCCATGTTGCCGGTGCCCTTGAACTCTTCGTAGATCACATCGTCCATGCGGCTGCCGGTTTCGATCAGCGCCGTGCCGATGATGGTCAGCGATCCGCCTTCCTCGATGTTGCGCGCCGCGCCGAAGAACCGCTTCGGGCGCTGCAGCGCGTTCGCGTCGACACCGCCCGTCAGCACCTTGCCCGAGGCCGGGACCACCGTGTTGTAAGCGCGCGCGAGACGCGTGATCGAGTCGAGCAGAATCACGACGTCGTTCTTCATTTCGACGAGGCGCTTGGCCTTCTCGATCACCATTTCGGCGACCTGCACGTGACGCGCGGCGGGTTCGTCGAACGTCGAGGCGATCACTTCGCCGGCCACCGAACGCTGCATTTCCGTCACTTCCTCCGGACGCTCGTCGATCAGCAGCACGAACAGCACGACGTCGGGATGGTTCTGCTTGATCGCGTGCGCGATGTGCTGAAGCATCACGGTCTTGCCCGACTTCGGCGACGCGACGAGCAGGCCGCGCTGGCCCTTGCCGATCGGCGCGATCATGTCGATGATGCGGCCGGTCACATTCTCTTCGCCACGCATTTCACGTTCGAGCAGCAGCACCTTGTTCGGGTGCAGCGGCGTCAGGTTTTCGAACATGATCTTGTGCTTCGAGGCCTCCGGCGGCTGGCCGTTGACCTTGTCCACCTTCACCAGCGCGAAATAGCGCTCGCCGTCTTTCGGCGTGCGCACTTCGCCTTCGATCGTGTCGCCCGTATGCAGATTGAAGCGGCGGATTTGCGACGGGCTGATGTAGATGTCATCCGTGCTGGCGAGGTAGGAGGTTTCCGGCGAACGCAGGAAGCCGAAACCGTCCGGCAGCACTTCGAGGGTGCCGTCGCCGAAGATCGTGTCGCCCGCTTTGGCTCGTTTTTTTAGAATGGCGAACATCAATTCCTGCTTGCGCAGGCGGTTCGCGCTTTCGATCTCGAGGCCATTGGCCATCTCGATCAATTGGGAGACGTGCTGAGTCTTAAGCTCGGATAAATGCATACGGAGAACCCGCAGGAGAAGGTGCGACGAAATGAAATCTGGGAGGAGGGTGAGCGGAACCGCTCAAAGACTTACACGTCTTTTCGACGTTTTGTGGATTCTAGCATAGCACACGCCAATTTAAGCCAGTGCGGCAGCGTGGCATCTTTGTTGCAAAGCGTGTTGCCGACTGACAACACGCTTGACCGGCGGGCGCGGCGGTTTGCTCACCCGATGCGCCCGATTCTCCAACTGCCTGCGGCGCGCGATGGACCCGCGAGCGCCGCGGCGTACTGCTTGCTTTACAGGTTGCCGTCGAGGAACGCGGTGAGTTGCGACTTCGACAGAGCTCCGACCTTCTGAGCGGCAACGGCGCCATTCTTGAACAGGATCAATGTTGGGATGCCGCGCACGCCAAACTTGACCGGCGTGGACTGATGCTCGTCGACATTGATCTTCGCGACTTGCAGGCGATCGGCGTAGTCCTTCGCGACCTCGTCGAGGATCGGCGCGATCATCTTGCACGGACCGCACCATTCGGCCCAGAAATCGAGCAGCACGGGTTTATCGGATTTCACGACGTCCTGTTCGAACGATGCGTCGCTAATATGCTTGATTTGTTCGCTCATTTATGAATACCTCTCTCGGTTCGAGGCCCGCCTGAATTGCTCGCCACGATACGTCAAAACTGGGAAAACTTCCGTTCGCTTTGCCGCATCCGGAGCCTCGCCGCGCATGCCTGTGAAAATCAGAAAAACCGTCTGAAAAAACGCCGGATTTTCACGCAATGCGCGGAAAGAGTCGCGTATGCGGGTCTTTCAACTGGCAGTGTAGCTTAATTCGCTATGCGTTGCCGATGGCGATAGTACTCATCAAAGCAGTGGGGCTAATAGGCCGCCGCCGCAGCGTCGACCGGTTTCTGCGGCTCACGGCGACCGCGTTGCAATCTAAATGGAGTCGCGCGCGGCGAACTCAAGTGCCGCGCGTGGCGGGCGTCGCCGCGGTGGCCGGGAGGGCGTCTGGCGGCGTGCAGAAAGCGGCCGCAAACCGCGCGAAGCCGTTCGAAGCGGAGCGTCGTTCGCGTTTTGCTCATGTCAACAGTCGCACAATGCGCGCGGCAATGATAGAATCCTTCGTGACGGGCCTCCTCGCATGGAGGGATGGTCAACCTGGTCAGGTCGGGAACGAAGCAGCCACAGCCGTTTTCCACCAGTGCCGAGGGTCGGGCTCGTCACCTTTCCTTGCTTTTTTCTCCGCGACCGTTCTCACGGCTTCTGCGCAGTTTCTCCCCAGTCATTCCCAGCTTTTGTATTGATCGTTCGCCGTCTTCGGATGGAGCGTCGTCGTGGCCGTTTCGCGCATTTCACGCGTCTTCCCGAATCGGTTTTGCGCGCCATTGTTACTGATACAATTTCCGGATGACCTATCAAGTTCTCGCACGCAAATGGCGGCCGAAGGATTTCGCTTCGCTCGTCGGACAGGAGCACGTGGTGCGCGCGCTCACCCATGCGCTCGACGGCGGCCGTCTGCACCATGCCTATTTGTTTACAGGTACGCGCGGCGTCGGCAAGACCACGCTGTCGCGCATCTTCGCGAAGGCGCTCAATTGCGAGACCGGCGTGACGTCGACGCCGTGCGGCGTATGCCGTGCGTGTCGCGAGATCGACGAAGGGCGCTTTGTCGATTACGTCGAAATGGACGCAGCGAGTAATCGTGGCGTCGATGAAATGGCCGCGCTGCTCGAGCGCGCAGTGTACGCGCCCGTCGATGCGCGCTTCAAGGTCTACATGATCGACGAAGTGCACATGCTGACGAACCACGCGTTCAACGCGATGCTGAAGACGCTCGAAGAGCCGCCGCCGCACGTCAAGTTCATCCTCGCGACCACCGACCCGCAGAAGATTCCGGTCACCGTGCTGTCGCGCTGTCTGCAGTTCAATCTGAAGCAGATGCCGGCCGGCCATATCGTGTCGCATCTCGAACGCATTCTCGGCGAAGAGAGCGTGCCTCACGAGGCGCAGGCGTTGCGCCTGCTCGCGCGCGCGGCCGACGGTTCGATGCGCGACGCGCTATCGCTGACCGATCAGGCGATCGCCTATTCGGCGAACCAGGTCAGTGAAGACGCGGTGCGCGGCATGCTCGGCGCGCTCGACCAAAGCTATCTGATCCGCCTGCTCGACGCGCTCGCGCAGGGCGACGGCGCGGCGGTGCTGGCGGTCGCCGACGAGATGGCCTTGCGCAGCCTGTCGTTCTCGACGGCGCTGCAAGACCTGGCGAGCCTGCTGCATCGGATCGCGTGGGCGCAGTTCGCGCCTTCGTCGGTGCTCGACGAATGGCCGGAGGCGGCCGACTTGCGCCGTTTCGCCGACGCGTTGAGCGCCGAGCAGGTGCAACTGTTCTATCAGATCGCGACGATCGGCCGAAGCGAACTGGGCCTCGCGCCCGACGAATACGCGGGCTTCACGATGACGCTGCTGCGCATGCTCGCGTTCGAGCCGGCGCCGACAGGCGGCGGTGGCGGAGCGGCGGGAGCCGCTGGCACGCAGAGCGGTGCAGGCGGCGCCGGCGCCGGTGCGCAGCGCTCGGGTGCACCGACGGTTGCCGCGCTGCGCGCGCTGTCACCGTCGTCCGCGACGGCCATGGCAGCTGCTGCGCCCGTTCGCGGACCTCAGGTAGGCGTTGCCGGCGAGGAGCAGGGCGACGCGATGAAATCGACCGCGCCGACTGCAAAGCCGATCGCGAAGCCCGCAGCCGACTCCGCGCAATCTGAAGAAGCACCGCAATCGCCCAACGCCGAAGTCGCCCGCGTGACAGACGCGCCTGCCAATGCGGCAGCCCCGCTGGCGCCGTGGGAAGACGCGCCCGCGAATGCCGTCGCCACGATCGCCAGCTCGAGCGCGCCGGTCTCGAACGAAGTTTCCGACATCGCACCTTCGTCCGCACCGAGCGCGCTTGCAACTGCCGCGCCTGGTCGCGCGGAAGAGGCCACGTCACCGGAACCGGAAGCGCGGCCGGAATTGGCGGCGCCCGCTTCAACGGCGGCACCGGCGGCCGCAGCCGACTCCGTGCCGCGCCGCGCGGGCGGCGCCAGCGCCGCGCTCGACGTGCTGCGCAACGCCGGCATGAAAGTATCGTCCGACCGTGGCCGCGCTAACACGGAAGTGTCCGCGAAGCCGGCCGCACCCCCCGCACCGAAGCCGGCCGCACCGAAACCCGCCGCGCCGCGTGTGGTTGTGCCGGTGCCGACGCCCGGTGCGTCACGCCGTGTGTCGCAGGACACCGCCGTACAGGCTGCGCCCGCTCGCGACGCAAACAGCGGCGCGAGCAGCAACGCGCAGCAGAACAGCCCGTCGATCCCACCATGGGACGACATGCCACCCGACGACTACCTGCCGTTGTCGGCCGCGGACGACGCGTACTTCATTCCGCCAGACGACGACTTCGTGCCGGTATTCGACCGCGGCCCCGACGACGTCCGCATGGACGGCGCGGCCGCGCCGGCGCCGCTCGCCGATACGCGCCCGCTGCCGCCTGCCGTGCCGCTCGATCCGCTAGGTTTCACCGGCGACTGGCCGGCGCTCGCCGTTGATCTGCCGCTGAAGGGCATCTCGTATCAGCTTGCGTTCAACAGCGAACTGATGGCGCTCGACGGCAGCACGCTGAAGCTCAACGTGCCGGTGCCGCAATACGCAGAAGCCTCACAGGTCGCTAAACTGAAGGCAGCGCTCGTCGAGCGGCTCGGCCAGAACGTCGACGTGCAGGTCGAAGTCGGCCCGGCGCGCCGTACCGCCGCCGCGCACGACGCGAAGCTGCGCGCGCAGCGCCAGCAGGAAGCCGAGCGCGAGATCAGCGCCGATCCGTTTGTGCAGTCGCTGATTCGCGAGTTCGGCGCGAGCATCGTGCCGGGCTCGATCCGCCCGATTACCCCGGACGCCGCCCCGAACGGCGCGTCGCCGGCCCACTGATCCATCGTTCGCGGCGTCGTCGCGGCGCGGCGCCGGAATGCCAGATTCCACGCTATCTAGAAGGAGCACGTCCATGATGAAAGGCCAACTCGCCGGGCTGATGAAGCAAGCCCAGCAGATGCAGGAAAACATGAAGAAGATGCAGGAGCAACTCGCGCAGATCGAAGTCGAGGGGCAGTCGGGTGCCGGTCTCGTCAAGGTGACGATGACCTGCAAGAACGACGTGCGCCGCGTGTCGATCGACCCGAGCCTGCTCGCCGACGACAAGGACATGCTGGAAGATCTCGTCGCCGCCGCGTTCAACGACGCCGTGCGCAAGGCCGAGGCGACCGCGCAGGAAAAGATGGGCGGCATGACCGCCGGCCTGCCGCTGCCGCCGGGTTTCAAGCTGCCGTTCTGAACCTGTTCTGATTGAGAACGGGCTGAAGCGGGTGAGCGCCGCGGCGGTTGATTGCCGCGGTGCGAACGCAGACGCTCGCCGCCGCGCGCCGCGTGCAGGCTGGAAACATCGAACCTGCAGCCGCGCGTGAAAGCGTCGTCACGGCGTGAAAACGCGGCCCGGTTCGAGCAACACCCCCGCATCCCGATTCGCCCACCCGAGCACCACCCACGTCGACGCCGATCCGCATGAAACAACCTTCCGCCCTGTCGGCGCTCGTCGAAGCGCTGCGCGCGCTGCCCGGTGTCGGGCCGAAGTCCGCGCAGCGCATGGCGTATCACCTGATGCAGCACGATCGCGAAGGCGCCGAAAAGCTCGGGCGCTCGCTGTTGTTCGCGACCGAGCATCTGCGTCACTGCGAAAAGTGCAACACATTTACCGAAGCGCAGATCTGCGAGGTCTGCCTCGATGAGGAGCGCGATCCGTCGCTGCTGTGCGTCGTCGAAACGCCGGCCGACCAGATCATGCTCGAACAGACGATGACCTATCGCGGCCTCTATTTCGTGCTGATGGGGCGGTTGAGTCCGCTCGACGGCATCGGCCCGAAGGAAATCCATTTCGACCGGCTCGTGAAGCGCGCGTCGGATGGCGTCGTCAAGGAAGTCGTGCTGGCCACCAATTTCACCAACGAGGGTGAGGCCACCGCGCATTACCTCGGACAGACGCTGAAGGCGCGCGGCCTTGCCGTGACGCGTCTCGCGCGCGGCGTGCCGGTGGGCGGCGAGCTCGAGTATGTCGACGCGGGCACGATCGCGCGCGCGATGCTCGACCGTCGTTCGATGTAGCCACGCGGCTTTCGTTGGCCGCCGCCATATCCGTCCAGGCACGCATCGTCGCAAGTCGTTGCAAACCAGACAGACCGGGTACACAACGATGCAGAACCAAGGAGACTCATGAGCGCCACCCCCGAATCAGGCGCGAGCGCCGCACCGCATGACGCGTGCGGTCCGCTCGCCGGCGTCAAGGTGCTGGAACTCGGCACGCTGATTGCCGGGCCGTTCGCCGCGCGTTTTCTCGGCGAGTTCGGCGCCGACGTCGTCAAGATCGAAGACCCCAAAGGCGGCGACCCGCTGCGCAAATGGCGCAAGCTGTACCCGGAAGTCGGCGGTACGTCGCTGTGGTGGGCCGTGCAGGCGCGCAACAAGAAGTCCGTCACGATCAACCTGAAAGCCGAAGAGGGCAAGGAGATCGTGCGGCGCCTCGCGAAAGAGGCCGATATCGTCGTCGAGAATTTCCGGCCCGGTCTGCTCGAAAAGCTCGGGCTCGGCTACGACGTGCTGTCCGCCGAGAACCCCGGCCTCGTGATGGTGCGTCTGTCGGGCTACGGCCAGACGGGCCCGTATCGCGACCGGCCCGGCTTCGGCGCGATCGCCGAGTCGATGGGCGGTCTGCGCCATATCACCGGCTATCCGGATCTGCCGCCGCCGCGCATCGGCATTTCGATCGGCGATTCGATCGCCGCGCTGCACGGTGTGATCGGCGCGCTGATGGCGCTGCATCACAAGCAGGTGAACGGCGGCAAGGGGCAGGTGGTCGACGTCGCGCTGTACGAGGCCGTCTTCAACATGATGGAAAGCGTGGTGCCCGAATACGGCGTCTACGGCATGGTGCGCGAGCGTACCGGCGCGTCTCTGCCGGGCATCGTGCCGTCGAATACGTATCCGTGCCGCGACGGCAGCATCGTGATCGGCGGCAATAGCGATCCGATCTTCAGGCGCCTGATGATCGCGATCGAACGCGACGATCTCGCCAACGATCCGGCGCTCGCGCATAACGATGGCCGCGTGCTGCGCACGCAGGAAATCGACGCCGCGATCGGCGCGTGGCTGTCCACGCGCACGATCGACGAAGCGCTCGCGGTGCTGAATGCGGCCGACGTGCCGGTGGGCCGCATCTACAGCGTCGCCGATATGTTCACCGATCCGCAGTTCATCGCGCGGCAGATGATCCAGCGGTTCAAATGGCAGGACGGCAAGGAAATCACGCTGCCCGCGGTTACGCCGAAGCTGTCGGCGACGCCCGGTGAGACGCGCTGGCTGGGGCCAGAACTGGGTGAACATACCGATGAAGTCCTGCAATCGCTAGGTTATGATGCTGACGGCATCGCGCGGTTGCGGGCGCAACAGATCGTCTGATGCGCACAGCGCAACGCATAGAGAAAGGCGCGTAAAGCGCGGCGCTGACGCACGATTCGCGCCTTGCGACCGGCAGCCCCACACCGTGGCCAAGCGCTTGCGCCACGCGCGCACGGGCGGTCAAAAAGCCGGACTACAAAAAATCTGGAGACAACGGACCATGCAACGCAGAACCTTCCTCGCCGGCGGTGCGGCGCTCGCGGGCGCCTCGCTCGCGGCCACGCCGTTCGCTTTCGCGCAGGGCAAGCCCGAGACCACCAAGGTCGCCATCGCGGTCGGCGGCAAGAACCTGTTCTACTACCTGCCGCTGACGATCGCCGAGCGCCGCAACTACTTCAAGGACGAGGGGCTCGAAGTCGAGATTTCCGACTTCGCGGGCGGTTCGCAGGCGTTGAAGGCGGCAGTCGGCGGAAGCGCCGACGTGGTCTCCGGCGCGTTCGAACACACGCTGCTGTTGCAGGCGAAAAAGCAGATGTTCCGCGAATTCGTGCTGCAGGGCCGCGCGCCGCAGATCGTGCTCGCGGTGTCGAAGAAGACGATGCCGAACTACAAGTCGATCGCCGATCTGAAGGGCAAGAAGATCGGCGTGACCGCGCCGGGTTCGTCGACGTCGATCATGGCGAGCTTC
The DNA here is from genome assembly GCF_050436245.1 of Paraburkholderia sp. MM6662-R1. Lineage (NCBI taxonomy): Bacteria > Pseudomonadati > Pseudomonadota > Betaproteobacteria > Burkholderiales > Burkholderiaceae > Paraburkholderia > Paraburkholderia sp. MM6662-R1. The sequence goes on along the minus strand of NZ_JBNDLV010000001.1, from coordinate 603,014 downwards.
GTCCTCGCGAAAGCGGGGCTCAGTCCGAAGGACGTCGCGTTCATCGGCGTGGGCGCCGGTGCCGGCGCGATCGCCGCGCTGCAGTCCGGGCAGATCGACGCGATCGCCAATCTCGATCCGGTCGTCACGCGCCTCGAGCGCGCCGGCGACGTGCGCGTCGTGTCGGATACCCGCACGCTCACCGATACGCACATCGTGTTCGGCGGCGACATGCCGGCGGGCTGCCTGTACGCATCGCAGTCGTTCATCACGAAGAACCCGAACACCACGCAGGCGCTGACCAATGCGATGGTGCGCGCGCTCAAGTGGCTGCAGAACGCGAGCGGCAGCGAACTGATCAACACGGTGCCGGAGAGCTATCTGCTCGGCGACCGCGCGCTCTATCTCGACGCGTGGCAGCACGTGCGCGAAGCGATGTCGCCCGACGGCCTGATGCCCGCCGACGGTCCCGCGACGTCGCTGAAGACGCTGAAAGCGTTCGATCCGGTGATCCAGAACGCGCAGATCGATCTGTCGAAGACGTGGACCAACGACTTCGTGAAGAAGGCGCTCGCGACCGTCAAGGCATAAACGACGCGGCGCGCGCACAGGCGCATCGAATGGGACGTGGACAGGGCGATTCGCCGCGTCCACAGCCGTCGCCCCAGCGTCGCCGCGACAACTCCCCGCTAACCCGATTCCCGAAGCGAGCCGTACGATGACCGTTGCTGCCCTGGCGCTCGAAAACATCACCTGCACGTTCGCCGCGCGTGACAACCGCGCACAGCGCTACACGGCAGTTAAGGACACGACGCTGCGCATCGAGCCCGGCGAATTCGTGTCGGTCGTCGGGCCGACTGGCTGCGGCAAGTCCACGCTGCTGAACATCGGCGCGGGGCTGCTCCAGCCGTCGGCGGGCGGCGTCAGCGTGTTCGGCGAACAGCTCAGTGGCCTGAATCGCCGTGCGGGCTATATGTTCCAGGCAGATGCGCTGATGCCGTGGCGCTCGGCGCTCGACAACGTGATGGCCGGCCTGTCGTTTCACCGCGTGCCGGCCTCGGAAGCGCGCGCGAAGGCCGAAGAGTGGTTGAAGCGTGTCGGTCTCGGCGGCTTCGGCGACCGCTATCCGCATCAGCTGTCGGGCGGCATGCGCAAGCGCGTCGCGATGGCGCAGACGCTGATCCTCGACCCCGACATCATCCTCATGGACGAGCCGTTTTCCGCGCTGGATATTCAAACGCGGCAGTTGATGGAAAACGAGCTGCTCGATCTCTGGGCCGCGAAGCGCAAGGCCGTGCTGTTCATTACGCACGATCTCGACGAAGCGATCGCGATGTCGGACCGCGTGGTGGTACTGTCGGCCGGGCCTGCGACGCATCCGATCGGCGAGTTCCGGATCGATCTGCCGCGGCCGCGCGATGTCGCCGAAATCCGTTCGCATCCGCGCTTCGTCGAGTTGCATGCGCAGCTCTGGGGAGTGCTGCGCGACGAGGTGCTCAAGGGTTATCAGCAGCAACTGACCGCTGTTTAAATGTGCCGCGCATGCCCGCCTGCGCATCGAAAAGAAGACGTGTTCAATAATCGTCCAAGGCAAACCAACTTATGTGGAAGACGTTGCGCCCGAGCCGGGCGAATCTGGTGATCTGGCAGTGGCTGCTGCTCGTGCTGTGCTTCGTGCTGTGGTACGTGCTGACGAGCCCGACGCTGATACCGCCGTTCTATTTCGACGATCCGAACAAGGCGGCGTTTTTCTTTGGCGAGCCGCAGAAAGTACTGCAGCGGATCTGGGAATGGTTCACGGGCGGCGAGATCTATCTGCATCTGTGGATCACGCTCGTCGAGACCGTGCTCGCGTTCGTCTTTGGCACCATGATCGGGCTCGGCGTCGGCCTGTGGCTCGCGCTCGCGCCGACCGCGAGCGCGCTGTTCGATCCGTACGTGAAGGCCGCGAACTCGATGCCGCGCGTGATTCTCGCGCCGATCTTCGGCGTATGGTTCGGCCTCGGCATCTGGTCGAAGGTCGCGCTCGGCGTCACGCTGGTGTTCTTCATCGTGTTCTTCAACGTCTACCAGGGCGTGAAGGAAGTGAGCCCGGTCGTGCTCGCGAACGCGCGCATGCTCGGCGCGAACCGCAAACAGCTGCTGCGTTTTGTCTATCTGCCGAGCGCGATGAGCTGGGTGTTTTCGAGCCTGCATACGTCGGTGGGGCTTGCGTTCGTCGGCTCGGTGGTGGGCGAGTATCTGGGCTCGGCGCGCGGCGTCGGCTATCTGATCCTGCAGGCCGAGGGCACCTTCGATATCAACACGGTGTTCGCGGGGATTCTGGTGTTGACCGCGTTCGCGCTGATTCTCGATGCGATCGTCGGGACCGCGGAGCGGCGTTTGATGAAGTGGCAGCCGCGCACCGGGGATACAGAGAAGTTGTGAACCTGGATCGCAAGCGGCGCGGCGGCCGAAATCGCAGTCGGCCGCCGCGCCGTTTTTGATGCTGCTTTATGGGTTGTGCTACGGCGTGATGACCACCTTGCCGATCACGCGGCGCTCGGCCATGTCGCGCAACGCGCGGCCGGTGTCGTCGAGCGAGTAGCGGGCCGACACGTAGGGCTTGAGCTTGCCTTCACGAATCCAGCCGGTCATCTGCTCGAATGCCGCGCGATTGCGCTGCGGCTCACGCTTTGCGAAGTCGCCCCAGAACACGCCGACCACGCTTGCGCCCTTGAGCAACATCAGGTTCAGCGGCAGCCTTGGAATCTCGCCATTCGCAAAGCCGACCACCAGATAACGCCCCCTCCAGCCGATGCTGCGAAACGCCGGCTCCGCATACACGCCGCCGACCGGGTCGTAGATCACGTCCGGACCTTTGCCGTCGGTGAGCGCCTTGATGCGCTCGCGCAGATCCTCGGTGTTGTAGTTGATCGTCGCGTCCGCGCCGTGCTTCACGCAGGTCGCGAGCTTTTCGTCGCTCGATGCCGCCGCGATCACGCGCGCGCCGAGCGCCTTGCCGATTTCGACCGCCGCCAGCCCGACTCCGCCGGCCGCGCCGAGCACGAGCATCGTCTCGCCCGGCTGCAGCGCGCCGCGATCGACCACCGCGTGATGCGAGGTGCCATACGCGAGCGTGAACGCGGCCGCGAGTTCGAACGACACGTCATCGTCGAGCGGCACGCAGGCCGCGGCGGGCGCAAGCGCCTGCTCGGCAAAACCGCCGGAGCCGGTGAACGCGGCCACGCGCGAACCAGGCTTGAACTGCGTGACGCCTTCGCCCACCGCGCGCACGATGCCCGCGGCTTCCGAACCGGGCGTGAACGGCAGCGGCGGCTTGAACTGGTATTTGTTCTCGATGATCAGCACGTCGGGAAAATTGACGGCCGCGGCCTTCACGTCGATCACGACGTGGCCAGGCGGCGCTTCGAGATCCGCCAGGTTGTCGACGACCAGGCTCTCGGGCGGCCCGTACTGCTTGCAGCGAATCGCGCGCATCGTGTCTCCGTATCGTTCAGGGTTGGCACTGTTTTCGAGTGTAAAACAAAGCGCACGACCGTGCGATTTATTGCGCTGCGGGTTACGACGTGCAGCGCGCTTTCGATGCGTCGCGCGCGCTTCTCGCGCAAGCCGTATTGCATTGCACAGCGCGAAGTACGCACAGGATGCCGATTCATCGACGGGCGCGCACGGCCGCGCGTTCAGTGCGAAGCAGCATCTTTGCGTTCGATACGAGCATCCGCGCAACTGGAAAACACTGGCTCGCACGACGCTTGTGCACGCCACGCAGACACGCCGTCCATGTCGTTCGCGTGCCATCTTTCCTCGGTTACAATCGGCGCATGCGAATCCTACTCAGCAACGACGACGGTTATCTGGCGCCGGGCCTCGCCGCGCTTTACGAAGCGCTGAAGCCGATCGCCAACGTCACCGTGATGGCTCCCGAACAGAACTGCAGCGCCGCGTCGAATTCCCTGACGCTGTGGCGGCCGCTGTCGGTCCTGCGTTCGGCGAACGGTTTCTACTACGTGAACGGCACGCCGACCGACTCGGTGCACATCGCACTGACCGGCATGCTCGACCATACACCGGACCTGGTCGTGTCGGGTATCAACAACGGCCAGAACATGGGCGACGACACGCTGTATTCCGGCACCGTCGCAGCCGCCACCGAAGGCATCATGTTCGGGGTGCCGGCCATCGCGTTCTCGCTCGTCGACAAGGACTGGGCGCATCTCGAAGACGCGGCCCGCGTTGCCGCCGAAATCGTCGCGCATTATCTCGCGCGGCCGTTGCCGGGACATCCGCTGCTGAACGTCAATATCCCTAACCTGCCGTATGACGAACTGCGCGGCTGGCAGATCACGCGACTCGGCAAACGTCATCCGTCGCAGCCGGTGATCCGCCAGACCAATCCGCGCGGCGAACCGATCTATTGGATCGGCGCCTCGGGCCAGGCGCGCGACGCGAGCGAAGGCACGGACTTCCATGCGGTGGCCAACGGCGCCGTGTCGATCACGCCGCTGCAGCTCGATCTGACCTACACGCAAATGCTGCCTGCGGCGCGCGACTGGCTGCGCGCCGGGAGCGGCAGTTCATGACCGGCGAGCGCGCGAAGCGCTTTCCGTTAGGTCTCGAGGACCTGGTGCGCGAACCGCGCCGGCCCGAGGGACGTCCGGGTGAGATGCGCGCGGCGGCGCTCGCGGCGAGCGCGGCGTTGAACGCACGGCAGCAGTCGGCGAAACCGACGCAGGGCGGCGCGGCCGCACGGGCGCAAGCGAGGACCTCAGTTGCTGCGCAATCTACGCCGGCGACGCGACCCCAGGTGATTCCCCAGGCGAAGACGCAAAGCGCTTCGTTCGGTATGTCAACGGCGGCGACCGGTGCGATGCCGCCAAAGCCGCAGGCCGCGCCAGTCGCAAAGACAACGGCGAACTCGTTGGCTGGTGCATTGGCGGGGCAGCCTGTCAAGCAAGCACCAAAGTCGTCGGTCAAGCCAGGCAAAAACTCGGCGCATGCGTCTGGCCACAGCGCACGCGCGACGCCATCGCCACTCCAGTCGCAACTGCAGCAAAGCGCGAAACCCGCGCCGAACGCCGCGTTGGCCGGTGCAATGAGCGGCGCATTCGGCGGCGCGACCAGCGGCGCGATGAACAACGCCTTGGCGCTGACCTCGGAACGGGTTCGCGAACGCATGGTCGAACGCGTGCGAGCCAATGGCGTCAGCGATCAGCGTGTGCTGAACGCGATGGCGGCGGTGCCGCGCCACATGTTCGTCGATCCGGGTCTTGCGGCCCAGGCGTACGAAGATGCCGCGCTGCCGATCGGTCATCACCAGACTATCTCGAAGCCGTCGGTGGTTGCGCGAATGATCGAACTCGCGGCGGCCGGGCGCGCGCTGAACACGGTGCTCGAAATCGGCACCGGTTGCGGCTATCAGGCGGCGGTGCTGAGCCAGGTCGCACGCGAGGTTTATTCGATCGAACGCATCAAGCCGCTGTCCGAGCGCGCGAAGACGAATCTGCGTCCGCTGCGCATTCCGAATATCCGGCTGCATTACGGCGACGGGCGGCTCGGTTTGCCGTCGGCGGCCCCGTTCGACGCGATCGTGATCGCGGCGGCCGGGCTCGACGTGCCGCAGGCGTTGCTCGAGCAGCTTGCGATCGGCGGACGTCTGGTTGCGCCGGTCGGCTCGCAGGAAGGACAGAGCCAGGTGCTGACGCTGATCGAGCGCCTCGGCCCCGCGCAATGGCGCGAGTCGCGGCTTGATCGCGTTTTCTTTGTACCCTTAAAATCCGGAGTGATTTGACACCGATGAGTATGTTGCGCGCGATGCAGAGAACCACCCCGAATACCCCCCTGACCGTAACCCAGCGCAGCGTGTGCGTGCTCGCCTTGTCCCTGTTGATGACGGCCTGTGCATCCCGGCTCGACCAGGCGCCCGTCGTCGACCGCTCCGGCGGCGGCACGCTCGCCACCGCGCAGGGCGCGGCGCAACCGGCGGTGCCGCTCGGCCCGCCGCCGCCCGGCTACTATCGCGTGAAGCCGGGCGATACGCTGTACCGCATTGCGCTCGAAAACGGCCAGAATTACCGCGACATCTCGACGTGGAACAACCTGACCAACCCGAATCAGATCGAAGTCGACCAGCTGCTGCGCGTCGTGCCGCCGGGCGCGAATACCGCGGCCATGACGCCGGGCGTGTCGACCGCGCCGATCGGCAGCACGGGCGCGGTGCAAAGCGCACCGCTGAACAACAACGCGCCGGCCGTGGTAGGCGCCGCGATGCCGCCGCTCTACGGCGGCGCGACGAACGGTACGCCCGCGAATGGTGCGGTAGCTGCGCCTCCGGCCAATCCCTCTGCGGCGAGCGCCGACGTCGGCAGCGCCGCGGCAGGCAACGTAGCATTTGCATGGCCGGTGCGCGGTCCGCTGCTCAACACGTTCAACGACTCGACCAACAAGGGCGTCAATATCGGCGGCTCCGCGGGCGAGCCGGTTAAAGCGTCAGCCGATGGTCGCGTCGTCTATGCCGGAAATGGGCTGCGTGGTTACGGCAATCTCATTATCATCAAGCATGATGCAACTTATCTCACCGCGTATGCACACAACCGCGCTTTGATGGTAAAAGAGGGGGACGCGGTTACGAAGGGGCAGAAGATCGCAGAGATGGGCAATAGCGATTCCGACCGTGTGATGTTGCATTTCGAAGTTCGCCGACAGGGTAAACCAGTCGACCCACTGAAGTATTTGCCGCCGCAATAAGCGATACGACCATGCCGAAATCGAAGCGCCGCCCGCCGCAAGCCGAGTCTGAGACGATCAGCGAAGTCACGTCTGCCGCAGTGGACGAAAGCGGCGCTTCGGAAGTGGAAGAAGAGGTCGCGGAGGAGCGCGATCCCGACGAACGCCAGAGCGGCCTCGACGAAAGCGAGAGCGCTGACGCGCGCGAAACCACCGGCGAGGCGCCGCCCGACGCCGACGATTTCCGCGCACTGCTGCAGGCCGAACTCACGGCCGACACGATCCAGCATTATCTGAATCGCATCAGCGTGAAGCCGTTGCTCACCGTCGAGGAAGAGCAGAAATATTCGCGCCTTGCCAAGGCCGGCGAGTTCGAAGCGCGGCAGGTGATGATCGAGCGCAATCTGCGGCTGGTCGTCAGCATTGCCAAGGGTTATCTGAATCGCGGCGTGCCGCTGCTCGATCTGATCGAGGAGGGCAACCTCGGCCTCATGCACGCAATCGAAAAATTCGATCCGACGCGCGGCTTCCGTTTCTCGACCTACGCGACGTGGTGGATCCGTCAGAGCATCGAGCGCGCGATCATGAACCAGGCGCGTACGGTGCGATTGCCCGTGCATGTGATTCGTGAGCTCAACCAGGTGTTGCGCGCGAAGCGCCATCTGGAAAAGAACTCGATGAATTCGGGGGAGGCGGCCGAGCGCCGCGACGCGAGCATCGACGACATCGCTTATCTGACCGGCAAGACCACCGACGAAGTCACCGACATCCTCGCGCTGAACGAGCACACCGCCTCGCTCGATGCGCCGCTCGATCTCGATCCGGCGAGCAGCCTGCTCGATCTGCTGTCGGACGACCAGAGCCAGTCGCCAGACGCCGAAGTGCAGCATCGCGAGCTCGAAACACTGACACGCGCATGGCTCGCGCGTTTGTCGGACAAGCACCGCCATGTGATCGAGCGGCGCTTCGGTCTGAATCACATCGAGCCCGCCACGCTCGAGGAGCTGGCCGACGAAATGGGCCTCACGCGCGAGCGTGTGCGCCAGATCCAACAGGAAGCGTTGGTGCGACTGAAGCGCTTCTTTGCCTCAAACGGTGTCCGCAAAGACGCCGTTCTCTGACCTGATGACACCGATTCTTGTTTTCGACATCGAGACGATTCCCGATGTCGCCGGCATCCGCCGGCTTGAAGATTTGCCCGCGTCGATGAGCGACGCCGACGTCGCCGAGCACGCGTTCGCCGCACGCCGCGAAAAAACTGGCAGCGATTTTCTGCCGCATCACCTCCAGCGGGTCGCGGCGATTTCCTGCGTGTTCCGCGACAACAACGGTTTTCGCGTGCGCTCGCTCGGTACGCCCGAGGACGGCGAGGCGACGCTCGTGCAGTCGTTCTATCGCGTGATCGAAAAGTACACGCCGCAACTCGTGTCGTGGAACGGCGGCGGTTTCGATCTGCCGGTGCTCAACTACCGCGCGCTCGTCAACGGCATCCCCGCCTACCGGTTCTGGGATCTCGGCGAGGACGACCGCGACTTCAAGTGGAACAACTACATCAGCCGCTACCACGCGCGACACACCGATCTGATGGACGTGCTCGCGATGTACCAGGCGCGCGCGAACGCGCCGCTCGACGCGCTCGCGAAGATGTGCGGCTTTCCGGGCAAGATGGGCATGGACGGCAGTCAGGTGTGGCAGGCGTTCCAGCAAGGGCGTATCGAGGAAATCCGCAATTACTGCGAGACCGACGTCGTCAATACGTACCTGCTGTATTGCCGCTTCCAACTGATGCGCGGTGGCTTTTCGCCGTCGGAGTATGCTGACGAGATCAACCTCGTGAAGAACGCGCTCGCGCTGGAAGGCGCGCCGCAGTGGGCCGAGTATCTGGCGGCGTTCGAGCAGTAAGCGCGCGCGAGCAGAGCCTGCGCCGGGGAGCCGCAATCCGGGCCGCGATCCGCACTCGCTCCGCGTGTGGTCCGCACCGCATCGCAGGCAAGCCCGGCGCTTCGTCTACAATCTCGCCTTTCCCCCATAGTTTGTCAGGAAGTCCGCAGGTGTCCCGAACTGCCCCCCAACGTCGCTCGCCGCGGCGCTCATCGAAGCATGCCAGGGCGCACGCCCCGGCGCCGGCGCCCGTCATTACCGGCAACGAACCGCTGATCGAAATCGTTTCGCTCGATATGGAAGCGCGCGGCGTGGGCCGCACCACGAGCGAAGACGGCACGCCGGGCAAGGTCGTGTTCGTCGAAGGCGCGCTGCCGGGTGAACTCGTCAGTTATTCGACGCATCGCAGCAAGCCGAAATTCGAGCAGGCCGAAGTCGTCCAGGTGTTCCGCGAAAGCGTGATCCGCACGACGCCGAAATGCACGTACTTCAACATCTGCGGCGGCTGCTCGATGCAGCATCTCGACATGCGCGCGCAGGTGGCGGTCAAGCAGCGCGTGCTCGAGGACAGCCTGCAGCATCTGGCGAAGCTGCGCCCCGAAACGGTGTTCCGGCCGATTCACGGGCCGTCCTGGGGTTATCGCTATCGCGCGCGGCTCGCGGTGCGCTACCTGCCGGAGCGCGGCGGCATGCGCATCGGCTTTCACGAGAAGAAGAGCAGCTATATCGCCGACATGAAGACCTGCGAGGTGCTGCCGCCGCATGTGTCGGCGATGCTGATGCCGCTGCGTTTCATGGTCCGCAAGCTGTCTATCTACGACCGCATGCCGCAGCTCGAGCTCGCGGTCGGCTCGTCGGTCACGGCGCTCGTCGTGCGCAACCTCGAACCGCTGACGGCCGGGGACGAGCAGGTGCTGCGCGAGTTCGCGGACGAGCACAAGGTGCAGTTCTGGATCCAGCCGGGCGGTCCCGACACGGTCACGCCGCTTTATCCTCTCGACGTGCAGCTCGACTACACGCTGCCCGAATACGGCATCCGTATGCCGTTCAAGCCAACTGATTTCACCCAGGTCAATCACGCGATCAACCGCGTGCTGGTGAGCCGCGCGCTGCGCCTGCTGGCGCCGGCACGCACCGACCGCGTGCTCGACCTGTTCTGCGGGATCGGCAACTTCACGCTGCCGCTCGCGCGAATCTCGCGGGAAGTGGTCGGCATCGAGGGTAGCGAAGTGCTGACCCAGCGCGCGCTCGCGAATGCGGAGCTGAATGGCGTCGCCGGGCATACGTCGTTCGCGTGCCGCAACCTGTTCGAAGTCACCGCCGACGACTTGCGCGCGCTCGGCCAGTTCGACAAGTTCCTCGTCGATCCGCCGCGCGAAGGCGCACTCGCGATCGCGAAGGCGCTCGCGGAGATCGCGCAGAGCGGCAACGGGCCGCTGCCGACGCGCATCGTCTATGTGTCGTGCGCGCCGGCCACGCTCGCGCGCGATGCCGGGCTGCTCGTGCATGAGGCCGGCTATCGGCTGGTGGGCGCGGGCGTCGTCAATATGTTCCCGCATACGTCGCACGTGGAATCGATTGCGCTGTTCGAGCGCGATTGAGTCTCGCGGCGCGCATAAACGAAAACGCCACGACCGAGGTCGTGGCGTTTTCGTTTTTAGACGAAGGTCAGTGTGCCGTCGGCGCGTGAGGGCTCAGAACTGCCACCACGACTTCGCCGTGCCGGGCCGTGCGTGGCCGGTCACGTACGGGCTGTCGGGGAAGGTGCCGGCCAGCACGCGACGAGTGTCGTCGGCGAGTTGCTGGTTGTTCAGCTTCTCGTACGACAGGATCATGATGTGCAGCGCGTCTTCGATGGCCGGCGCGTTCTTGTACTCGCGCAATGCGAGCTGCGCACGGTTGATGGCGGCGACATAGGCGCCGCGGCGATAGTAGTAGTCCGCGGCGTGGACTTCGTGCGATGCGAGCGCATTCACGATGTAGCGCATGCGCTGCGCGGCGTCCGCCGCGTACTTGCTGTTCGGGAAACGGTCCACCACGACCTTGAACGCGTCATACGACTCGCGCAGCGACTTCGGATCGCGCTCGCTCATATCCTGGCCCGAGAAGCGGCCGAACAGACCGAGGTCGTCGTTGAAGTGGATCATGCCCTTCAGGTAATACGCGTAGGCGATGTCCGGATGATCCGGGTGCAGCTGGATGAAGCGGTCGATGGCCTGGTCGGCGGCGGCGTTTTCGTTGTCTTTCCAGTTGCAGTACGCGACGTTGATCTGCGCCTGCTGGGCGAAGTGGCCGAACGGGTCGCGGCCCTCGAGCAGCTCGAAATACTTCGCGCACTTGCCCCAGTCACCACCGGTCAGGGCGTCGTTCGCCTCCGTATATAATTTGTTGTTGTTCCACGCTGCCGTTTCGTCGGTCTTCTCCGGCAGGCCGTGGCAAGCCGCAACAGCGACGACGGCCGCGGCGCACGCAATGTATCCGGCCACTTTCCGGGCCGCCTTCTTGATGGCCGCCAAATTGATCGCCGCTTCAGTGATGGTGTTCAAGGCTCGCATTTTCCAGTCTAGCTTTACGTCCAGGTGACCCAGATTCAATGACCCGCTCAAATACTCCAGGCGCCGCAGGCGCCGGGAATAGCAACAAAGATTATAGCGTAAGCGCCGACCCGGCCGACGCGTTGGGCGTCGATTCCCTCGACGACGATTTGTCCGGCGACGCGCTCGCCGCAAGCAGCCCGCAAGGCTCTGCGGCCGCGGCGGCACCCGTGCCCGTGCGCGCGGCCGACGAAGCGCCGCGCAGCGTCGTGGTACCCGACGAACTGGCCGGCGAGCGCCTCGACAAGGTGCTCGCCAAAGTATTCCCGGAGTTCTCGCGCAGCCGTCTGCAAAGCTGGATCGAGGCGCAGCGGGTGCGCGTCGACGGAAAGGCGGCGAAGATCCGCCAGCCGGTGCCGCTTGGCGCGACGATCGAGCTCGTGCCCGATCTGCTGCCCGAGCAGCTCGCCTTCACGCCCGAGCCGGTGCCGCTCGACATCGTCTACGAGGACGACACGCTCGTCGTCATCAACAAGCCGGCCGGCATGGTCGTGCATCCGGCGGCTGGCAACTGGAGCGGCACCGTGCTGAACGGGCTGCTCTACCGCTATGGCGAGTCCGCGGCGGGTCTGCCGCGCGCGGGCATCGTGCATCGGCTCGACAAGGAGACCTCGGGGCTGATGGTGGTCGCGCGCACGCTCGAGGCGCAGACCGACCTCGTGCGCCAGTTGCAGGCGCGCACGGTCAAGCGCCGCTACCTCGCGCTCGTGTGGGGCAACCTGCCCGACAAAGGCACGATCGACGCGCCGATCGGCCGCGATCCGCGCGAGCGCACGCGCATGGCCGTGGTGACGGGCGCGGCCGGCAAGCCGGCGCGCACGCATTTCCGGCGCGTGGCCTCGGCGATCTGGCAGCGTCAGCCGGTCACGGCGATTCACTGCGATCTGGAGACGGGGCGCACGCATCAGATTCGCGTGCATTGCGCGCACATCGGTCATCCGTTGCTCGGCGATCCCGTGTACGGACGCGCGCGCGGCAAGCGCTCGGTCACGCCGCTGCCAGACGGCTTCGCGCGCCAGGCGCTGCACGCGTGGCGGCTCGGCCTGATTCATCCGAAGACCGGCCGCTCGATGCAATGGCGCGCCGAGGTGCCGGCCGACATCGAGGCGTTGTCGGCCGCGCTCGGTCTGGGTCGCGACGACGCGGGCGAGTTCGACGATGCGTATGGCGAGGATGAGGACTACGATGCATCGGTCGACGACGGCGCGTACGATGAAGACAGCGACCACGACGAGGACGATCACGCATGAGCACCAATCTCCCGGAGCTGGGTTTTGCCGATGTCGTGCAACCCGCATGGAACGTGTCGCCGCGCGTGCGCGCGCTCGTGACCACCCGCGACGGCGGCGTCAGCAACGCGCCGTTCGGCCGCTGGCGCGACGGCGCCGACCAGCCCGGCGGGCTGAATCTGGGCATGAAGACCGGCGACGATCCCGCCGCGGTCGCGAGCAATCGCGCACGGCTCGTCGCGCTTGCCGGTGTTCGCGAGGCCGCGTGGCTCGAACAGATCCATGGCGCCGGCATCGTCCGCGCCGAGGATGCGATCGCGCACGCGCGCGAGCATGGTGCGCCGGCGCGCGCCGACGCGAGCGTCACCGATGGCGCGGGCATCGCGTGCGTCGTCATGGTCGCCGATTGCATGCCGGTGCTGTTGTGCGACGAAGCGGGGCGCGCGGTCGGCGCCGCGCATGCCGGGTGGCGCGGACTCGCGGCGGGCATCGTCGAGCAGACCGCCGCGCGGGTCGCGGCGCTGGCGGGTGTGCGGGCGAACGCGCTGCATGCGTACCTCGGGCCGTCGATCGGGCCCACCGCATTCGAAGTCGGCGCAGACGTGCGTGACGCCTTCATGACCGGTGCCGACGATGCACAACGCGACGCGACCGCGCAGGCGTTCGTCGCGCATCCCGCGAATGCCGGCAAATATCTCGCCGATCTGCCGGCGCTGGCGCGCCTGCGCCTGCAGCGGCTCGGCCTTACGCGCATCAGCGGCGGCGATCTGTGCACGGTCACGTTGCGCGAGCGTTTTTATTCGTATCGCCGTGATCGCGAGACCGGTCGCATGGCCGCGTTGATCTGGATCGACGAACAGGCGCAATCAATTGCCGATTAATTCGGGATGGCGCGCGGGCGCATCTTGTCATACTTTTAAAATCGAGCCGTGGTTTTATTTCGCGTGAATGCGCACCGGGTCGTTATTCGCGAATGCCACTGCCGACCCGTCGCTGACGGCCCGTTCCCCGGCCTTCACACGCATTTTTTGTTGCGCTGCCGGAAGGCCCGCCGATAGCGCGAATCGCCCGCCGGCTGTGTGGGCGACCGAACGAATAAATATGCTTAAGTGCCATGCGCCCTTGGAGTTTTTCGGATTTACCCGCGGCAGGGTCATTTGACTCGTTAAAGCGCGATTTGCCATACAGGGAAAACGATAATTAAAAAACTATCGCACTGCGGCAAAATCGGGAGCAAGCATTGACATGCCTTGTGATGGGGAGCAAGAATGTTCCTTCTAAGCTCCTCCTCGTTCATGGGACAGGGCGTGACGAAGTCGCGAGCAATCGCCACATGCGCACGGACCTGCCTCTCAACCCGTCCGCAAGGACTTACCGGTCAAAAGCAGGTATGGCAGCATCTCATTCCTCAGCTTCCCCCAGCACCGACTCCTCGAAGGAGCAGACGCAGCAGGCCGGTACGAGCGGTGCATCGTCAGCCGCAGGCATGCAGCAATTTCTCGACGCCTGGATGAACGCCTGGCGTTCGTTCGGCGCGCAGCCCAATGGCTCGGCATTTCAGATGCCCTCAATGCCGCAGATGCCGGACCTTGCACAGATAACGGCGGGCTTCCCGCAAATACCGGCGTTTCCCGGCATGCCCGACTTCAGCAAGCTGGCCGCCGGTGCGTTGCCGTCGTTGCCGGGGCTGAGCATTCCCACCGCCGCGATTCCGCCCGAGCGTTTGCAGAAGCTGCAGACCGACTATTCGCGCGAGGCGATGGAGCTGATCCAGCAGGCCACCACGTCGGCGATCAAGGCGCCCGAGCTCAAGGACCGGCGCTTTAGCGCGGACGCCTGGAGCGCGGCGCCCGCCTACGCGTTCACCGCCGCGTGGTATCTGCTGAACGCGCGCTATCTGCAGCAGATGGTCGATGCGCTCGATACCCAGCCGAAAACCCGCGAGCGCATTCGCTTCGCGGTCCAGCAGTGGACCGCGGCGGCCTCGCCGAGCAATTTCTTCGCGCTGAATCCCGAAGCGCAGAAAACGCTGCTCGACAGTAAAGGCGAGAGCTTGCGCCAGGGCGTGATGAACCTTCTCACCGATATGCAGCGCGGCAAGATTTCCCAAACCGACGAATCGCGTTTCGCGGTCGGCGAGAACCTCGCGAACACCGAAGGCTCGGTCGTGTTCGAGAACGATCTGCTGCAACTGATCCAGTACAAGCCGCGCACGGCGACCGTGCGCGAGCGGCCGCTCCTGATCGTGCCGCCGTGCATCAACAAGTACTACATTCTCGACCTGCAACCCGAAAACTCGCTCGTCGCGCACGGGCTCGATTCGGGCCATCAGGTGTTCCTGATTTCGTGGCGCAACGCGGATCAGTCCATCGCGCACAAGACGTGGGACGACTACGTCGGCGAGGGTGTGCTCACCTCGATCGACACCGTGCGCAAGATCAGCGGCCGCGAGCAGATCAATACGCTCGGCTTTTGCGTCGGCGGCACGATGCTCGCCACCGCGCTCGCGGTGGCTGCGGCGCGCGGCGAACATCCGGCCGCGTCGATGACGCTGCTCACCGCGATGCTCGACTTCTCCGACACGGGCGTGCTCGACGTGTTCGTCGACGAGGCGCACGTGCAGATGCGCGAGCAGAGCATCGGCGGCAAGAACGGCGCGCCGCCGGGACTGATGCGCGGCGTCGAGTTCGCGAACACGTTCTCGTTCCTGCGCCCGAACGACCTCGTGTGGAACTACGTCGTCGACAGTTACCTGAAGGGCCGCACGCCGGTACCGTTCGACCTGCTGTACTGGAACAGCGACTCGACCAGTCTGCCTGGGCCGATGTACGTCTGGTATCTGCGCAACACGTATCTCGAGAACAAGCTGCGCGAGCCCGGTGCGCTGACCACCTGCGGCGAGCCGATCGATCTGTCGAAGATCGACGTGCCGACCTTCATCTACGGTTCGCGCGAAGACCATATCGTGCCGTGGCAAACCGCGTATGCGTCGGCGCCGCTGCTGACCGGGCCGCTAAAGTTCGTGCTCGGCGCGTCGGGCCATATCGCCGGCGTGATCAATCCGCCCGCGAAGAAAAAGCGCAGCTTCTGGAAGCTCGATACCGACGCGAACACGCTGCCCGAAAGCGCGGACGAATGGTTCGACGCGGCGACCGAAGTGCCCGGCAGCTGGTGGCCGGAATGGACCGACTGGCTCGATCAGTACGGCGGCAAGAAAGTGAAGCCGCGCGCCAATTTGGGCTCCGACGAATTCCCGGTCATCGAGCCGGCGCCGGGCCGCTACGTGCGGCAACGGGAGTAGGTTCACGCACGGGTTCGACGCGCGCGTACGACATTGCTGTCGACGTCGGCATAGTGCGCAGTCGGCCGGTGCATAGGTGTTTGGCAGGTGAATGAGCGTCTGGTTGATGAAGGCGTGAGAGCAACGCAAGTTGCAACGCAATTTTTAACGTAACGGGCTGTGGCGCAGTTGGCCGGGATGCCCGGAGGATATGGAAATGACTGATGTTGTGATCGTATCGGCCGCTCGTACTGCAGTGGGCAAGTTTGGTGGGTCGCTGGCGAAGATTGCCGCACCTGAACTCGGCGCGCTCGCGGTGCGCGCCGTGCTCGAACGGGCAGGCGTGAAGCCGGAACAGGTGAGCGAAGTTATTCTGGGCCAGGTGCTGACGGCGGGCTCCGGTCAGAACCCCGCGCGTCAGGCGCTGATCAAGGCGGGTTTGCCGTCGGCCGTGCCGGGCATGACGATCAACAAGGTCTGCGGCTCAGGTCTGAAGGCCGTGATGCTCGCGGCCAACGCGATCATCGCCGGTGACGCGGACATCGTCGTGGCAGGCGGCCAGGAAAACATGAGCGCCGCGCCGCACGTGCTGCCGGGTTCGCGCGACGGTTTCCGCATGGGCGACGCGAAGCTGATCGACTCGATGATCGTCGACGGCCTGTGGGACGTCTACAACCAGTACCACATGGGCGTGACGGCCGAGAACGTCGCGAAGGAGCACGGCATCACGCGCGAACAGCAGGACGCGTTCGCGGCGCTGTCGCAGAACAAGGCGGAAGCCGCGCAGAAGGCGGGGCGCTTCAACGACGAAATCGTGCCGGTCGAGATTCCGCAACGCAAGGGCGAGCCGCTGCGCTTCACCACCGACGAATTCGTGCGTCATGGCGTGACGGCCGAATCACTCGCGAGCCTGAAGCCGGCGTTCTCGAAGGAAGGCACGGTCACGGCGGCCAACGCATCGGGTCTGAACGACGGCGCAGCCGCGGTGCTCGTGATGTCGCTGAAAAAAGCGGAAGCGCTCGGCCTCACGCCGCTCGCGCGCATCAAGGCATACGCGAACGCGGGTGTCGATCCGAAGGTGATGGGTATGGGCCCGGTACCGGCTTCGCGCCGTTGCCTCGAGCGCGCGGGCTGGACGCCGGCCGATCTCGACCTGATGGAAATCAACGAAGCGTTTGCCGCGCAGGCGCTCGCCGTGCACAAGCAGATGGGCTGGGACACGTCGAAGATCAACGTGAACGGCGGCGCGATCGCGATCGGCCACCCGATCGGCGCGTCCGGTTGCCGGATTCTCGTCACGCTGCTGCACGAAATGCAGAAGCGCGATGCGAAGAAGGGTCTGGCGTCGCTGTGTATCGGCGGCGGCATGGGTGTCGCGCTCGCGGTCGAGCGCGTTTAAAGTACGCTGGGTACGCCGCGCGCATTCGTGACCGGTCGCGCGCGGTCTTCGCCGGCACAGGCAGCTGGCCGCGCGGCACGCCAACTGGCGGCGCGGCGCGTTGCAACAGGTGACTCGTGTCGGCAGTGCGCGTTGCCAGACGGTCGCCCGGCGGCAACGCGAACCAGCATCAGGCGAGGCACGAGGCCGCCGGCAGGCGCCTCGACAACGATAACGGAGTGTGGTTTATGACACAGCGAATTGCGTACGTAACGGGCGGCATGGGCGGCATCGGCACCAGCATCTGCCAGCGTCTGCACAAGGAAGGCTTCAGGGTGATCGCCGGCTGCGGCCCGAATTCGCCGCGCCGTGCGAAGTGGCTCGACGAGCAGAAGGTACTCGGCTACGACTTCGTCGCCTCCGAGGGTAACGTCGGTGACTGGCAATCGACCAAGGATGCATTCGACAAGGTCAAGGCCGAAGTCGGCGAGATCGACGTGCTGGTCAACAATGCCGGCATCACGCGCGACGTCGTGTTCCGCAAGATGACGCACGAAGACTGGACGGCGGTGATCGACACCAATCTGACCAGCCTGTTCAACGTCACCAAGCAGGTGATCGACGGCATGGTCGAGCGTGGCTTTGGCCGGGTGATCAACATTTCGTCGGTGAACGGCCAGAAGGGCCAGTTCGGCCAGACCAATTATTCGACCGCGAAGGCCGGCATTCACGGCTTTACGATGTCGCTCGCGCAGGAAGTGGCGACCAAGGGCGTGACGGTCAACACCGTGTCGCCGGGCTACATCGGCACCGACATGGTCAAGGCGATCCGCCCGGACGTGCTGGAAAAAATCGTCGCGACGATTCCGGTGCGCCGCCTCGGTCAGCCGGACGAAATCGGCTCGATCGTCGCGTGGCTTGCGTCGGAAGAATCGGGCTTCGCCACGGGTGCCGATTTTTCGCTGAACGGCGGCTTGCATATGGGCTGAGCCATCGGCGCGCCGGACCGGAAGGCGGCGCGCTTCGGCTCAGATGGTTTCGCCGGCGTCCCGGCTGCGCAATGGATCCCGTTGCACAGCCCGGACGCCGTTTCCGCGTTTGCTTAACTCGAGCTTAAAGGCGTTACATGACTACTACTACAAAGAAAACGGCCGAACGACTGATCAAGAAATATCCGAATCGTCGGCTCTACGACACCGAGACGAGTACCTACATCACGCTGACTGATGTGAAGCAACTCGTGCTCGATCAGGAAGATTTCAAGGTGATCGATGCCAAAAGCAACGAGGACCTGACGCGCTCGATCCTGCTGCAGATCATTCTCGAAGAAGAGAGCGGCGGCCTGCCGATGTTCTCGTCGTCGATGCTGTCGCAGATCATCCGGTTCTACGGTCATGCGATGCAAGGCATGATGGGCACGTATCTGGAAAAGAACATCCAGGCCTTCATCGACATTCAGGCGAAGCTTGCCGACCAGTCGAAGAATCTCTATGAAGGCAAGGCGATGAACCCCGAAGTCTGGTCGCAGTTCATGAACATGCAGGCGCCGATGATGCAGGGCATGATGACCAGCTACATCGAGCAATCGAAGAACATGTTCGTGCAGATGCAGGAGCAGATGCAGAATCAGGCGAAGACCATGTTCGCCACGTTCCCGTTTACGCCGGGCGGCGCGGTCAATGCGAGCAATGCGAGCAATGCGAGCAATGCGCCGGCCACGCCGCAGGCCAATCCGGAGACGGAGAAGAAGTGAAGGAGTGAATGGCGGCGAGCTCGCGGGAGTGCAGCCGCCGACGCGCTACAATGGCGGCCCGCGCGGGGGGACGCTGTTCCGTCGGAACCGGATTCCGGCCGCGGCTCGATATCCGTTGCGTCCACTGCCGGCACACCGCTGCTTGCGCCGTTACCGTTTCTTCCGCTGGACCCGTCCTATGTTTCAGACCGTCTCCCTGATCGCGTCAGCGTCTTCCGTTGCGAAGGCCGCGCGGATCATTCTGCTCTGACCCGCCGTTCACCCACGCCGCTCATGAGCCGGCTGTTTCTCGCCCCGATGGAAGGGCTCGCTGACTATGTGCTGCGCGACGTGCTGACGAGCGCGGGCGCTTTCGACGGCTGCGTGTCCGAGTTCATCCGCATCACAGGCTCGCTGCTGCCAACCCGCGTCTACGAGCGCGAGGCGCCCGAAATCCTGCACGCGAGCGTGACCGCCAGCGGCACGCCGATGGTGATCCAGCTGCTCGGCAGCGATCCCGAGTGGATGGCACGCAATGCCGCGTACGCGGCCATGCTGTCGCCCTACGGTATCGACCTGAACTTCGGCTGTCCCGCCAAAGTCGTCAATCAGCACGGCGGCGGCGCGATGCTGCTCGCGAACCCGAAGTTGCTGAACCAGATCGTCTCGGCCGTGCGCGCCGCGGTGCCTGCCGATATCGCGGTGACGGCAAAAATGCGCCTCGGCGTGTCCGACACGTCGCAGGCGATCGAATGCGCGCAGGCGCTCGCGGACGGCGGCGCGGCCTCGCTCGTCGTGCATGCGCGCACGCGCGACGACCGCTATCGGCCGCCTGCGCACTGGGAGTGGATCGCGCGCATCGACGACGCCGTCGACGTGCCCGTCATCGCGAACGGCGAAGTCTGGACGGTGGCGGACTGGCAGCGTTGCCGCTCGGTCAGCGGCTGCGCGGACGTGATGATCGGGCGCGGCGCCGTGTCGGATCCGTTCCTCGCGCAGCGAATCCGCGGGCTCGTCGACCCGTGTCCATCTGCCGACGAATGGCAGCAGGTGCTGGGTTCGATCGTCGGCTACATGAACAAGCTGCGGGCGCATGGCACGCTGACCCATGAGCACGGCCGCGTCAAGAAGTGGCTCAGCTACCTGCAGCGGACCTGGCCGCAAGCCGCCGAACTGCATGCGGCGATCCGGCGAGTGCAGGACTCTGACGAAATTCTTACGGTAATCGGCCAGGCGCTGGCGGCCGGAGACGCGTCGGCGCCCACGCGTCAGCACCTTTCCAGCGACGAAAATAGTGAGCTGAATCAACCCGGTCCTGCCGAACCCATCCCGGTTTGAAGACTAGAATTCAAAGACTTACGAGCGGTGGCGGTGGCGAACCGCTACAATTCAGGGTTTAACGTCTTCAAGCGGTTCCCCATGTCTTCCACCCCCTCGAACGCTCCGGCCGGGCCGGGCGCCACGCCGAAAGTCGGCTTCGTCTCTCTCGGCTGCCCCAAGGCCCTCGTCGATTCCGAGCAGATCATCACCCAGTTGCGCGCCGAAGGCTACGAAATCTCCGGCACCTATGACGGCGCGGACCTCGTGGTCGTCAACACCTGCGGCTTCATCGACGAAGCCGTGCAGGAAAGCCTCGACGCGATCGGCGAAGCGCTCAACGAAAACGGCAAGGTGATCGTCACCGGCTGCCTCGGCGCGAAGAAGAGCGCGAGCGGTTCAGGGCTGATCGAGGAAGTGCATCCGAAGGTACTCGCCGTAACCGGCCCACACGCGCTCGGCGAGGTGATGCAGGCGGTGCACAGCCATCTGCCGAAGCCGCACGATCCGTTCGTCGATCTGGTGCCCGCCGCGGGCGTCAAGCTCACGCCGCGCCACTACGCGTACCTGAAGATTTCCGAAGGCTGCAATCACCGCTGCACGTTCTGCATCATCCCGTCGATGCGCGGCGATCTGGTGTCGCGCCCGGTCGCGGAAGTGATGCTCGAAGCGGAGAACCTGTTCAAGTCCGGCGTGAAGGAACTGCTCGTGATCTCGCAGGACACGAGCGCATATGGCGTCGACGTCAAATACCGCACCGGTTTCTGGAACGGCAAGCCGATCAAGACGCGCATGACGGATCTGGTCGCCGCGCTCGGCGAACTCGCCGCGCAATATGGTGCGTGGGTGCGCCTGCATTACGTGTATCCGTATCCGAGCGTCGACGAAGTGATTCCGATGATGGCCGAGGGTCCGTACAAGGGCCACGTGCTGCCGTATCTCGACGTGCCGTTCCAGCACGCACATCCGGAAGTGCTGAAGCGCATGAAGCGCCCGGCCAACGCCGAGAAGGTGATGGAGCGCGTCAAGGCCTGGCGCGAGACCTGCCCCGATCTGACGATCCGCAGCACGTTCATCGCCGGCTTTCCGGGCGAGACCGAAGAGCAGTTCGAGACACTGCTCGATTTCATCCGCGAGGCGGAGCTCGATCGCGTCGGCTGTTTCGCGTATTCGCCGGTCGAAGGCGCGAGCGCGAATGAACTCGACGGCGCGCTGCCCGATGAAGTGCGTGAGGAACGTCGCGCGCGCTTCATGGAAGTGGCCGAGCAGGTGTCGGCCAAGCGCATCGCGAGGAAGGTCGGCAAGACACTGAAGGTGCTCGTCGACGAAATCAACGCGGACGGCGGCATCGGCCGCACCGCGGCGGATGCGCCGGAGATCGACGGCGTCGTCTATATCGCGCCGTCCGCCAAGGCGTCGAAGCGCTACAAGGTCGGCGATTTCGTATCGGTGAAGATCACCGGCGCGGACGGCCACGATTTGTGGGGCGAGGTCTAAGCGATGACGCACAGCGCGGCCGCACAGCCTGAAGCTCACACACCGGACATCCTCGCGCTCGGCGAGGCGATGATCGAATTCAACCAGTCGGCGAAGGATCAACCGAACTACTTGCAAGGCTTCGGCGGCGACACGTCGAACTTCTGCATTGCGGCCGCGCGCCAGGGTGCGAGGACCGGTTTCGTGTCGGCGGTCGGCGCCGATCATTTCGGACGCCTGCTGGTCGATCTGTGGGAGCGCGAGCAGGTCGACACGTCGTTCGTGCGCATCGATGCGCAAGCGTCGACCGGCGTCTATTTCGTGTCTCACGGCCCCAACGGCCACGCGTTCGACTATCTGCGCGCGGGCTCGGCGGCGAGCCGCTATGCACCCGCCGATCTGCCGCGCGACGCGCTCGCGGCGGCGAAGGTCGTCCATCTGTCCGGCATCAGTCTCGCGATCAGCGTCAGCGCCTGCGACGCCGCGCTCGAAGCGATCGCGCATGCGCGCGCGAATGGCGCGCGCGTGAGCTTCGACACCAATCTGCGTCTTAAGCTGTGGCCGCTGGCGCGGGCGCGCGCGGTGATGCTCGAGGCGATCCGCCAGACTGACATCTGCCTGCCGAGCTGGGACGATGTGACCGAACTGACGGGGCTGACCGGCCGTGACGAGATCGTCGATTTTCTGCTGTCGCATGGTCCGGGCGTGATCGCGCTGAAGCTCGGCAAGGACGGCTCGTATATCGCGACGCCGAACGAGCGGCGCGTCGTGCCGGGCCATGTCGTCGACGCGGTCGATGCGACCGGCGCCGGCGACTGCTTCGGCGGCGCCTTTATCGCGCGCATCGTCGCGGGCGACGATCCATTTGCCGCCGCGCGTTACGCGAACGTTGCCGCCGCGCTGTCCACGCAAGGTTATGGCGCGGTCGCGCCGATTCCGTCGCGCGAGACAGTCGAGCGGCGGCTGGCGAACTAGGTTTTACGTAAGCCGCGCGCGGCGCAGCATGGCCCGCGCTGGTGCAATCATCCAGGCAGACTGGAGAGACAACAGGAGGGACAAGCGATGCAACGGGACGTAGTGGTGGTAAGTGGTGTGCGCACGGCAATCGGCACGTTCGGCGGCAGCCTGAAGGATTTCGCGCCGACCGATCTCGGCGCGCGCGTGGTGCGCGAAGTGCTCGAGCGCGCGAGCGTGTCGGGCGACGAAGTCGAACACGTCGTGTTCGGCAACGTCGTGCACACCGAGCCGAAAGACATGTATCTCGCGCGCGTCGCGGCAATCAACGGCGGGGTCGCGCAGCATACGCCCGCGCTGACCGTGAACCGGCTGTGCGGCTCGGGCTTGCAGGCCATCGTGTCGGCCGCGCAAAGCGTGCTGCTCGGCGATGCCGATATCGCGATCGGCGGCGGCGCTGAAAACATGAGCCGCGCGCCTTACTCGATGCCGGCCGCGCGCTTCGGACAGCGCATGGGCGACGCGCGTCTCGTCGACATGATGGTCGGCGCGCTCAACGATCCTTTCCAGTCGATCCACATGGGCGTGACCGCCGAGAACGTCGCGCGCAAGTACGAGATCTCGCGCGACGCGCAGGACGCGCTCGCGCTCGAGTCGCATCGTCGCGCGGCCCACGCGATCACGAGCGGCTACTTCAAGGAACAGATTCTGCCGATCACGATTGCGTCGAAGAAGGGCGACGTCGTGTTCGACACCGACGAGCACGCGCGGCTGAACGCAACCGCGGAAGACTTCTCGAAGCTGAAGCCGGTGTTCGTAAAGGACAACGGCACGGTGACGGCGGGCAACGCGTCGGGCATCAACGACGCGGCCGCGGCCGTCGTGCTGATGGAGCGTAGCGTCGCCGAGCGGCGCGGCGTGAAGCCGTTGGCGCGACTCGTGTCGTACGCGCATGCGGGCGTCGATCCCGCGTACATGGGCATCGGCCCGGTGCCGGCGAGTCGCAAGGCGCTCGAGCGGGCGGGTCTCACGGTCGCCGATCTCGACGTGATCGAGGCCAACGAGGCCTTCGCCGCGCAGGCCTGCGCGGTCAGCAAGGAGCTCGGCTTCGATCCGGCCAAGGTCAATCCGAACGGCTCGGGCATTTCGCTCGGCCATCCGATCGGCGCGACCGGCGCGCTGATCACCGTGAAGGCGCTGTACGAGCTGCAGCGCATCGGCGGGCGCTATGCACTCGTCACGATGTGCATCGGCGGCGGGCAGGGGATCGCGGCGGTTTTCGAGCGTCTGTGACCGCGCACGGCAGGCCGGCGCGATATAGGTGGCAAGCAGGAACCAGCAACAAGGATCGACGGGATGCAGGAAGCGAAAGTGACGAAGGGTTCGGCAACCCGCACGGCAACGCACGCCTTGCGCCGGCGCGCCGGCGTGGTGGTGAGCGCCGCCGCGCTGTTGTGTACGGGCACGGTGCTGTGGATGCCGTCGCAGGCGTGGGCGGAAAGCGATGCGGTCAAGGAACTGGCCGCGCCGCCGCCGATCCAGTTGCCGCTGAAACCGAGCCCCGAGTTCGCGAAGTTTCCGCGCTACGTGGGCACGCTCGGCGCGCGGCCGATCGTGCTGCGGCTCGGGCCCAAGACCGACGATCCATCTGGCGTGCACGGCGAGTATCAGTACACCGATAGCGGCGAGGTGATTCTGATCGCCGGCGATCGCGACGGCGATACGCTCGAAGTCGAGGAATCGAACGACGGCACGCATATCACCGGCAACTGGGTCGGCAAGTTCGCGGCGGACGGCTCGCTCGAAGGCGACCGCATGAACGTCGACGATTCGAACCCTCAGGAATTCAACCTGAAGCCGCTGGCGGCAGGGCAGGCGGTGCCGTTGGCCGGTTCGGCCGGCGGTGCGGCGACGAGGCCTGCAGCCCCCTCACCGCAACCGGCCGGGGCCAACGGCGCGGCGGCTCCCGCGCCGGCACCCGCTGCCGGCGGGCACCCAGTGGGCGGCGTCAGCAACCTGCAAACGGGCTACTGATGCGCACGCGCGCCGGGCATCCGGAATCGCGCAGCGCGGCCGTTGCTTCAGGCTCGCTTGACTATGTTTTTCACCGAGCTTCACATGACTGAATCCACATTCAAACATGGCCTGCAGACCCGCATCGTGCGTGCCGAGGACCAGATCACGCCGGGCTTCGAATCGTTCTCGACGCCCGTCACGCGCGCGTCGACGGTGGTGTTTCCCGACCTCGCCGCGATGCGCGCGCTCGACTGGAAAAACGACGCGCAATGGCGCTACGGCCTGCATGCGACGCCGACGCAGATCGCGCTCGCTCAGCGCCTCGCCGCGATCGAGGGCGGCAATCATGCGCTGCTGCAGCCGTCGGGGCTGTCGTCGATCTCGAACGTCTACTTCGGCCTCGTGAAGGCCGGCGACGACGTGCTGATTCCCGATAACGTGTACTCGCCGAACCGCGACCACGGCGACTGGCTCGCGCGCGATTTCGGTATCACGGCGCGCTACTACGATCCGCTGATCGGCGCGGGCATCGCCAGTCTGATCCAGCCGAACACGCGCCTGATCTGGATCGAGGCGCCCGGCTCGGTGACGATGGAAGTGCCCGACGTACCGGCCATCACGGCGGCGGCGCGCGCGCGCAAGGTCGTCACCGCGATCGACAACACGTGGTCCGCGGGCCTCGCGTTCCGGCCGTTCGACCACGGCGTCGACATCTCGGTGCAGGCGCTGACCAAATACCAATCGGGCGGCGGCGACGTGCTGATGGGCGCGACGATCACGGTCGACCACGACGTGCATGTGAAGCTGAAGGCGGCGCGCATGCGCATGGGCATCGGCGTGTCCTCGGACGACTGCTCGCTGATCCTGCGCAGCCTGCCGAGTATGCAGTTGCGTTTCGCGCAGCACGATCGCGTGGCGCTGTCGCTCGCGACGTGGTTGAAGAGCCGGCCGGAAGTCGTCGCGGTGTTGCATCCGGCGCTCGGTGACTGTCCGGGGCACGAAGTGTACAAGCGCGATTTCAGCGGCGCGGGCGGACTGTTCTCGGTGGTGTTCGACGAACGGTACAGCGCGGCGCGGATCGACACGTTTTGCGAGTCGCTCGAACTGTTTTCGCTCGGCTGGAGCTGGGGCGGCGCGCATAGCCTCGCGATGCCGTACGACATCGCGTCGATGCGCACTGCGGCGCAGTGGCCGCGTCGCGGCACGTTGGTGCGCTTCTATATCGGTCTGGAAGACGAGGCGGACCTGCGTGCGGATATCGAGCAGAGCCTGGCCAAGCTGGCTTAACACGCGTTAGCCCTGTTCGACACGTTGTTCGAGAAGCCCGCCGGGATGTGTTCCCGGCGGGCTTTTTTGTTGCCCTGAGTATCAGGCAGACCCGACCGTTCGGCCGAATGTTCGATGCCGCGGCGCGACGCTACGATCGTGTGCTTGACGGATAACGTTGCGGCGCTCGGGGGAGGGGCTTGGATGAATCTTTTCTTCTGGCTGTTGCTGAACCTTGCGGTGCCGATTGCCGGGCCGATCTTTACGCTCGCGCTCGTCGCGCCCGCGTATGGCTGGCGCGTTGCCAGGACGATGATTGCGGCGTCGGTCAAGGACGGGCAACTGTTCTGGTGTGCGATCGGACTTTGCGCCGCCGCGATTTATGAGGCGGTGATGGCCTTGGAGCAGGGCAGCGTGGAGACGTCGATGCTTGCGTTGGGGATCGTTGGGTTCTGCGGGTTGGCGTTCGCCTGTTCCATAGCCGTGATGGCGTGCTTACTCAAGGTGCGGCGGGACGGCTTCGCCATCGTTATCGATCACCGGCAGACCGAGTCCGTGGTTGGCGCGCTATCACGTGGGGCGATAGGCACGTCAATTTTCATGACCTGCCTGGCGGCGCTTCTATCCGCGGCCCTGCACATTTACCTCAATTAGTTTTATTGGATAGTGCAGCTCTTATACTTGTTCTGTCTTGTGGAGGAGCTTATGAAACAATTTATCCTGTCATTGGAAATAGGCAAAAATCACGATCGCATCATGAAGGGCGTATTGATCTTCAGCATCCTGATTTCCATCGGCATGTTCGCGCTGTTCTTGCCGGCCATTTTCAACAGATAACGCAACGGTTCGCGCGGCTCGCTAGCGCGTCGGTCGTTGTGCCGACGCGAGCGATAACGGATCCCTCGAGCGCCAGCCTCAAACCAACCGCAACAAACCGTCCAGTCCAACGAAATTGAACGACACGCTGGCTGCTTCCCGCACCACCGGCTTCGCCCGGAATGCAACGGAGAGTCCCGCTTCGGCCATCATTTTCAGGTCGTTCGAGCCGTCGCCCATCGCAATTGCGCGCGACGGTTCGATGCCGAGCGTCGCGCAGGTTTCGCGCAGCGTGCGCGCTTTCACCTCGGCATTGACGATTTCGCCCATCACATTGCCGGTCAGCTTGCCGTCGATAATTTCAAGCGTGTTCGCGCGCGTGAAATCGAGCCCAAGGCGCGTCTTCAGCTTCGCGGTGAAGAACGTGAAGCCGCCCGACACGAGCAGCGTTTTCAGGCCCGCCTGTTTCGCGCCGGCCAGCATGCGTTCGGCGCCCGGCGACAACCGCAGCCGCTCCTCGTACACGCGCTCGAGCGCGCTGGCGTCGAGCCCTTTCAGCAGCGCGACCCGACGAATCAGGCTCTCGTTGAAGTCCTTGATCTCGCCGCGCATCGCAGCCTCGGTGATCGCCGCGACTTCGGCTTTGATCCCGCAGAAATCGGCGATTTCGTCGATGCACTCGATCGTGATCAGCGTCGAATCCATGTCCATCGCGACGAGGCCGAAGTCGCTCAACTGGCGGCCGGTTTCGACAAACGCGTAGTCGAGTCGATGCGCATAGCAATACGCTTCGACGTCGGCGCGTTGCGCGAGGTTCGCGCCGGCGATGCGAATCGCGTGCTCGTCGATGACGGCGGCGTGCGAGCCGCGTGCGAGCGCGACGAGCGTTTTGTGGTGGTCGGCGCAAAGGGGGGCGACGCTTTGAATGACGAGGTTCATGGACGACCGGTGACGCGGGAAGAAAGAGGCGCGTGGCGCGCGGAAAATCCCGCTATTGTATCGGTTCTGTGCGTTGGCCCGTCGCCTGCGGCTGGTCGTCGCGTTGGCTGAACCCGGCGTCCGGCGCATCGCCGTAACGGAGCAGGCCGAACGAATACGCTCACACGAACCCACCACCCCACCCTGGCGCAACAAGACGCCCCACGGAGACAACGCATGACCCCGGCAACCGCCAGCGAGGCATCCTCCCTTGCCCGCGACTTCGATCTGCGTCATCTGAGCCCGGCGTTCTACGCCGATCCCTATCCGGTCTATCACGCACTGCGCAGCTATGAGCCAATCCGGCGCATGCCGGACGGCTCGTTGTTCCTGACGCGCTTTCGCGACGTGCAGGCGGTCTACCGCGACCCCAAGACCTTCAGCTCCGACAAGACCGTCGAGTTCCGCCCGAAATACGGCGACTTTCTGCTCTACGCGCATCACACCACGAGTCTCGTGTTCAACGATCCACCGCGCCATACGCGGGTGCGCAAGCTGATCGCCGGCGCGCTGACCGCGCGCGCGATCGCGGCGATGGAGCCCGCGCTGATCCGGCTCGTCGACGGCCTGCTCGATGCGGCCGCGCAGCGCGGGCGTATCGATCTGATCGGCGAATTCGCGTCGGCGATTCCGGTCGAGGTCATCGGCAATCTGCTCGAGGTGCCGCACGATGAACGCGCGCCGTTGCGCGACTGGTCGCTCGCGATACTGGGCGCGCTCGAGCCGTCGCTGACCGACGCGCAGTTCGAGCGTGGCAATCGCGCGGTCAGCGAATTCGTCGACTATCTGCGCGGCCTCGTCGCACGACGCCGCCGCGAGCCGGGCGATCCGCAGCACGACGTGCTGACGCGGCTGATCCAGGGGGAGGGGCCGCACGAGCAGCTATCTGAAGCCGAACTGCTGCAGAACTGCATTTTCATCCTGAACGCCGGGCATGAAACGACCACCAACCTGATCGGCAACGGACTCGTCACGCTGAGCGAGTGGTCTGACGAGCGTGCCGCGCTGCTGCGCGAGCCGGAGTTGATCGGCACCGCGGTCGAGGAGTGCCTGCGCTTCGAGAGTTCGAACCAACTCGGCAATCGCATGGCCACCGTCGATACCGAGATCGGCGGCGTCGCGCTCGCGCGCGGCACGCCGGTCACGCTGTGCATCGGCGCGGCCAATCGCGATCCCGAGCAGTTTGCCGAGCCGGACCGCTTCGATATCCGCCGCGACCCGAACCGGCATCTCGCGTTCGGGTTCGGGATTCATCAGTGCGCGGGTCTGTCGCTGGCGCGGCTGGAGGCGCGGATTGCGATCGGGCGCTTCGTGCAGCGCTTCCCGGCGTATCGCGTCGATGGTGAGCCGACGCGGGGCGCTCGCGTGCGGTTTCGCGGGTTTGCGTCGGTACCGGTCCTGCTCGAGCCTTGATGCGGGCGCCGCATAGACCGCGCGCACCAGGAAAACCGTAGGTTTTGCCGCCTCGTCGCAAGACTTACAACCCCATGACGGCACACCGCCGAGCCGACCCGCTCCTGCTTTACGCGTGGCGGCAGTGTCGAGCGCGCCGAAACGCGGGCACGCTTGCTGCTTCGCCTGAGATCTCAGGGCCATGGGACAGGGGAGCGCGCGATGGCACACATGATCTGGAAGGGCGCAATCAGTTTCGGGCTCGTCCACGTACCGGTGCAGCTTTATCCGGCGACGCAGTCGGAGAAGGTCGGCTTCAATCTGCTCGACAAGCGCACGATCGATCCGATCGGCTACAAGCAGTTCAACAAGCGGACCGGCAAGGACGTGACCCGCGACAACATCGTGCGCGGCTTCGAGTACGAGAAGGATCACTACGTCGTGCTGTCTGACGACGAAATCCGCTCGGCGAACCCCGAGTCGACGCAGACGGTCGACATCCTCGCGTTCGTCGACGCCCCCGACATCTCGTTTCTCTATCTCGATACGCCGTATTTCCTGACGCCCGACCGCAAGGGTGAAAAAGTCTATGCGCTATTGCGCGAGGCGATGACGGCGTCGGGCAAGATCGGCGTCGCCAGTGTCGTGCTGCACAACAAGCAGCATCTGGCGGCGCTGATTCCGCTCGGTCCGATGCTCGCGCTGAACACGCTGCGCTGGGCCGACGAGGTGCGCAATTTCGACGAATTCAACGTGCCGCCCGAAGGCATGAAGGCCGCCGGCGTGACGGCGAAAGAACTCGACATGGCGAAAAAGCTGATCGACGACATGAGCGAGACGTGGGACCCGATGCAGTATCACGATACGTTTCGCGACGACATCATGGCGCTCGTCGAGCGCAAGATCCAGGCGGGCAAGACCGAGGAGGTCGTCGAGGTCGAAACGCCGCACGAGTCGCGCAAGTCCGCCGACATTCTCGACCTGTCCGATCTGCTGCGCCGCAGTCTTGGCCGCGGCAAGGGCAAGCAGGCCGCCACGGGCCGCAAGCGCGCCGCCGACGAGGACGAGGATCAGAGCGATAGCGAGGCCGAGTCCGATGAAGAGGCGGCCGCGCCCGCGCGCAAAAAGCCGCGCGCGGCAAGCACGGCGCGCAGTCGCAGCGGTAGCGGCGGCAGCGGCGGCAGCGGCGGCAGCGGCGGGAGCGGGCGCGCGACGTCGAAAACCACCGCAACGTCCCGCAAACGGCGCGCGGCGGCCTGAGCGCGCGGCCGAGCCGTCTATGGCACCAAACGCACCGGAGTCATCGCCATGAACGACCGGCTCGAGCACTATCATCGCAAGCGCCGCTTCGAGGACACGCCGGAGCCGGCCGGCGCGACGACCCGCGAGCGCGCCGCGAGCAAGACCGGCAAGCGCGCGACGCGTGCCGCGCCCGATACGCTCTCCTACGTGATCCAGGAGCACGACGCGCGGCGTCTGCACTACGACTTCCGGCTCGAACTGAACGGCGCGCTGCTGTCGTGGGCGGTTCCGAAGGGGCCGAGCCTCGACCCGTCGGTCAAGCGGCTCGCGGTGCACGTCGAGGACCATCCGGTCGAATACGGTACCTTCGAGGGCGAGATTCCGCCCGGCAACTACGGCGCGGGAACCGTGATTGTGTGGGATCGCGGCACATGGGAGCCGGCGGGCGGCGCGGCCGAAGCCGCGCGGTCGTATGCGGCCGGCAAGCTCAAGTTTCATTTGCACGGCGAGAAGCTACATGGCGGCTGGACGCTCGTACGGAGCCACATGCGCGGCAGCGGCGACAAGGAGCAATGGCTGCTGATCAAGGAGCGCGACGAGGAAGCGCGCGACGAAAGCGACTACGACGTGCTGAAGAAGCTGCCGGGCAGCGTGCTGGCCGACGGGGCTTCGAAAGGCAGGAAAACGAAGCAATCGACAGCGCAGACGAAAACCTCGCGCGACGGCAAGGCCACGAGCGCGGGCAAGCCGGCGAAATCCGCATCCTTGCGCCGCGCAGCCGATCCCAAACGCCCCGACATCGTCGCGACGCGCAGCGCGCAGTCGCTACGCGAACTCGCCGCATCGCCATCGATCGAAGGCGCGGTCGCAGCGGCCTTGCCCGCGAGCCTGAAGCCGGAGCTGGCGACGCTCGTCGACAGCGCGCCGCCAGGCGATGACTGGCTCTACGAAATCAAGTTCGACGGCTACCGCGTGCTCGCGCGCATCGACCACGCGTCGAAAGCGAAGGGCGGTCCCGTCAGCGTTTTCACGCGCAACGGCAACGATTGGACCGCAAAGTTCAGCAAGCAGATCGAGGCTCTCGCGGCACTCGATGTGCAAAGCGCGTGGCTCGACGGCGAAGCGGTCGTGCTCGATGAACGCGACGTGCCGAACTTCCAGTTGCTGCAAAACGCGTTCGATGCGCATCGCCCGCAGGACATCGTGATCTATCTGTTCGATCTGCCGTTTCTGAACGGCTACGACCTGCGCGACGTGCCGCTCGAACAGCGCCGCGCGATTTTGCGGGCGCTGCTCGAAGGCGTCGACGATCGCGTGCTGCGCTTTTCGAACGACTTCGCGTTCAGCGCCGACGAGCTGCTCAAGAGCGCGTGCGATATGGCGCTCGAAGGCATCATCGGCAAGCGGCGTGACAGCAGCTATGTGTCGAGCCGCTCGCCGTCGTGGATCAAGCTGAAGTGCCGGCGCCGCCAGGAGTTCGTGATCGGCGGCTATTCGGAGCCGGGCGGCAGCCGCTCGGCGTTCGGCGCGCTGCTGCTCGGCGTCTACGACGCCGATGGCCGGCTGCAGTACGCAGGCCGCGTCGGCACCGGCTTCGACGCCGCGCTGCTGCGCTCGGTCAAACAGGCGCTCGACGCGCACGCGAGCAAGCGCATGCCGTTCGCGAGCACACCGCGCGAGCGCAGCCGCACGCCCGTGCATTGGGTCGAGCCGGTGCTCGTTGCCGAATGCAACTTCGCCGAATGGACGGGCGACGGCATCGTGCGCCAGGCGTCGTTCGTCAGCCTGCGCGACGACAAGCCGGCGCGCCAGATCGTCAGGGAAACCGCTCGACAAGGAGCCGACGTGCAACAGCAAACCGAAACCGCCACCGCCGATACGCCACGAACAGGCGCGCCGAAAAAGCGCGCAACCAGCAAGACCGCCAGTGCCGCCAGGCCCGCCGCCAAGGAAAGCGCGCCCGCCCGAACCACGGCAACACGCTCGCGTGCACAGAGCGAAATCGCCGGCGTGCGCATCTCGCATCCCGATCGCGTGATCGACAAGAGCAGCGGCGCAAGCAAGCTCGAACTGGTGCAGTACTACGAATCAATCGCCGAATGGATGCTGCCGCATCTGCGCGAGCGGCCCGTCGCGCTGGTGCGCGCGCCGGAGGATATCGGCGGTGAGCTGTTCTTCCAGAAGCACAGCCAGAAGCTGTCGATTCCGCACGTCACGCAGCACGAGGGACTCGATCCGGGCCATCCTCCGCTGATCACGATCGACACGCTCGCCGCGCTGGTCGGCGCCGCGCAGATGGGCACCGTCGAGTTTCATACGTGGAATGCGGTCGCGTCGAATATCGAAAAGCCCGATCGCATGGTGTTCGATCTCGACCCGGACCCGTCGCTCGGCTGGGAACGCATGGTCGAGGCCGCGCAACTGACCCGCTCGCTGCTCGACGAACTGGGCCTGAAGTCGTTCTGCAAGACGAGCGGCGGCAAGGGCTTGCACGTGGTCGTGCCGCTCGCGAAGCAGGCCGGCTGGGACGAAGTGAAGGATTTCTCGCAGGCGGTCGCGCAGCACATGGCGACGACGCTGCCGCAGTACTTCAGCGCCAAGATGGGCGCGCAGAATCGCAAGAAAAAGATTTTCATCGACTATCTGCGCAACAACCGTGGCTCGAGCACGGTGGCCGCATTCTCGGCGCGCGCGCGGCCGGGGCTCGGGGTGTCGGTGCCGCTCGCGTGGGACGAACTGGAGAGCACGACGAGCGGCGATCAATGGGGCATCCGCAACGTCCACGAGCGCGTGGACGGCCTCGGAAACGACCCGTGGGCCGGCTACGCAAAGACGCGTCAGCGCATCACCGCGGCGATGAAAAAACGTCTGGGCGTCGCGTGATGAGCGCGCGTCCGGGTGGCTGAATCCAACCCGCGAATGCGCCGTGCGTACTTGGCGCGCGAACGCGCTTCGCGAAGGAGCAATGCAATGAAGACCCTGCCGCAATCGACCGATGGCGACGCGCAAGCCGACCCGCACGCGAACAAGGATCCGAAGTCGTTGCAGGAAGCCGCGGCGCCGCTGCCGCATGAAGCCGACCAGCATCCCGAGTCGCAGCACGAGGACGAGCCGCGCCATGTCGGCAAGCAGGCACATGACGACATCGCGCATGGGCAGCTGGATACCGACCGCCGCGGCGGCGGCGAGTATCAGCAACGCACGCAGAACGACGCGCATGCCGATGTGAACTCGGATCGCAAGCAGGGCGGCGCAAAGGTCGGCAAGCGCTGACGCGGCGTAGCGGGCATCGCGCCGCCTACGCGCCCGCCAGGCCAACCGGCTCGCGATCCCAGTACGGCGGATCGCCAAAATGCGCGGCGACGAAGTCGATGAAGGCGAGCGTCTTCGGCGGCACGAACGCGCGGCTTGGATACACGGCCCAGATCGCGACGTCGTCCGCGAGAGGATAGCTGTCGAGCACGCTGACGAGTTTGCCGCTGCGCAGATAGGGCGCCACGTCCCATGTCGATTTCAGCGCGATGCCGAAGCCCGCGAGCAGCGCGTCGCGAATCACCTCGCCGTTATCGGTGACGAGGCGTCCGCTCACGCGCACGTCGAGCGGGCCGGCGGGCGTCACGAAGCGCCAGTCGCGCTGCGCCGACAGGATGATGCACTCGTGCCCCGCGAGATCCGACGGATGATGCGGCGTGCCGCGCGCGGCCAGATAGGCGGGGGCCGCGCACAGCACGCGGCGGTTGACCGCGAGCCGCCGTGCGACCAGCGACGAATCCTTCAGCACGCCGACGCGAAGCGCGACATCGATTCCCGCGTCGACCAGATCGACCACCTGATCGGTCAGGCGCAGATCGACGCTGACCCCCGGATAGCGGCGCAGAAACTCGCTGATCACCGGCGACACATGCTGACGCCCGAACGACGACGGCATCGACACGCGCAGCCGTCCCTGCGGCTCGGCCTGCGCGCGGCCGACCGATGCGCGCGCTGCGGCGGCCGCGTCGAGCAGCGCCTCGGCGCGCGTCATGAACACTTCACCGTCCTGGGTGAGGCTGATGCGGCGCGTGGTCCGATGCAACAAACGCGCGCCGAGGATCTTTTCGAGGTGTGCGATCCGCGCGCTCGCGACCGCCGCCGAGAAACCGAACTCGCGCCCGGCCGCCGACACGTTGGCGAGCAGCGCGGCACGCACGAACAACGCGACGTCGAGCAGATCGAGCCGTTCGCGTTCGCTGGGCACGGACCGGCCGGCCGGGCTTGAATCGTCCATTATTCTGAAAAACCAAAAAATGATTCAGTGATTATGGCTGTTTTATCAGAATAAGAACCATCCTACGATACGAGTCATGCGTGCACATCAACCGAACCCACAAGGAGCAGCCATGAAAGCCGTCGGACTCTACCGTTATCTGCCCCTCGATCACGCCGAAGCGCTCGTCGACGTCGAGATCCCGAAACCCGAAGCGACCGGCCGCGATCTGCTGGTCAAGGTCGAAGCCATTTCCGTGAACCCGGTCGACACCAAGGTGCGCGCGCCGAAAGACACCGTCGAAAAGACGCCGCGCGTGCTCGGCTGGGATGCGGCCGGCACTGTCGTCGCAGCTGGCCCCGAGGTCACGCTGTTCAAGGTCGGCGATCCGGTGTTCTATGCGGGCAGCATTACGCGGCCGGGGGCCAACAGCGAGTTTCATCTGGTGGACGAACGGATCGTCGGACACAAGCCGGCGTCGCTCGATTTCACGCACGCGGCCGCATTGCCGCTGACCGCGATCACTGCGTGGGAAGCATTGTTCGATCGCCTCGGCGTATCGCCGCAGGGCGCCGACGCAGGCCGTACGGTGCTGATTTTCGGCGGGGGGGGCGGGGTCGGCTCGATCGGCATCCAGCTCGCGAAGCAGCTCGGCAAGCTGCAGGTGATCGCGACCGCGTCGCGGCCCGAATCGGCGAAATGGGCACGGGAGCTCGGCGCGGATCACATCGTCGATCACTTCGGCGATCTGCCCGCGCAGATGAAGGAGATCGGCATCGAGCAGGTCGACTACGTGCTGATCTTCAACGACACCGACCGTAATTTCCCGGCCGCCGCGCAACTGATCAAGCCGCAAGGCGGCATCTGCACGATCGTCGAGAACAGCGCCGCCGTGCCCGTCGAATTGCTGAAGGCGAAGAGCGCCGCGTTTCACTGGGAGTTCATGTTCACCCGCTCGATGTTCGGCACGACCGACATGATCGAGCAGCACAAGCTGCTGACCGAGGTCGCGCGGCTCGTCGATGCCGGCACGTTGCGCACGACGCTCGGCCAGGACCTCGGCCGCATCAACGCGGAGAATCTGCGTCGCGCGCATGGGTTGCTCGAAGCAGGACGCGCGATCGGCAAGCTGGTGCTGACCGGCTTCTGAGATGAAATCGACGCGCAGAAAGCGCGTCGCCGCAAGCGGGTTAACACCCGGGCCGACACGACACGCGCGGCAGCGCGCTTGGCGTTAGACTGACGACGCAGCATGCCAAAACGGTTGCGTGTCTTGCGGCGAGGCCAGCCGGTATGAACCGGCCGGCCCTCGGCAGTGCGTGAACAGTGCACAGGCAGTCGCGTCGACGCGAGCGCGCAGCGGCACAACAACGAGGTGACAGTATGAGCTTCAGCTTCAAACTCTCCGCCGTTTCCGTTGTCGCTTCTCTCGCCTGCGCGCTCGTGCCGGCTGCTCGCGCAGCCACGCCGATCACGGTGACCAACAAGGCCCCGCTCGACGGTCCGATCCGCTACACCGTTCGCGTCACGTCGAAACAGTTCGGCAATTCCCAGGAGACCCGCACGATCCGCTCGGGCGAATCGGACGACTTCACGTGGAAGACCGTGCCGCCCGGCGGTCCGGTGGCCGCGACGGACGCATGCCCGGACTATGCGTCGCTGCCGGTCGACGAGAATGGCGCGATGATCCGCCAGACGCAGATCCGCTTCTCGCCGGTGGTGTCGAGCGACGGCACCGCGGCCGTCCAACTGAACTTCCAGGCGCAGACGCCGCATGGCGTGAAAACCGTGACGAGCGGCGGCAAGACGCTCAAGTGTCCGAACGATGTGAGCGTGAGTCAGATCGTGCGTTTCACGATGCCGGTCAACGGCACGACGAAAACGCTGACGCTGACCGACGGCACGGAGATCGCCGTCACCGCGAAGCGGTGAAGGTTCGAGCGTGCGGCGTGATGGCCGCGTGCGCGAGCGTAGCACGCGCTAGCGCGTCATCCTTGTGCGTCATTCTTTGCGTGCCTCACGCTCGACGAGCCGCGCCGGCAAGAACTGATGCTCGGCCGAAAAGAGCCGCCGGTACGTGAGCAGCACCGCGCCCACGGTCCCCAGCGCCGACGCCGCCGCGATCAGAAACATGATGACGATCTGATAGCGCACCGCCTGCAATGGCGACTGCCCGGCCAGCACCTGACCGGTCATCATGCCCGGCAAACTGACAACGCCGACCACCGCCATCTGGTTCAACGTCGGCATCATGCCCGCGCGCACCGCCTGGCGCGCCGGCGCCTGCGCGGCCTCCCAGCGTGTCGCGCCGAGCGCGAGCGCCATATCGACGCGGTCGCGCCGCGCGGTCAGCTCCTCGGTCATCCGCTCGATGCCGAGCGATACACCGGTCAGCGTGTTGCCGAGGATCATGCCGAGAATCGGAATCGCATATTGCGGCGCGTACCACGGATGGATGCGGATCACGACGAACAGTCCCACCGCGGCCACGAGCCACGAGCTGACCCAGATCGACAGCACGCTGTCGGCGCGTTGTCCGGCATAGGTGTGGCTGCCGCGCTGCGCGCCTGCGAAACCGGCGATCAGCGTCATCACGATCATCAGCGGCAGCACCACGTACCAGCGAGCGAAACTGAACACCCAGCCGAGCACATAGCCGATCGCGAGCAACTGGACCACGGTGCGCACCGCCGCCCATGCGAGCTTGCGCTCGAGATCGAGCTTCAGCGCGACCGACACCGCGCCATTCACGACGATCAGCAGCGTCGCGATCGCGACGTCCCACAAGCTCAGATTCTGCAGGCTCATTGGCGGGGCTCCCGACGCTGGTCGGCGGGAGCGCGTTGGTCCGCATCGCGCCGCACGCAAGTGTGTTCGGCCAGTACGCCGGCGCGCATCGTCAGATGCCGTTCGCTCATGCGTGCCGCCTGCTCGACATCGTGCGACACCCACATCGATGCGTGAGCGCCCGGCGCGGCATCGAACCACGCCTGCACGAGCGCTTCGATCGCGCGCGACGACGCCGGATCGAGCGATGCGGTCGGCTCGTCGAGCAACAGCACTTCGGGCGCGAGTTGCAGCACGCGGATCAGCGCGGCGATCTGCGCTTCGCCACCCGATAATTCGCTTGCGCGCTTGCCGAGAAAGTCCTCGCCGCGGCCGGCCTGCATCGCGAGCCTGGTCGCGCACGCGCGATCGAAGCGCGCGTCGCGATATGCCCGCAGCGCAAACGGATAGCGCAGATTGTCTTCGACGCTGCCGTCGATCAGCGCGGGCCGCTGCCGGATATACGCGATTGCGCGCCGGTAGCGCGGAATCCGCGCACGCTCGAGCGGCGCGCCATGCCACAGGATGCGCCCCGCATCGACCGGATCGAGCAGCGCGAGCGCGCGCAGAAACACGCTCTTGCCGGAGCCGGACGGTCCGGTAATCGCGACCCGCTCGCCGGCGCGCAGGGCGAAGGTGGTCGGCTGCAACAGCGTCTGGCCGCGCTGCGCATCGCGCCGTACGATGCCGTCGGCGAGGACGAAGGGAACATCGGTCATGGTTGGAACGCCGTGGGGAGGGTGTGCCGGTGGGGCTGTCGGTAAAGCGTGCGCCATGATAAAGCGACGAGGCGCAACAGCGCACGACCGACGCGGCGATTCATGCTCGCGCGCCAGGTACGATAACTGCTGCACGGTGCATAACGTGGAACAACACGCGGAGCTTTTCAATGGCAGGGTCGAGCGGCACCGGACGACGGGTCGGAAAAATCTTTGCATGGCTGCTGGCGGCGCTCGTGATTCTGATCGTCGCGCTCGTCATCTTCATCCTGAGCTTCGACTGGAACCGCGCGCGGCCTTACATCGACGACAAGGTCAGCCAGGCGATCGGCCGGCCGTTTGCGATCAACGGCGACCTGAAGGTGGGCTGGCGTCATGCGGTCGGCGAGACCGGCTGGCGCGGCTGGGTGCCTTGGCCGCGCTTTTCGGCGGCCAACATCGCGATCGGCAATCCCGACTGGACCAAACAGCCGCAGTTCGCGACGCTCGACGAAATCGACTTCGAGGTCGAGGTGCTGCCGCTGCTCGCGCACGACATCGAGATTCCGGCGATCAACCTCGTGAATCCGTCGGTCGATCTGGAACGTCTTGTCGACGGGCGCAATAACTGGACCTTCAAGCTGCCGTCGTCGAGCAGACCCACCGAGTGGAAGCTCGATCTGCACGATATCGCGTTCGCGAAGGGCAACATCGCGCTGTCGGATCAGCAGAAGAAGGTCGAGGTGCAGATGGTCGTCGATACGCTCGGGCAGCCGATCCCGATCGGCGACGCGCTGAAGCAGCAGGAAGAGGCCTCGCGCAGCGCGTCGGCTCAGGCCGTCGGCCGGGCGGGCGCGCGCCAACTCGCCGCGCAGGCCGAGGCAGAGGCGGCCTCGGAGGCGAAGGCGGCTTCCGCAGCGGCGGCTTATGAAGCGGCGGCGCAGGCGTCGGGCGCATCGGGCGCATCCGCAACGTCGGGCGTGGCCGCGAGTTCCGGCGCGCTCGCGACGAGCGGCGCCGCCGCACCGGCCGAAACCACCAGCGGGAGCGCCAGCCCGGCCGCGGCTGTCTCGGGGGCGAGCGGTACCGCACCTGGCGCCAGGCGCGCGACGCCGCTTTATGCGATCGGCTGGACCGTCAAGGGCACCTACAACCGCACGCCGGTGTCGGGCAGCGGCAAGCTCGGCGGCGTGCTCGCGCTGCAGGACGCGAACCGGCCGTTCCCGGTGCAGGCCGATGTCAAAGCCGGCGATCTGCATATCGCCTTCGTCGGCACGCTCACCGATCCGGCGCATCTCGGGGCGCTCGATCTGCGCCTCTGGCTGCAGGGCAACAGCATGGCGCGCCTGTATTCGCTGACCGGCGTGACCTTGCCCGAGACCCCGCCGTACGCGACCGAGGGTCGTCTGATCGGTCAGTTCAAATCGAGCGGCAACGTGTTCACGTATGAAAACTTTACAGGCCGGGTCGGCGGCAGCGATCTGAACGGTTCGTTGACCTATACCGGGCGCGAGCCACGTCCGCTGCTGCAGGGCGAACTCGAGTCGCATCTGTTGCAGTTCTCGGATCTCGCGCCAGTGATCGGCGCCGATTCGAGCGCGAGCAAGGCGAGGCGCGGCGACGCGGCCGCGCAGCCGAGCAACCGCGTGCTGCCGGTCGAGGAGTTCCGCACCGACCGCTGGAAGGCGATCGACGCCGACGTCAAGTTCACCGGCCGGCGCATCATCAAAAACGCGAACCTGCCGATCACGGATCTGTACACGCACGTCGTGATGACCGACGGCGTGCTGTCGCTCGTGCCGCTGAAGTTCGGCGTCGCGGGCGGCTCGCTCGCGTCGGATATTCATCTCGATGGCAGCGCGGCGCCGCTGAAGGGCCGCTTCGCGATGTCGGCGCGGCACGTCAAGCTGAAGCAATTGTTCCCGACCTTCAAGACGATGCAGAACGCGCTCGGCGAGATCAACGGCGATGCGTCGCTGTCCGCGACCGGTAATTCGCCGGCGGCGCTCGCGGCGACTTCGAACGGCGAGTTGAAGGCGCTCGTGACCGAAGGCACCGTGAGCCGTCTGCTGATGGAGGCGGCCGGGCTCAACGTCGCGAACGTCGTCTATGAAAAGCTGTTCGGCACTAGCAACGTGAAGATCAACTGCGCGGCCGCCGATTTCGTCGCGACCGACGGCGTGCTCGAAGCGCGCGTGTTCGCGCTCGACACCGGCGACGCGGTGATCATCATCGACGGTCAGGTGAATCTGCGCGACGAGACGATGGACCTGGGCGTGCATCCGCATACGAAGGGCTTCCGGGTCTTTTCGCTGCGCTCGCCGCTGTACGTGAAGGGCACCTTCAAGGATCCGCACGTCGGCGTCAATGCGGCCGCGCTCGCGTTGCGCGGCGGCGCGGCGGTCGGGCTCGGGCTGATCAATCCGTTCGCGGCGCTGATCCCGCTGCTCGCGCCGAGCAACAACAAGCCGCTGCCGTGCGCGCGATTGCTCGCGCAAGCGCGGCAGATGCCGAAGGCGCCGCCGCCGGGCGTCAAGCAACAGCCGAAGGCGCCGATATCGCTCGAGGGCGCGCCGGTCAACAAGTCTTCGGGCGGCGCATCGTCGCCAGCCGCGGTGGATCGTAAGCCAGCGACGTCGTCGCCGGCGAGCGCGGCCGAATACAAGGGCAGCTGAAGCGCGGCGAGCGCGTCGATGATGCGATCGCCGAATCAACGGCATGATGCCGCGTGAGGAACTGCGCGCGGTTGCCGTCGAGCCAGGGTTTCGATGAAGCGAAGAGAACGACCTGTCAGCAGCCCTGAACTTCAGGGTGCCCGATTGGCTTATCTGAGCGAACGTGGGGTTGCATCGCCCGACGCATCCTGGCGACGCACGCCGCGCCGGGTACCGATTCGTGTCGCGCCGAACTCCGTCAGAATCTTGCCGCGCGCACGGCTCGCGAACACGAGGAAGCCGAAGCCGTCGGCCTCGTACCAGTAGCCGCCGTTCTCGAGACCATCGAGCGGCTGCTCCAGCGCGTTGGTAATGGATTCGAGGCAGCGCCGCCGCAATTCGGCTGGTGCGGGGTAGGGCGGCTGTGCGCCGCGCACACTGCATAGAAG
This sequence comes from Paraburkholderia sp. MM6662-R1, assembly GCF_050436245.1. Lineage (NCBI taxonomy): Bacteria > Pseudomonadati > Pseudomonadota > Betaproteobacteria > Burkholderiales > Burkholderiaceae > Paraburkholderia > Paraburkholderia sp. MM6662-R1. Next base: position 561,885 of record NZ_JBNDLV010000001.1, on the reverse strand, counting down.
CACGTCGAGTCCGGGCAGCACGTGTGCATAGAGCACCGGTTCGTCCTGCGCGCGAGCCCGCGCAATCTTGGTGTCGAGTTGACCGAACGGCTTGAAATGCCGCAGAACCGCGAGGAACGACTCGTCGCCGTCCACCTTCGCGCGCCTACGCTTTTTCGGGAAGGACATAAAAATTCGCCTGAAAAAGAATTGCAAGAATCGCTGCGTCTTCATGCGACCACTCCCGGCTTTCGCGCGCCGCACGTCGATGTTTTATAGCATACGACAAGGCCGGATTCACGATGATTCGACGCTACCGCATCGCCCCACCGCCTCCCGCACGAATCATGCCGAACCGCCTCGCCGCGCGCATTCGCATCCCAGCACACCTTGTCTCCATCATAGACGCAGGCGGCGCGGAAAAAACATCCCATCCCAATAAAAAAGTCATTTTTGTGTGGTCGAGCGCCTGCTGACGCGTCGTTGAAATATCTCTGATTCACGTCGATAATGGCCCGTCCAGCCGCGCGGCGCCCGCCTTGCAGGGCGCGACGGGTGCGCGCGAGCCCCGCCGTTCGAGTGACAGCCTGAACCACAGCCTGAACGCCCTGACGGAACCATGAAACTATTCACCAAAGGTCTGCTGCTGATCGCGATACCGAGCGTGGTCGAACTCGCGCTGCTCGGGGTCGTCTTCGATACCCAGGAGCGGACCGCGCAGGCCGCGCGATGGGTCGACAACAGCAAGCAGATCCTCTACGAGTCGTCGGCCATCGTCGATCCGCTGCTGCGTCAGGCCGCCCGCGTGCGCACGGCGATGGTGACGGGCAGCGCCTCGCTGATCGACCGCCATGCGGTGTGGGTCGACCTGAATGACCGGCTCGCGAAGCTCGATGCGCTCGTCGCCGAAACGCCGGCCCAGGCCGAGCGCGTGCGCAGCATGCGGCACGCGATCGACGCGTATCGCGAACAGAGTGTCGCGATCTCGCAGGCGTTGCACGAGGGGCGCAGTCTACGCCCCTATATCGCGCTCGAAACCGGCGAGTTGCCGGAGCAGATCGCCGTGTTCCGCGACGAGTTGGCCCAGTTCGGCGCGGCGGCGTCGGAGCTCGACGTCGAGCGCTCGAGCGCGCTCGGCGAGCGGCGCGAGCTTCAGCAGCGCGCGCTGATCGCCGCGGTGTTCGGCTCGATGTTGATCTGGGCGGTCACCGCCTTCGGGTTCGTGCGCGGCATCGGCCAACGCCTCGAAGTGCTGACCGATAACGCCGAGCGGCTCGGCAGCGGCCGGCCGCTCGCGGCGCCGTTGTCGGGCAGCGACGAAATCGCCGCGCTCGACACGGTGCTACATCAGACCGATGCGCGTCTGCGCGAGGCGGAAGCCGGGCAGGAGGCGCTGAAGACGGAGTTCGAAGCACGCGCGCGCGAACTGGCGGCCGTCAATGAGGAATTGCGCCAGGAAACGCAGGACAACGAGATGTTCATCTACAGCGTGTCGCACGATCTGCGCTCGCCGCTCGTCAATCTGCAGGGGTTTTCGAAAGAGCTGCACGTGTCGTGCGACGAACTCGACGTGCTCGTCGGACAGGCTCGTCTGCCGGAGAACGAAGCACGGCGCATGACGCAGATCCTCGATGGCGACGTGCGCGAGTCGTTGCACTATTTGCGCACCGCGGTCGCGCGCGCGGCGGCGATCATCGACGCGCTGTTGCGCATCTCGCGCGCGGGACGGCTCGAATATCAGTGGCAGCGGGTCAGCGTCGAGCGCGCGGTGGCGCGAGTCGTCGATGGGCTGCAAGGCACGATCGACCACCGCGCCGCGAGCGTCACGGTGCGCGAGCTGCCGCCCGCATGGGGCGATCCGGCGGCGGTCGAGCAGATCTTCAGCAATCTGATCGGCAATGCGCTGACTTTCCTCGATCCGGCGCGCCGCGGGCGCATCGAGGTCGGCGCGCTCGCGCCCGAACCCGTCGACGAAAGCGAGCCGCGCGCGGTCCGTATGCGCATCTATTACGTCCGCGATAATGGGCTCGGCATTCCGGCCGTGTATCTGTCGAAGGTGTTTCGCGCGTTCCAGCGTCTGCACGGGGACGTCGCAAGCGGCGAGGGGATCGGCCTCGCGGTGGTGCGGCGCGCGGTCGAGCGGCACGGCGGGCGCGTCTGGGTCGAATCGGCCGAAGGCGCCGGATCGACCTTTTTCGTGGTGCTGCCCGAGCAGCCGGCGCGCCTCTGAGCGCGGCGCACGCCGGCGGGGGCACCGTCGCAGCCCTTCTCCCGGCGGCATGGATGACGAATCGTTGGCACGGAGAGCCTATGAATCACGCGCAAGCGGTCAGCATCGTTGTGATCGAAGACGACGACGGCCACGCGACGCTCTCGGCTTTTTCCTGCAAGTGGTCAAACTGCCGCCGGGGCAGCGGCTCGCGCCGCCTTGAAGCTGTCCGAAAGCCGTTCATGACAAGATGAGCACCGTACCGAGCCGGAGAGCACCTGCATGATCGAAGAAGTGTCCACGCCGCACGCCGCCTATGTGCTCGTCGTCGATGACGACGAGGGCATCTTGCGGCTCGCGCGCAAGTCGCTCGAACGCGCCGGCTGCCGGGTGACGATCTGCGCCGGCGTCGAGGCGGCCCGCGAGCGGCTCGCGAGCCGCGCCCCCGAGCTGCTCGTGCTCGATTATCAGCTGAGCGGACCGGAGACCGGGCTCGATTTCTTCCGGCGTCTGCGCGCGGAGGGCGTGCCCATTCCGGCGATCCTCGTGACCGGCTTCACCGACGAGTCGCGCGTGATCGAAGCGCTGCGCGCGGGCGTGTCCGACGTGGTGCCGAAGTCCGGCGACTATCTCGACTATCTGCCAGAGGCCGTGGAGCGCGTGTTGTCGCAGGTGCGGCTGCAACGCGCGTCCGACGAAGCGCTGCTGCTGCGCGATCGCGAGCTGCATTACCGCACGCTGTCGGAGACGTTGCCGCATCTCGTGCTGACCTGCGACGCGGCCGGCGATTGCGACTTCCTGTCGAAGCAATGGTACGACTACACCGGCTTGCCCGAACATGGCTCGCATGGTCTCGCGTGGCTAGAGGCCGTGCATCGCGACGATTGCGAGCAGATCCGGCAAAGCTGGCTGAAGGCCGTCGCGAGCCGCAGCGGCGACTATCGGCACGAGATGCGGATTCGCCGCCACGACGGCGAGTACCGCTGGTTCGACGTGCGCGTGGTCGCGATGCGCGATGCCGATGGCAACGTCAGCAAATGGTTCGGTAGCTGCACCGACATCCACTCGCAGCGCGAGGCGATCGAGGAGCGCGAGCGACTGCTCGAGTCCGAGCAGGCCGCGCGCCAGGCCGCCGAAGAAGCGAATCGCGCGAAGGACCGTTTTCTCGCGATGCTGTCGCACGAATTGCGCACACCGCTCACGCCGGTGCTCGCGGGCGCGAGCGTACTCGAGATGATCCCGGAACTGCCGGAGCAGGCGCGTGCGAGCGTGCGCATGATCCGCCGCAACGTCGAACTGGAGGCGCGGCTGATCGACGATCTGCTCGATCTGACGCGCGTCGCGAACGGCAAGCTGCGGCTGTCGCTGGAGACCGTCGACGTACACGAGGTGATGGACAGCGTGCTCGAACTCTTTCGCAGCGAAATCCAGGTCAAGCAGCAGGACGTGCATGTCGAGAAGCACGCGACGCATCACTACGTGCTCGCCGATCGCGCGCGGCTGCAACAGATGCTGTGGAACCTGATTCGCAATGCCGCAAAGTTCACGCCGGACGGCGGCCATATCTATGTGCGCACACGCGACGAACGCATGCAGGTGCAGATCTCGGTCGAAGACACCGGCATCGGCATCGAGCCGGAGCAGATCGGCAAGCTGTTCAATGCGTTCGAGCAGGGCGACCAAAGCACGACGCGGCAGTTCGGCGGCCTGGGTCTCGGTCTCGCGATCACGAAGGCTTTGACGGACGTGCACGGCGGCACTGTGACCGCGCGGAGTCCCGGTCCGCATTGCGGCGCGACCTTCACGATCACGCTGCCGACTGCCGCCGCGCGGGCCACCGCGCCGCCGGTCATCGTGCCGAGCAACCTGCAGCCGGCGAGTTCGCTGTCCGTGCTGCTGATCGAGGACCATGCCGACACCGCCGACGTGATGGCCCAATTGATGCGCGGCTTGGGTCATCAGGTGACGGTGGTCGGGCGGGTCGACGATGCGCTTGCCGCGACGCAGTTGCACGGGTTCGATCTGGTTGTCAGCGATGTCGGATTGCCCGATGGCACCGGTCTTGATTTCGTCAAGGCGTTTCGCGAACATTCCGACGTGCCAGCCGTCGCGCTGACCGGCTTCGGCACCGACGAGGACGTGCGCCGCTGTTTGAGCGCGGGCTTTACATCGCATCTGACGAAGCCTGTCAATTTCGGCCAGCTCGAAGCGATGATCGAAAGTGCGGCGCAATTGAAGGCGCAAAAGGAAGGGTAAGGCTCGATAAAGCGCAGCGCGCTGAAGGCAGCGTGAAAACACAAAGGCCTGTCGCGACGCCGATCGCAACAGGCCTTTTGATTTCACTGGCTCAGGCCGTCCAACCCGAGCTTGATTCGACGATTAACGCTGCTGGTTGTTCAGCGAATCGCGGATCTCGCGCAGCAGCAGCACGTCTTCCGGCGGCGGCGGCGGCTCCGCCGGCGCGGCTTGCGGCTCCTTGCGCAGTTTGTTGATGAATTTGACCATCAGAAAGATGATGAACGCGAGAATGATGAAGTTGATCGTCGCGGTAATGAATGAACCGTAACCGAACACCGCCACGCCACCTGTCTGCAGGTCTTTATACGATTCGGGGTTGCCTTTGTAAGTGGCCGGAATATGGCCCAGGCGAACGAACAGATTGGAGAAATCGAGGCCGCCGGTAGCGACCCCGACAACCGGCATGATCAGGTCTTTAACCACGGAATTGACAATGGTGGAAAACGCGCCGCCGATAATCACACCGACCGCCAGATCCATCACGTTGCCTTTGAGGGCAAATTCTTTAAATTCCTGGATCATGCTCATGCCTACACCTCCCTGATGTGAATAGCCGAATCATACCAACCTGAAGCGGATAGGCTAGTGCTTTAGCCGCAAGGCAACAAGCGCATCTGCTGCGCGTCGCTAATGAGGAAACTGTGACTCGCTATGGCGCGCGCGCTCCAGATGCGCGGCAAAACTGACCGGGTCGATATTGGCACCGCACAGCAGCACGCCCACGCGTTTGCCCTGCAACTGTTCGCGCAGCGGTCCGAGCAATCCGGCCGTGGCGGCCGCGCAAGCCGGCTCGACCGCGAGCTTCAGCTGATTGAACAGGATCAGCATCGCCTCGCGCAACTGGTCGTCGGACACGGTGACGATCCGATCGACATGGCGGCGGCACAGCTCGTAGCTGTATTGCTCGGTATGCGGCGACATCAGCGAATCGGCGATGCTGTGCATGTGGCCCATTCTGACCGTATGGTTGGCGGCAAAACTCTTACTCATCACGTCCGAGCCTTCGGGTTCGACGCCGTACACGTGCACGTTCGGATTCGCGAGCCGCAGCGCGGTGGAGACCCCGGCCGCGAGTCCGCCGCCGCCGATCGGCACGATCACCGCTTCGAGGTCGGGCGTTTGCGTGGCCCATTCGTAGCCGAGCGTCGCCGAGCCGAGCACCGTGCGATAGCCGTTGAACGGATGCACGAAATAGCGGCCTTCCTCGGCCTCGACGCGGCGCACCAGTTCGAACGCTTCGGCGAGATCTTCCGCATAGACGATGTCGGCGCCGTACTCGCGGCACAACGCGACGCGGGCCGGATTCGCCGCGCTGAACAGCACGACCTTGGCGCTGACGCCGAGGCGCATCGCCGCATAGGCGACCGCCACCGCGTGATTGCCGCCCGACACGCAGGTGACACCCGCGCTCTTTTGCGCGTCGTCGAGCGCGAGCAGGTTCGTGAAGGCGCCGCGCGCCTTGAAGCTGCCGCCCGCCTGCAGCAGCTCGAACTTGAAATTGACGACGGTGCCGCGCAGCGATGAGAAGTCGAGCCGGTCGAACACCGGCGTGCGCGCGACCCAGGGCGTCAACGCGAAGTGCTGCGCGGCGATGTCGTCGAGCGTGGGGATCGGCTCACCGTCGATCGTGTGATCCGTGTGCTGAGGCATGGCGCTGGACATGGCGGTCGCTCCGGAGTCGTCGATGTCGCTGAGGCCCGTGGCTCGGCGCGCAGGTTCACTGCGGCTGCGCGCCGCTGCAACGAAACGGGCTAAGCGGCCTCGACCGACATGCTGTGGATGAACTTGCGCAAGAAGCGCTCGCACGCGACGAGCTGCGCGAGCTCGACGAATTCGTTCGCCTTATGCGCCTGCTGGATGTCGCCGGGGCCGCAGACGATGCTCGGAATCCCCGCGTTCGAAAACAGGCCGGCCTCGGTGCCGTATGCGACCTTGCGCTTGTCCTGGTCGGCCGTCAGTGCGCGGACGAGCTGCGTGATCGCGGCCTGTTCGGACGAATCGAGTCCGGGCGCCGCGGCGATCTTCGTGATCTCGATCGCGGCCGACGGATGCTCGCGCAGCATTTTCGGCAGCAGCGTTTCGCGCGCGTAGCTGTCGATGCGCGCGAAGATCTGCTCGGGATCGAGCGTCGGCAGATTGCGGAACTCGAACTGGAACTGGCATTCGGCCGGCACCGTGTTGATTGCGTTGCCGCCCGTGATCGTGCTGGTCTGCGCGGTGCTGAACGGCACGTCGTACAGTTCGTCGAAGGGGCCTTGCGCGCGGAACTGGTCGGCCATGTCGCGGATGTAGCAGATCAGGCGAGCCGCGTACTCGATCGCGTTCAAGCCGTTCGGCGTCAGCGACGAATGCGCGGCCTGGCCGCGTACGCAGCACTGATACGCGTTGATGCCCTTGTGCGCGATGATCGGGCGCATGCTGGTCGGCTCGCCGACGATGCAGCCGTCCGGCTTCACGCCGCGCTTCATCAGATCGGCGATCAGAAGCGGCGCGCCCACGCAGCCCACTTCCTCGTCGAACGACAGCGCGAGGTGGATCGGCTTCGCGAGCTTCGTGCGCTGCATGTCCGGCACGAGCGCGAGCGCCGCGCCGATGAAGCCCTTCATGTCGCAGGTGCCGCGGCCATAGAGCTTGTCACCGCGAATCTCCGGCTTGAACGGATCGCTGTCCCATTGCTGGCCGTCCACCGGCACGACGTCGGTGTGGCCCGACAGCACGACGCCGCCGTTCGTTTCGCCGTCGTGCGCGGGAATGGTCGCGAACAGGTTCGCCCATTTGCCGCCCTTGCCGTGCGTCAGCGTCGCGTCGATACCGACCGCGCGCAGTTCGTCGCGCACGGTTTCGATCAGGCCGAGGTTTGGATTGCGGCTCACCGTGTCCATCGACACGAGACGGGTGACCCAGGGCAGAGATATCGGAGAAGCGGGGGACGTGGAGGAGGCGGACGACTGCAACGATTGCGCTGTTTCAGCGACGTGAGACATGACATGACTCCAGCGTTTTGTGTCTATCGATCATATCCCAAATTGCATTTTCGTCAGGATGTCCAAAAAGCCGGGCTCGCGTTGGCGCAGCGCAGCATCGATGCAAAAAACGGGGGACGTCCCCCCGTTTTCTGCGGTTTTCACGAGCCTGTGCGCACAGCGTGCCGCGCTCAGCGAGCCGGCGCCGCCGCCGTGCCGCGGCTCGGCGAACCGAGCGCGCGCAAGGTCTCCTTGACGGTCGCGACGCGCACCGCGAGATCCGGGCTGCGCGTTTCGATACGCAGCTTGTCCTGACCCGCGAGCTTGATGTGCTTGTGCTTCTGCACCATCTCGATGATCCGCATCGCGTCGACGGGCGGATTGGGGATGAACTGCAGGCCGATCACCGCTTCACCGGCATCGATCCTTCGAAATGCCGAGCGGCTTCGCGGCGAGCCGCAGTCGATGCGTCTCCACCAGCGCATGCGCCTGCGGCGGCAGCTTGCCGAAGCGGTCGATCAGCTCTTCCTGGATGCCGTCGATCGAATCGTTGTGTTCGCAGTTCGCGAGGCGCTTGTACAGCGACAGCCGTTCCTGCACGTCGCCGCAATAGTCCGACGGCAGGATCGCCGGCGAATGCAGGTTGATCTCGGTGGTCGCGGCGAGCGGCGCGGTGAGGTCTGGCTCCTTGCCGTTCTTGAGCGCCCTCACTGCGTCGTTGAGCATGTCGGTATAAAGCTGGAAGCCGATCTCGTGAATCTCGCCCGACTGCTTGTCACCGAGCACCTCGCCGGTGCCGCGAATTTCGAGGTCGTGCATCGCGAGATAGAAGCCCGAGCCGAGTTCCTCCATCTGCTGGATCGCTTCGAGCCGCCGTTGCGCCTGCTTGGTGAGCCCCTGCGGATCGTGCACGAGCAGATACGAGTACGCCTGGTGATGCGAGCGGCCGACGCGGCCACGCAGCTGATGCAATTGCGCGAGGCCGAACTTGTCGGAGCGGTGGATCAGGATCGTGTTCGCGCTCGGCACGTCGATGCCGGTTTCGATGATCGTCGTGCACAGCAGCACGTTCGCGCGTTGCGCGACGAAGTCGCGCATCACCCGCTCCAGTTCCCGCTCGTGCATCTGTCCATGCGCGACCGCGATGCGCGCTTCGGGCACCAGCTCTTCGAGCATCTGCCGGCGATTCTGGATCGTCTCGACTTCGTTGTGCAGGAAGTAGACCTGGCCGCCGCGCTTCAACTCGCGCAGCATTGCTTCGCGAATCACGCTGTCTTCCTCGCGCCGCACGAAGGTCTTGATCGCGAGGCGCTTTTGCGGCGCCGTTGCGATCACCGAAAAATCGCGCAGGCCTTCGAGCGCCATGCCGAGCGTACGGGGAATCGGCGTCGCGGTCAGCGTCAGTACGTCGACTTCCGCGCGCAGCGCTTTCAGCGCCTCCTTCTGACGCACGCCGAAGCGATGCTCCTCGTCGATGATCACGAGTCCGAGCCGCTTGAACTGCACATCGGACGACAGCAGCTTGTGCGTGCCGATCACGATGTCGACCGATCCTTCGTTGATCTGCCGGATCGCCGCGTTGGCTTCTTTGGTCGACTTGAAGCGCGACAGCTCGGCGATGCGCACCGGCCAGTCGGAGAAGCGGTCGCTGAAGGTTTGCGTGTGCTGCTCGGCGAGCAGCGTGGTCGGCGACAACAGCGCGACCTGCTTGCCGCCCATCACCGCGATGAACGCCGCGCGCAATGCGACCTCGGTCTTGCCGAAGCCGACGTCGCCGCACACGAGCCGGTCCATCGGTTTGCCGCTCGTCATGTCGCCGATCACGGCCGCGATCGCGGCGGCCTGGTCCGGCGTTTCCTCGAAACCGAAGCTCTCGGCGAACTTCACGTAGTCCTTCGGTTCGAGCGCGAACGCGTGGCCCTCGCGGGCGGCACGGCGGGCGTACAGGTTGAGCAGCTCGGCGGCGGTGTCGCGGATCTGCTGCGCGGCCTTGCGCTTGGCCTTTTCCCACTGGCCCGAGCCGAGCGAATGCAGCGGCGCGCTTTCCGGATCGGCGCCGCTATAGCGCGAGATCACGTGCAATTGCGCGACCGGCACGTAGAGCTTGCTGTCGCCCGCGTATTCGAGGTGCAGGAACTCGGTTTCGCCTTCGCCGAGATCCATCGTCACGAGACCCATGTAGCGGCCGATACCGTGCTGCGAATGCACGACCGGGTCGCCGAGCTTCAGCTCGGACAGATCGCGCACCATCGAATCGACGTTGCTCGCCTGTTCCTGGCGGCGGCGTCCCGCGCGGCGCGCGAGCGGCCCGTACAGCTCGGTTTCGGTGATGATCGCGATGCCGTCGCCCGGCAGCGCGAAGCCGTTCGCGAGCGGCGCGACGCCGAGCGAGAAACGCGCGTCGCTCTTGAGCCAGTCGGCGAAGCTGTCGGCCGAGGCGGGCTTCAGCTGGTTGTCGGCGAGCAGTTGCAGCAGCGTCTCGCGGCGGCCCGCCGATTCGGCGGCGAACAGCACCCGGTTCGGCGTCGCGCTCAGATACGCGCGCAGCGCCGAGACGGGATCGTCGGCGTGACGATCGATCGCGAGGTTCGGCAGCGCGATCGACCAGGCGCCGTCGCCGTTGGTGGGCAGCACGAGCCGTGCGAACGGTTTCGCGAACGTGAAGAAATCCTCGTCCGACAGGAACAGCTTCTGCGGTTCGAGAATCGGCCGGTCGCGGTCGTGCGACAGGAAATTGAAGCGCTGCTTCGTGTCGTTGGTGAAGCGCCGGATCGCCGCGTCCAGATCGCCGACGAACGCGAGTTGCGAACCGTCGGGCAGGTAATGGAAGAGGGTGGCCGTCTCCTCGAAGAACAGCGGCAGATAGTATTCGATACCCGCCGACGGCACGCCGTTGCCGATGTCCTTATAGATCGACGCGCGGCTCGGATCGCCCTCGAAAGTCTCGCGCCAGCGGCTGCGGAATGCGGTGCGCGCGGCCTCGTCGAACGGGAATTCGCGGCCCGGCAGCAGGCGCACGTCCTTGACCGGATAGAGGCTGCGCTGCGTGTCGGGGTCGAACGCGCGGATCGAGTCGACCTGGTCGTCGAACAGGTCGATCCGGTAGGGCAGCGGCGAGCCCATCGGAAACAGATCGAGCAGCGAGCCGCGCACGCAATATTCGCCGGGACGCACCACCTGGCTCACGTGCTCGTAGCCGGCGAGCGTCAGCTGCGCCTTCAGCTTCGCTTCGTCGAGCCGTTCGCCTTGCGAGAACGAGAACGTGTAGGCGGCCAGAAACGATGCAGGCGGCATCCGGTACAAGGCCGTCGTGGCCGGCACGAGCAGGATGTCGCAACGGCCTTCGCCGAGGTCGTGCAGCGTCGCGAGACGCTCGGAGACGAGGTCCTGGTGCGGCGAAAACGTGTCGTAAGGCAGCGTCTCCCAGTCGGGCAGGAGGCGCACGCGCGCGTCGGGCGCGAAGAAGCCGATTTCCTGCGACAGCCGCTGCGCGTCGAGCGCGTTTTCGCAGACCACCGCAAGCAGCGGCATCTTCTCGCGATACGCGAGATGGTAGCGGGCGATCAGCAGCGCGTCGGACGAACCGCGCGTGCCGTCGAAGGCGAAACGCTGGCCGGCCTTGACGAGCGCGACGGGCGGGGAGGACTGCGAGGATGCGGCGATGTCTGGCATAAAGGAGAAAAAGGGGCGGCTCGGGGCTCACGCGACGGCCAAGTTTACGCGTGTACGGGCGTGGATGCGAAGGACCTATTATAAAATCCGTCCTTTACTTTGACCTGGCGGCATCCGCACTCGTGACTTCCCGTCTCTTTGCCCTGATCCCGTGCGCAGGCACCGGCAGCCGTTCCGGCGCCGCGATGCCCAAGCAATACCGCACTGTCGCCGGCCGCGACATGCTGCATTACTCGCTCGCCGCGTTCGACGCGTGCAGCGAATTCACGCAGACGCTCGTCGTCATCGCGCCCGACGACCAGCACTTCGACGCCCGCCGCTTCGGCAATCTGCGCTTCGCGGTGCGTCGCGTGGGCGGCGCGTCGCGCCAGGCGTCGGTGCTCAACGGTCTGCACGCGCTCGCCGAGTTCGGCGCCCACGACGCCGACTGGGTGCTCGTGCACGACGCGGCCCGGCCGGGCATCACGCCGGCGCTGATCCGCACGCTGATCGGTTCGCTCAAGGACGATGCGGTCGGCGGCATCATGGCGTTGCCGGTCGCCGATACCTTGAAGCGTATCGACCGCGCGTCGGCCGATGGCCGCATCGCCCATACCGAAGCACGTGACGGCTTGTGGCAGGCGCAGACGCCCCAGATGTTCCGCATCGGCATGCTGCGCGAGGCGATCCTGCGCGCCCAGGCCGACGGCCACGATCTGACCGACGAGGCGAGCGCGATCGAATGGTCGGGCCACGCGCCGAAGCTCGTGCAAGGCAGCCTGCGGAACTTCAAGGTCACGTATCCGGAAGATTTCGATCTGGCCGAGGCGATTCTGAGCCGCCCCGCCGGTTCGTGAAACCGCGCCTGGGCAGATTGGAAAGATTTAGAAAGGCTTTAAAGAAGCTTTAAAAGCTTCAGCACTTGAGGGCGTGACGCACATGGATTTCAGAATTGGGCAGGGCTACGACGTGCATGCGCTGGTGCCGGGGCGCGCGTTGATCATCGGCGGCGTAACGATTCCGTACGAGCGCGGGCTGCTCGGTCACTCGGACGCGGATGTGCTGCTGCATGCGATCACCGATGCGCTGTTTGGCGCGGCCGCGTTGGGCGATATCGGCCGCCACTTCTCCGATACCGACGCGAAGTTCGCCGGCGCCGACAGCCGCGTGCTGCTGCGCGAATGCGTGGCGCGCGTGAAGGCGGCCGGTTTTGCGATCGGCAACGTCGACAGCAGCGTGATCGCGCAGGCGCCGAAGCTCGCACCGCATATCGAAGGGATGCGCGCCAATATCGCGGCGGACCTCGGTCTGCCGATCGAGCGCGTGAACGTCAAGGCGAAGACGAACGAGAAGCTCGGTTATCTCGGCCGCGGCGAGGGCATCGAGGCGCAGGCCGCGGTGTTGTTGGTCAGGAGCTGAACGGGATTTTTGTTTGGGTGACGGGCGGTGCCGCTTACAGCGTCGCGCCGCCGATCGTCCGATTGCTCGGACACAGCTCGTCCGTTTGCAGGCCGTCGAGGATGCGCAGCACTTCTTCGGGATTACGGCCCACGTACAGATTGTTGACCGACACGTGCTGGATCGTGTTGTCCGGATCGACGATATAGGTCGCGCGCAGCGCGACGCCCGCTTCCTTGTCGCGCACGCCGAGCTGGTCGATCAGCTCGCCTTTCACGTCGCCGAACGAGTAGTGGTTGAGCCTGTCGAGCTCCTTGTACTCGCGGCGCCATGCGAGCTTCACGTATTCATTGTCGACGCTGCCGCCGAGCAGCACGGCCTCGCGGTCCTCGAACTCCTTGACGAGCTTGCTGAATTCGACGATTTCCGTCGGGCAGACCAACGAAAAATCCTTCGGATAGAAGTAAATGATTTTCCATTTGCCTGGAAACGACTGCTCGGTGATGTATTCGAACGCCGAGACGCCGTGTTCTTCGTGATGGTTGAAGCCCGGCTTGGCGGCAATGACGGTGAACGCTTCGAGTTTATCGCCAACGGTTTTCATGCAAAGGCTCCTTCGGAAGTCGCAACAAGCGGCGTGTTTCGAATAGCGACGGCGCGCGGTGCCGCGCGTCCTCGGCTCACGCGCTTTTCGCGAGCGGAAACTCGATCGTCACTTCAAGCCCGGGTCCGGGCGAGCGGTTGCGAAGCCGCAGCGCGCCGCGATAACGGGCGACGAGCCGCTGCACGATCGCCATGCCGAGGCCCGTGCCGTTGGCCTGGGTGCGCGCCGAATTCACACGATAGAACGGCCGCGTGACGAGCGCGAGCTGGTCTTCGGGAATGCCGGGGCCTTCGTCGACCACCGAGAGTTCGACGCGCGAGTGGGACACGCGCGTTTCGAGAATGACGCGCGGCACACCGTCGCCGTCGCTGAGGCCATATTTGCGCGCGTTCTCGAGCAGATTGCCGACCACGCGACGCATGTCGGTTTCATCGGCCTCGATCACCGCCGACGGAGCGAGCCGCGTGATCAGCCGCATGCTGTCCTCGCTTTGCATGCGTGCGGCGAGTTCGCTCGCGATCACCGAGAGGTCCACCGGTTCCGGCACACGCTGAACGGGACGCGCGTAGTCGAGGAAGCGGCCGATGATCATGTCCATTTGCTCGATGTCGTCGACCATCGCGTCCTTGGTGGCCTGATCGGACGGGCTCATTTCGGTCTCGAGCCGCAGCCGTGCGAGCGGCGTGCGCAGATCGTGGGAGATGCCCGCGAGCATCAGCGCGCGGTCCGCCTCGAGCTGTTCGAGGTCGCGCACCATCTGGTTGAAGCTTCGATTGGTTTCGGCGGCCACACCCATGCCGCGCTCGGGCAGCGGCTCGGGCGATTGCCCCGAGCCGACCCGGCGCGCGGCCATCGCCAGACGCGCGAACGGCCGGTTCACCAGACTCGTGATGAACGCCGCGCCGAACAGCGACAGCGCGAGCGCGAACACGCCCCAGCCGGCCCATTGCAGGCCGGTGGCGTTGTCGAGCTGATCGCGGTCGAGCGCGACCCAGTAATCGTCGTCGTCGATCTTGAAGCTGATCCATACGCCGTTGATATCGTTGACGCTCTGCGCGATTATGGTGTCGTCGCCGAGACGGCCGCGGATGTCGTGTTCGATCAGGCGATTCAACGATTCGTCGGGCTGGAGTTTGTATTTGTCGGTGGGTTCGCGCGGGTACACGCGCACTCCTTCGTTGCTCTCCAGATCCTGCAGCAGCGCGCGCCGCAGGTCAGGATCGGAATAGAGGAGTGCGGTGCGCGTGAGCTTGACGATCGCGACGAGTTGCAGAGCCACGCGCTGCGCGCGCGGCTCACGCTCGATCACGCGAAAGCTCTGGAACCACGCGGCGAGACTGACTGCGATCAACAGCGCGATCAGCAGAAAGGTCCGCCAGAAAAGGCCGCCGAACGCGAGCGTCAGGAGGCGCCGGTCGATCCGCATGGGCCCTTCTTATGTGACACAGAAACAAAAACGGAGCACAAACTCAGGCTGCACCGTCGGGGATGAAGACGTAGCCGAGGCCCCACACGGTCTGAATGAAGCGCGGGCTGCCCGGATCCGGCTCGATCAGCTTGCGCAGACGCGAGATCTGCACGTCGAGGCTGCGGTCGAAGACCTCGTATTCGCGCCCGCGTGCGAGTTCCATCAGCTTTTCGCGCGACAGCGGCTGACGCGGATGACGCGCGAATACCTTCAGCACCGAGAACTCACCGGTGGTGAGCGGAATTTCCTGGCCGGCCTTGGTCAGCGTGCGGGTGGCGAGATTCAGCGCGAACTCGCCGAACTCGAAGACCTCGGTGGTCTCGGACGGAGCGCCCGGCAACTCGGACGGCGACTGGCGACGCAGCACCGCGTGAATGCGCGCGACCAGTTCGCGTGGATTGAACGGCTTGGGCAGATAGTCGTCGGCACCCATCTCGAGGCCGACGATGCGATCGACATCCTCACCCTTGGCCGTCAGCATGATGATCGGCGTGCGGTCGTTGCTGCCGCGCAGTCGCCGGCAGATCGACAGGCCGTCCTCACCGGGCAGCATCAGATCGAGCACCAGCAGATCGAAGCGCTCGCGCACCCAGAGCTTGTTCATTGACGGCGCATTTTCGGCGACGTAGACGTTGAAGCCTTGTTCGCCGAGGTAGCGGCGCAGAAGATCGCGCAGGCGTGGATCGTCGTCGACGACGAGGATTTTCGAAGGGTTTTTGGTTTCCATGGTCGGCATCTTAGCGCGATTAGAAAGTGGTGCGCGGTTACACCATTTCTGGGGTTACAGTCGGTTACAAAATTTACCCGCGGTGTGGCGCGACGTAAAGTATGCGCGTTTAGACTGCTTTACTGAATGCGGCTGTTCGGTGGATACTTCACTCGACAAAACTCTCGCACCCGGCTGTTACCGGGGTTTGTATACGCATCTGAGGTAGCCGGTTGCCGCGCCACGAAGGGAACAACATGAAGGGAGGGGTTTGGCCGAACGTGCGCCTGAGCGTGATTGCACTGGCGGTTGCCGGTACGCTGGCAGGCACACTGGGCCCGACGCTCGCTCATGCGCAGCCGTCCGCGGATAGAGCGGCGAGCGAGCATGCGCCCCGCTCGGGTAATGGCAGAACCAGCCGCCACAACCCGAGCATCGATCGCCCTGCCTCTGACGCGATGCTGCGCACCGCGGTTCCCCCCGATCTCGATCAACGTCGCCGCGACGGGCATATGACGCCCGAAGAGCGTCGGCTGTTGCGGCAGCACATCGAAGACGCCGTGCGCGAGTTGTACAAGCGTTAATCCCAGCGCGCGCATTGCCGCGTGAAAAATCCCGTTGCATCTTCAGCGTCCACTTTCTGATCCGCTGCTCCGTTGAGTCGCCAGCGCCGGCGCGTTTTTGTGCGCGTCTTGGTGCATACAGGCGCCTCGGCTCACGATGTCACGCCACTCACGAGCGCGCGCCGCGAATCGATATCGCGACCTCCCGACTGTATTCGAGCCGATCCCAACGCGCGCCGAGCGCAACGCATGGACGCCGGATCAGCGTCGCATCTCCGACACGCCGGACCCGGCACGCGTCGAGCCGATCGCCATGCAGTTTCGCGCGAGCGGTTATGACATCGAGGTGACGCTACGCGCGCTCGGCGACAACCTGTTCTATCCGCCGAACCTCAAAGGATGGCCGGGCGGCCCGTCCTGGATCAACAGTTCGACGCTGAAAGGCGGCAACGACGGTTTGAACACCGTGATCCCGTTCGCCGATCCTGCGTACCTCGTGCTGCGCAAAAACATCGGCATCAAACGCGAACAGATGATCCAGCTCGACGAGCGCACCGCGCTGCATCCCGCGTTGGAGCCGCTGATGCCGCTCTCGCGCAGCCGGCAGCTCGCGATCGTGCAGGGCGTCAGCTATGCGCAGCCGAACCTGTCGCATTTCCGTTCGATCGAGATCTGGGATACCGCTCACGCTCCGACCAATATCTGCGCGACGGCTGGCTCACGCGCGCGTTCGCGATGAGGCCGGTGCCCATCGGTTTCGCGGCCGACGGCGTCGTGATCGGCAGCGCCGAAATGGGGCCGCTCGCAAACGGCGCGCGCGCGATCGCGCTGGTCAATCCCGCGCTCGCGCCTATTCTCGACGTCGAAAACGACATCGTGAAACCGGCCGGTCGTCTGCGTGCGACGCAAAGGCAGCCTCAGTTGAAGACCGCGTTTCCGGGCGGCGCGTTCGGCAGTTCGATCAAAACGGCAATGCAGGTGCTGGCCGCTTCGGACACGCTGAAGATAGCTGGCGCCGGACGCGCGCCACTGGAGCAGCCGTTGAGCGGGCAGGGCGTGGCCGTGATCCGGCTAACGCTGAACGGTTTCGATACGCACCAGAACCAGCCGGGACAACAGGCCGAGTTGCTCAAACAGTTCGCGGAAGGGATGGTGGCGATGCAGGCCGCGCTCGTCGAGTTGGGCCGGTGGAACGATACGCTCGTGATGACGTACGCGGAATTCGGGCGCCGTCCGCGCGAGAACCAGAGCAACGGCACCGATCACGGCACGGTGGCGCCGCACTTCGTGACGGGCGGTCGCGTGCAGGGCGGTTTGTTTGGCGTGCCGCCGATGCTTGCGCGGCTCGATGGGAATGGCAACCTGCCGGTCGGCGTGGATTTTCGCCAGCTTTATGCGACGGTGCTCGGGCCTGGTGGGGATTGGACGCGCCTGCGACTCTGCAGCAGCGGCTCGAGCCGCTGCCGTTGCTGCGGGCGTGAGCGCTGGGCGCTGGGCGCGAATCGACGCGCCCGGCGCTCAGGCTACTTCGCGCGCCACGCGATCCATAGCTTGCGGATCGGCGTCAACGCGATGCGTTGATGCAGCACGTGATAACCGTCGCGCTCGATTTCATCGAGCAACGCCAACGCAAGCGCCGCGAGCGCGAGCAGCGTGCGCTGCGCGCGCCGCGCGCTGGCGGGCACCGCGGCGAGCGCGGTCTGCACCGCGTCGCGCGCGCGATTCGTTTCGAACCGCATCAGCTCGGTGAAAGCGTCGGTGTATTTGCGGTTGATCAGATCGGCGGCGGTGACGTTGTAGCGTTGCATCTCGTCGATCGGAACGTAGATGCGGCCGTGCCGGGCATCGTTGCCGGTTTCGGCGACGAACTGCGCGAGCATCAGCGCCTCGCCGAGCGGAGCGGCCCACGCCGACGCATGCGCGGCATCGTCGGCCGACCCGGTTGCAGCCGCGCGCGACACCAGCGACGCAAAATTGCCGCCGACACCCTGCACATAGCGCCGCAGGTTCGGATAGTCGAGATAGCGTGCCTGGTCGAGATCCATCTCGAAGCCCGCGAGCAGTTCCTGCAGAGCCGGATATTCGGCCTGCGCGTCGGGCAGATAGGCCGCGAGTGCCTTGGACACCGGATGCGACGGCGAGCCGGCGGCCAGCGCGGCAATTTCTTTCTGCCACCACGCGAGCTTCGTGCGGCCGACCGCCGGATCGCTCGTCTCCTTGACCGTTTCCTCGAACTCGCGACGCAATGCGAAGAGCGCCGTCAACAGCGGCTGACTGGCGGCGCGCGCCTGGCGAAGCGCATAGTAGGTGCTCGATCCTGGGGGCGCCGCTTTCTGCTGGCAATAGTCGTCGAAATTCACGGGATGAGAGTGTGGGGAAGGACTGGCGAGAAGGGCGCCGACGTCCGTCGCGGCGCCCGTCTCGACGAGCCGAAAATTGTAGCATCGGCGTCGCGCGCGCAGATACCGTCGGGTGCAGACAAGCGCGAATCAATCGGTTAGAATCTCGCGCTTACGCTTTCGGGCACGTGTTCAGCGCGCTTGGGAGTGCACAGGACAATCGGGCGCGACGCTTTGCGGCGTACCCGGCTGCGAGGGTGGCGAAATTGGTAGACGCACCAGGTTTAGGTCCTGACGCCCGCAAGGGTGTAGGGGTTCGAGTCCCCTCCCTCGCACCACTTATTGGTAGTCAAGAAAAACCCCGTCAAGTCTTTGGACCGACGGGGTTTTTTCTTTTTTGCGCGGTCTTCTGAAAGGCCTCAGTGTTGCTCCGCTGCCTTTCATCGCGACCGCGCGACTCAGGCACCCGGCGTTCCCGGCACTTCCTGCGAGCCCGGCAATTCCGCTTGCGCGGCGCCTTCGAGGAAACGGCGCGTCGACTCGAACGCCTGCAGCATCTGGTCCGGCCATGGCGTTTGCAGCATCACCGCCTGATGATTTTCAAATGCCGACGACAGCAGTTTCGCCAGTTCCGGCGAACGAAGATGACGCAGTACGACGCTGACCGCGATCGCGCTCGCCTGGCTCGCGCCGGCGGTCTGGAGTTCCGACGCAGTGAGTGCCGCGACCTGTTTGTTGATGTCCACTGAAGCGTCCCTGGATGAAAAAGAGGGTGAAGGCGCGTTGGCCGAGGCTCAATTTTGACACGCGCCGCCCAATGCCGTGAAACGGCGCTTTTCAAACACGGCCGGTTCGCCGCGCGCTATCACTCCTGCGCGTTCATGGCACGGATCACCTTGTCGAGCGCCGCGCCGAACGCGGCCCTTTCCTCTTCGTCGAGGCAGTCGAACATATCGCCGTTCCACTTGCGCGCGATCGGCATCACTTTGCGATACAGCGCGCGGCCTTCCTGCGTCAGCGAGACCAGCACGACGCGGCCGTCCGCGGCGCTCGCTTCGCGCTGCACGAGTCCCTGCCGGATCAGCGCTTCGGCCGCGCGACTCGCCTGGCTTTTGTCGAGATTGGCATGGCGTGCCAACTCCATGATCGAGAACGGTCCGAACGATCCCACCGTCGCAATCACCCGCGCTTCGGGCAGCGTCACGTCGAGCTTCGCCGCGTAGCGCGCGCTGATGCCGCGCTCGGCCAGTTTGTTCAGTACATGCAGACGATACGTGAGGAACTGCTCGAGCCCGGCTTTGGCGGAGTCCTTCATGGTCACCCCGTGATGAGTGGAACGGTCGTGGCGCTGTGATTGTTGCGGCAACCGTTTCGCGGGTCAACGCACGCCGTATTTCAGGCGCGTCAGCTGCTCGGCTTCGTTGGCGAGCAGGCGCGCCGCGTCGCGAATCGCGACGTCGAGCGTGATCGGCCCCGGCGCCGGAGAAAAGCAGCCGCCGAAGTATTCGGCAAGACGCGGCAGCGCGGCGGGGTCGATCGCGCCGGACAGCAGCGTGGCGGGCACGCCCGCGGCACGCGCATGCGCGCAGGCGATGAACGGCGCCTTGCCGTGCAGCGTCTGTACGTCGGAACGGCCTTCACCGGTGATCAGCCAGTTGGCGCCCGTGAGCGCGGCGTCGAGGCCGATTTGCCGCGCGACGGTTTCCGCGCCCGGCTCGAACTGCGCGCCGAGCATGTGCAATGCGAAGCCGAGGCCGCCCGCCGCGCCCGCGCCCGGCAGGTCACGCGCGGTGCGGCCGAGCGCGGCTTCGAGCAGATCGGCGAAGCGCGCGAGCGCCGCGTCGATCGGCGCGACCTGTTCTGGCTTCACGCCTTTTTGCGGACCGAAGATCGCGGTCGCGCCGTGCGCGCCGGTCAACGGATTGTCGACGTCCGACATGCCGACGAACTGCGTGTCGGCAAGCCGCGCGTCGAGCAGCGACGCATCGACCCGCGCCACGCGCGCAAGCTGCTCGGGTGTGCCTTCGAGTACGTTGCCGTGCGCGTCGAACAGTTGCAAGCCGAGGCCGGTCAGCAGGCCGGCGCCGCCGTCGTTCGTGCTGCTGCCGCCGAGCGCGACGAAAAAGCGCCGCACGCCGGCATCAAGCAGCGCCCGAATCGCTTCGCCCATGCCGCGCGTGCTGCGCGCCTCGACCGGCACGCCCATGCCGACGGGGTCCGTAATGCCGACGATTTCCGCCGTTTCGATGATGGCGCTGCCGTCCGTGAGCAGGCCCGTCAGCGCTGCGCGCGTCGGACCGGCCGCGCCGCGCACGCTAAGCGTGCGGCGCTCGCCGCCGCTCGTGAGCATTGCGTCGAGCGTACCTTCGCCGCCGTCGGCCATCGGACAGATGCGCACGCTCGCGTCGGGGCGTGCGCGCTCGACGCCGGATGCGATCGCTTGCGCGACCTGTTCCGCGCTGAGCGAGCCTTTGAATGAATCGGGAGCGATGACGACGACAGGCGAGGACGACGAATTCGGCATGGTGTCTCTGAGAGGTTTGAGTCGTTGTAAGCGGTTGCCGGAGCGGATGAAGCGACCGGCTGCCGGTGACCGGCGGTGGCGGCCCGACCGAGTGCGTTAGCTTATCAGCATGGGGGCGTCGGCTGAATATGTCGAAAGGCATAGGCGGGATCGCGGCCACGACACGTCGGCCGCGAGCGGGTGCGAGCGTCCACGCGAACGTTCTGTTGCATGACGAAAGAGCGCCGAGGAACGCACGACGCTAACCGGATAGCGATGCCAGCGGCAAATCGCGCTCGCTGTGTCAAAACTAACCGAAAATGGCGCTCAAAACGCCCGGAATGCAGGGAAAACTCGATGCAATCATCGAATCCCGGCTAGGCGCGCAAATAGTTTGCTAAAATATTCGGCTCTTTGGACTCAACCGTGCTGCCGACGGCCTGCAAGCCCGCGGCGCAGGTGCGTGATCGATGCAATCGGCGCAAATCGATGCGAAGCGACATCGACGGGCAGCACGGAGAAGATAACTGATTCGCTCGAATAATTTTAGGACGATTGAAGCCATGGCTAACGTTGTTGAAAACCTCGGCAAGCTCGAACGCCGCGTGACGATTTCCCTGCCGAAGGATGCCGTGCAGAAGGAAGTGGATTCGCGTATCCGTCAACTCGCGAAGAACGTGCGCATGCCGGGTTTCCGCCCGGGCAAGGTGCCGCTCAAGATGGTGACGCAACAGTATTCGGGCCAGGTGGAAGCCGAAGTGCTGAGCGACAAGGTCGGCAAGGAATTTTTCGACATCAGCCGCACCGAAAACCTGCGTGTCGCGGGTCAGCCGAGCTTCGCGCCGAAGACCGACGCTGGTGAAGGCAGCTACGCGTTCGACGCGACCTTCGAGGTGTATCCGGAAGTGAAGCTGGGCGACGTCGCCACGGCTGAAATCGAGCGCACCATGACCAGCATCAGCGAAGCGGAAATCGACCGCACGCTGGACATCCTGCGCAAACAGCGCGTGCACTTCCTCGCTCGCGGCGAGGCAGGCGAGCACGGCGACGGCGGCGCGGACACGGCCGCCAAAGACGGCGACCGCGTGACGGTCGACTTCGTCGGCAAGATCGACGGTGAAGCATTCCAGGGCGGTAGCGCCGAAGACTTCGGCTTCATCCTCGGCGAAGGCCGCATGCTGCCGGAATTCGAAAAAGCGGCGCTCGGCTTGAAGGTCGGCGAAGCGAAGGAATTCGACCTGAAGTTCCCGGACGACTACCACGGCAAGGAAGTGGCGGGCAAGACGGCGCAATTCACGATCACGATGAAGAAGATCGAATGGCCGCATTTGCCGGAAGTCGACGGCGAATTCGCGAAATCGCTCGGCATCGAAGACGGCGATCTGACCAAGATGCGCGCTGAAATCAAGGACAACCTCGAGCGCGAAGCGAAGCGCCGCACGCAAGCCATCGTCAAGAACCAGGTGATGGACGCACTGCTGAAAATCTCGGAGCTCGACGTCCCGAACGCGCTGATCGAGCAGGATCAGGAGCGCCTCGTCGCGATGGCTCGCCAGGATCTGGAACAGCGCGGCGTGCCGAACGCGAAGGACGCGCCGATCCCGGCCGCGATGTTCAAGGAGCAGGCCGAGCGCCGCGTCAAGCTGGGTCTCGTGCTGGCCGAGCTGGTGAAGGCGAACGAACTGCAGGCGAAGCCGGAGCAGATCCGTGCCGAAGTCGATGAATTCGCGAAAAGCTACGAAGACCCGAAGGAAGTCGTCCGCTGGTATTATTCCAACCAGCAACGTCTTGCTGAAATGGAAGCGTATGTCGTTGAAGCCAACGTCGTCGACTTCGTCCTCAGCAAGGCGAAGGTGACGGACAAGGAAGTGAGCTTCGAGGAACTGGCAAGCGCAACGGCGCAAGCGTAAGCGTCGCTGCAACGGCGTGCCGGCTGTCGGAGCGACCGACGGCCGGCACGCCGTTTTTTTGTGCTATGAATCTGTGTGACGTAGCGGATCCGGTCGTGCGGCGCACACGAAGACGGCACTTGAATACGGGCTCGTCGCACCAACCTGTGTCCAGCAGCTAATATTCAGAATATTTCCAGACAAGGATCCATTGCATGACCTTTCGCGCCCAAATGCTGGACACGTTGACCTCCCAGTCGTCCCGGGATCTCGAAGCGAAGGCACTCGGTCTGGTGCCGATCGTCGTGGAAACGAGCGGTCGGGGCGAGCGCTCCTATGATATTTATTCGCGTCTGCTGAAGGAACGCATCGTGTTCCTCGTGGGCGAAGTGAACGACCAGACGGCCAATCTGGTGGTTGCGCAGATGCTGTTTCTGGAAAGCGAGAATCCGGACAAGGACATCTACTTCTACATCAACAGTCCGGGCGGCTCCGTGTCTGCCGGTATGGCGATCTACGATACGATGCAGTTCATCAAGCCGGACGTCTCGACGCTGTGCATGGGGCTTGCGGCGAGCATGGGCGCGTTCCTGCTCGCGGCCGGTGCTAAGGGCAAGCGTTTCGCGCTGCCGAATTCGCGCGTGATGATTCATCAGCCGCTTGGCGGCGCGCGCGGCCAGGCATCGGACATTGAAATCCAGGCGCGTGAAATCCTGTACCTGAAGGATCGGCTGAATCATCTGCTCGCGCACCACACCGGTCAGCCGGTCGAACGCATCGCGCGTGACACCGACCGTGACAATTTCATGTCCGGCGATGACGCGCAGGCGTACGGCCTCGTCGACCAGGTGGCGCACAAGCGTCCCTGATCTGGTACGGTTTTGCCCTGCTGTTTTGCCCACTGTTGCGGCAAAACCGTCATCGGGTCGGTTGTGAATGTTCCACTTCCGTCCGGGCGTCTGCGGCAAGCGCCGTTATCGTGCTCACTAGCCCTGCCGCGCCCAGACTGCGTGGCGGGGGCAAACGGCGTATTATCTAATCCGGTGTCCGGAGGCTCACACATCTATGGCGGACAAGAAAGGTTCTAACAGCGAAAAGCTGTTGTATTGCTCGTTTTGCGGCAAGAGCCAGCATGAGGTCAAGAAACTGATTGCTGGCCCGTCGGTATTCATCTGCGATGAATGTATCGATCTGTGCAACGAAATCATTCGTGACGAGGCTGCAGGCGCGGGCATCGAGGCCGGCTTGTCCAAGTCCGATCTGCCGACCCCGCAGGAAATCCGCGAAATTCTCGACCAGTACGTGATCGGTCAGGAGCGCGCGAAAAAGATCCTCGCGGTCGCGGTCTACAACCACTACAAGCGCCTCAAGCATCTCGACAAGAAGGATGAAATCGAGCTGTCCAAGAGCAACATCCTGCTGATCGGCCCGACCGGCTCCGGCAAGACGCTGCTTGCGCAGACGCTCGCGCGCCTTCTGAACGTGCCATTCGTGATTGCCGACGCGACCACGCTGACGGAAGCCGGCTATGTCGGCGAAGACGTCGAGAACATCATTCAGAAGCTGCTGCAGAATTGTAATTACGAGGTGGACAAGGCTCAGCGCGGCATCGTCTACATCGACGAAATCGACAAGATCAGTCGCAAGTCCGACAACCCGTCCATCACGCGCGACGTGTCGGGCGAGGGTGTGCAGCAGGCTCTGCTGAAGCTGGTCGAAGGCACGATGGCGTCGGTGCCGCCGCAAGGTGGCCGTAAGCATCCGAACCAGGACTTCATCCAGGTCGATACGACGAACATCCTGTTCATCTGCGGCGGTGCGTTCGACGGCCTTGAGAAGGTCATCGTCGATCGCACCGAGAAGACCGGCATCGGTTTCGGCGCGAGCGTGAAGAGCAAGCAGGACCGCGACGCCGGCGAAGTGCTGCGCGAAGTGGAGCCGGAAGATCTGATCAAATTCGGCCTGATTCCGGAGCTGATCGGCCGTCTGCCGGTGGTCGCCACGCTCGGCAAGCTCGACGAAGCGGCGCTGATGAAGATTCTCGTCGAACCGAAGAATGCGCTGGTCAAGCAGTATCACAAGCTGTTCAGCATGGAGCGCGTCGAGCTCGAAATCCGTCCGGCCGCGTTGCAGGCCGTGGCGCGTAAGGCGATCCGCCGCAAGACGGGCGCGCGGGGCCTGCGTTCGATTCTGGAACAGGCGTTGCTTGATGTCATGTACGACCTTCCGCAAATGAAAGGTGTCAGCAAGGTCATCATCGACGACAACGTTATCGACGGCGACGGCAAACCGCTGCTGATCTACGAAGACGCGCCGAAGGTCGCGGGTTCGAACTGATCGGCTTTCGAGTTCTGCAAAAAGGCCGTTCATGGCGACGTGAACGGCTTTTTCGTTTATCGTGTGGTCAGGCTGGTTGTTCTCAACTATGGAGTCACTGAACCTTCGGAGTCACTGAACTTTTCCCACACGCGGAGGCTTGCAATATTTTCTGCTGGCCTCACCTATCGAACGAACTGATTCCACTCATGGGGAAATGAAATGTCAGGAACCCAACTCCTCCCGCCGGAACGCATTACGCTGCCGCTGCTCCCGCTGCGCGACGTAGTCGTTTTCCCGCACATGGTGATTCCGCTCTTCGTAGGCCGCCCGAAGTCGATCAAGGCTCTCGAAGCAGCGATGGAAGGCGGCAAGCACATCATGCTCGTCGCCCAGAAGACGGCTGCGAAAGATGAGCCGACCGAAAAGGACATGTACGAAGTAGGGTGTATCGCCAACATCCTGCAGATGCTGAAGCTGCCCGACGGTACCGTGAAGGTGCTCGTCGAAGGCTTGCAGCGCGCGAAGACGCTTTCCATCGAAGAACAGGAAACGCAGTTCTCGTGCGAAGTCATGCCGCTCGAACCTGACCACGCCGACAGCGCTGAAACCGAAGCGCTGCGTCGCGCGATCGTGTCGCAGTTCGACCAGTATGTGAAGCTGAACAAGAAGATCCCGCCGGAGATCCTGACCTCGCTGTCGGGTATCGACGAGGCAGGGCGTCTCGCCGACACGATCGCGGCGCATTTGCCGCTCAAGCTCGACCAGAAGCAACACATCCTCGAGATGTTCCCGGTGATCGAGCGGCTCGAGCATCTGCTCGCGCAACTCGAAGCCGAGATCGACATCCTGCAGGTCGAAAAGCGTATCCGCGGGCGCGTGAAGCGTCAGATGGAGAAGAGTCAGCGCGAGTACTACCTGAACGAACAGGTCAAGGCGATCCAGAAGGAACTCGGCGAAGGCGAAGAAGGTGCGGATCTCGAAGAACTCGAGAAGCGCATCACGGCCGCCCGCATGCCGAAGGAAGCGAAGAAGAAGGCCGACGCCGAGCTGAAGAAGCTCAAGCTGATGTCGCCGATGTCGGCGGAAGCGACGGTCGTGCGCAACTACATCGACACGCTGATCGGCTTGCCGTGGCGCAAGAAGAGCAAGGTCAACAACGACCTGTCGAATGCGGAGCGCGTGCTCGACGAAGACCACTTCGGTCTCGAGAAAGTGAAGGAACGTATTCTCGAGTATCTCGCGGTCCAGCAACGTGTCGACAAGGTCAAGGCGCCGATCTTGTGCCTCGTGGGGCCTCCGGGCGTCGGTAAGACTTCGCTCGGTCAGTCGATCGCGCGCGCGACGAACCGCAAGTTCGTGCGCATGGCATTGGGCGGCGTGCGTGACGAAGCCGAGATTCGTGGCCACCGTCGCACGTACATCGGTTCGATGCCGGGTAAGATCCTGCAAAGCCTGACCAAGGTCGGCGTGCGCAATCCGCTCTTCCTGCTCGACGAAGTCGACAAGATGGGTCAGGATTTCCGCGGCGATCCGTCGTCGGCCCTGCTGGAAGTGCTCGATCCGGAACAGAACCATACGTTCGCCGACCACTACGTCGAAGTCGACTTCGATCTGTCGGACGTGATGTTCGTGGCGACGTCGAACTCGCTGAACATTCCGCCGCCGCTGCTCGACCGGATGGAAGTGATTCGTCTGTCCGGTTATACGGAAGACGAGAAGGTCAGCATCGCGCAGCGTTATCTGCTGCCGAAGCAGAAGAAGAACAACGGCCTCAAGGATGGCGAGGTCGATGTGACGGAAACTGCGATCCGCGACATCATTCGTTACTACACGCGCGAAGCGGGCGTCCGCTCGCTCGAGCGTGAAATTTCGAAGATCTGCCGCAAGGTCGTGAAGATGCTTCTGCTGAAGAAGGCGGAAGGCGCGGTGAAGGTCGACGGCAGCAACCTCGACACGTTCCTCGGCGTGCGCAAGTACGACTTCGGTCTGGCCGCGAAGGAAAATCAGGTGGGCCAGGTCACGGGTCTCGCGTGGACGGAAGTGGGCGGCGATCTGCTGACCATCGAAGCCGCGGTGATGCCGGGCAAGGGCAATGTGATCCGCACGGGTTCGCTCGGCGACGTGATGAAGGAATCCGTCGAAGCGGCGCGCTCGGTCGTGCGTTCGCGTTCGCGTCGTCTTGGCATCAAGGACGAAGCGTTCGAGAAGCAGGACATTCACATCCACGTGCCGGAAGGCGCAACGCCGAAAGATGGTCCTTCGGCTGGTATCGCGATGACGACCGCGCTGGTGTCGGTGTTGACCGGTATTCCGGTGCGCGCCGATGTCGCGATGACGGGCGAAATCACGCTGCGTGGCGAAGTTCTGCCGATCGGCGGCCTGAAGGAAAAGCTGCTGGCGGCGCATCGCGGTGGCATCAAGCTGGTGCTGATTCCGGAAGAAAACGTCAAGGACTTGACGGAGATTCCGGACAACGTGAAGAACGCGATCGAAATCGTGCCGGTCCGCTGGATCGACAAGGTGCTCGAACTTGCGCTCGAGCGTGTACCGCAGGCGTTACCGGAAGAAGAACCGAAGCCCTCGGCGCCGGTTGGGGCTGAGCCGGGCAAGGATGCCGCGACGGACGTCGTCAAGCACTAAGGTTCGATGCGCGTCAGAACGCGCTGACACCAAAGCATTCTGCAGCGGTGTCGTTCGCTGAAGCAGAAAACCCGCGGTCAAGAGCCGCGGGTTTTTTTGCCCGCGCGGCTTCGTCGCCAAGCGGGATCGCCAGTCTTTCCGCTGCAACATACTGTGACAAAAGCGCCCCTCTAAAATAACGCCGATCAGGCTCAACCCCGGTTGACACAAGGGTTTCGGCCGCTTCTAATGAGGCGGCTTGGCGTTCGCGCCGGCCGCGTGGCGGGAGGTGCTGGAAAGCACTGTCACGATTGCCAATAAATATTCACGGGGGTTTGAATGAACAAGACGGAATTGATCGATCACATAGCACAGCAAGCCGACATTTCGAAGGCCGCGGCGGGCCGTGCACTCGATGCGGTCATCGCGGGCGTCAAAAACACGTTGAAGAGGGGCGGATCTGTGACGTTGGTCGGCTTTGGCACGTTCGCGGTCGGCAAGCGCACCGCGCGCACCGGACGCAATCCGCGCACGGGCGCCGCGATCAAAATCAAGGCAGCAAAAGTTCCTAAATTTAGGCCTGGCAAAGCTCTGAAGGATGCGCTAAACTAGTGCGCTTGCTGCTTGAGGAATTGCTTAACCCGGCTGCATGAACGATTCACGGGGAGGGCAGCGGCAAGGCAGAAAACACATCAAGCACTGAGTCACGAAACGGGTGCTTAGCTCAGTTGGTAGAGCGGCGCCCTTACAAGGCGTAGGTCGGGAGTTCGAGCCTCTCAGCACCCACCAGTTTCAGATTCGGCTGCAGTGTTTCCAGTCGCAAAAGTGCAGTATAAGGAGTGGTAGTTCAGTCGGTTAGAATACCGGCCTGTCACGCCGGGGGTCGCGGGTTCGAGTCCCGTCCACTCCGCCAGTATCCACGAAAGGCGAACTCCGGTTCGCCTTTTTTGTTGCCCGCTGTTGTAAGATCGGGCGTTCTGTTTTTGGCACCCCTCACGCATGCTCGATTTTTTCCGCAATCACCAACGCCTGATGATGTTCATGCTCATCCTCGTCATTTTGCCGGGGTTGGGTTTCGTGGGTATTCAGGGTTTCCGCGGCTTCTTTGACGAAAGTGCAAACGTCGCGAGTGTCAACGGTCACAAGATCACCCGTGTCGAATACGACGACGCGATGCGCCAGCAGATCGACCGCGGGCGTCAGATGCTCGGCGCGAAGTTCGACATGAAGTCGTTCGACACGCCGGAGCGCCGTCGCCAGATGCTCGACGGCATGATCGAGCAGCGTGTGCTTGCCGACGAAACGCAGCGTCTGCATCTGAGCGCATCGGACGAAGCGGTGCGCCGCGCGCTGCTGTCCGATCCGGTGATCTCGTCGCTGAAGAATCCCGACGGGTCGATCGACCTCGACCGCTACAAGCAACTGCTCGCGATGCAGGGCATGACGCCCGATCAGTACGACGAGCGCGTGCGCTACAACCTCGCTATGCAACAACTGCCCGCGAGCATCGAGGCGAGCGCGTTCACGTCGAAGACGCTCGCGCGGCACTTGACCGAGCTCGCGCAGCAGCAGCGTGAAGTGCAGGGCATCGCGTTCCATCCGCACGATTACGCGGCGAAGATCCAGCCGACCGATGCGCAACTGCAAGCGTACTACGACGCGCATCGCAACGACTTCGCGACGCCCGCTACGGCGGCGATCCAGTACCTGGTGATGTCGCCGGCCGCGCTGAGCGCATCGGTGCAGCCGAGCGACGCGGACCTGAAGAAGTACTACGACGACAACATCGCCCACTTCCGCACCGAAGGCGAAGTGCGCGCGAGCCATATCCTGATCGCGGCACCGAAGGACGCGAGCGCGGCCGACAAGGCCAAAGCGAAGCAGAAGGCCGAGGAGTTGCTCGCGCAGCTCAAGGCGCATCCGGACCAGTTCGCGCAGATCGCGCGGCAGAACTCGCAGGATCCGGGTTCGGCATCGAAGGGTGGCGATCTCGGTTACTTTGGCCGCGGCATGATCGCGGGCGGCCAGGCGTTCGACGACGCGGTGTTCGCGCTGAAGAAGGACGAAATCAGCGGCATCGTCCAGACCGACTTCGGTTTCCACATCATCAAGGTCACCGATGTAAAGCCGGCGGTCACGAAGTCGTTCGACGAAGTGAAAGACCAGATCGCCAGGGAGCTGAAGACGCAACTGGCGAACAAGGCATTCACCGACAGTTCGGAAGGTTTCACGTCGCTCGTCTATGAAAAGGCCAAGAGCCTGCAGCCGGCCGCTGACAAATTCAAGCTGCAGATCCAGACCGCGACGGTCACGCCGCAGCCGGATCCGAAGCTGCCGCCCGACAGCCCGCTGAACAACCCGAAGTTCCTCGCAGCCGTGTTCGCGAACGACTCGGTATCGGCGCACAACAATACGCAGGCCATCGACGTCGGCAACAACACGCTGATCGCCGCGCGCGTGACCGACTACAAGCCCGCTGCCGTGCCCGCATTCGACGCGGTGAAGGACGCGGTGCGTCAGAAGGTGATCGCCGTGCAGGCGAACGAAGCAGCGCACAAGGACGGCGTCGCGAAGCTGGCCGAGTTCGAGAAGTCGAAGGCGACCGCCGGTTTCTCGTCGCCGCTGAAGGTGTCGCGCAATGACGCGCAGGGCGTGCCACCTGCCGCACTGAGCGCAATCTACAAGGTCGATGCGCAAAAGTTGCCGGCCTACGTCGGTGTCGATCTCGGCGACGACGGCTATGCGATCTATCGCGTGAACCAGATCGTGCAGCCCGCGGCCACCGACGCGCAGCATCTCGCTGTCGCGCAGCAGCAGATCGCGCAGGTGGACGCGCAGTCGGAGACCGAAGCCTATCTGAAAGCGCTGCGCGAGCGCTCGAAGGTGAAGATCTACGGTACGCTCGACAGCGCCGCCCAGCCGGCCGATCAGTAAGCCGCAGTAAGCATTACCTGCTCGTCCAAAAGCAAGCCCCGCATTTGCGGGGCTTTTTTTTATCTACAGCCGGGTGGCAGCTTTACAGACAGCCGCTGATCGCGCCGGTGGCGTTGCCGCCGCCAGCGCCGCCGGCGCGAAAGCCGACCCACGTGCCCTTACCGCTATACGAAGGACGGACCACCGCGGCCGCGCCGTTGGGCGGCTGCTGGCCCGGGACGTAGACGTCCATGGCCTGATCGTTGGCGAGGATGTTTTGCGAGATTACCTGTTGTTGCGAACTATCCGCCCATTTTTGCGCGATGCAGGTTGCGACGGCGCGAGGCGGCTGCTGGCTTTGACCCACCGACTGAACGCCGGCCGGCGGTTGAGCCGCGCAGGCCGAGATGGCAATGGTCAAAGCGATTAACGGTAAATATTTCAACGTTATCTCCTCAGAAGTCGCTCAAGAATGAGCCGGGTGGCAGGGATTGCCCATATGTCGAACGGCTCGGCGATCCATGTTCCCCCAGGTTCCGGAAACAAGTCGTTAGCATGTCTTTCAGTGCGGCGAACTTGTGCGAAGAAGTGGCTTGACAGCGGGCCACACGTTGTTGAGTAGCAGCGGCTGTGCCTGCCGCGTCGGGTGGAGCTGATCGGCCTGGAACATGTCCGGTTTATCCGCGATGCCGGCGAGAAGAAACGGCACGAGCGGCACATGGAACTCCTTCGACAGTTGGCCGTAGAGGCCGTGGAACTTTTGCGTATAGTCGGGGCCGTAATTGGGCGGCACGTACATGCCGACGAGCACGACCTTCGCGTGGCCTTGCTGCGCCTGTTCGATGATCGTGCGCAGGTTGTCCTCGGTCGTCGAGAGCGGCACGCCGCGCAACGCGTCGTTGGCGCCGAGCTCGACGATCACGATGCTCGGTTTGAGCCGTTCCATCAGCGCGGGCAGACGCGCGCGTCCGCCGCTCGTCGTGTCGCCGCTGATGCTCGCATTGGCGACGCTATAATCGATGCGCTCTTCGGCCAGACGCTGACGCATCAACGCGACCCAGCCCGTATCGCGGGGCAGCCCGTACTCGGCGGAGATGCTGTCGCCGAGCACGACGATCACCGGCTTCGCGGGTTCGGGCGTATTCGCCGCGTGAGCCCGCAACGGTAACGAAACCAGCGCGGCGGCCATCATGGTCGCGCCGAATGCCGCAGACAGCGCCGCGGCGCGCGGGGCGATGGCGCGCACTTTCAACCTACGCTTCACCATGCCAAACAGAACTGATCCAGTCATTGAAGTGCGGGGTTTGTGCAAGAGGGTTAAGGATGCTGCGGGCGAACTGACGATTCTCGATGACATCGATCTTGCCATCGATGCCGGCAGCAGCGTCGCGATCGTCGGTGCATCCGGGTCGGGCAAGTCTACGCTGCTCGGCTTGCTCGCGGGATTGGACAGCGCGAGCGCGGGCTCGGTTCGGCTGCTCGGGCGCGAACTCGGCGAGCTCGACGAAGACGGCCGCGCCGCGTTGCGCAGCGGCGCGGTCGGCTTCGTGTTCCAGTCGTTTCAGTTGATGCCGCATCTGACCGCGCTCGAAAACGTCACGTTGCCGCTCGAACTGCAAGGCGGCATCGGCACACGCGAGGCCGCCGCGCGTGCGCGTGAACTGCTCGAACAGGTTGGGCTCGGGCAGCGTACCGGTCATTATCCGAAGCTGCTGTCGGGCGGCGAGCAGCAGCGCGTCGCGCTCGCGCGCGCGTTCGTCACGCGCCCGGCGATCCTGTTCGCCGACGAACCCACCGGCAGTCTCGACGCGGCCACCGGCCACGCGGTGATCGATCTGATGTTCGAGATGAATCGCGCGCACGGCGCGACGCTCGTGCTCGTGACACACGACATCGAACTCGCGCGGCGTTGCGATACGACGGTGACGATCGAAGCGGGGCGGCTCGCTTAATGGTCTGGAGGATCGCGGGCTTGCGCTCGCCTACCTCGAGCATGTCGTCGTCGAAGCAAAAACAAAGCGGGCCGTAGCCCGCTTTGTTCTGTTTGTGGCGCGTAATCCCCCGCTATCGTGCGCTCCAGACTTCCATTCAGCGCTTCAACGCAGCCCGGGCCCGCGCGATCAGCGCCGCCGTCGACGAGTCATGCTTCTTCACGTCGGCACTCGCCGCACCCAGATCGGCCTCGACCACCTTGCCGAGAATCTTGCCGAGTTCGACGCCCCACTGATCGAACGGGTTGATGTTCCACACGGACGCCTGCACCAGCACCTTGTGCTCATAAAGCGCGATCAACGCGCCGAGCGTGCGCGCGGTCAACGCGTCGAGCAGCAGCGTCGCGGTGGGGCGGTTGCCGGGGAACGTCAGGTGCGGTGCGAGTTCCGGCTTGTCGGGGCCGGCCACTTTCTTCGCTTCTTCAAGCGTGCGACCGAGCATCAACGCTTCGCTCTGCGCGAAGCAGTTCGCGAGCAGCTTCGGATGATGGCTCGCAAGCGGATGCTCGGGCGTCAGCAGCGCGATGAAATCGATCGGCACGATCGTCGGGCCCTGGTGCAGCATCTGGAAAAACGCGTGCTGACCGTTCGTGCCCGGCTCGCCCCATGTGACTGCGGAAGTCGCATAGTCGACGAACGCGCCGTCGAGACGCGCGGACTTGCCATTGCTCTCCATTTCGAGCTGCTGCAGATACGACGGCAGGAAATGCAGCGCCTGCGAATACGGCGCGACCAGATAGCTCTGCGAGCCGAAGAAGTTGCGATACCAGATGCCGATCATGCCGAGCAGCACCGGCAGGTTCCTGTCGAGCGGCGCGGTGCGGAAGTGCTGGTCCATCTCGTTGGCGCCGGCGAGCAACTCGTCGAACTGTTGCGGACCTACCGCGATCATGATCGAC
The DNA here is from genome assembly GCF_050436245.1 of Paraburkholderia sp. MM6662-R1. Classification (NCBI taxonomy): domain Bacteria; kingdom Pseudomonadati; phylum Pseudomonadota; class Betaproteobacteria; order Burkholderiales; family Burkholderiaceae; genus Paraburkholderia; species Paraburkholderia sp. MM6662-R1. Next base: position 528,574 of record NZ_JBNDLV010000001.1, on the reverse strand, counting down.
AGACCGACGGCCGACCACAGCGAGTAGCGTCCGCCGACCCAGTCCCACATCGAGAACACGTTCTCTTGCGCGATGCCGAACTTGACGACTTCGGCGGTATTGGCCGACACACCGACGAAGTGCTTCGCCAGCGCGCTTTCCGGGCAGCCTTTCTGGATGAAAAAGTCGCGCAGCGAGCGCGCGTTGGTCATCGTCTCCAGCGTCGTGAAAGTCTTCGACACGATGATCGCGAGCGTCTCTTCGGGATCGATCTGCTGCATCACGCTGTACAGATCGGCGCCGTCCACGTTCGACACGAAGTGCGTCGAGATCTCGGGCGTCGCGAGATGATGCAACGCGTGCACGACCATCTTCGGCCCTAGATCCGAGCCGCCGATGCCGATGTTCACGACATGACGGATCCGCTTGCCGGTGTAGCCGGTCCATGCGCCGCTGCGGACCTGCTCGGCGAACGCGGCCATTTTCTTGCGCTCGGCCTGCACTTCGGCGAAGAACGGCGCCTTCGGGTCGGTTGCGCGCAAGGCCGTGTGCAGCGCGGCGCGGCCTTCGGTCGGGTTGACGACCTCGCCCGCGAACATCGCGTCGCGGCGCTTTTCGACGCCGGCTTCGCGGGCGAGTTGCACGAGCAGTTGCAGGGTTTCGGCGGTGATGCGGTGCTTCGAGAAATCGGCTGAGAGACCGCCGCCCGCGAACGTGAAGCGTTCGGCGCGCGTGGGAGCGGGATCGTTCTCGGGGGCGAACCAGTCGCGCAGATGCGCATCGCGAATCGTGTCGTAATGCGTCTGCAGCGAGGACCAGGAGGGGAGCGAGTTCTGGGTCATAGCGTCCGTCTAACCAAGGGGCACGAAGGAAGGCGCGCGCATGAAGCGTGGCCGAGAATGATGCGGCGATGCAGTCAGAGCGATGCCACGCGGCCCGGATCGGGACAGGTGCCGACGATACTTCGCGAAGCGGATGAACTTCGCGAAAACGCGAGGCGGCGCCCGCGCCCGCTGGAGTATCGCCGCGACCCGCGATCGATCCGACGCGCGGCGCAGGCAATCAGTATAGCGGGGATGCGCGACGGGCAGCTGGGCGTTGCGCGCGCTCGCAATGATTGGGATCGCGATGTGTCATCGGTGTGAACGAGCGCCGCGGACGCGATTCGTATTCAGAGCAATCGCGCGCGTCAAGCAAGCGGCGCCGAATAGAACAGCCGGTTCAACAAGGTACGCACCATCGGTGCCAGCTCGCCGGCCGTCAGCCCGGCGGGGCCGTGGCCCTGCGCGGTCAGCGTATCGGCGGCAAGGCCGTGCAGATAGACGCCCGCGAGCGCCGCCTCGAAGCGTGGCAGATGCTGCGCGAGCAGCGCGCCGATGATGCCGCCGAGCACGTCGCCGGTGCCGCCCGTCGCGAGCGCGGCGTTGCCGGTCGGGTTCAGCGCGAGGCGGCCGTCGGGCGCGGCGATGATCGTGCCGACGCCCTTCAGCACGACGACGCTCGCAAAACGCGCCGCGAGCGCACGCGCGGCCGCGAGACGGTCGCGTTGCACGCTCGCCGCATCGCTGCCAAGCAGGCGCGCCGCTTCGAGCGGATGCGGAGTGAAAATGCACGGATCGCCTTGCACGCCGCGCGCGGTGACTTCCGCGGCGAGCGCGGGATCCTTGGCGACCAGGTTCAGCGCGTCGGCATCGAACAGCTTGGGCACGTCGAGTTGCAGCACGTCGTGCAGTACCCGCGTCGCGCGTTCGCCGTGCCCCATGCCGCAGCCGATCGCGAGTGCGTCCATCGAATCGAGCGGCAGCGTGTCGATCGGATGCAGCATCAGTTCGGGGTGCGGCGGATCGTAGGGCGGGGCGCCTTCGCCGAGCAGCGCGACGTGGACCTTGCCCGCACCGGTGTAGAGCGCCGCGCGTGCCGCGAGAATCGGCGCGCCGCACATGCCGGTGTCGCCGCCGACCACCGCGAGGCTGCCGAAGGTGCCCTTGTTGGTCGCGAAGTTGCGTGGGGGCATGAAGGGGCCGAAGAGATCGGGCGCGCTGAGCTGGATCGCCGCACGTGAGGCGCTGGTGGCAGCGTCCTGGCTGCCCCCGTCGTTGATCCCTGCCACGAGCCCGATCGGTGCGACCGTCACTCGCCCGGCGAGATCGCGGCCTTGCGCGGTGAAAAGCCCCGGCTTCGCGCCGATGAACGTGATCGTGTGCGTCGCATGGATCGCCGCCGCGCCGTTGCCGCCGATCACCGCGCCGGTGTCGCTGTCGAGCCCGCTGGGCACATCGAGCGCGAGCACGGCGCCTTGTGTCGGGCGCGCCTTCGTGCGCTGCGACAACTGCCGCGCGAGCGTCGCGAAGACGCCGTCGAGCGGCCGCGCGAGACCGATGCCGAACATACCGTCGACGAGCCAGCCATAGCCGTCGAGCGAGGCGGGCGGCGCCGCATCGATCGGCACGCCGGCGGCGCGCGCGGCGTCGAGCGCCCAGCGCGCGTCGGCGGGCTTCACTTCAACCGGCATACAGACTTCGACTGCGATGCCGGCCTTGTGCAGTTCCGTCGCGACGACCAGCGCGTCGCCGCCATTGTTGCCGGGGCCGGCGACCAGCCACGCGCGCTGCTGCGACTTCGTCACCGACGTATCCGCGGCGATCCGTTCGAGCAGCCAGCGCGCGGCCGCATGACCGGCGCGCGCCATCAGCGTGTGCTCGGGCAGGGCCGTGGCGGCCAGGGATTCGGCGATCCGCAAGTCGGTCAGCGTCAGCAGCGGCAGCGCAAGCGGCTGCGAGTCGGTCAGCGGATCGAAAAGGGAGAGCAGCGAGTTTTCTGCGTCTGTCATGGCGAAACCTGGCGGTGCGCCCGCGGCGCGGCGGGCAGACTTTGGAATCGCTATGTTAGTGCCGATAGGCGCAAGGCGTGCGGCTGTTTCGGTGCGTGCGGCGGAAGCGGCGCGATGAACGCGGGGTATCGACAGCGGGCTGTCAGCCCGCCATACCCGCCTGGAACCGCACGAAACCTTACTGGAACCGCTCCGGCCTCAATGCAGCGAGCGTGTCTTGCGGCAACGTCGGCGTCTGTCCCGACATCAGCTGTGCAACGAGCTTGCCCGCGCCGCAGGCGAGGCCCCAGCCGGCCGGACCATGCCCGACGTTGATGAACAGCCGCGGATGCAGCGCGTTGCCGATCACCGGCAAGCCATCGGGCGACAGCAGTTTCACGCCTTCCCACGGCAGCGCCGCCGAAATGCGCGCGGCGCCCGGAATCCAGTCGTGCGTCGCCTGGCCGAGCAACGCGAGCGCCTCCTTGGTCAGCGCTTCGCCGAGCGGCTTGTCGATCTGGCTCGCGCTTTGCAGCACCGCGCCGCCCGCGATCCGCAGCCGATGGTTCATGCGGCTGATGCCGATGCGCTTGACCGCATCGACGATCGCGACGTGCGGCGCGCATTCCTCGTGCGCGATCGGCGCGACCAGCGAATGCAGCCGCAGCGGATGCAGCGGCAGCCTGAGCCCCGCGCGTTCGAGCAGCGCGAGGCTGCCGTAACCGGCGGCGACCACGACGGCGTCGGCCTGGACCACGTCGATCTCGCGCGAGCGGGGCGCGCCGTCGCGCGGCGCCAGTTCGACCGCCGCGCGCTGACTGTCGAGACGAATGCCGGTCACCTCGCAGTTCGGCATGAACTGCACGGCGCCTTGGGTATCGAGCACCTGTTTGACGAGCTTGGTAAAAAGCGGACAGTTCGCGGTGCGCTCGTGCTCGAACAGCACGCCGCCGGCGAATTCAGGATCTGTGGGGACCGCATGCTCGAACGCCGCGCATTCGGCCGGGCTCAGCACGTGATGCGGCACCTCGAACCGGTGCAGCAGATCGAGCGCGGCTGCGTTCAGCTCCCATTCGTGCGCGCTGCGCACGAGGTACAGCAGACCGCTCGCCTGTTCGAATTCGAGGCCGAAGCGGGCTTCGACATCGGCCATCGCATCGCGCGAGGATTCGATCAGCGGCCGCAGCAGCGCGTACTGGCGCGCGAACGCCTCGGGTTCCTGCCATGCTCCGAGCTGCTTGATGAACTGCCGCGCGGCGCCGTTGAAGCCGGTCTTGCTGATCACGCCATTTTTCGCGTTGTAGCGGCTCGCCATGAAGGTCGGGCCGAACCAGACGTCGAGCGGCGTCGGCAGCACGTTGCCGCCTTGTCCGTAGGTGGCGCCTTGCGCGACGGTCGCGTGACGCTCGACGACGCATACCCGGTGGCCGGCCGCGCGCAGGTGATAAGCGGTGGCGACGCCCGCTACCCCGCCGCCAATGACGATGACATCCATGCTCTGATTCGATGTGCCGACGGGCGGCTCGCGCGCGTTCCCGCTGGCTGTGACATGCGGCGCGCCGCCGGGTGAAACCCGGGTCGCGTGCGCCGATCTGGTGAAACGCGAATGATAGCAGTCAAAACACCCGCGCGGCGACGCGACGGGCACCGCGGCGACGCCTCGCGCGGGCAGGCGCGGCCCGCCGCCCACGCACCCCGGAGCCCGCTGGAAGCCCGTTCCCGGGGTATAATCCCCGACTTCCTTTCCGCCTCACGTCGCCTGCATGCGCGGCTCCCCGGCATCAATGAGCGACGCAACGTCAAGTCCCATGGCCCACTTCTCGTGTTTCCCCGGCGCTTCGGCCCTCTCCGATTTTCGTCAAACCCGCCTGCTCGACACGCTCACGCGCATCGACCCGAATATCACCGGCGTGCGCGGGCAGTATCTGCACTTCGTCAATGCCCAGACCGAACTGTCCGCTGAAGACAGCGCGAAGATCGAGGCGCTGATGCACTACGGCAATCCGTTCGAAGAAGGCAAGGAGCGTGGCGCGGTCGAGACCTTCCTCGTCGTGCCGCGCTTTGGCACCGTGTCGCCGTGGGCCAGCAAGGCAACCGACATCGCGCATCTGTGCGGGCTCACGCGGGTGCGCCGCATCGAGCGCGGCGTCGAGTACTCGGTGACGCTGAAAAGCGGCCTGCTCGGCGGCAAGAAGACGCTGTCGGACGAAGCGCGCGCGGCCGTCGCCGCCGCGCTGCACGATCGCATGACCGAGAGCGTCGCGCCGTCGCGCGACCATGCGTTGCATCTGTTCGACGAATTGCCGGCCAAGCTTCTGCAAACCGTCGACGTGCTCGCGAGCGGCCGCGCCGCGCTCGAAACCGCCAACGCGGAACTGGGCCTCGCGCTCGCCGACGACGAAATCGACTATCTGGTCGACGCATTCACGAAGCTCGGCCGCAATCCGACCGACGTCGAGCTGATGATGTTCGCGCAGGCCAACAGCGAGCACTGCCGCCACAAGATCTTCAACGCGGACTGGACGATCGACGGCGAGAAGCAGGACTTGTCGCTGTTCAACATGATCCGCAACACCGAGAAGCTGAACCCGCAGGGCACGATCGTCGCGTATTCGGACAACTCGGCGATCATGGTCGGCGGCATGGCCGAGCGCTGGTTCCCGCGCACGCCGGCGCAGCTCGGCGCGAGCGAATTGCCCGAGCACTATGGCCGCAGCGTCGAGCTCACGCACACGCTGATGAAGGTCGAAACGCACAACCACCCGACCGCGATCTCGCCGTTCCCGGGCGCCGCGACCGGCGCAGGTGGCGAAATCCGCGACGAAGGCGCGACCGGACGCGGCGCGCGTCCGAAGGCGGGCCTCGCGGGCTTCACGGTATCGAACCTCGAACTGCCGGACGGCGTCGAGGCGTGGGAAAACGCCCGCGACACCGCTCAGCCGCTCGCGCGGCGCAATCCGGCCGACCAGCACGAAGCGTACGGCCGCCCGGACCGCATCGCCTCGCCGCTGCAGATCATGATCGACGGCCCGCTCGGCGCCGCCGCGTTCAACAACGAATTCGGCCGGCCGAACCTCGGCGGCTACTTCCGCACCTACGAGCAGAACGTCGCGGGTCTCGTGCGCGGCTATCACAAGCCGATCATGATCGCGGGCGGCATCGGCAATATCTCCGACCAGCACACGCACAAGCACGATCTGCCGGAAGGCTCGCTGCTGATCCAGATCGGCGGCCCGGGCATGCGCATCGGCATGGGCGGCGGCGCCGCGAGCTCGATGGCGACCGGCACCAACACCGCCGAGCTCGACTTCGACTCGGTGCAGCGCGGCAACCCGGAAATCGAGCGACGCGCGCAGGAAGTGATCAACGCGTGCTGGCAACTCGGCGCCAAGAACCCGATCCTCAGTATTCACGACGTCGGCGCGGGCGGTCTGTCGAACGCGTTCCCCGAAGTGGTGGACGGTGCGGGCAAGGGCGCACTGTTCGAACTGCGCAAGATCCAGCTCGAAGAGAGCGGTCTGTCGCCGCGCGAAATCTGGTCGAACGAAGCGCAGGAGCGCTACGTGCTCGCCATTGCGCCGGCCGATCTGCCGGCGTTCGAAGCGATGTGCAAGCGCGAGCGCTGCCCGTTCGCGGTGATCGGCACGGCCACCGCCGAGCGTCAACTGAAGCTCATTGATTCCGAACTGCAGGAAGGCGCGCACCAGCCAGTCGATATGCCGATGGAAGTGCTGCTCGGCAAGGCGCCGCGTATGCACCGCGACGTAAAGCGTGCCGAGCGCAGGCTCGAACCGGTCGACGTGACCGGCCTCGCGCTGCAGGACGTCGCGCAGAGCGTGCTGCGTCATCCGACGGTCGCGAGCAAGTCGTTTCTGATCACGATCGGCGACCGCTCGGTCGGCGGCACGACCGCGCGCGATCAGATGGTCGGTCCGTGGCAGGTGCCGGTGGCCGACGTCGCGATCACGACGATGGATTACGCAGGCTTCAGCGGCGAAGCGATGACGATGTCCGAGCGCACGCCGCTCGCCGTCATCAACGCACCGGCCTCCGGCCGTATGGCAGTCGGCGAGGCGATCACCAACATCGCGGCAGCGCCGATCGCGTCGCTCGACAAACTCAAGCTGTCGGCCAACTGGATGGCCGCGTGCGGCGCGCCTGGCGAAGACGCCGCGCTCTACGACACGGTCAAGGCGATTGGTATGGAACTGTGCCCGGCGCTCGGTATCGGCATTCCGGTCGGCAAGGATTCGCTGTCGATGCGCACCCGCTGGGAAGAGAGCGGCGTCGCGAAGGAAGTGGTCGCGCCGGTGTCGCTGATCATCTCCGCGTTCGCGCCGGTTGAAGACGTCCGCAAGCATCTGACGCCGCAACTGCAGCGCGTGAGCGAAGTCGGCGAGTCGGTGCTGATTGCGATCGATCTCGGCCGCGGCAAGCAGCGTCTGGGCGGCAGCATTCTCGCGCAGGTCACGCAGCAGGTCGGCGACACGGTGCCTGACGTCGACGATCCGGAAGATCTGAAGCGCTTTTTCAACGCGATCCAGGCGCTCAATAGCGACGGCAAGCTGCTCGCGTACCACGACCGCTCGGACGGCGGCTTGTGGGCGACGGTTTGCGAAATGGCGTTCGCGGGTCACGCGGGCGTGTCGCTGAACGTCGACATGCTCGTGCTCGACGCGCATCACGAATCCGATTACGGCGACGCGAAGGACTGGGCGAAGCAGACCAGCGGCCGCCGCGACGACCGCACGCTGCGCGCACTCTTCAACGAAGAACTCGGCGCCGTCGTGCAAGTGCGCGCGGCCGATCGCGACGCGGTGCTCGCCGCGCTGCGCGAGCATGATCTGTCGGCGTGCTCGCACGTGATCGGCAAGACCAACGAGCGCGACGTGATCGAGATCTATCGCGACGCGAAGAAGCTCTACGAGGCGCCGCGTGCCGAACTGCATCGCACGTGGAGCGAAGTGAGCTGGCGCATCGCGCGTCTGCGCGACAACCCGGCTTGCGCCGACGCCGAATACGACGCGCTGCTCGATGCGGCCGACCCGGGCATCACGCCGGTGCTGAGCTTCGATCCGGCCGACGATGTCGCCGCTCCGTTCGTCCCCCAAGGGGACTTCCTTCGGGGCGTCCCCCAAGGGGACTTCCTTCGGGGCGTCCCCCAAGGGGACTTCCTTCGGGGCGTCCCCCAAGGGGACTTCCTTCGGGGCGTCCCCCAAGGGGACTTCCTTCGGGGCGTCCCCCAAGGGGACTTCCTTCGGGGCGTCGGCAAGGGCGCGCGTCCGCGCGTCGCGATCCTGCGCGAGCAGGGCGTGAACTCGCATCTGGAGACGGCCTATGCATTCGATCGCGCCGGCTTCGACGCGCACGACGTGCACATGAGCGACCTGCTCGCGGGCCGCGCGAACCTCGCCGATTTCGCGGGTGCGGTCGCGTGCGGCGGCTTCTCGTACGGCGATACGCTGGGCGCCGGCGAAGGCTGGGCCAAGACGATCCGCTTCAACGCGCAACTGGCCGACATGTTCGCCGCGTTCTTCAGTCGTGGCGACACGTTCGCGCTCGGCATCTGCAACGGCTGCCAGATGATGAGCAGCCTCGCGTCGATGATCCCCGGCGCCGAAGCATGGCCGAAGTTCACGCGCAACAAGTCGGAGCAGTTCGAGGCACGCTTCTCGCTCGTCGAGGTGCAGGCATCGCCGTCGCTCTTTTTCGCCGGCATGGAAGGCTCGCGCATTCCGGTCGCGGTCGCGCACGGCGAAGGCTTTGCGGACTTCTCGCAGCAGGGCGACAAGTCGAAGGTCGCGGTCGCGATGCGCTATGTCGATCACCGTGGTCAGGCGACCGAGCAGTATCCGTTCAACCCGAACGGTTCGCCCGAGGGCATCACGTCGGTCACGACGGCCGATGGCCGCTTCACGGTGCTGATGCCGCACATGGAGCGCGTGCATCGCGCGGTGCAGATGAGCTGGCATCCGCAGGGCTGGGGCGAGATCGGCACGGACGCGAGCCCGTGGCTGCGCGCGTTCCAGAACGCGCGTCGCTGGCTCGGTTGATGAGTCGAGGGGCTGCCGCCCGCGTGCGGCGGCTCCTGGTTGCGGCAGCCACGCACGCCGCCGCTGCAAATCTTGCAGCAACAAAAAAGCCGCCCACGGGCGGCTTTATCGCATTCAGGCTTCAGAGCCAGGCGGACTATCCGAAGACAATCTGCCCGCCGACCCTTACTGAATCTTCGCGTTCTTGCGCAGATTCTCTTCGAACGCCTGCAGCTTTTCCTGCTGGATCTGCTGCACGATCTGCGCGCGCACCTGCTCGAGCGGCGGCGGCGTGACGGCGCGGATGTCGTCGACACGGATGATGTGCCAGCCGAATTGCGTATGCACCGGCGTGTCGGTCATCTGGCCTTTCTGCAAATGCGTGGCCGCGTCCGCGAATTCAGGCACGTAGGCCTTCGGGTCCGACCAGTCGAGATCGCCGCCGTTCTTGCCCGATCCCGGGTCCTTCGAGTACTGCTTGGCCAGGGCCTCGAAGCTCGCGCCGGCCTTGATCTTCGCGATCAGCTCCTTCGCCTGTTGCTCGTTGTCGACGAGGATATGGTGCAGGTGATATTCCTTGCCGCCCGCATCCTTGACGAGCGCGTTGTAGCGCGCGGTGATTTCGGCGTCGGTCGGCTGATTGTTCTTTACGAAGTCTTCGATCAGCGCGCGCAGCACGACAGTTTGCTGCGCGACCGCGATTTGCGCCTTGACGTCCGGACGGTTCGGCAGCCCGCGACGCAGCGCTTCCTGCATCAGGATTTCGCGATTCACGAGCTCTTCGCGCACGGCCTGCTGCAGTTGCGGCGTGTCCTGCTGTCCCTGGTGAACCAGTTGCTGGATCAATGCATCGGCGCGCGACTTCGGAATCGGCGTGCCGTTCACCACGGCGATGTTCTGTGCGAATGCAGGTGCGGCCGCGAACGCAGCCAGCAATACCCAGTGGCGGGTTTTCTTCAAGGTCATCGAAAGGTTCCTAGCGGGGCAACAAAGCAAATTCTTCGGGCGTGTACGCCGTGATGGCAAGGGCATGAATGCCGCGCTGCATGGCATCGGCCAGCGCATCATACACCATGCGATGCCGCGCCACGCGGGGCTTGCCGGCAAACGCGACGGCCACGATCGTGACACTGAAATGACCGCCGGCGGCGGCACCAGCGTGGCCCGCGTGCTGCGCGCTGTCGTCGGTGATGCGGATCGATTCGACGGGCGCGAGCGCGGCCGCGAGGCGCGCCTCGATGAGCGCGGCGCGCTCGGCGGTGGTGGCGTGCATGAACAGGTCGCTCATGTCATTCCTCCTTCATGTACTTCGACAGCCACAGGCTCTGCCCGACGATGAACACGAGCAGGCAGCCGGTCGCGCCGAACAGCTTGAAATTGACCCACTGATCGGTCGTATAGTGATACGCGACGAACAGGTTCAGCAGACCGAGCAGCACGAAAAACGCCGCCCAGATCAGGTTCAGCTTGCCCCAGATCGCGTGCGGCAGCGTGATCTGCTTGCCCATCATCGCTTCGATCAGGTTCTTGTTGAAGCCGAGCTGCGACACGATCAGCGCGACGGAAAACGCCCAGTACAGCACGGTCGGCTTCCATTTGATAAAGGTGTCGTTGTGCAGCACGAGCGTCGCGCCGCCAAATACGACGACGACGCCGAGGCTCACCCACAGCATCGGGTCGACCTTGCGGTGGCGGAACGCCACCCACGCGATCTGCACCAGCGTGGCGACGATCGCCACTGCCGTCGCCGTGAAAATGCCCCAGATCTTGAAGGCGACGAAGAACAGGATGATCGGGAACAGATCGAACAGGAATTTCATTATCTGATCGGGAAGTCGGAGAGTGAGTCGAACGTTGAAGCGCGCCCGCCTGGCGTGCAAGGTGCGCGGTGCCCGCTGGCGAGCGGGACTGCCGCATTGGAAGGGCGCCGCGCGCACTTCCAATGCGGCGCCGAAGGCGGGCAGGGATGCTGCCGCGCCGCGTTACTTGGGCTCGAATTGTAACGCAGCTGAATTGATGCAGTAACGCAGACCGGTCGGCGCCGGTCCGTCCTCGAACACGTGGCCCAGATGCGCGCCGCAGTTCTTGCACTGCACCTCGATGCGAAGCATGCCGTGTGTGCGGTCGGTCTTCTCGGCGATCACCTCGCCGTTGATGGGGCGGAAATAGCTCGGCCAGCCGCAGCCGGCGTCGAACTTGGTGTCCGATTCGAACAGCGGCGTGCCGCAGCACACGCAGTCGTAGACGCCGCGTTCCCAGTGATCGTCGTAGCGGCCCGTGAACGGGCGCTCGGTGGCCGCATGGCGCGTCACCTGGTATTCCGTGTCGGTCAGCTGCTTGCGCCACTCGGCGTCGCTTTTCTGTACGGCTGGGGCGTCATGCTTGAGATCGTCGGGGTTGCTCATGGTCGGGTTCCTGTCTCGGGTTTGTCTCGCGGGTTTGTGCTGGTTCGTGCCGGTGTTTTCTGGAGGCACGGCCGTGGCGATTCAACCGCGCCGGCGCGTCATGACGAACAGCTCACTTCCAGTGAGTTCGCCCAGTCGGGCGGCAGGCCCGCATACGACGCGTATTCGGGCTGCTCGTCGAACGGGTGACGCAACACGGCCGCGAGCCGTTCCACCTCGGAGAAATCCTTCTCCTTCGCGCGTTGGATCGCCGTTTCCGCCAGATGGTTGCGAAGTACGAATTTGGGGTTCACGCGATTCATTGCAATGGCGCGCGCAACGTCGTCGCGTGACTCTTCGGCGAGCCGCGCGCGATAGTCGTTCGCCCATGCGTCGAAGGCGACGCGATCGAGGAACAGGTCGCGCACCGGCGTGTCGCCGCTCGCATCGTGTTTCGACAGGCGCGCGAGATTGCGGAACGTCAGCGTGAAATCGGCGCGGTTCGCGTGCATCACTTCGAACAGCCGGTTGACCAGCGCGTCGTCGCCGTCGCGCGCCTGTTCGAGGCCGAGCTTCGCGCGCATGCGGTTTTCGAGCGCCGGCGCGAAACGGTCCTTGAAGCCGGCGAGCACGTGCTGCGCATCTTCGACCGCCTTGTCGGCGCGCACGCTTTCGTCGTGCTTCTCGCCGAACAACGGCAGCAGTCCCTGCGCGAGGCAGAACAGGTTCCAGTACGCGATTTGCGGCTGCAGCCGGTAGGCGTAGCGGCCCTGCGTATCGGAGTGATTGCAGATGTGGCCGGCATCGAAGCCATCCATGAAACCGAACGGGCCGTAGTCGATCGTCAGGCCCAGGATCGACATGTTGTCGGTATTCATCACGCCGTGACAGAAACCGACCGCCTGCCAGTCGACCATCAGATCCGCGCTGGAGCGCACCGCCTCGGCGAGCAGCGCCAGATACGGATCGTCGGCCTCCTTGCAATGCGGATAGAAGCGCTCGATGACGTGATCGGCGAGCGCGCGCAACGCGTCGACACGATCGTTCGCGTAGAAGTGCTCGAAGTGGCCGAAGCGCACGAAGCTCGGCGCGACGCGCGTGACCACCGCGGCGGTTTCGATCGTCTCGCGCCGCACCGGCTGGTCGGAGCCGATCACGCACAATGCGCGCGTGGTCGGAATGCCGAGATGATGCATCGCCTCCGAGCACAGATATTCGCGGATCGACGAGCGCAGCACCGCGCGGCCGTCGCCCATGCGCGAATAGGGCGTGCGGCCCGCGCCTTTGAGCTGCAGTTCGTTGCGCTCGCCGTCGTGTTCGAGCTCGCCCAGACCGAGCGCGCGGCCGTCGCCGAGCTGGCCGGCCCACACGCCGAACTGATGCCCCGAGTACACCGACGCATAAGGCAGCGTGTCGGCCGGCCAGTCGCGCGTCGCGTTGCCGCAGAACAGCTCGATAAAGCCCGGATCGCGCTCGATGCCCTCGGGCATCCCGAGCCGCGCGGCGGTCTCGGCCGAGAAGCCGACGAGATAGGGTGCGTCGAGCGGCGCGGCGGGCAGGCGCGTGAGGAACGTGCCGCCGAGCCGCGCGAACGCGTTGGCTGGGGGAGTGGCGAGTGTGTTGGAAAGATCCGTCAAAGCTGCGGATAGCCCTGCAAAGCTTGGGGAAAACGACATGTTGAGCGCCTCTGGATTAGCCGATATTGTAAGTCCGCGCCCGCGGCGCTGCTGGGCGGCCGCCTTCATCGTTCGGACCATGCTGCTGCGCTCGACGCCGCCACGATCTTGCGCCAACCCATCGATCCACTGACAAGCCGAGGAGACCCCGCCTTATGACGACGCCGCTGCTGGGCCAGATGATGGACGTGCCGCTCACCGTGTCATCGTTGCTCGCGCATGCCGCGCGGCATTTCGGCAGCACCGGGATCGTGTCGCGGCGCATCGAAGGCGACCTGCATCGCTACACGTACCGCGATTGCGAGCAGCGCGCGAAGCAACTCGCGCAGGCGCTCATCGCGCTCGGTGTCGAACCGGGCGAACGCGTCGCGACGCTCGCGTGGAACGGCTACCGGCATCTCGAAGCGTATTACGGCACCACCGGGTTCGGCGCCGTGTGTCACACGATCAACCCGCGGCTTTTCCCCGACCAGATCGCCTATATCGTCAATCATGCCGACGATGCGTACGTGCTGTTCGACACGACGTTCGCCGCGCTGGTCGACACGCTCGCGCCGCAGTGTCCGCGCGTGCGCGGCTGGATCGCACTATGCGATGAAGCGCATCGGCCGCCGATGCAAACGTCGGTGCTGTGCTACGAAACGCTGATGGACGGGCAGCACGGCCGCTTCGACTGGCCCGCGCTCGACGAGCGCCAGGCGTCGTATCTCTGCTATACGTCGGGCACGACCGGCAATCCGAAAGGCGCGCTGTATAGCCATCGCTCGACGGTGCTGCACGCGTTCGGCGCGGCGTTGCCCGACGCAATGAACCTGTCGGCGCGCGACTCGGTGCTGCCCATCGTGCCGATGTTCCATGTCAACGCATGGGGCCTCGCGCACGCGGGGCCGCTGACCGGCGCGAAGCTCGTGTTCCCCGGCAAGGATCTCGACGGCAAGTCGCTGTACGAACTGATGGAGAGCGAACGCGTCACGTTCTCGGCCGGCGTGCCGACCGTGTGGCTCGGTCTGCTCAACCACCTGCGCGAAACGGGCGCGAGGTTTTCGTCGCTCGAGCGCACGGTGATCGGCGGTTCCGCCTGTCCGCCCGCGATGCTGCGGATACTCGAGGACGACTACGGCGTGCAGGTGATCCATGCATGGGGCATGACGGAGATGTCGCCGCTCGGTACCTTGTCGAAGCTGACCTGGGAGCAGAGCCAGCGGCCGCTCGCCGATCAGCGCAAACTGCTCGAAAAGCAGGGTCATGCGATCTACGGCGTCGACATGAAGATCGTCGGCGAGGATGGCCGCGAGCTGCCTTGGGATGGCGTCGCGTTCGGCGATCTGCACGTGCGCGGGCCGTGGGTCATCGACCGGTATTTCCGCAAGGAAGACTCGCCGCTCATCGACGGCTGGTTCCCGACCGGCGACGTCGCGACGATCGACCCCGACAGCTTCCTGCACATCACCGATCGCTCGAAGGACGTGATCAAGTCGGGCGGCGAATGGATCAGCTCGATCGACGTCGAGAACGTCGCGCTAGCGCATCCGGCGGTCGCGGAAGCCGCGTGCATCGCGTGCGCGCATCCGAAGTGGACCGAGCGCCCGTTGCTCGTCGTCGTCAAACGCGCGGGGCAAGACGTCACCCGCGACGAACTGCTCGCGTACTACGACGGCAAGGTCGCGAAGTGGTGGATCCCCGACGACGTCGTGTTCGTCGACGACCTACCGCACACGGCGACCGGCAAGCTGCAGAAGCTGAAGCTGCGCGATCTGTTCCGCGACCACGTGCTGCCGTCCGCGCTCGAAGACGGCCGCAACTGTCCGCTGACCCCGAGTCCCAGGGGAAACCCCACTCGGGAATAAATTGAACGTTCGTTCTTTTTTGGTGTATCGTGCCTGCTGACCCCGGAACCGTCGCTTGAAAAAGTCTGACCATAAGCAGGCTCGATGAACCGGACGGGCGGCGCATCATGCGCCGCCTCAATGCATGGATCGCACGGAGGCACGCAGATGGCAGTGGACTACATAACTCATGACGGCGTGGCCGTCCTCACGCTGAACAATCCGCCCGTCAATGGACTCGGTCTGTCGACGCGCGCGGGTATCGTCGAAGGGCTCGAGCGCGCGCAGAACGATCCGGCCATCAAGGCCATCGTGCTGACGGGTGCGGGCAAGGCCTTTTCGGGCGGCGCCGACATCACCGAATTCAATACGCCGAAGGCGACCCAGGAGCCGACGCTCGCGACCGTCATCAAGGCCGTGGAAGGCAGCGCGAAGCCGGTCGTCGCGGCGATCCACAGCGTCGCGATGGGCGGCGGCCTCGAACTTGCCCTCGGCGCGCATTACCGCGTCGCCGCGGCCGGCGCGCAGATCGCGCTGCCCGAAGTGAAGCTCGGCATCCTGCCGGGCGCGGGCGGCACGCAGCGTCTGCCGCGCGCCATCGGTCTGGAAGCGTCGCTGAACATGATCGTGTCGGGCGCGCCGGTGCTCTCGGAAAAGCTCGCCGATTCGGGGCTGTTCGACGAAGTCGTCGCGAATCCCGCCGAACTGGCCGAAGCCGCGCTCGCGTTCGCGCGCAAGGTCGGCGCCGCGGCCGGCCCGCATCCGAAGGTGCGCGAGCGCAAGATCGAACATCCGAATGCGGCCGGTTTCATCCAGTTCGCGCGCAATAGCGTCGCGGCAATCGCGAAGAACTTCCCGGCGCCGCATAAATGCATCGACGCGGTCGAAGCCGGTGTGAAGGACGGCTTCGACAAGGGCCTCGCATTCGAGCGCGAATGCTTCATCGCGCTCGTGCAGACGCCGGAGAGCCGCGCGCTGCGTCACGCGTTCTTCGGTGAGCGGGCGGCGAGCAAGATTCCCGACGTGCCGGCAGATACTTCGGTGCGCGACATCGATCGGGTGGCCGTGATCGGCGCCGGCACGATGGGCGGCGGCATCGCGATGAACTTCCTGAACGCGGGCATTCCGGTCACGCTGCTGGAAACGAAGCAGGAAGCGCTCGACCGCGGTCTCGCGACGATCCGCAAGAACTACGAGGCGACCGTCAGGAAAGGCAAGCTGAAGCCCGAGGTGATGGAACAGCGCCTCGCGCTGCTGAGCTCGACGCTCTCCTACGACGACCTGAAGCACGCAGACATGATCGTCGAAGCCGTGTTCGAAGAGCTGGGCGTGAAGGAGCAGGTGTTCCGCCGGCTCGACGAAGTCGCGAAGCCCGGTGCGATCCTCGCGTCGAACACGTCGACGCTCGACGTCGACAAGATCGCCGCGTTCACGAAACGTCCGCAGGATGTGGTCGGCATGCACTTCTTCAGCCCGGCCAACGTGATGAAGCTGCTCGAAGTCGTGCGTGGCAAGGAGACCGCGAAGGACGTGCTCGCCACCGTGATGAAGCTTGCAAAGAAGATCAGGAAGACCGCGGTGGTGTCGGGCGTGTGCGACGGCTTTATCGGCAACCGGATGATCGAGCAATACGTTCGTCAGGCGCTCTTCTTGCTCGAAGAGGGCGCGTTGCCAGCGCAGGTAGACAAGGCCATCGAGAAGTTCGGCTTCGCGATGGGTCCGTTCCGCATGAGCGACCTCGCCGGCAACGACATCGGCTGGGCGATCCGCAAGCGCCGCTATCTCGAGCACCCCGACATGCACTACTCGAAGATCGCCGACCGTCTGTGCGAGATGGGCCGCTTCGGCCAGAAGACCGGCGGCGGCTGGTACGACTACAAGGCGGGCGATCGCACCGCATACCCTTCGGGCGTGGTCAACGAAATGATCGGCGAGTACTCGAAGGAAACCCACGCTGAGCGCCGCAAGATCAGCGACGAGGAAATCGTCGAGCGTCTGGTGTTCGCGCTCGTCAACGAAGGCGCGAAGATTCTCGAGGAAGGCATCGCGTCGAAGGCGTCGGATATCGACATGGTCTATCTGACCGGCTACGGCTTCCCGCTCTATCGCGGCGGCCCGATGCTGTACGCGGACACGGTGGGGCTCTACAACGTCGAGCGCGCGATTCGCTGCTATGCGGCGCGGCCGAACGGCGACGCGTGGCAGCTCGCGCCGAGCATCGCGAAGCTCGCGGCCGAAGGTCGCGGGTTCAACGGCTGAGCGCGGCCGGCTTCAGCCCACGAATTGAGCGGTGCGGGGTTCCCCCGCATCGCTCGCATCAAACGACAGAGGCGGCGCGGTGATGCGCTTTTGAACGCACGGCAGTGAGCCGGCGCGCCACTACTGACACTGCAATTGGAGACATGCATGACTGACGCCGTAATCGTATCCACCGCCCGCACGGGTCTCGCCAAATCGTGGCGCGGCGGGTTCAACATGACGCACGGCGCGACGCTCGGCGGCCACGTGACGCAGGCCGCGGTCGAGCGCGCGAAGCTCGATCCGGCGCGCGTCGAGGACGTGATCATGGGTTGCGCGAATCCGGAAGGCGCGACGGGCGGCAATATCGCGCGGCAGATCGCATTGCGCGCGGGCTTGCCGGTCAGCGTGCCGGGCATGACCGTGAACCGTTTCTGCTCGTCGGGATTGCAGACGATCGCGCTCGCGTCGCAGCGCGTGATCGCCGGCGAGGGCGACGTGTACGTCGCGGGTGGCGTCGAGTCGATCTCGTGCGTGCAGAACGAGATGAACCGCCACATGATGACCGACGGCTGGCTCACCGAGCACAAGCCGGAAATCTACTGGTCGATGCTGCAGACCGCCGAGAACGTCGCGAAGCGCTACTCGATCTCGAAGGAACGCCAGGACGAATATGGCGTGCGCTCGCAGCAACGCGCGGCGGCCGCGCTCGAAGCCGGTAGATTCAAGGACGAAATCGTGCCGTTGACGGTGCTCGCCGGCGTCGCTGACAAGACGAGCGGCCGTCTCTACACGAAGGAAGTGACCGTCAGCAGCGACGAAGGCATTCGCGCCGACACGACGCTCGAAGGCGTGTCGAAGATCCGCACCGCGCAGCCGGGCGGCGTGGTCACCGCGGGCAATGCGAGCCAGTTCTCGGACGGCGCATCCGCTTGCGTCGTGATGAACGCGACGCTGGCCGAACGCGAAGGGCTGCAGCCGCTCGGCATCTTCCGCGGTTTCGCGGTGGCCGGCTGCGAGCCCGACGAAATGGGCATCGGCCCGGTGTTCGCGGTGCCGAAGCTGTTGAAGAAAGCCGGCCTCAAGGTCGAGGACATCGGCCTTTGGGAGCTGAACGAAGCATTCGCGGTGCAGGTGCTCTATTGCGCCGACCAGCTCGGCATTGCGCACGACCGCCTGAACGTGAACGGCGGCGCGATCGCGGTGGGCCATCCGTACGGCGTGTCGGGAGCGCGGCTCGTCGGCCATGCGCTGATCGAAGGCAAGCGGCGCGGCGTGAAGTTCGTCGTCGTGACGATGTGCATCGGCGGCGGGCAGGGCGCCGCGGGTTTGTTCGAAGTGGTTTGAGCGGGCGTGGGCCGGCGTCATTACGAGCCCGTGTCCGACGACGGCAGGCTCAGCGTTCCCTGATCGGTGAATCGCGTCGTACCGGTCACGCCACCCGCGAGCTTGCCGCGCAGAACGTACGGAACCTGTCCCGACTGCGCGGCGCCGGCTAGCGCAAAGGCTTGACGAACCGCGGCGAAAGCCGGCACGGTCAGCGGCACGGTGACGACGGTTTCACCGAAGCGCGGCACGGTGCCGCTCTGGTCGCTGACGCCGGTGGCGAACGGCTTGCCGTTCAGCTCGAGATCGAGCGACACGCCGTTGAAGCTGACCGCGGAGTCGTTGGGATTCTGCACGCGCAGCTTGACGTTGAAGCGCATCTCCATGCCCTGGCCAGCGATCGGCTCGATGCCCGCCACATTGACGCGCAACGGGTCGGCGCCGAACAGGCCCGCGCAGCCAGCGAGTGTCAGCGTGACAGCGACGCCGGCGGCGAACAGGCGCCACACCCGTGAGACCAGGCCCGGCTGCAGCGCGCGAAAGAATGACATGACCTGCACCTCGAACGAAGCGGGTTGGTCATGCATTGTAACGGGCCACGTGGCGCGCGCAGCGACGTTTCAGGCGGCGCGCCGCCACCGTGTGCGCACGACGCAAGCGAGACGCCGAGCGGCTTGCAGAACGAAACCGCGCGCGCTGTGTTCAGCGTGTGCAGGCAGCACGATGAATGCAGCGCGATCGGCCCGCGTCGCGCGGATTGACACGACGCCACGTTGCGAGGTCACAAACCGCTCGCCTTCGTGCAACGTGAGCGACGTGAGCGGGGCGTCGTTGCCGAGCCAGGCCAGCGCATGATCGCGGAAGACGAGTTGCAATGCACCTTCGACCGCGATGATCGAACTGCGCGCGCGCAAGTCGTGCAGGGCCATCTGACCGGCGGCAAGATGCGACGCCGCGGTGCAATCCAGTTCGGCACCGGGTAACAAGCGATCGTGGTATGGACGCACAGGCATGACCGATTCCTTTAAACCGTCTTCGTGTCACACAGCTTAGGGAATCCGTCCGGATGAAAACAGGCGCAGCTGTCGACAATCCGAACCGGTACAGTGGTGCGTTTCGTCACGCTGTATCGGTCCGAATCACGTCGATGTGTATCTGTCGCGGCGCGCGGACTATCCGCACCATCGGTTCATGAGCGAATCCCCCTTCACACCGCAAGGTCCCTCGACGGACCGGCCAGCCGAGCGCCAGCCGCTGTACCGGCAACTGGCCGACCAATACCGCCGCGCGATCGGCAACGGCGCGCTGCGCCCGGGCGACCGCATGCCGTCGATGCGCGCGTTCATGCAGCGCCACGGCGTGAGCCTCGCGACGGCGACCGAGAGCTATCGCGAACTGGAACGCGCCGCGCTGATCGACGCCCGGCCGCGCGCCGGCTATTTCGTGCGCGTGCCGCCGAGGGCTGCGTTGCCCTGCGCCGCCGAGCCCGATCTCGCGATGCAGCCCGGCGCCGCCGCGCAGTTCGTCGGCATTCACTCGGAGATTTCGGCGCTCGTGTCGAAATTTCAGCGCTATCCGCACGCGCTGAATCTCGGCGGCGCGACCGCGTCGCCCGATCTCTATCCGACCGATGCGTTGCAAAAGGCCGCGGTGCACGCGTTGCGCCGGCGGCCCACCTTGCTGACCGCCGTCGGGCCCGATCAGGGTGATCCGGCGTTGCGCGCGATCATCGCCCGGCGCGCGCTCGAGGCCGGCAGCCAGATCGGCGCGGACGACATCATCATGACGCACGGCGCGGCGTCGAAGCGATGAACCTCGCGTTGCGCGCGGTGACGCAGCCGGGCGACACGGTCGCGGTCGAATCGCCGTGCTTCTTCGGTTTGCTGCAGGCGCTCGAAAGTCTCGGTCTGCGCGCGCTCGAAATTCCGACCAGCCCGAGCACCGGCCTCGCGATCGAGGCGCTGGCGTTCGCGCTGCACACGCATCCCGACATCAAGGCGGTCGTGGTGGTGCCGAACCTGCAAAACCCGCTCGGCAGCGTGATGCCCGACGCGCACAAGGCGAGCCTCGTCGAACTGTGCGCGCGCGCCGGCATCGCGCTGATCGAGGACGATCCCTACCGCGAGCTCGTCGATGCAGCGCCGCCGCCCCGCTCGCTGAAGGCGTGGGACACCGATGGCACCGTGATCCATTGCACATCGTTCAACAAGACGCTGGCGCCTGGCATGCGCGTCGGCTGGATCAACGGCGGCCGGTGGCATCCGCGCATCGGTATGCTGAAGTTCGCGCAGTCGCGCCACAACGAGCAGTTGTCGCAAGTCGTGCTCGCCGGGTTCCTGGAGACGAGCGCGTACGAGCGCCATTTGCGGCGTTTGCGCGAGAGCTTGCAACTGCGGCGCGAGCGGATGGCCGCGGCGGTGGCGGCATCGTTTCCCGACGGCACGCGGTTCACGCCGCCGCGCGGCGGGATGTTTTTCTGGATCGAATTGCCGCGTCACGTATCGTCGTCGGCTTTATTCGACGCCGCGTTGCATGACGGTATTCGCATCATGCCGGGCACGGTATTTTCGAACGCCGGGCGTTTCGATCACTTCATTCGGCTCAGCTGTCCGAGTGCGGATCTGGATCAGACCGACGAAGCGGTGCGCAGACTGGGGCGCCTCGCGGCACGGATGGCAGCTCATGCGTCAACGCGATAGCGGGTATCATTTCCCGCCGTACGCTCGACACGCGCCGTCGGCTACGAAATCTGATATCTGAGCCATGACCGATCCATCGACCTCATCCAGAACGGGCCATGCATCGTTGCCCGAAAGCCCCTTCATCGACCGTCTCGGCGCACAGTTGTTGTCGGCCGCCGACGGCGTCAGCGAAGTCGTGCTGCCGTTGCAACGCGATCATATGAACACGTGGGACGTCGCGCATGGCGGCGTCACGATGACGCTCGCCGACGTCGCGCTCGCGATGGCTGCGCGCAGTCTCGCCGGCGACGGCGTCGGCGTCGTCACCGTCGAGATGAAGGTCAACTTCATGCAGCCGGGACGCGGCGAGTTGCGCGCGACCGGCCGCGTGCTGCATCGCTCGACGACGATGGCCTATTGCGAAGGCGAGATCCGCGACAGCGAAGGCCACTTCGTCGCGAAAGCGCTCGGCACCTTCAAATACATGCGCCGCCTCGCGGTGGGCCGCGACGTCACGCGGCAGCGTCTGCGCAGCGACCCGGCGGCGAAGCCCGGTCCGAGCGACTGAGCACCCAACAACCCAAGGAGACGACCGCATGGCCCAGATCAATCGCCAATTGCTGCTGGTTTCGCGCCCCCAAGGCGAAGCCACGCCCGATAACTTCAAGCTCGTCGAAACGCCGCTCGCGCCGCTCGCCGAGGGCGAAGTACGGGTGCGCAACCACTATCTGTCGCTCGATCCGTATATGCGCGGACGCATGAACGACAGCAAGTCATACGCGGCGCCGCAGCCGCTGAACGAAGTGATGATCGGCGGCACGGTCGGCGAGGTCGTCGAGACGAGGAATCCGAAGTTCGCGGTCGGCGACAAGGTCGTCGCGATGTTCGGCTGGCAGGAGTACGGCACCTCCAATGGCACGGGCATGCAGAAGGTCGACGACACGCATGTGCCGCTGTCGGCGTATCTCGGGCCGGTCGGCATGCCGGGCGTCACCGCATGGTACGGGCTGAACCGCATCATCGCGCCGAAGGCCGGCGAGACGGTGGTCGTCAGCGCGGCAAGCGGCGCGGTGGGCAGCGTGGTCGGTCAGCTCGCGAAGGCGGCGGGCGCGCGCGCGGTCGGCATCGCGGGCGGCGCGGACAAGTGCCGCTATGTGGTCGAGACGCTCGGCTTCGACGCGTGCGTCGACTACAAGGCCGGTAACCTGTACCAGGACCTGAAGGCCGTCACGCCCGACGGTGTCGACGGCTGCTTCGAGAACGTCGGCGGCGACGGGCTCGACGCGACGCTCGCGCGCATGAACGCGTTCGGGCGCATCGCATTGTGCGGCTTCATCGCGGGCTATGACGGCCAGCCGCTGCCGCTCAAGCATCCGTCGCTGATGCTGACGCAGCGGCTGCTCGTGCAGGGCTTCATCGTCAGCGAACACATGGACGTGTGGCCCGAGGCGCTCAGGCAGCTCGGCACGCTCGTCGCGCAGAAGAAGCTGCAGTATCGCGAGACGATCGCGCAAGGGCTCGAAGCCGCGCCCGAGGCATTCATCGGCTTGCTGAAGGGCCGTAACTTCGGCAAGCAACTGGTCAAGCTGATCTGAGCGCGACGTCATCGTGCAACGGCAAGCCGCCACTCAACGAGGGAGTCACAGAATGTTCGAATTCGCGGGCAAGGTGGCGGTGATCACCGGCGCGGGCAGCGGCTTTGGCCGCGCGTTCGCGCACAAGGGCGCGGCGCTCGGCATGAAGCTCGTACTCGCGGACGTCAACGCCGACCAGCTCGCGCAAACCGTCGACGCCTTGCGCGGAACCGGCGCCGAGGCGATCGGCGTGCCGACCGACGTATCGAACGCCGCGCAGGTCGAGGCGCTCGCGCAGGCGGCGCTCGCCGCGTTCGGCAAGGTCCACGTGCTGTTCAACAACGCGGGCGTCGGCACCGGCGGCTTCCTGTGGGAAAGCTCGGCGAACGACTGGTCGTGGGTGTTCGGCGTCAACGTGATGGGTGTCGCGCACGGCGTGCGCGCGTTCGCGCCGATCATGCTCGCGCAGAAGGAGCCCGCGCATATCGTCAATACGGCGTCGGTGGCGGGGCTGCTGGCGCCACCGGCAATGGGCATCTACAACGCGTCGAAGCATGCGGTGGTGGCGCTGACCGAGACGCTGTATCACGACCTGAAGCTCGCGCAGGCCGGCACGGGCGGCGAGGTCGGCTGTTCGCTGCTGTGTCCCGCCTTCGTGCCGACCGGCATCGCGGAGGCCGAGCGCGCGCGTCCCGACGAGTTGCGCAACGCGGACCGGCCGACGCGCTCGCAGATCGCGGCCGGCAAGCAGTTGCAGCGCGCGGTGCAGTCGGGCAAGCTCACCGCCGACGATGTCGCCGACATCGCGTTCGAGGCGATCGCCGCGCGGCGTTTCTATATCATCACGCATCCGGGCATCATGGCGACCGTGAAGCTGCGTCACGAGGATATCGAGCAGTTGCGCGAGCCGTCCGATCCGATGTCGCTGAAGCCCGAGGTGAAGAACGCGCAGTAGCGGCCGGCTGCGCGGCCGGTGCGCCGGCTTTTGTCAACCCTTGGCGCACTGCGCGCCGCCCGATGCGCGACGCGCACCACGTTGCCGAAACCATGCCGCTGAATCCCACGATCGAGCAGGTGCTCGACATGATCGCGCGGGCCAAACGCCCGCAGTATCACCAGATGAGCGCGCAAGCGGCGCGCGCGTCGTACGAGAAAAGCGCGCCGATCCTCGAGATCGCGAGCGCGCCGATGTTCTCCGTCGAAGATCTGCGCGTGCCGACGCGCGACGGCGCGACGATCCGCGCGCGCCTGTACTGTCCGGTCGAGCCGGGCTGGGCCGAGCCGCTGCCTGCCCTTGTGTACTACCACGGCGGCGGCTTCACGGTCGGCAGCGTCGATACGCACGATGCGCTGTGCCGGATGTTCGCGCGCGACGGCCAGTGCGCGGTGCTGTCGGTCGATTACCGGCTCGCGCCCGAGCACAAGTTTCCGACCGCTGTCGACGACGCCTTCGACGCCCTCAGTTGGCTACACGCGCACGCGGCCGAATTCGGCATCGACGGCACGCGGCTCGCGGTGGGCGGCGATAGCGCGGGCGGCACGCTCGCGACGGTTTGCGCGGTGCTCGCGCGCGACGCCGGCCTCGCGCTCGCGCTGCAATTGCTGATTTATCCGGGCACGACCGGCCATCAGCAGACCGACTCGCACTCGCGCCTCGCCGACGGCTTCCTGCTGTCGGGCGACACGATCCAGTGGTTCTTCGAGCACTACGTGCGAGATAGCGGCGATCGCGACGACTGGCGTTTCGCGCCGCTCGACGGCGAGCGCGGTGCGCCGGATTTTCGCGGCGTCGCGCCCGCGTGGATCGCGACCGCCGAATACGATCCGCTCAGCGACGAGGGCGATGCCTATGCGGAGAAACTCCGTGCGCTCGGCAATCCGGTCACGTTGAAACGCTACGCCGGCATGATCCACGAGTTCTTCAAGATGGGCGGCTTCGTGCCCGAAGTCGCGCAGGCGCATGCGGACGCCGCGGCGGCGTTGCGCGCGGCATTCGGCATCGGGTGAGGGCGGTGATCGCGAAGCGATGGGCGGCCGGCGGCGAATGCGCCGGCCAGGCGGTGCTCAAACGATCACGCCACGCTCATCCGGTCGCGCTCGACA
Source organism: Paraburkholderia sp. MM6662-R1 (assembly GCF_050436245.1). Lineage (NCBI taxonomy): Bacteria > Pseudomonadati > Pseudomonadota > Betaproteobacteria > Burkholderiales > Burkholderiaceae > Paraburkholderia > Paraburkholderia sp. MM6662-R1. The sequence continues at coordinate 503,946 of NZ_JBNDLV010000001.1, read as the reverse complement.
TTGAACGCGAAGCTGCGCTCGAAATCGCCGGGCCGCACGATCCGGTGCGAGCCGTTGTCGTCGCTGCGCTCGGCGACCGCGACGCCGATCACGTCGCCATAGGCGGCGACGCGCAGCGCGGTGGTGCTGCGCGTCCCATAATCCGGCGATTCGATGAACGCCGCCGACAGCACGCGTTCGCGTTCGAGCGGAATACCGGTCGACGGCAATTCGTCGTCGCGCGCGAGCCGCGGATCGCGCATCAGATCGATCAGGCGTTCGAGCGGCGGCATCGGATCGCGCGCGAGCAGCGTGCCGAGCTCGCCGCGCTTTTTGACCAGCTTCGGCCACGCGGTATCGAGCACCGCGTTCGAGATGCCGTGCGTGCCCGGCGCGAGCAGCGCGGGACCGCTGTTTGCGTCGACGGCGCCGCGATTGCAGTACCACGCGAGCTCGCGACGCGTCCAGTCGCCCACCAGCAGATTGAAGCCGTTGTAGATGTCGCCTTTTTGCGCGACGTGCCGCAGATACGCGAGCGGCGTCTCGTGCGGATTGCCGTCGGCGTCGCGCGCGGCGCTCGTGAGCCAGTCGCTGACGAGCGTGCCGCGGGTCGGCGCATCGGCGCGCATTTCGCCCGGCGCGCGGTAATTGGTCAGCGCGGCGAAGCGGCCGTCGCGCGATAACCCGAGCCACGTGCCGCCGCCCACGAGGTCGCGGCCCCCCAGCACCTCCGGCGCGTCGCGCCACCAGCCGATCGGCTCGGCCGTGCGGCGGAAGAACTCGTCGCGATTCGCGGCGAGCGTGAACAGCGGACCATCGAGCGCATCAGGTCGCCAGTCGAAAACGATCAGGCACATCGGGGAGCATCTCCCGTTCAGAGCATGGGGCGGCCGCCTGATGCAGCGACGCAGGCGGCAAACGAAAGCGGCAAAAAACAGACGAGAATAAAGCAGTCAATAAAAAAACGGCGCCAGATTGCGCCGCTTTTTTTTTACCCTCTCCAACGATCAGACTTCGGCAGGCAGCCCGTAGGGCAGCGCCAGGAAGCGCAGCGCGGGGCCGTCGGCCGCGCCGACATGTACGCTGCCGCTGTCGAGCGCCGTGAGCTTGATCTCGACCAGCAGATCGGCGCCGCCGCCTTGCGCCGATGCCGCGTTGACGATCATCCCGCACGGCTGGCCCGGATCGTCCGAGTGGAACAGCTCGGTGCCGGGCCGCACCGTGTCCAGCTCGCCTGCGACGTTGGCGAGCGACGTGCGCCGCTTGATCGTGCCGCGATACTGGCTGCGCGCGACCACTTCCTGACCCGGATAGCAACCCTTGCGGAAATTGACCGCGCCGAGCACGTCGAAGTTGACCATTTGCGGCACGAACTGCTCGACGACCGGCTGCGTGATGCGCGGCTCGCCCGCGCGGATGTCGAGCCAGTCCCACACGGCCGGCGACACGTGCTTTAGCCTGCCGTCGAGCGACGGCAGCAGCGCTTCGATCTGCGCCTTCGGGCCGATCCACAGATAGCGCAGGCGCGCCAACGCATCAGGCACGCGGATCAGCGTGCCCGCTGTGCCGTCGACCTGCACGTGCACACCGTCGGGCAGCGCGTCGAACACGCCGGACAGCGCGCCGCGCACGTCGCCCGCGAGGCCGACCACCGCGAACTCGCCGCTCGCGTCGGCGAGCTTGGCCTTGGCGCGCAGCACGAACATCGACAACCGCTTTTGCACCGCGGCCTGCACGTCTTTCGATACCAGCAGGCGGATCGTATCGCCGCTGCGCCAGCTGAGGAACGACGCGAGCAGCCGGCCCTTGGCCGAGCAGTAGCCGGAGAGGCGCGCGTTCGCGGCGTCGAGATGCTGGACGTCGTTGGTCAACTGGGCGTGCAGGAAGCTCGCCGCGTCGTCGCCGGTCGTGTCGATCACGCCGAACTGCGGTAGCGGCATGTACGCGCCGTGCTCGAGCACGGCGGTGAATTCTTCGGCCGACGGGCGCGGCAGGATGGGCAGGGCGGCGGGCGCCGCCGCGGCGGGAGTGAGACCGGAAGCGTTACCTGAGGCGTTCACGAGCGGTGTGTTCATGGATTCCGGGAACAGTCAATTCTGACTTTGGCGAAGGCAAACAGTCATTATATTCAGTCCAGCCCTGTCGCGTTTCGCAAGTCCCTGGCGAATGAAGGCTTTCCGAGAGCCTGGCGCAGCAGGGGATTGGAGGTTATCACCCTCCGGCTGTGCCCATATTGTGACCATGTTGGGGTGTTCTGCCAGAGGGTCCGGCGCAAGATGGGCAGGCACCCGACGTGCCGGATCTGCTGTCCGCTGCCGCGGTCACAGACGAGCCGCCGCCGGGGTGGCTGCGGCGGGGCCACTGAGTAAGGCGGACGAGCCACTGTCATTCCGTGGGCGGCTTGGCCGGTGCCCAGTCCATCGGCTGCTCAGTCGTGATTTTCAGCCGTTCGCGCAATTCGGGATGCGCGATTGCCTGAATCAGAATCGCCATTCCTCCAAGCTTCCGAGCGTCTTCGTCTGTCACTGGCAACATTGAATTTTCCGGAGCATCCGGTGGGATAGTGATTGCCAGCGCTCGATCAATCGCCGCTTGCACGTGAACCCGTGAAACTGTGCACATCTTTAATTGCTGAGTATCGGCGTCATAAAAAATGACGCTAGCCCGATCCGGTTTAGTCATCTCAATATCCCCTGCATGCCTGGAATTTATCGAATGCTCGCTGTGCGCAGAGCGCATAGGTACGTGGATCTTGATACATTGCTCGGGCCACCTGACACATGCTCCATGTCTGAATGGTAGTCCGCGAAACACTCAGCCTCATCCATCTCGAAACGGCGCGTGGAGTCTCCCAATTGCCGCAGCTCGTGCTCGGGTCTTTCGCGGCGGCGTGTAGGTCGCCCCCGAACCATCGTTTGAAACTGTCAACAACGGCCAAAAGCGGCAGGAGCCGAAAAGGCGTTTGGTCGGGAATTGTCGAACCTTTGAAACTCTGACCTATGTTGTGACAGCGTACGCCTCGACTAGCATCAGACGGACGCCAGCGGAATTCATATTGTTGTTTCCGGCCGTGACCATCTGGTGCCCGCATCTATACAATACAGGTCGCAAAAGGCCGAAAGGGCTGCAAAACGGCACAGTCTCAATGTTGACCGACGCAAGACTTTCCCGTTAAAAATCAGTTCGTTGCCATCTAAACGCTAATTCTTTCCTGTCGTGTCCCTTCTGAAGAAATGTTTCGTCGCCGGCGCGCTCGTCGTTGTGCTGGCCGCGGCGGCCATCGCCGCTGGATACTACTGGGCCACCCGCCCGCTCGAATTGACCCCGGCGCAACTCGACGTCACCGTCAAGCCGCACAGCAGCCTGCGCAGCGTCGCGCTGCAGCTCAATCGCGGCGGCGTGCTGGTCGAGCCCGAGCTGTTCATCGCGATGACGCGGTTGCTCGGGCTGCAAAGCGAGCTGAAGTCCGGCAATTACGAGTTCAAGAGCGGCATCACGCCCTACGAGGTGCTGCAGAAAATCGCGCGCGGCGACGTCAACGAATATGTGGCGACGGTCATCGAAGGCTGGACCTTCAAACATATGCGCGCTGAACTCGACGCCAATCCCGCGCTGAAGCACGACACGCTCGGCATGAGCGACGCCGATCTGATGAGCGCAATCGGCGCGCCCGAGGCGTCGATCGGCAACGGCGAAGGGCTGTTTTTCCCGGATACCTACCTGTTCGACAAGGGCACCAGCGACCTCGACATCTATCGCCGCGCTTACCGTCTGATGCGCGTGCGTCTCGACGAGGCGTGGCTCTCGCGCGCGCCAAACCTGCCGTATAAGACCCCGTACGACGCGCTGACGATGGCGTCGATCGTCGAAAAGGAAACCGGCAAGGCGTCCGACCGGGCGCTCGTCGCCGCGGTGTTCGCCAACCGTCTGCGCGCCGGCATGCCGCTACAGACCGACCCGACCGTGATCTACGGAATGGGCGACAGCTACGCCGGCCACATCAGGAAGAAAGACCTGCAGACCGACACTCCATACAATACCTACACGCGGATGGGCCTACCGCCGACGCCGATCTCGCTGCCGAGCGTCGCGTCGCTGCAGGCGGCGATGAACCCGGCGCAAAGCAACGCGCTGTACTTCGTGTCGCGCGGCGACGGCAGCAGCATCTTTTCTGACACCCTCGGCGAACACAACAAGGCCGTGGACAAATACATTCGAGGGCAATGATGGCGCGCGGCAAATTCATTACGTTTGAAGGCATCGACGGCGCGGGCAAGACTACCCATCTGGGCTGGTTCCGCGAACGGCTCGAGGCGAAGCTCGCGCCGAGCGGCCGCTCGGTCGTGATGACACGCGAGCCGGGCGGCACGCCGCTCGGTGAGCAGATCCGCGATATCGTGCTGCATCAGAAGATGGATCTCGAAACCGAGGCGCTGTTGATGTTCGCGCTGCGCCGTCAGCATCTGGCCGAGGTGATCGAGCCGGCGCTCGCGCGCGGCGATTGGGTGCTGTCCGACCGTTTTACCGATGCCACTTTCGCCTACCAGGGCGGCGGCCGCGGCTTGCCGCGCGACAAGCTGGAGACGCTCGAGCGCTGGGTGCAGGGCGGTTTCCAGCCGGATTTGACCGTGCTGTTCGATTTGCCCCCCGCCGTCGCCAACGAGCGGCGCAGCGCGGTGCGTAATCCGGATCGTTTCGAGAGCGAGTCGGCGGCGTTTTTCGAGCGCACGCGCGCCGAATACACGCGCCGCGCCGAAGAAGCGCCATATCGATTCGCTATCATCGACTCTTCGCAGAGCATCGTTCGAATTCAGAAGCAGCTTGAGGAGTTGATTGCAACCCTCTGATTGGAAATAGATATAACCGCTTCTTATAATCTCGTGCGAAGTTCACTCGACATCTGAAGTAGCGCCTACAACCGATTGATTCAAAAAGACAAACGATGATCTATCCGTGGCAAGCCGATGACTGGAATCGCCTGCAGCAACTGCACGGCCACTGGCCGCACGCATTGTTGCTGCACGGCCAGGCGGGCATCGGCAAGCTGCGTTTCGCGCAGCACCTCGCGCAGGGTCTGCTGTGCGAGGCGCCGCAACCGAACGGCGAGCCGTGCGGCGCGTGCGTGGCCTGCAACTGGTTCGCGCAGGGCAATCATCCCGACTACCGCATCGTCGTGCCGGAGGCACTCGCCGCCGAAGCCGGCCTCGCGAACGCCGCGAACGGCGCCGACGACAAGGCCGAAAAAGCCGATGGCGACGAAGGCAAGAAGACCCGCACGCCGAGCAAGGAAATCAAGATCGAACAGATCCGCGGTCTGCTCGACTTCGTCGGCATCGGTTCGCATCGCGGCGGCGCGCGCGTCGTCGTGCTGTATCCGGCCGAGGCGCTCAACGTCGCGGCCGCCAACGCGTTGCTGAAGACGCTGGAAGAGCCGCCCGCGGGCGTCGTGTTCCTGATGGTGTCGGCGCGCCTCGACCGTTTGCTGCCGACCATCATTAGCCGCTGCCGTCAGTGGCCGATGAGCGTGCCCGCGCCGGACACCGCCGCGCAGTGGCTGGCCGCGCAAGGCGTCGACGACGCCTGCGCGCTGCTCGCCGAAGCGGGTGGCGCGCCGCTCGCCGCGCTCGCGCTCGCCAGCGACGAAAACCGTCCGCTGCGCAACTGGACGCTCAAGCAGCTCGCGGCCGGCGCCGGGTGCGACGCATTCGCGTGTGGCGAGGCGCTGCAGAAGCTCCCAGTGCCGCTCGTGCTCGGCTGGCTGCAGCGCTGGATGTACGATCTGCTCGCGCAGCGCACCGCCGGCGCGCCGCGCTATTTCCCGCAGGCGTCGGCCGCGCTCACGCGCTGCGCCACCCAGGCCGACGCCAATGCATTCGCGCGTTTTCTGCGCACCGTCACGCGCCAGCGCGCGGTCGAGAACCATCCGTTGAACGCGCGGCTCGTATTCGAGGAACTGTTCATCGGCTATCGCGCGCTGTTTGCGTGAGCCCGCAGCCGGACAGCCTGCCGTCTTTTTTCATTCAAGCCAACCCGCCATGAGCCTTTCCTACCGCGACGCCACGCTCGACGATCTGCCCGCGATCGTCGCCATCTACAATTCGACGATCCCGTCGCGCCAGGTCACCGCGGACCTCGAGCCGGTCAGCGTCGAGAGCCGGCATGGGTGGTTTCATGCGCACAGCCCGCAGAAGCGGCCCCTGTGGGTGCTCGAAGATCCGAAGCAGGCGGGCCGCGTGATCGCGTGGCTCAGTTTTTCCGATTTTTATGGCCGGCCGGCTTATCAGCGCACCGCCGAAGTCAGCATCTATCTCGACGAAAGCGCGCGCGGCCAGGGACTCGGCAAGCAACTGCTGGCGGCGTCGCTCGACGCGGCACCGGGGCTTGGCATCGATACGGTGCTCGGCTTCGTGTTCGGTCACAATGAAGCGAGCGTGCGGCTGTTCCGCGGCTTCGGCTTCGATGCCTGGGGCACGCTACCGCGCGTCGCGGTGCTGGATGGCGTCGAGCGCGATCTGGTGATTCTTGGCAAGCGTCTTGCGCACGCCGGTTGAGCACGCTGCGCAAGCAGCGCCACCTGAGCTGTCCCAAGCGGCCCCGGCCACGCCATCGCCCAGCCGCAAGCCCCTTTTTCGCAGGACCTGACCATGTTTGTCGATTCACACTGCCACATCAACTTCGAAGGACTCGCGGACCGTCTGCCGCAAGTGCTCGAAAACATGCGCAGCCATTCGGTCTCGCACGCGTTGTGCGTGTCGGTGGATCTTGAAACGCTGCCGTCGGTACTGGACATCGCCAGCCGCTATGACAACGTGTACGCGTCGGTCGGCGTGCATCCCGATCACGAGCACATGCGCGAGCCGAGCGTAGCCGAGCTGGTTGAACTGGCCGGGCACCCGAAGGTCGTCGCGATCGGCGAAACCGGGCTCGATTACTACCGCCTCGAAGGCCGCTCGATCGCCGACATGGAGTGGCAGCGCGAGCGCTTTCGCACGCACATCCGCGCCGCGCACGCGACCAGCAAGCCGTTGATCATCCACACCCGCTCGTCGTCGGAAGATACGTTGCGCATCATGGCCGAGGAGCGCGCCGGCGTGCCGGGCGGCGTCGTGCATTGCTTCACCGAACCGTGGGCCATCGCCGAGCAGGCGCTCGCGCAGAACTTTTACATTTCGCTGTCGGGCATCGTCACGTTCAAGAGCGCGACCGATGTGCAGGACGTCGCGCGCCGCGTGCCGCTCCACCGTCTGCTGATCGAAACCGACTCGCCGTACCTGGCGCCGGTGCCGTATCGCGGCAAACCGAATGAACCTGCGTACGTCAGTTATGTCGGACGCTTCATCGCGCAGCAACGCGAGATGCCTGACGAGGCGCTGGCCGCCGCCACCACGCAAAACTTCTTCAGACTGTTCGGACTCGCCGCGCCGGCCCGAATCTGAACCAAAAAGCCGCGTAACATCAAAGGGATAGGAAGATTTCCTAAAGTACCATATGAAAAATATTTCGACGTCGTCCGCTGATTTCCAACCGCTGTCCGCCGGGTCGGCCGCCCGGGCTCTCGCGCCGGCGCGCCGTCTCGCGTGCGCCGCCGCGCTCGCGTGCGCGGCGCTCGTCGCGGTGCCCGCGCATGCGGCGCCGATCGACTCGCTGATCAAGTCGGTCAAGTTCGACGACGTCGACGGCGTCAACAAGCTGCTCGCGAAGGGCATGGACCCGAACAGCGTCGACAATCAGGGCATCCCGCTGCTCGTGATCGCCGCGCGCGAGAAATCCGACAAGGTCGCGGCCGCGTTGCTTGCGAATCCAAAGACCGATATCGAGATTCAGGACAAGGCCGGCGAAAACGCGCTGATGATGGCGTCGCTGGTCGGCGACCTGAACTTCGTGAATCTGCTGATCGCGAAGGGCGCCGAGGTCAACAAGAAGGGCTGGGCGCCGCTGCACTACGCGGCCGCGAACGGCCACGACGACATCGTCAAGGTGCTGCTCGACCACTCGGCCTACGTCGACGCGGGCTCGCCGAACGGCACCACGCCGCTGATGATGGCCGCGCGCGGCGGCCACGTTTCCACCGTCAAGCTGCTGCTCGACAACGGCGCGGACCTGTCGGTGAAAAACCAGATCGGCATGACCGCGCTCGATTTCGCCAAGACCTACAAGGAGCCGGACGTCGTCGAAGGGCTCACGGCGCGCATGCAGCAGACGCAGCAGCAGAAGCAATGACGTTTTGTCGGCAGGCGCCTCGCCATGCCGCGCCGCTTTGCAGCCGTTTTGTCCGAGCCGCGCGGCTGCCGGCCTGCTGCCGCCGCATAAAACAGTGCAGAATGACGACTTCGGCGCGCCGCGTAGCGCGCCGTCCGGACGCGGCAGAAAGACCGCGTGAATAAACAACCCTGGAAAGGAACACCATGCTGCGGGCTTTGATTTTCGCCGGCGCGCTTGCCTTGCCGCTTTCGGCAGCCGCGTTTACGGGAGGCGACCTCAACAAGCTGTGCACCAAGACGGACGTGGCTTCGCGTAGCGCCTGCGCGGCCTACATCGAAGGCGCGGCCGACGGCATCTTCAACACGATCGACGCGATCGGCGGCACCACCGGTCCGCGCGTCGGCCAGTACTTCTGCCTGCCGCCGGATGCGCGCTCGGCGCAGTTGACCGACGCGGTGCGCAAGTACATCGCCGAGAACCCGAACGCCGCGGGCTACAACGCGAGCACGGCGATTTCGCTGGGTCTCGGCAAGGCGTTTCCCTGCAAGAGCGGCGGCTGATCGATAACCGCGGCGCATCGAAGAACCCGTTGTAACGCCCAGGCGCGGTCGTGCGCCCCGGATGTCAGTCGTCGCGCAGGCGCGCCGCCGCTCATCGAGCCCGGAGGAAGATGCCCGTTATGCCTACTATCGACGACTTCTACCGCGTGGCGGCCGCGCCGCTGCATACGTGGCCCGGCACGCTGATCGTGACGGCCATCGCGGCGATCGTGGCGAGCGGCATTCACCGCATCGGCGCGCGCGTCGTGAAGCGTCTCGCGCGGCCGCACGCGCTGACGAGCGTCGTGCTGCGCTACATCGACAAGCCGTCACTGTTCGCCCTCGTGATCCTCGTGTTCGCGTGGGTCGGGTCCGAGGCACCCGACACCCTCAACTTCATCGAACCGGTGCGCGACATCACCGGCATCGCGCTGATTGCCGCGCTGACGTGGCTGTCGGTGCGCTCGGCCGCGGCAATCGGCGAAGCGATCATCCGCGCCCATCCGCTCGATTCCGCCGATAACCTGCAGGCGCGCCGCATCCATACGCAGGCGCGCGTACTCGCGCGCTCGGTGATGATCGTGATCGTGATCATCGGTGTCGGCGGTGCGCTGATGACCTTGCCCAACGTGCGGCAGATCGGCGCGAGCCTGCTGGCGTCGGCGGGTGTCGCCGGTCTGGTCGCCGGTATCGCGGCGCGGCCGGTGCTCGGCAACCTGATCGCCGGTTTGCAGATCGCGCTGTCGCAACCGATCCGCCTCGACGACGTCGTCGTGATCCAGGACGAGTGGGGACGCATCGAGGAGATCACCGGCACGTACGTGTCGGTGCGGCTGTGGGACCAGCGCCGTCTGATCGTGCCGTTGCAATGGTTTATCGAAAATCCGTTCTCCAACTGGACCCGCAGCAGCTCGCAGATCATCGGCACCGTGTTCCTGTTCGTCGATTACCGGATGCCGCTCGCGCCGCTGCGCGAGGAGCTTGCGCGCATCGTCGAGAACGCGCCCGAGTGGGACCGTCGCGTGCAGGTGCTGCAGGTGACGGACTGCACCGAGCGCGCGATGCAGTTGCGCGCGCTCGTCAGCGCGCCCGATTCCGGCCTTGCGTGGGATCTGCGCTGCCGCGTGCGCGAAGGGCTGCTCGATTTCGTTCATCGGCATTACCCGGAATACCTGCCGCGGGCGCGTGCCGAGGTGTCGGCGGAGCTGGAGACCGGTGGCGCTGGCCCGAGCGACTGGCTGCCGCGCAGCCGGCAGGCGCCAGCCGGCAGCACCGCCGCGCATACCGAAGCCGATCCGGTGGCGAGCCGCATCGGCCGCACTGGCGCGGGCGAGGTCGCGCAGAAGGCGAAGGAACAGGCTTAGGCGGGCGTTGCGGATCGCGAATCGCGAGCGGCGAGTGGCAAATTGCGAGTTGGGTATCGCGAGCCGCGTGCGGCGACCGCCCTCGGCAAGCCCGGCGATGCGCGGGCACGCCGATTGCTACTAACGGGCGCGCCACGCCTGCTCAGGCGTCGCGGCGCATCGCAAGAATGACGGAGGACATGCACTATGGGCCGATTGATCGTCGTGTCGAATCGCGTCGCGACGCCGACGGAGACCAAGGGATCGGCGGGTGGACTCGCGGTCGGCGTATTCGGCGCGCTGAAGGATGCAGGCGGCGTCTGGTTCGGCTGGAGCGGCGACGTAGTCAGCGAAACGGTCGCCAACGCGGGGCCGATGCTCGAGCAGGACGGCGCGGTGACCTTCGCAACCGTCGGCCTCACGCGCAAGGACTACGACCAGTACTACCGCGGCTTCTCGAACGCGACGCTGTGGCCGGTATTCCACTACCGCAACGACCTCGCGCGCTACGAGCGCGAGGAGTACGCGGGCTACCGGCGCGTCAACGCATGGCTCGCTCACAAGCTGGTCAAGCTGCTCGAACCCGACGACATCATCTGGATTCACGACTACCATCTGATCCCGTTTGCCGAGGCGCTGCGCAGCGAGGGCGTGACGAACCGCATCGGTTTCTTCCTGCATATTCCGTTTCCCGCGCCGCAGATCCTGCTCAACATTCCGCCGCACGAGGAACTGGTGAAGTCGATGTCGTGCTACGACCTGCTCGGCTTCCAGACCGCCACCGACCAGCAGGCATTCCACGACTACGTGACGCGTCACGCGCGTGGCACGGTGAGCGCGGACGGCTTCGTCGAGGCGTTCGGGCGCAAGCTGCGCACCGGCGTCTACCGGATCGGCGTGTTCCCCGACGAAATCGCCGAGCAGGCCAAGCGCTACGAAAGCCGCCAGCACGTGCTCGAGCTGAAGCAAAGCCTCGAGGGGCGCAAGCTGATCATGAGCGTCGACCGGCTCGACTATTCGAAGGGACTGGTCGAGCGCTTTCGCGCGTTCGAGTTGCTGCTCGAACGCTCGCCCGAATGGCGCGGCAACGTCACGCTCGTGCAGATCGCGCCGCCTACGCGCTCGGACGTCGCGACCTATCAGAAGATCCGCCAGGATCTCGAATACGAGGCAGGGCGCATCAACGGCCGCTACTCGGGGCTCGACTACACGCCGATCCGCTATCTGAACCAGCAGTACGACCGCTGGAAGCTGATGTCGCTGTTTCGGGAGTCGCAGATCGGCTTCGTCACGCCGCTGCACGACGGCATGAACCTCGTCGCGAAGGAGTATGTGGCCGCGCAGAATCCCGACGATCCCGGCGTGCTCGTGCTGTCGATTTTCGCGGGCGCGGCCGCCGAGCTCTCTGGCGCGCTGCTCGTCAATCCGCACGATGCGATCGGCATGTGCGAGGCCTTGCAACGCGCGCTGCAAATGCCGCTCGACGCGCGCCAGCGGCGTCACGAGATCGACATGGCCGCGCTGCGTAAGAACGATCTCGGAGTGTGGCGCGACAGCTTCCTCAGGGATTTGCGCAGCATGCCAGTGCGCGGGTCGGGCGAGGGCGGCGGCCACAAATGACGGCGCGGCGACGGCCCAAAGCCCGCGCAAACCCGGCGCGTGGCCGCGTGTCACCGGATGTAAGCCGCTTGTAACAGCACCGAGCAATTGCAAGACCTGCGGCTTTTCGACCGATGCCAGGGAATAATTCCCCGTAGCGACGATGCATGCGACGCTTAGGGACCGCGTTAGGGACCGCGCGCATTGTTCCGACGTCATGGCGCTGTCATACTCGGCGTCGCCGACGGCATCGCGATTGCGCGCCAGCCGCCGGCTCACGGAGACACAATATGAAGATTGCGCAGATCGCCCCGCTGACCGAATCGGTGCCGCCGAAGCTCTACGGCGGCACGGAGCGCGTCGTGTCGTACATCACCGAAGCGCTGGTCGAGCAGGGCCACGACGTGACGCTGTTCGCGAGCGGCGACTCCGTCACGAGCGCGAAGCTCGAAGCGGTGTGGCCGCGCGCGCTGCGGCTCGATCCGGGCATTCGCGACCGCATCGCGCCGCATATGCTGTTGATGGAACTCGTGCGCCGCCAGGCCGAAGAGTTCGACGTGCTGCATTTCCACCTCGACTACTACTCGTTCTCGGTATTCAAGCGGCAGGACACGCCGTTCGTCACGACGATGCACGGCCGGCTCGATCTGCCCGAGCAGCAGCCGGTGTTCGACACGTTCAACACCGCGCCCGTGATCTCCATTTCGAACGCTCAGCGTCATCCGCTGCCGCAGGCGCGCTGGCTCACCACGGTCTATCACGGCCTGCCGGCGCAGCTCTATACGCCGCAACCGGTCGAGCAGAAGTACCTCGCGTTTCTCGGCCGGATTTCGCCGGAAAAGCGCGTCGATACGGCGATCCGCATCGCCGGCCGCTGCGGCATGCCGATCCGTATCGCCGCCAAGGTGGATGCGGCCGATCGCGAGTACTTCGAGCGCGATATCCGGCCGTTGCTCGACCTGCCGTACGTCGAGTACATCGGCGAGATTGCCGATCATCAGAAGGCCGAGTTTCTGTCGGGCGCGCATGCGCTGCTGTTTCCGATCGACTGGCCGGAGCCGTTCGGTCTCGTGATGATCGAAGCGATGGCTTGCGGCACGCCGGTGATCGCGTTCAACCGCGGCTCGGTGCCCGAAGTGCTCGAAGAGGGCGTGACCGGGTTCATCGTCGAGGACGAGATCGGCGCGGTGGCGGCCGTGAACCGGCTGCACAAGGTGTCGCGCGCGGGCGTGCGGCGGCGTTTCGAGGAGCGCTTCACGTCGCACCGGATGGCGCGTGAGTATGTGGAGGCCTATCAGTTGGTGATTCGCGCACAGAAGCGCTCGAGGTTCAAGGTGGTCGATTCGTCGGGCCGTTGACGCGGGATCGTTGGGACGTGTCGAAGCGAAGGACGGCGGTGCGCGATGCGCGGCGCCGTTTTTTTGCGCGCGAGTTTTTCCGTTCCCGAGCGTCGGCATCGGCATACATAACAAAAAGGCCGCGCGACGACCCGCGCAGGGTCCTCCGCGCGGCCTTCGCCGCGATGCGCGCTAGTGATCAGTGAAGCGCGCCGATGAGCGCGCTCAGATCTTCAGCCGCGTGACCTTCGTGCCTTGCAGCGAGACGTCGCCCATCAGGCCCGCGTTGGTCATCACGAAAACCTGCACCGGCGCGGTGGCCGTGGTCGTGTCGACGGCGCCGTTCGCGCCGATCTTCACGAGCGCGACCGATGCATCGACGCCGGCCGACCAGCCCTCCGCGTTGCGGAATTTGTCGAGCGAATCCTGCGTCATGAACAGGAAGATGATCGCCTTCGACTGCGCGCCCGCCTGCAGGCCGAACGAGCCCGACACGGTGCTGTAGTAGCCGACCGTCGCGCCGCCCACCCGCAATGCGCCTTCGCCATACTGGCCGCCGACGATCAAGCCCGCCTGCAGCACCGACGGGAACACCAGCACGCCGCGCGCCTTCGACACCAGCTCGCGCGAGCCCGGCACGGTCGTGAACAGCTTGGACAGCGTGCCATCGACGCTGGCGTCGATCGACTGTCGTTTCGAGGCGTCGACATGAGCATTTTCCGGCGTGTTGCCCGTCGTCGTGCAGCCGGCGAGTGCAAGGCCTCCGAAAGCAAGCGCAGCGGTCGTCTTCAACATGAAGTGTCGTCTTTGCATCGTTTTTCTCCGTCATGGATCCGGGGCGCAACCGTGGTGGTGTCGCCTGGTTGCCTTTGAGTTATAACACACGCTGGTGCAAAAGGCGCGCTGCGTGACAACGCGAAAAGCCTTATGGGACAAGGGTTTGAGCCTGATCGCAAGAGGTCTTCCCAGTAAATTTGACCGGCCTTGCGCGCGACTTCCGAGCACGCGTCGCGCGACGATCCGAGGGGCGACGCCGAACAGCGCCCGAGTCGCGGCGATTGTGGGGACGCTTCGGCGTGGCCGCACGATGCGCCGGTTTTTACCGATTTTCGCGTCGCGCGGCGGCCCATCGACATGGCAATGAGAGTGTTGTTTCGGCGCAGCAAATTGCGGCGAAGTGCAAGCGGCGCGGCCGCCGCTCACCCATGATTCGCCGGACTCTTGACCGCGGGCGGGCGCCGCAGCGCGCGGCGCACCATGCCGATGATCGCGCCGATCGCGAACAGCATAGCCGCCGGCACCATCCAATAGCCGACGAACGCGTGCCACAGATAGGCGAATAGCGTCGAGCGGCGCACGCTGTATTCGTTGATCGCGTCCTGCTGGCGCGGCGCGTTGGCGGCCAGTACGTCGGCCGGGCAACCGGCCGCCTTGGCCTCGTCGGGCTTGCCATGGCAATGCGCGGGCGCCCCGGCGGCGCGCTGCGCCTGGGTGAAATTCCAGGTGGTCAGCGCGCGGTCGAGATCGACCGCGTTGTACGACATTTCCTCTCGGATCTCGTTGACCGCGACGATCGCCACAGGCACGGCCCAGAATATGATGACCAGCAACCACCGCCTTAACCAGCGGTTTTTGTGCTTCGATACCATCCTTGCCTCCGATCGATGCTCAGTAGCACCAACGACAAGATGGCGGCCCGCGTAGTTGTTTGGTTCTATATGAGTGAGGGTGGGCCGTCTCCGCAGCCATCATAGAAGAAAACGGCGCGTTGCGGCGGGTGGACGACGAAGCGGGGGACTCGATCGGAGCGCCGCGTGGGCGCAACGATGCGCCGGCGCCGCGTCGATCGGAGGGCGCCGGCGTGGGGGACGGCTACGCCTTTCGCTCAGTGGGCCGGCGCCGAGGAGGACAGGCAGGTCTTCATGAAGGCCTTGCGGTCGTCGCCTTTCTTGTCGGCCGCCTGCTTGTTGCACACCTTCATCTTGTCCTGCTGGCTCATCGGCGCGGCGGCGGCCGGCTTCGCGGAAAGACAGGTTTGCATGAACGCCTTGCGCTCGTCGCCTTTCTTGTCGCCGGCCTGCTTGTTGCAGTCGGCCATCTTGGTTTGCTGGCTGTTCTGCGCAAACGCCGGCGATACGAGTACCGCGCCCAACACCAGCGTAGCGATAGCGGATTGGATTTTCATGGGACACTCCATCGGTGGTGAAAACGTTTCTGATCGTTCATGCGCGCGGGCGACGACGGCATCCATGGGCCCATCGGCGCATCCATTATGGCAAATGGCGTCTGCCAGAACGGCTCAAAATGCATTCCGGTTGACAGCGGTCCGCGCTCGTTTTCCCTGAGCAGCGTGGCGCACCTGGCGCTGCGGCGTTTGAAACAATCGAATGAACGAGAGCGCGAATTTTGTCATGCAATGCAGATTGCTCGTGACGTTTATTTCAAGCTTATTGAAACGAAATTACGGTTCCCGCTATTTTGATCTATGGTTAACAGGCAATGAGAATTTTCTTATTGCTGCGAATGCAACCGAATAGAAAATAGGCATGAAATTCGGTAGTCGCCGTTATCCTCAACTGCGCTCCGGCGCATGCCGCTCTCTGCCAACCCTCAACCTCGCGAGGAGACTCACCATGCATTACCTGTTGATGTACGAGTTGGTACCCGACTATCTGGAGCGGCGCGGCGAGCACCGCGACGCGCATCTGAAACTCGCATGGGCCGCCGCCGAGCGCGGCGAACTGCTGCTGGCCGGCGCACTCGCGGAGCCGACGGACGGTGCGGTGCTGCTCTTCACCGGCGCGTCGCCTGCGGTGGCGGAGGCCTTTGCTACCGCCGATCCGTACGTACTCTCCGGACTGGTTACGCGTTGGCGCGTGCGCGAATGGACCACGGTCGTCGGTGAGCACGCATCGAAACCAGTGCGCCCGTAACGTCGTTCGAAGCGACTTCATCGCTTCTGTCACGCCTCGAACTCCGCGCATGCGCGGCGGCCGCCTCCCGTTGCCTCCACGTCACCGCGCGGGCGCGTCGCAGTCCTTTCGCCGACGCTCGAAACCGATGTTCACATCAACCATCAAAGCGCATAGAAATGCATGCTGGATCGGCAATGACATTTCTAAATCCCATTCTGTTCGGTCATGCGGTATTGTGCTTTGCAATAGACAGATCCGATGCCGGATAAGCAGCGGCTTCTGTTACGGCAATACGAGAATCGACGCAACGAAACCGACAAGATTGTTTCTATCCGTAACACTTGTCTCAACTGTACTCATGCAAAGATTGGAATGGTATGCTTCGTGCACAAATTTTCCCACGCACGAGTGAGACCGCGTTTTGTGCTTCGTAATAGGGAAGAGCCGCACCACGTGTGGGCGGGCTGCTCCAGCGAGCCGAACGGACCAAACAAATTTGTGCAACCGAGGGCCGCACACGGGTCGTGAACGCTGAGAATCCGTGGCAGGCCCAACGCCGCGGCCAGGCCAGGCCGCGTGGAGAAAATCCAATGTTTTTCGATGAGCTAAACAACGACGAATGGGCGCTGCTCGCGCCGCTCGTCTCCGACGAGCCGGCCGTCCGTCTGAACCGGCGCGGCCGGCCGCGCGCCGAACCGCGCATCGTGACGAATGCCGTGCTGTGGATCATGACCACCGGCGAGCCGTGGTCGAAGCTGCCGGGCCGCTATCCGTCCGGTCCCACCTGCCGCCGCCGCTTCGAAGAGTGGCAACTGAACGGCACACTGCTGGAGATGGTCCGCCTGCTGTCGCAGAGCGGGCGCACGTTCGCATACATTCCCCAACCGGCGCCGCCCGTTACGGCCAGACCCGCGGCACCGGTTGCGCAAACCCCGAGCCCGCGCGAAGACAATAATCTGCGCGGCGTGTCGTGGAAGAGTCCCGAGTCGTGGCAGGCGCCCGGCGCCGCGAGCGCGTTGAGCCAATGGCGTACGGCCGATCCGATCGGCGACATCACGCGGCAATTGTCGGGGCTTGCGCCGGCGAGCGCGGGGGCGACATCGGCGTTCGCGACGTCTGCAGTGGCGAGGTCCGCGACGGCGGCGGAGATGCGCGTCGAACCGGCCGCATTTGAAACGGTCGAGAGCGTCGCGGTCGACGACCCGCGCCCGTCGCTGACGCTGGGCCTCGCCCCGCGCGGCATGCAGGTCGCCGATTCGCGCGGTTATCTGATCTACGTGGTGGTCGAGGAAGTGCCGAATGCGATGTATCGCGGGTGGGCGGAGATCATCAGGGACGGCAAGCGCGTCGAGCGCTCTGGCCTCGTCGGCCCGCGCTTCGCGGATGCGCAGCACGCGCAGCAGTTCGCGCTCGACTGGGCGCGTCAGTGGATCGATCGCGAATGCGCGACCGACGCGGCGGCCACGACCATGGTCCACGCAACGGCCGCGCCCGCGTCGGCGAACCTTGCGCAGCGGTCCGCGGACCGTTCGTTGTCAGGCCTGCGTCATGCGCCGGAACCGGCATCGGTCAATGGCATCGCGAATCACCCGGGCAATCACGGCGCGCCGTTGCACGGGCCGCTGAAGCCATCACTGAATGCATTACGCGGGACGCTGCGCCGCTATCCGTCGGACACCGCGACCGCGGGCGGGGCAAGCACGCCCACGGTGACGACCGACAGCGGCACCGCGGAGCGCTTATCCGCAACCTACAAAGAACTCATCTCATACGTGGGATGAGCCCGGCGGTCCCCGCGGCCGCTTTGCGCCGCCGCAGGTTCCCGCTTCGTCATTGCGACCGCTCGCGCCTCATTGCCTTCCGTACGTATCGTCGAAGCGCACGATATCGTCTTCGCCGAGGTACGAACCCGACTGCACCTCGATCATTTCGAGCGGCATCTTGCCCGGGTTTTCGAGGCGATGCGTCACGCCGAGCGGAATATAGGCCGACTCGTTTTCGGACACGATAAAGCGTTCGTCGCCGCGCGTGACGAGCGCGGTGCCGCGCACGACGATCCAGTGCTCCGCGCGATGATGATGCATCTGCAGCGACAACCGCGCGCCCGGCTTCACGACGATCCGCTTGACCTGGAAGCGCTCGCCGGTGTCGACGGAATCGTAGTTGCCCCACGGCCGATGCACCTTGCGATGATTGGCCGCTTCGAGCCCGCCATCCTCGCGAATCCGGTTGACGATCTTCTTGACGTCCTGCACGCGTGATTTGTCGGCGACCAGAATCGCATCGGCGGTCTCGACGACGACGAGATCCTGCGTGCCGACGCAGGCAATCAGTCGTCCTTCGGAATGCGCGAAGGTGGAGTTCGCGCCTTCGAACATCACGCGGCCGCGGCTCACGTTGCGATCGGGGTCCTTCTCGCTGATGTCCCAGATCGCGTCCCACGAACCGACGTCGGACCAGCCGGCTGCAAGCGGCACGACCACGCCCAACGCGATGCTCTGATCGGCGCCGAGCTTTTCCATCACCGCGTAGTCGATCGAATTCGACGGCGAGCCGCTGAACGCATCGCGTTGCAGCCGGAAGAAGTCACCGTCCGCCGTGCTGCCCGCGAAGGCCGATTCGCATGCTGCGTAAATGGCCGGCTGAAAATGGCGGATCGCTTTGAGCCACGTCGATGCGCGCACGATGAAAATACCGCTGTTCCACCAGTATTCGCGTGATTCGACATAGCGCTGCGCGAGTTCCAGATGCGGCTTTTCGACGAAACGCTCGAGGCGATGCGCGACCGGGCGAGCCGCTGCTGCGGTCTGCGCATCGTCAGAACCGAGCGGCGCGCCGATGCGGATATAGCCGTAGCCGGTTTCGGCACGCGTCGGCACGATTCCCATGGTGACGATGTGGCCAGCGGCCGCATGCTGTACGCCGGCGGCGAGCGCCGCGTGAAATCCTGCGCTGTCGGTGACCGCGTGATCGGCGGGCATCACGACCATGATGCCGTCTTCATCCTGCGCGGCGACGGACAACGCGGCCACCGTCAACGCGGGCGCGGTGTCACGGCCCACGGGTTCGAGTATCAGCCGGCTCGGCTTGGCGCTCGTGCGCAATTGTTCGGCCGTCGTGAAGCGCTGTTCTTCATTGGCGACGACCACGAGCTGGCCGGCAAGCGGATAACCGGCTTCGAGCCCATCGAGACGGCGGGTCGTCGATTGCAGCAGCGACTCTTCGCCGAGCAGGCCGATCAGCTGCTTCGGATGCTGCTCGCGCGACATCGGCCACAGCCGGGTGCCCGAGCCGCCCGCGAGAATCACGGGATGAACCTTGAGCTTGACGCTGGTTGCGGTTGAGGGCATGGGCGATTGGGCGGGGGTGGGCCGGGTGCCGGCAGGCGTGACCGGGGCCGGAGCTGTCATGGTGAACTCTCCTCGAGGCTGGATGAATGCGTCGAGTTTTATCACGAAGTCGCGAATCAATAAAAGCGCGTTAAATACAATTCCGATAAAAGGCGCGTCGAATTTATTCGAAATTCACCAAAAAATGTCTCGTCGATTTATTTATAAATAAAAATTACCTGAAAAAAATCAGCAAGCATTTTTTTCGCTTAATGATGCGCAAGAATGACAGCACGAGTGGAGCCCGAGCTTCGCGCCAGAACTGTTGGCAAAGCGAAAGCTTCCATGTGAAAGCGCTGAGATGGGGTGCCCGGAACCTTCTGTCGGGCCCGCATTGCGGCAACAATTGCCGCACAAAATGCATAAAAAATGCCGAAATTTTGACCGATACAATTTGAGATTTTTTGCGGTCTTGTCGTGGGAATTTTAATACCGCTTTATTGATGTATGAACAAGGGTATTCACTCATTCGCATTTGGAATTTGCGGTCTGGCCATTCAGGCTAATTCAGTCCAATCGCGCCGCCAGGCAGATCGGAAATAAAAAAGCCCAACGATGAAACCCGCATGCAACAGCCATTTCAACCAACCGACGGATCGCACTTGACTGACGAACAGAGGGGCGGCGCATGCTGAGCGTTCTAGCGAGAATCATCGACATCGCCATGGTCGCGCTCGCCGCGGTGCTGGCGGCGGGCGTGCACAGCGGCAGAGTGGTATGGCTCGACGATATGCAAAGCGTGTCGCTCGCGTTCGGCTGCCTGCTCGTGGTGGTGTTCTTCCCGCCGCTCGGCATCTATCAGTCGTGGCGTGGCAAGCCGCTCTACGATCTGCTGTCGCGCGTCACGGGCGGCTGGCTGATGGTCGAAGTGACCGGCGTGCTGATCAGCTTCAGCGTGCACCGCGCCGACAGCCTGTCGCGGCTGTGGCTCGTTTACTGGGCGCTCGCGTCGATCGTGCTGCTGGTCGTCACGAAGGTGATCGTCTATTCGATCCTGCGCGGGCTGCGCCGCGAGGGCTTCAACCAGCGCGCGGTCGCGATCGTCGGCGGCGCGCCGTACGGCCGCTTCCTGATCGAACAGATGCGCGGCCGTCCCGAAGCCGGCTTCAAGCCCGTCGTCGTGTTCGACGAGGACGGCACGATCAATCCTTACGAAGACCCGGACGCGGCGCACGCGGTCGCGGGCGTGCCGGTCGAGCGCGACTATCAGCGCATGATCGAACTGGTACGGCAGCGCGCGATCCGCGAGTTGTGGCTCGCGCTGCCGATCTCGAAGGAGAAGGCGATCCATCGCTTCGTGATGGATCTGCGCAACGACTTCGTGAACATCCGCTTCATCCCCGACGTCGGCAGCCTGACGCTGTTCAATCAGCCGATGGTCGAGTTGCTCGGCGTGCCCGCGATCAATCTGGCCGCCTCGCCGATCACCGATCTGCGCGTGCTGCCCAAGCACGTGTTCGACAGCCTGTTCGCGTTCGGCGCGTTGCTCGCGCTGTCGCCGCTGATGCTCGCGATCGCGCTGATGGTGAAGCTCAGCTCGCCGGGGCCGGTGTTTTTCCGCCAGCGGCGCAAGGGCATCGACGGCCGCGAGTTCGAGATCTTCAAGTTCCGCTCGATGAAGGTCCACACGGAAGCGGCCGGCAAGATCACCCAGGCGACGCGGCGCGATCCGCGCATTACCGCGGTCGGCGCGTTCCTGCGCCGCACCAGCCTCGACGAACTGCCGCAATTCATCAACGTGCTGCGCGGCGAGATGTCGGTGGTAGGTCCCCGTCCGCATGCGCTCGAGCACGACGACATCTACAAGGATCTGGTGAAGGGCTACATGCACCGCTACCGGATCAAGCCGGGCATTACCGGCTGGGCGCAGATCAACGGTTATCGCGGCGAAACCGATCGCATCGAAAAGATGATGGGCCGCGTAAAGCTCGATCTGTACTACATGCAGCACTGGACCTTCTGGCTCGACATCAAGATCGTCGTGCTGACGCTGTGGAAGGGCTTCGCGGGCAGCAACGCCTATTGAACGCTGAGCGCCGGGCCGCGCCGATGCCACGCATCGCGCGAGCGCATTCCTGAATCAACTTTTTTACCGAGGTGCAATCCATGAACCTGACGATCATCGGTAGCGGCTATGTCGGCCTCGTGACCGGCGCGTGTCTGGCCGACATCGGCCACGACGTGTTCTGTCTCGACGTCGACGCGCGCAAGATCGACGTGCTCAACAACGGCGGCGTGCCGATCCACGAGCCGGGGCTGCAGGAGATCATCGCGCGCAATCGCCGCGCCAGGCGCCTGACGTTCTCCACCGACGTCGAGGCCGCGGTCGCGCACGGCGACATCCAGTTCATCGCGGTCGGCACGCCGGCCGACGAAGACGGTTCCGCCGATCTGCAATACGTGCTCGCGGCCGCGCGCAACATCGGCCGTTATATGACCGGCTTCAAGGTGATCGTCGACAAATCGACGGTGCCGGTCGGCACCGCCTCGCGCGTGCGCGAAGTGGTGGCCGCCGAGCTGGCCGCGCGCGGCGTCGAGCCGATGTTCTCGGTCGTGTCGAATCCGGAGTTCCTGAAGGAGGGCGCGGCCGTCGAAGACTTCACGCGGCCCGATCGCATCGTGCTCGGCTGCGACGAGGACGTGCCCGGCGAAAAGGCGCGCGAACTGATGAAGCGCCTGTATGCGCCGTTCAACCGCAATCGCGAGCGCACACTGTATATGGACGTGCGTTCGGCCGAATTCACCAAGTACGCGGCCAACGCGATGCTCGCGACGCGCATCTCGTACATGAACGAGCTCGCGAATCTGGCCGATCGCGTCGGCGCGGATATCGAGGCGGTGCGCCGCGGCATCGGTTCCGATCCGCGCATCGGCTATGACTTCCTCTACGCGGGTTGCGGCTATGGCGGCTCCTGTTTTCCGAAGGACGTGCAGGCGCTGATCCGCACCGCGGCCGATCACAACGCGAACCTGCGCATTCTCGAAGCGGTGGAAGCGGTCAACGATGCGCAGAAGCAGATCCTCGCGCAGAAGATCGTCGCGCGTCTCGGCGAGGATCTGTCGGACCGCACGTTCGGCGTCTGGGGTCTCGCATTCAAGCCGAACACCGACGACATGCGCGCGGCGCCGAGCCGCGAGCTGATCGCCGGGCTGCTGGGCCGCGGCGCGCGCGTGAAGGCCTACGACCCGGTCTCGATCGACGAAGCGAAGCGCGTGCTCGCGCTCGATCTGAAGGACGTGCCGCAGCAGCATGCGCGACTTTCGTTCGTGAGTGAAGAGATGGAAGCGGCGAGCGGCGTCGATGCGCTCGTGATCCTGACCGAATGGAAGGTCTTCAAGAGTCCAGATTTCGATGCGCTGAAGCGCATGCTGAAGACGCCGCTGATCTTCGATGGCCGCAATCTGTACGAGCCGGACGTGCTGCTCGAACTCGGCATCGAGTATCACGCGATCGGCCGGCGGCATGCGTTGCGCAACGCGCCGGCGCGTGTCGGCGCGAAAGGTTCGATGCAGGCGGCGGACCTCGCCGCGACGGCAGCCTCCGGCCGCTGAAGCCACCGCGATCGCCGCGCGAGAGAGTCCGCCATGTTCGACAACGTTCTGATCGTGTGCCACGCCAACGTGTGCCGCTCGCCCGCCGCCGAGATGCTGTTCAAGGCGAGCCAGGCGCGCGCGCCGCGCTCGGGCGCCGCACCTATCGCGTTTCATTCGGCGGGCATTCGTGCGGTGAACGGCCACGGCATGGACCCGGTGATGCGGCGCCTGCTCGAAGAGCGCGGCGTCGCGGCCGGCGTTCACCACGCGCGGCGCCTCGAGCGATCGCTCGTGCGCGCGGCAGATCTCGTGCTGGTGACCGAGCGCGCGCAGGTGAGCGAGGTCGAAGCGCTCGATCCGTCCGCGCGCGGCAAAGTCTATCCGCTCGGCAAGTGGGAAGCCGATTCGGACGTCGCCGATCCGCACGGCGGCGCGGAAGACGAATACAGGGAGAGTCTCGTGCTCATCGAACATCTGGTCATGGGATGGCTGAAAAAAATATGCTGAAGAAACCCCGCATCGAAAACTCATTCGCGAGCTTGCGCACGAAGCTCGCCGCCTCACTTCTGCTGACGTCCTTTCTGTCGGCCTGCGCGACCGCACCGGGCAATTACCTCGACACGTCGCGGCTCAAGGACAACGATCAGGCGTCGAGCGAAACCTATCCGGTCCATCTGATCGACGCGAACCTGATCATGGCGCAGGCGCAAGCCGCCGCCGCGAAAATTCAGCCGTTGCCGCCAGCGGCGCTGTCCGATCCGTCGCTGTATGTGTACCACCTCGCGCCGCAGGACATTCTCGGCATCACCGTGTGGGATCACCCCGAGCTGACCACGCCGCAGGGCAGTACCTTGTCCTCGGGCGGCAATACCACGCAGACGATCGCGGGTGCGTTGCAGCAGCCGTATACGGCCGCGCTGCCGGGCCAGGCCGATCCGTACGGCCAGACCATCGCCGCCGACGGCACGATCTTTTTCCCGTTCGTCGGCCGCATCCAGGCCGCGGGCAAGACCACGACCGAGCTGCGCGATCAGCTCGCCGCCCGCCTCGTGCCATATATCCGCAATCCGCAGGTCGACGTGCGCGTGCTGTCGTATCGCAGCCAGAAGGTGCAGGTCACGGGCGAAGTGAAGCAGCCGGGACCGCTCGCGGTCAGCGACGTGCCGCTGAAGCTGGTCGACGCGATCACGCGCTCGGGCGGCACGAACCCGGACGCCGACATCCAGCGCGTGCGACTCACGCGCAACCACAAGCTCTATGTGCTCAATGCCGATCGCATGCTCGATCAGGGCGATACCACCCAGGACGTGATGCTGCAGAACGGCGACGTGGTCAACGTGCCGGACCGCACCGACAGCCGCATCTTCGTGCTGGGCGAAGTGAAGACGCCGATCCAGGTGCCGATCGCGCGCGGCCGCATGACGATCGCCGACGCGCTCACGCAAGGGGGCGGCATCCTCAACACCGACGCCAATCCGCGCCAGATCTACGTGATGCGCGGCATGCGCGAGCATCCGACCACGCCCGAGGTGTTCCGCCTCGACATGACGCAGCCGGACTCGATCATGCTGTCCTCGCAGTTCCAGTTGCAGCCGCTCGACGTCGTGTACGTGGGCACCGCCGCGTCGACCACGTTCAACCGTGTGTTGCAGCAGGTGCTGCCGAGCGTGCAGACGCTGTTCTATCTGAAGCAGCTGACGCGCTGAACGTTTGGCCTGTAATGTCCCGCGCCGCTGTTGTCCGGGCGGTGCGGGACGTGCAACGAAAGCAGAAGTACCGCTGACGCGAAAGCCGAAGCCAACGACACGGGATGGAACAGTGAGCAACCAACTCTCTCCACACATGGCTGGTCCGATCAAGACCGAAGAAGAAGACGTCGTCCTCGGACAACTGGTGCAGGTGATCCTCGACGACATCTGGTGGCTGCTCGCGATCACCGCGATCATCGTCGCGATGGCGGTCGCGTACTGCTACCTCGCCAGGCCGACTTATTCGGCCGATGCGCACGTGCGCGTCGAGCAGTCCGACAGCATGTCGCAGGCGCTCACGCAAACGCAGACCGGCGCCGCGATCACCAGCGGCTCGACGTCGCTGCCGACCGACGCCGAGATCGAAATCATCAAGAGCCGTGGCGTGGTCGCGCCGGTCGTGCAGCAGCTCAAGCTGAACTTCAGCGTTACGCCGAAGACGATCCCGCTGCTCGGCAGCATCGCCGCGCGCCTCGCGACGCCGGGCCAGCCCGCGCGCGCGTGGCTGGGGCTCACGTCCTACGCATGGGGCGGAGAAAAAGTCGACGTCGATTCGATCGACGTGACGCCGTCGCTCGAAGGCGAGAAGCTGCTGCTGCGCGTGATCGACGCGCAGCACTATGAACTGTTCGCGCCGAACGGCTCGCTGCTGCTGCGCGGCCAGGTCGGGCAGCAGGCGCAGGGCGGGGGCGTGACGATGGTCGTCAATACGCTGATCGCGCGCCCCGGGCAGGAGTTCACCGTCGTGCGCTCGAACGATCTCGATGCGATCACCGCGTTCCAGTCGGCGATCACGGTGCAGGAGCAGGGCAAGCAGACCGGCGTGATCCAGATCTCGCTGGAGGACAAGAGTCCCGAGCATGCGGCGCTCGTCGCCAATGCGCTCGCGCAGTCGTATCTGCGCGAGCACGTGTCGACCAAGCAGGCCGACGCGAGCAGGATGCTCGACTTCCTGAAGAGCGAGGAGCCGCGCCTGAAGGCCGATCTCGAACGCGCGGAGGCCGCGCTGACCGCTTATCAACGTCAGTCCGGCTCGATCAACGCGAGCGACGAGGCGAAGGTCTACCTCGAAGGCAGCGTGCAATACGAGCAGCAGATCGCCGCGTTGCGTCTGCAGATGACGCAGCTCGCCGAGCGCTACGGCGACGACCATCCGACGCTCGTCGCCGCGCGTCAGCAGATGGCCGAATTGCAGGCGCAGCGCACCAAATACGCGGACCGCTTCCGCAATCTGCCGGCCACCGAAGTGAAGGCCGTGCAGTTGCAGCGCGACGCGAAGGTCGCCGAAGACATCTACGTGCTGCTGCTCAATCGTGTGCAGGAGCTGTCGGTGCAGAAGGCGGGCACCGGCGGCAACGTCCATGTCGTCGACGCCGCGCTGCGCCCCGGCGCGCCGGTCAAGCCGAAGAAGATGCTGATCATCTCGGCGGCCGTGATTCTCGGGCTGATCGCGGGCACCGGTTTCGTGTTCCTGCGCCGCAATCTGTTCAAGGGCATCGACGACCCCGATCACGTCGAGCGCGCGTTCCATCTGCCGGTGTTCGGGCTCGTGCCGCAAAGCGCCGAGCAGGTGCAGCTCGAAAACAGCTATGCGCGGGGCGGCGAACGGCTGCGTCCGGTGCTTGCGAACGCGCGGCCGAAGGACGTGACGATCGAAAGTCTGCGCAGCCTGCGCACCGCGATGCAGTTCACGCTGATGGACGCGCGCAACCGCATCGTGATGCTGACGGGGCCGATGGCCGGCGTCGGCAAGAGCTTCCTCAGCGTGAACCTGGCGATGCTGCTCGCCCATTCGGGCAAGCGCGTATTAATGATCGACGGCGACATGCGGCGCGGCACGCTCGAACGTTACCTGGGCGGCTTGCAGGAAAACGGCCTGTCCGAGCTGCTGAGCGGCCAGATCTCGCTGGAGGAGGCGATTCGCGGTTCGAGCATCGAAGGCCTGAGCTTCATTTCGTGCGGCCGCCGTCCGCCGAATCCGTCCGAGCTGCTGATGTCGCCGCGTCTGCCGCAGTATCTCGACGGCCTCGCGAAGCGCTACGACGTGATCCTGATCGACACGCCGCCGGTGCTCGCGGTGACCGATGCGTCGATCATCGGCGCGTATGCGGGCTCGACGTTCTTCGTGATGCGCTCGGGCATGCACAGCGAGCTCGAGCTGGCCGATGCGCTGAAACGCCTGCGCTCGGCGGGCGTTCACGTGCAGGGCGGCATCTTCAACGGCATGCCGGCGCGCTCGCGGGTCGGCTACGACCGCGGCTACGCGGCGACTCAGGCATACCTGAGCACGTGACGCGGGCTCCGCACTCGAGCACCGACTTCTGCACGACAGGAACAGAGGAGATCACGATGAAACTGACGGTACTGGTACCGACTTATCGCCGCCCGGCCGATCTGGCGCGCTGCCTCGCGGCGCTCGAGCGGCAATCGCGCGCGCCCGACGAAGTGATCGTGGTCGCGCGCGTCGACGACGACGCGACCCATGCGTGCCTGCGCGATCCGTCCACGGGCGGCCGCCTGCCGCTCGTGATCGCGCCGGTGGACATACCCGGCCAGGTCGCGGCCCTGAATCGCGGGCTCGACGCCGCGAGCGGCGACGTGATCGCGATCACCGACGACGACGCCGCGCCGCGCCGCGACTGGGTCGAGCGCATCGCGGCCGCGTTCGAAGCCGATGCGCGCCTCGGCGCGCTGGGCGGGCGCGACTGGGTGCACGAGAAAGGCCGCGTGCTCGACGGCGAGCGGCCGCTGGTCGGCAAGGTGACCGCGCACGGCAAGATCATCGGCAATCATCATCTGGGTGTCGGTGCGGCGCGCGAGGTCGACATCCTGAAGGGCGCCAACATGAGCTACCGGCGCGAAGCGGTGCGCACGATCCGCTTCGACGCGCGTCTGCGCGGCGCGGGCGCGCAGGTGCATAACGACATGGCGTTCAGCCTCGCGGTGAAAAACGCGGGCTGGAAGCTCGTGTACGACCCGCAGATCGCGGTCGATCATTTCCCGGCCGAGCGTTTCGACGACGACAAACGCGACGCGCAGACGATGGCCGCACTGCGCAACGCCGCGTTCAACTTTCATCTGATCCTGCGCGACCAGTTGCCGCCGCTGCGCCGCGAAGCCGCGTGGTGGTGGTGGACGCTGGTGGGCACACGGCTTTATCCGGGCCTCACGCATGCGGCGCTTGCGCTGCTGTCGAAGCAGGCGCAGTTGAAGCTGTCGCGCTGGCGCGAGGTTCGCGCAGGCGCCCATGAGGCGCGGCGCGCGCTGTCGAAGAGCGGAGTGTCCGCATGAGCACGAAGGTTCACGTTCATCTCTTTTACGGCGCCGATCCGCGTTTTTATCGCAAGGGCGACGATATCGGCTGCCTGTACGGTTATCACCATGCGCAGTCCGAAGCATTCGCGCTGACTTATTCGCAGGACGCGCGCGAAAGCCGGCCCGTGCGGCTCGTACGGCGCGCGCTGAAGGCCGCGCTCGGCTTCGATTTCATCCATACGTGGCGCAATCGCGCGCAGATGCTGCGCTCGGACGTGATCTGGACGCATACCGAGCAGGAGTGGCTGTCCGCCGCGCTGATGCTGCTACTGTGCGGGCGCAAGGCGGGGCCGGGCGCGTCGCCGCTGCTGCTCGCGCAAAGCGTGTGGCTGCTCGACAAGTGGCCGTCGTACGGCATCGTGCGCAGCTGGTTGTATCGCAAGCTGATGACGCGGGCGGATCGCTTGACCACACTCGCTAGCGAAAACGCCGGGTTGTGCCAACGCTATTTCCATCGCGACGCGACGCCGCTGCTGTACGGCCTGAACACGCGCGACTTCCCGGTCACTCCGCCGACGCAGTGGACGCCGCGCACGCCGCTGCGCATCGCGGCGATCGGCAACGATCGCGACCGCGACTGGGAGACGCTGATCAAGGCGGTCGGCAACGATCCGCGCTACACGGTGAAGCTCGCGACGCGGCGGCGCATTCCCGCGTCGCTGCGCGCGTCGAATGTCGAGATCGCGCTGTTTTCCGGCATCAAAAAGCAGCACGAGCTGTACGACTGGGCCGACGTGATCGTCGTGCCGCTGCGGCCGAACTCGCACGCGTCGGGTATCACGGTGATGCTCGAAGCGGCGGCGGTCGGCAAGCCGATGGTCGCGACCGACGTCGGCGCGCTGCGCGACTATTTTCCCGCCGACGAAGCGGCCTACGTGCCGCCGTTCAATCCGCAGGCACTGCGCGATGCGCTCGACCGGCTCGCCGCCGAGCCTGACGAGGCGCTGCGCCAGGCGCAGGCAGCCGCGGCCGGTCTGCTCGCGCGCGATCTGACCACCCAGCACTACGCGATGCAGCACGTGCGGATCACGCGCGAGATGCTGAGCGCGCGCGGGCAGGCGAGCGCGCACGCCGGCGCGGCCACGCACGCGCAGCCCGCCGCACCGGGGCGCGAATCGCGCGGAGGCCTATAAGCGATGTCGACGATTCCGCGCGCGAACCCGTTGCCGCCGACAGGCGCGGCCAACGCCGGCCCTGCAAAAGACGCCGCGAGCGGGCTGCTGTCAGGCGGCCCGCGAGAATGGCTGCCGCCGCTCCTGCTGTGGCTGATCGCCGCGGTGCTGATCGTCGCGCATCAGGGCACGGTGCTCACGCTGGCGTTCCCGGTGCTGGCGATCCTGACGGGTCTGTGGCTCTACTTCAAGAGCCCGGCGCGCTACATCGGCTTCATGTGGTGGCTGTGGTTCCTGAGCCCCGAAGTGCGGCGTCTCGCCGACTGGTCAAAGGGCGCGTTCACGCCGACGAGCCTGATCCAGGTCGCGCCGCTCGCCGTCACGATGATCAGCGGGCTGTCGCTGCTGCGCTACTACCGGCTGCTCGCGCAGCGCCGAGGCTTGCCGGTGCTGCTGATCCTGCTCGGCCTGATCTACGCGTTCCTGATCGGCGTGATGTCGAGCGGCCCGCTCGCGGCCACCTACGACCTCGCAAATTGGCTCTACCCGATCCTGATCGGCTTTCACATCATGGCGCACACGCGCCAGTATCCGCAGTATCGCGACACGATCATCAACACGTTCATCTGGGGGATGCTGGTGATGGGCGGCTACGGCCTGATCCAGTTTTTCATCATGCCGCCGTGGGACGCGCTGTGGATGCTCGGCTCGCAGATGAACTCGCAGGGCGACCCGGTGCCGCTGGGCGTACGCGTGTTCAGCACGATGAACTCGTCGGGCCCGTTCGCGTTCGCGATGATGGGCGCAATGGTGTTCGTGATGGCCGCGCAGCATCGCGTGCGCTGGATCGCCGCCGCGCTCGGCTTCTTCTCGTTCGCGCTGAGCCTCGTGCGCTCGACGTGGGGAGGCTGGGTCATCGCGCTCCTGATCCAGCTCGTGAAGTCGAACAACAAGGTGCGCGTGCGCATCGTCGCGAGCGCGGTACTGCTCGCCGGCTTGTGCGTGCCGCTGCTGGCGGTCGGCCCGGTGGCCGAGCGGATGCAGGCGCGGCTAAACACGATCGTCAATCTGCACGACGACCAGAGCTACGCGGCGCGAAACGAGTTCTACGCGACCTTCGCGAAGACCGCGTTTACCGACGTCTCGGGCGAGGGCATGGGCGCGACCGGCACCTCGACGAAACTGTCCAACGACGGCGGCCAGCTCGGCCAGTACGGCAACTTCGACAGCGGCGTGATGAACATTCCGTTCGTGCTCGGCTGGCCCGGCACCTTGCTGTACATGTCCGGCATCGTGTGGCTGCTGACGCGCGCGGTGCTCGGCTCGTTCAGGCTGCGCGACGACAAGTTCGTCTCCGCGTGCCTGAGCCTGTGTCTTGCGACCTTCGCGATGCTCGTGTTCACGAACTCGCTGGTCGGCACCGGCGGCCTGCTGCTTTTCATGGGCGCTTTTTCGATTCTTTCCGCGGTTCACCACGAAAAAATGAACCGCGCACGCACGCTATTTCTCCACGGAGGCACGGATTGAGAGTCGCCATTGTCACGCACGTAGTGCGCCATAACGACGGCCAGGGGCGCGTCAACCACGAGATCG
The DNA here is from genome assembly GCF_050436245.1 of Paraburkholderia sp. MM6662-R1. Taxonomy (NCBI): domain Bacteria; kingdom Pseudomonadati; phylum Pseudomonadota; class Betaproteobacteria; order Burkholderiales; family Burkholderiaceae; genus Paraburkholderia; species Paraburkholderia sp. MM6662-R1. Next base: position 473,341 of record NZ_JBNDLV010000001.1, on the reverse strand, counting down.
CGCGCGCGGCGCTCGACGAGAACATCCGCGTGACGCTGGTCGCGTCGCACGTGGCGCCCGAGCTGCTCGCGCATCCTAACGTGCGCTGGGCGCCGGTGAAGATCGGCCGCTGGTGGCCCACCAATCTGCTGCGCCAGCAGGTGTTCGCGGCGAAGAGCGCACTGTGGCTGCGCGCGCATCGCCGCGACTACGACGTGCTGCACGTGAACGGCTTCATCACCTGGATGCGCGCCGACGTCAATACCTCGCATTTCGTGCATAGCGGCTGGTTCGCGAGCAAGTACTACCCGTTCGGTCTCACGAAGGGCGTGTGGTCCGCGTACCAGTCGGTCTATACGCGCTGCAACGCGTTGCTCGAGCGCTGGGCGTACCGGCGCTCGAAGGTGATCACCGCGGTGTCGCAGAAGGTCGCCGACGAAATCCGCGCGATCGGTCTCACGCCGCGCAACCGCGTGGACGTCATCTACAACGGCGTCGACACGCAGGGCTTCGCGGCGGCGAGCGGCGATCGTGCAAAGTTCGGGTTACCAGACGATGTGTTCCTGCTGCTGTTCGTCGGCGACCTGCGCACGCCGCGCAAGAATCTCGGCACCGTGCTCGCCGCGTTGAAGCATCTGCCCGAGCATGTGCAGATCGCGGTGGCCGGCTTTCTGCCGGGCAGCCCGTATCCGGACGAGGCGAAGGCGCTCGGCATCGCGCATCGCGTGCATTTTCTCGGGCTCGTGAAGGAAATGCCGGTGCTGATGCATTCGGTCGACGCGTTCGTGTTCCCGTCGCGCTACGAAGCGATGAGTCTGTCGCTGCTCGAAGCGATGGCGGCGGGGCTGCCCGTCGTGACCGCGCGCACCGCCGGCGGCGCCGAGATCATCACGCCCGAGTGCGGCATCGTGCTGGACGATCCCGACGACCCGCAAGCGCTCGCTCGCGCGGTCGCGCAACTCGCCGGCGACGACAGCGCGCGCCACGCGATGGGCAAAGCCGCGAGCGAACTCGCGACCGGCTTCGGCTGGGCGCGCATGGCCGCGCAATACATCGCGCTGTACCGGCAGTTGGCGGGGCAGCAGGAAAACCGCCGGCGCAGCCAGACGGAAGCGACGGTCGTCGCGCAGAACGATGCGCTGACGCTGAACCATCTCGCCGGACAGAAGAGCGTGGAATGACCGCGCGAGGCGCGCCGTCCACGTCTACACATAGCAACTCACCGCAAGCAACACACAGGGGCACACCATCATGACGACTGGCTCAATCAAATCACTGCAGATCGGGATGCACTGGTTTCCCGAACGCGCGGGCGGCCTCGACCGCATGTACTACTCGCTGGTCGGCGCGCTGCCGGGCGCGGGCGTCGCGGTGCGCGGCGTCGTCGCCGGCTCGCCGAAAGTCGCGGCCGATACCGGTGGCGCGATCAACGGCTTCGGCCCCGCCGCGCAATCGCTGCCGCTGCGGCTAATGGCGGCACGCCGCGCGCTGCGCCACGAAATCCGCACGTCGCGGCCCGATGTGATTTCGTCGCACTTCGCGCTCTATACGTTTCCGGGGCTCGACGTGACGCGCGGCATTCCGCAGGTGTCGCATTTTCAGGGACCGTGGGCCGACGAGAGCCACGTCGAAGGCGCCGATTCGTTCGGCCAGCGCGCGAAGCGTTATCTGGAGCAGTCGGTATACGCGCGTTCGTCGCGGTTGATCGTCCTGTCCGACGCGTTCGGCAAGATTCTCACGACGCGCTACGGCATCTCGCCGGAGCGCGTGCGCGTGGTGCCGGGCTGCGTCGATGTCGAGCAGTTCAATCTGCCGATCACGCAGGCCGAGGCGCGTCTGCGTCTGCAATTGCCGCAGGACCGACCGATCGTGCTGGCGGTGCGACGGCTGGTGCGGCGCATGGGTCTCGAAGATCTGATCGATGCGGTGAAGCTGCTCAAACGCAGCGCGCCCGACGTGCTGCTGCTGATCGCGGGCAAGGGTCGGCTCGAAGGTGAGCTAGAGGCGCGCATCGCCGACGCGGGGCTCGAACACAACGTGAAGCTGCTCGGCTTCGTGCCCGATCAGCATCTGGCGGCGCTGTATCGCGCGGCCAACATCAGCGTCGTGCCGACCGTCGCGCTGGAAGGCTTCGGGCTCATCACGGTCGAATCGCTTGCGTCGGGCACGCCGGTGCTGGTGACGCCGGTCGGCGGATTGCCCGAGGCGGTGGCGGGATTGTCGCCCGATCTGGTGTTGCCGGAGACCGGCGCAGCTGCGATCGCCGCGGGTCTCGCCGGCGCGCTGAACGGTACGCTGAAGTTGCCCGATGCGGATGCATGCCGCCGCTATGCGCGCGAACGCTTCGATAACGCGGTGATCGCGAAGCGGGTCGCGGCGGTGTATGCCGAAGCGATTGCGGGGAGCGTGCTGCATTGAAGCGCAGCGGCGGCGGTTCAATCGAATGAAAAAAGGGGCGAGGCTCGGATCGCTGCGTTCGGGCCTCGCGTTCATGTCGCCGCAAGACCGGCAAAAAAAATAGGCTGCAAATAACGGCACTTTTCTGTTGAACTTGAGCCCGGATCAGCCCTTGGCCGCGATTTTCCGACCTTATTTTTCAAATCCCTGAAATGTGGCGCCCGGCGTCGACTTCGTCACGTTTACGTCACACATCCGCGACGATAATCCCCGCGCCCGAAAGTACAAAAACACACGGGCGTCCCGCCAGAAAGCGGGGACCTTGTATTTTCAGATCTCGGGGATTTTCAGATGACCATCCGCCACCGCATCACGCTTCTCGTCATTCTGATGCTTGTCGCGCTATCCGCCATTGGCGGATACGCCGTGCTTCAGACCCGCAACAGCGCCGCCAACGTCAGGCAGGTCACCCAGGGCGTCGTGCCGAGCGCGCTCGCGTCGGCAGACCTCGTATCGCAAGTCAAGGACGTGCAGCTCGCGATGATGACGCTCGTCTATGCGCCTGACGCGAACATGGTCTCGCAGGCTCAAGACCTGCTGAAGAGCAAGGAAGCGTCGTTGCAGGCGGCGCTCGACGTGCAGGCGAAGGCCGCGCAAGGTCAGGCCCAAACCGGGCTCGTGAGCCAGGCGCGCGACAGCCTCGCGAATTATTTCAACGCGGTCAACGACACCGCGAAGATGAAGGCCGACGGCAAGAACGAACTGGCGCAGGCCTATCTGTTCGCGAACGTCGCGCAATACCGCGATGAACTCGAAGGCATCGTCGAGACGCTGCGGATCGAAAAGAACCGCCAGAAAGATGCCGCGATCGACGAACTGAACAGCGCGCTCGCCACCACGACGACGGCGATCGGCGCCGCGACCGGCGCGGCTATCGTGGTGCTGTTGCTGATCAGCGCGCTGCTGTATCGCCAGATCACCCGGCCGCTGAGCCGCATGCAGGTGGAGATGAGCGAGATCGCGGCGAGCCAGGACTTCACGCGCCGCGTGCCGGTCGGACGCATGGACGAGATCGGTCATTCGATCGTCGCGTTCAACGGCATGATCGAGAAGATCCAGCAAAGCTCGCTGCAACTGAAGCAGAAGACCGCCGATATCCAGGCGATGCTGCAAAACATGCAGCAGGGGATTCTGACGGTGGTCGAAGGCGTGGTCGTGCATCCGGAGTACTCCGCCTATCTCGAGGCCATCTTCGAGACGCGCGAGATTGCGGGCCGTCCGTTGCTCGATCTCGTGTTCGGCGGCACCGATATCAACAGCGATGCGCTCTCGCAGATCGAAGCGGCGCTGCAGGCATGCATCGGTGAAGACAGCATGAACTTCGAGTTCAATCAGCACCTGCTCGTCAACGAGATCGCCAAGCCGATGGCCGATGGCCGCGTGAAGACGCTCGACCTGAGCTGGTCGGCGATCACCGACGAACACGACGTCGTGCTGCGTTTGATGCTGTGCGTGCGCGACGTGACCGAACTGCGCGAGCTCGCCGCCGAGGCCGGCGAACAGAAGCGCCGGCTGGAAATGATCGGCGAGATTCTCGCGGTGAGTCAGGAGAAGTTCCATCACTTCGTCGAAAGCGCGACGGGCTTCATCAGCGAGAACGAACGGATCATCCGTCAGCATCACGAGCCGAGTCACGAAGCCGTCGCCGAGCTGTTCCGCAACATGCACACCGTCAAGGGCAATGCGCGCACGTACAGCCTTCAGCATCTGACCGGCATCGTCCACGAAACCGAACAGCGCTACGACGCATTGCGCCGCGCTGACAGCAGCGAAGCGTGGGACCAGCAGCTTCTGATCGAGGATCTGCAGCGCGTGAAGGCCGCGCTCGAAACCTACGCGACGATCAACGAAGTGAGCCTCGGCCGCAAGGGGCCGGGCCAGAGCGGCGCGGTGGATCGCTACCTGATGGTCGATCGCGAGTTGATCCAGAAGCAGCTGGATCTGCTCGAAAGCGCCGATCCGGCCGACCGGGACGCGCTCGTGTCGATGCGCGAATCGTTGCAGCGCGAACTGCGTCTGTTGGGCACCGAATCGATCTACGAAGCGCTCGCGGGCGTGCTCGACTCGCTGCCGTCTCTGGCGGCCGAACTCGGCAAGGAGGCGCCGGTCGTCAGCATCGACAACAACGGCTACCGCGTGCGCAGCGAGGTCAGCCATACGCTGCGCAATGTGTTCACGCACCTGCTGCGCAACTCGGTCGACCACGGCATCGAGCCTGCCGCCGAGCGTGTCGCGAACGGCAAGGACGCCGCCGGCGTCATCGAACTGGAAGTGGGCGTCGACCATCACGCGCTGCAGATCACCATCAGCGACGACGGCCGCGGTCTCGCGCTCGCGAAAATCCGTGGGGCCGCGATCGAACGCGGCTGGATCGACGCCGATGCCGCGCTCAGCGACGAAGCGATTGCCGAGATGATTTTCCGTTCCGGCTTCTCGACCGCGCAGACCGTCAGCGAGATTTCGGGCCGCGGCGTCGGCATGGATGCCGTGCGCGATTTCGTGCGGCGCGAGCATGGCCGCATCGAATTGCGTTTCACCGACGATCGTCGCGGCGCGGACTATCGCCGCTTTCAGACCGTCGTGTCGTTCCCCGAGGACTGGGCCGTGGACAGTCTCGAGGCGTCCGCCGATGCAGCGCGCGAGCGTGACGCGGATGCGGTAGCAGGCTGACGGCCTGATGGATTGAACGAAGCGATGGGAGCAGGTTGTGCTTGAAAGCTATCTTTTGGCCGCAGGCGTTGGCGGTATTCTCTGCGCACTCGCGACGGGAATTTTTTATCGTCGGAAGCTTCGCGCGGGTGCGCAGGCGCAACGTGTCGACGCGCTCGCGCGGCAGGGTCTCGAGCAGCAACTCGACGCGGCGGTCCGGCTCGGCGAGCAGGCCGACAGCGAGCGCGCCGCACTGGAGTCGATGCTAGCCGATCTGCGCGCGCAAGCGGGGCAGTGCGCGCACGATCGCGAAGCGTTGCAGGCGTCGCTCGACGCCGCGAGTTCGCGAAGCGACGAATGGCTGCAGCATGCGACGCGGATCGCGCACGAGGCGGGCCGTCTGAAGACGCTGACCATCACGTTCGAGCGTTGGCACGAGCAGATGATTTCACTGATGTCGCAGAACCGCGACATGCACAAGAAGAACCAGGAGCTGTCGGCGATCGTGCAGCACGTGCTGATCGTTTCGCTGAATGCGTCGATCGAAGCGGCGCGCGCCGGCACCGCGGGTCGCGGCTTTTCGATCGTCGCGGGCGAAGTGCGCTCGCTGGCGTCGCGCTCGCAGGAGTTGTCGAAGAGCTATCGCGAGAGCCTGCATCGCAACGACCTGACGACGGCGGCGACGTTCCAGGACATCCAGGCCGGCGGCAAGATGATCACGGCGTCGCTCGGCGGCGTCGAAGCGCTGGCGACCCAGTTCCAATCCCGGCTCGAGCAGGCCGCGGCGTGATTACCGATCAGGCGAAGCAAAGCATCGCGGACATCTTCTGTCACGCGGCGCGCGCGAGATTGCCCGCGACGCCGGGCGATTCGTGCGAGATCACGGCAGTGCCGAGGTGGGATCGCGATCATCCGGCCGGACCTTGCGCGATGGCGTTGACGATCTCGTCGATCGGCTTTCGTCTGCTGTTCGTGCTGCATTTCGGCAAGGACGACGCGACGCACGCCTACTACGCCAGCGGCGACACGACGCGTTCGCTGTCGGAAACGCTGATGGAACTCGGCAACCTGTGCTGCGGCTACATGAACCAGCAACTGGTCAATCATTTTCCCGATCTTGGCATGTCGACGCCGTATGAATTGAACAGCGCCTGTGTCGAGTATCTCGACGAGTTGCGGCCCGATCACGTGTGGGCGTACGAGCTGACGATCGGCGGTGCGGCCCGGCTGGGTGTCACGCTATGTCTATGCGCGCAGGCGCCCCTCGATTTCAAGGCTGAACTCGCCACGGCCGACGAGGCCGAAGGCGAACTCGAACTTTTCTAGCCCCTCAACACTGCATTCGCAGACTGAAACACGATGAATACCAGCAAGCCCGTCAGCAAGCTGCTCGTGCTCGACGACTGTCCGGCACACGCGCAAGCGCTGAAGCTCTTTTTCGACGAACACAACCTGATCGCACTGAAGGTGCGCGACAGCAACCGCCTCGGCTCGGTACTGGCCACCAATATCGATCTCGGCGGCGTTCTGCTGGCGGATAACTACGGCGGATCGGTCGAGCAGGCGGCGACGAGCGCCGCGCGCATCAATGCCTTGCGCCCCGAACTGCCGGTGATCCTGCGTTCGAGCGGCCACGCGCCGCTCGAACGGCTTCCGAAGCCGTTGACGAACGCGGCATGCGCGCATTTCAATGCCGCCGATCTGACGGCGCTGCGTGAAGCCGTCGATCGATACATCTTCAGCCTCGACTTCCCGAACGCGCTCGTGCGCGGTATCGCGGAGATCACGCAAGCGCGGCTCGCCACGTTGTTCGACGGCGTCACGGTGCAACGCGACACGCCCAGTATCGTGCGCGATCGAATCATCTTCGGCGAGGTCTTCAGCCTGATTCCGCTCGAAGGCAACTGGTGTCGCGGCTATATGTTGATGCAGGCCGAAGAGGAGCCGCTGCTCGGCATGATCGATCGCGATCGCGCGGCACGCGAGCCCGGCATGGGCGCGGGGCAACCGGGCTTTCGCGATCTGAACGACGTGCTCGGCGAATTGACCAATCTGATCTGGGGGGCATTCAAGGACCGCTTCCTCGGTCAGCAGAACGCTCGCGATGCAAGTCAGGTGCAGGTGCAGGTGCCACTGCTGGTCAATCACAAGCATCGCTACATCTCGTTCGGCTCGGACAATCCGCAGTTGCGGTTTCAATATCGATTGAGCGACGCCGCGAGCGGACAGTCGGTATCGATCGACCAGCGCTTCGTTTTCAACCTGAGCTGGTCACCCGAAGATTTTTCTGAAAACGCGGTGGATGTCGACGATCTCGTCGAGTCCGGCGAACTCGATCTGTTTTGATACGACGCGTCGGTGACGCAAGGGAATGGTTATGGCAAAGATTCTGGTGGTGGACGATTCGAGCACGGTACGCGATGAAGTCGCGGGTTTTCTGGCGAAAAACGGTCTCGACGTCGCGACGGCCATCGACGGCAAGGATGGCCTGGCGAAGCTGAAAACGGATTCGAATATCCGCCTGATCGTCAGCGACGTGAACATGCCGAACATGGACGGCCTGACGATGGTCGAAAAAATCCGCGGCGAACTCGCGAACAAGACCGTCAACGTGATCATGCTGACGACCGAAAGCAGCCCCGCGATGAAGGAGCGCGGCAAGGCCGCCGGCGTGAAGGGCTGGATCGTCAAGCCGTTCAAGGGCGATGCGGTGCTGGAGACGTTCCGGAAACTGGCGGGTTGACGGGGCAGTGTGCGGCGGCGAGCGCCGCCGCACACGGATGCCGGGTTAGAACGTCTCGTGGTGCTCGTTGCGCGCGATGTCCGCCTGCACCATCATCTGGCAAAGCTGCTCGAGCGAGGTTTGCGGTTGCCAGCCGAGCGTGTCGCGCGCCTTGTCCGCGCAGCCGATCAGCAGGTCCACTTCGGCCGGCCGATAGAACTTCGGATTGACGCGCACGAGCGTCTTGCCGGTCGCGACGTCGATGCCGGTCTCGCGCTCGTCCTTGCCCGACCATTCCAGCTGATAGCCGGCCGCCGTGAACGCCATGCGCACGAAATCGCGAACCGTTTCGGTGCGGCCGGTCGCGAGCACGAAGGTGTCGGGCGCGTCGGCCTGCAGCATGCGCCACATGCCCTCGACGTATTCGAGTGCGAAGCCCCAGTCGCGCTGCGCGCTCAGGTTGCCGAGTTCGAGCACGTCCTGCTTGCCGAGCTTGATCTTCGCGACCGTGTCCGAGATCTTGCGCGTGACGAATTCGCGGCCACGTAGCGGCGATTCGTGATTGAACAGAATGCCGCTGCTCGCGAACAGGTCGTACGACTCGCGATAGTTGATCGTCGACCAGTGCGCGAACAGCTTCGCGACGCCATACGGGCTGCGCGGATAGAACGGCGTGCTTTCGCGTTGCGGCACCGCCTGCACGAGGCCGAACATCTCGGAGGTCGACGCCTGGTAGAAGCGTGTCTTCGGGCTCAGGATACGCAGGCCTTCGAGCAGATTCAGTGCGCCGACGCCGGTCACTTCGGCGGTGGTCACCGGCTGGTCGAACGACACGCCGACGAAGCTCTGCGCGGCGAGGTTGTACAGCTCGTCGGCCTGCGTCCCGTCGAGCAGGCGCAGCGTCGAGCCGAGGTCGGTTAGGTCGTGTTCGACGAGACGCAGATTCGGATGATCGAGCACGCCAAGCTCACGCATGCGCCAGAAGTTGACCGAACTCGTGCGCCGGTAGGTGCCGGTCACGTGATAGCCCTTGTCGAGCAGCAGCCGGGTCAGATAAGCGCCGTCCTGTCCGGATACGCCGGTGATGATCGCTTTGCGTGGTTGGCTCATAGCTTGCCTTCTAGTTTGTGAGAGAAAAGAGAACGGAACGCGCGTGAGGGCCTGGCTCAATGCGCGTTGTCCAGCAGCCGCCGCACCAACGGTTCGACGACCCGATAATCCTGTTCGGCCTTCAGCCGGTACAACTCCGGCTTTGGATGCGCGCCGTCCGACATCAGCGACTTCCAGTCGGGCAGGCTGCTCACATACGCGTATTGATCGACGAGCGGCACCTGCTGTTCGGCGGCCACGCGTCGCGTCATCGCTATCATCGCGGCGAGCCGGGCGTTGAGCCGGTCATCGGGCATCGGGTTCGAGGTCTGCAAGACAGGCTCCTTGCCGAGCGCTCGCGCGGTTTGCACGAGCGACGTCTCGGCCGCGTAAAACTGCTCGGGCGTCTGGTTGTGCATCACTTCGTTGATGCCGTAGTTGATCAACACGACCCGCGCGGGCGAGGCGGCGAGACGTTCGCGCCACGGCAGTCCCGCCGTCGGCCCCGCGCGACGGTTGCCGGTGCCGTCGCGCAACTGCCAGGCCATCGTGCCGCCGACGCCGTAGTTCGTGACGCGCACGCGCTCGCCGTCATGCGCCTGCAACGCTTGCTGCAGATACGTGACGGCGTTGCGGGCTTGCGGGCCGCAGTGGCCATCGCTGCAGGTGATGCCGAGCGTGGTCGAGTCGCCGTAAGCGTCGATCAGCAGTTGCGTCGGCGATGACGCTGCCGGCCCGGCCACGGCCGCGCGCGTTGTCGGGGCGATCAGCATCAGCGCCGACACGACACCCAGCACGTGGGCAGCAACAACGGCCAGGCGGTTCATGCGCGGCCTTGCGGTGCTTGCCGCGCAACGTGGGCGCTGGCGCCGGTCGTCGCTCTCGACCCGCGCGCGCCGAAAATCAGGCGCTTCTCGAATGCGAACCACGTGATGCTCGCGTACACGAGTGTGATAGCGAGCGCGATCGCGGCGCTCAGATAGCGATTCAGATGCAGCGGCCACACCATGTACAGCACGCTCAGGTGGATCAGATAGATCGTGTAGCTGACGGTGCCGATATAAACGAGCACGCGATTGCACAACAGCCGCTTCACGATGCCCTTGCTCTGCAGCGCGATCACGACGATCGACGTGCACAGCACCAGCGACACGCTATACAGCCCCGCATTCGACAACGGCGTATTCGCTGCGCGAAAACGCGGGTAGTGCAGATGCAGCCATGCCAGCACCGCGAGCGCGGCCAGAGCGCCGAGCACCGCGAGTCCCTTGAACGGTTCGAGCGCATTGCGATCGCGCCGCACGGCAACCGCGAGCAGCGCGCCGGCCGCGAGCAGATCCATGCGGAACGGCGTCAGGTAGTAGATCGGCCAGAACGAATCGAACCACGGCGTCGCGAGCGCGCGCAGCAGCGGCACCAGCACGATCAGTGCGGCCGCCACCAGCCCAAGCAGACGCTCGGGCACGAGCAGGATCACGAACGGCCAGAAGATGTAAAACTGCTCCTCGACCGCGAGCGACCACAGCACGTTGAGGCTGTCATGACCGCTTTGATTGAGCGCATCGCCGATATTGGTCGCGAAGAACGCGTACCAGTACCAGTGCTGCGCCCACGCGAGGCCGAACAGCAGCGACGACACGGCCATCAGCAGCAGGTACGGCGGCAGGATGCGGCGCGCGCGCCGCGCATAGAAATAGCTGAAATACGACTGCTGGCGCGACTTGCGATCGAGCAGGATGCCGCTGATCAGAAAGCCGCTCAAAACGAAGAACAGATCGACGCCCATCCATAGCGGCGCTTTCAACGCGTGCTGCGCGAACACCGCGAGCACGGCGATCGCGCGCAGACCGTCGAGCTGCACGATGCGGGAATGGGAGGGCGCGAGGGGCAATGCGCTGGCTGTCATGAACCGTCCATGGTGTAAAGCGGATGGGCCGGACGAAGGGCCGCGCGGTTCGCAACGAATGGTCGGCGAACAGGCGCGAGCTTCGCGTCGCAACTGAAGTGCAATCGATTCTAGGGAAAAGAAACTCGAGAAAAAACCCGATGGAATGGGCTAATTGAATCAGATTGAAACAGGGTATTTCTTTGGCCATTCTCGAAAGATTTATATGCTTATGTGGTGAGCATCGGGCAATCCGTAACAAATGCGCATTGCCTGATATCACATCGGTAGGAACGGGGGATCGTCGCGACAGAGGCGACCTGACGGCGAGGCTTGCGCGTTTATCGATTTTTAAAATCGTTTCTTTTGCGACGTATAAGCGGACGAATATTTTTGAATTATTTTCGATTTTCGTCACCGCATTTTTTCCGCGTAACTTAGCCGTGCGGACGGCTGCCTTCAGGTGCCGCGCTTCAATCGGTTGCGCTTCGTTTCGCTTTGCCACATCACTGAATTTCGCCCCGAGCGGGCGCAGGTCCGCGTGCATCGCGTTGACCGGACATCGACTGGAGGTTCCGCCTTGCGCCGTATCACGTTCAAAAGCTGGTTCGCCCTGACAGCCTGCGCTGCCGGCGTCGTCGCCGCATCGGCCGGTCTGCCGGCGCGCGCCGAAACCGCTTTGAACGCGAAGACCTCATGGATCGGCAACAGCTTCGGCTTTGGCGATGGCACATGGACGCAGATCGATATCACCGCGATCGCGGTCACGCCCGACGGCAAGGTCTATACGAACGCGCCGTGGGACGAAAGCGGCGCTGAAGCGAGCGTCTATCAGGACGGCAAGATGCTCGGCTTCGCGGGCGGCACGCATGGCTGGGGCAACGCCGGCGGCAATGCGATCGCGGTCAACCGGAAGTATGCGTTCGTCGCGATCGCGGTCGGCAATGAAAAGGGACGCCTGGTCGAGCCGGGCGTGTGGCCGGACAAGGGTAAGCAATGGTTTGGTATCTCGCGGCGCCTGATCGACGAGCCGAAGCGCGTGGCACCGTTTCAGCCCGTCGCTAAAAACGCGGACCCGCACGCGCAGCTCGCGGCCGGCTTTCTGATGATGAACGAAGTGCCGACCGGCACGAACGCTGAGATCGGCGGGCTCGCCGCGAACGACACGACGCTGTTCGCGGCCAATACCGCGCGCAATCGCATCGAAGTCTACGATGCCGAATCGATGCAGCAGAAAGCAACGTGGAACGTGCACGAGCCTGGACGTATCGCGCTCGCGCCCGACGGCACGCTATGGGTGCTCAGCGGCACGCGCGGCGATCGCGCGCCGGGTATCGAGCATTACACGGCGACCGGTCAGCGCATCGACGAGACCATCACGCTGCCGGCCGATACGGTCGCGGTCGGCCTCGCCGTCGATGCGCAAGGCCGCCTCCTGATCGCCGATAACGGTCCGCGCCAGCAGGTGCTGTTCTTCACGAAGCGCGACGGCCGCTACACGGAGTCGGGCACGCTCGGCGAGCGCGGCGGCATTTTCAGCGGCGTCGCGGGCAAGCCCGGACCGTTGCGATTCAACGGGTTGACCGGCGTGGGTGTCGATGCGCGCGGCAACGTGTACGTGTCGACCAATGGCATCGGTCCGCGTTACGAGCCGATCGGCGCGGGCCTCGGCGCGACGCTCGAAAGTTATGCGCCGAACGGCAAGCGCAACTGGCAGGTCGAGGGGCTGCTGTTCGTCGACGGCGCGTGGATCGATCCGGCCCGGCCCGACAGCGTCTATACCGGCAACAAGCGCTTCGAACTCGATTTGTCGAAGCCGTCTGGACAGGACTGGAAATACGCGGGGTTCCTGTCGAATCGGTTCAAGTACCCGGACGATCCGGTGTTCCATACCGACCAGTATCCGGGTCTGCCGATCGCGCGGCGGTTGAAGGGGCACACGTTCCTCTATCTGACCGACATGTATGCGGATCATCTGAAGATCTATCGCTTCGATCCGCAGCATGACGGGGAGACCGCGATTCCCTCGGGATTTATCGCAGGTCGCGAGCGCGCGGTCGCGAAGGTGCCGAATGCACCGCCGGGCGGTGACTGGATCTGGCGCGACACGAATGGCGACGGGCGCTTCGATCGCGACGAATACACGCTGAACACGAGCGGCACGAAGCTCGCGGGCGGCTGGGGCTGGTGGGTCGACATGGCCGGCGACATCTGGCGTACCCGGGATACGAAGGGCATCTATCGCTTCCGTTTCGGCGGACTCGATGCGAAGGGCAACCCGGTCTACTCGTACTCGAACCTGACGCAGTACCCGGTGCCGGCACCGTTCAGCGAACTGCATCGCGCGATCTATGAATCGGACACCGACACGATGTACGTGAGCGGGTATACGGCCGATATGCCGACCGCGCAGGGCTTCTGGAAGGAAGTGGGCCGCGTGCTGGTGCGCTATGACAAGTGGTCGAGCGGCAAGCCGGTGCAGCGCTACGCGATCACGCTGCCTTGGCAGACGCAGAGCAAGCCCATTGCGACGATCATCGGCGTCACGGTCGAGGGACAGTACGTGTTCGGCGTCGAGCCGGTCGGCGCGGTGCACGTGTGGGACAAGGACAGCGGCAAGGAACTCGGCGTGATCCGGCCGGGCCCCGAAGTGGGCCGCGCGTCGGGTTGGGTCGACGTGCCGAACGGTATCAGCGCGACGAAGCGCGGCGATGGCGAGTACCTGGTGTTCGTCGAGGAAGACGCGCGCGGCAAGGTGCTGATGTATCGCTGGAAGCCTTGAGGTGCGTTGGCCTCGCTGACGCAGCCCCGCACCCAATCTAACCGCAAAACCGAAGGGATTCGATGGACAAAGGCATTCTCAGGAACGTGGCGATCAACTTTTTCGGGCTCGTGCTGCCGACGTTCGTATCGCTCGTGACCGTGCCGTCGTATATCCGGCTGCTCGGCGTGGAGCGCTACGGTGTGATCAGTCTCGTGTGGACGCTGATCGGCTACTTCGGGATTCTCGATCTCGGCATGAGCATGGCCGCGCAGAACCATATTTCGAAGGCGCGCGCGTCGGGCGATCAGCAGGAAAGCGCACGCGTGTTCTGGAGCGCAACCTGGCTCAATCTGACGACCGGCGTTGTCGGCGGTCTGATCATCTACTTCGGCGCGTTCCTGTACACCGCGTATTTCACGAAGGTATCGCCCGAGCTGCAGCACGAAGTCTATATGGCGCTGCCGTGGCTCGCGGTCGCGATTCCGATCGCCAACGTGTCGTGGGTGTTCGCGGGCGCGATCAACGGCGCGGAACGCTTCGGCGTCTACAACACGAACCAGACCATCGGCACGTTCCTGTTCCAGCTGCTGCCGCTCGGTGCCGCGTGGTGGCTCGGCGCGACTTTGCAGAACGTACTCGCCGCGGCAGTCGTCGCGCGGATTCTCGCGGCGTTGCTGCTCGGCCGCTACGCGCTGAAAGTGCTTGAAATACGCAGCATTCAGCCGCCGCGGCTCGGCGTCGCAAAGGGGCTGTTCAACTTCGGCGGCTGGATGCTGATCGCGAGCGTGACGACGATGGTCGCCGATTCGCTCGATCGCGTCATGCTCGGTTCACGGCTCGGCGCGCGTTTCGTCACGTACTACACGGTGCCGCAGAATCTCGTCACGCGTCTGAACATCGTGCCGACCGCGCTGGTACGCACGCTGTTTCCGCGGCTTTCCGCAGTCGGCCGCGCCGACGCCGACACGATCACGCAGCAATCGCTCGAATTTCTGAACGGCGTGTTCACGCCGGTCGCGCTCATCGCGATGCTGGTGCTCGAACCGTTCCTGCATCTGTGGGTCGGCAACGAGATCGCGACGGTCGCGGCGCCCGTGGGCCGCATCATGATCGTCGCCGTGTGGCTCGTCGGCCAGGCGAACGTGACGCGCATCCTGATTCAGTCGCAGGTCAATCCAGCCACCGCCGCGCGCATCGGCCTCGTCGAGTTGCCGCTTTTCGCCGGCGCGTTGTGGCTCGGTATCACGCATTTCGGGCTGACGGGCGCGGCGGTCGCGGTCGCTGCCCGCGCGCTGTTCGACTACGCGGTGCTGCTGCGTTTCGCCGCGATCCGCGCGCGCCAGATCGTGCTCGACATGCTCGCCCATCTCGCTTTCCTGCTCGCCAGTCTGTGGCTCGCCAGCTTCCTGCCGAGCCTCGCGCTCGCGATCGCCGCCGGTGTGCTGATGGTCGGCGCGAACGTCGCGTGGTCGATCACGATGACGCCCGCCTTGCGCAATCTTGCGCGTTCACTGCTATTGCGACTGAATCCGAGGAAAAGCGCATGAATCATGACGTCCTTGAAAAAAAACTGTTGAGGCCCGCGACGCGCAGCGCGCTCGACGAACTGACGAGCGTGCCCGGCATCCAGCCGGCACCGCGCCGTACCGCACCGCGCGCGAGCAAAAGCGTGCGCATCGCGATCGTGCACGACTGGCTCGTCACCTACGCGGGCGCGGAGAAAGTGCTCGAGCAGATCATCGCGTGCTTTCCCGACGCGGACCTGTTCAGCCTCGTGGACTTTCTCGACGATCGCAGCTTCCTGCGCGGCAAGCCGGTGACGACGTCGTTCATCCAGAAGTTGCCGCTTGCGCGCAGCAAGTACCGCTCGTATCTGCCGCTGATGCCGCTCGCGATCGAGCAGCTCGACGTGTCGGCGTACGACGTCGTGATC
This sequence comes from Paraburkholderia sp. MM6662-R1, assembly GCF_050436245.1. Classification (NCBI taxonomy): domain Bacteria; kingdom Pseudomonadati; phylum Pseudomonadota; class Betaproteobacteria; order Burkholderiales; family Burkholderiaceae; genus Paraburkholderia; species Paraburkholderia sp. MM6662-R1. The sequence goes on along the minus strand of NZ_JBNDLV010000001.1, from coordinate 457,863 downwards.
TCGAGCAGTCACGCGGTCGCCAAGGGCATACTGACCGGTCCCGATCAGGTGCATATCAGCTACGTGCATTCGCCGATCCGCTATGCGTGGGATTTGCAGCATCAGTATCTGCAGCAGTCGAAGCTGACCAACGGCCCGAAGTCGGCGCTGGCGCGGCTGATTCTGCATTACATGCGCAACTGGGATATCCGCACGTCCAACTCGGTCGACGGCTTCGTCGCGAACTCGGCGTTCATCGCGCGACGCATCAAGAAGGTGTATCAGCGCGACGCGCAGGTGATCTTCCCGCCGGTCGATGTCGAGGCGTTCACGCTGTGCACGGAGAAGGAAGACTTTTATCTGACCGCCTCGCGCATGGTGCCGTACAAGAAAATCGATCTGATCGTCGAGGCGTTCGAGCGGATGCCCGAGCGCAAGCTCGTCGTGATCGGCGACGGACCCGACATGGCGCAGATCCGCGCGAAGGCGGGGCCGAACGTCGAGATCATGGGCTATCAACCGTTCGAGGTGCTGAAGGACCGCATGAGCCGCGCGAAGGCATTCGTGTTTGCGGCCGAAGAGGACTTCGGCATTTCGGTGGTCGAGGCGCAGGCTTGCGGCACGCCGGTGATCGCGTACGGCAAGGGCGGGGCGCTCGAAACGGTGCGCGATCTGTCGGAGCCGAAGCCGACCGGCATGTTCTTCGATGAACAGGATACCGACTCGATCATCGCTGCCGTGAATCGTTTCGACGAGCTTCGGCACCGGTTCCTGCCGGAGAATTGCCGCGGCAACGCCGAGCAGTTTTCGGCCGCGCATTTCCGCGAGCGCTTTTTCTCGCAGGTGCGCGCGGCGGTGCCCGCGTTGTGCACGGCGACGCTGCCGGCCTATACGCCGTATCGGCCGGCCGTGCAGGGCGCCGCGAACGTGCCGCGCATTCTTGCCGTCGATCAGAGCGGCGTGCTCGGCGGCGCCGAACTGTCGCTGCTCGAAATCGTCAAGGCGCTGCGCTCGCGCATCGAGGTCGTGCTGTTCGACGACGGGCCGTTCAACACCGCACTCGCGAAAACCGGCGTCGAGGTCACTGTACTCGATGCCGGCGCGCTCAAAAATGTGCGCAAGCAGGGCGGTTCGATGCCAAAAGGTCAGGCGTTGAAGGGACTCATCTCACTCGTGCGTGCCACCGCGAAACGCGCGCGCAAGGTGGATGTGATCTACGCGAACACGCAGCGTGCGATGGTGATCGGCGCCGTGGCCGGCAAGCTCGCGAGACGGCCGGTGGTCTGGCATTTGCGCGACATCGTCAGCGCCGAGCATTTCGGCGGCAAGCAGCTTGCGATCATCAAGTGGTGCGCGCGGCTCGGTCTCACGCACGTGATCGCCAATTCGGCTGCATCGGCGCAGGCGTTTGCGAAGCTTACGCGGTTCGACAGCAAGCGCATCGACGTCGTGTTCAACGGGATCGCCGCGGAACCGTTCGACGCATTGCGCACGGTGCCGCAAGCGCTGCTGCGCGAGCGCCTGAATCTGCCGCGCGACGCGTTTCTCGTCGGCTCGTTCAGCCGGCTTGCGCGTTGGAAGGGACAGCATGTGCTGCTCGAAGCGATAGTGCTCAATCCGCAGATGCATGCGGTGCTGGTCGGCGCGGCGCTGTTCGGCGAGGACCAGTACGAGAGCGAACTGCGCGCCTTCGTCGCCGCGCACAAGCTTGGCGAGCGCGTGCATTTTCTCGGCTTCCAGCACGATATTCCGGCCTGCATGTGCGCGGTCGATGCGGTTGTGCATACGTCGATCACCCCGGAGCCGTTCGGTCGCGTGATCGTCGAGGGGATGCTCGCGCAGCGGCCGGTCGTGGCGTCGCGCGCAGGCGGCGTGCTCGAAATCATCGACGACTACGAGAACGGCGTGCTGTGTACGCCGGGCGACGCGCATGCGCTCGCCGATACGCTCGCCGAATTGCGCTCGAACGGCGACTTGCGCGACAAACTGGTCAGGAACGGCTATCGGACCGCGCAGGAGCGCTTCGGCACGCGCAGCTATGTGGATGGGGTTGCGCAGATTCTGACCGGCGTGGCAGCGCGGTGACGAGGTGATTTTTACGCGAGGGTAGACGAGGGCTTGGCCAGTCCTTGCTTGGCGTAGCGGAGCGAAAGTCTCGAACGACTTTCGCTCCGTTTTTTTTATTCCTCGCGCGGCGACAGGTTGATTACTCGCTCAGAAGGCGCTTGAGTTCGTCAAGGAATGAAGCAGTAGTGTGGCCCCACAGATTGGGATCAATCCCTGCGCCGTAATCTCTTTCAAACGCAGAATCGAGGTCGGACGGATGCTCATTCATGAATGAATTTATTTCATCAACCATTTCCTTTTGATATTCCAGTGGGCTATCATTTCTATAGCATGAGACAATTTCAGGGATTGTGTTTCCCCACAAATCAAAATCCTCATTGAAATACGCACCGAAAAGCTCGTACATTCTAGGGTAGCGATCTGATAGCATTGGCTATCCTTAGCCCACGTGGGCGGTTAATATGTAATACGGCATATTATTATATTCCTGAAACTTCAAAATTACGGTGACTTCGTTCATCTTGGTCAGTTCGTTGGTTTTTCTCGTTACCCCGTATCCTATATCGCCACAAACCTTCTTGACCAATGTAAGGGGAATGCGGTTTTTCGGAGATTGTATCCAGCTCTGTATTTTCAAGGCATTTGAGTTCATTACATCAGATATCGCCAACTCTGCCACCTGAAGATTATAAAACGATGAAACAACCCTTTTTTGGGGTTCCCGTTTAAGGCGTTCCCGTAGCCATGCCCATAGCGTTATACACATTTCGTTGTCCGCGCCGCCCGCGCCAGCAAGCCGTTTACATTCAATGACTTGGAGGCTGGGCTTGTAAACTTTGGCCGAATCGCGTCTACTCTTGCAATTTGGGCGGGCGCGTGACGAAGGCTGCACAGCAGTGGATCGAGCAGGAATTTGCGGGGCTGGACCTTGGCGACGCCCGCCTGGACAGGAGGGCAAAGAAATTGATGGAACGACTTGCGGCCAATCCGACGGCCAGTATCCCGCAGGCGTGCGATAGCTGGAGCGAGACGTGCGCAGCGTACCGTTTTTTGCGCAATACGGATGTGGCCTGGGAAGCCATACTGGAGCCGCATTGGGCGAGCACGCAGGAACGCATGCGCAGCCAGTCGGTGGTGCTGTGCATCCAGGACACGACCGAGCTTGATTTCAACGGCCAGGACATCGACGGGCTGGGGCCGTTGAACTACGAAGCAAGGCGCGGGCTGTACTTGCACCCCACCTATGCGGTGACGACCGAACGCGAACCGCTGGGCGTGCTCGACGCGTGGATGTGGGCGCGTGAGGAGCTTGATGCCGATGGCGTTCGTCCTGGTCCGAAAGAAAGCACACGCTGGGTCGAAGGCTACGAGCGCGTGGCGGAAATGGCGCCGGACATGCCGCACACGCGACTGGTGTACGTGGCCGACCGCGAGGCCGACATGGTGCAAATGATGCGCCGGGCCAGCGAGCTGGGCACGCCGGCGGACTGGCTGGTGCGCGCCAAACATGACCGCTGTTTGCCCGGCGGCGACGGCGCCAGGCTGTGGGCGAGTACAACCAGCGCTGAGCCCTTGGGTGAAATCACCTTCGTGACCGGCGCCCGCGAGACTCAGAAGAGTCGCACCGTGCGCCAGCAACTGTGGGCTCGCGAAGTCGAGATCGCGGACGGCGAGCGCGGCAAGATCAAGGTTCACTGCGTAATCGCACGCGAAGTCGGGGCGCCCGCTGGCATCAAGCCGATTGAGTGGCGTTTGCTGACCAACCGAGCCGTCGCAACCCAGGAAGAAGCGGTCGAACTGATCAATTGGTACCGGGCGAGATGGGAAATCGAAATCTATTTCCATGTCCTCAAGAATGGCTGCGAAGTCGAGACCCTGCAATTGGCCGCTGTCGACCGGATTGAGCGCGCGCTGGCCTTGTTCCTGGTGGTGGCTTGGCGCGTGACGTATTTGATGCGCAAAGGCCGAACCTGCCCGGATCTGGATGCCGCCTTGTTCTTCGATCCGGACGAAATTCGTGGCGCCCATCTGCTGGCAAAAAAGAAGATGCCGGCGACGCCGCCCACTGTGAATGAGGTCGTGCGGCTGATTGCGCAAATCGGTGGTTTCCTCGGCCGAAAGAGTGACGGTGAGCCGGGCGCCAAGACCATCTGGCGAGGGCTCGATCAGGTACTCGCTGCCGCTGACACGCTACGCGCGCTCCGCGAAGGGCTCGGCTAATGACTTCTGTATAACGCTATGAGCCATGCCTCATCCTTCTCAATATGCTTCAGAATCGTATGCCCGCCAAGCCTTGGATTAATGGCCTTCGCCTCATGCATTTGCAGATTGATCCTGCCCATCGTGACGCTGGCCACGCGTGCAGCCTTGATCGAGCCAGCGAAGCCAAACGGCACGATCATATCAACTGACAGGCCGATCTTGTTTGCCAGGTCAGGACTGGCCGTCATCGCCTCGGCCAGTTTCGTCGTTCCTTGCTGGGTCAGCGTGGCCGTATCCCGGCCCGTCCAGATTTGTCGCAAACCTGCCGACGCCGTATCTGAGCCATGCACGCCGAACACAACGCACCCCGCCTTGCTTGCCATCGTCGGTTCGGGCAGCACACACAGAGCCGCCGCCCCGACCATTTCCAATACCCCGCCGACAACCTGCAAACCGCCCCATAGCCGGTTGGAAAGCATTTCGGTGGGGCTGATCGACTGGCGGGAGAGCACCGCCGCCAGTTGAGGCGCACTGAGTACCACTTGCACGGCATCCGGATCGTGTTGATACGACACTACGATGTCCCCTGGAGTTGTTGGGCTACCACGCTAACAGGCGACTACAGGGAGATGGAATGGGCGACGGATGATTTTAGGAGGCTTTGCCTGTGTCAATCAAACGGCGCGCGGCGAGTGGCGGTCGAAATCGAGACTTCGGCATGCGCGCGAAGCGCCTCAGCCACAAGTTGCCCGCATCAAGCTGGCACGCAGGATTATCCGCGAGCCGCAGCGCGCCGCTGCAATGGATGCAATAGCGCTGATCACGCAGAACACCGGTACACCGGCCGAACCGCGACCGGCATCGATCCCTGACGGTAAAGTTGGCTCAACGCCGCCCTTTTTGTTGAACCGCGATTGCGGAAATATGCATTGAAAATAAGATACGCGGAATCATCGTAAATATTTGTCAAAAAATCTCAATCTCAAATTAAAGGTGTTGACCGTAACTGCTTTGGATGATTAATTCGTCGGGTGTGTTCTGGAAAATCAGCAGAGGTCAAATGGAACAACAGAATCAGAAAAGTGCCATGGACGAGAAAGAGTGCCCTGGGAGCAGCACTAACAGATACAAACCCGAGTTCACTTGTAATTCTCCAGTCAGACAGGATCGGCAAGCCGTGGAATGTTTCCCAAGCTGGAGTTCAGTTCACTGCGCAGTGGGAGGCCTTTCGGTCGCATTTGTACGATAAGGATGGAGGTGGCGGCGGCGGAAATGCCACGATCGGATACGGACATCTGGTCCATATCGGACCAATATCCGGTGCACCTTCCGAAGCGCTTTACAGAAATGGAATTACCGAACCGCAGGCGCTGAAACTGCTTCTCATGATCTACGCGAAGCCGAGAGAATTGTAAATAGCAGAATTTTTGTTCCGTTGTTTCAGTACGAGTACGATGCGGTTGTTGATTTCATCTTCAATCATAGAAGTGGAAATAACGAGTTTTTCGCGCTCGTTAATACCGGTCATTACGATCAAGCGCCGTCGAAATTTCAGCAATACACAGCGGCGTATGGCAAACACCCACTGGGGTTGGTCAGGCGCCGTCGTGCTGAGGGTCGACTGTTTGCTACGGGGAATTATGATGCGACTCACTAAGATAACGGTTGCAGTGATCCTATCATGCGGCACGTCGGCCGCCTTTGCAGACGCGATTTGCGAGGCATCCGCGAAAACGCGCGATGACTATCTGGCGTGTACAAATGCCGACACGAAGGGCATGCTAAGTGACGCTGAAAAACTCTATCGAAATCTCCACGCCAACGCTAAGGGCGAAGCGCTCGCGGAACTCGCGAAAAATCACAAGCTGTGGGAAAAAAAATTGCAATCCGATTGCAAGTTATTTGGGATGGCATTCAACGACTGGAAAGGCGGTTATATGCCTGATACAGACTTCCAGGTGGCGGCCTGCAGGCAGGATGCTGCAAAACAGAGGCTCGAATTTTATGAATGGTTGTCTTGTCCGGACGATATGGAATCGTCGGAGCATCCGGAATGCTTAACGGTTAAAACGATTCTTGGACGCAAGAAATAAATCGAAATTGAGTTGAGTCCGATCTGTAACGAGAGGGAACTGCGCGTGGATGTGCGACAAGCTGTTGAACTGCGTACGCACGCTCGTTGAGGACGTGCCGCTTGCAGAAGGGAAAACGCGTTCATTTCCGGTGAAGGATCATCCGAATTTGATCGTCGTGGCTTGGCGTGCAAGGGATGGGCGATGAGTGATCCGATCAATAAGGATCTGCGATTGCTTTTCCAGTGCTGCCCACGGAAGCACGATTTTCTGGACGCTTAACCCCAACTATCTGAAAGCGACAGGCGCCAAAGCATACCGATGAGAATCACTACGATACTGGTGGCCGCTATGGCCGCCCTATCTGGCAGCGCACATGCGGCTCAGTCTTACGACAGCTACGAAGCCTTGTACGTTGCCCAAGCGGGGGCAGTGTTTGGCGACCCGATCAAACAAAACGGTGACCCGACCGATCAAAACGCCGGCGTGGTCTATTCCTACCCAGGCGAGCCAGGCACTTTTATGAAACTGCAAGCCAAACTGGAACGGAAAACGCTAAACATTGAGCTCTGGAAGGATCGCCTGGCAGTCGACGGCAAATCCTATCGCTTTGCGCACGCTACGACATTCCCCGGAGAGCATGTGCCGGAAATCTTTCCGCAATCAGCCAACGTATTCATTGCAGCGCGAACCGATACGCATCCGCCCTTACTCTGCGTGGAAGGGCACGGCAACGGTTCGGGCGAAGCCGGAAGTCGGTACCGGCAGATCTCGCTGCTGGTCAACCCTCTAGCAGGTTGCTGAAATATACTCCGGCGGAAGCAGCCTTTCTGCGCCTATGCAGCTCCTGCCGCAAGTTTTAGCGTATTGTGCAATTTCAACGCGAATTCAACGTTTTTTTGGCGGTTTGAGGCCGATTTCCGGCTTCATTACCGCCTCTTGGGCCACTACGGGCGGATTTGTGCCAGCGATCGCATGCGCACGAGGTTGTAGGCGGCCATGTTCAACACGAACATCTGGTCCACTTTCTTCAAGCCGCGCACCATCACCTGGCGCATGCGCCCCACGATCTTGGCCCACCCGAAGCCTTGTTCGATCAACTTGCGCTTTTGCTGCGAGATGGCGTAGCCCACGCTCGAGGCAATCGTATCGGGCACTGCCGAACGCCGCCCCGAGGTGTTTTGCGCAACGTGTGGCGTGACCTTCATCTGCTGGCATGCCTCGATGAATTCCTGAGCGTCGTAACCCTTGTCTGCGCCCAACGTGATCTCTGCGTTCGCATCTTCTGCTGCTTGCCGCGCGTCGTTGATCATGACCTTGGCCGCTTCGCGCTCGGCATGCCCGTCAGCGCGCGTCACGCACGCGTTGACCACCAAGCCATGTCGATTGTCGGTCAGCGTGTGGCCCATGTAACGCAATTCGCTGGCCGTATTGCCTTTGCGATACAGCCGTGCATCGGGATCGGTCTTGGACTCATGTGTCTCGTTGCTGCGCTTCTCCCCTTTGAAGTCGCCCGCGCTGCCGCCGTCGCTGTCCTGATCGTCACTGTCCTTGGGCACGAAGCTCTTGTGCCCCGCCCACGCCTGGATCAGCGTGCCGTCCACGCTGAAGTGCTCGCCCGAGAGCAGGCACTTCTTCTCGGCGATCGCCACCACTTCGTTGAAGAATTCGATCACCGCATCATGCTTGACCAGACGTTCGCGGTTCTTCGTGAAGACCGTGGGCACCCAGACCTCGTCATCCATGGCCAAGCCGATGAACCAGCGAAACAGCAGGTTGTATTGCACCTGCTCCATCAGTTGGCGCTCCGAGCGGATGCTGTAGAGCACCTGGATCAGCATGGCTCGCAGCAACTTCTCCGGCGCGATGCTCGGCCGCCCACCCTTGATGTCGGCCTCGTACATCCCGGCAAACAACCGATCCATCTTCGCCAGGGCTTCGTTCGCCATCACGCGGATCGAACGCAACGGATGCGACTTCGGAACGAACTCGTCCAGCTTGCGCATGGAAAACAAACTCTCGGTGAACGTATCGGCGCCGCGCATGATCTCCAGGGGGCAAGTAGGGGCCTTCCATCAACGCTTCAGAGGCCTTCCGCGATGACATTACCACCGGTACTTCAGCAGCCTGCTAGCGCGCAAGCCGACGTTTCTTCATCTGCCGAGTTTACTTTCGTCATGTCGGGCCGTCGTGGCGACGAAGGAAGGGAAGCTTGCCTTTCCGAATAACACTTACGTATTCGACGATGCACAGGCATCCCGCGTTGGCCTGTTAGTGTCGTACTACACGTTTAAGAATCAGCGATTTGTCCCGGTCCCGGCTCTAAAGCAACTCCGGCTCAAATTTACGCATCCAGAGATACCGTTTCAATTTTCCCTTCAGGACGAGCACCAGGTATCGACGTTGCTATTCAACGAGATCAAATGATGGTGAAGCACCCGAACGCGCGGGATTGATCCAATGTCAACGTTCTATCAGCGCCCTTTAGGCTTAAAACTCGCCGACCACTTCATCGCAGGCAACTCAACGAGCCGATAAAACACATAGGCAAACGGCACCGCGACCAGCATATAGCCGAACGACGGCCAGATCGACATCTGCAGCGACGAACGAAACAGCCACGCCGACAGCAGTACGAAGATCGGCAGATGGATCAGATACAGCGAGAAGCTGAAGTCGCCGACGCGCGACAGCAGGCGCGCTACTGCATCCGACCCGGCACGAAGCAGCGCGCGCACGCCGCCCGTTTCACGCCGGGGGGCATGACGTCCATCGAGCGCCTTGTACAGATAGCACGCGAAGCCGAGAGCCCATATCTGGAACGCGCCGTACTGGCCGAAGTGAAACGCGACGCAGCCTGCCGCGATCAATACCGCCGCGAGCACGTACAGCGATGCCGGCGCACGCGCCGCTCGCACGCTGCGCGCTTTGGCGTCGGCGATCCACGCACCGAGCGTCCAGGAGAACCAGTACGACGTGAAGAACTGCACATCGTGGCGCTCCAACCCGTACGCGGACGCAACGTTGATCGCGCCGACGAGCGCGAGCACGGCGTTCATGCCGATGCGCCGCCGCAGCGCGAACAGCAGCGGATAGATCGCATAGAACTGCACTTCGAGCGACAACGTCCACAGCGCGCCGTTCGAGCCATACGTTTTACCCGCCACACCCTGCAGCGAAAACAGGTTGACCAGAAACGGATGCCAGCCGATGTCGCGAATCTTGTGACTGACGGGCGGCAATTGCAGGCTCAACGAATCGAGCGCGAAGGTCAGTACGAGCGCCGCAAGCAGCACCGGGTAGATGCGCGCGAAGCGCCGCAGCCAGAAGTTGCCTGCATCGAGCCGGTAAGCGGGATTGCCCGCGAGCCGCAGCGCGCCGCCGCGATGGATGCAGTAGCCACTGATGACGAAGAACATCGGCACACCGGCCGAGCCCCATGCGATCGGAAACGTCAGATACGCGGCGAGACTACTGGGACTCAATGAATGTCCGACGCTCTGATGAAACGCCTGCATGCCGACCCACACGATCTGGCGGCAATGAAAGTAGGCGACCAGCAGCGCGGCGAAACCTCGCATCGCGTCGATCGCGTGCTCCTTGCTGGCGCTATCGACACGCGCGTCGCTGCGCGCATGCGCCGCGGCCGGGTTTTTCTCCGGGCGCGGCAGCGGGGAGAGGGGCAGGGATGAGCCGGCGGCATCCAGTGCTGGGTCGCTCATACGCGGTCCTTATCTGAAGCGGAAAAAAGAAAAAATTGACGCGGAACAGGGCTTCGAGCGGGCATCTTGCGCACCCGCGACGCATCCATGCTAGAGCACCGCAATCCTGAAAAATGATTAAAAAATTCCATTTCGCATTGAATCCGACATCGATTTTGTGACGAATTGTAATTGCGCGCCGACGTATGGGGTATCGAATTATTTATCGCTTTTGTCGTGCTAATTTAAAGCAAGGATTTTCTCACCCCGAGGTGAAGTCATGAACCTGCATTTACTGGCCGGCGTGGCCGTCCTGCTGATCCTGGTGGCCGCCTCCGCCTACCGCGATGCCTTGCGCAACGAGCCGATCCGTCGTTACCGGATGAACCCAGGCAAGCTGCCACCGGTCGACGAACAGGAATGACGTGCTGCCGAAGCCGGTCATCGGGTCGCCAGGCGACCCGTGCCAGGGGTCGTCCGAAAGGTAAGACTTTCGGATTTGCTCGATCACCAACTGGCAATAGATACGTAATAATTTCCTCAATTTTTCACAATATCGAATTGAGATTAATGCCTGAATTATCCGAATTAAATCGGAGAAAAACGCTTGCGTGAACCTCGCAGTTTTTCTGCTAGTCTTGCGCCGGCATTGATTGGCCGCCAGGTCCGCGAACACACCAATTTCTAACCGATGTGGGAATGCCTACCATGCTGAAAGTCACCAAAGCCGTGTTTCCCGTAGCGGGCCTCGGGACACGATTCCTGCCGGCTACCAAAGCAAGTCCGAAGGAAATGCTGCCGATCGTCGACAAGCCGCTGATCCAGTACGCGGTCGAAGAAGCGATCGACGCCGGCATCACCGAGATGATCTTCGTGACGGGCCGCAGCAAGCGCGCGATCGAAGATCACTTCGATAAATCCTATGAGATCGAGTCCGAACTCGAAGCGCGCAACAAGCAGAAGCTGCTCGACCTCGTGCGCAGCATCAAGCCGGCCAACGTCGACTGCTTTTACGTGCGCCAGGCCGAAGCACTCGGTCTCGGCCATGCGGTGCTGTGCGCCGAAAAACTGGTGGGCGACAGCCCGTTCGCGGTGATTCTCGCCGACGACCTGCTGCATAGCGCGAAGCCCGTGATGAGTCAGCTCGTCGATACCTTCAACCACTATCACAGCTCGGTGATCGGCGTCGAAACGATCGCGCGCGAGGACAGCCGCTCGTACGGCGTCGTCGACGGCCGCGAGTGGGAAGACAACGTGATCAAGCTGTCGGGCATCGTCGAGAAGCCAGCGCCGGACGAGGCGCCGTCGAATCTCGGCGTGGTGGGCCGCTACGTGCTGATGCCGACGATCTTCAAGCATATCCGCGCGCTGAAGCCGGGCGCGGGCGGCGAGCTGCAACTGACCGACGCGGTGCAGTCGTTGCTGACCGAGGAGCAGGTGCTAGCGTATCGCTACTTCGGCACGCGCTTCGATTGCGGCAGCAAGCTCGGCTATCTGAAGGCGACCGTCGAATTCGCACTGCGCCATCCCGAGGTGAAGGCTGAATTCGAGGCGTATCTGCAAGCCTTTATGAAGAACGAAGCGTCGGGTGGCGAGGCGGCGCAATTGACGGCAGAAGCCGCGTGAAGTGACACGACCTGGAAGGAAAAACGGGCGCCGCATTGCACGGCGCCCGTCGTCGTTTCGGCCGGACGGCTTCAACCCTGCTTCTTCACCTCGAGCCGGAACTTGTGCAGCAACGGCTCGGTATATCCGCTCGGCTGCTGGCGCCCCTCGAAGACGAGCGCCTGCGCGGCCTCGAACGCGATCGTGTCGAAGCCGGGCGCCATCGGCTGGTAGAGCGGATCACCGGCGTTTTGCGCGTCCACCACCTTGGCCATGCGCTTGAACGTCTCCTCGACGAGCTCGCGCTTGATCACACCGTGATACAGCCAGTTGGCGATGTGCTGGCTCGAAATACGCAGCGTCGCGCGGTCTTCCATCAGGCCGACGTTGTGAATGTCCGGCACTTTCGAGCAGCCGACGCCCTGGTCGATCCAGCGCACCACATAGCCGAGAATGCCCTGCGCGTTGTTGTCGACTTCGGCGCGGATTTCGTCGTCGCTCCATTGCGCCTTTTCGACGACCGGAATCGTCAGCAGGCCGTCGAGCAGTTCGTCGCGCACCGTCGCATAGTCGGTGCGTTCGAGTTCCTGCTGGACCGCCTGCACGTCGACCTGGTGATAGTGCAGCGCGTGCAGCGTCGCCGCGGTCGGCGAGGGCACCCACGCGGTGTTCGCGCCGGCCTTCGGATGGCCGATCTTCTGCTCTAGCATCGCGTGCATCAGGTCGGGCATCGCCCACATGCCCTTGCCGATCTGCGAGCGGCCGCGCAGGCCCGCGCTCAAACCGACCAGCACGTTGCTGCGCTCGTACGACGTGATCCACTTGCTCGACTTCATGTCGCCCTTGCGCATCATCGGGCCCGCTTCCATCGCCGAGTGCATCTCGTCGCCGGTGCGATCGAGGAAGCCCGTGTTGATGAACGCGACGCGCGCCGACGCTTCGGCGATACAGGCGAGCAGGTTCACGCTGGTGCGGCGCTCCTCGTCCATGATGCCCATCTTGATCGTGTTGCGCGGCAGCTTCAGCAGGTCTTCGACGCGCGCGAACAGTTCGCTCGCGAACGCGACTTCGGCCGGTCCGTGCATCTTCGGCTTCACGATATAGATCGAGCCGGTGCGCGAGTTCAGCTTGTTCTGGCGGTCGCGCAGCGCGCACAGCGTCGTGATCACCGCGTCGAGAATGCCTTCCGGAATCTCGTGGCCGTCTTTCGTCAATACGGCCGGGTTCGTCATCAGATGGCCGACGTTGCGGATGAACAGCAGCGAGCGGCCATGCAGCTTGACCTGCGACTTGCCGTCGGCGCCGATGTATTCGCGATCGGCATTGAGCCGGCGCGTGAAGGTCTTGCCGTTCTTCGTGACCTGTTCGGTCAGGTCGCCGTTCATGAGGCCGAGCCAGTTGCGATAGAGCTGCACCTTGTCGTCGGTATCGACGGCCGCGACCGAGTCTTCGCAATCGATGATCGTGGTGACCGCCGCTTCGACGACGATGTCCTTGACATGGGCGGCATCGGTCTTGCCGATCGAATCGTTCGCATCGATCTGGATCTCGACGTGCAGGCCGTTGTGCTTGAGCAGCACCGCCGATGGCGTGCTCGCGTCGCCCTGATAGCCGAGCAACTGCGCAGGTGTCTTCAGCGCCGTGGTGCCGCTCTTCAGCGCGACGACCAGCCGGCCGTTCTCGACGCTATAGCGCGTTGCGTCCGCGTGCGAGCCGTTCGCGAGCGGCGCAGCCTGATCGAGGAACTTGCGCGCGTACGCGATCACGGCTGCGCCGCGCACCGGGTTGAAGCCCTTCTGCTTTTCCGCGCCGTCCGTTTCGGGGATCGCGTCGGTGCCGTACAGCGCGTCGTACAGGCTACCCCAGCGCGCGTTTGCGGCGTTCAGCGCGTAGCGCTGGTTCGACAGCGGCACGACGAGCTGCGGGCCGGCCTGTCCGGAGATTTCGCTGTCCACGTGGTCGGTCGTGGCCTGGACGCGGGCGGGCACGGGCACGATGTAGCCGATGCCTTCGAGAAACGCACGATACGCGCGCAGATCCCGCACCGGGCCGGGATTGGCCCGATGCCAGTTGTCGAGTTCGCTTTGCAGGCGGTCGCGCTCGGCGAGCAACGCCCGATTTTTGGGCGCCAGCTCGTGCACGAGGGCGTCGAATCCCGACCAGAAGGCGGCGCTGTCGATTCCGGTGCCGGGCAGGGCTTCGGATTCAACGAACTGGTCGAGGTTGGCGGCGACCTGCAGTCCGCCGCGCGGGTTCATCTGAGTCATCGACTGCTCCATCTGTTATGGGACCGACGAGGGGGCATCGGTCCGCGTTGTGTCTCGGGAGTGCTTTGGCGCTCGGCGCGTTACACGCCGAGCGCCTGAATGCCGGCTTTCGCGATCTGCGCATCCTGCTCCGACTTGACGCCCGACACGCCGACCGCGCCGACCACGTGGCCGTCGACGATCACCGGCACCCCGCCTTCGAGCGTGCCCTGCAGCGGTGCGCTGAGGAACGCGGTGCGGCCGTTGTTGATCATGTCTTCATAGACCTTGGTTTCGCGCCGGCCGAGCGCCGCGGTGCGCGCTTTTTCGGTCGCGATATACGAGGTGGAGGGCGCCGCGCCGTCGAGACGCAGCACCGCGAGCGGATGGCCGCCGTCGTCCGCGACGACGATCGCGACAGGCCATTTGTTCTTCTCGGCTTCCGCACGGGCGGCATCGACAATGCGGGTCGTCTCGGCGACGGTCAACACGGGTTTGCTCAGCATAATGAATTTCCTGTCTCGGTGATGGGAAGGTGGCTTCTACAGCTTCTTTCGGTAACCGGCGATGCGGCGCTTCACGAGATCCTCGGGGCTCCGTTGCAAGCTTCTTGCGGCTCTCCGGCGCGCGCCTGATTCGACGATTTTACTTCCGCGCGAGGCAGCGCGAAACGGCGGCCTCGCCAGGCGGCTCTGCCCGTGCGCTCGACAGTGCCGCCGCAACGCCACGCGCCGGGCGGTCCACAAGCGCGGCCTGGTTCAGAAATAACGAGGTAGACCAGCCGATGAGCAGGTTTTCGAAGCATTCATTGCGGCCAGACAATGGTCGCGCCGCGAGCCGTAGCGGGGGCGACGGCTTCGGTTCATCGTCGGATGACAGCGGCAAGCGAACTAGGCCCGGTTCACGCTTTCACGAGTGAGCCAGACCCGCGCATGGGCGACGCGAACACCGCTTAGCCGCCCGCGAACCAGTCGAAACCAGTGGAAGGCAGCCGAAACTGGCTGATACGCCCGAAGAAACGTTCGATCTGCGTTCGACCTCTATCAGGTCGGTTTCCCGCACTCGCCGACAATGAGGCCAACCGGGGCAGCAGCATTGACTATGATCGCGCTGTCAGTCCGGACCACACGATGACGGCTCGGCGGTGCGACCCAGTCAGCGATCGGGGCGCGTTGATGAATGGCGATCGCGGAGAAATCCTTGCACCCGGTTTTCGGGGCGACGTCCGAGGTCGGGTGCGCGATGGCAAGCTGGGCGAAGCCCAAACATATTCCAGCGCATAGTGCAGGCAGCGTACGCATGGTGTGTCCTCCTTGTGCGAGAGAACCAGTAGAGTGCCAGTCAACTGTCTGTCAGCTTCGATCAGTGGGGCTCTGCAGCGATCAACTTGCTCCGCGTCGGCAGTGGCGGATCGATCGTTGGCTCGTTGAAGGCACGACAGGCCTGGTACGCTTTCAATCTATGCAGTGGCGATTAAAGCAGGCTTAAAGGCTTTCCCCGTGCCGGCACGATGATGATCGCCCGTTCTCTCCACCGTGCGGGACGCCTTGTGGCAGGTGCCTGCTATCCATACGCTGAAGGCCCGGCAAACGAAGAAGGTGGACCTGCACGAGTCGCCGGTCGGAAGCGTCGGGGCGACGCTCGACGAGCCCGGCGGCTTCGCAGCGGGACACGAGCGCCGCGGTGCCGTTGGGCGCGGCCTGCAACCGTTCAGCCAGTTCGCCGATACTGGCCCAGGAGCGCTCGGAAAATCCCCTGACGTGAAGGAGCATCTGATATTGCAGAGGCGTGACTCCTTCCGCGTGAGTAATTTCTTCCGAATACCGCAGGAACCTGCGTAACTGGTAACGGAATGCCGACATGGCTTATCGCAACTTCATCGTCGTGAAGCAATCCGATGCGGCGTTCGAAGTGATCAGCGAACTCCGGCAGCGCCGCGCGGTGATGGCGGTGGTTGTCGTCGATGCCGCTGTCGATGGCGCGTTCGACGTGTCCGGCGTGATTGCGAAGGAGCATATTGCGCACGCCGTCGCCCGCAGTATCGATATTTGCCAGCCCCGGGCTCGCGGCAGGACCGCCACGTCGACGCAATCCGTGCGCGTCAACGACGCTTCGTATGCCGTGCACGGCAGGGGTCTCAAGGTGGGCGATCGGATTGCTGAGGACTTGATGCCGCCGGATTCATCGGGTCACTGGGCCGGGATGAGGTTGTCGAGCGGCTCGCTTCGCGCATCAATTGGTGATCTCGACCTCGGTAGGTGATAGGCGAGCCGCGCGACACCGCGCGCTCGACCGGCCGCCACGGATCGATGTAGCGGTAGCGAGGCGGGCTGGTATTGCGCGACCGTAGCAGGAACTTCCCGCGTCCTCGACCGTATGCCGCGGCTATGCCTCCTCGCCTTTTTCATCCTGTCCGATAACGACGCTCGTCGACGACGCAAACATGTAACGCGGCACATCCAGATTCTGGGGCGCGGGTTTGTCTTTGAACACTCGACCGGCCAGGTCGTAAGTCGAGCCGTGACAAGGGCACAGAAAGCCCCCGGGCCAATCGTCGGGCAGACTGGGTTGCGGCCCGGGCTGGAAGCGGGGCAGCGGGGTGCAGCCGAGATGGGTGCACACGCCGATCACAACGAGTATGTTGCGATGATCCGGGCGCGACCGGTATTCGTTGTTGCAATAGGCCGGCAGCGGTATCGAGAACGGATGCTCGGTATGCGGGTCGGCGACCATCGGGTCGGCCTTGAGCACGGCCGCCAGCATCTCGTTGGTTCTGTTGACGATGAAAATCGGCTTGCCGCGCCACGCCACGGTCATCATGCTGCCAGGCTCGAGTCTGCTGATGTCGGCGCTGACCGGCGCCCCGGCTGCCCTCGCACTCGCTGGCGGCGCAAACGAGTCGACAAAAGGAACGACGACCGCCACGCCTCCTATGGCGCCGACGGCCGATGTGGCGATGAGCCATCTGCGGCGGGTTTCGTCGAGAGGCTCGCTGGAACCGTTTTTCATGGCAAGCTCCGAGTCGGTTCGGTTGCCCATCGCGACTTTTCACGAGTACCGGTTACGAATGCACCGCCGCGGTCGTCACGCGCCGGAAAGCCGGCGAATCGGATCGCGTGCGGCCAGAAACGCGAAACGCCGGTCTACATCGACCACAGGAACACTTCATGCACATGCGACGACGGAGCGATATTCACGTCCCTGCGCTCCGTCTTGCCGTTATATGTGGCGCTTACGCTATACCGGCCGTGAGGCAGCGACGCCAACAGGAAAGGACCCTTTGCGGTGGTCTGCAATATCGTATTGCCGTGCATGTCGGATAGCGTCACCGGGATATTCGCAAGGTACTCGTTGCCGCTAGCCGCCTTGCCCGCAAACTCGAGCGTGAGCGGATACCTTGGCATGACCTCCTTGATAGCGGTGGATTGGCCAAGGCCGATCCCGCCGCTCAGGAACGTAACCTCACCCTCGTGCTGTACCGCGGGTAAAGGCTGAGTTGCCGCGAACGCGTATTGGACGCTTGCACTCAGTGCGAGTGCCGTCAAGCCAACTTTGACGATTGCGTGCTGGTTCATTTCGAGCTCCTCGTAAAGTGTGGCGATGAGGTACGCGCCGCCACTGCGCTGCCAGGGTCTATTTGCATATATAAACAGACCCTAGCCCATGTCGATGGTGACGAACATGCGCTGTCCGTCGCGTTGGACCAATAGCGCGACCGCGTTACCGCTGTTCGCCGCTTTCCGCCGGAACTGGGCGGGACTTGATACATGAGTGCTGTCGACCATCAGGATGATGTCTCCCGGTTCGATGCCGGCGAGCGCGCCGGCCCCCGTGCTTTTTTCGACCAGGACACCACCTTCGACACCTGCGTCGTGTCGCTCCTGTGCGGTCAAACCACGCACGGTCAACCCATCGGGCGCTGCGACCTGCGCAATGGCCGGGGTCTCGGCAGGAGTGGCATTCAGACTGCCAAGCGCGACTGTCGTATCGTGCGTGGCGTTGTCGCGCCAGTACACGAGATGGACGGATGTGCCCGGTTTGAGATCGGCTACTGTGACGGGCAACCGGGTCGAATCTGGAATATCAACGCCATTGATCTTCATGATGACGTCGCCTGGTCTGAGACCGGACCTGGCAGCCGGTCCTCGCGGGTCGACCGAGCTGACGAGCGCCCCTTGCGGCCTGTTCAGACCGAAAGATTGCGCAAGCGGCCAGCTGACATCCTGAATCGTGATGCCGAGGCGTCCGTGTTCCGCCTCGTGGTGCAGTTGCAACTGTCGGGCAACTTTCATCGCTTCATCGATCGGCAGCACGAACGCGGCTCCTTCAACGTCGCCGATCTCTTTCGTGATAGGCATTTCGATCCCAATGACGTTGCCGTTCAGACCGAACACCGGGCTGCCTGCATCGCCCGCATTTTCGGTCACGTCAGTCTGGATAAGCGGTACGTACGACTCGCCTGGCAAAGCCCGCGACATGTTGCTGATGATGCCTGCCGTCACCGTGTCGTTCAGTCCATAAGGGGAGCCGATCGAGACGACCCACTGACCGGCCTTGTTCGCGGACGGTGAGCCAATTTTGACTGTCGGCAGTTTGGTGGCGGGAATCTTGAGCAGCGCGATACCGCTCGCTGGGTCGTCGCCGACCACCTTGGCCTTGAACTTGCGACCGTCCTTTAGCGTCACGCTGATTCGGGTTGCTTTCGTTATCAGGCTGGAGTCGGTGAGAATGTATCCATCGGCGGAGATGATGAATCCTGAGCCGCTGCGTTGCGAAGCCAGGCCTGCCGCGCCAGGAGGGGCGTAGGCGAACTGCTGGAACTGCTGGGTAAAAGGATCGTCTTCGCTGCCGGCCGGCGGCCAGAGGGGAGTGACGGTGGCGACGGGTTGAGCCGCTGTCACGCTGATATTGACGACTGCTTTGCCTTCTTCGCTGACGAGGCGCGAGAAGTCCGTCACTATAGCGGGCGCCGTGTCGTGGCCTGGAAGCCTAGCAGCCGGCACATTCGCGCCAGAGCTTACGTTGTTCGGAGGGGATTGCGCCATGCAGCCCGCGGACACCGCCACGGTCAGACATTCCACGATCAGGAAGTACTTGAGGTTGTCGCGTCGCATCACATGCCCCCCGACACGAGGGTTGAGTCGGTTGAGTCGGAGTAACGCGTCTGTCCGATGCGTTCTCCATGCTGCTGTGATTCGACTCTAGGTCGCCACTTTTAAAACAAGCTTAAAAAAGCCCGATGAGAGGGTCCGGCTCGCACGTCCCCGTCAACGCTAATTTCGGTACTATACGGATCTACCTTCAGTCCCCGATTTTCGCCGGAACTGCGCTCCCGACGCGCGTGCAACCATGCCTACCATCAACGAACTATTCGTCTATCCGATCAAATCCTGCGCGGGCATCGCGCTCACCGAGGCGCGGCTGTTGGCGACGGGCCTCGAATACGACCGCAACTGGATGATCGTCGATCCCGAAGGCGCGATGTTCACGCAGCGCGCGTATCCGCGCATGGCGCTGATCAAGGTCGAACTCGGCGCAGAGGATCTGATCGTCAGCGCGCCGGGCATGCGTGAGCTGCGCACGCCGCTCGATGCCGCGCGGCTCGCCGCGGCACCCAGGGTCGCTACCGCGGTGTGGCGCGACGCGGCCTACGGGCTCGACACCGGCGCAGAAACGGCGGTCTGGTTCACGGAGTTCCTCGGTCTGCCCGCGCGCTTGCTGCGCTTCGATCCCGAGCGGGAACGCGTCGTCGATCCGGACTATACGGACAGCACGGGGGGCGCCACGACCTTTTTTGCCGATGGCTTTCCGCTGCTGGTGGTCGGCCAGGCCTCGCTCGACGATCTGAACGCGCGCCTGAACGGCAAAGGCGCACCGTCGATCGGAATCGATCGCTTCAGGCCCAATATCGTGCTCAGCGGCCTCGATGCCTATGAAGAGGACTATGTCGAGACACTCGCCGTCGGCGCGAATGCGGACTCGAGCGCGCGCGTCGAGTTACGGCTCGTCAAGCTGTGCACGCGCTGTCCGATGCCGACCATCGATCAGGCGCGCGGCGCGCCCGATCCCGACTGGCCGAACGAGCCGACCGACACGATGCTCGGTTACCGAGTCAGCGAGCGCTTCGACGGCGCGGTCACGTTCGGCAACAACGCGCTGGTCGCGAGCGGGGCGGGGGCCTGGCTGCGCGTCGGGCAGCAGGTCGACGCGGAGCTCGGGTTCGGCGATTGATGGGATGAAAGGCGGGCGAGGCCCGCTTCGAGCGCCGATCAGGCTGCCCGCGCCATGGCCGACGCGGGTAGTGTTTGTCCATCTCGAATCACGCGCGCCTGCGGCGCGAGCGTCACGATGTCGGGATTCGCGAGGTGGTCGAGCAGCACGACGTCGGCGGCCGCGAGCGCCTTGACGGCCTTCAGCGTCAGCAAGTCGAGGTCGCCCGGGCCGGCGCTCAGCAGCGTGACCTTGCCGGTGTTGGTGTTCATGTCGGTGTCCTTATGCCGTTGGTTTCCGTAGGCCCGAAACGAAAACGGCGCCCGCCCGTGAAGATCACGAGGGGACGCCGTTGTCCATTGCATTGCCTGTCGACGGTTGAGTCTGCGCGTCGCGACGACGTTGCCGCGATGACGTTGCGCAAGAGCAATGCAAGGACCACGCCATCGATCCGATCAAGGCGCGCAAGCCGTTGCCACACATTGCGATTCACGCGGAAAACATGACGGCGATCGCACGCCCGTGCGCCTTCGTTTCGCACGTCGACAGTGCTGCGTCGCACCATCCCTGTGCCTCGCCGCCTCAAAACGCGTCGCGCGCGGGCTCCGGTCCGAAGCCGCGCGACTTGCTGCAAATCCCCGCCACACCGCGCTTTCGGGCGCATTTATCGAAATTGGCACAGCCCTTGCAATAAGCGTTGTCATCGGACCAACGTGGGTTCGTCGCGCTTGCAGCACAACTGCACGCGCCCCGCAGCACCCAACAGGACAACGGCGTCCCCCGAATTCGGCCCCTCGGCTGGATTCGCGGGACGCCGTTTTTATTTCCGCAATCGCTTTCGCCAGACACCAGAGGACAGCGCGCTCATGAAAATCATCGTTATCGGTCACGGGATGGTCGGCCACAAACTGGTCGAATGCCTGGCGCAACGGGCCGCGCACGATCTCGACATCACGGTGCTGGGCGAAGAATCGCGACCGGCCTACGATCGCGTGCATCTGTCCGAGTTCTTCTCGGGCAAGACCGCCGATGACCTGTCGCTCGTCGAGCCGGGCTTCTTCGAGCGCCACGGCGTGCAACTGAAGCTGAACGCGCGTGCGGTCGCGGTCGATCGCGACGCGCGCACGGTGACGGTCGCGACCGGCGAAACGCTGCCGTACGACCGCCTCGTGTTCGCGACCGGCTCCTATCCGTTCGTGCCGCCGGTGCCGGGCCGCGAGCGCGGCGACTGCTTCGTCTATCGAACGATCGACGATCTCGAAGCGATGCGCGAATGCGGCGCCCGCTCGAAAACGGGCACGGTCGTGGGCGGTGGCCTGCTCGGTCTCGAATGCGCGAAGGCGCTGCGCGACATGGGTCTGCAAACGCACGTGGTCGAATTCGCGCCGCGCCTGATGGCGGTGCAGGTCGACGACGGCGGCGGCAGGGTATTGCGCGGCCGGATCGAAGAGCTTGGCGTCACGGTGCACACGCAGAAGAACACGACGGCGATCGTCGACGGCGAAGCGGGCACGCACCGCATGCAGTTCGCCGATGGCAGCCATCTCGACACCGACATGATCGTGTTCTCCGCCGGCATCCGTCCGCGCGACGATCTCGCGCGCGCATGCGGCCTCCAACTCGGCGCGCGCGGCGGCATCGCCATCGACGATGCGTGCCGGACCAGCGATCCGCACATCTATGCGATCGGCGAATGCGCGCTGTGGCACGGCCAGCTGTTCGGGCTCGTCGCGCCCGGCTACGAGATGGCGCGCGTGGTCGCGAAGCACTTGCTCGGCGACCCGGCCGAATTCGCGGGCGCCGACACGAGCACGAAGCTCAAGCTGATGGGCGTCGACGTCGCCAGCATCGGCGACGCGCACGGCAATACGCCGGGCAGCCGCACCTACCAGTTCAGCGACGAACGCAAGCAGATCTACAAGAAGCTCGTCGTGTCCGATTGCGGCAAGCATCTGCTCGGCGGCGTGATGGTTGGCGACGCGAGCGAATACGGCACGCTGCTGCAGATGATGCTGAACCGCATCGAGCTGCCAGCGTCCCCCGAATTCCTGATCCTGCCGCAAGCGGACGGCAGCGCGAAGCCGGCGCTCGGCGTCGAGGCGTTGCCCGCGGCCGCGCAGATCTGCTCGTGCAACAACGTGTCGAAGGGCGAACTGTGCGCAGCCGTGTGCGCGGGCGCGACCGACATCGGCGCGTTGAAGAGCGCGACCGGCGCGGGCACCTCGTGCGGCGGCTGCGTGCCGCTCGTCACGCAGGTGATGAAGGCCGAGATGAAGAAGCAGGGCCTCGCGGTGAACAACCACGTCTGCGAGCACTTCCCGTATTCGCGCCAGGAGCTGTATCACCTCGTGCGCGTCGAGGGAGTGCGCAGTTTCGGCGCGCTGCTCGCCAAGCATGGCCGCGGACTCGGTTGCGACATCTGCAAGCCGGCGGTCGCGAGCATTCTCGCGTCGTGCTGGAACGAATTCGTGCTGAAGAAGGAGCACGCGTCGCTGCAGGACACCAACGACTACTACCTCGCGAACATCCAGCGCGACGGCACCTATTCGGTCGTGCCGCGCATGCCGGGCGGCGAAGTGACGCCCGACGGCCTGATCGCGGTCGCGCAGGTCGCGAAGAAATATGGCCTCTACACGAAGATCACCGGCGGCCAGCGTGTCGATCTGTTCGGCGCGCGCGTCGAGCAATTGCCGTCGATCTGGGAAGAGCTGATCGCGGCCGGCTTCGAATCGGGTCACGCGTACGGCAAATCGCTGCGTACGGTGAAGTCGTGCGGTCGGCTCGACGTGGTGCCGCTATGGCGTCGGCGATTCGGTCGGTCTCGCGGTCGAACTCGAGAATCGCTACAAGGGCCTGCGCACGCCGCACAAGATCAAGTTCGGCGTGTCGGGATGCACCCGCGAATGCGCGGAAGCGCAGGGCAAGGACGTCGGCGTGATCGCGACCGAGAAGGGCTGGAATCTGTACGTGTGCGGCAACGGCGGCATGAAGCCGCGGCACGCGGAACTGCTCGCCGCGGACCTCGATAAGGCGACGCTCGTGCGCTATATCGACCGCTTCCTGATGTTCTACGTGCGCACCGCCGACCGACTGCAACGCACCAGCGTGTGGCGCGACAACCTCGAAGGCGGCCTCGACTATCTGATCGACGTGATCGTCAACGATCGCCTTGGCGTCGCCAACGAGCTCGAAGTGGAGATGCAGCATGTGGTCGACACGTACGAGTGCGAATGGAAAAAGGCCGTCACCGATCCCGAAACGCGCAAGCGCTTCCGCCATTTCGTCAACAGCGGCGAGTCCGATAGCAACGTCGCGTTCGTCGAGGAGCGCGGACAGATCCGGCCGGCAACGCCCGCTGAGCGGCAGGTGCAGCGCATCGAGATTCCCGTTGTCGTCGAGACGGTTTGACCTCATCCGATTCCCGCTTAACTCAAAAGGAGCCCAGTCATGAAGAACGAACGCTTGCCCCGCGCCTGGACCGCGATCTGCGCACTCGACGACATCGTGCCGAACACCGGCGTTTGCGCGCTCGTCAATGGCGAACAGGTGGCCGTGTTTCACGTCGATCGCGGCCAAGTCGAGTCGCCGGCCGAGCCCACGGTCTACGCGATCGAAAACTTCGATCCGGGTTCGCACGCGGCGGTGCTGTCGCGCGGACTCGTCGGCAGCCTCGGCGAGCGCATCGTCGTCGCGTCGCCGATCTACAAGCATCACTTCGATCTGCGCACCGGCGAATGCCTCGAAACGCCGTCGTATTCGGTCAGCGCATTTGCCACGCGCGTCGAAAACGGCCAGGTGTGGGTCGCGGTTTGAGGTAGCGGCCTTTGTCCATCGTTCCGATGTTTCAACCCGATCATTCGCGCATGTCTGCTACCAGCGTAAAGAGCGTGTGTCCGTATTGCGGCGTCGGCTGCGGCATGGTGCTGCACGTCGAGGACGGCCAGGTCGTGAAGATCGCTGGCGACAAGGAGCATCCGGCCAACTTTGGCCGGCTCTGCACCAAAGGGCAGTCGGCCCACGTCGCGCTGCGCAAGTCGGGTCGTCTCGAAGGCGCGTTCGTGCGTCGTGCGCGCGACGAAGACCCGGTGCCGCTGCCGATGGCGCAGGCGCTGAGCGATACCGCCGCGCGTCTGCGGCGCGTGCTCGACGAGCATGGTCCCGATGCGCTGTCGTTTTACGTGTCGGGGCAGATGTCGCTCGAAGCGCAGTATCTGGTCAACAAGCTCGCAAAGGGCTTTATCGGCACGAACAATATCGAGGCGAATTCGCGCCTGTGCATGGCGAGCGCGGCGAGCGGCTACAAACTGTCGCTCGGCGCGGACGGTCCGCCCGGCTCGTACGAAGACTTCGATCACGCGGATCTGTTTTTCGTCAGCGGCGCGAATATGGCCGACTGCCACCCGATCCTGTTCCTGCGCATGATGGATCGCGTGAAGGCGGGCGCGAAGCTGATCGTCGTCGATCCGC
This sequence comes from Paraburkholderia sp. MM6662-R1, assembly GCF_050436245.1. Lineage (NCBI taxonomy): Bacteria > Pseudomonadati > Pseudomonadota > Betaproteobacteria > Burkholderiales > Burkholderiaceae > Paraburkholderia > Paraburkholderia sp. MM6662-R1. The sequence continues at coordinate 433,314 of NZ_JBNDLV010000001.1, read as the reverse complement.
GCCGCAACACGACCGCCGGGAAAGCCGATCTGTTCCTGCAGATCAAACCCGGCACCGACCTCGCGCTGCTGAACGGTCTGCTGCATCTGCTGCACGAAAACGGCGCAACGGATGCGGCTTTTATCGCCGAACACACCGAAGGCTGGGACGCGATGCCCGCGTTTCTGGCCGGGTACACGCCGGAGAACGTCGCCCGCATCACGGGCCTCGCCGCCGACGACATCCGTCGCGCCGCGCAGATGATCGGGTCGGCCAAAGACTGGATGAGTTGCTGGACGATGGGCCTGAACCAGAGCACGCACGGCACGTGGCACACCAACGCGCTGTGCAATCTGCATCTGGCGACGGGCCGCATCTGCCGGCGCGGCAGTGGGCCGTTCTCGCTGACGGGCCAACCGAACGCGATGGGCGGCCGCGAAATGGGCTATATGGGCCCTGCTCTGCCGGGGCAGCGTTCGGCGCTGGTCGCCGCAGATCGCGCGTTCGTCGAAGCACTGTGGGGCATCGCACCGGGCACGCTCAAAGCGGACGCAGGCACCGGCACGATCGACATGTTCGCGCGCATGGCCGCGGGCGACATCAAGGCGTGCTGGATCATCTGCACGAATCCGGTCGCGACCGTCGCGAACCGGCAGACCGCGATCGCCGGTTTGCGCGCGGCCGAACTCGTGATCGCGCAGGACGCGTTCCTCGATACCGAAACGAACCGCTACGCCGACGTGCTGCTGCCCGGCGCGTTGTGGGCCGAAGCCGAAGGCGTGATGGTCAACTCGGAGCGCAATCTGACGCTGATGCAGCAAGCCATCGAACCGCCCGGCGCGGCGCTGCCCGACTGGCAGATCATCGCGCGCATCGCGTGTGAAATGGGCTTTGCCGATGCGTTCAGCTATGCGAGCGCCGACGAAGTGTTCGCCGAACTCACGCGCGCGGCGAACCCCGCGACCGGCTACGACCTGCGTGGCGCGAGCCATCGCCGCTTGAAGGACTCGCCACTGCAGTGGCCGATCGCGTCGGCCGATTCGTCCGAGCGCAATCCGCTTCGCTATCTGAATGACGGCGTGAGCCAGACACTCAGGGAGTCGGAAGATGGCGGCCACCCGCGCATTGCTTTTCCGACCGCGAGCGGCAGGGCGAAGTTTTTCGCGCGTGCGTATCAGCCTGCGGCCGAGTTGCCCGATCGCGAGTTTCCGATCGTGTTGAACACGGGCCGTCTGCAGCATCAGTGGCACACGATGACCAAGACCGGCAAGGTCGCGATGCTGAACAAGCTGAACCCGGGACCCTTCGTCGAAATTCATCCGGACGACGCGGCCGAACTCGGGATTCGCACGAAGGACGCGGTCGAGATCCGTTCGCGGCGCGGCCGCGCGGTCCTGCCCGCCGTCGTCACCGATCGTGTGAGCGCGGGTCAGTGCTTCGCGCCGATGCACTGGAACGACGTGTTCGGCGACGAACTGTGCATCAATGCGGTGACCAACGACGCGGTCGATCCGGTTTCTCTGCAGCCCGAACTGAAAGTCTGCGCGGTCGCGCTGAGTCCGGTGACGGCGGATCGCGACGCGAGCACTCGCAATGACGACGATGCGCTCTCTACCGCCGCCGACGCAGCGGTTTTAGCGCCCAGCGCCAAGGATCAACCCATGCCTCGTATCGAAGCCCTCACGACTTTGCTGCAACTGCCGCCCGAGCCCGCGCCCATGCCGTCGCTCAGCGATGCGGAGCGCGCGTATCTGGCGGGTTTCGTCAGTGGCCTGCGTTCGGCCGAAGCGCAAGGTCTCGTCAACGTGCCGGTGCTGCCGCACAGCGCACCGTTCGATGCGGTGAAGCGGCTCTATGTCGATGGTCTGCTTGCGGGACTGTACAGCCGCAGCGCGACGACGGCCCAGACGTCAACCGCTGCCTTGCGGCCGAATCTCGCACAGGAAGAGCCACGCGAATCCGGCGTGCGCATCGTGCGCGTGCGGCCGAAGGTCACGCTCTTGTGGGCCTCGCAAACCGGCAACACCGAGTCGCTGACCGAGCGTTACGCGACGCGTCTGATGGAATCGGGCTTCGAAATCCGCACCGCGTGCATGGCCGACTATTCGTTCGCGACGCTCGCGAAGGCGCAATACGTGCTGCTGATGACGAGCACGTTCGGCGACGGCGATGCGCCCGACAACGCGCAGGACTTCTGGACGCAACTGAACGCCGCCACGGCGCCGCGCCTCGACGGCGTGCGTTTCGCGGTGCTCGCGCTTGGCGATCGCAACTACGATCAGTTCTGCGGTCACGGCCGCCGTCTGGACGAGCGGCTCGCCGCGCAGGGTGCGCTGCGTCTGAGCGAGCGCGTCGATTGCGATATTGAATATCAGCAGGGCGCCGATGCATGGCTCGAACGCGTGATCGTCTGCATCAAGCAGGCGGATGCCGCGCTGTACGCGGTGCCGCCGGGCGGCATGATCAACGCGGTGGTGGGCGCGGTGCCGACCAGGGCGCGGCCGGCCGCGTCGCGCGTCGTCGGCAATCTGCGCCTGAACCGGCAGGGCGCCGCAAAGGATACCCGCTACGTGTCGCTGCAAACGGGCGAGACGAACCTCGAATACGAAGCGGGCGATGCGCTCGGCGTGTGGCCGAGCAACTGCCCCGAACTCGTCGACGAACTGATCACGCTGAGCGGTTTGTACGCGGAGGCATCGGTGCACGTCGCGGGTATCGGCGACATGCGGCTCGCCGATGCGCTCGGCAAGCACTACGAGATCGCGCGGCCGAGCGCCGAGGCGCTCGCGTTCGTCGCGGCGCGCAGCGGCAACGGCGCGCTGGGCGATCTGCTCGCGCCCGAACGCAAGGCGGATCTGAAGCAATGGCTATGGGGACAGCAGCTCGCCGACGTATTGCACGAGTTTCCGGTGAGCCTCTCGGCCGCCGAGCTGACCGGCATGCTGAAGCGTCTGCAGCCGCGTCTGTATTCGATCGCATCGAGCCCGAAGGCGCATCCGGGCGAAGTGCATCTGACGGTATCGGCGGTGCGTTACAGCAACGGGCGGCGGCACCGCAAGGGCGTGTCGTCGACGTTTCTCGCGGATCGCGCAAGCGACACCGACGTGCCCGTGTTCGTGCAGAAGTCCGCGCACTTTCGTCCTCCTCATCAATCGGACACGCCGATGATCATGGTCGGGCCGGGCACCGGCATCGCGCCGTTTCGCGGCTTTCTGCACGAACGGCAGGCACGAGGCGAGCGCGGACGCAACTGGCTGTTCTTCGGCGAACAGCATGCCGCGACCGACTTCTACTATCGCGACGAACTCGAAGCGATGCGCGCGAGCGGTCTGCTGACCCGGCTCGACGTCGCGTTCTCGCGTGACCAGGCCGACAAGATCTATGTGCAGGACCACATGCGCGAACACGGTGCGCAACTGTGGGCATGGCTCGAAGACGGTGCGCACTTCTATGTATGCGGCGACGCGAACCGGATGGCGCGCGATGTCGATGCGGCGCTGAAGGACGTCATCACGACTCACGGTGGCATGAGCGAAGAGAAAGCACTCGAATACGTGAGCCGTCTGACGCGCGAAAAGCGTTATGCACGCGACGTGTATTGAGCCGCCGATGCGTTTCAGAAGATGTCTTTAAAAAGGCCTCTTAACAGACAGCCCGATGGTATGACGCTTGCGTGTCGAGTCCCAGTGAAAACTCCGGGCGACATGCCGGCGCAAAACACAAGTAACGCAGCAACTGGACTACCCGTCATTTTATTTACTGAGGATCTCTGATGAAAAACGTGATGCACTCCCTGCGAAGCGGTGATTGGCGCGCACTGGTCGCCTGCTTTCTGTATTTCGACACGGGCTTCACCGTCTGGGTGCTGTATGGGCCGCTCGCGCCGTTCATCAGCAAGAGCATCGCGATGACGCCCGCGCAGCAGGGTCTGCTCGTCGCGGTGCCGGTGTTGTCCGCGGCGATTCTGCGCGTGACGCTCGGCAATCTGTATCAGTCCGCGCACGGCAAACGCATTGCGTTGATGGGCGTGCTGCTGTCGGCGGTGCCGACGATCGTGCTGCCGTTGCTGCAATCGGTGCCGTCGTACGAAATGCTGCTGGTGCTCGGCGTGTTCCTTGGCGTCGGCGGCGCCAGCTTCGCGGTCGCGCTGCCGATGGCCGGCAGTAACTATCCGCCGAAAGTGCAGGGCCTCGTCTTGGGACTGGCCGCGGCCGGCAACATCGGCGCGGTGCTCGACGGCTTTCTGTTCCCGCAACTGGCGACGCGCTACGGTTGGCAACTCGCCGCGGGCGGCGCCTTGCCGCTGCTCGCGATCGCCGCGATCACGCTGTACTTCTGGGCCAACGACGCGGGCGTCAAAACCGGCAGCGTGCTGCGCGCCTTCGGCAGTTTCGCGACGACGCTGGTCGGCCTGATCGCGCTCGTGCTGCTCGTCGAAGCGGGGCTATTCGGCGCGGGCAAGACCGGCGTGCTGCTGCTGCCGGTGATCGGTGCGCTGCTGGCGATCGCGGTGCTGCCGCAACGCTACCGCTCGGTGCTCGCCGAGCGCGATACGTGGGTCATCATGCTCGTCTATAGCATCACGTTCGGCGGTTTCGTCGGTATGTCCTCGTATGTGTCGCTGCTGCTGACCAACCTGTATCAACTGTCGAAAATCGACGCGGGCCTGTTCATGGCGCTGCTCGCCGCGACCGGCGCGATGGTGCGCCCGCTCGGCGGCCTGATTGCCGACCGCGTGTCGGGCGTGCGCGCGCTGACCGTGCTGCTGGCGATCATCGCTGTTTGCGATTTCCTGTTCGCGGCGGCGATGCCGTCGCTCGCGGGCGGCATTGCGTTGCTGCTGTGCCTCTATGTCGCGTTCGGACTCGGCAATGGCGCGACGTTCCAGCTCGTGCCGCATCGCTGGGCCGGCCGCACCGGGCTGATGTCCGGCATCGTCGGCGCGGCGGGCGGCATCGGCGGCTTCTATCTGCCGGTCGTGATGGGCATCGCGAAGGAGAGCACCGGCAGCTATCAAATGGGCTTCGCGACGTTCGGCACGCTGTCGGCTTGCGCGTTCCTTGCGATCGTCGCGCTGCGCCGGCCGTGGATGGCGTGGTCGATGCAAACCGGCGTCATGCACGCGCATGCGACGGAGTAAGGCGCCGCGCTCGCGCGTCTGGCGTGCGCTGTCCAACGCCAAGGAATTCGGCAAATGGTTCGGCGTGAATCTCACCGGCAAGCAGTTCGTCGCGGGGCAATCCACGCAGGGGCACATCACCTATCCAGGCTATGAGCATCTGCTGATGAACGTGCTGGTCGAGCGTGTCGAGCCCGAGCATCATCTGTCGTGGCGCTGGCATCCGGCCGCGATCGAGATCACGATCGACTACACGCCTGAGCCGACCACGCTCGTGGAATTCGATCTGAGCGACGTCGAGTCGGGCACGCTGCTGCGCGTCGTCGAATCGGGCTTCGACCAGTTGCCGGTCGGGCGGCGCGCGCAAGCGTTCCGGCTGAACGACGGCGGCTGGGAGCAGCAGATGGTCAACGTCGAGCGATATGTCGGCGCGAGCTAGGGCGGCCCCCGCGAGGGCGGGCCTCAAGGCGGCGACACTGCGCAGTTCGGCGGCGGTGTTCGCGGCGCTCGGTGACGAGACGCGTCTGCGGCTTGTCGCGGCGTTGTGCGCGGGCAGTGCGATGTCGATCGCGCAGCTGACGGCCGGCACCGACATCACGCGGCAGTCGGTCACGCAGCATCTGCAGGTGCTGGCCGACGCGGGCCTCGTGCACGACGTGAAGGTCGGACGCGAGCGCCTGTGGGCGTTCGAGCCCACGCATCTCGACGCGGCACGCCGCGCGCTCGACGCGATTTCGCGGCAGTGGGATCAGGCGCTGCTGAAGCTGAAGACGATGGTCGAAGAATGAAGGGCGGGCGTCCGTGGTGATTGCCCGAACCGAGCCGGCATGCGGATTGGCCGCCTGCCGGTAGGCTGTACGCGACGGCGGGTGCCGCATTTTTTACCGACTGCGAGCGGCACATCGTGCGCGGAAGCGCGGAACAACGCAAAAAGGGGCCAAAAAATTGGCCCCCAATCCGCTGTAAAAAAGGAAGAAAAACGAGCCCGCGACTAATCGGCGATCCGCTTGTCGGCCAGCGCGTTCTGGCAGTCGGCCAGAACCTGCCGGACGAGCCGGGCTTGCGGGTCGAGTTCGTCGGTATCGAGAATTTCTTCAACGGCGTCGCGCGCCCAGTCGGCATCGACGAAGCGCGCGTGGCGCCGCGCGATTTCGACCGCGGTGGCCGACAGCTTCGCGACGCACAGCCAGTCGGCTTCGCGCGCGCGGCGGTCGAGCCACTTGTGCGCGGACTGCACGTGAAACGCCGCGTCGGGCCAGTCTTCGTTCAGATAATAAGCGCCGAGGCTTCCGCATGTGAGCCAGCACAACAGCTCCAGGCGGTCACGGGGACTCAGATGTTGGCGTACATCACTCATGGCGACGCTCGCTGCAGTAAATGGCTTCCCGGTGAGGCCGGCGGGCGCCGTCCTCCGCTTTTTACACACGCTTTTTACAAACATTAGCATGCGGAATTCCCGGGCGGCAATTCCTGACCACCCTTAGCGTGCGGCGTCGCCACAGGTGCGGTTTTCGGGCGGTGCGTCAGCGTGGTGCGCCGGCGATCTGATCGCCCCGGGACGATCCACCGCAGCCGAAGCGCCGGCATTTACCGGCTCGCAGCGGTTCCCGGCGCGGCTTCAACGTTCGCCGCGCGTCGCGACGATGAAAAACCGCGGAAACGGCAGCAGCACCGTGCCATCGGCGAGCGCCGGGTAGGCTCTGACGATTTCGTCGCGATAGCGTTGCACAAACGCCGCGCGTTCGGCGTCGTCGAGCGCGGCGAGAAACGGCCGCAGCGCGCTGCCCTTGAACCATTCGACCACCGCGTCGGCGCCCGCGAGCGGGTGGTGATAGACCGTGCGCCACACGTCGACGCGCGCGCACAGCGGCTTGAGCAGCGCGTAGTACCAGTCTGCGTCGTAGCGCATGGTGCGCTCGATACCGTTCAGCTTCGTCGCCCAAGGCCCGTCGATGGCGATTTCGCGCAGCAGCCGGTGCGCGGGTTCGTCGAGATTGTCGGGCATCTGCACGGCGAGGCTGCCGCCCCTGGCGAGTTTTGCCACCAGCGCGGGGAACAGCCGATCGTGGTCCGGCACCCATTGCAGCACCGCGTTCGCGAGGATCACGTCGTAGGGGCCGTGCGCGTCCCACGTCGAAACGTCGCTGATGTCGAAGCGACATTGCGGCAGCCGCCGACGGGCCGCCGCGATCATGTCGGCGGAGCGGTCGATGCCGCTGACCGACGCGCCCGGCACCCGCTCGGCCAGCACCTCGGTCGAGTTGCCCGGGCCGCAGCCGATGTCGACCGCGAGCCGCGCGCCGTTCAAGGGCACCGCCGCGAGCAGATCGCGAACCGGCCGCGTGCGCTCGTTCTCGAACAGCATGTACTGCTTCGCGTGCCAATCGCTGTGCTCGTTGGTGGTTTTGTCGGTCATCTTTTGCTCCTTCGCGGGGTTCGTTGCGGTCATTCTCGGCCGCTGACAGCCCAGAGTAAAATGAATTTATGATCCCGATTACTTCATTTTTCTAATGAAAATCGACACGCTCGGCGTGCAGGCTTTCGTCGCGATTGCCGATCGCGGCAGCTTCCAGAGCGCGGCGGATTCGCTGCACGTCACGCAAACCGCGATCACGCAGCGGCTGCGCAAGCTCGAAAGCTATCTCGGCGTCACGCTGATCGAGCGCACCACGCGTTCGATGGCGCTCACCGAAATCGGTCGCAATTTTCTGCCGCAGGCGCGTCGGCTGCTCGGCGAGCTGGCGGACGCGCTCGTCGAGATCCGCGAAACGGGCATCGCGCGACGCGGCGACGTGTCGATCGCGTGCGTGCCGACCGTCGGCGTGCAGTATCTGCCGCGCATCCTGCAGGCGTATTCGGCGCGCTATCCGCACAATCGCATCAAGATTCTCGATCACGCGTCGTCGGCGGTGGAGGAGGCCGTGTTGCGCAGAGAGGTCGAGTTCGGCATCAATATCGCGCGCGAGCATCATCCCGATCTCGCCACCGTGCCGCTCACCGAAGACCGCTACGTGCTGATCTGCCACGAGGACCATCCACTCGCGAAGCGGCGGCGCATCGCATGGCGGCAGTTGCAGCCGTTCCCGCTGATTTTCGCCGGCGAGGTCAGCGGCAATCGCGCGCTGCTCGATGTCGCGCTGGAATCGAGCGAGCTCGCGCTGCGGTCGTTCTACGAGGTGCAGCGCAGTTCGACCGCCGTCGGACTCGTCGCGCAACGCGTCGGCGCGGCCGTGGTGCCCGCGCTCGCGCTGCAGAACGGCGCGTATCCGAGCGTGCGCACCGTCGAGCTCACGCAGCCCACCGTGTCGCGCACGCTGGTGCTCGTCGCGCGCAAGACCGCGCAGTTGTCACCGGCCGCGCAGGCGCTGTACGACATGATCCGCGAACAGGCGACGCTGAAAAGCGGATGACGGCGCGCCGCGCGCAAGGCAAACTGGCTGGCTTGCGAGTTTCATTCCTTCAACCCGTTCAATCCACGCGACACCCAACGACTCATGCTGCAGATACTCGGCAAGACCACCTCGATCAACGTGCGCAAGGTGTTGTGGACCTGCGCGGAACTTGGGCTTGCGTTCGAACAGGAAGACTGGGGCTCGGGCTTTCGCTCGACCGAGGTCGCCGAATTCCGCGCGCTGAACCCGAACGCGATGGTCCCCGTGATCCGCGACGGCGACTTCGTGTTGTGGGAATCGAACTCGATCATCCGTTACCTCGCGAACCGTTATCGCGGTGACGGGCTGTATCCGGCCGATCCGGTCGAGCGCGCGCGCTGTGATCAATGGATCGACTGGCAGGCGAGCGAATTGAACCGCTCGTGGAGCTACGCGTTTCTCGCGCTCGTGCGGCACTCGCCCGAGCATCAGGACCCGCGCCAGATCGCCGCGTCGTGCGCGAACTGGTCGAAGCATATGGCGATCGTCGAGCAGCAACTCGCGCGCACCGGTGCGTATATCGCGGGCGACGCGTTTTCGCTCGCCGATATTCCGATCGCGCTGTCCGCGAACCGCTGGCTCGAAACGCCGCAGCGGCACGACGATTTGCCGGCGCTGGCCGCTTATATGGCGCGCCTGGCCGGGCGCGACGGGTATCGCAAGCACTGCCGAAACGGCACGCCGTAATCGTTGATTCGCGCGCGTCTGCAATCTGTCGGTGCTTACAGAATCCGCCTTCAATGCTTACGCTCTGCTTGTGAATTCCCGCGCTCGACGGCTTCTGCGCGGTGCACCCCGCGTCGCCTACAATGGCGGCCATCTAGCGACATTGAAGGTTCAACGATGCGGTTAACGAAATTCGCGCTGGCTTTGCTGGCGGCGTGCTTCACTCTGAACGCGAGCGCCGAAATGACGGCCGCGCAATACAAGCGCTGGGCACACGCCGACAACAACTCGATCTATGCGGCGTACATCACCGGCACGATCAACGCGTTCGGCTGGGCGAACGGCGATCTGGTCGCGAGGAAACAGCCGCAGCTGTTCTGTCCGCCACCAACGCTCGCGATCGGCAACCAGACGGTCTATCCGTTGCTCGATGCGTTCTTCGCGAACCATCCGGGCATTTCCGAGGATTTTCCAATCGGGCTCGCGATTCTGCGCGCGTTGCAGGGCGCGTATCCGTGCTGACGTGTTGAAGGAGTGAGGGGAGGGAGGCGAGGAGGGGCAACCTCAGGGGCGAACTCGCGAAGCGGGCCCGCCCCCGCTGGATCAAACCTGCACGAGATTCGGAATCTGCACGTCCGGATTGACGTCCGCGTCGTAATCGACGCCCTTCATTTCAAAGCCGAACAGGCGCAGGAAATCGGTCTTGTAGCCCGCGAAATCGGTGAGTTCGTAGATGTTGTCGTTGCTCACCTGGTTCCACAGCTCCTGCACGCGGCCTTGCACCTGCGGATCGAGTTCCTTGTAGTCGGCGCGCAGACGGCCTTCGTCGTCCAGATGCGGCTGGCTGCCATAGAGGCTGTCCTTGTACAGGCCGTAGACCTGCTCGATACAGCCTTCGTGCGTGCCTTTTTCCTTCATCACCTTGAAGAGCAGCGACAGATAGAGCGGCATCATCGGAATCGCCGAGCTTGCCTGCGTGACGACTGCCTTCAGCACCGCGACGCGCGCATCGCCGCCCTTGGCCGCGAGCTTTGAGCGGATCCCGAGCACTTTCTGGTCGAGATCTTTCTTGGCCGCGCCGATCGAGCCGTTCCAGTAGATGTCGTGGGTGATCTTCTCGCCGAGGTAGGTGAACGCGGTGGTCCTGGCGCCGTCGGCGAGCACGCCGGCAACGCCCAACGCGTCCATCCACATCTGCCAGTCCTCGCCGCCCATCACCGCGACCGTGTGCGCGATTTCTTCCGGCGTCGCCGGTTCGAGCACGGTTTCCTTGATCACTTCCTTGTCGGTGTCGATGCCGCGCAGATTGACAGCCTTGCCGATCGGCTTGAGCACCGAGCTGAACACTTCACCGGTCTTCGGGTGCTGGCGCTTCGGCGCCGCGAGGCTGTAGACGACCAGATCGACCTGGCCGAGATCGCGCTTGATCACTTCGATCGTGCGCGCCTTCACTTCGTCGGAGAACGCGTCGCCGTTGATGCTGGTCGCGTACAGGCCTTCGGCGGTGGCGAACTTCTCGAACGCCGCGGTGTTGTACCAGCCGGCCGTGCCAGCCTTGGTTTCGCTGCCGGCGCGCTCGAAGAACACGCCGAGGGTCGACGCGCCCGAGCCGAACGCTGCGCTAATGCGGGCGGCGAGGCCATAGCCGGTCGACGCGCCGATCACGAGCACCTTCTTCGGGCCGTTGGCGATGGGGCCGCGTGCCTTCACATACTCGATCTGTTCCTTGACGTTGGCTTCGCAGCCGGTCGGATGGGTCGATACACAGATGAAGCCACGCACACGCGGTTTGATGATCATGAAGCACCTCTTGTCGGAATTGGCGACATTATAGTGGCCCCGCCGGAGCCGCACTCCATGCCGCGAACGAAGCAAAAACCGGCGTACCCCCCACATCTTGGTACGATTGCGCCTTTCCCAGCCGACGACAGCAAGTGAAGCGCCTCTTTTCCTCCTTTCTGGCGGCCCTCGACAAAGGGCTGACGCTCGCGAACCCGCTGTTCGCGAAGGCCGTATGGCATCTGCGCCATCCGACCCGCCGCACGTTCGCGTGGGGGCTCGCCGCGCTGCCGGTGCTATTCGTACTGTACGTGCTGTTGCTGATTCCGTTCACGCCGAGCATCGGCGACATCCGCAAGGCCAAGATCGAGCAGCCCGCGCAGATCCTGTCGGCGGACGGCAAGCTGCTCGCCGAGTTCAAGCCGTCGAACCGCGAGTGGGTCAAGCTGAAGGACATCTCGCCGAACGTCGTGAACGCGCTGATCGCCACCGAGGATCACCGCTTCTATCAGCATTTCGGGATCGACTGGCGGCGCACCGCTTCGGCCGCGCTGCACACGTTCTCCGGCGACCGCCAGGGCGGCTCGACGATCACGCAGCAGCTCGCGCGCAATCTGTATCCCGACGAAATCGGCCGCGCGCCGACGTTGACGCGCAAGCTGAAGGAAGCGATCACCGCACTGAAGATCGAGGCGTTCTACACGAAGGACGAGATCCTCGAAACCTACCTGAATACGGTCCCGTTCCTGTACAACGCGTACGGCATCGAGATGGCTGCGCGCACCTATTTCGACAAGTCCGCATCCGACCTGAACGTGCTCGAAGCGGCGACGCTGACCGGCATGCTGAAGGGCAACGCGTACTACAACCCGGTGCTGAACCCCGAGCGCGCCTTGCAGCGGCGCAATACGGTGCTCGCGCAGCTGGTCAAGTACGGCAAGCTGACACCCGCCCAGTACGACACGCTCGCCCGCAAGCCGCTGCGTCTCGACTTCGAGCGCCAGATCGAGCCGCCCGGACCCGCGCCGCACTTCACGCAGCAACTGCGCAAATGGCTCGTCGCGTGGGCCGATCGCAACGACTACAACATCTATTCCGATGGACTCGTCGTGCGCACGACGATCGACTCGCGTCTGCAGACGATGGCGACCCAGGCGGTCACGCTGCAGGGCAACCAGTTGCAGAACATCGCGAACTCCGCGTGGGGCACGCGCGCGGGCTGCTCGGCGGACAAGGACCTGCTGCGCACGTTCCTGCGCGAAACGCCTGACTTCCGCGCGGCCAAAGACACGGGCCTCGCCGACGACGAGGCGCTGAAACGCCTGCTCGCCGATCGCAAGCTCGTGCAGAGCGTGTGCGACACGAAGACGCGCGTGCAGGCCGACTTCCTCGCAATGGACCCACGTACCGGCGAGATCAAGGCGTGGGTCGGCAGCCGCGACTTTGGCGTTGATCCGTTCGATCACGTGCAGCAGGCGCGCCGTCAGCCGGGCTCGACCTTCAAGCCGTTCGTCTACGCGGCGGCCTTCGAGGCCGGCGCGAAGCCGGACGACAAACTGCCGGACAATCCGGTTCAGATCGAACTCGCCGGCGGCGAAATCTGGAAGCCGAACGACGAGGACGAGCCGAGCGGCCGCATGATCAGCCTGCGCGACGCGCTCGCCTATTCGCGCAACCGCATCACCGCGCAGGTGATGGAGTCGGTGGGTCCGAACAGGGTCGCCAAGCTCGCGCGCGCGATGGGCGTGCGCGACAGCCAGCTCGACCCGGTGCCGTCGCTCGCGCTCGGCACGAGCCCGGTCACGCTTAAAGAAATGGTGTCGGCGTACGGCACGATCGCGAACCTCGGCGGCTACGTCGAGCCGCTGATGGTCACGCGCATCGAGGACCGCAACGGCAACCTGCTCGCCGAATTCAAGCCGGCCACGCCGAGTCGCGAGCTGCCCGCCGACACGGCGCGCACGCTCGTCGACGTGATGCGCGACGTGATCAGCCGCGGCACCGGCGCGAGCATCCGCACGCGCTTCGGCGTGCGCGGCGATGTCGCGGGCAAGACCGGCACGACCCAGGGCAACGCGGATGGCTGGTTCATCATGATGCAGCCGCAACTGGTGGCGGGGGCATGGGTCGGCTTCAACGACAGCCGCGTGACGCTGCGCAGCGATTACTGGGGGCAGGGTGCGCATAGCGCGCTGCCGATCGTCGGCGATTTCTTCCAGCGCGCGCAGCGCTCGCGGCTCGTCGACAGCCACATGAAGTTCGATACCGCGCAGCAGCCGGGCTGGTTCGCCGAGCGCGCCGAACGCTTGCGCGACTGGATCGGGCACCTGTTCACGCGCACGCCGGCGCAGCCGGACAAGCAGGTCGTGGCGCGTGCTCCGGCGCGGCGCGCGCCGGTGGCGTCGGTGCAGCCACCGACGTCTGCCGTGGCGGCACCGGCGGCGGTGTCAGAGGCAGCGGGCGCGTCCGCGGTGCAGGGCGAAGCGCGCGCGTTGCCGCCGTTGCTGCCGGCGCCGGGGTCGGCTCCCGCGCCGGCGCCGGGTAATACCGTCGACGGTGAAGTGCACGGCGGCGGTGCGGCAGCGCTCGCGCCAACCCCGACGCCGGACGACATCGTGCCGCCCGATACGGGCGGTCAGGGCACAGAAGGGTCGAATAACGGCAGCGGGGCGAATTGAAGGCGACCCGGGCAGGCTGCCCGGGTGCGTATTGAACGGCGCGTGGGACTAGCGCTAAGACCTCGCGACCCCCGCTTCACCCGGCGATCGCGCATGCGGATTGCCATGCGTCGTCTCGAGCGACGTGTCGTGATGCAGCAGCAACACCGCCGCCATGCCGATGAGTCCCGCGCCCGACAGGCATAGCAGCCCGGCGCCGAAGCCGCCGGTGCTGTCCTTGATCCAGCCCATCGCGAACGGCCCGAAGAAACCCGCCAGATTGCCGAGCGAGTTGATCGCGGCGATGCCGCCCGCGGCCGCCGCGCCCGACAGGAACGCGGCCGGCAAGGTCCAGATTACCGGCAGGCAACCGAAGATGCCGAAGCCGGCAATCGATAGCGCGATCATCTTCTGCACCGGATTGTCGAGGCCGGCCGCGGCTGCGATGCCGGCCGCCGCGACGAACAGCGCAATCGCGACGTGCCAGCGGCGTTCGAGGTGGCGATCCGAATGCCGTCCCCACAAAATCATGCTGACGAGGCCGACCACGTACGGCAGCGACGTCACGAAACCCGTCTGCAGATTAGTTAGGCCGAACGACTTCACGATCTGCGGCAGGAAGAAGCTCAGGCCGTAGTTGGTCGCGTTCGCCCCGAAATAGATCAGCGCGATGGCGAGCACGCGCGGATTGATCAGCGCCTCCTTCACGCTGAAGTGGCGCACCGCCTCGCGATGCTCGCGCTCCTGCTTCTGCCGCGCGATCAGCCAGTCGCGCTCCTCGGTGCTGAGCCAGGTGGCGTCGGCGGGCTTGTCGGTCAGATACAACAGCACCGCGACCGACAGCAATACCGCCGGCGCCGCCTCGATCAGATACAGCCACTGCCAGCCGCCGAGTCCGCCGTGGCCGTCGAGCGACAGCAGCGCGCCGGAGATCGGTCCGCCGATCACCGTCGACAGCGGAATCGCCGCCATGAAATAGCCGACCACGCGCCCGCGATACGCGGCCGGAAACCACAAGGTCAGCAGAAAAATGATGCCCGGGAAAAAGCCGGCCTCGGCGACGCCAAGCAAAATGCGCAGGCCGAAAAACACGTGCGCGGGCGAGAGCCCGGTGAAGCGCGCGATGTCCGGGATGAACGCCATCGCGCCCGCGAGAATACCCCACGTAAACATGATCCGCGCGATCCAGCGGCGCGCGCCGAATCGTTCGAGCAGCAGGTTCGACGGCACTTCGAAAAAGAAGTACGCGATAAAGAACACGCCCGCGCCGAAGCCGAACGCGCTCGCGGACAGATCGAGCGCCTTGTTCATCTGCAAGGCCGCGAAGCCGACGTTGACGCGATCGAGATAGGCGATGAAATAGCACAGGATCAGGAACGGCACGAGCCGAACCGTGACGCGATGAAGGGTACGTGCCTCGAGATCCATATATGTCTCCTCCGGTTCGGCGACCGGTGTATGCCGCTATGTGGTGGGGTCCGTCTGCGGTTCGAAATGCCGGTCCGTCGAACAGGCATCGTTACAGACTAGACGCTCAAATGGGATTCCGGAAGGTCTTTTGTGAACCATGTGGTCCGCTCATTGCCGACGCCGTCGCGGCGTGGCGCTCGCGTCCATTGTTGGGACTCGCGCAACAGTGTTTTCGGTTGTATCGGCTGATCTTGGGCGAACGATTCCGGATAATTGCTGACTGACTAATCAGTTAAAAATGCAGGTGATCCACGATGTCGAATCAGGGTTCGGACATGCTCGCTGAGGCGCGCAAAACGGTGCGGGTACGCGAAGTCGCGTCCGTCGCACGAGCGGAAAGCACGCAAAGGAAGAGGGCGCCGCTGCCCACGCGCATGCGCGGGGTGGCGGCGGTGGCGCTCGCGTGCGCGAGTCTCGTCGGGTGCGCGTCGAGCACGGATGTGGTCGCGAGCGGCAAGCCCGGCAGCTACACGGTCGCCGCCAGCGCGACCGGAGGACGCATGGCCTGGGCGCGCGCGCACGAACTCGCGATGAACGAGGCGCGCGACTACTGCGATCGTCTCGGTATGCAAAGCAGCGTGAAGACGGAGACGGTCAGCGGCGTCAGCGCGATGACCGAGCACGGGTCGTCGGTCAGTTTCGAGTGTCATCCGCGGTTCTGACGCAGCGTTGCGCGCGGGCGGCGGGTGCCGCCGCCCCATGACGATCACTTTTTATCGAACGTCACCAGGTGTGGGTCGTTCGTATCCGCGACGAAAATCGCGAGCAGTTTTGCCGGTTCGGTCGTGCTCGCGTTCTCGCTGACCGTGTGATGCGCGCCGGGCTTCTCTGTCCACGATTCGCCCGCATGGTAGACGCGCTCGGCGCCGTTATCGATACGGCTGCGGATCGCGCCCGCCAGCACATAGCCCACCACGAACGCCTGACCATGCCGATGCGGCGCCGATTTGCCGCCCGGCGCGTAGTCGAGGACGAGCGCGGTCATCATCTTGCCCGGCACGTTCGCGATCGGTACGGCGAAGGCGGGGATGATGGTTTCGTGAGGGGCTGCGCTCGCCTCGCCGGTGTCGGCGGCATAGGTGTAGCGGCCCGATAACATAAATCGCCGGGACCGGCTACATCGGTGTTTTGGGGCCACATTAGCTGAGAATATCGGTGCACCGGGGACCACATTACGTGAGAACGGGCCCACATTAGTTGGGAACAGCCCGATTACATCGGGCAGGAACCACATTAAGCGAGAACGTCACAGCGGCACGCCCGCGGCCAGTAGGCGGTCATGGAACTCCTGGGTCCTCTCGGGCGGCAGATGCCCGCCGAGAAAGGCACGCACCTCTTTGGGCTTGGCCCCCAACACCTCGATCAGCACCTTCGCGTTGTAACCGTTGCGCGTCAGACGAGCTTCGAGTCCGTCCAGATCCGGTGCCAGAATGTCGCCAACCGTATCTGCATCGACCGGTTTCTGCCCGACTCGAAACGCCTCCTCGAACGCCCTTGTCAAATACAACTCGAATTGCAGCGGTGTGGTCAGGCGTTCGCACTCTGGTTGATGAACTGCCATCCGGGAATTCACCCGAGTCCGGATTCCGTCCGCATCACTAGCCGGAGAATTCGATCCCGTGAGCATCAGCGTGTTATCGCGGAGTTCGCCGAGAACGCAATTCCCGCCGGGGATGTCGCATCGCGGGCGGCGTTCGTGCAGATGGCGCACGACGCTGGGGCCGACCTGTTTGCACGTCAGTCTGACGCGTCGTTGACGCGTTCGGATCGCTGGTCCGTGCTTGCATCGAGCAACATTCCAACGTTGCTCCTGTGGGGAGGTGCTGACCGTTTCGTCCCGGTCGATGTTGGCCGTCGCATCGCTGCGCTGATGCCGCATGCATGCTTCGCCCCGCTCGAAGGATGCGGCCATTTCCCAACATTGGAGCGGCCGTCTCTATGCACAGAGCTTGCACGGCAGTGGCTGATCGGATCTGCCCTTGGCTGAAGTTGTTGTCAGCGGTACCGCCGCTATATGGGAAAACTGGTAACGGCATCAGGCAAGTTTCGGCCACCTGCGGTCATCGGCCTAGGCATCAGCGCGGATATTCCAACGTCGGCTCGCCAACCGACAATGGACATTCGCTGAGCCGATAATGCCCGTCGAATCATTGGCCTCGACTGTCGCTCCGATGCGAACAAGGAACCGTCGAGTTCGGGGCGGTCGTCACACCACCGGCCATACAGGCACTGCGCAGAAGTAGTGCTACGAGTTCCGCCTGTCTGTGTGTGCCTGTCTTGGCAAGCACCTGTTTCAGATATCCGCGCGCTGTTCCAATGCCGATTCCCAGCCGCGCTGCCGTGTCCGGGAGGTCGATACCCCGAGCGAGCAAACTGGCGAGCGCAGCCTCTCGCCGGGTGAACTGGAAGGTCTCGATGAGGACCATCTGCTCCAGACCGGACGCGCTGTCCGGTTCCATTACGAACAGGACGGCGCGTGCGCCCGAATTCCATTCATTCGTAAGGCCTGTCGTACAAAGCGGCACGACCAAGACGACGAGCGGTGGCCTTGGCGGCCTGCGCGACAGGTAGCAGCGCACAGGCGCTTCTGTGCGCAGCGCAAACACACTGCCGTCCCGGCTGACGTCGTGCCAGGCGAGCGCGGCCTTCATGACCCGGCGCAGCACCTCGGTATCCAAATGGAGAGTCGCCGCGACCGCCTCGCTGCTCAACAGCAAGCCGTCACGACGCGCCGCGATTGCTTCGGCACAGGGATTCACGA
Organism: Paraburkholderia sp. MM6662-R1; assembly: GCF_050436245.1. NCBI lineage: Bacteria > Pseudomonadati > Pseudomonadota > Betaproteobacteria > Burkholderiales > Burkholderiaceae > Paraburkholderia > Paraburkholderia sp. MM6662-R1. Next base: position 415,452 of record NZ_JBNDLV010000001.1, on the reverse strand, counting down.
AGACGGGGCGCAGTGCCGCGTCGAACAGGATTACACCGACATTCAGCTGCGTGATGACGTCAAGCACGCCCTGCGTTCGCAAGTCTGCTGCCTCAAGACGACCCTGCACATCCAGCGCCGTCTTTAGGTGCGGGACGATCAGCTTTGCTGCTTCGAGGTCGTCGTCGCTGAAATCCGGCGCGCCCAAATGCCGGCAGACCGAAAAGTAAGCCCGCCGCCCAGGGTGCTGCACAAGAGGCGCAACCATCACATAGAATCCGCCGACTGGGCGAATTGTTTCGTTATAGAGTTCCGATCGCCTGAAGGCCGCGTCTGAAATCATCGACGATTGTCGCATCGGCACGCCAACCGGTATGGCCCGAATCCAATCCGGAAGACGGGTTTCGAACTCCCGCTGCAGCCTTGAGGCATTCTCGACGTCAAGACCGTTTGAAAACGATCTACCGGCGGCGCCAGGTGTCTTCTCGTTCACCATTGCCTTATGCCCGCCGATTGCTTCCGTCACAGAGACAAGTGCGCTGGGCCAGTTCTCTGGAGAGAGCGCCGCTTCATAGATGCGTCGAATCGCAAAGTGAATTTCTTCATGCGTCATGATCGCCTCCTGTCACATCCCTCCCAAATGGGAGTGTCGGGCGCACAGGATTATTTGGATTATAGGCAGGTGATTTGCGGTTTTAAATGTGCGCCCTCTTCTGCGCACCGGGCTTACCGGCCCACCGGCGGTCTTTCAGGTGCTACTGACACCTCGGACGCTGCGCGCGGCATTGCCGCGCCGTTTCTTTCCCACCTGGTCGAAAGCCAGGAAAAACGGCCCCCGCAACCGGGTCACGGCAGCGGACGAATTCGCCTGGCAGCGAATATCCTGACGCGCGTGTCGGCTGCTACGCCCGTTGCCTATGTCAAAGCGGCCGCCCGAAGTGAACCTGATTTCGTACTGAAGGAGTTAAGCCATGAAGACGACAATTCTCGCGTCTGCAGCGCTCGTGGGCATTCTCTCGCTTGCGAGCGTAGGGCAAGCGCAGGAGGCATCCGGGCAACAAGATGGGCAAGCGCAGCAGGCACCCGGGCAACAAGATGGGCAATCGGCATCGGCCAATGCTAGCAGTAACTCCGCGTATGGCGGTGTTTCCGGAAGCAGCAGTATAAGCGGCGGTATGGGTCGCTCGGGGTGGGCTACCTGCGGTCATCTACCCCAATGCAACCCCGACAGTGGTCACTAAATATGTAGGTCGCTAGTCAGAAGGATTCGCGGATTGCCGTTGCGATCCGCGAAACCACCTTGCGCTAGCTGGCAGCCGCGAGACGTCGGATCAGGCGTACCGGCTCGATGACCGGGCAACCGCCCGTTGCATGACCGACGCATATATCCAGTTACTTCGGTTGATGGACACAGGCCTTTTGCTGTTCGCAAAGCCACGTTCCAACGTCGGGGTATCGCTGATTTTCCCAGACTGATTTAGTCTTACTGTGTCACAAAATAAGTCGGGAATCTATCTGCCGCTCAGGAAGAGAGCCATCGTTGCATGAGCCGCATTCCAAGCAGGATACGCAACGTAGTAATGGAATCAGGAACGTGGCGTTGAGCGCGCTGGACTACCCCGGGGGATGTAATCCGGGGGAAGGGCAGGGAGCGCGCGTTCAAGGAAGTTTTTTTTATCGCGTCCATCTGATTGCATTCTGAGTCGCTGAGCCATCAGAAACCCATACGCAGCGATACTCAGTGTGGCGTGGTGGTGAAAGCCACGCCAGCCTCGCCCTTCGTAATGACCGAGCCCGAACTCCTGTTTCAGGTCCTGATAGTCGCGCTCGATGCGCCAGCGCATCTTGGTCACGAACACAAGCTGCTCAAGTGTCGCCTCCCCGGGGGCGGTAGTGAGAAAGTATTTGAGCGGCTCCGTATCGCCATCAGGCCATTCAACAAGCAGCCATTCTTCGTCGCGAACGGTGCTTCGCCAATAGTCGCGATGTGCGGGACGAACCCGTACAGCGGCAAAGCGAGACGAAAGTGCTGCGTTGCTGCCTTCGCGCCAGGTTACGGCTTGCCAGGCGTTCACGGGTAATTGCATGGCCAGTTCCTTCACGGCGATCGGTTCATGGCCAGGCGCACGGCGCAACAGCGCCGGTGGCCTGCCGCGCCCGCTCCAGGGTTTAGGAGGCAGCGGCGCCGTACCGGGTGCCCACACCGAGGTGCCCGGCCGGATCCCTACTGAATACAGCAAACCCAGTTCAGTTATCCCGTCCCGGAAAGCTGTTTCGTCGCCGTATCCGGCATCGGCCAGCACGATGCCCGGTGCAATGCCGGATGCCATAGCCTCGCGAAGCTGGGCCAGCGCAATCTGCGGCTTGGTCTCGAAAGCCAGATCGTCGGGAATGCCAGCGCGACGGGCACGTTCCCGGTCGTCAATCCATTCTTTGGGGACATACAGTTGCCAGGCAATCGGCAAACTGCCGCGTTGTGTCGCGATCGACAGGCTCACGGCGACCTGACAGTTATCCTGTTTGCCGAGCTGCCCGCAGTACTGACGTGCCACACCAACCGAATGACGTCCCTTCTTTGGAAAACCGGTGTCGTCGATAATCCAGTAGTAGCCGGTCTCTTCCGCAGCGTGCGCGTCTAACGCGGGCATCACCCATTCGCGTACCCGCTGCAATACCGCACAGTCAGACCAGTCTGCCTTGGCCACAAAGTGGTGGAGCGACTGGTGCGTCGCGCTCGCGTGAAGTGGATCAATGTGCGCGGCCATCGGTTCGACGCTCTTGCGTGACAAAGGCAGCACCAGCCCCGAACAGTAACCCTTCAGACCCGCAAGACGATCGGCGTGCCCTAGCGCCTGCCCCAGATGACTCAGATACGCGTCAAATTCGTCGACATCTTCTCTCATCGCGATCGCCCGAAGTCTGTATTATTCAATACTACCAGGCATCACCTTGCTGCAAATGAATTTTGTGACACAGTAAGATTAGCAGAAAGGAGAAGAAGATGTTTAGCAGATTCTTCAAGGAAACGGTGGCAGCGGGATGGCATTACTGTCGCCAAATTGCGTAGCGCAGACAGATGACTTCGCATGCACCACGGCGACGTTGAGAGGGACGTATGGCTTCAAGATCCATGCGGATTTGCTTGGAATCCTGACGGGGACGGCTCCCAGTCAGACTCTCCATCGCCTGGCCAATGCCGGCGTTATCGATGCCGTTGCTCTTGCGACATTCGACGGTTTCGGAGGGGGCCACCAGAAAGACTTTGGGATGCTAAATGGAACAAGAACCCCTGGTGAGCCGCCACTTGAATTCGAGACCGACGAAACGCTCACGTACACTCTGTCGGGAGATTGTAGCGGTCAGATGCAGATTATTTATCCGGGTGGGAAAACGATTACAACCGAGATCGTCGTCCTTGACCGAGGCAAACAGATGTACGGCGTCGTGAGCGCTTTCCACTCTTCTCCGAGCCCCATCACCGCCCTCGATGGAACCAGCTGCAGCAAAGGTTGTGACTTCGGTATCCAGACGGGCACCATGGCTGTGCGCGTCGACGGCGAAGGGGGGCGCGGGCCGCGCGGGCAATAGGCGGCAGCGCGTCGCTCCCCAAGGCAACACCAGAAGCTCGATATGGCTGGCCATTGGCGAGCCTATGGGCAGATGAGCAGATGACGCGGGAGATTTCTTCCGGCAACAGTTGCACTATGAGCAGATCAGGCCTGAAGCAGCCGCCGGTGCGCCTAAGCGTGCTGGCGCAAGCGGCTGGCGAAGCCGGCGTTTATGAACTGATGGCCGAGACGATCGAAGCGGCCAGGGGGCCAGTATGGCCGAGCACCAGGCAGGCCCTGTCCGTGTTGGATGGCCGTTGATGACTCGAAAGCGGCCGCAGGGACTGTGTGAGCCTGAACGGCGGCAGTGGGTCGCGTGCTGCCGATCGCAGCCCTGCGGGGGCAAGCTGCGTATGCCCGCCCATTGAGGGTGCGGCCGGTCGCGTCACGTCCTTGCGTTCTTATGGCTTGACGTCCTCGCGGCCATGCGGCGTTGCCAGCGCATGGGTTGCATCAGGCAGGAAAACCGCCGGCTGCGTTCGGCGACTTCTCGTGCTCATCAAGCACGAAGGCTATGCCGTCCTTCCGGCACATGCGGCGCACTGCGCGCCGCGCGGTAATCAGGCCAGACGGCAGGCCGCCGCCGGGCATGACCCACTGGCCGATCATGAGGAACCGCCGCAGGCCGGGCAGCGTTGGCGGCAAGGGTCTTACGCCCGTCTGCGGCGTGAGCAGCCAACCTTCCATGCTGCCTTGCCAATTGCGCGTGCAGCGGACCACGGTGGCGGGCGTCGACACGTCGACCACTTCTATCGCTTCGCGCACACCGGGCGTGGACCTGTCGAATATCGCGATCACGGTGTTCGCCACGCGCTGCTTTTCCGCTTCATATCCTTGCGGGTCGTGCTCGCTCAACCGCGACCAGTACCCCACGTTGCGCGTGGGCAGTGTGCACGTCACGGCGGTCTTGCCTGCAGGCGCGAACGTTGGATCGTAGTGGAACAGCCGGAAGGCGATCTGATGTAGCACTGTTTGCGGGTCTAATGTGAACGGCTTGTCGAGCAGTCGCATCACATATCCGCATTGCTGCGAAAGATCGCGCGCCACGCCGAGGCTCACCTGCAGGAACGAAGAAAAGGGCTTGTACGTGCGATAGACGTGCGCCATGCGCTGGCCGACATACCGCCCGTCGAGCATGTTGTACACGGTCGTGTGCCCGTCGGCGGCGGAGACGACCCAGTCGGCGTCGATGCGCTCGCCGTCGTCCAGTTGCACACCCACTGCAGTGTCGTCTTCCACGAGAATCTGCTCGACGCTCGAGCCCGTGCGCAACACACCACCGAGCTGCTGCAGGTTCTGCGCGATCGGACCGATCACCGCGTGCGAGCCGCCTATTGGATAGCCGGCGTTGCGGTTGCTGACCCATGCGAGCGCGAAAACTAGCGCAACGACCGCGAGCTGCGCGTTTTCTCCTTCGCCGAAGAAGCCTCGCAGCAACGAGTCGTTGAACTGCTTGCCATAGTCTTCGGAAGTAATGTGCGAGAGGTTTTGAAGAAGAGGCATGTGGCGAAGCAATTGCAGCCCCGTCGTGAGGCGGTCCTGCCAGGCGCTGCTCAACGACGGCAGCGGGCAGTGGCTCAGGCTGCGGACGGCATGCATGAACTGGCGGATCTGTGCTTCGTCCTGCGGTGCGTGCTGCAGCAGCTCCGCTTCGAGGCGCTCGAGATTCGAGTAGATGGACAGACTATTTCCGTCTTCGCTTTCTACACGCATCCATTCTTCCGGGTAGACGAAATGCAGGCGGTCGATATCGAACACTTCGCGCCATAACGCGTGCGTGGGGTCGTGCAAATTCGACCCGAGCAGCCAGTGCAGACAAGCTTCGAACGTATAGGTGCCACGCTGCCAGCTGGTGGCGAGTCCGCCGGGACGTTCGTGCTGCTCGAGCACGGTGACGGCGTATCCGCACTTGCGCGCATGAACCGCGGCGCACAGGCCAGCAATGCCGGCGCCGATGATGACGACCTTTCGGGGAATGGGGTTCATGGCTGCGACTCCAGCGGGATGAGGGGATCGTATGGCGCGTATTACGACGCGTACGGCCCGTATGGGAGCGTGTGGGACGTTGGATGGACGCGCGCCACACACATCAACTAATGTGCTGCGCGGTGCGGTACTACTGTTGATCTGTATCAAGCGCGGAGCGAACGACACCACGATCTGGCCGGCCGATGCAGTGCTTGTGTTGCGCACGCTGATTGCGCTCTTCATCGTCGGTGGGCTCGTCGCGATCTGGGTGCGCGTGGCGCTGGGCTGGCAGTGGGTGCATGAGCCGCTCCTCCGGCTCATGCATCTGGTCGCCATCGGCATGGCGGCGGCTCATCACCTGCTGTCCTGATGGTGGCGCTCATCGGCGCGACCCCGGTTGAATCCGCCCCCGCAAGCGGCCGTTGATGGCGCGCCGACCCGACCGTCGGTTGCGGGTCGCGTGCTGCGGATCGCCGACAGGCAGCGGGCGGTCAGAAGGCGACCTCCGTTCGTTGCGTCGCCATGACATTCAGGCGGCAGTTCTGCTTCGATACTGTTGAAAAAGTCGCTACATGGCTTTTGCAATTGGCAAGCTAAAAAATCGACCTCTCAGATCGGCCCACGAACCGCTCGCGAGCGTCGGTCAAGGGTAAGAAGACCCATGAAAACCTCCCGAGAGAGACGGTCAGCCACTTTTTCAACAGTATCGCTTGAGAGCCGCCATATATGTCTCGGTGGGGCCGACGGTCAGCAACGGGTCGGCAAGGAGCATTCGAATTTCTCGAAAGCCCCGTTCGCTGTCGACAAGTTCCAGCGGAAGTCGAATGGCTGCTGTGGCACCGAAGTGAAGACCTTCCGCAGCGTAGGAGGCCGTCCTTGGAACGTCAAGTGCCTGTCGAACACTTGAGTCGAAGCGAGGTGCACGATTGCGCCCTAGGTCCGCGCTTCACACCACGCTCAACTTATCCACGACGCGCTGTACTCCTTTCGCTGACCACGCAGCCCCGCACGCAGCGCGCTTTTCTGCCAGCGAACTGACAGTACCGGTCAGCGTGACGACCCCGTCGTGCACGTCGATTGCGATGCCGGCGAACTCTCGCTTTGCACGTCGCGCAAGTGCTGCAGAAATCTGGGCACCAACGTCGGCGGCGACTTCATCGGCCCGGACGGTGATCTGGTTCGACACACCCATTACTCCACGCATGCGGCTCACCAGCATTTCAGCGGCATGACGCTGATAGCCCCAGTCGACTTCGCCGGCAAGGGTCACGCAACCGCGTTCGACTTCGACCTGAATGGCGTCCTTGGGGAAGTCCTCCTGCCACTTGAGCGCCGATAAGATCGCGGTGGCGAGATCCTCGTCGCTGTGCGACGCAGGCGACGATTCCGGGACATTCAATTCCATCACGAGCGCGCGGCAGCCGGTCACACGTTGCGCCGCCTTCTGTGCCGCGAGTTTCTGCGCGTAACTCGACACTGCCCCCACGAGTGTGATGATGCGATCATGAACCGTTACCCTGATCTGCCTGGCGTCGATTGCCGGGTCCCAGAGCAATTCCTGCTCGACGTCTTGTTTTAGCGCTTGGTCTGACTTCATCCCGGTCTCCTGCACAATCGTCGACGGCGCCGAAGGACGCCGGCACGGCGACGCATCCCGCACGTGGCGTGACGCGCAACTTCTAGCATCGTCCGAAGCGTTCTGACTATGTTGATATCGATCAACCCAGAGCTTCAGTGTGCGCGGGCGTGGCCCGGCCCCGGCGCGCGCCGAGGAACGTCGCGTTCCTGTGGCCAACGGCAGGCATCGAATAACCCTTAACGTTAGCTGACGTTGACACCCACCTTGGCTGAGCCGCTTGGGCATTCTCACCTAATGTGGTTCCTGGCCGATGTTATCGGGCTGTTATCACATAAAGTAAGCCCATTCTCCATGTAATGTGGTCCCACGCGTGCCGATATTCTCAGCGAATGTGGTCCCGCAAACCCGATGTAATCGGTTCCTGCGTCGGATGTTATCGGGCCGCTACAGATAGGTCACGCCGGTCCGCGTGATGCTATCGATGAACGCCTTGAACGCAGACGGCATCGACCAGTTGTACATCGGCATGGCGAACACCAGCGCGTCGGCGGCGAGAAGGCGCGCGCACAGGGCATCCGATGACGCCAGCGTCGCCCGCATCGCCGCCGTGCGCTCGTGCGCGGGCGTGTACGTGGCGATCGCGAACGCTTCGGTGACGTGCGGTGGCGTGTCGACTGTCAAGTCCAGATAATCGACGTCGAAGTCGACGCGTGCTTCGCGCAGACGCTCGAGAAAATAGCGGGCGAGCGCGCGGGAATTGGATCGCTCGCGTTTCGCGCTGGCCTCGACGTGCATGATCTTCATGTGGTCCATCCTTGCGGTGGGTTTGACGTGAGATCAGGTTAGAGGGTCGACTGGCTTGGTGGAATAACCGGTTTTGTCGAATTCAAGGTAACCACTTATCGCGACTCGCGTGGTGACATGCCGCCGGGGCGCCGGCAGTCCTCAGTCTTCGCGTGGTTTGGCGTTGGTCGAACGTTTGACGAACGGTGCGCCCGAGAAGCCCACCGTCGCGCGGCCCTGCACGGGTGATGTCTCGCGGGCGCGGCGGGCAGGGCGCGCGGACGTTTTTTCTGTTCGCGCCGTCTCGATCTGACGCGAGAGCGTGCCGATACGCTCGCGCAACAGGTCGGTCGCCGCCACCCGTTCAGCCAGCAACGCATCCTTTTCCGCAAGCTGCCCGCGGGTCGCGGCATGCCGCGCAGCGGAGGCAGCCAGTTCTGCCTTTGATGCGGCCAACTCGTCCCGAATCGCGTCGCGCTCGGCCCGCGATTCGGCTTCGAGCGTCGCCGCCCGCTCGTGACTCGCCTGGAGCTCCTTGCGCAGACGTTGCGCCACCGCTCGTTCACCGTCGATTTCGAGCAAGGCGCGCTTTTCCGCCGCGGCGAGCCGCTGCTCGTTCTGCTCGTGCGAGCGGCGCAGCTTCGCGAGTTCGTCGGCGAAATCGCGGCGGGCATCGGCGAGCGCGGCGGCTCCTGCCGCGATTTCTTCCTTCGATGTCGCCAGTTGCGCCGTCAGCATGTCGTTGGCCGTCTGCAACTCGACGATGCGCGCGTCGAGTCCGGCAATCCGCGCGCGCAGGGTCGCGACATCGTTGGCCGCCTGTTCGGCTTTGTCGACGGCGTCTTGACGCTGCTTGTCCTGTTGTTTGGCCTGTTCTTGCGCGGCGGCGATTTGCGCGTCCGCGTCGTGCCTGAACACGTCGAGCGCGGCGTTCGCGGCGTCGCTCGACAGACGCCACAGCTGGGCCGCCAATTCGCCGGCAGCCGCTGCGACCTCGGGCGGCAAGTCCGGACGGCCGACGTCCACACGCGTCTTGTCGCGCACGTCGGTCCAGAAATCGCGCAACGCTTTGGCCGGCGCGCTCATGCTGCCTTTGCGCACCAGCTGGTACAGGCGGTTCGCGGTCGGCGTTTCGCCGTAACGGAAAAACAGCAACGCGCAGACCTCGCGATAAAGCGTCTGCGTGTCGGACGCGTTTTGACGGGCGACTTCGATGTCGGCTTCGAGGGTCATGGTGGAAGCGGCTTTGGGGAAATATGGATGTGTTGATAATACAACGTAAAACGCACCATATACTACACAATTCAATCCACAACACGACATTAGTACTATAATGTCGTGTTGTGGATTGGCGTCCGGATTATTCAATCGACGGGTCGGCAGCGAATATCGATCAGAGCGCGGGAAACTGCATTTCGCGCTTGCATGGAACGGTAAGCCGCACAATGCTGCAACGCAGGTTAACGCGCGCCAGCGTGTGTCGGGCCGCCGTCGGTCAGTGCGTGCGCGCTCGCGCTGCGATCGTTTCGAGTTCTTGTTCCGCGAGATCGAACGCGCCACGAATCGCCGCCTCGGCGTTGTCGCCTGCGCAATGAGCGATCGGCTTGAATTCGTGCGCGGGCGTGATCAGATCGAGCCGCACGTCGTAAAGCAGGCTGCTGCGGTCCGGGCGTAATGCCTCGATCGCCAGATGGCAGTTCGACAAGAGCGCTTCGAACCGCGCGAGACGCACCAGTTGCGCACCTGCCTCCGCTTCAAGCTGCGCCGCGCCTGGGAAGCCAAGATAGACAATCTGCATGCCGATGCCCATCCTCCGCTCCCCTCTCGTATATGGTCCGGACGCACTGCGAACCGTCCGCGGTCAGCGCCAGATACCACTGGCTTATAGTGTTACGACGCAAAACGTGGTCATTGACCTGAGTCAAGCACGATGAAGAGCGGTGCAAGCGGTCATTGGTCCGCGCGCGTTACCGAATACCTATCGGCGCTTAAAACCGCGCGCTCATCGCAGGTACCTGTTCATCGGGCGCGGAACACATCCCACGAACCGGTGCCGTTCCGGAAAAAAACGATCGTCAGGGGTCTTGAAGAAATCGCGCCTTCGAGCCGGACATAACGCGCCCGCGTGATCGCCATGCGGCCGGTGCGCACGACATGCGCGGGTGTCGCGCGGGTTGGCGCAAGCCATTTCTCGACCAGTGCCCGCAACGGAATGACAGTGTCGTTCATTGCCTACTCCTCAGTCTCGCCGAGCTTGACGCCGTGCAATGCGGCGTGCCTTCGAATCTATTATTGGCAACGGACCGCGTTATCTAAATCAGCGACGGCGGAAACGCGGGTAGTCCGTCGAGACCGATCGTAGGAATCGGCTGACCCTCGATGAACGATCGGGCGACAGCGTCACCTTGGCGCGGACAGATATGCTCGCGTGCACCGGCGGCCTGCGTCATCTCGCCGAGCGCATCCATGCGCGAAACTCGCCTTCGACCGCGACGATCGCATCCGCGCAGGTCGAATACAGCAGGCTCGCTTTGCCGTCGGTGTCGTACATACCGCGGCACATCGCTTTCAGCTGGATCTGCGTGTTACCTTCGTCGGTGTGCTCCTTCAGCGCCGCGAGATACACGAAGCCGAACGAATGCGGTCGCGCGGTTTCGATCTGTGTGTCGTCAGCGCGAACGATCCGGCTCGCCGAATGGGTGGCGACGAACGCGCGTGCGCGCGCCCACGCCGCCTCGCAATCGTCCTGGGCTTCGCAATGCACGGCGGCCTGCTGGCGCGCCTCGAACAGCGCGACCTCCTCGCGACGGAAGGCCGCTTCGCGCGCCGCGCTCGCGCAGCCGGCGATCAGCACCGGACCGAGCATCGACACACAGAGCCAGCACGCGGCGCGCTTCACGACTGCCCCCGTGCCGACGTAGCCGGCGGCACGCAGGCGCCCGTCGCGGCCAGTTCGGCGATTTCGGCGGTGATCTCGTCCTGCCGGACGATCCGGTAGTCGCGCGTGAGTTCCTGCAGCCGGTCCTTCACATGACGGCTCGCCGCCAGCATCGCCCCGACGCGCGCGGCGGCGATGCCGCGCATCGCGCCGATCACCGTGTCGAGCTGTCTCGCCGAGGCAATGCGGCTCTCGATCTCACTGAGTTTGCTGCTCATCGCGGCTCCAATCTGCTTGCGTCGCGTCCGCCCACGGCGCCCGCGTCGCGCACTCCACGATCGGTTCTGGAATCCCCACGATAGCGGTACGCCGCGGATGAAATCTGATCCTGATCAAACCTCGCAAGCGACACCGGCCGGGGACACGCGCCGAGACCCGCGTCGCGATGCCGAACCGCGCTTTATTGACGACGATCAAGCCGAACCTGCGCGACGCGCTTACGCTGGCGATGCACACGGCCACGGCCACGTAATCACCCCGCAGCGAGGACGACATGAGAGCGGCTCTGATCGTTTCGATTCTGTTTGCGCTGCTTTGCATGTCCGGATGCGGGACCGATCCGGCGCCGGCTGCCGATCACGAACTCGCCGCGGCGTTCGCCGACGTGCTGGACCTGTACGACGCACGCCTCGACCTGACAGCGCAGGCGCTCACGCTCGCGCGCGGGTATCTGCCGCCCGATGCGCCGGTGCTCGCGAAAGTGGCAAGGTCACGCGCGGCCGTCGCGGATCTGCAGGCGTCGCCCGCGCTGCTCGATTCGCCGGCTTCTTTTGAACACTTCGATGTCGCGCAACGCGATCTGACCGACGCGATTTCGCAACTGCTGATCGCCTGCGAGGGTGTCCACCGTCTGAGCGCGAGCCCGCCGTTTCACGCGCTGCAGTCGCGGCTCGCCTCGTCGGCCGGCCAGATCGCCTTCGCGCGCGAGCGCTACGACGAAGCGGCACGGCGCTACGACGCGGCGCGTCACGGCTTGCCTTTGCACCTTGCGGATGTCATGCATCCGCAGCGCGACAAGCCGACTTTCACGGTGCCGGACCCAACGCCTGTCCACCGTCAACCACGCACCGACTTCGGCGCGTTGCGCGGCTCGCTGCGGGTTTAGCGCGCTTGATCTGCGTCATCAGCCGCGCTTACCCGGCCCCTGGACTCGATCTCAGCACGGGCTGCCGCCCGTCTCTCCATGTTCAGCCACGGAGCACCGGCGACGAGCTACAAAAGCATTCTCGTTCATCTCGATACGAGCGCGCGTGGCGCAGTTCTGATCGGCAGCGGACTGGCATCGGTTGCCCTGACTCAGCGTTTCGTCGGCAAGCACAGTCTGGTACTCGGTCAGAAATGTGCTCGGTACTCAACGGCGCGCGATCGAATCGCCTAACTGTTCGTCGTGCTCAGCGGCGTCAGATAGAAAGTACTCTCTTCTCGCCTCTCGATAACACGCGGGACGTAGGCGTCGTACCCAGCGTGACCTATCGATTCCATATTCCAGTTGCACGTCTCAGCATCTACCGCGTGGACCTTCGGCAGTGGGACTGGTATTTCCACCCGGTCTTCACCTGCTGGTTTGTCCTGATGGATCTTTCTTTGCCATTTGCTGCTCCGGGGAAAGTTTGGAAGGCCGCGATGGGAGACACGATGCCGACAGCGGGTTGTGGTGATCAATACTCTTACTACCGCGTATCCGACGCGCAAGGATTCAAGGCTTCCCGTTGATCGCCGTCAGATATCGTGCGATCTGATCAACCTCATCGGCAGCCAGCGGCGCACCGTAGACCGCACGCATCTTGGCCACTTCCGCTTTCCACTCCTGAAACGACAATGGCGGTTGCCGGGTGACCATTCCGGCTGAATGGCAAATCACGCATTGCGCGTTCGCGAGGTTCGAACCAACGCCCGGCGGGAAAGTCAGGCTGCCATTGGGCAGCGTGACGTCGACGGTCCGGATTACGGCAGCGCCTCCAGGCTTGTCCGGCCCGGCCATGGCAGACGCGCTCACACAACTCGCCCATACCAGCAGCACTGCAGCAGACGCTTTCATGTTCGCCTCCTCACGCGACGACCACAGTTGCCGATTCGACGACATTGCGCATATAGCCGCCGCTGTTCCAGTTCGGTGTGTCCGGCTGCTCAACGCCGTTCTCGTTGACCGCCTTCACCTTCAACACAAACTCGCCGGCGTAATGGGGTGTGAACTGCGCATCCCAGCGGCGGAAGCTGTATTTTCCATAGCTTTTTTCAAGGCGCGCCGGCATCCATGAACCGCCCCCGTCGGAGGAAAACATGACCCGCTGCACACCCGCGTCGCCACCGAATGCGATTCCCCTGACCGTCTGCGTCCGCATCACCGGGAGCACGGAACCGTCGCCGAGGTTCGTGAAGAACGATCTTGGCACCATCCGGTTGATGGGCACCGTCTTGACGCCAGTCTGTCCGGGTTCGACATTCGCGTGAGGTGTGTCAGGAATCTGGTACGCCTTGGCCATCCAGAAATTCTCGTCCGGCCGGTCGATGACCTCGATGTCGTTCAGCATCTTCATCCAGTATGTCGAATACCAACCGGGCACCACGAGCCGCAACGGGAACCCGTTCAGAAGCGGCAACGCCTGGCCGTTCATCCCGAACGCCACGATCACTTCGCCGTCGCGGGCATGGTCGACAGTGAGCGTCTTGATGAAGTCGGGCGTGGCCGCGATCACCCCTGTGTCGAGCCCATTGAAACGAACCTGAACGGCGCCCGCCTTAACCCCTGCCCGATCGAGAATATCCTTGAGCCGCACGCCGGTCCACACGGCGTTGCCCATCGCGCCGTTGCCCCACTCTCCGCCGGCGACACGCGGTTTGAAGAAACCGCGAGAGTTGCCTGCGCACTGATTCACGGCAGCCACTTCGACGTGAGGAAAGCCATTCATGATTTCGCTGACGCTCAGGCTAAGTTCGCGGCCGACCAGTCCCCGCACCACCAGTCGGAAGGCGCCGCCGTCGACCCGGGTCGGAATGCCGGCCAGATGCCAACGCACGAAAAACCGGTCATTTGGGGTGAACACGCCTGCGTCGAATACGGAAAACGGTGTTTCGAGCAAAGGCGGGCGGCTTCGCAAGAGGAGCATCTCACCCTTATGCGGAAACCCACTCGTCAACTCTCGCAGACCGTTCGCGAACGGCAGCGTCACTGCATTGGCAGCCCACGAGCGGCGTACCCAACCGCCACCCATGCCTATCAGGCCGCCTGCCGCCAAGGCATGAACGAACTGTCGGCGTTTCGTCCCGTATTCGTCTCTCATTGTGGTCTCCTGTGCACGCCTATCGGCTTCTTTACGTCCCTATCGGGTCTGCGGAAATTAAGGAAACGCAGGTATGGTCGGATCCGTGCCCTCGACCTCCGCTGCGCTGCGCAAGCGTCGCTGCGGGCAAGTCTTCGAGCGGTACATCGGGGCGGGCCAGCACGTGGATATCCGCCATTCGACGCGCTTGAGAAGGAGTTCGTCGATGATCCCTTTTGCGCTCTCGACGTTGGGCAACAGGAAATAGATGCGCCTCATCTCGTGCCTCCTGTAGGGAATACCCGGAACCCCGGCCGGTCACCCATGACTGTGCGCCACCCCAACCCGCGCGATGTGCAAGGAAAATCTGTCATTCAATATAGTCTCAATTCCGACTGACTTCCTTCGTCGCACCGATCAGACTGACCCGATCCGGCTGGCATCCTCGGAGAGTGTCATCGCGGATGACCAGCGCGCACTACAGAGCGTCGACGCGGTTCACATCGGGAAGCCACGGGAGCATTCAACATCGCACGCTCTGCCGCCATGTCGCTCGTCTACAAGCCGCGCCGATAAATCTGAAGCGGTAATGGACCAGCCAGCGCAGCACACGGGCAGCGAACATTTCGGCCAGATTGATTTGCATCAAATGCGGCGGCGGACACGTCACTAAGCTTGGTGGTGATGCCCGTCAGATTGGCGGCCATACTGATCCTGGACAACATCGTCCGGGCGGCTCGTTAGGGTGTTCGCATATTTCAGATGGAGTTCGCCATGTCCCACAATGCCGACGAAGTCGCCTACCTGCTAGACCGCGCGGCCTCGCTTGACGCCGCCGCGCGGGCATTGTCGGTTGCGCTGCAGGCGCCCTGCCATGAGCCCCGCTTCACACTCAAAGGTATCGTGTACAAGGCGTTAGGCAACAAGCCCGGCTTTACCGTCGCCCTCCACGGCGTCACCTTGCTGCCCGTATATGAACACGTGCTGGACCGATCTGGCGACAGTCCCGATCTCTTTGCAAGGATTCAACTGTGCTTGCCAGGCGACGGCACGAAACCGGGTAAAGTTCTGATCAGCCTGCTCGTAGCGGACACCGGCGACTACTCGGACGATGGCACATCCAGTTTGGCCTACAGCACCTACGACCCTACCGGCCGACCCAGCGACCTCTGTCGCTACAGACTCTCGCTTGCCATTGCCGAGGCAGTACAGGCCTCCTTGCCGGTGCTATCTCCCACCGACGCGTCAGCGCGGCCGGCGAAAGACGACGCACTGCGCGTAGCCTGACGCGACGCCGCAGCGCACATCGCGCACCAGCGTCTAACCAGCACGAAGACGATTGACACGCGCGCGCAGCGCATCGATTTCGTCGAGCAGATCGAGGGCGAGCGCGATGCCAGGAGGGTTGATTTGAAGATCGCGTGCGAGCCGCTGTGCGGTCCGTACGCGCCGAAACGCCGCACCACTGAAACGCCATTCCTGCGGTTGATCCCCCTTGGGTTCGAACACGCCTTCGGAGACCCAAAGCCTCAATTCCTCTTCCGATGCCCCGCTCGCCCGACTTAATTCGACGAGCGTAAACTCGACACTCTCGTCGACAACCTGTCCTTGCAGGCAGGTCGTCGTCCTGGTCTCTTTCACGATGATCCTCCATAAAAGTGCGCGCGCGGATCGAAGTTGAAGGCCCGTTGCATCGATTCGTAAGCGGCCTTCGCCGTTTCGCTGTCCGCCGGCGGCAGAACGATGTTCAGTATCACGTAGAGATCGCCAGGCGGATTGGCGGGGATCCCCTTGCCTCTGAGTCTCAGGCGTCGGCCGCCGGCGGAACCCCGCGGTATAGTCATCTCGACCATACCATCCGGCGTCGGCACCGCGATCTTCGCGCCCAGCGCGGCTTCCCACGGCGCGACCGGCAATTCGAGCGATACGTCGCGGCCGTCGACGCGAAAGCGGGGATGTTCGCGAAACCCGATTTCCAGGTAGAGGTCGCCAGCGTCCGCGGGCGTGGCACCCGCGCCGCCCTGACCGCCTAGCCGAAGATGCTGGCCCGCGCGTATCCCTTTCGGAATCGATATGTCGAGCGTGCGCGATTCCAGTGCGACATGGCCTTGCGCATCGATCACCGGCACTTGCAGCGAAATCGAACGCTGCGCGCCGCGATACGCGTCTTCGAGATCGATCAGCACTTTCGCGTGATGATCTTCGCCTCGCACGTTGAACGCCTTGGGCCCCGCACGCGCATGCGCGCCGCGCGCGCCGCCGAACATCGACTCGAAAAATTCATGGAAGTCGGTCTGCGCACCCGGCTGACTGCCCGCGCCGCGGAATTCGAACCCTTCGTCCCAGTTAGGCGGCGGCTGGAAATCCTGACCGTCGCGCCATTTGTCGCCCATGCGATCGTAGGCGGCGCGCTTCTCGGGGTCCTTGAGCACCTCGTAGGCCTCGCCCAACTCCTTGAAGCGGTCTTCCGCATCGTCATGCTTGCTGACGTCAGGATGATATTTGCGCGCGAGCTTACGATACGAACGCTTGACGTCTTCCTGAGAAGCGCTGCGTTCGAGACCCAGGATCTCGTAATAGTCCCTGTATTTCATTTTGGAGGCTGACCGATGAGGAACGGGGGCGGCAATATGGGTCCAACGCGCCAGTGGCGGCGCCCGGTTCACTTTATACCAATCCGGACAGCCCAGCAGAGCCGCGGCAGCTCTCTCGCCGACGGCCGGCCGTTCAAATACCCGGCATGACCGGATACGGCTCCGTATGGTCGTCGACGCCCTTCACGCCGGGGATGCTCTCGGCTGCCACGCGAACCGCCTGGATGGACTCCGCCGAGTGGAAGACGCCCCAGAGATGGATCACGCCGTCGCTCACGACGATGTTGCGTCCTGCGAATGCCCACTTGTGGCCGGCCAACTCGCCCATCAACATCGCACGAATCTCCCGGTCCGTGACGGCGGCGCCGGCGTCGCGCGCAGGCTCCTCCGGGAGACTGGCCAATGCCTGAATCAGATTGGCTCGGCTGATAATGCCGCTCATCTTGCCGGCCCTGGTCACGGGCACGCGTTTGATATGCTGCGTTTCGAGAAGTGTGGCGACGTCGCTGATCGGCGTGTCTTCGTCCACGGAGACGACCTCGCGCGACATCACGTCTTCGACTTTCAGTCCATGCGACTTCACATAGTTGCGAGCGTCGTCGCTCGCGGAGAACAGGTCGAGCCATGACGAACGCACGGGTTTATCGGTGTCGAGCTCGACGCGTCGAAGCAGATCGCCTTCGCTGATCATGCCGACGATAGCGTCGGCCGCATCGACTACCGGCGCGCCACTGATTCTCTTTTCCACGAACATCCTCGCGACTTCGCGCACCGTCATGTCGGGCCTGACGGATACCACGTTACGGGTCATTATGTCGAAAGCACGCATGGCAAGTCTCCTGACTATTGCGTTGAGTGTGGTTTGAGTTGAGCTTGGTCTGCCGCCTGAAGCGACAACGTCTTTGACATCTTCAGTTGCACCCACACCATCCCCTCGCGCAGCCCGGCGAGCACGGCTTCGCGTTCGCTCGGAAGTACGCTGCTGTGCGTGAACTCGTGGGTGAAGACGCCTTCCGGTGTCGTGTGACTGAGCTGTATCGAGCAGTTGAAACCGCCCGTCGTCGGATGCGTCACGACCGATACCGACCAATGGCCGTCGCCAACTTTTCCGGAAAGCGTCATGAGTCGCTCCTGATGTTTCACCCAGATGAAGTGACGCGGGCGCACGCAAATGCGCGCCGGCCGCCACGCCGCAAGCTAGCCCACGGTCAGATTGTCGATGACCGCATGCACGCCCGGTGCCGACCACGCGGCCCCGCGCACAGCCGAGCGCGCCGCCGCCGAATCGAGCTTGCCCGTCAACGTCACGGTGCCTTCGTGTGCCTTGATCGCGATATGCTTCGCTTCACGGTCCGTGTGACGCTGCAGGGCCTGGCTGATTTGCACGCCGATATCCTGCGCGGCCGCGTCGCTAACGATACGGATCACGTTCGATACGCCCGTCACGCCACGCATATGCGAAATGGTGCGGGTCGCGACATGACTCTGATAGGCATTGTCGACTTCGCCGCTTAGTGTCACCCAGCCCTTTTCGACCTGCACCTTGACCGACTCTTCGCTCAGCCCGACGGTCCAGCGCAGGATCGTGCGAACGGCTTTGGCGATGTCTTCGTCGGTGCGCACATCCGTATGCAGCAGGCGAACATCCATTTCCACGACGACGGCCTTCACGCCCGCGACACGTTGCGCCGCCTTTTCCGCCGCGACTTTTTCCGCGTAGCTGACCGGGTGGCCGGACAGCGTGACGACACGGTCGCATACTTCGACGCCGATGTCCGTGACGCTGACGGCCGGATCCCAAGCCAGCTCTTCTTCGACCTGCTGCTGTAATTCAATGTCTGACTTCATTGCCTGCTCCTTGTTGGCATGCAAGGGTTGCCGCTGTGCCGGGGCGTACAGCGGCGCGCCGGGCGCCGCGCCAGTCAGCTGATCGGCAGGCGTTTGCGCGCGGAGGCCGCTTTCTTGGGCAGCGTCAGCGACAGCACGCCGTCCTTGTACTGCGCCGTTGCAGTGGCTTCATCGATCTCGCTTTGCAGCGAGAACGAACGGCTGACGGCGCCCGAATAGCGTTCGCGACGAACCACGCGTTCGCCCTCCTTCAGCTCCTGCTTACGCTCGACCTTGGCGCTGATCGATACGAGATTGCTGTCGATCTTCACGTCGATATCGTCTTTCTCGACGCCGGGCAGTTCGGCTTTCACGGTGTACTGGGTATCGCTCTCCGTCACATCGAGCTTGATATCGGCAAGCGGCGCCTCCCCGCCCGCGCCACCGCGCAGTGGGCGGAACAGGCCCTGAAAGAGATCCGACATCGGTTCGATTGCAAACGGGTCAAAACGGGTCAAGTTGCTCATCGTGTCACTCCTTGAATCATCCATTACGGTCATGGATAGGGGGCTGGGTTAACGGCGCGGGTGCGCATGCGTCCGCGCAACGCGCGGCTCGTCTCGGCGTGCGCAATGCGCACGTACTCGGCCTGGGTGCCATCAATCTTGTTGCCCAGAACCCGGCCGCCCGTATGTGCTAACTCCGTTGAGGGAAACTGGCCTGCCATACGACCGACTTTAGGCCGTCTCGCGCCACATGGATTGACATGTATCAAGCGATAGTCGTCGGTCGCCGCCCGCTCGAAACGTTCGCCGCGCCGCTTCAGCCCATATGCATCCCACCGTTGATGGCGAAGTTCGCGCCGGTGACGAAACCTGCGTCGTCCGAACAGAGGAACGCCACTAGCGCGGCCACTTCGTCGGGTTGCCCGAGGCGGCCAACCGGAATCTGCGGCAAGATCTTCGTCTCCATCACATCCTTCGGCACGGCCGCGGTCATCGCGGTCGCGAGGTAACCGGGCGAGACGGTGTTGACCGTCACGCCATGTTTCGCAACCTCCAGCGCCAGCGACATCGTGAAGCCATGAATCCCCGCTTTCGCCGCCGCGTAGTTGGTCTGGCCGAAGGCGCCGCGCGCGCCGTTCACCGAGCCGATATTCACGATGCGCCCGAAGCGTTGCGCGACCATCCCGCCGAGCAAGGGCTTGGTCATATTGAACAGCGAGTCGAGATCGGTGCGTAGTACCGCATCCCAGTCGTCCTTGTTCATTTTCGCAAAGCTCGAATCGCGCGTGATGCCGGCATTGTTGACGAGAACGTCGACCGCGCCGAATTCGTCGAGCACGCGTTCCGCGCAATGCGCGCACGAATCGAAACGGGTCACGTCGGCTTCGTAGGCATGAAAACGGCGGCCGGCGTCGCGCTCGCGCACCAGCCAGGTGGCGACGTGATCGTTGCGTTCCGAATGCGACATGGCGACCACCATGCCGGCATCGTGAAGGCGTCGGCTAATGGCGGCGCCCAGTCCGCCCATACCGCCAGTGATGAAGGCAATGCGCTTAGTTGACATGCTGTTCTCCTGATTGCGCAAAGCGCAAGCGGTTTGGTGCCGGGGCGCCGAAACGAGCCCCTGTTGCCAGAGATTCGTGGTAGCCGCCATGTAGTCGCGCAGCATCGTCTGATAGTCAGGACGATGCTCGGGCGTCGGCGGCGCTTTCCCGAACCAGCAGCACGGGGCACGGCGAATGCCGCACGAAACGCTCGGCGACGCTGCCGAGCACCATGCGCCGCATGCCGCGCCGGCCATGCGTACCCATCACCACCAGATCCGCGCCGCGCCGCTCGACACAGCGTGCGATGCAACTCGCGATGTCTTCGGCGATGCCCTGGGTTTCGATGATTTCAGAATCGCCGGCCACGTCGAGGACTTCCATTTTCGCGAGTGCGTCGTCCAGCAGGCTTCGTCCGACCTGGCGCTCGGCATCGGTCAACAGATGCGGGTCGCACGCGCCCGCGTAAGTAAAGGCCGCCGACTGGTCGATCGCATACACTGCGGTCAGCTTCGCATGCGCCAGCTTGGCCATGCGGGTAGCCTCACTAACCGCGCGTTTCGACGCCTCGCTGCCATCCACGGCAACCAGAATGTTTTGGTACATGACTTGCTCCTCGTAGGGCATTAAAAAGCGCTGCCGTCGCACGACTCGTTGCGATGATCAGGACCGGCTACGCACCGGATTGCACGCCAGTTGCTCCTCGGCGGAATTGAATGCCGCCTGGATCGCTGCTTGCGCGTTGGCGTCGACACAACGTTTGATCGGGACGAGTTCGCCGCTGCGCATGATCAGGTCGAGCCGGGCCTCGAACAGCCGACCGCGCGCATCGCCTGGCTGCACGTTGGCCCGATGGTCAGGAAGCGCGGCATGGACCGATTCGATCACCAGATCACAACCCGCGATGGATCTGCTGAACCGCTCCAGGCGCACCAGTTGCGAAGCCGCCTCAGCTTCGATTTGCGACGTCCCGGCAAAGCCGAGATAGACGATTTGCATGCCGACTCCCATGTGCCCTCTCCCAGGCGTCCAGCGTTTTCGCGCAGGTTCCTTAGCGAATTCACCCGCCGCAGTGGCGGGGGCGAGTTGACGAGACGCAACCGGCGGGATGATTGGATCATCGGCTGGGACGGTTTGAGCCACTTGACTTGCGTCAAGACATCGAGGGGATGCCGGCCTTTCCTGATCGGACCATCGTTTTTGCTGGTCGGCGCGGCGCTGCCGCTGTGGGGACCACTGCTGGCATTCGCACCGATGCGCCGGGCGATGGCCGCGATCAACGCCGCGGTGGTCGCAGCGCCGCCCGCGTCGCCTTTGCGAATCAACCTGAGTTCGACGCCCGCCCGAGCGCGCCGCCGCGATCGTTGCTTGATCCAACTCAATCGGATCACCCGAGCCTCGCGTATGTTGGAACAACGCCCGCTCTGCGCGGCAGGGCGGTCCGGCTGCAGTTCGATTGCAGCGAACCTCGAAAGGGAAAACAACGTGCAAAACTCTGATCCGATTCACGCACATGCGCCGCGCGCCGACGTCGACCGTGACGGCCATGCCGCAGAGAACGGCAAGTTCTATCTTGTCGGCGGCGGCATCGCCTCGTTGGCGGCCGCTGCCTTCCTGATCCGCGACGGCCACGTGCGCGGCTGCGACATCACCATTTTCGAAGCGCTCGACAAGCTGGGCGGCAGCCTGGATGGTGCGGGCAATCCCGAAAGCGGCTATGTCGCGCGCGGCGGGCGCATGCTCGAAAGCAAGTATCTGTGCACGTATGACCTCTTCTCGTCGATCCCCACACTGGACGGCACTAAAAGCGTGACGCAGGAAATCTTCGACTGGAACGAAACCATGCGAACCTCGTCGCGAGCGCGGCTCGTGCGCGCGGGCAAACGCGAAGACGCGCCGGCCTACGGGCTCGATGAAAAGCATCTGGTGACGCTCGGCCGCCTGTCGATCGAACCGGAAGCGATGCTCGGCGCTAGCCGGATTGCCGATCACTTCGACACCTCCTTCTTCGAAACCAATTTCTGGCTCATGTGGTGCACGACGTTCGCATTCCAGCCGTGGCATAGCGCGGTCGAATTCCGCCGCTATCTGCTGCGTTTCGCGCATATGTCCACCGGTTTCAATCAGTTGCACAGCATCATGCGCACGGTCTATAACCAGTACGATTCGATGATCCGGCCGCTGCGCCGCTGGCTCGACGACCACGGCGTGGCATTCCGGCAGGACACCCGGGTCACCGAGCTTCGCTTCGACGAAACGGGCCCACTGAACCGGGTCAGCGCAATAGTGGGCGAAACGGCGCACGGGCGCTTCGATCTGCCGGTCGATCCCGCCGACAAGGTGATCGTCACGCTCGGCTCGATGACGGCCGCCTCCAGCCTGGGCGGCATGGACCGTCCCGCGCCGCTGGATACGGTCGACGCAACGGGGGCCTGGAGCCTGTGGAAAAACATCGCCGCGGGCCGGCCGGAATTCGGTCATCCGTCCATCTTCGCCGATCATGTCGACGCGTCGAAGTGGCTCTCCTTCACGGTGACGCTGCGCGACCCGACGCTGTTCCGGCTGATCCGCGATCTGACCGGCAATGTGCCCGGCGAAGGCGGCCTGATTACTTTTCCGGAGTCGAACTGGCTCGTGTCTATCGTGCTGCCGCATCAGCCGCATTTCATCGGTCAGCCGGCGGACGTGCAGGTGTTCTGGGGGTACGGCTTGCGAGTCGATCAGCCAGGCGATTTCGTCGACAAGCCGATGCAGGCCTGCACCGGTCGCGAGATCCTGACGGAGATCGTGGGTCATCTGAAGATGCAGTCGGAGTCGGCCCGAATCCTCGAGCACGCGGTTTGCATTCCCTGCATGATGCCGTTCATCACGAGCCAGTTCCTGCCGCGCCGTCGCGGCGACCGGCCTGCCGTGGTACCTGACGAATGGCGCAATCTCGCCTTCATCGGGCAGTTCTGCGAGTTGCCCGACGACGTCGTGTTCACCGTCGAATACTCGGTGCGCTCGGCGCAGAACGCGGTGTATGCACTGCTCGGGCTCGATCGGGCCGCACCGGCTGTCTACAAGGGGCAGCATGACCCGCGGATCGTCTACAAGGCATTCGCGACGCTGCGGGACCATTAGCGAGGTGATCGGGTGGAAGTCGACAGTTTGCGGCATACCAAAAGCCTGCGGACGCTGCTCGCGCGTCTGAAGGAGCATCCGCTGGCCCATGTCGGTCCGGGCCTCATCACGGGCGTCGCCGATGACGATCCGAGCGGCATCGCCACTTATTCGCAGGCTGGCGCGCAGTTCGGCCTGAACATGCTATGGACGATGCCGCTCGCCTTTCCGTTGATGGCCGCGGTTCAGTCGATGTGCGCGAACCTCGGCCGGGTGACCGGCAAAGGGCTCGCCGCCAACATCAAGAGCGCGTTCCCACCTGTCGTGCTGATGGGCGTCGTGTCGTTGCTGCTGGTCGCGAACGTGCTGAACATCGCCGCCGATGTTGCCGCGATGGGCGAAGTGGCGGAACTGGTGAGCGGCGTCGACCGGCACCTGATGACGGCCTGCTTCGTGTTCGGCACGCTGCTGCTGCAGGTTTTCGTGCCGTACCATCGGTACGTGTTCTTTCTGAAGTGGCTGACGGTCTCGCTGCTCGCCTATGCCGTCGTGCTGTTGACCGTTCAGGTGCCCTGGCGCGAAGTGGGCTGGCGCATGCTGTGGCCGCATCTGACGCTGAACGGCAACGCGGCGGCGATGGTCGTCGGCGTGTTCGGCACCACCATCAGCCCGTACCTCTTTTTCTGGCAGGCTTCCGAAGAAGTAGAAGACCTGCACGCCCATCGCGGTGATGCCGCGCTCATCATGGATGCCGGCGCGGCGCCCCGCGAGCTGCAACGGATTCGCTGGGACACATGGTCCGGCATGTTCTATTCCGACCTCACCGCCTTTTTTATCATGCTGGCGACCGCCGTGACGCTGCACGAGGCCGGCGTGACCGATATCACCACGGCGGCACAGGCCGCGAGCGCGTTGCGACCGCTCGCCGGCGACTTCGCTTACCTCCTGTTCGCGGCGGGCATCCTCGGCGTCGGTCTGATCGGCGTGCCGGTGCTGGCGGGTTCAGGCGCGTATGCGCTATCCGAAGCGATGGGCTGGCATGAGGGGCTCGAGCGCAAGGTGCGCGACGCACGCGGTTTCTACGCGATCATCGCCGTCAGCGTGCTGGCCGCGCTCGTGATCCAGTATTCGCCGATCAGCCCGATGAAGGCGCTGTTCTGGAGCGCGGTCATCAACGGCGTGGTGGCGGTGCCGTTGTTGGTAGTCTTGATGATCCTCGTGTCGAGGAAATCGGTGATGGGCGCGTTCACGGCCAGCAAACCGCTGATCGTGCTCGGCGCGATCGCCACCTTGGTGATGGGCGTGGCCGCGCTGCTGATGTTTATTCCCGGGTAAGAGAAAAAGCAGGAAAAAGCACGCCGCGACACGGTCACAGTGAACGTGCGATGCGGTTGTGCATTCGCATGCTGGATTCGCAGCGCATGCCACGAGCATAGGCGCGGTTGAGCGAATTCTCATGATCCATATCAAGCGACGAACCTGGCCGTCATGACGGCGCATCGTTGCGTAGGAAAAACCTGACAAGCATGCAGAACGTCCTACCTGAAGCTCGGTGCCACCTGATTTGTACCGGCCGGGTGCCGACCCATACTGGATCCGTGACAGCCCGAATCGATTGCCCTCGCGATGCGCCCGGTGCGCGTGCCGAGGTAGACCCGTAAGGAGACCGGCCATGTCGGACACAGCCTTTTTCGCCCGCGCCGCGACATCGGCGGAACCATCACAGGACGCGCGCAACGCGATCCCTGAATTCGATGCCATCCTCGCGCTCGCGCGCGAGTCGGGGCTGCTGATTACGCTCGACGGACAGATCGGCCGCGAAAAATACCAGAGCATCGGGGGCTCGCTGCATGCGTTCAAACGCTTCGCCGAAGCGCTGTGCGATACCGTCGGTCAGCGTGCGCCGGTCTGACGGAATGCAGGACGCCAGCAGCCGCGTCTCCGAAACAGATGATGCAGATCAACTCACCGGAGCCTCGGCATGACTTAATCGACGTACCTGAAACTCACACGGCATCGTGTCGTGTCGGAGCCATCGTGAACGACAACCTTTTGCGCAACCGCACTTTCGGCGAAATCGAAATCGGCGAGTCGGCGTCGCTCGTACGCGTGGCCCTGCAGAACGATATCGATCTGTTTGCGGCCGTATCGGGCGATCTCGATCCCGCGCATGAAGATGCGGCGATCGCCGCGGGCGCGCTGTCCGGCCATGGAGTCGTACACGGCATGTGGACCGCCGCGCTGATTTCCGCGCTGCTCGGCAAGCGGCTGCCCGGCCCCGGCACGATCTGCCTCGGCCAGACCCTGCAGTTCCGTCATCCTGTCTCAGCGGGGGACACCATCACCGCGATGGTCAAGGTGAAGGAAAAGCGCAGTGACGGACGCATCGTCCTGCTCGACATCTGTTGCACGAACCAGAGAGGCGACAGCGTGCTGCTCGGCACGGCAACGGTCGTTGCACCGTCGATGCCGGTAGTGTGGCCATGCACAGCGAATGCCGAGGTCGCCTTGCGACGTCACGACCGCTACGACGCGTTTATGCGGCAGGCTCGCGTGCGTCCCGCATTGCGCACGGCGATCGTTCATCCCTGCTCGGAAGAAGCCATCCTGGCAGCGATCGAAGCCCGCGACGAAGGCCTGATCGAACCGGTGCTGATCGGCCCCGAAGCCAAAATCCGCGCCGCTGCCGAGGCCGCCAATCTCAGCCTCGCGGGTGTGCCGATCGAAGCGGTCGAGCACAGTCATGCGGCGGCTGCGCGTGCCGTGGAAATGGGCGCGACCGGCCGGGTCGCCGCGTTGATGAAAGGCAGTCTGCACACGGACGAACTGCTCGGCGCGGTCGTCGCACGGACATCCGGCTTACGCACTTCGCGGCGCATCAGCCATGTCTATGCGATGGACGTGCCGGCCTATTCGAAGCCGCTGGTGGTCACCGACGCCGTGGTCAATATCACGCCATCGCTCGACCATAAGCGCGATATCTGCCAGAACGCCATCGACCTGTTGCACGTGCTGGGCATCGAACTCCCGCGGGTCGCGGTCCTCGGCGCGATCGAAACGGTCAACTCGCGCATGCCGACCACGCTCGACGCTGCCGCGCTGACCGTCATGGCCGCGCGCGGTCAGATCACGGGCGCGCTAGTGGACGGCCCGCTCGCCTTCGACAATGCAATCAGCCTGGCGGCCGCGAAAATCAAGCAGATCGATTCGCCCGTGGCCGGTCAGGCGGACATCCTGCTGGCGCCAGATCTGGAAGCCGGCAACCTGCTCGCCAAACAGCTCATGTACTTCGCCGGCGCCGACGCGGCTGGTCTCGTGCTCGGCGCGCGGCTGCCGATCATCCTCACGAGCCGTGCCGACAGCGTGCGCGTAAGGCTCGCATCCGCCGCACTCGCCAAGCTGACGGCGGAACGTGCGCTGGCAGGCTCAGGGCGCCCGTGAACGGGGCGTTTGCGGACCGGCGCGCCCCGTCGTCTTCAGGTTCCACTGTCCCCGCCCCACCAGTCGCACGGTTGATCTGAATCAACGCCGCAGCGCCATCGGCTCATAGACTCAGTTCACATGGTCGGGCGCCGCCCATTCACTTTCCGGGAGCTTCGCAATGAGCTACAAAACCATCGTCGTTCATCTGGATACGAGCCGGCGCGCGCATCCGCGGCTCGAAATCGCGCTGCGCCTCGCGAAGCACTTCGGTGCCCATCTGACCGGCGTATTCGCCCTGTTCAGTCCCGATCCGCGCTCGCTGTACGTGATGGCCGGCACCGCCAGCTACTACGCGACGCATGAGCAGCTGCGCGCCGAGCGGCGCGGCGCGCTCGAACGCCTCTTCCATGCGGAGCTGAGCCGGGCCGGGGTGGCGGGCGAGTGGGTCGCCGTCGATCAGTCAGCCAGTCTCGCGGTGCCGCACCGGGGACGCTGCGCGGATCTGATCATCGCCGGCCAGGACGATCCGGATGATCCGGAGTCGTACGTCGGCAACTATTTCCCCGAAAACCTGGTCATGTCCGCGGGCCGGCCGGTGCTGCTGGTGCCGAACGCCAGCAGCGTCACTTCCCCCGGCGGCCATGTGATGGTCGGCTGGGACGGCAGCCGCGAAGCCACCCGTGCCGTGCATGACGCGCTGCCGTTCATGCGCACAGCGCGGCTCACCACGATCGTCGCGGTCAACGGCGCTCGCAGGGAAACGGGCTCCCGTCTTCCGGGCGCCGACATCGCAGCGGTGATTGCGCGGCACGGCATCAAGGTCGAAGTCAAGGACGTCGAAGCCGGTCCGGCCGCGTCGGTTGGCGACACCCTGTTATCGGAAGCAGCCGGGCTCGGTGCGGACCTCCTCGTGATGGGAGCCTACGGCCATGCCCGCTGGCAAGAACTGGTGATGGGCGGCGCAACCCGCACGGTGCTGCAGTCGATGACCGTGCCGGTGCTGATGTCGCACTGACAATCGCAGGCGCTCTGCAGGCGCGGCCCTAAGCCGCCTCCTTAAGGGGAGTTCGCCATGTACAAGCAGATTCTGGTTGCGGTCGACGGCAGTGAAACGTCGAGTCATGCGCTCGACGCCGCCTTGCAACTTGCACACGAAGCCGGCGCGCAATTGCAGCCGTTGTATGTCGTGAACGTCCCGCTCATGACGTATGACGTGCCCTCTTACGATCCCTCTTATGTCCGCGACGCGCTTCTCGAAGAAGGCGCGCATGTGACCGACGCCGCCGCCGCGCGCATGCGCCGCGCCGGCGTGGCGGGCTCACCGCGCATCGTCGAGGCGGATCCGGTCGCCGACGACGTCGCGCAATGCATCCAGCGCGCCGCTGCCGAGTTCAAGGCCGACGTGGTGGTGATAGGCACCCATGGGCGCCGAGGTTTCCGGCGGATGGTGCTCGGCAGCGTCGCCGAACGCTTTCTGCGCATCGCGCAGTGCCCGGTGCTTCTGATCTCCGCGCACTGCATGAACCCGGCTACAGGCGAACAATCGCCAACGGCCGAAGCTGCCAAGGAGCAATCATGAACTGCAAAACCCTGCTCGTGCATCTGGACGACAGTCCGTATAGCGCCGCGCGCACCGAATTCGCGCTCGACCTGGCCCGCCGGTACGAAGCGCATCTGATCGGCTTGTACGTGGTGTGCCAGGAACTCGCGCGACCGATCTTTTTGGATGGAGAAGGCGCCTGGGTGGCTGCGCAGGAAGCGCAACGCGACGCCAATCTGAAGGACGCCCACGCACGCTTCCTGGCGGCCGGCGAGCGCGCCGGCCTGAGCGTTGAATGGCGCGCGCCAGCCGGTGATGCGGTCGAAACAGCGGCTTTGCACGCTCGCCACGCGGACCTTCTGATTCTCGGTCAGTCCGATCCGAAGGAGCCTTCGTCCTATATCGCCCGCCATTTTGTGGAGGACGTGGTCATGAGTGCGGGCCGCCCGGCCATCGTACTGCCTTACGCCGGAGCCGTCCGGTCGTTCGGGCAAAACGTGTTGATTGCGTGGGACGGCAGCCGCGAAAGCGCGCGATCCGTGGCCGATGCACTGCCGGTGCTAAAGAAAGCGAAATTCGTCACCGTGATGACGGTGCAGCGCCATTCGCAGAGCGGTGAACCGGCCGGCATCGACGTCGCCGCCTGGCTCGCGCGGCACGGCATCGAGGCGGGATTCGCCGGGACGCCCGGAGTGGACGGTGTATCGACCGGCGCGCTGCTGTTGAACATGCTTGCCGACCGTCATATCGATCTACTGGTGATGGGCGCGTACGGGCATGCGCGCGTTCAGGAAAGGTTGCTCGGCGGCGTTACGCGAACCATGCTGCAGTCGATGACCGTGCCGGTGCTGATGTCGCACTGATTCGAAACGGATTCTGCGGTTTCAAACCCGAAATACGCGTGATGCGGATCAAGCGCCGGGCGTCTGGCTTCGACCACCCTCTTTCAGGCACTGCGCTTCGCGTCATCGCCTGCAGCTACTGGCATGATCCGTGCGAATCGCGCAAAATAAACAGCGCAGCATGGTCTGTCGCCCATCGCAAAGGCTGCCGTCGGCCGGCGTCGTGAGTTATCCGTTATCCATCGAGGCGCGCATGCCCCTTCGCGACAAAACGCCCTTCGCGCCCGGGCCGTCCTCGCGGTCGCGAGTCGCGACCTATGTACGACACCCTGTGCTCGTCGGCGCGCTCGCCTTCGTGGTCGGGCTCACACTGGCGCTCGGCATCTGGCGCTGGCTGGCGCAATGGTCGCTGCGCGAAGCCCCGCTCCGGGAAACCAGCTTGCTGACGGCATGCATCGCCGCTGCCTGTCTGTTCGCCGTCGTGGCCTTTCTGCTTGCCCGCGCACGCGGCGTCTCGACCTTGACTAGCGAGGCGCGAAGCCAGTCGAGCGTCAACGAGGCACGCATGATGGCGATCATCCGCTCGTCGATGGAAGGCATCATCACCGTCGATGAACGACAGAAGATTGTCATCTTCAACCCGATGGCCGAACAGGTATTCGGCTGCAGCGCGGCGGACGCGCTCGGCGCTTCGCTGTCGCGCTTCATTCCGGAACGTTTTCGCGCGGCGCACGAGCGGCATGTCGACCAGTTCGGCGTCACGGGCGTGGCCGACCGCCAGATGGGCAAACAGCAGCGCGTGCTATTCGGGCTGCGCAGCAACGGCGAAGAATTTCCGATCGAAGCGTCGATTTCCCAGGTGGCCGACGGTGACAGCAAGCTGTACACAGTCATGCTGCGCGACATCACGGAACGGGTCAAAGCGGAGAACGCGCAGCGCAAATCGCGCGAGGAATTGCGCGAACTGTCGGCCAATCTGCAGATGGTTCGCGAGGACGAAAAAACCCGTATTGCCCGCGAATTGCACGACGACCTCGGCCAGCAGTTGACCGCACTGAAAATGGACCTTTCATCGGTCGAACAGGCGCTCGAAGCCACCGCCGAGTCCGGGATTCTGCGGCAACTCAGCGACATGCGACGGCTGATCGACGCGACGGTCGCGTCGGTGCGCCGGATCGCGGCCGACCTGCGCCCGGTCATGCTCGACGATCTCGGCCTGATCCCGGCCATCGAATGGCTCGCCAACGACTTTACGAACCGCTACGGCATCGAGGTGAAACGTGACATCGAAGTCGGCGACACACCCTTTACGCCGGCAGGCGCAACCACACTATTCCGCATCGTGCAGGAGGCGCTCACCAACGTCACCCGCCACGCGCAAGCCACGCTCGTCACGCTGACGGTGCGCCGCGAAGAGGACGCCTGCATTGTGCGAGTGGCGGACAACGGTCATGGTGTGGGCCGTTCGGACGCGCGCGCCGAAAAATCGTTCGGGCTGCTCGGGATCCGCGAACGTGCGCATATGCTAGGCGGCACCGTCGAAATACAGACGTCCAGCGGCAAGGGCTTTTCACTGACCGTCACGTTCCCGGCCGCGGCCGTGCAACAGCAGGAGACGCTAACATGATTCGCGTGCTGATAGCCGACGATCACGCGCTCGTGCGCGATGGCCTGCGACATATTTTGCAAAACACAAACGGCTTCGAAGTGGCCGGAGAAGCCAGCGACAGCGTCAGTACGATTGCTCTGGTTCGCTCGCACCCGGCCGATGTGCTGGTGCTGGATCTGTCGATGCCGGGGCGCAACGGCGTCGAGTTGATCAAGCAGATCAAGGACGAGATGCCGGCGCTGCGCATTCTCGTACTCACCATGCATGCGGAGCAACAGTACGCCGTGCGTGCTTTCAAAGCCGGTGCATCGGGCTATCTCACCAAGGAGAGCGCGAGCGCGGAACTGGCCTCGGCGGTGAGCAAGGTCGCCTCCGGCGGCATCTATGTCAGTCTCGCGATGGCCGAGCGCTTCGCGCAAAGCCTGAACGAGCCCGCTGACACACTGCCCCACCAGCGCCTGTCGGATCGCGAATTCGACGTTTTCCGGCGCATCGCCGCAGGACAAACCCTCACGGAAATTGCCACCGAATTATGTGTCAGCAGCAAGACGGTAAGCACCTATAAAACCCGCATTCTCGAGAAAATGCAGATGCCGCACGAAGCCGCGCTGGTGCGCTACGCGCTGCGCCACAAGCTGCTCGGGGAAGACGACGAAATCTAGCGCCGTCACGGCGCCGCTGTCACTGGGTCCGCTCCGTCGTGACCCCCGTCACATCCGTGGCTCCTCGCGCGGCTGCTTTGCCGTCACAGAGTGTGTGTAGGAAATTTCCTACAACACTTCCCGCTCGCCTACCCGAAGCTCGTTCCCCGCTGATTTTATTTTGAGATGACGCGGCCGATACTTCGAGCCATGAACACAAGCCCGTCACACCCGGCCGTACGCGTGTTCCTCGTGGACGACGCGATTTCGATCAGGAAACGGATCGCCGCGCGTTTCGGTGCGATCGAAGGCGTCGAGATCGTCGGTGAAGCGGAGGAACCCGGTGCGGCACTGGACGGCATCGGCGCGACAGCAGCCGACGTCGTGGTGATGGATTTACATCTGAGCGGCGGCAGCGGCATCGACCTGCTGCGCAACCTCGCGCAGAGCATGTCCACCGTGATCACGATCGTACTCACGAATCATTCGGGCACGTGGTTCAGGCAGGCGTGCGTCGCCAACGGCGCGCAGTACTTCTTCGACAAGACCAGTGAATTCGATCTTGCATGCAACACCATCGAGCGAATTGCCCACGAGCATTGCGCGCGCGGTCTCTACCATCTCGGAGCCCATCATGTCTGACGTTGCCGAATATTCCCAGACCCGGACCATCGCGCAGATTCCGCTGCACGCGCTGAAAGATCCCGGATTCGCACCGGCCCGGCCGAAGCACGGCGGCGCCAACTGCCCGAGTTGCGCGATGCGTGCTTCCTGCTTGCCGGAAGGTCTGACGGCGACAGAGACCGAACGGGTCGACGCGCTGATCTGCCCTTCGCGCACGATCAAAAATGGCGAATCCCTGTTTCGCGCAGGCGATTCGTTCCAGAGCATCTACGCAGTTCGCGCGGGCTCGTTCAAGACCGTCGTGATGCATCGCGACGGCCGTGAACAGGTCACCGGGTTTCATCTTGCGGGCGATGTGCTGGGTCTCGACGGCATCGGTTCAGGCAAGCATAGCTGCGATGGGCTCGCCATCGAGGACAGCAAGGTCTGCATCATCCCGTTCCATTTGCTCGAAGCCATGTGCCGCGACGTCAAGGCATTGCAGCAGCATGTGCACAGGCTGATGGGCGGCGAGATCGTGCGCGAGGCGACGCTGATGATGCTGCTCGGCACGATGTCCGCGGACCAGCGGGTCGCGACGTTCCTGCTGAACCTGTCGGGCAAGCTCAAGTCGCGCGGTTATTCGCAGGCGGAATTTCATCTGCGCATGACGCGGGAAGAGATCGGCAGCTACCTCGGGATGAAACTCGAAACCGTCAGCCGCATGCTATCGAAGTTTCAGAGGGACGGCCTGCTCGACACCCACGGCAAGCAGATCAGGATTCTCGACAGGGAAGGTCTCGCCCGCGTGTAGCCGCGCGCGCTCGCCGCCGTTTGATCGGAGTCAAGCCCGCCTCAGCGCATCAGACACTCGTCGCCGGCTCGCCCATTGCTGCTGTGCATCGGCACCGGCACGGCTGACGCGGCCGCATGGCTCGCGGCCGGGCAGGCGCTCGAACGGGTGCTGCTCACCGCCGCCTCCGAAGGCATGACGGCTTCCTACCTGAATCAACCGATCGAAGTGGCTTCGCTGCGCGAGCGCCTGCGCGCCGCGCTCAATCTGGACGCCGTCCCGCAACTGCTGATCGGGGTTGGCCGTGGCGGCGCCGTGCGGCATTCGTCGCGGCGCCCACTTGCCGAAGTGGTGTCGTAGAGCGGCGCAGTCAAAGGGCCGATCAGCGACCCGGCCGCGCGGCTTCAATCGCGGAAGCGAAAGTAGCCGCTGTGCATCATGACCGGCTTCGCGCCCACTTCTTTCAGCAAATTTCGCGCGGCGGCCTCGATGGGCAGCCGGTGTGTATCGAACGCTTCGATCAGATCGTCTTCACGCAACGACGGCGCGCCGAAGTGGTCTTCCAGCGCCTCCGCGGTAATGGCGCACTGCACGCGCTCACCGTCGACCTCCGCCGGAAAGGCGACGACGAGATCGCGCGCGCAGTACTCGGGACGTTCCTGCGGGAAATGGATATGCATGGCCGGTACCTGTGAGAGTGAAAGTACGTGGCTTGAACAAAGCCGACGGAAGCGGCGCGGATAACCAGAGTGCGGCCACGCTCGGCGCTCCGATGTGTTCAGAATAGACCCGCTTGAAACGTCGCCAATTTTTTGGTGGCGATCCTGGCTGACTCGGATCAAGCGGGTGACATCACCTGACGGCAGGCCTCGAACAGCCCCATGTTCGCGAAAGCCGGTTGATTTGAGTCAATCATTAAATGCCGCGGTGGTACACGATGACGGGGTGCCGTTTGCGGTTCCGGCTTGCACGAGGACGACGTGTTCATGAAACATCTAACGCGCCGCTTCGCTGCCGACTTGCTGGACGACACGATTCTGGTGTACGTCGCCGATCTTGCACGCATGCACGACATCGCACCGTCGCAGCGCAAACCTTTTGCGTCGGCGAGCGCCGGCGCGATCGTGCAGAACGTCTATCTCTTCTGCGCGGCCGCAGGACTCGCTGTCACGGCGCGCGGCTGGCTCAACCGCAGTGCGCTGAGTATCGAAATGCGCCTGCCGCGCGACAGCGTTCCGGTGCTCGCTCAAACGGTGGGCCACTTTGATTTATCCGCTGGCGCCGGCGACGCCCGATGACTCACGGAAACGCTCGATGGAGCGCGGGCAAACGTCGGCTTGACGTGAGTCAATTGCAACCGCGTCGTCAAACGTAGACTGAGCCTGCAACCTTTGGTGGAGTGCGTCTCGTGAAAGCCATGTTTCCGCCGTACCTGGCCGCGCATGTAGTCGGGCTCCTGCTGACAGCAAGCGGCGCGGCGTTCGCGCAGTCCGAGCCGACCGCCCTCGTCGATCAACAGCATTGCATGTTCTGCCATACCCGCGACGCGCCGTTTCTCGCCCCTTCGTTCCAGCAGATCGCGGAACGTTATCGCAACGAGCCGAATGCGCAGGTGATGCTCGAACACAAACTGCGGGTCGGCGGCAAGGCGCATTGGGGCGACATGGCCATGCCGCTGCCGCCAGATCGCGGTGGACCGCTTACGCCCGAAGGCGCCCACACGCTGATCCAGTGGGTCCTGAGTCAATGAACAGCAACGAACCGACTAGCCGCTTACTGCGGACGCACTTGGTACAGATGGAGAAAATCATGCGCCTGACCATCCACCTCGACACATTCGACCGTGTCAATCGGATGGCATTCGCCATCCTGTGGCTCGACAACGAAACGCGTCAATGGTCGCGCGAGGGGCACCTGGGCCTCGAACTGCCCGAATGGGGCACGCTGCAAGTCGACTGCGGCAATACACTCGTGTGCGGCCCGCACGATTCGGTGCCCTGCTGTGTGCTTGAGGGGCTTGATCTGAACGTGTCCGGCGGCCCGTTCGAAGGTGAGGCCGGGCGTGCGCAATGGTGCGCCAATGCAGGCAGGACGCTGATGAGCGGCCACTGGCACATTCAATGTGTCGACCACGAGGGCGCGGAGCCTGAAAATGGCATTTTCGCGGATGACGACACTGCCTGAACCTTATTTGAACCGTCACGACAACGAGGTGCGCTCATGGGATTGACCGCGGATCTGGACGGCGTACGGCACGCGTATGGACTCTGTTTCGTGCGCGCCCCGTGGGCCTATTTCACGCGTGTGCCACTCGATCAGCAATGGGGCGACGGCTGGGAACAGGTGCCGTATGAACAACATGCCGGCGTCCCCTACGCTGACATGCCGCAGCAGATTCTGACGGTCGCCTTCGACGGTCCCTTGTATCCGCCCGATGCGGGCTACGACGGCAAGACGCGCAGCGTCATCGAGATCAATCGGGGCGACGCTCCGTGGCTGCGCACGCAGGATCTCATCAGCAACGCGCCGATTCACATCATGGCTGGCGTGACGCTCGAATCGTTTGTCGAGCAGGTCGAGCTTGCTGGCGGCCGCGTGTTTGCTCCGCTCGGCTGGGGCGCGTTGCGGCTCGAACGTTGCGAGCGGGACCAGCCGGGTGACGCGCCGGCGTCGACGGCTTCCGCACCTAAGGCGAGCAACGTCTGAGGCGCACGCTGCGCGGGCCTCGATCCCGCGCCCTCCACGCATCGCCCTCCCGGCGCCATGCCCGCGAACTCTCACTCGAAAACTTGCCCGGTCATTGCCCGCTCTCCCATCCCCCACCCAGCGCCGCATATAACGCGACCGTATCCTGCAGCCGTTGCGCCACGCCCTGTAGCCACGCGATGCGCGCCATGAACTCGGCTTTCGTGTATGCGACGTAGCCGAGCGATTTCACCACTTGCTTGATATGCGCGATATCGGCTGGCGACTTCGGCTCGACGAGGCTGTACGAGGTGGTGTAGCGGGTCGTGGGGATGTAGGTGATAGCACGCTTGTAAGTGGTGTAGAGCGTGGGTGTGCCGAACAGGCCGCTGCTCGCGACAGTCGCGATGCCGACCACCACGCCGCGATGATCGTTCAGCTCGAAATCCGTGCCGAGCGTGGGGTTCTTCAGCTTCACTAACTCGGCGATCGTCGATCGCGATGAAGCCGTTCTCGGCATAGATGTCTTCGATCTTGCCCTGCTTCATGATCGGCCAGCCGAACAGGCTGGCGTCGTCGAGTCCGATCACCGTGACGGCCTGATAAGTGCCGTCGCGCAGCTTGACCAGCGCGCCGCCCGAATACAGCGGCACCGCGTATTTGACGCCGTCGGTGCTGCGTACCGCGTCGAGGACGTAGTCCGGCATGCCCTCCTCCAATCCCGGCCAACGCTGTGAAAATGGCCACTGCGGCGACGATGATTCTCGGTTCTGCGCGGACCATGATGTCCTTCCTCCGTCAGTTGACGCACGCGATGTCTGAGCGCGTGTCGGCTTGCGAGCCGTCGCGACGAATCCATCATCGACCCGATAGCGCTATTGCAATTGATACGCGTCAAGCATCGGTTGCTTTGCGTGGTCAGTGCCACGTGACGGCAGGCGCGGCGACATCCGGCCGGGGAAATGTTGCAGTGCGCCCGTCAGCGTGCGTCGCGGTGGCCGAGGCCGCAGTGGTCGGCCGTCCCGACGATACCTTCGGGGAAGCGATCGTGGCGTTCATGGTGCTCAAGACGGCGCGGCCGAACGGCCCGGACTGACGCGTCTGATCGCAACTCGTCGTTCATCGCGTCGCCCCATCTCGGCCGACGGCAATCGAGACGCATGAAAGCCGCAGATTAGCGAGCCTATCGGCCTCATTCATATGAATTTCACCTATTTTTCGAAGACATAGGTTCCCGGCGCGTCGCAGAGGGCGCCGTCGACTGCACGGGCAGCCACCTCCCCGCTCGACTGCTCGCGTAGCCACTGGTTCCAGCAGAGCCACCACGACCCCTCGACAGGTGTGGTCTGGGCGAGAAAATCGCGGCGGCTGCGGTAAGGCGCTCCGCGAGGACGGGTTACACATCGGTAGTAACGGCCCACATGGCCGGGCTCGGACACGATTCCCGCATTATGTCCGCCTGCCGTCAGCAGGAAAGTCAACGGATTATGCGTCAGCAGATGCAGCATGTAGACCGAGCGCCAGGGTGACACGTGGTCCCGCTCCGTCCCGACGACAAAGGTCGGCGCTTCGATGTCGGACAAGGCGACCGGCCGGCCATCGACGCAGTAGCGTCCCTCGGCAAGATCGTTGTTCAGGAATAACCGCGTGAGGTACTCGCTGTGCATGCGATAAGGCAGGCGCGTGGTGTCGGCGTTCCACGCCATCAGGTCGTTGGGCTTCGAGCGCCGTCCGAGCAGGTATTCGCTCATCATCCTCGACCAGATCAGATCGCGCGCATTCAACAGCTGGAAAGCGCTCGACATCTGCCGTCCGTCCAGATAGCCCTGGTGCCACATCAATGCGTCGAGCGCGGCAAGTTCACTCGCATCGATGAACAGGCCCAGTTCGCCCGGCTCAGCAAAGTCCGTTTGCGCCGCAAGGAGCGTCACCGTCTTCAGTTCGTGCCCTCTTCCATCGCGAAACAGCGCTGCAGCCGCCATCGCGAGGAGCGTGCCCCCAAGGCAATAGCCGACGGCATGCACCGGCTGTGCATGACGTAGACGGACCTGAGCCAGCGCGGCAAACAAACCGTCGCGCAGGTAGTCGTCGAGTCCGACGTCACGAAACGCTGCGGGCGGGTTGCGCCACGATATTGTGTGCACCGTGTAGCCAGCGTCCACGAGATAGTGAATCAGGGAATTGTGCGGCTGAAGATCGAGAATGTAGTACTTCATGATCCACGACGGGACGATCAGGAGCGGTTCGCGCGCCACGGTGGCTGTTGCAGGCGCGTACTGAATCAACTCGCACAAAGCGTTGCGCCACACTACCTTGCCCGGGGTAATGGCCACGTCTTTTCCGGGCAGCCACGCATGCGAAGGGGATGCCAGGTCGTCTTTCGCCGCGCCGGCAAGCTCGCGCAGGTCCTCGAGCCAGTGCTGCATGCCCACCACGAAATTCAGTCCGCCGCTTCGCCACGCCGCCGTCTGTATCGCGGGATTGGTTGCGATGCAGTTGCTGGGTGAGCATGCGTCCAGCCATTGGCGCACGAGGAAGCGCACCAGTTCCTCATGATGCCGTTCGACGCCCGGTATCGCCGTGGTCGCCGCTTCCCACCATTGCTGGACTTGCAGGAAGGCATCCCGATATAGCCAGTAAGGCCACCGCGACCATGAATCGGCAGAGAACCGAGGGTCCTCGCTCACCGGCTCGGCGTGCCAATGAGCCGTAGGCGCGACCTGTATGTGTTCTGTCAGCTCGCTATACGCCATCGCGCACCGGTTCACCAGGTCGAGTGCCTTACCGGGCGAGAGCATCATGTGCAGTGCCCAGTCTTGGGCCGCCATGAATATCGAAGCCGGCGACAAACCGCCTGTCAGCGCCGCGACCGCCGCGTGCGCGGCCAGGTCCAGTTCGTTGCGCGAAAGTGCAGGCACGGGCGCGCCATGGCCGTCCCGCGCCCCGGACAGTTGGTTGGCACCGGCCAGGGTAGTCGTCTGAGATGGAGAGCGCTTCATAGCTTGCGGCGCATGGGGGAATTCAGTCGGATCGTCTACGCTCACGTTCGCTCATCCTTGTCGAGGTCATCGTGTATGAATGCCGCGCCTGATGGCCGAATCCGCGCTCAATGGCGCTAGCCGCCATGCGAGCCAGAGCGGGCGCGGGGCACGTCCCTTCGCCATCGAAGCGCA
This sequence comes from Paraburkholderia sp. MM6662-R1, assembly GCF_050436245.1. Classification (NCBI taxonomy): domain Bacteria; kingdom Pseudomonadati; phylum Pseudomonadota; class Betaproteobacteria; order Burkholderiales; family Burkholderiaceae; genus Paraburkholderia; species Paraburkholderia sp. MM6662-R1. The sequence continues at coordinate 376,956 of NZ_JBNDLV010000001.1, read as the reverse complement.
GCAGCGCTCAACCGGTTGCGACTGCGTCTGGTCGGCGTGCCGGGCACCGCGGACGCACGTTGAACAACTGTCGGGCATCCCTGATACCAGCAGTGAGACTACGTACGCGGCTGCGATGCGGGTTGATTTGCATCAACGAGAACCGGGCAACCATGAGCGCCGTACGATTCATGCGCGGCGAGAAGGCTCAGTTGACACGCATCAAAGCACAGGCGTTCAGCGCGGCTATGGTGAAAACGCGTGCGCGGTTCACCTGCGCATGCACCGGCGCTGACCTTGAACGGAGTCGATCATGACCGATATGCAACTGCTGTCCTATGAACCGGCGCCCGGACGCGCCCCCTCTCGTACCCGCGGCGAAACGCCTGCCGTGATCACGCTGCCCAAGCCTGACATGGCCGGCGGCGTGCCGCTGATGAAAGCGCTCGCGCTGCGCGCCAGCACCCGCGAATTTTCCGACACACCCTTGATGCCCGCGACGCTTGGTGCGCTGCTATGGGCGTCGGACGGCGTCAACCGTCCGGCGACAGGCGGCCGCACGGCGCCGTCGGCCCATGCCTTCAATGAAATCGACCTTTATGCGGTGCTGCCGAACGGAGTCTATCGCTATGACGCGCCAAACCATCGGCTCGTACTCAAACGCGAGAGCGACGCGCGCAATATGACGGGATACCAGGATTTTGTCGGCGACGCACCGCTCGATCTCGTGTATGTCGTCAACATGTCGCGCCTGCTGACGATGCCGCCTCAGCAGCGCGATATTTTTTCCGCCGTCGCGGCGGGCGCGATGGCACAGAACGTTTCGCTGTATTGCGCTTCAGCCGGACTCGGATGCGTCGTACGGGGTTGGATCAATCATCGCTCGCTGAGCGACGCACCTCTCGGCGAATATCCAGCACGTTCGCGAGGAGGAAAAAACCCGTATCGCGCGCGAGCTGCACGACGATCTCGGCCAGCAACTGGCTGCATTGAAAATTGAGGTCGCCAGAATCGAAAACCGCGCCGAGGCCGCCATGACGGCATTGGCCGATGCGGATCTGGGCACCATATACGCGTTGATCGATCAGCTCGTTGGGTCCGTGAGGCGAATTGCCGCGGACCTGCGTCCCGCGATGCTGGACGATCTCGGCCTGATCCCGGCCATCGAATGGTTCAGCGACCAGTTCTCGGCGCGGCATGGTGTACGCGTCATCCGTCACATCGGCGCGGACGACATCGATTTCAATGGCGAGAGCGCGTCTGCGGTGTTCCGAGTCGTCCAGGAAGCGATGACCAACGTCGCACGCCATTCAGGCGCGACCGAAGTGACGCTCAAAATCGTGCGAGACGGGCCGAACTGTATCGTCAGCATCATAGACAATGGTCGAGGGTGCTTGAGCGATAGGCGACCCGCAAGGAATTCGTTCGGCTTGTTGGGCATGCGCGAGCGTGCCGTAGCGCTCGGCGGCGAACTACGGATTCGGACTGCCCCTGAGCAGGGCTTTGCGTTATCCCTCTCATTGCCGCTTGCGATGGTCGAGGGCAAAGGACAAAGGTAAGCTCGCATACGATGGCCGACGCCGCCACGATACCGAACGCCAGCCGTTCGAATCTGCGAAAGAAGCGATACATGGCAGTGCTCCCTGCATCACGGCCACGCGTGGCCAGTGAGCGTTGCGCTGCACGGGCGCCCAGCGCGCCCGTGGGGCGTTTCATTCGACGTTCGGCAGACTGACGAGCGTGCGCACGCCCGGCGCCGCTTTGGCCGCTCCGTAGACGAGCCGCCGCTCGCCGTGCGAGGCAACCTTGCAGGTCAACGCGGCCGTGCCGTCGTCGATCTGGCGCGCTGGTGAACACTTGAAGCGCCCCACCGCGGGTTCGTTTCATTTGTAATTCACGCCGCCGGCACCGAAGCGAAATGCCCGCGAACGAATTCACGCACCTGCGCGAAATGAGTGGCGGCCATGGCAGGAGGCATGGCCGGACCGACTTCGTCGAAATGCAGGTGCCCGATCAGGTCGAAACCGGATGCGCGGAAAACGTGTGTATCCTGCAGCAGCTGCAGCGCTTGCCATCGGCCGTCCGCCACAAAAGAGGCCAACGGTGCGGCGGAGACGGTCACCACGACGGCGCGGCGTCCGGACAGCAGGCCGTGCACGCCGCCCGGTTGCGTCTCATACGCGAAACCTCGGCTGAACACGCGGTCGATGTAGCCTTTCATCATCGCAGGCATCGCCATCCACCAGAGGGGATAGACGACAGTCATGACATCCGCCGCGAGCACGTCTTTCTGCGCGATCAAGACGTCGGCCATGCGAAGGCGCGCGTCGCTTCCCTCGGTCAATTCCTGCGCGGAAAGCACGGGATCGAACCCCATCCGGTACAGGTCGTGAACGCGCACGTCATGGCCTATGCGGATCAGTTCCCCAAGGTAGGCGCGCGTCACGCTCATGGTGAAGCTGTCTTCCACCGGATGCGTGACCACGATCAGGTGTTTCTGCATGGCAGGGGCTCCTTTCAAAAACGCGCCGCGCGGGCGCTATTGCGCACGGACGGGATCATCGTGCGCGTCCCGGCAGCCACCCGATTGATACACGTCAACAATGTGGGGATTGCCCTGAACGTGCCCAGCGCTCCGGCTCATTCGACAACCGGCCTGCCGACCACGCGCCGCACGCCGGTCGCGCAGCAACCACATCGTGCTGCCCAGCGTCGCCACGCCGTCCTCGACCGTGATAGGGATCGCCCGCGAGCTCCCGCTGCACGCCGCGCGCGAGAGCCGCATAAATGGGCTCGGCAACGTGGGCCACGGCGTCGCTGTCGGGTACGTCGAGCCGGTTGGTGTCAATCGAACTAAACATAGAACCGCGGCATCGGCTGAAACCCGCGTCAGGTCGCGACAACGTTGATGAACATCAAAAACATCTACTCACTTCGTGGCGTTCTGGAGAGCTTTTCCGCCGAGTGTGCTGCCAAGAACCACGATCAGAGTCAGCTGGAAAGAGTCCACGCGACAGGTACTGGCGGTCACCATCCTCAGCGCTTCCGGTCTTGAACGCACGTACGCGGTGCGAAGGTGTAGCCATCGTAACGACGGAGCAATGCGATGGAGAACACCAGCGCTCAGCGCGACAAAGGACGCGGCGAATGCGAGCACGCATGCGCACCCAGCGCGGTGGCCGCTTCATCTTCCGGCTCCGCGGACAGATCCCGCTTGAAAGTCTCGGCGAGGAAAAACGCGCACACCAGGCTCAGCAACCCCGTCGCCGGATCATGACCGACATCGGTGCGCGTTATCGTGGGTACGTGGCCGATGGCGGACGCGGTTTCACCTACGGTCCGGCGAATCCGAGCGAAGCGCGCGGCCCTGGCACCGGTCACGGCACCGGCATGGACCCGGAAGAAGAAGCGCCGTGGATCGGGCCGGGCAACAGGACCGTGCTGCAGGAAAACATGGTCTTTACCATGAAGGCGACCATCACGGTGCCGAACGTCGGCGGTTTGCGCACGGAACGTATCGTGCGGTTGACCTCGGGCGGCGTCGAAACGCTCGACCAGTTCAGACCCCCTGATCGAACCGCGCAAGGTGATTAGCTCGCTACCGACTCACGACGACAGATCCGCCAGCCGCCCTAACCACAGACCTTCAGGCACGTTGCGCTCGAGGAATATGTTGCAGGCGAAGTCCGCGTTACGCTCGGGAAAGTCTTCGCGGTAATGACCACCCCGGCTCTCGCGCCTGACAAGCGACGCCGAAGCCATCAATTCACCGACCTGGATCAAGTTCGCCAATTCGATGCCCCGCATGAGCTCAGCCGGCGTGCCGATCACCGTGTCGTGAAACAACTGGTTTCGCGTCTCCCTGCAGACACGCCTGAAGGTCCGAAGCCCGGCTTCCTCGCGCACGATCAGCAAATACCGGTTTGCACACTGCTGAATCCGTGCTTTCAGTTCGTCCAGCGTGTGCCTGCCATTTCGGCGGAATTGCGTGGCGACCGTGCGATTGTCGTCCAAGGCCCCGGTCATCGCGCGGTGCGTCATCTTTTTCGCGCGTTCGGCCGCGGCGAGGCCCGCCCGGCGGCCGAAGACCTGGCACGTCAGGGCCATATTGCCGCCGAGACGGTCTGCGCCATGTGGACCCGCTGCCACCTCACCCGCAGCGAACAGACCCTTCAGATTGGACTGTGCGTTTTCGTCTATATATAAACCGCCGTTGATCGCATGCGCGGAACAGGTGATCTGCACTCGGTCCCGATAAAGGTCGACGCCGTGCTCCTTATACCATTGGCAGGTTAGCGGCCACATCCTTGCAATGCTGCGGCTCTTGTCGGCCAGTATCGATTCGAGATCGCATCCGGCGAAGTCGAGAAACACGCCTCCTTCAGCCGTGCCGCGGCCATCGTTGAGTGCCTTCTGAATCGAAATTTCGACGTAGCGTGAGATGTCGCTCGAGCTGAACGGAAAGTGCCGCTCTTTTTGCCGAATGACGTCTTCCTGAGCCAGCCCCGTCGGCAGATAGTCAGGGACGAACGCCCTGCCATCGCGGTCGGTGAGATTCGGGTGCGCGTCCCACAGGTAGTTGCCGAACAGGTTGACGAAAGGCGTCAGCACGCTCACACCGGCCTGCATGAACTCCATGTTGACCAGTCGCGCGCCCGCGCGATAAGCCATTGCATAGCCGTCGCCGGTAATGTCCGATGGATACAGGTTTTGGGCGAACAGCTGACTTGCACCCCCAGTGGTAAGAATCGTCGACTTGGCACGGATCAGCATCGGGTTTCCATCCGAATCGATCGCGTATGCGCCGAGACATTCGCCGTCCTGCGACAGCAGGTCGACGATCATCAACCGGTCCATGACCTTGATGCCGCGCCGGGACGCTTCGGTCCCCAGCGATTTCACGATTGGTTTGAAGTGCTCATGAATCACATGCGAGCGCGGTTTGGAAGAAAAGCATGCGCGAAAAACCAGGTAGTGGTTGTCCTCGCGCTCAAACTTTACGCCGTATCGTTCGAGGTAGCGCAGAGACTCATGCGCTTCGTTCGCGAGAATCGCGCTCAAGCGCGGGTCCGCCATGCCTTGAGCGGCGTGCAGGATATCGGCGAGAAAAACATCAGGATTATCGCTGTGATCCCCTGCTCCGTCCGGCACATTGAAGGCGCCTACTTCAGCTACGCTATGAAACGTCGCGCCGCTTTTGCGAAATTCCCCTTTGATCACGACCAGCACGTCAGCGCCGCTGGAATCCGCCTCGAGCGCGGCCCGCAGCGCAGCGCCGCCGCTGCCAACGACCAGCACATCCGTACTGACTTCCCTGCACCTGTCACTCATGCCTGCTTCCCCTGTTTTCATCGACGCGTACGGCACGCTCGCCGCATGGCTGGCTTCAACCCCGCTTCACGCGACTCCGCCTTTTGCCGCGGCCGCCGCAACGGCCTCGGCGTCCTCGGCAACGCCGATTACGCCGTCCGCCAGCAGCGAGTCGATCATCGGCCGGTTCATTCCCACCCCTGACAAGATGTCGATCGTGTGCGCGCCCAACCGTGGCGGCGGCATACGGATAGCTGGCGCGCTGCCGTCGTAGCGCACCGGGTGATTGACGAGCGTCACTGGGGTGCCGGTTGCACCCTCGACTGTCTCGAAGCTCTTCAAGTGGCGCACCTGCGGATCGGCGACCACCTGCGCATAGTCGTTGACGCGCGTGTGCCAGACATGATGCCGTTCGAATAGTGGCAACCAGTGTGCCGTCGTGTCCTGCGCAAGCCGGCGCGCAAGCCGGTCGGAGATTTCCTGCTGCTCGTCGAATGCGCGCTTCGCGGGAATCCGTTTCTTTTCCGGGATCTCGAGGATCTGATAGATGATGTCGAGAGGACTCAGCGACAATGCGATGAAACCGTCCGCAGTGGCATATATGCCGTACGGTGCGGGGAAGTACCAACCTGATACACGCCCCGCCTGTCGCACGTCGTCATGGCCGTCGCCGTTCAGAAAACACGTGAGAGACTCCTGTTGCAAATCGAGCGCAGCCGCCAGCAAGCTTACGTCGACCCGGCAGCCCTCGCCCGTACGCTCGCGGTTGAGCAGTGCCGTCAGGATACCGTTCGCATACAGCGCAGCGCCGTGATGATCCACGACAGACACGCCCACCGCGCGTGGACCGTCCTCCCGGCTTCCGGTGATTGTCGCGATACCCGACATGGCCTGAATGATCAGGTCCTGCCCCGGCCGGCTGGCATAGGGTCCATCCGGACCGAATCCCGAGCCGGACGCATAGATGATGTCCGGCTTGACTGTCTTTAGTGCCTCGTAACCCAATCCCAGCTGTTCCATCACACCGGGACGGTAATTCTCGGCGACCACGTCGACTTGAGGCAGCAAGCTCATGACGATATCGATCGCCCGCGGGTCCTTGAGATTCAAAGCCAGACTGCGCTTATTGCGATTACCCATCAAAAGCAGCATCGTCTGCCCATCGATGGCGCGGTTCGCGCCGCCCCACTTGCGCTGAAATGCGCCGTCGACGGGTTCGACCGATATGACGTCGGCCCCGCAATCGGCGAGGTGCTGCACGCCCAAAGGCCCCATCAGAAAATGATTGAAGCTGAGAATGCGGATACCATTCAGCCCGTTCATATAATCTCCGTTACGTCGTGAGTCCGGCTGTCGGGGTGAGGTGGAACAGGGTTCTACTGAACTCCGCGTTCGCCCTGAACATTCGGAAGACCGCGGCGTGGATATCTGCATCGATGCCGGTCAGAACTAAAGGAAAGCGTTGCCGATCGCGTCGAGAGGCGCATGCGCGAGGCACCAATGGTCAGCGACCTTTGAAGCGCGGCGGCCGCTTTTCGACGAATGCGCGGTGGCCTTCGGCGCGATCCTCGGTCTTGAACACGTCGAGATTCGCCTGATGCTCGCACTGCAGGCCTTGTTGAAGGTTGGTCTCGAACGAATCGAGCACGGCGCGCTTGGCCAGTCGGACCGCGAGCGGCGCGCGGGCGGCGATCAGCGACGCGATCTCGACGGCGCGTGCGATGCTGCGTGCCGGCGCGACGACCTCGGTCACAAGTCCGTGGCGCTCGGCCTCGGCTGCCGTCAGCGGCTCGCCGGTAAGCACGAGTTTCATCGCCAGTGTCTTGCCGAGCACCTGCGGCAGGCGCTGGGTCGCGCCATCGCCCGGAAGGGCGCCGATGACGATCTCTCGCTGCGAGAAGGTCGCGTCGTCCGCCGCGACGACGATATCGGCCAGCATCACCAGCTCGTGGCCACCACCGATGGCGAAGCCGTTGACCGCGGCGATCAGCGGCTTCGGAAAGGTTTCAATCGCCTTCCAGCTCGCGAGGCGCACCGGGTCCGCATACGCTGCGACCCCGCGTGCCGCCATGTCGGCAATATCCGCACCGGCGCTGAAGAAACCCTCGCCGCCGGTGAGCACGACAGCCCTGACTTCGTCGCTGACTTCGGCTGCCGCGAGCACGCGCGCCAGTTCCACCAGCAGCGGCACACACAGCGCATTGCGCTTGTCGTGATGATTCAACGTGATCAACCAGACGAAGCGAAGTGGTTGTTCGAGCTTCAGGTACTTCAGGTCCTCGAATGCGGCCAGCGGGACCGGCGCCGCGCCGCTTCGCTCGACGTGAGTCGTGTTCATGATGAGCCTCCGTTCTCGTGTTATTTGATTGCCAGCAAGTTCGGCAGGAAACGTGGGATATGCGGGAAGACGATGATCAGCAGCAGGTCGACCGCCAGCGCGAAGATGAACGGCAGGATCGCCCGAGTCGCTTTTTCGACGGACACGCCGCCGATGGACGCAGCCGTAAAGAGGCAAAAACCGATCGGCGGCAGGTTGATGCCGATGGCTGAGTTGACCAGTACGATGACGCCGAACACCACCGGGTCGATATGCATTTGCACGACGAGCGGCAGGAACACAGGGATCACCACCGCAATACTCGAGATCGTTTCGAGTACGGTATGGGCTACCAGCAGGAAGAGATTGATCAGGATCAGCAACACGAACGCGCTGGTCGTCACGGCCAGGAAGCTGTTGGCGACGTGTAACGGAATTTGCGCCTCAATCAGATAACGGCCGAGCACGAACGCGAGCCCGAGAAGAAACGATACCCGCGTGGTATTGATGGCCGTGCGCGTGAGTATTTCCCCGAACTGCGACAGCTTGAGCGACTTGAAGATGAAGGCGCTCACCAGCGTCACATAGAACGCCGCGACGACGCCTGCTTCTACCGGCGTGAAGACGCCGCCAAGGATCCCGCCCAGAATGATCACGGGCGTCAGCAATGCCCAGATCGCCTGTCTGAAAGTCGTCCACAGCCGCCTGGCGGAAAACGCTTCGACCGCCGTATAGTTCTGGCGCACGGCAGTCAGGTAGTTCACGAGCATGAAGGAAACGACCACCAGCAGCATCGGCACTATCCCCGCGACGAACATCGTTCCGACCGAAACGTTGGCGGTGTAGGCGTACACCAGCATGCTCATCGACACGGGCGACAGCAATCCGAGTGAGCCCGCTGCCGACTGCAGCGCGACTGCGAACGCGCGTGAATATCCCTGCTTGACCATCCCGGGGATCATGACCGAGCCGATCGCTGCGGTATCCGCAGTCGCCGAACCGGAGAGGTCGGCGAAGAACATACTCGCAACGATCGTCACCTGTCCGATGCCGCCGCGCATGAAGCCGACAAGCGCCTGCGAAAAGTCGATGATCCGGCGCGAGACGCCGCCCGCATCCATGATTGCGCCTGTCAACATGAAGAACGGGATGGCCAGCAGGCCGACGTTATTCAGGTTCGAAAACAGCTGCTGCGGAATCACCAGCAGCGGGGTTCCATTCAGCGTCAATGCAATCGTCGCCGCAATGCCGATGCAAATGGCCACCGGTACACCCAAGCCGAGGAACCCGGCGCCTAGAGCGAGTGCCCACATGTTGATTCACCTCAGATATGTTCGGAGACGCCCTGCAACAGAGACTGCCTCGTTTGCGCGCCGGGCGCGAGATGAGAAACCGCGATTCGCACCGCGGAATGAAAGACCAGCAACGCGCCGCAGACGGGAATCGAGAGATATGGGTACACCATTGAGATCGGCAGAGAGGTCGCAGTTTCGGTGCCCATCAGCTCCAGCATGTCGCCACCGTACATAAGGAAGACCACGCCGAGCGCGAGGACTACGCAGTCGGTAAGGTCCGCCAGTGTCTGCGCGAAGGCGGGCGGACAACGGTCGGCCAGTACCCGCACCTCCGGATGAACCCGCAGCTTGGCTCCTGCCGCCGCACCGAGGCACGTGAGCCACACGAACAGATAAGCCGCGAACTCGTCGGACCACGACAGCGAGTTGTGCAGGATGAAGCGGAAGACCACCCCGAGGCCAGCGACGAACACCATCATGAGAAGTAGTCCACCGCATAGGAACAGCGTGATCTTCAGGACCAGCTCATCGATAAACAGGAGATTACGGGCAAGCTTTTCCATGGCACTCTCCCTTCATTTCGAAGCGACAGCGGACTTGTCGGCCGCCTTGATTTCCTGATAAAGCGCCTGGCCATCGGGAATGTCGCTGAGCAGGCCCTCGCGCGCCCTTGCGGTCGCGGCGGCCCACGGCACCGTGTTTATCTCGGTCACCTGGGTGCCATTCTTCTTCATCGTTGCGAGCGCGTCGTCGTACTCGTGCTTGTATTCTTTCATGTCATAGTCCGCGGCGACGGCGGCAGCGGCATGAAACGCCTGCTGCTCGTCAGGCGAAAGACGCGTCCAGGCGCTCTTGCTGATTGCCAGCACCACGGGCAGGTAGTTCACGTGGGTCAGGTAGTAATGCTTCGCGACATCGGAAAATTTGTCCTGGATGAACTGCTCCGGTGACGTATCGCCGCCGTCGACCAGGCCTTGCGAAAGCGCCAGAAATAACTGGTTATAAGGCAGCGGCGTCGGATTTGCGCCCAGTGCCTTATAGCCCGCGATATAGCCGCGACTCTGCATCACTCGAACTTTCATATCCTTCATGTCATCGAGCGAGCCGACGGGCTTTTTAGCCGTGAACAAATTGCGTTCGCCCACCGACAGCCACGTCAAGCCGATCATGTTGACCGCCGGCATCATGTCGAGGAACTTGCGGCCGACCGGTCCTTGCAGAACCCGGTTGGCGTCGTCGATGCTGCTGAAGAGATAAGGCGTATCGAAGATCTGCCACTGCTTGATCGTGTTTCCGATCGGCGCCTGTGCGGAAATCATGAGCTCCTGGGTGCCGGTGCGCAGCGCTTGCGCCATCTGCACTTCGCCGCCGAGCTGTGACTGCGGAAAGATTTCGATCTTGACCTTGCCGTGGGTTCGCTGCGCGACCTCCTTCGCGAACACCTGGGCAGTCAGCTGATAGTGGTTGTCCGGGGCGAGGGTGTGGCCCAGCTTCATGACGATCGGCTCGTCCGCACGGGCAACGCTGGCGACAACGACGCCCGCTGCGAGCAGCGTACCCACCATCATGGTGCGCCATGCGCGGCGCGCGCTGAAGAATGATTTCATTTCGTCTCCTTCCGTACTGGAATGTAATTTTCGCGCCGCGTCAGGCCGATCCGTCTGCAGGCGCTCCAAGTATTCGTGAGTGCACGCAACGGGCGTTAGGACCCGCCGCCCGATTTCTTGTACTTTTTTACGGCGTCTTCGATAGCACGCGTTTGCCAGACTGCCTGGCGATTTATCCGGCGCATGCAGTCAAAAAAGTCCAAGCATTCGCCCAAACCGTCCTAACGGTCAGCAACCCGCACTCATTAAATTTGAGTCACACCCGCCGGCCCCAATCAACAAAGAACAGGCCGGCTCCGCAACCGACTCTCACTTCCAGAACCACCATGGCCAAACGCCCGCACATGGATTGTTACGCGGTCGGCGACACTGCCGATTTCGCCAAGACCGTAACTGAATTCGATATCTACGGCTTCGCCGGGATCGTCGGCGATTTCTATGCGGTGCATTTGAACGAGGAATTCGCCAAAACCACGCGCTTCGAGAAGCGCATTGCGCAAGGATGTCTGTCGGTCGGCTTCTTATCGACCGTGATGGGCTATATGGCACAAAAGGCGCCGAGCCCCGGTGCGGTTTCTTATCGCTACGACATCACGTTCAATGCGCCGGTATTCATCGGCGACACGGTCACCGCCCGGCTTACGCTGCGCGAGAAGGACGACGATCGCAACATTTGCGTGTTCAGAGCAGACGTCACGCGCCAGGACGGCACGCTGGTCGCATCTGGCGATACCTATCTGAAGGTGCTGTAACGCAGCCCCCGGCTTCAACCCATCTCCCGCTTTTTCACAGAGTCGAACATGCCGCATTGGTTAAACGAACAACACACCGCGATACGCGACGCCGTGCGCCGTTTCGCGGAAAACGAAATCGCTCCTGTCTCGGAAGAGCTTTGGGAAGCGGAAGCCTTTCCTTACGACATCTGGAAGCGTGCCGGCGAGCTCGGCTTCGCCGGCCTGCCTTATCCGGAGAGTTGGGGTGGCGGCGGTGGCGAATGGCTTTCCTATGTAATCGTGTTAGAGGAACTCGCACGGGTAGATTGCGCAATCGCCAACTCTCTAATGGCCAATTCGACGGTCGCAAGCCTGCTTTCCAACTATGGCACCGATGAGCAAAAGGATCGTTATTTGCGCCCTATCCTCGACGGCCGCAAAGTCGGCGCGATCGGATTATCGGAGCCCAACGCGGGTTCCGACGCGGCCAACATCGCGACGCGTGCGACGCTGGAAGGCGACCAATACATCATCGATGGATCGAAGACCTTCATTAGCAATTCCGGCACGGAAGTGACCGGGCCGGTCGTCATCGCCGCGGTAACGGGAACGCGCCCCGACGGCCGCAAGGAAATTTCTAACTTCATCGTGCCCAACGGCACCCCCGGTTTCAGCTACGGACGCAAACTGCGCAAGATCGGCTGGCGCGCATCGAGCACCTACGAGTTGTTCTTCGAGCGCTGCACGATCCCGGCCGCCAACCTGCTCGGCGAACGCGGTGCGGGCTTGCGACAGACGCTCGCCCAGATCAGCACGGGCCGAATCCTGATCGGCGCGCTCGCGCTAGGCATCCTGCAGGGTTCACTGGATCGGTCGATCGCGTACATGAAGGAGCGGCGCGCATTCGGCAAGCCGATCGCCGAGTTCCAGTCGCTGCAGTTCAAGATCGCTGACATGGCGGCCCACGCGCACGCCGCGCGACTGATGCTTTACGATGCCGCCGCGCTCAAAGATGCAGGCGTTCGCTTCGATCAGCAGGCGTCGATGGCCAAGCTCTTCGCCACCGAGCGCGCGATGGAGGCGGCTCATCAGGCGTTGCAGATACATGGCGGTTACGGCGTGATGAGCGAGTACCCAGTGTCGCGCGCATTCGGCGACGCCAAGGTGCTGGAGATCGTCGAGGGCACCTCGGAGATTCAGAGAATGATCATCTCGCGAAACCTGCTTGCCTGAACCCTCAGTCAAACAGATACGGACACGCGCTCGGGAGACAAGTCATGCTGGAAGGCATCAAGGTGTTAAGTTTTACTCACTTCTTGCAGGGCCCCGCCGCCGTGCAGATGTTGGCCGACGTCGGCGCGGACGTGATCAAGATCGAACCGCCGGGCGGCGCGTTCGAGCGCAGTTGGACCGGCTTCGATGCGTATGTCGAAGGTGTGAGCATGTTTTTTCTGCTCGGCAACCGCAATCAGCGCAGCATCTCGCTGGATCTGCGCGACGAGCGCGCGCGAGAGATCGTCGGGCGGCTGATCAAGGAAGCCGATGTCCTGATCGAAAACTACCGGCCAGGCGTCCTGCAGCGCATGGGCTTCGGTTACGACGATGTCCGCGAGATCAACCCGCGGCTCGTGTACTGTTCGTGCACCGGCTACGGGTCATCGGGACCGTATCTCAAGCGGCCAGGGCAGGACCTGCTGCTGCAGGCCATCAGTGGCATGACGATGCTCTCCGGCGAGGCCGATTCCCCGCCCACGCCAGTCGGATCCGCGATCGTCGACCAGCACGCGGCGGCGTTGGCGGCCTTCGGCGTGGTCGCGGCCTTGCAGGCGCGTGAACGCACCGGCAAAGGCACGCTGGTCGAAAGCAACCTGCTCAACGCGGCGCTCGATCTTCAGATCGAGCCGTTCACCTACTACCTGAACAAGGGACCACTCTGGCCGCGCACGAACCCGCCGACCGGCAGCCGGTTCCATCCGTCGCCCTATGGGGTTTACCGGACTCTCGACGGCTGGATCGCCGTTTCGCTCACGCCCACTGAGAAGCTGGCGGCGGCCTTGTCTCAGCCCGTGCTGGCCGGGTTTTCGCACCCAAAGGACAACGTGCGCCGCCGCGACGAATTGAACCGCATCGTTTATGACGCGCTGACCGCGCGCACGACGGCCGACTGGATGACGACCTTCGATGAGCACGACATCTGGTACGCGCCCGTGAACGACTACCGTCAGGTCGAGGCCGACCCGCAAGTGGCGCACAACCGCATCATCATGGAGGTCGAGCATCCGCAGGCCGGGCCGATTCGTTTGCTCGCGCATCCGGTTCGATACGACGGCGCAGCACCACCGCTCACCCGTCAGCCGCCGCGGCAAGGCGAACACACCCGCGAGGTGCTCGCCGAACTGGGCTACGAGCCGGACGAAATCGATACGCTGGTCGAAGCGGGCGCGGCGCTGACCGGGCGGAGAACTGCATGAACACTCATCTGAATCAGTGCCACGAGATGCTGCGCTTTGACGATATCCAGATTGGCCGCTGCCAGGTACTCGTGCGTACCATCGCGGAAAGTGACGTGAACGCTTTCGGCCATCTGTCGGGCGACCTCAACCCCTTACACATGGATCAGCACTTCGCGGCACGCACGCCATTCGGCCAGCGCGTGGCGCACGGCCTGCTGACCGCGGCATTGGTGTCGACGACCCATACCGGGTTGACCGGTCCCGGCTTCGTCTACGTCGGGCAGGAGTTGCGCTTTCTCGGACCCGTCTTCATCGACGACACGATCAGGATCCATGTGACCGTAGTCGAGAAGAAACCCGCCAAGCGCATCCTCGTGATGGACACCATGGTTCGCAATCAGGACGGCAAGCCGGTGCTGACCGGACTGTCGGCGCTGAAGGAGTTGCGTTTCCAATGATCTGACAATCGGCAGGCGAGGCCAAACCTTTGCGGGTTTTCGACAACAGCCGTCACGCCGATTTGCTATTTACAATTACACTACGTTCGATGCCGACCGGCGAAGGAGAAACAGCACGCTTGATTTAGCCAAGGAGTGAGCTGGATGCAGGAGACAAATTAAATGCTTAGAGGTTGTGGTTGTCAGTTGCCGGTCTTCAAGATCGCCAACTATGAATATGGGTCGCGAATCAAGTCGATCGACTTTCATTTCGCACCCCTCGAAGATATGAAATCGACGTTGCCCTATCCTCATCGGCACGAGTTCTATCACATCGTCTGGGTCGTGTCGGGCAGCGGTCACCACATCATCGACTCGATTCGCTACGAGGTGCGGCCCAATACGCTGTTCTTCATGGCGCCGGGCCAGATCCACGACTTCGCGTTGTCCGAAGATACAGTCGGCCACGCGATCAGTTTCTCGTCCGAATTTTTCGCCTTCAAGGTGCAGAACCGCCATTCGCAGACGGAAATTCCGGTCTACGATTTCGAGCGAATTCCGAACACGGTTTATATGAGCGACGCACAAGCTCAGGACCTTCATCATGTGCTGGATGGAATCGATGCGGAATATCAGGGTGAACAGGCAGGCTACGAGGACGTCATCTGGTCGTATCTGCGCGTTCTGCTAATCAAGTCCGTGCGCCTGGGCGGCGACGCCGTGACCGACGTCAATTCGTCGCGTAGCGTGCTGTTGTCGCGACGCTTCAAAAGCCTGCTGGAAAAACATTTCACCACGGTCCACGACGTCGCTCGCTACGCATGCCTGCTGAACGTCACAGAACGCGCGCTGAACGATGCGACGCGCCAGGCGCTCGGCAGCACGGCGGCCAAGCTGATTCGTGAACGCGTGATGCTGGAAGCGAAGCGTCTGTTGCTGCATTCGGAGGTCAATGTGGCGGAGATCGCAACACAGCTTGCCTTCGACGACCCGGCCTACTTCAGCCGATGTTTCCGCAAGCACACGGGCCGCTCGCCAATCGACTTCCGCCGCAGCCTGGAGAAACTGAGCATTTGAAGCAGTGGGACGATAGGCGTCCGGGTGCGACGTAGGAAAGTCCAATATAAGCCGCGCTTCGTCCTAACCGCTGGAACCGCCGCGCTCCTAGAATTTGCGTGCCCCCGTCACTCGGGAAACGCGAAAATCATCAGGAGACAAAGGCGTGAATGCTTCGTACCAAGACCAAGGACTGTCCTCTGACCGGTCCGCCCTCTTCACCGATATCCTCGATCGCATTGCGACCAAAGTTGCAGAGGACGAGCCGACGCTCGGCGTCGAATTCCCCCAGATCACAGCGCCCGACGGAAAGTGGGTCCGGCTTCCGGCGTCGCTGTCCGCAGGCTACAGCGGTTCAGCGTGGAGCCACGGCAATTGGTTTTGTGGGTTCTGGGTCGGACTTTTGCTGACGTCGTATTTGCACACCGGCAACGACAAATACCTCTCGTGGGCCCGCGAGCGCATGCGTCTCGTCGCGCAGCGCGCGCAGGATCCTAACACGCACGACATCGGCTTTATCTTCGACAGCAGCGCCGTCCCGGGCTACGAAATCACCCGCGACTCGTGGTACGCGCACATTGCGATGGAAGCCGCGGACAAACTGCGCGCGCGTCTTGTCACCACGCGCAGCGGCGCCTATCTCGCTTCCTGGGGTCCGCTTGACGATCCGCGCGGACGCAGCGCCTCGGCTATCGACACGATGGCTAATCTATCATTGCTTTACTGGGCGGCGAACCATTCCGGGGACGGCAGTTATCGCCTCGCCGCCGAAGCGCACTCCGTCATGACCGCCAAGGCGTTTATCCGCCCCGACGATTCGACTTATCACGCGGTGGAGTACGACGTGACAACCGGTGCGCGCCAGCGCGGCTACACGTTTCAAGGCGCATTCGACGAATCGGCGTGGAGCCGGGGCCAGGCGTGGGCCGTCTATGGCTACGTGAACACGGCGCGTGAAACCGGCAAGCGCAACTGGCTAGACCTTGCCGGGCGGCTAGCGGCGTACTATCTGCGCCGGCTCGATGGACGTGCTGTGCCACCGTGGGATTTCGACGCCACTGGCGCGGACGCGGAAATCAAGGACACTGCCGCAGCAGCGGTGATGGCGTCAGCGCTGATCGAGATGGGCCGTCTGCATCCCGACCCTGCTGATGCGCTTCGCTGGCGCGAACACGGACTCGCGATGCTCGAAGCTCTATGTCGTGACGAGTTTGCCTACGAAGCTGCGCAGCGGGGACTTTTGAGGAATTCCTGCTATTCGAAGCCGCACAATGAAGGCGTCGATGGCGCGACGATGTTCGGCGATTTCTTCTTCGCGGAAGCACTGAGTCGCGTGATGCTGCCAGGCAGGCTTCGGCCGGCCGACCCGCGACGCGTATCGCTCGCTTGAAGCGTATCTCCCTCGCGGTTCCCAACTCTCGCTAGCCAGGCCGTCCATGATATCGAACGATCTTCCGCATTTTGTACCTACTGACCTATCCGATGCCCTGCTGGTGGGACGCATCTGGCGAAACGCGCCGATAGACGGGCCGTCGGTCGTCGTTGTTCGCGCCGGTCAGGCCTTCGACATCACGGCGTCGGCGCCGACGACCTCCGATCTGTTCGAGCACGTGGACCTCGTCGAGTTTGCGCATCACGTCGAGGGCGAGGCGCTCGGTCCCGTCGAGAACATCGGCCGCGCATTGCTGGCGCCGTGCGATCTTCAGGCCATCAAGGCATGCGGCGTGACCTTTGCCGTGAGCCTGCTCGAACGGGTCATTGAAGAACAGGCCAACGGCGACGCGACTCAAGCCGACATGGTCCGGGCGACGATCGCGCAACTGATCGGCACTGATCTCTCCAGGATTCGCCCCGGCACGGCAGCTGCCGACTGTCTGAAGCGGGAACTGGAACGGCGCGGCGCATGGTCGCAATATATGGAGGTCGGCATTGGGCCGGACGCAGAGGTGTTCACCAAGTCTCAACCGATGTCGGCGGTCGGCTACGGCGCGGACGTTGGGCTGCACCCGGCCTCCCGCTGGAACAATCCCGAGCCAGAAATTGTGCTGGCGGTAAACAGCCGCGGAACGATCGTCGGCGCAACCCTCGGCAACGACGTCAACCTCCGCGACATCGAGGGCCGCAGTGCGTTGCTGCTCGGCAAAGCGAAAGACAACAACGGCTCATGCGCGATCGGTCCTTTTATTCGGTTGTTCGATGAACGCTTCACCATGGACTCGGTGCGGGCGGCCAGCGTGTCGCTCAGGATAGAAGGCGCGGACGACGGATTTATTCTCGAAGGCGTGAGCCACATGCGCGAGATCAGCCGTGACCCAGAGGAACTTGTGGCCCAGACTGCCGGGCCGCATCACCAGTATCCAGACGGCTTCATGCTGTTCCTCGGCACGATGTTCTCTCCAATCGAAGACCGGCATGCTCCGGGCAGCGGCTTCACGCATCACCTCGGGGACAAGGTGACGATTGCAACACCGGAGCTCGGCGCACTTGTCAACACCGTGCAGTCGTCAACCGAAATCGCGCCCTGGCGATTCGGCGTACGCGCTCTTTACGAGACCCTTGCAAAACGGCGGGCGCTTACCCGCGCCATGGCGTAGGTACCATTCACGTGGACCGCCTCCGCTGATTCCAGCCTCGCCAAGCTACAAAGACTTTGTTCGCGAATCAGCGGAACGGGATACTAAATTTAGAAGCCCGGCGTCAGGACGACTTTCCCTGACGCCGTCCTGCCGTTCTGCAAATCGTCGAACGCCTGGCTTCCGGCGTCGAGCGGCCGCACGTCGAGCCAATCCAGCGAACCGAACGCGCCTTCGTGCAACGCCGAAACCGTCGCGCGAAGATCCGCCATCGTATAGGTGTACGTACCCAGCAGCGTGATTTCAGCGAGCGTCAGCTTGCGCATATCGATTTCGCTTGCCCAATCCTGGAGGCCGATGTGCATCACGACGCCGCCAGGCTTCACCGACGATAACGCGAGCGCGCGTGTCGGCTTTGCACCCACGGCATCGATCACGAACTCAAACCGGCTTTCAGGCGCCGGCGCGTCCAACGGATCCCATGTCTCGCACTGCGCATGCTGCTCCGCCGATCGTCGACGCAGCGGATTGACCTCCGCCATTTCCACCGACCGGCAGCCATACGATTTCAGTAGCAACGCCGACAGCAATCCAATCGCCCCGCCGCCAATGACCAGCGCGCGGGTTTCCGGCAACGGTCTTTGCAGCGCGCGCATCGACAGATTCAGCGCATGCAGCGCCGTAGCAGCCGGCTCGGTCACCGCGGCGTGCGTTGCGGGCATCTCCTGCGGAATTTCGACAACGCATCCCGCAGGCAACGACATATATTGTGCAAATGCACCCGGACGCGTCATGCCGACCATCGTCCGGTTCGCGCACAGATTGTCGCGCCCCTGCACACAATATTCACAGTGCCCGCAGGTGATCAACGGATTGCCCGTGACGCGCAAGCCTTTCATCAGATGCGGTGCGCGCGTCTCCACGATCGTGCCGGCGAACTCATGACCGAGAATGAGGCCGGGTTTGCGTCGCGGATCGTGGCCGTGGAATGCATGCATATCGGAGCCGCAAATACCGACCGCATCGATCCTGAGTATCACCTCGCCGTCGGCTGCCAGCGGTTCGGGCCGATCCAGCAACTGGACCTCATTGGGCTGCGTGTAGACAAGTGCTTTCACAAGCGTTCTCCGTCGTGCAATTGCGTTACCGCCTACCGCGCGGTGTACCCGCCGTCGACCATGATGGTCTGGCCCGTGACGTACGCGGACGCGTCACTCGCAAGAAACACCGTGACGCCATACAGATCGTCGAGTTGTCCATTGCGTCCGATGCACGTGTTCTGCGCGTGCATGTCCGCGACGCGCGCGTCGTTGAAAACGGGAGCCGTCAGCGCAGTGGGGAAAAAGCCCGGCCCAATCGCGTTGCACGTGATGCCGTAGCGTGACCACGCCTGCGCGATAGCACGCGTCAATTGCACGACACCGCCCTTCGCCGCGCCGTATGGCGCGCTATCGTTGAATGCACGGTATGACTGCAGCGACGCGATGTTGATGATGCGACCATGTCCGCGCGCCTTCATCGAGGGTGCGAGCGCCTGCGTCATGAAGAACGGCGCGCCAAGATGCAGTGCGAGCTGCTGTTGCCACGCTTGCGGCGTCACTTCATCGAATGGTTGACGCAGATTGACGCCCGCCGCGTTGACGAGAATGTCAATCTGGCCGTGCTGTGCCGCTGCATCGAGCGCGCAGGCGCGCGCCGCATGCGCGTCGCTCAGATCGCATGCGTGCATGTGCGCATCAATTCCGTCGTCCCGCAGCCGCATTGCCGCTTCGTCGAGCGCATCACTTCGCCGCGCCACCAGCACGACGCGCGCACCCGCCCCGCCCAGCGCGCGCGCCATCGCTTCGCCGATGCCCGAGTTGCCGCCGGTCACGAGCGCGGTTCTGCCATTCAGGTCGAATAGTCGAGCGATATTCAACGGTGTCCTCCTTCGTCGTACCGATTGCACATGCCGATGGCGTTCATACCTGTACCGGTTCGCCACGCACGAATGCTTCGTCGGGAAAGTACTTCTGCAAGCGGTCGTCAGCGGTACGGGCGTGGGCTTCCATGCCTTCGAGCCGCGAGATACGCGCCGTCACTTCGCCAATGCGCTTCGCCGCATCGCGCGTCATGCGCTGCCACGTCAGCGTCTTCACGAACTTGTGCACCGAGAGCCCCCCTGAATAGCGCGCTGCGCCCTTGGTGGGCAGAACGTGATTCGGACCGCTCGCCTTGTCGCCGAATGCGACCGTCGTTTCTTCGCCGAGAAAGAGCGAGCCGTAGCACGTCAGATGTTCGAGCCACCAGTCCAGATCGGCAGCCTGCACTTCGAGGTGTTCCGATGCATAGCGGTCAGACACGTCCACCACTTCCTCTCGCGTGTCGCACAGGATCACTTCGCCGTAGTCGCGCCACGCGGCGCCTGCGGCATCGCGTGCGGTCGGCGGCAACGCATCGATGAGTTGCGGAACCCGCTCAATGACCTCGTCGGCGAGCGCCTTCGACGTCGTGAACAACCATGCCGGCGACTCGTGGCCATGCTCGGCCTGGCCGACCAGATCGCTCGCGACCATCGCCGGGTCGGCACTGGCGTCGGCGATCACCGCAACTTCCGACGGCCCCGCGAAGACGTCGATCCCAACCTTGCCAAAGAGCGCGCGCTTCGCCTCCGCGACGAACTTGTTGCCCGGCCCCACCACAACGTCCGCCTGCTTGCCGGTAAAAAGCCCATACGCCATCGACGCAATCGCCTGCACGCCTCCCAGCGTCATCACGACATCGGCGCCTGCCGCCTTGAACGCATACAGCACATACGGATGGATGCCGCCTCCGCGAAACGGGCTCGAACAGGCAATCACCGTCTTCACGCCCGCTGCCTTGGCAGTCGCAACGCCCATGTATGCCGACGCGATATGCGCGTACCTGCCAGCAGGCGCATAACAGCCGACCACGTTGACGGGCACCACTTTTTGCCCTGCCGTCACGCCTGGATACAGTTCGACCGAGAAATCCCCAATCGAGCGCCGCTGTGCGAGCGCGAAGTCGAATACCTGTTGCGCGGCGAAATCGATATCGGCCTTCACGTGCGCGGGCACTTCGAGCGCACGCCGTTCGATCTCATCGGCGCAGACGATGATCGGACCGTCCCAGTTATCGAGTTTCTTCGCATACGCACGCGCGGCGTCTTCGCCATGCGCCTGAATCTGCGCAAGCATTTCACCGACGACCTGTTGCGCCGTCGCGGTCTCGGTTTCCGGCGTCTTGGCTGCTTTCTTCAGGTAAGTCACGCTCATCGCCTTCTCCTTCATCGATGTTAAAAATAATGCAAGCGCTTGCAGCGAGGGGCTTTTAAAAGGCCACACCGTGGCCTTTTTGCGCGATCGCGACCGCGCGTCATTTGCTGCCGTCCATTGCGAACGCCGCGAGTTTAGGGTCGTCCAACACACGCTTCATCGCGCTGTCGTCGATATAGTCTTTTGCTTCGGGGACGGACGCGAGCGCGCCCGATGCATGCATGAACTGCGCGATCTTCGTGAACGAATCGTCGGCCTGCGATGCGCCTTTCGTGCGGTCCATCGCGGCGAGTTGCTGCTTCAGGTCGAAGGTCGGGCGCGTAGCGAATTCCTTGCGCATCGAATCGTCGCTGATGTTGACGCCGCCCTCCTGGTAAAACTTCTTCATCATCGCGACGGCCTGGTCAGGGTGCGCCTTCATCCACGCCCATGCATGCAGATAGACGGCGAGAAACTTTGCCACCTCATCGGGATGCTGCTTCTCGAATTCGCCACGCGTGACGAGCGCGCCGGGCACCGATGCGCCGCCGTCCTTACCGGAGCACAACACGCGCGCGCCCGCCTTCTCTTCGAGCGTGTAGTCATACGGCGCCCACACGCCCGCGTAATCAGCATTGCCCGACGACACAGCGGAAATGATCTCGGCCTGGCCCATGTTCTTGAGCGTCACGTCAGCCTTCGTCAGCCCATACTTTTTCAGGCATGCCTGTACCGCGTAATCACCCGTCGAGTTGGACGTCAACACGATGGTTTGGCCTTTCAGCGACGCCGGATTGCGGCGCACCGCGTCATAACGCGCCTTGCTCGCCATCAGAACGTTGCCCTGCGATTCGTCGTTTGTCAGGCCGATCACCTGAATGCCGAAGCGCTGGTAGCCGAGCACGGCCGGCACGGAACCCGTGCCGCCCACGTCCCAGGATTTCGACGCCGCCGCCGCAATCTGCGGCACGCCGGCGGGAAACACCGAAAACTCGGGCTTCAATCCGACCTCCGCCCACCACCCTTTTTCGGTTGCGACATAGAACGGCAACGCCCAATACAGCGCGGGCTGATAGCTGACCCTGATCGGAGTGAGATCGGCGGACCACACCGTGCCCGGCAACGCCGCACTGCCCGCGCAGAGCAACGCAATGAAAGGGATCGCACGCAGACGTTTCATGTTGGTCTCCTGTTTTATGGGGTATTGCACTCAGCCGTTGGAACCGGTGGCAGTTTTATGCAGCTTCATGCAGCGACACGTTCGACAGCGCCGTGTTCGTCGCGCAACGACTTCCAGATATGCGTGCGCAACCGGACGAACGATTCGAGATCCATCACGTCTTCGATCCGCTTGCACGCGTCCCAGCCATGCTGCTCGCGCACGGACTTCACATCGATCACTTCTTTCACGCGCCCCGGCCGGCCCGTCATCACGACGACGCGATCCGCGAGATACACCGACTCTTCGACCGCGTGCGTGATGAACAGCACCGTGCGCGGATTCACGCGCGTGAGCCGCACCAGTTCTTCCTGCATGACGACCCGGGTTTGGGCATCGAGCGCGCCGAACGGCTCGTCCATCAGCAGCACGCCGGGGTCGAGCGCATACGCGCGCGCGATCGCGACGCGCTGCTGCATGCCGCCCGATAGTTGATGCGGATACGCCTGCTCGTAGCCGCGCAGATTCATCAGCGACAGATAGCGCTCGATCGTTTCGCGTCTTGCGTCGGCGGCCATGCCCTTCGCGCGCAAGCCGAGATCGATGTTGTCCCACACTGTCTTCCATGGGAACAGCGCGAACTGCTGAAAGACGACGGCGCGATCGGGTCCTGGCCGTGTCACCTTGCGGCCCGCCACCGTCACGCTGCCCGACGTCGGAAACTCGAGACCCGCGACCATCCGCAGACACGTCGTCTTGCCACAGCCCGACGGCCCGACGATCGCAACGAATTCCTTGTCGGCGATTTCCAGTTCGACGTGTTCCAGCGCGACGACGCTCGCCTTGTCGCGCCTGAACATGCGGGACACGTCATTGAAACGAATCATGCTCATCGTGCGCTCCGTCACGGTTGAGAGAGTGAAGCCACGGCGCTAATGCCGGGCGACGCGCCGGTTGCGCATCGCGTACGCTTCGATGCGTCCAAGCAGCAGGTCGATTGCCGCGCCCACCATACCGATTGCGATCATCGCGCTCATCACCGTCGCCGTGTCGATTGCCGCTTGTCCCTTGACCATCATGTAGCCAATGCCGCTCGACGCGACGATCAGTTCGGCGCCGACCAGCGACATCCAGCCCAGTCCCGCCGCGACGCGCACACCTGCGATCACCGACGGCAACGCGCCTGGCAGCAGCACTTCGCAGACGATCATCCGGTTCGACGCGCCGAGCATGCGCGCCGCTTCGAGCAGCCTGGCGTCGACCTGCTGCGCACCGCGATAAGCATTGACGACGCACGGCGGAAACGCACCCGCAAAAATGATCAGCACCGGGCCACCGATGCCCGTGCCGAACCACAACGCGGCAAACGGCACCCATGCAATCGGCGCGATGAAACGCACGGTTTCGAACAGCGGCGTCACGCAGTAGTCGAGCCAGCGGAACCAGCCCATCATCAGACCGAGCGGCACGCCCAGCGCGACGGCCAGCAAAAAGCCCATCAGATAGCGCTGCAAGCTCGACCACAGATGCACTTCGAGCGTGTAACCGACAAACGGATGCGTGAGCAGATCGGCAAACTTGTGAACGACTGCAAGCGGCGTCGGTAGAAAGATCGCGGGGACGAGTTCTGCTGCCGATGCCAGCCACCAGATGCCGAAGAATGCGATCAGCCCCGCGGCATTCAGCGTCCAGAGCGGCACGTTGCGTCGAGCCACAGCACGCCCAGGCTCGCTGACCATCTTGCGCTGGCGCAACGTGCGTGCCGCACTGCCGGACTCGCGATCGACGCCGACGGACCTCGATGTCAGGATGCGCGACACCGCGCAGATGACCCGGTTTCATCTGTTCGCTCTCCAAGGCATGAGTTGCCGTTCGATTTGCCCAAGCGCGAGCGTCATCAACCATCCACACAGCGCGACCGTCAGCATCGCAACGACGATCATCGCCGGATAGATGTCGAGCGAGCCTTGCGTCAGCAGATGCCCGAGACCTTTGACCGAACCGATCAGTTCGCCCGCCACGAGCGTCGTCCATGAAGCCTGCAATGACAGGCGCAAGCCTGTGAAAATCATCGGCAGCGCGCCGGGAATCATCACTTCCAGCACGAAGCGCGAACGCCGCAAACCCAGCATCTCGGCGGCTTCGAGCATCGGCACGTCGAGATTGCGCACGCCCGCGAAACTGTTGATCACGCATGGCACGAACGCCGCGAACCAGATCACCATCACCTTCGCGGAGTCGCCGAGTCCAAGCCAGACGATCGCGAGCGGAATCCACGCGAGCGGCGGAATGGGTCGCAACAGCAGAAAGATCGGGTTGAAGAACGCTTGCGCACGCGCCGAGTAGCCCATCCATAGGCCGAGCGGCACGCCCGTCACCGCCGCCGTCGCGAAGCCGTATAGAACGAGCTTCACGCTCTGCACGATGTGCTGGTCGAGACGGCCGTCGGCATAACCGACCGTCACCACCTGGGCAAGCGCCTGCCAGGTATCGAACGGAGTGGGGAATCTCGACGCTGCGACGATGCCTGTGAGAGCCGTCAGCACGTACCACGCGGCGAGCGTTGCTGCGAGCGTACCGATGCTGCACAGGAAGCGCGGTGAACGGAATGCGGGGAACACATTGTCTCCTGCCTGTTCAGCGGGCGTGAAATGCAACGCGCCGCGCAATGAAATGTAACCGCTTGCATTTGAATATAGACGCTATGATCACGGGTCACATCGGGATTTATACCGATTCGAATGATGTTGTACTGTCGTTCGCTTGCAATCGGGCACTACAATCAATTGAGCCTATCCAAACCGGTCTGATCTGCCGCAATGAATACCTTGCCACGCGCCCGTATCAGCGATGTCGCCACACTCGCCGGCGTCTCGACGGCAACTGTGTCGCGCGCTCTCTCCAACCCCGACATGGTGAAAGCGGACACGCGCGCGCGCATCCGTGATGCGATCGCCACGCTGGGATATGTGCCCGACGGCGCGGCGCGCGCGCTTGCGCTGGGCCGTGCGCGAATGGTCGGCGCAATCGTGCCGACGCTCGACAACGCGATCTTCGCGCGTGCGGTGCAAGGCTTGCAAACCACACTGTCGAATTCCGGCTATCAGTTGCTGATCTCCGCGCACGAGTACAACCTGTCCGCGGAAATCGAAGTCGTGCGCGCGCTGCTGGAACGTGCTGTCGACGCAATCGTTCTGGTCGGCACCGACCATGCGCCGCAAACCTATGAACTGATTCGCGCGAGCCACGTCGCGCTGCTGCTGACCTGGTCGCACGCCGAGCGCCCCGGCGCAGCCGGCAGCGGCGACGCAGATACACCGCCGTCGATTGGCTTCGACAACCAGTTGATCGGGCAACTGGCCGCTGAACATCTGCTCGAACTCGGTCATCGCCGCTTCGGCGTGATCTCGGGCTTCACGCGCCATAACGACCGCGCGCGTCAGCGGATCGAAGGCTTCCGGCGAACCCTTGCACAGCACGATATCCGCCTGCCTGATGCGAACATCATCGAACAGCCGTTCGGCTTCGAAGGCGGTCGCGCCGGGCTCAAGCTACTGACGCAATTGCGCCCTGCTCCAAGCGCCATTTTCTGCGGCAATGACGTGCTCGCGCTGGGTTGCCTGTTCGAAGCGCAATCGGCCGGTATCGCCGTGCCGCAGCAGTTATCGATTGTCGGTTGCGACAATCTGCCCATCGTCTCGCAGATCACACCAGGTCTCACTACCGTGCTGTTGCCCACTTACGAACTCGGCGAACGCGTCGCGCGCGCACTGCTGCGCTGGCTCTCGGACGGCGTGCCGCCGCAGCGCGAGTGTCTGCCGATCGAACTGATCGTGCGTGGCACGAGCGGCCCGGCGCCCGCGTGAAGTGCGCCTGGTTCCTTTCGGCGCATTCGCGCATCACGCGACCAAGGTCTGCAACTGTGTGAGCAACGCATCGGGAATCTCGATTCCATCGCGGCTTGCCGCGTCGGCCAACGCATGCCGCCGTTGCCCTGGCAAACGGACATCCGCATCCTGCAACATCGCCGCGACAAGCGCCTCGACCCGTTCTACGTACATCTCATTGCCTGCCAGCGCGCCCGGATCGATGGCCCAGAACAGATGGCCGATCCGCGAGCGTGCCCCCTCCTCGGTCAGGAACGAGCCCGCTTCATAGCCGAAGTTCGCGCCCGCCAGCGCCGCCGCCAGCAGTTCGACCATCAGCGCGAGCATCGCGCCTTTCGCGCCGCCGAACGGCAGCATCATGCCGTCGAGCGCCGCCCTGGCGTCGGTGGTCGGCGTACCGTCGCGGGCGGTCGCCCAGCCGGACGGTATGGGCTTGCCATCGCGCGCCGCAACCATGATCTTGCCGCGCGCCACTTGCGACAGCGACAGGTCGACCATCAATGCGTCGCCATTGCGGCGCGGAAACACGGCGGCAATGGGATTGGTGCCGAATAGCGCATGACGCCCGCCCCACGCGGGCATCGCCGCCGGGGAATTGCTGAACGCAAGGCCCACCATGCCCGCCGCGCCGATCGCCTCCAGGTGATATGCGCCGACGCCGAAATGATGGCTGCGGGTCACGCTCGCCACTGCGCTGCCGTGTTCGCGCGCACGGCCGATCAAGGTCTCGACAGCAAGCGCGCAGGCGGGAAACGCCATGCCATCGGCGGCATCGACGAGCACGGCGGCGTTGCGCGTCGCAACAATGGAGGGCTTCGCCTGCGGATCGACGCGCCCGTTGCGCAACTGCGCGACGTACATCGGCAAACGCGAAACACCGTGCGACGACAACCCGCACGAGTCCGCATACACCAACGCGCGGGCCGTGGCCGTCGCGGTCTCCGGCGTTGCGCCCGCGTTGCGGACGGCGCGCGTCGCAAGTTCTAGCAGTTCGTCGGCTGAGACTCGCGTCATCGTGAAATTCCTTCGGTTACGTGTGAATCACGCTGCGCAAGCAGGGCCTCCGTCACGCGCGCCGCAACGAGCGTGCTGACACGTTCGTTCGACTGCATGGTCAGCCCCGCAATGTGCGGCGTGAGAATGAGGTTTGGTGCGTCGGCCAGCGGGGAACGGGCGGCGAGCGGCTCATCGTTGAAAACGTCGAGCGCCGCGCCGCCAATGCGGCCTTCGCGCAACGCCAAGGCAAGCGCCGCTTCATCGACGATCCCGCCGCGCGACGTGTTGACGATAATCGCGTGGCGCTTCAGCGCCGCGAGTTGCGATGCGCCGAGCAGATTGCGCGTGCTGTCGACGAGCGGCACATGCAGCGTGATCACATCGGCGGCACGCAACGCTTCGTCGATGCTCACGCGGCGCGCGCCGGTCGCGGCCCAGCACGCCGCGTCGGCCGGCTGCAGCGGATCGTAGGCGAGCACCTGCATGCCCAGCGCGCGCGCGAGCTGCGCAACGAGTTGCCCGATGCCGCCGAAGCCGATGACGGCAAGCGTGCTACCCGCCGCTTCGCGGCCATTCGAAAGCGCCGCGCGCGGCCATTTGCCCGCCGCGACCTCCATGCTCGAACGGTATGCACCGCGCAGCAGCATCAGTGCCGTGGCGAGCACGTACTCGGCCACCGCGCGTGCATTCGCACCCGTCGCCGGGAACACCAATACGTTGCGTTGCGCGCATGCGTCCAGATCGATGTTGTCGAGCCCGACGCCCAGACGCCCCACTACGCTCAGACGCGGCGCGGCATCGAGCAGCGCGGCCCTTACCTGCGTGCGATTGCGCACGATCAGCGCGTCGGCATCGGCCAGCAACGCGTTCAACGCAACGGGTTGATCGACGAGCGACGCATCGGCATGCACGTCGAAGTGCTCGCTGAGCGCTGCGACTGCGCAAGCGTCGATGAATTCGCTGATGACGATCTTCTTGCGCGTCGCGCGCGGATTGGTATTCAGGTTCGTGCTCACTTCGAGCGCTCCTGTGCATACGCGGGCGGCGCCATGTCGTTGACATCGCTTGCGTTCGCTTGCGGCTCGCCGCGTTGAACTTCCGGCGGCGCGGCCAGCAGTTTGCGCGCGGCCTGCACATCGAATGCGCCTTCCCAGCGGGCGACGACAATCGTCGCCACCGCATTGCCGATCATGTTCACGATCGCGCGAACCTCGTTGAGCACGCGATCGATACCGAGTATCAGCGTAATGCCCGCAACCGGAATGATGTTGTGCGTCGACAGTGTCGCCGTCAGTGCGACCAGCGCCGCACCCGCCACGCCCGCGCCGCCCTTTGACGTCACCATCAATATCGCCAGCAGCCCGATCTGTTGCAGTAGCGTGAGATGGGTATTGGTGGCCTGCGCGATGAAGAGCGAGGTCATCGTCAGATAGATCGCGGCGCCGTCGAGGTTGAACGAATAGCCCGTCGGCAGCACGAGCCCGACTACCGGCTTCGGACACCCAAGCCGTTCGAGCTTTTCCATCAAACGAGGCAACACCGATTCCGTTGTAGACGTGCCCAATACGATCAGCAGTTCCTCACGCAGATACTTGAGCAGCGGCCACAACCCCACGCCCGCCCAGCGGCAGATCGTGCCCAGCACCAGGGCGATGAAGAGAAAGCTCGTCAGATAGAAGCACACGATCAACAGACCGAGTTGCTGCAACGTCGAAATGCCATATTTTCCGACTGTGAACGCCATCGCGCCGAACGCGCCAAGGGGAGCCAGGCGCATGATCATTTCGACGATCCGCATCAGCGCTTCGCCGCTCTGTTCGATCACGCGCGACAGGAAGCGGCTGCGCCGCGACATGATCGATAGCGCGATGCCGAACAACACCGAGAACAGCAACACCTGCAACAGATCGCCCCGCGCGAACGCGCCCACGACCGAATTCGGCACGATCTCTTCGAGGAAGCTGGTGTTCGACTGCGCGTGAACTTCCGTCACGTAATGGCTGACTGCATGCGTATCGAGCGTCTTCGGATCGATGTTCAGCCCGGAGCCGGGGTGCAGCAGATTGGCGACGACAAGGCCGATGACGAGCGCCACCGTCGTCACCGCTTCGAAGTACACGATGGTTTTGAGGCCGACGCGCCCGACCTGCTTGAGATTCTCCATCCGCGCGATGCCGACGGAGACGGTACAGAAGATCACCAGCGTGATCAGCATCTTGATGAGCCGGATAAAGGTATCACCGAACGGCTTCATCTGGACGCCGAGATCCGGCCAGAAATAACCGACGAGAATGCCTGCCGCAAGTCCGATCAGAACCTGCACGTAAAGATGTTTTAGCACGCGCAAGATGGTGTCTCCTCCACTCGCTGCTGCTGGAAAATGGAACAGCGCCGTGCGGCGCGTGCCGGGCTTCTCGGGCCCGAGACGTCACGCGTGCGCGCGCTGCTGCGAAAACTCCATTGAATACAGGGGATCCGAAGCTGACGCGAAGCTAACTGTCATCGCAGCTGCCTGCGCGATCAGGATTCATGCGCTATGCAGCGAGCGCGGCCCGTCGCGAGGACGGGCCCGGAGAAATTACGCGCTTTCGAACAGGCGCGTCAACACGAACTCGCGGTGGCCCAGCGCTTCCGCCGACGTAAAGCGCCCGTTCGCGGTGCGCAGCATCGATTCCAGCAGCTTGTCGCCAGCCTGATCGAGATTCTGTTCGCGCTGCAAAAGTCCCGACACATCCACGTCGATATGCTCGCTCATCGTGCGCACCGTACGCGGGTTCGCGCAAATCTTGATGACAGGCACGATCGGATTGCCGATCACGTTGCCCTGCCCGGTCGGGAAGAAATGCACGGCAAAGCCCGACGCGGCGCACAGCGTCACCATCTCGGCCGCGGCTGACGACGAATCCATGAACCACAAGCCCGGCCCCGTCGGTTCCTCGGCCTTGTCGAGCACGCCGTCGACTCTGCACTTCTTGCCGATCTTCTGGATATTGCCCAGCGCTTTTTCTTCGATGGTCGTCAGGCCGCCCGCGATGTTGCCTTTGGTCGGCTGCGACTCCGACAGATCGTCGGTCTTCCAGCGGTTGATCATGTCCTGATAGCGGTCGAACATGAACTGGAAGCGCTCGCGCACCTGGTCGTTCGCGCAACGCGCGGCAACGATCTGCTCGCCGCCCGTGAGTTCGGACGTCTCGCCGAAGACGAGCGTCGTGCCCAACCCATAGAGCTTGTCGAACGCATTGCCGACAGTCGGGTTCGCGCCGCAGCCGGACGTGGTATCGGATTCGCCGCACTTCGTGGATACCCACAGGTCCGAAATCGGGCATTCTTCGCGATCGAGCGACGTGGCGTACTGCACCATCTCTTTCGCGGTTTTCGAGGCACGCATGATCGTATCGTGATCGCCATGCAGTTCGATGCCGAAGCCCATCACAGGCTTGCCTGACTTCGCAATGCCGTCTACGACGCGTTTGGTCCAGCCTTCCTCGATCCCGATCACGACCACCGCCGCGACATTCGGGTTGCAGCCGGCGCCGATCAGCGTGCGGAAATGCAGATCGAGGTCGGCGCCGAACTGCAGGCGGCCGTATGGATGCGGTAGCGCCATCGTGCCTTTGATGGCCGTTTCGACGGCCAGCGCGGCGGCGTTCGACAAATCGTCGACGGGCAGGATGATCACATGGTTACGCACGCCGACGCGTCCATTGGAACGGCGAAACCCGCGGAAAGTGGTGTTCTGGTCAATCACGCTCATGGTGGCTCTCTTCGATCTGGCTCTGTTGAGTGGGGAAGCTCGCTCGCAATGTCGATGCGCGAGCTGGTCGATCCTCGCGCCGGTTACCAGCGCTTCGTCTTGATGTTGTGAACATGCGCATGTTCACCCGCGCGGATCGGCGCAACGACCTTGCCGATGTCCACGCCGTACTTGAACACCGTGTCGCCGACCGCCATGTCTTTTAGCGCCACCTTGTGACCGATCGGAATGTTCTGTTTCGCCGAGATCGTCACGAGCTCGTCGTCGTCCATGATCCACGCGTTCAATTGGGCCCCCGCCTTGATGCCTTCGACAACCGCCACACCGACGGTGTCTTTCGCTTCGTGCAGCACGATATGAATCGTTTTGCGGTCTGACGAAGGGCTGGCGGAAGATCCTTCACCGGGTTGTTGCGGTGCACCTGCTGCGGTGTGGCTCATCAGTTGTCTCCAGTCTGTTGGTACGGTTTGGTTCGCCTGCGTGAACCCATCTTAGGCGGCACATTTGCATATGTCAACCAGATCATCTATATGTGTTTGATGAACCGTATGAAGTAGAATCAATTGAAAGACAGCAGCAATGAAGATGCAACGACAGGATGAGAACGATGAATACGTTGACGACGGGTATCAATCTACCGAACGGTGCGGCCGCCACGCCGGCAATCGGCGGCACGCGCTACAAGGAAGTGAAGAATGCGATGCTGGCCGCGCTGGCCGCGCACGAATGGAAGGGCGGCGAAACGATTCCTTCGGAAAAGCGGCTGGCCGAACGCTTCGGCGTATCGATCGGCACGCTGCGCAAGGCAATCGACGAACTGGTGGCCGACAACATTCTGGTGCGCCATCAGGGGCTCGGTACTTTCGTCGCGCAACACCAGCGTGATCGTCATTTCTTCCGCTTCTTCCGCATCGTCCGCCAGGACGGCGACAAGACCTACCCGAGCGTAACGCTCGTGCAGTTCAGGAAGGCCAAGGCTACGCGCGATATCGCGACGCTGCTGAAAGTCGAAACGGGCGCGCGCGTGTTCACGTTCATCAACCGTCTGGCGCTGCATGGCGAAACGGTGATGATCGACAACATCACCGTACCCGAGGCGCGTTTTCCGGGCCTGACGGAAGCCGCGCTGCGCAGCCGGCCGAGCACGCTGTACAACTTCTATCAGGATGCGTTCAACATCAACGTGCTCGGCACCGAGGAACGCGTGCGCGTCGCGGTAGCCAATGAACTCGAAAGCAAGCTGCTGGAAGTGCCGCACGGCACACCGCTTCTTGAAGTGCGGCGCGTCGCGTATTCGTATCATCAGGCGCCCGTCGAAGTGCGGATCTCGCATGCGAACACCGCACGCTACGAATACGTCGGTGCTTCGGCATCGCACGAAGAGCCGCTCTGACAAGGCCAGAAGCCAAGCGCGGTGCGCAGCGCCAAAAGCCGCCGGCCGCGCGCCGCACATGTCACGTTTTCCCGCATTTGCAATCAACAGCACGATCACCTACACTCGCTACTCATACAGATGAGTTAAATCACACGGCACTGAATTCGCTGAATGCCACGGTCACCGAAGCAAGGCATTTCACGCGCGATCCGGTTGCCCACAACACACCATCTGTGAACCTGATTCCGGCCGCGTCGCGCAAACCGTTTTGTCGCGAGCAGGCCGGCAACAAGGAGACACTCACGATGCGTACCCCGCCTCATCGTCATCCCGCTCATGTCCTTCATGTCGCGCCTTGCCGCGTGACGCATGCGTTGCGCCGGCCGCAGCCACGCGAGACCGAATAAGCACACGCAGCCCCCACCCATCCGGTTTATCCGGTGTCGCATTTCAACAGATTGGCCGTGCCGTTCCTGTCGCAAGGAGTGTCCAGCGATGAGCCTTCGTAAAGTTGCCGTATTTCTCTCAACGCTGCTCGCTCTCGGCGCAGCTCTCACCAGTGCGCCCGCCCGCGCCGAACTGTCGGAGATCCGGATCGCGCGCCAATACGGCGTCAGCTATTTGCCGCTGATGCTGATGCAGGATCAGAAGCTGATCGAAAAGCACGCCGCGCAACTGGGCGTGCCGAATCTGAAAGTGTCATGGGTCGAATTCGCGGGCGGCAACGTGATGAACGACGCGCTGCTGTCCGATTCGTTGCAGATCGCGTCAGGCGGCGTCGCGCCGCTTGTGCTGCTGTGGGCCCGTACGCGCGGCACGCCCGTCGAGGTCAAGGCGCTGTCGGCGATCAATTCGATGCCGCTGCTGTTGAACACCAACAATCCGACGGTGAAAACGTTGAAAGACTTCACCGGCAAGGACAAGATCGCGCTGCCCGCAGCGAAGGTGTCGATCCAGGCAATCACGTTGCAAATGGCCGCGGAAAAGGCCTTCGGCGCAGGCAACCAGGGGCAGCTCGATAAATACACTGTCTCGCTGGCTCATCCCGATGCGCAGCAGGCGCTGCTGTCGGGCAATAGCGAAGTGACCGCGCATTTCGGCTCGCCGCCGTTTCAGGAACAGGAATTGGCCCACCCTGGCGTGCGCACCGTTGTGAATTCGTATGACGTTCTGGGCGGCAAGTCGACATTCAATCTGGTCTGGTGCATGACGAAGTTCTATCAACAGAATCCGAAACTCGTGCAAGCCTTCATGGCCGCGCTCGACGATGCCGAAGCGCAGATCACCAGGGACAAGCACGCGGCCGCACTCGCCTACCTGCGCATCAGCAAGGACAAGAGCAATGTCGCCGACATCGAAAAAATGATTTCGTCGCCCGATGTCGCCTTCACGACCACGCCCGAAAACACGCTCAAATACGCGGATTTCATGGCACGCACGGGCCTGATCAAGACCAAACCCGCCTCGTGGAAGGACATGTTCTTTCCGACCGCCCAATCGCTTCAAGGGAGTTGATCATGCATCGCACGCGTGCTGGAGCCACCCGCGCCACATCCTCGCCGAGCGGCATGCCGTTACTGGATGTCGCCGGCGTAACGCTGCAATACAAGACGCCGCGGCATCTCGTGATGGCAACGTATCGCGTCGACTTTCAGGTATTCGAAGGCGACCGTTTCGTTTTGCTTGGGCCATCGGGTTGCGGGAAGTCGACGTTGCTCAAGAGCGTCGGCGGCTATCTGCTGCCGACGGAAGGTTCGATCACGCTGAAGGGCAAGACGGTGACGAAGCCGGGCCCCGACCGGATGATGGTCTTTCAGGAATTCGACCAGTTGCTGCCGTGGAAGACGGTCAAGCAGAACGTGATGTTTCCGCTGCTCGCTTCGCACCGGCTGTCGGCGCGCGAAGCGGAACAGCGCGCGATGCATTACATCGACAAGGTCAACCTCACGAAATTCTCGGACAGCCATCCGCATACGTTATCGGGCGGCATGAAGCAGCGCGTGGCGATTGCGCGCGGCATGGCGATGGAACCGGACATCCTGCTGATGGACGAGCCGTTCGCCGCACTCGATGCGCTCACGCGCCGCAAGATGCAGGACGAACTGCTGACGCTATGGCAGGAAACGCGCTTCACCGTGCTATTCGTCACGCATTCGATTCCGGAAGCGATCAAGGTCGGCAGCCGGATTCTGTTGCTGTCGCCGCACCCGGGGCAGGTCAAGGCAGAACTCGATACGGCGGCGGCAGGCGAATCCGCTGCCACGCTCGAAAAACGCATCCAGCACATGCTGTTCGAAGACGAAATCCACGAGGCAGAAAATGTCTGACGCTACCGCACACGGTTCCGCATCCGTCCATCCGCCCCGTGACGACATGATCACGCGCGCGCCGCGCGGCGAGATCATTCGCGAACCCAGCGATGCACAGCATTTCAGCGTCGTCGAAAAGCCGCTGTCACTGTTCGAGCGCCTGTACAACCAGAGCTGGCTGCGCAAGTTCCTGATCCTCGCGCTGCTCGCGCTGGTCTGGGAAGGCTACGGACGCTGGCTCAACAATCCGTTGCTGTTTCCCACTTTCAGCGCGACCGTCGACGCGTTCTGCACGAGCATCGCAAACGGCGAACTGCCCGGCAAGGCATGGGCGTCGATCCACGTATTGCTGCTCGGCTACGGCTGCGGTCTGCTGCTGGCCGCGTTGCTGACGGCCGCCGCGATCACCTCGCGCATCGGCACGGACTTTCTCGAAACGATGACCTCGATGCTCAACCCGCTGCCCGCCATCGCGCTGCTGCCGCTCGCGCTGATCTGGTTCGGGCTCGGCAACGGCAGCCTGATCTTCGTGCTCGTGCATTCGGTGACATGGTCGGTCGCGTTGAATACGCACTCGGGCTTTCTGTCGGTGAGCAACACGCTGAAAATGGTCGGGCGCAACTATGGCTTGCGCGGCGGGCGCTACGTCGCCGCGATTCTGGTGCCCGCTGCGTTCCCGAGCATTCTGACCGGCCTGAAGATCGGCTGGGCCTTCGCGTGGCGCACGCTGATCGCGGCGGAACTCGTGTTCGGCGTGAGTTCGGGTTCCGGCGGCCTCGGCTGGTTCATCTACGAAAACAAGAACCTGCTCGACATCGCGAACGTGTTCGCGGGTCTGTTCACGGTGATTCTGATTGGCCTCGCCGTCGAGAACCTGATCTTCCGCGTACTCGAACGCCACACCGTGCAACGCTGGGGCATGCAGTCGTGAAGCATGGCGCGCACGCACGGGAGGCTCGTTGCTAAGCGCCGACATCGCGCTGCTGGTGATTGGAGGCAGCGCGGTCGCGGGCTTCGTGTCGGGGCTGGCGGGATTTGCGTTCGGTCTCGTCGCGATGGTGTTCTGGGCATGGGCGCTGCCGCCGCAAGCGATCGGGCCGATGCTGGTGGTCGGCTCGCTGGTCGGACAGATGCTAACCGTGCATACGGTGCGCTCGCAGATACGGCCGAAGATCATCGGTCCGTTCATCGCAGGAGGCATCGTCGGCGTGCCGATCGGCGCGACGCTGCTGCCGTTCATCGATCCCGTCGGCTTTCGGATCGGCGCCGGTCTGCTGATGATCGTCTATTGCGGCGTGATGCTCGCCGCGAAAGATCTGCCGACGGTGACGGCAGGCGGTGCCTGGGCGGACGGCGGCGTCGGCGTGGTCGGCGGCATTCTGGGCGGCATTGCGGGGCTCGTCGGTCCGGCACCGACCATATGGTGCATGCTGCGCGGTCACAACAAAGATACGCAGCGCGCGATCTGCCAAAGCTTTTTCATCGCGATGCAATCGCTGACGCTCGTCACGTATGCACTGACGGGCCTGATCGGCAAGCAGACGCTAGTACTCTTCGGCTGGATGCTGCCGTCGTCGCTGCTGTTTGCGTGGCTCGGCTCACGGCTTTATCGGCGTCTGTCGGACACCGCGTTTCGGCGGGTGCTGCTTGCGCTGCTGTTCGCTTCGGGCGTGGCGCTGCTGGGCTCATCGCTTGTTCACGCGATAAAGTAATGCCGATGCGGCAACGTCAAGCGGAGTGAGCGTCATGAGTGCGATTCGCTATTTCGTCACGTTTCTGTCCGTCGCGCGCCACGGCTCTTTCGCCGCAGCCGCCGACGAAGTGTGTCTCACACAGGCCGCCGTGAGCCTGCAGATGCGTTCACTGGAACGCGATCTCGACATCGTGCTGTTCGAACGGAGCGCGCGCTCGGTCGCATTGAGCGAACAGGGACGCACGATCGTGCCGCTCGCCGAAACGCTGGTCGCCAACTATCGGCGGATTCTGGCCACGGCGGGCCGCGACGAACTGGCGGGCGTCGTGCGGGTCGGCGCACTGGTGTCGTCGCTGATGGGCGCGTTCGCCGATGCGATGCTGAATCTGAAACGCCGCTACCCGCGCCTCGAACTGAAGCTTTTCACGGGCCTGTCGAGTGACTTCACGCTACGCGTGGAGAACGGAGAACTCGACGCCGCCATCGTCACGCAGTCGCCCACCGGCTTTCCCGCCGCGTTGAAGTGGACGGTGCTGTATCACGAGCCGATGGTGCTGATCTCGTCGGCTGACAATCCGCGCGCGCAAGTCGACACGCTGCTTCGTGAGCCGTTCATCCGTTTCGACCGGCAGACGTGGACAGGCATGCTGATCGACGACGCGCTGCGCGGCCTCGACGCTTCCGTGCACGACATCATGGAGCTGAACTCGCTCGAATCGATCTGCGAAATGGTGAAGCGCGGTTTCGGCGTTTCGGTAGTGCCGCGTCTCGCGAATGCGAACTGGAATCACGAATCAGGGCTGCGCGTGACCGAGTTGCCCGAGCGGATCGCGCCGCGCCGCGTCGGCCTGCTGGAACGGCGCGAACACGGACGCGAAGCGTTCACGGCTGCCGTGAAGCGTCACTTCACGACGGCGGCCGACGTTTCCGCCAGTGGCAATGATTCGTCGAGCAGCGACTGACCAGGCTTCACGCGCGTGAACTGCACGCGCCGGCGGCTGGTTTCGAAGGCGTTCTGCTCAAGCCGCAGGCATACATACTCGGATGTGTCCAGATCTCCGGCGTCGGGAAAGTCTTCGCGGAAATGCGCGCCGCGCGAATTCTCGCGCAGCAACGCCGACTCGGTGATCGCGCGGCTAACGAGCGTCAGGTTGTGCAGGTTCATCCAGTCGTGCCACGACAGGTTGAAGCGCAGATCGCGTCCATCGACACCCGTGCGGTCCAGCCGTTCGCCGATGTCGATCAATGTGCTTCTCGCGCGCAGCAAGCCCTGCTCGTCGCGCAGGATGCCGACGTCGCGCCACATCAACTCGTACAGGTCGTCGCGTATCGATTCGAGATCGCACGCAGGCTGGCCGAGCGGCCGCGTGCAACGTTCGATGGCGCGCTCGATCTGACTGGCATCGGCGGTGGCGAGGCGCCCATGGCGCGGCACCCAGCGCGCGAGCGTCTCACCCGCAATGCCGCCGAACACCGTCGAATTCGCGACGCCGTTGCCGCCCAGCCGGTTCGCGCCGTGCACGCCGCCCGCATCCTCGCCCGCGACGAAGAGGCCCGGCAGCGTCGTCGAACAGTCGGTCTCGAACAGCACGCCGCCCATCATGTAGTGCGCGGTCGGCACCACTTCGACCTGGCCGCCCGCCAGATCGAAGCCGCAATCCGCGCAGCGTTCGACCATGCCCTTGAAACGCTGGCGCACGCTGTCGGGCCCGAGATGATCCATGCGCAGATAGACGCCGCCGTTCGGCGTCGTGTTGCCCGCGCGCAGTTCACGGTAAATGCTGCGCGAGACGATGTCGCGCGTCGCGCGCTCGCCGCGCGGATCGTAGCGGTGCATAAAGCGCTCGCCGTCGCCCGTCAGCAGATAGCCGCCCGCGCCGCGCAGCCCTTCTTCGAGCACGGTGCCCGTCATGCGCGTATGAGTGCCCGCCAGCAAGCCCGTCGGGTGGAACTGCACCATCTCCATGTCGCGCAACGTGAGGCCGGCACGCAGCGCCATCGCCATGCCGTCGCAACTCTTGTCTGCGCTCGGCGTGTGGTACTTGTACATCGTGGGGCCGCCGCCCGTCGCGAGCAGCACGGCCTTCGCGCGCACGAAGACGAATTCGCCGCTGCGAATGTCGATCATCAGCACGCCGGCCAGTGCGCTGCCGTCTTCGGACTCGATGAATTCCACCGCGCGATGTTCTTCGAGCCGCTCGATCCCGCGCGCCCACACCTGTTCGGCAAGCCGGTTGATGATCTCGATGCCAGTCTGATCGCCCTTGTGCACCGTGCGGTCGAAGGTTTGCCCGGCGAATGCCTTCTGCTTCAGCGTGCCGTCCGGGTTGCGGTCGAAGAAGCAGCCCAGTTCGTTTTCGAGTTCGTTGATCCGCTCGACCGCGCGTGTCACCAGCGTCCACGCGAGTTCCTGGTTCGACAGCCATTTGCCGCCTTCGATCGTATCCATGAAGTGACGTTCGATCGAATCGCCCTGTGCCAGCGCGACGTTATAGCCGCCCTGCACCATGCGCGTACAGCCGCATTTGCCGAGCAATCCTTTCACGGCGATCGTGATGCGCAACTGCGGCGCGTCGGCCTGCGCATGCAGCGCGGCAAACAGGCCCGCGCCGCCGCTGCCGAGAATCAGGATGTCGGTATCCACGTGCTTCATGGTCGGTTCCCGTGATGAACGACGCTGCGTTCGTTCGTTCAGCTTCTGATGCCCAGCGACGCGAGCACCGCTTCGCGCCGCTCACGCGTGCTCTGCTGGACCTTCGTGTAGACGCTGCCGCCGTGACTATCCATCGCGACGAGCAGCGGGCCGAATTCGCCGATCCTGAAGCGCCATAGCGATTCGGGGTTCAGGTCGTCGAGATCGACGTCTTCGATCTGTTCGATCCATGTCGTCTCCAGCGCCGCCGTGCCGCCGACGATCGCGAGATACACGCCGCCGTATTTTGCGAACGCATCGCTCGACGCCTGCCCGAGCCCGCCCTTGCCGATCACGATGCGCACGCCGTACTGCGCCATCAGCGCCGCGGTGAAGCGCTCCATGCGTGCGGACGTCGTCGTGCCGACGCAGACGGGCTCGTAGCCCGCCGGATGTGCGTCCGAGCGTGGCACCTTGCGCACGTTCGGCGCGGTGTGAATCACCGCATGGCCGCGCAGATCGAAGCGAGTCGTGCGGCCACGGTCGAACATATGGATCTGCGTGGCGTCGCGGATGCCGAACAGCGTGCCTGTCAACGTAACGGTATCGCCCGTGCGCAACGCGCGAATCTGCGCTTCGCTAGCGGGCATGGACAGCGTGTGATGAGTCATCGATCGTTCCTTGACGGTGTGCGTGCCGATGCGGACAGCCCGCGTGTCAGTAGCCGTACTCGACGCCCGCCGGCGTCAGCGTGGCGCGCGCGCGGCGGGCCGAATGACACTGCATGTTCACGGCAACCGGATTCATCGTGATATGCGTCGCCGCCAGTTCGAGGTGGACCGCGAACGATGTCGCGTCGCCGCCGAGCCCCTGCGGGCCTACGCCCAGGCGGTTCACCGCGGCCGACAGTTCCTCCTCCAGCGCGGCCGCCGCCGGATCGTCGCAATGCGTACCGAGCGCGCGCGTCGCGGCACGCTTGGCGAGCCACACGCACAGATCCGAGGTACCGCCGATGCCCACGCCTACAATCGTCGGCGGACACGTCTTGCCGCCCGCATCGACCACGCAGTCGATCACGAAGCGTTTGATCGCGTCGACACCTTCCGCCGGAATCGCCATTTTCAGAAACGAGTTGTTTTCCGAACCGCTGCCCTTCGGAATCATTTCGATCACGAGCGTGTCGGCTGTCGAGTCGAAGTCGATATGGATCGCGGGCATCAGCACGCCGCAAGACGAATGTTCGTTGTTCCGCGTCAGCGGATGCACGACCGACGAGCGCAATGGATGCTCGCGCGTGGCCCGTTCGCAGCCGCGCCGGATCGCTGCTTTCAACGCGACGCCGTCGAGCGCGAGGCCCGTGCCGATCGTCACGTTGTAGATCGGCAGCCCGGTGTCCTGGCACAGCAGGTTGTCCTGATCTTCGGCAATCGCGATATTGGTGCGCATTGTGCCCAGCACGCGGCGCGCGGTGTCGTCGGTTTCAGCGCGTTCGAGGCGCGCGATACCGTCCTTGATGTCGGGCGGCAAATGCTTCAGCGCGCGTATGTACAACTGCTTCGCGACCTCTTCGATCTGCTGCATGTCCATTGATGAATCTCCGTCGGGGGACCGTGCGTTCACGACGTGAGCGACAGCGCAAACGCCAGCCCGATGACCAATGCGCCGCCCGCTGTCGCCGCGATCAGGTTCTTGCGCAAACCGCTCCATGGCCGGTATTCGATGAGCAGAATGCGCACGCCGCCGAACAGATGCGCGGCCAGCAACGTGACGAGGCCCCACTCGGCGAATACGAAGGCGGGTTGCCTCGTCACGGCGAGAAACGACTCGAACGATGCTGCGCCGTGCAAAGCGGTGCCGAGCGCCCAGAAGTGCAGCGGCAGAAAGAAGGCGAGCGCGAGTCCGGACAGACGGTGCACAAGAAAGGCCCACCACGCGGGATGGTTGCGCGCGCGCGAGTCGGCGCGCCGGCCAGGGGTGCGGTGTCCCGCGTGGTTCGTGTCTGTTGCTGGTTTCGCTGCGCGTGCCATGTCGCTCATTGCGGCCCTCCTACCAGCGCGAAGACCGCGCGCAGACCGGCAATCGCCAACGCAATGCCGACGATCACGCTCGCCACCCCGACGCTGCGCCCGCGCCAGCCGAGCCACTCCTCGGCGATCCTTCTCAAGCCGACAGGCACATGCGCGGACGACGCAAGCACGAACACTGAATAGAACACCGCCCACGCCGTATTGCCGTGCAGACGCGCGATCACGTTCGCCGCGCTCAGCCCGCCATGCACGACGATAATCATGGTGACAAGATGGACGGCCACGCATAAGGTCAGCACCATCGCCGACAGGCGCTGCAACTGCCAGCCGCTCATCATCGCGGTTCTCCTTTCGGCGCATGGCCGCGAAGCCGCTTCAGGCCAGCAATGCTGGCCGTCGGCTGCAGCGACTTGGGACACCGTTCGGTACACGAGCCGAGCGTATGGCACGAATGACAGCCTGCGTCGTTGGAGACGGCTGCGACGCGGGTTTGCTGCTGGATGTCGCGTACGTCGTTGACGAGCGTCCACGCACGATTGAGCGCGGCGGGTCCGAGATAGTCGGGGTTCCATGCGACCACGTCGCAGCTCGCATAACAGACACCACAGCCAATGCATTCAATCCCCGCGTCGGCCGCCTTGCGTTCGGCGGAGGCGGGATCGACGCAAGCGGCAGGTTCGTTACGCGTGTGCTCGCCCTTGAAATAGCCCTTCGCGTCGCGCCATTTGTCGAAGAAGGCGGTCATATCCGTCGCCAGATCCTTGATGACGGGCAGGTGATTGAGAGGCGCGATTTCGAGCACGTCACCGGCGTGCTTCATGACTTTGGTGACGTGCGTGCGGCAGGTCCATCGCGCGCGGCCGTTCACGGTCATTGCGCATGAACCGCACATGCCGACCCGGCACGCAAAGCGATAGGAGAGCGTCGCATCCAGATGGCGCTGGATGTGGATCACCACGTCGAGCACGGTCTGACTTTCCATGCGCGGCACGTCGAAGCGCTGAAAGCTGCCTTCGTCGTTACCGCGCCAGACGTCGACCTTGAGTTGCGGGGGAGTGGTTCGCATCGTGACCGTTGAGGTTCGAATGATTGCGAAGCCAGTCTAAGGGGCGCGCGCCGCCCGTCAAAGCCAAAGATTCTTGTTGCAAGCTCAAGGTTTTTTTATGCTCGCGGGCGTGTGAGTGCCTGTGAGAACGCTCTTGAAACCGCCCCACCAGGCTTGTCATTTCAGAGCGCTCGAAATTCCGCGCTAACATATGT
Organism: Paraburkholderia sp. MM6662-R1; assembly: GCF_050436245.1. NCBI lineage: Bacteria > Pseudomonadati > Pseudomonadota > Betaproteobacteria > Burkholderiales > Burkholderiaceae > Paraburkholderia > Paraburkholderia sp. MM6662-R1. The sequence continues at coordinate 334,870 of NZ_JBNDLV010000001.1, read as the reverse complement.
TCGATTGCCCAACTGGAGTGCGTACGCACTCGTCGACGCCTGGGAACGCCGCCGCGTCCGCGGGTCTAATGGATCCTGAGTTGCCGCAAGACGCAACTAATCCACGAAGTCGGACAGCTTTAGTCAAACGGTCTGCAGAATGAGAAAACGATTACCTCCGCTTAACTGGTTGCGCGCATTTGAATCCTCTGCCCGGCATCTCAGTTTCACCCATGCGGCGACAGAGTTGAGCCTGACCCAGGCGGCGGTAAGCCAACAGGTGAAGGGACTCGAGTCGCAGTTGGGGGCAGTCCTCTTTAAGCGCTTGCCAAGAGGACTCGAGCTCACTGAGGCCGGGCTAGCCTATTTGCCGGTTGTCCACGAGGCCGTAGAGCGACTGGCGGCCGCAACTGAAGAGATCTTCGGGCAAGGTCACGGCAGAGTCCTTACCGTTCGGGTCAGCCTGGTGTTTTTTACCCATTGGCTGGCAATGCGCTTACCCGACTTTCGTGAACGCCACCCCGAGGTCAATCTGCGTATCACCAGCAACATATGGGGGGGCGATTCGAGCGTGACCGACGTCGAAGCCGATATGGAAATCCGCTATGGACATGGAGAATGGACGGGACTCAAGGCCGAGCGGCTGACCTGGGATACGTTGCTGCCGGTCTGCGCCCCATTCTTGCCCTCCGAACAGGCACCACTGGCTACTCCGAAGGATCTCCGTTACCACGAACTACTCCACGTCCTGGGCTACGAGGAGGGCTGGGGATACTGGTTGAAGAAAGCAGGCGCGGGACAGGTCGACTCTTCGAAGGGAATGCAGTTCGATACCTTGATCTCTGCTTTGAGAATGGCCGAGCTTGGTCAAGGGGTGGCCTTGGCGCGCTCGTCGCTGGTCCAGTCGATGCTGGACACCGGGCAACTGATAGCGCCTTTCAAATCCCGGCTTACGACCAGTGAAGCTTTCTACCTGGTCTATTCTCCTCACAGCATCGTCAACCCTGATGCCGCGGCGTTCGTGGCCTGGTTGAGTGCGAAGGCTCAGGAGGGGCGTGCGCGGAACTGAGCAGGCAGGTTGACATCGCACGTCCATTTCGCCGGGCTGCCAGTGATCGACTGGTCATTTTCCTGCGTGTTCACTCCGCCGGCCTCAGCCATAAATAAAATAGCCCCATCCTCGTTTTTTTTATTGCTTTACCGGCTCCCCGTTGTATCCGACAGTGATCCCCAGTTCGTCGCCAAGGCCCCTCGCCTCGCATTCGAAATGCGGTTGATTGGTGCTGGCGGCGACCCACCACAATGACGACCTGCGTTTCGGAAGATCTGCAGGTCCTGGAGATGAGTCGGTGAGCCATGGGAAAGCATGATCAACTGCCTTTTAGCGGCGTGAAAGTCATCGACTTTGGCCAGTACATCGCCGGCCCGGCCGTGGCGATGATCCTGGCGGATCTCGGCGCCACCGTCATTCACATCGATCCCCCTGCTGGGCCGCTTTGGGACAGCCCGGCCAATGCCGTACTGAACCGCAACAAGTATTGCTTGCAGCTTGACCTGAAGTCCGCGCAGGGGCTCGAGGCGGCCATGGCATTCATCGCGCGTGCCGATATCGTGATCGAGAACTTCCGGCCGGGCGTCATGACCCGGTTGGGCCTGGACTTCGCGGAGCTGCGTCGTCAAAGGCCCGAGCTCATTACGCTGTCCATCCCTGGCTTCGCCAGCAACGACCAGTTGCGTCGTCACTGGCGCGCCCTCGAGCCGATTATTGCGTCGGCCTCCGGGGTATTCACCGATATGGGTCAGAACCGCGTACTGATGGGAATAAACCCGAGCTTTTCGCCGCTGCCGCTAGCCTCGTCCTACGGCACCATGCTGGCTGTCTCCGCGGTGGCACTCGCTCTGCAAGCGCGGGAGCGCACGGGAGTGGGTGATCAAATCGAGGTGCCTCTGGCCGCGGCGGTGATGGAGGGGCTGTCTTACAACTCGATCAAGATCGACGGTTATCCCGAACGCTACAAGACCTTGCGCGAAAAGGAAATTGAGCGGCGGCGGTCGGAAAATCTTCCGATGAACCTCAGCTACGAAGAACTGCAAGAATATCTCGACCCCTTTTACCGCACCTACGAGTGCGCGGACGGTCGCAAGTTCTATGCGGTATGCCCGTCACACCGCTCGCACGCCAGGCGTTGCCTTCAGGCGATGGGGTTGTACGAGGAAATGCTATCTGCCGGGCTGCCGACAGTGAGCGACCCCTACCTTCCTATCTCTCAGTGGGAGGGGGACGCCTCACTCGGTGTCTACCCGTTGCCTGACCATTGGGCCCGGCGCATTTCGGCACGCATGAAGGAGGTGTTCCTGACCAAGACAGCGACCGAGTGGGAAAAAATTTTCGGCGAAGGCCGGTTTCCCGGTGCGCCCCACCGATCGACTCAAGAATGGTTGCATGACGAGCACGCCAACGCCGCGGGTCTGGTGGTCGATGTCGACGACCACCAGTACGGCAACATGAAACAGCCCGGCGCGATCGCTTGGCTGGAAGACAGTGCCGACTTGATGCTCTCGCCCGATTCACGCCGCACGGTGAGTCTCAAAGAAGCCCTGGCCATCCTGGATAAGTGCGCGCCCACGGCACTGCCGCCCCCATCTGAACAGCATGTTGGCGGCTGGCTTGACGGTGTGCGTGTCCTCGATCTGACCAATGTCATCGCGGGTCCGCATTCGACCTCCTACCTCGGCCGGTTCGGCGCCGAGGTTATCAAGCTCGACCCCGTAACGCCCAACTATGATCCCTGGAACACGGTGGTCTTTGGCATGTCTTCGGGCCGCGGCAAGCAAAGCGTCCTGGTCGACCTGAACCACCCTGACGGACGCGAGGTGTTTAACCAATTGGTTCGTTCGGTCGATGTGATCGTGATGAATGCACCGGATCGTCAACTGGCACCTTTGGGTCTTGACGAAACCAGTCTCCAGGCCGTCAACCCTGGCGTGATCTTCTGTCAACTGGATTGCTTTGGGGGACCGCGTCGCGGCCCGCGGACCGATTATCTCGGTTACGACGACTTGATCCAGGCCAGCACCGGCATCATGCTGCGCTTCGGCGGCGGCATGGCAACGCCAGAGGAACACGCTCACGTCGGAACCATTGACGTGAATTGCGGGTTCGCTGCAGCGCTCGGCGTTGCCGCCGCGTTATATCGCAAAGCCAGAACCGGCCAGATCAGCCGCGCCCGGACCTCCCTGGCATCGCTCGGCAACCTGGTGCAGATTCCCTTCTGCTACGACTACCCACGGCGGGCCCCGTTCGATGAGCCTTCCGGCCGTAGCGCCCAGGGCTTTGGCAACCTGTCACGCTTCTTTCGGGCCGCGGATGACTGGTTGTATGTGGACGCCAGCGAAAAGGAACTGGACAAGCTAAACGCCGTAGAGGGGCTGACGGGCATCCGCGACGCGGCAGATCCCGCAGCGTTTCTCAGTTCCGCGTTCGCCACGGCCTCCGCCGAAACCTGGCAGACGCGGTTGCAAGCGGCCAATGTGGCGGCAGCCATTCCGGACAATATCGACAACTTGCGCCAACGCTACAGCCGCCCTGCAGACAATCGTCCGGGTATCGATAACGCCAGCTATTCATTCAGTGTGTATGCCGAGCATCCGAGTGGACGACGCGTCATCCAACTCGATCCTTTTGCGATTCGCCCGCACGTTGCTCCGATCCGCGCACTGGCGCCAGCAGAAAAGTTTGGTGCCTCGACCCGAGGGGTTCTGCGCAAGATGGGCTACAGCGATACCCAGATTGCGACGTTGATTGCGCGAGGGGCGGTCGGCGAAAGCTGGTGCGAAGAGTACTTGCCCAGCTGAACACATCACCGTTGCGGGCAAGCCGGAACAAATCGCGGCCGATAGCAGCAAGCACCCTAGAAGAAAAAAGGCTGTAGCGAAGGGGTGTTCGAATATTTATAAGATTGGAGACGAAGATGCACGTACGACACCGCAAGCTCCCGGGTACCGAAAACACCCGGCGAGGCGCAGAAATCGTTATCGAGAACCTCAATCGAGCTACGCAGCACATGGCGCGAAAACGCCCATGGCGAGGCACGGGGAAGGAGGTACCCTGCGCGCCTCCCTGTCGCCGCAGCCGATCTGCAGACACAGCACTACCGCCTGCGCTGCCAGGTGCCTTCCGCACCGAAAGACATTGAGGGTAACGATCATGCAAGACCAGGGCAACACATTTGTGAGCTTCCGCAATGTTCGGAAGACATACGACGGAGAAACACTCGTCGTCAAAGACCTGAATCTCGACATCCAGAAGGGGGAGTTTCTCACTTTGCTTGGTCCGTCCGGCTCGGGAAAGACCACCTGTCTCATGATGCTCGCCGGGTTTGAATACCCAACCGATGGAGAAATCTGGCTGGATGGTCAGTTACTTAATCGTATTCCACCGCATAAACGCGACATTGGAATGGTATTTCAGAACTATGCACTCTTTCCACACCTGACCGTCGGACAGAACCTCGAGTATCCCCTCAAGGTTCGCAAGATGCCGCCAGACGAGCGGGCCGCGCGCGTCAAGCGGGCGCTCGAGATGGTCCACATGGAAAAGCTGGGTAAGCGAATGCCAGGTCAGCTCTCAGGCGGTCAGCAACAGCGAGTGGCGCTTGCGCGTGCGTTGGTGTTCAACCCAAAGCTTGTGCTGATGGACGAACCGCTTGGCGCGCTGGACAAACAGCTGCGCGAGCACATGCAGATAGAGCTCAAGGCATTGCACGAATCTCTTGGCCTGACCTTTGTGTACGTCACACACGATCAAGGTGAGGCGCTCACGATGTCTGATCGAGTAGCGGTCTTTGATCAGGGGGTGATCCAACAGCTCGACCGGGTCGACTCGCTCTACGAATCGCCGAGGAATCTGTTTGTAGCCAACTTCATTGGTGACAGTAACCGGGTGGAAGGCACCGTCGTAAGCCGGGATGGTAATTATTGCGAGTTGCGCATTGCAGACGGTACGACCGTACGTGCGCTGAATGTTGCCGGGCTCAATGTGGGTAGCCACGCCACAGGGGTGATCCGTCCCGAGCGGCTTTCGATTGGACGGCAATCCGAACAGCAGCGCAATGTCATCAACAGCGAAACGCTTGGGATGATCTACTTCGGCGATCACGTCCGGCTACGCTGCCGCTGCCCCGGAGAAACAGAGTGTTTCGTGAAGGTTCCGCTCGGGCAGGACGGGGCGGCCCATGTCCAACCGGGAAATCGAATCGCGTTGTCGTTTCATGAAGATCATCTGAGAGTCTTTAATTGACCACGCGTAGCGAAATCACCTTGTGCCAAGGAGAACGAAATGAGGTTCTTTAGAAATACGGTCGGCGTGGCTGCCATGATGTGTTGTTCCGCTTTCGCATTGGCCGATGGCCTTACGACGGTCAATTACGGTGGCGCCGTGGGGAACGCCGAGAAGGCTGCCTGGGTTGAACCGTTCTCGAAAGCGAGCGGTATTCCGACGATTGCGATTGAGTACACGGGCGAAATGGCCAAAGTCAAAGCGATGGTCGACGCCAAAGATGTCACGTGGGATGTCGTTGAAGTCGAGTCGGCAGACATCGGACGCGGCTGTCAGGACGGACTCTTCGAGAAGCTCGATTGGTCGAAAATCGCGAAAAAGGGTGATCTGGTGCCTGGATCGGTGACTCCCTGCGCTGCCGGCACATTCGTGTGGTCGACCGTGCTCGCATACAACCCGACGCTGACGAAGGGCACGCCACAGGGCTGGAAGGATTTTTGGGACGTCAAGAAATTTCCTGGCAAACGTGGCATGAAGAAGGAGGCGCGTTATAACCTCGAGTTCGCACTGATGGCAGATGGCGTTCCGGCAAAAGACGTGTACACCGTGCTGGGCACGGAGGCTGGCGTCAATCGGGCGTTCAAGAAGATGGACGAGCTCAAGCCACACATTCAGTGGTGGGAGGCTGGCGCACAGCCGCCGCAGTTCCTGGTCGCCGGTGACGTTTCGATGTCCACCGCGTATAACGGCCGCATCGACGCCGCAATGCGGGCAGGGAACAAGAACCTGGGTATCTCGTGGGACCAAAGCATCTATGAGCTGGACTTTTTCGTGATTCCGAAGGGCTCGAAAAATAAGGATGCAGCCGAGAAGTACATTGCCTACGTGCTCGAACCTCAGGCTCAAGCTGCGTTCGCGCGGCACATTCCGTACGGGCCAACCAACAAGAACGCTTTAAAGTTGCTCGATGCAGCCACTCTTGAAAACCTGCCTAACTCGCCGAAGAACGGCAAAACCGCTATCCCCAACGACGTAGAGTTCTGGACCGACCACGGTGATGCGCTAGAACAGCGTTTCACCGCGTGGGCAGCGAAATAACGCGAATCGCGTACCCATCGCTCGAACGCATGGGTACGCGAAGGAGAGAGACATGAGCGCGGTAACTACTCAGCAGCAGGATTGGCATTTGCGTGAGCTCAAGCGATCGCTTAGGAACGTGAATTTACGTAAGCAAATGGCGGCGCTGGCGCTGGTCGCTCCTCTTGCTATTTTCATTCTTCTGGTATTCGTGATGCCCGTTGCATCCATGATTTCGCGGTCTATTCAGAGTCCGGAAGTCGTTGACGCGTTGCCAGACACGACGGCGGCGCTGCGAAACTGGGATCGGAAATCGGCAGTTCCGGATGACGCTTTTCGCGGGCTGATGCTGGATATCGAGCGCAACGGCGGGAACAACAGTTCGGGTACCGCTGCCGGTCGACTGAACGGGCAGAAGGAGGGTTTCCGTTCGCTGTTTTACAAGACTTCCAGCGCACTTCCGTTCGGCGACGATGATTCGGCGCTGCCTGCGCACGAGGTTCGACAAAAGCTGATCGAAATCGACAGGCGTTGGGAAGATCCCGGTTACTGGCAGGTAATCGCTAAAGATTCATCCCGATACACAAGCCAGTATCTCCTCGCGACGATGGACTACCGTCGCAATTCTGCCGGTGACATCGTTCCGGTTGATCCAGGCGCCTCGGCATATCGGGAGGTATTCAAGCGAACGTTCGTGATTAGCGGCCTGGTAACGCTCGCCGCGCTGCTCCTCGGCTACCCCCTGGCATACTGGATCTCCAGTCTGCCGGCGGGTAAGGCAAATCTGCTGATGATCCTGGTGCTCCTTCCCTTCTGGACTTCGATCCTCGTGCGGATCTCCGCCTGGATTGTCATCCTTCAAGGATCGGGCCTCGTCAACAAGGCGTTGCTGTCGCTGGACCTGATATCGTCTCCATTGACACTGCTGTTCAACCGGACGGGGGTGCTGATCTCGATGACTCATATCCTCCTGCCGTTCATGATTCTGCCGCTGTACAGCGTCATGAAATCAGTGCCGGCCAGCTATACGAAGGCAGCGATCTCGCTGGGTAGTCACCCGTTCGGCGCGTTCTGGAAGGTCTACTTTCCGCAAACGCTGCCAGGAGTCGGCGCCGGCGGACTGCTGGTATTCATCACGGCTTTGGGCTACTACATTACTCCGGCATTGCTGGGCGGAGCCGGCGACCAGATGGTGAGCTACTACATCGCCTATTTCACGAATGTGGCCTTGAACTGGGGGATGGCGTGCGCACTGGGAGCGGTTCTGCTTCTCGTGACGTTGATACTTTTCGGTGTTTATCGAAAGATCGTTGGCAACGAACTGAAGGTAGGTTAGGACCATGAAAACGACCGTATCGCGTTTTGCACCTTATACATCGGCTCCCGAGATCGCGTGGCACTACTTTTTGCGATCGACCAATGTCATGATCCTGCTTTTTCTGGTCTTGCCGATACTGGTGATCATCCCGCTTTCTTTCACGGACAATACATTCCTGGTCTATCCGATACACAAGTTTTCGTTCAAGTGGTACCACAATCTGTTTACTTCGATTGACTGGCTTCGTGCCGGAAAAAACAGCTTCATCGTAACCCCGCTTGCCACGATCTCGGCCACTGTCCTCGGGACGTTGGCCGCGTTGGGCCTCAACAAGGCGACGTTCAAAGGCAAGGGCGCGCTGATCGGCATTTTGATCTCGCCGATGATCGTGCCGGTGATCGTCACTGCCGTCGGGATGTATCTGTTCTTTGCGAAGTGGGGCTTAGCCGGGTCGTACCTTGGTCTGATTTTGGGTCATACCGCTATCGCTGCTCCATTCGTGGTGGTCACTGTCAACGCCACCCTTGCCGGGTTCAACCAGAATTACGTGCGCGCGAGCCTGAGCCTCGGTGCGTCGCCCGTCACGACGTTCTTCTCCGTCACCCTGCCCATCATTGCGCCGGGCGTTATTTCTGGAGCCCTGTTTGCATTCGCCACGTCGCTCGATGATGTCGTCATCACGATGTTCATCGCGGGTCCGACACAAGGTACATTGCCGTTGCAGATGTTCATCGGCCTCCGGGAAAACATTACGCCGACGATTGCTGCCCTTGCGACAATTCTGATTGTATTTTCGAGCCTGCTTCTGGTGACGATGGAGTGGCTGAGGTCCAGAAGCGCGGCGCGACAGATAGCGACGTGACATTGCTTGCCGCGGCACCTGTCGCCTTATGCCCGTGGAAGCCGTCAGGCATGGCGCAGTGGTACATCCTTGCATGGTTTATGTTGTCCGGATGTATCACTTCGCCATGCCTGACCGCCTGCGTTTACCGTCAAAGAGGTCAAGCATGGCTTTTTCAGCCCTTTATCTGCAGCAGAATGACAACGGTTTTTCGGCCGGGGTTACCAGCCTCGATGACCGAACCCTCGACGAGCATCCCCTCGCAGCCGGCGAAGTGCTCATTCGTATCGCGCACTCGACGCTTAACTACAAGGACGCGCTAGCGGTCACGAACCGCGGTCCGGTCGTACGCGCCTGGCCAATGGTCGCGGGTATCGATGGCGCCGGCGAGGTGGTGACATCGACAGATTCTCGCTGGAAAGCGGGAGATATTGTCCTCGTCAACGGATGGGGCCTCGGCGAAACACACTGGGGGTGCCTCGCAGAGAAAGCCCGCCTGAAGGCCGACTGGCTGATTGCGGTACCGCAGGGACTATCAACGGCCGAAAGCATGGCAATCGGGACGGCCGGTTACACGGCGATGCTATCCTGCCTTGCGCTGGAACAGGCCGGTGTCAAGCCGGCCGACGGTGAAGTCCTCGTGACCGGCGCGAGCGGCGGTGTGGGCAGCGTGGCAATCTCGCTATTGAGCAGTTGGGGATTTACGGTCGTGGCATCGACGGGCAAGCCGGAGCAGGCGCATTTTCTGAAGCGTATCGGCGCCGCCGATGTGGTCGATCGGGACTCGCTGTCGGCAGCCGGCAAGCCGTTGCAGAAAGAGCGCTGGGCGGCGGTGGTGGATTCTGTCGGCTCGCATACGCTTGCCAACGCATGCGCACAGACGAAATATGGCGGCGCCGTAACGGCATGCGGTCTCGCGCAAGGCATGGAGTTCCCGGCGAACGTTGCGCCTTTCATTCTGCGCGGTATAAAACTGTTGGGCATCGACTCGGTTATGTGTCCGATCGCTCATCGTCAGATAGCGTGGAATCGGCTCGCTGCGGATCTGGATCGAGCAAAGCTCGCCGAACTCACGCACCGGATAGCGTTGCACGACGTGCCGGAGGCAGCGGTGCAAATGATGGATGGAAAGCTGAGCGGTCGCACGGTTGTCGACATTTGCCGTAGCGCATGATGTCGGGCGATTCAGATCGGCTTTGAAGGTCTGCGACTTCAGGACCGGTGGTGGTGTGCTCTCCCGTGCCGGGATGTGGCAGCACGGGAGCTGTAGCGGGTTTTGCAGTGGAAAGACTACCTCGCCGTCGGCATCGCGAATTCGGCACCTTGCTCGATACTCTCCGGCCAGCGTTGCATGATTGACTTCTGACGCGTATAGAACCGGACGCCTTCTTCTCCATACGCGTGCGTGTCACCGAACAAGCTACGCTTCCAGCCGCCAAATCCGTGCCACGCCATCGGTACCGGAATCGGTACGTTGATGCCAACCATTCCAACCTCAATTCTCCGGCCAAACTCGCGCGCTATGTGTCCGTCGCGAGTGTAACAGGCGACGCCATTGCCGAATTCGTGCGCGTTGACCAGGTCGACGGCCTCTGTAAAGTCCTTCGCACGGACGCAGGACAGCACCGGTCCGAAGATTTCCTCTTGATAGATTCGCATCTCCGGCGTGACGTGGTCGAACAACGTGGCACCGGTAAAAAAGCCTTCCTCGTGCCCCGGAACTTTGAGGCCACGTCCATCGACAACCAGCGACGCGCCTTCTTCGACGCCAATCGCGATGTAGTTTTCAATGCGTTCCAGCGCCTGACGTGTGACGATCGGCCCCATCTCGGCGTCGGGCTCCGTGCCGTTCTTTACTATTACGGAGCGTGCTCGATCAGCGAGCCGCGGAATCAGCTTGTCCGCAACGTCGCCTACGAGGACTGCGACCGAGATCGCCATGCACCGTTCCCCCGCGGAGCCGTAGCCTGCGCCGACCAAAGCGTCGACGGCTTGATCAATGTCAGCGTCGGGCATCACAACCATGTGATTCTTCGCTCCGCCAAGCGCCTGGATCCGTTTTCCGTGCTTTGCCCCCGTCTCGTAGATGTAGTTGGCAATCGGCGTCGAACCGACGAAACTGATCGCTTTTACGTCAGGATGTTCGAGCAGAGCATCCACGACTATCTTGTCCCCTTGCACGACGTTGAACACTCCGTCAGGCAACCCGGCTTCCTGCAGCAAGCGGGCCATGTAGAGCGACGCTGAGGGATCACGCTCGCTGGGCTTCAGAATGAACGCATTGCCTGCGGCAATCGCGATCGGAAACATCCAGCAAGGAACCATGCACGGAAAGTTGAAAGGCGTGATTCCCGCGACAACGCCGAGCGGTTGCCGGGTCGTCCAGTTGTCGATGTCGGTCGACACCTGTTCCGTATGGTCACCCTTCAGCAATTGCGGAATGCCGCAGGCAAACTCGATCACATCGATGCCCCGTGCCACTTCGCCTTGCGCATCGCTGAACACTTTTCCGTGCTCGGCGGTCATGATCGCTGCCAGTTCGTCCTTGTGCTGGTTCATCAGTTCGAGAAAGCGGCGCATGACGCGCGCGCGACGGATGGGTGGCGTATTACTCCATCCCTGGAACGCCTGTTTCCCCGACGCTACGGCGGCACTTACGTCGGACGCGTCGCCGAGGTGCAGCATGCGTGCCGGAGAACCGGTCGCGGGGTTGAATATCGGCTGCTTTCGAGTGCCTGAGCCAGGCACGCGGCGACCGTTGATGAAGTGAACCACGTCTGCGTCGTCGTTGAAGGGCTGCATTTCATACTCCTTGCTGGGATTGGAACAGGTTCTAAGTGCCACAAAAACGGGCGATGGGAATAGGGTTTTGCCTCCCGATGGCAAGAGTTGTTGTTGCATCTGAATGACCGTCACTTCGACAGATCAGATGCGGTTTTTTGAGGGGGAATTCGCTTACCAGAGACCGCGGTAGAGCTCGACCATTTCCGCGACCGAGGGCACGCGTGGGTTATTGCCAGGCGAGCCAGAGGCCAGAGCCTGCTGTGCCATGGTCGGCATTAAGCTGAAGAAGCGCTCGCGGTCGATACCAAATTGTTCGGGCGTCGGCACCTGAAGGTCATCGTTGATCGACCGCAATTCAGCGAGCAACCTGACGTTGGCGGCCTGCGTACTGTCCTGGCTGTCGGCCACGCCCATGGCACGAGCGCAATCAGCGTAGCGTTCTTCCGCCGCCGGGATCGAGAACGCGGTCACACTGGGCAGCAGCATGGCGTTGGACAGGCCATGGGGAACGTGGAAAAAAGCGCCGATCGGTCGACTCATGCCGTGTACCAGCGCCACGGATGCAGCGGAGAACGCCACACCCGCGAGCGTCGAACCGAGCATCAGGGCTTCGCGGGCGCCCGTATCCTGGCCGGATCGATAGGCTTTACGCAGATTGGGGCCAATCAAGCGCATGGCCGCCAGGGCCTGACTGTCGCTGTACAGGTTGGCTTTCTGGCTGACGTAGGCTTCGATCGCGTGGGTCAGCGCATCAATACCCGTATCGGCGGTGACGCGCGGCGGCAGGCTGAGGGTCAGGTTATAGTCGACCAAGGCTGCCACGGGCATGAAGCCGATGCCCACACAGAGCATTTTTTCGTCGTTCTGCTGGTCAGTGATGATCGTGAAACGGGTCACTTCCGAGCCGGTTCCCGCAGTGGTGGGCACCGCGATAATGGGCAACCCAACTTCGGTAACAACGCGCGGAAATTTATAGTCGCGCATTTCTCCGCCATGCTTGGCAAGAATGCCAATCGCCTTGGCGCTGTCGATCGGACTGCCGCCGCCCAGTGCAATGATACTGTCGTAGTCTCCTGCGCGAGCCTTCTCCACGCCAGCTCGAATCGAGTCAACCGTGGGCTCGGGGACCGTATCAGCGAAAATTTCGGCTGTCATGCCATTGGCGGCGAGATTTTCCTGAATGCGCCCGGCATAGCCCAGCTGCACCATCATCTTGTCGGTGATGATCAGAGGTCGACTGCAGCCGAGAGTCGCCAGAACCGTGGGAACTGTCTCGCTGGCGTTGGCGCCGACCTGGAGGATGCGCGGCAAAATCACATGGTTAGACATATCGAATCCAGTATGAATGTCGGTTAAATATAAAAAGCAATCCGGGATCTAATCATTAATTGAAGTCTTCATCTCGATGCCTGGTCTTTCTGATAATTTAGATAACCAGACATCGATATCTTCGCTATTGGGAGCTTCCACATGACTCATCGTCTCGTCTCCCGGACCCGCAGATTTTCTGCAATGCAGGTCATCATTGTCGTAGGTAGCCGTCAGCACTGATCAATCGCGTTTCGGCTGCAAGCTGCCGTGGCGGCGCGCTGAGGTGACTGTCGGGTAGAACGAGGAGCGGGTAAAGCAATAAAAAAGCCGATGATGGGTCCGCTTTACTTATGGCTATGGCCGTCGGGGCGAGGTGGAAGGCTATTTTTGCCCGTCCCCGCCGAACTGAGCGATCTGAAGAAGCAGTTACATTAATCTCGTCCACGTCATGTGAGCGGTCGCCGCGCGCGAGAGCGACCTTCGGCGGGGACATTTGCGCTGATCCGCCCCGCCGCCCTCGATCGATATGACAAGCAGTTCTTCCCCGCTTCGAACACGATGTCGGTCGCGACGTTCGGCTGGTGCGAGCAGGAACGCCTTTCTTGCGTATAGGACTTCAACGCCTGATGCCCTCCAGTGGCGCCACACAGACTGAGCGTTCGGCGCTGCAATGGCCGTTGCCAAGCCGGATCTTGAGGCGGGTGCCGCGCCTCAAAGCGATCTAGCGCTTCTGTCTGAGCAAGTCGAATTGGCGCTGTTGTCTCAGCGAATTCAGTTCGCGCTGCTGCCTCAGCAAATCCAGGTCGCGCTGTTGTTTCAGTAATTGGAGTTGTTCGTTCTGGAGTTCGATCTGTTGCTTCTGCGCTTCCAATTGCGCTCTATAGGCCCCCATGCTTTGGTCAGCCAGCGCTTCCTGCGGGTAAGTCTGCGCGTAGGCGAGGGAACAGCCAGCCGTCAATGTCGCAGCAACGATAAGTGCTTTCATGATGCCCCTCGCACGGATGCTCCTTTGAAATATCTTAGGCCAGAAAGGCCGGGCATCGGCGGGACCGACGTGGCTGTCGGCGTCGTGCCTGGATCGGTGATTGCGTATGTTGAGCGAGCGGCGTGCGTGGCAACGAGAGGCCGGCATCGCCCCGATCCGGCCGCTGGACCCTTGTACACCTCAATGGCAGCTTCCAATGTTCAACGGTCATCCGCGCCTTCATGCCGGCCGACAACGTACAGCGCCATTCCGGCTGGTAGCACGGCGCCGGCGAATGGCCGTTATCGAGCATGATCGGGGTGGAGACCGGCCTCGACCCGGTCAGCTCCGGGCGTTCGCTCTGCGTGACAGCTAACGCCTACCACAACCGAAACCTGGCGGTAGGTGACCTATGATTGAGCCATCGAGGTGCGGCACTTGCACTCCCTAATCCGAAGGAGCGAAAACCGTGATCAAGGAGGCGACGAGATCCCGCGTTCATCAGGTCACAGAAATCATCGGGCGCGAGCCCCGTTCTTTTGGTCGAGCGAGAACAAAATGGGGCCTGCTTCAGGGTCTCCCCCCTGCACGGGTCAAGGCCCTGGCCGGCGTATTAACCATGCTCATCTTTGGCGTGGACTACTACTCGCCAGGCGACATCAATCCTGCGATTTTCTATGTATGTGTAATTGTGGCCCTGGCCTGGACTCGGTCCGCTCGATGGTTGTGGGGCGGTACTGCGGTCACGGCGGTGCTGACGGTGGTCGGTTTTGCTGCGGGAAACACACCGGTAGGGCACCCACATTTCGACTGGATTGACTGGACTAACCGCTGTATCACCATCAGCGTGCTAATAGTGACCGGAGGCTTTGTCCACATTGGAGTCGGCCTGAGCAAGAAGTTGGAAGCGCGTGAAGCGCTGCTGGCGGAAGTCGCCGCCCGTGAGCGTGCCGAGGCAGCGCTTAGGGAGGTGCAGGCGGACCTTGCACATGCCGCGCGCGTCTCGACGCTGGGCGAACTGACCGCCTCAATCGCCCACGAGCTGAAGCAGCCGCTCGCCGCTATCTGCACGAATAACGAAGCCGGTCGACACTGGATCGACCGGCAAGTGCCCAACATAGCGCAGGCGCTCGAAGCGAGCGCGCGCATCACAGCCGACGCGCGGCGTTGTGTGGACATCCTTGTCCGCATTCGCGAGATGGCGGTCCGGCGAGTGCCCGAGCACAAGCTGGTGTCGCTTGACGAGCTCATCGATGAAGCCCTTGTGTTTCTACGTCCTGAAATCCGGTCACGCGGCGTCACGGTATCGCAACCAGTTTGCTGTGGGAGGGTTGAAGGTGCTCGCTGACCGCATCCAGCTCCAACAAGTGATCGTCAACCTCCTCGTCAACGCCATGCAGGCGATGGAGCAAGCGGGAAGCCCGGAGCGCAAGATCACCATCACGACCACCGTGCGGGATGCCTCCACCCTGTGCTGCGCTATCGAGGACAGCGGGCCGGGCATCGCCCCCGAGCACGTCGACCGCCTCTTCGAGAGCTTCTTCACGACCAAGGAAAACGGCATGGGCTTGGGCTTGCCCATTTGCCGCTCGATCCTCGAATCCCACCACGGGCGCATCGCGGCGGACAACGCATCCGCCCATGGCGGTGCTCGCTTCTACTTCACGATTCCGGCGGCCACCGCCATCGGCTAAGCGGCCGACGCGGCTGCGGTTCCCGTCGCCCCGATGGAGTACTTCTGTGCGCGCGGCGGTAACTCATCGCGGCGCAGTGTCGCCGTTATCCCGAGCCGACTGCTAGAGTCGCCCCATCGGGAGCTTGTGGAATCGATCGATCAACCGGGCGCTGAGATGTCTCCTGCTCCCGGAAACGAAGAGGTCGCAGATAGGCTCGACGTACGCGGGCCGTTTGGGCGTGCTTCGGTGCTTCGGCGCTGGCAGTCGCGCTCTTTCCGCGCTCGGACAGAGCGCATCGGTACCGCATCCACCCTCGTGATGTCCATGCGATTGATCGATTGATCAACGGACCCAGGTAGGCCGCTTCCTGGGTGGAGCGGCCGTTTGAGTGTCCATTTGTTGGTGCGGGCGAACGGCCGGAGATGGCCGACTATCGCCTCATGCGCCCAGCGTTTGCCGCTCCGCAAGTGGCGCTCGACTTTCTCACGCACGGCCGCTGGCGAAAGGTTGGTCTCAGGTAGTTCCGCGGCACGCACGACCCTCACGAGTAACCGGCAGCAGGCCGCTGCCGGTTTCAACTACGCTCTCATCCGTCAATTTGCTGAATGCCGGCCAGTCGCCACGCCTGGTTGCCACGTGCGTCGCTGACCATGTTCCAGACTTCCTGGAACGGCTGGGCAGTCGGCGCATCGTCTTCCCGCATTTGACCGTAAAAGCGAACGCTAACCAGCGTTTCATCCGCATTGCGTTCTGTGCCAAGCACTTCCGCGTCAAGTTGCGTGACTTCCGTATGACTCACCTGGCGACCCCGCGCTTCGAGGTCCCGCTTGATTTGCGCGAACATCTCCGGCGTCGTCAATTCGAACAGGTCACCCTGCTCGTTCCGGTCCCATGCGCCTTGAAGGCGCATGAACAAGGTCTTTGCCGATACAAGAAACGCCGCCTGATCTTGCTCGAGTGGTAGTCCCGTTGTCCTCTCCGTGTCCGCTGCTCCCGTCGAACCCATCGCCGCGTTCGGCCTGCCCCGCAAGTTCGCTTCAGGCCGCGCTTGCGGGATCTGATTCAGAAACCGTGAGCCGTTCGTTTGCTGGCGGTTCACGGGACCGTGTCCATAGGCAAGATCCGGACGACGCCGGTTGGCGATAAAGCGGAATAGCATCACGCCGGCGAAAATCACCGCCCCGATCAGCAACGCATTCGACAGCATCTGCGCCAGCCCTTCGCCCAGGCCAAACGACGACAGTAATGCTGCAATCCCAAGGCCCGCAGCGAGACCAGCCAGCGGGCCCATCCAGCGGTTACCCGCTGCCGCAGCAGGCGCCTGCGCGGCCTGTTGTGCCGGCTGTGCCTGTTGGCTTCGCTGCGCTTGTCCAGACGGCGACGCCGTCTGCGACTGCCGCCCGATGCTTTGACTCCCGCCTACGCGCTTCGCCTCGGCGTCGTTCGACGCCACGGCGCCCAGCGCCAGCAGTCCCGCCAGACCGAGCGCGGCCGTCCCGCGCGTGACTGCACCGGCAGCACGTCGTAATTCGTTGATGATTTGCGTGTACATAAAAACCTCTTTCGATGAGTCGCGAAACTGCCCGCAACGCGCTCCATTTGCGCGCGCAAATACATTACGAACAGTAATATTTTTAGCTACGCAAGCTCGCCGCTGGTTGTGCCTTCGATCCATCAAAAGCGGCGTGAAAACCGTTGCCGTGGATGTAGTGCTCCAGTTGCCGGATGGTGTGTTCCTGCTCGGAAATCAGGTTCTTGATCAGGTCGCCGATCGACACCATTCCTGTCACCTGCCCTGCGCTGATCACAGGCAGATGGCGAATCTGATGTTCTGTCATGATCGCCATGCACTCGTCCGTCGTCTGCTCCGGACTGACATAACGCACCGCCGTCGACATGATGTCGCGCACAGGCGTATTCGTTGACGAGCGTTCCATCAGAACGATCTTCCGGGCGTAATCGCGCTCCGTCACGATGCCGGCTATGCGCCCGTCGTGCGCGGCGATGAGCGCTCCAACCTCCCTGTGAGCCATGATCGATATCGCGTCGTAAACCGAAGCGGATGCCTCGATCGACCACACTGTCCGGGAAGCTTTCGCACGCAGCAATTCTGCAACCGATGCCATATGTCACCTCTGTCAGCTGTCATGAAACGCCCGCCGACGCTTCGGGGCGAGGTTTCAATCTAACTGAACCCATGCCAACATAAAATTCGTATTTTTATTGTTGATACTTCGAGAAAAACGTATCTTTCCGTAATCGATGGAGGGTTCGTGAATTTCAAGCATCTCTATTACTTCTGGGTCGCGGCTCGTGCGGGCGGCATCGTGCGCGCGGGCGAGCAGTTGCACATCACGCCGCAAACGCTCAGTGGCCAGATCAAGCTTCTCGAAGAGGCGCTGGATAAGAAGCTGTTCAGGAAAACCGGCCGCACGCTCGAACTGACCGATGCGGGGCGCCTCGCGCTCGATTACGCCGACGAGATATTTTCGTTAGGTTCGGAACTCGAAAGCGCTGTGCGGCGCGAAAGCGAAGCCGGTGCGCAAACGCGGTTTCGCGTCGGGATCGCGGATTCGGTCCCCAAGGCGATTGCGTACCGGCTGCTGGAACCCGCGCTGAGCGCGTCGGCGTCGCTGCGCATGATCTGTCACGAAGGCAAACTGCACGCGCTGCTCGCGCAACTGGCCGTGCACCGCCTCGATCTGATCATCGCGGACGCCCCCATTCCCGTCGACGTCAACATCAAGGCGTTCAATCACCGCCTCGGACGTTCGACGCTAAGCTGCTTCGGAACCCAGGCGCTGATTCAAGGCAGCAAAAAACGCTTCCCGATGTCGCTCGACAAGCTGCCTGTGCTACTGCCCGGCACGGAATCCGCCGTGCGGCGCAAGCTGGATCACTGGCTCGCCTCGCACGCCATTTCGCCGCGCATCGTCGGCGAGTTCGACGACGGAGCGATGACCATGGCATTCGGCCGCGAAGGCCGCGGCCTGCTGTTCGCGCCAACCGTGCTCGAAAGCCAGTTGCAGACAGAGCACAACCTGACGATAGTCGGGCAGATCAATTCGATCGTCGAGGAATTTTTCGCAATCTCTATCGAGCGCCACATCAGCCACCCGGCTGTCGCGATGATCATGGACGCGGCGCGTAGCGAACTGTTCAACGTTTAGCGGGGCCGTTTCCGATGTGAACGCGACGTTCGAATGTCCTCGTGAGAGCACGTGCCGGTGGGTGGCGATGGCCGCACCCGGCCGGATGGCCACGCACTCGCATGAGCA
The DNA here is from genome assembly GCF_050436245.1 of Paraburkholderia sp. MM6662-R1. Classification (NCBI taxonomy): domain Bacteria; kingdom Pseudomonadati; phylum Pseudomonadota; class Betaproteobacteria; order Burkholderiales; family Burkholderiaceae; genus Paraburkholderia; species Paraburkholderia sp. MM6662-R1. The sequence continues at coordinate 316,364 of NZ_JBNDLV010000001.1, read as the reverse complement.
CCACGAATTGAGCAGCGGCGATAAATGAATAGGCTCCAGCAAAACGGTGGCGTTGGTATCAGGCGGAATGCCAGCAGGCGGAACCCGACTAAGGCGCCGGCGTCGTCCGCGATACAGCTGCGCTGACGATGATCGCAATGCGATAGTTCCATTGGGCCGATCGCGCCTTGCGAGCCGAGAAATGGAACCGTGCAAAGCTCGCCCATCGACCCTTTATGTCATTCGACAACAGCTCTTGCCACCGTCTCTTCCTGAAGTACTGCGGTCGTTCGTTCACTACTTTACCAACGGATGTTGGTGGAAAGCCGGCAGTACGCTGTTTCGCGGGTATTGACTGCAGTCGCACAATCGATCTCGCCTTTATCGCGGCGACGTCCCGGCAATTCGTCGCCGCGTTCGCCGGTTGCAACCGACTGAGGGGCCCGATATGGCAATGCCAGGAAGCGAATTACCCGGCGGCCGCCAAGCTTCGGTAATAGGTAGCGCCCAGCGGTGCGTTGCTATCCGAGCCTTCCAGAACGAATCGAGCGGCATTGTCTTAGGGGCAGTCCGCTAGGCCTTGTCGCGCCTAGAGGCCGCTACCCCGGTAAACGGCATCAAAATCACGGGGACCCCGAGTCGCAATGCGCGCCTGCTGCCTGCGGATGATCGAACGCGCCGCGCGGGCCAGCGCGAGATCGAGTGCGCCGCGCCAGTCTCTTGCGATCGAGGTCACGACGACGGGCGTCGCATCGGGCGTCTGCACCTGCACCTGGCAGCGTTTGTCGAGTCCGCCGCGCGGGCCGTTGATGTCCGACATGCTGACGGTCGCCTTCGAAATCAGCCAGTCCATGCGGCGAAAAACGAACCGGATGCGTTGGCGCGCGAAGCTGCGCAGACGGACGGCTTCACGGTCGCGGGACTTGAACAGGACTTGCATGAGACACCTCCTTCGTGGGTACGGCTCAAGAGTACGGTGAGAAGGCGTCGAGGAAAAAGCAGAAATAACGGAAATGCAGCTTCGGAAAAACCGAACCTTCTTTTTCGTGATCACGAGCGCGCTCACGCATGCGCCGCACTCAACACCTTTTGCGTCGAAGGATGATGCCGCCCGCGCCGCGACACGATTGCGTGTATTTCCTCCTTCACTTCCGGCGAGCGGCCGAGCCAGCGCAAGCCGTGATGCATGGGATCGTTGCGCTCGGCGCCTAACGCCGCGAGCGCAAACACGCCCATGCCGCGCGACGCGAGGCATTGCGGAAAATGATCGACATGCGTTTTTTGCACCACGGCGGCCGGCCCGTACCAGTCGATCGGCGAAGCGATCAGGCGCTCGCTGGATAGACGCAGATTCGAGTTGTGCGGCGCGGGCTGGCTGGACAGCACGAGCAGGGCACCGCGGGGAACCCTGTCCGCTTACGCGCCGGCACCCGTCTCATCGAAGAATGAGGTTTTGTCCGTCCCGTTCGCTTTGGCGCGATACATCGCGCTATCGGCCTGGCGCATCAGGGCGTGTACATCAAGACGTTCGTCCGCGCTATTGGTACCGAGCATGCGCACGCCAATGCTGGCCGATACGGCGACGGGATGACCGCCGATCTCTCGAAGCCCATGAAGGATGTCGTGAATACCGTCGGCAATCGCGCGCGCGCCGACCTTGCCATGCACATGGCGGGCGAGCACCGCGAACTCGTCGCCTCCCAGGCGGGCAACCGTATCGCCGCGGCGAATGCGTGTCTGCAGACCGTTGGCGAAGCACTGCAACAGTTCATCACCCACCGCATGCCCATAAGCGTCATTGACGTACTTGAAGCCGTCGAGATCGATGAACAGCAAGACAGACTGTCCTTTATCGTCGTCTCGCGCCGCAGTCGCTTTGGCGATCGCCTGCTCGAGGCGAGTGCGGTTGCTGAGTCCTGTCAGAGGGTCCGTCGCAGCCTGCCGTTCGAGCCGATGCACGAGGGCCATCAAGTACACGGAAGTCGCCGCGATGCTGAGCATGATGCCCAATCCCACCGCGAGGTTTTCTCTCCACCACGGCTCGACGTGCATCAAAATCACGACGCCTGCAAGCGCAACTGCACATGAAAGTAGCAACGGCCGCTTGCCGTGGCGGCAACCGGCACCCACAAGGAACCAGAACACGACCCAGAGCAAGGGCAGCGCCACGCGCCCGCCGAGCGCCAAGGCAGTCATGACAAGCGCCTGGTCTGCAATGGTGGTGAGCGTCAATCGAAGGCGCGGCCGAACTGTCGCGGCGGTCGCGGCTACGTATGTCGCCACGCCGAATACCACGTATGCGAAAACAACGCCCAGAGTGTCATACGCGGCGGCCGTGCGTTGGAGCGCGGCGACGGCGATATAGCCGATCAACACGACCGTGCCCAGGCATATCCGGAGGAGCGCCTGCTCCTTCTCAGGTCGTCCGCGAAAGACACCTGGAAACGTTTGCTCATGCCAACGCTGCGCGCCCGGCCGCTCCATGCCGTGTACCCCGTCAATATTGTCTTTTGCAGAGCGGGCATTCTATCGCTTTTGCCGGCGACCAATGCTTCTTGCCGCTCTCTCCGTCTACTCACAGGCCCGGCTTAATGCAGTAGCAAGGCGGCTCAATGAACGCCCTCGGAAAACACTAAACTTCGACGCACCAGCTGAGCGATTTCATCAAACTGTTGCATCGACCGGTTGAATCCGCAAGCCAGAACGGCCGAAAGATCGATGAAAGCAAGAGGGCGACTTTCCGGCGAAGACGCTTTGAAGGGGGCAAACTAGGATGCTTTCCGGCAACGCCTCGCTCGGCGACACCACGCCTCGCAGACGAGGCCGCAACCGGTTCTGCCCCCCCCCCAACCGAGGAGTTCCACGATGCCAGCTCATTCGCTCAACTTAAACGATCGCGTCGCCTTGGTGACCGGCGGCTCGCGCGGAATCGGACGCGCCATTTCGATCGCGCTTGCCTCAGCCGGCGCAGCAGTCGCCGTCAACTATCGGCAACGCGAGAACGACGCGGCCGACGTCGTCGCGGAAATCGAACGCGCCGGAGGCCGCGCGATAGCGGTATGCGCCGACGTATCGGTCGGAGACGACGTCGAAGCGATGATCGTCGAGGTGGAAAACCGCCTCGGCCTGATCGACGTGCTCGTGAACAACGCGGGCACCGCGACGATCGTCGACATCGATGATCTTGTGGAAGCGGAGTTCGATCGAACGCTCGCCGTCAATCTGAAATCGGCGTTTCTCTGCGCGCAGGCAGTGCTGCCCGGCATGCGCGCGAGGCGCTGGGGCCGCATCGTCAACGTCTCGTCGGCCGCCGCCCGCGGCCCCGGCTTGGTTGGCGTTCACTACAACGCATCGAAAGCCGGGCTCGAAGGCTTGACGCGCGGCTATGCGGCACGGCTCGCCCGCGAAGGGATCACCGTCAACGCCGTTGCACCGGGACCGATCGACACCGAAATGGCTGGACCGCTTAAGGCGTCCAATGTCGCAGAAAGGCTGCCCGTCGGGCGCTTGGGCGAAGCGAGCGAGGTCGCGGAGGTCGTGCTGATGGTCGTCGGCAACGCATTCATCACGGGCCAAACGATCCCCGTCAACGGAGGCGCAAGCTTCATATAGATCCTTGGCCGCATCGCGCGCGGGCAAGATCCGATATGGGCACCGCTTGGACCACGCAGCCGCAACGGTCCAGTTTGAGGATGCGTTTAAAGCAGGTTGCTTGAAGTGACGCGACAACTGCGTTGACAGCCTCCGGTCCGCTGATAGTCAATGAAATATCAACGGACCCACGGGCAATGGAGCGACTACGACTCCGCTTTCCCGGTATGCCCACGAAGAATGCTGGCGAGCAGTGCGCCGACCCCAAACTTCCAGGGCGCAATGCGATGCGAATGGTTGACCGTGTTGATGAGCGCACCGAATCGCGGGCTCGATATCGTCACCGTATCGCCGATCTGATGCGTGAATCCTTGCCCTGGCACGCTACGATCCGCGGTCGGTGCAAACAACGTCCCGAGATACAGCATCATTCCGTCCGGGTATTGATGGTGAGAGCCCATCGCTTGCGCAACGAGTTCTGTCGGGTCCCGGCTGATGCGTTTCATGGAGCTCGCCCCTGTCAGAACATATCCATCTGTTCCTTCCACGCGTAGCGAAAGCTCCGCAGCCCGAACATCATCGAGACCGAATCTACTGTCGAAGAGGCGAATGAACGGGCCAATCGAAGCTGACGCGTTGTTGTCCTTCGCCTTACCGAGCAGCAGCGCACTCCGGCCTTCGAAATCCCGGAGATTGACGTCGTTCCCAAGCGCGGCGCCGACGATTTCCGCCCGGCTGGTCACCGCCAGCACGATTTCAGGCTCCGGGTTATTCCACTGCGAATTTTCATGAATTCCGATTTCGCTGCCGGTACCGACGGCGGACATGGGCTGCGCTTTCGTGAAAATTTCCGCATCGGGACCGATGCCGACTTCCAGATACTGCGACCACATTCCTTCCTGAATAAGTACGTGGCGCACCGCTTCGGCTTCGGCAGACCCCGGGCGAACGCTTGCGAGCCGATCGCCCAGTACTGACATGACACGCGCGCGCACTTCGTCGGCCCGGCTCGCGTCGCCTCCCGAGCGCTCCTCGATCACCCGCTCCAGAAGGCTTTCGACGAACGTCACACCGCTCGCCTTGACCGCCTGAAGGTCACATGGCGCGATGAGCCAAGGAGTCGACGGATCGCGCCGATCGAAGGCGGAATTGGCAAGAACCAGGTCCAGTGTCGCAAGTCTCGGCAGGTTCGCAGCGGCCTCCTTCAGCCGAAGGCCGATTCCTGGCTGCTCAAGCAGCGTGCTGGTCGTCAGCGCGAACGACGACACATCCACCAGTTCGCCACCGATAACGGCAACAGGACACGGCGCGCCGATATCGGGGCACCACGCGCGCCCCACGAGCACCCCCTGCTCCAGATCGTCAGGCAACGCGGATCGGTCATTCAATGGCATCTAATCCTTTTCCAACCTGGTATGGGTTATTGCTGAGCATCAGTGCGGTGCACGCTCTACTTGTGCCGGACAACAGCGGCTCACATGATTGCGCTGATTTGCCAAGGCACGAATTCGTTTTGCCCGTAACCGTGCTGCTCGCTACGAGAGCGTTTCCCGGAGGCCACGTCGAGCAGCAGTTGGAACAGCACTGCGCCAAGTTGCTCGATCGTTGTGCTGCCTTCCAGCACTTCTCCGCAGTTCAGGTCCATATCGTCGGACTGACGTTGCCACAGTGCGGTGTTTGTCGCGAGCTTTACCGATGGCGAGGGCGCGCAGCCGTAAGCCGAACCGCGTCCCGTCGTAAAGCAGATCAGGTTCGCACCGCCGGCAACCTGGCCGGTCGCCGACACCGGATCGTAGCCAGGCGTGTCCATGAACACGAGACCGCGCGCCTTAACCAGCTGAGCGTATTCGTACACCTCGACGAGGTTCGTGGAGCCTGCCTTTGCGATGCCGCCCAACGATTTCTCGAGGACGGTCGTCAAACCGCCGGCCTTATTGCCCGCCGACGGATTGTTGTTGATCTGCGCCCCTTGCCGCTGCGCGTATGCTTCCCACCACCTGATGCGATCGACCAGTTTCTGTCCCACTTGGGGCGTTACCGCGCGGCGGGTCAATAAGTGCTCGGCGCCATAAATCTCCGGCGTCTCCGAGAGAATCGCGGTACCGCCGCGCCGCACGAGCAAATCGACGGCTGCACCCAGCACAGGATTGGCCGTGACGCCCGAATATCCGTCCGACCCACCGCATTGAAGGCCAATGGTGAGATGACTTGCCGAAACCGTTTCCCGCTTAACGTCATTCGCGTCGGGCAACATCTGCCGAACCAGTTCGATACCTTTTGCAATAGTCAGGGTCGTGCCACCGGTGTCCTGAATCGTGAAGGTTCGCAAGCGGTCGTGTTCCCTGAGCCCCTGGGTTTCGAGCAGCCGCGAAATCTGATTCGTTTCACAGCCCAGGCCGATAACCAGCACGCTCGCGAAGTTAGGATGGCACGCATAGCCGCCAAGTGTGCGCTGGAGGATCGCGAGGCCGTCGCCTTCGGAGTCAATAGCGCAACCCGAACCATGGGTGAGCGCGACGACGCCATCGACGTTCGGAAACGCGGCCAACGCTTCAGGATGAATGTCACGGCGGAAATAGTCGGAAATGGCTCGCGCGACCGTGGCGGAGCAGTTCACCGAGGTAAGGATGCCGATGTAATTGCGCGTTGCCACACGGCCGTCTTCACGCACAATGCCGCGAAATGTCGCCGATTCAGTTGACGGGACAGTGGCACGTACGCCCTGACTGAACGCGTAGTCACGGGCGAATTCGCCCATCGCGAGATTATGGGTGTGAACGTGCTGCCCCGCGCGGATCGGCTGACTCGCAAAGCCGATGATCTGGCCATAACGGTGCACCGCTTCACCTTCACCGATGTCACGTGTCGCCACTTTGTGACCGGGCGGGATCAATCCCGAGACCGTCACCGCTTCCTCATCCAGCACCGTGCCGGACATGAGCTGATCGAGGGCGATGACGACATCGTCAACGGGGTTGAGTCGAATGACGCGAACCGGTCTGACCGCGGTCGATGCGACGGACTTGCTCGCAACAGGGGACGACATGGAACTACTCCTTCGTTTCTCAATGCGTAACGACAGTTTCAGGGCCGGCTGCGCGGCGTCGCGTGACGCGGGTTGCAGCCGTGTTCAAACGACGTTTCAGCCAGCGCTCCACGGCGTCTTGCAGCGCGTGTACTCGAGTTGATAGAGCGTGGAGTCCGGCGCAACCGCAGCGGCCCCTGGCAAAGCAGCGAGCCCGGCAAGGAAAGCGTCCACTGTTGTGCGGACATAGTCGGCACGGCATCCTTCGATCATCACGATCCATGTCGGCACCTGGGTGCCTTCCGAACGCGCCTTCTTCTCAGCAGTTTCGACCTTGCTGACGGCCTCATCGGCCAGACACAGGTGCACGCCCGTGATCCCGGGCCGGTCGGCGAGCGGCGGCAAGACCCGTTGACGCAATCCCTTCACGACATCGGCCCGCGCCGCGGAAGGCACGTCGAAGCGCACCGTCATGAGATTGACTCCCTGCCCAACACCTTCCGAATACGCCACATGGCAGATCGAGCGGGCCACGCTGCGAAACGAGGCGACGACCTGCTTCGTCCACGGCGTCGGCGAATTGAGCCGAAGCAGGTAGTCCTGCGCGCCGAGCACCTCCACGGTGTCGGCTTCATACAGATTGAAGTACTCGGGGCCCGCATCCAGCGCAATGTAGCGCCGCCCGCGCCTGAACCCGGGAATCCCGGCGCGTTCCGGCATGTGCTCGCGGTTGTGCCACTCGTAGAATTCATCCTTCGCTTCCGGCAGCAGGTCATGCCAGATTGCGACGACGCCCGTTCCAGCAAGGCTCATATCTCCTCCTTCTACAGATCGAATCGTTTTATCGTGCCAACGGATATTCGCCGCGGCCCCATGCCGTGCCAAGCGAATCCGCATACCGCACGACCTTCTGGCTCTGCTCGCCGAGTCCGCTGCCGCCGAGGCTCATGGTGTCGCCCGCTTTCAGAAAGACGGGCGGCTTCTGACCGAGGCCGACACCGGGAGGCGTCCCGGTAATAATGACGTCGCCAGCCATCAGTGGCATGAAGCGGCTGAGATACGCCACGATATGCGCGACGTTAAAGATCATCGTGCGTGTGTTGCCCGTCTGACGACGTGTGCCGTTGACGTCGAGCCACAGGTCGAGCACCTGCGGGTCGGGCACTTCATCACGCGTTACGAGCCACGGGCCGAGCGGCGCAAAAGAGAAGCCGCTTTTGCCCTTGGTCCACTGGCCTTCGCGTTCGAGCTGATGCGCGCGTTCGGAAACGTCATTGGCAAGGCAGTAACCCGCCACATGATCGAGCGCGGTAGCTTCGTCGATCTGCCAGGCGGGTTTGCCGATCACCACGCCCAGTTCGACCTCCCAATCCAGCTTTTGCGCGTCTGCCGGCAAGATAACCGGATCGTTCGGACCGCTGATCGAACCCGTATGCTTGTTGAACACGACGGGTTCCCGCGGGATCGGCGTATCGGTTTCGGCGGCATGGTCGGTGTAGTTCAGACCAATGCACACGAGGTTACGGACATTGCCGATACAGGGGCCCAGGCGCGTGCCCGCTTCCACGACGGGCAGGCGATTCAGATCGAGTTCGCTCAGCTTCGCAAGGGCGGCAGGCGAAACAGTCGTTCCGTCGATGTCGTCGACGACACCGGTCAGATCGCGGATCACGCCGCTCGAATCGATGACACCGGGATGCTCCTGACCAGGCTGGCCGAAACGGACGAGACGCATTTGAAGACTCCTATCAAGACAAAAAAAGTATCGGCAACGTGCCGAGATCACCGAAGCCGATATGCAACTCACAACCAATCGGCAACTCGAGCACGCCCGCGTAAGAGCCCGTGATCACTGCCTGGCCGGCATGCAATCCAAGGCCGCGGACGCGGAGAAAATTGACGAGCCACACGATCGGCGCGAGCACGCTGCGATCAGGGTGGCGGCCAGCAAAACTGATCGTGTCGTGTCCGGCGCGAGTCAGACTGACGGTGAATTCGACCGGGAGATCGGCCGGCGTCGCGCCATCGCGCAACTCAACGCGTGGCCCAATGACAAGACCGGCATTGAACAGACCGTCTGCCAGCAATTCAGGAAACGTCAGCGATTCCGGATGCGCATAGCGACTGCCCAGCAGTTCGAGCGCGAGGTGAACATTCCCGAGAGCGTCGAGCACCTCGGCTTCGCCATAGGCTTCGCGCCGTGGCGGCAGATCGCGAGCCAGCAAACAGGCGAGTTCAGGCTCTGCCCTTACCCAGGAATGCCCAGGCATGGCGCGAATGCGGCATTGGGCGCCTCGATGAATGACGGCGTCGTAGATTGGCGCAGCGATAAGTTTGCCCGCCGGCGGCAGCGCACATTTCCACGCGCCAGCCTGCCGGCCGAGCTGATCGCCCACCTGTTGCCGGATCGCAAAACCCTCGTCCAGATTCGCGGGCCGCAGCTCGATGGGAAGGCGCTCCACGAGCGTGCCTTGCCGGCGCGCCGCGACGAGGACACGTGCTGCCTGCTCATCCAACGCGGTGAGTCGCTCGAGAGCCTGATCTGCGCCCGGCGCGTTCATGCCGCCTCACTCACATGCGCACCGACGCTCTGGCGCGGCCATACGGCACCCAGCTTCGCGGACGCTTGCTGCAATAGCGCGTAAAAGGCCTCGTAACGCTCCGGCTGAAGCCGTGTGACCGGCCCGGCAATGCTCATGGTGCCGACCACCGCACCGTCAGGCAGCGCACGCACCAGCACCGCCAATGCGACGACACCCGGCTCGGCCTCTTCGACGACAAGGCCATAGCCACGCTGCCTGGTCCGCTCCAACTCGGGAATCAGCTGCTCGACGCTGGTAATGGCCTTCGGCGTCCATGCGCCCGCGGCGGACGCTTTTCCGAGTCCACCACGCAGGGCGTATTCGATCGCCTGGTCGTTCGGCATTCCAGCCAGCCACGCCTTGCCAACCGATGTGGCATGCAAGACGATGGGACTATGCATGGACGGCGAATACATCAGGCCCGGTGCCGCGCCCTGGGACGCTGCCAGCCACGCGAGTGTTCCTTCGTTGACCACCGTCAGCCGGACCAGCTCGCGGCACTGACCCGCGACCTCATCGAGGATCGGCTGCACCAGACCCGGCAGACCAAGCCCATGCAGGTACCGCTGACCGAGCAGGGACAGCTTCAAGGTCAGACGGTACTGGGAGGTCTGTTCATCCTGTTCCGCCCAGCCCTGCTCGCACAGTTGCGCGAGTACGCGATGCGCGGGGCCCTTCTCTCCAGCCCGAGTTCGGCGGCGATATCGGAGATGCGCATCCAGCGCGCCTCACGTGCGAGCAACTCGATCGCCTGTAGCGACCGGTCAACTGCTCCCTTGACAACTCTCATAATTGACGTAACATGATTCTTAATGGAACGATGTTACAACAATAGACAAACAGCACCGGAAAGTCAATCACGATGGAGACAAGCATGAATCGGAATACCCGGGTTAAGCCTCACGGCAAGCGCCAGTCGAAGATAGCCGCGGCCAGCGGCTGGATCGGCTCGGCGCTGGAGTACTACGACTTCTTCATTTACGCGACTGCGGCGTCGCTGGTGTTCCCGCAGCTCTTCTTTCCGTCTGATAATCCAACGGTCGCCATCATCGCCTCACTGGCAACCTTCGGTGTCGGCTATATCGCCCGCCCGGTGGGCGCCGTCGTCCTCGGCCACTGGGGCGACCGCCACGGCCGCAAGACGGTGCTGCTCCTCTGCATGTTCCTCATGGGCTTTTCAACGATGGCCGTCGGGGTCCTGCCAACCTATAAGCAGGTCGGCATCTGGGCGCCGGTGCTGCTCGTGGTTCTTCGCCTCATCCAGGGCTTCGCGGTGGCCGGGGAGCTCTCCGGCGCCAGTTCAATGATTCTCGAGCACGCACCGTTCGGCCGGCGCGGCTACTTCGCGAGCTTTACCCTCCAGGGGGTGCAGGCCGGACAGCTCATGGCGGCAGCGATCTTCCTGCCTCTCGCGCATTTCATGCCCAGGGACCAGTTCGCCTCCTGGGGCTGGCGGATTCCGTTCCTGCTCAGCATCGTCGTTCTCATCGCGGGCTACGTCATTCGCCGCAAAGTCGATGAGACCCCGGCGTTCGCCGAGGAGCGCGTGCACGGCGAAATTCCCGCTTCGCCAGTCGTCGAAGTGCTCCGGCAGAGCTGGGACGATGTCGTGCGCGTGGTCTGCATGGCGCTTACCGCCGTCATCGCCCTTGTCGCCGCGGTCTTCGGCACCGCCTACGCGGTTCAGCCGGCGTACGGCATCGGCTTCCCTCCCGGCATGTATCTGTGGATCCCTGTTCTGGGCAATATCTGCGCAGTGATCCTGATTCCCTTCGTCGGCAACCTCTCAGACAGGATTGGTCGCAGGCCGCCAGTCCTTGTCGGCACGCTCAGCGCTGGACTGCTCTCGTTCGTGTATCTGTACGCTATCAGCATCCATAACGTGTGGCTGGCGATGGTTCTCTCGGTGCTCATGTGGGGCATCGCCTATCAGGGCTTCAACGGCGTATTCCCGAGCCTGTTCTCCGAACTGTTCCACACGCGCGTGCGCGTGTCCGGGATGGCCATTGGACAGAACGTCGGGACGACGCTTTCCGCGCTGCTCCCGGCATTCTTCGTCGCGGTCGCGCCCCCCGGCTCCGCGAATATTCCACTGAAGATCGGAGCCCTGACATTCGGCATCTGTGTCGTGGCCGCGATCGCCGCCTTTACCACGCGCGAGACGTACCGGGTCCGGCTCCACGATCTCGGCGACCGCAACGCGGTTCCGGTACCGAAAGGCGACTACGATCGTCTGCGCGCCGAGATGTTGCGTGAGGCGACCGGAACAGCCGGCTCACAGGATCTGACGAACCAACTGCGCTCGTAGCCGAAAACAAGGGCCATATCGGCAGCGACCGCCCGGCGCAACTTACGCTGTTCGGACGAGCCGGGCAGGAACACGCGGCTGCGGCACTCGCCAATATCTGATGCCACACAGGAGAAAGACACATGCACAACCAAGGTACGCCACGTTACGATGGCCCGCGCGAACTCGCGCAATCCCTGACTCCGTTCGCACGTGTGAGCGCATCCGCAGCGGTCTGGAACAAGGAAGGGCTGCGCGCGGACTCCGAGTATCGCGACCTCGGACTCGCCGCGGTGACCAACGGTCGCATCGGCGCCAAGCACATTCGCGCACTGACCCCGTTCACCGATGCCACGGGCTGGCATTGGCACGACATGACTGCGCACTATCTGTATGTGCTGCGCGGATCGGTGACGTTCCGTTTCGCCGGCGTCGAGGGCGATGTGACTCTCAATGCCGGGGACGACCTCTCGCAACCCGCCGGCGTTCCGCACAATGTGATCTGGCGCTCCGATGACCTTGAAGTCATCGAGATTAACGAGCCCGCTGTCTACGGAACATGGGATCTCGCCGAAGCCCCGGCACCCTGGAAGTGAGCAGTAAGCTATGACTGCACCTTCCGTCAACATCGGACATGAGGCCGCAATGCATCCACATATCACGGGAAGAACGCGACTTTACGGGTTAGTGGGCGATCCGCTGACGGCAGCCAAGTCGCCGCAACTGCTGAACCAGCTTTTTATCGAACAGCGCGCGGACGCGGTCTGCGTTCCGTTTTGGGTCAAGGCGGAAGACCTGTCCGCATTCGTCGCCGGCGCACGAGCGTTACGCAATCTTTCCGGCCTGCTGGTCACAATGCCTCATAAGCAACGGATGCTGGATTTTGTCGACGAACTCCATCCCACTGCTTCCAGGGTCGGCGCACTCAACGTGATACGTTGCAACGAAGATGGACGCTGGGTCGGCGCCATATTCGATGGCGTGGGCTGTGTGCTTGGCATGCAATGGGAAGGCAATCAACCGGCGAATAAGTCCGTTCTTCTCGTCGGTGCCGGAGGCGCGGGCAGGGCTATCGCATTTGCAGTCGCGGCGGCGGGCGCCCGAACGTTAACCATATCCGACGTCGACGAGCAGCGGGCTGGCGAGCTCGCGGAATCCGTTGCTGCCGAAACCGGTTGCATCACGCATTCCGGACCTCCCGACCCGCACGGTTTCGAAGTCGTGATCAATGCCACACCGCTCGGCATGAACGCGAATGACGCCATGCCGGTAAATCCCGAGCGGCTCGCACCCGGCACCATCGTCGTAGACATCATCAATGCGCCAGAGCCGACGCAGCTTCGCCGCGCCGCGCATGCGCGCGGCTGTCGTACCCAGGACGGGGGGCCGATGCATGAAGGGCAGGCAGTGCATGCCCTACGCTTCCTTGGGTTCGATTACCACCCTGCTGGCAGGTCAGCACCAGACGACGGCGTGCTTTTCTCGCCTGCAACGAACGCAAGTCGTTAATGCCCTAACGCCTCTGGGAAAGCGCCCGGAATCGACAGTTTTACCAGTTTGAATGGAGGGAAGATGCGATGAACAGTTTCAACGTTTCCACATTGGTATGTGCGGCCAGCTTTAATGCGCGCATCGCGCAAGCACGGAGTCGATTCGTCGACGGTGCGAAGGGAGAACACGCATGAAAGTCGCATTGCTGGAGGCCAGCCATTGGCATGTCCCACTCTATCTCGATGCGCTCGAGGCGCCCGGTATCCAGGTGGTAGCCGTTTCAGATGCGGAGCAAGTAAAAGGACAGGCAATTGCCGCGCGCTTTGGGAGCACGTTGTACTCGTCGGCGTATGAGTTGCTCGAGCGCGAGGATGTCGATTTCGCGTTTGTGTTTGGGCGGCATTCCGAAATGCCGACGCTCGCGGAGGCGGTGATCGAACGAAAAATTCCGTTCGCGCTGGAGAAACCCTGCGGCGTAAACATGTCGCAGGTCACGCGGCTGCGCAAACTGACCGAGGAAGCCAATCTTTATTGCGCCGTACCGTTGATCTTCCGGATGAGCGAGTTGCTCGGCGCACTGGAAGATGCGGAGGATTGCATACCGTCGGACTTTAACTACATGTCTTTCCGTTTCATTGTAGGTGCGCCTGGTCGTTACGAAGCTGCAGGCGCAGGTTGGGCACTCGATCCTGTGTTTTCCGGAGGCGGATCCACGATCAATGTCGCAACCCACTTCATCGATCTCTTCAGATTACTGACCGGCAAAGAAGTCGCGCGAGTCTCCGCCACCATGAACTCCCGAACGCATCGAGGCGCCGTCGAGGATTACTCGTTGCTGACAATGCAAACCGAAGACGGCGTGATCGGGCTCGTGGAGACCGGATACAGCTTTCCCAGTACTCAAGACGAGCAGCGCGAATTCTCCTTCACCCTTTCATCCGATCGCATGTACGCAAAATCGGGCCCCGACCGGATCGAGATTCGGGACCGGAACAATCTTGCCGCCGGCACTCGCAGTCGCCGTCTCCAGTTAGAGACCGACATTTACTACCCACTGTTCGTCAAGCGAGTGCTTGGTGAATGCCGCACAGGTGCAAGGCCGATCGCGTCCTTGCGCGACGCCGAGGCGATGATGCAGGTCATGGATGCGGCCTACGCTTCTGCTCGGCAGGGGGGTGCGCTTCAGACTCTTGAACCGATTTCCGGGTAATCCAGGCCATCGGATTGCGTCGCACGCCTATGCCGCTAACGAGATATTGCAATTTTGGCCGATTATCCTGCACCGAAGGAAGGCGACTGGATCGCGCGAGACTTCCGTTTCCACACCGGGGAGGTGATGCCGGAGGTGCGGCTACACTACCGAACCATCGGCGACCCGTCCGGCGAGCCGGTCCTGGTCCTGCACGGCACGACGGGCACAGGTGCCAGCATGCTGACGCCCGCGTTCGCGGGAGAGCTGTTCGGGCCCGGACAGCCGCTTGATGCCAACAATTATTTCATCGTCCTCCCGGACGGAATTGGAGCCGGCGGATCGTCCAGGCCGTCGGACGGGCTGCGCACGCGGTTCCCGGCTTACAACTACGACGACATGGTGCTCGCGCAGTACAGGCTCCTGACCGAGGGCCTGGGCATCAGGCACTTGCGCCTGCTGATCGGCAACTCGATGGGCGGCATGCACGCGTGGATCTGGGCGGTGCGATATCCGGACTTCATGGACGCGCTGGTGCCAATGGCGTCGCAACCGACCGAGATGTCCGGCCGCAACTGGATGCTGCGCCGCATGCTCACCGAGATGGTCCGCGACGACCCGGAGTACCTGGATGGCAATTACGCCAGCCCGCCCCGCTCCTTGCGCATTGCCAGCGCGTTCTTCGCGCTGGCCACCAACGGCGGAACGCTGGCCTACCAGAAAGCAGCTCCGACAATGGAGTTGGCCGACAACTTCCTGGACACCCTGTTGGCCCAGCCTTTCACGTTGGATGCCAACGACTTCTTATATCAATGGGGTGCCTCGCGCGGCTATAACCCGGCACCCGGCCTGGAGCAGATCCGGGCTATGGTGCTCGCCATCAACGCGGCCGATGACGAACGCTATCCGCCCGAGACCGGTCTGATGGAGCACGCGATGCAGCATGTGCGCCACGGCCGGCTGCTTTTGATCCCTGCCAGCGAGGATACGTGCGGCCACGGTACCAACGGCCTGGCGCGTTTCTACAAAGCCGAGTTGCAGGAACTGCTGCAATCAGCCCCACGCCGCGCCTCCAGGTGCTGACCGGACAATACGGCGCCCCTTCGTCCGGCGCCTCGCTATTGAGCTGGACCTACACAACATGTCTTTCGAGCAACGACCATGTTCCGTTCGGCGATGGGCTGTTGCTGTCGCCGTGCGGCAGCGGGATGTGACGCATACGCTGCCCTCGCGTCCGCCTTGAGCGTCCGCCCGATGGTGTTGTCGCTGCGGTGCTCGTTTCTGCCGCTCGTGGATCAAGCGAACTGGCGCCAAGGCCCGTTGCGCCACAGAGGCGCAGCGGGACGAATGGAAGCGTCCGCTCCGCAGTCCGAAATGAACTCCGGTGCGATCATTGAATGTCGGCGGCCTTGGGGCCCCAGACTATCGTTCAAGCCGATACCCGGTTGTAAGTCTGCGAATATGGCTGAACCCTTTTGGCGTTGTCGGTCACGAGTATTGCCCGAGTCGCTCGAGAGCCTGAGCTGCGCCCGGCGCGTTCATGCCGCCTCACTCACATGCGCACCGACGCTCTGGCGCGGCCATACGGCACCCAGCTTCGCGGACGCTTGCTGCAATAGCGCGTAAAAGGCCTCGTAACGCTCCGGCTGAAGCCGTGTGACCGGCCCGGCAATGCTCATGGTGCCGACCACCGCACCGTCAGGCAGCGCACGCACCAGCACCGCCAATGCGACGACACCCGGCTCGGCCTCTTCGACGACAAGGCCATAGCCACGCTGCCTGGTCCGCTCCAACTCGGGAATCAGCTGCTCGACGCTGGTAATGGCCTTCGGCGTCCATGCGCCCGCGGCGGACGCTTTTCCGAGTCCACCACGCAGGGCGTATTCGATCGCCTGGTCGTTCGGCATTCCAGCCAGCCACGCCTTGCCAACCGATGTGGCATGCAAGACGATGGGACTATGCATGGACGGCGAATACATCAGGCCCGGTGCCGCGCCCTGGGACGCTGCCAGCCACGCGAGTGTTCCTTCGTTGACCACCGTCAGCCGGACCAGCTCGCGGCACTGACCCGCGACCTCATCGAGGATCGGCTGCACCAGACCCGGCAGACCAAGCCCATGCAGGTACCGCTGACCGAGCAGGGACAGCTTCAAGGTCAGACGGTACTGGGAGGTCTGTTCATCCTGTTCCGCCCAGCCCTGCTCGCACAGTTGCGCGAGTACGCGATGCGCGGGGCCCTTCTCCAGCCCGAGTTCGGCGGCGATATCGGAGATGCGCATCCAGCGCGCCTCACGTGCGAGCAACTCGATCGCCTGCAGCGACCGGTCAACTGCTCCCTTGACAACTCTCATAATTGACGCAACATGATTCTTAATGGAACGGTGTTACACACAATAGACAACCAACACCGGAAAGTCAATCAAAACGGAGACGAGTGATGAAACTGAACACCCCGCTTGAGCCTCACGGCAAGCGCCAATCGGAGACGGCGGAACTCGCCGAGCGGCTGATTACCCGCGGCATTCCGTTTCTCATCGAGAAGCCTTGCGGGCTCAATCTCCCGGAGGTCCGCCGGGTCCGGCAACTCTCGGAGAAGCACGGCGTGTACGTCAGTGTTCCCTTCATCATGCGCGTGAGCGATCTGGCTGCCTGTCTTTTGCCCGCGAATGGATTTACGCCGGAGGGATTCCAGCATCTCGCGTTCAGGTTCATCGTTGGCCCGATAGCTCGGTATGAGCGCGGCGGGTGCAGCTGGATGCTGGATAAACGGCACGTAGGTGGAGGGTCCACGTTGAATGTCGGGGGCATTTCATTGACCTGATCTCATCCCTCACAAACAACCCCATCACCCACGTCTCGGCGCAGATGCGAACGTATCGACCTGATGTGACCGTCGAGGAGCAAGCCGTGTTCACGTGCCGAAACGCTGCGGGACAAATCGGCGTGGTTGAAACGGGTTACCTGTATCCATCGACAGCGGAGGATCAGCGAGACTTCGCGTTTTCCATCTCGCATACCTCCTCCTACGTCCGGGGTTATGCCGACCAGCTTTACATCAAAGCGCGGGGCCAACAGCAAGGGCGCGCCACGAAGGTGGAGTACAACACGGACGAGTTTTATTCGGTGTTCTTAAAGCGCAGCTGGGCCGATCTGGCGAATGGTTGTCCTCCCGTTGCAGGGTTGCGGGAGGCCGAGCATGCGATCGCTGTCGTCGAGGCAGGATACCGCTCTGTCGCCAACGGCGGCGCACCAGAACCGGTCGACAATGCCTTCTAGGTCCGTTGCCGCCTAACGGCTCTACCCGCCGCTACGCCTTGCGACGAGTTGTTGTGCGAGTCAAATTTCAACGCAGACCTGAACTCCGCCGCCAAGGGGCCGCTCTTCGCCGCTTGCGGAAGACCGCACCACGCGCGCCCGCCATCCGCCGCAACAGCGGCTAGAGAGCTTCCGCGCTTCACACAATCGCCAAACGGTACGAAACCGGCAGTCTCATAATGACCAAGCTGCGGTTCGGCAAGTCGGACTGGACCTTCGCCGACGCGGCAACGCTCACGGCGGTGCTTCTCGATCGGCTGCTTCATAACGCGGATCAGCGGAATCAGCCCGGCATGCAGGAAATTGCCCGGCATCTTGTCGACGAGACGCGAACGGCCCTGTGCAAGCGGCTCGACCGCGCTCGAGATAGCACCAGCTGCGTTCCCGGAGCATTGATTCAGTCGCAATCGTTTGGCGTCCCTAATACTCGGGTGCGTTGACGCTATGCAGACTACGAGCCTCGCCTCTCGACATTTGCCCATCCTGAACCTCTCGACGGATGCGATTGTTCTGGTTGCAAGACGGTTGTTCACTTCGACGCGCCGGGGATGGTTGGCGGCCCATTGCCCCGCTTGCGCAGTCGATGCGATGGCGAGTGTCCCGGCCATTGCGACGACGACACTGCCAATCAAGGTTTTGCGGCGCGCGGCAATCGAAACTCGCGAAGCGATCGCTGCATTCGTCGTGGCGCGCGAAGTAGTATTCTCGCAATGCACGCGGTCGACCGATCATCTGACTTGAGGAGCCGGGCCCATGGAAAGCATCGACACACTCGTCGTGGCGGCATTCGCTTTTGTCGCCAGCCACTTTCTCCTGTCCCATCCGCTGCGGGCGGGTATGGTCCGGGCAATCGGCGAACGGGGTGCCATGGGCGTCTATTCGCTGATTGCGATACTGACGTTCGGCTGGATGGTCGTGGCTTACGACAGGACGCCCGTCTCCGCGCCGCTATGGCCGGCAGGCAATGCGCTGTGGGCAGTTGTGACCGTGCTCATGCTGATCGCGTCGATCCTTCTGATGGGCTCCCTGATCCGCAACCCGGCGTTGCCCACCGGCGGCCGGCCCACCGCGTTTCCCGACGCGGCGCGCGGCGTGTACGCAGTGACCCGTCACCCGATGATGTGGTCGTTCGCGCTTTGGGGACTGTGCCATATCGCCGTGTTCCCGGTCACCCGGAACATCGTGCTTGCCGGGGCGATAATCATCCTCGCGCTGGTCGGTGCCGCGCTACAGGACCGCAAGAAACGGCGGCTGCAACCCGATCTGTGGCCCGCATGGGAATCGAAGACGAGCTATCTGCCGTTCGCGGCGATCGCCGCCAACCGCGCGCGGCTGGGCGGGTTCGGCATGCACGCGCTGGTGGGCGGCGTCGTTTTCTGGCTCGTCGCGACCTGGGCGCATATCCCGCTCTCCGGTTGGCCCGCGGGCATCTGGCGCTGGCTCTAGCCGCACGGTTCCACGAGATTTGTTCTCGTGGCGCAAGACTCTTTGTCCACGGTGTGTGTTCGAATTCGCGGCGGATGCGCCTACAGTGCCCTCCATCGGGTCCATCGATTCGAACGGCCAGCAGGCCGGATCAATCACACTGTGAGACAAACCATGAGCACTTCCAAAGTCGTCATCGTCACCGGCGCATCGCAAGGCATCGGCGCTGAAACCGTCAAAGCCTTCCGCGCGCAGGGGCATCGTGTCGTCGCCACGGCTCGTTCCATCGCACCGGCCGTCGAGGCCGACTATGTCGCCGTGGCCGGCGACATCGGCGACGCCGCTAGCGCCCGCCGTGTCGTCGACGCTGCCATCGAGCACTTCGGACGTGTCGATACGCTCGTCAACAACGCGGGAATCTTCATCGCGAAGCCGTTCACGCAGTACACCGCCGAAGACTACGCGGCGATCCTGAACGTCAACCTGAACGGCTTCTTTTACATTACCCAGTACGCGATCGACGCGATGCAGAAGCACGGCAGCGGTCACGTGGTCAGCATTACCACGACGCTCGCCGAAAAGGCGAACAGCAAGGTTCCGTCGGTGCTCGCGTCGTTGACGAAGGGCGGCCTGAATGCCGCGACGCGTTCGCTCGCCATCGAATATGCGCGCGCCGGTATCCGCGCCAACGCGGTGTCGCCCGGCATCATCAAGTCGCCGATGCATCCCGCCGAATCACACGCGACGCTCGCCGGGATGCACCCGGTCGGGCGCATGGGCGACATGAGCGACATCGTCAATGCGATCCTCTATCTCGACTCCGCACCGTTCGTGACCGGTGAGATCCTGCATGTGGACGGCGGCCAGAGCGCAGGCCAGTAAATGGTCTGGCGTCACCCGCACTCGCCCGGCAAGCCGACCCACACCCGCACCCATGACGCGATTGATCGTCAGTGCGGGTGTCCGCACATTGCGCGCATGATCTGATTCGCGCGCTCGACGCCACACTCAAGGAGCGCCACCATGTCCGTCCAACAGAAACTCGCAGAACTCGGTCTCGAACTGCCCTCGCCTCCGCAGCCGCTGGGCAGCTATACGGCTGTCAGCGAAGCCGGAAACCTGCTTTTCATCTCGGGACAGGTGCCGCTGTCCGACGGCAAAATGGTCTATTCGGGGCGTGTCGGCGAGAACCTGACGCTCGAAGAGGGCCGCAAGGCTGCCCAACTCGCGGCGCTCAACGTACTCGCGCAGATCTCGCGTCATCTCGGCGGTTTCGAGCGCCTGCATCACATCGTTCGCGTCGAGGGGCACGTCAGTTCCGCCGATGGTTTCTACGGGCAGCCTGCCGTGGTCGACGGCGCTTCGGATCTGTTCGCCGCCGTGCTCGGCGACAAAGCGGGACATGCGCGTTCAGCGTTCTCGCATAGCCAGAGTCCCGCCGACGCCGCTGTCGTGATCGTCGTCATCGCCGAAATCCTGCCCGCCTGATCGACGCGCGCCAGGCGTGACGCACGCCCTTCCCGCTTGGCGGCGCGGGCCTCGAAACGCCTCCAAACGTGCTTGCCGCCAGCCTCCCGCTGATCGCGAGACGGGATGAAAGGCCCGGTGATCATCTCCGCATAGCTTTGTCCCGGCCCGACCATGGGAAACACATCGGCGTTCTGGTCGATCATGACTTCGAGGAACGCCGGTCCGGCGAATTCGATGAACGCCCTGAGTTTCTGTTCCAGTTCAGCGAGCGATTCGTCGGCGCGGCGGTCGGTTACGACGAAGCGGCTTCGGATGGCGGCGGCAATCGCGCCGCGGCCCATGCCTGGCGTCAGCGATCCGCCCGCCGCGATTCGCGAGCGGGCGTCGTTGGAGTCACCACTCCTCGACGGCCACTTCGTAGTTGTCGTCGTAGAACGCGACGAGAAACTCCTCGGGCATCAGCCACGAGTCGACGCTCACGCTTTGCGTGCCAACGTCGACCTCGACTTTCGCGTCGGGATCGACCGACTTCATCGCATGCTCGAGCTTGGTCACATCATCTGCACGGATTTCAGTTTTCATCGAGAACTTCATGTTTCACCTCCCCAGTCAGCAACGTTCGAACCAGGCGGCGGCTCGCGATCAATCCCGGCTCGCCTGAACCTCGACCACCGTCCCGCGAGGCGTGCCGATCCAGTGAATCGCGGCGGCGAGAATGCCGAGCGCGATACCGAACGCGACGATGCCCGTCCAGCAATAGCGTGTCATCAACCAGCCGCTGACCGTCGCACCGAGCGCACCGCCGAAAAAGGTGGCCGTCATATAAAGACTATTGATGCGGCCCTGCGCTTTCGGATCGACCGCGAACGCGCGGGTCTGGTTCGATACGAGACCGGACTGCACGCCGATATCGAGCACGATCACGCCCACGATCAACAGCGTCAGCGAGTTCGCCGCGCCCGACAGCAGCAGATACGCGAGCGTGACGATGCCGATACTAGCGCCGATCACCTTGCGGAATCCGATGCGATCGGTCGCATTGCCGCCGAGTGAAGCGGCGAACGCGCCGGCCGCGCCGATCACGCCGAAGCCGCCTGCCCATGCACTGCCGAGATGCCACGGTCCGCTCGCGAGAAGCGCGGCGAGATTGACCCAGAACGCATTGAAGCAGGCCCACAGCAAGGCCTGGATCAGCATCGATTCCCGGATCGGCCGATTGTCCCTCGCGAGCGGCCACAGCGAAGCGAGCAGGCGCCCATAGGAGAGATTCGTCGACGGCACGCCGCGCGGCAGCAGGGCCGCGGCCGCGATCCAGACCGGCACCATGAAGGCCGCTTCGGCGACGTACACCGCGCGCCATCCATACGCCGTACCGATCACGCCGGCGATGGTACGGCCGCTCAGGATGCCGACCATGATCCCGCTCACGACGGTGCCGACGTTACGCCCGCGCTCGCTTGGCAACGACATCACGGCGGCGAACGGCACCAGCTGCTGCGGAACGCAGCTCACGATGCCGAGGCCGAACGACGCCGCGACGAGCGCCCAGATGCCGGGCGCGACGGCCGCGGCGACGCCGAACACGCAGGCGAGCGCGATCTGGATCAGCACGAGCTTGCGGCGATCGAACCGGTCGCCGAGCGGCAACAGCAACGCGAGCCCGCTCGAAAAACCGAGCAGTGCCGCGGCGGCGACGAGATCGACGGTCGTCACGTCGACGCGCAGACCCGCGGCGATCAGCGGCAGGATCGGCTGCGTGCAGTAAATGTTGGTGATCACCGCGCCGGCGATGATCGCCATCATGACGATCTTGCCGCGCGATGCGAATGCGGGCGTGGCGGCACTATCGGCTAAGTGGGTTGAGTCGCGCATGCAGCTCCTTGTTGTTCGTTCGCTCCGGTATTCGCAGCGACATGCCGCGATCCGGGTTCCAGTTTTGAACGGCGAGCGGCCCGTTGCCCGTTATCCGCCGTAGGTCGACTCCCATCCCCCTCCGAGCGCTTTACAGAGCGTGATCAGATTGGTCGCGGCGGTGGCTTTGCTCTTCTGCAGATTGCTCTGCGCTTCGAGCAATTGCCGCTGCACGTTCAGTACGTCGAGATAGTCGAGCGCGCCCGCCTTGTAGCGTTCCCGCGCAACGGCTAGCGCGCGCTCGTTCATGCTGACGGCCGTGGCGAGCCGATCGCGGCGGCGTTGTTCGGCGTCGTAGGTGACGAGCGAATCGTCGACTTCCCGCCACGCGCGTAGCACCGTCTGCCGGTAGACGATTGCGGCTTCCTGTTGTTGTGCTTCACGCAGTTCAAGCGTGCCCTTCAGACGGCCTCCCTCGAATATCGGCAACGAAATCGAAGGCCCAACGACGAACTGCCCGGACGCCCAGCTGGCGAGATTCGACAATTGAAGACTCTGAAACCCCGCGCTGCCGTTCAGCGTGATGCGTGGATAGAAATCGGCCTTCGCGACGCCGACGGTCGCGGTTGCAGCATGCAGGTCCGCCTCCGCCTTGCGGATATCGGGCCGGCGCTGCACGAGCTCGGACGGAAAGCCGATCGGCACCTGCGCGGGCAGCACCGGCACCTCGCGCGGTTCGGCAAGCGTCTGCCGCAGCGCACCGGGTTCCTGCCCGAGCAGCAGCCCGATCGCGTTGATGGTGGTCTCGCAGTGCGACTCCAGCGTCGGAATCAGGCTTTCGATGTTTTCCACCTGCGCGGCAGCGTTCGACACGTCGAGATCGGTCGTGACGCCTTCATGCGCCCGAACCCGCGTGAGCTTCAGCACATCGTTGGCGATGTCGAGGTTCTGTGTCGCGATCTGCAGCAGATCCTGCGTGTGGCGCAGCTCGATATAGTCGCGCGCCAGTTCCGCGCGCGCGCTCAACAGCACCGCGTTGCGGTCCTCGTACGAGGCCTGGGACAGCGCGCTCGCCGCTTCGACGCTGCGTCGCACGTGCCCCCACAGATCGATCTCCCACGACGCATCGAACCCGGCCTGATACAGGTTATAGGCGGGCGAGCCCGCCGAGCCCGGCAACGGGGCCACGCCGAGCGGCGCGCTGCCGGAAGCCGATTGCGGCTGACTTTGCGTCGGCGTGACGCCGAGCAGCGACAGGATGCCGTTTTCGCTGCCGCGTTCGCGGTTGTACGAGGCGGCGCCGTCGAGCGTCGGGTATTCGGCGGCGCCGGCAACGCGCCGCTCGGCCCGGCTTTGCAGCAAACGCGCGGAGGCCGCGGCCACGTCGAGGTTGGCGTCGGCCAGCTGCTTTTCCAACTGGTTCAGTACCGGATCGTTGAACAGCGTCCACCAATCCGGACCGAACTGGGCTTCCATCGCCCGGCTCGGCGACTGCGCGGTTTGCGTGCGCTCGAAGACCTGCGGCGTGGCCGTCTCTGGACGTACGAAATCCGGACCCACCGTGCACGCCGTCAGCGCGACACAGGTCAGAAGCGCCGCGACGATCGCGCGCGCAGAGTATTGGCTCGTGTTCATTCTTTTTCCGCTCCCTCGGCCGTCGCTTCGCCACTGTGACCCACCACGACGTCCGCTTCGACCGAGAGGCCCACACTCAATGCCGATGCACTCGCCTGGCCGCGATCGATCGTGATCTTGACGGGCACCCGCTGCACGACCTTCGTGAAGTTGCCGGTGGCGTTGTCGGGCGCGATCGGCGCAAAGCTGACGCCGGTCGCCGGCGCGAGGCTATCGACACGGCCGCGGATCACTACGCCGGCCAGGCTATCCACCGTCACGCGTACGCTTTCGCCCGGTCGCATATTGCTGATCTGGCTCTCCTGGAAGTTGGCGACCACGTACGCGTCCGACAGCGGCACGATCGCCAGGACCGGCGCGCCGGGCGTCACGAATGCGCCGACCCGCGCCGAACGGCGGCCGACTTTGCCGTCGACGGGCGCGCGGATCTCCGTGTACGAGAGGTTGAGCTTCGCCTGCTCGAGCACCGCCTCGGCGTGTTCCAGCGCGCCCGCGGCCTTGTCGCGCTGCGTGCGCAGCACGTCCAGATTCTGCTCGGTGGCCAGCAAAGCCGCCTGGTCGTGCGACTGCTGCGCAAGCTGCTGAGCGAGCGTGCTCGAAGCGCGTTGTTGTTCCTGCGCCGTCCCCGCGCCGGCGTCGGACAGATTCTGGTAGCGCGACGCGTTGGCCCGCGCAAAACCGGTCGATGCGTCGTCGGCGCGCAGCGTCGCGCGCGCCTGCTCGACCAGTGACGGCTGCCGCGTAATCTCCGCATCGAAGTTCGCCACCGACGCCTTCGCCGCGACCACTTCCGCCTCGGCGCTCATCAACGCCGCGCGAAAGTCGCGGTCATCGATGCGCACGAGCAGTTGGCCCGCTTTCACGTCCTCGTTGTCGTTGACCAGTACGTCCGTGATCTGGCCCGGGACGCGCGGCGCGACGAGCGTGAAGTCTGCGGTGACGTAGGCGTCGTTGGTGGACTCGGTATTCGGGCTCGCGAGCAGCCTCGTACAGCCCCATGCGGCGAGGCCGACGACGCCGATGACCGCGGCAGCACGAAAGGTCTTCAATGGGGATGGCATAGTCGATGACATGGGAATCGTTCCTCAATGCGAAGCAGGCGGCGTCGTGCTCCACGGCGGATAGATGCGCACCGGCAGCACCGGAACCAGCAGAAGAAGCGCAACGGCGACACACGCCATCACGCGGTACAGATCGGCGGAAGTCAGAACGACCGCCTGTTCGTGGATCCGGTGCGCGAGCTGACCCAGACCGTAGTCCGCGCCGACGCCCTGGTTCGCCATCAGTGGGCGGTTGCCCAACTGGTCGACCAGCATGCTCGAATGGAAATGCTCGCGCGCGGTCCCCACACTTTCGATGAGCCCGCTCGCCACCGCCGCGGAAAACGTCTTCAGGGAATTGAACATCGCCGAAGCAAACGGACCCTCGGTGGGCGGCAGCCCCGTCGTCACGCCCATCAGGATCGACATGATCACCATCGGCTGCGCGACGATCTGCAACGATTGCAGCAGGTAGAAATTGTCGCGAATCCACTCGGTCGTGATGAAGCTTCCCATCGCGCAGGTCACGAACATCAGCGCGAGACCCGTGGCGATTACCCAGCGGTGATCGGCGCGGCGCGTGTTCAGCAAAGCGGCCGTCAGCGGCAGCGTGATCAACAGCGGCACGGCCAGAAACAACGACAGCGGCGCGGTCTGCAGCGGGCGGTACGTATGGACTATCGCGAGATACTGGGCCGGTATTGCCGCCATGCCCACCAGCAGGATCACGGTGCCGAGCAAGGTCGATAGTCCATGCGTGAAATTCCTGCGCGCAAGCAGTTGAAGCTTGAAAAACGGCACCGGCTGACACCATTCGTTGACGAGAAATGCAACGAGCAGCGGCGCCCCCGCGCCGAACATCACGCGAATGAACCCCGAATCGAACCAGTCGAGACGATCGCCCTGCAAAAGACCGATCACCAGCATCGCGATGGCGGGAAATCCGGTCACGAAGCCGAGCCAGTCGAACGAGCGAAACCGCTCGAGCTTCATCGGGTCCGCGGGAAGCCCCCGCTGAATCGCGATGCAGCACAGCACGCCGAGCGGAACGGTCTGCCAGAATGCCATGCGCCAGTTGACGAACTCCGTCCACAACGCGGCGAGCGGCGTGCCGAGGGCCGGCCCGAAGGTCGCTGTCAGCGCATAGCCGGCGAGGCCATACAGCTTGAGATTGGGCGGCAGATAGCGCAGCGCCACGATGATCAGCATCGGCGGAAGACTTCCGCCCGCGATTCCCTGCAGGATGCGCAACACGTACAGCGTCGGCAGGTTCGGGGCGAACGGGCACAGCAAGCCGAAGAACATCGTCGCGAGTACGGCGCCGATCGTGAACCGCTTCAGCGTGAACGTGATGCCGAACCACGGCGCAAACACCATCGTCGCGACGTTCGCTGCTTCGAACAGCGAAGTGAGCCAGGTGCCGTCGTCATGTCCGATCAGGAACGCGCCCTGGAGATCGGCCATCGCGGCCGCGGTGACCTGCTCGTTCAGGATCGCCAGCAACGATGCGAACAGCATGCCGACGAGCCCGAGCGCAATACGCGCCGTAAAAGTCACCTGCGCAGGAGCCGTCCGGGGCGGCGCCGCTACCACGCGTACAGGATTGCGTTCCAGCGATCGCGGGATACTCGGCGCTTCCGGTTCAGTCGTCATAGGTTTCACCCGCTCTGGTTTAGTTAGCTCTACTGCCCGACGTGGATAGTCAGCTGTCGGCTCACCGCTCTTCGTTGCTGTTCACCGATTGCTTAATTGTCAGAGATCAGGGCGATTTCTTAAAGCTTCGGCTAGGCGGGTTTTGGGCCATCCAGTACGGAAAATTGGCCAGGCCGTGCTGAGTCGACCGGCTGTGCGCCGCGCGCGCGGCATGGGCGGAAAAGCGTGCATCGTGACGAACCATCGTGGTTCGTCACGGGCCGACCCGCATGGGCTCGGGCAAAAGCGTGAGACGAGGCTTAGCGCGCTGCAACGGCGGCAACGCGCGCGTATGGCGACAACCGCCGTCTAGTCGGGAAGCGCCGGCTCCGCCGCAAACCGGAGCTCACGATAGGCGCTCACGAGTGCATCGAGGCTGAACGTTCGGTTCAGGCCGCTTGGGTTTGGCAGGACCCATGCGCGCGCACCGGCGAAATCACGGGCTTGCAAGCCCCATTTGATATCACGCTGGCCGGACATTTCGGCGAGCGCCACCTTGCCAAGAAACGCGATGAAGCGCGGCGCGTAGTGTCGAATCTTCAGTTCGAACTGCGCCGCGGCGGCTTGAATCTCCGCCTTCGACAGTTGGTCCGCACGAGCCGTGGGACGCAAGACCGCCGTGGTCAGACCATATCCACAATTCAACAGCTGCCGGTCGTTCTCGGGGCGAAACACCTCGTCCGTGAAATCGGCGAGATGGAGAACTCTCCAGAACCGGTTGCCCCTGCCTTCAAAGTGGTGCCCTGTCGAAGCCGCGCGTAATCCCGGGTTGATGCCGCAGAAGAGGATCGACAAGCCGGGCTGAATAATGTCGGGAAGGAATTGCGCCGAATCGTCGTTCGTCAACGACGACACGTCCGCCAGCTCCGCGGTGAATTCACTGTTGCGCACTCGCCTCCCCTCGGAATCGCATCCGATATTGCTTCGGCGTGACGTTGAGCCGCCGCGAGAATGTCGTGCGCATGTGCGTGGCGTTGTGAAAGCCACAATTGAACGCGACCGTCTTCAGCGGAGCATCGGTATCCTCGAGCAGTTTTCTCGCCGTATCGACGCGCACCTGCTCGACGAATACCGAGGGCGTCATCTTCGCGTGCTTCGCGAATACCCGCGACAACGTGCGGCGGCTCACCGAGGCCGCGCTCGCAAGCTCCTCGATCGACAGCGTCTCGGTAATATGCTCGCTCACATATCGATAGACCTTGTGGAGGATCGGATCTTCGTCCTTGCCCGCGCCGATATAGGGGCTGTACTGCGACTGCCCGCCTTCGCGCTGGATATACACGACCAGACGCTTCGCGACCCGCACCGCGAGTTCGTGCCCCCAGTCCTCGGCGACGAGCGCCAGACACAGATCGATGCCCGCGGTCACGCCGGCTGACGTGAAAAGCCGTCCGTCGCGAACGAAGATCCTATCCGGCTGCACGTTAGCTTGCGGAAATTCATTGGACAGCCGATTCGCGTCCGACCAGTGCGTCGTGACCTCCTTGCCATCGAGCAGCCCCGCATGCGCGAGCACGAATGCACCATTGCATACGGAGCCGAAGCGGCTCGCGCTGCGCGCCTGATTCTGCAACCACGTCAGGAATTCATTCGACGGCTGCGCATCGGGCAACTGAGGTCCGCCCGCGACAAGCAGCAGGTCCCATTGAATGTCACGGTCGGCATAGCCAAACGAAACAGCCAGTTGCATGCCATTCGAACAGGTCACGGTGCCCGCTTCGCGTCCGACCAGCGTGACCTCGTAGCGCTGATGCTCGGGAAGAAACGTATTCGCCTCGGCAAACACATCGAGTGGGCCCGCTACATCCAGCGCCTGCACACCATCGAATACAACAATGGCGACTTTCATGCCGTGACCTTCATGGTGGGAACTATGTTTGCGATGCCGTGGCGCAGCTTACCGCATCATCGGCCGCTGATGCCGTCAGCGGCTGGAAAAACTATTGTGTCTGGGCGGAACAAATCTCTCGCCACAACGATGCCCGACACGAGGTAAGCCAGGACCGCGGGCGTGGCCCAAAACTTCGACTAGTTGGCAGAAGAACTAACCATCCTCGCATTTCCGCCACAGCATCGATTAACTAGACTGTCTACACGACCGCGGCCAGGGCATATCGCCCGGGCGTGCCGGGAGGTCTCCCGCCAAGGACGGCGCTTGTGACGCGCGTCGATGCCTGGCTGTTCGGTGGGCGACTACAAGCAGCGATAGTCGTCACTCCATGTGTTGTGGCCGCCTCACGGCCGCACAGCGACCAAGGGCAGATTCATCATGTTCAAGGAACGTCAGAGCTCTTTCCTCTTCGGGGGCAACGCCCCCTACGTCGAAGAGCAATATGAGCTTTACCTGGCTGACCCGAATGCGGTTACAGCGGAGTGGCGGGCGTGGTTCGACGCGTTGCGCGACACGCCCGCCATCGATGGCAGCGATCGTGACGACCAGCCGCACGCACCGGTGATCTCCAGCTTCGTCGAACTGGCGAAGCGACCGCCGCGTGCCGTCGTCGCGGCCAGCAACGAAGCCGGTAGCGAGCCCGATAAGCAGGCCAATAAGGAGGCCGCCGACGCTCTGGGCCTCGCGAGAAAGCAGGTAGCGGTGCAAACGCTGATCGCCGCGTTCCGGATGATCGGCACGCGCGTGGCCGATCTCGACCCGCTGGCGTGGACGCCGCCACGCTCCTACGCCGAATTGACGCCGGCCTACTACGGCCTGACGGCCGCCGACATGTCGACCACGTTCAGCACCGCCGACACGTTTCTCTTCGAGGACGACGCGACGCTGAAGGATATCGTTGCCGCGCTCGAGCAAACGTACACCGGCACACTCGGCGCCGAGTTCATGCACCTCGCCGACGCGCAGCAGCGGCGCTGGTGGCAGCTACGGCTCGAATCCTCGCGCGCCACGCCGTCGCTGCAGGCCGCTGAGAAACTGCGGCTGCTGGAGCGTTTGAGCGCAGCCGAAGGGCTCGAAAAACACCTGCACGCGCGCTATGTCGGACAAACGCGCTTCTCGCTCGAAGGCGGCGAGTCGTTGATCGTGCTGCTCGACGAACTGGTCCGGTATGGCGCGTCGAAGAAGCTGCGCGCGCTCGTGATGGGCATGGCGCACCGCGGCCGCCTGAATGTGCTCGTGAATGTCGTCGGCAAGCCGCTGCGCGCGCTGTTCGACGAATTCGACGGCAAGGACGCCGAAAAACTGACGGCCGGCGATGTCAAGTATCACAAGGGCTTTGCCAGTTCGGTCGAGACCGACGCCGGACCGGTCGAGGTGACGCTCGCGTTCAACCCGTCGCATCTGGAAGTCGTCAACCCGGTCGTGCAAGGCATGGCGCGCGCGAAGGCGGATCTCGCCGGCAGCGCCGACGGCGGCGACGTGCTGCCGGTCGAAATCCACGGCGACGCGGCGATGAGTGGACAGGGCGTGGTCATGGAAACGCTGAGCCTTTCCTACACGCGCGGACACGGCACGGGCGGCACCGTCCACGTCGTCGTCAACAACCAGATCGGTTTTACGACTTCCGATCCGCGCGACACGCGTTCGTCGTTCTATACGACGGACGTCGCGAAGATGATCGAGGCGCCGATCCTGCACGTCAATGGCGACGACCCTGAAGCGGTCGCGATGGCGGCGCGGCTCGCCCTCGACTATCGCAGCAAGTTCAAGCGCAGCGTCGTCATCGATCTCGTCTGCTTTCGCAGGTACGGGCATCAGGAACAGGACACGCCCGGCATCACACAACCGCTGATGTATCGCTCGATCGCGGGTCATCCAGGCGTGAGGACACGCTACGCGAACCGGCTGATCCAGCAAGGCGTGCTGAAGGCCGACGAGGCGCAACGCTACGTCAGCGCGCGTCGCGAACTTCTCGAGCGCGCGCACGAGACCGTGGGTTCCTATGCTTCGCCGCTACACGAGGAAGCCGGCGAGCGCTCGCGCTCAGCCGCGCAAACCGGCCCGGCCCGCCACCTCGCCCCGTCGGCCGACGATCTGCGCGGCCTCGCGCAGCGGATCTCGACCGTCCGCGCGGACCTGACGCTGCATGCGCTCGTCAGGAAGATGATGAACGGGCGTCAGGAGATGGCATCCGGAAAACGCCTGCTCGACTGGGGCATGGGCGAACATCTGGCATTCGCATCGTTACTCGCGGCCGGGGTCGGTATCCGACTGAGCGGGCAGGACAGCGCACGCGGGACGTTCAACCACCGGCACGCCGTTCTGCACGATCAGACACGGATACATCGTCCCGATGGGGTCTATGTTCCACTCGATCATCTCGGCGCAACCCAGGGCCGGTTCACCGTGACGAACTCGATTCTCTCCGAGGCCGCCGTGCTGGCATTCGAGTATGGCTATTCGACGGTGAATCGCAATGCGCTGGTGATCTGGGAAGCGCAATTCGGTGATTTCGCCAATGGCGCGCAGGTCGTGATCGACCAGTTCATCGCGGCGGGCGCGGCCAAGTGGGGACAACACAGCGGCCTGACGCTGTTCCTGCCTCACGGGCAGGAAGGCCAGGGTCCCGAGCACGCGTCGGCGAGGCTCGAGCGCTACCTGCAATTGAGTGCGCAAAACAATATGCGGGTTGCGGAACCGACCACGCCCGCGCAACTGTTCCATTTGCTGCTGATGCAGGCCCGCGCCTTCGAACGGCGCCCGCTCGTCGTGATGACACCCAAGTCGCTGCTGCGCCACCCGGAGGCGACCAGCACGTTCGACGAGTTGAGTCACGGCGAATTCCGCGAGGTTCTGCCGGACACCCAGATCGACGCGTCGCGCGCGACTGATGTGGAGCGTGTGATCGTGACGAGCGGCAAGGTCTACTTCGAATTGCTCGCGCATCGCCGCAGCGCCGGTATGACCGACACCCCGATCATCCGCGTCGAGCAGCTCTATCCGTTTCCGGCGCAACAACTGGCCGCCGAGCTCGCTCGCTATCCGAACCTGAAGAGCGTGGTCTGGTGCCAGGAGCAAGCGCGCAATCAGGGCGCATGGAGTTTCGTCGAGCCGCTGCTACGCGAGATTCTGCCTGCCGGCACGACGCTGCTGTACGCGGGACCTGATGCTTGCGCATCGACTGCGCCGGGATCGTATGCGGCGCATGTGGCGAGACAATCTGCGCTCGTGTCGCGAGCGTTCACCGGCTGAGTGTGCATGCGTGTCGCGATGATGCTCTATGCGGGATTTCAACTGCTCGAGGTCAGCGGTCCGATGGATGTGTTTCATCAGGCAAACCGCCTGTATGGCGGCGTCCTCTATGAATCGCATCTGATCGGGGCGTCGCCGGGGCCGGTGGTTTCGTCGAACGGGACGGCCGTGGGTACGACCGAGTGCCTGTTCGATACGCGCCCGCCATTCGATATCGTCGTGGTGCCTGGCTCCCCGGTGGTCAGTTCTGTCCGTGAGCATCGCGAACTCGTGGACTGGTTGAGCGATGCGGCGCCAAGGACCCACAGGCTCGCCTGCATTTCGAACGGCGCGTTTCTCCTTGCAAGAGCCGGTCTCGCCGATCGCCGCTGGCTGACCACGCATTGGCGCGACGCTGATCGCCTCGCGGCCGAATATCCGCTGGTCCATGTGATGTCGAATCCTGGCTGCCTGAAGGATGGCAACCTGTACTCGTCGGGTGGCGCGAGTGCGGGCATGCATCTCGCCCTGTCGCTGGTGCGGGAAGACCTCGGCGAACATGCCGCGGGAACGATCGCCACGGCGTTGTTGATGCCGCCGGCAGGAAGCGCCAAGCGCGCACGGAACAATTGATGATCGACACGAACCTGATTCACAAAGCGCTCTGCGAATCCGCTGCGGCGTGACATCCTCGCGTGGTTGAGAGCCCCCGCCGAGACCTTTCCGAACGCCTATGTCAACCATGGCCGCGGCGTACCCGTGCACGCCATCCAGGCGCGCAGCGGTCTGGCCCAGTCGACGGTATCAATGCATATCGCCGTGCTTGTCGAAGCGGGACTGCTGGTTCCGAAGCGAGTCGGCCAATGGATTTTCCTGTCGCGCAATGAAGAACTGATACGGGCATTTACGGATCAGATTCGCGTGCATTTGTAATGGACAAGCTCAACATGATGCGGATATTCCTCCGCATCGCCGAAGAAGGAAGCTTCACGGCAGCTTATCTGCACGCGCGCGGTACGTCACGCACGGTACAGGACATTCGGGGTCACACGTGCCTACAACTCGTCATGTCGATTTTCCCGCGCGATCGCTCGCATCTGGACGGACCCAACGGCCGTGAAACGGTCGAGCTTCCGAAGGCGGCGGTCGAAATCAACCTTCCTGACGCGCTCGATGTCGCGCTGCGCGAAGGGGTGGGTATCGGTGCGCTGCCGATGCCGAGCGCTCTGCGCTTGCTCGACACCGGCGCACTGGTGCGCGTGCTGCCGCAGTATCGGCTGCAGAAACTGACGGCCTTCACGGTCCACGCGTCGCGCCAGTATCTGGACGCCAAAATCAGAACTTTCGTGGATTTCCTGCGCGAGGCCGTACCGACGGCATTGGCCGAGGACGAGGCGGCGCTCGGCCGTTGAGCCCCGCCTCGGTGACCTGCCGCTTCACGCTGTGTCGCGACAGGCTGCGCTTGACGCGCTTCAACCCGCATTTGCCTTGTGCTCGTGCGACGCCACGCGTTGCGATTGCGATTGGGGTTGCGATTGCGGTTGCGCGGCCATCGCGCGCGAGACCATTTCGTTTTGCTTGATGATCTTGTCGATCTCGGCGTCGGCCTGCGCATCGTAGTGCGCGAAAACATCGGTGCGATAGCGCGTGTTCTGCGCCGCGCCCAACTGCGAACCGGATTCGTCTCGCGTGTCGGCGTCGACCGCCATCGACAGGCCGATACGCAGCGGATGCGCGGCCAGCTCGGCCGGGTCGAGCGCGATGCGAACCGGCAGCCGCTGCACGATCTTGATCCAGTTGCCGGTGGCGTTTTGCGCCGGCAGCGTCGCGAACGCGCTGCCGGTGCCGGCCGAAAAGCCCTCGATACGCCCGTGATATCGCACGCCTCTACCGTAGACGTCCGATGTCAGCGTGACCGGCTGGCCAATCCGCATGTGCTTGAGCTGCACTTCCTTGAAGTTCGCGTCGACCCATACGCCGTCGAGCGGCACGATCGCCATCAGCGGCGTGCCGGGCGCGACCCGCTGGCCGACCTGCACCCGGCGCTGCGCGACGTAGCCGGTCACCGGCGCCGGCAAGGTATCGCGCGCATAGGCGAGCCACGCGGTCCGCACCTTCGCGGCGGCGGCCTGCACGTCCGGATGCTGCTCGACCGTGGTGCGATCGGTCAGCGCATGGTTGGCTTCACCCTGCTGGCGCGCGGCTTCGAGCGCGGCCTGTGCGACGCTGACCGCGTCGCGGGCGTGTGCGATGTCCTCGGCCGACACGGCGCCCGTGTCCGCGATGACCGCGCGGCGGTGCAGGTCGTCGCGGGCGCGGTCCAGATCGGCTTCGCGCTGAGCGACGTTCGCGGCGTAGAAGTCGTTGTTGACATACAGGCCGCTCACGCGCCGCACGGTCTGGCCGAGCTGCGCTTCGGCATCGGCAAGCGCCAGTTTTGCATCGGCTGGATCGAGCGTGACGACAGGGTCGCCCTGCTTCACGATCTGCGTGTCGTCGGTGTTGACGGCGATCACGGTGCCGGTGACCTGCGGCGTCAGTTGCACGAGATTGCCGCTGACGTACGCGTCGTCGGTCACTTCGTGATATCGGCCCTCGGTCAGATAGTACCCGCCGTAGGCCGCGCCCGCGAGCACGACCGCAGCGCCGAGCAGCGCGATCAGGCGTTTGCGGCGTGCCGGCGGCGTGGCCTTGTTGTCGTCTTGGGGCGCGGCAGGCGCTTGCCCGCCGGTCTTCTGTTCGTCTTCCCGATCCGCCAGTTCGCGGTCGGTCGTGATCGAATCGCTCATTGCAGTTCTCCTGATAGGTTTTCCGACCTGCCGTTCAACGTGCGGCAACCGCGGCATTGGCTTGACGGGTCGGGACGGCGGCGACGTCCGCGTGATGGTCGGTGCTGGCCGACGTATCGACGTAGCCGCCGCCTAACGCCGACGCGAGCTCGATCTGCTGGTCGCGGCGGTTCATCTTCAGATTGGCGATCGCCTCGTCGGCGTTCAGCGCGGTGACGTCGGCATTGAGTACGGTCAGCTGGTTGGTGAGGCCGGCCTTGTATTGCGTGGTCGCCAGTCGATCGGCATCGCTCGCGGCCTGCTGCGCGGCCTGCGCATCGCCGAGCTGCGCGTCGCTCGAGCGGATCTGCGCGATCTGCGTGGCCACGCCGCTCAGCGCGCCGATCAGCGTCTGGTTGTAGGTCGCCACCGCATAGTCGAACTCAGCGTAGCGGCCCTTCAACTGCGCGCGCAACTCACCCCCATCGAAGATCGGCAGATGGATCGCCGAGCCCACCGAGGCCGTGCGACTCGCGGCGCTCAAAAGGCGGCCGAAGCCGAACGCGTCGAAACCGATCGCGGCGCTCAGGTTGATGTCGGGATAGAACTCGGCCTTCGCTTCCTTCACCTCGTGCGTGATCGCATCGACGCGCCAGCGCGCCGCGACGATGTCGGGCCGGCGGCCCAGCAGATCAGCCGGCAGGTTGTCCGGCAGACGCACGTCGTCGCCGACGCCGAGCGTCGGCCGCGTGATCGCGAGTCCACGGTCGGGACCCTTGCCAAGCAGCGCCGCCAGTTGATACCGGGTGGTCAGGATGCTGCCGTCGAGCGCGCTGACGCGCGCACGGCTCGTGAACAGATTCGCCTCGGCCGTCTTGCGCTCCACTTCGGTATCGAGGCCGTTTGCGATGCGGCTCGCGGTGATGCGGTCGATCTGCTCGCGCCGCGCGACTTCCTGCTGCGCGATGTCGCGCAATGCGTAGAGCCGCGCCAGCTCGTTGTAAGTGCGGGCGATCGAGGTGTCGAGCGTGAGCCTGACGACTTCCACGTCGGCCTCGCTCGCGGACGCCTCCGAGACAGCCGCGCGCAGCGTCTCGCGGTTCTTGCCCCACAGGTCGAGATCGTAAGAAGCGCTCAGCAGCCCCTTGTTCTCCGTCTGCCAGGAGCCGGCGTACGGCGGCGGAATCAACGCGGTGCTGCTGTACTGCTGGCGCGTCAGCGTGTACGACGCATCGACGCGCGGCAGCGTGTTCGCCTTCGCCGTTTCGCTATAGGCTTGCGCCTGCTCGACTCGCGCGCGCGCCTGGCCGAGCGTCGGGCTACCTTGCAGTGCCTCGGCGATCAATGCTTTCAGTTGCGCGTCGCCGAACTGGTCGACCCAGTCGGCGGATGGCCAGTGCCCCTGCTCTTGCGGGAGGCTCTGGGACGTTTCCAGCTGCCGTGGTTGATCGATCTGCTTGTCGCTGTGGATGCCCGCATAGTTTGCACATGCCGCCAGCACCGCGAAGGAGATCACCGAAACACCGAGCTTCAGCGAACGGGCGACGGTGTTTGCTCTAGAAGTCTGCGTTTTCATTTTCTGACAAATCAGATTAATGGTGAAAAAAAGCGCGGCACACGGCCGCGCCGTTCAATCGCCTGTGAACTTGCGAAGCAGGCGGTCCAGCTCGGCAAACTCGGCCTTCGTGAATTTGCGCAAGCGGGCGTTCAACACATGCGGCGCGACTTCCGGAATCCGTGCGGCGACTTTCTGCCCCTCCGCGGTCAAGGTCAGATTGACCACGCGGCGATCTTGCGGGTCGCGCGATCGTACCAGCAGCCCCTTCGATTCCAGCTTGTCCAGCATCCGCGTCATCAGGCCGGTGTCGATTCCGAGCAGCTTCGACAGCTCGAAAGGCGTGGTTGCCACACCCTGCTTCAGCGAAAGCAGGATGCCCATCTGCTGGCCGTTGATTTCGAGGTCCTTGAGCGCCGCGTCCATTTCCGCGACGACGACGTTACGGGCCTTGACGAGCCTGAAGCCGATACTGTTCGTAAGCATGAAGTTCTTCGTCGTGTAATGGTCCATGGCGGTGTCCTCCTCGTTGATTTGAACAATATCTGCATTATCAGATAATGTCAAGGAGAGGATGGTCTGTTTCATTTTCCGTCCGAACCGGGTTGCCAAATTGGATTCAATGTCCGCCGGCGGCTGCCGCGCCCGCGGCACCACCCTTGGCCGGCTTCGTCACCCAGATCAGCGGGATGATGACGACAAAGATCACCGCCGAAATCCAGAAGATGTCGTTCAGGCCGAGCATCGTCGCCTGCGCGTTCAGCGAGGCTTCGTAAAAGGCCGTGGCCTTGGGAACGCCCGCGTCCAGCGCCGCCTGCAGGTGCGCGATCGCGCCGGTAAAGCCAGGATCGTCCACGCTCGATTGTTCGGCAAGTCGCGCATGGTGCAGAATCGTGCGGTCGTTCCACGCGGTGCTCATCAGTGACGTGCCCACCGCTCCCGCAAAAATGCGCACGAAGTTGGACAGACCCGCTGCCGCTGGAATCTCCTCCGGCTTCAGACCCGACAGGATGATCGCGGTGAGCGGCGTGAAGAACAGCGCGGTCGGAATGCCCTGCAGCAAGGTGGGCAGCACGAGCGTCCAGGCGTCGACGCTGGTCGTGTAGTTCGAGCGCATGAAGAACACGCCGGCGAATCCGACGAACGCAAGCGTGGCAAGCACTCGCATGTCCGAGCGCGGCATGATCTTGCCCATCACCGGGGCGAGGATCACGGCGAAAATGCCGAGCGGCGCGGTCACGAGCCCCGCGTCCACCGCTCGGTAGCCGAGGAAGCCCTGAATCCACTGCGGCAGGATCACGAGGTTGGCGAAGAAGATCGCGTAGGCGACCGAAATCGCAATCGTGCCGCCGAGGAAGTTACGTCTGGCGAAAAGCCGCAGGTTGACGATCGGCTTTTCCTCCGTCAATTCCCAGATCAGGAAGAACAGGAAGCTCACCACGGCGACGATCGTCAGCGCCCAGATCACCGGCGAGCTGAACCAGTCGAGGTCGCGGCCCTTGTCGAGCATGATCTGCAGCGGTGCGACCCATGCGATCAGCGAGATCAGGCCGACCTTGTCGATCGGGAGCTTGCGGGCCGGCGTCTCGCGGTCGCGGTAGATCGCCCAGATCGCGCCCGCGGCGAACAGGCCGACCGGCACGTTGATGTAGAAGATCCACGACCAGCTGTAGCTGTCGGTGATCCAGCCGCCGAGCGCCGGGCCCGCAATCGGCCCGACCGTCGCCGTCATCGCCCACAGCGCGAGCGCGCTCGAGCTTTTTTCCTTCGGAAACGACGCAAGCAGCATGGCCTGCGACAACGGCACCAGCGGCCCTGCCACCGCGCCCTGCACGACACGGGCGGCGAGCAGCACCATCAGGTTCGGAGCGAGGCCGCACGCCGCCGATGACAGCACGAACAGCAGGATCGCCCCGACGAACAGCCTGACCTGGCCGATGCGCTGCGTGAGCCACCCTGTCAACGGAATCGACACCGCGTTGGCCGCGGCAAACAGCGTGATGACCCATGTGCCTTCGTCGATCGACACACCGAGGTTGCCGGACAGCGTAGGAATCGCGACGTTGGCGATCGACGAATCCAGCACATTCATGAAGGTGGCGAGCGCCACCGCAAACGTGCCGAGTGCAAACTTTGCGCCAGTCAGTTGGGCCGGCGCGCCCAGGTTGGTCGATGGATTCATGTCACGTCCTCGTCTCGGTTCGAAGCGCCCGTCAGTCGCGGGCGATTATCTGCAATGTCAGATAAATGGTTAAAAAAATGCCGCCTCAGCGGTCGAGCAGTCTTGAAAGCAGCAGGCTCAACGCGTCGAAATCGGACTTCGAGAAATGCGAAAGCCGCTCGCTCCATGCTCCCTGGATAACCCGTGTGTTCCGGGCGGCGACGGTCTGCCCTTCCTGCGTCAACGACACATCCACGAGACGACGATCCCTGCCGTTGCGGGCGCGCTCGATCAGTCCGCTGTTTTCGAGCTTGTCCAGCACTCGGGTCATCCGAGCCGGGTGGACGCCCGCCAATTTCGACAGTGCGGCCGGTGTTTTCACTCTCCCGCGCGCTAGCGTAAGCAGAACGCCGCGCTCCTGCAGATTCAGTCCTGCATCCGCGAGCCCCGCCTCGAGTTCGCTTGCAATCAGCTGACGCGCCTGACCCAGCACGGACACCAGCTTCTGCGTGCGCTCAAAGTCTTCGTTGATCGAATCATCCATCGGTCGCCTCCTCGATATCTGACTTTAATATATTTGACTATGCAGATTGATGCAAGCGGATTTCCTCGCCGTATGCGCTACATGGTGTAAAAACTGAATTGAACTGCCGGCGACTATTGTCGCGATTCCCTGGGGCGAAAATCTTTCCGGCGCGGATTCGGGCGCTGCCCGCTCTCACTTCAGGAGTGACAGAAGGATGACTGACAAACCGCTTACGCTGGGTCTCGATCACGTCGGACTCACCGTCCGCGATCTGAACCTCACGCGCGACTTCTTCGTGAAGTGTCTGGGCTGGCAGCAGGTGGGAGAGAGGCCTGCCTATCCGGCTGCGTTCGTGTCGGACGGACACGTGGTGGTGACGCTCTGGCAGGTCACCGATTCAAGCCGCCTCGTCGAATTCGATCGCAAGGTCCATGTCGGACTGCATCATCTTGCGCTGCGCGTGGGCAGCGAGGCAGCACTGCAGGACATCTTCGCGCGCGTGTCCGCCTGGCCGGGCGTCAAAGTCGAATTCGCGCCCGAAGACCTCGGCGGCGGGCCCAAACGCCACACGATGGTGTACGAGCCGGGCGGCATCAGACTCGAATTCGATCACGACCCGCGAACGCAGGCATCGTGAACGCGGATGCGCGCGACAGACCGGCCGACACCAACAGGACCACTGCCGCTACGCGCCATCACTCACCGCTTGTTCCTGCGGCTCACAACTGTTTGTCCGCGCCTTGTGTGCAAAAGCGGAGCACGACCTCATAAATTAGTAGCGATCGGAGCCATCAGTCCGATCACAGATTGCTGATCCAACCTACTTCGAGGTTCACTATGAGTCAGTCTCCCAAAGTCATCGTGGTCACCGGTGCATCGCAAGGCATCGGCGCCGAAACCGTCAAGGCATTTCGCAAGCTCGGCCATAACGTGGTCGCGACATCGCGCGGCATCAAGCCGTCTGACGATCCCAACCTCGTCACCGTGGCCGGTGACATCGCCGATCCGGACACGGCTCGACGGGTGATAGAGACGGCCGTGGCGCGCTTCGGTCGTGTCGACACGCTCGTCAACAATGCGGGCATTTTCGTGGCCAAGCCGTTCACCCAATACACGGCGGAAGATTACGCGACGATCACCGGCATCAATCTCGCGGGCTTCTTCCACATCACGCAGCTCGCGATCGCCGAGATGGAGAAGCATGGGCGCGGGCACGTGGTCAGCATCACGACGAGCCTCGTGGATCACGCGATTGACGGCGTGCCGTCCGTGCTGACCTCGCTGACCAAGGGGGGCCTCGCCGCCGCGACCCGCTCGCTCGCGATCGAGTATGCGAAGCGCGGAATTCGCGCCAACGCAGTTTCGCCCGGCATCATCAAGTCACCGATGCACGCGCCCGAAACGCATGCGGCGCTTGGCGCATTGCATCCAGTGGGTCATATGGGCGAGATGAGTGACATCGTGAATGCGATCCTCTATCTCGACTCGGCGCCGTTCGTGACCGGCGAGATCCTGCATGTGGACGGCGGCCAGAGCGCCGGCCACTGAGCGGGCCATGCGATGAAGCGGCGCGCGCCGCTCAATGCGCGCGCGTGCTCGGGGCGGGCGTCGCGGGTTTGGCCAACTGCTCGACGAGAAATTCGACGAAAGCTCGCACGCGCGAGGTCAGGTAGCGCGCGTGCGGATAAAGCAGGATGAATGGCCGCGTGCGTCCGCCCGCTTCGCGCAACACCTCCACGAGCCGACCTCCGCGCAGGTCGTCCTCCACGACGAAGCGATACGTCTGAAACAGGCCCGCGCCGGCACGCGCGAGCGTCACGCCGGCGAGCGCATCGCCCGAGGTTCCATAGCTGCCCTGCGTCAGCACGTCGCCATCTTCAGGCGAACCCTCGAAGGTCCAGGCGAGATGACGCCCGCTGCTCGGCAGTTCGAACTGGATGCACTCGTGCGCCCGCAGGTCCTCGACGGTTTTCGGCATGCCCGCGCGCTTCAGATAGGCGGGCGTCGCCACCACGACCATTTCCGCGTCTTCGAGCTTGCGCGCGACGAGGTTTGAATCGGCCGGCGCGCGTCCGCGTATCGCGAGATCGAAACCTTCGTCCGCGAAATCGATGTTGCGGTTGCTCAGATGCGTCTCGACCCGGACTTGCGGATAGCGCTCGCGAAACGCCGGCAGCAGCGGCAACACGCGATAGTGCCCATACGGCGTCGGCATGCTGATCCGCAGCACGCCGGCCGGCGTGGTCTGCTCGCCCGTTACTTCGCGCTCGGCATCCATCAGTTGCGACAGCGCTTGCCGGCACTGCTCGAAGTAGCGCCGCCCCGCGTCGGTCAGACGGATCTGGCGTGTAGTGCGCACGAACAGGCGCACGCCGAGCCGTTCCTCGAGCCGCGCCACCGAGCGGCTCACCGCCGCCGGTGTGACACTCGCGGCGTTGGCCGCCAGCGTGAAGCTACCCAGCTCCGCCGCGAGACAGAAGAGCTCGATGCTACCCAGCAGGAGATCGTCGAATTTGCGTTGCATGCCTGTCCGCCTTTGTTTTGTTGGCTTGAGAACCCGTCGATCGCGGCCGCGCTGGACCGAATGCATGGGTGCGGAACTGAGGCTGGAAGCTAATCGGACATCGGCCCGCGCATGCCCCACGCGTGCCGATGTGTTCCATCTGTGCGATGGTATTGAAGCTGGACTGCTAGTTCCACACCGATTGCAGCCGCTCGATACTTTCTCGCGTTTCGCGTTCCAGTTGCGCCATCAGTTCGCCGGCAGGCAACGAACGCGCAAGGGGCGCGGCCTGGCCCGCCCATTGCGCGTCGTAGCCGAATTCACCCTTGGCCTTGGCGGCTGCATTGAGCGCCTTGCCCGCGTCATAGGTGATCGGATAGGACGGCGTGCGCGGGGCTTGCGGGTCCTCGCCGAGCGCGGTGAAGCGATTGACGATGCTGCGCGCGAGCCGCCCCGAAATGGCCGACGTGAACGTCGTCGAGCGCGCCGCATCGCTGAGCAGCGCGCGGCGATAGCCGTCGTCGATCGAGGTTTCCGGGCACGCGACGAACGCCGTGCCCAATTGCGCAGCCTGCGCGCCCAGCGCGAGCGCGGCCGCGATGCCGGCGCCGTCCATGATGCCGCCCGCCGCGATCACGGGCAGGTCGAACTCGCTCGCGAGCAGGCGCGTCAGCGCGAACGTGCCGAGGCGTTCGTCGCGCCCGGTCGTGTCGAACACGCCGCGATGACCGCCCGCTTCGATGCCCTGCGCGACGATCGCATCGACACCCGCCTCGACGGCCGCCGCCGCTTCGTCGAGATTCGTCGCGCTCGCCAGCAAACGGATGCCCGCGTGCTTCAGTTGCGCGATCACCGCATCGGGCGGCAAGCCGAAATGGAAGCTCACGACGGCCGGCTTCTCCGCGAGCAGCATCGCCTGCATTGCGGTGTCGACGACGAAGCTCGTGTAGATCTCGCTGAGCGCTTGCGGCGGCGTCGCGCCGTATTGCCGGAACACCGGTTCGAGCCAGTCGAGCCATGCACGCTCGACGGCCGCATCGGGTGTCGCCGGGCGATGGCAGAACACGTTGACGTTGAAAGGCTTCGTCGTTAGCTCGCGAGTCTGATGGATCGCGCGGCGCGCGTTCTCCGCGTTCATCGCGGCAACGCCGAGCGAGCCGAGGCCGCCCGCGTTCGACACCGCGGCGGCCAGCGCCGGCGTGGTGACGCCGGCCATGGGCGCCTGAATGATCGGCTTGTCGATGCCGAGCGTGCGCAGTAACGCGCGATTATCCGCTTGTGTGCTCATGTTCCCTTCCCACCGGATGCGTTAAACGATTCGATGTGCCTGCCAGCTTGCCAGCATGTCAGGCCCCAGCGCGGCGGTGCGCCCAGCCCGCGAGGCCGCCGCAAGCGATCAGCAGCGCGCCGGTCACGAAGAACACCGCGTGCAGCCCGAGATGAACGCCGATCACGCCGCCGATCACCGGTCCCACCACCTGGCCGCTGAATTGCGCCGATTGCAGATAACCGAGCATGCGGCCGGTCCTGCTTTCATCCACCGATTGCCGCGCCAGCTTGCCGATCGAGGGCAACAGGCCCGCGAGCGTCATACCCATCAGCACGCGCAAAGCCGCGAGCTGCCACCAGTGCGTGACGAAGGCTTGCGGCACCATCGCCAGCCCCGTGAGCACGAGGCAGACAACGATCACGCGCCAGCTCCCGAACCGGTCGGCCAGCGCGCCGAGGCGCGCGGCCGTCAGCATGCTTCCGAGCGCCGAGCATGCCATAACCACGCCGGCCACGCGCGCAAGATGCGTGGCATTCACGCCAAGGCCGCCGATATACACGGTGATGATCGGCTCGATCGACATGTTGGCGAGCAGCACCATCATCGCGGTCACGAGGAGCGCGGCCACCACCGCGTAATTGGCGCGTCGGGCGGGCGCGTCGGCGGTGCCGCGCGCATGAGCTTTCGCGTCGCTATCCGGGTGAAACTCTTCCTTCACCACGAAGATGGTGAGCAGCGCCGCCGCCGCGATCATCGCGCCGCCCGCGAAGAACGTGCCGCGAATGCCGATCCAGTCTGGCAGCACGCCGCCGACGAGCGGCCCGACCAGATTGCCCGCGAGCGCGCCCGTCGAAAGTATGCCGAGCGCCCAACCCGCGCGCTCGCGCGGCGCCTGGGTGCCCACCATCACCGTGGAAGCCGATGCATAGCCGCCCACCAGACCTGCGATCAGACGCAGCGCGACCAGTTCGTAGACATTGTGCGCCACGCCGATCAACGACATCACCAGGGCCATACCGATCGCCGCGCGAACAAGCATGGGTTTGCGGCCGAAACGGTCGGCCAGACGCCCCCACAGTGGCGCGGTAAGAGCGGTGCCGAGGAAGGTCGCGCCGAAGGCGATGCCCGACCACTGGATCACCGCGGACGGCGAGCTGACGCCGAGTTGCCGCACGTAAAGCGGCAGGAACGGCAGCAGCATGCTGAGGCTCACGAGCGTCGTGAACGAGCCGATCACGCAGACGACCAGATTGCGCCGCCAGTACTGGAGGTTGCGCTCGGCGTAGCCGCGTGGCCGCGCGTCGCGCTGCAGGTGCGTCGGCACGAGCGCCGCCGGTGAAGAGGAAACCGTGGCATTCATTTCACGCTCCGTGCGGAAAACAGATCGACGGCGAGTGCGAGCAGAAGCGCCACCGCGCCAATCGCGTAGAGCACCAGATAATTGCCGCCGCTTGAAGAGAACACGAACGAAAGACCGTAGGCCGCCAGCGCCTGCATCACGGCGAAGCTCGTCGTTGCGCGGCTCCATGCGCCCTTGACGGCGGACGGATGGTGCGCGAGCAACTCGTTCACGCGGCCGAGCGCCAGCGGCACGATACCCGGCGTGAATGCGCCCACGACAAAGGCGGAGACCATCAGCCCCGCCGACCCGAACAAGCCCGCGGCGGGAATCGCGACCGCAACGGCCTGCACCAGATACGCGACGCGCAGCGCGCGGCCGAAACCCGCGCGATCGGCGAGATGCCCCGCCGCGAGCGGCCCGACGATCGCGCCGAGGCCGTACAGCACCCAGAATTCGGCGCCCGCATCGACGCCGCGGCCAAGCCCGCGCGCGACGAAATCGACGAGGAACAGCATGTGCGGCACGAGCCCCACCGCGTTCAGACCATACTCGGCATAGAGCGCGCGCAGGCCGGCACGAG
This sequence comes from Paraburkholderia sp. MM6662-R1, assembly GCF_050436245.1. NCBI lineage: Bacteria > Pseudomonadati > Pseudomonadota > Betaproteobacteria > Burkholderiales > Burkholderiaceae > Paraburkholderia > Paraburkholderia sp. MM6662-R1. The sequence continues at coordinate 271,965 of NZ_JBNDLV010000001.1, read as the reverse complement.
GATAGGCCGGCGCTGTTTCGAAGCGCGAACGCGCAGCGGCGTGCGCGGGTGCGGTGTGCTCGGGCCAGCCGTTCCACGCGACGGCGGTCAGCGCGAGCGAAACGGCCGCGAGCCCGAGCCAGGTCCACGTGAGCCCCTGACGCAACAGAATCGGCACGATCGTGCCCGAGGCCGCGATGCCGAGCCCGATCCCCGTGAAGATGCCACCGCTCGCGAAGCCCCGGCGCGCCGCCGGCACGTGCGCGAGGATCGTGGGTGCGGCGAGCACCATCAACGCGCCGCCCGAGAGCCCCGAGGCCAGGCGCCAGATGAAAAACCACAGGAACGACACGGGCACCGCGCAGGCCACGAAGGCGATGGTCGCGAGCAGCATCATCGCGCGCAGCACGGTGGCGGGTTTCGCCACGCGTACCATCGCGCCCGCCAGCAGTGCGCCGGCCAGATAGCCGCCGAGGTTCGCCCGCGCCGAGATAGGCCGCGCTCGAGGCGGGAAACCAGTGCGCGCCGATGATAGCCGGCAAAAGCGGCGTATAGGCAAAGCGCGCGAGACCGATGCCGATCAGGCTCGCGCTGGCCCCGGCGAGCGTGCCCCGCCAGACGTTGTAGCCGGCCGGAGTGGCCGGATTCGAAATGGCTTGCTGCATGACGACTCCCATGGACCGGTGCTGTTAAGCACCCGATGAATATGGGAGCCAGTCTAGAACGACTCGCATCTCGGGAGAATCACCGCACTGCGTAAGTCATTCTTCCGCGCGGCGATCGAATCAGCGTCGATCGGCGTCGGTGATTTGCTGAGCCCGCTCGAAATACTCGCGCAGCAGCGGCGTGGCGAAATCGACGAAACCGCGCACCTTCGGCACCGCAAGGCGCCCGTGCGGCGTCACCAGGTTGACGGGCAACGGCGCATACTCGCTGTCGCGCAGCACGATTTTCAGCGCGCCGGCCTTGACCTGCTCGGCCACGTGATAGGAGAAAAGCCGCGTGACGCCATGCCCGGCCACGGCCGAAGACAGCGCAGCGCGAATCGTGTTGACGATGAAGCGCGGCGTGAACCGGACGACCTGCGGCAGCGCCGTTAGACGGGCCGCCGGAAAGCTCCACGAATCGAGCCCGAAATGCGTCATCGAGATGATCGGATGGCTGGCCAGATCGGCGGGGACATCGATGGCCGGGTGCGTGGCGAGATAGTCGGGCGAAGCGACCACCACCCGCCTCACCTCGCCCACCGGAATGGCGACGAGCGTGGAGTCCTGTAGATGAGCGATGCGCAACGCCACGTCGATGCCCTCGTCGACGAGGCTCACGGGCCGGTCGAGCAGGTGCAGGCGGATCGACGCCTGGGGATGGCGATCGAGAAACGAATCGACAATCGGGCGCAGCACCTCCTCGCCCACCGCCACCGCCGCCGTCACGCCTAGCAGTCCGCGCGGCGCGGAGCGCTCGTCGGCTGCGAGCAGGTCCGCCTCCTCCAGATCCGCGAGGATGCGCCGGCACGCCAGCGCATAGCGCTCGCCCGCCTCGCTGAGCCGGATCGTGCGCGTGGTGCGGTGTAGCAGCGGCGTGCCCGTGTGCGTCTCCAGAAACGCGATGGCCCGGCTCACCGCCGCGGGCGAGCGGCCCAGCCGACGGCCTGCGCCCGCCAGACTGCCCTCGTCGAGCGTGGCGACGAATACCTTCATGGCGTCGATACGGTCCATTGCGTGTTTGAGCTTGAGATTGGGCCTAGGTGGCGCCGCAGTCTTTTAGGGCGGTGAGTTCCGGCACGATCTTAGCGGAATACGAGAAGCGACAGCGTGGCATGCACGGCTGCACAATCGTAAGACTGAATGTGGCGCTAGTGCGGCGCTTGGCATACCCTGAAGAAGTTGTTCAGCAGATCCTGGTACGCTCCGCTGCCGCTAGCGGGCTGGGTACGTCAAATGTCGCGAGCACCCATTCGGGTGCGAAGGTGCGCGAGCGCTTTCCTGCAGACTGGCGCGCGCTTCAGCCGGACCTTCGCCGCAACAAAAAGGCGCGCCCGTGACAGCGCGCCATCCTCGCGTGCCAGTCGATGGTCAGCCGCTTGCGATCGCCCGACGCCTTTTTCGGCAAGCTGAGCGACAGCACGCCATCCCTGTACTCGGCTTCGCGTTCGCCTCGTCGACCTCGCCGCCGAGCGCGAACGAGCGGCTGAAGGTGCCGGCGTAGCGCTCGCGGCGGATCACCCGCCGCGACGACGCGTCGTTGATCCACGTCAAGCGCGCCCGCCCGACCCGTCACGCGCAAAACCTGAAAAACCCGCTATGCAGCAGCACGGGCCTGGCGCCGAGCTTGTCGAGCAGACGCCGGGCGGCCTGTTCGATCTGGGAACGGTGCGCGAGGAACGCCTGGAGCAGATCGTCTTCCCGCAGCGAGCGCGCGCCGAAATGGTCTTCGAGCGCCTCGGCCGTGATCGCGCACTGCACGGGCCGATCGTCGACGAGCGCCGCAAACGCCAGCACCAGATCGCGGGCGCAGTATTCGGGCATGCAGGACGAAAAGGAAATGTGTATGGTGACGCCCCCCACGGTCATGAAGTGCCGCATCGGCGGAGGCGAGGTAGCGGACCCGCCGCGACGTCTCCAGCTTAATCACGCAATCCACCGCGGATTTGACGTGCGTCAAGGCGGAGTCGCGCACGGCCCGCGGTGGCCCCGTTTGCCGCGGGGCCCTGTCAGCGCGAATGGTTATTCGCCCGTGCGCGTCACGGAACCCGCAGCGGCGTCGCTGCGTCGCGCGGCGGCGTCGATCGTCTGCCGCAACGCCTTCAGTTCAGCGTGCAGGCGCACGATTTCATCGTTCAGATGCTTGATATCCCGATGCATCTCGCGTCGCAACGCCCTCTCTTCCTTGCCGATGAACGCCGCGGCGATGCTCGCGAAGACCAGCGACAACATGCCGTAGCCGAGCAGCACGACAAATGCCGCGAACACACGCGATGCGGGCGTCGTCGGCGCGATGTCGCCATAGCCCACCGTCGCGCTGCTTTCGAACGCAAGCCACAGCCCTTCGGAGTACGAGTGCACGTGTGGTTCGAGCCAGTAAAATCCGGCGCCGGCCATCGCGAGCACGAGCGCGCCGGCGAGCAGCAGCCACATCAACCGGTTCGGCGTGACGAATTCGCGCAGCGACAGCACGATGCGCAACGCGACGACACCCATGAACGACAGCCGCAGCAGCCATTCGACGGGCTGCCACGGCGGCGTTCCGAAACCGGTGCTGAGCGCCGCGCCCAATGCGATGAGCAGGTCGAGCCAGTTGTTCGCGAGCAGCGTCTTCGGCCGTCTGCTCAGATGGGCCAGCCAGGTGAACGACAACGCGAAGCCGGCGAACATGCCGACGTATAGTGTCCGCGACAGGCTCAGCGCCAGCGGCGTGGGCACCGTCAGTTCGACGTAGAACGCGGGGATCGCGCAAAAGCTCAGCGCGCACAGCCCCCAGCGCAGGTGGCGCCATGCCCGCACCGCGCGCGGACCGTCGTGCGCGCTGGCACCGCCCAATCCGTAGCCGCCGAGGCCGTGGTCGATCATGTGGTCCGTCATCGCGCGAATGGCTTCCGGCCTGTCGGGTTTCGCGCGATATCGTCGTGGTGCCGCAAACGCACCGAGGCCGCGCGATCATCGTTGCAGGCTAACCGACCCGCGGCTGTCAGCCTTGATGCAGATCAGTGCTGGTGCAAGGCGTGCGCGATCAGCCTGTCAGAGCGGGTGCAGCACCGTTTGCGCGACGCCGGCCGCCACACACAGCACGACGACCGCAAGCGGGGGCACCTTCCAGCGCAGCAACAGCAAAAAGCCGATGCACGCCACGGCGAAATCCGTCGCCGACAGGACCGCGCTCGTCCACACCGGCGAATAAAGCGCGGCGGCCAGCAGGCCGACCACCGCGGCATTGACGCCGGCAAGCGCCGCCGCCATCGCCGCACGCGCGCGCAGCGCCTGCCACCACGGCAATGCGGCGAGAACGAGCAGCAGACCCGGCAGAAAGATGCCCACCGTCGCCAGCAGTGCGCCGCTCCAGTGTCTGGGTGGCAGCGCCATCATCCAGCCGAGAAACGCCGCGAACGTGAACAGCGGTCCGGGTACGGCCTGGGCCGCGCCATAGCCGGCCAGGAAGTCGTTGGGCGCGACCCATCCGGTCGCGACGGTTGCCCGCTGCAACAACGGCAGCACCACGTGGCCGCCTCCGAACACGAGCGCGCCGGAGCGATAGAACGCATCGAATACGCGGATGCCTTGCGAGGTCCCGCTTGCCGCCCATAGCGGCAACGCGAACAGCAATGCGCAGAAGACCACTAGCGCGACGATGCCTGCCGTGCGCGACACCTGAAAATCGCCGGCCCGCAGAGCAATGGCGCGTGGCGCCTGCACCGCCGTGGTCCGGCACAGCGCGACACCGAGCACGGCGCCGGCGCCGATCACGATCAGTTGGGCGTAGACGGTGCCAGGCACGCTGAGCAATCCGAGCGATGCGAGCGCGATCGCCGCGCGGCGGCGATCCGGACACAGACGCCGCGCCATGTCCCAGACGGCCTGCGCGACGACGGCCACCGCGACGAGCTTCAGGCCGTGAATCACGCCCGTGCCGAGCGCGCCGCCCAGGTCCGGCGCGATCGCGGCAAAGGCCAGCATCACGAGTACCGACGGCAGCGTGAAGCCGCACCAGGCCGCTAGCCCCCCACCCCACCCGGCCCGCAGCAGCCCGATCGAAAACCCCGCCTGGCTGCTCGCGGGTCCCGGCAGAAATTGGCACAGGCCGATCAGGTCGGTGAAGGCTTCATCGTCGAGCCAGCGGCGCCGCTCGACGAACTCGCGCCGGAAGTAGCCGATGTGAGCGATCGGACCGCCGAAACTGGTCAGCCCGAGTTTCAGAAAGACGATGAAAACCTCGACCACGCGCGTGAGCCGTGAGCGGCGCGGCGACGACAAATCAGTATCCATGGATGTGCGGGTTCGAGCGCTGCCGATGTCGAGAGCCGGCGGGCAAGGCGCCGTCGGCGGGCCTCGTGTTTGACGACGCACAGTATAGAGGCCTACGGCGCGACCACGCGCCGCACCCGCGCTTGATCTGGGTCAATCGTGCCCCTTGCTTCCCGCCACACACTGGTCGCGACATCCAGAACACTGTTCGAGTCATGCGCGCAGCCGCGCCGCCGATGGTTGGATATCGGCAGTCGCGGTGTGCCCTTCCCATATCACTCATTCAAGCCAGCGAGGAGACTATGTCCACTGTCGCCATCAACCATCAAGCGCCGGAAACGGCGGCCCCGCCGCTTCTGACGGACACGGCCATCGACGGCATGGCCGCCTACGAAGCGCTCGTCAACGAAGCGCGCAGCGACCGGACCGGCTTCTGGGCGTGGCTCGCGCGCGAGCATCTGAGCTGGCACCGGCCCTTCACCAAGGTACTCGACGAATCGAACGCACCGTTCTTCAAATGGTTCGACGACGGTCTGTTGAACGCGTCGTACAACTGCCTCGATCGTCATCTGCACGACGGCAATGCCAACAAGACCGCGATCATTTTCGAGGCCGACGACGGCAGCGTGACGACCATCACCTACCGGCAACTGCATGCGCGCGTGTGCCGCCTCGCGAACGCGCTGCGCGCGCGCGGCATCGCGTGTGGGGACCGCGTGATGATCTATCTGCCGATGTCGATCGAAGGCGTCGTCGCGATGCAGGCCTGCGCGCGCATCGGCGCGCTGCATTCGGTCGTGTTCGGCGGCTTCTCGGCGAAGTCGCTGCATGAACGGATGGTCGATGTCGGCGCCGTCGCCGTCATTACCGCCGACGAGCAGATGCGCGGCGGCAAGAACCTGCCGCTGAAATCCGTCGTCGACGAAGCGCTGAAAATGGCAGGCACCGACGGCATCCATACCGTGATCGTCTATCGGCGCACGGGCGGCTCGATCCTGTGGGACGAACCGCGCGACTGCTGGCTGCACGAACTCGAAGCGGCCCAACCCGACACCTGCGAGCCCGAATGGGTCGGTGCCGAGCATCCGCTGTTCGTGCTGTACACGTCCGGTTCGACCGGCACGCCGAAGGGCGTGCAGCACAGCACGGCGGGCTATCTGCTGTGGGCCGCCGTCACGATGAAGTGGACCTTCGACCTCCGCGCGGACGACGTGTACTGGTGCACGGCCGACATCGGCTGGATCACGGGACACAGCTACATCTGCTATGGCCCGACCGCGGTCGGCGCGACCCAGGTGATTTTCGAGGGCGTGCCGACGTGGCCGGACGCGGGACGGTTCTGGGAGATGATCGCGCGGCACAAGGTCAGCATCTTCTATACGGCGCCCACCGCGATCCGCTCGCTGATCAAGGCCGCCGAGACGGACAGCGGCGTGCATCCGCGCCGCTTCGACCTCGACTCGTTGCGTTTGCTCGGCACCGTCGGCGAGCCGATCAATCCGAGCGCGTGGGAATGGTTTGCGCGCGAAGTGGGCGGCGGGCGCTGTCCGGTGCTCGACACCTTCTGGCAAACCGAAACGGGCGGCCACATGATCACGCCGCTGCCGGGCGCAACACCGCTCGTCGCGGGATCGTGCACGTTGCCGCTGCCTGGCATCGAGGCGGCGATCGTCGACGAAACCGGTTGCGAGTTGCCGCACGGCCAGGCAGGTCTGCTGGTCATCAAGCAGCCGTGGCCGTCGATGCTGCGCACGATCTGGGGCAATCCGCAGCGGTTCCGCAGCGGCTACTACCCCGCGGACCTGGGCGGCAAGCTCTATCTGGCCGGCGACGGCGCGATCCGCGATGCGCAAACCGGCTACTTCACGATCACCGGCCGCATCGACGACGTGCTGAACGTGTCCGGCCACCGCATGGGCACGATGGAAATCGAATCGGCGCTCGCCGCGCATCCGCTGGTGGCGGAGGCCGCGGTCGTCGGCAGGCCCGACGAGACCATCGGCGAAGCCATCGTCGCGTTCGTCGTGCTCAAGGGCCCACGCCCGCAAGGCACGGAAGCAAGGCGGCTCGCCGATCAGCTGCGCGCGTGGGTCGGCAAGGAAATCGGGCCGATCGCCAAGCCGAAGGAAATCCGCTTCGGCGACAGCATGCCGAAGACGCGCTCCGGCAAGGTCGTGCGGCGTCTGCTGCGTTCGGTCGCGAAGGGAGAAACGCTCGCGCAGGACATGTCCACCGTCGAGAACCCCGCCGTGCTGCGGCAGTTCGGCCACCACGAGTAAGCCCCCCCGGATCGATTCAGGAGACTTCACGATGAAACCCACCGCACCCAACCCCGCATCGCTCGGCCTTGCGGCTTTCGCGATGACCACGTGGCTGCTCAGCATGATCAACGCAGGCTGGTTCAGCGGCGGCTCGCTCGGTCTCGTGCTCGCCGTCGCGTTCGCGTTCGGCGGCAGCATGCAGATCGTTGCCGGACTGATGGAGATTCCGCGCGGCAACACGTTCGGCGCCACCGCGTTTCTGAGCTATGGCGCGTTCTGGTGGTCGTTCGCGCTGTTTGCGTTGTTCCTGCACGAGCAGGTGCCGGCCGCGTTCGTGGGCTGGTATCTGCTGTTGTGGGGCGTCTTCACGTTCTATATGTGGATCGCGACGTTCCGCTCATCGCGCGCGCTGCAGTGCGTGTTCGTCGCGCTGTGGGCAACCTTCTTTCTGCTCGCGGCCGGCGAATGGCTCGGTTCGGCCACACTGCGGCACGCGGGAGGCTATGGCGGACTGCTGACCGCGCTGCTGGCGTTCTATCTGTCGGCGGCGGAGATCATCAACGAGTCGTTGGGCCGCACCGTGCTGCCAGTCGGCGCGAAACCCGGGCTCGTCAAAATGGAAACGGTCGGCGCCGCGGTGGTGACGCGTTTTGCGGAGTGACTGATTGCGCGCATTCGGCGCTTCACGAAGCCCGTCGCGAATCCGGCATGCGCGGCGGGTTTTGTCGTCTGGCCGTGCTCATTCAGGCGCGCAGTTCGCGCTCGATCGTGCAACGGGGCGCCATCCCATGCCCCCTGGCTTTGCCACGTCCCCGGGACGGATACCACTTGTGGCACGCACACGTCCCAGCATGATGCCGATCACCGTTTCGATCTGCCTCGCCTAAGCGGTACGGCTTTCGATCTCACCGAGCTTGCTGGTCATCGGGGTTCCCTGCCGCTTGCGTCGCGCCCGCGCGTTCGTGCGTCGCGCGCTCGACGAGCGCGCGAATGCGCCCGCTCAGACTGTCGCGCAGCGTGTCGTCGAGGGCGTTGCGCAGCCACGCCGCGGGCGCCGCCTCAGTGTGCGCGTCGTCCACCGAGCTGAGCTTGTCGCGCACCCACGTCGTCACCTCCTGCGCGACGCCGTCGAACACGCCGGCGGCGAGCGCCGCGAGCAGCGCGATCTGATCGGCGACGCGCAACGCGTTGAAACGCGGCTGCGTGAGCAGCGCGCGAATCCGCTTGCCCCGCTCGATCTGCGCGTTGACGCGTGCGTCCGCGAGACCGCCGAAACGGCTGAACATCTCCAGTTCGAGAAACTGCGCGTAGTCGAGCCGCAAGCGGCCCGCGACGTCGCGCAGCGCCGCATGCTGCGCCTTGCCGCCGACCCGGCTCACGCTCAGGCCGACATCCACGGCGGGCCGCTGGTTCGCGGCGAACAGCGCGGCGTCGAGCACGATCTGTCCGTCCGTGATCGAGATCAGGTTGGTCGGAATGTAGGCCGACAGATTGCCGGCGTCGGTCTCGGCGATCGGCAGCGCGGTCAGCGAACCGCCGCCGAGCGCGGGCGACAGTTTCGCCGCGCGCTCGAGCAGTCTCGCGTGCAGATAGAAGATATCGCCGGGATACGCTTCGCGTCCGGGCGGCTCGCGCGTGAGCAGCGCGAGTTCGCGATGCGTCGCCGCGTGCTTGGTCAGGTCGTCGATCACGATCAACGCGTGCTGGCCGCGATCGCGAAAGAACTCGGCGATCGACACACCCGCGAACGGCGCGATCCATTGCAGTCCGGGCGGCGCGGCCGCCGAGGCGACAACGAAGATGCAGCGCTCGAACGCGCCATGCTCGCGCACGGCGTCGATCACCCGCTGTACCGCCGTCGCGCGCTGCCCGACGGCGACATACACGCAGATCACGTCGCTGTGCTTCTGATTGACGATCGCCTCGACGGCGAGCGAGGTCTTGCCCGTCGCGCGATCGCCGATGATCAGTTCGCGCTGCCCTCGCCCGATCGCGAACAGCGCGTCGACGACGAGCACGCCCGTCTGCAGCGGTTCACTGACGAAGTCGCGATCGATGATCGCGGGCGCCGCGCGCTCGACAGGCAAACGCGTGACGGCACCGAGTGCCTCGCCGTCATCGAGCGGCCGACCGAGCGGATCGACGACGCGGCCGAGCAGCGCGTCGCCGACCGGCACGTCGAGCACGCTGCCGGTCCCCACGACGCGCATGCCGGCCCGCACCGCGTCGCCGCTATCGAGCAGCACGACGCTCGCGCTCGCCACGTCGAGCGAATGAATGAAGCCGCGCACGCCGCATTCGAGTTCGACGACCTCGTCGAGCGCGGCGTCGGGCAGACCCGACACGAACGCGATGCCATCGGCGATCTGTTCGACGCGGCCGATGCTCGCCGCCCGCGGTTCGAGCGCGACGCGCGCGAGCGCGGCGCGTTTGCGCGCGAGCCACGCGTCGGCGGTGTCAGCGCGCGTGGCCATCGTCGCGAAGCAGTTCACCGTGAATCTGGTCGAGCTGATCGCGCCAGCTATTGCGCACCACGGCGTGCGCGCCCGACAGTTCGAGCCCCGCAAGCAGCGTGCGGTCGATGTCGGTATCGAATTCGAGGCGCTGTGCGAAGGCGGCCGCGAGCGCCGTTTCGCACGCGGCGCGCTCGTCCGGCGTCAACGCGCGCGGCGCGCTAACATGCAGCGGCACATCCCCGGCAAGCGCGGCGCGCGCGCCGGGCGACAGCCGGCGCACGCCGTCCGCGAGTCCGTCGATGAACCCGGCAACGCGCAGGTCCTCGGGCGAGCGGTCGAGCAACTGGTCGAGCAGCTTGCCCGCGATGTCGACGGCGAGCTGCGCGGCCGCCGCCGACGCGGCTTCGGCCTCGCCCGCGCGCTCGCGCTGCCGGTCCGCAGCCGCCTGGGCGCGCAGCCGCTCGGCCTCGTTGTGCGCGGCGTCGAGCAGCGCCGCGTGCTGTGTGCGCGCGTCGGCCTCGATCGTCGCGAACGCCTGCGCGCGCTGCGCGGCGAGTTGCTCCCGTTCGGCCCGCAGCGCCTCGCGTTCGGCCTGCGCCGCGAGCTTCGCGGCGTTCGCGTCACCCGTCAGCGCATTCGCGCTCGCCTGTCGCTCCGCGATGATCTTCGCGACCGGACGGAACAGAAAGCGCGCGAGCAGCCAGACCAGAATCAGCGCGTTGAGCGTCTGCAGCGCGAGCGTCGACCAGTCGATTTTCATCGCATGCCCTACTTGACGAACGGGTTGGCGAACAGCAACAGCAGCGCGACTACGAGGCAATAGATCGCCATCGTCTCGATCATCGCGAGCCCGACGAACAGCGTGCGCGACAGCGTGCCCGCCGCATCTGGCTGCCGCGCGATCGCGTCCATCGCGGCGGCGACCGCGCGGCCCTCGGCGAGCGCGGGCCCGATCGCGCCGAACGCCACGGCGAGCGCGGCGGCGGCGATGCTGACGATTTCGATGAGGTTCATGCCGGTCCTTTCTGATTGTCGTGAACGGCGGCGCGCGACTCGCCGACGGCGGCGCCGATGAATACCATCGCGAGCACCGCGAAAATGTAGGCCTGCACCGCGCCGGTCAGCAGATCGAGCGCCATCAACGGAATCGGCACGAGCAGCCCGGCCAGCGACAGCACGATGCCGACCACGAAGACGCCGCTCATCACGTTGCCGAACAGGCGCACCACCAGCGAAAACGTGCGCGTGATCTGCTCGACGACGTTCAGCGGAATCATCACCCAGGCCGGTTCGGCGAACGTCGCGAGATAGCCGCGCCAGCCGCGCGAGCGCACGCCGCACACGAGCGTCGCGGCGAGCACGACGAGCGCGAGCGCGGCATCCGTTTCCAGGTGCGCGGTGGGCGGCTCGACGCCCGGAATCAGCGACGACCAGTTCGCGATCAGCACGAACAGGAACAACGTGCCGATCAGCGCGCGATACGGCGCGGGCTCGGTCTGCATCGTGTCGCGGATTTGCGCGTCGAGCGTGCCGACCAGCAGTTCGAGCGCGGTCTGCGTGCGCGACGGCAGGATGGACAGCTTGCGCGTGAGCCACAGCGAGACGACCGTCATGACCGCCATGATCACCCACGTGACGACCACGGGCGTGGTGATCACGAGCGGACCGAGGCGTACGAGCGGCTCGGTGACGAGCGGCGAATGAATCACGGCGCCGCTCGCCGCATGCCGAGCGCCACACCGCGCGCCCACAGGAAACCGCCGATGCCGCCGAGCAACGCGAACGCGCCCGCTTTCGCCAGCAGGACGAATAAAGCGGCCGTCAGCGCGAGCCGCGCCAGTTGCAGCGCGAAGGCGCGCAGCACGCGTCCTCGTGCGAAGTACGCGACGTTCCAGCGCAGCGTCGCGAAGTGCAGCGCACCGCTCAGCAAGCCGACCGCCATTCCCGTGGCGGCAAGCACGAGCGTGTCGGTGAAATGAAACGTGGTGGCGTCAATCACGATCTCTCCTTTGCTGTCGATGCATCCAGCGCCATGCGGACCATAGGCCGATGCCCGCGCCGATCATCAGAAGCGGCGCCGCAAAAAACACCCGCGTACCGGCGATGCGGTCGAGCCAGCGCCCGAGCGCGAGGCAAAGCAGGATCGGCAGCACGATCGTCCAGCCGAGAATGCCGATCTGGCCGAGTCGCGCGCCCAGCGACGGCTCCGGATTCGCGCGCCCGGTCCGCTCGCGGCTCGCCGCGCGCTGCGCGGCTTGCGCGACGCGATCAGCGGGTTCGCCAGGTTCGTCGCGTTTGCCATCCGTTTTCCCGTTTGCCTTGCCGGCAGCAGGCCGCATCGTCATCCCGGTTCTCCACGTGTGGCTTGCGGGCGCAGATAGCGCAGCATCTGGCGCACGGCCTGCGCGTGCAGACGCGTCTGCTCCACGCGCGCGCGCCGCATCGCGTCGAGCTGCGCGGCACGCGCGCGGCGCACGTCCGCTTCGAGCGCTTCGAGCGAGTCGCCCTGCACCGCTTCGCGGCACGCAAGCGAGACGGCCGTGCCGTGCGACACGATCAGCACGCCACCATCGACGGCACAGTAATGCTCGCCGCCATCCGCCGTGCGCCAGCGCACCACCGATGCGCTCAACAGCGTGACCATGTCCGCATGCCCCACGCGCACGCCAAAAGCTCCGCTTTCATCCTCGGCGCGCAACGACACGACCGGCAAGCCGTCGACCATGACGCGCGCCGGTGTCGCGATCGTCAGAGACAGGCCATGCCGGGGCATCGCACACTCCTCGTCACGCCGCGACGGCGCTCGCGGCCGCCGACCTGCCGCGGGCTTCGTTGTCGCGCGCCTCGTCCAGCGCGCCGACCATGTACAGCGATCGCTCCTGCCAGTCGTCGCACTCCCCGGCGAGAATCGCCTTGCAGCCGACGATCGTCTCGGCGAGCGCGACCGTTCTGCCGGGCTGTCCGGAGAACGCCTCGGTGACCGCGAACGGCTGCGTCAGAAAGCGCTGCAGACGGCGCGCGCGCTGCACGGCGCGCCGGTCGTCGATGCCGAGTTCCTCGATACCGAGCAACGCGATCACGTCCTGCAGCTCACGCTGATGTTCGAGTAGGCGTCGCACCTCGTTGGCGAGCGCCGCGTGCTCCGCGCCGACGACGAGCGGATCGAGCAGGATCGACGACGACGCGAGCGGATCGATCGCCGGATACATGCCCTCGGCGGCGAGCGCGCGCGACAGCACGATCATGCTGTCGACGTGCGAGGCGATCGTCGTCACGGCGGGGTCGGTGAAGTCGTCGGCGGGTACGTAGACGGCCTCGATCGCCGTGACCGCCGCGTTGCCCACCGACACGATCCGCTCCTGCAACGCTGCTACCTCGCTCGCGAGCGTCGGCTGATAGCCGACCCGCGACGGCATGCGCCCGAGCAGCCCCGACACTTCCGCCCCCGCCTGCACGAAGCGAAACACGTTGTCCATCAGCAGCAGCACGTTCTGGCCGCGCTCGTCGCGGAAGTACTCGGCGATGGTCAGCGCGGTGAGCGGTACCCGCCAGCGCGCGCCAGGCGGTTCGTTCATCTGTCCGTAGACGAGCACGGCGCGCGGCAACACGCCCGAGCCGCGCATGTCCGACAGCATTTCGTGCCCCTCGCGGGAACGCTCGCCGACGCCGGCGAACACCGACATGCCGCCATAGCGCGCGGCCATCGCGTGAATCAGCTCCATCACGAGCACCGTCTTGCCGACGCCCGCGCCGCCGAACATCGCGGCCTTGCCGCCATGCGCGAGCGGCGTCAGCAGGTCGACGATCTTGATGCCGGTCTCGAACAGCCGCGTGGCGCCGCGCTGCGCCGCGAGCGGCGGCGGGGCGCGATGGATCGGCCTGCGTTCCACGGTCTCGGGCGCGGGCTCGCCGCCGTCGCGCATCACACCGGCGACGTCGAGCAGTCTGCCGAGCACCGCGTCGCCGACCGGCACCTCGATGGGGCCCGCGCCGACCCGCACGACGGCGCCGCGCGCGAGGCCCGCGGTGGCCTGCAACGCCAGCGCGCGCACCGTGCGCTCGCTGGTGTGCGCCTGCGCTTCCGCGAGGATCGAGGTCCCGTCCGGCCGCGTGATCCACAGCGCGGTATCGACTGGCGGCAGTTCGTGCGTGTCGAACTGGACATCGACGACCGCGCCGCGCACGGTGCTCACGCGCCCGCTTGCGGCGACCGTAGTCGTAGGCGGCGCGGTGTTTTGACGGGCTGCGCTGTCTGCAATTGGCACCTGGCGCTCCAACGATCAGTTGCAAACCCCTTCACGCTGACGAAACGTCCAGCATCAAATCGGGACCGTCTATGACGCTTCGATCAACACCTTCAGCGCGCGCGTGCTCGACGCGCGGGAGAACGTTTCGTAAGCCGAAAGAATATCGTCGAGCCGGAAGCGATGCGTGATCAGACGCGTGGGATCGATCCGCCCCGCCTTGACTGTCTTCATCAGCATCGGTGTACTGACGGTATCGACGAGACGCGTCGTGATCGCGATGTTGCGATCCCACAGTTTTTCCAGATGCAGATCAGACTTGACGCCGTGCACGCCGATGTTCGCGATCGTTCCACCCGGTGCGACCAGCTGCTGGCAAAGCTCGAACGTCGGCGCAATGCCTACCGCCTCGATCACGCAGTCGGCGCCTACCGATTCGGTCAGCTTCAGCACTTGCGCGACCGCATCGGCACGCGCGTTGTCGATGCAAGCGGTCGCGCCAAAGCGGTGCGCGACCTCGAGCCGGTTCGCGTCGGGATCGATCATGATGATCTGCGCCGGCGAGTAGAACTGCGCGGTCAACAGCGCAGCGAGACCGATCGGCCCGGCGCCGACGATCGCCACGGTGCAGCCCGGCTGAACCTTGCCGTTGAGCACGCCGCACTCGAAGCCGGTCGGCAGAATGTCGGACAGCATCACGAGCGCCTCTTCGTCGAGGCCAGCCGGAATGCGGTACAGACTGCTCTGCGCATGCGGAATGCGCACATATTCGGCCTGCGTGCCGTCGATCCGGTTACCGAGAATCCAGCCGCCCGTCGTGCAATGCGAATACATGCCGCGCCGGCAGTAGTCGCAGCGGCCGCACGAGGTGATGCACGAGATCAGCACGTGATCGCCGGCCGCGAGCCCGCTCACCGCCTCGCCGACCTGATGCACGACACCGACGCCTTCGTGGCCGAGAATGCGGCCCGGCTCGCAGGTCGGCACGTCGCCTTTGAGAATGTGCAGATCGGTGCCGCAGATCGTCGTGCGGGCGACTTTGACGATTGCATCGGTGGGCGCCGTGAGTTCGGGTATCGGCCGTTCGTCGAGCGACTTTTCGCCGGGACCGTGATAAACGAGTGCTTTCATGACGGACTTCTCCTATGGCCGGAATGAAACACGATGCGTGGCGGCAAACGTGTTCGCGCCTGAACCTGGTCGTGTCATGCGTCGGCTAGCGCCGGCGGGAACGTAATGCGTCACGCGCTTGCATCATGAGCCCCAGCGTGGCGGGCGGCTTGATCTGGGTCAAGCACTACGAAAACAACGCCGACGCGTCGATGTCGGCCATTTTCTCGAGTTCTTGCAGATAGAGGCCGGGAAAGGGGCCCGCGCCTGCCTGCACATCGGCCGCGAAGAAGCTGCCCGCGCGAGCACCTCGGTCACGTCGCCGAAGTCGGGGATGATGGCCGCGTGCGAACTGGGCGCGCGGCGGAACCAGAGTGGCGTCGGATTGCTCGACCTGATCGGCTCGGATGATCGCCCAAAAATCGAAGACATCGCTATATCACGGCATACGGTTTGCCGATATTGGAGGTTGCGGGGACGCGTGCGCCGCGAGCAGCTGCTGATGACGTGCTTCGGTGGCGTCGTCGGCGGGGAACATGCATTCGATGCGCAACTCCTGCGCGGCCACGTTTTGCGGTGTGCCCACGGTCGTGACCATCGAGAAATAGCGCAGCACCACGCCCTCGCTGATGAAGCCGAGCGGAACCATCGGCAGCGTCGCGGGTGTCATGGACGAGCCATGATGCGTCTTCCAGTCGCGCGGCGCGTCGGGATACGCAAGCAGTTCATCGAGTAGACGCTTCGTGTTGGCGCCGATTACATGACCGACCGACTCGCGATACACGCGTTGCAGCAGACTTCGCGCGACCTCCTCCCACTCGGCGACGAACGGACGCATGCCATGTGGATCGAAGATCAGATGCAGCATGTTGCGCGGGCCTTCGCGCGCGGTCATGTCGATGAAGCAGTTGAAGAAGCGCGGGGCCGCGTCGTTGGTCATCAGCACGTCCCAGTCGCGGTCCATCACGAGCGCCGGAAACGGCTCATGCTGACGCACGACCCGTTCGAGCGCGCGAACCACGCCGTGCATTTCCTGCGCATTCCACGGTGCTTCCGAATAAATCGGTGCATAACCCGCGGCAAGCAGCAGCGCGTTGCGCTCGCGCAGCGGCACGTCGAGGGTCTGCGCGAGCGTCAGCAGCGTGTCGCGGCCCGGCACGCTGCGCCCGCTTTCGATGAAGCTGATCTGCCGCTGCGAGATGCCGGCCTCGAGCGACAGATCGAGCTGACTCACGCCACGCACGTCACGCCAATAGCGCAACAGACCGCCGAGATCGCCCGGCTGCACTTTCGGATCGTGACTCGTGACGTTCATGGTGTTGCCCTCCTGTTGATGCCTGAACGGGATCGCTTCAGCGCGCGGGCGCGTACCACGCGAATTCGGCGAACTGCGCTTCGAGCGGCGGCTCGGTCACGCTGCCGGTGTAGTTCGTGATCGTCGACGCGGCGACCGCCGCAACCACCTCGAGAATCTGCTCCGCGCTGAAACCTGCCGCGAGGAAGCGTTGCCGGTCCTCATCGTCGAGGCGGCCGCGTTTTTCGATCAGCGTGCGCGCGAGCGTCGACAGCGCCGCGAGCCTCGTGTCGTCGGGCACGCCGCCGTGGCGGATCGCCTCGACATCGGCGCGACGCAGGCCCGCGTTCAAGCCGAGCGCGGTATGAAACGCAACCGCCCATTCGCTCGCGTTCGTCACGGCGTTGGTGAGCAGCAGCGTCTGGATCTCCGGTTCGGTCAGACTGCTCGCATGCACGCGCTCGAACAGGCCGATGAAGCCGTTGATCAGCACCGGTGAAGCCGCCATCTTGGCCGCGATGTTCGGAATCAGGCCGAACGCCTGTTGCAGTTTGCGGAGCACGGGTTTCGATTGCTCGGGAGCGGACTCGATCGTGTGAACGGGATAGCTGGACATGGTATCTCCTTGACTTTGCGCCATCGGAGCGACGGCGCGGTAGTCGAAGAGTAGAGGCAGCCGCGCGGCTCGCCAATTACATCGGATGTCATCGCCATGCACGATCGGCACTTCGATCGGCTCTTCGGAAACGCCGACCATCACGAGCTTGCCGTTCAGGCCGAGACCGCCGAGCGTCGCGGTCATCGCCTTGCCGCTCGTCACCGTGGCCAGTATCAGCTTCGCGCCGCCCAGTGCCTGCAGCTTCTCGGCGAGTTCAACATGTGACGCAACTCGGTGCAAGGCTGGCCCTCCGGCACCTCGGCCGATTCGCAGGACACGCTCGCGTTCAGCGCGCTCACCGGTGTCAAGCCGATGATCGAAGAGTATCCGCCGGCGCAGAAGCAGTGACGAGGCGAAGAAAAAGCGCGCTTGCCGGCATCCCGGCAAGCGCGCTCGATGACTTCGCAAATCCACCGTCAAAAACTGCGTCGACGTGGCAAAGAACCACTCGCCAGCACTGGCTGGATCAAGCCAGATCGAAACGATCCAGATTCATCACCTTGGCCCACGCGGCAACGAAGTCGCGCACGAATTTCTCCTTGCCGTCCTCGCTCGCGTAGACCTCGCCCAAGGCGCGCAGCACCGAGTTCGAGCCGAACACCAGATCGACGCGCGTACCGGTCCACTTGACCTCGCCGCTCTTCGTGTCGGCACCTTCGAACGTTTCCGCGGCCTCCGACACCGGCGTCCATTCCGTGCCCATGTCGAGCAGGTTACGGAAGAAGTCGTTGGACAGCGTTTCCGGCTTGCTCGTCAGCACACCTTCGCTGCCAGCGCCCACCTTCAGCACGCGCAGGCCGCCGATCAGCACCGTCATCTCGGGCGCGGTCAACGTCAGCAGTTGCGCCTTGTCGATCAGCAGCTTCTCCGCCGCCACCGGGAACTTGCCGCCCAGATAGTTGCGGAAGCCGTCGTGGACCGGCTCCAGCACCGCGATCGCCTGGACGTCGGTCTGCTCCTGCGACGCATCCATGCGCCCCGGCGAGAACGGCACCGTCACCTGCTGCCCGGCGTTCTTCGCGGCCTGCTCGATACCGGCGCCACCCGCCAGCACGATCAGGTCGGCAAGCGAAATCTTCTTGCCGCCGGACTGCGCACCGTTGAACTCGCTCTGGATGCCTTCGAGCACCTTCAGCACCTTCGCGAGCTCAGCGGGCTGGTTGACGGCCCAGTCCTTCTGCGGTGCGAGCCGGATGCGCGCGCCGTTGGCGCCGCCGCGCTTGTCCGAGCCGCGGAACGTCGAGGCCGAGGCCCACGCGGTCGTGACCAGCTGCGACACCGACAGCCCCGACGCGAGGATCTTCTGCTTCAGCGCCGCGACGTCCTTGTCGTCGACGAGCGGGTGATCGACGGCCGGAATCGGATCCTGCCACAGCAGTTGCTCCGACGGCACTTCCGGGCCAAGATAGCGGGCGCGCGGACCCATGTCGCGGTGCGTCAGCTTGAACCACGCGCGCGCGAAGGCGTCGGCGAACTCGTCGGGGTTGGCCATGAAGCGCCGCGAGATCTTTTCGTAGATCGGGTCGAGGCGGAGCGACAGGTCGGTCGTCAGCATCGTCGGCAGCACTTTCTTCGATGGGTCGTGCGCGTGCGGATACGTGGCCTGCGCGTCCTTCGCGACCCACTGGTTCGCACCCGCCGGGCTCTTCGTCAGCTCCCACTCGTGGCCGAACAGGCTCTGGAAGTAGCTCATGTCCCACTGCGTCGGCGTCGCGGTCCACGTGACTTCGATACCGCTCGTGATCGTGTCGCCGCCCCTGCCGGTGCCGAAGCTGTTGCGCCAGCCGAGCCCCTGGGCCTCGAGACCGGCACTTTCCGGTTCCGGACCGACGTTATCGGCCGGCGCCGCGCCGTGCGTCTTGCCGAACGTGTGGCCGCCGGCGATCAGCGCGACCGTTTCCTCGTCGTTCATCGCCATGCGGCCGAACGTTTCGCGGATGTCGACTGCCGCGGCGAGCGGATCGGGATTGCCGTCCGGGCCTTCCGGATTCACGTAGATCAGGCCCATCTGCACCGCGCCGAGCGGGTTTTCGAGGTTGCGGCCGGGCGGATCGGTACGGCTCTTTTCGGTGCCGTGCAGCTCCTCGTCGGCGACCAGCACGCCTTCGTCGTCTTCCCTGCCGGCCGCTCCCTTGCCGTAGCGCACGTCGCCGCCGAGCCAGGTTTTTTCATTGCCCCAGTAGACGTCCTGATCCGGCTCCCACGTGTCCTCGCGGCCGCCGCCGAAACCAAAAGTATTGAAGCCCATCGTTTCGAGCGCGACGTTGCCGGTCAGGATCAGCAGGTCGGCCCACGAAATTTTCTGGCCGTATTT
This sequence comes from Paraburkholderia sp. MM6662-R1, assembly GCF_050436245.1. Taxonomy (NCBI): domain Bacteria; kingdom Pseudomonadati; phylum Pseudomonadota; class Betaproteobacteria; order Burkholderiales; family Burkholderiaceae; genus Paraburkholderia; species Paraburkholderia sp. MM6662-R1. Next base: position 252,691 of record NZ_JBNDLV010000001.1, on the reverse strand, counting down.
CTGCTTGATCGGCCATAGCAGCCGGCGAGCCTTGTCGAGGCTCACGTTGTCCGGCCAGCTATTGAGCGGCGCGAAACGCTGCTGGCCGCGCCCTGCGCCGCCGCGGCCGTCGCCGATGCGGTACGTGCCGGCGGCATGCCATGCCATACGGATAAACAGCGGGCCGTAGTGGCCGAAATCCGCGGGCCACCAGGGCTGCGAATCGGTCATCAGCTCGGCGAGGTCTTTCTTGACCGCGGCGTAGTCGAGGCTCTTGAATGCCTCGGCATAGTTGAAGTCTTTGTCTAGCGGATTGGAGCGGTTCGAATGCTGGTTGAGCAGGTCGAGGCGCAATTGCTTCGGCCACCAGTCCCGATTGGTCGTCCCGCCGCCGGCGGTATGGATGAACGGGCACTTTGCTTCGTTTGACATGCGTTCTCTCCTTTGGAGGATGTCTCCGTTGTCGATCGGAGTCGGTGCCTGGGTACTTTCTCCAATCCCATGCAAGGTACTTGTTATGCGTTTGTCATCGTGTCAGGCTTGCGTGGCAATTTGACGACCCGAAACCCGACAGTCAGCCGAATGGCTCGGCAGTGCACTCATGAAATCCAGGGTCGAGGGCAACGCAGCCGATGTCCGTAACGGCTGACTCCGGTCGGCGCTCCACTCCTATTCGAATATAGGCGAGGACAAAGTTCAATAGAATTCGAATACGGCAATGCCACTAATAGACGGCGACTATAGCGGGCGGAAAAAGAGCGCCACCCTGCATCACTATATGCCGATCGATCGTCACCGCGTCGAAGCTTGAGCGCACTCGGCTGTTTTGCGCCAGGCGCAGCCGACTGTGTGATAGGGTTTCGCGTTTCGTCCGCAACAGAGTGGGCACTGCTTTCTTTTCAGGCAAGCGCTTCTGAGAGCACCTGAGCGGAGCAGAATGACGCCAACCGGCGTGCGCCCGAGGAGTGTCCCGAACCGTGTCCAAAGCCGTGCCGAAAGCTGCCCCGAACGCTGAGCTCGCCACCGTCCAGCCCGTCGAATCGCTCGTCGTGCCGGAACTGCTCGATGGCCGCGACGGCACCAATCGCGGCGCGGCGGAAAACTCGCAGCTATCGGCGCGCAACGACCTCGACGCCGTGCGCGCCTGGCTGTCCAATTACGCGGACACCAAGACCACCTTCGACAACTACCGCAAGGAAGCGGAGCGGCTGCTGCTGTGGGCCGTCGTGCAGCTCGGCAAGCCGCTGTCGTCGCTGACGCACGAGGATCTGCTGCTGTTCAAGGCGTTCATCGCCGATCCGCAGCCGGCCGCGCGCTGGGTGTCGGCGAACGGCGGCAAGTACGCGCGCGGCGACGCACGCTGGCGGCCGTTCAACGGGCCGCTGTCGCCCGCCAGCCAGCGCCAGGCGCTGATCATCCTGAACGCGATGTTCACGTGGCTCGTCAACGCCGGCTATCTGCGCGGCAATCCGATGGCGCTCCTGCGACAACGCGCGAAGCGCTCGGCGCCACGCGTCACCCGCTATCTGTCGACCTCGCTGTGGGACGAAGTGAAGCTGTTCGTCGAGCAGCTGCCGCAAGATACCGATGCGCAACGCGCGTACTACGCGCGTTGCCGCTGGCTGACCACGCTGTTCTATTTGCAGGGCATGCGCATTTCCGAGGTGGCCGGCGGGCAGATGGGCCAGTTCTTCAGAAGGCTCGGCGCCGATGGTCAGGACCAGTGGTGGCTCGAAACGCTCGGCAAGGGCGAGAAGGAACGCATCGTGCCGGTGTCGGCCGAACTGGTTCAGGAGCTGCGCGGCTACCGCACGCTCAATGGCCTCGCCGCCCTGCCGACCCGCGCCGAGGAAACGCCGCTCGTGCTGCCGTTCAAGGGCCGCAACCGCTGCCTGTCGCGCTCGGCGATTCACGACGCGATCAAGCGCATCTTCGCGGGCGCGGCCAAGTGGCTGCGTGCGCGCGGTCCCGAATTCGCCGATCGCGCCGACGAGCTCGAGCGCGCGTCGGCGCATTGGCTGCGGCATACGGCCGGTTCGCATCAGGCGGACGGCGGCGTCGATCTGCGCACGATCCGCGACAACCTCGGCCACGTTTCGCTGAACACGACCAGTCTTTACCTCCACACCGAGGACGACGCGCGGCATACCGAGACCGTTAATCGACACCGGATGAACTGGGACGACGCGAAGTCTGAAGACGGCAATGCGGGCGGCAATTAGGCGCGGATCGGGCGGCTGAAACTCGCCGCCGGAATTTTTGCGTTATGTCTTTCCATTTCCCAGTTGGATCAATTCATCAGGCGATGCGCGCCGGGCATGCGCTTGCGCCTGCGCGTTTCCCCGCTCGTTTACCCGCTCGTTTCCCTGGTCGTCGATTCATATCTCAAGAATGCAAAACGCCGACCGTTAAACGGGCGTCGCTCGACAAATAACCAATACAAACCGGGGAATGAACTTGAAAACCATCACCAACGCGCTGTTGGCGTCGGCTGCGTGCGCTACCTTTCTCGCGGGCTGCGTGACCAGTGGGCAAGGCCGGCTCGTCAGCGCCCCGAACCGGGTCAACGAAGTGAGCGTGACCGCGTATCAGCCGTTGCCGACCGATGTGTACGTCGTCAATGTGGTCGATCGCGATGTGGTGCTCGTCGGCGGCGATACGTATATCTGGGTCGTCGGCCGGGACGGCGTCCGGCATCGCCAGTTCTATGCTCATGGCGATCATCGCGCCGAGGTTTTCCATCGCCGTGAGGAACTGCATCGCGTGATGGCGAGCCATGACGGTCATCTGCCGGAGCATCCCGGCGGCGGCGAGCATCCGGGCGGCGCGCATCCGCCGCTCGGGCAACCGGGCGGCCCCGCGCCGGCGATGGCCGCGCACGAACAGCCGCCGCGAGCCGACAGGCACGCCGCCAGACCGGTCAGGTCTGCGCCCGCGACGGCCGCGCACGGACAACCGCGCCGCGCCGTCATGCACGTCGCCGGGCCGGTCAGGCCCGCGCCCGCACCATCGGCAAAGCGGGTGTCGAAGGATCCGAAGAAGTCGTAACGTCGCTGATAGGCGCGCTGCCAAAGCGCCTTCCTGCATCGCCCGCTTCCCCCAACTCCCCGCCAATCCCACCCCATTGCCCGCTAGAATTGCCGGCTTTGCCCGCGTCGGGCGCGCCGCAAGGCAAAATACGGGTTTTGCGCGCGCCGCACGCGCGGCCGACCCGGTCGCGAAGCGTCCCCAAACCGTTTTCGGGCCCGGCGGTTGCATCGTCGCCCCGGGCGGCGCGCCGACCCGCAACATCACAGCCCCGCCCGGCCCGTCAGCTTCGCTGCCCGGCACACGCGGCGCGGCGAGGACCGCTCGTCCCCAACAGAGCAGATCAGGAGCCTTTATGAGCGATTCGAATCCATCCTTCCTCGGCCGCATTTCGCTGGCCGTCGGCACGTTTTTCAGCATTCTCGGCAATGGCGACTTCGCCGCCGACGTCCTGCGCCTGCGCAACGGCGAAAAGATCGGCGCGGCCCCGGCAGCCGCCCCCGCCGCCACGCCAACCCCAACCCCAGCCCCCGCCGCCGCCCCGCAACCGAAGCCGCAACCCGCGCCGGTGCTGAAGGAGGCCTCCCCCGACGCCGCGCTGCAACTGCTCGGCCTGCTGCAACGCGACGCGCGCTTCATCGATTTCGTCGAGGAAGACATCAAGGCCTATAGCGACGCCGACATCGGCGCGGCCGCGCGCCTCGTGCACGAAGGCTGCCGCGCGACGCTGCGCGAGCACTTCACGATCCGCCCGGTGCGCGACGAAGCCGAAGGCAGCCGCGTGACGCTGCCCGCAGGCTTCGACGCGAGCTCGGTCCGGTTGACCGGCAACGTGGTCGGCAGTGCGCCGTTCAACGGCAGCATCAGCCATCGCGGCTGGCGCGTCGAGGATGTGCGTCTGCCGAAGCTGGCGGACGGTCATAACGCAAAAGTCATCGCACCGGCGGAGGTGGAGCTATGAGCGACGCACGCTATTCGATCGGCATCGATCTCGGCACCACGCACTGCGCGTTGTCCTACGTGGACACGCACGCGAGCGACGATGAGAAAACCACCCAGGACGTGCTGTCGATCGTCCAGCTCACGGGCCCCGGCGCAATCGATAATCTGCCGCTGCTGCCCTCGTTCCTATACCTGCCGCATCCCGACGAACTGGCCTCCGGCGACCTCTACCTGCCGTGGACCGGCCAGCGCGAATTCGCGGTCGGCGAATTCGCGCGCAGCCGCGGCGCCGGCACCCCGATCCGGCTCGTGTCGAGCGCGAAAAGCTGGCTGTGCCATCCGGGCGTCGACCGGCGCGCAGGCATTCTGCCGAACGATGCGCCGCCCGAAGTCGCGCGCGTGTCGCCGCTGGAAAGCTCGGTGCGCTACCTGACGCACCTGCGCGAAGCATGGGACCACGCGCATCCGGACGCGCCGTTCGGCGAGCAGGACGTCACCGTGACGATCCCCGCGTCGTTCGACCCCGCGGCGCGCGAGCTGACGGCGGAGGCCGCCGAGGCCGCCGGCTTCACGCGCATGACGCTGCTCGAAGAGCCGCAGGCGGCGCTCTATAGCTGGATCCAGAAGAGCGGCGGGCAGTGGCGCAAGCAGGTCAAGATCGGCGACATCATCCTCGTCGTCGACGTCGGCGGCGGCACGACCGACCTGTCGCTGATCGCGGTGATCGAGCGCGACGGCAATCTCGAACTGCATCGCGTCGCGGTCGGCGATCACATCCTGCTCGGCGGCGACAACATGGACCTCGCGCTCGCGCACGTGGTCGCGCGCAAGCTCGCCGCGCAGGGTACCCAAGCCGACGCGTGGCAACTGCGCGCGCTCACCTACGCGTGCCGCGCGGCGAAGGAAACGCTGCTCAGCGACCCCGCCACCGACACCGTGCCGCTCGTCGTGCCGAGCCGCGGCTCGAAGCTGATCGGCGGCTCGATCCGCACCGAGCTGACGCGCGCCGAACTGACACAGACGATCCTCGACGGCTTCTTCCCGCAGGTCGACAGCGCCGCGCGTCCGGTGAGCCGCGCGCGGGTCGGTCTGACGCAGCTCGGCCTGCCGTATGCGCAGGACGCGGGCATCACGCGGCATCTGGCGGCGTTCCTCGGGCGTCAGGTCGGCGCGCTGGCGGAACTCGAAGGGCTGCGCGAACATGTCGCGCCCAACGCGAGCTTCCTGCATCCGACCGCGATGCTGTTCAACGGCGGCGTGTTCAAGTCGACGCTGCTGGTCGAACGGATCATGGGCACGCTGAACGGCTGGCTCGCGACCGAAGGCGCGGCGCCGGCCCGTCTGCTCGAAGGCGCGGACCTCGATCTGGCGGTCGCGCGCGGCGCGGCCTACTACGGCTACGTGCGGCGCGGCCGCGGCGTGCGGATTCGCGGCGGCACCGCGCGCGCGTACTACATCGCGATCGAATCGGCGATGCCGGCCGTGCCCGGGCTCGAGCCGCCGGTGCAGGCGCTGTGCGTCGCGCCGTTCGGCATGGAAGAAGGCACCGACGCCGAGCTGCCCGCGCAGGAGTTCGGGCTGGTCGTCGGCGAGCCCGTGCATTTCCGCTTCTTCGGCTCGTCGGTGCGTCGTCAGGATCAGGTCGGCACGCTGCTCGATTACTGGGGCCCCGAGGAGTTGCAGGAACTCGAGGAAATCGAGGCGACGCTGCCGGCGGCCGGCCGCACCGCCGGCGAAGTCGTGCCGGTGAAGCTGCACGCGCGTGTGACCGAAGCGGGCACGCTCGAACTCGAAGCGATCCCGCGCGGCTCCGACGAGCGCTGGAAAGTCGAATTCGACGTGCGCGGCAACGCGAATGCGTGATTGACATGAAGCGGTACAGCGTCGGCATCGATCTGGGCACCAGCAACACGGTGCTCGCGTACGCGCAAGCCGGATCGCAGCAGATTCGTGTGTTCGAGATCGAGCAACTCGTGAGCCCCGGCGAAGTCGCCGCTCGGCCGCTGTTGCCGTCGGTGCGCTATCAGGCGGCCGATGGCGAACTGAGCGCGGCCGATCTGCAGTTGCCGTGGTCCGCCGCGAGCGCGGCGGCGAGTCGAGGCGGGGACGCCGCGCAGCCGGTCGTGGTCGGCCGGCTCGCGCGGCTGCTCGGCGCGCAGGTGCCGGGGCGGCTCGTCGCCAGCGCGAAAAGCTGGCTGTCGCACGCGTCGGTCGATCGCGTCGCGCCGATCCTGCCGTGGGGCGCGCCCGACGACGTCCGCAAGATTTCGCCGCTCGAGGCGAGCGCGAGCTACCTCGCGCACGTGCGAGCCGCATGGAACCAGCACTTTCCGAAGGCGCCGCTCGAACAGCAGGACGTCGTGCTGACGGTGCCCGCTTCGTTCGACGAAGGCGCGCGCGCGTTGACCGTCGAAGCGGCGCGGCTCGCGGGGCTGCCGTCGCTGCGGCTGCTCGAAGAGCCGCAGGCCGCGTTCTACGACTGGCTGTTCCGGCATCGCGACACGCTTGCCGACGAGTTGGCGGACACCCGGCTCGTGCTGATCTGCGACATCGGCGGCGGCACCACCGATCTGACGCTGATCGAAGTCGGCCTGTCCGACGACGGCGAGCCGCGCCTGACGCGCGTCGGTGTCGGCAATCATCTGATGCTCGGCGGCGACAACATGGACCTCGCGCTCGCGCATCTGGTCGAGGCGCGGCTGTTGGGTGATGCCGGCGGCGGTGCGCAGGCGCCGCAACGGCTATCGGCGGCGAGCCTGTCGCAGCTGGTCGAGCGATGCCGCGTCGCGAAGGAGCAATTGCTCGGCGCGCAGGCGCCCGAGTCGGCGCCGGTCACCTTGCTCGGCGCGGGCTCGAAGCTGATCGGCGGCGCGCGCACGACGCAGGTCACGCGCGACGAGGTCGAGAAGATCATCGTCGATGGTTTCTTGCCGCGGGTGGCCGCCGATGAGCGTCCGGGCCGGCCGCGCGGCGCGATCGTCGAATTCGGCCTGCCGTACGCGACCGATGCGGCGGTCACGCGGCATATCGCGGCATTTCTCGAACGTTTCGCCGCGCAGTCGCGCAAGGCCCTGGGGGCGGATTCCAGCACGCCGGACGCATCCGGCACAGCCGCCCTGCCCGTTCCCGACACGCTGCTGCTCAACGGCGGCGTGTTCCGCGCCGACGCGCTGTCGCGGCGTCTGGCCGACACGCTCGGCGGGTGGCGCGGCGCGCCGCTCAACATGCTGCACAACGACAACCCCGACGTCGCGGTCGCGCGCGGCGCGGTCGCCTATACGCTCGCGCGCGCGGGCTTCGCGCCGAAAATCGGCGGCGGTTCGCCGCGCAGCTATTTTCTGGTGCTCGACGAAACGCCGGCCGGCAAAGACAACGCCGAGCCGGACGCGGCGCCGGCGCAACGCGGCATCTGCCTGCTGCCGCGCGGCACCGAGGAAGGTCATGAGATTCTGATCGCGGAGCGCACGTTCGCGCTGCGGCTCGGGCATCCGGTGCGCTTTCACCTGGTGTCGTCGAGCGCGGACACCGCCTATCAGCCCGGCGAACTGGTCGACCTCGCGGGCGGCGACTTCGTGCGCCTGCCGCCGATCGCGACGATCGTCCAGCCACGCGACGGCCATCGCGCTCGCGAAACCGCCGTGCGCATCGCGACGTCGCTGACCGAGGTCGGAACGCTCGACGTCCATTGCATCGAGCTCGACGAGCCGTCGCAACGCTGGCTGCTCGAATTCCAGCTGCGCCACGCCGACGCGCAGGTGGAGCTATCCGCCGAGGGCGCACCGCAACGCCACCCGGCGCTCGATCGCGCGATCGAACTGATCGACCGTTGCTTCGGCGCCCGCGCGCAAAACGTCGACCCGAAGGAGATCAAACGACTGCGCGCGCAGCTCGAACATCTGCTCGGCCCGCGCGACAGCTGGAACAGCGCGTTGCTGCGCGAACTGTTCGGCGCGCTGTGGGAGCGCACGCGCCGCCGCCGCCGCTCGGCCGATCACGAAAGGCTGTGGCTGAATCTGGCCGGCTATTGCGTGCGGCCCGGCTTCGGTTATCCGCTCGACGAATGGCGCGTCGAGCAACTGTGGACGCTGTTCGACGATGGCATCCAGTACGTGAGCGACAGCCAGGTATGGTCGGAATGGTGGACGCTGTGGCGCCGCGCGGCCGGCGGCCTCGGCGAAGATGCTCAGTTGCGCGTGCTCGACGCGATGGACTATCTGCAGAAGGCCGCGCAATCGCGTCACAAGCTGCCGTTCGATGTCGCGAAGACCGGCTTCGCCGATATGGTGCGCCTGTCCGCATCGCTCGAACGGATTCCGGCCGAACGCAAGATCGAACTCGGCGAGGCGGTGCTCGCGCGCCTGAAAAAGCCCGCGGAAAACCATCAAAGCTGGTGGGCGGTGGGACGGATCGGCGCACGCCAGCCGTTTTACGGCAGCGCGCATAGCGTCGTGCCGCCCGAGGTCGCCGCGCAATGGCTCGATGCGATCGTCGCGCTCGACTGGAAGAAGGTCGACCCCGCCGCCTTCGCGGCCGTCCAGATCGCCCGCAAGACCGGCGACCGCTCGCGCGATCTGCCCGACGCGCTGCGCGCGAGCGTCGTGCGACGCCTCGAGGCGGCGAGCGCGCCGCGCGCCTGGGTCACGATGGTCAGCGAAGTCGTCGCGCTCGATAACGCCGACGAAGGTCGCGTGTTCGGCGAATCGCTGCCGGTCGGGTTGAAGCTGATCGGCGGCTAAAGCGTGTTGCGCGGCGCGAAGCTCGGCACCGCTCGTGCGGCGTCCAGATGCACAGCAACGCGCACCCAGGCGGATACCTGTGTGCGCGCATTGCTTCAGCACGCGCCGCTCAATTCGGCACGTTCACGGCGCCATTCGTTGCGGAAATCGCATTGACACCCGGGCTCGCCGCGATCGCCGGCAGGTTGGCCGTGGTCAGCGCCGGTGCGGCTCCGGGCACGCCGCCGCGCGGTATCGTGTGGATCACCTGCGACGGCGGCAACGGCGTGCCGTTCTTCAGATGAGCCCACATCAGGTTGAGCGCCTGAAGATTGTAGTAATGCAACGGCACGAAACGCGTGTCGAAACCGGCGACGCCGAGGAACGCGTCAAAGTGCTGACCGTTCGTGACTTCGTACAGCGCCAGCTTGCTCGCGCTGCCCTCGACCACCTGGTTCAATCCGAGATACGGCCGCGACGCGTGATTGATCGGCACCAGCGCATCCGCGCGTCCTTGCACGATGATGGTCGGCTTGCCATGCAGATTCGCATTCACGCGAATTGCATCGACGCTGGCATTCAACGAACCGCTTGTCCATCGCGCGCGCAGGCATGCGGCGCCCGCGTAGCTCGCATCGGCGGTCGCGAGCCGATGATCGAACGCGCCGGAGGCGCCCGCGTTGTAGACGAGGTTGATGCCATTGGTCGGCGGCACGCCGTTGCCGTTGCCGAACACCGTCAGCATCGGCGACACCGCCGGCGTCACGCCGGCTGCGCCAGTCGCGCTGGTGGTGCCGAAGCTGAAGTCGCACAGGTTGTCGGCGACACTTGCGCGCGCATACGCATTCGCATAGGTCACGGCGACGGCCGGCACCGCCTGCGAGTCCCACATCGGCGCTTGCAGCAGGTCCGAGTCGGTCTGATAGCCGTTCTGATGCAGCAGCGCGAGCGCGTTGCTGGCCTGCGTCACCGTATCCGTTCCCGCGATCACGCCGGCCGCCGCGAGCGACGCGCAACGCGCGGTGCGCAGCGCGGTGGTGGTCGCGCTCGGCAGCGCGCTCAGATACGGCGCGCCGGTCGCGGCGGGCGCGAGCGCGGCGCACGGCTGCAGCAGGTTCGCGAGCGTCATGTAATCGGCGAGCGGTTTGCCGAACGCGCCGACCGGCACGCCGCCCTGCGCGACCGATACCTGCGGCGCAAGCCGCAGATTGATCTGCGGCTCGCCGACCACCACTGCCGTGATGAGACCCGACGTGTCCTGCTCGGCCGCCGCGAGCGACGCGCCGCCGCCGTTGCTGACCGACGCGGCGATCGTCGTGATGCTGCCGCTCGCATAGCGCACCGTGCGCGTCGAGCCATTCAACGCGCCGTACGAATCGTTGAGCGCCCAATACGCAAACTGGATCGCCTGCAACGTGTTCTTGCCCCAGTCCTGCTCGGGGTTCTGTTGCGAGTGCGCATGCTTGAACGCATAGCGGTTCGGGAATTGCGCGTTGAACGCCGCCAGCGTGCTGCTGCCGAGCTTTACTTCGCGGTGAAGAGGCTCGCCGTGCCCGCGGCGGTCGCATCCTGCAACGTGCCGTCGATCAGCGTCACGCGATTCGTCGACAGCTCGTGCGCGCCGTTGCCGCCGCCCTTGTCGGTGTAGGCCACCGCGCAGCCGCGCTTCAGGCCCCACTCGCCGGCCGCCGAAATCGCGCCGTACACGCCGCGCGAACCGGACGACGTCGCGGTGACGATGCACGGTTGGTCCGGATTGAAGCTCGTGGGAATCTGCACGAGCAGGCTAACGTTCTGCGCGCCGCTGCCGTCATCGGCATAGGCGAGGTATTCCTTGCCCGCGATCTTGCCTTCGCCGAGCGTGTCGTTGCCGTTCAGGTCGACGTTGGGGCCCCAGAAGCGTCCATAGCCGCCGTTCGCCGTCATGTCGACGAGCGCCCGATAGTTCGACCAGATCGCGAGACGCCGCAATTCGGCGGCCGTAGGTTGCGCCGCATTCGCGATGGCCGGCGCCGTCGCCGATGCGAGGCCGGTCTTGCCGAGGCCCGCGGTCAGCAGATCGTCGCTGTTGCCGTCATAGGATTTCGTCGTCACCGCGCTTTTGATGAAGCCAGGCAGCACGTTGCTCGGCGGCGGTTGCAGCCCGTCGTTGCCGCTGCCACAGCCCGCCAGCACGATTGCGGACGCCATCACGGTCAACGCGGTACCGAGCCTCCATGGATTGCGCATGGCCGCCGGGATTTTTTTCGGTGTTGTCATCTGTTCTGTCTCCGTCATTTATACGACGTTGTATTGGCAGCGGTACCCAACTTGTTGCCGACCCCGCTCCATCTGGTTCGCCAGAACGAGATGCTTCGGATACCGATGCATCGCTAGCGTGCATTGACCTCTCTATGGAGTCAATACACGGTCATACCCTTACATAACGAGCATCAGGATTCGGGCGAAACAGCCGGCCGGCTAGTCGGAATCGGCCATGCGGGTGAAGCCGTCGTCGCTCCAGTCTTCGGAGCCGACACCGTGGCGAACGAAGAAAACTCCGTGCGGGTCGTAACGCTGCTTGATCGACAGCAAACGTGCAGAGTTGCCCCCCAATACGCCGCTTGCCAGTCCTCCTGGAAATAGCTGCTCTCGGCGACGTATGCGCCGCCGGCCGTCGCGAACGCTCGAGCGCTTGCATCGAGCGAGGCGTGAGCGAGCCTCGATCTCCACGGGAATGTTGAAGGGAAGCTTGGCCAGTCCCACCGCGCTGCGACAGCGCTTTCAGATGCCCGCTTCCCTCACGCTCCGCCCTGCTTGCGCATCTGCCCGATAGCGCGAGCGCGTGCAGCCTCGGCCTCCCGGACGAGCCGGTACGCAACGTAATATTTAAAGACATTGCGCACGTACGTCGTTGGTTCGATGCCGATTTTCTCGGCGACTACGATTTCGACATTGTTGAACCACTTGTTAGGATCGAGACCGCGCGCCGCCGCTTCCTTGCGCATTCTGGCGATCTTTGCGGGTCCTGCGTTGTAGCTTGCGAATGCGAACAGCGAGCGGTCCCGTTCCGAGAAGTGAGCATCGGGAAAGTAACGGGCCATCAGCACATCGAGATATTTCGCTCCCGCATGTATGTTGGACTCCGCCACCCTGATGTCGCCAACCGCAAGTTCCTTCCCCGTGGCTGGCATCAACTGCATGATCCCGATTGCGCCAACGTGACTGCGGGCGCTCTGGTTCAGCTGGGATTCCTGATAGCCTTGAGCCGCCAGCAAAAGCGGATCGAAGCGGTACTGCGCACCGTATTTTTCGAAAAGACCGACCGTCTGCCCGAACCGCTTCAGCTCCGCTGACTCCGTATTGTTGGAGATCTGCTTGATGCGCTTCATTTCCTGCTGCAGGCGGACTTCCGCGACACTCTGCTTCTTCACGTAATTCAGGTAGAAGTCGTTGATCGCGTCCTGCAGTTTGGGGCTCTTGAAGCGCACCGCCCAGCCGATGTAGCCTGCGTCGCGCACCGAAATGTCGTTATGCACGACGATTCCAGCCAGTACCGGCGCCCATACCTTTGCCTTCCAGTCGTCCACGACGAGGATCTGGAGCAGCCCGACATTGAGCATCTCCATTGCATCCTCGTCCTCGAGCGCGTCGGGCAGCGGCACGAGTTTCACCGGAGCTTTGCCTTCCTTGCCAAAACGCGCGTTCAACGCGTTCAGGCTCTCGTAATAGCTGCTGCTGGGCCGCACATGGACCGTCTTGCCGCTGAGATCGTCGAGCTTCGCGAGGGCCGGCGACTTCGGCCCGGTCACGACCACTTCGCGTACTGCTGTCCGGTCACGCGGCGCCACGAAGTCGACCTGCTTCAGGCGGACCTCCGTGACCGTCAGATTGCCCGCGGCGATGTCGCCCCGGCCCGCTATCAGCCCCGGGAGCAACTGGTCGCGAGTCGTCGGAATGATGACCAGGGTGAGCGGACGATTGCCGAGCGTCGCCCGGTACTTCTTGTTCACATAACGCTCGAAGTCCCGCATGAGACCGGCGGTCAGCCCACGTTCGTGACCTTGCTCATTCAGATAGAGCGTTCGACTGTAGGGAACCAGCACGCGGATCAGACGCCGGTCGAGCATGGCGTCGAAATCGCCCGTGAACGGTTGATTGCCGAGATCGATACGGCGCGCTGCGGGAGCCGACGCCGCGGCGGTTGGGGATGCCGGGAGGGCCGACGAGGCGGCCGGCTGCGCGGCGACACTTTGGGCGGCGACGCACGCCGCGGGGCCGACGATCATGCCTGAGCAGAACGCCGCGATGTACAGCAACGTTTGAATGATGCGCATCGTAAAACACCCTGCTGCCGCACCCGGCGACTGCGTCGACGTTCACTACGCGCATCCATATTGCCACGCTGGCAACGGGTGAAAATGGGACGAAGGTCCTATAAGCAATGCGCCATGACTGAAGATAGAGCCGTACCGACGCAATCGCCAACGCCCGCTACGCCATCGTCACGCGATTTCGTCCGTGATGCTTCGAGCGATACAACGCACGGTCAGCGCTCGCGAAACCGTCGCGATGCGCGGGTCGCGACAGGTCGCTGATACGCGTGAGCGACGCGCCAATGCTGACCGTCACCACCCCAAGCGGCGACGCGCGATGCTCGATCGCGAGGTCCGCCACGCGCTGGCGCAGCGTTTCGAGCGTGTCTTCGAGCATCGATGGTTGCGCTTCGAGCACCAGCATTCCGAACTCCTCGCCGCCCATGCGCCCGACCACGATGCGCTCGCTGTCGGCGGCGGCCTGCATCACGGAGGCAACCAGATTCAGACAGTGATCGCCGGCCTGATGACCGTAGGTGTCGTTGTACTGCTTGAACCAGTCGACGTCGACGACCACCGAGCCCATCACGTCGCCGTCGCGCGCCTCCTTCCAGCGGCGCGCGATGGTTTCGAGCAGGAAGCGCCGGTTGTACAACTGGGTGAGCGGATCGATCGCGGTGGCCGTGCGCATCTTCAGATCGTTTTCGATCATCGCGCGCAGGTGGTAAAACACGCCGCGCCGGCCCGCATCGAGCCGGCCCGGCGCCGGGTCCATCGCGCACAGCGCGCCGACGATCTCGCCGTTCGGCGCGCGCAATGCGATCGCCGCGTAAAAGCGCACGAACGGATGACGCTTGACGAGCATGCATTCGCCGAAGCGGCTGTCGTTGTGCGCATCATCGATCACGAACAGGTCGGCATCGCGCACCGCGTAGTCGGCGAGCGAGCGCGCACGCGTGACGAGCGGCATCGCCATGCCGACCTCGGCGCGATAGTGCTGATGCTCCTCGTCGAGCAGCACGATCGCGGTAATTGCCGCGCCGGTCACGCTCTTCAGAATCTCCGCCGCATGCGTAAAGCACTCGCGCATCACCTGGTCGTCGTGCAACAGCCACTCGATGACCGAAGACTCGACCTCGGGTTCGCCGGCGGCGGTCGAGTCGACTGGCATCCGGCTGGCGAGGCGGTCGTTACTGTAAGCGAGTTGCACGGAAGGGTTCCAGAATGGGCTTAGCTTATGTCAACGGCATAGGCACGCGAAACTTGAGCACAGAATGTGGGATCGCGCCCAGGCGCCGGAGTGCATCCGGGAGCCCCAAAGAAAATGGGCCGGCTCTCGCGAGCCGGCCCATCGATCGATGCGACGTTCAGGTAATCAGACGCGCCGCTTTACTCCTTGTCGCCCTTCACCTGCGGCAGCGCCGACGTCTCGTTCGACGACAGCAGGCCCACCTGCGAGTAGATGCGCAGCTTGTCGCGCGTGTCGGTGATGTCGAGGTTGCGCATCGTCAGCTGGCCGATGCGGTCGCGCGGCGAGAACGTCGATGCGACCTTTTCCATCGACAGACGCTCGGGCTGATACGTGAGGTTCGGCGACTTCGTGCTGAGGATCGAGTAGTCGTTGCCGCGGCGCAGCTCGACGCTCACTTCGCCGGTGATCGCGCGCGCGACCCAGCGCTGCGCGGTTTCGCGCAGCATGATCGCCTGCGGATCGAACCAGCGGCCCTGGTACAGCAGACGGCCGAGGCGGCGGCCGTTCTCGCGGAACTGCTCGATCGTGTCTTCGTTGTGGATGCCGGTGACCAGACGCTCGTATGCGATGTTGAGCAGCGCGAGGCCCGGGGCTTCATAGATGCCGCGGCTCTTCGCCTCGATGATGCGGTTCTCGATCTGATCGCTCATGCCGAGACCGTGACGGCCGCCGATCCGGTTCGCTTCGAGCAGCAGCTCGAGCGCGTTCGGGAACGTCTGGCCGTTCAGCGCGACCGGCTGGCCTTCCTCGAAGCGGACCGTCACTTCTTCTTTCGCGATCTGCACGTCGTCGCGCCAGAACGCGACGCCCATGATCGGGTTCACGATCTTGATGCCGGACTCGAGGCTTTCGAGGTCCTTCGCTTCGTGCGTCGCGCCGAGCAGGTTCGAGTCGGTCGAATACGCCTTTTCGGCCGACATCTTGTAGTCGAAGCCCGACTGGCGCATGAATTCCGACATTTCAGAACGACCGCCCAGTTCGTCGATGAACAGCTGGTCGAGCCACGGCTTGTAGATCTTCAGGTCCGGGTTCACGAGCAGACCGTAGCGGTAGAAACGCTCGATGTCGTTGCCCTTGTACGTGCTGCCGTCGCCCCAGATGTTGACGCCGTCGTCCTTCATCGCGGCGACCAGCATCGTGCCGGTCACGGCGCGGCCGATCGGCGTCGTGTTGAAGTAGGTGACGCCCGCCGTCGAGATATGAAACGCGCCGCACTGCAGCGCCGCGATACCTTCCGCGACCAGCTGCGCGCGGCAGTCGATCAGGCGCGCGCCTTCGGCGCCATATTGCGTGGCGCGACGCGGGATCGAATCGTAATCGTCTTCGTCGGGCTGACCGAGGTTGGCCGTGTAGGCATACGGCACGGCGCCCTTCTTGCGCATCCAGTGCAGCGCGGCGCTAGTGTCGAGGCCGCCGGAAAACGCGATACCGACCTTCTGGCCGATCGGAAGACTTTCAAGGATTGTACTCATAAGCAGTAGCGTTAAACTCGACGTACGGGGAGATTTTGGGGGTAACAGCTGAGTAACGGGCAAGCATGGCGATCAGGCAAGTTACGCGGGAGTATACCGTGAACCGCCGTCCGGCCTTGGATTTTGCCGGTCGGCGCGGCCTCGCGCCGCAATCTCGCCGCGCCGAATTTCCGGATTAATTCACGCTGTATTTGCCGTAACGGGGGCGGATTTATTATCGTCTAAGCGTAGCATCGCGGGTTGCATCAACGCACCGGCCGTTCACCCCTTTCATCCCGTTCATTCCCCTTGCCCGCCGCCCATGACCACGACCGCCCCGCGCCCCACGACGAACGCCTCGCTGGTCACCCACGTGCGGCTCGCCGACGGCAAGCGCGCCGAGGTGTCGACCGTCGCGTTTCCGCAATCGGGGCTGCTCGATCGCGTTGCCGCGCACGGCATGCAGGGACAAGTGGTGGTTAGTCACGCGTTCTGTCTCGGCGCGCTGCCCGAGCGCGAACGCGATGCGCTACGGCCTGCGCCGCGACGACGATCTCGCGCTCGCGTTCGATTGCGTCAGCGGCACCGCCGCGCGCGCATGCGCCACGCCGTCCGCTACAACAAAGACGTTTTTTGGACTCGAATGATCAATCTTTTTCAGGCCATGCAGGCCTTTGTCAAGGTGGCCGATGTCGGCAGCTTCGCGCAGGCCGCCGGGCAACTGAACGTGTCGACGTCGGTCGTCACGCGTCATGTGTCGAGCCTCGAACAGCATCTCGGCATTCGCCTGTTTCAGCGCACCACGCGCAAGGTCGTGCTGACCGAGGCCGGCGCGCAATACGCGGACGGTTGCCGCGTGCTGCTCGCCGAACTGGAGGAAGTGGAGTCGCGCGCGACCACGGCCTCGCGCGACGTGGCGGGCGACCTGCGCATCGTCGCGCTCGGCAGTTTTTCGCTGTTTCGGCTAACGCCGCTGTTCGCCGAATATCAGGCGCGCTTTCCGCAAGTCAACCTGCGCGTCACGCTGACGGAAAAACGGGTCGATCTGCTCGAAGGCGGCTTCGATGTCGGCATCGTGACCGAGCATATGATCCGCTCGGAGTCGCTGGTGGCGCGGCGTCTGATCAACTCGCACGCGGTGCCGGTGGCAGCGGGCGCGTATCTCGCGCAGGCCGGTCATCCGCAAACGCCGGCCGAACTGGACGGGCATCGGCTGATTGCCGCGCCGTTCGACACGACCGGCCCGATGTGGATCTTCCGCAAGGGTGACGGCGATGCCGAAAGCGCGAGCGAGGACGGCGACGACAGCGGCGAGAGCATCGCCATCGATGCATCGTTCACGGTCAACAGCATGATCATGCAGAAGCAGGCCGCGCTGGGCGCGATGGGCATCGCGCTGCTGCCGCTCGAAATGGTCGAGGACGAGTTGCGCGCCGGCACGCTGGTGCGCGTGCTCGACGGCTATGCGGTGCTCAATGGCGACGTGGCCGTGTCGCTGGTGTATCCGAGCCGCGAGTTCGTGCCGCGCAAGGTGCGCGAGTTCATCGATCTCGCGGTCGGTTTCTTCAAGTGACGCTTCAAGGCCGTTCGCCTCGCGCGAGCCGTGCGTCGATGTCGTACACGACCGGCATCAGATCCGCGACGCTATCGATCACGTAATGCGCGCCAGCCGCCTTCAGCCTGGCCATCGCGGCGTTGCGGCGCGCGGCGAATTCGTCGGCCGGCAACGCCTTCACCTCCGCCTCGCTCATGCCGAACGCGTTGCCGCTCACCGCGACACCGACCGCCCACGTGCCGGCGTTGATGCCTTCCTCGATGCCGACCTCGGTGTCGTCGACCTTGATCGCCTCTTTCGCGCGCCACACGCCGAGCAGCGGCAGCGTCCGGTAGATCATGTACGGTGACGGCCGCCCTTCCGGCGTATCGCCGGTGCACACGATGCTGTCCGGCGCAAAGCCCTGCGCGGCCGCGCCCGGTACGATTTCGTCGATGATCTCGCGGGTATAGCCGGTCGTCGTGCCGATGCGGATATCGTTCTGACGCAATGCGCTCGCGACTTCGGCGACGCCCGGGATCACCGCGCTGTAGCTCGCCGCGACCGCGATGTTCTTCGGCACGAACACCTCGTACACGGCGTCGATATCGGCGTCGGTCGGCGTATGGCCGTGGCGCTCGGCCCAAGCCTGCGCCACGCGCGGCAGCGCCATCAGCGCCGCGATATGCGGCCGCTTGGCCATGCCCATCGGGCCGCGCGCTTCGTCGATCGTGATCGGCACGCCGAACTGCTCGAAGGTCTCGACGAAGGCCCCCATCGGCGCGCGTGAACCGTAGTCGACCACCGTGCCGGCCCAATCGAAAATCACTGCCTTCACGTGTTTCATCTGCTTGAATCCCCAGGAATCCGAATGTATTGGGTTTGCCGTCGCGGGTTTGCTGTCGCGGCTCAGGCCGCCTGCGCGAGCGCCTTGCGTTCGTCGAGCGCGGCGGGCGGCGGCCCCGCGTGCGTGACGCCCATCGTGCGCAGCGCTTGCGCGCAGGCATCGACCACGCGTCGCATCACCTGCTCGTCGACCTGACCGATGCAGCCGATGCGGAAACTGTCGACCACCGTCAGCTTGCCCGGATAGATGATGAAGCCCTGCTCCTTCATCAGTTCATAGAAGCGCACGAACTCGAACGACGGATGCGCCGGCGAAAAAAACGTCACGATGATCGGCGAGCGCCAGCGCCCGTTGAGCAGCGGCTCGAAGCCAAGCTCGTGCATACCGGCCACCAGCACGTCGCGATTGTTGGCGTAGCGCGCGAGCCGCGCGGGCTGCCCGCCTTCGAGCTGGTAGAGACGCAGCGCCTCGAGGAACGCGGCCACCGTATGCGTGGGCGGCGTGAAGCGCCACTGGCCCGTGCGATTCATCACCTCCCATTGATCGTAGAGATCGAGCGCGAGCGAATGGCTGCGGCCTTTCGCCTCGCGCAGGGCGATCTTGCGCGCGATCACGAAGCCGAAACCCGGCACGCCCTCGATGCACTTGTTCGCCGACGACACGAACGCCTCGCACGCGATCTGCCGCACGTCGAGCGGCACCGCGCCGAAGGCGCTCATCGAATCGATCAGCAGTTTGCGGCCGTGCCTCGCGACCGCAGCTGCAATCTCATCGAGCGGATTGAGGATGCCCGAGCTCGTTTCGCAATGGATCGCGACCACGTGCGTGATCGATGGATCGGCGGCAAGCATGCGCTCGACTTCGAGGCCGCGCGGCGGCAGGTAGTCGCCCTTGTCGAGCAGTGTGCAGGCGCGGCCGAGATAGCCAAGCGTGATCGCCGCGCGCTTGCCGTACGCGCCGTTCGCGAGCACGAGCGCGTGGCCGTCGCGCGGAATCAGGCTGCCGAGCATCGCTTCGACGCAGTAGCTGCCGCTGCCCTGCAGCGGCACGCAGTCGTAGTCGCCCGCGGTGTCGCCGGCGATCTCCAGCAGGCTCGCGCGCAACTCGGCGGTCATCGCGCGGAACTCGCCGTCCCACGAGCCCCAGTCGCGCAGCATCGCCTGTTTCGTCGATAGTGCCGTGGTCAGCGGGCCCGGCGTCAGCAGATAAGGCTCGCCGCCAGCCGGCGCGGCGCAGGGTGTGGTGCAACGGGTCGATGTTGCCGCGGCTGCCACGGCCAATGTCGCCGCCGAACCGCCGATCGCGCTTTCCATGTCCGCCACTCCGATATCGCTATGTCGATAGCTCGCACGATACAGAAGCGTTGTCCATCGGCAAAATCGATATAATCGATGACGGTATCGCAAAAACTTATTTGCTGGCGAGGCACACGTGCAATACGCGCAATTGCGGGCGTTCCATGCGGTCGCGGAACATGGCGGCTTTTCGAAAGCCGCGCAGGCGTTGTCGCTGACGCAGCCGGCGGTGTCGGATCACGTGCGGCGGCTCGAACAGGATTACGGCGTCAAGCTGTTCGAGCGCGGGCCGCGCGGCGTGGAGACGACCGAACTCGGGCTGCGCCTGTTCAGCGTGACGCGGCACATGCTCAGTTGCGAGCGGGAGGCGCGCCAACTGCTCGAATCAGCGGGCGGGCTGGAGTCGGGTTCGCTATCGCTCGCGGCCGATGCGCCCGATCTCGCCGTCGCGCTGATCGGCGCGTTTCGCCAGCGGCACCCGGGCATCGTCGTCACGCTGTCGATCGCCAATGCGGCAGAGTGCATGCAGCGCGTGCTGTCGAGCGCGGTCGACGCGGCGATCACGGCCGCGCCGCAGGTGCATAGCCGCTTGCAGTCGCGCGTGTTGCGGCGCGATCCGTTGGTCGCGATGGTGCCGGCGAGCTACCCGGCCGCGAAGAAGCGTCGGCTGAGTTACGCGGAGCTCGTCGAACAGCCGATGATCTTCCGCGAGCCGCAATCGGTCACCCAACAACTGCTCGAAATCGAGCTCGTGCGCGAGTCGTTGCAAGTCGAGCCGGTCATGTACGTGGATGGCCGCGAGGCGCTGGAGGAAGCGGTCGCGCAGGGAATTGGCGTCGGCGTCATTGCGCGCGCAGAGTTCAACGAGTCGCGGCGGATCCGGATGGTGCCGCTGCTCGATTGCCGCGTGCAGATGATCGAATCGCTGACGCGGCTCGCCGAGCGGCCGGGTTCGAATCTGCTCGACGCGTTTTTTGCGGTCGAGTTGCCGGGAGCCGAAACAGAGGTCTTGGGGGGCGATGTTCAACGCGCGTAGCTCGCGCGCCGTCGCTGCAAGGAGCGGCGTGGCCTTCATGCTGCCGGCCCCGCCGCCCGCGATCGCCCCCGAATCGTTCCGCGGGTTGCCACCAGCGTTGGCAACCCCTTCAGACTTAACGCGACCCGCCGCTCGCGATCAGGCTCTCGCCCGTCAACCAGCGCGCGTCATCCGACGCGAGGAACGCGACGACATCCGCGATATCGTCGGGTTGGCCGATACGGCCGAGCGGCGTCGTGCTGATCGCCCACGTTTCGAAGTCCGAGCCGATCACGCCGGCGCTGTGGGTGCCCTCGGTCTCGACCATGCCCGGATTCACCGAATTCACGCGGATCTTGCGCGGTCCGAGTTCCTTCGCGAGCACGCCGGTGATCGCATCGACCGCGCCCTTGGTCGCCGTGTAGACCGCGGTGGTCGCCGGCGTGATGCGGGTCACGACCGAGCTCACGTTGACGATGCTGCCGCCTTCGCCCAGATGCCTGGCCGCCGCCTGCGACACGAGCAGCAGCCCAAGCACGTTGACATCGAAGTGCTTATGGAAGTGCGCTTCGGTGATCTCTTCGAGCGCCGCGAATTCATAGACACCCGAGTTGTTGACGAGAACGTCGAGCCGCCCGTACGTTTCGATCGCCGTATCGATAATGCCGTTCGCGTCCGCGGCCTTCGACACGTCACCGCCAACCGCGACC
The DNA here is from genome assembly GCF_050436245.1 of Paraburkholderia sp. MM6662-R1. Lineage (NCBI taxonomy): Bacteria > Pseudomonadati > Pseudomonadota > Betaproteobacteria > Burkholderiales > Burkholderiaceae > Paraburkholderia > Paraburkholderia sp. MM6662-R1. The sequence goes on along the minus strand of NZ_JBNDLV010000001.1, from coordinate 231,629 downwards.
GCCTTGCCGCCCGCCGCCGTGATATCGGCGACCACCTTGTCGGCGCCCGCGCGGCTCGACGCATAGTTCACCACGACCGACGCGCCTTGCGCCGCCAATGCCTTCGCAATCGCCGCTCCGATGCCTTTCGATGCACCCGTTACAACCGCTACCTTGCCAGTGAGCTTGCTCATCATCGTGTCCTTTCAATGGTTCGCGCCGGCATGCCTCGCGAGGAGCCGCGGGGTCCACGCCAATAAAAGCCGGAAATGCAGTGGCGCTGTCACTGGTCGTTAATTTAGGCATGCCGCGAGGCCGGATAAAGCGGCTCGAGACGAATTGATACGCCGCTTCCGACGAACAATCGATTCGCATCAGACCTCGATGGCCACGTTTACGCGTGGCTTACGACGATTGATGCTGTTTGGCTTGCGCCGCGGCGCGATCAGGCGCTACACACTCAAAGCGCTTTTATTCATCGCACTTTTGTTCGCTGCCGAGCAGCAGCGCGATGTGCGCGGCCACGCTCGCGAGCACCGCGAGCGCGCCGAGCGTATCGAGAATAATTTGCCACACGATCTCCCTCCTCCGCGATCCGCTGCTCCCAACGTCTTTTAAACAGATGCGCGCGCCATCGATTGAACGCCGGGGCCGAGCAGACAGATAAAGAACCGCGCACGCGCTGACCGAACTACCGCAACCAGCGTGCCGAGTACGATGCCCGCCAGCATCGGCCATAAGCGTCCGACGAACGCGCGCACGCCCGATCCCGCAAACAGCTGCCACCCGTTGGTGACGAACGACGGCAACAGCATGCGCGAGCTGAATGCGCTGCCGCGCGCGGAAAACGCGCTCGTGCGTCATCTGGCCGGTATTGAGCGGCGCTGTTGCTATCATTCGTTGCCCTCGCGCAGCGCCGCGGCGGCAGCACCGTACCGCAACCGGCAGCGCCCAAGGCGCAGCAGACCAACGCAACACCAATCGCCGACGCATCACATCTCAGAGGCATGCATGGAATTTCGCCAACTTCGCTACTTCATCGCGGTCGCCGAGGAGATGAACATCACGCGGGCGGCCAATCGTCTGCATATGACACAGCCGCCGCTGTCGCGGCAGATCCAGCAGATCGAGGAAAGTGTCGGCCTGCCGCTGTTCGAGCGCGGCTCGCGGCCGTTGCGGCTCACCGAAGCCGGCCGCATTTTCTACACGCAGGCGAAACGTCTGATCGATGAAGCCGACGAGCTCGCGCCGCTCACGCGCCGGCTCGCGCAACTGGCGGAACGCATCGTGATCGGTTTCGTACCGTCGACGCTGTATGGCGCGCTGCCCGCGGTGATCCGCTCGTTTCGCGAGGCCGCGCCGCACATCGAGCTGTCGCTGATCGAGATGTTCACGATCGAGCAGTTGGCCGCGCTCAAAGGTGGCCGCATCGACGTCGGCTTCGGCCGGCTGCGCTTCGACGATGCGCAACTCGCGCGCGAAGTGCTGGTCGAGGAACGGATGATCGCCGCGTTGCCGCAGGACCATCCACTCGCGCGGCAAAAGAAGCCGCTGACGCTTGCCGCGCTCGCCGAGGAAACCCTGATCGTCTATCCGAGCACGCCGCGGCCGAGCTATGCTGACCAGCAGATCTCGGCAATGCACGATCAGGCGCTGGAGCCGAAAGCGATCCATGAAGTGCGGGAGTTGCAGACCGCGCTAGGGCTGGTCGCCGCGCAGGTCGGCGTGTGTCTCGTGCCGGAGAGCGTCGAGGGCTTGCGCGCGCATGGCGTCGCGTACCGGCCGATTCCGTCGGCAAGCGCCGCGTCGCCGATCATCATGAGCCGGCGCCTACAGGACGAATCGCCGGCGACGCTGCTGATGTGCTCGCTCGCGCGGCAGTTGTTCAAGCGCGTTTGAGCGCCGCGTGCGTGAGCACGGCGATGCGGCGCCGCGCGCCCGGTCAATAGAGCGAACCGTCGACGGCAAAGCCGCCCCGCACAGGCGACAATGCCTTCGCCTGGCTTCCCGCACGGAGTCTTCATGAAAGCGCAGCGTCCGCGGCCTCCGCACTTTCCCGCCGAACCTACGCGCGCCGAATGGCGCGAGCACCTGCTGCCCTACTTCGTCACGGCGCTGCTGATCGCGTTCGCGATCGTGCTGATCGTCTGGATCGCCAATCCGGCGCCGCCGCGCACGATCACGATCAGCGCCGGCCCGCGCGACAGCTCGTTCGTCGTCACCGCGAACCAGTACCGCAAGATCCTCGCGCGCAACGGCATCCGCCTGAACGTGCTCGAATCCGAAGGTTCCGTGCAGAACCTGCAGCGGCTGCTGGATCCGAAGCAGCACGTCGATATCGCTCTCGTGCAGGGTGGGGTGGCCGAAGGGCTCGATACTTCGTCGCTGGTGTCGCTCGGCAGCGTGTGCTATGTGCCGATCGTCGTGTTCTATCGCGGCGCGGCGCTCACGCAACTGGCGCAGCTCGAAGGCAAGCGGATCGCGGTCGGCCGCGAAGGCAGCGGCACGCGGCTGCTCGCGCTGCAACTGCTCGCGGCGAACGGCATCGAGCCCGGCGGCGCCACGACACTAGTGCCGAGCGACGGCCTGCAGGCCGCCACGCAGCTGGTTGCCGGCGAGGTCGACGCGGCGATTCTGAACGGAGATTCGGCCACGCGCGACCTGATGCTGCGGCTATTGCGCGTACCCGGCATCTCGGTGATGAATTTCGACGAAGCGAGCGCCTATACACGCGTCTTTCCGTTTCTCGACCAGATCGACTTGCCGCCCGGCGTGCTCGATCTGAAGCGGCGCATTCCGCCCGAGACCGTTCACCTGATTAGTCCGACGGTCGAACTCGTCGCGCGCAGCACGCTGCATCCGGCGATTTCGGATCTATTGATCGAGGCGGCGCAGGAAGTGCACGGCGCCGCGGGCCTGTTGCAGCACGCCGGCCAGTTCCCGAACCCGGTCGAGCACGAATATCCGATCAGCGAAGACGCGCAGCGCTATTACCGGACCGGCAAGGGCTTTTTGTATCGGACGCTGCCTTTCTGGCTCGCGAGCATCGGCGATCGTACGCTCTTCCTGCTGTTGCCGGTCGCCGTGCTGCTGTTGCCCGCCATGCGCGTGATTCCGGCGCTGTACCGGTGGCGGGTGCGCTCGCGCATCTATCGTTATTACGGTTCGCTGATCGCGATCGAGCGGCACGCGCTCGCCGGCGCAACCGACGAGGAGCGCACGCAGCTACTGGGGCAACTGGACGAGATCGAGGCGGCGCTGAGCCACCTGCGCATGCCGCTCGCGTATGCGGATGCGTTTTACGTGCTGCGCGAGCATGTGGGATTCGTGCGCAGCCGGTTGACGGCTGCGCCGCCCGTCATGGCCTCGTGATCGAGGCCATGGCGGGCTGTGCCAAGGTTAGGCTTGGGAGGGGGGCGAGGCGGGAGCGGTGGCTTGCGGTTCGTGTTGCGCGCTGGTCTGCGCCTGGGTGTCCGCGCTCCCGGCGGCATCCGCCGCTACGGCTTCCGGCGACGCAGCAGCGACATCCGCTTGGCGGGCCGCTTGTTCCGCAACTGCCGCTACCGCTGCTTCGGCATGTGACGCTTCAGCGGCCGCGCCCTCGGCCGGCGTACCTGCATCGGTCGGCGCATGCGCGCTTGCCGTCGCGGTGGCGGCCTTCTGCGCGCCCTTCGCCGCGCGATGCGCGAGCAGGCGCTGAGCACCCGCCGCTTCCTGCGCCGTGACCTTGCCGGCTTCGACGCCCGCCAGGTCGACGCGCGCCGCGCCTTCGACGAGGCTCTTCCAGTAGCGCCCGCCACGGCACCACGTCTTGATCGCGTCGCGCAGCTCGGCTTCGCTCAGCGACAGTTCCTTCGCATGCACGACGAGGTCTTCGAAAATGCCGATCTTCAGCGGCAGCTTCGGGGCCGGATTCTTCGGGAAAGCGACCGGGAAACGTTTTTGCAGACGACCGATCGAGCGCACCACCGGGTCCACCGGCTTGGCGTCCACCGCCGGCTTGGCGGGCGCGGTGTGGCGCGCCGGCTGCGGGCCGCCGGCTCGCGTACCTGGCTTGCCGTCCGGGCGAGCGCCGGCCTTTGCGGCCGGCTTCGCGCCGGGCCGGCCACCGGGCTTCGTGCCCGGATTGGCACCACGGTCGGCATGTGAACCAGGATGTGCCGCTGAATTTGAAGCGGGCTTGCCGGCGGACTTCGAAGCGGGGCGCGTGGCCGATTTGCGATCGGGCTTGCCGGCGGACTCTGCGGCGGCACGCGCCGCGGCCAGTTGCTTCTTCAGTTCAGCGAGTTGTTCGAAACCCATAGTGCACAACCAATCTGTCGATCCGTAAAAATGAGATTGTAGCAGCGTGCGCCTACGTGCTTGTGACAACCCGAGCCGCAATGACGATCGTCAATTCGCGGCCGTGACGGGCGCGTGGGCGGCGGGCGCGCGCAGCCCCGTGACGGACACCCGCAAACCGGGCGCCCCGACATTGTTGCTCAGCGACAGGCCGAGCTGATGCCGCTCGGCGATCCGCGCGACGATCGCGAGACCGAGCCCGCTGCCCTCGCCCTTCGACTCGTCGCCGCGATAGAAAGGGTCGAACACGCGTTCGAGTTCCGCCTCGGGAATTCCCGAGCCGCTGTCGACGACCTCGAAGCCCACGCGCTCGCCCGTGCGTCGCAGCACCACGTCGACACGGCCGCCCGCCGGCGTATGACGGATTGCGTTATTGATCAGGTTCCCTAACAACACGCTGATACTGTGCGGCTCCGCGAGCACGGTATAGGCGTCGTTCGGCGCGCGCGCGTGTTCGCATTCGAGGCCGAGATCGATCTCGCGCAACTCCGCGAGCACGGAACAATCGCTGACTGCCTGCTCGCCGATGCGGCGCAGGCTGACCGGCACCGTCGACGTGACCGGCTGCGCGTCTTCGCGTGCGAGCGTCAGCAGTTGCTGCACGAGGTGGATGATCCGGTTCACCCGATGTTCGACGCGCTCGAGCGTCTGCCCCTCGCCCCTCAGCGATCCATCGCGCGACGCCGCCTGCAGTTGCAGCTTCAGCGCCGCGAGCGGCGAGCGCAGCTCGTGCGCGGCATCGGCGATGAACGTGCGCTGCGCCTGCGACGCCGTATGCAACCGTTGCAGCAGATCGTTCAGCGCTTCGACGAGCGGCCGGATTTCGACCGGCAGGTTGCCGTCGAGCCGCAGCGGTTCGAGCGAATCGATCGAACGCGTCGCGAGCGCGCGCGACAGCCCGCCGATCGGCGCGAGCCCGCGCGCGACCACCAGCAGCACCAGCGCGATCGTCACCGGCAGCAGCACGCCGAGCGGCCACAGCGTGTGCAGCGCGAGCTGCAACGCGAGTTCTTCGCGCACCGCGACCGGTTGCGCGACCTGCACGTAGCGGTCTGTCTGCGCGACGCCGAAGATGCGCCAGTGGTATTCGCCGCGCGGCACTGTGTGAAAGCCCAGCGGCAGACGCTCGAACTCCGGCGCCTGCGCGGAGCGATAGACGAGCGTACCGCCGCGGTCCCAGATTTCGATGACGATGCGGTCGTCGGCGAGATCGCCGAGGTCGGGTTCCCGCCGCTCGCGGCTGCCCGCGCCGCTCAGCGCCGACGGCAGCGACAGCGCGACGGTGCGCAGTTCGTAGTCGAACAGCTCGCTCGCCTCGCGCCGCGCGGTATGGAAGATCGCGAAAGCCGCGATCATCGACGCCGCCGCCATGCCGAAGATCAGCCAGCCGAGCAGCCAGCGGCGAATCGACGTCATCCGCACCTCTTCAGGCGGTAGCCGACCCCGCGCACGGTCACGATCTGGTCCGCGCCGATCTTGCGCCGCAGACTGTGCACATGCACTTCGATCGTATTGCTGCCGACTTCCTCGCCCCAGCCGTACAGCTTTTCTTCGAGCTCGGCCTTCGTGAACACGCGGGTCGGCTCCTCGATCAGCGCCTGCAGCAACGCGAATTCGCGCGGCACCAGCGGCAGCGGCACGCCGTCCTTGGTGACTTCATGCGCGGCGGGGTCGAGCGTCAGTTCGCCGTGACTGTAGACCGGCTGCTTCTGGCCGGTGCGCCGGCGCAGCAGCGCGCGAATGCGCGCGGCCAGTTCGTCGAGATCGAACGGCTTGATCAGGTAGTCGTCGGCGCCGGCGTCGAGACCGCGGATGCGCTCGTCGACCGCGTCGCGCGCGGTCAGGATGATCACGGGCGCCGGGCCGCCGTTGCGGCGATACGCGTTCAGCACGTCGATGCCGTCTTTTTTCGGCAGGCCGAGGTCGAGCAGCACGAGGTCGTACACGCCGTTATCGAGCGACAGTTCCGCCGCGCGGCCGTCCTCGGCCCAGTCGATCGCGTAGCCGGCGCGGCGCATCGCGCCCAGCACCGATTCCGCGATCATGTCGTCGTCTTCGACCAGTAGCAGGCGCATGGCCTCTCCTCTCCTCTCCTCTCCTTGGTGCGGTTTTGGCCGCCGCATTATCGTCCGTCGCAGCTTAACGAACGCTTACGGGGGTACGGACGACGCGTCGATTTCGCACGGCCCGGCTCGCGCGATTCGACGTTAAGCCTGTCTTATCGTGCAGTTGCCGCTCGTGCTGTTGCTGCTGCCGGCGTTGCTGAAGCTGTTGATGAAAAAGCAGCCGGTGTGAGCGTGGCCAAAGTTTTCCGCGTTTCTCGAAGCATGGCGCTACGCAAGCACATCCGCGAACCCGCCGAGCCGCCCCCCAAGCGCGCGGATCGCGGCGGCCACCCGTGGCGACAGCAGCGCCTGCAACTCGTCGGCATGCCGGTAGTCGTGCATGCCGTCGCTCAGCGCGTCGCCGGCCAGCGCCGGATGACAGTAGATTTCGCCGACACCATGCGGCAGATTCGCGAGCGCGGCGAGCCAGGTCGCCTCATCCATGCGCCCGCTCGCCGCGATGCCGACCACGTAGTCGTTGTGCGCGATCCCCGCGCGCTCGAGCCGCGTCTTCACGTGCGCGATCCACGGCCGCAGCCACAGCGGCGCGTTCGCTTCGAACGGCAGACGCATCGCCTTCATGCCGTAGTCGCGGCCGATGTCGAGGATCAGGCCGAGCACGGTCGGATGCAGATGAAAATGCTTGTGCGTGTTCACGTGGTCGAGCGTAAGGCCGGTCGCGGCGAAGGCTTCGAATTGCGCGCGAATTTCGTGCGCGAGCTGCCGGCGCACGTGCGGCAGAAAAAAGAAGCGCACACCGTCACGCACCATGTTGCTGCCGAAGCGGCCATTCTCGTTGAGCAGCGCGGCGACCTGCTCGCGCGGCGCCAGCGCGGCGCCGTCGGCCAGCACCAGATGCAGGCCCACGCGCAGTTCCGGCAGCGCCCGCGCGCGCGCGACCGCGTCTTTGGCAGCCGGCGCGCCGACCATCAGACTCGCGGCGCGCAGCACACCGTTGCGATGCGCGCGCTCGACCGCGATATTAACGCGCTGATGCAGACCGAAATCGTCGGCGGTGATGATCAGTCCGCGCGACTGGGTGGGTTTTGCGCTCTCCATCACGTGAGGCTGTCCAGCCGGCCGCTGCGCTCGGCGGACGGCGTGCCGAACTGTATGCGCTCGCCGCGCCACACCACGTGCGAACCGAACGCGCTGACGAGCCACTGGAGCGCGAGCAGCGTATCGCGCAACGGCACCAGCGGCAGATCGCGCCAGAACGTGCGCGCGCGGCGTGCCGCGCGCAGGTGCAGCAGCAGGCGCGCGCCAACGCAGACGGCGGTGGCCGACGCGCTCGCGACCACCGCCGCGAAAGGCGCGTGAGCACACGTCGCGAGCGACACGGTCTGCCCCGCGCTCGTCAACAGCCACGGGGTGGGGAACGTGATCAGCAGCGACCCGAAGCCCGGCGGATTGACCGAGCGGATCGTGCGCAGCCAGCGCGTTTCGCGCTGCCACAGCGCCGCGAAGGTCGGCTCGATCACGTCGGTCGCGACCATCACGCGCGACAGCACCGTTTGCAGACCGAGCGCGCGCACGTGCTCGGCGAGCCAGTAGTCGTCGGCGAGGCAGTTTTTCAGCGCTTCGAAGCCGCCGATGCGCTCCAGCGTCGCGCGCCGCAACGCGAGCGTCGCGCCGAAGCCGAAGCGGCGCGAGCCCATCGCATGGGCGACCCGCACCGAGGGCGCGAACCACTCGTTGATGAACAGCGCACCGACACGCGGCCAGAAGCCGCCGACGCCGCGCGCGACGTACAGGCACGTGACCACGCCGACGTTCGGGTCCGCGAGCGGCGCGGCGACGCTGTCGAGATAGTCCGGGTCGACCGCGATGTCGCTGTCGGCGATCACGATCACGTCGTGGCGCGCGCGTGCCGCCATGTTGATCAGGTTGCTGACTTTCAGATTGCTGCCGTGTACGCGTGTGTCGATTGCAAGCTCGATGTCGCGCTTCGGATAGGCGGCCTGCAAACGGCGCACCACCGCGATGGCGGGATCGTGCGGCGACGACACACCCAACACCAGCTGAAAATGCTGATGTCGCTGCTCGCAGAAGGTTCGCAGATTTTCGTAGAGACGCGGCTCGGCGCCGCACAGCGGCTTCAGCACGCTGACACCGACCTGCGCGAACGGCCCGGTTGGGCAATCGAGCGAATCCATCAGCGAACGGCTGAGCGCGCGATTGACGGCCCTGCCCCCATGATGGTTCGATTTATGTCGGGCGGTGAAAAACGGCATGGCGAGCGCGGCGGCTGCCGTGTAGATCGAAGCGCTAACGCAGGCGGCTAACAGAAGCCATTGACATGCAATCAACACGTGCGCCGCCATTGTGTGCCGTCCGTGTCCGTCAGTGCTCGGCCAGCACGAAAGGTTGCCCCGTTAGTCGCAGATGAAGCACGACGAGCCACCGGCGCGGACAATTCGCTGCGATCACGGCGGGCCATGCGCCGCGAGCAGGGCGAGTCGCGCAGTCGCGCCGCACCGCGACCTCGAAGGCGACCTCGGCAAATTCGCGCGCGATCACCACGCCGCCGATGATCAGCGCGAGCGCGAACAGCCTGAACGATGCCGAAGCGAAAAAAGCGTCAGAGACCGGCAGTACCGGCAACGCCATGCACAGCAGCGCTTCGGTGCCTGCGGCCGTCAGAGACGCCACTAGCAGATGGGCTCGTAGCATGTCGATGGTGACTCGCTTCATAACGTGCCTCGTGCGCGGCCTTGCGGCCTGACCGGATGCTGGCAATGGGCGGGACTCGTCGAGATCGTCCGTTGACGCCATCGACCAGTATAAAGAATGCCTCGCGCGTCGCTCCATCGAAGTCCTTACGATCAGGTTGCGATGGCCTGACGACAACGTCGTCTCGCACATGCATTACGATCTGCGACGACCATTTTATAGCGCGTCGATGGTATCGATTCAAGCTGAAGGAAACCTTAACCACGCGCATGGCATGAAGCGGCTAACGAACGGCGTGGTTACACTTCGGAACGCGGCAGATTGTTCGTCTATGTGCATCAATGCCGCTTGCATCTAAATGCTCGACGTTATGCAAGAACGCTCCACAATGGAATATTTGCCTCATGCGCTTACTCCTCGTAGAAGACGACGAACTCATCGGCTGCGGTGTCGAGGCGGGCCTTCGTCAGGCCGGCTTCACAGTCGACTGGGCACGCGACGGCCACAAGGCCGGCCTCGCGCTCGACACGACTCAATATGCCTTGGTGGTACTCGACCTCGGCCTGCCGCGCGTGAGCGGCACGGAACTGCTCAAACGCGTGCGCGACGCCGGCAATGACGTGCCGGTGCTGGTGTTGACCGCAAAAGGCACGGTCGTCGATCGCGTCGGCGGACTCGAAGCGGGCGCCGACGACTATCTCGGCAAGCCGTTCGATCTCACCGAACTGGTGGCGCGGTGCCGCGCGCTGTTGCGCCGCGCACAAGGTCGCAGTATCGATCTGATTCGTTACCAGAATCTGACAGTGAATCCGGCCGCGCAAACGGTGCAGATCGACGAGGCGCGCGTGCCGCTCACGTCGCGCGAATGGGCGATCCTGCTGCAACTGCTGACCAATCTCGGCATTCCTCAGTCGCGCTCGCGGCTCGAAGAAAGCCTGTACGGCTGGCAGGAAGAAATCGAAAGCAATGCGATCGAGGTGCACGTGTCGAACCTGCGCAAGAAGCTCGGCGCAAGCCTGATCAAGACCGTGCGCAACATCGGCTATGTGATGGAGAAAGAATGATCGGTCCGTCGATTCGGCGGCGCCTCGTGCTGCTCGTGCTCGCAAGCATCGCGATCGTATGGGGCTGCGCGCTCGTGTCGAGCTACCGGCAAGCCATCCACGAAGTCGCCGCGTGGGAACGAGCGCGTCTCGCCGAACTCGCGCAGATGCTCGCGCTGCTCGATTCGACGAATCTGATGACTCTCGCCAATGCGCGCATCGACGTGCGTGAAGAAGAGAGAGGCGGTGAGCCCGGCGCGAGCGATCTCGACGACGACGACACGCTGCCGCGCGACGCCCTCTTCCAGGTGCGCGCGGCCAACGGCGCCGTTCTGGCGGGCAGCCCGCAACTGCATGCGCTCGCCGCGTGGGATTTGCCGTTGCCGCCCGCGAGCGGCGCGCAGGACGTCACGCTGGGCGGTCAGCTCTATCACTCGTTCACGTTGCGCGAAACGGCGCTCGGTCACTGCGTGCGTGTGTTCGAACTGGCCAACACCCGCAGCGACCTGGTGAGCGGTGTCGCGAGCCGCATCGCGCGGCCCACGCTGATCGCGCTGCCAGTGCTCGCGGTGCTCGTGTGGCTCAGCATCGGCTGGAGTCTCGCGCCGCTGAAGGTGTTGTCGGCCGCGATCCGTTCGCGCGACATCAACCGCATGGAACCGGTCGGCATCGGCCGCACGCCGCTCGAGGTGCGCCCGCTCGTCGACGCGATCAACCAGATGCTGGCGCGTCTGCACCATGCGCGCGAGCTAGAGCGCGCCTTCACCGCCGATGCCGCGCACGAACTGAAGACGCCGCTCGCAGCGATCAAGGTACAGGCGCAGGTCGCGCTCGCCGAGCCCGACATCGCGCTGCAGCGGCTCGCGATGGAGCGCGTCGTGCAAGGCGTCGATCGCAGCGCGCGGCTCGCCGAGCAACTGCTGCTGCTCGCGCGGCTCGACGTGCAGGAGAAGCTGCCCACCGAGCCGCTGAGGCCGGCGGCGATCGCGAAAGATACGCTGCTCGCGAACAGGCGCAATGCACAACAGAAGCACATCAATGTGATGCTGGTCGGCGACATGCTCGCCGAGATCGACGCGGAGCCCGTGCTGATCGGCATCCTGCTCGACAATCTGCTCGATAACGCGATCAAGTACGGACGCTCGGGCGGCACTGTGGAAGTGGCGGTGCGCCATGCCGACGAGCAGGTGCAACTGATCGTGCGCGACGACGGCCCCGGCGTCGCGCCGGACGATCTCGCGCGGCTCACGAACCGCTTTTTCCGCGCGACCGGCAATCAGGCGACCGGCAGCGGGCTCGGTTTGTCGATCGTTGCGCGGATCGCCGAACATTTCGGTGCGAGTCTGCAGCTAGGCGCCGGGATCGGGGACCAGGGGCTTGCGGTGCGGGTGTCGTTTCCGGCCTATCGCGCGACGCGCTGAAGGCGCGCCAATCGCTCAGCGCCGCTCACCGCCCCGGTTCGCGTCAGCGACGCCCGAACGCTGCTTGGCCAGTTCGGCGCGCACGCCGTGCGGTGCGGCATGCGGCCGCGCGCTGCCGGACGCCTCGAACAGCTGCCACGCGATCAGGCCCGGCACGAATATCAGCAGATCGCGAATTCGCCGCGCGGCCGCGAGCGCGAGACAGGTGGCGGGGTCGAGCCCCAGTGCGCCGCCAATCAGTATGAAAGCGCCCTCCTGCACGCCGAGACCGCCCGGCACGAAGAACGCGGCGCTGCTGACCGCCTGGATCAGCGATTCGATCACGATCGCCTCGACGAGCGTCACGCGCGCGCCGAGGAAATACAGCGCGAGCCAGATTTCGAGCGAGGTGAGCACGCATTGCAGCGGCTGCCAGAAGAACAGATAGCGCAGCACGACCGCGCGGCGGCGCCAGATCACCTTGATCGACTGATCGATCTGGGCGGACTGGCCGACCAGCGCGGTTAGCTTGCCGCTCGTCACGCGGTTCGCCACGCGCGTGATGCGCTCGAACGGATTGGCATGCTGGACGAGCCCGAACAGCAACAGCACCGGCGTCAACGCGACCACGCCCCACGCGAGCTGCCCGGCGAGCCGCAGCGCGCCCGATTGCGCATTGGCGAACAGAAAACCAATCCCGACCATCGTGAACATCAGCTGGCTGATTACGGTCAGCTGCATGTCGACGATGGTGCTGGCCACCGCTGTCGAGGGCCTGACGCCCCAGCGCTTGAACATACGGAATGACACGAGTTCGCCGCCGATCCGCGCGACCGGCAGCATGCAGTTGACCGATTCGCGCACCCACACCAGATGCAGCATCCTGCCGAAGCTGGGGCGGTTCGCGCCGCGAATCAGCGAGCGCCAGTCGCACGCGTTGGCGATCATTGGCAGCACATGCGCGAGCGCGGCCACCACGAGGCCCGCGCCGGCCGCGCGCAACGCGCTGAACACCGCGCGCGGATCTTCGCGCCAGACGAGCCACAAAGAGATCAGCAAACCCGCGAGCGCAGCCGCGCGGCCCAGATGCTTCATAATGCGGGCACCTCGCACACGACCTCGGTATACGTGATGCGCCGCACGCCGCGTGTCGCCGGGGCGCTGCCATGCGTCTCCAGGGCGCTCCCGTTTCGCCCGCTCGAAACTTCTTCGTTCATTGCCAGCCCAATCTGCCGTTCGTTCGTCATTCGTCCTGCGCCGCCGACAGCAGCCCGTCGCCGTCGACCTTGAAGCTGAAGCCCCGCCAGATCACCCGCGACGAGCGGAAGCTCGCGACGAAAATCGCAAACGATACGATATCCCATAACGGCAGAAGCCACAGATCGCGGCAGCGTTGACGCAACGCCCGATCCGCGCGCCACTTCAACGCGAGACGCGCGACCACCGTCACTGCCGCGAGCAGCCACGCCCACGGCGCGCCGCCCGAGCACGCGAGCGCGAGCAGCGCGAACGGCAACGGATGCACGAGCGCCGTCCCGAAGTGCCCGAGCGGATCGATGCGGCGAATCGTGCGGCTCCAGCGCAGTTCGTGCGTCACGAGTTGTGCGGCGCTCGCTTCGACACACGCATGCGCGATCGCGAACGGCGGAATCGTGACCTGCTCGCCCGCCGCGCGCACCGCCGCGCCGATCTCGTAGTCCTCGGCCAGATGCTGCACGAACGGCTTGAAACCGCCGATCCGCTCGTAGGTGTCGCGCCGCATCGCGATGGTCTGGCCGAAGCACGGCCGCGCGAGCCCGAGCGCGAGTCCGGTGACGACGCCTGGCAGGAAGTGGTAGTTGGTTGCGATCGCCGACAGCCGCGGCCAGAAACCCGGATCGGGCTGGCCGCGATATGCGCAGGTGACGAGCCCGACGCCCGGCTGCTGCAATTCGCCGATCACGTTGCGCAGATAGTCCGGGCCGACGCACACGTCGCTGTCGGCGAACACGAGCACGTCGTGGCGCACCTGCGGCACCATGTTGAGGATATTGCTGATCTTGCGGTTCGGGCCGTACAGACGCGCATCGGCGACGACGGTGATGTCCGCCTGAGGATGGAGGCGCCGCAGTTCGTTGACGGTTTGCAGCGCGGGGTCGGCGCAGTCATGCACGCCGAACAGGAATTGCACGGGCCCGGGATAATTTTGGGCGCAGAAGCTCGACAGATTGTCGAGCAACGCCCACTCGTTGCCATGCAACGGTTTGATCACCGTAATGGGTGGAAAGCTGGAGGGTTCGGCTACATCCCTCGCGAAGAAGCGCCCGATCAGCGCGCTCGCGAGCACGGTGTAGCCGATGCCGACAACGGTCGCCGCCGCGCACGCGTACGCGAGCGTGACGGCGGCGAGGTGTGCGGCGCTCACGCCTCGTGCGCGCGCAGGAAGCGGAAAAATTCGACGCCTTCGCGCAGGCGCCGTTTCATCATGTCCCAGCTCGTCAGCATTTCGCGCAGGATCTCCCAGATCTTCGACGGCCGGAAATAAAAGCGTTTATAGAAGTTTTCGAGCTGGTGGTACATCTCGTCTCGCGACAGATGCGGGTAGCCGATCGCCGCCAGCTGCACGCCTTCCTTGCTGACGAGATTGATCACCTTGTTCTCCGCGAGCCAGCCGTTCTCGACCGCCTGGTTATAGAGCGTAGTGCCCGGGTACGGCGCGGCGAGCGACACCTGGATCGTCAGCGGATTGATCTCTTTCGCGTACTCGATGGTCTTCTGGATCGTTTCCGGCGTCTCGCCCGGCAAGCCGAGAATGAAGGTGCCGTGCACCTTGATGCCCAGCGTGCGGCAGTCCTGGGCGAAGCGCCGCGCGATGTCGGTACGCAAGCCCTTCTTGACGTTCAGCAGGATCTGGTCGTCGCCGGATTCGTAGCCGACCAGCAGCAGGCGCAAGCCGTTTTCCCTCATGATCTTCAGCGTCGAGCAAGGCACGTTCGCCTTCGCGTTGCACGACCATGTGACGCCCAGCTTGCCCATGCCTCGCGCGATTTCTTCGGCGCGCGGTTTGAAGTCGGTGAACGTGTCGTCGTCGAACATGATCTCCTTGACTTCGGGCATGTTGTCGCGAATCCACTTGACTTCCTCGAGCACGTTCTCGACCGAACGCACCCGATAGCGATGGCCGCCGACCGTTTGCGGCCACAGGCAGAACGTGCACTTCGAGCGGCAGCCGCGGCCAGTGTAGAGCGACACGTACGGATGCTTCAGGTAGCCGTTGAAGTAATTCTTGATGGTCAGATCGCGCTTGTAGATCGGCGCGACGAACGGCAGCTCGTCCATGTTCTCGAGGATCGGGCGCGCTTCGTTGTGCTCGATCGAGCCGTCGGGGGTGCGATAGCTCAAGCCCAGGATCTGCGCGAACGGCTTGCCTTCGGCGATTTCCTTGCAGGTGAAATCGAATTCCTCGCGACACACGAAGTCGATGGCCTCGGTCGCGGTCAGCGAATTGTGCGGATCGACCGCGACCTTCGCGCCGACCATGCCGATCAGCAGCGACGGCTTGCGCTTCCTGAGGTCCTGGGCGAACAACGCGTCGGTCGGGAAGGATGGCGTGCTGGTGTGGATCACCACCAGCTCGTATTGCGAGGCGATGTCGAGGGCGGCGTCGACGGACAGGCCGTCTGCCGTGGCGTCGAGCACGCGGCTGTCGGGAACCAGTGCCGCGGGTTGGGCGAGCCACGTCGGATACCAGAACGAGCGAACTTCACGCTTGGCCTGATAGCGCGAACCCGCGCCACCATCGAAGCCGTCGTACGACGGCGCCTGCAAGAACAGAGTTTTCATGGATGCTCCAGCAAGCCTTTATAGGCGCTTTCGGTTTTCAGTCGGGAATCTATTCTGTTCCATTGCCCGAATGCAGGTCGGGAAAGCCTGTGCCCGACCTGCACGTAGCGGTGGCCGCGGTCCGGAAAGGCCACGGGCAGTGGCGCAAATAGTACGGAGCAAAGCTGAAGGAAACCTGAAGAATAATACTGCGTTCAGACCGCGCGCGGCATGCTCCGATGGGGCGATTTGTGTAATCGACGCGCTCGTGCAATCGTGTCGCATCGATGTCGTATCGGCGTGGTAAATGGATAGGTTCTCGCGTGGCGTGCGGGCGAGCCCCGCCGGCGGCGCCGATTCACGCCACCTTCACGGGCGCGAACGCTCGGCCCGACGCGTCGCTCATCGCGCGAGATGCCTCGCCCATTCGAGCCAGCCGAGATTGAGGGCCGCGTTTACCACTACGCCGAGCGCCGACGCGAGCGCGGCGATCATGGTCCAGAAGGCCGAGCGCCGCGCCGCGCGCGCCGACGTGTGGGCGGCGGCCGCAGCGTCGCGCGACGCGCTCGCCGCCGCCTGCGCGATATGCGACGACGCCTCCATGCGCGCGAGCGACCTCAGCGCGAAACCGCGCTCGTCGTCGCGCGTGGCGGCGGCCGCCTCACGCGCCGCGTCGTCGCGCTGCGCCTGCTCGAACAGATAGCGATGACAGAACGGCGTCAGCGGTTCGTCGGGATAGCGCGCGGCGAAGTTTTTCGCATAGGCGGCGCCGCCATTGCGCTCGATCTCCGCGTAGGCGGCGTCCTTATCCATGGTTGCCTCGCATGCGGACGAGCCGCCCGGCCGGCGTCACACGGGCTTGATGTCGGCCGCCTGTTTGCCTTTCGGCCCCTGCTTGATTTCGAAGCTGACTTTCTGGTTTTCCTGCAACGACTTGAAACCTTCGGATCGAATCTCCGAAAAATGGGCGAACAGATCTTCGCCGCCGTCATCGGGAGTGATGAAGCCGAAGCCCTTTGCGTCGTTGAACCATTTCACTGTTCCGGTTGGCATGGCGATGTCCTCGTGATGCGCTGTAGTAGCGGTTGAATGGATGAAGCGCTGCGTCCTGCAAGCGTTTCGTGCAGCGCCGACGCGGCGCCCCGGCACGACCCGCAAAATCGCTCCGGTGCCAAACCTCAGCAAGCCGCATGCCGCGACCGGGCGCCTGCGGGCCGCGCCGGTGCGATTGCCCGCAATCAGATAAGATAAATGGTATCCGCAATTCATTCATGGCCGCGCAGGAATGTCGCCTCGTGCCGCACGTCCGCGCGGCCAGTTGTTTTCCCACTCACAGGAACCCAGCATGGCCATCTCGAGCTATACCGATACCCGTCTTTTGATCAACGGCGAATGGTGCGACGCCGCCAGCGGCAAGACCCTCGACGTGATCAACCCCGCGACCGGCCAGGCCATCGGCAAGGTCGCGCATGCCGGCATCGCCGATCTGGACCGCGCGCTCGAAGCCGCGCAGCGCGGCTTCGAAGCCTGGCGCAAGGTGCCGGCCAACGAGCGCGCAACCGTCATGCGCCGTGCCGCCGCCCTCGTGCGTGAGCGCGCCGCGGACATCGGCCGCCTGATGACGCAGGAACAGGGCAAGCCGTTCGCCGAGGCGCGCGGCGAAGTGCTGGCGGCCGCGGACATCATCGAATGGTTCGCGGACGAAGGCCGCCGCGTGTATGGCCGCATCGTGCCGTCGCGCAACCTTGCCGCGCAGTCGCAGGTGCTGAAGGAGCCGATCGGCCCGGTCGCGGCGTTCACGCCGTGGAACTTCCCGGTCAACCAGGTCGTGCGCAAGCTGTCGGCGGCGCTCGCCTGCGGCTGCTCGTTCCTCGTCAAGGCGCCGGAAGAAACCCCGGCGTCGCCGGCGGCGCTGCTGCAAGCCTTCGTCGAGGCCGGCGTGCCGGCCGGCACGGTCGGCCTCGTGTTCGGCGATCCGGCTGAAATCTCGAGCTACCTGATCCCGCATCCGGTGATCCGCAAGGTTACGTTCACGGGCTCGACGCCGGTCGGCAAGCAGCTTGCGGCGCTGGCCGGCTCGCACATGAAGCGCGCGACGATGGAGCTCGGCGGCCACGCACCGGTGATCGTCGCGCAAGACGCCGACGTCGCGCTCGCCGTCAAGGCAGCCGGCGCCGCGAAGTTCCGCAACGCGGGCCAGGTCTGCATCTCGCCGACGCGTTTTCTCGTGCACAACAGCCTCCGCGAAGAGTTCGCCGCGGCGCTCGTCAAGCACGCTGAAAGCCTGAAGCTCGGCGACGGTCTCGCCGAAGGCACGACGCTCGGGCCGCTCGCCAACGCGCGCCGTCTGACGGCGATGGCCAAGGTCGTCGACGACGCCCGCAAGACCGGCGCGAAGGTCGCGACGGGCGGCGAGCGCGTCGGTACCGAAGGCAACTTCTTCGCGGCCACCGTGCTGACCGACGTGCCGCTCGACGCCGACGTGTTCAACAACGAGCCGTTCGGCCCGGTCGCCGCGATCCGCGGCTTCGACAAGCTCGAAGAAGCGATCGCCGAAGCGAACCGCCTGCCGTTCGGCCTCGCCGGCTACGCGTACACGAAGTCGTTCGCCAACGTGCACCTGCTGTCGCAGCGCATGGAAGTCGGCATGCTGTGGATCAACCAGCCTGCCACGCCGACGCCGGAAATGCCGTTCGGCGGCGTCAAGGATTCCGGCTACGGCTCGGAAGGCGGCCCGGAGGCGATGGAAGCCTACCTCGTGACCAAGGCGGTCACGGTGATGTCGGTTTAATCACGGGTTTAATCACGCCAATCACGCGCTTCGGGAACGGCGCCGCGGTTTTGCCGCTCGCATCGTTCCCGAGCGCGGCTCAACCGATCTGCCAGGTCCACGAGTCTTCCGCTCGCGGACCTTTTTTATTGCCATGAACGACATTTCCGCCGAATCGATGCAGCCCGCGCTGAGCGGCTCGTTCGTCGAGCTGCGGCCGCTGCGCGTGGAGCACGCGCAGGCCCTCGTCGACGCCGCCGCCGACGGGCAACTGTGGGACATGAAGCTGACCGTCGTGCCGGGCCCGGCGACGATCGACGCCTATATCGCCACCGCGCTCGCCGGCCGTGCGGCCGGCAAGGTGATGCCGTTCGTGATCGTGCGGCGCGACGAGGATGACGAGAATGACCGTGCTGGCCGGATCGTCGGCAGTACGCGGTTCTGGAAGATCGATCGCGCGAACCGCAAGCTCGAAATCGGCCATACGTGGCTCGCCGCCTCGGCGCAGCGCTCGGTCGTGAACACCGAGGCGAAATATCTGCTGCTGTGCCACGCGTTCGACGTGATGCGCTGCGTGCGCGTGCAGTTCACGACCGACGAGCTCAACGACAAATCGCGCGCGGCGATCCTGCGCATCGGCGCGCAACAGGAAGGCATCGTGCGGCACGAGCGGATCATGCCCGATGGGCGCAAGCGCAACTCGGTGCGCTTTAGCATCATCGACGACGAATGGCCGGCGGTGAAAGCGATGCTCGAAGCGAAGCTGGCGCGCTGAGCGGCGCGCCGGCTTCCTGCTACCGACTCATTCAAACGGGCGCATCGCGCTGCTCGTTGAGCGGCGCCGCCTGCGTCGCGGTGGCGAACTCCTCGCGCAGCGCGTCGCGCGCATGATGCCGGCGCACCCACAGCGCCGTGAGGATCGGCACCAGAATCGCGGTCACGAGGCAAGCGGTGGCGACCATCGCGGTCGCGGCCGGCACCAGCGGTTTGAAGCTCGGAATCATGTCGGCGATGATCGCCGGATTCGCGACCGCGGCCCCTGCCGTCGACGACGCCGCCAGCCCCGCCGCGCCATTGCCGCCGGCAATCCAGCGATCGGCGAGAATCAGCGGCACGCCGGTCACGACGATCACGCCAAGCCCCAGCACGATGCCCGGCAGGCCGCTCGTGACGATCACGTTCAGATCGATGCCGTTGCCGAGCGCAAAGCCGAAAAACGGAATCAGCGGATGCACGCAGCGGCCGAACAGCTCGCGCAGCTCGCTATCGAAGTTGCCGAGCGCAAACCCGATCAGGAACGGCAGCACCGCGCCGACGAACAGGCGCGGCTCGAAGAACGCGACCCCCGTCGCACCCAGAATGATCATGCTGATCAGCGGCCCCGATTCGACCGACATCAGCACGAACGCGCCCGCCTCTTCCTTCGTGCCGTACTGTTGCATCACGGCCGCGTACAGCCCGCCGTTGGTCATGTCCATCGAGGTGGTGATCGCGAGCATCGACAGTCCCGCGAACAGCCCGGTCTTGATGCCATCGATCGGAATGAAGCGCGCCGCGATCAGCGTGACGATCCACGCGACCAGCATCTTGGTGGCGAGCAGCGTGCCCGACTTGCGCAGCACGGTGCCGGTCGCGCGCAGGTCGATCGTCGCGCCCATGCAGAAGAACCATACCGCGAGGATCGGCACGGTGCCGGTAATCAGGCCGTTGGTGAACGAGCCGAAGTATTTGCCCGCGCCCGGCGCGAACGTATGCACACAGGCGCCGAGCAGCAGCGGCACCAGCATCAGACCGCCAGGAATGCGGTCGATGGCCTTCTTGATCTTCATGCCTCCTCCATGGACGGTGACGTCCCGTTGACGGGCCAATGACCCGCGTTGGTGTCCCGTTCTACGCCGGGCTCTCCCTGTCCGGCGCAATATAGCATCATGAAAGGAACGCTGTTCCGTTTTATTTACTAAACCTGACTATCGTTTACCCGGGCGTTCGCACTATGCGTTGCCAGCCGCAATCACCCGTCACAATATTTTCGGACCGGTGTTCCGAAATCAAGATTCTGCGTTACAGTCTCGGGCACGAGGAAGGCGGCGCCGCGCCCCGTATACCGACAGGAGAACGATCAATGGACGTGAGACAGGCCATCAACAGCGAATACGCGAAGACGCTCGACACCACCGGGCTGCGTCGCGAGTTTCTGGTGGAGCAGATCTTCGAGCGCGATGCGTTGAAGCTCACGTACAGCCATATCGACCGGATCATCGTCGGTGGCGTGTGGCCGGTCGAGCGCGCGGTCGAAGTGCCGGGCTCGCTCGGCAAGGCGATCGGCGTCGACTATCTGCTCGAGCGGCGTGAACTCGGCGCGATCAACATCGGCGGCGACGGCTGGGTCGACGTCGACGGCACGCGCTACACGGTGCGCCGCGAAGAGGCGATCTATATCGGCAAGGGCGCGCAAGCGGTCGGGTTCGGCAGCGCCGACGCCACCCGGCCGGCGAAGTTCTATCTGAACTGCGCGCCCGCGCACACCAGCTATCCGACCCGCACGATCTCGCTCGACCAGGCCTCGCCCGAAACCCTCGGCAATCCGGCCACGAGCAACCGCCGCACCATCTACAAGTTCATCGCGCCCGACGTGCTGCGGACCTGCCAGCTGTCGATGGGCATGACGAAGCTCGAACCGGGCAGCCTGTGGAACACGATGCCCTGCCACACACACGAGCGCCGCATGGAAGTGTATTTCTACTTCAACGTCGCCGACGACGCCGCCGTTTTCCACATGATGGGTGAGCCGCACGAAACCCGGCACATCGTCGTGCGCAACGAGCAGGCGGTGATCTCGCCGAGCTGGTCGATCCATTCGGGCGTCGGCACGCGCGCGTACACATTCATCTGGGGCATGGTCGGCGAGAACCAGGTGTTCGGCGACATGGACCATCTCGCGGTCCGCGAGCTGCGCTGAGCGAACATGAGTCCGAACACAGTGAACACTTTCGATCTGACCGGCAAGGTCGCCATCGTGACCGGCAGCAACACCGGCCTCGGCGCCGGCATGGCCGTCGCGCTCGCCGCGGCCGGCTGCGACATCGTCGGTGTCAGTCGCGCGGACGCGGGCGCGACCGCCGCGCGCGTCGAGACGCTCGGGCGCCGCTTCGCCGACGTGCGCGCCGATCTCGCGTCGAGCGTTTCGGTCGACGACATCGTGCGCGCCGCGGTCGAAGCGTTCGGCCGCATCGACGTGCTCGTCAATAACGCAGGCATCATCCGTCGCGAAGACGCGCTCGAGTTTGGCGAAGACGACTGGGACGCGGTCATGGACGTGAATCTCAAGAGCCTGTTCTTCCTGTCGCAGGCCGCGGCGCGTCAGTTCGTGCGCCAGCAAAGCGGCGGCAAGATCATCAACGTCGCGTCGATGCTGTCGTTCCAGGGCGGCATCCGCGTCGCGTCGTACACCGCGTCGAAAAGCGGCGTGCTCGGTCTGACGCGACTGCTCGCGAACGAATGGGCCGCGCGACGCATCAACGTGAACGCGATCGCGCCCGGCTATATGGCGACCGCGAACACCGCGGCGTTGCGCGACGACGCGCAGCGCAACGAGGAGATACTCGGCCGCATTCCGGCCGGCCGCTGGGGCGTGCCCGACGATCTCGCGGGGCCGGTGGTTTTTCTCGCCTCGTCGGCGTCGGACTACGTGCATGGGCATACACTGGCGGTGGATGGCGGCTGGCTCGCGCGCTAGGGACGGCACAAGCTCGCCACGAGTGCGCGCGACGCGCTATGCTCTCGCGCCGGTGAGCATCGGCTCGATGCGGCAGCGGCGAGTTGGCACAGACAGGGAATGACGGACATGGCGGCAACGGGAACACACAGGAATACTGCGAGGAACACTGCGAGCGACAAGACGCTCGACAAGGCGCTCGATAAGACCCGCGGCAAAGCCCGCAAGGAACCCGCCGGCGCAGCGTCGCTCGATGCGCACAGCGGTGAGCGCGGCGAATCGGCGTCGTCGATCGGGCGCGTGTTCGCGATTCTCGGCGCGATCGGCGACACCGGACAGATCGGCATCAGCGAGCTGTCGCAACGGCTCGGCATGTCGAAGACGACCGTGCATCGTGTGATTCAAACACTGAAGGCGCTCGGCTATGTGACCCAGGAAGTCGAAACCGAACGCTATCGGCTGACGATCCGTCTGTTCGAGCTCGGCGCGAAAGCGCTCGAAAGCGTCGATCTGGTGCGCGAGGCCGACATCGAGATGCGCCGCATCGGCCAGATGACGCGCGAAGCGGTACACCTGGGCGCGTTCGACGACGACGCGATCATCTACATCCACAAGATCGACGCCGACTACGGGCTGCGCATGCAGTCCCGGATCGGCCGGCGCAATCCGCTGCATAGCACGGCGATCGGCAAGGTGCTGCTCGCATGGATGGTCCCGGCCGACGCGCGTGACGTGCTCTCGCACATCGAATTTCGCAAGTCGACGCAAAAAACCCTGACCTGCGCCGAAGCGGTGTTGAGCATCCTGCCGCGCGTACGCGAGCAGGGCTACGGCGAGGACAACGAGGAGCAGGAAGAAGGCCTGCAATGCATCGCGGTGCCCGTGTTCGACCGCTTCGGCCGTGTGATCGCCGGTCTGTCGATTTCGTTTCCGACGATGCGCTGCGGTGCCGACACGAAGCAGCATTACGTCGCGTTGCTCAAAGAGGCCGGTCTCGCGATTTCGACGCGGCTCGGCTATCGCGAAGCGACCGCCCCGGAGCCCGCGGCCGCGCAGTAGGTTACGCGCGCGATGCGTTTTTACCTATCCCACCGAAGCTTAAGACAAGCTGATGACGCTACAGGTGTAGCGTCTTTCCATCACGCTCGCCCGAGCGCACTACCGAACTTCTTACCCAGTCTGCAACCGAATGTATCTGCGCCGCATACATATGCCGAAAATCGATGCGCTTCTTTTTTCAGCAATCGAGGCGCCGAACGTTCGTTTCGAATCCATGCTTCGTCTGCCTTTGAAGGCGTTTTTTTTCATAGACCCTTCAAGGGTTTGCCCGCGCGCTTGACAGTCGCCCGGCATTTCGACCCGTAACCCACGGCGCCTTCCCTCCTCGTTCATCGCACTCGCATCGACGTTTCGGCGCGAGCTCGGATCGACACGTCCTGTTACACACAAACACACCGGTAATCGCGCCGCTCAGTAGAGTTCGGTTCAAACGAAAGCGGATCAGATCAAACGCTTCGCACGACAGGCACTCGCATCACAGATTTCAGGGAGCAACATCATGAAAAAAATCCTCGCATTGGTCATTCTTGCCGCCACGCTCGGTGGCGCGTTGAGCGGCTGCATCGTCGTCCCTGGCGATGATCATCCGCATCATGACCACTACTACGAACGTTATTGATCGGGCCATCACGCGCAGTAGGTGCGCGTCCGGCTCGCCACTTCATCACAGACATCCACACAACAGAGAACAATCATGAGTCTTTCACGCAACCGCTGGGTATCGTTGACCGTCGTCGCGGGTCTCGCGATCGGCGCATCGACGGCCGCTTTCGCGCACGTCGATGTCGGCGTGAATATCGGCGTGCCGGGCATCGCGGTCGTGCCCGCCGTGGTCGAGGCTCCGCCGCCCGTCTATGTGCAGCCCGCGCCCGTCTATGCGCCTGCGCCGCCTCCCGCGGTCATAGTCGCTCCGGGCTGGTACGGCGAACGCTACTACGATGGTCATCGCTATTGGGAGCGTCGCCAGTGGGAGCGGCGCGAGTGGCAACGTCATCACGACGAATGGCGCGATGCACGCGGCCCGCGCGGCGACTGGCACGACAACGGCTCGCACGGTCATGGTCATGACGATCGCGGGCATGACCATTGATAGACGGCAGGTGGCGTCCATCGCGCCACCGTGTCGCGCTTGCATTCGCGCCACCCCTTTGACAGGAGCGACGACGTGCTACGCAAGGATCCGAGACGAGTAACCGCGCAGGTCGACGGCGCGCACATTTGCGCCGAATACAGCGAGCTGACCGGCCAGCTGTGCCTGCGCCAGGACGGCACGCTGGTGCGCGAATGGTTTCCACCGCATTCGTGGATGGCGATCGCGTCGGTGGCCGGCGCGCGCCACTGGGGCACGCGGCCAACCGACGACGAATTGCTCGCGCTGCTGCACAACGAAATGGCGTTGCTGCGCGCGTCCTGAGCGGTCGCGCGTTGTTCGAGCGTAGCGGCACGCCCGACGCCGCGCTCATTCGATCGCTATGGCGCCGACGTTTTCATCGACCGATGCGTGATCGAGCGGCTCGCGCCGCATCATCAATACCACCCCGCCCGCCGCGATCACGGCCGGCACCGCGAGCAGGCTGAACACGGCGCCGAAGTGCCAGCCGAGCCCCATCAACGCCGCGCCGATGAGCGCGCCCGCCACGCCGCCGACGCGGCCGATTCCCAGCATCCACGCTACGCCCGTCGCGCGAGCCCGGGTCGGGTAGAAGCTCGCCGCGAGCGCCGACATCGACGTGACCGCGCTGGTCGCGACCGTGCCGGTCAGGAAGATCAGCGTCCCGAGCCAGACCTGATGGCCGACGCCCCGCCCGACCAGCAACACGAGCGCGCCGACGAGGACATAGGTGAACGCGATCACGCGATGCCCGGCGAAGCGATCCATCACCCAGCCGACGCACAGATTGCCGAGGATGCCCCCGAGCGGAAACAGCGACGTCATCAACGCGGCCTTTTCACCGGAGAAGCCGGTGTCCTTGAACAGCGTCGGCAGCCAGTTGGTCAGCAGATAGTAAATCAGTAGCCCCATGAAATAGGCGAGCCACAGCATCAGCGTGCCGAAGCGGTAGCGCGCCGACAGGATGATCGTGAGCGCCCATTGCGAACGTGCGTCGCCGGTATTGCGGCACACGTCGACCGCGAAAAAACGGCATCCGTCGAAACGGTCGTGGGGCGCGATGCGTTGCAGGATGCGCGCGATCCGTTGATCGGCGCGCTTACGCAGCGCGAGAAATTGCGCCGATTCCGGCAGAAACAGTATCAGCATCACGCTTAGCACGAGCGGACCGGCGCCGCCGGCGACCAGCACGCTCGGCCAGCCTAAATGCGGAATCAGCCATGCGGATGCGAGACCGCCGATCGCGAGACCGCCTGAAAAGCCGCAGAACATCGCATTGACGGCGACCGCGCGAATCCGCGCGGGTGCGTACTCGGCCATCAGCGTGACCGCGTTGGGCATCGCCGCGCCGAGACCGAGGCCGGTGAAAAAGCGCAGCAAGGTCAGCGATTCGATCGAGCTCGCGCGGGCCGCCGCGAGACTCCACAGCCCGAAGAAGAACACCGACAGCACTAGCACCGTCTTGCGTCCGATGCGGTCCGCGCAGGGGCCGGCCGCGAGCGCGCCGATGCCGAGTCCCACCAGCGCCGCGCTCATCACCGGGCCGAGCGCGCTGCGCGCGATGCCCCACTGCTGCACGAGCGACGGCGCGATGAAGCCGACCGCGGCGGTGTCGAAACCGTCGGCGGCGACGACCAGAAAGCACAGCACCAGAATCGTCCATTGAAACGGCGAGAAGCGCTGTTCGTCGATAAAGGCCTGCACGTCTACACTGCGTTCGGAGCGGCTCATGTGCGTGCTCCTTTCAGCTGGTTCATTGCGATGTCTCCTTGAGATGAAGAGGTGTTTTTCTTATTGTTCGAATTGCCGTTCAACACCCGGTCGCCGCGACGGTGGTCGCGACCGTGCTTGCGAGCGTCGCGCAGTCCGTTCGTTCATGCCTGTCTCCTCGAACGAGCGGCTAGCGCAGCATCGTCAGCGTCCTGAAGTCGACTCGCCTGATGATGCGGCTCTCCTGCGCGACGATCAGATGCGCGGACGCCTGCAGATACGCGGGCCACTGCGGATCGGCATCGCGCGCGGTGCGGCGCTGGTCGTAGTCGCCGATGCTCTCGTAGCCCCACAGATGCACGACCTGGTTCAGCACGCCGATATCGCTCATGTAAAAGCCGACTGGCGCGCCCAGATACTTGAGCTGAATCGGCATCGCGAGCCGGTCGAAAACGTCGATGAACTCCGTCATGCCGCGCGGACGGATCGTGTAGATGCGATGATCGACGAAAGGTTTGCCCTGGCTCATGTGCCGGTCCTCAATACGGTTTCGGCTGCGCGGGTGTCCGCGTTGCTTGCGCTCTTCGCGCTGTTTGCGCTTTTCACGCTCACGCCCGCGAGATGACGGCCAGTGATATAGCCGAACGTCATGATCGGCCCGAGCGTGATACCCGCGCCCGGATAGTTGCCGCCCATCACGCTCGCGCGATCGTTGCCGACCGCGTACAGGCCGGCGATCGGTGCGCCTTTCACGTCGAGCACTTCGCCGGTGACGTTCGTCGAGATGCCGTCGAAGGTGCCGAGATCGCCCATCACGACCTTCAGCGCGTAGTACGGACCGTCGCCGATCGGCGCGACGCACGGGTTCGGCTGGTGCTCCGGGTCCCCCAGATAGCGATTGAACGACGTCGTACCGCGGCCGAATTCGCGATCTTCGCCACGCACCGCGTCGGCGTTGTAGCGCTTCACGGTCGCCTCGAGCGCCGTGCCGTCGAGACCCGCGTTGCGCGCGAGTTCCGCGAGCGTGCGGCCCTTGCTCAGATAGCCGTTGCGCAGCAGCGGGCCGAGCGGCACGGGCGCCGGCTTCGCATAACCGAGCCCGTATTTGCGGATCGTCGCGTGATCGCAGATCAGCCACATCGCGGTTTCGCGTTCGTTCGCGCAGGCCTCGATCATCGCGGCACCCACGTCGTGATACGAATTCGCTTCGTTGGTGAAGCGCTTGCCCGCGCGCGTCACGCCGATCACGCCAGGCTTGTAGCGATCCACCAGATGCGGAAACACGCCGACGCTGCCGTCGCTCATCGGCACGCGCGACACCGGCATCCATGCGGCGGGCTGCGGAAAACGGATCGCCACCCGCGCACCGAGACGTTCGGCCATGCCGACGCCGTCGCCCGTATTGCCGCGCGGCACCGGCGACAGGTGTTCGCCGCCGCGCCGCAGATGCGGATACGCGCGGGCGATCCGTGCGACGTCACGCGAGAAGCCGCCGCACGCGAGCACCACGCCGCGTCGCGCGACGATGCGCATCTCGCCTTGCGGTCCGGCGACGAGCGCGCCGGTCACGCTGCCGTTCGCCACGGTCAGCTCGCGAGCGGCCGTGTTCGTATGGATCGGAATGCCGAGATCGAGCGCGGACTTCGCGAGCCGCGCGGCGAGCGCGTTACCGCTCGTGATCTGCACGCCGCGCCGGTACAGCGCAAGATCCTTCAGATGGCTCGCGAGGCGCTTCGCGACGTACAGCGCGGAGGTGAGCGAACGCGTCGCATTGAAGAAGTGCTTCAGGTCCGCGTTCGACGAATTGAACATCATGCCGATGAACGTGATCGTCTTCAGCGGCGGGCGCAATCGCGAGATGTCCTGGCCCAGCGCGCGCGCATCGAACGGCGCGGCGACGACCGAGCGGCCAATGTCGACACCACCGCCCACGTTCGGGTGATAGTCGGGATACAGCGTCGGCACGAATTTGACGGTGGTTTCGCGCTCGAAGAAGTCGAGCATCTCAGGGCCCGTGTCGAGAAACGCGTCGACGGCGGCGGCATCGAAGCACGCGCCGGTTTCGCTTCGCATATAGGTCAGCGCCGCTTCGCGCGTATCGCTGACGCCGTTGCTGCTTGCGTGACGGTTGCCCGGAATCCACAGCACACCGCCTGAAAACGCGGTCGTGCCGCCGAAGAACGGCTCCTTCTCGATCACGACGACATCGAGACCGTGTTTGCGCGCGGTGATCGCGGTCGACAGCCCTCCCGCACCCGAACCGATCACGAGTACGTCGCACGTGAGTGTTGCGCCGCATGTTGCGTTGGTCATGATGGTCTCCTTACGCTCGGACCTGGCGGTCGGCCTGGGTGGCTTGCGCGGCCTGGTTGGCTTCGAAGCCGGGACGCGGCACGAGGTCCATCAGCATGCTTTCGAAGCCGCCATCGACGACGACTTCGGCGCCGTTCACATAGGCCGCGCGTTCGCTCGCGAGAAACGCGACGACATCGGCGATATCGTTCGGCTCGCCGATCCGGCGGCTCGCGGTCATCGCGCTGCGCCGGCGTTCGATATCGCCGTGCTCGTAGAACGCCGCCGACAGCGGCGTGCGGATCATGCCCGGGCACACGGTATTGCTGCGAATGCCGCGTGGTCCCCACTCCGCCGCAATCTGCTTCGACAGCATCGCGACGCCAGCCTTGCCCGCGCTGTAAGCGCCGCTATAGGTCTGCGGATGATGCGCGGCCACCGACGCGACATGCACGATTGCGCCAGCGCCGCGCTTCAGCATGCGTTGACCGAATTGCTGCGAGCACAGCATGTAGCCGGTCAGATTCACGCGCAGCATCGCATTCCATGCATCGAGTCCAATCTCTTCGATGCCCCCCGGCCGCAACAGGCCCGCGTTGTTCACGAGCACATCGGCGACGCCGAGGCGCGCTTCGACCTCCGACACCGCGCCGCGCACGCTATCGATGTCGCCGATATCGCAGGCGAGCGCCAGCGCTTCGACACCGCTCGCGCTCAGCGCTTGCGCGACGTCACGGCACTTCTGCTCATCGCGATCGAGCAGCGCCACGCGTGCGCCAGCGTCGCCCAACACCTGAGCAATCGCGCTGCCGATGCCGCCCGCCGCGCCGCTCACGACGCAGACGCTACCTTCGAGCCCGAGCCAGTGTCGCGCGTTGGCGGGTGTGTCGCGCCGATCTTTCCGTTGATTCATTTGCTTAGTCCTCCCGATCTCCATGTTCACGATCGCGGCGAGCTTAGGTTGGCCGGCTTCACCAAACTGCGTCATTCGACCGCGTCTCCGATGGAAAAAAGTATAGCCACGCGGTTCGGGACGAAATTGGACAAAGGCAGCGCATCGCAGGACAATTCGAACATTGGAGACAAAACCGCATGAGGAATATCCCTAACTACGATCTGTACGGAGAGTCCGCGCGGCCGCCGTGGTACGACGCGTTCAATTTCGAATGGATCGTCGAGCGCAGTCGTCCGAACGACTGGCATATCGCCGCGCACCGGCACGATGCATTGCTGCAGATTCTCTATATCCGCAGCGGTTCGGGCCACGTTCTGATCGAAAGCGAAAAGCTCACGATCGACGCGCCATGCCTGATCCTGATTCCAGCGCAAACGGTGCACGGTTTCGTGTTTTCGCCGGAGATCGACGGGCTCGTGATTACCGCCGCGCAGCGCGCGCTGGAGTCGATTTCGAAAGCGGTGTCGCCGGGCCTCGTGCCGGTGCTGCAACGGCCCGCGCTGATTCCCGTGCGGCCCGCGGTCGGCGAGCGCACGTTGATGCCCTTGTTCGGTTTGCTGGAGCAGGAATTTCGCGGCAGCGCGCGCGGCCATATCGCCGCGGGCATGTCGCTGATGATTGCACTTTTTGTGCAGGTCGCCCGGCTGACCGATGCCGCCTCGAGCGCGGGCGCGACTGTCAATGACCGGCGCGCCGCGCAGATCAAACGGCTACGCGAACTGATCGCCACCCATGTGCGCGAGCATCTGCCAATCGATTTTTATGCGGAAAAATTGGGGGTGACCGCGGCGCAACTGGGGCGCATCTGTCGTGAGGAGCTTGGCCATTCGCCGCTGTCGCTCGTCAACGATCAGTTGATACGCGAGGCGCAGCGCGATCTGGTCTACTCGGGTTCGAGCATCAAACAGATCGCGCATGCGCTCGGTTTCGAAGATGCGGCCTATTTCAGCCGCTATTTCCGCAAGCAGACCGGCGTCACGCCCAAGGAGTTTCAGGCGGCCGCGCATCGGGATCTGTCGATCAATTAGCGATCCCGATGATCGCGCGGTGCTTGCAGTAGCGCTTACAGCTGCGCCTGCATCTGCGCGCCGGCGACGCCGACGTAGTTCTCCGCCAGTACTGTCGCGGCCGTGCGCGACGTCGTCACGTACTCGAGCTCGGCGACCTGCAGTTGCTGCTCGAACGCCGAAGCGCCTTCGATACGATGCAGCATGCTGGTCATCCAGTACGAGAAGTGCTCGGCGCGCCAGATGCGTTTGAGCGCGGTTTCGCTGTAACGGTCGAGCAGATCGACGCGGTTTTCCTTGTAGAACGCGTCGAGCGCCTTGCTGAGCACGTTCACGTCGGCGACCGCGAGGTTCATGCCCTTCGCGCCAGTCGGCGGCACGATATGCGCGGCGTCGCCAGCGAGGAAGAGGCGCCCGTACTGCATCGTCGTCGACACGAAGCTGCGCATGCCGACGATGTTCTTCTGAAAGATCTTGCCGTCGATGATTCTGTGGCCTTCGTCCGAATCAGCGCGCGCATGCAGCTCGGCCCAGATGCGATCGTCGGACCAGTTGTCGACCGAGTCCTTCGGATCGCACTGGAAATACATGCGCTGCACGTTCGGCGAGCGCGTGCTGATCAGCGCGAAGCCGCGCTCGTGGCGCGCGTAGATCAGCTCGTCCGACGACGGCGGGCCTTCGCACAGAATGCCGAACCAGCCAAACGGATAGACGCGCTCGAAATCCTTGCGCAGCGTCTGCGGGATCGCCTGGCGCGACACGCCTTGCGAGCCGTCGCAGCCGATCACGAAGTCGCATTGCAGTTCGTGCTCCGCGCCTTCGTGGCGATAGCGGATCGACGGCTTCTCGGTATCGATGCCGTGCACCGACGTCTCCGATACGCCGAAACGCAGTTCGGCGCCCGCGGCGACGCGCGCCGCGACTAGATCCTTGATCACTTCGTGCTGGGCATAAACCGTGATCGCATGACCGGTGAGGCCGGTCAGATCGATGCGGCGACGCTTGCCTTCGAACGCGAGTTCGAAACCGTGATGCAGCGCGCCTTCGGCTTTCATGCGTTCGCCGAGACCGGTTTGCGTCAGCAGATCCATCGTGCCCTGCTCGAGCACGCCGGCGCGAATCGTCGATTCGATCTGATCGCGCGTGCGCGTTTCGAGCACGACCGAGTCGATACCGCGCAAATGAAGCAGATGGGAAAGAAGCAGGCCAGCGGGCCCTGCACCGATGATGCCGACTTGGGTGCGCATGTAGTCTCCTGAATGCGGTGATGAAATTTGCGCTCAGTGTGACGATCGCGACGCCTATCCCGCAATGCGATATAGCGGATAGGCCGTATCGCGTTGCGCGATAGAAGGTGTAAGGCGGGAGCCGGCGCCGCGCGGCTGTTTCGGCCGCAAACGCAAGACTGGCGGGGTTTTCCGGCGACTTGGACGACCCGCGGCTCGTGCTACGGCATGGCGTGCCCTGAGGTAAACCCCGATCCGCTAAACGAGCTTCAACTCGCCAAGAAATAGTCGGTAGACCGGATTCTTCGTCTCTCCCCAGCACGGATAGCCGAGCGTTTCGATGAAGCGCTCGAACGCCGCGTGGTCGCTCCCGGGCACCTGAATGCCGACCAGAATCGAGCTGTAGTCCGCGCCCTGGTTGCGGTAGTGGAACAGGCTGATGTTCCAGTTCGGCGCCATCGACGACAGGAATTTCATCAGCGCGCCCGGACGTTCCGGAAACTCGAAGCGAAACAGTCGTTCGTCGCGCGCGAGCGGCGAGCGGCCGCCGACCATGTAGCGGATGTGCTGCTTCGACAGTTCGTCGAAGGTCAGGTCGACGGTGGCGAAGCCGTGCGCTTCGAAGGCGCCGGCGATCTGCGCCGATTCGCTGCGATTGCGGATCTGCACGCCGACGAAAATATGCGCCGAGTTCGCGTCGGCGATCCGGTAGTTGAACTCGGTGACGCTGCGCGTGCCGAGCAGCTCGCAGAAGCGCCTGAAGCTGCCGCGCTCTTCGGGGATCGTCACCGCGAAGACCGCTTCGCGCGCTTCGCCCACTTCCGCGCGTTCGGCGACGAAGCGCATGCGGTCGAAGTTCATGTTCGCGCCCGACGTGATCGCGATCAGCGTCTGGTTCTCGATGCCTTCCCGTTCGGCATACTGCTTGACGCCGGCCACCGCGAGCGAGCCCGCCGGTTCGAGCACGCTGCGCGTGTCCTGGAACACGTCCTTGATCGCGGCGCACAGCGCATCGGTGTTCACGAGCAGCACTTCGTCGAGATATTCGCGGCACAGACGGAAGGTCTCTTCGCCGACGAGCTTCACCGCGGTGCCGTCGGAGAACAGGCCCACTTCGTTCAGCGTCACACGCTCGCCCGCCTGCAACGACGCGGCCATCGCGCACGAATCGTCGGTCTGCACGCCGATCACCTTGATCTCGGGGCGCACCGATTTCACGTAGGCGGCGACACCGGCCGCGAGACCGCCGCCGCCGATCGGCACGAAGATCGCGTGAATCGGCCCCTGGTGCTGGCTGAGGATTTCCATCGCGACGGTGCCCTGGCCGGCGATCACGTACGGATCGTCGAACGGATGCACGAAAGTCAGGCCGCGCTCTTCCTGCAGCTTGACCGCGTAACCATAGGCGTCGCTATACGACTCACCGAACTGCACGATCTCGACGGTCGGCCCGCCATGCGTGCGGATCGCGTCGACCTTGAGCTGCGGCGTCGTCACCGGCACGACGATGATCGCCTTCACGCCCATGCGTGCCGCCGATAACGCCACGCCCTGCGCATGATTGCCCGCCGACGCGGTGATCACGCCGCGACTGAGCGCCTCGGCCGGAATATGCGCCATCTTGTTGTATGCGCCGCGCAGCTTGAACGAGAACACCGGCTGGTTGTCCTCGCGCTTCAGATAGACCGGGTTGCACAGCCGCGCCGACAGGTTCGGCGCGCGTTCGAGTTCGGTCTCGCGCGCCACGTCGTAGACGCGCGCGGTCAGGGTCTTTTTCAGGTAGTCGTGGGACGGCGCGACGCGCCCGGCCGCTGCGGCGGCCTGTTCGAGTTCGTTTAACAGCACGGCAAGCTCCTGGGTGGCAACATTCGATGCAACAACGCATCAACGGCGATCGACATCGAACGATAGCAATCGCGGCATGTTCGCCAGGAGGCAGGCAGAGAATGAACCTGAAAGCGCACATAAAAAAACCCGCCTCGTTTGGCGGGTTATGTGTGACTGCAAGTCGACGCGCGCTAACCCACCATTCGATGAATGATGCTAATAATCAGCGCAATACGGATGTCGAGGCAGTTCATGTCGGCGATCTTCGTCGACTCGGCAAGCTTTGTCAATCTCCGCGCATCTCCGCGCAGTGCGCCAGTGCCACACAAGAAAAACGGGGCGCACCGGCAAGCGCGCCCCGCTGAGACGGCCAACACCGACATCAATCGCGCACGCCGCTCTGCTTTTTGAATGCCGCGAGAATGCGTTGCTCGAGCGCGTTGTAATCGCGGCCAAAGTGATGATCGCCGGTCGTGCGGATGACGTCGACGCCGGTCTTGTCGAGCGCCGGACACAGCGTGTCGGTCTCGCTCTCGCCATAGAAGCATTGAACGATCGACGGCGGCACATGCGCCAACTCGGGGCGCACATTCAGCGCCTTGTCGCTTGCGGGCATGCCGAGCCAGCCGCCGACGCGGATCTGGAAATCGGCGTCGGGCGCGAAGCCGAGCAGCGAAATCAGCGACACCTTATCGCGCTGCGCCTGCGGCAGGCGGTTATACGCGAACGGCAGCACGTCGGCGCCGAACGAATAGCCGATCAGCGCGATATGCTGCGCGTGCCAGCGCTCGCCATAGGTTTGCATCACCCGCGCGAGATCGCGGCTCGTTTGCGCGGGCGGCTTCTCGCTCCAGAAATAACGCAGGCTGTCCCAGCCGACCACCGACACGCCATCTTTCTGCAGTGCCTGCGCGATCGTCTTGTCGAGATCGCGCCAGCCGCCATCGCCGGAAATCACGATCGCCATCAAGCCGTTCGGATGCGCGGCCGGCAATTCGATCAGCGGCAGGTCGGACACGTCGTCGGCGCTGATCGAGACCGGCTGCAGATGCGGCGTCAGCAATGCAACGAGACGCGCGCGATCGGCATTGCCCGTGCTCGCCTTTTCGACGAAGCCCGGCACCTTGTCGCGAATCACGGTCGGGTCGGGCGGACACGGTTCGAAGCGCGCGTCGAGCGTGTGATCGGCGTCGACCGACACCGCGCCCGCGATCGTATTGGACGGCGCCTGCTCGAGCACGTGCATCGCGAGCGTCGCGCCCTGCCCCGTACCCGCGACGATCGGCGCGAAGTAGCGGCTCGACTGCGACTGCCGTTCGAGCTGATGGCTGAGCGCCTCGGCATCGCCCACCAGCTGATGACAGGTTTCCTTTTTCGCGGCAAGGTTGGCCGCGTAGTGCGCGGTATCGACGCCGACCGTCATCGCGCCCGCTTTCGCGAGCGCATCGGCGCTCTGCTGATCGGCTGCGCTCCAGCCGCTTGCCTGCGAATACAGCACGACGAAGCCGCGCAGCGGCCCCTCGGGCTGCGTCACGCGCACGTCGCCATAGCGGCCGCCTGGCACGGTGGTGGTGGCCGCGTGCGCGAGCGCGCCGCAACTCAGAACGCTCGCCGCGACGGCGAGCCGGAACAACGGATGCAATGTCATGAACGCCGGCCTCCTGCCAGCAGCGACAGGTCCGCGAGCGTGAAGAACACGCCCGAACCGGATGCCGCGAGATAACGCGGCTCCCAGCGCGGCTGGAACTTGCTCTTGAAAGCACGCAGTCCGCGGAAGTTGTAGAAGCGGCCGCCGAAGCGCCACACGATGCCGGCCAGCCGATGCCAGCGCGACGCGAGCGGCGTCGGCTGCACGCCGGAGAGCGGCGCAATGCCGAGACTGAGCGAGCGGAAGCCCGCCTGTTTCAGATGCAGCGCGAGCTGCGTGAACAGATATTCCATCGCATACGGCGACGCGCTTTCGACGTGACGCATCACGCCGACGGTCGCCTCGGTATTCATATCGGTCGTCATGAAGGTCACGAATGCGACCGGCTCGCCGTTCTGGCGCACCAGCATCACCGACTGCGCGGCCAGGTATTCGTCATGGAAAGCCGCGACCGAGAAGCTCTTCTCGCGCGCGTCGCGGCTGTCGAGCCAACCGTCGGAAATGCCGCGCAGCGTTTCGAGCGAGGCCGGCACATGGGCCTGATCGATCACTTCGACGCTAAAGCCGTCGCGCTCGCCGCGCTTGAGCGCATAGCGCAGATGCGCGCGATGCGAGCCCTTCAGATCGAAGTCGTCGAGCACGACGTGCGCTTCCTCGCCGAGCTTCATCAGCGTGAGGCCAGCGTCGAGATACAGCGGCAGCGCATTCGCGCGCACCTGGTAGAACGCGGCGCGACCGCCATGTGCATGCGCGAGCGCGACGAACTTGCTGATGAGACCCGCCCACTCTTCGC
Organism: Paraburkholderia sp. MM6662-R1; assembly: GCF_050436245.1. Taxonomy (NCBI): domain Bacteria; kingdom Pseudomonadati; phylum Pseudomonadota; class Betaproteobacteria; order Burkholderiales; family Burkholderiaceae; genus Paraburkholderia; species Paraburkholderia sp. MM6662-R1. The sequence goes on along the minus strand of NZ_JBNDLV010000001.1, from coordinate 196,174 downwards.
GCGGCCCCACCGGATCGTGCAACGCGGCCCACGTGCGGCCGTATTTCGCGTACATCAGGAACGCTTCGCGCGACTCCGAAAACAGGAAGCTCTTGTCGCCCATCAACGCGAGACCGGCATCGCTGCGTTCCTGCGCGCGCACGATGCGCGCGGCGTCGTGCAGATCTTCGGGCGCCGGCTTCACGAAGCGGCCCGGCGCCGGACGCAGCAATTGCCAGAACGAGAAGGTCGCGGCGAACACGCTCGCGGCGAGCGTCGCGCGCAGCGCGCGCGGCGCGCGCTCGTCGAACGCGAATTGCCACCACAGATCGCCCGTGTACGGCACGTCACGGAAAGCGAACAGCATGATCCACGTCGCGAACATCAGCACCATCGCGACCGACACGAGCCAGCCGGCCGTGAAACGCTCCGCGAACAGCGACGAATGACGGTTGAAGCGCTTGCGCGTCGCGAGCAGCAGCACGATCAGCATGCCGAGCACACCGGCTTCGACGAACGCGAGACCCTTGGTCAGCGACAGCGCGAGGCTCAGCAACGCGAGCGCGAGCGTCATCCACCATGCCGCATCGAGCCGCCGCAGCAGGCCGCGCGCGACGAACAGCAGCAGCACGCCGAGCACGCTGCCTAGCATCTGCGAGCTTTCGAGCACCCACAGCGGCACCAGGTCGCGCAGCATATGAATGCGCTGCCAGAACGCCGGCGTCGCGCTCGAAATGACCAGCATGCCGCCGACCACGAACGTGACGAGGCTCAGAAACAGCGGCGCGAGTTCCGACACGCGCTGCGCCTGCAACATCGACAGACGATTCTTCAGCGCGCGCCCCTCGAAACCCGCGAGCAGCGCCGCGGAGACGATCAGCGGCACGCCGAAATAGATCGCGCGATACGCGAGCAGCGCGGCGACCATCTGATGCATCGGCACGCTGCCGCTCAGCGTGAACACCATCGCCGCTTCGAACACGCCGACGCCGCCAGGCGTATGGCCAATCAGGCCGAGCAGCATCGCGGCCGCGTAGACGGTGATGAAGCCGACGAAGCTCACGTTCGCATGCGGCAGCAATGCCCACAACGCGAGGCCCGCGGCGACCACGTCGAGCACCGCCAGCGCAACCTGCGCGAGCAGATCGCGGCGCGCGGGAATATCGAACGAGAGCCACTGCCAGCGCGTGCGGATCGGCCGGGTTTGCCGACGGCACGCGGCCGCGGCGAGCGCCAGCCCGAGCAGCAGCGCAGCGCCGCTCCAGCGCAGCGCGACTGGCGGCAGATGCAGCATCGGCGAGAGCTGGCCCGCCATGCAGACCATGCCCAGCGCGGTCATCAAGACGAGGGCGAGCGCGAGCGACACGCTCGTAAACACCGTCATGCGGCCGATCTGCGCGGGCGTGATGTTCGCGACGCCGTACACGCGCGCGCGCACCGCTCCGCCCGTCAGCGCGCCGAAACCGGTCGCATTGCCGAGCGCCGAACCGGCCGTCGCGCCGACCCACAGCGCCGCGCGCGGCACGCTCACGCCGAGATAGCGCAGGCCGACCGCGTCGCGCCCGACCAACGCGACGTAGCTGAGCGCGGTCGCGCCGAGCGCACCGATCCACTCGCGCGCCGACAGCTGGCGCAGTTCGCGGATCACCGAACGGTAATTCACTGCCTCGGACAGATGCTGCAGCACGACCAGCAGCAACCCGCAAATGACGAGCGCGAGCACGGGCGACAGAAGGCCCCGGCTGCCAAGCGCTTTCGATGCACGGCCGAGCAACGCCGGGAGGCGCTCGAAGCTGTGTTGAAGTCGGTGGAACATGGTCAATGCGGGCCTTGCGAGGAGCGGTCGCGGCGACGGGTCGTCACGCGCGGTATCGCCTGTGGCGGCGATTACAAAGTGATAACGGCAAAACGTGCAAAAGGTTGACAGCATTAGCAATTTTGCCGTCGGTTCACTTGCGCGTCGCGTGTCAAAAGCGCGCGATTGTAATGCTTCCTCGCGTGATGCGAGGCATCGGGCCGGCGCAACCGCGGCATCAGGATCACGGCTGGGCGTGCCGTAATCAGGAGCGGAAGCACGATATCAGGAAGGGAAACGGCGATGGCAGCCCGGAATTGGCTGACGGCGGGCGTCTATCTGGTGGGACTGGGGAGCCGACTCGCTGAACGTGCTCCGCTTGGCGGGGCCAGAAAGCACAATGCCCGCTACTCGAGCGGGCATTGACACGACAGCTGGGGCTTGCGGGGCCCGCGCGGGAAACTCGCGCTTAGTTCGGGCGACGGTACGCTTCGGCGATCACTGCGCAGTTCTGCAGATGCAGGTTCAGCGCATGCAGCGCCAGCGCGCGCAGCTTGCCGAAGAACGTGTTGGCAGCGGGGGTGGAACGGACGGCATTCGATGCGGTGTTCATGGCGACTCCTTATCAGGGTTTATACCTACGGAATAACCCGATTATAGCGATCTCGTGCCGCAGCGCAACAAAACAATATTTTTTGGCGACGTCGCGATGCCAACGTCGCATACCGGATACGGAAAATACGTAAAGGGGCCGCATCGGTCGTGCAGGTATTAACAATCCGCACCGTACAGGTGCATAATGCCCCCTTTGCCTGCGACGCTTCGCCGCAGGCTCGCCGATATGACTGTCGCCCAGACCCAAAAAGCTCTGATTGCGCCTCTTATCGTCGCGTGCGCCATGTTCATGGAAAGCGTCGACGCCAACGTGATCGTCACCGCGCTGCCGGCCATGGCACGCGATTTCGGGCGCGATCCGGTCACGCTGAAGATCGCGGTGACAAGCTACGTGCTCGGGCTCGGCGTGTTCATCCCGGTATGCGGCTGGCTCGCCGACAAGTTCGGCGCGCGCACGGTATTCCGCAGCGCGATCGGCGTCTTCGTGACGGGCTCGCTGTTGTGCGCCGCGTCGAACTCGCTTGCCACTTTCACGGTTGCGCGTTTCATCCAGGGCGTCGGCGGCGCGATGATGGTGCCCGTCGGGCGCATCATCATCTTTCGCGTGGTGGAGAAAGCCGACTTCATCCGCGCGATGAATTACCTGAGCGTGCCCGCAATGCTCGGCCCCGCCGCCGGTCCGCTGCTCGGCGGCTTCATCACCACGTATCTGCACTGGCGGCTGATCTTCTTCATCAACGTGCCGATCGGCATTCTCGGCATCTATCTCACCAATCGCTATATCGCCAATACGCGCGAGCCCGACCCCGGCCCGCTCGACTGGATCGGCTTCCTGCTGTCGGCGGCGGGCGCGGTGCTGCTGTTGCTCGGCTTGTCGCTGGTCGGCGGCGAACTGATTTCGAATACGGACGCGTTCGGCATGTGCGCGCTCGGCGCGGCGCTGCTCGCGATCTACGTTGCGTATGCGCAGCGGGTCGCACTGCCGCTTCTGGATTTGCGTTTTTTCAAGGTGCCGACTTTCCAGGCGAGCGTGCTCGGCGGCTCGCTATTTCGCATCGGTCTCGGCGCGTTGCCATTCCTGCTGCCGCTGCTACTGCAGGAAGGCCACGGCATGAGCGCGTTCCAATCGGGGCTGATCACCTGCGCGTCCGCGTTCGGCGGCATGTTCATGCGCACGATCGCCTCCACGGTGCTGCGCCGCTTCGGCTTTCGCCAGGTGCTCGTGTTCAACGCCGCGCTATCGGGCATTTCGATCGCCGCGTGCGGGCTGTTTTTCCCGCACACGCCGACGTGGATCATCTGGGTCGTCGTGTTGCTCGGCGGCTTCTTCCCCGCGTTGCAGTTCACGAGCCTCAATTCGCTGACCTACGCGGAGATCGCGAGCCGCGACGTCGGCCGCGCGACGAGCCTCGGCAGCGTCGTGCAGCAGATGTCGCTCGGCCTCGGCGTGACGGTCGGCGGCATCGTGCTGCAGATTTCGCGCGCGCTGCATGGGCATCCGAGCATCACCTGGTCGGATTTCTGGCCCGCGTTTCTCGTGGTCGGGCTATGCTCGTTCGCGTCGATTCCGGTCACGCTGCGCCTGCCGCGCGGCGCGGGCGCGGAGATTTCGCGAGGCGGGCGCGGCTGAGCCGGCTACCGTGTCCCCGCGCGAGCGCCCCGCTCTTCACGGGTTCGGGCGCTCACGCGCGCTTGCGAATCACGCTCACTTCGCCATTGCGTTCGAGAATCGCGGCGGCCACGTCGTCCATCGAGCGCGAGCCGGTTTTCTGCCGCACGCTTTCCTCGATGTCGGTGCGCGTGACGAGCGCCGCGTGCATTTCGTTCGCGTGGAACTTGCCGTCGCTGAACACCTCGCGCTCGGCGCCGCCCACCAGCAGCTCGAAGCGGCGCGAGCGTATGAACGACCACGCGAGCACCCGGTGACACACGACGATCGCGAACGACGCGACGACGGTCGCGATAAACGGCGACGCACCGACGATCGCGCGGCTCAGCGTCGCGCCGAGCAGAATCACGACGACCGAATCGAACGGCGAGCGCTGCCCGAATGAACGGCGCCCCGATACACGGATCAGCGCGAGCGCGATCACGAACACGGCGATCGAGCGCATACCCATCTGCAACGGATCGAGCTCCCTGCCTTGGCCGAATAGAACGAAAAACGCGTCCATCATGTTCGTCCTCCCCGCGGCGGATTGCCGTGCGAATGTTCTGGTGTCCGGATAGTTGCGAGCGAGACGAGCCCGCGACGCGTCGCCGTCGCTCAGGCCAGCGCGCCGTCCGTCGCCCACGAAATGAGCGTATCGCCGAAACCGCCGCTCACGCGGGCCACGGTGCGCGCGCTCGTGGTCACGCGCGGCGCGGCGCTCCACGCGATGCGCGCGCCGGTCGCGATCAGGCGATCGACGAGCGCGGCATCCTCGCTGCACTTGAGCGGCGGAAAGCCGCCCGCGCGCCGATAGGCGTCGGCGGAAACGCCGAGATTCGCGCCGTGCACATGCCGATGTCCGTCGGCGTCGACATACGTCTTGCGAAAATATTCGCGCACGCTGTGCGGATGCGCGCTCCAGTCGTCGACGGCGATCGAGCCGCACACCGCATCGGCGCCGAGCGCCAGTTGCGCGGCCAGCCAACCGGGCGACACGCGGCTGTCGGCATCGGTAAACGCCAGCCAGCGCGCGCCGTGCGCGAGCAGAAGCGACGCGCCGAGCGCTCGCGCGATCCCGACGTTGCGCGCCTTCAGCGTCAGCGTCTGCACGCCGTAAGCGCGCGCGATCGCCCCGCTGAAATCGCTGCACGCGTCGAGCGCAACGACGATCCGCACCTCCTCGCCGGCGAGCGCTTCGTGTCGCGACGCTTCGAGCAAGGCCGCGAGGCAGCGTGCGAGCAACGTCTCTTCGTTATGCGCCGGAACGATCACGCCGATCATAGAAGCCCCTCGCGCTGGGCGACCGAACGTGCGTCGCGCGACCACACGTCGATCAGCAAGTCGGCTTCGTCGTGATGCGCGAGACGCGCGAGACCGCAGCGTGCATCGAATAGCGCGTGCGCATGGTCGGCGGATTCGCGCGCTTCGGCGAACGGCCAGCGCCAATGACAGGCGAGCAGCGTGCCGTCCGGCGTCAGCGACCCGGCGATGCGCGCGGCCAGCGTTTCGAGCTCGGCCGCGTCGAGGTAGTACGCGAACTCGCTGATCACGATCAGATCGAACGGCCCGTGCTCCGTCGGCCAGTCGCGCGGCACCCTGCGCTGCTCGATCCGCACGTTCGATGCGCCCGCCACGCGTTCACACGCAAGCTCGACGGCGCGCGCGTGCAGATCGGCGGCGAGCAGCGCGTCGCAGCGCGTCGCGAGCCCGGCCGTCAACTCGCCGTTCGCGCAGCCCGGTTCGAACGCGTTGCGATAGCGCGCCCGCGGCAGCAACGCGAGCGTCAGCGAACGCTTGCGGCGTTCGTACCAGCCTTCGCGCAAACGCCACGGATCGTCGCTGCGTCGGTAGAGTCCATCGAAGTACGGCGCCGTCGAGTTCATCTCAGCGATCCTCCCAAGGCAGGGGGAAAAAAGTCATGGCGTCCACGGCGCGAGCGTTTGCGAAGACGCCTGATGCGATGCCGGCGCGGCAGTCGTGTCAGCGGCCTCGACGAGCCGTTCGCCGAGCGCTGCGAGGTCGCGTTCCGCGTGGCTCTGCCGCAGAAACACCGGCAGGTCGGCGAGCGCCCGCGCGAAGCGCGCGTCGCGGCACAACGGGCCCGCGCCGAGCGCGCGTGTCGCGTGCTCGATCACGGCGCTCGCGGCCTGCTCGACGGCCAGACGCGCGCGCAACACGCGCGTCGCTGCATCGGCCGACGGCTGCGCGTCGATCCACGCCGCGGTTTCGCGCAGCAGCGCGGCGGCCGACTGCAAGGCGACATCGGTCGCACCGAGATGAGCGAGCCGATGCGCGTCCGCGTGCCGGGCGCACGCGTCGCGCAGCGTGCGCGCGATTTGCGCGGCCGCGCCGTACCAGCACGCGGCGATACCGGCGCCGCCATGCCAGAAGCCCGCGCGGCGCAGATACGCATGCGGCGCGCCGACGAGCGTCGCCACGGTGTCTTTGAACGTGACATCCGCGCTCGCGGTCGCCTGCATGCCGACGGCCTGCCACTTCGATGTATCGATCGAGATCGAGCTCTGGTCCAGCGCGAGCGCCGCCAGCACGGGCTCGTCGTCGCGCCATGCGCTCACGAGCGCATGGGTGAGCGCCTGCGCGCCGGAGCACCAGGCTTTGGTGCCGGACAGGCGCACCTGCGCGCCCTCGCCGGCAACGGTCTGGATTCCTTCGTCGATGGCGCGCACCCGCGCGTGCGGCGCCTCGGCGGCCCACACGCCCCAGCGGCTTGCCGCGGGCGGCAGCGGACCATTGAGCTCGGCGAGAATCGCGAGTGCATCGGTATGGCCTTCGAACAGTTTGACGAGGCCGAGGTCGCATGCGGCGACGGCGGCCAGCGCGCGCCAGCGCACCAGCGTCTCCCCATGCCCCGGCCATGGCAAGGTCGGCGCGCGATCGTAGCCGCGCTCGATCAGATCAGCGAGCAGTGCTCCGAGGGCAGCGGGATCGTTCGCATCGAAACGCGCGTCGCGCAGAAAATCGTCGAGCGAGATAGCAGGCTTGCCGGGCTGCGGCGCGCGGGCGCTCGCGCGTAGTGCGCGGCCACCGTGTTGATTTGAGACCTGCCGTGACTGGGCCTTGAAGCTGGCCGCGTGGTCGCGCGTGTCGAGCATCGTGCCTCCCTGCACCGGTTAGATCCACGGCCCGCCAGGCGGCGGCGGACTGGAACGTATGCAGAGTCGCAGCAAACACCGTGCCCCGGCTGGCGAGGCAGCCGCGCAGCGAAACAGCGGCTACGTCCCGCCGCTTCCGCTCAGACGTCCATCCGCCTTCACGAGCAACGCGTCGAGGACCGCCATCTCGACCGGCTTCACGAGGTGCGCATGGAAACCCGCGTGGCGAGTTCGATCGAGATCGCTCGCATGGCCGAAACCCGTCATCGCCGCGTACATCGTGCGCGACATCTCGGGCCGCGCGCGCATCGCCGCGAGCGTCGCATAGCCATCCATCTTCGGCATCGCGAGGTCGATCAGCGCGAGATGCGGCGAGAAGCGCGGAGCGATATGCAGGGCCTGCTCGCCCTCGTAGGCGATACGCACCTCGTGGCCCTTCAGTTCGAGCAGCATCGCGAGGCTGTCGGCCGAATCGCGATTGTCGTCGACGAGGAGAATGCGCAGCGGCTGCACGTGGGGCGCGGCATCGATCGTGCCGCTCTCCGCGGTGTCGGACTGCGCGGAAGCGAGCGGCAGACTCAGCGTGAACGTGCTGCCGAGTCCCAGTCCTTCGCTGCTCGCGACGATGCTGCCACCATGCATTTCGACGAGCGACTTGCACAGCGTCAGGCCGATCCCAAGGCCGCCCTCGCCGAAATTTTGCCCTTCCTTCTCCTGCGCGAACAGTTCGAAGATCTTGTCGAGCGAGCGCACCGGAATGCCGCAGCCGGGGTCGCGCACTTCGAGCACCGCCATACGAAAGTCGACACGTCCCTGCATCTCGATCGCGCTGCCGTTCGGCGAAAACTTCGACGCGTTGTGCAGCAGGTTTTGCAGGACCTGCACGAGCCTCGTCATGTCGCCGCGAATCATCACGGGAGCGTCGGGTACATGCGCGACCACGCGCTGCTCGCGCGAGTCGGTGAACGGCCGCGCCGCTTCGATCGCGCGCGCGACGAGCTCGGCGAGATCGACGCGCGCAATACGCAGTTCGACCTTGTCGGACATGATGCGGCCGATATCGAGCAGATCGTCGACGAGTCGCGTCAGGTGGGTGACCTGGCGATCGATCAGATCGCGCGCCCGCGCGACCACCGGGCTCAGATCGGTTTCCATCTGCATCGTGCCGACCGCGTTGCGCACCGGCGCGAGCGGATTGCGCAGTTCGTGCGCGAGCGTCGCGAGAAATTCGCGCATGCGCTCCCCGGAGCGCTCCAGTTCCTCGCGCCGGCGCCGCTCGGTCAAATCGCGCGTGACCTTGGCGAAGCCGCGCAAGCGTCGCGATTCGTCATAGACGGCCGTGATGATCACGTTGGCCCAGAACGTCGAACCGTCCTTACGCATGCGCCAGCCTTCGTCTTCGACGGCGCCGATCTGGCGCGCGATCGCCAGCTCGCGCGCGGGCTTGCCGGCCGCGGCCTCCTCGGGCACATAGAACTGCGAGAAGTGCCGGCCGACGATTTCGTCGTGCGTATAGCCCTTGATGCGCGCGGCGCCCGAATTCCAACTGACGACGAAGCCTTGCGGATCGAGCATGAAGATCGCGTAGTCCTTCACGCTATCGACGAGCAGACGGAAGCGCTCCTCGCTCTGGCGCAGCGCTTCGAGGTATTCGCGCTGCGCGGTCAGGTCGCGCGTGATCTTCGCGAAGCCCGTGACCGCGCCCTTCTCGTTGCGGATCGCGGTGATCACGACGTTCGCCCAGAACGTCGTGCCGTCCTTGCGCACGCGCCAGCCTTCGTCTTCGAAACGGCCGGTCAGCGCAGCCTGTTCCAGCTCGTAGGTCGGCCAGCCGCGCGCGACGGCTTCCTCGGTATAGAAGCGCGAGAAATGCTGGCCGACGATCTCGCTTTCCGTGTAGCCCTTCAGCTTCTGCGCGCCGGCATTCCAGCTGACGATGTTGCCCTTCGCATCGAGCAGAAAGATCGCGTAGTCCGAAATCGCCTGCACGAGCGACAAATAATCGACGCCGACGGGCGCCGACGGCGCGGCCTCGGCCTGCACTCGAACGCGCTCGGCGCGGTCGTGGGAAGAAGAAGCTTCGAGCTGGGTCATGGCGGACACGTCATTGGAACTTTCGTTTTAAGCAAACCTCGCGCCTGGCCGGCGGCGAAGCCGTCGCGCAAGCGCTTGCGCGGTCCACGGAGGGGCCGGGATGCGTCGCCAAGGGCGCGCGCGCGCCGGCTGACAAGGCGCCAAGCTTATAACGGCGAGCCTCGCGATAGCTAGCGGGTCATGACGGAAAACGTCGCCGCGCTGCGGTTTCGGCTTTCCGTTTTGCCCTTCGTTGGCAAAAACAGGCGTGTCGATTGAAAAAGGTATTCACGACGCGGCGGGCTGCGCGATCGGCCGCTGAGAATCGGCACACGTCGCCAATCGAAACTGCTGCTGCGCTGGCGCGCCCGTCAAGCCGCCGCGCCGATCTTTTCCGCGAGCTTCGCGTCGTAGCTCGAATGGACATGCACGCGTTTCCTGTCGGGATACGCGTACGCGTACGCCTTGCGCAGCGCGAGCGACGCCTCGTGAAAGCCCGACAGGATCAGCTTCTGCTTGTTCGGATAGTTCGCGATGTCGCCGGCGGCGAAGATGCCCGGCCGCGAGCTTTCGTAGTTCGAAGTATCAACGTCGACGCGCCCGCCATGAAGCGTCAGTCCCCACTGCGCGATCGGTCCGAGATCGGCGACGAGTCCATACAGCGCGATCAGATGTTCGGCTTCGAGCTGTGTCTCGCCGTTGACCTGCCGCAGCGTCAGCGAACGCAGCGTGCCGTCTTCCACATCGAGCGCCGCGATCCCGCCGACGACGAAGTCCATCTCGCCAGCGTCGACCGCGCGCCGCATCAGCTCGACGCTCGAATCGGCCGCGCTGAAGCCGGCGCGCCGATGCACGAGGGTCACGCGCCGCGCGACCTTGCGTAGTGCCAGCGCCCAGTCGAGCGCCGAATCGCCGCCGCCCGCGACGACCACGTTTTTGTCGGCGAAATCGGCGAGGCGCGGCACGCTGTAGTGCACGTAGCGCTTTTCCAGCGGCACGGCCTCGGGGAGCGGGAGCTTTTGCGGGACGAACGCGCCGTTACCGGCGGCGAGCAGGATCGCCGCGACGTCGAACACGAGGCCGCGCTGCGTGCGCACGGTCCAGCGTCCGTCGTCGCGCTGCTCGACCGTGTCGACGCGCTGTTCCAGATGAATCGGCACATCGAACGGCTTGCACTGCGCGACCAGTCGCTCGACCAGTTCGCGCGCGGTGCACGACGCAATCGCGGGGATATCGTAGATCGGCTTGTCGGGATACAGCTCGATGCATTGGCCGCCGACCCGTCCGAGTATGTCGACGATCTGACAGGTGAGGCCGATCACGCCGGCCTCGAATGCCGCGAACAGAGCCACGGGACCGGCGCCGACGATCAGGACATCGGTGCGGATCGGCGAGGTGGGCACAGCGGACGGGTCGGCGGCAACGGTCATGGGGCAGGTCTCCGGATCACGGTGAAAGGCGTAATGGAAGCGTCGATGACCCACCATACCGAATCGGCCCGCACGCGGCAACGATGCCATCGTCGACGGTAAGGGTGCTGGGCGTGCCCGCTCAACGCCCGAAAGTGGCTACCTGAAAATACCTGGAATCGGCCATTCTTATGATCCAAACGACGGACTAAGCTAACACCTGTCCGATGCATCGCATCGTCAAACCCGCCCAGGAGCCCATCATGGAACAACGTCTCGACTTCTACAAAGCCAATCCCGCCGCGATCAAATCGCTGCTCGGCGTCGAAGAGCGCATCGGCAAATCGTCGCTCGAAAAATCGCTGACCGAACTGGTGCGGTTGCGCGCGTCGCAGATCAACGGCTGCGCGTATTGCGTCGATATGCATACGGCGGACGCGCGCAAGGGCGGCGAAACCGAGCGGCGTCTCGCGACCGTCGTCGTGTGGCGCGAAACGCCGTTCTTCACGGACCGCGAACGCGCGGCGCTCGAGTGGACCGAAGCGCTCACGCTGGTGTCCCACGATCATGTGCCCGACGCGGTATGGCAGGCAGTGCGGCCGCGTTTCAGCGACGAGGAACTGGTTGACCTGACGCTGCTCGTCTCGGCGATCAATGCATGGAACCGCTTCGCGATCTCGTTCCGGAAGATGCCGGCCTGAGCGGCGGCATAACGGCAGCATGAGGCGACGCACTGCCCGCCTCACTCCCCGATCCACGACCCGCGCAGATCGCTGTCATGCAGCAACTGCAGCAGCGTGCCCGCCGGGCGACTCAAGCGCTTCGCCGCCAGCGCGATGAATTCCACCGACGGCAGCGTCGGCAGTCCGGCCGCATTCAACGGCGGCGCGAGGCCGCGCGCGGCCAGATACTGCGGCCGCACGGTGATGCCGAGTCCGCCGCGCGCGGCCGCGATACAGCCGGAATGACTGCTGCTCGTGCAGACGATCTGCCAGCTCGCGCCGGCTTCGGCGAGCGCATCGAGCACGACCGCGCGCGTCACGCTCGGCTCGGCGACCAGAATCAGCGGCAGCGGCCGACTCAGATCGACGAGCGTGCCGGTCCGCGCGAGCCATTCGAGACGCCCGGTGAAGAGCGGCACGCCGCGCCGGTCACCGAGCCGACGCTTGCCGACCAGCAGATCGATCGCGCCCGCGTCGAGCAACTCGTAGAGCCTGCCCGTCATACCGATCGTGATTTCCAGTTCGACGTCGGGATGCGCGTTGCGAAACGCCGCGAGCACGGTGGGGAGCGGGCCGAGCGCGATGTCGTCCGACGAGCCGAGCCGCACGCGCCCCCTCAGACGCGGCGCGCGAAACTGCGATTCCGCGCGCGACAGCGCCTGCAGGATCACGCTCGCATGCGCGAGCATCGCTTCGCCGTCGGGTGTCATCGCGAGCGAATGGGTGTCGCGCACGAACAGGCGCCGGCCCACGCTCTGTTCGAGGCGCCGGATATGTTCGCTGACGCTCGACTGCGTCAGGTCGAGCCGCCGCCCCGCTTCGGTGAAGCTATGGCAAGCCGCGACGGTCGAGAAGGTCTTGAGCCAGATTGGATTGAGCATGCGTGATTGTCGCGCTGCTTATCAGCGTTGTCGATAACAGTCAGCGGGCTTAGTGGGGTTCCCGATTGACGAGGATGTCAATAAGATGACGGAATTCCGCCTGGCCCCGCTCTGGCGGCGCTTTGCCGCCGCCGCGCCCACTGTCGAAAACATGACCAAGGATTCCTCTCAAACCGCCCTACTATGGATCGTCGCCGCCGGCTTCTTCATGCAGTCGCTCGACACGACGATCGTCAACACCGCGCTGCCGTCGATCGCGAACAGCCTGCGCGTCGCGCCGCTCGCGATGCAACCGGTCGTCGTCGCCTACACGCTGACGATGGCGATGCTGACGCCCGCCTCCGGCTGGCTTGCCGACCGCTTCGGCACCCGCCGCGTCTATTTCGCCGCCATTCTCGTGTTCGTGCTCGGCTCGATCTGCTGCTCGAGCGCGCACACGCTCGGCCAGCTCGTGATGGCGCGCGTGCTGCAAGGCCTCGGCGGCTCGATGCTGCTGCCGATCGGACGCCTCGCGGTGCTGCGCAGCGTGTCGGGCGAGCAATACGTGTCGGCGCTCGCGTTCATATCGATCGCGGGGCAGCTCGGCCCGATCGCCGGGCCAACGCTCGGCGGCTGGTTCGTGCAGGCGATCACGTGGCACTGGATCTTTCTGATCAACGTGCCGATCGGCGCGCTCGGTCTGTACGCGGTGCACCGCTTTCTGCCGTCGCATGACGAGGCGCAGGCGCCGCCGTTCGATGTGATCGGCTGCGCCCTGCTGTCGTCGTGCATGATCGCGTTTTCGCTCGCGATCGACGCGCCGGTCCCTTCGCATCGCGCGGCGTGGTCGGCGGGGCTGTTCGCGTTGGCCGTCGCCAGCGCGCTCGCCTACATTCCGTACGCCAGAAACCGCCGGGATCCGCTGTTCAAGCTGTCGCTGTTCGGCGAGCCGAACTTCAGCGTCGGCCTGATCGGCAACCTCGTATGCCGGGTCGGTTCGAGCGCGGTGCCGTTCCTCGTGCCGCTGCTGCTGCAATTGCAGCTCGGTTACTCGCCGCTGCACTCGGGTCTGATGATGCTGCCCGCGGCACTCGCCGGCACGCTCGCGAAACGCTGGATCGCGCCGCTCGTGCGCCGCTACGGCTACGATACGTTCCTGCTCGTCAACACGGTCATCGTCGGCTCGGCGATCGTCGCGTTCTCGCTGATTTCGCTCGGCACACCGCTCGTGATCGAAATCGCGATCCTCGCGGTGTTCGGCGCGGCCAACTCGATGCAGTTCGCGGCGATGAACAGTGTCACGCTGAAGGACCTGTCGCACGAAGACGCCGGCATGGGCAATAGCCTGTTCTCGATGGTGCAGATGCTTGCGATCGGGCTTGGCGTGTCGATCGGCGGCGGGCTCGTCAATCTGTTCGCGGCGCAATGGTCGGCGGCGCTCGGCTTCCGGCTCGCATTCGTTTGCGTCGGCGCGATCACGCTCGTGTCCGCGTGGATCTTCCGCCGCCTCGACGACCCGTCGGGCACGCGCGTGATTCGCGGCCAGGCTGCGCCGAGCGCGGCGCGTTGAGACCCGACGCGTTTCATCGCGTGCCGGCGCATGCATTCGAAAGGTCTTGGCGTTAGCATGTCGGGCATCCATGGCTACCAGGCAGGGAGCCCCGATGCCATTTGATGAGCGCGTGCTGAACGGCATGGGCGTCCTGACTGCGATCGTCGATTGCGGCAGTTTCGCGGCCGCCGGTGAAGCGCTCGACATGTCGCAATCGGGCGTAAGCCGCTCGGTCGCCCGGCTCGAAGCACGCCTCGGCATTCGTCTGTTCGACCGCACCACGCGCTCGGTCACGCTGACCGACGAAGGCCGGCGTTTCTACGAGCAGATCGTGCCGCTGCTCGGCGGACTCGAGGAAGCCGCCGCCTCCGCCGCGCACGGCGCAACCGCGGTGCGGGGCCGTCTGCGCGTCAACATGGACCCGTTCTTTTCGCGGCTCGTGCTCGGGCCGCGCCTCGGCGGCTTCATCGACAAACATCCGGACCTGCAGCTCGAACTCGTCACGCGCGACCAGTTGGGCGACATGGTCGGGGACGGCTTCGATGTCGCGATCCGCTTCGGCGACCCGCCGGTGTCGACGCTCGTCGCCCGCAAGCTGCTCGATACGCGCATCCTGACCGTCGCGGCGCCGTCGTATCTGAAGAAGCATGGCAAGCCGGCGAATCCGGGCGAGCTCGAAGACGGCCGGCATATCTGCATCAAGTTTCGCGATCCGCTCACCGGTTATCCGTTCAGCTGGGAATTCCATCGCGGCCGCAAGCAGCTCGCGCTGACGCCGCAGGGGCGGCTGACCGTCAACGACGTCGGCACGCTGCATAGCGTATGCATCGCGGGCCAGGGCATCGCGCAGATTCTCGCGCTCGGCGCGGAGTCGCTGCTTACGAGCGGCAAGCTGATCGAGCTCTTTCCGGATTGGGGCGACGAGGTGTACCCGCTGTATGCGCTGTATCCGTCACGGCACCATCCGCCGGCCAAGGTGCGCGTGTTTCTCGACTTCATCATGTCGCTGACGGGCGGCAGGCCGCGCCACGCGGTTGCCTGAGCACGGAACGTCTGTTTGCTCCCGCCCGGGTCCGCGTCTTGCTGCCGGAGGCTTGTCTTCCCTCCAGGAGAGCAGCGATGAGCAAAACGACGGAAAAATCCCAAGGCGAAGCAAAAAGCACGGCCGACAACGAATCGAAAAGCGAGGCCAGCGCCCAGACCGAGAATTCCGCGCATCCGCACCGCACCGTGCATAGCGACAACGCGAAGAGCAAGATGCCCGAGCGCCACGACGAAGGTCACAAGCAGTCTCCGGCGGACCGTCCGGGCAAAAAGTCCGGCGAGGGCGAACCGTCAGTCGGTTGAAAAAATAGAACCCTATATCAGAGCGGCCCTGGGTGCGTCGCGCACTCGGGCCGCATCACTTTTCCCTTCCAGCACCTTTCTGTAAGCAAACATTTCTTCCTCATTTTTACCGAATATTTTTTTGACGCCTTGGACTATTTTGCTGCTTGCAGCAAGGTGTGCGCCCTGCGAACCGGCTGCCGCTTTCCGCCGGTTTTTGCCGCTTCCGATCGATAAAAGGCGTCATCATGTCCAACGCGTCAAGTTCTCCCCTCGCCCGTGCGGCGCTCGCCCATGTGTCCATCTGCGTGCCCACCTGCAATCGTCCCGACCTGCTGATCGAATGCATCGACTCGTGCCTCGCGCAAAGCTATCCGCATGTCGAAATCGTGATTGGCGACGATTCGACGGACGCGCGCTCGCGGCAACTGATCTTGCAGCGTTACCGCGACGAGCCGCGCGTGCGCTACGAGAAGCACGAGCCGCCGCTTGGCCAGGCGCGCAATGTGTCGAGCCTGTTCGAGCGGGCGCGCGGCGACAAGATCCTGCTGATCCACGACGACGATCTGCTGACGAGCGACGCCGTCGACAAACTCGTGTCGTTATGGCAGCGCTATCCGCGGCTCGATGCGGCATTCGGTGCGCAATACGAAGCGGATCACGATGGCGCGATCGATCTCGCCGCGAGCGCGCGCCTGAACGAGGCGTTCCGGCGCACTCAGGCCCGCGAGGGTCTCCAGCCGCTCGCGGGCCGCACCGGCCTGATCCAGATGTTTCCGAACAACGGCTGGATGGCCGACGCGCGGCTCGTCAAGCGGGTCGGCTACGACGCGCGGTATGGCGTCTGCTGCGACTACGTGTTCGGCACCGAGCTATGCCTGGCCGCGCGCGAGGTGTTTTATCTGCACGACTATGTGTCGGTGTATCGGAAGACCGCGACGTCGGTCTCGCACAGCACGCGCGGCACGAGCATGGCCGCGACGTTGAGCGCCTATGCGTTCGTGAAGTCGCTGCGTCTGCCGGCGCCGCTCGAACCGTCGCGGCGGCAGGCGCTGCGGCGGCTCGTACCGATCGTGGTGTCGATTCACGCGAGAAACGGCGAGGCGCGCGCGGGCTGGCGCATCGCGCGCGCGCATCTGTTCGCCTACAACTACGGCTTTAGCGCGCGGCTTTACTACCATCTGCTGATGCTGGCGCGCGCGGCCTGGCGTGGCCGTCTGCCGATGCCGCGCGCCGCGGCCGATGCTGTCGCCGGCGTAGCGGCGACGCCGTCGATGGCGACGGTCGCGGCGGTTGGCGCGGCCACGGTGAATGAGGCCGCGAGGGTCGATGAGTTCGTCGACGATGGAACAGGCCGAGAGCTTGCGCGACCTGCTGCATGCGTGGGGGAGACGGATCGTCGTCAGTTGAGCGAGGCACGCTGCTCCTCGCTTGCGGATTGACGCGCAAACGTCGATGCCATGAAAAACGGCGGCCCGGTTGCCCTGGGCCGCCGCCTGAACGCTGCCACCGCGGCACGACGTTTCGCCGTGCCCGACTAGCGGTTCACGGCTCGTGCCGCAGATACCCTTCCGACGAGGGATCGCGCATGCGCAGCGACACGATACCCGCGAGTGCACACAGCGCCGTCACGTACCAGAAGAACATCGTCTCGACACCGGCGGACTTCAGCCACAGCGCGACATACTCCGCCGAGCCGCCGAAGATCGCATTGGCGAGCGCATACGACAGCCCTACGCCAAGCGCACGCACTTGCGGTGGAAACATTTCCGCCTTGATCAGGCCGCTGATCGACGTATAGAAGCTGACGATCGCGAGCGCCACCACGACCAACGCGAAGGCCGCATACGGGCTCGTCACGTCTTTCAGCGCATGCAGCAGCGGCACCGTGCCGAGCGTCGCGAACAGGCCGAAACACAGCATCGAGCGGCGCCGCCCGATGCGGTCCGACAATGCGCCGAACGCCGGCTGCATCAGCATGTAGACGAACAACGCGGCAGTCATCACCGAGCTCGCGGTCTTCGCGTGCATGCCGGCCGTGTTGACCAGGTACTTTTGCATGTAGGTGGTGAACGTATAGAGAGATCAGCGAGCCGCCGGCCGTGAAGCCGAGCACCGTCATGAACGCGCTCTTGTGCTCCCACAGCCCGCGCAGCGTGCCCGCTTCCTTGCGCTGGCGCATCGCCGCGGTGGTGGTTTCATCAAGGGATTTACGCAGATAGAGCGCGATCAACGCGGCGAAGGCGCCAATCACGAACGGCACACGCCAGCCCCACGCCTTCAGCTCTTCGGTCGTCAGCGTCTGTTGCAGGGTCACGAGCACGAGCAGCGCGCACAGTTGGCCGCCGATCAGCGTGACATACTGGAACGACGCGAAAAAGCCACGCCGGCCCTTCAACGCGACTTCGCTCATATAGGTCGCGCTGGTGCCGTATTCGCCGCCCACCGACAGCCCCTGCAACAGCCGCGCGAGCAGCAGCAACGCCGGCGCGAGCGCGCCGATCTGCGCGTAGGTGGGCAGCATCGCGATCACCAGCGAGCCGCCGCACATCATGAATACCGACACCATCATCGCGGTGCGGCGACCACGTTTGTCGGCGAGCCGCCCGAAGAACCAGCCGCCAATCGGCCGCATCAGGAAGCCCGCGGCGAACACGCCGGCCGTGTTCAGCAACTGCGTGGTCGTGTTGCCGCTCGGGAAGAACGACGGCGCGAAGTAAAGCGCCGTGAACGAATACACATAGAAGTCGAACCACTCGACGAGATTGCCCGATGAAGCGCCGACGATTGCAAAAATGCGGCGCCGTGTGTCGTGCGCCGAGGCCACGACGTATTGTTCGGTTTGGTCGTTCATGCTGGTGTCTTTCCTTATTTAAACGAGGAGGACGGTCGTGGTGCCGCCTTGATGTCGCGCGCCCAGCCTGAGCGGCCGCCGCGGGTGCGCGAATTTTACATAAATGAAAGCACAGGAAGGTTTTTTGTCAGCATGGCCTGATGAAAGCCCTGGGTCGGCCGGATTTGCGCACCAATAGAACAAAGCCCCTGCCAGTTGGGGACTGGCAGGGGCTTGACGGGCGACACGAACCGCTCAGGCGGGAGTCAGGCGGCGCTCATATTCTCACGGACGGCGGCATATACCGGCAGTCGTAGCGTTTTCTGACGATACCGTTTTCGTCGACGCTCTCGAGGTACACGTCGAACTGCCACAAGCGCGCCATGTGCTTGAGCACCTCTTCGCTATCCGACGACAGGTGCCGGTTATCGCTCATGAAATGCCGCAACGTCAGGCTGCGATCGCCGCGTGTATTGACGGCCCACACCTGAATGTTCGGCTCACGGTGATGCATGTCGTACTGCCGCGACAACGCCTGGCGCACGTACTGGTAGCCGCTATCGTCGTGAATCGCCGACACTTCGAGCGCGTCTCGCATGTCGTCGTCGAGCACCGAGAACAGGCGCATTTCGCGGATCAGATGCGGCGACAGATACTGCGCGATGAAGCTCTCGTCCTTGAAGTTGCGCATCGCGTAGTGCATCGCGGGCAGCCACGGACTGCCGGCCAGATTCGGAAACCACTTGCGGTCTTCGTCGGTAGGCGCTTCGCAGATGCGCCGGATATCGCTCATCATCGAAAAGCCCAGCGCATACGGATTGATGCCGCTGTAATACGGCTTCGTGACCGGCGGCTGATAGACGACGTTGCTGTGTGAATGGAGAAACTCCATCATGAAGCCGTCTTCGAGCTTGCCCTGGTTGTACATCGTATTGAGCAGCGTGTAGTGCCAAAACGTCGCCCAGCCTTCGTTCATCACCTGGGTCTGCCGCTGCGGATAGAAGTACTGACCGATCTTGCGCACGATCCGGATCACCTCGCGCTCCCACGCTTCGAGCAGCGGCGCGTTTTTCTCCGCGAAATACAGCAGGTTTTCCTGCGGCTCGGGCGGATAGCGCCCCTCGACCTCTTCGGGCAGCGGCGTATGGCGCGTGGGCAACGTGCGCCACAACTCGTTGACCTGCGACTGCAGATACGCCTCACGTTCGCGACGCGCGGCGAACTCTTTCTGGAGCGACAGCTTCTGCGGACGCTTGTAGCGGTCCACGCCGTAATTCATCAGCGCGTGGCACGAGTCGAGCAATTCCTCGACGCGATCGAGCCCATAGCGCTCCTCGCATTCCGCGATGTAATTCTTTGCGTAGACGAGGTAGTCGATGATCGCGTGCGCGTCCGTCCATAAGCCGAACAGATAGTTGCCCTTGAAGAACGAGTTGTGACCGTAGGCCGCATGCGCGATGACGAGCGCCTGCATCGTCATCGTGTTCTCTTCCATCAGATAGGCGATGCAGGGGTTCGAATTGATGACGATCTCGTACGCGAGCCCCATCTGGCCGCGGCGATAGCTTTTTTCGGTAGCAAGGAAATGTTTGCCGAACGACCAGTGACGGTAGTTCACCGGCATGCCGACGGACGCATAGGCATCCATCATCTGTTCGGCGCTGATGAGTTCGAGCTGGATCGGATATACGTCGAGCTCGTATTGCTCCGCAACACGGGCAATATGCGAGTCGTACTCTTCGATCAAGTCGAAGGTCCAGTCGGACGGGCACGGCAGAGGCCGTCTATCGGCTACGTTCATACGGACTTCCCTTTGCCCTCGTTGGGCGTTCCGGTGTGTCCCGTGCTCCAGCATCGCGGACTGCTCCGGCGTGAGCGGCTCCCGTGCTGGCCGCTCCTGCCTCGGCATGCCCCGACTGTCGCTGCGGCACGCCTTTGTTGCGCTGCGGCGCGGTCATACGGCGGGTCACCCCTTGTCGTACGAATCGCCGCGCGCTTCGTCATTCAGGCGCTTCGTGCGCCACCAGCATCCCATCACGAAGTCGCCGCCTGCTTCTCGAACAGCTCGCGAAACACCGGATAAATATCGGCCGCGGTTTCGACCTTCTTCATCGCCATGTGCGGTTGCGACAGCGCCAGTTGCGCGTATTCGAGCCACAGATTCTGCTCTTCGGGCGTCACCTGAATATACGCAAAATACCGCACCTTCTCCAGGATGTCATCCGAGAGTATTTTGCGGCACTTCGGCGAGTCGTCGGTCCAGTTGTCGCCGTCGGACGCCTGGGCGCCGTAAATGTTCCATTCAGTCGGCGAGTAGCGCTCGTCCATCACCTTGCGCATCAGCTCGAGCGCGCTCGACACCACGGTGCCGCCGCTTTCGGTCGAGTGGAAAAACGTGTCTTCGTCGACTTCCTCGGCGCGCGTGTGGTGGCGGATGAACACGACTTCGATGCGCTCGTAGTTACGCTTCAGGAACAGGTACAGCAGGATGAAGAAGCGCTTCGCGAGATCCTTGCGCTGCTCGTCCATCGAACCGGACACGTCCATCAGGCAAAACATCACCGCCTGGCTCGACGGCGTAGGCTGCTTCACGCGATTCACGTAGCGCAGATCGAACGGATCGATGAACGGAATCCGCCAGATGCGTCCTTTCAGATGGTGGATGTCGTCTTCGAGTAGCTTGATCTCGTCGCGGCGATCGGCGGGATCGGCCTTCAACTCTTCCAGTTGCCGCTCCATTTCGTGCAGCTGGTTGACGAGCGGCGCGCCGAGCGCGATGCGCCGGCCGAGCGCGCTGCGCAACGAGCGCACCACGTCGATATTGTTTGGCGTGCCCTCCGCGGCCCAGCCCGCGCGGACGCTTTTCCACGTCGGCACGGCCATCAGATGGGTCTTGACGAGACGCGGCAGTTCGAGGTCGTCGAAGAAATACTGCATGAACTCTTCGCGGCTCAGCTCGAACACGAAGTCGTCCTGACCCTCGCCCTCGTTGCTGGCCTGACTGCCTCCGCCGCCGCCACCGCCGCCTTGCGGGCGCTTGATCTTGTCGCCGCGGATGTAGTCCGAGTTGCCGGGATGCACCATCTCGCGCCGGCCGCCCGGTCCATGACGGAACGACGGCTCCGCGATGTCCTTGCGCGGAATGGTGATGCTCTGGGTGTTCTGGATGTCCTTGATGCTGCGATCGCGCACCGCCTCCGAAACGGCACGACGAATATAGTTTTTGACGCGGCGCAAAAAGCGCTCACGGTTCGCAATACTCTTGTTCTTGCCTGCCAACCTGCGGTCGATGATTTGATGAAGCACGCCCGGTCTCCCGTCCATGCAACCGCGATTCCCTGCGGCCGCACTAATATTTCGGGTGCGCGAGACGCCCGCCGCGCAGTGCAATGCTATGCGGCTTGCGCCTCGCCGGTTGCCCGTACGGTCGAACCGTACGGGCGGCACACCATGAGTATCATGCGCGCATCATGACGACTTGCGCACGCGCAGATACCAGTCGCACAGCAAGCGCACCTGCTTCGGCGTATAGCCCTTCGCCACCATGCGATTGACGAAGTCTTCATGCTTGCGCTGCTCTTCGGCCGAGCCTTTCGCGTTGAACGAGATCACCGGCAACAGCTCTTCCGTGTTCGAGAACATCTTCTTTTCGATCACGACGCGCAGCTTCTCGTAGCTGATCCACGCGGGGTTCTTGCCCGCATTCGCAGCCCGCGCACGCAGCACGAAATTCACGATCTCGTTGCGGAAGTCCTTCGGATTGCTGATGCCCGCGGGCTTCTCGATTTTCTCCAGCTCGGCGTTCAACGCGGCACGGTCGAAGCTCTCGCCGGTGTCGTGGTCGCGGAACTCCTGATCCTGGATCCAGAAGTCCGCATACGTGACATAGCGGTCGAAGATGTTCTGACCGTACTCGGAGTACGACTCCAGGTACGCGGTCTGAATCTCCTTGCCGATGAACTCCGCATAGCGCGACGCGAGCACGTCCTTGATGAAGGACAGATACTTCTGCTCGGTTTCCGGCGGGAACTGCTCGCGTTCGATCTGCTGTTCGAGCACGTACATCAGATGCACCGGATTGGCCGCGACCTCGGTCGAGTCGAAGTTGAACACGCGCGACAGAATCTTGAACGCGAAGCGGGTCGACACGCCGGTCATGCCTTCGTCGACGCCCGCGAAGTCGCGATACTCCTGATACGACTTCGCCTTCGGGTCCGTGTCCTTCAGATTCTCGCCGTCGTAGACCTGCATCTTCGAGAACAGGCTCGAGTTCTCCGGCTCGTGCAAACGCGTGAGCACGGACAACTGCCCCATCATCTTCAGCGTGCCCGGCGCGCAGACCGCGCTGGCGAGCGACGAGTTGCGCAGCAGCTTCTCGTAAATCTTGACCTCTTCGCTATAGCGCAGGCAGTACGGCACCTTGACGACGAAGATCCGGTCGAGCAGTGCCTCGTTGTTACGGTTGTTGCGGAATGCCTTCCATTCCGATTCGTTCGAGTGAGCGAGGATGATGCCGTCGAACGGAATCGCGCCGAAGCCTTCCGTGCCCTTGAAGTTGCCTTCCTGGGTCGCCGTGAGCAGCGGGTGCAACACCTTGATCGGCGCCTTGAACATTTCGACGAACTCGAGCAGGCCCTGATTGGCGAGGCACAGGCCGCCCGAGTAGCTGTACGCGTCGGCATCGTCCTGCGCGTACTGTTCGAGCTTGCGGATGTCGACCTTGCCGACCAGCGACGAAATGTCCTGATTGTTCTCGTCGCCCGGTTCGGTCTTCGAGATAGCGATCTGGCGAAGGATCGACGGATAGCGGCGCACCACGCGGAACTTGCGGATGTCGCCGTTGTATTCGTGCAGGCGCTTGACCGCCCACGGACTCAGAATGCCTCGCAGGTAGCGACGAGGAATGCCATATTGCTCTTCGAGGATCGGACCGTCTTCCTCGTAGTCGAACAGACCGAGCGGCGATTCGTTGACGGGCGAGCCCTTGATCGCATAGAACGGCACGCGTTCCATCAATTGCTTCAGACGTTCCGCGATCGACGACTTGCCGCCGCCGACCGGTCCTAACAGATACAGGATCTGCTTCTTTTCTTCGAGCCCCTGGGCCGAATGCCGGAAGTAGGCGACCA
Organism: Paraburkholderia sp. MM6662-R1; assembly: GCF_050436245.1. Classification (NCBI taxonomy): domain Bacteria; kingdom Pseudomonadati; phylum Pseudomonadota; class Betaproteobacteria; order Burkholderiales; family Burkholderiaceae; genus Paraburkholderia; species Paraburkholderia sp. MM6662-R1. The sequence goes on along the minus strand of NZ_JBNDLV010000001.1, from coordinate 173,117 downwards.
CCTGCTCGATCACCTCTTCCATTCCGTAGAATTCACGGAATGCGGGGTATACCTTGATGACCTTGTTCGCGAAGATACGCGATAAACGCGGATCGTTGCGAGTGTCGATCTGTTCCGGTTCTCCGATTGCCGTCAACATGCGTTCGCCCGCAGTGGCGTACGCGGCGGGATTGTCTTTGCAGAGCGCGAGATACTCCTCGAGCGAGAGTTCGTCCTCCCGTGTTTTCTCGAAGCGGGTCGCGAAACTGCTGTAGATATCCATGCTACCTCCTCGCCGAAGTCTGGGGCGATGTCGTGCGCGGCGCGCTATTCGGAAACGACATCGCTCGAATTCATCCTAAACCCTTTTAAATTTTTTTTCACGGACTACGTTGCGAAAATCGCGCCGTAACCGCCAACCTACAATCCTCACCTGGAAACAGAGATTCAACCACCTACAATTTTTTTTGCTCACGCAGCAACCAGTCACCTCATCTGCTGCACCGCTGTATCGCTACTTTCTTCAGCACCGCATCGCTATTCAGTGCTCCTGCAGGACTTCGCCGGACCGCTGCATCGCGTCAAGTCACCGCGTTGCTATTGCACATCCCGTACCCGCACCGTCGATCCTCCACCAAAATGCGGCTGTCTGCGCACGCACACTTCGTCACCAAAAGCATGCACGTGATGAGCTCGCGGCGCTCTCATAGGTGTGGAAGCGGCAAGTTGCAACAAATGCATTCGATCGGTTGACGATTCAAAGACTGCCACCGTTTCAAATCCGCCAAAATAAAAACGGCTGCACGCGGGCAGCCGTTTGGAATCAAGCGTTGTAATTTGCGGTTACAAGCGCCGCAGCATCGATCAGGTCAGTTCAATTTCCACTTCACCCAATCCGTCGATATGGCCACGCACGATGCCGGGTTCGTCGATCTTGTGCGCGCCGACGTATGAACCGGTGGTCAAGGTCCAGTTGCGCTCGATCGTGATGCCCATCGCCGCGCAATGGTTGACGAACCACACGAGCAGCTCGCGCGGATCGCCTGCCGGATTGCCGGTCACTTCCGGTATCAGCGAGCGGCCGTTGAAACTCAGCTCCAGTTCCGGCGACACGAAGTCGAAGCCGCGCGCGAGGCTCGCATAGACGGCCGGATGGCCGGTGATCAGCGCGCCGTTGTTCTGCGCGTCGGCCAACTGCGCGAGCGGCGCGACGTTCGGCCATTCGGCGAAGCGGCTGTCGACAATCTCGATGGCCGGCAGCACGGCGCCGACCTTCGACAGTACCTCGTCGCGCGCATACGCCTGAGCGCGCGGCTCGATCGTCACGTCGAAGCGGAACGCGATCTCGAGCTCCACCAGCACGCGAAAGAAGCCGTCATGCGCGAGCCTCGCTGGCGATGGCATCACCAGCGAGGCCGGAATCGGTGCGCCCGACGCGGCGCCGCCCGGCGACTTCGCGCCGATCTTCCACGCGCCGGTCGACTCGCCGAGGCCCACGATCACCGCCTGCTGGATCGCGTAGGCGGTCGCCGCGTCGGGCGGCAGGCTGTCGGGTGCGGGCGCGTCGATCGGCCGGCGCTGCCGGCGCGCCTCGACGAGGCGTTGCGCAAGATCGTATCGCGTCATGTCGGTTCCTTGTGGCTGGCGCATGGCAGGGTTCGCAGGACGTAGCAATATGTGGGAACCACCTGTTGGAGGTGCGGGCAGCCGCGCGCCGCGCAAACGGATCGGGGCCGTGCCCGTCAATGTACCGGATCGCGACACGCGCCGGTGAAAGGCGGCGGCGCGCAAACGTTAATTCTTGCCGGAGCTGAAAAAAACCGCGCATGGGGTGTCCAGGCGCGGCTTTTCGCGAAGCGATCGTCGCGGGTGCGACGCGGACGCCGGACAGCTAGCGAACGGGAACGGCGCGTCTCGACTCACCTGACGCACGACAGCGCCGCTGCCCATGTACACCTGATCCGAGCCAGCTCAGAAGGTCTCCCAATCCCGATCGCTGCCGGCCGTCGCCGCGGACCTGGCCGGCGCGCGCGTGGGCGTGGGCGTGGAGGCGGCCGCTACCGGCGGCGCGACAGCGGCCGCGGCCGGGATCGATGACTTCGCCGGCAACGCCGCCTGGGCCGTCGCCAGCGTGAGCTTGCGTGCGCGTGTAGCGACCGGGCTCGCGGACACCGGGCGCTTCGGCGCCGCAAGCGCCGACGCCGCTTCGTGACCGCCCCGGCCGCTGTCGTCGACCTGGAACACCGCGACCGCGCTGCGCAGCCGCGCCGCCTGCTCCTCGAGCGACGACGCGGCGGCGGCCGCTTCCTCGACGAGCGCCGCATTCTGCTGCGTGACCTCGTCCATCTGCGTGACCGCGCGCGCGACCTGGTCGATGCCGCCGCTCTGCTCCTCCGACGCCGCCGCGATCTCGCCCATGATGTCGGTCACACGCTGCACCGCGCCGATGATTTCGCTCATCGTGCGGCCGGCCTCGTCGACGAGCGCCGAGCCCGACTGCACGCGCTCGACCGACGTATCGATCAGCTCCTTGATCTCCTTGGCCGCCGCCGACGAACGCTGCGCGAGGCTGCGCACTTCGCCCGCGACGACCGCGAAGCCGCGCCCCTCCTCGCCGGCGCGCGCCGCCTCGACGGCTGCATTCAACGCGAGGATGTTGGTCTGGAAGGCAATGCCTTCGATGATCGAGATGATGTCGGCGATCTTCGCCGAGCTCTGGTTGATGTCGCCCATCGTGCCGACCACCTGGCCGACCACCGCGCTACCCTTGTTGGCGATCTCGGACGCGTTGGCCGCGAGCGCGCTCGCCTGGCGCGCGTTGTCGGCATTCTGCCGCACCGTGCCGGTCAGCTGCTCCATGCTCGAGGCGGTTTCCTGCAGCGCCGACGCCTGCTCCTCGGTCCGCGACGACAGGTCGATGTTGCCCGCCGCGATCTGGCGCGTCGCGGTCGCGATCGACTCGCTACCGCCGCGCACGCTGCGCACCGTTTCGGTGAGGCTGCGCTGCATTCTGGCGATTCCTTCGAGCAGTTGCCCCATTTCGTCGCGCGATGTCGCGATCACCGGACGACGCAGATCGCCGGCCGCAATCGCATCGAAGTGGCCGAGCGCTTCGTCGAGCGGACGCGCGATCGAGCGGCTCAGCGTCAGATACGACAGCGCCGCCGCCAGCACGCCGACCACCAGCGCGCCGATGCTGACCACGCGGAAGGTCTGGAAACTGCTCTGCGCGGAGTCGAAGCCCTCCCTGGCCGAATCGAACTGGTATTTGCGCAGCGCGTCGTCGGCGCCGACGAGGTCGTTGAAGACGACCTGCAGATTCTTCGCGTGCTCGACCAGCTTGCCCTGATCGTTCGCCGTGATCGCCGCCGCGAACGTTTCGAGTTGCTGATGCAGCGCATTGCGCTTCGCGGCGACGTCCTGCGCAAGCCGGTCTTCGTCCGCGTCGCGTGGCAGATCGAGATATTTTTTCCACCACATGTCGGACGTGCCCCCGAGCATGCGCCCGCGCTCGATGGTGGTGGCCGCTTCCGGCGTGCCGACCAGGAACGCGGCGCGGTCGAGCGCGAGTCGTTCGCGCGCCGCGTAGATTTCCGCGTTGCCGATGTTCACCGCGCCCGGCATCGCGTTGGTGAACGTGTCCTCATACGCGTCGTTCGAACGGCTCATGCCGAACAGACCGAAAACGCCGATCGCAACCAGCAACGCGGCGAGGAACGCCATCGTGAGGCCAATTCGCGCCTTGATCGTGATGCCTTTATTCAACATGCTTGATCCTGTGTGCTGTACTCAATGAGAGGCTGCTGCCTACGCAGCATGGGAGCGGCGTGTGTTGGGTCCGGCGCTTTTTTGAAAGAGCGCTCTAATTTCCGTTTACGGCAGCGCACTCATAGACTTGAAGCATTTAAAAGGTATGAACAAAGACGTTGTAAGACGTTGAAAGCAAGTTGACTGCAAATGAGTGTGTTCGCGGCGCGCAGGGAAACGCGGCGATATTCGTCAAAGCACGATTTTTGACGTTGTGTTGGCGGGAATGGGTGGAGATGCGAGCCGTTCGGAGTCGCCCGAAGCGGTGGCAGGACAGTTCGATCAGGCAGCGTGCGCGGTGCCAATGCCGCCGCGGCATCAGTCCGATGCGTCGAGCTCGGAGCGCGTCGGAATCGATGGCTGTGCGCCCGCGCGCGTCACCGATAGCGCGGCGGCGCGCTGCGCGAAGCGGATCGCCGCATCGACGCTCGCGCCCTGCGCGAGCTGCGCCGCGAAGCCGCCGATGAAGGTGTCGCCGGCCGCGGTCGTGTCGACCGCCTCGACGCGCGGCGCGTCGTACAGCGTCGCGGCCGCGCCTTCGAGCGACGCATGCACGCCGCGCGCACCGAGCGTGACCAGCACGTTGCGCGCGCCGGCCGCACGCAATGCGGCGGCGGCCCGTGCGGCGTCCGCGGGCGAGTCGACGGGGAGACCGCTCAGCGCGGCGGCTTCGAGTTCGTTCGGAATCAGGTAGTCGATCAGCGGCAGCCAGTCGGCCGGCAACGGGGCGGTGGCGGGCGCCGGATTCAGGATCACGGTCTTACCGAGCCGCCGCGCCGCCGCCAGCGCCGCGCGCACCGATTCGGGCGGGGTTTCGAGCTGACAGATCACGACGGCGGCGGCGGCGAGCGTCGCTTCGTGTCGCGCGATGGTGGCCGGCGTGAGCTCGCCGTTGCTGCCCGCGACGATCACGATCGTGTTCTGGCTCGCATCGTCGACGACGATCAGCGCAACACCGCTCGGCTCCCTGCCGGTTTCGAGCGCGGCGCAGTCGATGCGCTCCGCTTCGAGGCCCGCGCGCAGCTGCGCGCCATTCGCATCGGCACCGACGCAGCCGAGCATCGACACCTGCGCGCCGAGCCGCGCGGCCGCGACCGCCTGGTTGCCGCCCTTGCCGCCCGCGACCTGCGCGAAGCCGCGGCCGGCCAGCGTCTCGCCCGGTTGGGGCAGGCGTGGCGAACGCACCACGAGGTCCATGTTCAGACTACCGACCACCGTGACGCGTGCGCGCGTTGGGTTGCTTGCCACTCGAGTGTCCTCCGTTGCGCGACGGGTCGCGTCGCGATTGCGCGCGCGTCCTTCGAGCACCCCTCATGCGTCCTTGATCCGGCGCATCAGGCCGCCAGATCCCGCCGTTCCTCGCCCGCCCATGTCGCGGTGGACTCCCGCACGATCAGCCGCGGCGACACCACGCGGCGGCGCGCAGGCGCTCGCGTGGTGCTGTTCGACGACGCCTCGGCGATTCGGTCGATCAGCGTCTGCGCGGCCGTGTCGCCAAGCGCGCGCACCGACTGTCCGACCGTCGACAGCGACGGGAACGTGAAGCGGCCCAGCTCGATATCGTCGAAACCGATGATCGAGCAATCGCGCGGCACGCTGATATTGCGCTCCGCCGCCGCGCGCAACGCGCCGATGCCCATCATGTCGTTGCCCGCGAAAATCGCCGACGGCCTGACCGTATCGAACAGCTGCGCGGCCGCGCGATGTCCGCCCGTCCCCGAAAAATCGCTTTCGACGATCGCATCGGCCGGAATCTCGATGCCACGCTCGGCCATCGCGCGAATGAAGCCGTGCACCCGCATCGCGCTGACCGCGGTCTGCACCGGCCCCGTGATGCAACCGATCCGCACATGCCCGAGCTCGAGCAGATGCCGGGTGGCCAGATACGCGCCCTTCTCGTGATCGATCTGCACGAGGTCCGCGCTGACTCCCTCGATGTTGCGGTCCACCACCACGAGCGGCTCGCGCGCGTCGGCGAGCGCCTGCGCGAGCACGGCGTCGTCGCCGGCCGACGCGACGATCAATCCGTCGATGCGTTTTTCCTGCAGCACGCGCAGATAGTTGCGCTGCTTCGCGGGGTCATCGTCGGAGTTGCAGAAGAACACGCAGTAGCCATTGCGCGCGCAGCCATCCTCGATACCGCGCGCGAGCTCCGCGAAATACGGGTTCGTGCTGTTCGGCACCACCAGTCCGATCGTCGCGGTCGTGCGCGCCTTCAGCGAGCGCGCGACCGCCGACGGCACATAGTGCAGTTGACGGATCGCGTGCTCGACTTTCGCGCGCGCATCGGCCGACACCGGCCGCGAGTTGTTCACGACGTGCGATACCGTCGTGAACGACACGCCCGCCACCGCCGCTACATCCTTGATCGTCGTCATAACCTGTTGCTCTCCTGTCGAACGGAGTTAGCGCTTTAGCGCTTACTCCGGTCCCATGCAGTTTCATCGCGGTCGAACGGAGTTAGCGCTTTAGCGCTTACTCCGATCCCATGCAGTTTCATCGCGGTCGAACGGAGTTAGCGCTTTAGCGCTTACTCCGATCCCATGCACTCAATCATCGTTGCGCCGCGGCTCCCATCTCAGGCGCGTTTGCGACGGCTGCGGTACGTATCGAGCACCACCGCCACCACGATCACCGCGCCGGTGATCATGCGCTTGGTCGGCTCGTTCGCGCCGATCTGCGCGAGGCCCGCCGCCAGCACCGAAATGATCAGCACGCCAAAGAACGTGCTGATAACCGAACCACGCCCGCCCATCAGACTCGTGCCGCCGATCACGACCGCCGCGATCACCTGCAGCTCCACGCCGACACCCGCATTCGGATCGGCCGCCTCGAGCCGCGAGATCTGGAACAGCGCCGCGAGTCCGGACAGCGCGCCCATCAGCGCGAACACGATCACCTTGTACGGCCGCGGATTGACGCCCGCGAGCCGTACCGCTTCCTCGTTGGTGCCGATCCCGATCAGATAGCGCCCGAACACCGTGCGCGTCAGCACCAGTTGCGCGATCACCATCACCGCGACCGCCATCAGAAAGGCCGGCGAGATGCCAAGCGCGATCGGGTTCGACAGAAAATCGAACGCATCGCCGATATACGCGGTGCGCGAATTGGTCATCTGATACGCCATGCCGCGCGCCGCCTCGAGCACGCCGAGCGACACGATGAACGACGGAATTCGCCAGCCCACCGTCACCGCGCCGGTCACGGTGCCGGTCAGCGCCGCGACCGCGACCCCGAGCAACGCGCCGGCAGCTGGCCCCCAGCCCCACTTCAGCGTCACCACGCTGACCACCGACGCCCCGAGCGCGAGCACCGAGCCCACCGACAGATCGATCCCCGCGATGATCAGCACGAAGGTCATGCCGACCGACATCACGACGAGATCCGGAATCTGGTTCGCGATCGTGCTGAACGTGTCGTAGGTCAGAAAGTGCGAACTCAGCAGCGAGAACAGCACGATCATCGCGAGCAGCGCGCCGGCGAGGCCCAGGTAGTTCGAAAAGCCGAGCCGCGTGCCGGCCGGCTTGCCGCTCGCGAGCGGCGCCGACCGATCGGCGGGCGGCGTCACGGCGGGCGCGTCCGGCGCACCGCCCTGCTTGCCGTCCTGCTTGCCGTCCTGCTTGCCGTCCTGCTTGCCGTCCTGCTGGCCGTCCTGTTTGACACCCGTCGCCTCGCGCCACGATTGATCGGTCATCACAGACTCCCTGCTTCGTTGACGCCGTGCGTGTGCAGCAGCGCGTCACGGCCGCGGTAGCCGGCGAACGCAGCCGCGAGCAGCGCATCCTGGCTCCAGCTCGCGCGCTCGAACACGCCTGTCATGCTGCCCGCCGACATCACGCCGATCCGGTCGCAGATCAGCATCAGTTCGCGCAGATCGCTCGACACCACGACGAGCGCGCGGCCGTCGCGCGCGAGCGCGCCCATCAGGCCGTAAATATCGAACTTCGCGCCGACGTCGATGCCGCGCGTCGGTTCGTCGAACAACAGCACGCGGCAGTCGCGCGCGAGCCAGCGGCCGATCACGACCTTCTGCTGGTTGCCGCCCGACAGCTCGCCGACAACCTGCGCGGGCCCCGAGCTGCGAATCCGCATCGCGGCGATCTGCTGGTGCGCCAGCGCGTTCTCGCGCTCCGCGTCGACGAGGCCGTGCCGCGCGACGCTGCCGAGATTGCCGAGCGACAGGTTGGCCGCGATCGGTTGCGGCAGCAGCAGGCCTTCGCCCTTGCGGTCTTCGGTGATCAGCGCGATACCCGCGCGTACCGCGTCCGCCGGCGAGTCGATTTGCACCGGCGTAGGCGGCGCGCCCGGCGTCGCGGCGAGCGACACGCTGCCGCCGTCCTTGCGGTCGGCGCCGTAGATGAGCCGCATCAGCTCGGTGCGGCCCGCGCCGATCAGTCCGCTCACACCGAAAATCTCGCCCGCGCGCACCTCGAACGACACGTCGCGCACGACCTTGCCGCGCGCGAGCCGCTCCACTTTCAGGAGCGGCGCGCCGATGTTGCGCTCGCCGAGATCGATATGCTCGCCGAGCTCGCGGCCGACCATCCACGTGACGATCTGCTCGCTCGTCAGGTTCGCCATCGCGTCGACATGCACGAGGCGCCCGTCGCGCAGCACCGCGACCCGTTCGGCGACCCGCGCCAGCTCTTCGAGCCGGTGCGAGATATAGACGAGCGCGACGCCGCGAGCCTTGAGCCGCCCGATCTGCTCGAACAGCAGATCGACTTCGCGCGCGGTCAGCATCGCGGTCGGCTCGTCGAGGATCAGCACGCGGCAGTCGTCGATCAGGTTGCGGGCGATCTCGACCATCTGCTGATGACCGATGCCCAGTTCGCCGACCAGCGTGTCGGGATCGATCGCGTCGAGCCCGACCTGCGCCATCGCCTCGCGCGCGTTCTCGCGCAGCTTGCCGCGATCGATCCAGCCGAAGCTGAACGCGCCCGCACGCGGCAGCCGGTTCAGGAACAGGTTCTCGGCGACCGACAGCGTAGGCAGTAGATTCAACTCCTGCATGACCATGCGCACGCCGAGCGCCTCGGCCTCGGTGCGGCTCGCGGGCGCGTACGGCGCGTCGGCAAGGCGCATCGTGCCCGCGCTCGCTTCGACCAGCCCGCCGATGATCTTCGACAGCGTGCTCTTGCCCGCGCCGTTCTCGCCGGTCAACGCCAATACCTCGCCCGCTCGCAGCGACAGCGATACGTCGGCGAGCACGGGTTCGGCATACGTCTTGCCGATGCCGCTGACGCTCAGTACGACAGGCAAGGCGTCGTGGTCGGTCGAATCCATCGCGCTCCTGGTTGCATGGCGCTTCTGGCGCCTTCGTGGCGCCCCATTGCGCGGAATGCACAGCTGCTCATGGCCGCGCTCCCTCTCACCACGCGAGCCGCCGTCATGACGCTTATCTCTGGGATTAACGGCGGTGCGGCGGGATTCTTGAGCGTTCGTTGAATAAAAGCGGATCGCTGGGTGGTGGTTTGCCTCTAAAAACACGCTATCCATAATTCGTGGTGATTTTTGCGGCTTCGCGTGCGCTTTTCCGGCTGCGCCCGGCTCGTGCTTCACGCCGGGCGCGGCGCGCTTACTTCAGGGTGTCCTTCGTCACCAGAACGACCGGCGTTTCGACGACGCCCGACAGCTGCGACTGCTTCTTGTTTTCGCTCAATGCCTTCAACGCGGTATCGATGCCGAACACGGCCTGCTTCGCCGCGAACTGGTCGGCGGTGGCGAGCACGCGGCCGTCCTTCAGCATCGGATGGATCGCGTTGATGTTGTCGTAGCCGACCACCAGCACCTTGCCCTGCTTGCCGGCCGCGCGCACGGCCGACACCGCGCCGATCGCCATGTTGTCGTTGCCGGCGAGCAGCGCCTTCAGGTTCGGATACTCGTTGAGCATGGCCGATGCGACCGCGTTGCCCTTGTCGATTTCCCACTCGCCCGACTGCACCGACACGACTTTCGCGCCGACTGCCTGCATCGCGTCCTTGAAGCCCGCGGTACGCTGCTGCGCGTTGGTGGTGGTCGACACGCCTTCGAGGATGCCGACCTCGTCGCCGGCCTTCAGGCGCTTCGCGAGGTAGTCACCGACGAGCCGCGCGCCCTTGCGATTGTCGGGGCCGACGAACGGCACGTTCAGGTCTTTCGACTTCAGTACGTCCGGATCGAGCCGGTTGTCGATGTTGACGACGATGATGCCCGCGTCGACCGCCTTCTTGACGACCGGCACCAGCGCCTTCGAATCGGCCGGCGCGAGCACGATCGCGTCGACCTTCGACACGATCATCTGCTCGACGATGCGGATCTGGTTGGCGGTGTCGGTTTCGTCCTTGATGCCGTTGGTGATCAGGTCGAACTTGCCGGGGTTCTGCTTCTGATAGTCTTTCGCCCCGGTCTCCATGGTCAGGAAGAACTCGTTGGCGAGCGACTTCATCACGAGCGCGACCTTCGGCTTATGAGCCGGGGCGTTCTGCGCGTGGGCGGCGGAAAAAGGCAGGACGGCGGAGGCGGCGGCGAGAACTGCGGCGGCAAGAATGCGACGACGGGTTCGATGGCTCATGCGTATCTCCAAGGTTGTCAGGCTCGCGGGCGAGCCGTATTTTTTGTGATGCGCAACCGTTTGCGAGGCCCATTCTCAGCGCAAGCTCTTCGGAATGTCAACGATTCGCGCTGTTGCAACGCACCGGCGCGCAACATCTGCGGCGCCGCAATGCGCTCGATCGATCCGGGCAGCGTGTGGCAAGGTTCCCTCGCTCAGTTCATGCAGTCGATGACGCCTGTGCGTCGCGTGCGGCGCGACCCACAGGCCGCTTATGCTGGCCTGGTATCGCGCGCGCCGCAAGTGAAACCCCGAGGAAATTGAACGGCGCGCCAGCTACAGCCAGCCGGCCTTGCGAAAACGCCCGTACAGCACGCAGTCGATCGCCAGCATCACCGCCAGCACGACCGGATAGCCGAACTTGAAATGCAGCTCGGGAATGCGCTCGAAGTTCATCCCGTAGATGCCGGCGATCATGGTCGGCACCGCGAACAGCGCCGCGAACGAGCCGAGCCGCTTGGTGATTTCGCTCTCGGCGAGCGAGATCATGCCGAGGTTCACCTGCACCGCCGTGACGACGATTTCGCGGCGCCCCTCGATGGTTCTGACGATCCGGTCGAGGTGGTCGTAGACGTCGCGGAAGTACGCCTGCATGCCTGCGCAAACACTCGGAATGCGGCCGCCCGTCAGTTTGCCGACCGCTTCCTGCAGCGGCACGATATGGTGCTGGAGGATCACGAGCCGGCGCTTCATCGTGTACAGGTCCTGCACGATCGCGCGCGAGGCGGCCGAATCGTTCTTCTCGAAGATGCGGTCCTCGAGCGTTTCGAGCTCGGTGCTGATCGCCTCCACGACCGGGAAATAACGGTCGACCACATCGTCGATCAGCGCGTACAGCACGAACGCCGAGCCCTCCTTCAACAGATGCGGCTCGTGCTCGCAGCGCGCGCGCACGCTCTTGAAGCCGGTGCGCGTGCCGCGGCGCACCGACAGCACATAGTTGCTGCCGACGAACACGTCGACTTCGCCGATCACGAATTCGCCCTGCTCGTCCATCTCGACCGTGTGCATCACGGTGAACAGCGAATCGCCGTACTCCTCGATCTTCGGCCGTTGATGGCCGTTTTGCGCATCTTCGATCGCGAGCTCGTGCAGATTGAACTCGTCTTTCATGGCCGCGAGTTCCTCGGGCTCCGGGTCTTTCAGTGCGACCCAGACGAAGCACTCGGGCCGCGCGACGTAGTCGCTGATGCTGTCGATATCGATGTCGGCGAGTTTCCGGCCGTCCTGATAGGCGGCGCAATTGATCAGCATGTTCGGATTACCTTGCATACAAAAGCAGACCTCGCCACCCTCTCACGTAAGCATTGCGTAAGACGGTCGACGGGTCTGCATGAACGGACAAGCACGCTTTCAGCCGGCTTGAATCAGCCGCCATGTTAAGGCGCGATACCTAAGCCGCGCGTTTCCAATTGTTAATGCTCGACCGCACGCTACTGCGCGACCCGCTGCAGGCCGATGCGGTGATCGTCGTTGAACGTGACCGAGGCGCGGTTCGTGTAGCGCGGGTCGGCCGTCACGACGAAGTTCAGCTCGATGACCGGATCGAACTGCGTCGATACGCCGATCCGATGCGCGCCGGGCGGCAGATAGAACACCACGTGCTCGCCGTTCATCAGGTCGGTCACGCGCTCGCCGTCGATATAGACGAGCGCATTGCGGAACCGCACGATCACGTCGCGCGAACGCTCGCGCCGCACGTCCACCGCGACGAGGCCGGGGCCCGGCGCCGTATAGCCCTGTCTGACGATGCGCTCGGCAGGCACCGGTTTGAACGGTACCGGCTCGGCCGGCGTCGACGCGCAGCCGGCCAGCGTGAGCACGCTGAGCGCGACGCATGCGGCCAACGCGGCGCAGCGTGCGGACCCGGCCATCCGTGCGGCCCGGCAGCGGCAAGACTGGCGCATCGGCATGCTGGTTCTCCCCTGTGCTCTCGATTGCGGCCCGAGTTTCCGACTACGCGGTGTGGGTCGTCGCTCCGCGTCCGCCGGTTCGGCGGACACGGTACGCTCGTACGCATCACCGTTGCGCATCATAGCAACGCGCGGACATACCGCCAGCCACGGCGCACGGAGCTCGGGCGCCGCGCCTCTTGCATGGCGCGGCGTTCTTCTTCATGATCGGTGCAGGCGGCCGCGCTCGCGGCTGGCCATCGTCGGTTGCCGGCATGCCTGTCGATCCGCGTCGCCGGACGCACGATCAAGGAGACTGCGATGTGGTATTTCACCTGGATTCTCGGCGTGGGTGTGGCGCTCGGCTTCGGCATCATCAACGTGATGTGGCTCGAGGCCAACGGCACGTTCGCGCGCGACCCGCGCCCCGATGACGCCGCCGCGCCGCGTGAGGACAAGCCTGCGTGACTTCTCTGGTTTTCTTTTGCGGTCATGCGGGCACGGGCAAGACGACGCTGGCGAAAAAACTGCTCGGCCCGCTGATGAAAGTGAGCGGCACCCCATTCTGCCTGCTCGACAAGGACACGCTGTACGGCGGCTATAGCGCGGCCGCGATGGCGATGCTGACCGGCGATCCGAACGATCGCGACAGCCCTCTTTTCCTGCAGCATCTGCGCGACCCCGAGTATCGCGGCCTCATCGATACGGCGCGCGACAATCTCGAACTCGGCATCAGCGCGTTGGTCGTCGGCCCGCTGTCTCGCGAGGTGCGCGAGCGGCGGCTGTTCGATCATGCGTGGCTCGGCGTCGCGCCGGACGTGAGGTTGCGTGTCGTGTGGGTGCGGACCTCGGAGGACGTGGCGCGGCAGCGGATCGTCGCGCGCGCGAATCCCAACGATGCGTACAAGCTCGCGCACTGGGACGACTACCGGCGGCGGCGCTTCGAGCCGAGCGGCGCGAGCCGCGAGGGTCTGCTGATGTTCGACAATACCGCGCCCAGTTCGGCGGACCATGAAGCGCTCGTCGCGCAAATCGTGGCTGGATGACGGCCCTCCCTTCTGTCTGGCGAGTGCCGCGCCGGCCCGATGATGGCTGAAAAACGGAAAATCCCCGTTCGTCGGCGACGTACGGGGATTTTCATTCGACGCGAGCCATGCCGGTCTCAAACCGTCGCCATCGCCTCCAGCGACTGCCCTTCGTACAATTTGCCGAAGCGGTTCGCCAGAAAATCGCCGAGCGACACCTGCTCCTGGCGCACGAAGCCCTTTTGCGGCAGCTTGCGCTCGCGGAACAGATCGAGCACCGCGCACATCGCGCCGGCGGTCGTGATCTGAATCGCGCTCATCGGCACGCCGCAGACGGTCTTCGCGAAGATCTTGCGCGTGAACACCTCCTGCACCAGCTGACCGTCGCGCATGCCGCTCACGGTGATGAACACCAGCACGACATCTTGCGCGGTCGACGGCACCGAGCGGCGCATGATGGTCTTCAGCGTATCGCGGTCGCTCGACAAACGCAGGTCTTCGAGCAGGAACTGCATCAGGTTGCGATGACCCGGATAGCGCACCGACTTGTAGTCGAGCGATTCGACGCGGCCCGCCAGCGTTTCGCACAGCGTGCCCAGCCCGCCCGACGTGTTGAACGCTTCGTACTCGGTGCCGTCGAGCGAGAAGTGCTCGAGGCCTTCGAGCGGCTGCACCCATTGCGTGCGGCCATCGCGGATGGCCTCGCACGGCTGGCAGTACTCGTTGATCAGGCCGTCGACGCTCCACGTCAGGTTGTACTTCAGCGCATTGGTCGGAAACTCGGGCAGCGCGCCGACGCGCATCTTCACGTCGCGGATTTCCGTGAAGCGATTCGCGAGCTCGTGCGCGGCAATGCCGATGAAACCCGGCGCGAGACCGCACTGCGGCATGAATGCGTGATCGGCATCTTCGGCGATCGCGCGGATCGCGTGCGTCGCGCGTACGTCCTCGGTCAGGTCGAAATAATGGACATCCGCGCCCTTCGCGGCCGATGCGACGTTGACCGCGAGGTAGTACGGCAGCGCGTTGATCAGCACGTCGAAGCCCTGGATCGCGGCGCGCAGCACGGCGGCGTCGGCGGAATCGATGCGGCGGGTGGGAATGCCCTGGGCGGCGAGCTTGTCGAGCGCGTGCTGATCGCGGTCGAACGCGACGACTTCGTAGTCGCCCGTCTCGCGCAGCATATGGGCAATGGTGTGACCGATCAGACCTGCGCCAACGATAGCTACTTTCATCTGCTTCTCCTTGTTATCCATGTGCTGTCTGCGAGCTTGGGAAGTGCGCCGCGTGTTGCGCGCGGCGCCTGCGGGCCGAACCCTTGAATGACAGTGTAGGAAGAAGCAAAAACAGTTCATACGCGCAAAATGCTGCGGTATGACCATCCGGTTCGACGTTCTGACGAACCGGTCAAACGATTTGTCGAAACTGTGTAAAAAAGGCGTCAACGATGGACTCTCGCAGCACTCGCGAAGAGGTTACGCCGCGCGCCGACTCACACCGTGCCGCGGTCGATCTTGCGCGCGAGAATGATCGACGTCGTGGTCCGCTCGACGCCCTCTAGCCCGCCGATCTGATCGAGCAGATCGTTGAGCCGCTCGGGCGAATCGGCGCGCAGCCATGCCACGTAGTCGAAGTCGCCGCTGACCGCGCACAGCATCTGCACTTCGGGCATTTTGCCGAGGCGCTTCTGCACGGCCGGTCCGTGCTTCGGCGCGATGATGATGCCGACATACGCGACGATGCTCGAATCGAGCACATCCTGGCCAAGCCTCACGCTGTAGCCGGCGATCACGTTGCTGCGCTCGAGCCGCGCAATGCGCGCGATCACGGTCGTGCGCGCGACGCCGAGTTGCCGCGCAAGATTCGCGACACTCTCGCGCGCGTTGGCTTGCAGCAGTGCAACGAGGTTGCGGTCGAGGTCGTCGAGCTGGTCGAGGCGCGGAGGTCTCATCGAAGGGGAAGGAAGTTGGCGTGGAATGTCGCGGATTATCGCGCGTCTGCACGCAGCGGCGCCATGTCACGCGCTACGGTCACAGATGCACGGCACACTGTGGGGCGGCCTCGGCGCAGTATGTCGGCGCGATTGCCGATCAGGCGCGAGCCGTTTCGCGTTCGTTTCGGTTGTAAGCGTTTGTCGCACACGCACCGTATTGTAGGGTTAACGTGTTACTAATAGCGGCGCCGGGCGAATGCGGCAGCCGCTTGCGGTGCGGCGCCATTCGCCGCTGGCGTGGGGCAAGACGCTCGCCGCGCGCCGTGTCTCAATAACGAACAGACATCAGGAGTTTCGATGAAAAAAGCACTGGTTATGCTGGCTACGGCCGTTTCGATGGGCGGCGCGTTCGCCCAAACCACCGCGCCGGCCGCAGCGCCGGACACCACGGCCTCGGCCTCCGCGGCCAAGGCCGGCCACGAACGCAACGTCGAAGACCGCATCGCTTATCTGCACTCGCAACTGAAGATCACGCCCGCGCAGGAAACGCAATGGAAGGCGTTCGCCGACGTCATGCGCAGCAACGGCGAAACGATGGGCCGGCTGTTCGAGCAGCGCAAGGCGGCCACCAACGTGAGCGCGCTCGACGACATGAAACAGTACGCAACGATCGCGCAGGCGCATGCGGACGGCATGAAGAAGCTGGTCGATGCGTTCGAACCGCTGTATAGCAGCCTGTCGCCGGAGCAGAAGAAGCTCGCCGACGCGACGTTCCACCAGGGCGGCCCCGAGGGTCATCATCGCGGCCACCATGGCAAGGGCAAGGGCGGCAAGCCCGCGGCAGCCGCGAGCGACGCGACTGTCAAGCCGTAATGAAAGAGCGCCCGCGGCGGGGGGTTCCCCGTTGCGGGCGCGGGTCCGTTCGGACGCGGTTGATTTCGGCAATTCCGCCGGCGCCCGAACAGCGGCTGTCTCACCACGCCTCAGCCTTTCGCCTCCCCCCGTCCGGCTCATGCATCTGGCATTATTCGGGGTCGCGCTGTCTGGGCCGGCTACCCGTCCCAGCGACTCGACGCACGATCGCCGCAAAGCGGCAAGTCTCGCCGCAACGCTCTCCCCCTAATCTTCCACCCGCTTCATGACCGAACTCAGGAATCTCGATTTGCGTGACGATCCGCACGCCCAACGCGTCGTCAAGGACGAAACGGTAAGCGTCGAATTCGCCGCCGCCGAAGGCCAGTTGATGAGCCTCGAAGGCCCGAACCGCTATGTGCGCGGCGATGCGCTGATCACCGGCTCGACCGGCGAGCGCTGGGTCGTGTCGCGCGAGCGCTTCGATGCGAAGTACCTGCCCGCCGATGCCGCGCTCGCGCACGGCGAAGCCGGCGCCTACCGCAATCGCCCGGCGGTCGTACTCGCCCGCCGGATGGACGAGTCCTTCTCGCTCGCGCGCTGCGCGAGCGGCGGCGACGTGCTGCACGGCGCGGCCGGCGACTGGGTCATGCAGTACGCGCCCGGCGACTATGGCGTCGTGCAGGCCGCGCGTTTCGCGAAGGTCTATCGGCTCGCGGATTGAATCCGCTTCGCCCGCGCTTCATTCGCGCTTCATTCGAGCGTCACGCGAACTCTTCGCCGAGATCGACCGTGACTTCGCGCGGGACCGCCTGGCCGTTCGCGTACATTTCTTCGAGCGAGCCCAGGCTCGCTTCGACGTACGCGCGCAATACCGCAAAGCTGCGGCCACGCAACCGCGCCGGCATCGCGCGATAACGCGCGAGCGCCGCCGGCGCGATCGCGACCGTCATCGCGATACGGCGCGCGGTCGAGCCGAAGCGCATTGCTACCCAGTGAACCGTCAGTGTGGGCGTGCCATCGTCGGCGGCACGCTCGATGAACTGCGTCTGCTCGGGAAACAGATCGCTGATGACGCGCGCGATCTCGTCGAACTCCGGATGCGCGCAGTCGTATTGGTAAGCTTCCATGAAGGCTGCCGGGAAAAGAAGGTCCTGAAACGTAGGCGCATTTTAGAGAAACGCTGAAGGGATAGCGAGGCGCCTGCTGTCCAGCGGCTCATCCGCTCACGCCGCCGCCGGCCGCCGGTAAATCCGTATCAGCAGTCCCGCGATGAACACCGCCGCCACCCCATAGATCGTATCGGCCGCCGCGAGCGGCAGCAGCCGCGCCTGCGTCATTGCCGCAGGCACGTCGATCAGCGCGTGCACCCCGATCGCGAGCGGCAGGATGCCGCGCGAGCCGGCCCGCACGCCGCGCCACATCAGCACCGACAAGCCGATCTGGAACACCAGCGCCGCGACGCGTTCGAGCGCGAAAATGCCGGCCAGTTGCGGCGTCAGGCTCGCGAGAATCAGATGCACGCGCATCACCGCTTCGGCCGGCAGATTGCCGAGGTAATCGCCGAGCCGGCCACGGTTTTCGAGGACCGCGAACACGAGCCACTGGCACTGCACGAACACGCCGACCATCCACGCTTGCGCGCCGCCGTGGCCGAGGCCGTAGCTGAGCGCGGCGCCATCGTCGGCGCGCAATGCGGCGGTGCGCGTGTCGGCGGTCGTGCTGGCGGCGGGGCTCGCGCCCGCGCTTGCATCGACGCCGGCGGGCGCGTCGACGTTCGCCTTCTTGCGCACCGCCGGCCGCGCCGCCGCGCGCTTCATGAGCAGCCGCATGCCGACGAACCGCCCCACTTCCTCGCAAACGCCCGCGGCCAGCGCACCATAGACGACGAACGCGAGCGGCTGCGAAAGGAACGCCGCGGTCGTCTCGTTGCCGCGCAACAGATAGTCGTGCAGCGCACGCTCGATGACCATCGCGAACAGCGCGAACACCGCGACGCCGGCGATCGCGTCGCGCGGCCGAAGCGCGAGCGGACGGCGCAATTGTCGGTAAATCAGAAACGGTAAAGCGGCGATGACGAGCGTGGCGAGCGCGAGGCTCGCGAGGGTAAGCGGTGGCACAACCATGAGTATCCTTGCGGGGTTCCTTGCAATCCCCGGCGCGCAACCGCTGCGCGCCGCAGCCCGCATCATCGCAGATTGGCCGGAAATCAGCGTGCGGTCGACGCACGCACGATCAGCTCGCCGGGCAGCAGGCAGTCGCGCGCGCCCGTCCGCGCGCCTTCGATGCGCTCGTGCAGGAATTCGACCGCGCGATAACCGATGTCGTAGGTCGGCTGGCGGATCGTCGTGATGCCGGCGAGCTCGGCCCAATCCGGATCGTCGATGGAAAGCAGCGCGACGCGGCTCTGCCAGTGCGTGCCGTAACGCGCGTTCAGATGCAGCGCGAGCCGCAACGCGACCGGTGCGTTGGCCGCGAACAGCGCGACGCGTGGGGAGGCGCCGGCGGGCCCGGCACCGGCCCCGCCTGGCGAGTCGATCGCACGATCCAGCTCCGCGAGACCGCGCTCGAGCGCAGTTGCATCGGCGAGATCGAGCACCAGCGTACGACCGCGCGCGCGGCCATCGTCGCGCATCGCCCGGTCGAATGCTTCGACGCGCAACTGCCGAGAGCTGACCTGCTCGAACGGCTGCACGACGAACCAGATGTGCTCGAAGCCCCGTTCGAGCAGATGCCGCGTACCGAGCGCGGCGGCCGCGCCATTGTCGAGACCGACCATGTCGGCGACCAGCCCCTCCACGCGCCGATCGACCAGCACCGCCGGAATCCCGCCGTCGCCGACCGGCCGCAACGTCTCCTCGCGCACGCCTAGCGCGTTGACGATCACACCTTCCACGCGGTACGTGGTCAGCAGTTGCAGATAACGCCGCTCCATCTCGACTTCGTTCGCCGCGTGGCAAATCAGCGGCATCAAGCCGAGCGCGTGGCACGCGGCCTCGACGCCTTGCAGCACTTCGACGGAGTACGGATTGGTCAGGTCGGCGACCAGCATGCCGATCAGCCGGTTGCGGCCGCGCTTCAGGCCGCGCGCCATCTGGTTCGGCTGATAGTCGAGCCGCGCGATCGCGGCTTCGATGCGCGCGCGCAGCTCGGGCGACAGCGCGCTGAACTCGCCGTTCAGATAGCGCGAGATGCTGGTCTTGCCGGTGCCGGCTTCACGCGCGACATCGGTGATCGTCGCGCGGCGCGGCGGCGCGCTCGGGGGACCAGGCGGCATGCTGGCCGGGGGCGGGGTCGTGCTCATTCGCTCATCGCTCGTGCCGGTCCGAGGACGGGAGCTTGCGTGCCGCCCTGCGAATCACTTCGCCAGGACGTCACGGTTGACGATGTTGGTCGTCAATGTGCCGTCGAGCGCGGCGACCAGGTTCTCGGCCGCGTTGAGCGCCATCGCATGACGGGTCTCGTGCGTCGCCGAGCCGATATGCGGCAATGCGACCACGTTAGGCATGGCGAGCAACGGCGAGTCGGCAGGCAACGGTTCGGTGTCGAACACGTCGAGGCCCGCGCCGTGAATCGTGCCGTTGCGCAGCGCCTCGATCAGCGCCGGTTCGTCGACGGTCGCGCCGCGTGAAGCGTTGATCAGGATCGCGCTCTTCTTCATCGCGCGCAGTTCGGCGGCGCCGATCAGATGCCGCGTCTCTCGCGTGAGCGGCACTTGCAGACAGACGAAATCGGACTGCGCGAGCAATTCAGCCAGCTCGACGCGCCGCGCGCCATACGCCTGCTCCGCTTGGTGGTTCGCGCTGCGGTTCGTATACAGCACCTTCATGTTGAAGCCATGCGCCGCGCGTCGCGCGACCGCGCCGCCGATCCGCCCCAAGCCGACGATGCCGATCGTCTTGCCCTGCACGTCGAGCCCGAACTGCGCGGGCCCGATGCTCGTGCGCCACTGCCCCGCCTTGACCCAGTCGGCCAGCTCGACGACGCGCCGCGCGGACGCGAGGATCAGCGAGAACACGGTATCGGCGGTCGATTCGGTCAGCACGTCCGGCGTGTGCGCGAGCACGATGCCGCGGCGCGTGAGGTCGGCGACGTCGAACTGGTCGTAGCCGACCGAGATCGTCGACAGCGCCTTCAGCCGGCTCGCGCCTTCGAGCATCGCCGGCGTGATCTGCACGCTCGCGCCGATGCCGCCGTCGGCATCGCGCAGCGCGGCGACGAGCGCATCATGCTGTGACGGATCGACCTGCACGACCTGCGCATGCTGTTGCAGATAGGCGAGCACATCCTCGGGCAGCGACTTCCAGGCGACGATCTTGTTCATCAGCTAATTTTCCTTGCGACGGTGGGACGAGCGGGGCCACGTTGTTCGGCCGCGGCCGGCTTGACGGCGAGCGTCAGGATCACCGCGGCGACGAGCGCCACGCTCATGAATGCATACGATGCCGCGGGCGAACCGGTCGCGCCGTTCAGATAACCGACCACGTACGAGCCGACGAACGAACCGAGCGCGCCCATGCTGTTGATCAGCGCCATCGCGCCGCCCGCGACGTTCTTCGGCAGCAGCTCCGGTACGATCGCGAAGAACGGTCCATACGGCGCGTACATCGCGGCGCCCGCGATCACGAGCAGCGCATACGAGACCCAGAAATGCGCGGAACCGAGCCCGTACGACGCCGCGAACGCAATCGCACCGATCAGCAGGAACGGCCACACGAACACCTTGCGGCGATTGAGTTTATCCGATGCCCACGAAGCTGCAAGCATCGCGATCGTCGCGGCCAGATACGGCAGCGCCGACAGCCAGCCGGTTTCCACCATGCCGAACGACGAGCCGTTCTTCAGGATCGACGGCAGCCACAGCACGAAGCCGTACACGCCGATGCTCCAGCAGAAATACTGCGCGCACAGCTTGATGACCGCGGGCGTGCGAAACGCCTCGCTGTAGTTGCGCACCGGCTTGATCGCGGCCTGCTCGGCGCGCAGCGTCTGCGCGAGCGCGTCTTTTTCCTCTTGCGTGAGCCACGACACCTGCTCGGGCTTGTCCTTGACGAGGAACCACCAGCAGATCGCCCAGATGATCGCGGGCGCGCCCTCGGCGATGAACATGTGCCGCCAGCCGAACGAATGCACGAGATAGCCGGACACGACCGACATCCACAGCACCGTGACCGGATTGCCGAGGATCAGGAACGTGTTCGCGCGCGAGCGCTCGCTCTTCGTGAACCAGTTGCTGATGAAGATCAGCATCGCCGGCATTACCGCGGCTTCGACGACGCCGAGCAGGAAGCGGATCGCCATCAGCGACGGAATGTTGCTGACCATGCCGGTCAACGCCGCGCAGCCGCCCCACAGAACGAGGCTCCAGAACACCAGTTTCTTCACGCTGCGGCGCTCGGCATAGATCGCACCCGGAATCTGGAAGAAGAAATAGCCGAGGAAGAACAGCGCGCCGATCAGCGACGCGAGCCCCTTGCTGATGCCGAGATCCTGATTGATGCCGGCCGCTGACGCGAAGCCGAAATTCGCGCGATCCAGATACGCGAGGCTGTAGGTGATGAACACGATCGGCATGATCGTCCACCAACGGCGAATCGCAAGCGATGAGGTCATGGAAGTCTCCTTGGACGGCGTCGTCCCGAATCAATGATGAAAAAATCTGGGCGCGCTGTGGGCGCTCTTGTTGTCGTCGATGCTGGTTGTGGATACAGCGCTATCGATGCGGTCCGATCCGCGTCAGGCCGCGCTTGCGATGTCCGGTACCTCGGCCAGCTCCAGCGCGTCGAGTTCGGCGCGGCTCGGCAAACCTTCCGAATCGCCGATCACCTGGATCGCGAGCGCGCCGATCCGGTTGCCACGCGCGACCGCCTGCGCGAGCGTGCGGCCTTCGAGCAGCGCGCTGATCACGCCGACCGCGAAACCATCGCCCGCGCCGACCGTATCGACGACGTTCGCGACCGGCCGGCCGGCGATCGTCGCGGCATCGGTCGCGGTGCGGTAATACGCGCCCTGCGCGCCGAGCTTGACGATCACGCCGCGCGCGCCGCGCTCGAGATAGAACTTCGCGATGTCCTCCGGCTGCGTGTGGCCGGTCAGAATCTCACCCTCGCCGATGCCGGGCAGCACCCAGTCGGCGAGCGCGGCGAGCGCGTTCAAGCCTTCGACCATCGCCGCGCGCGAGGGCCACAGCGTCGGACGCAGGTTCGGGTCGAACGAGATCGTCCTGCCCGCAGCGCGCATTTCGCGGGCCAGGTGGAATGCGAGTTCGCGCGAGCTTGCCGAGATCGCCGGGGCGACGCCGGTCAGATGCAAATGACGCGCGGGCAGCACGTAATCGGCGAGGTAGTCGTCGAGCGACAGATGGCTCGCCGCCGAGCCTTTGCGGAAGTATTCGACCGCCGGGTCGCTGCCGTCGTCGCTCTTCGACTTCAGCTGGAAGCCGGTCGGATGGCGCGCGTCGGTGCTCACGCATTGCTGGTCGATGCCCTCTTTCGTCAGCGTGTCGCGCACGTACCGGCCGAACGAATCGTCGCCGACGCGGCTCATCCAGCCCACCCTGAAGCCAAGTCGGGACAAGCCGATCGCGACGTTCAGATCCGCGCCGGCGATGCGCTTCGTGAAGTGCCCGACGCCCGCGAGCGGGCCGGCTTCGGCGGCGACGAACATCGCCATCGCTTCGCCGTAGGTGATCACGTCGAGCGCGGGGTAAGGGTGCGTCATGCTGGGCTCCTGGTGGTGCTGCTGATGCGGTGATTCGTGTTGCGTGGAATGCGTTCTTTGCTGCCTGGGTTGCCGCCTCGTCTGCTATACGGCTTCGACCGAGGCGCTTCGTGATGCCGCGTCGCGCGTCTACACGCGCGCAAGCCAGCTCACATAACGCGCGGCATCCGCGTCGATCCGGCTCGGATCGAACGGAAACTCGATGCCGCGCGGCACATCGCGCGGCAGCCGGTCGAGGAGCGCGCGCAATGGCGCGTCATCCTCGGCCGGCGCGCTCGCAAAGCGCCGCGCGCCCTCGCCCGTGGTGGTCTTGCAATGGATGTACTCGACGTACGGCGCGAGCTGCGGCGCGAGGGGTAGCGGCGCGACGTCGAGCCACGCCCAGTTGCCGGTATCGAAGGTCATGCCGAGCGCGCCCGCGCGGCCTTCACGCGCGAGCGCATCGAACAGCCCGACGAACTGCGCGGGCGAGCCGCCCTGCGCCAGTTGCCCGTTTTCGACGACGAGCCGTGGCCGCACACCGCCCGTGGTGCCCGAGCCGCTCGCGACGTGCGCGACGATGGCCGCGCTGTGAGCCCCGCCCGCGAAGCCGCCGAGTTGCAGCTTGACGAAGCGCGCGCCGAGCGCGGCCGCCTGATCGAGCGCGACACGCAGTGCGTCGGTATCGAGCTGGCCGTCGGCCGCGTACAACGATGCCGGCGTCGAGAACACCGACCACAGTCCGAGATCGGCCAACGCCGCGCCGAGCGCGCGCAGCCGTTGCGGGTCCGCGTCCGCGTCGCTCGCGAACAGCTCCCGGCGCACTTCGAAACCCGCCGCGCCGGCGCGCTTTGCCGCCTGCGCCCATTTCAGATGGCCGTCGGCGCGCACGGCGTTCACACCGAACGCGCTGGCGACGACCACGATCTCCACTGCATCAGCCATATCCAACTCGCGCAATCTGAAGCGAAACCGCTTTTGGAACCGGTTCCAACTAAACTTCGAAAAAAAGCGCCGAGGCGCTGCGATGTGCGAATGGTGCTCGGGACAGCCATCGCGCACCATAGAGGAAATCCCCAGGCGCGGCCGGCATACGGCGAGCGTCAAGCGAAGCGCGCCGGGCACGGCAGCGCGCCGCGCGGGTTCGGATTCTCGACCCCATACGCTGCCAGCGCGGAAGTCAGCCGCCCTCGTCCGCGACGCACATCGCCAGAAACTGCTCGACCACCCGCGACGGCGCGCTCGCATGCGGCACCAGAATCGACAGCCGCCGCGTCAGCGGCTGCGGGCTCAGCGACATGAGCCGCAGCGCACCGTCCTCATGCCGCATCGACATCGCCGACACGAAACCGACACCCATCCCCGCCCGCACCGCCTCCTTCACCCCTTCGACCCCCGCGATTTCGAGCGCCACGCGCATCGGCACGCCCGCGCGCGCGAACTCGCGCTCGACCGTCTGCCGCACGCCCGAGCCTTCCTCGCGCAGCACCAGCGGATACGCGCCGAACGCGGCCAGCTCGATGCGCCCGCCATTGTCCGCCTGCGCGAGCGGATGCGAGCGCGGCATGATCGCGACGATCTCGTCCTCGCGCCACGCATGGACGACCGTGTCCGGCGGCAGATCGGCGCCGGCGGGACCCTCGATCATCGCGATGTCGACCGAGCCGAGCGCACCGACGATCTCGGCCGTGTTGCCGTTGGCGGTATGCACGGTCACGTGCGGATAGCGGCGATGGAATTCGGCGATCAGGTACGGCAGCAGGTAGCTCGCCGGCGTCGTGCTCGCGCCGATCCGCAAGGTGCCCTGTTCGAGACCGCGCAGCGCGTCGCGATAGGCATGCGCCTGCCGCCAGGTGTCGCGCAGCCGCGCCGCATAGGCGGCGAGCTGCTCGCCGGCTGGCGTCAGCCGCACCCCGCGGCCATCGCGCTGATACAGCGGCTCGCCGAACTCGTCCTGCAATTGCCGCAGCTGGCCGGACACCGCCGGCTGCGACAGATGCAGCGCCACCGCCGCCCGGCTGATGTTGCGATGCTCAGCGACGGCGGCGAACGTTATAAGTTGATCCGGGGTCATCTCGATTAAATATCCGTTGAGCCGATACTTCACATTCTAAATCACGATTTTTCATATCGATATATCTAATTTAGGATTAGCCCCATTGCTGCTTATGCAGTCCCACGCAAGTCCGTTACGAAACCACCGATCATGTCCACACCCACCGCCCCGCTCGCCGCCGCCTCCCCCGCGCTGTCCACCCGCGGCCAGCTCAACGGCGTACTGTTCGTCGCGCTGTTCGCCGCCGCGGTCACGCGCATCGCGGCGATTCCGGCGATTGCCGGCCTTGGCCTGAGTCCGCTGATCGTCGGCATCGTCGCGGGGGCGATCTACGGCAACGCGCTGCGCGACAGCATGCCGGTCAGTTGGGCGGCCGGCGTGAATTTCTCGGCGCGCAAGCTGCTGCGCATCGCGGTCGCGTTCTTCGGCTTGCGTGTGAGCCTGCAGGAAATCGCCCAGGTGGGCCTGCCGGGTCTCGCGGAGTCGGTGCTGATCGTCGTCAGCACGCTCGTGATCGGCACCTGGGCCGGCATGAAAATCATGAAGCTCGATCGCGACACCGCGCTCCTGACAGCGGCCGGCAGCGCGATCTGCGGCGCGGCCGCGGTGCTCGCGTTCGAATCGACGCTGCAATCGAAGCCGCACAAGAGCGCGATGGCGGTCGGCAGCGTCGTGCTGTTCGGCACGCTGTCGATGTTCCTCTACCCGGTGCTGTTCAACGCAGGCTGGCTGCATCTCGACACGGTCGGCGCCGGCCTGTTCTTCGGCGGCACGATCCACGAGGTCGCGCAGGTGGTCGGCGCGGCGAGCAACGTGAGCCCCGAAGCGACGCACATCGCGACGATCGTCAAGATGACCCGCGTGATGCTGCTCGTGCCGGTATTGCTGGTGGTCGGCCTGTGGGTGAACCGCGCGACGCGCGGCGCGACGGATGGCGGCACGGACGGCGCCGCCCCGCGCAAGCTGGCGATCCCCTGGTTCGCACTCGGCTTCCTCGCCTGCGTGGCGATCAACTCGCTGCATGTGCTGCCGGAAAGCGCCACCTCGACGCTGAACCTGTTCGACACCTTCGCGCTGACGATGGCGATGACCGCACTCGGCATGGAAACGCGCTTCTCGCAGATTCGCGAAGCGGGTCCGCGCGCGCTGACCACCGGCCTGATTCTGTATGTATGGCTGATCGCCGGCGGACTCGGCATCACATGGACCGTCCAGCACCTGTTCCACTAAGCCGTCGCCGGCTCTCCCGCCTTCCCCGACACCCCGCCGCGCGCGGGGTTTTGCGCTTTCTGGCGCACCATCCCGGCCGATCACACGGCATACTCGTTGCTGCGAACTTTGCCCCCCAACCCGCCCGTGCGCGACGTCCGATGGCAGCGGTGAAACCGCCTTGCCGCGACGCGTCCGGGCGACCGGAATGAGGATCGATCGATGAGCCTGGAACTGTACTACTGGGATGGCCTGCAAGGCCGCGGCGAATTCGTGCGGCTCGCGCTGGAGGAAGCCGGCGTCGACTATGTCGAAGTCGCGCGCGGCAAGCCTTCGAAGGGCCTTGGCACCAAAGCGATGATGGCGGTGATGCAAAGCCCCGACGAGCCGTATCCGCCGTTCGCGCCACCGTTTCTGAAAGACGGCGATCTGGTCATCGCGCAGACCGCCAACATCCTGTTCTATCTCGGCCCGCGGCTCAAGCTGGCGCCGGAGGTGGACAGCCTGCGCTATGTCGCGAACGGCCTGCAGCTGACGATCGCCGACGTCGTCACCGAAGCGCACGACACCCACCATCCGCTCGCGAGCGGCCTCTACTACGAGGAGCAGAAAGACGCGGCGAAGGTGCGCGCGCACGATTTCATCGACCATCGGATTCCGAAGTTCATGTCGTACTTCGAGCGCGTGCTCGCGCAGAATCCGGCCGGCGACAGCTTCATGGTCGGCGACACGCTGACCTATGTGGACCTGTCGATGTTCCAGCTGATCGACGGTCTGCTGTACGCGTTTCCGCGCGCGCTGAAGCGCTTCGGCGAGCACTATCCGCGGCTCGCCGCGCTGCACGACGCCGTGATCGCAAGACCGAACATCGCCGCGTATCTGGACTCGGACCGGCGCATCGGCCATAACGAGAGCTGCATCTTCCGGCACTATCCTGAACTCGACAAGGCGGCGACTTGAACCGCGCCGCCCGCCTCCGCCCGCTCGCCGCCGCGCGCCCGCCATTCGAGGCGGGCGCGCTGCTGTTGTGCCGCGGTTTTTTCAACCTTCCATCACGCCCCGTACCGACGACGTGCTTTCATTCCTGCTGAAGCTGCGCACCCGCGCCCAAAGCGTTTTCCGCCTCTCAGAAGCCCATACGGTGCTGGTCTGGGCCGTTGTGGTCGGCATTGCCGGCGCGTTGGCGACCATCTTGTTTCGCAAGGGCATCGAACTGCTGCAACTGGCGATTGCCGGCCGCTCCGGCAGCTTCGTCGACATGGCGCGCAGCCTACCGTGGACCATGCGCATCTGGCTGCCGGCCGCGGGTGGTCTCGTCGCCGGCATTTTCCTGCTGATTGCGCAGCGTCACGCCGACACGAAAACGCACACCGACTACATGGAAGCGGTCGCGATCGGCGACGGCGTCGTGCCGGTGCGCCTGAGCCTGTGGCGCAGCGTGTCGTCGCTGTTTACGATCGCGAGCGGCGGTTCGATCGGTCGTGAAGGTCCGATGGTGCAGCTCGCGGCGCTCGCCTCGTCGCTGATCGGCCGCTGGGTCCACTTCGATCCGCCGCGGCTGCGCCTGCTCGTCGCGTGCGGCGCGGCGGCCGGTATCACGTCCGCGTATAGCGCGCCGATCGCGGGCGCGTTTTTCGTCACCGAGATCGTGCTCGGCTCGATCGCGATGGAAAGCTTCGGGCCGGTGCTGGTCGCGGCGGTCGTCGCGAACATCACGATGCGCGAGTTCGCCGGCTACAAGCCGCCCTACGAGATGCCGGAGTTTCCGACCGTGACCGGTCCCGAGGTGCTGCTGTTCGTCGCGCTCGGCGCGCTGTGCGGCGCGGCCGCGCCGCAGTTTCTGCGGCTGCTCAACGCATCGAAGGCGGCCTTTCGCAAGCTGCCGGTGGCGTTGCCGGTGCGGCTCGCGCTCGGCGGTCTCGTGGTCGGCATCATTTCGGTCGCGGAGCCCGAGGTGTGGGGCAACGGCTACAGCGTCGTGAACTCGATCCTGCATTCGCCGTGGACATGGTCCGCGCTCCTGCTGGTGCTCGTCTGCAAGCTCGCGGCGACCGCGGCGACGGCCGGCTCCGGCGCGGTGGGCGGTGTGTTCACGCCGACGCTGTTCGTCGGCGCGGCGGTCGGCTCGCTGTTCGGCCAGGGCATGCACGCGTTGTGGCCGCATGCGACGTCGGCCGCTTACGCCTATGCGATGGTCGGCATGGGCGCATTCCTCGCGGGCGCGACCCAGGCGCCGCTGATGGCGATCCTGATGATCTTCGAGATGACGTTGAGCTATCAGGTCGTGCTGCCGCTGATGCTGTCGTGCGTGGTCGCGTATTTCATCGCTCGCGCGATCGGCAAGACCTCGATGTACGAGATCACGCTGCGCCGCAATCGCGAGGAGCAGGAGCGCTCGCGATTGCGCGCGACGCAGATGCGCGAGCTGATCCGCCCCGCGCAGACCGTCGTGCCGCCGAACGCGACCGTGCACGACATGACGCGCGTGTTCCTCGAGTATCCGGTCAAGTATCTGTACGTCGCGAACGACTCGGGCGCGTTTCTCGGCGTGGTCGCGCTGAAGGACATCACGTCCGATCTGCTCGAGCGGCGCGAAACGTCGATGAAAACCGCCGCCGATTATCTGCAGCCGCATTTCGACGTGCTGACGCCGGACATGTCGCTCGCCATCGCGTTACAGCACTTCATGGCGTTTCAGGGCGAGCGGCTGCCGGTGATCGAAAGCACCGCGCATCCGAAGCTCGCCGGCGTCGTCTACAAGACCTCGCTGCTCGATGCGTACTTCCGCATGAGTCCGTCGCGCTAGAGCTTTCGAAGGCTTCGCGGGGCGCGATGCAAAGCGCCGCGGATTCTCTACAATGGACAGACCCGCCGGCCCTTCACGCGGCCGGCACGCGTGAGCCCAGCTTGGGCGCAGCGACAGCGCCCGCCGTAGCGTCGGAGCGAAGATGAGCGAACCGTCCCCCGAGGCCGTACGCCGCGATCAGGCCGGCTGGATTTTCGTGCATATCGAAGGCGAACCGTACGATCGCGGCGAGCAGCACGGCCAGTTGCTCGCCGACGAAATCAGAAACGCGATCCGCACCGCGCGCTATCTCGCCAAATGGGACACCGGGGAGGAGTTCGACACCTTCGTCAATGCCGCGACGAGCCAGTTCGCGAGCAAGCTCGACACCGAATTCGCCGATGAAATCCATGGCATCGCCGACGGCGCGAAGCTGCCGTTCGCCGAAGTGCTCGCGTGGAACGGCTACATGGATCTGCTGCAAAGCTGGTGGCCGACGCACGCCGCGCAGGCGCAGCCGCATCTGGGCGCGAAACTGTGGCGCGGCCGGCGCGGTCACCACTGCAGCGCGTTCATCGCGACCGGCAACGCGACGCGCGACGGCCGTATCGTGATGGCGCACAACTCGTGGGACCGCTACGCGGCCGGCGACGCGTTCAACGTCGTGTTCGACATCGTGCCCGACCGCGGCAACCGCATCCTGATGCAGGGCCTGCCGGGCTGCATCTCGAGCCTGACCGATTTCTGGGTCACGGCGGCCGGCCTGATGATCACCGAAACGACGATCTCGAACTTCGCGGGCTACAACGCGGCCGGTGCGCCCGAGTTCTATCGCTCGCGACGCGCGTCGCAATATGCGAACAGCATCAAGGAATGGTGCGACATGTTCTCGCTCGCGAACAACGGCGGCTACGCGAACAGTTGGCTGCTCGGCGACACGAAGACCGGCGAGATCGCGCGTTACGAACTCGGGCTGCACTATGCGGGCTTCGAGACCACCAAAGACGGTTTCTACAGCGGCTACAACACCGCGACGGATCTGAAGATCCGCAACCAGGAATGCATCGGCGAAGGCGAGGACTATACCGACGTGCGCAAGAACGGCGCGCGGCGTCTGCGTTTCATGCAGCTCGAGGAACTGCATCGCGGCAGCATCGACGTCGAGCTCGCGAAGCAGATGATCGCCGATCATCACGACGTCTATCTCGATCGCAACGACAACCCGTGCTCGCGCACGATCTGCGGGCATCTGGAGCTCGACGACGCGCGCTTCGGCGGCACCGATCACGGGCCGTTCAATCCGTGGGGCGCGAACGACGGCAAGGTGATCGACAGCGAAATGGCCCGCGAGATGGCCTTCACCGCGCGCTGGGGGCATCCGTGCGGCCGGCCGTTCGACGCACAGGCGTTCATGAAGCGGCATCCGCAGTGGAACTGGCTGAACGGCTATATGCGCGACCGGCCGTCGTGGCCGTGGACGCGCTTCGATGTGCTGCGCTAGCGCATGGCGGACGCGCGCGCCTGTTCGTGCGATGATCGAATCTACAATCCGGTTTTGTCGCAAATGTGCGCGCGTTGCAGTATTTGCCATCTAAGATGGTAAGGAGCCTGGGCCGCGCAGCGCCATGCCGTCCTCGGCTTGCACCGTCCTCTCGACGCGGGACGGCACAGGGTTTGCTCGATTGTCAGCGCCGCATGAGCTTTAGGAGGTCGGGCGATGAAAACCTCGACACTGTTAATCATGGTGACGCTGTCAGCCTCGTGCTTTGCCGCGCCGGTTCATACCGCCTCGGACAGCACGGATTCCATCACGCTCGCGCAACGCGCGAACGCCGCGCCGGTCGCGCCTCCGGCCCCAGACGTGTCGAGCACCGACGCCAGCCGTCCGCAGCACTGGGAGCATATTGCGCTGCCGAAGTCCCGACATCTGGACCGCAGCCTGACCGGGCAGAACGAGCATCTGACCACGTGAGGACCGCCGCAACGGCGGGCGGCGGCGCGGCTACGACGGCGCGCCTGCCCGGTTTGCGCCGGCTGTCATAACGTTGGGGTGGCGCGCGCGGGATTGCAACAGACTGCGAGAAACTCATCGCGGCGAGGCGCTGGCTTGTCGTGGCAGCAATAACGACGTGACTAACTTAAGCTCATTAGGAGCATGCGCATGACGGCCTCGGACATCCCCGGCGAATCGATCGATCTGCAGATCGCCGATCTTCTCAGCGAAGTCGAGTTCCCGACCAACAAGGACGCACTCGTCGACGCCGCGCGCGAAGCCGGCGCGAGCAACGAGGTGTTGGCGATGCTCGATGGTATGCCGGAGCAGGATTATGTCGACATCGAGTCGGTCACGCGCCTGATCGGCGGCAACTATGGCCCGGGCCTGGGAATCTGAGCCCGGATTCAACCTCGCCTCACCTCACACGTCAGAACTGCGACGACGCCGCGATCCGCGCGCGCGCCACCCGCGCCACACGGCGCGTCGTACGGCTGTTTTCGAGCGCGTCGTCGGCGATCTCGCGCGCCGTCGGAGCGTCGGACCCGCTCACCCCGGCCACCACCCGCACCGGCGCCACGCTACGGGAATCCCGCGCCTGCGCGCTGTCCGGCTGGAAATGCTCGACCAGATGGTCGATGAACGTCCGCACCTTCGCCGGCAGATGCAGCCGGCTCGGATACGCAATCGTGATTTCGATGGGCGGCAGACTGTATGCGTCGAGCAGACGCACGAGCCGCCCCGCTGTCAGATCACGGCCGATCAGGTAGCTCGGCAGGATCGCCACGCCCATGCCGAGCAGCGCGAACTGCCGCAGCATCTCGGCGTTGTTCGCCGCGATCGCGTTGGTCGGCCGCACCCGCACTTCGCCGTCCGGCCCATTGAACAACCGCTCCTCGCCGCCCTGCTCGGCCGGCCTGCTCAGGCACGAATGCCTGAGCAGATCCTCGGGGCGCTTCGGCGTGCCGTGTTGCGCCAGATACTCGGGCGTCGCGCAAACCGTCATGTAGCCGGTCGTCAACCGCCGCGTGACGATGCTCGCGCTGCGCATGTGCCGCGCAGCCAGGATGCCGACGTCGAAGCCCTCTTCGACCAGATCGACGTGGCGGTCGGCGAGCGTGACGTCGGGCACCACGTCGGGATAGCGCGCCGCGTACGACTGCACGACCGGCGCGAGACTGTGCAATCCGAACACGACCGGCGCGACGATGCGCAGCGTCCCGACCGGCTCGTGATTGCGCGCCACCACCATCTGCTCGACGCTTTCGAGATCGGCGAGGATGTGGCGTACGCGCTCCAGATAGGTCGCGCCGGATTCGGTCAGCGAAAGACGGCGGGTGGTGCGGTTCAGCAGTCGCGTGCCGAGCCGCGCTTCGAGATCCGCGACGTGCCGCGTGACGACCGCGGTGGACAGATCCAGCGCGCCCGACGCGCCGACGAAACTGCCGAGGTCCGCCACCTTGACGAACACGCGCATCGACTGCAGTTGATTCATGGGACCACTCCTGCCTCGGTAAAGCCGGGCCGGCGCAACCGTTGCCGCCTGTGTCGACCCGCGCCGCATGGGCGCGCACGGGTCCGCCCAACGCAACCGATTCTAGCGATAGGACATGTCCCAACCCTGACCCAGACATGACATTCCGGTCAGATTCGGCGCGGCGTGTCAATCGCGCCACTATTACGGCGTCTATCGTGGATTTTAGCTAGGTATAAACCCTAGTTTGCTGGTAACATGGCGGCCAAAGAAAGTTACCGCTACACCGCCATGCCACATCGTTTTCGTCTGCTGGAAAAGATCGCGTTTTCGCTGGTTTGCTGGTCGGCCGCCGCGGGCTCGGCCTATATCGGTTACGAGCGCTGCCCCGATATCAAGGTTGCCCTGCACGCCGGGGAAAAATTCCTCGACGCCAGCGGCCAGTACGCGTTCGCGTGCGCGGCGCCCGCCGCCGAGGCCTGCGCGCGACTGCCGGTCGAATGATTTTTCCGCCTTGAACCGTATCTGATGCGCGATCCCTCCGGGTCGCGCATCCGCGCCTCCAGGCTCAACGCCTACCGTTACGCATCGCGCCCGAACACCACGCGCGAGAAAAACCCCGCCAGCACCGTTTCGGCCATCTCCGCCGGGACATTCTGCGGATCGACCGTGTAGAAGAACTGCACGCCGTCGCACAAACCCATCAGGCCGATCGCGAGTTGCTCGGGCGGCATCGACATCGGCGTGCCCACGCGCTCCGAGAACTCGCGCACATAGGCGCTCAACTGTTCGATCTTTTCGTGCATGAACGCGTTGAAGCGCAGCCGGAAACGGCCGTCGCGCACCGCCAGTAGCTTCGCCTCGACCCACAACAGAAAACACTTGTTCTCGCGATGCAGCGAGCTGTAGTAGCGCAGCACGCGCGCCTCCATCTCCTCGCGCGACGCCGCGCTTTCGAAGATCGCATGCAGGCCCGCCTGCATCGCTTCGTGATCGCGCCGCAATAACTCCAGAAACAGCTCGGTCTTGCTGCGGAAGTTCGAATAGAACGCGCCGCGCGTATAGCCGGCCGCCGCCGCGATGTCCTCGACACTCGCCGCGACGAAGCCCTTCTTCATGAAAATTGCCTGCGCGGCATCGAGCAGCCGCTCCCGCGTCTGGTCCTTGCTCTGCTCTCTTGTCAGTCTTTGACGTTTCATGGCCGCAAGCCTAGCACCCAAAAGAATTCAAATCCATCTATGCATTCAGATACATGAGTGTATTAGAATGCGCTTCGTCATTCAAAGCCATTCCTGTATGCCATTAGCATGACGCGGCATGCGGGTCTTCGCTGGCGGGCCGCGCGGCTTGCCGTGTTCGTTCGCTGT
The DNA here is from genome assembly GCF_050436245.1 of Paraburkholderia sp. MM6662-R1. Classification (NCBI taxonomy): domain Bacteria; kingdom Pseudomonadati; phylum Pseudomonadota; class Betaproteobacteria; order Burkholderiales; family Burkholderiaceae; genus Paraburkholderia; species Paraburkholderia sp. MM6662-R1. Next base: position 139,454 of record NZ_JBNDLV010000001.1, on the reverse strand, counting down.
CTCCAGTTGGGGTAATTGTGAAGCGTCCCGGTTCTCCTGCATCGTCAGCGATGCGCCAGCAGTCTCCCCCATCCTCTCACCGCGGTTTCTCCAGGCAGACCTGCGCGCTGGCGCTGGCGGGCGTGCTAGTGCTCGCGGCCTGCTCGAAGAAGGAAGCCGCGGCGCCCGCGCCGCGCCCGGTGGTCGCGCTCGCCGTGCATGCGGACGGCCACGCGCTGCAGGCGGCGTCGCTGCCCGGCGAAGTGCAGGCGCGCTATTCGACGCCGCTGTCGTTCCGCGTCGCCGGCAAGATCATCGAGCGGCGGGTACGGCTCGGCGACACGGTGAAAAGCGGCGAAGTCGTCGCGCTGCTCGACCCGGCCGATGCGCAGAAAAACGCCGCGAGCACGCAGGCGCAGCTCGACGCCGCGCAGCACAACCTCGTCTATGCGCAGCAGCAGCTCGAACGCGACAGGGCGCAGGCCAAAGAAAACCTGATCGCGCCCGCGCAGCTCGAACAGACCACCAACGCCTACGCGTCCGCGCTCGCGCAGCGCGATCAGGCGCAGCAGCAGGCGGCACTCGCGAAGAACCAGCTGCAGTACACGACGCTCGTCGCCGGTCATGCGGGCGTCATCACGGCTGAACAGGCGGACACGGGCCAGAACGTGTCGGCGGGTCAGGCCGTCTACAACCTCGCGTGGAGCGGCGACGTCGACGTGCTGTGCGACGTGCCCGAAAGCGCGCTCGCCGCATTCGCGGTCGGCCGGAACGCGAGCGTCACGCTCGCCGCGCTGCCGGGCCGCAAGCTCGGCGCACGCGTGCGCGAGCTGTCGCCGGCCGCCGATCCGCAGAGCCGCACCTGGCGCGCGCGTCTGACCCTGCTCGATGCCGGCGCCGACGTGCGCCTCGGCATGACCGCCGACGTCACGCCGGCCGTGCCGCTCGCCGCGGCGGCCGCGCAGCACGGCGTGTTCACGCTGCCGGTCACCGCGCTGTTTCACGAGGGGCGCGAACCGGCCGTGTGGGTCGTGCGCGCCGCGGACAACACGCTCGAGCTGCGTCGCGTGACCGTCACGCGCTACTACGAGCGCACGTTCGTCGTCAGCGATGGCCTGAAAGATGGCGAAAGCGTCGTGCTGCAAGGCGTGCACACCGTGAGCGCCGGCCAGAAAGTCCGCGCGATCGCGCCGCTGCATCCCGAGGACTTCGCTTCATGAGCACGTCGCACGAAGAAGGACGCTTCAATCTGTCCGCGTGGGCACTGCGTCATCAGGCGCTGGTCGTATTCCTGATCGCGCTCGCCACCGCGTTCGGCATCCTCGCCTACACGCGGCTCGCGCAGTCGGAAGACCCGCCCTTCACGTTCCGCGTGATGGTGATCCGCACGTTCTGGCCGGGTGCCACCGCGCGCCAGGTGCAGGAGCAGCTGACCGATCGCATCGGCCGCAAGCTGCAGGAAACGCCGTACATCGATTTTGTGCGCAGCTACTCGCGTCCCGGCGAATCGCTGATCTTCTTCACGATGAAGGACTCGGCGCCGGTGAGCCAGGTGCCCGAGACGTGGTACCAGGTGCGCAAGAAAGTCGGCGATATCGCGTCGAGCTTGCCGCCGGGCATCCAGGGCCCGTTCTTCAACGACGAATTCGGCGACGTCTACACCAACATCTACACGCTCGAAGGCGACGGCTTTTCCGCCGCGCAACTGCACGATTACGCGGACCAGCTACGCTCGGTGCTGGTGCGCGTGCCGGGCGTCGGCAAGGTCGACTATTTCGGCGATCCCGATCAGCACATCTACATCGAGATCGCGAACACGCAGTTGACGCGTCTCGGCATCTCGCCACAACAGCTTGGGCAGGCGATCAACGCGCAGAACACGATCGCTCCCGCGGGTACGCTGACCACCACGGACGACCGCGTGTTCGTGCGCCCGAGCGGCCAGTTCAACGACGTGGCCGCGCTCGCCGACACGCTGATCCGCATCAACAACCGCACGTTGCGTCTCGGCGACATCGCGACGATCAAGCGCGGCTACGACGACCCGGTCGTCACGCAGATGCGCTTCGGCGGCAAACCCGTGCTCGGCATCGGCGTGACGATGCAGCCGGGCGGCGACGTGATCCGCCTCGGCCGCGCGCTCGATCAGCAGATGACCCAACTGCGCGCCGCGCTGCCCGCCGGATTGAATCTCGTCGAAGTATCGAGCATGCCGCACGCGGTCGCGCGCTCGGTCGACGACTTCCTCGAAGCGGTCGCCGAAGCGGTCGCGATCGTGCTGGTCGTGAGCCTCGTGTCGCTCGGCGTGCGCACCGGCATGGTGGTCGTGATCTCGATTCCGGTGGTGCTCGCGGTCACCGCGCTGTGCATGTACCTGTTCGATATCGGCCTGCACAAGGTATCGCTCGGCACACTCGTGCTCGCGCTCGGCCTGCTCGTCGACGATGCGATCATCGCGGTCGAAATGATGTCGGTGAAGCTCGAGCAAGGCTGGAACCGCACGCGCGCCGCGGCCTTCGCGTACTCCAGCACCGCGTTTCCGATGCTGACCGGCACGCTCGTCACCGTATCCGGCTTCCTGCCGATCGCGCTCGCGAAGTCGAGCACCGGCGAGTACACGCGCTCGATCTTCGAGGTGTCGGCGATCGCGCTGATCGCGTCGTGGCTCGCGGCGGTCGTGCTGATTCCGCTGCTCGGCTATCACATGCTGCCCGAGCGCAAGCGCCATGCGCACGAGCCTGACGATCACGAACATGACATCTACGACACGCGCTTCTACACGCGCTTGCGCGGCTGGATCGGCTGGTGCATCGAGCGGCGCTTCGTCGTGCTCGCGATCACCGTGCTGCTGTTCGTGCTCGCGATGGCCGGCTTCTCGCTCGTGCCGCAGCAGTTCTTCCCGAGCTCGGACCGGCCGGAGTTGCTGGTCGATGTGCGGCTGCCCGAAGGCGCGTCGTTCGATGCAACGCTGCGCCAGGCGCAGCGCCTCGAACAGGTTCTCAAAGGCCGGCCTGAAATCGATCACTCAGTCAGCTTCGTCGGCACCGGCGCGCCGCGTTTCTATCTGCCGCTCGATCAGCAATTGCAGCAGCCGAACTTCGCACAGTTCGTGATCACCGCGAAGTCGGTCAAGGACCGCGAGAAGCTCGCGCAGTGGCTCGAACCGGAGTTGCTCAACAACTTCCCGGCGATCCGCACGCGCCTGTCGCGCCTCGAGAATGGGCCGCCGGTCGGCTATCCGGTGCAGTTCCGCGTGAGCGGCGACGACATCGCGACCGTGCGCTCGATCGCCGAACGCGTGGCCGCGACGATGCGCGCCAATCGCGGCACGCGCAACGTGCAGTTCGACTGGGACGAACCCGCCGAGCGCTCGGTGCGCTTCGAGATCGACCAGAAGCGCGCGCGCGAACTCGGCGTGACGTCCGAAGACATCGCCAGCTTCCTCGCGATGACGATGTCCGGCTACACGGTCACGCAGTATCGGGAGCGCGACAAGCTGATCAGCGTCGATCTGCGCGCGCCGCGCGCCGAACGCGTCGACCCGTCGCGGCTGACCGCGCTCGCGATGCCGACGCCCAACGGCCCGGTGCCGCTCGGCACGCTCGGACATCTGCGCAACGACCTCGAATACGGCGTGATCTGGGAACGCGACCGTCAGCCGACCATCACCGTGCAGTCGGACGTGGCGGCCGGCGCGCAAGGCATCGACGTCACGCACGCGGTGGACCGCGCGCTCGCGCCGATCCGCGCGACGCTGCCGGTCGGCTACCGGATCGAGATCGGTGGCTCCGTCGAGGAAAGCGCCAAGGGTCAAACCTCGATCAACGCGCAGATTCCGATCATGGTGATCGCGGTGCTCACGCTGCTGATGATCCAGCTGCAAAGCTTCGCGCGCGTGCTGATGGTCGTGCTGACCGCGCCGCTCGGCCTGATCGGCGTCGTGCTCACCTTGCTGCTGTTCGGCCAGCCGTTCGGTTTCGTCGCGATGCTCGGCGTGATCGCGATGTTCGGCATCATCATGCGCAACTCGGTGATTCTCGTCGATCAGATCGAGCAGGACATTGCGTCGGGGCACAAGCGCTTCGATGCGATCGTCGGCGCGACCGTGCGGCGGTTCCGGCCGATCACGCTGACCGCCGCGGCCGCCGTGCTCGCGCTGATCCCGCTGCTGCGCTCGAACTTCTTCGGGCCGATGGCCACCGCGCTGATGGGCGGCATCACGAGCGCGACGATCCTCACGCTGTTCTATCTGCCCGCGTTGTACGCCGCGTCGTTCCGCGTACGCGCCGACGAGCGCGAGCCGCAGACGCCGTCCGGTGCCGGCGCCACGCACACGGGTAACTGAGCATGAGCATGAGCACGAGCATGACTATTCCCGCCCTATCCTGCCACCGCCGCGCGCGCTTCGACGCGCTGGCCCGTACCACGCTTGCCACCAGCATCGCCGGCATCACCTGCATGCTCGGCGCTTGCTCGTTCGGACCGAACGGCGATGCGCCCGCGATGCCGCAGCCCGCGCACTACGGTGCCGAGCCGCTACCGACGCAAACCGTGACTGCGCAGGGCGTCTCGCAGCAGTTCGTGACCGGCGCGCAGCCGGTGCCCGAATGGTGGAAGCTGTACCGCTCGGATGCGCTGAACGCGCTCGTCGACGAAGGCCTGCGCAATAGTCCGACGCTCGACGCGACCGACCGCAGTCTCGCGGCCGCGCGCGAGCAATTGCGCGCGCAGGTCGGCAGCTCGCTGCTGCCGACCATCGACGCCGGCGGCCAGGCCACCCGCAATCGCGCGCTCGCGATCCCCGAGATCGGACCGAACACGTTTCTGTACAACGTGTTCGTCGGCCAGTTGCAGGCGCACTACACGTTCGATCTGTTCGGCGCCGCGCGGCTCGCGAACGCGGCGCTCGCCGCGCGCGTGAACGTGCAGGTCTACCAGCTCGAGGCGGCGCGGCGCGCGCTCGCCGCGAACATCGTGACCGCGACGATCACGAGCGCCGCGCTGCATGCTCAGGTCGATACGACCGAGCGGCTCGTGGTCCTCGCCAACGATCAGGCGCGCGATACCGAGCGGCGCTTCGCGCTCGGTGCGGTATCGCATGCCGATCTGCTGAACGCGCAGCAGAGCGCGGCGAGCGTGTCGGCGAGTCTGCCGGCGCTGAAGCAACAGTGGCTCACTACGCGTCACGCGCTCGCGGTGCTGCTTGGCCGCACACCCGATGCCGCGCCCGACGACATCGATCTCGCGCAGTTGCATGTGCCGGAGCAGGTGCCGGTGGTGGTGCCGTCGGAGCTGCTGCGCACGCGGCCTGACATCGAGGCCGCCGACGCCGCGCTGAAGGCCGCTGCGACCGATGTGGGCGTCGCCACCGCGCAGATGTTCCCGAGTCTGTCGCTGTCGGCATCGATGGGACAAGGCGGGTTTAGCTGGCCGGTCGCGATGTCCGGTGCGGGGGCCATCTGGAGCATCGGCGCGTCGCTGTCGCAACCGCTGTTTCACGGCGGCGCGCTGCTCGCGCAGCGCCGCGCGGCGCAGCACACGTATGAAGCGAGCGTGTCGCAGTACAAACAGACTGTGCTGGCCGCGTTTCAGAACGTCGCCGACACGCTCGCCTCACTCGAGCACGACGCGCAGTCGCTCGACGCCGCGAACGTTGCCGCGCGTTCGGCACAGGGTGTGTTCAACGAGACCTCGGCGCGCTATCGGCTCGGCGCGTTGCCCGTCGCCGCGACGCGTTCGAGCGAGCAGCAATGGCGCAACGCGCAGCTCGATGAGATCCGCTATATGAGCGCGCGGCTGACGGATACGGCCGCGCTGTTTCAGGCGATGGGGAATCCGCCGGTTGATCAGGCAGGCGCATCATCGGCTGCGGCGACTTCGGCTTCTGCGCCTGCATCGGTTGGGACGACGAACACGGTGACATCCAACTAAGTCTCGGATTCCGTACGGAACGCGGCGCACTTATCCCCAGTTCGTGTTGATGAACCTGTTGAAAACTGTCTGAACAACGGGCTAACGCATTGAACCTAATACGATTTGTTTGTACGGTGCGAAACGAATCAGAAGCAAGCCACAGTACACGTGCTCTGCAGCGCCTCAACGGTGTTTATCGATCACTGAATCGTGCTATCAGATCGATGCATGCTTGAGGCGCGAAAGAGCTTGCCCACTCTTGCGAGCTTTTGAACTCGGGCTCAAGACGAGCAAGCGCCTCAGATAGCCACTGCGACCGTTGCGCTTCGAAAGGCAAATGATCGGTCTCTGATCGAATGACGACGAAGACATCAAAGTGCGGATCGCGATCGGCAATCCCGTCTAACTGATTCTTAAGAGCGAGTAGCTGCGCCGCCCCTTCAAGAACGAATAGATTGCCGTCCAACATTGCCTGTGCCACTGCCACTAAACGGCGATGCTCAAAGGTTTCACTTTCGTTCATTTCAAACCGTTGTCTATTTCAAAGATCGATCGGACGCCCATCGTGAGTCTGTGGTGAATAGAACTGTATCAGAATCGCGAAAAAGGGCTCTCGATTGGAGATATCATCAATATCCGAGGTCATGACGATGATTTGCGTTGGATCTGCATCCCGTTATTTAACACTTGCTCATACTTTTTTCGTGCGTTTCCTTTCCGTCCAGTTTTGGGCTACCCGCGCACTGCCTTGAGTCACGGTTGCCGCGCACAGTGCGCTTAGGTCACGGTAGCTATCGCCGCAATTTTAGGATGATTCGCCATATAGACTATGCAAGATTTTCGATTTTCTCAATGCGAGTTAGATAATGGCAGATCAAAGTAGAACACGATACAGCTATACAGCTAAAGTTTCGGATGTAGTTAACATTCAGTTTCCCGTCGCCGCGAATATGGCTTGGGACGGATATGCAAGACACATCTATGACAAGACGAATTCCGTAATTCAGCAACAGGCCAAGCGACTCCTTCAGCGTGGGAATATCACTCACGAGGAAGCCAGACAATTGGTCGAAGTGCAACGCAACGGTTTGGTGATTGAAATGCGCAGGCGTCTAAGTCCATTCGGGCGCTTTTACTCTGAGGCGCTCAAACCATCCAAAAATTTGCCAACCCTGGACACCCTGCTTCGAAAAAAAGGCAATATAGAAGCGGTTCTGCTGAGCGTCGGCAAAACGCGGTCTGTCGTTAACCGTATCGCATTTGTAGGCCGGATGGCTGGGTCCGCCGGCATCGTGATTGAGATTGTTGCCGTCGGCGTAGTCATCGAGAAAGCGCCGCAGAAGGACAAAGCGCGAGTAGCGACTGAGGAATTTGCAGGAGCCATCGGTGGATTGGCAGCGGGCACGGGAGGCATGTGGGCAGGTGCGGCGGCTGGCGCGGCATGGGCTGGCACATGGGCCGCGCCATCGTTGATGATTCCGGTCGTAGGAGAGTTGGCGGAAGGCGGGGCAATTGTGCTGGGGGGTATTGCCGGTGGAATGATGGCGAGCTGGCTCGGCCACCATGTCGGCAAGGAGGCCGCAGAGAATATCTGGCGCCTCGCCCCAATCAAATGGAAATAGAGCTACGACATGATAATGAGCCGGATCAACTCCTGGCTGCTAGGACGCCTGCCGTCACGCAGATTCTCCTTCGCTCTATCCCTGAGCGATAAGGGTCTCGTCGTGACAAATCAGCAAGGCGAGCAACACATTGCCTGGGAAGATATTTGCGAAATCGTCGCTACGCGGTCAGAACAATCGATTGGAAATTCGATCGTATTGCTCGTCCGGCTAGACGATGGCCGTACCATGACCGTGCCGGAAGGCGATTCAGCCTGGCATGATCTGACCATGAAGCTATCGGAGCATCTTGCCGGCGCGAAACGCTACGAGGAGTGGGCACTTCAGTCCGCTTTTTCCGACGATGTGCCTCGCGTCGAGGTGTTTCGCCGCTGACATGACGGTATGCGGCGAGAGCGGGCCGGTGCCCGCATCGCTTAAGAATCCGTGGCCCACCGCGCACCCGCCATCCGAGACATCAAGGCTTGTTCGACTCGAACAGATCCATAATCTGCTTCTTCTCGGTCGTCGACACGCTCGGCGGCGGCACCACCGGCGGCGTCATGCCCGCCGGGCCGACCCCGCCCACCGCATCGGTCGCGCCGGCCATCGGATTGCCCGAATCGAGACCGATGCTCGCGACGAAGCCTTGCCCCGGCAACTTGTCGGTAAAGAACAGCTCGCCGTTCATCACCGTCACACCGTCGGGTTGCTGCGGCTCGGCCTGTGGCACACCGCGCAGCGCGCGCTGCATGTACTCGACCCAGATCGGCAGCGCGAGCTGCGCGCCGAATTCGCGGCTGCCGAGACTCTTCGGCTGGTCGTAGCCCATCCACGCGACCGCCACTAGCGACTGCTGATAGCCGGCGAACCAGCCGTCCTTCGCGTCGTTGGTCGTACCGGTCTTGCCCTGCAGGTCCGAGCGCTTCAACACGTTGGTGCCCGCGCCCGTACCCGCGGTCGCCACCGAGTGCAACAGGCTGTTCATGATGTATGCGTTACGCGGCTCGAGCGTGCGCGGCGCGTCGTGCCCAGCGACGAGCGGCTGCGCGCGCGAGATCGCCACGCCACGCGCGTCAGTCACTTCGTTGATCAGATACGGATTGATCCGGTAGCCGCCGTTCGCGAACACCGAGTACGCGCCCGCCGACTGCAGCGGCGTGACGAGGCCCGCGCCCAGCGCCATCGGCAGGTACGGCGGGGTCTTGTCGGCGTCGAAGCCAAAGCGCTGCGTAACGAAGTCCTGCGCGTATTTGGTGCCGATGAACGACAGGATGCGGATCGACACGAGGTTCTTCGACTTCTGCAGCGCGAGGCGCATCGACATCGGACCATCAGGCTGGTCGTCGTCCTTCGGCTCCCACGCGTCGCCGCCCGGCGTGCTCGGCGGGAAGTACAGCGGCGCGTCGTTGATGATCGTCGCCGGTGCGAGCCCCTTGTCGAGCGCCGCCGAATAGATGAACGGCTTGAAGCTCGAACCCGGCTGCCGCCATGCTTGCGTTACATGGTTGAACTTGTTCTTGTTGAAGTCGAAACCGCCGATCAGCGCGCGGATCGCGCCGTCCTGCGGCGTCAGCGACACGAGCGCGCCCTCGACCTGCGGCAGCTGCGTGATCTGCCAGTTGCCCTTGTCGTCGGCGACGAGGCGCACGATCGAACCCGGCTTGATGCGCAGCGTCGCGTTCGCGCGCGGGCTCAGCGCCGCGGCGACGAAGCGCAGGCCGTCGCCCGACACCGTCACCTGGGTGCCGTCGACCAGTTGCGCGGCCACCTGCTTCGGGCTCGCGTCCGTCACCACGCCGGCGATGATCTCGCCGTTGTCCGGGTGATCGGTCAGCGCGTCGTCGATCGTCTGGTCGCGGTCGTCGCCCGCCTCGGGCAACTGCACGAAGCCTTCCGGTCCGCGATAGCCGTGGCGCCGCTCGTAGTCCATCACGCCCTTGCGCACCGCGCGATACGCGGCGTCCTGATCGGCGGAATCGATCGTGGTGGTCACGTTCAGGCCGCGCGTATAGGTTTCGTCCTTGTACTGCGCGTACATCATCTGCCGCACCATTTCGGCGACGTACTCGGCGTGCACGCTGTACTCGTTGCCCGGATTCTTCGTGTGAATCTCTTCCTTCACGGCCTGGTCGTACTGCTGCTGCGTGATGTAGTTCAGCTCGAGCATGCGTCGCAGGATGTACTCCTGACGGATCTTCGCGCGCTTCGGATTGACGACCGGGTTATACGCGGACGGCGCCTTCGGCAGACCCGCGAGCATCGCGGCCTGCGCCAGCGTGAGGTCCTTCAGGTCCTTGCCGAAGTACACGCGCGCGGCCGCGGCGAAGCCGTACGCGCGCTCGCCCAGATAGATCTGGTTCATGTACAGCTCGAGGATCTGGTCTTTCGTCAACGCGCGCTCGATCTTGTACGCGAGCAGCATCTCGTAGATCTTGCGCGTGTACGTCTTCTCGCTGGAGAGGAAGAAGTTGCGCGCGACCTGCATCGTGATCGTGCTCGCGCCCTGCGACGCGCCGCCATGCGCAAGGTCGGCGAAACCGGCGCGCAGGATGCCGACGAAGTCGACGCCGCCGTGTTCGTAAAAGCGGTAGTCCTCGATCGCGAGCACCGCTTTTTTCATCTGGTCGGGGATGTCCTGGAAGCGCACGAGGCTGCGCCGCTCCTCGCCGAATTCGCCGATCAGCACGTGATCGGCGGTGTAGACGCGCAGCGGCACTTTCGGGCGATAGTCGGTCAGCGCGTCGAGCGACGGCAATTGCGGCCCCATCACGACGAGCGCATAGCCGACGATCAGCGCCCCGACCACGACGACGGTCGCGATCAGGCCGAAGAACCACAGCACGAGCGACGCGCCGATCGAACGACGGCCGCGCTCGGGCTCGCGCGAGGCGGCATTGCGTCCAGGGGTGCGTTGGTGGGAGTCCCGGTCTTCACCGGCCGGAGAGTTCGAGGAATGCGGTCGTTTGATGATTGGCATGACTGGAATAATGGGCCCGCAACTGCGCGCCTGTCTGCACGCGCTCGCGGCGCGCGCATGGGTCGTGTTCGACATCCTGGCCGGGACGTACGCCGCCCTGCGGACCTTGCCCCCGGCCGGCCGCACGGCACGCCTCGGACCATGTCCGGCGCAACGTAACAGCGCATTTTAAAGAAATCGGCAGCGGTCCAAGGCAGTTTTTTTGTAAGAATTCCCTTTGCCGCCGCCTTTTCCTAGTAAGGGTCTGTAATTTCGCGCAGCGCGCGACGCGCAGCTTATGCGGGGTTATCAACATTTTCTGTTGAAAGGGCTGTGGACAAACCGGCCGCAAACACTACAACTCGTTGATGTCACGGGATTTTCGCACCGCGCTTGTTCCGTGGCGGCGCAACTCGTCATATGATGAACCCCGCGCGCGTCCCTCGATGCGCGCGACGGGGACCCCAACGGCGGGATCCAACGGCAGTTCCGATGACGGGTTCCGACACCGTATCCGAAGGCACGCGCCGATCCGCCCATGCTAACAAGACTGCGAGTCGATCATGTCCAAGCCCAGTGAGCGCATCGTCGTATTCGTCACGGCCGCGCAGAAACGTGCGATCACCGCGACTGCCGAGGATCTGGGCATCAGCGTGAGTGAACTGATGCGGCGCGCGGTGCTGAGTTTCGGCGCGACCAGCGAACAGGTCAAGGCCGCGAGCATCGTCGACCGGCTGCGCGCGCCGCGCGCGCCCGATCCGCTGAACGCGGCGCTGCAGCGCGTCGCGCGCGGTACGCGCTATGCGCGCGCAGCGCTGCCGGTAGCGCTGCAAGCGGATGAGAAAGACGCGGCGGCGCCGGCGGCTGCCGGAGCGGCCGATGCCGTGGCTTCGCCCTCGAGGCAGCAAGCCGGTCGCCCCGCTCCCGTGACCGACGCTGTGGATGCCCCCGCCCCGCTGCTTCCCGCGGGCGTCGCCGCCGCGCTCGCCGCCGAGCAGGACGAACAGGCCGCGGCCACCGCCGAAGCCGTCGCGCGTCTGACGGCAGCACGAGCCGCCGAAAACGCGGAAAACGCCGAAGCGGACGCAATCGACAACGCCGCGTCGAAACGGCTGCCCGGCACGTCGGCGCGTCTGCGCAACTCACTCAAGCGCCGTCCCAACGACCAGGACTCCGACGACGACGAACCGCACAGCGACCCGAGCGCCGAAGGCGGCCGTTTCGCGTGACGCAAAGCGTGACGGAAAATTACTGCGCACCGAGCCGCAATCACTGCATCCGAGCGAGCAGGCGAGCGTACGCAACGAGTCCCCGTTGCATATCGTTACATCAGTGACACCTGCGTGAAACGCCGCTCGGTAACGCCCGCCCACACCCGCAAACAGCGACTTTTCGCGCATCGTTCGAGCCTTCGGGAAGCCGCATCGATTAAGCCGTCTTTAAGACAGCCGGTGGTGTAATATCCGCCGTCAAGTCCATGATCCGCCGTCAAGTCCATGCCCATCGCGGCTTTCCATCATCGAGGCAATCCTCAACCGGCATTGCGCCTCAACCAAAACGGACCGCGCTATTGCAATTGGCAAGTGCGCCCCGAACTCCGGTCCGAACGTTGCGCAGCATGGCGCACGGCGGCGTAAAGTAGCAGTAGTTCAAGGCAGTCAGGCGCGCACGCATCGTCGGCGCCGCTCACATTCTCTGGAGGTTTTTCATGTCGCTTTTTGACAGCATTTCGCGCACGCTCAAAGGTCTTTTGAACGATGCGGCCGACTCGGTGCAGGATCCGTCGCGCGACTCGCGCCAGATCGTGCGCGAACTCGACGACAGCATCGGCAAGGCCGAAAACTCGCTGATCGAGATTCAGGCGCAGGTCGCCACCCAGCAAAGCAAGCGCGATGTTGCCGCGGACAAGGCGAAGAAGTATGAAGACGGTGCTCGCCGTGCGCTGCAGTCCGGCGACGAAGGGCTCGCGCGTGAAGCGCTCGGCGCGCAGGCCACGGCCGAACGCCGAACGCGATGCGCTGACCAAAGAACTGACTTCGCTGGAGCCGTCGGTCGCGCAACTGAAGAGCCAGATCGAGGACATGCGCACGCGCCGCAACGACCTGAACGCGCGCTCGAACATCCTGCAAGCCAAGCAGCAGATCGCGCAGGCGAAAGATACCGCGGCCACCGCACTCGGCGGCATCGGCGGCAAGAACCTGTCCGAGGATTTCCAGAAGCTCGAAGATAAAGTCGCGCTGTCGAACGCGCGTTCCGACGCACGTCTGAACTCCGCCGACGAAAAAAGCGGCAAGGCGCTCGACGACAAGCTCGCGGATCTGAACCGCGGCCCGTCCGTCGACGATCGGCTCGAAGCGCTGAAGAAGCAGCTCAATACGCCGGCGCAGTAAATGCTGGATGCGTGTACTTCCTCGCAGCAAGTACACGCAGCAATGACAGCAGTAGCAGTACATGCCGGCGCGCTCGCTTCTGAACGCACCGGCATACCGGCCGCCACAGGCAGCCACCGCAATCGACTGATGGAGACGGGCGCGCCCCGCCCGGTCCGCAAATGAAAAAACTTTTCGCAACCGCCTTCGCTTCGCTGCTGCTCGTGTCGGCCGCGGCGTTCGCGGTGCCGACCGCCCAGCAAATCGAATCGGCGATGTCGCAGGGCAACTGGCAGCAGGCCGACGCCGGCCTCACCGAAGTGTTGCAAGCGCATCCGAACAACGCACACGCGCACTATCTGTACGCCCAGGTGCTCGATCGCGAAGGCCGTTCCGCCGACGCGCTCGCGCAGCTCCAACAGGCAAAGACGCTCGATCCGCAGGTCCGCTTCACCGACCCGAGCCGCTTCGCGCAAACCGAAGCGCGCCTGCGCCGCGACGCGGAACGCGCGGGCGGCAACGTCACCCGTCACGCCGCGAATCCGTTCGCGCAGCAGAATGCGCCTGCTGTGCAGCAACAGTCGGCGATGATGTCGCAAGCGCAACAACGGCATGGTCCGGGGGTGGGTATGTGGATCGGTATCATTGTTCTGATCGCGGTGATCGCGCTCGTGCTGCGCTGGACCTTGCGCCGCGCGCGCAGCCAGGAGGACACGCGCGCCGACGAGGACCGCCGCGCGCAATTGAAGCGCGCCACCGACATGCTCAACACGGTGCGGTCGATCAAGCTCGACGTGAAGCTGTCCGCCGCGCCGGGTCACGAGTTGCTCGAGAAAGACGTCGAAGCGACCGAAGAACAGTTGCGCGGCGCCGTCGAAACGCTGTCGAACGGCAAGAATCCGCTGCCGCCCTATGCACTCGACGAGTTCGAGCAGCGCATCGCGAGCCTGCGCGCTCGCGCCGACGGCCGGCCCGATCCGACCGCCGCGTCCGTGGGCAGCGCTCAGCAATCGACGTACGCGCAGGAAGCCGAGCGCTTCGGCAACCCGCAACCGCCTTATCCGCAACAGGGTCCCTATCAGCAGCAGCCGCAGGTCATCGTGCAGCAAGGCGGTGGCATGGGTGGCGGCATGGGCGGTCTGCTGACGGGCGTGCTGCTTGGCGAGGCGCTCAGTCACGGGCGTGACCGCGTAGTCGAGCGCGACGTGGTCGTCGACCCCGACGAACTGCGCCAGCGCGGCAACGACGGCGGAAACGGCGGCGGCGTCGACTTCGGTCAGGGTTCGAACGACTGGAACGATGACGGCAGCGGCGGCATCGACATGGGCAGCAACGACGATTCCGGCGGTTGGACCGATACCTGATCGAACCCGATCGATCCGCGTCGAATGAAAAGACAGGCTCCTTCGCGGAGCCTGTTTTTTGCCTGCCGGTTTTGTGTGCCGCCTTCGTTCAGGTCAGGCCCGCGCCGACTCCGCCTGGCTACCCTCGTGCTGCGCGAGCACGACCGCCCCCGCAAACAGCCGCACGATGAAACGTTCCGCGTAATCGATCAATGCGTCGCGGCGCGCGGCGTTCGCATCGATGTATTCAGCGGATAGATGAAACAGTTGCAGCACGATCTGCGTGCAGACCTCGTCGACGGTCTCGCGCGCGAGTCGCCGCATCAATTCGAGCTGCACGACGTCGTCCGCCATCTCCGCCGACACCTCGTGCAGGTTCGCGCGCACCGCTTCGCGCAAAGCCGGCGACGTGCCGTGGTATTCGGCCAGCGCGCTCAGGAACGCCTCGCGGTTCGCGAGCGCGAACGCAAAAAACGCGACGCACGCGCGCCGCGGCACGCTGTGCGGTTCGTCGTGCGCGGCGAGCCAGCGCTCGCGCCGCAGCATCGGCCGAAGCCGTCGGCTCACCGAGGCGACGGCTTCGTGCGCAAGCTCGTCGAGCGCGCTGAAATGGCGGTAGAACGTGTTCGGATTGAGCCCCGCCTCGCGTGCGAGCTCGCGCAAGCCGAGGCTCGCGAAACTGCGGCCGCCGGCGGTCAACCGCAGCGCGGCCTCGATCAGCTTGCGCTTGCCGGGCGGCAACTCCGGGCCGGCGACGGACGCTGCGTCGGGGACGGTCGTCATCGTGCGTTCAATCGTCGCGCGGTATGCGCGTTTAATAGCTGCACTCTAAACGATCTTGACGCGATGTGTACAGTTGTCTACCCTGCGCGTTAAGCCGTGTGTAGACAGCTGTAGACGCGCGATTTCGCCCCTGCCCGTCGCGCCGCGCGAGTCCAGCGCGCCATAGCCGCTATCGTTTCACCCGCCGCTTTCGCCCCGTGCCGGAGACCGCCGTGACGCCTGCCCCTTCCGCTTCATCCACCGCGCTGAGCATTGCGATCGTCGGCAGTGGCTTTGCCGGCATCGGCATGGCCATCCGTCTGCAGCAAATGGGCATCACGTCGTTTGCGGTCTATGAGGCCGCGAGCGGCATCGGCGGCACGTGGCGTGACAATACCTACCCCGGTGCGGCCTGCGATGTCCCCTCGCATCTCTATTCGTTTTCGTTCGAGGCGAATCCGGCGTGGTCGCGCTCGTTCAGCAGCCAGGCCGAAATTCTCGCGTATCTGCAGCACTGCGCGCGCAAGTACGGCGTCGATCGCTACGTGCGTTGCAATGCGAAAGTGAGCGCCGCGCGCTTCGACGAAGCGCGGCAGATCTGGCTCGTCGAGCTCGATACGAACGGCGCGCGCGAAATCGTCGAGGCCGACGTGCTGATCGCCGCGAACGGTCCGCTGTCGCGTCCCGCGCTGCCGCGCATCGCCGGCATCGAACGTTTCGAGGGCAAGCTGTTCCATTCGGCGCGCTGGGATCACGCCTATCCGCTCGACGGCAAACGCGTCGCGGTAATCGGCACCGGCGCGAGCGCGATCCAGTTCGTGCCGAAAATCCAGCCGCGCGTCGCGCATCTGGCTCTGTTCCAGCGCACCGCGCCGTGGGTGATGCCGAAGCGCGACAAGCCGATCGGCCTGCGCGCGCAATGGCTGTTCCGTACGCTGCCGTTCACGCAGCGCTTCGTTCGCAGCGCGATCTATTGGCAGCTCGAGTCGCGTGGGATCGCGTTCGTCGTCAATCCGAAGCTGATGAAGATGCCGATGAAGTTCGGTCTCAGCTATCTGCAGCGACGCGTCAAGGACCCGGCGCTGCGCGCGAAGCTCACGCCGAACTACCGGCTCGGCTGCAAGCGCGTGCTGCTGTCGAGCGACTATTACCCGGCCGTCTGTCAGCCGAACGTCGACGTCGTGACGAGCGGTATCCGCGAGATCGTCGCCGATGGCATCGTGACCGACGACGGCGTGCACCATCACGCGGACGCGATCATCTGCGGCACCGGCTTCCAGGTCAACGACGTGCCCGCGCCGTTCGAAGTGACCGGCCTCGACGGCACCGACCTCAGCACGCTATGGCTGCGCGATGGCCCCGAGGCCTATCTCGGCACGAGCATCGCGAACTTCCCGAACTTCTTCATGATCGTCGGCCCGAACACGGGGCTCGGCCATAACTCGATGATCTACATGATCGAGTCGCAACTGCGGTATATCGGCGATTGCCTGCGCGTGCTGCGCAAACAGAATGCGCGCACGATGACCTTGCGCGCCGACGTGCAGCGCGATTTCAACGCGCGTTTGCAACAGGAGATGCGGGACGCAGTGTGGACGAGCGGCTGCCACAGCTGGTATCAAACGCAGAGCGGCAAAGTCACCGCGATCTGGCCCGGCTTCACGTTCAGCTTTCGCAAGCGTACGCGCCGCGTGCGGCCGCAGGATTACCGCTTCGCGCGTTGAGTCCGCACAATGGCAATCCGGCGCCGCGGGCATGGGCCGGCGCATTCGTTACCCGCCACCGCTCAGCAGCTGCAACAGCTCCCACAGGAACTTCGCGATGATCACGATCAGTTCCCACAGCCGATAGAGCGGCTGCCAGTCCAGCACGCGCAGAAGGGACTCGATCATCGCTATCGTCAGAAGAAGTGAGGGCCGCGATTTCCAGTTCGATCACGCGTGGCGCGCGATGCCCGCGCGTCGCGCAAGCTCAAACCGCCATCACGGCCCGCCTGCGCTCCGCGCGCTGCATGAAGAAGTTCGCCGCGACGACGCCGACCGTGACGACCGCGATGAACAGCGTCGCGAGCGCATTCATCTCCGGATTCAGACCAAGTCGCACGCGCGAGAACACGACGAGCGGCAAGGTCGTCGAGCCGGGACCCGACAGGAACGCGGACAGCACGAGGTCGTCGATCGACAGCGTGAACGACAGCAGCCAGCCCGACACCAGCGCCTGTGAAATCAGCGGCAGCGTGACGAAGAAGAACACGCGCAGCGGTGTCGCGCCGAGGTCGAGCGCGGCTTCCTCGAGCGACGGATGCAGTTCGCGCACGCGCGATTGCACGATGATCGCGACGTACGAAATACACAGCATCACGTGACCGATCCAGATCGTGAAGATGCCGCGTTCGGCCGGCCAGCCGATCCAGCGCGCCATTTCGATGAACAGCAGCAACAGCGAGATGCCCTGAATCACTTCGGGGATCACCAGCGGCGCGTTGATCATGCCGGTGTACAGCGTGAAGCCGCGAAAGCGCCCCATGCGCGCGAGCACGAAGCCGGCCCACGTGCCGATGATCACCGACGCGAACGCCGTGAGCAGGCCGATACGCAGCGACAGCCACGCCGACGTGATCAGCTCGCCGTCCTGCAACAGCGCCGCGTACCAGCGCGTCGAGAAGCGCGTCCACACCGTCACCAGTTGCGATTCGTTGAACGAATACACGACGAGGCTGACGATCGGGATATACAGAAACAGAAAGCCGATGCCCAGAGCGATCAGCTGCAGCATGCGATTCGGCTTCATTGGCGGCCCTCCTCCAATGCCTTCGCCTGGGCATGCTGGAACAGCGCCATCGGCACCAGCAGCAGCAACACCATCGCGCATGTGACGGCGGACGCCATCGGCCAGTCGGCGTTGTCGAAGAACTCATTCCACATCACGCGGCCGATCATCAGCGTGTTCGCGCCGCCGAGCAGCTCGGGAATCACGTACTCGCCGACCGCCGGAATGAACACCAGCAGACAGCCGGCGATGATGCCGTTCTTCGACAGCGGCAGCGTGATCTGCCAGAACGCCTTCCACGGCTTCGCGCCGAGGTCGTAGGCGGCTTCCAGCAAGGTCAGGTCCATTTTCACGAGATGCGCGTACAGCGGCATCACGAGAAACGGCAGGTACGAATAGACCATGCCGATATAGACCGCCGTGTTCGTGTGATACAGCTCGATCGGCGAATGGATCAGGCCGACCGACATCAGGAAGTTATTCAGCAGCCCGTTGTTCTTCAGAATGCCGATCCATGCGTACACGCGGATCAGGAACGAGGTCCAGAATGGCAGCATCACGGCCATCATCAGCAGATTGCGGGTGGCCGGATTGGAGCGCGCGATGTAGTACGCCATCGGATAGCCGATCAGCAGACACAGCACGGTCGAAATCGCCGCGACCACGACCGAATTCACATAGGTCGCGAAGTACAGGCTGTCGGTCAACAGAAACGCGTAGTGCGACAGGTCCAGCGTGATGTGCAGCGCGCCTTCCGCGAAGGTGACGAGCTGCGTGTACGGCGGAATGCCGAGCTGCGAATCGGCGAAGCTGATCTTCACGACCAGCAGGAACGGCACGAGGAAGAACAGCAGCAGCCAGATGAACGGCCCCGCCACCACCGCGGTGCGTCCCCTGAACTTCAGACGCCGCACGGGCCACGCGAAAAACGACGAAAGCGCCTCTCTCATGACGTCAGCACCACGCCGGCCGATGCGCTCCAGCGCACGTAGACTTCGTCGCCCCAGGATGGCGGATCGATTTCGGTGAGCGCCAGGCTCGTCACGTTCGCGATCACGGTCTTGCCGCCGTCGAGCTTCACGTGATACAGCGAATAGCCGCCCATGTACGCGATATTCGTGACGACGCCCCTGCCCCAGTTGTAGGCGCCCTCCGGCGGCTTACGCGTGAGGGCGATGCGTTCGGGGCGCACCGAGATCGTCACCGGCATGCCTAGCGGACCGGTGATGCCGTGATTGACGTGCAAATGGCACGTCAGATCCGGCGTTTCGATGAACACGTGATCGGGCTCGTCCTCGACCGTGCGGCCTTCGAACAGATTGGTCGAGCCGATGAATTCCGCCGAGAAACGGCTGTTCGGGTACTCGTAGACTTCATGCGGCGTGCCGAGCTGCACGATCTGGCCTTCGCTCATCACGGCGAGGCGGTTGGCCATCGTCATCGCTTCCTCCTGATCGTGCGTGACCATCATGCAGGTGACGCCGACCTGGTCGAGAATGTTGACGAGCTCGATCTGCGTGCGCTGGCGGATCTGCTTGTCGAGCGCCGACATCGGCTCGTCGAGCAGCAGCAGCTTCGGCCGCTTGACGAGCGAGCGCGCGAGCGCAACGCGCTGCTGCTGCCCGCCCGACAGCTGATGCGGCTTGCGCTTCGCGAAGCGGCCCATCTGCACGAGTTCGAGCGCGTTGTGCAGGCGGTCTTTCAGCTCGGCCTTCGGCACGCCTTCCTGCTTGAGGCCGAACGCCACGTTCGCCTCGACCGTCATGTGCGGAAAGAGCGCGTACGACTGGAACATCATGTTGACCGGCCGGCGATACGGCGGCAGTTGCGCGAGGTCTTCGCCATCGATCAGGATCTTGCCCGACGTCACGGTTTCGAGCCCGGCCATCATGCGCAGCAACGTCGACTTGCCGCAGCCCGAGCTGCCGAGCAGCGCGAACAGCTCGCCCTTCTTCACCGTCAGATTGACCCCTTTGACCGCGACGGTCTCGCCGAACTTCTTCACGACATCGACGATCTGGATGAACTGCTCCGCTGCGTCGCCCGTCACGGCGTTCAAGCCCGTCGACGGCACGGCCGTCGCGGCCAGCGCGCCCGGCTGGTCAATACTCATCATAATGCTGCTTCACTCCGGCGTTTGACGAACAAAGCCCCCGGTGAACACCGAGGGCTTCATAGGCTGCTTATCTGTTTGTTGTCGCGCTTAGCGGCCGGACTTGAACTCGGTCCACAGCCGCGTTTGCAGCCGCTGGATTTCCTGCGGCAGCGGTTTCAACAGGAACAGCGTCTTGATGGTTTCCGGCGACGGGTACACGGCCGGATCGTTCGCGACGTCCTTGTCCACGTACTTGCGCGCTGCCATATTGACGCTCGGGTAGTACACGGCGTTGGTGATCGCGGCGTTCACCTGCGGCGTCTCGATGTAGTTGATCCACTCGAGCGCGGCTTCCTTGTGCTTCGCATCCTTCGGAATCGCCATCACGTCGAACCACACCGGCGCGCCGCCCTTCGGCACGAAGTACTCGATCTTGTACGGCTTCTTCGCCTCGATCGCGCGATGCTTGGCGATCACGACGTCGCCCGACCAGCCGTACGCGAAGCAGATGTCGCCGCCGACGAGGTCGTTGATGTAGCCCGACGAGTTGAACTGCGTGATGTACGGGCGGATCTTTTTCAGCATCGCGAGCGCGGCGCGGTAGTCGGCCGGGTTCGTGCTCATCGGGTCTTTGCCTATGTAGTGCAGCGCGGCTGCGAACATCTGGTCCGGCGCGTCGAGCACCGACACGCCGCAGGCCTTGAGCTTCGAGATGTATTCGGGCTTGAACAGGATGTCCCAACTATCGAGCGGCGCGTCCTTGCCGAGGATCTGCTGGACCTTCGTCACGTTGTAGCCGAGGCCGGTCGTGCCGTACGCCCAGGGCACCACGTACTTGTTGCCCGGATCGGCGCCGGCGACGAGCGCCATCAGCGACGGGTCGAGGTACTTCAGGTTCGGCAGCTTCGATTTGTCGAGCGGCTCGAAGATGCCCGCGGCGATCTGCTTGCCCGCGTAGTTGCTGGTCGGCACGACGATGTCGTAGCCCGAATTGCCGGCGAGCAGCTTCGCCTGCAGCGTGTCGTCGCTGTCGTAGTTGTCGTACTTGACCTGGATGCCGGTCTGTTTGGTGAAGTTCGGTATCGTGTCCTTCGCGATGTAGTCGGACCAGTTATACACGTTGAGCTGCGTATCCTTCGCAGCGGCCGTCAACCACGGCGCCGCGCACAAGATCAGCGCCGCCATATGCCCCACTATCCGCTTGTTCATCCCGTTCTCCGATCCTCTCGTCACTCAAGCCGCGCCGTCGCCCGCACGGTCCCCTGAAAACCCCGAAAACTACCACCAATTATTGCCCACACAAAAAAAAACCCGGAGCTGTCGCGCAAACGGTACAGGCTCTGGCCGCACCCTTGCAAAATGGGCGAAATTTTAACGGGTTATCGGCCCGTGTCTACCGAAAAATACGCGGACGTCGGCCGCGCTTTATCCGCGCTGGGCACAGGCTGCGAGGGTTTCATCGCGTCGCTGTTATCTGGTTGTCAGCTCGGCGTTGGCTCACACCTGGGCGGTGCGCCGCTCTGGCGCGCGCGAGTGCCGGACGGTGCTTGCCGGTGCAGAGCCGCGTCGGCGTCCGGCGCGCCTTTCATGCGCCGCGGCGCCGCCACGACGGCTCGAATGCTCCTATCATGATCTTTTGATGCGTATTGCGCGACGTCGTCGCGCGATGGCCGGCCCGCCGCTGCGCGCGTGCGATGGGCATGTGACTTGCAACAGGATGCGTTTCCCACAAGCTCTGGCACGATCAACACCAATCCTTTCGCGATGCGTCCAGACCGGCGCCGGCGCCTGCCGGGCGAGCCGATGCGTCCCGCGCACTGGTTCTCGTTCCTCGGCGCGGGCGCGCTGATCGCGGTCGCGACCTGGCAGCGACGCGCAGATCAAGGCCGCGCTGCACGTCGTCAATCTCGATACTTTCGGCTCGCTTGCGTTCGCGTTCGTGATCAACGCGGCGCTGCTGATCGTCGCGGCGGCCGTGTTCTATGCCAGCGGTCATCGCGACGTGACCGATCTGGCCGATGCGCATCGGCTGATCGCGCCGCTCGTCGGCAGCCGCTGGGCCGGCATCCTGTTCGCGACGGCGCTGCTCGCGTGTGGACTCAGCGCGACCGTCACCGGCACGCTGGCCGGTCAGACGGTGATGGAGGGCTTCCTGCGGCTGCGGTTACCGCGCTGGAAACGCGCGCTGCTCACGCGTGCGCTCGCGATCGGGCCGGCCCTGCTCGCGGTAGGCGTGTTCGGTCAGCATGGCTCGAATCAGTTGCTGGTCGCGAGCCAGGTCGTGCTGAGCTTGCAATTGCCGCTCGCGGTCGTGCCGCTGATCCGCTGCGCGTCCGATGCGGCGCTGATGCGCGGCTGGCGCGTGCACGGCGTGCCGCTCGTGCTGTCATGGCTGTCGGCGGCGTTCATCATTGCGCTCAATGGCGCGCTGATGTGGCAACTGGCGACTTCGGCGTGATCGCAGACGCAAAGGTCAGCGCAATTGACATGAAGTTCGCACGACGCTGAGCGACGCATGCAAGGCGCGCGGCGCGCATCGGTTAACATAGCGGGACTTCGCCTCCCCGCCTCAAGGTTTCCGATGACTTCGAATCTCCACGATCTTCCCGACAGCCCGTGCATCGGCGTCTGCTCCACGCTCTTCGACGAGGTCTGTAAAGGCTGCGGCCGCACCGCCACCGAAGTGTCGAACTGGGTGTTTCTGAGCGACGAGGAAAAGCGCGCGATCTGGACTCGGATCGAACGGGAAGGCACGGCGATGCGGTTTCAGAACGACAAGGTGTGAGGGTGTTCGTTGCGCGCATCGCACGTTGACGCGACCATAAAAAAAGCCCGCTTCGACGAAGCGGGCTTTTTGCTGTGACGCGATTCGATCAGCGTGAACCGAAGCGCTTATTGCACGCCCTGACTCGTCAGGAAGTCCTCGTAGTTACCGCCAAAGTCGTTCAGCGTGCCATTGGTCTTCACTTCGATGATCCGGTTCGCGAGGCCGCTCACGAACTCGCGGTCGTGGGAGACGAAAATCAGCGTGCCGTCGAACTTGTCGAGCGCGATCTGCAGCGACTCGATCGACTCCATATCCATGTGGTTGGTCGGCTCGTCCATCAGCAGCACGTTGTGGCGACCCAGCATCAGCTTGCCCCAGATCATGCGGCCCTTCTCGCCGCCCGACAGCACCTTGACCGACTTGCGGATGTCGTCCGCATTGAACAGCAGGCGGCCGAGCGTGCCGCGCACCATCTGCTCGTCGTCGCCTTCCTTGCGGTACTGGTCGATCCAGTCCATCAGCGTGACGTCGCCCGGAAACTCTTCGTACGTGTCTTGCGGCATGTAGCCGACGTTGGCGTTTTCCGCCCACTTCACCGTGCCGTGGTCGAGTTGCAGATTGCCGAGCAGCGAACGCAGCAGCGTCGTCTTGCCCGCACCGTTCTCGCCGATGATCGCGATGCGCTCGCCCGGCTGCACGCTGATGCTGAAGTTATTGAAGATCGAGCGCTCGTATTTCTTTGAGATGCTGTCGGCGACCACCGCGATGTTGTGCAGCTTCTTCTCGAACTCGAAGCGGATGAACGGGTTCTGCCGCGACGACGGCTTGAATTCCTCGATCTTGATCTTGTCGATCATCTTCAGACGGCTGGTGGCCTGGCGCGCCTTCGACTTGTTCGCCGAGAAGCGGCGCACGAAGTCCTGCAGATCGGCCACGCGCTCCTTCGCCTTCGCGTTGGCGGCCTGCTGACGCTCGCGCGCCTGCGTGCTGGCTAGCATGTAGTCGTCGTAGTTGCCCGGATAGACCTTCAGCGTGCCGTAGTCCATGTCGGCCATGTGCGTGCAGACCTGGTTCAGGAAGTGCCGGTCGTGCGAGATGATGATCATCGTCGAGTTGTACTGGTTGAGAACATCTTCCAGCCAACGGATCGAGTTGATGTCGAGGTTGTTGGTCGGCTCATCCAGCAGCAGCACGTCCGGCTTCGAGAACAGCGCCTGCGCGAGCAGCACGCGCAGCTTCCAGCCGGGCGCCACGTTGCTCATCGGGCCGTTGTGGTCTTCGATCGCGATGCCGATGCCGAGCAGCAGCTCGCCCGCGCGCGCTTCGGCCGTGTAGCCGTCGTACTCGGCAAACTTCGCTTCGAGTTCGGCCGCGTGCATATAGTCGTCGTCGGTCGCGTCGGGGTTTGCGTAGATCGCGTCGCGCTCGGTCATCGCGGCCCACATTTCGGCGTGGCCCATCATCACGACGTCGAGCACGCGCACGTCTTCGTACGCGAACTGGTCCTGGCGCAGCTTGCCCAGACGCACGTTCGGCTCGAGCATCACGTTGCCCGAGCTGGGCTCGAGATCCGAGCCGAGAATCTTCATGAAGGTGGATTTACCGCAGCCGTTCGCACCGATCAGGCCATAGCGATTCCCTCCCCCAAATTTGACCGAAATGTTCTCGAAGAGGGGCTTCGGCCCGAATTGCATGGTGATATTGGCAGTAGACAGCACAGCGCGTCCCTTTGAATGTGATATCGGCGAAAAACCTAATATTTTAGCAGGTTTGGAGATTTCAACCGGACAGTTGTTCCGGTGCGGCCCGCGTCACCCGCTCGAGCCGCCGCGCGGCGTCTGCAGAATGTCGATGAAGGCCGAAAAATCCGCGTCGGCGAGCCCCATCGCGGCACCCAGTCGCAGCAATTGCTGGACCGTCGACGCGACCGGCATCGGCGTGCCGGCCTCGTAGGCGCTCCCCCGCCGCGCCGTCCGCCCCCCGCCCGCCTCGCCGAAATCCGCCACCCGCCGCGCCAGCGCGCGCGTCGCGGCCGGCGCAATGCTCGAATGATCGACGATCCAGCGCATGCGGCGCGGCGCAGCAGGTGCCGGATCATCGGCGCGCCCATCAGGCCGGGGCCGCAAAAACCAGTTTCCACGTTCGAACCTCGTCGGCTATCAGATTGAATCGCTTATGTTGCGTACAGATGATAGCGACCGCGCCAGTCGCTGAAGTCGCGCGATACCGGGCATGCGATGTGCGGTATCGATGGTTCGAGCGGCGACGTCTGGTCCGCCCCGCAGGCGATTGTGCTGGCAAGGAGGCATCTGTCCGTCGGACTGCGCGAACCGTTGCCTATACTTTTTCCATGCACGTTTCCGAGCAGCGTTTTACTGACCAGCGGCGCACACCAAGGAGGAACTCATGTCAGAACACGTTTACAAGAAGATCGAACTGACCGGTTCGTCGAAGAAATCGATCGACGACGCCATCACCACCGCGATTGCCAAAGCGTCGGAAACGCTGCGCAATCTGCACTGGTTCGAGGTCACGGAAACGCGCGGCCAGATCGAGAACGGCAAGGTCGCGTACTGGCAGGTAACGTTGAAGGTCGGCCTGCGCATCGAGGAGTGAGCGGCGACCGCACGACACGCTTGCCCGTTGCCACGCGCAAGCCGCAAACGGAAAAGCTGCGTCCAGGCGGGGCTGGACGCAGCTTTTTTTCAACAACGGACCGCCCGATTTACTTCGGCAGCGACCCGTCGACACCCTCCACGTACCAGTTCAGGCGCTGCAGTTCCGGATCGGTCAGCGTCTTGCCTGCAGGCACCTTCACCGTGCCCGACTGATCCTTGATCGGGCCCGTGAACACGTCGCGCTTGCCGCTCGCGAGTTCGTCGCGCTTCGCGGCAACCTGCTTCTGCCCATCGGCCGGAATCGCCGACGTGTTCAGGTCCTCGAGGTTGACGGCCTTCTGCGGAATGCCCCACCACACCGGAGCGTTCGTCCACTTGCCGTCGAGCACCTGCTGGATCACCGCGCTGTAGTACACGCCCCAGTGCGCGACCACCGAGCCGAGATGCGCATCAGGACCGAACTTCTTCATGTCCGAATCCCAGCCGAACGCGTGCACGTGCTTCTCCGACGCGGTCGCGAGCGTCGCGCTCGAATCGGTGTTCTGCAGCAGCACGTCGGCGCCCTGGCCGATCAGCGTTTCGGCGGCCTGCTTTTCCTTGCCCGGATCGAACCAGCTGTTGATCCAGATCACCTTCGTATGCACCTTCGGATTCACCGAGCGCGCGCCGAGCGTGAACGCGTTGATGTTGCGCACCACTTCCGGAATCGGCACCGACGCGACGAAGCCGAGCGTGTTGCTCTTCGTCACGTAGCCCGCGGCGACGCCGGCCAGATACGCGCCCTGGTACATGCGCACGTCGTAGGTGCCGAAGTTCGGCGCCTTCTTGTAGCCGGTCGCGTGCAGGAAGATGGTGTCCGGGAAGTCCTTCGCGACCTTCAGCTCGAAGTCCTGGTAGCCAAAGCTCGTGCCGAAGATGATCTTGTTGCCCTTGTTCGCGAGATCGCGGAACACGCGCTCGGAGTCGGCCGATTCGGGCACGTTCTCGACGCGCGTGATCTTGATCCTGTTGCCGAACTTCGCTTCGGCTTCCCGCGAGCCCTGGTCGTGCGCGTAGGTCCAGCCGGCATCGCCCGGATTGCCGAGATAGACGAACGCGACGCCCGGCACGTCGGCGGCCTGCGCGGTTTGCGCGAGCGGCGCCGCAAGCGCCAGCGACGCCGCACCCCAAGCGAAAGCGGTCAGCAGATTTCTTCTCTTCATGTTTTCTCCCCTGTCGTGATGAGCGAATAGTTTGAGCGGATCGATAAAGAACCTGTGTCGCCGTCAGCCCGCCGAGAAAAACGGCTTGCCGAGCGACGCGGGTGCATTCAGGCGAATCGTGTTCGGATTGCGCGAGATCAGCGCGAGCACGACGATCGTCGCGACGTACGGCAGCATCGCGAGGAACTGCGTCGGCACCGGCACACCGATCGCCTGCGCATAGAACTGCAGCCCCGTCACCGCGCCGAACAGCAGCGAGCCGATCAGCAGTCGCCCAGGGCGCCACGTCGCGAACACCACGAGTGCGAGCGCGATCCAGCCGCGGCCCGAGGTCAGGTTCTCCTGCCACAGGTGCAGATTGACGATCGAATAGTAGCCGCCCGCGAGCCCCGCCATGCCGCCGCCGAACGCGACCGCCCCATAGCGCACGCCGACCACCGGAAAGCCGACCGAATGCGCGACCTGCGGCGATTCGCCGACCGAGCGCAGCACGAGTCCCGCGCGCGTGCGATAGAGGAACCAGCCGATCGCGGCGAACATCAGGAACGCGAGGTAATCGAGCGGCGTGAGGGTAAACAGCGCGGGGCCGAGCACCGGGATGTTCGACAGGCCGGGGATCGTCCACGTATCGATCGTCGCGCGCACCGCCGCCGACGTGTACGGCTTGCCGACGTACGCGGACAGCCCGATGCCGAAGATCGTCAGCGACAGGCCGGTCGCGACCTGGTTGGCGAGCATCGTCAGCGTGAGGAACGCGAACAGCAGCGACATCGCGAGACCGGCGCCGATCGCGGCGAGCACGCCGAGCCACGGGCTGCCGGTGATCGACGTGACCGCGTAGCCGCTGACGGCGCCCATCAGCATCATCCCTTCCACGCCAAGATTGAGTACGCCCGATTTTTCGGCGACGAGTTCGCCGGCGCCCGCGAACATCAGCGGGATCGCCGCGGTGATCGCGCTCGACGTGAGCGCGCTGGCTTGCTGGATATCCATATCGAGTCTGAAAGCGGATTTAGCGAGCTGATTGGCAAACTTAACGAGCCACTGCTGCGGCCGAGCGGCGCCGCACGCGGTAGTTCACGAACAGGTCGGCGCCGAGCAGGCAGAACAGCAGCAGCCCCTGGAATACGCCCGAGAGCGCCTGCGGCAATTGCATCGAGGTCTGCACCGCTTCGCCGCCGAGATACAGCAACGCCATCAGCAGACTGGCGAGCACGATGCCGAGCGGATGCAGTCTGCCGACGAACACGACGATGATCGCGGTGAAGCCGTAGCCCGGCGACCACGTCGCCTGCAACTGGCCGATCGGACCGGCGATTTCGCCCATACCGGCGAGGCCCGCGAGGCCGCCGCTAATCAGCAGCGACGTCCAGATCGTCTTCTTGTCGGAGAAACCGGCATAACGCGCGGCGAGCGGCGCAAGTCCGCCGACGTTCATCCGGTAGCCCGCGAAGCTCTTGCGCATGAACAGCCAGACGAGCGGAATCGCGATCAGCGTGAGGAACACGGACGCGTTCAGGCGCGTGCCACGCAGAAATTTCCAGTGCCAGTCGCCATACAGCGTCGGAAACAGCGCGTCGCCGCTGAACATCTCCGACAGCGGGAAGTTCATGCCCTGCGGATCGCGCCACGGGCCGCTCACGAGATAGATCAGCAGTTGCGTCGCGACGTACGTGAGCATCAGGCTCACGAGAATCTCGTTGGTATTGAAGCGGCTCTTCAGAAACGCGGGAATCGCGGCCCACGCCATGCCGCCGAGGATGCCGGCCGCCATCATGGTCGGCAGGATCCACCAGCCGCTCGCCTGATCGAAATAGATCGCGACGCCGCTCGCCGCGATGCCGCCGAGCAGCATCTGCCCTTCGGCGCCGATGTTCCACACGTTCGCGCGGTAGCCGATCGCGAGACCGAGGCCGATCAGGCACAGCGGCGACGCCTTCAGCAGCAGCTCCGACCAGCCGTTGATGCTCGACAGCGGCTCGATGAAAAACCCGTGCATCGCCTGCAACGGGTCGCGGCCGACGAGGCCGAAGATCAGGAAGCCGATCGCGAGCGTCAGCAACGCGGCGATCAGCGGCACGGCGAGCTGCATCGTGCGCGACGGCGACGTGCGGGCTTCGAGTCGATAGGGAAGCATCATGGGTAGCGTGTATTTGTTCGGGTTCTGTTCTTCAGGGTCCGCATTCGCGTGCGTGGTTAGCGTCCTGGCGTGGCCGGCGGGCAACGCCTCGCCTCATGCATGCGCCGGTTGATCCGCCGCGGGCGCCGCGCCCTCGCGGTCGCCGAACAGCCCCGCCATCCAGCGGCCGATTTCCTCGGCGTTGGTCGCACCGGTCGCGCGCACCGGCGAAAGCCGCCCGCCCGCGAGCACCGCGATGCGATCGCAGATATCGAACAGCTCGTCCAGTTCCTCCGAGATCACCAGAATCGCAACGCCGCGCGCCGACAGATCGAGCAGTTGCTGACGGATGAACGCCGACGCGCCGACATCGACGCCCCACGTCGGCTGCGCGACCACGAGCACCTTCGGCGCCTGCAAAATCTCGCGGCCCATGATGTATTTCTGCAGATTGCCGCCCGAGAGACTCTGCGCGAGCGCGTCGGGGCCGCCGCAGCGCACGTCGAACGCGTCGATGCAGCGCTTCGCGAATGCGCGCATCACACCCGTTTTGATCCAGCCCGAGTTGACCATGCTCTGCCGATGCGCGGTGAGCAGCGCGTTATCGGCGAGGCTCATCGCCGGCACCGCGCCGCGGCCGAGCCGCTCTTCAGGCACGAAGCCGAAGCCGAGCGCGCGCCGCCCGCCCGCGCCGAGGCGCGCGGCCGGTTTGCCGCAGATCGTGATCGCGTCGGCCGGCAGGCTGCGTTGTTCAGCGCGCTTCTCGCCGGACAACGCCGCGAGCAGTTCCGCCTGCCCGTTGCCCGACACACCGGCAATGCCGAAGATCTCGCCCGCATGCACGCTGAACGACACGTCGCGCAACGAGGTGCCGAACGGATCGTCGCTCGCGACCGACAACTGCCTGACGTCGAGCAGCACCGCGCCCGGCTTGTGCTCGCGCCGCGTGTAGTCCGGCAGCGAGTGGCCGACCATCAACTGCGCGAGCGAGGCATGCGTCTCGTTCTTCGGCGTCACATGGCCGGTCACGCGACCGCCGCGCATCACCGTCGCGGTGTCGCACAACTCCTGGATTTCGTCGAGCTTGTGGCTGATGTAGAGGATGCTGCAGCCCTCGGCCGCGAGCCGGCGCAGCGTCGTGAAGAGCTTGCGGACCGCCTGCGGCGTCAGCACCGAGGTCGGTTCGTCCATGATCAACAGACGCGGATTCTGCAGCAGGCAGCGCACGATTTCGACACGCTGCCGCTCGCCGACGGTGAGGCTGTGGACATGCCGCTGCGGATCGATGTCGAGCCCATAGTCGGCCGACACCTCGCGAATGCGTTTGGCCAACGTCTTCAGCTCGAACGGTTCGTCGAGCGCGAGCGCGATGTTTTCGCCGACCGTCAGCGTCTCGAACAGCGAGAAGTGCTGGAACACCATGCCGACGCCGAGCTTGCGGGCGGCCGCCGGACTCGCGATGTCGACCGTCTCGCCTTCCCAACGGATCTCGCCGGCGTCGGGTCGCACGGCGCCGTAGATGATCTTCATCAGCGTGCTCTTGCCCGCGCCGTTCTCGCCGAGCACCGCGTGGATTTCGCCGGGCGCGACGACGAGCGTGACTTCGTCGTTGGCGCGCACGGCCGGGTACTGCTTCGTGATGCCCGTCAGCGCGAGCCGAGGCACCGCCTGGCCGGTGAGTTGCGCGCCGTCGCTAAGTGGAGTGTCGCTCATGAGATTCCGTAGTGCGTTCGTGACGCTGCTTGCCGCCTGCTTGCCGCCGGATTGCCGCCGGATTGCGGACTATCGGTCCGCCCCGCCGGCGGGCGATCCGTCACCACAACCGGATGACAATACCTAATTCGCCCCACTCAGTCGAGTTGACAAAATTCCCGCAAACCCCCGCCGCTACAAGCTCTGCGGGTATGTCGCCCTTGACGCCGTTTTTCGTCCATATTAAAACGCATATGCCCCCACGTTAGTTCGATCAGCCTGCACATATATTCGGAGAATCCATGAGCCAGCAACGCGAGGCGATCGACACGTACCTGCTGCGCGTGTTGCACACGCTACTGATGGAGCGCAGCGTCACCCGCGCCGCCGTCAAACTGAACCAGTCCCAACCCGCCATCAGCGCGGCGCTGCGCCGTCTGCGCGACATCACCGGCGACCCGCTGCTGGTGCGCGGCAAGTCCGGCATGGTGCCGACCGAGTACGGTCTGCGCCTGCTCGAACCGGTGCAGAACGCGCTGCGCGAAATCGAGCGCATCAAGTTCCAGCAGCACAACTTCGATCCGGCCACGTCGATCCGCTGCTACCGGATCGGCTGTCCCGACTACCTGAACGTGCTGTTCGTGCCGACGGTCGTCGAACGTTTCCGCAAGGCCGCACCGAACGCGACGCTCGAATTCCATTCGCTCGGCCCCGCGTTCGACTACGAACTCGCGCTCGAGGACGGCAAGCTCGACATCGTGGTCGGCAACTGGCCGGAGCCGCCCGAGCAGTTGCATCTGTCGAACCTGTTCGTCGATCAGATCGTGTGCCTGATGAGCAACACGCATCCGTTCGCCAAACGCGGCGGGCTCACGCTCGACCAGTACCTGAACGCGCCACATCTCGCGCCGACGCCGTATTCGGTCGGCCAGCGCGGCGCGATCGACGTGCATCTCGCGCGCGAGCGGCTCAAGCGCCATGTGGTCGTCACGTTGCCCTACTTCAATCTCGCGCCGTACGTGCTGATCAAATCCGATCTGATCTTCACGACGACGCGCCTCTTTGCCGACTACTACGCGAAGTTTCTGCCGCTGACCGTGATGCCCGCGCCGCTCGACTTTCCGCCGATGCAGTACTACCAGCTGTGGCACGAGCGCGTGCATTACTCCGACGAAGTGCGCTGGCTGCGCGGCGTGGTTGGCGAGGCGACCCGGACGTTGATCGACAAGTGCTGACGCCGCATGCGGCGCCGATCGCACTGGCGCTGCCGCTCATGGATCAGCGACTCGCGGCTTGCGCGCGGCGCGGCGCGAGTGCCGCCCGTTCCGCTCGAGCTCAAGCGGCCGCCTCGTAAAGCTGCCGCGCGAGCGCGTTATGCCGCTCGATCACCGGCCCGAGTTCGAGCGTCGCCAACTGCCCATTCTTCACCACCACCTTGCCGTCGATCACGCTATAGCTGACCTGCGACGGCGCGCAGAATACCAGAGCCGCCACCGGATCGTGCAGCGCGCCGGCAAAATGCGGCTCACGCAGATCGAACGCGACGAAATCCGCGGCCATGCCGGGGGCGAGCGCGCCGATGTCGTCGCGATTGAGCACGCGCGCACCACCCAGGGTCGCGATTTCGAGCGCCTCGCGCGCGGTCATCGCATCGGGCCCAAAACCGACGCGCTGCAGCAACAGCGCCTGGCGCACTTCGGCGACCATCTGCGCACCGTCGTTCGACGCCGAACCGTCGACGCCGAGCCCAACCGGCACGCCCGCGAGCCGCATGCGCTTGACCGGCGCGATGCCCGACGCGAGCCGCATATTCGAGCACGGACAGTGCGCGACGCCGGTGCCGGTGCGCGCGAACAGCGCAATGCCCGCGTCGTCGAGTTGCACGCAGTGCGCATGCCATACGTCATGGCCGACCCAGCCGAGATCGTGCGCATACTCGGCCGGCGTCATGCCGAACTTCTGGCGGCTGTACGCGACGTCGTTGAGGTTCTCCGCCAGATGCGTATGCAGCGACACGCCGTACTGGCGCGCGAGCGCCGCCGATTCGCGCATCAGGTCGCGGCTCACCGAAAACGGCGAGCACGGCGCCACGACGACGCGCAGCATGGAGTAGCGCCCATCGTCGTGATACGTCTCGATCAGACGCTGCGTGTCTTTCAGGATGTCCGCTTCGCGCTCGACCACCGAATCGGGCGGCAGGCCGCCGTCCTTGCGTCCCACGCTCATGCTGCCGCGCGCCGCATGAAAGCGCATGCCGATTCGGCGCGCGGCCGCGATGCTGTCGTCGAGACGGCTGCCGTTCGGATAGATATACAAATGGTCGCTCGACGTCGTGCAGCCCGACAGCAGCAGCTCGGCCATCGCGGTCAGCGTCGATACTTCGATCATGTCAGGCGTGAGGTTCGCCCACACTTTGTACAGGTTCGTGAGCCAGCCGAACAACTCGGCGTTCTGCGCGGCGGGAATCGCGCGCGTGAGGCTCTGGTACATGTGGTGATGCGTGTTGACGAGGCCCGGAATCACGAGATGGCCGTGCAGGTCGAGTACCTGGTCGGCCGATTGCGGCAGTTGCGCGGTCGGTCCGACCGCGACGATCCGGTTGTCCTCGATATACAGCCCGGCGTCGCGCAGTTCGCGCCGCTCGTCATCCATCGTGACCAGCACGTCCGCGTGCTTCACGAGCATCGTCTTACCGGGTTGTTTCAGTGCTTCATTCATCGTCATTCGTGTGTCCGCCTGATTGCCTGCATGCAAAGCCGTTCGAACGCGATGCGGCGGCACGCCACCGTGCCGTCGCGTTCCGTTGAACGCCATTGGCCCGGTTACCCAGCGTGAGTCGCCGTCTTCGGGGTTGTCCGTGCCAAAGGCCTGCCTTTGCACGGGTGGGTCGCGCCGCACAGTGCTTACCTTCGGTAGCCAAAATCCCGCTGACAACCCGCGCGGTTGCGATACCCAACTTCACACCGCCAATATAGTGGTGCATTTTTGGCGCCGGTACGATCGGCCGATGAGCCGGCGCGGCTTTCGTCTGGCTGTCCATCATGCGCGAACTATTATCTTTCCTATCGCTCGCGCTCGGGACAGAGCATCCTTTCTACAATGGCTGCCACGGCGCTCGCTTCGATTCGCCGACGGGTATGTAGCCACTGACGTGGAGCCTCGATCCGCCGCAAACGTAATGGATCGGGCCGCCGCCGACACCTCGCATTCACACAAGGACAATTGCGAATGGGCAAGCTCACTACCCACGTGCTCGACACCGCGAACGGCCGTCCCGGCGCAGGCATCAAGGTCGAACTCTTCGCGCTCGCGGGCGACACGCGCCGCGCGCTCAAAACCACGCTCACCAATCACGACGGCCGCTGCGACGAGCCGCTGCTCGAAGGCGACGCGCTCGTCGCGGGCGAGTACGAACTCGTGTTCGGCGCGGGCGACTACTTCGCCTCGCTCGGCACGAAGGTGCCGGAACCACGCTTCGTCGATCGCGTCGTGCTGCGCTTTGGCGTCGCCGATGCCGACGCGCACTATCACGTGCCGCTGCTGGTGTCGCCGTTTTCGTACAGCACGTATCGGGGCAGCTAGCCCTGCTGGATGCGAGCCGCGTCCGAAGCGGCACGAACAGACCCAAACAGGCACAAGCGCCCCGCGATACCCATAACAACCCGCGCTGCGTCTTCTATCCGCAGTCGGCGCGATGACCGACGACGTCGAACGTCATCGCGCGCGCAACGAATCAGAAGTGGAGGAGTTTCATGGAAGGCTTTATCACCGACTGGTTGAACCTCGCGATTCGCTGGTTCCACGTCGTCGCCGCCATTGCATGGATCGGCGAATCGTTCTATTTCGTCGCGCTCGACAATAGCCTGAAGCCGCCGACCGATCCGAACCAGCGCCGTCGCGGCGTGTTCGGCGAGTTGTGGCACGTGCACGGCGGCGGCTTCTACAACATGCAGAAGTACACGGTCGCGCCGCCCGAAATGCCCGAAGACCTGCACTGGTCGAAATGGCCGTCGTACACGACGTGGCTGTCGGGCTTCGGTCTCTTTACCGTGCTGTATCTGTTCTCGCCGAGCACCTACCTGATCGACAGGAACGTGCTCGACATGGGGCCGGTGGTCGCCGTCGCCTCGGCAATCGGCTTCCTCGGGGCCGGCTGGATCGTCTACGACTCGCTGTGCCGCATTCTCGGCACACGCGACAAACTTCTCGGCATCTGCGTCGGCGTTTATGTGCTGATCGCGGCGTATCTCGCCTGCCATATCTTCGCGGGCCGCGCAGCATATCTGATCATGGGCGCGATGCTCGCGACGATCATGTCGGCCAACGTGTTCTTCGTGATCATTCCGGGCCAGCGCAAGATGGTCGACGCGATGCTGAAGGGCGACACGCCGAACCCGATCTACGGTAAGCGCGGCAAGCAGCGCTCGGTGCACAACACGTATTTCACGCTGCCGGTCGTGTTCGCGATGCTGTCGAACCACTACGCGATGACCTACACGCATCCGTACAACTGGGCGGTGCTCGTCGTCATCATGCTGGCCGGCGCGCTGATCCGTCAGTTCTTCGTGATGCGCCATCGCGGCCAGGTGTTGTGGTATCTGCCGATCGTCGGCGTCGCGCTGATGTGCACGGCGCTCGTGTGGACCATGCCGCGTCCGGTGGTGCCGCAGGCGCAGGCCGCCAACGCGCCGACGCTGAAGGTCGCCGACATCGCGCCGGTGCTGCAGCAACGCTGCGTGGCCTGTCACTCCGCGCATCCGACGATGATGGGCAGCGCGCCCGCCGGCGTGCTGATGGATACGCCCGACGAAATTTCGCAGAACGCGCAGCGCATTTACCAGCAGGCGGTCACGTTGAAGGCGATGCCGCTCGGCAACGTCACGCATATGACCGACGACGAGCGGATGAAGATCGCCGCGTGGTTCGAAGGCGGCGCGGCGAAGTAAGGACGTCTGTCCGGATCACGGAGCCGGTGCCGAGGCAGAGGCTGGAGTGCGAAGCGGGCTTGTCGCGAGAGCGGCAAGCCCGTTGTTGTTTGGGAAGGTGACGTGCTGAATTTGTCGCCCTTGGGCTACAAAAATCGGCAACGATACATAAAATGTAGCCTTGGAGACACAAATGCGAATAACCTTGTTGTGTCTCTTGGGCTACAATAAATGTCAAATACATTGCGTTTGACGCCCTGAGGCTACAAATGACCACCCTCGCCGATGTCTCGGACATGCTGAAAGCCGTGCGACGCGACAGCAAACTATCGCAGGAAGAACTTGGGCGCCGCGCGGGCGTGGCCCGCACGACCGTCGCGCGGATGGAAACCCTCGCCAGGAACGATATGAGCGTGTCCGTGCTGGTGCGCCTGCTCGAGGTTGCCGGTTACGACCTCAAGTTCGTCGCGCATGGACATGGCCGCACGCTGGAAGACATCCTCGCTGAACAGCGCAGCCCGGACGCGCAGCCGTGAAGCTCGACGTTCAGGTGCTAGGCAAGAACGTTGCCACGCTGTTTCGCGAGCGCGACGACTATGTCCTCAAATATCACGGCGATGCGAGCGCGGCCGACTTCGTTAGCCTGACGATGCCGGTGCGCGAAGAGCCTTGGCGCTGGCCACGCGACCTGCATCCGTTTTTCCGGCAGAACCTGCCCGAAGGCTATCTGCTGAATCTGATCCGCGAGCAATTCGGGCCCTTGCTCGACGGAACCGATCTGTCACTGCTCGCCGTCGTGGGCTCGATGGGGATCGGCCGGGTCACCGTGACGCCCGAAGGCGTGGCGCCGGGCACCGAACTCCAGGCGCTCGACGTCCAGCACATCCTGCACGGCGACAACACCGCCGAACATTTCGCGCAACTCGTCCGTGAATACGCGCGAGCGGCCATTTCGGGCGTCGTGCCGAAGTTCATCGCGCCGCAGGCGCAGTCTGCCGCATCGACACCGTTGCAGCTCGGTAAGCCGACGATTCGAACGAGCCGTCACATCGTCAAAGGTTCGGACGACAACACGCCCTTTCTCGGTTTCAACGAGTTCCATTCGATGCGGGTGCTGGAGCGGCTGGGGGTGGCGCCCGTTGCACGCACGCGGATGTCGGACGATGGCAGGGCGCTCGTCGTCGAGCGCTTCGATGTCGACGCGCAGGGACTGCCGGCGTATGGCGTCGAAGACTTGTGCGGTCTGCTCGGCTTGCCGCCGCACGAAAAATACCATTCGACGAGCGAGAAAATGCTCAACGCGGCAAGAGCGTATCTGCTCGATCGCGACACCATGCGGATGCAACTCCAGCAGCTCGGCTGGCATTTGCTGACGAACTACGTCGTGCGCAATGCGGACTGCCACACCAAGAACGTCGCACTGTTCTATACCTCGGTCGACGATGTTGCGTTCACGCCCGTCTACGATGTCGTGACGACCCAGGCTTATCCGCGCTTCGCAGCCAATCCGCCCGGGCTGCCTGTCGACGGCCGCAAAACCTGGGCAGCCGGTAAAACGCTGGAACGATTTTTCAACACACGCATGGGCATCGCCCCGCGGCAATATGCGCAGATGGTTGAAGCGCTGTGCGACTCCGCTGTCGACGTCGGCCACGAGTTGATCGAAGCAGCGCGCAACGAACCGCAGTGGCGTGCGCTCGCCAAGCAGATGCTGCATGCATGGGACGACGGCATGACATCGCTGCGCTCGCCGAAGAAAAGCCTGCAATTCAGGGGGCTCAAGCCGGCTATCGAAGCAGCGGGATTTTCGGCGCCGGAGCCGCCCGAGCGGTCAAGGGAAGTCATTGGGCATTCGCCGCTGCTTGGCAGGCGCAAGTGATCGCCATCCATGCAAAAAAGCCCACGACGTAACGCACGTCGCGGGCCTGTTCTTCGAACCACAACGCTGCCGGCGACCCGGCAGCTGCATCGCCATCAAACCGCCACCGCGCTCAGCGCATCTTCCGTGAGCCACAGCGACTCCACCAGATCCTGCTCGTTCAGATTGAGCCCCTCGCCGCCACGATCGACGACGATAAAGTCGCTCGTCTCGCCCAATGCGATCAGCGGATGGTGCCACACGCCTTTCGCGTAGTTGACGCCCTGCCAGCCAGTGGTGACGAACGCGCGGATCCGCGTCGTGTCGAGTTCGCCCGCGGGCGCGACGACGACCAGATACGGCTTGTCGTTGAGCGGCACGAACGCCTGGCTGCCAAGCGGATGACGCTCGAGCATCTTCACTTCGAACGGCAGCGTGCGCGGCTGGCCACGAAACAGATTGACGAGCGTGCGGCCGTGCTCGTCGGCCACGTCGACTTTCGCGAGGTCGTGATAGCGGATCGTCGTGCCGAGGTTGATCGGAATCTGCTTCGCGCCTTCGAGTTCGATCACGTCGCCGAATGCGGCGAACGCCGCTTTCGTCAGCGCTTCGATGGCGAGCGTTTTCATTCGAGCGTACCCCACAGACGCAGACGCGACACGCCACCGTCCGGATAGATGTTGAAGCGCACATGCGTAACGGGCCCGAGCGCCGCGATCTCGCTCTCGAAGAAATGCTGCTCGTCCATCTGCAGTTTCTGTTCGCCGAGCAGCACCGGCCAGAACATCGCCTGCGTGACGAGCGAGCTGTCGGTCCCGCCCTTCACGTACGCGGCCTGGATCGAGCAGCGATCCGGATAATTGCCCTTGAAGTGCGCGGTGTCGACTTCGATCTTGCGGATCACGCCCGGCTGCGCGAGCGCGATGATCGCCCAGTCGTTGCCCGGCTCGCGACGACGACGCGTTTCCCAGCCGTCGCCCATATTCACGCCGCGACCCGGCATCAGCAGCGTCGAGGCCGCGCCGAAGTGCTGGTTGTTCGCGCCGACCAGATACGCGCCGTTTTCCATCGCCGCGAGATCGAACTGCTCGGTGCGGCTCGCGCCGGCCCAGTCGACCTGCGGCTGACCGTAAACACGCAGACGCGCGATGCCGCCGTCCGGATAGATGTTCACGCGCAGATGCGTATACGCGCTCGCGTCGCCGACTTCGAGGTAGTGGTGGCTATTGCCCTGCAACGTGGTCGACGGCACGATCTCGGTCCATTGCGTCGCCTGATCCGGCTCGCCATCCGCAACGCGCGCCGCTTCCACCGACGCCGCCGGCGGGAAGTTGCCGGTGAAGTGGCTCGTGTCGAGGTCGAGTCCCTTGATCACGCCGGGCCGCGCGAGCTTGACGATGCACCAGTCGTAGCCGGTCGTGCGCTTGCGACGCGTTTCCCAGCCGTCCATCCACTTGCCGTTGTCGTCGTACTTGCCCGGAATGAAGACGGCCGGTTCCGGATTCAGCATGCGGTCCTTCGGCGCGAAGAATTCGTCGCTGGCCTCGAGCGCCTGCGCGCCCAGACGCGGGTCCGCCAGGTTCACGTAACGGCGCGTGAATTCCGGTGCGTTGGGGTCGAGAATCGGAAGTGCCATCTTTGTCGTCCTTGAGATCGATTGGTGCGGGAAAAACGTTACGGCTCGCTGCGTGACGCAATGCGCGTCACGCGCCGATCAGGTCGTCGAGCCGCAAACGTGCAATGCGATAGATCTGATCGAGGCTCGCGCGCAGTTCGTCGGCGCGGCTGTTGTTCACGCGCGATTCGAAGTCCGCGATGATGCCGTGGCGGTCGTAGCCGCGCACCGCGAGAATGAACGGAAAACCGAATTTCTCGCGATACGCGTGATTGAGCGCATGCAGCTTGTCGAACTCTTCCTGCGTGCATTGCGCGAGACCCGCGCCGCTTTGCTCGCGCGTCGACTCGGCGGTCAGCTCGCCGCGCACCGCGGCCTTGCCGGCCAGCTCCGGGTGCGCGCTGATCAGCGCGAGCTGCTTGTCCTCGCCAGACGTTTCGACGATCTGCGACATCCTGCGATGCAGCTCGTCGATGCTCGCGAACGGCCGCTCCCGCGCCGCGACTTCGGCGATCCACGGCGAGTGCTCGAAGACGCCCGACAGCGCCGCGACGAACGCGTCGGTCGAGATCCTGTTGAGTTGGTCCAGGGTGTATTGCATCGCCTTCATGCCGCAGCCTCGCGGTTGTCTTGCTGGTAAGGATGAGTTTCGTGCCAGTGCCGGGCGATATCGACGCGCCGCGACACCCACACGCGATCGTGCTGCTCGATGTGGTCGAGAAAGCGCTGCAGCGCCCGGAAACGCCCCGGCCGCCCGAGCAGCCGGCAGTGCATGCCGATCGACAGCATCTTCGGCACTTCGTCGCCCTCTTCGTACAGCACATCGAATGCGTCGCGCAGGTAGGTGAAGAAGTGGTCCGCGGTGTTGAAGCCTTGCGGGGTGGCGAAGCGCATGTCGTTGGTGTCGAGCGTGTACGGCACGATCAGTTGCGGCACGGTCTTGCCGCCCGCCACCTCGACGTCCATCCAGAACGGCAGGTCGTCGCCGTAGTAATCGGAGTCGTACAGGAAGCCGCCATATTCGGCGACCAGCCGATGGGTATTCGGACTGTCGCGGCCGGTGTACCAGCCGAGCGGCCGCACGCCGGTCACGCGCTCGATCGCCTCCACGCCGAGGCGCATGTGCTGCGCCTCCTCCTCCGGCGACATGTCCTGATAGTGAATCCAGCGATAGCCGTGGCACGCGATCTCATGTCCGAGTTCGACGAACGCCCGCGCAACTTCTGGATGCCGTTCGATCGCCATGCCGACGCCGAACACCGTCAGCGGCAGGTCGCGCCTTTCGAATTCGCGCAGAATGCGCCACACGCCCGCGCGCGAGCCGTATTCGTAGATCGACTCCATGCTCATGTGCCGCGCCGGATACGCCGCCGCGCCCACGATCTCCGACAGGAACTGCTCGGAACCGGGATCGCCGTGCAGCACGCAGTTTTCGCCGCCCTCTTCGTAATTGAGGACGAATTGCACCGCAACGCGCGCTCGCCCCGGCCAGTTCGGATGCACCGGGTGGCGGCCGTAGCCGATCAGATCGCGTGGGTAGTTCGGGTCGAGTGGCATGGTTTGACGGATGCGTAGTGACGGGACCAGGAATGCGCGTGAACGCGGTTCGAAACCCCTCGGCAACGGTGCGGGGTTCACACGTGTAGCCACGCAACAGGCGGCTTCGGCGGCTGCGGAAACCGCAGCGCCGAGTTGACCCAGTGTAGCGAAAACACCCCGGTGCGCCCATACAGCCGGGCAGATAGTGCGTGTTACAGCGAGTGTATGTGCGTGTCCGCCGACTCGGCGTTTACCCGCAGCGGACCGGGGCTGAACGACGCGAGCGCGCCGTCGTAGCGCTTCGCGAGCGGCCGCGCGTAGTCGCCGCGCTTGGCCGTCGCGAGACGCAGCGTCACCAGCGCCTCGGTCCATTTGACGGCCGCCGTCACGCCTTCGATCACCGGCGCGCCGAGCGCATCCTCGATCTCCGCGCACAGTTCGGCCATGCCCGCGCAGCCGAGCACGATCGCGTCCGAGCCGTCCTCGGCGAGCGCGCGCCGGCATTCGTCGAGGATGATGCGGCGCGCCGCCGAGCCCGGCTGGTCGAGATCGAGCACGGCGACGTCGGTCGCACGCACGTTGCGGCAGAAGCGCTTCATGCCGTAGCGCTCGGCCAGATGCCAGGCCATGCCGCAGGTGCGCGCGAGCGTCGTCACGACCGAAAAGCCCGGCGCGAGCACGCTCGCCGCGTGCATCGCCGCCTCGGCGATGCCGATCACCGGGCCGCGCGCCAACTCGCGGGCCGCATAGAGACCGGGGTCGCCGAAGCACGCGATCACGTAGCCGTCACAGCCGTCCCGTTCGCCCGCCTCCACGTCGGCGAGCAGACCGGGCGTGGCGAGCGCTTCGTCGTAATAGCCCTCGATCGACGGCGGCCCCATCGTCGGATTGACGGCGATCACTTCGGTGCCGGGCGCGGCGACGTCGCGCGCGCAGCGCCCCATCGCCTCGGTCATGCGGCGCGTCGTGTTCGGATTGATCAGTTTGATACGCATGGCGACTCCTGTTCGACTCGTTATTGCAGCGACGAAAGCCCGTGAAACTCAGCGTGCGAGCATCCGGTAAAACAGCATGCCGAGTCCCGCGCCGATGAACCACGAGAAATTCGCGCAGCCGTCGAGCCCCGGCACCATCACGCAGATCACCGCGATCAGCGCGGCCGGCAGCAACGCGGCCACCGCGCGATAGTTGACGCCGTTGCGATACCAGTACGAGCCGCTCGGCGCGACCGTGTACAGA
This sequence comes from Paraburkholderia sp. MM6662-R1, assembly GCF_050436245.1. NCBI lineage: Bacteria > Pseudomonadati > Pseudomonadota > Betaproteobacteria > Burkholderiales > Burkholderiaceae > Paraburkholderia > Paraburkholderia sp. MM6662-R1. The sequence continues at coordinate 98,090 of NZ_JBNDLV010000001.1, read as the reverse complement.
TCGTCGAGCACGATCTTCTGACGCTTGACGAGGTAGAAGTCGACGATCAGGACGCCGTACAAAGGCCCGATGAAGCTGCCGAGCACGTCGAGCGTGTAGTGGATCACGGCCGGATTGTTGAACAGGTTCCACGGCGTGATGAACACCGACGCGACCGCCGCGAGCATGCCGCCCGCGCGCCAGCTGATCAGACGCGGTGCAACGTTCGAGAAGTCGAAGGCCGGCGACACGAAGTTCGCGACGATGTTGATGCCGATCGTCGCGATCGTGAAGGTCAGCGCGCCGAGAATCACGGCCATCGGATAGTCGATGCGGCCCACCGTCTCGACCGGGTCCGTGATCAGTTCGCCGAACACCGGCAGCGTGGCCGCGGTCGTGATCACCGTGACGAGCGAGAACGCGAGGAAGTTGACCGGCAGGCCCCAGAAGTTGCCGCGCTTGACGCTGCGAAAGCTCCTGCCGTAGCGCGAGAAGTCACCGAAATTCAGCATCGGTCCGGAGAAGTACGACACCACCAGCGAGATCGCCGTGATCATCACCGGTACCACTTCCATGCCGTGATATTTGACGCCGCCGAGGTTGATGCCGATGTTGCGCCAACCCGCGCGATACACCATGTAGCCGGCGAGAATGAACATCACGACGTAGACGGCTGGCCCGGCGAAGTCGATGAACTTCTTGATGGTCTCCATGCCGTGCCAGAACACCAGCGCCTGCAGTACCCACAGCAGCATGAAGCCCGCCCAGCCGAGCGTCGACAGACCGAGCAGGCCATGCCGATGCACGTCCGCGTACGGCAGCAGTTGCGGCACGAACTTCAGCACGACGATCACGAGCGCGCTCGACGCGAGATAGGTCTGGATGCCATACCACGCGACCGCGATCAGGCCGCGGATCACTGCGGGGACATTCGCGCCGAGCACGCCGAAGGTCGCGCGGCACGCGACCGGATACGGCACGCCGTTCAGCTGGCTCGGCTTCGCGATCAGGTTGCACAGCACGTTCACTAGCGTGATGCCGATCAGCAGCGACACCAGCACCTGCCAGCTCGTCAGGCCGAGCGCGAACAGACTCCCCGCGAATACATAGCCACCCACGCTATGCACGTCCGACATCCAGAACGCGAAGATGTTGTACGCGCTCCAGTTCTGCGCGCGCAGCGGCGCGAGGTCCTTGTTGTAGAGCCGCTCGCTGTAGCCGGCCGGCATCGACGGATCGGTTTGAGCCGTACCGTCCGGATAGTTGGAGATGGGGTGACTGCCTGGCGCTGCACTGAACTGAGCCATGATTCCTCCTTTGGATAGGGACCGTCGAAAGAGCATCGACGGACATTGCATCGGCCATGCCAGTTGCTCGCTTCTCGTCCCGCATGGGTCGAAGAAGTCGGCGTCGTGGTCCCGGACCGTGCCGCGCGTGTCTCCGTACTGACGTACTTGTGGTTGTCGCATCGCCAACCGCCGCGGCTTTCCGGCGATGCGTCGCTACCCGAGCTCCGTCGTGTCGCGACGGACGTGCATGTTCAGGCCCGCGGCGCTCACGCGAGGCCGCCTGGCCGTGCATCTATCGGTTCAGTTCAATTCAGTGCGGCGCGCACCACGAACGGGCGCTCGCCTGCTGCTTGCCTCAGCCTGGGGTGGAGTCGGCTTCGGCTGTCTAGGTGGATGCTTCTTTCGACGCAAGCGCGCCGAATACTTCATGCAGATCCGCTGCCCCGCGCGCGGGGCGCTCCAGCATCTTCAACTCGACGCTTTGCAGATGGCGCGACATCAGCGCGGCCGCCTGCTTCGCATCGCCGGCGTCGAGCGCGGCGAGAATCGCTTCGTGGTCCTCGAACGAGCACGGGCTGCGTCCGAGCGATTCGTACAGCGCGGAAATCAGCGTGGAACGCGCGACCAGCCCGTTCAGGCAATCGCACAACACTGAGTTGCCGGTCAGGTTCGCGAGCTCCGTATGAAACTCGCCCGACAAGCGGATCCATGCCGGAAAATCCCGCGTTTCGAATGCCCTGCGTTCCCGGCCGATCATGCCGCCGATGTTCTTCAGACGCCGCATGCCGTGTCCGCTACAGATCTTTTCGACGACGGCCAGCTCGATGATGCGGCGCATTTCGAACACCTCGTGCACCTCCTGCAACGACGGACTCGCGACGAACGCGCCACGATTCGGCTCGAGATCGACGAGGCGCTCACTCGCCAGCTGCGACAGCGCCTGGCGGATGGGGCCGCGCTTCACACCGAATACTTCGCATAGCTGAGCTTCGGTGAGCTTCGCGCCGGGTGCCAGCCGGTGCTCGAGGATCGCCGCGCGGATGCGCTCGGCGATTGCTTCGGGCTTCGAACTGTTCGCGACGGATTCGGGGTCGGACATGGTTGGCGTCTCGGTATGTTGGTCATCATAGGACGGACACAAATATTGTCAACAATTTTTGCGTCGATCTTCGACAGTTTTTGTGCTGCGTTGCGTCATCAGGAGCCCTGTGATCCGAGCTGCGCGGCTGTCTGGCGGGAATCTTACCCGGTTTTTATAATGCCAAGACGACTACTGGCAGCCAGGTTTTGTCAACAAAAACTGAAAACATTGGTGACGGGTGTGGGAGGTGGTGAGTGTGGAAATACTGACAGTTAGTTGCGTTACTGACGCAATAAAAAGCGGGCGATCCGCCCGCCTCCGCCCCGCCCACGACGGCTTCAGCCAATGCTCGGATAGCCCGACGCCGTCAGCCTGAAGCCATGCGCATTGGCGACCAGATGCGCGTCCGCGCCGACCGGCAGCGTCACCATGTTATGAACGTGCCCGAACTGCAGCCCCGTCACGACAGGAATGCCGATCAGCGAGCGCACTTGCTCGACCATCGCGTGCAGGTCGTAGCCGTTGTCGTAGTCGTACGGCTTGCCGCCCGAGAAATCACCGAGCACGAGCGCCTTCTGCTGCGCAAGGATGCCGGCCAGATGCAGTTGATAGATCATCCGCTCGATGCGGAACGGCTGCTCGTTGACGTCCTCGACGAACAGGATGCCGCCCCGCACCGGCGGCATGTACGGCGTGCCGACAAGCGACGCCACCACCGCCAGATTGCCGCCCCACAGCGTGCCCGTTACGTCGACGCTCTGCGCTTGCGGCGTGTCGCTCGCGACCGTGATGGTCGGCTGCGTCAACGCCGACCAGAAATGCCGCATCGTGAATTCGCTGAGCTGCTCGGCGCCGAAATCACTCATCAGCATCGGGCCGCCGAAGGTCTTCAAGCCGGCGCGCGCGAGCAGCGCCAGTTGGATCGCGGTGAAGTCGCTGTGACCGACCAGCGCTATCGGCTGATCGGCGAGCCGCCGCTGCAGCCCCTCGTAGTCGAGACCGTGCAGAATCCGCACCGCGCCGTAGCCGCCGCGCACGGCCAACACGACATCGGGCAGCTCACGCGATGGATCGGCGAGCCGGTTCAGATCGGCCGCGCGCTCGCCGTCGGTGCCCGCGAAGCGTTGGTAGCGGCGCTTCGCGGCCTCCTCGCCGTCGACTCGATGCCCCTGCGCACGCAGCCGATGCAGCGCGCGATGCAGCACCTCCGGATCATGCGGATAGCCGGATGGCGCAATCAGTTCGATGGTGCGAGATGCGGTCATGGCGAGACCCGTTGGGCGTTGTTGTTTTAGAGCGGCGTGGTTGGGGGCGGTTCGCTGCTGGAGGGTGTGGCGGTGTCCACGGCCGCTTCGGCGGTTTCGCCGCGCGCCGCCGCACGGGCTGCGCGACCCGTCCGACGCCGCTCGGCAAAAAACGACCTGAGCGCGGCACCGCATTCGGCTTCGAGGACGCCGCCGCTGACCGTCGTGTGATGGTTCAACTGAGGATTCGCGAACGCATCGACCACGCTGCCGCACGCGCCGGTTTTTGGATCGCGCGCGCCGAACACGACACGGGCGATGCGCGCGTGCATGATCGCGCCGGCGCACATCAGGCAAGGCTCGAGCGTCACATAGAGTTCGCAACCCGGCAGACGGTAGTTTTGGAGCGACTGCGCGGCTGCGCGCAGCGCAACCATTTCGGCGTGCGCGGACGGATCATGCGCGCCGATCGGATGATTGAAGCCCGTGGCGATGACTTCGTCGCCGCGCACGAGCACCGCGCCGACCGGTACTTCGCCGGCTGCGCGCGCTTCTTCGGCGGCGGCCTGAGCGAGCGCCATGAAGCGCAGGTCGCGTTCGGAGATGATGGGAGCGTCGGAATTTCCGGGAGGGATGGCGGCAGCGGCCATCGGGTGATCAGCCGCCGGTGCGAAGACCGCGCCGATGCAAGCGCCAACGGATTTCTCACCGGCCTCGGCTTGCGCAGAAGAGCCGATCGAGGCGGCACACGGGAGCGGCTCGTTCACTGCGAACCCGCGGCGGCCACATCGACATTGCCCACGCGCTCAGAGAGACGCTCCGCGATGCGGCGGCAATATTCGCGCGGCAGGATCATCGGGCCGCCGCGCAGCGATTCGAGCGCCATATCGAGCGCGAGCATGCGCGCCTGAAGACGGCAACGGGTCGGCTGATCGCTCACGGCATTCAGCTCCGTTTGCAGATCGCGCAACGCGCGAAGCTGCTCGACGGCGGGCGGCACGAAGCCCGCATTTTTCAGAATCCGGTTGGCGACGCGCACCTCTTCCGGCACCAACGCATCGTCGTCGAGGGCTAGCGGCGCGCCCGCTCCCGGCAAGTCGTCGAACTCTCCGCGCGCGGCGGCGGCGGCAATACGCTGTTCGACAAGCGCATCAAGCAATTTCATCTGCAATCCACAACGTTGCGGCCCGAGCATTCTATCAGGGAGCGCACGGACGCTCCGTGCTCACTTGACGGCATAAAAGGCGCCGATTTGCCGGCAACCCGGCATTTGACGGTGCTTCAGCGTGGACTTAGAGGAAGTCATCAAGTCGCACAACGCGCGCGGCGCTTAACCGGCGCGGCACGCAGAGGTTCCCTCTCGTCGAATTTGACGCCGCCATGCCATTCAAACCGATCGGCCGTCCCAGTGCTCTTCCCGTCGCGGAACCGCATCCGATGTGCGCCGCGCAGCCAGTGCGAGGGGGCCAGCAAGCGTCTCGGCGGATCGGCGTGCGTAGCGCGCTGGCGGCGATTACCGCGGCCGCGCTGCTTTCCGGCTGCGGCGTTTTTTGCGGCGGCGCCGCGGCGAGCGGCGGCGCCTATGCCGGGGGCTGCGGGACGAGCGTGCCGTTCTAGCCGGCGCCTCGCGAAACAGCCGCGAATTCGTTACCGAGGTGGCCTACGCCCCTCCCTCAGCTCGGCCCCACTAACGGCCAACGCGCGAGGACGATATGTCTGGTCCGTCCCAGCAGGCTGTGCATCAGCGCAAACTCGCGCACGTTCCAGCACGCCGCCGCGGCCGTATGGCGCTCGATCCACTGCATCCCATACGCCAACGTCATGTGCGGCGTAAAACGTGCGTCGGGCTCGATGCCGTCGTCGCGCAAGCCCGCTTCGAGCGCATCGTGAAGCGCCTGCAGTCCGTGCACACCGTGCTCGCCCACCAGCACCGCCGGCCCGAGCCGCGGCCTTTTCGCGAAGCTGGCGACCGCGTCGAATTCGACCGTAAATGGCGCCATGCTGACCGCCGCGCCCGCCCGTTTCGCCGCCTCGACCACATCCGCCGGCAAGCCGCCCGCGAAATTGCCGAGATGCCTGAGCGTGACGTGCAAGCGGTTCGCCGCGAGCGGTTTGCCGCGCACGCCGCTGCGCGCGCGCGCCTCCACACAAAGCTGCTGCGCGAACTTCGCGATACCGGCCGCGGTATTGGCATCGGGATAGACCGCGAAAAAGAGCCCGTCGGTGGGCGGGGACGGCGCCTCGAGCCCGGGCAACCACAGTTGTTCAGGCATCGCGCCTCGTTCCTTCAATGATTCTTTCCGTCGATCCGCACACCGCCGCACAAGCGGCCCATTGCAGTCATGATACTGTATATTCATACAGTATGACAGGCCGTGTGCAACTGCGACGCGCTACAGATCGGCCGGCTTGCCGATGCGTTTGTACCAAAGCTCGATAAACGACTCGGCCGCCGGCGACAGCGAATGCTCGGCGCGTCGGATCAGATTCACGTCGCGTGTGACGAGCGGCGCTTCGAGCCTGCGCGCGAGCAGATCGCGATGTGGAAACGACCCGAGCAGAATGCCCGGAAAAATCGCGATGCCAAGACCGGCCTGCACCATCGAAAGCCCGGTCGTCATATAGGACACTTCGTACTCGACCGCCTTGCGCATGCCGAGCGTGAACAACGTTTCGTCGATCAACTTGCGGATGCCGCTCGTCGACTTGATGCCGATCTACGGATACTGCAGCGCATCCTTCCAGCTCACACGCCGCTTTTTCGCGAGTACCGAATCCTTGCGGCAGATCGCGCACAAGTTGTCGCGCGCGAGGCATTGCAGCGTGATGCCGTCGGGGCGCTCGCTGATCGTGCCGATGCCGAACTCGACGTCGCCTGTCAGCGTCGACGCGGTCAGGCGATCGGGCGCGGCGTCGTCGACCGAGACCTCGATATTCGGGTACAGCGCGCGATATTCGGCGAGCAGTTTCGGCACGATCGCCGCCGCGATCGACGGCGTCGCCGCGAAGCGCAGCCGACCGCGCTCGCGCCCGGCCAGCTCCTTCACGCTCGACCGGATCGACTCGAGATCACGCAGCATCCGCTCGACGGTCGGCAGGATTTCATGCGCGGTCGCGATGGGCAGCGCGCTCACGCATCTGTTCACGCATGAGGCGCTCGAGTCGTGGGCATGGCGCATTCCGTTCCTGCTTGGTCTGCTGATCGGCCCGGTCGGCTTCTATATCCGCCGCAACCTGCCCGAAACCGAGGCGTTCCAGAAGCTCGGCGCGCGTGTGAAGGTGCCGTTCTCGCGCGTCGTGATGCACTATCCGCGCGAGTTGTTCTCGACACGACGCTCGCCATCACGCGGATGATCTTCGAAGGCTTCTTCGATCAGTATCCGGATCTGAAGCTCATCGCGTCACATGCGGGCGGCGCGTTGCCTTATCTGGCGGGCCGCTTCGAGAAAGGCAACGAGATCGAGATCCCGCAACGTCGCAAGATGAAGCGCAAGCCGATCGATTATCTGCGCCATATCTACTACGACTGCATCACGTATAGCCCGGCGTCGCTCGAATTTCTCGTCTCGGTGGTCGGCGCGGATCGCGTGATGTTCGGCACCGACTGGCCGCATCAGGTGTACGACATTCGCGGCGCGTTCGCCAACACCGCGCGTCTGCCGAAGGAGCAATGCGACGCGATCCGCGGCAACAACGCGCGGCGGGTCTTCGGGTTCTGACGCGAGTCGCGGCGGCAGCTACCTGCCGGGAACCGTCAGCTGGTCGCCACCTACGCGGCGCTGCTCGACGAGCTGATCGCGCGAGCGCCGCGGTAGTCGTCGCGCGCGGTGCAAGGGCGAGGTGTCGTTGCGAGAACAATTGCCAGCGTATTCCGGCGCATCAGGTCCTCCGATCGTGCCGGTACGTGCGGGACGTCCAATCACGCCCACCCGATCGTCAATCAGCCGGCTGGAGCCTTGTAAGAACGGCGTTTCCGCCTGGTCACGCGGCGTCGATACCGTCAGTCATACCGAAATTCTGGCTCGGCAGTTAATGGCTTCCATTGCACGGCATTGGACAATCGGCACCCGCTCCGTTTAAAAAGCCAGCAAGACCGAGCATCTGAAGCCGATCCGATACCGTCGTCGATACCGTGAGCGAACCCCTGCGCGGGCGCCCACGTACACCGCCAGAAACACCGTGAGACTCATTCCAGAGCGGAGCCTTGCAAAATTGGGATGACAGTCGGAGTAGGATACTGGCCTTTTGAGCCAAAGTTCGGCGATCTCCTCAGGGGTGCCGAACCCGTCATCTCGCACCGATGCCCCTCGACTACCCTACCCTCGATGCGCTGCGCACGCGCCATCCCGCTTGGCGCCTGTTACGCTCCGACCACGCGCCGCTCGCCGTCAGCTTCCTGCACCGCGTGTTCGTCGCGCCAAACGTGCGCGTGGTGGCGGCTCCGCTTCTTGCCGAAGCACTCGAAGATGAGCTTTACGCGTTGCGCGAACAACTCGGCGATGACGCCTTCCCGAAGCCGGCGCTCGAGTATCTGAACGACTGGGCCAGCCCTGAAAAGGGATGGTTGCGCAAGTACTATCGCCAAGGTTCCGATGAACCGCAATTCGACCTGACGCCCGCCACGGAGAAAGCGATCGCGTGGCTCGGCACGCTGACGGAACGCAGCTTTGTCGGCACGGAATCGAGGCTCTTGACACTTTTCGAGCTGCTGCGGCAGATGGGCGAAGGCAGCGAGGCGGACCCCGAAAAGCGTCTTGCCGAGCTCCACACGCGGCGCGGCCAGATCGACGAAGAAATCGCCCGCGTGGAGGCCGGTGACGTTCGGCTGCTCGACGATGCCGCGCTCAAGGACCGCTTTCAGCAATTCATGCAGATGGCGCGCGACCTGCTCACGGATTTCCGTGAAGTCGAACAAAACTTTCGGCTGCTGGACCGACATGTGCGCGAGCGAATCGCGCTCTGGGAAGGATCGAAGGGTGCGCTCATCGAGGAAATCATGGGCGAGCGCGACGCGATCGCCGATTCGGACCAGGGCAGCAGCTTCCGGGCGTTTTGGGACTTCCTGATGTCGAGCCGCCGTCAAGAGGAACTCTCGAAACGGCTCGAGCGCGTGCTGGCGCTGCCGGCGGTCATGGAAATGAGGCCCGACGCGCGCACGCAGCGCGTCCACTATGACTGGCTGGAAGCCGGCGAGCATACGCAGCGCACGGTAGCTCAGCTCTCGCAGCAGCTTCGACGCTTCCTCGACGATCAAGCGTGGCTCGAAAACCGCCGCATCATGGACATTCTGCGCGGTATCGAAACGAAAGCGCTTGCGCTGCGCGAAGCGCCCCCACCAGGCTCCGTCATGGAGATCGAGACCGCATCCACTGACATCGAGCTGCCGATGGAACGCCCGCTTTACGCGCCGGCGCTGCGCCCTCTCATTGCCAACGTCTCAATCGAAACCGGTGAGGCGAACCTCGATGCCTCGGCACTCTACATGCAGATCGTCGTCGATCGCGCGCGCCTCGCAGGCCATATCCGCCGATGCCTGCAAGATCGGGCGCAAGTGACGCTTGCCGAACTGACCGCTTCGCAGCCTCTCGAGCATGGGCTCGCCGAGCTCGTCGCCTATTTGCAACTGAGCGCCGAAGCTGGATCATTTCGCGCGACCGTCGACGAGACCATTTCCGATACGATCGAGTGGCAGGCGAACGACGCCAACGGAACACCAATCATTAAGCGCACGACGATGCCGCGTGTGATTTTCACAAGGTAGAGATGACGGAAGAACAGCAAGCCTCGTCGCCTGGTCGAGGCGATTTGTCGACAGTTGCCATCGCGCTGCTCAAGGGCGTGGTTTATCGTGATGGAAACGAGCGCCTCTGGGCCGCACTGCTCGAATTGCAGACGCACGCGCGCGACTACGTCGCCGTGCTTGGCCTCGAGCTCGTCGTGGACGAGGCGGAAGGCTACGCCTTCGTAAAAAGCCGCGCCGCGCATGACGCTGAAGTCGATGGGGAACAGGCTAAGCTACCCCGGCTCGTTGCCCGGCGTCCACTCTCGTTCCCCGTGAGCCTGCTGCTCGCGCTGCTGCGAAAGAAGCTGGCGGAATGGGATGCTGGCGGCGGCGACACGCGGCTCGTCCTTGCGCGCGAGGACATCGTCGAGCTCGTACGCGTATTCCTTCCCGCGAGCACCAACGAGGCGCGCCTGGTCGATCAAATCGATACGCACGTGAACAAGATCGTCGAGCTCGGCTTCCTACGCCGGATGAAGACCACGAGCGGACCGCCCACATTCGAGGTGCGGCGCATTCTCAAGGCGTTCGTCGATGCGCAATGGCTGCTCGATTTCGACGCGCGGCTCGCGAGCTATCGGGCGCACCACCTTCAAGATTCGACGGTTTCTGACCAACAGGAGAGTCGCGATGAATGAGCCGCGTACGCTCGGCCTCGATTTTGCCGTCGACGACGCCCTGACGGGCTTTCGCCTCGAGCGGCTCGAGGTTTTCAATTGGGGAACCTTCGACCAACGAGTCTGGGTGCTGCGGGTCGATGGCCGCAACGGCCTGCTGACAGGAGACATCGGCTCCGGCAAGTCGACGCTCGTCGACGCCATCACCACCCTCCTCGTGCCCGCGCAGCGCATCGCCTACAACAAGGCGGCAGGCGCGGACAGCAAGGAACGTACGTTACGCTCGTATGTGCTTGGCTACTACAAGTCGGAGCGCAACGAGGTCACGGGGACGGCCAGGCCCGTGAGCCTGCGCGACCATAACAGCTATTCGGTGATTTTGGGCGTGTTTCGTAACGCCGGGTACGATGCCACAGTCACACTCGCGCAGGTGTTCTGGATGAAAGACGCACAGGCTCAACCCGCGCGATTCTTCGTCTGTGCCGAACGCGATCTCTCGATCGCCGCTGACTTCTCGCGCTTCGGCACCGACATCGCCCAGCTGCGCAAAAAGCTGCGCGGGCTGGGTGCCGAAATCGAGGACACATTTCCGAAATACAGCGCCTGGTTCCGGCGGCGCTTCGGAATCGAAAACGAGCAAGCGCTCGAGCTCTTCCATCAAACGGTATCGATGAAATCGGTGGGCAATCTCACCGACTTCGTACGCAGCCACATGCTTGAGCCGTTCGACGTTGCACCGCGCGTCGACGCACTGATCACTCACTTCGACGATCTGAATCGCGCGCACGAGGCGGTACTGAAAGCCAAGCGCCAGGTGGAACTGCTGACACCGCTCGTCGACGACTGCGATCGCCACAGCGAGCAAGGACACGTTCTCGAAGGCTGGCGAGCGTGCCGTGAAGCACTGAAACCCTACTTCGCCGGGCTCAAGCTCGGCCTCATCGAGCGCCGCCTCCAATTGCTCGACGAGGATCACGCGCGTGCAATATCACGCAAGGCGCGGCACGAAGAAGCGCGCGACCAGGCGCGCCAGCGCGTGGACGATTTGCGCCGCGCCGTGGCCGAACAAGGCGGCGATCGCATCGCGCAACTCGAGGTCGAAATCCGCCAGCACGAGCGAGAAAGCGCGCGTCGCCGCGAACGCGCGCAACGCTATGCCGCCATCGTTACGCTGCTCGGCGAAACCGAGGCCACGGATGAGGCCGCATTCGCTTCCCAACGCCAACGTCTGGCCGAGCGGCGCAGCTCGCTCGTCGACGACGAAGCGCAAGGGCAAAATGCGATTACCGAATGGAGCGTGGCCTTTCGCGAAGGGAAAGCGCAGCGTGATCTGCTAGAGGACGAAATCGCGAGCCTGAAAGCTCGACGTAACAACATCCCGAAGGAACAAGTCGCGATGCGGGCGAGCTTATGCTCGGCGCTCGGTCTGGAGGAAGACGCCCTGCCGTTCGCCGGCGAACTCATTCAGGTGCAAGAGGATGCGCGCGATTGGGAGGGCGCCGCCGAGCGCGTCCTGCGCAACTTCGGCCTGTCGCTGCTCGTGCCCGACGAGCACTATGCGAACGTCGCGGCGTGGGTCGATCGCACTCATCTCCGGGGGCGGCTCGTCTACTTTCGCGTGCGTTCTGAACGCGCCGCGCGTGCAGCCGAGGCCGTCGAGCTACACCGCCACTCGCTCGCGCACAAGCTCGCGATCAAGCCCGATTCGCTGTTCTATGGCTGGCTCGAGCGCGAAATCGGCCGCCGGTTCGACTATGCATGCTGCGATACGCAGGAGCAGTTTCGGCGCGAGATGCGCGCGATCACGCGTGCGGGCCAGGCGAAAGCGCTTGGCGAGCGCCACGAAAAAGACGACCGCCGCGCGCTTGACGATCGCAGCCGCTACGTGCTGGGTTGGAGCAACACGGCCAAAATTGCCGCCCTCGAAGCACAACGGCGAGCGCTCGAGGTTCGGCTTGGTGAGATCGGACAGAAGCTTGGAGAAGCTCAAAGCGAGCACGCGAAGGTGCGCGAGCAGCTCGAAGCGCTTGCGCGCATCGGCGAGTTCGTCGACTTCCGCGACATCGACTGGGGAAGCTGCGCGACCGCGATCGCACGTCTGGCAGACGAAAAAGCCCGCCTCGAAGCGGCAAGCGACGCCCTCGCGGAGCTAACGGCCCAATTGGACTCGGCGCAAGCGTCGTTGACAGAGAGTGAAGCGGCGATCTCGGAAACCGACTCGGAACTGGGCGGTATCCTGGCCAGGCGGGAGGCAGCGCAAACGTTGCGCGACGAGACGCACGCGCTCGTTGCGCAAGTGAATGCCGAACTTGCCGAGCGAATCGAGGCGCTGCGAGCGGAGATTCTCGGCGAACACCAGCTTTCCGTCGAGTCATGCGACAACCGCGAGCGGGACGTGCGAGAGGCGTTGACAACCCGTATCGACAACGAAACGAAGTCGCTCGGCCGCCTTGCCGAAAAAATCGTCAAGGCCATGGCGGCCTTCAAGGATGCCTACAAGCTCGAAACGGCCGACTTCGACGCGAGCCTCGACGCCACCTCAGAGTACCGTGACATGCTCGCGCGGCTGCAAGCGGACGATCTGCCGCGCTTCGAAGCGCGTTTCAAAGAGCTGCTCAACGTCAATACGATCAACGAGATCGCCAACTTCCACGCCCAGCTCGCCCGCGAACGGCAAACGATCAAGGAACGTATCGAACGCATCAACGAATCGTTGCGACAAATCGACTACAACGCGGGCCGATACATCGTGCTCGAGAGTCAGTCCAGCCCCGACGCGGAGATCCGCGAATTCCAGAGCGACCTGCGTGCTTGCACCGAGGGCGAACTCACCGGCTCGGACGATAGCCAATACTCGGAGACCAAGTTCCTGCAAGTCAAACGGATCATTGACCGCTTCCGCGGCCGCGAAGGGTTGACCGAGCAGGACCGGCGCTGGCGCGCCAAAGTGACCGACGTGCGCAACTGGTTTCTGTTCGCCGCCAGCGAGCGTTGGCGTGAGGACGACAGCGAATACGAGCACTATTCGGACTCGGGCGGTAAATCGGGCGGCCAGAAGGAAAAGCTCGCCTATACGATCCTTGCCGCGAGTCTCGCCTATCAGTTCGGCCTCGAATGGGGCGCCGTGCGTTCTCGATCGTTCCGCTTCGTCGTCATCGACGAGGCGTTTGGACGAGGCTCCGACGAATCGGCGCAATACGGTCTCACATTGTTTCAAAAACTGAACCTGCAACTGCTGATCGTCACGCCGCTGCAGAAGATTCACATCATCGAGCCGTTCGTTTCGAGCGTCGGATTCGTTCAGAACGAGGGCGGACGCGCCTCGAAGCTGCGCAACCTGTCGATCGAGGAGTACCGCGCGCGCAAGGCGGAGTTCGAGCAATGAATTGGACGACGACCGCCGAACTGCGCGTTCGCCTCCAGCGCCTATGGGAGCGTGGCGAATGGCTGCGGAGCCTCGTAGACGGCACCGAGGGGCTGTTCCCGCTACGTCTGACGATAAAAGGCCCGAGCTCGTCCGAATTGGCCGAACGCTTCGACGCGGTACGCGCATGGATCGCGGAGATTGCCGCGACACCGCGCGTACGCATCGAATGGCGAGAAATCAATCATCGAATTCTCGGCCTGCAGCGTTTGCCACAAGCAGCTTGGGTGGACAGTCTGGACGATGCGCTCGCGGTCGCCGGCAAGCGCCGCGACGCAGCGCAGTTCGAGCGGCTGCTCGAAATCACACGCTCCCGCCAGCCGAAGCTCACCACGTGGCTTGCGCAGCGCCCGTTGCAAGCACTCGAATTCGCAGGCGATTGGGAACGACTGCTGGCAGTCGTCGATTGGCTGCAAGCACATCCGCAGCCGGGCGTATATCTTCGCCAAGCCGAAATCGCCAACGTCGACACGAAATTCATCGAGGCGCGGCGCGGCGTCCTCGCCCAATGGCTCGATCTCGTGCTGCCGTCGGAGTCAATCGACAGCAGCCGGACAGCCGCCGCCCAATTCGCTGCTCGCTACGGGTTCCGCGAGAAGCCGCCTCGGATTCGATTTCGCGCGCTCGATGACAGGCTCGCCGTTCTGCCCGGCATGGGCCGGCCCGACATCGCACTCGACGCTGACAGCTTCGCGCGCCTCACACTGCCATGCCGCCACGTGTTCATTACGGAAAACGAGATAAATTTTTTGGCGTTTCCCGACGTTCCGCAGTCGATCGTGCTCTTCGGGGCGGGCTACGGTTGGGAAGCTCTCGAGCCGGCGCGATGGCTCACGGACTGTGCGCTCCACTACTGGGGCGACATCGACACGCACGGCTTCGCCATTCTCGATCAATTGCGCAGCCGGTTCCCGCATGTTGGATCGTTCTTGATGGACCGCGCGACGCTGGTGGCGCATGAAGCGTTCTGGGGAGAAGAAGGCGATCAGGTCACGCGCGATCTGCCGCGGCTCACTGCCAAAGAGCGGGAACTCTTCGATGACCTCCGCGACAACCGGATTCGCCATGGATTGCGGCTCGAGCAGGAGCGCGTGGGATTCGGGTGGGTCAGGGCGGCGCTCGAAGAGCGGGCTTGCGCTTAGAACTTCCCATCTCACCGCCAGGTACAACTCGAATACGACTCGAAGCAGGCCGCCTCGAAGATGCCTGCCCCAACTCCCACGTTCAGCGACTTTAGTTTGCGCTGCCGTTGCGCAGCAGAGCATCCGAGATCGTCGACAGCACCTCAGCCAGTCGTCTTGCCGTCTCGGGAGATGGCAGCGGCAACCTGAGACTTCGCGCGCCCGTCACGGCATCGCGCTCGACCCACGGGTGTGCGGCAACCGCGCCATCGCCCGGCTCATTCAACGCCGACGCCAGCGCCGCGCCGAACTGCAGCAACCCTGACCACGGTTCGAAGGACGCGCCTGGTTGCGCTGTATCGATGGTCGAAGCTTGAGGCCGCTCTCCGGTACCGGCGAGGTCGGTTTCCACGACGCTCGCGTCACGCGCCGCGTCGCCGGACACGACTGCGCCGCTCGCGGCTTCCTCCGCCGCGGCCATGACCTCGCTCTCTCCCATGCGCCCCGCGACGTTTTCGACATCCTTCATGAAGCGGGTCAGGCGCGAACCACCGAGCAGAATTTCGCTGGCGCCGCCATCGAGGATGCCTTCCGCCAGCGAGCGCTTGAAAGCCAGCACCGACAGCATGCCCTCCTCGATCGTTCCCTTCGCGATGTAATTGACGACTTGTACCGGCTTTTTCTGGCCCAACCGATAGATGCGCGCGATGCGCTGTTCCAGCACCGCCGGGTTCCACGGCAGATCCATGTTCACGAGCGTCGACGCGTGCTGGAGGTTGAGCCCCGTGCTACCTGCGTCCGTCGACAGAAATACCCGACAGTCCGAATCGTCCCGGAAGCGCTGCACCAGCGCGGGCCGATTTTCCGACGGCACGCCGCCATGGAAGCTGACGTAGCCGATGCCGAGCTTCTTGAGCCGGCGAATGACTATCTCGTGCGTGCGCGTCCATTGACTGAACACCACGACTTTCTCGTCCGGCTGCGTGAAAAGCGACTCGAACAACGTCGCCAGCTCGTCGGCCTTCACGCCATGATCGGTTTCCTGGTCCAGCAGATAGGTGCTGTTGCACGACATGCGCATGTTCTGCAAAGCACAGGTGAGGCGCCGCTGGTCCTGATCCGACAGAAACCTGGTGTTACGCCAGCGCCGGACGATTTTGGCCACGATGTCCGCGTTTTCCGTGTGATACGCCATCTGCAGCTCGGTCATGGGCACCAGCAGATTCTGGTCGGTGCGCCCGGGCAACTGCAGCAGCACCTCGGACTTGCGACGCCGTATCATGATCGGTGCCAGGGTCTGGCTGATCTTCTCGAGGCCCGTGTATCCCGTCACGCGTCCCGCCTCGTCCTTGACCTGATGTTCGTGCAGCAGCTTCCACGTGGGCCCAAGACGGTGCTGGTCGACGAATTGAACGATGGAAACGAGTTCTTCCAGCTTGTTTTCGAGAGGCGTTCCCGTCAGCACGACGGCATAGGGGCTGTCGATTCGCTTGAGAGCCTTCGCCGCAATGGTGTTCCAGTTCTTGATGCGCTGCGCCTCGTCGACGATGACCAGCTCCGGCGCCCACGCGGAAATCATGTCAAGGTCCGATTTCAGCTTTTCATAGTTGGTGATCTTGTAGAGATCCTGGGCCGCATATTCGCCCCGCCTCTGGGCAAGGCCGCCCGCGACTACCCTCGAAGCGTGGCCGGAGAACCGCGTGATCTCGCTCTGCCACTGATACTTGAGCGAAGTCGGGCAAATCACCAGCACTTTCGATACGCCAAAATGCCGGATCAGGATTTCCGCCGCCGCGACGGCCTGCACCGTCTTGCCGAGGCCCATTTCGTCACCGATCAAGGCGCGCCCGGCGCGCACGGCGAACAATGCGCCTTCGGCCTGGTACGGATAGAGCGGCACCTTGAGCAGCTTCTTCAGCGAGGGCGTCGCCCCGCCTTGCGGAAACTGCCCGTCGAGCATCCTGGCACGGCGCGCCGCATCGTTTCGGCCAGCGATGAAGTCGAGCGCGTCGTCATGGGCGCGCAGTTCGTGCCCGGCCTTCGCCACCCTGGAGAGAAAGCGCCCGAGATCTTCGAAACGGTCCTCCGGCAGATGCCATCGCCGAGACTCGTCGAACAAAGCGGCGGCCGCTTTGGCTACCTTTGCCGGACAATCCGCGCCGGCGCGAAAATGGACCGCTCGCCCTCCCTCGTTTCGCAAATACAGCTCCGAGAATGCGGGCTGATAACCACGGGCGAAGGCCGCCTTTGCGCCTCGCTTGCGCAGCAGTCGCGACAAGGTAAATTCTATGTGCTTGCAGGTGCCGAGTTCGTTGGTGGCGTAATCGGGACAGTCGCAAAAGTTGTCGCCCGGGCAGGCCCCACGAATCGACACGCGATAGCTGAAGTTCGACTCCGGATTGCCGACGCGGAATTCGGAGAAATACGTCTCCGTCCCGAGATTCTCCAGCGAGAACGCTTGCTCTTGCCCGAATTGCCGACGCAAGGCGCGCTGCCAGTCGGCGGGCGACATGTGATCGGGGGCGTGGATGCGGGAAAGCTTCGAGGATCGACGTGACTTGGTGGAAGAGTGTTTGCTAGTCATGACTTGACGTGATATTTGCGCGACCGACCCGCTCCAAAAATGCGAAGTCCAGCGGGTCTCGGATTGCCTCCCACGTGGGCAGATCCAGTCAAGTCAATCCGCCAACGGCTGAATCCGCCCCCCGGATCGAGTCCGTAAGGCGTCCTTGATTGCCTACCGGCTCGGTAAAAAAGAGGCCACACAGTATATCCCGGGCCTTCGTCCTCCATCGCCCGCAGATTCGACACACAAGGTGGCACTCAGCACCGGCATTACCACATTCTCGGGCAATAGTTTCGGCACGTAGCTCTACCCCATAGCGTTATACATAAGTCCTTAGCCGAGCCCGTCGCGGAGCGCGCGTAGCGTGTCAGCGGCAGCGAGTACCTGATCGAGCCCTCGCCAGATGGTCTTGGCACCCGGTTCACCGTCGCTCTTTCGGCCGAGGAAACCACCGATTTGCGCAATCAGCCGCACGACCTCATTCACAGTGGGCGTCGGCGTCGGCATCTTCTTTTTGGCCAGCAGGTGGGCGCCACGAATTTCGTCCGGATCGAAGAACAAGGCGGCATCCAGATCCGGACAGGTCCGGCCTTTGCGCATCAGATACGTCACACGCCATGCCACTACCAGGAAAAGGCCAGCGCACGCTCGATCCGGTCGACAGCGGCCAATTGCAGGGTCTCGACTTCGCAGCCGTTCTTGAGCACATGGAAATAGATTTCGATTTCCCATCGGGCCCGGTACCAATTGATCAGTTCGACCGCGTCTTCCTGGGTTGCGACGGCTCGGTTGGTCAGCAAACGCCACTCAATCGGCTTGATGCCAGCGGGCGCCCCCACTTCGCGTGCGATTACGCAGTGAACCTTGAGCTTGCCGCGTTCGCCGTCCACTATCTCGACTTCGCGAGCCCACAGTTGCTGGCGTACGGTGCGGCTCTTCTGAGTCTCGCGGGCGCCGGTCATGAAGGTGATTTCACCCAAGGGCTCAGCGCTGGTTGTACTCGCCCACAGCCTGGCGCCGTCACCGCCGGGCAGGCAGCGGTCATGTTGGGCGCGCACCAGCCAGTCCGCTGGCGTGCCCAGTTCGTGCGCCCGGCGCATCATTTCCACCATGTCCGCCTCGCGGTCGGCCACGTACACCAGTCGCGTGTGCGGCATGTCCGGCGCCATTTCCGCCACGCGCTCGTAGCCTTCGATCCAGCGCGTGCTTTCTTTCGGCCCAGGACGTACACCATCGGCGTCAAGCTCCTCGCGCGCCCACATCCATGCATCGAGCACGCCCAGCGGTTCGCGTTCGGTCGTCACCGCATAGGTCGGGTGCAAGTACAGCCCGCGCCTTGCTTCGTAGTTCAACGGCCCCAGACCGTCGATGTCCTGGCCGTTAAAATCAAGCTCGGTGGTGTCCTGGATGCACAGCACGACCGACTGGCTGCGCATGCGTTCCTGCGTGCTCGCCCAATGCGGCTCCAGGATGGCTTCCCAGGCCACATCCGTATTGCGCAAAAATCGGTACGCCGCGCACGTCTCGCTCCAGCTATCGCCCGCCTGGGGGATACTGGCCGTCGGATTGGCCGCAAGTCGTTCCATCAATTTCTTTGCCCTCCTGTCCAGGCGGGCGTCGCCAAGGTCCAGCCCCGCAAATTCCTGCTCGATCCACTGCTGTGCCGCCTTCGTCACCGCGTCCGCCCAAATTACGAGAGTAGACGCGATCCGGCCAAAGTTTACAAGCACGGCTTTCAAGTCATTGAATGTAAACGGCTTGCTGGCGCGGGCGGCTGCCGCAGCGAGATGTGTATAACGCTATGGCTCTACCCGTCGATCCAGGCACTTCTCGATCCAGTCGCCAGGCTGAAACTTGACGGATTCTGCCACGGCGCGTATTGACATCAGATATACATTGCCCTGCCATACGTATATCTATCGTATATACAGTATGGAGTGCATCATGCGCGACGCACCTATTAATCTTCGCGCCTTGCCAGAGCAGCGTGATCTGATCGATTACGCAGCGAGCCTGCTTGGCAAAAACCGCTCTGACTTTATGTTGGAGGCCGCTTGGGAGCGCGCTCAGGCCGTCGTCCTGGATCGCACTTTCTTTGGGCTTGATTCGGAAAAATTTAAGCAGTTCACCGAATTGCTAAACGCGCCGAAAGTCGCAAACGCGGGTCTTGCACGTCTTATGGACGTGAAAACCCACTCGATCATCAATGGGTCTCGCAAACCCGCGTGGTTAAAGGGATCGGGCTTGATCAACATGGGGCACTACCGTCGCTTTTACCGTCAAGGGCGCACATCTTTTGCTGGCGCGGGAGATGGAGCACTTTGCGCGGGAGCTACGTTTTCGACACCATCATCAATCAGTCTCAAGAATACCGGAAAATTCTCTCTTCAGTCAGTACGGCTCGGAACAGTTGGCTTGACTCACAACTTGTCCGCGAGCGCCTTCAGCCTCTTGCTCTGCCGTGCTACCTTGATCTGCGCCTTCCCGTCTTTGCTCACTCGAATCGAGGTGGCATATTGAATGATGGCGTCATATGCCTCCTTGCTCTTCGCTTCATACCAACCGAATTTATAGGACAGCCTTCCCGCAGCAACCATGCCTTCAAGGTCAGGGTAGTTGTCGGCTCTATCTTTGATCAGCTTCTTTAGGTCCGCTATCTCTTTTTCTGTGAGTGGCATGGTTGCTATCCTCGTCTTTTGGTTAGTGCATCGGTGAAAGAAGGTTGCTGAGCAAAGGAATCCGGTCCTCTACAAGCCCTTTGGTGGCATCCGCTCGCCGTTTTCTAGCAAGCTGCGCAAGTTGTTTCGTACGGCCGTCGCGACCGTAGCTGATGGAACGTCGTGCAACCTGCTCAGCGCTTCAACAACCACTGCAACATCTGCGGGCTTCGAAGGCCTCGACCCAGTCTTGGTGAAAGGCCCATCCGTCTCCGTCAGCAACCTGTCGATCGGGATGGTAGCCACCATGGCCGAGTGTCGCTGGTTGTCCAGCATCGCCGCATTGATCGAGAAGTAGCACCCCAGCTCAATTGCGCGCACCGCCTCCGCCTTCGTACCCGTAAACCAGTGGAGCACAACTTTTCCCCGTGTCGGTGGAAGATGCGACTCGATGTGATCGAGCACGATCTTCGCAGCACGGATGCTATGGACCGTGATGATCTTGTCCCCCGCTTCCGCGCAACGCTGCAGGACATGCCGAAAGACTTGCTTCTGCAGATCGATTGACTTGTAGAAGCGTGGTCCAGCGTCGAGGCCCACTTCGCCGACATATCGTGTCTCTGACAGATGTCGATCCCACAGATCGATTTCGCCTGCCCGCTCTGCGACCAACTGCGGATGCAGTCCGAGCGCCGCGCGAACGTGACGCGTGCGTTGGGCCAGTTCATGGTTGCGAGACCACGCCCTAGGAGTAGTCGTCACCGCCAGTGTGAAGACGCCCGCATCTTCAGCCTCTTGAACCACTGCCTGGTGATCGGGATACAGATCCAGATGACAATGAAAGTCTACGAGGCCTGCTGTGGTAGCCATGTTCGATCCTGGCATCAACTTGGCCTTGTTTCGACACCATCGATCAGGCGCGCAACTTCGGCAAGGCCTCGACGGTAAACATCTGCGAGCTGATCGAGGTGCGGAATCTCGTCGGCAAGCGAGCCAGGTTTGTGGATCAGGAGGTTTGCGAGCTGCGGCCGACCACGCAGGCGTTCGATCGCGTATTGAAAGGATCGCACCTGCTTGCCCGTAGATTCTCGCGTGTCCAGCGTCTTGGCGCGAAGGTCGGACACCGTATAGGTTGTCTTATCCTCTCCCGCACCCCATGCTCCATCCAACGCGGCACGCCGGATCAGGCAAGGCAAGCAGTACCCACAATGCTCGATGCCGAGCCCCTGCCACCTTCCCTTTGTTGGAGACGAACACGACAGAGAATCCGACGCAAGTTTGGTCAGCAGCGCTTGATTCCCGCAACTTGACGTCATCTCCCCTTTCGTCTTTTCCCAATACGGATTCTCAATTCGCCCATTGACCCCCAGTTCTGCAAGCAGTTCGTTCCAACGCGCCATGTAGTACGGGTGCGTGGTGCGTGTACTGTTCGAACCAAGGCGCAATGGGTCCAAGGGAACGTTCAACGCGATCAGCCCGTTCTCTGGTACGCGCAGAATGAAGGCCTTCCCCAGCCCTGTCCCTGCAAACACGCCCAATGCAAAGAACAAGAACGAGCGACCCCGCGTGCTGTTTTCCGACCCGACATTTTCGACCAGACCGTCGACGAATGTCATGCCCACGCGCAAACGCTCGAACAATGACTTGCTGTAGTGCGTCTTCAAGCCGGCGAAGAGCTTGCTTTGGGCATCGCTAGTCGCGCCTTCCCCAAAGTGACTGACCAGCAGCGGTGTCGATCCGACCTCCAGCAAATCGATAGCGCCAATCAAACTATCCAGGCCACCTGAAAACAGACTCACGGAATCGAACGGTGGTGCAATCAAGGTGGGGGGTGCTTCTTGGGCAATGGTCGCAAACCGGGGCGGCCGCGCCCGAAACCCAATCGTCCAGCGATCGCCGGTTAAGAAATTCAGGGCTTTCACCAGCGTTGGGACCGCACCCGCCCAGCGCGCCGGGTCACTGACTGGAATGACCAAGCGGATCTCCCGCGTCCATGAGTCTTGCGACTGTTCCGCGCGGGAAATACGAGTGTCCGCAGCATGAACGTGCGCAGCAACCACCAGCAGGTCAATGCCGATTTCCGACGGGAAGACACCCAGCTTCTTTAAGCTCGTTAGCGCACCGCCAATGCCATGGTCGAGCGACTTTTCTCCTGCGACCATCTGCAGCGAGGTGAATTGTTCGTCCGCGGCCGTGGGAATTTCAGTGTGATCGTCAGGCCCGAAACGGCCGGCCAGGAGTTGTCGTTTCATAGGTCGGCCTCCGCTTGACCGAGTGATTGAAGGATCGCGAACGCGGATTCATAGACGGTGTCCACGAACGACTGGATGCGCTCCGAGGTCAGGTTCGGAGATTCGGCACGCGCTCTCGTGAGCGCATCGCTTACTCCACCACGAACGAAATCGCGCAACTGCGCCTCCACCCGATGCGCCGCCTGTGCGTCGGTCGGCATCGTCACGGCCTTGGTACCGATGTCGTTGCAGATTCGAGCTTCAATCGCATGCGTTGCATACAACTCGAAGACTGTTTGCATCTGGTCCGGCGTGAAGGTCGAAAGGTCGGTCAAGCCTTCGGTGGTCAACTCGATGATTGTTTCAATATAGGCCTCGCGCGCGATGCCCTCATCGACGGTACCCGCCCCAGGGCAGATGTAGTCAGCCAGGCCCACAAAGATCTCGGTGATCGGTCGTCCCGCGAGCGACTCAAGATCCAACGAGCGCAGCGCTTCTCGAAGACCACGGGTTTGCGCATCCGCAAGGAAACCAAGCAATCTCGCACCGGAACCGCGTGAGGCTCCCATGCGTTGAGCCGCCTGGCGTGCGCCCCCTGCGGACGTGGAGACGTACCGCGAGACAGCGCGTCCGAGGCTAGCGCGGTCAGTGCCCCCCGAGCCAGCAAATCGCGTGAAACTGCTGCGTGCGCCGGAAAAGCGCTGAGGATCAGCCACTGCCGGAATGGCCGGCCGGTTTGGCACGGCAGGGGGCGCGGCGCCATCACCGGGTGCAGGACCATCGCCGTTTGCCCCATCTCCCGCAGCGGGCGATGCCGGCGGTGAGCCACCGCCGTCAGCATCTCCAAGCCACGAAGGCACCAGTGGCGTGCCGCCGCCCGGACCGCCATACGCTGTCGACGTTCCCATCAGCGCACTCCCTTCGTGTCTTTCAGTGTCAACTCGGAGGCCGTTTTGAGTGCAGGGTTGTTGGTCAGCTTGCTCCATTCCGTCAGCAGCGTCGTCAGGCGCCCGACACACTCCGCGTCCTTAATGACACCGTGCCAGCCGCGCACGGCCCACGGGCCGCACTTGCTGTTCGGTAACGCCTCCAGGAAGTCCAGCAGTTTGCTTTGCAACCCAGGCTGCGCCTTCACCAGCACGATGAGCCCGTCAATACCGGCCGGCATGGTTTCGAAGGCGCCGGTGCCCATGATCTTGGTTCGCACCGCCTCGAACACCTTATCCGCTTCCGGCTGCACAAGCAGCTTCAGTTCGGCCTCATAGCCCTGAACCATCATCTTTCCGCCGAAGAGCTTCTCCACCACGCTGGCCAAGTGTCCCAAGACAGACACCGGACCGAAGTAGTCCTTCTTGTCCTTCGTCACAAAGAGGTACGGGCGAAGATCGATACCAGACAGCAAGGGCTGCACGCGCGCCCAGTCTCGTACCGTGTCCGACGACTTCCACTCCGCGAGGACGGCGTTCTCCGGTGCGGACGTAGCGGCTTCCATCGCCTTGGGGCCTTTGCGCGCATCCCCTGCAACCGCCTTCCCGTCACTCTTGGCACTGGCTCCATCGCCGGCGAGACTTTTCTCCAGCATCTCAAGATCCTCGCAAAGGCCCTTTGGGTGAATGGCCGAGACAAAAGCGATCTGCTCAAAGAGCCGTGGGATAAAGCGCTCGGCGAGCATCAGCTTCGCCAGCACGGGCAAGGTGATGTCAGCGCCGAATCCGCGCGCGGTCGCTGTACGCTCCCGCAACAACAACGTATTTAGGAAGCGCTTGATTTGGCGCGGATTGCCCTTGGCACCACTCGCCAGAATCGGACCGATCTGGTCGCTGAGCGCGAGCGCGTTGTTGGCCTTGTCCGCTTTTGTCCCGAGTGCGGCCTTGACGGTCGCAGCGTCGAGACCGGCGTTTTCCCAAGGCCGCTTGAGGCGTTCCCGCGCAGCGGCAATGAGCTTTGCGTAGTCGGTATCCTCGTCGCCGATCTCAGCACCTGTCAGCAACAGCGTCACGTAGATGCGCGTCTCAGTCTCGCCCAAGGCCGGGATGCGAAACGGAACCTGGATCAGTTTCTCCAGGTAATTTCGAGCGTAGTCGCGCGGCCCCGTGGTCTCTGGCAGATCCGGGAAGTGTTTACGCACCGCGTATTCGATCATTGCCTCGTCCGCGGCAACGACGAACGCTGTGCGTGCGGTAAACACAAACAGCCGGATCGCTTCGAGCGTCTCTATAGCCGTGTCCGGCAAGCAACGGTCGAGGTCGTCAATCAGTACGATGAGTTGCTTGATGCCCGCATCTTTCAGGAGCTTGTCGAACGCTTTGCGAAAGGCCTCGACCTCCTCCGGAACGTTCTTGGTTTCTGCCGGCTTCAACATCGACTTCACACCGTCAATTGCGGACGTGAGGTTCTCTTTCGTCGCCAGCTTTCCGGGGTCCGCGAACATTCCTTCGAGCGTCCCCACGATGGCACTGATCTGATCCGGCGTCGGGATGCCAGTGAATGCAGTGAGCGCCAAGCCACCTGCGCGTTTCGCGACCTTCAACCAATCAATGCGATTGAAGACATCCTTGACCGCGCCGGCGGCCTTGGTCACTGCCGGGCGTTTTTCGACCAAGCCAGTAACGATGCCCTCGATCAACGCAATCTTGGCATCCTCGAACCCTTGGAAGCGCCAACCGTTGAACTTCAGGCATAGCACATCGTCCTTACCCGAGAACCCTGCTTCGATCATCTCCAAGACGCTGGATTTCCCAGCGCCCCAATCGCCGTGAACACCAATCGTGACAGGCTGATCCGGTTTCTCGCGCAAAAGTTCGATGATGGTCTTGGCGATCGCCTCGTTGTTGAGCAAGTCAACTTTGGTCTCGTTATCGATCAGAATCATTTGTCTCTTCCTCCCCCCAGTTAAGCCATCGGCAACGCCAGCAGCACCGACCGGATGGCCACAGAGATTGCCTCCCGCGGACCGTGCAGCCTCAGCGCCATCGTCATCTCGATCTGCACGCCAACGCCGCGGCGCCCACGATTGCAAATGTTGTTCGGGTCGGTTGCCGGGAATTGGTGCCCTCGCAGCCGGGTATCTATGCCGAGATCGGCGATGGCTCTCGCCACAGCGGCCTTCAAGGACTCATCGAGGCCCCCAACGAGCGCCTGTTGCACGTCACCGCCACATCCGTGTATCGCGACCACATGATTGCAGCTGCTCAGCAACTCCAGACATCGAGGTTCGTCAAACCGGTGGCTGGTCAGATGGAGCGCGGAATAGTTGCCGGCTTGACGAATTCCTTCAAACAGGTAGAGATTGAAATCCTCTCCTGCAACGTCGCGTGCAACGTCCGACGTGTATTGCTCGATGCTGCCCCCATGGGGGGCTATTACTGCCACGGTCGAACCCGCGTTTGCCCGCACATGGACTCGATAGTCAGTGCCTTCGACCTGAGCGCTGGCCAAGTCCGTGAATCCCTTGTAATTGTCCGCTGGGCTACTCATGGCACCTCCACGTCGCGATAGGACGGGTTCGAGTAGCGAACTGGACTTGCCCAGTCGCCAGTCGGCATTGCGCCTCACGCATCGGGACGCCTTTCGAAAAAGAAGCAGTCAGGCAGGATGGCCGGAGCGATGTAATCGATGTCTTCGGCCGACACATCACAGGCGAAGAAGCTGTCGCGCCAATGCCGGACGACATCGACGAGCCGATCGATCTGCCCGCGCGCTTCTTCCGCCGACAAACCGAAACGCCCCGCCTGCGACAGCAGGTTGTAGATGCTGGCCGTGCGACCGTAATCGCCTACGGTCAACGCCAAATCGCGCCTCTCCAGGCTGACCACGGGCGCGGGCACGAGGTCGTAGGCCGGTGACAGCCGCCATCCCTTCTGTCTGCGCAGCATGGCATGGTTGCGGGGATGATCATCGTTGTTGGTCACGGCGGCATTGAAGACCATCCGCCTGAAGAGTTCGGCACAGTCGGCTTCTGGCTTGTCAGACCATCGGCGCAAGTTGTCGGCCAGCAGCGGGTAGGACCAGCGTTCACGGTCCAGGTGGCTATCCCCGCAGTCGAGCACGGTCAAACCGCTGACAAGACCGAAGCGAAGGTAGCCCATGTCGGTGTGGTCGCGATCGAAGCGCTGCAACATCAGCACATCGCTCTCGCCGACGCGCTGGAGCCGTGCCTGTGTGACGTTCAGGCCGCATCGCCGAGCCAGATCGAGCGTAGCAAATTCGACCCGCTGCAGATTGAAGCGGTCATCTCTGGCCGGAAACTTGCCGAGCCAGAGACTTTGTGCGTCCTCGATCGTGGCCTTCGGCCGTGCACCACCCATGCTGGTGCCAGGATCGAGCTGTTCAAGCAGATGGGCTGCCACCGGGCGCCCCTCTTCGATCGCCTGTGTGGCCGCGATCAGCTCGGCCAGTTGGTGCGTGCGGTTGTACTGGCGCTTGGGCGCAGGCGGTTCGGCCTTCAGCCCGAAGCTCAGGTACCCCGCTCCGTCTTGCGGTCCATGCAGCAAATAGTCGATTTCCTGAAGGTCAGCAGCGCTGCGCTCAAGCTTGTGCTCGATCACGCGCCGCCCCCAGGCGTCGGGGCCGGCGTCCCGAACCGCACCGGGAATCCCCTTGAGCTGGGTGAACTCGAAGACTTCCTTGGCAAGAGGCAATTGGAACGGATCGAGTGCAACCGCCTCCTGGCGCTGAAGGTAACGGTCGCCGTAGCGAAACCGCCCAATCTGCGTGCCGTCGGGTAGCGTCTGCACTCTAAGCAGCGCTGCCGGCACCGTTTCCAACGTGCCGGGCAGCTGAATGTAGACATAAGCCTCGCGCTCAGAAGTCATAGTCGTCGCTCACCTTGCGGGCCTTGCTCGCCCGAGTCGGACGGCGCGACGCTTCGAGCGCCTTGCCGTGGAGATCGCTGTCGGGATCTGCGACAGCGTCCAGCGACTTGTCCAGGCCGAGTGCCCACAGTACCGTGAGGCACACGCCGACTGCCGTACCCGGCTTACCGAGCTCCAGCGCCGTGAGGGTGTTTCGGTTGATTCCCGCCTTGCTTGCGAGATCGGCGACCGACCAGCCGCGCCGAATCCGCGCCACCCGAATGCGCTGACCCAGCCGAGCTACCCGCTCAGTGACTTGTGTAGGCATCGTGAATTTGCTCATTAAACTAGGCATTACCTGTTATTTATGCCCGATATATTAGGCTTTTTTTAGGCGCAGCGCAACTCTGACGCGTGGAAGAGAATCAAAGAATTAGGCAAAATCTTTAATAATGCCTTATATTTTAGGCATTTTATGGACAAACATCGCGCTCGCTGGCTACGCAACAGGAGTGTGGCGGGTACGTCCCTCCTCAGAAGAACACCAAAAGAGGACTCCGTGGCCAACATGTTCGACGTGCAAAGCAAACGAGGCTCGATCTGGCATCGCTGGGACCCTCACATTCACACACCCGGTACCGCCCTGAACGACCAGTACGTCGGTCCAAATCCTTGGGCAGCCTTCCTGGACGCCATCGAAGCGTCGAATCCGCCGATTCGCGCGATGGGTATCACCGACTACTTCGGCATTGAACGCTACCAACAGGTCGTCGACGAAAAACACCGTGGACGTTTGCTTGGCGTGGGTCTGATATTCCCCAACGTCGAGCTGCGACTCGGGATCGAAACCGCGAAGGCATCGGCGGTCAACGTTCACCTGCTCTTCTCGCCGCATGATGCCGACCACATCGACCGGATCAAGCGCTTCCTGCTGGAGTTTGAGTTCCTCTATCTGGGCGAGTCCTACCGCTGCCAACGCAGCGACCTCATCCGCCTGGGCCGCGCCCACAAACCAGACCTGACGGACGACGAAGCGGCCCGGTCCGAAGGTGCCAATCAGTTCAAGGTGAACTTCGACCAGCTCAAGCAGGCATGGTCAAAGAACGAGTGGGTCAAGAAGAACACCCTAATCGCCGTCGCCGGCGGGGAGAAGGACGGAACATCCGGCCTGCGCGACACCACCGCCTCGTTCGCGGCGCAGCGCAAGAACGTCGAGGGCCTTGCCCACATCATCTTCAGCGCCAATCCCAAGCAGGTCCGCTTCTGGCTAGGTAAGGAATCGGCCACCGTCGAAGAACTCGAAAGCCAGTACAACGGATGCAAACCTTGTTTGCACGGATCGGACGCGCATTCGCTCGCAAAGGCCGGTAAGCCTGATGGCGACCGCCGCTGCTGGATCAAGGGTGACTTGATGTTCGACTCGCTGCGCCAGGCCTGCATCGAACCTGAGGAGCGTGTTTCCATCAGCGCAGAGCCACCGCGCGGCGCATTGGACAGCCATGCCATCAACTCGCTGTCTGTGACGAATGCGTCCTGGATCGCGAATGGTGCCGTTGAACTGAACGCGGGACTGGTTGCCGTGATCGGCGCGCGGGGCTCGGGAAAAACCGCCTTGGCCGATCTCATTGCGGCAGGCGGTCTTGCGCTCTCCCCTCATTTGAACGAGCGCTCTTTCATTCTGCGCGCGAAACAACATCTCAGTGACAGCAAAGCCGAGTTGCAATGGGCGTCTGGCGAAAAGACTGGCAACGAACTCGACCAGACCGACATGGAGGATTTGCTGGCCAGCCCGTATGTCCAGTACTTGTCGCAGCAGTTCGTCGACCAACTCTGCTCGGCGGAAGGCTTGAATGATGCCTTGGTCACGGAAATCGAGCGCGTGATCTTCAATGCCCACCCGCTCAACGAACGTCAAGGTGCCGATTCTTTCCAGGAGCTGCTGGACCTTCGTCTGGAGACGTCCCGTCAAAAGCGCGAACGTCAGCAACAGGCCCTGACCAGGGCATCCGCGGACCTCACCGACGAACGTGTCAAGAAAGATGGCCTCAAAGCGCTCGAGAAGGACCGGGACGAGAAGAAACGTGCTATCGACAAGGACAAGACCGACCGCAAGTCGCTGGTTGCCAAGGGCAACGAAGAGCGCGCAAGGCGCCATGAACAGGTTTCGCTCGCGGTCGATGCGAAGCGTCAGCTAGTAGACCAAGCCAAGCGCCGACACCAGGCTCTGCTTCACTTGCAAAACGACGTGCGCGACTTCCGCACCCGTCAGGCACCATCTCTACTCGCCGACCTAAAGCAAGAGCGTGAGCATGCCGGCCTCAGTACCCCTGACTGGGAAGCCTTCCGGCTCGACTATGCCGGCCCGGTTGACACGTTATTGACCGAGCGCATCAAACAGGCGAACCTACTTGTCACCGCGCTCCAAGGCCCCTCGAAAACCGATGCGGTGGCTCAGGGCAATCCCGACCCGACCGCCACGCTGATCCCCGTGGACGTGAATCTCGCGGATCAATCGCTCTCACTCCTTGAGCGGGAACTCGCTCGCCTGCGCACGCTGGTCGGTGTCGATGCACAGAACGCCAAACGCTTCACCACTCTTTCGGACAAGATCACCAAAGCCGAGGCCACGCTGACAAAAGTGCTGCAGCAGATCGAGCGCATCCAAGGCGCAGACGAGCGCATCCGCGCGCTGGTCGACGCGCGTCGCAGCGCCTACGCCGCCCTCTTCGAAGCAATCGTCGAGGAAGAGCGGGAACTTGCGGATCTCTACGCGCCTATCAAGACGCGCATCGATGAGGCGGCAGGCTCGTTGTCGAAACTGTCGTTCTCGGTACGTCGAAATGTGGACCTTGCGCAGTGGGCCGCCAAGGGTGAAGATCTATTGGACCTGCGAACCAACGGTCCTTTCAAGGGGCGCGGCGAGTTGCTGCGGGCGGCGCGCGCCGGGCTCATGGCGGCGTGGGCAACTGGTGACGCTACGCAAGCCGCCACAGCCCTGCTCGATTTCGTCAAGGCCAATGAGGCTGCGCTCCGGACCCACATGCCGGAGAACGCCGAGTTCCGCGCATGGGCGCGCAACATTTCGGACTGGCTGTACAGCACCGATCACATCACTGTTGGCTACGGCTTGCAGTATGACGGCGTCGATATCGAGCAGTTGTCACCTGGCACACGCGGCATCGTCTTGCTGCTGCTGTACTTGGCCATCGATGCGGAAGATGACCGACCACTGATCATCGATCAGCCCGAAGAGAACTTGGACCCTCAGTCCATCTATCAAGAACTGGTGCATCGTTTCCGCGACGCCAAGAAGCGGCGCCAGATCGTCATCGTGACGCACAATGCCAACTTGGTGGTGAACACCGATGCGGATCAGGTGATCGTGGCACAGTGTGGGCCACACAGGCCCGGCCAGTTGCCGCTCATTACGTACGAGAGCGGCAGTCTCGAAAACCCACTCATCCGACAGCACGTGTGCGACATCCTCGAAGGTGGGGAGCGCGCCTTCAAGGAACGCGCCAAACGTTTACGGGTAACTATTTGATCGGCGATCTGAAGCTACGATCTCCAGCCATGACCACCACCAACATGTACGGGAGCCGCCAAGTTTTCCGGAAGCAGCTTCGGAACGTAGATCTGCTCGTTGATCCAGGCATCCACCATGTCCGCCCACTCTTGCAACATGTGGCGCCGCTGCTCGGCGTACTCGGCCTTGTTGTAGATCGAGCGCGAGGACCGTCCGTCTTCATGCGCCAGGCACTTCTCGATCCAATCCCGGTTGAAGCCCAACTCGTGCAGCAACGTAGATCCAGTACGGCGCAAGTCCTGAACGGTAAACGGCTCCAGTGGTAAGCCCGCGACTTTGGCCCTCTCCGACCACGAGCTGCGTGACTCGGTTCAGGGTCGCCTTGGACATGCAACTGTCAGCGTTGTAGCGTGACGGCAAGACAAACTTGGAACCGGCCGCACAGGTATGCAACGCCACGAAAATGTCGAGCGCCTGGCGTGAGAGATAAACCACGTGCGGCCTCCTCCCCTTCATTCGCTGCTTTGGAATCGTCCAAGTAGCCTTCTCGAAATCGACCTCGTCCCAAGTCGCCTCGATCAGTTCACTCTTTCGCACCAACGTCAGCAAGATCATGCGCAACGCTAGCCGGATCGTCGGATAGGTAGCCACGAACTCTAATTGCGTGGACATCAGGTGGATTTCCTGCGGAGACAAGGCACGATCCTTCGGCACGA
Organism: Paraburkholderia sp. MM6662-R1; assembly: GCF_050436245.1. NCBI lineage: Bacteria > Pseudomonadati > Pseudomonadota > Betaproteobacteria > Burkholderiales > Burkholderiaceae > Paraburkholderia > Paraburkholderia sp. MM6662-R1. The sequence continues at coordinate 67,064 of NZ_JBNDLV010000001.1, read as the reverse complement.
AAGTCGCAATGGAAGCCGCATCTACGCTATCAGCAGGATTTGCCACCTTCTCCCCATGCTGATTCGCGTAACCATATATCTGCTTCACAAGGTCCCGAATTTGAACGGCGGTGGCTGGTGCGCCTCGCGCTCTCACGCGCATGCACAGAGCGCGTAGATCCTCCCCATGGATTTCGCCAAGAAGGCGTTTATTGAACGCCGGCAAGATGTCGCGATCCAGTACGCCCTTTCGCATCGAGCGGGTCGACTCGGCCATGGTGGCCCCATAAAGCCACCGGGTGGCATGATCGCTGAAAGTCCGGGTGTCCGGTCCACGCCCCTTCTCTCGCTGCTTCTGTAGCGCTGGCGAAGTACCCTCGCCCAGCAGCCGCCTGGCACGTCGCAGTTTTTCTCGCGCTTCGGCTAGTGAAATGCCTCCGAAGCCGTAACGGCCTATGGTCAACGTCTCTCGTCGGCCATTGATCCGGTAGTCGTATCGGAAGGTAATAGTGCCTTTCGGCGAAACGACGGCGTACATGCCATCGCGATCGGCGACCTTGTAAAAGATCGCGCGGGGTTTCAAGTTCCGCAGGGCAAAGTCTGTAAGCACGAGAATAGTCTCCTGATTGAAACGGCCAATTGCCGTCACCTATCATGAGACCTACATGCCCTTGCGAGCCCGAATAAATCCTGATGTCTAAGAGGAAGAACTACCGTCACAGACGGTAGTTCTTCCGAGGCTACGCCAACCCCACCCAAAAGAGCTTGCGCACCCCGTCGAATTTACCGTCAGCTTCGCTGACTGGGCGTGCCTAAAGGGTGAAAGCCCACACGAAGCACCCTTTAGAATCAACAACCTAGAAGAATCACACTCTCGTTAACTATCTTTGAGTGATTTTCCACGCTATTGATTTATATGGGGAAATCCATTCCCCCTACTCCCACTCGATCGTCAATCGGTGACGGGGACCCTTGTGTATACGGCTTCTCCGGCCGGTCGGGAGTGACGATACCGTCAGCCATACCGAAAAATCCAGTCGGCAGTTTTCAGCTCTGGACAGACTGCAACAGAGAATCCACGCGCACTTTCGTTCAAACATCGCGAACACAGGGCATCCGAATGCCGACTTCTTCGGGAATACCGTCTTCGATACCGTCAGGCACTTTCCAGCGCGATCCTGGCAAAGCTTGAAGAAGCCATGATCCCAACTGCGGCCATGTTACCGACCGGATACGATGCAAACCGTGCCGCAACCCCGGCGAGCGCAGCGGCCGCTCGACCGGAAGATGCTGCGCAACCACGACTGGCAAGTGTCTCAATCTTCAGCAGGCGCGATCAAACTCATGTCAAGGGCAATTGTGCGTATCGCGAAACCCCGCATCGGGGAGCCCGCGCGATTCTCAGAGCCGATTAGGACACGCTAGCACGCGTCGGGCTGAGTCGGAGTTCGCCTCCATGGCGGGCCGTCGTACCGGCGCGCTCCACGTCGGCTTTCAAGGTACAACGGCCATTCGTCTACTCGCACAGGGAGACTGGAGTTCGGCCAATGCCGTCATTCGAGGATCGGTGCTGGTCAGACGGGTATGGGGCGCTTTCCTGTCATTCACAGGTCGGTGGTCGCGAATGACTCGTCCCACGGAAAGCGAACGAGTACTTGCGACCCGTTGCGGACATTTTGCGACCTCTTTCTAAGGTCCGGCATGCGCGCGAAGGTAGTCGTTCGCGTATCGATCTCGCTTGACTCCTTGTAGCCGAACCCCTGCGGTACAGCCGTGTCGTCTTTGGTGAAAACCAATGCACTCACGGGACCGGGTTCCGGCGATGACCTTGGGGCCAAGGCCATGCCGACAACGCAATATCAGCCAGCCGCTTCAGTGTTGCCCTGCATGCGCGGTCACAGGCTTGCGCCGACATGCCTTGCACAACGGCGCAATAAAAGCGTGCGAGAGCTTCGGTGTCGGTCTCAGGGGCAAGTTCGCCCTCGGCGACGGCACGGTCGAAGCGTACCTTGATGGCCTGTAGCGCAAGCTCCCGCCGCGCGGCGACCGTCTGGGCGACAGACTCGCTCTTTTCGGCATGTTGAAGAACAGCATTCGAAATCATGCAACCGCGCGGCCTTCCCGGGTCAGTAAAGCGTGCCGCGGCGTCGTGCAGGTAGAACGCTATCGCATCGTAGGCCGGCATCTTCCCTTGCAGCGCTTCCAGACACTGCTTGTTCTCACGCTCGCTGATATGGTCGAGCGCCTGTCTGTAAAGGTCCTCCTTCGAACCGAACGTTGCATAGAGGGACGGCGGCGGAATACCCATGGCCTGGGTCAGGTCGGCGATCGACGTGCCCTCGTATCCACGCTCCCAGAACAGCCGCGCGGCGACATCGAGCCCCACATCGCGGTCCAGCAACCTCGGTCTGCCACGTTTCCGGGCGGGTTCGCTCATTTTTATATCGAGTCCTACAAAAATCGTTGACGGTGGCTTCCAGTATAAATATGCTAGTGATCACTATAAATTTTATCGAGAAGGAGTGGTCGATGTCTGAAAAACTTTCAAGCAAGGTGGCCCTTATAACAGGAAGCTCGCGTGGTATCGGCCGTGCTGTAGCACTGGCCTTTGCGAGAGAAGGGGCCGCGCTCATCGGTGTGCACTACGCCAGCAACGCGGATGCTGCTCACGCCACCATCCGCGAGATCGAGGCGCTCGGATCAAAAGCCGTCGCCATCAATGCGGACTTGGGTCGCGGGAAAGAAGCAACGGACAGTATCTGGGAGCAGTTCAGGGCAGCCGCGATCGCCGCCACGGGCGAACCTCGGCTTGACATTCTCGTCAACAATGCTGGCGTAGCACCGGCGATTCGCCTGTCTCAGACCAGTGAGTCCGTCTTCGACGAGGTCATGACCGTCAACTTCAAGGCACCGTTCTTCCTGATTCAGGCTGTTGCAGATCACATCCGAGACAATGGACGAATCATCAACGTTTCGACGGGCTTTACGCGTGTCGCGGCTCCAACGCATCCTGCCTACGCCGCGTCGAAAGGTGCCCTTGAAACCCTCACACTGGCGCTTGCCCCTGAGTTCGGTCCTCGCGGCATCACGGTGAATACGGTCATGCCGGGCGTGACGGAGACTGATATGAATGCGGCGTGGATAACGGTACCGGAGGCGCGCGCCGGCGCGGAGGCCATGTCGGTGTTCTCGCGAGTGGGTCAACCTGCCGATGTGGCTGACGTCATCGCCTTCCTTGCATCGAATGAGGCACGCTGGACTACGGGACAGGTGATCGACGCGACGGGCGGTGCCCGCCTCTAACCATTGCGTCCGCTAGATATTAAAGGTCGCGCCAGCGCATAAAGGGTGGTGGACGTATGCGTACGTGCACTACTAAACGAGAGAAATGGCGCGACTCGCTCGCGACTCCAAGCCCCCACCATGGGCGAAGCCTTCTGGTGGTGTGCAATGGCCGATGCGAGTCCTATTTCATCTCCAGGCCATCGGCTCGTCACCTGATGGCAAACAGCCGCGTCAGCTACAGTTGCTCGGTGGCGATCGAGTGATCCTGTGACCGGAACCGCGCGGGCTGCGGACATTGGCTTCATGCGCGGCACTGTCCGTTTGTGGCCGAGAGCACCAGTTCAATGAAAGTCCTGTAGAGCGACCGTTGAAAATCATCGACGGCCGCTTTCGGGCGGCTTCTGTGGATGAGTACTGTCGGCCAATTTCTGCCGTTCGGAAAGCGCGTTTGGCGGTCCGTTCTTGTCCAGGGAGCGGACGATGGCACAAAAACACTGCAACTTCGCCCATTTTAATATGACATGCGCCTCTAGCCGGTTCAGCTGCTCCGCTCCTGTAGCAGTGCCACCATGCGTTGGGCAAGCGGAGAGAGGTAAGCCCCGGTCCGGAACACCACGCCAATACGTCGACGCAAGTCGAGTTCGTTCATGTCGAGATTGAGCGCGCGCAGCCCCTCGAGACTCTCGAACGATTCGGTGCCTGCTATGCAGAGCATCGTCGTGCCGCGCAGCAGATGTAGTAGCGAGGTGCTACCGAAATCGGTTTCCACGCGAAGCTTCGGCGGCCCGAGCCCCTGCCGCCTCGAAGGCCGCGTCGACTTGCTGCCGCAGCAGAATGTTCGGTCCAGGCAGCAACCATTCCTGACCTGCCAGATCCGCAAGCCGTAGATTGCGCTTGCGATGTAGTGCATGCGCCTCATCGGCTAACACGGAGAGCGAGTCGCGAAAGAGCTCGACGAAGGTAACGTCGCCTACGCTGCGAGTCGGCTCGGGCGCCACGACCAGATCGAGTTCGCCCGCCATGAGGAGGTCGACCAGATCGCGTGCGAGCCGGCGCCGCAGTCGCAGACGCGCGGCCGGGCGTTCGTTCAACAACTGTCGGCACGCGCCCAGTACCAGCGCGTTTGGCACCGTTGGCGAATAACCGATGCGAAGCACGCCCTGTTCGCCGCTCCGGATCGCATGCATTTCCTTCAGCGCGTCTTCGTATTCGAGCGCAATGCGCTGGGCACGTACGATGAACAGCGCCCCTGCCTGGGTCGGCACGATACCGCTGGCCGTGCGCTCGAACAGTCCCAGCCCAACCTGCGCCTCCACGCGTTGAATCGCCTTGGTCAAAGCCGGCTGGCTCATGCCTAGTGCCTCGGCGGCACGGCCAATGCCGCCGTGCTTCTCGACGGCAAGCAGATATTCCAGGTCCCGTGTCTCCATCGTCATTCCTGATGGCTATGACTTTATAGCCAACGCCTCATTGTGGTGATCCCCTGCATCTTACAGACTAAGAGCCAGATCGATAACGGGAGACACCGATTGGCCTTTGCTTATTTTCTGCGCCGCGCCGCGCGTTATTGGGGCGACACCGTAGCGGTCATGCATCGCGAGCGCGAGCTGACGTACCGCCAACTCGACGAACGCTCAAGCCGGCTCGCGAATGCATTACTCGGTCTTGGACTGACGAAAGGCGACCGGGTCGCGGTTCAGGCCCGCAACTGCACGGAATTGGTGGAGATCGAATGCGCGCTTTATAAGGCGGGGCTCGTCAAGGCCGCGTTGAATCCTCGCTTCACGGTGCACGAAGCCGCCGACGTGGTCGAGAATTGCGCACCGCGCGTGATGATCGCGGGAGCGGGATACACGACTTACGATCGCAGCTCGCCAGGTTTCCGTTCAGTCGAAACATTCATTTCTGTTGGCGAAGCGGCGAACGGCTATGCCGACTACGAAACACTGATTTCGCGGGCCAGCGCGAACCTGCTCGATGTCACCCTGTCGTCCGACGACCTCGCCGTGCTGCACTTCTCGTCCGGTTCGACCGGCAAGATCAAGGCGGCCATGCAGACCTACGGCAATCGCCTCGCGTCGCTGCGCAAAATCCTGTTGGGCATGGACCGTCCCGCGAAACCCGGCGACCGCCTGGCGCTCATCGGACCGGTCACGCACGCGTCGGGCATGTTGATGCAGCCGTACCTCTGTTCGGGCGCCACACTCGTGCTGTTCGACACATTCGAGCCAGCGCACTTTCTTGCGGAAATCGAACGACTCCGCATTACGCACGTGTTCATGGTGCCCACGATGATCAACATGCTGCTCAACGATGCTGCGCTGGACACCGCCAATCTCAAGAGCCTGAAGATGCTCGGCTACGGCGCCGCGCCAATGGCGCCAGCGCGCATCGAGGAAGCATGGACGCGGATCGGGCCGGTGCTGTCGCAAGGCTACGGCGCGAGCGAGTCGACCTCGGGCGTCACGCGCCTGAGCATCGCCGATCATGCCGACGCAATCGCGCACCGTCCCGAAAGGCTGGCATCGTGCGGCCGGCCGACCGGCGAGACTGAAGTCCTGGTGGTTGACGAACACGGCCGCGAGGTCATGGGCGATGCGATCGGTGAGATCGTCATTCGCGGCGCCGACGTGTTCCAAGGCTACTGGGGCGAGCAGGAACTCACGCGTGAAGTGCTCGTCGACGGCTGGCTGCGCACCGGCGATCTCGCGCGCGTCGACGAAGAGGGCTTTATCTACCTCGTCGATCGCCAGAAAGACATGATCATTTCCGGCGGCTTCAACGTGTATCCCACCGAAATCGAAGCCTCGCTGTATCAGCATTCCGATGTGATGGAAGTATGCGTGGTCGGCGTGCCCGACGAGAAGTGGGGCGAAAGCGTCAAGGCGGTCGTCGTGCTGAAGTCCGGACGCAATACGTCTGCCGAAGAAATCATCGCGCATTGCCGCGCCCGGCTGGCCGACTACAAACTACCGCGAAGCGTGAGCTTCGTCGCCGATCTGCCCAAGAATGCGAGCGGCAAGGTCGCCCGCAAGCTGGTTCGCGAGCAGTACTGGCAAGGCATCTCGCGTCGTGTCAACTGAAGGGGACAACCATGTTCGATCACCTGAACAATCCGGCATTTATTGAAACGCGTGAGGGCATTCGCCGTTTCATCGCGGAAGAATTGCTGCCGCTGGAGCAGGAACTCGGCCTCGGCAGCGAAGACGTCTGGCCGCGCGACACGCTGCGCCGTGTCTGGCGCCGCTCCGCTCAACTCGGCTTCTACGCGTCTTGTCTGCCCGTCAAGCTCGGTGGCCGCGGGTTGTCGATCACCGAACAATGCGCACTCAAGGCGGATCTGGCCGCATCCGGTTCTGCGCTCGCGCCTCATGTCCTCGGTGACCTGGGTGGCCCACCGCGCGTCGGCAACATGCTCAAGTACGCGACGCCGGATCAGCTCGTGCGCTATTTCGAGCCGGTGATCCGCGGGGAGAAATCGACCTGCTTCGCACTGACCGAACCCCATTCGGGCTCGGATGCGCAAAGCATCACCACCTCGGCCGTGGTGGACGGCGACGACCTCGTGATCAATGGCATCAAGCACTACATCAGCGGCGCGCCGTTTGCCGATTTCGCGATCGTCATGTGCGTGACGGATACCAGCACTACGCCACCCGCTATTACCGCAGTACTCGTCGATCTCGCCCTGCCTGGCGTGACGGTCGAACAGCAGTACGTGCCGATGTCGGGACAGCACATCGACGCGGACATCCGCTTCGTCGACGTGCGCGTGCCTCGCGCAAACGTGTTCGGCGGCGAGGGCAATGGTTTCAAGCTGGGCATGTCGCGTATCAACGTGAACCGCCTGCTGCATTGCCCGACGATGCTCGGCCTCGCCACGGCGGCCTACGAGGCGTCGCTAGACTATGCGCGTACGCGCCGGCAGTTCGGCGGTCCGATCGCGCGCTTTCAGGCGATCCAGCACATGCTCGCCGACATGGCCGCCGCGCTGTGGGCCTGCGAAAGCATGATCACGCATACAGCGGCGCTCGCCGAGGCCGGCGCCGATCTGCGGATGAAGGCCGCGGCCTGCAAGCTGTTCGTGTCGGAACGCTGCTTCGAGATCGCGGACAAGGCCGTGCAGATCCACGGCAACGTCGGTGTGACGCGCCATCATCCGATCGAGCAGACGTTCCGGAAACTGCGCATGTTCCGCGTTTTCACGGGCACGAGCGAGATCCAGCGCAATACGATCGCCCGCGTCATTCTCGACCCGGCCGGCTCGCCGGCCTGAAAGAGGGAGGCAACATGCGCACGAATGCTGGCGGCCTGGAAGAGGAAACGACCCCGATCAAACCAGAATGGTCCTGTCTGAACGGCGTCAGGATTGTCGATTTAAGCCGACTGCTACCCGGACCGCACGCCACGTCGATGCTGATGCATCTGGGGGCGGACGTGGTCAAGGTCGAGCCGCCGGGCACTGGCGATCCGGCACGTCAACTCGGACGCGAGATATTCGCCCAGCTCAACCGGGGCAAACGGTCTGTCGCCCTCGACCTGAAGAGTCCCGCCGGCACGGCGAGCATGCTCGAGCTCGTGCGCGATGCGGATGCGGTGGTCGAAGGTTTCCGGCCAGGCGTCATGAAACGGCTTGGACTCGACTATGCGACCCTCGCCGAAGTGAATCCGCGCATCGTCATGTGCTCGATTTCCGGATTCGGGCAGACCGGCCCGTACGCAGCTCGACCTGGCCATGATCTCAATTACCTGGCGCTCGGCGGTTTCTGGTCGATCCCGGTTCAGGTCGACGACCAGGTTACGCGCCCGCGGGTGCGGCTTGCGGACTATGCCGCATCGAGTCACGCCGCGCTCGCGCTGGCCGTGGCGGTCATGAGCGCGCGCCAGAGCGGTCGCGGCCAGCATCTCGACGTGTCGATACACGACTGTGTGATGGCGTGGACCGCATCCGCCGCATGGACGTCACGCGAATATGCGGACCGTCCGCTGGCATCGCCGAATGTGCTGCCCGAGAACGATATCTTCGAGACGCGGGACGGGCGGCATCTCGCGCTGGGAATCCTGGAAAACAAGTTCTGGCTGAACCTGTGCGAAGCGCTCGGAGCCGACTATCCCGCGTTGACTGACTATCGCTTCGCGTCGCGCCTCGGCAGGCAGCAGTTCAAGCGCGAGGTCAACTCGCTGCTCACGCAGATGTTCTTGCAGCGCACGCTTGCCGAATGGCTCGACTCGCTCGCGTCTTTCGATCTGCCGGTGTCGCCGCTGCTCGATGCGCATGAGCTGTTTCACGATCCGCATGTGCGCGAACGCGGCATGGTCCGTGAACTCGCTAACGGCGCAACCATGGCGGTGCGCTTTCCCGTGAAGTTTTCAGCGGGTCTGCCCGACGCCAGCGACACCGTCCCGCTGCTTGGTCAGCACGACTGCTAGATCCGCCCTCAGCAACACCAACCGCAGGGACGCGAAAGACGTCCCCACCATAACGGAGACAACCCGAATGACCATTCAACATAACCGGTACCGGCCGGCACGGGCGTGGTTTATCGCGATCATGCTTGCGCTGATGATGCTCGTAAACTTTCTGGACAAGGTCGTGCTCGGCCTCGTATCCATCCCGATGATGCGTGAGCTTCACCTGTCCCCCACGCAGTTCGGGCTGATTGGCGGCAGCCTCAACTGGTTGTTTTCGATTTCCGCTGTGCTGGGCGGCCTCGCGGCGAATCGCGCTTCGACAAAATGGCTGCTGCTGCTGATGGCTGGCTCATGGGCCATGCTGCAATTGCCGATGCTGGTCGCCAGTTCGATCTGGAGCATCATCGCGTGCCGTGTGCTGCTCGGCGCCGGCGAAGGACCGACCTCGCCGGTCGCCGTGCATGCGCTCTACAAGTGGTTTCCGGACGCCAGGCGCAACCTGCCTGTCGCCGTGCTGCATCAGGGGAGCGCGCTCGGTCTGCTGGTCGCCGGACTGAGCATTCCGGCCATCACCGCACACTGGGGCTGGCGGGCAAACTTTCTCGTGCTGTCCGCGCTAGGCTGCCTCTGGTGCATCGCGTGGCTCGTGTTCGGCGCGGAAGGTCGTTTGTCGAGTCCCGTGCGTCCCGGTCGCACGGCGCGCGTCCCGTACGCTCTGCTGCTGACCGATCGAACCGTACTGGGCGTCTTTGCCGGGCACTTCGCCGCCAACTGGATTCTTGCCATGACACTGACCTGGACACCGACCTGGCTGCAACTGGGAATGGGCTATGAACCGCATGTCGCAGGCAGAATGTTTGCGTTGTTCGTTGCCATCACCGCGCCCCTTAGCCTCGGGCTTGCCTGGCTGTCGCAGCGCCTGCTGGCAAACGGGGTGCCGTCGAGAGTCGGGCGCGGCGGCTTTCTCGCCGTGACGCTGATTGTGGCGGGCGCACTGATTGCCTCGCTTGCGTGGCCGGGCGTCTCGCCCATGGTGAAGTTCATCCTGCTGACGCTCGGCAGTGGCATGACGCTCACCATGTATTCGATCGGGCCAGCCATGTTGGGCGAAGTCACACCCGATTCGCAACGGGGCGGCGTCCTCGCATTGAGCAACGGATTTTCATCGCTCGCCGGACTCGCCGCGCCAATCGTCACCGGGCTGCTGATTGACGGCGCCGGCCGGTCCACTGCGCGCGGCTTCGAGCAGGCGTGCGTCGCCTGCGGCGTGGTGCTGCTGGGATGCGGCCTGCTTTGCGCATTCTGCCTCGACCCGCAGCGCTCGCAACGGCGCCTCACCGCTGGCGTGTCCGGCGCTCCAGCGCCGTGTAGCGTCGCTGATCCTGGCTGAAACGCCGTGCATCACCGTCTTTGGGGGCGGCCCCCGACATATCTGGACGGACGCCATCCATTAGTTATCCGTAATAATACCAATAGAAAACAAAGGAAACGTATGAAGAGGGTTCTTGGTGCGACGCTGATAAGCCTGCTCTCGGGAGTGGCCTGTGCGCAGTCGAGCGTGACGTTGTATGGCGATGTCGGCGGCGGTCTTCGCTGGACGAACGGCTCCAAGGGCGGCAGCGTGGTCGGTTACAACAACAATATCATTGCCGGCAACCAGTTCGGATTCACTGGCAAAGAAGACCTGGGTGGCGGCCTGAAGGCCATCTTCAAACTGGAGGGAGCGTTCAACAGCGGCACCGGCGCGGTGAAGACCTCGGGCACCTTGTTTTCGCAGGCTGCGTTCGTCGGTTTGACTGGCAACTTTGGTCGCCTGACCTTTGGCCGGCAACTGAACGCAAACGAAGACCTCGGCATTCTCATCGATCCGGCGGGTGGGCGCGGACAGTCCATTGCGATCGAACCAGGCGTGGTATATAGCGCTAACTATTTCACACTGGACTCGCGCTTCAATAACACCGTTAAGTACATCGGACAGGCGGGCGGCTTTCGCCTGGCGGCGAGCTATTCTCCAGGCGGCGTCGCGGGCAATTCCCGTGCGGCGACGAACTTCTCGGGCGCAGCCTTGTACCAGTGGGGACCGGCGCTCGGCGGCGTGTCCTATCAGAAAACCTGGAACGCGACCGCGACACAGTGGGCGCAAACGTTCCAGACCGGCGGCACGCTCCAGCTCGGACCGGCGCGCCTTTACCTGAATTATGCCGACCTCACCGTCACCGGCGCCACACCGCTTGCTGCCCAGCGTCGCGACAAGATTCCGGGCGGTGGAGTCGTCTGGTTGGTCACGCCAGCTTGGCAGTTCACGGCGGCTCTCATTGATGATATTGCCAGTAATCTTGGCAATGTCGCGTCGGCCAACGGCCATAAAGTCACAACGTTTGCAATTGCCGAGTATTTTCTGTCGAAGCAGACCGAACTCTACGCGGAATTCGATCGGAACGGATTTTCAGGCGCCTATCGTTACGATCCCGCCAACATCACCGCACTCGGCCTGAATCCCGGTGGCCATACGATGACCGGCGTGTCACTCGGTCTAATGACGCGCTTCTAGAAGGGAGGCGTCACCTACGCGTGGCCGTTCCCACCCATTCACTTTATTGAAGAAATCGCATGACGATCCTTATTCGAATTTCCCGCGCTCTGCTCATGGCTGCGCTTATCGGGGCGTCCGCCGGCGCATTTTCCCAGTCGGGCGCCGCATCCGCGGGCGGCGCCAACCCCGCCTCTGACGCGACGTCCGTCAAGGCACGGAAGGCCGCGGACAGGAAGCTCGCTCGCCGGGTATCGACGGCACTGGCTCGCACCCGAGGGCTCAACGCCGCACGCATCTTCGTGAAGGCTCAAAGCGGCCACGTCACGCTTTCCGGCTCGGTGTCGGATAACGGGCAGATTCCACTGGCCGTCGAAGCGGCAAAGCAGGTCGTCGGCGTCTCAAGCGTTGAGAACTTCATCCACCTGTTTGGGCCATCGCTGTAATGCCTGCTTTCCGGGAAAAACCATGAAAAATACTCGAAATCGTAACCTCGCCACTCGCCCCGTCGCGACCGCCGTGGCGCTTGTCATTGGCGCGCTGTTGCCGCTGGCCACGCATGCTCAGGAGGTCGGGATGCCTCGCGACCCCGTCGAACTCGGCATCATGCAGGGCTTCCCTCCGCCTGCGGACAAGCTCGTGACCAAGGCCAACTCGCTACGCGACCCGAATCTTGCCTGGGCGCTCCGCAATACCCGTCTGATGACCCCTACTGCTAATGTCGAGCACGCGCACACGCCGTTGCCACTACCTGCTGGTGCCGCGCTCGATCCCGACAAGGTGCAGTTCACTATCGGCGGAACGACGCTAACCCTGAGCGATTATCTGCGACGCACCTATACCGACGGCTTCATCGTCGTTCACGACGGCAAGGTGGTGCTTGAACGCTACTTCAATTCCTTTACGCCCCGGCAGACGCACGCGTGGGCGTCGATGACCAAATCCGTGACGGGACTCGTTGCGGCGCAACTGATTGACGGAGGCCGACTGGACCCCCAGGCGACACTCTCGACATACGTTCCCGAACTCGCGGGCACGCCGTTCGGCGACGCGACGGTCCAGCAAAATCTGGATATGGAGGTGCCGGTCAGCTACCCGGCCGATCTTCCACCCGATCTGGGGCTGTTCGGCGCAGTGGGCATTATTCCGCGCCGCAGCGGCGCCCCAGACAGCATCTACGACTTCCTGAAGGTGGCACGCCCCACGCCCGGAGCCACGGCGGAAAACGTGTGGTTCTACCAGAATGGCTCGCCCGAAGCCGTCGCATGGGCGATACGGCGCGTGGCGGGGCAGTCGTGGAGCGAACTCGTCTCCCGCACGATCTGGCAAAAAATCGCCGAAGACGATGGCGATGTCGTGGTCGATCGTGAAGGCACCGAAATGGCAAGTGGTGGTTTCAACACGACGCTTCGCGACGCGGCACGTTTCGGTGAGTTAATGCGGTTGGGCGAAGCGGGACGGACGACTTTGCTCCCGGCTTCTACTGCCCACATCACATTGAAGCCTGCGGATAATGCCGGCGCCTTCGCGAAGGGCAATCTCGCGTCGGGTCGCGCCGGTTACTCATATCGCGACTACTGGTATCAGGTGAACGATGGAGACGGCTCGTTCGCGGCCGGCGGCCGTTTTGGGCAATCGATCCTGGTCGATCCGAAGACGAAGCTCACCATCGTCAAGTTCTCGTCCTCGCCTGATCAGGCCGCGCGCCCGACCAGTGCGACAGCGGGGCGCTCGATCCCGCGAGCGCCGCTCGATACGGCCGCTGCGCTTAACCAGGCCGCACATGCGATCAGTGCCGCGATCAGATAACGCATCGCAGTGCGAGCAGGGAGCGGTAACGCGACGCGCAGCCCGGTTATCGGTCGAGCGACGTCGCGGCCGCGCCGAGACACAATGTGCCGGGCGACGTAAAAGTTAGGTGCGGCCGTACGCGTTGTTTAAGTGCTAATCGCTGAGCGGATAACTAGCCTCCGTCGGCGACCGTCCGATTTGTGGGTGCTCAGCGGACATTCGCCGTCAGTGTGTGACGGGCGGCTCCGGGTCGACTTCTGCCGACCGCATATCGGTCAGCACGCGGCCAAAGGCGGCCAGTCGCCCGCATCATCGTTCAGACACAGCAATGTCGGTTAGACCTTTGAGAACGGCCGTCCAGCTCAAGATTTTTTAACCTTGTTCTATTGACCAACGCTGTCATTTGCCGGTTGGCGTGTGTCGGTCAGCTAACCGACACTGAGCAAACGTTTTGCAGCGGGCGTCAGCTTTTCTGTGCCATCGACATCTTGTACCGCGATCCGGGACGGACGCGCTGCAACAGATCCGCGTGTCGGAAAATATTAATGTTGCTGTAATAGCCGGTTGCTACGGTTCTGGTCCGCAAAAAACTGTCCGCTTTGCCGTTCACGCAAATAACCGGTCAGATAAATCTGCCTGCGGGATACATACTCAATCCGATCAAAATCAAGGCATCAACAAGTCATGCACAATAGACGAACCTTCCTTGCTTCCGCATCCAAAGCTGCGACATTGCCGATCCTGGCATCTGCGCTCAGCGCATGTGGCGGCAACAGCCTTTCCAACGACACGCCGATCTCCGATGCCGAACTGCAAGCACAAGTGATCGGCAAGCTGAATGCCGAACTCAACGACACCACAACCGGGAGCACGATCGAACCTTATATGATGGACGTGGGCTTTACGTGGGATCTGCCGCTGATTCCCGCAGCAAAGGTCAACGCCATCGTTGCATACAGTTTCGGTAATCGTCCGAACGCCGCAAGCGGCAACACGTCGAGCACCGGCGCCAATCAGGTTGCACTTCCAGATCCGGGACCGATCAATGAAGAACTGGCGGACGCAGTGCATCAGATCTATCAACTGAATCCGGTCAAGGTATTCGCGCAGTGGGAAATCGCACGCTTTCTGGTGTCCAAGTACCAGATGAATAGTACGAACCTGTATTCCGTCGAACCAGTTGTTGCCAGCGACGGTTCCATTGTCTATCTCAGTACGGACGGCGCCGCCGCAGACATCGTCGCGCGCGAAGGAGGGGGCGCGGCGATGGGAACGGTGGCGGTAGTCGGGCATCGCGATCACGCGAAACGCTGCATCCAGAGATCCATAGGCCGTGGGATGAACGCGTATGCGGTGAAAGAAGTCACGTTACCGGTCAACTACGATCTGTTGTCAGGACAGCCGTGGACGCGCAATCGCTCCCTCTACCTCGTACATGACATGTATGTGCAGTTGGGCGTCAAAGCCCAGACGCTTATTACCCAAGCCTATCCGCAAGGCTGATTTCAACGCGTCAAAAAAACATCGAGGTTACCTATGTCATCACGCCGTAAATTCCTGTTTGCGACGACGGCCGCGGCTTTGCCCGCTGTCGCCGCTACGTTTGCCGTCAGCACCACTGCAAGAGCGGCCGACGTGCTCGTATCCGATACTGAACTCAAACGTCAAATGCTCGGCAAGCTCGATGTGGAGTTGAATGATTCCACCGTTGCCGCGACCGAAACACCCTATCTCACAGACATCTTTTTTAGCTGGGATCTTCCCACTGTTGCCGCGACCCAGATCAACACGATTATTGCGTACAGCTTTGGCGACCGACCGGCCGCCGCAGGCAGCAGTCAATCGCAACTGCCTCAGCCCGGGCCGATCAATGAAGCGATCGCAGATGCCGTGTATCAGTTGTATCAGTCGAAGCCTGTCATGGTGTACGCACAGTGGGAAGTGGCCAGTGTGCTGACCTCGAAGTATCAGATGAACAGCACGAACCTTCAGTCGGTCAAGCCGCCTACCGTGGCAAGTAACGGCACGATCAGCTACCCCGCACTCGACGATGTGGCGGCCGCGGTCATCGCGCTCAGCGGGACGGCTTCCGCACTCGGGACGGTGGCTGTCGTCACACATCGTGACCAGGCGAAGCGCGCGATTCAAACCTCGCGGGCACGCAGCATGAATGCCTATGCCGCTCTGGGACTGACACTGCCCGTCAACTACGATTCGCAGGCGTCACAGCCCGCGAATCGCCGTCGCGATCTTTATCTATTGAGCGACATGGCGAACCAGTTTGCTACATTGCGTGCGAATCTGATTGCCCAGCAGTATCCCAACGGATAGTGTGCTGGCGCCCGTTTGACGTGTGGCATGGTCGAACTGACTTCATGGCAAATCGATGAGGCGCGGTCTGGCGGACAATTCCCTTGCCTAATCGCGGGATCAAAGGGCGTCCGCCGGCCAGAAAAATTTCGCATGTCACAGCGCCGCAAAAGCCCTTGGTAATCATCCGCGGAACTGTGCCGGACGATTCACGCGGCAACGAGCAGCGCACGGTGGTCAAGACAAACGCTTCTTATCGAGCATGGCCGTACGCCACAACATGCAGTCGATGTCGGTGAAAGCTGAAAAGGGTTGCGGACAAAGGGGCTTCGGTTCGTTCCGGACATGATAAAGGTACGGTCGGTTTTCTGAGGTGAGGACGTCGACCGACTTGGCGACCATCTGGAACTGATGCTGTCGTTGGTCATCGGCTCAATTAGGCGAGGGACAGTGCTTCCAGATCGGTTCAGCGAGCGGCAGCTGACGGCCTTGAAAGCAGTCATTCAATCTGTACGGAATCGAGCGGCTGCAACGGGTCGACCTGAGCCGGTCACCGTTCGCCTCAGTTCGGCCAACAGGGGACGATCGACCTCAGCGGACAGATCGCTGACCATGTCAAACTGTTATGTCTTGCATGCGATGACGTTATTCGGGAGAGAGTTTATATGCGACGGATTCTTGCGATTGGGGGATTTTCCAACGGCGAGTCGGAGTTCCTCGCCGCTACATATATTCGCGAACTGATCGGGAAACCAAATCCCAGAATTTGTCTTCTCTCTACCCCGGCCGCTGACCCGCCAATGTTAATCAATGATTTTGATGCCATTTACGGGAAGCTCGGTTGCCAAACCTCCAACGTTACCTTCTACGGCGTGGCAGGCACCCACTGCGTTCGGGCGGATAACGCCGCGGCGCATCTGCTTCAGCAGGACGCGATCTTCGTCAGCGGCGGCAATCCGCGATGCGCATTGGCGCTGTGGAAAGAGTGGGGTCTGGATAAGGTGCTCAGACAAGCGTGGGAAAGTGGCGTCCTGTTGTCCGGGATGAGCGCTGGGGCGATTTGCTGGTTTGACCATCACGTACCGTCGCCAGCCAATTGCAATCTTCCGCTTCCCCCCGGCCTCGGAATTCTACCGGGCAACTGCGACGTCCATTTTCATGCGGGTGACGGAACTCGCCGAAAAGAAATACTGCAAACGATGCAGATACTCGCGATGCCTTCGGCTATCGCAATCGACGACGATGCGGCGGTATTGTATGAGGGCGACGCTATCGCAGCGGTGCTATCCTGGCGCGAGGGTGCTACTGCATATCAACTGCAAGGCCATCCTGACGGGGTAACCGAACGCCCGTTGCACGCAAAGGCGATCGGCTCGCTTCGCTCCGAACCCGAGCGTCGACCGATTTCCCTATCACTTGCGGCGAAGGAAGCGTGCGTTGGACGGTATCAACTTATGAGCCCGATGGAGGTAATGATAACCATTGAGGGTGAGCAACTCTTTGCCCAATATGGCAGTCAACCAAAACACGAGATTTTCCCGGAAAGCGTAGATCGGTTCTTCCTGAAAATCATCGATGCTCAAGTGACCTTTGAAAAAGACCGAAGTGGGAGAGTCGCTTCGCTTGTCCATCATCAGAACGGTCGTGATACGCGTGGCGTGAGACTTCAAGATAAAGATAGCAATGGGCTGTGATCGGCCAACAACGGCATTCGACGCGGTGCCTTGAACCGGCGACAATTATTTAGCGTCGATTCTAACGATCCGACGTCTTGAACGCTTTATCGAAGCCACCGTGGAGTAGCGAAATGAAAACTGATTGGCGATTGATTCGTGACGTTTTAAATGCGGCTATCGATAGCTGCGAGCGTTTGGAACAGGCAGGCTATGCCGAAGAGCACCGCAGTCGTTCTGTCCAAGTAAACGGGCAGCAAGTGAGCGTGCAGGAGTTCCTGATTAGCGCGTGGACGTTACCCGAGAGTGCCCGCTACGAAGTAATCCGGGCGCGTCATGATAAGGATCGCGACCTACCTTATGTTCCGGAAGCGGCACGGATTCTTACTGCGGTAGCCGCCGCATGTGCAGAACTTATAGGCGCGGGGGATCTGCCACCGGCCGAACCGTGTATGCGGGGAATGATTGATTGGTATCGGAACCACTTCGATCCCAACGTGCAACGCGCAATTTCGGCGGCCCCCTAGCCGCGTGGATGGTCACAAGGATCAGGAGGTCGAACGTCCGTTTTGTGGAACGTCGAAAGTCCGAAGTGGGTCGACAAGACTCATTCGCCAATAACGAATGCTGACATTCGCCGGTACCGGGTCGCGAATGTCGGCTAAGCGATCTCGACCTGCCGCACGTTCTTCGGCGGCCACCGTCCGCAATGGCCGAACTGCCGGCAGCAGAGCAAGAAACTCCGCTGCCTCCTCGTCGGCCATTGCGGTCATTAGGTCGTGCTGGGTTGTGCGTCAGCAATGTGCCGGATTGCTGACGGTGGCGGCATCGAGCAACCCGGCGGCAGCTTCCTGCATCGGCGAACTCACACTCACGACCCAGGCTGTGTAAAAACGCGAACCGATGTGGCTCGACGACTTCGCGGCGTCGATCACGGCCATTGGCGGCTGTTTTAACCCGCTGCATGGCTGGAGGACGTTCAGGCCGGTCAGAATGCGAAGATTCGCCGACGAGCCCAGAAGCTCTCCGGTTCGCCACGGTGCAGCCTGTTTGATGTAAGGCCTCTCCTCAGGCCCTCATCTTTTGCATTAACGCCGCAGTACCCAAGATCGCCATGACGCGCTTGAGATTGTATGCGAGCACATGCAGACTCATCTCCGTGCTGACATGCTCGCGGGTCTTCATCAGGGAGTGCGCCGCGCCCATCCAGAACTTGAGCGTGCCAAACGGATGCTCCACGGTCTGACGGCGTATGCGCATCGTTTCCGGCCTCTGGTGGAGTCGCTGCTGCATCGCCTCGACTACGCCCTCATGCTCCCAGCGCTTTATCCGGCGGGCCTGCTTTCCGGATGTGCATTGCTTTCTGATTGCGCAGGTAGCACAAGCCGAACTTGAGTAGCAATGCAGCGTCATGCCGTGCTAGATGTTTGTGAAACGCCAGGTGAGCCGCTGTTGCGCTGGGCAACGGTACTCATCATCTTCGGCAACGTAGACAAAGTCCTGCTTGCCGAAGTACCCATCTGCTTTACTGCCCACGTTAGTGGTTTGGGAACGAAGGCCGTAAAACCCGCCTTATCGCATTGCAGAATTTCCTCGCCCTTGAAGTAACCTCGGTCAGCAACAACGGTCAGATTTTCGATGCCGGTAGCGGCTCGCGCCTGCGTGGCCATGTTGATCAGCTGGTTACAATCATTGCCAAGATTGGTGACCTCGTGTGCCACGATCAGATGTGACGTGGCATCAACAGCAGTCTGAATGTTGTAGCCAACCATCCCTGTTCCTCGACCGCTGGTGGCCATGGAGCGCGCGTCCGGATCAGTCAACGAGACCTGTCCATCGGTGAGTCGCGCAGTCGCTGCTCCATTGCCTTGAGGTCTTGCATCTGCTGCCTGAGCTTCCTGATCTTGTCGCTGATGCGGCTCGTCTTCGCCTCGGCGACATCGGATTGCGTCCGGTCCGCTGTTTCCATCGCCGCAAGGTAACGCGCGATGCTCTCATCAATCTGCTGCATGCGTGCTCGGACCTTACCGCTCGTGAAGTTGCGATCACGATTGTTGACGGCTTTGAACTTGCTGCCGTCAATGGCCACAATCGACTTTGTGAACAGGTCCAGGTTACGGCACAACACGATGAATTGCCGGCATACATTGCGGATCGCTTTGCCGTTGTCACGGCGAAAGTCGGCAATGGTCTTGAAATCCGGTGAAAGGCGGCCTGTTAGCCACATGAGTTCAATGTTGCGCTGAGTCTCACGCTCCAAGCGCCGACTCGACTGAATGCGGTTCAGGTAGCCGTAGATATAGATCTTGAGCAGTACGGATGGTGATATGAGGGGCGCCCCGTCGTTGCGGGAGAGGTTCCCTCAAAGCCGAGCTCATGAAGATCAAGCTCATCGACAAAGACGTCGACTACGCGCACTGGATTGTCCTCGGACACATAGTCCTCAAGATACTCGGGCAGCAAGACAGCTTGCTTGCGGTCTTTGCCTTCAACGAATCGCTTCATATGCCCGTCCGACCTGAATGCGTTACTTCAGTTTAGGCGATCAGCGTGCGTTTTCACACAAGCTGGACCCATTTCTGCCGCTAAAGCCAGACCAGCGTGCATGGCTTCTATCGGTGTGAAGCGGTCGCGAGGGAATGGCAAACGTATGCTCGAGCGCGGCATAGGTCCTGTTTAGCCCCGCGTGCGACGGCGACGGACTCATGGGCATTTTGCCGGAGCGGAACCTGCTGAGGCGGGCGGCGAAGCACCCTCCGATGAACGAACGACCCGTGAAGGCAATTCAGATCGCCATGGTGAGCACGCACGTGTACACGGCTCAACGAACAGCGTCGCACTGAAGCGCGGCGTCGCTGCGCCTTTGCGACCTCCGTTGTGAACCGGCGCACGATGGTGCCGAGACCGGCATGCGCGGCACGAGCTATGCCCCGCGCAAGCCTTTCAGACGACCCCAGCGGTCACTCGCGCCGCAAAAAGCGAACGCTGGGATTTCAGAAGGTTGTGCTTGTTTTCGTCTATGCTGATTGAGCGCGCTGTCCGGCCCAGTCGGCCGGTCTCCCACGCACGACCTCGTCCGCAGCCCCAACCATCAGGGAGTAGACCATGGCAGAGCTGCTTGACTCGGCTCCGGCTCCAGGCGCACCGGGGATCCCGCTAAGCTGGAGCCGGGCGGACAAGGACGCCGTCGGCTCGGCCTACTCGCTGTCGAGCCAGGTCTGGTACACAGCAGCAGGGGGCATACTCACGGAGATCTACTTCCCGGATGTAGATACCCCTCAAGTGCGCGACTTCCAACTGATTATTACCGACGGTTCGACATTCTTTCACGACGCGCAGAAGGACTTCGATTGCCAATATGAGTGGCCAGATGCGCCCGCCCTTTCCTTCCGGCTAACCGCTACGGCAAAGGATCAGCCGTACACCGTCGTGCAGGACGTCATCGCAGAGAAGGGTTCGCCCTGCGTGCTGGTCAGCACGACGTTGCAGGGAGATCAGGATTTCCTCAACAAGCTGCATGTCTACGCCCTATTAGCGCCGCACATGGGCGGCTACGGTGCGGGCAACACCGCTCAGCGAGTAAGCACCGCGAATGGCGATCGCCTCGTCGCAACCCGGGGTAACTACTGGTTGGCGTTGGGCGCCGACTGCGGCTTTGGGATGACCAGCTGCGGCTTCGTGGGAGTGAACGACGGTTGGACCGACATCATCGCCAACAAGCGCTTACCGGTTTGGAATTACGACGCAGCGACGGGCGGGTATGTCGCCATGACCGCCGAGATCAACCGCGCAGGGCGAAATCAATTCGTTCTGGCTCTGGCGTTCTGCGTCGACGAACCAAGGGATACGGTACCCAGCACGCCCAACAAGGCGCTGACCGCGGTATCGGAAGCGTTGGCCTATCCATTCGACGGACCCGGGGACTCGGACTCGTACAGCCACCGTCAGGCATTCCTCAAAGGCTGGACGGACGCGGTTGTACCTCCGCCGTTTGAACCCAAAGCTAACGTGACGGGCGATGGTGATGCGCTTTTCAACCTCAGCCGCAACGTTTTGCTGGCGCACGAGGATAAGGCAGCCGAAGGCGCCTTGGTGGCTTCGTTGAGCATCCCATGGGGACAGACGGTTTGGGACCTGGCGGCGGGATACCACATGATCTGGCCGCGCGACATGTGCCAAAGCGCACTCGCTCTGCTCGCCGCTAAGGCAACGGATGCGCCGCTGCGCGCACTGATGTTTCTCGCTACGTCGCAGTCGCAGGATGGCACTTTCCCGCAGAAGTTTTTCATCAACGGCGAGCCCTGGCCCGGCGGTGCCGCGCAGCTCGACGAATTCTCCTTCCCCGTCATCCTGGCCTACCACTTGAGCGAGAACGGGCTGCTGCAACAGTTCGATCCCACCGGCATGGTGCTGGCTGCGGCAGGCGCTCTGATAGCGAACGGTCCCATGACTGCCGAGGAGCGATGGGAAGAACAGGAGGGCTATTCCCCTTCCACACTGGCGGCAAATATCGCTGCGTTGGTCTGTGCCACAAAATGGGCGGACGCCCAGACCGCCCAGTTTCTTCTCGAATACGCGGACTTCCTCGAATCGCACCTCGAACCATGGTGCGTCACCACGCAAGGATCGTTGGTTCCGGGCGTGCCCCGGCACTACATTCGAATCTTGCCGGCGTACGTCAATGGCGTTTTCAATTTTCCAGAAGATCCAAACACCACCCAAAGAGGGGTCTGGGGTAGCGAGTACAACGCAAACGAAATCGTGGACGCGGGCTTTCTCGAACTGGTGCGCTACGGTATCCGCGCCGCAAACGACCCCGTCATCGTCGACTCAGTAAAAGTGGTCGACGCGGTCATCAGAAAAGATCTACAGCAGGGCCCGGTCTTTTATCGGTACAACCACGACGGTTACGGCCAAGGCCCTCAGGGTCAAGCCTGGACCGGCACCGGCATCGGGCGCCCGTGGCCGCTGCTCAGCGGTGAACGCGGCCACTATGAACTGGCCGCCGGCGGAGATCCGACGACCTATCTTCGCGCGCTTGAGAAGTTCGCGGGCGAGCGACGTCTGCTTCCCGAACAGGTATGGGATATGCCAGACCTCCCGCCCTTGACGACCGGCGGCCCGACCGGCTCCGCCATGCCGCTCGCATGGGCCCACGCCGAATACATCAAACTGGTTCGGTCCATTTCTGACGGTGTCGTCTTCGACCGCCTCGCCGTCGTCGCCAACCGCTATCAGCCTCAGCCGGGTCAGGCGCCGCGCGCTCCCAGCGTCATAGAAATCTGGAACTCTGCCCGTCCAGTGCCCTCGATTCAGGCTGGCGCAACACTTCGCATCACCTGGCCTTCGCCTTTCCGTCTGCGCTGCTCGAGCGACAACTGGGCCACGTGGCAGGATATCGAAGCCACCGCGACGGCGGTCGGCATCTACTATGTCGATCTGGTCACAGAAGCAGCCCAAGCCGGGTCATCGCGCGTATTCACGTTTTTCTGGACCTCGACTCAGACGTGGAAGGGCGTCAACTATGCCGTCACGCTGCATCCCTGATGTGCCTGTAAGTCGGCTGTCGACGCGCCTTTGCGTCGGTCGTGAGCCGCGTTCCCCCACCTTTGTCCCGGCAGTACGCGTCAAAACGGATAGGTGAAATGCGTCGACGCGGGCCCAAAACCAGCGGCACCGTCGAAATGTAGATGTACCACGCGAGTCGCTGACCCGCTGACAGCCAAAGCATTTGGTTTCGCAATAGCAACTGGCGCTGCGTTTCGGCTAGAGATACTAGGTGTGCGTCAAACGGGTTGCATCTTATTCAGCTTGGATCTGGCACGCGTGACTTTCGCCAGGATGTCGGAGGCCTTTGCCGTCCAGATGAACGGTTTCGGATCGCGGTTGTGCTTCTCCACGTACTGTTCGATCGCGCCGACCAATTCAGGTACCGAGCGGAAGGCCGCACGTCGCAACTGGTTCTCTGACAAGTCACGGAAGAAGCGTTCGACCATGTTGAGCCAGGACGCACTGGTGGGGGTGAAATGCATGTGGAAGCGCGGGTGCTTGGCCAGCTAGGCTTTTACCTCGGGGTGCTTATGAGTTGCATAGTTGTCAGCGATCAAATGCAGTTCCTTGCCCCTGGGCGTGTTGCGATCGATCTTGCGCAAGAAGCTCAGCCACTCCTGGTGGCGATGTTTCGTCTGGCACTGGCCAATGACACTTCCATCGAGCGTGTTCATCGCGGCAAACAGCGTGGTCACACCATTGCGCTTGTAATCATGCGTCATCGTTTGAGCACGGCCTCGCGTCAACGAGGCTCGCGAATCGCTATTAAGTTGCATCATTTACGACGCACATCACTAGCTACATCTGTAGCTTGCAATCTTTTTCCATACACACAAGAATAAAGGACAGCCAAGGACTCTTTTGAATTGGCCACGAGTGAACAGCGAACACGTTTCTGATCCTATTTTCGGGCACCCAATTGCCGAACAGGCGGCCGCGTTAGCGTTTGTGATGATTTCCGGTACATCGAAAATCAACTTCACTACGGCCAATCCTGCGATGCAGTCATACGAGCCTGAAACGCGGGTTCAAGCGGCTTGCGATAACGCAAACTTAACATTAAGGCATGGAGGGTAACTATGGTTATGCACTCAATCACTACAGAGAACTTCAATATCAGTTACGACGATGCGAATTTTACGCACGTTGAAGTTCCAAGTGTAGAAGCGCGCGCCGACTACGTGGCAACTGCCTGCGAGGGAGATTTTTCCAAGCTTTGTTCCCTATTTGCTGTCGATGGAGCCAAAACGTTTGGCCCGAGTAACAGAATACTAATTACATTCGATAAAAATATCCGAGGTGCAAACAACAACGGCTATGTTTCTCCTAACGCCTCCCACATAACAGTAAATCCAGAAATTGGGGCGTCGAACGACTTTGTTATGCTGCTATTTGTCGATGAGATGAGTGAAATACTCATGGGCGTGATAGGCAAGACCGTCGGCTCCTGGGATGCCGGCGATAGTTCCGGCGAGGGACTCTCACGCGTCTGTGGCGCGCTGCTTCATCCGGCATCCGCTCCGGTGAACGTCAACGCATGGCTTCTTTTCGACCCCACACAAGACACCACGGCAGCAGTTGCCGACGATGCGTTCCGAAAGGATTGGGTCACCAGCTCCTTCAAGGGCGGTCCGCTGAAAGCCGGCGGAACCGTCGCGGGAGATCAAGATTCGTATAGCGTGGGATGCGCGATTCTTTTCATCAACTATCTTCAAAGTCAACTCGATTTCCCGCTTCAAAACATCATCTCCGCGATGCCGTTGAACTATCAGGCCGGTGACTCGACATTAGCGTCCATGAGCAAAGCGCTCACGCACGCAGACCTCGATGCGTACGGGCAGTTTCGACAACTCATCGACGTGCACTATCCAGTCGGCTCCGCACAGCTAAAAACAAACAATCCATTTCCGCTTGCCGTGACCTCGTTAGCGCCATGCGCAACGGGAAATAGCACCGGGCTGTTCGTGTTCGTTGCGATGCCGGACGGCCGCATAGCGTATGACTACGCCACTCAAGGAAAAGCTTTTCAGGGATGGCAGGGCATTCCCGGATCGTTGCCTACCCAATTGAGCCTCGCCAGTGCAACACTCGGAGAGAACATCTATGTTTTCTCAAGAGGCGAAACCGGCGACATACGGTTTGCGGCGACCAACGGTGGAACTTCATTCGGGCCCTGGGCACCCGTGCCCGGTCAGGTGTCGCTGATCCCTGGATCAGCCTTGTCCGCATCGGGACGGCCGAGTGAGCTGTTTTTGTTTGCGCAGTCCGCCGAGGGGGCCGTTTTATTCAACCAGTTCTTCCCTGGCGGGAAATTCGTCGGCTGGCAGGAAGTGCCAGGCGGCTTACGCGTGAAGACCGCGCTCGCGACGGGCATGCAAGATACGACGCTGTTCGTATTCGCCGTCGCATCGGATGGAAGCGTTCAGTTCAATCAAGCTGCCGCGGGCGGCGCCTTCGTTGGATGGCAAACGCTGCCCGGCGCGCCTGCAACCGAAATTCCGCTATGCGCGGTCGGAAGAAAGGGAAATCTTTTCGTTTTCCTTGTTGGGACAGATGGCCAGGTGCACTTCAATCAGGCCGCACCGGGCGGACCATTTGTTGGGTGGCAGATAATGCCGGGTTCTCGTCAGACTTCGGTTGCGGTCGGCGCGGGCATGGTGAACGACAATCTGTTCGTTTTTCTGACTGAATCGGACGGGCGGATCGTTTTCAATCAGGCTGAGCCTGGCGGCAGCTTCGTGGGCTGGCAACTTTTAAGGTGAAGTTCCAACTGCCGGCTATGGGATAGACCGACGGGGCGGTTAGCCATGTTCAAAATTGGGACGGGCTGTGCCGCCCAGGCACTTGACATCAGCCCGGACCGATCGAATACGGCCGCAACCGTCGGGGACACTGCGTGACGACAATTACGCCTTGCCAGAGGCATCGAAGCACCGTCATGGTTTTCTCCCATGTCAAGCGAGCTGTGTCCGGTGCTGCCAAGTTTTTCGGCCAAGCGACGCTGCGCTAGCACTGGACGCCGCGCATTCGGTATTGATCGGTTCACGCGCGACAATCGCGAATGCCGGGGCGGGCAAGTTAACCCTGCGCGCCGATTCGGCGGGCGCGGACAACGGCGGCAGCGTGTTGAACAAAGGCACCATCGACTGGTCGGGGAGCACGGGAACGGTCGCGGCACTCCACGACATGAACGGCAGCTTCAGCCCGGGGACGATCCGGAGCAACGCCGGCTGGAGCGCCGCGTCCTTCAGCGGGCTGAAGACGCAGGTGACCGCGTATGACCTCGTCAACAGCCTGGCGGATCTGGCGCGCGTCTCGGACAATCTCGCAGGGAGCCATGCGCTCGGCAAGGACATCGCCGCGTCGCAGGGCGCGACCTTCGGGCCGATCGGCGGTACACCGGCCACGCCTTTCACGGCGAGTTCGACGGCATGGGCCACGTGGTCGACGGCATCCAATTCGTGTATCCCCCGTGCGACGCGGGCCTCTTCGCCGCCATCGGGACGACGGGCGTGGTGCGTAATCTCGGGGTTGTCAATGAGAGCGCGATGACGCTCTTTGGGCGGGCCGGCCTCGTCGCGGTTATCAATGCGGGGTTGATCACCAATACCTACTCGAGTGGGGAGGTCGCTACACTGGCGTTCCGTCGCCGGGGGCAGGCGGGCTCGTCGGAATAAACGACGGAGTGATCGAACGCTCTTCGAGCAGCGCGCGTGTCCCTGTGCAGGGCGAGGGCGGCGGCCTAGTCGGCATCAATAACGGCAGCATCGTGCAGTCGTTCGCGAGAGGCACCGCGGGCGGTGGCTCGCACTCGCATGTGGGCGGCCTGGTCGGCTACAACAGCGGTACCATCACACAGTCGTATGCAACCGGCAGCGCCCTCGGAGAAACCCGTGGCGGCCTGGCCGACTCCAATTCGGGAACCATCCAGGAATCGTTCTCGACCACCGAGATCGCGGCCTTTCCTCCGTTCAGCTCCCACGGCGGCGTTGTCGGCAGCAACACGGGCACGGTGGCCAGCAACGTGTTCTGGGACACCGGGACGAGCGGCACGCTCGACGGCGGCCCGGGCGTATCAGCGCGAACGGCCTGACCGCCGCACAGTTGAGCACGCCGGCAAGCTTCGGCCCGACCTGGGACTTCAGCCCGACCGGCTTCTGGGCAATGCCAGCGGGCGCGACGCATCCTGTCCTTCGATGGGAGCTTGAGCATTGAGTCGCCCGCCCGCGGGGACGGGCGAGCGCAGGGCGGGGTTCGGGCTAATGCGGGCCGGACTGCTCGCTATGGCGCTCGCCGCGACGGCGTCGCGCGGGATGGCGCAAGCCTATCGCAACGTGTCGCCCACGCCGCCGCCCGCAGCCGCGCGGCCCGCCGCTCCGCAACTGGCAGCCCCGGCCGGCAGCGACTGCCGGGAGATCGCCGTCGCGACGCTGCGCGGCGTCGTCTTCGCCGCCCCGGGCACCAATCCCCTTCCGTCGCACCCGGTGTCAGGCACCGGCCTGCCCGTGCTCGACGACGCCTTTCTCGCCAGTTTCGAAGCCGATATCGGGCGGCGGCTGACTTTCGGCTGGCTCACGCAGATTCGCCGCGCAGTCGTGCAGCGCTATCGCGACGCTGGCCTGCCGCTCGTCGACGTCTACGTGCCCGAGCAGGACGTCTCGGACGGCGTCGTGCGGATCGTGGTGGCTACATACCGGCTCGGCAAGGTTGTGGCGAAGGACAACCGGTACTTCTCGGAGCGCCTGCTCGTCGGCGAGATGCCGCTTGCCACGGGCCAGCCGATCCGCGAAGCAGACGTGCTAAGCGGCCTCTCCCAGCTCAATGCCAATCCGTATCGGACGGTGGATGCGGTCTATGCGCCGGGCACGGAGGAGAACACGACCGATGTCGTCCTACAGACGGTCGATCGCCTGCCGCTGCGCGTGAGCGCCGGCTACGATAACGCGGGCGTCCCCTCGCTCGGCCGCGACCGCTTTTTCGCCGGTATCAACTACGGCAATCTCTTCGGCCTCGACCAGCAGATCGGCTACCAGGCGACGGCGAGCAACGACCTGTTCGGCGGCAATCCGCAACTGGAAGGCCGCCCGGACAAGCCGCGCTTCGTCGCGCATTCGCTCAGTTACAGCGCGCCGCTGCCATGGCATGATCGCGTCGAAATTTTCGGGGTCTACGCGCAAAGCACGCCGCGTCTACCCGAGAGTTACGCGCAATCCGGCGTCTCCGCGCAGTTGAGCGCGCGCTACGACTGGCTCATCGGTTCGTTCAAGGACTGGCAGCAGCAGATCCAGTTCGGCTACGACTTCAAGCGTTCGAACAACGACCTCGAATTCGGCGGTTTCCACGTGTTCAACGGCAAGACGCATATCCATCAATTCGTGCTCGTCTACGACGCAACCCGGCTCGACACGCTTGGCGATGCGCATGCGAACGTGACTCTCGTGCTGAGCCGCGGGCATCTCGACGCCGACAACAACGAGGCCAATTTCAACGCCGCGCGGTTCGGCGCAACGCCGCGCTACGCATATGTCCAGTTGTCGGCGCAGCGGGATGTGCGAGTGGTCGCCGGCTTTTCGCTGAGCGCGCGAGCCACGGTGCAGTTGACCCCCAACACGCTGCTGCCGAGCGAGGAATTGGGGCTTGGCGGCGACACCTCCGTGCGCGGCTACGAGCCCTACGCCGTGCTGGGCGATCGCGGGTGGAACGTGCAGGCCGAACTGCGAACGCCGGCCATTTCGCTCGGCGCGACCGGTGCGGCATTGCAGCCCTACCTGTTCCTCGACGCGGGCCACGTGTGGAATCGCATCGACCAGCCGACGGAGGCGTCGAACGGATCGCGGGTGGGCGTGGGTGCGGGCGTGCGCTTCCAGCTGGCGCGCTACGTCAACTTCCGTGGCACCTACGGGGTCAGCGTTGCTGTCCTATTATTCTTGGTCAGGCGCAACGCCGTCGCAACGCACATGCGTAGGTGACGGACCCGCAACGCCGACGAAAGATGTATGCACTCCCGTTAGCCGATCCCGGTGATGTATCAGCTAGTCGCCTTCAATGATGGCGGAGCGCCTTGCTGAACCTTCCGGTGCAGCAAGGAACACATCCCATTCGTTGATACATTTGTGGCTGATGGTAGAAATGGCGACCTGTTATTCTGTTCATATGGGTTTACGCACGAAGGCGTTGCGCACCGGTGACCACCAGCGCCGCTTTCACTGGCTGTGCCGTCGTACCCCGTAGCCACGTTCGGCGGGGAACCTGTCTAACCCGCGGTACGCCGATACCGCCTCCCGATGTCGCGCTCTCTCCGCGTACGGCGCCTTCCTGATCAAGCGGCCTTATGAGATTCTCAGGCTTCCTGGTACGCAAGTTTGGCTCGGCAGCTGTGGAGCACGCGTTCCGTACGGACTATGCGCGTCGCTACGCGAGCCAACGCAGGCTGGCCGGCGCCAGCCTCATACTGATATGGACTGCGGTTGCTATCCGTGATTGGTTGCTGCTGAACACGCTTGATTCCAGCATCCTCTTCCACATTGGCTGTGTGCGACTTGCAGGTGCCGTGGGTATGGCCCTACCGGTCTGGTTGATGTGGGGAGCACGCGGCTTTGACGAACGCTGGGCCGTCAGATTACTTTGCATAGTGACGCTAAGCTGCTGGTTCGCCCTATTGGGGTTGGTCAACGTTTACCCGCCACTCCGCGTCGGACAGGAGATTTTCCCCGGCTTTTTTGTTGTCCTTTTCCTGATATTCACGTTATTCCGACTTCGTACCATCACGGCAGCATGGTTAGTCGGACTATGCGTTGCAACCTACAATCTTATAGAACTGCTCCAATACATCTGGGGTATCCCCACACCGTGGTCTCACTGGTTTACCACCGGGGCTATGGTGTTGCTGATGTATTTCGTTGGTATTGGCGTCTGCATTCAGTTTGAACTCGCTGCCCGGCGCGAATTTGTGTTCCGGCGGACGTTGCGCGCAGCCAAGACACGCGTTGAAGCCGCGTCCCGCGTAGTCAAGCAACAAAATGAACGCATGAGAGAAGTCGTCAGAGAGAAGGAGCGGTTCTTTTCATCGGCCTACCACGACATCCAGCAGCCTCTCGCCGCGATCAACCTCTTTATCCGTAGCGCGCGGATAAAACTCGAAGATCGACACGCCGCAAGCCATGATCTCGACGTTATCGAGGAAACGGCACGCGACATCCTCGACATGTTCAAGGACATCCAGGACTATAGCGAGCTGGGCTCATACGTTCCACACCTGGCGCCAGTCGATACGCGGACCGTGCTTATGGAGGTCTTCGAGCAATACCTCGAGCCGGCGAGATCGCGGGGCATCGAGTTGAGACTCACCCTGCGCCAGCGCTCCCCGCCGCCTATTGAAAGTGACCACGCTTTGTTCAAACGGGCACTGTCCAATTTCATATCGAATGCGATCAAATACACCTCCGTGGGGGGCATCGTTGTCGGCTGGGTGGAGATCGGGGAACGGCTTCGCATAGACGTGTGGGACACAGGCGTCGGCATCTCGCCCGCGCATCGGGATGCGATATTCGCCGAGTACTATCAGATTGACAATCCTGGCCGCGACCGGTCGAAAGGCCTTGGACTTGGGTTGTCAATCGTCAATCGGATAGTCGGGATTCTGCCGAAGCACAGCATGCGTTTCTGGTCGGTCAAAGGCCGCGGGTCACGTTTTTCCCTGTACGCCCCGATATCGCAATCAGCACCCGTCATTGAGACTAAAGATCAAGCGAACGCCGCATGCACGTCCATCCTTAACGGCAGATACATCCTGCTTTGCGACGACGAACCGACCGTTCTTGAGGGCCTGCGCCGGCTGTTCCTCAGTGCTGGCGCACTGGTGGATTCTGCCGGGTCAATGGCGGGATTCGAAGCGATTCTCGCCGACGATGGCCGCGCACCCGACATCATCATCACCGATATCCGGCTACGGGACGGGCCGAACGGCATCGAGGTCGCCGAACGGATCAGGCAGCATTTCGCCTGGGCAGGCGTGCTTCCCGTCGCGTTCATCACCGGCGAACTGGTGTCTCGGCACACACTTCGCGATTTCGCCGAGCCGTTCGTGCTGTTGCGGAAGTCTTCCGCGCCGGAAAGCACGCTCGCAGAAGTCAGTCGGCTCGTTGCCGACCGACTGCCGACAGGCTTCGGTCACGAGCGGGATCCATGACGGGGGGACCTGTCTAACCCGTGGTGCGCCGATAAAGCCTCTCGATGTCGCGCACAATCCGCCCACGGTGGCTTTCCGGATCCAGGCAGGCTATGAGATCGTCAGGCTTCGTAGTACGCAAGTTCAGGTCGGCGGCGATGGAGCGTGCGTTCCGTATGGACTATGCGCGTCGCTACGCGGGCCAACGCAGGCTGGCTGGCGCCAGCCTCATACTGATTTGGATCGCGTTTGTTTGGCGTGATTGGTGGCTGCTGAACGCGCTTGATCCCAGCATTCTCCTCCACGTTGGCTATGTGCGACTCGCAGGTGCCGTGGGTATGGCCCTGCCGTTATGGTTGATGTGGGGACCACGCGCCTTTGACGAGCGCCGGTCCGTCAGATTACTTTGCGTAGTGATACTGGGTTGTTGGTTTTCCCAATTAGCGTTGATGAACGTTTATCCGGCGAGATGGGTCTTCGAGGAAACTTTCCCCGAATATTTTCTTATCACTTTCCTGATATTCACATCGTTCCGACTCCGCGCAACCACGGCAGCATGGTTGGTCGGCCTATGCGTTGTAACCTTCCGTCTTGCCATTTACCTCTGGCTACGGAGTACTGTTTCCACGCCAAGGTTTCACTGGGTTTCCTGGGTTTCTCGTGGGAATACGGTGTCTCTCATGTATCTCGCCGGCATTGTCGTCTGCATTCAGTTTGAACTCGCTGCCCGGCGCGAATTTGTTTTCCGGCAGACCTTGCGCGCAGCCAAGGCACGAGTCGACGCCGCTTCCCGGGTGATCAAGCAACAAAATGAACGCATGAGAGAAGTCGTCAGAGAGAAGGAGCGATTCTTTTCATCGGCCTACCACGACATCCAGCAGCCTCTCGCCGCGATCAACCTCTTTATCCGTAGCGCGCGGATAAAACTCGAAGATCAGCACGCCGCAAGCCATGATCTCGACGTTATCGAGGAAACGGCACGCGACATCCTCGACATGTTCAAGGACATCCAGGACTATAGCGAGCTGGGCTCATACGTTCCGCACCTGGCGCCAGTCGATACGCAGACCGTGCTTATGGAGGTCTTCGAGCAATACCTCGAGCCGGCGAGATCGCGGGGCATCGAGTTGAGACTCACCCTGCGCCAGCGCTCCCCGCCGCCTATTGAAAGTGACCACGCTTTGTTCAAACGGGCACTGTCCAATTTCATATCGAATGCGATCAAATACACCTCCGTGGGGGGCATCGTTGTCGGCTGGGTGGAGATCGGGGAACGGCTTCGCATAGACGTGTGGGACACAGGCGTCGGCATCTCGCCCGCGCATCGGGATGCGATATTCGCCGAGTACTATCAGATTGACAATCCTGGCCGCGACCGGTCGAAAGGCCTTGGACTTGGGTTGTCAATCGTCAATCGGATAGTCGGGATTCTGCCGAAGCACAGCATGCGTTTCTGGTCGGTCAAAGGCCGCGGGTCACGTTTTTCCCTGTACGCCCCGATATCGCAATCAGCACCCGTCATTGAGACTAAAGATCAAGCGAACGCCGCATGCACGTCCATCCTTAACGGCAGATACATCCTGCTTTGCGACGACGAACCGACCGTTCTTGAGGGCCTGCGCCGGCTGTTCCTCAGTGCTGGCGCACTGGTGGATTCTGCCGGGTCAATGGCGGGATTCGAAGCGATTCTCGCCGACGATGGCCGCGCACCCGACATCATCGTCACCGATATCCGGCTGCGCGACGGCCCGACTGGCATTGAGGTTGCTGAACGGATCAGGCAGCATTTCGCCTGGGCGGGCGCGCTTCCGGTCGCGTTCATCACGGGCGAACTGGTGTCGCCGCACGCACTTCGCGATTTCGCCGAGCCGTTCGTGCTGTTGCGGAAGTCTTCCGCGCCGGAAAGCACGCTCGCAGAAGTCAGTCGGTTCGCTGCTGCCCAACGGCCGACAGGCTTCGATCATGTGCGGGATCCGTGACTGGCGGGACGCCGAGTTTGATCCCTTTATCCGCCAGCATGACGATGAGTTCCGTACGGCGGCGCAGATTGAAATGCGCGAGCAGATGACTGACGTATTTTCGTACCGTAATGTCTTCGAGCCCCATTCTCAGCGCAATCGCCTTGGACGGAAGCCCGCGCACCAGCCACGCCAACGTTTCGAACTCTCTCGGAGTCAGTCCCAGTTCGGATGCGCTGCTCATTTCCGAATCACCGCCCGGCTGAGCATTCCCAGGTCCGCTTACCGAAGCCTCCTCCGTGCCCATGTCACGCCTGAGCCTCGCGATGCTGGCGGCGGGCAGGAACACGCCCCCGGCAAGCACTGCGCTTATCGCCGCATGAAGCGCTTCAGGAGGTGATGACTTGGGTACGTATCCCATCGCGCGAAGTTCGATGCACCGACTGATGGTTTCCACGCTCTCATCGGCCGATATCACGATCACCGGCAACGACGGGCGCGACTCCTTCAGCTTGGCAAGCGCGCCGCAACCGTGGCCATCGGGAAGATCGAGATCGAGAAATACAATGTTCAGCAGTTCGCCAAGCGCATGCTTCACGCCTTCAGACAACGTACTCGCGTGCAGCAACTCAATGTTCGGGAAGAACTCTCTAAGCAGCAGGGCCAATCCGGCTCTGAACAGCTCGTGATCATCGACGATCAGTATGCGCATCTCATCGGCTCCCAGGACCGCTCTCGAAGCGAGCTGCAACTACATAGTTGATGATGCTACATCCGAAGCGGTCGTCCGCCGTGTTCAATACGAATAGTACACGCAGGCCCACTGTGCCACGGATGGTGGCGGCTGAACCATGTGGCGTTGCCTCGACGTGGCGGTTTCCGCCCGGCACTCGACACCCACAGCCCGACCCGGCGGGTGAACGGCCGGAGGACCCCGTTACCTGACCGACAAGCTATGCGCACTGTTCGGCCTGAGCCGTCATTCGAGCATCGGTGCCGGTCAGACGGGTATGGGGCGCTTTCCTGTCATTCACAGGTCGGTAGTCGGGAATGACTCGTCTCGCGGAAAGCGAACGAGTACTTGCGACCCATTGCTGACAGTCGCCATTTTGCGAAGCTTGTGTCGCGTTTTGGACTATAGCGGCCATTGATAAGATCGGTTCGCTAACCTCGGCCTCAACCGCCGTTCGGCTAGGCATCGCATCAACGGTCACTTTGAGCTACATCGCTACATCAGTCCCAAACGCACAAGCTCGCTTGCTTAATATCTGGCATATCCAAGCCCGGTGCCATCCGACGCTACCGCTGCGTCGGATTGAACCGGTGACCTCGCGGAGGGCGAATGGCGGATGCCACCGCGACAGAGTTGCGCCCCGGTGAAGGAAACACCAACAGCAGCAACACGACGCCTGCCAGCAGCACGACGGCCAACCCGATCAGCCCGTATTGCACGCTCCCCGTCTGCGTCTTGACCCATCCGACGAACGCCGGACTCACGAAACCGCCCGTGCCGCCAAGACTGGTAATCATCGCGATGCCGCCGGCAGCCGAAGAGCGCGGCAGGAACGTCTGCGGAATCGTCCAGAACACCACGAAGCAGCCATACGACGATGCCGCCGCAAGCGCGAGCAGTCCGACACCGACCGCTACGCTATGCCCCGCCGCCGGCAGCAGCGCGAATGCGAGCGCCGTCACTGCCGCGCTGCCCGCGACGTGCCAGCGCCGCTCCATCATCCGGTCCGAACTCGCGCCGACGACATACGTCCCCAGCGCGGCCGCGATGAACACCAGCGCGGACAGCAAACCGACATCGAGCACGCTCGCCACGCCGAGATCGCGGATGATGGTCGGCGCCCAGAAGCCGATCGCGTTGAACGGCATCATCACGGCAAAGTACACGAGCGCCGCGAGATACACACGCGGGTTGGCAAGCGCGCCGCGCAATCCGTCGAGATGACCGGTCTGCTTCGACTTTTCGTCGGCGAGCAGTTCGCGCGCGACCAGCGCCTTCTCGCGCGCGTCGAGCCAGTTCACCTCTGCAGGCGTGTCGCCGAGGAAGAAGAACGCGAAGATGCCGAGCGTTACCGCAGGCACACCTTCGAGCAGAAACAGCCACTGCCAGCCGGCCAGCCCGCCGACGCCAGCGAGGCGCGTCATGATGAACCCGGAAAGGGGCCCACCGACGATCCCCGCCACCGCCGTCGCCATCATCAGGAATGCGGTAACGCGTGCGCGCCGGGCGCCCGGGAACCAGCAGCTCAGGTAATAGATGATGCCGGGAAAGAAGCCCGCTTCGGTCACGCCTAGTAGAAAGCGCATGGCGTACAACTGCGTCGGCGTGCGCACGAACATCATCAGGCTCGACACGAGGCCCCACGCGAACATGATGCGCAGCAGCGTGCGACGCGCGCCGATGCGCTGCATCCAAAGGTTGCTCGGCACCTCGAAGAGCACGTAGCCGATGAAGAACAAACCCGCGCCGAGCCCATAGGTCGACTCCGAAAAGCCGAGGTCGTGCGTGAACTGCAATTTGGCGAAGCTGATGTTCACGCGGTCGACGTAGCTGATCACATAACAGAGAAAAAGCAGCGGAATCAGCCGGAAAAACACCTTGCGATAGGTGCGCTCGATTTCAACCGGCGTGTACTCGCCCGCGTCGGTCCCACTGTGAATCGAAGAGCTGTGCATGATGGTCTCGCGAAGAAGACGAATTCGATATTCGATGGCGCCGCGACGTTCACGCGGCGCGTGCCTCGGTGCAGGCTTTCAGAGAGGCCCTATCCGTCGATGATCGCCTGCGCGCGAGGCTCGGCTTCCCGCTTGCTCGCAGGCCTCGGCTCACAGCGTGCGAACGCGTCCCCCGCCCGCACGCCCTTGCCTGCCGGAAGCACGAAGAGCGGATTGATGTCGAATTCCTTCAGGCCAGGCGCGAGATCAAGCGCCATCGCGGACATCGCGACGATCGCATCGGCAAGCGCGTCGACATCGCAATGCGGCTTGCCGCGCGCACCGTCGAGCATTGCGAAAGCCTGCAGTTCGCGGATCATCGCACACGCCTCGGTGCGCGTGACCGGCGCGAGACGCCACGCCACGTCCTTCAGCACTTCGGCATAGATGCCGCCAAGCCCGCACATCACCGCGGGTCCGAACGACGGATCGTTGTCGATTCCGACGATCATCTCCACCGCGTCGCGAATCTCTTCCTGCACCAGCACGCCGTCGATACGCGCGCCCGGAACGTGCCGCCGCGCGTTCGCGACGATCTCGTCGAACGCGTTCGACAACATCGTCTCGTCGCGGATGCCGACGCGCACCGCGCCCGCTTCCGTCTTGTGCGGGATGTCCGGCGACTGCACCTTGACGACGAGCGGAAAGCCCACCGTTCGCGCAAACGCGCAGGCTTCGTCATGGCTCTTCACGAGCGCGCCCTTTGGCGTTCCGATGCCGTAGTGTTCTAGTGGTCTGCGTCAAACGGATTGCATCTTATTCAGCTTGGTGCGGGCACGCGTGACTTTCGCCAGAATGTCGGAAGCTTTAGCGGTCCAGATGAAGGGTTTTGGATCACCATTGTGCTTTTCAATGTACTGCTCGATCGTGCTGACCAACTCGGGTACCGAGCGAAAGGCTGACCGCCGTAGCTGGTTCTCGGACAGATCACGAAAGAAGCGTTCGACCATATTGAGCCAGGAAGCGCTGGTGGGCGTGAAATGCATGTGAAATCGTGGGTGCTTGGCCAGCCACGCCTTCACCTCGGGATGCTTATGAGTGGCGTAGTTGTCGGCAATCAAATGTAGTTCCCTACCCTTGGGGGTGCTGCGATCGATCTTGCGCAGGAAGCCCAGCCATTCTTGATGACGATGCTTCGTCTGGCACTGACCAATGATGCTGCCATCGAGCGTGTTCATCGCGGCGAACAACGTCGTCACACCATTGCGCTTGTAATCGTGCGTCATCGTCTGACCTCGACCTCGCTTCATCGGCAAGCCAGGCTGGGTCCGGTCCAGAGCCTGGATCTGGGACTTCTCGTCACAACTGAACACCAGTGCGTGCTCAGGTGGATCGAGATAAAGGCCGACGATGTCCTCCAGCTTCTCGGCAAAGTGCTTGTCGTTCGAGACTTTGAAGGTTTCTATCCGATGCGGCTTGAGTCCATGCGCCTGCCAGATGCGCCTCACGCTCGCCTCGCTGACGCCGGCCACTGCCGCCATGCTGCGCGTACTCCAATGCGTCGCGTTATCGGGACGCTGCTGCGTGGTCATCGCCACGATGGCCTTGACCTTGCGCGCAGAGATCTTCGGCTTG
This sequence comes from Paraburkholderia sp. MM6662-R1, assembly GCF_050436245.1. Lineage (NCBI taxonomy): Bacteria > Pseudomonadati > Pseudomonadota > Betaproteobacteria > Burkholderiales > Burkholderiaceae > Paraburkholderia > Paraburkholderia sp. MM6662-R1. The sequence goes on along the minus strand of NZ_JBNDLV010000001.1, from coordinate 30,107 downwards.
CGCCCGGGTCGCGTCTCGTCCCGCTCGATCCCCGCCACACCGTCCGCGATGAAGCGCGCTCGCCAGCGCGCCACCGTGCCTCGCCAGATACCCAACTGCACACCGATCTCTTTGTCTGTGTGGCCCAGTGCCGCGAGCAATATCATCTTGGCACGCTCGGCCAGTCGTACCGGAACCCTCCGCCCAGCCGCCCACGTTTCCAATTGTTTGCGCTGGCCTTCGCTCAGCTCAACTTTTGCCGCGATTCTCATGGGTTCTCCCTCATCACCTGGAAGGAGACTCGCAAATCGCGATTAAGTTGCATTATTTACGACGCACTACACTAGCAGACGCTGAGCGGCGTGCTCGGTCAGTTCGGTGGGACTCTGCGCAACGAGCGCACGCGCCATGTCGGCGCGAAGCCCGTCGCATGCGGGTGCTCGGTCGGCGCGAGCAGCCGCCCGCGTGCGCCGTGCCTGCGCATAGTCTGACAGCACTGCGAAGGCACGGCCGCAGCGCACCGGCGTCGCGTAGAGCGGCACGCCAGCCGCCTCGATCACACGATACGCTTCCCCAGCCATCTCGCGGCGCGCATTCCACGCGAGCATCAGCGGCTTGTCGGTTGCGCGATGCACGCGCACGATCGCCTCGGCCATCGCGAGCGCGACCTCGCCACTCGCCGCAGCCGCCATGATGGCGATCGAATCGATGCCCGGATCGTTGGCGATGATTTGCAGCGCGTCCGTGAAGATCTGCGGCTCGGCGAGAATGCCCGCCGTCAGGTCGACGGGATTGGCGAGCGATGCGAACGCCGGAACGATCGGCCTGAGCGCATCGAGTGTCGCGGGCGAGAGCGGTGGCACCGACATGCCGTGTTCGCTGCACGCATCGGTGATCAGAATGCCCGCCCCGCCCGACAGCGTGACGACCGCGATCCGGTTGCCGCGCGGCAGCCGCTTCGCTTCGAACGCTTTCGCGTAGTCGCCGAGGTCGGCGACATCGGTCACTTCGATCACGCCCGCCTGCCGGAAGGCCGTGCGATACAGCGCCGACGCGCCGCCGAGATTCGCCGTGTGCGAAGCAGCGGCCTTCGCGCCGTCGGCCGTGTTGCCGACCTTCCACGCGAGGAGCGGCTTGCCCGCATCGAGCGCGCGCGTCGCCACGCTGACGAGCCGCCGCGCGTCCTTCAGCCCCTCGATGTACGCGGCGATCAGCGATGTTTTTTCATCGTCGATACAGGCATCGACGAGATCGAGCAGGCTCACGTCGGCTTCGTTGCCGGTCGTGATGAAATGGCGCAGGCCGATGCCGAGTTCGTCCGCCATCAGCAGGAGCGCGCAGCCAAAGCCGCCGCTTTGCGAAATCAGCGAGAGGCCGCCCGCACGGTAATCGACGCCGAACGGCGCGCCGAATCCCGCATACACGTTCGCGCCGGTGCTGACGACGCCCTGGCAGTTCGGCCCGATCACGCGGATGCCGAATGCGCAGGCCACATCGGCGATTTCGTGCTGCAATGCGGCGCCCGCCTCGCCCGCTTCGGCGAAGCCCGAACTGTAGACGATCACATGGCGAATGCCTTTTTCTCCGCACTCGCGCAGCATGGCCGGCACGCGGCGCGCGGCGACGAGAATCAGCGCGAGATCGGGCGTCTGCGGCAGACTGGCGACGGCCGGATGACACGCCACGCCTTCGATGTGCGCGTACTTCGGGTTGACCGGATACAGCACCCCGCGATAGCCGTGCTGAAGGAGAAAGCGCAACGGCTGGCCGCTGATCGATTTCGGATCGTTCGATGCGCCGATGATCGCGATGGAACGCGGCGCGACGAGCCGCTCGATGTCGAATCCGCGCTGAGGCTTGATGGCGGCGCTCATGCGGCACACGCGGCGGTCATAGCGACGCCGTCCCTGGATTGTGCCGCGGGCGTCTGCGCCGCACGGCGCAGCGTTATCTTCGCGATGTTCAGCTGATGAATCTGCGTCGTGCCCTCATAGATGCGGAAAGCGCGCACATCGCGATAGAAACGCTCCACCGCGTTGCCCCTGAGATAGCCGCGTCCGCCGAGCATCTGCACCGCGCGATCTGCGACCCGTCCGCACATCTCGGAGGCGAACATCTTGCACATCGACGCCTCCAGTGCGACATCCTCGCCGGCATCGCGCTTGCGCGCGCTTTCGAGGATCATCGAGCGCGCTGCGTAAATCTCTGTCTGACACTCGGCGATCAACGCCTGAACGAGCTGGAATTCCGCCACCGGCTTGCCGAACTGCTCGCGGCGCGACGTATAGGCGACGGCTTCGTCGAGCATGCGGATCGCGGGGCCGGTGCACAGCGCCGCGAGATGGATGCGCTGCTTGTTCAGCACCTTCATCGCGGTGCGAAAGCCTTGGCCCTCCGCGCCGCCGATCAGACCAGCCGCCGGCACGCGGCACGCGTCGAAATGCACATCGCCGACGGGCGAACCTGCCTGGCCCATCTTCGCGTAGGGCTCGCTCGTCGAGAGACCGGGGGTCCCGCGCTCGACAAGGAAGGCGGAAATCCCGCCCGCGCCGGGCATCGACGGATCGGTGCGCGCCATCACCGTGAAGAGGCCCGCGATCGGCGCATTCGTGATGAAGCATTTGCTGCCGTCGAGGACGTAATGGTCGCCGTCGCGGCGTGCGGTGGTGCGAAGCGCCGTGGCGTCGGAGCCCGCGTCGGGCTCGGTCAGCGCGAACGCGCCCGTCAGCGCGCCCGACGCGAGCTGCGGCAAATAGCGCCGCTTCTGGGCCTCGGTGCCGTCTGCGACGAGCGCCTCCGAGCCGATGCCGGTATTTGTGCCGACCCGCGCCCGGAACGCCACCGACGCCTGCGACAACGCGAAGGCACCGCGCACGAGCTGTTCCGTCGTCAGCCCCGCGCCGCCGAATTCGCGCGGAATGCTCCAGCCGAAGTAGCCAAGGGCGCGCATGCGCTCCACGAGATCGTCCGGCACGGCGTCGGCCTGCTCGATTTCGTTTTCACGCGGAATTGCTTCCTCGCGCACGAAACGCGCGACATCGGCGAGCATCTGGTCGAAATCAGTGTTTCTGGTGTTCATTCGCTGTCTCCGTGATATAGGTCGATTTATGGACCTACTATCGAACTTTTTCGTCCGGACGGGTAGCCTTGTTCGACTCTGCTGAACACAGTTTGGATATGCAGAACGCTTGCGTCAGAATGAACGCAGTCGACAGGAGGCATCATGGCACACAACGACGCACCGGAAACCGCACCGGTCGCGAGCGACTACCTGGATTCGAAGGCGCGCTACACGGCCGACGAGTTCGACGGCGACCGCCAGTTCGCCACGACGCTCGCGCGCGGCCTCGACATCCTGCACTGCTTCACGCCGCGCGACTCGCAACTCGGCAATGCGGAACTCGCGGCGCGCACCGGCATGACCAAGGCGACGATCTCGCGCTTCACCTACACGCTGACCCGGCTCGGCTATCTGCGGGTGAACCGCATGAACAGCAAGTTCCAGCTTGGGTCGGCCGTGCTGTCGCTCGGCTATCCGCTGCTCGCGAGTCTTGCGGTGCGGCAGATCGCCCGGCCGTCGATGAAGGAACTGGCGGATCACGTTCGGGGATCGGTGTCCCTCGGTATGCGCGACCGACTAAGCGTCGTCTATCTGGAGAGCAGCCGCAGCAGCACGCCGCTCGGCCTACCACCTGATATCGGGCTAAGCTATCCGATCGTACGCACCGCGATGGGCCGCGCGCTTCTCGCCGCGCTGCCCACCGAGCGGCGCGACGCCTTACTCAACGAGATCGCGGTCAAGTCGCCCGACGATTGGGCCACGTTCCGCGAGCGGGTGCTGCGCAGCATCGACTACTTTCGGGAGCGCGGTTTTTGCGCGTCATATGGCGATCTGCGGCGCGAAGTCCATGCGGTCGCCGTGCCGATGAGACCCGCCGCCGACGGTGAGATCCTCGTGTTCAATTGTGGTGTACCGTCGTATTTGTTGAAAGAAGGACAACTGGAAGGCGACGTAGGACCGCGCCTCGTATCGATGGTGCGCAGTGTAGAAGGTGCAATGGGAATATTTTAGAGACGCGGCCCAGCGAATGGCCGTTCGCCAAGGGGAGCCGACGTCTGAATCTCCGAGCGACGCGTCGAATGAATGACACCTCGTGGCCGAACCCGGATGTCTGCGCTCGATCAGCAAGCCGGTGGTCTCGCCATTGCGGCGAATTTCCGAAAGCGACCCGTTGCAGCCGGTCGAGCAGTCTCTGTTCTAAGGGTAGGTATCGGAGTGGAACGGTCATTCCGTGCCGTCGCCTGGGGGACAAGTCATCGGCCTCTGCGGACGCTTAGACCCGTGAGTTGGTGAGGCGGCTTACGCCGTGCAAGGATGACGTCTTGCTCGACCCTCGAATTGCTCTCGAACTTACTAAGCCGAAACAAAGTAACCGGACATGGGTCAAGCCGCGTAGCGGACTGACGGATGTTGAAACATGGATCGGACCAAAGCCGGAATCTTTTGCAACGAGCGCAGAACCGCTCGAACACGCTGCTTGAGATGCCCGGGACCTTTGATGGCAAGCTTGCCGATCTTGTGATGTTTGAGATAACCCCATACCAACTCGTCCGGGTTCAGGTCTGGCGAGTAAGCAGGAAGGAAGAACAGACAAAGGCGCCCATCTGATTCCGCGGCAAGCTGCCGGATCGCTTTGCAACGATGTACCGGATGACCATCGGCAATCAGGAAGACAGGCGCATCGGCGGTGAGCATCAGCCGTTTGACGAAGTCGACGTATACGGAGATCTTGAAGCTGCCTTCGAAACACATGAAGCGAAGTTGGCCACGCGGGCTGATCGCTGAGATCAGGTTCACCTTGAAGCGCGCGCCAGTGACTTCGACTACCGGAGTTTGACCGACCGGCGCCCAGGTCGTGCCGCTGTGATAGTCCGATCGTACCGTCGATTCGTCGACGAAGAAGATCTGTGCCCCGCCGTGTTTGGCCTGCCCGACAATGGCCGGGTATTCGTCCCGCATCCACGACTCGACCAGTTCAGGGTCGCGTTGGTACGCACGCGCAAGCGGTCGCTGGGGCGAAAGCCCGAGCTTGCGCAGCAGTCGACCGACCGACACCTCGGAGAGCCTGACGTTGAAATGTTCGCGAATCAACTCCCGCACCATGTCTCGCGTCCACAATGCAAACTCGAACTTCATCTGCATTGGGTTCTTCGTTGTGACCGTCTGATAGACGAAGCGGATAGCCTCGGACGACAGCTTCATCGGTCGACCAGGGATTGCCTTGGCTCGTAACGCCTCGATGCCCCCTTCGCGCCAGGCCGCCAACCACTCGTAAATACGCGCCCTCGAGAATCCGAGCGTGCGGATCACGTCCTCCGGCGACTCGCCAGCTTCGACGCGCTTGACCGCACGAATACGGATCTCTTCAAGCGTTGCATGTGAAAGCTGCCGGCCGTCGTCCTCTCGCATCTCGCCTCTCCCTAAACCCCTTAAAGCTTAGACCATGGCGTCGATTTATGTTCGCTTACTTACGAACTGGTTAGTAAGTTTGATTTCTCTATAAGCAATCAGCTTGTCGTTCACCAGATCGAAAGGAAGCGCCCGCAAGGTTAGGGATGGTGTTCAGAACTCGTTTTGCCGCACTGAGCCATCCACATAGGGCCGATGCGGTGGAAGCGGTGCGGCACCTGGCTCGAATGCAGCGCTACGTTCGGCATAAGGAAGGCGCCGATTGCCTGCCCGCGCGGGCGGCTTTTGCGCTCATGCAGCGGCCTCGCGCATCAGTCGTTCGCGCGTCATCCACAGATTGCTTAGAGCGAACAGCGTGTGCAACTCTGCGGGTTCTTCATCAAGCCGCGATAGCGCACCTTTAGATGCCACCGTGCGCGGCGATGAACATGGCGACGGCCGACCGGCAATAGGATTCGATTTCGTTGTCATCCTCTGCTCTCGCCTCATCGAAGCGTGCGACAAGCAGAAGATCGGATCCTTTGAAAAGCGCGGCAAACAAGCGGGCGGATCGGAGAGCATCGGGTACGTTCAGAATCGCTTTCGCGTGCAACTGACGCAACACGGCCTCGATTTGGGCGATGACATGGGCGGGCCCGGCTTCGTAATGGAGCTTGCTTAACGACTTTTGATTCGTCTTGTCGGCCAAAACCATGGCTTCGACACTGCGGACGTCCGGGCTCAACAGCGTGCGAAGCAGGGATGATCCCACCGCCATGAGCTGATCTTCGGCTGAACCGTCGACGCTTTCAGAAAGGGCCTGGGGTGCAAATTGATGGCAGTGGGCCACCATGGCCGCGCTGAACAGCGCCTCCTTGTTCTCGAAGTGCCGATAGATGCTGAGCTTGGATATCTTCGCCCGCTGCGCGACCTTGTCCATGGTCGTCGCTTGAAAACCCAATTCCACAAAGAGCTCGCAGGCGGCGTCGACGATCGTTTGGCGAAGCGCCTCGTTGGCGGGCCGGCCGCGCCGGCTCTGGCTGTTTTCGGTCACAACAATTCCAGTACTTGACAGTATTCAAATTCTTGCACTACGATACCACGCAGTATCTTAAATGTGCAAGCCAAGGATAGGTTTCAACCAGTTGCCCAAATCGGGTTTCCCCGGGGCGCCTGGCGATATCGAATGCGGGATTGTGGGGCCGATCAATACAGCCATCAGCAACTTTCTCGCCAATGCCGAAGCCCTACTCGCTGACCGTCTCAAGCGCGTATCGCTGGACGATATTGCACACCACGCCCAGCCCACCCCTCCAATCACAACACGGAGCCCATCACCATGGATGACGTCATCATCATCGGCGGCAGCTTTGCCGGCCTCGCCGCCGCCCTGCAGCTCGGCCGTGCCCGCCGCAAGGTCACGGTTCTCGATACCGGCCGGCCGCGCAACCGCTTTGCAGGCCACTCGCATGGCTTGCTCGGCCACGATCACAAGCCACCGCTGGACATCCTGGTCGAGGCGCGGCAGCAGTTAACGCGCTATCCAACGATCAGGCTGGTCAATGCCCGGGCCGAGAGCGTGTCTGGCGCCATCGACGATTTCTGCGTCGTCACTGACGATAACGAAAGCCTGAGGGCGCACCGCCTGATCCTGAGCTATGGCGTCGCCGACCAGATGCCTGATGTTCCGGGCTTTGCCGAAAGCTGGGGCACGTCCATCGTGCCCTGCCCCTATTGCGACGGCTTTGAAGTGGCCGGCCAGCATTGGGGCCTCGTCTGGTCCAGCCCGCAGTCGCACCAGTCTGCCAGGCTGTTCCGCGATTGGACGGACAAGCTGACTGTCTTCGCCGATGGTCATGACATTGCGCCCGATATCCAAGTCGATCTGGCGCGTCGCAACATACCTGTCGTCGATGGCCGGATCGTCGAGATCGCCCATCACAAGGGCCATATCAACACCGTCAATCTCGATACCCGCCGCAATGTCGCGGTCGACGTCCTGTTCGCCCATCCGCGCAACAAGCCGTCCGCACGCCTGCATGAATCACTGGGCCTCGCCACGGTCGATACGCCCACCGGCATCGTCCTCAAAGTCGACGAGCGCCGCCAAACCAGCATGCCCGGCATCTACGCCGCTGGCGACCTCGCCACGCCCTTCTTGCCCTCGGTCACCCAGGCTTCATCGCAGGGCGCGATGGCGGGTATCTTCGCCCAGCAGTCGATGGTGGTTTGAGAGCACAGATCCCTGCTCTTGTTGCGTCGTCGCCTTCGAAAAGGTTGGCGTAAATCGACGCGGCGAAAGGCGGATCGTCGAGTCAAGGAGATGACATGGCAAAGCAAAGTGCTGATCAGGTGGGTGACTGGAATGGTCAAAGTGGGGAGCGCTGGGTCGCCAACCAGGCCCGGCTCGACGCTCTGGTGGCGGTGTTCGGCCAGGCCGCGATCGAAGCCGCCGCGCCCGCGACGGGTGAGCGCGTGCTGGACATCGGCTGCGGCGCGGGTGCGTCAAGTCTGGCTCTGGCCGCTCGCGTCGGCGCGGGGGGCCAAGTGCTGGGCGTGGACATATCCGAACCGCTGATCGATCGAGCGCGCGCGCTTGCGCGCCACGATACGCCGGCCCTGTTTCAGGTGGCCGACGCCAGCAGCGCAGAGCTGCCCGAAGGCGCGTTCGACATTCTGTTCTCGCGTTTCGGCGTGATGTTTTTCCCCGATCCGACAGCGGCGTTCGCCCATATGCGACGCGCGCTCCGGCCGGGCGGCCGGGTCGCTTTCGTCTGCTGGCGCGGTGCGGCCGAGAACGATTGGATGCGACTGCCGGTGGGCGCGCTCAAGGACATCGTCCCGCCGAGCGCGCTCCCCGATCCCGAAGCGCCCGGCCCGTTTTCGTTCGGCGACCGGGAGAACGTGGCGCGCATCCTGACGGCGGCCGGTTTCGCCGAAATCGTTATCTCGCCCTTCGACGCGGCCGTCCCATTCGGCGAGGGCGAAACGCGGGACGCGGCGATCGACGACGCAGTGAGGATGACGCTTGAGGTCGGCCCGCTGTCGCGTGCGCTCGCTGGTCAGCCCGACGACATCCGCGCCCGTGCCTCCGCCGCAGTTCGTGCCGCCTTCGCGAGCCTCCCCGGCGAGGGGTCGGTGATGATCAACGGCGCGTCATGGGTCGTCATGGCACGAAATCCGGCAAGCTGACAGGGATTAACAGGGGAGATGCCTCCGCTCGGTGGAACAGGGCGTCTTTGGCCGGCCAGATTGATGTCCCTTCTGGCCGCTGAACGAGCGCTCGCCTTGCGACAATCAGATGGCCGGTTGCGAAGCAGAGCCGACGCCTGAGCGGCCTTCCGGCGGCGCATGTGACCGGCAGTTTGTGGCCGAACTCGGTCCCATAACCAACTTCCGCAGACGCTCTAGACCGCCCCCTGCCCAGAGACCAAGCGTCATCCGATCAAAGTTACTCCGACGGGCTTATCTGATGATGCTCGCACGGAGATGATGCGCGGCCGGGGAAATGAAGTCGCGAAAGGCCTTCATTTGGTCGGCCCGCGACAGTGAGATGAGCTTGTGTTTCGCTGTTATCCTTACTACCGTGCCATAGGTTATTGAGCTGGGTGTGTCCGGGAACCGGATCCCGACAAATCCGCTGCTAATTCTCCGATTTAAATCGAAGCAACGTCAGTTCGTCTTATATAAATTCCCCAATGCCTTCCTCACGCGGAGGAATCATGCAAACGCTTGACGAACGCCCTGATAGGCGCGGGGCCTTCCGAAAAGATCGTTCGCGATTCCAGGGCGCGGCTCGACGCGATGTTTCGAAAGCGGTTCGACTAGAGGCAGGCGATTCTTTCTGAACACGTCGCACAGGGGGGTCTCTTTTGTGGGGTAGCGAGGCCGACTGGTCAGCGACCCTAAGCGTGCCAACAATATCAATCCACTCCTGCTGAACGGATTCAGATATCGGGTCGTTGCGCCCCCTCTGAGTGGACGTGGGTGGTGCGCGTCAACGAAAGGAAGGGCGAGCTTTGGATTTGTGTACCACTCCGATAGTTACGGCACCGCCGCTGCACGGACGGAGTTCCATGAAGAATCGTCGACGGATTACCCGCTCACATCAAAAGATCATGGCAGCCGCGATGTTCGTCGGGCTTCACGCTGTTTGCGCTAACGGCGAGACAGCGAAGCTAAGCGATGCCGACGTCGATCGAGCAATAAAGGCATGCTCGGTTGGCAAAAATCTTGACGTTCATGTTGATGCTGGCCTTGACCTGTTGAAGAAGCGCATCCTGTCGGGAAAGGCTGGGTACACGCAGTCGGAGATTCCAAGCGTGATTGGCACTCCGGTAGAAATGGACCAGTCGAAGCTTGAACTCTTCAAGACCATACAGGACTGCGTTATCAAAATTGTGTACCGGCCTGTTACGCGCCACACCGAGGACTCGACGTGGACGACCCCGTCCGTCCCGGCGGAAATTACAGAGGACCAGGCCAGAAAGATGCACGAGAAGGGAAAGACGACAGCGGCCGGCTTTTCGAATTGCTTTCCACCCCCAACCGATTGGCAAGGCAAATCCGGTTGGCACTTCGTTCCGGGGTCGGCGACGCCCATGCCGGAGCGGCATGTTTGCAATAACGGCTATTCGAATAGCGGAGCACAAAGCATCGATAAGCTCACTGAAGACACTATCTGCATGACCGCCGGCGCGCGCACGCCGGATCCGGATGCGATCGCTCACTGCACGACCAGCTTCCATGCGACAGTCACTATTCGCCGTCAGTCGGATTAACGACCGCCGCCGGCGCGGAAATGCTCGGCACGGCATCACGAACAGCGGCGCGTGAAGGTGCAGGGAAATCCAGACTGCGTGGGCCGCCAGCAGGAACCCGACGGACCGAGGCCATCCACGGCGCGCGCCGCTGGTTAGGAGCGAACGCAGGTTTTGTCTCATCGTCCGCGCGCGGGCGCATGCCCCGCCTGTCGCATCGACGGTAAACGAACGCTTGACGAAGCCATCGCAAAGGCGGCGGTACGCCGCGACTTTGTCTTGCGGGTCGCCACCAAGAGGGCTGCCCTCTTCAGCTCGTTCTTGACGTAGGCATACAGGACCGGGGCGACCATCAGTCCGGCGACGTCGGCGATTGCTTCGATGCCCGCCATCGCGAGGATGATTTCGCAGGCCTTTGCCTCGTTGACTGGCGGCGAGAATCTTCGAGGCGAGCATTGCGCCCACGATCCGGCTGACAGCACATGCGCAGCACCGCTGCAGCGTACCCAGACCAACGGCCGAGAGGTGGTGATCGACCAATGCGGGCACGATGCTGTCATGCGGCCGAGCACGTCGACGAGCATCACTGAAACGACCGGCCGTGCCCTTACTGCTGTCGCCGATGCCCGCGGCGATGCGACGAAGATTGCCTCCAACTGAAGGCTGAAAGGCCGCTTGTCGGTGCTAAGCGGCCGCCCAAAATGTCGAGTTGCGGTGACGACCAACGTCGCCTAATGGCCGCATCCAGTCCCACAGTGACCCACTCAAGTCGACCCGAATCGGACTCGTCGTCGCAGTCTCATCAACGTCTGCTTTGTGACCAATCGCATCCGTTTCGGACAAACTCCATACATGAGAAATCGAGCTATCCGGGGATGCGATTTGGGCTCGGATCTGGGATCCCATGCGCGCCCAGCTTCGACCCATCGTTTGCCCCTCTCGCGCTCGATCTGGTCCGAAAAAAATAATTGAGCGAAGCTCTATGATTTCGGTGGCCGGTGCCGATAAGACCACTCATAAGTCCCCCGCCAGACGAGGCTACCCAATGCCACTTGATTTTATCGCCAGCCGCCCAACCCGATTAAAACGGACTCTCGTTATTCTGGTTGGCTGTGCAGGCGTACTCGCCAGCCTGTCGATTTCGGGCCGGGTGCCCGCCGATGTACTCGCTGACGCGGATAGAGAGGTCGCCCACTTCGGCCCCGCGCTAGTGAACACGGCGTGTCCGCTCGAAGGAGCGGTCTCAAGGGACGTTCGCGGTACCTTTCTCATGTGTTGGAAACAGGTCTGGAGCAAGCCGTAAGCGCTACTCCCGTATCACTATCGGCGTCTCTGACGTAACGCGTGGCGCACAACCGGGATTTTTATTGAAGGTCCGGCGCGACACCGGACGCAACGGACAAAGACCGGAGTGTGGTGTGCCTCGCGTCCGGACGCACGTCACCGAAGCTTCGGTTAGGGACCGTTTCGGGCGGGTTTGTCAAGGCGCACCTCGCCCGATCGCGAAGTGATTGTGGCAAAAACACAAACCGCATTTTTTTGCCATGAATAGTCCGCAAACGATTACCTATACTTTCCGGATCACGTTCTCCGAAGCGCGTCGCATGCGACAGGAATGGCTCGAATATCTTCAGCTTGTTAGCTGGAACAACCCGATAGCTTTGGCGTTGGCGTCAAGCGCGGTCGGCTCCATCGTGACGCTCGCATGGATCTCCGCGAGAAATGTCAGGGAACGCAGGTCTCAGCGACGCGATACAGCGCTGGAACTGGCGTTGTCGTTGGAGAGCTACGCCCGAACCTGCCGGACGATTATGCATAAGGCTGCGTGGGCGGCGACAAAGCCGGCCGACTCGGTGGGCCGTGAAGCGGTCAGGACCGTGTCCGTTGCTGCCTTTGGCTACCCAGACAAACTCCGATGGAACGTCCTCAGCCGCAAGATCGTTTCCGAACTACGCGAGTACCCGGCCACGGTGCATGCCGCCCGGGAGTATGTGGAAGCGTTCCGGGAATTCGGCGAGCCAATCGAACTTTGCGGTCTGGTTGAATACGAATGTGCGAAGGCTGCAATGGCCGCGTTAGCCCTTGCCCGGGCCACACGCCGACGGCACGGAGCCGCGTCGTGGAAGCCGGGCACCAAAGATTCAGCCATGGAGCGCGAACTGTCCAGCTTTATCGCGAGCGCTGAAGAAAATCGCACGACGTCGCTCCAGCGTCGAACGGAATCTACGGTTGCTCGGCGAGCTGACGCACAAGCGTTCAAACAGGCCCTAAACGCCTGAAGACATCGAAATAAAAAGGAAAGCGAGTGCGTCAGGCTCCTCGCGACCCACTTCTGCCCCTCGACCGACGGTATCTCAACGGGAGCTTTAGCTGCGGAGCAGACAGTCGGAAAAGTCGTTGGGAGGGAGGCACGAGCGATGCGCTGGCGTGGGCGCTACACTCATATCTGTACTCCGACTGCGATGACGATGGAGACGGCGAGGACCCACAGCTCGATGGCGGTGAAGTGGGGGTATCCAATCTTTTTCATCGTCTTCCTCTCCTTATGCCCCGCAGCCTGAACTTCATTGGGCATTCCTGGCCGGCAAGTACCTGCTCTGGCCGTCGTCGATGTGCAACAAATCGAGGGCTTGTACCTCAGCCGACGTTGAAACCTCGGCCCGAGGTCGAGGTCGACGCGCCGTACTTGGCCGGGGTCTGCGCCTGTCTACCGGTGGCAGGCGCTTTCCGCCGCTCGCTGACCGCTCGGTAAAAAAAAGCCGGCGGAAGCCGGCTTCGAAGGAGGTTCCGTTTTTCCCAGGGGTGGGAAGGTAGGAACCTGAGGAGACTCATTGTGTCAACGCGTTGGCCGGGTGATGTCCCACAACTGTTCACAAGCGTCCAAACTAAGCCCTGCCGATTCGATCCTCGCCTCCTACATAACAATCGCACCGTCCATGGAACCATGATATGCGGATGGTCCCAAGACGGCCATTCTACGAACGGTTGCCGCAGTCGTACGTGAGCGTCGGGCTCTTATACTCGTGTATATCATCGAGACGATGAAGCGGGCCGGGCGTCGAACAAACATATCGCAGTACAACAAGACGGAGCCGGCCTGCCCGAGCGGCGGGTACTGCGGGGTAGCAGACGTCGGAACGTCCGCGCGAAGGTGCCGACCAACGTCCGTAGCTGGCCGGTTGCAGTCTCATGCAATGAGCATACGCTGCCTGAACTTCGCACGAGCTGCGATCGGCAGCACGCACCCCTATGCGCCATTCAAAGCCCCAATTTAGGTGACTGGTATGCAGCCAGAAGATGCCACCCCGCCGGGCAGCCTTCGACAACCGGCCGAAGCCGCCTGTCATCAGTGCGGCGTGATGTCGCCTGGCACCCGGCCATGAGGACGCGTTGTGGGACAATCCAGTTCGGCAACCACCAGTCTGGAGGGCGAACGCCATGGATTCGTCATACATCAAACTGACAACCCCAATCGTCGACAGCCGGTCAGCGCTGTGGTTCTCCGCGTATGGCTTCGGGTGGGGATACTGCGCCTTCGAACTCAGACCGGAGGTTGTTTGCGAATACCTCGGAGTGGCAGACGACAGCCAGAAGCAGTTGCTGCTCGCGTTTCAGTTGGGAAAGCAAAAGTTAGTGGGAGTTGCGGAACGCAAAATACCTCCATCGAGTGGAGAGCGCATCGAGATTACTGGCCAGGATCTTTAAGCCGCGCTGCAGCAGTGCACACGACTGGCCGGTTCGGTCTAAGCACCCGTCATTCGCGCATGAAGTCGGACTGACCGGACCTGGCCGGCAGTACGCGTTCACGCAAGTCGCCCGAAAGCCGGCGTTGAGGATTCCAACGTCGGATCTCAAAAACGCTCATCGAACAGGTCCTATCGGCCATTAGGCGACGCCCGAAGCCTATGCACACGGGACGCCGGTTCGTCCGCTTGACAGCGATCAACTGCCGCCCACCGCTCAGAGTCCACGCGGGCAGCTAGAGGCAACGCGGGTTTTCGTTTCTTCTCGCGGCGTGCAACTGAATTTGCTATCGAATTCCTTTTAAATTCGTCAGGCGACTGATATTGCAAACACTTGAGTGCTATCCGACAGCCTCCAGCTTATTGTTGCTCGCCCCTCGTCGTCCGCTGTATCCAGCGCCCAGGCGCGTTCCCTGTCCCCTGGCCCTTGCGTCAGCGTGGGCTGGAGTTTCTCGACGGCAAGACCTCATCAATCAAAGCGAAGCGACCGTTCGGACGCACCTCTGTCCTTCCTCACGGCCCACGCGCTCATGCCGCGTCAGGTTGCTGGTCCGGCGCCGCATGCGCAAAAGCGGCGAGCGCAATTGCGTTCTCATTGATGCGCGTGAGTATCGGAAAGCGGTCGACGTCGACGGAGAAGCGCTGCGCATTGAAAACTTGTGGCACAAGACAGAGGTCAGCCATTGTCGGTGCGTCGCCGACGCAGAACCTGCCGGTCCGCCTGTCGGCCACGAGCCGCGTCTCGAGCGACTCAAACCCAACCTCGACCCAATGCCGGTACCAGGCGAGCTTCGCTTCCTCAGTCAGGCCCAGATTCGCCGTTAAATACTTCAGCACGCGCAGGTTATTCAGGGGATGGATTTCGCATGCGATTTGCAGCGACAGCGATCTGACATAGGCACGCCCCGCAGGATCTCCTGGCAGGAGCGGCGGATCAGGCTGGATTTCGTCAAGGTACTCGATCATTGCGAGCGATTGCGGAATCGACGCTCCCGCATCGTCAAGCAGCGTAGGCACCAGCTGGTCGGGGTTGATTTCCCTATATGCCGGCGCGAGCTGTTCGCCGCCGTTGCGCACCAGATGCACCGGCAGGTACTCGTACGCGATCCCCTTGAGGTTCAGCGCAATCCGCACGCGATAGGACGCCGAACTCCGGAAGTAGCTATATAGCTTCATGTCCGCTCTTAGCCCTGAAGCTGATCCCACATTTCCCTGTCTCGTTCAGCCGTCCAGATGCGTGGATGGCTGATACCGCTGGCCTCGTCGTAGGCCCGCGACACGTCAAAGGGCAGGCAGTGCTCGTAGATGAAAACATGCCCGAACTTCGGGTCCATGACCTTGCGCGTGTGCGCCATTGCACCCTTCAGATCGAGCTTCTGCGCGACCGCATCACGACCACTCTGACGCAGAGTGGTCACGAAGTCCTTCGTATAGTTGAGCCCTTGCTCGATATCTTCGCGTGTCACCAGTGCCGGTCCACGGCCCGGCACGAGCTTTTCCGCACCGAGAGCACGCAGCGCTTCGAGCGTCGCCGGCCACTCGGCCAACTGAGCGTCACCGCAGTAGCAGGCCACCCCGTATTCGACCAGATCACCGGAGAACAGCACCTTCTGCGACGGCAGCCAGACCACCGTGTCGCCCTTGGTATGGCCCGCGCCGGGATGTGCGATCTTGACTTCAAGCTTGCCGAGAAAAAGCGTGATTTCCTTTTCGAAAACAAGCGTTGGCCAGGTCAGCCCAGGCACCGTCTCCACATCTGCGAACAACCTCGGGAAGCGTTCGATCTCCGACTTCATGTCCGCTTCGCCGCGCTCTACGATCAGCTCATAGGTACCGCGGCTGGCGATGATCTCCTGGGCCCCTTCCTTAAAGTAGGCCGACGCGCCCAGGACGCGCACGGCGTGATAGTGCGACAGCACCACATACTTGATCGGCTTGTCCGTCACCGACCGGATTTTTGCGATCAGTTGCTGTGCCATTGCGGGCGTACCGGTTGTGTCGATGATCAATACACCATCATCACCGATGATCACGCCCGAATTCGGATCGCCCTCGGCGGTGTACGCATAAGCGTTCTCCGACAGTTGCGTCCATGTAATTTCTTTGACTTCCAGGTCCCCTTGGGATGCGAATGCCTTTGCCATGCCAACTCTCCGTGTTCTGTAACGGATATCTAAGATGGGAAACAGCTGTTTTGTGCTAGCGCGGACCCCGAGGTCATGCGCCGCCGCGCTCCACCTGCATATGAGACAGGATGGCGTGCGCGTCGTCCTGCTCCTGGATAGTGTTCACGATCTGCACAAGCTGGTCAGCCTGCTGACCTGAGACCGGTTTAGCCGCATACTGCAGACAGTCCGTGAAACGCGCCAGATGGGCTTGCTCGGGCAGAGCGTTGCCTGGAAAACCCGGAGCAATATCGAGCGCCAGCTTCAGCCGACGGCCGTCGGCCGCTTCGACGTGAAGCTCGACTGCCGTATGGTGAAGCGCCTGCATGGTCTCATCGGAAATCACGTCGACCCGACCGGTGAATGCAAGTACCTCGGGATCGCGGATGCTCGACTCGACGAAGTGCTCGAGTCGCGATGCGCCCCGAACCAACGCATTAGCGACGCAGTATTTCGCACTGAACTGCGCGTTCACGCGAGGGTTCTCGCCTATTACGAAATCATGGCCAACAAGGCGGAACGCATACGGCGGCAGTCTGACCTCAATGCGACCGACGTTACCCGGTCCGATATCGAGTTCCTTGCGTGCGCGCAGCGCCAGCTCGGTCACCCCCTGCGTCAGGCCGCAACTGGGGTATTTTTTGAATACGGTGCTCATTACCTGCCACTGTTCTCCGAGTCCCTCGACAAACTCGTCGGCCTTGCGAAGCCCTCGGGCAAATTGGTGCGCATATCCGTAGACACCCGACAGGAAGCGGCCCGGTCCGGTGATACCGCGTTGCGCGAGCTGCGCGCACGTGACCCCGGTCTCGGCCACCCACCCCTGAATCAGTCGCACCGCGAGTGAGCCGTCGATATTGCTCTGGAAGCTGCCCGCTGCCCGGTTGAACGCCAAGGCCAGTGAGTGCAGGGTTTGCTGACGGTCCAGGCCGAGTATCCTCGCCACCGCTGCGGTCGCGCCGAAGACCCCGGCCACGCCCGTCGGATCGGCGCCATCGTAATCCGCCTCTGCCAGATTCATCCGGGAGGCAATCTCCGCCCCGATGAGCAGCGCGGATAGGAAGTCCCGGCCCGAGCAACCGCCGGCGAGCTCCACCGCGGCCAGTGCCGCGGGAATGAGCGAGGAACCGATATGCAACCCGGGCGCCATCGCATCGCAAAAGTCCAATGCCCGACACATGACGCCGTTTACCAACGCGGCACCGCTGGCTGATACGGAATCGCCATGAATGAACACTGTGGCACCGCCTGATCTGTCACGTTCCCTGACGAAGTCCAAAATCGCTGCGCAACCGTCCTCGGAGGCACCCGCGATCGCCGTGCCCAGGGTCGTCAAAAGCATGTTGCGCACGACTGCGAGTGCCTCTTCCGGTGCATGCGAGGCATCAAACCCATGCACAAAATCCGTCAGACGCCATTCAGCCTGCATCAAATCATTGGATCCGCTCATGGATCAACGCTCCGCGGAAGGTCCGAGGTTGCCGGTGGTCTCCACTTTTCCCCTCGCGATACCAAGCGCCTCGCGCAGCACCGATAAATCACCGATGTGGTTGGCCAGCAGCAGGATCAGCCGCGCGTTGAGCGTTGAACTCTGCTCATCGGTGAGGTCACGATGAGCATCGATGAGCGCCTCGTAAAAATCGTCGCCCGGAACGAACGAATAGAAATAGCGTTTGCCGGGTTCAGCAAAATTGGGCTGTGTAGTCAGTGCCATTCTGAGTCCTTCAATCGTTGCACGTCGCGCGGGCAATCGCACTCCGTACCTTCATCGGGTCAAGCTCGCGCCAGCGTGCCGCGACATGCTGGTCGGGCCGCACAAGATAGACGCTCCCGGGAGCGAGATCGTATCGCTCGCGGACGCGCCCCTTGACGTCGATGAGCGTGGGAATGCCGCCAGGGGCGCTGCCACCTTCCGCCACCACAACTGCCTCGACCGGAATCGGCGCGTCCGAAAGTTCG
Organism: Paraburkholderia sp. MM6662-R1; assembly: GCF_050436245.1. Classification (NCBI taxonomy): domain Bacteria; kingdom Pseudomonadati; phylum Pseudomonadota; class Betaproteobacteria; order Burkholderiales; family Burkholderiaceae; genus Paraburkholderia; species Paraburkholderia sp. MM6662-R1. The sequence goes on along the minus strand of NZ_JBNDLV010000001.1, from coordinate 12,052 downwards.
GCGAGCGCCTGAACAGTCGCCGCATCGAGCGCTGATGCGTCCTTCGTGAAAAGGAGTAGCGCGAAGCGGTCACCGAAGGCACCGAGCAGCCATGATTGACCGCCACCGGTCACCGGCGCATCGGCCATCGGCGCCCCCGGCACCATGTTGCCGGCGAACGTCGACGCATCCGGCGTGTTAAGACTCGAGTCGATCAGGATGGTGGGCACCGAGAGACGGCCAGAGTCCACCAGCGCCCGTGCAAAAGGCTGCTCCCCGGCCAGCCCCAGTAGAGCATCACGGAACGTTTTGCTGATGTTGCTTTTCGGGGTAATGAAATCCGTCGAGCGCGTCGAGTTCCTGATGTTGTCGTCAGCAGCCAGCCCGCGCTCTTCCGTGTAGGTGTCGAGCAGCGCCGACGGCGCCTTGCCTTCCATAACGAGCCTGAGCTTCCATACCAGGTTGTCGGCGTCCTGTATGCCCGAATTGGCACCCCGCCCGCCAAAAGGAGAAACCTGATGCGCGGAATCGCCGACAAAAAGCACGCGACCATGGTTGAAGCTGCCCATGCGCCGGCACTGGAACGTGTAGATGCTCACCCATTCGAGCTCGAACTCGCGGTCGTCGCCCAGCATCGCTTTGATGCGCGGGATCACATTCTCTGGCTTCTTTTCCTCTTCGGGGTCGGCCTGCCAGCCAAGCTGGAAGTCGATCCGCCAGACGTTGTCGGCCTGACGGTGTACGAGCGCCGACTGATTACGGTGAAACGGCGGATTGAACCAGAACCACCGCTCCGTGGGGTAGTCGGCGTTCATGACCACATCGGCAATCAGGAACCGATCCTTGAAGATTTTCCCGTCGATGTCCAACCCAAGAAGGGTGCGGATCGGGCTGCGCGCGCCGTCCGCAGCGACGAGCCACTCCGTATCCAAGGTGTAGTCACCCGCAGGGGTCCTGACCTGAAGCGTCACCTCATGACCCTGCGGCATAACGCCGATGACCTCGTTCTTGAAACGGATCTCGAGATTCGGTAACTCGCGAGCGCGTCGAAGCAGAAACTCTTCGAGGTAGTACTGCTGAAGGTTAATCATGCCGGGCCGATGATGGTCGGGCTCCGGGCTGAGATTGAAGTTAAAAACTTCCGTCTCGTCAAAGAATGTACGGCCGACGTTCCAGGACACGCCCTTTTGCATCATCGGCCCACTGCAGCCGAGTCGGTCGAAGATCTCGAGCGTGCGTTTGGCGTACGCCACCCCGCGTGAGCCGAGTGAAACAGTATCGTCGTTGTCCAGGAGAAGCACCGGCGTCCCCTGGGCGGCCAGGTCAATAGCGGTAGTGAGACCAACCGGGCCGGCGCCGACCACGACCACCGGGTAGCGCCCATGGGGAACGCCATTGAGCTCAGGCGGGCGCACAAATTCGAATTTCTCGTACTGATAGGTACTATGCACTGTCAATGTCTCCAGATTACAACCTTGCGTAACCGCGCCGCCAAGTCCACGCCATGCAACGCCGACCCGGCGCCCGCCCGCCACGCCAACCCCTCGTGTCACGTCTCGTGCTTCAGTCTTCCCGTGCGTGTCGCCAGCATGAACGCCACGACAAGGATTGCGCCGATCAGGGCGGCCACCCTGGGATAGGCCAATCCTGCATACATGTTCCCGTTCGCCGCGACGATCGCGAAAGCCGCTGCAGGAAGAAATCCTCCAGTCCAGCCGAAGCCGATGTGGTAGCTCACGGAAAGCGCGGTGAAGCGAATCCTGGCTGGAAACAGTTCAGTCATGGCCGCTGCTAAAGGTGCGTAGGTCATGGCTGCAAAAGTGGCAAGGGCGACCAGCAGCAGGAAGACCATTGGCCGGTTCACACCGTGCGGCGGGGCCTTCTGCGGGTATCCGGCGGAGTCCAGCGCACCGCGCAGCGAGGCGGCGAAAGCTTTAGCCTTGACTGGGGCGTCCGTCCCGCTGCCGTCGTAAGAAGCGACGACCTTATCGCCCACCCTGATGATTGCACCGGCACCCGCGCTCGCTGTCTCATTCGTGTAGCTGATGCCGGCGCGGACAAGCGCACTCTTTGCGAGATCGCAGGACGTATGGAACTTCGACGTTCCGAGTGCATTGAATTGCGTCGAGCATTCGTGCGGATCGGCCACGACCACGACGGGCGCCGTCTCAATGGCGCGTTCCAGCGCCGGATTGGCAAAATGCGTCAGGCCGCGGTAGATCGCCGGATAACAAAGGACAACCAGAATGAACCCTGCGCAGATTACTGTCTTACGCTCGATCTTGTCGGACAGCACGCCGAAAGCGAGAAAGATCGGAACCGCCATGACGAGCGAAAACATTGAAAGCAGATTGGCCGTTGCGGGCTCAACGCGCAACACCTCGGTCAGGAAAAATGGCGTGTAGAAAAATGCGCTGTAAAAAGTCACCGCCGCGCCGGGTCCAAGAGCGAACAGCGAACAGATCATTGCGACGATGTTGCGACGACCGGTGAACGCTTCCCTGAGCGGCGCGCGCGAGACCTGGTGTTCGTTGCGCAGGCGTTCGAATTCAGGTGATTCGCCCATGCGGGTACGCATCCACAACGACAACGCCAGCAAAACCAGCGATAGCACGAACGGCACACGCCAGGCCCATTCAAGAAAAGCCGCCCCGCCGAATGTAGAACGCGTGCCCTGCACGACCAGCTGAGAGAGAATCAGACCGGCGATCGGTGCAATCTGGAGCCACGACGTATAGAAGGCGCGCCGGTTTGCCGGAACGTGTTCCGCGACATAGACCATCGCCCCTCCATTTTCGCCGCCCAACGCAAACCCCTGAACAAGCCGCAGCCCGACGAACATAATGGGGGCGAGAACGCCGACGGTTGCATATGTCGGCAGCAGACCGATTAGCACGGTCGCCAGTCCCATCAGCGCGACCGTCACGACGAAAACCTGTTTTCGACCGAGCCGGTCGCCTATGCTGCCGAAGACCATCGCGCCAAGCGGCCTGACGAGAAAGCCTGCCGCAAATCCGAGCAACGTAAAGATCAGCGACAGCGCGGGATTGACACCGGAAAAAAACTGCTTGGCAATCACGGCAGCCATTGTGCCGACGAGGAACAAATCGTACGCCTCGAAGCACGATCCAAGCGATGCAGCAACCACAATCTGGTAAAGGCTCGCGCCCGAGCGCTTTCCTGCGGAATGTTCAGGCAATGCTGTGCCTGCCGCGAGGCTCGCGGCGGTTTGATCGGATTTCATTGTGTCTCCTCCATCCGGACGATGGTGGACCGGCTTTGGACCAAACCCTTTGGGCATGTCACTGGGTTGCCTTGTCCTTTACCGATCCGGGTGATTCCTGGGTAGCCGCTTATCTCTTACGGACAATGCGGTTCATGTTTTCCTACCAGCTGCGGGCCAAGGCCACAGCCGCTCCTTACATCATCACGTCACCCGTCACGGCCGGCGCGCGGGAAGCACCGTCGCGCGGCACTCTCCGAACCCGATGCGACGATACCCGTCTCGTTCGCACCATCCGCGCATGATGACTGTGTCGCCGTCCTCCAGGAACGTGCGGGTTTCTCCACTCGGCAACGTGAACGGATGCTTGCCGCCTTCCGTGAGTTCAAGAAGACAGGCGCGCGAAGCCGGATCGGGGCCTGAGAGAGTCCCGCTGCCGAGCAGGTCGCCTGGGCAAAGATTCGTCCCGTTCGATGTCTGATGTGCAATCAGTTGTGACATTGCCCAATAAGCGTCCGGATAACGCGAGACGGACAAACTCGCCGGAGGTGCGCCGCTGGTTCGCATCTGCGCTGACTGCAACAGGGTCTCGACCCGAATATCAATCGAACCGCGTGTCGCCAGCTCGGAGCTCCAAAGGTGCGGCATTGGCGCCGGATCACCTTCAGGACGAGAGAAGCCGGTGCGGTACGGCTCGAGCGCCTCGAGCGTCACGATCCATGGCGACAGGCTCGTGAAAAAGCTTTTCGCAAGGAACGGCCCCAGCGGCTGGTATTCCCATGACTGAATGTCGCGCGCGGACCAGTCGTTCAACAGGCAAACGCCGAATACATGCGCGTCAGCATTCTGGATGTCAATGGCCGTGCCGAGTTCGTTTCCTTGTCCGATGAGTACACCGAGCTCGGCTTCGTAATCAAGTCGCCGGCTGGGCGCAAACTCCGGCTCGGCGCTGCTCGGGTCCTTCAGTTGACCGATTGGCCGGCGGAAATCCTGTCCCGACACACGAATCGAAGACGTACGGCCGTGATAGCCTACCGGCAGCCAGCGATAGTTTGGCAAGATCGGATTGTCGGGCCGGAACAGACGGCCGACGTTTGTTGCATGGCTGAGCGATGAGTAAAAGTCGGAAAAGTTCTCGATGCGCGCCGGAAGAGCGTATTCAGCGTCCGCCTGCGGAACGAGGCATTCGGAAACCTCCTTCCGCTGAGGACAGTCCTCAGATAGCAGGAACGACACAGCCGAGCGCACAGCGCTTCGCTTGTCGGACGGTAGCGCCATGTAATCGTTGAGCGGCGCACGTGCAGCCGAGTGCGCTGCCTCACGCGCTTCTGCCGGAAAAAGATTCCTTGCCAGAACAGCGCCTACATCGAGGATCTGATCGCCGATCGCGATGCCGCCGCGGAAATTTTCATTTCCCGAAGCCCGCCGGAATACGCCGTGGGGAAGGTTCTGAACCGGAAAATCCGTCGCGCCGTCATTGGCTGAGCGGACCCAGCTCTTCCGTGAAGCGTCATGGGTGTGATTGGAACGGGTCATGTTTAATTATTTCCTTCCGCAGAGGTCTCGTAGCGCTTGCGCTTGATCTGTCCGATCAACTCAATCATGGCGGCGGAGACGTCCCGACCTTCGGCTTGCGCCGCTGCTTTCGCGGCGAGCCAATGATCAAGATCTTCCTGCGCCTGGGTAGTGTGCTGGTTCCATGCAGGATCGATCGGCGTCGTCAACTCAAGCCGATATCCGTTCGGGTCCCGGAAATAGATGCTCTGAATAATGCCTTTGTGATCGACAGGGCCAAGTACATCTACGCCCTCGCTGACCAACCATTCCTTCCAGCGCATGAGCTCGGCCGTATCGCTCACCTCAAGCGCGATGTGGTCGAAGACATCGTAGGCGGGATGCGACGGAGACGAGGGCAAAGGCAAATCGGTGCATTCGAAGAACGCCATCGTTGACCCGTCCGCCATCCGGAAGAAGATATGGAAATAGGGAAAGGCATCACCCGTGGACGGCACGTGATCATCCATGATCGTGCTCGCGAGTTCCATTCCGAGGATGCGGCCGTAAAAGTCGGCAGTGGCCCCTACGTCATGCGTGACGCGTGCATAGTGATTGAGCATATTCGGCCGCAGTCCCAGCTCGGAGGCCGAGCGGCGCGATTCTAGTGTGGAAGTTTGCATATCGATTCCTATCTGTCGTAGTTAGACCAGCACGGGGGCGCGATCGATGACTTGTGCCAGCACGTCCGTCAGGCACTGCGCGAGATCGACACCTACTGGAGCAGTTGTACAGCGCCACGCGACGTGCTGATCCGGGCGCAGCAGGACTGCGCCGTCATCCTCGATTTCGCGTACGTTGCGCCATTCGCCCGAAGGATCGCTTACCTGTGCGTCGTCGGCGATGACTATCACCTCGACGGGCATACCAAGCCTGTCAGTGGTCTCCTTTGCCGCCGTTTCCCAGACGTCCGGCCGGCCGGTAATAAGCACAAAGCGATCAGCCCGTGCGAGATCAAGGCTGGAAATTCTCTGCGAACCGCGCGCGAGCCACGCGTGCGCGATGCGATGGCCGGGGCGCGTGGTCGGAACGAAGCGTTGGCCCAGCGGGTCGCGGGCCGGAGGCGACGTGTTGTCGCTGACGAGCGCACCCCTGTCGTACCGGATGCCGATTTCGAGGTCATGCGCCTGATATTCTGTCCGGTGCACCTTCATCAGTTCGTTGAATCGGGCACGTCGTGCCTCTGCGTCGTCGCCCTCGGCGAGCAAGGCCTTGAAGTTTGCCTCGCTGCCCTGCGGATCGCCCGGCACGATTCCGATGGCTGCATTCGTCACCTGATAATTTCCGAACGTGAACAGTGCCCAGTGGACGTTGCGCTCGGCGACCGGGCGACGTTCGCTCTCATAGCTATCAAGCAACCCGGCTCCGGCCCGGCCCCGAATCACGGCAGCCAGTTTCCATGCCAGATTCTGTGCGTCGTGCACGGCGGAGTTCAGGCCAAGCCCCGTCGTGGGCGTATGTCTATGTGCGGCATCGCCTGCCAGAAAGACGCGGCCAAACCGATAGCGATCAGCCAGCACACCCTGCACGATCCACTTGCCGACGCTGAGCACGCTAACGTCGAGATCAGGAATCTTCAACAATGCGCGGATGCGAGGCACGAGCGTAGCCGCCTCGTAATTTTCGCCGCTGCCGGGCTTGAAACTGAAATGGAACATCCATTCTTCCGAGTGACGGTCGAACCGCGTCGGGCCCAACTTACCCAGCACGCCGCTACCCCATGCTTTAGTGTCGCCTTCGGGATTCGCAAACCAGAACGTGCTGACGTTGTCGTCGTCGATATAAGCCGACAGATCTGCCGCGAAATAGACGGTTACCATCTCCAGCAGTTCGGGCGTACCTTCAAGACGCGCACCGACGCACGGACCGACCGTTTTACCACCGTCGGCAGCGACGACGTATTGAGCGCGAACCTGATAGGTTTCGTCAGCGATACGGTCACGCACGGTCGCGATGACCTCGGTCTCGCTTTGCTCGATCGACAGCAACTCGTGACCGAAGCGCATCTGCGCACCACCCCTCTGCTCCGAATGCGCCTTGAGCAGCGGCTCAAGGCGCACTTGCGGATAAACGGTGCTCTGGCATGGACTATCTTTCTGATACGTAAACCCCAGGGAACCGCCGCCCCAGGCTTCGAGTTCGTAAAGCGTCTTGCGGTCCCAAGGGCGATCGCCGCCCAGACTCGTGCACCAGCGCATCTTGCTGACGTATTCGATCGGCAATGAGCGCGCGTAGATTGCGTCGGCAAGGCCGTATTGACGAAACACCTCCATCGTGCGCTGATTCAGGTACCGCGCCTTCGGCATCGGCGACTGCTGCGGGTGCCTCTCGATCAACAGCGATTCAACGCCAAGGTTGGCCAAAAAAATAGATGTGCTCAGCCCGCAACCGCCGCCACCGACGATCAGTACCGGTACATTGACTTGTTTCAAGATTGTTCTCCTCATCTTCAGAAGCTTGCGCAGCGACTACTGGCCGAGGCGGCCGCGCAACTCCGTTTTCAATACCTTGCCGTAACTGTTTTTTGGCAACTCATTGGCGAACCAGTAGTGTTTCGGGCGCTTGAAGCGTGCAATGTGCTGCACACACCAGGCGTCCAGTTCGTCGCGGGTCGTTTGACGGCCCGCGTGAAGCACCACGAAAGCCACGGGCACCTCACCCCATTCGTCGTCTCGCTGGCCCACTACCGACACTTCCGACACCGACGGATGAGCCAGCAACGTTTCCTCCACCTCTCGCGGATAGATGTTGGAACCACCGGAAATGATCAGGTCCTTCGATCGGTCCTTCAGCGTGAGAAACCCGTCCTCGTCGAGACTGCCGGTATCGCCCGTGTAGAGCCAGCCGTTGCGGATCGCGTCGCGCGTAGCGGACGCATTGTTCCAGTAGCCGGACATGACGGCGGCGCCGCGCACAACGACCTCGCCTGTTTCTCCTTTCGGGGCGGAGCTTCCATCTCGCGCCACGACGTCGACTTCGACGAGCGACTGTGCGACACCCACCGAAGCGGCACGGGCCAACCAATGAGCATGCTTCCGATCTGAGAGATGGTGACGTCCGAGTGCAGTAATTGTCATGGGGCTTTCGCCCTGCCCATAGATTTGCACGAGGCGCGGACCCAACACTTCCAAAGCCTGCTGTAGGTCATTCACGTACATCGGTCCGCCGCCATAGATGATCGTCTTGAAGCCGGCGGGATCGGCATCGACCGCGCGGAAGTGATCGACAAGCCGTTTGACCATCGTCGGTGCGGCGAACATAGCGAGAGGTCCGACACGCGCAGCCAGAGCAGCAAGCTCCTCGGGCTCGAATCCACCCGACCGCGGCACCACGTGACGCGCGCCGCGCAAGATGTACGCATAGTGGTAAAGTCCGGCCCCGTGGGACATCGGCGCTGCGTAGACCATCGCGTCTTCGGGGCTGACATCGTCCACGTCAATGCAATAGCACGCGGTCATCGCCATCAGGTTCCGGTGAGTTTGCATGACGCCTTTCGGTCGCCCAGTTGTTCCGGATGTGTAGAACAACGACGCGAGATCGTCGGGCTGACGGTGATGCAGGTCGGTCGGTGCATATTCGACCGCATGCAGGTATTCGTCCGAGCCGAACACGACGCAGCGCCGCTTACCGCATTGCAGGTCGCTCAATGTCGACAGCAACTCGCTCGAAACGAACAGCACGTCGGCCCCGGCGTCATCCAGGATGTACTCCAACTCTCTGGGATGCAGCTTGCAGTTAGCAGGCACGGAAACGGCACCTGCCCAATAGATGGCCTGAAGCACCTCCAGATATTCGGGACGATTGGCGGAGTAGATGGCAACCCGGGCACCGGGCTGTACGCCGCATTGCTCGTTCAGGAAACCCGCTAGCGCCGCCACGCGTGTCGCAAGTTGCCCGTATTCGAGCCAGGGTTCGTCGCCGTGCAGAACCGCGAGCCGCTTGGGAAAGATCGCTGCCGTGCGCTGCAGCCACCGGGCGATGTTCATCTGCTGCGCTCCAGAATGCTGACATAGCTCGCCACCGCGGAGCCTCCCATGTTGAAGACGCCGGCGAGTGAGGCATCGGGAACCTGCATTGCGCCTGCTGTATTGGTCAATTGCATCGCAGCAATCACGTGCATGGACACGCCCGTGGCGCCGATCGGGTGGCCTTTCGCTTTGAGCCCGCCAGAAGCGTTGACCGGAAGTCGCCCTCCACGGGCAACGACCCCTTCTTCGATAAGACGATGGCCCTGGCCAGCAGCGGCCAGGCCCATCGCTTCGTAGCTGAGCAACTCAGCGATCGTGAAGCAATCGTGAACCTCGGCGAACGACAGGTCGTCAATCACGCAACCGGCCTGCTCGAGTGCGCCGCGCCAGGCACGCTTCGGACCTTCAAACGACGCAGCATGGCGGCGCCCCAGCGGCAGATAATCGTTGACCTGCACACGGGAACGGATTGAGACCGCACGAGGAAAATCTGCGGCCGCATCGCTCGAGGCAAGCACCAATGCAGCAGCGCCATCGGAGATTAGCGAGCAGTCGGTCTTGCGCAGCGGTGGCGCAATCATCGGATTTTTTTCAGATACGGTATTGCAGAACTCAAAGCCGAGGTCTCGCCGCATATGCGCCCACGGATTGTCGACGCCGTTCGCGTGATTTTTTGCGGCTATACGCGCGAGCGCCGACGAATGGTCTCCGTACTCCGCGAAATAGTCCTGCGCGATTGAGGCGAAGATTCCCGGGAAGCCCCCGGGCGGATTTCCCGCCTCGCCCGAGTATGCGCAGTTACCAAGAATGCGCGTAACATCTTCGCCGGATACATCGGTCATCTTTTCGGCGCCGATTACCAGCGCGGTACGCGCACGGCCCGCCTCAATCGTATCGCATGCCGAGTAAATTGCGGCGGCGCCCGACGCGCAGGCGTTCTCAACACGCACCGCCGGCTTCCATCGCAGCCCATCGCTGCAATTGAGCGTCAGTGACGAAGCGAAGATGTCCGGGACAAGACCGCCATTCAAATTGCCCAGCCACGTGCCGTCGATTTCTTCGCCTTGCAGGCCCGCATCCTTCACGGCTTCGCGGCCGGCCCGCACGATCAGATCCTCAAGGCTTGCGCCGTCGAATCGGCCAAACGGCAAGTGCGCCCAGCCTACAATCGCCACTCCCATCGCGTTCTCCCATCAATGTGCATTTGGGAAATTTACCCGCGTCATCACCGAGAGGGCAGTCGTCGAATTACATTAGGGTGAACACCGGTAAGATGCGTCTTAACTTCCTTTCATTAATCCGCGTTTCTCCGGGCATAGAACTTACAATGTGGCAGTGTGGCGCAGAGGAAGTGCAGAAGGTCACCGATCGCGCCCGAGTAGCTTGCCGATCAGTTCTCCCGTCGTCATGGCTGCATACTTGCGCATAAGCCGGGCACGGTGTGCTTCAACCGTTCGATGACTAATTTGCAGCTCGCGCGCGATCTGCTTGCTGCTTTTTCCCGTCACCAGCAGTTGCGCGACCTCGCGCTCGCGCCGAGTCAGGTCGCGAGTTACCCGACGGGCCGACGAAATATCCTCGAATGCCCAGATCGCAGTTGCAAATGGATCGTCGCGGTTCATTGAGCGCCCGGAAACGTGGCACCAGAACGGGTTGCCATCAAGCCTTTGCATGATGCGCTCATCGGAATAAAAGCCCGTCTCCTTCATCACCAGCCATGCGCGCTCGCCGATGTGTCGAAACTCATCCTGGGAGGGGTAGAGGTATTCCAGCGAGCGTCCAGCCAGTTCGTTGGGCGCACACCCAAAAATTTCACCGAACGTGTAGTTGCAAGACACGATGACTCGCTGCCTGGACAGGAGCAGGCCAACGGGTGCCATGCGAAACGCCTGCACAAGATCGTCAGGCGGATTCGGCGACTCACCGGAACCCACGTCGGTAGCCAGTCTGTCATCACTGGAACCCTGTCCTTCCTGGTTGACGGTGGGCGCCGCCTTTATAGAAACGACTTCGGATCCAGCAGAAGTAGGCGCGGTACGAGATCCGTGGGATCCGGATCGTTTTACCGGCCTGTCCATGTTCTGCCATATCCGGCCGACAGTGGAGGCGGAAACGTTAGCCTCTCGTGCGACGTGGCGGGCACTGCTTACTGCCATGACACCGTCGGGCTTGCGAGATGCGATCTCGGCCACCGTCGCTTCGCCGATTCTTTGGGGAGCCCCGCTGCGAGGAAGATCCGTCAAGCCCTGCAGGCCATCCATGATGAACCTTCTGCGCCATTTGGAGACTGTGTGCGCGGTCGACTGAACGCGAGCGGCCACAACCGCATTGTCCAGTCCCTCTGCACAGGCCAGGACGATTCGGGCGCGAAATGCCAGCGCTGGACGAGTGCCGCCGCGCTGCGCGAAGTCGTTGAGCGCGGCTCTGTCCTCCGGACTTAACGACAGATGCAGTTTCGGCCTTCCTTTCATCGCCTGGGCTTCAGCCGCCGGACAGGTCAATCGGCCAGACGACTTATGTAACGAACATACCAGGCATCATACCCGTTGAACTGATACATAGGCTCGATTCAGCCGTCGGACTTTCGCGGTCTCTGTTGCGTGCACCGTCGGCTTCGCCAAGGAAAGCAGGACAAGCAGAACATTGTCGCTGTCGCATGCCGCGTGGTTGGTTAGAACCGTTAGCTTGCGTGACCAGGACTGTAGGGGCGGTAAAGGGCGGGCAGGAAAACAACCAGCGCAAGCGCTCTTGACTGGTAAGCACGACTTCAGGTCATGCTTACTGCGTCTCAGTGCGCATTGCGAGCCAAGCGGTACGTCGTGCAATTCAGTCGAGGATCTTTAAACCTTCAGGAGGCTCGCACGGTATTGTTCCCATCCTGGCCGGCACTGAAATTTCCAGGAACTCGAAATCTTCCGAGATTGCCGTTTCATTGTGTTTGAGACCAGGTGGAATATAAAGCGATTCGCCAGCGCCAACCCGAATAACTCGACCATCTTCGAACTGAAGATCTATCCAGCCTCGGAGGGTGAAAATAAACTGCGTTTCGCAAACATGGTAATGCCAACCGGTCTGCTGCATCACGCCTGTCGCCACGGTCACCTGCGCCCTCATTCGACCGTCTGTGGCGTCGGAAACACCGAGATCCCGATAATTGAAGAACGTTCGGCGACCTGCTACCAGTGGGGCTGTTTCCGTCGTAGCGTATGCGAGTTTCTCTAAAAGATCAGCGGAGACGTTTGCGGCCTCGGGGGAAAGGGTACCGCTGTAGTGTTCCATTGAATGTTCCTTAATTTAGCCGGTGGGTGCCAGGTGCTCTCGTCAAAGC